>NZ_FZOY01000021.1 GCF_900188335.1 Tropicimonas sediminicola | reverse complement strand
GATGATTTCAATCTCAGACATAAGCATGTGCTCAGGGCTATCCCTAAGCCTCCTGGGTCAAGCCCAGGTGTCCGGTCGAAATGGGGGCCAGTTCAGGTGACTTCAGCATCACCATCCTGGCACATCGCGATGCCGTCGGGCGGGGGCATCCATCCCATCAAAAATGACCCCCTTATATTGGTGGTGATGATCTTCCGGTTAACGTCCGTCATTGTGGTGGAGATTCCGGATTGTCCATTCGAGGTCATCGGTCAGGCGGCCTGCGTTGAAATGCTGAGAAGCGGGTCGATCTGTGCGGCATCGACGAGCGCGAAGGCCTCGACCTGCATGTATCGGTGTTGGCTCTGCCAATCATCGTTCTGTTCGAAGAGCACCGCTCCGATCAGGCGGATGATCGAATCCTCGTTGGGGAAGATGCCGACGACGTCGGCCCGCCGCTTCACCTCCTTGTTCAAACGGTCCAGTGGGTTCGTCGAGTGCAGCTTGGTGCGATGCTGCGCCGGGAAGGCCATGTAGGTGAGCACGTCGGCTTTGCTCTCGTCCATGAGGGTGGCGAGCTTCGGCCAGCGGCCGCGGAGCTGGCCAGCCACGTGACGCCAGACATCCTTAGCTCACTTCTGATCGGGCTGGGTGAAGGCTTGGCGGATCGCGGCGGCGACGACCGTGTGCTGGCTCTTCGGCACGTGAGCGAGCGCGTTCCTGATCCAACGAACGCGACACCTTTGCCATGTCGCATCGAAGACCCGCGAGATGGCGGCCTTGAGCCCGGTATGGGCGTCCGAGATCACAAGCTTCAGCCCGCCGAGACCACGGCTCTTCAGGCTGCGCAGGAACTCGACCCAGAATCTTTCCGCCTCGGAGGGGCCGATGCTGAGCCCGATGATTTCCCGACGGCCGTCGGTGTTGACCGCAACGGTTGTTATTGCGGCCACCGAGACGATCCTGCCGCCTTGGCGCACCTTCAGATAGGTGGCGTCAAGCCAGAGATAGGGCCAGTCGCCGGTGAGCGGTCGGTCCAGGAAGTCACGCACCCGCTCGTCGATATCCTTGCAAAGCTTCGACACGGTGCTCTTCGAGATGCCGCTCAACCCCATGGCCTGCACCAGCTCGTCCTCCCGCCGGGTCGAGACGCCGCCGATCCAGGCCTCCTGGATCACCGCCACCAAGGCCTTCTCCGAGGTCCGGCGCGGCTCGAGGAAGCCAGGGAAGTAGGAGCCCTGCCGCAGCTTCGGCACGCGCAGGTTCAGAGCGCCCAGCCGGGTCTTCAACTCGCGTTCTCGGTAGCCGTTGCGCCAGGTCTGCCTCCCCACCGCGTTCGTAGCGGCCAGCGCCGATCAGCCCCTCGACGTCGTGTTCCATCACGGTCTGGAGCACCGCCTCGGTGACAGCACGGAGAAAGTCTCCCTCGTCGTGCTTTTGCAGCAGCTCGATCAGGGGCATGTTGGTGTCGGTCATCGGGGGTCTCCATCGGTCCGTGGTTGAAGTCTGTAAACTCCACCATAACCGACGCCCTCGATGGCCATCCCGGCTACACCGTCAGCGCGGTGCCAAATTCCACCACGTGCTCGGACACTACCAGAACGTGGCTTCCGCCACGCCCGTTTCCGCTACGAATAATCCCCCGAATCAATCGCTTGACGCTTCAACTGCGGCAGATCTCACCGACGCTCATGCCGGCCTCCGCCTGTCTCAGTGCAAACGCGATCTGCTCGTCCGTGAATCGCTTCTTCGGCATAAGGGCACTCCTCTCCTGTCGGAAATGTGCCCGAAAACTCGCATTCGGTTCGGATCAGCTTTGCGGGGCAGGACCCGGTTTGCAACCGTGCCAACCGACCCAAATGGATCAGGCCCCGCCCCATCGCGCTTGGGCTTCCGGCTGTGCCCGAGAGATATCTGGGATGTTCGTATCGTTTGCGAGCCGTCGGAACCGCATTTCGCAACTGAGATCTATCTTCGAGATCAGATTCCACTTCTGACTGAAGCGCGCAACTCGGGGTGGAGTATCCAGTTTCCGGGGTCTTCTTCGTTGCGCGCGACGCCCCTGAAACCGAGAATTGAGGTGCCTTCCAGAACGTTTGAATATCCATTCGAAACCGTCTCGGCGGAAAGATAATTGGCAATCAGCATTCCAGCGCCGGCGAAAGACCGATTGGCGGATGCCTGTGACTTGTACCCCGCCGCGTACGCCATGCGTGCGTCCGTCATTCCGTCTTCGCCGGCGAGAGACAGTGCCGCCAGCATCGCGCGCTGCGGTCTCGACAGGGCGATTTGACCGATCGCTTCGCGGTATTCCTCGGTGCTCGGCACGGCCAACCCCGATCGCGGATCGGTTCTGCGCTCTGCGGTTCTGCGGTTCTCCCGTGCATCGATGACCTCGAGCAGGTTCGCGATTGCAGCCTCTTCCGTTGCGCCGCGCGCCTCGGCGATCAGTCCGCGCGCCTGCGTCGGCGGTTTGGGAAACGCGCGTGCAACGAATTCTCCGGCGAGGTAGCCGGACTTTATCTGATATCGGCCGTGCTCGCCGACGAGGACCGCCGGGACCTTTTCCTTGTTGCGCTCCTTGGTTTTCTTCTTGCTCTTACCCTTGAAGACCTCATGGCTCATATCGTAGCTGCCTGCTGTGCTGGAACGTGTCATCGTTGATCTTCTCCTCGATGGTGAAATGTCATGTCCTTTGCGTCAGCCTCAGGCCGGCAGCCTCCGAGCCTCGGCGAAAGAGACCAGTCGGCGGCTCTTTTCGTCCCAAAGAGAGAGGCTTACGCAATGCAGGCTTTCGCGAAGCGTGAGACGCCCTGTATCGGCGAGCGCGTCATGGTCCCGAAGGACTTCGGGCAAACGGTAGAACGGAATCCTGCTGGCAAGGTGGTGAACGTGATGGACCCCGATATTCGCCGTGATCCAGTTCAGGACCGGGGGCAGCACGTAGTGAGATGAACCGTGTAAGGCTGCGTCCTGCACCGACCAATCGTCTTCGTCCGCCCAGGACGTTTCCTCGAACTGGTGTTGGACGTAGAACAGCCACATGCCGGCCGAGGCCGCCAGCATCATCATCGGCAAGTAGACGCAGAGCAGGACCTGCAAGCCGCCAAGCAGGTAAAGCCCACCAAGCATGAACAAGACCACGGCATTCGTGCCAAGCGCACTTGCCCAGTAGCGCCATCCGGACCGCATGAGGCCCATAGGGATACGATTCTGGAGGAAGAAACTGTAGAAAGGGATCACCCCGAACAGGATCGCAGGATGCCGCATCAGGCGATACAGGGCACGCCCAACAAGCGGCTTTGCGCGGTACTCCGAAACCGTGAGCGTCGGAATATCTCCGACGCCGCGGCGGTCGAGATTTCCGGTCGTCGCATGGTGAATGGCATGGTTTCTCCTCCACACACCATACGGCGTCAGAGTCAGCACGCCGATCGTCCGACCAACCCAGTCATTCCATCGACGGCTGCCAAAGAAGGCGCCATGGCCACAATCGTGCTGGACCATGAAAAGGCGCACCACAAAGGCTGCGTTCGCCAGCGACAGCGCGACGGAGATCCAGAGGCTGACTGACAATGCAGCCCATGCGGCGGCAAAGATCGCCATGAATGGTAGCGCCGTCACAGCCAGTTCGATGCGGCTCCGCGCCGAATTCGGGATGCGATAGTCTGCGAGACGTCGTGTCCATTCGGCCGCTCCGCCAGAGGTGACGGCCAAAACGGGTTCACTTGCGGGAGACAGCCGTCGCCGCGGCTGAATGGATTCCGGGCGCCCATCAGGGCACCCGGTCACACTCGTTTCATGCGAGCGCGAGATTGGTCGCGCTTTCGCGGCCGTCGCGGCCGGCCTCTACGTCGAAGGTCACCTTCTGGGCGTCGGCCAAGCCGGTCAGGCCCGCACGCTCAACAGCCGAGATGTGGACGAAGATGTCCTTGCCGCCGGACTCGGGCTCGATAAAGCCGAAGCCTTTGGACGTATTGAACCATTTCACGGTGCCATTGGCCATATCCGTGGTCTCCTGTTCTGAATGCTGCCCGCACAGCGCGGCAGCCCGGCAAAGTCAGCTCGAATCGATCAACTGATGCCGGGTGAACGGAGGCAGAGGTTCGCAGAGAATAACGTTAGCTCTACAGAGGTGGGGCTTCGAGGAGAGAGAAACAAGGGCGGTCCGGCCTGGAAATTTCTTTTTGTCAAAATGCGCATTTCGAATGCAATGATTGACAATACAGGCGCGGGGCTCCATGTTTTTATTACGTCATTGCCCTGCCGCGTGAGCAGGCGGCCCCAAGGTCGCCCCCGGTCGTGACGGACAGTTTTCCCAAATCACGAAGGGAGACCCCGCTTCGGGCAGATGTTTGAACGGCCTTATGTCGTGTGCAGTTGCCCCGGGTACATCTCAGCCGTCCAAGCGCAGAGGCGCCTGGCGGAGCCACCGGATCGTGGTCCGGACACGGACCGTATGGGAACTTTGAAGAAATCGGACTCAGTGCCTGCCTCACCTGACGGCTCGAACGCCTTCATCCCACGAGGCCGGGACCCATCCACACGACAGTGAAGCCACGCGCACCTGAGGGCCGCGGAGGTTGCGCGATGGCGTTGTGCGCTGCGGACGAACTGGCAAGGCTCACGGCCTTCGCGAGAATGCTGGCTACTCGCCTCGATGCCGCTGGCGGCCGCCGCTGGGACCAACATTGCGAGAAGCCGAAACACCAGTGCGAGCTGCGGACGTGCCGACGCGCTGGAGGAGATACGGAGAGCACGGCTTACAGAGGCCATGCCGTCCGGAACGTGGCGCAAGACGGGAAACGGCGCGAAATGCCGAAACCTGACTGCGTGACCGAACGATATTCATAGCGAGGCGGCGCTCTCTCCGCAGGAGGAAAAGATATGAACACTCCCGAATGGCTCAAGCCAGGCATAAAAGGTGCCCTGATCGGCGCCGTTTTCGTTTCCATCGTTGGCTTTACATGGGGCGGCTGGGTGACAGGCGGGACCGCGCGTGACAGGGCGATGGAGATGTCACGTGATGACGTCGTTTCGGCAATGGTGCCTGTTTGCCTCGATATTGCCCGAACCGATCCGGAGCGCGTGGAAAAGCTGGCGACGATCCGTGCCGCTTCGACCTACCAACGGCGAGAGGCGCTGATGAAGGCCGGATGGGCAACCGTTCCGGGGGCCGAGGCGCCCGACCGGGAGATTGCCCAGGCGTGTCTGGCGTCTCTGGAATTGAATGGAACCCCGGAGAGCGCCCCTCCCGCGGTTGACGAAGGATGAGCCGCGCCCGTTCCTTCTCCTGGCCGAAGGTTTTCCGGGCAGGTCCGTTTGCGAGAATGGCCGCGTTGGCGGGCATGATTGCCTGCATGGCGTTTCCCGTCCTTGCGCAGGACGGCACCGGACCGCTACCGGAGAATGCAGAGGCGCGCGCCTATGGCGGTGGCTGGGACTGTGCCCTGGGATACCGTGTGGAGGGTGCAGAGTGCATCCCCATCGATATCCCCGAGAATGCCTTTCCGACAGGGCGGTCGTATGGGTCGGGCTGGGCTTGTCGGCGCGGATACCAAGAGGTAGGTGGCACGGCCTGTGCGCCGATGTACATTCCAATCAACGCCTTCCTGCATTCGTCTGGCTACGACTGGCAGTGTGAACGCGGGTTCCGGCGGGACGGGGAAAACTGTGTGGTCATTGTCTTGCCGGATCATGCATATCTTACAAATGACCCTTCGGGGTCCGGCTGGAAATGCGCGCGTGGCTATTCGGCAAAGGCCGGCAACTGCATTCCAATTGCCGTGCCGGAGAACGCCTACCTCACCAATGCGGACTATGGGGCCGCTTGGGCCTGCGAGAGGGGATTTCGAAAAGTCGACGGCCGCTGCGATCCCGTTCCAGTGCCGCCAAATGCCTTTCTCGACCCGGACTCATACGGACCGGGATGGCGCTGTGAGCGCGGATATGAGGCCAAGGGCAAGGCTTGTGTAGCAATCAATCTGCCGGCGAACGCGCATTTCGACCGGTCCGGCAACCGGTGGCGATGCGACCGCAGCTTTCATTTCTCGGATGGGGAGTGTGTTCTTGGACGATAGTTCTCCCAAACCAGCCCGTTCCGGCATGTCCGGTATACGTATGCACATCGGATGCCGCCTCAGTTACCAGTTCGCTCGACCTACGCCGCTCATTGCCATGCTGAATGTGCACTACTCCCGGTTCGGCGATCTGGAGCGGGCCGACTATCTCGTGACGTCGCCCAGCGTGCCGCTCGAAAGCTATCGCGACGGGTTCGGAAACTGGTGTACGCGGCTGGTGGCGCCTGCCGGCGACTTCACCCTCAGCTCCGACGGCATCTTCCGCGACTCTGGCCGGCCCGATGCCTTCGCGCCTGAGGCGGCGCAGCACGCGGTTCAAGACCTGCCTTTCGGGACGCTCGTGTATCTTCTGGGCAGCCGCTACTGCGACACGGATCTACTGTCGGACGAAGCCTGGCGTATGTTCGAGAACACGGCGCCAGGATGGGCTCGCGTTCAAGCGATCTGCGATTTCGTTCACGAAGCCGTCTCGTTCGACTACATGCAGGCAAGCGCCACTCGCACAGCGTCCGAAACGCTGGCCGGGCGGCAGGGCGTCTGCCGCGATTTCACTCATGCCGCAATCGCTCTTTGCCGCTGCATGAACATCCCGGCGCGCTACTGCACCGGCTATGTTAGTGACATCGGTCAGGAACCGCCGTTTCCTCAAATGGATTTTGCGGCCTGGATGGAGGTCTATCTCAACGGCGCGTGGTGGGTGTTTGATCCTCGAAACAACACAAGGCGCACCGGCAGGGTCCTGATCGCGCGAGGTCGGGACGCGGCTGATGTGCCACTGACACAGACTTTCGGGCCGAACACTCTGACTAAATTCGAAGTATGGATACGCAACGCGGAAGACGCTCCGACGGAAGTGCCGTCCGATACCCGCAACTGAATAGCAGCGCTCCGTCGTCGTCAGGTTTCATCCATTCGCCATCGGTTCACCCGGTCGGGCGAGCTCAACGAGTTTCGAAACAGTGACGCCTGCCCACCGCCCAACGCATACACTGGCGTCCGTCCCACGAACGAAACGTAGCTGACGACGAGACTACAGCCCACGCCCCACTATCCGGCTGGACATCCGTGGTCACAGTTCATCCTGGAGATAAACAATGACTTCTTCGATCAAGACGACCGCGGTTTTTCTGCGACCGTTCGAACTCCCCAGTTTCAACGAGATCCTTCCGCCCGGCGAATACGACATCGAGACCGAGATACTCGAACCATTGGACACGATCGATCTCGGTACATGGACCTCTTCCGTACTGATACACCTGAAGCCGCAGTTGTCGCACCCCGGCCTGAGCCGAACGCTGAGCGTACCACTTGCAGAGCTCCATCATGCAGTTGCAATGGACAAGCTCACAGGCAAGCCGCTCAAGGACTTCTTCCTCGAGGAGATGCTCGCCGATCCGATGATCTGCCTGGTCATGCAGGCTGATGGCGTTACCGAGACCGAGTTGCGTGAGTTCTACCGTACTCGATCTGGTGGAGAGGCCGGTGGTGCAGAGCAGAGGCAGGACTTGGCTGCGCCGCGCGATGGCGATGGTGTCGATGATCGCCGCCCCCGGCTGGGAACCTCTCGACCAGGGATCGGTGAATGATGGCAATGGGCCTAAGCACCGTCCGCCAACCCCGTGACAACCCCAACTGGATACCTTCGTGAGGATCTTGCCGTGACAGACGAACCAGTCGAACTCGACGCACGCAGGACCGCTGCTGGAAAGATCGAGATTGAGCTGCGGCGGCATTCCGCAAACAACGGTTCGAGCCCCAAATCGATTGGTCAGCCTCACCTCGAGAGTCTGGAAGAGCAAATGATGGCCGAGCCGGTGCCGACCTGGATCGAGACCATGGAACGATGCCGACTTCTTCTTGATCGCTATGCAGCGTCACCAGACGGACAGGCTCCCCGGACCCGGGAACTGATCGAGCTCGCCCTCGACGAAATCGCATACCTGATAAGACATCAAGAGCAGGAGCCATGATCGACAGGGAAGATTCCGTTCGATCGATCATCCGAGCGCAACACGACGTGGCTGCCGAACGCGACTGCCTTAGCTGCAAGGCCACCTTCTGAGCGGTGGGGGGGCAGCGACCGCGTTGGTGCCCGTCGCAAACGCACCTTTGCCTGACGCACCGCGGCGCCGGGAAGCACAGGGCTGTCCGTGCCCCCAATGCCGGGCAATTTTGGGACCACGAAAGGGGACCGGCGACCTTCACCCTGTCAATCGGCCTGCAACTTTGGGTCTATCGCACATTTGGTGCAGCTGGTCGTCCAAATCACTATATTTTGGCAATCTTTGATGGAGGTTGCCAATGACGTCATGGTTTTCCCGCCAGGGTTTTCTTCCGACAGGGCTAAAGGCCGATCAGGTTGAGCTTGATGGCAATACGATCCGGGTTCACGCTCGTTCGTCGGTCGCATCAGCGACCTGTCCGCGTTGCGGCACTGTCTCGCGTCATCTTCACAGCAAGTATCGTCGCCGACCAGCCGATCTCCCCGCGCACGGCCGGGCGGTGCAACTGGTCTTGCTGGTTCGCCGCTTTCGCTGCCGCGCTACACATTGTCCTACCCGGATTTTCGCCGAGCGGTTTCCGCCTTCCGTCACCCGGCCACATGCGCGGCGTACGGCACGCCTACAGGGACTGGTGCGTCACCTCGGCCTTGCTCTCGGTGGGCGCCCCGCACAGGCGCTTGCCGAACGGCTTCTGCTGCGGGTGAGTAAAGATACTTTCCTGCGGAGCGCTCGGGTCGCAACCGAGGAGAGCGTTGCGGAACCTCGGGTGGTCGGTATCGACGACTGGGCGTGGCGCAAGGGACAACGCTATGGAACGCTGATCTGCGATCTTGAACGGCGGTGTGTAATCGATCTGCTGCCCGACCGCGAGCTCGCCACCGTGGAAGCGTGGCTCCGTGCGCGTCCGAGTATCGAGGTCGTCGCCAGGGATCGCAATGGTGGCTATGGCGGCGCCGTCGCACGTGCTCTGCCAAAAGCGGTTCAGGTCGCCGATCGTTGGCATCTACTTGAGAATGCAAGTGCCGCCTTCCTGGCTGCCGTGCAGCAAAGCATGCCAGCTATCCGCAAGGCGATCGGGGTAACGACGCTTGATCCCAAGCTTCTGACGGCGGCGGAGAAGCTGCAATTCGAGGGCTTTCAGCGACGTAAACGGACCAACCGCATGGTTCGAAGGATGGCTGACGATGGTGTCCCCATCAAACGGATTGTGCGCCTGACCGGGCTGAGCCGCGGCCTGGTCCGCCAGATCATCCGTGGTGAGCGCGAAGACGTCTTTCGCATCCGGGAGAGCAGCCTAACCCCTTGGCTGCAGCGGCTGGAACGGGAATGGAGCGGCGGCTGCCGGAACGGTGCTGAGCTCTGGCGCCGCCTACGGGCAGATGGGTTTCAGGGCAGTCTCAGGGTTGTCGGCGAGTGGGCGACACGCCAGCGTCGCGCCGAGCAAGCGGTGCCGTCCGGAACAGGCAAGTCACCGCCCGCCCGCAGGATTGCACGTCTGTTGACCACGGGACGGAATCTCCTGTGCAGGGCCGATGCGATCCAAGTCGCGCGGATCGAAGCTGCGTTGCCAACCCTCGCAGCCACTCGAATACTGATAGACAGGTTCACCGATATGGTCCGCAACGCACGCGACGAAGAATTGGCAGCCTGGCTCGACACGGCAAAAGACAGCATGGTTGCGTCTTTCGCCCGCGGCATCCAAAGCGATTACGCCGCAGTTGCAGCCGCGTTGCGGGAACCATGGTCGAACGGGCAGACCGAGGGCCAGATCAATCGGCTGAAGACGCTGAAACGCCAGATGTATGGACGTGCGAACATTGACCTACTCAGAGCGCGTCTCGTCGTGACATCATAAGCATCAATGTGCATCAACTCTGAGTCAGAGCCATTACTGGATGCCGATCACACTGCTACGGGGTCACTTTTCCATGCCGGTTCACACTTCACCCTGTTTCTGGTCCGGTCGTCATCCGCCGTGCGAACCGCCGATGTGGTATTGATGGCGAAGCTCCTTCCTGATCGTGCTCCGAGCGAGCCGATCTCAGATCAAGAAGCGACACGGTAGGAGGAGGCAGAACTCCGGTTACGCATTGCCCATGCGAACTCTTTGTTCGAGGCCGCTTCTTCTGGACCAGCACAAGCCAGTCACGACCAGTTCGCCTCATGTTCCAGCACATCCGTTGGGCCAAGGCCACACCAATAGCAGACCGCAGCCAGAGCAAGCGCCCGCCGGTTCCTTGCGAAGCGGATCTCGGAATAAATATCATAGGCTTCGTCTGTCGGTCGCGGATCCGTGGGAGCGGGACCGAGGCGTGCGATCAGTTTGGCCAGTTCGAAGCGAACACTGCTTTTGAGCTGATTATCTTTCATTTTTTCCATTCATGTATTGTGGGCAGCGCTGGTCTTGCAGCGCCGTCTGGTAAAACCTGTGGTGGGTAGGAAGAGGGCGTCTCAGCTCTCGGCGGCAATAGAACCGCGTCGGGAGTCTGTCGGGTCAGTTGCCGGCGAAACGTCAGCAAGTGCGACCCACTTCAATGCCACTGCGATGATCATGAGGAGCACGAGCAGGATCTGCGGTGCGAGATCGGCGTGGCGATGCTTCACACTGGTTTTTCTGTGTGAAGCGTCCGTCTTCTTCGGGTGAGCATCGGGGCGCTCAGAAAGCGCCCCGGCTGATCAAGCAAGGGCCACGTTGGTCGCGGCGTCGCGCCCGTCTCGCCCAGTCTCGGTGTCGAAGGTCACTTTCTGACCATCGTCGAGAGTCGAAATGCCGGCGCGTTCAAGCGCGCTGATGTGAACAAACACGTCGCGCTTGCCCCCTTCAGGCTCGATGAAGCCGAAACCTTTGGTGGAATTGAACCATTTCACGGTGCCATTGGCCATCGCGAAGTCTCCTGTTTGAGTGCTGCCCACGGAGTTGCGGCAGCCCGGCTCGGTCAGATCAAGTCGATACTGAAGCCGGGTAAGGGAGACAGTGGTCAAAGAGATAACGTTGCCCTTCATACATGGGGCGTGCCAGCCGCAAACACAAGGAAAGTTTTTCAAGCAGTCACAGGTCGAGCCCGACCTCGTCGAATCCGATCGTCTTCTCGAACTCGGCGATCGCAGTCGCCGCATCGGGAAACGTTCCGAGCATCCGGTCACGGTGATCGCGCAATTCGACGGTGTTCCGGTCGATCACAACCACGGAGCCTGCAACCGTTCCGTCGATGACCAGCTTGAGGGTGTTTGCCATTTGCGCCGTCTTGACGACGCTGATCTGGTTTCGAGGTGCCATGTAGTGTCTCCCGGATTGAAACCGACCCGAGGATTCTGGGCAAGCCAGCATCCGCAGAGCACAGCCAGGTCTCGAAGGCCAGTCAAATCTGGAATGGATTTCACGGGACCGGAAAGCGCACATGCTGGCGGGATGCAAGTCAGTGCAGCCGCGCACTCACGAGGTAGCCGATAATGGTTTCTTCTCCGAGCGCCCGGAGCGCTTCGAGCCGATGCAACCCCTCGATCAGGACAAACCGATCGCCGTCCTTGCGCAAGCGTATTGGTGTCGTCTGGCCATGTTGCATGATGCTTTCGGCAAGCTCCAACACCTTGTCAGGATCCAGGGTCTTGATGCGTTTGACCGGAACGCGGATCTTGTCGATCGGGTACAGCGCCTTTTTCAGCATGCGTTTCTCTCCAACGTGTCTCTTCCTCGTGCCCGCTTTGGGTCACCACTCGCAGGGTCCCGTTTCCGGGATCAGGTCTGTGACGCCCCATCCTGCTGTTCGATCCATACAGCGAAGTCGGTAAGCCGATGCTCGCCAAATCCGTGTGTCAAAGGCACGTCGGCCGCATCGCGCCCCCGCGCAACGAGAACTCGCCCGAAACGGATGTCGTTGTTGCGTGGGTCGAACACCCACCACGCGCCGCCGAGATAGACCTCCATCCAGGCCGCGAAATCCATCGGAGGAAACGGCGGTTCCTGACCGATGTCACTGACGTAGCCGGTGCAGTAGCGCGCCGGGATGTTCAGGCACCGGCAGAGTGTGATCGCAAGGTGGGTATAATCGCGGCAGACACCGACGCCTTCGTTCAGTGTTTCGGCGGCCGTACGTGTCGCACGTGCGTGCTGATATCCGAAAGTCACGTGATCATGCACGAAGTCGCACACCGCCTGGACGCGCGGCCAGCCTGCCCGGGTGTCTCCGAATTGCTTCCAAGCGAAATCTGACAGAAGATCCGTCTCGCAATACCTGCTCGGAAGAAGAAAGGTCAGGACCTCGCTCGGCAGTTTGCCGATTTCGACCTGGGCAGCGGCGTGATCCTTGAGGTCGGAAAGACCAGGATCCCGAATGATACCATCCGTGGAAACCGTGAATCGCCCCGCTGGCGCAGACAGTCGACAACACCAGTTGCCGAAGCCGTCACGGTAGTTCTCGATGGGAACTGCGGGGTCGGTCGTCAGCAAATCGGGCCGTTCCAGATCGCTTGCGCGCGAGTGGTGAACATTCAGTAACAGTATCATCGGTGTCGCTGATGGCAGCTGAAAGCTGAGCCGACAGCCGAGGTGCAGTCGCATGGGGACGGACTTTCTCGCCGACACCTTCAGCGGTGTCTCCGGCGGTTTGGATTGGCCAACGCTTAGCATGTAGAACCATCGTTGTCGCCTTCGTCGCCAAGGGTGCCACCTCGTCGTCCTTGGTTCACCGACAACGCCTGAAATACTGTCCCTCCCTTCGGGGCTGTTTTCACCGATGGAGATGCAGTGCTTTGTCTCAAAACGAGTGATCTCCTGAACGTCGGCTTTCAATCTCGCAGCATGGATTGCTCCTTCTTGCAGCGAATGGCCGGTTCCCGCCCACCTTGACCAATGCGGCGTCGCAGAACGTTGGTTGGAAGCCTGTTCGGCGAAGGGTCTGACCGGCGGTTTGCGGACATTCGACGGTGCCGAGCGACGGAACGAGTTTGTGGAGTCCTTTTGCGCCGGTATCGTCTGCGAATTGCGTCCTGACTCGCTGCACGAGGTTGTCTATGTCGAACTGGAAACCACCAACCGAATGGTACTTGGAGCAGTTTTCGAAAGAAGGCGAATGGAAGCACGGGGTTGATGCTGAGATGATTGCGCGGGTTGAGGGCGCGATATCGACTGAAGCGATCGATGCCATCTCCGAGGAGCTTCAGGCAAATGATTGTCCTGCTGACCGACAAAAACTCGGCAACCTGCTTCAGCATGAGAACGGCGGTGAGAAAGTCGGCCACGGTAGCGGCGGGATGACCCTGCTGCGGGCGGCGTAAAAGTCGTCCACCTTTGCCCTTCTTGATTT
>NZ_FZOY01000020.1 GCF_900188335.1 Tropicimonas sediminicola | reverse complement strand
TCCGACGTCCGGTCGACCCAATCGCCGAGGTGTTCCATCAGGTTGTCGAGCCAGGTCTCCAGGCGTTCTTCGTTCCTGTCGATCCAGTCGTCGAGATTTTCGGTCACACCGTCGAGCGAGGTTGGCAGGGAAGACGCGAGGAAATCCTTCAGTTCCTCGGCCAGCGCCCCTGTGTCCACGCCTCCTACGATAATCGCCATTGTTACGTCCTCTCCCACGTACAATATCCCCACCGGCCATCCCTCAAACCATCACATTGCGACATTTTAATGTCTGATAGAATTGTACCTGTTCACGCGTCCCGCCAAGCCGCGCCGGCCCTCCGGCTTCCGCGCGGGAACCCTGTCCCGTCTCGCGCGTTGACCCTTCGAACCACGAGATCACAGCCAGGAGGAACGCAATGTCCGCTCCCGACACCAACACGCCCAAGGAAGCCCGCAGGCACCGCCCTGCCCTTATCGGCATCGCCGTCGCCCTGGTGCTCGGCGCGCTGTTCTTCCTGACGAACCTGTTCAACGCCACGGATGACGAGATCGATCCCGATGGCGGGCCGCAGGTGACCCCTCCGGAAGCGACCGCCCCCGCCACGCCGCAATAAGAGGAGAGAGACGATGGCCAGGGACCATGGCCCTTCGGTAAAGGACGACGACACCTACGAGGCGCTTCGCGACAAGGGCTACGGCAAGTCCAAGGCCGCGGCGATCGCCAACGCCCAGTCCAACCCGGCCATGTCCCCCTCCGAAAGGGGCGGAAAGGCTCCGCCCTACGAGGACTGGACGAAGGACGAGCTGATGGATCGCGCACAGGAGCTTGATATCTCCGGCCGCTCGACCATGACGAAGGGCGAACTGATCGAGGCGCTGCGGGACTGAGCCGCAGCGCGCGCCCACCTGACGCGTCATTTTCCAAAGACCTGACCCAAACCACGGCCTCGCCCGCATTCACCGGCAGAGCCCGCACCCGAGGAGACGACCCATGGAATTCCTGTTCGGCCTGATCGTGCTGATCGCGGACATCTACGCGATCTACAAGACCCTCACCAGCACCGCCTCGACCGGCACCAAGGTCGTCTGGACGCTGCTGATCCTGTTCCTGCCGATCATCGGCTTCATTGCCTGGTTGATCCTTGGCCCGAAAGAGCGCACTCAACCTATGTAACCAGCCGCCCCGCTTTCCCCGGGTCCGGCGCGCCAACCCGGGAGGGGTCATTTGAAACGCAGTCACTTCACCTCTCCCCTGCGCTGGATCTGGCACAACGTCGAGCTGACCTCGCTGACCTTGCTGGTGATGGTCCTCGGCGGCGCCTGGGCCTTTGCCGAGCTGGTCGACGAGGTGTTCGACGGCAACACCCGCGGCCTCGACACCTCGCTGCTCCTGCTCCTGCGCGACCCCGAGAACCCCGACCTGCCCCGGGGGCCGTGGTGGCTTCAGGAGATGGGCCGCGACCTGACCGCGCTCGGCGGCATCGCCGTGCTGACGCTGGCGATCATCGGCACCACCGGATATTTCCTGCTCAAGCGCCGCTTCGGTACCGCGCTGTTCCTGCTGGTCTCCACCGCTGGCGGGATGCTGCTGTCCAGCTTCGCCAAGGGCTATTTCGACCGCCCGCGCCCCGAACTCGTGTCCCACGGCAGCCTGGTCGTCACCCCCAGCTTCCCGTCCGGTCACACCTTGATGGCGGCGGTTGTCTATTTCACCCTCGGCGTGATCGTCGCACGCAGCCTGCCGGGGTTCCGGCTCAAGGCCTACGTCCTGTCGCTGGCCGCGACGCTGGCGATGCTGGTCGGCATCAGCCGGGTCTACCTTGGCGTGCATTGGCCGACGGACGTGGTGGCCGGCTGGATCATCGGCGCGGTGTGGGCCGCGCTATGCCTGCTGGTCGCCCGCTTCCTCGCCCGCCGCGGCCGTATCGAGCACTCCGCCCGGGCCAACCTGCGCGGCCCGATGGAATGAGCCGGCGTCAGAGGCGGCAGTATCGCTTAGCCCAAGCCGAAATCGCGCCCGCCTTCCTTCAAGCCGCTTGAGAACCGTGACCGTTTGGCAGGGATTCGGCACTCGGCCAACTGAACCGCTGCGCGCCGGTCCGTTCACCGCGCCACAGGCCGCCCCGTGGTCCGTCTGCCAAGAACCGAGCGCGGCATTGGCACCAAAGAAGCCCTGCCTCCCATCGAGAATCGCACAGGCCGCCTGAACCGGCGATTGCCGCCAATCCGCAGGCGATCCGAGCGCTCGATTGTCGGTCGTCAATATGAGGGAAGGTCTTGATTTCTGGTGCCGCAGGGGGGCATCGAATTCCCATATCTTGATCTGTCAGCCCATCTCATGCTTCCCTGAGCCCGCTCAAATTCACTGATATTTCTGTCTAGAACGTAATCAAGTGACTTCACCTCAGCGCACCACATACTATATGTTGAGGGTGGCTTAATAGGTGGACAGAATGACAAGGGCTTTGAATAAGCTTTCAGTAGTGAAGGTCAGGTCGGCGCTACCGGGCAAATATTCGGACGGTGGCGGGCTGTGGCTTCACAAGCGCTCTGATGGTGGTGGGCAGTGGTTCCTCCGGGTTACGATCCATGGCCGGAGACGAGAAATGGGCCTTGGCTCAGTTCGGGACGTTTCCCTCAAGGAGGCGCGTGCGGAGGCGGAGCGTTGGAGAGGCGTTGCCCGAAGAGGACAGGATCCAATCAAAGAGCGGCAGCGTCTGGCCCGTGAAGCAGAACGAAACATGTACATACTGAAGGACATTGCCGAGGACGCATTTGAAAGTCGGAAGGCGGATCTCAAAGAAGATGGCAAAGCCGGGCGCTGGTTTTCCCCGCTAAAACTCTACGTCCTACCAAAGTTGGGGGCGGTTCCGGTCTCACAGATAGATCAACAAGACATCCGCGACGCACTTCGTCCCATCTGGCACACCAAGGCAGACACGGCGCGGAAAGCAATGAACCGACTGGGCATCTGCTTCCAACATGCTGCCGCATTGGGGCTGGATGTGGATCTCCAGGCCACAGAGAAGGCGAAGGCTCTGCTAGGTCGCCAGAAGCATAAGGTGCAGCACGTGCCTGCTCTACCTTGGCAAGAGGTCTCGGAGTTTTATGCCAGCTTGAGTGACGGTACCATTACCCACCTCGCCTTGCGCTTGCTCATTCTGACGGCCGTCCGGTCAAAGCCACTTCGATTCCTGCGGCTTGAGCAGATCAACGGGAGTGTCTGGACGATTCCAGGCGAGATCCAGAAAGGACTTCGGGATCGAACACCTGATTTTGCGGTTCCACTGTCAGCCGAAGCTCAGGCAATCGTAGAACAAGCTAAGCCATTCTCTCGTGACGGATATCTGTTCCCGAGTGTCCGCCGAGGCGTCATTAGCGACGCCACGATGTCTAGGTTGATGGAACGCAGGGGAATGGAGGCTCGACCCCATGGCTTCCGTTCCAGTTTCCGTGACTGGTGTGCGGAAGCTGCCGCCGTCCCGCATGAGGTGGCGGAGACAGCCTTGGGTCATGTCATTGGAGGCTCGGTAGAGAGGGCGTACCGTAGAACTGACTACTTGGAACAGCGTCGGGTGGTAATGGAGCGATGGGCGGAACAAGTGGTTGGCGGCTCTTCGGAATTGCTGCACATGGTGCGGCAATGAGCGAACTTCCAATCGTCGAGGCAGATGGGCAGCAGGTGCTCTGGGAGCACTTGATTGCTTATTGTTATGTTGCCTATCCAGAAAATGAACAGGATGCCCTTCGGGCTCTGGAAACCTTGGTCTCAGAGAACGAAGCAATGCAAGCGGGCCTTCAAGACGGATATGGTGACATTGGGGTGATGATCAACAAACGTATTACGTCGCGCATCAACAACGCGCGGCTCGCGGGTTTGGTTTTCTACCAGATGATCCTAAACTCACAAGAGAGGGGTTCACCCGACTTTCGAAAGGCAGTTTTTGCCGTTGCCGAATGGGCGTCGGTAACTAAAACAAACTTCGGAAAGGCGTTACCATCCAGCGGCGACAACCTTCGGAAGCTACACTTCCCAATGTTCAAATCGGCCATCCACTATTGGGCCGCGTTCCAGCTTCTTCCCGAGACTGACCAGATTCGTGTATTTTCCGACGAGAACTCATTTACTCGCCTGATGACGACTGCGGCACAAATTTACAAACTAGCTTGCGAACTTGGCGTGCCAAAACAGACCCGAGCAATGCGAGATTGGGACCCATGGCTGGTGCCGAAAGTCTACAGCGACATGGTCCTCAGTGGCGACGTCTCCGTCTGCCTGCCTCCTGAGACCGACGAAATTCGGAGTTTGTTGAAGGGATATCGAAACAAGCCCTTCGAAAACCCAATCTACTGAAGCCAGGTTGTGACGGGGGGGGGGCGAAGCCAATGCCCCCCGGCGAAATTGAACTTGGCTGCACGTATTCTCAGCCTGACGCAGCTTGTTGCGTCAATCGCTCCATAACCGCGAGGCCGAGATGAATACGATAGATCCCCTTATCCGAGATGCTGAAGGCGCCGTTCTTCTGGGTTGCTCGAAAGCGACTTGGTGGCGCCGCGTTGCGGACGGAACCCTACCCCCTCCGATCAAAATTGGCGGCATGTCCAGATGGAGGCGATCCGACGTCGTCGCCGTTATCGACCGTGCTGATGCTGAACGAACCGCCTAAACGAAACCCCGCCCAATCGGCACGATCAGGCAGGGCGTATTCGTTTCAGGCTCACACCGGAACCATACCGCGTCTGCCTCGTCAAATCAACAAGAACGAGCAGATTATGAAACAATATCATGTAAATGCGCATCCAGGCGGCGACGGTGTCCAGCCCTTCCAGACCCGTATCAACAGCCCCACTCCTCGTGACATCCAGATCCGCCGCCTTCGCATTAGGCACGGGCTCACTCAACGACAGGCTGAGCTACTAGCCCGCTGGTGCTTTGGGGAGATTGGCGGATGAACATGCACTCCGACGCCGGGTCAGACGCCCTTGCCCCCAATCGCTCTGCCATTCAACAACATCTCGCTGCATTGGCCGCCCCTTTCCTGTCCGGTCCCTATGAAGATGGCCTTATAGAGATTGCCTACACGGCTCCTTTCCAGATGGCGCCCGACCGTAGCCGCTTGTTCGGCCTCGACGACCTCGACGCCGCCGCGGAATTCGCGGAAACGCGCAATAACGCCGGTTGCTCTGTCTATGTCGGTGCGGCCTTGCGGAATCCGGATGCAGATCGCAGCCGCCGCTGTTCGGGTGCGGACTTCTATGTCGCGGCTTTCGCAGCCTTTGACGTTGACGAAGACGTAGGGGCCGTGTCGAAGCGGGTGGCGGATGCAGGCCTCAAGCCCGCCTTCTCCGTTCGCACAGGGAGCACGCCAGCCAACAGGTTCCAGGTTTGGCTGCCGCTTCTTGTGCCCTGCGACGATCCCGATGAGTTGGGCGAAGCGCTTGGCGCACTGGTTGCCCATGTCGGCGCCGACCCAAAGGTTCATGATTCCGCGCGGGTTTTGCGGCTGGCGGGAACGGTGGCCCGCGGGTCCCTCGACCCTCGCAAAGCCGCCAAAGGTTACGTTGATGAGGTGACCAGCTTCACCCCCCGGGAGGGCGAACCGGTGGACCTGCTTAGGCTGGCCGCCCTGGCACCCATGCCGGGCCGCGAGGCGGGCAGCACAGGCGGCCACAACAGGGGTGGCGGATCCGGCGAGGTCGTCCGGGATGCCAACGGCATCGTCACAGACGGGCGCGAGACCTGGTTCCGAACCCTTCTCCTCAAGCACCTCGCCGGGACGCAGCGCCAGCACGGGGCCGACCCGACCGCCGAAGAACTGTTCGAAGCGGGCTTCGCGGAGTTCTGCCGGACCACCGAAAACAGCGATGAACGCTGGACGTCGAACCGGGGACAGGCGGCGTTGCGGAAACGGGCGGCGAACACGATACAACGGCTGCGCGCCGGGCGCCTCGCCCGGTGCGGCCTCTACAGCTACGAAACAGGCACAGGGCGCGAAGAGGCCGAAGCCGTCCAGGCGGAGCGCGACCGCAAGTTCTCCGAACGAGCGGCTGGCAGCAATACACCCGACACGTTTGACACCACCCACGACGCCCTGGCCGTCGCCTTGGGCGCCGATGGGTGGGATCTGGACGCTCGCTACGTCGCCACCTGGGGCAAGTGGCTGTTCTGGGACGGCACCCGCTGGCAGGTCGACGAGAAGCTGGCCCATGTAACGCGTATACGGGAGTTTCTGCGGCGGCAGGGCGCCGCCCTTGCCGAGTTGGGCAAGCAGGAAGCGACCAGGGCCGGGAACGCTAGGAATGCGGACACGCTGCGGGCGCGGATCAAGTCACAGGTCGCAGGGCTGGCAAACAACAACACGGTTATGGCGGTGGCGTCCCTGGCTCGGTCGAACCCGGAAAGCGTGGCGCGGGCCGAGAGCTTCGACGGCGACCGCCTACTGCTCGGCACACCGGGCGGGACGGTGGATCTGCGCAGCGGGCAACTGCGCCCCGCTCGGCGCGCAGACATGATTACCCGGCTGACAGGTTGCGCACCGGCTCGCGGCACGCCCGTGCGGTGGCTGCGGTTTCTTTCTGAAGTCTTCGACGGCGACGAGGAACTGGTTGCATTCACGCAGAGGGTTGCCGGATACGCCCTGACGGGTGCGACGAGCGAACACAAACTGTTCTTTGCCTATGGCACAGGCAGAAACGGCAAGTCGGTCTTTCTCAACACGCTCTTCGATATCTGGGGCGACTATGCGCGCCGGGCCTCGAGCGCGACCTTCCTGAACTCGCACGGCGACCGGCACCCGACCGACCTCGCTGGCTTGCAGGGCGCACGCCTCGTCGCCGCGTCGGAACTGCCCAAGGGCAAGACCTGGGACGAGAGCGTCATCAAGGATCTGACTGGCGGCGACGTGATCACCGCACGCTACATGCGCGGCGATTTCTTCGACTTCGAACCGCAAATGACCCTGTTCATCGCCGGCAACAACATGCCCTCGTTTCGGGGCGTGGACGAAGCGATCAGGGCGCGAATGGTCCTTCTACCGTTCACCGTCACAATCCCGCCGGAGCAGCGCGACAAGGATCTGCCCGCGAAACTGAAAGCCGAGGCGCCCCAGATCCTGCAATGGGCAATCGACGGCGCGGTGCAATGGCGTGCGGCTGGCTTGCAGGTTCCGGCCAGCGTGGAGGCTGCATCCGCCGAATACCTCGACGACGAGGATACGGTCGGTCAGTTCCTGGCGGATGAAACAATCGTCGATCCCGCGGCCTTCACGAAGACGACCGACCTGCATATCCGCTTCGGGCAGTGGTGTGACCTGCAGGGATTGAACACTTGGACGCTCCGCACGCTCCAGAAGGAAGTCAAGCAGCGGGGCTACCAGGAACACCGCCGCAACTCTGGCCGCGGCTTTATCGGCCTGCGGCTGGCATCACCTTGAACACCCCAATGCTGAAAAGTGACGGAAGTGACGGATCGTCCCTTATCTATCGTATAGAGAATTTCCCTCTCTCACTCTCTATACGGTGGATATAGGGCCATCCGTCACTTCCGTCACTTTCCCCTCTAGCTGCCGCTGCGGAGGCCGAATGCGGACGTAAAACAGGTCCCATCGCCCCGCCTTTTTGGCGCCGCCGGAACCGCCCCCCCGTCCGAAGTGATCTGATCCAAGCGGCCCCTGAGCCGGCAATTCGTGAACCGCCGAAGACGCAGATCGCATGAGCTATCCCGTCTATAAGGCGCACAGTCGCTGCCAACCGGTTTCCAATCTGAAGCCGCCCACCAAAGTGCCGTGGCTGCTTTGGAAGAGCAGCTATGGAAGGTCGCGTTTGCCGACTTTGCGGTCTCTCTCCGCAGTGCAGCGTTTCCTCCCGAACTTACTGGAGGATCGTCCACGCAGGAGGAGACCGGACGTTCGCGGTGGCTCCGATCAAGGGCAACCAGCGGACCTTGCTTCCGTTCGTCTGGTCGAGCCGGGCGACCGCAAACTGCGCTTTCCGGCCATTGTCCGACTGCGGCGCTTCGCATTTACAGCATAGTGACAGGCCGACGTGACCGGCCCCGAGCTGACATTTGGTCACGGTGCAGCGAACGACAGACTCCAGTCCGACGGGATGAACCCAGGAAAGCCTAAACTTGGTGGATGAACGCAAACGGGTATTAACGGCATTGCTGATGGTGAAGCAAATGCCGGTCCAACTTTCGATCTGAAGTTGCGACTTTCCAAGATCGATATCAGCCGGATTGCCCGCCCTACAGGTTTGGCTTGTATGCCTCGAGCGTTTCAAGGACCAGCGATCGAGTTTCCGGTGCGTGCTCAAAGAAACGGCTGGCGACATTGTTGGCGGGGAAGCCGGGCCAAGTCCGATGCATCTCGTCTATAGCTAGACGTGCGGCCTCGTATTCGCCGTTCGCGTCGTAGGCCGCGGCGAGCATCATGAGGCTCGGCGCGCTCACCGGTTGGCCGCGTTCGGCCGCCGTGGTGAACGCCTCGATACATGCCGGATAGTTCTGAAGCATGAACTGTGACGCTCCCCAGATACTGTTGGCGCCGAACCTACCGCTCCCAAAGCGAGGGCGTTCCGGGTTCGTGACCTCTACCGCGAATGTGGGGTCATTTGAAATGAGCGCCGTGATGCCCGCTAGGTCCAGAACGTGGCCGTCCTCCGGCGACAGGTCAACGGCCATTCGGCCTCGGCGCAGCGCTTCATGGGTGTTGCCTTCTACCGCAAGTGTCCAGCCTATGGCGGCATTCGCCCAGCCATCAGTTGGGCCGCGTTCCAGGGCCTGCTTTGCCATACTGCGTGCTTCGGCAAGTAGTTCGGATGCGCGGGTGGAGTCATTGGACAGATAGGCCAGAAGCGCCAAAACCTGTGCCGCGCCCGCATATCCGCCGGGCAGGTCAGGGTCGAGATCAATGGCGTGCCGAAATGCGGTGAGCGCAATTTCCTGGCGCTTCAAATCGAAGAGCGGAAAGAACATTCCACGCGTCTGTTCGGCGAGATTGGTGGCCTGCACACTGGGCATGGATCGTTCCCTGAGCGCAGCAAGCTTGGCACTACTGTCATCCGCAGCGTTTTGAGTGAGTGCTGGACGGAGATCTGTTGCGAAGAATACACTTGCGATCAGAGCGACAAACAACGCTCCGAGAGCAACCATCCATTTCCGCGAGCCGGAGTGTTTGTGGCCGGCCTCAGTTGTCTGGGGTCCAGGCTCTTCGGGTAGAGTGCGCGGCGGCGCATGCCCCGCTATCAGCGTCGGCTTGTAGCCGCCCGTGGGGATGAGGATGCGGATGTCGTCTTCGGCTCCCTCGCCCTCATAGTATTCCTGGAGCAAGCGTCGCAGGCGTCCGGCCTCGACCCGAACAAGACCCAGCCCGCCGCCATCGCCGTCCAGTCGCCGCCCGTAGACTTCCACTGCAATGGCTTTGCCACGAATTTCGTCGCCATGTCCGGAGAGAGTCTCCTCTACGACGTAGGTAAGAAACTGCCTCAAACGCGGCGACGAAGCCAAGACATCGCTCTCGACAACCTTGTTCAAGGCTGCGCGCGCCTGATCGACGAATTCAGGCGGAAATTCTTTATGTACAGTGCCTTGAGTCACTTTTGGGATGCCCGCCCTTACTCCAGCTTACCCCAACTTACCCCAGCTTACTCTGTCTGGCGAGCATGCTGCGTTACCGTCGGGGAAGCGCTCAGGCTACCACCCGCCAACCTAGAGGCAACGTTGATCCTTCGTCATGATCTGCCAGAACTCACCGATTTGATCCTCGCGCTTTCGCTGGATCACCCGTCACTCAGGGAGGCCCTGAATGACTATGAGTTGGCCTGCTCAAGCGAGAACGACGAAACGCTCAGTTCTGAATTGCGTGCTGAATGGGCCAATATCCGCAAGGAACTGGTCCGCGAAATCGAACGCCAAGCGCGGCGCATTTCCGCTACCCCCGACCAACAGAGGACAATTGAATGACCAAAGACAACCGCAACGACACACAACGGCCGAGCCACGTCGAGAACGATGAACCGCAGGACCCCTCCCGCCGCGATCTGCTCAAGGGCGCCGGGGCCGGTGCCGGTGCGGTTGCGGCCGGTGCTGTCGGTCTCGGCGCGAGCCAGGCTGATGCACATCCCGGCGAAGGTCCGTTGGGGGAAAACCTGAAGAACCCCTATGGCGGTCGTCCGGCTGGCGGCATCTCATTGCCTGAGTATTTCCGACCGACGAAATACATGACTGGTTCCAACGCCAACTACTTCCCGCTCAGCGAGCAACTGGGACCGGACGAGATGCGGATCTCGTTCTGTGGTTCTACGCCCTACCCGCCGCGCGAGGATCAGGCCGGCACCTGTATCATGGTCGAGCTTGGCAACGGCAAGCGGTTCTTCTTCGACTTCGGCTCGGGCTGCGTGCGAAACATCGTCGGCATGCAGGTGCCGGGGCAGTTGATCAACGACATCTTCATCTCGCACCTCCACGTCGATCACTATGCCGACATTCCCTACATCTATCCGTTCCGGGCATGGTCGGGCGGCTACACCCCTCTTCGCATCCATGGGCCTTCCGGGCGCACACCGGAGCTTGGCACCCAGGGAATGGTCAACGGCATGAAGCAGATGCTGAAGTGGCACTTGGAAGCATTCGACGTGTTCCCGATCGGCGACGGCTACGAAATCGAAGTCAACGAGTTCGATTTCCGTCAGGAAGGCGGTATCGTTTATGACGAGGATGGAGTAGTGGTTCGCTCGTGGCCACGTAGCCACGCTAAAGACGGTGCCGTTGGGTACCGCCTCGACTGGAACGGCCTCAGCTTCGTCTGGACCGGAGATGGTCGCCCTGACGAGTTGTCCCGGAAATATGGCGAGGGCGCCGACGTGTTCGTGACCGAAATGTCCGGTCAGGATATCGGCCAACTGATGACCTACAAGTACGGCATCCCGCAAGAACTCTTCAACTACACGATCGACACGCACCATACCTCTCACTACGCCGTTGGAAAGCTCTTCGCGGATGCGCGCCCCCGGCTCGGCATGGTGACGCACTACACGCAGGACGAGGATATCGATGCGGAGATGCTCGCTGGCATCAGGGCGCACTACGACGGCCTGTTCCAGTGGGGTATCGATGTGGCTGTTGTGAATGTCACCAAGGAGGCAATCTGGTATCGCAAGGCGGTTATCCCCGGTAAGTCGGGAACGGTTCCGCCGTTCCGCGAGTTGCAAGCTGAGGTGGAAGCCGGTCGGCTCGAACTGCCCGAAGAAATCACACTGCCGAACCCACGCCTGACCCGCGCCGACCAGCAGGATCAGAAGTACCGCGACATGGAGATCGATCCGCGGGAGTATTATCCCGAGGATGTGTTCAGGGCGCCGGACGGTGAATGGCCGAAGGACCTGACAATCAAGGTGTCCGACGTACTCGGTCCGCGCGACAAGTAAACGGAACAGGTGTCAGCATGATCGAATTCGGCTCGGCCTCGGCTGTTCCCGTCACCATTCTTACCGGCTTTCTTGGAGCCGGTAAGACCACGCTGCTGAATCGGATACTGACCGGCAACCACGGCCTCCGCGTTGCGGTTCTGGTCAATGACTTCGGCTCCATCAATGTCGATGCCGACCTCGTGGTCGGCATCGAGGACGACGTAATGAGCCTCGCCAATGGCTGCGTCTGCTGCTCGATCCGGGACGACCTGATCGAGACGGTCGAGGCGGTGCTCGCCCGCCCGGAACGACCGGAATACATCCTGCTGGAAGCCAGCGGCGTGTCAGACCCGTCCTCTATCGCGATGACGTTCACGGACCAACGGTTCCGCGACAAGATCCGGCTCGACAGCATCATGTGCCTTGTCGATGCCGAACAGGTCTTTGCGGCGCCGGAACAGATGGAGTTGAAGCTGCGCCAGATCGCCTTCTCCGACATGGTTATTCTCAACAAGGTCGACCTCGTCGAGCAGAAGACTGTTCAGAAGGTCCATGACTGGCTGAAATCGCGGTTTCGCCGGTACCGTCTGGTCGAAGCCGTCAATGCCGATGTGCCGCTGGAGATTCTCCTGTCGGTCGGACGCTTTGCCGCCGAGCAACTGGATGCGGAGGTGCCTGACCACGTCCATGGCCCTCGCTGCGGTTGCCCCGAACATGCGCATCACCATGACCACGCGGCGAAGTTCTCAACCACGATGCTACGCTCGGATCTTCCCGTTAATCTCTCCGGCCTGCGAGACGCAATCAAAGGACTGCCCGGAGAAGTCTATCGGGTGAAAGGGTTTGTCTACAGCGAGGAAGACCCGGAGCACCGGATCGTAGTGCAGGTCGTCGGCAAGCGCATTGATATCGCACGCGACGGGAAATGGGGAACGCGCAAGCCGGAAACTCGTTTGGTCGCGATCGGTGCGCCCGGAGCCGTTTCAGAAGACACCTTGGGAAGAGTGTTTCTCGAAGTGGCATAAGGAAGACTACGCTTTCCACGTTCAGCTTGCGAAATACCGTCGAAAAAGATTGAACCGGACCTTCGTTGAAATCGCAGCGAAGGTCCGGAGACCGCCCATCCTACCGAATGCTGCAGCCGCAAGGTGCGGAAATTCTCGCTTGCAGCGAAGGTCCGGAAGGTCGGCATTCCTGCCGCTGGTGCAGCTCGCAGCATCGGTCAAGAAGGGCTCTTCACGGCCAATCGCCGCGCCGACCATGAATGGCGGCTTCCGTTTCAGGAGTTCATGCCGCACGGGCGAAGCTCTGATGTTCGCGTGCGACGGCTCTGCGCAGGAACGAGACCAACACGTCAGTTTGGGCGCTCGCCGTGGCAAACGCGGCAGCTTTGCCGACCTACCGGACCTTAGCCGCAAGCGCGAAATCTCGACCGATGCGCGCGCAGCATTCGTAAGGAAGGGCGGTTTGCAGACATCTGCTGCAGCTGGTTCTAAGGTCCGGTTCGGTGCTCTGCAAAAAAGCCACCTATGTGGAGGACTCGGAGTTCTGCGCCCCCGAGTTCAGGCTGTTTCGAAATCCAATCGGACTCCTACCGGTCTTCGTCTTGAACGCCCTCGAGAAGTTTGAAGAGCTTCTGTAGCCCAGTTCGGCGGTTATCTCGGAAACACTACATTCCTCTGATGTCAGTAGGTCTCGGGCCCTGTGCTGGCGCAGATCGTTGCGGATGTTCGCCGCGTTCGACGCAAAGGTCTCGGCAGCGGATTTTCTGGCCATTTTTATTGCGAAAGGGGATTGTATTACTCGACTCAGGGCAGCCATCAACACGCATTGAACCGACCGACCTACAGCCACCGGAAAAACTCTTGGATTTCAACGTCGTCGAGCTGAACCAGGTATTGCGGAAATGGCGTTTCGCCAGGCGTCCTGTGACTTGCAGCGCCTACATATCCGCTCTCCGAACCACTCGCTCCAAAACGAGGTTTTGCAACGAAGACACAGACGCTCTTGGGGCACATCGTTCAGCGCGCGCGTCGGCGACGTCGTGTCTTGCTCAGGCGATGATGTCATTGGTTCGTGACCTCGGTGTCAGATAAGCGGGCAAGATCGTCGAGCGCGCTTTGGATAAGTTCCTGTCGGCCGGTGTCCTGAGCTTCAGCTGTCTCGGCATAACGGCGGATTATGTATTGTGCCTTCACGGCAGCATCCTGCCAATTCATTGCTGGCTCGACGAGAAGATTGGCTTCCAGTTCCTCCCGACGCCTTTTCAGGTTCTCCCAATCGACCTCGAGCTTCTGGAAAGTATGTCGACGGATGTGAGTCACCATGCTGCTTTCGGTAGTTCGTATTGTGTCCAGGTCGACAGGGCTACTGGTCATGGCCGTGCTCCCACCAAGGGGGCTGTCCGTCCGGAATGCCCCGGTCTCCTCGGAGAAGATTTCCTTCCAGGGTAGGCATTCCTTCGTTCTCTGCGACCTGGATCGAGGTTGCGTCTTGAAGGCCATCTCGCGGCAGTCGGGCCAAAGGCTTGTCGTCCAGCACCTCGCTGTCCGACTGTTGAGTGCGCGATCGAGAATAGAGGTGGCGAAGCTGTAATTCAGAGACGCCGTCAGCCTCCATAACGAGGCGCACCATCGGGTCGGCCAACATCTCTTCCAGAAAGAGTTGCGACAACTCAAGCCCGGTCAATTTGTCCTTGGCCCGCGCGCTGTCGAGATCAGCAAGCGAAACAGTCAGGGCCCGAACCAGCCCAGGATGCGACACCCGCGGTCGCAGGCTAATGACAACCGAGGCCTTCCATGCTTCGGGGTTCAGATGGTCGGGGGGCGGACACAGTTCGGTTTCGATCTCGTAGTCTCCCGCTGGAAGCGTTTCGTCAAAATCGGGCAAGGTGAACGGCCTGGAGAAAGTGGCAGTTGTCTTGTTGGTTGGATGATTCATTTTTTCTCCAGTGCTAGAGTTTCCTGTTCTTGGACGATGCCAAGGTCAGGTCGATTACTGATGAAAGATGTCTCTGCATCCTTGGTATTCACCTTCGCCTTCGGCTCGTGGAAACCTTTTGGCCTGCCCTTGAGTTCGCGTGGTTCCGTCAAGCCTTCAGGGGGACGATACTTCCGCAAAGCCATCGCCTTGGACTTCAAATCCTTCAAAGATATGCTGTCGATTCCTTGATTTCCGGCGGCCATTAATTGCCTGTGACAGGGCGAGAAATGGCCGTTCAACTATTATATATATGGAGATCGAAGTTCTGTTTTGCGATGGGGCGCCGCAGCTGGAGACCGCTGCCTGAAAAAACGAATTGGTTCTGTCGCGAGCTGCATGCACTACACCAAAACCAGTCTTGTGTGGCATTGGCTATCTACGATTTCATTTGCCAAAGGGCTGTCGTTGTTCATTATTTTTGCAATGCCGGGCGCGCTCATGACCCGCATAAGTGCATTGTAATTCAGTTGAAGCCTCATCTCGCTCCCAACCCGAAGTGCACTGCTCCTGGTTTCAACGACAATGTGATCGCTGGTCGCTCCACCGAATGTGACACCCAGCGGGAATTTCAGACCCGCCGCTTCGGTGTCCTGGTGTCCGATGGCGAGGAGAGATCGTGTTTTCCAATGGTCGTCATGCACCAGACGTAAATCCGAACAGGCCGGATTGATCGACTGCAACACCAGTTTCTGTGGTTTTATCTTTGTTTCGATTACTTCGACGACAAGCGTGAAAGCATCCGTGTGAAGCCCACCAATTGAAGCCCCTGAAACAGGATCGACTCCCAGTAGAATTGCTTCACCCAGACGCAGATTGTTGATCCGGCCCATAGCCCCCAAACCGAGAGCCCAGGGTAAGCTGGCAGAGCTGCCTCCCGAAACCACTTCAACGACTGGACCATATGATCTCTCGATGTCACTCGCCAACGAAGTGAGAAGCGCCATGGCCTCGGGGTTTGGCGAACCGCCACTCAGGCAAGTGAAATTGGCGCCAATACCTCTCAGGGCGACACCGGGCATCTTGACGACTTGAGAGGCTACGTCTGCCAGGTCCTCGGGCATGATCCCTTCCCGCATATCGCCGACTTCGACCATCAAAATGATGTTGTGAATACTGCTGGTGCGAAGAGCTTCGGCGGCGAGCTCCGCGACCACCTCCATCTCCGTGTTGTAGCTGGTCTCGCTGCTCGCGCAGATTCGCTCTATCTGGCTCAACATCGGGGTTCGGATCATGGAGATGTGACCGAAAATTCCCGCCTTGCGCATCCGCTCTACGTTCGTGATCCGCGCATCCGCAAGTCCCGTCGCACCTCCTGCGAGCATCGCATTTGCAATGTCAGGGTGGCCGCATACGGCTTTTGTCACGCCTGTCACGGTGATCCCGCGCGTCTTCAGGCGCTCGACGAGGCTGCGAGTGTTGCGCTGGATCTTTCCCAGATCAACTTCGATGCGCGGTGCAGTCATTCTGCTGCTGCGACGGGAACTCGTCGCAGTTGCGGATATGCGGCAAGAACCAGTTCTGTCAGATATGCGGTTGGCCGGTTGAGAGCATCTGTGACGGGAAGCCGTAGTCTTCGAGAATAGCTCGTGATCGCGACGTCGATCTCGGCATCCGTCATCGCTTCGTGATTGATCGTCAAACCGATCACCTTTGTATCACCGAAAGCCTCAATGAGAGCGATCTCGTCACTCGGTTCGGGCATCGCCATGTTTGGATAATCACATCGATGGGCGCGCTTTGGTGCATGCTGAAGGATCACGGCGTTCGGTTGACTGCCGCGCAATATGAATGCCGATGTACAGAAGGCGGGATGGCTGAGCGCGCCTTGGCCCTCGATCAGGATGACGTCGGGCTTCTCGCCTTCCGAGGCCGCGACGATGGCTCCCTCGAGTTCGCCACAGCAAAACTGTGGCGGCACTGCGTCCAGCGCGACGCCGTACTTGGCCCCCTGCATCAAGCCTGTCTGCCCGGTGCCAACCAGAACCGTCTTGATCCCGAGCGCATTCAGGGCACGCGCCAGAACGGTTGCTGTGGTCCGCTTTCCGATTGCGCAGTCAGTTCCCAGCACGGCGATACGGACCGCCTCCACATCGGCGACACTGCCATCAAACAGACGCATCTCGTTGCTGGGGCGAGGTTTGCGGAGGTCGCGGATAGTGACATTGTAGATCCGGGCAGCGGCGGAGATCTCGGGATCATCACCGAGATATTCATGCAGCCCACTGACGACGTTCATTCCAAGCGTAATCGCGTCGAGAACAACGCGACGATCTTTCACGGACAGTTTTCCATCGGAGGGCGCCATTCCGTAGATCAATGTGTCTGGAGTGGTGTTTTCGTGAACAACGGCGGCTTCAAGGTCGCCGAAAACAGGAACATGATTTGTCACGTTGTCCAGAATCCGACCGCTGTCTTTGCCGTCATGCTCGCTGTCGATCACTGAAAGAATGCGATAGGTTTGAGAGTGTCGGACAAGTCCATTTGCAGTTTTTCCGTCAAGCTTCGAAAAGTTCCCCTCGCAGTACACGATTGCGGTGGGTGTTTTCTCAGTAGGGAGCTCGGTCGAACGTCGTTGAGCACTAGCCTGTGTGAACTTGAGAGATCGCTTGGATTCGACGATCTCGCGCAAAATGTTCGGGTGTATATGCGTCATTTCCATGGTCTATCCCCTTGAATTTTTGAAATCCTCCCATCTTTTACAATGAGGCACGCAAAGCGAGCGCTCGGCTTGCAGGCCGGAGCGGCATCTAATTTCTCAATACGCAACGGCCCTTTGACCGTTGAAAGTTCCTATGGCATTCCCATCGATTGCCGGACCGGTCGAGATGAGCATTCGGGGGCACTTCAATGGCGACGCATGTATCGCCGGACACAGAGAAACCACGGTCGCATTTCCAGCCGGAACCAAAGCTCGCATAGTCAAAGTAGGCGTTTTCGGGGATATCGACGGCCATACATTTTCCGTCCTTCTCGAAATACCCTCGTTCACATGTCCAAGGGTTCCCGTAGCTCGAGCTATTCAGAAAAGCGTGTTCCGGCACCTGGATTGCCGAGCATGTCTCGCCGTTGACCTCATACCCACGATTGCAACGCCAAACTGATCCATTATGATCATCTTCCAGATAGGCGTTTTCCGGTAGTACGATTTCCTGGCAGCCGTCATCGACCTTCATGTAGCCGCGCAGGCATTTCCATCCTTGCCCTGTCGCTTCGAGGTACGCGCCTTCGGGCACCAACACCTTTGCACAGGATACCCGATCGACCTCCGTGAAGCCGTGCTGGCATTCCCACCCGCTCCCATAAGTTTGGTTTGTAGCGTACGCGTTTGGTGGCACGACGATGGCAACACAGGCATCGTCAACAAGCCGAAAGGACACATCGCATTCCCACCCATCTCCATAGCTTCTTGCATGGGAATTGGCGGGCATTGAAGCCGTGGACGATTGCGAGACCGACGGCGTCGCGGAGGCGATCAAGACACCTGTTGTGAGAAAGAGAAGCGCCACCATGACCTGTCCAATTGACCGAAGGGTGATCCGTCGGACCGGCGCCGCCGTTTCGCCTGTGACAGGCAGTTCTGCCCTTGGATTACGATTCATCCAGTTGCAGCCCCGCAATACATGCCTGGGCCAGATCGCGGTTCGGGGCGTCCGACCCTGGAACCGTCGCCCAACCGGCCGCCATCACCGCATCGCGGCGCTTGTAGGTTGACGCTTCCTGGATCGTCGCGAGTTTCGCGACGCGGTCCTTATCGGTCCGGGCCATGTCGACGCAGACAGGAAGCAAGGCCGCGATGACGGTGTCGTTGGCCAGATCGCTGGCCATCTCTTCTGCATTGCCACCGGTAACCCAGCCACCCCAGGAGAAGCCGGCTACCATGGTTAAGACAGCCCCGACGACGGCACCGTAGATGCCGGGTTTCAGCCATTCGGGAGTTTTCATTGTAGATCCTCCAGCGGAGAAAGCGCCGCCTCGCTACATTTGATGGATTCAGTAGTGATCCGATCACACCGCAGGACCCGTTCGAGGTCCTTCTCGGTGATCGGGCGCATCGAAAAGGACCTCCGGCGATTGCCTTTTCCACGGACAACCAGAAACGTCGAAACCCTTCGCCATGCTTCGAAGCTGAGGCCCTGCAGAAGTTCCTCCTCGATGAGCACCTCGTAGGTGCCGGCAGGAAGTTGGCCTGGATACCCGGGTTGGGCGAACGCATTGGAAAACGTCACCATAGATCTGGACGACCGTGTATTCATTCCAGGCCTCCGTGGATTTTTGTGGGGACAGCCTGCACCGTCCTCAGTTGGTTTTCGCAACGAGGGTCGAGCAAGGCTTGGCGTTGTGGCCGATCATACGCCGTGGCTGCCGGAAATGTGCTGATCGAGGTTAGTCCCCGACGAAAACCTGTCTCGAGGACGAGATCAGCAGACTGCCTTGCCGTGTCGACCCGTTATGCGACTGATCTGTGTAAGGGTGCCGGGACCTTGAAACACGTATGGTTCTCGTGAACCGCCACGCGCTCCGGTCTGTGCAACGCTGCAGGCGTGTGAACCTGACCCTTGCCGCGGGCTCAAAGAGAAAAGGGGAGTCACATGCCCGGAGTTGAGTACCTGCAACCAGACGGAACAGATTTCGATCGCTTTCTGTACGCTTCTGTCGGCGAGGATCGGGCCGGGTCTTCTGTAACCGTTGTGTCCGCGCTGGCAAGGCTTGGCCTCGATCCCTGGAAAGAGGCTGCCAAGCTGTCATCTTTGGGGCGGGACGCGGCCTGCGCGCGGCTGGGACGGTCTCTCTCGGGGTTCAAGGATGTCCCATCGCTCGCTCTTGAACACGCAGCCGTTGCCGCAACCCTCACATCGCTGTTGCCCAACCGCTTGTCCCGCCGCGCAACGAAACTGACCAAGCCGGCGATTCCCAAGGGGCCGCCGATTCAAGCCAGATGGGTTCTCGCCATCCTCATAGTTTTTCTCGTACTGGCACGCGTCTATTTCCTCGCCAATGGGGGATGAGGTTCGTCAGGTCGGACTGCTCTGAAATGGGAAACGCGTCGGACACAAGGCCGGACGCCATCCGTCAGGAATGGTTGCTTGGTTCTCGGCTCGGTCTGTTTAGAAATTACTCGGGTGAGATGGCAGATCCGAATCCGCAATGTCGACGAAGCTAACCTGCATCAGGGCGAATCGGCAGTCTTGCCGACAGGATGCTGCGTGGCCTCCGGATAGTCGGGTGTCAACGGCGGCGCAAAAACCGACCACTGGGCGGAGCAAAAGTCGGCCAGTCTGGGCATGACCGTCGCCTTGGCAAACGTGCTCCTCGTATAG
>NZ_FZOY01000018.1 GCF_900188335.1 Tropicimonas sediminicola | reverse complement strand
ACCCACACTCCGGCCTGAAATGGCGCTCGCCCCGCGAGTTCATAAGGGCCCAAACCGAAACCGCGTAGGTGTCCGGTCAAATGGGGGCAAGTTCAAATGCGCTGTGAAGCGATGGCCCGTATTCCACGCGGGTTCCGAAACCGACCTCGTGAAACAGGCGAACGAAAAATTCGGCACCCTTCTCCGTCAGCCTCATAAGAAGCACATGGTCGGTCTGCCCCTTCTGCATGAGGAAGGGCTGATACCAATGGTCGACTTCCCGCCCCCTCACCCGGATCTCGAAACAGGCCACCTGTTCGTCGTTCTTGTCATCGAGCAATCCGGAGTCTCCCCACGAAAACCCCGCCATCTCGTCCAGAGCGATATGCTGCCATCTTGGTACCCGCCCATGCGGTAGCGCGTTGATCCGGTCCAGGAACGACTCCAGTTCCTTCGGCTCAACGACTTGCTCGTAGGACGCGGCCAGTGCCGGCGCGGAGAACAACGCCCCGCCATCGGCCAGCAGTGCCCAGGGCGCGGTGGCGGTCACCGAGCGTGCGTCGGTGTTCACGCAGTAGTCATCAGCTAACAGGTCTCGGATCGATCCGGACGGGCACCACTTCCAATGCTCCAGCCCGGAAGCGTCGGGCGCTTCACCGTCCGGCAGGATCAGCACGCTGTTTCGGTTGAACTTCCAGAGAAACCGGGTGCCTTGCTCGGAATGCGGCCCGTCCGATACGAAAGCCTTGGCCCCACGAAACAGGTCGAGGAACTCCGTCGGGCGTCCGCCGTGGGCGCGGTTGTAGTTGCTGCGGGTAGCCTGGATTGACGGGGCGAGCTGTGTGGCATCGATGTTTCCCGGCTCTGTCTTGGCCTGAAGCAGCCATTCGATCCCGTGCGGCGTGCGGCGGATGATGAAACCCAGCCAGCCGACCTCGGGCTGGTCGATCATGGCGAGTTGCCGGCCGTGCCTTGCCTCCCCGACGTCCTTCACCTCGAGCCCGACGATCGAGAAGAACCTCCCGGTCGCATGATGCAGCCCACCGTCTCGGTAGAGCCACTGGGCGCAGTCAGCCAAAGCAACCCTGTCGAGCTGCAGGTGACTGTTGGCACGGGCCTCGCGGAGCCAAATCCGGATCGCGTCTGCCTCCCCCGTCATTGCATCACACCTCGGGCGTAAGTCACCATGTCTTCGAGCGGTGGCTGCTGCCTGACTGTCGCGCCTGTCCGGTTTCGAAGGACCCGGTTCAGGAGCAATGGCGAGCGTGTCCGCGCCGCCGCACCGATCTCGGTCAGGTTCAACCCGCAGTGGCGGTCGATATGCGCTTTCGCCCCTTGCCGGAATGACCTCATCGCGGGGAGGCCGATCCGTGTCATGCCGAGCGCATCGGCAAGCCAGAGCTCGTCGTCGATGGTCTGTCTCAGGCGATCCGTGTCTCCGGATTCGATCTGGCGGACCCAGGTCTCTGCGTAGTGGGCCTGGTTGCCGTAGCCGGGAGGCGGATGCCAGACGCGATCCTTGAGAACGGTGATCTCAGTTCCCGCTTCGAGCCGCATCCCGGTTCGGAAGGCGCGCTGGCAATACTCGACGATGGGCATCTGCGCGGTCTGGCTCGCCAGTTTCATTGGGCCCAGCCGATTCAGAGTGGATCGTGGCGCAACCCACGCGCTCATCGGTTCCGCAAGACGGTAGTTGCAGTCGTACATGTCCTCGAAGCGGCGACCGCAGGGGGACACGTCGCAGAAGAAGACCCTGTCCTCCCAGGCGCCACGATTGGTGAAGAATGCCGCCCTCGACCAATAGATGTCTGCCTCGGACCTTTCGAGTTCTCTGACGGCCAGAGCCAGGTGGTTGGGAAACCAGTAGTCATCCTGGTTGAGAAAGGCGACGTAGTCCGCGTCCGCCAACCCCATGCCGACCGAGTTCGGGCCAGCCTGCTCGCCGAAACGTTCCGGCAGATTGATGAACTTGATGCGGTGATCACCCAACGCCGCGATCCGGGATTCCGTATCGTCCGTGCAGCCGTCGCCGATGACCAGCGCCCGCCAGTTTCGTTCGGTCTGAGCGATGACTGTCCGCAACGCCCGCGAAAGCACCCGGCCGCGGTTATAGGCTGCCACCACGATGTCTATTTCAGCGGGGATATGCGTGGGTTGGGTGCCTGTCATTGCCAGTCTCCCGATCGCCGGTGACAGAAGTGGGTCATGTTGAAGTAACTTTGCTCGCGATAGGGGACACGGCTGACTGGCGGCCGCGGAGGATGAGACACGATCCATCGGATTTCAACAAGACGGCATAAGAGATCATCCACTATTGGTGCGCGCTTCAGGTCCGTGTCCCGCCGTCACCGCAGAATGTCGGGGGGCTGATGAACGGGAATAGGGCCTGCAGTGAAGCTCCAACACACCGGCCAGGTCTTCCCTGCAGACTTGGAGCACCAGGCGATGGAAATCCTTTCCATCGCCTGGTGCTCCACTGGGCTGTTTCCAACGATTGACGAGGACTGACGATGGAGTCAAAGACTTGAACTCGGCACGCGTTCCCATGCCGACATACTCAAGAGCACCCTGCCCTGCCTATTCCCAGAGATCGCTGACGCATCCGGTTGATCGGCGAGGGCCGTGCGGGTACAAAACTTGTATTACCTGGGCAAGCTTGCGCGCTGCCCCTGCAGAGCGTCATTCCGATCTCTGGCAGCCCAATGGCTCTCGATTGGCCCAACGCCTTCAGCGTGGCACTGCCCGCGCTTTGCTGGCGCAAGCGACGAAAGGGGCTACGGTGAAACGCCACAAGGGAACGGGATGCGGATAGCCATCGTCGTGCAACCGCTCGACAGCGTCGCCTTGCCGTTTTCACACGGCTCTTCGTTGGCCATCGTCGGATACAATCTTGCGCGCGAACTGGCTGCGTCAGGACACAAGACCGTTCTGTACTGCGGAGGAAAGGAAGGCGATCGCGTTCAGAAAGAGGGAAATCTCAAGGTCGTCACGATCCGCGTGCCCTTGAAGAATGCATTCAAGCTTGCCGATCGAGTGACCGGCATCTTCGACGTCTCACCTCCGCTGATGACGCGGCAGAGTTACTTTTCCGGCTACTTCAAGGAGGTCGCGCACGCTCTCGAGGGCGAGGACTTCAATATCGTCCATGTCTTCACGTACTTTCAGTTCATGCCGATGCTGCGCGATGCAGCGCCCAACGCGGCGCTGTTACTCCACATGCACGGTGAGACGGCCTCTATGGCGCCCGACAGCGTCCTCAATCCGGCTCTGCCAGCGATTGATCTCGCGATCGGCTGTTCACAGTTCCTCGTGGATCGTCTGGTCCAGAAGGCACCCTCCCTTTCGTCCCGGAACGCGGTCCTGTGGAACGGCGTGGATCACGTTGTCCAGGACCAAGCGCCAGAAACTGATGCGCCGCAATCCGGCCCCCAACGGCTGCTCTTTGTCGGCAGGCTCTCCCCCGAAAAGGGCATACATGTGCTTCTTGAAGCGTTCAACGAGGTGGCGCGCCGGCGCGACGATATCGAACTCGATCTGGTTGGTGGCGCCGGGCTTCTGCCCTACTCCTTTCACGTCGGCGTGTCGGATGACCCACTCGATGCCACGCTTCGCGGGTTCTACGGGGAGACACTGCCCGGCAAGCTCTACCGGCAGATTCTTGCCAACCAGACGGCGTTTCTCAAGGACATGAAAGCGAGGGTCGCCCCCGATGCGGTCGAGCGGGTGAACTTCAAGGGTGCACTGCCGCATGACACCATTCATGATCTCTATTCTGCGTCCACGATCGTCGTCTTTCCGTCGGTATGGAACGAGCCGTTCGGAATGCCTGTTGCCGAGGCGATGGCCGCTGGCGTTCCGGTTATCGCGACCGAAAGCGGCGGCATCCCTGAAATTGTCGATTGTGGCAGAGCTGGCATTCTCGTGCCTCGGGGGGACGCGGCCAGCCTCACACAGGCAATCGACGATCTCCTGGACGCGCCCGAGCAACGCCGACACCTCTCGATCGAAGGTCGCGCGCGCATGCGTGGAGACTTCACCTGGCCTGTACTTACCCGAAAGCTCGAAGCAATCTACGAGCGGGCGATAGAGCTACGCCACAATGGCTGATGACCGGCATAGGATCTCGACCGACATCATCAGTTGCGCCAGGCCCGGCCCGTTCGTTATCGTCGGGCGTCCGCATTCTGGCACACGCGCCGTTGCCAATGCGTTACTCGAGGCCGGGGTGTTCAACGGTGCCGAGATCGCGGACGGTTTTCTCGACAGCGAGATCTGGTTTGCACGCTTCGTACTGCCGATCCTGAGCGATCCTGCCATGCCGGCGCTTCTCGACCAGCCGGACGCGGCGAAGAAACTCATCGATGTGCGATTGCACGACACGTTGTCCTACTTCTTCAAGGGCCACGACCCGGCCGACGCTCGCCCGTGGGGCTGGAAACTGAGCGAGACGCTCTTCTTCATGCGCGAACTCACCGAGCGCTTCCCGGACTCGCGCTTTGTCCATGTCATCCGCGACGGGCGCGACGTGATGCTGTCCGACGGGGGCTATTTCCAGCTGACAATGCCGCCGCCATCAGCGCGCGCCCCCAAACGCCTCGCGAGGAAACTTTGGAAACTCGCCACGAACCCGCATCAACGGTTCTTGCGCAAGTTCGACTATCGACGGTTTTGCGAGATGGTGACCTTCGGAGAGCATGGAATGTCGTCGTGGAAGGACATTGATCTCGCGGACCCGCAAGCCATTGTACGTCATCGATTTCGCCTCCAGATGCAATCGTGGATCCATTGCGTTTCGAGCGCACGCAGGATTGGCCGTGACCTCGGGCCGACGAAATACTTTGAGCTGCGCTATGAGGATTTCTGCCAGGAGCCGCGCGCCCACGCTCGTGCCATGTTCGAGTTCCTGGAGATCACTCCTTCCGAAACACTGTTGACCAACATCGAGAAGACAGTATCGCGCGCACGGATCGGAAAGTGGCGTCGATTTGTTCCTGACGGCATCGACGAACAGCAGGACTTCGAGAACGCTCTCGCCCACGGCAGACTGCTGCTGGCTGAACTCGGCTACACCGACTGACCGGACCTGCCGCAGGGCGCTTCACCTCCTGAGCCCGCGCCCGAGGCTTCCTAGAGTACCGGGCTTCCGCCTGCGCCATGAAAGTATCGGCGGCCAGATCGCCGGGGACTCTTTGCCGAAGGTGATTTCGACCGGATGCCGCCTCCCGCTCGAGTGCCGAGATCTCGGGCCGGCTCCCCCCGCGATTTGAACAATTGGCCAAAGAATGGCCGTTAGCTGCTCACGATCCTGTCGAACACGCCCTGGCACGTTCTGGCGGCGGCCTGCCAGTTCATTGTCCCGAGCACCTTGCCGCGTGCATTGGCTCCAAGATGCTCAGCATTTACCGGGTCGTTCACAAGGCGCAGAATGTGTTGGGCAAACGCGTTAGTGTCCCCGTTCTCAGCAACCAGGCCGTTGGTCTCGTTCTCCAGCACCTTTGCAGATCCCCGATAGGCGACAACAGGGATCCCGGCTGCCATGTAGTTCAACAGCTTCTGAGGAATTCCATCGCAAATCGAACGCGGGAGCACGGCTACCGCACCGCGCGCGAGGCGGCCCGGCAGATCTTCGAAGGTGTCCGGCGCCACATCGATCGAGCCACGTACGCCAAGCGTCTCGGCCTGCCGTCCCAAGCTGTCGAAATTGCCGTTCGTGTAGACCTTGAGTCTTAGCTGAGGGCAGGAATCGCGCGCGACCGAGAATGACGTGAGAAGATCGCTGAAACCTTGATATTGAGACAAGGTACCGGTGTAAACGAGCGTATTCGGCTCCACCTCATCGCGCACGATGGGAGAGAATTCCTCTACCTCGACGCCATTCATCGCAACGGTAACCTTGTCCGGGTCAAGGCCGTGTCGCTCTACGAGCGCGGACCGGATATCTTCTGTGACGGTGACCACATGATCGGCTCGGGACGGGAGCGAGCGGTCAAGGAACGCACCCAATCTGCTCGACGCGGACTTCAATGGTCCGGATTGGTACGTCGGCAATTCGCTGGCAAGCATCGTGTGGGCATCGTAGACGATGGGGATGGCGCGCCTGCCACGGGCCGCGAGCGCCACCAGCAAACCCTCGAAATGATGCGCATAGATCATTTGCGGAGGGCGCGCGCGCAAACGGCGCTTCAGGAGCCTGACCATCGCCGGATCGTAGCGGAGGAGCTTTGCGGCCGTCGGCCCTGGGGCTATCGTACCGGGTTCCAGGCTTCCAAACACCCTGTGGACCGGAAACGCCATCGAATAGTCGGCCTCGCCAATGTGGTAGGTCACGAGTTCCACATCGTTGCCCACGTCCTGGAACGCTTCTGTCAGCCGTTCGACGCGGATAGGTGTTCCTCTGCGCGCCGGAAATGGACAGGCGGCGACGACTGTTATCCTGAAACAGCGGTCGGCCATGCCCCCCTCCGAAGCAGCGATCTTCCAGGACCGGTCATCTTTCTCACCGCTTCGTGAAATGACCGGGTGCAGCCCCAAAGAGCCGAACCTTCGCATTCTCGGCGAACGTGGAAAACCCGGGGATGACATTCGAGACGCCATCCACGGCCACCCGGAGCGAGTTCCAATTGGTGAACCACCACTGCTTCAGAACCTGGTTGCATCGGCGGCGCTCATCGGCCGCGAGCGATCCCTCTTGCGCAACGATGTCCTGATACTTGCGGTAGAGGATCAGAGACGGCACCTCGAAACGGCGTCCCTGGTCGCCGTCGTGCCAGGTCTGCCGCGCCTGCACGGAGATATTCTGCCTCGTGTAGCGGTTGGGATGCTCGCGCATCTCCACCAGCGGCTCCGGAATATGGGCGAAACCTCCCCGAAGCGCCATCTGAGCGAGAAAGGCCCGGTCTGCGCCGTGGAATGTCCCATGCAGCAGCGAGTTCTCCATCGCGTCTCGCCGGACAAGGCCGAAGAAATCGACGCAGGAATGGGATCTCAGCACGATAGCGGCGAAACGGTCCGACGGGCGGGCGTGATCGGCCACGGCCAGGATGCCGTCGTACTGATCGAAGACAGCCCCCTCCGCATCGATGTAATCCACTCGGCTGTTGCACAAGACCACCTCGGAGCGATCGTCCAGCACCGACATCGTCCGCTCCAGATATTCCGGCTTCATCCGGTCATCATGCGCGAGCCACTTGAAGTATCTGCCGTGGCCTTCAGCCCAGACGCGATTGTAGTTCCTTGCGGCGCCAATGTTCGTCTCATTCCGGAGATAGGTGACCCGCTTATCGGAAGCCGCCAGATCCTTGACGATCTCGGCCGTTCGGTCGGTTGAGGCGTTGTCACACACCAGTACCTCGAGGTCGTCGAAGGTCTGGCGCAGCGCAGAGCTTATCGCCTCCTCGAGGTAGTTCTCTCCATTGTAGACCGGAATTCCGATCGTAGCTGCCGGCGACGCATTCGGCGTTTTCTTCAACTCGGCAGGATACTCGTGAACACTTCTCATCTTCTTTCTACCTCTAAGATGAGGCACTCCCCAGCGAAGCGTCGGGCCGCTCGCGCGGTACCGACACTCTCCTCAAACCCATTCCCATTTGGTTCCGATTCGGCTGCGTGATGCAACGCTTTCGGCGGTTTCGGTGCCATCTTCCCATGCAAGTGCGCTCCACCTAAACGCGCGTTCTGGCGAGCCTGGCCCGAAGCCAGCTTAGGATCCTTCTGCCAGGCAACAGCCCAACGAGAAGAGCTATGACGCAGTAGACGAGCCCTCCGAGCAGGAAGCCGAGCCACCATTGGCCAGTCACCTCGGAAAGCTCATACATCGCCCCTGCGCCGAGAACGCCGGCCAGGGCTGCGCCCGCGAGCTTTCGTGCGAGCGGCATCCTGATGCCGGCGCGATAGGCCATCACCGCGACACCGCACAGGATAAAGGCTTCGACCAGGGTTCTTGCGACCGCCGCACCCGCGCCGGAATGGATGGGGATGAGCAGCCAGAAGAGCCCAAAAGCGACGATGGCGGCGGCGCCGTCGAGCAACAGCAGCTGCCGTTGCCGCTCGACCGCAGCCAGGGCAAAGCGGAAAATGCTGGTGATGGCCGAAAGGGCCATCGCCGGCCCGATCAGCACCATCGCGGCGCGGGCATCGGCAAAGCCGCTGCCGCCGATGAGAACCACGATCTCCTCTGCGAATACCGTGGTCGTTATCACGACACCTGCCCCGAACCAAAGCATCACCGACACGACCTCTCCGACATCCCGCGAGAGACGCGCAAAGTCCCGCCGTGCAGCAGCTTCCGTGAAGTTCGACATCAACAAGCCCGAGAACCGAGGCGGCATGGATGTGACGATCTCGAAAACCTTGGTCGGGATCCCGTAAAGTCCGAGCGCCCTGGAGGATTGTGTCACCGCCATCACCAGCATGTCGCCGCGGAGAATGACGATCAGCAGGATTCGCGAGCCGGCGAAGGGCAGTCCCTCGATCACAAGGTTGCGCCAGATGGCAGGATCGGCCACCAGCCGGAAAGGTTCCAGCAGCGCCGCCCATCGCCACGCGAGTGCCAGTGTCAATGCCGCCGACCCGACCAGGGCCGCCAGCATTGCCACGGCGCCCCCGTCGAGCGCAACCGCCAGCACTGTCAGGGCAATGAGCGCCGCGCTGCCGGCCATTTCCGCCATCACCTGCCGGTCCTGTCGCAGATGCCGCTGGAACACCGCGATCAGCAACTCGCTCGCCTGGTAGACCGTGAAGTAGAGTGCTCCGACGAACATCCCCGTCCGCACAACCGGATCGTCCAGCAGAAAGAGGCCCGCGACAGCGGCCAGGAAGAGCGCGGCGCCTGTTGCCACCAGCCGGAGGGCCATCGCGGCACCGAAGTAACGGGCATGGGAGCCGGGCTTTCCGAGTTCCCGCAAAAGGGTCATGTAGAGCCCGAGATCCACGAGCACGGAGCCGAAAATTACGTAGTTCAGGACTTCACGGTATCGGCCATAATCCTCGGGACCGAGATGGCGCGTGGTCAGAACGGTGACGGCGATGCCGGCGATGACCGCGACGACCTTGCCGGCAACCACCATGGCCATGTTCTTGGCAACTGACGGATTCAGCACGGAAGGCGCTGGTTCTGCCTTGGCTCCGGGAGCCGGGGTCTCCGTCATGCCAGTCGTCGCCATTCCTTCTCCTCTCGGAAGCGCGCCGCTAGACAGCGACAATCTCCGGCGAGAGCCCGATATCGGCAAGGCTACGCGCGATTTCATCGAGATACACGGGATTCATGACAATGACCGTATCCGGCGGCGTGGCCGCCAGCGCTTGCGGTGCCATCACCTGAATGCCGGTGCCAGGCAGAAACCGGTTCTGCTTGTAAGGATTGATGTCGATCACCTGCGCGATCTCGTCGGCGAGGCCGAGCGAGGTCAGAAAGCTCACGCATTTCGACCCGCCGCCCCAGATGGCAAGGCGCCTGCCGTCCCTGTGCCGGCTGGTGACGAAGTCGTGCCAGTGGCCCATGACCTCGGCGACCCTGGCCGGGAATGCGGTTGCGAGCGCGGCAAGCGTCTCCAACGACTCTTCTGCCGCGAACGGCCGCAACGGCGCGCCGCGCCCGGCGCGCGCGTGCTGGATGATGTATTGCTCGCCGTAATCGAGGCGCAGAGCCGTCACGTCGTAGCCCGCCGACCAGAACAGCCCCGCGTGGGTGCTTGGCGTGAAATAGGAGCAATGCTCGAAGTAGATGTCCCAGAACGCGCCTTCCCGCAGCACCCTGCCCACGTCCGGCGTCTCGAAGAAGACCCCGGAATCGGGCCTGTCGGAGACCAGCGGCAGGATATCGTCGACGAAGTCCCTGACCTCCCCGATATGCTCCAGGGTATGGCGGCAGATCACGAGGTCCGGGCGCATCTTCACGGTCGCCGGGTCGAAATACTCCCGCTGAAACCGCAGCGAGCCGTCGTGCGGCGTCTCCAGTCGTTCCTCGATGAATCCCGGATCGATACCGAGCGCCTCGCAGCGCACGGCCAGGCACACCTCGCGCAGGAAATCTCCCTTGCCGCAGCCGATCTCCAGCACCTTGCGCCCTTCCAGCGGCCAGGTCGCGACGATCTCCTGCACCAGCTTTCGGGCGAAGGCGTTGAAGGTTCCGGAGAAATGCTGGGTCTCTTCGGTGACCGAGGCGTAGTCGATCAGCCGCTCGTCGAACGCGGCGTTGAAGATGAACCCGCATTCCTCGCAGAAGGTCAGGCGCATCTGGTGCCGCGGGAAGCCGGCGCCATCGGCGGCGCTGTCCAGCAGGATGCAGCTTTGCACCGGGATCGCGGGCAGATGCAGGAGCTCCTTCAATGCGCCTCCGCCGCAGGCCGGACAATCTGTCCTCGGCGCACCGAGGGCCGCGATGGGCGTATCGATCACTTGGAGACCACCTCCAGATCGGGGATCGGCACGATGAAGCGACCGCCGCCGGCGAGATACTCGTCTTGCTGGCGAATGATCTCGTCGCGAAAGTTCCAGGGCAGGATCAGCACGTAATCCGGCCTTTCCTCGATCAGGCGCTCAGGCCCGCCAATCTCGATGGTGACGCCGGGCATGAACTTGCCCTGCTTGTGCGGGTTCTTGTCGACCACGAAGTCCAGGACCCGTTCGTCGAGACCGAGGTAGTTGAGCAGGATCGTTCCCTTGGCCGCCGCCCCGTATCCGGCAATGCGCTTGCCCGATGTCTTCAGGCCCAGCACAAGCTCGCGCGCCCGTTCGCGGAAGGCGCTCACGGTCTCGCCAAAGCCGCGGTAATACTCGAACCCGTCCATCCCGAGCGCGGCCTCTTCGGCAAGGATCTCGGCCAGCGCAGGCGTCGGATCCGACACCGTCCCGAACGTGAGACGAAGCGATCCGCCGTGGATCGGCACGCGTTTCACATCGTTCAGGAAGAGGCCGTGCCGATGGAACAGGTTCTTCGCGCTGGTCACGGAAAAATAGCAGCGGTGCTCGTGATAGATCGTGTCGAACTCGTTCTTCTCCACCAGATCGCGCACATAGGGAAACTCCACCACGACAGCACCATCGTCCCGCAGCAACGCCCGAATGCCCGCGACGAAATCGTTCTGGTTCTCGACATGGGCCACGACGTTGTTGGCGATGATGAGGCTGGCGCGGCGCCCCTCGCCGGCCAGTGACCGTGCCAGATCGAGGCCGAAGAAATCCGACAGCGTTTCGACACCGATCGCGCGAGCGGCTTCGGCCTGCTTCTCGGCCGGGTCGATCCCAAGCACGGGCACGCCGGCCTCGACGAAGTTGCGAAGCATGTAGCCATCGTTGCTGGCCAGTTCGACGACGAGGTCGTCACCGCCAAGTCCATGCCGGGAGATCAGCTCGAGCGCGTGATCGCGGGAGTGCTTCAGCAAATCCTCTGAATAGGAAGAGAAATAGAGGTAGTCCGAGCCGAACATCTCTTGCGGCGGCAGCGTCTCCAGGAGCTGCAACAGCGCGCATTCGGGGCAGAAGGCGGCCCGCAGCGGATGCATTCCGACCTGCCGGCCGACGCCCGAGGCATCGAGAAGCCCGTCCGATCGCGGCATCAGCCCGAGGTCCACCACAGGCACCAGCCCCTTGTTCCCGCAGGACACGCATGCCGTCTCGGCCGCGCGCTCGGCAAATCGCTCGGTCGCTGCGGCCTCAGGTGCGGTGTGGCGAAGGTCTTCGCCGATGATGCCTTCCGTGGTCAGTTTCCGGAGGTGCGCGATCCTCTGATAGGGCACGCCTTCGAAATCCTCCCGCGTCAGCCCGGCCGCAAGGCAGGCGGCATAGACCTCTTCGGCGCCCTTGACGGCATCCCACTGAGGTTCGAACCACGGCATCTCCTGGCGGATCTTGTCGCAAGAGACGCGATAGCACCGCAAATCCGGGCCAGCATCCTCCGCATAGGCGATCCGGGCATTGGGGACCACACCGGCGACGATCTCGGCCAGTTCGGAGATGCGGTAATTGTGCGCGGTCACGCCGACGTTGAAGGCCTCGTTGCGGATGTCGTCCTCGTCCGCCTCCAGCGTTGCGCAGAATGCCCGTGCGATGTCCTCGATATGGACGATCGGCCTCCAGGGCGTACCGTCTGACTTCATGAATATCTCGCCGGCGGTCACGGCATGGGCCACCAGGTTGTTCAGAACCAGGTCGAACCGAATCCGTGGCGAGACGCCGTAAGCGGTGGCACTGCGCAGGAAGGTGGGGCAGAACCGGTCGTCGGCCAGCTTCTCCAGATCCTCCTCGGATCGAACTTTCGAAACGCCATAGGGCGTTACCGGATTGAACGCCGCTGTCTCGTCCAGCATGTCGTCGCCAGCCGCGCCGTAGTTGCTGCACGAGGATGAGAAGACAAACCGACGGACACCGGCTGCGCGGGCCGCCTCGGCCACCCGCATGGTGCCAGCATGGTTGATGTCGTAGGTGGCCTCGGGGCGGAAGTTGCCGAGCGGATCGTTCGAGAGCGCGGCAAGGTGCAAAACGGCGTCGATACCGATGAAATCCTCAGGCGAAACGTCCCGAATGTCCTTGCGCAGGGTTGGCACCGCAGGGACCACGCCGCCGGGTGCGAAGGTGCAGCGCTCGAAAATGTCGCTGTCGAGGCCAAAGACACGGTGCCCCCTGGCTTCGAGCATTGGGGTCAGGATCGTCCCGATGTAGCCCCGGTTACCGGTTACGAGTACACGCACGTCACGTCTCCCAGGTTGCCCACGGCCGGTCGCCAGCCTCCCACATGTTTTGCAGCACCTGCTTCTCGCGCAAGGTGTCGACGGCCGCCCAGAAGCCGGTGTGCTTGTAGGCCATGAGCTGGCCGTCGGCAGCCAGGCGTTGCAGCGGCGCATGCTCGAACATCACCAGGTCACCGTCGATGTAATCGAGCACGGCCGGTTCCAGAACGAAGAAGGCGCCGTTGATCCAACCTTCGGCTGTCTGCGGCTTCTCCTCGAAGCTCACCACCTTATCGCCGTCGAACTTCATGTGACCGTAACGCGCCGGCGGCCGGACGGCCGTGATCGTGGCAAGTTTCCCGTGCTTGCGGTGGAACGCCAGAAGCGCGTCGAAATCGACATTCGACAGGCCGTCCCCCCAGGTCAGCATGAAGGTCCCGTCCCCGAGGTAGTCCTTCAGACGCTTGATCCGCCCGCCGGTCAGGGTTTCCATGCCGGTCTCGACGAGGTCGATCTTCCAGGGCTCACGCCGCGCTTCGTGGCGGGTCACGATGGACGGCTTTCCCGGCTCCATGTCGATGGTAAGATTGCCGGTCAGCGTTGCGTAATCCGCGAAGTACTTCTTGATGTAGTCGCCCAGGTAACCGAGCGCGATCACGAACTCATGGTGCCCATACTGGGTATAGTGCATCATGATGTGCCAAAGGAGCGGGCGGCCACCGATCTCGACCATCGGCTTCGGTCTGATGGAGGTCTCCTCGGCAAGGCGGGTTCCTTTGCCGCCGGCAAGCAAGGCAACTTTCAATCCACAGTCCTCCAACACACGCGATATGATCCAACTTGCACGCGGCAATGCAACTTCGAGTCAGCGAACCTTGGCAAGTGAACCTTTACCATATTTGCGATAGCCCATTGTTCGGGGTCGGTCTATTGAGTCGCTCCCATTGTTTCGCTCAGCGACACCGTTGGGCTCATTTTTCCATTTTGACCTCCGTGATGCCTTCAACAAACATCATCTTGGCACGTTGCGATGCTGTCGGGAGGGGGCATCCATGCCATCAACAGAGCCCCACCAGGCGGCCATCGTCGAAGATCGGCGCCCAGACAGTCGTGTTTCCGTTGCCGCGGGAGTTGACCGAAAAGCGGAACAGCAGAGCGTCTCCGATCAGGAACCCGGACTGGAGCAACCCGTCAAGTAGTTCGGGGCAGCCAAGCCTGTCGACGTATCTCTCGAAGGTCACGCCAAGCAGCTTCGACGTGTCCTGCCCCCGTGAACGGAACAGCCTCTCGGCCGAGGCCCAAGCCTCCATGAGCCGCAAGCAGCCCATCCAGCAGCGTGGCCGGCAGCATTTCGTGCAGGACGAGGCGGTGCTCCGTTCAATATGCCGCCGTTCCCCTTGCCCGAACAGAAGGGAACGCAATCTCGCATGTCTTGCAGGTCGTGGGCTTTCGACGCCACGCTCCCATAGGCTCACAGTCCCCTGGTCGTCGCCAAAACGATCTGCGAGCTGGCGCTGCGTGATGCCCAAGCGTCTGCGGATTTCGCTTATCGCCGCACTGTCCAGCTTTTCCTCCATTGTGATCCGGAGTACTCAACCGGATGATAGGCGCAGATTCATCGCAAGAGAATGCCTGCCTCCGCGGGGTTCTTGCATCGGGCGGCACCCGGTCAGAAGACCGCCTACCGCGCTCAGGAATGCGAGCAGTGCCGGGACATCCGCACCCGGGAACAATATCTGCCGAGATAATGCGCATTCGCCATGTCCCGGCGGGGCGCGGATGTCTCGTTCGATCCTCCAGACCTCAGGCAGTCGGGATTCGCAGCACTTGGCCGGGGTAGATCTTGTCCGGGTCTTTCAGCATCGGCTTGTTGGCTTCGAAGATCTCCGTGTAGCGCGAACCGTCGCCCAGTGTTGCCTCGGCGATCTTCCACAGAGAGTCACCGGATTCGACGGTCTGAAAGCGTGGTTCCGGGCCTTCTGCCTCGTCTTCGACTTCGGCGACGCCCTCGACATTTCCCACCGCGAGGATCACCTTCTCTCGGGTCTCCTGATCCTTCGGCTGTCCTTTGATCTTGACCTTGGCCGTTTTCGGCTCGACCTCAAGCTCGACGCCGCTCGTATCGAGACCCAGATCCTCTAGCTCTTTCTCCAGAGCCTCCTTTGGCGGAGGCGCTTCGGATGCCTCCGCTGCACCAAGTTTCTTTCCCTTGCCTCTCAAAAAGCTAAACAAGCCCATGGTCGATTCCCCCTAGCTGGCGTTTGACAGCAGAATTCTGTTTTCCCCCAGTCTTCGCAATCCCCTCTCCGTTCCGAATTTCCGATCTTCGGCGGCGGTGGCGATGGACGGGACTACGAGGGACGTCATCGCCCTTCACAACAGACCGGTTCCGATCGGCAATATTGCGAGAGTGACACGGCGGATATGACGACAGCCTCATTATCTCCGCCAGGGTGACGGATCAGCCGCGACTATCCCCCGGAGAAACGGGATCGACCTCGTCCCCTCGGATCCTGGGTCGAGGCGATGTCAGGTTTTCACCGGCCATGATCACGAAGTCCCGTCCGGTTCGCCGGTCGGGCGTCGCCGCGAGGTCCGACACGATCATTGTCATTCCCGGATGCATACGTTCGCGCAGCGCTGAATTGAAGTCCCTGGGTGCGCGCAACCGGGAAAGAATTCCCGCCTCCGGCATTCCAAGGTTCTCCGCACCCGGATCAGGATGGTGGGTGACGGCGTGCCAGACCAGGGACGTGTCCTCCGGCTTCGGGTGGGTCAGCATCATGACATGTTCGCCAAGCTCAGGGGAGCCGTCGACCGTCAGAGCGGCTTCAAGGATTTCGACACCATCTTCGATCAGGACAATACGGCGGTCTGCGCCCGTGGCCATGACCGTCGTGACAGGGTAGTCGGCAGCCTGTCCCCAGTCGGACGGGTGTGACTTGGCGCTGAGCGCCTGTACTGCGGCAGACATCTCGGATTCCGCTGTGCCGCCAAGGACCAGCCCGGGATGGGTCAACTCCCAAGGATCGCCGTTCGCGCCCGCAATGATAACCGGCGTGCCGATATGGGTGACTGTGAAGAGTTTCTCAGAGAACGCCAATGGCAGCCGCACGCATCCATGACTCGCCGGGTATCCCGGAAGGTTCCCAGCGTGCAGTGCTATCCCGTCCCAGGTCAGCCGGTTCATGTTCGGCATCGGCGCGTTGTTGTATGTCGAGGACCGGTGGTCCTTGTCCTTCTGCAGGATGGTGAAAACACCAGTTGGTGTTCCGTGACCCTTCTTTCCGGTCGAGCATGTCGAGACCGCGATCCGAATGCCATTACGGTAGACATGTACTTTCTGTTCCGGGAGCGAGACCACGATGGCCACCGCGCCGGCCGGCGACCGATCGGGATGCCATGTGTAGTCGCCGGGAAGCATGTTATTGATGTCGTAGACGATCTCATCGTTCTCGTTTGCGACAAGAGGGAGACCTGCGATAATCCCTGACCCCGCAAGCCCAGCGAGAGTTTGCCGCCGGGTCCACTTGCCGCCACCATCACCGCGATATGCCATATTTCTGTCCGCCCTGATTGCCTGCAGTTCTATGATTCAAGTAAACCATGCTGACATTTCAGAGGCAATCGCTGCGTTTGTGTCCGGGAAAAGAAGTTCATCGACTTCCATAACGGACGTTTCCGACAGGTCGAAAATACCGCCGCTATCCGCAAGATATATCCATCGACCGAAAGACCCTTCGAGTTGAGGAGCATACCCGACGAGCCGCCTTGTGAAAATGAGCGGCGAGTGGCCACTCACACCACTCGCCGCGCTCTTTTCTGAATGAAAAGAGAAGTGCCGAAATACACACGGGCGATCATCTTCGTAGTCAGCAACTCCGGAACAATCAATGCGGCACTGCGGTCCTCGGCGTTTGCAAGACTACTTACGAAACTGGCGCAGTGCGGTGTTCAACCACATTGAGATCATGGCCGGGTCACCGAGAAAGTCAGAGTAGCGTGTACGCATTGCAAGAGGACACCCATGGAAAAGCTGGTCGGGAACAAGGATCGCGGGAAAAGCAGCATCGCTTCGGATCGTTCGCGGCGCGCGGAAAAGGTCGGTCGTTTTGCCGTTGCTGCCATGTTCGTTCTCACGCCGATGGCGAGTTCCGCAGAGGGGAACATCAAGGACATTCTCGGCGACGCGATCATCGAGTGTCGGGGCGCCATCGCCTGGAACGACGGTTCGGGAACAGGAACACCTCGCGTGGAGGCACTTCAGATTGCTACGACTGCGACAGACGACGCCGACAGGATCATCCTCTATGCCGCTGAAAAGGATACGACGCCTCAAGACGCAATGGCCTGCGCGTCGGGTATCTGCACGTCGCACCTGGCCACGGAGACGGGCGCAACGACGAGCGTTCTCCGCCTGGTACGTGGGCTCGACTACGGCTCCGGGCGGGTGCAGTACGATCTCGATGCGGCCTTTACCATCGTGTCTTTCGCCAGCGGGTCCATGGTCGCCGAGACGGCCACCGGGCGCGGCGGCTTCATCTGCGATGCCGCGCTCCCGACGGCCATAGCCGCTGGGGAATAATAACAGCGCTGTTCGATTGGCCTCTCATTCAGAAGCGCGGAACTTATTCTGTTCTGTCGTCTTCGGTGCCGGAAGACCTGCATTTTCAGACCATCAGGCGGAAACTTGTTTTGAATCAAGTGACTTTGATTTGCGCTGCTCTACTTTTGGTCAACGAAGAACATGCTCGGAAAGCCCAACTAAAGATTCGGGCGCGACCGGGAAAAGAAATTGCCGTCGGGGGGACAGGCATGCATCAGATCGTGAAGGGCTCGCTCAGAGCCGGTACCATGCTTGTAATCTGTCTCTTTGGTGCCGCGACCGCGCAGCCGGCCAGCTCGGAATGCGTGATTACTATTCCTCCCGAGGAAGTTCCCGGCGAAACGATTATCTGCGGTCAGCTCCAGGTGCCGGAGAACTGGGACGCCCCGGAGGCGCGGAAGATCCCTCTCTCATACGTGGTTCTCAAGAGCCAGAGCCTCGCCCCGTTCCGCGATCCGGTGGTGTAATTACAGGGTGGCCCCGGCGGATCGGCGTTGAATAGCCTTGCCCTGATATCGAGCGGGACGGCGGAGTTACGCGCGAACCGCGACGTCGTTGTCTTCGACCAGCGCGGCACAGCCCACAGCAACGACCTCTTCTGCCCGATGGATGTGCAGGTGACCGACCCGGGGAACCACGAGGACAATATCGCGGCGGCCGATGCAACGATCGACGCGCTTGGCGTGAATGCGTTCAGCGACCCGGACGAGGTGTACGAGGCCATCGACGCCTATTGGCGCTTCATCGACCGTGGCCGCTGCCTGCCCTATCTCGAGGCACGCGGTATTGACCTGCGCCAGTACAACACGGCCAATTCCGTTCGAGATTCCATCGCGCTCATTGAGCATCTCGGGTACCCGGCTTACTCGCTGTTCGGCGGCTCCTACGGCACGACCGTCGCGCTGGCGATCATGGAGCACTACGCCGAGCATCCGGACAGCAGTCTCCCGGAACTGCGCTCCGTTGTGCTCGACGGGGTGGCCGCACCCAACCGGGATCACTACGAGAACGCGCTCGCGACGCCCTGGGTTATTCTGCGGGTCTTCGAGGATTGCGAGGCCAATGCGGCCTGTGCCGCCGACTATCCCGATATCCGCCAGCGTGCCGTCAGGCTCCTGGCGTCGCTCCGGTCGAAGCCGCTGGCGCGCGCGGAAGGGGGTGTGATCTCGTCCGAAGATCTTGCGGAGGTTCTTCGATCCGCCGTGACAAGCCAACAGGGACTGCTACCCTGGTTGCCACGTCTCGTGAGCGAACTGGAAGACGGTGAGACCGGTGTTTTTGACCTCGCCAAGGCTGTCGCTCGCTACGAGGTGGCCTTGCCGGATGCGGCGAAGCAGGCCATTGCGGCAGAACCTCAAGGGCTCGCATCGATCACGGCGGAATTGGAGGGCATCTCTTCACAATTCGACGCCATCGAGGAGAAGCTTGGGTTGATGCTCTTGTCGAACGGTGTGATCCGGATCTCGATCCTGGAAGCGACGACGCGCTCCGAGCTTTTCCTCGCCATTTTCGACAACTACCTCGACCTTGGCGGCGGCATAGTCGGCAATGTCGTCGTATCGAAACGAGAGCCCTATCTGCTCCATCCCGAACAGCGAACACGAGAGGGGTTGCTGGCCTTCATTCGCGCGACGGTGAGCTTTCCGGTCCTACAGGCCGAAATGGTCGGGCTGGCCGAGCGGCTCTCGGAGGAGGAGATCGCACAGGTGTTCGGCCAGCTTACGGCAGCAGGATTTGCGCGCGGCATCGGGTCCATCGACACGATCACCCACCGTGTCGTGACCTGCAACGACGAGGCAGAAACGATCTTCAACGACGTGGCCTTCGCGGCTTATCGCGATTTCGAGGCGCCGGAGATGATCGGCAAGATGGCCTACATGACCGCCAACTACCAGGTAGGCTGCCGACAGCTTGGCCTGGCCGCCGACAGCTACGCACCACCCCCGCCGGGTGTTGAAAGCAGGTTCCCGACACTAGTCGTCAACGGCGCCCTCGACACCGGGACTCCGGCCGAATGGGGCATGCGCGCTGCCGAGACGCTCTCTGACGCTACCGTCGTTACGATTCCGATGGCCGGTCACACGGCCGGACTGCTCAACAAATGCGGCAATGCGCTGGTCCAGGCATTCATCCTGTCGCCCGAAGAGGACCTTAACCGGTCCTGCGCGGACGCGGCGCGCCCGGTCTATGCCACGCCCGAAGATCCCCTGCCGCAATAGCGCGGCACTCCATTGCCAGAAGGCTCACCAAGAAACACACAGACAAGGACGCCCCGCATGTTCAAGAAGTGCAGAAACTTCACCGCCTTCATCGCCGCCGCCGCGCTCGGCCTTTATGCTACGGCTTTCAGCGGCGGGCTGTCTCCCGCGCTCGCGCAGGATAGCGTGCAGATCCAGTTCGAGCCCGGCGCCACGAGCACGACGATCAATGGCACCATCATCGGCAACGAGTATATCGACTATGTCCTGGGGGCGCAGGGCGGGCAGACGATGGTCGTTTCGCTCGCAGTCACCGGCACCAACGGCAACGGTTCGGCATTTTTCAACATCCTGCCGGCCGGGCAGGACTACCCGGCGCTGTTCAACGGCAGCAACGAGGGCCAGCGCGCCGAGGTGACGCTTCCCTCCAGCGGCAACTGGGCGATCCGTGTCTACCTGATGGGCAACGATGCCGATACTGGCAAAACCGTGGGCTTCTCCATCGATGTCTACATCGCGCCCGGCAGCGGGTCGCAGGGCGCGGCGTCTTCGGGATCATCCGGCTCCGGCCTGCTGCCTGAGGAGGATTTCTTTGTCGTGCGGGTGTCGGGCGGTGACGTGCTGAACGTCCGGCAGGCGCCGAGAGCCAGCGCCCAGAAGATCGGCGAGTTCCAGAATGGCCGTGTCCTGCGGAATGCGGGTGGCTGCACGATGTCCGACGGCCAGCAATGGTGCAACGTCCAGGCATCGGATGGCGGCGTGATCGGTTGGGTTTCGGCGCGGTTCCTCCGCTTGCCGGGGCCGGGCGACCAGGTGGCATCGGCACAAGGCGGTGGCGGAAACACGGTACGGGTCCATGGCGTACCTGCGAACGATGTGCTGAACGTCCGCAGCGGGCCGGGCACCGGTAATCGCATCGTTGGCGCACTGGCCAATGGCGACAATGTCACCATGCTCGGCTGTCAGAATGTCGGCAACTCTCGTTGGTGCGAGATCGAGATGATGTCCGACATGCGCGAGCGCGGCTGGGTCAACGCCCGGTATCTGCAATGAACGCATGCAGCATTCGCTACCCGGAAACAAGAATCTACACCAAGGAGGAAAGACCCATGAACTCACGTCTCACATTCGTTGGCCTGACCGTGGCCGCGGCTGCGCTGGCCGGTTGCGTCGAAACCAGCGGCTCGACCGGCGGTCCGATGGCGCCGGCTGCTTCCGGCCCGCCCTTTATCGAGACGATGGACGGATCGGTGAGCAATGCCGCCGTGAGCGCGTGCCAAAACGCGCTGTCCGCAGAAACCACCGGCGGCGTCACCGTCGTGGGCAGCGAGTTCTCGCAAGCTGCCACGGCCGTCTACATGCGGGTCGGTGCGAACGGCGCTCCCTGGCGCTGCCTCGTTTCCAGCGATGGATCGAACCCATCGCTCATGTTCATGGGCAGCGAAGGCGCTCTCTGAAAGCCGTGGAAAGCGGGGTACATGGGCGACCGGCAGGATCCGCCCGCCCCTTCCTCCAAATACGCATTCCCGCCGCGCTGCCGGCGCTCTGCCTTGGGAAAGGACACCTACAATGAAAAATCGTTTGGCCATTCTACTTCCCGCCGTTCTTCTCCATGCCGGCCCGGCGCTCGCGCAGGAGGAGGCGGCGGAAGCCATCGGCACCGGTGTCGGCCTGGTGATTGGACTGCTCATTGCCATCGTTATCGGCGCGATTGTCGGTTGGCTCGCGGGGCTGATCGTGAAGGGCGGCGGATCCGGCTTCTGGACCAATGTGCTCGTCGGTATCGGCGGCTCGATCCTCGCCAACGTTTTGCTTCCGCTTCTCGGTATCAGCTTCGGCAGTATTCTCGGGACGTTCTTTGCCGCAGTCGTCGGCGCGGTGATTTTGCTCCTGCTCGTCCGGATGGTCCGGCGGGGCGCATAACGCGTAAAATGTGTTTCCGCTGCCAGCCAGAAGGCGGCAGCGAAAGTTTCTGCAGATCATGAAGGAGGAATGCAGGATGAATTACATTAGGATCTCGGCACTTGCCCTGACGGCCGCAGCACTTGGAGGCTGCGTGGAGACGAGTGGCAGCGCAACAGGCGGATCTGGACTCAGCGGCACAGATACACAGTTCAACGCCATGACAGGCCCATGCATAGAGCAGGCTTCCCGGATGACGGGGGCGAGCCAGGGCGCAATCCGTGTACTCGACCGTATCCAAACCGGCGGCGGCCCAATCCTGACACTCGATGCAGCAGGGGCAAAATACACCTGCCGCCTCGAGGACAACGGTAGCGTGACCGTCTTCAGCGAGTTCGCGAATTGATCGGAAGACGGGATGAGTGTCTGAAGCAAATGGATCCTGCGCGTCTTCGGCGGGCTTTATCTCATTGCGCTGGCACTCCTACCCGTCGGAACATTAGGACTTTTCGGCCAGCCGAAGGATCCCCTCTCGGGGGCATTCCTGATGCCGCTGGACCTGCCCTGGAACATGTTGGTGGGCGTCCTCGACTGGGAGCTGCCTTGGCTGGCGATTATTGCACCACTGCTGAACCCGGCCCTCTTCAGGGCCATTTCCCGCGCGTTGAACGGGCGCCGCGCTTCATGAAGGGCTCGATAATTTCTGGAGGAGAAAATGACATTTGACATTCCACATATGGTCGTCACGGGCATTCTAATCTTTGTAGTCCTCTGGGGACTGAACCAGATCGGCTCCTTCGAAAAAATGTCCAGGGGCAGAAAGACGTTTATCAGGTTCGGCGCATTGTTCGTCGTCCTCCTCCTCCTCAATCTTGTCTGGCCCTATGGGGCTGGCGTCTGAACAGGAAAGTATGAAATGGGCAAAGTACTGATCGGAGTCATCGGCCTCGTCGTGGGGCTCGTTGGTGGAGCCATGTTCGGCGGCGCCATGATTGGCGGCACGGCGGCAGGTGTCGGCATTGCAACAGGACTTTCGGCCGGGGTCTGTTCAACGATAGGGGCCGCGGAGGCAGAGGGCCTTCTGACGCCGGAACAAGCGGACCAGGTGCTCACTCGCGCCGCTGCCGACATGGCTCAGCTCTCTGGAGTCGAGGCGCCGGGCGAGATAGTCGGCAGCACAGCGGAATGCGAAGGCTTGATGGAGCGCTTAAGCGGGGCCACGGCCGAATGACCGAAGGGTAGCAGGCGCCAAAGAAGCGTTTTCTCGCGCCCCCACTACGACATCTTTACCGAAAAAAAAACGTCTGCGCCTTCGCGTAAGTCTGCCTCCGTTCTGGCGCTTACTCCTGCTCGAGCGTCGCCGCGTGTTCGCTCAGCATCTCAAAGCCGCCGAGTTGTCCCGCTACCACCCCGTTAGAACCGACGATCGTTGTACTGCTCGTTGAAATCGCCGAGCGTATGGGGTCGATGCACAGCTCTAGGTTCGAAAACAGACATTTATCAAATGTGCAGCGAAATTCGGTTCTCCGCCCGTCTTGAAGGATGCCGCGGCTGCGAGCGGCGCTGGTGGACAACAATCGCGAACGTCTGCAGCGCGCGGAAAGCTGCCGCACGCATCGGTTTCCCGTTCGTTTCCA
>NZ_FZOY01000006.1 GCF_900188335.1 Tropicimonas sediminicola | reverse complement strand
GAACTCGCCGCAACCGACAACGAACGCTGGTCGGCGCTGCAACTGATGCGCGAGGCGATGAAGCGCGGCGAGGCGGACGCAGCCATCCGACTGGCTGGTCTGCTGCTGAAGGAGTCTGACGCCGTGTCCCGCGCGGAAGCGCTGCGCCTGTTGCACCCACTGGCGGAGCGCGGCTCGGGGGACGCGCTCTCCATGATGGTGGAACTCTCCGGATCCGGCTCCGAGGCCGAGGTCTTCGACCGCTACGCCGCGATCATCGACGCCCGCGGCGACTTCCACGCGCTGGCTTTCGCCTTGCCACTGCTCCCGGCCGAGCGGAGGGAGGAGTATCTCGACAGGATGGTCGCGAGCACGAGCTGCGACTTCAAATCGGCGCTTCGGTTCGGCGAGGCGCTCTCGAAGATCGGGCGTGCGCAGGAAGCCCGTCGCTGGCTCGACATCGCCGCACATCTTGCCGGGGAGTCGCCCTGGAGCTTCGTCAGGATGGGGGACAGCTATCGCGACTGGTTCGGTGGGGCGGCGAGCGCGGAGATGATGGCGAGCTACCACAAGGCCCTGGCCGCAGGGTCGCCCGTCGCGCGGCATCGGCTGCTGGAGCGATACGCGCGCCCCGAAGCAGCGGAATACGATCCGGAGGCGGCGGCCGCGGTATTCGCGGAAGCGCTGACGGGGCTGGAGGGCGAAGCCTTGGCCAGCATCCTCGGCCGGCTGCGCGGCAGCACCGAGGACGTGCAGACAGCCGTTGCACGCCGTGTCGACATGGCCGAGCCCTTCGCCCGCGCGGCGGCGAGCGGAAATGCCCCGGCGATGCGCGAATACGGGCTGTTCCTGCGTGACAGGGCTGCCGATGCCGGTGCGATGACGGAGGCGATGGGCTGGGTCGCCAGGGCCGCGCAGGGCGGCGACGCCGTGGCGATGTTCGAGCTGTCGCGCGCCCATGCCTACGGGATCGGCCTTCCTGCCGATGCCGGCGCCGCGGGATACTGGCTGTCGGAGGCCGCGGTGGCGGGTGAGCCGAAGGCCGCCGAACTCTTGGGCCAGATGCGTCCGCAGCAGCTCGCGAGCCGCTGAGCTTCCGCCTTCCTGACCCAGGCATTTCCGGGGGCGGAGCCCATGCCGGCCTCGCCACACGCCGCCGCCGGTGGCAATTGGCTTATAACCGGCCCGGATTCCGTGTTAACCAATATGGCAGAATCGTTCGAGGACGCGAGCAGGACGGACGACAGGCCGACGCTTGGGGCGGGAGGAGCCCTGCTGGCGCTGGTCGACGTGCCTCGCTTCATCGTTGCGCAACGCGGTATTCTGGGCGGCGCCGTTTCAGTCGGGAACGCAGGCAGGACCATGACCGCGGCGAAGGCAGGGGGAGGTCAGGTCTGTGTCGGGAGGGGATTTGGCGGCGGTGGCGCCCTTTGCCGGCCCGGAACCGATCCCGGTTCCGGGGGGCAGGTCGGCCCATGGTCGGACGACCACATCCCAAGCCTCGGCCGATGCGACGACAGACCCCGCGCCGACGGACCCGGTTTACGAACTTCCCAACTTCACCGACCAGGAGATCGCCGACTACCTGCGCTCCGGCTACTGGACGCAGGACGGCGGGCTCCCGCATCAGTTCAATCTCGACTCCACCGGGATCCACGCCAAGGACGGCGTGATCCGGGTGAAGTTCGACGGCTGGTCGAGGGATGCAGACGGCGTGACCATCGCCGGCGAGGCGCTCGCCTGGCAGGCGCTGCAGCTTTACGCCAACGTCCTGAATGTCACCTTCGTCGAGGTGGAAGGCGACGGCGTGACGGCGGATCTCTATTTCGGGGATTCCGACACCGGCGCCTATGCAAGATCGCGCTACAACACGAGCACGGGAAACATCGAGTATTCCTGGGTCAACGTGAGCACCGCCTGGCTTTCGACCTACGGCACGGGCATCGGCTCCTACGCGATGCAGACCTACATTCACGAGATCGGTCACGCGCTCGGGCTCGGACATGCCGGGCCCTATGAAGGGCTCGGCACCTACGTTACCAGCGCAAGCGAGGTCGGCGCGAACACCAACATCTACCTCAACGACAGCTGGCAGAAATCGATCATGTCCTACATGGACCAGGTCGAGAACACGACGCTGGATGCCAGTTATGCGCGGCTGCTGACCCCGATGGCCGCCGACTGGATCGCGCTGGCCGACATGCCGACCTACGAGATCACCGACGCCTACAGCGACCACACGACCTACGGCTTCAACACCACGATCACCGCCGAAATCTCGGTCATCTGGGCCGCGCTGGCCGACAGGGCGGACCGGAATGCCTTCCACATCATCGATACCGACGGCACCGACACGGTCGATTTCTCCGGCTACGCCGCCGACCAGGTGATCGACCTGGCGGGCGGCGGCGTGTCCGACATCGGCGGGTTGGTGGGCAACATGACCATCGGTGCCGCCACGGTGATCGAGAACGCGGTCGGCGGCAGCGGCGACGACTGGCTCAAGGGGAATGCCGCGGACAACATCCTCGTCGGGAACGCGGGCAACGACAGGCTCGAAGGCCTCGACGGGGCCGACACCCTGCTCGGCGGCGCCGGAGACGACGTGCTGGACGGGGGCGAGGGCGACGACGACTTGCGCGGCGGCGGCGGCAACGATCTGGTCCACGGCGGCCCGGGGCGCGACACGCTCCATTCGGCGGGCGAGGGCACCTATTACGGTGACGCGGATAACGACACCATCCATGCCGGGCCGACCGGGGCGGGGCAGCTGGAAGCGCTTTACGGCGGCGACGGGATCGACCTGCTCGATACGACGGAACACGCCGGCGACTATGCCATCGACCTTGCCACCGGGCTCACCAGTTTTGCCTCCGAGAGTTTCCTGGAATTCGAATGGCTGCGGACCGGCGCAGGGGCGGATACGCTTGTCGGCAACGCCTCCGACAACGTGATCTGGGGTAACGACGGCGACGACTGGATCGGCGGCGCGGGGGGCGACGACAGCCTGTACGGCGGTCTCGGCAACGACACGATCGAGGGCGGCGACGGCGATGACTTTCTCGCGGGCAATGCGGGCGCCGATGTGCTCTCGGGCGGACCGGGTGTTGACCGGGCCTTTGGCGGGGGCGGGGACGATCACCTGCATTCCGGGGGCGCGGGGCTCTACAGGGGCGGGAACGGCGATGACGTGGTTTTTGCCGGCCCGACCGATCCAGGCGCCAACGAGACGCTGTACGGCGGGGCCGGGGTCGACCTGCTGAACACCGAGAGCCATACCGGCGACTACACGATCGATCTGGACACCGGCGCGACAAGTCACGCCAGTGAGCTGTTTTCCGGCTTCGAGGACCTGTTTTCCGGTGCCGGCAATGACCTGCTGACAGGCACCGCGGGCGCCAACCGGATCTGGGGCAACGCCGGCAACGACCGGATCATGGGCGGCGAGGGCGATGACGCGCTGGACGGGGGTGACGGCAACGACAGTCTGTTTGGTGGCGACGGCGCAGACCATCTGATCGGCGGTGCCGGCGCGGATTGGCTCGATGGCGAGAAGGGCGCCGACACGATCGAGGGCGGCGACGGAAACGACAGGATCTGGGGCGGCGCCCTCGACACGGTTCGCGGGGGCGGTGGCGACGACCGCATCCTGTCGGGCGGGGCGGGCGCGTTTTATGGCGACGCCGGGGACGACATCCTCTACGCCGACGCCGCCACGAGTGCCGAGATGCTCGACGGCGGGGAGGGTATCGACCGGCTGGACACCACGCGGGCGGCCGTCGACTACGTGATCGATCTCGGCGCGGCCGGCTCCCAGTCAGGCTTCGCCGAAGAGGAGTTCCGCGGCTTCGAACACGTCACCACCGGCAGCGGCGCGGACCGGATCAGCGGATCGGGCGGGGACAACGTGATCTACGCCGGGTTCGGCAACGACACGGCCGATGGGGGCAGGGGGCGCGACTGGATCTATGGCGAAGCCGGGGCGGATGTGCTGCTGGGCGGCTTCGGCGCCGACCGTCTCGACGGTGGCAAGGGCAGGGACTTCCTCGATGCCGGACGGGGGGCGGACGAGCTTCATGGCGGGGCAGGCAACGACACCTACCGCATTCACCAAGCCCGACAGAAGATCTTCGAGGCGGTGGATGGCGGCAAGGACCTGGTCCTCAGCTCCGTCAGCTACGACCTTTCGGCGCAGGGCGGCGAGATCGAGAACCTCGAATTGCTCGAGGCGGCCGATATCAACGCCACCGGGAACGACGGCGCGAACAAGATAACCGGAAACAACGGTTCGAACCTGCTCGCGGGCCTTGGCGGCGACGACCTGCTGATCGGGCGGCGCGGCGGCGACAGGCTGGACGGCGGAGCGGGCGATGATGTCATGCGGGGCGGGCATGGCAATGACATCTATGTCGTGGACAGCGCCGGGGACCGGGTTGTCGAGGGCCGGAAGATGGGCAAGAGCGATGCCATTCACGCCGGAGTCTCGCTCGATCTGGAAGCGGCCGCGCCGAATGTCGAAGGGCTGGTTCTGACGGGCAAGGGCGATATCGATGGTCACGGCACCGGCGGGAAGAACCTGCTGCGGGGCAATTCCGGTGACAACCTGCTCGATGGCCGCGGCGGGAGGGACGTGCTCGAAGGCGGGGCCGGAAACGATGTACTGACGGGCGGCACGTCCGCGGACACCTTCATCCTCAATGCCGGCGACGGTTCGGACACGATCACCGACCTGAACCTTGACCGCGACCTCATCCGCTTCGACAGCGGCGCGGCCGGTTTCGCCGATCTGACCATCGCCCAGGACGGCGCGGATACCCGCGTCGGATATGGGACGGGCGACAGCCTGCTGCTGCTCGCCATCGATGCAAGGGACCTGACGGCCGATGTGTTCGTGTTCTGAACGGTCCATTGCGGCGCCGTTCATGGTAACCTTGTCGGCACTGGCCGGGCGTTTCGGAACGCGCCCGTCCCGAGAAAAGCCGCGAAACCTGCGCAACCCGGAGAGGACAGTGCGATGACCGACCAGAGTGCCAAGGCAGCCAGACGCCAGACGGACGGACGAAAGCAACTCTACGACAACGTGCTGGACACGATCGGCAATACGCCCGTGGTCCGCATCAACCGTCTCGCGCCAGAGGGCGTGGAACTCTACGTGAAGGCCGAGTTCTTCAACCCGGGCGCGTCGGTCAAGGACCGCCTCGCGATCTCGATCATCGAGGAAGCGGAACGCAGCGGCGCCCTGTCGCCCGGCCAGACCGTCGTCGAGGCGACCTCCGGCAACACCGGGGTCGGCCTGGCCATGGTGTGCGCTGCCAAGGGCTATCCGCTCGTTGTGACGATGGCCGAGACCTTCTCGGTGGAACGGCGCCAGTTGATGCGGATGTTCGGCGCCAAGGTGATCCTGACCCCGAAGGAAGCCGGCGGCACGGGGATGTACGCCAAGGCCCGGGAACTCGCGGACGCCCATGGCTGGTTCTGGGCCGGCCAGTTCGAGACGGAGGCCAACGCGCTGATCCATGCCAACACCACGGCCCGGGAGATCCTCGCGGATTTCGACGGTCGACGCCTTGATGCGGTGGTCACCGGCTACGGCACCGGCGGCACGGTCAGCGGCCTCGGGCGGGTCCTGCGCGAGGCGAGGCCGGACCTCGAGATCGTGCTCTGCGAACCGGCGAACGCCCAGCTTCTAGGATCCGGCATCCCGCAGGAGCGCACAGAGGCGGGCGGACCGGCCTCCGGCCACCCGGCCTTTGAGCCGCACCCGATCCAGGGCTGGACGCCGAACTTCATTCCGCTGGTACTTCAGGAGGCGATCGACAATTCCTACTACGACAGGCTGGTGCCCATTGCCGGAGCCGACGGCATGGCGATGGCGCGCAAGCTTGCGGCCAACGAAGGCATCCTGACCGGCGTGTCGGGCGGGTCGACCTTCTCGGTTGCCCTCGACATGGCGCAGACGGCGGAACCCGGAACCGTGATCCTCGCCATGCTGCCCGACACCGGAGAACGCTACCTCAGCACACCGCTTTTCGATCACCTCGCGGTCGGCATGAGCGACGAGGAAGAGACGCTTGCGGCGACGACGCCGGGCTTTCTGATGTCCTGACCATCTCACTTCCCAAGGGAATCGCCGGCGCCTTCATTCGAAGATGCCGGCGACACCGTCCACCCTGGGCGGGAGAAGCGCGCTCTTATGGTCGCTTGCTTCCGGAACCCCGGACCGGAGCCGCGAGCGCCGCAGCAGACATCAGCGGCCGTCTCCTTGCCTCGCAGGCGGCGCCAAGCGATGGGAGAGCGCCAAGCGGCCGGTTGCCGCGGCCGTGCGAGAAATCCGACGCCCTGGTGGTTTCAGGACGCGATACTTGGAATTCTCCCCTCGGAGGGGACGGCACCACTATTCCATCCGAACCCGGGCTCGTGGTCTCAGAAGAGGCTCACGTTTCCACTCTCCGGGTTCCGTGGCGCTTCACTCCCGCTTCCGGTCAATCGAAACAGAAGTTCACCCAGAGGCACGAGGCTTTCGAGTTCCCGCGCATCCACGGTTGCCGCGGTGCCGGCGCAGGTAGCCGCGAGCGTGCGTGCCACGCCGGACAACGCGTGCAGGGATTGGGTCGTGCCGTCGATCGCCTGAACCCGGCGCATCAACGTGGGCGAAACATGGGCCTCGAAGAGCATGTCGGAAAGGTCGTGCTGAAATTGCTCAAGAGCCTCGGACAGGCCCGAAAGCTCTGCCGCGAGTTGCCGCATCACGATCCTTGACGGAATCCTCCTTGGGGTGTCCGCCGACGACAGGTCATCAGAAGGTTCTTCATTGCAGTGGGTCATAGCCGTCCCACCACGGCTTCGATGCAATTCAGCAAGTCTTTGGACTCGAACGGTTTGCGGATGAAGTTGTTCATGCCAAGCTTCTGGCCGCCCTCGATAATCGAGCGCTCGGCCTTCCCCGTGATCAGGATGAAACCGATGCCGGCCAGTGACGGGCTCTGGCGCAACGCGTGCAAGAGCTGCAGGCCATCCATTCCAGGCATGTTGTAGTCCGAAATGACCAGATGCGCCGGCTGGGTGTTGAGGGCTTGCAACGCAGATGGGCCATCGGAGGCGTATCGAACGTTGCGGACGCCGAAGCCGTCGAGCGATTGCAGGATCAGGCCGCGGCTGGTCGACATGTCGTCGACCACCATGACGTGAAGAAGATCTCGGAGCGCCATTGTCAGGATTCCTTGCGGGGCGGCTGCTCAGGCGGCGAAGCCGGTGTTCTGAGGTAGGTTGTGGTTGCGACCGGTCGGAAAGCGCCGTGAAACGTCTGCGGCAATCTCTCCGAGTGACCGAGAAACAGGTGGCCGCCGGTCTTGCAGGCGCCGGCGAAACGCGACCAGAGATCCATCTGGGTGTCCTGATCAAAGTAGATCACGACATTGCGGCAGAAGATGAGGTCGAAGGTGCCGCGCATCGGCCATGGTGCCAGCAGGTTCAACTCCTTGAACCGAACCAGTTGCTTCAATTCCGGCGCGACTTCCGGGGGGCAACCCGGCCCGTCGGTATGCGGCGCGCGAAGGAAACGTTTCTGGTACCCATCCGGCAGGGGGGCCAGTTGCTCGATGCCGTAGCGCCCGGCACGCGCGACATCGAGCACCTCGGCATCAATGTCCGTCGCGAGAATCCTGATGTCGTAATCGCGCGCATCCTGGAAGGCATCCAGAAGAACCATCGCGATCGAGTAGGGCTCCGGGCCGCTGGAGCATCCGGCCGACCAGATCCGTATCCGCTCACCGCGCTTCGCACGGGGGACGATATCCGGGAGGATCTGCCGGCGGAGGAAATCGAAATGGTGCCTCTCCCGGAAGAACCCGGTCACATTGGTCGTCAGCGCGGAGATCAGGTGGCGCCGTTCCGATGTCCCGTCCGAACCGAGCACCAGCGCGCAATATTGCTCCGCGTCCGCGAGGCCGAGTTGGCGGATGCGCTTGGTGATGCGAGCGAACACCATCGGTGCCTTTTCGGGGGGGATCATCAGCCCCGCATCCGCGCGAGCGATCGCGGCGATGATGTCGAACTGGCGGCGCTCGCGCGTGGCCCGAGTGTCAGGTTGCAGGCGATGAGCGATCGTCATGCGGCCTCTCGCCCTGTGTCGGGCAACAGGGACGCGAGTTCGAGCACGCGCAGCATGCGTTCCTCGACGACGGTCAGCGCCTTGATGAAGGTTTCGCCTTCGCGCGAGGCGATGTCCGGGGGCGGGCGCATGTCGTTCTCCGCGATGGAGAGGATGTCGGAGACGGCATCGACCAGAAGCCCCACCGTCTGCTGCCCGAGATGGACGACGATGATCACGTTGCGGTCGCTGGCGTCCTCCGCCGAGATGCCGAGACGCCGAGCGAGATCGACGATCGGCAGCACCGTGCCCCGAAGGTTGATCACCCCCCGTACCCAATGCGGGGATCCCGGAACCGGCGTCGGACGGGTCCAGCCCCTGATTTCCCGCACTGACATGATATCCACGCAGTACTCCTGCCCTCCGACACGAAAGGAGAGCAATTCGCGTTCTGTGGCCTCGACGGCCGTGGCTGCGACATCGGTCATGGTCTCATCATCCTGTTGGGGCGAGTGCGGGTTGGGTCTGGCCGGGGCGGGTGCCCGCCTTTGCCATCATGTCGACCGGATCGAGGATCAGGGCGACCTGGCCGTCCCCGAGGATCGTTGCAGCGGCAATTCCGGGGGCGTTCCCGTAGCCCTGCTGCAGGCCCTTGATGACGACCTGCCGTTGTTCGTGGATCGCGTCGACGATCAGGGCGCCAAGCGTCTCGCCTTCGTTGGCAACCAGAAGGACGACACTGCCTGCATTGCTTTCCTTCGCCGGGCGGAAGCCGAGTTCGACGCCGAGGTCCAGGAGGGGCACGAAGCTGTCCCGGATATGCAGAACGCGCGTGCGGGGACCGACAGAGCGAATGTCCTGTTCACGGTAGGCCATGGTCTCCGCGATCGCGCCGATGGGAACCACGAGCGCTTCGCCAGCGACATCGACAACCATGCCATCCAGAACGGCGAGGGTCAGCGGCAGCGAGATGGAGAAACAGGTGCCCTTGCCGGGCGAGGAACTGATGGACACGCGACCGCCGAGATCCTGGATGGATTTCCGGACCACGTCCATGCCCACGCCGCGGCCGGACAGGTTGGACACCTGCTTGACCGTGGAGAATCCGGGCATGAAGAGCAGCGCGTCGATCTCGGCGTCGGTCATTGCCTGGCCGGGATCGATCAGACCACGCTCCTCGGCAATCGCCTGGACCCGCGGCCGGTCGATCCCGCCGCCATCATCCATGACCTCGATCACCACCCGGCCGGAACGGTGCGCGGCCGAGAGGGTGATGCAGCCTTCGGAGGGCTTGCCGGCAGCCAGACGGGCCTCCGGGCGTTCGAGGCCGTGATCGACGGCGTTCCGGATCATGTGGGTCAGGGGATCGGCGAGGCGTTCGATGACGGTCTTGTCGACCTCCGTGGCCTCGCCGCGCGTGACGAAGCGCACCGGTTTTCCGACGGCCGCGGAAGTGTCTCGAACGATGCGGGCGAGCCGCTGGAACAGGGATTTGACCGGCTGGGCCCGGATCATCATGACGCTGTCCTGGATATCCCGGGTCAGCTGCATGAAGTCCTCGAGGCCCTGGACAACCGGCGAGTTCGTCGGCAGCCCGGCCTGCGCGACGCTCTGGGACAGCATGGCCTGGTTGATCACCAGTTCGCCCACGAGGTTCACCAGCCGCTCGATCCGGTCGAGATCGACCCGAACGGTTGCCTTGGGCGGCGTGGTGGCGGGGCGGGCAGCGGTGGCCACTGGCGACTCCACGGCGATCGGGGTGGCGGGTGCAGGCTGGGGAGCGTGGGTCTTCGCGGTATCGGGCGGAGGTGTGCCTTCCTCCGGGTCGCTGCAATCGGGCGGAGCGGTCAGGGTGAGACGCGGTCGGACCTCGGCCGACGGTGAAACGCCAGCGTCGGGTGCCGGGGGCATGGCGAGCGGCGGCAGCCCGGGAAGGCAGGGGAGAGATAGCCCGCTCTGCTCCTCGCAGATCGACAGCTTGCACAACCCCTCGACGAACTCGAAAGTCTCCTCGATCTCCGCGCGATCCCGATTGGTCGTGAGCACGATCTCCCAGGCCAGGCAGGCGGCCTCGGGATCGAGCGCGTCCAGCGTGGGAACCTCGCTCAGGTCGGGAGTGATCTGCATCTCGCCCAGTGCGGCCAGCGCGCGCAGCAAATGAACGGGCTCGTTGCCGGAGGTGAAGAGGTCGGGCTCCGGAGCGAACCGGATCCGGACGACCCGGTCGGCGGGCGGGCCTCCGAAGGGCAGTGCGAGGGTCATCGGCTGGAAATCGGTGACCTCCGCCTCCTCTTCCTCCGCCTCGTCCGAGATCAGCGCCTCCAGCTCCCGAAGCGTCGGCTCGACCTTGTCCGGATCCACAGGCAGGCCGTCGCGCGAGTAATGCACGATGTCCGACAGGATGTCGGCGGCGCGCATGAAGAGCAGCACGACATCGTGCCCGGGTTCCAGCCGGCCGGCGCGGACCTCGTCGAGGACGGTCTCGTAGCGGTGAGAGAAACGGACGAGATCGTCGAGACCGAAGGCGCCGGCCCCCCCTTTCATCGAGTGAACCGCACGGAAGCAGATGTTGACCGTTTCGTCATCGGCATCGCCGCCGTCGAGCATGGTCAGCCCGTCCTGAAGCGCCTCCATGAGTTCCTCGCATTCGACGAAGAAGGACGCACGGATTTCGGCCATCGGGTCTGGCGTGGTCATTGTGCACCTCCGGGGCCGGCGACCATGTTGAGTGCGCGCACCAGCTTCACCGGATCGAAGGGTTTGACGATCCACCCGGTGGCCCCGGCCGAGCGCGCACGCGCCTTCATCTCCGGGGCGCTTTCGGTGGTGAGCACCAGGATCGGCGTAGCGCGGTGGCCGTCGAGCCGGCGAACCGCCTCGATGAAGCCGAACCCGTCCATGCGGGGCATGTTGATGTCCGTGATGATGGCATCCGGCGCCATCTCGCCGAGGACTTCCAGCCCATGAAGGCCATCCTCTGCGAGGCTCGGGACGAACCCCGCCTGGGTCAGGGCCAGTTTCAACATGTCCCGGATGGTCCGGCTGTCATCGACTGCGAGAACGCGAAGGCTCATTTTTCATCGCTCCTCTGGCAATGCTTCAAGATCGGCCGTGCTCAGGCCGAAGAGGGCGAGTTGCTCGTCCATCTCGGGGGAGGGGGTTTCGAGTGTCAGCCGGTGCCCATCCGCCTGCCAGCTCCGCTGTGCGGAGAGCAGCACCTGCAGGCAGGGCGTTCCGAGGTGCGTCACGGCATCGGCGCTTACCGACAGGGGGGCGCCACGGAGAGACCGGAGCTCTCCTGCGAGTGGCGTTGCGGCGGGGAGGTCGAGCCGGGCCGGAAGGGCGTAGACCGCGGTCATGCCCGGCACCGGCGCGAGGGGTAGGAATCGATCATGGGGGCGTCCCAATCTTGGCTTGCCAGCCGTCTCTAGCCGGCAAGCCGTTAAGATCGGGTTGCGCGATGCCCCGTGTCGCAGGCTTTTCTCTGGCGGCCGGGGCGGGGCATGCCCGGGCCGCGGTGCGCCGTCAGCTCAGCGCGAGCAGCGCCTGCAGGTGAAGCGCCATCCCAGTGAGGGCCGCGTCGTCGTCCGAGACCACCGTCACCGGGAACTGCTCCATGAAGCCGGAGAACCGTCCCTTGTCGCGCAGCGCCTCGGTGAAGCCCATCTCGGATAGGTAGGGCGCCATCGCCCGGGCGACGCCGCCGATCAGGAAGATGCCGCCGAAGGGCAGCTGGGTGAGCGCAAGGTCGCCCGCGACCGCGCCCAGCAGGCGGGCAAAATGCCCCGCTGCCGCCCGCGCCAGCGGATCGCCCTCGGCCACGGCGGCCATGATCTGCTTGCCCTTGGGAATGGCCTTTTCGGGGGTGCCCGCCTCGATGCAGGCGAACTCGTGCAAGGCGACGAGCCCGCGGCCGGAGAGCGCGTCCTCGACGGCTGCGAAGCCGTGCGATTGCTCCAGGAAACGGGCGAGGCGCATGTCGGTGTCGCTGCGCAGGGGCAGGCTGACGTGGCCGCTTTCCGAGGGGGGCACGAAACGCCCGGCCGGGGTGTCGAACACCGGTGCGGCGTTGAAGCCCGTGCCGACGCCAATGACCAGCTGGGTCGCCTGGATGCGCGGTGGCGGGCCCGCGATCACCGAGAACAGCGCCTCGCTCGGCAGGTGGCCGAGGGCGTGGCCCTGCGCCTGGAGATCATTGAGCAGGGTCACCGTGCCGGCGCCGGTGGCATGTGCGAGGGTGGCCGTGTCGAGCGTCCAGTCGAGATTGGTCAGCGTGCCGACCCCTTCCCGAACCGGCCCGGCCATGGCGAGGCAGGCGGCGGCGGGGGTCTCGGTGCCGGTCTCCTCGAGATAGTGGCGCAGAACCGGCTCGAGGGAGTCGAATTCGGCGTTGGGAAAGTGGCGGACGGAGCCGCTGATCACCTGGCCGTTGCGGGCGAGGGCGACGCGGGTGTTGGTGCCACCGATGTCGGCGAGCAGGGAAGGGGCGGGCATGGGCGATCCTCAGCTGGCTAGGGCGGCCTGGAGGGCCAGATAGGACGCCTTGGGCGTCCGCTGCAACGTATCGAAATCGACGTGGATCAGCCCGAAGCGCTTCTCGTAGCCCAGGGCCCACTCGTAATTGTCCATCAGCGACCAGACGAAATACCCCTCGAGCGGCACGCCCTCCGCGATCGCCTGCTTGGCGGCATCGAAGTGACGGGCGAGGTAGTCGATGCGCACCACGTCGTCGACCTTTCCGTCGATCACGAGGTCGGGGTTCGCCATGCCGTTCTCGGTGACGTAGAGCGGCAGGTCGCCGGAATAGTCCGTGTGGCAGCGGCGCAGGAAGTGCAGCAGCCCCTCCGGGTAGATCTCCCAGCCCATCTGCGTCTTGGGCAGCGGCCCCTCGATGGAGGTGTGGGCCGGCCAGGGACCGTCCACGGCCTTGATGATCTCGCGGGTGTAGTAGTTGACGCCGAGCCAGTCGACGGGCGTTCCGATCACGTCGAAATCGTCCTGCCAGCCGGCGGGCAGGTGGTCCTTCATGGCGGTGACAATGCGCTCCGGGTATTTCTTGTGGAAGAAGCCGGACATGAAGAAGTTGTTGTAATAATCATCGAAGGTCGCTGCCGCCTCGATGTCTTCGGGCGAGCCGCTGGCCGGTTGCGCGTAGGTGAAGTTGCAGACGGCGCCGATATCGCCCACGCCCATCGCGCGTAGCGCCTGCGTCGCGGTGCCATGGGCCAGCATCACGTGGTGCATCGCGCGGGCGGCGGCGCGGATGTCGCGCACGCCGGGCGCATGGATGCCGAGGAAATGGCTGAGGAAACTGACGCACCAGAGCTCGTTGATCGTCGCCGTCTTCCAGATCCGGTCGCCAAGGCGGCCCATCAGCACCTCGGCGTAATCGGCGAACCAGCTCGCGACGTCCCGGTTGCGCCAGCCTCCGAGGTCGGCCAGCGCCGAGGGCAGTTCCCAGTGGTAGAGCGTCAGCATCGGCTTGATGCCGCGCTCCAGCATCCCGTCGACCAGCTTGTCGTAGAAATCGAGCCCTTCGGCGTTCACCGCACCGCGACCCTCCGGCAGAACCCGCGCCCAGGACGCGGAGAAGCGGTAGGCGTCGAAACCTCCGTCGCGGATCAGGTCCAGATCCTCTTCCCAGCGGTGATAATGGTCGCAGGCCACGGCGCCATCCTCGGCGCGCACCACGTTGCCCGGGGTGGCGGCGAAATCGTCCCAGTGGGTGCGGCCGGCGCCGCCGAAGGAATGCCCCTCGATCTGGTAGGCGGCGGTCGAGGCGCCGAAGAGGAAACCGTCGGGAAAGTCGCTGCGCTTGTACATGGCAGGGTCCTTACTGGATTGGAGCCGGCCCGGTGGAGGGGCCGGCCAGGAACGAGGCTTGCAATTTGGTGTGGATCGGCCCCTCGGAGGGATCGGCGATCAGCCGCAGCAGCATCTCGGCGCAGAGATGGCCGGCCTGGCGGACCGGGGAATGGGTGGCGGTGAAGAGGGGCTGCTCCGGCGTGCCGTTCGGGAGATAGGAAAGCCCGTCGTCATGGACCACGACCGACACGTCCTGGCCCATCTGCAGCCCGGCCTCCCGGATCGCCCGGTGCACGCCCATGCCCACCAGCATGGAGGAGGCGAGGAAGGCCGTGGGGGGCTGCGGCTGCGCCAGCAACCGTTGCGCGGTGTCATGGCCGTAGCTCTCGGTCATGGCGGCACTCGCCATCAGGTCGCTGCGCGGGCGCAGGTTGCGCGCGGCCAGCGCGTCGATGAAGCCTTCGCGCCGCCGATGTGCGAAATCCATGTCCTCGATCCCGTTGATCAGCGCGATGTCGCGATGTCCGAGGTCGAGCAGGTGGTCGGTCGCCGTGTGGAAGGCATGCCGGTTGTCCATGTCCATCCACGAATAGGCCTCGTCATGGTCGGAGACGCGGCCATGCACCACGAAGGGCAATCCGATCTTGTGCAGGATCCCGATCCGCGCATCGCCGGTGAGCGGGGCCTGCATGATCAGCCCGTCGACCCGCCCCTTGCGCAGCAGCGACCGGTAGACGGCGGTCTGTTCGGCCTCGGTGACCAGCGACATGACGATGTCGTAGCCGCGAGCGGCCAGCGTCTCGGCGGCGCTGGCGACGAAATCGGCGAAGACGGGGTTCACGATCTCCTGGCGGGCCGAGGTCGTGAGCACCAGGCCCACCGCCATCGCCCGTCCGGTGGCCAGCGACCGGGCGCGGCTGTCGGGGCGGTAGCCGTGTTCGCGCGCGGCCTCGTGCACCCGTTTGCGGGTGGCTTCGGAGACCTCCGGATAGCCGTTGAGCGCACGGCTCACTGTGGTTTGGCTGAGCCCGAGGGTGGCTGCCAGGTCCTTGAGGTTCATCGGCGTCGGGTCCGGGTTGCACTGTGCGACGTTACGCCTGCGCATCGGGGAGAGTCAAAGGGCTTTGGGTCCAAAAAATGTGCAGCATGATGCCGTTTTCCTCTTCGAATCCATGTTTTTGGGCGTAAGCTGTCCGCGTTGACAGGGTGATGCCAAAGGACTAGGTGACTCTTGTCCAAAGCGCTTTGGGCATGATTCTCCCTGGCGCGGGCAAACCTGCCGCAGGGCCGAAAGCCCGGGCGGCTCATTCGGGAGGCTAACAATGACATTGAAACTCATGGCCGGCGTGGCAAGTCTGGCCCTGATCGCTGGAACCGCGGGCGCGCAGGAGCTCAAGTTCGCGCCGGGCGAGGGCCCTTTCAGCTGGGACAGCTACGAGGCCTGGGCCGCCGAGGCGCCTGACCTGAGCGGTCAGACCGTCACCGTGGCCGGCCCCTGGCTCACCCCGGAAGATGGCTTCTTCCGCGACGTGCTTGCCTATTTCGAGGCCGCCACCGGCGCCAAGGCCGTCTACACCGGCTCCGACAGCTTCGAGCAGCAGATCGTGATCGACGCCGAGGCCGGCTCGCCCCCGAACATCGCGGTCTTCCCGCAGCCCGGCCTTGCCGCCGTGCTCGCCGCCAAGGGGCAACTCACCCCGCTCGGCGACGACATGAAGCAGTGGGTCACCGACAACTACGCCGCGGGCCAGTCCTGGGTCGATCTCGGCACCTATCCGGATGCCAGCGGCGCGCCGGAATTCTACGGCTACTTCTACAACGTGAACCTCAAGAGCCTGGTCTGGTACAGCCCCGACAACTTCGACGATGCGGGCTACGACGTGCCGGAGACCATGGAAGACCTGAAGGCGCTGACCGAGCAGATCGCCGCCGACGGCGAGACGCCCTGGTGCATCGGCCTCGGTTCCGGCGCGGCAACCGGCTGGCCGGCGACCGACTGGGTCGAGGACATGATGCTGCGCACGCAGCCGCCAGAGGTCTATGACCAGTGGGTCAGCAACGAGATGCCGTTCAACGACGAGCGGGTGATCGAGGCGATCGAGGAATACGGCTGGTTCGCCCGCAACGATTCCTTCGTCTCCGGCGGTTCCGGCGCGGTGGCCTCGACCGACTTCCGTGACAGCCCCAAGGGCCTCTTCTCCTCGCCGCCGCAGTGCTACATGCACCGCCAGGCCTCCTTCGCCACCGCCTTCTTCCCCGAAGGCGTCGAGCCCGGCGTGGATGCGGACTTCTTCTATCTGCCCGGTTTCGCCGAGAAGGACCTCGGCAACCCGGTCCTGGGCGGCGGCACCGTGCTGGCGATCACCGATCCCACCCCGGGCGCGGAAGCCCTGATGGAGTTCCTGACCCTGCCGATCGCGAGCGAGGTCTTCATGAACCAGTCCGGCTTCCTCGCGCCGCACAAGGGCGTGAACCTCGATGCCTACCGGGACGACATCCTGCGCAAGCAGGGCGAGATCCTGCTCAACGCGACCACCTTCCGCTTTGACGGGTCCGACCTGATGCCCGCCGCCATCGGCGCCGGCACCTTCTGGACCGGCATGGTGGATTACACCGGCGGCAAGGATGCCAAGGCCGTGGCCGACGACATCCAGCGGTCCTGGGACGCGCTGAAGTAACCGGCTCGAAAGCGATCCCGGGCGGCCCGCCTTCCTCGCGGGCCGCCCTTGTTCGAACCGCGCGACACGTCGCGGGTTGGGGAGGGGAAACATGAATCCGGCCTTGCAAGGTCTCGTGACCATCATCATCGGCGTCGGTGGCTGCGTCGGGTATTTCTACCTGTCCAACTACCTGCTGGACCGCCTGCTGATGCCGGCCCGGGTCATCGGCGAAGCCGAGGCCGGTCGTCGGCGCCGGCTCGGGCAGATCTTTCTGCTTGCCGTTCCGGCGCTCCTGATCCTTGTCGCGCTGCTGATGTCGGACGCGCGCTTCACCGCGCCCTGGCTGTTCTGGCTGGCGGTGGGAGCGGCGGTCGTCTTCGGGCTCTGGCGGCTCACCGATTTCATGTTCGCCACCGGCGAGCTTTCCGCGGGCCACAACATATCCCGCGCCAACATGGTTCGCCCCTGGCTGTTCCTCGCCCCGGCGATGATCGCGCTCGGGCTCTACCTGACCTATCCGGTGTTCGAGACGCTGCGCCTGTCGCTGATTGCCCGCGACGGCAGCATCGGATTCGACAACTACGCCTTCATGTTCGGCGAGCAGAAGTTCCGAGAAGCCCTTGGAAACAATATGTTCTGGCTGATCGTGGTGCCCGCCATGTCCACCGCCTTCGGCCTGGTCGTGGCCCAGCTGACCGACCGGCTGTCCTGGGGCAACATCGCCAAGATGCTGATCTTCATGCCGATGGCAATCTCGATGGTCGGGGCCTCGGTGATCTGGAAACTGGTCTATGAATCCCGCCCTGTCGACGTGGAGCAGATCGGCGTGCTGAACGCGATCTGGGTCGCGATGGGCGGCGAGCCGCAGCACTGGCTTCAGCTGGCGCCCTGGAACAACCTGTTCCTGATGGCGGTGCTGATCTGGATCCAGACCGGCTTTGCCATGGTGATCCTCTCCGCCGCCCTGCGCGGCATCCCCGAAGAGACGGTCGAAGCCGCCATCGTCGATGGCGCCGGGCCGTTCCAGATCTTCTTCAAGATCAAGGTGCCGCAGATCATGTCGACCATCGTGGTGGTCTGGACGACGATCACGCTGACCGTGCTGAAGGTCTTCGACATCGTCTTCGCCATGACCAACGGCCAGTGGGGCACGCAGGTGCTGGCGAACTACATGTACGACAAGATGTTCCGGGCCAACGACTGGGGCGTGGGCTCGGCGGCGGCGATGATCATCATGCTGCTCGTGACGCCGATCCTGGTCTGGAACGTGCGCAACGCGCGCAAGGAAATGCGGTAGGAGGGCCGGCAAATGGACAATATCGCAGGACACAAATCCGGGCTGACCTGGGCGGTTCACCTCTCCGTCCTGTTCCTCGTGCTGCTGTGGATCTTTCCCACGGTCGGGCTCTTCGTCTCGTCCTTCCGGACCTCGGACCAGATCTCGTCGACCGGATGGTGGAAGGCGCTGTTCCCGACCGAGCAGAACTCTGTGTATCGCGCCCCCTCGGCGAGCGACCAGATCGAACAGGGCGGGGTCTTCGTGATCGAGGGCAATGTTTTCGAGGGAAGTGCCACGGGCGACATCGCCCATTGGGGCGTGTCCTCGCGCGAAATCGACGCCTATGCGCCCGGCGAGACGGCCGACCTCGGCGAGGACGGCAGGCTGACGCTGAATGCGGACGGATCCTTCCGGCTGGAGAACACCGAGGCCTTCACCGGCTCGCGCGGCCAGCGGATCTTCGTGACCGCCACGACGCCGCCGGAGTTCACATTGGCGAACTACGAGTTCATGCTGTTCGATCCGCGCAACTCCGAGGGCATGACCAAGGCCTTCTTCTCGACCCTGACGGTGACGATCCCCTCCACGATCATCCCGATCCTGATCGCCGCTTTCGCAGCCTATGCGCTGGCCTGGATGGAATTCCCCGGCCGGGCGCTGCTGATCGCCTGCGTGGTCGGGCTGCTCGTGGTTCCGCTTCAACTGGCGCTGATCCCGCTGTTGAAGTTCCACAACAATATCGGGATCGGAAAGGGCTACCTCGGGGTCTGGTTTGCCCATACGGGCTTCGGCCTGCCGCTCGCGATCTACCTGTTGCGCAACTACATGGCCGGGCTGCCGCGCGACATCATCGAGAACGCCAAGGTCGACGGGGCGACGGATTTCCAGATCTTCGTGAAGATCATCCTGCCCCTCAGCTTCCCGGCGCTGGCCTCCTTCGCGATCTTCCAGTTCCTCTGGACCTGGAACGACCTTCTGGTGGCCATGGTGTTCCTGATCGACAGTTCCGGCGAAACGACCGTCATGACCCGGCAGATCGTCGAGATGCTGGGCACCCGCGGCGGCGACTGGGAGATCCTGGCTACGGCGGCCTTCATCTCGATGGCGGTGCCGATCCTGGTGTTCTTCGCCATGCAGCGATACCTCGTGCGCGGCCTCCTGGCCGGCTCGGTCAAGTAAACAAGATACGTGAGTCAGACATGAGCTTTGTAGAGACGCACCTCGACTTCTCCTCCGCACCGGACGCCCGCCGCGGCGATCCGGACTGGTGGCGCGGCGCGGTGATCTACCAGATCTATCCGCGTTCCTTCCAGGACACGAACGGCGATGGCGTCGGCGACCTTGCCGGCATCATCCACCGCCTTCCGCATATCGCCTCGCTGGGCGTGGACGGGATCTGGATCTCGCCGTTCTTCCGCTCGCCGATGCTCGATTTCGGCTACGACGTCTCCGACTATTGCGACGTCGATCCGATGTTCGGCTCGCTCGGCGATTTCGATGCGCTGATCCAGCGGGCGCACGAACTGGGGCTCAAGGTGCTGATCGACCTTGTGCTGTCGCACACCTCGTCGCAGCACCCCTGGTTCCAGGAGAGCCGTCAGAGCCGCGACAACGCGCGGTCGAACTGGTACGTCTGGGCCGATCCCAAGCCTGACGGCACGCCGCCCAACAACTGGCTGTCGATCTTTGGCGGCTCGGCCTGGGAATGGGACGGGGAGCGGATGCAGTACTACCTGCACAACTTCCTGATCGACCAGCCGGACCTCAACTTCCACGAGCCCGCGGTGCAGGATGCGCTGCTGGACGTAGCCCGCTTCTGGCTCGATCGCGGGGTCGATGGCTTCCGGCTCGATACGGTGAATTTCTATGTGCACGACAAACAGTTGCGGGACAATCCTGCGCTGAAGCCTGAAGAGATCAACGACAAGACCGCCCCTGCGGTGAACCCCTACAACTTCCAGAACCACCTCTACGACAAGACCCAGCCCGAGAACCTCGCCTTCCTGACCCGTCTGCGCAAGCTGATGGACGAGTACGGCGCCATCACCTCGGTCGGCGAAGTCGGCGAGAGCCAGCGCGGCATGGAGGTGCAGGCGGAGTACACGGCCGGCAACGACCGGCTGCACATGTGCTACGATTTCGCGTTTCTCGCCAATGCCTTCCCGAGCGGAACCTATGTGGCGGACACGCTGACGCGCTTCGACGAGATCGCGTCGGACGGCTGGGCCTGCTGGGCCTATTCGAACCACGACGTGCCACGCTACGTGTCCCGCTGGAGCCTGACGCCGCAACTGGCGCAAGTGCTTGCGGGGGTGCTGCTGTCGATGCGCGGCTCGGTCTGCCTCTACCAGGGCGAGGAGCTCGGCCTGGAGGAGGTCTATGTCGCCTACGAGGATTTGCAGGACCCCTACGGCAAGCGCTTCTGGCCCAAGTTCCGCGGCCGCGACGGCTGCCGCACGCCCATGCCCTGGAACCGGGACCAGCAGAACGGCGGTTTCAGCGAGGGTAAGCCCTGGCTGCCGATGGCGGTGGAGCACCTGAACCACGCGGTGAACGTGCAGGAGGACGACCCCGACAGCATGCTCGCCTTCTACCGCCAGATGATCGCATTCCGGAAATCGCACCCGGCGATCGTGAAGGGGAGTTTCGAGGCCGTGGCGGGGGAGGAGCAGTTCCTGTCCTTCATCCGCGCCCACGACGGGGCCCGCGTGTTCTGTGCCTTCAACCTGTCGGACAAGGCGCGGCGGGTGCCATTGCCGGCGGGTAACTGGATGCAGGACAAGGGCACGCCCTTCACCTCGACTTTCGAAGATGGCGGCATCACCCTGCCGCCCTACCAGGCGGCCTTCGCCGTCGAACGGACTGCCTGAGCTGGGGAGAGCTGGAAATGGCCGGACTGAAACTCACCGATGTCGGCAAGCGCTACGGCGAGGTCGAAGTGCTGAAGGGCATCAACCTGGACATCGACGCGGGCGAGCTGATCGTCTTTGTCGGGCCGTCCGGCTGTGGCAAGTCCACGCTCCTGCGGATGATCGCCGGTCTCGAGAAGATCAGCGACGGCGAGCTGCAGATCGACGGGCAGGTCGTCAATGACGTGCCGCCCGCGCAGCGCGGGATCGCGATGGTCTTTCAGTCCTATGCGCTCTATCCGCACATGACGGTCTACGACAACATGGCCTTCGCGCTGAAACTGGCGAACAAGAGCAAGGCGGAGATCGACACGGCGGTGCGCAAGGCGGCCGACATCCTGCAGCTCACCCCCTATCTCGACCGGCTGCCCAAGGCGCTTTCGGGCGGCCAGCGGCAGCGGGTGGCGATCGGGCGCTGCATCGTGCGCGATCCCAAGGTCTTCCTGTTCGACGAGCCGCTTTCCAACCTCGACGCCGCGCTGCGGGTCGCGACCCGGCTGGAGATCGCCCAGCTCAAGGAGAGCATGCCCGACCGCACGATGATCTACGTCACCCACGACCAGGTGGAGGCGATGACGCTTGCCTCCCGGATCGTCGTGCTGGCCGACAAGGGGATCAGCCAGGTCGGCACGCCGCTGGAGCTCTACGAAACGCCGCAGAACGAGTTCGTGGCGCAGTTCATCGGCTCGCCCGCGATGAACCTGCTGCCCGGCGAGATCGTCGGCACCGGCGAACGCACCAGTGTGCGGCTGGAGGGAGATCACGGCATCGTCGTCTCGGCCTATCCGTCGGTCGAGAGCGACATGGGCCGCCGCGTCAACGTCGGCATCCGGCCGGAGGACATGCAGCTCACCGACGACCCCGACAACGCGTTCTCGGCGACGGTCGATGTGCAGGAAAATCTCGGCGAGGTGACGCTGCTGTTCTTCGTGCCCGAGCACGAGGGCAAGGAGCCGGTTATCGCCAAGCTGCCAGGCATCCATCGCGGCCTGAAGGGCAAGACCCTGCGGCTCGCGGCCCAGCCCGAGAAGGTGCATGTCTTCGCCGACGGCGTCTCGCTGCTCTATCGCAACCGGTAGGCCGCCGGGCGCCCCGTCCTCCGGTCCGTTGCCGCGGATCGGGGGCAGGGCGCCGCGCCCCCGTTGACGCCGCGCCGTCCTCCGCAAATAGTGTCGTCGGGGAGCCGTGAGCCGAGCCCGGCTTCCCGGGGAGGACACGAACTTGCTCGAATACAGCTACGACACCCGGCTGGTGCTGGCGTCGCTTGCGGTTGCCTTGATGGCCGGTTTTACCGGGCTGTCGCTGCTGCAGGGCGCCTCGCGCCTGCCCGCGCCGCGCCGCAAACTGGTGGTCAGCATGGCCGCCATCTGCCTCGGGGGCGGCATCTGGTCGATGCATTTCGTGGCCATGCTGGGCATGCGGCTGCCGATCGCCTTCTACTACGATGCGCTGGTCACGCTGATCTCTGCGCTGGTGGCGATCCTGATCGTCGGCCTTGCCCTGTTGCTGTTGCATTTCGGCAGGCGTTCACCGGGGCGGATCGCCCTGGCGGGCGGCATCATCGGGCTCGGCATTCCCGCGATGCACTACATCGGGATGTCGGGGATGCAGATCTGCCGCCCGGTCTATTCGCCCGGGGGCATCGCGTTCGCCGTCGCGGCCTCGGTCGCGCTCAGCGTCAGCGCGGTGGCGCTGGCCTACAGCCGGCGAGGCTCGCGCAACATCGTCCTGGGGACGGTCGGCTTCGGCCTCGCGGTCTTCGCCGTGCATTTCATCGCCATGCAGGGCACCGGTTTCGTTTCGCAGGAGGTGGGCGAGACGGAGATGACCTGGATGAGCAACGAATTCCTGGCCTTCGGCGTGACCCTAACCGTTTTCGTGATCTCCGGCGCCTTCCTGCTGACCGGGGTGAGCTTCTCGCAGGCGGATGAGGCGACCGAGCCCGCGCCGGAGATCGCCCCCGCGCCGGACCCGGTCGCCGAGCCCGTACCGGCCGCGGCTGCAGCGCCGCCGGTCGAACCGCGTGCTGCGACTGCCGTTCGCGTGCCCTACGAGAAGGATGGCCGCACCCGCTTCGTGGCGCCGGAGCAGATCGCGGCGGTGCGGGCGGAGGGCCACTACACGATGCTCTACGTCGGCGAGGACAAGTTCTTCTGTCCCTGGTCGATCACCGAAACCGCCTCCCGCCTGCCGGAGGAGATGTTCTTGCGCACCCACCGGAGCTACCTCGTGAACCGTGCCTTCGTGACCGGGTTCGAGCGGCGCAAGGACTCGGGCGTCTGTTATTTCGACAACGTCCGGTCGCTGCCGAAGGTACCGGTCAGCCGCTCGCGCCTGCCCGAGGTGCGCGAGATCCTCGGCATCTGAACGCCGCCCCCAGAACAGAGGCATACCCGCCGGGCTGCGCCGAACGCCCTGCAAAAAAAGGACGCGCGCACGAGATGCGCAACTCGTGCAGCCCATTCGCATTTCGTGAGCGAAGTGGTGGCGCCGGTTCAAGACCGCGATCCGCGGCATGAAACCCCACTAATCTGATGTCCAAGCGGGCATGCCCGCCCAAGGGAGGACACCAGATGATACCAGCGGCTTTCGATTACCATCGGCCGGCAGATGTCGCGTCGGCGATTGCCTTGTTGCAGGAACACGGGGATGGCGCGCGGGCGCTTGCGGGCGGCCACAGCCTGATCCCGATGATGAAGCTCCGGATGGCCTCCGTGGACCATCTCGTGGACCTTCAGGACATAGACGAGCTGAAGGGCATCGCGATCACCGGAGGCAAGGTCTCGATCGGGGCGATGACGACCCAGAACGAGCTGATCACCAACGACGTGCTGGCCCAGGCCGCGCCGATCCTGCGCGAGGCGGCGCTGCAGATCGCGGACCCGCAGGTGCGCTATGTCGGCACCATCGGCGGCAACGTCGCCAACGGAGACCCGGGCAACGACATGCCGGGGCTGATGCAGTGCCTCAACGCGACCTTCACGCTGGTTGGCCCCGATGGCAGCCGCGATGTCGCCGCACGCGACTTCTACGAGGCCGCCTACATGACGGAGCGGGAGGATGAGGAACTCCTGACCCGCATCACCTTTGTCGCGCCGACGGGTGGCTATGCCTATGAGAAGCAGAAGCGCAAGATCGGCGATTACGCCACCGCTGCCTGCGCCGTGCAGCTCTCGAAGCAGGGCGGCGAATGCGCCACGGCCGCGATCGCGATGACCAACCTCAGCGATGTGCCGGTGTTCTCGGAGGCCGCGGGCGCGGCGCTCGTCGGCACCGCCTGTGACGCCGGCGCCGTGAAGGCCGCCGTCGCCGCCGCGCTGGAGGAGATCGACCCGATGGAGGACAACCGCGGCCCCGTCGACTTCAAGCGTCACGTCGCAGGCGTGATCATCTCGCGCGCCATCGAACGCGCCTGGTCGCGGGCCTGAGGGAGAGAGACATGAGCAAGATGCACATCCAGCTGAAGGTCAACGGCGAGGACCACGACCTGCTCGCCGAGGCACGCGAGCTTCTGATCCACGTTCTGCGGGAAAAGCTCGGGATCACCGGCCCGCATATCGGCTGCGAAACCTCGCATTGCGGGGCCTGCACCGTCGATCTGAACGGCAAGTCGGTGAAATCCTGCACCGTGTTCGCTGCCCAGGCCAACGGGGCCGAGATCACCACCATCGAAGGGATCGGGACCCCCGATGCCCTGCACGTGCTGCAGCAGTCCTTCCGTGAGCACCACGGGCTTCAGTGCGGCTTCTGCACGCCGGGCATGATCACCCGTGCCCATCGGCTGCTGCAGGAGAACCCGAATCCGACCGAGGAGGAGGTGCGCTTCGGCATGGCCGGCAACCTCTGCCGCTGCACGGGCTACCAGAACATCGTCAAATCCATCCTCGCCGCCGCGGCCGAGATGAACGCCGCGAAGGAGGCCGCAGAATGAACGACCAGTCGCCCCCCACCCGCGAGCAGCGCGTCGCCGGCCTCAAGGGCCTCGGCTGTTCCCGCAAGCGCGTCGAGGACGCGCGGTTCACGCAAGGCAAGGGCAATTACGTCGACGACGTGAAGCTGCCCGGCATGCTGTTCGGCGATTTCGTGCGCTCGCCCTATGCCCACGCCCGCGTCAACGCGATCCGCACCGAAGAGGCGCTGAAGGTGCCGGGTGTGCTTGCCGTGCTGACGGCGAAGGATCTCGAGCCGCTCAGCCTGCACTGGATGCCGACGCTTGCCGGCGACAAGCAGATGGTTCTGGCCGACGGCAAGGTGCTGTTCCAGGGCCAGGAGGTCGCCTTCGTCGTGGCGACCGACCGCTACGCCGCCGCCGACGGGATCGCCGCCGTCGAGGTGGACTACGAGGAACTGCCCGTCCTGACCGACCCGTTCGAGGCGCTGCAATCGGACGTGGTGCTCCGCGAGGATATCGCGGACCAGACCGAAGGCGCTCACGGCGCCCGCCGGCATCACAACCACATTTTCCTGTGGGAGGAAGGCGACGAGGCCGCGACGAACCAGGCGATCGAGAGCGCCGAGGTCGTGGCCGAGGAGATGGTCTATTACCACCGCACCCATCCGTGCCCGCTGGAGACCTGCGGCTGCGTTGCCTCGATGGACAAGGTGAACGGCAAGCTGACCGTCTACGGCACCTTCCAGGCGCCGCACGTAGTGCGCACCGTCGCCTCGCTGCTATCGGGTATCGAGGAGCACAACATCCGCGTGATCTCGCCCGATATCGGTGGCGGCTTCGGCAACAAGGTCGGGGTCTATCCCGGTTACGTCTGTTCGATCGTTGCTTCCATTGTCACCGGCAAGCCGGTGAAGTGGATCGAGAACCGGATGGACAACCTGATGGCCACCGCCTTTGCCCGGGACTACTGGATGAAGGGCAAGATCAGCGCCACCAGGGATGGCAAGATCACCGGCCTGCATTGCCACGTTACGGCCGACCACGGCGCCTTCGACGCCTGCGCCGACCCGACGAAGTTCCCGGCCGGCTTCTTCCACATCTGCACGGGCTCCTATGATATCCCCGTGGCCTATGTGGGCGTGGACGGGGTCTACACCAACAAGGCGCCGGGCGGCGTGGCCTATCGCTGCTCCTTCCGGGTGACCGAGGCGGCCTATTTCATCGAGCGGATGATCGAGGTGCTGGCCATCGAACTCGGCATGGATGCCGCCGAACTTCGCGCCAAGAACTTCATCCGCGCCGACCAGTTCCCCTACACCAGTGCTCTGGGCTGGGAATATGACAGCGGCGATTACCACACAGCCTGGGACAAGGCGCTGAAGGCCGTCGACTACGAGGGCCTGCGGCGGGAGCAGGCCGAGCGCGTGGAGGCCTTCAAGCGGGGCGAGACGCGCAAGCTGCTGGGCATCGGGCTCACGCATTTCACCGAGATCGTGGGCGCCGGGCCCGTCAAGAATTGCGACATCCTCGGGATGGGGATGTTCGACTCTTGCGAAATCCGGGTGCATCCCACGGGGTCGGCCATCGCGCGTCTGGGGACGATCAGCCAGGGGCAGGGGCACGCCACCACATTCGCCCAGATCCTGGCAAGCGAGATCGGCATACCTGCCGACTCCATCACGATCGAGGAAGGGGATACGGACACCGCTCCGTATGGACTCGGCACCTATGGCTCCCGGTCCACGCCGGTAGCCGGGGCTGCCACCGCGATGGCCGGCCGCAAGATCCGCGCCAAGGCGCAGATGATCGCGGCCTACCTGCTCGAGGTCCATGACGACGACGTGGAGTTCGACGTCGACCGCTTTGTGGTCAAGGGCGCGCCGGAGCGCTTCAAGACCATGGCCGAGATCGCCTACGCTGCCTACAACCAGGCGATCCCGGGCGTCGAGCCGGGGCTGGAGGCGGTCAGCTACTACGATCCGCCGAACATGACCTATCCTTTTGGCGCCTACATCTGCGTCATGGAGATCGACGTCGACACCGGCGTGCACGAGATCCGGCAGTTCTATGCGCTGGACGATTGCGGCACCCGGATCAACCCGATGGTGATCGAGGGGCAGGTGCATGGCGGCCTGACCGAGGCGCTGGCCATCGCGATGGGGCAGGAGATCGCCTACGACGAGATCGGCAACCACAAGACGGCGACCTTCATGGACTTCTTCATTCCGACCGCCTGGGAGACGCCGACCTACACCACCGACCACACCGAAACGCCCAGCCCGCATCACCCGATCGGCGCCAAGGGCGTGGGCGAGAGCCCGAACGTGGGTGGGGTGCCGGCCTTTTCCAACGCGGTGCACGACGCCTTCCGCGCCTTCGGGCTGCGGCAGGCCCATATGCCCCACGACCAGTGGCGGGTGTGGAAGATCGCCCACGACCTCGGCCTTCACGGCTGAAAAGGGAGGCGGGGCGGCCCCGGCGGCCCCGCGCATTCACCATGCAAGACTGGAAAAGCCTGCAGGAAGCCTTCGCGGCGAAGGGCTATGTCGCATCGCCCGACCTGGCGATGGCGCTGCACATTGCCGGTTCGCTGGGCCGTCCGCTGCTGCTGGAAGGCGCGGCGGGGGTCGGCAAGACCGAGGTGGCGCGTACCCTCGCGTCGGTGCTCGACACGGAGCTGATCCGGCTCCAGTGCTACGAGGGGCTCGACGCCGCGCAGGCGATCTACGAATGGAACTACCAGCGGCAATTGCTGGCGATCCGCGCCTCCGCCGAGGACGGCCAGACCGGGCGCACTGTGGAGCAGAGGATCTTTTCCGAGGAATTCCTGCTCGAACGTCCGCTCCTGCACGCCATTCGGCGGCCCAGGTCCCCGGTGCTGCTGATCGACGAGATCGACCGCGCCGACGAGGAGTTCGAGGCCTACCTGCTGGAGGTTCTTGCCGACTTCCAGATCACGGTGCCCGAACTCGGCACCATCACCGCCACCTCGCGCCCGCATGTGATCCTGACGGCAAACGGCACCCGCGACCTGTCGGATGCGCTGCGCCGGCGCTGCATCTACTCCTACGTCGAATATCCCGACCGTCAGACCGAACTCGAGATCCTGAACAGGCGCAGCCCCGGGATCGAGCCGCATCTCGCGGCCCAGATCGTCGGCTTCGTGCAGGCGCTGCGCAAGGAAGACCTCGAGAAGGTGCCGGGCGTGGCCGAGATGCTGGATTTCGCCGCCGCGATCTCCGGGCTTGGGATCAACGACCTTTCCGACGATCCGGAGACGCTGCAGGCCACGCTCGTCACCTTGCTCAAGACGGCGGCCGATCGTGCCGCGATCCCGGCGGAAGTGGCCGCCCGGCTGGTGGGGAAGGCGGCATGAGCCCGCGCGGGCGGATCACGCGGTTCGCAGGCCGCGATCCGGGCGTCAGTGGCCGGGTCGCCGGCTTCATCGCGCACCTGCGGGAGAACGGTTTCCATCTCGGCGTGGCCGAGACGGACATGGCCCTGCACGCGCTGTCCGTCGTCCGCGCGGTCGATCCGGCGGAGGCGCGGATGGCGCTCAAGTCGGTCTGTGCCGGAACCGCGCAGGACATCGCGGCTTTCGACGAGCTTTTCGACAGCTACTGGATGAACGAGGGCAGGGTGCGGCAGAAGGCGGTTCCGTCCGGGGACGGCGCGCAGGCCCGCCACAGCCGCAACTCCCGGGAGGCCGAGGGGGGGCGAAGCGCCGCCTCCGGACGCCAGCACAGCCCGGAGGAGACGCCGGACGGTGAGGCCGCCTCGGAGGGGACGGGCAAGCTGGTCGCCTCCCGCATCCAGCAACTGATGAAGAAGGATCTGCGTGACCTGGTCTCCCCGCAGGACATCCACGCGGCCGAGGTGATCGCCCGCCGCCTCGGCGCTGCGATCCGCGACCGGCGCTCCCGCCGGCGCAAGGCCGCGCGGAAGGGATCGACCATCGACTTCCGCCGCACCATCCGCGCCAGCATCGCAACCGGGGGCGAGCCTGTGCGACTGGCGCATCGCAACCGGCCCGACAGGCCCGTCCGCATCACGGTGCTCTGCGACGTCTCCGGCTCCATGCTGCCCTATGCGCGGCCCTTCCTGGCCTTCGTGGCCGGGCTGATGCGGGCCGATCCCGCCTCGGACGCCTACCTGTTTCACACCCGTCTCGTGCGGATCACAGAAGCGCTCCGCGACGACGATCCGCTGCGCGCGCTCAACCGGATCACGCTGCTGGCCGACGGTTTCGGCGGCGGTTCGCAGATCGGCCGCAACCTCGAGCAGTTTGCCCGCAGCTATGCGCGCCGCTTCGTCGACGGGCGCAGCGTCGTCTTCATCCTCTCGGATGGCTACGACAGCGCGGCACCGGAACTGACCGGCACGGCGCTAGCCCGCCTGCGCCGGCGCGGATGTCGCATCGTCTGGCTCAACCCGCTCAAGGGATGGGACGGCTACGAGCCCGTGGCGCGCGGCATGGCGGCCGCGCTGCCGCATGTGGACCTCTTCGCTGCGGCCAACACGCTCGAATCCCTTGCACGCCTCGAACCGGAAATGGGGACGCTATGACGACACTTCCGACCTCTGCCCAGAAACTCGACCGGGAACTTGCGCGCCTGCGCGACAGCGGCCGCGCCTTTGCCGTGGCGACCGTGGTGCGCACCATCGACGCGACCTCCGCCAAGCCCGGCGCGAAGGCGCTGCTGGATGCGGAGGGTACCATTCTCGAGGGCTGGATCGGCGGCGGCTGCGCGCGCGGCGCCATCGGGCGCGCGGCCCGCGACGCGCTGGCCAGCGGCCAGCCGCAATTCGTCTCGCTCCGGCCGGAGGATCTGCTGGAGGCGCAGGGCGTCTCGGCCGGCCAGCAGCAGGATGGCGTACGCTTTGCCCGCAACGGCTGCCCGTCGAAAGGCTCGATGGATGTCTTCGTCGAGCCGGTGCTGCCTGCGCCGGAGCTCGTCGTGCTCGGCGAGAGCCCGGTGGCGTTGGCGCTGGTCGAGCTTGGCCGACACTTCGACCTGCGCCGGACGCTCTGCGCGCCGGGTCTGACAGGCTGCGCCGTGCCGGAGGCTGACCGGGTGTCCGACAGTTTCGCGCTGGACGTGGGCGGGGATGCCGCGCGGTTCATCATCGTGGCCACCCAGGGCAAGGGTGACGAGGCCGCCCTGCGGGCCGCGCTCTCGGCCGGGGCCGACCACATCGCCTTTGTCGGCAGCCGCCGCAAGTTCGCCACCCTGGCCGCCCGGCTCCGGGCCGATGGCGTCGAGCCGGAGGCGCTCGACGCGGTCAAGGCGCCCGCGGGCCTCGATATCCACGCCATCACGCCGGAGGAGATCGCGCTGTCGATCCTGGCCGAGCTCGTGGCGGTGATGCGGTCCGGCCAGCGCCCCGGTGCCGGCCCGGCCCAACCTGTTACAAACCAGAAGAAAGGTCTTTGAGATGTTGCGCAGAATGGTGAAGATGCTCAGACGCGCCAAGACCCTTGTCCGACAGCCCGGATCGGAGCAGGCGAACGTGCTCGCCCGGGTCAAGTTTCCCTGTTGCTGAAAGGATTCCCATGGAACTTCAGGAAGAAATCCTCATCCCGGCCCCGCGTGACAAGGTCTATGCGGCCCTCAACGACACAGAGGTGCTCAAGGCCTGCATTCCCGGCTGCGAGGAACTGATCCGGCATTCGGACACCGAGCTGGAGGCGAAGGTGGTGCTCAAGATCGGCCCGGTGAAGGCGCGGTTCGGCGGCAATGTCGTGCTAGACCAGAGCCAGGCGCCGGCCGCCTTCTCGCTGACGGGAGAGGGCACGGGCGGGGCGGCGGGCTTTGCCAAGGGCGGCGCCGACGTGACGCTGGAGGACCGCGGCGAGGAGACCCTGTTGACCTATACCGCCAAGGCCGAGGTTGGCGGCAAGATCGCCCAGCTTGGCAGCCGTCTGGTCCTTAGCACGTCGAAGAAGCTCGCGGGCAAGTTCTTCAAGAACTTGCAGGACGAGCTTTCGCCCGAGGAAGCCCAGACAGCCACCTAGGACAGATCGCGGCGGGCCGTCACCGCCGCGCACCCACCCCCATCCATCCCATGCAATCCGGACCGCTGAGGCCCGCGCGACACGGTCGGCGCGGGCTGTTCGCCAAACCGCATGGCATCCCGTTTGATCGGCCGCTAGGCTTGTCGGGGCGCGGCTGTGCCAGCGGGGAGGGGCAGATGACACAAGACATGCGGATGACCGGGGGATCGGTGGCGACGGGCAGGCGGGTATGGCGCCGGTTGGCCGAGGCTCTTCTCATTCTGGCGCTTGGCGGGCTGCTGACGGCCTGTGCGAGCCGTCCCGCAAGCTACACCAAGACGGTGACCCGCGCGGTGTCGGAGCCCAGCGGCACGTTCCTGTCCCGCCGGGCAGACGCCCTTGGCAATCCGCATGACGGCCGGTCCGGCATCCGGCTGGTGTCCGACGGGCCGGAGGCGCTCGCGCTGCGCCTGATCCTCGCGGAGAAGGCCGAGCGCAGCATCGACGCGCAATATTACCTTCTGCACAACGACGCCTCGGGCCACCTGTTTGCCTGGAGCCTGTTGCAGGCGGCAGACCGCGGTGTGCGGGTCCGGCTGCTGCTCGACGATATGGACGTGGCCCAGTACGACGCCATGAGCGCCGCGCTCGACCGTCACCCGAACATCGATATCCGCCTCTTCAACCCGTTTCGCCGCGGTCTCGGCAAGAACATCGCCTCGGTCTTCGAATTCGACCGGGTGAACCGGCGGATGCACAACAAGTCCATGACCTTCGACAACACGGTCACGCTGGTCGGTGGGCGCAACATCGGCGACGAGTATTTCGCGGCCCGGGAGGACAGCAACTACAACGATCTCGACGTGCTCGCCGCCGGCCCCATCGCGCAGGACGTGTCCGCCGCGTTCGATGAATACTGGAACAGCACCTATGCCGTGCCGGCGCAGATCGTGGTCGGCGATCGGGGAGAGCCGCTGACGCTGGACGAGGCGCGGGCACGGCTGGCCGGCCTTGCCGAAACCGCCCGCCGGAGCCCCTATGGAAATGCGCTCAACCATGCCATTCGGGACGGCGTCACATCGCGTGACATCGGCCTGGACTGGGTGCCGGCGACGCTGATCTCCGACCCGATCGAAAAGGCGTCCGGACGGTCCGGGCAGGAGGATTTCGTGGCCGCGCGGATACGCCCCCTGCTGGACGCGGCAGAGGAGGAGCTGCACGTGTCCTCGGCCTATTTCGTGCCGCGCAAGAACGGCGTCGACCTGCTGTCGGGGATCAGCGCCCGCGGCGTGGAAGTGCAGATCCTGACCAACTCGCTCGCCTCGACGGACGTGGTCCCCGTCTACGGACACTACGCGCGGTCGCGAAAGGCGATGCTGGAGGCCGGTATCCGGCTGTGGGAGCTGCGCCCCGACACCGAGCGCGCCGACCGCGAACGCCTCGGGCTGGGTCTGTCGAATTCCTCGCTCCACACCAAGGCCTTCGCCATCGACGGGCGCTACCTGTTCGTCGGCTCGTTCAACTGGGACCCGCGCTCGGTTTGGATCAACAACGAGATGGGCGTGCTGATCGACTCCGAACCGCTCTCACGGGAGGCCGTGGCGATGTTCCGCGCCAACATCGCGCGCTCGGCCTACGAGGTCCGGCTCGACGAGGGGGGCAACGTGGCCTGGCTGGCGCGGGGCGAGGACGGCACGATCGTGGTCCATCGCCAGGTGCCGGCGTCCACGCCCTGGGAGGTCTTCGTCAGCAAGGTCTACGGAACCCTGCCGATAGGCAGCCAGCTCTGACGCTCGCGGCGTCGAGGCGCTAGAGGGCCGGCACGCCCAGCACCTTGTGGAACTCGGCCGGAACCGGCGCCTGCAGGTCCCATTCGATGGTGATCGGCCGCTCGCCCTCCCAGGAACGGAAGCGCGGCACACCGAGGTAGAGGAACGGTGCGGCGGTGGTGCCGCGCAGCTTGGAGGCGCGGACGAAGAGGTGCACCGTGCCCTTTGCCTGACCGCTCAGGATGCGCCCGCGCGCGCTGTCCTTTCTGGTGCTGGTCTGGCTTTGCCACTGGAACCGGTCGGCGGAGAGGAAATGATCCTCGTAATGGTTGCCCTGCGCCAGACCGCCCTTTTTCAGCGTGGTCAGCAGGACGAGCCCTCCCGCGATCTTCACGATCCCGGAGTTCCAGTTGCCCGGCGAGAAGGTCGCTCCGAAGAGCGGCGGGATCTCTTCGCGCATGTATTCATGCCAGAGCCGGGGGCTGGCGATGAAGGGAGCGGCCGGTTCGGCGGCGACGGCCGGCGCGGTCTCGGCGGCTGCAAACCCGTCCAGCCGCCAGTCCACGATCTCCTCGATCAGGGCTTTCCCCGGAGGGGAGACCGGGCGGGCGAGGGCGAGCGCTCCGTCACCCGCGCGGACTAGGGGCGTCATTCGCCAGAAGTTGCGCGCAGCCGCGACGTCATCGGTCGAGGCCGCAGGGTGCCCCGACCGTGCAAGCCGAGCGTCGATCGCTGCACCAAGTCCGGATTCCGGCAACGCGCCCTCCGTGGCCAGCGCCGCCGCGAGGGCGGGATGCGCGCTGGACGCGAAGCGGCTGCGCTCGAGCTGCCTCAACAGGTCGCCGGGCAGCTTGTCCGCGTCTGGCAGATCTTCTCCCATGTCGCGCAGAAAATCCGCCCAGCCCCCGTGCCCGGTCCGGCCCGGGTCGAACCCGGCCCGGGCGAATTCCGTCGCGGTCGGCCTGCGACCCTGTCGCAGCACATGCACGCGATACCAGGCTTCGGCCTCGTCCTGCGCATCGGTCGTGCGCAGCATCTCGCGCAACATGTCGATGGCCTTCAGGTCGTAGGTGATCTCGCAGCCCGGCGGCAGATCGAGCGTGCCGTCCGCGACCGCGTCCAGCCTCTGGGACAACGAGCGGTCGCCGTCTCCTGCCGCCAGCAGCGCCCGCGCCTTGGTCAGAAACACCCGGTGGTTGCCGATGTAATCGATCACCCGGAGCACCTTGTCTCCGGACCGCCGCAGGCCGCGCCCAAGCTGCTGCAGGAACAGGATCGCGCTTTCGGTCGGGCGCAGCATCAGCACGGTGCCGATGTTCGGCACGTCGACGCCCTCGTTGAACATGTCGACGGCAAAGAGGATGTCGATCTCGTGCCGGCCGAGCGCCTCGAGCGAGGACGTGCGCGGCGCGGAGCCCTCGCCGGAGTGCACGGCCAATGCCCGCAGCCCTGCGGCGTTGAAAAACCCGGCCATGAACTCGGCATGACGGCGGGAGACGCAGAACCCGATCGCGGGCCCGTTGCCATGCGCCCGGAATTGCTCCAGCGCGTTCTGTGCCCGGGCGCGGGTGGCGAGGGCCTCGGTCAGGGCGGCCTCGTCGAAACGGGAACTGCGCCAGGGGATCTGGGCGTAATCGATCTCGTCCGGCACGCCGAAATACCGGAACTGCGCGAGGAAACCCCGGGCGATGCCCTCCTGCAGGTCGCTGCGAAAGACGAGATTGTCCCCGCAGAGCGCCAGCAGGTCCGCGCCGTCGGTTCGGTCGGGCGTCGCGGTGAGCCCGAGAAGGTAGCGCGGGCGGAAATGGTCGATCAGGCGGCGGTAGGTGCCGGCGGCGGCGTGGTGGAACTCGTCGACCACGATGTAGTCGAAAGCCTCTGGATCAAAGCGCCGCAGGTGCTGTGCCTTGGCCAGCGTCTGGATCGAGGCGAACACGACCTCTCCGTCCTCCTTGTCCTTGCCGGAATAGGTGCCGAACCGCGCCTCCGGCCGGATCCGCCGGAACGTCGCCATGGCCTGGGTCAGGATCTCCTCCCGGTGCGCGACAAAGAGCACGCGGGCGAAACCCTCGCTGTCGAATGCGGAAAGCCATGTCTTGCCGAGGCCCGTGGCGAGGACGACGAGCCCGGCGCTTTGTCCCTGTGCCCGGCTGCGTGCAAGCGCGGCCAGCGCCTCCCGCTGGATCTCGTGCGGCTCCGGGCGGTCGAGCGGCGGTTCGTCCTCCACGATCCGGCGGGCGGCCCTGGGGAGGGGCAGGCGCCGCCTGCGAGCGGCGTAGCCGTCGATCCATTCCGGCGTCAGCGGCTTCACTTGCGGATCGCGCAGCAGCGCCTCGAACGCGTCGCGCACCGGCTGCCATGCGCCGTCGCCGGCGACGGTCAGGTTCCATTCCACGCCATCGGTCAGGGCGGTGCGGCTGAGGTTCGAGCTGCCCACGATCGCGGCGCCGCCGTCCTGCGCCCGAAACAGCCACGCCTTGGGATGGAAGCTGCCGCCTGCGGTCTGGTAGACATGGATCTGCGCCGCGCCCGTCAGGTCGCAGAGCCGCCGCAATGCGGCGGGTTCGGTCACGTCGAGGTAATCTCCCAACACGAGCCGCAACCGTCCGCCCCGGTCGAGCAGGTCGCTCAGGTAGGGTTGCAACAGGGCGATGCCGCTCTCCAGGGCAAAGGCCACGGCGAGGTCGATGTGATCCGACCGGTCGATATGGCCTACGAGGTGAGCGAAAAGCGGGTCCTGTCCACCGGTGACGAGGCGAGGCGCGATCCTGCCGTCCGGGGCCGCGATGCGGAAGACGAGGTGCCCGCCGATCTCGCCGACCGTGAAGGACGCGCCGCTATGGATCCGGCGGCCAAGCTCGGCCAGCATCGCCTGCTGGTGGGCCGCGCCGAGCAGCGACCAGTCGGCGACATGGCGCGGCGCGGCAAGGCCGCCGCGCCACCGGCCATCGCACACCGGGCAGACCTTCCCTTCCGTCCGCTTCATCGACGCTTCAACCCGCCGCCACGTGCCGGATAGCGAGTGCTGTGCCGCCGAGGTCTCGGAAGGCTTTTTGTCGGCAGGAGAGGACGATGATCTGGAGGTCGTTGGCCTGCCGGGTGAGGGCGTCGAAGATGGCCTCGATGCGGTCGTCGTCGGTGTAGACGATGGCGTCGTCGAGGATCACCGGCGCGGGGGTACCGGAGCGGGCGAGGATGCGGGCGAAGGCGAGGCGGACGAGCAGCGCGATCTGCTCCTGGGTACCGCCGGAGAGCACGTCGAAGGGCTCCTCCGTGCCGGTGCGGGAGAGACCCGAGGGCAGCAGCGTGTCGGCGTCGAAGCGCAGCTCGGCCTCGGGCCAGATCATCCGGACCAGGGGTTCCAGCTCGGCCAGGACGGGCTGCACGTAGCGGTCGCGCGCCTCCGTGCGGGCGCGTTCGAGCGCGCCTGCGAGACGTTGCAGCACGTCGACCTCGAAGCGCACCGCGTCATGCTGCGCGCGCGCCGCCTCAAGCTGCCCTTGCACCTCGGACAATTCCTCGTCCACCGCTTCACCTGCCTGGATCTCGATGCGGGACTCCAGTCCCGCCAAATCATTTTCAATCTGTCGGGAGCGAGCCTCCGCCGCCTTCATGGCAGAAGTCAGGCGTTGCAGCGTCGCTTGCGCGGCATCGAGATCGGGGGCGTCGGTCTCCAGCGCGGCGCGCCTCGCGCGGGCGTCTTCAACGGCCTGCGAGAGGGCGGGGTGGGCGGCGCGCAGCCCGTCCAGCGCGGCCTGCGGATCCTCCTTGCCGGCGAGGGCGAGGGCGGCGCGATCGGCCCGCGCCGCGGCGCTCTCTCCGGCCATCGACGCCCGGGCCTCCGCCTGGCGGACCTCCTCGGCCGCACGCCGCGCGGATTCGAGGGCGGTTGCCGCGATCTGAAGCGCCTGCCGCGCGGCGATCTCCGCCTGCTCGGCCTCGGCGACGCCCGGCAGCCCGTCTTCCGTCTCGACCGGGGCGGGGAGGGCGGCGAGCGCGGCCTGCAGCGCCTCCAGCCCGTCCGGGGCCGCGAGCTTCAGCGCCGCCCGGGCCTCGCGCAGGGCAACCTCGGAGGCCGCCCGGTCGCGGGCGGACCGGCGCGCTTCGTCGAGGCTGGCAAGGCCGTGCTCGACCAGAGCGGCGTCCAGCTCGGCCAGCGCCGTCTCGACCGAGCTGCCGTCGGCGCCGGCGCCCGGGTGAACATGCAGCGCGCCGATCCCGGCGATGTCGAGCCGTCCGCCTTCGGGCAGGGCGATGCGGGTGCTGTCGGGCAGGGGGCGGCCGTCCAGCGAGACACCGTCGCCACGGCCCTCGGCATAGCGCATCACCACCGCCGGCGCGGCGGTCTCCAGCGCCTTGCGGGCCACCGAGAGCTCCAGCGCCAGCGCCTCGATCTGCTGCAACCCATCGGCGCTCAGGCCCTGCTGCGCCAGCGCGGCGAGGGTCTCGACCTGGCTGCGGCGGTCGCTGGCCGTGGCGAGACGCTGCTCCAGCTCCTGCCGCCGCGTCGCCGCCTGCGCGGCCTGTTCGGCCTTGAGCGCGCGGCGATGCCGGTGGCTCGCGGCCTCCGCCTCCTTGCTCGCTGCCTCATGCGCCCTGCGGGCGGACTCCCAGGCCGCGTCCTTGCCGGTCAGCACCTCCCGCGCGGCGGCCAGGCGCTGTTCTGCCTCGGCGAGGTGCGCCGCGGCCTCGCGGGCCTCGGCAAGCTGCGCGGCGAGCCGCTCGGTCGCCGCCGCGTGGTTCTCCAGCGCCAGCCGCGCCGATTGCTCGGCGGCGCGGGCGCGGTCGAGATCCTCGGCGTGGCGCAGCGCGGCGGCGTGGGCGGCCTCGGCCTCGCCGAGCTTCTGCTGCCGCTCCGCCGCCTCCTCGGGGTCGTTCAGGCCCTCCAGCTCGCGGCGCAGGCGCGACCGGTTGTCGAGGTCTTGGCGCAACGCGGCGGCCCTGGCGCGGAGCTCGGCCTCCCGCGCCTCCAGCGTCGCGACGCGCGTCTCCGCGTCGTCCAACGGGCCGCCCTTCCTGGCGCCGCGGCTGGTCACGTAACCGTCGAGCTCCGACCTGCAGTGGCGCAGGATGTCGTCCATCTGCCGCCCGCCGGTCATCGCCTCGATCTCGCCGGTGACGGAGGTGGCGAGGTCGCGCCGGGCGGTCTCGGTCTCCTTGCCATCGGCAAGCCCGAGCAAGCCCTGCCGCACCCAGAGCAGCCCCGCCGGCCCGCCATCCTTCGGCGCCGTGAGGAGGCCCGCCAGCCAGGCCTCCGCATCGTCGGCCTGGTGCGCCAGGTGCCCGTCGCGGAACACGCGGATCTCGCCGCGCCGCCCCTTGGTCCAGGACTTCTCGATGCGATAGGTCTGGCCGCCGCTCTCCAGCGTGACCGAGACCTCCGGATCGCCCCCGGCATGGGGCTGGAGCGCGCGCAGCTCCTTGTCCCAGGCCTTCCGGTCCTTGAAGAACAGCGCGTGCAGCGCATCGAACACGGTGGACTTGCCGGATTCGTTCGGCGCGCTCAGCACGTTCAGGCCGGGGCCGATGCCGCCGATCTCGACGGGCGTGGTGAAGCGGCGGACGTTCTGCAGGCGGATCGAGAGGAGTTTCATGCCGCACCCCGCTTGACGAAGCCGTAAAGCCGGTTGAGCGCCGCTTCCGCGATGGCGCGATCGCGCTGCGCGAGGCTCGCATCATTGGCCGCCTGCTGGAGCTCGTCGGCCGCCATCCGGAGCGCGCCGCTGCGGGCGATCTCGTCGAGATCGTCGGGGCTGTAGTCGGTCTGCAGCTGGTCCTCCACCACCGCGAAGTGACAGAACTCCGGCTTCAGCCGCTCGATGTCCTCCATCAGCGCCAGCCGGTCGGGCAGGCGGATCCAGCCGGTCATCGTGAGCCGGACCAGCGTGTCCTTCCAGGCCAGCCGGTCGGGCGGCAGCAGCGCCTCCAGGTCGGCCTGCGTCTCGGGCGTGATCCGGAGCACCGGCTGGCGCCAGTCGAACCGGCCGACGGGGATCTCCTCCACCACCGGCAGCGCGCCGGGGCCGGCGAGCGTCACCGCGAGGCAGGCGCCGCGCCCCTCGTGCTTGAACCGGTCGTGCTCGGGCGAGCCGGAATAGCGGGTCCGCTCGTTCAGCTGCCAGAGCCCGTGCCAGTCGCCGAGCGCGAGGTAGTCGAGCCGGGCACGGGCGGCGCGGTCGGGCGCGATCGTCTCCGACACGCCGTCGTCGCTGCCGAAGTCGAGCACCCCGCCATGGGCAAGCCCGATCCGCAGGTGCCCCTCGGGCGTCGCGCAGCCATCCATCCAGACGGTGAGGTCCACCCCCGGGAAGCGCCGCGGCGCCGGGGCCGGGAGCAGCGAGACCCCCGGCGCGATCTCGACCGGCTCGGGGCGGACGAGCAGGTGGACATTGGCCGGCGCATGTTCGGCGACGCTCTGCCAGAGCGGCTCGGCGGCGAGGCTGTCGTGGTTGCCGGGGATGATCCACCAGTCGAGCGACGGGTCGGCCCCCATCGCGGTCAGCGCCTGGCGGAGGACGCGGTCCGAGGGCGTCTCGGTGTCGAAGACGTCGCCGGCGACGAGGATGTGCTGCGCGCCATTCGCGCGGGCGGCCTCGGCCAGCCGCCGGGGCAGGTCGGCACGCGCCTCGGCCAGCGCGGCGCGGGGCTCTTCGGGGAAGTTGCCGAACCTCTTGCCGAGGTGGAGGTCGGAACAGTGCAGGAAACGGAAATCGGTCATGGCTCAGGACTCGCTACAGGAAGCAGGCAGGGGACGGCGGGCGGGCCGTCGACCTTGCAACAGGTGCGCTGTGAGCATGTCAGAAGCTGTCATGGGCCTGTATGTGCGACTGGAAATTGTTGTTGTTTGCCGGAACGAAATGTGAACCCTGTCACGGAAGTGCGTCGAAATCCTCCCTGCGGCCGGGATGAACCAGCGTCGCCAGCGCCTCCGGCGCCATCACGGTGACCGAATCGCCCCATTGGTAGAGGTGCCAGGCCATCTCCAGGTGCCCCGACGCCCGGAACCGCACCTCCAGCCCGCCGTCGGGCAGGGGGCGGGTCTGCTGGTCCGGGTGGAACCGCCATTCGGCCGCGCGCTCGGCGGCCTCGGGAGTGAAATGCCAGATCACCTCGCCGAGCTCCGCCTCGTGCTGGTAGGAGCCGAAGGCGCGGGCGGCATGGGCGTCGATGTCGAAGCCCGGGTCGCGGGCGAAGTATTGCCCGGTGACCTCCGGCGCCTCGATCCGGTCGATCCGGAAGTGGCGCAGTTCCGGCCCCTTGTCCGGCTGCCGCGCCACGAGATAGCGCCGCGCGCCGAGCAGCACGCCATAGGGTTCGATCAGCCGCCGCTCGCCACTGTAGCTCATCATCAGCCGGTAGGGGCCGCGCAGGGCGGCGGCGAGCGCCTCCGAGACCTCCGGGTCGATCCGAACCGCCGGGCCCGGGCGGGCCGCGATGCCGAAGGCCTCCAGCATCGCCTCGGCCTCCGCCTCCATCCGCCGCGCCTCGGTGGAGGGCAGGGCGGCCAGCAACCGGTCCCGCAGGCTGGCCAGGGTGCCGGCATGCCGGTCGTCCCCCAGATCCGCGAGCCGCGCCACGGCATACTCCAGCGCCTCCAGCTCCGCGTCCCCGCCGAGCCGCATCCGGGCAATCGGCTGCTCGCGCAGCTTCCACCGCTTGCGCCGCTCCTCGTCCTCGAAGACCTCCACCGCATGCGGAAACGCCTGCTCCAGCGCCGCCGTCATCCGCTGCGCCGTCCGATGGCTGACACCGAACCGCTCCGCAATCTCCTGAAGCGAAACCCCACGATACTGCGCCGCCGCGTGATCCGCCAATGCGAGTAAATCTCGAGCCTTCTCGAAGGACATGACGGAAATGCCTGTAATGTCGTTGTAATTCCTCGCCCGAAACTTAACCGGACAAGCCCCCCGCGGCGCAAGTCCGGAAAACACTTCCCTAGAGGAAACAACCTTGGGACATCGGCACGGACAGGCCCTCGCCCGCGGGGGAAATCGTCGCGAGGGGCCGGTCCGGTGGCGGGCTTGCTGCGGCGGTCCGGGCGGCATACGGTCGGTGGACACGGTATTTTCAATGAATCGAGATGGTTCCCGGGCCCGCGGCGCGGACATGTTTCGGAAGAGGATTGCGACCCCGATGAGCATCAAGTCCCCCGCGCAGGAAACCGCTGGCACGAAGCGCAAGGTCAAGGCGCTGTCGCAAGACCCCCATGCCGTGCGCGACGTGCGGGAGAAGAACCTCGAGGTGGCGATCGGCCGGCAGGTGCGCGAACTGCGCAAGCGTCACCGGATGACCGGCGCCGACCTTGCGACCAAGGCCGGGCTGTCGGTGGGGATGCTGTCCAAGATCGAGAACGGCGTGATCTCGCCCTCGCTGCACACGCTGCAAGTATTGGCCAATGCGCTCAGCGTCCCGCTTTTGCAGCTCTTCTCCGGGTTCGAGGAAACCCGCGGGGCGATGCATGTGAAATCGGGCGAAGGCGTCGAGATCGAGCGCGAAGGCACCCGGGCAGGCCACAACTACCAGTTGCTCGGACATATCGGCTCGAACGAATCCGGCGTCGTGGTCGAGCCCTACATGATCACCCTGACCACCGAGAGCGACCGCTTCCCGGTGTTCCAGCACGAAGGGATCGAGATGATCTACATGCTGGAGGGCATCGTGGATTATCGCCACGGTGAAACCACCTACCGGCTGGAGCCGGGCGACAGCCTGTTGTTCGACTCCGACGCCCCGCACGGGCCGGAGGGGTTGATCGAGCTTCCGGCGAGATTCCTCTCGATCATCACCTATCCGCAATAGCCCGCATCCGACGTACGCTGATTTCGTGAGCGATCCGTCCTCGGCAGGCGGGATTTCTGCCTGTCATTTGGGCGGCCGGATGCCTGTCGAAAAAATTTCTCTCTAATAAACAAATTTCACTGTCGGTGATTGTGGAGTCGCGACAGAACCGGGGCAACGGCACCTGAGCCGAAGCACGACGGAGAGAACCATGTGTGGAATCGTAGGCCTTTTCCTCAAGAAGGAAGAACTGCACCCGCGGCTGGGCGATCTTCTGACCGATATGCTCATCACCATGACCGACCGAGGGCCGGACAGCGCCGGCATCGCGATCTATGGGGCTGAAGCCGAAGGTCTCAAGATGACGCTCCAGTCCGACACCCCCGAAGAGACCTTTGCCGGCCTCGACGAGATCCTGGGCGCGGCGATCGGCGCGCCTGTCTCGCTGGTCGCGGCGGACACCCATGCGGTGCTGACCCTGCCGGGGGAGGCCGAGGCCATGGCACGGGCGTTGCTGGCCGAAAAGGGCATCCGCGTGATGGGCGTGGGCGAGACGATGGAGATCTTCAAGGAGGTCGGCCTGCCGAAGGATGTCGCGGCGCGGTTCGATATCCGCAGCAAGGGCGGCAGCCACGGCATCGGGCACACCCGCATGGCCACCGAATCCGCCGTGACCACGCTTGGTGCGCATCCCTTTTCGACCGATGCCGACCAGTGCCTGGTGCACAACGGGTCGCTGTCGAACCACAAGAACGTCGGCCGGGTGCTGAGCCGCAAGGGCTTCGGGCCGCAGACCGAGAACGATACCGAGGTCGCCGCCTGCTACATCTCCTCGCGGCTGGCCGAGGGGCTGAACCTGGGCGAGGCGCTGGAAGGCGCGCTCGAGGATCTCGACGGCTTCTTCACCTTTGTCGTCGGCACCAAGAACGGCTTCGGCGTGGTCCGGGACCCGATCGCCTGCAAGCCCGCCGTCATGGCCGAGACCGACGACTACGTCGCCTTCGGCTCCGAATACCGGGCGCTCGCCAACCTGCCGGGGATCGAGACCGCCCGCGTCTGGGAGCCCGAGCCCGCCACCGTCTATTTCTGGGAACGCTGAGATGCAGACCATCGACCTTGCCACCACGCCGCTGCGCGACCTGAACGCGATGCTTCAGGCGCAGACCGACAACACCAACCAGACCAGCTGGGAGATCGTGAATCCCAAGGGCGCCCACGCGCTCGCGGTGGGGCTCGACGCGCCCATCGAGGTCACGGTGAAGGGATCCACCGGCTATTACTGCGCCGGCATGAACAAGCAGGCCACCGTGCGCGTCACCGGCTCCGCCGGGCCGGGCGTGGCCGAGAACATGATGTCGGGCACCGTGATCGTCGAGGGCGATGCGAGCCAGTATGCCGGCGCAACCGGCCGCGGCGGTCTGCTCGTCGTCAAGGGCAACGCCAGTTCGCGCTGCGGCATCTCGATGAAAGGCATCGACATCGTGGTGCATGGCAGCATCGGTCACATGTCGGGCTTCATGGCCCAGAGAGGCAACATCGTCGTGCTCGGGGATGCCGGCGACGCGCTCGGCGACAGCCTCTACGAGACCCGGATCTTCGTGCGCGGTACCGTGAAATCCCTCGGCGCGGATTGCGTCGAGAAGGAGATGCGCCCCGAACATATCGAGATCCTGCGCGACCTGCTGGAACGCGCGGGCGCCGACGCCAGCCCGGAAGAGTTCCGCCGCTACGGCTCGGCCCGCAAGCTCTACAACTTCAACATCGACCACGCCGGCGAATACTGAGGAGCCCTCCCATGGACGCGACCCCACACACCACGCCCCGGCAATCCTGGACCTTCTCCAACGAGACCAACTCCGAGATCCGCCGCGCAGCCGTCACCGGCATCTACGACATTCGCGGCGGTGGCGCGAAGCGCCGGGTGCCGCATTTCGACGACCTGCTATTCCTCGGTGCCTCGATCAGCCGCTATCCGCTGGAAGGCTATAGGGAGAAATGCGACACGGCGGTGACGCTCGGCACCCGCTTCGCCAAGAAGCCGATCGAGCTGAAAATCCCCGTGACCATCGCCGGCATGTCCTTCGGTTCGCTCTCCGGCCCGGCCAAGGAGGCCCTCGGCCGCGGCGCGACGCTTGCCGGCACCTCGACCACCACCGGCGACGGTGGCATGACAGAGGAGGAGCGGGGCCATTCGGAGAAGCTGGTCTACCAGTACCTGCCGTCGCGCTACGGTATGAACCCGGACGACCTGCGCCGCGCCGATGCGATCGAGGTCGTGGTCGGGCAGGGCGCCAAGCCGGGCGGCGGAGGCATGCTGCTGGGCCAGAAGATCACCGAGCGCGTGGCCGGGATGCGCGACCTTCCGGTCGGCATCGACCAGCGCTCCGCCTGCCGGCACCCGGACTGGACCGGGCCGGACGATCTCGAGATCAAGATCCTCGAGCTGCGCGAGATCACCGGCTGGGAAAAGCCGATCTACATCAAGATCGGTGGCGCGCGTCCCTATTACGATACCGCGCTTGCGGTGAAGGCCGGGGCCGACGTTGTCGTGCTCGACGGCATGCAGGGCGGCACGGCGGCAACGCAGGACGTGTTCATCGAGCATGTCGGCCAGCCGACGCTGGCCTGCATCCGGCCGGCCGTGCAGGCGCTGCAGGATCTCGGCATGCACCGGGAGGTGCAGCTTGTGGTCTCCGGCGGCATCCGCACCGGGGCCGACGTGGCCAAGGCGCTGGCGCTCGGTGCCGACGCGGTCTCCATCGGTACGGCGGCGCTGGTGGCGCTCGGCGACAACGACCCGAAGTGGGAGGCGGAATACCAGAAGCTCGGCACCACCGCCGGCGCCTATGACGACTGGCAGGAAGGGCGCGACCCGGCCGGCATCACCACCCAGGACCCGGAGCTGATGGCACGGCTCGATCCCGTCGAGGCGGGGCGGCGGCTGCGCAACTACCTCAACGTGCTGACGCTGGAATGCCAGACGCTGGCGCGGGCCTGCGGCAAGAGCCACGTGCACAACCTCGAACCCGAGGACCTGTGCGCGCTGACCATCGAGGCCGCCGCCATGGCCGGTGTGCCGCTGGCCGGCACCGGCTGGATCCCCGGCAAGACCGGCTTCTGAGCTTCCCCGGGCGGGGCGCCGCGCCCCGCCCGCAACGATCACGACAAGAACAGGAATGGACGAATGACCGATCTGGCCGAATTCGCCCGCGAACAGGGCATCAAGTACTTCATGATCTCCTACACCGATCTGTTCGGTGGACAACGCGCCAAGCTCGTGCCGGCGCAGGCGATCTCCGACATGCAGGTCGACGGGGCGGGCTTTGCCGGCTTCGCCACCTGGCTCGACCTCACCCCCGCGCATCCCGACATGCTGGCGGTACCGGACCCCTCGACCGCGACGCCGCTTCCCTGGAAGCGCGATGTCGCCTGGGTCGCCGCGAACTGCGTGATGGAGGGCGAGGAGGTGGAGCAGGCCCCGCGCAACGTGCTGCGCCGCCAGATCGCCGCTGCCGCCGAGCACGGGCTCAGGGTCAAGACCGGCATCGAGGCCGAGTTCTTCCTGCTGACGCCGGACGGGCTCACGATCTCGGATCCCGCCGATACAGCCGAGAAGCCCTGCTACGACCAGCAGGCGGTGATGCGCCGCTACGACGTGATCGCCGAGATCTGCGATTACATGCTGGAGATGGGCTGGGGCCCGTACCAGAACGACCACGAGGATGCCAACGGCCAGTTCGAGATGAACTGGGAATTCGCCGACGCGCTGGTCACCGCCGACCGCCACAGCTTTTTCAAGTTCATGGTCAAGTCGGTGGCCGAGAAGCACGGGCTGCGCGCCACCTTCATGCCCAAGCCCGTCGAGGGGCTGACCGGCAATGGCTGCCACGCCCATATCTCGGTCTGGGATATCGAGGGCAAGACCAACGTCTTCGCAGCCGAGAAGGGGGCGGGTCAGACCGCCGAACTCGGGCTCTCCGAGCAGGGCGCGCATTTCCTCGGCGGTATCATGAAACACGCCGAGGCACTGGCCGCGATCACCAACCCGACGGTCAACAGCTACAAGCGGATCAACGCGCCGCGCACGCTCTCCGGCGCGACCTGGGCCCCCAACACGGTGACCTGGACCGGCAACAACCGCACCCACATGGTCCGCGTGCCGGGACCGGGCCGGTTCGAGCTGCGCCTGCCGGACGGGGCGGCGAACCCCTACCTGATGCAGGCCGTCATCATCGCCGCGGGCCTCTCCGGCATCCGCTCCAAGGCCGACCCCGGCCCGCGCTACGACATCGACATGTATGCCGAGGGGCACAAGATCACCGATGCGCCGAAGCTGCCCCTGAACCTGCTCGACGCGATCCGCTACTACGACGCGGACGCGGAGCTCAAGGCGATGCTCGGCGAGGATTTCTCGGCCTCCTACATGAAGATGAAGATGCAGGAGTGGAACTCCTTCGTCTCCCACTTCTCCAACTGGGAACGTCAGCACACGCTCGACATCTGAGCCACCGCGCGTCCTGACCCCGGGCCATCCCGGCGCCGGGAGCCCGTGACCCCAATCCCGCCCACCACCCTTGGTCGTGGGCGGCCGCGGGCACGGGCCGGGCCGGATGTTGCCTGCGACCTTGCCGGAACCTGCGGTCGGGGCCGCCACCGCGGGTCCGGCGCCCCCAAACCCTGCCTTCCCAAAGGAGACCGCCATGAGCAAGTACGCCCTGACCGTGATGTGCAAGTCGAGCCGCGGCATCGTCGCCGCCGTCGCCAGCTACCTGGCGGAGAAAGGCTGCAACATCACCGATTCTGCGCATTTCGACGACCAGGAGACCGGCCGGTTCTTCATGCGCACCAGTTTCGCCAGCGAGCTGGGCGAGAGCCTCGAGGCGCTTCGGGACGGGTTCGAGGAGATCGCCAAACCCTTTGACATGGAGTTCGCCTTCCACGACGAAGCCGAGAAGATGAAGGTGGTGATCATGGTCTCGCGCTTCGGGCATTGCCTGAACGACCTCCTGTATCGCTGGAGGATCGGCGCGCTGCCCATTGATATCGTGGCTGTTATCTCCAATCACATGGACTACCAGAAGCTCGTGGTGAACCACGATATCCCGTTCCATTGCATCAGGGTGACCAAGGCCAACAAGCCGCAGGCAGAAGCCGCGATCATGTCGATCGTGGAGGAGACCGGAGCCGAGCTGATCGTTCTGGCGCGCTACATGCAGATCCTCAGCGACGAGATGTGCCAGAAGATGTCGGGGCGGATCATCAACATCCACCACTCTTTCCTGCCGTCCTTCAAGGGCGCGAACCCCTACAAGCAGGCCTACGAGCGCGGCGTGAAGTTCATCGGGGCGACCTCGCACTACGTCACCGCCGACCTCGACGAGGGCCCGATCATCGAGCAGGACATCGTGCGCATCACCCATGCGCAATCGGCGGCGGACTACGTATCGCTCGGCCGGGACGTGGAAAGCCTCGTGCTGAGCCGGGCGATCCACGCCCATATCCACCATCGCGCCTTCATCAATGGCAACAAGACGGTGGTCTTCCCGGCCTATCCGGGCAGCTACGAATCCGAACGGATGGGCTGAAACGGGCGGGGGGGCCTGCCGCCGGGCGGAGCCCGAGCGGCGGTGGCGCCGCTGCGCGGCGGGGCGCCCGTGCCGCGCAACGCGGTGGAAATCCCGCGCTGCGCCGCCTATTGCTATGCAACACATGTCCGAAACGACCGGTTGCAGGTACGCAGAGTGAACAGCCCCTCCCGCCGCAAGGCTTCCGACGCCACGGGACAGATCGTCGGCGTGACCGTCCAGTACGTGATCGACACGCTGACCACGCGGATCGTCTCCGGCGAGCACGCAGTGGAGGAGCGGCTGCCCTCCGAGCGGCAACTGGCCCAGGACCTCGGCGTCGCCCGTAACACCGTCCGCGAGGCGCTCGATCACCTGGAGGAGCGCGGCATGATCCGGCGTCGCGCCGGCTCGGGCTCCTTCGTGACCTACGACCCCGATGCCGCCGACAGCTCCGTCGCGCCGGTCGCCGCCGAGACCGGGCCGCTGCACCTGCAGGTGGTGCGCGGGATCTTCGAGCCGGAGATGGTGCGGCTGGCGATCATCAACATGGCGCCGCGCCACATCGAGGCCCTGGGCGAGACCCTGTCGCGGATGGAGGCGGTGCAGACCGAAGCCGGCCATTTCGTCCGGCTGGAAGAGGAATTCCATCGCCAGATCGCGGAGGGCACCGGCAATCCGCTGCTCGTGGCCTGCTACAACCTGGTGATCGATGCGCGCCGGCAATCGTTTCGCGGCGCGATGTACCGCCGGCACCTGACGCCCGCGCGGATCGCGACCTACCAGCGCAGCTACAACGCGCTGTTCAACGCGATCACCTCGCGCGATATCGAGGCGGCCAGCGAGTTCATGAAGCTCACGCTCCTCGAGGACCAGCGGCTTCTGCTTCAGGAAGAGTGACGCCGCCCGGCTCGTCGCGCCGCTCCGCGATGCGCTGGAACCACATCTGGCCCAGCTCGGTCATGTGCCGTTTGAGCAGCTCCTCGTGCCGCTCCAGCCAGGACAGCACCGAGCCGAACTCGACGATCCGCGCCCGCCCGTCCCGCAAACAGACAACCGGCCAGTCGCCGACCAGCGCGTTGTCGGTGCCGAAGAGAGGAGCGCCCCACCAGCGCGCCGGGCCGAACGCATGGGGCATCACCTGGCGGCGCTTCATCGCCGCCAGAACGGAGACCGGTTCCGTCGTGTCGGCCCATTCCACCGCGTTGTGCCACAGGTCCAGCACCGAGGCATATTCCCAGCTCACCGCGTTCCAGCGGCCCGGGAAAAGCCGGTTGTAGGTTTCGAAGAAGGTCCCCGGACGGCTGAAGAAGAAAGCCGTGTCGGCCAGCTCGGGATCGTCGAAATCCGGGAACTGGAAGGTGTAGCGCTCCATGAAGGCGGGCGAGGTGCGGGCGATGAGGCGCGGGTATTCGTCGGCCGTGCAGGCCAGGATGCGGCCGGTGAAGCCGCGGGCATGGGCGGCCTCGGTCAGCGCATGGATCATCGGCGGCGCCGAGGAGCACCAGCACAGCACGTCCGGTTCCTCCGCCATCATTGCCGCGACGATCGCGTCGGCCTCGGTCGTGTCGGGGGCGTAGCGCACCTCCTTCACCACGTCGCGGCCGGCGGCCTCGAAGGCGGCGCGGTAGACGGCGAGCGAGGGCAGGCCGAGCCGGTCGGTCTGGCTGCACAGGCTGATCCGCCGGGCTTCCGGTGCGGTCCGGGCGAGCCAGTCGACGCCGGTAACGTTGAACAATGGGTGCACCTCGGCCGGGGCGATCAGGAAGGGCGTGTCCGGCGACAGGTCGGTCGGCAGCAGGGTCGAGACAAGCACCCGCCGGCGCATCAGGTAGGGCAGGGCGGGCGCGATGCTGTCGCCGCCGAGGGTCAGCACCATCTTCACCCGCTGGCGATCGACGAGGTCGTGCGCGGCCTCCAGGGTTTCCGCCGCGCCTCGGGAGCTGTCATGGGCGACGATGCTCACCTTGCGCCGCTGACCGGCCACCATCAGGCCGCCCGAGGCATTGATCCAGTCCACCCAGATCCGGCAGCCGTCGATCCCCTGGCGGCCCCATTCGGCTTCGGCCCCGGTCAGTGGGGTCAGGAATCCGATGCGCAGGGGAGACCGATTCTCGGCCCCGAGCGGGCGGAGGGAACCAGTGACGGCAAGGCGCTGTGCGAACGACGAACTGCTCATTAATTGATCTATAGCCGCGATCTGCGCTTTGGAAATGCCGAAATGTTAAGGAAAGAAATTTTCCACACAGGAAATCGTTGACCGATTCTCCTCCGTCCGCCCCGAATTGGTTCATCCGCGAAGAACCGATTTCGAGATCTGGATCAGACCAGACGAAGAGACCAACATCGAGGGCGAGGACAAAGACGATGACGAAACGCGTGGCTGTAATCGGCGCCGGACCTTCGGGCCTGGCGCAACTTCGGGCCTTCCAGTCCGCCAGCGAAAAGGGCGAGGCGATCCCCGAGGTGGTGTGTTTCGAGAAGCAGTCCAACTGGGGCGGGCTCTGGAACTACACCTGGCGCACCGGCGTCGACGAGAACGGCGAGCCGGTCCATTGCTCGATGTACCGCTACCTCTGGACCAACGGTCCCAAGGAGGGGCTGGAGTTCGCCGACTATTCCTTCGAGGAGCATTTCGGCAAGCAGATCGCGTCCTACCCGCCGCGTGCGGTCATGTTCGACTATATCGAGGGCCGGGTGCTGAAGGCCGGGGTGCGGGATTGGATCCGGTTCAGCACCGTGGTCCGCTGGGTCGATTTTGACGAGGCCACGGGCCTGTTCACGATCACCCTCCACGACATGGAGGCCGACCGCGTCTACAAGGAGCAGTTCGATCACGTGATCTGCGCCTCGGGCCATTTCTCGAGCCCCAACGTGCCGGAATACCCCGGGTTCGAGGAGTTCAACGGCCGCATCGTCCATGCCCACGATTTCCGCGACGCCCGCGAGTTCTCCGGCAAGGACGTGCTGGTGCTCGGCGCCTCCTATTCGGCCGAGGACATCGGCTCGCAATGCTGGAAGTACGGCGCCAAGTCCGTCACCACGGCCTACCGCTCCGCGCCGATGGGGTTCAACTGGCCTGACAACTGGGAAGAGAAGCCCGCCCTGCAGAAGGTGGAGGGCATGACCGCCCATTTCGCCGACGGCAGCACCAAGGATGTGGACGCGATCATCCTCTGCACCGGCTACCGGCACTATTTCCCCTTCCTGCCCGACGACCTGCGGCTCAAGACGGCGAACCGGCTGGCGACGGCGGATCTCTGGAAGGGCGTGGTCTATGTCCACAACCCGAAGATGTTCTACCTCGGGATGCAGGACCAGTGGTTCACCTTCAACATGTTCGACGCCCAGGCCTGGTACGTGCGCGACATCATCCTCGGCAAGATCGAGGTGCCGGCCGACAAGCAGGCGCTGATGGCCGATGTCGCCGAGCGCGAGGCGCGGGAAGAGGCCTCCGACGACGTGAAATACGCGATCAAGTACCAGGGCGCCTACGTCAAGGAACTGATCGCGGAGACCGATTACCCGAGCTTCGATGTCGACGGCGCCTGCGAGGCCTTCTTCGAATGGAAGGCGCACAAAGCCGAGAACATCATGGGTTTCCGGGACAATTGCTACAAGTCGGTTATCACCGGGACGATGGCGCCGGTCCACCACACCCCGTGGAAGGACGCGCTGGACGACTCGATGGAAGTCTACCTGCAGAACTGATCCCCGACCCGCCGTGCGGGCCGCGCGCCCGCACCGGACCCAATCCCGAAGGACTGGACGATGCTTTCATCTCCGCCCGCACCCCTGTTGCGTCCCGGCCCGCCGAAGCCGACGCGCCCGCGCCGCGCCGCGGCCTTCACGCGCGCCCCGGCCGAGGAGCGCTACGGCGTTCCCGGCGGCGGGGCGGTGCTGGTGGAGATCGAGCCGGGCGACCGGCTGGTGATCGTCAACGACGAGGGCGGCCAGCCCTGCGAACTTCTGGCCGCCCATCCCGATGGCCGGCTCGACGCGGGGCTGCTGGATACGCGGGCCGACGCGCCGGCAGCCGGGCTGCGCGCGCTGCTGGCGGGCGGAGCGGCTTCGCTGCTGGGCCTGCGTCGGGGGCTGGAGCGGCGGGGGATCGGCCTGGCCCAGGCGCGAGCCGTTCATCTCTTCGGTCGTGAGAGCCGCGCGGGCGAAACCGCGGAGTTCACCGCGCAGGGCCGCGGCTGGGCGATCGTTGCCGCCCCGGGCGCGCCGATGGATTTCGAGGCGCAGGACACGCTGAGTCCGCTCACCCTGCGCCTGACCCGTGCCACGCCGCGCCGGGTAGGTCATTTCGCGCTGCCCGATCCGCTGGCCGACCCGCTGCTCGACCTGCGGGTGCAGTCCGCTACCGCCGAGGCCTATGTGGTCAAGGCGGGGGAATACCTGCAGATCCTCGATGTCGACGGCCGGCAATGCACCGACTTCCAGTGCTTCGACGCCCGCAAGCTCGACCGCGGGATCGTCCATCCGCTGGACGTGACCACCACCCGCACCCTGCAGCACCACGCCTATCCGATGCCGGGGCTGCACGGGAAATACTTCGACCAGGAGATGAATCCGCTTGTCGAGGTGATCCAGGACACCTGCGGGCGCCACGACGCCTTCGCGCTGGCCTGCGCCGCGAAATACTACGACGATATCGGCTATCCCGGCCACGCCAACTGCACCGACAATTTCAACGCCGCGCTGGCGCCCTATGGCATCGACGGGCGCGCCGGCTGGATGGCGGCCAACTTCTTCTTCAACACCGGCATCGACGAACACGGCGTGATGTATGCCGACGAGCCCTGGTCGCGGCCGGGCGACTACGTCCTGCTGCGGGCACTGACCGACATCGTCTGCGTCACCTCGGCCTGTCCGGACGACACCTCGGCCGCCAACGGCTGGAACCCCACCGACATCCACGTTCGCAGCTATGCCGCGGAGGAGCGCTTCCAGCGCGCCGCGGCATGGCGCGCCACCCCCGACTCGGAGCCCATCATGACGCGCGAGAGCGCCTTCCATTCCAGTTTCGCCGGCCTGACCCGCAACTTCGTCGAATACCGGGGCTTCTGGCTGCCCGACACCTTCCCCGAAACCGACGCGGTTGAGGCCTACTGGGCCTGCCGCGAGGGCGTGGTGGCGATGGACCTCTCCGCGCTGCGCAAGTTCGAAATCACCGGTCCGGACGCCGAGGCGCTGATGAACTGGGTGCTTACCCGCAACGTCGAGAAACTTGGCGTGGGGCAGGTGGTCTATTCCGCGATGTGCTACCCGCACGGCGGCATGATCGACGACGGCACGCTGTTCCGGCTGGGCGAGCAGAACTTCCGCTGGATCGGCGGCTCCGACGAGGGCGGGGTCTGGATGCGCGAGCAGGCCGAGACGCTCGGGCTCGAGGTGCTGGTGCGATCGTCCACCGACCAGATGCACAACCTCGCCGTCCAGGGGCCGAAGTCGCGCGAGCTGATGACCGGGATCATCTGGACCCCGCCGCACCAGCCGGCGCTGGCCGATCTCGGCTGGTTCCGCTTCACCGTCGGCCGCATCGGCGGCCCGACCGGCGCGCCCGTCGTCGTCTCGCGGACCGGCTACACCGGCGAGCTGGGCTACGAGATCTTCTGCCATCCCAAGGATGGCGAGACGGTGTTCCGCGCCATCTGGGAGGCCGGCACGCCGCTCGGCATCCGCCCGATGGGCCTCGCGGGGCTCGACCTCGTGCGGATCGAGGCGGGGCTGGTCTTTGCCGGCTACGATTTCTCCGACCAGACCGACCCCTTCGAGGCCGGCATCGGCTTCACCGTGCCGCTCAAGTCCAAGACGGCGGATTTCGTGGGGCGCGAGGCGCTGCTGCGCCGCAAGGAACACCCCTCGCGGAAGTTCGTCGGGCTGGAAATCGACGGCCAGGAGGCGGTGGCCCACGGCGACTGCCTGCGGATCGGCCGCGCGCAGGTGGGCGAGATCTGCTCCGCCATGCGCTCGCCGCGCACCGGGCAGTCGATCGCGCTGGCGCGCATCGACGTGGCTCATTCGGACCCCGGAACCGAGATCGAGGTCGGTCAGCTCGACGGCCACCTCCGACGACGCGCGGCAAGGGTCACGCCCTTCCCGCATTACGACCCCAAGAAGGAAAGACCCCGGGCCTGACGGGCCGGGCCCCGGAAGGAAAACAAGGGCGCAAACGCCCCAATCGAACGCAACAAGGAGTTACGACGTGGAACAGGACCTCGCAACACTTGCCGCGACAGTGGCAGAACTGCAGGAGAAGGCGGCCTCGAACGGCACGATCTTTTCCGAGACATTCTACTATCTGACGATCCCGCTCATGGTGCTGATCCATGCCGGGTTCCTCGCCTACGAGATGGGCGCCTCCCGATCCAAGAACGCGCTGGCCTCGGGGATCAAGAACATCCTCGCCTTCGCGATGATCGTGCCATTCTTCTATTACGTCGGCTGGTGGATTTACTGGGCGTTCCCGACCGGCCTGACCCTGACGCAGGGCGCGATGGAGATCTCCGGCCTGGCCTATGCCAACGAGGTCGCCAGCCCGACCAGCCCCTACATGGGCCCCAACCTCGACGACCGCGCCACCGGCGTGTTCTGGGGCGCCTTCGTGCTCTTTGCCGCGACCACCGCCTCGATCATGTCGGGCGGGGTGATCGAACGCATCAAGCTCACCGGCTTCATCGTGCTCGCCGTGGTGCTGGGTGCTTTCGTCTGGATCCTCGCCGCCGCCTGGGGCTGGCATGCCGACGGCTGGCTTGTCACCAAGTTCGGCTACCATGATTTCGGCGCCGCCGGTGTCGTTCACATGATCGCCGGCTTCTTCACGCTCGGCGTGCTGATCAACCTCGGGCCGAGGATCGGCAAGTTCAACCCGGACGGCACCGCCAACCAGATCTCGGGCCACTCGATGCCGATGACCCTGATTGGGCTGATGCTGATCATCGCCGGCTTCTGGGGCTTCCTGATGGGCTGCGTGATCGTGCCGGGCGAGGCATGGTCCTGGTCCAACACCATCGAGGGCACGATCTACGGCACGCCGATGACCATCTCCGGCATGACCTTCAACACCCTGATGGGCTTTGCCGGCGGCATCATCGGCGCCTGGATGGTGACCCGCGATCCGTTCTGGATGATGTCCGGCGCCCTCGGCGGGATCATCTCCTGTGCCGCCGGTCTCGACCTGTGGTATCCGCCGATGGCCTTCGCGATCGGCTTCATCGGCGCCTGCGCCATGCCCTTCGTCGCCTCCTTCGTGGAGAAGATGGGCGTCGACGACGCCGTGGGCGCCTTCTCGGTGCACGGCTTCCTCGGGCTCTGGGGCCTGATCGCCGTGGGCATCGCCGCGCAGGGCTACCCGGCGCTCTACGGCGAGGACGTGATCGAGACCTCCTTCATGGGCCAGTTGGTCGGCGCCATCGTGATGGCCGCGCTCGGCTTCATCCCCGGCTATGCCGTCTCGCTGCTGCTCAAGGTCACCGGCCAGCTTCGCGTGCCCGTCGAAGCCGAGATCCTCGGGCTCGACAAGGCCAAGGTCCCGGCCTCGGCCTATCCCGAAGCCCTGCATCCCTCGGTCAGCCCGGCCGAGTAACCCACCGGATATCGAAAGGAAAAGACTATGGAAGCTCCCTTTGACGCCACCTCCTGGGACGGGATCTCCGGTGCGATCTATGCCGGCTACGGCAGCGCCGAACTGCTCTGGGTCCTGCTCTCCTTCGTCCTGGTCGTGATCGCGATCTTCGGCGGTTGGAAGCACGAGAGCGAAGCCTACAGCGCGCTCAAGAAAGACTGATCCCCCTTGGCCGGGGCGAAGCCATCGCCCCGGCCGACTGCCTCAAGGAAAGACACGATGACCGCATCTTGGAGATTTTCGGCCCTGGCCGACCGCCACCGCGCCATGGGTTCCGATCTGGAGGATTGGAGCGGCATGGGAACCGCATGGTCCTACGACAAGGACCAGATCGAGGAATACCTCGCCATCCGGACGAAAGCCGGGGTGATGGATGTTTCGGGCCTGAAGAAGGTTCACGTGATCGGCCCGCACGCCAGCCACGTGATCGACCGCGCCGTCACCCGCGACATCGAGAAGCTCAAGCCCGGCCGCTCGACCTATGCCTGCATGCTCAACGACGCCGGCAAGTTCGTCGACGATTGCGTCGTCTACCGCATGGGGCCGCACAGCTTCATGGTGGTGCACGGCTCCGGGCAGGGCCACGAGCAGCTCACCATGGCCGCGACCGGCCGCAATGTGGCACTGCTCTTCGACGACGACATGCACGACATTTCGCTGCAGGGGCCGCTGGCGGTGGACTACCTGGAGAAGCACGTCCCGGGCATCCGCGACGTGGTCTATTTCTCGCATATCCACACGACGCTCTTCGGCAAGCCGGTCACCATCTCGCGCACCGGCTACACCGGCGAGCGCGGCTACGAGATCTTCTGTCGCCGCCAGGATGCGCCGGAGATCTGGGACACAATCGTGGCCGAGGGCGCCGAGATGGGGATCATTCCGACCCGTTTCACCACGCTCGACCTGCTGCGGTCTGAGAGCTACCTGCTGTTCTTCCCCTATGACAACTCGGAGATGTACCCGTTCGAGGACGAGGCCTGCGGCGACACGCTGTGGGAGCTCGGGCTCGACTTCACCGTCTCCAAGGGCAAGACCGGCTTCCGAGGCGCCGAGGAGCATTACCGGCTCAAGGGCAAGGAGCGTTTCAAGATCTTCGGCGTCAAGCTGGATGGCACCGTTCCCGCGGCCGAGGGCGCGCCGCTCCTGAAGGACGGCAAGCAGGTCGGCGTCGTCACCGTCGGCTTCTACAGCCCGCTGAACGAGCACAACGTGGGCATCGCCCGGATGCCGGTGGATTGCGCCGTGGAGGGCACGCCGCTCACCGTGGCCAACCCCGACGGCGAGATCCCCGCGATCGCCCACCCGATGCCGTTCTACGACGTCGAGAAGAAGCGCCGCACCGCGAAAGGCTGAGCCACAGCGGCGGGGCGGTTGTCCGCCTCGCCCCAACCTGACCGGAAGATCGTTATGCCAAGAATAGACTTCTCTCCCTCCATCAAGACCCGGCCGGTCTATGCCGCGCTGCAGTCGCGCGGCGCCGCGCCGGCGCTGATGCTGGCCGAGGCCGAGGGCGCCGAGGCGCTGATCGAGCTGGCCGACGCCGACGCCGCGGTGATGGACCGCGCCCATGTCATCTACATCCCCGGCGGCAGCGGCCACGGCGCGCGCCTGAAGGCGCTGGCGCCGAAGATGTACCACGAGAGCCCGAGCTTCGATGCCTGCCTCGAACGCTATCGCAAGGCGCTCGGCGACGCGCAGATGGGCACGCAGCTCTACCTCGCCGGCGGCGAAGGCGCGCTCGGGCGGGCGATGTCCGAGGCGCTGGCCGCCGGCATGCCGGTCGAGGCGATCCAGACCGAGCATCGCGGCTCGATCGCGCGCCGGATGCAATGCGTTCACTGCAAGGGCGTCACAGAGGGCGTCACCACCGATCCCTTCACCTGCGCGCATTGCGGGCTGACCCTGTTCGTGCGCGACCACTTCTCGCGCCGGCTCGGGGCGTTCCAGGGTGTCTGCGTCGATGCCGAAACCCCGGGCGTGGTGCCCGCCGCGCAGGAGATCCGGCCGTGAGCGCCCGGATGCTGCGCGTGGCCGCCGTCGAGCCGCTGACCCCGCTGGTCACTCGATTCCGCTTCGAGGACCCCGAGGATCGCCGGCTGCCGCTGTTCTCCGGCGGGGCGCACGTGGTGGTGGAGATGCCCGATGCCGATCTGCTCCGCCGCAACGCCTATTCGCTGATCTCCGACCCGTTCGACGGCAGCGGCTACGAGATCGCGGTGCGGCGCGAGGACACCGGCCGCGGGGGCTCCCGCTTCATGCACACGCAGGTTTCGGCGGGTGACCTGTTGCGCGTGTCCGAGCCGGTCAACCTCTTTGCGCTCGACCTGCGGGCGCGGAAACACGTGATGATCGCCGGCGGCATCGGCATCACGCCGTTCCTGTCCCAACTCAAGCAACTGTCGCGCCTGCAGGTGCCCTACGAGTTGCACTATGCCGCCCGCTCGCGCGCCGAGGCCGCCGGGCTGCGGTTGCTGAACGGCGCGGCGCATGTCCACGTGCACATCTCGGAAGAGGGCAACCGGATGGACATCGGGGCGATCCTCTCCGGGCAGCCGCTCGGCACCCATGTCTATACCTGCGGGCCCGAGGGTTTGATCGCCGGGGTCGAGGACGCCGCCGCGCGGCTCGGCTGGCCGCAGGGAGCGCTGCATTCCGAGGCCTTCCTCTCGCCGCCGCCGGGCAAGCCTTTCGAGGTGACCCTCGCGAGGTCCGGCACGACGCTCACCGTCGGCCCGCACCAGAGCCTGCTGGAAGCCGCCGAGGCCGCCGGCGTCGAGATCCCGTGGAGCTGCCGCGGCGGCGCCTGCGGCCAGTGCGAGAGCGCCGTGCTCGATTGCCACGGCCGGATCGAGCACAACGACCACTGGCTCGGCGAAGAGGACCGGAACGCCCAGACCAAGATCATGCCCTGCGTCTCCCGCTTCCAGGGCGAGACGCTCATCATCGACCGATAGAGGCCGCCCATGACCCTGCAATTCAACGACGAGACCTTCCGGGACGACTACACCTACCACAATTCCGCCGCCGCGATCCTGCGCTTCCCGTTCCCGTTCGACCGCGACAGTTACATGTACTCGGTCAACATGGAGCCGCATGCCGGCGGGCCTGAGGGCAGCCCGTTCGACAAGCGCTTCGATGTGGACGAGCATTATGTGAGCGAGATGCGCGACCGGGAGATCACGCTTGCCGAGGACCCGCTGCGCTGCCAGTCGCTGCCGCACATGGAACTCGCCGGCTGGGATCTGCTGGAGCTCATCATGGTGTCGAAGGCCGAGGATTATCCCGAGCTCTTCACGCTCAACCGTGACGGCGACCGCTGGCACTGGATCAACCGGCCGCTGGGGATCGAGCACCGCTTCACGTTTCTCGACCCGACCACGCTGCCCTGCGGGCCGATGGAATACATCACGCGCCAGGCGCAGGGGGATTTCGCGGTGCTGGACCAGCGCGAGGGCAACCTCTGGATGGACGCGGGCATGGTCACGAGCCAGGCCGACTGGTCGCTCGATTTCGACATCGGCATGAACTTCTTCGAGTGGCACGCCCCGGTGCCGAAGGCGCACGAGATGGGCGTATTCCAGCGCGCGTTGAAATTCCTGCTCAACATCAGGCAGGGCAGCCCGGCGCGGCGTCTGAACTGGACCATGACCGTCAATCCGCGGCTCGACACGAGCCCGGAGAACTACCACAAGTGGGGCCCGGAAAAGCGGACGGTGACGGCGGAGAATGTCGGCCGGAAGCAGTTCCTGCGGGTGGAGCTGCAAACCTTCTGGCGGCTGCCGCGGTCCAACGCGCTGGCCTTCCCGATCCGCTGCTACCTGATCAGCCTCGAAGACCTCGTGACGGTGCCGAAATGGGGCCGCAGGCTGCACCGCGTGCTGCGCGACCTTCCCGACGAACTGGCCGATTACAAGGGGTTCGCGGTCAACCGGCCGCTTATCGTGGATTACCTTTCCCAACACGACGACGGGGCGCCGACCTCGCCGGGCATCTTCCCCTGACCGGGGTTTCCTGAGCGACTGGCCCGGCGGTCTGCGATGCAGTCGTCGGGCCTTTTTTATGGGGTCAAACGGGATCGGGGCGCCACGTCAGCCGAGTTCCAGCGTGGCGACCGTGTGCAGACCGCTGCCAGTCACCGGTGCCGTTCCGCGATACATGCGGGCGGTGGAGAAGGCGCATTCCATGCCCTGCGCCCGGCAATGCGCGGCCAGCGCGTCCATCTCCCTCGGCACGTCGAGGATCAGGGGCTCGCCGGGCGCCTCCTCTGCGATGCCATGCAGCAACGCGGTCGCAGCCTCCAGGCCATCCGCCAGAAGCGGGCCGATCTTGATGCCGAGCCGGCAGCGGCGCCATGTGGCGAAGCCCGTCGGGCCGTTCGGCGCATCGAGCACCAGCGTCCGACGGTGTTCCGTGGGCCGGAACCAATGCGCCAGGAAGCGCTCCATCGCGTAGCCGTTGGCGCGGGAGCAACGGTCGATCAACGCGGGCAGATCCGCCGCGGTCGCGGTGCGCAGGGCCGCGTTCGGAACCGGGGGCAGGGGGCCTTCGAACCGGGAGGTCTCGGAGGCGAGGGCGAAACCCGACCGCCGGTAGTTCGCCTGCTGGTCCGGCACGCCGTCAAGCCCGACGGTGCGCGGACCGGCATGTTCCAGCGCGTGGGTCCAGAGCGCGAAGCCGATGCCCTTGCCCCGGAACTCCGGTCGGCAGATGTAGAGCCCGAGGAAGGCGAAACTGTCGGAATGGTTGACGACCGAGATCGCGGCCGCCAGCCGGCCATCCACCTCCGCCACGAAAAACCCGTTCGGGTCCGCAGCGAAGAACGCCTCCGCATCGTCCAGCCCGGGGTTCCAGCCTTCCGAGGCCGCCCAGTCGAGAACCTCCGCTAGCTCCGGCAAGGTCATGGTCCGCAGGATCATCGCGCCCCCAGTGCCTCCCGCAGGGAGGAGGGCGCATCGGCCGGTTCGGTCAGGTCGAGCAGCGAGACGAGGTCCACCAGGTGGCTGGTCATCAGCTCCTCGGCGCGCTCCGCGTCATGCGCCTCCAGCGCCTCGAGCAGGGCATGGTGGGCGTGGCTCTCGCAGGTGGCCTTACGGCGGCGCCAGTAGAGCGCGATGATGAGCGAGGAGCGGGCCACCAACTGGCCAATGAAGGCGGCGATGGTCGCCTGGTCGGCGATCCGTGCGATCTCGATATGGAAGTCCCCGGAAAGGCGCAGGGCCCGGCCGGTCTCGCCGGCATCGATCGCGGCGTGCTCCTCGTCGATGTGCCGCTTCAGCAGGGCAATGTCCTCCGGCGTCGCGCGTGTGGCCGCCGAATGCGCGGTGCGCGGCTCCAGCAAGGCGCGTGCCTCGAACACCTCGCGGGCCTCGCGCAGGCTGGGCCGGGCGACGAATGCGCCGCGATTGGGTTCGATGACCACCAGATGTTCATGGGAGAGCGACTGCAGCGCGCTGCGGACGATGGTGCGGCTGACACCGAAGATCTCGCCGACCTCGTCCTCGTTCAGCTTCATTCCCGGGGACAGGCGATGCTCGTGGATCGCCGTGGCGAGCCCTTCCGCCACGGCGCGACCCCGCTGGTTGGTGGTTTTGCCCATGGCGTTCACGACGAGCTCCCTTTGTGCCCTGCCTTGATAGGGGCGCGCAGGATGCTGGCGCAAGATTCGGGGAGATTGTCGATCATCGTAGCCGTGATTGTATACGATTTGTGCCGCGAAATTATACGATGCACCGGTACGCCCGCGCGCAAGTTGGGCAGTTCCGGTCTGGACCCCGCGCGCTGGCCGAACGTGTTTCCGGAATTTCCCGCGCCGTCGAAAGATCGGCCAAGCCAAGCGGGAGCGAACATGAAGACCGGACAGGATCTCGAACTTGTGTCCCTGACCAAGCGCTATGGCGAGGCCCTCGCCGTGGACGGGATCAACCATCATTTCCGTGCGGGCAGCTACGCCTGCCTGCTGGGGCCCTCCGGCTGCGGCAAGTCGACGACGCTGCGGATGATCGCCGGCCACGAGGACCCGACCGAAGGCTCGATCGTGCTCGGAGGGGCGGACGTGTCCTGGCTGCCGCCGGCGCGGCGGGGCACGGCGATGATGTTTCAGAACTACGCGCTCTTCCCGCATCTCAGCGTCAGCGACAATGTCTCGTTCAGCCTGAAGATGAAGGGCGTCGATGCGGCCACCCGCCGGACCCGGGCGGGGGAGATGCTGGAGCTGGTCCACATGAGCCAGTTCGCCGACCGCCTTCCGGATCAGCTCTCGGGCGGCCAGCAGCAACGCGTCGCCTTGGCCCGTGCGCTGATCACCAATCCGCAGGTCCTGCTGCTCGACGAGCCGCTTTCGGCGCTCGATCCCTTTCTGCGGATCCGCATGCGGGCGGAGCTCAAGCGGCTCCAGCAGGAGCTGGGCATCACCTTCATCCACGTGACCCACGGACAGGACGAGGCGCTGGCGCTGGCCGACGAGATCGTGGTGATGAACAACGCGGTCATCGAGCAGGCCGGACCGGCGCGCGAGGTGTTCAACGCCCCGCGCACCGAGTTCGTCGCCCGCTTCATGGGCGGGCACAACGTCATCGCGCTGCCGCAGGGCCATTTCGCGATCCGCAGCGACAAGGTCGCGCTGACCGAGGCCGCCGCCGGTCGGCTGGATGGCCAGGTGACCGGCGTCGAGTACCAGGGCGCGCATGTGGTGCTGACGGTGCGGGCGGCAGGCGACCAGGAGGTCACTGCCATCCTTCCGGAGGAAAAGTTCTTCGAGAATCCGATGCCGCAGGGCGCGGATGTCGGCCTGTCCTGGGACGACGCCGCGCTGCATCCGCTCGCGGTGTGACACCGGACAACCAGAAAAGACCCAACAGGAGAGAGAGATGAAAGACTTCGAGACCCCGAAACTCAGCCGGCGCAGCGTCCTGAAGGGCGCCGCCGCCACCGTGACAGCCGCCGGCGCCTCCACGCTCGGCGCACCGATGATCTGGGCGCAGAACATCAAGGACGTGACCCTGCGCCAGTTCGGCACCGGCGTCTCCAACCTCAACGAGGTGGCGCAGAAGGTGAAGGAAGACCTCGGCTTCACGCTCGAGATGACTGCGCTCGATTCCGACGCCGTGACGCAGCGCGCCGCGACCCAGCCCGACAGTTTCGACATCGCCGACATCGAGTACTGGATCTGCAAGAAGGTCTGGCCGACGGGCAACCTGCAGGCCATGGATGTCAGCAAGATCAAGAACTACGACAAGATCGTCGGCATCTTCAAATCCGGCAAGCTGACCCCGGAGAGCGTGATCGCACAAGGCACGGCGCCGCATAGCGTGGGCTTCGTCGAGGGCCCGGACAGCAATGCCTTCGCCAGCGAGGAAACCGGCTGGATGACGCTGATCCCGACGATCTACAACGCCGACACGCTGGGCATTCGCCCGGACCTGATCGGCCGGCCGATCGAAAGCTGGACGGAACTGCTGAACCCGGAGTTCAAGGGCAAGGCCTCGATCCTCGACATTTCCTCCATCGGCATCATGGACGCCGCGATGGTCTGCGAGGCGATGGGCGAGATCCAGTACGGCGACAAGGGCAACATGACAAGGGAAGAGATCGACAAGACCATGGCGATCTTCACCGAGGCCAAGAAGAACGGCCAGTTCCGCGCCTTCTGGAAGACCTTCGACGAGAGCGTGAACCTGATGGCGTCCGGCGAGGTCGTGATCCAGTCCATGTGGTCGCCCGCGATCACCGCCGTGAAGTCGCGCGGCATTCCCTGCGTCTACCAGCCGCTGAAGGAAGGCTACCGCTCCTGGGGCGGCGGCATCGGCCTGTCGAAGTCGCTCAGCGGCCTCGAGCTCGACGCGGCCTACGAATACATCAACTGGTATCTCGACGGCTGGGTCGGCGGCTTCCTGATGCGCCAGGGCTATTACTCGGCGGTCCCGGAGACCTCCAAGAACTTCATGGACGAGAACGAGTGGGGCTACTGGTTCGAGGGCAAGGAAGCCACCGGCGACATCACCAACCCGTTCGGCGACGTCATGGCCAAGGCGGGCGAGACCCGCGACGGCGGCTCCTTCTACGACCGGATGGGCGCGGTGGCCTGCTGGAACGCGGTGATGGACGAGAACCAGTACATGGTCCGCAAGTGGAACGAGTTCATCGCCGCCTGAGCGCGCGCCTGAAACACCGGGGGCGATGGGGTTCTTCCCCTTCCGCGTCGTCCCCTACCGCCCCTTTCCCGTTCCACGGGGAAGGGGCTACACGATCCGCGCCGGAGCCCAGATGCGCAACCTCATGAAAAACCGCCACCTCTCGGGATGGCTTCTGGCCGCGCCACTGTCGGTGGTGCTGCTGTGCTTCCTGGTGCTGCCGATCGTGATGATCGTGGTCGTCAGTTTCTGGGGGGCGACCGAGTTCTCGATCTACCCGGCCTTCCAGTTCGACAACTACCAGTTCCTGTTCACCTCGCCGGTGACATATTCGGTGTTCTTCAACACCTTCAAATACGCCGCGATCACCTGGGTCTTCACGCTGCTGATCGGCTTCACGGTGGCCTATTTCCTGGCCTTCCATGTCCGCTCGCTGACCTGGCAGATCGCATTGTTCCTGCTCTGCACGATCCCGTTCTGGACCTCGAACATCATCCGCATGATCTCCTGGATTCCGTTCCTGGGCCGAAACGGGCTGGCCAATTCGACGCTGATCTCCTGGGGTGTGATCGACGAACCGCTGGAATGGCTGCTCTTCTCCGATTTCTCGGTGATCCTCGCCTTCGTCCACCTCTACACGCTGTTCATGGTGGTGCCGATCTTCAACACGATGATGCGGATCGACCGGAGCCTGATCGAGGCCGCCTACGACAACGGCGCTTCCGGCTTCCAGACGCTGACCAACGTGATCATCCCGCTGACCAAGCCCGGGATCATGATCGGCTCCATCTTCGTCGTGACGCTCGTGATGGGCGATTTCATCACCGTGCGCTTCATGTCCGGCAGCCAGTCGGCCAATGTCGGACGGCTGATCTCGAACGACATCGCGCTGCTGCAATATCCATCGGCCGCGGCGACGGCGGTGGTGCTGCTGGCCACGGTGCTGCTGATCATCGCCGTGCTGCTGCGCTTCGTCGACATCCGCAAGGAGCTCTGAGATGACCGGCAAACGCCCCCGCAGCTTCTATGTTCTCGCGGCCTTCTTCTCGCTGTTCCTGCTGTTCCTCTACGGTCCGACCCTGACCATCGCGATCCTGTCCTTCCAGGGGCCGCAGGGCGGGCTGACCTTCCCGATGCGCGGGGTGTCGACGCACTGGTTCCGGGATCTCTTCGAGCAGCAGGCGGTGGGCGACATCTGGGGCAGCTTCGCCCGCTCGCTGGTGCTCGGGCTGATGGTCATGGTCACCACCGTCGTCGTCTCGGTGATGGGCGGGCTGGCGTTCCGCAAGCGCTTCGCCGGCTCTTCGGTGATCTTCTACCTGGTCATCACCTCGCTGGTGATCCCGTCGATCCTGATCTCGCTCGGCGTCGGGCTGATCTTCTCGCAATCGGGGCTGAACGTGCACTGGTCCACCTCTGGCTACGGCTCCCAGCTGACCTGGACGCTGCCGTTCGGCCTGCTGATCATGTTCGCCGTCTTCAACCGGTTCGACCCGAGCTTCGAGGAGGCCGCGCGCGACCAGGGCGCCAGCAACTGGCAGACGGTCCGCCATGTGGTGTTGCCGATCATCGCGCCCTCGCTGATCGGGGTTGCGCTCTTCGGTTTCACGCTGAGCTACGACGAATTCGCCCGCACCCTTCTGACGGCAGGCAGCTACAACACGCTGCCGCTGGAAATCTACGGCATGACGACCAACGTCACGACGCCGGTGATCTTTGCCCTGGGGACCCTGACCACGGTGTTCTCCCTCCTGGTGATCGCGGTCTTCCTGTGCGCTGTCTGGGTGCAGGCGCGCCGCCGGGCGCGGCTCGGGTCGGATGCCGGCAAGGGCATGGTCTGAATGAAGCGGGTTCTCCTGATCAACCCCAACAGCACCGCCTCCATGACCGAGTCGATGCTGGCATCGGCCCGGTCCGTCGCGCCGCACGTCGCCTTCACCGGCTGGACCTCCACCGATGGCCCGCCGGCGATCCAGGGGGAAGCGGACGGGAAACTGGCGGAGCCGCCGCTGCTGGAGCTGGTGACGCGGGCCGGGGCGGATTTCGACGGGATCATCATCGGCTGTTTCGACGACACCGGCCTCGCGGCCGCCAACGGCATCGCCGGGTGCCCGGTGATCGGCATCGGTCAGGCGGCGTTCACCATGGCAATGCTGCGGGGGCTGCCATTCTCGGTCGTGACGACGCTCTCGGTGTCGGTCCCGGTGATCGAGCAGAACATCCGCGGCTACGGCCTGACCCCCTGGATGCGGCGGGTGCGGGCGAGCGAGCTGTCGGTTCTGGAGACCGAGGACGAGAGCGATGCCGCCATGGGACGGATCGCCGACGAGGCGTCGCTTGCGGTCGCCCAGGACGGGTGCGGCTGCATCATCCTGGGATGTGGCGGCATGTCCCGGCTGGCCGAGGCCGTCCGCTCGCGGGTGTCGGTGCCGGTGCTGGACGGTGTCGAGGCCGCGGCACGGCTGATCGGCGCGCTCGGCTGAGCCCGGGCGGCGCCTGCTGCCTTGGGCGTTCTTGCGCCGTGTCCTGCCGTTCGCGCCCTTGCGGACGCTCTCTATCGCATCGGTGAGCGGCCGATCCGCCCTTATCGGGCAAAACTTCGACGAAGCGAACGACGCGCCGCCGGTCTCGTTCCCGTGAGAGCTCAGCCGAGCTCCACCACCGCCTCGACCTCGACCATCGCGTTGGCGGGAAGGGAGGCCACGTTGACCGCGGTGCGGGCATGGCGGCCAGCCTCTCCGTAGAGGTCGATGAAGAGCTGCGAAGCGCCATTCACGATCATCGGGCCGTCGGGGTATTCCGGGTCGGCCGCCACGAATCCGCCAAGCCGCACCACTTCCTTGACCCGGCTCAGCGAGCCGGCCACGGCCTTGATCGAGAACAGCAGGTTGAGCGCGCACATCTGCGCGGCTTCCTGCCCGATCGCGATGTCGAACCCCTTGCCGACGGGGCCGAAGTATTTCGGCACGCCTTCCCATTCGCAGATCTGGCCGGACAGGAACAGCAGGTTGCCGGTGATCTTGCCCGGCAGGAACAGCGCGCGGGACGGGGCCGAGGGCGGCAGGGCCAGTCCGAGCGCGGAGAGCTTGTCTTCGATGGGGCAGGTCATGGCATGTCCTTTGCGGCCAGTTGAATGGCCAGTGATATGAGGGAGAGATCCGAGCCGCGCGGCCCGATGAGCGAAACGCCGTAGGGCGCGCCGTCGACCTTGCCCGCCGGGAAGACGACCTGGGGCAGGCCGCTCATGCCGGCGACGCAGAGCAGCCGCATCGCGTCGTGCCGGAAACCGTCGAACACCTCGACCGGCGCGTCGAGCCGGAACGGAGCGTCGTGCACCGCCGGGGCCAGCAGCACGCCCTGGCCGACGACGCTCTCCACGTGGTCGCGGAAGGCGGCGCGGGCGGCGCGGGCGGTGGCGATCTCCTCGGGAGTCAGGGCCTCGGCCGCGGCGGCGCGTCCATCGATCCCGCGTACCAGCGGCATGCCGGAGGCGCGGATGTAGGGCACGATCGCCTCGGCGCAATCGGCGCCGTTTGTGGTGAGATAGGTGGCATAGGCCGCCTCGACGCCATCCGGATAGACATACACCTCGCGTGCGGTCAGCCCGTCGAAGGCCGCGCTGCAGAGCGCCGACTGCGCCTCGCCCAGCTGCGCGTGCATCTCGGTCGGCCAGAGCAGCTCCGGCGCGTCGGGCAAAGGCGCGGTATCCGGTCCGGCCAGCACCTCCATGCCCCGCAGCAGGGTCTCGCCATCCCGGGCGAAGAGCCCGCAGGTGTCGAAGCTGGGCGCCAGCGCCTGCGCGCCGTCGAGCGGGATCCGGTCGTGGGTCGGGCGGATGCCCCAGATGCCGCAGAAACTCGCTGGCGCCCGGATCGAGCCGCCGGTGTCCGAGCCCACGGCGATGTCCACCAGCCCGCCCGCGACCGCGGCCGCGGAGCCGGAGGAGGAGCCGCCGGGGATGCGGTCCGGGGCCGCCGGGTTCACCGGCGTGCCGAAATGGGCGTTCATCCCGTAGAGAGCCCAGGCCAGCTCGTCGGTGTGGGTCTTGCCGACGAACTGCGCCCCCGCGTCGAGCAGGCGCTGCACGGCGGGGGCTGTCCGGGTCATCACCGGGCTCGCCGCGAGCCGGGTCGGGCAACCGCAGCCGGTGCGGTAGCCCGCGACATCGAACAGATCCTTCACCCCGAGGGTCAGCCCGGAGAGGGGGCCGTCCGACGCCGAGGCGACCGGGATCGGCTCGTAGGGCATGAAGGCACGGTAGGGGTCCTTGTCGAGCAACATCTGGCTTCCTATTCCGCGGCGGCGGCTTCGAGGGCGCGGAAACAGGCCACCCGGCGGCGCGGCGCGAGGGTGACGAAATCGGGCAGGCTGGCGCGGCATTCCGGGCCCGCGATCGGGCAGCGGGGCGCAAAGGAACAGGCCGTCGGGCGCTCCTCCAGCGGCGGCGGGGCGCCGGGGATGGCGTTCAGCCGCTCGCCACGGGCCACGTCGTGCAGGTTGGCGGCCAGCAGGCCCTGCGTGTAGGGGTGGCGCGGGTTGTTGATGATCTCGCTCGTGGTGCCTTCCTCGACGATCTGGCCGGCGTACATCACCGCGATCCGCTCCGAGACCTCGACCGCCACGCCGATGTCGTGGGTGACAAAGATCACGCCCATGCCGAACTCGCGCTGCAACTCGCGCAGCAGCAGCAGGATCTGGATCTGCACCGTCGCGTCGAGCGCCGTGGTCGGCTCGTCGGCCAGCAGCAGACGGGGCCGACAGGCTAGCGCGAGGGCGATCATCACCCGCTGGCGCATACCGCCCGAAAGCTCGTGCGGGTAGTTCTTGAGCCGCCGTTCGGGCGAGGGAATGCGGACGCGGCGCAGCATGTCGAGCGCGGTGCTCATCGCCTCGTCGCGCGACACGCCCTTGTGCCGCATCACTGCCTCGGAGATCTGTGCGCCCACGGTATAGACAGGGTCGAGCGCCAGGCCCGGGTCCTGGAACACCATGGAGACCTCGCCGCCGCGGTATTTCTGCAGCGCCTTGCCCTTGAGCTTGCGCACGTCGGTGCCGTTGACGGCGATGCCGCCCTCGACCTCGCTGCGCTTTGGCGGCAGCAGCGCCAGCAGCGTCTTCAGGGTCACCGACTTGCCGGAGCCGCTTTCGCCCAGCAGGGCCAGCGTCTCGCCCTGCTGCAGGGTCAGGTCGAGCCCGTTGATGGCGTGGACCGTCCGGTCGCCCTTGAAGCGGACGACGAGGTCCTGGATTTCCACGAGGGGAGCCTTCACCAGATATCCTCCCGGCCTGCCTTGTCATGCCCCGAGTCCGGGTCGTGCAGGTGGCAGGCGGCGCAGTGACCGCCCCGGCCCGGCAATTCCCGCAGGGCGGGCGCCTTTTCCTTGCATACGGTGTCGACGAACCGGCAGCGGGTGTGGAACCGGCAGCCGCTCGGCGGATTGATCGGGTTCGGCGGATCGCCGGTCAGCGGCGGCGTCTTGGTGCGGTTCTCCGGGTCCATCGAGGGCATCGCCGAGAACAGCGAGCGCGTGTAGGGATGGGCCTGGTCTTCCCAGATCGAGACCACGGGGCCGACCTCGACCACCTCGCCGAGATACATCACGAGGATTCGGTCGGAGATATAGCGCACCACGTTCAAGTCGTGGCTGATGAAGATGTAGGTCAGCCCGAATTCCTCGCGCAGGTCGGCGAGCAGGTTCAGAACCTGCGCTTCCACCGACTTGTCGAGCGCCGAGACGGCCTCGTCCAGCACCACGAGGCGGGGCGACATGGCGAGCGCGCGGGCGATGTTGATCCGCTGGCGCTGGCCGCCCGAGACCTCGTGCGGGTAGCGCTGCGCGAAGCGCTCGGGGGCAAGGCCCACGCGCTCCATCAGGCTGTGCGCACGCCCGATTGGGTCGGAGAGGCCCTGCACCCGGGCGCCGAAGGCGATGGATTCCTCGATGGTGAGCCGCGGGTTGAGCGAGGCGTAGCTGTCCTGGAAGACCATCTGCACGCCACGGCGCAGGTCGCGCAGGTTCAAGCTGTCGCCGACGCCCTGGCCGTCGAAGATGATCTCGCCCGAATCCTTCTCGGTGAGCCCGATCAGAAGCCGCGCGGTGGTGGACTTGCCGCAGCCGGATTCGCCCACGATGCCAAGGGTCTCGCCCTTCTTCACCTCGAAGGACACGCCGTCCACCGCCTGCACCATCGCCTGCGTGCGCCCGAAGATGCCGCCGCGCACGGGGAAGTATTTCTGCATGTCCTTGACGATCAGCAGCGGCTGCGCCGGTCCGCCCTTGTCGGGCAGGCCCTCGGCTGTCTGCGCGGCGGTGTCGTGAAGGGTATCAGTCATGGACATTCATCGCGCTCCTTACGCCGTCGCTCACCAGGTTGAGGCAGAGCGACGTGATGAAGATCATCAGCCCCGGCAGCGCCGACAGCCATGGGTTCACATAGATCGCCGAGCGCAGCGTGTTCAGCATCAGCCCCCACTCCGGCTCCGGCGGCCGCACCCCGATGCCGAGGAACGACAGGCCCGCGGCGAGGATCATGCAGACGCTGGTGAGCGATGTTGCGTAGACGAAGATCGGCGACAGGACGTTGCCGATCACGTGCACGCGGATCACCGTCAGCGCGCTGGCGCCCGAGGCGCGGGCGGCGTCGATATAGTCGAGCGAGCGGACGCCCGAGGTGACGGCCTCGGCGACGCGGGTCAGCGGCGGGATGAAGACGATGGTCAGAGAGACCAGCGAATTCACGATCCCTGCGCCGAGCGCGCCGGAGATGGCGATGGCCAGCAGCACCGACGGAAAGGCGAAGAACACGTCGACGGTGCGCATGATGACCGTGTTGACCATGCCCCCGGCGTAGCCCGCCACAATCCCCAGGATCGAGCCCACGAAGAAGGCCAGCACCACCGGCATCAGCCCGATGAACAGCGTGAGCCGGCCGCCGTAGATCAGGCGAGCGAGCATGTCGCGGCCCTGTTCGTCGGTGCCCAGCGGGTGGCCGGGGGTGCCGATCGGCTTCAGGCGGGCGATCATCGAGCCCTTGTAGGGATCCTGCAACCCGAGGAACGGGGCGAAGATCGCCGACAGGATCAGCAGCGCGAGCACCGCGAGACAGATCATGGTGACCGGGTCGCGCCGCAGCCGTGAGGCCACGCCCGCCCAGTAGCCGGAGCGCTGCGCGGGCGCTGCGTCGATGGTTTCAGCTATCGCCATCGGTCAGTTCCTCTTGATGCGCGGGTCGATGGCGGCCTGGGCCACGTCGACGATGAGGTTCATGGCGACGAAGAACAGCGCCAGCACCAGGATCGTGCCCTGGAGCAGCGGCAGGTCGCGCTGGAAGATCGCGTTGGAGAGCAGGAAGCCGGACCCGGGCCAGTTGAACACCGTCTCGATCAGGATCGAGCCGCCAAGCAGGTAGCCGAGCTGCAGCCCCATCACCGAGAGCGCGGTCGCCGCGGCGTTCCGGGCGACGTGGCACAGCACGTCGAAGCGGGACATGCCCTTGGCGTAGAGCGCCTGCACGAAGTCCATCGTCAGGATGTCGCCCGAGAGTGCGCGGACCGTACGGGCCACGATGCCGATGGGGACAACGGCGAGCGTGATCGCAGGCAGGACGAGGTGACGGATATGGAGCCAGTTCCATTCCCATTCCTGCGATCCGCCGGGCCCGGCGCCCATCGAGGGCAACCAGCCGAGCTGCACCGAGAAGATGATGACGAGGACGATCCCCAGCCAGTAGTTGGGCACCGACACCCCGGTGATCGAGATCGCGGTGACCGCGCGGTCAAGCAGCGTGTCGCGGAAGTAACCGGCGAGGAAACCGAGAAAGACGCCGATCGGGAAGGCGATCAGCGAGGCGCTGATGGCGAGGACCAGGGAATTCTGCACCGCGCCGAAGACCTCGCCAGCGACGGGCCGTCCGGTGGCGATAGAGCGGCCCATGTCGCCCTGAACGAGGTTGCCGATCCAGATCGCGTATTGAACGGGCAGCGGCTTGTCGAGGCCGTAGGCGGCGCGCATGGCGGCCTGTTCCTCGGCGGTCGCGTCGACAGGCATGATGGCGGTCAGCGGATCACCCGGCGCGATCTGCACCAGCAGGAAGCAGATGATCGAGACGCCGAAGGCCACCGGCAGAACCAGTATCAGGCGGCGCAGGAAGTAGCTCAGCAAGGTCGTGTTCCTTCAGGGAGGGTCCCCCGCCGCGGCCCGGAGGGCGGCGGGGGGTCTTCAGTTGGGCCGAAACCTCACTCCATCGTGATGGAGGAGAAGTTCTGGTACCAGTTCTGGGCCTGCACGAAGCCCTGCACCTTCGGGCTCATGGCGCGCGGCGCCACGTCGTGGGTGACCATCAGGAACAGCGCCTCGTCGACGTATTTCTCGTGCGTCGCCTTGAGCACCGCGTCCTGCTCGGCCGGGTCGAAGGTGGTGCGGATCTTGGTGAACAGCTCTTCCATCTCCGGGTCGCAGTAGTGGCCCCAGTTGGTGCCGTTCGGCGCGATCAGGTCACAGGAGAGGTGCCGGATCAGGCCGGTGAACGGGTCCTGGATGAAGTAGGTGAAGTTGATCGACATCGCCCCCTCGACCGACGGGTCGCCCGCGCCGGCGCGCCAGAGGTTGATCATCTGGTTCCACTCCACGACGACGAACTCGACGTCGATCCAGATCTCGGCGAGGCTCTGCTGGACGAACTCGTTCATCGGCAGCGGCAGCATCTGGCCGGAGCCCGACGGCGAGATCAGCGCCTTGACGTCGAGGTGGTTCTCGGGGCCGTAGCCGGCCTCCTGCATCAGCGCCTTGGCCGCTTCGATATCATAGGTGATGTCGAATTCAGGTTCGCCGAACCACTGCGAGCTGGGCGGCAGGAAGCCCTTGGCCGGCACCATCAGCCCGCCGAGCAGCGGCATCATGCCTTCGCGGTCGAGGGCGAGGTTGGCGGCCTTGCGGACCCGGATGTCGTTCCAGGGCGAGCCTTCGAGGCGCGACAGGTGCCAGGTCCAGTTGTGCGGATAGGCGTTGGAGGAGATCACGAAGCCGTTGCCTTCCATCGCGGGGATGGTGTCGGGGGCAGGGGCCTCGATCCAGTCCACCTGGCCGGACATCAGCGCGGCGGCGCGGGCGTTGGGCTCGGGCAGCGGGATCAGCACCATCTTGTCGAGCTTGGGGATGCGGGTTTCGTCCCAGTAGTCGGCATTCGGGACCAGCTCGGCGCGCTCGCGCGGCACGAAGGTCTCGAGCTTCCAGGGGCCGGTCCCCGACGGGGTGGCGGCGACTTTCTCCCAGTCCTTGTCCAAGGCTTCCCAGTTCGCCTTGGAGGACATCAGGATCCAGGCGAGCTGGTAGGGCAGCGTCGCGTCCGGGGTCTTGGTCGTGATCTCGAGCGTGTAGTCGTCGATTGCCGTATAGGTGTCGACGGCGGGGATGCGCGACTTGCCCTGGGCGGACTGGCGCGGGTCGTATTGCTCGGAGGCATCGTCGAGGATCTTGTCGAAGTTCCAGACGACGGTCTCTGCGGTGAAGGGGCTGCCGTCGTGGAAGGTCACGCCCTCACGGAGCTTGAAGGTCCACTTGGTCTGGTCTTCGGGGTCGACGGACCATTCCGTCGCGAGGCCGGGGATCAGGACCGACGGCTTGTCGGCGCTGGTCAGGTCCCATTCGATGAGCGAGTCATAGACCGTGTAGCCCATGAAGCGCATGCCTTCGCCACCCTGGTCGGTCTGGCCGGTGGTCAGCGGGATGTCGGCGGCGGTCATTCCGACGCGCAGCGTTCCCTGCGCCACGGCGCCCTGGGAGATCGCCATCCCCGCCATCACGGCCAGTGCCGCAAAACTGTGCTTCAGTGTCTTCAACGTCATTCTCCTTGTTGACCAGGATCGTTCGTTCCGTCCCTTGTTCGGGAAGCTGCGTCGGGTTCTCGCGAGAGTGGAGGCGCAATCCGCCCAGCCTTGCGGCGGCTTGTGAGAATGTGGGATTTCGCACAAATTTTGACCAATTGGGTATAATTTGCCCATTCACGGGGCCGTCCAATGACAACCATGGCGGGTGTGACCCGGCAAACCGGTCCGGAACGCGGGGTCGGAGGCCGGAATCGGCGGCATTCCGACATAGAAATGGGGTAAGCTGTTGCCTCTCCGGGAAAATTGGCACAGAGCGTGCTCCTGACGAAGCATCGGACACTGCCGAATGATCGCGCCATGCCCATCACACTGATGAACCCGAATTCGAACCGGGCGACGACCGAAGCGATGTGCGCGATCGCGGCCCGCGCCCTGCCTCAGGCTCCGCTTGGATGGACGGCGCCGGACGGCCCGCCGATGATCACCACGCAAGCGGCGCTCGATGCGGCGGCCGCGCTGGTCGGCGCGGCGGTCCTGACGCCGGAACCCACCGCGATCATCGTCTCGGCCTTCGGAGACCCGGGGGCGGAGGAAATCGCGCGCCGCTATCCCTGTCCCGTGATCGGGATCGGCGGCGCGGCGGCCCGCGCCGCGGCCCGGTCGGGCGCGCCCTTCGCCGTGGCCACCACAACGCCGGAGCTTCAGCCTGCCATAGACCGCCTCATGCAGCGCAACGCTGCGCCGGGGCTCTACAAGGGCTGCTTTCTCTCGCAAGGCGATGCACTGGCGCTCATGGCCGACGCGGAGGCGCTCGATGCAGCGCTGCTGGAGGCGGTCCGCCGGGCCGTGGCGTCCGGTGCGCGGCGGGTCATCATCGGCGGCGGCCCGCTTGGGCAGGCCGCGGAACGGCTTCGCGAGTGCGCGCCCGTGCCTTTGGAAAACCCCGTGCTCTGCGCGGCGCGGGAAGTTGCTGCAACGTTGGAGAAACAGCATGAACGACGTGGATAAACTGATCGAAGACCTGGTCGCCGCCCACCGGACCGGCGCGCGCATCTCGCCCGCCGCCGCCAGCCTTTCCCGCGAAGAGATCCTGCGCGTGCAGGGCGGCGTCGCCGACGCGCTCGGCGCGGTTGCGGGGTTCAAGGTCGCGCCGGTACCGGGGAGCGAACCGATCCTGGCGCCGATCCCGGCGTGCTACGTCGTGGGGAACGGCGGGCAGAAGCCCGTGACCGAGCGCTTCGGCGTCGAGCTGGAAATCGGTTTCGAACTGATGCGCCCGCTGCCCGAGGGTGGCGCACCGGAGCGGCTGGAGGATTACTTCCGCCCCTGCGCCATGTTCGAACTGGTTGACACCCGCCTTGCCGGCGAAGCGGCGGAGGATGCCGCCTACAAGTTCGCCGACCTGCAGATCAACGCGGGCTACGTGCAGGGGGATGTGCTCGAAGGCTGGGATGGCTCGGATTTCGGCGTGGTCACGGCGCGGCTCAAGGCCGGCGAAGAGATGCCGCTGGACGGCGACACGAGCGTTCCCGGCGGTTCGGCCCTCAGCAACCTGCGGTTGTTCCTGGAGAAGGTCGGGGACCATTGCGGCGGCCTGAAGGTCGGCCAGATCGTCATCACCGGATCGGTCTGCGGTCTGCTCTATTTCCCCAAGGGCACCGAGCTTGCAGGCGAGATCGACGGCATCGGCAAGGTCGCCGTCAGCTTCGTCTGAGACAAGGCTTCGGCCGGGCGCGCGATTGCGAGCGCGCGGCCGACTCCCGCGCCCCAAGCGAGACAATTGGTCCGCATGGATCGGTGGGGGTTGTGCATTACATTTTGGGTGTGTGCGGGCGAGAGGGGGGAGACGCCTCATGTGCCTTGCCGTTCCGATGCGGATCACGGCGATCGACGGCTACACCGCGACCTGCGAGGCCGGCGGCGTCCTGCGGGACGCGAACCTTTTCATGATGCAGGGCGAAGATCTTGCCGTGGGCGACATCGTCCTGATCCACGTCGGATACGCGATCAAGAAGGTCTCCGAGGAGGAGGCGCGGCTGAGTTGGGAAACCTTCGGCACGCTCCTTCATCCCGATGCATGAGGTCGCGATCTGCCGGGCTCTGGTCGAGCAGCTCGAGGCCGTCGCCCGCGACAATGGCGCGGCCCGCGTCACCGGCCTCACGCTGAGGATCGGGCCCCTGTCGGGCGTGGTGCCGGAGCTTCTGGCCAGCGCCTTTCCCGTCGCCGCGGCCGGAAGCCTTGCCGAAGGAGCGCGGCTGAGCATCGACACGGCGCCGTTGCGGATCTGGTGTCCGGATTGCAAGCTGGAGTGCGAGGCGGAGATCAATCGACTTGCCTGCGTCCGCTGTGGCACCTGGCGGACGGAGCTGCGGTCGGGGGATGAACTGCTGTTGAGCTCCGTGGTGGTGGAGGATGATCCGCCGGCACGGGAACCTAGGGAGGAGGCTCATGTGTGACACCTGCGGCTGCGCGCGCTCCGATCATGCAGGCACGGTGACGGAGGGGCGGCGGATCACCGAGGGGCTCGGCGGGCTGCTTCAGGCCAATGACCAACAGGCCGCGCGGAACCGCGCGCATCTCGACCGGCACGGCGTTTTCGCGGTCAACCTGATGTCCTCTCCCGGTGCGGGCAAGACGGCGCTGCTGGAGGCAACGGCGGGGGCGTTGGGCGGCAACCTCCGGATCGGCGTGATCGTGGGGGATCTGGAGACGGAGAACGACGCCGACCGTCTGCGCGCCTGCGGCCTGCCGGCGGTTCAGATCTGCACCGGCACCGCCTGCCATCTGGATGCCCGGATGGTGCACGAGGCGCTGCACGGCCTGGAGCTCGACCGGCTGGACCTGCTCTTCATCGAGAACGTCGGCAACCTTGTCTGCCCTGCCAGCTTCGATCTCGGGCAGCATTGCAACGTGGCGCTGCTATCGACGCCGGAGGGCGACGACAAGCCTGCGAAATACCCGGTGCTGTTCCGCGCTGCCGACCTCGTGCTGCTGACCAAGCGCGACCTCGCCCCCTACATGCCGGAATTCGACGCCGGCCGTGCAGAGGGGCATGTTCGCCAGCTCGGAAATGCCGCGCCCGTCCTCGAGGTCTCGGCGCGCTCCGGCGAGGGCATGGCGCCCTGGGCCGACTGGCTCCTGCGGGGCGTGGCGGAGCGCCGCTCGCCGGCCACAGTGCCGGAGGGCTGAGGATGCGGCGCAGCGCGGCAGACTGGCTGGACCGCATCCGGGCGCTGAACCTGCCCGGGAAGGTCCGCATCATGAATGTCTGCGGCGGCCACGAGAGGTCGATCACCCGCGCCGGTCTGCGACATGCGCTGCCGCCGGAGATCGAGCTGATCCCGGGGCCCGGCTGCCCGGTCTGCGTCTGCCCGGAGGAGGATGTCCACCTCGCGATCCAGCTTGCGATGCGGGAGGACCTGACGCTCGCCACCTTCGGGGACATGCTCCGGGTGCCGGTCAATGTCCGGAAATCCGAGGTCCGTTCGTTGGAGCAGGCCAGGGCCGCCGGCGCCGACGTGGTGCCCGTGGCGAGCCCGCAGGAGGCCGTGGAACTCGCCCGGGCTGCCCCTGGCAGGCGTGTTGTTTTCTTCGCCGCCGGGTTCGAGACGACGACCGCGCCGGTCGCGGCGATGATGGCGCAGGGCGTGCCGGAGAACCTCGCCCTGCTGCTCTCCGGTCGTCGCACTTTTCCCGCGGTCGGGATGCTGCTGAGTTCCGGCGAGGTCGGCTTCGACGCGCTGATCGCGCCGGGCCATGTCTGCACCGTGATGGGACCGGAGGAATGGGAGGTCGTGGCGACGAGCTACAGGGTGCCGGCGGCCATCGCGGGGTTCGACAGCGAGAGCCTGCTGGTGGCGATCCATTCGGTTCTGCGGCAGACGCTTGAAGGGCGGCCTCGGCTCGACAATTGCTATCCCGCGCTGGTGCAGCCGGGCGGCAACCCCGTGGCCCGCCGGCTGCTGTCGGAGGTCATGGTGGTCACGGACGCTGCGTGGCGCGGCATAGGCACGATTGCGGCCTCGGGGTATGCGCTGCGCCCCGCCTTCGCGGTCCATGACGCCCGCAAGGTGCTGCCCGACCATGCCGAGGCGGGCCGGCGCCGGATCGGAGAGATGCCCGCGGGCTGCGACTGCGCGGCGGTCGTGCTGGGACGGATCTATCCGGACCAGTGCCGCATCTTCGGCGCGGCTTGCACGCCACGCACCCCGGTCGGCCCCTGCATGGTCTCGGACGAGGGCGCCTGCCGGATCTGGTGGTCGGGCGGTGGCCGCAGCCGCTCCGGGCAGGCCGCGGAATGAAGCAGGACCGGGCCACGCCGCACCCGATGCCGCGCAGAGGCGTGCACAAGGCGAGGTACATCGTGCTTACCGGCCATGTGCAGGGCGTCGGATTTCGGCCGCATGTCTATCGCGTGGCGCTCCGGCTCGGGCTGTCCGGGTGGGTCAGGAACCGGATGGGCGAAGTGGTGATCCATGTCGAAGGGCCGGAGGGCGGCGTGGAGGCGTTCCTGCGCAAGGTGGTGTCTGATGCCCCGCCACTCTCGGCACCACAGGTCGCTGAGGTGACGGAGACCTCCCCGCAGGAGTTCGCGGGTTTCACGATCCTCGACAGCGATGCGGGTTCGGAAGCTGCGATCTTCGTGCCGGCGGACACCTGCGTCTGCGACGACTGCCTGCGCGAAATGCGCGACCCGCAGGACCGGCGCTATCGCTATCCGTTCATCAACTGCACCCAGTGCGGGCCGCGCTACACGCTGATCTCGGCGATGCCCTACGACCGGGCGAATACCACCATGTCGGGCTTTCCGCTCTGCGCCGCCTGTCGGGCGGAATACGAGGACCCGGCGGACCGCCGGTTTCATGCCGAACCCATCGCCTGCCCGGAGTGCGGACCGTCGCTGCGCTTCGCCAGGCGGGAGCGGGAGGATGTCACGGGGGCCGAGGCCGCGCTTGCCGCAACCGTCGCGGCGCTTTCCGAGGGAGAGATCGTCGCCGTACGCGGCATCGGCGGCTACCACCTCATGTGCGATGCGGCGAACGAGGCGGCTGTTACGCGGCTGCGGCGGCGCAAGGGTCGCCCGGACAAACCGTTTGCGGTGATGGTGCCGCTGGAGGGGGCGGGCGGTCTGGACGGGGTGCGCGCACTGGCTGACCTGTCGGACAAGGCCGCACATTCACTGCTGACGCCACAGCGGCCCATCGTGCTCGTGCCTCGGCGGCCCGATGCGGCGCTGGCACCCTCGGTGGCGCCGGATTGCGGTGAGCTCGGTCTCTTTCTGCCCTACAGCCCGTTGCACCTGCTGCTGCTCGAGGCACTCGGCCGACCGCTGGTCGCGACCTCGGCCAACCTGAGCGGCGAGCCGGTGCTGATCGCACCCGAGGAGGTCGAGGACCGGCTCGCCAACGTCACAGACGCCATGCTGCACCACGACCGGCCGATTGCACGCCCTGCCGACGATCCGGTCTGTCGCGAGATCGCGGGGCGGTTGGTGCCGCTCCGGCTCGGGCGCGGGACGGCGCCACTCGAGCTGGCCCTGCCGAAGGCCCTGCCGGAGACCGTGCTCGCCCTTGGCGCGCAGATGAAGGCAACCGTCGCGCTTGGCTTTGGCGGCCGCGCCGTGGTGTCGCCGCATATCGGCGAGATGGAGGCCGTGCGCAGCCTTGCCGTGCTGCAGGAGGTCTCGGAGAGCCTTCAGGCTCTCTATGGCCAGCGGGCTGCGGTGCTGCTCTGCGATGCCCACCCGGGCTACACCAGCCACCGATGGGCACGGGGACAGGGCCTGCCGGTGGTGCCGATCCTGCATCATCATGCCCACGCCTCGGCGCTCGCGGCCGAGCACGCTGACGCGATAGGCGACTGGCTCACCTTTGCCTGGGACGGTGTCGGGCTCGGGGCGGACGGAACGCTCTGGGGCGGGGAGGTGCTCTGGGGCGCGCCGGGGCGCTGGTTGCGGGTGGCGCGGTTCCGCCCTTTCCGGCTTGCCGGCGGCGACCGCGCCGGGCGCGAGCCCTGGCGCAGCGCGGCGGCGCTCTGCTGGGCAACCGGCCGGGACCTGCCGCATGCGCCAGACGGGGCGGACCTCGCGCGGCAGGCCTGGGCGCGGGGCCTCAACACCTTCGAGACCACGGCTGTCGGTCGCCTGTTCGACGCTGCCGCCTGCCTGGTGACCGGCATGACCCATTGCAGTTTCGAGGCGCAGGGGCCGATGCGGCTGGAAACGCTCGCCTCTGGTCAGGCAGGGCAGGCCGTCCGTTTGCCGGTCTCCTCCGGAGCGGACGGGCCGCTGGAGGTCGACTGGCCCCCTCTGCTCGACGTCCTCACTGACAAGCGCCGCTCGCAGGCCCGCCGCGCGGCGGATTTCCATGCCACGATGGCGCAGGTCGTTCCCGACCTGGTCCGGACGCTGGCAGAGACGCTGCCGTTCGCGCAGATCGGCCTGACCGGCGGGGTGTTCCAGAATGCGCGTCTCGTGCGGGAGATCGAAACAAGGTTGGACGGCATGGCCCGCTTGCTTCGCCTGCATCGGCGCGTGCCATGCAGCGACGCGGGTATCTCGCTCGGCCAGGTGGTGGAATACGCGGCGCAAGCCAGAGGAGACCGGGGATGAGCCTGACCGATAGCCGTATCTCGCTCGCCCACGGCAACGGCGGCCGCTTCATGCGCGAGTTGATCGACGAGGTCTTCGCCCGGCATCTCGCCAACGATGCGCTCGACACCACGGTCGACGCCGCGCGCCTCGCGCTGCCCGGCGACAGGATCCTCTTCTCGACCGACGGCTTCACCGTGCAGCCGCTGGAGTTTCCCGGAGGCACCATCGGCTCGCTCGCCGTCCATGGCACGACCAACGATCTTGCCGTGGCCGGGGGCGATCCGCTGTTCCTCAGCCTGAATGCCTTCATCGAGGAAGGCTTCGAGGCCGCTCTGCTGGAGCGCATCGTCGTCGATCTCGCCCGTTCGGCGGCGGAGCTGGGGGTTCGGGTTGCGGCCGGCGATACCAAGGTGCTTCCACGGGGGCAGGGGGGCGGGCTTTACCTCGCCACCACGGGGATCGGGGTGATGCGGCATCCCGGAGCGCTGGGCCTGAACGAAATCCGCGAGGGCGACGCGCTTCTGGTGAGCGGACCGGTCGGCGATCACGCGGTGGCCGTCCTTCTGGCGCGGGAACAGTTCGGCCTGCGCGGCGAGATCCGCTCGGATGCCGGGAGCGTGCTGCCGCTGACCCGGGCGTTGCGCGATGTGCCGGGGCTGCGCTTCATGCGCGACCCGACGCGCGGCGGCCTTGTCTCGGCGGCGCATGAGATCGCGCGTGCGACCGGGCTGGAGGTCATCCTCGACGAGCCCACTGTCCCGGTGCGGCCACCGGTCCGGGCAGTCTGCGACATTCTCGGATACGACCCGTATTATCTCGCCTGCGAGGGCCGGGTGGTCGCCGTGATGGCGCCGGAGGCGGCGGATCACGCCCTGTCCGCATGGAAAGCCGCGCCCGGCGGCGCAGACGCCGCCGTGATCGGGCGCCTGCAGGCGCCGCGAAACGGCGGGGCGGTTGCACTGAGGACCGAGTTGGGCGGGCTGCGCTTGCTCGAGGAGCTCGAGGACGACCCGCTGCCGCGCATCTGTTAGCCCGCGCCCATCCGTCACTGCCCGGGATGCAATCGCGCAACGCTGGCCTGGAACCATCGGGTGCCCGTGACAGAGGTTTTGCGCGTCGCGCTTTCTGACTTAAGGTCAACCTGTAACGATGTCCGGTTGGTGTGGGACGGCGTCGAGCGAGGACCGGTCGCAGTGCTGGAGACGCTTGGAACAGGACAGGGCGCGCAAGAGATGCGCGAAGTCGCCGGTGACAACCAGGCGCGCTACGTGCTGTCCGAACTCGCCGGTATCGGTTCCTACATGATCGCCATGGGGCACCGGGTCGCCGGCCCGCTGGACGAGGCCGCGTTCCGCGCGGCCGCGCAGGCGCTTGTGCAGCGTCACGCGGCGCTGCGGACCCGGTTCGAGCTGTCGGGCGGGGTGGTGCACGCTGTGGTCTCCCCGGACGCGCCGTTCCGCTACCACGCCTGCCGGATGGAGGATCAGAGCTTTGCCGGTTTCCGCGACTGGGCGCTGCCGCTGGTTTTCGATGACGTCGATCCGAGGCAGCCCGGCGCACTGGTCCGGGTCCTCGTGGCCGACCTGGGCGATGCCTGGCGCTTCACCATCGCGGCCCACCACGCGATCACCGACGGCTTTTCCCGCGGAGTGATGACCCGGGAGCTGCTCAAGCTTTACGCGGGCGAGGACCTGCCGCCGGTGGGCTCGTATTACGATTACACCGATGTTGAAACCGCGGAGCCTGACGCCGCCCGCGCCGTCGAGGCGCTGGTCCAGGCGCTGCCCGCGCCGGTCCGGCTGATCGGGGATGGCGTGGAGAGCGGCACGGAGGTCTCGGCGGGCCATGTCGTGGAGCGCGACTTCGACGACCTTTCCGCCCCCCTGCGCCAGACGGCCAAGGCGCTCGGGGCCACGCGGTTCGGCCTGCTCTCCGCCGTCTACGCGCTCGGGCTGCATGGGTTTTCCGGCGAAACAGCCGTTTCCAGTTTCTTCCAGACCGAGGGGCGCAAGTCGCTGGGCGCGCCGAACTCGGTCGTCGGGCCGTTTTCGCACACGCTGCCGCTCGACCTGCAGGTGGATCTGGACCGCGACTTCGCCGCCTTTGCCCGCGCGCTCAGCGACAGGACCCGCGCCGCGGTGGCGTTGGAGAATGCACCGGTTCTCGATGCGGTGCTGGCGGCGGGCAAGGCACCGGACGTCTCGATCAACATGTTCCCGCCCGCGCCCCGGATCGTCGCCGGCGCGCTGGAGATCGGGCCGCGGGAATTTCTCGACCGGCGCACCGAGTTCGACCTGAACCTCGTCTGGTCAGAGGACCGGCGGGTGCTGACCGCGCGGGCGTTCCATGACCGGGCGCAGCTTTCCGAGGGGCGCACGCGGCAATTCCTCGATCTTCAGGCCCGTCTGCTCGCCGCAGCCCTTCGCGATCCGGAGCGGACCTGCCGCAGCATCCTCGCGGAGGCACGGAGCGGACACGAGAGCATCCTGCCGCGCGAAACACTCGCGCCGGAACCGGCCCGCCGGATCCATGCGGATTTTTTCGATCATGCGGGGCGGACACCGGACGCGCTGGCCATCCTCACGAGCCACGAACGGATCAGCTATCGCGCACTGGCGGACCGGGCGCGCGCCGTGTCGGCCGGGCTGGAGGCCGCAGGGGCCGGGCCGCAGGATCGGGTTGCCATCCTCGGCAGCCGCGACCCGGCCCTGGTGGCGGCGATGCTCGGCGTCTCCGCCCACGGTGCCTCCTTCGCGGTGGTCGACGCGAGCTATCCCGAGGCGCGCATCCGGCACATGCTCGACCGGCTCGGGGCGCGGTTCGTGATCGAGGCGGGCGCGCGTCTGCCGGAAGGGCTCGCTGGCCTGACATGCGTCGAGCCGCGCGGTGGCGGAACGGTCCGAGGCGGGGCGCCGCGCGCCGCCGCTTGCCATCTATTCACCTCGGGTACGACGGGTGCGCCCAAGCTGATCACCCATCCCGACGCCACGCTGCAACGCTTTCTCGCCTGGCAGGCCGGGATGCTGGCCTTGCCGGAGCCGCCGGTGACGATGATGCTGGCGGGCGTCGCGCACGACCCGACGCTGCGCGACGTGTTCCTGCCGCTGTCGAACGGCGGCGCCGTGGCGATCCCGACGCCGTGCGAGATGGCCGACCCGTCTGAGCTGCGAGCGTTGCTTGGGCGGGCCGGGTGCAGCGTTCTGCGCCTCGGGCCTGCCTCGGCGCGTCTGCTCACGACGGGCTTGGACGGGTCCGGAGGCTTCGAGACGCTCCGGGCGGTCTTCTGGGGCGGCGAGCGGTTGCCGCGGCGCGTGGTGGCGCAGTGGCAGGAGCAGTTCCCCCACGTCCGGCAGTTCAACATCTTCGGCACGACCGAGACACCGCAGGCCTTCCTGTTCCACGAGATCCAGCCCGGCGAAGCCCGTCAGCGCGACATCCCGATCGGCCGGGCGCTGCCCTTTGCCGGTGCGCGGCTGGTGGCCGGAGACGGCACGCCGGTGTCCGCCGGCGAGGTCGGGGAACTGGTGGCGGAACTGGCGGATCCGGTCGGCGGGGCACGCGACCCGTTTGCCGATGACCCGGGTGCGCCCGCGCGACGTCATTTCACCGGCGATCTCGCCTTTCAGACACCGGAGGGCGAGATCTGCTTTGCCGGTCGGCGGGATGGCCAGGTCAAGATCAACGGGTTCCGGGTCGAACTGGGCGAGATCGAGGCCGCGGCCGAGGCGCTGGCCGGCGTCCAGCAGGCGAGCGCGGTGCTGCGGGGGGACAGGTTGCGGCTGTTCCTGCTGAGCGAGCAGGGAGGCATCACGGAGCCCGCCGTCAGGTCGGCGCTCGCCCGGGTTCTGCCCGCCTACATGCTCCCGGCAACGATCCTGATCCTTCCGAGGTTCCCGGCGACGCCGAACGGCAAGGTCGACAAGGATGCCCTTGTCGACATGGCCCGGGACGCGGAGGCGACCATCGGCGGGGCGGGCGAGGCGCCGCGCGGTGCGCTGGAGCAGCAGATCGCCGCGCTCTTCGCACGCCATTCCGGCCGCGGGCAGGTGCACCGCGATCAGGCGCTTGCCGATCTGGGCGCCGACAGCCTCGCGACCATCGAGGCGCGGCTGGAACTCGACGGGATGGGCCTGACGCTGCCGCAGGACTGGGCCTGGCGGAGCGTTGCGGAGCTGGCGGCAGGGGGGCGACAAGCCATTCCGGCCAAGGCAACGCCCATGCGCCTCCTGCGCATGACGGGGATCGACAGCTTCATTCTCGTGCGCAGCCTCGCCATCGTGACGGTCGTGGCGTTTCACACCGGGCTGAAACTCTCGCTCGGCGCCTCCATCGTGCTCTTCGTCTTTGCCGGTTTCTCCTTTGGCCGCCTGCAACTGCCCGCGGTGCTGCGGGCGGACCACGCCGGGCGGGTCTGGGCGCTGCTCCTGCGGCTCATCGTGCCGCTGGTGCCGTTCTCGCTGCTCTATTTCGCCAAGAATGCCTTTGTCGAACGTGAGGCGCATCCGTCGATGCTGCTGCCCTATCGGAACATGGCGGAGTTTCTGGACGTGGCCGTGCTGGGTCGCGCGCCGCCCGCGATCCAGATGGAATGGCTGTGGTTCCTCCATGCCTACCTGCAGATGTTCCTCGCGATCGCCTTGCTGCTAACTTTGCCGGCCGTGCGCAGGGCCCTGTCGCAGGACATCTGGCGCGGGTTGGCAGCGTTCTTCCTGACGGCCGAGGCGGTGAACCTTGCCGTGTTCCTCGGCGTCGCACTGCGCATGGGCGGTGTTGCAGAGGCGGCGGAGCTGGTCGAACGGCTGCCGACCACGATCCTGCCGTTCCTGGCGATCGGCGCGATGGTGGCGACGGCCGCGACACGGAAGCGTCAGGCGGTCAGCCTCGGCATAGCCATTGCGCATGCGCTGCTCTGTCTTGTCCTGCTCGAGAGCCACACCGAGCCCGTCTGGCTGTTCGCGCTCGCGCTCTGCCTCGCGTTTCCCAGCGTCGCGCTGCCACGGTTGCTCGCGAGCCTGGTGGTGCTGCTCGCAGCGCATTCCCTGATGATCTACCTCACGCACCCGGCCGCGAATTTCCTGTTCGGCGCGGTCGCGGGCGAGGGGGCATATCCTGTCGCCAACATCCTGTTCCAGCTCGGCTTCGGGGTGGCCTTCGGGATGGTGTTCCGCCCGATCCTTCGAGCAATCGGTGTCAACCGTGTCGCCGAGGCGCGGATCACGTTGTGACTGCATCCCGTGCACATCTGGTGGGGCCGGGGAGGAAACCTGTGCCCCTGCCGCACTAGCCGCGTGCGCAATTCCCCTTTGCGGCCGCAGGGGCCTTGCCCGCGCTTGACAGATCGACAACCTAGGCGAACCGAAGCCCGCATAACTTGACAGCGCAGGAATTTGAGAATGACGACAGCGAAACCCTGGCTCGCGGCCCTTGCGGCGCTTTCCCTCACGGCCTGCACCACGACGACCTCCGGAATCGGGGTCGACGGCGAGCCGAATTTCATCGAGGAACTGCCCGAAGCCGTGGTCGCCATGGCCGCACCGCACCAGGATCTGAACTCCGTGGTGATCATGCCGGAGGACGATTGCTACTGGTATCGCTGGGTCGGACCGGTGGAGACGACCTACCTGCCGCTCCGCACGGTCGAGGGGCGGATGATCTGCGCCCGGGCCTGAGGGCGCCGGCAATCAGACACGGGATCGAGCAACGGCGCGGCGAGGAACCCTCGCGGCGCCGTTTCCTGTTGCGGGAACATGTTGGCTCCGGGAGGCGTCCCGCCTCTGGACAGAACCCATGAAAAAGGGGCGGTCCCTGCCGCCCCTTCGAACCCGTGCCGGTACGATCCGTCAGCTCTACGCGCTGATCGATTCCTCGCCCGGGTAGAGCACCACGGTCGAGCCCACGTCGACGAAGTCGTAGAGCTGGTTGATATGCGCCATGACCATCCGGACGCAGCCGGACGAGGCCCGGGTGCCGATCGAGCGCGGGAACGGCGTGCCGTGGATGCGCAGGTAGGTGTCGCGCGAGCCGACATAGAGATAGAGCGCGCGCGAACCGAGGGCATTGCTCGGGCCGGGCGGCTGGCCGCCGGCATACTGGGCGTAGATCTCGGGTTCGCGCTTGATCATGTTGGCCGTCGGCGTCCAGGTGGGCCACTTGGCCTTGCGCCGGATCGTGTAGGTGCCGGGCTCATACAGACCGCCGCGGCCGATGGCGACGCCGTAGCGCATCGCCGAGCCATCGGGCTGGATGTGGTAGAGGTAGCGCGCGACCGCATCGACGTGGATGTCGCCGGGGGTCAGGCTGCGGTTCGTCTCGACCCGCCGCGGCAGGAAGCGGGAATGCAGACCCCAGGGGTTGGTCGTGGCGGGGTCGAATCCGGGCGGTGTGACCTGCGCGTCCCAGGAAGCCCAGTCCCCCGGGGCGGCCTCGGCGGCGCCTGGCAGCGAAGCCGCAATCGGCGCCGAAAACAGCGCAGCGGATGTAACAATGAAGTGGCGTCTAGTCAGCATCCGAGGGATTTCCTTTCAGAGGCGCGTCTTGAATTCACGAAGAGGAATGCTGCCTGCCTTTGTCCGTTCTGACAACCGCAAGCGACGGCATTTCCGCTCAAAGCTCTGTGTGGTGTCGCCGGGGCGACATGCCATGGCCGGTTTTCCGTGCAACTTGAGCCGCTTCGCGCGGGGAGAACGCCCGGCAGTGCAGCGAATCTCTCCATTGTACCGGGATACCGCCTGCCTGCGAATCAGGAACCTCCCGCACGGCGTTCACCCCTGCGTCGTTGCGCCTTCCTTGAAAACCGGTGCCTGGGTTGACCTTCCAGTTGGTGGAACCCTTATGTGCAGGACCTGACCAATGATCCGTCCGCGAGACGGAGTCCGAGGAGACGGAAATGACCGAACTGACTGTTGCCGTGGAGGGAATGTCCTGCGCCTCCTGCGTGGGGCGGGTCGAGCGCGCACTCGGCGCGGTGCCCGGCGTCGCGGCGGCGAATGTGAACCTCGCCAGCGAAACCGCGCGGGTCGGCTTCGAGGCGCCTGCCACTGCCGATTCCATCCGGCAGGCGCTGGACGCCGCCGGATACCCCGCGCGGGTCGCCGAGGTGACCCTGCGGGTCGAGGAGATGTCCTGCGCCTCCTGTGTCGGCCGCGTGGAACGTGCGCTGGCCAAGGTGCCCGGTGTGCTCGAAGCCTCGGTCAACCTCGCCGGGGAAACGGCGCGGGTGCGGTATCTCGAAGGGCAGGTGACCCCCGAGCTGCTCGCCCGCACGGCCACAGAGGCGGGCTATCCCGCCACGATCCCGCAAGGGGCCGGCGATGCACCGGATGCCGGCGCCCGCAAGGAGGCCGAGGCGGAGGAACTCAAGCGGCTCACGCTGATCGCCGGCGCGCTGGCGCTGCCGGTCTTTCTGCTGGAGATGGGCGGACACGTCCTGCCCGGGTTTCACGCCTTCATCGCCAATACCATCGGCCATCAGGCGAGCTGGGTGATCCAGTTCGTGCTCACCAGCCTCGTGCTTTTCGGGCCGGGGCGGCGGTTCTACCTCAAGGGCTATCCGGCGCTGCTGCACGGGGCGCCTGACATGAACAGCCTCGTCGCCATCGGCACCTCCGCTGCCTACGGCTACTCGGTCATCGCCACCTTCCTGCCGTCGCTGCTCCCGGCGGAGACGCGCGCGGTCTATTTCGAAGCGGCCGCGGTGATCGTCGTGCTGATCCTGCTCGGGCGCTGGCTGGAGGCGCGTGCCAAGGGGCGCACCGGTCAGGCGATCCGCAAGCTCGTCGGGCTGCAGGCGAAATCCGCGCTTGTCGAGCGTGCCGGTGAAACCCGGGAGGTGGCGATCGACCAGATCGTGCTCGGCGACGTGATCCGGGTGCGGCCGGGCGAGCGGATCGCGGTGGATGGCGAGGTCATCTCGGGCAGCAGCTATGTGGATGAGAGCATGTTGACCGGCGAGCCGATCCCGGTGGGCAAGGGCGCGGGCGATGCCGTGGTCGGCGGCACGGTAAACGGTACGGGTGCGCTTGCCTTCCGTGCGACCGCCGTTGGTGCCGACACGATGCTGGCCCAGATCATCCGCATGGTCGAGGAGGCGCAGGGCGCCAAGCTGCCGATCCAGGGGCTGGTGGACCGCATCACCATGTGGTTCGTGCCCGCCGTGATGACGCTGGCGGCGCTGACCGTGCTGGTCTGGCTGGTCTTCGGCCCGGACCCGGCGCTGACCTATGCACTTGTGGCCGGCGTCGCCGTCCTGATCATTGCCTGCCCCTGTGCCATGGGGCTCGCCACGCCGACCTCGATCATGGTCGGCACCGGACGCGCGGCCGAAATGGGCGTTCTGTTCCGCAAGGGGGATGCGCTGCAGCGGCTGCAGGAGGTCGAGGTCGTGGCCTTCGACAAGACCGGCACGATCACCGAGGGGCGGCCCGAGCTGACCGACATGGAGCTTGCCGACGGGCAGAGCCGTGACGCGGTTCTGCGCCTTGTCGCCGCGGTCGAGGCGCAGTCCGAGCACCCGGTGGCGCAGGCGATCCTGCGTGCTGCGGGGGACCGCGCCGCGCTGCCCGCGGTGGCCGATTTCGCCTCGATCACCGGTTTCGGCGTGCGCGGCACGGTCGAGGGGCGCGCGGTGCTGGTCGGCGCGCAGCGGCTGATGGAGCGCGAGGGCATCGCGCCAGGAGAACTCGTCGACCGCGGCAAGGCGCTCGCAGCCGCGGGCCGGACGCCGCTTTTTGCCGCCATCGACGGCAAGGTCGCCGCGGTGATCGCCGTGTCCGACCCGGTCAAACCCACGTCGCGGGCGGCCATCGAGGCGCTGCATGGTCTGGGCCTCGAGGTCGCGATGATCACCGGCGATGCTCAGGCGACGGCTGATGCCATCGCGTCGGAGCTCGGGATCGACCATGTCACCGCCGAGGTACTGCCGGATGGCAAGGTCGCGGCGCTCGAGGCGCTGCGCGCGGGTGGGCGGAAGCTCGCCTTCGTCGGTGACGGGATCAACGACGCACCGGCGCTGGCCCATGCCGATATCGGCATCGCAATCGGCACCGGCACCGACGTCGCCATCGAGAGCGCCGACGTGGTTCTGATGACCGGGGACCTGCGCGGCGTGGTCAACGCCTTCGACATCTCGGCCCGCACCATGCGCAATATCCGCCAGAACCTCGGCTGGGCCTTCGGCTACAACACGGCGCTGATCCCGGTCGCTGCGGGCGTGCTCTACCCGGCCTTCGGCATCCTGCTGTCGCCGGTGCTGGCCGCCGGCGCGATGGCGCTCAGCTCGGTGTTCGTGCTTACCAACGCGCTGCGCCTCAGGCTGGTGCAGCCGGTGCTGGATGAAAAGACCGCGGGGCAGGGCGCGGCGCGCCCGTTGAACCCCGCGCCCGCCGAATAGGAGGACGCCATGAACATCGGCGATGTCGCCCGGCTGTCGGGCCTGCCTGCCAAGACCATCCGCTACTACGAGGAGATCGGCCTCGTGTCGCCCATGCGCAGCACCAACGGCTACCGCACGTTCCGGGAGAGCGATCTGCACAAGCTGACCTTCCTCAGCCGTGCCCGCTCGCTCGGCTTCACGATCGACGATTGCCGCGCGCTGCTCGAGCTCTACGTGAACACGTCTCGGGCCAGTGCGGACGTGAAGAAGATCGCGAGCGAGCACCTGGTCCGGATCGACGCCAAGATCGAGGAGCTGATCGCGATGAAAAAGACGCTGTCCCATCTCGTCCACGAATGCGCGGGCGACAATCGCCCCGATTGCCCGATCCTCGACGATCTCGCCGCGCCGTCTAAGCCGGCCGTTCCGGCTTCCCGATGATGCGTGGGGGGCTGGCCGCCGCCGCGCTGCTCGCGGTCCTCGCCTCCGCCGCATTGGCCGGCGCGATCCGGTTCGACGACGGCTGGCGCGAGCAGAGGTTCCCGCTCAAGCGGCCCAACGACTGGACGCTCGCGCCGGATCGGCTGTCGCTGGCCTCCGAGGGCGGCGTCTCGCTCCTGTACCTGCCGCTCGCGCCGGCGGAGGCGGGGGCGCGGCAGGCAAGCTGGGAGTGGAGTGTCGGCCAATCGGTTCCGCCGACCGACCTGACCCGCAAGGGCGGCGACGACCGCAACCTTGCGCTCTATTTCCTGTTCCTGCCGGAGGCGGCGGCCGACAGGTTGCGTGGGGCTGGGCTGTCCCGGGTGCTGCGGGACCGCGATGCGCGGGCGCTGGTCTATGTCCACGGTGGTGCCCATCCCCTCGGCGCTCCGCTCGCCAGCCCCTATCTCGGGCCTCGCGGCGTGACGATCCCGCTGCAGGCCGCGCGCCCCGGCGCGGCGGCCCAGTCCGTGGACCTCGCGGGAGATTTCCGCCGTGCCTTCGGCGGCGAGCCCGGGGTGCTTTTCGGTCTCGCGGTCTCCGCCGACAGTGACGATACCGACGCCAGCATCCGCGCTGAACTGCGGCGCCTGATCCTGCGCTGAAGCGGGGGCGGCGACCTGCATCGCACGGCGTTTTCACATTCTGCGCGCCGATTGGGCAGCGGATCGGCGGGATCGCGCCGAGACCGGGATTGACTGAGCGGAAAGCTGCATTCGGCACTCCATCGCAAAGCGTGAGCAATCCCGCAGTTGGCTTCGCATTGTTTCGCGCGGCGGGATTGACTAAACTGCAACAGTGTAATCGACCTCGTCACCATGTTGCTGCCGGTGGCGCGAGCGGGTCGATGTCTTGTTTGATGCTTGCTTTGGGGAGCAGCGGATGGTTGAGACGAGTGGCGTCAGAGCGCTGCCGTCAGATGATGGGTTCGGGGGCGAAAACCGGTCGGAAGACCCGTTGGCCTCTCCCTTCGATCGATGGGAACGCTCCTTCCAGGAAACCGGCCGGACGCGCGACAAGGCGCGCCCATCTGGCGATGCGTCGGATGGCGAAGCGACGTCCCGGCGTGCGCCTTCCGGAAAGTCCCCGGTGTCGAAGCAAGCCGCGCCCGGAGACAAGGCGACCGGCAAGGAGCTCGAATTCGGGTTGCGCGAGAAGGAGTTGGCCAGGCGTCGGCGCCAGCGCGAACTCGCGGAAACCGCCAAGATCCTCAACAACACCTCCGATCCGCGCAAAGCCAAGGACGCGGTCGGCGGCGCGTCGGTGTCCTGGTTGGCGGGCGCCAAGGCGGAAGCGCACGGCGGAGAGAGGAAACCGCGCGCGGCGTCGGATGGATCGGTGTCGTTCCTCGAGGACTCCTTGCCCGATCCGGAGGATCTGCTCCGCAGCCTGCAGGAAACCGAATGGCGTATGCGCCATTCCGGCGACCACGGCCCGGGAGAGCCGGATTTCGGCGACTCGCATGATCCCGGCCCGCTGATCGCGGCGGGGGAACTGCGCCTCGAGGCCGCTCCGCTGCCGTTCGAGGTCGAACGCGCGGAGGTGGCCGAGCGGCGGTTGGTGTCGCGGCGCATGGCGGGGATTTCGGCGCTGGTCCTGGTTCCCGTTCTGGCCGTCGCCGGGTATCTCGCGTTGCCGGATCGCGCGGGAGACGGTATCAGCGCTTCGCCAGAGGTCGCTGAAATCGCTGCGCCTTCTTCAGGTGCGGGGACCGACGTGGCAGTGGTCTCGACCGAGGCGCCCGCTGTGGTGGCACTCGCGCCGGAGCGGCCGACGGTCGACGCGCCGGAAGTCCCGGCGCCGATTATCGGGGCAGACACCCCCGCGGCCGCGACCGAGAGCCCCGTGACCGAGGAAACCGTCATCGCTGCGCTGCCGGCCGCCGAGTCGCCGGCTACCGAGATCCTGATGGCCGAGCCGCAACCGCAGGTGCCGACAGCGGTCGAGACACCGCAGCAGGTCGCCGGCGCCGAGGTGACACGCCCGAAAACAGCCGCTGTGGCGGATGCGGCATCCGAGCCTTCCGCGGGCGCCCCGGCCAGCGTCGACAGCCAGCGATTGGCCGGTGTGACACCGGCTGCTGTCGCGGAGAGCGCACCGGCGGGCGAGGTTGCCATGCCGACCGGGGAACAGGTCGCGTCGGTGACCACCGCCCCGTCTGGCACGGTAGGAATGTCGCCCGACGTCGTCGGCCCGGTTGCGGGCGGGGCGGTTTCGCCCGCGCCGTCGGTGGTCACGATGGCCTCCGTGGACGCGGGGTCGCCAGTCGTCGCCGCGAGAGTTCTGACGCCTGCATCCAGCACGCCGGTTCCGCAGCCGCCGCAAGCGCGCGAGGCAGCGTTGCGAGGCGGCGAAGTCACCCTGCGGCCCGTTTCGGATCCGCTGCAGCCCGCGCTCGCAGCGTCTGTCGCGGCGGCGCCGAGCGGTTCCGATCTCCTCACACCGGCGCGCGCGGTGATGGCTCCGGCCACCGATGCGGTCGCCGTAACGGTGGAGCGCGCGCGGGTTCTGCGCGCCTCCGCCGAGGCGTCGAGCGCGATCCTGCCACAGTTGCGTGTCTCGCTGAACCAACCGCTGCGATCGCCGCAGCCGACCTCGATCGTGGGCGTCGTCCCCAATGGCACCGTCGTCACAGCCTCGCTTGACGGCGGGGTTCCCGTGCGGCCGATGCCCCGCCGGGCGATTGCCGCGGAACCCTCCGTGCTCGCGGGCAGGCCCGATGTCGCGACCCTGACGGGCCAGGAAACCGTGCTCGCCCCCGGCGCGCAGATCAGCCTCTTCGCCCCGGGAAGCCTCGGTGAGGCCGACGTTGCCGCCGTGATGGAGCGCCTTGCGGGCTCCGGTTTCGCGCCCTCGGAGCCGTCCCGCGTCGGGTTCTCGATCTCGCAGTCGAACATCCGCTACTACCACGCCGAGGATGCCGAAGTTGCGGCCGCGGTGGCCGAAGCCTCGGGCGCGCTTCTTCGCGACTTCACCGGCAAGGCGAGCGTACCGCCCGGAACCATCGAGCTCTGGCTTGCCGGGGACGGTGGCGGTGCTGTCGCCACGGCGCGACCGGCCACCAAGAAGACCGTTGCGGCGGCTCCGAAGAAACAGCGCACGGGGCCCTCGGAGGCAGAGCGGACCGCCCGGCTGAGAAGCCAGGTGCTAAGTAAGCTCAGGAGTGCTACAAGCCAGTAGGCATAGATCGAGCTGTAAGAGTTGAGGGGGGAACACGGCACCGGCCGGAAGCCCCTCGTTTTGTGGGAAGCGATTGGGACCGACCGGAATATTATGCCAGAGAAGAAACTCGTTGCCGTTGTAACGGCCCTGATGATGTCGGCGGCAGCCTTTGGCGCCCGCGCGGACGTGACGTTCGAGCAATTGGAGACCATCGACCGCCTGCTGACACAAAACAATACCAGGGCCTTGTGGGCCTATCTTCAGGAATACCCCGAGCTTCTCGCCGGCGAGGACGAGTTGTCGCTGGAGCTGCGCAAGTTCTGCACCGACGTGACGCTTGGGCGGCTTCGCTGCCACTACGTTCCCGACGGGGACTCGGTGCAGGCTGCGCGGACTGCTGGTGGCGTGGCCGGCGTGCGCGCCTCCAGTTCGCAGCCTTACTGACTTCATGGGATCGCGACGGGTGTCCGGCGGCGCGACGCATCCGGCCTTTGCCTATGTGATCGAGCCGCGCTTCTCCGGCGGCACCTCGGCGGCGGTGGCGGCGGAATTGCGGGTGAGCGCAGGGCTCGGTCCGGTCGTGGTTCATGCCCGAAGTTCCGCGATGTTCGGCCCGGAGCGCCGCATTGCGCCCGTCCTGCGCGAGGCGATCGACGAGCTTCACCTGCCGCTGGTCTGGGATGCGCCGCAGATCAGCGCGGACGTGGTGGTTTTCCACAACCCGTCCTTCCTGAAGTTCCAGCGCTCCTTGGAGGCGTGCATCATCGCCCGCCAACTCGTTGTCGTGACGCATGAAAACTTCACCAGGCCCGGCGGCGCCGAGGCCTTCGACGTGGCGGCTTGCCTGGGTCAGATCGATCGTGCCACGCTGGCGCTCAGGAAATGCCTGGCGCCGATTTCGGTCTACAACCGTTCGACGGTGACGGGGTGGCTGGCTGCGCATCCGGACTGCGCGGGCTGGGAGGTTCTCGATGCGGATTGGTTCAACATCTGCGAGGCATGTCAGCCCGACGCGGTCGGTCCCCCCCGAGACCGTCGCGGGCGGCATTCGCGGCCGACCCGGGAGAAATTCCCGCCGCTCGCCGATCTCGACCTGTGCTTTTCGCCGCAGGCGGAGGCCAATGTCATTCTCGGCTCGGATTTCCTGCTGAATGCCGAGGTCGCGCGGCCCCATTGGACGATGCTGCCGTTTGGCGCGATGGACGTGGGGGCCTTTCTGGAGATGATCGATTTTCACGTCTACTTCACCTCGCCCGCCTGGCGGGAAAGCTTCGGCCGGGTGATTGCCGAGGCGCTGGCGGCCGGCAAGGTGGTTCTGACGGACCCCGAAACGGGGGCCACCTTCGGCGATGCGGTGGTGACCTGCCAGCCAGCCGAGGTCGATGCGGTGATCGCGGGTTTCCTCGCGCGTCCAGAGCAATACGGCGAACAGGTCGCACGGGCGGGGGCAGTGCTGGCCGGGTTGTCGGAGGCCGCGTTCCGTAGGCGGCTGGTCGGGCTCCTCGGTATGGAGGTGGCGGCATGATCGTCGTCGCGGCCGGAACCCGCAACGTCCGTTCCTATGACGCGCAGCTTGCCTTCGCGGCGCAACTGGCCGCGCGCGGCCACGCCGTCTGCATCGATGCCGCGTCGCTGCCGGAAAAGACCGGGCGCTCCCGCACCTACGAGGCGGCCTCCTACCTGGCCGACCGGGCGGAGATCGCTCCGGAAGCGGTGTTCATCCTCGGGGCGGAGGATCTCGGCGAGCGCCTGCTGGCCACGCTCTGGGACTACGGTCTGGGGCCGGACGTGCCGGTGGTGGCAACCGGCCGGTTCGCGGATCTGCAGGCCTATCTCGCCGCCAAGGCGAAGCTTGCCTATGCAATCGGGCGCGAGGCCGTGGTGATCGACCTCGCCGAGAGCCAGCCGCGTCCGATGATCGCCGAGGCGGTGAATCCGCTGGTGGCCGAACTGGCACCGGTGCCGCGCCCGGCGGTCGCGCAACCCGTCGTCACGATCCTGCTGGGGCAGGATACGCTGGAGGAGCCGGACGCGCTGAGCTGCCTGTCGAGCATGAACCAGCGGCGGGAGTTTCGCCTGCGCGTGATCGCGTCGGGCAAGCAGAAGGAGCAGATCAAGTCCACCGTCCATCGCGACCTCGAGGTGCTGCTGCTGACCGATCTGTCGCCGGTGGCCCATGCCTGCAAGACGGATATCTTCGCTGTCTTCGGTCACGGGGTGCCGGGCGAGCGGATGGCCTCGGTCTCGGTCAGCCTGATGGCGGCGGGCGGGGTGGTGGTCGACTGCACCGAGGACCGTGCGATCGTCGACACCGGCGCGCCGGCCTTGCGGGGGCCGGAATCGCTCGTGGCGCTCGACGGCTACCTGAGCGGGACAGTCGTTCCCACGCTGTCGCAGATCGCCGACCAGGTGACGCGGTCGCCCTGGCTTCGGTCGGTGGACATCGCTCGTCTCGAGCTGGCCGCGGGCCTCGCCCCGGCCGAGCCGCCGCTCGAGCCGCAGCCCCGGAGGACGATGTTCTTTCCGACGAACGGGGTTGGCCTCGGCCATGCGCAGCGCTGCGCGGTGATCGCCGAGGCGATGCCCGCGCGCTCCGCTACTTTCGCCGCCTTCCCAAGCTGCGTGCCGATGATCCTGCGGCGCGGGTTCGACTGCATGCCGCTGGTCTCGCGCAGCGACACCCACGACGAGCCGCACGCCAACGACGTCCTGACCTATCGCCGCCTGTCACAGGCGCTCCGGCGCCGCGACCAGCTTGTCTTCGACGGCGGCTTCGTGTTCGACTCCATCTTCCGCACGGTGTTGGAAAAGGACCTTCTGGCAGTGTGGATCCGTCGCGGCCTCTGGCCCGACGGGACCTCGGCGCGGATCGCGCTCGACCGGGAACACATCTTCGAGCGGATCATCGTCCCCTCCGAACCATTCGAAGAGCTGAACGATCACTACAGTTTCGGCGCCAAGGTTCACATGGTCGGGCCGATCGTGAAGCGCACCCAGCAGACGCCGGAGCAGCGCGAGGCGTTCAGGGAGGGCCTGCGGGAGCGCTTCGGGCGCCGCTTCGACAGGCTGGTCGTCAGCATGCTGGGCGGTGGCGTGGCCTCCGACAGGGCGGCGCAGCTCCAGATGATCTCCTCGGCCCTGTCGGACCGCGACGATTGCCTGCACCTGATCCTTGTCTGGCCCGGCAGCGTCGTCGCGCCGGCGCTGCATGGCTGGCCCAACACCCATGTCGTGCAGACACTGGAGGCCACGGCGCTCGGTATGGCCGCCGATTTCGTGCTGTCGGCGGCGGGGTACAATTCGGTGGGAGAGATCCTCTACCACCAGATCCCGGCGATCTTCATTCCGCAATCCGCGCCCTATCTCGACAACCAGACCCGTCGGGCGCAGGCGCTGGCGGAGCGCGGGCTTGGCGCCATGGTCGAAGAGACCGAGTTCCTGCGACTGGAGCGGTGCCTTCGGGATTTCCTCGACGGTACGGCTGTGGAGCAGGTCCGATCCGCCCTGGGACAGGCCGAACTGCCCTCGCCGGGAGCCGATGAGGCGGCCCGGTTGATTGCCGCACAGCTGGAGGGACGCTGATGTCGGACGACTGGACCCTCGTTCTGAGCCGCATTCTGCCGACACAGGTGAGCAACCTCGATGACCTGATCGACGGCGGGGCGGGGCCGGTGCCGCGCGGCATGCTGCTCGCCCCGGTTTCCGGGGCCGCGCCGTCTGCGGAGTTGTGGCACCGGGCGCTCGACGGCCCGTCCCACATCGGGATCCGGGTGACGCGCGCCCTGGATGCGCCGGACCGGGCCGCTGCGCGGCTCGCCGGCATGGCGATCGAGCGGTCCGTGGTGCCGGTGATCCTGAGCCGGGTCGATTTCTGCGGGCTGGAGCGTTTCGGGTTGCGGATCGAGCGGCTGCCCGAAGACCCGGAGGCGGCCGGGGCCGCCGAAGAGGAGCTGCGCAAGTTCTGGGACCTCGCGATCATCATCGACGGCGAGGAGATCGGGTTGCTCGGCTAGCCATTGCCCCTTGCGGCGGCGCGCGGGACTTGCTCTGTCGGAGCAGGCAACGGCTCGGGAGCGCTCCATCATGCTGGACTACGACGCACAGGACGCAACAGCGCTCGCCGCGCTTGTTGAACGCGGCGAGGTGAGCGCCGGGGAACTGCTCGATATCGCGCTGGAGCGGGTGCAGGCGCTCAACGGCGAGATCAACGCGGTGGTGATGCTGGCCGAGGAGGTCGCGCGTCGCAAGATCGCCGAAGGGCTGCCGGAGGGGCCGTTACGCGGGGTTCCGTTCCTTCTCAAGGACCTGGGCGCGGAGGCCGTCGATTATCCCTGCAACAACGGCTCGCGGCTCTTTGCGGGCACCCGGTACGGCCAGGATTCGGCGATCTACGCGCGGCTCGCGGCGATGGGGCTGGTCGTCTTCGGGCGGACCACGGCGCCCGAGGGCGGGATCGGGCCGGCGACCGAGGCCGCGGTCTATGGCGGGCCGACCCGCAACCCCTGGGACCTGTCGCGGACGCCGGGCGGCTCCTCGGGCGGGGCGGGGGCCGCGGTGGCGGCGGGGATCGTGCCCGCGGCGCATGGCTCGGACGGTGGCGGCTCGGTGCGCATCCCCGCGTCGAACTGCGGGCTCTTCGGGCTCAAGGCGACGCGGGCGCGGCTTCCGGACGGTCCCTACGTGGGCGAAGGCTGGGCCGGCATGGCGATCGATGGCTTCCTGACCCGCAGCGTGCGCGACAGCGCGGTCCTGCTGGACGGCACCCACGGCGCCGACCTCGGCGCACCCTACCGCGCGCCGCCGCTGCGGGGGACGTTCCGCGCGGCCATCGAACAGGCGCCGGGGCCGCTGCGCATTGCGCTCTGCGATACGACCTTCACCGGCGCACCGGTGCATCCCGAGTGTCGGCGCGCCGTGCTGGACGCCGCAGCGCTGCTCGAGGAGATGGGCCATCATGTTGTCCCGGCGCGCCCGGTGGCGGCCGACACCGCCGGGATGATGCGGGCCTGGACCGATATCGTCGCCTGTGGCGCCGCACTCTCTGTCCGCAAGGCGGTCGCGGCGCGCGGAAGGCCGCTGGCCGAGGGCGAGGTGGAGGGGGTGACCCGGGGCGCAATCGCTCACGCGGCGCAGGTCACCGGCGACCGGTATCTCGAATGCGTAAACATTGTGCATGCCTACGGGCGGTCGATGGAGGCGTTCATGCTGGATCACGACATCCTGCTCTCGCCGACGATGGCCGAGCCGCCCGCGCCGATCGGCCGATTCGGCCATGGGACCGAGGATTACGTGGGCTACCGGACCGGTCCCGAGGGGGTCTTTGCCTATTCGCCTTTCACCGCCGCCTTCAACGCCAGCGGCCAGCCCGCGGCCACCGTGCCGCTGCACTGGACCGAGGCGGGACTGCCCGTGGGCGTGCATCTTGCGGCGCGTTTCGGGGAGGATGAGCGGCTGATGTCGCTCTGTGCAGAACTTGAGCGGGCCCGGCCCTGGTTCGGCCGGCGTCCACCTTTAATGCGCCCGGTAGAGGCCGGAAGTTAAACGAGACTTGCCAGCCGCCCGTCGCTTCGGTCATCGTCGTATCAAAAGCTCCGGAGGCACGAGTGGCACAAGACGACGCGATCGAGGCACGATCGTCCCGCAAGGTTTATGGCACGGGTCCGGAGGCGGTCGTCGCGCTCGACGACGTGTCGATCGCGATTCGAAAGGGCGAGTTCTTCACGCTGCTGGGGCCGTCGGGTTGCGGCAAGACCACGCTCCTGCGGATGATCGCCGGATTCGAAACCCCGACCGCCGGGCAGATCCTGCTCAACGGCCGTGACATCACCGATGCGCCGCCGAACCTGCGGCCGGTGAACACCGTGTTCCAGAGCTACGCGCTGTTTCCGCACCTGAGCGTGCGGCGCAACGTGGGGTTCGGGTTGCAGATGCTCGGCCGCCCGGCCTCGGAGATCGACCAGAAGGTCGAACGGGCGCTGGCGATGGTGCGGCTGGGAGAGATGGCCGATCGCAAGCCGACCCAGCTGTCCGGCGGTCAGCAACAGCGCGTGGCGTTGGCCCGGGCGCTGGCGCCGTCGCCGGAGGTGCTGCTGCTCGACGAGCCGCTATCGGCGCTCGACCTCAAGCTGCGCAAGGAAATGCAGAGCGAACTCAAGCGTTTGCAGCACGAACTTGGCATCACCTTCATCTTCGTCACCCACGACCAGGAAGAGGCGCTGACGATGTCCGACCGGATCGGCGTGATGAGCGCCGGCCGGCTCCTGCAGGTCGGCAGCCCGCGCGAGATCTACAACCATCCGGTCAACCGTTTCGTGGCCGATTTCATCGGCGAGACAAACTTCCTCCCGGCCGAGGTCTCCGGCGGCGTGGCGACCATCGCGGGGGGCATCGCCATCCCGGTCGACGCCGGCTCGCCGGAAGGGGCGCATACCATCGCGATCCGGCCCGAACATGTCCGGATCCTGCCGCAGGATGCCGGGGCGGCGATGCGGGGCACGATCGCCGAGACCACCTATTTCGGCACCGACAGCCATGTGCGCCTGCGCCTCGACGGCGGCGCAGACCTGGTGGCGCGGTACCAGAGCGATACCGCGGGCGGCGAGGCGCCCCCGACCGGGGCCGAGGTCGGCGTGAGTTTCACGCCCGGCGCGGTCCAGGTGCTGGAGGATTGAGCCGATGAGTGCGCGCGAAGACGGCCAGGCACGACGCGATGCGCGAAACACCTGGCTCCTGTCGGCTCCGGCCCTGTTCATCCTGACCTTCGCCGCGGCCGGCCCGCTGCTGATCATGCTGGTCTATTCCTTCCTGACGCCGGGGGATTACGGCAACGTCGTCTGGAAGTTCTCGACCGACGCCTGGGTCGGCACGGTGCTGAGCAAGGACATCTTCGACGGCACCTACAGCCTTGCCGACGCCCACCTGACGATCTTCTGGCGGTCGGTGAAGCTCTCGCTGATCACCACCTTCTTCACCTTCATCGTGGGCTTTCCCACCGCCTGGATCATCGCCACCCGCAGCCCGCGGATGCGCACGGCACTGCTGTTCCTGATCACCATCCCATTCTGGACCAACCTCCTGATCCGCACCTTCGCGATCAACCAGATCATCCGTAACGAGGGCCTGCTCAACACGTTTCTGCTCTACCTGGGCGTGATCGACGAGCCGCTGCTGATCATCTACTCCGACTTCGCGGTCTTCCTCGGCATGACCTATGTCTACCTGCCGCTGATGGTGCTGCCGCTCTTCGCCGCCATCGACCGGTTCGACATGCGGCTGATCGAGGCCGCCTACGATCTCTATGCCTCGCGCTGGCAGGTGCTGCGGCGGGTAATCCTGCCGATCGTGCGGCCCGGGATCGTCGCGGGTTCGATCCTCGTCTTCATCCCCGCGCTCGGCGCCTACGTGACGCCGCGCATCCTCGGCGGGGGGCGCAACATGATGATCGGCAACTTCATCGAGCTGCAGTTCGGGCAGGGGCGCAACTGGCCGCTCGGCGCGGCGCTCTCGGTGCTGCTGCTGGTGATCGTCGCGGTGGCGCTCGTCTTCTACGTCCGGATCACCTCGCGGGAGAGTTCCAATGGCTAGGCGCGACTTTTCCGCTTCTCGCATCCCGGGCTTCGCCACGGTGGCCGTGCTGGTCTTTGCCGCGCTCTACCTGCCGATCATGATGCTGGTGATCTACTCCTTCAACTCCGGCGACAGCATCGCGATCTGGGAGGGCTTCTCCTTCAAGTGGTACCCGGTGGCCTGGAACAACGAACAGGTCCGCGAGGTGACCTTCCGCTCGCTGACCATCGCGACCGTGGCCTCGGTCATCGCCACGACCGTCGCCACCATGGCCGCGCTCGGAACCACGCGGCGGCGCGGGACCAAGGGGCAGACCTTCATCTACGTGATGATCAACCAGCCGCTGATGGTGCCCGAGATCGTGACCGCCGTGGCGCTGCTGATCTTCTTCGCCTCGATCAAGGTCGCCACCGGCTACCAGGGGCTCGGCTACCTGATCACCGCGCATGCGGCCTTCTGCATTCCCTTCGCCTACCTGCCGATCCGGGCGCGGCTGGAAGGGATGGACCGCACGCTCGAGATCGCCGCGGCCGATCTCTACGCCACGCCCTGGCAGGCGTTTCGCCATGTCACGCTGCCGTTGCTGATGCCCGGCATCGCGGCCGGGCTGATGCTGGCCTTCGTGACCTCGCTCGACGACGTGGTGATTACGCTGTTCGTGAAATCGGCCGGGCAGGATACGCTGCCTACCTACATGCTGGCCCAGATTCGCCGGTCCGTCTCGGCCGAGGTCAACGCGATCTCGACCCTTCTGCTGCTGCTGACGGTGATTCTGCTGACAGCCTTCTTCCTGCTGACCAGGAAGCGCGACTGACACAACAACAAACCAGACCCAACATGGAGAAACCGATGAAGACGACACTTGCCGCGATGGCGCTGCTGCTCGGGGGAACGGCGATCGCCTCCGCCGAGGGCGAACTGCAACTGTTCAACTGGGGCGATTACACCAGCCCCGAAATGATCGAGAAATTCGAGGCCGAGACCGGCATCAAGGTGACGATCACCGATTACGACAGCAACGACACCGCGATGGCAAAGATCGAGGCCGGCGGGCATGGCTTCGATCTCGTGGTTCCCTCCAACTCCTGGGTGCCGATCTACATCGAGAAGGGGCTGGTGCAGGAATTCGACCTCTCCAAGCTGCCCAACCACGCGAATATCGCGCCGGAATGGCTCGAGTCGCCCTACGATCCCGGCCGGAAATACTCGGTGCCGTGGCAGTGGGGCTCCACCGGCATCGCGGTGAACAAGACCGCCTATGACGGCGACATCAACACCTCCTCGATCTTCATGGATCCGCCGGAGGAACTGGTCGGCAAGGTCAACGTGACGCCGGAGATGAACGACGTGATGTCGCTGGCGCTCTGGTATGTCGGCGGGGAGCCCTGCACCGAGGACACCGAGGTGCTGAAGAAGGCGCGGGATGCGCTGATGGCGGCCAAGCCGAAGTGGCTGTCGATGGATTACGGCATGACCGAGAAGATGGCCGCCAACGACGTGATGGCCTCGGTCTACTGGAACGGCGCGATCTTCCGGGCGCGGCTGAAGAACGAAGACATCGTCTATGGCTATCCCAAGGAAGGCTACCCGCTCTGGATGGACCAGGTGATGCTGCTGTCGGACGCCCAGAACGTCGACGAGGCGCACCAGTTCCTGAACTTCATCATGGAGCCGGAGAACGCCGCGATGATCTCGTCCTTCGCGCGCTATGCCAACGGCATCGCCGGGTCCGACCCGTTCATGCCCGAGGACATGATGACCGCGCCGGAGATCGTGGTGGCCGAAGAGCTGAAAGGCTCGGGAAGCTTCCTGCCGACCTGCTCGCCCAAGGCGCAGGAATACTACACGGCGATCTGGACCGAGCTCCAGAAGTAAGGAAACGGGTGCTTCGGTGCCTATCGGGCCGGGGGGGCAGCCCCCTCCGGCCCATTTCCGGACATTCCTCAATGACAGAGCTTCCAGATCCGACCGCCTGCGACGCGACCAGCCTGGCGCGGGCGCTGAGGCAGCGCGACGTCACCGTCACGGCGGTCATGGCGAGCTTCCTCGACCGGATAGAGGCGCTCAACCCGGGCCTCAACGCCATCGTCTCGCTCAGGCCGCGGACCGATCTGATGGCCGAGGCGGAGGCGCTTGACCGCCAGTCGCCGTGCGGGCCGCTCTGGGGGATGCCGGTCGCGATCAAGGATCTCGTGGCGACGCAGGGGCTGCGAACGACCTATGGCTCGCCGCTCTTTGCCGATCACATGCCCGACGAGGACGATCTCGTCGCCGCCAGGCTCAAGGCTGCCGGGGCCATCGTCATCGGCAAGACCAACACGCCCGAATGGGGCCACGGCTCGCACAGTTTCAACCCGGTCTTCGGGGCGACGCGCAACCCCTACGATCCGGCCCGCAGCGCCGGTGGATCGTCCGGGGGCGCGGCGGCGGCGCTGGCCGCCCGCATGCTGCCGCTGGCCGACGGGTCGGACATGATGGGCTCGCTCCGCAACCCGGCGGCGTTCTGCAACGTTTACGGGTTCCGCCCGACCTGGGGACTGGTGCCGCAGGATGCGGGCGGCGAGGCCTTCCTCTCCACGCTCGCCACCGACGGCCCGATGGCACGGAGCCCGCGTGACCTCGCCTTGTTGCTGTCGGTTCTTGCAGGGCCAAACCCGGAGGTGCCTTTCGGCCGCGCGACAGGGGATTTCACGGCCGGGTTCGGAGCCGGCATCGCCGGCAAGCGCATCGGCTGGCTCGGCGACTGGGGCGGCGCCTATCCGATGGAGCCGGGCATCCTCGACGCCTGCGAGGCGGCGCTGGCGGTCTTCGAAGGGCAGGGCGCCGTGGTCGAGCCGCTCGCATCGCCGTTTCCGGCCGCCGATCTCTGGCACGCCTGGACCACGCTGCGCGCGGCGCTCAACGCGGGGGCGCGGGGCGATCTGGCGGCTGACCCGGAGAAACGGGCGGCGACCAAGCCGGAGACCCTCTGGGAGATAGAACAGGGAGCGGGCCTGAGCGCCGCGGCGCTCTTCGAGGCCAGCGCGATCCGCTCGCGCTGGTACCAGGCGGCGGCCCGGCTCTTCCGGCGCTACGACGCGCTTGCGCTGCCTTCGGCGCAGGTCTGGCCGTTCCCGGTGGACTGGCGCTGGCCCCAAGAAATCGCCGGCCGGCAGATGGACACCTATCACCGCTGGATGGAGGTCGTGGTCCCGGTCAGCCTCGCCGGCCTGCCGAGCCTCTCGCTGCCGGCCGGGTTCGGCGGGGCCGGGCTGCCGACAGGCGTGCAGATATTCGGACCCGCCGGGGCGGATGCGGCGATCCTGGCGACAGGCGACGCCTATCACCGGGCGACCGATTGGCCGAACCGCCGCCCTCCGGCCTGATCAGCCGCCGAACGCTTTCAGCGCGCCGTAAAGCTCTGGGCGGCGGTCCCGGAACAGGCCCCAGCTGCGGCGCAGTTCGGCAATCGCATCGAGGTCGACCCTGGCGAGCCGCACCGCCTCGCCCTCGCGCCCGGCCTGGGTCAGGATCTGCCCGGTCTGGTCGGAGATGAAGGAAGTTCCGTAGAAGGTTACCTCCTGTCCGTCCTGCACCTCGCGCCCGATCCGGTTGGAGGCCGCGACGGGCAGGATATTGGCCGCCGCATGGCCGCGCATGACCATCTCCCAGTGCGGTTGGCTGTCGTAGCCGGGCGCCGGCGGCTCGGAGCCGATCGCGGTCGGGTAGAGCAGCACTTCGGCGCCCATCAGCGCCATCGCCCGCGCGGCCTCCGGGAACCACTGGTCCCAGCAGATCCCGACCCCGATCCGGCCGAAGGCGGTGTCCCAGACCCGGAAGCCGGTGTCTCCGGGGGAGAAGTAGTATTTCTCCTCGTAGCCCGGCCCCTGCGGGATATGGCTCTTGCGATAGCAGCCGAGCACCGCTCCATCGGCATCCACCATGGCCATCGAGTTGAAATGCGCCGGTCCCGCGCGTTCGAAGAACGACACCGGCAGCACCACGCCCAACTCCCGCGCCAGGGCCTCGAAGCGCGCCACCAGCGGGTTGCCCTCCAGCGGCCGCGCCCAGTCGAAGTAGCGCGGATCCTCGGTCTTGCAGAAATAGGGGCCCTCGAACAGCTCCTGCAGCAGGATCACCTGCGCGCCCTCGGCGGCGGCGCGCCGGACCAGCGCCTCGGCGCGGTCGGCGTTGGCGCCATGGTCCGGCCCGCAGGCGAACTGGGTGACCGCGAGCGTCACCTCACGCATCGAGGAACCCCTCCAGCACGTTCACCGCGTTGATCCCGACCTGTTCGATCGCATAGCCACCCTCCATGCAGAAGACGGTCGGCAGGCCGAGCTTGCCGATCCGCACCCCGGCGTCGAGGAAATCGGGGCTGTCGAGCTTGAAGAAGCTGATCGGGTCGTCCTTGTAGGCGTCGGTGCCAAGCGAGATCACCAGCGCCTCGGCGCCGAAATCGCGGATCCGGGCCAGCGCGGCGTCGAGCGCCCCGAACCAGACGTCGTACGCCGTGCCCGGTGGCATAGGGTAGTTCGCATTCGCGCCTTCGCCCGCGCCCTGGCCGGTCTCGTCGGCATAGCCGAGGAAGTAGGGGAAGGCATCCTCCGGTGCGCCGTGGAGCGAGGCGAAGAACACGTCGCCGCGGCCGTAGAAGATATCCTGCGTGCCGTTGCCGTGGTGGAAGTCGATGTCGAGCACCGCCACCCGCTGCGCGCCGTCGCGGCGGAAGGCGTCGGCCACCAGCGCCGCGTTGTTGATGAAGCAATAGCCGCCGTACATGTCTGCGGTGGCGTGGTGCCCGGGCGGGCGGCAGAGCGCAAATGCGGATTTCGCCCCGGCCGCGACATGGGCCTGCGCCGCCTGCGCGGAGGCGGCCGAGGACAGCGCCGCGGCCCATGTCCCACCGGTCATCGCGGTTTCGGCGGCCAGCGCGTAGTAGCCGACCTTGCCGTCGATATTGCGCGGCGGTCGGGCGGTCTGCATCCTGCGGGCGGGGAAGCTCGCGGCGATGATCTCGCCGGCCATCCCGGCCGCCTTCCACTCGCTCCATGCGGTTTCGAGGAAGGCCAGATAGTCAGGTGCGCACAGGGCGCGGATCGCTTCCATGTCCGGCGCGCCGGGGGCGACGATATCCCTGAGACCGCGCTCGTGAAGCCGGCTCAACACGTATTCCAAGCGGCTCGGCCGCTCGAAAGGGGTCACGAACTCGCCGCCGCTGAGCTCTGCCTGCGGGAAATGTCGGCGGTGGTCCTCGCTGAAGAAGGTTTTCAATGGAGCCTCGCTTGCTTGTGCTGCGGCGCACCGTCGATCCTGCGCCTGCGGACGTCAAGCGGCGAAAGACGCGGGTGCCCGGCAGCCATGAGCAGCTCTCGTCCGCGGATCAGAACGATCTTGCGTATCCTGCCTCCGGCGGGGATATTTCGGGACTTAAGCAGCGATGCGCGGACCGGGATTTCTTCTGTCGGGAAATATCCCGGAGGGGGGCAGCCCCCCCATGCCTGGCCTCGCCCCGATCACAACCGGTCGAGTATTGCGCGGGCGCTGTCCAGGTATTCGGACTGGCGGTCGCTCTCCATCCGGTCCCAGGTGCGGTAGACCTGCGCCAGCCGCGGGTTGTTTCCGAGCTTCTTTCGGTTGCGCACGAGGAAGTCCCAGTAGAGCGGGTTGAACGGACAGGCGCCGTCTCCGGTCTTTTTCTTCACGTCGTAGGCGCAGCCGGCGCAATGGTCAGACATCTTGTTGATGTAATTGCCGCTGGCCGCGTAAGGCTTGGAGCCGAGCAGCCCGCCATCGGCGAACTGGCTCATCCCGATCACGTTCGGCGCCTCGACCCATTCGTAGGCGTCGGCATAGACGGCGAGATACCATTCGTGGACCTCGTGCGGGTCCACGCCTGCCAGCATCGCGAAATTGCCGGTCACCATCAGCCGCTGGATGTGATGGGCATAGGCCTCGTCGCGGGTCTGACCGATCGCGGCGGCCATGCAGGCCATGTCGGTCTCGCCGCTCCAGTAGAAATCGGGCAGGGGGCGCGTGGCGCCGAAGAAATTCTGCTCCGTGTAGCCGGGCATCTGCATCCAGTAGATCCCACGCACGAATTCGCGCCAGCCGATGATCTGCCGGATGAATCCTTCGACCGCGTTGAGCGGTGCACTGCCCTCGTGGTAGGCGCGCTCGACCCGGTGGCAGACCTCCAGCGGGCCGAGCAGGCCGGCGTTGATGTAAAGCGCGAGGACCGAGTGATAGAGGAATCGCTCGCCTTCGAGCATGGCGTCCTGGTAGTCGCCGAAACAGGGCAGGGCCTCCTCGGCGAAATGGTCCAGCGCGTCGAGCGCCTGCGCGCGGGTGACGGCGAACCAGAACGGTTTCAGGCGGCCGAAATTATCGCCGAAACGCCGCTCGACAAGGTCGAGCACCGCCTCGGTCGTCTCGTCGGGCCGATGTTCGAGCGGGCGCGGCATGAAAAGGTCGTCGCGGGCGGGCTTGCGGTTCTCGGAGTCGAAATTCCAACGACCGCCCTCCGGCTCGTCGCCATGCATCAGAAGCCCGGTCTTGCGCCGCATCTCGCGGTAGAAATACTCCATCCGGAGCTGCTTGCGGCCGTCGGCCCAGTCACGGAACTCGGCATGGCTTGCAATGAAGCGGCTGTCCTCGAGCATCCGCATCGGGGTTCCGGCGCGCTCGGCCCATTCCTCCAGCTCGGTCTTGAGCCGGTATTCGCCCGGCTCGGTCAGCAGCAGCGCGTGCCCCGGCAGATCCTCCAGCGCCCGCTCGACCTCTCTGGAGAGCGACTGGCTGTTGCCCGTGTCCTCCAGTTCGACGTAGCGGACCCGCCAGCCCTCGTTGCGCAGTTCTTCGGCGAAATGGCGCATGGCGGCGAAGAGAAACGCGATCTTCTTGGGGTGGTGCGGGACATAGCTCGCCTCCGAGGCGACCTCTGCCATCAGCACAATGTCGCGGTCCGGGTCGCCCGCACAAAGCGAGGGCAGGTCGGGCGAAAGCTGGTCGCCGAGGACGAGGATCAGGTTCGCGTCAGAGGAGGATGGGGTGTCTTCGGTCATGCGCCGGAGATAGGGCGGTTGCGGGCGCCGGCCATCCTGGCCGCGCATCGATGCGCCGCGACGTTGGGACATCTCGGAGCGCGGCCCTGCGGCGTGCCAGTGTGGCGGCAGCCGGCCGTGCATGTCTGACGCGGCGCCATGAAGTGTCGATGCATCGGAGGCCGACGTGACCGATTTCCTGCGTTCCCGCCCGCCCGCCAGGGGCCGAGACAGGGCACCGCGCCTGCTCGGGCTCTCCATCCTGCCGCTGCTTCTCGGCCTCCTGTTCTTCGAGGCGTCGCTGACACCCTCGCTGATCCCGCGGCCGTGGCAGCTTCAGGGCGTGCTGGCCGGTCTCGTGACCGCGCTTGGCTACCTGATCGGGCAACTGCTGCTCTCGGCCTGGCGGGCGCTGGAACTGCCGCTTCTGTCCGGCCGGGCGGCGCGGATCGTGCATTGGGTGCTCGCCGTTCCGGTCGCGGGTTTTCTGGTCTGGACGCTTCTGCATGCTGCCGACTGGCAGGATTCCATTCGGCAGCGCTTCGGCATGGAGCCGCTGGAGGACTACAGCACGCCGGGCATTGTCATCGTTGCCTGCATTGTCTTCCTTGTGTGCTTTGCCATCGGCTGGGCCGTGCAGCAGATGTTCGACACGATCCGGCACCGGCTCTACCGCATCCTGCCGATGCGGCTGGCCAATGTGATGGGGTTGGCGCTGGCGGCATCGATCGTCTTTGTCGTCACCCGCGACGGCGTGGTGCAATGGGCCTTCGATGCGGCCGACACCTCCTATGCCACGGCGCAGAACCTCTTTGCCGACGCGCCGCCGCAGCCTGCGGACCCGCGCCTGCCGGGCAGCGCGGACTCGCTCGTCGATTGGGGCGCGATGGGGCAGCCGGGGCGGAACTTCGTCCTCGATGGGCCGGATGCGGCTGCCATCGCGGCCTTCAACGGCGGGTCTGCGATGGAGCCGATCCGGGTCTATGTCGGCCGGGCGCAGGCCGAGGATCCGCAGGCCCGGGCGGAGCTGGCGCTGGAGGAGATGAAGCGGCTCGGGGCATTCGACCGCAAGGTCCTGATCGTGGCGAGCCCGACCGGCACCGGCTGGCTCGACCCGGGCGGGCACGAGCCGCTGGAGTTCATGCATGGCGGCGACATTGCCACCGTGGCTGTCCAGTATTCCTACCTGCAATCGCCGCTGGCGCTGATCTTCGAGACGCAATCCGGGCTGGAACAGGCCAGCGCGACGATGCGCGTCGTCTACGACCACTGGAAGACCCTGCCGCCGCAGGGGCGGCCGCGGCTCTACATGCACGGGATCAGTCTCGGCGCCTGGTCGTCGATGTATTCCTTCAACATCTTCCGGATGCTGGACGACCCGATCGACGGTGCGCTCTGGACCGGCCCGCCGTTCCCGTCTCAACACTGGCGGAATGCCGTGGCGGCCCGCAATCCCGGCACGCCTTACGTATTGCCCGAGGTCGGCGAGGGGAACCTCGTGCGCTTCGCGTCGCAATTCGGCGGGCTGGAGCGGACTCCCGGCCCCTGGGGCAGGCTTCGGGTAGTATTCCTGCAACATGCCTCCGACGCCATCGTCTTCTACGAGCCGGCGTCGGTCTGGCGTGCGCCGCAGTGGATGCGCGAGCCGCGCGCGCCGGATGTCTCGCCGGCGATGCGGTTCATTCCGGTGGTCACGCAGCTGCAACTCGCGCTCGACATGGCGCTTGCGCTGGCGGTGCCGAGCGGTTTCGGCCACAACTATGCCGCGCGCGACTACATCGAGCCCTGGGTCGCCGTCACCGGGCCCGAAGGCTGGAGCGCCGAGGACAGCGCGCGGCTCAAGGACTGGTGCGGCGACGAATACGGCCTTGGTTGCCGCAGGGAGTGATGCCGCGTCCCGGCCTTGCCAGAAGCGGCGGAAGTGCGGATATGCTTTCGCCATGACCGCGCCATCCGATCCCCCACGCCTCCGCCTGCGTATCGTCTTTGGCGAGGACGAGATGATGGGGCCGGGCAAGGCGGAACTGCTGGAGCGGATCGACCGCACCGGCTCCATCGCCGCGGCCGGGCGCGAGATGAAGATGAGCTACAAGCGGGCCTGGACGCTGGTCGAGACCATGAACGGCATGTTCCGTGCGTCGGTGGTCGAGAGCGCGCGCGGCGGGCCGGGCGTCGGCGGCGCGGTGCTGACCGACACCGGGCGCGAGGTGCTGCGGCTTTACCGCGAGTTCGAGGCCAAGGCCGCCGCCGCCGGAGGCGCCGAGATCGAGGCGCTGCGGCATCTGACAACGGATATTCCCGGTGGGAAATAACAATTGACCCGCGCGGCGGGCTCTTCGATAGTCGCGAACGGATGCACCTGACCGGAGCCCGCATGACCCTGACACGCCGACGTTTCGGTGCCGCGAGCCTCGCCTTCGGCGCCAGCCTGCTCGCAAGCCGCGTCCGGGCGCAGGAGCCGGCGCCGGTGATCGCCGCGGCCTCCGACCTTCGGTTCGCATTGGAGGAGGTTGCAGCCGGGTTCGAGGCCGCCACGGGGCAGGGGCTGCGGCTTTCCTTCGGGGCAACCGGCAACCTGGCGCGACAGATCCGCGAGGGCGCGCCGTTCCAGATGTTCATGGCCGCGGACGAGCAATTCGTGCTGGATCTGGCGCGCGACGGGCTGACCCGGGACGAGGGGCTGCTCTATGCCGAGGGGCGCGTGGTGATCGCGGTGCCCAAGGGCTCGGCGCTGACGGCGGATGGCACGCTGGAGACGTTGCGGGAAGCGCTGACCGAGAACCGTCTGCGCCGTTTCGCCATCGCCAACCCCGACCACGCGCCCTATGGGATGCGCGCGCGGGAGGTGTTGCAGCACGCCGGTCTCTGGGAGCCGCTGCAGCCCCATCTGGTGCTGGGCGAGAACGTCAGCCAGGCGGCGCAATTCGCGCTCTCCGGCAACGCCGAGGGCGGCATCATCGCGCATTCGCTGGCACTTTCTCCGCAACTGGCCGAACAGGGCGATTTCGCGCTGATCCCCGCCGAATGGCACCAGCCGCTGCGCCAACGCATGGCGCTGCTGCCGGAGGCGGGGCCGGTGGCGGAAGCCTTCTACTCCCATGTCCAGTCGCCGCCCGCGCGCGAGATCCTTGCGCGCTACGGCTTCGAGTTGCCGGAGTAGCGGCGGTGGACTGGACCGCCCTCTGGCTCTCGTTGCGGCTGGCGCTCTGGACGGTGGCGCTGCTGCTGCCGGTCTCGATCGCGATGGGGCGGTTGCTGGCCTACCGGCGGTTCACGGGCCGGGGCGCGGTGGAGGCGCTGGTAATGCTGCCGCTGGTTCTGCCGCCGACGGTCTTCGGCTTCTACCTGCTGGTCGCCCTCGGGCGCGGCTCGCCGGTCGGCGCGCTCTGGGAGCAGCTTTTCGGGGATCAACTGGTGTTCAGTTTCACCGGGCTGGTCGTCGCCTCGGTGATCTTCAACCTTCCTTTCGCGATCCAGCCGGCGCAGCGCGGGTTCGAGGCGATCCCGGTCGAGTTGCGGGAGGCCGCGGCCTGTTCTGGCCTGTCGCCCTGGCGATCGCTCTGGCGGGTGGAACTGCCGCTGGCCTGGCCGGGGCTGATGACCGCGATGATGCTGACCTTCGCTCACACGCTGGGGGAATTCGGCATCGTGCTGATGGTCGGCGGATCGATCCCGGGCGAGACGCGGACCATCGCGATCTCGATCTACGACCGGGTGCAGGCCTTCGACATGGGCGCGGCCGCGACGATGTCGGCGGTCCTCGTGGCAATCTCGCTGGCCACCATCGCGGCGACCTTTGCGCTTTCGGCCCGCGTCGGAAGGAGGCTCGGCGGATGATGCTGCGGGTGGAGGTCCGGGCCGAAGCGCCGATCCCGCTCGATCTGGCTTTCGAGGTCGGTCAGGGGGAGTTGCTGGCGCTGGTCGGCCCGTCCGGCTCGGGCAAGACGACCACCCTGAGGGCCATTGCCGGGCTCTGGCAGCCGGCGGCGGGCCGGGTCACGGTCGGCGATGCCGACTGGCTCGACACCGCGCGCCGCCTGAGCCTGCCGCCCCATCGCCGCCGCGCGGGCGTGGTCTTCCAGAGCTACGCGCTCTTCCCGCACATGAGCGCTGTCGGTAACGTCGCCGCGGCCATCGACGACCTGCCGCGGGAGGCGCGGCGGGCCGAGGCGGAGCGGCTACTGGGGCTGGTGCATCTCGGCGGGCTGGGAGACCGCTTGCCGGCCGAGCTCTCCGGCGGCCAGCAGCAGCGCGTGGCGCTGGCGCGGGCGCTGGCTCGCAAGCCGGAGGTCCTGTTGCTCGACGAGCCCTTCTCGGCGGTCGACCGGGCCACGCGGGAGCGGCTGCACGAGGAGCTTGTCGCGCTGCGCCGGCACCTCGCGATGCCGGTGGTCCTGGTGACCCATGACATCGGGGAGGCGCAACTGCTCGCCGACCGGATGCTGGTGCTCGACCGGGGGCGCAGCATCGCGAACGGGTCGACGGCCGAGGTCATGTCCGACCCCGCCGCACTGCGTCATCTCGGGCTGCGTGAGGTAGCGGCCATGCTCACGGCGCGTTTCGTCGCGCAGGAGGAGGACGGCACCAGCCGGCTCGACAGCGCCGGCGGTCCGATCTGGCTGCCGCGGATCGAGGCGGCGCCGGGACAGCGGCTGCGGATGCGCATTCTCGCCCACGAGGTGATCCTGTCGCGCAGCCACCCCGAGGGGCTCTCGGCGCAGAACATCCTGGAGGGCAGGGTGGCCGCGGTGACCCCGGGCGATGGGCCCGGTGTCATGGTGCGCGTGGCGATCGGCGAGGACGAGCTACTCGCCCGCGTCACCCGCCGGGCCATCGCCTCGCTGGCGCTCGCGCCCGGCGACACGGTCTTCGCGATCCTGAAGTCGATGTCGGTCGCGCGCGACCACGTCATGACCGACCGGGGGACGGCCGGGCGGGCGGATGGCTGACCCCGTCACCCGGCCCCGCGCCTGGCGCCGGCTGCCGGCCGGAATCTGGGCGCTTGGGCTGGTGTCGTTGCTGATGGATGTCTCCTCCGAGATGATCCACGCTCTGCTGCCGGTCTACCTCGTGGTTGGGCTCGGCGCGACGGCCCTGACCGTGGGTGTGATCGAGGGCATCGCCGAGGCGACGGCGGCGATCACCAAGGTCTTTTCCGGTGCGCTCTCCGATCGGATCGGCCGGCGCAAGGAACTGGCCGCGCTCGGCTACGGGCTGGCCGCGGTCACCAAGCCGGTATTTCCGCTGGCCCCCTCGGTGGGCTGGCTCGTCGCCGCGCGCTTCGTCGATCGGGTGGGCAAGGGCATCCGCGGCGCCCCGCGCGACGCGCTGGTCGCCGACATCGCGCCGCCCGAGCTGCGCGGCGCGGCCTACGGGCTGCGGCAGTCGCTCGACACGGCCGGCGCCTTCATCGGCCCCTTGCTGGCGATCGGGCTGATGTGGCTTTTCGCGAACGACTTCACGCGCGTCTTCTGGGTGGCCGTGGTGCCGGCCTTCGCGGCGGTCGCGGTTCTGCTGCTCGTGGTGCGCGAGCCGGCGCGGCCAGAGGGGCTGCGCAAGGTCCGCAACCCGCTGGCGCGGGCGGAGCTTGCCAGCCTCGGGCGGACGTACTGGTGGGTGGTCACTGTCGCGGCCGTGTTCACGCTGGCGCGGTTCAGCGAAGCCTTCCTGATCCTGCGCGCGCAATCCGGCGGGCTCTCGCTGATGTTCGTGCCGATGGTGCTGGTGGTGCTGAACGTCGCCTATGCGCTCTCGGCCTATCCCGTCGGGGCGCTGTCGGATGGACGAGACCGGGTGACGCTCCTGACTCTCGGGCTCCTGCTGCTGGTTGCGGCCGACCTGGTGCTTGCCCTTGCGCCGGGGCTCGCGTGGGTGATGGGAGGGGTGGTGCTCTGGGGGCTTCACATGGGGTTCACGCAAGGATTGCTCTCGGCGCTGGTGGCCGACAGCGCACCGGCGGAACTGCGCGGCACGGCCTTCGGGATGTTCAACCTTGTGACCGGCGTGGCGCTGCTGGCCGCAAGCGTGATCGCCGGCGGGCTCTGGGAGGCCTTTGGCGCCGAGTGGACCTTCCTGACCGGAGCGGGGCTTGCGCTGCTGGCGCTGGTCGCGTCGCTTCGGCTCCGGGGCAGGGTCGCACCGGCGGCACCGTCGCGCGAGGGCTGAGGCGACTACGGGCGCGCGGCAGACAGCGCGCCCGCGCCCGGCGTCAGCTCACGACCGGCAAGGTCTTGACCGCGTAGCTCAGCCCCAACGTCCCCAGCTCGGAATCCGCCAGTTCCATCTCGTAGCGCGCCGCCGGCCGGACACCGCCGATCGCCGCCAGGGTGCCACAGACCATCGCCTCGCCATCGGCGAGCGGGGCTTTCTCGAGCAGCGTCGCGAGCGGCAGGATATTGGCGAGCGTTCCGTCCTGATAGGCTTTGCGCGCGCCATCCTCCTCGATCCAGCAGCGGAGCTGCAGCGAGTCCAGCCGGTCGGCCACGTGGTCGTAGCGCCAGAGCTTGCCGGAGACCGGCTTGGCGCAGATCTGTTTCGAATGGGCGACCGAATGCGCCTCCAGTCCCCGGTCGGTATGGTCCGAGGCCAGGCCGATCCAGAGCACGCCGCCGCTGCGGACCAGGAGCGGCTCGACCTCGCCCGAGGTCTCATCGCCGAGCACGGCGATCTCGGGCGCCTGTGTCGCGAGCGCCGGCGATACCCGGTAGAACAGCGGCGTGGTCGAGGGGCGCGGCACGCCGATCGCGGCCAGTTCCTCGACATGGTGCTGCACTGCCGCCAGATCGCGCCCGGTCCAGCCCGCGACGGTGAGTTTCGTAAGCTCGACGCCGAGTGTTCCGTCCTCGGTCTCGAATTGCAGCATGGCGCGTTCCTTCCTGGTTGGTTCGTGGCCGCCCACGGCCTGGCGGAGGCGCGCCCAAGGTGATGCGGACGTGCGGGATGTGCAATGGCGCGCGTGACGGCCCGGCGGAGTTCTCCACAGGTTTCCGGTCGGCAAGGGGCGCGCGGCTTGGCATTCTGCACCCATGGCGAGAATCAACCTGCAGCACCTCGAAACCTTTCTCTCGGTCGTCCGGCTCGGCGGCGTGCGCCGCGCGGCGGACGGGCTGAACCTGACCCAGCCGGCGGTCACCGCCCGGATCAAGGCGCTGGAGGAGAGCCTCGGCGCGGAGCTTTTCGAGCGCACGTCGGGCGGCATGCGGCTGACCAAGCGCGGGGAGCTTCTGCAATCCTACGCGGTGCAGTTCGAGCACCTGACCGACATGGTCGAGCGCGACGTGATTCCGCCGGACGGGCTGGACGGCCGGCTGCGGATCGGCGTGGCCGAGACCATCGTGCAATGCTGGCTGCCGGATTTCATCGCACGGCTCCACGAACGTTACCCGCGGCTCGAGATCGAGGTGAACGTCGACGTCTCGACCAACCTGCGGGCGGCGCTGCTCGACGGGCTGATCGACCTCGCGGTACTGCTCGGGCCGGTCTCGGAATACACCGTGGACAATATCGCGCTGCCCGGGTTCGAGCTGCGCTGGTACGTCTCGGCCGATGCGCCGCACCATGCCGACGTGGCGGACTACCTGCGCGCGCCGGTCCTGACCTATCCGCGCAACAGCCGGCCCTACCGAGAGCTGCGCAAGATGCTGCTGGAGCGGGTGGGGCCGGGGGTCTCGATCTTCCCGTCCTCCTCGCTCTCCGCCTGCTTCCGGCTGGTCGAGGCGAATCTCGGAGTCGCGGCGTTGCCCAAGGCGCTCGGCGACCCGCATGTGCGGGCCGGAACGGTGCGGGAGTTCGATCCGGGCTGGGTTCCGCCGCCGCTGGTCTTCTCTGCCTCCTATATCGGCGCTCCGAACAGCCACCTGCACGAAACCGCGGCGCAGATCGCACGGGAGGTCGCGGAACGCTTCGCGGGCGATAACAATACGTGATCGCTGCTTAGAAAATTTTCCGATTTGATTTTATCGAGCCCACTGTTCACGCTAACCTGATAACTGGGGGCCGAGATGACCGACGCATATCAACGGTTGAGGAAGAGCGATCTTGCCACGCTGCGCGCGGAGATCCGCGCCGGCCGCTATCGCTCCCACACCGCCGGGCTCGGGGCGGGGTACCTGCAGACCAACATCGCGATCCTGCCGGAAAGCCACGCGCTCGATTTCATGCGCTTCTGCCAGCGCAACCCCAAGCCGTGCCCGCTGGTGGGCGTGTCGGACACCGGCAATCCGATGATGACGACGCTGGGCGCGGAGATCGACATCCGAACCGACGTGCCTGCCTACAACATCTATCGCGACGGCAAGCTCGCGGGCAGCGCCGCCGACATCTCCGACCTCTGGACGGAGGACATGGTGGCCTTTGCCTTGGGGTGCTCCTTCACCTTCGAGGATGCGCTGATGCAGGCCGGCGTTCCGCTCTGGCACATCGAGAACGACACCACTGTCCCGATGTTCCGCTCCAGCATCGACACCGTCCCCGCCGGGCCGTTCTCCGGCAAGATGGTGGTGAGCCTGCGCTTTGTCGAGCCCGGCATGGTGGAGACCGCCACCGCGATCTCGCGCCGCTTCCCGCTGGCCCATGGCGCGCCGGTTCATGCCGGCGATCCGGCCGCGATCGGCATCGCCGATGTGACGAAGCCCGATTGGGGCGACCCGGTGCCGGTGCCCGAAGGTCAGGTGCCGGTATTCTGGGCCTGCGGCGTGACCCCGCAGGTGGCGATCGAGGCCGCACGGGTGCCGCTCTGCATCACCCACAAGCCGGGGCATATGCTCGTCACCGACATACCCGAAGACGCGGAGGTGCCCATCTGCGCCTCCGCCAACAACAACGACATAAAGAACCAACAAGGAGAACCCGCATGACACGTATCCTCACCATCCTCGGAATGACGACGGCGCTGGCCGCGCCCGCCGCAGCCGAGACCCTTTCGGTCGTCGGCAGCTGGTCCGGCCTGCCGTTGCACAAGCAATACGAGGCGCCGTTCTGGAGCGAGACCCTGCCCGCTGCCTCGAACGGCAACCTCGAGGTCGCGCTGACCACCCATGACCAGATGAACCTCGGCGTCGGCGACGTGTTCCGCCTGCTGGGCGACGGCGTCTACGACGTGGCGATGACCGTGGCCGATTACGCCGTGGCCGACGCACCGGAACTGGAAGGGCTCGACGTGCCGCTGCTCGCGCTGACCGCCGACGAGGCGCGCGCCATGGTCGACGCCGCCCGCCCGATGGTCGAGGACATCTACAACGCCCGCTTCAACAGCCACGTTCTGGCCATCGCGCCCTATCCGCCGCAGGTGGTGTTCTGTAATGCCGAGGTCTCCAGCCTCGACGACCTGCAGGGCCTCAAGGTCCGCGCCTCCGGCCGGATGACCGCCAAGTTCCTCGAGGCGCTCGGCGCCGAGGGCGTGAACGTCGCCTTCTCCGAAGTGCCCGGCGCGCTGCAGAAGGGCGTGGTGGACTGCGCCGTGACCGGCGCCGGCTCCGGCTACAGCGCCGGCTGGTGGGAGGTCTCCACCCACCTGCTGCCGATCCCGCTCGGTGGCTGGGACAGCGTGGTGACCGCGGTCAACCTCGACAAGTGGAACGGGCTCGACGCCGACACCCAGGCGCTGATCGCCGACACGATCAAGGCCGAGTTCGAGGATCCGGCCTGGGCCAGCGCCCAGAACGCCCTCGTCAGCGACATCGCCTGCCTGACCGGCAACGGCGACTGCGCCGCGGGCGACGCCCGTTCGATGACGCTGGTCGAGGTCTCCGAGGCCGATTTCGAGAAGGCCCGCGCCGTTCTGGTGGACGAGGTCCTTCCCGACTGGGCGAGCCGCGCCGGCGATGACTGGGCGGCGCGCTGGAACGACTCCGTGGGCGCGACGGTCGGCGTGACCGTCATGGCCAAGTGATCTGACAGACAGGGGACCCCGATGGCCGAGGCAATACTGGTGCGGCTTCGCACGGCGAACCGCTGGGTGGCACTGCTTGTCGGGGTCCTTCTGCTGGCCTGCGTGGCGTTCGTGCTGACCGACATCGTTCTGCGCCAGCTGGGCTCATCGCTCGGCGGCACCGACGAGATCAGCGGCTACGTCATGGCGATCGCGACCTCATGGGGCATGGGCTACGCGCTGATGGAACTGGGCCATGTCCGCATCGACATCCTGCGCAGCCGCGTCCGGGCACGCGGCCGCGCTCTCTTCGACCTGCTGGCGATGGCCTCGATGGCCGGGGTGATCTCGCTCATCGCGGTCCGTTCCTGGCCGGTTCTGGAGCGGTCCCTGGCAAACAGTTCGCGTGCCAACACGCCGCTGGAAACACCCCTGGCGCTGGTGCAGGCGCCGTGGTTCGCCGGCTGGGTCTGGTTCGCGCTGAGCACCTGGCTCACCTTCCTGGCGGCGGCCTGGCTGGTCTCCCGCGGCGAGTTCGAACGCTCCGAACACGCCATCGGCACCTTCGGCGAAGTGGATGCGCTCAAATGATCGGCTACCTGACTTTCGGCCTTCTGGCGCTCCTGAGCCTGTCGATCCCGGTGGGGATCGTGCTGTTCCTGCTCGGGTTCGGCATCGACACCTTCTTCAGCCCGTTCCCGCTGATGAAGGGCCTGGGCAACCTCGTCTGGTCGACCTCCAACAACGCCACCCTGATCGCCATTCCGTTCTTCGTCCTGCTGGGCGAGATCCTCGTCCGGAGCGGCATCGCCACGCGGACCTATGCCGCGCTCGACCGCTGGGTGAGCTGGCTTCCGGGCGGGCTGGTCCATGCCAATATCGCCACCGCGACGATGTTCTCGGCCACCTCCGGCTCCTCGGTCGCCACCGCCGCGACCGTCGCCACCGTGGCCATGCCGCAGGCCGAAAAGCTGGGCTACGACCCCAAGCTCTTTTCCGGCGCCATCGCCGCCGGCGGCACGCTTGGCATCATGATCCCGCCCTCGATCAACCTGATCGTCTACGGATTCCTGACCCAGACCTCGATTCCGCGGCTGTTCCTCGCAGGGCTTCTGCCCGGGATCGGGCTGGCGCTGGCCTTTGTCGTCATCACCATGATCATCTGCGCCATCCGGCCCGGCCTGGGCGGCGAGCGGCGGTTCTTCCCGTTCGCGGAGATGCTGCGCGCGCTGGCCGAGCTGATCCCGATCATCCTTCTTTTCACGGTCATCATCGGCTCGATCTACAACGGCTGGGCGACCCCGACCGAGGCTGCCGCCGTCGGCGTGGCGGGCGCCATTGTCATCGCCGCGATCTTTGGCGGCGTGAGCCTGCAGATGTTCTCCCAGAGCATCCTCGGGACGGTGAAGATCACCTCGATGATCATGCTGGTCGTGATCGGCGCCTCCTTTCTGAACTTCACCCTGGCCTCCGCCGGGATCGGCCGCGAGCTTCAGGCCTTCATCGGCGGGCTCGGCCTGTCGCCCCTGATGACGATCCTGGTGATCGTCTGCATCTACATCGTGCTCGGCTTCTTCATCGAGACGCTGTCGCTGATGGTGGTGACGATCCCGATCATCGTGCCGATCGTGGTCGAGATGGGCTACGATCCGATCTGGTTCGGCATCCTGATGATCGTGCTGATCGAGATGGCTCTGATCACCCCGCCGGTGGGGCTGAACCTTTACGTCGTGCAGGGCGCGCGCAAGAGCGGGACGATGAGCGAGGTCATGCTGGGAACCATCCCGTACATTCTCGCCATGCTGGCTATGGCGGCGGCGCTGATCGTGGTGCCGGACATCGCGCTCTTCCTGCCCAATGCGCTGGAGTGAGCCGGCCTTCGCCCTCACGCAATCGACAGAAGAATGATGCAGGACGATACCGTTTCAGAAGCTGAGCCGCGCTTTCCGCGGGTCCGACCCGTCGGGGTCGATGGGCTGCTGGTCAGCTTCGGCGACCGGCTGAGCGAGCCCGCCAACCGCGCGGCGCTCGCCTTTCGCGATGCGCTCGACCGGGAAGGCCCGCCGGGGATCGAGGAAACCTCGACCTCGCTGGTGTCGACCTACCTGCGGTTCGACCTGCTCCACGGCGACAGCGCGGTGTTGCAGCGCGGGGTCGAGGCGCTGCTGGCGTCGGACGACTGGTACGCCCGCCCGCTGCCGCACGGCCGCAGGCTCTGGCGGATCCCGACCGTTTTCGGCACCGCGCTGGCGCCGCAACTCGAAGAGGCCGCCGCCGCGGCCGGGATGACGCCCGAGGCGGCGATCCGGTCGGTCTCCGAAACCCGGGTGCGGGTGCAGACCATCGGCTTCGCGCCCGGACAGCCCTATCTCGGCGAGCTGGACGAGGCCTGGAACATCCCGCGCCAGACCGCGCTGACCGACAAGGTGCCGATCGGCGCGCTGACGGTCGCGATCCGGCAGCTCGTTCTGTTTTCTGTCTCGACCCCGACCGGTTGGCGCCACATCGGCCAGACGGCCTTTCGCGCCTTCCGTCCCGAGAGCGACACGCCCTTCGTGCTGCGGCCCGGCGACGAGGTGCTGTTCGACGCGGTCGCGCCCGAGGTGCTGGAGAAGGTCCGCGCCGAGGGGCCGGACGGCGGCGCAACGGCGGAGGCATTGCCGTGATCCGGGCGCTGATCATCCACCGTGGCGGGCCGAACCTGACCGTGCAGGATCTTGGCCGGCCGGGATACCTCGTCGCCGGCGTCTCCCGTGGTGGCGCTGCGGACCGGCTGGCGCTCGCCGAGGGCGCGGCGCTGCTGGGCCAGCCCGAGGGGCTTGCGGCGCTGGAGATGGCGGGCATGGGCGGCGAGTTCGAGGCGACCGAGGACATGCGTATCGCGCTGACCGGTGCGCCGATGCGGGCGCAGCTCGACGGGGTGCGCCTTGCCTGGAACGCGAGTCACCTGCTGCCGCAAGGCGCGAGGCTTGCCATCGGCGGGGCAGAGCGCGGCAGCTTCGGCTATCTGCACCTCGGCGGCGGGATCGCGTCGCCGGAAAGCCTCGGCTCCCGGTCCGCCCACCTGGCGGCGGGCATCTTCGGCCCGGTGCATGCCGGAAGCGAGCTTCCGGTCGGCCCGGATGTGCGTAGTCAGGTCGGCTATCGGCTGGATCCGCAAGCGCGGTTCGAGGGCGGGACGGTGCGCCTCGTGCCGAGCCTCCAGACGGAACGCTTTCCCGAAGCGGAACTGAAACGGTTCCAGGCGACGGAGTTCCACCGCGACACCCGCGGCAACCGGATGGGCGTGCGGCTGCTCTCCGATGGCGCGGGGTTTCACGACGAGACCGGCCTGAGCGTGCTGTCGGAGGTGATCGTGCCCGGCGACGTGCAGATCACCGGCGACGGCACGCCCTTTGTACTGCTCGCCGAATGCCAGACCACGGGAGGCTATCCCCGGATCGGCACGGTGCTGCCGGCGGACCTGCCGCGCGTGGCGCAGGCCAGCGCCGGCACGGCGCTGCGGTTCGTGTTCGTGACGCGGCAGGAGGCGATGGCGATCGAGCGGGCCGAGGCCGAGCGGAGGGCGGGCCTGCGCGGCGGCCTCAGCCCGTTGATCCGGCGGGTGGAAGACATCCGCGACTTGCTCGCCTATCAACTCATCAGCGGGGTGACCGCGGGCGACGACTTGGAAAGGGAGGAGCCATGAGCCTCAGGATCGATCTCAATGCGGACATGGGCGAGGGCTTCGGCCCCTGGCCGATGGGCGACGACGTGGCGCTGCTCGACATCGTGACCTCGGCCAACATCGCCTGCGGTCTGCACGCCGGCGACTGGGACACGATGGCGAAGACGATGGCGGGCGCCGTCGCTGGCAACGTCGGGATCGGCGCGCATCCCGGGTTCCCCGACCTGCAGGGCTTCGGCCGCCGACGCATGGACATCCCGGGCGACAGCCTCGGCAACCTCGTCCGCTACCAGCTCGGCGCGGCGCAGGCGATGGCTCGCGCGGCGGGCGGGCAGGTGCGGCACATCAAGCTGCACGGCGCGCTCTCCAACATGTCCTCCGAGGACAAGGCTCTGGCGCACGCCTGCTACAGCGCCGCGCTCTCCGTCGATCCCTCGATCATCGTCATGGTGTTGGCGGGGACCGCGCAACAGGTCGCGGCGGAGGAGCTGGGCTGCAACACCGCCTGCGAGATCTTTGCCGACCGCGCCTATAACGACGATGCGACCCTCGTCGACCGGCGACAGCCGGGCGCAGTGATCCACGATCCCGAGACGGCCTGCGCACGGGTGCTGGAGATGCTGCGGGAGGGTGCGATCATCGCCGAGAGCGGCAAGCGCATCCCCGCCAGGATCGACACCGTCTGCCTGCATGGCGACACGCCGAGCGCCGTCGCCCTTGGCCGCGCGGTCCGCACCGGGCTGGAAGCGGGCGGTGCGGTGCTGCGCCAGTTCGACGGCGCGCCTCTCAGCGCGCCATCTGCTTGATGTGTCAGGTTAAGAAATGACTGCAAGCCACTGACAAGAAAAGGGCCCACCAAGGCCCGCGCTCAGGCGTGAGTGAACATGTCCCGGTATTGATCCCTGAGCATGTTCTTCTGGACCTTGCCCATCGTGTTTCGCGGCAATTCGTCGATCACGAGAAGCCGGCGGGGATGTTTGAACCGGGCCAGCGCGCCGCGCACGCTCTCCATGATCGTGTCGAGATCCGGCTCCGCCCCGCGCTCCGGAACCACCAGCCCCAAGACCGTTTCGCCGAAATCGGGATGCGGCACGCCGATCACCGCGCTTTCCAGCACGCCCGGCTGCTCGTCCAGCACCAGTTCGATCTCCTTGGGGTAGATGTTGTACCCGCCGGAAATGATCAGGTCCTTGTTGCGTCCGACGATATGGACGTAGCCGTCGGCGTCGACCTTGCCGAGATCGCCGGTGATGAAGAAGCCGTTGGCGCGCAGTTCGGCGGCGGTCTTCTCCGGCATCTGCCAATAACCCTTGAACACGTTCGGACCCCGCACCTCGATCTGGCCGACCTCGCCGGTGGGCAGGGGCTCGCCGCTGGCGGGGTCGGTGATCAGCAGCTCGACCCCGGGCAGCGGGAAGCCGACCGTGCCGGCGCGGCGCTCTCCCTCGTAGGGGTTCGAGGTGTTCATGTTGGTCTCGGTCATTCCGTAGCGTTCGAGAATGCGGTGGCCGGTGCGCGCCTCGAACTGGACATGCGTCTCCGCCAGCAGCGGCGCCGAGCCCGAGACGAACAGGCGCATGTGGGCGGCGAGTTCCCGGTTCAGCCGCGGATCGTCCAGCAGCCGGGTGTAGAACGTCGGCACCCCCATCAGCGCGGTCGCCTTCGGCATCATCTCGAAGATGCGGTCGCGGTCGAAGCCCGGCAGGAAGATCATGCTGCCCCCGGCCGCCAGCGTCACGTTGGTGGCGACAAAGAGCCCATGGGTGTGAAAGATCGGCAGCGCGTGGATCAGCACGTCATCGGAGGTGAAACGCCATTCACGGACGAGGGTGCGGGCGTTCGACAGCAGGTTGTTCTGTGTCAGCATCGCTCCCTTGGAGCGTCCGGTGGTGCCGGAGGTGTAGAGAAAGGCCGCCAGATCCTCGCCGTCGCGCGGCACGGTCTCGAACTCCGCAGGCTGGCTGCGCGCGCGGTCCGACAGGCTGCCGTTGCCATCGCCGTCGAGCGTCTCCAGCGCTGTCCCGAGCCGTTCCGCAAGGGGGGCAAGCCCCTCGCGGCTCTCCGGATCGCAGACGAGCAGCCGGGCGCCGCTGTCCTCGACGAAATAGGACAGCTCGTCCACCGTGTAGGCGGTGTTGAGTGGCAGAAAGACCATCCCGGCCCGGGTGCAGGCGGCATAGAGCGCCAGCGCCTCGGGGGTCTTGCGGACCTGCGCGGCCACCCGGTCCCCGGGAGCGAGGCCGATCTCCACCAGCGCGTTGGCAATCCGGGCCGCCATGTCGAGGAAGGCCTGGTAGCTCAGCGTGTCGCCGGAGGGCAGGTGCAGGAAGGGCGCGGACTTGCCGGCATGGGTGCCGAAGAACTCGTCGTAGAGCGGGTTTGCCATTGGGGTACCTTTCTCAAGCCCTCGATCGGGACAGCGCGTTGGCGAGGGAGACGACGGCAGGGGCTGCGATGACCTCCTGTGTCGTGGCGTATTTTTCGTGGTTCTGCGCGATCTGCGGCAGCTTGTAGAGATAGTTGACCATGGTGCCGCCGGATTGCGCGAGTCCCTTTTCGGACGTGTCGGCATTTGCGTGAACATCATGCACGATGGCGCCGTTGCCAAGGTGGAAGCGCGCCACCGGGTCGACCGGCTGGCCGTCCGCCCGCTTGGCGTTGAGCAGGTAATCGGCGGCGATGCTGCGCATCCGGGCCGCATCGGCGCCGTTCCAGTCGCGCCCCTCGCGCTCCAGCCAGGCGGTCAGGCCGGGAATCGGCGAGAGGGTCACGAAGGTCTTGAGCCCGCCCAGTTCGGCGGCAAGGTCGCGCGCGACCTGCTTGATCAGCGAATTGCCGAAGCTGATGCTGGCCAACCCCGCCTGGCAATTCGAGATCGAGTAGAAGGTCGCCGTGTCGGCGGCCTCGGCGGCCAGCGGTGTGCGGTCTTCGGCCAGCAGCGCCTGCACCGAGCCGGGAATGCCCTGGGTGAGCGCCACCTGGACGAAGATCAGCGGATCGTCCGGCATGGCCGGGTGGAAGAAGGCAAAGCAGCGCCGGTCGCTGGGCTCCAGCCGTCGGCGCAGGTCGGCCCAGCTGTCGATGGCGTGCACGGCCTCGTAGGCAATGATCTTTTCGAGAATGTCCGCCGGGCTCTTCCAGCTGATCGGGCGCAGCACGAGGAACCCGCGGTTGAACCAGGACGAGAAGAGATGCCTGAAGTCGAGGTCGAGCGCCTCCAGCTCCGGCTCGCCACGCCCGAGACGCAGCAGGTCCGCGCGCATCCGCACCAGTTCGGCGGTGGCGCCCGGCACCTGGTTCAGGCGCCGGATCAACTCCTGCCGCCGCGGCTCCGAGGCGGCGATGAAGGCGCGGTAGCTGTCCCGGGAGGGAGCGTGCTCATAGGCGTCGAGCGTGCTGCGAACGGCCTCGGAATCGATGTTCATGTCGGTCGCGATGTGACGGAAAAAGCTGCGCTTTTCGTCGTCCGACATGGCGCGGAACCGGGCGAGGATCTCGGACGCGAGGGCGCGGCCGGAGATCTCGCCTGTCGCTCCGACGAGCGCGCGCGCCAGCTGGTCGGGGCTGCGCCCGTCGCGTCGGCTCGGCACCAGCTCGCGATAGCGGCGTTCGAAGACCGTGGAAAGGAGATCTGCGAGAAGTGTCATGGTGAAACTCCCGGAACTGGGGACAGGGAACGCGAGGCCGAACGGGGCCGGGGCGGGCGCATGACCGGGTTAGCTCAGGCTGACACGCTGACCGGACAGTCCGACCGTGAGCGTCAGGTTGCCTTCGTTTACCAGCCAGCGCCGCAGGTCGAAGCTGCGGGCTCCGGAGGCATGCATCGGATCCGCCTCGGCCAGCGCCCGTGCCGCCTCCAGCGACTCGGCGCGATATATGATCAGCCCTTCGCCTTCGAGCATGTCGCCCGTGGGATCGGAGACCGGCCCGGCGAGCACGAGGGTCCCCGCGGCCTCCTGTCTGGCCTGGTAGGCGAGGTGCTCCGGGAGAATCGCGGCGACCTCCTCGGGCGCTTTCGCAGGGATCGAACGAACGATGAAAAGCTCAAACGCAAGGGCCCCGCGCTCCCGCGCCCGCTGCTTGTAGTCATTCCATGCAGGCATGATTTCCTCCGTATTCTGCTGTCCAATCTTAAAATATCGATTTTAATTGACAACAGGAAATATAATCATCAAAACTCGGGCAAGCAGACAGGAAAGGGAGCGGGGATGCGATTCAGGGTCGGCACAAGCGAGGCGGGCAGTGGGGTTCATCTTGTCCTGGGGGACGAAGCGGTTTGCCTGTCCGGTTTGTCCGGGGCTGTCGGGGCTGATCTGATGGGGTTGGTTCGCGGGGATGTGGATGTCGCCTCCCTGTCGGACGCGATCTCCAGGGCGGATCGGGTTGCGGCCGCGAGCGTCGTGCCGGCTCTGCCGATCGCGCGGCCCGGCAAGGTCGTCTGCCTTGGCCTTAACTACGTCGATCACATCAAGGAAGGCGGCTACGAGGTGCCGGTCTACCCGGCGCTGTTCCTGCGCTGCCAGACCTCGCTGATGGCGGCGGGCGAGCCGATGGTGCGTCCGTCCTGCTCGGAGCGTCTGGACTACGAGGTCGAGCTGATGGTGATCATCGGCAAGGGCGGCAAGCACATCCCGGAGGAAGAGGCTCTGTCGCACGTGTTCGGCTACACGATCTTCAACGACGGCTCGGTGCGGGATTACCAGCGCAAGACGCACCAGTGGACGCCGGGCAAGAACTTCGACGCGACGGGCCCGATCGGGCCGGACGTGGTGACGCCGGACGAGCTGCCCGAGGGGGCGGTGGGCCTGAAGATCGAGAGCCGCGTGGGCGACGAGATCCTGCAGAGCGCGACGACCTCGGACATGCTGTGGTCGGTGGCGCGGACGATCGCGACGGTCTCGGAATATTCCACGCTGGAGCCGGGCGACATGATTGCAATGGGCACGCCGCCGGGAGTCGGCCATGCCAAGACGCCGCCGCGCTGGCTGCGCCCCGGCGAGACGGTCGAAGCGGAGATCGAGGGCATCGGCATCTGCGCCAGCCCGATCGTGGCCGAGGAAGACCTGGCGCGGACGGAGGCAGCCGAGTGAATGCGCTGACCGGACAGGCTTTGGCCCGGGCGCGGGCCGCGGCGCAGGCGCGGGTACGCGAAGTTCGCGCCGCCTGCGAGCGGCTGGACGACGCCGCGATAGACCTGATCCTGCGCGACGCCCGTTCGCACTACGCCTGGACCGATCGCCCGGTGCCGCGCGCGCTGCTGGAGGAGGTCTACGAGATCGCCGCCGGCGGGCCGACCAGCATGAATTGCTGCCCGGCGCGGTTCGTTTTCGTCGAGTCCCCGGAGGCCAAGGAAAAGCTGGCGACATCGCTGAAGGCGAAGAACATCGAGAAGATGATGTCGGCGCCGGTGACGGTGATCATCGCCCATGACCTGGAGTTCTGGACAGAGCTGCCGTTCCTGTTCCCGCACGAGGACCGCCGGCCGCATTTCGAGGGCAAGCCGGCGCATTCGGAGGCCACGGCGTTCCGCAACGGGACGCTGCAGGCGGCCTATTTCATGATCGCCGCGCGGGCCGTGGGCCTCGACACCGGGGCGATGTCGGGCTTTTCCAACGAGATCGTGGACGAGGCGTTCTTCGCCGGCACCACGCTGAGATCCAATTTCCTGCTCAACCTCGGTTACGCGGACGAGACGGCGCTGTTCCAGAAGCTGCCGCGGTTCCCGTTCGACCAGGTCTGCAGCTTCGTCTGAGGGCGCGCGATGGCCATTCGTCAGAAGAGCCAGGTCACGGTCCGGATGCGGGGGACGGCGAGCAGCCATTCCCACGTCGAGGTGGCGGTGCGCGACCTGACGTCCGAGATCGACGAGCCGGTGGAGCGCGGCGGCACCAACCGGGGCTTCTCGCCGACCGAAACGGCCTATGCGGCGCTGATCGGCTGCACCAACACGATCGGCCACAAATGCGCCGACGCGCTCGGGGTGGAGATCGGACAGCTGGGTTTCGAGATGGAGGTCGATTTCGACCGCCGGGGCGTGTTGCTTCAGCAGGAGGTGGCGGTGCCTTTCACCGCGATCCGGCTGCAGGTGACCGCCGACGGCCCGGCCAGCGCGGAGGAGCTGGAGCGGGTGGCTGCGGAGACCGCGAAGTATTGCGCGATCTCCAAACTATTCGAAGGCGCCGGGACGAAACTGGAGATTTGCTGGCGCCGGAGCTGACGCCGAACGTTAAAAAAAGGGAGGACATGATGATCAATTTCCGGACCAAGGCCGCGGCCCTCGGGCTTCTTGCGGCAACTGCCCTGACGACCCCGGCGCTGGCCGCCGAGAAGATCACCGCGGTGGTGATCGACGGCTACCCGGCCAAGGCGCTCTGGGTGCAGGAGATCACCAACTTCTTCATCCCGGAGGTCGACAAGCGCCTGGCGGAGACCGGCAATTACGAGATGGACTGGCAGGAGAGCTATGGCGGCGCCATCGTCAAGCCGCGCGGTGTGCTCGACGGGATCAAGCTGGGGCTGGGCGATATCGGGGTTGTGACCACGATCTTCCACAGTTCCAAGCTGCCCAGCCAGGCGATCTCGGCGGTGACGCCTTTCGTGGCGGCCGACTCCGTGGCGGTGGCCCGGGCGGTCGATGAGATCGCCAAGGAATTCCCGACCATGCAGAAGGAGTTCGATGCGCAGAACCAGGTCTACCTGGCGACCGGCGTAGTCCTGGATTCCTACCAGCTGTTCTCGAAGAACGAGATCGCCTCGCTGAAAGATCTGGAGGGCGCCAAGGTGGCGGGCGCGGGGCTGAACCTGCGCTACCTCGAAGGGATCCCGGATGCGGCCGGCGTGCGCGGCGGGCTGACCGATTTCTACAACATGGTCCAGACCGGCATGACCGATTACGCCATGCTCTGGCCGGAAGCGGCGCAGACCTTCAAGATGGCGGAGGTCGCCCCCTACATGCTGAAGGCAGATCTCGGCGCGGTGAACACCAAGACGATCACGGTCAACAAGGACTACTGGGACGGGCTGCCGGACGAGGTCAAGGGCGTGCTGCGGGAGGTGGCGGTGCTCTATCGCGACCACGTGGCCGGGATCGCGATGGAGCGGGCGGGCGAGAGCCTGGACGCCTATGTCGCCGCTGGCGGCACCATCGTCGAGCTGAGCCCCGAGGACCGCGTAGCCTGGGCCGAGGCGATGCCCAACATCGCGGCGGAATGGGCCAAGGAGCTCGATGATGCCGGCGAGCCGGGCACCGAGATGCTGAACGCCTATCTCGGCAAGCTCCGGGACGCAGGCTATGCGCCGGTCCGCGACTGGGCGGCCGAGCCGACCAACTGATACCTGACAGGCCGGATCCACTCCCATGACGAACGGGACCTTCAAGACCCTCGCGACCGGCCTGTCCAGACTGGCCAGCGGCATCGCCATATCGGCGAATGCCGTTGGCACCATTGTGGTGCTGCTGCTGGTGCTGGTGGTCAATTTCGACGTGATCGCGCGCGGCGTCTTCAACAAGCCCTTCCTCGGCGCGGTCGAGGTGGTGCAATTCTCGATGGTGCTGATCGTGTTCCTGCAATTGCCCGACGTGATCCGGGTCAACCGGCTGACCCGCTCCGACGGGTTCCTGACGGTGCTGGGCAGCCGCTATCCGCGCACCCACAACATCCTGCGCCAGGCGATCAACGCGGTCTCGGCGGTGTTCATGACGCTGATCGCTTTCGCGATCTGGCCCGAGTTCACCGAGATGCTGGAGACGCGGGACTACTTCGGCATCCCCGGCGTGTTCACCGCGCCCTGGTGGCCGATCAAGCTGGTGATCTTTCTCAGCGCCGTGCTCTGCGCGCTGGTGCTGGTGCTGAAGATCGCGCTGCGCGAGGACAATTTCGAGCTGGTGCGCATGCCCGAACATGAAGAAGAGGATCGCTCGTGAGCCCCATGGAGATCGGCCTCGCCTCGGTCGCAGCGATCGTGGTCCTGGTCTATATCGGGGTCTATATCCCCGTCGCGCTCGGCGTCGTCTCTTTTATCTCTATCTGGCTGATGCGGGACAATTTCGATCTGGCGATGAACCTGCTGAAGATCGCCGTGGGCGACAGCGTGATGGAATACACCTTCGCCACGGTGCCGCTGTTCACCTTCATGGGGCTGATCGTCTCGCGGGCCGGGCTTGGGGGCGACATCTACGAGGTGATGAACTCGGGCTTCCGCAAGGTGAAGGGCGGGATCGGCATGGCCACGGTCGGCGCCAACGCGGTCTTCGCAGCCGTCACCGGCTCCTCGATCGCCTCGGCCTCGGTCTTCTCCAAGGTCTCGGTGCCGCAGATGCTCTCCTACGACTACAACCCCCGCTTCGCGGTGGGGGTGGTGGCGGGCTCCTCGGTGCTGGGCATGATCATTCCGCCCTCGGCGATGCTGATCATCTATTCCTTTGTCGCCGAGCAGTCGGTGGGCGACATGTTCCAGGCCGGGATCGTGCCGGGCCTGATGCTGGCCGCGGCCTATGTCGGCTGGATCTGGGTGATGGGCCGCTTCGCGCCAGACTATATCGGCGGCCGGCCCTTCGAGGAGACCGAGTGGCTGAGCTGGCGCGAGATCGCCGACAAGACCCTGCCGATCACCCTGCTGATCGTGGTGGTGCTGGGCGGGATCTACACCGGCTGGCTGAGCCCGGTGGAGGCCGGCGCCAGCGGCTCGGCCCTCGGGCTGATCATCGCCGTGGCACGGCGCCGGATCACGCTCAAAGGCTTCTGGCACGCGCTGCTGGAGACCGGGCACATCACCGCCGCGATCCTGTTCCTGATCACCGCCGCCTCGATCTACAGCCGGATGCTGGGGCTGGCCGGCGTGCCCAACGCGCTCGGCGACTACCTGGAGACGGCACAGTTCAGCTTTTTCTGGGTGATGTTCTTCTATGTCGTGCTGATGATCTTCCTCGGCACGCTGCTGGATACCTCCTCGATCATCCTGATCGTGGTGCCGCTGTTCCTTCCGCTGATCGAACCGATGGGGCTGAGCCTCGTGTGGTTCGGCATCGTCACCGTCGTGGGGGCCGAGATCGGCCTGCTGACACCGCCCCTCGGCATCTCCTGTTTCGTCATCAAGGCCACGCTGAACGACGAACGAATCTCTCTCAAGGACGTCTTCGTCGGGGCATTTCCCTTTGCCGTGGTGATGCTGATCGTCCTGATCCTGCTGATCCGCTTCCCCTCGCTCAGCCTCGCCATCCTGAACTAGAAGGCCCAGCCCCATGCGCAACGTCACCAAGGACAACATCACCGAGGTCTTCGCCGCCTATTTCGGCGAGGACACCGATCCGCGGACCCGGGAGGTGCTGATCGCGCTGGCGCGCCACATCCACGACTTCGCCCGCGAGGTAAACCTGAGCCATGACGAATGGCGCAAGGGGCTGGAATTCCTCGAATGGGCCGGCCGGATCACCACGCCGGAGCGCAACGAGTTCGTGCTTCTGTCGGACGTGTTGGGCCTCAGTTCGCTGGTCGACATGATGCATTCGACGCCCGAGGCGACCTCCTCCTCGGTGCTCGGGCCGTTCCACGTCTCCAACCCGCCGGTGCTGGAGATTGGCGGCGACATGAAGCGTGACTTCGAGGGCGAGGTGCTGCTGGTCGAAGGCCATGTGCGCGATACTGCCGGCAACCCGCTGCCGGGCGCCACGATCGACATCTGGCAGACCGCGCCCAACGGCATGTATTCCAGCCAGGACCCCGACCAGGACATCCATTCCTTCCACGGGCTGATGACCTGCGATGCGTCCGGGCGCTATGCCTTCACCACAGTGCGGCCGGTCAGCTACACCGTGCCCGACGACGGTCCGGTGGGCGAGATCTTGCGCGCCGCCGGCCGCCACCCTTGGCGGCCCTCGCACCTGCATTACATCGTCTCCGCCCCAGGGCACCGGCAGCTCGTCACCGAGGTCTTCCCCGACGACGATCCCTACCTCGACCAAGACACCGTGTTCGGCGTGCGCGACGACCTAGTGATGACTTATGTCCCGCAGCCCGCAGGCTCCTTCCCCAAGGGCTTCGCGCTCTCCGGGCAGGTTGAGGGCGGTTATTCCCGTGTCGATTTCGACCTGATCCTTACCCCGCTGGACGAAGCCTGACAGGGATCGCAGGAGACCCGCACGGACCCGTACGGAAAGGACGACCCCATGCGCTTCCGATCCCTCGCAGGGCTGGCCCTGCCACTCATCCTCGCCGCTGCCTGCGCCCCGGCCGACCCCGTAGACGGCGCGGGGGCGCCGCCGATCGGCGACGCGGTCTCCGAGCTGCCGATCTTCGACGCCCATGTCCATTACAAGGAGCCGGCCTGGGAAGCCTATCCGGTGGAGAGCGTCATCGAGCTGATGGACCGCTCCGGAGTGGCGATGGCGCTGGTCTCCTCGACCCCGGACGAAGGCACGATCATGCTCTGGGAACACGCGCCCAACCGCATCGTGCCGGAGCTGCGCCCCTATCACGGCGACGCCGGCTCCTCCAACTGGACCAAGGCGGAGAGGATGGAGGACTATCTCCGCGCGCGGCTCGAACGCTACCCGCACGAGGGCATCGGCGAGTTTCACATCCACCGGCTCGATACCTCCGACGAAGCGCTCTTCCGCGCGGTGATCGCGATGGCGAAGGCGCGCGACATCCCGCTCCACGTCCATTCCGGCGCCGAGCCCGTGCGCTGGCTCTACAGCCTCGACCCAGAGGTCCGGATCATCTGGGCTCATGCCGGGCTCGGCGAAAGGGCCGACGCGGTCTACGCCCTGATGGCGGATCATCCGACCCTGCTGGCCGACACCTCGCTGCGCGAGCGTGCTATCCTCGGCAGCGGCGACCGGCTGGACCCGCAATGGGAACGCATCCTGCTGACCTTCCAGGACAGGCTGATGGTCGGCAGCGACACCTGGGTCAACGGCCAGTGGGACAATTACGAGGCGATCATCGCCTCCAACCGCGCCTGGCTGTCGAAGCTGCCGCGCGAGGTGGCCGAGAAGATCGCCTATCGCAACGCCGAGCGCATCTTCGGCCGCGAGATATCGATGGAGCAGATCGGCACCCGTTGAGCGCGCGGGCAGGGGGGCTTGCTGCCGGGCGGAGCCCGTGCAGCGGTGGCGCCGCATCCGCGGCGCGGGCCTGCGGCCCAGGTGCAAGAGGTGGAGCTGCGCTCAGTCCCCGGGGGCCTGCTTGCTGAACAGACCGTTCAGGAAGGCCCCGGTCTGACGGTAATGGCTCAGCAGCCGCTCCGCCGCGAGATCGGCGTCCCGGTCCACCGCCGCGTCGAGGATCGCCTGATGCTCGGCCGAGACGTCGCGCTTCTGGTAGTCCAGCGCCTTGCCGGCAAGATACCGGTAGCGGATGTTCAGATCGTAGAGCTGGCTGCAGAATTTCATCAGAATCGGCGAGCGGCAGTTCGACAGCAGCGCCATGTGGAAATCCTTGTGCCGCGCCTCGAATGCCTCCAGATCGCTCCGCCCCTGGCGGACCATCTTGTGATGCGCGAGCACCAGCGCGTCCTCCCATTGCTCGTCGGCCTGGGCGATGCTCTGGCGCAAGGCCATCTCCTCCAGCTCGCAGCGCAGGGTCAGGATTTCCACGAAATTCTCGTGGCTCGTTTCCGCCGCCCGGAACCCGCGTTGATCCAGCCGCTCCACCAGGAGATCCGAGGTCAGAAGGCTCAACGCCTCCCGAACGGGAGAGGCGCCCGTGTCCAGGACCGACCGCAGGCGGTCGATCTTCAGCTTTTCCCCTGGCTGCAACTCGCCGACGACGATCATGCGGCGCAGCGCCAGATAGGCGCGATGCGTCGCCGAGGATTCCTGTGATGCCGCCTCGGCGGGCGTTCTTGATGCTCCATTCTCCATAGATGGGATAATATCGTTTTTTTGTGTCGGGGCAAATGCTCGATGCGGAAGGATCAAGGGCGGAATGATGGAGCCTTGGATGAAATATCGGCCGGTTCCAGAGAAACCGGCCGACCTGCATCTGTCACAAATTCGACAACTTGCCAAATTTTACCATTTTGTCGATGCCGTGGCTCCGTGGGCGGGAAGCCGCGACGCCTGTCAGGCGGCCTCCCTTACCTGGTCAAGGATCTCGAGGACCATCGCGGCTGTCCAGGTGAAATGCGCCCCGCCGCAGGGTTCCGCGGTGATCGGGTCGTAATACTCGGCGAAGCCGCTGCGCTCGATCAGGCGCAGGCTGTCTTCCATGATCCGGGCGACGATCTCCGGCTGGCCGGCGCGGGTGAGACCGTCGGCGATCATGTAGTTGACGATCAGCCAGGCCGGCCCGCGCCAGTAGCGGCGCCCGTCGTAATCCGGAGCGGTGGGGTCGTGGCTTGGGATCAGGTATTCGCAGGATTTCCCCAGTTCCTCGATGCGCCGGGCGATGCCGGCGGCGCGGTGCTCGGGGATGGCGGCGAAGGCCGGGATCAGGCCGCCGACGGACGGGCTCAGGATCGGCGCGCCGATCTTGCGGTCGTAGCAGAGATACTGGCCAAGGTCGTCGCTCCAGAGGCTCTCCAGCGCCGCGACGCCGCGCAGCGCCATCGCGCGGGAGGCAGCGGCGATTTCGGGTTGATCCAGCCGTTCGGCGAGGTCGGCCAGATCCTCGCAGGAGCGGATCAGGATCGCGTTGAACCCGGGGTCGACCACCTGGAACGGCGAGCCGTCGTGCAGCTTGCTGGTGTCCCAGTCGAGCTCCCGGAAGGTCTGGACCAGCTTGATGTAGCGCTCGTATTGCGCGTGGGTCGGCCGGTGATCGGGGTTGGCATGGGTGATGTCGCGGCGCTGGAACGGCTGCACGCCCTCGGTCGAGACCCGGTCGAGCGCGGCGTCCCAGTCGACGGAATTGTCGCGCCCGGATTCCCAGGGGTGGATGATGGCGACGAGCCCGGTGCCCTGCGGATCGCGGGTGCGATAGAACCATTCATGCCAGGCGTGGGCCTTTGGCAGCAGGTCGCGGGCGCGCGACAGGGCGAGGTCCACGTCGCGGGCCTCGTCGACCATGCGGCGGATGGCGAAGCCTGCCACGGGCGGTTGCGTGATGCCGGAGGTCGGCACCGGCCGGCCCGTGCTCCAGACGTCGGGGCCGGGGAAATAGCCCTCGTCGCGCTCGTGGAAGATGATGTGCGGCACCATCCCGTCGTCCCACTGGTGGGCGAAGAGCGTGTCGACCTCGGTCCAGGCGCGGGCCTCGTCGAAATGCTTGAAGCCGAGGGCGCTCAGGGCGCTGTCCCAGTTCCACTGGAACGGGTAGAGGCCGTGGGTGGGAACCGTGTAGCTGCCACGGTCATTGCGGCGGAGCACCTGCTCCGCCTGGTCGATCAGTTTCTGTCTCATGGTGCTTTCTCAGGCGACGGCGAGCGTGGTTTCGGGGTCGAACCAGCGGATGCGATCCGCTTGGGGGGCGAGGGTCAGGCGATCGCCGGGTTTCACGGTCAGGTCGCTGTCGAGCACGGCGCGGAAGGAATGCCCGTCGACCTCGCAGGTGACGAGCAGATGCGCGCCGAGCGGCTCGACGACCTTGGCGGTTGCGGGCAGGCCGCTCTCGGCCGGGCCGAGGTCCTCGGGACGGATCGCGAACTGGAGCTGACTGGCGCCCAGCCTCGGCCCGTCGACCACCTGTCCGGCGACAGTCCACTTGCCGTCGCCCGCCGGCGTCGCGGTCAGGAAGTTCATCGGCGGGTTGCCGATGAAGCCCGCGACGAACTCGGCGGCCGGGTTTCGGTAGACCTCGATCGGGGAGGCGGCCTGCACGATCTTGCCCTTGTGCATGACGCTGATCCGGTCGGCCAGGCTCATCGCCTCAACCTGGTCATGGGTCACGTAGATCGCGGTGGTCTTGCTCTCGGCCAGAACGCCCTTCAGCTCGGCCCGCATCTCGAGCCGCAGCAGCGCGTCGAGGTTGGACAGCGGTTCGTCCATCAGGATCACGTCGGGCTCCATCGCAAGAGCACGGGCCACGGCGACACGCTGGCGCTGGCCGCCCGAAAGCTCGCCCGAGTAGCGCTTGAGCAGCTGCTCGATGTGCATGAGCGTGGCGGTGCGTTCGACCCGGCGCTTGACCTCGTCGTTCGGCAGCTTCTGCATCCGCAGGCCGAAGCCGATGTTCTCGAAGACGGTCAGGTGCGGAAAGACGGCGTAGTTCTGGAACACCATCGCGATGCCGCGATCCTTTGGCGCGAGGTGGTCCACCCGCTTGCCGCCGATCCACACCTCGCCGGTCGTGGCGGTCTCGAGGCCCGCGATGATCCGCAGAAGCGTGGTCTTGCCGCAGCCCGAGGCCCCGAGCAGCACCATGAATTCCTGGTCGTGGATCGTGAGGTTGATGTCGGAGAGCGCCTGGTAGGCGCCGAACTTCTTGGCGACGTTCTTGATCTGGATTTCAGCCATATCTCAGGTTCCTTGTCCGGTCGCGTCCCGCTCAGCGGTTCGCGATGCCCCACATGGCGAAGAGGTATTTGCGCACGGCGAAGATGAAGATCAGCGCCGGCACGACGAGGATGAAGCCACCCGCGAACTTCAGGTGCAGCGGCGCTTCGCCGAGCGTCTGAAGCAGGAAGGCGGTGAGCGTGCGGTTCTCGATGGTCAGCACCGCCGCTGCGAAGACTTCGTTCCACGAGATCACGAAGGCGAAGATCGCCGAGGCGGTGATGCCGGGCAGGATCAGCGGCAGCACGACCTTGGTGAAGGCGGTGTAACGCGTGCAGCCGAGCGTCCAGGCGGCTTCTTCCAGTTCCACGGGGATGCCGGAGAACAGCGAGAAGGTGATGAGCACCGCGAAGGGGATCGCCAGCGTAGTATGCACCAGCGCCAGCCCGAAGGCGGTGTCGTCGAGCCCGGTGCGGATGAACAGCACCGCCAGCGGCAGCGCGAGGAGCGGCAGCGGAAACGCCCGGGTGAGCAGGATCAGCAGCCGGAACAGCTCCTTGCCCCGGAAGTCGAACCGCGACAGCGCATAGCCCGCCGGCGCGCCGATCGTGATCGAGAGCACCATCGTCATCGCGGCGACGACGACAGAGTTCTTGAGCGCGACCAGCATCCCCTCGAACCCGGCAAAGAACTGCAGGCTGCCGAGGTCGAACTCGGGGATGAAGGACTTCGGGAAGCTGTTGACCGTCTCCGGCGAGGAGAGCGTGTTGATCAGCAGCAGGTAGAGCGGGACGATCACCCAGGCGCAGAGCAGCGCGACCGAAGCGGCATAGACGTACTGGCCGGCCTTGCGCGGCGCGGCGGCCGCTTCGGGAAGCGTATCGGTTGCGGTCATATCGTGGCTCCTTTCGGCACGCGCAGGACACGCAGGATGACGAGGGTGAAGGCGATCGAGATGGCCAGCACGATCAGCGCGAGCGCGGCGGCGGCGCGGCCGTTCTGCAGGTCGAACTGGTAGGCATAGATCTCACCCATGAGGACCGGGAACAGCGTTCCGCCCAGGGCGGCGACCACGGCAAAGACCTCGAAGGCGAGCACCACGCGCAGGATCAGCGCGGTCTGCAGCGAGGGCCGCAGCAGCGGCAGGGTGATCCGCAGGAAGCGCTTCCAGGGCGACGCGCCAAAGACCTCGGCTGCCTCGTAATATTCCTTGGGGATCAGGCCGATACCGGCCACGATGATGACCAGCATGATGGCCGTCGCCCGCCAGATCTCGGCCAGGGCGATGGCGAGGAAGACCATGCCGGGGTTCTGGTAGGAGAGCAGGTTCACCGGCTGATCGACAAGGCCGAGCCCGGTCATCATCGAGTTCAGGAAACCCGACTGCTCGAAGATCGCAAGCCAGATGATGCCGGCGGCGAGATCGGAAATCCCCAGCGGGATGGTCCAGACATAGAGCACCAGGTCGCGGCCCCGCTCCATCCGGCTGACCATGGTCGCCATGAGCAAGGCAAGCGCGAGCTGCACGGGCACCACGGCCGCGGCGAGCAGCAGCGTGTTCTGCAGGGAGATGGGAAACTTCCAGTAGGTCACCACGTCCCGGAAATTGTCGAGCGTGAAGCCGGCCCCGTTGCTGAAGGCCTGCTGGGCGACCAGCGCGAAGGGATAGAGGAAGAACAGGCAGAGAAAGAGAGTGACTGGCAATATCAACAGATAGGGTAGAATCCGAGGCGACATCGAACTGCTCCCTTTCTGACGCCGCGAGGCGCCGGATGGAATTTTCGGTGGGATCCGGACGGCGCGTGGCCGTCCGGAGGGGAAAAGGGCCGGTGGTTACTCGACCGGGCAGGCGCCGTCGGAGGGCGCATCCGGGGCCCAGCAGGGCGCGCCGGTCTCTTCCATGATCGCCATCAGCTGCTTCTTCTGGTCCTCGAGGACCTGTTCGATCGGCTGGCCGGCCAGCACGATGCGCTCGAAGGTGTCGACGTAGATCCGGCTGAAGTCGCCGCTCTTTTCGCCGAGGCCGGAGGGCAGCATGCCCGGGTTGGCATCGGGCGAGGCGCTCATCTTGGCGACGGCGGCGCCGGCGGCCTTGACCGAGGGGGGCATGTCGTCGGGCAGCTCCGCCTCGACCACCGGGAAGAAGTTGGTGGCCCGCAGCGTCGCGATCTGGGTCTCGGGCTGCATCAGGTATTTGACCAGCTCCTTGGCGGCGTCCATGTCCGGCGCGGTGGACGGAATGGCGATGCCTGCCAGCACCGGCATGAAGCCGCGGCCGGTCGGGCCGGCGGGGGCCGGGAATGCGACGAAATCGTCGGGCCGGTCATTGAAGGCCTGGGCAAGGCGCGAGGTGTGGTCGAACACGATCCAGGCGTCTCCCGACAGCAGCTGTTCCTGCATAAAGGAGAAGTTGGTCGAGGCCGGGTTGGTGTGCTCCCAGAGTTCCAGGAACTTCTGCCAGGCCGTCACCGCCTCGGGCGAGGCGAAGGTGCGGACCACGCCGTTGGTGAAGGACGGATAGAGATAGCCCTGGAAGAACCGGTGCTTCAGCCCCTTGGGGCCGGCCGGGAAGCCGAACTTGGGCTGGCCGACGCCCTCGTGCACGTTGGCGGCCCATTCGATCAGCTGGTCATAGGTCAGCGCGTCGATATCGGCGCCCTCGGGCAGGTACTGCAGCGCTTCCTTGTTGGCGGCCATGATGTAGCTGGCCTGCATCCAGGGCAGGAACTGCATGCTGTCGGTGCCGAGCATGGCCAGCGAGTTGTAGGTGTCGCTGGTCGACTTCACGCCGAGCTCGTCGAGGTCGACAAGGGTCTCGGGGTCGATCGCCGCGAAGTTGCCTTCGAGCGCGCCCAGAACGCCGATCGAGCCGGAACCGGCCTGAATCTCGGCCTGCAGGCGGGTCAGCCAGGGGCCTTCCTCGTTGGGCTGGTAGTCCACGCCGTCGGCGAAACCGGCGAGCACGTTCTCGCGCATCGCCTGCGCTTCCTCGACCGGACGCGCCTGGGTCGACCAGAACAGCACCTCGGCCTGGGCGGCGACGCCGGTGCAGAGAACGGCCAGTCCGGAGACGGCGCCTGCGAGATTGAGTCTCAGGGTCATGTATTCCTCCCGAATTCCATTGTGCGACGGCCGGACCTCCTTCCGGCTGCCGATCCTTCTGGCGGGGTTTCTCGTCTGGGCGGGCCCGTTGCGTCACCCCGCGAGACGGGGCATCGCGCATGGACGGATGCCTGATCCCCGTGCGGATGGCGTCACGATGCTACAACGTTATATCTCCGGTCAATGATTCTCTTCGTCGCTGCGGCGCAGAATTATTGGAATCGCAACGAACCGACCGAGTGGACTTGTCAGAAAATGGGTCAGAAGATAGATTTTCCGATGAAACGTTATATCAAGGCTGCTGCATCATGGCGAACAAGCCGACCCTCGAAACCGTGGCCAAGGAGGCGGGTGTCTCCATTCCCACCGTGAGCCAGGTGATGCGCGGCACCGGGCGGATCTCGGAAAAGACCCGCAAGAAGGTCCTGCAGGCGGCCAAGAAGCTCCACTACGTTCCGGATGCCCGCGCCGCGGCCATGCGCTCCGGCCAGAGCCGGGAGATCGGGTTCGTCATCAACCAGTTCGCCAACCCGTTCAACGCGGAGGTCGTGAGCGGCGCCGTCGATTTGCTGGAAGAGGAGGGGTATCTCGTCTCCATCCTCGATACCCGCGACGATGCCGAACGCCAGGGCCGGCAGCTGGAGGCCTTCATCCGAAACCGCCGTGGTGGGCTGCTCTGGGTGCCGGCGCTGGCGACCTCGGAGCGGACGCTCGACCTGCTCACCGCTCATGCCGTCCCGACCGTGACCTTCCTGCGTCCGGCGAGCCGGGAGCTCGATCATGTGGGCATCCGCAACGCCGAAGCCACGGCCATCGCAACCGGCTACCTCGCCGATCTCGGGCATCGGCATATCGCCTACCTCGGTGGCACCGACATGACCTATGTCCGGCAGGAACGGATTACCGGTTATGAGCGAACGATGCAGGAGCGCGGGCTCGGGCCGGTGATCGTCTGGCCCTCGGCCGACACGAAAAAGGCTGCTCGGGAGGCCATTTCGGAGCTTTTGCGCGCGCATCCCGCGATCACGGCAGTCGTGTGCAATGGAGACATGGTCGCGCTCGGCGCATGCCTCGGCCTGGCGCGCGAAGGGCTGCGGCCGGGGCACGACGTGTCGGTGGTCGGCTTCGATGACATCGAAGATGCGGCGGTCGCCACGCCGGCGCTGACGACGATGGCGGTCTCGCCGAAAAAACTCGGCCGGGTGCTGGCGCGGGTGCTGTTGCAACGGATCAAGGATCCGAGCACGCCGCCGACCGTTTCCGAGATCTCGGCCGAGCTGATCGTCCGCGACACTGCAGGCCCGCCGGTGGCGGAGCGGCCTGGTGGCTGAAATGCGCGCTAGCCCGGAGGGATGCGCAGCCGACTGCGCATCCCGGTTCGTGGAGGGTCAGACCTCGGTGAGGATGTCTCCATAGGTCAGGCGGGACTTGGGCAGGGCGCCGTTGTAGTCGCCTTCCGGGTCGGAATAGCCGATCGGCACCACGAAGAGGCTCTGGTAACCCATTTCCTTCAAACCGAATTCCGCGTCGAGCACGTCGGTGTCGACACCTTCCATCGGGGTCGCATCGATGCCGAGCGCCGCCACGCCGAGCAGGAACTGGCCGAGGTTGATGTAGACCTGGCGCGCCATCCATTCGGCACCGTCGTCGAGTTGCTTCTGGTGGATGTCGACGAACATCGAGCGGCCCTTGTGCATCGCGGGCTTGAACTCTTCGGGGTTGCCGGCAAACCGGCCGTCGGCCTCTTCCTGCGCCAGGACGCGCAGAAGGTAGTCCTCGTCGGCCTCGATACGGCTCGCGAAAACAACGACATGCGAGGCGTTGCGGATCGCGGGCAGGTTGAACGGGTATTTCTCCGCCGCCGATCGCGCGACGCGCTCCTTGCCCTCGGGCGTGGAGGCGATGACGAAGTGCCAGGGCTGCAGGTTCGTCGAGGAGGGGGAGAAGCGCAGCAGTTCGCGCACCTGTTCCATGTCCTCGTCGGAGATCCGGCGGTCCGGCGCATAAGCCTTGGCGGTGTGGCGCTTGCGGGCGAAATCGGTGATGTGGATGGTCATCTGTCCTGTCTTCCTTGTGTCTTGCGTGCCGGTTGGGGTCAGCCAATCCGGCGCGGTAGGCTGCGGGTGAATTCGAAACCCGCGCGCTCCGTTGCCGCCATGTAGGCGGGGAGATGCGGCGCGGGTCTTAGGTGTCCCGATGCGGGCCGTAGGTGGCTCAACCTGCTTCGGCGCGGGTGGCGGGGATCAGCTCGAACAGGTCCGACTTCACGAACTCGATCTGGTCCGGCCTGGCGAGGATCTGTGCGACGATGGTCAGGTTGGGCATCTGCGGCTCCTGTCTGGTACTGGAGCCGAGATAACTTCCCGTCCTGGCGGGAAAAACGGGCGAGATCGGGAAAGACAATCCGGAAAACCGGTATAATGCGGCGGGAGCGTCATCTGCACCCATGGCAGGGAAGCTTAGCCCGCCTCGTCGCCATGCAGGTCAATCCCAATCCCGTGAGGTCGGCTCTGCAGGCCGGCTGCGGCATTGCCAGGTGGCCGCCGCATCCGTACCCTTCGAGACATGCTACCAGCCTCGACCATCCGTCCGGCCTACAGCCGCGCCGAACGCATCAGCGACGGCGTCGTCCATGTCGTCGGCATCGGGCTTGCGGTGATCGTGGTGCCGATGCTGATCGGGGCGACCGTCCTGCTGGAGCTCGACCGTGCGGCGATCGTCGGAGTCAGCATCTACGGCGCGGCGCTGATCGTCATGCTGACCTTCTCGGCGCTCTACAACATGATCGAAAGCGCGCGCTGGACCGGGCTGCTCAGGCGGCTCGATCATACCGGGATTTACGTCAAGATCGCAGGCACCTACACGCCGTTTCTCATGTTGACCGGGAGCCAGCCGGTCGGTCTGATGGCCGGCCTCTGGGGCACGGCGACCTTCGGCTCAGCCCTCAAGTTCCTCGCGCCGGGGCGGTTCCGCTGGCTCTCGCTGGTGCTCTATCTCGGCATGGGCTGGGCGGCGGTCTTTGCCGGGCGTCCGATGCTGGAGGCGCTCCCGGGCCCGGTCGTGGCCCTGATGGCCGCGGGGGGCATCACCTATACGCTGGGCGTGGTCTTCCACCTGCGCGACCGCATGGTGTTCCACAACACGATCTGGCACGTCTTCGTGCTTGCCGGCAGCATCCTGTTCTTCGCTGCAGTCGCCACCCAGGTATTCGCAAAGGCGGCACTGGCTGCTTCCTGAGTGCAAACGCGGCGCCCGCGGAATCCGCAGGCGCCGGTTTTCGCGTCAGAGCCCGTGCGCCTCGAGGCTGCGCACTTCCTGTGCCTTGAACTGGCCGAAGCGGGGCAGGAACTTGTCCCATTCGACGGTATGCGCGTCGAATTCCGGCCCGTCGATACAGGCGTGGCGCCGGATCTGCTTGCCGTCCTCGACCACCGGCACCATGCAGGCGCCGCACATGCCGGTGGCGTCGACCATGATCGAGTTGAGGCTGACCACCGTGGGCACGCCATAGGGCTGCGTCAGGTCGCTGACCGCGCGCATCATCATCGGCGGGCCGACCGAGATCACTTCGGCGATCTTGCGGCCGTTCGACGACGCGCCGGCCTTCAGCATTTCCTCGAGCGGCGTGGTGACGAAGCCCTTGATCCCGAAGGTGCCGTCGTTGGAGGTGTAGATCACCTTCAGCTGGTCGCCGAAGCGGGCCTTGAGCTGCCCCATGCGCTCGTCGTCCCCGGTCCAGAACAGGTGTCCGGCGGAACGGAAGCCGACGATCATCGTCACGTGGTTTCCGGCCAGCAGATGCGCCTTGGCGATCGGGTAGATCGCGGGCAGGCCAACGCCGCCCGCGGTGAACACGACGGTCTGGTCGGGCCCGTAGCCGTGCACGGCGCTCGGCCGCCCGAGCGGGCCGGCGATCCCGGCAAAGGCATCGCCCACCGCCATGCGGTTCATCAGCCGGGTCGAGGTGCCCATGCCCTGGATCACCAGGTCGATGGTGCCCGCCTCGACGTCCCAGTCGGCCAGCGTGAGCGGGATCAGCTCGCCGTCCTGGCTCGCCAGCACCCGGACGAACTGCCCGGCCTTCGCGGCCTGGGCCACCACCGGCGCCCGCACCGTCATCTCGACGATGCCCTCGGCAAGCTCGGCGTGGCGCGTGATGGACTGCCGCTCCTGACCGAGATCGGTGTAATGGGCGGCCTTGCCGACCATCTCCCTGATCTCGTCGGCCGAGAAGGGGATGTCCCCCACGATCTCGCGCGCCGCCGCCTGACCGTCGCCCGCCGCGAGGATCGCGGTGGAGCCGCCGCGGGCCGCGTCGCCGCCGGTGTAGACGTCGCGGATGGAGGTCTCCTGGCTGCCGGTCTCGACCTCGATCGTGCCCCACTTGCTGAGCTTCAGTCCGGGCTCGGACTCGGGGATGATCGGGTTCGACTTGTTGCCGAGCGCCATGATCACAAGGTCCGCCGGCATCTCGATGGTCTCGCCGGTGGGAACCGGCCGGCGACGGCCGGACGCGTCGGGCTCGCCCAGCTCGTTCACGTCGACGATGGCGTGGGTCACGAAATGGGTGTGGCTGTCGCCCACGAATTCGCGCGGCCCCCGCAGCTCGGCGACCTCGATCCCTTCTTCCAGCGCGTGGTGCAGCTCTTCCACCCGAGCCGGCATCTCGGCCTTGGTGCGCCGGTAGACGATGGTGACCTTGCCGCCCAGCCGCCGCGCGGTGCGAGCGGCGTCCATCGCTGTGTTGCCGCCGCCGACGATCAGCACGTGCTTGCCGGCGACCTCGGGCAGGGGCGTCTCGTAGGCCGGATCGCGCCCGCGCATCAGGTTGACGCGGGTCAGGAACTCGTTGGCCGACATGACGCCGAGCAGGTGCTCGCCCGGCACGTTCATGAAGGTCGGCAGGCCGGCGCCGGAGCCCACGAAGATCTTCCAGAACCCGGCGGCCTTGAGGTCGTCGAGCGTGGCCGACTTGCCGACCACGAAGTTCTTCACGAAGCGCCCGCCGAGCGCGTCGATCTTCTGCACCACGTCGTCGATCAGCGTGTTGGGCAGGCGGAATTCCGGGATGCCGTAGCGCAGAACGCCGCCCAGCTCGTGGAACGCCTCGAAGACGGTGACGGGGAAGCCCTCCGCCGCCAGCAGGTAGGCGTTGATCAGGCCCGAGGGGCCGGAGCCCACGACCGCGATCGGCGGCTTGGCGGCGACGGCCCAGGGGCTGACGTGACCCGCGAGGCGCTTCAGGCGGTCGGGATCGGCGAGCTTTTCGTGCTCGGGCAGGTACCACTCGATCTGCCCGATCTCGATCGGCCGCTTGGTGTGCTTGCAGACGCCCTGACACTGGTGCTCCTGCGGGCAGACGCGGCCTGTGACGTTGGGCAGCGGGTTGCAGCTCTCGATCAGTTCCAGCGCCTGCCGGATCTTGCCGTTGCCGATCAGGTCCAGCATCTCGGGGATGTGGATCTTGACCGGGCAGCCGCCGAGCTTCTTCGCCTCCTTCTCGCGGATCTTCTCCTTGAGCACGCCCAGTTCGCAGGGCCGGTCCTCGCATTGCTTGTCGCGCAGAGCTTCCAGCCAGACGATCAGGTCGACCTCGCGCAGGCTGTAGCCGAGGCTGCGATAGCCGAGGTACCCCTGGTTCACGAGCTCGAAATCCTCGCTGCGATCCTCGGGCGCGCGGACGTAGGGCGGGATGTAGCTCTCCGCCGGCCAGCCCTCGGACAGCCCCTTGAACATCGGGTAGCGTCCGGAAAGGTGGGTATCGAGCGCCTTGATGAACCGCCGCTTGTACTTGAGCGGCAGGTCCCAGATGAACCGCTGCAGCAGCGTGCTCATCTGATCGCCCCGCAGCAGCAGGTTCCACAGGACGCCGATGAACTTCTCGCCGATCTCCTCCTGGCGGAACTCCCAGGCGATGGCCTGGGTGCCGTCGGCGATGAAGACGTTGCGCAGCGAGCGCGGGTCGGCGGCGAGGTGCTTCTTGAGGACTTCGAGCTGCTGCTGGAACAGCTCGTCGCCCGGTTCGACGATGGGCGCGTTCATCGGATGATCTCCGAGTCGCAATTGGCCGCGACCTTGGCGATCCGTGCCCGGAGCTGGTCGGTCATCTCGACCTTCTCGAGCGCGCCGGGGATGGTGTGCGCCACCTCCTTCGCCTGACCGTCGACAACGATCTTGATCTTCGCGAAGAGCTCGGGGATCTCCTGGTAGCAGGTCTTGCAGTCGGAGCAGAGCGGCACATCCTCTTCGTGGATATGCGGGATCTCCGATCCGCCCGCCGCCGGGGGTGGGGCGGCCGCCGGTGCGGAGGTGCCGCCGACAGGCGCCAGTGCGCCGGCCGCGCCGATGGCCGCGGGCGCGCCGGAGGCCGCCGCCAGCTCGCTCATGCCGCGGGCGATGCTGTCCATCGTCTCTTCCTGCGCCGCCACGGCCTCATCGTACCGCTGCTGGAGCGCCGCGATCTCGGAATGGTGGTCGGCGTCGAGCCGCTCCACGTCGAGCCCGGCAAGGTGCTGCAGGGTCCGCCAGTTGCGGCGGCGTTCCTCGACGAGGTGCACGACGGTGGTGCCCACCTCCAGCCGCACCAGCCGCTTCTGGGCGTCGGTGGCGTAGACGAAGGGCGACTTGCCGATCCGTTCGGCCGGCGGCAGGTCGATATAGGCCTCGACCGGCACCGCGTCCGCGCCATCCGGCAGCGGGCGGAACTGCTTCTTGAAACGGGTCTCCTCGAAGGCGAAATTGGCCGGGGTGAGCGGCACGTCCATCAGCTTGAGCGCACCGTCCTCCACGTATTCCAGCGTCGTCATCGCCCAGTCGCGATCCATCGCCGGGTTGCCGTCGAGCGAGAACCGTTCCTCGAGCGAGGCGCCGGCATCGGGGTCGTGGACGAAGACCGGGCTGACCCGGGCCTCGACCGCGAGGCGCGCCCGCTGGCTGGCCGCGGAGTCGGCGATGCCGTGTTCGGCCTGGCAGGGGGCGTAGATGTCGAGCACCGCCGGCGAGGAGCTGTGCTCCAGATAGGCGATCAGGTTCTTCAGGAAGTGGCCGGGCATCGAGGTCGTGCTCTGCACCACGAAGACGCCGGGGTGGAAGGCGGCGATCAGGCCGAGTTCCTTGCGGTCCTCCTGCTTGCCGGCCAGCGCCGGGCCGAAGCGGCTCAGGTCGCTGTCCTGCCCGGACAGGCTGGCGGTGGAGGTCTGGCCGCCGGTGTTGGAATAGACGCCCGAGTTGAGCACCATCACCTTGACCGGCGTGTTTGATGCCAGCAGCCGCGACAGCGCGCCGAAGCCGATGTCATAGGCCGCGCCATCGCCCGAGATGTTGAGCACCGTCGGCAGGATCGCCCGTTCCTCCGGGCCGAAGTCGCTCCAGCCGAAGTTGCGGAAATAGGCGTCGTCGGTTGCCGGGTCGTAGGCGTCGGCCAGTTCCAGCCTGGCGACGCGCAGCGCCTTGAAATCGACCGCCGCGGTGGCCGTCAGCCCCTCGAAAATCCCCTTGCTGAGCGCGGGCCCGTCCTGGAACAGGCTGTTCACCCAGGGATCGTTGTAGGGGTTGTAGGGGAAGGTCGAGGCGTAGACCGAGCTGCAGCCGGTGGCGTTGGCCACCACCATCGCGGCCGGCCCGTTGCCGGTCGGCCCGCCCTCCATCAGGAACAGCCGCTTTTCGAGCACGTCGATCGCGGAGCCGATGCGGGCGCTGCGGGCGGCATCCTCTGCCACCTCGTCCAGCTTGGCGCGCAGCGCGTCGATCAGCTGTTCGAGTTCACGCGTGTGGCTCTTGCGGCGGCGGTCATGCAGCGCGTGACCGGCCGAGACGACCTGCCGGATCGCGGTCACCTCGCCACAACCGCGGCAGGCGCCGTGGCCGCCGGTGGTCGAATAGTAGGTATCGCGGTCGAGCATGATGCGCTTGATGTCGCCCTCGGGCTCGAAGGCGGAGTCGAAGAAGCGCGATGGCGTGTTCGGCGTCTTCGACAGGAACTCGAACTCGGATTGCAACTTCTGAAGAAGCGGCTGGTCCTGTTCGGCCTTGGTCAGCGCGCCGGGGCCGCAGACCTCGATGCATTCGAGGCAGCCGGAGCATTTCCACGGGTCCACGACCACGGTGAACAGCCCGCCGGAGCCGGCGCGTTCCTTCTCCATCGCGTCGAAGAAGGGCCGGGTGCGGGAGACGGGCAGGGCGGAAGCCGCCTGTGCCAGTTTCTCCAGGTTGTTGCGGACGACAGGGCTCTCCACGTCGAGCGACTGCACGGCCTCGGCCACCAGAATCCCGAAGGCCTTGGTCTCCTTGCTCTCGGCATAGGCCGCGCGGACAGCGGCGCCGATGCCCGGCAGCAGGCCACGCAGGATCTCGCGCTGGCCGGAGGGTACGTCGATCTCCTTGAGCGCGGTGCCCAGCATGTCGCCGATGTCGATCACCGTGGCCGGGATCGCGGCGTCCGGGCAGACCATGGAGCATTCGAGACAGCCGGTGCAGAGGCTGGCGTCGAACACAGGCACCTCGCGGCGGAACATGCCCTTGTCGCGCGCGGCGGCGGTGCCGGACGGCATGAACATGCCGGTCCCCGGCAGCACCGGCGCCTCGCCGATGGTGCCTTCGCGGAAGGGCCGGGCGACGGTTTCCTCGAAATACTCGTGGTCGAAGAGGCCGGTCGGCGAGGCGTCCTGCTGGATGCGGCACATCGAGGCCGAGATCGCCGGCGCGAAGGCCGGCTCGGAATCAGCCGCCTCGGTCACCGCGGCGAATTCGGGTGCGGTGTAGTCGAGCGCCACCGTCGCCTCCAGCCCGTCACGGATCACCGCCATGTTGCCATCGACGATGGCCTGGCCCTTGGCGCCGAACTTCTTGGCGATCTGGCTGCGGATCTTGTCCAGCACGGCCTCGCGGTCGGCGCCCTGGGTGATGCGCTCCACGTTGCCGCAGACCGCGCCGATGAAGGCAATGCCCATCATGCGCGTCTCGAGCTCGGCCGAGGGGGCGTGCTTGCGGGCGATGGCAAAACCGTCCAGCACGAAGAAACGGATCTTGCGGCGGACGATGTAGGCGCGCATCGCGGCCGGAAGGTCCTTCCAGACCTCGAGCGGCGAGAGGCTCGACTGCAGAATGAAAGTGCCGCCCTCGATCAGCCCGCGCAGCGGGTTGGAGTGCTGGAACACCCGGTGGTCGGGCGAAACCACGACCTCGACATCCTCGAGATCGGCATTGGTGATCTTCACCGGCTCGGGGCTGAGGGTGATGTAGTAGTTGGTCGGCGCGCCGGACTTCTCGGAGCCGTACTTGGGCGCCGCCTTGGAATGCAGCCTGAGCGCATTGGCCAAGATGTCGGTCAGCAGCTTGCCGGTGGCGATTGTGCCGTAGCCGCCGACGGAGTGGAAGCGGATGCGCAGCGCGCCCTCGGGCAGGAGCTGCGGGTTGGGCTTGGTCTCCAGCGCCATCAGCTCGGTTTCGGGATAGGCCGCGCGCAGCCTGTCCTGCAGCTCGGCGAGCTGCGGGCTCGGGTCCTTGGCGAAGAACTGGCTGCCGAGATAGACGAAGGGCGCGTTGGCCTCGTCCATGTTGTCGAAGGCCGCGATCAGGTGGCGCGGCTGCAGGTCGTGCGCGCCGAGCCCGAAGATTGCCGTGGTCAGCCGCGGCAGCTTGCTGAGTGCCGGGATGCCCGGGTAGCGCTCGCCATCGGCATTCTCGACCGCCTTGACCAGCGCCTGGTTGACGAGGCTAGTCAGCGCGGTGACGTCGGAGCGTTCCAGCACCGTGACCGCCTTCTTGCCGGCAAGGGCCGCCACCAGCTCGGCCTCGGGGAAGGGCTGGAGCATCTTGATCGAGATCACGCCGACCTTGCGGCCCTGGCGGCGCAGGTGGGCGGCCACAGCCTCGGCGTCGTCGGTGACGGAGCCGAGCCCGACGAGGACGGTTTCCGCGTCGTCGCATTCATAGGTCATGACGGGGGCGTAGTCGCGCCCGGTCAGGGCCGAGTATTCTTCCATCGCCTCGCGGACGAAACGCGGCACCTCGCGGACGAAGTGGGTGCGGTGGTCGACCGCGCCGGCCTGGAAGTCCGGCTGGTTCTGCACGCCGCCCGTGAGGCCGGGGTTGTGCACGTCCACCTGGGCCGGAACCCGCTGCCGGGTGCCCTTGGCATGGGCGTTGACCCATTGCCGCCGCCACTGGGCATGCAGCTCCTGCGGCAGCCGGTCGAGCGTCTGGCCGACCATCTCGCCCGAGGCATCGCCCTCCACGGCGTCGGCATTGGCGTCGAGAAAGTCGATCAGCGCCGCGTAGTCGGCCTGCTCCATGTCGCTGCTGTGGCGGCCGAGGTAACGCTTGAGGTGGAAGACGCGGCCCTTGGCGCCATAGAGCATTTCCTGCGCCACGGTCGGGCAGGGGATACGGTCGGTCGGATCGCCGAGGAACCGCTCGAGCAGCGCGTCCTCTGGCATCATCACCTCGCTCATCATGTGGCTGGTGACGAAGCCGTCCATCGCGTTGGCGACCGGGATCATCGACATCGCGCTGACCTTGTAGGAGATCGCGGCGAGGTCGGCGGCCTCCTGCGGGTTGGAGCCGAACAGGATCGTGTAGCCGGAGGGCAGCAATGCATAGACGTCGTCATGGCCGGCCATCACGTTGAGCGAATGGCGCGAGACGGAGCGTGCGGCGACCTGGAGCACGAACCCGCCGACCTTCTTGCCGACGGTCACGTAATGCGACTCGATCCCGTAGAGGATGCCCTGGCTCGACGACGCGTTGGAGATGTACTGCCCGCCGGTCAGCGCCGCGCCGAGCGCGCCCGATTGCGCCGAATGCTCGCCCTCTGGCTCGAAGAAGAACGGATGCCGCCCCCAGATGTTCATCCCGCCACCGGCGCGGAACGCCTCGTAAAGCTCGGCTATCTCAGTCGAAGGGGTGATCGGATATCCGATCACCCCTCCACAGACCTGGCCCATTACCTGGGCGATTGCGCCGTTGCCATGAATGACTGTCGATACGCCCGGAAACTCCGGGGGGGTCTGTGCGGTGTCTTTCATTTCTTCCACCAAATGTCAGCTGGTGGTCATGTAATCGATTTCACAGCCACCAATAATGCAGCCAAAGCGCACATGTGGCATCTCGCCACCAAGGCGGGGCGCAGTGTCGCACCATCGATCCTACGGGCCGTGGCCCTTGCCAGCAAGGATTTTGGGGAGGGGGATGGCTCCGGGTCTGCCCCTGTCGGCGCGACCCGATTGTCGTGGTAGGCCCGGCAGGACTTGAACCCGCAACCAAAGCGTTATGAGCGCTCTGCTCTAACCAATTGAGCTACAGGCCCACGCGACGACTGCCTAGCATGCTGGCAATCCGGGTCAAGCCATATGATGCGCCCGGCACGGGCGGCATGGACTCGGACGGCCGCGCTTGCTAACCCGCGCCAGGATTGGCCAATCGGGAAAGGGCATGCCGGTGAGTGCAGGCAAGAACGGACTGACCTATGCTGCGGCGGGCGTGGATATCGACGCGGGCAACGCGCTCGTCGAGCGGATCAAGCCGGCGGCAAAGTCGACCGACCGCGCGGGCGTGATGGCCGGGCTGGGCGGCTTCGGCGGGCTCTTCGACCTGCGGGCGGCCGGCTACGACGATCCGGTCCTCGTGGCGGCCACCGATGGCGTCGGCACCAAGCTGCGGATCGCGATCGACACCGGCGTCGTCGAAGGCGTCGGGATCGATCTCGTGGCGATGTGCGTCAACGATCTGGTCTGCCAGGGCGCCGAGCCGCTGTTCTTCCTCGATTACTTCGCCTGCGGGGCGCTCGACGTGGAGCGCGCGGCGCAGGTCGTCGAAGGCATCGCCGATGGCTGCCGCCAGGCCGGCTGCGCGCTGATCGGCGGCGAAACGGCCGAGATGCCGGGCATGTACGAGGCAAAGGATTTCGACCTCGCGGGCTTCGCGGTGGGCGCGATGGAGCGCGGCGCGGCGCTGCCGGCGGATGTGGGCGAGGGCGACGTGCTGCTCGGCCTGGCCTCGGACGGCGTGCATTCCAACGGCTATTCGCTGGTGCGCAAGGTGGTCGAGCTGCAGGGGCTGGGCTGGAACGATCCGGCGCCCTTCGGCGAGGGGCCGCTCGGCGCAGCGCTGCTGGCGCCGACCCGGATCTACGTGAAATCCGCGCTGGCCGCGATTCGGGCCGGCGGCGTGCACGGGCTGGCGCATATCACCGGCGGCGGGCTGACCGAGAACCTGCCCCGGGTGCTGCCCGAGGGGCTGGGCGCCGAGATCGATCTTGGCGCCTGGAAGCTGCCGCCGGTCTTTGCCTGGCTCAGCGAGGCGGGCGGGCTAGAAACGCCGGAGCTGCTCAAGACCTTCAACGCCGGCATCGGGATGGTCGTGGTCGTCGAGGCCGAGCGCGCCGAGGCGCTTGCGTCGCTGCTGGAAGGCCAGGGCGAGCGGGTCCACCGTCTCGGCAGCGTCGTCTCGGGCGAGGGTGTGAGCTACCGCGGGACGCTGGCGTGAAGCGTGTCGCCATCCTGATCTCGGGCGGCGGCTCCAACATGCTGGCGCTGCTCGACAGCATGGCGGAAGCCGGCCATCCGGCCACGCCCTGCCTCGTGGCGTCGAACGACCCCGAGGCGGCGGGGCTGGCCCGCGCGGCGGCGCGCGGCGTCGCCACAGACGCGGTCGATCACCGCCCCTTCGGCAAGGACCGCGCTGCCTTCGAGGCGGAACTTCAGGCGCTGATCGCAGCCCATGACGCCGACATGATCTGTCTTGCGGGCTTCATGCGGGTGCTGACCGCCGGTTTCGTCACCCCGTGGTCGGGTCGGATGATCAACATCCACCCCTCGCTGCTGCCGAAATACCGCGGTCTGCACACCCATGCCCGCGCGCTGGAAGCCGGCGATGCCGAGCATGGCTGCACGGTGCACGAGGTCACGCCCGAACTCGACGACGGCCCGATCCTCGGCCAGGCAAGGGTGCCGGTGAAGCCCGGCGACACGCCCGAGATCCTCGCCGCGCGGGTGCTCGAGATGGAACACAAGCTCTATCCGGCAGTTCTGCGGCGTTTCGCAGCGGGAGACCGGCGTCCGGTCTGGCTGCCCTGAGGGCGCTTTTCTTCCGCGGTTATAGCGGCTAAGAGGGCTTGAGCGGATCAAGAAGCGCCTTTCCGGGCCCGAAACAACAAGTACCGTCTGAATGCGAACACTCACAACGACCGAAGAGCTTGCGGCCTTTTGCGAGGCGGCTCGGAGCGAGCCATACGTTACCCTCGATACCGAGTTCCTGCGGGAGCGCACCTATTATTCCAAACTCTGCCTCGTGCAGATGGCCCTGCCGAACGATGGCGAGGCGGTGCTGGTCGATCCGATCGCCGGGGGCGACGCGCTGTCGCTGGAACCGCTCTACGATCTCTTCCGCGACACGTCGGTGGTGAAGGTGTTCCACGCCGCGCGGCAGGATCTCGAGATCTTCTTCCACGAGGGCAACGTCTTTCCCGAGCCGCTCTTCGATACCCAGGTCGCCGCGATGGTCTGCGGGTTCGGCGAGCAGGTGGGCTACGAGACGCTCGTGCGCCGCATCGCGCGGGCCAGCGTCGACAAGTCCTCGCGCTTCACCGACTGGTCGCGCCGTCCGCTGTCGGAGGCGCAGCAATCCTATGCGCTGGCCGACGTCACGCATCTTCGGGTGATCTACGAGCACCTTGCCCGCGATCTGGAGCGTTCCGGCCGCCAGCGTTGGGTCGAGGAGGAACTCGCGGTCCTGACCGATCCTGCCACTTACCTGATCGAACCCCGCGAGGCCTGGCGGCGGCTCAAGACCCGCACGAATTCCGGCCGTTTCCTCGCCATCGCGCGCGAGCTGGCCGCATTCCGGGAATCCTATGCGCAGCAGCGCAACATTCCCCGCAACCGGGTGTTCAAGGACGACGCCCTGTTGGAGCTTGCCTCGACCAAGCCGCGCACGTCCGAGGACCTCGGCCGCTCGCGGCTGCTGACCCGCGAGGGTCGCAAGGGCCCGATTGCCGACGGCATTCTGGCCGCCATCGCCGCCGGGCTGGAGACGCCGCAGGCCGATCAGCCGGTGGCGGACACCAGCCGCGAGAAGCTGCAGGTCAACCCGGCCCTGGCCGACCTGCTGCGGGTGCTGCTGAAGGCAAAGTCCGAGGAAACGGGCGTGGCGCAGAAGCTGATCGCCACCGCCTCCGAACTCGACGCGATTGCCGCCGGACAGCGCGACGGTGCGGCGCTCAAGGGCTGGCGGCACGAGGTGTTCGGCGCCGATGCGCTGCGGCTCTGCAATGGCGCCATCGCTCTGGCCGCCCGCGGTCAGGCGGTTGCGATCATCGACGTCTGATCCGACCTTCGCGCAGCGCCCCTGCATCCGCGCTGGAGCAGAGGCGCGCGCGCAATGTCAGCGGCGGGAGCTGCGCGCGTTCGCCTGGCCGACGACCGTGATCTGCCGGACATTGCGCAACGTCTGATCTGTGAGGAACAGTGCTGTCGTGACCTCGCGCGAACGCGCGGTGCTGGCGGGGGTCGGCGTGGGCGGCGGCACGATCCGGAATTCGAGCCGGATCTCGCCATCCTTGGCTGCGACCTCGCCGGTGACGGTCTGGTAGGTGGAGACCAGGTCGGCCTTCCAGTAACCTTGCGTCGGGGGCAGGCCGGTTGCGGTGACGATGGCGCCACCCGGGGTCTGCTCCACAGTCATGGAGACCACCTGCTCGACCAGCGGCCGGAAGTCGGCGTTCTGTTCGTAGCCGTCCCTCGGCTCCAGCGTGGGAGCCGAGCGGCTGCCACCGAACCAGCCCCAGTTGCCCGGGTTGTAGCGGCTTTGGCACCCTGCAAGGACCAGCGCGGCGATCACGCCGGCAACAATCTGCGCTTTCATGATGGGTCCTCGCCGTGCCTGCTCATCTGGCTATCCGATTACCGAAAAGCGAGGGAGATGAAAAGCCTGCGTCGCGGTGTCCCCGCCACTGGACCCCGCTGCGCTGTCAGCCTAGGTTCTGGCGCGAGACAAAGGAGCACGCCATGGCCCGCGACGCCTTCGAGGACATCGTCGAGACCTTCGAATTCCTGGATGACTGGGAAGACCGGTATCGCCACGTGATCGACATGGGCAAGGCCATGGATCCGCTGGAGGAGAGTTTCCGGGTGCCGGCCACCAAGGTCGAGGGCTGCGCCAGCCAGGTCTGGCTGGTTCCGGAGATCGAGGGCGAGGGGCCGGGCGCGGTGTTCCGGTTCCGCGGCGACAGCGATGCGATGATCGTGCGCGGCCTGATCGCGATCCTCGTCAGCCTGTATTCCGGCCTCAGCGTGGCCGAGGTAACGAAAGTGGATGCGCCGGCCGAGCTCAAGCGGCTCGGGCTCGACGAGCACCTGTCCTCGCAACGCTCCAACGGGCTTCGGGCGATGATCGAGCGCATTCGCCTGCTGGCGGAGAAGGCCGCGGCCTGACCCGACGGGGGCGCTATTCCTGCCGCGCCAGTTCGCACTCGAAACTGGTGCCGTCCGGGTCGGGCTCCCGGTAGGTCGCGGCCTCGCCCTTGATCCAGATCTCCCGCCCGGAACTCCCGGCATAGCGCGCGCCCGAACCGGTGCGCTCCAGCGTCCCGGTGTCGATGGAATCGCCGCGCTCGAAGCGCAGGCTGGGCAGTTCGGTGTCGAAGAACATGGTGACGACCTCGTTGGCCGGGTTGCCGCCGCAGGTCCAGAAGGCGGTGGACCGGGGCGGCTCCAGCATCCATTGCGTCACCAGCTCGACCTCGCGCCGCAGGTAGGAAGCCTCGACGCAGGCCCGCACATCCCCGTCCGACGCCTTCCAGCACTCGTCGCGCCCTCCGATCCAGCCGCGCTGGTAGGCCTTGAGATCCGCCTCCGCTTCCGCCGCCCCGGCGTCGAGCCCGCGCGCCGCCTCCAGCGCCGCCGCATAGCGCTCCGCCACCCGTCGGTCGAGCGCGGCCAGCCCGGGATCGTTGCAGACCAGTTCTTCCGCCGTGGTCTCGGCCTTGCTGCAATCGAACGACGGCCCCTCCTGCGCGGGCGCTCCCGCGGCGGCAAGGACGAGAAGGGGGATGGATATCGCGAGGCTTCGGTGCATGGCGGTGGTCTCCCTGGGGTGTGACGTCGCGCTCAGGCCTAGCACGGCCGGAAGCTTGCTCAAACAGCGGTTGGCGCCGCTACCGGGCCGCGCCGGTCGCCGCCCCGATGGCGGTTTCGAGATCGCCATAGCCGGTGAACCGCCGTTCATAGGCAAGCCCCAACCGCGCGGCGCAGCCCCGAGCCTTTGCGGTCAGGCCGGGGTCCTCCGTCTGGGCCTGGTGCACCAGCCGGGTGTAATGGGCGAAGTAGGTGTCGCGCAGCTCCGGATGGCGGTCGAGCCCGAGCGGGCGCCAGACGAAGGCGTCGAACTGCCGGACGAGGAAATCGGTCAGGTAGAAGGTCGTCATATCGTCCGCGGACGTCTCTGCGAAGCGCGCATTGCCTTCGTAGAAGCTGTAGCAATGCGGCCCGGCGATCATCTCAACCCCGTGGCGGTCGCAGACCTCCTGCAACAGCCCGCCGGTTCCGCAATCGGCATAGGCGACGAAGATCGCGTTGAAATCGGCCCGATGTTTCACGATCGCCTGTTCCACGGCAGGCGCGATCCGTTCGGGATGGTTGTGCAGGATCGCCGGCAGGCAGGTCAGTTCGATATGGTCCCACCCATTGGCGGCCTTGAGCGCAAGGATCTCTCGGGCGATGGCGCCGCAGCCGATCACCAGCAGCCGCGCATCGCCTGCCGGATTGCCGGCTGCCATGCCCTCGTGGGTCAGCGTGGAGTCGTCAGGCGTACTCATCGGAGGCTGTCGTCCCGCCGCTGCCGGAGCCAGAGCGCCAGCCGCAGCGCCAGCGCGACGATCGCCGCGATCCCGAGCATGGCAGGGGCCTGGCCCGCGCCCGTAAAGAGCAGGGCGACCGTCAGGGCTGCGGCCAGCAGGACAAGTGCGATCAGGGTGAAGAAATGTCTCGGGGGCATGGTCGTCTCCTTGCTCCCGAGATAGGGGCCCGTGGGCCGGTTGTCAGCCCGCGGCCATCTGGTTGTGCTTGCGCGCGATGAAATCCTTGGCTGTCTCCACCGCCACGGCGGCATCGCGGCAATAGGCATCGGCGCCGATGGCCCGGCCGAATTCCTCGTTCAGAGGCGCGCCGCCCACCAGCACGATGTAATCGTCGCGAATGCCCTGCGCCACCATCGCGTCGATCACCACCTTCATGTAGGGCATCGTCGTGGTCAGCAGCGCCGACATGCCGACGATGTCGGCCTCTTCCCGCGCGGCGGCCTCGATATAGGCTTCCACCGGGTTGTTGATCCCGAGGTCCACCACCTCGAAGCCGGCGCCCTCCATCATCATCGAGACGAGGTTCTTGCCGATGTCGTGGATGTCGCCCTTGACGGTGCCGATCACCATCTTTCCCATCCGCGGTGCCCCGGTCTCGGCCAGGAGCGGCTTGAGGATCGCCATGCCGGCCTTCATCGCGTTGGCCGCCAGCAGCACCTCGGGCACGAAGAGGATGCCGTCCCGGAAGTCATTGCCGACGATGGTCATGCCGGCCACCAGCGCCTTGGTCAGCACGTCATAGGGCTGCCAGCCGCGTTCCAGCAGGATGTTGACGCCTTCCTCGATCTCCTCGCGCAGGCCGTCATAGAGGTCGTCGTGCATCTGCAGCACGAGGTCTTCGGTCTCCAGCTCGGACAGGATGATCTCGTCGTCTTCCTCGTCGGACATGTCGGCACTCCAGGCAGGGGCGGCGGAAAGGCCGCGGGGGCTGATCCCTAGAATTCTACGCAACTTGGCCTTTGCACGCGACCGATTGCGACATGCGCATCGTCGCTACCGACCTGAGCACCGGTAAGCGGGCCGTCCCCCTTGCTCAATGTTCACTTTATGTTCTAGATTTGCCGCATGTCCGCCGATGACGCCGCAAATCTCCCGCAACGCCGCCTTGCTGGCCGTGCCGCCCGCTCGAACCGCCCCGGCCGGTTCGAACGCCACGGGCGCGACCGGGTAGAGGATGGCTGGATCGGCGATCTGGAGGCGCTGCCGCCGCTGCGCACGGAAGTCGCGGTAGAGCACCCGAAATCGGTGCTGAGCCGGAACAGCTCGCCCGACATCGGCTTCGACCGCTCGGTCAATCCCTATCGCGGTTGCGAACACGGCTGCATCTATTGCTTCGCCCGGCCGACCCACGCCTTTCTCGGCCTGTCTCCCGGCCTCGATTTCGAATCCCGGCTCATCGCCAAGCCCGACGCGCCGGAGATCCTGCGGCGGCAGATATCGCGCCCGCGCTACCGACCCGCGCCCATTGCCTTCGGAACCAACACGGACCCCTATCAGCCGATCGAGCGGGAGCGTCGCATCACGCGGGGCTGCCTGGAGGTGCTGAGCGCCTTTCGCCATCCGGTGACGGTGACCACCAAGGGCTCGTTGGTCGAGCGCGACGCCGATCTGCTGGGCGAGATGGGGCAGGCGGGGCTGGCGCGGGTGGCTCTGTCGATCACCACGCTCGATCCTGCGCTTGCCCGGTCGATGGAGCCGAGGGTGCCGTCCCCCGCGCACAGGCTCCGCACCGTCGAAGCGCTGTCGCGCGCGGGCTGCCCCGTGTCCGTCTCGGTTTCGCCGATCGTCCCGGGACTCACCGATCACGAGATCGAGGCGATCCTGGCCGCGGCGCGGGACGCGGGCGCGAGCCATGCCAGCATGATCCTGCTGCGCCTGCCGCTGGAGGTGTCGGAGCTGTTCCGCGAGTGGCTGGCCGAGGCCCACCCGGAGCGGGCGGCGCGGGTCATGGCCCGAGTGCGCGAGACGCACGGCGGGGCGGATTACCGGTCGGACTGGGGCACGCGGATGACCGGGCAGGGGACCTATGCCGCCCTGCTGCAGCAGCGGTTCCGTTTGGCCGCCCGGCGCCTCGGTCTGGAAGGACCGGCCCCCGACTTGCGGACAGACCTGTTCCATGTGCCGCCGCAACCGGGCGACCAGCTCAATCTGTTCTGAAGTTGGCGACCAGCGGCGATCAGCCCCTGCGGCGGCGCCGTGTGCGAGGCTCGGCGGTCTCGCCGGTGCCGTCGCTGGCGGAGGAGAACCCGCCGAGCTCGGCCGCGATCTGCTCCAGCGTCGGGCGCGGGCCGGGCGGCGTGTTTTCCAGCGCCGCGCGCATCGCCTTCAGGTGCTCCGGCGTCGTGCCACAGCAACCGCCGATGATCCTTGCCCCGGCATCGCGGGCCAGCACCGCATAGCGGGCCATCAGCTCCGGCGTGCCGTCGTAGTGGATGTGCCCGTCGACGTATTTCGGGATGCCGGCGTTGCCCTTGGCCACGACCGGGATCTCCGGCGCCATGGCGGTAAAGCCCAGCACCGTGCGCATCAGGTCCGACGCACCCACCCCGCAGTTCGCGCCGAAGGCCAGCGGCGGGTGATCGAGCTGGCCCACCAGCGTCACCATGTTGGCCGAGGTCACGCCCATCATCGTGCGCCCGGCGGTGTCGAAGCTCATCGTGCCGACCCAGGGCATGCCGGCGCGCTTCGCGGCCTCGGCGGCGGCGCGGTACTCCTCCGGCGCCGAGATCGTCTCGACCCAGAGCACATCGGCGCCACCTTCCTTCAGGCCCTCGGCCTGCTCGTGGAACATCTCCACCGCGGCGTCGTGGGTCAGCGGGCCCATCGGCGCCATGATCTCGCCTGTCGGACCCATCGAGCCCGCGACGACCACCGGGCGGCCTGCAGCGTCGGCGACCTCGCGGCCGAGTTCCGCGCCCAGACGGTTCAGTTCGCGCACCCGGCCTTGCGCCTCGTGCAGCTTGAGCCGCGCGGCGGTGCCGCCGAAGGTGTTGGTCAGGAAGATGTCGCTGCCGGCCTCGACCGCGCCGCGATAGAGCGCACGGATCCGGTCCGGATGGTCGGCGTTCCACAGCTCCGGCGCATCGCCGGACTGCAGCCCCATGTTGAACAGGGTCGTGCCGGTGGCGCCGTCGGCCATCAGCCAGTCGCGGGAGGCAAGCAGTCGGGAAAGGGCGTCAGTCATGGCGGCAGGTCCGTTCTCTGTGCGGCCGCCCGAGACGGCCCGGTGTCGCGCTCTTGTCACGATCCGGCCCGCGAGGCAAATCCGATTGCCGTGGGCCCACGGTGCCCGAACGCAGGGCGCGCCCCGCAAGGAGCGCGCCGAAGATCGTTGATCCGCGAGGTGTCAGAGCATGGTCTTGAGTTCACCGGAGCGCGCCTTTTCGCGCCCCGCAGCCAGGAATTCGGCCATCCGCTCGCGGATCCGGTCCTCCGGCCGAAGCTCGCCGAGATCCTTCTTCAGTTTCGCGACCACATCCTCATGCCCGGCTGTCTGCAGGTCGACGGCGATGATGTCCTTGGCATAGCGCACCGCCTCCTCGGCGGTCATGCCCATCAGCGCAGCGGCCCAGAAGCCGATCTGCTTGTTGCGATACGCCTGGGCCAGGAACTCCAGCTCGGCGTCGTGCACGAACTTCGCCTCGTAGGCATGTTCCCGTTCGTCGAATGTGGTCATGGTGATTTGGCCTCCCGTCCGAAATCTTCTTTCGATTCCAATGTATGTATCGGATGCGATCTTGCCTAGTGCGACCCGCCGCCCTAGGCGCCGCGACCGAACAATTCCGCCAGCCGCGCAGCCGCGGAGTGCTTGACCGACAGCGGGCGGTTGCCGGCGGCGATCATCTGGCGGGCCTCCTCCAGCGCGGCGTCGACATCGCCGGCCACCAGCTTGGCGGTCAGCTCATCCAGCCAGCCCACCTGCTGCTCCGGCGGCAGCGCGGCCTCGACCGCTTCCACGAGAAGCTGGGTGACCTCTTCTTCCCAGGTGGGGGCTTGGCTCGGCTTCGCCGGGGCGGGTTCGGGCCGTGGCGGCGGGGGAGTGGGGCGCGCAGGCGCGGGCGCCTCGACCTCCTCCGGAACCTGGGCCGAGCCACCGGTCATCAGCGCCTTGCGTTTCGCCGCCAGAACGGTTTCCGCCGAGGAGAGCGGCAGCCCGCCCGGGGCGTCGGAGAGCTCCAGCGTCAGGGTTCCCGGCTCCGGCTCGTCGAACAGGCTCTCCGGATCGATGCCGAGCGCCTCGAGAATCGCGGCCTGGCGCACCGGCGTCATCACTTCGAAGGCCGGCGTGCCCGGCGGCGGCAGGCTGTCGGTCTCCAGCGGATGCGGCATGCCTGAATCGATTCCGATCCAGTCGGCCTCGGGCGCCGTGCCGTCGGCGCTGCGTGACACGGCCTGACGGGTGGCGCGTCCGTCCTGGTAGACGTGAAAGGCGAAATGGGCGCCGGGGTGTCGGCCGCCGGAATAGCGGAAGTAGAACAGCTCGTCTCCGCGCAGCGCTTCGCTCAACTCGAGGCAGAGCGACGAGATCTCGCCGTCGGCCTCGCGGAACTCGATCAGCGTCAGCCCGCCGGCGCCGATCGGCGCGGTGAGCCGCACCGGGCTGCGGGCCGAGCCGAAGCCCATGTCCGTCAGCATGAGCCGCGTGAGCGGCCCCGGGCCAAGCGTGCCGTCAGGTTGGATCATCAGGGGCTTGCCGCGTGGTTTGCGCTCGGCGCGAGAGGTCTTGGCGCGCCCGCGGCCCAGCAGCTTCGACAGGAATCCAACGCGGGATCCCGCCGCGGCGCCGCGGTCTCCCGTCTCGCCGGTGCGGATCTGGCCGAGCGCGGCCGCGATCTCCGCCGGGGACCGTGCGGATACGGCAAAGTCGATGAGGGCGAAATCCTCGGTCATGGTCACCTGTCTCCCTGCGGCCCGACGGCCGAGAACCCGCGTCGCTGGCGATCCCTGCGCCTTCGCAAGGTCATGCACGACGTCCTGTGGTGTCAACCGGTCAGCGGCCCTGCGTCAAGTGCCTAAAGAGGCGGAAGCTTGCGGCAAGGTCAGGCTTGACGTATAGGGCATTTCGAAACCGGCTCCGGGAAGTTCCCAGAGGGGCCGATGAAAGGATTCCATGGCACGCCGCAAGAAGATTTACGAAGGGAAGGCCAAGATTCTCTACGAAGGACCGGAGCCCGGAACGCTGGTTCAGTACTTCAAGGATGACGCCACCGCCTTCAACGCCGAGAAGAAGGACGTGATCGAGGGCAAGGGGGTTCTGAACAACCGCCTGTCCGAGTACTTCATGACCGGCCTGAACAATATCGGGGTGCCCACGCACTTCATCAAGCGCATCAACATGCGCGAGCAACTGGTTCGTGCGGTTGAGATTATCCCGCTCGAGGTCGTGGTTCGCAACGTTGCCGCCGGCTCGATCTCGAAGCGCCTCGGCATCGACGAGGGCACGCCGCTGCCGCGCCCGATCGTCGAATTCTACTACAAGGACGACGCGCTCGGCGACCCGATGGTCACCGAGGAGCACATCATCGCCTTTGGCTGGGCCGCGCAGCAGGACCTCGACGACATCGTGGCGCTGGCGCTGCGGGTGAACGATTTCCTCTCCGGAATCATGATGGGCGTCGGCATCAAGCTGATCGACTTCAAGATCGAGATCGGACGGATCTGGGACGGCGATTACATGCGCCTCGTGGTCGCCGACGAGATCAGCCCGGACAGCTGCCGGCTGTGGGATGTCCAGACGGGCCAGAAGCTCGACAAGGACGTGTTCCGCCGCGATCTGGGCAACCTTGCGGACGCCTACACCGAGGTCGCCCGGCGGCTGGGCGTGCTGCCGCAGAACGGCGCGCCTCTCGGAAAGCCGACCCTGATCAACTGATCGGGCGGATCCGCAATGCATTCACGGCCGGATCCCGAAAGGGGGCCGGCCGTTTGCATGTGGCGAGGGTGCTTGACACCAATCGGCCCGCGCGCGAAGGGAGCGGGGAAAGTTGAAAAGGGGAAGCCGATGCGCGCGAAAGTGACCGTCATGCTCAAGAACGGGGTTCTGGATCCGCAGGGCGAGGCCGTGAAATCGGCGCTTGGCGCGCTTGGTTTCGAGGGTGTGGACGCCGTGCGTCAGGGCAAGGTGATCGAGCTGGACCTGGCCGAGACCGATGCCGCCGCGGCCGAGGCGACCGTCCGCGAGATGTGCGAGAAGCTCCTCGCCAACACGGTGATCGAGAGCTACGGCGTCGAGATCCTCTGACCGCGAGGCCCGGTGGGCTTCGAGATCAGTTCCCGAGACAATCCTTGCTCCTTCGCAAGATTGTTCTCATTGATGCGGTCTGTATCGGGCGCCTGTGGCAGGCGCCCCATCCAAGCACCAAATTCTTCTCCCGGTTGAAAATTTCCTCTTCCCATGTCGCGCAAGTCGGCTAACGTTGCGGCACGCGATGAAGCACGGCGGTACGACCGTGCGACGGGCAATGAGGAGCCGAGCAGGACATGAATTCCGGACAACTTTCGACAGCAGTGTTTTCGCTGGCACTCCTTGCGCTGGCGTCTGGCGGAGCGGCCGAGGCGGCTGTCGTCAATCCCGGCGGGTTCACGCCCGATGCCGTGGAGGATTTCGAGGGGACGGCCGGCGGAAGAGCTGTCCTTAGCACGATTTTCGGCGGCGATGTCGCTGTCACGCCGAGCCCCGACAGCCTGTGGTCCGTGGATGCCGGGAACTGGTCGGATTTCCGCGGTGGCTCCCCGATCGTACCGAATTCCGGCACCAGGTTCGGCACCATCGCCGGCTTCGGCGGGTTCGAGCTCGATTTCACCGGGATCGGCGGGATCCTCGGGTTTGGCGGCTGGGCGTCCGCTGCCGGTTCGGGCAACGACGTTCTCGAGTTCTTCGACCTGAGCGGCAACTCGATCGGCACATTCACCGAGACCGGGGGCTTCGGCCCGGGCAACGGGACGATGGTGCAATTCAGCTTCCTGTCGAGCGTCACCATCGGCTCGATCCTGCTCAGCGGACCGGAAACCGCCTTCGACGACCTGAGCTACCTCGTGGCCTCCCAGGTGCCGCTGCCGGGCTCGCTGTCCTTGCTGGGCGGCGCGCTGCTCGGGGCGGGCTGGATGGCGCGCAGGCGCCGCGCGGCCTGAACAGACCCGGGATCGATCCGGCAAGAGCCCGCGCGGCAGGTCCGCCCGGGCTTGACGCCTGCGAAGGGTGCTTTATTGCCCTGATCGCGGGCAGCGCACTCGGGTATCCGGGCGCGCCCGCATCGAGCAGGACAGGAGATCCCCATGCGCGCAGCCGTCGTCACCTTCCCCGGTTCCAACTGCGACCGCGATCTCGCGGTGGCGTTCGAAGCGGCCGGCTTCGAGGTTCATCGCGTCTGGCACAAGGATACCGCGCTGCCCGAGCGGCTTGACGTGATCGGCCTTCCCGGCGGCTTCTCCTTTGGTGACTACCTGCGTTGCGGCGCGATTGCCGCCAACGCACCGATCTGCCGCGAGGTGAAAGCCTTTGCCGAGAAGGGCGGGCATGTGCTGGGGATCTGCAACGGCTTCCAGATCCTGCTGGAAACCGGGCTGCTGCCCGGCGCGCTGATGCGCAACGCCAGCCTGCATTTCGTCTGCAAGCCCGTGGGTCTGCGGGTGGAAACGGCGGACTCCGCCTATACCTCGAAGTACACGGCCGGTGCCGAGATCACGATCCCGATCGCGCATCACGACGGCAACTACCAGGCCGATGCCGAGACGCTGGCGCGGCTCGACGGCGAAGGGCAGGTGGCCTTCCGCTATCTCGACAACCCCAACGGATCGGCTGCCGACATCGCGGGCGTGCTCTCGCCCAACCGCCGGGTGCTAGGCATGATGCCGCATCCGGAGCGCGCGGTGGACCCGCTGCATGGCGGCACCGATGGCGCGGCGCTCTTCGCCGGGCTGACCGAGGCGCTGGTCGCCGCCTGACGGCCATGAGAGCGGCCAATTGCATTTCCCCGGCGGCGCTGCCCCTGCGTCACGCGCCTCTTGGGTTTGCCGGCGTTTTCGCTTAACTTTCAACCATGTCAGAAACCCAGTCTCCGCCGGACAATGCCGAGCTCCCGGACCCGTGGCGCCTGCGCGTCGTGGCTCTGGTGATCGTTCTGCTGGCCGGGGTGACGCTCTACGGGACGAACATCTGGCTCACCGACCGTTTCACCGAGACCACGCGCAACCGGGCCGAGCTTCGGCTGGCGCTCTACTCGGGCAACGTGATCAGCGAGTTGCAGCGGAACTCGGTGGTGCCGCTGCTGCTCGCGCAGGACCCTGCGCTGATCAACGCGCTGAATTCCGGAGATTTCTCGCAAAGCTCGCAGCGCCTGATCTCGTTCCGCGACGAGATCGGCGCCGCGTCGCTGCTGCTGCTCGACCGGGACGGGCGGGCCGTGGCCGCGACAGACCGCAACAAGATCGGCAGCCAGAACCGGCAGGAGACCTTCTTCGTCGAGGCGCTCCGGGCCAATGACACGATCTTTTCCGTCTTCGATCATGAAAGCGGGGCCAAGCGCTTCACCTATGCGCGCAAGATCACCTCGGAACGGCAGGTGATCGGCGTCATCGCGGTCGAGGTCGATCTTCACAAGTTCGAGACCAGCTGGGCCGGGATCGCCGATGCGGTGCTGGTGACCGACAGCGCCGGCACGATCATCCTGGCCACCGAGCCGCGCTGGCGGGGGCGCACCATCGAGGAGGCGCTGGCGCAGACCTCGCCGCCCTCGGCCATCGCCCGGGCGCTGCACGCCACGACCGACTGGTCGCTGACCATGCCCGATGCCTACATACTCGGGGAGGCGGTGCTGCGCTCAGACGGGCGCATCCCGTTCCAGGGCTGGCGGATCAGCAGCTTCACCACCTACAGCTCGATCCGGGAGCGGGTGAACGGGGTGCTGGCGCTCGAGATCATGGGCTTCGCGCTGCTGCTCGCGGCGGCGTTCTACTTCATGAGCCGGAAGGCGCAGTCCCGTTCGATCCTGTTCCAGCGGGAATCCGCCGAACTGCGGCAGCTGAACCAGCGGCTGCAACGCGAGATCGCGGAGCGGGAACGGGCGGAAAAAAGCCTCGAGGTCGCCGAGCAGACGCTGGCGCAAAGCTCAAAGCTCGCCGCGCTCGGCGAGATGTCGGCGGCGGTGAGCCACGAGCTGAACCAGCCGCTCGCCGCGATGAAGACTTATCTCGCCGGCGCGCGCCTGCTGCTGCAGCGCCGACGGCCGGAAGAGGCGCTGAGCTCGTTCCAGCGGATCGACGACCTGATCGGCCGGATGGGCGCGATCACCCGGCAGCTCAAATCCTATGCCCGCAAGGGCGAAGAGGCCTTCGAGCCGCTCGACGTGCGCGAGGCGGTATCCTCGGCGCTGACCATGATGGAGCCGCAGCTCAAGACCCGGCACGTGGCGATCATCCGGACGATGCCGGCCGAGCCGGTGATGGTGCTGGCCGACCGTTTGCGGCTGGAGCAGGTCTTCATCAACCTGTTCCGCAACGCGCTCGACGCCACCAAGCAGTCGCCCGAGCCGACGATCGAGCTGACGCTCTGGTCGGGCGAGACGGCGACGCTGAGCGTGCGCGACAACGGGCATGGAATTGCCGACCTCGATTCCCTGTTCGAGCCGTTCTACACCACCAAGCAGCCGGGCGACGGCGTCGGGCTCGGGCTTGCCATTTCCTCGGGGATCGTGAACGACTTCGGCGGTCGCCTGACGGCGCGCAACGCGCCGGGCGGCGGCGCAGTCTTCGAGGTGCGGTTGCCGATCTACCGCAGGACGCCAAGCGGCGCGCGCGCTGCAGAATAAGTGAGAGTGACTTTCTCCGGGAGGTAAGTCGATGGCCAAGGCAATGAAGATCGCGATTGTCGATGACGAGCAGGACATGCGGCAGTCGATCAGCCAGTGGCTGGCGCTGAGCGGGTTCGACACCGAGAGTTTCGCCACGGCGGAGGACGCGCTGAAGCGGATCGGGCCGGATTATCCCGGCGTGGTCGTCTCCGACGTGCGGATGCCGGGGATGGACGGGATCGCCTTCCTGAAGCGGCTGATGAGCCAGGACAGCGCGATGCCGGTGATCATCATCACCGGTCACGGAGACGTGCCGATGGCGGTGGAGGCGATGCAGCTCGGCGCCTTCGATTTCCTCGAGAAGCCCTTCAACCCCGACAAGATGACCGAGCTCGCCAAGCGCGCGACCCAGAAGCGCCGGCTGGCGCTCGACGCGCGGGCGCTGCGGCGTGACCTGTCGGGCGGCACCCAGATCATGGACAAGCTGATCGGCGCCAGCCCGGCGATGGAGCGGCTGCGCGAGGATATCCTGGATCTCGGCCAGGCCGACGGCCACGTGCTGATCGACGGCGAGACGGGCACCGGCAAGACGCTGGCGGCCCACGCGTTGCATGCCGTGGGCTCGCGGGCATCCAAGCCCTTCGTCCTTCTGCAATGCGGTGCCTACCCCGACGAGGTCGCGGGCCGCGAGTTGTTCGAGGGCGAGCCCGATGCCGGCGTCCTGCCGCTGGTGGAGCAGGCCCGCGGCGGCACGCTCTGCCTCGAGGACATCGAGGCGCTCAGCCCCGCCGTGCAGGCCCGGCTGCTGACCTTCATCAACGACCAGGGCACGCCCGCCGAGACCCGCATCGTTGCGGTGTCGAACCTGCAGGAGCAGGGCAAGACCTGCGAGGACATGCTGCGGCCCGACCTGTTCTACCGGCTTGCCGCGATGCGGATCACCCTGCCGCCGCTGCGCCAGCGTGGCGAGGACATCCTGCAGCTCTTCACCCGGTTCACCGAGCAATTTGCCGAGGAATACGGCTGCGACGCGCCGCAGGTCGGCGCGCAGGAAGCGGCGCAGCTTCTCCAGGCGCCGTGGCCGGGCAACGTGCGCCAGCTCATCAACGTGGCCGAGCGGGCGGTGCTTCAGTCGCGGCGCGGCTCGGGCACCATCGCCTCGCTGCTGATGGCCGAGAGCGAGACGGTGGAGCCGGTGATGACCACCGAGGGCAAGCCGCTCAAGGAATACGTCGAAGCGTTCGAGCGGATGCTGATCGACAACACGATGCGCCGCCACAAGGGCTCGATCGTGGCGGTGATGGACGAGCTCTGCCTGCCGCGCCGGACGCTCAACGAGAAGATGGCGAAGTACGGGTTGCAGAGGTCCGACTACCTGTGAGCCGACCGAGGCCGGGCGCGGGCGCCGCGCTGCTCTTCGACATGGACGGGCTGCTGCTCGACACCGAACGCCCGGTCTTCGAGGTTTTCGTGGAGGAGGCGCGCGCCCTTGGTCTGGAAGACGCGGAGTCCTTCGGCCTGTCGATGGTGGGCCTGAGTTCGTCGATCTGCCAGAGGCTTCTGCGCGACTACCTGCCCGCGGAGATCGGGCTGGAGCGCTTCCGGGAACGCTGGGATGCCGGCGTCCGCGCGCGGCTTGCCGGGGGGATTCCGCTCAAGCCGGGCGTCGCCGAGGTGCTGGAGCGATTGACCGGGGCAGGGTGGTCGATGGTGGTCGTCACCTCCACCCGGACCGTCACGGCCCGCAGCCACCTGGGCGAGGCGGGGCTGCTCGACCATTTCCTCGACGTGGTCGGCGGCGACGCGGTGCCGGCCAACAAGCCGGACCCGGCACCGTATCTGATCGGCGCGGAACGGGCGGGCGCGCACAGCCGCGACTGCCTTGCCTTCGAGGACAGCGACGCCGGTGTTGCCTCGGCGCTCGCGGCGGGCTGCGAGGTGCACCAGATCCCCGACATCCGTCCGCCCGACCGCCCGGTTCCGCAGCGCGGGCAGGCGGTGCACCGGACCCTGACCGACGCCGTCGCCGCCGCCGGCCTGCTCGTGTAGCCCCAGTCCCGCGAAAATGCTGCGAATGCACTGTCCGGCGGTCGCTCCGACCGTCGCCCGCGCACTTTGCGATTGTATTCATCCACAATCTGTCGATAAGGTCTGTATACCGGTCCCTCCGAGCGCATTTGTCGCGTCTCGCGGACCTAGAAATTTCACTGTACCCGTAATTTGCCGGCCATCTGCTGGCGGTCGGGGACAGGGTAAACCGGTCATAACAGGCCATATGCTCGCGGCGCAGCCCGGGCGAAATCCTGAATTGGTGCCGCGCGCTCGACCGCGACGGCATCGGAGACAAGAACCGCGATGGAACGCGCGAGGCGACACAACAGAACAGGCAGGACGCGTCAAGCGGCCCGTGCCGCTGTTGCAATGCCCGCCTTTCCCGCCTCAAACATACGCCCCGATCCCCTTCCCGCGCCTGACCGGACGCGGACGCCACCGGGGTGCGAAAGTCTTACATGGCAAAGAAGATGCTCATCGACGCCACCCACGCGGAAGAGACCCGCGTTGTGGTGGTCGACGGAAACAAGGTTGACGAGTTCGATTTCGAATCCGTCAACAAGCGCCAGCTCGCTGGCAATATCTACCTCGCAAAAGTCACCCGCGTAGAGCCCTCGCTCCAGGCGGCCTTCGTCGATTACGGCGGAAACCGCCACGGCTTCCTGGCCTTCTCTGAAATCCACCCGGATTACTACCAGATCCCGGTCGCGGACCGGCAGGCCCTGCTGGCCGAGGAACGCGCCTATGCGGAGGCCGAGGAAGAAGAAGAAGCCGAGGAGAGCAAGAAGAGCAGCCGCTCGCGCTCCCGCCGGCGGTCCTCGCGCTCCCGCGACAAGGACAAGGAAAAGTCGACCGAGGCCACAACCGAGACGCGCCCCAGCGTGGAGGGCATGGACGTCGTCGAGTTCGACGATGCCGAGAACGAGGCCGAGGATTCCGATCCGCTTCAGCTGATCGAGGACGAGGCGCCGCGGCCGAAGCAGACGCGGAAGAAAGCCAAGGCCGAGGCGTCGAAGCCCGAGGCCGGCGATTCTGAACAGGCGGAAGCCGCCGAGGCGACGGAAGTCGCCGAGGACGCCGCTCAGGCCGAGAGCGCGGAGGCTGGCGCCACGGCGGAAACCGAATCTGCGCCTGCAGAGGAAGCGGTTGTCACGGCGGAAGCCGAGACAGAGGCCGAGCCTGAGGTCGCCGAGAACGAGGTCGCTTCGGCCGAGGACGCAGAGTCGGACGAGCCCGAAACGCCGCGCAGCGGCACCATCGCCGCCCGCATCGAGGACGACGAGGACGATGTCGTGACCTCGGGCGAGGTCGATGCCGAGGGCGATGCCTCCACCGAGCCGGAGACCGCCGAAGCCGAAGAGGCGCCGGCTGTCGAAGACGAAGGCGCCGAGACCGCGGACGCGCCTACGGAAGAACAAGCCCCCGTGGAGGCGGAAGCACCCGCCGAGCCGGAAACGGCTGCCGAGGCGGATGCGCCTGCTGCCGAGGCTGAACCGGAGGATGCCGCAGCGGAGAACGCCGACGCCGAGCAGGCCGAGGACGAAGACGACGAGGAGGACGAGGCCCAGGACGGCCCCGATCCGAAAGCCGAGATCGAATCCGTCGCCGAAGAGGACGTCCAGGAAGAGATCCGCCGTCCGCGCAAGCCGCGGATGCGTCGCTACAAGATCCAGGAGGTCATCAAGGTCCGGCAGATCATGCTGGTGCAGGTGGTCAAGGAAGAGCGTGGCAACAAGGGCGCCGCGCTGACGACCTATCTCAGCCTTGCAGGCCGCTACTGCGTGCTGATGCCCAACACCGCGCGTGGCGGCGGCATCTCCCGCAAGATCACCAATGCCAGCGACCGCAAGAAACTCAAGGAGATCGCCGGCGAGATCGATGTGCCCGAGGGCGCGGGCCTGATCATCCGCACCGCGGGCGCCAAGCGCACCAAGGCGGAGATCAAGCGCGACTACGAATACCTCAAGCGGCTCTGGGAGCAGATCCGCGAGCTGACCCTCAAGTCGATCGCGCCCGCGCCGATCTACGAGGAAGGCAACCTGATCAAGCGCTCGATCCGCGACCTCTATAACCGCGACATCGACGAGGTGCTGGTCGAGGGCGAACACGGCTACCGCGTGGCCAAGGACTTCATGAAGATGATCATGCCGTCCCACGCCAAGAACGTGCGCCAGTACACCGACACCATGCCGCTTTTCGCCCGCTACCAGGTGGAGAGCTACCTCGCGGCGATGTTCAACCCGACGGTCCAGCTCAAGTCCGGCGGCTACATCGTGATTGGCGTCACCGAGGCGCTGGTGGCGATCGACGTGAACTCCGGCCGGGCCACCAAGGAAGGCTCGATCGAGGAGACGGCGCTCAAGACCAACCTGGAGGCTGCCGAGGAGGTGGCTCGCCAGCTCCGCCTGCGCGACCTGGCCGGTCTGATCGTGATCGACTTCATCGACATGGAAGAGCGCAAGAACAACGCCGCCGTCGAGAAGCGCTTCAAGGACAAGCTCAAGACCGACCGCGCGCGCATCCAGGTCGGCCGCATCTCGGGCTTTGGCCTCTTGGAGATGTCCCGGCAGCGCCTGCGCCCCGGCATGCTGGAAGCGACCACGCAGCCGTGCCCGCATTGCCACGGCACCGGCCTGCTGCGCTCGTCCGACAGCATCGGCCTGCAGATCCTGCGCCAGCTGGAAGAGGAAGGCGGACGTCGCCGGTCGCGTGAGGTGCTGGTCAAGGTGCCGCCCTCGATCTGCAACTTCCTGATCAACCAGAAGCGCGAGCACATTGCGCATATCGAGAGCCAGTACGGAATGGCGGTGCGGATCGAATCCGATCCCGCGCTGATCCCCCCGGACTTCTCGATCGAGAAGTTCAAGACGGCGACCCGCTGGGTGCCGGAAGTCTCCGCGCCGGTGATCTCCATCGACACCTCCGACATGCCGGAGATCGACGAGGAGGCCGAGGACGCGGTCGAGGTCCAGGAGGAAGCCACCACCCCGGAGGCGTCTTCCGAGGACGGAGGCACCAAGAAGAAGCGCCGCCGCCGTCGCCGCCGGAAGGGCTCGTCCTCCGGCCAGGAGAATGGCGAGGCCCAGACCGCGGATTCCGAGACCACGGAGCAGGATACCGATGCTTCGGATGCCGGTGACGAGACCTCCGAGGGCGATGCTCAATCCTCCGAAGCCTCCGGCGAGGATGGAGACGAGCAGCAGAAGTCGTCCCGCTCGCGCCGTCGCCGCCGGTCGCGCTCGCGGTCCAAGTCGTCCGACGAAACGGCAGACGCCACGACGGACGAGGCTGGCGCCGATGCCACCGCCTCGGAAGAGGCCGCGGTCTCGTCCGAGCAAGCGGACGCCGAGGTAAGCGAACCGGCCGAGCCTGTCGCCGAGGAAGCCGCCGAAGCACCTGCCGCCATCGAAGAGGCGCAGGCAGAGCCGGAAGCCGCGCCGGAGCCTGCGCCGGTCGAGGAAGCCCAGCCGGAAGCCGTGGCGGAGATCGCCGAGGAAGCGCCGGCCGAGACCCCGGAAGCGGCGCCCGAGCCGGAGCCCGTCGCGGAAGCCGAAGCGACCGAGGCCGCTCCCGCCGAACCGGAGCCCGAGATGGCCGAGGCGCTGGTCGAAGAAGCCCCGCAAGCGGTGGAGGAGGACGATTCCAAGCCCAAGCGTCGCGGCTGGTGGTCTGTCGGCCGCTGAGCGGAAGGAAAATGGACAAGGAACGGGCGGCCCTCATCGGCCGCCCGTTTACGTTTCTGGCTCAGCCCTTCTTTTTCAGGGTGAAAACCTGGTGATCGCCGGCATCGGCATGTTCCAGCAGCAGGTGCCCGGATTCCGCGCAGAAATGCGGCATGTCGATCAGCGCTGCCGGATCATCGGTCAGCACCCGCAGGCATTCGCCTGCCGCCAGCGCGCCAAGCGCCTTGCGGGCGCGCAGCACCGGAAGCGGGCAGAGCAGCCCGCGTGCATCAAGTGTCGTCGGCTCGTCCATATCCGAGGATGTATGCTGCCCGCGACGTGGCGTCCACACCCCAGCGGCACCGCAACCACGGCAATGTGACGCGACGCCCCCGTGACGTGCTCGAAGCCGCTTGATAGGTGGGGAAAAAAGGAGCTCCAATGCCCGGACTGGACATCATCGACGCCGGCCTGATGCCGGCCATGGCCATCGCCCTCGTCGCGGGGCTGATCAGCTTCCTCAGCCCCTGCGTGCTTCCTATCGTGCCGCCGTACCTGGCCTACATGGGCGGCGTCTCGATGACCGACATGTCCTCCAGCGGCTCGGGGCGCGGTCGGGTGATCCTCACGGCGCTGTTCTTCGTGCTCGGGCTGTCGACCGTCTTCCTATTTCTCGGCTTCACCGCCTCGGCCTTCGGCGCGTTCTTCCTGCAGAACCAGGGTGTTTTCAACGCGCTTGCGGGATTGCTGGTGATGGTCTTCGGGATGCATTTCCTCGGCATCTTCCGCATTCCGTTCCTTGAGCGGGAGGCGCGTCTGGATGCCGGCGACCGTGGCGGCTCGGCTTTTGGAGCCTACGTGCTCGGCCTGGCCTTCGCCTTCGGCTGGACCCCCTGCATCGGCCCGCAGCTCGGCGCGATCCTGTCGCTCGCGGCGTCCGAGGCCGACATGGCGCGCGGTACGCTGCTGCTCGCGGTCTACGCGATCGGTCTCGGCGTGCCTTTCCTGCTGGTTGCCGCGTTCTTCCCAAGCCTCAGCGGCGTGATGGCCTGGATGAAGCGCCACATGGACCGTATCGAACGGGTCATGGGCCTGCTGCTCTGGACGATCGGCTTGCTGATGCTCACCGGCGGCTTCTCGCAATTCTCCTACTGGCTGCTCGAAACCTTCCCGAGCCTTGCGATGCTGGGCTGATCGCCCACTCTTCTTGGCGGAAATACCCCGGGGTCTGGGGCGGAGCCCCAGCCACCGCCGTTGGTCCGACAGGTCCCAAATGAAAACGCCCCGGCCGGTAGACCCGGCCGGGGCGTTCGTCCTTGCGGTGCGTCGCGCGGCTCTTACGAGGCCTTCGCGAGGTTGCGCAGCACGTAGTGCAGCACGCCGCCGTTCTCAATGTACTCGATCTCGACCGCGGTATCGATCCGGCACTTCAGCGTGATCTCGACGACCTCGCCGTTGGCACGGGTGATGGTGCAGGGCACCTCCTGCAGCGGCTTGATCGTGTCGAGGCCGGAGATCGAGACCGTCTCGTCGCCGGTCAGGCCCAGCGTCTTGCGGGTGTCGCCGCCGGTGAATTCGAACGGGATCACGCCCATGCCGACGAGGTTGGAGCGGTGGATGCGCTCGAAGCTCTCGGCGATGACCGCCTTGACGCCCAGAAGCGCGGTGCCCTTGGCCGCCCAGTCACGGGAGGAGCCGGCGCCGTACTGCTCGCCACCGAAGATCACCAGCGGCGTGCCGGTTTCCTGGTAGGCCATGGAGGCGTCGTAGATCGAGGTCTGCGCGCCGTCCGGACCCTTGGTGTAGCCGCCCTCGACACCGTCCAGCATCTCGTTCTTGATCCGGATGTTGGCGAAGGTGCCGCGCATCATGATCTCGTGGTTGCCGCGGCGCGAGCCGTAGGAGTTGAACTCGCGCGGGGTCACCTGCCGGTCGGTCAGGTACTTGCCCGCGGGCGTGTCCTGCTTGAACGAACCGGCCGGGGAGATGTGGTCGGTGGTGATCATGTCGCCCAGCAGCGCGAGCACCTTGGCGCCCTCGATGTTGGAGATCGTGCCCGGCTCCATGCCCATGCCCTGGAAGTAGGGCGGGTTCTGGATGTAGGTCGAGGTCGACGGCCAGTCGTAGGTCTCGGCGTCGGTGATCTTGACGCCCTGCCACTTGTCGTCGCCCTTGAACACGTCGGCGTATTTCTTGAGGAAGGCTTCCCGGGTGACGGTCTCGTGCACCAGGTCGGCGATTTCCTTGTTGGTCGGCCAGATGTCCTTGAGGAAGACGTCGTTGCCGTCCTTGTCCTGGCCGAGCGGCTCGGTGGTCAGGTCGATGTTCATGTCACCGGCCAGCGCATAGGCGACCACGAGCGGCGGCGAGGCGAGGTAGTTGGCGCGGACATCGGGGCTGATCCGGCCCTCGAAGTTCCGGTTGCCCGAGAGCACCGCCGTCGCCACGAGGTCGCCCTCGTTGATCGCCTTGGAGATCTCCGGCTGCAGCGGGCCGGAGTTGCCGATGCAGGTGGTGCAGCCGTAGCCGACGAGGTTGAAGCCGATGGCGTCGAGGTCTTCCTGCAGGCCGGCGGCCTCCAGGTACTCGGTCACGACCTGCGAGCCCGGCGCCAGCGAGGTCTTCACCCAGGGCTTCCGGTTCAGGCCAAGCTCGCGCGCCTTGCGGGCAACGAGGCCGGCGCCAATCAGCACGTAGGGGTTCGAGGTGTTGGTGCAGGAGGTGATCGAGGCAATGACCACCTTGCCGGAGGACATCTTGTAGTCCTCGCCGTCGACCGCGACTTCCTTGTCCATCGGGCGCTTGAAGGTCTCCGCCATCTCCTTGGCGAAGCCGGCCTTGGCGTTCGTCAGCGGCAGGTAGTCCTGCGGGCGCTTCGGACCGGAGATCGCCGGAACGATGGTGCCCATGTCGAGCTCCAGCGTGTCGGTGTAGACCGGCGCGTAGTCGGCGCCGCGCCAGAAACCGTTCTCCTTGGCATAGGCTTCGACCAGCGCGATGCGGTCCTCGTCCCGGCCGGTCTGGCGCAGGTAGCGCAGGGTCTCGTCGTCGATCGGGAAGAAGCCGCAGGTCGCGCCGTATTCCGGTGCCATGTTGGCGATCGTCGCGCGGTCGGCCAGCGGCAGGTTGTCGAGGCCGGGGCCGTAGAATTCCACGAACTTGCCGACCACGCCCTTGGCGCGCAGCATCTCGACGACCTTCAGCACGAGGTCGGTGCCAGTGGTGCCTTCGACCATCTCGCCGGTCAGCTTGAAGCCCACGACCTCGGGGATCAGCATGGAGATCGGCTGGCCCAGCATCGCGGCCTCGGCCTCGATTCCGCCGACGCCCCAGCCGAGCACGGCCATGCCGTTGACCATGGTGGTGTGGCTGTCGGTGCCGACGAGCGTGTCGGGGTAGGCGACTTCCTTGCCGTCCTGGTCGGTGTCGGTCCAGACGGTCTGCGCCAGGTACTCGAGGTTCACCTGGTGGCAGATGCCGGTTCCCGGCGGGACGACGCGGAAGTTGTTGAACGCGTTCTGGCCCCACTTGAGGAAGGTGTAGCGTTCCATGTTCCGCTCGTACTCGCGGTCCACGTTCATCTGGAAGGCGCGCGGGTTGCCGAACTCGTCGATCATCACCGAGTGGTCGATCACAAGGTCGACCGGGTTCAGCGGGTTGATCTGCTGGGCGTCGCCGCCGAGGCCCTTGATGCCGTCACGCATGGCGGCGAGGTCGACCACGGCGGGAACGCCGGTGAAGTCCTGCATCAGCACGCGGGCCGGGCGATAGGCGATCTCGCGCGGGTTCTTGCCACCCTTTTCGCCCCATTCGGCGAAGGCCTTGATGTCGTCGACGGAGACGGTGAAACCGGCGTCCTCGAAGCGGAGCATGTTCTCCAGAACCACCTTCAGCGCAGCGGGCAGCTTGGAGAAATCGCCAAGGCCGGCATCCTGTGCGGCGGGGATGGAATAATAGGAATAGGTCTTGCCACCGACGGTCAGATCCTTGCGGGTCTTGGCGGTGTCCGTTCCGACTTTGATAGGCATGAGATGGCCTCCCTTTCGTGTCCAGGGGTTCGCTGACCGTGCATGTGCCTGAGGAATCCTGCGCAATCAAGCGAAGATCGGGGGGTGCGGCAATTTTTTGTATACCATTGCACACCAAGCAGGCGATCCAGGGTCCTGCGCGGCTTCGGAGAGGCGTTCCTGCGGCCATTTCGACGGCTGCCGAATGCGCATGGGGATTGCCCGCGCGCCCAGCATGGGAGACAACACGGGCCGTACAGTTCCGGCAGCCGCGCGTGGCGGGGCACCGGGGAGGGGAGGCATTGCCATGACAGACAGCAGCAACACCGACGGCGAGTTGGACAGCATCGAATCGACGCTCAGGGAGTTGACCACGCAATTGCGCAAGGTCGATGCCAAGGTCGACCGGCTGCTCGGTCTCTACGACGCCCTGGGCAGCATTGCCGCCGGCGTGCCGCCGCGCATGGTCTCGGCCCTGCACGCCATGACGCCGGCCGAGCATGTGGCGTTGCAGATGGTGCTCGACAACCGCTCGAACCACGAGATCGCCGTCTGCCTGGAGGTCGACGAGGCCGAGGTGAAGGCCTGGGTCGACTCGATGCTGCGCAAGCTCGAGGTCGGCCAGAGGCGCGACCTGCGCCAGCTGATGACCCCGGTGCTGGCCAAGATCCCGGCCGCGGAATATGAGAAGGCGAGCGGCGGCATCCCCAAGGACTGGAACGACAAATACGGCGTCGGCGGCATTCCGGACCCGTTCCGCCGCATCTACAGGCCGGAGTGACCTCAGGCACACGAAGCGCTGACGCAGTTCCCACAGAGTCTTGATTGGTTGTTGCAAGTGGCCGGGGGTATGACATTTTCCTGTAGGGGAAACGAAAGACGCCGTATGAAACTCTTTGCTCTGGCCGCTGGTCTGGCGGCGGGCCTTCCGATTGTCTGCCTGTCCGCGACCGCTCAAGCCGACGAAAACCGCGTGGTGATCGAGCTGTTCACCTCGCAGGGGTGTTCCTCCTGTCCGCCGGCGGACGAACTGCTGGAACGGCTGGCCGAGCGGGACGATGTGCTGCCGCTCGCGCTGCATGTCGACTACTGGGACTACATCGGTTGGGCCGACAGCTTCGCGCGTCCGGAGCACACGCGGCGGCAGAAGGCCTATGCGAGGATCGCGGGCAGCCGGTCGATCTATACCCCTCAGATGATCATTGGCGGCGTCGAGCAGATCGTTGGAACGCGGCCGATGGAAGTGGCCGATGCCGTGATGCGCCACGTTCAGCAGGGGCCGGCGATCGACCTCGACGTGGAGCGCGACGGGGATACGTTGCGGATCATGTCCGATACCCCTGCAACCGCCAGGGGCCCGCTTCTGGTTCAGCTTGTGCGGTACATGCCCCATCAGGTGGTCGAGATCGGCCGCGGCGAGAACGCGGGCCGCACGCTGACCTACACCAACATCGTCACCGAATGGTCGATCCTGGCGGAATGGACCGGCGCCGAGCCGCTGGACCTGAGCGCCGAGGTGCCGGGCCCGGATGCCGTGGCGGTGATCGTCCAGAAGGCCGGCAACGGGCGCATCCTCGCGGCGGCCGATCTGCGCTGAGCTCAGTCGGATTTGCGCCGAGGCAGGGCAGCCGGGTGAAGTCCGGGCGCCATCCCCTTGCCACGGTTCCATTTTCTCTTCCAGCGCCGGTGAATCCAGAACCATTGGCCCGGATCCTCCTCGATGCGCGCTTCGAGGGATCGGTTGAAGGCTTCCGTCATGGTCCGGGCGTCGGACGGCGGGATCTCGGGCTCGATCTCGACGCGAAAGCTCAGCCCGTCGGGGTTGCGGATGCCGTAGAAGGGGATCAGCGCGGCATCGAGTTTCAGGGCGAGCTCCGCCGCGGAAAGTCCGGTCATCGCCGGCTTGCCAAGGAAATCCATCTCCTCGCCGCTGCCGACATAGAGATCGTTCAGGATCATCGCCGCACCGCCGCCCTTGAGGTGGCGCAGCATCCGGGCCATGCCCTGACGGCCTTGCGCGAACAGCGGCCCGCTGCCGAGCCCTTCGACCGAGTCGACGTAATGGCGGTTCATGTAGGGGTTGGCCATCGGCCGGTAGAGGCCGCCGAGCGGCAGTCCGCTCGCGATCAGACTCAGCCGCGCCGCTTCGTAGTTCCCGTAGTGGCCGGTCAGCAAGACGATGGGGCGGCCGTCCTGGCGCATCTGGAGCAAGGCGTCGGCCCCCGGACCGGAAGGCACGACCTTGGACATGCGCTCCGCCAGTTCGGCCATGGAGTAATGCTCGATCAGTGCCCGGCCGAAATTGTCCCCGGCCTGGGCTGCGATCTCGCGCCGGCGGTCCAGGTCCATGTCCGGCCAGACATAGTCGAGATTCTCCAGCATTCGCCGGTGAAACGGGGTGAAACGCCCGGCGGCGCGGCGCGCGAACGCGCCAAAGACGGGCACCCGCCGTTCGTAGGGCAGGCGCCGCGCAGTCCAGACGGCCGCACGCAGCGCACGGTCCTGCATCCACTCGGCGGTGGTGCCGGTGTCCGGCGCATCTGTGGTTGAACTTGTCTGCATCACGGCCCTCGCGCCGCGAACAAATAGGCGGGCGGGGCGGGGTTCACAAGAGAGAGGGGCGCAGCGCGGGTCCGTTGCCGGGTGGGTGATCGCCGTCCGAAGGATGCGGGCGGTGGCAGACGGCCTCCAGCCTCAGGCGCTGCATGGCACGCGATGCGCCGTGAGACATCGCGGCATCGCCTTGCCCCGGCGGAGGGACTGCCTTGGTCTGTCCCTTCGACGAGGCGACGGACCGGCAACGAGTCATTGCCGCAGCGTCCCGGGAATTTCTGCCCACCCGGAGGTCTCTCCAGGCCACGCCAGCGCTTCGTCGCATCGGAAGGGAGCCCAGCCGGAAAGCCTCCTGTGTGATGCCTTATCCGTCCTCTGCCACCAGAAGCAGTTCGCCGGCCTCCACCATCCGGCGGATCTCGCCGACCAGGGCGTTCATCGCTTCCTCTCCGTCCTCGGCCCGGACGGTTCCCGCTTCGGTGATTTCCTCCCGGATGGCGTCGGCCATCCGCTTCGACATGTTCTCGAGCAGGAAGTCGCGCGCGGCGGCCATCTCCTCGGTGCTGGCGGCATGGGCCAGCGCGACGACGAGCACCGGCTGATCGATCGAGCGGACGATTCGAGGGATGTCGCGGGGTGTGATCCGGGTGGGGACGTTGGCGAAGGTGAAGATCGCCTTGCGCACCTCGGCTGCGAAGGCAGCATCGGTTTCGTCGAGCCCTTCGAGCACCTCGTCGCGGGTGGCGGCGCGGCTGTAGTTGAGGATCGCGCCCACGCGCTGCACCGGACCCGCCTCGAAGGCGCTGATCGGTTCGGCGTCGAGTTGCGCGGCGAGCGACAGGCCGATGCGACGGACGGTGGCGGGCTGGACCTTGCCGGTGCGGGAGATCGCGTAAGAGAGCGCCCGGGCCCGGTCCCCCGGCAATTGCCCGAGCAATTGCGCCGCCTGGCTGACCTCGAGCTTCGAGAGCAGCACGGCACCGACCTCGGTGCTTTCCTCCTCCAGGACCTTCACCAGACGCTCCTGCGCGAGGCCCGCGATGCGTTCCCACGGATCGCCGCGAGCGGCGACGCCAGCCTCCCGCCGGAGGCGCGCGGCGGTCGCGGCGCTGATATGCCCGTCGAGCAGGCCGAGCGCGCCCTCGATCCCGCCTGGAAAGGTCAGGCCGATGGAGTCCATCTCGGCCACGAATTCGGAGACGACGGCGGCCAGCGTGTCCCGGTCGATCGAACGAAGCTCGCCAAACTGGGTTGTGAGCTCCGCCTGTATCTCCTCCGGCAGGTCCCCGAGCGGCGGCGGGGCGCCCTCCGACAGCAGCAGCCGGACGATCACCGCTGCCTTCTGCCTGCGGGAGAGCCGCATCCGCGGCGCGGGAGGCGGCGCCATCGCGGCAGGGCGCGCCTCAGCCGGCAGTTTCGCCGGGGCGTTGGCGCCGATGGCCGGGAGCATCGCCGGGATCGGGGCGGGAATCGGGGGAGGGACGGTATCCAAAGAGAAGGCTCCTGAACGCTGACGGTTCGGAGCCTAGGCACATCCGCTTAAGGCGCGGTTACCGGCGGATCACCCGGAGACGCGCCGCCTCCGGGAAAGCCGGCATCGATGGGTCAGCTGGTCGTCTGCTTCACGCAGCTTCCGGTCGTCGAGTCGAGCACCGAGCCTTCGGGGCAGGTCGTGGCGCTTTTATTGCTATGGTCCCAGCTGCATTCGGCCACTGCCACGGCGGGCAGGGCGGCAAGGGCGAGGGCGGCCAGTGTCGTCTTCAGTCGCATGGTGTGTCTCCTGTTCGTGCGTGACGTTACGGTAGCACGAAAGCCCGTTTCGGCAAATCCGCCGGTTGGGTTGCCGGAGCCGCGGCGCTGGAATCGAGCAAGGCCTGCAATTCCGGCTTGCAGGATCCGCAGTTGCTGCCTGCTTGCAGGGCAAAGCCGATCTGCTCGACGCTGCGCAGCCCCTGGTCGCGGATCGCCGCGAGGATGGTGTTCACGCCGACGTCGAAACAGGCGCAGACCGTTGCTCCCGGGTCCGGACGCTCGGCGCCCGGGCGGCCCGAGAGGATCTCGGCTGTCGCGGTCTGGCCAAGCTCGCCCGCGAGGTAGCTGCGCGAGACGCCGACCGGGCCGGAGTCGGCGAAGAGCGCGGCGACGAGGCGGCCCTGTTCAAGGAAGGCGATGCGCGCTGCGCCGCGGGCCGGGTCGATCATGCTGACGGCCTCGATCCCGGGTGACTCCAATCCGAACAGGCGACGCGCCTCGGCCTCCCAATCCCCGGGCAGGCTCCGCGAGGCCAGTTCCATGCGCCATCCGCCCCGGATGCGGGCGCGGGCCCAGTAGGCGGTGCCGGGGGCGATCCGGGACAGCGAGACGGCAAAGCCGTGCCACGCGGGCGCCATCGGGCGGATCGCGACAACGCTGGCCTTGCTCTCGGGTTGGCCGGAGACCGGGTCGGTCTGGGGCGCGACGAGGGCGTCGATCCTGCCCGAGGGTGCGGTCTCCCCGGTCCAATGCATCGGGGCGAAGACCTCGCCCTTGCGCACGCGGTCGGTGATCAGGACCCTGAGCAGCGCCGAGCCATGCCGGCTGGTAACCTCTGCCACGGAGGCCGGCGCGAGGCCCAGGCGTGCGGCGTCCTCGGGATGAACCTCGAGGAATGGCTCCCCGATGTGCTGGCTCAGGCGCGGCGACTTCCCGGTTCGGGTCATCGTGTGCCAATGGTCCCGGACCCGCCCGGTGTTGAGCACGAAGGGGAACTCTGCGTCCGGCCGCGATTGCGGCGGACGGTGGCTGACCGGCAGCATCTGCGCGCGCCGGTCGCCGGTGAAGAAGTCGCCCTCGGCAAAGAAGCGCCCGCCGCTGCGGCTGGCGGTGCGGGGCCAGTGGAAAGGCTCCAGCCCCTCGTATTCGGCATCGGTCAGGCTGGCCTTGGCCGAGATGTCGAAGTCGCGGCCCAGTTGACCGGCAATCCCCGACAGGGCGGCGTATTCGCGAAAGATCTCTGCCGGGCTGGCGTAGTCGAAAGCCTGCGCCCAGCCCATGCGGGCGGCGACATCGGCTAGGATCTGCCAGTCGTGCCGGGCCTGCCCGGGGGCCGACAGAAGCCCGCGCTGGCGGCTGATGCACCGCTCGGAATTGGTGACGGTGCCGTCCTTCTCGGCCCAGCCGGTGGCGGGCAGGAGCACGTCGGCGAGCCGGGCCGTGTCCGTCTGGCCGGTGATGTCGGAGACCACGGTAAACGCGCAGCCGGCGATGGCGTCCCGGACTGCGTCGGCATCGGGCATCGAGACGGCCGGGTTGGTGCAGATGATCCAGAGCGCCTTGATCCGGCCGTCGGCCACGGCGCGGAACATGTCCACCGCCTTCAGGCCGGGCGCTTCGGGCATCGCCGGGGCGTCCCAGAAGGCCCGCACGGCGGCGCGATGCTCGGCGTTCTCCAGGTCGAGGTGGCAGGCGAGCATGTTGGCCAGACCGCCGACCTCGCGCCCGCCCATCGCGTTGGGCTGGCCGGTGACCGAGAAGGGCCCCATGCCGGGCCGGCCGATGCGGCCGGTCGCCAGGTGGCAGTTGAGGATGGCGTTTACCTTGTCGGTGCCGGCGGAGGACTGGTTCACGCCCTGGGAATAGATCGTCACCACCTTCTCGGTGCCGGACCAGAGGGCGAGGAACTCGGCGATCTCCTCTGGCGACAGGCCGCTGAGCGCGGGGTCGGTATCGCGGGCGGCGTCCAGCGCGGCTTGGAACCCGCCGACATGGGCCGCGACGTAGCTGTCGTTGACGGCCCCGGTGTCGGCGAGATGGGCGAGGAGCGCGTTCCACAGCGCCACGTCGCCGCCGGGCGCGATGGCGAGGTGCAGGTCCGCGATGTCGGAGGTTGCGGTGCGGCGCGGGTCGATGTTGATGATCCGCAGAGCGGGGTTCGCCTTGCGCGCGGCCGCGATGCGCTGGAACAGGACCGGGTGGCACCAGGCGAGATTCGAGCCCACGAGGACGATCAGCTCGGCCTGTTCGAGATCCTCATAGAGCCCGGGCACGGTGTCAGTGCCGAAGGCGCGGCGGTGGCCTGCCACGGAAGAGGCCATGCAGAGCCGCGAGTTGGTGTCGATATTGGCTGAGCCGATGAACCCCTTCATCAGCTTGTTGGCGACGTAGTAATCCTCGGTCAGCAGCTGGCCGGAGACGTAGAAGGCGACGCTGTCCGGGCCGTGCCGGTCGATCGCCTCGCGGAACCGTTCGGCGACGAGATCGAGCGCCTCGTCCCAGCCCGCCTCGCGGCCGTCAATGCGCGGTGCGAGCAGGCGGTTTTCGAGATCGGTGGTCTCGGCCAGCGCAGACCCCTTGGAGCAGAGCCGGCCGAGGTTGGCCGGATGGTCGCTGTCGCCCGCGACCGTGAGGCCGCCATCACCGGTCGGCGTGGCCCGGATCCCGCAGCCCACCCCGCAATAGGGGCAGGTGGTGCGCACGGTGGTGCGTGCGACGGCCGGGTCCGTCCGGGAGGGGGCGGCCGAGCCGTCCATCAGGCGGCGCTCCGCTCGGCGAGGCGGGTGGCGTCGAGCAGGATGCGCCCGGCCTCGACCCGCGCGGGGAAGGTCGGCACCTGGCCCTGGTCGGCGCCCTGGGCGAGTCCGGTCTCGAGGCTGAAGACCCAGTTGTGCAGCGGGCAGGTCACGCTCTGGCCGTGCACGATGCCTTCGGAGAGCGGGCCACCCTTGTGCGGGCAGCGGTCTTCCAGCGCGAAGACCTCGTCGCTGCCGGTGCGGAAGACCGCCACGCAGCCGAGCGCCGTGCGCACCACGCGGGCGCCGCGGGCGGGGATGTCTTCGAGGGCGCCGATGTCGATCCAGTTGGTCATTGGGCGGTTCCTTGGTGGAGGGCGGGGAGGGGGCGCGGCCCCCGTCGCGGCAGGCCGCAACTCCCCGGGGATAGTGTCGAACAGGTGATGGTCATTCGGCGGCCTGCAGGCTCAGGTCGGCGATCGGCTGGTAGCTTTCCGCGCGCTCCCTGGCGTGCTCGGCCCAGGGGTCCTTCTGGTAGATCGTCTGGGAGAGCTCGAAACGCTCGATCAGGGCCTTGCGGTTCTCCAGGTCGTCGATCACGCGTTCCCGGACCCAGTCCAGCCCGACCTTGGCGATCCACTTGTAGGGCCGGTCGAGGTATTTCGCGTGCTCGCGGTAGAGCTGGTAGAAGGCGACGGTGATGTCGATCGCCTCCTGCTCGGTCGGCACCTGCGCCAGTGCATCGGTCTGGCGCACGTCCATCCCGGCCGCCCCGCCGACGCCGATCTGGTAGCCGCTGTCGACGCAGACCACGCCCAGGTCCTTGCAAGTGGCCTCGGCGCAGTTGCGCGGGCAGCCGGAGACGGCGAGCTTGAACTTGTGCGGCGACCAGGCGCCCCAGAGCTTCTTCTCCAGCTTGATGCCGAGGCCGGAGCTGTCCTGCGTGCCGAAGCGGCAGTGGTCCTTGCCGACGCAGGTCTTCACCGTACGCAGGCCCTTGGAATAGGCGTGACCGGAGACCATGCCGGCCTTGTTCAGGTCGGCCCAGATCGCCGGCAGGTCCTCGCCACGGACACCCAGCAGGTCGATCCGCTGACCGCCGGTGACGTGTATGGTCGGCACGTTGTACTTGTCCGCCGCATCCGCGATGGCGCGGAGCTCGTCGCTGGTCGTCATGCCGCCGAACATGCGCGGGACGACGGAGAAGGTGCCGTCCTTCTGGATGTTGGCGTGCTTGCGTTCGTTGATGAACCGCGACTGCGGGTCGTCCTGATACTCCAGCGGCCAGTGGGCAAGCAGGTAGTAGTTGATCGCCGGACGACAGGTATGGCAGCCGTCCTTCGTCTTCCAGCCAAGCTCCTGCCAGACGGCGGCCTGGCTCTTGAGTTCCTGGCTCTTGATCAGGCGGCGAACGTCCTCGTGGCTGTGCTCGGTGCAGCCGCAGATCGACTGCGCGGCAGGGATGACGAAATCGTCGCCGAGGGTCACGCCCAGCACCTGCTCGACGAGCCCGGTGCAGGTGCCGCAGGAACCGCTGGCCTTGGTGGTGGCGCGCACGGCGGCAAGGTCGGTTGCGCCGTTCGCGATGGCGGCGACGATGTCGCCCTTGGAGACGCCGTTGCAGCCGCAGATTTCCGCGTCATCCGGCAAGGCTGCAACGGCCGCCATAGGGTCCAGGGGGGTGCCCCCCTGGAAGGCAGGCCCGAAAATGAGAGTCTCGCGCATCTCCGAGACGTCCTCGGCGTCCTTGATGAGGCCGAAGAACCAGCTGCTGTCGGCGGTGTCGCCGTACATGACCGCGCCGATCAGGCGGTTGTCCTTCAGCACCAGGCGCTTGTAGACGCCACGGGCCGGATCGCGGAAGACGATGTCCTCGCGGTCCTCGCCGGCGGCGAAGTCGCCCGCCGAGAACAGGTCGCAGCCGGTGACCTTGAGCTTGGTCGAAACCTCCTTGTTGACGAATTGCGCGGGCGCGCCCGCGAGCGTCTTTGCAACCACCTTGGCCTGGTCGTAAAGCGGCGCGACGAGGCCGAAGAGCGCGCCGTCATGCTCCACGCATTCGCCAACGGCCAGCACGTCGGGGTCGGAGGTGACCATCTGGTCATCCACGTGGATGCCGCGCCCGATGGCCAGCCCGGCCTCCTTCGCCAGCGCGGTGTTCGGGCGGATGCCCACGGCCATCACCAGCAGGTCGCAGGGCAGTTCGGTGCCGTCGTCGAGCAGCAGCGCGCGGACCCGGCCGTCCTGCCCGAGGATCTCCCTGGAATTGGCAGAACAGCGGACCTCGATGCCGCGGTCGACCAGCGCCTTGCGCAGTAGGTAGCCGGCCGCCTCGTCGAGCTGGCGCTCCATCAGGTGGCCCATCAGGTGCACCACCGTCACCTGCATGCCGCGCATCCGCAGACCCGCGGCGGCCTCAAGCCCCAGCAGTCCGCCGCCGATCACCACGGCGCGGGCGCCGGGCGTTCCGGCGGCGTCGATCATGGCGTTGGTGTCCTCGAGGTCGCGATAGGCGATCACCCCGTCGAGATCATGGCCGGGCAGCGGGATGATGAAGGGGGCAGAGCCGGTGGCCACGAGCAGCTTGTCGTAGGCCACCGGCACGCCATCCTCCCCGGAGACGGTCTTGGCGGCAGTGTCGATCGCGGTGACCTTCTCGCCGAAGCGGCAGGTGACGCCGTGATCTGCGTACCAGGCATCGTCATGAGTGACGATTTCCTCGTAGGTCTTCTCGCCCGAGAGCACCGGCGAGAGCATGATGCGGTTGTAGTTGCCGCGCGGTTCGGCGTTGAAGAGCGTGACCTTCCACGCGTCCGGGTCGGCCTCGAAGAGGTGCTCCAGGGCTCGTCCGGAGGCCATGCCGGCCCCGATCACGACGAGGTGTTTCTGCGACTGGCTCATGCTGCGGCTCCTTCGCCATAGGCGGCATCGATCATCACGCCGGAGAGGATCGCGTAGGCCTCTTCCCAGGCCTCGCGGGTTTCGAGGGTGAATGCGTCTCCGAGCCCGGCTTCCAGGGTCTGGAGCAGGGCAGCGCCGACCGGCTCGTAATGGGTCGCGGAGACGCCGTAGGCGACGTGATCCACGGCGAGTTTCTGCGCCGCGGGCACGATGGTCTCGAGATGGTTCAGCCCGTTCACGACCGTGCCGAGCATCGCCATCAGCTTGGCGCCCTGTTCGGTCATGTCGCCCTTGAAAAGCGGTTTCACCTCGGGGGCGATCTCGAAGAGGCGGTTGTAAAAGATGCGTGTGGCGTCGTCCCGGATCGGCAGGACCTGCGCGAAGCTGTTTCGGATGAGGGAAATCTGGGTGTCGTTCATGGCGCGGCTCCCGGATGGTTTCAGTTGTACCAGGCGACGATGTGGGACAGCTCGCCGCGCTGGTGGATCGGCAGGGCGACCATGCTGTCGTAGCCCGCGGGCAGGCCGGCGGAGCTGCCGGCGACAAGCGGAACGCCATTGCCGAGCACCTGGCCGATGCGGCCCTGCCAGGCGGTGGCGCGGCGGGGCGCGTCCTCGTTCCAGAGCTTGCCCTCGCGGGCGCAGATGCCGTCGATCAGGACGGCCTCGTTGGCCCGTCCGACCCTGGCTGCGCGGGCGTCCCAGATCTCGAACCGCCGCGCGATCGGCGTGCCGCGGGCGGACAGGAGGGTCAGCACGAAGGTCGCGCCGCCCGGCACCGGAACGGGAAGGCCGAGGCCCGTGGTCAACCCGGCCTTGCCGGCGCTCTCCGAGCGGATGAACTTGTAGCCCGAGCCGAGGTCGCGCATCAGGATCGGCGTTTCCGACGACCAGACTGCCCCCGGCAGCCCCTGGCCGCGCGGGAAGTGGGTGTGCTTGGAGACCCATTCGAAATGCTTCGCCGCGCCGTAGTAGCCATCGTCGAGCATCAGGGCCTCGTCCTTCGCCCGCCAGACCTCGATCGCGCCGGTGCGAACCTCGTCATCGGCGCAGAGCGTGACGAGCACCGCCTTGAGCGTGTCGCCGGCAAACACCGGGATCGCGACGGCGCTGGTCAGGCCGGCGGCCAGCGCGGCCTCGGTGCGCTGGAAATAGGAGCCTTCGAAACCCTTGAGCACCACCGGCCGCGCCTCGGCCCAGGCTTTACCGGGCAGGCCCTCGCCCTTGCCGAAACTGACCGGTTCGGAGGCCTGGGCGAAGCTCTCGAGCCCGCCGTAATTGCCCGCGCCGAGTACAAGCCGGTCGCCGTCCGGCACCCAGACTTCCGTCACCTCGATGAAGGTGCGCGTGGGCCTGTCGACCACGAGATCCATCACGCGGCTTCCTTCTTGGTGGGCGTTGCAGGGGCGGGTGCCGGGGCGGGTTCCGCCTTGGCGGTCTTGCCATGCTTGCCGTGCTCGTACTCCTCGAGGAAGTTCAGCACCTGCTCGCGGTAGAGGTAGTAGTCGGGGTGCTCCAGCAGCGCCTTGCGGGTGCGCGGGCGGGGCAGGTCCACGTCGACGATCTTGCCGATGGTCGCCTGCGGGCCGTTGGTCATCATCACCACGCGATCGGCCAGCAGGATCGCCTCGTCGACGTCATGGGTGACGCAGATCGCGGTGACCTTGGTGCGGGACCAGACCTCCATGAGCACCTCCTGCAACTCCCAGCGGGTGAGGCTGTCGAGCATCCCGAAAGGCTCGTCGAGCAGCAGCAGCTTGGGGCTGAGGGCGAAGGCGCGGGCGATGCCGACGCGCTGCTTCATGCCGTTGGAAAGCGCATGGGCGGGCTTGTCCATGCTGTCGGCGAGGCCCACGCGTTCGAGGTAGTAATCCACGATGTCCTGACGCTCGGCCCGCGAGGCGCGGGGATAGACCCGGTCCACGCCCACGGCGCAGTTCTCCCGCGCGGTCAGCCAGGGAAAGAGCGAGGGCGACTGGAACACCACCGCACGCTCCGGGTCGGCGCCCACGACGGCGCGTCCGTCGAGGTTGATGACCCCCTTGGAGACCTCGTTCAGCCCGGCCGCCATGGTCAGTACCGTGGACTTGCCGCAACCCGAATGCCCGATCAGCGAGATGAACTCGCCCTTGTCGAGCTTGAGGTTGAAATCTTCCACCACTGTCAGTGGTCCCTTGGGCGTGGGGTAGATCTTGTGGAGCTGCGAGAACTCCAGGTACTTGTCGATCCGGCTCGACCCGGCGGCCTCGGCCTGCGCCTTGGGCAGCGGCTCGTTGTGGATCGCGGTGACGTTCGGCAGCAGCTTGAGCCCCTCGGCCCGGGCCTCGATGCCAACGTCCATCAGGTAGTTGGTGATCGCGCCGCGCAGTTGCTTGAACCCCTCGTGGTGGTTCATCTCGCCGCGTTCGCGCGGGCGGGGGATGTCGACGCGGAATTCCTGGCCGAGCGTCCCGTCGGGGTTGAGCGCGATGATCCGGTCGGCGAGCACGATGGCCTCGTCGACGTCGTTGGTGATCAGCACGCAGGTCTTGCGGTCGGCTTCCCAGATGTGCTCGATCTCGTCGGCCAGGTTGGCGCGGGTCAGCGCGTCGAGCGCCGAGAGCGGCTCGTCGAGCAGCAGGACCTCCGGCGACATGGCGAGCGCGCGGGCCACGTTCACCCGCTGGCGCATGCCCCCCGACAGCTCGGCGGGCCGGCGCGTGGTGGCATGGGAGAGGCCGACCATCTTCACGTACTTGTCGACCAGCGCCTCCTTTTCGGCCCGTGGCATTCTCGGAAAGACCGTGTCGACCGCCAGGCGCACGTTGCCGTTGACGGTCAGCCAGGGCATCAGCGAGTAGTTCTGAAAGATCACGCCACGCTCGCGGCCCGGGCCGGTGATCGGCGCGCCCTTGAAGGTGACCGCGCCGCTGGTGGGCTGCTCGAGGCCCGCCATCAGGTTGATCAGCGTCGTCTTGCCGGTGCCGGAGAAGCCGAGGAGGACGAGGAACTCGCCATCCTCCACCTCGAGATCGATGTTCTTCAGAACATCCGTCTTCGCGGTGCCTTCGCCGAAGGACTTGGAGACGTTGTCGAACTTGAGAATGCTCATCTGGATCACCGGTTGTTGGAGAAGGTGAAGAGCGACTGGAGCGCGAACATCAGGCGATCGAGCAGGAAGCCGATGATGCCGATGGTGAAAACCGCGACCATGATCTTGGCGAGCGACTGGCTGGAGCCGTTCTGGAACTCGTCCCAGACGAACTTGCCGAGGCCCGGGTTCTGCGCGAGCATCTCGGCCGCGATCAGCACCATCCAGCCGACCCCGAGCGACAGGCGCAGGCCGGTGAAGATCAGCGGCAGGGCGGAGGGCAGCACGAGCTTGGTGATCTTGGTCCAGGTGTTCATCTTGAGCACCTTGGAGACGTTGATCAGGTCCTTGTCGATCGAGGCCACGCCAAGGGCGGTGTTGATCAGCGTCGGCCAGAGCGAGCAGAGCGTCACGGTGATCGCCGAGATCAGGAAGGACTTGGTGAAGAGCCCGTCATTCGTGGTGTAGGTGGCCGAGACGATCATGGTGACGATCGGCAGCCAGGCCAGCGGCGAGACCGGCTTGAAGATCTGGATGATCGGATTCAGCGCGGCGTCGCCCACCCGGGAGAGACCGGCAAGGATGCCGAGGGGCACCGCAACCACCGTGGCCAGCAGGAAGCCGAAGAAGACGGTCTGGATCGAGGTCCAGATCTGGTCATAGTAGGTCGGCTTGCCGGTATAGTCGCGCCACTTGACCTTGTCGGACTTGCCGCTGGCTTCCAGCTTGGCGTTGCGCTCTTCCTGGCGTTGGTAGAAATCGGCTTCCTTCTGGTTCTCGCGCTGCGCATCGGCATGCAGGTTCTCGGCCTGCTCCCAGACCTGGGCCGGGCCGGGCACGGCGCCGAGCGAGGTCTGGACCTTCGGCGCGAGGTTGGCCCAGAGGGCCAGGAAGCAGCAGATGGCGAGCACCGGCACGCCGAGCAGCAGCCAGACTTCCTTGAGCTGCGCCTTCGGATTGTCGCCGGCGGCGGCCTTGAGGAGCGGTGTCATGAAGGACAGGCCGAGGACCTTGAACCAGGAATCGGCCTTGTTGATGCGGGTGAAGAGCCTGGCCTTGCGGGCTTCCCGTGCCTCGGCGGCGCTCAGGCTGTCGGGGTCGATGGCGGTCATGTCGAGCGGTCCTCAGGATGATTTGGGTGTCGGGATGGCGGGTCCGGCGCTCGCTCTTCGAGCATCGCCCCGCCCGCCATCCCGTGAGTGGTGGGCCTTGGTGCGTGGCGGCGGAGCCGTCGTCAGCCCTGGACCTCGTTGCCCACGACCTTCTGCTCGCCCTTCAGGCCGATCGGCAGGCTGTCGAGATAGGCGTTGGGCTGTCGGCCGTCGTAGGGGATGCCGTCGATGATGTCCTCGGCCGGGGTCGGGGCCTTGTAGCCATCGGTGTCGAAGTCGAACATGTCGCGGGTGGCGAGGCCGTCATCGATCAGCGATTCCGCGGCGGCGAGGTAGATCTCGGGCTTGTAGACCGACTTGGCGACCTCGTCGTACCAGCTATCCGGCTTGGCCTCGGCGATCTGGCCCCAGCGGCGCATCTGGGTCAGGTACCAGATGGCGTCGGAATAGTAGGGGTAGGTCGCGTTGTAGCGGAAGAACACGTTGAAGTCGGGGACGTCGCGCTTGTCACCCTTCTCGTATTCGAAGGTGCCGGTCATGGAGTTGGCGATCACGTCGTAGTCGGCGCCGACATATTCGGAGCGGGACAGGATCTCCACCGCCTCCGGGCGGTTGGCGTTGTCGTTCTCGTCGAGCCACATGGCGGCGCGGATCAGCGCCTTGGTGATGGCGATGGTGGTGTTCGGGTTCTCTTCCTGGAAGGCGGCGGAGAGGCCGAAGACCTTTTCCGGGTTGTTCTTCCACAGCTCGTAATCGGTGATGACCGGCACGCCGATGCCCTTGAACACGGCCTGCTGGTTCCAGGGCTCGCCGACGCAGTAGCCGTAGATCGTGCCGGCTTCCATCGTGGCGGGCATCTGCGGCGGGGGCGTCACGGAGAGCAGCACCTCGGCGTCGATCTGCCCGGTCACGTCCTCGGGGGAATAGTAGCCCGGCTTGATGCCGCCGGCGGCGAGCCAGTAGCGGAGCTCGTAGTTGTGGGTGGAGACCGGGAAGACCATGCCCATGTTGAAGGGCTTGCCCTGGTCCGCGAATTGCTCGACCACCGGCTTCAGCGCGGAAGCCGGGATCGGGTGGACGGGCTTGCCCTCGGCGTCGTGCTCGACATGTTCCTTCATCATCGCCCAGATCTCGTTCGACACGGTGATGCCGTTGCCGTTCAGATCCATCGAGAAGGGGGTGATGATGTGGGCTTCGGTGCCGAAGCCGATGGTCGCGGCGAGCGGCTGGCCGGCGAGCATGTGGGCGCCGTCGAGCTGGCCGTCGATCACGCCGTCGAGCAGCACCTTCCAGTTGGCCTGGGCCTCGAGGGTCACGAACAGGCCCTCGTCCTCGAAATACCCTTTCTCGTAGGCCACGGCGAGCGGCGCCATGTCGGTCAGCTTGATGAAGCCGAAGGTCAGCTCGTCCTTCTCCACGTCCAGCATCTCGGCCAGGGCGGGCGTGGTGAGGGCGGTGGTGGCGGCAAGGGCCAGGCTCAGGATACGTGTCATTGCGTCTGCGTCCTCGTCTGTCGGTGGCGCGTTTCTGGGAGAGTAAGGGCGCCGGAAATCAAAAAAGCCGCGTGATCCGATCCGCACCAAAGATGGTACGAAACGATTCAAGCGGCTTTGCTCGGATGACCCACGTCGTCGGGGTGCGATGTCTGGGAACGCCCTTGTTCCGTTGACAGCCTCAGTAATGCTGCGATTGCGAGGTCGGTCAACGTGCAGATGCAGAAAAGTGGCTGTCGGGTTCGGTCGACCCGTTTCGGGGGCGCGTTCTGCACGCTTTTTGGGCGCTAGTCGGCCGAGGGGTCAAAAACGCGACCGTCGAAGAATCCGTCTGGCGGCAGAATCAGCGTGCCGGTCTGCGAGGCGACTTCGGTCGGCACATGGAGCGCGCCTTCCAGCTTCTCGGACGCACCGGGCAGATCGGCCGAGGTGCCCGCCAGCGCGGCGCGGTAGAGATCGGTGCGGAACACCTGCCGGGCGGCGCGGTCGGCGGCGGCGCGGTCGAGCCCGGTACGCGCGGCAAGGCGGGCGGCGATCCAGCTGGCCTGGCTGCGCCAGGGAAAGCCGCCGGCGCCGGCATGGAACAGCAGGAAGCCGTCGGTGCGGCGGATCTCGCCGCGGGGAGAGATCGTCTGCACGCCCGTGAGCGACCGCTCCAGAAGCTCGGCGTTCAGGTTGAGGTATTCCGGCCGGGCAAGCAGCTCCGAGGCGGTGACGTGGTTGTCCCGGTCCGCCAGCCAGCGCCCGGCGCGCCACATGGTGCGGATCATCCGGGCGGCGAGGTCGGGGTTGGCTTCGGCCCAGTCGTGGCGCACGGCCAGCACCTTCTCAGGGGCGAAGCGCCAGATGCTGGTGGTGGGCAGCAGGAGTTCGGCAACGCCGTCGTCGACGGCCGCGGCCCCCCACGGGGCGCCGACGCAGAAGGCATCGATGTCGCCGGCAGCGAGCGCCTCGGCCATCAAGGGGGGCGGCACGGTGTGGACGTCGAGCGCCTGCGGTGCTTCCAGGCCGAGCGCACCGAGCCAGTAATACAGCAGCTCGGCATGCATTGAGAACGGGAAGGGCACGCCGATCCGCAACCGATCGCCCGCCGCGGCGATCAGGGCACGCCCGGCGCTCTCGGCATCGGCGAAGTCGAACGGGTGGCCCGCGGCCCGCATCCGCTCCGCCAGCGGAAGCGAGACGCCGACGGCATTGCCATTGGCCGAGAGAACACAGAGCGCGTCGAGCCGCGTCGCCATGCCGCCGAGCCCGAGCGCCATCGCGACCGGGACCGGCGCCAGCATATGCGCGGCCTCGATCTGCCCGAGCGCAACCAGGTCGCGCAGGGTCGACCAGGACGGCGAGGGGCGCAGGTCCAGCGACAGCCCTTCCTGTTCGGCAAAGCCGATCTCGCGGGCGACGATCAGCGGCGCCGCATCCACGAGCGGGATGTAGCCGAGGGTCAGCCGCACGACACTCACGACAAAAGCCCTGCCGCCGTCACCAGCGCCTCGGCCACCTCGGCGACCTTCTTGCCCTGGTCCATCGCGGTCTTGCGCAGGAGCGCATAGGCCGCGTCCTCGTCGAGGCCGCGCGCCTTCATCAGCAGCCCCTTGGCGCGGTCGATGATCTTGCGCTCCTCCAGCGCCCGCTTGGTCGCGGCCAGTTCGGCGCGCATGCGCTGGAACATCTGGAACCGGGTGATCGCGGCGTCGAGCACCGGCTTGATCCGGCCCGGCGCCAGCCCATCGACCACGTAGGCCGACACCCCGGCCTCGATCGCGGTGCGGGTCAGGCTGTCGTCGGAGCGGTCGACGAACATCGCCACCGGCCGCTCCATCGGCGAGGAAGCGAGTGTGAGTTCTTCCAGCATGTCGCGGGACGGGCTGGTCACGTCGACCAGCACCACATCCGGGTTGCGCTCGGAGATCCGCCGGGCGAGCCCGGTCTGCTCCGAGATCACGATGATCTCGTGATCGCCCGCCGCACGGAGCGAATCCACGATAAGCAGGGCCCGTTCACGGTCCTTTTCGACGACAACGATGGATAGACGATCGGACATCTGGGTCTCTCGGGCTGCCCGGGATCTTTCGAGGATCGGCCGGAGCAGGGCAACTGCGGCCATCCGGCAGGCGCCGTGCGATCTGTGTATTGCTCAATTCCTGGGCAACTTGCGCCTGCTTGCGCCGTCTAATCGCTCACCTCTTGCCGGGCAAGGCGCGCGTTCCGGCACCAGGAGAGCAGGGCGCCGCCCTCGCAGGCGACCTCTTCGGCCAATCCCCCCGCGAAGTCGAGAAAGGCCGGCAGGTTGGCCTCGGTGGTTCCCACGACTGCCGGAACCTCCTGCATGAGCGCCGTGGCGATCAGGTCGCGAAATCCGCGGCCGTCGCCCTCGTGCTTGCCGAACTTGTTGGCGATGAAGATATCCGCCCCCTCGGCCAGCCGGTCCGCAGCGCGCTGCACCGACAGCTCGAGGCTTCCGGTGTCGAGCCGGCAGCCCGCCGCTCCGGGGCCGAGCGATTGCGAAATGCAGACGCGCGGGCCGTCGGGCAGGATCAGCAGATCCATGTCGCATTTGCTGCCGGTGTCGGCATCCCGGTTGATCTGAACCGCGCCCACTGGGCGCAGGCCTTCGGCCTGAAGCGCCGAGGCGAGCCATCCCAGGGTGGCGTTCATCTGGCCCGGGACATCGGACATTGTGTAGGCGAGTTTCATCGTGCATCCCGCATGGTTTGGAACAGGTGCTAGCACGACCGGCGCGGCGGCGCGAGATGGCGCCACGTCACGGCGGTGCCTGCCGGGTTGCCTGCGACGCGCGGGCCGGGGAAACTCCGTGACGCGAGCGCGGGAGGAGACGGAATGGCAAGGATCGTGCTGGTGCACGGAGCCTGGGGGCAGGCGGCAGGCTGGTCGAAGGTTGTGCCGGCCTTGACGCGACTGGGCCACGCCGTGGAAGCCCTCGATCTGCCTGGGCACGGCGCGGACCCGGCGCCGCTTGGCACGGTGACGCTCGACGATTGTGGACGCGCGGTCGCGGCCGTGCTTGCCAAAGGAGAACCTGCGGTTCTGGTCGGCCATTCCATGGGTGGCATGGTCATCTCGGCCGCGGCAGAGCGGGTGCCTGAAGCGATCCGCGGGCTGGTCTACGTCGCCGCCTTCCTGCCGCGCGACGGCGACTCGCTTACCTCCCTCAAGCGGCGCGAGCCGGAGACGATCGGCCCGGCCATCCGGCGCGGGCCGGAGCGTGGGACGACCGTGCTGGATCCGGATGTGGCCGCCGATATCCTGTTCCAGGACGCAACCGAGGCGGAGCGCGCGCGAGGTCTGGCACTGCTCGGTCCGGAATCGAACGCGGTGCAGACGGATGCAGTCTCGCTCACGTCGCGGCGTTTCGGGTCGGTGCCGCGCAGCTACATTGCCTGCACGCAAGATCGGACCGTAACACCCTGGCTGCAATGGAGAATGGCTTCGGAAAGTCCGTGCCGCGCCTTGCGGGAAATCGACTGCGGGCATTTTCCGCAACTCACGCGGGCCGAGGAACTGGCAGCGCTCCTGTCCGACCTTGCCGCAGAGCAACCATCGCCGGAGAAGAAAGCGCCAAGGCCCTGATCAGGCGGACATTTCGTCCACCAGCATCTGCGCCGCCCGCTCCACGGGGGCGCTCAGCCCTTCGCCGGGCTCGAAGCGCTGCCCCTCGATACCGATCAGCAGCAGTCGTGGCGGCAAACAGCCGAGGGCGCGGGCCGTCTCGACGGCTTCGCCGACCCCGATCCAGTGGGTGGAGTGACGAAAAATCTCGACCGGAACCGGCGCATTGGCGGCATCTATTCGCGTGATGGTTCCGGCCGCGCGGCCGCTCTGGGTCGCGTCGAAAACAACGACGTCGGAATGGGTGTCGAAGGGTTCGATCAAGGCCATGCCGTCGCCCGCGTGGATCAGGGTCTTCGCGCCGCGCGCCGCCAGGGCTTCGGCGATCCATGGCCCTACACCGTCGTCGCGGCGCAAGGAATTGCCGACTCCGATGAAGAGGCGTTCGATGCGGCTAGCCACGGTCCACCTTCAGTTTCAGGAAATGGGTGGCGCAGGAGATGCAGGGATCGTAGTTGCGGATCGTCTGTTCGCAGCGGTGCCGGAGCGCGTCGTCGTCGAGGTCGACATTGGCCTGGGCAACCCGAGCAAGGTCGGCTTCGATCTGCGGCTGATTCTGGGAGGTGGGCGGAACGATGGTCGCTTCCAGTATGATCCCGCTGTCATCGGTCCTGTAGCGGTGGTGGCAGATCCCCCTCGGCGCCTCGGTGCAGCCTTCGCCGACGCTGGCCACAGGCCGCATCTCCATCGCCGCCGGTTGGGGCGGGACGTAACCACGGGCCAGCCGCAGCGCTTCCTCGCAGGCATATTGGGTTTCCACCATACGAATAAGGATAGAACGGAACGGGTTCCTTTCAACTGGATCGAGGCCGCAAAGCGCCGCCGTTTCCTTCGCTGTCTCAGAGAGTTGAACGTAGTTGTTCGCGTAGCGTGCGAGCGGGCCGACCAGGTAGCGGCGGCCGTCCCTCATGCGGCCATGCAGGGCGGTGGAATGCGCCACCTGGTCCTCGCAGAAATGGTCGTGGAAGGCGTCGACCGGGATGTCGAGCCCGTCGGAGCTTCCGATCCGACCCTCCAGGATCGGGTAGGTTTCCGGGTGGACCAGCGAGACGAAGAGGTAATCGCCGTTGTCTACAGGAAAGTCGAAGCGGGCGAAGTCCAGCGCCAACGAGCGGGCGGCGCCGACACCCCATTCCAGGTCCGGGATCAGGGCGGCGATGGCCGCGGGGTCCGGGGCCCGGAAGAAGCCGCCGAGCCGTGTGTTCACCGGATGGACGGCCCGGCCGCCAATCACTTCCATCAACCGGCTGCCGAGCGCCTTGAGCCGCAGGGCCGTGCGGACGGTGTCCGGCGCGACTCGGGCGATCTCGATGGCGTCGTTCAGGCCGAGGAAATCCGGCGCGTGCAGCATGGCGGCGTGCAGGACGTGGCTCTGGATCCACTCGCCGCAATAGACCATCCGCCGCAGGGCATGGATCTCCGGGCTGACGGTCACGCCCCATCCGGCCTCTATGGCCTGACAGGCGCTCATCACGTAGGCGACCGGGCAGATGCCGCAGATGCGCGCGGTGATGTCCGGGGCTTCGCTGGCCGCGCGGCCGCGCAGCAGCGCCTCGAAGTAGCGTGGCGGCTCGAAGATGCGGAAAGCGCATTGCGTGACCTTCCCGTCCCGGATCGTCAGGTCCAGCGTGCCTTCGCCCTCGACCCTCGTCAGGGCGTCGAGCGTGATCGTGCGTTCACTCATGGCGCGCGGCCTCCTCGGCGTTCGCCGGTGCGGCGGCGGCGAAGGAACGGTAGAGCGCGGTCAACTCGGCCCGGTGCAGGCCGAGTTCCGCGAGACGCTGGGACAGGACGGCCGGCACGGCGCCCGGAAGCGGTCCGAAACAGCCGTAGCAGCCGCGCCCGACCGCCGGGCAGAGCGCGCCGCAGCCTGCCGTGGTGACCGGCCCGAGGCAGGGCGTACCGTTGGCGACCAGCACGCAGGGATGGCCCGCGCGCTTGCATTCGAAACACACCGGTTCCACCGGCAGCTGCGGCTTCCGCCCCGACAGCAGCGCGGTGATCACCTCCAGCAGTTGCGCGCTCGAGATCGGACAGCCCTGAAGCTCCAGGTCCACCGCCACGTGATCGGAGACCGGCGTCGAGGTCTCCAGCGCGTCGAGGATCTCCGGGTGCGGATAGACCGCCGCGGCAAATGCACCGGCATCGGCCACATTGCGCAGCGCCTGGATGCCGCCGGCCGTGGCGCAGGCGCCAATGGCCACCAGCAGGCGGGAGTTCTCCCGGATGTGACGGATTCGGGCGATGTCCTCGGCCGTGGTGATCGACCCTTCGACCAACGACAGGTCCCAGGGCCCTTCCCGCATGCTGGAGCTGGCTTCCGCGAAATGGGCAATCTCGACCGCCTCGGCCAGTTCCAGCAGCAGATCGCCGCTTTCCAGCAGGGCAAGCTGGCAACCGTCGCAACTGGCGAATTTCCAGACGGCGAGACGGAGAGGCGCGGTCATGGTCAGAGCTCCTTGATCGCAAGGCGCCGGGCGACGCGATCATACGGCAGGACCGGCCCGTCGCGGCAGAGGAAATCAGGGCCCCACTGGCACCGCCCGCAGCGACCGATGGCGCATTTCATGTTGCGCTCCAACGACAGCCAGATCCGGCCCCCTGGTACGCCGGCGATGGCCAGATCGCGGGCCGTGAAGCGCATCATGATCTCCGGCCCGCAGACGAAGGCCGACACGCTCTCCGGGTCGTGCGGGCCGAGCGCGGCGCCCAGAAGCGTCGTCACCACGCCAACCCGTCCGGTCCAGCCGGCGTTCGCGTGATCGACAATGCGGAGCACGTCCATGCCGGGCTGGCGGGCCCAGCCGTCGACCTCGTCGCGGTAGAGCATCTGTTCCGGCGCGCGCGCACCGCATACGAGCGTCAGCGAGGCATAGCGTGTCTTTTCCCGCAGCGCTTGCAGGATCGCCGGCCGCAGGGGCGCAAGCCCGAGCCCGCCCGCGACGAACAGCAGATGCCGCCCCGATTGCCGCCTGAGCGGCCAATGCGCGCCGAACGGCCCGCGCAGCCCCAGCATCCCGCCTGGATGTATCCGCGCAAGTGCCCGGCTGACCGCGCCGACCTCGCGGATCGTGTGCACCATCCAGCCGTGTTCGTGCGGATCGCCCGAGATCGAGATCGCCGCCTCGCCGATCCCGAAGGCATAGAGCATGTTGAACTGCCCCGGCCGGAACAGCGGCATCGCATCCTCCACCGGCACGAGCGCCAGCGAGGCGACGCCGGGTTGCTCGTCGAACCGCTCCACGACGCGGAACCGCATCGGCAGCATCGGGTCGGGGAGGGGCAGGGTCATGGCCTCACCTGGACCTTTCCGAGTAGACGTCGAGGATCTGCAGCCGCTGGCTCCGGAACCTCTGCACGAGATGCGGCAGCCAGTTCTGGAACAGGCGGTATCCCATCTCGGGATGTGCATTGCAGAGCGCCCGCACCCCGGCCGCATCGAGCCCGACCGCGCGGACGTCGGTCTGGGCGATCGCGTCCGACATCCGCCGGAACGGCGGCACCAGCCAGGCCCATCCCAGCATGTCGCCCGTATGCAGCGTCTCGATGATCACCGGAGGGCCGCCCGGAAGCGCGTTCTGCACCGCCACGTCACCCTCCAGCAGCAGGAAAACGGTGTCGGCGGGGTCCTCCTCGTTGAAGATCGTGGTGCCGGCGGGGTAGCGCTCCTCCCGCGCCCAGGCCGCCAGCCGCGCGCGTTCGGCGGCGGTGAACTGGTGGAAGTCCGGGTGATCGGCGAGAAGGGCTTCGATCTCGATTCGGGTCATGGCTGCGGGCTCAACCTCCTGTGGGTGCGGGGCTGGGGGATGCCGGGCGTGCGATGGCCTCGGCAGCGGCGGTGAGGTCGATCCCGACCGGGCACCAGGCGATGCAGCGGCCGCATCCGATGCAGCCCGAGGTGCCGTATTGATCGTACCACGTCGCGAGCTTGTGGGTGAGCCATTGGCGATACCGGGATCGGACCGAGGTCCGGACCGGCCCCTCGTGCACAAAGCTGAAACCGGTGGCGAAGCAGCTGTCCCAGACCTGCCAGCGTTCGGCATGATCGCCCGACAAGTCCGTGGTGTCCTCGACATCGGTGCAGAAGCAGGTCGGACAGACCAGCGTGCAGTTCCCGCAGGCAAGGCACCGCGCCGCAAGCTGGTCCCATTCCGGATGGTCCGGGGCCTGCGCGATTGCCGCGGCCGCTGAGGGCGGCAGGCGGCGGCGCTGCATCCCGGCGGTTTTCCGAGAGATCGCATGGGCCTCCTCGATATCCGTCTCTCGCGCCTCTCTGGAAGGCAGGCGCTCGAGGATCCCGGCGCCTCGTTCGGAGCCGACCTCGACGAGAAGGCCGATCTCGAGTTCGGTCAGCGCGAGGTCGAAACCGTGCTCCGCCCGCGGCCCGGTTCCCGGCCCGGTACAGAAACAGGTGTCCGCGGCCCGTGCGCATTGCACCACGACGCTCAGCATGTGACGCCGCCGACGCATGTACTCGGTATCGGCCGACCCGTCGGGCCCGAGCACCGCGTCGAGCCGCGCGATGGCGGCCAGGTCGCAAGGGCGGATACCGAGAAAGGCAAGGTCCTCTGTCTCGGGCGGCGGCGTTTTCAGCTCGAATCCGTCGCGTCCCCGGTTGGCCCGCCACAGCAGATGGCGCGGCGGGTGCAGCCAGCGTTTCCAGCCGGAGGCGGGCAGGGTGTGGTCGAACCAGCGTCCGGGGCGGCCATCCTCGATCCGGACCTCGCCGGGCGACGCCCGGTCGACGCGGCCGCGCGGCAATTCCTCGGCGGACTGGATCGCCGCGAGGACGAGTGCGCCGTCCCGCTCCACAGGCGCAATCACCTTCCAGCCTGCGTCTTTCAGCGCGGCCACCAGCGGGGCCGGGGAGTCGATGATCGCGTGAGCCTGAAACGCCATGCGCACCTCCCTTGGCGGGGCGGCCGCTCCGGGGCGCCGGGCCACGACCGGTCCTTTCCGGCGGTTCAAGCGACCTCTCCTGCCGGGGATCGTAACGCCGCCGATCCGTTGGACGGCATGATTCAGGTCAAACCTGCGCGTGATGCCGGAAAGATTGGTCCGCTTCGGCCGCACTTAAGCGATTTTTCACGGCTTGCCGCCAAGAGTGTCGCAAACGCCCATGGCTGGCGGCTCGGTCTCGCCGGCCGCGCGCCCGGCGCTCTGGGCAACACCAGTTTGGGGACCTTCCAATGCGTATACTGGACAACGTGCGGCTGTCGGTGAAACTGCCCTTGATCGTGGCCTTGCTTGCGGCGGCCGCAATCTCCCTGACGGCCGGACTCGGCTGGCTCGACATGCGGCGTCAGTCGGTGGAGAAATCACGCTCCGCCCTCGAACTGGCGACACATGCCCGCGCGACGGAGATCGAGGCTTTCGTCGCCGACACCATTCTCGATGTCAGGATTCAGGCGGGCCTGCCGACCACCAGCCAGGCCGCGATGGGGCTCGGCCTCGGCTTCCATTACATCGACGACGCGGATCCGGTCGGCACCGTGCGCAGGCTCTACCTGGATGAAAACCCCTATCCTGCAAGCGCGCGCGAGCGGTTGGTCGATGCCGGAGACGGCTCGGAATACTCTCGAAAACACGCAACCTTCCACGACCAGTTCCTGCAATATGTGACCCTTCACGGCCTCCAGGATTCCTACCTGCTCGATCCGGAGGGCTTTGTCGTCTACTCGGTGCGCAAGTCCGCCGACCTCGGGATGAACGTGGTCACGGATCCTGCGGCGGGCGGTCTTGGGGAGGTCTTTGCCGCTGCCATGGCGGGTGAGCCCGGCGAGGTGGTGCTCTCCGACTTCGCGCTTTACGCTCCGGCCGGGGACGCGCCGGTGGCCTTCGCGGCGTCAAAGGTCCTCGGCCCACAGGACACGCTGATGGGCGTCTTCGTGAGCCAGGTCTCGCTCGCACCGGTCAACGCGATCATGCAATCCGAGCTCGGGCTGCCGGAACGCACGGAAACCTACCTCGTCGGTCCCGATGGCGTGCTGCGCAGCGACTCGCGGCTGGCCCCGTCTGCGGTGGCGCTTCGGGCCGCAGCAAAGGGCCCGGCCGTCGCCGCGGCGCTTTCCGGCAAGGCCGAGGTGGTCGAGCAGACCACCTTTTCCGGCGAGCCAAGCCTCGCCGCCTCTCGCCCCGTGGTCGTGGCCGGAAGCCCCTGGGCCATCGTCGCGGAGGAACCGCTCGACGTGCTGTTCCAGCCCTCCCGGGCCTATCTCGGAAGCGTCGCCATCAAGTCGACCGGTCTTCTTGCCCTGATCTGCCTCGTCGGATGGCTGCTCTCGCGCGGGATCTCCCGTCCGCTCCGGCGTGTCCAGGCCGTGATGGGGCAGGTGCGCGACGGCGAGCTGGAGTGCACGGTGCCCGATATCGCGCGGAAGGATGAGGTCGGTGCGATCGCCCGCACGCTCGAGGATTTCCGCAAGGCCCTGCTCGATGCACGCGAGGTTTCCCGCGAAGCGCAGGCCAAGAGCGCGGCGCTGACCGCCTCGTCCGCGCCGATCATGATGCTCGAGCGGGATCACCGCATCGGTTTCGTCAATGCGGCCCTTGTCCGGTTGATGGAGGCGCATGCAGAGGCGATGCGCGTGATCCGTCCGGACTTCGATCCCCGCGACCTCGTTGGACAGCCGGTAGACATCTTTCACCCCGATCCGGACCAGCTCCGAGGTATTCTCGACGATCCCGAGAGCCTTCCCCGTACCGTCAACTTGCCGGTGGGCGACGTCCGTTTCTCCCTCGGCATCAACGCGATCCACGGCGAGGACGGCGGCCACATGGGCAATGTCGTCGAATGGCAGGACGTGACCGAGAGCCAGCTTCAGCAGGCAATTCTCACCACGATCGAAGAGCACCTGGTTACCGCGCAGATCGGCCCGGACGGTCGGATACTGAGAGCGAACGAAAACTTCGCCGAGGGAGTCGGCTCCGACGGCAAGGCGCTTCTCGGACGGAACGGGTTCAGCGTCATTCGTTCGGAGCAGGGCGCGGACGGGGATGGCCAGGCGATGCTGGAACGGCTGACGCGTGGTGAGGCAGTCGCCGGCAGGTTCCGGCTCCTCTCCAACGACGGCGCCACGCGGTGGGTGGAGGGCGGATTCAACCCGGTGCTCGACCTGAACGGAACGCCGATGCGTCACCTGTTCATGGGAACGGACACGACGGATGCGGTGGAGGAGATCAGCCACGCCGAGACGGTTCGCTCCCGGATGGAGGCCGCGCAGTCGCGGGTCGTGGAGGCTCTGAAAGTAGGGCTGGACGCTCTCGCCGAGGGCAACCTCACCGTCGAGATCGGCGATGCATTCGATCCGGAGTACGACCGGCTGCGGCGCGACTTCAACGCCTCTGTCTCCCGCCTGCGCGAGGCGATGTCCCGCGTCGTCCTGAATGCCGGTGCAATTCGCAGCGAAGCGGACGAGATCAACGCAGCCGCAGACGACCTGTCGCGTCGCACCGAGCGCCAGGCGGCGACGCTTGAGGAAACCGCCGCCGCGCTCGACGAGCTGACGACGAGCGTTCGCGGTGCAGCGGACGGGGCGGCGCTCGCGGACAAGGTGGTCGAAGACGCCCGCGCGGACGCCGAACGCAGCGGCAACATCGTGCAGCAGGCCGTCGACGCCATGGGAGAGATCGCCAGCTCGTCGCGACAGATCTCGAAGATCGTAGGTGTGATCGACGACATCGCCTTCCAGACCAACCTGCTGGCGCTGAATGCCGGCGTCGAGGCGGCGCGGGCGGGCGAGGCGGGGCGCGGGTTTGCCGTGGTCGCTTCGGAAGTGCGGGCGCTCGCGCAACGTTCGTCCGAGGCCGCGCGCGAGATCAACGAACTCATCACGGCAAGCGGCGACACGGTCGAGCGCGGCGTGGACCTCGTCGGTCAGACCGGAACGGCGCTGAAACGCATCGTCGAGAGCGTGAAGGGCATCTCGGGACACGTCTCGGAAATCGCCGTTTCCGCGCGGGAGCAGTCGACCGGGCTTCTGGAAATCAACGCTGCGGTCAACCAGCTCGACCAGGTCACACAGCAGAACGCCGCGATGTTCGAGCAGACCACCGCCACCAGCAACGCGCTGACCCGCGAGGCGGAGGCGCTGACCAAAACCATGATGGGCTTCCGAACCGGTGTGGAACTGCATGTGCCGGCCAGAAAGCCGGTCCCGGACACGTCGGTGCCGGAGGCCTCCAAGGCGCCGCCGGTACGTCTGGCAGCTGCAAATGGCGCGACCGAGCGTGCGGCTCTGATCGAGCCCGATGACGACTGGGAGGAGTTCTGAACCCGCGGCAACGGTCGCAGAGGCTTCGGGTCAACAGAGACGGGTTCAGGATGACTTTGAAACGCGTGGTGATTGTCGACGATTCTCCGTCGATGCGCAGTCTTATCAAGCAGTGCCTGCTCAGGGACGGCCGGTTCGAGATCATCGGAGAGGCATCCGACCCCTACGACGCCCGCGAGATCATTCGCCGGACCAGCCCCGATGTTCTGACGCTCGACGTGGAGATGCCGCGTATGGATGGCCTGACCTTTCTCGAACGGCTCATGCGCCTGCGCCCGATGCCGGTGGTGATGCTGTCGACCGAGACCCATCGCGGCAGCGCGGCGGCCATCGACGCGTTGGAACTCGGGGCCGTGGATTGCATCGGCAAGCCGCGAGCGGATCGTCCGGATACGCTCGCCGATCTTGCGGAGCGAGTGTTCGTAGCCTCCGAAGCGCGCCTCCCCGGACCTGCCGGGCCGGAGGCTCGACCGTCCGGGAACTTCCGATGGAATGGCAGGATCGTTCTGATAGGGGCGTCCACAGGCGGCGTGGATGCGCTGGAGCGGGTGCTGTTGTCGATGCCGCGCAATGCCCCGCCGATTCTCATCGCCCAACACATGCCGGGGCCGTTCCTCGCGAGCTTCGCCGAACGCCTGGCGCGGCGGGTCGCTCCCGGCGTCGACCTCGCCCGGGACGGCGAGCAGGTCCGGCAGGGAGAGGTCCGTATCGCGCCGGGTGGCGAACATCACCTTGGCCTTCGCGCTTCCGGGAACAACGCCTGGTGCGATCTTGTGGCGCAGAGCAAGGTCAACGGCCACAGGCCCTCGGTCGACTACCTGTTTCACTCGGCGGCCGCTGTCGCACCGCAGGTGGTGCCGGTCCTGCTGACCGGTATGGGGCGCGACGGGGCGGAGGGTATGCTGACTCTGCGTCAGGCCGGGGCAACGAGCATCGCACAGGATCGTGACAGCTGCGTCGTCTTCGGTATGCCGAGGGTTGCGGCCGAGCTGGGGGCCGCCAGTCGCGTGCTCCCGCTCGGCAGGATCGCCGACGCCATCCTCGAGGAAACCTCCGGTCCCGGGCGAGGGCGGAGCTGATGGAGCGAGTCTGCGCCACCCATCACATCGGGCAGGGCGAGATGGTGGTATCTTCGAACCCCGACGCGATGCTGACTGCCGTGCTCGGGTCCTGCGTCGCGGCCTGCCTATGGGATCCGGCCCCCGGGATCGGCGGAATGAACCACATCCTGCTGCCGGAAGGGTCCGAAGGTGACCTGCGGCGCACGCTCTACGGCACCAACGCCATGGAATTGCTGATCAACAGCCTGCTGCAGGGCGGCGCTGAACGCAGGCGACTGCGCTGCAAGCTCTTCGGAGGTGCGCGGATGATGGAAGGGCTTGGCGATATCGGGGCCAAGAACGGACGGTTCGCGGTCGAGTTCTGCAAGCGCGAGGGGATCGAGGTCGTGGCCATGAGCCTCGGCGGCACCGGCGCACGCCGGGTGCAGTTCTGGCCCTCCAGCGGCAAGGCGCGTCAGCGCGTTCTTTCCGACGCCTTGGTCTCGGAGACCCCGCCCCGGCGAGAGGTTCTGCCGAGTTCCGAGGTCGAACTTTTCTGAGATCGGGCGCGGGGCATCCTGGCGCCAGAATGGTGCCATAGACGCCGCTCGGTCGGAGACGCCACATTGCGATGTGTCTTGTAGTGCGATGTGCCGAAGGTGCGACCACGAATTCCCGCGCAAGCTGCGCGCAGGCGTCCCGTCTCGAATGCGTTAAGGCGCGTCGATCCGGAACGGGCGGTCGGGCGGGATCCGCCATGCCGAAGACGGTCGGACAACGCCTGTCATTTCGCCCATAGCGACTGCAAGGTATTGCGGTGCTGCAGAAATTTACCTGTGAGCAGCGCATTTCGCTGTCCGTCCAGATCATTCGAGGGTAGGTCTGGGCGCGTCCGTGACCAACCGAGAGCTGCCTGCATGACCCAACCCATCCTGATCGCCATCGGCAAGTTCCGCCAGATCGATATCGACGCGATGCGCGCAGAGTACGAGCTCCATCTGATCGATAACGCAGCCAGGATCGCCGACCTGCCGGCGGAGGCAAAAGCGGCGCGAGCGGTGGCCTATTCCAGCCATTCCCCGATCTCGGGGGACGAGATGGACATGCTTCCCGGGTTGGAGATCATCGCGCATTTCGGGGCCGGATATGACTCGATCGACGTTGCGGCAGCCAGCCAGCGCGGGGTCAAGGTGACCAACACGCCGGACGTGCTCAATGACGATGTGGCCGATCTCGCGGTCGCGATGTTCATCATGCAGGCCCGCGAGATGGACGGCGCCGATAGCTGGGTGCGGTCCGGGAAATGGGCGGAACGCGGGGCAATGCCGCTGGCCCGCAGCGCCAGCGCGCGCAAGGTCGGGATCTGCGGCCTCGGGCGGATCGGTCGCGAGATCGCGGATCGGCTGGCCGCGATGAAGTGCGAGATCCATTACCATTCGCGTTCGCCCAAGGATGTGCCCGAGGGCTGGACCTATCACGCCGATCCCGTGGCGCTGGCCAGCGCGGTCGACGCCTGTTTCGTCGCGCTGGTTGGCGGGGCGGAGACGGAAGGCTACGTCAGCGCGGCGGTGATCGAGGCGCTCGGGCCGACGGGCGTTCTGGTCAACATCTCCCGTGGGTCGACGGTGGACGAGGCGGCGATGCTGGACGCGCTGGAAGCTGGCCGGCTTGGCGGCGCGGCGCTGGACGTGTTCCTCGACGAGCCCCAGATCGACCCGCGGTTCCGGGCGCTCGACAACGTTCTGCTGGCCCCGCATATCGGTTCGGCCACGGTGCAGACGCGCAATGCGATGGGCCAGCTTCAGCGCGATAACCTCGCGGCCTTCTTCGCCGGCAAACCGTTGTTGACGCCCGTCAACTGATCGCGTCAGACGCCGAGATACCGCTCGCAAAGGTCGGTCGTGAGGTCGCCCATTGCGCCGTCGAACACCTTGCGTCCCTTTTCCAGCACGATGGCGCGGCTTGCGAGGCCGCGCAGTTCGGCGAGGCTCTTGTCGACCACCAGCGTTGTCAGTCCGCCGCCGCGCGCGACCGCCTCGATGGCGGCCCAGATCTCCTGCCGTATCAGCGGGGCGAGTCCCTCGGTGGCCTCGTCGAGCAGCAGGAGCCGCGGGTTGGTCATCAGCGCCCGGCCGATCGCCAGCATCTGCTGTTCGCCGCCGGAGAGCGAGCCGGCGCGCTGGCCAAGGCGCTCGCCGAGCCGCGGGAACAGATCGGTGACGCGGGCGAGATCCCAATGGCCGGGGCGGGCGGCGACGACGAGGTTTTCCTCCACCGTCAGCGGCGCGAAGCAGCGCCGGCCCTCCGGAACGAGGCCGAGGCCAAGCCGTGCGGCTTCGTGGGCGTCGAGCCGGGTGATGTCGTGCCCGTCGAGGTGGATCGCGCCGTGGGTCAGCCGTTGCAGGCGGCAGATGCTGCGGATCGTGGTCGTCTTGCCCATGCCGTTGCGGCCCATCAACGCCGCGATCTCGCCTTCGGCGAGGTCGAAGGACAGGTCGAACAACACCTCGGCCGGCCCGTAGGCGGCAAAGACATCCCGCAGGCTGAGGAACGGCGCCGTCATGATACGGCCTCGCCGAGATAGGCGCGGCGGACTTCCGGGTCGGCGCGGATCTCGTCGACCGTGCCGGTGGCGATGAGGCGGCCGCCGGCCATGACGCTGATCCGGTCCGCAAGGGCAAAGACGGCGTCCATGTCGTGCTCCACCAGCAGGATCGGCGCCTCGTGGCGCAGCGCGTCGAGGAGGGCGGTCATCTCGCCACTGCCTTCCAGCCCGAGGCCTGCCATCGGTTCGTCGAGCAGAAAGACCCGGGGCGCCTGTGCCAGCGCCATCGCGATCTCCAGCCGGCGCCGCTCGCCATGGGAGAGGTCGGCCGCGCGGTCCCGTTCGCGCCCGGCGAGCCCGGCACGGGCGATGTGGCCGCGGGCGGGTTCGGTCAGGCGGGTATCGCTCAGGACCCGGCGGAACAGGCCGAAGGCGCCGCGTTCGCGCCCGACCAGTGCCAGCAGCACGTTTTGCAGGACGGTGAACTCGCTGGCGACGGACGACACCTGGAAGCTCCGCGCCAGCCCAAGGCGGGCCCTTCCGGCGACATGGAGTGCCGTGACGTCGTGACCGTCGAACAGGACCTGGCCGGAATCGGGGCGAAGATCGCCGGACAATTGTTTGATGAGCGTGGATTTTCCCGCGCCGTTCGGTCCGATCAGGGCGTGGATCTCGCGGTTTCGCAAATCGAGCGAGACGGCATCGGAGGCCACCAGCGCACCGAAGGTCTTGCAGAGGCCGCGTGCCTCGAGGATCGGCTCAGTCATGGGTCTGATCCTTCGCAAGCGCCCCGATCAACCCGCCGCGGGCGAACAGCACCACGCAGAGCAGGATCAGGCCGAACCAGAACTGCCAGAACTCGCTGAGCCCGCCGAGCCAGTGCTCCAGCAGGAAGAACAGCCCCGCGCCCGCGACCGGCCCACAGAGCCGCCCCACGCCGCCGAGGATGATCAGAACGATCAGCTCGCCGGAGGTCTGCCAGCCCAACATCGCCGGGCTCACGAACCGGTTGAGGTCGGCATAGAGCGCGCCGGCAAGCCCGGTGATCGCGCCCGAGAGGATGAAGGCCAGGAGGCGGACCTGGAACGGCCGGATGCCGAGCGCCTGCACCCGTTCCGGGTTCTGCCGCGCGCCTTCGAGCGCCAATCCGAAGCGCGCGCGGTGGAGGCGGTGGAACAGCCAGAGAGCGACGAGCAGCAGGGCGTAGCAGAGCCCGAAGAAACTGATCGGGTCCATGGTGTTCAGGCCGGGAAAGTCGCCGCGAAGGTAGAAGGGCAGCCCGTCTTCGCCGCCATAGGTCGGCCAGGAGACGGCGAAATAATAAAGCATCTGGGCGAAGGCCAGCGTGATCATGATGAAGAAGATGCCGGAGGTGCGGAGCGACAGCGCCCCGATAGCGGCGGCGACGAGGGCGGCCACAAGCACCGCGAGGGGCCAGAGCACCAGCATCTGGGTGGTGCCCGCCACCTCCACCGGCCAGGTGAGAAACGGCTCGTAGTTCCTTGCGTGACTTGCAAGAATCCCGATGACGTAGCCGCCGACGCCGAAAAAGGCGGCGTGGCCGAAGGAGACCAGCCCGCCAAGCCCGAGCGCCAGGTTCAGCCCGACGGCAGCCAGCGCGAAGATCGCGATCTTGGTGGCGAGCGTGATGGTGAAGGGGGCACCCTGGACCTGGGCCAGCACCGGCACGGCGAGAAGCGCCGCGAGCAGCGCGAGGTTGAGGTAGCGTTCGCGGATCATGCGCGCACCGCACCGAAGAGGCCGCTCGGCCGGAACACGAGCACGCCCGCCATCAGCAGGTAGATCAGCAGCGAGGCCAGCGCCGAGCCGACCGCGTTGGCCTCCGATGGCGGCAGGAAGGCGGCGAAGGCGACCGGCAGCAGGCTGCGGCCCAGCGTATCGGTCAGCCCGACCAGCAGCGCGCCGATCAGCGCGCCCTTGATCGAGCCGATGCCGCCAATCACGATCACCACGAAGGCAAGGATCAGGACCGGCTCGCCCATGCCCACCTGCACCGATTGCAGCGTGCCGACGATGGCCCCGGCAAGCCCCGCCAGAGCGGTGCCGAGGGCGAAGACGATGGTGTAGAGCCGGTCGATATCGACGCCGAGCGCGGCGATCATCTCCCGGTCGGCCTCACCGGCGCGGATGCGGATGCCAAGCCGGGTATGCCCCACGAGCCAGAAAAGGCCCACGGCCAGCAGCCCGCCGGCCAGGATCACCGCGAGGCGGTAGACCGGGTAGTCGATGCCGCCCGGCAGCGCGACGGCACCTGAGAGGAGCGGCGGCACGTCGAGGTAGAGCGGGAAGGAGCCGAAGAGGTAGCGGGTGCCTTCGGAGAACACCAGGATCAGCGCGAAGGTCGCGAGCACCTGGTCGAGATGGTCCCGGTCATAAAGCCGCCGGATCACCAGCATCTCGACCAGCACACCGGCGACCGCCGCCGCCGCGAGCGCGGCCACGAGGCCGAGGAAGAACGATCCCGTGGCCATCGCCACGCCCGCGCAGGCGAAAGCGCCGATCATGTAGAAGGAGCCGTGGGCGAGGTTGATCAGCCCCATGACGCCGAAGACGAGCGTCAGCCCGGCCGACATCAGGAACAGCATCATGCCGAACTGAAGCCCGTTCAGGACCTGTTCGAGAAGCAGGGAGAGGCTCATGCGGTCGCGGACTCCGGCGTCACGTCGGGCGGCAGCGGCAGGCCGCGCGCAGGGGCGCGCGACCGGCGTTCAGTCAGACTTGCGTGCAACAACGGAGCCCCGGGGTCACATGCTGCATTCGGCGGCGTAGGCGTCGACGTGGTCAACCAGCACCGGCTCGAGGATCCGGTTGGTCAGCACGTCACCTTCCTTGACCACTTCGCGGACGTAGATGTCCTGGATCGGGTGCTGGTTGGCTCCGAAGGAGAACTTGCCACGCACGGAAGCGAAGTCGGCTTCCTTGAGTGCCGCGCGGAAGCCCTCGGTGTCGCTCACCTCGGCCTTCTCGGCGGCGGAAATCAGCAGGTTGGCGGTGTCATACCCTTGAGCGGCGTAGAGCGAGGGCAGGCGGCCGTATTCGGCGAGGAAGCCGTCGACAAAGGTCTTGTTCGCCTCGTTGTCGATGTCCTTGTTCCATTGGGAGGTGTTCTTGACGCCGAGCGCCGCATCGCCCACCGCGCCGAGAATACCCTGATCGAAGCTGAAGGCGGGACCGACGAGCGGCAGTTCTACGCCCGAGCCCGCGTATTGCTTGACGAAAGAGATCCCCATGCCGCCGGGCAGGAAAAAGAAGATGCCGTCGGCCTCCGAGGCGCGGATCTGGGCGATCTCACCGGCGTAGTCGGTCTGGCCGAGCTGGGTGTAGATCTCGCCGACCACCTCGCCTTCGTAGAAGCGCCTGAAACCGTTGAGAGAATCCTTGCCGGCCGGGTAGTTCGGCGCGAGGATGAACGCCTTGGTGATACCCGCCTTGGTGGCATAGGCGCCGGCGGCCTCGTGCAGGTTGTCGTTCTGGTAGGAGACCGAGAAGTAGTTCGGGTGGCATCCCTTGCCGGCCAGCGCAGAAGGCGCGGCGTTGGTCGAGAGGTAGATCTTGCCCTGTGCGGTCGCCGCCGGCACCACGGCCATGGCGAGGTTCGACCAGACGATCCCGGTCAGCACGTCGACATTCTCGGACTGGATCATCTTGTCGGCCAGCTGCACCGCCACGTCGGGCTTCTGCTGGTCGTCCTCGATCACCACCTCGATGTTGTCGGCGCCGGCCTGTTTCAGAGCGAGCAGAAAGCCGTCGCGGGTGTCGATGCCGAGGCCCGCGCCGCCGCCGGACAGCGTGGTGATCATGCCGACCTTGACGTCGCCGGCAAAGCCCGTGCCGGCCGCGAGGATCGCCGCGCAAGTGGTCAATGCGCCGAGAATTTTCATTTGTTGTCTCCCGTTGGTGTTGGTCCGGTCGTTTCTGCCGGAGGTTTCGTGCAGAATGCCCGGATCGCGGGAAGGGTCAACAAAGCGCCGCGAGATTTCCACCGAAACCCGACGCCGAGCACGAAAAAACCGGCGTGCCGGGGTACGCCGGTTCCGGGAGCGGCCTGCCGGCCGGCTCAGGTGATCGCGAGCACGCGCGTCTTGGGGAAGCGCGAAGTGATGGCCTCGCCGAAATCGGCAAGCGCGGTGTTGGGCACCAGCGCCACGATGGCGCCGCCCCAGCCGCCGCCGGTCTGCCGCGCGCCAAGCGCGCCCATTTCCAGTGCGCCGGCGGCGATGGCATCGGTCTCGGGAACGGTGATCTCGAAATCGTCGCGTTGCGAGGCGTGGCTGTCGATCATGAGCTGCGCGAAGCGGGCCGCATCGCCCGTCCTGAGCGCCGTGACGCCGTCCAGCACCCGCTGGTTGTCGGTCACGATGTGGCGGGCCCGTCGGCCGAGCAGCGGTTCGATCGCCGCGATCCGCTCGAGGTCGCCGATCCCGAGATCGCTCAGGAGTTCGACGCCGAGCGCCTTGCAGGCGGCGTTGCACTCGGACACGCGGGTCGCGTAGCCGTCCTCGGTGAGCTGATGGCTCACGCCCGATTCCACGATGACGAAGCTGTGGCCCGGCAGGGCGGGGACGGTGTCGTGGTCGAGGGTGCGCGTGTCGAGGAAGAGCGCTGTACCCGGCTCGCCTACGGAAGAGGCGAACTGGTCCATGATCCCGCAGGGCATCCCGACATAGCCGTTTTCCACTGCCCGGGCGCGGACCGCGAGGTCGACCGCCGACATCTGCTTGGCGTAGAGCGCGGTCACGGCCCGCAGGGTGCCCACCTCGAGCGCGGCGGAGCTGGAGAGACCGGCGCCCATGGGCAGCGTGGTGATCAGCGCGATCTGCACGCCGGTTTCCGCCACCTCGGGTTCGGCTACCGCCTTGAGGCTGCCGAGCACGTAGTCCGACCACTTGCCGACCGCGTTCTCGCCGATGTTCCGGGTTTCCGCGTCGTGGAAGGTGTCGGAATAGGCCCGGACCACGCCCGGCTCCGGCCCGCGGCCGATCGCGACCCCCACACCGAGCCCGCGCAGGGCCATCGGCAGGACGAATCCGCCATTGTAATCCGTATGTTCCCCGAGGAGGTTCACCCGCCCCGGTGCCGAGGTCGCCACTTCGGGCGATTGCTTGAAATACTGCTCGTAGGCCGCGGTCACGCGTTCCGCGAGGGCCTTGTCTGTCACGGTGTCGCTCACTCGGCGCCCCCCTGATCGGTATTGAAACGGTCCTTGTAATGCACATCCGGCAGCGACCGCAGGCGGTCCGCGGCGCTTTCCGCCGTCAGGTCGCGCTGCGCTTCGGCCAGCATCTCGTAGCCCACCATGAACTTGCGCACCGTCGCCGAGCGCAGGAGTGGCGGGTAGAAATGGGCGTGGAGCTGCCAGTGATCGTAGCGGCCCTCGCGCGTCGGCGCTCCGTGCCAGCCCATCGTGTAGGGAAACTCGGTCTCGAAAAGGTTGTCGTAGCGGGTGCAGAGCCGCTTGAGCACGTCGGCCAGCGCATCGCGCTCGGTGACGTCGAGGTCGGGCAGGCGCAGCACGTGCCGCTTGGGCAGCACCAGCGTCTCGAAGGGCCAGACCGCCCACCAGGGCACGACGGCGATCCAGTGCTCGTTCTCGACGACCACGCGCTCCTGCTTCGCCGCCTCGGCGGCGGCGTATTCCACGAGCAGGACCTGGCCGGTCTCGGACAGGTGCCGTGCCTGCATGGCGTCCTCGGTCGCGACCTCGTTGGGCAGGAAGTCGGAGGCCCAGATCTGGCCATGCGGATGCGGCTGCGAGCAGCCCATCACGGCGCCCTTGTTCTCGAAGACGGCGACCCAGTCCCATTTGGCGCCAAGTTCCTCGACCTGGCCCGCCCAGGCGTCGACGACCTCGCGGATCGCGGGCACCGGAAGCTCGGGCAGCGTCAGGTCATGGCGCTCCGAGAAGCACATGACGCGGGCGGTGCCGCGCACGTTGTCGGCGCGGAACAGCGGATCGCCGGTGGTGCCGCCCTCGGGGCTGTCGGTCAGCAGGGCGGGGAAGTCGTTGTCGAAGACATAAGGCCCCTTGTAGTCGGGGTTGACGGCGCCGCTGTTGCGGGTGTTGCCGGCACACAGGTAGCAACCGGGGTCGTGCTTCGGCTTCTCGTCGCCGGCCGTCGCCTCCTGCTGGCCCTGCCAGGGCCGTTGCGTGCGATGGGGCGAGACAAGCACCCACTCGCCCTTGAGCGGGTTGAACCTGCGATGCGGAGCATTGGTCGAGACCGAACCTCTGTCCATGGCTGTCGTCCTGTATTCGTGGCACCTGCGGCGTGCCAGTGGGGAAGTCTGTGCGGAATCGCGGGGGCAATGAAACCGGCCCGTCCTCCACACGGCGCATGTCGTGCGACCGCTTGCGATCCCTGCGCGCCCACGCTGGTCCTTCGGCCCGGTCTCGGGCGGTATGAAGGGGCGCGTCTTCCCTGGCGCAGGGGTCTTAGATCGGTCACTTGCGCGGGTAGCACAGGCCATTTGGCCGCGCAAGGCGGATGGCCTGGGCGATCGGCCAAAGAGGCACACATTCGGAAAAATCCAGATGTCGCCCCGCGGTTTGATCCGCATCAATGCAGGCCTGCGGGAGGGGGCTAGGGTCGGCCGCGTTGGCGAGCCCGGGCAATGGGGTCCGACAACGCCACACTTCGGGAGGAGGATGCCGATGTCTGAGGAGGACAGGGTGCCGGGCGCGTCTGCAGCGGCCGTTTCCACGCCGGATGGCAAGGCGGATCGGGGCGGCGGCTTTCCGGTGGTCGACCGCCAGGATTTCTCGGAGACGACATTCCTCCTCGAGGTCAGTCATCCCCAGATGGCCCGCGCGGCGCGTCCTGGACAGTTCGTCATCGTCATGCTGGACGATCACGGCGAACGGATTCCCCTGACAATCGCCGATTTCGACCGGGAGGCGGGCACCATCACGCTGGTGGTTCAGGCGGTCGGCAAGTCCAGCCGCGAGATGCAGGCCCGGATGGTGCCGGGGGCGCGGCTCTTCGGACTGGTCGGGCCGATGGGCATTCCCAGCGAGATCTCGGACGCGCGCAAGGTGATCTGCGTCGGCGGCGGGCTGGGCGTCGCGCCGATCTATCCGCAGGCGCGCGCCTTCAAGGAGGCCGGCGCCTACGTGATCGGCGTGGTGGGCTTCCGCAGCCGCGAGCTGATCTTCTGGGAGCAGAAGTTCCGCGATGTCTGCGACGAGTTCGTGATCTGCACCGACGACGGCTCGGCCGGGATCAAGGGGCTGGTCACGCAGGGCATCGAACAGGCGATCGCCGCGCATGGCGACATCGACGAGCTCGTCGCCATCGGCCCGCCGATCATGATGCGGGCCTGCGCCGAAGCGACCCGGCCGCACGGGATCAGGACAATGGTGAGCCTGAACCCGATCATGGTGGATGGCACCGGCATGTGCGGCGGCTGCCGGGTGCGGGTGGGCGGCCGGATCAGGTTCGCCTGTGTTGACGGGCCGGATTTCGACGGCCACGAGGTGGATTTCGATGACCTGATGGCGCGGCTGGCGCGCTACCGGCCGCAGGAGCGGGAGGCGCTGGACCGCTACGACGCCAGCTGCCGCCGGCTGGCAATGGCGCCCGAGGGCGCGACAAGCGAGAAGGCGTGAGCATGGCCCGCAAGACGATCCGCAGCATTCCGCAGGAGCGGGCCTTCATGCCCGTGCAGGACCCGGAGGCCCGGGCGCGGAATTTCGAGGAAGTGGCGCTCGGTTTCGACCGCGAGAACGCGCTGCTGGAATGCGAGCGCTGCCTGATGTGCCCGCAGCCGGCCTGCGTCGAGGGCTGCCCGGTCAACATCGACATCCCCGGCTTCATCGCAAAGATGATCGGCAAGGATTTCGAGGGCGCCTGGAACCACCTGACCGACTCGACGCTGTTGCCCGCGGTCTGCGGCCGCGTCTGTCCGCAGGAGGAGCAGTGCGAGGGCGTCTGCCCGGTGGGCGACCGGCTGGAGCCGGTGGCGATCGGGCGGCTGGAGCGCTGGCTGGGCGACCAGGCGATCGCAAACGGCTGGCGCAAGACCAGCCACATCGAGCCGGTGCCGTTCCGCGTCGGCATCGTCGGATCGGGCCCGGCGAGCATGGCCTGCGCCGCCGATCTCGCCAAGGCGGGCTGCAAGGTGACGATCTTCGAGGCGCTGCACGCGCCGGGCGGAGTGCTGCGCTACGGCATCCCGGAGTTCCGCCTGCCCAACAGCGTGGTCGACGCCGAGATCGCCAACCTGGAGGCACTCGGGGTCGAAATCCGCTGCAACACGCTGGTGGGGCGGCTCTTCACCGTGGAGCAGATGCTGGGCGAGATGGGCTTCGACGCCGTGTTCATCGGCGCGGGGGCCGGAACGCCGCGTTTCATGGACATCCCCGGCGAGAACCTCAACGGCGTGCTCTCGGCCAATGAACTGCTGACGCGCTGCAACCTGATGCATGCCGGCGATTTCCCGAGCTACGACACCCCGCTCGGGCTAGGCAAGCGGGTGGCGGTGATCGGGGCCGGGAACACCGCGATGGACGCGATGCGGGTCTCCCTGCGGCTGGGCGCGGAGGAGGTGCATTGCGTCTATCGCCGTACCGAGGTCGAGTGCCCGGCGCGCAAGGAAGAACTACACCACGCGCAGGAGGAGGGCATCCAGTTCCATTGGCTGACCACGCCCGTCGAGCTGCTGGGCGACGCCGAGAACAACGTCCGCACCATCCGCTGCCAGCAGATGGAACTTGGCGAGCCCGACGAGTCCGGCCGCCGACGCCCGGTGCCGGTGGAGGGCAGCGAGTTCGATTTCGAGGCCGACACGGTGGTCTACGCCATTGGCACCTCGCCCAACCCGATCCTCGGCCAGACCTCGAAGCTCAGGCTCAACAAGTGGGGCTATATCGACACCGACGCCGATCTCGCGACCTCGCTGGCGGGCGTCTATGCCGGCGGCGACATCGTCACCGGGGCGGCGACGGTGATCCTCGCGATGGGGGCAGGGCGCAGGGCAGCGGCGAGCATCCGGGCCTATCTCGGCATCCGGGACAGCGCGGTCGTCTATGCCGCGGACCGAAACGGGTTCGACAACAGCCTGTTCGGGATCGACCTGGCCGAGAAGACCTTCACCCATGTTCAGTTGGCGTAACGAGGCGGAGAGGCGGCAATGACACTCAATGGCAAGCAACACCAGGCCGAGACCGCCATGCTTTCGCGGCAGGTTGACGGACCGGGCGGCGCGGCGCCGCAGGGGCGGACCGCGGAGATCCTTCAGGAACACATCGTCGAGGTCGTGAGCGATTCCGGCGAAGGCGCGCAGCGCTGCGGGCAATCGCTGGCGGCCATCGCCGCGCGGTCCGGCATGGGCATCTGGACGGTCGAGATCATCCCCGCCGAGATCCAGCCGCCGCACCGCTCGGTCGCGGGCGCCAGCGGCAACCGGGTCCGCATGGCCGCGCATCGCGTGACCAACGTGGGCGACGAGGCGGATCTGGTCGTGGCCTTTAACGAGCAGGTTCTGTTGAGCCGGCTGCACGCGGGCGAGGTGAAGCCGGGCGCGACGATCATCCTCGAGAACATGTGGACGCACGACCCGAACCCCGAGATCGCCCGCGCCTATGCCAAGGTGCGCGACGAGGTGCGGGCGGCGGGCTATCGGCTCTTCGAGGTGCCGATGGAGGCGGAGTGCCAGAAATCCGTTCCGGACCCGCGGCGCGGCAAGAACATGTTCGTGCTGGGGATGCTCTGCGCGATCTACAGCCTCGATGCCGAACTGGCCCGGGCGCAGGTGCGTTTCGTCTTCGCCAAGAAGGACCAGAAGATCGTCGACGCCAATATCGAGCTGCTCGATGCGGGCCGCGCCTGGGCCGAGGCCAATCTCGACCTGCGCTACCAGATCCCCGCGCCGCCGGTGACCGAGCCGCAGGTGGTGATGAACGGCAACGCGGCGCTCGCGCTCGGCGTCGTGGCCTCCGGGATGGAGGTCTGCGCGATGTACCCGATCACGCCCGCGACCTCAGCGTCGCATTACCTCAGCAGCGTCTTCGAGAAGGTGGGCTGCGTGGTGCACCAGGCCGAGGACGAGATCGCCGCCGCGACCTTCGCCATCGGCGCCTCCTATGCCGGCAAATGCGCGGTGACGATCACCTCCGGTCCGGGCCTCTCGCTCAAGCAGGAGGCGATCGGGCTGGCCGTCATGGCCGAGATCCCGCTTGTCGTGATCGACGTGCAGCGCGGCGGGCCGTCGACCGGTCTGCCGACCAAGGTCGAGCAGGGCGACATGATGGCCGCGATCTTCGGCGGGCACGGCGATGCGCCAAAGGTCGTGATGGCGGCCTCCTCCATCGAGGATTGCTTCTATTCCGTCATCACCGCGCGCAAGATCGCGGAGACCTTCAACATGGTGGTGGTGATCCTCTCCGACGCGGCGCTTGCCACGGCGCAGCAGCCATACCCTCGGCCGAAGTTCAACGCCGACTGGCTCGCCCCGCCTGTCAACCAGAGCGCGGTTCCGGAGGATGCGCGCCCCTACGACTGGGACGAGCGCACCGGCATCGCCACGCGCTTCATTCCCGGGCAGCCAAACGGGATGCACTGCCTGACCGGGCTGGCGCATGACCGCGACAGCCACGTGGCCTACGACCCCGAGATCAACGAGGAAGGGCTGCTGAACCGTTCGCGCAAGCTCGCCGCCCTGCAGACGACCCTGCGGCTGGCGCCCGTCTTCGGCGACGAGGAGGGGGAGTTGCTGCTGATCGGCTGGGGCAGCACCCGCGGCGCCATCGAGGAGGCGGTGAAGCGGCTTCGGGCCGACGGCCACCGGGTGTCCTCGCTGCACCTGAAGTTCCTGCAGCCCATGGCATCCGGCATCGACGAAGTAATGCGCCGGTTCGACAAGGTGATGACCATCGAGAACAACTGGAACGACCCGAAGGACGATCCGCTGATCGGCGGCGACAACCGCCGCTATTCGCACCTCGCGATGCTCCTGCGGTCGCGCTGGCTGGTGGATGTCGATTGCTGGGGCAAGGCGCGGGGGCAGCCGCTGAAGCCCGCCGCGATCGTCGACGCCGCGCTGGCGAAACTGGGCAAGGCATAGGGGGTAACGATGACAGCTTCGATGAGTCAGTGCCTGATGCAGATGGTCCAGACGGACTATGCCATCTCCGACTACCAGAGCGAGATCGCACCGCGCTGGTGCTCCGGCTGCGGAGACACCGCGATCCTGACCGCCATGCAGCGGCTCTGCCGCGACGAGCAATTGCCGCCCGAGAAGACGGTCAGCGTCTCCGGCATCGGCTGCGCCTCGCGCCTGCCGCATTACATGAACGCCTACGGGTTTCACGGCATCCACGGCCGCGCCCTGCCGATTGCCGAGGGGATCAAGATCCGCCGGCCCGACCTGCATGTCTTCGTCACCATGGGCGACGGTGATTGCTGCTCGATCGGGGCGGCGCATTGGCTGCACGCGATCCGCTACAACATGAACATGACCGTGCTGCTGCACGACAACAACGTCTACGGCCTGACCAAGAAACAGGCCTCGCCGACCTCGCCGCACGGCATGAAGAGCAACACCACGCCCTTCGGCGCCACGCTCAATCCGCTCAACCCGCTGACGGTGACGCTGGGCGTTTCCAACGTCTCCTTCGTGGCGCAGGCGGTCGACTGGATCCCGGACCTGCTCTACCAGATCCTGCGGCAGGCCTATCACCACAAGGGGCTCTCGTTCATCCGCATCCTGCAGCGCTGCCCGAACTTCATGGAGCACCGGTTCGACGACTGGGTGCGCGATCCGTCGAAGATGCGCATCCTGACCCATGGCGACGGTCTGCGGCTCGCGCCGGACCTCAGCCGGGTCTACAAGAACCAGGAAACCCACGATCCGCTGAACATGGAACGCGCGCTGGCGCTGGCCGCGCTGGAGGGCGAGATCCCTGTGGGAATCCTGTACCGGAACCCGAACGTGCCCTGCTACGACGAGCTGCGCGCGGGCGAGCGGCCGAACACGCCGGCGCTGGTCGAGACGGTGCTCAACGAGGAATTCGACAAGGTCGGGATCTGGCCCGACGGCGCGGCCGCGCAGGTCGGGGAGTAAGGCTCATGCAACAAGCCCAGTTCGCCAACAGCTTTCCATCCATCAAGGACGCGGCGCCCGCGTCCGTGAGCGCGCTGCGCCCGGCGCTTTTCGCCCGCTATGGCGCGCTTTCCGAACTTCGCCACGACTACCCGCTGGTGCTGGTGGACGAGGGGCAGGGCGCCACGCTCCTGCGCCCGCTTAGCCGGATCATCGACGACATCCTCAAGGCCGCGGCCGCTCCCGGCGCCGATGGCGAGGCGATGCGCCAACAGGTGCTGAAGCTCGAAGCCCGGATCCGCCGCGCGGTGAATGGCGGGCGGGCAGGGCGGCTCTCGGCGCTCTGGCGCACGGCCGCCGCCGAGATGGTGAAGGAGAGCGGCGAGGCGCCCTTCGGGCCGCTCGACAGCAACCTCGACGCCGCCCGCCGGCATCTGGACCTCGACGGCGAGGTGATCGGCTGCAACGCGGAAACCCCGGCCCGGGTCGTCACCCATGCCTGGAAGGCCCGGCAGGACGCCAAGGCGCGGCGCTTCCGCAAGCGGGTGGAGAGCCTGATCCTCCGCCTGTCCGACATCCTGAAGTCCGACCATATGAAATCGCACGAGGCGCATGGAGCCGAGGCGCTGGCTTCCGCCATGGGGCGCGACGTCGACGGGTCGATCGACTTCGACGCGCTGTCCGGTGTGCTGGAGCGGGCACGGCCCGAGGATCGCCTGCCGGAGGACCGGGTGAAACGTATCCGGCACGCGCTCGAGGCGCTTCGATGTCAGCCGTTTTTCGGTCCGGGCCGCGCGTCCCAAAGCTGCCCCAAGAGGCCGGAGCCCTACAACTACACTTTCACCAGCGTCTCGGACGCGCTCAACGCGCATCGGGCGCGCCTGCCGGACGTGCTGGAATTCACCAAGGCGATGACCGTCGCCGAGCTCGAGGTGGATAACAAGTATCGGCCCGAGTTGCACGACCCGGTCTTTGCCCGTTTCGACGAGAGTGATCTGACCGCCGAGCAGATGGACCTGCTGCCCTCGGCCCTGATCTGCCTGAGGGACGGCGTGACGGTCTCGGCCGAGATTGCCCGCGCCTACGAGGCGCTGGCCTGCGGGCTGCCGATCACGGTGCTGATCCAGGTCGACGACCTGCTCGGCCCGACCGCGCCCGAACCGCCGCGCAACAGCTTCGGCGCCGGCACGACGCGGCTCGCCTCGATGGCGATGGGACTGAACAACGCTTTCGTCTTCCAGGCTGCCAGTGCGCATCTCTTCCGGATGTGCCGGGCGCTGCGACGGGGGATGGATTACGACGGGCCGGCGCTGTTCTGCATCTACTCCGGCGCCACGCCGAGCGTGCGCGGGGTCGCGCCCTACGTGTTGTCCGCCGCGGCGACCGAGGCGCGGGTCTTCCCGAACTTCACCTATGATCCGGCCGCCGGGGCGGACCTCGCCTCGCGCTTCGATCTCTCGGTCAACCCGCAATGCGAGGCGGACTGGCCGGAGCATGTGCTGGACTACGAGGACCGCGAGGGGCAGGGCTGCCGGGAGAGGATCGCCTTCAGCTTTGCGGATTTCGCGATTTGCGACGCGCGCTACCAGCGGTTCTGCCATGCGGTGCCACAGGACGGCTGGACGCCTGCGATGATGCCCACCGCCGAGCATCTGGCCGAACCGGACGAGGGCAACGCGATCGAGAGCAGTTACGTGCTCGGCATCGATCCCGAGAACCGGCTTTTCCGGGTTGTCGTCGACGCCAAGATCGTCGAGGCGGCGCTGCGCTGCAACGATGCCTGGCGGCGGCTGCTCGAACTGGCGGGGGTGAACAATTCCCACGCCCTGCGGTTGCTTGCCGCCGAACGGAAGGCGCGGGAGGCGGCGGAGCGCAAGGCCGAGGCCGAGCCGGAACCCGCTCTGGCGCCGGAACCGGCACCGGCCGTTGCAGAGGCGCCCCCGGTTGCGGCCGAGCCAGCCGATGAAGGGGCAGCCGACGGCGTGCCCTGGATCGAGACCGCCCGCTGCACCACCTGCAACGAATGCACCCAGGTGAACAGCGCCATGTTCCGCTACAACGAGAACATGCAGGCCTATATCGCCGATCCGGACGCCGGCACCTACCGGCAACTGGTCGAGGCGGCGGAGGGCTGCCAGGTGAGCATCATCCACCCGGGCCAGCCGCGAAATCCGGACGAGCCGAACCTCGCGGAACTGATCGAGCGGGCGGCCCCTTTCGCCTGAGGGCTGGACTGACCGGGCCGCACGAGGCACACAGGTCCCTGCGCATTCCAGCGAGGACCTGAGGCATGAAGCTGCTCGACCGCAACCACCCGTTCTATGCCCCGCTCTGGCGGCGGGTGGCGATCGTGGCGGTCACGCTCGGCTGGGCGCTGATCGAGTTCCTCGCGGCCTCGCCGCTCTGGGGCACCGTCTTTCTCGTGCTCGGCGCCTATTGCGTCTACGAGTTCTTCATCGCCTTCGGGAACGGTGGCGACGACGAGGAATCGCCGCCGGAGTGAGGCGGGCCGTCAGCGCTCGGGCGCAAGGCGGACCAGCGCACCGTCCCGCGCGTCGATCAGCAGCATGACCGCGCCGTCCGCCGCGACATCCACATCCCGCACCCGTCCGCGCCCTTCGAGGTAACGCGCCTCGCCGGTCACGGCCTCGTCCTCCAGCGTCAGCCGTACCAGCGCCTGCCCGGTCAGCCCGCCGATCAGCACGCTGCCGCGCCAATCGGGGAAGAGCGCGCCGTCGTAGAAGGCCATGCCGGAGGGGGCGATCACCGGGTCCCAGTAGTAGCGTGGCTGCTCCAGCCCATCGCGGGCAGTGGCGCCCTGTCCGACCGGCGCGCCGGAATATTCCTGGCCATAAGAGATCACCGGCCAGCCGTAGTTCGCACCGGCCTCGGGGCGGTTCAGCTCGTCGCCGCCGCGGGGGCCGTGTTCGACCGTCCAGAGGCGGCCCGCCCCGTCAAGCGCAGCGCCCTGGATGTTGCGATGCCCGAGCGACCAGATCTCCGGCCGCCCGCCGGCGATCTGCGGATTGCCCGAGGCAGGACCGCCCTCGGGGCTGATCCGAAGCACCTTGCCGAGGTGGGTTGCGACGTCCTGGGCGGATTCGCGCGGCCCGTGGCGGTCTCCCGTAGTAACGAAGAGCGCGCCGGACCGGTCGAAGACGAGCCGCGAGCCGAAATGCATCGTGGAATCGACCGCCGGCTCCTGGCGAAAGATCACCTCGACCTGCTCCATCCGCCCGGCATCGGGCGACAGCACGCCGGTCGCCACCGCCAACCGGTTGCGGCCTCTCTCGGCAGGCTCGGAATAGCTCCACCAGACCTCGCGGCTGGTCGCGAAATCCTCGCGCACCACCACGTCGAGCAGCCCGCCCTGGCGGCGGGCGTCGACCTCTGGCAGGCCGTCGATCGGGCGGGAGCGGCGGCCATCGGGCAGGATGATCCGCATACGGCCGGGGCGCTCGGTGACGATCCAGCTGCCGTCGGGCAGCTGGTCCATGCCCCAGGGGTGCTGGAGCCCGTCGGCCACGACCTCGCGGTCGAGTTGCACGGGGTCGGAGATCACCGGCGCGCGGGTCTGGCCGGCGAAGGCGGGCGTCTGCCCTTCGGCGTTGGGCGGGGTGGCGTTGAAATCCTGCGCCGTGGCGCCGGCGGCGGCCAGGGCGAGGGCGAGCGTGGAAGCGGCGAGGCGGCGGGCGGATGGGGGCATCGGGGCGTCTCCGTCGGTCGGGGCCGGCCGGACAGCATGTCTGCCCGAACGCACCCCTCGGGGCTGCGGTCTCCCTGTCAGGTAGGTCCTCGCGCCGCGCGTTCTAGGGCAGCTGTGCCTCGAGGCCGAGCAGCGTCGGATCCTCCGGGTTCAGCGACAGCGCCTCGGTCAGCACCTCGCGGGCGCCATCCTCGTCGCCGCTCGCTGCGCGGAGCCGAACCAGCATCGACCAGGCGGCAACGAGCTGCGGATCGAGCCGCGTGGCCTCACCGAAGGCGCTGATCGCCCCTTCGAGGTTGCGCGTGGTCAGGGCGATGCCGCCCAGAACAAGCTGGGTCTCCGGGAAATCGGCGGTGTTGGCGAGCGAGGACTGCCATTCGCCCATTGCGCCGGCCAGCGCCCGGGCGTTGGCGTCGGGCAAGTGGGCAATCGGGGCGGCAAGCATCTCGCGCGCGGCGGCGATGCGGACCGACCGGCTCTCGTCCGACAGTCGCGGCAGGATGCGCACGACCATGTCGGTCGGCGCCGCGACACGTTGCAGCGAGACGGCATGGGTGCGGACCATCGGGTCGGCATCTTCCAGTAGCAGCGCCAGTTGCTCGGCCTGCTCCGGCGTGGCCTGCGGCGCGAGCAGTTCCAGCGCCGTCGCCCGGACAATCCCCGGCATGGACGGGCTGAGCGCGATCGACACCAGGGTGTCGCCCATCCCCGCCTCGCCCTTGAAGGCGGCGTCGAAGGCCAGCGCGAAGTGATCGCCGCGATAGGCGGAGTTCGGGAAGCGCTTGTCCAGCTCCTCCTGCGCCCAGTAGGGGCCTTCCTCCGCATGGCAGTCGGTGCAGGCGTTGGGCGTGCCGACGGCAATGGTCAGGTCCGGGCGCGGCACGCGGAACGAATGGTCATGCCGCCCGTCGACGCCCATGTAGACCCGCTCGATCATGTGGCAGGAAACGCATTGCGCGCCCTCGCTGTCCTCGGGGTGGAAATGGTGCTCGGGCGAGTCGTACTCGGCCAGCTTCAGGGTCGGGAAGTCCGAGTTGCCCGCCGGCGAGTGGCAGGTGGCGCAGACGTCGTTGCCCTCGTTGTAATGCGTGGCGCTGTGCACGTCGTGGCAGTCCGAGCACTGGACGCCTGCGGCATACATCTTGGATTGGAGGAAGGAGCCGTAGGCATAGACCTCGTCGCGGATCTGGCCGTCCGCGTGGTAGAGCGGGTCGCGCAGGGTGGAGAGCCGGTAGGCGTCGTGGAACGGCGTGCCGGGCAGGGGAGACCCACCCAGATAGGTGCCGCGCCGGGAATGGCAGGAGGCGCATTGCTGCATTTCCGTCTCGGCGTCGGAGGCGGCGTAGTCCACCGTGAAGCCCGTCGGGCTCAGGGCCGGCGGAACCTCGAACTCCGTGCCCGCATCGACCGCCGCCGCCCAGTCTAGGTGGGCCGAGCCGGGGCCGTGGCATGCCTCGCAGCCGACGCCGATCTCGCTCGCGGTGCTGGCGTAGCTGCCGGTCTGCAGGTCGTAGTTGCGCTGGAAATCGGTCGCGTGGCACTCCGCGCAGCGCGCGTTCCAGTTCTTGTAGGGGCCGGTCCAGTGAAAGCCGTCGCCCGCAGGCAGGTGCTCCTCGGGATACATGTGGTACCAGCGGTTCTCGATCACGTCCCAGGGGATGTCGAAGCTCTGCATCCGCCCCGGTTCGGTCTCGACGAAATACTGCTGGAGCGGGGTGATGCCGATCACCCCGGCCACCGGCCACCTGGTCAGCGCGCCATCGGGCCCGTCGCTCTCGATGAAGAACTGGTCGCCCTCGCGGCTGAAGGTGGTGGTCACGCCCTGGTGTTCGAAGGTCACGTCATCGAAATCGCCGAGGATGTTCTCGGCGGTCGGTTCGGTCCAGGCGAGATCGTGGTGCGAGCCGGTCCAGCTTTCGAATTCGGCGGTGTGGCATTCGGCGCAAGCCATGGTGCCCACGTAGGCCGGGGGCTCGACCGCGGGCGATTCCGGCTGGTCCTGCGCTGCCACGGCAAGCGCACCTGCGAGCCATGCACAGGCAAGCCAAAGAGGCGCGGTGCCAAGCCGCGTCGCAGGATCCATCATCGCCACACCCTTCACTGCTTTTGAGCGCATGGTATCGTTCGATGCCGCGTCGCGCCAGCAAGAGCGTGACAAACCGGAAAATTTTACGGCGCGGCGTCTGCCCGGAGGGCCTCGCGGTCGAGGATGCGGATGCGGCCGTAGCCCAGCTCGATCAGCCCGGCATCGGCCAGCCTGCGCAGGGTGCGTTGCAGGGTCGGCAGGGAAACCGCGGCGAGCATCGCCAGCTCATCCTGCGAGAGACGGATCCAGTTCCCCGGATCGGCGACCTGCTCATCCTGATGCAGCAGACGCAGCCTGATCCGCTGCGCGGCGTTGCCGACCGAGATATTTGCCAGCAGACGCAGCGCGAGCGCCATGTTCTGATGCGTCAGCGCGTAGAAATCCTCGATGAAGTCCGGCGTGCTGCGCAGCATGGCCCGGAGCCGGTCGGTCGGGACGAAATAGACGTGGATCGGTCCGCGCGCCGTGACACCGACCAGCCGCTTCTGCTTCGAGAACAGCGCCAGATCACCAATCCAGAATCCGGGCTCCGCCTGGTGGACGAAGATCGCCTCCTCGAGGCCGCCCGGGATTTCGATCCGGACCGAGCCAGAGACCAGGCCGAACAGCCCTTCGGGTTCGTCGTCGACATGATACAGCGGCTGGCCATCCTCGAAACGCATCAGGCGCCCGGTCTCGAGAATCTGCTCGCGGAAGGCGGGCGAGCGCTCCGAGAGCCATCCGCGCGTGCCCAGAACCTCTGCGGCCCGCTCCCGGTCGAACTCGAGCGAAGATTCTTTCATGCTTTCCATCAATTGATGGGATTAGCCCTGAACGACTCGACTATCAAGGCCTACACAGTTCCGCATTTTGGCTGACGTGTCAGCGTGTTGGCGGAAGTGTGGGTATGCAGACAAGAAAGTGCTGCTTGATAGCTGGGGTCACGATACTATCACGTTCATGACGTCTAGTAGAATTTGAGTGACCAGTTTTTTGTTTGACCGGGGCACCCGGTACATGGACGGCCGATGGCCGCGAAACAGGGAGTAAGTTCATGACATTGAAGCAGTCCTATCGGACGTATGTCGGAGCGACCATGGCGGGGGCGCTGAGCCTTTGCGCCGGGATTGCGATGGCGCAGGAAGACAAGCCCAACATTCTCGTCATCTGGGGGGATGACGTGGGGCAGTCGAACATCTCGGCCTACACGATGGGGCTGATGGGGTACGAGACCCCGAACATCGACCGGATTGCCGAAGAAGGTCTGATATTCACCGATTACTACGGTGAGCAGTCCTGCACCGCCGGCCGCTCGTCCTTCATCATGGGGCAGTCGGTGTTCCGTACCGGCCTGTCCAAGGTGGGCCTGCCGGGCGCCGAGGAAGGCATGCAGGTCGAGGATCCGACCATTGCCGGCCTGCTCAAGGCCGAAGGTTACGCGACCGGCCAGTTCGGCAAGAACCACCTCGGCGACCGCGACGAGCACCTGCCGACCAACCACGGCTTCGACGAGTTCTTCGGCAACCTCTATCACCTGAACGCCGAGGAAGAGCCGGAGAACGAGGATTACCCGGGCGATATGGTCCTGCCCGACGGGTCGACCTTCCGCGACAAGTGGGGCCCGCGCGGCGTCATCAAGTCGTCGGCCGACGGCACCATCGAGGACACCGGGCCGCTGACCAAGCAGCGCATGGAGACCGTGGACGACGAAACCGTCGCCGCCGCGCTCGACTTCATCGATCGCCAGGAAGCCGCCGGTACGCCGTGGTTCGTCTGGTGGTCCGGCACCCGGATGCACTTCCGCACCCACGTGAAGGACGAGATGCGCCAGCAGGCCAACGAGATCGTCGGCAAGAACGTGGATGAATACACCGCCGGCATGATCGAGCACGACCTGCACATCGGTCAGTTCCTGCAGAAGATCGACGACCTCGGCATCGCCGACAACACCATCGTGTTCTACTCGACCGACAACGGCCCGCACATGAACACCTGGCCGGATGCCGCGATGACCCCGTTCTGGGGCGAGAAGAACACCCAGTGGGAAGGCGCATGGCGCGTTCCGGCGATGGTCCGCTGGCCCGGCAAGATCGCCGAGGGCGAGGTGGTCAACGAGATCGTCCACCACATGGACTGGCTTCCGACCTTCCTGGCCGCAGCCGGCAACGAGACCGTCAAGGAAGACCTTCTGGAGGGTGTCACCGTGGCCGAAGTCGGCGGCGGACGCGACTACAAGGTCCACCTCGACGGCTACAACATCCTGCCGCTGCTGACCGGCGAAACGGAAGAGAGCCCGCGCAAGGAGATCTTCTACTTCACCGATGACGGCGACCTTGCCGCTCTGCGCTACATGGACTGGAAGATCACCTTCCTCGAGCAGAAGGCCTGGAGCACGTTCCGTGCCTGGATGGAGCCACTGACGCCGCTACGCGTGCCGCTGATCTTCAACCTGCGCCGCGACCCCTACGAGCGCGCCTATCGCACGTCGAACACCTATTACGACTGGCTGCTCGACCGCGCCTACATGCTGGTGCCGGCCCAGGCCTACGTGGCCAACTTCCTCGCCACCTTCGAGGAATTCCCGCCGCGTCAGGAAGCTGCCTCCTTCAGCCTCGACAAGGTGATGGAGAAGCTCTCCTCCGGTTCCGGCGCGCAGTAACGCCGACAACAACAGCAAGGGCCGTCTCGCGGGGCGGCCCCGACCAAAGCTTCGATGCGGATCAGGCGACCGGCTGGGGAACAGTCGGCGCCTGGTTCGTTTGGTTCTGAAGAGGGGAGATCCCGAAATGCATAGACTGAAGAACGTCGTGGCAATTGCCGCCACGGGCCTTGCCCTGAGCACGCCGGGCGTCTGGGCGCAAGAGGCCGACCTTCCGAACTTCCTGGTGATCTGGGGCGATGACATCGGCCAGTTCAACACCAGCGCCTACAACCGCGGAATGATGGGTTACGAGACGCCCAACATCGACCGCATCGCCGAGGAAGGCGCGCTGTTCACCGACTGGTACGGCCAGCAGAGCTGCACCGCCGGCCGCGCGGCCTTCATCACCGGCCAGTCGCCGATCCGCACCGGCCTGACCAAGGTCGGCCTGCCGGGTGCGCCGGAAGGGATGATGGTCGAGGATCCGACCATCGCCGGCCTTCTGAAGCCGCTCGGCTACATGACCGGCCAGTTCGGCAAGAACCACCTCGGCGACCGCGACGAGATGCTGCCGACCAACCACGGTTTCGACGAGTTCTTCGGCAACCTCTACCACCTGAACGCCGAGGAAGAGCCGGAGAACCCGGATTATCCCCAGGATCCGGCCTTCCGCGAGCAGTTCGGCCCGCGCGGCGTCATCAAGTCCTCGGCCGACGGCACCATCGAGGACACCGGCCCGCTGACCAGGAAGCGCATGGAGACGGTCGACGAGGAAGTGACCGCCGCCGCGCTCGATTTCCTCGACCGCGCGGTTGCGCAGGAGAAGCCGTTCTTCCTGTGGTGGAACTCCACCCGGATGCACATCTTCACCCACCTCAAGGAAGAGAGCGACGGGGTGACCGGTCTCGGCGTCTATGCCGACGGCATGGTGGAGCATGACGGCCACGTGGGCCAGCTGCTCGACAAGCTCGAGGAGCTTGGCGTCGCCGACAACACCATCGTGATGTACTCGACCGACAACGGCGCCGAGACCTTCACCTGGCCCGATGGCGGCACGACGATGTTCAAGGGCGAGAAGAACACCCAGTGGGAGGGTGGCTTCCGCGTGCCGACGATGATCCGCTGGCCCGAGGTGATCGAGCCGGGCACCGTGGTCAACGAGATCGGCGCGCATGAGGACATGCTGCCGACCCTGCTGGCCGCCGCCGGCGTGCCGGACATCAAGGAACAGCTGCTCGCGGGCGGCGTCGAGGCGATCGGGCGGGAATACAATGTCCATCTCGACGGCTACGACCTCGGCCCGGCGCTTCGGGGCGAGGCGGAATGGCCGCGCAAGGAATTCATCTACTGGACCGACGACGGTGAACCGGCCGCGCTGCGCTACGACAACTGGAAGATCACCTTCCTGGAGCAGGCCGGCGAAGGCCTCGAAGTCTGGCAGGAGCCGTTCAAGGTGCTGCGCGCACCGCTGCTGGCCAACCTGCGGATGGATCCCTTCGAGCGCGCCCGCGAGGAGAACGCGATGGGCTTCCAGCGCTGGTACCTGGAGCACATGTTCGTCATCGCTCCGGCCGCGGCCTATGTCGGCCAGTGGCTGCAGAGCTTCGAGCAGTTCCCGCCGCGTCAGAAGCCTGGCAGCTTCAACCTGAGCGCCGTCATGGAGCAGATCCAGCAAGGCTCCCAAGGCAACCAGTGACCTGGTGACACGACAGTGTCGGGACTGGCTGCGGCCGGTCCCGACCCAACCTCCGGGAGCATTTTTCATGAAACATTTCAGTATCGCCGTTGCGGCCGTTGCGCTGTCCGCCGGCATGGCCCTTGCCGATCCGCTGCCGTCCTGGAACGGGACCGAGGCCAAGGATCGCATCATCGCCTTCGTGGAATCCGTGACGGATCCGGCGTCCGAGGATTACGTCACCCCGGCCGATCGTATCGCGACCTTTGACAACGATGGCTGCCTCTGGACCGAGCAGCCGGTGTATTTCCAGCTTCTCTACGCGCTCGACATCCTGAAGGAGAAGGCCGAGGCCGATCCGTCCATCCTCAGCTCCGACGTGCTCAAGGCCGCGGCGGCGGGCGACATGGAGGGGATCATGGCCGGCGGCGAGGAAGGGCTGCTCGAGATCATCAACGTGTCGCACGGCGACATCACGGTCGACGCCTTCGAGGCCAGTGCCTACGAGTGGCTCACCACCGCGACCCATCCGACGACCGGCAAGACCTATGCCAGCATGATCTACCAGCCGATGCTGGAACTGCTGAGCTACCTGCGGGACGAGGATTTCACGACCTATATCGTCTCCGGCGGCGGCATCGACTTCATCCGCGCGATCTCTCAGGAGGCCTATGGCATCCCTCCGTCGCAGGTGATCGGCAGCCAGGGCAACACCAGCTACCAGGTGGTGGACGGCGTGCCTGTCCTGCAGAAGGACGGCGGCATCAGCTTCATCGACGACAAGGAAGGCAAGCCGGTCGGCATCATCCGTCACATCGGCCAGCGGCCGATCTTCGCGGCCGGCAACTCCGACGGCGATTTCCAGATGCTGGAATACACGACCGCGGGCGAGGGCGCGCGTTTCGGGATGCTGGTGCACCACACCGACGGAGAGCGCGAGTTTGCCTATGACCGGGACAGCCATGTGGGGCAGTTGAACCGCGGTCTCGACGAGGGGCCGGACCGCGGCTGGCTGATCGTCGACATGGCGGAGGACTGGAAGACGATCTGGCCGGAATGAGGTCGGGTCCTGAACGGGAGGAACGTGGATGTCGCTGAAGGCAAGCGATCTGGCCCGGCGTCACCGGGTCGACGACGGCAAGTCGTTTCGGCTGGACAGCGTCGACCCAGGCGACACCAACGGCGTCGACGTCGAGAAGGCGGAGGCCAAGGACCTGCTGGAGGATTGCCGCAAGTCGCTCGGCAGGCTGCAGGAGCGGCTTTATGCCGAGGGCAAGTCCGCGGTTCTGATGGTGTTTCAGGCGATGGATGCCGGCGGCAAGGACAGCGCCATCGAGCATGTCATGTCGGGCATCAACCCGCAGGGCTGCGACGTGACCTCGTTCAAGCAACCCGGTCCGGTCGCGTTGAAACACGACTTCCTGTGGCGTCATGCGGTGGCCTTGCCCGAGCGGGGGCGGATCGGCATCCACAACCGATCCCACTATGAGGAAGTGCTCGTGGTGCGGGTGCATCCCGAGATCCTGGAGGGGCGCGCGATCCCGCAGGACACCATTGACGACGCCTTCTGGAAGCGCCGCTTCAAGGACATCCGGGCCTTCGAGCGGCACCTTTCGAACAGCGGCACGGCGGTGCTCAAGTTCTTTTTCCACATCTCGAAGGACGAGCAGGCGCGGCGCTTCCTCGACCGGATCGACGAACCGGAGAAGAACTGGAAGTTCTCGCTTGGCGATATCGAGGAGCGCAAGCACTGGGATGCCTACATGGCCGCCTACGAGGACATGATCCGCAACACCGCGCGCGGCTACGCGCCCTGGTTCGTCGTGCCGGCGAACAACAAGTGGTACGCGCGGCTCGTGGTTTCGTCGGTGCTGCTGGACACGCTGGAGCGGATCGACCCGCAGTTTCCGCAGGTCGACGAGGATTTCCTGCAGCGCATGCACGAGGCCCGCGACGCGCTGGCCCGGGACGCGGCGCCGGCGGGCGGCAAGGAGAAAGACACATGAACGAGACAGCCCGGGGCAGCGCCCGCGAACAGATTGCCGCCCTCCAGGCGCGGATGGGTGAGACGATCATCGGCCAGCGCGAGGTGATCGAGCGGCTGGTGATCGGCCTGCTGGCCAACGGCAACCTGCTGATCGAGGGCCTGCCGGGGCTCGCCAAGACGCGCGCGGTCAAGGCGATGGCCAAGAACCTGGAGGCGGATTTCTCGCGCATCCAGTTCACGCCCGACCTGCTGCCCTCGGATGTCACCGGCACCGAGGTCTACCACCAGGCGCAGGGCGCGGCCGAGTTCCGCTTCGAGCCCGGGCCGATCTTTGCCAACATCGTGCTGGCCGACGAGATCAACCGGGCGCCCGCCAAGGTTCAGGCGGCGCTGCTGGAGGCAATGGAGGAGCGGCAGGTGACCGTCTCCGGCACCACGCACAAGATGCCGCCGCTGTTCATCGTGATGGCGACCCAGAACCCGATCGAGCAGGAGGGCACCTATCCGCTGCCCGAGGCGCAGATGGACCGGTTCCTGATGAAGGTCGAGATCGTCTACCCGCCCGTCGAGGACGAGGTGGAGGTGATCCGGCTGGTGCGCGGCGAGGAGCAGCAGGCGCAATCCGGCGGCGGGGGCGAGAAACCGCCCGTGATCCCGCAGCAGGCGGTGTTCGACGCCCGGGTGGAGATCGGGCAGATCCATGTCGCGGAGGCGATGGACCGCTACATGGCCGACCTTGTGCAGACCACCCGAACCCCGGCGGCGCTGTCGGAGGATCTGGCGCGCTGGATCGAGATCGGCGCCAGCCCGCGTGCCTCTCTCGCGCTCGACAAATGCGCCCGGGCCCATGCCTGGCTCGAGGGACGCGATTATGTCGATCCGGCCGATGTGCGCGCCATCGTGCACGACGTGTTCCGCCACCGTGTCTCGCTCAGCTACGAGGCGCAGGGAGACGGGATCGGCACCGACCAGGTGATCGACGAAATCGTCAAGCTCACCGCGCTGCCCTGAGGCCGGCCGATGGCGCCCGCACCCGATCCGCGCATCCATACCGACCTGGCGCATCTGCGCCGGCTTGCCGGGCCTGCGCGGCAGCTCAGCTTCCTGCCGCGCCAGCCTGCGCGCTCGGCGATGAACGGGCGGCATGCGTCGCGGCTCAGGGGGCGCGGGCTCGATTTCGAGGAGCTGCGCGACTACCGGATCGGAGACGACCCCCGCACCATCGACTGGAAGGTGACCGCGCGGACCGGCGAGCCCTATGTCCGCGTTTTCACCGAGGAGCGGGATCGCCCGGCGCTGCTGCTGGTCGATCAGCGGATGACCATGTTCTTCGGCACCACGCGCAACATGAAATCGGTCACCGCCGCCGAGGCTGCGGCCCTCGCCGCCCATCGCATTCGGGCGCAGGGCGACCGGGTGGGCGGCATCGTCTTTGGCGACGATGCGCGGGCCGAGCTGCGCCCGAAATCCGGCGACGCGGCGTTGAACCGGCTGCTCGGGGCCATCGCGCGGGCGAATTGCGCGCTCCATGCCGAGCGCGAGGTGTCAACGCCGCAACCGCTCAATGCCCCGCTTGAGGCCGCCGCGCGGATCGCCAAGACCGGCTCGCTCATCCTGATCTTCAGCGATTTCGACGAGGCCGACGACCGCACGGAAAAGCTGATCCGGCGGCTGGCGCAGCACAACGACGTGATCCTCTTTCCGATCGCCGATCCCTCTGGGCTGAACCTGCCCGAGGAGTTCCGGTTCGTTGCTTCCGACGGCCAGCTTCAGGTGGAACTCGACGCCGGGGCCGGCGAGACCCGGTCGGGGATCGAAAGCGTGGTCAGCGCGCGGATGGCCCGCGTTCTGGACTGGACACGGAAATACGGCATCCCGGTCCTGCCACTGACCGCCGGCGAGGAAACGCTGCCGCAGATGAGGGGCCTGATGGGCCTGCCGGAGGCGCGCTGATGGCGGATCTTCCCGACACCGACGGCAAGAACCTGGTCGAGATGCTCGACATGCTGAAGCCGGTGCCCGAGCCGGCGCCGATCTCCATGTGGCCGGCGACCGGCGGCTGGATCTGGCTCGGGCTCGTGCTGCTGGCGCTGGCTGTCTGGGGCGGGTGGCGCTGGCGGGAGCATCGGCGCGCCAATGCCTATCGCCGGGCCGCGCTGGTCGAGATCGGGCAGGCGGGCGACGATCCCGCGCGTCTGGCGGAGATCCTGCGCCGCGCCGCACTCTCGGCCTATCCGCGGGCGCAGGTGGCCTCGGAGACCGGCGCGGACTGGCTGGCCTTTCTCGCGGCGAGCTGCCCGGGATGCGATTTCACCGGCGAGGCCGGCAAGGCGCTCGTGCAGGCGCCCTGGCGCCCGCTGCCGCCCGATCCGGCGGTGACCCGGCTGGTCGAGACATGGGTGCGCCGCCACCGTCGCGGGGAGGCCGCGGCATGACGCTGGCGCTGGCCTTTCCCTGGGCGCTCCTGCTGTTGCCCGCCCCCTGGTTCGTCTGGCGCTTCGCCCCGCCGCATCGGGAGCGCACGCCCGGCATCCGCATCCCGTTCTTCCGGCAGATCGCCGAGGCCAGCGGGCTGGAGCCGCAGGCCGGCGCCCAGGTCTTGCGTCGCAGGCGGCTGCAGACCCTCGCGGCGATCCTTTGCTGGGGCCTTGTCGTGCTGGGGCTGGCGCGGCCGGAACTGCTCGGCCAGAAGACCGAGATCGACAAGGCGGCCCGCGACATGGTGCTGGCGGTCGACATCTCCGGTTCGATGGACGCCCGCGACATGCCCGGCGAAGACGGCACGCCGCAGCAGCGCCTGCAGGTGGTCAAGGACGTGGTCGGCGATTTCATCGAGGCGCGGGATGGCGACCGGATCGCGCTCATCGTCTTCGGCAGTCGCGCCTTCGTGCAGACGCCCTTCACCGAGGATCTGGCCTCGGTCCGGCACCTGCTGGACACCACGCAGGTCGGCATGGCGGGGCCGCACACCGCGATCGGAGACGCCATCGGCCTCTCGATCCGCACCTTCGAGGCCTCCGAGGTCGATCAGCGTCTGCTGGTGCTGCTGTCGGACGGTGCCGACACCGCGAGCCGGATGTCCCCGATCAACGCCGCGGCCATCGCCGACCAGGAGGGGGTGACGATCTACACCATCGGCGTCGGCGATCCGAAGGGCGCCGGCGAGGACAAGGTGGATCTGGACGCGCTGGAGGCCATCGCCAGGCGCGCGGGCGGCGCCTTCTACTACGCGACCGATGGCGCGGGGCTGGAAGAGATCTATGCCGAGATCGACGCGCTCAACCCGCGGGTGACCGAGACGATCAGCTTCCAGCCCAAGCAGCCGCTGGCCTGGATCGCCTTTGCCGCCGCCGCGCTGGTGGCCACGCTGAGCCTCGCCTGGCTGAGCCTCGTCACGGCACGGAGGGCGGCATGACGGCGTTTCTCGACGCGCTCGGCGCGCTGCATCTTCTGCGTCCGTGGATCCTGCTCCTGTTGCCGGTGGTCGGGCTGATCTGGTGGCGCGTGCGCCGCCGATACACCGCCAGCGTCGCGCCCCCCAAGGGGATCGTCCCGCACCTGGCGGAGGCGCTGACCGTTGGCGCGGACGAGGGCCGGCGGCTTCACGCGATCGACCTCGTGGCGCTGGTGCTGGCGCTGGTGACGCTCGCCGCCGCTGGGCCGACCTGGAGTCGGGTGGCGAACCCGCTGCTGGCGCAGACCGCGCCGCTGGTTGTGGTGCTCAAGGTCGACGAGTCGATGCTGGCGCCCGATGTGCCGCCCAGCCGACTGGAGCGGGCGCGCTTCAAGATCGCCGAGCTGGTCGAACGCCGGGCCGGCGCACGCACCGCGCTCATCGCCTATGCCGGCAGCGCCCATCGCGTGGCGCCGCTGACCGAGGATCCGAACCTGATGAAGGCGATGCTCGAGGCCCTGACGCCCGAGGTGATGCCGGTGGAAGGCGATGCGCCCGGCGCAGCGCTGGAGCTCGCGACCGAAGAACTCGCGGCCTCGGAGACGCCGGGCGCGATCCTTTTCGTGCTCGACGCGCTGAACGCGGCCGATGCGGCGGCCTTTGTCTCGACGGGCACGGATGGCGGCCCGCCGGTGCTGTTCCTGCAGGTCGCGCCCGAAGGCGCCCCGGCCGGCCCGCTGGCGGAAATGCCCTCGGAGCGGGTGATCCGGATTTCCGCCGACGACGCCGACCTGCGCCGGATCGAACGCGCTGCGGCTTCGGCCTATCGCGCCGCACTACTGGGTGACGAACGGCTGGACTGGGACGACCGCGGCTGGATCGTCGCCTGGCTCGCAGTGCCGGTGCTGCTGCTGTGGTTCCGCAGGGGCTGGACCATGCGCTGGTCGGTGCTGCTGGCGCTCGGGCTCGCCGCGGGCGCGCCGGCACCCGCGCGCGCCGGGGTGGCGGACTGGTTCCTGACCCCGGACCAGCAGGGCGCCATCGCCTATCGCCAGAAGGAGTTTGCCCGCGCGGGCGAGCTGTTCCTCGATCCCATGTGGCGGGCCCATGCGCTGGCGCGCGCCGGGAAATACGCCGAGGCGGCCGAGATCTATTCCCGCCTCGACACCGCCGAAGCGGCCTTTGGCGAGGGTATGGCGCGGACCCGCAACCGCGAGTATCGCCCGGCCATCGCCGCCTACGAGCGGGCGCTGGAGATGCAGCCGGAATTCCCGGAGGCGGAGTGGAACCTGGCGCTGACCCGAGACATCCTGGACTATGTCGAGACCGCCCGCGAGCAGGGCGACACCGGCGAGGAGCGGGGCATCGGCGCCGACGACGTGGTGTTCGACAACGAGGACGAGCGCGGCGCGGAGACCGACACCGACTTCTCGGAGACCGAGGAGACGCCGTCCATGGAGACGGCAGATCAATGGATGCGCTCGGTCGACACCCAGATGGGTGATTTCCTGCGCCAGCGGTTCCTGCAGGAGCAGTCGACGAGGGACAGGGAATGAGAGTGCTGCGCCATCTTCTGCCCGTCGCGCTGCTGCTGTCGCTGGCCCTCGGCGCCATTGCCCAGCCCGCGTCGCCGACGGCCGATCCGGGCGCGCCGGAGCCGCGTGTCACGGCGGAGCTGACACCGGAAAGCGTGGTGGTCGGCCAGCCGCTGGTGCTGCGGATCAAGGTGCTGGTGCCGACATGGCTGCCCAGCCCGCCCGAGTTCCCAAACCTCGACCTGCCCAATGTCATCGTCCGGCTGCCCGAACGCGCCTCGGGGCCGGTCAGCGAGCGCGTCGACGGCGAGACCTGGTCGGGCGTGGCCCGGAGCTACCGGCTCTATCCGATGGTGCCGGGCGACGTGACGCTGCCGGAGCAGCGGATCGTGGTGACCTATGCCGATCCCGGCACGACGCAGCCCGTGACGGCCGAGGTGCCGCTGCCGGCCTTCACGATCTCCGCAACCCTGCCGGAAGCTGCCGCCGGGCTCGATCCGGCGATCCTTGCCTCGGATTTCACGCTGGAACAGTCGATCGAGGGCGCCGACGGCACGCTGGGACAAGGCGACGCCGTGGTGCGCACGGTCACCGCGCGCATCGGCGGTACGACGCCGCTCTTCATTCCCGGCCTCATCCCCGAGGTCCCGGACGGGCCGGTGCAGGCCCATGCCGCCGAGCCGAAGGTCGCCGAGACCGAGGAGCGCGGCGTGCTCTCCGGCAGCCGCGAGGAAACGGTGACCTACGTGGCCCGCTACGGCGGCACGGTAGACCTGCCCGCGATCTCGGTAGAGTGGTTCGACATCGACAGCGGTGAGGTCGAGACCGCACAACTCGAGGGTGTGACACTGACCGTCGACGCCCCGCCGCCGCCCCGCGAGCCGCGCTTCACCGGCCGGCAGATGGCGCTGGCCGGGGTGGCACTCGCGCTCCTGGCGGGGCTGGTCTGGCTGCTTGTCCGTTTTGCGCTGCCGCCGGTTCGGCGGGCGTTCGAGAGTCGCAAACAGGCCCGGTTGCAAAGCGAGGCCCATGCCGCCGGCGCGGTCCGCCACGCGATTGCGGCGCGCGACCTTCCGGCCTTTCTTGCGGCCCGCGAAGCCTGGACCCGGCGCTGCCCAGCCGTGCCCGGAAGCCCGCCCGACGCGCTGGACGACGCGGCGATCGCGGTCTCATCGGCGCTCTACGGGCGCGGCGCTGCAGCCTCCCGGAACGAGACCTGGCGCGCGCTTGGCGCGGCCTTCGAGCAGGAGCGCAAACGCCGTCTGGCCGAGCGTCGCCTGCGTCTCTCGATCGACGCCCTGCCGCCGCTCAACCCGAGTTGAGCGCCCGCGATGCGGCGTTCCGCGCGTGGCGCCCCGCCGCGTCGTGGCGCAGGGTTCGGGCAACGCCGCCAATCGGAGAGACCGATGTCCGACCGTGACGACTACACCCCCGTGATCCGCCCGGGCGAGCGGCTGCTGGCCCGCGATCCGGCTGCGGCCGACGACGCCCGGATCTGCTTCATTGGCGAGATCCGCACGCCGTGGGGGCCGAAAGAGTGCCCGCGCAACATCGGCTCGGCGCGCCAGAGCGGGCAGGGCGCGCGGATCGAGCTGATCGAGGGGATGGGCGAAGGGCTTGAGGGATTGGTGCCCGGGCAGCCACTGGTGGTGCTTTACTGGATGGACCGCGCGCGGCGCGACCTGATCCTCCAGGCGCCGCGTCATACCGAGGCGCCGCGCGGCACCTTCGCTCTGCGCTCGCCCAATCGACCGAACCCGGTGGCGATGTCCGTGGTGCGCATCGTCTCGATCGATGCCGGGACCGGGGTAATCGAGATCGACGCGCTCGATTGTTTCGACCGGACCCCGGTGGTCGATCTCAAGCCCTGGCACGCGAGCATCGACTCACCGGCGGAGGCGCCGCCGGGACGCGAGTCCTGACCGCTGGGACGAATCGCCTCATCGTCTCGACTCCCTTCGTTTTTCAAACAATTTCGATGAAACGAGCCTGATTGATGCGCGTTCGCAGCGTCTCGACTTCGCCGCATTTCTGCCCAGTTTGTTAATTTCGCGGACGCCCTGGCGGCCGAAACGCCTCCGGCTTTGTCGCTGCGGCGGAAACGACCATTCGCTCCGGGTGTGGCGCCGGCCGTTGCGTCACGTCGTGAGTTCATTGATTCAGAAGGGGCAAATGCGGGTGCGTCGGCCCTGGGATAGCCTCCGTGCCTTGGGAAATGGGAAACAATCTGCACCGGTTTGCCACCTTGTCAGCCGCCGCCTTAACCATGTGGCCACCGCGACGGAACACTTCGTTGCCACTTTTCGGACAATTTTCACTTCCTTGCTGCGGTTGCGAAGCGGTAAACTGATCCTGCCCGATGTGAGGGCGTTGTTGTGTAGGCCATGGGGGTGGCCGCGCAAGCTTCCGTAGCGCTGCCGTTATGGAACATGGGAAAGGGTGGAGCGCCTGCCGAAGGCACGGGCTCCGCGGTGCGAAAGGCGGGAGACCGGGTGTGCTTGCCGGTTTTTCGCGGTGGGTGCGTGTGTTTGCCGGTCTTTTCTCATGTTCTCGGAGATCTGGAAGTGTGTCGCGGCCCGAGCGTGCCGGGTGAGCGCCGTGGTCAGGGATGTTGAACGTGCGAATGCGAGTGGAACGCCTTATGGCAAGTGCTGAAGAAACCAACCTCATGGCGTCCGGGGCTCCCCGGAATGCCGCCTCCGATCTCCGGAGCGCGTCGCTGCTGGCCGCCGCACGGGCGCCGGCACGCTTCGGCGTGACCGGATAAGGGGGCGGTCATGGCGGATGTTCTTCTCGACTTCAACGCGCTGTCGGCTGGCGATCTGCTTTCGGACCAGTATTCCGACCAGGGCGTGCGGATCTTTTCCCTGAATTCCCATAATCCCGCGATGATCTTCGACACCGCCCGTCCGACCGGCGGCGACTGGGATCTCAAGACCTCGAACATGTCGAAGGTGCTGATCCTGTCGGAAGACGGCGACCAGAGCGATCCCGACGACAATGCCAGCGGCGGCACGCTCGTTTTCGAATTCGAGAGCGCTGCCAGTGTCGACAGCCTGCGCGTGCTCGACACCGAGGAAGGCGGCTATATCAAGTGCTTCGACGCCGAAGGTGACCTGATCAAGAAGGTCTGGATCCCGGAGATCTGCAACAACGAGCAGGCCACCGTGGAGATCGACGCCGAGGGCGTCTATCGGATGGAGGTCACGGTCTGCGGCTCGGCGGCGATAGACGATGTGAAATACTCGATCGACCTGGACGGCGACGATTGCGATGCGCCCAACGGCATCGTCGAGGGCACCGATGGCGACGACCTGATCGACGAGAACTACACCGGCGACCCGCAGGGCGACATGATCGACGCGGGCGATGCGATCCTGCCGGGGCAGGGGCCGGATGACGATATCGTCTATGCCGGCGGCGGCGACGACACCGTGCACGGCGGCAAGGGCGACGACACGATCTACGGTGACCGCAGCCTGGAATACGGGCCGGCGAAGATCACCATCACCGACACCGATGCCAGCTTCACCAACAAGCTTTTTGCCTACACGATCGACCCCGAGACGGGCGACGTCAGCAACCTGGTCATCCTGAGCGAGAACACCAAGGCTGATGTCGGGAAGACCTTTACCTACAACGTCGATCCCTGCGGGATCATGGGGATCGGGATCATCAGCCCGCAGGGCACCTTCGTGTCCTCCGCCTATGGCGAGAACGTCGATCTCAACCCCGACGGCAAGGTGCACACCAAGGGACTGGGCGAATACCCGGACGGCTCGGTCAAGCTCGGCTTCGAAGACCTGCTCTGCCTCGGCGACAAGGATTTCAACGACGTCGTCGTCAAGGTCGACCTCGGCACCTCCGGCGCCACCCTGGACAACAAGCATTACGACTACACGTCCAGCGGCCCGGCCATCGACGATTCCGCCACCGGCGACGACACGCTCTACGGCGACGAGGGCAACGACACCCTCTATGGCCAGAAGGGCAACGACACGCTGATCGGCGGCGAAGGGCGCGACACCTCCTACGGCGGGGACGGCGACGACACGATCATCGGCGACGGCGACCTGCCCGGCGGTGGCGATCCGGACATCATGTATGGCGGCGACGACCGCGATACGTTCAGCAAGATCAGCATCGGCGACAAGATTTTCGGCGGCGATGGCGGCATCGATTGCGACACGCTCGACCTGCGCGGCAGCGGACCGATCCGTGTCACCGACCTGGTCACCGACAGCGACGGCAACGGCTTTGACGGCACGGTGGAGTTCCTCGACAAACCGGGCGGCCATGTCATCGGCACGGCCCATTTCGAGAACATCGAGAAGATCATCCCGTGCTTTACCCCCGGCACCCTGATCGCGACACCCAATGGTGAACGGCCGGTGGAAGAGCTGACGGTCGGCGACAAGGTGATCACCCGCGACAACGGCATCCAGGAGATCCGCTGGTACGGTCAGAAGCTGATCGACTACGAGCAGCTTTCCGAGGAGCGGCACCTGCAGCCGATCCTGATCCGCAAGGGCGCCTTTGCCGACGGGCTGCCGGAGCGCGACATGATCGTCTCTCCGAACCACCGGATGCTCGTGGCAAACGACCTGACGGCGCTCTATTTCGAGGAGCACGAGGTGCTGGTCGCGGCCAAGCACCTGATCAACAACCGCAGCGTCCACCGGCTGCAGATGCTGCAGACGACCTACATCCATTTCATGTTCGACCAGCACGAGGTGGTGCTGGCGAACGGTGCCTGGACCGAGAGTTTCCAGCCCGGCGATCACTCGCTGCGCGGTCTGGGCAATGCGCAACGCAACGAGCTCTTCACGGTGTTTCCGGAGCTCCAGACGTACAAGGGGCAGCGAAAGTATTCCGCCGCCCGCAGAACCCTGAAGGAGCACGAGGCCGTGCTTCTCGGGAGGTAGAATTAGCGAGTGCCTGGGTTAGATCCTGACGAGTGAAAGAGGTGTGTCAATTTGAGCGACAGATTGGGATGCGAGTGATTTCAGAGTGATCTGAGTTGGTGAACAAGCGAGTGCTGGTCGCGTAACGAGTGCATGACTACCGGTAACGAGTTCGCTCTCGAGCCATTGGGGGCTTGGTTGGGGGTGGAAATGGGGCGGGGGAGCTTTTGCTCCCCCGTCTCTGTTTTTGAGCGGTCTTGAAGCGCCTGCAGCTGCGGGGACTTCTGAAGGGTGCCCGAAAAGACTCACATCCCGCGGAATTCCGACCTTCCGACCTGCGCGATGTAGCCCGATTCGAATCGGGCAAGCTATTGTGTCTGCATAACAATCGCTCGCCAGTGGATGCGGGCGGAGAGGCAGGCATGAAGAAGACGACATCGGTGGGCGCGAAGCCCGCACAGGAGCGGAGTCCGTTGCAGCGGGTTCTGAAATTCGCAAGGGGCGAGGCCGTCCGGACGGCTGCGGGTCTGCGTTCCGCCGTGCGCCTGAGGCCGGGGGACCGCCTCGAGACCGGCACGCAGAGAGTGCTTTGGGTCGCGGTGGGACAGCAGGTGCAGGTGTTCACCGGTGCGGAGCCGGCGCGGATCGCAACGGATCTCCCGCGCCTTGGCCGCGTATCCCCGGAGACCGGCAAGCTCGAATTCCGCCGGCCAGTATCCTCCGCACCCAGCGCGCCCACCCGACTGCACTGATACGCGCTCAGCCGCGCATGCGCGCGCCGTCGGGATCGAAGAGCGGTTCGGTGTAAAGCCGCGCCGGTCGCCGCGCGCCGAGGATCTCGATCTCCACCTCCAGCCCGTCGCGGATCCGCTCGGTCGGCAGGAAGCCGATGGCAACGGATTTCTCCGCGTAATGCGAGTAGCCGCCCGAGGTGCAGAACCCGACGACCGCGCCGTCGAGCCAGATCGGCTCGTAGGCCGCCACGTCCGCATCCTCGGCATCGACGATGAAGGTGCAGAGCCGCCGAGCCGGCCCTTCGCGCCGGGTCTGTTCCGCGGCGTGCCGGCCGATGAACGGCGCTGTCTTCTGCCAGGCGATGAAACGGTCGAGCCCGGTCTCGGCGGGCATGTAGTCCGGCGAATATTCCCGCAGCCACCCGCCAAAACCCTTGTCGAGCCGCAGCGACATCATCGCCCGCATCCCGAACGGGCGCAGCCCGAGGTCCGTGCCCGCCGCCGACAGGACATGCCACAGGTTGCGCTGGCTCATCGGGTCGACAAAGATCTCGTAGCCGAGATCCCCGGTATAGCTCACGCGCTGCACGATGGCGTCGGCCATGCCCACCGTCATCCGCTTCACGTCCAGGAACCGGAAGGCCTCGGCGCCCACATCCGCCCGCGTGACCCGCGCCAGCAGCTCCCGCGCCTTCGGGCCGGCGATCTGAAACCCGGTGCGCAGGTCGGAGACATTGCGGACCGTCACGCCGTCCGCTGCATTCTGCTCGAACCAGCGCAGGTGGAAATCCTGGCTGCCGTAGGAGGCGGTGAGCTGGAACTCCTCCGCGCCGAGGCATGAGATGGTGAAATCGCCGATCAGCCGTCCGGACGGCGCCAGCATCGGCGACAGCGCCAGCCGGCCCGGCGCCGGGATGCGCCCGGCCATGATCCGGTCGAGCCAGTCCCGCGCCCCCGGGCCGGTGACGGAGAACTTGCCGAAGTTGTGGATCTCGTTGATCCCGACAGCGTCGCGCACCGCGCGCACCTCGGCCCGCACGGGCTCCCAGGCATTGGAACGGCGGAATGTCGGCTCCTCGTAGGGCGTCGCCCCCTCGGGCGCAAAGTAGTTCACCACCTCCAGCCCGTATTGCTGGCCGAAGACCGCGTTCATGCCCTTCCAGATGTCGTACATCGGCGTGGTGCGGAAGGGGCGCGCGGCCGGCAGTTCCTGGTTCGGGAAGGAGACGGAAAACCGGTTCTGGTAGTTCTCGACCACCTTCGGCACGGTGTAGCCCGGTGTCGTCCACTTGCCGAAGCGTGCCACGTCCAGCGCAAAGCTGTTCTGCGCCGGCTCTCCGTGAATCATCCATTGCGCCAGCGTCAGCCCGACGCCGCCGCCCTGGCTGAACCCGGCCATCACCGCGCAGGCCGACCAGTAGTTCCTGAGCCCCGGCACCGGCCCGACCAGCGGGTTGCCATCCGGCGCAAAGGTGAAGGGCCCGTGGATCACCGATTTCACCCCCGCCGTCTCCAGCACCGGAACGCGGGCATAGGCAAAGGTGATCGAATCCTCGATCTTCTCGAACTGGTCGTTCAGCAATTCGTGGCCAAACTCCCAGGGGGTGCCGTCGATCGACCAGGCCTCGCAGGGCTTCTCGTAGAACCCGATGCAGAGCCCGCGCCCCTCCTGCCGCATGTAGCTCTCGCCGCCGGGGTCGATGATATGCGGGAACTCGCCGTCCCGGTTGTAGATCTCGGGGATGTCGTCGGTCACGATGTACTGGTGCGCCATCGGCAGCAGGGGCAGGTAGACGCCTGCCATCGCGCCGACCTCCCGCGCCCAGAGCCCGCCTGCGTTCACCACGTGCTCGGCGTGGATCGTGCCCTTGTCGGTCACCACCTCCCATGTCCCGTCCGGGCGGGGATTGGTCTCGCGCACCATGCAATGCGTCACGATCTCGGCCCCCGCCATCCGCGCGGCCTTCGCATAGGCATGGGTTGTGCCCGAGGGGTCCAGATGCCCGTCGAGCGGGTCATAGAGCCCGCCGAGGATACCGTCGACATTCACCAGCTCGGCCATCGCCTTGATCTCGGAGGGCGAGAGGATCTCGGTGTCGAGCCCCATGTACCGGTGCTTGGCCCGCTCCGCCTTCAGCATGTCGAACCGCTCCGGCGTGTCCGCGAGGGTGATCCCGCCCACATGGTGCAGCCCGCAGGACATGCCGGTGATCGCTTCCAGCTCCTTGTAGAGCCCGATCGTGTACCCCTGCAGCGCCGCCATGTTGGTGTCGCCGTTGAGCGTGTGAAACCCGCCCGCCGCATGCCAGGTGGAGCCGCTGGTCAGCTCGGATCGCTCCACCAGCATGACGTCGCTCCAGCCGAGCTTGGTCAGGTGGTAAAGCACGGAGCAGCCGACGACACCGCCGCCAATGACACAGACTTGCGTGGTGGTTTTCATGCGCGGCCTCCGGCTGTTGTTGTCCGAGCCTCGCCAGCGCCCCGCCGACGGGCTTGGTCAAAGACGACAGGGAATGTCGGAAACGGCGCCCTTAGGGTCAAACCGGGGCTGTGCGGCCCGATCGATCTCCTGGCGCAAATACCCCCGCCGGAGGCGCGATCTTTCGGCAGAAAGATCGTGTCGCGCGCGGAACGCGCGCCCGGCCCAACGGGAGAAGGCGCGGCGCAAGCCGCGTCGACGACCGGCGGGAGAGGTCGCCCTCTGCTACTCCGCCCAGTCGGGCTTGCGCTTCTCGATGAAGGCTGCAATGCCCTCGTCGGTGTCGCGCCACAGCATGTTCTCCGTCATCACCGCCGCAGCGTGGGCATAGGCGTCCTCGATCTGCATCTCGATCTGCTCGTAAAAGGCCCGTTTGCCGATCCGCACCGCCGCCTCAAGCTTGGCGGCCAGATGGTCGGCCAACTCCCGCGTCTGCGTTTGCAAGTGTTCCGCCGGTACCACACGGTTCACCAGACCGATGGCCTCCGCCTCCGCCGCGTCGACGAAATGCCCGGTGCTGAGCATCTCGAAGGCCTTCTTGCGCGGCACGACGCGGCTCAGCGCCACCATGGGCGTCGAGCAGAACAACCCGATGTTGACCCCGTTCACGCCAAACCGCGTGCCCTCCGCCGCCACCGCCATGTCGCAGGATGCGACGAGCTGGCAGCCGGCGGCGGTGGCGATGCCATGCGCCTCCGCGATCACCGGTTGCGGCAGGCGCTGGATGGCCAGCATCACGTCTGCGCAGCGCCGGAACAGGTCCGCGAAATAGGCGGCCCCCCGGTCCTCCGTCTGCCGGCCCGCCTGCATCTCCTTGAGGTCATGCCCGGCGCAAAACACCTTGCCCGCGCCGCGAAGGATCACCACCCGGACCTTTCGATCTTCGGCCAGCGTGTCGAGTTCTTCCGACAGGCGGGCGAGCATTGCATCGGAAAGCGCATTCAGTGCCGCGGGGCGGTTCAGTGTCAGTTCCGCAACGTAACCGCGGTCCTCCCGCAACAGGATCTCGTCCGTCATGCCATCCTCCCATAGCCTGCCGGCAGAGTAACGCGGCCGACGGGGAGGGGAAGGGCGTATGTCACTGGCGATGAATGCGGAGGAACTGGAAGCGTTCCTGGCGCGGGAGTTCCCGCAGGTGGTCAATGATTTCCGGGTCGAGCGCCTCTCGGCGGCGGCCCTCACCGTGCGGATGGCGATCCGGGAGGTGCACCTTCGCCCGGGGGGCACCGTCTCCGGCCCGTCGATGTTCGCGCTTGCGGATGTGGCGATCTACCTCGCGGTGCTCTCCCGCATCGGCCCGGTGGCGCTGGCGGTGACCACGAACTGTTCCATCGACTTCATGCGCAAGCCCGCGGCCGGCTGTGACCTGCTGGCAGAGGCGCGCCTGCTCAAGCTCGGGCGGCAGCTCGCGGTCGGCGATGTTCTGATCTTCAGCGAGGGGCAGCCCGACCCGGTGGCCCGTGCCGGCATGACCTATGCCATCCCGCCGGCGCGCTGACCGGGGCAGAGGCGCAAATGAGCGGGAAATTGTGGGGTAAAATGATACCGTAATTTTAGAGTATTGTTATTGCTTGATTATTTCGGTGCAAATGCTCTTGACCCAATCGCGGAAATCCTTAGAACCGCTCCATCAATCGCTTCGGGCGTCCGTCATGGGCGCCCCCCGACGGATCATAAGAGCAAGAACCATGAAAACCTTTACCGCGACCCCGGCGGATATCGACAAGAAATGGATCATCATCGACGCCGAAGGCGTGGTGCTGGGCCGTCTCGCCTCGATCGTCGCCAATCGCCTGCGCGGCAAGCACAAGGCGACCTTCACCCCGCACATGGACATGGGCGACAATGTCATCGTGATCAACGCCGACAAGGTGCAGCTCACGGGCAACAAGCGCATGAAGCCGAACTACTGGCACACCGGCTACCCGGGCGGCATCAAGTCCCGCACCACCGGTCAGATCCTCGAGGGCAAGTACCCCGAGCGCGTCGTGACCCAGGCGGTCAAGCGCATGCTGCCGGGCAACCGCCTGTCGCGCCAGCAGATGACCAACCTGCGTGTCTACGCCGGCTCCGAGCATCCGCATGAGGCCCAGAAGCCCGAAGTGCTCGACGTCAAGTCCATGAACAAGAAGAACACCCGGAGCTGAGGACAATGGTCGAAGAAATCAAATCCCTCGCCGAGCTGAACGAAGTCGCCGAAGGCACCGCTCCGGTCGTCGAAGAGCTGGTCAACCGTGAGCCGGTCCGCGACGAGCTGGGCCGCTCCTATGCCACCGGCAAGCGGAAGGACGCGGTCGCCCGTGTCTGGATCAAGCCGGGCTCCGGCAAGGTCACCGTCAACGGTCGCGACATCACCGTCTACTTCGCCCGTCCGGTGCAGCAGCTGATCCTGAACCAGCCGTTCCAGATCGCTGGCGTCGAAGGCGAGTTCGACGTCGTCGCCACGGTCAAGGGCGGCGGCCTCTCCGGTCAGGCTGGCGCGGTCAAGCACGGCATCTCCAAGGCCCTGCAGCTCTACGATCCCGCCCTGCGCGCGCCGCTCAAGGCCGCGGGCTTCCTGACCCGCGACAGCCGCGTGGTGGAACGCAAGAAGTTCGGCCGCCGCAAGGCCCGCCGGAGCTTCCAGTTCTCCAAGCGCTGATCCGCGCCGGATACGACAAACGAAAAGGGCCGCGATTTCGCGGCCCTTTTTGCTGTGGAGCACCGTTCCACGGGCGCGTGCCCGGGGCGGCGTTCAGTTCTCGATCCACCAGACGTCCGGCTGAAAGCCGAGCCAGTCGCCATACATCTGCGTCTTGCCCTCGGGATATTTCAGCTCGGACTTGTAGGCGATGTAGCTGACCGGCGAGTACCAGATCGGGATCACGTAGCGCCCCGTGGTCAGCACCCGGTCGAGCGCCTTCACCGCGGCGCGGAAATCTTCCTGGTCGCTGGCGTTCAGCATCGAGTCGATGAGCGACTCCACCGCCGGGTTGTTCATGCCCATCCAGTTGCGCGTACCCGGCTCGGTGACGCCGTCCTTGCCCCAGTAGAGGATCTGTTCGTTGCCCGGGCTGAGCGACATCAGCCGGATGTAATGGGCCATGTCGAAATCGTAGGCCTGCGTGCGCTCCTTGTATTGCGCCGCGTCCACGGTCACGAGATTGGCCACCACGCCGATCCGCTTGAGTTGCTCGGCGTAGAGCTCGGCGATGTTGACGTTCTGCGTGTCGCCCGATTGCAGGAGGATGTCGAACTCCAGCGCCTTGCCGTCGGCGTTCTTCATCACCCCGTCCTGCACCGTCCAGCCGGCGTCCGAGAGGATGCCGATGGCCTTGCGGGTGTTCCGGCGATTGGCCTCGCTGCCGTCGGAGGCGGGCAGGGTATAGCCTTCGAGCGCGCCCGGCAGAAGCTGGTCGGCAAAGGGCTCCAGGTACTCTCGCACCTTGCCCTCGGCCGGCCCGTCGGACATCGCCAGCACCGAGTTGGTGAAGTAGGACGCGATCCTCGGCTCCTCGCCGCCGTTGATGGCGTTGTTGATGAACTCGAAGTTGAACGCGTGGATCAGCGCATCACGCACCCGCCAGTCGTCGAAAGGCGCGCGGCGGGTGTTCATCACGAGGCCCCGGATACCGCCCGGACGCTGGTGGGGGACCTCCGAAAGCACCACCTCTCCAGAGCGGACGGCGGGGAAGTCATAGGCCGTCCGCCACTTGGCGAGATTGCCCTCCCGGTTGAAGGAGATCTCTCCCGCGCGGAAGGCCTCGAAGGCCACGTCGGCATCGCCGAACCATTCGTAGCGGATCTCGTCGATATTGTGCTGGCCGCGGTTGAACGGCAGGTCGGCGCCCCACCAGTCCGGATCCTTCTTGAGCGTGAGGAAGCGGCCGGGCTCGTAATCCGAGATCACGTAGGGGCCGGAACCGACGGGCGGCTCGAGCGTGCTCTCGTGGAAGGCGCGGCCTTCGTATGCGGCTTTCTGGAGGATCGGGCGCAGGCCGAGGATCAGCGGCAGTTCGTTGTCCTCGGTGTTGAAGGTGAAGCGGACGGTGCGCTCTCCCACGGCCTCGGCGGTTTCGATCTTTTCCCAGCCCGCGTGGTAGCGCGGGTGGCCCAGGGTGCCGAGCGTCTCGAAGGACCAGAGCACGTCCTCGACGGTCACCGGCGAGCCGTCCGAGAAGCGGGCTTCCGGTCGCAGCGTGAATTCGACCCATTCTCGATTCAGGCCGGTCTCCACCGATTCGGCCAGCAGGCCGTAGAGGGTGAAAGGCTCGTCCCAGTTCCGGCCCATCAGGCTCTCGAAGCCGTAGACCCTGTGACCATAGACCGAGTTGCCCTTGAGGATGAAAGGATTGAGGCTGTCGAAGCCGCCCACCTCCGAAAGGACGATGCGCCCGCCCTTGGGAGCGTCCGGATTGACATAGGGCAAAGACACAAAATCCGGTGGCAGGGCGGGCTCGCCATACATAGCTATGCCATGTGCGGGCTCTGCGTTAACGAATCCTGCCGTTGTGCCCAGGCATGTGGCCAGCAGAATCGGCCGGATTCCACAGAAAAAATCGTACCCCATTTTCGCAACAATCCCTCACTGCCCTTGTTTGTTTGGCCGAGAGCGTAGTCCTGCAAGTCAAGTATTTCAAACTTTTAACTTGGACTCTGGCGGTTGTTTGCGTATAACTAAGGCACTGCTCGATAGGTTTCTTGCCTGTATGAAACCTGCCTCAATGACTTAACGCCCGCCTTGTGCGGGCGTTTTTTTCTGCCCTTTCCAGTGGCGTTCGAGCGGCAATCTTCATCGGCTGGCATTTTCGGTCGCGGGAAAGGCACAAACCGTGATCCCGAGCGCGCGTCCCGAATCCTTCATTTTGCGCGTGCAGCATGTATGTTCCCTCTGGACTGACAATGGAGGGAACGCAATGTCACTCAACGGAAAGACGGCCATTATCACCGGGTCCAATTCCGGGATCGGCCTCGGGGTCGCCTGGGAACTGGCGCGGGCCGGCGCGGACGTGGTGCTGAACTCCTTCACGGACCGCGACGAGGACCACGCGCTGGCCGAGGAGATCGCGAAAGAGACCGGCACGTCGGCGCGCTACATCAAGGCCGACATGTCGAAGGGTGACGAGTGCCGCGCGCTGGTCGAGAAGGCGGGCACCTGCGATATCCTGGTGAACAACGCTGGGATTCAGCACGTCGCCGGGATCGACGAGTTCCCGGTCGAGAAATGGGACGCGATCATCGCGATCAATCTGAGCTCGGCGTTCCACACCACGGCGGCGGCGCTGCCGGGGATGCGGAAAGCGGGCTGGGGCAGGGTGATCAACATCGCCTCCGCCCATGGTCTGACCGCCTCGCCGTACAAGTCGGCCTATGTGGCGGCCAAGCACGGCATCGTGGGCATGACCAAGGTGGTGGCGCTGGAGACGGCGCAGCAGCCGATCACCGCCAACGCGATCTGCCCGGGCTACGTACTGACCCCGCTTGTCGAGGCGCAGATCCCGGAGACGATGAAGGAATACGACATGAGCCGGGAGGACGTGATCAAGAAGGTCATGCTCGAACGGCAGCCGTCCAAGGAGTTCGCCACCGTCGAGCAGCTCGGCGGAACCTGCGTTTTCCTGTGCTCTCCGGCGGCCGACCAGATCACCGGCACGACCATCAGCGTCGACGGCGGCTGGACGGCGCTCTGAGACGTCGCGGGGGAGGCGTGGCTCCCCCGCGATACTTTCGGACAGAAGAGGGCGCGGCGATGAAACGGATCAACCTGGCTCTGCAGGGCGGCGGCGCGCATGGCGCCTTTACCTGGGGGGTGCTCGACCGTCTGCTCGACGACGAAGAGATCGAGATCGCCGCGATCTCCGGGACTTCGGCGGGTGCGCTGAACGGCGCCGCGCTGAAGGCGGGGTTGGTCGCCGACGGCAAGGGGCAGGACCGTGAGGCCGCGCGCGCCAACCTTGACTGGCTCTGGCACCAGGTGGCCGGCGTGCAGGACCTGCGCCTGACCCACTGGTTCGCGCCCTTCGCGCCGCCGAGCGAGGTCTATGCGCAAATTCTGGAGAGCTCGCCGCTCTACGGGATGGCGGATATCGCAAGCCGGGTCGTCAGCCCCTATTCCTACGGCCCGTTCTATTCCAACCCGCTGGAGCGGATCGTGGAGCGGTTCGAATACGACCGCGTCTGCGCCGACACCGGCCCGGCCTTCTTCGTGTCCGCCACCAATGTGCGCAGCGGCAAGATCCGGGTCTTCGCCGGGCAGGAGATCTCGACCGAGGCGATCCTGGCCTCAGGTTGCCTGCCGTCGCTGTTCCAGGCGGTGGAGATGGTCGATCCGCGCACCGGGGAGCTCGAGGCGTTCTGGGACGGTGGCTACACCGGCAATCCCGCGCTCTTTCCGCTGTTCCAGCCGGACTATCCCTCAGACGTGCTGATCGTGAACATCAACCCGCTCTTCCGGCCGGAAGTGCCGCGGACGGGGTCGGAAATTCACAATCGGATCAACGAGATCAGCTTCAATTCTTCGCTGCTGCGTGAATTGCGGGCGATCAACTTCGTCAAGGAGCTGATCGCGGACGGGCGGGTCGAGCGCGGGCAGATGCGCGACGTGCTGGTGCACATGATCGCCGACGACGATTTCATGCGCGACCTGTCCGTTGCAACCAAGATCGTGCCGTCTCCGGTGATCCTGTCGCGGCTGAAGGCAGCCGGGCGCGCGGCGGCGGACCGCTTTCTGGCCGAGCACAGGGACGACCTCAACGAGCGCAGCACCGTCGATCTTAAGGAGATGTTCGGCTGAGCGCGGATCAGGCGTCGAGCTTGTCGCGCTGGCGCTCGGCTTCGACGGCAAGCGGAATGCCTCCGGGCGTCGGCGGCACGTCGCCCGTCCCATTGGCATCGGTGGGATAGACCAGGCCGCCCGAGATCACCAGTTTGGCCGCATCCTCCACCGACATGTCGAGGTAGATCAGGTCTTCCTCCGGCACGAACAGCAGGAAGCCCGAGGTCGGGTTCGGCGTGGTGGGCAGAAAGACCGAGATGATCCGCCCGTCCCGCGGCACGCGGCGCGAGATCTCGCCCTTGGCGCGGGTGGAGACGAAGGCGATCGCCCAGAGGCCCTCGCGCGGGTACTGGATCATGCAGGCCTTGTCGAAATTGTTCTCGGTCTGGGCAAAGACCGTCTCGGCGATCTGTTTTACGCCGTTATAGATGGTCCGCACGATCGGCATCCGGTCGACCAGACCCTCGGCCCAGTCGATCAGCGACCGGCCGATGACGCCCTTGGCGATCCAGCCGATCACCACGGTGAAGATCAGGAAGAACACCACGCCGACACCGCGGACGTTGATCGTCGTGTCCTCGCCGAAATACTTCTTGAAATAGGTCTCCGGCTGGTAGGCGTCCGGTACGAAGGGCAGGACGAAGGCGTCGACCCAGCCGACGACCGTCCAGATCAGCCAGACCGTCAGCCCGACGGGCGCGATCACCACCAGACCGGTCAGGAAGGACGAGCGAAGATTGGCCAGCAGCCCGGGCTTGCGGCGCGGGTGGTGGATGTGGAGCTCGTGTCCGGGCTCGTTGGAATGTTGGTCGGGCATCGTGTCTCGAAAGCGCGGGGACTGACGGGAAGCTATGCAGCCGGACGCGGCCTCGCAAGTCCAACCGCATGCGAGGCGCGGTTATTTCAACGCCGAGCCGAGATTTCGGTCGCGATGGCAGCGGCCAGGCGCGCATTGTTCAGGACGAGCGCAATGTTGGCTTCCAGCGAGCGGCCCTCGGTCAGCTCGAAGATGCGCTGCAGGAGAAAAGGCGTCACATTCTTCGCGGTGATGCCCTGGGCCTCGGCGTCGGCCTGCGCCTGCGCGATCACCGGGGCCAGAACCTCGGCGGCGATCTCGTCCTCGACCGGGATCGGGTTGGTGACCAGTTGCCCGCCGGGGATGCCGAGCGCCTGCCGCATCAGGTGGGCCTCGGCGATCTCGGCGGGATCGTCCATCCGCAACGGCGCCTTGAGGCCGGAGTCGCGGGACCAGAAGGCGGGCAGGGCGTCCTGTCCGACCGAGATCACCGGCACGCCGAGGGTTTCGAGCACCTCCAGCGTTTTGGGCAGGTCGAGGATCGCCTTCGCGCCTGCGGCGACGACCGTCACCGGAGTCGCTGCCAACTCCTGAAGGTCGGCCGAGATGTCGAAGCTGAGCTCCGCGCCCTTGTGCACGCCGCCGATGCCGCCAGTGGCAAACACGTCGATCCCGGCAAGGCGGGCCGCGATCATCGTCGCAGCGACGGTCGTCGCGCCGTTGCCGCCGCGGGACAGGCAGACGGCGAGGTCGGCCCGGCTCAGCTTGGCCACATCCTTCGCCTGGGCCAGCGCTTCGAGTTGCGCCGGCTCCAGCCCGACATGCAGCTGCCCGTCGAGGATCGCGACCGTGGCCGGCACCGCGCCGGCCTCGCGCACCGTCTCCTCGACCTTGCGGGCGGTCTCGAGGTTCTGCGGCCAGGGCATGCCGTGGGTGATGATGGTGCTTTCGAGAGCCACGATGGGGCGGCCGGCGTCGGCCGCGGCCTGAACTTCAGGCGCGAGGATCAGGGGGAGGGTCATGTCGTCAGGTCTCCGAAACGTAGGCTGCTGTGATGCCGAGCGCGGCTTCTATGGCAAAGATGCCGGAAAGCCCACGCGCCTCGGCAGAAATATGGGCCGCCATGAAGGTGTCGCCCGCGCCGGTGACCCGGGTGACGACCACGGGCGGCGGTGTCGCGGTCAGCACGCCCTCGGGCGTGGCCTCGGCCATCGGCGCACCGCCGTCGGTGACCAGAACCCGCCGCGCGCCAAAGGCCACGAGCGCCTCGGCCGCCGCCTTGGCGGAGGAAAAGCGGTTGTCGCAGATCAGCCCGGCCTCAATCCGGTTGACGTAGAGCGTGGCCCGGGGGTGGCGCAGCAGCGGCAGCAGGCGACCGGCCTTGCCGGGAGATGCCGGTGCGATCCGCAGATCGGCCATCGAAAACAACGGGCTGTCGGCGATTCTTGAGAGGAGCTCTTCGGTCAGGTTGCCATCGAGCGCGACGATCCCGGCATGCGGCGCATCGATCGAGCCGAGCCGCCCGTCCGCCAGCGGTTGCAGGATCGCATCACCCGCCTGTTCGAGCGAATGGGCGTCGGCAATTGCCGCCACCAGCCCGTTCTCGGCTTCGATGGCCATGTATTGATCGGTCGGCAGGGTGTCGGACCAGGTGACATGCTCGGTCACCATCCCCATCCGCCGCGCCGCCTGCTCCAGCTCGCGGCCCTCGGCGTCCTGGCCCAGAACGGTCAGCAGCGCCGGTCGCATCCCCTCGCGCACCAGCGCCATGGCGATATTCATGGCCACGCCCCCGGGCAGCCGGGAAATGCGGCCCGGCACGTCATGCCCGACCGCCATCGACCGCGGCGTGCGGCCGATCACGTCCCAGAGAACCGATCCGATGCAGAGAATGTCCGGCGTCTTTTCCATGGGGGCAAGAAACCCTGCGGCGTGACCGAAGGCAAGCGCTCCGCATCACCATCTGTTCGGAATTGTCCCGCCGGAGGCAAAAGATCCTTCGTGCGACTACCGCCGCAGCGCATACCGGTCCGGTTCCTCGAACGTATCCATCGCAATCGTGCCGGCGGCGACCTTTACCGCATGGACAACGCCGGCCGGCAGGTCATAGCTGTCGCCCTGCCGGTAGGTCGTGGTCACACCATCGACGGTCAACTGAACCTCCCCTTGCAGAACGCTGCCCCATTGCGCGCCGTGCGAATGCGGCGGCAGTTCCGCGTCCTTGTGGAAGATGAAGAAAACCAGCAGCGCGTCCTCGGTGCGCATGGCGCGGCTCTCGACCACGTCTTCCGGAAAGGGTATGTCGAGCGCGGGCAGCGCCATCAGGAAATCGGGAAGTTTCACGGGATCCTCCTTGGTGTCAGGCCGAAACTAGCAGCCTTGCGCCGGCGTCGCAGCGGAAAAGCGGGGCAGGGGGTTGCCAGCCCGTCTCCGATGCAGTATGCGCGGCCCACTTCACAGACGGGGCCTGGGCCTGCGGGGGAGACATCCCCGTATCGGTCCGCCGGTTGGGAGAGATCCCGTTCGGCCCTGTCGAGGACGCGAAACCGGAAAGGATATGACATGGCGCTTCCTGAGTTCACTCTGCGTCAGCTGCTCGAAGCTGGCGTTCACTTCGGTCACCAGACCCAGCGGTGGAACCCCCGCATGGGCGAGTACATCTACGGCGACCGTAACGGCATCCACATTCTCGACCTGACGCAGACCGTCCCGATGCTGGACCAGGCTCTCCAGGTCGTGCGCGACACCGTCGCCAAGGGTGGCCGCATTCTCTTCGTCGGCACCAAGCGCCAGGCCCAGAAGCCGATCGCCGATGCCGCCGAGCGTTGCGCGCAGTACTACATGAACCACCGCTGGCTGGGCGGCACGCTCACCAACTGGAAGACCGTCTCCCAGTCGATCGACCGTCTGCGCGCCATTGACGAGCAGATGGCGATGGGCGCCGAGGGCCTCACCAAGAAAGAGCGCCTGCACATGGAACGCGACCAGGCCAAGCTGCAAGCTTCCCTGGGCGGTATCCGCGAGATGGGCGGCATTCCGGATCTCCTCTTCGTCATCGACGTGAAGAAGGAAGACCTGGCCATCCTCGAAGCCAAGAAGCTCGGCATCCCGGTCGTCGCGGTCGTCGACACCAACTGCTCGCCCGAAGGCGTGGATTACGTGATCCCCGGCAACGATGACGCCGCCCGCGCCATCGCGCTCTACTGCGATCTCGTCTCCCGCGCTGCGCTCGACGGCATGTCCGCCCAGATGGACGCTGCCGGCATCGACCTCGGCGAGATGGAAGAGGCCCTCGTCGAAGAGACGCTCGAGGCCGCTCCGGAAGCCGAAGAGGCGTCCGCCGACGCCTGAGCCCGGCGCTCCGGGACAGCGTCACGGAACTGACACAGGCGGCAGGCTATTGCCTGCCGCGACACGACCCCCAAATCGAGGAGAGCCAAGATGGCTATCACCGCGAAAATGGTGAAGGAACTGCGCGACCAGACCGGCGCAGGCATGATGGACGCCAAGAAGGCGCTGACCGAGGTCGACGGCGACATGGAAGCCGCGATCGACTGGCTGCGCACCAAGGGCCTGGCCAAGGCCGCCAAGAAGTCCGGCCGCACCGCCGCCGAGGGCCTCGTGGGCATCAGCGTCGAGGGCGGCAAGGGCGTCGTCGTCGAGGTGAACTCCGAGACCGACTTCGTTGCCAAGAACGCCGAGTTCCAGGAGATGGTCAGCGCCATCGCCGCCGCGGCCGCCAAGGTGTCCAACGTCGAAGAACTCAAGGCCGCCGCGCTTGACGGCAAGACCGTCGAGGAAGTGGTGACCGACAAGATCGCCAAGATCGGCGAGAACATGTCGCTGCGCCGCATGGCCACCGTCGAGGGCGAGCAGGTGATCTCCTACGTCCACAATGCGGCTGCCCCCGGCCTCGGCAAGATCGGCGTGCTGGTCGCGCTCAAGGGCGGTGACGAAGCCTTCGGCAAGCAGGTTGCGATGCACATCGCCGCCGTGAACCCGGCATCGCTCTCCGAAGCCGATCTCGACCCCGCCATCGTCGAGAAGGAAAAGCAGGTCCAGATGGAGATCGCGCGCGAATCCGGCAAGCCGGAAGCGGTGATCGAAAAGATGATCGCCGGCCGGATGAACAAGTTCCTCGCCGAGGTGACCCTGCTGGGCCAGGCCTTCGTGGTCAACCCGGACCTGACCGTCGCCGCCGCCGCCAAGGAAGCGGGCGCCGAGGTGACCGGCTTCGTCCGCATGGAAGTCGGCGAAGGCATCGAGAAGAAAGAAGAGGATTTCGCGGCCGAAGTCGCAGCCATGCAGGGCTGATCCGGCAACGATACTCGGACTGCGGCGCCGTCTCCGGACAGGAGGCGGCGCCGTTTTCATTGGCGCACGCGGATGCGAGGGGAAGACGGGCAGGGCATGCGTTTCTCTCGATGGGATCTGCACGAGGCAAAAGGAAGCGGCGCAGAACGGGCCGTCTGCGCCGCTTCACAAACCACACGTTTCCGCCATCACGAGGGGATGCAGATGGCGGGATGGGTGGTGTCGGCCCGACAGGCTGACTATACGCCTGCGGACCGACATCCGGTTTCCCGGAGCGCCCCGGTAACGCCGAAATCGCGGCGACTCCCGGTTTGCAGTTCCATGGCTCAATAGCCACCACTCACGGAACATGACAAGGATCGCACACTAACGCCGGGGAAGTTAAGTAGGGAATCCCTGACCCACGATTTCGTGAGCGAGCATAAAGTTTTGAATTTAAAGAATTGTCGCCATTGCTGCGATGCAGAAAAATCTTTCTAGCCGCGAGGGCCGAAAATCTGGTGCAGGAAAGCGGCCTTGAGAACAGCCTGTGCGGTGGTCGAAACATCGAGCGCCTCGCGGGCGAGTCGCAGGTGTTTTTCGACCGTCGCAGGCGTCAGTCCCATGATCGAAGCGATCTCCGCGGTGGTCTTGCCGTCGCCCACCCATTCGAGCGCCTCGCGCTGCCGCGGCGTCAGATGCCGGCGCGTTTCCGGGTTGGGCATGGAGATCAGGCGCAGGTGCAGCACGTTGCTCATGGCCTCGATCGTACGGCCATGTTCGGCCCAGATCTCGTCGACCTCTTCGAAGGAGAGGGCAGGGACCGAGGTCAGGCTGAGCGCTCCCTTCGCCCGCACCGAGTTCGACTGGAAGCTGATGGTGTATCCCGCCAGGAAGCCCTGGCTCTTGTTGAACTCCCAGATCCGGCAGGCGGCGGGTGGCAGCAATCCCTCGCGGGCCATGCGGTCCGTGTCGCGCCAGGAACTCGCGCCGACGTTCTCCAGCGCCCAGAGCGTCATCGGGGCGTTCATGTAGAGACCGTCGTCGAGGAACGGGCGGATGTAGGATCGGTCGTGGTTGGTCAGGATCAGCATGTCGAGCGGGTCGCCGAGCGATTGTCCGGACCGAAAGCGCGTGAACCCGTAGAGCACGCGGTTGAACCCGAAATTCTCGAAGACTTCCTTGCTGTAGTCCCAGACCTCCTGCATCTCCCGCAGCGAGGTCACCCTTTCTACGAAATCAAGAATCTTCATGGCCCTCCGAAGACGGACGGCGCTGCGACCGCGGCGAAGGATCGTCGCTTCGACATCCGGGGTTCTGGAGGTCCGACCGTCGGAACGGACGGGCCATAGCGGAAAGAGCCGGGCACCGCCCGGCCACAACCATCTTGTAATACACCATGAGCAATTCCCTATGTATCCGAGGAGCATATGTCCCGCTCGAATGGGTGTCGAGATGACTCGCGCCCGTAGCGAAACAATGACGCTCGGTGGGGGGTGTTGGTTCCTGCTTTCAAACCTGAAAAACGCCGTTCAACCTTCCGGCAATGAATGGTTTTTTGGTTGGCGTTGCGCTGAAGTGCCCGAAGCTCCGTAGATTTGATCGCAACAGCAGCGCCCTCGGAGGTTTGCACCCAGCGGAACGCGGGATTGCACCCAATGGCCCCAATTCGCGGGTTTGCCGCATTTTCCGCGGTTTTTCAGCTGTCTATGGTCAGGGCAATTCGCGCCAGCAACGCGATGGCGGCCGTCGGGCCGGCCAGAGCGTCGGGGGCCGGTGGAATGGCAAATGCCGACCGGTCCGCGCCATGTGCTGCCGCGGTGACGCCAATTCGGAAAGGCCAAGCTATGAACGCCAGCGTTGACATCAGGATCAAACAGGACGGCATGGGGGCCGTATCGGCCGGAACCGCGACCTGGAGCGACGCTGTCGCGCCGGCGCCGAAGCTCCCGGACTACCTCGTGGATGTCTACACCTGGGCCTATGTGGCGCCGAGGATGGTGGAACTGCTGGACCGCGAAATCGTGGTCGCAACGATCCTGTGGTGCCAGCAGAACAAGCTGATGCGCGCGGCGCGCGACGAGCTCGAACCGGGCAGCCGCGTACTGCAGCCGGCTGCCGTTTATGGGAAGCTTGTCAGTCACTTGGCGGCCAAGATCGGGTCCGAGGGCGAATACCACGTCACCGACATCCAGCAGGTTCAGATCGACCATGTGAACCGCAAGATCGGCACGCTGCCTCAAGTGCGCACTGAGATCAGCGACGCACGCACCACCGGTGACGGGCTCTACGACACGGTGTGCTGCTATTTCCTGATGCACGAGGTTCCCGAGGACTACAAACGCGACATTGCCAACAACCTGGCGCGGCACGTGAAACCGGGCGGCAAGCTGATGTTCGTCGATTACCACGAACCGGCGTTCCTGCATCCGATGCGTCCGATCATCTGGCTCGTGTTCAAATGGCTGGAGCCGTTCGCCAAGGTCCTGTGGCGTCGCGAGTTGAAAGACTACGTGGACGACGCATCGGAATTCGAGTGGCGCAAGGAAACCTTCTTTGGTGGGCTGTACCAGAAGGTTGTTGGAGTTCGGCGCGGGTGACGCCACAGGTCCGTCAGCCTTCGCGGGGTCACATCCGAAAATAACATAATACCGATTATCGGATTTATGTGTGGAGCCGGAGCCGGGCCCCTGCGTGACGCCAAGGCTCCAAAAATCCGTGGGATCAAATAAGATTGGCCGGACCTTTATGGCCCGGCCATCGCTTGCGTTTCGTGAACGATCTCAGCCGAGCGCGTAGCCCGCGCCCCGCACCGTGCGCACCGGGTCTTCGCCCCCGTGCTGGCACAACGCCTTGCGGAGCCGCCCAATGTGGACGTCGACGGTGCGCGTATCCACATAGATGTCGCGGCCCCAGACCCGGTCCAGCAGCTGTTCACGGCTCCAGACGCGTCCGGGTTTCTCCATGAAGGTCGTGAGCAGACGAAACTCCGTCGGCCCGAGCTTCAGCAGCTTGTCGTCGCGAAACACCTTGTGCGTCTCCGCGTCGAGGATGATGTCCTCGAACTGCAGCCGCTCTCCGACGCTCGCCGGCCGCGTCCGGCGCAGCTGCGCGCGGATCCGGGCCATCAACTCGACCACGGAATACGGTTTCACGACGTAGTCGTCGGCGCCGGTCTCGAGGCCGCGCACGCGGTCGACCTCCTCCGAACGCGCGCTGAGCATGATGATCGGCACGCCGCGGGTATCGGCGCGCATCTTCAGTCTCCGGCAAACTTCGATGCCGGAGACATTGGGCAGCATCCAGTCGAGCACGATCAGGTCCGGCGCGTCTTCCTCGACGAGGAGCAAGGCTTCCTCGCCGTTCTCGGCCCGGCAGACCCGGAAGCCTTCGGCCTCCAGGTTGTAGGCCAGGACTTCGCGCTGCGCCGCCTCATCCTCGACGACCAGAACGCTCGGTTGTTCCGACGGTGACATCAGCCCTGCCCGTGGGTTTCCATCGCCGTCCGATCCGCCTTCGGCCGGTTCTCGTCAGGCATCGTTCCGGTCGTGAGGTAGATCACCTGCTCGGCGACCGCGGTGACATGGTCACCCATGCGCTCGATGTTCTTGGCGATGAAATGGAGATGCATGCAGGCGGTGATGTTGCGCGGATCTTCCATCATGTAGGTCAGGAAGTTGCGGAACAGCGAGTTGTACATCTGGTCCACCTCGAGGTCGCGCTGACGCACGTCCTCGGCCAGTTCCGGGTCGCGCTGCACGAAGGCGTCGAGCGCGTCCTTGAGCATGACCTCCACCAGCTTTGCCATACGGCGGGTCGAATTGCCGCCGTCCTCGATCGGGCGCATCTGGACCAAGACGCTGGTGCGCTTGGCCATGTTCTTGGCATAGTCGCCGATCCGCTCGAGATTGCCGGCGATCTTTATCACCGCGAGCACGGTGCGCAGGTCGCTCGCCATGGGCTGCCGCTCGGCGATGGTCAGCGCGGCCTCCTCCATGATCATTGCTTCGAGCTCGTCGATGGCGCGGTCGTCCTGGCGGACACGCTCGGCGACCTCCTCGTCGCGAGTCGCCAGCGCCTCGGCAGCCTTGAGGATCGCATCCTCCACGAGGCCGCCCATCTTCATGATATGGGCCTGCAGCGCTTCGAGGTCGCGGTCGAAAGCTCGCGCGATATGCTGCTCTTTTCTATCCATTTTTTGGTGCTCCCTTACCCGATCCGACCGGTGATGTAGCTCTCGGTCCGGGGATCCTTCGGGTTGGTGAAAATCTGTCCGGTTTCGCCGAATTCCACGAGGTTGCCGAGGTGGAAGAAGGCTGTCTTCTGGCTGACACGCGCGGCCTGCTGCATCGAGTGGGTCACGATCACCACCGAGTAGCTCTCGCGCAGTTCGTCGATCAGTTCCTCGACCTGGGCGGTCGCGATTGGGTCGAGCGCCGAGCACGGCTCGTCCATCAGCAGGACCTCCGGTTCGGTCGCAACGGCGCGGGCGATGCAGAGACGCTGCTGCTGACCGCCCGAAAGGCCGGTGCCGGGTGCGTCGAGCCGGTCCTTCACCTCGTTCCAGATGGCGCCGCGGCGAAGGGATTTCTCCACGATTTCATCGAGTTCCGCCTTGTTCTTGGCAAGGCCATGGATCCGCGGGCCGTAGGCGATGTTGTCGTAGATCGACTTCGGGAACGGGTTCGGCTTCTGGAAGACCATACCGACCTTGGCACGCAGCTGCACCGGGTCGACGCGCTTGTCGTAGATGTTCTCGCCGTCCAGCAGGAACGAGCCTTCGACACGGGCGATGTCGATGGTGTCGTTCATCCGGTTGAGGCAGCGCAGGAAGGTCGACTTGCCGCAGCCCGAAGGGCCGATGAACGCGGTGACGGTCTTGTCCTCGATGTCGACATTCACATCCTTGATGGCGTGGGTGTCGCCGTAATAGACCTGACAGTCACGGCATTCGAACTTGATTTCCTTGGTTTCCACGGCACGCTCCAGGGGTCTCATATCATTCATTTGTTCCGCTCCTCTTACCAGCGGCGCTCGAAGCGACGACGCAGGATGATGGCAATCATGTTCATGCAGAGCAGGAACAGCAGCAGCACGATGATCGCACCGGAGGCCCGCTCGACAAAAGCAGGATCGGCACGCGTGGTCCAGTTATAGACCTGCACAGGCAGGGCCGAGGCCGGGTCGAAGAAGCCCTCGGGCGGTGCGCCCGGGTATTCGCGGACGAAGGCCACCATGCCGATCAGCATCAGCGGCGCGGTCTCGCCCAGGGCCTGGGCCAGGCCGATGATGGTGCCGGTCAGGATGCCGGGCATGGCGAGCGGCAGCACGTGGTGGAACACGGACTGCATCTTGGAGGCCCCTACCCCGAGCGCCGCGTCGCGGATCGACGGCGGCACCGACTTCAGCGACGCGCGCGTCGAGATGATGATCGTCGGCAGGGTCATCAGCGTCAGCACGAGGCCACCGACGATCGGCGCCGATTGCGGCAGGCCGACGTAGTTGATGAAGATCGCGAGGCCCAGGATGCCGAAGACGATCGAGGGCACGGCCGCGAGGTTCGAGATGTTGACCTCGATGAGGTCGGTGAACCAGTTCTTCGGCGCGAATTCCTCGAGGTAGATCGAGGCCGCGACGCCGATGGGCAGCGCCAGGAAAAGCACCACCAGCATCATGTAGAACGAGCCGATGATCGCGACCCCGATGCCGGCGGCCTCGGGACGGTTCTCCGAGGCGTCGGCCGCGGTGATGAAGTCCCAGTTGAAATAGGTGCCAAGCGCTCCGTCGGCCTTCAGCTCGTCGGCCAGGCGCAGCTGGGCCGGGCTGACGTTGCTGTCGCGCTCCGCGCTCTCCATCGTCACGCGGCCCTTGTAGTAGCCGTCGATACGGCCGTTGGCGAGGAAGCGGAACTCGACGGTCTGGCCGATCTGGTCGGGGTTGGCGATGACATAGCGGCGGAGCTGCGCGGCGGCTTCCTTGGAGATCATCTCCAGCGCGTCCTTGTCGGACAGCCCGAACTCTTCCGGATCGATGCCGAGGGATTCCATCTTGCGGTCCATCGCGTCGGCGATCAGCGGCGCGTAGCCGAAGGTCGAGACCTTCTTGATCTCCTCGATGTCGCGCGTGCCGTTCTTGTCCAGCTTGGCCGGGTCCAGGTAGACGCTGGCGTTGACGAAGGTCTGCTGGAAAGCCGGCAGGCCCTGCGACAGGATCGAGGTCAGCAGGACCACGAGCGCCAGCACGCCGATCCCGATGGCAATCAGGCCGTAGAGGCGGAACCGCCGTTCGGAACGGTTGCGGCGGCGGGTCCGCTCGTCGAGGGCGATCAGCGATCCGGAACGTTCCGGGCGCGAAGCGTCGGGGCCTTGGGCGGTTGCGTCGGTCATTCGTACTGCTCCCGATACTTGCGCACGATGTAGAGAGCCAGGACGTTGAGCCCCAGCGTGATGACGAAGAGGGTGAGCCCGAGGGCAAAGGCGACAAGCGTCTCGGGGCTGGCGAAATCCGTGTCACCTGTCAGCTGCGACACGATCTTGACCGTCACGGTGGTCATCGCCTGGAACGGGTTGATGATGGCACCGAGCCCCTGCTCCATCTGCGCAGCCGCGGCCCCTGCCCCCATGACCACGATCATGGTTTCACCAATGGCCCGCGAGGCGGCCAGGAGTACGGCGCCGACGATGCCGGGCAGCGCGGCGGGCAACACCACCTGCTTGATGGTTTCCGACTGCGTCGCGCCGAGGCCATAGGAGCCGTCACGCATCGCCTGCGGCACCGCGTTGATGATGTCGTCGGACAGCGACGAGACGAAGGGAATGAGCATGATCCCCATCACCAGGCCGGCGGTGATCACGGAGTTGGTCGAGTTGCCGAAACCCGCGGGCTGGGCAATCCAGTCGCGGATCAGCGGGCCGACGGTGATCAGCGCGAAGAGACCGTAGACGATGGTCGGGATGCCGGCGAGGATCTCGATCATCGGCTTGGCCACCGCGCGCAGGCGCGGACTGGCGTATTCCGAAAGGTAGATCGCTGCGAAGAGCCCGATTGGCACCGCCACCAGAAGCGCGACCAGCGAGATGTAGAGCGTGCCCCAGAGCAGCGGCAGCATGCCGAGCTCGGAATTGCCGCGGAAGTCCGGCGCCCAGTTCAGGCCGAAGAAGAACTCGCGCCAGGAATACTGCTCGAAGAAGTTCGCCGTCTCGAAGAGCATCGACAGGACGATGCCGAGGGTCGTCATGATGGCGATGGTCGAGGCAAGGATCAGGATCGCCTTGATGCCCTGCTCCACCACGTTGCGGGCGCGGAAGTCCTTGTCGCTGCGCATGAAGGCGAAGACCAGGCCAACCACGGCAAGACCGAGCACCGCGATGCTCATGTAGAGGTTCGAGGCCTTGGCCATCACGCGGTAATTCTGAGCGGCCTCGAGGATGGGCTGGTCGACGGTCGTGGTGATGATGGCGCCGGTCGCCTTCAGGCGCTCCGTCACGTCGGTGAAATCGGCGCGCAGGTTGCGGGCCATGTCCTCGTCCATCGTGCCCTGGGCCACGGCCATGTCGAGCGCCTCGCCCGTGCGGCGGACCTCGGCCATGACGAGGCTGCGGCTGCCGCGCTCGGCGATCTTCGCGTCCGGGATGCCGGCGGCGGCCCGGTTCTCGATCACGGACGGGGCCACCAGAAGCCACGCCGCCATCATCAGCAGCGCGGGCACGACGGTCAGCATGAAGCCATGCCAGCCGTAATAGGATGGCAGCGAGTGGAGTTGGCGACCGTCTCCCCCTGCGCTCCCGAGGGCGCGCGAGCGGCCCATCAAATAGCCAATCAGACCAAGTCCCAGAACAACAAGGACGATCCAGAGCAACGGCATGAGGCGCTCTCCTCGATCAGGTGTTACAGTCCCGAGCCGGCCCCCCGGGGGCTCTGGACAGTGTCCGGCGTGGTATCGATCGGTCCGTTACGGTCGACTGCCGGACTTGCGGTGTTCCGGGGAACGCAGAAGGGGGAGCAAGCCCCCCCTTCCGGATGTCGCTTTGCGGAGATTACTCTTCGCTCATCGTGGTCAGGGCTTCGACCTTGGCTTGCGTGGCGGCAAGCTCCGGGTCGGCAACCAGGCCGTACTGGGCCAGCGGGCCGTCGCCACCGGCGATTTCGTCGGCCACGAAGAAGGACGCGTATTCCTGCAGGCCGGGGATCACGCCGACGTGGGCCTTCTTGATGTAGAAGTACAGCGGGCGGGACACCGGGTATTCGCCGGTCGAGATGGTCTCGGTGGAGGGCATCACGCCGCCCATGGTGGCGACCTTCAGCTTGTCCTGGTTGTTCTCGAAGAACGCCAGGCCGAAGATGCCGACGCCGTTCGGGTTGGCGTCGATGCGGGCCAGGGTCTCGGTGTAGTCGCCGTCGATGTCGACCGACTTGCCGTCAGTGCGCAGGGCCATGCAGGCGCCTTCGGCGTCGTCCTCGGACATGCCGCCAGCGATCATGGCTTCCATGGCGCCGGATTCTTCACAGCCGACGAGGATCACCTTCTCCTCGAAAACTTCGCGGGTGCCGTGCTTGGTGCCCGGAGGGAAGGCGATGATTTCGACGTCGGGCAGTTCCGGGTTGAACTCGGACCACATGGTGTAGGGGTTGTCGACGATCTCGCCGTCTTTCAGCACCTTGTCGGACAGGGCGTTGAAGATGTCGGCGGGCTCGAGCGCGGTGAAGGCCGGGCCGTCGATCTGGCTGGCGAACACGATCCCGTCGTAGCCGATGCGCACTTCGACGATGTCGGCCACGCCGGCAGCGGCACAGGCTTCGATCTCACCGTCACGGATCTTGCGCGAGGAGTTCGCGATGTCGATGGTGTTCTCACCAACGCCTTCGCAGAAACGCTTGAGGCCGGCCGAGGAGCCGCCGGACTCGACCACCGGGGTCGGGAAGTCGAAGTTCTCGCCGAAGGCTTCGGCCACGATCGAGGCGTAGGGCAGCACGGTCGAGGAACCGGCAACCTGAACGTTGTCACGGGCAGCGGCGGCGGTGGCGGAAACAGCGGCGATCGCCAGAGCAGAGGCGGTCAGCTTCACGAGAGACATTGCATTCTCCATGCAGTGGTTATTTTGACCGTCGCTCTCCGACGGCCTTGGCGGCGTGTTAGTCGCCGTCAGTTGGGCTTTTGTGTAAGTTTTGTAACAGTTGTGTGACAACGCACCGGATTCAGGCAGAACGCCGTCTGGGTGACGCAACGAAAAGCCGGTAAAGCACGGCGAAGTCCTCGGGCCAAGTTTCTGTCGCGGCTGTGAAATTGCCGCGCAGGTGTGCCTGTAGGGAAAGATTAACGCTTTCGTGGCCGGAATCGGAAAACCGGGGCGTCCGTCACGAATAGGCCGGCAGCAGCACTGAAAACCGGGCGCCCTCGCCCGGTTCGCTGTCGATTCGAAATCGTCCACGGTGCCGGTTGACGATGTGCTTGGCGATCGCGAGACCGAGGCCCGTGCCGCCCATCTCGCGCGACCGGTGGTTGTCCACGCGATAGAAGCGCTCGGTCAGGCGCGGGATGTGAACCGGGTCGATGCCGTCGCCGTAATCCTGCACCACGATCTCCACCGCCGGTCCCTTGAAGGCCGGCTCGCGGCTGCGGAACGACAGCCGGACCGTGACGCGCCCGGCCTCGCCGCCGTACTTGATCGCGTTCTCCACGAGGTTGATCAGCACCTGGCGTAACTGGTCGACGTCGCCCGGCACCAGAAGTTCGCTCTCATCCTCGCGCTGCGTCTCGAAGCGAACGCCCTTGGCCTCCGCCAGCGTGCGGAGCGAGCTGAGCGTGGAGTCGACCAGTTCCACCACGTCCACCGGGTCGGTCGGCCTCTGGCGCTCCGCCGATTCCACGCGGCTCAGCGAGAGCAGGTCCGACACCAGCCGGTTCATCCGTTCGGCCTCCCGCTCCATGATGTCGAGGAAGCGTTCCCGCGCCGCCGGATCGTCCCGTGCGGCGCCCCGCAGGGTCTCGATGAAACCGAGCAGCGCGGTCAGCGGGGTCTTCAGCTCGTGGCTGACATTGGCCACGAAGTCCCGCCGCATCTGCCCCGCGCGTTCCATGTCGCTGACATCCTCGAAGGAGACCAGCACGCCGGACACCGTGGTTCCGGAGACCGGCTCGGCGCGGACGTTGTAGGTGGCCTCCCGCGCGATGTCCTTCTGCACGTAGCGCGCCTGGGCCGCCCTGCCCTCGCGCAACGCAGATTCGATGGCGAGCAGCAGCCCCGGCTGGCGCAGGACGGTGACGTAGTGCCGACCCTCGCCGGAGGCTCGGAACAGGGCGGCCGCGGCGCTGTTCATCACGCGGATCCGCTCGTCCGAACCGACGAGAACCAGCGGCATCGGCACGGCGGCCATGATCGAGGCGGAAAGCTCTGTGGTCATCCTGACATGGCTCCTTTTCGAGGCCCGCAACAGGCCAGCCCGTGCCTGCCCCGCGCCCTGCCCTAGCCCGCCGCGGCGGCGGCTGCGGCAGCGATCCCGCGGGTGAAATCGGCCTCGAGAAGTGCGATATCCTCGATCCCGACGGAGACCCGGAAGAAGCCCTCCGAAATGCCCATCGCCGCCCGCGCCTCGGGCGTCAGCGCCCGGTGCGAGGAGGTCGCCGGGTGGCTCAGCGTGGTGCCGACGTCGCCGAGCGTCGGCGCGAAGGGCAGATCGGGCATCGCCCGCACCAGTGCGTTCGCCGCCGCGCGCCCGCCGGTCACCTCGAAGCTCAGCATGTTGCCGAAGCGCTGGCCGAGCAGGTTCGCCGCCCGCGCCGCGTCCGGATGATCGGCCCGGCCGGGATAGAGCACGCGCGCCACCCCGGGCAGACCGGCGATGCGGTCGGCCAGCGCCGCCGCGTTGGCCTCGGCCCGGTCGTAGCGCAGGTCGAAAGTGAAGAGCCCGCGCTCGGCAATCCAGCAATCGAACGGGCTCGGCGTGAAGCCCCAGGTCGTGGTCGCCACGCGGATCGCCTCGCGGTCCCCCGGGTCACGCGCCGCGACATAGCCGAGCGTCGCGTCGGAATGGCCGGCCAGCAGCTTGGTCACCGAATGGATCACGATATCCGCGCCGTGGTCGAAGGGCCGGAAGCTGCGCGGGGTGGTGAAGGTGTTGTCCACCACCAGCCGGATCCCCCGCTCCCGCGCCAGCGCCGCGATGCCATCCACGTCGGCGAGGCGGATGGTCGGGTTGGACACCACTTCCAGCAGGATCATCCGGGTCTCAGGCCGCAGTGCCGCCGCCACGGTCTCGACCGAGCTCATGTCGACGAGCGAGGTCGCGATGCCCTGCTTCGGAAGATCCTCCCGCAGCATCCGCAGCGTCCGGCCGTAGAGTTGGTCGCCGCCGAGCACATGGTCGCCCGATTTCAGCAGCCCCAGCATCAGCGCGCCCGCAGCTCCCATGCCAGAGCCTGTCACCAGACCGTCGGTCGCGCCCTCGAGCCGGTCGATCCGGCGGGCCAGCACGTCGGCGTTCGGGTGCCCCTCGCGGGCGTAGGTGTAGCCCGACGTGACGCCCTCGTATTGCGCATCGAGCGCGTCGGGGCTCTCCGCGGCATAGACCACCGAGGGTTGCATCGGCGTCGCCACCGGGCGGCTCACGCCTTCAGGCCAGGGCATCCGCCGGATCGTGGTTTCCGGCTGCGCGTTCCGTCGGGGCGTGTCGTCTGCACTCATTTCCGAGTCTCCTTCTGACCCGGAGCGCCTGTGCCCGGGCCGCATGTCTTCATCTTGCTGTGTGGGCCGACGGGCGTCAGAGCGGGGCGAGCCCTGCCCGGAAGCGCCGCGCCTGTCGCTGGTAGCCAAGGGCCGAGGCCTTCAGCCCCTCGATGGCCTTGTCGTCGAGCTGCCGAACCACCTTGCCCGGCGATCCCATCACCAGGCTGTTGTCCGGGATCTCCTTGCCCTCGGTGATCAGCGCACAGGCCCCGATCAGGCAGTTCCGGCCGATCTTCGCACCGTTCAGCACCGTCGCGCCCATGCCGATCAGGCTGTTGTCGCCGATGGTGCAGCCGTGCAGCATCGCCTTGTGCCCGATGGTGCAGCCCGCGCCAATGGTCAGCGGAAAGCCCATATCCGTGTGGCAGACGGTGTTTTCCTGGATGTTGGACCCGGCCCCCAGAACGATCGGCTCGTTGTCGCCGCGCAGGGTCACGCCGAACCAGACCGAGGCATCCTCCCCGATCACGATGCGGCCGATCACGTAGGCGTCCGGCGCCACCCAGGCGCTTTCGGCAATCTCTGGCGCCACGCCGTCGAGCGTGTAGATCATTCCTGCCCCTCCTCGAATTCCGCCTGAAGCCCGCGGACGAATTCCTGCAGCTTCGGCTGCTGTGCCCGGCGCATCCGTTCCGCGGTCACGATGGTCTTCAGCCGCGCGAACGTCGCATCGAGATCGTCGTTGACCAGGACGTAGTCGTAGCTGCCCCAGTGGCTGATCTCGTCCCAGCTTTTCTGCATCCGCTTGGAGATCACCTCGTCGCTGTCCTTGGCGCGCGAGATCAGCCGGCGGCGCAGCTCCGTGATCGACGGAGGCAGGATGAAGATCGAGAGCGTGTGCTTGCCGAGGTCCGAATTGCGGATCTGCTGCGCGCCCTGCCAGTCGACATCGAACAGGACGTCCCGGCCGCTGTTGATGGCGGCTTCGACGGGCCCCTGCGGCGAGCCGTAGAAGTTGCCGAAGACGTGGGCGTGTTCGAGCATTTGCCCGTCCGCCACCATCTGCTTGAAGGCCGGCACGCCGATGAAATGGTAATCCACCCCGTCGCGCTCGCCGTCGCGCGGCGCCCGGGTGGTGGCGGAGACCGAGAAGGACAGGCTGTCGTCCCAGTCCATCAGTCGATGCGCCAGCGTCGATTTTCCTGCGCCCGAGGGCGACGACAGGATGATCAGGAGGCCACGGCGGTCGGACATGTCGTGCTACTCCACATTCTGGACCTGCTCGCGCATCTGGTCGATCACCGCCTTGAGGTCAAGCCCGATCCGGGTCAGCGCCACGTCCTGCGACTTGGAGCAGAGCGTGTTCGCCTCGCGGTTGAACTCCTGCGTCAGGAACTCCAGCTTGCGTCCGATCGGGCCCTCCTCGGTCAGCAGGGTCCGCGCCGCCTCGACATGCGCGCCGAGCCGGTCGAGTTCCTCGGTGATGTCGGCCTTGACCGCGAGCAGCGCCAGTTCCTGCGCGATCCGGGATTCCTCGACGGACTCCGTGTTCTCCACGATCCGCGCCAGCGCCTCCCGCAGCGCCTGACCGGCCGCCTCGGCGCGGCCCTCCAGCCGCGCGCTTGCGTCGGCGGCAAGGCTCTCGATCCGGTCGAGCTGTTCGCCGAGCACCCGCGCCAGCGCCTCGCCCTCGCGGGCGCGGCTGGCGAGGAAATCCGCCAGCAGCGGCTCGAAATCCGCAACCAGAAGCGCCTTGAGCGGCGCGGTGTCCTCGACCTGTGCCGCCCCCTGCCCCTGCACGCCCCGCAGCGCCAGCACCTCCGCCGCGCTCGCCGGCGCGACTTTCACCCCCTCGGCCTCGGCGACGCGCGCGACCTGTGCCAGCGCCTGCAGCGCCTGCTCAAGTCCGCCGAGATCGATGGTCAGCGCGTCGGTGACGCCGTCCTTGCCAAGCTTGAGCCCCAGGGTGACGCTGCCACGCTTGAGCGCCGCTGTGATCTGGGCCCGAAGCGCAGGCTCCAGCCCCTCGACCCAATCCGGCAGGCGCAGCCTGAGATCGAGGCCGCGCGCGTTCAGGCTGCGCAGGTCCCAGCTCCAGACATGGGTGTCCGACCGCCCGGTGCGGGACGCGAAGCCGGTCATCGAGTTAACCATGGGCGGGAGCCTCCCCGATCGAAGGGAGCGCGGCGCGCAGCCTCAGCGGCGGCGTCCCGTGTCCTGCAACCCGTTGAAGCGGCGTCATTCCGTCAGTCTCCTCCTTATCGGCGGCAGGTCGGCCACCGGTCCAGCCGTGATACGTCAGCTCACGCCCGGATGCAAAGCTGCGACGTCGACGCATGCGACGGAGGTCATGGCAGCAGCCGGGGCCCGAAGCGGAATTTCCTCACCATAACCGAGGCTTGAACGGCCTTCCGCACTCGGTCCGCGTGACGGAGGAAAAATGGTTAACGCATTGTTCGCGTTAACCATTTGATATCGAAATAGGTGTAAATGAAGTCCTAACGAGCTACGAGGTGGGTAAGGTTTCGGTAAGCATGACGGGGCGGAAAGGACGCCACCGCGACGACCGGAACGCAACAGCGCCGGCCAGGGGGCCGGTGTCGGGGAAGGAGCCGGATCGATGTCGAAGGACGGAGTCACTGAACAGGACCGCGTGATCGCATTGTCGCAGGCGGACACCACTGCCACGCGGTTTCCCATGCTGGAAAGTGTCGAGCGCTACTGGAATTCCCTGCGCATCAACGGGCAGTTGCCGGCGCGGTCCGAGATCGACCCCAAGGGGCTGGAGCGCGCCCTGTCCCGCTGTTTCATCCTCGAACGCGTCGCGCCGGGTGTCGCGCGGTTCCGCCTGTCCGGTTCGCACCTGAACGACCTGCTCGGCATGGAGGTTCGCGGCATGCCGCTGACATCATTCTTCCTGCCCGACGCCCGCAAGGCCGTAGGCGATGCGCTGGCGCAGGTGTTCGACACACCGGCCACGGCCCGGCTGACGCTGGTCGGGGATCGCGGCATCGGCAAACCGCCGATGGATGCAGCGCTGCTGCTGCTGCCCTTGCGCAGCGACCTCGGCGAAGTGACCCGCATTCTGGGCTGCCTGCCGACCCTCGGGCCGGTTGGGCGGACGCCCCGCCGGTTCGACATTCGTCAGACGCGTGTGACGCCCATCGCCGGCATCGCTTGTCCCACGGAACGGGAGGCCGGGCACTGGCCGGCGCAGACCAACGGCAAACTCGAAGGGGTTCTGGACGGAATGGCGGAGGCGCCTGCGGAATTCACCCCCGCACCCGTCGCGCCGCGGCCCCCGCGCAGCACCGGGAAGCCGCATCTCTACCTCGTGTCGTCGCGCGACGATTGAAACGACTGATCCCATGAAGCAGAACGCCGGCCCAAGGGCCGGCGAACGCATTTTTTCATGAAATGATAGAAGTTTGCGCGGCGATGTTAGATCGCCGCGCGAGCTTCCTCGCGGCGGTTCGAAAGCTCTTCGGCCACCAGGAAGGCCAGTTCCAGCGACTGGCTGGCGTTCAGCCGCGGATCACAGGCCGTGTGGTAGCGATCGCTCAGGTCCTCTTCTGTCACTTCGCGCACGCCGCCAGTGCACTCGGTCACGTCCTGGCCGGTCATCTCGAAATGCACGCCGCCGGGAACGGTGCCCTGCTCGCGGTGGACCGCGAAGAACTCCCGCACCTCGCCGAGCACCCGGTCGAACGGCCGGGTCTTGTAACCGGTCGCGGACTTGATCGTGTTGCCATGCATCGGGTCGCAGACCCAGACCACGTTGGCGCCCTCTTCCCGCACGGTCTCGATCAGGCGCGGCAGGTGCTCGCCGACCTTGCCCGCGCCGAAGCGCGAGATCAGCGTCAGCCGGCCGGCCTCGTTCTCCGGGTTGAGCTTGGCCATCAGCACCTTGAGGTCCTCGGTTGTCATCGAGGGGCCGCACTTCAGGCCGATCGGGTTGATCACGCCACGGCAGAACTCCACGTGGGCGCCGTCCGGCTGACGGGTCCGGTCACCGATCCAGAGCATGTGGCCCGAGCCGGCGATGGTCTGGCCGGTGGTCGAGTCGACGCGGGTCAGCGCCTCTTCGTATTCCAGCAGCAGGGCCTCGTGGCTGGTGTAGAAATCCACGGTGCTCATCGTGGCGATCCGGTCCGAGTTCAGGCCGGCTGCGGACATGAAGCTGAGCGCGTCGGAGATGCGGTTCGACAGCTCGCGGTAGCGCTCCGCCTTGTCGGCCTCGGCAAAGCCGGTCGTCCAGGAATGGACGCGGTGAATATCGGCAAAACCACCCGTCGAGAAGGCGCGCAGCAGGTTCAGCGAGGCGGCAGCCTGCGTGTAGGCCTGCAGCATCTTCTCAGGGTTCGGGATACGGGCCTCGGAGGTGAACTCCAGCTCGTTGATGATGTCCCCGCGGTAGCTCGGCAGCTCCACGCCGCCCTTGGCTTCGGTCGGCGCCGAACGCGGCTTGGCGAACTGCCCGGCCATCCGGCCGACCTTCACCACAGGCACTTTCGCGCCGTAGGTCAGGACGACGGCCATCTGCAGCATGACCTTGAACGTCTCGCGGATCGCGTCGGCAGAGAACTCGGCGAAGCTTTCGGCGCAATCGCCCCCCTGCAACAGGAACGCCTCGCCCCGGGCGGCCTTGGCCAGCTCGGCGCGCAGCTTGCGGGATTCCCCGGCAAAGACCAGCGGCGGATACTTGGAAAGACGCGCCTCGACTGCCTCCAATGCGGCGGAATCGGGATAGTCAGGCATCTGTACCCGCGGCTTGGCGCGCCAGTCAGATTTTTTCCAGACCCGTGTCATGTCGTCCTCCAGGGGTGAGATCTTTGTCAGTCCGCGGTGTATATCCAAGACGTCCCGGGATGGAAACGGGAAATGTTCGGACGTCAGGCGCATTCGCGGCGCAACTTTCGTTCGGCAGTCGCGCGCGGGACGCGGGGGCATGGCCTTACCTCTTGCGGCGGCAGGGATTTCCGTTTTCGATGTGAAAACGATGCTGCGAGAGGGCTCATGGAATCCAGCGACACCACTCCCGTGCCGGTCGTCGAAGTCACGACGGATACCGGACGCCCGCGGAGGTTCATCTTCGTGCTGCTGGATCAGTTCACAATGCTTTGTTTTGCTTGCGCAATCGAGCCTCTGCGCATCGCCAACCGGATGTCCGGCAAGCAGCTCTATTCCTGGCTGACCGCCGGCGAGGGCGGAGAACGGGTCGCCTGCTCGAACGGGGTCGAGTTCATGCTCGACATGGATCTGGATGAGGTGAGCCGCGAGGATACGGTGATGGTCTGCGGCGGCATCGACGTGCAGAGCGCGACGACCAAGCGGCTGTTGAACTGGATCCGGCGCGAGGCCCGGCGCGGCGCCACCATGGGTGGGCTCTGCACCGCGAGCTACACCCTCGCCAAGGCCGGCCTGCTCGATGGAAAGCGGGCCACTATCCACTGGGAGAACCAGGACAGCTTTTCCGAGGAGTTCGAAGACGTTACACTCACGAAGTCGGTCTTCGTGATGGATGGCAACCGGTTCACCACCGCCGGTGGGACGGCCTCCATCGACCTGATGCTCAAGATCATCGCCGACGACCACGGCGAGGAGCTGGCCGGCGCGGTGGCCGACCAGCTGATCTATTCCTCGATCCGCACGGACCAGGACACCCAGCGGCTATCGATCCCGACCCGGATCGGCGTGCGGCACCCGAAACTGAGCCAGGTCATCCAGATGATGGAGCAGAACCTCGAGGAGCCGATCAGCCCGTCGATCCTGGCCACCGAGGTCGCGCTGTCCACGCGGCAACTCGAACGGCTGTTCCGGCGCTACCTGAACCGCAGTCCGAAGCGGTATTACATGGAGTTGCGGCTGCAGAAGGCGCGCAACCTGCTGATGCAGACCGACATGAGCGTGATCAACGTGGCGCTGGCCTGCGGGTTCACCTCGCCCAGTCACTTCTCCAAGTGCTACCGGGCGCACTACCAGACCACGCCCTATCGCGAGCGCGGCGCGCAGGCGGCGCGGCTGTCGATCTGACGCCGCCTAGTTGGCGAGATTCAGAAGCACCTCGACCCGGTCCCGGCCGAGCATCACCCGGCAGGAAGCGATGGCGATCCCGGTACCGCTGCCGCCGCCGTAGGTGGCGCCGACATGCTCGCAATGGGCATCCCGATAGGCCGACCAGGCAGCCTGCGCGGCTTCGAGCGCGGGAACGGAACTGGCGCGCCCGGTGACGGAGTCGAGCTCACCGGCCGCTCCCATCGCGAATCCAAGTGAAACTTCAACCGCTTTATCAACCGCTTCCAGCGCGGTGTTCACGCATTCCGAGATCTCGATCTGGCTTGAGCCGTTGCATTCCAGGTCCGGGCCGGCCGCCGCCGGAATTGCCGCCAGCGCGGCCGTCGCGGCTACCACACAAGCCAAGGTTCTCATCGCTCACTCCCGTTTTCCATGCCAATCCCTTCCCGATCGCGCCTCAGAACATCGACAGCACCGGCGCCGGCGACGCGTGGATCGCGAAGTTCACGACGACCAGCCCGTCGTCGCGTTCGTGCAGCAGAATATAGACGAAAGCATAGGTCTCGCCGACCCAGAAAGCCCGCGCTTCCTGCGAGAAACCGTTGCCAAGATCCTGCGTGCGAAGAACTTCGCTGTTCTCGAAATCCTGCGGGAAGCTCTGACGCGATTGCTCGGTGATCCTCTGCACGTCCGCGAGCGTCAGTCGGTCGCCCCCGCCCATCCGTTGCAGGAGCGCACCGAAAGCGCGTCTGTTGACCATGTCCGTGACGAAACTGTCGAAGGCGGCATAATCCTCGAAGACGGAGACGCGCTCCTGGGCCGCGCCCGGAAGGGTCGACAGGAAAACCGTCGCGGCGATCAGGCCGGCGAACATCTTTTGGCGCATCGTTCCCTCCGGTTTCCGGCGCCCCCTGTCCCGGGCGGCGCAGCAATAGCTGCCTTGCGGTGCGACCCTCCGCCTCTGCCGGAGCCTGCGCACCGCGATCTCTGGCGCTTCCCATTTCCACAAATGCCCCATAACGTGGCGACCGGACAAGAGATCCAACTGGGAGACCACCAATGAAGAAATTGCTGTTGGCGAGTGCCGCAACCATGCTCGCCCCTGCCGCAATGGCCGAAGACATCAAGCTCGGCGTGCTGCTGGGCTTCACCGGCCCGATCGAATCCATGGCCGTGAACATGGGCGCTGGCGCCGAACTGGCGATCCAGGAAGTCAGCGAGAGCGGCGCGCTGCTCGACGGCTCCACCGTGACCCCGGTGCGCGGCGACTCGACCTGCATCGACGCCGCCGCCGCGACCGCCGCGGCCGAGCGTCTGATCACCTCCGATGGCGTGAACGGCATCGTGGGCGCCGCCTGCTCCGGCGTGACCGGCGCGGTGCTGCAGAACGTCGCCCGCCCGAACGGCATGGTCATGATTTCGCCCTCCGCGACCTCGCCGGCGCTGTCGACCGCCGAGGATGACGGCCTGTTCTTCCGCACGCCCCCGTCCGACGCCCGCCAGGGCGTGGTGATGGCCGAGATCCTGAACGAGAAGGGCGTCGGCGAAGTTGCGCTGACCTACACCAACAACGACTACGGCAAGGGCCTTGCCGACAGCTTCCAGGCGGCTTTCGAGGGACTTGGCGGCACCGTGACCATCGTCGCGGCGCACGAGGACGACAAGGCGGACTACTCGGCCGAAGTCGGTGCGCTGGCCTCCGCCGGCGGTGAGGTGCTCGTGGTTGCCGGCTATGCCGACCGAGGCGGCGCGGGCATCGTGCGCGCCTCGATCGACACCGGCGCCTTCGAAACGTTCCACTTCCCGGACGGCATGGTCTCTGATGCCACGGTCGAGAAGTTCGGCAGCGAAGTCGACGGCTCCGCCGGCCAGCTTCCGGGCTCCGACAGCCCCGGCGCCGAGAAGTTCGCCGAAGTCGTGGGCGACGCCTTCGATCCGACCTCGATCTTCGCGGGCGAGAGCTATGACGCCGCGGCGCTGATCATGCTGGCCATGCAGGCTGCCGGTTCCAGCGATCCCAAGGTCTACAAGGACAAGGTGATGGACGTCGCCAACGCGCCGGGCGAGCAGATCCTGCCGGGTGAACTGGCCAAGGGCCTCGAGATCCTCGCCGGTGGCGGCGAGATCGACTACGTCGGTGCGACCGCGGTCGAGTTCATCGGCGGCGGCGAATCCGCGGGCAACTTCCGCGAGGTCGTCGTCCAGGACGGCAAGTTCGAGACGGTCGGCTACCGCTGATCCCTCGCGTCCCGGGCGGCCCTCTTGCCGTCCGGACATACTTGACGTAACGACAGGCGGCCCGGGTCCTTCCCCGGGCCGTTTGCCTGACATAAGACCACCTGCCAGAAAGTCGGGCAGAACCTGGGAAAGTGCATGATACGGGTCGAGAACCTCCACAAGCATTTCGGCGGTTTCCACGCCTGCGACGGCGCGTCGATCGAGATCGCCGAGGGCTCAATCACCGGCCTGATCGGCCCCAACGGCGCCGGCAAGAGCACGCTCTTCAACGTCATCGCCGGTGTGCTGCCGCCGACCTCGGGCCGCGTCTTCATGGGCGACGAGGAAATCACCGGCCTGCCGCCGCACGAGCTGTTCCACAAGGGGCTTCTGCGCACCTTCCAGATCGCGCACGAGTTCTCCTCGATGACCGTGCGCGAGAACCTGATGATGGTGCCTGGCGGGCAATCCGGCGAGACGCTCTGGAACACCTGGTTCAAGCGGTCCCTGATCGCACAGGAAGAGGCCGCGTTGCGCAAGAAAGCCGACGAAGTCCTTGAATTCCTGACAATCGATCACCTGGCCGACGAGAAGGCCGGCAACCTCTCCGGCGGCCAGAAGAAGCTCCTGGAGCTCGGCCGCACGATGATGGTCGATGCGAAGATCGTGTTCCTCGACGAGGTCGGCGCCGGGGTGAACCGCACCCTGCTGCGCACCATCGGCGACGCGATCATCCGGCTCAACGAGGAGCGCGGCTATACCTTCTGCCTGATCGAGCACGACATGGATTTCATCGGCCGTCTCTGCGACCCGGTGATCTGCATGGCCGAGGGCAAGGTGCTCGCCACGGGCAAGGCCGCCGAGATCATGCAGGACGAGCGCGTGATCGAGGCCTATCTCGGGACCGGCCTGAAGAACCGGGCCAAGGCCGGGGCCGCTGCCGGATGAACCGCCGCGCGCCGCACCCGCTCCCGTCCAGGGACGCCGCGCGCGTCCGCTCCCACGAACCAATGAGCTGCCAATGAGCGAACCCTTCCTGATCGGCGACCGCATGTCGGGTGGCTATGGCCAGGGCCCGAACATCCTGCACGGCTGCACCATCGCGGTCGACAAGGGCCAGATCGCCGTGATCGTCGGCCCCAACGGCGCCGGAAAATCCACCGCGATGAAGGCCGTTTTCGGCATGCTCGACGTCCGCGAAGGCGCGGTGCGGCTCGACGGCGAGGACATCACCGCGCTCACGCCGCAGGACCGTGTCGGCAAGGGCATGGCCTTCGTTCCGCAGACTAACAACATCTTCACCTCGATGACCGTCGAGGAGAATCTCGAGATGGGTGCCTTTCTCCGCGAAGACGACATTTCCCAAACGATGGCGCAGGTTTACGAGCTGTTCCCGATCCTGAAGGACAAGCGCCGACAGGCCGCAGGCGAGCTCTCGGGCGGACAGCGCCAGCAGGTCGCCGTCGGCCGCGCGCTGATGACCCAGCCCACCGTGCTCATGCTTGACGAGCCAACCGCCGGCGTCTCGCCCATCGTGATGGACGAGCTTTTCGACCGTATCATCGAGGTCGCGCGCACCGGCATCTCGATCCTGATGGTGGAGCAGAACGCCCGGCAAGCGCTTGAAATCGCAGACAAGGGCTATGTGCTCGTGCAGGGCCGCAATGCCCACACGGGCACCGGCAAGGACCTTCTGGAAGACCCCGAAGTGCGCCGCACCTTCCTGGGAGGCACGTGATGAAAGCCATGCCCCTGATCATTGCCGCGGTCGTCTCGTCCGGGCCCAGCCTTGCACAGACATTTCAGTGCCAGTTCACCAGCGAATGCTTCGAAACCGAGGCCTGTGCCGAAAGCGCCTATGACATGACGGTCCGGCTCGAGGGCGACATCGCCCGTCTGTCCGCCGTCGATGGCGATTTCGACGGAACCGCGGCGCCGCTTGGCGACGGCAATCTCATCCGCTTCGCCAGCGGTTTCGGCCCGGCCATGCTCACCATCCATGGCGATGCCGCCCGTTTCTCCACTCACGGCGTAGCTGACGCCATGATGGTGAACTACTCCGGCACCTGCCGGGAGGTGGAATAATGGATATTCTCAACGCCTTCGTGGCGCTTCTCAACTTCGTCATCATCCCGGCCACGGCCTATGGCAGCCAGCTCGCGCTCGGCGCCCTGGGGGTGACGCTGATCTACGGCATCCTGCGCTTCTCGAACTTCGCCCACGGCGACACGATGGCCTTTGGCGCAATGGTGACGATCCTGTTTACCTGGGCCTTCCAGGCGATGGGCCTGTCGATCAGCCCGCTGCCGACCGCCCTGCTCGCGCTTCCCATCGGCATCGCCTTCACCGCCGGCATGATGCTGTTGACCGACAAGTGGGTCTATCGCTTCTACCGAAAGCAGAAGGCCAAGCCGATCATCCTCGTGATGGTCTCTCTGGGCGTGATGTTCGTCCTCAACGGGATCGTGAGGGTGATCATCGGTGTCGACGAGCAGCAGTTCAATGACGGCGAGCGCTTCATCATCAAGGCCGGTGACTTCAAGAAGATGACCGGTCTCGACGAGGGGCTCGCCTTCAAGACCTCGCAGGGCCTCACGATCATCGTGACGATCATCGCGGTGATCGCGCTCTTCTGGTTCCTGAACCGGACCCGCACCGGCAAGTCGATGCGCGCCTATTCCGACAACGAGGACCTCGCGCTGCTCTCCGGCATCAACCCCGAAAAGGTCGTGCGCGTGACATGGATCCTCGCCGCGATCCTCGCCACCACGGCGGGCGTGCTCTACGGGCTCGACAAGGCGTTCAAGCCCTTCACCTATTTCCAGCTTCTGCTGCCGATCTTCGCCTCCGCCATCGTCGGCGGCCTCGGAAACCCGCTGGGCGCCATCGCGGGGGGCTACGTGATTGCGTTCTCCGAGGTCATGCTGACCTATGCCTGGAAGAAGGTGGCGACCTACGTGCTGCCCGAGAGCCTCGCGCCTGACGGGCTCGTCCAGCTCCTGTCGACCGACTACAAGTTCGCGGTGTCCTTCGCGATCCTCGTCATCGTGCTGATTTTCAAGCCGACCGGTCTGTTCAAGGGGAAATCGGTATGAACAAGAACCTCCTCCTCTTCGGCCTTGTTGCGCTGCTCTATATCGGCACCGGTGTCCTGCAGAGCTGGAACACCGCTCTCGCGATCTTCAACATGGGTCTGATCTCGGCGATCATGGCCCTCGGCGTGAACATCCAGTGGGGCTATGCCGGGCTCTTCAACGTCGGCATCATGGGGTTCGTGGCGCTCGGCGGGCTTGCCACCGTGCTGGTGTCCATGCCGCCCGTGGGCGAGGCCTGGGCAGCTGGCGGGCTGCGCATGATCGCCGCGCTGGCGATGGGGGCCGCCACCGTCATCGCCGGGGTGCTCACCTACAAGCGCATGCCCAAGGGACGGAACCGCAGCCTTGCCGTACTGGGGATCTTCCTCGTCGGATTCATCCTGTACCGGATGCTGTTCGACCCGGCGCGCGACCTGATCGAGGCCGTCAATCCTGCCTCCACCGGTTACCTCGGCGGCATGGGCCTGCCGATCCTGCTGGCCTGGCCGCTCGGCGGGCTGCTCGCGGCAGGGGCCGCCTGGGCGATCGGCAAGACGGCGCTCGGGCTGCGCTCCGACTACCTGGCCATCGCCACGCTCGGCATCGCGGAGATCATCATCGCCGTGATGAAGAACGAGGACTGGATGGCCCGCGGGGTGAAGAACGTGGTCGGCCTGCCCCGCCCTGTCCCCTACGAGGTCGACCTGCAGGAGAGCGCCGATTTCGTCGCCAATGCCACCTGGCTCGGGCTCGACCCGGCCGCGGCCTCCTCGCTCTGGGTCAAGCTGCTCTATGCAGGGCTCTTTGCCGTGGTGCTTCTGGTGCTGATCTGGCTGACCCAGATGGCGCTGAATTCGCCATGGGGTCGGATGATGCGGGCGATCCGCGACAACGAGACCGCGGCCGAGGCCATGGGCAAGGACGTCACCCGCCGGCACCTGCAGATCTTCATCATCGGCTCGGCGATCTGCGGCATGGCAGGCGCGATGATGACCACGCTCGACGGCCAGCTCACTCCCGGCACCTACCAGCCGCTGCGCTTCACCTTCCTGGTCTGGGTGATGGTGATCGTCGGCGGCTCCGGCAACAACTGGGGTGCGGTGCTGGGCGGTTTCCTGATCTGGTGGCTCTGGATCCAGGTGGAACCGATCGGCGGCGCGATCATGGGCCTGCTCACCCTGCCCCTGCCCGAAGGGTCCGGCCTGAAGAGCCACCTGCTGGATTCCGTGCAGCATATCCGGCTGCTGACCATGGGCGTCGTGTTGCTGCTGGTGCTGCGGTTCAGCCCGCGCGGGCTCATTCCGGAGAAGTAGCGCGGAAACGGCTCCAAGGGTCCGCGAGACGCCAGGACCGGGCGCGGGCTATGCCGGCGCCCGGGGATGTGCTGTAACGTGCGCAGTTTCGATTGCTGGATTTCGAGGATGCGCGGGTTTCCATTGATGGCGTTGGCGGCAGGGGTGGCCCTTTTGCCCGGCCTTGCAGCGGCTGAGGCCGCTGGCCTGGACGCTCTCCGCGGGGACGGCCAGTACGATGCGGTGACGATCGCCGGATTCACCCTCCCCTTGGAAGATGTCGAACGGCTCGTCGCGCAGGGCGTGATGACCTTCGACGCCGAGGCCGGGCGCTTTGCCTTTGGTCCGGACATCGGCTCTGAGCGCCAGCTCAGGCACGCCCTGCGACAATCATCCGACATCGAGGCTCGCGCGGTTGCCGATCTCTACCGCGCCAACAAGGTCGCCTTGCCGAATGGCGCGGCCCAGACGCTCACGGTGCCCTCCGGCTACGGTCCGGCAATCTTCTCCAACCAGCGCGGCGGCGTCTCCTTCGGGGTGGCCGTCGGTGGGGTAAGTCGGGTTCCCTATACCGACGAGCCCGATGGCGGGCTGTCACTTGGTGTGGGCTTCGGCAATGCGTTCGAGACCGTCGGCGTCTCGCTCGGGCTCGCGATCAATGACCTGTCCGATCCCGGGAACACCGACCGCTATTCCGCCGCCTTCCAGGTCAGCCGCTATCTCTGGGACGGGCTTTCAGTGGCCGTGGGCGGCGAGAACCTGGCCGTCGCCGAGACCGATGGGCAGGAAAGCTACTACGGCGTCGGAAGCTGGGCCTTCGACCCAGAGCACACCGCCCTGCCCTTTGCCGGCGTGGCGACGCTGGGCGTGGGCTCCGGCCGGTTTTCCGACATGACCGAACGCGACCTTGCAGAGGGCAAGCCGAACCGCGCCACGGGCGTTTTCGGCGCGATCTCGGTGGAAGTGACCCCGAGCGCCAATTTCGTGGCGGACTGGAACGGGCGGAATCTGACCGTTGGGGGAGCATTTCTGATCCCCGGCACGGGTATATCTGTTAGGCTCGGCGTCAGGGACCTGACCGGAAACAGCGGCGACGGCCCGCGCCTGACCGGATCGGCAGGTCTGACCCTGGTCCGGTTCTGATTTTGGGGCCACGTATCGTTACAGGACGGAGCGACTTGCAATGACCAAATTCCTTTGCCTCAGCCTGGCTGTCGGCCTCGCGATTGCCGCGGCCGCCCCCGCCTCGGCCGCTTCGCGGGATTCCGATGGCGACGTGACCTCGGTGATCGCGCCGACGTGGCAGGGCGACCCGAAGATCATCTATCGCTTCGATGCGATCGGCAGCCCCATCGAACTGACAACTGCGGAAATCGACGCCGTGACGGATGCCGGCGGTGGCACGTTGCGCGCTGGCGGCGAGGTCTTTGCCGTGGAGACCGAGAAGGGTGCGGTCATTCTGCGCCACGTGGCAACCGGCGAACGCCACCCCGGCGTGCCGATCCGCGTGTCCAGCGGAGGCAAGGCCCTGCGGGTGAACCCGACGTCCTACGGGCTCGACTGACCGGTCAGAGGCCGTAAAGACCGCCGAACTTCGCTTCCAGGTAATCCAGCAACGGCGCGACCGAGATCGGCTCGCCCGTTGCGCCCTCGATCACCGCGCGCGGCGTCATCAGGGCGCCGTGCTGCTGCACCGCTTCGCGCAGCCAGCCTGTCGCCGGCGTGGCGTCGCCCCGGGCGAGCGCCTCCTCCCACTCTGGCACGGCCTGTTTCAGTGCCTTGAACAGGCAGCCGGCATAGACGTTGCCAAGCGTATAGGTCGGAAAATAGCCGAACAGCCCGACCGCCCAGTGAACGTCCTGCAGCACGCCGTTGGAGGCGCGGTCCACCTGGAGTCCGAAATCGTCGGCGAACCTGTCGTTCCAGGCCGCTTCCAGATCTGCGACCTCCAGATCCCCGCCGATCAGGGCGCGCTCCAGGTCGAAACGCATCAGGATGTGCAGGTTGTACTGCACCTCGTCGGCCTCGGTGCGGATGTAGCCGGGGCGCACCGCGTTGACTATGGCGTAGAAATGCTCGGGATCTTCCACACCGAAGCCGTCGAACGCCTCCCGGAACCGGCCATGCAGCCAGCCGGTGAAGGCGCGGCTGCGGCCGAGCTGGTTCTCGTAGATCCGGCTCTGGCTTTCGTGGACGCCCATGGAGACCCCGGCGCCGAGCGGGGTCAGAAGGAAATCCCGTTTGACGTTCTGCTCGTAGCAGCCGTGGCCGACCTCGTGGATCGTCGAGTAGAGGCAATTGAACGGGTCCGCAGGGTCGGTGCGGGTGGTGATGCGCGAGTCGAGCCCCTGCCCCGACGAGAACGGATGCACCGCCTTGTCGATCCGCTCGTGGTCGAAATCGTACCCGAAGGCGCGGGCGGTCTCGGTGGCGAGGCGCAGCTGGGCGGCCTCATCGAAATGTCCGTCCAGCCGGGAGACCCGTTCCCCCTGCTCCAGGACGGCCTCGCGCAGCGCCACGAGCCGGGGACGCATGGCGTCGAACATCGCGGTCAGGCTCGCGGCGGTCTCCCCGGCCTCGTAATCGTCGAGCAGCGCGTCGTAGAGGTCACCCCTGTCGGCCAGCGCCTCGGCCTCGCGCCGACGCAGGGACAGCACCTCCGACAGGGTCGGCGCAAAGGCGGTGAAGTTGTCGCTGGCGCGGGCCTCGGCCCAGATGCCCTGTGCAAGGCTGGTGGTGCGCGCGATGGCGGCTGCGAGGTCGGCGGGAACGCGCGTGGCCCGCAGGTGCTCGCGCCGGATCTCGCGCAGCTGGGCCTCGGCCACCGCGTCGGCGGGCTCGGCCGCGGCCAGCCAGTCGCTCACCCGCGGGTCTACCTTGCGGGCGTGCAGCACCGTCTCCAGCGCGGCCATCTCCTCGGCCCTCTGCGGCGCCGCTCCGGAGGGCATCACCGTCTCCTGGTCCCAGCCAAGCCGGCCCAGAACCTGCTTCAGCGCCTCGGTCTCGCGGGCATGCGCCATCAGCGCGTCATAGGCGGACATCGCTCAGAGCCCTTCCCGAACGGAGCTGGCCACCGGATAGCCGGCCAGGAACCGGGCCCTCAGGATCAGTACCCAGACCACCACGGCGACAAGCTGGTGGGTGATTGCCACGTGCCATTGCGCCTGCGTCAGCACCGCGACGATGCCGAGCACCACCTGCCCGAACACCATCACCAGCATCCAGTCGAAGGCTTGCCGGGTGCGGCGATGCGCCGAGCGGCGGCTGCGCGCCCAGACGAAGATCGCGAAGGCGAAGGCGATGTAACCCACGGTCCGGTGCATGAACTGCACCAGGCCCGCGTTCTCGAAGAAGTTGCGCCAGACCGGTTCGATCTCGAAGGGAAAGGGCGGCAGCACGCCGCCGGCCATCAGGGGCCAGGTCGGAAAGGCCCGGCCGGCGTCGATCCCGGCCACCAGGGCGCCAAGCAGGATCTGCAGGAAGACGAGATGCAGCAGCCCTGTCGAAAGCCCCCAGAGCTTCGCCTCCTTCTGGCGCCGCGCCTGCATGAGATCCCGCTCCGGACGCGAGAGCATCAAGACGTACCAGCCGATCAGGCCGAGGATCACGAAGGCGAGCCCGAGATGCACCGCGAGCCGGTAGGAGGCGACGTCGGTCATCTCGCCGCCGAGCCCGCTCGACACCATCCACCAGCCGATCGCACCCTGGACCCCGCCCAGAACGCCCGGCAACGCCAGGCGCCCGGTCCAGCCAACGGGGATCTTGCGCGCCGCCAGGAACCCGAGGAAGCCCACGGCCCAGACGAGGCCGATCACCCGGCCAAGCTGCCGGTGCCCCCATTCCCACCAGTAGATCGACTTGAACTCCTCCAGCGTCATCTCGCTGTTCTGGAGCTCGAATTCCGGGATCTGCTGGTATTTCTCGAACTCGACGTTCCAGGCCTCTTCCGACAGCGGCGGCACCGCACCGGTAACCGGCGCCCACTCGGTGATCGAGAGGCCGGAATCGGTAAGGCGCGTCAGGCCTCCGACGACGATCATCGCCACCACCATGGCGAAGAGCACGATGAGCCAGGCCCGGATCGCGCACCGCGCGCCGCCGCGGGCCTTGTCGATCACGCCGGTTTGCACGGGGCGCGCCTTCTGCGCCTCCGGCTTCTCCTCGCTCACCTCTTCGAAAATGCTGCGCTTGGCGGCCATGTCCTGCTCTCCTCTCGGCTCACTCGTCCGGTCGGTCGGTTTGGGATCTGCGCGGCTGCCGGGTCAGCTGCCGCAGCATGCCGTGAAATATCTGCACGTCGGCCCGGGTCAATGCCAGCCGCGACAGCATGTTGCGCACGGCGAGCTTCATTCCCGGCGCCTTGGTCTCGGGGAAGAAGAAACCGGCATCGTCGAGCTTCTGCTCGAAATGCTCGCCCAGCTTCTCGACCTCGATGGCGGTGGCGCGCTCGATCTCCGGCGCCTCGGCCGGCCCTTCGGTCTGGCGGCGCCATTCGTAGGCGGTCAGCAGCACGCATTGGGCGAGGTTCAGGGAAAAGAACTCCGGGTTCACAGGCACGGTGATGATCGCATGCGCGCGGGCGACGTCCTCGTTCTCGAGCCCCGCGCGTTCGGGGCCGAACATCACACCGACCTTGCCGCCGGCCTCCGTCACCGCACGCGCCTCGGCCATCGCGGCCTCGGGCGTCAGGACGGGCTTGGTCATGCCCCGCACCCGGGCAGTCGTGGCATAGACATGGGTGCAATCGCCGATCGCGTCGGCCACGCTGTCGAAATGGCCCGCATTGTCGAGGAGCCGCCCAGCCCCGCTGGCCAGCGCCACCGCGCGCGGATTGGGCCAGCCGTCGCGCGGGCTCACCAGCCGCATCCGGTCGAGGCCGAAGTTCCACATCGCCCGCGCCGCCCCGCCGATGTTCTCGCCCATCTGGGGACGTACGAGGATGAAGGTGGGCTGGGACATGGGCACTCCGTCGGTTTCAGATCCCCGACCTGATACGATGCGAGGGAACGGCCTTCAAGCAGCCATGGCGCCGGGGAAAAAAGGGCGCTATGAGAGGCGCCGATTGGCAGACAAGAAGCCGGAGAGACAGATGGCCGAGACAGAACAGCCGCAGATCTACCTGATCACCCCGCCCGAATTCGAGCTCTCCCGCTTCCCCGACGCGCTCGCCCGCGTTCTGGACTCCCGCGAGATCGCCTGTGTCCGTCTGGCGCTGGCCGGTCAGGACGAGGACCGGATCGCCCGCGCCGCCGACGCCTGCCGAACCGTGTGCCACGGGCGCGACGTGGCGATCGTGATCGAGCGGCATCTCCAGCTCGCCCTGCGGCACGGGCTTGACGGGGTCCACCTTGATGGCGCGCGCGGCATCCGGGATGCCCGCAAGGAACTGGGCGAGGACGGGATCGTCGGCGCCTTCTGCGGCACGTCGAGACACGACGGCATGAACGCCGGCGAGGCCGGGGCGGATTACGTGGCCTTCGGACCGGTCGGCGCAAGCGCGCTTGGCGATGGCTCCGTGGCGGAGGCCGATCTCTTTGCCTGGTGGACCGAGATGATCGAACTTCCGGTGGTGGCCGAGGGCGGGTTGACGCCGGAGCTTGTCCGGACGCTTGCGCCGATCACCGATTTCTTCGGGATCGGGGCGGAAATCTGGGGTCAGGACGACCCCGCAGAGGCGCTTGCCCGCCTCCTGTCCGCGGCGGATTGATCTCAGAACGTCTCTTCCCGGCCCGCGTCCCCGCGGGGGGGCGATTCTTCGTACGAAAAATCGTCGGCTTACCCTTTGGCCGGCGTCTCCCATGACAGCGGCAGCCCGCTGCGCACCTCCGCCTCGCAGCGCGCGGCGAGCGTCTTGCGATTTCCGTTGCCCGCAACCGGAACCGCCGGGTGATAGATCACCTCGACCGATCCCTGGCGCGGCGCGGCCAGGATCTTCAGAAGGTGCGGGCCGAAATCCATGTCGCCCCACCAACCGTAGAAACGCGGATCCGTTCCCTCAGGCGCGCGATAGACCAGCGTCACCGGCTGGATCTGCAGACTGTCCTTCAACCCGTCGTTCAGAAAGGCCTCGAAAAGCGTGGACTTGAACGGCAGCACCTGCCGCCCGTCGGTGCTGGTTCCCTCGGGAAAGAACAGCAACCTGTGTTCCGCCATCAGGCGCGCTTCGAACAGCGCCCGTTGGGCCGCGGCCTCCTTGCGGTCGCGGTTGATGAATACGGTGCCGGTGGCCCGCGCCAGCCAGCCGATGCCCGGCCAGCCCGCGACCTCGGCCTTGGAGACGAAATAGACGCTGTCGCCAGCGTTGAGCGCGAAGATGTCGAGCCAGCTCGCATGGTTCGAGACCACCGCCGCGCGCCCGCCCACGGGCCGGCCCACGACCTTGCGATGGATGCCGAGAAGCACGAAGGCGCTGCTGCAGACAAAGCGGGTGATCCAGGGGGTGACCGGGCGGCGCAGGCCAAAGATCGGCCGCTCGATCAGGCGCAGCAGCAGAAGCAGCCCAAGGCAGCCGAAGACGACGATCCCGAGTGGCAGGCCGCGGCGGATCACCCGGAACCAGTCGCGCGCTCCGAGCTTTCCGGGCCCGGGCGGCAGCTGGTCCGACTGCCAGGTCGCGCTCATCCGGCGCCGCCGGCATAGAGCGCGCGTTGCCGCTCCGGGATACGGTCGGTGTCCATCACCAGGCAGATGTCGGTGGTGTTGAAGCTCGCGTCCACGAAAGCGCCTTCGCCCACGTAACCGCCGAGCCGCAGGTATCCCTTGATCAGCGCGGGGATGGCGCGGACGGCGGCCGGCCGGTCGATCTGGTCCAGCGGCAGGATGTTCATCGCGGTGAAATGCTCCGGCAGCGCCCGGACCCGCAGCTCCGGCGGAGCGAGGTGGGAATGGTGCAGGAACGACAGCGGCTGCGCCAGCGCCTGCACGTCGGTGCCATGGAAGCTCGCGACGCCAAAGAGAATCCCGATGTCGCGTTGCACCACGTAGCGACCGAGCCCGTTCCAGAGATGATGCAGCGCCAGGCCGCCGCGGTACTCGGGATGAACGCAGGAGCGGCCAAGTTCCAGCAGGCTGCGCCCGGTCTCGACAAGGGGGGCCAGGTCGTATTCGCCGGCGCAATAGAATCCGCCGGCCGCTTCGGCCCGGTCCCCGGGCATGAGCCGGTAGACCCCCACGACGTGGTCGAGGGCCGCAGCGTCGCGGCGCCGGTCGACCAGGATCAGGTGATCGTAATGCGGGTCGAAGCGGTCCCGTTCAAAGCGGTTCTCATGGTCGACCAGCGGGCCGTCGCCGCCCAGCTCCTCCACGAAAACCGCATAGCGCAGACGCTGCGCCGCCAGCAGGTCCTGCTCTGTCTCCGCGAGGCGGATGTCGAAGGTCGTGTCTGTCGGGGTCATGCGGTTGCGGCGGTCCGTCGCTTGCAGATTGGTGGCCGGTCTTAGGCGCTCCCCCCGCGATTGGCAACCTCGGCGCGTCCCCGCTCTCCCCATATCCGGCGAATTGACCCTCCCTTGGCACCCGGTATGGTCGGACTGTTTCGGTAGCGCGTGGCAGTGATCGCGGGTCCTCCGGTCGCAGTTCAATCATACTCCGGGAGCAACCCGATAACCCGCCCATCGATGACCACCTTGCCAGCATTCTCGAAGTTTACCGTGATCCGATGCCCGATCCGGGACTGCACTTGCCCAAGCCCCCAATCGGGGCGGCCCGGGTGACGCACCAGTGCCCCCGGCTCGAGAAAGGCGTTCAGATCGTCCATATCCCACTCCCTCCAGGAATACCTGTACATGTCCAGTGATCATCCCCAACGCCGGCTCGACATCCCGGCCCTGATAGGCTCTCGCATCTGCCATGATCTGATAAGCCCGATCGGTGCGATTGGGAACGGTATCGAACTGCTTTCGATGGCCGGAGTCGGGGGCGGACCGGAATTGTCTCTGATCTCCGAGAGCGTGGCCAATGCCAATGCCCGGATCCGGTTCTATCGCCTGGCCTTCGGCCAATCGGGCCAGGACCAGGCCACGAGCCGCAGCGAGATCCTGTCGATCCTGCGCGATCTCTACGCTGGCTCCCGGATGGAGGTCTTCTGGCAGGTCAACAGCGATTGCCGCCGCGACGAGGCGAAGGCCGCGCTGTTGGCGCTGCAATGTCTCGAGAGCGCGATGCCCTATGGCGGACGGGCCGAGGTGACGCGCACGGACGGGCGGTGGCAGGTGGTCGGCACGGCCGCAAAGCTGCGGATCGACGAGGCGCTCTGGACGCCCCTCCTGACCGGCGCGGACGTCGAAGAGGTCACGCCGGCCCAGGTTCATTTCGCGTTGCTGCCCGACACGCTACAGGGGCTCGGGCGCAAGCTCGTTGTCACCCGGTCGGGCGAGCAGATAACCCTGGGATTCTGACGGCCCGCGCTCGGGCCGGCCGCGGTCAGGGGCGCAGCGTGCCGTCCCCGACCACGAGATACTTGAAGCTCGTCAGCTGCTCGGCGCCAACCGGGCCGCGGGCGTGCATCTTGCCGGTGGCGATGCCGATCTCCGCACCCATCCCGAATTCGCCCCCATCGGCAAACTGGGTCGAGGCGTTGTGCATGACGATGGCGCTGTCGACCCGCTCGAAGAAGCGCGCGACGGCCTCGGCATCCTCGGTCAGGATCGCCTCGGTGTGGCTGGAGCCGAACTCCCGGATATGGGCGATAGCTTCGTCAATATCGTCAACGACTTTCGCGGCGATCTTCATGTCAAGGAACTCGGTCCCGAAGTCGGAATCGGCCGCCTCGACACTGCCCTTGAGACCGCGGGCGCGCACCTCGACGCCAGCGGCGATCAGGTCGTCGACGATCTGCTGGCCGAGGGTTTCCGCGATGTCGCGATGGACAAGGAGGCATTCGGCGGAGCCGCAGATGCCGGTGCGGCGGGTCTTGGCGTTGAGCACGACGGCGCGGGCCTTGTCAGGGTCGGCGGACTTGTCGACGTAGACGTGACAGATCCCCTCGAGATGGGCAAAGACCGGCACCCGCGCCTCGCGCTGGACGAGGCCGACCAGCCCCTTGCCGCCGCGGGGCACGATCACGTCGATCGTGCCGGTCATCTGCAGCATCTCGGAAACGGCGGCACGGTCGCGGGTCGGCACGCGCTGGACCGCGTCCTCGGGCAGGTTCGCGGCCTTCAGCCCCTCGACGAGGCAGGCATGAATGGCGGCGGAGGAATGGAAGCTCTCCGACCCGCCGCGCAGGATCACCGCGTTGCCGGCCTTGAGGCAGAGCGCGCCGGCATCGGCGGTCACGTTGGGGCGACTTTCGTAGATCACGCCCACCACGCCGAGCGGGGTGCGGACGCGGCGGATGCGCAGGCCGGAGGGCATGTCCCACTCCGCGATGGTATCCCCCACCGGGTCCTTTTGCTCCGCCACAGTGCGCAGCCCGTCGACAATGCCCTGGATGCGGCCCTCGTCGAGCCGCAGCCGGTCCATCATCGCGTCGGTCAGACCCTTTTGGCGCCCGAACTCCATGTCCTTGGCGTTGGCGCTGATGATCTCGTCGCGGCGCGTCCAGACCGCGTCGGCGGCGGCGATCAGCGCCGCGTGTTTGCGCTCTGCGCTCGCATGGGCCAGTTCGGCGGCGGCGGCTTTGGCGCGGGCACCGATTTCGGCCATCAGGGCGGGAATGTCGGTCTGGTCTTTCATCTCGGTTCTTTCTGGGCGGCGGGCGGTCAGAGCGCCATGTCGTCTCGGTGGATCAAGGCGGCACGGCCGGGATAGCCGAGGATGGTCTCGATGTCACCGGATCTGTGACCGGCGATGGCGCGGGCCTCGGCGGCGGTGTAGCGGCAAAGCCCCTGCCCCAGCCGCCCGTCCGGGCCGATGATCGCAACCGGATCGCCGCGTCCGAAGCGGCCGGAGATGGCGGTGACGCCGGCGGGCAGCAGCGAGCGGCCCTCGGCCAGGGCCTCGGCGGCGCCGGCGTCGACGGTGATCTCGCCGCGCGGCTTCATGCTGGCGATCCAGCGCTTGCGGGCCGCCTGCGGGTCGCCCTCCGTCAGGAACCAGGTGCAGGCGGCGCCATTCTGAAGCGCCTTCAGCGGGCGGTCGACCGACCCTTCGGTGATGACCATGGCACAGCCGGCCTTTGTCGCCGTCTTGGCGGCCATGAGCTTGGTCTTCATGCCGCCACGCGACAGCCCCGAGGCGGCGTCGCCGGCCTGCGCCTCGATCTCCGGCGTGATGTGCTCGATCGCCTCGTAGCGGCAGGCCGTCGGGTCCGTCGTTGGATTGGCCGAGTAGAACCCGTCGACATCCGAAAGCAGCACCAGCTGATCCGCGCCCACGGTGACGGCAACCTGGGCGGCCAGCCTGTCATTGTCGCCGAAACGGATCTCGTCTGTGGCGATCGTGTCGTTCTCGTTGACAATCGGCACGACGCCGAGGCCGAGCAGCGTTTCCAACGTGGCGCGGGTGTTGAGGTAGCGGCGGCGGTCCTCGGAATCCTCGAGCGTCACAAGGACCTGCGCGGCCTTGATCCGGTGCGGCAGGAGCGCGGTGCGGTAGGCGCGCGCCAGCTCGATCTGGCCGACGGCGGCGGCGGCCTGGGATTGCTCCAGCGGCAGCGCGCCGGTGCCGAGCCCGAGGCTGGAGCGGCCAAGCGCGATGGAGCCGGAGGAGACGAGGATCACGTCTGTCCCGCGGGCCCGCGCCTCGGAGACGTCCAGCGCCAGGCCGGTCAGCCAATCCTCGCGCAGGGCGCCGGTTGCGCGATCCACCAGCAACGCCGAGCCGATCTTGACGACCAGCCGGCTGGCCTGCGCGATGGCAGGCAATTGGCGGGCGCTCAGGGTCTCCATCCCTCGGACTCCTCTTCCGTGCCGTCCTCGTCATCGTCCACGCGGTTGCGGCCGCGCGCGGCGTCGACCTCCGAGCGCAGGGCGCGCAGCACCGGGTTCAACCCCTCCCGGCTGACGCCGGACATCGGGTAGACGCGGCCGCCGGAGGCCTCCTCAAGCTCGGCGATCGCCGCGGCGCGGTGCTCGTCGTCGAGCGCGTCGATCTTGTTGAGCGCGGTGATGCGCGGCTTGTCGGCCAGCGCGCCGCCATAGGCTTCGAGTTCGCCGATGATCGTGCGGTAGTCGCCGGCAATGTCTTCGGACGTGCCGTCCACCAGGTGCAGCAGCACGGCGCAACGCTCGACATGGCCGAGGAAACGGTCGCCGATGCCCCTGCCCTCGTGCGCGCCTTCGATCAGGCCCGGAATGTCGGCCACGACGAATTCGGCATTGTCGACGCCGACGACCCCGAGGTTGGGATGCAGCGTGGTGAACGGGTAATCGGCGATCTTGGGGCGTGCGTTCGAGGTCGCCGCCAGGAAGGTGGACTTGCCGGCATTGGGCAGGCCCAGCAACCCGGCATCGGCGATCAGCTTGAGCCGCAGCCAGATCGTTCGTTCGACTCCCGGCTGGCCCGGGTTGGCGCGGCGGGGCGCCTGGTTCGTCGAGGTCTTGAAATGCAGGTTGCCGAAACCGCCGTTGCCGCCGCGGGCCAGAACCACGCGGTCGCCCACGTTGGCGAGATCGGCGATCACGGTCTCCTCGTCCTCGTCGAGGATCTCGGTGCCTGCAGGCACCCGCAGGATGATGTCGTTGCCATCGGCGCCGGTGCGCTGGCGGCCCATGCCCGGCGTGCCGTTCTTGGCGAAGAAGTGCTGCTGATAGCGGAAGTCGATCAGCGTGTTCAGACCGTCGACCGCCTCGGCGATCACGTCGCCGCCGTTGCCACCGTCGCCACCGTCCGGCCCGCCGTATTCGACGAACTTCTCGCGCCGGAACGACACGGCGCCGCCGCCTCCGGAACCGGAGCGGATATAGACCTTGGCGAGATCGAGAAATTTCATAGTCGGGCCTCGAAACGGGAACGCTCCAGCCGATAGTGCGAAACTGGCTCGGGCTCAAGGCGAAGGCGCGTCCGCGCGCCTAGCCTGTCACCCAGGTAGTCGAAGCCAAGCTTGCGCAGAACTACACCTGAAGCGGGGTTGTCGGTGTCGTGGTCGGCGTCCAGCGCCTTCAAGGGGAAGGCGCGGAAGACGGCAGGGATGAAAGCCTCCATGACCTCGGTGACCAGCCCCCTGCCCCACAGCGATTTTTCTACAAAATAGGCGACACTTGCGATGCCATCCTGATCCGCGGGCGAAAGGCCGGCCATGCCGATCAACTGGCCATTTCGATCCAATATTCCAAGCCGGAAACCGGGCCGCTCTTTCCAACGGCCTGCGGCAATCCAGTCCCGCGCCTCGTCCACCGGCCAAGGCGCGGGAATCGAGACAGTGTTTCGGGCGACCTCCGGGATGCCGCCGATTTCGGACAGCCGCGGTGCGTCCTCTGCCGTTAGGGGCCGGAGCACGCAGCGCGGCGTGGTCAGGTGCGGCAGGCTGCGCATCTCATGCCATTTCGCGCGGCTCAGCGTCATCCGGCGGCTGGGAAACTCCGCATCGCGGGCCCGGCAGAACATGGGCTTGCGCCCGGTATATTCGAACCCGAGCTTGCACAGCACGCCCCCCGAGCGCGCGTTGTCATCGAAATGACCGGAAGTGAGGTCGGGCGCCTCCGGGTTGGCGAACCACCGGTCAATTACGGCAAAGCCGGCCTCTGTGGCATAGCCTTGTCCCCATTCCGAGCGCGCCAGCCAGTAGCCAAGCGAGTCATCAATCGCCATTCCGCCGATCAGCGCACCCTTTCGGGTGATCGCCCAATAGTTCGGCTGCCTAGCCAGGGTTTCCAGATACCATTCCGCGTCGGCCGGCCCATAGGGATGAGGCACCGGAGCAAGCCACTTCGAGACCTCGAAGTCGCCGATCCCCTCGACAATGGCCGGAACGTCCGCCGCCCGGAAGGTCCGAAGTGTCAGGCGGGGCGTCTTGATCTCGATTTCGTCCCGCCTGTCAGTCATCTAGGAGAGCTTCTTGAGATAGGTCCAGGTTGGAACCGTGGCATTCCGGGCGACAGAGAAGACCTCGGCGTCGCCGAGATACTCGAAGCCGGCATTGGTCAGGATCCGCGCGGAGATCGGGTTGTCCTGAAACACCTCGGCAAAGATCGTGTCGCAGCCCTGCGGATTGGCGGCGAGCAGCGCCCCGACCGCCTCGGAAGCGAGGCCGGTGTGCCACATCACCGGGGCGACCCAGTAGCCGATTTCGGATTTCCGGGGCGCGTCAGCCATACGCGAGAGGCTGATCACGCCGACCAGCTCTCCAAGGCCGGCCGCGGTGCCGTCCATTGCCCAGACATCTTCCTTGCGGTCGTCGGCCAGGCTGCGGGAGATGAAGGCTTCGGTCGCACCGGGGGGCAGCGGATGCGGAATCGACCGGGTGGCCATCGCGACACGTTCGTCGCCGGCGTAAAGCTCCAGCAGACCCATGTCGGACTTCTGAAGCGGACGCAGCGTGACGCGTTCGGACTGTATGACCTTCTGGCCGGTGATCTTCTCTATCTGCATGTCGTTTCCCTCCTCCCGGGAAGCGCAATCGTTCAACTCGCCGGAGACCGCCCCCTCCCTAGAGGCTCGTGCGCCGCATCTGGCGCAACCAGCATATACTGAAAATGGTAGCGACCACAGCGGCTTCCAAGACGTTGTGATCCAGAACCGGCGTCACGAGGTTGTGCGCGGCCCAGTCCAGCGGCTGGATGACCAGCCGGAACAGGAACCCGGGCACGCCGGTCGCAATGGCATCCGGCTGCAGCCGCGCCTGGCTCAGGCGGAACGCGGCGAGGCTGATCGCGGCCAGGGTCGCCCAGAACGCGGCGCCGAGCGCGGGGCGCAGGCGTCCACGGGTTCCGGCGCGCAGAGCGTCGATGGGGCTGATGCACGAAGCGTCAGTCATTCCAGGACCTTTTCCAGAGAATCGCTTGGGGGGACCGGCCGTTTCGCCGATCCCCCCAGGTCTGTCTTGTACCGGGTTCGGCTTACTCGGCGGCTTCCGCGACCGGGAGCACCGAAATGAACGTGCGGCCCTTGAGGCCCTTGTGGTACTTCACGGCGCCTTCGACGGTGGCGAAGATCGTGTGATCCTTGCCCTGGCCGACGCCCTCGCCCGGCCACCACTTGTTACCGCGCTGACGCACGATGATGTTGCCGGGGATGACGGCTTCGCCGCCGTATTTCTTCACACCAAGGCGGCGACCGATGGAGTCGCGACCGTTACGGGATGAACCGCCTGCTTTTTTATGTGCCATATCGCTTGCTCCTTCTGTCTCAGCCTTCGGCCACGATGGCCTTGGCCTGCTCGACCCAGCCTTCGCGCTCGATGCGGCCCTTGAACGACAGTTTCTCGTCGAACTCGCCGATGTCGGCTTCGGTCCAGCCGGCAATCTGCGCGAAGCTGGTCACGCCGGCGGCGTGCAGCTTCTTCTCCAGCGCCGGGCCCACGCCCGACAGTTTCTTCAGGTCGTCCGCACCGGCAGGGGCTTCCGCGGCGGGCGCGGCAGCAGCCTTCGCCTTCGGGGCGGCCTTGGCTTTCGGGGCGGCCTTGGCGGCCGGCTTGGCTTCGGTGGCGGCAACCGCGACACCGGCAACGGAGCCCGCGCCCACGGCAGCCTTCACGCCGGTCGCGTCAGCGCCCGATTCGAGGATGTCGGTGATGCGCAGCACGGTCAGCTGCTGGCGATGGCCCCGGGTCCGCTTGGAGCTGTGCTTTCGGCGGCGCTTCACGAAGCTGATGGTCTTGACGCCCTTGATCTGGTCGAGCACCTCGGCCTGCACGGCCGCGCCATCGACGAGCGGCGCACCCACGGTGGAGCCGATCATCAGGATGTCATTGAATTGAACGGTTTCGCCGGCAGTGGCCGCCAGCTTCTCGACGCGCAGCACGTCGCCCGACTGGACGCGGTATTGCTTGCCGCCGGTCTTGAGGACCGCAAACATGGGTCTTTCCTTTGCTCTCGACGCGTCCTTCATGGTCCCCTCGCGGGCGTTCTCGCCGGAAACCGGCACCTCGGACAGCGCGCCCCTTCGGGGGCGTGTTTCTTGTTTCCGTGCCGGAGTCCGGCCACGGAGAGGGCCGTATGAGCGAGAAAGCCCTGCGTGTCAAGACATTCCGGCCCGTGCGGCGCCTCCCGCGACGGGCTCAGAGATCCTCGCCGGCCATGAACCGCGCGGCGGCCATGCCGAGGTCGTAGGAAATGGTGCGGAACATCTCGTCGAAGGCGGCGAAGAGATGCGTGTTCAGGCTGCGCCCGGCCTCGCTCCGGGAGAGTTCGAGGTAGGCTTCCAACTCCGCGTCCGTGAGTGGCTGGTAGGCCATCGCGAGATAGGAATATAGCCAGGTCCCGGTTTCGTCGCGGATCTCGTCCTCCTGGGACCAGACATCGCGCAGCATGTCCTCCTCGCCCATGAAGTCGCCAAACGCGCCGGCGGCGTTCAGACCGGAATAGAAGGCATAGTTGGCGTTGAGTGCGCCGACGACGTTCATCTCCAGCAGGTCGTTGGCGGCTTCGAAATCTTCCAGCAGGTCGAGCCGCGGCCCGCCCTCTTCCAGAAGCACAGCCATCGCCTCGTTCGCCGCCGCCTCGACGCCGGGATCGAGCATCGCCTGCCGTGCGCTTATCTCGAGCTGGACGATCTCGCGCCCGGGCTCGGTGGTGAAGAAATCGATGAGCGGGTCGAGATGCCACGCCGGCAGGTCCGCCGCGAGCTCGTCCTCGAGGATATCGGCCATCCGGTCCGCATCGAAGATGCCGGCCACGATTTCCGGCCACCGCTCGCCGCCGCGCCCCGGGAACATGTCCGCCTCGAGGTCGCCGGCGTAATCGACGCCCTCGTCCTGCATGATGCCGAGAAGCGTATCCATCTCCAGCGCATCCATCAGCGGTTCGAGACGCGCTCGTTCCTCGGGCGTCGCCCTCGGCGGCGCCTCGCTGGATTGCGCCGAGGCCGCGACGGCCAGAAGGCACAGGGCGAGCGTTGAAAGTATGGGGCGAAGGATCATCGACAAACTCCGTCTGCTTGTCTCAGGGGTAGTGCGCCGCCACGGCAAAGCCAAGCCATCCCGCTCGCTGCATCGCATCCGCAATCTTCAAATTGACGGCACCGGGCGCAAGAAAAGCCCTTGCGCCCCCTCCGCGCAAACATTACACCGCCCGCACCCCGACCACGGGAGCGCGGAGAGGTGCCGGAGTGGTCGAACGGGGCGGTCTCGAAAACCGTTGTGGGTGCAAGCCCACCCAGGGTTCGAATCCCTGTCTCTCCGCCACTATCCACCTGATCAGATTGACGACTTTTCCGCCCGGCGCGCTGCGCCCCCGGGCGCTTCGCCGAGGCGGGCGATTGCAGGTGCTCCGGTCGCCCGCTCGTCTCGTCCGGCAGTCCGCGGATCGAAAGGCCGGATGGGCGCGCGCGCCGTGAAATCAGGGATGCGCCGGCATCCGCTCGACGAAATCGCATTTGATCACGCGTGTGTTACAAGAGCGTCACGGAAGTTTCCTATGAACCGCGAGCCGACTGCCGGCAGACCCCAGGTTGATACCAAGGAAAACCCATGTCCCAGAAAAAATCCCTCGCGGCGATTCTGCTGAGCACCACCGTGCTCGCCGTTCCCGCCCACGCCGAATCCATGAAGCGTCTGGCCACCGTTCCGCTCGATGCCGAGGTCACCGGCCTGTTCGAGGTCGGCTCGGACCTGTTCTTCAACATCCAGCACCCGAACAAGGAAATCGGCAACGAATTCGCGAAGGCCGCCGTCGGCGTGATCGCCAACGCCGATTGGGATGCCGCCGCGATGGAGCCGACCACCGAAGACGCCGACAAGAAGGTCGTGCGCTCCTCGCTGGGCGATTACCAGGTCCTGCTGCAGGAAGGTGACGAGGGCATCGTCGGTGTGATCAAGTCGCTGGCCGGCGAAGACCTGCTGGTCTCCAACGACCCCGACTTCAACGCCTATGTCCCGACCGCCGACAACGAAGGCTACCTGTTCACCAACTGGGAAAACCGCCCCGGCGGCATGTCCCGCGCCAAGATCATGCGCGCCGAGGACGGCACCTGGTCGGTCGACAAGTCGGACCTGATCATGGTCGACTTCTCCGCCGTGGACGGCACCTGGGTGAACTGCTTCGGCACGCTGTCACCCTGGGGCACCCCGCTGACCTCCGAAGAGCTGTACTTCGACGACACGGTCGACTGGAACAACCCCGAGTACAAGTACATCGAGGACAACCAGGTGCTCGCCAACTACCTCGGCGAGGGCAAGTATCCGAACCCCTACGACTACGGCTACATCGTCGAGATCACCGATCCCGCCGGCGCCGCGACCCCGGTCAAGCACATGGCCCTCGGCCGCTTCAGCCACGAGAACGCCGTTGTCATGCCCGACAACAAGACCGTCTACCTCTCGGATGACGGCTCCAGCGTCGTGTTCTTCAAGTTCGTCGCCGATGCCGAGAACGACCTGTCCGCCGGCACGCTCTACGCCGCCAAGGTGACGCAGCAGGCCGGTGCGCAGGCCGATGCCGCCACCACCGGCTTCGGCATCGAGTGGATCGAGCTGGGCCACGCCTCCAACGACGAGATCGCTGCCTGGGTCGCCGAGTACGACGGCATCGGCCTGGACGATCACGTCCCCGGCGAGACCAACTACATCACCGACGAGGAAGTCGCTGCCTTTGCCGCTGGCGAGGCCGCCGATGCGCGCGTCGCCTTCCTGGAATCGCGCCGCGCCGCCGTCGCCCTGGGTGCGACCGGCGAGTTCAACAAGATGGAAGGCGTGAACATCAACTACGACGCTGCCAAGGATGGCTCGGTGCCGTACATGTACATGGCGATGTCCGACGTCTCCAAGGCGATGTCCGACGGTGAAGGCGCCATCGATGTGGCCGAGAACATCTGCGGCGTGGTCTACGAGATGGAGCTCGACGCCAACTACGACGTCTCCATGATGGTGCCGGTCGTCGCGGGCTACGGCTACGACAAGGACGCCGAGGCGAATGCCTGCCCGATGGACTCGGTCGCCAACCCCGACAACATCCTGGTCCGCGCCAACGGTCAGGTCGTGATCGGCGAGGATTCCGGCAACCACGAGAACAACGTCATCTGGCTCTGGAACCGCGACAGCCAGAGCTGATCGCGCCCGGCGCAAGATATCGAAGGAGGCGGCCCGCCGCCTCCTTTCGCTTTTCCGAGCCTTGATGGTGCCGGGGTATTCCCGGGGCGCCCCTTCCGTGACGAAGACGCCCGTCACTCACACGTGACACGCCCTGCCCTTGCCGGCATCGCCCCGCCTTGGCATGATCCCGCAGCCAGGCCCGGGCGCCGATGCCGCCGCGGGTCCAGCCCGGTCCCCACTCCCTGCCCTCCTCCGGAGACTCGCCGATGTTCCGCAAACCGTTTCTTGCCGCCCTCGTCCTCGCGCAAGGCCTCCTGGCCGTGCCCGCCGCAGCGCAATCCGCGCCGCCGGCCCAGGACGGTGTCGGCCGGCTGGATTCCTTCAACGAGGAACTAGGCCTTCCCTACTGGGCGCCGGGACGGGGCGAGGTGGACCATGACGCTCTGCGCCGGCGTTCACTGGCCGTGCTGGAGCGCCAGTTCGGCGCCTTCCGGGAGGCCAGCGCCGGGCTGGCCGAAACCGCGTCCGCCCATTGCGCCGGCACCGCCGACGCGGCCGAGATCAAGGCGGCCCTCCGCGACGCCTGGCTGGCCTGGGCGCCGCTCGACAGCTACCAGTTCGGCCCGGTTGAACAACTCGGTGCCGCGCTGACGGTGAACTTCTGGCCCGACAAGAAGGATTTCGTGGGGCGCGGGCTGAAGGCGCTCGAGGCCCTGCCGCCCGAAGACCTGGCCGATCCCGCGACCATCGCCCAGGGCTCCGCCGCGACCCAGGGCCTGCCGGCTATCGAGCGGTTGCTCTATACCGACATGGAGGCCTGCCCGGCCATCGTCGGCATCAGCCTCTACATGGAGGACCTCGGCGGCGCGCTCTACGACGCCTGGTTCGCCGAGAACGGCTGGGCCGACCTGGCGAACGCCGCCGGGCCGGACAACCCGGTCTACCTCTCGCCCGAGGAATTCACCAAGACGCTCTACACCGCCGTCGACTTCGGCCTGACCCGGGTCGCCGAGTCGCGGCTGGGCCGGCCGCTCGGCACCTTCGACCGCCCCTTCCCGGACCAGGCCGAGGCCTGGCGGTCCGGGCTGAGCAACGAGATCATCCTCGCCCAGATCCACGGGCTGGCCGAGATGGTCCGGCTGGGCTTTGCCGGCGACGTGCGGGAGACCGACCGCGGCTGGATCCTCGAGGTCTTCGAGCAGACCGAGGGACGGCTCGCGGCCATCGAGCAGCCGATCTCCGAGGCAGTGCAGGAACCGACCAGCCGCGTCCGGGTGGAGGCGATGCAGACCAAGGTGCGCCACCTCCAGCTCGAGATGGCCAAGAACCTTGGCCCGAACCTCGGGGTGGAGACCGGCTTCAGCGCGGCCGACGGAGACTGACCCGCCGCGTCCGCTCTAGTCGTCGAGGGTGCGCAGGTAGGCGTGAACGGCAGCGACTTCCTCGGCGGTCAGCTCGAATTCCGGCATCCCCTCCAGCCCACCCATTGCGCGGCGGATGTTGTTGCGGGGAATGCCTGCGATCTCCGGCGCAATGTCGTCGCCGCCCGCGTCTTCCATGTGGCATTCGACGCAATTCTCGGCGTAGATCGCCTGCCCAAGCAACGTTTCCGCGTCCTGTGCCGCTGCAGGCGACAGCCCCTCCACCAGCAACCAGAGAATGGCAACGGGACGCGCTCGGGCGTGAAGAAGGCTCGGCATCGCTCTGTCCTCGCGTGGAAAACCTGCCGCCAGCTAGTCCCCGCTCCATGACAGCGCCATGACGCGCCCGGCGCGCAGGCCGCGACCGATCGTCCAGACTGCCGCTCCCTGCCTGCACCGCGACCCAACCGCCTAAAAAACGGGCATACCGTCCCGGGGCCGCGTGCTTGTGGTCGCGGCCCCGACGGTTTGTACGCATCTCGCGCCGCCGACCGCCCCTGCGACACGGTCTGCATTGAATGCCCCGCGTGGTGCTGTACAAGTCGCGCCATGATGCCGCTAACACTCGGACGGGAGCACAGGCGTGACGAAGCAACCGGATGACATCCATTTCTCTCTTGCCGACGAGGAAGACGAGGCGATCCGCTTTCTTGGCCGGATCCTCGGCAACATCCTCCACACGCAGGAGGGCGGTCTCGCCTTCGACACGGTCGAGGAGATCCGCCGCGCCTCGGTGGAACTGCACCGCACCGGCGATGAATCCGCGCTGAGACGGCTGCACGACACCATTGCGGCCATGCCGGAGGATCTCACCTTCCACGTGCTGCGGGCCTTCACCTATTTCCTGCACCTGCTGAACATCGCCCAGGACGAGCAGATCCTGCTCGATCACCGCAAGGCCTCGGGCCACGCCCTGCCGGACGCGATCGAGGCGGCGCGGGAAGCCGGTTTCAGCGACAGCCAGCTGGTCGCCTTTTTCAAGGACGCGCTGGTCAGCCCGATCCTCACCGCCCACCCGACCGAGATCCGCCGTCAGAGCACGATGCGGGCGGAGTTCGCCATCTCCAAGATGCTCGACGAGCGCACCCGTGCCCGCAAGGTCGGGCTCGACGTCACCGAGATCGAGCGCGGCATCGAGCGCGAGATCGAGACCCTGTGGCAGACCCACCTGCTCCGCCGCAGCAAGCTGAGCGTCACCGACGAGATCAAGAACAGCCTCACCTACTACGACCACACCTTTTTCCAGGCGGTGCCCAAGCTGCAGGAGACGCTGCTGAAGTCGCTGGGCAAGGCGAGCTTCGGCCAGGATTTCCCGGCCTTCCTGCGCGTCGGCACCTGGATCGGCGGTGACCGCGACGGCAACCCCTTTGTGACCGACACGATCCTGCGCGAGGTGTTCCGGATGCAGGCCGGCCACGCCCTGCGCCACTACCTCGAGGAAGTGCACCTGCTCGGTCGGGAACTGTCGATGTCGACCCGCGTGGTGCGGGTGAACCAGGACCTTCAGGAACTGGCCGACATCTCGCCCGACACCTCGGAGCACCGGCTGGACGAGCCCTACCGCCGTGCGCTGATCGGCATCTATGCCCGGCTTGCCGCGACGCTTGCGGAGATCGACCCGGAGAACCCGGCGCCGTTGCACACCGCAAAGGGCGCGCCTTATGGTCGATCCGAGGAGCTGCTGCGCGATCTCGACGTGATCGACCGGTCGCTGCGCTCTCACCAGGCTTTCGCGATTGCCGATGGCCGGATCCTCGATCTGCGGCGCAAGGTGCGCAGCTTCGGCTTTCATCTGGCCAGCGTCGACCTGCGCCAGAACTCCTCGGTGCACGAGGCGACCGTAGCCGAGCTGCTGGAAGCCATCGCGCCGGGCACCGACTATCTCGGCATGAACGAGGCCGCCCGCCAGGAGATCCTGCGCAAGGAGCTGACCTCGCCGCGCGCCCTGCTCCGCCCCTACTGGGAATACTCGGAAAAGACGGCGGGAGAGCTGGCGGTGTTCCGCGCCGCCAAGGAGATCGTCGACCGGTTCGGCCCGCGGGCCATCGTCACCTCGATCATCTCCAACGCGCAATCCGTGTCCGACGTTCTGGAGCTCTGCGTCCTGCTGAAGGAAGCCGGGCTGCTGACGCTCGATGGCAAGTGCTCGATCGCCATCGTGCCGCTGTTCGAGACCATCGCCGACCTTCGCAATGGCCCCGGCATCATGCGCGCGTTGTTCGACACGCCCGAGTACCGCCGCATCGTCACCGCCCAGAAGGACGAGCAGGAGATCATGCTCGGCTATTCCGACAGCAACAAGGACGGCGGCCTCGTCACCTCCAACTGGGAATTGTTCAAGGCCGAGCGGGCGCTGGTCGAGCTGTTCCGCGAGGAGAAGATCCGGCTGCGGCTGTTCCATGGCCGCGGCGGCTCCATTGGCCGCGGGGGCGGCCCGACCCGCGAAGCGATCGTTGCGCAGCCGCCGGGCGCCGTCGCCGGCCAGATCCGCCTGACCGAACAGGGCGAGGTCATCTCCTCGCGCTATTCCCATGCCGAGATCGGCTATGCCCATCTCGAGACGCTGGTCTCCGCGACGCTCGAGGCGACGCTCATGCCCGAAGCGGAGAGCGCGCTCGGCGAGTATTCGGCGATCATGGATGCCATGTCCGACCATGCCTTCCGGGCCTATCGCAGCCTTGTCTTCGAGACGGAGGGCTTCGAGGAGTTCTTCTGGTCCTCCACCGTGATCAACGAGATCGCCTCGCTCAACATCGGTTCGCGGCCCGCCTCGCGCTCCAAAACCCGTGAGATCACCTCGCTGCGCGCGATCCCCTGGGTGTTCTCCTGGGCGCAGTGCCGGATCATGCTGCCGGCCTGGTACGGCTTCGGCTCCGCGGTCGCGGCCTGGTGTGCCGAGAACGAGGATCCCGAGGGCGAGAAGCTGGCCGCGCTCTACGATGCCTGGCCGTTCTTCCACGCCATGGTCTCCAAGATCGACCTGATGATCGGCAAGAGCGACCTCGCCATGGCCGCGCAATATGCCGATCTCTGCGAGGACAAGGAAATCCGGGACCGGATCTTCGGCCGTATCAGCGCCGAGTGGGAGGCAACCGTGCGGGCGCTGGAGATGATCACCGGCACCTCGCCGGTGGAACGCAAGCGCTCCGGCGAAGCGAAGGCGCGTCTGCGCCACCGCACACCTTATCTCGACCCGCTGAACCACATGCAGGTCGAACTGCTCAAGAAGGTCCGGATGGCCAGTTCCGACGAGATCTCCGAGCGGACCCGGCGCGGGATCCTGCTGTCGATCAACGGCGTGGCCTCCGGCCTGCGCAATACCGGTTGAGCCGGTGGCGCCGGGGCCTGCTTGGCCCCGGCAGTGCGTGCGTCGATCTCCGCCCGCGCTCACGGGCACGCGGCGGGATCGGGGTATTTTTGCCAAGAAGAAACCTGAGGCGCGGACTATTCCGCAGCGATCTCCGTGGCGCTCGTCGGGGCGTAGTTCAGGACCGGCGCGAGCCAGCGCTCGGCCTCTGTGAGGGTCATTCCCTTGCGGGCGGCGTAATCCTCGACCTGGTCGCGCTCCACCTTGCCGACACCGAAATAATAGCTCTCCGGATGGCCGATATAGAGGCCGGAGACCGAAGCGCCGGGCCACATGGCGAGGCTTTCGGTCAGCTCCACACCGGTGGCGGCGGTGGCGTCGAGCAACTCGAACAGCGTCGTCTTCTCGGTGTGGTCGGGCTGTGCGGGATAGCCGGGCGCCGGGCGGATGCCATTGTAGCGCTCGGCGATCAGGTCGTCTGCGGTGCAGGCTTCCTCCGGCGCATACCCCCAGAGATCGGTGCGGACCATCTGGTGCAGCCGTTCGGCCATCGCCTCGGCGAAGCGGTCGGCGAGCGCCTTGACCAGGATGGCGGAGTAATCGTCGTGCGCGGCTTCGAACCGCCTGGCGATGTCGATTTCCTCCGCGCCTGCCGTCACCACGAAGCCGCCGACGTAATCCGGGCCCGTGCCTTCGGGGGCGACGAAATCGGCCAACGCGACGTTCGGACGCCCGTCCCGCTTGGCGGTCTGCTGGCGCAGGGTGTGAAGCGTGGCGCGGGTCTCGGTGCGCTCTTCGTCCGTGAAGAGGCGGATGTCGTCGCCCACGGCATTGGCGGGCCAGAAGCCGACAACGGCGCGCGGGGTGAACCATTTCTCCGCGATGATCCGGCCGAGCATCTCCTGCGCGTCGTCAAAGAGCTGACGCGCCGCCTCGCCCTGTTCGGGGTCCTCCAGCAGCTTGGGATAGACCCCCTTGAGCTCCCAGGTCCGGAAGAAGGGCGTCCAGTCAATGTAGCGGGCAAGCTCCGCGAGATCCCAATCCTCGAGCACGCGGGTGCCGAGGAAGGTGGGCACGGTGGCGGCGTGGGCCCGGTGATCGAGTGTGAGCGCGTTGGCGCGCGCGGCTTCGAGCGGCAACCGCCGCTTGGCCTGTTCGGCGCGCGCGTGCTTCTCGGCCACATCGGCGTATTCGGCCGCGATCTTCGAGACATAGGCCGGTTTCTGCTCCGCCGAGAGCAGCGCGGAGACGACCCCCACGGCGCGGCTGGCGTCGGTCACGTGGATCGCCTGGCCAAGAGTGTAGCGCGGATCGATCTTGACCGCTGTATGCACCCGGCTCGTCGTTGCCCCGCCGATCAGCAGCGGCAGGTCGAGCCCTTGGCGCTGCATCTCGGAGGCCACGTGGACCATCTCGTCCAGCGACGGGGTGATGAGGCCGGACAGCCCGATCACGTCGACATTCTCGGCCCTGGCGGTGGCGAGGATCTTTTCGGCGGGCACCATCACGCCGAGATCGATGATCTCGTAATTGTTGCAGGCCAGAACGACACCGACGATGTTCTTGCCGATGTCGTGCACATCGCCCTTCACCGTCGCCATCAGCACCTTGCCCGCGCTCTCGCGCCCGCCACCGTTGAGGCGCTTCTCCTCTTCCATGTAGGGCAGCAGAACGGCGACGGCCTGTTTCATGACGCGGGCGGATTTCACAACTTGCGGCAGGAACATCTTGCCGGCGCCGAACAGGTCGCCGACCACGTTCATCCCATCCATCAGCGGGCCCTCGATCACGTGCAGCGGGCGCTCGGCGGCCTGGCGGGCCTCTTCGGTGTCGGCCTCGATATACTCGGTGATGCCGTTGACCAGCGCGTGTTCCAGCCGCTTCTCGACCGGCCACTCGCGCCAGGTCAGGTCCTTTTCGCGCCCTTTCGCGCCGCCCTGCCCGCGGAAGCGTTCGGCGATCTCGAGAAGGTTCTCGGTGGCGTTGCCGCCGGCCTTCGGCGTGCGGTTCAGGACCACGTCCTCGCAGGCCTCGCGGAGCTCCGGCTCGATCTGGTCATAGACCGCGAGCTGACCCGCGTTGACAATGCCCATGTCCATCCCGGCCTGAATGGCGTGGTAGAGGAAGACCGCGTGCATCGCCTCGCGCACAGGCTCGTTGCCGCGGAAGCTGAAGCTCAGGTTCGACACGCCGCCCGAGATATGCACATGCGGGCAGGCCTCGGTGATGCGCCGCGTGGCCTCGATGAAATCGACGCCGTAATTGTCGTGGTCCTCGATCCCGGTGGCGACGGCAAAGACGTTCGGGTCGAAGATGATGTCCTCGGGCGGGAAACCGACCTGCTCGGTCAGGAGCCTGTAGGCCCGGGTGCAGATCTCGACCTTGCGGTCGGCCGTGTCGGCCTGTCCCTGCTCGTCGAAGGCCATGACGATCACCGCCGCCCCGTAGGCGCGGCAGAGCCGGGCCTGGTGCAGAAAGCTCTCCTCGCCCTCCTTCATCGAGATCGAGTTGACGATCGCCTTGCCCTGCACGCATTTCAGGCCGGCCTCGATCACCTCCCACTTGGAGCTGTCGATCATCACCGGCACGCGGGCGATATCGGGCTCCGCGGCGATGAGGTTGAGGAACTCGACCATCGCGGCCTGCGAGTCGATCAGGCCCTCGTCCATGTTGACGTCGATGACCTGCGCGCCGTTATCCACCTGGTCGCGGGCAACGTCGAGCGCGGTGGCGTAGTCGCCGGTCTTGATCAGCTTGCGGAAACGGGCCGAGCCGGTGACGTTGGTGCGCTCGCCCACGTTCACGAAGGGTATGTCGGACGTCAGGGTGAAGGGTTCGAGCCCCGACAGCCGCATCAAAGGCGGCTGGTCGGGGATCGCGCGCGGCGCGCAGTCCTTCACCGCCGCGGCGATGGCGCGGATGTGGTCGTAGGTGGAGCCGCAGCAGCCGCCCACCACGTTGACCAGACCGTCCTTCGCGAAGCCCGCGACCTGCGCCGCCATCTGCTCCGGGGTCTCGTCGTATTCTCCCATTTCGTTGGGCAGGCCGGCGTTCGGGTAGGCGCAGATCATCGTGTCGGCGACGGCCGAAAGCTCGGCGAGGTGCGGACGCATTGCCGAAGCGCCGAGCGCGCAATTGAGGCCGACGGTCACCGGCGAGGCGTGGCGCACCGAGTGCCAGAACGCAGTCGGCGTCTGGCCGGAGAGCGTGCGGCCCGACAGGTCGGTGATCGTGCCCGAGATCATCACCGGAAGGCGCAGGCCGCGCGCGGCAAAGACCTCTTCGCAGGCCATGATCGCGGCCTTGGCGTTGAGCGTGTCGAAGATCGTCTCGATCAGCAGGATGTCGGCGCCGCCCTCGATCAGGGCGTCCGCCTGCTCGGCATAGGCAACGCGCAATTGATCAAAGGTCACAGCGCGATAGCCGGGGTTGTTCACGTCCGGGCTGATCGAGGCTGTGCGGTTCGTCGGCCCGAGGGCGCCGGCGACGAAGCGCGGCCGACCATCCGTCGCCTCCGCCCGATCCATCGCCTGCCGGGCCAGCCGTGCGCCAGCGACGTTGAGGTCGCGCACCGCGCCCTCCATCGCGTAATCGGCCTGGGCGATGGTGGTCGAGGAGAAGGTGTTCGTCTCCACGATATCGGCGCCGGCCATGGCGTACTGGTAATGGATCTCCTCGATCACATCCGGGCGGGTCAGGTTCAGCAGGTCGTTGTTGCCCTGCTGGGGGCGGTCGCTCGCATGCGGCAGATGGCACGAGCAGCTTCCGCCGCCGCAGCCCTGGAAATCGCCCTCCGACAGGCCGAGCCGCTGGATCTGGGTGCCCATCGCCCCGTCGAGGATCAGGATGCGGTCGCGGGCGGCCTCCAGGAGGCGGTCGAAAACGGCGGAACGGTCGGTCATTTCAGGCTACGGGCTCGAGTCAGGGATAGGAGAACCGCTCTCCTCTAACGCAGTCCGGCGCATTTATGAAATTCATAATCAGCAAGATCTTCATGCATGGGATTCACATATCTCTGCCGTCCCGTGGCGTCAGGCAGCCTGGACAGCGGGCCAGCCATGCAGCAGATCCCGCAGCGCTGAGGCCAGTGGGGCCTGTGCCTCGGGTTTCACAAGGAGAGTAAGAACGGTGCCGTCGAGCGCGGCGAGGATCACGCCAAGCCCCGCCTCGCCGTGGTGATCGAGCGTGAAGAGGCAGCGCTCGCGCGAGAGGTCCGAGAGCGTCTGCGAGAGCCTGAGAGCCCGTTTCTCCAGGGTCGCGGAGAGCGGCCCGAGGTCGTCATAGAAGCCCGCGTCGCCGCCGCAATCGGTCTGGCCGTCCTGCCGGCGCTGCCAGGCTACGATCCCGCTGCGGTGTTCCATCAGAACGGCGTCGAGCTGCTCGGCAAGCGAAAGCGTCTCCGGCGGGTCCATCGGCGCGCCCCAGGTTTCGGACAGGCGGCGGGCGGAGACCCCGATCATGCCGGAGGTGACGCTCCCGGGCGCTTCGGACCGCAGGCGCAGCGTTTCGCTGCCGTCAATGAAGCCCTCAAGCAGATCGAGCAGCGCGTTCAGGGAGTCCGGATCGTGCGAGTCCGGTTCGATCGCCACGTCGTCGCGCCCTGCCCCGTCACTGGCCGAGACCCGCATCAACCGACGGTTGGCCGTGGAAAGACTGATCTCGTCTCCGGCGACATTGCTGATCCGCAGCCCGCGCGGCAGGATCGTCTCGTCGATCTCCAGAAGCAGCGTTGCCAAAAGGCTCCGGTCGCCGAAGGCGCGCAACTGGCGGCCGTGGCCGCCCGGTCCGCCGGCGGAGGACAGGCGGCGGATCTTGCGGGCGATGTCCTGCGGGTTCTCCATTAGCGATCCTCCCTCGCGGTTCAGTTTCGGCTGGTTCTGCGGCTCACAGATCGAGCTGAGACAGCGCCTGTCGCCCCAGGTCCTTCACACTCACGAGCGGCATCTCGGGATCGAAAACGAGGCATAACGCTGTGCCGGGCGCCTTGGACGAGCGCTGCAAGACCAGCACTTCGGTCAGCGTCGCCACCGTCGCCTGCGTCGTCCGGGGGGCAAGGTCGGTGAAGGTTTCGGCGGAGAGCCCGCACAATTCGTCAAAGACTTCCTGCGGATGATCCGCCGCCGCGCTCACGCACAGCACGGTCCCGGCCTTGAAGTCGAGATAGACGAGCGCGTCGATCCCGGCATGGGTGCGCCGAAACCTGTCGAGATCCTTGGTCAATGTCTCGTCCCGCGCGGTGAGTGGCATGTCAGCGATCTTCCAGTGAACCGATGACACCATTTCCTGCCTTGTCGCCCGGATGTCGACCCTCAATCGGAGATTGCATCCGTAAACGCCGCCTGCACGCGAAAGGATTTCCGCCGCGGCGGCCCCGGCCGATGGTTCAGAAGCTCACCTCGTCGAGCACCGAACGCGGCAGGCGCTCCCGCGGCGTGCTGGCGCCCGCGCGGCGCACCACGCGGCGCGGCGTCACCATGCCGACACCGCCGGCAAAGGCCGGTGCGCGCGCCCCTTCGGCCGGCTCGGCGTCTAGCTCACCGCTCTCCGTCACCCGGCGCTGCACGAGGATCGCATCGTCCACGACGACGGGGCGCGGGCGCTCGTCGCGCGCGGCCGGGTGCAGCCGCATCACGACGTCGAGCAGTTTCTGGGTGAAATCCTCGGCGCCGCTGTCTTCCCAGGCGGTCCGGTCCTCTTCGGCGTTCGCGGCCTGCAGCAACGAGATCGGGAAGACGCCGGCAAAGAGCCCGTCGGTCTCGGAACGCACGCGGGCCAGCAGTCGCCGCCGGTCGATCTCGGTCAGGATCTTGTCGAAACGGGTCAAGAGCAGGATGCTGTTGTCATAGAGGTGCTCCGGCACCTCCGACCAGATCGCCGCCTCGCTCTGCCGCCAGGCCTGGGTGGAATGGCTGCACCAGATCACGCAATCGGCATAGGGCAGCACCTGTTTCCACGTCTTCGACGACAGGTTCGGGTCGGAGATGCCCGGCATGTCGATCAGGTCCATCAGTTCGAGAATGTCGGATTCCAGGCGGATCCGGATATAGGCGGTGTCCTCCACCGAGACCGATCCGAGATCGTCGAGGTCGAGCTCCGTCACCCCGCCATCATGGTCGACGCATTCCGCGCCGGGCTCGCCGTGGGCGTACCAGATCGGCGGCAGCTGGGTTGCGGTGACCCGGACCGGCGATACGCCTTCGCCGATCAGCAGGTTCGCGAGTGTACTCTTGCCCGCGCTGAATTCGCCCATCAGGGCAACCACGGGACGAGCGGATCCGGATGTGGCGAAGGTCTGCATCAGTGGGTCTCCGTCTTGTTCGGTGCGAGATGCCGCATCAGCACCTGTTTGGCCGACGCGAGCGCGGCCGCCTTGTGTTTTGCCTCCTCCCCGAGGCCGTAGTCCCCGAGATCCTCCGGGAGGATCTCGCTGCGCTGCGACAGGTCTTCGAGGATCGCACGCTGGGCTCGGGTGAACTCGACCAGCGGCGCCATCGCGGCATCTCGGGTGGCCTCGCCGTAGTCGTTCTTGAGCGCCTGGACGATGGAGCTGGTTTCCGAAAGGATCAGCTCGCCGAAATCCTTGGCATAGGCCCGATAGCCCCGCCGGCTCCGCCACCAGCGCTTCCACCAGCCCGCGTTCATGTCGAGCGCGATGGTCTGGCCAAGAAACACCGGTGGCGGCACCGAGGGAACTGCGGGCGGTTCGATGGAAAAAGCGGCGCTGTCGACATCGAAGCCGCGGACATAGAGCTCGCGAATCTCGATCGCGGCGTCGTCATAGATCTTCTGCACCACGGCCTGGCTGCGGCGGACGAAAACCTGGTAGGCGGTGCGCAGCAGGATACGCAGCCCGGTGGGGTCGTAGTTCCACACCGACAGCTCGCCATAGGTTTCGAGATGCTTGATCAGCGCCCCGGTGGCGCGGTCCACGAAGCCGAGGTTGGCGCGGTCGAGCCGTTCGTGGAATTCCGGGATCAGCCTGGCGAATTCCTCGTCGATCCGGGCGAGGCTGCGTTTCTCGATGCGGTCGAGTTCGGCCGGAAGGGCCTTGCGGTTGAGCGGCACGACATTGCTGTCGTTCTCGCGGCGGACCATGATCCGCTCGGTCGTCTCCAGGCTGCTGACCAGGTTGAACGCGGTGCGGGCGACGTTGTCCGACACGTCTCGGCCGACCGAATCCGATACCCGCTCCGAGAGCGCGGAGAACAGTTCCGGCAGACCGGACAATTCCCAGATCTGCGCCGAGGAAAGCTGACCGTCGGAATCCTCCGGCATCCCGCCGGTCTCGGCCTCAGCCCAGTTGATCAGCGCGCTGCGGCTCTGCGGGTCCATGTCGCCGACGTTGCCGCGCAGAGCATGGTTGGCCCAGTAGGCGCTGCCGAAGATGATCCGGGCATCGGCTGGGCCGTGATGGTCCTTGATCGTCTTGCGGATGCTGGCCGCGATGTCGGTGGCCTGGGACCCGGGATCGGAGAGCTCGTCGATCCGGTTGACGAAGATCACCACGCTGCGCGAGGGGATGTTGGCGATCAGCCGGATCAGCGCCAGGTCGACCGCGCTCATCGCCTGGTGGGCCGAGAGCACGACCACGCAGGAACGGCTTTCGCGGATCGCCCGGACGGTGATCTGCTCGCGCATCATGAACGTGTCGTTCACGCCCGGCGTATCGCGGATGCAAAGGTCGACCGGGTATTCCGGGCGGTACATGTAGAGATCGGCGGACTTGGTGATGTCGGCAAATCGCCCGCGGCTGGTCGAGGTGTCGTTATCGAACTCGAAATCGTCGCCGAGGCAGACGTAGCGCTCCACCAGCTCCGGATCGAGGAAGCCGTACTTGTGCTCCTGCCCCATCAGCAGTTCGAACTTGTCGCCGAGGCGCCCAAGGGACTTGTCGCGCATCGCGTCGAGCTGGGCGGCAACCTTGGCGAGGTCGCCGTCGGCCCCTGCCCGCCCGGCCAGTTCACCGAGCCGCCCGCCGCCCTGCATCAGGCGCTTCCACTCGTCCTGCTCGAAGAAGCGGAACACCGCGCGGTTGCTGTCGACCAGCGGTCGCGAGCGCAGGTGGATCGAGGTGACCACGGAGGTCCAGGGGTTCACGTCCGCCGGCAGCAGGTCCGGGCTGCCGATCATCGCGTTGACCAGCGACGTCTTGCCCGATTTCACCTGGCCGATCATGGTGACGCTCGGCTCGGCGCGGCGGAGCCGCTGCTGCAGCTTGCGCGTGCTGGCCGAGATCGCCCGGTCGCCGATGTCCGAAATGGTGTCGATCGCCTGCGACAGCTCGTCGAGGCCGTCGGCAATCGGACGCAGGGCCGAGGCGCCATTGGCCAGCAGGTCCAGCTCCGCCGCCGGCTCGAGCATCTCTGCGGTTTCGAATTTGCTGTCGAGCTTCATCCAGCACCCTCGCGACGATACAGCCGGGCGAGACAGAAATGCGGCCAGACCATCATTGGCAGCGGCCAGCCGCACGTCCACACCCGTGTATGTCCGACAATCGCGGGGCTTGATGGCAATACTAAGGCAGCAATCGGGCGGGGATCGAGAGCCGGCCACGGAGGTTAACCGATTGTGACGCCCCGCAAACCGGCCGCGTTACCCGTTCAGGCCGCCAGCCGTTCCTCGAAGGCACGGCGCAGCTGGATCAACAGGCACAGGCTGTCGACGCCGGGCTGGCCGTCCCCCTCGATCTCCATGAGCACCAGCAATTCCTCGGCGCTCATCAGCATGTCCGAAAGCGCAGCGCGGTCCTCGTGTGGCAAATCGGCGGCGGAATCGAGGATGCCGGTCAGGTGTTCGATGGTTTGACGGCAATGCGCCGCAATTCCCTCGGAACTGCCCGCGCCATCTTCCCGCAGCAAGGCGCCAAGCTGGCGCGCCCGGTCGCAGATCAGCGAGAGACCCTGCCGGCAAACCTGCTCCAGCGCCCTGCGTTCGACAGGATCGGCGGCCGGTGCGTCCGGCTCCGCAGCGGGAGGCTGGTCCCGGAACGACACCGGCATCGACACCGGCGCGGTGAGCGGAGCTGCTGCCGAGGGCCGTGGCGCGGTCTCTTCCCGGGCCAGATCGGGCTGCCCTGCGAGATCGGCGAATTTCTTCAGAAACAGCAGCGCGGAATCGTTGTCCGCCTGCCGGCCGAGATCGACATGGCGGCGCAGTCCCTCCGACAGGCTGCGCAAGCCGGGATCGGCGGATGGCGCCACGGCATCCAGGTCTACCGCGATCACGTCGAGAAACTCGCCCGCCAGTTCGGCCTTCAACTGCCGGGCGCGGAGCTCCCGGTCCTCGCCCCAGAGCACCAGGAACGCGTGATCCATGAAGCGCTCTTCGACGCTGCGCCAGACTTCCAGCTCCGCCGGTTCGAACCGGTTTGTGCACCACAGGAACACGTCCGTGCGTTTCGCCGCCCACCGCAGCGCCATCCGCAGCTCGGCCGGGGTTCCGTCCGTCACGACGTCGAGCAGCCGCGTCGTCCTCAGCAGCGGTTCGTTGCGGGTCAGCGACAGGAACACCGTGTCCGGCGCCAGGCCGGCGTCGAGGGATTCGACCGAGACCCTTCGGCCGTTCGACAGCGTGGCGCTGGTGGCAGGGGCATCGCCGAAGCCCAGTTGCACGGAGGGGCGCGCGGGCCAGAGCGGCACCACGTCGCGGCCGAGCAAGGCATTGATGATCCGCGCCCGTTCGAGGCTGGAGGGTCCGAGCAGGGAAAAGCGCACGGGCGTCTCGAGACGCTGCAGCAGGCGCCCGGCCTGCTGCGCGGCCTTGTCCGGCAGATGCCCGCCCTCGATCAGGGCGTGCAGGCGGTCGCAGATCTGGTCGAAGGTCGCGTGTTGGCTCATGCCTGCCAGTCGCATGTCAGGGCGCGCCACGCAAGACGAGGACCGACCTCCCTTCCGGATCGGCCGACTTCACGTCGAGATTCGCGCGCAGGGGCTCCGGACGCACCGGCGTCACGGGCGCCCGCTGCGGACGCGGCTCGGGCGAACGGGCCATGGGTGCACGCGCCATCGTCACCTTGATCACGACGATGGAGACATTGTCCTGGTCGGGATCGTCGAGACGCTCGATCTCGCGCAGGAGTTGTGCGGCGATGCTGGTGCTCGAGGTGTCCCGCCAGTCGGCCAGGACCTCGGCGATCTGGCTGTCGGGCAGAAACTGCAGCCCGTCGCTGGCAAAGACCAGGATGTCGTCGTCGAACAGTTCGAAGGGCGTGTCCGGGCAGTCGATCTGTGTGATCCTGCCGCCGCCGACCACGGAGGTCAGGCAGTTGCGATCGGGATGATGCTCGGCCACCTCGCGGGCCATGAGCCCGGCTTCAACCATCGAATCCATCTGCTGGCCGAAGGAATGTTCCTCGTTCAGCCGGATCAGGTCTCCGTCGCGAAACAGCAGCAACGGCGAATCCCCGATGGAGATCCAGTGCAGGAACGGCCCGCGAAGAACGCCGGCCACCAGCGTCGCGCCCATGCCGATGGCGTCCGGCTGGTCGTCCACATAGGCGCGGATACAGTCGTTCGCCCCCTGCGCGGCGCGCATCAGCAGGTCGCGGAAGCCGGCCTCTCCGTCGTCCTGCCGGGCCGACTGGAGCTTGAGTTCGCTGAACACTTCGGTGAGGACGATGCTGCTGGCCACGTCGCCGGCGGCATGGCCGCCCATGCCATCCGACAGCACCACGAGACCGGTCTCGCTGCCCACCGGGCAGTCGAACAGCACCGCATCCTCCTGGTAGGCGCGCTTGCCCACGCTGACCGCAGAGGCCGCCTCGAACGTCGGTTCAGATCGTTGCAGCATCCCGCGGCCCAGCGTCATCGTCGTTACCCCATGAAAACTCGGACCCGCACAGGGCGACAAAACGCAACGTGGTCTCTCCGATCCGGATCTCGTCGCCGTTGGCAAGGGGCTCGGTGCTCAGCACCGGCATCCCGTTCAGGCGCACCAGGTTGGCCTTGCCGCCATGGCCGATGAAGAAGGCGTTCTGCTCCTCGTCATAGGCGATCGCAGCGTGGGACTGCCGGGAGATGCTGGTGTCGCCGTGATCGAGCGGCACGGTCTGATCATCGCCGCGGCCGATGGTCGAGACACCCTGGAACAGAGCGTGGCTGGCGCCGCGGCCCGGGCCGCGCACCACGACGAGCCAGCCCACGGGGAACTGGGCGACTGCGGCAACCTTGCTGCGCTCCGGCGCGGCGAAGGGGTCGGCCTCCAGCTCTTCCGGGCGGTGAAAGCCGAGCAGCCGGGTCTTGACGCGACCGGCGCGCGGGCGTTCGAACCGCTCGGGCGCGGGCTCGCTGGAAGCGAGGTCCGGTTCCTGCGGGAGTGCCGCAGGCTCGGACGGGGCGTCGAAACCGCTCGCGGCTTCGTCGAACGCTGGGGCGAAATCGTCATCCGCCTCGGCCAGCGCAGCCTCCTCCTCCGCGTCGGCCTCGTTATCGAGGTCCCAGATGCGGAGCGTGTTGCCAACGGCTTCCTCCAGGTCCGGCGTGCCTTCCCCTGCGGCTGTGTCCGGGGCGGCATCGAGGGTGCTGGCATCGAGATCGTCCTCGGCGGTGCTCAGCGCGCCAACGGCGGTTTCGGTCTCGACTTGGTGGTCGAAACCGGCCGCGGGTCTCTCGTGCAGCGCGCTCGCCGACACCGCCTTGAGCGGAGTTTCGAACGCAAGGTCGATGTTTCTTTCGGCGCGCGCGGCCTCGTCCAGATCTTCGGCAACCTCGTTTTCGGGCTCCGCGGAGGCATCGTCGGTCAGAAGAAACGGTGCGTCGGAAGTGTCATCCGCAGCCGTTTCCGGGGCGTCGTCCAGCGCCTCCAGTTCCTCGGCCGCGGCCACTTCGGTCTCCTCCTCGCCAAGCTCGGCCGCTCGGCCGCATTGGCGCAGCGGGTGCGGCGTGCCGGCGTCCGACGGATGCTCCCGCGGGATCTCGGTCCGGCGCACCGCCGCGAGGCTCTGATGGAAGCCGTTGCGCGGACGCGCATCACCCGCCATGTCCGGCCCGCCGCCCAGCGTATCGGCCAGATCGTCAGGATCGGCGCCCCAGCCGGAGGTGTCGCGGCGGCGACCGGAGGACGGATAGGATTCGTCGATCAGGGACACCGGGCGACGACGGGTCGCGTCATGAAGCGCAAGCCCGCCGGTGGCGCGGACCTTGGCTTCCTGGTTCGAGGCATCCGGCTCGGCGGCCTTCTTCTTTTCGATCAGCTCGGAGATAAATCTCATCGGTCGTCTCTCCCGGCAACTTGGGGGTGTTTGGTCAGTGGAGGCGGGTTTCTGGGCTGCGTGGGCCTAGACCCAGCAAGGACTTCCTCGAACGCGGCGCTTCGGCCGCTTCCGTTCGGTGCTTGTCCTCCGGCTCCTCGGTATGGTCTTTCGATTTCCTCGACACGATCGAGTAATAGTCGATCTCCGGTCGCAGGGCGGGCACTTCGGCCGGCGCCATCGGCACGCGGTCGCGGTCGTAGCTCTCTTTCCACTCCGACAGCGATCCCGGCCGCCGTGCCGCGGCCTCCTCGGCATCGAGCCGCTCCTGCTCCTCGATCTCCCGGCGGCGTTTCTCGTCCTTGATCCGCTTGCGCTCGGCCTCTTCGTCCCGCAGCCGGGCCTCTTCCGCCTCGCGCTCCCGTTCCTCTGCGAGCGACTTCTCCAGCTCGACATTCGTCTGGGCCACAAGCTGGCTCACCAGATGATCGATCCGCGCATCGGCCCGGGCGGTTGCGAGGGCTTCCGAGTAGCGGCTCTGGTCGTCGATCTGGAGCAGCCACTCCTGGGCGCTCTGCATCCTGTCCCGCGACAGGACCTGCAGCGACCGGTCGATCGCGGCCAGAAACGGCCGGTCGAAGCGGGCGACCCGGCCCTCGAGCCGGCGGTAAGGGTCCGGCATGTGCTCCGCGATCGCCGCGAGCCTGTCCTGGCTGGGCGGCGGCGCCTCGCCGGTGATCACGAAGTGAAAGGTCGCGGCCAGGCCATAAAGATCGCTGGCGGCGGAATGGGTGCGGCTGCGGGAATAGAACTCGTGCGGCGAGTAGCCATCCTTGACCGCTTGCAGCGCCGACGCGCCCCGCGGTCCGCGCGCGGCCTCCGCCCGGGCGGCGCCGAAATCGATCAGCACGGGGTTGCCGTTGCGCTCGATCAGGATGTTGTCGGGCGAGATGTCCCGGTGCAGGATCCCGCGCGCATGGACATGGGCCACGGCGGTCAGCAGCGACATCAGCAGGTCGCGGACCTCGGTCGCGCTCATCTGCTCGCCATCCTCGGCGATCAGGGTGTGAAGGTCCCTGCCCTCGACGAAATCCAGCGCCATGTAGGCGGTGTTGTTGTCCGAGAACACCTCGTGCACCCGCACGATGTTGGGATGCTCCAGCATCGCCAGCGACCTCGCCTCGGTGCGGAACAGGTCGATGAGGGTCTGGTAATCCTTGGCATGCGCGTCGGACCGCACCCGGACCTCGGTGCCGGATCGGCAGCAGAAGAAGCCGGGGAAGCATTCCTTGATCACCACGATGCGGTCCAGGCTATTGCGGGCCAGATAGGTGATGCCGAACCCCCCGGAGTTCAGGAACCGCTCGATCCGGTACTGGCCACGCAGCAACTCGGTCCCGACGGGGAGTTCGTCCCCGTAGGTCCTGCCGTGACTCTGATCTTTCGGTTCCGCCCCTGGACGCATCACTACCCTTTCCCCGCCGAACCGCCGCGATTTCGCAGTCTGGTCCCAGCCGCAGAGGCTACCCTGTCGCCTCATTGTGGCGGAAACATGGTCAAAGAGGTCACTTCCTATGGACTGCCTCTTCAATCCACCGATCCTGCGGAGATCGAGCGGGCCTCCCGCCCACTGGGCGCATCTGCTTCAGGGGGCGGATGGAAAGCAGCCCGAGCGCGCGTTCTCCACGGAAAACACGCCCGGCGGGAGTGGAATTCGTCAGGGATCAGAGGATGTTGGTGCCCGAGGCGTCTATTATTCCCGCTACAGGCACCGCTTCAGCTTCCAGCTCCAGCAAAACAAGGGCTATCGCATCGCCGACTCCCCGGTC
>NZ_FZOY01000019.1 GCF_900188335.1 Tropicimonas sediminicola | reverse complement strand
CAGCAACGACCTCCCGTACCGTATTGTGGCTGGTGGCTGCAGACTCCGGCATTTGCCCCACTCCTTCAATGTTGCGTTGCGGCTGACCTCCCACGAGCTCCGCGCACTTTCCCTCCCCGGAGCGGCGTAAGAGCTCTCCCATCGGGCTATCTATCATCTTTCGATCCAAGCGGCGTTGACCCTCATCAAGAAAAGGCATGACGTACGTAGGAGATATCTGTTTGCGCCGAGAATGCAGACCAGCCGAGCGATCCGAATGACCGCTTCCGCTGCGCAGCCCGAAGCCCCCGTGGCAGCGCGTTGTGAAACGAAAATGGGGCTGCGGGCCGGCCTTACTTGACGTCGAATGTTTCGCGCGCCGGCCGCCGGGCAAAGCGACCGAATGAAGGCGTTGGGACAACGTGCGCTTCGTCAAAACCTTCTTGCCCATGTTACCATCATCTTTGGAATGAAATTTCTCAGGAGTTGGCAATGAAGCACCATCTGTTCATCGCGACCGCCCTCTGCCTCAATGCGAGCCTGGCCTTAGCTTTCGAGCCATCACCGGACGGGTCGACCTTGACCGATGCCTTCCGGGGAAAGTCCTATTCGCCTTACGCAAAGCGCGGCATCCCTGACCGCCCGCTCTGGGGTGACACGCACCTGCACACCTCGACGTCTTTTGACGCCGGGGCTTTCGGCAACCGACTGGACGCTCGCGCCGCCTACCGCTTCGCCAAAGGTCAGGAGGTGCAGGCCACCACCGGTTTCATGGCAAGGCTGTCGCGGCCACTCGACTGGCTGGTGGTCGCTGACCATTCTGACAATATGGGCTTGTTCGACCTGATCTTCGCGCAGGCCCCAAGCATCATGTCTGACCCCGAAGGCAACCGCATTGCCACCATGGTGGCCAATGGCGGCGACGAGGGTGTTGCGGCGGCGCTGGAACTGATCGACGCCTATTCGCGCGGCGAAGTGATTTCGCCGGCCCTTGCGGTGGAAGCCGGGTCCAAACCGTTTCGCTCGGTTTGGCAACGTCAGATCCAGGCAGCCGAGGAGGCCTACGAACCAGGACTGTTCACCAGCTTCATCGGCTACGAATGGACCTCCCTCATCCAGGGCGGGAACATGCACCGCGTGGTCATTTATCGCGACGGTGGCGAGAAGGCCGGCATGATCGACCCATTCACGACCGAAGCGCCCTTTGGGTCGATTAATCCGCGCGACCTCTGGAACTGGATGGCGAATTACGAGGAAGTCACGCGTGGCGACGTGCTTGCGATCGCGCACAACGGCAACCTTTCCAACGGCATCATGTTCCCAGAAACCGCACAGTTTGACGGTCGGGAACTGGATGCAGAATACGCAGTGACCCGTGCGCTCTGGGAGCCCGTATACGAGGCAACGCAGATCAAGGGCGATGGCGAGACTCATCCATTCCTCAGCCCGAATGACGAGTTCGCCGACTACGAAACCTGGGACAAGGGCAACCTGAACCTGTCCGAGCTCAAGACCGACGACATGTTGGCCGGTGAATACGCCCGTGAAGCGCTGAAAACCGGTCTGATGCTCGAAACGTCCCTCGGCACCAACCCCTACAAGTTCGGTATGGTGGGATCGACGGACAGTCACACCTCGCTCGCCACGGCGCAGGAGGACAACTTCTTCGGCAAGCATTCCGGCGCCGAGCCAAACCCGCAGAGACCAGAGCATATCGTCGGCCAGTTCGGTGACGTACAGATCCTTGGCTGGGAAATGGTCGCTTCTGGCCTCGCCGCGGTCTGGGCGGCCGAGAACACCCGCGAGGCGATATTCGACGCTATGGAGCGAAAGGAGGTCTATGCGACAACGGGTTCGCGCATGGGCGTGCGTTTCTTCGGTGGCTGGGATTACACGATGGACGACCTGACCTCGAGGACCCCGGCTGCTGCAGGCTATGCAAAAGGCGCGCCCATGGGCGGCGATCTGCCTGCAGCGCCGGAAGGAGCAGAGGCGCCCAGCTTCATGGTCTATGCATTGAAAGACCCGATCGGCGGAAACCTGGACAGAATCCAGATCGTGAAGGGCTGGATGGACGCCGAGGGGGAGACCCACGAAAAAGTCTACGACGTTGTTTGGGCAGGCGACAGGCAGCCTGATGCCGATGGAAAGCTACCCGCAATCGGGTCGACGGTGGACGTAGAGCGCGCCACTTGGACCAACTCGATCGGTCAGGCAGAGATGGGAACGGTCTGGAGCGACCCCGATTTCGATCCCTCTCAGTCGGCCTTCTATTACGCTCGAGTGATCGAAATCCCGACCCCGCGCTGGACGGTCTACGATGCCTTCCGAATGGGAGCGTCGCTACCCGAAGAGGCGCCTACGGAGACGCAGGAACGCGCATACACGTCACCTATCTGGTATACCCCGGGCTGATTGGCGCTCTTCCTTAGCATACATCAGGGCGGCCCGACGGGCCGCCCGTTCATTGCAATCTATTGATGTCTGGCCGAGTTGTCTGGTCGCGCAGCCAAGGCGAAGCCGAACTCTTAACGGCTGCGACCGAAGCCAAGAACGTCGCGGAGGGCGCTCGAAACCACTCGAACGTCCAAACCGCGCAGCCTTAGAAACTCAAGCTATTGGGTGGGTGCGATCAGTCGCCCAACTCGGTGCAAACAAAACCGGGTTTGACATCGACAGTGCTTACATTGAGCAATGCCCAAGAGCCGGCTTCGATCAGGCTTCCATTGGACAGCATTCGGAAGATCAACACGCTCCTGCCATCATCACCGTATTCTTCCCATCGGTGACACGTGACCGAACCGCCTCGCTGAGTGTTGCACTCAAGCGCCCAAGCCCGCTCGACCCCGTGATCATTCCACGTGTACGTGCCGCGATCGCCAGCGACGGTATAGGTGTGATTTCGGTCATCTGGATGGGTGCAAGCCATATCCATAGCGTCCGCGACGGTTCCTGACAGCGTTAATGCCGCCGCTACGATGGATGTCGTCGCAATGCCAGTCATGTCCGTTACCCCCATCGTAACAGTGTGTTGTAACCTGCGCTCAAAACTCAATCATGTGGCACTTCAGTCGACCATAGACTGGATCAACGACAGACCCACCGGGTTGGCCCTACGAGATTTCCGCAAGAGGGCTACGCGAAGTGGCCAGACCTCGCCTGGCGCGCGTCTCCGCGGTGCAGCCGGGTGTGCGTCGCCCGCTTGAAACCTCCGTCACATTTGCCGACTAATTCACAAGACCACGACCACGTCGATCAGGTCGGAGCATACGAAAAACCGACAGAGTTGACGTTAGGTAAGCTCTCTTGTAATTAGCGTCCACCCTGAGGAGGACCGAGTCGCATCTGAGCGGCCAGAGGGCCACTGGCCAAAACCGGTGGCCCTTCTACATCTATGAAAGGCGTCAGTAAGCTCGCAGCTTTCGTGGCCGGCGACCTTGAGAGGGAGCGGTGCGACGAGATTGACATGAGCGAAGGTCGAGCCAAGCTTCTGTATCGATGACGATATTTCCTATCGTCTCCGATGGAAGGAATGTGCCCCTTGGTACAGCTGGCCAGCCCCAATGAGTGGGCCCGATTTCGGGTAGGGGCTGGCCAGCCTCATTGCTAGTGTTTGCAACACAGACTGTAGCCGTCGGCCAGAACAAGGGGGGCTTCCGCGACCCCAATTTGATGGGAGCATGCCCAGTTTCATAGTGTTGATATGTTCCCCGAAGATGATCTGCGTCGGCGACCGAACGGTCATCCGACCAATTTGATCAGATGACCGTCTCAAGCCTGAAGCGGAGCCAGAAAACTTCGGTCCACGAGGACAACCTGAGATCTACAGGGTATACGCCCCTCAATTACTTTCGCCTCGATACCATCAAACGCTCCATAACCTGTCCAGAGAACTTGCTTTGACACCGCCCGTTCAAGTCCTGATCGGGTACCGGAATTTCATCTGAGATCCAGCGTACTATCCGTTCGGGTAACGGCCCTCCCAAAAGAGGCGGCGAAGCTCCTAACGTGCAGTCGTTTTCCTGCTTTCTGATCAGTAAGACTCGAGCTGAACCTGTGTGGACTTTCTGTTCCGAGAACCAAGTGAAAAGGAGATCACGCCGTGCTTGAGCAACAGGACATCGACCCAGCCACGTCAGATTTCGCCAAAAACGTTGAACAATCCGCTTGGGCGAGCGCCAGGGAGGCGAACCGCCTCGACTCCGAGATGGCTGCTCATCTGCGTATGCATTTGGCCAAAATCTTCCTCACAGCGTTAAATTGGACTGACCTAGAAGCGGCGTTGCGCGAGCGTGGTTTTTACCTAGAACGGTATCCTTCCAACATGTGGCTGTGTGACCGCCACAGCCACGTCAGGATCTGTTCATGCAGTTTTCTTGGGCAGCCATCAGCACAGCTTGAAGCCCGTCTGGGCACCCGGCCGAATTGATAACAAGCAACCTCAATCCGCCCCTCGCTATCCACGATCACGAAAGCCGAACTTCATGAACCCCGCTAGTCAAATCGGGCCAGTCCCAGTTAAGCGGCAAACGAGCCTCGCATCGGTCCTTATTGAAAGTCGACGGCCTGCCGCATCGAGGCTTCGCGTAGTCCTGTACATTGCGACGACGATGCTTTTGGCCGTTCTGGGTCTCAGCTTTGCTGGAGAATGGCTGCCGCTTGGCGACTCGCTCGCCGTGTTCCGCACTCATATCGCTGCGCTTACCTGCGGAATAGCAGGGATATTTGTGCTATCCGGAGGTCTACGAACCAGTGCCGTTCTCGCAGTTTTTGCCTTCGGCAGCACGGCTCCCCTTATCGTTTCTTCGTCAACATACGGGGCTCTGGGGCCAGATACTTACACTTTGTACCAAAAGAACCTGCTTAATTTCGGCAGAACACCACAAGCCATCGCGGACGACATCAAGGCTTTCGAGCCTGACTTCGTAACCCTACAGGAACTGTCGACCCACAACTTGCACGCACTCGAATCTACGCTCGCCCAGTTTCCAAATCGGGTCATATGCCGCTCAAGTGAAATACGCGGTGTGGCTATGTTGACGAGTCATGAGATCGTCGAAGGCACTGCGCGTTGCTACCCTCAGCTGGATCTTGCGCTGGCCCAAGTGGAGTTGGGCAACAAGCGCATCTGGGTCGCGTCAGTGCATCTTCTGTGGCCCTTCCCCTACGGCCAACACAAGCAAGCGCGAGCAATCGCCGCGGTGATTTCACAGCTCGAGGGCGACATCGTCGTTTCGGGCGACTTCAACATGGTGCGTGGTGGCGCAAGCGTCGGGCGTATAGAACGCGCTGCCAATGCGCGCGCCGCCGGTGAAAACCTGACAACATATCCGCGTTTCAGTGCCTTTGCGCCGCTCGCGATCGATCATGTGCTTGTTCCGGCCAATTCGAGCGCCATAGTAGAACGGCGACCGCTGCTCGGCTCTGATCACTACGGTCTGCTTGCGCAGTTCGACATCTGAACGAAACCCGCAACGGAGCTGGTAGGATGACCGCGTACCTACTTTGATTGCGCGCATGGTCGTTAAGTCCGCAATACAGACCTTTGCAGAAAACCAGTGAAAGTAAGGAATTTGCAGGGAGCGGACCAGCCGCTTAGGGTTCCAAGTGCAGGCCTTCGCAAAATATGCTTTCGCCAAGTGTTCAAGTACGGATAGATCCAAGTGACTTGTAAGCACGGGTGGCGAATTTGAGTGAGATGACGCGGGCAAAGAACGCATAGATCACTTGCTTGCGTGAACAGGAATGCGCGGGCCGCGGCCTCGCAGTCGGCCGCTTTACCTCTGACTTGCAATGGGAGTGCCTGCACGTCTGCCCAAGCCCGAAATCGACATAAGGGCGCCGGTTCGGCGAAGGTTCTCGGCGGTACGGCAATCTGGTGCAAGACAGTGTGTGACGGCGACGGGTAGTGGAAATTGAGTGAACGTTGGGCGGCTGCGTTCAATCGGACAGATTACGCTCGAAAATCGGCCTGACCAAAGAAACGATCTGATCATGCACAACGCGACTGGCTCCGGTCGGAGGTTCTGCCGTCGGGTAGAGAAGGAACCACTGGCGTACGATCGGCAGACCTGCGGCCTTCAAGGCAACCAACCGACCACCATGCAGTTCTTCGGCGATCGTGTGCTGGGACAGGATGGCAATGCCCAGCCCTGCCAGAACAGACTGCTTGATGGTTTCGTTCGAGGACATCTCGATTACCTCAACTGGGTCGCCAGCATCGAGGCCATGAAGAAATCGCGAGCTCAGACTCCGGGTGCCGGATCCGGGTTCGCGGGCAATGAATGGCTGCTGGAGGATCTCCGTGGCTGTGATTGTTCCGCGGTTCGCCAATGGGTGATTGGATGACGCGACAAGAAGATGCGGGTTGGGTCCGATTGCCGTAGCAGATACCGGCGGCGTCCGGGGAGGCCTTCCCATCAAGGCAAGGTCGTAGGCATGGTCTTCCAGGCCCGAAATGATCTCGCCGCGGTTTCCGACTTTCAGAATGACTTCGACTTCCGGGAGCACCTCTCGTAGCCGGGCAACCAGTTCCGGTGCGAAGTACTTGGCTGTACTGACCACTCCGAGAACCACCGTTCCGGCCTTTCCGCTCCGCAAGGCGTCGATGGAATGCACGGCCTGCTCCAGGCTGACTTCGGCCCGGTCGAACGCCTTGAGCAGCGCCGCCCCCTCCGGTGTGGGCGCGAAAGCTGATGGTCCGCTTCGATGGAGCATCGCGCAGTCGAAGTTCTCTTCGAGAGCCTTCAGTTGGCTATGCACGGCGGGTGGTGTCAGGCCAAGTTCATCGGCTGCACGGCTGATGGAACGGAGGTCCGTGACAGCTCTTAGGGCGCGCAACTGTTTGAAAGTTAGAGAGTTCAGGCGCTTCATTTCTGGATAGTTAATCCGCGTTATCAAAAATTAAATTTCTTTATAAATCAAAAAACGGAATATGAAAGCTGTTCCTGATTTGCCGGAGGGGAGGCCGCAATGTTGGATACGGTAGCATCCATTGAGACCAGAGAGATCCCCGATGGTATGCGGGCGCCAATCGACGCGCTCGCACGGGTCGCGCGGAACCTGTCCTTCACGATCCGCCGAGGCGCGCTTGGTCAGTCACTTGGCCACGAAGTCGGAGAGAATACCGACGGTGATACCCAGAAGGCTCTGGACGTGCTCGCCGACGAGGCTTTTGCCAAGGCCCTGACCGGGACCGGTGTGCGGTGGTATGCGTCCGAAGAACGTGACGCGGTCGAGCCATTGGACGTCGATGGGCGCTTCGTGATCGCAATCGATCCGCTGGATGGTTCGTCCAACATCGACGTCAACGTCTCCATCGGAACGATTTTCTCTATCTATGAAGCGAAGGCGAACGCTCAGGCCAGCGTCCTGCGTCCCGCATCGGAGCAGATTGCTGCGGGCTATGTCATCTACGGCCCCCAAAGCCAGATGATGCTTACCTTCGGCAGCGGCGTGCAGCAATATGTGCTGGATCCCGAAAGCGATGTGTTCCGGCTGGTCGACGCGGCCAAGACGATACCGGACGGTTCCAGCGAATTCGCGATCAATGCGTCCAACTATCGTCACTGGTCCAAGCCGATCCGTGCCTATATCGACGATTGCCTGGCCGGGATCGACGGGCCGCGGGGCAAGAATTTCAACATGCGCTGGGTCGCCTCCCTTGTGGCCGAGACCCACCGCATCCTTAGTCGGGGCGGCATCTTCCTGTATCCATCCGACGACCGCAGCGGCTACGAGCGCGGTCGCCTGCGCATGGTCTATGAGTGTGCGCCCATCGCCTTCCTGATCGAGCAGGCCGGCGGGGCGGCGACCGACAGTTGCGACCCCATCATGGGCATGACCGCCAGCGAACTCCACGCGCGCACGCCGTTCGTCTTCGGGACACGGGAAAAGGTCGCCCGGGTGACGGCCTACAACGATCTGCCGGACCAGGAAGTCTCGGCGCTCTTCGGCGCGCGCGGGTTGTTCCGCGCCTGATGTCCGGAAACAGAGATCCGTCGCGCCGTCTGGGAGGAGGCGTCCAATGAGCAAGAAATATCCGATCATTTCCGTGGCCGGTTCTTCTGGGGCTGGTACGTCCACCGTCAAGCACACATTCGACCAGATCTTCCGCCGGGAGGGTATCAGGGCCGTCTCGATCGAGGGGGATGCCTTCCACCGCTTCAACCGCGCCGAGATGAAGGCCGAGTTGCAGAAGCGCTATGATGCGGGAGATCCGACCTTCAGCCACTTCAGCTACGAGGCCAACGAGCTCGGCGAACTGGAGCGGGTGTTTCGGGAATACGGCGAGACCGGAACCGGCCGAACCCGGACCTATGTGCATGACGATGTCGAAGCGCAGACCTACGGCACGCCGCCCGGAGAATTTACCGACTGGCGCCCGTTGGAGCCTGGCTCCGACCTGCTGTTCTACGAGGGGCTGCATGGCGCTGTGGTAAATGACGAGGTCAACCTCGCCGCGCTGGCCGACCTTAAGATCGGCGTCGTGCCCGTCATCAACCTCGAGTGGATACAGAAGATCCATCGCGACCGGGCAAGCCGCGGATACACCACGGAAGCGGTGACGGATGTGATCCTGCGGCGCATGCACGCCTACGTGCATTGCATCTGTCCGCAGTTCACCGAGACGGATGTGAATTTCCAGCGCGTGCCCGTGGTCGACACGTCGAACCCGTTCATCGCGCGCTGGATCCCGACGGCCGACGAGAGCCTTGTGGTGATCCGTTTCCGGAACCCCCGCGGCATCGATTTTTCCTATCTCACCTCGATGATCGGGGGCAGCTGGATGAGCCGGGCCAATTCCATCGTGATCCCGGGCGGGAAGATGGACCTCGCCATGCAGCTGATCTTCACCCCGATGGTTGAACGCCTCGTCCACGAAGCCAAACGCGCCTGAGGAGACCGACATGAACATTGAAACCCCCGTCACCGCAGCGACCGAAGACCTTATGGCAAACGCCATCCGTGCATTGGCCATGGACGCCGTCCAGGCCGCAAACTCCGGCCATCCCGGGGCTCCGATGGGGCTCGCGGACGTCGCAACGGTGCTCTTCAACCGGTTCATTCGGGTCGACCCGGCGGACCACAGGTGGCCGGATCGGGATCGCTTCGTAATGTCGGCCGGTCATGGCTCCATGCTGGTCTACGCCATCAACCACCTGCTCGGTTATGACGACATGGATATCCAGCAACTGAAGAGGTTCCGCCAGCTCGGCGCGCGGACCGCGGGGCATCCTGAGTATGGCCACGCCAAGGGGATCGAGACCACCACTGGGCCGCTGGGCCAGGGGCTCACCAATGGTGTCGGCATGGCGCTGGCGGAGCGTATGCACAACGCGCGTTTCGGCGACGATTTGGTGGATCATTGGACCTATGTGCTGGCGGGCGACGGCTGCCTGATGGAAGGCATAAGCCACGAGGCGATCGATTTTGCCGGGCATATGGGCCTGGGACGGCTGATTGTCCTCTGGGACGACAATTCGATCACCATCGACGGCTCCACCGAGATCTCGACCTCGACCGACCAGCCGACCCGGTTCGCCGCCGCCGGATGGCATGTGCAATCGGTGGACGGCCACGACAAGGAGGCGATCGCGGCGGCAATCGAGGCGGCGCGCCAGGACGCCCGGCCATCTCTCATCGCCTGCAAGACGATCATCGGTTTCGGCGCCCCAAACAAACAGGGCACCGCCGCCACTCATGGCGCGCCGCTCGGGGAGGACGAGATCGCCGCCACCCGCGACGCGCTCGGCTGGACCTTCGCGCCCTTCCAAGTTCCCGAAGCGGTACGCGCGTCCTGGTGCGCCATCGCCAGACGCGGCGCGGGGGCGCGGGCGGAATGGCAGGCGCGGATGAACGGGTCGGATCACGCGGAGGCGTTTCGCCAGTCGCTTGGGCGGCCCGATGCCAAGGCCCTCGGCGCTGCAATCGGCAACTACAAGCACAAGCTCGCGATGGACGGGCCTAAGGTGGCCACGCGAAAGGCGTCGGAGATGGTCCTCGAGATCGTCAATGGGACCCTACCGAACACCGTGGGAGGATCGGCTGATCTGACAGGATCGAACAACACCCGCACGAGCCGGATGGCCTCGGTGAAGCCCGGAGATTTCGCCGGCGACTACATCCACTACGGCGTGCGCGAACATGCGATGGCCGCGATCATGAACGGCATCTCGCTGCACGGCGGCTTCGTGCCCTATGGCGGCACGTTCCTCGTCTTCGCGGATTATGCTCGGCCGGCCATCCGCCTCTCGGCACTGATGGAGCGGCCGGTCATCTATGTGCTGACCCACGATTCCATCGGGCTCGGTGAGGACGGTCCAACGCATCAGCCCGTGGAGACCATCGCGAGCCTGCGCGCTATGCCCAACCTCGCGGTAATTCGCCCGGCCGATGCGGTCGAGACGGCCGAGGCCTGGGAAATCGCCGTGACCTCGGAACGGACGCCAACCGCGCTTTGTTTGTCGCGGCAGGGCCTGCCAACATTGCGCAGAATTCACAGCGACGAAAACCTCGTCGCACGGGGCGCCTATCTGATGCGGGCACCCGATACCGAAAGAGAGGTGACCCTGGTTGCCACCGGGTCGGAAGTCGCACTGGCTATGGAGGCCGCGGAGAAGTTGGCAGAGCAGGGTATCTGCACCGCGGTCGTCTCTGCTCCCTCGCTGGAACTCTTCGCGGCCCAGCCAACCGAGTACCGCGCCCGGGTGCTGGGCAGCGCGCCCCGTATCGCGATCGAGGCCGGCGTATGGCACGGCTGGGGGCAGATCCTGCGCCATGGCGATGTCTTCATCGGAATGGACAGCTTTGGCGCCTCCGCGCCGGCCGAAGATCTGTACCGCCACTTCGGCATCACCAGTGACGCCATCGTCACCGACGCATTGAAACTCATCGGGAGGACCTGAAAATGGCGCTGATCACCATGCGACAGCTGCTGGACCACGCTGCAGAGCACAACTACGGCGTGCCGGCTTTCAATATAAACAACATGGAGCAGGGTCAGGCCATCATGGAGGCGGCCAAGGAGGTAGACGCGCCGGTGATCATGCAGGTCTCGCGCGGCGCCCGTGGATATGCGACCGACATCATGCTCGCCAAGATGGTCGAGGCTTTGGCGAAGGTTTATCCGACAATCCCGCTCTGCATGCACCAGGACCACGGAAATAACGAGGCCACCTGCCTGACGGCAATCTCGCACGGTTTTACCTCGGTGATGATGGATGGCTCTCTCGAAGCGGATGGCAAGACGCCGGCCTCCTACGAGTACAACGCGACCATCACCGAGCGCGTCTCGCGCATGGCCCATTGGGTTGGTGCGTCTGTGGAAGGGGAGCTTGGCGTGCTGGGTTCGCTGGAGACCGGCGAGAGTGCAGCTGAGGACGGGCACGGGGCGGAAGGCAGGCTCAGTCATGACATGTTGCTGACGGACCCGGACCAGGCCGCGGCATTTGTCGCCCATACCAAGGTCGATGCACTCGCCATTGCCTGCGGCACCTCGCATGGCGCCTACAAGTTTTCCCGCAAGCCAACAGGAGACATCCTGGCGATGGATGTGATCGAGGCAATCCACGCTCGCCTGCCCGATACCCATCTGGTCATGCACGGCTCTTCTTCGGTGCCTCAGGGCTTGCAGGACATCATCAACGAATACGGCGGAGAGATGCCCCAGACCTATGGCGTGCCTGTCGAGGAGATCGAGCGCGGCATCCGACACGGTGTGCGGAAGGTGAACATCGACACCGACTGCCGGATGGCGATGACCGGCCAGTTCCGCAGGATTGCGACGGAGAATCCGTCCGAGTTCGACCCGCGCAAGTTTCTCAAGCCCGCGCGCGACGCCATGCAGGAGCTGTGCCGCGACCGTTTCGAACGCTTCGGCACAGCAGGACGGGCCTCCTCCATCCGGGTCATCCCGATGGACGACATGGCCGCTCGATATGCCGCCGGGACGCTTGACCCACACCCCGCCACGGCGGCCCGCGCCGCGTGATCCAGCACCGGCGAGGAAACTCGCGCCGGTTTCCCTCGCATTGAAAATGCCCGGAAAACGGTTGAGCCGGGCGCCGCTGGCGCGGCGCAGACGCACCTGCACCTTGCCGATACTAATCAGCTTCAGGAGGTCTCCATGCCTTTCGATCGTTCCATCAAGATCGCCCCTTCCATCCTCTCCGCCGATTTCGCCAATTTCGGAGCGGAGATCCGCGCGATCGAGGCCGAGGGATGCGACTGGGTCCACATTGATGTGATGGATGGCCATTTCGTCCCCAACCTGACATTCGGTCCGCCCGCGGTGAAGGCATTCCGCCCGCATGTGAAAACGGTGATGGATGTGCACCTGATGATCGCGCCGGTCGATCCCTATATCGAGGCCTACGCCGATGCCGGCGCGGACATTCTGACGGCCCATGTCGAGGCAACGCCCCATATCCACCGCACGCTGCAGGCGATCAGGGGCGCGGGGATGAAGCCCGGCGTCGCGCTCAATCCCGGCACCCCAGCGGAAGCCGTGGAACACCTGCTTGATGTGACGGACCTGATCTGCGTGATGACGGTGAATCCCGGCTTCGGCGGTCAGAAATTCCTCGACATGACCAACAAGATACGCCGCCTTCGGGAGATGATCGGGGATCGTCCGATCCATATAGAGATCGACGGCGGGGTCGACCCGAACACGGCACCGTTCGTGGCCTCGGCTGGCGCCGACGTCCTCGTTGCGGGATCGGCGGTGTTCCGCGGTGGGTCTGTCGACACCCCGGGCGTCTATGGCGACAATATCCGCGCGATCCGGGCCGCCGCCATGACTATCGGAGATGCGGCCTGATGATCCGGATCTTTTTCGATCTCGACGGGGCTGTAATCGACAAGGCGCCTGAACTTCACGGCGTCGCCTATGCGATGCTTGCCGATGCCGGGCTTGGCCCGCTCTCTCCGGAGGCAGCGCGAAGCTTCATCGGCCGAAGCGCAGCTGCCTTCGTTCGCCAGATGCGCATGGCCCGCAGCATTCCCGTCAGCGGACAGGCGCCTCTGCTCCAACGCTTACTGCGGGTCTAAAAGGATGCCGTGTCTCTCACCGCACATCTCCCGGTCTCCCCGAGACACTCGGGCGGTTCGTGGGACATGGGCGCGGGCTGGAGATCTGTCCCGGCAGGCCGCTGGCGTTTGTACGGGCCATTATCGCGCATATGGATCTGTTGGTGCGCTTCCATGTGGCGATCAGCGGCTTCGGCCTGTCGGTCCGGAACCCCCATCCCGCACTACTCCACGGGGCGTTGAGTGCCATTTGAGACGGGCCTGCGCTGTTTGTCCTGGACAGCGAAATCGACGCATATTCGGCGCGTCGCGCCTGCGCCGCTTTCCTGCTCTCCACGGCCGGCCACTGCGCGTCCGGCCCCGACAACCTGGATGCAGCGGGCCGTCTTGATGACCTTGCGGCGCTGCCAGGACTGGTTGCGACTGGCCTGAGGAGGGCGGCATGAGCCTTATGGCGCTAATCTTCGATGTCGATGGGACGCTTGCGGAGACCGAGGAGGCACATCGCAAGGCATTCAACGATACTTTTGCACATGCCGGGGTCGGATGGCACTGGTCGCGCGAGGATTATCGCTGGCTCCTGCGAACAACGGGCGGCAAAGAGCGTATCCGGCGCTATCTCGTGGAGAGCGGCAGCGCGTGTCCCGGCGATGACGCAATCGCCTTGTTGCACAGGCGCAAGACGGTCCGCTACGCGGAGATCGTCGCTGGCGGAGAACTTTCCCTGCGTCCGGGCGTTCGGGAGCTGGTGGCGCAGGCGCGCCTGGCCGGGCTTTCCCTTGCTGTGGCTACCACCACCAACCGGCCCAATGTCGATACGCTATGTGAGTTGTTATGGGGGTGCCCGGCGGGCAATGTCTTCGATGTGATCGCAGCAGGAGACGAGGTCGTCGCCAAGAAGCCTGCGCCGGATGTCTACGAACTTGCTTTGGCTCGGCTTGGTATGGAGCCGGGGGATGCAGTTGCCTTTGAAGATAGCCGCAACGGGCTTCTCTCAGCCCGCAAGGCCGGATTGCGAACGGTCGTGACACCTTCTTCCTATACGCAAGGGGAGGACTTTTCCGGGGCAGACTGGTTTCTGCCTGATCTACGCTCAGAGAGCCTTCCCAAAGAACTTCGCATGACCCTGGCACATGCGGCCCTGCCATCGGCCGAATAGTCCAGGCGGGCTGTTCCTTACTTTGGTCCGCTGGCGAACCGGTCGCCCTCTTCCCGGAGGAATTCGAGGAAGGCGCGAGCCGCGTTCGACAACCGCTTTCCTTTTCGATGCGCCGCAAACCATTGGCGGTGAAGGGGAAAGCCTTTGACGTCCAGAACCGCAATCCGGCCGGCGGCCAGTTCCAGCCGTAATGAGCTGAACGAAAGATAGGCGACCCCGAAACCAGAGGCCACGACCTGCTTGATCGCTTCGCTGTCGTCGAACTCCATGAGCGGTGATATTTCCACCCCGGCGGCCTCGAAAACCTCCTCGACTGCCAGCCGGGTGCCGGAACCGCGTTCGCGCCCGATGATCGGCTCTTCGGCGACACGGGCCAACGGCGTGTTGCGTTGCGCCGTCAGGGGATGATCGGCCGGCGCGGCAAGCACGATCAGGTTTTCCATGAATGACTCCGCCACCACCGCCTCGCGTTCCGGCGGGCGGCCGGTGACGTAAAGGTCGTCGGCGTTATCTGCGATCCGGGCGAGAACGGTCTCCCGATTGGTAAACTGCAGGCGCGGTTCGACACGTGGGAAGCGCCGCTTGAACTGTCCTAGCGCCTGGGGAAGGAAGTACTTCGCCGTAGAAACGGCAGCGACAGAGAGCGGGCCTGCGACCTCTCTGTGCATGTCTTCGAGCGTCGCTTGCATATCCGAGATCCGGGAAAGGACATCGCGAGACGCCGCCGCAACTTCGGCGCCCGCTGCGGTCAGGTGAAGCTCCCGTCCAACCTTCTCGGTCAAAGGTAGGCCAATCTTACCTTCGAGGGCCTTCACCTGCATGGACACGGACGGCTGCGCGAGGTGGACCTCTTCAGCTGCCCGCGAAACGGACCCGTTGCGGGCAACGGCTTCGAAGAGGCGCATTTGTTGAAACGTCGGCGTGATGACCTTTTTCATAGGGAAAAATCTATCTAAAATATAAGAACAATCAATTTTTTTCTAATCTTGAACTCCTCTACTGTCCTCTCAAGGCTCGAGCCAAGGGAGGGAATTTCGAGATGCCCAAAGACGACGTCAGGTCCTACAACGCAGGCGTGAAGGAATACCGGGAAACCTATTGGACTCCGGAGTATACACCGCAAGCCACGGATTTTCTTGCCTGTTTCAAGATCATTCCGCAGGACGGCGTGCCACGCGAGGAAGCCGCCGCCGCCGTCGCCGCGGAGAGTTCGACCGGGACCTGGACGACCGTCTGGACCGACCTTCTGACCGATCTGGACTATTACAAGGGCCGCGCCTACGCGATCGAGGACGTGCCCGGCAGCGACGAGGCCTTCTATGCCTTCATCGCCTACCCGATCGACCTCTTCGAAGAGGGCTCCGTGGTCAACGTGCTGACGTCGCTGGTGGGCAACGTGTTCGGCTTCAAGGCTGTCCGCGCGCTTCGGCTGGAGGATGTCCGCATCCCCATCGCCTATGTAAAAACCTGCGGAGGCCCGCCCCACGGCATCCAGGTCGAGCGGGACATCATGAACAAGTATGGCCGCCCGCTGCTCGGCTGCACGATCAAGCCCAAGCTGGGACTCTCGGCCAAGAATTATGGCCGTGCCTGCTACGAGGGGCTGCGCGGCGGGCTCGACTTCACCAAGGATGACGAGAACGTCAATTCCCAACCATTCATGCGCTGGCGCCAGCGTTTCGACTTCGTGATGGAGGCGATCCAGAAGGCCGAGGCCGAGACCGGCGAACGCAAGGGCCACTACCTGAACGTCACCGCGCCGACACCGGAGGAGATGTACAAGCGGGCCGAGTATGCGAAGGAAATCGGCGCGCCCATCATCATGCATGATTATCTCACTGGCGGCTTCACGGCCAATACGGGCCTTGCCAACTGGTGCCGCGACAACGGGATGCTGCTGCATATCCACCGCGCCATGCATGCTGTTCTTGACCGCAATCCCAACCACGGCATCCATTTCCGGGTGCTCGCCAAGGTGCTGCGTCTCTCGGGCGGCGACCACCTCCATTCGGGTACCGTGGTCGGCAAGCTGGAAGGCGACCGCGAGGCCACGCTGGGCTGGATCGACCTGATGCGCGACTCGCTCATCAAGGAGGACCGCTCCCGCGGTATCATGTTCGACCAGGATTGGGGCTCGATGCCTGGTGTCATGCCCGTCGCCTCGGGCGGCATCCATGTCTGGCACATGCCGGCGCTGGTCAGCATTTTCGGCGACGATGCCGTGTTGCAGTTTGGCGGCGGCACGCTCGGTCATCCCTGGGGTAATGCCGCTGGGGCAGCGGCCAACCGCGTCGCAGTCGAAGCCTGCGTGCAGGCGCGAAACGAGGGCCGCGAGATCGAGAAAGAAGGCAAGGACATCCTCACGAAAGCCGCGAAGCACAGCCCGGAATTGGCGACCGCTATGGAGACCTGGAAAGAGATCAAGTTCGAGTTCGACACGGTCGACAAGCTCGACGTCCAGCACCGCTAATCTTCCCGCATTTTTTGCCGGCCTAGGATGTGGGCCGGCCCGACCTGACATTCGAAAGGATCAAGCCATGAGCGCCATGCAGGATTATCAATCGTCGCTTTCCGACGTCAGCAGCCGCAAGTTCGAGACCTTCTCCTACCTGCCGGAAATGGATGCCGCCGCCATCCGCAAACAGGTGGAATACCTCGTATCCAAGGGCTGGAACCCGGCCGTGGAACATACCGAGCCGGAAAATGCCTTCGGCCACTACTGGTACATGTGGAAGCTGCCGCTTTTCGGCGAAACCGACGTGGACCTGATCCTCGCCGAGGCCGAAGCCTGCCACAAGGCGCATCCCGCGAACCATGTACGCCTCGTCGGGTACGATAATTACACCCAGTCCAAGGGTGCGGAGATGGTTGTCTATCGCGGCAAGCCTGTCTGATCGCCAATGCCTTCGGCCCAGTGGCACGGGGTCGTGCACGCCCAGGAGAGGAATGGAGATGAACATCCAGAACATCGAGCAATACGGCGTCGCGCGGGAGCCATTCTACAGAGTAACCGCAGGCGAAGACGTCCTGTACGAGGCCGCCTATGCGCGCCGGATGCCGGTGATGCTTAAGGGGCCTACGGGCTGCGGCAAGTCGCGTTTTGTCGAATACATGGCCTGGAAATTGCGCCGCCCGCTGATCACGGTGGCCTGCAACGAGGACATGACAGCCTCGGATCTCGTCGGGCGCTTCTTATTGGACAAGAACGGCACCGTCTGGCAGGACGGTCCGCTCACCACCGCCGCCAGGATTGGCGCGATCTGCTATCTCGACGAGATTGTCGAGGCCCGGCAGGACACGACCGTGGTGATCCATCCGTTGACCGATCACCGCCGACAGCTTCCTTTGGACAAGAAGGGTGAGCTGATTTCGGCGCATCCGAATTTTCAGCTCGTGATCAGCTACAACCCCGGCTACCAGTCGCTGATGAAGGACCTGAAACAGTCCACCAAGCAGCGCTTCGCGGCGCTGGATTTCGACTATCCTGCAGCCGACCTCGAGGCGGAAATCGTGGCGCGTGAAGCCGGGGTCGATGCCAGCACTGCCGACAAGCTGGTCCAAATCGCCCACAGGACGCGGAACCTCAAGGGGCACGGATTGGACGAGGGGATCTCCACTCGCCTGCTGGTCTACGCCGGGCAGATGATCGCCGAAGGGGTTGATGCTGATGCCGCCTGTCAGATGACGCTTGTCACACCACTCACGGACGACCCGGACATGCGCCAGACACTGCAGGCGGCTGTCGAAACGTTCTTCGTCTGACCTACCCATGACCATCGCTCTTGAGGAATACCGCGATTGCCTTGCCGAGGCGCCGCCCGATCTGATTGAGACACTCGAACCGATCTTTCATGACGCCGCGCGGCTGATGAGCCCGGCGGGGCTGGCGGATTACATGGAAGGCGCGAGGGGCCTCAACAATCTCGGTCGCGGCCATGACCTCGTCTTCGCCTGGCTGGAGAACATGCCTGCCGTCGTGAAGGAATGCGGCGAGGACGTGATCCGGGACTGTCTCACGGCGGCGATGAAGCTCAGCTCGATGACCTCGGGCGAGGTTATCGCGCTGCTCTTTTCTTCACTCCCTACCGCTGCGCAGCGCCTTGGCGATCCGGAATTGCTGCGCGGATACCTTGCACTGATCCATTCCCTCTCAGCCAAGGCCTCCCGAGGGTTGCGGCCGATGCTCTACAATATCGACGAGTTGCTATCCAAGCTCACACTGTCCGGGCTGCGTCGCTGGTCGACCTTCGGCGCCGAGGCCTATCGGCGAGACCTGCCCAACCTCACGCGCTATTTCGCGTTGGAGAGCGCCGATTCACGCAAGGTTCTGCAGCAGGAACGTCGCGGAACTCTCTTCATAGACACCCACCGCAAGCTGAACTTCTACCTCCGCGCGCTGTGGGGACGTGACTTCTTCCTTCGCCCGACCGCCGCCGATCATGAAGGTTTCCGCCCATACATCGAACACCAGGTACTGCACCTGCCAGATGCACTCGACGATCTGGCCGGCGTCTCCGGGGTTGATCTCTACCGTGCGATTGCCGCGCATCAGGCCGCCCATATTCAGTACAGCACCGGCGCGATTTCTGCTGAGCAGCTCACGCCGGCCCAGATGTTCTTCATCGGTTTGGTTGAGGATGCTCGGGTGGAGTGGGCTGCCGCTCAGGATTTTCCCGGGCTGTCAACGCTCTGGGGGCGGTTGTTGCAACGGGAACGACCGCAGTATGTTGAACATGAAACAATCCTGTGGCTCGAACGGTTTGCCGCCCTGCTGAACGATCCCGCGGCTCAGACTGGCCACACGGCGCTTGATGCCCTCGGCGCGAAGTTCCACGCCGAGATCGCGCAGAATGCATCGGACAACCGCTCCTCCTGGATCCTCGGGTTGGAACTCTACCACGTCTTCGCAGCGAGCCGAGATGTGCCCAGCCTGCGCGTACTGAACTCGATCCGCATCCCCTATCGCGATGACAATCGCATGGTGTGGGCCTTTGAGGAGTTCGACTGGGAGGCACATGGCACCGAGTACATATCCGCCAGCCAGCGACAGCTTCGCAAGTACGTGTCTGTCCTCGAAATGGCTCACGAGGTCGATACCGAGTTGGCCGGGGACGACGCTCAGGAAATCTGGGTCTGCAAGGACGAATTTCGCCCCTATGAGGATGCCGGGGAGGCCACGACGAGCTTCAACGAGATGTGGGGCAAGGAGCCGATCTCGGCGCCTTTCCATTATCATGAATGGGACTACCGGGTGCAGCTTCACCGGCCGGACTGGACAACAGTCTTTGAACGCCGGGCGACGCGCGGCGACCCGGCCCGGATCGACGAAATACTCGCCAACCACCGCCCCGTCGTTCACCGCATTCGGCAGATAGTCGACATGCTTACACCCGCTGGTGTCGCCCGACTACGCGGTATGGAGGACGGAGATGAGATAGACCTCAACGCTGCCGTCGATGCGATGATCGCAATCCGAATGGGAACTCAGCCCGACCCACGAATTACGATGCGAAACGTGCTCCATTCCCGCGACCTGGCGGTGACGGTTCTGCTCGACCTTTCGGAAAGCACCAACGACCCGGCCCCCGACAGCGACAAGACCGTCCTCGACCTGACCCGCGAAGCCGCGACACTGGTGGCCACTGCAATCTCCGGAATAGGGGATCCTTTCGCAATTCATGGCTTCGCCTCGGACGGCCGTCACGATGTGCAATACTATCGCTTCAAGAACTTCGACCAGCACTTCGATGACGAGGCCAAGGCGCGCCTGGACGGAATGCGGGGCGGGCTTTCCACTCGAATGGGTGCGGCGTTGCGTCATGCAGGTCAGGAACTTCTGAAGCAGCCCGAGCGGCGCAAACTGATCCTGCTTTTGACAGATGGCGAACCCGCGGACATCGATGAGCGTGACCCCCAGCATCTTCGCCACGACACACGGAAAGCAGTTGAGGAACTCGCCTCGAAAGGGGTTGCCACCTATTGCCTATCCCTCGACCCAGAGGCCGACAGCTACGTCAAACGGATCTTCGGCGAAAACAACTACACTATTGTCGATCATATTGTGCGGCTGCCGGAGCAACTGCCGAACCTGTTCGCAAGCCTGACACATTGAACCACCAATTGATGGCGAGCCAAGGTGCATAAAGTACCGTCGGCGCGTACTTGGACGGCCCGCAAGGCTTTGCGACCTCGCGGGCAGGAGATGGACCGAAGAGCCGTCGCTCCCTCCAGCGCGACACCGTCGGTGAACTTGCCCCCATTTGACCGGACACCTACGCGGTTTCGGTTTGGGCCCTTATGAACTCGCGGGGCGAGCGCCATTTCAGGCCGGAGTGTGGGT
>NZ_FZOY01000022.1 GCF_900188335.1 Tropicimonas sediminicola | reverse complement strand
GCTATACGAGGAGCACGTTTGCCAAGGCGACGGTCATGCCCAGACTGGCCGACTTTTGCTCCGCCCAGTGGTCGGTTTTTGCGCCGCCGTTGACATCTTCTTGTGTTCGCCAAGATTGGTCAAGGCTTTACCCTTCGTGAAGTCGGCTGTCGCAACGACCTTTTCCTTCACCTTCTTGGGCTTCTTCGCTTCACGGTTGCCGCGTTGCTTGTCACCTTTGGACATTTCGGTTCCTCCTGGTCCTGGATTTTTCTGACGCAGTGATCAGCATTTGTTTACATCACCACCGTGGATTGGTGTCCTGGGGCACCTGCCCGCGGGACGCCGGCGTTCACATCATTCCGCCCATTCCACCTATGTCGGACAATTCGCTTCCGGCACTGGCCTTCTCGGGCCTCTGCGCGACCATCGCTTCGGTCGTGATCAATAGCCCGGCAATGGACGCGGCGTTTTCGAGCGCGATCCGGACGACCTTCGTCGGATCGATGACGCCGGCCTTCAGCATGTCGACGTATTCCTCGGTCTGCGCGTCGAAACCGAAGGTCGGGCTGTCGTTCTCGATCACCTTACCGACGACGACCGATCCGTCGACGCCGGCGTTTCCGGCAATCTGTCGCAGCGGCGCCTGGATCGCGCGCCGGACGATCTTGATGCCGGCATCCTGATCGCTGTTGTCACCCTTCAGCGTCGCAAGCACCTTGCCAGCATGAATGAGGGCCACGCCGCCACCGGGCACGACACCTTCCTGAACCGCAGCGCGGGTGGCATTCAGCGCATCATCCACGCGGTCCTTGCGCTCCTTCACCTCGATCTCGGTTGCCCCGCCGACCCGGATCACGGCGATGCCGCCGGCAAGCTTGGCCAGGCGTTCCTGCAGCTTCTCCTTGTCGTAGTCCGAAGTGGTCTCCTCGATCTGTGCCCGGATCTGCATGACGCGCGCGGCGATCGCGTTCCTGTCGCCGGCACCGTCGATGATCGTCGTGTCATCCTTGGTGATCGCGACCTTCTTGGCGGAACCGAGCATGTCGATGGTGACGTTCTCCAGCTTGGTGCCCATTTCTACGGAAATCACCTGACCGCCCGTCAGCACAGCAATGTCTTCCATCATCGCCTTGCGGCGGTCTCCGAAGCCGGGCGCTTTGACGGCCGCGACCTTCAATCCGCCGCGCAGCTTGTTGACGACCAGCGTCGCCAGCGCCTCGCCCTCGATATCCTCGGCCACGATCAGCAGTTGCTTTTCGGCCTGAATCACAGCCTCCAGCAACGGCACCATGGATATGAGAGAGGCGAGTTTCTTCTCGTGAAGCAAGACGACGCAGTCATCCAGCTCGACGACCATTTTCTGAGCATGCGTGACGAAATAGGGGCTCAGATACCCGCGGTCGAACTGCATGCCTTCGACCACTTCGGTCTCGGTCTCCAACCCTTTGTTTTCCTCGACGGTGATTACGCCTTCCTTGCCGACCTTGGCCATCGCGTCGGCAATCTGCCGACCGATCTCGACTTCTCCATTGGCCGAAATGGCGCCGACCTTGGCAATCTCGTCGCTGTCACCCACCGGTCGGGACATGGTCTTGATCTCGGCCACGACCGCAGCGACGGCTTTGTCGATCCCGCGCTTGAGATCCATCGGGTTCATGCCGGCCGCGACCGACTTCATACCTTCCCGGACAATCGCATGGGCGAGTACGGTTGCCGTGGTGGTTCCGTCGCCGGCCTCGTCGTTCGTGCGCTGCGCGACCTCCTTGACCATCTGGGCGCCCATATTCTCGAAATGATCCGAAAGCTCGATCTCCTTGGCGACGGTCACACCGTCCTTGGTGATGCGCGGCGCACCCCAGGATTTATCGAGAATGACGTTTCGGCCCTTGGGGCCGAGGGTGATCTTGACGGCATTCGCCAGCGTGTTGATGCCTTTCAGCATTCGGTCGCGGGCATCGGTACTGAAGCGAACTTCCTTGGCAGACATGGTGTGAGTTCCTGAGGCTGGGTTTGACGTGAAAGATTTCGGACTCAGGCGATCACGCCGAGAATGTCGCTCTCCTTCATGATCAGAAGGTCTTCGCCATCGAGTTTGATCTCTGAGCCGGACCATTTTCCGAACAGGATCCGGTCGCCGGCTTTGACGTCCATCGGGATGCGCTCGCCGTCCTCGCGCCTTCCCCCAGCACCGACGCAGACAACTTCGCCTTCTTGAGGCTTCTCCTTGGCGGTATCTGGAATGATGAGGCCGCCCTTGGTCGTCTCGTCGCCTTCAATGCGGCGAACGAGGACCCGGTCGTGGAGTGGCGTGAATGACATCGACGTGCTCCTTGTCGAGGATTGTCGGGCGTAAGTACCTTCTTCGAATGCCCGGCTTCGATGCACGCAAGGCGGCGACAACCTGGTGGGGCTATTCTTCGAGATTGCGGATCAAGACCGCCGCGATATTGCATCACGGGCCTCGAACAGAGTTCCCGCCAGCGATGATCGAATTGATCATTTCGGCGACGGCCCGGTGCCTTTCCATTTCGAGTTCGGTGCCAACGGCATTCTCATGGGTCGCCGCGGCGTCGCGAAGAACCCCCACGATCTCGTGGTCCGGCAGCAACCCGCGCTCTTTCATGGCAAGCAGGAGCGCTTCGCAGATTGATAGGGCGGCCTGGCCTGCATGTTCGCTCACTGTGGGCATCTGAGTTTCCTTCCTTGGCATCGTGATCCCCGTGGAAGGCGAGGTTCAGATACATCCGTACTTCTCGCAGGAAGTGCTCTATGCTGGACTGATCCAGAGCAGTGTCCGGGCCGATTTCCGCTCCTGGGTCACGACACGCCAGGAGCCTTCATGACATCAGCCGAACACAGCCCTTTGACCCGCAAGCTTTCGGCCTTTGTCGCTTTGTCAAAGGCGGAGTTGGATGTGCTCGAGCGCCTGCACCAGCGCCGTCGCTCCTTCGTCGCGGGGCGTGATATGGTGCATCAGGGGCAATCCGATCAAGCCGCGTATATCCTGTCGGAAGGCTGGGTCTGTTCCTACAAGCTTCAACCTGACGGAACGCGCCAGATCGTCGATTTCCAGGTGCCCGGGGATTTCCTCGGCCTGCGCAGCGTGCTGCTGCGGACCTCGGACCACAGTTTCGAGCCGATCGTGGACATCATGGCCGCCGAGGTTCTCAAGAGTGACCTTTTGGACGCCTTCGCGCAGACGCCCAGGCTTGCGACGGCCATTCTATGGGCCGCGTCACGGGACGAGGCCATGGTGGTCGAACATCTCGTCGGGATCGGCAGGCGCGATGCGGACGCCCGCATGGCGCATTTTCTGCTGGAACTGGGATCGAGGCTGGCACTGGTGGGTATGGGATCCAGGGAAGGATACGATTGCCCACTGACCCAGTATCACTTGGCCGATGTGCTGGGGTTAAGTGCCATTCATGTGAATCGCGTCCTGCGACAGCTGCGCGAAAACGGGCTGGTCACTTTCCGCGATGGTCGCGTGTCGTTTGATAACCGTTCCGGGCTGGTGGAACTTGCAGATTTCGATCCGGCCTATCTGGACCAAAGTGGTCCGCTGCTGAAATGACCTGCGCCGCCCCGTTTACCAACGGGACGGCGTTCTCTTTTCACGACTCGGCGCACGCCTTTATCCGGCGTAAATTGCGAGTGTCGAGGTTGAGTTCAATTGTCACCATTGTCCGAATTCAGCGCATTGTAGCGCGTGACGACCTCGGACAGAGTGAGCGTACCGCACTCTGTCGGCGACAGCTTCGCCGACTTCTCCAGCCCCGTGCAGGGCCGAACGATGTTGGGTGTCTGCTGAGGCTTCACGATCTTCGGGTAGACCGACTCGGCTTGGCCGACTGTCGCTGTAGCGACAAGAAGCGCGAGTCCGCCGACGAGCGCTTTGAACGGAGGAGAATTTATGAAGAGATTCATTGAACAGTCCTTTCTGGAGTGTCCATGCTTCGGCGAATGCCATGACCCGATTGGTTGACGACCATTCCTAGTCAGGACTTCGGAGAGCTGGGGCAGGTTTCCCGCCAAGGTATTGGCAGACTAGTTTGACAGTAAGTAGATATGCACCCGCCTGTATTGATCCATGTTAGCGGCCCGTCAGGTTGGGTGCCGTCGACTTCCGACAAGGCCGCTTGTCGTCCTGCGGTAGGCGGCCCGGCCGTATCGTCAGACGACGAAAATCAAGAAAGCGCATGCTTCGCGGCATCGAGTTCCTTGTTGGTCTCGGCGTCGTTCTTCGCCGTGTGTGCTTTCTCGGCTGCCTGGTAGTGCTTCAGCGCTGCATCCTTCTTCGGACCAGCGGGCGCTTTGTCCCACGCGGCTTTCACGGAGGTCATCTTCTCGGCAGTCTTGTTTTGCTCGGGAGTCATTGGAATTGTCCTTTCCTGGACGTTCCGAGAATAAGAAGCGCGCCGACATGCCGACCCTTTGGGGATCGGCACGCCCACACGCTTCTCGGGTACTCGGAAAAAGATGCGCCACCAAATATTCGGCGGGCACGTCTCATCTAACCGTGCCAGGGCCTCGCCGCACTGACGCAGGTTAGTCCCGGCGCCCGCGGCAGGTCGATTGCCTCTGCGGTTCTTAAATCACCACAGTTTGCTGGTGGGAAATCCTCAGCCAGGTGTCCTCATCGTTGAGGTACGTTGAGGCGCAAAGCGCTTTGTAGATCGGCACGTCGGTTTTTTCAGCCGAGACCCGGTAAGTGAGGATCGCGATGTCACCGCATCGCGTCACGCGCCGTTCGGCCATGACGACGGAACGCCAGCCGGTCCTTTCGCGAAGATGGGGCCAGATCTGGTCGCCCTGGAGGATGCCGGGCGGATAGGGGAAGACCATAACGGCGTTGGTTGCTGTGGTCGCCTGCGCACTGTCGGCGCCGCTGGTCCAGAAGTGCTCCTCCATGTCCCAGAGTATGCCCTGTTCGTGTGGAGAAAGCGTACCAGACTTGTGCGCAGCATGTGCCGGTCTCCTCTCGGTCGCGGTTGATACGGTCATTCGCCTGACCCCGACCCGCCAACCATGAACGTCTGAAACAGCACAAAGACGATCGCGAGTACCGCCCAGATCGCTCCGCTTGTTCCCGGGCGGCCGCCGGCCTCAGTCGAGACAGCTCGCTTCAGACTACCCGACGCCCGGCCTTCGGGGAGCAGCTGGCTCAAGTCTCGTGCGACCCTGCCGTGATCGCTGGCGAGCGCAGGAACGTCACGAAACCGGGCAAGCAGTGCCCCCAATCGCGCTCGCGCGTCGTCGCGCCCAAGCGTGACCAGTTCAGCGGTTTCTTTCCATGGATCGAGGCCTAGCCGCGCGAGAGTCGAGAGGACCGTCACGGTGTATCCGTTTTGATCTGCGCCGACCGACGCTTGGAGAAACCGATCGAACTCGGGTGGGTGCGGGTTGAGAACATTGGGGTCGGCCATCGCCAATCCTTTCAAGGGTTGCAGGAACGCAGATCGCCCCCGTTTTCCAAAGGATACGCGCAGGTCGGTCTCGCCGCCCTTACACAGGTCAGTACGGGCGACTGCCCTCAGGAAAGTCGCAGCCGTTTCGGTGCCCGGGACTAACATGCGTCAGCGCCAGCCGAACGATCCCGAGGTACAAGACACTCAATCGTTCGGCTGGTCCGTCCCGCACTCCAAGGGGCCGTCAACAGTGGTGAGCGACGGATCTGCCAACATCGCGGAGACCAGGGATGAACATGCGGTCGACCAGATCGACAGTGACTTTTTCGAACCCGTTTACCTTGCCGGGATACCCGGGCGATCTGCCCGCGGGCGACTACGAAGTTCTTGTCGAAGAGGAGCTTCTTCAGGGGCTGAGCTTCGAGGCCTACCGACGTACGGCGACCTACCTGACGGTGCGCGGGAGGGGCGGTCATGCGGGGCGGACAGAGTTACGGGCGATTTCCGACAGCGACCTGAAAGAGGCGCTGAGCCGGGATCGGGGCGCGACTGGGAAAAACAATCACAGCGAGGCGGCGCTTTCTCCGCAGGAGGACTTGAAATGAATGCTCCCGAATGGCTCAAGCCCGGCATCTATGGTGCCGTCATCGGCGCGGCCCTTGTCGGCGTGGTCGGTTTTACCTGGGGCGGCTGGGTGACCGGCGGAACCGCGAATGACAGGGCAATGGCGATGTCCCAGGACGATGTCGTCGCCTCCATGGTGCCGGTTTGCCTTGAGATGGCACAGTCCGACCCAGCACGGGCCGAAAAGCTTGAAACGATCCGGGCCGCCTCGACCTATCAGCGGCGCGATGCCCTGATGGAGGCGGGCTGGGCGACGGTGCCCGGAACAGATGCTCCGAACCGCGATATCGCGCAGGCCTGCCTGGCAGCCCTTGATGTTGACGCGTTGCCGGAGCGCCCGGAAAGCGCGGTCGATGAAGGATGAACCGCGCCATGCCGATAGCTTCCCCCGAGACCACCGACCTCGAACGGCGTGTGCTGGCTTATGAACGGATCCTGCAAGCTCTGATCGCCTACATGGCCCGTACCGAACCGCGTTTCGTGGACCACCTTCGAGAACGCTTCGTCGAGTCGATGAGTATGGCCCGGCACGAACACGACCACCGCGAAACCGATGATTATGCGGCAGAATTCATTCGCGCTGTGATGCTCCTCGGAGAAGCGCGCGTGCCAAAGGCGAAGGAGCCCGAAATGACCGACATGAAACCCGTGCCGCCGAAAAGCAGAGGATCACAGGATTCTTCCATGAACCGGCCGGCGCAGCGCGGCGGGGTTCAGGTGCGCGAAAGAAACGGCGTCTGGGAGGTGCAGGTCGATGGCAAGTTTCGCGGCGACTACCACCAGAAGGAGCATGCCCTTGCGGCTGCGGCCTTGCACAAATTGTCGCCCCGATGACCGTTAGTACTCATCCGACAGTCCCACAGGACTTCTCGATCCAGGTGGCCGAGAACGAAGGCATGCCATCGAGATCGAACTCCGGGGGCTCCCCGCCACTGCCCGCTCGACGGTTGACCGGAACGCTGACGCTAGGGCTATCGAAGACCCGCGCGGCAACCCGCGGACTCTGGTCCGTCAAGGAGAAAGCGGCGATGAGGCAACCTCTGGCGAGCCTGATTGCGACTACGGCAGCTATGGCCGGTGTGATCGCGTCCTTCGCCTTCCCCGTGCTTGCGCAGGATGGCACCGGCCCAATGCCTGAGAACGCCCAGCCGCGCAGCTATGGCGACGGATGGGTCTGCGAACTCGGTTATCGGCTAGAGGCCGCTGAATGCCTGGCTCTCGACATCCCCGAGCATGCCTATCCAACCGGTCGCTCCTACGGGACGGGGTGGGAGTGCGACCGTGGGTATGAAGAGGTAAACGCGATATCCTGCAATCGCATCCCGGTGCCCGCCAATGCCTTCCTCCGGTCTTCCGGCTACGATTGGCAATGCGAACGCGGGTTCCGGCAGGAGGACGAGGCATGCGTGCCCATCGTTCTTCCCGAGCGTGCCTACCTGACAGAAGATAACTCGGGGACGGGATGGACCTGTGATCGTGGCTATGAGGCTGTTGCAGGGACATGTTTGCCGATTGCCATGCCAGCGAACGCGTATCTGACCAACGCAACCTATGGAGACGCCTGGGATTGCGAGCGAGGCTTCGTCAAGATCGACGACCGATGCGACGCCGTTGTCGTGCCATCGCATGCCTATCTGGACGAGGCATCCTATGGACCGGGCTGGAGCTGCGAGCGCGGATACGAGCCGCTGAATGGCGCCTGCGTCGCCATCGATCTGCCAGAGAACGCCTATCTCGACCGATCCGGCAACCGGTGGAGCTGCAATCGAGGCTTCCGGCTCTCGGACGGGATGTGCATCCTTGGACGGTGATGCGGATGTTTCTCGTCGTGGCGGGTCCGGCATGCGCGTCAGCATCGGGTGCCGTCTGCGCTACAGCTTCCCGCAGCCGACACCGTTAATCGCGATGCTGAACGTCCACTACTCGCGCTTTGGCGATCTGGAGCGTGCAGACTACCTCGTGACGTCGCCGAGCGTACCGCTCGAAAGCTACCGCGACGGCTTTGGCAACTGGTGTACGCGCCTCATGGCTCCGGCGGGCGACTTCTGCCTGTCGACGGATGGCATCTTCCGCGACACGGGCCAGCCCGATCCCGCATACCCGGGCGCGCTGCAGCACGCGGTCCAGGATCTGCCTTTCGAGACCCTCGTGTTTCTGCAGGGCAGCCGGTATTGCGATACCGATCTTCTTTCGGAGGAGGCGTGGCGTCTCTTCGAGACCACTCAACCCGGGTGGTCGCGCGTCCAGGCGATCTGTGATTTCGTGCACGGGCATGTCTGCTTCGACTATATGCAGGCGAAGGCAACGCGCACCGCATCGCAGACCCTCGCCGAGCGACAGGGTGTCTGCCGCGATTTTGCACATCTTGCCATCGCGCTGTGTCGTTGCATGAACATTCCGGCCCGCTACTGCACCGGATATCTGAGCGACATCGGCGAACCTCGACCTCATCCGCCAGGGGATTTTGCCGCCTGGATGGAGGTATTCCTTGCTGGCGAATGGCACGTGTTCGACCCGCGGAACAACAAGCCGAGGTTTGCGAGAATTCTGATCGCGCGCGGGCGCGATTCTGCCGATGTACCTTTGACCCAGACATTCGGGGATAGCACTTTGACGGAATTCAAGGTCTGGACCAATGAACTGGCTTGATTGACCTTGGCTTCCTTTTCGATGCGCCATCGAAAATGGGGTCGCCAATCCCCATATAGGTGTTACTGGCGCTAAGTATCCCGGTCCGTGATGGATGAGGAGTCGGCGCTGGCCAATCAAAGGATCGATGACATGTCCTTCAAGGACCTGACTGCCCAGGCAGCGGCCGCAATGAAGCCGAAGCCTGCGGAGACCGCGAAGAACCCTGCCAAGGAGAACAAGCCCAAAGCCGCTGACAAGGAAGCGCCAGCGAAATCCAACACATCGTGAGATGTGCACAGGCCACGCGCCCCATTCTTAAGGGCGCGTGGACCACCTGCAGCAACAAGGGAAAGAACAATGCAAATGGAAGAACTGACGAGCAAAACACTTGCGGTATTTTCCAGTGAACTGGCCCCCATTTCGACCGGACACCTGGGCTTGACCCAGGAGGCTTAGGGATAGCCCTGAGCACATGCTTATGTCTGAGATTGAAATCATC
>NZ_FZOY01000017.1 GCF_900188335.1 Tropicimonas sediminicola | reverse complement strand
GCTATACGAGGAGCACGTTTGCCAAGGCGACGGTCATGCCCAGACTGGCCGACTTTTGCTCCGCCCAGTGGTCGGTTTTTGCGCCGCCGTTGACATCCGGACATCCCCATTTTGCCGGTTTATCCGTTGGAGCTTGATGGTCTATGGCACCTGATCCTTCTTGGCCTTCCCGTATCTGGCGAGAGGGGGCGACCTTCCAGAACGTCAATGAGACGGGCAATTCAGATGCCGCGCTAAACCAACATCAATCTGGCGATCATCGTGCCAACCACGGACCGAAGCATGAACCCGACAATGATCTATCGAAGAGGGGCAGATGGACGGTTTCGACAACAGGCGATAACCGTTGGTTTAGTGATCAGATTGGTGTGTATGCCGAGGCGTCTAATTAGGTCACGGGAGTCAATCGAACTTACAGATCTCCCTATTGCCGAACCCCGGGCCCCAAAGGCGCGCCTCACGGATACTGCGAATAGAATCGTAGAAGGAATTTATGCCGGTCCGTCCAGGAACCCAGTAAACCAAAGATTGCGACTCGGCACCGTGATCCCGGAATTCCAAGACGTATCCAATGAATTGGGGGGAGATCATCAGTCATTGCTCAAGATCGTGTTTCAGTCGCGCTCGTGGTGCGCGGCCAGCATGGCCGAGTAATGCAGCGTAGATATCCTCCGCCTCTTTCAGGAGCGAGGGCGAGAAAAGGTGGCTGGGTCGTTGGTCAGGCGTGTGGCGAAAAAACGAAGAAAACTCACCCGGTGCCTCAAGGTCGAGCATGTCCAGCAGTCTTGTCATGGTCCTGTCGGGCGTGGCCCTCAAATCGTCCTGGGGTAGAATGTGGAGGTCGCTCGCATGCGACTCGACTTCTTTGAAGGCCGCTACCCAATACGCCAGCCAGTAGTCTGGTTCCTCTGGCGAGCGACCGTCGGTTGACCAATCATCGAAAAATATCGGGCGGTGCAGCGCGCCGAACTCGAAATGTCCGATGTCGCGCATGTAGCGCAATACGAAGGGATCTTCCGCGTGCAAACTGGAGAAGTTCTCGTGTTGCCGGAGCAATGAGGCGGCATGGGCCGACGGGTGCCGCAATGGCACGACGATGTCGCAGCCGGGAAACATGTCCGGCAAGAGGCGCAAGCGTGCGATATTGGCATTGTTCTTCGAAAGGTATCGTACTTTCAAATCTTCGCCGGTTGCGGAATCCGGTCGGCGAAGCAAGGTGATCTTCTTGAAATGAAGTTCGAACTCTTGGCGAGCCTCCTCGTTCGCATCCGGCTTGTCCCATAGCTGAATGCCGTCGTCTGAGTACTTCTCGGGCCAAAACAGCGTCCATAGAACTTCGTCAAATGCTTCCGGGCTATCGAAATCGATCTCCATCCCGTCTCCATGGGCGCGTTTCTGTCGGGCCACCGCCCTGTTCTTGCCGCCGAGCTTCGACCACAGCATGGGTGCGGTGATCAGCGGCATGTCCCGATAGAGATGTGTGGCGACCTGCGGCAGACCGTGCATGGAGTTGAGAACCGCCGTGGTGCCGCCGCGTGCCAGAGACGTGATGAAGATCGGCGGAGTGGTTCTGACCCGGGAAAGCTGCGTACCGTATAGCCTGTCGTCCAGCTTTGCCGCGAGGCGGAGAGCGCGAGGGCTCGCAAATGCCAGCGTGTGAAACATCTTGTTTCCAACGTCCTGCTGGCCCGTCGTGCTGGTTTTGTGCGGCGCGTCACCGATACGGTTTGACGCGAACCAGCCGAGTGCGATCGCAACGATCGAAACCACCACGATGAAATCCACGCGAAGCAGCACGCCGAGCGTGGTGTCGAACGGCACGAATCCGAACTCATCCGCAAGCAGGATCGGCAAAACCGTAGCGCCCAGCGCCAGCCCGAAGCGCCAGGTGATCTGCCAGGCACCGAGGAGGAGCCGAAGACCTGCGTCTCGTACGGCGCGCTCTTTCTGCGTGTCGTCGAGCTGGTTGTCGAACATCGCGGAAACGCCGGCGAATGTGTGCGATGTGAGCGAACGACCAAGCCATACAATTCGCAAGCGCCAGAGAGAAATGGCGAATGCCAGTACTGCCGTCAGAGCCACCACAAGTGAGGCTACGTGCATAGGCTATCGTGTGTCGCGGCTGGTATCGGAAGCGCCGGAGGTCTCGCGCCGCGCGCGCAGCATACGTCGTACCGGAAAGTACACGAAGCCGACAAGCAGCAGCAGAAGCCCGACGATGACAGCAAATGCTGCCGCGATCGCACCGAGACCGGCACCCGGACCGACGTAGGCATGTGCCGGTGAAGCCGCGAGAAGTATTATGGCAGATAGGTTGACGTTTTTCATAGATTGTTACCACGCATTGACCTTGGCGGCAGAGCAGTCTGGATCCTCACAAAAAACGTCACGACCCTCCGCCGCCATACCCTTGTTTGCAACACATGTATCTAAGCGCATTCTTCGCGACGCAGCAACATATGCAATCCCTGCGCGCCAAAGGTGTATCATTTATTTCACGAAACACATCGTTTCGATACCTTCCTCTAGGTTAATCTGCCTCGGGCGGCCCGCCGAAGAGCGCCGCGGCGCCCTCCCACGGCGACTTGAACGTCAGAACTGATCGCAGTTGGAATAGGCGTTCACTGCGAAATCGGGCGGGTAGCGCTCGGCGTGCATGACCGAAGTCAGGTTCTCTGCGTCGTAGCGATTGATGTATTCCCATACGATATCGCCGCTCCGATCGAACTCGAAGACCCTCCCGGCTTCGCTTTCAGTCACAAGGATATTGCCGTTCCCCGGAAGGTCGAGAACACCTCGCTTGGCGGTGAAGAACGGTGTCGACGCCGAATTCTCGTACGCCACCCGCCACTCTCCGCCAAAGGGTCCCTTTGGACGGATCAACACCACACGGCTGCCGCCGAAACGCGTTCCATCCGCGCCATCGTTTCTGTTGTCGAGTACCGCGATCCACCCGTCAGCGCCGAAATCGGGATCATGCTGGCGAATCCACGGCCCAACCTTGGACCATTTGGCATCGAGCGTTTCTGGGTCGAACACGATCACCATGTTGGGATTTCGAAGTGAGACCATGACATCGCCTGCGTCGAAATCGGGATACGCGTCAGCCATTTCCGGCGACAGCACCTCGACGTCGTTGAGATGGGTGATGTCTCCGGAGATGGACGGCACCGGCCGCTGTCCGCCGAACAACTTGCCCCAAAGCCGGTTCTTCTCGATCACATCGAGGATCGAGATGGTGCGCAAGATCGTGCCGTTGGAGTCGACCTGGATCACCGCATCTTCCCAGAATTGGGGGCGGATCCGGTTGTGATCGGGATGGTCCGTATCGTGGTGAAAGCGCGTGACCGCCCAATAGGTTTGGTCGTGGCTCGCAAACACCGCGTGATGCGCCATTGTCGGAACGACCCAATCGTTGGTGCCGCAGGCCGACATTTTGACAAGCGCGTAGTGCGAGATCGTGAAAAGCGTGCCGCCGTCGGGAAGAAGGGCCGCGCCATGCAGGGTCACAAAGAAATCGTTGAATGGCTTTTCAACCCCGTCGATATGTTCGGCATCGGTCAGTATCTCCGTCGTGGGTGGTTGCCATTCACGGAGTGTCTCGCCCTCGGGGGTGACCAGCCAGAGTGCGACGGCATTGCCTTTCACACCGGCCATGAGGGTATTGCCGGGGGCGGACCGTTGGGCGTCCAATATTGTCACGCCGTCGCCGTCATAACCTCCGGGAATGAGCTGGTTGACAGGAGCCCGTCCAAGGAACGCCTCCCAGTTGACCATGACGTCCTCAACAGTCGCCTTCGCGGACATGAGCATCTGATAGGGAAAAAGCCGGAAGTGAACGGTTGCCGCGCCAACCAGGATGCCAACGGCCATCGTGAACAGAACGAGGTAAAGGCGCGAACTCATGCTCGGATCCGATCTAGGGTTCGGATTTCTGGCGACTTGCCAGTGAACGACGTTTTGAGGACGCCCATTTGCATCAACTTGGGGCCGTCGATGATTGGCACTTGAATTCATACATACTTATTATTGAGGCAATCAATGTGCTGCCATGTCAACTCACTCGGCCTCACCGTCAGGTCCAAGGGGCCCGCTCCAGTGTTCGCAGTACGCCCTCGAGTTGCGCGAGGGATGGCTTGGCTCTCCAGGGCGGCGCAAGATCCGCCATGACGGGAGCAATTCCGATCTTTGCCGTTGTGGTTGCCGTGGCATGGCTCTTCTTGGGTCGCGGAAGTCACCGAAGAGTCAAAGGCTTGGTTGATTGGCGCGATCGTGCCGCCTCCGCCATAGGTGGTTGAAGCAACAGAGATCATTGCCGGACCAGGCCGCTCGCCTTTCCGCTCGCTTGGCGAAAAGGTTCAGCGTGTTGCCCTACTCGGGATTGGCAGGCTCGCCGCACAGGGTCGCCGCGGGGCTTGGTGGTAATGTCGATGAATCCGAGCGCCATGTTCCGGGTGCATAGGGCCGACAAGCCCCGAGCCGAAACGACAAGAGCCGTTTGCGACATCGGGACCTTATCGGACCTCGATAGTCTGATGGCGTCGATGGCCGGGGCGAATTGTGCTCGATCCCGCTGTGCCGTCCGCCGGTTTCAGTCGGATCCTGCCGGAGCGCCCGTGGGCGGCAGGGCGTCTGAGGTCGGGCCGTCGTTCCTCGCTTGCCACCAGTTCAGCCCCAGGAGCAGCAGAATGACGCCCGCTCCCACAGCTTCAATGCCGATCGATGGCCAGAAAACGGCGACGACGGCGGGAACCATGACGACGCGCTGCCAGAGCGGCATGGGGCGCCAGAGGAAGCCTTCGAGGGCGACGGCGAAACCCGCCATGGCCACCATAGCGATGGCCCCATTCCAGAGCACCAGAGGCAGCGGGCCGCCGAGGATGATCGACTCGTTGAAGACCATGAAGAGCGGCACGAGGTAGAGGCCCTTGGCGTATTTCCAGGCCTGAAAACTCGTTTCCATCGGTTTCGCCCCGGCGATGGCCGCGCCGGCGAAGCCGGCGAGCGCAACGGGCGGGGTCACGTTGCTGTCCTGCGAGTACCAGAAGACGACGAGGTGAGCGATCAGGATCGGCATACCGAATTCCTGGGTGAGCGCGGGGCCGACGAGGATGATCAGGACGATGTAGGCGGCCGTCACCGGCAGGCCCATGCCGAGGATCAGGCTCGCCAGGATGACCAGGATGAGTGCCAGCACGAGGTTGCCGCCCGAGAAGGCGATCATCATCGCGGAGAACTTGAGTCCGAGCCCCGTCAGGCCGACGACGCCCACGATGATCCCCGCCACCGCGCAGGCCATCGAAACCGCGACCGCGTTGCGCGCGCCGAGCTCCAGCGCCTTGATCAACAGCTCTCCGCCGCAGCGGCAGAGCGCCGTGAATCCGTCGAGCGTCGGTCCGCTCGTGGCAAAGGTCCAGAGAGCCCGCGCCACGGCGGCCGCGATGATGGAGACGATGGCGTAAAACCCCACCCGCATCGGCGAGTACCCCGCCACGAGAAGCGCCACCAGCGCCACGAGCGGCAGCAGGAAATGCCAGCCCTCGGCGAGAACGCTGCGCACGCTCGGCAGGTCCTCCGGCGCCATGCCGGTCAGCCCTTGCTTGGCCGCAGCGATGTGTACGAGCAGGTAGACGGCGCCGAAGTACAGGACCGCGGGGAAGATCGATACGAGGACGATGTCGACGTAGGGCACCTGCGTGAACTCGGACATCAGGAACGCGCCCGCGCCCATGAGCGGCGGCATGATCTGCCCGCCGGTGGAGGCCGCGGCCTCGATCCCGCCCGCTTGCGCCGGCCGGTAGCCCAGCCGCTTCATCAGGGGAATCGTGAAGGCGCCCGTCGTCACCACGTTGGCAATGGCCGAGCCGGAGATGGACCCCATGCCCGCGCTCGCGATCACCGCGGCCTTGGCCGGGCCGCCCCTCTGACGGCCCGTGGCTGCATAGGCGAGGTCGATGAAGAACTTGCCCGCTCCCGTCACTTCGAGGAACGCGCCGAAAAGGACAAAGACGAAGATGAACGTGGCGGCGACGCCGAGCGGAATGCCGAAGATGCCCTCGGCGCCGAGGACCATCTGGCTCGCCACGCGGTCGAGCGAGTAGCCGCGGTGGTTCAGGATTCCGGGCATCCAGTCGGCGAGGAAAGGCAACTCGCCGCGGGATCCGGCAAAGGCGTAGACGACGAAGACCGCGCCGATGATCGTCATGCCGAGGCCGACGGCGCGCCTTGCGGCCTCGAGGACCACAAGGACGGTGATCACCCCGACAACGACGTCCATGTCGCGCGGAAAGATCTGGTTCGCGATCGTGTCTATGTGCACCGGCAACCAGGAGCCGACGAGGATGGAGCAGGCGATGAGCGTGCCGTCGATCATCCAGCCGAGAGCCCCGCGCGGGCGCGACGGGCCCCAGACCGGGTAGATCAGAAAGCAAAGGACGAGAATGAACCCGAGGTGGATGGGCCTCTGGTAGAACAGACCGAGCGGTTGAACGCCCGCGGCATAGAGATGGAACAGCGACAGCGTGACGCCGATCACGGTGATGGCGCGCAGCACCAGGCGGGGATGCGCCGGCCGGCTTGGTCGTGCATCAGTCGTCGTATCGGTTTCGGTGACCATCAGTCCTCGCTCCCGGTCAGTTCGATCCGCAGGCGCGCGCGGGGCGCTGCCTGCGACAGCGAAACGGTGGTTTCTCCCACGCGAAGCCTGTGGTCTACGGCGCCTCGGCCCGGACGCAGCACGTAGGCATCGCCAGGCACCGGCTCGTCGATGTCGAGAATCCAGTATCCGCCCTGTCCGTCCGAGACCTGCCGGCCCCGGCCCGGGATATGGTCGAGCCCTGCCGCGAAATCGGGCAGGTGCGAGCGGACGAGCACCATGTGCCCGCCCCGGTTCTCGTAGCAGTCAGAGACTTCGAACCCTTGCACGGAGTGGTGCCAGAGCACGCACCAGCCATCGCCGTCAGGCACGGCCAGGCGCGCGATCTCCGCACCGTCCTCCCGCGTCACGACGAGATCGCCGGACGCGGCGGTCGTGGCGAGAAGGAGGAGGGCCAGCAGCCCTCCCCCAAGGTTTCTCCTCACGGGCGCAGGTTGTCCGGGAGCGTGACCCCGATCTCCTCGTAGTAGCGGATCGCGCCGGGGTGCAGGGGGACGGGCGTCGCCACCGTCGTGAACTCGACCGTCGTCTGGTTCGCCGCCGGATGCACGGCCTGCAGGTCCTTGATGTTCTCGAACATCGCGCGCGTGATCGCGTAGGCGAGATCGTCCGGCATCTCGGAAGAGACGGCCAGCACGTTGGGCACGCCGATAACGGTCGTCGCGGGAACGCCGTTGTAGATGCCTTCGGCGAGCGTGGTGCGTGCGAAGATCGGAACCGCCTGCTGAGCGGCCTCGATCTGGGCGTCGGTCAGTTCGATGACGACGATGTTGTTCGTGGTCGCGAGGTTGAGGATCGACGAGGTCGGCGCGCCGACCGACCAGAAGCCGGCGTCGATGTCGCCGTTCGCGAGTGCGTCGGCTGTCTCGTTGAAGTTCAGGCGCTGCTCCTCGATGTCGTCGTAGGTAATGCCGTTGGCCTGCAGGATCTCCTGCGCGTTGACCTCGGTCCCGGAGCCGGGGGCGCCGACCGAGACGCGCTTGCCGACGAGGTCTTCGAGCGATGCGATGCCCGAGCCTTCGAGCGTCACGATCTGCACCATGTTGGCATACATCGAGGCCAGGCCACGGATCATGTCGAGCTGCTGACCTTCGAAACGGCCGGTGCCGGTATAGGCCTGCTGAACCGTATCACCGAGCGCAAGAGCCAGATCGGCGTCGCCCGTGGCGATGAGACCCATGTTCTCCACCGAGGCGCCGGTGACCTCGGCGGTCGCGGCATATCCCTCCACGTGGTTGTTGATGACCTCGGCCAGGCCGCCGCCCATCGGGTAGTAGACGCCGCCGGTGCCGCCGGTGGCGATCGACAGCTGCTCCTGAGCGAGCGCAGGCAACGGAGCGGCCAGCAGAACTCCGGCCGCCAAAAGGTTGGCGAATTTCATGGTGATCCTCCCTGAATCAGTTATCCAGAACAGTTCTAGGACAGATCAGGTCAGTGTCCAACATGCTGATATGACGATGCATCGGCATAAGGCGGTGCGAAACAGCGTTCCGGGCAAATTCAAAAGGCGCAGCGACTGGCGGGGTTCTGCCGGACGCTGCGCCAAGAAGGTCGCTCAACTTGCCGATGACGGCTTCACTTGGTTTGCAAAATCAGGGGCTCGGAAGTCCCCGCTACCGGAACAGCGCGGGCAGCCAGAGCGACAGCGCCGGGATGAACGTGACGAGCATCAGCGTGAAGACCGCCGCGATATAGAACGGCCCGATGGAGCGCATGACCTCCCAGATCGAGATCTTGCCCACGGCGCAACCGACAAAGAGCACCGTTCCGACCGGAGGCGTGCAGAGGCCGATGCCGAGGTTCAGGATCAGGATGATGCCGAAATGGACCGGGTCGACCCCGAAGGCCATCGCCACGGGCAGGAAGATCGGCGTCGTGATGACGATCAGCGGCGACATGTCCATGAAGGTGCCGAGCATCAGCAACGTGACGTTGATCAGCAGCAGCACGACGATCGGGTTGTCGGAGATGCCCTGCATGAACTCCACGAGCTCGGCGGGGATCTTCAGATAGGCCAGAAGCCAGCCGAAGCCGGCCGCGCAGCCGATCACCAGCAGCACCATCGCGGTCGTCCGGACCGCGCCGAGTGTCGCGCCGACAAAGGCCTCCCAACTCAGCGTACGATAGGCGATGAAGGTCGCGAACAGCGCGTAGACGACGGCGATGCAGGAGGATTCCGACGCGGTGAAGATGCCGGAACGGACGCCGCCGAAGATGATGGCCACGAGGATCAGGCCGGGCAGGGCGTTGATGAACAGCCGACCCACCATGGCCCAGCCTTCGAAGGGCTCGGTCGGGTAGTCGCGGCGGCGCGCCATGATCCAGGCCGCGATCATCAGCGAACTGGCGAGGATGAACCCCGGAATGATGCCGGCGGTGAAGAGATCCGCGATGGAGAGTTTGCCGCCCGCGGCGATCGAATAGATGATCAGGTTGTGCGAGGGCGGCAGCATCAGCGCGATCATCGACGAGGTAACGGTGACCGCCACGGCATAATCGACGTCGTAGCCACGCTTCTCCATCTGGCCGATCATGATGCCGCCGATGGCCGAGGTGTCGGCCGCCGCGGAACCGGAAATCCCGCCGAACATGACGGAGGTCAGGATGTTCACCTGGCCGAGGCCGCCCTTGAAGTGGCCCACCATCGCGCCCGCGAGCGCCACGAGCCTTCGGGCGATGTCGCCGCGAACCATGAGTTCGCCGGCGTAGATGAAGAAGGGGATCGCCATCAGGGCAAAGACCGAAACGCCCGAGTTCAGCCGCTGGAAGATCACCACAGGGGGCAGGTCGAGATAGACCACGGTCGCGAAGGAGGCCACGCCAAGACAGAATGCGATGGGCGTGCCGATGAACAGCAGGAAGACGAAGGTGCCGAAGAGGATCCAGTATTCCATCAGCCTTTTTCCTCAATTCGGTTGGCCGGTACGAGGCCGTTCAGTTCGTCTTCGTCGACCGTTTCGCCAAAGCGCGCGGTGGGCATTCCGGCGGCGCGGCGTGCAAGGCGCTCGAGCGAGAAAAGGATCAGAAGGACGCCGCCGCCGACCAGCGGCAGGAAGTCGAACGCGCCCGAGATGCCGAGCGAGGGAATGGTGTTCTTGTAGGTCTTTTCGATGAGCTGGCCGCCGTACCAGATCATGCCGAAGCCGAAGGCGACGACGACCATGTCGGAGATCGAATAGAGCCAGAGCTTCACCCGCATCGGCAGGACCATCAGCAGCACGTCGAAGGAGAGGTGGTAGCCCTCGCGCACGCCCACGGCGGCGCCGAGAAAGATGAACCATCCCATGACCATGACGGAGCCCGGCTCGGTCCAGACGATGCTGTCGTTGAGTACGTAGCGCCAGAAAACCTGGGCAGCGATCATCGCCGTCATGATGACCAGCCCGATTCCGGACAAGTAGAGCGCTATGCGACCGATGAGTCCCGTGACCCTGGCCACGGAGCGCATGAAATCCTGCATTCCAATCTCCCGCAGAAGCAGAGGTGGCGGTCACTGGGACCGCCACCTCGGATCTTGTGTCACTCGACCGCCTGGATGCGGGCAACGAGGTCCTTGAGCTTCTCGTCGGTCACGTATTTCTCGTAGACCGGCGCCATGGCCTCGATGAACGGCGTCTTGTCGATATCGGTGATGATCTCGTTCCCGGCGGCGCGGACCTTTTCTTCGGATTCCGCTTCGCGCTCGGCCCAGAGCTTGCGCTGAACCGCGGTGGATTCCTTGGCGGCTTCCATCACCAGTTTCTGGTCTTCCTCGGACAGCTTGTCCCAGGTCATCTTCGACATCACCAGGACTTCCGGCACCATCAGGTGCTGATCCAGGGTGTAGTAGCCGGCAACCTCGAAGTGGCCGGAGGACTCGTAGGACGGCCAGTTGTTCTCGGCGCCGTCGATAACGCCGGTCTGGATGCCGCTGTAGACCTCGCCATAGGGCATCGGCGTGGCGTTGGCGCCGAGCGCGCCGACCATGTCGACGAAAAGGTCGGACTGCATGACGCGGAACTTCATGCCAGCGAGGTCTTCAAGCGATGTGATCGGCTTCTGGCTGTTGTAAAAGCTGCGCGAGCCGGCGTCATAGGAGGTGAGCGCGATCAGGTCGTGATCCGAGAAGGCGCCGAGGATCTCCCCGCCGATCTCGCCGTCCATCACCTTGTGCATGTGGTCGACGGACCGGAAGATGTAGGGCAGCGAGGGGATCTGGGTCTCGGGGATAATGTTGTTGAACGGCCCGAAGGAGACGCGGTTGAGGTCGATGACGCCGAACTGGGTCTGCTCGATCGTGTCCTTTTCCTCGCCAAGCTGGGCAGAGTGGAACATCTCGATGCAGATGCGGCCGTCGGTCTTCTCCTCGAGCATCTTGCCCATGGCCTTGACGCCTTCGACAGTCGGATAGCCGTCAGGATGGGTGTCGGATGCCTTGAGCATGATCTCGCACGCAAAGGTCGCCGTTGCCATGGCGGCAGTGGCCAGCAACGTGGCGGTTACGGTTTTGAGCATGGTGTGGTTCCTCCCTTTGAAACCTGGTTTGCGCTCGAGGTGCCTCGAGACGCCCATGGACGCGGTCCATTGACCTCTCGAAGCGACCGGGTTTGTCGTTCTGCTCCTGGCTGCATCGCAGATCAGATCCACCCGAAACTGATCCTCAGACTGTTCTGAGGCCTCGAAATTCCGGGGAGCGCCCCCTCCTCAAGGGCTTGGTCGTCAAGATCGCCACTGCCAGAAACCCGAGTTCGGACACGATCCATCGGCCTGACCGAGTGAACGAACGGATCGGTTTCTGAACGAGTCATCCATCGATCGCCTCCACCCGCCATCGGAGCCAATGGATCCGGTTGCTTTCTGGCATGTTAATATGCTAGTTTGAGCGCATAGTCAATCTAGCATGCTAGATGGTAGATGTCTTGGCGGCACGGCTGCAAGATCCGGCCGGTCTGATCGTCGGATCATAGGCTTTCAAGAAAAGGCGCAATGCCGCAGATTGGCTATTGGGTGAACGTGACGCATACCTCCTGCGTCCGAAGCTGCTTCCTATGTTGAGATGTAAGAATGGCGGAGCGTATGGCGCCTTGATGCCCCGCAACTCCGGGCGCGGACCTCTGCTCCCGGCTGTCTTCTGCGACCAGCAACAGGGAAGTTCCCATGACAGATGCGCGAGCGACCCGCCCGCGCCAACAGATTGCCGAGGGGGCGATCACCCGTAGATTGGCGGAGAGAGCCGGGGGGGCTTATGTCCTTGGTCTGAAGCGTCACGCCGCGGTTCTCGGGTGCGGCTCCAGTCACTTCACCTGAATATGCGCGAACGGGAACTTGTCGGTCGAGGCGCTGCGCGTCTCGGATCGCAGAGCGGCAGACGCAAGACCGCGCTCGCATTTGTCAGACTTGAATGGCCAACCCCCATGTGGTGACAGGTCCCGCCCTTTTCGGACCGCGGACCTGGGGTGCCGGCTGGTGGGCAAGGTGTCTCGGCGAACCTGGGTGGGTTTCTCTGCAAAGCCGAGCTTGGCCTCGGATGGTTTCGACAGGGCGCCGTTTCATTCGAACGACCACTGGCCCACCTTGGCGCGTCAACGGTTCCGGAAGGGCAAACAGGCCGACGAGGTCAGTGGCGCAGCCGACACGCCCCCTTCCGATCTTCGCGCGTTGCCGAATTATCGCGCGGGCTTTTCCGAGGGAATTCCACCGTTTGCTGAAATCCCGAGCATCGTGACTCCGTCTTCAAACAAAAAAACAGTCGTGAATGTTTTTTTGTTTGAAGTGACGATCGGGAAGGGGGCAGCTGACGGCAAGACAGCGGAAGGAACGATGCAGACAGATTCGGAAATCAAGGACGGGCGAGAGCTGAAAGGGGCCGCGATGCGGGCCAGGCTGCGAGCTGCGACCGAGGAGATCATCGCCGAGGTCGGTGTCGAGGCGGCCTCCGGCAAGGCGGTTGCGGAGCGCTGCGGAGTGTCTCGCGGGGCCATGCTGCACCACTACCCGACGCGGGATGACCTGATCATAGATACAGCCCGGCATTTCTGGCAGCGGGCCCGGGATGTCGTTGTCCGGCAGGCAGAGGATGTCGCGTCAGGGCGCAGCGATGTGCGGACCTACGTCATGACACTTTACGAGGAAGTGTTTCCCTCCAACGCGCTGGTGACGATGTTGGACCTCGTGGTCCTGGGTCGCACGGAATCCCGGATCGGCCTCGCGGTCAACGAGATCCTGTCTGACCTCTTCCATGCCTACGAGGAATTCGGCGTCAAGGCCCTGTCGCGGTCTCAGCTTCCGCCCGAGGAATTGAGGATCATCATCACTTTCACGGTCTCCACCCTGCGCGGCCTTCGGATCCAGAACAACATCGAACCCGATCGCGCCAAGGAGGCGGCGGTTCTCGACATGCTGATCGCCTCGATCGAGCAGCGAATTGCGGCGGCCGCGCATCCGGCTGCCGAGATGCCGAGGCAAACCGACGAGGACCCGACATGAAACCGGTGCGCATAGAAGTCGACGGGCTGACCAAGAAGCTGGGTGGCGTCGCCGTCGTCAACAACGTCTCTTTCCAGGTCGATGCGGGCCAGATCATGGGGCTCATCGGCCCGAATGGCGCCGGCAAGACCACCATGTTCAACCTGATCTCCGGCGTGTTGCGTCCCGATGCGGGCAAGCTGCGGGTGAACGGCCGCGACGTGACAGGCCTTCCGCCCTACAAGCTGGCCCGGCATGGCATCGTCCGCAGTTTTCAGCTTTCCCGCGAACTTGACCGTATGTCGGTGCTGGACAACGTGTTGCTGGCCGCTGCGGATCATCCGGGCGAACACATGGCCAACGCGCTCTTCCGTCCGTTTGCCGTGCGCCGCGCTGAGGCAAAACTGACCGAAAAGGCGCGGGAGATGCTTGCACTGGTCGCGCTCACGCCGCACGAGGCAAAGCCGGCCGGGACACTTTCGGGCGGCCAGAAAAAACTTCTGGAGCTGGCCCGCGCCCTTATGGCTGGAGCCGACACGATCCTTTTGGACGAGATCGCGGCCGGTGTTGCGCCGCATCTGGTCGAGGAGATTATCGAGATCGTCCAGAAGCTGAACCGTGACCTGGGCAAGACCTTCCTTATCATCGAACACAACGTGGGTTTCATTCGCGCCCTCACCAGCCGTGTCGTGGTGATGGCGGCCGGAGAGCTTCTGGCCGAGGGCAGCTTCGACCACGTCTCGCGCAACCCCGCGGTGATCGACTCCTATCTGGGGCAGGCCGCATGACCCAACTCATCCTCGAACACCTCAGCGCCGGCTACGGCGGCGCGGACATCGTGCACGATGTCTCGCTTCAGGTCGGCTCGGGCGAGATCGTCACCCTTGTGGGTCCCAACGGGGCTGGCAAGTCGACGCTGCTCAAGAGCCTCGCCGGTGTTGCCAGGGTGACCGCGGGCAGCCTGAGCATCGACGGCACGGACCTGGTCGCGCTCTCGCCCTTCGAGCGGGCCACGCGCGGCGTCGCCTTCATGCCCCAGGACCGCAACGTCTTTCGCACCCTCACGGTCACCGAGAACCTGGAAACCAGCGCCTGGGGCCATGACGATATCGCCGCCCGCAAGGACGAGGTCATCGGCCTGCTGCCGACGCTGGCCAACTACCTGAACAAGGCCGCGGGCGGGCTGTCGGGCGGGCAGCGGCAGATGGCTGCGCTGGGCATGACGCTGATGTCGCGGCCCAGCATCCTGCTGGTGGACGAGCCCACCGCCGGCCTCTCTCCCAACCTGGTGGGCGAGATGCTCGATGTGCTGCAGCAGCTGACCCGCGACTCCGGCATCGGGATCCTGATCGTGGAGCAGAATGCCCGCGCCGCCCTGGCCCGCGCGGACCGCGCGGTGGTGCTGGTCGACGGGCGGCTGCGCCGCGCGGGCCCAGCGGCCGAACTCGCCGCCGAACCCGATTTCGGGGCCCTGTTCTTCGGAGACCACGCCTGATGCAATTACTTCTGAACGCCATCGCCAGCGCGGCCATCCTCGCGCCCGCGGCCATCGGCTTCACGCTGATCTTCACCCTGTTTCGCTACACCAACTTCGCTGTCGGCGCGCTGATGACGACCGGGGCGTTCGCGGCCTGGGGCATGAACGAGTTGGGTCTGCCGATCTGGATGGGCGGCGTCTTTGCCGTGGTCTTTGGCGCGGGCTTGCTGCTGGCAAGCGACCGGATTGTCTTCGAGCCTCTGCGCGGGCGCAGCGGCGGTACGCTGCTGCTGGTCTCCATCGCCTTGTCGGTGATCATCGACAACGTCATCCGGTTCGCCTTCGGCACCCAGATCCGCGCTTTCGACCTGCCGCTGCGCCCGCCGCTGACCTTTGCCGGGCTGCGCTTCACGCCGGAGACGCTCTGGGTCATCGGGATCTCGATCCTTGCGACGCTGGCGGTCGGCGCCTTGCTCGCCTTTACCCGGCTGGGTCGCGCCTTGCGGGCGGTGGCCGACAACGCCTCGCTCGCCTCGATCCGGGGCCTTCCGGTGCCGCGCATCGAGGCGGCGGGCATCCTGCTGGCCGGAGCGCTCTTCGGCCTCAGCGGCACGCTGGCCGGGCTTGATCTTGCGATCGAGCCCAACCTCAGCCTCGCGCTGGCCATCCCCGTGATTGCTGCCGCCATCGTCGGCGGGCTGGGCTCGCCGCTGGGGGCAGCGCTCGGGGCCGTGATCATCGGCCTGGCCGAGGAGCTGACCGTCGCTTTCATTTCGGCCCCCTACAAGGGCGCGGTCGGTTTCGTCGTCATCGCACTCGTCCTGCTGATCCGCCCCCAGGGGCTGCTGGGCCGGCCTGTGGAAAGGAAGTAGATCATGGACGCCTATCTTGTAGCGATCCTCACCACCGCCGCGGTCTACGTGATCCTTGCCCTGGCGCTCAACATCCAGTTCGGCCTGACCGGCCTGATGAACTTCGGGGTCGTCGGATTCTATGGTGTCGGCGCCTATACCAGCGGCATCATGACCGAAACGCTCGGTCAACCGATCCTGCTGGGCATGCTGGCGGCGATCGTCGTTGGCGGCCTGGCCGGAGGGTTGGTCTCGTTGCTCTCGATCCGGCTCAGCGGAGACTTCCTGGCCATCGTGACGCTGGGGTTCGCCGAGACCATGCGCCTGGCCTTCAACAACGAGGACTGGCTGACCCGCGGGCCGCGCGGCTTCCTGATCATGACCCGTCCGGTGATCGATGGGCTCGGCCGTGGCGCCACGGCCTGGTTCATTCTCGGGGTCTTCGTGCTGGCGGCGATCATCGTGTTCGTTGTGCTGAACCGGCTGGCCGGGTCCCCGTTCGGGCGGGTGCTGCGGGCCATCCGGGAGGATGACCTCGTGCCGGCGACGCTGGGCAAGAACGTTCTTGCCTATCGCCTGCAGGCCTTCGTCCTCGGCAGTGCCGCCATGGCGCTCGCTGGCTCGCTCTACGCGCATTACGTGCAAACGATCACGCCGGACAATTTCACCACGCAGGTCGCCGTGCTGGTCTGGATGTCGCTGATCGTCGGTGGCGCGGGCAACATGAAGGGCGCGGTCGTGGGCGCGCTGGTCGTGACGGCCATCTACGAGGGCACCCGGTTCCTCGCGCCGCTGATGGAGTTCCTGACGCCCACCCAGGTCTCTGCGCTGCGTTTCATCATCATCGGCACCCTGCTGATCGTGGTCGTGCGCTACCGGCCCGAAGGGCTGCTGCCCGAGCGCATCGCCCCCCGTTCCAGGCCTGACCCGGTGCCTGCCGCCGGCTGAGCCGTCAGGCCCCGCCTGTTCCTCCCGGCGACACCGGCCGCAGAAGCCGGTGCGCCACCTGCCCGCGCGTCCGCATGCCCCTCCCTCTGCATGACCGCGCTCTTCCGATCCAACAGAAGGATACTGAAATGAAACTCTCCCGCAGATTGTTCATCTCCTCGGCGGCCGTGACCCTGGCGGCGCCGGCCTACCTGCGCGCGGGCCTCGCACAATCGGCGCCCATCGTGATCGGCAGCATGACGCCGCTGACCGGTGGCGGTGGCCCCTACGGGCCCGAGAAGAGCGATGCGCACCGCGCCGTCGTGGCGCAGGTCAACGCCCAGGGCGGCGTCATGGGCCGCGAGGTGCAACTGATCTCCGAGGACAGCGAGACCAACCCGGAGGCCGCCGTGCGCGCCGCCCGCAAGCTGATCGACGCCGACAAGGTGTCGGCCATCCTCGGTACATGGGCCTCGTCGGTCTCGCTTGGCATCATGCCACTCTGTCAGGAGGCCAACGTGCTGCAGGTCTTCTCCGGATCTTCCGATTACCTGCCCGACGGCGACACCAAGGGGCTGATCTTCAACCTCCAGCCTCTCAACAAGGCCTGGGCCGTGGCACTGGCCGATCTTGCGGTGCAGCGTGGCTTCACCGAGGTCGCCTTTGCCGGACCAAAGAACGACTTCGCGGCCTCGATGGGGGAATCCTTCGCCGCCTCGCTGGAAAAGCTCGGCGGGTCGATCGTGGGCGAGCCGTTCTACTACAACCCCGGACAGGCCTCCTACCGCGCCGAGGCCGAGCATCTGATCCGCATGAACCCTCCGGCGATCTTCGTGGCGGGGTATGTCACCGATTTCGTGCCGGTTTACCGCGAACTGATCCGCGGTGGCTTCACGGGGCAGATCATCACTTTGTCTTTCGCTGTCGGCCCGGCCTTCAAGGAGGCCGTCGGCGACGCCGCGAACGGGATCCTGCACGGCTCGCCCGTTCCGCCGATCGGCAAGGACAGCTACGAGACCTACCTGAGGCTCGTGGGGATCGAGCCCAGCGGGCAGGTTCAGAACTCCTTCGGCTGCATGGCCTATGACGAGATGAACCTCTGCCTGTTGGGTATGGAAGCCGCGAAGAGCACGGATTCGTTCGCGGTCGCCGATGCGATCCGGAAGATCGCCAACGGCCCCGGCGAACGGGTAACGACCTTCGCGGAAGGCAAGGCGATGATCGAAGCGGGCACGGCGATGAACTATGACGGCGCCAGCTCCTCGGTCGACTTCCAGGAGAACGGCATGCTCAAGAGCCGCGACTTCGCGCTCTACGAAGTCAAGGGCGGCGAGGATGAGATCATCCTGACCACGACCAGCGACGCCACCCAGTAACCATAACAACTCCTGACGGGCGCGCCGCGTGATGTGGCGCGCCTGCGACTGAAACGAGGGAGGTTCGAGACCCGTGACCACGCAGATGACCGAGAGCAGGATGAACGAGGGCATGTGGGCCTGGCGGCAGCCGGAAAACCACAACAGGATGATCGACGTGCAATCGGGCGCGGCTCCGGTGCTGACGCCGGACAGCGGCGAGGACAGCAGTTTCGAACTGGCCTATTTCGGCGGGTCCGCGTTCAGGATCACGGCGCCCTCCGGCCTGACGCTGATGATAGACCCCTGGCGCAACCTGCCGACCGGAAACTGGGACTGGTACCATTATGATTTCCCGCGTGAATGCGTGGATATCGTCCTGTCCACCCATGCCCATTTCGATCATGACGCTGTCCACATGGTCAGCGCCTCGGTGGTGCTCGACCGGTTGATCGGCACCTACGAGTTCGCCGATGTCAGGATCACCGGCATTGCGGACAAGCATGTCAGCGACAGCACTCACAATGCCTACAACTGGGCGGAGATGACTCGCCGCCTGACGCCGGTCCGAACCGATCCGGAGACGAACTGGCGCTCCTACGACAATTGCATCCTCCTGCTGGAGGTGGCCGGAATGAAGATCCTGCACTGGGGCGACAACCGCCCCGATGCGCCGCAGCACGTCTGGGACGCCATGGGCGAGGTCGACGTGCTCCTGCTGCCCGTCGACGGCTCCCAGCATGTGCTCAGCGATGCCCAGTCGGACGAGGTGGCCGAAAGGCTCAAGGCAAAGGTCATCGTGCCGCATCACTACGGCATCTGGAACCTGACTGCCCGCGCCTCGACCATGCTGCCGTGCGACGACTGGGTGCAGGCTCATGCTGATCCGATCCGAACGGAGAGTGGCACCTATCGGTTCAGCCGCGATTTCGTGATGGCGCAAGCCGGCCGCGTGGTCCATTTCGGCGAGAACCTGGCCTTCGAACCGCCGCTGCAGGAGGGGCAGGAGCTCAAGGATCGCCGCAACACGCCCTGAGCGGCGCGGATTGGCGCCTCCTCCTGCACTCCCACGGAAGTCTTCAAGATGCACCTCTCTCCGCTCGTGACCTCGATTCCCGAGAACCCGCTCCGTGCGCTGTTTCCCTATGCGGGCCGGCCCGGCATGCTGAACCTTGCCAGCGGCCATCCATCCCGCGATGCCTACGACGTGCCGGGGCTCGAGGCCGCCGCAGCCGCGGCCGCCTCCGAGGCCAACGCCTGGAGCTACGGCCCCGCTGGTGGCGATCCGGACCTGATCGAAGCGCTGGCCGGGCTTTCCGCTCCCGTCCCGAAGGGGCACAGGCTCCTCGTAACCTCCGGTGCGCAGCAGGCCGTGGACCTGGCCCTCAGGGCGCTGGCGCCGCCCGGCAGCCGGGTCTTGCTTCCCGAACCGATCTACCCCGCGATCCTGTCGCTCTGCGCCGCGGCGGGGATCCACCCCTTGGGCTACAGCGTCGCGGCGGGGGACCAGGATCTTGCCGGCCTCGCGGGTACCCTTGCGGAGGGGCATATCCGCGCGATCTATGCTCTGCCGACCTTCTCCAACCCGACCGGCGAGAGCTGGAGCCGCAGGCAGCGCTTGCGAATGCTTGAGCTGTGCGCCGCGGCCGGCGTGCCGGTGGTGGAGGATGATCCCTACCGGATGATCCATCTCGACGCGCCGCCGCCGTCCAGCCTCGCCGAACTGTCCAGGAAGGTCCCCGGCGTGGTGGTGGTCCATGCGGGGAGCCTGTCGAAGTTCGTTGCGCCCGGGTTGCGCCTGGGGTGGGCCATCGCTCCGGCCCCTCTGGCGCAGGCGATGCAGGAGCTGCGCCAGGCGACAGATCTCCAGCCCAACTCCTTTGCGCAGAGGGTGGCCGTGCATTATCTCCGCTCCGGCCGGGTGGAGGCGCATCTGGAGCGGGTGCGCGCGCTCTACGCTGCACGCAAGACGGCCTTGGCGAGCGTTCTTCACCTGGCTGGCTTTGACGTGCCGAACACCGGTGGGGGCATGTTCCTTTTTCCCCGATTGCCCGAAGGGCAGGGGGCGGACGCGTTGTTCGAGCGCGCCGTGGCTGCCAATGTCCTGATCGCCCCCGGGCGCGCCTTTGCCTTGCCGGGTCGTGGCGCCGGGCTGGATGACCGAGTGAGGCTCTGCTTTGCCGGGCTCTCCGAAGAACGAATCCGCGAGGCGGCCCAACGTCTGGTCGGCGCCATGGAGCGGGCTGAAAGCTGATGAATGTCTTCATTTCCCTGCTGCCGGATCTCGGGCTGATCCTGATCGGCGCCATGCTGAAACGCGCGCCGGGGCTGGGCGAGGCTGGCTGGAAGGCGGTGGATGCGCTGAACTTCCGTGTGCTTTTTCCGGCGCTCATCTTCTCGGCGGCCAGCAGTGCGAGATTCACCTACGGCGACCTGACGGTCATCGGGCTCGGGGTCTGGCTGATCATGGGGTTGGGCTGTGGCCTCGCCTGGTTGGTCCGGCCGCTCGGACCGGAACGTTTCCTGGATTTCGCCGGCCTCTGGCAGACCTCCTGGCGCTTCAATTCGGCAATCGCGTTTGTTGCGGCCAGCGCGCTTGCACCGGATGTCCGCTCGATGATGGCGGTCGCCATCGGAGCAGCGGTGCCCCTTGCCAACATCATGGCGATCAGCGCCCTGTCGCGCGGCAACGCCCTCACATTCCGGCAGACAGTGGCGCAGGTGGTTACCAACCCGTTCTTCCTGGCGAGCGTTGCGGGGCTCTTGGTGTCCTCCAGCGGGCTGACGGTGCCGGCTCCGGTGATGGAGGTCCCGCACCGGCTGGCAGAGGCCGCGATTCCGGTCGTCCTGCTCTCCATCGGTGCCTCCCTTGATGCTCGGGCGTTGGCGCGAATGGATGTCTTCCTGGCGGCGCTCAACGGGATCAAGCTGCTGGCCTTGCCTGCCGTCACGCTGGTTGCGGCGTTCTTGCTGGGGTTGCCCGCCTCGCAAGGGGCGACGCTGGTGGTGTTTGCCGCACTGCCCACGGCCTCGGCGGCGCATGTGCTCGCCTCGGTCTTCGGCGCGGACAGAACAATCGTTGCGACGATGATCGCCCAGTCTACGCTGCTGGGATGCCTCACGCTGCCGGTCTGGCTGGCTCTCGTCGGTTGATCCGGGCTGGCGGAAATGCCAGGCCAGATCTGGTCCTGGCAGGAGGGAGGCATTTGCGGCCCTCGATCGAAAGCGCGATCTCGGTGCTCCTGCCCTCCACCGGGGCTACGTGGGGCCGGTCGCGCAGATCACCTCCGTGCCGCAGGCTTGTGCTGCCTGCAGGAAGCTCTCGGGGGGCGGGCCGTCCGTAACCACGATGTCGAGTTCGTCGAGGCTGCAAATCCGGACCGATGCGTCGACGTCGAACTTGGATCGGTCGGCGACCAGGATCTTCTTGCGGGCATTGCGGAGGATCGCGCGCGCGACGGAAACCTCCCGGTCGTCGAAATCCAGTATGGCGCCGTCGGGGTCCAGCGACGAACAACCGATCACCGCGAAGTCCGCCTTGTGCTTGTCCATGAAGGCCACGGCATCGCCGCCGATGATCGCGCCATCCGAAGGGCGGACCGAGCCGCCCGCGATCTTGAGCGATGCGATCCGGGACATTCGCAGGATGTGGACCACGTTGATATTGTTGGTGATGACCACAAGGCCCTGATGGTCGCTGAGTGCCTGCGCGACCTGTTCGGTGGTGGAGCCGATGTTGAGCATGATCGAGCAGCCGTCGGGGATCATGTCGGCGACCACCCGGCCAATGGCCTCTTTCTCTCGGGCGCGTTTCAGCCGGCGATCCTCGTAGGCGATCGTCGAGGTGGATGCCATGCGGCGGGCGCCGCCATGCGTCCGGACGGCCAGGCCCCGTTCCACCAGGGCTGCCAGGTCGCGGCGGATGGTTTGTGGAGTCACCTCGAATCGGCGCGCGAGATCTTCGGTCTCGACGGAGTTCTCCGCTCTAAGGAGATCGATGATCGCTTGCAGCCTGTCGTTGCCGGACATGGGTCCTCTCCGAGTCTTCGAGACGATCACTTCGTCTATTCGGCCGACTGGAAGTTTTCACTTCAAGTTCGAATGAGGTCAACCGAATAAGGGGATTTGTAAAAATATATACTTAAAACAATAAATTAATCGCCGCTCGCCATCATACTAAGATTTTAGTTTGACAACTCACATGTTCGTATGAGCATGATTTGTGCACCGGCAACGACCGGAAACGCGTTCATCAGGGAGGAGACCAGGATGCGCAAATATCTGTTGGGAGCGGTAGCGCTCCCGGCCATTTTGGCCGTGCAATCGGCGCATGCCGATGAGGCGGCGGCACAGAAATGGATCGATGAAGAATTCCAGCCGTCCGTACTCAGCAAGGAGGAGCAGCTCGAGGAGATGAAGTGGTTCATCGCCGCGGCGGAGCCCTTCAGCGGAATGGAGATCAACGTCCTGTCGGAAGGCATTCCGACCCATTCCTATGAATCCGAAGTGCTGACCAAGGCCTTCGAGGAAATCACCGGCATCAAGGTGAACCATCAGATCCTGGGCGAAGGAGAGGTCGTCCAGGCGGTGCAGACCCAGATGCAGACGAAGCGGAACCTGTACGACGCCTATGTCAACGATTCCGACCTGATCGGCACGCACTCCCGCCTGCAGCTCGCCTACAACCTGTCCGACTGGATGGCTGGCGCGGGCGCCGATGTGACCAACCCCGGCCTGGATCTGGAAGACTTCATGGGAATCCAGTTCACCACCGGCCCGGATGGCGACCTCTACCAGCTGCCTGACCAGCAATTCGCGAACCTCTACTGGTTCCGCAAGGACTGGTTCGACCGCGAGGACCTGCAGGCCGCCTTCAAGGAAAAGTACGGTTACGATCTCGGCGTGCCGGTGAACTGGTCCGCCTACGAGGACATCGCGCAGTTCTTCTCGGAGGACGTCAAGGAAATCGACGGCACCACGATCTATGGTCACATGGATTACGGCAAGCGTGCGCCCGACCTCGGCTGGCGGATGACCGATGCCTGGCTGTCGATGGCCGGTGCCGGCGACAAGGGCGAACCCAACGGTATCCCCGTGGATGAATGGGGTATCCGCATGGAAGCGGGCACCTGTAACCCGGTCGGCGCCTCTGTCACGCGTGGCGGCGCAACGAACGGGCCCGCCGCGGTCTACGCGATCCGCAAGTGGGACGAGTGGCTCCGCAACTACGCCCCGCCGGGCGCGGCATCCTACGACTTCTACCAGTCGCTGCCGGCACTCAGCCAGGGCAACGTGGCCCAGCAGATCTTCTGGTACACCGCCTTTACCGCGGACATGGTGAAGCCGAAATCCGAAGGCAACAACACCGTCGATGACGACGGCAACCCGTTGTGGAGAATGGCACCGAGCCCGCATGGCCCCTATTGGGAAGAGGGCCAGAAGGTCGGCTACCAGGACGTGGGATCCTGGACGATTCTCAAGTCCACCCCCGAAGATCGTGCCAAGGCGGCCTGGCTCTATGCCCAGTTCGTCGTCTCCAAGACCGTCGACACCAAGAAGTCGCACGTAGGACTGACCTTCATCCGCGACAGCACGGTGAACCACGAGTCCTTCTCCGAGCGTGCGCCGAAGCTGGGTGGCCTGGTCGAGTTCTACCGCTCGCCGGACCGCGTGGCATGGTCGCCCACGGGCATCAACGTGCCTGATTACCCGAAGCTCGCGCAGCTCTGGTGGCAGCAGATCGGCGACGTGAACTCCGGCGCCTTCACCCCGCAGGAAGCGATGGATCGTCTTGCCAGCGAGATGGACCAGGTCATGGCCCGGATGCAGGCTGCAGACGAGCAGGCCAACGTCTATGGCGGCTGCGGTCCGCGGCTCAACGAGGAGCAGGATGCGGAGTACTGGCTCTCGCAGCCGGGCGCGCCGAAGCCCAAGCTCGAGAACGAGAAGCCGCAGGGCGAGACCGTCAACTACGACGAGCTGGTCGCCCGCTGGGCCGCTCAATAGGCTGACTGTCGCTCGGGCCGGCGCATGATCCGGCCCGAGCCTTCCCCGACCGCCCGCCTTCGCGGCGGGCGGTCATCCCCATCCTCTTCAATTCCTGCGCCGCGCCGGCGCGGCCTCGACGCAAGACGGGCACGGAGAACATGACACTCGAACTCAGAAACGTGACCAAGCGCGTCGGAGCCAATCTCCACATCAAGGAGACGAGCCTGACGCTGGAAACCGGGCATTTCAACGTCCTGCTTGGCGAGACGGGCGCGGGCAAGACCTCGTTGATCAAGCTGATGGCCGGACTGGACCCGCTGGCGTCCGGACAGATCCTGATGGATGGCGAGGACGTTTCGAAGCTCAGCACGCAGAAGCGCAACATCAGCCTCGTGCATCAGTTCTTCATCAACTACCCGCACATGACGGTGTTCGAGAACATCGCCTCGCCGCTCAAGGTGGCCGGCATGGCGAAGTCGGAGATCCAGGGCCGCGTCGAGGAGGCCGCCGATATCCTCCAGCTCCGCCCGATGCTCCACCGTCGCCCGCATGAATTGTCCGGCGGTCAGCAGCAGCGCACCGCGCTGGCCCGCGCGATCGCCAAGGAGAGCCGCGCCGTCTTTCTGGACGAGCCGCTGGCCAACCTCGACTACAAGCTGCGCGAAGAACTGCGCGACCAGTTGCCGGAGCTGTTTGCCGGTCGGGGCGCGGTGGTGGTCTATGCCACCTCCGAGCCCGAAGAGGCGCTCCTGCTCGGCGGGAAGACCGCGTTGATGTATGACGGTCGCGTCACCCAGTTCGGCCCGACCGCCGAGATTTACCGCAAGCCGGCCAATATCATCGCCGCCGGTGTCTTTTCCGACCCGCCGATCAACCTCGGCCAGATCACCAAGCAGGGCTCCGAGGCCGTGCTGGGAGATCAGGCGCGTTGGCACCTGTCAGGCGACGCGGCGCAATTGCCTGATGGGCCCTACACGGTCGCGATCCGCCCGAACCGCGTCCTGCCGCGCCGCTCCGAAAGCGCCAGCGTCCGGCTGACCGGACGGGTGCTGGTGACGGAACTGAGCGGCTCCGAAAGCAGCGCGCATTTCAGGTTCGGCGACGACAACTGGGTGTCTCTTTCTTCTGGCGTGTTCCCGTTCCGGGTTGGCGAGGAGCACGAGTTCTTCATGGAGCCGTCGCACTGCCACTACTTCGGCTCCGACGGCAACCGGGTGGCGTGAGGGCGACATGGCAAAGATCACACTGTCCAAGCTTCGTCACAGCTACTACCCCGACCCGCAAGGGCCGGAGGATTACGCGCTCAAGATGATCGACCTCGACTGGACGGATGGCGGCGCCTACGCGCTGCTGGGCCCGTCGGGGTGCGGAAAGTCGACCCTGCTGAACATCATTTCCGGTCTGCTGGTGCCCTCGGAAGGCCGCATCCTGTTCGACGACCGGGACGTGACCGAGCTGGCGCCGACGCAGCGCAACATCGCGCAGGTGTTCCAGTTCCCGGTGATCTACGACACGATGAGCGTGCGCGACAATCTCGCCTTCCCGCTGCGCAATCGCGGCGTGGACGAGGCCACCGTTGCGCGCCGCGTGGCCGAGATCGCGGAGATGCTCGAGGTTACCGACATCCTCGACCGCAAGGCCGCGGCGCTGTCGCCCGATAACAAGCAGAAGGTCTCCATGGGCCGCGGGCTGGTGCGAGAGGACGTCAACGTGGTGATGTTCGACGAGCCGCTCACCGTGATCGACCCGCATCTGAAGTGGAAGCTGCGCTCCAAGCTCAAGGAGCTGCACCAGCGGGTCCGTGCCACGATGATCTACGTCACCCATGACCAGACCGAGGCGCTGACCTTCGCCGACCAGGTCGTGGTGATGCAGGATGGCGAGATCGTGCAGATCGGCACGCCGGTCGATCTTTTCGAAAGGCCGGCCCATACCTTCGTCGGTCACTTCATCGGGTCGCCGGGCATGAACATCCTGCCCTGCGAGACACGGGACGGCGCCGCGCTGTTCCAGGGCCAGCAGATCCCGCTCGAGGGGGATATCGTGCCTGGCGAGGGCAAGCGGACAGAGATCGGCGTGCGGCCGGAATTCGTGAGCCTTGCGGAGAGCGGCGTCGAGGCCGTGGTGCGCAAGGTCTCCGACGTCGGTCGCCACATCGTCGTGGAAACGCAGGTCGGGGAGGACCGCGTCGCCGCCATCATAAAGGAAAACGCGCCCGAAACGGGCGAGACGGTGCACCTGAATTTCCGCCCGGACCGTACGCGGCTCTATCGCGACGGCTGGCTGGCGACCACCGCGGGGGAGGCGGCGCAATGAAAACCGAAAACCAACGCGCATGGTTCCTCGTGCTGCCGGTGCTTGTGCTGGTGGCCTTCAACGCGCTGATCCCGATGATGACGGTGGTCAACTACTCGGTGCAGGAGACCTTCGGCGACAACCTGTTCTTCTGGCAGGGGCTGGACTGGTACGAGCAGATCCTCACGTCCGAGCGGTTCCACGCCGCCCTCGGCCGGCAGTTCCTCTTTACCGGGCTGATCCTTGTCATCGAGGTGCCTCTGGGCATCGCCATCGCGCTCTCGATGCCACGACAGGGGTTCTGGGTGCCGGTCTGCCTGGTGCTGATGGCCCTGCCGATGCTGATCCCGTGGAACGTGGTCGGCGCGATGTGGAACATCTTCACGCTGCCGGATATCGGCCTGCTGGGGTATTTCCTGAACCACACGCTCGGCATCAACTACGACATGACGCAGGATCCGCTCGCGGCCTGGATCACCATCGTCACGATGGATGTCTGGCACTGGACCTCGCTCGTCGTGCTCCTGGCCTATGCCGGTCTCGTCTCGATCCCCGACGCCTATTACCAGGCGGCCAAGATCGACGGCGCATCCAACTGGGCCGTGTTCCGGTTCATCCAGCTGCCCAAGATGAAGACGGTGCTGACCATCGCGATCCTTCTGCGCTTCATGGACAGCTTCAACATCTACACCGAGCCCTTCGTTCTCACCGGCGGCGGCCCCGGCAACTCCACCACGCTCCTGTCCATCGACCTGGTGAAGATGGCGCTCGGGCAGTTCGACCTCGGGCCGGCAGCAGCCATGTCCCTGATCTACTTCGCAATCACTCTTGGCGTCAGCTGGCTCTTCTACACGCTGATGACCAAGGACGACCTGAACTGAGGGCGGAAGCATGCAGAAACGGTCCATCGTACCCATCGTCTACATCCTGTTCCTGATGCTGCCGATCTACTGGCTGGTGGCGATGAGCTTCAAGACGACGAACGAGATCCTCGCGGGCTTCTCGCTCTTTCCACAGACCTTCACCTGGGACAACTACATCACCATCTTCACCGATCCGACCTGGTACTGGGGCTACATCAACTCCATCATCTACGTCTCGATCAACACGGTGCTCTCGGTGACGGTGGCGCTTCCGGCGGCCTATGCCTTCTCGCGGTACCGGTTCCTCGGCGACAAGCACCTCTTCTTCTGGCTGCTGACCAACCGGATGGCCCCGGCCGCGGTCTTCGCGCTGCCGTTCTTCCAGCTCTATTCGGCCGTCGGATTCTTCGACACCCATATCGCGGTGGCGCTGGCGCATTGCCTGTTCAACATCCCGCTGGCGGTCTGGATCCTCGAAGGCTTCATGTCGAGCGTGCCCAAGGAACTGGACGAGACGGCCTTCGTCGACGGCTATTCCTTCCCGCGCTTCTTCACCACGATCTTCATCCCGTCGATCAAGGCCGGCGTCGGCGTGGCTGCGTTCTTCTGCTTCATGTTCTCCTGGGTTGAACTGCTGCTCGCCAAGACGCTGACCGCCGTCGAGGCCAAGCCGATCGCCGCCACGATGACACGGACCGCCTCCTCGGCGGGATATGAACTCGGCCTCCTGGCCGCTGCCGGAACGCTGACCATCATCCCCGGCGCCATCGTGATCTATTTCGTTCGAAACTACATCGCGAAGGGCTTCGCGATGGGGAGGGTTTGACCATGAGCTGGATGGCATGGACCTTGCCGACCGCCCTGTTCTTCATCGGGATCTTCTCGGCCATGGGCATCCTGACCCTGATTGAGCTTCGCCATCCCGGCGGAGACGAGCGCCGGGGCGTCTTCGGGCTCACCACCACCCGGGGGGATCGCCTGTTCATGACGATCCTGGGATCGATCTACATCCTTCTCGCCGGGTTGGGGCTGTTCGGAATGCCACTCTGGGGGCCGCTTGCCGTCGCCTTTGCCTGGGCGGTCTTCTGTTTCTGGAAGGTCTAGGCAAAGATCGGAGACAGGATTTCGGCGACCCAGCCTCCCCCAGGGCCGCCAGCATTTGGAGACCCTATGCGAAAACAACAGGACAGCGGCACGCTCACAGAGGTCGAACTGGAATTCATGAACGTTGTCTGGGACATCGGCGGCGGTACGGTGCGGGACATCCACGTGGCGCTCAATCGCGAGACCGAGCGGGCGTACACCTCTGTCGCGACGATCCTCAAGATCCTCGACAGGAAGGGCTTTCTCACGTCGACCAAGGTGGATCGTTCGCTCGTCTACCGCCCGGCCGTGCCGAAGGCCGCCTATCAGAAGCAGACGCTGCAGAACCTGTCCAACAAGCTCTTCGACGCGACCCCATCCGCGCTTGTTGCCAGATTGGTGGATGATGATACGCTATCGGATGAGTCCCTGGAAGAAATCCGCAACCTGGTGAACAGAAGGCTCGGGGATGGCGATTGAAGACATCCTGAACGCGTGGATAGACGCGAACATCCTGCTCCTCGCCCTGGTGGCGGTCTGGTTGCCCATGCGCCGGATCTTCGCCCACGGTCGGTTCGGCCAGGCGCTGATGGGGCAGGCCCGCGCGATGGAATGGATCTTCATCGCGGTCATCGTGGCGCCATTCATCGCCCGTCTGGCCTCCACGCCGGCCCCCGCGCAGCTCAATTTCTCGGACATTCTCCTGGCCCAGTACCTGAACGGCAACCTGGAGATGAGTGCGTCGCGCTTCGAGTTCCTGCTCGGTCTCAGGACGCAGCTCACCGACGCCTTCCTTCACCAGAGCGCGTTCTGGGCGCAGGCGTTGCTGGTGCTTCTGGCGCTCGGCCTCGCGGTGTCGGTGCTGCGCCTCGGCCTGGCTGCCCTGCGGCTCCGCCAGGTGTTGCGGCGCGCCCATCCCTGGCGTCGTTTCGGGCGCCTGGAGCTGCTGATCTCGGACGAGACCACGGTGCCGTTCTCGACCTGCGGGCTGCGCCGCCGCTACGTTGTCCTCTCGGCGAACGCGCTGGCACATGAGCGCGACCTGCATTTCACGCTGTCGCACGAATTCCAGCATCTGCGCCAGTTCGACCTTCTGCACGAATTCGCGGTCGAGGCACTCCGGCCGTTCTTCTTCTGCAACCCCGCGTTCCACCTGTGCAGCCGGCAGATGCGGGAACTTCGGGAAATGGCTTGTGACCAGGCCGTGGTGCTGCGCCGCCCGGTAGTGCTCGGCGGGTATTGCCGCAGCCTGATCCGGGCGTCCAACCGCGCGCGCGTCGGCCGGGCGGTCTTTGTCCCGGTCGGGCCTGCCGTGGGGTTCGTCGAAACATCCCGCGGGTCGGCGCTGGACAGCCAGCTCGGTCGCCGGATTGTCGCCCTGACCGGGCACACGCCGTCGCCGCTGGGGCAGCACGCCTGGAAGGGTATCGGGCTACTGTTGTGCCTGTGTCTCGTTCTTGGGGCCGTGCTGTTGCGGAGCCCGACGGGATGGAGCCACGACCGCATCATGCTCAGCATGATCGTCAACCTGGAACGGCTGGATCAACGCAACGCATCGCCGGCCCAGATACCCGAGCTGTTCGTGTCGGCCAGTGACATCAACCTTCCGTAGCGGTCGGGTCCTCAAGGCCCGGCAGCAGGTGCTCGCGCACGATGTCCTGATTGCCGCCGAGTTTGGAATTCTTGAGCGGCCGCATCGGCGCCACGAGGCGCTCCAGGTCCGCATTGTCGAACATCGCGAGGTAGTAGTCCGCCCAGGCGAGTTCGTGCGGCCGAAGGGTCTCCGTGCCGTCGAAGTAGCTCTGCCGCTTGCCGGAATAGGCCTCCGACTTCGCGCCGGTCTCGAGATCGGACACGGCGAAATCGACGATCCTTTGCAGCGCCGCGTCGCAACTGCCGCTCAGGTCGATGTCCCGGGTTTGCAGCAGGGCCGCGGACAGGACGAGCGGCGTGATCGCGTGCAGCTGGTAGTGCAGGGCGTATTTCCCGCGCCGCATCTCCTGTGGCAGGCCGCCGTCGGGTTCGGCGGTGCACAGGAGCATCTCGACGACGTTGGCGGCCTGGCCGACGAGCTCCGTATCGCCCGTCGCGATCCCGGTGGAGATCACGCCGAGCGAGGACCAGGCCCGCAGGTTGCCCTTCTGCGCGCCGGGGGTGGCGTCTTCGGCCCAGAAGCGCAGTTCCTCTCGTGCAGCCTCCTGCAGCCATAGGTCCACGGCGGCGATGTCTCCCGGCCGGGAGGCGAGGTTGCGGACCTGGAGGTAGGCCAGCGAGATCCCCGCAAACCGCCCGCCGGCAGAAATCTGCGCCGTGAAGGTCTGAAGGTCGCCCAGGGCGCCCGCATCCGCCCATCGCCGCAGTTCGGCGACAAGGCAATCGGCGCGTTCCACGCTGTCCGGGCGCAGGACGACCTGGTTCGCCTCGGTGGAGAGGTCCCGGATGAAGTCGTCCACCGGCTTCAGGGCCGCCGTCACCTCGGCGTCGCCCTCCGGATCGATGTCGGATCTGGACTCGCTGTCGGCCTTGTAGCGGCTGGCAAAGCCCAGGCTGACCACCGGCTCCGCCTGCACCCGGCAGGTCTCCGCGGCCGCGGCGGGAGCCTGACCGGCGAAGGTTGCGATGCCAAGGCCGAGGATGGCGGCAAGGTGTCGGGTCATTGGAGCCTCTGCTGGTTGGTGGTCAGTAGGTTGGCCTGTGCGGCAAGGTCCGCGGCCTTTCCATGACCCGCAACCGCGGCCAGACGCAACCAGTTGGCGGCATCGTCCGCATCCGCGGGAACCCCGATGCCGAAGGCATAGGCGCGCGACAGTTCGAACATCGCGGAGGCATCGCCGCCCTCGGCGGCCTTCTCGATCCAGGAGATCGCGACCTGCATGTCTTGCGGCCCGCTCGCCCGGTCACGGAGGAAGTAACCATACTCGCGCATCGCGGCGACATCGCCGCTGGCGGCGGCGCGCGCGTATGGGGCGATCAGGTCGACATGGCGGGCGACGGCTGCCTGTACCTCCTCGGTGCTGCCGCGCAGGCGGCCGAGGACCGAGGCCAGGCGCTCGTCTTCGAGCGTCGCGAAGGCATCCAGAAACATCTCCGCCGCAGCCTCCGGGTCGTACTCGGCATGGCTCGGCGTGGTGTATCGGTCGATCAGCCGGTAGCGGGCCACCGAGGAGCCGGACTCCCAGGCGCGGGTGTAGTTCGACATCATCTCCGCGCTCGCCGCCGCGCCGACGGAATCGCGGTAGCTGTCCCCCATCTTCACCAGCTTCCAGGGCGTGTCGTCCGCGAGGTTCGAGGCGATATCGAGCCATTGGCGCGCTTCCTCCCGCCGGCCGATGCGGGACAGCGCCTCGCTGAACCGGACGGAGGATTTGAAATCGCAGGTCATCACGGACTTCATCCGGTGGATATAGTCCTGCTGTTTCGATGGTTCGACCCGGGGCAGGGCGAAGGCCAGCGCCTGGAAATCCCCGCGCGCGTCGATCACATCGGCAAAGCGGGCAAAGAGCTCCGCCTCGCCGAGCGTGCCCTCGGGGTCCTCTGGGTTTGCGTAATGCAGCATCAGGTTGATCGCGTCGCCCGATCCCTGAACGGCCAGCGGCGACAGCAACTCCCAGGCCTCGGCGCGGGTGTCTGCGGGCGTGTCGCGCAACAGGATTTCGGCCAGTCGGATGGCTGCGTCCGCCTCGCCGCGCTTCATCGCCTCGCGCATCAGTTGCAGCGCCGACCAGCGTTCGTTGTCGGTTGCGGCGAGTTC
>NZ_FZOY01000003.1 GCF_900188335.1 Tropicimonas sediminicola | reverse complement strand
CATCAACCGCAACAACCTCGTGACCGTCCTTCGCAAGACAGGCCGCCGAAACAACCCCGACATACCCAATCCCGAAAATGCTTATCCGTGCCATCTCAAAAGTCCCGATTTCCCGATCCATTGCGCCGCGCCCGCCGGGAACGACCTCGCGCAAAACCTGCGGATATCCGAAGGTTTGAAACAGTCAGAAAAAAAGGAGCCTATCGGGCGTTGATGCACAGGAGAGGAAATGCCGGCGTTTCCCGTTTCATGCAGCGATGTCGTGGTTTCAGGAAGGATCCGCGATCTCACTTGATGAAAGGCGCTGAAGTCGCCCCGAAGGGACCGCCGCTTTAGTCACTGATTTTTAGTATAATTGTTGAAGAACCAGCAGAGTTCCAGCCAGTCACTCCACTTGTGGCGCGGCATGTTCCGGCCCCATGGCAGAACCCGCGGACGTTCATTGCCACATTGCCATCAATGCATTTCAGGAATGCCGTTTCCAAAAGATCGACACGGATTGTGGCATTTCCGCCTCACCACCCGGATTTCCAGGCGTTTCATTTTCAGACGAAAGGATCGAAAGCCATTCGGAAACTCAAAAGACACCCGCAAAGATACGCCCAATTAAATCAGGATGGGCAATCCATGCTGGTGTGGTGTTCTTGAGCAAACACAGGGGCATGACGCCCTTGCGAACAAAGATCGTTCTTTCTGAACGAGCGTCAGATCAGGCCGTTCGCAAGGGCATATTGCACGATCTCGGAGCGGTTGGAGAGGCCGAGTTTACGGGCCGCGCGAGACTTGTAGGTATTGATCGTGCGTTCGCTCAGCCCGAGTTCTTCCGAGATCTGTTTCAAGCCGCGCCCGCGCGCGAAGGCCAACAGGACTGCGCTTTCCCGCGGGCTGAGGCGGTCGTCCATGACCGGGTAGTCCGATTGCGGACGCGCCTCCGGCTGGTCGAGCGTGTCGGCGACGGACAGGCTGAAATAGGTTGCGCCACGGCTGGCGCTGAGGGTCGCGAGGACCAGTTGCTCCGGGTCGTCGGACTTGCAGACGCAGCAGATCCGGCCAAGCTCGATCGCGGACTGGATGTCGCGATGGGAGAAGGCGTCGGAATAGACGACGAAGGCGGCGTCCTCGTGGGCGCTGCGCACCAGGGAAACATAGGCGGCCAGATCGTCTCCGGTCTGGCTCGGGTCGAAGATCACCACATCGCAGGTCGCCAGCTCCGGCGCGCAGGCCCGGCTGTCCCCGCCTACCGGCAGGACGCGCCCCTCGACGACGCCGCTGTCGGCGAGGATCGCCGAAACGCCCCGAGCGAGGATCGGATTGCTCTCGGCGATCCCGGCAACCAGGCTGTGGGGGGTGATGTTCGTGAAAAAGGACATTCGGAAACCTGCCTTCAGCTGCGGTCGCATTCAGATTTCTCAAGACATGGTGAACAAATCCTAAATAACTGTCACCAAGAACAGGTTTTCCGCATCGCCGGCGCATCGAATGCGCGGAATGACGGCATTTTTCGTTCCGGTTCTCGCATCTTTGCGGCAGAAAGCTTGCGTCTCCGGTGCAACCGAGGCCGCTCCGCGGGGTCTAATCGCCACGAATGGGTCACCGTTTAAACATGCCTTTACCCGGCCTGTCGCATAACGCTTCCGGGACGAGTGTGTGGGACACGAGGGATGTGGAATATGAGTGTGACATCGCATTTGGCGGATGAACTGCTTGCGCTTGCGAAGCGTGCCAACGCGCAGGGGCTGACGGAATCCTCGCGCCAGATCACGCTGGCGGCGGGCCTCGTACTGGCGGAGGCCGGAGACCAGTCCGCCACCTTGCCGCAGGAGCAGGATTCCATCGGGCCGGCAACGCCGCGCCACGGAAACGTGGTGCCCTTCCCCCATTCGACCATCGCGTCCGGCGCGCCGCTGCCACGGCATACCAAGCTCTGAACGGAACGGCTTTCCGACGCCACAAGGCACGGAGAGCATTGACACTTCCCTGCCCGACCGCGCAGCCTGCCGCAGTGGCCGCACTCTCCACGTGCGGCCGCGCCACACGCGTCAGGACAGCCCGATGGCGACAGGAGCCACAGGCCCGCGCAACGCTCCGGGAGACAGGATCATGGAACCGTCGCTTCCCCCGTTCAGCCGCGTCGAATACGATCGGCGCCTTGCCCTTGTGCGTGCCGCGATGGCGGCGGCGGGGCTCGACATCCTGTTCGTCGAGGACCCCTCGAACATGGCATGGCTGACCGGCTACGATGGCTGGTCCTTCTACGTGCATCAGGGCGTGCTGGTGTTCCACGACCGCGATCCGCTCTGGTGGGGCCGCAGGATGGATCACGCAGGCGCGCGGCGGACCGTCTGGATGGGCGCCGAGTGCCTGCACGGATACGACGACAGTTTCGTGCAATCCACCGAGCGTCACCCGATGCAGGACCTGGCAACGCTGATCGCCGAGTGCGGGCACGGCGCGGCACGAATCGGGGTGGAGATGGAGAACTATTACTTCACCGCCCGGGCCTTTCTGACCTTGCAGGCGGCCCTGCCCGACGCCGATTTGGTGGACGCCACTGCCTTGGTGAACTGGCAGCGCACGGTGAAGTCCGAGGCCGAGATCGCCTTCATGCGCAAGGCCGCCCGTATCGTGGAAAGGACGGTCGACGGGGTGGCCGAGCGCATCGAACCGGGAATGCGCAAGAATGACCTCGTGGCGGAGATCTATCGCGACCTGATTACCGGCACCGGCGAAGACTGGGGCGACTACCCCGCCATCGTGCCGATGCTGCCGAGCGGGGCCGACGCAGCCGCCGCGCATCTGACCTGGAACGGGGCGCCCTTCCGAAAGGGCGAAGCGACCTTCTTCGAACTGGCCGGCTGCTATCGCCGCTACCATGTCCCGTTCTGCCGCACGGTCTTTCTCGGAGAGCCCCATGCGCAGATCCGGCGGGCCGAGGCGGCGCTGGTCGAGGGGCTCGAGGCCGGACTCGAGGCCGCCCGCGCCGGCAACCGCGCCGCCGATATCGCGAATGCCCTCGCCGCCCCGCTGGAACGCGCCGGGATCGAGCGCGGGGCGCGTTGCGGCTATCCGATCGGCCTCTCCTACCCGCCCGACTGGGGAGAACGGACGATCTCGCTGAGGCCGGAGGACGAGACGATCCTGGAGCCGGGGATGACGTTCCACTTCATGCCCGGCCTCTGGATGGAGGATTGGGGGCTGGAAATCACCGAGAGCATCCTGATCCGCCCCGATGGCCCGGCGGAGTGCTTCTGCGACCGCCCCCGCGCGCTGATCGTGAAGTCATGACCCTGCCGCTCACGGAGGCCGCCATCGGCATTCTCGCCGATCTTGTCGCCTATCCCACCGTCTCGACCGATCCCAACCTCGCGATGATCGCCGACCTGGCGACGCGGCTGGAGGATGCCGGCGCGCGGGTCGAGATACTGGGCGACGAGACCGGGACCAAGGCCAATCTCTTTGCCACGCTCGGCCCGGACGGTCCGGACGGCATCGTTCTTTCCGGGCATACCGACGTCGTGCCGGCGGACCCGGCGGAATGGACAACGGACCCGTTCTGCCTGCACGACAACGCCGGCCGTCTGTACGCCCGCGGCACCTGCGACATGAAAGGCTTCATCGCCGCCACAATTGCCGCCCTGCCCGCCTTCACCGCGGCCCCCCTGCGGCGCCCGCTCCACTTCGCCTTCACCCATGACGAGGAAACCGGCTGCATCGGCGCGCGCCACCTGGTGTCCGACCTTGAACGCCGGAACATCTGTCCCGGCATCGCCATCATCGGCGAGCCGACGGAGATGCGCATCGTCGAGGGTCACAAGGGCTGCCACGAATACACCACACGGTTCACCGGTGCGGAGGGGCATGGCTCGGAGCCCGACAAGGGTGTCAACGCCGCCGAATACGCGGCGCGCTTCGTCGCGAGACTTCTGGAGATCAAGGCGGCACTGAAGGCGCGCGGCCCCGTGGGCAACCGGTTCGACCCGCCGTGGAGCACGCTCAACGTCGGGCGGATTTCCGGCGGCTCGGCCCGGAACGTCATCGCGGGCGCGGCCGAGGTCGAATGGGAGACGCGGCCCGTGACCGCCGAGGACGGCGACTTCGTGACCCGCGAGATGCGCGCCTTCTGCGAGGAGGTCCTGCTGCCGGAAATGCGCCGTGTTGCGCCAACGGCGGAGATCCGTACCGAGGTGATCGGCGAGATCGCCGGGCTGATGCCAATGGACGACAATGCGGCGCGTGATCTCGTGGCCGCGCTGACCGGCGATCCGACCGCGCATCTCGTGGCCTTTGGCACCGAGGCCGGCCTGTTCCAGGCGCTCGGCATGTCGGTCGTGGTCTGCGGGCCCGGCTCCATCGCGCAGGCGCACAAGCCGGACGAGTACCTGGAGACCGCACAGCTCGACGCCTGCATGCGGATGCTGGCGGGGCTGGCGGCCCGTCTGCGCTAGGGCTCCCGATCAATCCGAACACGCCCTTGCCCCGAAGCCGATTGCGCTTGCCGAACTGCCTCTGCCGGGCAATCAATGGCGCCGCAGAGCAAAGGAGGACTCACCCCATGTCGACCCATACGCCCATCGGCACCCCGGACGTGGAGACAACCTGGCTCTCCGATCCGATCCACCGCGCCTTTCTGCTGCAGGACGCGCAGCGGCAGCTCGATTTCTTCCGCCCGAGCCTGCGCGCCGATGGTGCCTTCGACGTGCTCGACTGGGAGGGCCAGCCGATCGCCGGCGCGGCGCAGGAGCTGCACAGCACCACGCGCATGGTGCATTCCTACGTGCTGGGCAAGGCGCTCGGTCGCGCGGATGCCGATGCGATGATCGACGCCGGCATGGCCTTTCTGTGGAACAGGCACCGCGACGCCGAACACGGCGGCTATCTCTGGGCCGTCGACGACGCCGGCATCAAGGACGGCACCAAGCTCGCCTACGGGCAGGTCTTCGTACTGCTCGCGGCATCCAGCGCCAAGCTGGCCGGCCACCCCGACGCCGACCGCCTGCTTGCCGATGTCTCCGAGGTGATCGACCGCCACTACTGGGACGAGGCACCCGGCCTGCTGCGCGACGAATACACCCGCGACTGGCAGCCGTTCTCGACCTATCGCGGCATGAACGCCAACATGCACGGGGTGGAGGCGCACCTGGCGGCCTTCGAGGCAACCGGCGAGCGGCTCTATCTTGACCGGGCCGGGCGGATCCTCGACTTCTTCATCACGCGGATGGCCGCCGGAAACGGCTGGCGCGTTCCCGAGCATTACACAGATGCCTGGGAGGTCGATCCGGACTATGCCGGCAACCCGATGTTCCGCCCCGCCGGTACCACGCCCGGCCATTCGCTGGAACTCGGCCGCCTGACGCTGCAGCACTGGGATCTCGCCGGCCGCCCGGACGACGGCGCGCCCGAACGCGCGCGTCACCTCGTCGAGCGTGCACTGGCCGATGCCTGGACGCCCGAGGGCGGTATCGTCTATACGCTCGACCACGGCGGCGCGGTGGCGATCCCGGACCGCTACTGGTGGCCGGTGTCCGAGGCGATCGGCGCGATCGCGGCGCTTATCAAGGCGCAGCCCGCCCCCGGCGACGAGGCCTGGTATCGCCGCCTCTGGACCTTTGCCGACGCCGCCTTCATCGACCACGCACGCGGCGGCTGGTTCCCCGAGATCGACCCCGCGGGCAAGCCGACGGGCCGCCAGTTCCAGGGCAAGCCCGACATCTACCACTCGCTCCAGGCGGCGCTCTACCCGTCGCTGACCGGCCTGTCTCGCCACGTCGAGGAACTCGCCCAGCAACGCTAACGCGGCCTGAAATTGCCGTTCCGGCCGAGAAAATCGCCCGTCAGCCGACCGCTGGCGGGCGATTTTCTTCGCGCGACCAATACGCATTTATGAATTATTTGAATAGCTTGGGTCAAAATCCGGCCCGCCCGCCGCAAAAAATGTAAAAACTCTTCACATCAACTATTGAACCGGGCCGCGACTCCTCCCATCTTCGTTAATGTGAAAGGTATTCACATCATTTCGAAACGAGGAGCAAGACATGACCACCGCACAAGCCGCCAACCCGTCCTGGTTCGCCCGGACCGAGGCCTGGCTCGACGACCGCGGCAAGGGTGCATGGATCGCAGTCATGGTTCTGGGATTCATTTTCTTCTGGCCCGTCGGCCTCGCCCTTCTCGCCTACATGATCTGGAGCAAACGCATGTTCAGCAAAGGCTGCCGCCATTCGCGGCGCGCGCAATACCACGGCTTTCGGGCCGCCATGAAACCCAGCGGCAACACCGCCTTCGACGCCTACAAGGCCGATACGCTGCGCCGGCTGGAAGAGGAACAGGATGCGTTCGAGGCTTTCCTGCAGCGGCTCCGCGAAGCCAAGGACAAGCAGGAATTCGACGCCTTCATGGAAGACCGTTCCCGCGCCGCCAAGGCGACCAACGGCGACGAGAGCCTGCCGGAAAACGCCACCCCGGCGTGATCCGCCTCCGGTGCCCCGCTTCCCCCAAGGGCGGGGCACCGACAGACCAGCAGCGTGCGGCAGCGATGCCGCGCGCCGCACGTTTCGGAAGCCGTTGAATTTTACGGAGACAGAGTGCACATGAGCCTTATGACCGAACCCTCCTGGGGCCTGCCGGACCCCGAGTACAACGCAGAACTTTACGCCGATGTACCGGTCAAACGGGCCATCGCATGGATCGTCGACGCCCTGGTGATCTTCGGGATCACGCTGCTGGTCCTGCCCTTCACCGCCTTTACGGCGCTCTTCTTCTACCCGCTGCTCTGGCTGTTCGTGAGCTTCCTCTACCGGACGTTCACCATTGCCAACGGCTCGGCCACGCTCGGAATGCGGCTGATGTCGATCGAACTGCGCACTTTCCGCGGCGAACGGTTCAGCTTTCCCGATGCGGCAATGCACACGCTGATGCACATGGTTTGCTTCTCGTTTCTGCTGCCGCAGATCGCCTCCGCGATCCTCATGCTGACCACGGCCCGCGGCCAGGGATTGCCCGATCTCGCACTCGGGTCGACGGCGCTTAACCGAACCCGCTGAAGACACAGAACAAACGGGGGTTGGCGAGTTGGCCAACCCCTGCTACCGTTTTGCCAAGTTTTCAGGAATTCACGTCAGCCGGCATGCGCCACACACTTCCAATTGCTCCGCAGTTCTATGTAACTGCCCCGCAGCCATGCCCGTACCTGAAAGGTCGCATGGAACGGAAGCTGTTCACCGCGCTCCAGGGCGAACATGCCGAACAGCTCAATGACGCCTTGTCCAAGCAGGGCTTCCGCCGCTCGCAGAACGTGCTCTATCGCCCGTCCTGCGCCGATTGCAACGCCTGCCTTTCCGCCCGGATCAGGGTCGCCGATTTCCAGCCCAGCCGCAGCCAGCGCCGCGCCATGCGCAAGAACAGCTCGCTGGAGCGCAACGCCACCTCGCCCTGGGCGACGGAGGCGCAGTACGCCCTGTTCCGCCGCTACCTCGACAGCCGTCACGCCGATGGCGGCATGGCCGACATGGACATCTTCGAATTCGCCGCGATGGTGGAGGAGACGCCCGTGCGGTCGCGGCTCGTGGAATATCGCGAGCCCGGGCTCGACGTGCCGCAAAATCCCGAGGCCGGGGACCTGGCGGCGGTCTGCCTGACCGACGTGCTCGATGACGGGCTGAGCATGGTCTACAGCTTCTACGAGCCCGACCTCGCCCAACGTTCGCTCGGCACCTACCTGATCCTCGATCACATCGAGATCGCCCGCTCCGCCGGCCTGCCCTATGTCTACCTAGGCTACTGGGTGCCCGGCAGTCCCAAGATGGGCTACAAGGCCGGGTTCGATGCGCTGGAGATCTACAAGAACGGCGCCTGGCAGCCCATCGGCGACCCGGAGGAGCACAGCTCCGAGACCCATCCCCTCTCCGTCGATCCGATCGCCGAACAGGTGGCGCGGATCCACCTTCCAGACACCCGCCCGACCCGCGGCTGAGATGCAGTTCGTCTCGGCCGTCTCGCTCGTCGTCCCGGATTACGACGCGGCCATCGCCTTCTACTGCGGTGCGCTAGGCTGGGACCTGCTGGAAGACATCCCCCAGGGCCGCAAGCGTTGGGTCACCGTGGCGCCGCCGGGCGGCCAGTGCCGGCTGGTGCTCGCCCGGGCGGACGGCCCGGAACAGGAGGCCGCCATCGGCAACCAGACCGGCGGGCGCGTTGGGTTCTTCCTCACCACCGACGATTTCGCGCGGGACCATGCCGCGATGCTGGCCGCCGGTGTGACCTTCCGGGAGCCTCCGCGCCACGAGCCCTATGGCAGTGTCGCCGTCTGGGAAGACCCGTTCGGCAACGCCTGGGACCTGATCGAGCCCCGGACCACCTGACCCCTGCCCCGAAACGGCAGCGGGGCCCGAAGGCCCCGCATTTCCGCGCGATCCCCTGTCCCGCTACTGCGGGATCAGGTCCGGCACGATGGTGACGATGGACGGCACCAGCCAGAGCAGCCCGAGCGCCGCGACCTGGATCAGCACGAAGGGCAGCACGCCGCGATAGATGTGGCCCGTCGTGACCTCCTTGGGCGCCACGCCGCGCAGGTAGAACAGCGCGAAGCCGAACGGCGGCGTGAGGAACGAGGTCTGCAGGTTCACCGCGATCATGATCGTCACCCATTTCGGGTCCATCGTACCGCCATAGATCACCGGCCCGACGATCGGGATGACGATGTAGATGATCTCCAGGAAATCGAGCACGAAGCCGAGAATGAAGAGCACCAGCATCACGATCAGGAAGACGGTGATCTCGCTGTCGTACGACCGCAGGAACTGCTGGATGTAATGCTCGCCACCGAAGGAGATCACCACGAGGTTCAGCAGCTGCGAGCCGATCAGGATGGTGAAGACCATCGAGGTGACCTTGGCGGTCTCGCGCACCACCGGCCGCAGCACGCCCTTGGCGAAGAGCACCCAGCACGCGTAGAGGATGCCGAACATCGCGAAGAGATAGGCGCCTTGGGCGACGATGAAAGCGATCCAGTTTTCCGCGGAGACGGAGTCCTGGTTCACCCGCAGGTCGAAGTTCACGCCGACGAGGATCATCACGATGATCGCGAAGGTGGACCAGATGATCACCCCGCCCTTGCCGTCCTCCTCCGCCAGCCGCCGATAGGCGGCCAGCATCAGGGCACCACCGGCGCCGAGCGCCGCGGCGGGCGTCGGATTGGTGATGCCGCCGAGGATCGAGCCGAGCACGGCGACGATCAGCACCAGCGGCGGGAAGACGACGCGCAGCAGCTCGCTCTGCCCGAGATAGCCCGCCGCCGTCCGGCAGCCGTAAAGCACCATCGCGAGCGGGATCGCCAGCAGCAGCACCGTCTGGCCCGGCGTCGTCAACGGCCCGATGAAGGCCGCGTCCACCGCCAGCGCCAGCAGGATACCCGCCCCGCCGATCATCAGGTCGCGCGGGTTGCCCGAGGGCGAGACCCCGCGCGCCGTGGTCAGCACCAGCGCGAGCAGCAGGAAGCCGGTCACGATGGAGCTCGACAGGATCGGGGCATTGGCGATCTTCTCGGCGCGGAGCGTCTGGATCTCCTCCTCCGAGAGCTTGACGCTCTCCTGCACCCCGCCGGCAGCGTCGATCTCCGCCTGCTGGGCGACGGCGGCATCCCAGGCTTCCTGCCCATGCAGGTCGATCATCGCCGCCTGGCACTGCTCGCTCACCCCGGTGCGCAGGCTCGCCGTCTGACCGGCATCGGAGAAGCTGTCGACGGTGACGTCCTGCGAGCCGATCACGTTCATCGAGGACAGCAGGAGCGTGCCGCCGATCAGCGCGGCCGGAATGAAGAGGAACCAAGTCAGCGCCTCGCTGCGGGCCACCGGCTCGCCACTGCCCGGTTCCATCGCCACCGGGGGCGCCTTTTCCGGGTTCAGCAGCGCATAGGCCAGCGCATAGGCGGCGTAGAGGACGGCGAGCAGGATGCCGGGCAGCAGCGCCGCCTGGAACAGCGTGCCGACCGAGACGACCGCCGGTTCGCCCAGGTATGTCAGCGCATCCGAACAGCCCACGAGCTGCGCGCGCTCTTCCTGCGCGGCCGAATAGAGGTCGCCCGCGAGCGTTCCCAGCAGCACGATCACGATGGAGGGCGGAATGATCTGCCCCAGGGTTCCGGAGGCCGCGATCACGCCCGTCGCCAGTTCCGGCGCGTAGTTGTTGCGCAGCATGGTCGGCAGGGCGAGCAGGCCCATCGTCACCACGGTCGCGCCGACGATGCCGGTGGAGGCGGCGAGGAAGGCGCCCACGACGACGATGGAGACCGCGAGACCGCCCGGAAGCGGGCCGAAGACGCGCGCCATCGTGGTCAGCAGGTCGTTGGCGATCTTGGAGCGCTCCAGCGTGATGCCCATCATCACGAACATCAGCACCGCCAGCAGCGTCTCGATCGACTGGCCGGCGAGCACGCGCTCGTTCATCCGGTTGACGATGAAGCTGAGGTTGCGGTCCATCGCCTGTTCCCAGCCACCGGGGAACACGGCCTCGGCCACGCGCGGCAGGTCCGGATAGCGGAAGATCGAGACCGCATCCGGCGGCACCCCCTCCCGCAACAGGGCGTTGTAGGCGTCCGAGCCGGTATCGATCGCCTGGTGGATCAGCAGCCCCGCCGAATCCAGCGCCGCGATGATGCCGAAGGAGATCAGCGCCGCGCCGCCGATGGCGAAGGCGACCGGGAAGCCGGAAAGAATTGCGCCGAACAGGCACAGGAACACGATGATCAGGCCGATTTCGACCCCGTCCAGACCGAGAAACATCTGACCAGCCTCTTAGTGAATTTCCGCGACACGCTCGGCGTCCGCGTCGCCCAGCTTGTCCTTGTCGAGATACTTGCCTTCGCTCGCCTCGCCCTCGATCAGTTCGAGATAGGAGCGGTAGAAGAAGGCGATGGCCTGCAGGAACACCATCCCGGCGAAGGCGACGAGCAGCAGCTTGAACAGGAAGTAGGCGTTGAACCCGTTCGGCGAGAAGCCGATCGTCTCCACGTTCCACTTCACGATCCGCGCCTTGCGCACCATCAGGTCGAGCTGGTCGGAGGCCGAGATCTTGGGGGTGATCAGATGCCGCCACATGAAGAACCAGCCGTACATCCAGATCACCACGGCCATCGGCATCATGAAGATCAGGCTGCCGGCCATGTCGATCATCTTGCGGGTGCGGTGGCGGACCACCGAATAGACCAGGTCGACCCGCACGTGGCCGCCCTGCACGAAGGTGTAGGTGGCGCAGAGAGCGACGATCGCGGCGTTGTAGAGCTTGAGTTCCTCAGACCACCAGGAGACGTCGAATGTCGCCGTCATGCCGAAGCCGAGCGAGATCTGGCTGGCGGCGAAGATGCGCTGCATGAAGACGATGACGATCTGCTGCAGCACCATCAGCAGCCCGGCCCATGCGATGACGCGCCCGACCGTGTTGGCAAAGGTCTCGAGCCCGATCACCACGCCCCACATCACCCGGTTCCAGACCATCCCCACCGCGGTCAGCACCAGGAAGGCGGTGAAGACGACGAAGAAGAACTCGACCGACCCGCCGTAATAGGCGAAGCGCATGATCGCTTCCTTGTCCGACCAGTCGAGCCAGAGGCCCGGATGGGCGATGGCGTAGAAGAAGTTGTAGAAGGATTCGATGATGTTGGCGGCAAGCCAACCGAGGGCGGTGCCGCCCCATGCCTCGACCAGTCCCATGTGGCCCGTCCCCCGAAGGTCGTGTACGTGTCACCCTGGCGCGCCGAGGCGCGCCACGGATGGCGAACGGGCAGGCCCCGAAGGCCTGCCCGCCGTGTCGAGAATGTCCCGATCAGCCGAGGACGCGGTCCCGCTGGGCACGGTAGGTGCCCTCGGAAGCCTCGATCCAGCCGGAGGAGGAACGCATCGACGCAAAGGCGCTGTCGTAGATCTTGTCGTAGAGATCGCCGTCGCGGTTGCCTTCGAGCGTTTCCTTGGCGGCGTTGCCCATCGCGTCCCAGACGGAATCGGGGAAGCTCAGGACCTTCACACCGGCCGACTGCAGGCGCTGCAGGGCGGCGCCGTTGTTGGCCAGGAACTGTGCGAGGTTCCACTGGTGGGTTTCGGCACAGGCGATCTCGATGATCTTCTGCTGCGCGGGGGTGAGGCTGTTGAACACCTCGAGGTTGGTCGCGACCGACAGGCCCGCACCCGGCTCGTGGAAGCCGGCGGTGTAGTAGAACTTGGTGATCTCCTGGAAGCCGGCCTTCTCGTCCGCCCAGGGACCGATCCACTCGGTGCCGTCGATGGCGCCGGAGGCCAGGGCCTGATACACCTCGGAGCCCGGCAGGTTCTGCACGGACGCGCCGAGCTTGCCGAGCGCTTCGCCGCCGAGACCCGGCATGCGGAACTTGAGACCGTTGAAGTCTTCCGGCCCGTTGATCTCCTTGCGGTACCAGCCGCCGGCCTGCGCGCCGGTGTTGCCGGCGAGGAACGACTTGATGCCGAACAGCTCGCCCAGCTCATGGTGCAGCTCCATGCCGCCATCCATGTAGTACCAGTTGGCCAGCTCCTGCGCGGTCATGCCGAAGGGCACCGCGGTGAAGAAGGCAAAGGCCGGGTGCTGACCGACGAAGTAGTAGTCGGCGCCGTGGTACATGTCGGCCTGACCAGCGGTCACGGCGTCAAAGACCTCGAAGGCGCCCACGAGCTCGCCCGCAGCCTTGACCTCGACGGTCAGCTGGCCGTCGGTCATGGCGGTCACGCTGTCGGCCACGCGCTGCGCCGCGTCGAAGACGCCGGCAAGGCCGCGGCCCCAGGTGGTCACCATGGTCAGCGTGCGCTTGCCCTGGGCATAAGCCGGCGCGGCCAGTGCGGTCGCGGCAGCGGCCGAACCGCCCAGTGCCGACGTCTTCAGAAATGAACGACGATCCATTCAGAGTCCTCCCAATCGTCTTGGATGCCCACCCTTCGGTGGGCGGATCGTTTTCGAGTGCTGGGCACACTACTCACAAGCTGGCCGTGGTCAAATACCGACAAATACGTATGACGCAGGGGAAACCGCCCTGATGTCGCCGGCAAATCACGTAGATGGGGGACAAACAGCCCACCCGGACGCCCCGTCCGCCCCCCCGAAAGCCCCCGGTTCGAATCGACGGCAAAGACAGCCGCCGCCGATTCGCGCCGTTTGCCGAATCGCCCCCGCCGCCTTGCATCGCTCCCCTGAAGGGGCGTAGATTCGCAGCCGGACAGCCGCTTTCGATGCAACCGGCAGGTTCAGGGAGGACGTGCCTGGCAGAGGCTCATCGCACACCGCGCGCCGCCCCACGTCGGGGCCGCCTGAGTTACGCCCAGAAGCTCTCGCTTCTGGCGACGGTGCCGCTCGTCCTCGCCGTGGCGGCGATCTCGGTGCTGGTGGCGGTGCAGGCGCGCAGCCTCGCCGATCGGGAGATCGCCGAACTGGAACGGCAGATGATTGCCGCCAAGCGCGACGAGCTGGAGAATTACATCTCCCTCGCCCGCACCGCGATCCTCGAGGATTACGGCCGCGCCCTGCCCGATGACGAGGACGCGAAGCGCCGGGTCATGCAGACCCTCGCCGCCATGATCTATGGCCAGGACGGCTATTTCTTCGTCTACGATTACGACGGCACCAACCTCGTCGCCCCCCGCCAGACCGACCTGATCAACCGCAACTGGATCGATCTTGTCGACGCCGAGGGCACGCCGATCGTCAGCGAGCTGATCCGGATCGCCCGGAGCGGCACGGGCTATCACAGCTTCCTGTGGCGCAAACCCTCGACCGGCGAGACGGCGCGGATGGTGGCCTATGTGATCGGGCTGCAGGACTGGCAATGGGCGATCGGGACCGGCATCTTCATCGACGACGTGCTGGACACGGTCGCGGCCGCCCGCGCCGAGACGGAGACGCGCGTGCAGCGGACGTTCCTCTGGATCGCCGCGATTACCCTCAGCGCCCTGCTTCTCGTCTTCCTCTCGGGACTCATCCTCAACATCCGCGAGCGCCGGCTGGCCGATGCCAAGCTCAAGGCCCTTACCCAACGGATCTTCGACACGCAGGAGGAGGAGCGCGGCCGGGTCGCGCGCGAGCTGCACGACTCGATCAGCCAGATCCTCGTCGGCGTGCGTTATGCGCTGGAACTGGCCCGCCGCAGGATGCGTGCAGGCGACACGCGCGCGGAGGCGAACCTCGATGCCGGGATCGATGCGCTCGGCGGCGCGATCCAGGAGGTCCGCCGCATCAGCCGCGACCTGCGTCCCGGCGTGCTCGACGACCTTGGCCTCGGCCCGGCACTTCAGTCCCTGATGGAAGAATTCGGCGCAAGGACCGGAATCGAAACGGATTTCGAAACGGTCGTGTTCCGCAACCGGCTTGACCAGGAGGCCAAGATCGCGCTCTACCGGATCGCGCAGGAGGCCCTCACCAACATCGAGCGTCACGCCGGCGCCAGCCGCGTCAGCCTGCGGGTCTTCGGCCACAAGGCCGGCGCAACCCTGCGGATCGAGGACGACGGGCGCGGCATGGCGGCGTCCGAAGAGACCGACAGCGCCCGGGCCCAGGGGCTCGGCCTGCGCAACATGCAGGAGCGGGTGGAGCGCCTCGACGGCACGCTGCGCATCCTCAGTTCACGCACCGGCACGGTGATCGAGGCGCAGGTGCCGCTCAGCCACATGCTGCCCCCGGAATCCGGCTCCGGCAACGCGCCGCGAAACGGCGAGACGAGAGAAAGGAAACGCGCATGACCCCGACCCGTGTGCTGATCGTCGACGACCACCCGATGGTGGCCGAAGGGATCGAGGCGATCCTGGAGACCTACCCCGACATCGAGGTTGTCGGCACCCTGTCGAACGGCCGCGAGGCAGTGGACCAGGTTGCCGCGCTCAAGCCCGACGTGGTGCTGATGGACCTCAACATGCCCGGCGTGAACGGGCTCTCGGCGACCGAGATGCTGATGGAGGACCACCCCGACCTGCGGGTGCTGATCCTGTCGATGCACGACAGCCCCGAGTACATCTCGACCGCCCTCAGCCACGGCGCCAAGGGCTACGTTCTCAAGGACGTGCCGACCGACGCCATCAAGGACGCGATCGACCGGGTGATGGCGGGCGAGCAATATCTCTGCACCGGCGCCACCACGGCGCTCCGCCCGAGCGACGGCACCGGGCGCGAGCCGCTGACCAGCAGGGAACAGACGATCCTGCTGCAGCTGGCGCAGGGCAAGTCCAACAAGGAGGTGGCGAACGCGCTGGATATCTCGGTCCGCACGGTCGAGACGCACCGCAAGAACATCAAGCGCAAGCTCGGCATCTCCTCGACCGCCGGGCTGACCCGCTACGCCATGGAACACGGGGTCCTTCAGGGCACCGGCGTCGGGCTCTGAGAACCGCAGCAACCCGTGCACCGCCCTGGTCTGTGACCTGCGGTGCACGCCCGGCCAGCCGGAAGAGGGCCGGTGCGAAACATTTGTTGCCAAACGGCTTTCGGGCCTTCTACTGCTTTCCGAGGCGGCGCTGCCGCCCATACTATTGTTAACGTTAAGAAAGCATAAGAATGCCTGTTTCCGTCTTTACCAAGGCCGCGGCCGTTCCGTCCTACAACGCCAGCGTCCTCTACCAGTTCACCAACGCGCGGATCTTTTTCGAACAGGAAAGCTGGGACGCCGCCCTGCCGAAAACCAAGCGGGCCGATGTCATCCGACTGAAGGACGACTTCACCGATTACACGGGCTTCCAGATGAAGGTCGTGGTGTCGTTCGACGGCAATTTCCGGAAGGTCGGCGGCGCCTGGACCGGCGAGATCACCGGCGTCACCTTCAAGGCCGACGGGGTGACCCAGGCCAAGATCGACATCAACTCGGGCGTCGACCTGGCCCGGATCCTCAACGTCGGCAGCTCGACGCTGGTTTGGAACGAACTCACCAGCACCGGCCTGCGCGGCAAGTTGAGCACCGGCACCGATCACATGAACGGCTCGGTGGGCGACGACAACCTCAACGGGCGCGGCGGCGCGGACTTCCTGAACGGCGGTCTCGGCGACGACAAGCTGATCGGCGGCGGCGGCAGTGACTGGCTTGACGGCCACAGCGGCGACGACACCCTGATCGGCGGCAACGGAAACGACTACCTCGACGGCCGCGACGGTACCGACATCGCCAGCGGCGGCAAGGGAAAGGACACGTTCTTCTCCGACTTCAACGGCGACAACGTCTGGACCGGCGGCGGCGGGGCCGACAGGTTTCAGGCGGGCGGCATCCCCGGCGAGATCTACGGCTGGACCAAGGTCACCGACTTCAAGGCCCGCCAGGGCGACAAGCTCGACCTGACCAACGATTCCGCGCTGCTCTTCGAACCGATCGACGAAATCCGCTTCATCGGCAAGAAGGGCTTCAGCGGCGAGGAAGGCGTCTACGAGATCCAGTTGCGGAACGGCTTTGTCCGGATCGACCAGGACGGCGACGGCACCGCCGACTCCGGCATCGAGCTCGAGGATTTCGGCAACCAGCGCGTGAGCAACACCAGCTGGATCCTGCTTCCGGACACGCTCGACTTCGCATGACGCCCGCAGGGCGCCCTGCCCCGCAGGTTCCGGCCGGCGAACACCATCGCCGGCCGCAATCGCCTCCCGCGAAAGAAAATTCCAAACCGCGCCCGCGCTGCGTCATTTTATCCGCAAAAGCCGTTGACGCTCCCGGCGGACACGCCTAAGGTCCCGCGCACGACAGCAAGGGAACCCCGAGAATGGCGATCATTCTTGTACTCGTAGAGGAAAGGCGCATGGGCCGGTAACGGTTGACCATAACGGTTCCCCATGCGCCCTCGTCCACGACGGGGGTTTTTTATTGCCGCAACGCCAGACGTAGATGGAGAAGCAAGATGGCGCAGCAGATGACCGGAGCAAGAATGGTGGTCCAGGCCCTGAAGGATCAGGGTGTGGACGTCGTGTTCGGCTACCCCGGCGGCGCCGTCCTTCCGATCTATGACGAGATTTTCCAGGACCAGGGCATCAAGCACATCCTGGTGCGCCACGAGCAGGGCGCGGCCCATGCCGCCGAAGGCTACGCCCGGTCCACCGGCAAGCCCGGCGTCGTCCTGGTCACCTCCGGTCCCGGCGCGACCAATGCCGTCACCGGCATCACCGACGCGCTGATGGATTCGATCCCGATGGTCGTCCTGTCGGGCCAGGTTCCGACCTTCATGATCGGCTCCGACGCCTTCCAGGAGGCCGACACCGTCGGCATCACCCGCCCCTGCACCAAGCACAACTGGCTGGTGAAGGAGACCGACGACCTGGCCGAGACGATCCACGAGGGTTTCCACGTCGCCACCACCGGCCGCCCCGGCCCGGTGCTGATCGACATCCCCAAGGACGTCCAGTTCGCCACCGGCACCTATGTCGGCCCGCGCGAGGCCAAGGGCGGGCACTACCACCCGAAGGTCAAGGGCGACATCGAGATGATCACCGAGCTGGTCGCCGCGATGGAGACCGCGGAGCGGCCGGTGTTCTACACTGGCGGCGGCGTCATCAACTCGGGCAATGTCGCGAGCCAGCTCCTGCGGGAGTTCGTCGAGGCGACGGGCTTCCCGATCACCTCGACGCTGATGGGTCTCGGCGCCTATCCGGCCAGCGGCAAGCACTGGCTGGGCATGCTGGGGATGCATGGTCTCTACGAGGCCAACCTGGCGATGCACGGCTGCGACCTGCTGATCAACATCGGCGCCCGTTTCGACGACCGCATCACCGGCCGTATCGCGGATTTCAGCCCGCATTCGATCAAGGCGCATATCGATATCGACCCGAGCTCGATCAACAAGGTGATCCGGACCGAGCTGCCGATCATCGGCGACGTCGCCCACGTTCTGGAAGACGCGCTGCGGATCTGGAAGGCACGCGGGCGCAAGGTGAACAAGGAAGGCCTGGCGAAATGGTGGGCGCAGATCGAGGAGTGGAAGGCCGTTCGCTGCCTGACCTACAAGAACTCGGACACGATCATCAAACCGCAATACGCGCTGGAACGGCTGGAAGCGCTGACCCGCGGCTATGACCGCTACATCGCGACCGACGTGGGCCAGCACCAGATGTGGGCGGCACAGTTCCTGACCTTCGACGCGCCGAACCGCTGGATGACCTCCGGCGGGCTGGGCACCATGGGCTACGGCCTGCCGGCTTCGATCGGCGCGCAGGTGGCGCATCCCGACAGCCTGGTCATCAACGTCGCGGGAGATGCCTCCTTCCTGATGAACGTCCAGGAGATGGGCACCGCGCGGCAATACGACCTGCCGGTCAAGCAGTTCATCCTCAACAACGAGCGCCTGGGCATGGTCCGCCAGTGGCAGGAGCTGCTGCACGGCGAGCGCTACTCCCACAGCTGGTCCGAGGCCCTGCCCGATTTCGTGAAGCTGGCCGAGGCCTTCGGCGCCAAGGGCTTCATGGTGTCGGACCCCAAGGATCTGGACGACGCGATCATGGAGATGATCAAGCACGACGGCCCGGTGATCTTCGATTGCCTCGTCGAGAAGCACGAGAACTGCTTCCCGATGATCCCGTCGGGCGAGCCGCACAACAACATGCTGCTCGGCGAAGCGTCGACCAAGGACGCGATCGGCACCTCGGGCGCGGTCCTGGTCTGATCCGAGGCCCGCTCCGATCATGTCCGTCGAACGGGAACAGCCCGGGGACGCAGGCGACCTTCGCCTGCGCCCTTTCGGGACCGACACCGGCCGGTTGGCCGCGAAGATCGCGCTGGTCTTCCTGATCAGCAACCTGGTGGCCACCTTTGCCAAGGCGATCCTCGCGCCCGAGTTCGCCGGCCCGGTTCCCGTGGCGATCGACTTCCATGTCTACTGGGAGGCCGCGCGCCAGGCCGTTCAGGGCATGCCGCTGGACGCCTTCGCGCCCGTGGCCGTGCCGGGGTCGGAGGCAACCGGCCCGGACGGCGCGCCGTCCTATCTGTTCTGGGTCTATCCGCCGATCTTCCTGCTGCTGCTGACGCCGCTCGGGGCCCTGCCCTTCGTGCCGGCCTGGGCGCTGTTCGACGCGATGTCGCTCGCGGCCGTCGCGCTCGCGCTGCGCCCCTTCACCCGCACCGAACCGGCGGCCTGGCGCTTCATGATCGCGGCGCCGGCATTGCTTCCGGCGCTCTGGGTCGGGCAGAACTCGCTGCTGTTCCTGGCCGGGCTGGTCGGTGCGCTCGCCTGCATCCGGGACGGGCGCATGGTGGCTGCCGGAATCCTGATCGGTCTGCTGACCTTCAAGCCGCAGCTCGGCATCCTGATCCCCGTGGCGCTGCTCGCCGCCGGGCTCTGGCGCACGATCCTGGCGGCCTGCGTTTCCGCCGTGGCGGTTGCGCTGCTGCCGACGCTCGTCTTCGGTTTCGGCTACTGGCCGGCGCTGTCCGACACCCTCAGGGAATTCGGATCGGTGCTGCACGCCGGCGCGGCGCAGGAGCCCCTGATCTGCACCACCTTCGGCGTGCTGTCGCAGCTCGGCGTCAACCCGGATGCCGCGATGGCCGCGCAATGGGGCGTCGTGGCCCTCGCCGCCTGGGCGGTCTGGCGCTGCTGGCGCAGCCCGACCGCGAGTTTCGACCTCAAGGCGGCGACGCTCGCGGCCGCCATTCCCGCCGCCTCGCCCCACCTCTGGCATTACGACACCGCCTTTCTTGCCGCCACGGGCCTGTTCCTGCTGCGCGCCGGGGTGCTCGAGTTCCGCCCGGCCGGCCTCACGGTCTTCGGCCTGTGCTGGCTCGGCGCCGGCCCCGCGCTGCTCGTTGTGAACCTGCTCGGCGGCGTCGAACTGCCGGTCGGCTTCCTTCTGGCGCCGCTGGTCCTGACCGCGCTCGGACTGTGCATCGCCGCCGTGCCCCGGCGCGATGCACAGGCCCGGAAGGCCTGACCCATGACAGCCACTCACGCATATCCCCGGCAGATCGCGCTCCGTGCGCCCGCCATGCCATGCGTCGGTATCGACCTTTCCTGCCACGACCTCGCGGTGTATGCACGTCGCTGCACGCGCGAGCTGGCGCAATAGACGAGGAACACCAGATGTCCGCACTCAAGATCGAACAGGGTTCGTCGAAGCATTCCGCCTACGACCTGCGCAACCCCAATGCCGAGGTCATCGAGACGCATACGCTGGCGGTGGTCGTCGACAACGAGGCCGGGGTGCTGGCCCGCGTGATCGGCCTGTTCTCCGGACGCGGCTACAACATCGAGAGCCTGACCGTGGCCGAGGTCGACCACACCGGGCACCGCTCCCGGATCACCGTCGTGACCACCGGCACGCCGGAGGTGATCGAGCAGATCAAGGCCCAGCTTGGCCGGCTGGTTCCCGTGCACAAGGTGCAGGACCTGACCACCGAGGGCCCCTCGGTCGAGCGCGAACTGGCGCTGCTGAAGGTTGCGGGCACCGGCGACAAGCGGGTCGAGGCGCTGCGACTGGCCGACATCTTTCGCGCAAACGCAGTGGATTCCACGCTCGAGAGCTTCGTCTTCTCGATCGCCGGTTCGACGGAAAAGATCGACGCCTTCGCCGAGCTCATGCGCCCGCTCGGCCTCATCGAGATCGCCCGCACCGGCGTCGCCGCCCTGACCCGCGGCGCGGACTGACGCGCGAGGCGCAACCTGGGCCAGCGCCGGGACACCGGCGCCGCCCGCAGCGTCAGACGATGTTCAGATCGTCCCTCAGCAGGGACGCATCATCGATCCCCTCGACGATGAGCACCTCGTCGCCGAAGTCGAAGACCACGTTGCCTTTCTGGACGTCGGCAAACTTGCGGATCACCTCTGCCGCACTGAGCGTGCCCGACCAGAGCGCATCGTCCAGCCGGACAAGGTCCAGATCGTCCTGGAAATCCGTGATCCTGTCGGTGCCGTATCCGTCCCCGAACACGAAGCGGTCCGCGCCGCTGCCGCCGGTCAGGCTGTCATTGGCGAGCCCGCCATCGAGCAGATCCTTCTGGTTGCCGCCAAGCAGCTTGTCCTTCCCGTTGTTGCCGCGCAGGATATCTCCGCCGACCCCGCCCTTCAGGATGTCGTTGCCCTTGCCGCCCTTGAGCAGATCCTGCCCTTTCTGTCCCAGAAGCTCATCAGCGCCGCCGCCGCCCTTGAGTGTATCCGCGCCGCCCCGGCCTTTCAGGATATCCGCGCCGGCCCCGCCCGAGAGCGTGTCGGCTGCGCTCGTTCCGTCAAGCACGAGATTGCCGGACAGGGAAGCGGACGCGCTGCCCGTGTCGAGCGCCACCGTCGCCGCGGTCGAAGCGAAGGTCTGGGTGACCATGACCGCATCCCAGCCCTTGTAATCTCCGGTTTCCACTCCGATGCCGACGTAGTCGAACCCCTTCCCCAGGATGTTGGCCCGGTGGCCGTCGCTGTCCATCAGGGCGTTGAACAGGTTCTCGACATCGTCGGAGATGCCGGAGGCGCCGCGTTCGCTCTGCCAGGCGACGTTCTCGCCCCAGCTCCAGCTGCCGCTGAACTCGAAGCCCGCGGCCTTCATGCGATCGCCGGGAGACGACCCGTCCACGCCGGTGTGCGAGAAGGTGTCCGTCTTCAGCATCCAGTCGCTGTGATCCTCGGCGGCCGCGTTGAGATCGAGTTCAAGTTGCAGCGGATGCAGTCCGACCTCGGCTCGGGCCTTGTTGATCAGTTCGAGCATCTGGCGCTCAACGGTGCTTGCGGTCGACATGCGTTCTTTCTTTCCGGGCCATTGACGGGTCCGATATGGACCTCAAAACTTGGCCGAAAGCGTGTCGCAAAGAAGGCCCTGCCGGCAACCGCCCGGGGCCCGGGTCGGCATCTATCCGCTAGAGCAGCACGTCCGAGGCCTGCAGATCGTCCAGGGTGCAGCCCATCAGGTCCAGCTTGTCGGTCGAGGTCACGAATATCCGCAGGCGGTCCGCCAACTCGACAGCAGCGTCCTGCACGGCGGCGAATTTGGAGAACCCGGCATTGCCGAGATCGAGCAGATCCTCGCCCGGTGTGAAGTCGTGGATGACGTCCTTGCCGTAGCCCTTGGAGAACACGAAGGTGTCGCTGTAGGTGCCGCCGGTCAACTGGTCGTTGCCCTTGCCGCCATCGAGCAGGTCGTTGCTGCCGTCCCCCTGCAGGATGTCCGCCCCGTAGCCGCCCAGCAGGGTGTCGCGCCCCCATCCGCCGATCAGCACGTCGTTCGAGCCGCCGCCGTCCAGCTGATCATGCCCGCTGCCGCCGTCGAGCGTGTCCTTGCCGGCGCCGCCCGTGACCACGTCATCGCCAGTTCCGGCGATCAGCGTGTCCCAGCCATCGCCGCCCTCGATCCAGTCATTGCCGTTGCCGCCTTCGATGTAATCCCCGCCGGTTCCACCGATCAGGGTCTCGGCCCCGTTGCCCCCGATCAGCGTGTCGTCGCCACTGCCGCCGAGGGCCTGATCATCGCCGCCGTTGGTCTCGATCCGGTCGTCGCCCGCGCCGCCGCGAAATTCCTCGTAATCGGCGGTGCCGATCAGCAGGTCGTCGAACTGGGAACCGATGGCTCCCTCGATGGAGGTGATCACGTCGCGGCTCGATCCGCCGGTCTCCTGCGTCGAGGTGCCGGCGCCGATGGTCAGCGTCACCGGCCCGGAGGCGTCGGAATAGTCGAGGATGTCGAAGCCGCCTGCCCCGTCGACAACGTCCTCGCCCAGGCCGGGACGGAACTGGTTCGCCGCATCGTCGCCGGTGAGGTCGTCGGCAAAGGGCGTCCCCTCCACGCCCTCGATCCCTGCGAGCTGGTCTCCGGTCGCGTGACCGCCGGAGGCAAGTCCGGCCGCGAGGTCGATCACGACCGCGTCGTTGGAGCCGGCATAGCTCGCCAGGTCGATCCCCGCGCCGCCGTCGATCGCGTCCGCGCCGTCGCCGCCGATGAGGATATCGTCGCCCGCATCGCCGAACAGGGTATCGTCGCCCACCCCGCCGGAGAGCCTGTCCTTGCCGGCACCGCCCGTGACAAGGTCCGCACCGGCCTCGCCCAGAAGCCAGTCGTCGCCATCGCCGCCCTCGAGCAGGTCGTTCCCGGCCCCGCCGACGAGGTGGTCGGCGCCGACGCCGCCGATCAGGGTGTCATTGCCATCTCCGCCGAGCAGGACGTCATCGCCGGCGCCGCCATCGACCATGTCGTTGCCCGCGCCGGCCAGAACGGTGTCATTGCCGTCGCCGGCCCAGACGGTATCCGCGCCGCCTTCGGCAAGGACCATGTCGTCGCCCTCGAGCGCGTAGAACGTCTCGTCCAGCGAGCTGCCGCCGAGCAGATCGTCGAATTCGTTGCCGTAATGGGTGTCGGGGCGGCTCACACCCGTTCCGTAGTTGAGGATTTGCGCGAGCGTCTCGTCGGGGATCCCCTCCAGCATGCTGCCGGGCAACGGGCCGCCCAGCACCGCGAGCATCGCCTGTGCATCGGACAGATCGTAGCTCTGGACGCCGAAATAGAGGATCGAGGCGCTCTCCCCCGGAGCCAGGGTCACCGTGTATTCGAAGATCACGTCGTCGTTGCTGATCAGCGTGTAATCCGCCGGGCGCGACCCGTCGCCAAAGGCGATGCCGACCATCGGGTCGCCCTGCGCATTGCCGTCGTCGGTGAGGATGCTGCGATCGTCACTGTCGAAAGCCAGGTCGCCCGAGGACGTGGCGAGGATCTCCGTCGCGTAGTTGGAGCCCAGGTCCGTCCGCACCGAGAAGGTGACGGTCTGCGTTGCGGCGCCGATGTTGGTCGCGGTGTCGACGAACCGCGCCCAGCCGCCGGTGGTCGGCACATAGAGGCTGCGCTCGAAGGTGATCTCCGCGCCCGCCTCGTTCGATACCCCCGAGATCGTGAGTTGCCGCCCGGACATCGAGCTCGTCACGTCGCTGACATAGGGCATGTGGAACAGGTCGAACCCGGCGTCGAAGGCGTCGCTGGTTCCGTCGCCGATCCGCCCGTCGTTCCACATGTCCCAGGTGAAACCGGTGCCGTCGATCAGCGTCTGAGGAAAACTCGTCATGACCCGTTCCCGCCACGGAAGCGCAACGGACGGGATCCTCCCCGCACGGCCGCTGCTGCCCGTGGTCTCTTTCGGGACTGGATAGGGTCAAGAGGTTACGACGTGGTTAACGCGGCCGGGAAATCGGTTAACGCGAGGCGTGCCGCCTCAGTTGGTCAGCGCCTCGGCCTCGGCGATCGCCGGCAGGATCTTGTCCCGCATGATCGCGGTGGTGATCGGCCCGGCGAAACGCAGCACGACCGTGCCATCGCCCGCAACCACGAAGGTCTCGGGCACGCCGTAGACGCCCCATTCGATCGCGTTGCGCCCGTTTCTGTCGGCTCCCGACAGGGTGTAGGGGTCGCCGAGGCCCGCAAGGAAATTCAGCGCGTTCGCGCTCTCGTCCTTGTAGTTGATCCCGTGCACCGGGATGCCGTCCTCGGCCATCGCCATGAGTTGCGGATGCTCCACCCGGCAGGGCGCGCACCAGCTTGCCCAGAAGTTCACCAGCTTGACCCCGTCGGACCGCACCGCCGCATCGGTCAGGAGCGGCCGGTCGCCCAGAGGCGTCAGCTCGACCACCGGCGCCGGCTTGCCGGTGAGTTCGCTCGGCAGCGAATCCGGGTTCTCCCGCATCATCCCGGCATAGAACAGCCCGGCCACCGCCAGGAAAATCGCCGGCGGCAGGATCATCAGCGGCGACACCTTAGCCATGAGATGCGGTCTCCTTTCTGGCAGTATCGGCAGGGGGCGCGCGGCGCGCGGCCTGCGCCTCCTCGATGTCGCGCAGCCGGGTGCGCGTGCGAACCGACTGGCGTATCGACACCACGACCAGCACCACGACGAGCCCGAGGGTGACGGCATAGGCCGAGAGCACCTCGACCGCGTATTTCCCGAGATCCGGCATCATGCCATCCGCTCCCGCGCGATCAGCGCCTTGAGCCGGCGGTCCCGGACTTCGGTACGTGTCCGCAGCAGCACCAGCGTGATGAAGAGCCCGACGAAACCGGCGATACAGATCAGCAGCGGCCAGTAGAAGACGTCAGAGACGTTCTCCTCCTTGTCGAGCGACAGCGACGCCCCCTGGTGCAGGCCCTGGTTCCAGAACACCAGCGCGTAGCGGCTCAGCACCGCAAAGACGGAGCCCACGATGCAGAGCACCGAGGTCAGTTCCGCCGCCGTGTCGGGGTTCTCCACCGCCGCCCAGAGCGCCATGTAGCCGAGGTAGAACAGGAACAGGATCAAAAACGAGGTCAGCCGCGGATCCCACGCCCACCAGGTGCCCCACATCGGCTGGCCCCAGATCGCGCCGGTCAGCAGCGCGATCACCGTCATCGTCGCCCCGATCGGCGCCGCGGCCTTGGCGGCCAGGGCGCTGACATGGTGGCGGCGGATCAGCCAGACCAGCGAGGTGATCAGCATCATCAGCCAGCAGTTGATGGCGATCATCGCCGAGGGCACGTGGATATAGATGATCTTCACCGTCGAGCCCTGGCGGTAATCGTCGGGGGTGAAGAAGAAGCCCCAGACCAGCCCGACCACCATCGCAACCGCCGTCCCCACCGCTGCAATGGGCAGAACCGCCCCGGAGAGGGCCATGAATTTTCGCGGATTGGCGTATTCCCAGAGTGACATGCGCGCGAACCTAGTCCTTCGTTCCAGTTGGCTCAAGCAAGCCTAGCGGTTGTAGCTCAACGGAGGTTGATGCGGATTGCCGCAGCCGAGGCAAAGGGCAGCAGCGCGAGCGTTCCGAGCGTGATCCCGGCCAGCAGGGCCAGCGGCGTGGAGAATTCCGAGATCGGCATGCCCTCGGAGGCCCGCCGCGCCACTTCGGCGCCGAAGATCAGCGTCGGGACGTAGAGCGGCAGCACGATCAGCGACAGCAACAGCCCGCCGCGCTTCAGGCCCACCGTCAGCGCCGCGCCGAATGTCCCCACCACGGAGAGCGCCGGCGTGCCGATCGCCAGCGACAGCGTCAGCCACAGGTAGCCCGGCTCCGGCAGGTTCAGCAGCACGCCCAGCACCGGGGCGACCAGCGTCAGCGGCAGGCCCGTCGTCAGCCAGTGGGCGAGCGCCTTGATGCCGGCCACCGCCTCCAGCGGAATGGGCGCCGTGGCCAGCAACTCGAGCGCCCCGTCCTCGTAATCGAGCGCCAGGATGCGGTCGAGCGAGAGCAGGCAGGACAGCAGCGCCCCGAGCCACAGGATCCCCGCCGCGATGATCGAGAGCGTGCCGGCGTTGGGGCCCACCGCAAAGGGCGTCAGTGTCACCACGATCAGGAAGAAGGCCAGCGCCAGCCCGAAGCCGCCCCCGGCCCGAACCGCCAGCGCGAGATCCCGTTTCAGCAGCGCGATCACAGGAAGGCCTCGTGGAAATCGTGGTCATGTTCGGGCGGCGCAGCCTTGAAGGGGCCGAGTTCCAGCACCTCGGCACCGTCGAGCCCGAGGTCGATATGGGTGGCGATCACCGCGCTGCCGCCCGCCTCGAGATGCCGCCGCACTGCCGCGGCGAAGAGCCCGACGCTGGCAAGGTCGAGCGAGACGGTCGGCTCGTCGAGCAGCCATACCGGTCGTCCCGTCACCGCCATCCGCGCCAGCCCCAGGCGCCGCTTCTGCCCGGCCGACAGGCTGCCCGCGGGCCGCGCCTCAAGCGCCTCGAGGTTGAAATCCGCAAGCGCCGCGGCGATCGACTGCACCCCGTGCAGACCGGCCCAGAACGCAAGGTTCTCCGACACGCTCAGCGTCGCCTTGATCCCGTCGGCATGGCTTGCATAGGCCATCACCTCCGGCCCGGGCGCGACCCGCCCGCCATCGGCGGGCTGCAGGCCGGCAAGCGTCCGCAGGAGCGTCGTCTTGCCGATCCCGTTCGGCCCGCGCAGCACCAGCGCCCGCCCGGCCTCCAGCCGGAACCCGACGCCTTCCAGCACCCGCATGCCGCCACGGACGACGGCAAGATCCTCGACGATCACTTCCATGGCACGCGCTTACCCCAAGCCCCTCCGGGACAAAAGCGTCCCCCCATCAACTGTTCGAAAGTATCCTCGCGCGACGCGGGAATTGACACCGCGCCCCATCGTCGCCCCCGCCCCCGACGGGCCCCTGTGACAGGCCAGAGGCGTCAGAGCGCCAGCACTGCCGCCGCCACCCGACGCCCTTCGGATACCAGCACGTTGTAGGTCCGGCAGGCCGTGGCGGTAGCCATCAGCTCGACGCCGATCCCGGCCTCTTCCAGCGCGCGCCGGAACGCGCCCGGAATCGCCGCCATCTCGGCCCCGGTCCCGACAATCACGAAATCGATCTCTCCCGCCAGCGCCAGCACCGCCTCGGCATCGCCATAGCCGCCCCAGCCGCGCAGGCTCCGGGCCGTCACCAGCAGATCGCCCTGCCGCACCTCGCCGCCGATCCGGAAGAAGCCGGGACCGTAGCCCTCGAACGGGACGGCATCGGGAAACTCGACTTCGATGAACTCCATGGCCCGGCCCTCCTCCGCGGCGCGTCCGGTCGCCTCAGGCGTCGATATTGGCGAACTGGGTGCCACCGCCCTGGCTCGGCTTCGACCAGTCACGCTTCACGCCCAGCCACAGCAGGACCGGCGAAGCGACGAAGACGGTGGAATAGGTGCCGACGATGATGCCCCAGATCATCGCGAAGACGAACCCGCGGATGACGTCGCCGCCGAGAATGTAGAGCGCGACCAGCGCGATCAGCGTCGTCAGCGAGGTCATCACCGTCCGGCTCAGGGTCTCGTTGATCGAGAGGTTCAGCACCTCCTGCAGGCTCAGCTTCTTGAACCGGCGCAGGTTCTCCCGCACCCGGTCGAAGATCACCACGGTATCGTTGAGCGAATAGCCCACAATGGTCAGCAGCGCGGCGATGATCGTCAGGTCGAAGCGGATCTGCAGCAGGCAGAAGACGCCGATGGTCACCACCACGTCATGCACCAGCGCCACCACGGCACCGACCGAGAACTGCCATTCGAACCGGAGCCAGATGTAGAACAGCACCGCCACGATGGCGAGCAGCACCGCCTGGATGGCCGTCCAGACCAGTTCGCCCGAGACCTTGGGTCCGACGCTTTCGACCGACGGGAAGGTGATTTCCGGGTCGATCGCCTGCAGGGCCTCCTCCAGCGCCTGGATGAGCTCGGGCGAGACCGCCTCCTCGTCCGCCTGCTGCTGGATGCGGATCTGAGCGACGTGCTTGTCCTCGTCGAAGCTGCTGTCGAACACCTCGGTGATCGTCACGTCGCCAAGGTCGAGCGGCGCGATGGCCTCGCGGTAGCTGCCGACATCGACGGCCGAGGTGCTCTCGGCGCGGATCGTCGTGCCGCCCAGGAAGTCGATGCCGAAGTTCAGGCCGACCGTGAAGAACAGCACCACGGAGGCCAGCATGGCGAGCGCCGAGGCACCGAAGGTGATCTGCCAGCCCCGGAAGAAGTTCCAGTTGGTCTCGGCGGGTACGAGTTTCAGACGCATCTCAGACCTCGATGGTTTTGGGCCGGCGGCGATCGAACCAGACCGCGATCAGCAGGCGCGTCACGAAGATCGCGCAGAAGACCGAGGTCATGATCCCGAGACCGAGCGTGACGGCAAAGCCGCGGACCGGGCCGGAGCCGAGCGCGAACAGGATCACCGCGGTGAGGAAGGTGGTGATGTTGGCATCGATGATCGCCGACAGGGCCTTTTCGTAGCCCAGCTCGATCGCGCGGGCCGGGCCGCGGGCCGTCTTGAGCTCTTCGCGGATCCGTTCGAACACCAGCACGTTGGCGTCGACCGCCATGCCGACGGTCAGCACGATGCCGGCAATGCCGGGCAGCGTGAGCGTGGCGCCGATGATCGACAGCAGCCCGAAGATCAGGCCGACGTTGACGATGAGCGCGATGTTGGCGAAGAGCCCGAACAGCCCGTAGCTCATCCACATGAAGGCGAGCACGGCGACAAAGGCCACGATGGTCGCGATGCGGCCGGCCTCGATGCTGTCGGCGCCCAGTTCGGGGCCGATGGTCCGTTCCTGCAGGAAGGTCATTTCCGCCGGAAGGGCGCCGGCGCGCAGCAGGACGGCGAGCTCGTTGGACTGCTCGATGGAGAACTGCCCGGTGATGATGCCCGAGCCGCCGGGGATGTGGTCCTGGATGACCGGGGCCGAGATCACCTCGTTGTCGAGCACGATGGCGAAGGGCGAGCCGACGTTGTCGCGGGTGTAATCGCCGAACTTGCGCGCGCCGCTCGGGTTGAACTGGAAGCTCACCGCCGGGCGGCCGTTCTGGTCGAAGCTCGGCTGCGCGTTGGTCAGCTCCTCGCCCGTCACCACGGCGGTCTGTTCGATGATGTAATAGACACCCTCGTCGTCCATCGACGGCAACAGCAGGTTGCGGGCGCCGGGGTTGGCGTCGGGGTCCGTGGTGCGGTTGACGACTGGGTTGAAGGTCAGCTTGGCGGTGGTGCCGATCAGGCTCTTGAGCTCGTCGGCAGAGCCGATGCCCGGCACCTGGATGACGATCCGGGTATCGCCCTGGCGCTGGATCGATGGCTCCCGCGTGCCGACCTCGTCGACACGGCGGCGCACGATCTCCACGCTGTGCTGCAGGGTGCGGTCGTCGGTGGCACGCTTCTCGGCCTCGGACAGCTGCAGGGTCAGCACGTCGCCGCTGCCGCTGACCTCGATGTCCTGCGCGCCGGCGCCGGTCAGGGTCAGGATCGGCCGCGACAGCCCGCGCACCACTTCCAGCGCCCGTGCCATCCCGTCGGGATTGCCGATGCGGACCTGCAATTCCCCGACGGGAGCGTCGATCCGGCGGATCGCGCCGACCGTGTCGCGCTCGTCCCGCAGCGCGTCCCGCACCTCCGGCCAGTAATTGTCCATGCGGTCGGCATAGACATCGGCCACCTGGACATCCGCCAGCAGGTAGGCACCGCCGCGCAGGTCGAGACCGAGATTGACGAGGCTCGACGGCAGCCAGCTCGGCCAGCCGGCCACGTCGGCCGCCAGTTCCGGCGTCTCGCCGCTCGTCTCGATGGTCTTCAGCGCGTCGTTGTGCCGTTCGACCCGCGGGTAGAACAGGTTCGGCATCGCCATGAGGAGAATCACGGCGGTCACGCCGGTGATCAGCAGGCGTTTCCAGAGGGGAAATTGCAGCATGGGAGAGGGTGCCTTCCGCGCGGGACGGTCAGCTTTCGCCAGCCGGTTCGGTCTTGCTCAGGACCTGCGAGACGGTGGCGCGCACGATGCGAACCTTCACGCCCTCGGAGATCTCGACCTCGAGTTCGTTGTCGTCCTTGACCTTGGAAACCTTGGCGATGATGCCGCCCTGGGTGACGACCTGGTCGCCCCGGCGCAGTTCGGACACCATCTTCTGGTGCTCTTTCATCTTCTTCTGCTGCGGGCGGATCAGCAGCAGATACATGATCGCGAAGATCAGGATCAGCGGCAGGAACTGCATGATGGCGCCGCCACCGGCGCCTCCGGCGGCCTGGGCGTAGGCGGGCGTTGCGAACATGAGCGTTACCTTTCGTCTTTTATTGCGGCAGGCGCGGGCTTCCGCGATTTGGCGCGCACCCTATGGGGCGCACATGACAAGTGCAAGATGCCCCGGCACGCCCGGCCCGGCGATCGGCAAGGACCGGTCGGGCCCCATGCGTCCCTCGCGGCACTGGACAGACCGGCCCCGCGCGATAGGCTGATGCCGTCAACCCGGAGCCCGCAGGAGCGGCGGATGCGCATCACTTTCCCGTTTCCAGCAGCCGCGCGGCGCGCCGCCCTGGCGCTGCTGCTGGCGCTGGCGCCGCTGCCGGGCGCGTCCGACCCCGACAACGGAGGCCGCGAGCCGGTGCTGCTGCCGGAGGCGGATCAGCCGGCCTGGAACGCCATCGGCCGGGTCAACGTGGCCGGGCTGCGCCGCAGGGGCATGTGCACCGGCACGCTGATCGCACCCGACCTCGTTCTGACCGCGGCGCATTGCCTCTACGGCGCCGATGGCCGCCCTGCCCGGCCCGAGGATGTCCATTTCGTCGCCGGCTGGCGGCAGGGGGATTTCAAGGCGCACCGGATCGGCGACCAGGTCCGTATCGACCCCGATTTCGTCAATGACGAGTCGCCCGTCCCCGAACGGATCGCCTACGACACCGGAATCCTTGTCCTGAGCGAGCCGATCGACGCCGAGGAGATCGCCGCCCTGCCCCCCGCGGTAATGCCGGAGACGCAGGTACCGCTGGCGCTCATCGGCTACCGGCAGGACCGGCCGCATGCGCTGTCGCTCCAGCCGCATTGCGAGATCACCCACCGCAGCGCGGTGGCGGCGGTCGGCGGCGGCTTCGTCGGGCTCGACTGCCCGGTGATCAGCGGCGCGTCGGGCGCGCCGGTGCTGTGGCAATCTCCGGCGGGCTGGCGGGTCGTCGCCGTGGTCTCGGCCTCCGTCAGCGGCAGCGGCGGCGTCCGGACCCTCGCCCCCCTCGCGGATGCGGCCCGGCGCAGTGTCGGTCTGTCGAACTGACGGGCCGGAGGCGCTGACGCGGCCGATGGGACGGAACGCCACATGCCGCAGTCCCCGCCAACGGATCGCCCCGGTTCGTGCTATAATGGGCCATGACCCGAAGCATCGTCAGACCACGCCGGGGGGCCGTGTCTGTCGCAGCGATCGCTCTGGCTCTCGCCCTGCCTGCACATGCCGAACCGGCGCCATGTCCGGACCCGCTGCTGCGCATCGACGCGCCGCCGGGCAGTGACATTTCCCGGCTCTGCGAAGTCGCGACCGCCGCCCGCGATGATGCCCGTGTCTGCGGCATCGATCAGCGCAAACCGTTGGACATCGTGCTCAAGGATGAAGTGGATTTCGCAGCCGGGCACGCGCTCGCCGCGTTCGACTGCCGCAACAATTCCATCAATATCCTGCCACCGGAACTGATGGCCGCGAGCATTTCGGAGAATGATGGCTATGCCGGCCTCTCTACCGAGCGCCTGTTCCGCTCGGTCCTGACCCACGAAATGGCCCACGCCCTACTGCACCAGACGCTGGACGGTTGCCCGGTGGCGAGTGTCGACCACGAATACGTGGCCAATGCGCTGGAGCTTGCCGCGATGCCCCCGCTGGACAGGGAGCGCCTGCTCGAGGCGGTCGACCTGCACTGGGAGGTGACGCCGGAGATGATCAGCCTCTCGGTCTACATGCTCGCCCCGCGCCGTTTCGCCGTGACCGCCTGGCTGCATTACGAAAGCCACGGGTGCGAAGCCATCGAAGGCATCCTCGACGGCTCCTACAGCTTCCGCGCGCCCCGCTGACCGCTCCCTCCCCGTCCCGTTCGGGCCCCTTCCCCCTTTCCCTTCGCGCCGCTTTGCGGCATGACGCGGCTGCACCTGATACGAAGGGCCAAGGAGAAACCCGATGCACGACATTCGCTTCATCCGCGAACACCCCGAAACCTTCGACGCCGGACTGGCGCGTCTGGGCGTTTCGGCGATGTCGTCGGAGATCCTGGCCGTCGATGCCGCGCGCCGCGAGAAGATCGCCGCCGCCGAGGCCGCGCTGGCCGAACGCAACGCCGCCTCCAAGCAGGTGGGCGCGGCCAAGGCCAAGGGCGACGAGGCGGAGTTCGAACGGCTCCGCGCGCTGGTGGCCGAGAAGAAGGACGAGATCGCACGGCTCGAGGAAGAGGCCAAGACCGAGGACGCGCGCCTGCGCGACCTGCTGGTCAGCCTGCCCAACCTGCCGCTCGACGAGGTGCCGACCGGCGCGGACGAGAACGACAACGTCGAGATCCGCCGCTGGGGCGAGCCGCGCCCCTTCGATTTCGAACCCAAGGAGCATTACCAGCTCGCCGCCGTGCAGGACGGCATGGATTTCGAGACCGCGGCCAAGCTCGCCGGCTCCCGTTTCGTGCTGATGTCGGGCGCGGTCGCCCGCGTGCACCGTGCGCTGGCGCAGTTCATGCTCGACACCCACACCACCGAGAACGGGCTGACGGAAGTCAACGGCCCGGTCATGGTGCGCGAGGAGATGATGTTCGGCACCGGACAGCTCCCGAAGTTCGGCGACGACAGCTACCTGCTGCGCGAGGGCTGGTGGCTGATCCCGACCTCCGAGGTCACGCTCACCAACATCGTCAACGACGTGATCGTCGAGGAAGGCTACCTGCCCCGTCGCTACGTCGCCCATTCGCTCTGCTTCCGCTCGGAGGCCGGCAGCGCGGGCAAGGACACCTCGGGCATGCTGCGCCAGCACCAGTTCGAGAAGGTCGAGATGGTCTCCATCACCCATCCCGAGAAGAGCCTCGAAGAGCACGAGCGCATGACCCGCTGCGCCGAGGGCATCCTCGAGGCGCTCGGCCTGCCGTACCGCACCATCGTGCTCTGCACCGGCGACATGGGCTTCGGCTCGCGCAAGACCCACGACATCGAGGTCTGGCTGCCCGGGCAGAACACCTACCGCGAGATCTCCTCGGTCTCGGTCTGCGGCGACTTCCAGGCCCGGCGCATGAACGCCCGGTTCCGCCCCGAGGGCGGCGGCAAGCCGGAATTCGTGCACACGCTGAACGGCTCCGGCCTCGCCGTCGGCCGCTGCCTGATCGCGGTGCTGGAGAACGGCCAGCAGGAAGACGGCTCGGTGCTGCTGCCGCAGGCGCTGCACCAGTGGCTCGGCGGCAAGACCCGGATCACCGCCGAAGGCGTGCTGGCCTGACACAGACGACGCGCGGCCGCCCTCCCCGGGCGGCCGCCGCGCGCTCCCCCGGGGGCGTCCACCAATCGCAGCAGAGGGCTCCGGCATGGCCACCAATGATCCCGTCTTCATCCTCGGCGTCGGCGCGCAGAAATCCGGCACCACCTGGCTCTATTCGTACCTGCGCAAGCATCCCGACTGCGCGATGAGCGCCGAGAAGGAACTCGGCTTCTTCAACGTCCACTTCACCGAAGCCGATTTCCCCAAGGCCCGCGAAGTGCGGCTGCAACGGCTGGTCAACTCCGCCACCCGGCAGATCCGGAACATCCAGCAGGGCAAGCCCAAGGCCGAGTCCAAGGCGCTGGTGGCGCTGATGGATTCGATCGCGATGCAGTTCGAGCCCCGGCGCTACATGCGCCACTTCAAGCAGATGCGCGCCGATCATCCCAACGCGCGGCTCTTTGGCGACATCACGCCCGAATATGCCGGGCTCTCGGCAGACAACTTCCGCACGATCCGCGAGTGGATCACCGGCGCCGGGTTCCGCCCCCGCGTCGTCTACCTGATGCGCGACCCGGTCGAGCGCTGCTATTCCGCCCTGCGCATGGCCGACCGCAACCGCAAGGACGACGGCGGCGCGATCCACCGCCCGGCCCGCGAGCGGCTGGCGACCGAGGCGGTAAGCCACTGGTGCGAGGTCCGCACCCGTTACGAACGCACCATCCCCGCGCTCGAAGCCGCCTTTGGCCCGGACGAGCTCTACCTCGGGATCTACGAGGATTTCTTCCGCACCGAGGTCACGCAGGAGCTCTGCGGCTTCCTTGACATTCCCTATGTCGCTCCCAACTTCGAGCACATGGCCAACAGTTCTCCGCGTGACAGCGAGCCGGCGGCCGAGGACGTGGCAACGGTCCGCGCCTTCTACAGCGACACCTACGACTTCTGCCGGGAGCGTTTCGGCGCGGAACGGATCGACAGGCTCTGGACCGCCGCCTGATCGCCCGCTGCCCGGCGCAAGACCAGCGAGGCAGTGACATGAGCGACCCCCTTCAGGACCCGTCGGGCGACAGCCCCGGGAAGATGAAAGCGATCCTGCTGGTGACGGCGGCCGCCGCCTTTGCCGCGGCGCCCGCCTTCGTTCCCTTCAACGGCTTCGATCCCACCCTTTTCCCGATCCCGCAGGTCGACGCACCGGCGCAGCCGGCCGGCTATGCCTTCGCGATCTGGGGCGTGATCTATCTCTGGCTGGTGATCCACGCGGTCTACGGCCTGGTGGCGCGCGCCGATGATCCGGCCTGGGACGCGCCGCGCTGGCCCCTGATGGTCGCGCTGGTGCCCGGCACGCCCTGGCTCTCGGTGGCGAGCTTCAGCCCGATCTGGGCGACTATCCTGATCTTCGTGATGCTCGGCGGCGCCCTCGCGGCGATGCTGTCAGCCCCGCGCGCACAGGATCCGTGGCTCCTTGGCGCGCCCATCGAGCTCTTCGCGGGCTGGCTGACCGCGGCCTCCTGCGTCTCGCTGGCGCTGCTCGGCGCGGGCTACGGGATCGTCTTCGGCCAGACGATCTGGGCGGTCATCGCGCTGGCGCTGGCCACCGGCATCGCGCTCTGGGTCCAGCAGCGCCGCCCGGGCAGCTGGTTCCATGCCCTTGGCGTGATCTGGGCGCTGATCGCGGTCGCCGTATCGAACTTCGGCGGCCAGTGGCTGCTGGCGCTGCTCGCGCTCGCCGCCGCGGGCCTCATCGCCGCCCGGACCCTCCGCGCGGTGCGCTGAGCAGGTTCAGCCGAGCGGCTTCTTCCCTAGGTGCTTGCGCAGGCGCGAAGGCGTGGACTTCTTGCGATCCTTGTAGGGGTTCTTGTCGGACTGGCTGCGGAAGGTCAGCCGGATCGGCGTGCCAGGCATGTCAAAATCCTCCCGCAAGCCATTGACAAGATAGCGCTTGTAGCTGTCCGGCAGCTTCTCCGGGAAGGACGCCATCACCACGAACGCCGGCGGCCGGGTCTTGACTTGGGTCATGTAGCGCAGCTTGATCCGCTTGCCCTGCGGCGCCGGTGGCGGGTGCGCCTCCATCATGCCCGCGAGCCAGAGGTTCAGCTTGGCCGTCGTCACCCGGCGGTTCCAGGTGTCATGCGCCCGGACGATCGCCTCGTGCAGCCGGTCGAGGCCCCGGCCCGTCTTGGCCGAAACGGTGATCAGCGGCGCGCCCTTGAGCTGCGGCAGCAGCCGCTCGAAGGCCTCCTTGAGACCGGCCAGCTTGGCTTGCTTCTCGTCCTCCAGGTCCCACTTGTTGACCGCGACCACCACCGCGCGCCCTTCGCGCTCCGCGAGGTCGGCAATCCGCAGGTCCTGCTGCTCGAAGGGGATCTCCACGTCGAGCAGGACAACCACGACCTCGGCGAACTTCACCGCGCGCAGACCGTCGGAGACGGAAAGCTTCTCCAGCTTCTCCTGCACCTTGGCCTTCTTGCGCATCCCGGCGGTATCGAAGATCCGCATCGGCGTGCCGTTCCAGTTGATCGGCAGCGAAATCGCATCGCGGGTGATACCTGCCTCGGGGCCGGTCAAAAGGCGATCTTCGCCCAATATCTTGTTGATAAGGGTCGATTTTCCCGCATTTGGGCGGCCGACGACGGCGACCTGCAACGGCTTGGCTGCGGTGATGCGCGCAGCGGCGTCCTCGCCCTCGAACTCATCGCCCTCGGGCAGCTCCACGTCCACCTCCGGCGCCTCCGCCGCCGCGCGCTCCTCGAAGGCGTCGGCGAGCGGCATCAGCGCCGCGTGCAGGTCGCCCATCCCCTCGCCATGCTCGGCCGAGATCCGGATCGGATCGCCCAGGCCCAGCCCGTAGGCCTCGTAGACACCGGCGTCGCTGGCATTGCTCTCGGCCTTGTTCGCCGCGAGCAGCACATGCGCAGACTTGCGGCGCAGGATGTCGGCAAAGACCTCGTCGGCGGGCGTCACCCCCTCGCGGGCGTCGAGGATGAAGAGGCACACATCGGCCATCTCCACCGCCCGCTCGGTCAGGCGGCGCATCCGGCCCTGCAGGCTCTCGTCGGTGGCCTCCTCCAGACCGGCGGTGTCGATCACGGTGAAACGCAGATCCCCCAGCCGCGCCTCGCCTTCGCGCAGGTCGCGGGTCACGCCCGGCTGATCGTCGACCAGCGCAAGACGCTTGCCGACAAGGCGGTTGAACAGGGTCGATTTTCCGACGTTCGGGCGGCCCACAAGGGCCAGGGTGAAACTCATTGCATGCTCGCGGGTCAGGGGACTCGGGTCAGACCGATCCCTTTACACGAGCCTGCCCTCAACGGAAAGCGAGGAGTTGCCCCTTGGTGTTGACCACGTAGAGCGTCCGGTTGACCACGACCGGATTGGTCGTCGCGCCATCGGGGATCGGCACGGCCGAGATCAGCGCGCCGGAGCGCGGGTCGAAGCTGCGCAGGTTGCCGTCGTCGGAGGCCACGATCAGCCGCCCGCCGGCCAGAACCGGCCCGTAATGCGCATAGACCGCCTGGAAGCGCCTCGGCTTCTCGGCCTTGAAGCCGGGAAGGTCTGTGGCCCAGATCAGCTCGCCCGTGCCGGCGTCCAGCCGCACGAGCTGCTGGATGTCGGTCACCGCGAAAACCGATCCGCCCTCGACCGCGACCGGGCTCATCGCGCCCTCGGTCGCCGTCCAGATCCGGTCGCCGCTGTTGATGTCGATCGCCGCGATCCGGCCCGAGGGCGAGCCAGCGTAGAGCGTGTTGCCGACCACGACGGGATCGGAGGAGATGTCGCTGACGCCCGCATAGGCCCGTCCGCGGCGCTGGCCCGCCAGGGTGGAGCTCCAGACCCGGATGCCGCCCTGCCGCAGCGCCGCCACCAGTTCGGCCGAACCGAAGGGGAAGACGGCGAGACGGCTGGTCACCGCGGGCCCTGCCCCGTTGACGGTGACCGAATTGGTCGGCGCGACCGGCAATTCCCACAGGAGCCGCCCGTTCGAGGCACGCACGGCGAAGGCGCGGTTGTCGCGGCTGCTGACGTAGACCAGATCGCCCTGCACGGTCGGCGCACCGGAAACCGGGGCATCGAAGCCTTGCGTCCAGATCACCTGCCCCGTCGCGGGGTCGAGCGCGAACATCTGGCCGAAGCCGGTGGTGACGTAGAGCCGTCCGCCGGAAATCGCCAGGCCGCCGCCGGAGGCCTCCCCGGTCCGCTCGCGCGACGGCGTCAGGTTGCGCGACCACAGCGTCCCGCCGCCGGTCGAGAGCGCCGTCACGGTGCTTTCGGAATCCATCGCGAAGATGCGGCCGTCGGCAACGACCGGATCCGCGGTGATCTTGGCCTTGCGGCTTTCACCGGCGCCGATGTCGGCCGACCAGACCTGGGTCAGGTTGGTGCCGAGCGCGGGGTGGCTGAGCCGGTGCGTGGGCGAGCCGCCGCGATGGGTCCAGGCGGCATGGTTAACCTGGCCGGGCATGGAGAAGGGCACGTCGCGCCGGGTCGCAGAGGCGGGCGTGACGCCCTGGATGGCGGGAGCGCCCTCCGCGCCCACGATCGCCATCGCCTCCGGCGAACGGATCTCGAGCCGCTCGCCCGGGAGCGGCGTTTCACGCTCGCAGCCCGCAAGAGCCATGGCCAGGGCGACAAACCCGATCGTCGATGCCAGTGCCTTCACCGCTCATTCCCTCGTTCTTCGCCCGTCGCAGACCGTGCCGCCGGGCCGGAGCCCGACCGGACAGCCCGTGCCGCCGGCCGTTCAGCCATTCGCGTCGCCGGGCTCCTCGCCGAGCGTCACGATCAATTGATTGACCCGCTGGAAAAGGCTCTGGGTCAGCCCGGGTTCCTCGAGCAGGGCGCGGGCCGCCGCAAGCGCGGCCTCGGTGTCTCCCGCCGCCGCGAGGTCGAGCGCCTTCTGTTCCATCGCGAGGTTGCGATAGGGCGCGCCCGGCTGGGCCAGGCGGTCCAGCACCTGCGCGCGCTCGGTCTCGTCAAAGGCCGCATCCCCGAGCAGCAGCATCTTGTAGGCCGCCAGATCGCCATAGACTGCCGGCAGCGCCGGATCTGCCGCGACCGGGCGCAGAACCTCCGCCGCCGCCTCGGGATCTTCCTGACCGAGAAGCTCGGCCGCTGTCAGAAGGTCGACCAGCGCCTTGAGGTCGCCCTCCGCCTGCACGGTCTCGAGCCCGGCGATACGATCCGCCGCCTCGGGCTTCTGCAACTCGGTCATCAGCGTGTCTCCGAGCGCCTGCGCCTGCGACGCCTTGGAGGCCTTGCTGTATTCGTTCCAGGCCGCGCCGCCGACGATCACCACCACGAGCAGCACGCCGATCCAGCCGTAGCGCCGGAGCGTTCGGTACAGCTTGTCCCGGCGCACCGCCTCGTTGACTTCGTCGATGAAACTGTCTGCCTGGCTCATGCGATACCGTCCTGTTGCGGCGTCGGAATGTCGGTCCGACGGCGCTCTGTGAAACGCCCCCTCATACCCCGAAGCCCGCGCGGATGCCAAGCCCCACGGCAACGGGCGACAGGTGCGGTGCTATGATAACGCGCAAATGGCGGATATGATGACCTGAACGACCGGGTTTTACGGAGCGTCACTCTTGTCGCATCCGGGGCGCTCGGTCTTGAGACTTGCCTTCGGAGCCCCTAGGGCACATCTGAGACCAGAGTTTCGTATATTGCTCGAATAGGAAAAGGCGCGCTCCGATGAGGTGGTTTTCTGTCCTTGTCGCCGCCCTGGTAGCGGCGATCATCTATTTCCTGGTGATGGAACGCGAGTCGGTCCTCCGCTTTGCCGGTATCGACCAGCCGGAGACCGCCACCAGCACCGACGAGGCGCCGCAGCCCGAAGCCGAGCCGGAACCGGCCGAGGCAAACACGCGCGTCTCCGTTGTCGCCATGGCCTCCACCGCCCGCGTGATCGACAATGCAGTCGCCCTGCGCGGGCGCACCGAGGCCGCGCGGCAGGTCGAAGTGCGGGCCGAAACCACCGGGCAGATCGTCTCCGATCCGCTCCGCAAGGGCACCTTCGTCACCGCGGGGCAGCTTCTCTGCCAGATCGACCCCGGCACCCGCGAGGCGCAACTCTCCGAAGCGCGGGCGCGGCTCGCCTCCGCACGCGCCGGCGTGCCCGTCGCCGAGGCCCGCCTGGTCGAGGCGCAGGCACTGCTCGAAGAGGCCGAGATCAACGACCGCGCCGCCAGCCGGCTGATCGAGGGTGGTTTTGCCTCCGAAACCCGCGTCGCCTCGACCAAGGCAGCGGTGTCTTCGGCCCGGGCGGCGCTGGAATTCGCCAATTCGGGGCTGGATTCTGCAACGTCGACGGTCGAGGCCGCGGCCGCCGCGGTGGCGCTGGCCGAGAAAGAGATCGACCGGCTGACCATCGAGGCGCCCTTCGACGGCCTGCTGGAAACCGACACCGCGGAACTGGGCGCGTTGATGCAGGCCGGCTCCTCCTGCGCCACGGTGATCCAGCTCGACCCGATCAAGCTGGTGGGCTTCGTCGCCGAAACCCAGGTCGACAAGATCGCCGTCGGCTCCCCCGCCTCCGCCCGGCTTGTGTCGGGCGCCGAGGTCTCGGGCGAAGTGACCTTCCTGTCGCGCTCCGCCGACAGCCAGACCCGCACCTTCCGGGTCGAGGTTCAGGTTCCCAACCCCAACCTGTCGATCCGCGACGGCCAGACCGCCGACATCGCCATCGCCGCCGCCGGCGAGACCGCGCACCTCGTGCCCGGCTCCGCCCTGACGCTGGACGATTCCGGCGCGCTCGGGCTGCGAACGGTGGCGCAGGCCGAAGACGGCAGCGGCCCGGTCGCGGCCTTTGTGCCGGTCGATTTCCTCCGCGACACGACCGAGGGCATCTGGGTCACCGGCCTCGAGACCAATGTCGACATCATCGTCGTGGGACAGGAATACGTGACCGACGGCGTGCCGATCGACGTGACCTATCGCGAAGACGTCCTGCAATGACCCCTCGCGGATCGGCACAAAGGGAGATCCCGAAGACATGACCGGCATCGTCGATTGGGCCTCGCATCACACCCGCATGATCATCGGGATCATCCTGCTCTCCATCGTGGCGGGGGCGATGACCTACATCAACCTGCCCAAGGAGGGTGAGCCGGACATCGAGATCCCGGCCGTGTTCATCTCGGTCCCCTTCCCCGGCATCTCGGCAGAGGACGCCGAAAAGCTGCTGGTCAAGCCGATGGAGACCGAGATGTCGGATCTCGACGGGCTCGACCGGATGTCCGGCACCGCCGTCGAGGGCTATGCCAACCTCGTGCTGGAGTTCGAATTCGGCTGGGACAAGTCCGCCACCCTCGCCGACGTCCGCGCGGCCATGAACAAGGCCGAGGCGAACTTTCCAGAGGGCGCCGAGAACTACACGGTCGACGAGTTCAACTTCTCCGAGTTCCCGATCATCATCGTGAACCTCTCCGGCCCGCTGCCGGAACGGACCCTGCTGCGCATCGCCAACGACCTGCAGGACAGGCTCGAGCGGCTCGAGCCGGTGCTGGAGGCCGCGCTGACCGGCCACCGCGACGAGATGGTCGAGGTCACCATCGACCCGCTGAAGCTCGAGGCCTACAACGTCACCGCCGGCGAACTGATCAACGCCGTGGTCAACAACAACCAGCTCATCGCCGCCGGCGAGGTCGAGACTGAGGGCAGCGCCTTCTCGGTCAAGATCCCCTCCTCCTTCGAGACCACCGCCGACATCTACGGCATCCCGGTCAAGGTGAACGGCGATTCGGTCATCACGCTGGGCGATCTGGCGACGATCTCGCTCACCTTCGAGGATCGTACCGGCACCGCCCGGTTCGACGGCGAGAAGACGGTCGCGCTGCAGGTGGTCAAGCGCAAGGGCTACAACGTGATCGACATGGCTGCCCTGGTGCGCCAGACGATCCAGGAGGAAAAGGCCAAGTGGCCGCCCGAGCTGCAGGAGGCGATCGTCGTCGGCGCCTCGAACGACCAGTCGGTGCAGGTGGAATCCATGGTCAGCCAGCTCGAGGGCTCGGTGCTGACCGCCATCGGCCTCGTGATGATCGTGGTGCTGGCCGCGCTCGGGCCGCGGCCGTCGCTGCTGGTGGGCTTCGCGATCCCGACCTCCTTCCTGCTCTGCTTCGGCTTCCTCGCGCTGATGGACGTGGCGATCTCCAACATGGTGATGTTCGGCCTGATCCTCGCCGTTGGGATGCTGGTCGACGGCGCCATCGTGGTCGTGGAATACGCCGACAAGCGCATCCAGCAGGGCACAGGTCCGATGCACGCCTATGTCGAGGCGTCCAAGCGGATGTTCTGGCCGATCGTCAGCTCCACCGCCACCACGCTCTGTGCCTTCCTGCCGATGCTGTTCTGGCCGGGGGTCTCGGGCGAATTCATGAAGATGCTGCCGATCACGCTGATCTTCGTGCTCTCGGCCTCGCTGATCGTGGCGCTGGTGTTCCTTCCGGTGATCGGCGGCGTCTCGGGCCGGCTCGCCCGCAGCTTCCACCGCATCGCCGAGGCGCTGCGCCGCTGGCCGTGGATCGTCCGCGCGGCCTTGATCCTGCCCTCGATGTACCTGCTGTTCCTCGGCGCGATGCAGGTTCTGAACCCGGGCTACATCCTGCCCTCGCCCGAAGACGGCGGCTCGGTCGGCACGCCCGGGCACATCCTCGGCGCCGTGCTTCTGGTCCTCGGCGCCTTCGCCACCTCGATCACGATGGACGCCGCCAAGGTGCAGTGGCGCCGACAGCGGGTCCGCGCCGGCTACCAGCGCACCGCCTTCGGCTGGGTGATCCGGCTGCTCACCGGCAACCCGATCATGCCCCTCGTGGTGATCGCCGGCGTCGTCTTCTTCGTGTGGTCGACCTTCCAGTACTTCGGCGCCAACAACAACGGCGTCGAGTTCTTCGTGGAATCGGAGCCCGAGCAGGCCATCGTATATGTCCGCGCCCGCGGCAACCTCAGCCTTGAGGACAAGGACGCGCTGGTCCACGAGGTCGAGCAGATCGTGCGCCAGGAACCCGGCGTCGACAGCGCCTTCGCCTTTGCCGGCGAGGGCGGGCTCAATGCCAACACCGGCGGCGCCAGCAGCCCGCGCGACACCATCGGCCAGATCCAGATCGAGCTGATCCGCTGGGAGGACCGGCGCGACCAGCCGGAGCTCGACGGCGACCTGGTGCTCGAACGGATCCAGTCCAAGCTGGAACAGATCCCCGGCATCTACACCGAGACGCTCAACCTCGCGATGGGCCCCGGCTCCGGCAAGCCGGTCCACCTGCGGCTGACCGGCGACGACTGGTCGAGCCTGCGCGAGGCGGTCGAGATCACCCGCGCCCGTTTCGAGGCGATGCCGGGCCTGATCGACATCGACGACACGCTCCCCCTGCCCGGCATCGACTGGCAGATCGACGTCGACGTCGAGAAGGCCGGCCGCTACGGCGCCGACGTTGCCACCGTGGGCGCGATGGTGCAGCTCGTCACCCGCGGCATCCTGCTCGACACGATGCGGGTCGACACCTCCGACGAGGAGATCGACATCCGCGTCCGCCTGCCCGAGCAGGACCGGCTGCTGTCGACCCTCGATTCTCTCAAGGTCCGGACGATCGACGGGCTGGTGCCGCTGTCGAACTTCATCACCCGCAAGCCGGTGCCCAAGCTCTCCCGCATCGACCGGGTCGACGGGCAGCGCTATTACGACCTGCGCGCCGACGTGACGCCGGGCCTTGTGAAGCTGGTCAACGGCGATGGCGAGACGGTCGACGTGGTCCCCTCCGAAGCCACCACCACCCGCCCGTCGATCCGCGAACAGATCGCGCGCGACGGGCTCTCGGTGGTGCCGATCAACGCCACCGAACGGATCGGCGAGATCACCCGCTGGCTACAGGAGGAAGCCCCTCTGCCGGAAGACATCGGCTGGCAATGGACCGGCGACGAAGAGGAGCAGCAGGAAAGCCAGTCCTTCCTCATGTCGGCCTTTGCCGGCGCGCTCGGGCTGATGTTCGTGATCCTGCTCACCCAGTTCAACAGCCTCTACAACGCCGTGCTCGTACTGCTCGCCGTGGTGCTCTCCACCACAGGCGTTCTGATCGGCATGCTGGTGATGGGTCAGCCCTTCTCGATCATCATGACCGGCACCGGGATCGTCGCGCTGGCCGGGATCGTGGTGAACAACAACATCGTGCTGATCGACACCTACCAGGAGTTCAGCCAGTACATGCCGCGGCTCGAGGCCATCGCGCGCACCGCCGAACAGCGGCTGCGCCCGGTGCTGCTGACCACGATCACCACCATGGCCGGCCTGGCGCCGATGATGTTCGGCCTGTCGCTGGACTTCTTCAACGGCGGCTACTCGATCGACAGCCCGACCGCGCTCTGGTGGAAACAGCTCGCCACCGCCGTCGTCTTCGGCCTCGGCATCGCGACCGTCCTGACGCTGGTCTTCACCCCCGCCATGCTCGCCGCCCGGGTGTGGTTCTGGAAAGGCGCCTATGGCGGGCTGCACCTCGTCGGCGCGGTGGCCGGCGGCCGCAGGAGCCGCGCGGCACAGGACTGGACCCTGACACGCGACGCCAGCCGTGTCTCCGCTCCCGAGATCGTCTGGACCCCGGACCTGGTGCTCGCCGGCGCCAACCCGCAGCAACTGGCCCCGCCGCACGCTGAGGCCGAGAACGCGGACGACATCTCGCCGGAGGACGAAGCCTCGAGCGCCGAAGCCCCGGACCAGACCGCGGACGAGGACGCTGCCGCCCAGCCGGACTCCCCGGACAACGCCCCGCCGCGCGCGGCCGAATAGGCCGCGCAGGAAGCGCAAGGGAAGGCGAAGGGTGTTCGGCAACTGGGCGGTGCGCGAGACCGCTCCGGTCTCCGTGCCTATCGGCCAGGCGTGCCGGGACCTGGCGCTACATAGCGACCGTCCGGCGATAGCGCTGACAACCTGCTGCGGCGGAGGCGGCCTCCCCCAACCGCCAGTTTCGCGATGCCGGTCTGGTTTCGATGCCTTTCCGACAAACCGGCACTCCGCGTCTGCTGCGGTCCCGCCCGGCACCTCTCTGCCGCCGGCATCGTACCGCCCGGCAGCACCAGGCAATCACGCGGCGTCGGCGCCCTCGTCCTCCGCCCGCTGGGTCGCCCAGAGCCCGGCATAGCGGCCGTGCTGCGCCAGCAGGTCCGCGTGGCTGCCTCGCTCGACCACCTCGCCCGCCTCCAGCACCACGATCTCGTCGGCCTCAACGATGGTCGAGAGCCGGTGCGCGATCATGATCACCGTCCGCCCCTGCCCCATCCGCGCCAGCGAGGCCTGGATGCCCTGCTCGGTGCGGGTATCGAGCGCCGAGGTCGCCTCGTCCAGCAGCAGGATCTGCGGGTTCTTGAGGATCGTCCGGGCGATCCCCACCCGCTGCTTTTCGCCGCCCGAGAGCTTCAGGCCGCGCTCGCCGACAAGGGTGTCGTAGCCTTTGGGCAGCGTCATCACAAAGTCATGGATCTCCGCCGCCCGCGCGGCCTCTTCCACCTCTTCGCGGCTGGCCTCCGGGCGGCCGTAGGCGATGTTGTAATAGATCGTGTCGTTGAACAGCACCGTGTCCTGCGGCACCACGCCGATCGCGCAATGCAGGGAATGCTGGGTCACCTCGCGCACGTCCTGCCCGTCGATCCTGAGCGCGCCGCCGTCGACATCGTAGAACCGGAAGAGCAGCCGCCCGATCGTGGACTTTCCCGACCCGGTCGGCCCGACGATCGCCAGAGACCGCCCCGCCGGCACGGTCACCGAGATCCCCTTCAGGATCGGCCGCTCCGGCTCGTAGGAGAAATGCACGTCGTCGAACACCACCTCGCCGCCGGTGATCTCGATGTCCGGCGCCCCCGGCCTGTCGACCACCTCCGCGGGCTGCTCCAGCAGGTCGAACATCTGCCCCATGTCCACAAGGCTCTGACGGATCTCGCGATAGACCGTGCCAAGGAAGTTCAACGGCATGATGATCTGGATCATGTAGGCGTTGACCATCACGAAATCGCCGACGGTGAACGCGCCCGAGGCGACGCCGCGCGCTGCCATCACCATCACGACGACCAGCCCGCCATTGATGATGATCCCCTGCCCGAGGTTGATCAGCGCCAGCGAATAGGCCGTCTTGAGCGCCGCCGTCTCGTAGCCCGCCATCGCCTCGTCGTAGCGCTCCGCCTCGCGGCGGTCGGCGCCGAAGTATTTCACCGTCTCGAAGTTCAGCAGCGAATCGATGGCCCGCTGGTTGGCCTCGTTGTCCTGCTCGTTCATCTCGCGCCGGATCCGCACCCGCCACTCGGTGATGGCGAAGGTGAACCAGACGTAGAGAACGATGGTCACCACCAGCACGGCCAGGAAGCGCCAGTCGAAGAGCGTCACCAGGACGCCGCAGACCAGGATCAGCTCCAGCAGAAGCGGCCCGATGGAGAACAGCAGGAACCGCAGCAGGAAGGAGACGCCCTTCACCCCGCGCTCCATGATCCGGCTCAGCGCCCCGGTCTTGCGGCTGATGTGATAGCGCAGGCTGAGTGCGTGGATATGCCGGAAGGTGCGCAGGGCCAGCTTGCGCAGCGCGCCCTGGCTCACCCGGGCAAAGACCACATCGCGCAGCTGCTGAAGCGCGATGTTCATCAGCCGCGCCATGCCGTAGGCGACGGTCAGCCCCACCGCGCCCAGCGTCAGCATCGTCACCCCGTCGGGCGTGTCGCCAGCCAGCGCATCGACCGCGCCCTTGTAGAACAGCGGCGTCGTCACAGCGACCAGCTTTGCCAGCAGGAGGATCACCAGCGCGGTCACCACGCGGACCTTCACCCCGGCCTCGCCCTCGGGCCAGAGGTAGGGCGCAACGTCGCGCAGCACCTTCAAGCCGCGCTGCCGTTCCTGGCGCTCGATCTGCTCGTCCATGGGTCGCCCTTTGCTGCCTGCCCCGCAACCTAGGCCGCTGCAGAGCCAAAGACCAGCCGCCTCCCGGCTCGGGCCCGCCCCCGTCCTGGCGCATTTCTCCCGCTCCAGAGGGGCGCCGGCGCGCCCTTGTGCCACCCTTGCCCCCCTTGGCGCACGCTGCTAGGGCTGCTGGAAACCCGACCGAAACAATCGAGCAAACGCCCGACGTGCCCACGCCTCCCCGCCTCGAAGTCCAGGATCTCGCCCGCACCTTCGAAGGGCGCGAGGTGGTTGCCGGCGTCTCGCTGACCGTGGCGCCGGGTCAGGTCACCTGCCTGCTCGGCCCCTCGGGCTGCGGCAAGTCGACCACCCTGCGGATCGTGGCGGGCGTCGACCGCCAGAGCGGCGGGCGGGTGCTGGTCGACGGCACCTGCGTGTCGGACGACGCCATGCACCTGCCGCCCGAACAGCGCGGCATCGGGCTGATGTTCCAGGACTTCGCCCTGTTCCCCCACCTCAGCGTCGGCGACAACGTGGCCTTCGGGCTCGACGGCGGGCTCAGGCGGCACCGGGAGCGGGTTGCGGAACTGCTGGAGCGGGTCGACCTCGGCGGTTTCATCGATGCCTTCCCGCACCAGCTCTCGGGCGGCGAACAGCAGCGGGTCGCGTTGGTCCGTGCGCTGGCGCCGCGCCCCGCGATCATGCTGATGGACGAGCCCTTTTCCGGCCTCGACAACCGCCTGCGCGACGACATCCGCGACCGCACCCTCGCCTTGCTGAAGGAAGAGAACACGGCCGTTCTGCTGGTCACCCACGAGCCGGACGAGGCCATGCGCATGGCCGACGAGATCGCCCTGATGCGCGCCGGCCGGATCGTGCAGCGCGGCGCGCCCTACCATGTCTACAACAACCCGAAGGATCGCGCCGCCGCAGCCTTCTTCAGCGATATCAACATCGTGCACGGGGAAGTTCACGGCGCGCTCACCGACACCCCGTTCGGCCAGTTCCTGACGCCGGGCATGAAGGACGGCACCCGGGTCGAGATCGTCATCCGTCCGCAGCACCTCCGGATCGACTTCGACCGGCAAGGCCGCGGGCCGAACCCCACCGCCAGCGACGGGGTGGCGGCGCGCGGGGTCGTCGAACGGGCGCGCTTCATGGGCCGCGAGAGCCTCGTCGAGTTCCGCATGGACCACGACGCCACGATCCTGAAGGCCACGGTCCCGGCGGTCTTTCTGCCCAAGCCCGGCACGCCCCTGTGGCTGACCCTGCGCCGGGACCGCTGCTTCGTCTTCCCCGCCTGAACCGACCGGCCGCCGTGGGCTCCCGCCCATCGTCCCGGCATCAAAGATGCCGCGCCGCCGGTTGGGCCGGGCCGCGCGCAGGGCGCGCGGAGCGATCTTTCGGAGAAAGATCGTGCCTGCGGCGCGGATATTTCGAGACAGAAGAAGCGGTTAGGGCCGATCCCGCGGCACGCGCGGCGCCGCAACACCGTTGCGGCAGTGCCCCTCCCTCGGCAAGGAAAATTCTACGAAGGGCGTCGTTTGGGGCTTTGATCTGACCGCCGAACCCCATAAATAAGATCGGACTTCAACAAGCAAGGGTCCGGCAAGGTTCGATCGGGCTCGCAAGGGAGAAACAGATGGGTATCGGAAATATCGGCGTTCCCGGCCTGATCCTGATCGCGGTCGTGGTGCTCGTTCTGTTCGGCCGCGGCAAGGTCTCGTCGCTGATGGGCGAGGTCGGCAAGGGCATCACTGCCTTCAAGAAGGGCGTGGCCGAAGGCAAGGAAGAGATCGAGGACAAATCCTCGGAGAGCGCGCGCGACGTGACCCCCGAAGAGACCACCGACAAGGACAAGGTCTGACATCTCCCCCCGGGGCGGATGTACCGATGCAGGGCTGAGACGCGATGCTGGACCTTGGATGGAGCGAATTGCTGGTGATCGGCGTTGTGGCGCTGATCGTCGTGGGTCCGAAAGACCTGCCGGTGATGTTCCGCACTCTCGGCAAGTTCACCGCACGGCTGCGCGCCATGGCGCGGGACTTCACCCGCGCGATGGAAGACGCCGCCGACCAGGCGGGGGTGAAGGACGTCGCGAAGGATCTTCGCAACGTGACCAACCCCAAGGCGATGGGCGTCGATGCGCTGAAGAAGGCCACGAACTTCGACGATTTCGACCCGTTCGGCGAGGATGACGAGGTAGCCGACGAGGCGTCGGCTACCCCGGCGGCCCGCGGCCCGCAGACCGCGAAGATGACCGAGGAGCGCGCCGAGGCCGCCCGCAAGATCCGCGAAAGCGCCGCCGCGCGGGCCACCGCGCGCATGGAAGCGGAGGCAGCCGCCAAGGCGGCGGCGTCCGAGGAGACGGCGGCCCCGGCAGAGCCCCCCGCCGATACCAACAAGGCATGAGCGACCCTACATGAGCGACCGCCCCGACGACGAGATCGAAGACAGCTCCGCGCCGCTGATCGAACACCTGGCCGAGCTGCGCACCCGGCTGATCCGCTCTGTCGTCGCCTTCTTCATCGCGATGGTGGCCTGCTTCTTCGTGGCAGAGCCGATGCTCAACTTCCTCGTGGAACCGATCGCGGACATCCTGCGCGCCCGCGGAGAGAACCCGCAGCTGATCTTCACCGCGCCGCAGGAGAAGTTCTTCGTCCTGATCCGGATCTCGCTGATCTTCGGCCTGGCGCTCTCGTTCCCCTATATCGGCTACCAGATGTGGCGCTTCGTGGCCCCGGGCCTCTACCGCTCGGAAAAGAACGCCTTCCTGCCCTTCCTGGTCGCCTCGCCGCTGCTGTTCCTGGCCGGCGCCTCCTTCGCCCATTTCGTGGTGACGCCGCTGGCGATGAACTTCTTCATCGGTTTCTCCGATGCCATCCCCGCGCTCGCCGCCATGCTGACCGGCGAGAGCATCCCCGAGACGGTGGAAAACGAGGAGCTGCGCACGATCTTCCTCGGCTCGGTCCGGGAAAGCCTCGACCTGACGCTCAAGTTCATCCTCGCCTTCGGCATCTGCTTCCAGCTTCCGGTGCTGCTGACGCTGATGGGCAAGGCGGGGCTGGTCTCGGTCGAGGGCCTGCGGAACGTGCGCAAATACGCCATCGTGGGCATCCTGACCCTGGCCGCGCTGGTCACGCCGCCCGATGTGATCACCCAGGTGATCCTGTTCGTCGTGGTCTACTCGCTCTACGAGGTCTCGATCCTTCTGGTCGCGCGGGTCGAGCGCAAGCGGAACGAAGAGCTGCGCAAGATGGGGCTGCTCGACGACGAGGAAGACACCGAGGCCGCGCCGGCGAGCAAGCCGGAGAAGGCCTGATGGATCTGAGCGTCGAGGAGCTGGACCGCATCGCGGCGGCGCTGGAGCGTATCGCCCCGGCCCCGGCCGCCGCGCCGGATTTCTCCTCCGCCGAAGCCTTCGTCTGGCACACGTCCCCAGACCACCTCGCACCCGTCGAGCGCGTGAACCGCGTGGATCTGGGCCTGCTGATCGGCATCGACCGCGCCCGCGACACGCTGCTGGAGAACACGCTCCAGTTCGCCCGCGGCCTGCCCGCCAACAACGCCCTTCTCTGGGGCGCTCGCGGCATGGGAAAATCGAGCCTGGTCAAGGCAGTGCACGCAGATGTTCGGGCGCAGGGCGAGGATATCAAGATCGTCGAACTGCAGCGCGAGGACCTGCCCTCCCTGACCCGTCTGCTGGCGATCCTGCGGACGGCGCGGCAGCACCGCTTCCTGCTCTTCTGCGACGACCTGAGCTTCAGCCACGACGACCAGCACTACAAGTCGCTCAAGGCGGTGCTCGACGGCGGCATCGAAGGGCGGCCGGAGAACGTTCTGTTCTATGCCACCTCCAACCGCCGCCACCTGATGCCACGGGACATGATCGAGAACGAGCGGTCCTCGGCGATCAACCCGTCCGAGGCGGTGGAGGAAAAGGTCTCGCTGAGCGACCGCTTCGGGCTCTGGCTCGGCTTCCACCCCTGCAGCCAGGACGAGTACCTGGCGATGATCGAGGGCTATTGCGCGGCCCATGGCGTCGACATCGACGCCGACACGCTGCGCGCCGAGGCGATCGAATGGCAGGCCACGCGCGGGGCCCGCTCGGGCCGGGTCGCCTGGCAATACTTTACCGATCTCGCAGGCCGGAGAGGCGTGCAGCTCGGCTGAACCGGTGCCAGCCCGACCGGGACGTTCAGGCTGCGCCGCTGTCTCGATAATCCGGAAAATCGAACGTTGGGCCGCCCGGCGTGGCGCCGGGCTGCGGCCGTCAGTTCAGGTAGGGCGTCGGGTCGACGGCCTCCACGCCTTCGCGCACCTCGAAGTGCAGGAACGGCGAGGAGGAGGCCCGCACCTTGGCGATGGCCTGGCCGCGGGAAACGCTGTCGCCCTTCTTGACCGCCAGGTTGTCGACATTGGCATAGACCGTCAGCAGCCCGCCGTCGTGGCGCAGCACGATGATCGGCACCTGGTCGGTGTCCTGGGTGATCGCCGCGACCACGCCCTTGTCGGCCGCCTTGACCGTCTCGCCCGAGGTGGCCGAGATGTCGAGACCGTCGTTCCGGCCCTTCTGGAAATCCCGGATGATGCTGCCCGAGACCGGCGCGGTCATCCGCGAGGCCGAGGCAGCGGTCGCTTCCTTGGCGAGGTTCGGCGAGGCCGGGGTGCCCGGCGCGGGCGTGTTGGGCTTGGCGGCGGCGGGCGGCGTCGTCTTTTCGTCGGGCAAGGGCGTGGCGGCGCTCGGCGGCGTCGGGGTCGGGCTGCCCTGCCCCGGCGCGGTCGTGGCGGTTGCCGGACGGGCGGCGGGCCGCTCCGTCACCACCGGGATCAGCAGGTACTGCCCGGTCCGGACCTCGAGATCCGCTCCCAGCCCGTTCCACTCCGCCAGCGACTTGGCCGACACGCCATAGAGGCGGGCGATGGAATAGGCGGTCTCGCCCGAGGCCACCTGGTGGCGCACCGGCTCCGCGCCGGTCTGCGGCGTCGGGGCGCTGGCGGCTGGCGTGACGGTCCCGCCGCCGGAGCGGTCGATGGCGCTGCCCGCGAGGGTCTCGATATCCACGGTATCGGCGGGCCGGATCGGCCCCGTCCCGACGGCCCCGGTCGCGGGCGACGGTTCGGCCACCCGGCGCGGCAGCGCGAGCACCTCGCCCTGGTTCAACGGCGCATTGACCGGAACCCCGTTGTAGCGCGCCAGTTCATCGGCGCTGACCGTGCCAAGCCGGGCGGCCACGTCGGCCACCGTGTCGCCGCGGCGGGCCACGACGACCTGGTAGCTCGGATAGGAAATGACGCCCCTGTCGTCCGGCGTCGGTCGCTGGGCGGTCTGGGCCATGACGGCATCTGAGGTGTCGAAGCCCCTGCCGATGTCCCGAAGGTCGAGATCCATGTTGGTGGTGGAACAGGCGCTCAAGGCCAGCGCACTGACACAGAGGCTCAGGATCGGCCGCATAGGCTTGCTCTCCTCGATCGCGGCGCCCTCTTTTCGGGGCGTCCGGGTCACTCCATTACGACATCGCGCCGACCGGCCGCCACGATGCCCTCGAAAACTCATTCCCGCCCCAGCCCTTCAAGAAGCGGCACGAAACGCACCGGGCAGAGCTCGTCATATTCATACCCGTCCTCCGTCCGGCGCACGCGAATGAGCGTCTGGACAGCGTCGGACTGGCCTACGGGCAATACCATGATACCGCCGATGCGCAACTGCGCCAAGAGCGGCCCGGGCGGATCCTCGGCGGCAGCGGTGACGATGATCTTGTCGAACGGCGCGTGGTCCGGCAAGCCGTGGCTGCCGTCGGCCAGGAAGGTGATGATATTGGTCAGGTCGAGGGTCTCGAACACGGCCTCGGCCTGGTCGATCAGCCGCTTGAAGCGCTCCACCGTGTAGACCCGTCGCGCCAGCAGCGACAGGATCGCGGCCTGGTAGCCCGAGCCGGTGCCCAGCTCCAGCACCTTGTCGCGCGGCGTCACCTCCAGCGCCTGGGTCATCAGGCCGACGATCGAGGGCTGGCTGATGGTCTGGCCGCAGGCGATCGGCAGCGGCGTGTCGTCATAGGCCCGGTCGGAAAAGAGCCCCTGCACGAAAAGACCGCGGTCGATCGTCTCCATCGCCGTCAGCACGCGCTTGTCGGTCACCCCCTTGGAGCGCAGGGCGAACAGCAGCCGCATCTTCTGTTCCGCGGTCCAGCTCATTCCAGCGCCGCCTTCAGGGCCTCGATCCGGTCATGCGCGGTCAGGTCGGCCCGCATCGGCGTGACGGCGATATAGCCGTCCAGATTGGCCTGCACGTCGGTGCCGGGGCCTGTCTCCACGTCCTGCGGACCTCCCCGCACCCAGAGGAACCGCCGCCCCGAGGGGGCCTTGGTCGGCTCGACGGTGAACCGCACGCCGGGCCGCATCCCCTGAATGGCGACCCGCCTGCCCCGGACCTCGGCGGCGGGCACGGCGGGGAAGTTGACGTTGTAGAAGGTGCGGTAGCCGCCGTTGCTGCCCCAGTCGCCGCGCTCGAGCAGGTCGCGCACCAGCGCCGCGCCATGCACCGCCGCCGCCTCGAACTGGTTCTCGAGGCCGACGTTGCCGGGGCCGTAGAATTGCGACAGGGCGATCGCCGGCAGCCCTTGCAGGGCAGCCTCCATGGCGCCGCCGATGGTGCCGGAATAGAGCGCATTCTCGCCCGCGTTGTTGCCGCGGTTGACGCCGGACAACACCACGTCGGGCGGCGCGTCCTTCATGACATCGTGCAGTCCCGCCATCACGCAGTCGGCCGGGCTGCCCTCGGCCGCGTAGCGCCGCTCGCCCATCTTGGCGATCATCGTCGGGTGGGTGTAGCTGATGCAATGGCCCACCCCGGATTGCTCGAAGGCGGGGGCCACGGTCCAGACTTCGCCCTGCGGGCCGGCCACCGCCTCGGCAATCGCCTCGAGCACGCTCAGGCCGGCGGCGTTGATCCCGTCGTCATTGGTGATGAGAATGCGCATGCCCGGCCCCTTGTCTTCCTGCCCTGCTTAGCCCCGCCCCGACGGGGGAGCAAGCACCCCGGCGGCTCCGACAGGGGATCGCGGCGCCGCAACCCCGGTCAGAGAGCCTCCCGACCGGCCATTCCGGGCCGACCGGCGGCCTTCGGACGGCGCGCGCGTGAGCGCGCGCCACGCCCAACCGGGCAAGGCGCGCCAGCGTCGCGCCCGGGCGGGAGCCCTCCCGCCCGCCGTCACCACATCAGGGATGTGTCTCCGCCGGTTGGGCTGGGCCGCGCGCAAGCGCGCGGCAGGCAGGCCCGGCGGCCAGCGCCCTTCGACCTCACTCCGCCCCGGTCTCGGCCAGCAGGCCCGCCAGCCGTGCCCCTTCGTCCAGCACGCCGGAAAGCTTGCTGCGGTCCTCGCCCGGGAAGAAGCGGCCGCGCAGTGCCGTCGGCACCGGTTGCGGCTGCAGGATCACCACCCGCGGCCCGGTCCGCTGCGTCTCCGCCTGCCAGGACCGCGCCAGCGCCATCTGCGCCGCCTTGGTGGCCCCGTAATTGCCGAAGAACGCCTGCCCGGCCCGGTCGTCGTCAAGGAACACCGCCCGCGCTCCGGGCCGCGCCATCAGCAGCGGCGAAACATATTCGATCAGCCGCCGCACCGCATCCACGTTGACCGCGAGCGAGGCGTCCCACCGCTTGGCGTCGATCATGTTCGTGGGCGTCAACGCGGCGGCATGGATCGCCGTATGCACCCACAGGTCGACCCCGCCCCAGCGGTCGTGGACCGAGCGGCAGAGGTGCTGCATCGCCCCGTCGTCGGTGATGTCGAGCGGCGCCAGCGTCGCCTCGCCGCCCCTGGCCTTGATGCGGTCGTCAAGCTCCTCCAGCCCGCCCACGGTGCGGGCGACGGCGAGGACATGATAGTCAGGCGCGAGCGCCTCGGCGATGGCGGCACCGAGGCCGCGGGAAGCGCCGGTCACGAGGGCAAGTCTTGTCATGCGCGCTGAGTGCACCTTTGCGGCCACCGAGGTCAAGCGGTTGCCTGTCAGCCCGACGGCATTTCCAGCTTCCGCGTTCCCGATCCCGACTGCAGGATCAGTTCCGAGGCGCCGATTCCGACGATGGTCGCACCGCCGATCCGCTGTCCCGGCTGCACCCGCACGATCCGGCCGGACGACTGGCGCAGCAGCGCACGGCGATCGGTTTCGGTGCCGAACACACCGATCAGGGCCAGCTGGTTGAGGCTGATCTCGTTCTTTCGGGTCGCCGCCGAGGCAACCAGCGCATTGTCAGACATCGGCATCTCCTTGCATCGCTTTCCCACGCGCTCACCCGACGGCGGATCATCCGGCCGCGCGGCAGAATCGGTGGCAATGCGAACGTGAATCACTGGGCCCGGTGGCGCCCTGCGGCGCCCGCCCCGGGCGAACGTCGGCGGGCTATCACCCCGGCGTGGAAGGGGGAAGTCACGCAAGCGTGTGATCGGCGCGCCTCGGCCGATTGCCGCGCACCGCGGCCGGGGGCGCGCGCGGCCGGCCCCGGACGGGCGCAATCGTCACGGCCCGAGCATCTGGCGCCGCCGCCTGCGAGGTGCTTAACTCCGCCTCAAGGCGTGGCCGGCAGGGGCGCGCCCGGGAACGGCACGACACGCCTCTGGGAGACGATCCATGCCCAACGACGCAAGCGGCGACGCAACCTTCGTGTTCTACCTGATCGGGCTGACCGCGATCCTGATGGCCTCGAGCAAGGTCCGCTACGACCTGATCGCGCTCTTCGTGCTGGTCACGCTCGCGCTCAGCGGCATCCTGACCCCGACCGAGGCGGTCTCGGGCTTCGGCGCCACGATCATCATCATGGTCGCGGGCCTCTTCGTGGTCGGCGAGATGCTCGACCGCACCGGCGTCGCCCGAACCGTGGGCGACATGATCCTCAAGCAGGGCAAGGGCGACGAGGTCCGCCTCATGATCCCGCTCTGCGTCGGCGCGGCGCTGCTCGGCTCGGTGATGTCCTCGACCGCCGTGGTGGCGATCTTCATCCCGATCGTGATGCGTATCGCCCGCGACACCGGGATCAACGCCGCCCGCCTGCTGATGCCGATGTCCTTCGGCGCCCTGCTCTCCGGCATGCTCACCCTGATCGGCACACCGGGCAACCTCGCCGTCTCCGACGCCCTGCGCGACGCCACCGGCCAGCCACTCGGCTTCTTCAGCTTCTCCGTGATCGGCCTGATCGTGCTCGCCGGAACGGTGCTCTTCTTCGCCTTCGTCGGCCGTCACCTCCTCGGGCCGCTAATGGCCGACGGCTCAGACCGCCCGCGCCGCGCCGACCGCTCCTTCGCCGAACTCTACCACATCCACGGGCTGGACCGGGTCGAGGTGCTGCGCGTCGAGCAGGCCTTCACCGGCTCCGCCGCCCGCGAGGTCGAACGCAACGCGCCCCGTATCCTCGCCCGCCGCCGCCGCGGCCCGCGCGGCAACCCGCACACGGCGCTCTACTCCCCCGGCATGGACTTCCAGCAGGGCGACCTGATCGTGGTCACCGGCTCCGACGCCCAGATCGCCGCCTTCTCCGGCCTGCCGGGGATCGAACCGGTGCAATCCTTCTTCAACGACATGAACACCTGGATCGACACGCTCGGCATCCTCGAGGTGATGGTCCATCCCGAAGCCAAGATCCGCGGCCGCAGCATCACCGAGCTGGAGTTCCGCTCCCGCTACGGGCTCGAGGTGATCAACGTGCTGCGCGGCACCAAGCCGCTCGAGGAGATGGAGACCACGCCGCTCAAGGCCGGCGACCGTCTTCTCGTCACCGGCAAATGGACCCGGCTGGACGCGATCAACAGCACCGGCCGCGATTTCGTGATCATCGAGGAACCGGCCGAACGGGCGCAATCCGTGCCCAATTCCAACAAGCTCTGGATCGCGCTGATCATCCTCTTCGCGATGATCGCGGTCTCGATCGGCGGCATGTCGATCACCATCGCGGTGATCCTCGCCGCCGTCGCCGCCGTGATGACCGGCACCATCTCGACCAACCAGGCCTACGGCTCGATCCGGCTCGAGACCCTGGTGCTGATCGCCGGGATGCTGCCGCTGGCGCAGGCGCTCGACAAGACCGGCGGCACCCAGATCATCGTCCAGAACCTGCTCTCCATGGCCGGGGAGGAAAGCCCCCGCGCGGTCATGTTCGCCCTGTTCTTCATGACCATGGCGCTGAGCTGGATCCTGTCGAACACCGCGACGCTGGTGCTGGTCGCCCCGATCGCGGTCAACGCGGCGCTGGAGATGGGCGTCTCGCCGATGCCCATGGCAATCGCGGTGCTGATCGCGGGCTCCGCGGGCTTCGCCTCGCCGGTCTCCAGCCCCGTCGTGACCCTGGTCGTCGGGCCCGGCAACTACACCTTCGTCGATTTCCTGAAATGCGGCCTGCCGCTCACCCTGCTGGTGATGGCGACGACGCTCTTCGTGATCCCGCTGGTGTTTCCCTTCTGACCCGTGCCGGCGGCTCGCCACTGGCAGGAACCGCCCCCGCCCGGATGGCGGGAGCGGCACATGGAATGGCCGTATCGGCGTGTGCTGCCTGAATGCAGGGCTTAGCGCACGATGTAGGTGATGCGGCGGTCCGACGGCTCCACCAGCACCGGCAGGCCATTCACGTTGGCGTAGCGCAGGTCGCTGTCCGGGATATCGACCAGCGCGACCTCACCGGGCAGGCCGGCACCCACCACGACCTCGCCATCCAGATAGACCGGCTCGACCGGGTGGTTGACCACATAGGTCTCGACATGGGCGCCCGGGTCGCTCGCGGCGCCGACGCCGGCCCCCGCGAGACCGCCCACCGCGGCCCCGACCGGCCCGCCGACCACGGCACCGACCATGGCCCCGACCGTGCCGGTGGCGATCGCCGTCTCGGCGGTCGTGTCCTCGACGCGGATCACCGGAACCGGCACGCTTTCGGGCACGGCGGTCAGCGCGGCGATCTCGTCACCGACATTGACCGAGAGATAGTCGCCATAGGCCCAGCCGGTCTTGCCGTCGAGCACGACCTCGCACCAGTTGGCTTCTTCCAGACAGCCGTTCACCGCCACGTTCTGCTGCGCGGGGATGACCGAAATCACCTCGGCCGCCGGCCCCGGCGCGGCGCGCAGATTGAGGTCCGTCGTGGCGGTCGCAGACGTCGCGGCCTGGGCGGCAGCGGTCGAAAGGGCAACGGCGGTCATGGATACCAGAAGGGTTTTCATGGGTCTTTCCTCTTTCATTCGAGCCCGTCGCCGCGGAAACGATCGCGTGCCGCCTCCGCGTCGGGCTTCGGGGAATGAACACCGCCGCCCGGCTCCAGTTCCCGCCCGGGCGAACCCGGCCCGGCGAAACTCGGCAAAGCCTCGCCTGCCGGTCGGCAGGTTCCCTCCGAACCCACGCTGAAAGAGATTTGTCACAGGAAAGCAACAGGCTGGAGCGACGCCCTGAAGCACGGCATGACGCACCCGCACTGGCGAGTCCGGCAGCCTCAAGGGCGCGCGAACCCGACGGTTCCAGCGCCGCTGTGTTCCGGGAAGGCATGGGCCAGCCGCTCCGCCGGGGCACCGCCCCGGCCGCGTTTCACTCGGCCGCGGTCTTGAGCTGGAAGCCCCGCTCCAGCATGTCCGACGGCGCCACCGGGTACTCGCCGGAGAAGCAGGCGTCGCAATAGCGCGGGCATTTCGGGTCGCGCCCGTTCGCCTCGCCCACCGCGCGGTAGAGACCGTCGAGCGAGATGAACTTCAGGCTGTCAACCGCCAGGTGGTCGCGCATCTCGTCCTCGGACATCGTCGCCGCCAGCAGCTTTTCCCGCTGCGGCGTGTCGACACCGTAGAAACAGGGCCAGGCGGTCGGCGGCGAGGCGATGCGGAAATGCACCTCGGCCGCACCGGCATCGAGGATCATCTCCTTGATCTTGCGGCTGGTGGTGCCGCGCACCACGCTGTCGTCCACGAGGATCACCCGCTTGCCGGCGATCAGCGCGCGGTTCACGTTGAGCTTGAGCCGCACGCCCATGTTCCGGATCTGCTCGGTGGGCTCGATGAAGGTCCGGCCCATGTACTGGTTGCGCACGATCCCCATCGCATAGGGAATGCCGCTTTCCTGGCTGAAACCGATCGCCGCCGGGGTGCCGCTGTCGGGCACCGGGCAGACCAGATCGGCCTCCACCGGCGCTTCACGGGCCAGCTCCACGCCGATCTGGCGGCGCGTCTCGTAGACCGACCGGCCGCCGAGCGTGGAATCGGGGCGCGAGAAATAGACATGTTCGAAGATGCAGAAGCGCGGCTCGCGGGCTTCGAAGGGGCGATGGCTCTTGACCCCGGCATCGGCCGAGATCACCACCATTTCGCCCGGCTCGATCTCGCGCACGAATTCGGCGCCGATGATGTCCAGCGCGCAGGTCTCGGACGACAGCACCCAGGCGCCGCCAAGCCGGCCCAGCACCAGCGGCCGCACACCCAGCGGATCGCGCACGCCGATCAGCTTGCTCCGGGTCATGGCGACGATGGAGAACGCCCCCTCGACCCGGCGAAGCGCGTCCTTCATCCGCTCGGGGATGTCGCGTTGCAGCGAGCGGGCCATCAGGTGGATGATGCATTCGCTGTCGCTGTTGGACTGGAAGATCGAGCCGCGCTCGATCAGCTCGCGGCGCAGCGCCTCGGCGTTGGTGATGTTGCCGTTATGGGCAATCGCCGCCCCGCCCATCGAGAACTCGCCGAAGAACGGCTGCACGTCGCGGATCTCGGTGCGGCCCTTGGAGCCGGCGGTGGAATAGCGCACATGCCCGATGCCGAGATCGCCCGGCAGCGTGTCCATCAGCGTGGCGGAGGTGAAGTTGTCCCGCACGTAGCCGAAGCGCCGGGCCGAGTGGAACCCCGTGCCATGGTTGTGGGTGACGATGCCCCCGGCCTCCTGCCCGCGGTGCTGCAACGCGTGCAGGCCGAGGGCGACAAAGTTGGCCGCATCCGCGGCGCCGATGACACCGAAGACGCCGCATTCCTCGCGGAGCTTGTCGTCGTCGAACGGGTGGGCATAAAACGGCTGGGACGTTTCAAGCGCGGCAGGCATATGGCAGAGGGCTCCGAATCCGGGCTGTGAGCGGCGAGGCCTGTTTACGGTGTTGCACCCCGGGTGTCATCCCTTTGTCACGATGACGCGCCCCCGAACGACCGCCGCGCCCCGCCCTGCCTCGCAAAGCCCCATCCCTGCACGAAAAAGGGCGCCCGGAGGCGCCCAATCCTGTCTCTCGCGGCTCTGCCTTCAGTTGGCGGGCGGCGTTTCGGGCGCGATCACGCCCGCGGCCTCGGGCCCGCAGGAGCTCTCGATCAGCGATTCGAACTTGTCGGTCAGCCAGGCCAGCGCGGTTTCCTGGTCGGCGATCTCGCCGCTCACCCGCTGCTGCATCGAGGCGAAGACCTGCGCCGAGCGGCTCTGGTCGACGACCTCGACCCCCTCCTGGCCCACGGCGAAATCGTAGACGACCAGCGCGATCACCACGAGCAGCATCCCGCGCAGCACGCCGAACAGGAAGCCGAGGCCCTGGTCGATGGCATTGAGCGCCGAGCGCTGCACGATCGAGGAAAACAGCGGCGTGAACAGCGCAAAGACCACGAGCGCCAGCGCGAAGACGCCGGCGAAGGCCGCGATGGTCGAGGCCGTGCAATTGTCGAGGAAGTCGCGCACCACGGGGATCTCGCTGACCAGCGGTTCCGCCTGCGGCGCAAAGATATAGGCCAGCACGGCTGCGGCCACCCAGCCGGCGATCGCCAGCGCCTCGCGCACGAAGCCGCGCGAATAGGCGAGGATCGCCGAGAACACGATGATGACCGCGACGCCCGCGTCGACGATGGTGAAGCCTTCCATTCGCTTGCCTTCCTGCCCCGGACCCTTGGTATCCTGGCGCCTCTTACCCTGCGCCGAACATCTCACCGACAAATGCGGTCAGGTCTGCGACCGACCGCACGGAAACGCCTTCAGGGGCCGATCCTGTCGACCTTTCCGGAAGCGCCGCTTGCGAGAAACCAAGTTTCTGCGCCTCTTTCAACCTGTTTTCTGTCTGGCTGACCGGCCTTAATGCGCCACTGAGACTTATTTCCCCAAAGACGACCATGTCGGAGGGCAAAGCAACATCTTCCCGCGCCGAAAGCAGGGCCGCCGCAACCGCCAGGTCCGCCGCCGGCTCGCTGACCCGCATTCCGCCGGCCACGTTCAGGTAGACGTCGAGCCCCGCAAACGGGATGCCGCAGCGCGATTCCAGCACCGCCAGGATCATCGCCAGCCGCCCGCTGTCCCAACCGACGACCGTGCGCCGGGCCTGCGAATGCGGGCTCGGGGCGACCAGCGCCTGGAACTCCACCAGCACCGGCCGGGTGCCCTCGATGCCTGCGAACACCACCGCGCCCGGCGCGCGGGATTCGCGATCCGACAGGAACAGCGCCGAGGGGTTGGTCACCTCGCGCAGCCCGCCGCCGGTCATCTCGAAGACGCCGATCTCGTCCGCCGGGCCGAAGCGGTTCTTCACAGCCCGCAGGATCCGGAACTGGTGGCCCCGCTCGCCCTCGAAGTAGAGCACCGTGTCGACCATGTGTTCCACCACCCGTGGCCCCGCGATCTGGCCCTCCTTGGTGACATGACCCACCAGGATCACCGCCGTGCCCCGCCGCTTGGCAAAGCTCACCAGCTCATGGGCGGCGGAACGGACCTGGCTCACCGAGCCGGGCGCGGCCTCCACGTTGTCGGCCCACATGGTCTGGATCGAATCGATGATGGCAAGGTCCGGCCGCTCTGCATCGAGCGTCGTCAGGATGTCCCGCAGGTTGGTTTCGGCGGCCAGCCGCACCGGCGCCTGCCCGAGCCCCAGCCGCTGCGCCCGCATCCGCACCTGGGCGCTCGCCTCCTCGCCCGAGACATAGACACAAGAGAGCCCGGCTTCGGCAAATTTCGCCGTTGCCTGCAACAACAGCGTCGACTTGCCGATCCCCGGATCGCCGCCGACCAGCAGCGCCGAGGCCGGCACCAGCCCGCCGCCCAGCACCCGGTCGAGCTCTTCCATGCCCGAGCCGGTGCGCGCCGGCGGCGCCTCCTCGGTCGCCAGGTCCATCAGCGCCACCGCCCGGCCCTTGCTCCCTCCCAGCGTCTTCTTCGCCGGCCCGGTGGCCAGCGGCGCCTCTTCCTGGATCGAGTTCCACGCGCCGCAGGCGTCGCAGCGGCCGGACCAGCGCGGGTGGGTGGCGCCGCATTCGGCGCAAACGAAGGTGGGGGATTTTGCCATGGCGCAGGGATGCCCTACTGCTCGGCCTTCGGCAAGCGGGCGCGACGCTCCGTCAGCGCGCCGATCACCAGCGAGGCGAGAATGCAGGCGGTGAAGAGATAGAGCCCCCAGGCCGTCTCCACCCGCCCGAGCCCCATGCCCTTGGCGATCACGATGTAGAGCGCGATCAGGAACACGTCGGCCATCGCCAGCCGCCCCAGCACCTCCAGCGCCGGCAACAGCCGCCGCCGCGCAATGCGGAAATGGATCAGCGCCAGCCCGATCGTCTTGAGATACGGGGCAAAGAGCGCAAACAGCGTGACCAGCAACGCCAGCGCCACGTCGCTCTGCCACAAGGCCTGCAGCCCCGAGATCACCGAGATCTCGCTCATCCCGAAAAGCGGCAGCAGCCCGGCCCGCATCAACGGCGCGAACCAGGCGACCGGATAGAGCAGGAGCAGCGAGAGGTTGGCGTATTTCAGCGCATTCATGGCTCGGGCCTTGCAAGGGCCCGGAGCGTGAAATACAGCCCCGAACCCGCTGTTATCTAACCTTTTCAGGGCATCACAGCGTGGAGTTGATCGCCCCGCCGTCGAGCAGGATGTTCTGCCCCACGATAAAGCCCGCCTGCTGCGAACACAGGAAGGCGCACATCGCGCCAAACTCCTCGGCGGTGCCGTAGCGGCGCGCCGGGATCGTCGCCTGGCGCTGTTCCCTCGCCTCGTCGAGGCTGATGCCAGTTTGCTGCGCGACCCCGGTGTCAAGGCTCACCGCGCGATCTGTGGCATGGATGCCGGGCAGCATGTTGTTGATGGTGACCCCGTGCTGGGCGACCTGCCGCGCCGTGCCTGCGACGAATCCCGTCAGACCGGCCCTCGCCGAGTTCGACAGGCCCAGCACCGGGATCGGCGCCTTGACGGAGCCGGAGGTGATGTTGACCACCCTGCCCCAGCCGGCCTCGATCATCCCCGGCAGCTGCGACTGCATCAGCGCGATCGGCGCCAGCATGTTTGCATCGAGCGCCTTGATGAAATCCTCGCGGTCCCAATCCGACCACATGCCCGGCGGCGGCCCGCCGGCATTGGTCACGAGGATGTCGACCTGTCCCGCCGCCTCCAGCACGGAGGCACGCCCGTCGGTCCGCGTCACATCCGCCGCGACGGCGGTCACCGACACGCCATGCGCCGCGCGGATCGCCTCCGCCGTCTCCTCCAGCGCCTCGGCGCCGCGTGCGTTCAGCACCAGGTCCACGCCCGCCGCCGCCAGCGCCTCGGCGCAGCCGCGCCCGAGTCCCTTCGACGATGCCGTCACCAGCGCTCTCTTCCCCGCGATCCCCAGATCCATGCCGCTCTCCCTTGAAGTCTGTCCTGCGCATGCGGCCGGCCACGCCGGCTCCGCTCGCCGAAACCTGCCCTGTGGCCGCCGTCGCCGCAAGCCCGCGCGCGCATCGAGTGCCGCGGCGGTCCGATTGACGCCCTGCTGCCCCGGCGGTATCGCAGGGAACGCCCCCTCACTCCGGACAGCGCGCCGATGACACCGAGCCTCGATCCCGATTATGCCTGCCACGTCCTTCCCGGCGCGGCCTTCCGGGTCATCGCCGGCGCCAACCTCGGCGATCCGCTGCTGGGGACCGAGGAGCTCTGCCCCGGCGACGTCTACCGCCTCGACACCGACGCGCAGGCCCTCCAGCTCGCCATCTCGGACAGGCAGAGCGCCGGCGGGCGGGTTCTTTCCCCCGACACCGAGGGCCAGCGTGTCGCCTCCGGCACCGAGGTCGCGCGGCCCGGCGCCGCGCTCCGGCTGGCGGCGCGGCTGACCTTTCTCGGCCGCGAAGGCCACAAGGTCGACCTGCTGCTGATCGAGCTGACCGACGGCGACGGCACCGAACGGGTCGCCCTGCCGCTCGATCCGGTGGAACCGGGCCAGGGCCACACGCTGATCGGCGTCGACACCGCCCCCGCCCCGGTGCGTCTCGCCGACATCACCGCTGTCGCCTTTGGCCAGGGCACGCGGATCACTCTCGCGGACGGCCGGCAGGCCGCAGTGGAAACGCTCCGCCCCGGCGATCGGCTGCTGACCCGCGATCACGGCCCCCAACCCCTGCGCAGCGTCCTGCGGCGCACCGTACGCACCGTCGGCCCGCATGCCCCGGTGGTGATCCCCGCCGGCACGCTCGGCAACGCGGGCGACCTGATCCTCGGCCAGCAGCAGCGGATCTTCGTCTACCAGCGCGGCGACGATCGGCTGACGGAAACGGCGGAAATGCTGGTCAAGGCGCATTACCTCGTCGATGACGAACGGATCTTCCTGCGGCCCGGCGGCTACGGGGATTTCTTCGCGCTGGTGCTGGACCGGCACGAGGTGATCTATGCCGAATGCATCCCGGTCGAGAGCCTCGAGATCAGCCACCGCACCCTCGCCGCCTTGCCCGAAGACATCGCGCGCGAGGTCGGCGACGAACTGCCGGGGCTCGACCACCGCCCCCATGTCGGCACCGAGGCCGACCGCCGCGCGGCGGAGCTGGCGCGCGAGAGACTGCTCCGCGAACGGCAAAACCGGCGCTAAACAGGATTAACTTCAATTGGTTACGGTGATTTTCTCGAGCGGCGCGTCAGCTTGTGGTGAGTGACCGGATCACCGGATCCCATTGCGCGCGCATCGGCCGGTAGGCTGCCTGCGGCTTGTCGAAGATCGACAGCCCCTCCTCGGCCAGATCTCCATAGGCCACCCGCTCCGAGATCCGCGCCAGGGGCTCCTGCCCGAGCTTCCTGAAGAACCGGTCGAGCTGATCGTTGGCGCGTCCGCGGCTCCGGACCCGGTTCGCCAGCAACTCGATCCGCACCTTGCCCTTGCGGACCCGCTTGATGTCCTGCAGGTCGCGCAGGAAGCGCTTTGTGCTGTCGGCGTCGAAGAACGAGGGCATCACCGGGCAGATCACCGCCTTGGCCTCCGCGACCAGTTGCTCGCTGCCCTCGTCGCGCAGCGCGCCCGGCGCGTCGATCACGACCCAGTCGAGCCCCTTCGGCGCCTCACCGAGAGCCCGCGACGAGGTCCAGTCGAGATGGGTGATCTCGGTCGCGTCCTTGGGCCGGCGCTTCAGCCAGCGCGTGGTGGATTTCTGCAGGTCGGCATCGGCCAGCGCCACCTTCCAGCCCCCGTCCGCCAGCGCGGTCGCGAGCGTGATCGCGGTGGTCGTCTTGCCGCATCCGCCCTTTCGGTTGGCGATCAGGATTGCCTTCAACTGCTCGTCCTCCGGTTCGGGGTGTCGTTCGTTTGCGGGAGTTCTCCCTGCTTCCTGCACGCGCCGACATCGGACCGGCCACACGGCAGCGCCGAGGGCTGCAGGGGCACGTTTATACGAATTGGCCGGGGGAACAACCGAAGGTCATGGCATTGGGGGGATTTGACCGGTTTCGGCGGTCGAAACGTCCGAAACTCCGGTCGTTTCGGCGCGATGTCCGGGTAAAACCGGCCGTGCCCCTGATCCGGGAGTGGATAGCTTGGGAAATGGTCTCACTTTCGGGCGTTTCGACCATCGAAAGCGACCGAAAGCTGCGGAAATCTCCGCTTCCCGCCCACAAGGCCATCGGCCGGGGACCGGAACGACAAAGGGCAGGCGCGGTTGCCTGCCCTTCAGGTGCGTGCGGTGGTCTTTCGTCCCTGCGGCGCGGGGATCGCGCCGGATACAGCGGGCATTCGGCTCACACGCCGTAGACGGCGTTGCGGGCGATCGTGCGGGCGTTGTCACGGTCGATGCAGAGGTCGCGGGCCATCGTGTTGGACATCGTGCGCAGCTCGCGGAGGGTGCGGGCGTAGCGGGCGCGTTTGCCGAGCATCGTGCGGGCATTCTGGAACAGGGTCATTGTTGTCTCCTTGCGTTCTGATCTGTGTTTCGTCGCTTTCGACACCCCCGATATGCGCCTCTTGTTAGCGCTAAACAACGGACAGTTCAGAGACCCCGTCATGCGGATTCTGCAAGAATTGCAAGGGGGGGAAGAGCCCTATGCGCAGGGTGCATGCAGGGCCCCGCGCGCTTAGCCGAAATCGTTGGAAGGGCGGCGCGCCGGGTGGCCGCATCCGCCCAAGCGAAAAGGGCCGCCCGGATCGGGCGGCCCTCCCGCGATGCGGTGCCGGATGGCAATCAGACGTAGATCCCCAGATCCGCGAGATCGAGCGCGATCACGTAGGAATGGGACGCGCCGCCGAAATCGAGGTCCTCGCCATCGCAGGCGCCCCAGGCGCTCGCCGTGACGAGTTCGAGTCCACCGTCTCCGTCAGGCTGCCAGGTCTCGGCTGTGGTATGGACCGCGACGGCGATGATGCCATCGTCATCCGTATCGGCCGCGGCCAGCTCGCTCATCGTGAAGTCGAACACCAGGTCGTCCGTGGCCTGCGCTTCCTCGAAGTCGAACTGGCCAACCTTCGGGTTGCCCTTCTTGTTGACCGGGAAGCCGCTGACGTCACCGGTCGCGGTGTCGATATTGCCGAGGTGCAGCTTGGCCTCCGCGATGGTCCAGCCGTCCTGCCCGGTGACCGCGATCCGCAGCCCGTCCGGCGTGTTGGAGAAGGTCACGTCGCCCGCGTCGCCGACGAAGTCCTTGTCCCGGAACAGGTCGCAGACCACGTCGTCGGCCACGTCGAACACCGCCAGCCCGCCCTGGTCACCCGTGTAGATGGCCGTGGTGTAGGCGAAGCCGTTCTCGACCTCCACGGAGCCGGCACGGCCCGGGAGGAAGGCTTCCGGGAAGCGGAAGCCCGCATCCACGTTCGGATCGATCAGCACGGCCGGATTCGCCGGATCGGTGATGTCATAGATGTAGAGACCGGTGTTCGACACCATGTAGAGCCGATCCCCCACCACATCGAGCCCCGGCGCGCCGAAGCCCGTGGGGCCGGCATCCGGAATGCTGTCGAAATCCGCCACCACCGGGGCGTAGGCATCGCTGACGTCGATGGTCAGCAGCCCGCCCACGAGGTTTTGCGGGCCATGCGACCCGCGGGCCCAGTAGACGTAATCACCCGCGACCTCGAACTCGCCCACCCAGGTACCGTAGCTCTCTTGCGGCGTGAACAGCGAGGAGAGGCGCACCGGGGCGTTCTCGTTGGAGATATCGACGATGTCGAAATACGGGCCACCGTTCGCGGTGCTCAGGTAGGCCAGGTCACCGACCACGTCGACGAAGCCGCCGTGCCGGGCGCCGCTGGCGTCGTAGATGCCGACAGGCGGGCTCGCGAATGTGCCGAGATCGTAGACCTGCATCTCGCGGCCAGGCGTGTAGGCATAGGCCACGAAGCCGTAGGCGTCGTCCTCGGTGTCGAAGCTCTCGACATAGGCCCCATCCCGGCGCGACGAAACGAAGGTGGGGTTGGTCGGGTCGGAGATGTCGAGCTTCACCAGTCCGTAGGCGTCGTACGACAGGTAGAGATAGTCACTTACCGCATCGATGTCCTTGATCTCGTTGGGGCCGAGCCGATAGCTGCCCACAACCACCGGGTTGGTCGGATCGCTCACATCGAAGACCTGAAGCGTGCCATCGAAGCCGCCGACGTAGGCGTAATCTCCCTTGAGTTCAATGTTGTTGGCGTAGCCCGGAGACGGGGTCCAGCCAATCAGTCCGAAGCTTGTCATGGTATCCCCTCCTGTTTTCGCTCCGTCGCTCCATGGCCGAATGGGCCGTAGATCGGGATCCGACGCCAGGAGGCCGGAACAGGGACAATATTACTGAAAACAGCCGATTGATGCGTTGATCGCAGTCAAATCAGGTGACGTTAGGGAAATTTTCCCGAAGCCCGGCATTCACTTCTTTCGGAGAGCCTCACGCCAGATGATCAGGATGCCCGCGGCCACGACCAGCGCAGCGCCGAGCAGCGTGAACAGCGTCGGAAGCTCGCCGAAGACGAAGAAGCCGATCAGCAGGGCGAGCAGCATGGAGGAATAGTCGAAGGGCGCGACCAGCGAGGCGTCGCCGAAACGGTAGGCCGAGGTCAGCATCCCCTGCCCGATCCCGCCCGCGATTCCGGCCATGATCAGCAGCGCCGCCTCGCGCGGTTCGGGCCAGACCCAGCCGAAGGGGATGGTCAGCAGCGACAGGAGCGTCGAGTAGACGGTGAAATAGAAGACGATGGTCGCCGGGCGCTCGGTCGACACGAGCTTTCGGATCAGGATCTGCGCCGTGGCAGCCAGAAAGGCCCCGCAGAGCGCGAGAATCGCGCCGAGCGTTTCGGCCTGCATCGCCGTCACGTCCGACAGCGCGGTCAGGCGCGGCGCAAGGATGATGAGCACCCCGACCATGCCGACCGCCACCGCCGCGATCCGGACCGGGCCGACCTTCTCGCCGAGGAACAGGATCGCGAGCGGCACCACGAAGAGCGGCGCGGAATAGTTGATCGCGGTGACCTCGGGCAGCGGCAGCAGACCGAGCGCCGCAAAACTCAGCCCCATGGCGGAGGTTCCGACCAGCCCGCGCAGCAGGTGGCCGAAGGGGTGACGCGTGCGGATGCCGTCGGCCAGCCGCCCCTCGGCCTGCAGCCAGATCAGGATGACCGGCAGGGCAAAGGCCGACCGGAAGAACACGGCCTGGCCGGGCGGCACGTGGTCCGAGGTCGCCTTGATGAAGCTCTGCATCGCGATGAAAACCGCGACGGAGCCGATCTTGAGAAGGATTGCGCGCGTGGGGTGCATGGGCGGCTGATGCGCTCGCCCAGAACGGATTGCAAGCCGTCCCGGGCGCGGCCGCACAAGTTTTCCCGAAAGTTCGGGGCGTTGCGGTGGGCTGGCGCGGGCGTTTACGTGGCCGCCGAGAGCTTGAGCAGGACGAGCCCGGAAAGGATCAGCGCGACGCCCGCGAGCCTGAGCGGCGTCAGCTGTTCGCCCAGCACGAGAATGCCGACGGCAAAGGCGCCGACGGCTCCGATCCCGGTCCAGATCGCGTAGGCGGTGCCGAGCGGCAGGCTGCGCATCGATGCCGAGAGCAGCCCGAAGCTGCCGATCATGAGGAGGATCGTGCCGGCTGTGGGCCAGAGCCGCGTGAAGCCGGCGGATTGCTTCATCAGGTAGGCCCAGCCGACCTCCAGAAGACCCGCGATGAACAGAAGGGACCAGGCCATGACGCCACTCTCCGTTGTCCAGACTGCCGGGCCGTCCCGGTGTTGATGCCCTGGAATGGGAGAGGTCGTGGCCTCTGGCACCATAGCTAGGAAGCCGCGGCCGCCCCGGCAACTCCCCGCCCCCGGATTTCTTGTCGCGGTGCGCCTCCGGGCGCGATTGCGCAAGGTCCCGGGCTCGCCTATATGCGCGGTCATGCTGGACACGCGCACAAACCGCCCCGAACTGCCGCCCGAGATTGCCCGCCGCCGGACATTCGCGATCATCTCGCACCCCGACGCCGGCAAGACCACGCTTACGGAGAAGTTCCTCCTGTATGGCGGCGCCATCCAGATGGCGGGACAGGTGCGCGCCAAGGGCGAGGCGCGGCGGACGCGGTCGGACTTCATGCAGATGGAGAAGGACCGCGGGATCTCGGTCAGCGCCTCGGCGATGTCCTTCGACTTCAAGAAATTCCGCTTCAACCTGGTGGACACGCCGGGCCACTCGGACTTCTCCGAGGACACCTATCGCACGCTGACGGCGGTGGACGCGGCGATCATGGTGATCGACGGCGCAAAGGGCGTGGAGAGCCAGACGCAGAAACTGTTCGAGGTTTGCCGGCTGCGGGACCTGCCGATCCTGACCTTCTGCAACAAGATGGACCGGGAGAGCCGCGACACCTTCGAGATCATCGACGAGATCCAGGAGATGCTGGCGATCGACGTGACGCCGGCTTCCTGGCCGATCGGCAAAGGGCAGGATTTCATCGGCTGCTACGACATCCTGCGCGACCGCCTGGAGCTGATGGACCGCGCGGACCGCAACAAGGTGGCCGAGAGCGTGGCCATCGAAGGGCTGGACGATCCGAAGCTGGCCGAGCTGGTGCCCGCGCATCTGCTCGACACCTTCCTCGAGGAGCTGGAGATGGCCCGCGAGCTGCTTCCCGCCCTCGATCCGCAATCGGTGCTCGAGGGGCACATGACGCCGATCTGGTTCGGCTCCGCGATCAACTCCTTCGGGGTGAAGGAGCTGATGGAGGGCATCGGCACCTACGGCCCGGAGCCGCAGGTACAACGCGCAGAGCCCCGCCAGATCGCGCCCGAGGAAACCAAGGTCGCGGGCTTCGTGTTCAAGGTGCAGGCCAACATGGACCCCAAGCACCGCGACCGCGTGGCCTTTGTCCGCATGGCATCGGGCCATTTCAAGCGCGGCATGAAGCTGACCCACGTCCGCACCAAGAAGCCGATGGCGGTGAGCAACCCGGTGCTGTTCCTCGCCTCCGACAGGGAACTGGCCGAGGAGGCCTGGGCCGGCGACATCATCGGCATTCCGAACCACGGCCAGCTCCGGATCGGCGACACGCTGACCGAGGGCGAGGCGCTCAAGGTCACGGGCATCCCGAGCTTTGCGCCGGAGCTGCTGCAGAGCTGCCGGGCGGGCGACCCGATGAAGGCCAAGCACCTCGACAAGGCGCTGATGCAGTTCGCCGAGGAAGGCGCCGCCAAGGTCTTCAAACCGTCGATCGGCTCGGGCTTCATCGTCGGCGTCGTCGGCGCGCTGCAGTTCGAGGTGCTGGCGAGCCGGATCGAGCTCGAATACGGCCTGCCGGTGCGCTTCGAGCCCTCGCAGTTCACCTCCGCCCGCTGGGTGACCGGCCCCAAGGACAAGGTCGACGCCTTCGCCAACGCGAACAAGGGCCACCTGGCCCATGACAACGACGGCGACCTCGTCTACCTGACCCGCCTGCAATGGGACATCGACCGGATCGAGCGCGACTACCCGGACGTGAAGCTCTCCGCGACCAAGGAGATGATGGTCTGAGAAACCGGCCCTTCGTGGTATGATGGGGTGGTCAACGCACCAGGGAGGGAGTGATGACCACCACACACAAGGGACAGTGTTTCTGCGGCGCCGTACAGATCGAGGTCAGCGGCGAGCCGGCGGGAATGGGGTATTGCCACTGCGAAAGTTGTCGGCACTGGTCGGCGGGGCCGGTCAATGCCTTTACGCTCTGGGACCCCGCCGCCGTGAAGATCGTCGCCGGAGAGGAACATCTGCGGCAGTACAACAAGACCGAGAATTCCGACCGGCGCTGGTGTGACAGGTGCGGCGGTCATGTGATGGCCGGCCATCCGGGTCTGAAGCTCACGGACGTCTATGCCGCGATGCTTCCGACGCTGGAATTCGTGCCCGGCATCCACGTGAACTATGCCGAGACGGTCCTGCCGATGAAGGATGGCCTGCCCAAGATGCGGGACTTCCCGGCGGAGTTCGGCGGCTCTGGCGAGACGGTTCCGGAATAGCCCGCCTTACCCATTTCCACACGGGATCCCCGTAGCACGATGCGCGAGCCGCGCCAGAACCGCGTCCTGCCGACCGGCGAGGTCGCCGCCATCCCGGAGCGCGGGTTGCTGATGGGCAACCGGGGTATCCTGCACGATGCGGAAGGGCGCCTGGGCGTCAGCCGCTGGAGGCACCCGCACTGGGTCTGCTGCGTCCTCTCGTTCAAGGGGCGAAGGCGCGAGGTGATGGCGCCGGGGCGCTATACCGAGCTGTTCTTTCTCGACGAGGCGGTGGCGCTGGCGGCGGGGCACCGGCCCTGCGCGGAATGCCGGCGGCCGGACCACGAGGCATTCCGCGACGCCTGGGAGCGGGCTTTCGGCAGCCGCCCGAGAGCGCCGGAGATCGACCGGGTGCTGCATGCCGAGCGGGCGACGCGCGACCGGCGGCAGATCCGGCACCGGGCGGACCCGGCCTCGCTGCCCGATGGCGCGATGGTGCTGGGGCCGGAAGGCGCGGCGCTCGTGCTGCAGGGCGCGCTCCTGCCGTTCTCGCCCCCGGGGTACGGACCGCGGCGCCCCATGCCGCGCGGCGCAGCGATCGAGGTGCTGACGCCGCGCGCCACCGTCGACGTCCTGCGGGCCGGATACAGGCCCCTGCTTCATCCCTCCGCGTCGGTCTGACCGTTCCCTCCCGGCCCGCGCCGCTGTAGCGTGGTACAGCCCACCTCCCCGCGTGAGCATTGCTGCGATGCCTCGAACGCCATGACCGAACCGACCGCGCCCGGACCGATGCCCGAGCCGCTGCCCCTGGAAGCGATGTTGCAGGACATCGCCGCCATGGCCGGTGGCCGCGAGGCGATCCTGTTCGGCGAGATGCTGGACGCGCTCGGCCGGCGCGGTTTCGGGCCGGTGCTCACCCTTGCCGCGGCGCTGACGCTGCTGCCGACGGGGATGGTGCCGCTGGTGCCGGCGGTCATGGGGGTGATCATGCTCACCACCTCGGCCGAGATGCTGCGCGGCCGGCGGGAGATCTGGATCCCGCCCTGGCTCTACCGCCGGCAGATCCCCGGCGCGACGCTGCACGCGGCAATCGACCGGGCAAGGCCGACCGCGGCGCGGCTGGACCGCCTGATCCGCCCGCACCTGACCTGGTTCGCCCGCTCCCGGCTGATCGCCTGGGCCATCGGCGCGGTGGTCGCAGTGACCAGCCTCGCGATCATCGCCATCGGTGCGATCCCCGGCCTGCCCTTCCTGCTGGCGATTCACCCTCTGCTGTTCGGCATCGGCCTGACCACCGGCGACGGGCGCTTCGTGCTGGCGGGATTCGCCATCTTCCTGCCCACCGCCTACGTGGCGCTGCGGCTGGCGGGGGCGCTGTGAGCGCGCTCCGGGCGGCCACGGCGGGCATGGGACGCGGCGGAACACCGCCACAGCCGCGCCCCGCAACCGCCTCGAATGCCGGTAAAGTTGACGATGCGGGGCGTCTGCGGTAGATGGACGCTGTCCGCGAGCCGCGCGGATCCGAGACGCCGGGGCGTGAGATCGTACGTCCCAATCATTAGCCGCCCACTCCGGGCTGCCAGAACTGGACGTATATGACTAAGTTTTCTGATCTCAGCCTTGATCCCAAGGTTCTCAAGGCCATCGAAGAAACCGGGTACGAAACCCCCACCCCGATTCAGGCGGGCGCGATTCCGCCGGCGCTGGAGGGCAAGGACGTGCTCGGCATCGCCCAGACGGGCACCGGCAAGACCGCCTCCTTCACGCTGCCGATGATCACGCTGCTGGGCCGCGGCCGGGCGCGGGCGCGGATGCCGCGCTCCCTGGTGCTTGCCCCGACGCGGGAACTGGCCGCGCAGGTCGCCGAGAACTTCGACGCCTATGCCAAGTACACCCGCCTCACCAAGGCGCTGCTGATCGGCGGCGTGTCCTTCGGCGAGCAGGACAAGCTGATCGACAAGGGCGTCGACGTGCTGATTGCCACCCCGGGCCGCCTGCTCGACCATTTCGAGCGCGGCAAGCTGCTGCTGACCGGCGTGCAGGTGATGGTGGTCGACGAGGCCGACCGGATGCTCGACATGGGCTTCATCCCCGACATCGAGCGCATCTTCCAGCTCACCCCCTTCACCCGGCAGACGCTGTTCTTCTCAGCCACCATGCCGCCGGAGATCGAGCGCCTGACCAGCACCTTCCTGCACGCCCCGGTGAAAATCGAGGTCGCCCGCCAGGCCACCACGTCCGAGACCATCACGCAGGGGGTGGTTCAGTTCAAACCCTCCCGGCGGGACCGCACGGCCAGCGAGAAGCGCGCCATGCTGCGCGCCCTGATCGAGAGTGAGGGCGAGAAGTTCCGCAACGCGATCATCTTCTGCAACCGCAAGGTCGACGTGGATATTGTTGCGAAGTCGCTGAAGAAATATGGCTACAACGCCGAGCCCATTCACGGCGATCTCGACCAGTCGCACCGAACGCGCACGCTCGACGGATTCCGCGACGGCTCGATCAAGCTGCTCGTGGCCTCCGACGTCGCCGCCCGCGGCCTCGACATCCCGAACGTGAGTCACGTCTTCAACTTCGACGTGCCGAATCACGCCGAGGACTATGTGCACCGGATCGGACGGACCGGCCGCGCCGGCCGCGAGGGCACGACCTTCATGATCGCCACGCCCGCCGACGACAAGTCGCTGGCGGCGATCGAGACCATGGTGAAGCAGGAGATCCCGCGGATCGAGGCGCCGGAACTGCCGGCCTCGGAGCGCCGCTCCTCCGGCAAGTCCGGCGAGGACGCCAGCGACTCGGGCTCCGGGCGCAGCAAGCGCAGCCGCTCCGTCTCGCGCCGCGGCGACAGCCGCCGCGCAGAGGCGACCACGGCGGAAGAGCCCCAGACAGAGGAAACCGCCTCCCCGGCCGAGGACAGCCAGCCGGAGCCCCGCTCGGGCTCCAGCCGCGGCGCGCGGTCCCGGCGTGGCGGCTCCCGCGAGGACAAGAACGGCGTGGTCGGCATGGGCGATCACGTGCCGGATTTCATCCTGCGCTCCTTCGCCTGACCTCAGCCCCCCGGCTGCCCCCTTGATCCCGAAAGCGGCCCGTCACACGACGGGCCCTTAGGCATGCCAGGCGCGCCCCCTCAGAAGCGCCGGCACGCGTCAGCGTGCCACGCCCAACGGGAGGAAGGCATCTGCGATGCCTGACGAGCGGCGGGAGCCCTGCGGCCCCGTCGCGCGTTGACAGCCCCTTCCCCCGGGGTCTAGGCCGTTGCCGCCCCGCACGCCTCCTGCGCGCCGGGCCCGCATCTCCCCCCGGCTGCCCTCACCTTCAACGGACAGCCCCAGCCACCAGAGGCTTCCCGCATGAATGTGATCGACACGCCCGCCGAACCCCGCCTGACCTCGCTCTCCCACGGCGGCGGCTGCGGCTGCAAGATCGCCCCCGCGGTGCTCTCGGAGATCCTGCGCGAGACCACCGCCATGACCCTGCCCGCCGAGATCCTCGTGGGCAACGAGACCGCCGACGACGCCGCCGTCTACCGGCTCAACGACGACCAGGCGCTGGTCGCCACGACCGATTTCTTCATGCCGATCGTCGACGACCCCTACGATTTCGGCCGCATCGCCGCCACCAACGCGATCAGCGACATCTACGCGATGGGCGCCCGGCCGATCATGGCACTGGCGCTGGTGGGCATGCCGATCAACGTGCTCTCGAAACAGACCATCGGCCGCATTCTCGAAGGCGGGGTGAGCGCGGCCCGGGCGGCCGGTATCCCGGTGGTCGGCGGCCACTCGATCGACTCGGTGGAGGCGATCTATGGCCTCGTGGCGCTCGGCCTCGTGCATCCGGACCTGGTCAAGAAGAACGCCGGCGCACGGGTCGGCGACCGGCTGGTGCTGGGCAAACCTCTCGGAGCCGGCGTCATGTCGGCCGCGCTCAAGGCCGGCGCGCTCGATGACGCGGGCTATGCACGGATGATCGCCACCACGACGCAGCTCAATACGCCCGGCCCGGAGCTGGCCGAGATCGACGGCGTCCACGCCCTGACCGACGTGACCGGCTTCGGCCTCGGCGGCCATCTGCTGGAGATGCTCCGCGGTGGCGATTGCGGGGCGCGGCTGGACTGGAGGGCCGTACCGATGATGCCTGGCGTGCCGGAGCTGGCAGCACAGGGCTTCATCACCGGGGCCTCGGGCCGGAACTGGGCGAGTTACGGCGCCGAGATCGCGCTCTCGGCGGAGCGGACGGAGCTGGACCGGGCGCTCCTGACCGACCCGCAGACCTCCGGCGGGCTGATGGTCTCCTGCGCGCCCGAGCGGGTCGAGACGGTGCTGGAGCTGTTCCGGCGCCACGGCTTCGCCTCCGCCGCCGTGATCGGCGAGGTCGGCCAAGCGGAGGGCCAGCACCGGGTCACCGTGATCTGAGACACGCCCTTCCCCGGACCGCGGGGATATCCATGAAAAGGTGACAGGGCGGCCCGCGCGCAGCGGCGCGCTCGCGTCAGCCGGTCGGGGGGGCCAGCGCGGTGTCGATGTCGGCGAGGGTCTTGCGCTCGGCCTCCGACACCTTCTCTCCGCCGAAGCCCAGGAAGCCGCCCTCCGAGGTCGCCTCGGCCACGTTGGCGGCGATGTCGCGCAGCCAGTCGCAGAAAGCCGGCGCCTCGGCGGGCGCGGTTTCGCGCAGGCTGGCCGCGGTCTCGGCAAGGCGGGCGATTGCGGCGGCGCAGGCTTCGGCCGGTTTGCGGCCCTTGGCGAGTTCCCGGGGGCCGGCCAGGGCGACGGAGCGGCCCTCGCTGGTCTCGTAGGCCGCGGCGACCTCCGCGATCAGCGAGCCCGCGGCGGCGGCCTCCGAGCCGGCCTTGAACGCATTTGCCATGGCGGCGCTTTCCTGCACCGCGCCGATCAACCCGTTCGGATCGGCCGCCGTGACCGCGAAGCCCGCCAGCATCGGCGCCTGCACGACCCCGGACCATTCCGCTTCCGCAAACAATTCCCTGTAAGACATGTGCCCCTCCCGGCTGAAACCCGCGGGCCGGCGTGGCGGCCCGCTGAGCGAGCCTAGCACGGCCGGGCGCTTCTTGCAGCCGGGAGGCCGCCTTCGCCGATCAGGCGAGGCGGGAGATCACCACCGTCACTTCCGGCTTCTTGCCGATCTCCTCGACCGCGACCTGCCGCACGGCGCGGCGCAGCGCGGCGTCGAGCTTGTCGTCGTCGGTCAGAACCTTGTCATCGGCGCGGGCCAGGAACTGGCCGGTCTCCGCCTCGATGATGTCGACCAGCGGCGCTTTCGACCGGCCGGTCTCGGCGAGGCCGCGGATCTCGGCCCAGGGCTCGCCCAGCGGTTCGTCCTCCTCGTCGAGGATCACGTTGAGCATAACATGGCCGTTGAGCGCCATGCGGATCCGGTCGCGGACCACGCCGTCCAGCGCACCCACCTTGAGCGTCCCGTCGAGATAGACGCGGCCGGTTTCCACGTGTTCGCAGACCTTGGGCGCCGCACCGGTCAGGTCGAGCATGGTGCCGTTGACCGCCACCACCGAGGCGATGCCGCGGGCCGCGCCGGCTTCGGCGTGGCGGCGCAGCATCCGGTGTTCGCCGTGCATCGGGATCAGCATCTGCGGCCGCATCAGCTCGTGCAGCGCCTCGAGGTCCGGGCGGTTGGCGTGGCCGGAGACGTGGTAGAGCGACGAGCTGTCGTCGACCACGTTCACGCCCTTCTCGGAAAAGGCGTTGACGATCCGCAGCACGCTGCGCTCGTTGCCGGGGATGGTCTTGGAGGAAAACAGGAAGGTGTCGCCCTCGGCCAGTTCCATGCCCAGGTACTTGCCGCGCGAGAGCTGCGCGGTGGCGGCGCGGCGTTCGCCCTGGCTGCCGGTCACGATCAGCATCAGGTTCTCGCGCGGGATGTCCTCCGCTTCCTCGTGGGAGATGACGGGCGGAAAATCGGTCAGCACGCCGGTTTCGACGGCGGCCTGCACCATGCGCAGCATCGCCCGCCCCATCAGGCAGACCGAGCGGCCGGCGTCGCGCCCGGCCTCGGCCAGCGTCTTCACCCGCGCCACGTTGGAAGCGAAGGTGGTGGCGACCACCATGCCGCTCGCACCGGCCACCAGCTCGCGGATATGCGGCCCGAGGGTCGCCTCGGAGCGGCCCGGGGTCTCGACATGGATATTGGTGCTGTCGCAGACCAGAGCCTTGACCCCGCCCCTTGCGATCTCGTGCCAGAGCTCGGCGCTGAACGGCTCCCCCACCACGGGGGCGCCGTCGAGCTTGAAGTCGCCCGTGTGAGCGACCCGGCCGGCCGGGGTATCGATCACGAGGCCCGAGCTTTCCGGAATCGAATGCGAGACCGGCACGAAGGAGACGGTGAACGGCCCCGCCTCGACCACGTCCGGATGGGCGCCGACGATATGGATGTGCTCGGGGTCCTGCCCGCGCTCCTCCATCTTGCGGGCGGCCAGGTGGCCGGTGAAGCGGCGGCAGTAGACCGGCACGCGCAGATCGTCCCAGAAATGGGCGAGCGCGCCGATATGGTCCTCGTGCCCGTGGGTGATGAAGATCGCCTCGAGCCGGTCGGCACGCTCGATCAGCCAGGACATGTCCGGAAAGATCAGGTCGATTCCCGGGGTGGTGTCCATGTCGGGGAAGGTCACGCCGAGGTCGACCAGGATCAGCCGCTCCTTGCCCGGCTTGCCGTAGCCGTAGACATAGGCGTTCATCCCCACTTCGCCCGCCCCGCCGAGGGGAAGGTAGATCAGCCGCTCGTTACCGCTCATTTTCTTTATATTCCTTGTTGTACCGATGGATGACCGTGAGGCCATGCATCGTCAAATCCTCTTCGATCACATCGAACAATACATCGCCCTGGCTGAACAGCGGCGCAAGCCCCCCGGTGCCGATGACCTTCATCGGGCGCTCGCGTTCGGCCAGGATTCGGTCGCAGATGCCGCGGACAAGGCCGACGTAGCCCCAGAAGATGCCCGATTGCATGCAGGCGACGGTGTTGGTGCCGATGACCTGCTGGGGCTTGGTGACATCGACATGCGGCAGGGCGGCGGCGGCGAGGTGCAGGGCCTCGAGCGAAAGGTTCACGCCCGGGGCGATCACGCCGCCGATATAGGCGCCATCCTGGGAGACCACGTCGAAGGTGGTGGCGGTGCCGAAATCCACCACGACGAGGTCGCCGCCGTGCCGGTCGAAGGCGCCGGCGGTGTTGACCAGCCGGTCGGGGCCGACCTGGGCCGAGCGATCGACGCGCGGCGGGTTGGGCAGCAGGCAGTCGGGCTTGCCGACCACGAGCGGGCGGCAGTTGAAATAGCGATCGGCCAGCACGCGCAGGTTGAACACCACACGCGGCACGGTCGAGGAGATGATCATCTCGTCGATCTCGATCGGCACGCCGTGGTGCTGCATCAGGGTCGAGAACCAGACGAAATACTGATCGGCGGTGCGCTGGTGCTCGGTCGCGGTGCGCAACGTGGTCAGGAATTTCGTTCCGTCCCAGACGGAGAAGACGGTGTTGGTGTTTCCGGTGTCGATGCAGAGAAGCATGGGCGGGTCTGCTCCGTTGGCTCGGGGCGGGGCCGTTTTCGGGGGTTAGAAGAAGATGTCGGCGGCGGGGATGGCGCGGCGGCCGGCGGGCGTGGCGAGGACGATGTTGCCGGTGGCGTCGACCGTCTCGAAGATGCCGGTGACGGTTTCGGTGCCGGTGCGGGCGGTGATCGTCTCGCCCAGCCGTGCGGCGCGGGCGAGCCAGGCCTCGCGGATCGGGGCGAAGCCGTAGGTGGTTAGGCGTGCCTCGTGGCGGGCGAAGGCGGGAGCGAGCGCGTCGAGGAACTCCTCGGGCGTGACCCGCGCGCCGGTCTCCTCCAGCAGCGAGACGGGGCGGAGCGCGCCCGGCTCGAGCTGCGCGGCCTCCGGCGCGGCGGAGAGGTTCACGCCGACGCCGACCGACAGGAAGCTGAGGTTGGGACCGTTGGAGGCGGATTCCAGCAGGATGCCCGCGACCTTGCCGCCGTTGAGCAGCACGTCGTTCGGCCATTTCAGGGCGAAGGGCTCGGCGCGGCCGGTAACGGCGACGAAGGCGTCGAAGAGCGCGAGCGCGGTGGTGAAGCTGCGCAGCGCGGCCTGCGAGGCGCCCTCGGCGGGGTGCATCACCAGGGTCGCGGCGAAATTCCCGGATGGGGCGACCCAGGCGCGGCCACGGCGGCCGCGTCCGGCTGTCTGCTCCAGCGCGAGGATCCAGGTCGGACCGGCCAGCGTCGGCGCGCGGCGCGCGGCCTCGGCCATGGTGCTGTCGACCTGCGGCAGCACCAGGCGGTCATAGCCCGCGGGCCAGGCCTCAGTTGACGACAAGGGAGGCCGCCGCGCTGGCCGCGAGGCCGTCGATCCCGAACAGGTTGATGACGCCCACCACCATGATCGCGGCCGATACCATCAGCACGACCCATTGCACCGGGCTCATCGAACCGTCGATCTGTTCGACCTCGTCGGACCCGAAGTACATGTAGTAGACGATCCGCAGGTAGTAAAAGGCGGAGATCACCGAGCCCACCGCGCCGAGCACCGCGACCCAGACCAGATCGGCGTCGAGCGCCGCGGTCAGCACCGCGAACTTGCCGAAGAAGCCGACGAGCGGCGGCACGCCGGCGAGGCTGAACAGCAGCACCAGCATGGCGAGCGCCTTGAGCGGCTCCTTGCGGCTCAGCATCGAGACACCGTCGATCCGGGTGACGTGCTGGCCCTCGCGCTCCATCGACAGGATGAAGGCGAAGGTGCCGATGTTCATGGTGACGTAGATCGCCATGTAGATCAGCATCGCCGAGACCCCGCGCTCGGTGCCGGCGGCGAGGCCGAGCAGCGCGAAGCCCATGTGCGAGATCGAGGAATAGGCCATCAGCCGCTTGATGTCGCGCTGGCCGATCCCGGCGATGGCGCCGAGGAAGATCGAGAGCACCGCGACGAGCGCCACGATCTGCTGCCAGTCGGCGACCGCATCGCCGAAGGCGTCGTGCATGGCGCGGGCGAACATCGCCATCGCCGCCATCTTGGGCGCGGAGGCGAAGAAGGCGGTGACCGGGGTCGGCGAGCCCTCGTAGACGTCGGGCGTCCACATGTGGAAGGGCACGGCGGAGACCTTGAAGGCGAAGCCCGAGATCATGAAGGTCAGGCCGAGCAGCAGGCCGATGCCCACGTGGCCGTCGGTCGCGGCGGCGAAGATGTCCTTGAAGACGGTCGAGCCGGCGTAGCCGTAGGTCAGCGAGGCGCCATAGAGCAGCAGGCCCGAGGAGAGCGCGCCGAGGGTGAAGTACTTCAGGCCGGCCTCGGTCGATTTCACGCTGTCGCGCCGGATCGCGGCGAGCACGTAGAGCGAGAGCGACTGCAGCTCGAGGCCCATGTAGAGCGCGATCAGGTCGCCGGCGGAGACCATGACCATCATGCCGACGGAAGCCAGCACGATCAGCACCGGGTATTCGAAATGCAGCGCGCCGCGGCGGGAGAAGAAGCCTTCGGACAGGATCAGCACGATCGCCGCCGCGAGCAGCAGCGTGACCTTGGCGAAGCGGGCGAAGGCGTCGTCGACGAACATGCCGCCGAATGCCACCCGGGTGCCGCCCCCGGAGAGCGAGATCCAGATCGCCACCGCCACCAGCACCGCCGCGGTGATCCAGGAGACCGTCGACGCGGACTCGTCCTTGCCCGTCCAGACCGCCCCGAGCAGCGCCAGCATCGCGAAGAGCGCGAGGACGATCTCGGGCAGGATGATTGCAAGATCGGTAGACGTCATCTCAGTGGTCTCCGGTCATGGCCAGCTCGGTGGCCGGCGCGTAGTCGTTGAGGGCGGTGTCGTACTGGCCGATCAGCGCCTCGACCGAGGGGCCGATGATGTCGGTCACGAGCGAGGGATAGACGCCCAGCAGAAGGGTCATGACCACGAGCGGCGCAAAGATCGCGCGCTCGCGCGGGGTCGTGTCGGAAATGGTCTTGAGGCTTTCCTTGATCAGGTCGCCCAGCATCACGCGGCGGTAGAGCCAGAGCGCGTAGGCGGCCGAGAAGATCACCCCGGAGGTGGCGACCAGCGCCACCCAGGTGTTGACCTGGAAGATCGCCATCAGGGTCAGGAATTCGCCGACGAAGCCAGAAGTGCCGGGAAGCCCGACGTTGGCCATGGTGAAGAGCATGAAGATCAGCGCGTAGACCGGCATCCGCACCGTCAGCCCGCCGTAGGCCGCGATGTCGCGGGTGTGCATCCGGTCGTAGACCACGCCGACGATGAGGAAGAGCGCGCCGGAGACGAAGCCGTGGCTAAGCATCTGGAAGATCGCGCCGTCGAGCCCCTGCTGGTTCACCGTGAAGATGCCCATGGTGACGTAGCCCATGTGGGCGACCGAGGAATAGGCGATGAGCTTCTTCATGTCCTCCTGCGCCAGCGCCACGAGCGAGGCGTAGACGATGGCGATGGCGGAGAGCCAGAAGACGAAGGTGGACATCACCTCCGACCCCACCGGGAACATCGGCAGGGAGAAGCGCAGGAAGCCGTAGCCGCCCATCTTCAGCAGGATCGCGGCCAGCACGACCGAGCCGGCGGTGGGCGCCTGGACGTGGGCATCGGGCAACCAGGTGTGCACCGGCCACATCGGCATCTTGACCGCGAAGGAGGCGAAGAAGGCCAGGAACAGCAGCGTCTGCACGCCGCCGACGATCTGGAAGCCGAGGACCGGGAAAGTCTCGGAGGCGAAGGTGTGCTGCATCAGCGTCGGGATGTCGGTGGTGCCGGCATCGACGTACATCGCGATCATCGCCACCAGCATCAGCAGCGAGCCGAGGAAGGTGTAGAGGAAGAACTTGAAGGCCGCGTAGATACGGTCCTTGCCGCCCCAGATGCCGATGATCAGGAACATCGGGATCAGGCCGCCTTCGAAGAACAGGTAGAACAGCACCAGGTCCAGCGCGGTGAAGACGCCGAGCATCAGCGTCTCGAGCAGCAGGAAGGCGATCATGTATTCCTTCACGCGCACCTTCACGTCCCAGCAGGAGGCGATGGTGATCGGCATGAGGAAGGTGGTGAGCATCACGAAGAGGATCGAGATGCCGTCGACGCCCATCTTGTACTTGAGCCCGAGCAGCCAGTCGCGGTCTTCCACGAACTGGAAGCCGGTATTCGACGGGTCGAAGCCGAAGAGCAGGAAGAGCGAGATGAACAGCGTCGCCGTGGTGGCGATCAGCGCCAGCCACTTGGCGTTGCGCTGCGCAGCCTCGTCCTCGCCCTTGAGGAACAGCGCAAGGATCAGCGCCGCGATCAGCGGCAGGAAGGTGATGATCGAGATCAGGTTCTGCATGGTCTCAGTTCCCCGCGATCGTCATCCAGGTGACGAGGATGACGATGCCCAGCACCATGGCGAAGGCGTAGTGGAAGAGGTATCCGCTCTGGGCGCGGCCCGCGAGGCGGGTGAAGAAGGGGATGATCCCCATCGCCAGCCCGTTGATGGCGCCGTCGATCGTGGCCCCGTCGCCCTTCTTCCAGAGCGTGCGGCCGAGGGCCCGCACCGGGTTCACGAAGATCGCGTCGTAGATCTCGTCGAAGTACCACTTGTTCAGCAGGAACTCGTAGAGCGGCTTCTGGTTCTCGGCCAGCTTGCCCGGCAGCTCCGGCTTGCGGATGTAGAACAGGTAGGCCAGCCCGAGCCCGAGCAGCATCGCCACGAAGGGCGAGACCTTGACCCAGACCGGCGCGGCATGGGCGTCGTCGAGCACGTGGTTGTCGGGCGCGAAGTAGAGCGCCCCCTGCCCCGGCGCACCGCCGAAGGCCGCGTGGTGCTCGCCCTCGGCGCCATGATCGTCGCCGCCTTCGGCCGCGTGGGCGGTCTCGGTGGCGTGGGCGGTCTCGGCGCTCTCGCCGTGCTCGGCATGGGTGTCTTCGGTGTGGCCCTCCATCGAGGCCTCGGCATGGACCTCGCCGGCGAGCGGGATGCCGTAGAACTTCGCCACCTTGTCGGTGTGCCCGAAGAAGGAATTGTAGAAGACCATCCCCGAGAAGATCGCGCCGACGGCCAGCACGACGAGCGGGACCAGCATGACCCGCGGGCTCTCGTGGGCGTGCTCATGGGTGTGCTTGTCGCCACGCGCCTCGCCGTGGAAGGTCAGGAACATCAGCCGCCAGGAGTAGAACGAGGTCATCAGCGCGGCCACGACCAGCGCCCAGAAGGCAAAGCCCGCCGCGGTGGTGCCGCCTGCCCAGGCGCTCTCGATGATCGCGTCCTTCGACAGGAAGCCCGCGAAACCGATGTGGGTCAGCGGAATGCCGACGCCGGTGATGGCCAGCGTGCCGATCATCATGATCCAGTAGGTGACAGGGAGCTTGTCCTTCAGGCCGCCGTAGCGGCGCATGTCCTGCTCGTGGTGCATCCCGTGGATCACCGAGCCCGCGCCGAGGAAGAGCATGGCCTTGAAGAAGGCGTGGGTCAGCAGGTGGAACATGGCGGCCGAGTACATGCCGACGCCGGCGGCGACGAACATGTAGCCGAGCTGCGAACAGGTCGAATAGGCGATGACACGCTTGATGTCGTTCTGCACGAGGCCCACGGTCGCCGCAAAGAAGGCGGTGATGGCGCCGATGTAGACGATCACGGTGGCCGCGCCCGGCGCGAACTCGATCAGCGGCGACATGCGGCAGACGAGGAACACGCCCGCCGTCACCATGGTGGCGGCGTGGATCAGCGCGGAAACGGGCGTCGGGCCCTCCATCGCGTCGGGCAGCCAGGTGTGCAGCAGGAACTGCGCCGACTTGCCCATGGCACCGACGAACAGCAGGAAAGCCAGCAGGTTGGCGGCGTTCCAGTCGGTCCAGAGGAACGTGATCGTGCTTTCGGCCAGGGTCGGGGCGGCGGCGAAGATGTCGTCGAGCGCCACGGAGTCGACCATGAAGAACAGGCCCGCGATGCCGAGGGCGAAGCCGAAGTCGCCGACGCGGTTGACGATGAAGGCCTTCATGGCCGCTTCGCCGGCGCTCTCCTTCTTGTAGTAGAAGCCGATGAGCAGGTAGGAGGCGAGGCCCACGCCCTCCCAGCCGAAGAACATCTGCACCAGGTTGTCCGCCGTCACCAGCGCGAGCATCGCGAAGGTGAAGAGCGACAGGTAGGCGAAGAAGCGCGCCCGGTAGGGCTCGTCCTCGGGGAAGGCATGGTCATGCGCCATGTAGCCGAAGCTGTAGAGGTGCACGAAGGCCGAGACCGTGGTCACCACGACGAGCATGATGGCGGTCAGGCGGTCGAGGCGGATCGACCAGTCGGCGACCAGGCTGCCGCTGTCGATCCAGCGCATGATGGTGATGTGCTCGGTCACGCCGTCATGGGTGAGGAACACGATCCAGCTCAGGAAGAACGACAGGAACAGCAGCGCCGTCGCCGTCACCTGCCCGGCCTTCTCGCCGATCACGCGCCAGAAGAAGCCGCAGATGATCGCGCCGATCAGCGGGGCGAAGAGGATGATGGTTGCCATGGTCCCTTACCCCTTCATCACGTTGACGTCTTCCACCGCGATGGTGCCGCGGTTGCGGAAGAAGCAGACGAGGATGGCGAGGCCGATGGCGGCCTCGGCGGCGGCGACGGTCAGCACGAAGAGCGTGAAGACCTGGCCCGTCAGGTCGCCCAGGAAGGCCGAGAAGGCGACGAGGTTGATGTTGACCGACAGCAGGACCAGCTCGATCGACATCAGGATAACGATGACGTTCTTGCGGTTCAGGAAGATGCCGAAAATGCCGATCACGAAAAGCGTCGCCGCGACGGCCAGGTAATGTTCCAGTTCGACCATGGTCGGTCCCTCGATCCTTGTCCTCTCCCCGAAGGGCGGTCTTTTTTCACGCCTCCGGGGAGGCGGTGCGTCGTCTTGCGGCCATGGCCGGGCGCGGGGCCCGGGCGCGGCCTATTCGGTCAGCCCCTGCCCCGGCTTGATGTCCTTGAGCTCCATCGACTTGGCCGGGTCGCGGTACATCTGGGCCAGCACGTCCTGGCGCTTGATGTCCTTGCGATGCCGCAGCGTGAGCACGATGGCGCCGATCATGGCGACCAGCAGGATCAGGCCCGCGAGCTGGAACAGGATGAAATACTTGTCGTAGAGCAGCAGGCCGATGGCGGCGGTGTTGTGCGCGCCGGAGCCCTCTGGCGTACCCACGGGGGTATCGTGCAGGGCCACGCCGCCGCCGAGCTCCCAGGTGCCGAAGGCCATGGCGAGCTGCATGATCAGCACCAGCGCGATCACCAGTGCCAGCGGCAGGTAACTCGCCATCTCCGCGCGCAGTTCGGCGAAATCGACGTCGAGCATCATCACCACGAAGAGGAACAGCACCGCGACCGCGCCGACGTAGACGATGATCAGCAGCATGGCGACGAATTCCGCGCCCAGCAGCACCATCAGACCCGCGCCCGACAGGAAGGACAGGATCAGCCAGAGCACCGAGTGCACCGGGCTTTTCGAGACCACGGTGAAGACGCCGCCGGTGAGCAGCGTGAGCGCGAAGAGGTAGAAAACGAATTGGACGACGGTCACTGTCTCAGCCTTCCCCTTGCTCGGCGATCACGCCCTGTGCGAGCTGCATCGCCTTTGTCATCGCGGGCACGCCCCCGAAGACGGACATCTGGCCGATCACCTCGGCAATTTCCTGCGGCGTGGCGCCGGCTTCCAGCGCGTGGCGCACAGTCATCTTGATCTGCTGGTCGACCTGCGCCCCCTGCGCGACCATCGCCCCGAGCGTGACGAAGAGCCGGGTCTTGGCATCCAGCCCGCCGGGGTTGAAGGTCTTGCCGAAGGTCATCTCCATGAATTCCTTCGGCATCGTGGGCATCATCCCGGCGAAATCGGGCACCTGGAACTGCTCCAGCGCCGGGTTCAGCGCTTTCGCCATCTCCTGGCTCTGCTCGATCATCGACTGGAAGAGCTTCGTGAAATCGTTCATCGGTAGGGCGCGTCCAGTTCGATGCTCCGGGCGATCTCCGCCTCCCAACGCTCGCCGTTATCGAGCAGCTTTTCCTTGTTGTAGAACAGCTCCTCGCGGGTTTCGGTGGCGAACTCGAAGTTCGGACCCTCGACGATGGCATCGACCGGGCAGGCCTCCTGGCAGAAGCCGCAGTAGATGCACTTGGTCATGTCGATGTCGTAGCGCGTGGTGCGCCGCGAACCGTCCTCGCGCGGCTCGGCGTCGATCACGATGGCCTGGGCCGGGCAGATCGCCTCGCAGAGCTTGCAGGCAATGCAGCGTTCCTCGCCGTTGGGATACCGGCGCAGCGCATGCTCGCCGCGAAAACGCGGAGAGAGCGGGCCCTTCTCGTGCGGGTAGTTCACCGTGGCCTTGGGCGCGAAGAAGTATTTCAGCCCGAGCTGAAAGCCCTTCAGCATGTCCATCAGCAGGAAGTACTTGGTGGCGCGGGTCCAGTCGATAGCGGTCATGGGATCAGCCTCCAATCGCCCAGCGGGCCCAGAAGCCGCCAAGCACCTCGAATTTCGCCAGGAAGGCCACGATCACCACCCAGCCCAGCGACATCGGCAGGAACACCTTCCAGCCGATCCGCATCAGCTGGTCGTAGCGGTAACGCGGCACGATCGCCTTCACCATCGCGAAGATGAAGAAGAAGAAGCACATCTTGGCGACCATCCAGAGCACGCCGTCGGGCAGCCCCGGGATCGGCGACAGCCAGCCGCCGAAGAACAGCAGCGTGACCAGCGCGCACATCAGCACGATCGCGATCAGCTCGCCCATCATGTAGAGCAGGAAGGGCGTGGAGGAATATTCCACCTGGTAGCCAGCGACGAGTTCCGATTCCGCTTCCGGAAGGTCGAACGGCGGCCGGTTCGTTTCGGCCAGCGCCGAGATGAAGAACAGGAACACCATCGGGAAGTGCGGCAGCCAGTACCAGTTGAAGAAGCCGAAGGAGCCGTCCTGCGCGCGCACGATCTCGGTGAAGTTCATCGATCCGGTGGAGATGATGACGCCCACGATGATCAGGCCGATGGAGACCTCGTAGGAGATCATCTGCGCGGCCGAGCGCAGCGAGCCTAGGAACGGGTATTTCGAGTTCGACGCCCAGCCGCCCATGATCACGCCGTAGACCTCGAGCGAGGACATGGCGAAGACATAGAGGATGGCGACGTTCAGGTTGGCGATGGCCCAGCCGTCGCCGAAGGGGATCACCGCCCAAGCAATCAGCGCCAGCACGAAGGAGATCATCGGCGCCAGGAAATAGACCGGCTTGTCCGCCCCTGCGGGGACGATGATTTCCTTGGCGACGTATTTCAGGAAGTCGGCAAAGCTCTGCAGAAGGCCGAAGGCGCCGACGACGTTCGGGCCCTTGCGCATCTGCACCGCCGCCCAGACCTTGCGGTCGGCATACATCAGGAAGGCGAGCGAGACGAAAAGAATGGTCACGAACAACAGGATCTGCGCTGTCACCAGCACGACGATCCCCAGATTCGTTTGCAGAAAATCAGCCATTTTGCCTCATCTTCCTCAGACCGTAGGTATGCCCCGGGCGGCACAGTCCTCGACGGTCACTTCCGCGTCGATTGTCTGCACCCCGTCCGGGAGCGCTGGCGAGATCGTGTAAACCGCATCCGCACGCCAAACACCAGCCTCTTGTGCAATTCGTGTGCGGACATGCCGCGCGAATCCGTAGCCCCGGATCAGCGTGTACTGGGCGGCGGCACAGCGGGCGTAGTCGGTCACGTCGGCATTCCCGCGCGCGCCCTCCATCTCGACGATGAACCCCACGAGGTTCTCGTCCAGAAGGCGTGTCTCGATGCCGCGGTAGACCGGCGCGAAAGGCTCGGCCGTGTCGACCGCCCCCTCGCTTACGCCACAGCCTGCCAGGGCAGCGGCCAAGGCCGCAGCGCCTGCTGCCCGCCGCCCCATGGGATCACTCCGCCGCCAGCGGTGCCGCGGCGCGCGCCTTTGCCTGCGCGGAAAGCTCGGCCATGAGCTGGCTCGCGCGGGCGATCGGGTTGGTCAGGTAATAGTCCCGGACCGGCAGGCGGAAGGACGCCTCGCCCAGCTTGCCGGGCTCGGGGCGCTCGCCGGTGTTCTCCGGAAGCTCGTCGACCTTGCCCAGATGCGGCACCGCCTTGACCAGCGCCTGGCGGAGCTGGATCAAGCTGTCCCAGGGCTGTGCCGCGCCCAGTTCGGACGACAGCGCGCGCAGGATGGCCCAGTTTTCCTTGGCCTCGCCCGGCGGGAAGCTGGCGCGCAGGGCAAGCTGCGGACGGCCTTCGGTGTTGACGAATAGCCCCTGTTCCTCGACCCAGGCGGCGGCCGGCAGGATCACGTCGGCGCGGTGCGCGCCCCGGTCGCCATGGCTGCCCTGGTAGATGACGAAGGGCCCGTCGGCGATCTCGACCTCGTCGGCGCCGAGGTTGTAGACCACCTCCGCCCCGTCGATCGCGGCCGCCATGCCGCCCTCGGTCACGGCGCCCACATCCATCGCACCGACGCGCGAGGCGGCGGTGTGCAGGACCAGCACCTTCGAGCCCGCGGCCTCGGCCATCTTCAGCGCCGTGGCCAGCACTTCCGCGCCATCGGCCTCGTTCAGCGCGCCCTGCCCGATGATCATGACGCCGGGCACGCCCTGCTTGTCCGAATGATCCATCGCAGCCAGTTCCGCCAGCGCGGCGCGGTCGGCGCCGATATGGCTGTAATCGTAGGTCAGGTCGACCGGCTGGCCGATCAGCGCCACCTTGGCGCCGGCCAGCCAGGCCTTGCGGATGCGCGCGTTGAGCACCGGCGCCTCGTTGCGCGGATCGGTGCCGATCAGCAGGATCATCTCGGCGGTATCGATATCCTCGATCGCGGCGTCGCCGACATAGCCGAGCCGGTTGCCGGCGGGCAGCTTCGCACCGTCGGTGCGGCATTCGACAGACCCGCCCTGCCCCTCGACCAGTTGCTTGAGTGCGAAGGCCGCCTCGACCGGGGCGAGATCGCCCACCAGACCGGCCAGCTTCCTGCCCTTCATCGCGGCGGCGGCGGCGGAGAGCGCCTCGGACCAGCTCGCCGGCTTCAGCTTGCCGTCGACGCGGACATAGGGCCGGTCCAGCCGCTGGCGGCGCAGCCCGTCCCAGACGAACCGCGACTTGTCGGCCAGCCATTCCTCGTTCACGCCGTCGTTGTTGCGCGGCAGGATCCGCATCACTTCGCGGCCCTTGGTGTCGACCCGGGTGTTGGAGCCGAGCGCGTCCATCACGTCGATGGTCTCGGTCTTGGTCAGCTCCCAGGGCCGCGCGGTGAAGGCATAGGGCTTCGAGACCAGCGCGCCGACCGGGCAGAGATCGATGATGTTGCCCTGCAGGTTCGAATCGAGCGTCTCGCCCAGGTAGGAGGTGATCTCCGCATCCTCGCCGCGTCCGGTCTGGCCCATCTGGCTGATGCCCGCGACCTCGGTGGTGAACCGCACGCAGCGGGTGCAGGAGATGCAGCGGGTCATGTGGGTCTCGACCAGAGGGCCGAGATCCAGATCCTCGGTGGCGCGCTTGGGTTCGCGGAAGCGCGAGAAGTCGACGCCATAGGCCATCGCCTGGTCCTGCAGGTCGCATTCGCCGCCCTGGTCGCAGATCGGGCAGTCGAGCGGGTGGTTGATGAGCAGGAACTCCATCACCCCCTCGCGGGCCTTCTTGACCATCGGGCTGTTGGTGCGCACCTGCGGCGGCTCGCCGTCGCGGCCGGGGCGCAGATCCTTGACCTGCATGGCGCAGGATGCGGCGGGTTTCGGCGGGCCGCCGACCACTTCGACCAGGCACATCCGGCAGTTGCCGGCAATCGACAGACGCTCGTGGTAACAGAATCGCGGAACCTCGATTCCCGCCTGTTCACAGGCCTGGATCAAGGTCATCGCGGGGTCGCACTCGACCTCCTGTCCGTCGATGATGATGGTGCGTAGGTCACTCATGCGCTGCCTCCAGCTCCGTCGAAGGATCGCCCCGCAGGGCCACCGGAGGCACGGCGCCGCGCCCGGATCCGGTTTCGGAACCTATCTAGCGATTTCCGATGGCAAGTCCAATCAACGATTTCGCCGCAATATGAATGCCCCTCCCCCCGCCGTTCGCACCCGGGAAACCCGGCATCTCCGGTCTCTGACGCGCCTCGCGCGGCCTGTCCGGGACCGGTCGGTCTGCCCCGCCGCGCCCCGACGCCCCGGACTCCCCGACCGTCGCATGGGCCGCATTGCGAGCGGCGCGCCCGAGGCTCTCACCGGGCGCGCAGAAGCAGGCCGATCTGGGATTTCTCCGCGATCTCTCGCTCGGCGACCCGGCAGACGCTGTCGGGGTCGCTCTCCACCCCGCCTTTCGCCCGCACATAGGCCCGCGCCTGGGCCTTCACCCGCTCCCTCTCGGCCTTCTCCTTCACGTATTGATGGACCTCGTCGCGGGGGTAGCCGAGCGAGACGGCGTGGCGCTCGAGCTGGCGGATCAGCTCGTAGCCGCGCCCGTAGCGGGCCGAGACGCTGGGGCAATGCAGGCTGATGCCGTAGGCCGCCGTCAGATCGGTCAGCGCCCGGTCGATGCGGGCATTCTCACGCAGCGCCCGGTTGGTGTCGGCCTGCCCGGCCAGGGAGTGGCTGGCGGTGACCAGCAGCATGAAGGCCGCAACAAGGGCCGTTCCTATCGTGAGGTACCTGAACATCTCTGCCTCGTCCTTTCTGCCTTGGAACCCGCGATTTGCTCGCGTCTTCAAGGTTCAAGCTGGGGCGAGGCCGCCGGGTTATTCAATAGCGGCGGGATGCGGACGGATAGCGATGGGCGGCGCGGCGCCCTTTCGCGGCGGAACCGGCGGCCGGCCGCCGGTGCGCGGGACCTGCCTGCTCCGTTGACATAAAAAGCCCGTGAGGCGGGCTCACGGGCTGCGGGATTGGGAAGGACCCGGGCGATTCAGAGCAACGAGGCGAAGGTCAGCCAGGCACCGATCACAAGGATCGCGATCAGCGCGACCGGCGCCAGCCACCGGATCCAGTAGGGGATGCGGTCGGCCATCGGATCGCCGGTGAACCGGCGCCCGCAATCGTCGCATCGGATGCTGCCGAAAGCCGGGGGATGCCGGTGCTGGCAATAGGGGCACCGCCCGGTGTTCGGCGTGCGGTTGATCATTCGGCCGCGATGCCCGGCTTGTTCCGGATGCGGTACTCGATCTCGTCGCGGAAGTGGCGAATCAGGCCCTGGATCGGCCAGGCGGCGGCGTCTCCCAGGGCGCAGATCGTGTGGCCCTCGACCTGCTTGGTGACGTCGAGCAGCATGTCGATCTCCTCGACCTCCGCCTCGCCGCGCACCAGGCGGTCCATCACGCGCATCATCCAACCGGTGCCTTCGCGGCAGGGCGTGCACTGGCCGCAGCTCTCGTGCTTGTAGAACTTCGAAAGCCGCCAGATCGCCTTCACCACGTCGGTGGACTGGTCCATCACGATGATTGCGGCGGTGCCGAGCCCCGAGCGTTGCTCGCGCAGCCAGTCGAAGTCCATGATCGCTTCCCGGGCGATATCGGCCGGAAGCAGCGGCACCGAGGAGCCGCCGGGGATCACCGCCTTGAGGTTGTCCCAGCCACCGCGGATGCCGCCGCAATGCTTGTCGATCAGTTCCTGGAACGGGATCGACATGGATTCCTCGACGACACAGGGCCGGTTCACGTGGCCCGAGATCGCGAACAGCTTGGTGCCCGCGTTGTTCGGACGGCCGAAGGAGGCGAACCAGTCGGCGCCGCGCCGCAGGATCGTGGGCACGACGGCGATGGATTCGACGTTGTTCACCGTGGTCGGGCAGCCGTAGAGGCCGGCCCCCGCCGGAAACGGCGGTTTCATCCGCGGCATCCCCTTCTTGCCCTCGAGGCTTTCCAGCAGCGCGGTTTCCTCGCCGCAGATGTAGGCGCCGGCGCCGTGGTGGACGAAGAGGTCGAAATCCCAGCCCGAGCCGGCGGCGTTCTTGCCCAGAAGGCCCGCGTCATAGGCCTCGTCGATCGCCGCCTGCAGCGCCTCGCGCTCGCGGATGAACTCGCCGCGGATATAGATATAGGCCTCGTGCGCGCCCATCGCGAAGGAGGCGATCAGGCAGCCCTCGATCAGCGTATGCGGATCGTTGCGCATGATCTCCCGGTCCTTGCAGGTGCCGGGCTCGGATTCGTCGGCGTTCACCACGAGATAGGCGGGGCGGCCGTCGCTTTCCTTGGGCATGAAGGACCACTTGAGCCCGGTCGGGAAGCCCGCACCACCGCGTCCGCGCAGACCGGAGGCCTTCATCTCCTCGACGATCTTGTCCCGGCCGCGCTTGATGATGTCCGCGGTGCCATCCCAATGGCCGCGGGCGCGGGCTCCGGCCAGGGTGCGCTCCTTCAGGCCGTAGATGTTGGTGAAGATCCTGTCCTTGTCCTGCAGCATCTCTTATCCTCTCATCCCTGATCGCCGGAGCGGCCGCGCCACATCCGAAGTGCCGCCACGAGCGCCCAGAAAAAGGCCGCCAGCGAGGCGAAATAGAACAACATTTCATAACGCGCCGGCAAGCCCGTGAGCTGTACCAGCACCGGCGCGAAGATGGCGAGAAGGCCGGCAGCGGCAATCACAAGCGCCACGATCCGCCCCTGCCGGGCGAAGGCGCTGTCGTTGTCGTGCTTGCCGGTCATCACCCTGCCCCGCGCCTCAGTAGACGTCGCCGTCCTCGACGCGTTCCGAGAACTCGGTCGTGCCGCCGGAGGCCAGGAGCTTCGCCTGCCCGACCCAGTCGTCGCGGGTCACCCGGCCCTTGAAGCCTTCGAGGTTCTGGTCGACCCAGGCGATCTCGTCCTCGCTCCAGCCGGCGATCTGGTCGAAGTGGTAGAAGCCGAGCGAGTGGCAGAGCTCCTCGAGCTTGGGACCGATCCCCTTGATCTTCTTGAGGTCGTCCGCCGTGCCGTCGCGCGGCGCGTCGAGGCTCTGCGGCCGGGTGCCTTCGGTGGCCGGGGTCTCGGCTGCGGGGGCCGGCTTGGCCTTGGCTTTCTTCTTTGCAGGTTTCTTCGCGGGCTTGACCTCGGCCTCGGGCTTCGCCTTGGACTCGGCCGGGGCCTCCTGTTCGGTGACGCCGGTTTCGTCCACCGGCACATCCTCGGCCGGACGCGGTTCGGACGCCGTTTCAGGCGCCGCGACAGGCACCGAGCGCGCGCCCTGATCGGTCCAGGGCTTCAGCAGCGGCACCTCGGTGCCGTCGATGCGCTTGATCGTGTCGCCGATGGCCATGGCCCGGGCTGCGGAGGCGTTGAGCGAGTCGGCGTTCTCGTTGCCCTCGGTCAGCGCGGTCGGCCCGCCGAGCGGCTCGGCGGCATAGCGGCCGTTCTGCGGCCCCGGCGTCGGCACCCGGCCGGCGGACAGCTCGTCGAGGATCCAGCCGAGCTTCTCGGCCGTCAGGTCCTCGTAGAAATCCTTGCCGATCTGGATCATCGGCGCGTTGGTGCAGGCTCCGAGGCATTCGACCTCTTCCCAGGAGAACTTGCCATCCGCCGAGATCTCGTGCGGGCGGTCGGCGATCTTCTCGCGGCAGACGGAGATCAGGTCCTCGGCGCCGCAGATCATGCAGGACGTGGTGCCGCATATCTGGACATGCGCCACCTTTCCAACGGGTTGCAACTGGAACATGAAGTAGAACGTCGCCACTTCGAGCGCCCGGATATGGGCCATGCCCAGCATGTCGGCCACGTATTCGATCGCCGGCCGCGACAGCCAGCCCTCCTGCTCCTGCGCGCGCCACAGCAGCGGGATGATGGCGCTGGCCTGCCGGCCCTCGGGGAACTTGGTGACCTGCGCCTCGGCCCATTCCTGGTTGGCGGGGGTGAAGGCGAAGCTCTCGGGCTGATCGTGATAGAGACGGCGTAGCATCAGCTGGTCCTTTGCGCGACGGTCTTGCAGCCCTCGTTGACGAGGTACTGCGCACCGACGAAGTCACTGAGCGCGGCAAAGATCTCCTTTACCTGCGCATCGGTTTCGGCCTGTCCGGCCAGATTGGGGTTCAGGGTCAGCAGCCGCTCGCCGAGGCCGGCGATCTGCTGGGCGAGAAAGGCGCGGTGCCGGTCGAGCGGGCCGAGGACGGAGGCCTTCATCAGCCCGTTCTCCAGGTGGGCCAGCAAGGGCGGCACACGGGTCTGGAAGCGCACCATCTCGTCGCGGCTGTCGGCCATCACCATCGGCGGCCAGACATCGGCGTGGCGGCCCTCCCGCGCCAGCTGTCGCAGCTCCGTGTCGAGGCGGCTGGCGGCGTCGAACGTGTCGAAACAGATGTCGAGCTGCTGTTCCAGCATCCGCGCGGAGGAGGCGTCGACCACCTGCACCCGGGCGTACCAGGCCTGGATCGCCACGAAGATCGCGGCAGCCACGGTCGAGACGGCGATCCAGAAGGTCGCCGAGCCAAGCCATGTGTTGCTGCCGGTGTCTCCGAACATCCGTCTCCGACCCTACCGGTCCACTTCGCCGAACACGATGTCGAGCGTGCCCACGATGGCGGCCATGTCGGCGAGCTGGTGGCCGCGGCCGATGTGGTCGATCGCCTGCAGGTGGGTGTAGCCCGGCGCCCGCAGCTTGACCCGGTAGGGCTTGTTGGTCCCGTCGGACACGATGTAGACGCCGAACTCGCCCTTCGGCGCCTCGACGGCGGCATAGAACTCGCCGGCCGGCACCTTGAAGCCCTCGGTGTAAAGCTTGAAGTGATGGATCAGCGCTTCCATCGAGGTTTTCATGTCGCCCCGCTTGGGCGGCGTCAGCTTGCCGCGGGCCAGCACGTCCCCCTGCCCCTCCGGCGCGCGCAGCTTGGCGATCGCCTGCTGGCAGATCTTCACCGACTGGCGCATCTCCTCCATGCGGATGAGGTAGCGGTCGTAGCAGCAGCCGTTCTTGCCGACGGGGATCTGGAACTCGAACTCGTCGTAGCATTCGTAGGGCTGCGCGCGGCGCAGGTCCCAGGCGAAGCCGGCGGAGCGGGCCATCGGGCCGGTCATGCCCCAGTCGAGCACGTCCTGCTTGGTGACGACGGCGATGTCGACGTTGCGCTGCTTGAAGATCCGGTTCTCGGTCAGCAGTTCGTCGAGGTCGTCGAGCACCTTGGGAAAGCGCTCGCACCAGGCCTCGATGTCGTCCAGCAGGTCCGGCGTCACGTCCTGGTGGACGCCGCCCGGGCGGAAGTAGTTGCAGTGCATCCGCGCACCAGAGGCACGCTCGAAGAACACGAAGAGCTCCTCCCGGCCGGGTTCGAAGCCCCAGAGCGGCGGGGTCAGTGCGCCCACGTCCATCGCCTGCGTGGTGACGTTCATCACGTGGTTGCCGATCCGGGTCAGCTCGCCGAACAGCACCCGCAGCAGGCTGGCGCGGCGGGGCGGCGTCACGCCGGTCATCTTCTCGATGGCGAGGCAGTAGGCGTGTTCCTGGTTCATCGGCGAGGAGTAGTCCAGCCGGTCCAGGTAGGGCGCGTTCTGCAGGTAGGTGCGGCTCTCCATCAGCTTCTCGGTGCCGCGGTGGAGCAGGCCGATATGCGGGTCGGCCCGCTCGACGATCTCGCCGTCGAGTTCCAGCACCATGCGCAGCACGCCGTGGGCCGCCGGGTGCTGGGGCCCGAAGTTGATGTTGAAGTTGCGGATCTTCTGTTCGCCGGTCAGCGCGTCCGTCGATCCGTCATCGTATCTGTTCACCCGGGTATCGCCGTCCATAGCTCCGCCCCCTATTGCTGCGCCTGCGCGGCCTTCGCGGCCACCTTGGCGTTGAATTTGTTCCAGCGCGTCACCGCCCGCTTGTGGCGGCCCGCGCCGATCATGTCCTGCCCGTCATGGCCCCGCACCCGGAAGGTTATGAAGCGGCCGTCGATCTCCTCGACCTCGGTGTCGACGGTGACCGTCAGCCCCGGCGGCGTCGGAGAGACGTGGGACAGCTCGAAACCGATGCCCAGCGAGCCCTCGCCCTCTTCGTAATAGGGCGCCAGCTGCTCCACGCAGGCCCATTCGAAGAGCCCGATCATGTAGGCGCTGGCCAGCACCTCCGGCATGTCGTCCATGATCCGCGCGTCCGGGAAAAGCCGGCAGACGACCTCCTCGGGGCGGATCTCGCGGCTGAACTGCGCCGTATCGCCAATGGAGAGCCCGGGCCGCATTCAGACGCCCTCCGCGATCACGCGGACCAGCCGAACGCTGGTGGCGCGGACAGTCCCCAGGACGACACATCTGCTACATTGGCGGCTTGCGTTCATCATGCCGGAGCCCTTTCGTCGGTGCTGGCCCCCGCGCGCTGCGGCGCGTCCCATCCGCCGCTGCGGCCCCAGGCCTTCGGCACGACCTCGCCGAATTTCTTCTGGATGAAGTCATAGACCGGAGCAAGCGGCGACCTCGACACCTCCACGAACGCCCGGCTGATCCCCCCGGTACCCTCTCCGACGTTGCGCGCATCGAAACTGGCCTCGACGCTCGGCAATCCGAGAAAGCCGAAGATCCGCGCGACACCCTCGCGGGTGAACAGCGTCTCGAAGAACTCGTAGTGGATCCGGTCCGCCGGAACCGCGGCTTCGAGGCGCGAGATCGTCCGGTCGTATTGCGACCGGGGCGGAAGGGCCCCGCCGTTCTCGCGGATCGTCTCTTTCAGCATCGCCACCACGTTCGCCTCCGAGACGGCAGAATGCCCGTGTCTCTTGCGCAGCTCGTGGCGGCATGCCGAGTGCAGCCGCTCCATCGGGTCCCGCATGAGATAGATGAAACGGGTGTCGGGGTTGAGCGAGGCCATTTCCGCGTAGGTCTCGGTCTGCAGCAGGGCGTAGGCCGGGGTCACCTCGCCCACGACCGGCTGCCTGCGATAGCCGCTGAACATCACGTCGGCATAGGCGGCGTGCCGGGCGTCGTGCCCGTGATGCATCCGCGCGGCGGCGCGGTAGTAGCGATAGGTCGGCGCACGCAGCACCCGTCGCCGCCAGAACGACTGCTTCTCCATCTCCGCCAGCTTGCGGCGAATGCTGTCGCGCGGGCCGGTGTGGAAGGGCGCGCGGACCACGTCCCAGTAGTGCAGCTCGCGCTGGTGGGCCACGTGCATCTTCGGATGGGACCGCAGCAGAGCGTTCAGCCAGCTGGTGCCGCACTTGGCGGCGCCGATGCCGAAGACGAGCGACCTCGGACGGGAAAACCGCGCGTCGCAACGCGCCGCCCCGCCTGCTGTCATCATCTCCGACGCCACCGCCATCAATCAGGCCTCCTCGCCCTTCTCGTCGCCGGGCAGGATGTATTTCGCACCTTCCCAGGGCGAGAGGTAATCGTACTGACGGTAGTCGTGGACCAGCTTCACCGGCTCGTAGACCACGCGCTTCTGCACCTCGTCATAGCGCAGCTCGACATAGCCGGAGGTCGGGAAGTCCTTGCGCAGCGGGTGGCCGCGGAAGCCGTAGTCGGTCAGGATGCGGCGCAGGTCCGGGTGGCCGGAGAACAGCACCCCGAACATGTCGAAGACCTCGCGCTCGTACCAGTTGGCGTTCGGGAACAGCTCGGTGATCGAGGCGATGCTCTCGTCTTCCCGCACCGCGGCGTGGATACGCACGCGCTGGTTCTGGTGCATCGACAGCAGGTGGTAGACGATCGTGAACCGCTTTTCCCGTTCCGGGTGGTCGACGGCGGTGATGTCGATCAGCTGGGTGTAACGGCAGCTGCCATCGGCCTTGAGGAACTCGATCAGCCCGGCGATCGACGCGGGCGCGGCCTCGATCGTCAGCTCGCCGAGCGTCACGTGCCAGCTGACGACGCAATCGGTGCGGCGGCTGGCGATGTGATCTCCAAGAACCTTGAGTGCTTCGTCGCTCATGTCGGCGGTGTCCTTGTCGTCGGTGCGCTTTGATGCGCGTCGTTCCTGCATCCGGTCCTGCGGCCGGCCGGTGCGATCAGCGGGTGATCGTGCCCAGGCGGCGGATCTTGCGTTGCATCTGGAGGATTCCATAGAGCAGCGCCTCGGCCGTCGGCGGGCAGCCGGGCACGTAGACGTCCACCGGCACGATCCGGTCGACGCCGCGCACCACCGAGTAGCTGTAATGGTAATAACCGCCGCCGTTGGCGCAGGAGCCCATCGAGAGCACGTAGCGCGGTTCGGGCATCTGGTCGTAGACCTTGCGCAGCGCAGGCGCCATCTTGTTGGTCAGCGTGCCGGCGACGATCATCAGGTCGGACTGGCGCGGCGAGGCGCGCGGCGCGGTGCCGAAGCGCTCGAGGTCATAGCGCGGCATCGAGACGTGGATCATCTCGATGGCGCAGCAGGCCAGGCCAAAGGTCATCCAGTGCAGCGAGCCGGTGCGCGCCCAGTTGATGACATCGGCGGTCGAGGTGACGAGGAATCCCTTGTCGGAGACTTCCTTGGCCAGCGCGCGGGTCGCGACTTCCTTGTCCGCGCCGGCGTCGTTGAGGGACGTGCTCACTCCCATTCCAGGGCTCCCTTTTTCCATTCGTAGGCGAATCCGACGGTCAGAACGGCCAGGAAGACCATCATCGACCAGAAGGCCGCCATCGAGATCTCGCCGAAGGAGACCGCCCAGGGGAACAGGAAGGCCACTTCGAGATCGAAGATGATGAACAGGATCGAGACGAGGTAGAAGCGGATGTCGAATTTCATCCGCGCGTCGTCGAAGGCGTTGAAGCCGCATTCATAGGCCGAGGTCTTCTCCGGGTCCGGATCCGCCGGGGCGACGAGCCAGGCCGCGACCACGAAAATAAGGCCAAAGATGATGGCGATGGCCAAGAAAATGAGAATGGGGAGGTATTCTCTGAGAAGATCGTCCACGCTTGGCTCCTTGGCTGCCTGCGCATGATGTAATGCGCCGGGTGTCTCGGGCTAGTTTGCGGTTTACGCGCGCCCCTTGGCCGGGTCAACTGGCGCCTTGGCAAAGGCGGCCGGGTAAAGCGTCGCTCCCCGGGAAAGCCGGGCACGCCCCGGCGGGGTCAGGGCGCCCCGTCCCCCTTCCAGCGCGGGCTGCGTTTCTCGAAGAAGGCGGCGATCCCCTCGGCGGCCTCCTCGCTCTCCCAGCGACGGCCGAGCGCCGCGACAGTCTCGGCGATCACGGCATCGTCGATCGGCGGACCGAGCCTGCGCAGTAGCGCCTTGGCCTCGGCGACAGCGCCGGGCGCCACCTGGAGATAAGGCGCGACCTCCGCCTCGACAGCGGCATCGAGGTGGTCGGCCGCGACCGCGCGGGCCAGCAGCCCGAGCGACACCGCCTCCGCCGCATCGAAGAGCCGCGCCGACATGAACACCCGCCGCGCCATCGCCTCGCCCATCCGGGCCACGACATAGGGGCCGATCGTCGCCGGAATCAGCCCCAGCCGGGTCTCGGTGAAGCCGAACCGGGCGCTGTCCGAGGCGACAGCCACATCGCAGACCGAGATCAACCCGAGCCCGCCGCCGAAGGCATTGCCATGGACCCGGCCGATCACCGGCTTGGGGCAGTTGTTCAGCACCCGCAGCATCCGGGCGAGCCGGCCGGCCTCGCGGGCGCGGCCGGCGCTGTCGGTGTCCCGCTGGGCCTGCATCCAGCCAAGATCGGCGCCGGCACAGAAGGAACGCCCCTCTCCGCACAGCACGATCGCCCGGACCGCCGGGTCCGCGCCAAGCCCCTGGGCGGCCTCGGTCAGCTCGTCCATCATGCGCGCCGACATCGCGTTGTGCTTGTCCGCCCGCGCAAGGGTGAGCCGCGCGACGCCGCGCGCATCCACATTCGTCTCGATCGTCTCCATCTTCGCTCCCCTTTCACCGCGCGAGGCCGGAAGCCGGGCTCTCCCGCCCCCTCGGCTCGCGGCAAAGCCGCTGCGCTCGGGGTTGGGCCGGGCAGCGCCTGCGGCGCTGCGGTCCCGCTTCACCCCGGCCGCCCGCGCATCCCTTTCGCCATCTCCGCCGCCCTGGCCACGATGTCCGGATCGAGCCCGGTGCGATATCCGAGCGCCGTGAGTCGCGCCAGCACGGCCTCGGTCGCCACGTTGCCCGCCGCGCCCGGCGCATAGGGGCAACCGCCAAGGCCGCCGACCGAGGCATCGAACACGCGCAGGCCGCGCTCCAGCGACACCTCGATATTGGCGAGGGCCCGCCCGGCGGTGTCGTGGTAATGCCCGGCCAGCCGGTCGGCCGGCGCCTCGCCCAGCACCGCGTCGAGCATCGCGCCGATGCGTTCCGGCGTCGCCTGTCCGAGCGTATCCCCGAGCGAGACCTCGTAGACCCCGAGCGCCGCCAACCGCCGCACGACCGCCGCCACCCGGTCCGGCGCGACAGGCCCGTCGAAGGGGCAGTCGGTGACACAGGAGACATAGCCCCGCACCGGCAGGTCCGACGCCTCGGCGCCAGCGATGACCGGGCCCAGCCGGTCGAAGCTCTCGTCGATGGAGCAGTTCAGGTTGGCCTGGCTGAACCCTTCCGAGGCGCTGACGAAAACCGCCACCTCGTCCGCCCGCGCCGCGATCGCCCGCTCCAGCCCGCGCGCGTTGGGCACCAGCGCCGCGTAGGAGACGCCTGCCTTGCGCGAGATCCGCGCCAGAACCTCGTCGGAGCCCGCCATCTGCGGCACCCATTTCGGACTGACGAAGCTCGCCACCTCGATCCGCCGGAACCCCGCCTGGCTCAGCAGGTCGATCAGCGCCACCTTCTCGGCCAGGGGAATCGCACGCGCCTCGTTCTGCAAACCGTCCCGCGGTCCGACCTCGAATATCTCCACGAACGCGTTCATCGCCGCTTCCCTCCTTCGAGCCGTCGCCGCGCGCGCGCAGCGCGCGCCACGCCCAACCCCGAGCAAGTGCGCCAGCACGCCGCCGAGGGGGCGGGAGCGCCCCGGCTCATGGCTCCCACGCGGCGTAGAAGTCCTGCGCGTAGAGCCGGTCCTCTCCCGGTGTCGGCAGGGCTGCGCGGAAGGCCGGTCGCGCCTCGCAGCGCCAGACCCAGTCCTGCAGGGCCTCGAACGGCTCGATCCTTGCGAAATGCCGGGCCATGTAGACCGCCTGCCCGACTGCCACGTCCGCCGCCGAGAACCCGCCGTCGAGCAGCCATTCCCGCCCGTCGAGCCGCCGCTCCAGCGCGGCGTAGCATTTGCCGAGCCGCGCCGCCTCGAGCTTCATCACCACCGGGCTGCGCATCGCATCCTCGTAGAGCGCGACATGCTGCTGGGTCAGTGCCGCCGAATGCTGGCTCACCGTCTCCGCGAAATGCAGCCAGATCAGCCAGTCCACCCGCTCCGGATCCTCGGTCGCCCGGCCCAGGCCGGCCTCGGGGAACCGCTCGCACAGGATCTCGATCATCGCGCCGCTTTCCCAGATCTTCCGCCCGTCGAGCTCCAGCGCCGGCACCCGGCCGGCGGGGTTCAGTTCGAGGAAGTCGGGGGCGCGCAGATTGCGGCCGAAGGCGTGGGTGACGACCTCGAAAGGGCAGCCGATCTCGTGCAGCAGCCACAGCACCCGCATGGAGCGCGTCTCCGGGCAATGGTGCAGGCGGATCATTTCGTCCCCTCCCCGTCCTCTTCGGCCAGCCGGATCAGCGGCGCATGGGCGGCGACCTGTGTGCCCGGACCGGCCAGCACCTCGGCCACCACGCCGTCGCGCGCCGCCAGCAGCGCATGTTCCATCTTCATCGCCTCCAGCACCGCCAGCCGGTCGCCGGCCCGGACCGCCTGCCCCGGCACGACCAGCACCTCGCGCAGCAGCCCCGGCATCGGCGCCTCCACCAGGTTGCCGGCCGGCCCCGCGTCTCCCTGCTGCGCCAGCGGATCGGGGATCGCGAATTCCCAGGGCTGCCCGGCAAAGACCACCACCGCCCCGTCCAGCAGCCGCGCCGGGCCGGGTTCGCGGGCCTCGCCGATCACCCAGCCGCCGGTCCGCCGGCGACAGCGCAGGACCTCCCCATCGAGGGTCGCATCCACCACGCCACCGCCACGGCAGGCAAGGTGCACCACCTGGGTTTCCCCGGAGCGCTCGAGGACCACGCGGCGCTCCAGCGGCGCCCAGAGCGTGAAGCCCTCCAGCGCCTCCGCCCCGTCGTCGAGCCCGGCCGCCGCCAGCGCCGCGCGCAGCACCACGGCCACGGGCGGCTCCTCCGGCCCGACGAGATGCGCCAGATCCCGCTCGATCAGCCCGGTATCCACGTCTCCCGCGGCGAAACCGGCGTGGCGCGAGAGGGCTTCAAGGAAGGCGATGTTGGTCACGGTGCCCCCGACCTCGGTCTCCGCCAGGGCCCGGGTCAGCCGCGCCAGCGCCACCGACCGCGACGGCCCATGCGTCACCACCTTGGCGATCATCGGATCGTACCACGGGCTGATCTCGTCCCCCTCGCGCACGCCGCTGTCGCTGCGCGCCCCGGGGCTGAACCGGAGGTGCCGCAGGATGCCGGTTGCCGGTAGGAAGCCCGCCGGCACGTCCTCGGCGTAGAGCCGCGCCTCGAAGGCATGGCCCGCGAGGCGGATTTCCTCCTGTGCCAGCGGCAACGGCTCGCCCGAGGCCACGCGGAGTTGCCATTCCACCAGGTCGAGCCCGGTCACCGCCTCGGTCACCGGATGCTCCACCTGGAGGCGCGTGTTCATCTCCATGAACCAGAACCCGTCCGGCCGCGGCGGCCCGCTGCCGTCGACGATGAACTCCACCGTCCCCGCGCCGACATAGCCGATCGCCTGCGCCGCCCGCACGGCCGCCGCGCCCATCGCTTGCCGAGTCTCGAGCGTCATCCCCGGCGCCGGGGCCTCCTCGATCACTTTCTGGTGCCGACGCTGCAGCGAGCAATCCCGCTCGAACAGGTGCACGGCACCGCCATGGCAGTCCCCGAAGACCTGTACCTCGATGTGCCGCGGCCGCAGGACGTATTTCTCGATCAATACCGCCGCATTGCCGAACGCCGTCCGCGCCTCGGCCTGCGCAGACGCCAGGGCGGCCGCGAAATCCTCCGGCCTGTCGACCTTGCGCATCCCCTTGCCGCCGCCGCCGGCCACCGCCTTGATCAGCACCGGGTAGCCGATCCGCTCCGCCTCGCCGGCCAGCAGATCGGGCGCCTGCTCGCTGCCGTGATAGCCCGGCACGACCGGCACACCGGCCTCCGCCATCAGCCGCTTGGCCGCGTCCTTCAGCCCCATCGCCCGGATCGCCGCGGCGGGCGGCCCGACAAAGATCAGCCCGGCCGCCTCCACCGCCTCGACGAAATCCGGGTTCTCGGACAGGAACCCGTAGCCCGGATGGATCGCCTCCGCTCCCGTCGACCGCGCCGCCGCGATCACCGCCGCCCCGTCGAGATAGCTCTCGGCCGGCGCCGCGCCGCCGATATGAACCGCCTCGTCCGCCATCTCCACGTGCAGCGCGCCCGCGTCGGCGTCGGAATAGACGGCCACCGTCGAGATCCCCATCCCCCGCGCGGTCCGGATCACCCGACAGGCGATCTCGCCGCGGTTCGCAATCAGCAGCTTGCGGATCATCTCGCCTCCCGCCGGGCGACAAGACCCGGCCTCCCTTTCTTCTGTCCCGAAATAACCCGGGGAGCACGAGGGGCTGGCCTCTTGCTCCCGCAACCGGCCACGCTCACATCCGGAACACGCCGAAGCGTGTCTCCTCCACCGGCGCATTCAACGCCGCGCGCAGCGAAAGCCCCAGAACCTCGCGGCTCTTGCGCGGGTCGATCACCCCGTCGTCCCAAAGCCGGGCGCTGGCATAGAGCGGATGGGCCTGGCGCTCGAACATCTCCTCGGTGGGCCGTCGGAACGCGGCCTCCTCCTCGGCCGACCACGCCCCGCCCGATTTCTCGATCGCCGCGCGCCGCACCTGGGCAAGGACCCCGGCCGCCTGCGCGCCGCCCATCACCGAGATCCGGCTGTTCGGCCATGTCCAGAGGAACCGGGGCTGGTAGGCCCGCCCCGCCATCCCGTAATTCCCGGCCCCGAAGGAGCCCCCGACAAGCAGGGTGACCTTGGGCACCGAGGTCGTCGCTACCGCCGTCACCATCTTGGCGCCATGCCGCGCGATCCCCTCGTTCTCGTATTTCCGCCCCACCATGAAGCCGGTGATGTTCTGCAGGAAGACCAGCGGAATGCGGCGCTGCGAGCAGAGCTCGACGAAATGCGCGCCCTTCTGCGCGGCCTCGGAGAACAGCACGCCGTTGTTGGCGACGATGCCCACGGGGCAGCCGTGGACATGGGCGAAGCCGGTCACCAGCGTCTCGCCGAACCGCGCCTTGAACTCGTCGAAACGCGAGCCGTCGACGAGACGGGCGATCACCTCGCGGATGTCGTAGGGGGTGCGCAGGTCGGCCGGCACCACCCCGAGGATCTCTTCGGGGTCGTGGGCCGGCGGCTCCGGGCTTGCCCAGTTGGCAGAGACGTCCGGGGCCGGCCCGAGCGAGCCCACCGCCCGGCGCGCCAGCGCCAGCGCATGGGCATCGTCTTCGGCAAGGTAGTCGGCCACGCCGGAGAGCCGCGTGTGCACGTCCCCGCCTCCGAGGTCCTCGGCGCTCACCACCTCGCCCGTCGCCGCCTTCACCAGCGGCGGACCGGCGAGGAAGATCGTCCCCTGGTCGCGCACGATGATCGTGACATCCGACATTGCCGGCACATAGGCGCCGCCCGCCGTGCAGGAGCCCATCACGACCGCGATCTGGGCAATCCCCTGCGCCGACATCCGCGCCTGGTTGTAGAAGATCCGGCCGAAATGGTCGCGGTCGGGAAAGACCTCGTCCTGCATCGGCAGGTTCGCGCCCCCGGAATCCACCAGGTAGACGCAGGGCAGATGGCATTCGGCGGCGATCTCCTGCGCGCGAAGGTGCTTCTTGACCGTCATCGGGTAATAGGTGCCGCCCTTCACGGTGGCGTCGTTGCACACCACCATGACCTCGCGTCCCATGACCCGGCCGATCCCGGCCACGACACCGGCGCAAGGCGCCGCGCCGTCGTACATGCCATGCGCCGCCGTGGCGCCGATCTCCAGAAACGGCGCGCCGGGGTCGAGCAGGTTGGCCACCCGCTCGCGCGGCAGCATCTTGCCCCGCGCGAGGTGCCTCTCCCGGGCGCCGGCGCCGCCGCCGGACGCGGCGAGCGCGGCGGCCTCGGCGACCTGCTCCAGCGCGGCGAGATGGGCGGCACGATTGGCGGAGTAATCCTCCCCGCTGGTGAGCACCGACGAGCGCAGACGCATCAATCGCCTCCCCGAACGGCGGCAGGCGCCGGGCCGGCGCAAAGCGGGGCCAGGCGACAAGCGGCACGGTGCGGCCGCGCGAAGTGGAACGAATGTCCGCCCATCATGCCTCTCCGGCTCCGTCGAGGCTCCGGTCCTCCAGCAGCCGCCGCTCCATCAGCCACCGCATCCGGTAGCCGTAGCGCGCGGCCCGGCTCACGTCGGTCTGGAAACTCGCGTTGACCACGGCGGCAACCGCGCCGCCGACGATCGGCACCACCTGCCCCGCCTTGCGGCTGGCGAGGGTGACGCCAAGCTGCCGGGCGATCCGTTCGATGACCTTTTCGGAGACCCAGCCGCCGCCCTTTTCCAGCACCAGGCGCCCCTCGGGGCTGGCGAGGAAAGCCGCCATGTCGGAGAGCGCCGCCAGCGTCTCGTCGCGCCCCTTGTTGGCCGTCTCCGTCGCGACCTGGAGCACCATCAGCCGATAGGCCCGCTCCTCCTCGCTGTCGCCGTTGAAGCCGAAGGCGGCCCCCGTCGCCCGCACGTTGCGGGCCGCCATGGCGATCGTTGCCGGGATGTCGGCGGTCATGCCGACCGCGCCGAACCAGCCCGCCGCCCCGCCCGAGGCGGCATTGGAACTTGCCGCCCAGGCCTGCACCCGCCGCGCCGCCGCCTCGCAGGCGGCCAGATCCTCCACCGAGTGGCGGGTCATCTCGGCCGGAACGGTGTAGCCCACCATCCGGTCGGCGATCCGCAGGCCCTGCTGCACCAGCCGTGGCGGCACCATCCGGGCCACCAGCCCGCCCACGGGCGCGGTGAACCGCTCCGCCCCCCGGCCCATGCGGGTCGGCTTGCGTTCCTCGAAGGCGCGCTGGCGCTCGAGCGCCTCGCGCAGGATGTCGGCCGCCAGGTGCGGGCGACGCTCGTTCGGCGGGGTCATGGTCTGGCTCCTTCGGCCGCGATGCGGCGCAGCTCGCGCCGAATGATCTTTCCGCTGATGGTCATCGGCAGGCTCTCCGCGAAATGCAGGATACGCGGATATTCATGCGCGGCGAGCCGCGTCTTCACATGCGCCTGGAGGGCGGCGCGGGTCTCGGCGTCAGGCGCGTGGCCCGGGCGCAGGATCACGAAGGCGGTCACCGCCTCGGTGCGCTCCGGGTCCGGCGTTCCGACCACGCCGCAACTCGCCACGGCGGGATGGGTCAGCAGGCAATCCTCGACCTCACCGGGCCCGATCCGGTAGCCCGAGGAGGTGATCACGTCGTCGTCGCGCCCCTTGAACCGCAGGAAAGCGCCCTCGCGGATGCCCCTGTCTCCGGTCAGCATCCAGTCGCCGCGAAACTTGGCTGCGGTCGCCTCCGGGTTGCGCCAGTATTCCAGCATCATCGACGCCGATCCCCGCCGCACGGCGATCTCGCCCTCGCCTCCGGTCGGCGCGCCGTCCGGCCCGATGACGTCGACCGCGTGCCCCGGCACCGGCTGGCCCATCGCGCCCGGCACCGGGTCGAACAGCGCGCCGCAGGCACTGACGATCATGTTGCACTCGGTCTGGCCGTAGAATTCGTTGATCGTGAGACCAAAGGCCCGCCGCCCCCAGTCGAGCATCTCCGCCCCCAGCGGCTCCCCGCCGGACGCAACCGAGCGCAGCCCCGGAATGGACATGTCCGCCGCCTTGAGCGCCCGCAGCGCCGTCGGCGGGAAAAAGACGTTGCGCGCCCCGGTCTGCGCCACGATCCGCGCGCAATCCTCGGGCGTGAACCGCGGCAGCCGCGCCGCGACCACCGGCACCCCGTGCCAGAGCCCCGGCATCAGCACGTCGAACAGCCCGCCGATCCAGGCCCAGTCGGCCGGGGTCCAGAGAACGTCGCCCGGCTGCGGCAGCATGTCGTGCGACAGCTCCACCCCCGGCAGGTGGCCGCGCAGCACCCTGTGGGCATGCAGCGCGCCCTTCGGGTTTCCGGTCGTCCCCGAGGTGTAGATCATCACCGCGGGGTCTTCCGCCCCGGTGTCGGCGGTGGCGAAAGGCGGGCCGCCGAGCGCGAGCCCCTCCGGCGTGACAAGCGCCACATCCGCCCCCAGCGCCGGCGCGAGATCTCCCCCGAGCCGCTCCGCGCCCCCCGCATCCGTCACGATCGCCCGCGCCTCGGCGTCGCCCAGCCGCATCGCCAGCGCCTCCGGTCCAAACAGCGTGAAAAGCGGGATCGAGATCGCGCCGATTTTCCACACAGCGACATGCGCAGCCGCCGTCCAGGGCGACTGGCTGAGAAACACGCCGACCCTGTCGCCGCGCCCGATCCCGACCTCGACCAGCCGGTGCGCCATCGCATCCGCCATCGCCCGAAGGTCCCCGAATGTCGTCCGGCGCAGGCCGCCGTCAGCGAGCGGCTCGATCAACGCCACCCGCTCCGGCTCCGCCTCGGCCCAGCGGTCGCAGACCTCCCAGGCCATGTTGAGCCGCTCCGGGATCTGCCACCCGTGCTCTTTCACGTGGCTGAATGTGGGCCCCTGGATCAAGACCGATGCTCCGGATTGTCATAGTCGAACCGGCACCCCGCGGCCCAGGCACGGCGGTCGTTGCCGTGGTTCGGCAAGCCCCCGGCCTGCTTCAGCATCCGCGCCATGTGCATCAGGTTCCACGTCATGATCGTGGTGTTGCGCTGCGTGAAATCGTTGTCGAACCCGGCGCGGGTGCCGTCCTCCAGCGCATCGCCGAAGGAGGGGCCGGGGCCGGCCTCGCCGATCCAGCCGCAATCGGCCTGCGGGGGGATCGTCACGCCGAGATGGGACAGCGCATAGCCTATGGTCATCGCCGCGTGCTTGATCCCGTCCTCGTTGCCGGTGACCACGCAGCCGCCGACCTTGCCGTAGTAGATCGACTGGCCCTTGTCGTTGAGCATCCCCGACATGCCGTAGAGCCGTTCGATGAGCACCCGGCAGAGCGAGCTTTCCTCGCCGAGCCAGAGCGGCGTACCGATCACCAGGATATCGGCGGCTTGCACCCTGTCCCAGATCGCGGGCCAGCCATCGCTGTCATGCCCGTGCTCGGTCATGTCCGGATAGACGCCCGCAGGCACGCCCGCGGAGGCCATGTTCACATGCTCCACCGCCACGCCATTGCGCTGCATCATCTCCGCGACGACGTTCAGCAGGATCTGGGTGTGGCTGTCGCCTGCATCGAGTTTGAGCGAGGTGTTGAACAGCAAAGCCGAAAGCCCCGAGAAATCGGTCTCGTTGGCGGTGCAAAGGGCTTCCTGTTTCTCGCTCAGCGTCATCGTCACATCCTTCCTTGTCTGTCGCGGCGTTCGCCGGGGAACGCCCGGCGCCACGTCAGAGTTCCGGATCCTCCTTGATCGCACGCACCTCCTGGCCCAGCAGGTGACTGACGGCGAAACGGATACCGACAAGGACACCGAGGAAGATCAGGTCGCCAAGATCGAGGCTCAGCGCGGTGTGGATGATGTCCGAGACGATGAAGATCATCAGCCCCGCAAGGATGTAACGCCCGAGCTGGATTCGCTCGCCGTTGATGATCCGCGCCCGCGCCGGCTCGTCGATCTTGGTTTCCGCACGGACGAACCCTGCCAGGAACCGCAGCGCGCCGACCAGCATGACCAGGATCGCCATCACGTCGATCATCGCCGCGACGAGCTCCAGCCCGTGCGTCAGTGTCGGGAAATCCGTGTGGAGCAGGCTTGGCGTTCCTGCCCAGAATGGTCCTTCGCTTTCCACCACTCACCCCATGGCCGCCATCATTTCGCGACCGATCAGCATCCGCCGGATCTCCGAGGTGCCGGCGCCGATCTCCATCAGCTTGGCATCCCGGAACAGCCGGCTCACAGGCGCGTCGTTCATGAACCCCGCCCCGCCCATCGCCTGCACCGCCTGGTGGGCCTGCGTCATCGCGGCCTCGGAGGAATAGAGCACGCAGGCGGCGGCGTCCGCGCGGGTCACTTCGCCCCGGTCACAGGCCTTGGCCACCTCGTAGACATAAGCACGCGCGGTGTTCATTGCAGCATACATGTCGGCGATCTTGGCCTGCATCAGCTGGAAGCTCCCTATCGGCTGGCCGAACTGCTTGCGGTCCTTCAGGTAGGGCATGATCTCGTCGAGGCAGGCCGCGATGATGCCGGTGCCGATGCCGGCCAGCACCACGCGTTCGTAGTCGAGCCCCGACATCAGCACGCGCACGCCCTTGCCCTCTTCGCCCAGCACGTTCTCGAACGGCACCTCCACGTCCTGGAACACCAGCTCCGCCGTGTTCGAGCCGCGCATCCCGAGCTTGTCGAAATGCTTGCTGGTGGAGAACCCCTTCATGGTCTTCTCGACAATGAAGGCGGTGATGCCGCGACTGCCGGCGTCCGGGTCCGTCTTGGCGTAGACGACCAGCGTGTCGGCATCCGGGCCGTTGGTGATCCAGTACTTGGTGCCGTTCAGCAGGTAGTGGCCGTTGCGCTTCTCGGCGCGGAGCTTCATGGACACCACGTCCGAGCCCGCGCCGGCCTCCGACATCGCGAGCGCGCCCACGTGCTCGCCGGAGATCAGTTTCGGCAGGTAGGTGCGCTTCTGCTCCTCGCTGCCATTCAGCTTGATCTGGTTCACGCAGAGGTTGGAATGCGCGCCGTAGCTGAGCGAGACCGAGGCCGAGGCGCGCGCGATCTCTTCCACCGCGATGGTATGGGCGAGATAGGACATGCCGGCCCCGCCGTATTCCTCCGGCACCGTGATGCCGAGCAGCCCAAGGTCGCCCATCTCGCGCCAGAGCTCGGCCGGGAACTCGTTGCCCGCATCGATCGCGGCGGCCATCGGCTTGACCCGCTCCTGCGCCCAGCGATGCACCATGTCACGCAGCGCCGCGGCCTCCTCGCCGATGTCGAAGCTCATCGTCGCGTTGAACATCGCCACAGGGCCTCCCCTCCCCGTTATTGAACGACTGTTCAAATACTAGACACGAGTCGCGTCAGCGGTCAATCGGGCTGATGCGGCCGGCACGCGGCGCCCCTGACGTGGCCCGGGCGGATCACATATTCAAAAACCGGGTGCTTGCCACAGAAATGCCCGCATTTCGAGCAAGCCTCGGCGGGACGGTCTCGGGGGCGGACCAGTTGCGAAGGGAGAGCGCCATGAAAATTCTCGAGTTGACGCTGGTCGCGGGCCTCGTCCTGACCCTGCCGGTCGCCTTGGGCGGACAGGCATATGTCGACTTCGGCGACCACGGGGCCGCCTATGCGAAAAACGGGGACAAAGGCGACAAGGGTGGCAAGGGCGACCGGGGCGACAAGGGCAACAACGGCCGGGGATCGGACAAGAGCAAGTCCGGCAAGGACAAGTCCGACAAGACGTCGCGCGGAGCCAAGGGCGCCTCGGGCAAATCCGACCGCTCCAGCGCGTCCAAATCCCAGAACGGCAACAACCCCTTCGCGAAGCTGAAGGAGAAGTTCGGCAAGGGATCGTCCGGCAAGTCGAAGGCTGCGGCGCCCGTGAGGACCGCGAAGAGCCCTTCGGTCAAGACCTCCCGGAAACCGTCGCCGACGCTCGTCACCCATTCCCCGAAACCGGCGAAACGGCCCGGATTTTCGCCGGAGAGGGCAGTCGCCGGCGGCGCGCTGGCCTCGCAACTCAAGAGCCTGAACTCTCTCAACCGCAACATCAACGGCCTGATGAACAGCTCCGATCCCAAGATGGCGCCGTTCCGGGACTACGTGATGGCGAGCGCCGACAGCGAGGCCGCGAAAGAGGCGTTGGAGCAGGCGCAGCGCGACCTCCTGGAGACCCAAACCGCCTATGACCAGATTGCCGAAGATCTTGCCCTCCCCGACGATCCCGATGCCGCGCTGACGGATCTGGACCAGCGGCTGCGCGATCACGCGGCGCTCGAACCCGAGGAACCGGTCAAAACGCCCGAGAATGCAGATACCTACGATGAACTGCTCAAGGAATGGGAAACCGCACACAAGGCCTGGGAGGAAGACGGCGCCGCACTGACGGAGGCGCGCGACACCGCCGAAGCCCTGTCCCGCGAGACCGACGCGGTGGCCGAGGCCGAGAAGGTCGCGGAAGAGGCGGCCGACGCCGTATCCGAGGAGGTGATGCGCCAGGCCATGGTCGACTCGCTGAATGCCACCGGCAACGGACCGGTCACCGAGGATGACATCACGCCGGAGATGGAGGATTGGGTGGCCGCACAGCTTGGCGTCGGAGAGGCGGACGGGCTGATCGACGACTACATCGCGCGCCAGCAGGAAGAGATGTCGGAGACGGACACGCCAGAGACCGCGGAAGCGGAGGACAGCGTGGAAACCGAGGCTCCGGAGGAAGAGGCGGAGGATGAGTCGACCACAGCCTCCGACGAGGACGGCGAAACGCCGGAGATCCTCGCGGCCTCGGCAACCGAGTGACGCCCCGCAGGGCAACCTCCCGACGCTGGCGGTTCCATCCGCCAGCGTTTCCCGTTTCCGGGAGCCCGCCTATTCCACTGTGACCGACTTCGCCAGGTTCCTGGGCTGGTCCACATCCGTGCCCTTGGCGATGGCCGCGTGGTAGGCAAGGAGCTGCGCCGGCAGTGCATAGAGGATCGGGGCGAGAAGCGGGTCGACCTCCGGCATGAGGATCGTCTTCCAGCAGCCGTCACCGGCCGCCCGCGCGCCCTTCGCATCGGTGATCAGCAGGACCTTGCCCCCCCGCGCCATCACCTCCTGCATGTTCGACACCGTCTTGTCGAAGAGGTGGTCGGAGGGCGCCATGACGATTACCGGCACCGTCTTGTCGACCAGCGCGATCGGTCCGTGCTTGAGTTCGCCCGACGCATAACCTTCGGCATGTATGTAGCTGATTTCCTTCAGCTTGAGCGCACCCTCCATCGCCAGCGGGAACATCGCGCCGCGGCCAAGGAACAGAACGTCGCGCGCCTCGGAAACGGATTTGGCAACGGCGGCGATCTCGTCCGAACTGGCCATGGCGATGTTCATCAGACCGGGGACCTGCCGCAGCGCCGCGATCCGCGCCTCCAGTTCCTCGGCATCGAGGCGACCGCGGTCATGGGCGGCCTTGAGCGCCAGCAGGAACAGCACGGTGAGCTGGCAGGTGAAGGCCTTGGTCGAGGCCACGCCGATCTCGGCGCCCGCCCGGATCGGCAGGACCAGGTCGCTCTCGCGGGCGATCGAGCTTTCGGTCACGTTCACCACAGAGGCGACGCGCGCGGCCTTGCCCTCGCAGTAGCGCAGCGCGGCGAGCGTGTCCGCGGTTTCGCCCGACTGGCTGACGAACAGCGCCAGGGTCCGGGGCGGGATCGGCGGCTCGCGGTAGCGGAACTCGCTGGCGATATCCACCTCGACCGAGATCCCGGCGAGAGATTCGAACCAGTATTTCGCAACCACGCAGGCGTAGTTGGCGGTGCCGCAGGCGACCATCACCATCCTGTCGAACTCGGTGAAATCGAGACCCGGCTCCGGCATCTCGATCCCCTCGCCTCGCAGGTAATGCGACAGCGCATCGCCCAGCACGATCGGCTGCTCGGCGATCTCCTTGGCCATGAAGTGCCGATAGCCGCCCTTTTCGACCTGGCTCAGGTCGATGTTCACCTTCTTGATCGGACGATTGACCAGCGTGCCTGCGCCGTCGCGGATCTCGACCGAGCTCCGGGTCAGGCAGGCCCAATCCCCCTCCTCGAGATAGGTGATGCGGTCGGTCATCGGCGCCAGGGCCATGGCGTCGGAGCCGACAAAGACCTCGCCGTCGCCGTGGCCGATAGCCAGCGGTGAGCCCCTGCGGGCGACGATCATCAGGTCGTCCTGCCCGTCGAAGAGCAGCGCCAGCGCAAAGGCCCCTTCGAGGCGGGCGATCGCGGCTGCAGCGGCGTCGCGATGGTTCATCCCCTTCGCCAGCATGTGCTGGACGAGGAGCGCAATGGTTTCCGTGTCCGTCTCGGTCTCGAAATGCAGCCCGGCATCGGCCAGGTCGGCGCGGAGTTCCCGGAAATTCTCGATGATGCCATTGTGCACAACCGCCACCGGCCCGGCGCGATGCGGGTGCGCATTGGCGACGCTCGGCGCACCGTGGGTGGCCCAGCGCGTGTGGCCGATTCCGGCCTTGCCCGTCAGCGGTTCATGCACCAGCAGATCCGAAAGGTTGACGAGCTTGCCCACGGCGCGGCGGCGATCGAGCACGCCGTCATTGACGGTCGCGATCCCCGCGCTGTCATATCCGCGGTACTCGAGGCGTTTGAGCGCCTCGACCAGCAACGGGGCCGCTTCGTGCCGCCCCAGAACTCCGACGATCCCGCACATCAGCTATTGCCCCCGCTCTGATTCCGTTTCGCCTCCCGAAGCCGCTCCATCAGCTTGCGGGCAAGATCCGGCTTGTTCTCCTGGCGCGCACGCCCAAGCGCGAGCGCGTCCGCCGGAACATCGGAGGTGATGACCGAACCCGAGGCCGTCATCGCCCCCGCGCCTATCTTAACAGGTGCGACGAGCATCGTATCGGAACCAATGAAGGCCCCGGCCCCGATTTCCGTGAAATGCTTGAAAACGCCGTCGTAATTGCAGGTCACGGTACCGGCGCCGACATTCGTGCCGGCCCCTATGGAGGCGTCGCCGATATAGGTCAGGTGATTCACCTTGGCACCGGCGTCGAGGATGCCGTTCTTGATCTCGACGAAATTGCCGACCTTGACGTCCTCTGCCAGTTCGGTGCCCGGGCGCAGACGTGCATATGGGCCCACCACGGCGCCGCGCGACACATGACACCCCTCAAGGTGGCTGAAGGCGCGGATTCGGGCGCCGGTCTCGATGGTCACGCCGGGGCCGAAGACGACGTGGGGCTCGACCAGCGCATCGCGGCCGATGACGGTGTCGTAAGCAAACCAGACCGTGTCCGGCGCCTGCAGGGTCACGCCTTCCTGCATTGCCTGTGACCGGGCGCGGTTCTGGAAGACCAACTCCGCGGCGGCAAGATCGGCCCGGGAATTGACGCCGAGGGTCTCGGCCTCCTCGCAGGCCACGGCCGTGGCCGACAAACCGCGGCTGCAGGCAATCGCTACGATGTCCGTCAGGTAGTACTCACCCGAGGCGTTGTCCTTGCCGACCGCCTCGATGAGCTCGAACAGCGTCGCGGCATCCACGCAGATCACGCCTGAATTGCAGAGCGTTATGGCGCGTTCCTCGTCCGTCGCGTCCTTGAACTCGACAATCCGTTCCAGGGCGTCGCCATTCATCACCAGCCGCCCGTAGCGGCCGGGATCGGCGGCCTCGAAGCCGAGCACGACGACCGCGTGATCGGCCCGCGCCTCGACCATCCGTTCCAGGGTCTCCGGCCGCACGAAGGGCGTGTCGCCGTAAAGCACGATCACATCGCCCTCCGCGCCCTCGAGCGCGGTGCGCGCCTGGGCGACGGCATGGGCAGTGCCGAGCCGCTCGGTCTGTTCGGCGATCAGGACCTGGGGATCGAAATCCTGCGCGGCGGCGGCGACATCTTCGGCGCCATTGCCGGTGACCACGACCACCCGGTCGGGCTGCAGCGTCGCGCCAGCCTGCATCGCATGGTGCAGGAGCGGCGCGCCGGCGACCTCGTGCAGGACTTTCGGAAGGTCGGATTGCATCCGGGTGCCCTGGCCTGCCGCCAGGATGACGAGGTTTGTCGGCATCGCAAATCTCTTTTCTTCAACCGGCTTCCGTAATACGCGAGGCCGGGCGCGCCGCAAGGGGCTTCCCGGTCAAATGCGGTGACACTCTGAAACATGGCTCGGCGGCGGCCCGCCGAAGCGACCTGGAGGGCACGGATGCGCACGGTGATCTTCGATCTGGACGGAACGCTCGCGGACACCAGCGGCGACCTCATCGCCGCGGCGAACCGGTGCTTCGAGAACCGCGGCCTCGGCGCGCCGCTCGATCCCCGGGCCGACGCCGCCACCGCCTTTCGCGGCGGTCGCGCCATGCTGCGGCTGGGTTTCGAGCGGCTGCAGGCGGACGACGCCGAAACGCAGGTGGACCGGGAATATCCCGCCCTTCTCGCCCATTACGGCGCCGCGATCGACGTGCACACGCGGCTTTACCCGGGTGCGATGGAGGCGGTGGAGGCGCTGACCGGGCGTGGCGTGGCCGTGGGGATCTGCACCAACAAGCCCCAAGGCCTGGCCGAGACCCTGCTGCAGCGGCTCGGCGTGCGTGGGGCCTTTGCCTCGCTGATCGGCGCAGACACGCTGCCGGTGCGCAAGCCCGACCCCGCCCCCTACCGCGCGGCGGTGACGCTGGCCGGCGGCGCGGTCGAACGCTCGCTGCTGGTGGGCGACACGGTTACCGACCGGGAAACGGCACGCGCAACCGGCGTTCCCTGCGTGCTGGTGACCTTCGGCCCCGAAGGCCGCGCCGTCGCCGGCATGGAACCCGAGGCGCTGCTCGACCATTTCGACGAGTTGCCGGCACTGGTCGACCGCCTGCTCGGCTGACACGGTCCGCGCCGGAGCCCTGGCGAGGCGGAACGCCTAACCTGCGAGCGCCTTTGCAAGACGCGGGAGGCGAGCCTTCTTGAGCAGCGGCCGCATCTCGTGCGGAACGTCGTCCATCTGCCGTGCCTGGCGCAGCACCTGTTCCGCCGCGCGGGCGACCTTTTCGGGGTGATCCTGCCAGAGCCGGTGAAGAAAGCCGTCCGGGTCGGCGCGGTCCAACCCTTCCTCGGAGAGGATATTCCGTGGGAAGTCGCGGATATTCAGGGTCAGGATCAGGTCGGCCGAGCCGGCCACGGCGGCGGCAAGAACATGGATGTCGTTCTCGTCGGGCAGCCAGAGCCGCGCAAGATCACCGTCGCGCGGCTGCACGCTGGCTTTGGGCCAGGCCGCGCGGACCAGCGCGATCTCGCCCCGTGCCTGCGCCTCGTCGAGCGGGCCACGGCGGGCGGCGGCGCGGGCCCATTCCTCCAGCAGCCGGTCCGACCAGAGCGGTTCGAACAGCCCCTGCCCCGCGACGCCCAGCACCACCTCCCGCATCACGGTCGGATAGAGCACGCAGGCGTCGATCAGCACCCGCATCAGGGCACGAGCCGGAAGAACAGCGCCTTGAGATAGCCGCTCTCGGCGAGTTGCGGCAGCATCGGGTGGTCCGGGCCGGCGAAGCCGGTGTGCAGCAGTTGCGCGCGCCGGCCGCCACGGCCGATGCCGCGGGCCGAAGCGTTACGGAACTTCGAGAGATCGGCGGCGTGCGAGCAGGAACACAGTCCCAGGTAGCCGCCTGGCGCCACCAGCGGTGCGGCGAGCCGCGCCACGCGCTCGTAGGCGCGCAGGCCGGCGTCCAGCGCCTGCCGGCTGGGCGCGAAGGCCGGCGGGTCGCAGACCACGAGGTCGAAGGTCTGCCCTTCCTCGGCCAGCGCCTCCATCACCGCGAAGGCATCGCCCTTGCGGGTCTCGAACCGGTCCGCGACGCCGGCCGCCGCAGCCCCGGCCTCGGCCAGCTCCAGCGCCGCGGCTGATCCGTCGACGCTGAGCGCCGATGCCGCGCCGGCCGCCAGAGACGCGAGGCCGAAGCCTCCCACATGGGAAAACACGTCGAGCACGCGCCCGCCTCCCGCCAGCCGCGCGGCGAAGGCGTGGTTCGGGCGCTGGTCGTAGAACAGGCCGGTCTTCTGGCCGCCCATCAGGTCGGCCATGTAGGTCGCGCCGTTCATCGGCACCGGCACCGGGCCATCCAGCGCACCTTCGAGCAGCAGGGTCTCCTCCGGCAGCCCTTCCAGCCCGCGGGCACGGCCGGTGCCGTTCTTGACCAGCACCGAGACGCCGGTGACGGCCTTCAGTGCCGCCGCGATCTCGGCGAGCCGCAACTCCGCCCAGGCGGCGTTGGGTTGGATCACCGCCGCGTCGCCGAAGCGGTCGATGACCACGCCGGGAAGACCATCGGCCTCCGCATGGATCAGCCGGTAGAACGGCGCATCGAAGAGCCGTTCGCGCAGCGCCAGCGCCCGCGCGATCCGCTCCTCGAACCAGGCGGCATCGATGGACGCCGCCGGGTCGCGGTCGAGCATACGGGCGATGATCTTGGACTGGCCGTTCAGCGCCACGAGGCCGAGCGGGCGCCGCTCGGCATCCTCCAGCAGGGCGATGGTGCCGGCGTCGAGCGCCCGCGTCCGCCGATCGACGACGAGTTCGTCGGCATAGACCCAGGGGAATCCGTGCCGCAGCGCGCGGGCATCGCCCTTGGGGCGCAGACGGACGGTGGGGAGAGGCAGATCTGTTGTCATGCGCGCGGTCTATCCGCTCGCGGCGGCTTGCGAAAGCCCGCCCGTGCGCGAGCGGCGCAGTTCGTCTACACTGTTCGGGCCGCCTGTGCCTCGCGCCCTAGTGCACGGCTCAGGCGGCGCATTTGCCGCGATCTTCCCGGCTGGGGAAGGATTTGATCCGTTAGCGCTAACCTGCTAAGTCACCGGCATCAGCAAGGGAGAGAGTTCCATGGACCTCAACGCCACGGTCGCCCGCGTCACCGAACGCATCCGCGAGCGCAGCCACGACAGCCGCCACGCCTATCTGGAACAGATGCAGAAGGCGGCGGAGGCCGGTCCGGCCCGGGCGCATCTGACCTGTGGCAACCAGGCCCATGCCTATGCGGCGATGGGCGAGGACAAGGCAGCACTTGCAGAGGGACGCGCGCCCAATATCGGGATCGTTACCGCCTACAACGACATGCTCTCCGCCCACCAGCCGTTCGAACGCTACCCTGACCTGATCCGCCGAGCGGCCCGCGAGGCCGGCGCCACGGCCCAGGTCGCAGGCGGCGTGCCGGCGATGTGCGACGGCGTCACCCAGGGCCAGACCGGAATGGAGCTGTCGCTCTTCTCGCGCGACGTGATCGCCATGGCCTCGGCCGTCGCGCTCAGCCACAACACCTTCGATTCCGCGCTCTTCCTGGGCGTCTGCGACAAGATCGTACCGGGGCTGGTGATGGCAGCGGCGAGCTTCTCGCACCTGCCGGCGGTGTTCCTGCCCGCCGGCCCCATGACGAGTGGCCTGCCGAACGACGAGAAGGCCCGCGTCCGCCAGCAATTCGCCACCGGCGAGGTCGGTCGCGACAAGCTGATGGAGGCCGAGATGGCCTCCTACCACGGGCCGGGCACCTGCACCTTCTACGGCACCGCGAACACCAACCAGATGCTGATGGAATTCATGGGGCTGCACCTGCCCGGCGCCAGTTTCGTCACCCCGAACACGCCGCTGCGCGATGCGCTGACCGTCGCCGGCGCCAAGCGCGCGGCCGAGATCACCGCGCTCGGCAACGAATACACCCCGGCGGGCGAGGTGCTCGACGAGCGGGCCTTCGTCAACGGCATGGTCGGGCTGATGGCCACGGGCGGGTCGACCAACCTGATCCTGCACCTGCCCGCGATGGCACGGGCGGCGGGGATCCGGCTCGGCCTGGAAGACTTCGCGGACCTCTCCGACGTCGTCCCGCTGCTGGCCAAGGTCTATCCCAACGGCCTCGCGGACGTGAACCATTTCCACGCCGCGGGCGGCCTCGGCTTCATGATCGGCGAGCTTCTCAAGGCCGGTCTGCTGCACCCCGACACACGCACCGTCGCCGGCGACGGGCTCGCACTCTACACCCGCGAGCCGAAGCTCCAGAACGGCGAACTGGTCTGGGAGGAAGGCGCCGGCGAGACGCTCAACGACAAGATCCTGCGCCCCGCCGCCAGCCCGTTCCAGCCGACGGGCGGCCTGAAACAGCTCAAGGGCTCGTTGGGCCACGGAGTGATGAAGGTCTCGGCCGTCGCGCCCGAGCGGCACGTGATCGAAGCCCGCGCCCGCGTGTTCCACGACCAGGAGGTAGTCAAGACGGCCTTCAAGGCCGGTGAGTTCACCGAGGACACCGTCGTCGTCGTCCGCTTCCAGGGCCCCGGCGCCAACGGGATGCCGGAACTGCACAGCCTGACCCCGACCCTTGCCGTCCTTCAGGATCGCGGCCTCAAGGTGGCACTGGTCACCGACGGGCGGATGTCCGGCGCTTCGGGCAAGGTGCCGGCGGCGATCCACGTCACACCCGAAGCCGCCTCCGGCGGTCCGATCGCCAGGGTGCGGGACGGCGACATGGTCCGCGTCGATGCGGTCGCGGGCACGCTGGACGTTCTCGAAGACGGTTTTGCCGAGCGCGCGCCCGTCCAGGCAGACCTCTCTGCCAATACCCACGGCCTCGGACGCGACCTTTTCGAGACCTTCCGCCGCAATGCAGGCCCCGCCACGGAAGGCGCCTGCGCCGTGCTCTGACCCGTGGCGCGGCAATAGTGCACTTGACTGATATGCTAGCTCAGGGTCTTTCTGCGCGCGTCAGGGTATTTTTGCCAAAGAGACGGAACAGAGGTCCTGCGCGGACAGTGATGGGGGGAGCAGACCGGCGGTGGCCGGCCTGTCTTCTTGGCTGAAATACCCAACCCGGCGCCGCGCTGACACGTGCCGTCCGGCCAATCAGAGGAACAGAGAATGACACCACAGGAAGCCAGCCTGAAGACCGCCGAGATCTGCCGCCTGGCGCCGGTCGTCCCCGTCCTGGTGATCGACGACGTCGCCAGCGCCCGGCCGCTCGCCGAGGCGCTCGTGGCCGGCGGCCTGCCGGCGCTCGAGGTGACGCTGCGCACGCCGGTGGCGCTCGACGCGATCCGCGAGATGTCGAAGGTCGAGGGCGGCGTCGTCGGTGCCGGCACCCTGCTCACCCCCGAGGACGTCGCGGCGGCCAAGGCGGCCGGGGCGCGGTTCGGCGTGTCTCCCGGCGCGACCGACCGGCTGCTCGATGCCTGCGAGGCGCAGGACCTGCCACTGCTGCCCGGCGCGGCAACCGCGAGCGAGGCGATGGCGCTCCTGGAACGCGGCTACACGACCCTGAAGTTCTTCCCCGCCGAAGCCGCCGGCGGCGCCGCGGCGCTCAAGGGCATCGGCGCGCCGATCCCGCAGATCAAGTTCTGCCCGACCGGCGGCGTCACGCCCCAGAACGCGCCGACCTATCTCGGCCTGTCCAACACGATCTGCGTTGGCGGAAGCTGGGTCGCACCGGCCAAGCTCGTCGCCGCAGGAGACTGGAAGGCGATCGAGGAACTGGCCCGCGAGGCCGCGGCGCTCAGCGCCTGATCTTCGTCAGGGTGCCGCGCTAATCTGCCGGCGGCACCCGCCCCCCGCGCCGTCCGCGCCATCCGCCCCGGCGGCTGGCGGGCCGGCCCTCCGCCAGCCCCTCGATCAGGACCCGGCTCATCGGATGCTCGGGCGCCTCGGCGCCATGGCGCGCCAGAAGCGCCTCCAGCGCGCCGCGCTGGTCGGTTTCCTCCGGCAGCGAAAGCGCCCAGTCCATGAAGATCGACCGGCATTCCGGCGCGCCGATCCCCTCGATACGATAGGCCTCGGCGATCAGCGCCTTGGGATCAGCCCAATCTCCCTTCACGCCGCACCCTCCGCCGTATCCGGCGGCAGACGCTCCAGCGTCGCATCGATGATGCCAGCAGCCGCCGAACGCTTCTCGGCGAGCGCAGCGGTCAGCGCCTCCACGCTCTCCAGCCCGGTCTCCCGCAGCAGCACCTCGCAGCAGCCTTGGCCGAGCGTCTCGGGATCGAGCGGCCCCTCCAAGATGAGCCGGCCCACGCTCTGCACGGAGCGCGCCAGCCTGTAGGCCGCGGCGAGCTGTTCGGCCTCCTCGCGGGTCAGCCAGCCAAGCCGCGCCCCCGCCTGAAGCTGCGCCACGGTCCGCCGGGCGCGCGCGCCGGAGAGCAGAGCGCCCGCCTGGGCCACCAGTTCGATGTCCTGCATCCCGCCGGGGCCGGTCTTGACGTCGAGCGGCCCCTGCTGGCCCTTGGCCTCGGCAAGCCTGCGGCGCATGTCGCGCACATCCTCCAGCACCTTTCCGGCGTCCCGCTTCGCACCGAGAACGGACAGCCGGATGCGCTCCACCTCCTCGCCCACGGCCGCATTGCCCGCCATCGGGCGGGCGCGGGTCAGCGCCAGGTGCTCCCAGGTCCAGGCCTCCTTGTGCTGGTAACTGTCGAAAGCCGAAAGCGAGGTCGCTACCGGCCCCTGCTTGCCCGAGGGCCGGAGCCGCATGTCGACCTCGTAGAGCCGGCCCTCCGCCGTCGGTGCCGTCAGCGCGGTCAGGATCGCCTTGGTCAGCCGCGCGTAATAGGTCGTGGCCGGCAAAGGGCGCGGGCCGTCGGACGTATCGGCCTGCTCGGCGTCGTAGATCATGATCAGGTCGAGATCCGACCGGGCGTTGATCCAGTGCGCACCGAGCGACCCCATCGCCACCGCCACCCCGCCGCGCCCGGGCGGCCGGCCGTGGCGTCGCGCGAAATTCTCGACGATTCGCGGCATCAGCCCGCAGAGCACGGCCTCGGCGACATCGGCGAACTGGCGGCCCGCCTCGGAGGCATCGACGATCCCGCGCAGGTGGTGCACACCGGCCCGGAAATGCCAGTCCTTCTGCCAGCGCCGGGCCGCATCGAGCTGTTGCTCGTAATCACCCGCGGCCTCCAGCCGATCGGACAGGGAGCGGGCAAGCTTGGCGCTTCCGGGCCACGGCTCGAAAAAGCTGCCGCCGATGACCGCGTCGAGCACGCCGGAGTTCTTCGACAGGTAGCTCGCCAGCGCCGGCGCGGTCGAGGCGATATCGACGATAAGCGCCCGGAGGTTGGGGTTCGCCTCGAACAGCGAGAAAAGCTGCACACCCGCCGGAAGCCCCGAGAGGAAGCCGTCGAAGGCGGTCAGCGCTTCGTCAGGCCGGGGCGCCTCGTTCAGGCGGGCCAGCAGATCGGGCTTCAGCCGCTCGAAGATTTCCTGCGCCCGCTCCGAACGCAGCGCCGGGTAGTGCCGCCAGCGCGAAACGATCTCCGGCTCCTCGACCGTCTCTCCCTCGCCCTTCGCCCCCTTCAGCCCCGGCGCAAAGAAGCTCTCCGCATCGGCGCGCACCTCGGCGAGGCGGTCCGAGATCTCGCGGCGGAACCGTGCCGTGTCGCCCTCGCCGCACATCCGCGCGATCCGGTCGAACCCCTCGTCGCTGCTTGGCAGGGCATGGGTACGGGCGTCGGCCACCATCTGGACCCGATGTTCCAGCTCCCGCAGCGCCCGGTAATGGCCGGTGAACCGCTCCGCGAGGTCCGCCGGGATCCAGCCGGTCTCGGCCAGCCTGCGCAGCGCGGGCACGGTAGCCCGGACCCGCAGGCTGGGATCGCGCCCGCCGGCGATGATCTGCCGGGTCTGGGTAAAGAACTCGATCTCGCGAATGCCGCCCGGACCGAGCTTCAGGTTGCGGCCCTCGAGGCAGCCGGTCTCGTGCAGGCCCTTGTGCTCCTTGATCTTGAGCCGCATGTCGTGGGCGTCCTGGATCGCTGCGAAATCGAGGTGCCTGCGCCAGATGAACGGCCGCAACCGCTCGAGGTAAGCCTCGCCGGCCGCGATGTCGCCGCCACAGGGACGCGCCTTGATATGAGCCGCACGTTCCCAGGTGCGCCCGACCGACTCGTAGTACCGCTCCGCCGCCTCCATCGACAGGCAGACCGGCGTGACCGACGGGTCCGGCCGCAGCCGCAGGTCGGTGCGCCAGACATAGCCGTCGCCGGTGATTTCGCTCAGCAGCGCCGTCATCCGCCGCGTTGCCTTGATGAATGCCGCGCGCGCTTCCTGGTAGTCGTCGTCCGAAAAGCGGGTGTCGTCGAACAGCATGATCAGGTCGATATCGGAGGAATAGTTCAGCTCCCCCGCGCCCATCTTGCCCATAGCCAGCGCGACCATCCCCGCCGCCGTCCCGAGATCCTCTTCACCCTGTCCGGGAAACTTGCCGCGCCTCAGCTCGCTCGCCATCGAGGCCTTCATTGCCAGATCGACGGAGAGATCGGCGAAATCCGTGAGCCCCCCGGTGACCTGCTCCAGTGTCCAGACACCGGCGAGGTCGGCCAGCCCGACATAGAGCGCCACCCGGCGCTTCGCCTGCCGCAGCGCGCCCTTGAGAGCAGTCCATTCGACCTGCCGGAGCGCCTCGAACTCGGCTTCCAGCACGCTTGCGGGATCGGCGGCGAGCGCGGCCTCCAGCCAGCCGGTTTCCTTCTCCATCAGGCCGCGCAGGAAACTGCTGCAGCCCGCCGCCCCGGCCAGCACCTCGCGCGTCTCCGCCGGCAGCGCGGCAAACCGGGCCGCGGCATCGGCCCCGGCAGCGGCGTCGAACGGGATGGGCGAGCGGGTGATGGCGCGGGCGAAGCTCATGCAGGAGTGATGGCGCGGCGGCGCGCGCCGGTCAATCCGCTTGACCGCCCCCCCGCCCGCGGCCCATGCACTCTGTCAAGGTGCGCTGCACCGGCCCAACCCACCGTCCGAACGGAGTCGCCGCGAGATGAGCAAGAGCCTGAAACGTGTCATCGCCGCCCTCGACGCGGCCGACACCCCCTACGATCTGCGCGAGATGCCCGACAGCACCCGCACCGCCCGCGAGGCCGCCGACGCGGTGGGCTGCGCACTCGACCAGATCGCCAAGTCGATCGTCGTGGAGGGCGAGATCAGCGGCAAGCTGACCCTCTTCGTCACCGCCGGCGGCAACCGCGTCTGCACGGAGACGGTGGCCGAGCTGCTTGGCGAAGGCAGCCATCCGGCCAGCGGATCGCGGATACGCGAGGTCACCGGCTTTGCCATCGGCGGCGTCTCCCCGGTCGGGCACCTCAACCCGATCCGCGCCTATTTCGATCCGCGGCTGACCGATTTCGAGGAGGTCTGGGCCGCCGCCGGCACGCCGCGCCACGTCTTCGGCATCGCGCCTGACCGCCTGCGGCGGCTCTGCCGGGGCGAACTTGCCGATTTCGTCGAAACCGACGCCTGAGCCCCGGAGGCCGGCCCCTACAAGAAAAAACCGCCGCTCGTCCGGGCAGGACGGCGGCGGCGAAGTGGCGACTCTGGTGGACCGGGTGGCAGGGTGCAGAGGCAGAGCACCGAGGCCGTTGGGGACAGGCAGAAACCAGGCAGCACATCGGTTTGGGGACGAAGATGTGCGCCGCCGGGCAGCAGGTCGCAGGCAGAAAACGGGTCAGACGAGCCCGGGCAGGTGCAACCCTCCGACCAGGATCACCATGAGCGCCACGACGCCAATGGCATCTTCAAGCAGCGTGGCTTCGGAGCGGGCAAGCAGGGCTTTGATCTCGGCGAGCATGGCGGTGTCCTCGTTTCGATATGGGCGCGTCTGTTGCTCCTTTGTTCTCACGCAGGGGAACAAAAGTAAAGAACTTTTTAAGAACAAACGTGAACAAGAAGGAACGCGGGTGTTCCACTTAGGGCGTGAACATCCCCGTCCTGCCACCGAAGTCCCCATGTAATCAGCGTCTTCCGCAGCGCAGCGCGCCCGCTACCCGACCGAGATCAGCCGGATCGCCTTGTCCTGTTCCATCAGCCAGAGCAGAACACGCACCGCCTGCCCGCGCTCGCCCTGCAGGGTCGGATCGTAGGCCAGCAGACGTCGGGCGTCCTGCTGCGCCATCTGCATCAGGCCGGTCTGCCGCTCCATGTCGGCGATTCGGAATTTCGGAAGGCCGGATTGCGCGGTGCCGATCAGGTCGCCCGCCCCGCGCATCGCAAGGTCCTCCTCTGCGATGCGGAAACCGTCCTCTGTCTCGCGCAGGATCTCCAGCCGCCGCCGCGCCGTTTCGCCCAGCGGCCCCTGGTAGAGCAGCAGGCAGGTCGACGCCGCCGCGCCGCGCCCGACACGGCCACGCAACTGATGCAACTGCGCCAGGCCGAAGCTCTCCGCCTGCTCGATCACCATGATCGAGGCGTTGGGCACGTTAACCCCGACCTCGATCACCGTGGTCGCGACGAGGACCGAAGTCTCGCCCTCCACGAAGCGCGCCATCGCGGCATCCTTCTCGGCCGGTGGCATCTGGCCGTGCACCAGCCCCACCCTGCCCTCGCCGAGCGTCGCGCGCAGGTGACGGAACCGGTCCTCGGCGGCCGTCATCTCGACCGTCTCGCTTTCCTCGACCAGCGGGCAGACCCAATAGGCCTGCTTGCCCTCTGCCACCGCACGCCGCAGGTGATCCACCACCTCGTCGATGCGGTCGGTGGAGACCAGCGCCGTCTTGACCGGGGTCCGCCCCGGCGGTTTCTCGTCCAGCACCGAGAGGTCCATGTCGCCATATTGCGCCAGCGCCAGGCTGCGCGGGATCGGCGTGGCGGTCATCACCAGAACGTCCACCGCATGGCCCTTGGCGCCCAGTTCCATCCGCTGCGCGACACCGAAGCGGTGCTGCTCGTCGATCACGGCGAGCCGCAGATCCTTGAACTCCACGTCCTTCTGGAACACCGCATGGGTGCCGACGAGGATCTGGATATCGCCCCGCGCCAGCGCCGCCAGCTTGGCCTGCCTCTCCGCGCCCTTGTCGCGCCCGGTGAGGATCTCGAGAACGACGCCGGCGCTCTCGGCCAGCGGCCGGATCGAGTCGAGATGCTGGCGGGCGAGGATCTCGGTCGGGGCCATCATCACGCCCTGCCCGCCGGCCTCCACCGCCACCAGGAGCGCCATCACCGCAACCAGCGTCTTGCCCGCGCCGACATCGCCCTGCAGCAGCCGTGCCATCCGCTTCGGCCCGCCCATGTCCTCCGATATCTCGCGCACCGCGCGCTCCTGCGCTCCGGTCGGGTGATAGGGAAGCGCCGCCAGCACCTTGCCCTGCAGCCGCCCGGTCGCCACCGAAGCGCGCCCCTTGCCGCGCCGCTCGACGCTCCGCGCCAGTGCCAGGGTCACCTGGTGCGCGAACAGCTCGTCATAGGCCAGCCGGCGCCGCGCCGGTGCGTCGGGCGACAGGTCGCGCACGCCCTGCGGCGCATGGGCCCCGGTCACCGCTGCGTGCCAGTCCGGCCAGCCCTCGCGCGCCGCCAGCGCCGGGTCGATCCATTCCGCCAGCTCCGGCGTCCGCGCCAGCGCCGAGCGCGCCGCCTTCGTCATCGTCTTCAGCGTGACCCCGGAGGTGAGCGGATAGACCGGCTCGTAGTCCGGGATCTCGCCGGCCTGCTCGGGGCGCAGGATGTGATCGGGATGGACCATCTGGGCCACGCCGTCGAAAAGCTCGATCTTGCCCGACACGATCCGCCGCTGGCCGGTGGGAAGTTGCCGCTGCAGGTATTCGCCATTGGCATGGAAGAACACGAGCTGAAAACTCGTTTCGGCATCCTCCACGTCCACCCGGTAGGGCCGTCCGCGGGACGCGGGCTGCCGGTGACGGCCGATCTCGACCTCGACCGTCCCGGTTCCCGGCAGGGTCAACGCCCGCACAGACGGAACAAGCCGCCGGTCGACGCCCGTGTGCGGCAGCGTGAACAGCAGATCGCGCGGCCGCTCGATGTCGATCTGCGCGAGGTGCTTGGCCGTTTTCGGCCCGACGCCCTCCAGCGTCTCCAGCTCCGCGAAAAGCGGGAACAGGATCGACGGACGGCCGCTCATGCCTGCCCGATCAGGGCCAGCCAGCCGTCTTCGTCGAGTGTCTCGATCCCCAGCTCGGCGGCCTTCTTGGCCTTGGAACCGGCCCCCGGCCCGGCAACCAGCAGGTCTGTCTTGGAAGAGACCGAACCGGAGACCTTCGCGCCAAGCGCTTCCGCCCGTGCCTTGGCCTCGGCGCGGGTCATCTTCTCCAGCGTGCCGGTAAAGACCACGGTCTTGCCCGCCACGGGGGAATCGGCCGTTGCCGGGGCCGCCACGTCCTCGATCTCGAGTTGCGCCACCAGACGGTCGATGACCGCCCGCTCCGCCGGCTGGCGCATGGCCGCGACCAGGGTCTGCACCAGCGCGTCGCCGATCCCGTCGACCGAGATCAGCTCCGACCAGGCCGGGCTCCCGGCCAGCGCGGCGCGGCGCGCCTTGGTGTCCATCGCCTCCACCGCCTCGGCCGCGGGCTCATCGCTGGCGCGGTCCACGGTGTCGCGCAGCGTCTCCCAGCTTCCGAAATGGCGGGCCAGGGTCTTGGCGGCGACCTCGCCCAGGTGACGGATGCCGAGCGCGAACAGGAAGCGGTTCAGCGGGATGCGCCGGCGCTCTTCGATCGCGGCGAAAAGGTTGGTGGCGGATTTCTCGCCCCAGCCTTCGCGGTTCTTCAACTGCTGCATCCCGCTGCCATAGCGCTCCTGCAGCGTGAAGATGTCGGCAGGCTCGGCGATCCAGCCGTCGGTGTGGAACTGCTCCACCTGCTTGGCGCCCAGACCTTCGATGTCGAAGGCGGCGCGCGAGACGAAATGCTTCAGCTTTTCGACGAGTTGCGCGGCACAGATCATGCCTCCGGTGCATCGGCGCACGGAATCGCCCTCCTCGCGGATCGCCTCCGAGCCGCAGATCGGGCAATGCGTCGGGAATTCGTAAGGCACGGACCCGTCGGGTCGCGCCGAGAGATCCACGTCGGCGATCTTGGGGATCACGTCCCCCGCGCGATAGACCTGCACCCGGTCGCCCACACGGATGTCGCGGCCCTCCCGGATCGGCGCGCCGGAGCTGTCGCGGCCGGCGATGTAATCCTCGTTGTGCAACGTCGCGTTGGAGACCACCACACCGCCCACCGTCACCGGCGTTAGCCGCGCCACCGGGCTCAGCGCGCCGGTGCGGCCGACCTGGATGTCGATCCCCTCGAGCCGTGTCCAGGCTAGCTCGGCCGGGAACTTGTGGGCGATGGCCCAGCGGGGCGTGGTCGAGCGAAATCCGAGGCGGCGCTGGAAGCCGAGATCGTCCACCTTGTAGACAACCCCGTCGATGTCATAGCCGAGCGCAGCCCGCCGGGCCTCGATGTCGTGGTAATGCGCCAGCATCTCCTCGGCGGAGGTGCAGAGCCGGGTCAGCGGGTTGGTGACGAAACCGAGCGTGGCCAGCCGCTTGATGGCAGCCATCTGGCTCTCTGCCAGTGGCTCGGAGGTCTCGCCCCAGGCATAGGCGAAGAAGCGCAAAGGGCGCGCTCGGGTGATCTGGGCGTCGAGCTGGCGCAGCGAGCCGGCGGCGGCGTTGCGTGGGTTGGCGAAGGTCTTGCCACCCGCCTCCGCCTGGCGTTCGTTCAGAGCCGAGAAATCGGCGTGGGTCATGTAGACCTCGCCGCGCACTTCCAGCACCTCGGGCGCGCCGTCGATCTGCTGCGGAATATCGTCCACGGTGCGGGCATTGGCGGTCACGTTCTCGCCGGTCGCCCCGTCGCCCCTGGTCGCCGCCTGCACCAGCCGTCCGTGCTCGTAGCGCAGCGACAGCGACAGCCCGTCGATCTTGGGCTCGGCCGTGTAGGCGAGCGGCGCATCGGGCGCGAGGCCGAGGAAACCGCGCACTGAGCGGTCGAATTCCGCAACATCCTCGTCCTCGAAGGCATTGCCGAGCGACAGCATGGGGACCGCGTGGGTCACCTTTGCGAACCCCTCCGCCGGGGCCGCGCCGACCTGGGCCGACGGGCTGTCGGAGCGAATCAGGTTCGGAAAGCGCGCTTCGATCTCCGCGTTGCGCCGGCGCAGGGCATCGAACTCCGCGTCGGTCATCACAGGCGCATCCTCGGCGTGATAGGCCCGGTTCGCCTCGCCCAGCACGTCTGCCAGGCGCGCCAGTTCCGCGCGGGCCTCCGCCTCGGTCAGCGTCTCGACGCTTCTCGTCTCGCTCATGATCCCTCCGCCTGATGCGCGCCCCAGAGATAGGCGGAGCGGTCGAAGGCGTCCAGTTCGAGTCGCGCCGGTCGGCAAACGCCAGTGGGCGGCCGGCGCGTCGGCGTATCGCGCTGCATCGTCCTCCGCATCAACTGGGTTCGGCGCGCTCGACGCCCCTCTGCATCGCACCGGTTCGACAGTGACAGCCGTTCGCCCACCGCCTCTGTCTCCAGAGCGCCCGGCTCATGCCGCCGCATGTCGCGCTGTACCGCCACATCCGAGGTCATTCCCCGAAAAAAAGGGCATGCCATGTCGCCATGAGCATGCCCAGAGATACACTGGAGTGGAATTTTTCTGTTCTTTTCCCGCGGAGAGGCCGCGCGGTGTCGTCTCGTGAGTGGTGCTGTCGTGAGTGGTGGGTATTGCGGGCTGCGAGCCCCGGCGCGCTCAGGCGCCGACGGCGTATTTCGCCCCCATTTCCATTGGCTCCGGGTCGCGCAGCACGTAGCCGCGGCCCCAGACTGTCTCGATATAGTTCTCGCCGCCGGTCGCCTGGCTGAGCTTCTTGCGCAACTTGCAGATGAACACGTCGATGATCTTGAGCTCGGGCTCGTCCATGCCGCCATAGAGATGGTTGAGGAACATCTCCTTGGTGAGCGTCGTGCCCTTCCGCAGGCTCAGAAGCTCCAGCATCTGGTATTCCTTGCCGGTCAGGTGCACGCCCTTTCCGTCGACATCCACCGTCTTGGCGTCGAGGTTGACCGTCACCTTGCCGGTGCGGATGACCGATTGCGCATGGCCCTTGGAGCGCCGGATGATCGCGTGGATCCGGGCCACCAGCTCCTCGCGGTGGAACGGCTTGGTCAGGTAGTCATCAGCCCCGAAACCGAAGCCTTTCACCTTGTTATCCGTATCGTCGGCGCCCGACAGGATCAGCGTCGGCGTCTCGACCCGGGCGAGACGCAGCTGGCGCAGAACCTCGTGCCCGGTCATGTCCGGAAGCCCGAGATCGAGCAGGATCAGATCGTAGTCGTAGAGTTTCGCGAGATCGATCGCCTCTTCACCAAGATCGGTGCAATAGACGTTCAGGTTCGCATGGGTGAGCATCATTTCGATGCTCTTGGCGGTCGCCGGGTCATCTTCGACGAGCAGGATGCGCATAATTGTTACTCCGCTTCGGTCCCTCTACTCGCGACCATGGCCCGAATTGGTTAATCCCCGATTACCGCTTCCGCACCCGATCACTCTCAACTGAAAGTTGCATTTTTCGGCGCATGGTTAACCTCGCTATTTCTGGGGACCTCGGAACTGCTGAAGGCACGTCGTTTTCAGGGCTGCCTCGCCAAATCGGGCAACCGCGCTCTGCCAGCTGTCGTATTCCTCGTCGGAAAGGCCATACCGGGATTTCGCCTCCTCCAGCGAGATCAACCCGCCGCAGACCGCCTTTACGACCGCCGCCTTGCGGCTTGCGACCCATCGCCGGGTGTCGCTCGGCGGCAGGTCGGCGCGGGTCATGATCGTGCCGTCGGGCAAGGTGACGGCTCGCGGGCCGTCTATCTTCTTGATAAACATGAGTTGCACTCCCATCTCACCACTCGACAGCAGCCTGTCGCCAACGCGCTTAAGGACAGGTGAAACGCCGCCTTGAGAGTGTCTCGAATTTTCCTATAAGGTCTGGCACTCTGGTTAATGGAGCCCCGAAATGCCGCTCGACAGCGACACGCCCTTGAATTCACTCGGCTTTGCCAAGCCCCCGTCGGAGACCCGGGTCGTCGTGGCGATGTCGGGCGGGGTCGATTCGTCCGTCGTCGCGGCGGAGCTCGCCCGCGAGGGCTATGACGTTGTGGGGGTGACCCTCCAGCTCTACGACCACGGCGCGGCGCTCGCCAAGAAAGGCGCCTGCTGCGCCGGCATCGACATCCACGATGCCCGCCGGGTGGCCGAGGACATGGGCTTCCCGCATTACGTACTGGATTACGAGAACCTCTTCCGCGACGCCGTGATCGACGAATTCGCCGATAGCTACCTTGCCGGCGCCACCCCGGTGCCCTGCATCCGCTGCAACGAGCGGGTGAAGTTCAAGGACCTGCTGCAGACCGCGCGCGACCTGGATGCAGACTGCATGGCGACGGGCCACTACATCCAGCGCAAGATGGGCGACAACGGCCCGGAACTGCACATGGCGGGCGACCCGCGGCGCGACCAGTCCTATTTCCTGTTCTCGACCACGCCGGAGCAGCTGGCCTTTCTGCGCTTCCCGCTCGGCCACCTCACCAGCAAGGCCGAGACCCGTGCGCTCGCGGCCAAGCACGGCCTGCCGGTGGCCGACAAGCCCGACAGCCAGGACATCTGCTTCGTGCCCGACGGCAATTATGCCTCGGTGATCGAGAAGTTGCGCCCGGGCGCCGGCGAGCCGGGCGAGATCGTCGACATGGAGGGCCGCGTCCTTGGCCAGCACGAGGGGGTCATCCACTACACGATCGGCCAGCGACGCGGGCTCGGCATCGGCGGGCTGGCAGACCCGCTCTATGTCGTGAAGCTCGATCCGGACGCGCGGCAGGTGATCGTCGGCCCGAAATCCGAGCTCTCGACGCGGATCGTACCGGTGCGCGAGATCAACTGGCTCGGCGACGAACCAATGGACTCGCGTGCCGAATGGCCGCTGTCGGTCAAGGTCCGCTCCACCCGCCCGCCGCGCGAGGCGATCCTGCGCCCCACCGGCCCCGACACCGCCGAGGTGGAACTGCTGACACCGGAGGAAGGCGTCTCGCCCGGCCAGGCCTGCGTCTTCTATGAGACCGAGGGCACCCGCATCTTCGGGGGCGGCTGGATCTGGCGCGGCTGATTGCCCGGCGGGACGCGACCCGATCGGCGCCTCCCGCCCTACCCCGGCCTTGACCTTGGGCCGCCGAGCGAAACATTGCGGGCAGACCCCCACGAGCAGGCAAGGAGCGTGCGCATGTCAGGACAGGTGATCATCGTCGGCGGAGGCTATATCGGCTACGCGCTCGCCCGCGAACTTGACAACGCGGCCGCTGTCACCCTGATCGAACCGCGCAGCCATTTCGTCCACGCCGCGGCGATGATCCGCGGGGTGGTGCAGCCGGATCTCGTCGAGCGCGCGCTGATGCCTTACGATGGCCTGCTGAAACGGGGCACGGTGTTGCAGGCCCGGGTCGAGTCGGTCTCCGGCACCGGGGTCACCCTGACGGACGGGAGCCACCTTGCCGCCGACGTGATCGTGGTGGCGACCGGCTCCGGCTATGCCGCGCCCTTCAAGCCCGCCGGTGACGACATCGAGGCTTTCCGCGCGGCTCAGGCCGAGGCCCATTCATCGCTCCAGCGGGCCGGGTCCGTCGCCATTGTCGGCGCCGGGGCGGTGGGCATCGAACTCGCGGGCGAGATCAAGGCCGCGATGCCTGCTTGCGAGGTCACGCTCGTCTCCGATACGCCGGCGCTTCTGCCGACCTATCCGTCGCGCCTCGGCGCCGAGCTCCGGAAGAGACTGGATCTCCTCGGTGTTTCCCTGCGGCTCGGGCACAGTGCCGTCTCGCTGGCCAGCACCTCCGCGCCCTTCTCCGGGCCGATCACCCTCGACACCGACGAGAAGATCGCCGCCGACCTGGTCTTCCCCGTGACCGGCGCACGGCCCCGGACAGAGCTGCTGGTGCCCCTGCCCGGCGCGAAAACCGGCCCCGACGGCCGCGTCATCGCCGACCGCTGGATGCGCCCCTCCGACCTGCCCAATGTGCTTGCCGCCGGTGACGCGGTGGACCTGGGCGACGCCATGACCATCGTCGGCACGATGCGGCAGGTGCCCTGGCTCGCCCGCGCCGTCCGTACCCTGCTGCGCGGTCAGGATCTCGGGCGCAGCTTCGCCTATGGTGCCTGGCCCAACCCGCCGATCCTTCTGCCGCTCGGGCCGAGGCTTGGCGCGAGCTACCTTCCGGTCGTCGGGGTGCGCGGCAATGGCACGACCCGGCTGATCAAGGGCAAGACGCTGTTCCTGCCCAAGCACCGCGGGCATTTCGGGCTGAGCTGAGGCTCACCCACCGTCTTCTGTCCGAGAAACCATCCGGGAAAGCGACCCGCCGACACCCGGAAGGCCGTCAGCCTTCCTCAGCGCCCGCGCGCTTCCAGGCCGTCGAGCACCGCCCGCGCGGCCCGCAGGCCCGGCGCTTCCTGCCCGAGTCCGAGCCGCTCCATGGTCAGCCGCATCGCCGCGTGCTGCGCCCCGCCGTTCTCAAGCACCTCCAGCAGAGCCGGGGCAATCGTCTCCGCCCGGCACGCCTTGCCGATGAACTCGGGCACGGCCCGCGTCTCCGACACCAGGTTGACCAGCGTCACCGTGTCCACCAGCAGCAGCCGTGTGACGTAGACCCGGCTCAGCCAGGGCCCGTCATAGCCGATCACCATCGGCGTATCGGCGGCCGCCAGTTCCAACGACACCGTGCCCGAGGCCGCCAGCGCCGCATCCGCCGCGGCAAAGGCTGCGCGCTTCTCGGCCAGCGCCTCGCCCGCATCGCGCCCGCGCGGATCGAGCAGGATCGGCGCGCCGGGCCAGTCGGCGATCATTTCCGCGGCCAGTTCCGCCCGCGCCTCCACCGTCGGCACCACGACCCGGACCTCCGGGCGCCGCTTGATGACGCGGGCCAGCGCCTCGCCGAAGACCGGCGCAAGCTTGGTGATCTCGCCCCGGCGCGAGCCCGGCAGCGCCAGCACCAGCGGCGCGTCCGGGGCAATCCCGTGCGCCGCCCGGAACGCCGCCGCCGCATCGGCATCGGCCCGCGGCTCGGCAACGACCGGGTGCCCGACGAAATCGCAGCGCATGCCCGCAGCTTCCATGTAGGGCGGCTCGAAAGGCAGCAGCGCCAGCACCTGGTCGATGTCCGGCGCCATCTTCTGCGCCCGCTTTGGCCGCCAGGCCCAGACCGTCGGCGCGACATAGTGAACGGTATGCTGGGCGGGCGACAGCTTGCGCACCCCCCGCGCGACCCGCAGGCCGAATTCGGGCGAATCGATCGTGATCAGCGCATCAGGTGCCAGGTCCACGGCCGCCGCTACCGTCTCGTCGAGTCGCCGCTTCAGCTGGAAATACTTCGGCAGGATCTCCGCCAGCCCGACCACCGAAAGCTCGGCCATCGGGAACAGACTCTGCATCCCCTCCGCCTCCATCAGCGGACCGCCGACGCCGTGGAACTCCACGCCCGGAGCCAACTGCTTCAGACCCGCCATCAGCGCGGCCCCAAGCTTGTCGCCAGAGGGCTCGCCGGCCACCAGGAAAATCCGCATCACCCCAACTCCCCGGTCGGCCGCACCCACAGAAAAAGCCCCGCCTCGTCCGCCGCCTGGATCGTTGCCGGACGGTCGAGGATCATCACCCCGCCCTCGGCCAGCGCCACGCCCGTCAGCCCCGCCGCCTGCGCCGCGCGGATCGTGTCCGGCCCGATGGTCGGAAGATCCACCCGGCGATCCTGCACCGGCTTTGGCGCCTTGTAGAGCACGCCGCCCGCGGGCAGGCCTTCGGGCCGGTCCCGCAGCGTCGCCAGCATCCAGTCGGTGCCGGGCATCGCCTCGATGGCCAGCGCCTGACGCCGCGCCACGACGCACCCCTGCCCCACGTCCGCGCGCCCGAGCGCCGAGACGATCTCCGCCGCGCGCGCCGCGTCCGCCCTGGCGTCCTCGTCCGGCGTCACCCGTCCCAGAACGCCCGCTGGCGGCAGCAGGTCCGGCAGGATCTCGTGCGCCGCGCGCACGGTCATGCCCCGCTCCTCGAAGAGCCCCAGCACCACCCGCAAGGCGCCATCGTCGCCCTTTCCGAGCGCCGAGACGAAACGGCCCAGCAAGGGAACTGTGGCAAGGTCCAGCGCCCGCGGGTCGAGCTTCGGCCTGCGGATACCGCCCGCGAAACAGGCCTCCGTCGCGCCGCGCTTTCCGAGCGCCTTGAGCAGCGAGCCCATGGTCTCGAGCCGAAATGTCAGGTCGGGCGTCACGGCGCCCGGCGCCGCGTCGTGATAGGCGCAGTAGATCACCTCGCGCCCCTCGGCCCTGAGCCGCTCGGCCAGGACCTCGGGCAGCCGCCCCTGCCCCGCAATCAGCGCCAGCGGCGGCACGCGGCTCACTCCGGTGTCAGGAAGCTGCGGTCGGAATCGCCCTGGATGAAATCGACGATCGCCTTGACGTACTCGCTCTCGGTCCGGGCCCCGAGCGCCTTCGCCCGCTCCCGGAACGTCCCTTCCTCGGCGGCCAGCACCCGGTAGGCGTCGCGCAGGGCGTTGATGTCGTCGCGCTCCAGCCCTCGCCGCTTCAACCCCACGAGGTTGAGCCCGACAAGTTCGCCGGCCGCGCCCTGGACCATTCCATAGGGGATAACGTCCTTCTCGACCTTCGACATGCCGCCGATGATCGCGCCCTTGCCGATGCGCACCCACTGGTGAACGCCCGAGATGCCGCCGACGATCACGTCGTCGTCGACCTGGACATGGCCCGCGAGCCCGACGTTGTTGACCAGGATCACACGGTTGCCGACCCTGCAGTCATGGGCCACGTGCACGCCCGCCATCAGCAGGCAATCGTCGCCGATGCTGGTGATCCCGCCACCGCCCTCTGTGCCCGGGTTGATGGTCACATGCTCCCGGATCCGGTTGCGGGCGCCAATAACGAGCTTGGTGTCCTCGCCATGGAATTTCAGGTCCTGCGGGATCTCCCCGATCACCGAGAACGGAAACAGCACGGTCTCCGCCCCGATCTCCGTGTGACCGGTGATCACGACATGGGATTTGATCTCCACGCCCGCGGCCAGCGACACCTTGGGGCCGATCACGCAGAACGGCCCGATCGAGACGCCGGGACCGATCTCGGCGCCCTCGTCGATCACCGCGGTGGGATGAATGCGTGCCGTCGTATCGATGGTCATGGGCTCAGCCCTCCACTTCCGCCTCTTTCGGCAGCTGGACCATGGCAGAGAACTCGGCCTCCGCCGCCAACTCGCCGTTCACCATCGCGCGCCCCTCGAACCGGCCGATGCGCGAGCCGGCCCGCTTGACCGTCACATGCAGCTCCAGCACATCGCCGGGCACCACGGGACGGCGGAACTTCGCCTTGTCGACCGTGGTGAAGTAGATCATCAGCTCCTCGGTGATGCCGCGCGACGCGCCGATCAGCACCGCCGAGGTCTGCGCCATCGCCTCGATCACCAGCACGCCGGGCATCACCGGATGGCCCGGGAAATGGCCCTGGAAATGCGGCTCGTTGAAGGTGACGTTCTTGATCCCGACAGCGCTCTTGCCGGCGTCGATGTCGCGCACGTGGTCGATCATCAGGAACGGGTAGCGGTGCGGCAGGATCTTCAGGATGGTCGCGTGGTCCGCCTCGAGCAGCGGGCTCTTTTCATCGGTCATGGGTCAGTGCCTTGTCTTTGTCGTCACGGGTCGCGGCCGCGCCCGCCGTTGCCTCGCTCCTACACGTCAACTCCCGCAACGGCAAGCGACGCGGCGGCGGCAACGGCTCTGAAACCGCCCAACCACAGGCACTTGCGCGAAACCTCGCCACCCGGCTCCGGCACCCGAAGGGTGCCACCCCCAACACGTCCCGACCGCCGACAGGCGGTCCGGACGTGGCGGGAGCCCTAGTTCTCGGTCGCGGGCGCGCCCCCCTCATCTGCGGGTGCCGCGCCCGTTCCATCCGACACCGGGGCAAGGTCGCCGCCGTCGCCGACAAGGCTGTCGATCCGCGCGATCGCGCTTTCAGTCACGTCGATCTGGTCGGCCGAGAGGATCACCGCACGCTCGTCGAGGATCGCCACGGCGCCGACCTCGCGCACCAGCTCGGAAAGGACCGGGATGACCCGCTGCATGAAGACGCGCCGCTCCAGTTCGCGCCGGCGCTGCAGGTCCCGGATGCGGGCGTCCTGCTCGTCGCGCAGTTGCACGACCTTGGCATCGAAGGCATCCGCCAGCGGCCGGAACTGCTCTGGGCTCATCGTCTGGCGCTGTTCGGTCAGCCGCTGCTCCTCGGCGGTGAGCTGGGCGCTGATCTCGCGGTTCAACTCCGCGAGTACGGACGACACCTGCTCCAGCTCCGCCAGGACCCGCTTGCCGTACAGAGTATCGGAAAAGAGCCGGTCCTGATCGAGCGTCAGGACCGGCGTTTCAAAGATATCCGCCGCCTGCTGTGCAATGGCCAGCGGCCCGCACAGGCTCAGCACCGTTGCAGCGACAAGCGCGCGGCCGGCCCGGAGAAATCCGCGCCGCCCCATGATCAGAAGCGCGTGGAGACGGTGAACTCGAAGTTCTGCTCCTCGTCGTAGTCTTCCTTGATCAGGGGACGCGAGAAGTTGAACCGGAGCGGACCGATCGCCGTATCCCAGAACAGCGAGACGCCGGCCGCAGAGCGCAGCGCGAAGTCGTCGTCGACCTCGTCGTCGCCGTTGGGTCCGCCGGAAGTCTCGTCGAGGCCCCAGACCGAGCCGATATCCCAGAACACGCCGCCGTTGAGCCCGTATTCCTCGGGCAGGCCGAGCGGGAAGTCCGCTTCGAACCGTGCGACCGCAAAGTAGTTGCCGCCCAGCACGTCCTCGTTCTCCACGTTCAGGTCGCGCGGACCCACGCCGTTGGCCTCGAAGCCGCGGATCTTGTTGGAGAGCGAGTAGCGCTCGGTGATCCGGCTGTCGCCGCCGGAGAACACCACACCGCCGGCCTCGAGTTCGGCCCGGAGCGTCACTTCCTCGTTCCAGATCGCCTTGCGAGCGCGAAGGGTCGCCTCGGTCCGGACGTAGCTGGCCTCGTCCTCCCGGTAGCCGAAGTCCTGGCTGAAGAACAGGCCGACACCCGCCGTCGGATCGAGCCCGTCGTCGAGCGTGCTGTAGGAGATCGTGTAGCCGGCAGAGAAGGAGCTCAGGCCGCCCATCTCCTCTTCCTGCTGCAGCACGTAGGAAGAGCCGGTCTCGAACTCGTCCTCATCGGTGTCCGGATCGTCCTCGGTGCCGGTATCGACGTTGTAGATGCGGCTGTAATCGTAGGCGAAGCGCACGCCGAAACGGGCGAGTTCGTTGAGCGGGAAGGTGAAGCTGGGCCGGAAGAGACCGTTGTCGGTGTCGTAATCCGAGTTATCCTGCTCCGTCTCGCGGTAGTAGGAGGCAATGCCGAAGGTCACGTCCCGCCCGAGGAAGGCCGGCTCGACGAAGTTGAAGCCGAAGACACTGGTGGAATCGGTGAAGCCGAGGCTGGCGCCCAGCGACTGTCCCCGCCCGAGGAAGTTGGTCTCCGAGAAGCTGAAGTTGATGCCGACACCGGAGTCGGTCGAGTAGCCCAGACCGAAACCGAGCGAGCCGGTCGGTTGCTCCTCGACGTTGACGTCGACGATCACCTGGTCCGGACGGGTGCCTTCGCGCGGCACCACCTCGGAATCCGCGAAGAAGCCAAGCGCACGGATCCGCTCCGCCCCTTCCCGCACTTCCCGCGGGTTGAACGGGTCGCCCTCGACGGTGTCGAACTGGCGCCGGATGACCTTGTCGAGCGTCGCGGTGTTACCCTCGATGTCGATGCGCTCCACGAAGACCCGCGGCCCGCGGCTGATCACGTATTCGACGTCGATGGTCAGGTTGCGGTCGTTGCGGTTCAGACGCGGCTCGATACGGATGAAGTTCAGGCTCTGGTCCACCGCCAGACGCTCCAGACGGGCGATGTCGGTGTCGATCGGAACCGGGGAGTACACGCCGCCGGACCGCAGCCGGGTCGCCTTCAGGTAGGCGTCCATGTCGATGCCGGGCACTTCGGAGCTGACGCTCACATTGCCGATCCGGTAACGCTGGCCCTCGCGGACGTTGAACGTCAGCAGGTAGCCCTTGCGGTTGCGGTCGAGCTCGGAGGTGACGCTGAGCACCTGGAAGTCGATAAAGCCGCGAGAGCGGTAGAAGTCGGTCAGCAGCTGCTTGTCGAACTCGATCCGGTCCGCGACGAAGGTGTCGCGGTTGATCACCTGCCGGATCAGGCCGGCCTGCTTGGTGGCCAGCACGCGGCGCAGGCGGCTGTCGGAATAGGTGCCGTTGCCGACGAAGGAGAGGCGCTCGATCTCGCTGACCCGCCCTTCCTGAATCTCGAAGACGAGGTCGACGCGGTTGTCGGAGCGGCGGATGATCTTGGGGGAGACGGCAGCGGCCAGGCGGCCGCTTTCGCGGTAGGCATCGGCGATGGCAGCAGCATCGGCCTCGGCGGTCGAGGGGGAGTAGACCCGGCGCGATTGAGACTGGACGATCTGCGTCAGAACTTCATCGTTCAGGCGCCGGTTGCCCTCGAAGGCGACCACGTTGATGGTCGGGAACTCCGTGACCTTGATCACGAGGGTGTTGCCAGAGGGCACCAGCTCGACCTTTTCGAACAGGCCGGAGGCGGCGATGTTCTGGTAGGCGTCGTTGAGCTCGGCCGCGCTGACCGCCTGGCCGGGCCCGATTCCGGCATAGGTCACGATCGTGGCCGGGTCGACCCGCTGGTTGCCCTGGATGTCCACGTTGCTGAAACGATAGCTCTGTGCCGATGTCTCAACCGGAAAAATACCCGTCATTACAGGAAACAAACTGACGATGGCGAGTGTCCTTGCCGGCGTCAGGCCGCCTTTGCGGTTCCGCCGGGCGTGCCTGCTCGCGCCGCCCGTATCTTTCTTGTGCATGCCGACGTCCCCCGACGCATGATGTAGATTATTATGCCTTTGCTAGCGTCCCTTGCCCCACTTGTCAAAACGACAAAGGGCGACGCGTGAGCGCCGCCCCCTCAAGGCTATTTCGGCAACACTCAGCCGATGGCCGAGCCAAGCGCGGCGGCGCCGAACAGCGCGCCGATGATGGCGGCAGCAAAGAACAGGCGGTCCCAGTTCAGCTGCACCAGAAGGCTCAGGCTCTGATATCCGGCGTTCATCGTTTGCATTGGTCGGTCCTGTCGGTTCGCCCTTGTTTCACTGGCCCCAATTTAAGCTTGGATTGTGACCACATTGGGGCGCAGAATCTGGCGTTTTCGCCGTTTTTCAGGGACAGAACAGGTCGTTCGTGAGGGCGAAGGCCATCAGCGCGAGCATCAGGGAAAGGCCCACGCCCATCAGCAGCCGCAGCGCCTTGTCACTGGGCGGACGACCGGCCAGCGCCTCGTAGGCGTGGAATACCAGGTGGCCACCGTCGAGCACCGGGATCGGGAACAGGTTGAGCATCCCCACCGCGGTGCTCAGCACGGCGATGAACCAGATGAAACTGTCCACGCCCTGGCTTGCCGCCGCACCGCTGGTCTCGGCAATGCCGATCGGGCCGCGCAGGTTGCAGGCCGAAATCGCGCCGGTCACCATGTGCCACAGCCCCGACAGCGAGCTCTGGATGATGAAGCCGGTCTGGTCCACACCGTATTGCAGCGATTCCAGCACGCCCGGCGTCTCGGTGGCCGGGGTGAACATCAGCCCGCCCGTCATCCCGATCAGCCAGCGCGTCTCGAACCCGCCATCGGCCGTCGGAAGGTCCACCCGCCGCGGCGCCAGCACGAACTCGAGCGTTTCGCCATCGCGCCAGATGTCGAGCGCCAGCGGCTTGCCGTCGGACTCGCCGACCGCTTCCTGGAGTTGCTTGAAGGCGATCAGCGGCGTGCCGTCGATCGCGGTGATCACGTCGCCGGTCTCGATGCCCACGTCCATCGCGGCCGAACCGGCCTGGAGCCCTTCGACCAGCGGGGGGAACGGATAGGGCCCCTCGACCGCCACCTGCTCCCCTGCCCGATCGATATCGTAGCGGACGCTTTCGGTGACCGGCATCTCGCGCACGACGTCGAAGAAGCCTTGGTAATCGGGCGTTTCGGTGCCGCTGACGGCAAGTATCGTGTCGCCCGGCAACAGCCCCTGCGCCGCCTCCGGCATGGGTTTCAGCGTCCCGATCTGAACGGGCTCCCGCGGGGTGCCCTGCCACAGCAGGATCGCGGCGAAGACCAGAATGGACAGGATAAAGTTGAAGACAGGCCCGGCCGCCACCGTCGCCGCCCGCGCCCAGAGCGGCGCGCCGTGCATGGTGTGGCGCTTGGTATCCTCGTCGAGCTGGTCGTAGGTGTCCGACGCCTTGTCGCTGGCCGCGCTGGCATCGCCCAGGAACTTGACGTAACCGCCAAACGGCAGCGCCGCCACCTGCCATTGCGTGCCGCGCCTGTCCGTCCGCTTGAGCAGAACCGGACCGAAACCGATGGAGAACACCTCGGCCCGGATGCCGGACCAGCGCCCGACGATGTAATGGCCGTATTCGTGCACGAAAACGATCACGCTGAGCGCCACGACAAAGGCGGCAAAGGTCCAGAGGGCGCCCCCGAACTGGGGGATCAACGTGGCAATATCCATGGGACCTCAGGCTTCCGTTGCGATCTGTTCGGCGGCTTCCGCCGCCCGCTTCCGAGCGAGATGATCCGTTTCCATGACATGATCAAGGCGCATCCGGTCACATTTCAGGGCGCCGTCGCGTTCCATCGCCTCCAGCACCTCCTCGACGACCGCCGCCATGTCGGTGAATCGGATCTGCCGCGCAAGGAAGGCATCGAGCGCCACTTCCTTGGCAGCGTTGAAGGCCGCGCCCGACACGCCGCCGCTCCGCATCACCTCGCGCGCCAGCCTCAGCGCCGGCCAGCGGCGCTCGCAGGGCTCGCGGAAATCGAGCCGGCCGATCTTCACCAGGTCGAGCCGCTCCACAGGCAGGTGACGCCGTTCGGGGTGGTGCAGCGCATAGCCGATGGCATGCCGCATGTCGGGCGGACCGACATGCGCCATCAGGGCGCCGTCGTTGAAGCCCACCAGCGCATGAATCAGCGATTGCGGGTGGACGACGACTTCGATCTGGCTCGGATCAAACCCGAAAAACTCTCGCGTCTCAATGAGTTCCAGAGACTTGTTGAACATGGAGGCCGAGTCGACCGTGATCCGCTGGCCCATGTCCCAATTGGGATGTTTGGCCGCCTGTTCCGGCGTCGCCTTGGGCAGGTCCTCCAGCGGCCAGTCCCGGAAAGCGCCGCCGGAGGCCGTGATGATGACCCGTTCGACGGAGGAAATATCTTCGCCAACAAGAGCTTGCGCGACGGCGCTGTGCTCGCTGTCGACCGGCAGAACCTGTGCTCCGTGAGCCCGCGCCGTCTCCATCAGCAGCGCGCCGGCGCAGACCAGCGACTCCTTGTTGGCCAGCGCCAGGGTCGCGCCCTGCTCCAACGCCGCCAGACCGGGTGCCAGCCCGGCCGCCCCGACGATGGCGGACATGACCCAGTCCGCAGGCCGCTCCGCCGCCTCGGCAATCGCCTCCGGCCCGGCACCGACGTCTATGCCGGTGCCTGAAAGGCGCGCCGCAAGCTCCTGTTTGCACTCGGAATAGCAGGTGACTGCAATCTCGGCATTGAGCGCGATCGCCTGCTCCGCCAAGCGGGCCACATTGCGCCCGCCCGACAGCGCGACGACATCGTATTCCTCGGGTGCGCGGGCAATAAGGTCGACCGTGTTCTCGCCGATCGAGCCGGTGGCGCCGAAGATCGACACCCGCCTCATATCCGTACCTCGGGCACATCGACGATCAGCGCCAGCAACAGCATGAAGAGCGACGCGCCGAGCAACCCGTCGAACCGGTCGAACAGGCCGCCGTGGCCAGGGATCAGGGCCGAGCTGTCCTTGACCCCCACCCGACGCTTCAACGCGCTCTCGGCGATATCGCCCATCTGCGAGGCCATCGACAGGATCATCGAGATCCAGATCAGGTCGCGCCCGGAATCGGTGAAGGTAAGGAACAGCGCACCGACAAGCGCCGCGCCGATCCAGCCGGCAATGGTGCCGGACCATGTCTTCTTGGGGCTGATCCGCGGCCAGAACTTCGGCCCGCCGAACTTCCTGCCCGCGAAATAGCCGGCGACATCGGTCACCACAACAACGATCACCATCCAGAAGAGCCAGGTGCCGCCATAGGTCTCCCGCGCCATGATCAACCCCCAGCCCGCCACGGTGATGCCGAGCGCGAACAGGAAGAACATGGGCCGCTCCCGCTGCATCGCCAGCGTGCCGACAGCCGCCGGAACAAGCAGAAGCACGAGGTGCCAGTCTGGTTTCTCCGACAACAGGCCGGAGATGACCGAGGCGGAAAAGGCCGCAAGGAGCATCGCGCCGACGTCGAGGCCCGGGCGGACCATGCGGGCCAGTTCCCAGATCATCACCGAGGTCACGAAGACCACGAGCATCTGGAACCAGACGCCGCCAAGCCGGATCGCGACCACGCCGATCAGCACCATGGCCAGTCCCGTCCAGGTGCGGGCGTTCAGATCGTCCCAGCGGGTCGCCCCGCCGGGCGCGGATTTCTTCTCGTCAGCCAATGACCGCTCCGAAGCGCCGCTCCCGCTTGCCGAAACGCGCGAGGATCTCGGCGAACTTGTCCGCGGTGAAATCCGGCCAGAGCGTGTCGACGAACTCGTATTCCGCATAGGCGGATTGCCAGAGCAGGAAGTTGGAGATCCGTGCCTCGCCGCTGGTGCGGATCACGAGGTCGGGGTCGGGCAGCGTGTGAGTGTCGAGGAAGCGGCCGAGGGTCTCTGCGGTGACGGAATCCGGATCGATCCGTCCTTCGGCCACCTCGCGGGCCAGCCGCCGGGTGGCGCGCGTCACCTCGTCCCGGCCGCCGTAGTTCAGTGCAATCGTCAGGTGGACGTGATCGTTGGCCTCGGTGAGCGCCTCCAGATCGTCCATCAGCCGCACCAGCTTGGGATCGAGCCGGTCACGGTCGCCGATAAAGCGCACGCGCACCCGCTTGTTCAGCAGCCGCTGCGCCTCCTTCAGAATATAGCGCCGGAACAGGGTCATCAGGCCCGAAACCTCGGCCTGGGTGCGCTTCCAGTTCTCCGTCGAGAAGGCGAAGATGGTCAGGTAGCGAACGCCGAGCTCCGGACAGGCCTCCACGATCTCGCTGACCCTGCGGGCGCCGGCCTGGTGACCGAAGAGCCGGGGGCGTCCCCGCGCGGTTGCCCAGCGACCATTGCCATCCATGATGATGGCCACGTGGTCCGGGGCCTTTGCGCGAGGGTCGTTGGCGGGCATGAATGGCCCCTTTCCTGGGCTGAAATGGGCAATAGCGGATCCGAGCCCTGGGGCTCAGACCTGCATGATCTCTTCCTGTTTGTGCGCCAGAGCGTCGTCGACCTGCTTGATGTGCTTGTCGGTCAGCTCCTGGATCTCGTCGTGCCAGATCCGCTCGTCGTCCTCGGGCATGCCGTCGGACTTGGCCTTCTTCAGCTGGTGCATGCCGTCCTGGCGCACGTTGCGGATGGCGATCCGGGCATTCTCGGCATAGGTCGCGGCGACCTTGGTCAGCTCGCGGCGGCGCTCCTCGTTGAGCTCCGGAATCGGCAGCCGGATGATCGTGCCGTCGACCACCGGGTTGATCCCCAGCCCGCTCTCGCGGAGGGCCTTCTCCGCCTTGGACACCATCGTCTTGTCCCAGATGTTGAGCGTGATCATCCGCGGCTCGGGCACGTTGACCGTCCCGATCTGGTTCAGCGGCGTCATCGAGCCGTAGGCATCGACCTGGATCGGGTCCAGCATCGACGCGGACGCCCGCCCGGTGCGGAGCGAAAGGAATTCATTTTTCAACGCCCGCAGCGCACCGTCCATGCGGTGCTTGAGGTCGTCCATATCGGGATCTTCGTAGTCTGCTGACATGTGCCTGTTCCCTTGCAAGCATCTCGTTCGTTCGGAAAACTTCTAACGCCGGGGAGTCTGAATGTATAGGTTGCATAATCGACCGCAACAGCCTGAATGCGGCGGTCCCGAGGCAAGTTGCTGTCCTTCGCCCGTGCCATCTGCACCGCCCGGCCCTGCACATCGGCACCGCCGCCGCGGTTCGCCAAAGGCGCCGTGATCGGCGGAGAACCGCCCCGGAGCGATCCGCCCTGCAAGATTCGCGTCGTCAATGGCCAGCGTTCGGCTACTGATGGGGCGTCCGGTTCTGCCGGTTCGCTCGACGCCCGCTGGGCATAGATGAAACCCGGAGGACATTTGCCCGTCAGAATACCTGCCCTGATGGCCCTTCTGGCCAGCACCTGCACCCCCGCCGCCACCTGGGGCGACCAGGCGGCCATCGCCGTATGCACGGATTACGTGATGCAGATCTGCGGCCCCGATACGCCGCCGGGCATGACCCTTCTCGGCGCCTTCGGACTTGGCGCGGCGACGCGGGTATCGCTGCGCGACGGCGCCGGAGAGATCTGGCAATGCAGCGGTCAGGCCAACGGGCTGATCGACGATGTCGAGATGGCCGAGTTCCCAGAACCGCGCCCGGTGCGGCTTGCGGCCGGCGCTCCCTCGGCTGTCCTGCAAGACACGATCGCCACGTCGGAGGCCACGCAATACGTCGTGCCGCTGATCGCGGGCCAGCACCTGTTTGCCCGCGTGGTCGAGCTGTCCCCCGGCCTGATCCTCGAAGTCCGCGACCCGGACGGGCAGCCGCTGGCGCTCCGGACCGTGACGGATCGCGTCTTTCTGGATCGTGCCGAGCGGTCGGGCGACTACGCCGTCCGCCTGATCAATCACGGCACGGCAAGCGCCTCGCCGCTCTCGATCATCGCCGTCTATTGAGACGGCATGCCAGCGCCGGAGCGGGTCAGCCGTGGACGCGGGTATAGGTACCCTCGCCCGCCAGGATGCCGCGGAACCCGCCCGGTTCGTCCAGCGAGAAGACGATGATCGGCAGGTTGTTGTCGCGGGCCAGCGCGATGGCCGAGGCGTCCATGACCTTCAGGTGCTTGGCCAGGCAATCGTCGTAGGTCACGGTGTCGTAGCGGACCGCGTCCGGAAACTTCACCGGGTCCTTGTCGTAGACACCGTCGACCTTGGTGCCCTTGAAGATCGCCTCGCAGGCCATCTCGTTGGCGCGCAGCGTCGCTGCGGTGTCGGTGGTGAAATACGGGTTGCCGGTGCCGGCGGCGAAGATGCAGACCCGCTTCTTTTCGAGGTGCCGCACGGCGCGACGGCGGATGTAGGGCTCGCAGACCTCGTCCATCCGGATCGCCGAGATCACCCGGGTGTAGACCCCGAGCCCCTCGAGCGCCGATTGCATGGCCAGCGCATTCATCACCGTGGCGAGCATGCCCATGTAGTCGGCGGTGGTCCGCTCCATCCCCTGCGCCGAGCCCGAAAGCCCGCGGAAGATGTTGCCGCCGCCGATCACCATGCAGATCTCGACGCCGAGTTCCTGGACCGACTTCACCTCGCGGGCGATCCGTTCCACGGTGGGCGGGTGCAGGCCGAAGCCCTGGTCACCCATCAGCGCCTCGCCGGATATTTTCAGAAGGACCCGCTTGTAGGCCGGTGCCGGTTGATCCTCGGTTGCGTCCAACATATCACGATCCCCCTGATCTGCTCCGGCGCCTTCCTGTCCGAAAACCGCGCCGGCATCAACAGCCAAGACGGAAGTAACGGTGATTGACCTCTCCGAGATCGACGACGAGCGCCCGGTCCTGATCGCCGGCCCCACCGCGAGCGGCAAGTCGGCGCTGGCGCTGGAGCTTGCCGCGTCCGGCGGCGGCATCATCGTGAATGCCGACGCGCTGCAGGTCTTCGGCAACTGGCGGGTGCTGACGGCCCGCCCCTCGGAGGCCGAGGAAACGCAGGCGCCGCACCGGCTCTATGGTCATGTCGGACGCTACGCGCCCTATTCGGTGGGGCACTGGCTGCGGGAGGTCTCCGCCCTTCTGGCGGGGCCGGAGCGGCTGATCGTGGTCGGCGGCACCGGGCTCTACTTCACCGCCCTGACCGAGGGGCTGGTCGAGATACCGCCCGTACCGGCAGAGATCCGCCGGGAAGCCGACGCGATGGATCACGCCGCCCGCCTGGCCGAGCTCGACGCCGAGACGGCCTCCCGGATCGACACCGCCAACCCCGCCCGCGTTCAGCGCGCCTGGGAGGTGCTGAAGGCGACCGGCCGCCCGCTCGCCGCCTGGCAGGACGAGACGCCCGCGCCGCTTCTGCCGCTCGAACAGGCCCAGGCGCTGGTGGTGGACGCCCCGAAGGCGTGGCTCACGCCCCGGATCGAGCGCCGGTTCGACCAGATGCTGGCCCAGGGCGCGCTGGAAGAAGCGCGGGCCAACCTCGCCGGCTGGGACCCCGCCCTGCCCTCGTCCCGCGCCATCGGCGCACCGGAACTGATCGCGCATCTGCGTGGCGAACTTTCGCTCAGCGAGGCCCGCGAGGCGGCGCAGGTCGCGACACGCCAATATGCCAAGCGCCAGAGGACGTGGTTCCGCGCCCGTATGAAGGACTGGCGGCCGGTTTCGCTGGCCGGCTGAGGGCAACGCCGCCCACCCGCTTGATTAACCATTTGCGGCGGTGCAGTGTCGCCCCTGTCGGGCCGGTGCCCGACCGGGGGTTCGCGATGTCCATTCTGCCTGCCGTTTCCACCGGGCCGCTTCGGCTGGTCCCCGTCCAGCGCCTGGCGCAGGGCGGCCGGTGGCGCACCGAGGCGATGCGCAGCTACCGGATGCCGCTCCTGTTGTGGTTCACCCGTGGCCAGGGCCGGATCACCGTCGCGGGGCTGACGCGCGGCTATGGCGCTCACAATGCCGTGTTCGTGCCGGGCGGGACGATGCATGGTTTCGACGTCTCCGGAAAGGTTTTCGGCACCGCGATCTTCTTCAACCAGAGCGACGGTCTCGACCTGCCGGCCGAGCCCTGTCACCTGCGGGTGCGCGACGCCCGCCACCAGAACGAACTGACCAGCCTGCTGGAGGCGCTGCAACGCGAGATCGACGCCGACCGCCCGCTCCGCGACCGCGCCATCGCCTGTCACGCCGGGCTGCTGTCGGTCTGGATCGCGCGGCAGCGCGCGGATTACGAGGACCGCCCCGGCGAGACCGCCGCGCGCGATCTCGTGCGGCGCTACACGCGGGCGATCGAGGAGCAGCTCTACACCGGCCAATCGGTTGGCGATTATGCCGAATCCCTCGGCGTCACGCCCACCCACCTGAGCCGGGTCTGCAACCAGACCTGCGGCCGCCCGGCCTCGGAACTGCTCGCCGACCGGCTCACCTTCGAGGCGCGCCGCCTGCTGCTCGACACCGCGCTGCCGGTGAAGCGCGTGGCCGAGATCCTGGGCTACGGCTCGGCCGCCTATTTCACCCGCGCCTTCCACAACCGCACCGGCCAGACCCCCACCGAGTTCCGCGAGAGACGACAGCCATGATCTGCCGAGAAACTCGGCTACCGTTAGGGAAATCGGCCCGGTTTTTGGTTGCGTCCATCAGACTTGTCGTTTTTGATCCCCCGGGATGTCGCAATCAGACCTCGACCTTCGCAAGCGATTGTTGACGCACGGCAAGTTCTCGTGCCGAATGCCGGGGTCGACAGGAAGACGGGGTGGCGTTTGACCGGGTCCACTGCAGGATCTCGGATCGTGGGAAACCACGGCCTGCCGTCTCAGAAAAACAGAATGAACGCTCGTGTGTCACAGGGAGACAAGAATGACGCATCCCACCCTTAACGGCCGCCCGGTGCATCCGGCAGCCCGAATGTATGCGGAAGAATGCAAGGCCGGGAAACTGAGCCGGCGCGAGTTCATGGCCCGCGCAACCGCGCTCGGCGTCACCGCCGCCGGTGCCTATGGCCTGATCGGTGTTCGGCAGCCGGCCGTCGCACAGCCCGCCATCGCCGAGGGCGGTGACATGAAGATGCAGATGGACGTTCTGCCCATCAAGGATCCGCGGATTTCCGACTTCTCGCAGATCGCCAACGCCGTGCGCGGCACGCTGGAATACCTCGTCGAATACAACAACGACGGCTCGATCCGCGGCATGTTGCTGGAAAGCTGGGAGATCAGCGAGGACGCCAAGACCTACACACTCAAGGTGCGCCCGAACGCCAAGTGGAACAACGGCGAGCCTTTCACCGCTGCCGACGTGGCCCGCAACATCGAGCGCTGGTGCGAAGCCGAGGTGCCGGCCAACTCGATGGCCAGCCGCATGGCCAGCCTCGTGGATCCGGACACCAAGATGGCCGGCGAGGGCGTGATCGAGGTTGTCGACGACATGACCGTCAAGCTCAACCTGCCCAAGCCCGACATCACCATCATCCCCGGCATGGCCGACTACCCGGCCGCCATCGTGCATTCCAGCTATGACGAGGCACTCGGCAAGGACAATGTCGGCACCGGCCCGTTCCTGATCGAGAGCCACGAGGTCGGCGTGCAATGCACCATCGTGCGCAACACCGAGCATGAATGGTGGGGAACCGAGGTCTATGGCGGCCCCTATCTCGACAGCCTCCAGTTCGTCGACTACGGCACCGACCCCGCGGCCTGGCTGGCGGCGCTCGAGTCCGAGGAGGTCGACGCCAACTACGAATCCGTCGGCGAATACATCGACCTGCTTACCGACCTCGGCTTCGTGAAATCCGAAGCCGTCACCACCCACACCATCGTCATCCGGCCCAACCAGCTGGCCGAGGTGGACGGCAAGAAGCCCTACGAGGACGTGCGCGTCCGCAAGGCGCTGGCGATGGCCGTCGACAACGCGGTCTGCCTCGAGCTCGGCTATTCCGACCGCGGCACCACGGCCAACAACGACCACGTCTCGCCGCTGCACCCCGAATATGCCGACATCGGCCCGGTGGAGCGCGACGTCGAGAGCGCCCTTGCGCTGCTCGAAGAGGCCGGAATGCTCGATTTCGAGCACGAGCTCATGTCTATCGATGACGACTGGCGCCGCAACACCACCGACGCCGTCGCCGCCCAGCTGCGCGACGCCGGCATCAACGTGAAGCGGACGATCCTGCCCGGCTCGACCTTCTGGAACGACTGGACCAAGTACCCGTTCAGCTCGACCAACTGGAACGGCCGCCCGCTCGGCGTCCAGATCTACGCCCTGGCCTATCGCTCGGGCGAGGCCTGGAACGAGTTCGGCTGGGCCAATGCCGAGTTCGACGCGCTGCTCGACGAGGCGCTGGCGATCGCCGATGCGGACAAGCGCCGCGAGGTCTCGGCCAAGATGCAGCAGCTCGTGCGCGACGAGGGCGTAACGATCCAGCCCTACTGGCGCACCGTCTACCGCCACACCCGCGAGGGCGTGGTCGGAGCCGAACGGCACATCTCCGACGAGATCCACGCCTACAAGTACGGTTTCGCCGCCTGATCCATCCGGTGTTCTGAAAACGGTCCCGGCCGCCATGCGGCCGGGCGCCTGCCGGGGTGAGGCGCAGGAACCGCACCCGGCACCGACCGACAGCCCGAGGCGTGCATTCAGCCCGTCCGCCAACAGGAAAACAGATGGGATTATTCATTCTCCGCCGGATCGTGATCATGATCCTCACGGCGCTCTGCCTCACCTTCATCGTCTTCGTCCTGACGAACCTCCAGCCGAACCTCGAGAAGCTGGCCAAGACGCAGGGCAACGTTCGGATGACCGACGAGCAGGTCGCCACCTGGCTGGAGATGAACGGGTACACGGACCCGATGCTCTCGCGCTATGGTCAATGGCTGGGCCTTCTGCCGGGCTGGACCAGAGAGGATGCCGAGGGCAATGTCACCGGCCGTTGCATCAGCCGCGACGTGCCCGCCGACGTGGCGCCGGAGCGCTGCGGCGTGCTGCAGGGCGACTGGGGCTGGTCGACCGTGCTGCGCGACGAGGTAAGCGCGATCATCGGCACGCGGTTGGGGCTGACCGGCATCCTGATGTTCTGGGTCATGCTGCTGATGGTGCCGATGGCGCTGATCATGGGGGTCCTGGCCGGAATGCGCGAAGGCTCGCGCCTCGACCGGTCGCTCTCCACCGTCTCGATCGCCTCCACCGCGACCCCCGAATATGTCTCCGGCGTCATCCTGATCGCCGTCTTCGCCTCCTCCGCCGTCGGCTTGAAATGGTTCAAGGGGACCGCGACCTCCGCGATGGACGGCATCACCTTCGAGAACTTCACCCTGCCGGTCGTGACCATCGCGCTCTACGGCATGGGGTACATCGCCCGGATGACGCGGGCCTCGATGACAGAGGTGATGACCGCGCAATATATCCGCACCGCGCGCCTCAAGGGCGTGAGCTTCCCGAACATCGTCCTGAAACACGCGCTGCGAAACGCGCTGATCGCGCCTTTCACCGTGATCATGTTGCAGATCCCCTGGCTGCTGAACGGCGTGGTGATCGTTGAGACGCTCTTCAACTACAAGGGGTTCGGCTGGACACTGGTGCAGGCCGCCTCCAACAACGACATCGAGCTGCTGCTGGGCTGCTCGGTCGTCGCAGTGGTCGTGGTTCTCGTCACCCAGCTCATATCGGATGTGGGGTATATCTTCCTGAACCCGCGCATCCGGATTTCGTGAGGGGACGTAGCAATGGAACCTTTGTCCTGGGGCGCCATCCTCGTCGAGATCCTGATCCGCTTCACCCCGGTCTGGATCGGCATGGCCGCGATCTTCGCGCTCTCGCTCACCTTCAAGCGCCGGCTTGGGCTCTACGGCAAGCTCTTCGACTCCACGATCGGCATGATCGGCTTCGCCATCGTGCTGTTCTGGGTGCTGACCGCGCTTTTCTCCAACATGATCATCACCCACGACCCGCTGGTGCAGGTCTCTGGCATGAAGAACAAGCTGCCCGGCACGCCGGTGCCGGAGGGCACCGAGGGGCTGGGGTACTACCTGCTCGGCGGCGACAACCTCGCCCGCGACGTGTTCAGCCGGATGGTGGCGGGCTCGACCATCGTGATGCAGATCGCGCCCGTCGCGACGCTCTTCGCCTTCATGGTCGGCATCACCCTCGGCCTGCCGGCGGCCTATTACGGCGGCGCGCTGGACACCTTCCTGTCCTTCCTCGCCAACCTGATCCTCGCCTTCCCGGTGATCCTGCTGTTCTACCTGCTGGTGACGCCCGAGATCGTGGCGACCGGGCTGCCCACCTACATGGCCGCGGTCCTGTTCCTGTTCCCGATCCTGTTCCTGGTGGTGCTCTGGAACTCCCGGTTCTTCACCCAGGCCGGCAAGCGCGCGGCCTATATCTCTGTGACACTGGTGCTCGGGCTATGGGTCTACCTCGGCGTGGCCTGGAACGCCGATCCGCTGGGCATCATCTCTGTCCCGCCCAACATCCTGATCGTCTTCGTCTCGGTGGTCTTCGTGAATGCGCCAACGGTCTTCCGTATCGTCCGCGGAATCGCGCTCGACATCAAGACGCGGGATTACGTCGCCGCCGCCCAGACCCGCGGCGAAGGTCCCTGGTACACCATGCTCTGGGAGATCCTGCCCAACGCGCGCGGGCCGCTCATCGTCGATTTCTGCCTGCGGATCGGCTACACCACGATCCTGCTCGGAACCCTCGGGTTCTTCGGCCTCGGCCTAGCTCCGGAAAGCCCGGACTGGGGCAGCACGATCAACGACGGCCGCAAGCTGCTGTCGATCTATCCGCACCCCGCGCTCGCGCCGGCCCTGGCGTTGATGAGCCTGGTGCTCGGCCTGAACCTGCTGGCCGACGGGCTGCGCGAAGAGAGCCTGAAAGATTGAGCGGCCGGTGCGGAACAGGCCGGCCCCTGCGCCGGCGGAGAGCGCGGACCGGAGGCCAGCCCCCGGACCCCCGGGATATCTTTGGACAGAAGACGTGGGGTCTGCGTCGCGTGCGAAGCACGCGCCCGGCCCAACGCTCTTTCCGAGCCCGCAAGGGCGAGGTGGAGCGGCGGGAGCCCTGCGCCCCGCGAGCGCTGCGGAATGAAGGGAGCGCGAGATGACCAAGTGGGATTATGACGGCCCGATTCTCGAGATCGACAAGCTCTCGATCTCCTTCTTCACCCGCCTGCGGGAGATCCCGGCGGTGATGGATTTCTCCGTCACCGTGCAGCCCGGCGAGGCGATGGGCCTTGTGGGGGAATCCGGGTGCGGCAAGTCCACCGTGGCGCTCGGGGTCATGCAGGATCTCGGCGTGAACGGGCGGATCGTCGGCGGATCGATCAAGTTCAAGGGGCGCGACCTTGGCGAGATGAGCGCCGAGGAGCTCCGCCACATCCGCGGCTCCGAGATCGCGATGATCTACCAGGAGCCGATGGCCTCGCTGAACCCGGCGATGAAGATCGGCAAGCAGCTGATGGAAGTGCCGATGATCCACGAGGGGATCTCGGCCAAGGATGCCTGGGACCGCGCGCTCGAGGTGGTGACGGATGTGCGCCTGCCCGACCCGAAGCGGATGCTCAATTCCTATCCGCACCAGCTCTCCGGCGGCCAGCAGCAGCGGATCGTCATCGCCATGGCGCTGATGTCGAAGCCCAGCCTGCTGATCCTCGACGAGCCGACCACCGCGCTCGACGTGACGGTGGAGGCTGCCGTGGTCGAGCTGGTGAAGGAGCTGGGCAAGAAATACGGCACCTCGATGCTGTTCATCTCGCACAACCTCGGCCTCATCCTCGAGACCTGCGACAGGCTGTGCGTGATGTATTCCGGCGAGGCGGTGGAGCGCGGCTCGATCGAGGACGTGTTCGACGAGATGCAGCACCCCTACACGCAGGCGCTGTTCCGCTCGATTCCGCTGCCGGGGGCGGACAAGAACGCCCGCCCGCTGGTCGCCATTCCGGGCAACTTCCCCCTGCCCCACGAGCGACCGCCGGGCTGCAATTTCGGTCCGCGCTGCGACTATTTCGAAGCGGGCCGCTGCGACGCCGGCGACATCCAGATGTTCCCCGTCCCCGGCAACGACCGGCACGCCACCCGCTGCCTGAAGTTCCAGGAGATCGACTGGAACGCGCCGATGGCGCGGGCGGTTTCTGCCGAGGCGGCTGAGATCGGGCGGACCGTGCTGAAGGTAGACAAGCTCAAGAAATACTATGAGGTCGCCGCCAACGCGCTCTTCAGCGGCCACCGCAAGGTGGTGAAGGCCAACGAGGAACTGAGCTTCGAAGCGCGCGAGGGCGAGACGCTGGCGATCGTCGGCGAATCCGGCTGCGGCAAGTCGACCTTCGCCAAGGTGCTTATGGGGCTCGAGACGGCGACCGGCGGCACGATCACGCTCGACAACAGCTCGATCGAGCAGATCCCGATCGAGAAGCGGGACACCGGCACGGTCTCCTCCGTCCAGATGGTGTTCCAGAACCCGTTCGACACGCTCAACCCCTCGATGACCGTCGGACGGCAGATCATTCGGGCGCTGGAGATCTTCCGCTTCGGCAACAGCGAGGCGGAGCGGCGCGCGCGGATGCTGGAACTGCTGGACCTCGTGAAACTGCCCCGCGCCTTTGCCGAGCGGATGCCCCGGCAGCTCTCGGGCGGGCAGAAGCAGCGCGTGGGCATTGCCCGTGCCTTTGCCGGCGGTGCTCGGATCGTGGTGGCCGACGAGCCGGTCTCGGCGCTCGACGTCTCGGTCCAGGCCGCGGTGACCGACCTGTTGATGGAAATCCAGCGGGAGGAGAAGACGACCCTGCTCTTCATCTCCCACGACCTGTCGATCGTGCGCTATCTCTCGGACCGGGTCCTGGTGATGTACCTCGGGCATGTCGTCGAGATGGGCACCACCGACCAGGTCTTCTCGCCGCCATATCACCCCTATACCGAGGCGCTTCTGTCGGCGGTTCCGATTGCCGACACCAGCGTCGCCAAGAAGCACATCGTGCTGGACGGCGACATCCCCTCGGCGATGAATCCGCCGCCGGGCTGTCCGTTCCAGACGCGGTGCCGCTGGAAGTCGGAAGTTCCCGGCAATCTCTGCGAGACGGAGGTACCGCCGATCCGCGATCTCGGAGACGGCCACCAGGTCAAGTGCCACCTCGCCGACGACTTGCTCGCCCGGATGGAGCCGGTGATCACCCTCGCAGCGGAATAGACGCCGGCGCGGGCGTCGTCCGGGGGGTCAGTCGCACTGGTTGTGACGGCGCCACATCTGCGGGTCGTGCCCCTCCGGCACGGCATCGCAGGGGTCGGCAGCGTAGCCGCGAAGCTCCTTGTAGCGCGCAATCTGCGCCTCGGTCAGGATTGCCGGCGTTTCGAGGTGCCGCGACAGGTGGACGTAGCGCAAGGCGCCGCGGGCCTCTGCCGCAGCCGACACCCGTTGCTCCAATATCTCCGGCGTCAGCCCGCCCGAGGCGAAGGCCGCATCGAGCGCTGCCTCGGCAGCGATGAAGCGGGCACCGGCCGCGATGGCCTCCTGCTGCATCTCCTCGAACAGCGCCTCGACCTGCGCGACCTGCTCCGGGTCGAGCCCCAGCTGTTCCTTCAGTTCCAGCAGGTGCGCCGGCCCGGGGAGCCCGTTCAACTCGGCCGGGAGCGCCAGCCCCCATCCCTGGCCCGCGCGGATCTGCGCGACGTCTTCCTCCGACAGGCTCTTGATCTCCCGCGCATCCAGCCCGGCGTAGGGCGCGGCTGCATGATCCTGCGCCGCGACCGCCCCCGCGGCCGTCAGCAGGATCGGAAGGGCAAGGGCGTGAAGGGCATGGCGCATGGGCTTGGGTCCTGTCTCGGTCGGTCTTCCCCACTCATGGCATCCCGAGGCCCGGACGCGAAGACGCGTTCCCGTGATCGGACCGTTCTGGTCCCCGCGCCCTACTCCCCGAGCAGATGCTCGTAACGCGCGTCGGTCAGGGTCTGGAGAAAGGCGACGATGGCGTCGACCCGCTGGTCGTCCAGTGCCGGGCCGGTCTCCAGATCCACCAGCGACAGCGTTCCGTCCACTTCCGGCGGCCCCCAGGGCTGGCCTGTCTCCGGGTTGATCTGCCGTTCGGGCGCTCTCGAATTGTACTTGTCGTAGAACAGAACCACGGTGCGCAGATCCTCGAAGACGCCGTTGTGCATGTAGGGCCCGGTGACAGCCACGTTCCGCAGGGTCGGCACCTTGAACTTCCCGGCCTGCGCCGGATCGTCGACGCCCGGATTCTGCAACAGGCCGGTGTCCACATGGTCCGCAGCCGACCCGTTGGCGCCGCGCAGCGCCACGTTCGCCGGCACGCCGATGTTGTGGAACTCGTAGTTGGTGAAGGTCTCCTGCGGGTCGATCTCGCTGCGGCCGAGCTGGTGGCAGATGTTGCAGTTGGTGAACTGCTGCGAGAAGAACAGCACCCGCCCCAGTTCCTCCTGATCGGTCAGGGTGTATTCGCCGCGCAGCGAGCGGTCGTACTTGCTGTCGAACGGGGCGAATTCCGGCGTCCGCTCGAAGGCGGCGATGGCACGGGTCATCGCGCCGTAGGCCGCGTCCGGATCCTCGAACAGGCCCTCGCCGAAAAGCCGGGTCATCGCCTCGACGTAATCGGGATTCTCCTCCAGCCGGGTGACGACGCTGGCCCTGTCCGGCATCCCCATCTCGATCGGGTTGAGCGGCGGCCCGCCCGCCTGCCCCTCCAGCCCGGCCTCGCGGCCATCGGGGAACTGCCCGCCCTTCCAGACGCCGGCGACCTCGTCGAAATGGAACTCCGGCGAGAACATCGCGTAGGCGGCCGTGGGCGCGTTGCGGTCTCCCAGGGACGTCCCGTCGTCACCGAGCGACGCGGCGCGACCGACCTCGCTCTCGCGCGGATCGGTAAAGGCGGCGGCCGGGTCGTGGCAGGTCGCACAGGCCTGGCTCCGGTTGAGCGACAGGTTCGGATCGAAGAACAGCGCCTCGCCCAGTTGCTCGAGATTGGTGAACAGGGGCTCGGTCGCGACCTGCGGGGCACTGGCAAGGTAGAGCCCGGCAACGACGGCGCCTGTCGCGGCAGGTAAGGCAATCGGTTTCAGGAGACCGGCCATGGATGCGTCCTTGGGTATCTGGCAGCTTTGGCCACAGCAGATACACCGGTTCCGGATCGGTGCAAATTGATCCAGAACAAATTCCGAGTGAATTAATCGGGAAATCGCAGCCTCAGCTGCCCCAGATCTTGCGGACGTAGTTCGTCGTCTCGCGGTAGGGCGGGACGCCGCCGTACTTGTCGACCGCGCCCGGGCCGGCATTGTAGGCCGCCAGCGCAAGGCGCCAGGAACCGTACCGGTCGTACATCATCCGCAGGTATCGCGCGCCGCCTTCGAGGTTCTGCCTGGGGTCGTGCGGATTGACGCCCAGCTTGGCCGCGGTGCCGGGCATCAGCTGTGCCAGCCCGATCGCGCCCTTGTGGGATTTCGCGCTGACCCGCCAGTTGCTCTCCTGCTGCACGAGACGCAGGAACAGGTCCTCCGGCACACCATGCTTGCGCGCCGCGCTCTTGGCGACAGAGAGGTACTCGCCCCGGTAGTTGCCGCGATAGTTCGGCACGGAGGCGATGGAGACGGACGCCTTGGAAGACGGCGGCTGGAGCCGAACCGAATTCTCGTATTGCTTGGCGGCGCGATTGTCGAGGAGACGGGTCTGGGAGGCGAACAGCCGGGCCCGCGATTTGGAGGATACGGAAGTTTCCGCGGAGACGGGCTCTGGAACCCATGTCACGACACTTGCGACCACCATGGCCGCGATGCCACCAGCACCTGCGAGCTTCACCATTCGGCTTTGCCTTGTCCCTCGTCCTACAGGTGCCGGAGTATATGGAAACGGCGTCGTTACGCCAGTGCAAGCCGGTCACGCCAGCGGATTTATGCGGTTTTTAACCGCGATCAGGTGGTGTAGCGTCGGGCTCCGAAGCGGAATCGATGCCTCGGAGCAACAGGCAAGAGACTCGTAAGCACAAAGGAGCAGCGCATGGCGGGGTCGGTGAACAAGGTGATCCTGGTGGGCAATCTGGGTCGCGACCCGGAGGTGCGCACCTTCCAGAACGGCGGCAAGGTCTGCAACCTGCGAATCGCCACGTCCGAGAACTGGAAGGACCGGAACACCGGCGAGCGCCGCGAGCGCACCGAGTGGCATTCAGTGGCGATCTTCTCGGAACCGCTGGCGCGGATCGCCGAGCAATACCTTCGCAAGGGATCCAAGGTCTATATCGAGGGCCAGCTGGAGACCCGCAAATGGCAGGACCAGTCCGGCCAGGACCGCTACACCACCGAGGTCGTGCTGCGCCCTTATCGCGGCGAGCTGACCCTGCTCGACAGCCGCGGCGGCGAAGGCGGCGGCGGTGGCGGCGGGTATGACGACCGGGGCGGCTACGGTGGCGGCGGCGGCGGATACGACGACCGCGGCGGCTCGCAGGGCGGCGGCTACGGCGGCGGCTCCCATGGCGGTGGCGGCGGCAGCGACCTCGACGACGAAATCCCGTTCTGATCGACCGGGCATCGCCCGGCCCTGCCCGCCCCGGACACACCACCGGGCACGGCGCGCAGGACCGGGCGTTCCCATGACAAGCGAAGGCCGGCCCCTTTCAGGAAGGGATGGGCCTTCAGGCGGTTACGCGCCGCCTCACGGCCGAGCCTGCAATATCCTCCAACAGGATGACGCTTCGGTCGGCACGTCCGACGGTGTCGGGCTCAGCCCGCGCGCCCGAGTTCGCTGTCCAGAAGTCCCAGAACCTTTTGACGCGGCACGTCCGAGGTGACGAAGGCACGGCCAATGCCGCGAGTCAGGATGAAGCGCGGCACACCATCCACGACCTTCTTGTCCTGCCCCATCAACTGCATCAGCTCCTCGGCGGACGGCAGCTCGCCGGGAATGTCGCTCAGATCGACCCGCATCCCCATCTTGCGGAGATGCGCCCGTACCCGGCTCGGATCCTCCTGCGCGCAGAGCCCGAGCTGCGCCGACAGCTCCACCGCCAGCGCGCAGCCGATGGCCACGCCCTCGCCATGCAGCAGCCGGTCGGAATAGCCGGTCGCCGCCTCCAGCGCGTGGCCGAACGTGTGGCCCAGGTTCAGCAGCGCCCGGTCGCCCTGCTCGGTCTCGTCACGGGTGACGATGTCGGACTTCATCTGGCAGGACCAGGTGACCGCCGCGATCCGCGCGCCGGTGTCGCCTGCCTTGAGGGCCGGGCCGTGCTCCTCCAGCCATTCGAAGAACGACTCGTCGCCCAGAAGCCCGTATTTGACGACCTCGCCATAGCCGGCGAGGAAATCCCGCTCCGTCAGGGTTTCAAGCACATCGACATCGGCCAGCACGAGGCTCGGCTGATGAAAGGCGCCGATCAGATTCTTGCCGGAGGGGGAGTTGATGCCCGTCTTGCCGCCGACGGAGCTGTCGACCTGCGCCAGCAGGGTCGTCGGCACCTGCACGAAGCGCACGCCCCGGCGCAGGATCGCCGCGGCAAAGCCCACGAGGTCGCCGATCACCCCGCCGCCAAGCGCGACCACCACGTCGCCGCGCTCGATCCGCTGCTCGAGCAGCCACTCGACGGTCTGCGTCAGGTAAGGCCAGGATTTCGTGGCCTCTCCGGGCGGAAGGATGTGCACGACGCTGTCGATGCCCTCGGCCGTCAGCGAGGCCCGCAGCCCTTCGAGGTGCAGCCCCGCGACCGTCTCCTCGGTCACGATCGCCACCCGCGGCCGGTTCAGCAGCGGCGCGATGCGATAGCCGGCGCGATCCAGGATTCCGGATCCGATCAGGATGTCGTAGGCGCGATCACCCAGCGGGACGTGCACGCTTTCTATCACTTCAGCCTTCCTCCAGAACGTCGGGCCGGCTGCGCAGCACCTCGACCACTTTCTCGACCATCTCGGGGATGGAATAATCCACTCGCGCCTTCACCGAAAGGTCCGCCAGCCCGTAGATCGGCGCCCGCACGGCGTAAATTTCCTCGAGCGTCGCACGCGGATCGGCGGTGCGCAACAAGGGCCGCGTGTTCTTGTGCTTCACCCGGCTCCACAGCAGGTCCACGTCGGCGTCGAGCAGCACCGAGACCCCGCGATCATGGATCATCCGCCGGTTGCGCTCCGCCAGAAAGGCGCCGCCACCGGTGGACAGGATGCCCGGGGTGCCGTCGAGCAGCCGGCCGATCACCTCGGTTTCGCGGTCGCGGAAGAACGCCTCGCCGTCGCGTTCGAAGATCTCGGCGATGCTCATGGCGGCGGCAGATTCGATCTCGGCGTCGCTGTCGAGGAACGGCACAGCGAGGCGCTTGGCGAGCCCGGTGCCGATGGCGGTCTTGCCGGCACCCATCATGCCGACCAGCACCACCGTCTTCCTCAAAATCGCCGCCACCGCGGTCCCCTCCCCGGCATCAAGCCGCCGACAGAAAATTTCCTGTCTGAATGGCGTGAAATCGTCCGGGATGCCATGTATAAATCGAATGGACCGCACGTTCGAATGCGGCAGACAAGAAAGACGGGCAGATATGCGTCGACTCCTCAAGTTTTTGCTCTTCCTCGTGGTCCTCGGGGCAGTGGCCCTGGTGGGCTTTGCCTATCTCGGCGATCTGACACCCACCCAGGTGCGGGTCAGCGACCCGGTGATGCTCGACGTGGATTAGGACAATGATCCGAACTGCGCTCACAGCGAGCCTATGCCTTTTTATTGCTGCGGGCGGCGCCAATGCCCAGCAACCCGCCGCGGTCGCCGCGTCGGACGCGCCGATCTCGGCAATCGACTGGCTGTCGCACAGCCTCGCACAGCCCCGCGAGCTGCCCTCGACCGAGGCGCCGATCACCAACGGGATCGTGACGGAAAGCATCTCCGTGCAGCCGCTCGACGACCCGTCGCCGGACGGCGTCGGCCTGCTGCCGGTCAGCGTCACCGGGTTGCCGCCCGATCTCTGGGGCGTCTCCGAGGTCGCGACCCTCGCCCCTATGATCGCCGCCTTCCCGGCCGAACCCTTGCCCGCGGTGCAGGACCAGTTCCGGCAGCTGATGCTGGCCGAGTTGAACCCGCCCAAGGGCTCGGCGCCGGCCGGCCCGATGCTGCAGGCGCGCGTCGACGCGCTGCTCGCCCGCGGCGCGGTCGAGGAAGCCGAGGCGCTGCTGGAACGTGCCGGCTCCAATGACCCGCAACTTTTCCGCCGGACCTTTGACGTGGCGCTGCTCACCGGGCGCGAACAGGCGGCCTGCGCCCGGATGCGCGCGGTGCCCGGAATCACCCCCTCCTTTCCCGTCCGGATCTTCTGCCTTGCCCGGACCGGCGACTGGAACGCCGCGGCGCTGACGCTGGAATCGGCCAAGGCCCTCGGCCAGCTCAGCCCGGAGGAAGACGCGCTGCTCGCGCAGTTCCTCGACCCGGAGCTGTCGGAGTTCCTTCCCCCGGTCGATCCCCCTGCCCGGCCGAGCCCGCTGAGCTTCCGGATGCTGGAAGCCATCGGCACACCGCTGCCCACGGCGCCGCTGCCGCTGGCCTTCGCCCATTCCGACCTGCGCCACACCGCCGGCTGGAAGGCCCGGATCGAGGCCGCGGAACGGCTGGCGCGGGCCGGCGTGTTGAGCCCTTCGGTGCTCCTCGCCGTCTACGGCGAACGGCAGCCGGCGGCTTCCGGCGGCGTCTGGGATCGTGCGGATCTGGTCCAGCAGGTGCAGAAGGACCTCGCGGCCCGCGATGCGGACGCCCTCGAGACCAGCCTGCCACGGGCCTGGAAGGCGATGACCTCGGCCGGGCTGGGCGTGCCCTTTGCGCGGGCGATCGGTTCCTCGCTCGACGAGCTCGAACTGTCCGGCGCGGCGGCGGCAATCGCGCCGCAGATCGGCCTGCTGTCGGATGACTACGAGGCCGCCGCGCTCGACATGGAGCCCTCCGACCCCAAGCTCGCCTTTGCCGCCTCCATCGCGCGCGGCCTTCCCGGCACCCCGCCGCCGGACCTCCTGTCCGAGGCGATCGCCACCGGCTTCTCCGCACCGCCCTCCGAGACCGGCGACATGGCCGCCCGCGCCGCCGAGAACCGGCTGGGCGAGGCGCTGTTGCTGGCGCTCGACACGCTGGCCGGCGGGGCGGAAGCCGACCCGGCGGACTTGAGCGCTGCGCTGGCCTTCCTGCGGTCGAACGGGCTGGAGGACACCGCCCGCCGCGCCGCCCTGCAAATCCTGCTGGAGGACCGGCAGGCATGAGCGGCGCCGGCCCGGCCGCCGCGGACAGCTGGATTTCGACCTTTCTCGAAGCCCAGGCGGCGGAGCTGGCGGCGGCGCGCAACACCCTGCTCGCCTACGGCCGCGACCTGAAGGACTTCGCCCAGTGGCTTGAGCACCGCGGCGGCAGCTTCGCGCGCGCCGGGCGCGACGACGTGGAGCGCTACCTGATCCATTGCGACGCCGAGGGCCTTTCGCAGGCAACCCGGGCCCGCCGTCTCTCCTCGATCCGCCAGCTTTACCGGTTTGCCTTCGAGGAAGGCTGGCGCGACGACAATCCGGCGATCCAGATCAAGGGGCCGGGCCGCCACAAGGCACTGCCGAAAACGCTGGAACTGAGCGAGGTCGATGGGCTGCTCCAGGCCTCCCGTACGATGGGCCGCACCGAAAGCGACCGTCTTCGCAATGCCTGCCTGATGCAGCTGCTCTATGCCACCGGGATGCGGGTGAGCGAACTGGTCTCGCTGCCCGTGGCCGCCGCGCGCGGCTCGCCCCAGATGCTGCTGGTCCGCGGCAAGGGCGGCAAGGAGCGCATGGTGCCGCTGTCGGCGCCGGCCCGGCAGGCGCTCGACGCCTGGCTGGCCGCACGGGACGAGGCGGAGGAAGCCGCCCGGGTCCGCGGCGTGCCGCCGTCGCGGTTCCTGTTCCCCTCCTCCGGCCAGGCCGGGCACCTGACGCGGCACCGCTTCTACGCGCTGATCAAGGATCTTGCCGTCGCGGCCGGGATCTCGCCGGCCAAGGTCACGCCGCACGTGCTCCGCCATGCCTTCGCGACGCATCTCCTGGCCGGCGGCGCCGATCTGCGGGTGATCCAGACCCTGCTCGGCCACGCCGACATCTCGACCACCGAGATCTACACCCACGTCCTCGACGACCGCCTCCGCGACCTGGTGCTGGATCACCATCCGCTCGCCGCCGCGCCCCCCTCTCCCCAACCGGAGCGCGAACCGGCAGCGAGCCCTCCCGCCCGAGCGCGACGCTGACGCGTCTTGCCCGGTTGGGCGTGGCACCTGCGGTGCGCCGCCCGGGCCCGCGGTCGCGCAAGCTGCCGCGCCACGCCCAAGGTTTCCGGCAGCCCGCAAGGGCGGCTGGAAAGCGCGGGAGCCCTGCCGGACGGGTCAGCCCCGTGTCACGTCGTGGGAATAGAGCCAGTCGAACCGGTCGGGCATGAACCCCGGCGCCAGTGCGCCCAGAATCCGCAGGCCGGTGTGGGCGATGCCACGGACCGGGCCGACGCGCAGGTGATAATTCCGCGCGTTGGCCGTGGCCGCATCCACGATCCGCCGGCAGCGCGGCTTGCGCACCGACTCGAAGTGATCGAGCGCCGCGTTGGCGCGGTCGTGCCGGACCAGCGATTCCGCCAGCACCCAGGCATCCTCAAGCGCCATGCAGGCGCCCTGCGCCAGGAAGGGCAGCGTCGGGTGGGCGGCATCTCCGATCATCACCGCATTCGACGCGCTCCACTGAGGCGCCACGCCGTGGCGAAACAGCCCCCAGACCATGACCTCCTCCAGCCGCTCGAGCCAGCCGCGCACCGGACCGCCGAACTCGCTGAAGAGCGAGCGGAACCGGGCCGGATCGCCCGGGTGATTCCACCCCTCTTCGGTCCATTCTGGCGTCTCCACAACGCCGACGATGTTCAGAAGCGTCCCGCCCCGGAGCGGATAGGCCACAAGGTGCCGTCCACGCCCCATGAAGACCTGCGCCTCCGCGGGAACCTCGCCCGGCTCGATCGGCAGCAGGGCGCGCCAGGCGACCTGCCCTGTGAATTGCGGCTGCCCCTCGCCCAGAAGCGCGGCCCGCAGCCGTGAGTGCAGCCCGTCGGCGGCGACCAGGAGCGCCTCGCGCTCCGCGTCGGCATTGTCGATGAACAGCACCGGGCGCCGGCCGTTCAGGTGCACCGATGCGACGTGGGTGTCGAGCTGGATCTCGACGCCGACCTCGCGGGCGCCGCGCTCCAGCAGCGCGATCAGGTCCGCCCGGTGCACCAGCCCGAACCGGCCGAAACGGGTCAGATCGAGTCGCAGCACCTCTGCCCCGCGCGCAAAATCCCGCAGGACGGCGCCGCGGGATTCGACCGAGATCTCCTCGAATTCCCGGCCCAGGCCAAGCGCCTCGAGCACGACCGCGCCGTTGGGCGAGATCTGCAGTCCGGCGCCGACCTCGGCGATCTCGGGGGCCTGCTCGAACACCTTCACCTGCGCGCCGCGCATGGCGAGGGCCCGGGCCGCTGCCAGCCCGGCTATGCCCGCCCCGAGGACGGTGACCTCCTGTCCGATCAGGTTCATGGATTCTCCAGAAAGACAAAACGCCGGAACCAATGGTCCGGCGTTTCTGGCAAAAGCCTCGGCTTTCGGCAAGCGGCGCGTGCGCCGGTGCCCTCAGTCGTCGCGATGGACCTTCTCGCGGCGCTCGTGGCGCTCCTGCGCCTCCAGGCTGAGCGTTGCGATCGGACGCGCGTCCAGCCGCTTCAGCGAGATCGGCTCGCCGGTCGCCTCGCAATAGCCGTACTCGCCCTCTTCGATCCGCCGAAGCGCGGCGTCGATCTTGCCCACCAGCTTGCGCTGACGGTCCCGCGTGCGCAGTTCCAGCGCCCGGTCGGTCTCCTCGCTGGCCCGGTCGGCCACATCGGGGATGTTGCGGGTACTTTCCTGAAGGCCCTCGATGGTATCGCGGCTGTCCGCCAGAAGATCTTCCTTCCATGCCAGAAGCTTGCGCCGGAAATACTCCAGGTGCCGCTCGTTCATGAAAGGTTCGTCTTCCGCGGGGCGATAGTCATCAGGCAGAAAGACTTCCTGTTTCATTCCTGCTCCCTCTCGCATTTCTTCCGGCGTCAGGTGGGTCTCGCCGTTGTCCGGCTTGGTGTGGCTCGCGCTATCGTCTGTCACAGGCATCCTGGCTCCCTTGGCGCGGTCATTACTCCATGCTGCATGGGTTGTCACTGCCAAAAAGCACGTGCAGGGTGGCGTGGATACGGGATTGACCAGCCGTGAAGGACGCAACCCAAGGGGCCGAAAAGTCAGATGAAATTCAACGGGACAGATTCGTACGTGGCAACCGACGACCTGAAGGTCGCCGTGAATGCCGCAGTTACCCTGGAGCGCCCGCTGCTGGTCAAGGGCGAACCGGGCACCGGCAAGACGGAATTGGCCCGCCAGGTATCCGGCGCGCTCGGCCTTCCGATGATCGAATGGCACATCAAGTCGACCACCCGCGCCCAGCAGGGGCTCTATGAATACGACGCGGTGAGCCGCCTGCGCGACAGCCAACTCGGCGACGAGCGCGTCCACGACGTGGCGAACTACATCAAGCGCGGCAAGCTCTGGGAGGCCTTCGCCGCGCCGGGCAAGGTGGTGCTGTTGATCGACGAGATCGACAAGGCCGATATCGAGTTCCCGAACGACCTTCTGCAGGAACTCGACCGGATGGAGTTCCACGTCTACGAGACCGGCGAGACGGTGCGGGCCGTGAACCGCCCCATCGTCATCATCACCTCGAACAACGAGAAGGAACTGCCCGACGCCTTCCTGCGCCGCTGCTTCTTTCACTATATCCGCTTCCCGGACATGGAGACGATGAAACAGATCGTCGAGGTCCATTTCCCCGGCATCAAGCAGTCGCTGCTGACCACCGCGCTGACCCAGTTCTACGAGATCCGCGATCAGCAGGGTCTCAAGAAGCGGCCGTCGACGTCGGAGGTGCTGGACTGGCTCAAGCTGCTCCTCGCCGAGGATCTCGATGCCGACGACCTGCGCCGCGACAGCGCCGAGGCCCTCCCCCGCCTGCATGGCGCCCTGCTCAAGAACGAGCAGGATGTGCACCTGTTCGAGCGCCTCGCCTTCATGGCGCGGCGCCAGCGATGAGGCCGCCCGAGGGCTCCGGCCAACGGCTTTTCCTTCGACAGACGATCCGGTAACCTGCGCGCCCAAGGCCAAGGACGGACCCATGACCAACAGCATTCTCGAAAGACTGGAGGCCAAGGGCCTGCGGATGACCGGTCAGCGTCGCGTGATCGCCGAGGTCCTGAGCGAGGCCGACGACCATCCCGACGTCGAGGAGCTCTACAACCGTGCCTCGGCCCACGACCCCAAGATCTCCATCGCCACCGTCTACCGGACGGTGAAGCTGTTCGAGGAGGCCGGTATCATCGACCGGCTCGAGTTCGGCGACGGCCGCGCCCGCTACGAGGATGCCGACCGGGAACACCACGACCACCTGATCGACCTCAATTCCGGCGAGGTGATCGAGTTCTGCGACCCCGAGATCGAGGCCCTTCAGGAGCGCATCGCCCAGCGGCTCGGCTACCGGCTCAAGGGCCACAAGCTGGAGCTTTACGGCGTGCCGACCAAGAAGGGCTGAGCCCTGGTACCGGGGCGCCCCCCAGGGGCGGCCCGACACGACATTTCTGCCGCCCCCGCGGGGCCGAGCCTTGCAGTCATTGCAGCGCGGCTTTTCAGGGAAAACGGCTCTAAAACCCTTTGTTATCGCCCCAAACAGGGCTAGAGCGAGGCCGAACCCGGCCACGACGGCCCGGATCCCGGAAAGCTGATGCACAACCTTCGCGGCGCCATTCTGATGATTCTGTCGATGGGCTTCTTTGCTCTGGAGGACATGTTCATCAAGCGCACGACCGAGACGCTGCCCATCGGCCAGATCATGATGGTCTCCGGACTCTGCGGCTTCGCCCTGTTCAGCATCGTGGTGGCGCTGCTGCGCCAGAGCCTGTTTCCGGCCGAACTCCTCGCTCCGGCGGTGATGCTGCGCAACGGCAGCGAGCTCCTGGCCGCGCTCAGCTTCTTCACCGCCCTCTCGATCATCCCGCTCTCCTCGGCCGCGGCGATCCTGCAGGCCGCCCCGCTCGCGGTGACCCTGCTGGCCGCCGTCGTGCTCGGCGAAACGGTCGGGCCGCGGCGCTGGATGGCGGTCGGGATCGGCTTCGTCGGCGTGCTGATGATCGTCCGGCCCGGCACCGGGGCGTTCGAGCCGGCCGCGCTTCTTGCCGTGTTCTCCGTCCTCGCGCTGGCCGTGCGCGATGTGGCGACGCGGGTCGTGCCTGCAACGCTGAGCTCGATGCAGATCACGCAGTGGAGCTTCGGCATCTTCGTGCCCGCAGGCGGCATCCTCCTGCTCTTCGGGCCCGGCCTGCAGCCGATGGACGCAGCGACCAGCCTGACCTTCGTCTGGATCGTCGGCTGCGGCGCCATCGGCTATTACGCGATGGTCATGGCATTGCGCATGGCAAGCCTCTCGGTCATCGCGCCTTTTCGCTATTCCCGGCTGCTCTTCGCCCTGGCCATCGGCATGGCCGTTCTGGGAGAGCGCCCCGACACCCTCACCCTGGCCGGCGCATGCCTGATCATCGCGTCCGGTCTCTACACCCTTGCGCGGGAACGCGCACTTTTCTCGGAGGCCTGACAAGGGTATGACGGCCCCGAGTTTCATGACCGCACGGAAAGGACCGTCGCAATGAGCACCATCATCGACATTCACGGACGCGAAATCCTGGACAGCCGGGGCAACCCGACCGTCGAGGTCGACGTCACCCTCGAAGACGGCACGATGGGCCGCGCCGCCGTTCCCTCCGGCGCCTCGACCGGCGTGCACGAGGCCGTCGAAAAGCGTGATGGCGACAAGGGCCGCTTCATGGGCAAGGGCGTCCAGCAGGCCGTGGCCGCGGTCAACGGCGAGCTGGCCGAGAACCTCGTCGGCTTCGACGCCACCGACCAGGTCGGCATCGATTCCGCGATGATCGAGATCGACGGCACCGAGAACAAGGGCCGCCTTGGCGCCAACGCGATCCTCGGCGTCTCCCTCGCCGTCGCCAAGGCCGCGGCCGACTACACCGCCCAGCCGCTCTTCCGCTACGTCGGCGGCACCTCCGCCCGCGTCCTGCCGGTGCCGATGATGAACATCATCAACGGCGGCGAACATGCCGACAACCCGATCGACGTGCAGGAATTCATGATCATGCCCGTCTCGGCGACCTCGATCGCCGAAGCCGTGCGCATGGGCTCCGAGATCTTCCACACGCTCAAGAAAGAGCTCTCCGGCGCCGGCTACGCCACCGGCATCGGCGACGAGGGCGGCTTCGCCCCGGCCCTGAGCTCCACCCGCGACGCGCTTGATTTCGTTCTGAAATCCATCGAGACCGCCGGCTACAAGCCGGGCGACGACATCGTTCTCGCGCTCGACGCCGCCTCCACCGAGTACTTCAAGGACGGCAAGTACGAGATGAAGGGCGAAGGCCTGTCGCTCTCGTCGGAAGAGAACGTCAAGTACCTCGAGGCGCTCTGCAACGACTACCCGATCTTCTCGATCGAGGACGGCTGCGCCGAGGACGACTGGGAAGGCTGGAAGCTGCTGACCGACACGCTGGGCGACCGCGTGCAGCTGGTGGGCGACGACCTCTTCGTGACCAATCCGGCCCGCCTTGCCATGGGCATCGAGAAGGGCGTGGCGAACTCCATGCTCGTGAAGGTGAACCAGATCGGCTCGCTGACCGAGACACTGGCCGCCGTCGACATGGCCCACCGCGCCCGCTACACCAACGTGATGTCGCACCGCTCGGGCGAGACCGAGGACGCCACCATCGCCGACCTCGCCGTCGCCACCAACTGCGGCCAGATCAAGACCGGCTCGATGTCGCGCTCCGACCGCCTCGCCAAGTACAACCAGCTGATCCGCATCGAGGAACTGCTGGGCGAGACCGCGCTCTTCGCCGGCAAGTCGATCCTCAAGTGACGCAGGCCTGACCGCCGTGATCCGGGGCCGTCCGCCATGCGCGGGCGGCCCCTTTTCTTTCCGCCCGAGGCTTGCCGACCAGACAGGAGGGCCCGCCCATGACCCCGGACCAGATCATCGCCCACCTCCGCCTCGCTCCGCATCCCGAGGGCGGCTGGTATCGCCAGACCTGGATCGACAGCTCGGCCAGCGGCCGCCCGTCCGGCACGGCGATCTATTTCCTGCTCGAAGAGGGTCAGACCAGCCACTGGCACCGGGTCGACGCCACCGAGATCTGGCATTTCTACGCCGGCGCGCCCCTGACCCTGCGGCTGAGCGAGACCGAAACCGGCCCTGCGACCCGGCATCGCCTCGGCCCTGACCTCGCAACGGGCGAGACGCCGCAACTGATCGTCCCGAAGGACCACTGGCAAAGCGCCTCTGCAACCGAAGGCTGGGCGCTGGTGGGCTGCACCGTGTCGCCAGGCTTCACCTTCGAAGGCTTCACCCTCGCGCCCCCGGACTTCGACATCCCCTGATCCGGACAGCGGCCTCCCACAATCTGTTCGCAAACATCCCCGCAGGAGACACGATCCTTCGTCCGAAGGATCGCCGCCCGGCTCAGCCGGTCTCCCCGGGATAGGAGATCTCGCCGCCGCCGACCGCCGCCCCGACCCCGGTTGTCGAAGGAAAGCTCGTCGGCAGTCCGCGCGCGACCCGGACGGCCAGATAGGCGAAGGCCTGCGCCTCCAGCATGTCGCCGTCGAGCCCCACCTCTTCCACAGCGTCCACCGGGCAGCTCATCCCTTCGGCGATCATCGCCATCATCACCGGGTTCTTCCGTCCGCCCCCGGTGACCAGCAGGCGCTCCACCGGCGCCGGGAAATGCTCCGCACCTCGCATCACCGCCACCGCCACGGCCGCCGTGAGGGTCGCCGCTGCATCAGCGTCCGGCAGTTCGGCGACCGCCGCATCCAGATTCGAAAAGTCATTTCTGTCCAGAGACTTCGGAGGCATCTTGAAGAAGTAGCGATGCTCGGCAAAGCGTTCGATCACAGGCTCCGACACCTCGCCCGTCGCCGCCAGCACGCCGCCCTCGTCGAAACCGACGCCGCGGCGCGCCTGCATCAGGTCGTCGAGGGGCGCATTCGCGGGGCCGGTGTCGAAGGCCAGCAGCGCCCCCTCCGCCTCGGGTCCGGGCTTGCGCGGGTCGACCCAGGTCAGGTTCCCCACGCCGCCGAGGTTGAGAAAGGCCACCGGTGCCTCGGCGCCGATCCACTTCGCCAGTGCGAAATGGTAGGCCGGCGCCAGCGGCGCCCCCTGCCCGCCAAGCGCCACATCGGCGCTGCGGAAATCCCAGACCACGGGCAGCCCGAGCGCTTCGGCCAGAACCGCGCCGTTGCCCGCCTGGTGCGTGCCGCGTCCCTGCGGGTCATGGGCCAGCGTCTGGCCGTGAAATCCTGCCAGCGCCACGTCGGAAAACCCCGCCATCAGCTCGGCATGGGCCTCCTCGACAAGCGCCGCGGCCTCGGCCACCCCCGGCTCGTCCGGCCAGCGCCCGAGCGCCGCGCGCAGAACCGCACGCTCCTCCGCCGAATATCGGCGGTAGCCGCTGTCGCCAAATGCCTTGATGGTCACGCCGTCGGTCTCGATGACCGCCGCGTCCACCCCGTCGAGCGATGTGCCGGACATGGTCCCCAGCACCCGCACCGCCCCCGATTTCAACATGCACTTTCCCTCGGCACGCCTCGCCGCTAGAAGAGCGGCACCCGCCGTCGACAATGGACCGAAAGACGCATGACCTACCACCCGAAATCCGACTTCATCCGCGTGATGGTGGAACGTGGGTTCCTGGCCGACTGCACCGATCTGCAGGGCCTGGACGAAGCCATGAGCAAGGGCGTCGTGCCGACCTATATCGGGTATGATGCCACCGCGGCCTCGCTTCACGTCGGGCACCTGCTCAACATCATGATGCTGCGCTGGCTGCAGAAAACCGGGCACCAGCCGATCACCCTGATGGGCGGCGGCACGACCAAGGTCGGCGACCCGTCCTTCCGCTCGGAAGAACGTCCGCTGCTCGGCCCCGAGCAGATCGACGCGAACATCGGCGGCATGCAGAAGGTCTTCGCCAGGTACCTGCGCTATGACGACAGCCCCGACGGCGCGTTGATGCTCAACAACGCCGAATGGCTGGACGAGCTCAACTACCTGGATTTCCTGCGCGACATCGGCCGTCACTTCTCGGTCAACCGGATGCTGTCCTTCGAGAGCGTCAAGTCGCGGCTCGACCGGGAGCAGTCGCTGAGCTTCCTCGAATTCAACTACATGATCCTGCAGGCCTACGACTTCCTGGAGCTCAACCGCCGCTACGGCTGCCGCCTGCAGATGGGCGGCTCCGACCAGTGGGGCAATATCATCAACGGCATCGACCTGACCCGCCGCGTGCTGGACCAGGAGATCTTCGGCCTCACCTCGCCGCTGCTGACCACCTCGGACGGCAAGAAGATGGGCAAGTCCCAGGGCGGCGCCGTCTGGCTCAACGGCGACATGCTCAGCCCCTACGAATTCTGGCAGTTCTGGCGCAATACGACCGACGCCGATGTCGGCCGTTTCCTGAAGCTCTACACAGAGCTGCCGGTCGAGGAATGCGAACGCCTCGGCGCGCTCGACGGCTCCGAGATCAACTACGCCAAGATCCGCCTCGCCAACGAGGTCACCACCCTGCTGCACGGCGCGGACGCTGCCGCCGCGGCGGAGGCGACCGCGCGCGAGGTCTTCGAGAAGGGCGGCATCGGCGACGACCTGCCCACGCTCGCGCTCTCGCCCGACGAGATCGGCGAAGGTATCTCCATCGTCCAGCTGATCGTCCGCTCCGGCCTCGCCAAGTCGGGCAAGGAGGCCAAGCGCCTGATCGCCGACAACGGCGCCCGCATCGACGACGCGCCGCTGACCGATGCCGGCCTGATGCTCGACGCGGCCGCCTTCGCCTCGCCGGTCAAGCTTTCGGCCGGCAAGAAGCGGCACGCGCTGGTCACGCTCGCCTCCTGAGCCAGCGACAGCGGCGGTGCGCGCCCGAAGGCGCGAACCGCTTTGAAGGAGCGCGCCGCAGGCGCACAATTGATCAAGCGGCACATCGGCCCGATTTCCCGCTGGCCTTTTCTGCGCCTGCACGCTACCTCGCGCCCAAACCACGAAGGACGCCCGTATGGATCTGCGCAACATCGCCATCATCGCCCACGTCGACCACGGCAAGACCACGCTCGTGGACGAGCTGCTCAAGCAGTCGGGCGCCTTCCGCGAGAACCAGGCCGTCGCCGAACGCGCGATGGACAGCAACGACCTGGAGCGGGAGCGTGGCATCACGATCCTCGCCAAGGCCACCTCCGTCGAGTGGCACGGCACCCGGATCAACATCGTCGACACGCCCGGCCACGCCGATTTCGGCGGCGAGGTGGAGCGGATCCTCTCCATGGTCGATGGCGTCGTACTGCTGGTCGATGCCGCGGAAGGCCCGATGCCCCAGACCAAGTTCGTCACCTCCAAGGCGCTCGCCCTCGGCCTGCGTCCGATCGTGGTGCTCAACAAGGTCGACAAGCCCGATGCCGAACCCGACCGGGCGCTGGACGAGGTGTTCGACCTCTTCTCCTCGCTGGACGCCGACGAGGACCAGCTCGATTTCCCGCATCTCTACGCCTCCGGCCGCTCCGGCTGGGCCGACGCGGACCTGGACGGCTCGCGCAAGAACCTCGACGCGCTGTTCCAGCTGATCGTCAACCACGTCCCCAAGCCGCGCCAGATCAAGCGCCAGGACGAGGATTTCCGCATGCTGGCGACCACGCTCGGCGCCGACCCCTTCATCGGCCGTACGCTGACCGGCCGCGTGGAGAGCGGCAAGCTCAAGGTCGGCGCGACGGTGCAGGCGCTCTCGCGCATCGGCCAGAAGATCGAACAGTTCCGCGTCTCCAAGATCCAGGCCTTCCGCGGCCTCGGCATGCAGGAGATCGACGAGGCGGTCGCCGGCGACATCGTCACCATCGCCGGCATGTCCAAGGCCACGGTCGCCGACACGATCTGCGCCCTGGCGGTGGACGAGCCCCTGCCCGCCCAGCCGATCGATCCGCCCACCATTTCCGTCACCTTCGGCATCAACGACAGCCCGCTGGCCGGCCGCGACGGCAAGAAGGTGCAGTCCCGCGTCATCCGCGACCGGCTGATGAAGGAGGCGGAGTACAACGTCGCCATCCGCGTCACCGACACGCCCGGCGGCGAGGCCTTTGAGGTCGCCGGCCGCGGCGAACTGCAGATGGGCGTGCTGATCGAGAACATGCGCCGCGAGGGCTTCGAGCTCTCGATCTCCCGCCCGCAGGTCCTCCTGCGCGAGGAAAACGGCGTGAAGATGGAGCCGATCGAGGAAGTCACCATCGACGTCGATGATGAATACTCCGGTGCCGTCATCGAGAAGCTGACCGGCCCCCGCAAGGGCGAGATGGTCGACATGCGCCAGTCGAACGGCAAGACGCGGATCATCGCCCACGTGCCGTCGCGCGGCCTCATCGGCTACCACGGCGAGTTCCTCACCGACACCCGCGGCACCGGCGTGCTGAACCGCGTGTTCTTCACCTGGGCGCCGCACAAGGGCGCGATCCCGGGCCGCCGCGCCGGCGTGCTGATCTCGATGGAACAGGGCGAGGCCGTGGCCTATGCGCTGTGGAACCTCGAGGAGCGCGGCCGCATGTTCATCGGGCCGCAGGAAAAGGTCTACCAGGGCATGATCATCGGCGAGCACAGCCGGGACAACGACCTGGAAGTGAACCCGCTGAAGGGCAAGAAGCTGACCAACGTGCGCGCCTCCGGCACCGACGATGCCGTGCGCCTGACCCCGCATGTCCAGTTCAGCCTCGAAGAGGCGATCGCCTATATCGATGACGACGAACTGGTGGAAGTCACGCCCAACGCGATCCGGCTGCGCAAGCGCTACCTCGACCCCCACGAGCGCAAGCGGCAGGCCAAGGCCGCCAGCTAAGCCCACAGTGCTTGAAACAAGCTCACCGCCCGCCAGGTCCCCCACCTGGCGGGCGGTTTTGCTTTAAGATTCCTGATTAAAATATAGGCGCCTCGCTTCATCAACGCGCATTCGAGGCGCTTGGTCGGCGATAAAGCGTCGCGGAGCCGATAGAGTCGACCTTTCCACAGCCGATAGCGACACCTTTTCACCTAGGGGCCACTTGCCAGCCCGTAATTTGCCCTTTTATCTTGCTATCCGGGAACCTGTTCCGGGGGGGGGCTTTGGTAACCAAGGCCATTTTTTCATGACGAGTGCGCTCGAAGAAGATCAGTTTCAAAAGCTCGTGCAACTCGCGGGCTCTGCCGCGTTGGACCAGCGAAAGTGGCGCTGGTTCCTGGAGGAGCTGCACCGCCTGTCCGGCGGCGTCCGGGTCCAATTGTTCGGACACGACTCCCGCGTATCCACACCGCTCGGCGTTCACGAATACGGCTATGACCCCGACTTCTTCCGCAGTTACGAAGCCTATTACGGGGCGATGAATCCCTGGGCCCCGGTCTTCGCGAAGTCGCAGGTCGGAAAGGTCATGCAAAGCGAATCCGTCCTGCCGTTGGAAACCCTCAAGACCACCGAATTCTACAATGACTGGGTTCGCCCGCAGGACGATATCGTCGGCGGGGCCGGCACCGTGCTCGAGCGTTCGGCGGATCGCGCAACCATGATCGGCGGCAACATCGCGCGCCGGGACCGGGAGAAGCTGGAAGTCCCCTTCGCGCAGTTGCTGCAACGGATCGTGCCGTTCCTCCAGCAATCGGTCGAGGTGTCCCGCATGCTCGGGGGGCTGACCCTGGAGAACCGGCTGCTCCGCGAGGGCATGGAGCCCGGAATCACTGCGATCTTCGCGCTGGACCTGCATGGCCGCGTCCGCTTCACCAACAGACAGGCCGATCAGATGGCCGGACGGGGAGACCTCGTCCGCATCGACGCGACCGGGCACCTGCGTTTCACCGAAGCGAAGCCGATGGTGGCGCTGCGGCGCTCCCTGCACGACCACGTCATGCCCGAAGCCTCCGTCAGCCTGCCTTTCTTTGCCGGGACCAACGGCACCAGGCACTACCTGTGTCGCACCACCGGGCTGTCGGAACGGGACGGGCCGCTGCCCTGGCTGTCCGCCTTCGGCGGCGCCTCCTCCAGCAGTTTCGTGCTGCTCCTGATGTCCCCTGTCGCACCGCGAGCCAAGCTCAAGCCCCGCCAGCCTACCATCGGCTGAGGACGGGCGGCCGCAGTGCGGCCGCGTCGCTGGCCTATTCCGTGGTCTCGACGATCAGCAGATCCCGCTCGGAGGCGCCACGCGCGTGGCTCAGCGCCTCCTGGTAGCGCTCCGAGCGGTAGCAGGCCTCCGCCGCCTCGACGCTCGGAAACCGCGCAACCACGTTCCGCGGCCGATCCCGGCCCTCCAGCTGCACGTAGCGACCGCCGCGGGCGATGAAGACACCGCCATGCTCGGCGATGGCCTCCGTCGCGATGGCGGCATATTTGCCGTAGGCTTCCTCGTCGGTCACCGTTACGTGGGCAATCCAGAGTGCGGGCATGGTCCTATCCTCCGATCACGGCTTCCGCCGCCTTGATGGCCGCATCGGCGTTTTCGGCATCCTTGCCGCCGCCCTGCGCCATATCCGGCCGGCCGCCGCCGCCGACGCCGCCAAGCTCGGCCACTGCCGCCTTGACGAGATCGATGGCCGAGACCTTCTCCACGAGGTCCGAGGTCACGCCCGCCGCCACGGCCGCCTTGCCGTCTCCATCGGCGATCAGCAGGATCGCACCGGAGCCGAGGCGTGTCTTGTGCTCGTCGATCAGGCCGCGCAGGTCCTTGCCGTTCACGCCCTTCAGAACCTGGGCCAGGAAAGGCACGCCGGCGATCTCGCGGACCTCGGGGCCGCTGGACGCGCCGCCGCCACCGGCCATCGCGAGGTCGCGGCGAAGCTGGGCGATCTCCGCCTGCATCGCCTTGCGTTCCTCGACCAGGCTGCGGACGCGCTCCACCACCTCGGCCTGCGGGGCCTTGACCGCGCCGGCCACCTCGGCAAGCCGCCGGTCCTGCCCGGCCAGGTATTGCCGCGCCGCTTCGCCGGTCAACGCCTCGAACCGGCGTACGCCGGCGCTCGATGCGCTGTCGCCGAGCGCGACGAAGAGCCCGATATCCCCGGTCTGGCGCACATGGGTGCCGCCGCAGAGCTCGATCGACCAGGTCTGGCCGTCCGCGCCCTTGCCGGTGGACTTGCGGCCCATCGAGACGACGCGGACCTCGTCGCCGTATTTCTCGCCAAAGAGCGCCTGGGCGCCAATGGCACGGGCGTCGTCGGGCGTCATGATCCGCGTCTCGACCGGCGAGTTCTGGCGGATGAAGGCGTTGACCTCGGCCGAGATCGCCTCGAGATCGTCCGGGCTCAGCGCCGCGCCGTGCGAGAAATCGAACCGGAGCCGGTCCGGTGCATTGAGAGACCCGCGCTGCGCGACATGATCGCCCAACCGCTCCCGCAGCGCCTCGTGCAGCAGGTGCGTCGCCGAGTGGTTGGCGCGGATGGCGCCGCGGCGGGCATGATCGACCTCGAGCTCGGCCCCGGCGCCCGGCAGGATCTCTCCCTCGATCACCGTCGCGAAATGGATGAAGACGCCCGAGACCTTCCGGGTATCCGTGATTTCGGCCTTGCCGGTCTCGGTCCGGAGCCAGCCCGTATCGCCGACCTGTCCGCCGGATTCCGCATAGAACGGCGTCTGGTTCAGGACGACCTGCACGCTCTCGCCCTTGGCCGCGCGCTCGATGGCGGCACCGTCCTTCACGACGGCAAGGATCTGGCCCTCGGCGGTTTCGGTGTCGTAACCGAGGAAATCGGTCGCCCCGTGCTTGTCGGCCAGGTCGAACCAGATCGTGGCGTCCTGGGTCTCCCCCGAGCCCGCCCAGGCAGCGCGCGCCTTGGCCTTCTGTTCGGCCATCGCGGCGTCGAACCCGGCGATGTCGACCGTCCGGTCCTTCTCCCGCAGCGCGTCCTGCGTCAGGTCGAGCGGGAAGCCGTAGGTGTCATAGAGCTTGAAGGCCGAAGCGCCGGGCAGCTCCGCCCCATCGGGCAGACCCGCCAGTTCGTCGTCAAGCAGCCGCAAGCCGCGCTCCAGGGTCTGCAGGAACCGGGTTTCCTCAGTCTTGAGCGTCTCGGAGATCAGCGCCTGCGCCCGGCCGAGTTCCGGATAGGCGCCGCCCATCTGGCGCACCAGTTCCGGCACCAGCCGGTGCATCAGCGGGTCCTTCGCGCCCAGCAGGTGGGCATGCCGCATGGCCCGCCGCATGATGCGGCGCAGCACGTAGCCCCGGCCCTCGTTCGACGGCATCACCCCGTCGGCGATCAGGAAGGAGGTCGAGCGCAGGTGGTCGGCGATCACCCTGTGATGCGTCCGGCCCGGCCCGTCGGGGTCGGTTGAGGTCTGGTTGGCGCTGGCCTCGATCAGGGCGCGCATGAGGTCGGTGGCATAGTTGTCGTTGGTGCCCTGCAGCAGCGCCGCCACCCGCTCGATGCCCATGCCGGTATCGATCGACTGGTTCGGCAGCTCCTTGCGGGTGCCGTCCTCGAACTGCTCGTATTGCATGAAGACGAGGTTCCAGATCTCGACGAACCGGTCGCCATCCTCTTCCGGGCTGCCCGGAGGACCGCCCCAGATGTGATCGCCGTGGTCGTAGAAGATCTCCGAACAGGGGCCGCAGGGGCCGGTCGGGCCCATCATCCAGAAGTTGTCGTTGGTCGGGATGCGGATGATCTTCTCGTCCGGCAGACCGGCCACCTTCTTCCACAGATCGGCGGCCTCGTCGTCGGTGTGATAGACGGTGACCAGCAGGCGGCTGGCGTCGATCCCAAGTTCCTTGGTGACCACCTCCCAGGCGTAGGGGATCGCCTGCTCCTTGAAGTAGTCACCGAATGAGAAGTTGCCCATCATCTCGAAGAAGGTGTGGTGCCGGTTGGTATAGCCCACGTTGTCGAGATCGTTGTGCTTGCCCCCTGCCCGCACGCATTTCTGCGCCGTGGTCGCGCGCTTGTAGTCCCGGTGCTCGACTCCGGTGAAAAGGTTCTTGAACTGAACCATGCCGGAGTTGGCGAACATCAGTGTCGGATCGTTCCGCGGCACCAGCGGAGAGCTGTCCACCACCTCGTGGCCCTGGCGGCGGAAGTAGTCGAGAAAGGTCGTGCGAATGTCGTTCAGGCTGGGCATCTTGGTCTCCGGCGGATCTGCCGCGAAGATGTAACGGCCACTGCGGGGGCTGTCCACAGCCGGAAAGCCGGGTTGTCGAGGCTTCAGCCGTCGGAGGGCCCGGGAGAGCTCCCGCCCGCCGGCGACGCATCAAAGATGCGGCTTCGTCGGTTGGGCCGGGCACCGCCTGCGGCGGTGCGGGCCTGCGATGCCGGAGGAAGCGGCAGAATCGACGACGGGGGCCCGTTTCCGGATGCCCCCGCCGCCTTTTTTGGGTTTTCCACCGCCGAACGCGCTACTTCCGTCAGGCTTCGACCACGTCGTCGCTGTCGTCGTTGTCGCTCATGTGGAAGTCGAGCCCGTGCGCAGCGCGGATCTTGTCCTCGATCTCCATCGCGACCGACTGGTTTTCCTTCAGGAAGGTCTTGGCGTTTTCCCGGCCCTGCCCGATCCGCTCGTCGCCATAGGAATACCATGAGCCGGATTTCTCGACGACACCGGCCTTCACGCCCAGGTCGAGCAATTCGCCGGTCTTGGAGATCCCCTCGCCGTACATGATATCGAACTCGACCTGCTTGAAGGGCGGCGCCACCTTGTTCTTCACCACCTTCACCCGGGTCGCGTTACCGACCACCTCGTCGCGATCCTTGATCGCGCCGATCCGGCGGATGTCGAGCCGAACGGAGGAGTAGAACTTCAACGCATTGCCGCCCGTCGTCGTTTCCGGGCTGCCGAACATCACGCCGATCTTCATCCGGATCTGGTTGATGAAGATGACCATGCATTTCGAGCGGGCAATCGAGCCGGTCAGCTTGCGCATCGCCTGGCTCATGAGGCGCGCGTGGACGCCGACGGAGCTGTCGCCCATGTCGCCCTCGAGTTCGGATTTCGGCGTCAGCGCGGCCACCGAATCGACCACGACGAGGCTCACGGCACCGGAGCGTACCAGCGTGTCGGTGATCTCGAGCGCCTGTTCGCCCGTATCGGGCTGCGAGATCAGCAACTCGTCGAGGTCCACCCCGAGCTTGCGAGCGTATTGCGGATCTAGGGCGTGTTCCGCATCCACGAAGGCGCAGACGCCGCCCTTTTTCTGTTCCTCGGCGACGCAATGCAGGGTCAGCGTTGTCTTGCCCGAGCTCTCCGGGCCGTAGATCTCGATGATCCGTCCCTTTGGAAGCCCGCCGATGCCAAGCGCGATGTCGAGACCGAGCGAGCCGGTCGACGTGGCCTCGATCTCCGCGACAGGGTTGTCCCCGCCAAGTTTCATGATCGAGCCCTTGCCGAACTGCCGTTCAATCTGGGCCAGGGCGCTGTCGAGCGCCTTCTGTTTGTCCGAATTCCGCTTGTCTGCCATGTCGAGAAGGTTCGCCGTCGCCATCGTTTTCGTCCTTATTTCACACGCCGCGCCCGGCGGCAATGACTGCCCATGTTCACCTCTTGTTCCGACCCTTATCAGGTCAAAACGGGAACATTTCAAGTCAATTCTTATGCTTTCCATCCTGCAACGGCAGAGGTTAAGGAGTTCTGAAGGTCTCCACGATCATTGTCGCGGGGGTATGCAGTACATGGAACCGCTCGCGCCATGATGATCTTCTGGGATGCTCGTCTCGTTCTTCTCGCCGTGCCAAAGACCGGCACGCAGGCGCTTCAGGCCGCGCTTGGCGCCGAGGCGGACATGATCATCCGCAACCCTCCCCTGCAGAAACACATGCCGCTTCGTTGGTATCAGCGGTCGGTCCTGCCGTTGTTCAGTGCCGAGGAAGGCATGCAGCTCGAAACCGTGGCTGTGATACGCGAACCGCTGGATTGGCTGGGGAGTTGGTACCGGTATCGACGGCGCGACTCCCTGAGTGGGCATCCGAACAGCACAATTGGCCTCTCGTTTCAGGAGTTCGTTACTGCCTATCTGCAGCCAAGCCGACCTCCCTGTGCAGATGTCGGGCGCCAGTCGCGTTTCGTCAGCACACCAAGCCAGGCGGTCGGCGTCGATCATCTGTTCGCCTACGAGCATTTCCAAGAACTCGTGCGCTTTCTCGAAGGCCGACTCGGTCACCGCATTCGCCTGGGACGGACAAATGTCTCGCCGCATGGAGAACTGGATCTTCCCGAGAACCTCGCCCAGCTGGCCGCGCGCGAGCTAAAGGACGAGGTCTCACTTCACGGGCTCGCTGTCGAGGCCACGTTGCGCCGACGAGACGCTCAAGGTTGAGCTCCCAGGCCGCTTACTAGATCTGGTCACGGACCGTCGCGGTCAGCTCATTGAGCGAGAAGGGTTTCGGCAGGAAGACAGAGTTCGGAATGCGCGATTGTTCGTCGGAAAGGCTTTCCTCAGCGTAACCGGATACGAAGACCACACGCACTCCCGGCCGCTGGACCAGCGCCTTTCGCACCCAACTCGGCCCGTCCATTCCCGGCATCACGACATCGGTCACGAAGACATCGACCTTCAGATCCGGATCTTCCAGGGTTTCGAGCGCGTCCTCTGCGTTTTCCGCTTCGATTACGGTATAGCCCCGCATACGCAGTGCCCGGGAGGCGAAGGCGCGGACCGGGGCTTCGTCCTCGACGAGCAGCACCACTCCATCCGCTGGCTGCTGTGACGTCGATGGGCCAACGGACCGTGCCGGCGTCGCGTCCACAGCCGGGCGGTCAAACGCGGGAAAATAGAGCGAGAAGGTCGTGCCGGAGGCGACGACGGAGTCGACAAAGATGTACCCGCCGGTCTGTTTCACGATGCCATAGGCGGTCGACAGACCAAGGCCCGTGCCCTCCCCCGTCCTCTTGGTGGTAAAGAAGGGCTCGAAAATCTTCTGCAGCTTGTCGGGCGGGATGCCGACACCCTCGTCGGTGACACGCACCACCACGTAATCTCCCGGCGCAACGACCGCCCGGTCGCGCGCCATCGGAGCGGCAATATGGCGGCTCTCGGTCTCGATGCGCACCTCTCCCCCCTCGGGCATGGCGTCGCGCGCGTTGACCACGAGATTCATGATCACCTGCTCGAGTTGCCGCTTGTCCGCCCGGATCAGGCGGAGGCCCGGGTCATGTGACAGCGACAGCGTGACCTTTTCACCGACCAGCCGGTTGAGCAGATGGGTCAGGTCGGACAGCGTATCGCGAAGGTCCATAACCTCGGGCTTCAGGTTCTGCTTGCGGGAGAAGGCCAACAGCTGCCCGACCAAGCTCGCCGCGCGGTTCGCGTTCTGGTTGATCTGGACCAGGTCGCCGTAATCCGGGTCCCCCTGATCGTGCCGCAGGAGCAGCAGATCGCAATGCCCCGAGATCGCGGTCAGCAAGTTGTTGAAATCATGGGCCACGCCCCCGGCGAGCTGGCCGATTGCCTGCATCTTCTGGCTCTGCACGAACTGGGCTTCGAGCGTCTTGAGTTCCGTCGCATCGTTCAGGACGGCGACCAGCAGGACTTCGTCCTGCTCGACGATCCGCCCGAGCGTGATCTGAAGGTACAGCTCCTTGTCCGGCATGCTCGCGCGCACGAATTCTGGACGGCCAAGTCCCCGCCCCTTGGACGCCTCCTCCAGCCAGTCCCGAACCGACCGGCCCAGCCCCTCGACCAGCTTCTGAAGTTCCGCTCCCGGCGAGGCGGCATCACCGAGCAAGTGCCGGGCGCTGGCGTTGGCGACCCGGATCTCGCCCGCGCTGTTGAGTTTCAGAACGGCAACCGGGAGGCCATCCATCCCGCCGGCGGACGGGTCGGCATGGTCCTCCACCGTTTCCGGGCCGGCAAAAGGCACGAGAAAGATCTCATGGCGGCCTCCGGTGCCCTCGATGTCGATCACCCGCACCCGAACCGGACCGTCTGCGCCATTGATCTCCTGGATGCTGTTGGACACCAGCGGCAGTTGCGTGAAGACGCGGTCAAGCGTCTTGACGCGACCGCCGAGAATCCGCCGCAGCGCATCGTTCATGAACAGGATCGTGCCATTCCGGCTTGCGGTCATCATGGGCAGGCTCAGGGCCTCCGCGCCGCGTCCGGCGGCGCCACGCTCCACCAGATCCTCGAGTCGCCAGAGAAACCTGTCGTCACCGACCTGATGCACGGCGATCCGGACATGGCCGCGTCGGGTCACGAGATCCTCTCGCGCGGAGCCGCGCGCCTCCGCCCTGTTCTGCAGCCGAAGCAGCACCGAAGCAGGGTTTGCGAACAGGTCGCGCAGGCAGCGGACCAGCGTCTCATCGATCTCCACGCCCTCCCCGAACCGGTCGCGCGCGGATCGGTTGCGGTGAAGGACCACACCATCGATATCGGTCATGAAGCTCGGGGAGCCGTCGTTCTCGATGAAACCTGCAAGCGCATTGCCCAGATCGTCACGCGCCGAACGATGTCGCGCCGAGAACAGGCCGATCAGAAGCGCCATGGCCGCGAGCGTGCCACCGGACGCCAGCAGGGACAGGGCGATCATCTGGCCGGGAACGAAGAAAGCCGCCCCCAGAAACACCAGCGCGAATACCGTCAGGAACGGAATGCGGCCGGAGAACGCCGCAGCGCTGCGGGTCATTGGGCTGGGGGCGAGAGCCGGGTGGGTCAATGCCTCTCTCCGTTTCGAATCTGGCCCCTTCATTTCCGACATAATTCGTTAAGTCCGGCTTAAGGCCAACTCGGGCCCGCCGTGAAGCGTACCATTCGCTCCGCCGGCCATCTCTCACCCCCCGTTGCGGAGGACGGCCAGGAAGAAACCATCGCCGCCGGAGGCGGGCGACAGACGGTCCATGCGCTCGCAGGTCCAGTCGTCGCTGCCTGCCAGAAACGCGGTAACCTGATCTTCATTCTCGGCCTTCAGGATCGAACAGGTCACGTAGGCGATTGCCCCGCCGGGCGCAGCCCGGTCGGCCACGCGCCGAAGAATCACGGCCTGGGTTTCGCAAAGCTGGTCGAGGCCCGCGCGATCGAGGCGCCACTTCGCCTCGGGCTGGCGCCTCCAGGCGCCGCTGCCGGAGCAGGGAACGTCCGCGACCACGAGGTCGAATGGCGCGCGCCCGTCGAGCTCGGCGCTGCGGAGCGTTCGGACCCGCGCGCCTGCACGGTCGGCGCGGGCGGGGATGTCGCGCATCCGCTCGGGCGATGCATCATGGGCGAGGATCTCGCCCGCGAACCGCGCGGCGAGCGCCAGGGATTTCCCGCCGCCGCCGGCACAATAGTCGAGGACCCTGCCGCCATCGGGGAGCGGAATGCGGTCGGACACGGCCTGCGATGCGGCATCCTGCAACTCCACCAGGCCCTCCTGGTAGCTGCGGGAGAGATGGACGCGCCGAGCGCCGTCGATCACACGAAGAGCGGTCGGCGAGAGGGGATGCGGTTCGCAGTCTATCCCCTCCTCACGCAGCGCCGCGCGGGCGGATTCGCGGTCCGAACGCGCAGAATTGACCCGCAGGAAAACGTCAGCCCGCGACCGCAAGACACTGAGAACCTGTTCGAAATCCGCTCCGAGGCTGGCTCGCAGATCCTCTTCCAGCCATTCGGGGCAATCCAGCCGCTCGGTCTCGGTCAAGGTGGCCACATGGCTCCGCTCGGCCTCGCTCATGGGCGCCAGGGCGTAGCCCTGTCCGGTCAGCACGCTATCGGGATCGATGCCCGCAAGCCGCAGGAGACCGATCACGAGGCCGCGGCCGGTTTCCGCCCCGCCGATGGCTGCCGCGGAGCGGCGCTGGCGGATGGCGTCAAACACGTGATCCCTTACCGCCGCCCGGTCGCGCGAGCCGGCGAACCGGCTGCGCCGCGCCCAGTTCGTCAGGACGCGCTCGGCCGGGTCGCCGGCGAGGTAGCTGTCGAGAATGTCTGCCGCGGCGGCATATCTTGCGTCCGGGGTCACACGTCCCTGCCTTTCCGGAACGGCCCGCGTCCCTCGCCTGCCCGTTGCATTCCAGCCTCCGGCCTGCTGTCTCCGCGATCCCGCCTCGGTGCGGTCGCAGCCCCTGTCTACGCCCCCGGTTCCGGTTGTGAAAGGTCCCGCAGCGGCGGCCTGCTAGCCCGCTTCGGGGCGCGCGGTCGCCGCGCCTTCGCCGAGCGGGATTACATCGACCGACTGGGTGGTGCTGTGTTCTCCGGCCAGCCGCATGACGCCCTTGACCGGCGCGACATCGCCGTAGTCGCGGCCATGGGCGATCACCACGTGGTCGCGGCTCACCGCAATCGCATTGGTCGGATCGTATTCGACCCAGCCCATCTGGTGCCCGCACCAGGCCCGGACCCAGGCATGCATCGCATCCGCGCCCTCCAGCCGCTCCTGCCCCTTGGGCGGGACGGTCCGCAGGAAGCCGCTGACATATCCCGCCGGTACGCCGATCCCGCGCAGGCAGGTAATCATCACGTGGCTGAAATCCTGGCAGACCCCGTGGCGCCGCTCGAAGGCGGTGAGCGCGGGGGTGTCGACCTCGGTGGCCTCCGGATCGAACTCGAACTCGGAGTGGATGCGATTGCCCAGCTTGCGGACAAGGTCGAGCACGGTGGCAGAGTTGTCCGCGACCTCCATCGCGTAGGAGGTCATCTCCGGGTGGGTCACGATCCAAGGCGACGGCCCGGTGAAATGGTGCGGCGCGTCGGCGTCGAGCCCCCGGTGCGCGGCAATGTCCCGCGGCAGGTCGGTCAGGCGCGGCGAGACGTCGAGCAGCCGCCCGGGCCCAAGGCGCTCGACGCGGGCCGACATCTCGAACCGGCTTTCCGCGTGAGGCTGGTCGATCGCCACCTCCACGGTCCGGTTGCCGAAGAAATCGGCCCCCTCCAGCCACTCCACCGGTTCCGGCAGAACCCGAAGCGTGGGCTCGCGCACCTCCTGCAGCCCGGGGATCTCGGCGGGCAGCAGGCGCAGAAGGTGCCGGCCGGAACTGGCAGCCGCCGGATAGTCATACGTGATCGACATGCGGATTTCGTACTGCATCGCCGGCCCCTATTTCAGATAGGCCAGCGTGAGCTGGTCCGACATGTCGGCGATCTCTGTCCGCAGCCGCTCCAGCGCGGGCGTGTCGAGCGTCTCGGGCTCGTGCAGCGCCAGATCCGTGCGCGCCCTGAGGACCGAGCGCGCGAAGGGCGTCATCTGGCGGTGATCGCCCGCCCCCGGAAGATGCGCCAGGTGCCCCTCGACGTCGTTGAGCTGGCACAGGATCGACCGCGGGTTCAGCGCGTCGAGGCCCAACAGGTCGATCACCGTCGCACGGTTCATCGCGACCGTGTAGCGGCGGTGATGGGTCATAACGCTGTCGGCGATCTCGATCGCGATGTCCAGGCTGCCCGGCGGCGATACCGGATCGGCGAAGGCCACGAGGCAGGCCGCGGTGTTGGAGGCACGCTCGAACGCGCGGCCGAGCGAGAGGAAACGCCAGCCGGTGAAACGGTACATGTTGTCATGGACCAGCCCCGAGAAACCGTTGAGCTTGCGGAGCAGCACGCTCATCGCCCGGGCCGCGTCATCGCCCGCCATCACCTTGCGCGCGAAACCCGACGCCGTGCGTTCGAGATCGGCCAGCGCCAGCGTGCCGTCGACGGAGAAGCGGTCTCCCACATGCCCGGCGCTGAGGTAGGCCGAATGGATCGCGCTCTCGAGCGCCTTCGGCACCGGTTCCGAGGCATCGCAATCGTAGCCCTCCAGATGCGCCGCCGCGAGCCGCAGAAGCTGGCTGTCCGGGGTATCGGTTTCGGCAAGGCGCGAATGGTAGGCGCGCAGCAGGCGGACGAGGTATTCCGAGCGCTCGACATAGCGGCCGAGCCAGAACAGGTTGTCCGCTGACCGGCTGGGCAGCGCGCCTGGCGGGGTCCGGGCCACACGTTCTCCGGCGGGCTGGGCGATCGAGACGACCTCGGCCTCCTCCTTGCCCACCACCCAGACATCCGCGACCCGGCCGCCGCGCTGCATCGCCAGCACGTTGGACGCGGCCGACCGCCCGATCCGGGCAAACCCGCCCGGCATCACCTGCCAGCCGTCGGCGGTGCGCGCGAGGAAGACCCGCAGGCTCATCGGCCGGGGCTGCAATGTGCCGTCGACCAGTGCCGGCGCCGTCGAAAGCCGCACCCGTTCCTGCCCGACCAGCGCGCCGCCCCGGCGCTCGATCCAGTCGCTGAACCCGGTGGCAGGCGGCGTCACGTCGCCGGTTTCATAGGCCAGCCCGGTCGAGAAGGCGTCGCCCAGCGTCATTCGCTCGGCATTCTCGCGCACGTAGGCGCGCTCGCTCTCCTGCCCGCACCACCAGGTGGCGATATTGGGCATCCGCAGCGGGCGGCCGTTCAGCACCTGGCTCAGGCGCGGCAGAAAGGCCATCAGCGCCCGGGTTTCCAGCACGCCGGCGCCGAGCGCGTTGAGCATCGTGAGGTTGCCCTCCCGCACCGCCCGCAGCAGCCCCGGCGTTCCGAGCTGGGAGCCGCCGTTGAGTTCCAGCGGATCGGCCCAGGCCGCATCGAGCCGCCGCCACAGCACCGAGATCGGCTGCAGCCCGTCGACGGTCCGGATCATCAGCCGGCCCTTGCGCACGGCGAGGTCCTCTCCCTCGAGCAGCGTCAGGCCGAGGTAGCGCGCGATGAAGGCGTGCTCGAAATAGGTTTCGTTCATCGGCCCCGGCGTGAGGATGCCGACCCGGCTTTCGCCGTTCTCGCGCATCGAGCTCAACTGGTCGCGGAAGGCGCGGAAGAAGCCGGCCAGCCGGGTGACGTTGGCGCTGGCGAAGATGTCGGAATAGACGCGCGTCGTCGCCATCCGGTTCTCGAGCGCGAAACCCGCACCGGAGGGGGCCTGGGTCCGGTCGCCCAGCACCCACCACTCGCCCCCCGGCCCACGTCCGATGTCGAAGGCGACGAAATGCAGGAAATGCCCCGAGCGCGGGCGCACGCCGACGAGCGGGCGCAGCCATTCGGCATTCTGCGCCACCAGCGCCGCCGGCAGGTGGCCCTGCTGCACCAGCCGGTTCTCGCCGTAGAGATCGGCGACGATCTTTTCCAGAAGGTCGGCGCGCTCGATCAGGCCGGCGCAGATCCCGCTCCAGTCTGTCTCGGAGATCAGCAGCGGGATGTGGCTGAGCGGCCAGTCCCGCCGACCGGTGTCCTGGGGACCGTAACGACGGAAATAGACGCCCGCATCGCGCAGGTAGCGGTCGCCATGCGCAATCCGCCCGGCCAGCTTTTCGGGCGTCATGGATGCAAGGCGGGCGATGAACGACTCCCAGACCGGCCGAACGGCCCCGTCCGGGCCGATCAGCTCGTCGGGCACGCCCTCGAGGGCCGCATAGCCCGAGAGAAACCGCTGCACCGCATCGGCCGCATTGCCGTCCATTGGCCCTCCATCGACCGTAAGAAACCCTGCGCCCGTCGCAGATCGGGCGTCAATAGAAACTCCCTATGGGGCAATCCCGCAGGGGGCAAGTGGCACCGGCCCAATGCACATGCGCCCTGAGCCGTGAAAGACGCAGGGTTTCGACCGCGTTTCTCGTGGATCGGGATACGGCACGCGAACTGCTCGATGCAGCGCCCTGCCACCGCAGACAATCGCGGCTGCCCGGGCCAGTGCAGCACGGGGAGACAAACGCGCGGGAAGCGGGCATCGCTTCGCCAATCGGAAACACACGCCCGTAATTGCCGTGGCAGAGGCCGCATTTCATCAGAAATCGCGCGTTTTTCTGGTTTCAGGCGGCGGCATCGCGCTGCAGGGTCTGCCGAAGCACGAACACCGGATGGAAAGACCCATGAGCCGATATGCCCTGACCGTGAAATGCCCCACCCGACGCGGCATTGTCGCGGCCGTCTCGACCTATCTCGCCGCCGCCGATTGCAATATCACAGACAGCCAGCAGTTCGACGACCTCGAGACCGCGAACTTCTTCATGCGCATCTCTTTCACCAGCGAGGGCGGCAAGGACATGGCGGAGCTCGCAGCGGCCTTCCAGCCCATCGCCGAGCAGTTCGAGATGGAGCACGCCTTCCATGATGCCGATGCCAAGATGAAGGTGATCATCATGGTGTCGCGCTTCGGCCATTGCCTGAACGACCTCCTGTATCGCTCGAAGATCGGCGCGCTCCCCATTGATATCGTTGGGGTGATCTCCAATCACATGGACTACCAGAAGGTGGTGGTGAACCATGACATCCCGTTCCACTGCATCAAGGTCACCAAGGCCAACAAGCCGCAGGCCGAGGCGCGTCAGATGGAAATCGTGGAGGAAACCGGCGCGGAACTGATCGTGCTGGCCCGCTACATGCAGGTGCTTTCGGACGACATGTGCCAGAAGATGTCGGGACGGATCATCAACATCCACCATTCCTTCCTGCCCAGCTTCAAGGGGGCCAATCCCTACAAGCAAGCCTTCGAGCGGGGCGTGAAGCTGATCGGGGCCACGTCGCACTACGTGACCGCCGATCTCGACGAGGGCCCGATCATCGAGCAGGACATCGTGCGCGTGACCCATGCCCAATCCGCGGCGGATTACGTCTCGCTCGGACGGGACGTGGAAAGCCTCGTGCTGAGCCGCGCGATCCACGCCCATATCCACCACCGCGTCTTCCTGAATGGCAACAAGACCGTGGTGTTCCCCGCGAGCCCGGGCGGCTACGCCTCCGAACGGATGGGCTGAACCCGGCCCTGCCCAGACACCGTCGGGACGGCGCGCTTTTTCCCTTCTGCCGTCGGGTGTTGGCCGATAGACTTCGGCCGACCGCCCGGAGCACCCATGCCTGACACCCCGACCAAGCCGCCGCTTATCAGCCCGGACGTGATCCGGATCTCGGCGCTCGTGCTCGCGACGGCGCTGATCACGCTGATCTTCTTCGGGATGATCCGGGGTTTCCTGATTTCGCTGCTGATGGCGGCGATCGTGGCCGAGATGTCGCGCCCGCTCTACCGGCGTATCCAGAGGATGGTCGGCGGGCGGCGCAATCCCGCGGCGGCGATCACCCTGACGCTGATCATCGTGCTGGGGATCGTGCCGATCTTCTTCATTGCAACGGTCGCCGCGGAACAGGCGCTCGGCCTGCCGCGGACGGTGGTGCGGGTGCTGGACGGCCTCGCCGAGCGCAGCGCCACCTGGGAATGGCCGGACTGGCTGCCCTACGAGGAGGACATGGACCAGATCGGCCCGGAGGTGATCTCCAAGATCGGCGATCTTGTCAGCGCCACCGCCCGCTACATGGTGGGCACGATGTCGGCGGTCACCCGGGGCACCGCGCTGCTCTTTCTCGACACCTTCATCTTTCTCTATGCCCTGTTCTTCTTCCTGAAGATGGAAACGCCGGTGATGAAGCAGATCCTGCGCTTCACCGGGCTGGCGCCGGAAACCCAGCACAAGCTTGCCGACCGCGCGGTCTCGGTCAGCCGGGCCACCATCAAGGGCGTGCTGGTGATCGGCGTGGTGCAGGGCGTGCTGGGCGGGCTGGGGTTCTGGGCGGCCGGGATCGACGGCGCGACCTTCTGGGGCGTCGTCATGGCGATCGTGTCGATCATCCCCGGCGTCGGGCCGAGCCTCGTGCTGGCGGTCGGCGTGCTGTTCCTGTTCGCGGCAGGCGACACGACGGCGGCGATCGGGCTGGCGCTCTGGGCCGGGCTGGTGGTGACCACGATCGACAACATCCTGCGCCCGATCCTGGTGGGACGGGACACCCAGATGCACGACATCCTGATCCTGGTCTCCACCTTCGGCGGCCTGGGGATGTTCGGCGCGGTGGGGCTGATCCTCGGGCCGGTGGTCGCCGGTGTCTTCGTTACGATCTGGGCGACGCTGGCCGAGGCGGTGATGGAACAGTCGGAACATCCCGAGGAAGCGCCCTCCGACGGGCCAGCCGCACAGTCGGGATAGGCCGCGCCCTGCCCCGGCGGCGCGTTGCGGACTGTGCGGAACCGGGGCGCTGCCCCGGACCCCGGGATATTTCCGGACAGGTGAAAGGGCGGGTCAGCCCGGCTGCGGGGCCGGATCGGTGGCGGGCTGCGCGGCGCTCCCCTGAAGGGACAGGACCTCGCTGCGGATGATCCGCGCGATCAGGGCGCAATCCTCGAGCGAGAAGGTCAGCGGCAGGCGCATGTCGATCAGCCCGGCCAGCACCCGGTCGGTCTGCGGCAGGGGCGCGGGCGCGGCGTAGCGCCAGTGATCGTAGCGCGAGGTGAAGGCGACGGGGCGGTCGGCCCCGAACCACTTGAGATCCACCCCGCGGGCGGCACAGTTTTGGATGAGCGTGCCGATCGCCCGCGCGTCCCAGTCCGGCAGCAGGAACTGAAAGGAGGAGCCGACGTAGGCCTCCGCCTCCGGACGCGCGATCAGGCTCAGACCGGGCAGATCGCGCAGCCCTGCCTCGACGCAGCGGTAGCGCGCGTTCCACGCGTCGCAGCGCGCCCCGAGCCCGGCGAGCTGCGGACGCAGGATCGCGGCGCGCAGGTTGTCCATCCGCGCCGACATGTTCGGCACGTCGAGCCGGAGCGGCTCGAAGGCCTCGGCCGGCGGCGCGGCACGGTGGCGCTCGTAGAGCATGTAGCTGCCGGACATCAGCACGGCGCGGGCCATCGCCTCGGCATCGTCGGAGACCAGCAGGCCGCCCTCGCCGGAATTCATGTGCTTGTACGTCTGGGTCGAATAGCAGCCCATCAGCCCGTGCCGGCCGGAGGGCGTGCCGTTCCACGCCGCTCCCATGGTGTGGGCGCAATCCTCGATCACGGCAAGCCCGGCGTCGCGGCAGAGTTCCATCAGCCGGTCCATGTCGCAGATATGGCCACGCATGTGCGACAGAAGCAGAACCCGTGCCTCCGGCGTCGCGCGGGCGCATTCTGCGAGGTGGTCGAGATCGATGGTAAGCGCCGGGGTGGTCTCGATCAGCACCGGCTGTCCGCCGACCGCGGCGATGGCGCCGGGCACCGGCGCCAGGGTGAAGGCATTGGTCAGCACCGGATCTCCGGGCTTCACGCCGGCCGCGCGCAGGGCGATGGTGATCGCCTGCCCGCCCGAGGCCACCGCGAGGCAGTAGCGCGCGCCCGTAGCGGCGGCGAACTCCTCCTCCAGCAGGGCCGTCTCGCCGGCCTCGCCCGGCACGGTGTTGTAGCGGTGCAGGCGGCCGTGGCGCAGCACGTCGAGCGCTGCGGCGATGCCCTCTTCGGGGATCGGCTCCTGCTGGGTGAAGCTGCCATCGAAACGTTCGGTCATAGCGCAAAGCTATGGGGGGAGGCGCGGGCGTCGTCAATTCCCGGGATGCCCTCGCGCCGCGGTTTTGCTCTCCGCTTGCCCCTGCCCGGCGAGTCGAAGAAACTGCGCCGAACGGACCCCATTCGGAAAGAGCGCAGCATGAAGATCGCCAGTTTCAACATCAACGGGATCAAGGCACGCCACCCCGCGCTCTGCGACTGGCTGGACGAAGCGCAGCCCGACGTGGCGCTTCTGCAGGAGATCAAGTCCGTCGACGAAGGCTTCCCGCGCGAGATGTTCGAGGAGCGCGGCTACAACGTCGAGACCCATGGTCAGAAAGGGTTCAACGGGGTCGCGATCCTGTCGAAGCTGCCACTGGAGGACGTGACCCGCGGCCTGCCGGGCGACGATTCGGACGAGCAGGCGCGCTGGATCGAGGCGACCGTGGTGGGCGAACGGACGGCGGTGCGGCTCTGCGGGCTCTACCTGCCGAACGGCAACCCGGCGCCGGGGCCGAAGTTCGACTACAAGCTTGGCTGGATGGAGCGCCTCAAGGCGCGCGCAAGGGACCTGCTGGCGCAGGAGGAGCCGGCCCTGATGGCGGGCGACTACAACGTGATCCCGCAGGACGAGGACGCCGCCCGGCCGGAGGCCTGGCGCGAAGACGCGCTGGCCCGTCCGGAAAGCCGCCGCGCCTTTCGCGAGATCCTGAACCTCGGCTTCACCGAGGCCTTCCGCGCCCGCACGCCGGGCCCCGGGCACTACACCTTCTGGGATTACCAGGCCGGCGCCTGGGACAGGAACGACGGCATCCGGATCGACCACCTGCTGCTGACCCCGCAGGCGGCGGACCTGCTGACGGACTGCCGGATCGACAAGGACATCCGGAACCGCCCGAAACCCTCCGACCACGTGCCGATCTGGGTGGAACTCGACGCCTGAGCCCTTGCCCGGCTTGACCGGGCGGCGTGGCACCGCATGCTGGCCTCAGAAGCCAGCGGAACGGAGGCGCCGATGCTCAGACATATCGTCCTGGTGACGTTCAAACCCGAGGCGACGTCGGAGGAACGCGCCGCGCTGCGCGCCGCCGTCGAGGGGTTTCGCGACAGCGTACCGGAGGTGCGGGCGCTGGAATGCGGCGACAATGTCGGCAAGGGGCCGAACCATCACGATTTTGCTGTGGTGGCGGATTTCGACGACATGGCGGCCTTCCGTCGCTACATCGAGAGCGATGCGCACAAGGCCTACGTGGCCGGGCCCGCCAAGGCCGTGGCACGGCTCGCCGCGATCCAGCACGAAATCTGAGGGCGGTTACCGGCTCCTGTCAGGAGGCTTCGAAGCTGATCCGGATGCTGCGCGCCCCGGGGAAGCGCTGGCGCAGAATCGCTTCGGGCACCTCGATCTCCCCTGCCCCTGCCTTCTGGGATGCGAATTGGAGGATCGCCGGAGCCTCGCGCCGGTGCCCCCCCAAGACGGACGTGGGCAGCGCCACCCGGTTGACCCCGGCGATCAGCGGCGTCGCGATCCGGTAGGTGATCTCGCGCCCCTTTCGGGCGATCGAATGCGGCACGTGGTGCCCGGCGGGCCGGCCCGCGGAGGCATCTTCCGCCGCACCATGCGCCTTCAGTTTCGCCTCGCACGCCTCGAGGATCTCACGGGACAGCGGGCTGACACGGGCGGCCACCTGCGGCCTGCGGACCGATGCATTGCGCGCCGGCGCGGTGCGCGTGGACCGGGCGAAAGCCGCGACGTCGAGGTCTTCCGGTTCGTTGTTGCTGAGCAGGTCATAGGCCGCCTTGGCCTGGGCAAACCGCCGCGTGTCGCCACCGTCCTGATCGGGGTGCAGAACCTTCGCAGCACGGCGCCAGGCCGCGCGCAGTTCCTCGAGGCTCGCATGGCTGCTCACGCCGAGGATTTCCGAAGCCGCCGCCTTTGCCCGCACCCGTTCGATAGGACTCATGATACCAATACCCACACACTCGCAAACCAATGGTCAGGATTGTGACCGAGCTGCCCCATTTTAGTCAAATTTCCCGACAGACAGGGCAAGATCACGCGACAGTTTGATCGACGGGGCCGGATTAGGCGCGACATGCCGACCAATCACGGGGTCACATCGCGGAAGATCGGCTCTCGAAGCCCCAGTTTCGCCACAAATCCTGACGGCCGGATCGCATGGAATCGCCCCGGAGGAAAACGAGAGCGTGGGCATGGCGATGTCACCCGAAGGTGATCGCTTCCGCCCCGCAGCCGTCGGGCAATCCGGCCTTTGGTACGGGGCGTGCGGCTGGCAAGTCGTGCTTGCCGGTCGATACACCGGTTTTGGTGGCCCTCGGGGTCTGGTATGGGACGGCATTCGCGGGAATGCGCGCGAGATCAGTGGATAGGAGAGCGTCTATGATCCGGAAATCGTTCGGTGTGGCCGGGTTGATGGCAGTGCTGGCCAGCTGCGAGCCCCAGTACACGCCCCCGTCGTCCGAAAGGGACGTTGCGGCGTCGCCCGTCTCCGTCTCCGGCACGGCTGTCATGGGGGTAGCGGGCGGTTCCGGGCAACCCACCCGTCCGGTCTCCGGGTTCAAGGACCTGGAGGTCTCTGTCGGGACCGTGGTGAACGGCTACTGATCGGACCACGCGGCGCTCGGCGACCCCAATGTCGCCCTGCCTGTTCTCGCTGCCGCATCGCGGCCCGCTGACGTTCCACAAGGCGACCGGGCGAGGCGTTGGAGCGTCGGTGCACGCGAACCGCTTCTTGCGCCTCCCGGAGACGACCCCACCCCTCCAAAAGAAATCGGGGCGCCGCAAGGGCGCCCCAGTCTGGCTTATCAGGCTCACTTGATTATACCGCCCGGTTTTCTGCCTGCGGCCTGATCCGCCCCGGGGCACAAGAGCCCCCCAACCATCCACACAGCGTTAACTGAGCGGAGTGGAAACACTTAGAATTGGCGCCTTGCAATCCTGATCACGTTCTCAGTTACGCCGAAATGCTTTGAAAGGCGCCTATCGTCATCCCCCAAGAGACTCCGCGCTGCACCAAAGGCCCCATCATCGAATAGAACCGCTGCGGCAAACTGATCGGCTTCGCGCTCCTCTTGCAGTTCTTCGTCTGAGTAGAAGTAGTTGCCTCGATCACGAAACTTCTCAGCGACGACAAATGGGTCATTCCTATCGACATGAAGATAGTAGTGACCAATTTCATGAAGCGCCGCCCAACGTTGTTGAAGCACGTCCAAGGTCTCGTTCACTTCAATTCGAAAACCATTTGGAGCGAAGCTGTCCGGGACAAGCCGTCCCTTCATGCCTCGCGGAAGTTCAACGCGTTCGACCTCAAATCCTAGCGTCTCCGCCAGTTCTTTGACCGACGGAACGCCGTTTTCGCCCTTCGGTGCAAGATTGAAGTTTCTTAAGGCGTGTCGAGCACCTCCGTCTGGAGGCAGCTTTTTCATTACGTCCCGAAGCCGGATCATAACATTGCTCCTCCTCAGCTACACCCGCTCGTGGCGCCGCAGGTGTTGCACTTCATGCAGGTGCCGTTGCGCACCAGCGTGTAGTTGCCACAATCGCCGCAGGCCTCGCCCTCGTAGCCCTGCATCCGGGCCTTGGCGCGGTCGTCCATCGAGGTGATGGCGCCCACCGAGGTAGTGGAGCCGGAGGCGCTGCCAGTCCCGGTCTCGGGCACCAGGGTCTGGAGCGTGGCGAGCGGGTCGAGCGCGGTGTCGAGCGCCATGCCGCCGGCCATGCCCTCGGCCCCGCCGCGCAGAACAACCAGTTCCTGCGGCAGCCGCTTGCGCAGGTAGCCCGTCGAGGAGATCTGCTTGAGCACCCGCAGCGACTTACTGGCGGCGGTGTCGCTCAGCTCGGCGATGTTGTTCACACCCTCGTTCTGATCTCCCTTGCCGAGATCGTCGAAGGTATGACCCGCCGGCTTCACATGGGCCAGGTCGGTCCGGTCGAGGTAGCTCACCGCCAGTTCGCGGAAGATGTAGTCCAGGATCGAGGTCGCGTTCTTGATCGTCTCGTTGCCCTGAACGATGCCCGCCGGCTCGAACTTGGTGAAGGTGAAGGCGTCGACGAATTCCTCAAGCGGAACACCGTATTGCAGGCCGACGCTCACTGCGATGGCGAAGTTGTTCATCATCGCCCGGAAGCCGGCGCCTTCCTTGTGCATGTCGATGAAGATTTCGCCGAGCGAACCGTCGGCATACTCGCCGGTGCGCAGGTAGACCTTGTGTCCGCCGACCATCGCTTTCTGGGTGTAACCCTTGCGGCGCTCCGGCATCTTCTCGCGATGCGAGCGGACGATCTCCTTGACCACCACCTTCTCGATGATCTTCTCGGCGAGCACTTCCGCCTTCTGCTGCGGCGTGCCGCTTTCCAGCACTTCCTGCGCGTCCTCGTCGTCCTCGACCAGCGCGGAGGCCAGCGGCTGGCTCAGCTTGGAGCCGTCGCGGTAAAGCGCGTTGGCCTTGGTGCCGAGCGACCAGGAAAGCTCGTAGGCCTTCTGGCAGTCCTCGATCGTGGCGTCGTTGGGCATGTTGATCGTCTTGGAGATCGCGCCCGAGATGAAGCTCTGCGCCGCGGCCATCATGCGGATGTGGCTGTCGACGGAGAGGAAGCGCTTGCCCTTCTTGCCGCAGGGGTTGGCGCAATCGAAGATGCTGTAGTGCTCTTCCTTCAGGTGCGGTGCACCCTCCAGCGTCATGGTCCCGCAGACATGGTCGTTGGCGGCCTCGATCTGCGCCCTGGTGAAGCCGAGGTCGGTCAGCAGGTCGTAGGTCGGATCGTTCAGCTTCTCGGCGGGGATGCCGAGAACGTCGGTGCAGAACTCCTGCCCCAGCGTCCACTGGTTGAACACGAAGCGGATGTCGAAGGCCGAGGGCAGCGCCGCCTCGATCTTGTCGATCTCCTTCTGCGAGAAGCCATTGCCGGCCAGTGTCGTGTGGTTGATGCCGGGTGCGTTGCCGAGCGTGCCGTGGCCGACCGCATAGGCGACGATCTCGTCGATCTGGGACGAGGTGTAGCCCTGCTTTTCCAGCGCGGCCGGGACCGACCGGTTGATGATCTTGAAGTAGCCGCCGCCGGCGAGCTTCTTGAACTTCACCAGCGCGAAGTCAGGCTCGATGCCGGTGGTGTCGCAATCCATCACCAGTCCGATGGTGCCCGTGGGGGCGATCACGGTGGCCTGCGCGTTGCGGTAGCCGTTCAGCTCGCCGAGGCGCAGCGCCTCGTCCCAGGCGTTCTTGGCCAGCTCGTTCAGCCGCTTGTCCGGGTTCGACGCGAGGTCGAGCGCGACCGGCTTCACTTCCAGCCCTTCGTAGCCCGCGGTGTTGCCATAGGCGGCGTTGCGGTGGTTGCGGATGACGCGCAGCATGTGCTTCGCGTTGCGCTCGTAGCCTGCGAACGGGCCCAGTTCGCCCGCGATCTCGGCCGAGGTGGCATAGGCCACGCCCGTCATGATCGCCGTCAGCGCCCCACAGAGCGCACGGCCCTCGTGGCTGTCATAGCTGTAGCCCATGTTCATCAGCAGGCCGCCGATGTTGGCATAGCCGAGGCCGAGGGTGCGGAAGTCGTAGGAGAGCTGCGCGATTTCCTTGGACGGGAACTGCGCCATGGTCACCGAGATCTCCAGCGTCAGCGTCCAGAGCCGGGTGGCGTGCATGTAGTCCTCGGCCTGGAACTCGCCGTCCTTGAGGAAGGTCAGCAGGTTCATCGAGGCCAGGTTGCAGGCCGTATCGTCGAGGAACATGTATTCCGAGCACGGGTTGGAGCCCCGGATCTCGCCGTCTTCCGGGCAGGTGTGCCAGGCGTTGACGGTGTCGTGGAACTGGATGCCCGGATCGGCGCAGGCCCAGGCGGCGTGGCCGATCTGCTCCCAGAGGTCGCGCGCCTTGATGGTCTTGGCGACCTTGCCGTCGGTGCGACGCAGCAGCTCCCAGTCGGCATCTTCCCGCACCGCCTTCAGGAAGGCGTCGGTGACGCGGACGGAGTTGTTGGAATTCTGCCCCGAGACCGTGTTGTAGGCTTCGCTGTCCCAATCGGTGTCATAGGTGGGGAACTCGATGGAGGCGTAGCCCTGACGCGCGTACTGGAGAACGCGGTTGATATAGGTCTCGGGGATGGCGACTTTCTTGGCCGCTCTGATTGCGCCCTTGAGGGCGTCGTTCTTCTTCGGGTCCGTCGCATCTTCGATCGCGCCGTCCCACTGCCCGATAGCCGCGAAGATCTCGTTGAGTTTCGACTCGTGCATCTTGGAGCCCGCGACGATACTGGCGACCTTCTGCTCTTCCTTCACCTTCCAGTTGATGAATTCCTCGATATCCGGGTGATCGGCGTCGCAGATCACCATCTTGGCGGCGCGGCGGGTGGTGCCGCCGGACTTGATCGCGCCCGCGGCGCGGTCGCCGATGCGCAGGAAGCCCATCAGGCCGGAGGACTTGCCGCCGCCCGACAGCGCTTCGCCCTCGGCCCGCAGGGAGGAGAAGTTGGTGCCGGTGCCGGAGCCGTACTTGAACAGGCGCGCCTCGCGGACCCAGAGGTCCATGATGCCGCCGTCACCCACCAGGTCGTCGGCGACCGACTGGATGAAGCAGGCATGCGGCTGGGGATGCTCGTACGCGCTGGAGGAGCGGGTCAGCTTGCCGGTCTTGTGGTCGACGTAATAGTGGCCCTGCGACGGACCGTCGATTCCGTAGGCCCAGTGCAGGCCGGTGTTGAACCATTGCGGCGAGTTCGGCGCGGCGCGCTGGCTGGCCAGCATGTGGCGCATCTCGTCATAATAGGCGCGGGCGTCCTCCTCGGTGGTGAAGTAGCCGCCCTTCCAGCCCCAGTAGGCCCAGGCGCCGGCCAGGCGGTCGAAGACCTGGCGTGCCGAGGTCTCGCCGCCGAAGCGTTCGTCCTCGGGCAGTTCGGCCAGCGCCTTCTCGTCGGGCACGGACCGCCACAGGAACTCCGGAACGCCCTTTTCCTTCACCGGGCGCAGACGCGCGGCGACGCCGGCCTTGCGGAAGTACTTCTGCGCGATCACGTCGCTGGCGACCTGGCTCCAGCCGGCGGGCACATCGATGCCTTCCAGGCTGAACACGACCGTCCCGTCGGGATTGCGAATCTCGGAGGTCGTGGTGGTGAAGGCCAGCCCCGCGTAGGCGTCGTCTCCGGCGGTGGTGAACTTTCTGTCGATCTTCATCTGGTGGTGCCCCGTGCGCCTTGTCCGCCCCTGCCGGCGGTGGTTTCGTCTTTGTTGGTTCGCCTCGGACCGGCCATCCCAGCCAGCCCCACGAGCGATCGCTTGCCTTGAGACACAAGAGGGATCCCGGCGCGCCGGCTGCCCGACGCACGCGACCGAGCGGCCCGCGCTCCGTCATGATCCTGAGATACTGGTCCCTCTTGCGTTCCGTCGACACTATATGTTGTGTCGTTGCCGGCTCGCCCATACAAACTGGCGTAGGATGGCACGACTGGTCAACGGAAAAATGTGACCCCGAAGGGAAAACTTTCACTTGACCGGGAGGGCCGGATGAGGGCCGGGGCGCCCCTTGCGATTCACAATCCGCACACCATGCCTCGTGGCCCCGCCCTAAGCGCAAACAAAATATAGGCTTGCGCCACGGCGCTCAGAGTCCAGCTCAGAATTAACCAAGATGAACACGCGCATCGGTTGCGACCGCACACCGCGACCGGTTGGCCACATTCAAGCGCCACAACATGTAGTCCCTGCATGCCCAGCTTGCGCCAAACGCAGCCCGTGCAAGTGCAGCATGACCGCAGCCCGCCCGTTCCAGGCCATCGGCGCCCGGAACCGCCAGACACAAGACCTGGCCCCTGCTCTGAAGTCGAGAAATGGTCGGGACGGCAAGATTCGAACTTGCGACCTACGGTACCCAAAACCGTCGCGCTACCAGGCTGCGCTACGCCCCGATCCACATTCACGGCGGCGGCACCGACCATGCGGGCGCCCACCCTTCGCGCCGAACCGGGCGGGCTCCTGCCCCTCGTTCCGTGCGACCCCCGCCCTCTAAGCGGAATTGACCGGGAATGCAAAAAAAACTTCAGCCCCTCCCGGGAGATTTTCCGGACCGGATCTCCGCGCGCCTGCTCACCTCCGGTGGACCGTCCCGGACGGCTGCGTTAAGGGAGGACAGAGGCGCCCCCGCAGCGTCACGGCAACCATTCTGCAGCAGCGAGGTCGGCACCGCCCATGATACGGGATGGCCGCAACGGAACCTTCCCGGAGGCGCTCGATTACGATCTGGTCATCGTGGGCGCCGGCCCCGCCGGAATCACGATGGCGCTGGAACTGGAAGCCACCGGCCTGCGCATCGCCCTGCTGGAAAGCGGCGGCGAGGAGTACGACGACGCCACGCAGGACCTGTACGACGGCCGCATCACCGGGCTCGACCGAACCGACCTGCTGACCAGCCGTCTGCGCTTTCTCGGCGGCACCTCGAACCACTGGGGGGGCCATTGCCTGCCGCTCGATCCGATCGATTTCGAGCGCGGCCCGCTCAACGGCATGTCCGGCTGGCCCTTTCCCCGGACCGCGCTGGAGGATGCCTACCGGCGTGCCCACACCTACTGCGACCTCGGCGATTTCGACTACGATCCCGCAACCTCCGTGGGCACCGGGCCCGACGATTTCCTGCTGACCGACAGCGAAGCCGTCGACACAGCCGTCGTCCAGCAGAGCGCCCCCACCCGCTTCGGCCCGAAATACGCGGCGGCCCTGCGGCGCTCCGAGACCATCGACCTCTGGCTCTGGACCAACGTGATCGACATCGAGATCACCGCGGACGGCGAGGCGCGGAGCGTCGACACCCGCACCCTGACCGGCATGCCCCGCCGCTTCGCCGCCCGCCAGCTCGTACTGGCCTGCGGCGGCATCGAGACCACCCGGCTGATGATGGTCAACAACCGCCGCAACGGCCAGTCCTTCGGCGACGCGGGCGGACTGCTCGGCCGCTGCTTCATGGACCACGTCGAAGGCGGCGCGGCCTTTCTCTGGCTCGACCGTCCGACGCCGCAGAAAGCCTATTGGCGCGACGACATCGCCGGTCCGGACGGGGTGACCCGGAGTTTCGTCTGGCGGATCTCGGAAGACGTGCTGCGCCGCGACGGGCTGGCCAACGCGCAGTTCTACCTCATCCCCTTCGCGGACCCGGCAGCGCGCGCGCGGGAACGGGAGGCCAATCGCGGCTGGCGCGGCCTCAAGGACATGGCGAAATGGGTGCTGGGCCGGTCCGAGTACGATTTCTCCTTCTCCGACTCCTACTGCCAGGCCGTCACCCATGCCGATGCCGTGGCGCTCGACGCGCTCGGCCTGATCGACCGCTCCGAGACCGCGACCCGCCTGCTGCTGCGCTACGAGGCCGAGCAGCAACCGGAGCGTGGCAGCTATGTCGGGCTGACCGACGATCTCGATGCGCTCGGCATGCCGCGCAGCCACCTGCACTGGTCCCCCGGCGCAGCAGACCGCGACAGCATTATCGCCGCCGCGCGGCTGATCGGCATCGAGGCGGGAGCGGCCGACCTCGGCCGGCTCGAACTGGAAGATCATTTCGACCAGCCCTACTGGGACGCCAACACCGCCTGGCATCACCTCGGCTCCACCCGCATGGCGGCCTCGCCCACCAGCGGCGTCGTCGATCCGGACTGCCGGGTGCATGGCACGCAAAACCTCTTCATCGCCAGCGGCAGCGTCATGCCCTCGATCGGCCGCGCCAACCCGACCCTGACCATCGTCGCGCTGAGCATCCGCCTGGCCGACCACCTCAAGGCCCTGAACGCGACATGAGCTCCCGCCGCGCTTTCCTCGTTTCCCTCGCCGGACTCTGCGGCCTCGGTGTCGCTGGCGCGCTCGGCAGCCTGCGCTACTGCGCCCGCCGCAGCACCGCGACCGCCGCGCGCCTCGACCGGCTCGACGTCGCGCTCGAGCGAATCCATGCGCCCCGGACCATCGGGCGCGCCTATCGGGCAGGCATGGACGAGCCGTCGCTGCTCGCCCAACTCGCGGAAAAGCCCGGCCTTGCCTCCGCGATGGAGATCGACTGCCCTGCAACGCGCTCCGTCGCGATCGCCGAGCAGATCCGAAGCGACTTCCGGGACGGAGACGTGAGGATCGAAGGACGGTGGGTCGTCTCGCGCAGCGAATGCATCATCGCGGCCCTGCGCAGCGCCTGACCTCCGACGGGGACGCGGGATTGCCGCGTGGGATCGGGTATTTCCGCCAAGAAGAAACAGGGACGCGCGCGCCCATCTTCTTGGCACAAATACCCAGAATCCCACCTTCCGACCCCATGCAAACGCCGGGACGGCCGGGTGCCGGTCACAGCTGCGACAGATCCTGCCGAAACGGGCGCCGGATTGTGGCCAACCCGCCGGTGCGATGGTATCGAGATGGAAACCTGCAGCATTTCGAGACCGGGCAGACTTCATGAGCTTCGACAGTGTTTCGATTTCCCGGCCCACGGGCCTCGGGGGCTGGCTGACCGGCGGCACCCTGGTCTTTGCGCTGGCGGTGATGGCGGCGGGCTGGTTCTTTGCGCCCGGCCTCGAGACCCTTTTCGAGGCATGGCAGACGCCGGAATACAGCCACGGGCCGCTGATCCCGGTGATCTCGGCCCTGCTCTTCCTTCGCCACCTGCGGGAAGTGCCCGTCCGCCCCGGCGCGATCCCGGGCCGCTGGCCGGGCGCTGTCGTGGTGGCCTTCGCGGTCCTGTTCGCCGCGGCGGGCCGGCTGGCCGGGATCGGAGAGATCGTCGCCTATTCGCTGATCCTCTGGGTCGCCGGGATCCTGCTGATCAGCTTCGGCTGGCGGCGCGGGGTGGAGTTCTGGCCCTCGGTCCTGCACCTCGTCTACATGCTGCCGCTGCCCGGCGTGCTCTATTACAAGCTCTCGGCCTTCCTTCAGCTGATCTCCTCCGAGATCGGCGTCGACATCCTGCGGTTCCTGGGCGTCAGCGTCTTTCTGGAAGGCAACATCATCGATCTCGGCACGCTGCAGCTTCATGTCGCCGAGGCCTGCTCCGGGCTGCGCTACCTGTTCCCGATCCTGTCCTTCTCCTACGTCTTCGCGATCCTCTACACCGGGCCCAAATGGCACAAGGCGGTGCTGCTTCTTGCCGCCGCGCCGATCACCATGCTGATGAACTCGGTGCGGATCGCGGTGGCCGGGCTGATCGTGCAGCACTGGGGGCCGAGCCACCTCGAGGGTTTCTCGCATTTCTTCGAAGGCTGGGTGATCTTCGTCATTTCGGTCGCGCTGCTGTTCCTGCTGGCGCGGATGCTGATGCTGCTGTCGTTCCGCGGCGCGGGCGCGCGTCGCGAGGCGCTCGACCTGGACCTCGCCAACATCTGGCCGCAGGTCAACCGGCTGAAGCTGATCATGCCCTCGCCCTCCATGATCGCCGCCTTCCTGCTGCCGCTCGCTGGCGCGCTGACCTTTGCCTCGCTGCCCGAGCGCGGCGTGGGCGAGATCGAGCGGACGCCCTTCGCCCTGTTCCCGACCGAGCTCGGCCCCTGGCAATCCGGGCCGTCGATCGCGCTCGACGCGCCGGTCGCGCGCAGGCTGGCGGCGGACGATTACCACTCGGTGAACCTTTACGGCACGGACAGCCCGGCGGCGGTGAACTTCTTCTCCGCCTGGTATGCCGACCAGTCCAAGGGCGGCGTGCATTCGCCCGAGATCTGCCTGCCCGGGTCGGGGTGGGAGATCGCCAGCCTGGAGCGGGTCGACATCGCGCCCGAACTCGGCTGGGACGGCAGGTTCAACATCAACCGCGCGGTGATCCAGAAGGGCATGGTGCGGCAGGTCGTCTATTACTGGTTCGAGCAGCGCGGCCGGAAGGTCGCCTGGGATTTCGCGGCCAAGGCCTGGCTCGTGGTCGATGGCGTGCAGACGGGCCGCACCGACGGCGCGCTGGTGCGGCTGACGACACCGGTTGTGCCGGGAGAGAGCGAAGCGACGGCCGAAGCGCGGCTGCGCTCGGTCACGCAGGAGCTGCTGCCCCTGTTGCCGATCTACCTGCCGGGAGATGCGGGCGCGCCGCGATGACCCAGCTCTGCCTGCTCTACGGGGCGCTGCGGTCGGGCACCACGATGCTGCGGCTGATGCTCGACGGCCATCCCCGCCTGACCTGCCCGGGCGAAACGGATTTCCTGACCGATCACCTGCGCCCTGCCCCCGGCACGCCGACCGGCTGGCGCTATGACCTCGAGGCGCTCGCCGCCGACCGGATCTTTCGCGCCTCCCCCGCAAACCTGCCCGAGACCGACGAGGCCGAGGCCGCCTTTGCCGACATGATCGCCGATCTGGCCGAAAGCGCCGGCGAGAAGGGGACGCTGGTGCTCGTCGCCCATCGCGGGCTGGACCGGCTGCTCGACCTGCTGCCGCGGATGCCGGTGCTGCACCTGCTGCGCGACCCCCGCGACGTGGCGCGCTCCGCCGTTGGCATGGGCTGGGCCGGCAACAGCTATTACGGCGCCGAGACCTGGCTGAAGACCGAGGCCGCCTGGGAGGCGAGCCGGCAGCGGCTGGCCTTGGGGCAGGTCCACACGCTGCGCTACGAGTCGCTGGTACGCCAGCCGGAGGCGGAGCTTGGCCGGATGATGGACTTCCTCGGCCTCGACTATGACACCGGCCTTCTGACCTATGCCGAACATTCCACCTATGACCCGCCCGCCCCGGACCTGGCGGAGCAATGGCGGCAGCAACAGGACCAGCGCGAACTCGGCCTGCTCGAGCCGCGCCTGGGGCGGCTGATGGAGGCGCGGGGCTATGCCGCCAGCGGCGCCCCCGCGATCACGCCAGGGCCGGGCCGGCGGCTCGGGCTCTGGCTGCAGAACAAGCGCGGGGTCTGGGGCCACCGGATCGGCCGCTATGGCGTGATCGACCCGCTGCTGCTGGCCGCCGGCACGCGGCTGCACCTGGCTCCGTTGGCGCGTGGCGCGCAGGCCCGGATCGACCGCAAGAAGATCGCGCGGCTGAAATAGGCGGTGAGCTCTCGGCCTGTCACGGCAGGCGAGGCTCCCTGCGGCGCATCACCGAGAGGTTCGCCTCCCGGTCCCGCAGCACCAGCTCGAAGGCCTCGGCAAAGCCGCCCGCGGCTTCCGGCCGTTCCACCCAGCCGCCGACGCCCTGCCAGTCGACGATATAGTCGATCTCGCTCTCCACGAGGTAGTTCAGCACATGGCCCTCGCGCTTGCGGGCCTCCAGCGCGGCGGGGTTCACCTTGCCGTCGAGGTTGATCGTACGGTCGTGCCAGTAGCCCAGCGTGCCTGTCTGCACCGCACCGACCCAGGCCTGCTCCGGCACGTTCTCCGCGACCCAGTCGACCACCTGCCGGTGCCCCTCGCCAGGCGGGCGCGGCAGGAACGCGAGCCCCAGAAGCACGACGCAGAGCCCAAGCCCGCCCCCGGCGAGCAGCTGTCCCGGAAGCGCCGGGCGGCGCAGAACGCGGCCAAGCTCGAGAGCGGCTGCCAGCGATGCGGTGATGAGCAGCGGGGCCAGCGGCGCGAGGTAGCGGCTCAGGAAATGCGGCGCACCGAACCAGAGCCCGTAATAGACGCAGAGCGCCGCGCCGTAGGCGAGGCAGACCAGCGCGACGATACAGGCGGCCGGGGTCATGTGGCGCAGCATCCTCCAGAGGAAGGCGCCCAGAACCCCGACCATCACGATTGTGAAGAGCGGCAGCGTCAGCGCGGTGGCTTCCAGCGGCACGGGCACCGGGAGCATCGGGAAGGCGTGTTCGAAGAGCTTCGCCGGCAGCAGATCGGCGTTCTGGCCGAACTCGGCGGAGAGGCGCTGCGCGGTGCCGCTGATCGGTACCAGCGCCCCGAAGCGGACGAGGTTGTTGAGGAGCCAGGGCGCGGCGACGGCCAGCGTCATCAGGCCGGCGGGCAGGATGCGGCGCGCGGTGACCTTCAGGCCGGTGCGCTGGCGGAACAGGCCGTCGGCGGCCCATGCGAGGTAGAGCGGGACGATCAGGAAGGCCGTGTCGTTCCGGGCGAGGAAGGTCAGGCCGCAGAGCGCCCCGAGCCCCAGCCGCGCCGCCGCGCCAGCCGAGGCGCCGCGCTCCAGCACCCGGAGGAACAGCAGCAGCGTGAGCAGCACCATCAGGGTCACGAGCCCGGTCTCCAGCCCGTTCATCGAGTGCCGCACCAGCAGCGGACCGAGGAACCACAGCAGCGCCACGGCCCAGGGCCAGATCGGCGCCGCATCGCGTGGGGCCAGCAGGCGGGCCGCAAAGGCGCGGCAGGCGAAGGCCCCGGCGAGCGCGATTGCCCCATGAAGCAGGTGGACGCCTGTCAGCGCGGAGATCTTGTCGCCCCCGGTCAACCGGAAGGGGATCGCCGACAGGAATGTCTGCAGCGGCTGCACCCCGTTTGTGGGAATCGTTCCCTCGGCCACGCTCATCCCCAGCCCGAGCGCGATGTTCCGCGCCACGGTCAGCATCAGGTAGCCGTCCTCGGTCATGAAGAACGCGGCGAGCGCCGGGGGGCCGGCGAGCACGGGCCAGAGCCGATAGAGCGTGCCGAACGTCAGCAACAGCGCGATCGCAAGGATCAGGCCATCGCCCGTCCGGCTCGCGGCGGCGCCTCCCGCCCCGGGCTGGCTCATTGCGGGCTGGGCGCGAGCGGCTCCCCGGCCTCGATCCGCGCGATCTCGGAGGCGAGGGTCTCGCGGTCGGCCTCGGACAGCAGGCTCGTGTCCAGCGCCTCGACGGCCCGGAAGCGCTCCAGCGCCTCGGACTCGCGGCCGAGCTGGGCCAGCACGAAGGCGTAGTGGAACTGGACCACCGGGTGCCGGGGCATCCCCTCGGCGGCAAAGGCGAGGTGACGCTCGGCTTCCTCGAAGCGGCCGAGCCGGGCCGCGATCCAGCCGTAGGTGTCGCGCAGCGGCGGCGCTTCGGCATCCTGCAGGCGGCGGCTGATGCGATAGGCGCGCTGCAGCGTTTCCGGATCGTCGCGGTACATCGACAGCAGGCTGGCGAGGTTGTTGGCGACGAAGGCCGCGTTGCTGTTGCGGGCGTAGAGCGTCTCGTAGATCGCGATCGCGCCGTCGATATCGCCCTCGGCCTCGAGCTGTCCGGCCTTGGTGAACAGCAGGTTCGCCCCCTCCGGCACCGCTTCGAGCCCGCGGTCGAGCACCTCGGCGGCGGCTTCCCGGTCGCCCTGCAGCAGTTCCAGCCGCATCCGGGCGAGCCAGAGCGTCTCTGATTGCGGGGCCTCGGCGAGCATCCCGTCGAGCGCGGCGGCGGCGGCGGCGTGATCGCCCTCGGCGGAGGTGACGGCCACGTCGAGCAGCCGCAGAATGGGAAGATCCGGTGCCTTCTCCTGCGCCTCCGTCAACCGCGCCCGCGCGCCTTCGAGGTCGCCCTGATCAACCAGCCCGCGGATGATCGCGATGTCGGCGGCGATGCCGGCATCCTCGGCACGGGACAGACCGTCGAGGAAGGCAAAGAGATCCTCCTCGCGGTCCTGGGCCGAGAGGATCTGCGCGCGGAGCGTGTTCATCGCGGGTGCGGCGGCCGGGTCCTGCCCCACGGCGGCCAGTTCCTCCAGCTTGGTCGCGACCTGCTCGGCCCGGCCCCAATCCTCGCGCAGCACCATCAGCCGGCCGAGCTCGGAATAAAGCGCCACGTCCTCCCTGTGCAGCCGCAGCGCATCCATCAGCACTTCCTCGGCCGGGTTGTAGCGCCCATCGGCGATCAGCATCCCGGCATAGCGCAGGGTCTCGGCCGGGGCGCTGCCGGAGAGTTCCACCGCCTTGGCAAGCATCTCGCGCTTGAGGTCGGTCTCGCCGGCGCGTTCGTGGGCGGCGGCCATCAGGGTCATTATCGCCGGGTCCTGCGGGCTTTCGCGCATCGCGGTCCGCAGATCGACGATCGCGTCCTCGACGCGGTCCTCGTCGATGAACCAGGTCGCCCGCATCTTGAGCGCCTCGGTCCGGGTGGGGTCGTCGCGCAGCGCCGCCTCGACAAGCTCCCGGGCAGCATCCGACTCGCCCTGCTCCAGCAGCATCCGTGCCAGATCCACCCGGATGCTGGCGACGTCCTGCGGCTTCTGCTCTTCCTTCGGCAGGGCGGCGGCCTCGTCGAGCAGCGTCCGCATGTCGGCAATCGCCTCGGCCTGCCGCTCGGTCTGGTATTTCAGCGTGGCCAGCATCGCCCGGTAGGACAGGTTGTTTGCGTCCCCCTGCCCGGCCAGTCGCTCAAGTTCCGCCTCTGCGGCGGCGTCGCCCTGGTGCTCCCGCAGGAAGGACACGAGCGTCCGCTGGGTCTCCAGGTCTTCGGGCGCCTCCGCGGCCTCGACACGCAGCAGAGCCTTGGCCGAGGCGATATCGCCCTCCAGAACGTACCATTGCGCCAGCGTCTGGGGCAGCGCCTCCTCCTCGGGGAAGCGCTCGACCATGTCCTCGAGCAGCGCCGTCACCTCGGGGTTGCGGCCGACCTGTTCAAGCGCGCGCAGGCGGATGTCGTAGAATTCGTATTTCTCGGGCGCATTGGCGATGCCGGCATCGGCAAGCGCAATCACCTCGTTCCAGGCCTCTCGCTGCACGGCGTCGAACACGGCGATGCGGCGGGCGTGGACCAGCCCGGGTTCCTCCTCCACCAGCCGGCGCGCCTGGCCGGCGGCGGCGTCGCGACCGATCCGGTCGGAGGATTGCAGGGCATCCCGGTAGGCCAGCGAGGCCGCGACGGCCTCGGTTCGCGGCGAGGCGGCCCCCAGTTCGATCGCCTTGTCCACGCTGCGCCGCGCGGTCGCGATGTCGCCCGAGTCGAGCGCCAGCTCCGCCAGCCGGACCCGCCCCTCGGCGAAATCGGGATCGTATTCCACCATGCGAAGGTAATAGCTCGCCGCGCGGTCGAACCGGTCCTGGTCGGCCAGCAACTCGGCAAAGGCGATGCCGGCGCCGCGGTGATCGGGCACAAGCTGCAGCGCGTTGCGGAATTCCAGCGATGCGCGCTGGTCGTCCCCCTCTTCGAGAAAGGCGATACCGGCCTCGTAATGCGCCTCGGCGCGTTCCTCGGCACTGTCACAGGCGGACAGCAGCAGGGTGGCCGCGAGAATGGCTGCGGTCGTCAAGCGATGTTTCACGAAATCCCCCGGTGTTTTCGAGCCCTGCGCATCGCGCGGCAGGTTATACACCCGTACCGCGCAACACCACACCAACGGTCCGCATCAGCAACCGCAGATCGTTCTTCAGGCCGAGCGAAAGTTCGTAGCTGGCGTCATAACCGGCACGGTCGGCAAAGGTGCTGCCGTGGCGGTCTGCGACCTGCCAAGGCCCGGTGATGCCGGGCCGCATGCGGAAATAGGCGGTGCCGGGATAGATCGGCGCCTGCTCCACCATCATCGGCCGCGGACCGACCAGCGCCATGTCCCCGCGCAGCACGTTCCAGAGCTGCGGCAGCTCGTCGAGCGAGCAGCGGCGCAGGATACGGCCGATCCGGGTCACCCGCGGGTCGTCGATCAGTTTCTGGGACCGGTCCCACTGCACGCGGGCCGCGGGGTTGGCCGCGAGATGGGCCTCGAGGATCGCATCGGCGTCCACGACCATCGTGCGCAGCTTGAGCATGCGAAAGGACGAGCCGTCGCGCGCCACCCGCTCCTGCCAGTAGAAGGCAGGACCGCGGGAAAAGACGCGCACGAGAATTGCAAGAAAGCCGACGAAGGACAGGACGAAGGGCGCCGAGAGGAGCACGAGAGTCAGGTCGAGACCCCGCTTGCCATAGCGCCTGTAGAACCTGTGGTGCCACCGCGAGGCGGTCAGAACGGACAGGCTTTCCGTGGGAGCCTGTTCGACAAACCTGCGCGAAACAAACGACATCACAACACACCTGCTCTCATAGAGAGTGTCCCCTCTTCTTGCGGGGACCATAGACAGTTGAATCCCGATGAACCAGACAATTTCGCAAGAGTCTTAAGCTTCTGCCGAACCTGGCATCGCCACGATACAGCCATAGGCGTTAACACTGGTGCCAGCGCAGGGATTGTGCGAGGTTCCGGCGCCGGCACCATGGATCGTCATCCTTTTTTGTGTCGGCGGTCGAATCGAAGTAGTCAGAAAGCACCGCCCAGCGTGATCGCAGCGCCGGGCAGCACCAGGTCGCGCAGGCAAGACGCGACGCGATGGAGGCACGTCGACAATGTCGCAGGACATGTATGCAGGCTTCTTCGGGCTCGCGCGGCGCCCCTTCACGCTGGTGCCCGATCCGGAGTTCCTGTTCTGGTCGGCGCAGCATCGCCGCGCCTTTGCCGTGCTGGAATTCGGCGTTCTGTCGCGGGCCCCGATCACGCTCATCACCGGCGACGTGGGCGCCGGAAAGACGACGCTCCTGCATGCGCTGATGGGACGGCTGACCGGCGAGCTGCGGGTCGGCATGGTCTCGAACGCCCAGGGCGACCGGGGCGAGCTGCTGCAATGGTCGATGAACGCCCTGGGCATGGAGATCGACCGCAACGAGACCTACGTGCAGATGTTCCGCCGCCTCCAGGACATGCTGGTGGCCGATTACGCCGCCGGCCGGCGCGTGGTGCTGATCTTCGACGAGGCGCAGAACCTCAGCAAGAAGGGGCTCGAGGAGCTCCGGATGCTCACCAACATCAATTCCAACAAGGACGAGCTGCTGCAGCTTATCCTGGTTGGCCAGCCGGAACTGCGCGAGGTCGTGCTCTCGCCCGACATGCAGCAGATGGCGCAGCGGGTCGCAGCGAGCTTCCACCTGGAGCGGCTGGACGCCGAGGCCACCACCCAGTTCATCGGCCACCGACTGCGCACCGCAGGCGGCACCGGCGCGGAGATCTCCGAGGCCGCGACCGGCCTTGTCCACGAGGCGACCGACGGCATTCCGCGGCTGATCAACCAGCTTTGCGACCTCTGCATGCTCTATGCCTGGAGCGACGGGTTGAAGGTGGTGGACGAAGACGTCGTGTTGCGGGTGATCGAGGACGGCGTCTTCTTTGGCGGCGGCACCCTCGAGCGCAAGAGGGCCTGAGATGTCGGACGTCCGGTTCTATTTTTCCCGTTTCATCCGACGCTTGCACTGGTTTCTTCTGGTCGCGGTCACGATCTCCGCAGCCTCGGTCATTGTCGCGCTGACCCTGCCCCCCTCTTACGAAAGCGACCTGCGGCTGATCGTCGAGTCGAAGCAGATCCCCGACAATCTCGCCGAGTCGACCGTCTCCACGCCGGCGCTGGAGCAGCTCCAGATCGTGCAGCAGCGGCTGCTGACCCGCGAGAACCTGCTCGACATCGCCAACGACATCACCGCCGTCCACAACCAGTCCCTGCTCAATCCCGACGAGATCGTGCGCGCCATGCGGGCACAGACCCGGGTGCGCAGCACCTCGGGCCGGGATGCGGCAACGCTGATGGACATCTCCTTCGAGGCCCCCTCGCCCCAGGCCGCCGCCGGGGTGCTCAACGCCTACCTGACGCTGATTCTCGAGGAAGACGCCGAGTTCCGCACCGCGCGGGCCGTCACCACGATGGAGTTCTTCGAACAGCAGGTGGAGCGCCTTGGGGAGGATCTCGATGCCAAGAGCCGCGAGATCCTGGAGTTCAAGAATGGCAATGCCGATGCCTTGCCGGAGACGCTGAACTACCGGATGGCCGAGCTGTCGCGACTTGAGGAGCGGCTCACAACCATCGATGCCGACATCGAGAACTTCCAGGGACAGGCGGAGCAGCTGCTGCGCCTCGCGGAAACCCAGAACCAGCTTTCCGGGCTCAACGCCACCGCCGCCGGCGGCACGCTCACCCCGCGCCAGCAGCGGCTTCTGCAACTGGAGCGCGAGTTGGAGGAGATGCGCGGCGTCTATTCCGAGACCAACCCCCGGGTCGTCCAGCAACTCGCCCGGATCGAGCAGCTCCGCGAGGCGATCGCGGCGGAACTCGGCATCGGCACCGCGCCGCAGGGGGAGGCCACCGCCGACGACGGCACTTCCGAGAACGGGATTGCGAACCTCGCCCAGACCGACAATCCCATGCTGAACCTGCAGCTCGAAGGGATCGGGATGCGCGTCGCCACGCTTGCCAGCCAGCGCGACGAGACGCTGCGGCGGGTCGAGGAACTGCGCGGCTCCATCGCGCGCACGCCGGCAAACGCGCTGCAACTCGAGGCGCTGGAACGCGATTACCTGAATACCCAGAAACAGTACAACGCCGCCTCCGACCGGCTGAGCAGCGCCTCTACCGGGGAGCGGATCGAGCTGCTGTCGCGCGGCCAGCGGATCACCGTGATCGAGCCGCCCGCCGTGCCGAGCGCACCGACCCGCCCGAACCGCATCAAGCTCGCCGGGGCCGGCATCGCGACCGGCATCCTCGCCGGGCTCGGCCTGGTGTTCCTGCTGGAATTCCTGAACCGTTCGGTGCGCCGCGCCGACGACATCGTCGCCCATTTCGAGGTCATGCCGATCGCCACGATCCCCTACGTGCGCTCCAGCCGGCAGCAGATGATCGACCGGGGCTTGAAGCTGGCGCTGATCCTCGCGATCCTGGTCGGGGGACCGGCGTTGATCTATGCTGTGCATGAATTCTACATGCCGCTGGATCTGGTCGCCGAGAACACGATGAACCGCCTGGGCGTACGCTGGTAGGCCCGGACGGCGACGGAGAAAAGAGGCGACCCATGGACAGATTGCACGCTGCCATCGAGAAGGCCCGCGCCGAACGCGAGAAGGCGCTGGCGGGCCAGCCCTCCCGCCCGCTGTCGCCGCCGCCCCTGCCCACAGGCGCGACCCAGGACCCGCTTCTTGGCCCTGCCGCCGCCCCGCAGACACCGTTCCCTGTCTCGCCGCCGACCGACCCCGCCCCGGCCGTCGGGCGGGGCCGTCCGCAGGTCTGGCAGTCGCTGCGCCCGTTCGACCGGGAGGCCAGGGAACTCAAGCGCAACCGCCTGCTCGCCCTGCGCGGCGGCAAGGAAGCGGTGCCCTTCGACCTGCTCCGCACCCGGATGCTGCATCAGCTCAAGCAGAACGGCTGGCGCCGGGTCGGGATCGTCTCGCCCACTCCCGAATGCGGCAAGACCACGGTCGCGGCCAACCTCGCCTTCGCCTTCGCTCGCCAGCCGGACGTGACCGCGCTGCTGCTCGATTTCGACCTGCGCCGCCCGCGGCTCGCGAAGATGCTCGGGCAATCCGTCGAGCATGGCATGGCTGACGTGCTGCGCGGCTCCGTCAGCTTCGCCGACCACGCGCTCAGGTTGAGCGAAAACGTCGCCATCGGGATGAACGTAGCGCCTGCCGTCGCGCCGTCAGAACTGCTCCAGAGCGAGCGCACGGTCTCCGCGCTGGCCCAGATCGAGGCGGAGTTCGCGCCCGATGTCGTGCTTTTCGACCTGCCCCCGATGCTCTCGACCGACGACAATTACGGCTTCCTGCAACGCGTCGATTGCGTGCTGCTCCTCGCCGCCGCCGAGCAGACAACGATCGACCAGATCGACGTCAGCCTGCGCCAGTTGAACGACCTGACGACGGTGCTCGGCGTGGTGCTGAATAAAAACCGTTTCGCATCGTCCACTTACGGGTACAATTCAGACTACTACTACTGAACGCCCTCCTGCGGACAAGGAAGCGGACGCGATGGCAATCCAGCTGATCGCCAACATGACGCCCGTCGCCGGCTGGACTCCGGTGCTGCACATGATCGGGCTGATGGCGCGCTGCATGGGCGCGCGGCTCCACCAGCCCAGCGTGGCCCGGTACTCGCGCGCGGGCCGCAGCCTGCTGCCCCTGCTCATGCCCCCGCGGCACGGCGACGGGGACATCGCGATCTTCGTCGCCCGCACCCCGGCCGAGACGCTCTCGCTGCTGACGCCGCGCCACCGGCTCGCCTCGTATCGCCTGCGCGTTCTCTGGCTGATCGACAGTTTCTGGGTCGACCGCCTGCCCCCGACGGAAAAGCTCGACGCCTACGACGTCATCTGCTTCACCCGCGGCGGCGACCGGGACTTCTACGAAAGTGAGTTCGGCAAACGGGCACTCTGGCTCGGATGGGGCAGCGACGTGCTGGACCTGGGCTCCGCCAATCCCGAGCGCCCGGTCGATGTGCTGCGGGTCGGGCGCCAGCCACCCGATTGGGACAACGACGTCGCGAGCGGCGCGGCCTGCGCCGCCGCCGGGTTGCGCTTTGCCGGGCGGCCGCCCTTCGGCGACACGCCGGAGACGCAGCAGGCGCAGATCATGTCCGCCTATTCGAACGCGAAGTTCGTGATTGCCCATTCCAACCTCGCGGCCCCCGCGCCCTATGTGCACCCGAGCGTCGAGTACATCACCGCGCGCTGGACCGATGCGCTGGCCTGCGGCGCGGTGGTGGCGGGAAGCCAGCCGCAGGGCGACCTCGAGCTGGTCGACTGGCCCGGCGCCTTGCTGGACTTCCCGCGGATCGACCGGGCTGAGAACGTGGCGCAGCTTGCCGAGGCAGCGGCGGCCTGGGCCCCGGAGACCGCCCGCCGCAATCACCTCGAGGCGCTTCGGCGGCTGGACTGGCGCTGGCGCTTCGAGGCTCTCGCCCAGCGGATGGGCCATTACCCTCCGGCCCTCGCCCCAGAGATGACCCGCCTGCACTCCGCCATCGCCGCCGCCGAGGCCGGCTGCTAGCGTCCTAGTCCGGCTCCAGCGCGCCCCGGCTCGGAGACGCCCCCCGCAGTGCGCCGGTCAGATCGTCGAGCGCCACCGGCCCCTGCCCCGCATCCCCGATCGCCGCGCTGCCGGCCTGTGGCCTGTAGAGCGCGATGAAGCCCTTCGGGCTCGCAAAGGCCGGGTCGAGCGGCCAGGTCTGCGTATCGGCCAGACCCGGGTAATAGGCCTCGAACAGCGGCGTGGCGTCGAGCGGCGCATCGCCCGTCGTCCCGCCGCTGACATTGGGGGTCAGCACGACGTTGTTGGCGACCACGACATCGGTGAAGTCGCGCCGGTTCGCCTCCTCCATCCGGCTCGGCCCGTCGCTGTTGGCGTCGCTGCGCAGGTCGACCAGCGTGTTGTTGTAGACCCGGATCGGGCCGGCATTGTTCTCGGCATCGGTGAATCGCGTATCGACCGCCCACCGAACCACCGCCGACGGGCCTCGGTTGGTCTCTTTCGGAACATCCGGAAAGACGAACACGGAATTGCGCAGGCTCACCCCGGAATGACCGACAAAAACGCCGCCCTGGGTATTTGCGGTGCCGATGAAGAGCGATTTCTCCAGGATCACCTCGCCGAACCGGTCCTTGGCCGTCGAGGTGTTGCCGTGCAGGTCGACAAAGGACCAGCCGCCCTCGCCCACGATACGCTGCGCGTTGAGGCGCGGGCCGCGGGTGCCGGTGACGTTCCAACGGATCAGCGCCTGGTGCGCCTGTCGGCCGCCCGCGGTGGACCAGCCGTTGCGCGAAAAGAGCTGCACCTTGTCCAGCACGTGATAGCCCGACAGCAGCGGCGCGCTGAAGCGGACCGGCCCATGATCGTTGTGCCTGCCCCCCTTCGGACCGCCGCCGAGCGCCATCGGATCCTGCTCGATCCGGCAGCCGGTGATACCGACAAAGGTAGATTGCTTGGCCAGCAGACCATAGCCCTGCCAGCGCTCGATCACGCAATCGGAGAGCGCCATCGACCCCGGTTCCTTGCTCGACATGTGGACCGCGATGGAGAGGCCGGTGAAATGCATGTCGTGCACCGTCCACTGGCCGGATTGCGTCATCAGGAGCCCCGGGCTGGGCCGGCCGGTCTCGGTCACCGGATCCCAGCCGCCGCGGATCTCCAGCCCCCAGATCTGCACGGGGAACATCGCCTTCGGCCCCCGGTGCATCGCCGGGCGCGGATTCGCCGAGGTGTCGAGCACGGGCCGCGCGCCCTGCCCCCAGGCCCCGATGTAGAAGTTCTTGCGGGCCTTGTCGTCGCGGATGTCGATGGCGTCGCGCAGCGCGTAGGTCTCGCCCCGCTTGAGCAGCAACCGCCCCCGCGCCACGCCAAGCCCGGCATAGGCGTGGAGCGCGGTATCGAGGCGGGTGTGACGTGCGCCCGGTGGCGCGCCGGTGAAATCGCCGTCCTGCGCGACGACGATGGTGCCCGCGGGGCCAAAGGCGCGCTCCGGGTCCTCCACCACCACGGTCGCGGTGGCCGTGATGGTGGTCGTGCCGTCCGTCACTTCGCAGGTCACGGTGTACCTGCCCGGTGTCGCGAAGACATGCATCGCAGTCGGCCCGAAGGCATCGCCGAGCGACGCGCCCCAGATCGCTGCGACCCGCGGCAGCGCGACCAGCGCTTCCCGATCCTCGCCGAACTCCCAGCGATAGCGCAGCTCGTGTGCGGGTCGTTCGCCCCAGTCTCCGACGGCAGCGCGGAAGAACACACCATGCGGGGCGATCCCGTTCGGCGCCTCGGCGCGGATGGTCACCGAGGGCGCGGCCTGCACCTCGCCTGCCTGTATCAGCAGCCCGGCAAGCAGAATGAGCGGCGTCAGAAAGCGCAGCCCTCGGATCGGCATGGAGAGAAATCGGAACCTGCGCACATCGTCTCCTGTCGGTCGGGCATCGCGGCTGGCAGCGTGCGGCCATGGTCGGAAGGTGACCGATGCGGCGTGGCATTTCCACCCGCAATGCAAAGGGGGGCGACGGAAGATCCGCCGCCCCGCAATCCGTCCCGGGTGTCAGGTGATGGCCCGCGCGCGCCCGCGTCAGAACCCCAGCCGCAGGATCGCCTGCTCCGCGGCGCGGCGGCCGGCGATCCGCTGCCCCTCGGCATCCGAATGGGTGCCGTCGGCCTCCACATGGCCGGCATCGCGCGCGACGTAGATGCAGTCGGGCTGCGCCTCCGGCCCGCCGGAATCCATGTCCATTGCCGCCTGCACCCGCAGGAACTCCGCCTGGTGCGTGTTGGTGCCGTCCGGCAGCGGGCCGAGGATGATCCATGGCGCCCCGGCGGCTCCGGTCGCCGCCCCAAAGGCCGTTCGCATCGCCGCGAAAGCCGTGGGATAGGAGGACATGTCGGCCGTCACATCGGCCTCGCCCTGCCCCCAGAGCACCGCCCGCACCGCACTGCCCGCGGGCGCCGCCGCGCGGCAGGCGTTGGTCCGCGCGACCGCGTGGGCATAGGCGTAGGGATCGGTGCCGTCCGGGTTCCAGGCGCCGCCTGCCCCCTCCAGCGTCGTCGCCGGCCAGGCCGCGCAGACCAGCACGACACAGCGCTCTGGCTTCCGGCCGACGATCGACTGGCCGAAGGCGAGGCCCGGAGACAGACCGCGTGTCAGCGAGGACATCTGCAGCGGCGCATGGGCGGCATGGACCGTGTCGATGACCGTGCCATAGCTCGATTCCTGCGACGACCCCGGCCATTGCAGCAGCCGTGGGTCGCTCCAGCCGTCCTGCTCCGCGTCGAGCCCGAGCGAGGTCGTCGCCCCGGCGGCCATGTTCGACTGGCCCGCGAGCACGTAGATGTCCCAGGGCAGCGCCAGGATATCGTCCATCTTCACGACGTCGAAACGCTCAAGGTGCTCGCCCGACCAGGCGGACCCTGCGAGGAACTGCGCCTGCGTGTTGGAGGCCGCCTCGAAGGGCCAGACCTGGTGCAGGCCGCGGTTGCGCGCCGAGGGCATCATCGTGGGCGACAGCAGCCGCGCCCGGTAGGAGGAGCCGGGAAGCTCTTCCCGCAGGACGGAATGGGCCCAGTAGGTTCCCTCCAGCGTGAGGCCCGCAGCCGTGACCGTCTCCAGCGAGCCGAGCGCGACCGCACCGGCCTCGACCGTTCCTGTGACCGTGACATGGCTCTGGTCGTCGAGCGTCGCTTGAGCGGCGGTGAAAGGCGACGGGCGCGGCTGCGTGGCCCCGGTTGCCGCACTCGCGCCACGCAGGGCGCCGAAGAAGTCGTCGAGCGCCACCAGCCCGCCCGCGGCGCCGTCGGCAGCGCTGCCGAGCAGCGGTTGGTAAAGCGCGATGAAGTCCGCCGGGCTGGCATAGGCGGCATCGAGCGGGGTGTTCTCGAAATCGTGGAGCCCGGGATAGAGCGCCTGGAACAGCACCGTGTCATCGAGCGGGGCCGCGCCGGTGTCGCCGCCGGTCACATTGGGGTGGAACACCAGGTTGTTGGCCGCCTCGACCCCGGTGAAGGCCGCGGGAGGCGTCTCCACCGCGACCGTCGCGCCAAGGGTGTTGGAGTCATCGCGCAGGTCGATCACGGTGTTGCTGTAGATCCGGAAGGCACCGGCATCGTTCTCTGCGGTGGAGCTGTCCACGTCCCATTTGAACGCCGCCGAAGGGCCGAAATTGGTCTCTGTCGGCACGTTCGGGAAGATCATCACGTTGTTGCGGGCTGTGAAGCCGGAATGGCCGAGCCGGAATGCGCCGTGACTGTTTGCGGTGCCGATCAGCAGGGATTTCTCGAAGATCACCTCGCCCGGGAGTTCCGGAGACGTGGAGGTGTTGCCGAAGCTGTCGATGACCGTCCAGCCACCCTCGGCCACGATGCGCTGCACGTTGATCCGCGCGCCCTCGATGCCCGAGACGTTCCAGCGGATGCAGGCCTGGTGCGCGATCCGTCCGACGGCATAGCTCCAGCCGTTCCGCGAGAAGAACTGGCACTGGTCGACCACGTTGAACCCGTCCGCCGAAGGGCTGCCGAAGCGCAGCGGGCCGTGCACGCAATGGCCGCTGCCGTCCTTCGGGCCACCGCCGAGCCCGGCCGGGTCCTGCTCGATCCGGCAGCCGGTCAGGCCGACGTATTGCGAGTTCTGGGCGAGGATGCCGTAGCCTTGCCAGCCCTGCATCGAGCAGCCCAGCATGGAAAGCGCGCCGGTCGTGTGCTGGAAGTTGATCGCGATCCCGAAGTTGCGGAAATTGCAGCCCTGAAAGGTCAGGTTCCCGTCATAGGTCAGCAGGAAGATTTCCTGCGAGGTGCCGGTCTCGGTGGTCGGGTCGAAGGCGCCCAGGAAATCGATGTCGATGAACTGGATGTCCGAGCAATTTCCGCGGACGAAGGTGTCGTAGGCCGAGCCGCTGCTGTCGATCACCGGGTTGGCCCCGCTGCCCCAGGTGCCGACGGTGTAGTTGTTGCGCCCGCCCCAGGAGCGGACCTCGTACTGCGCCGCGATCGGATAGCTCTCGCCACGCTTGAGCAGCAGCCGGGTCGGCGCGCTCTTTGTCCGGTAGGCCGTAAGCGCCGCGCCAAGGTCGGTGTATTGCACCGCCCCCGCCGGCGCACCGGTGAAATCGCCATCCGCCGCCACCACCCAGGTCGCGCTGCCGGTATAGATCTCGTCCGGATCGGCAATGGCGATCTCGGTCGTCCCGGTCAGCGTTCGGCTGCCGTCGGTCACCTCGCAGGTGACGGTGTAGGTGCCGGGCCGGGTGAAGACGTGGCTCGCGGTTGGACCATAGGCCTCGGACAGCGTGTTGCCCCAGATCGCCGCGTTGCGCGGCAGGTCGAGCGGGTTGTCGGCCACCTCGCCGAAACGCCACTTGAAGCGCAGCTCATGGTTGGGAGCCTCGCCGCCGATGCCCGTGACCTCGGCCTCGAAGAACACTCCCGCCGGCGCGATGGATTGCGGCTGGTGGGTGAGAATGGAGAGCGTGGCGCTCGGCGTGCTCGTGGGAGTGCTCCCGCTCGAGATCTTGCGCGAGAAGGGTTGGACGAGCGAGCGGACGGTCTGCATGGGGTTTGCTCCGATATGTCTGGCGGCCGGTTGCGGCAGACTATGTGAAGAGAGAGTTAACGCCGCCCGACCCCACCGTTCGCTGCCCCCTCGGCACGCCATGGCAATGCGGGCTCCGCTGGCGTAGAAGCCACGGGCAAACCCGCCATTTCCGACGCCACGCCCGATGCCAGACACCGCCCCACCCGCCTCCCGCCGCTACCTGGTCGTCTCGCCCTGCCGGAACGAGGCGGCTTACCTGCGCCGGACCCTCGACGCCGTGGTCGCCCAGACCGAGCGGCCGGCGCTCTGGATCGTGGTCGACGACGGCTCGACCGACGAAACCCCCGCGATTCTCGCGAATTACGCGGCACGGCACGAGTGGATCCGGGTCGTTCCCAAACCCGACCGCGGACACCGCGCCGTCGGGCCCGGGGTGATCGAGGCCTTCGAGGCCGGGCTCGCTGCAGCGCCGCCGCTCGACGGGTTCGACTACCTTTGCAAGCTCGACCTCGACCTCGATCTGCCGCGCGCCTATTTCGCCACCCTGATGGACCGGCTGGAAGCCGACCCGCGCCTCGGCACCTGCTCCGGCAAGCCTTGGTACCGCACCACCTCCGGCGCCTGGATCAGCGAGAAATGCGGCGACGAGGCCTCGGTCGGCATGACCAAGTTCTACCGTGTCGCCTGTTTTCAGGAGATCGGCGGATTCGTCCGCGAGGTGAACTGGGACTCGATCGACTGCCACAAGGCGCGGCAACTCGGCTGGACGGCGCGCAGCTGGGACGACCCGGAGATCCGGATCGAACACCTGCGCCCGATGGGGTCGAGCCAGAGCGGCATCGTCAGTGGCCGAAGGCGGGCGGGATATGCCCAGTACTACATGGGCACCGATCCGCTTTATTTCACCGCGACCGCGCTCTATCGCATGACCCGCCCGCCCTATGTGATCGGCGGCCTCGCGATGCTCTGGGGTTACGGCGAGTCCTGGCTCGCCGGCAAGCCCCGCCAGCAGGACACCGCCCTCATCGCCTTCATCCGCCGCTATCAACGCCGGGCGCTCAGGGTCGGCAAGCGGAGGGCGCTGGAGGAGGTCGAAGCCCGGCAGGCCGGCCTGCGCGGCCCCGGCACGCCCTAGCGGCGGCCGCGGAAAATCTCCGCCCTGATTCGCGCGATCATATCCGGGTCGGCTTCCGGCTTCATGTCAGGGCGCGGCGCCCCCTCGGCCAGTGCTGCCTCAAGGGCGTCGGGCAGGTCTGCGGTCGTCATCGCCACGAAGATCCCCGGCCGGCCGCCCAGATGCGCCACGGTGTCGAGCTGGTGATCGTTGCGCACCTCGCCGGTTCCGGACCGGCGAGGCAGAACCACAAGCGGCACCCGATGTGTCATCGCGGCGATCATTACGCCCGTGCCGGCATGGCTGACGATGCAGCGCGCGGCAGCACAGCGGCTGGCAAATTCCGCCGGTGCAAGGCTCCGCACGGTCCGGAAGTGTTGGGGACGGAAGCCCGACTGCCCGTCGGTGAGGATCTGGCCAAAGACCTCGGTGTCGGGATGCGCCGCCGCCCAGCGGTCCATCGCCCCCACCAGCCGGTCGAAGGGCAACTGCGAGCCCACGGTCACGAAGATCACAGCACGCTCCCCGAATACTCAGGCCCTTCCGAAGCACCCGTCGCCTCGCGGCCGAGATGCGGCCATTGGGTCAGCCAGAGATCGCAATGCGGACCGGCCATCCGACCCGACATCGAAAGCGCACCCGCGTTGGCGACGCTGTCGACCCAGATCCCCCGCGCGCCAAAGAGCCGCCCGAGCCTGAGCGCCACGTAGCCCGGCGCCGCCCCGGTGGTGACGATCACGTCGGGCCGGAGCCGCAGCATCAGCGAGGCAAGACGCGCCACCAGCCGCACGAGCTGCCAGCGGCTCCAGCGGCTCGCGTCGGGAATCGCCACGAAACGCGCGTCGCCGCGCCCGGCCAGATCCGCCTGCAAGGCGGGGTCCGTCGTGGCATAGACCAGCTCGCAGCCCTCCCAGGCCGGCGTGAGCCGCATAAGCTCGGCCCAGTGCCCGCCGGAGGAGGCGACTGCCAGCACGCGGGGCGGCCGCATCGCATGGGCGCCCTCGCGCCGTTTCGTGGTGTCGTCCATCGCTCGATCCCCGCCGACCGCAGGGGCCGCCTTTCGCCCCGTTCTAGGCCCGCCTCCGGGCCGAGGAAAGGGGGCGCTGGCGGGTTCTCAATCGCTCGGGCCGGGTCTATGTTGCCCGCGGATCCTTCAGAGGGGGGCCATGCCCAACACCTTCGCCCTTGTCGTGCTCTGGGCCTGGCCCGTGTTCTGCGTGCTCGCGTTTCGCAGGCTGCCGCTGGCCACCGGGCTGTCGCTGGCGATGATCGGCGGCTATCTCCTCGTGCCGCCCGCGATCTCGGTGAACCTGCCGCTGCTCCCGCCCTACGAGAAGCGCCTGGCTTCCGCCGTTGCCGGACTGCTGCTGGTGCTCATGGCCCCGCGCCCGACGCCCGCGATGGCACGGATCGCACCGCCCACGAGCCTTGCCGGCTGGCTTCCCGCCAGCAACGCCCTGAGGCTCTGCCTGCTCCTGTTGGTCGTGGGCGCGCTCGGCACGACGCTCACCAACAGCGAGCCGCTGCGCCTTGCCGACAGGTCCCTGCCGGGGATGACGCTGAAGGACGCGATGGCGCAGATCTTGGGCAGTCTCGGCACGATCCTGCCCTTCCTGCTCGCCCGGAAATACATCGCAGCGACCGAGGACCAGGAACGCATGATCCGCGTGCTCGTCTTCGCCGCGCTCGCCTACACGTTGCTGGCGCTCTTCGAGGTGCGTATGTCGCCGCAACTCAACCGCATGGTCTACGGCTTCTTCCCGCATTCCTGGCTGCAGCACATCCGGGGCGACGGCTACCGGCCGGTGGTGTTCCTGCAGCACGGGCTATGGCTCGCGATCTTCTTCACCAGCGCCCTGGTGGCCACGCTGGGGTACGCCCGGATCAGCGATGGAGGCCAGAAGGTCCGGCTTCTGGCCGCCGCGGCCTGGATCTTTGCCACGCAGGCCGTCTCCAAGTCGCTCGGCGCGCTGGTCCTGTCGATCATTTTCGCCCCGATCGCGCTGATCTTTGGCCGTCGCGTGCAGCTTGTCCTTGTCGCGGCGATCACGCTCGCGGTGCTTGGCTACCCGATGCTGCGCGGATCGGGTCTGGTGGCGGTGGACCAGATCGCCGCCGTTACCGAACAGATCGACGCCGACAGGGCCAAGTCCTTCAATGGCCGGCTGCGGAACGAGAACATGCTGCTTGAGCGGGTCTCCGAGAAGCCGCTCTTCGGCTGGGGCGAATGGGGACGCTGGCGGGTCTATGACGAGCGCGGGATCGACCGCACCACCAGCGACGGCTTCTGGATCATCACGCTCTCGCAGGGCGGCTGGGCCCGCTACCTCGCCATGTTCGGGCTCTTGTGCCTGCCGGTGCTGCAACTGGCGTTCCGGCGGCGGCACCTCGACGACCCCAAGGCCCAGGGACTTGCAATCGCGCTCGCCCTGGCGTTGACTGCCAACCTGATCGACCTGCTCCCAAATGCCGGGATCACGCCGCTCACCTGGATGCTCGCGGGCGCCCTTGCCGGGCGGATGGAGCTGCAACCCGCGGCTGCCGCGCAGCCGGCGCCACAGGCTTCCGCGACGCCACGCTCGCCCTACACGCCGGTGCGAAAGACGACCTCGACCTGGCAACCGCAGCGAAAGACCTGAATGCGCGCCTACGTCACGATTTCCATCATCAATTACCGCACCGCAGCGCTGACCCTGGCCTGCCTCCGCTCTGTCCTCGCCGATCTCGCAGGCGACGCGGACCGCCCAGCGACGGACGGCCGCATCATCATCGTCGACAATGCCTCCGGCGACGGATCGGCCGAAGCAATCGCCGACTGGATCGCCGCGCATCCTGACGCGCCGGTCGACCTGGTCCGCTCGACCGAAAACACCGGTTTTTCCGGCGGTCACAATCGCGGCATGGCGGCCTGCGACAGCGAGTTCACCCTTGTGCTCAATTCCGACGCAGAGCTGCGTCCCGGCTGCCTCGCCGCCCTGCTCGCCGCCGCCGAAATACGCCCCGAGGCCGGCCTTTTCGCGCCGCGGCTGGAAGGCGAGGACGGCACGGTGCAGACCTCCAGCTTCCGCTTCCCGGGCGCGGCGAGCGAGTTGATCCGCGGCGCGGGCTCCGGCCCCGTCACGGCGCTCCTGAAATCCCACGAGGTCGCCATCGGCCCCGCCCCCGCGCCGGCGGAGATCCAATGGGCGAGCTTTGCCTGCATCCTGCTGCGCCGCGCCATGGTCGAGGCGATCGGCCCGATGGACGAAGGCTATTTCCTCTATTTCGAGGATGCCGAGTATTGCCACCGCGCCCGGCGGGCCGGCTGGGCGCTGGTGCACGTCCCGGAGGCGCGCTGCGTCCATCACCGCGGCGGCAGCGGACCTGTCAAGACGCTGATCTCGCAAAAGAAACGCCTCCCAGCCTATTATTACGCCTCGCGCACGCGGTTCCTCTACCAGACCGGCGGCTGGACAGGGATGATCTCCGCCAATCTCGCCTGGCTGCTGGGTCGGCTGCTGGCGCAGGGACGTATCCTCTTCGGCAAGCCGCGGCATCGCGCCGCCGAGGCCGAGGCGCGCGACATCTGGATCAACGCCACCCGCCCGCTCGGGCCACGGCATGCACCGGGCGAGTGATCCGATGGCGGCCCCCGACTTCCTGATCATCGGCGCGATGAAATGCGGCACCTCGACCCTGCAGGCGCAACTCGCCGCCCAGCCGGGCATCTACATGACGACGCCGAAGGAACCGAACTACTTCTCCGACGACGCGATCTTTGCCCGCGGCGAGGCCTGGTATTCCGGCCTGTTCGACGCCGCGGCCCCCGGCGACCTGACCGGAGAGGCGTCGACCCATTACACCAAGCTGCCGACCTATCCCGACACCCTCGACCGCATGGCAGCGCGCCTCGACCAGCCCCGGTTCATCTACCTGATGCGCGACCCGCTGGAGCGGGCGATCTCGCACTACATCCACGACTGGTCGCAGGGTCTGCTGCCCGACGATCCGGTCGCGGCCTTCGAGAGCACGCCGGAGCTTGCCGCCTACAGCCGCTACGGGATGCAACTCGCACCCTTCGTGTCCCGCTACGGGCGCGACTCGATCCTGCTTTTGCGGCTGGAGTGGATGCAGGCCGACCCGCAGGGAACGCTCTCCCGCGTCGGCAATTTCCTCGGGAAGCCGGACCTGCGCTGGAACGCCAAGCTTGGGGCGCAGAACGTCTCCGCCGAGCGCGTCCGGCGGCTGCCGATGCACGGCCTGATCGTCGACAACCCGGTGGCAAAGGCGCTGCGCAGGAGCCTCGTGCCAAAGGCCGTCCGCACCCGGATCCGCGAGGGCCGGCAGATGCGCGGCCGACCCGACCTGCCGGAGCGCCTGCGCACGCGCCTTGAGAGCATCTTCGCCGAGGATCAGGCGCACCTGGCCGAGCTTTTCCCCGGCGATCCGGCAGTCGATTTCGAGGCCGTTCCGTGAGCGCGCCCGAGGTCGCCGCCGTCGTCATCGGCCGCAACGAGGGCGCGCACCTCGCCGCCTGCCTTGCCTCGCTCGCGGGAGAGGTCGGGCGGGTCGTCTATGTCGATTCCGGCTCGATGGACGACTCCGTCGCGGTTGCGCGGACGGCAGGCGCCGAGGTGGTGGAACTCGACCCCGCCCAGCCCTTCACCGCCGCCCGCGCCCGCAACGCCGGCGTCGATGCCCTCGGGGAGATCGGCCTGCCCGAGCTGATCCAGTTCATCGACGGCGATTGCACGTTGGTGCCGGGCTGGATCGCCACCGCCCGCGCCGCCTTCGCCACCGAGCCGGAGCTTGCCGTAGCCTGCGGACGACGGCGGGAGCGGCACCCGGAAGCGTCTGTCTACACCCGGATGATCGACCGGGAGTGGGACACGCCAGTCGGCCGCGCGCGGGCCTGCGGGGGCGATTCCATGATGCGCAGCGCCGCGTTCCGGGCGGTCGGCGGGTTCGATCCGACGATGATCGCGGGGGAGGAGCCCGATCTCTGCATCCGCCTGCGGGCCGCTGGCTGGAAGGTCCGGCGGCTCGACGCGGAGATGACGCGCCACGACGCCGGCATCACCCGGTTCGCGCAGTTCTGGCAGCGCGCCCGCCGCGCGGGTCACGCCTATGCCGAGGGCGCCGCGCGCCATGGCGCACCACCGGAACGGCACTACGTCCCGCAGCTCCGCCGCTGCCTCCTGTGGGGCGCGGCGCTGCCGCTGGCGACCCTGGTGCTGACGCTCGCCATCTCGCCTTGGTTCCTGCTCCTCGCCCTGGCCTATCCGCTCCAGATCCAGCGCCTCGCGCGGTCTCGTGGCCTCGCCGAAGCCACGCTGCTGACCGTCGGCAAGATCGCCGAGGCGCAGGGCGCCATTGGCTACCGGCTCCGCCGTCTCGGCAAGCAGCGCAGCTCTCTGGTGGAATACAAGTAACCGGCTTCAGGGGAGGAGCGGCGCGATCCGGTCCCAGTTGATCGCCACGCCGGCGGCGCAGATCGCCAGTCCCGCGAGGGTCATCCAGACATCCTGCACCGGGTCCCAGGCATTGTACCGACGGGCATAGGCCACCCGCATCGGCAGCGTCAGCAACACCGCCAGCCCGATCGCCGCGATCGCGCCGACCACGCCCGCAAGGTCGATGCCCGCGAACATCAACCCCGTCTGCAGCACCGCAGTCACGATCTGCAACACAGCGTTCCGGGCCGAATCGCCCTCCGCCAGGAGCAGCGATCCGACCGAGTTCAGCGCCAGCGGCGGCACCAGTGTCAGGGCATAGAGGCTCAGCGTCGGCCCCGCATCGGCGAAGCGGGGATCGTAGAGCAGATCGACGATCAGCGGCCCGCCGAAGGCCATCACCGCCGCCGCCAGCAGCGCCGCAGCGGTCAGCATCCGCCGCGCCCGAAAGATCGCGGCCCGCCCGGACGGATCGCCGGACATCGGCCGCACCCGGTAGAGCGGCAGCACGATCTTGCTGCTGACGGCACGGGTCAGCAGAAGCGGCACGCTGGCGAGGAAGAAGGCCACGTTGTAGACGCCGAGTTCCCCGAGGCTCAGGTGCGCGCCAAGGATCGCCCGGTCGCCCTGGGCGATGACGAACCCGGCAGCCGTGCCGATGAAGATGTAGCGCCCGAACCCGAAGGCATTGCCGAGGGCCGCGCGTTCCAGCCGGAAGCGGTTCTTCGCATCGGGCAGAAAGATCCACCAGGCGAGCGTCCGGATCACCTCGCCGATCAGCGTGCCGATCACCAGCGCCCAGACCGACCGCAGGGTGACGGCGAGAACCGCCATGATGACGAGCGTCAAGGCCTGGCAGCCAAGCTGGATCGCCGTCACCTGCCCCAGCCGCAGATGCCGATGCGCGGTGTGCAGCGCCGTCGGCACGAAGCCGTTCACCAGCAGCGCCAGCCCGGAGACCGGCAGGATCAGCGCAATATCCGGCGCCTCGTAGAGCGCCGCGGCCGGCCCCGCGATCGCCAGCGTCAAGAGCCAGAGCAGAAGTCCGCGCGCCACCTGCACCGTCCAGATCGTGTTGAGAAAGTCCGGATCGTCGCCCCGCCCGCTCTGCACGATCAGCGGGCGCACCCCGGTGTCGGAAAACAGGTTCAGCCCGTTGAGGAAGACCTGCACCAGCGCCATAAGGCCGAATGCCTCCGGGAAGAGCAGCCGCGTCAGAAGGAGGTTGGAGGCGAGACGCAGCACCTGCGCGCCGCCGAACTGCACGAAGACAAGCAGGGTGCCGCGCCAGGCCCGCGCCCGGACGCTCTCGCCGATCCCCAGGTCGCTCACGCCCACCCTCCGCATCGCGGGACCGCAACCATCACGAGGCACCGCCGTCGAAGCTGTAGCCGAAGAGCTCCACGTCCCGGGCATAGGCGCGGGCGACGATCTCGGCGGTCGCGTCGCTGTAGGCGCGGCGGTAGTCGCCCTCGCTGCCGCCGGTCGGGTTCAGCCGGGCCAGCCGCGCCTCCACCCCGATCCGGTCACAGACATGGCGGTAGTCGTCCTCCAGCCGTTCGTAGCGCCCCACGAAATCCACGGCCGGCGCGGACCGCCCGGTCAGGCAGACAAAGGCATGTTGCGGCCGGAAATGCACGGCGCTCCAGATGTCCCCCCCGGCGATGAAGCCGCGCAGGAAGGCGTCGAAATCCGGAAAGGGCACGATGATACGCTCCGCCCGCGCGGCATCCTCGGGCACCAGCCCGCCGGCCTTGAGAAACCGATAGGCCGAATGCACCCTGTCCCAGGGGTTGCGCACGAAGGTGAACTTGAAGAACTCCCGGAATTCCCGCCCCGTCAGGGCCAGGCGATAGGCCGTGATCGGCAGATGCCCGCCGCCGCGGCAACCGAAAAGCGCATCGGCCACGGACAGGCCCGCGCATTTCGGGATGTGGACGAAGACGGCGCGCCGCGCGATCATCGGTGCAAGCGTCACAGGGTAGTCCGGCGAGATCTCCCGCGTGCGCAGGCTCTGGAGTTTCCCGTAATACTCCGGGTCGCGCAGTCGGTAATAGGCCTTGTGGACTTCCGGCGGCAGCGCGGCCATCAAGCGGCGCGGCAGGCCGTTCATCCGGGCCTCGTGCCGCCCGTCCTCACTGCCCTGCCCGATCCCGCGGGCCGCTACCATTGCGTCGCTGCCGTCCATCGCCTGCCGTGTTCTGCCTGCGTCCCGCGGCCCGGCCATTGCGCCCGGACCAGAGCCCCGTCACCGCCTCGCGGCGATGCGCCCCCTGCCCGACCGCTACCACGATGGCGGAACCATCACACCTCGAAAATTGTGGCCCGCAATCCGGTCGGACCGGTAGCGGACGCGGGCAAGCTGCGGTTAACCCTGTGCCAGCGCGGGCAAGGAAAGCACCCACGCAGGCAATTGATTTGAAAGTACAGGCAAGAGGGTTTCGCCATGATCCATCCCGTCATTCTCTGTGGTGGCTCCGGCACACGTCTGTGGCCCTCGTCGCGCAAGGGCTACCCCAAGCAGTTCGCGCCGCTGCTGGGAGAGAGCAGTCTCTACCAGGCGACGCTGCGCCGCCTCACCGGCCCGCGCTTCACCCGCCCGCTCGTGATGACCAATGAGGAATTCCGCTTCCTCGCCTCGCAACAGGCCGCCGGCATCGGGCTCTCGGATGCGCAGGTTGTGGTCGAGCCCTGCTTGCGGGACACCGCTCCGGCCATCCTCGTCGCGGCCCTCATCGTGGCGCAGGACGACGGCGACGAAGGGCTGATGCTGGTTGCCCCGTCCGACCACGTGATCGCCGACCTGCCCGGTTTCCTGCATGCGGTGGACCGCGGCGCCGAAGCCGCCCGCAGCGGCGCGCTGGTCACCTTTGGGGTGACGCCGGACCGGCCGGAAACCGGCTATGGCTATCTCGAGATCGCCCGCAAGCCCGACGGGACCGGCGCCGCCCTGCCGGTGTCCAGCTTCCGCGAGAAGCCCGATGTCGCCACGGCAGCGAAGTTCCTCGAAGCGGGCACCTATCTCTGGAACGCCGGGATCTTCCTGTTCCGCGCCGCCGACGTGATCGCGGCCTTCGAGGCCCATGCACCGGACCTCGTCGCCCCCGCCCGCGCCGCTCTGGATCGCGGCCGCGAGGATCTGAACCTGTTCCGGCTGGACCCTGACTCCTACGCCGGGTCGCCGTCGATCTCCTTCGACTACGCCGTGATGGAAAAGGCCGGCCGGGTCTCCGCCGTGCCGCTCGACTGCGCCTGGTCCGATCTTGGCGCCTGGGATGCGATCTGGGCGGCCGAGAGCCCCGACGAGGACGGGCTGGCCATCCGGGGGCCGGTCACGGCCGTCGATTGCCGCGACAGCTACCTGCGGTCCGAGGAGCCTGGGCTGCAACTCGTGGGGCTGGGGCTCGACGGGGTCGTCGCGGTGGCGATGCGCGATGCGGTGCTCGTGGCCGACAAGAGCCGGGTGCAGGAGGTCAAGGGACTGGTCTCGACCCTGCGCGCCGGTGGCGTCGACCAGGCCGACGATTACCCGCGATTCCACCGTCCCTGGGGCTGGTACGAGACGCTCTGCATCGACACCCGGTTCCAGGTGAAGCGGATCATGGTGCACCCCGGCGGGGTGCTGAGCCTGCAGAGCCACCATCACCGGTCGGAGCACTGGATCGTTGTGTCCGGCACGGCCGAAGTGACGATCGGCGACCAGGTCAAACTGGTGACCGAGAACCAGTCGGTCTACATTCCGCTCGGCACCGTGCACCGCATGGCCAACCCGGGAAAGCTGCCGATGTACCTGATCGAGGTCCAGACCGGGGCCTATCTCGGCGAGGACGACATCCAGCGCTACGAGGATGTCTACGGCAGGGGCTGACGCCCCGCCCCACCTGGAGACTTCGCCCTGCCTGACCGCCCCCGCACCTTTCCTGCCCCGGAGACGGTCGCTGTCGTCCTCGCCGTGTTCAACGGCGAACGCTTCCTTGGCGCGGCGCTCGCCTCCGTCTTCGCGCAGAGCCGGGTGCCGGACGAGGTGATCGTGGTCGATGACGGCTCGACTGATTCCAGCGGGCAGACCGCGCGCAGCCATCCCGGCGTGCGGGTGATCCGGCAGGAGAACCAGGGACTGAGCGCCGCCCGCAACACCGGGCTCGCCGCGGTGCAGTCGGACGCGGTGGTGTTTCTCGACGATGACGACCGGATGCTGCCGGAGAACCTCGCCACGGGGCTGCGTCTCCTGTCCGCATACCCGCAGGCGGCCTTCGTCGCCGGATGCGCCACGCCGATCGACGCCGCCGGCACCCGGACCAGCCCCGATAAGCGCCTCGGCAGTCCCGGCACCTGCAGCTTTGCCACCCTGCTGGCCGGGCATTCCTTCGTGCCGCCCTCCACCGTGATGTTCCGCCGCGCGGCCTTCGAGGCGACCGGCCCCTTCGACACCGCGCTTCGGTCGGGCTGCGAGGATCTGGACATCTACCTGCGCATGGCGCGGGTCTTCGAGGTTCATGCCCACCCGGCGCTGATCGTCGAATATCGCCGCCACGGCCGCAACATCACCCGCAATCGTGCCAGGCTGCTCAAGGCCAGCCTCGACCTGCTGGAGCGCAACCGTGCACTTGTCGCGGACGACCCGGAGCTGAAGGCCGCCCTTGAAGCGGGCCGGCGGCGCTGGATCGCGACCTATGGGCCGGGCTTGCCCAGCGAAGCGGCCGGACATCTGAAACAGGGGCACATCCTGCCGGCCGTGCGCGCGATCGGTGCGGCGCTGCGCTATCATCCGCAGGGGCTCTGGCGCTACCTGTACGGCAAGCTCGGGCGCGGATGATCTGCGGCGGATAGGGGGCCGTCTGCCCCCCGCGCCCCGTTCCGGGGCTCCCCCCGAGGGTATTTTCCCCAAGAAGACGGGTATGGGCCGTTTTGCGATGGACCTCCGCCCCTGCCGCGTCGCAAGGTGCCGTCGCCCGCATCGAAGGACCCTCATGGACGACCGCCCGCAATCGAAGGCCCTGCCGCGCCTCGCCTACCTGACCAGCGAATACCCGGCGGTGTCTCACACCTTCATCCTGCGGGAGGTGCTCGCCCTGCGGCGGCTGGGCTTCGAGGTCGAGACCTGCTCGATCCGGCGGACGGATCCGGCGCTTCATCACCTTGGGCCGCAGGAGCGGCAGGCGGCGGCGTCGACCTTCTACGTCCTGGGCGCCGCGCGGTCTCCCCTGGCGCTGATCTCCGCGCAACTGACTGCATTGGCCCGGCCCGCGCGGTGGCTGCGGGCAGCGGCGCTCGCCTGGCGCAGCCGGCCACCGGGCTTGCGGGCCATGCTCTACCAGGCATTCTACCTCGTCGAGGCCGCGGTCCTGGCGCGCCACCTGCGCCAGCGGGGCATAACGCACCTGCACTGCCATTTCGGGCACTCCGCCTGCAGCGTCGCCATGCTGGCCAGCGAATTGTCCGGCATTCCCTACAGTTTCACCCTGCACGGGCCGACGATCTTCTATGCGCCGAAGCATTGGCGGATCGACGAGAAGATCGCCCGGGCGCGCTTCGTGGCCTGCATCAGCCGGTTCTGCCGAAGCCAGGCCATGATCTTTGCCGCGCCCGAGCATTGGGACCGTCTCAAGGTGATCCACTGCGGCGTCGATCCGGCACTCTACGATACCGGAGCGCGGGAACGAACCGGCAAGCGGCTGCTGTTTGTCGGGCGACTGGCGGCGGTCAAGGGGGTGCCGGTGCTTCTGGAGGCGTTCAAGGCGGTGGCCGCGCAGCACCCGGAAGCCCACCTGACCCTGATTGGCGATGGCCCTGAGCGGGCCCGGTTGGAAACCGAGGCGGAACATCTCGGCGTTTCGCGGCAGGTGGCCTTTGCCGGGTATCGCAGCCAGGAGGAGGTGGCTGCCGCGCTGGCGGATGCGGACCTGTTCGTTCTGCCCTCCTTCGCCGAGGGGGTGCCGGTGGTGTTGATGGAGGCGATGGCGGCGCGCCTGCCGGTCGTCGCGACGCGCGTTGGCGGGGTTCAGGAACTGGTCGAGGACGGCGTGAGCGGACTTGCCGTGACTTCAGGGGATGCGGACGCCTTCGCCGACGCGCTTCTGCGCCTTTTGGACGATCCGGACCGGATGCGCTCCATGGGAGAGGCCGGACGCGCGCAGGTGATCGATGAATTCTCCACCGAACGCGAAGCGGAACGGCTGGCCGGGTTGTTTCGGGGAGACATGGCCGGGCCAGCCCGCCAATAAGATCCATTTCGGTCCTGATAGGCCGAGCCGCGCGTTTGCGAAACGCCGCCAGCGCGTCTCAGTCCGCGCAGGACCAGGCGGCGTCCTCTCCAAGGGCGGGGTGGCGCATCTGGGTGCCGGGCGCGATGTTCAACGCCTCGGCCAGCCCGCCGTTGATCTCCAGCACCGCCACCACGCCGGGGCCGCCGTCGATCGGCGTGAGGTCGCCCGGAATCGCCTCCGAATGCACGCGGGTCACGACGCCGTGGGCATCGGCGAAGATCATGTCGAGCGGGATCAGCGTGTTCTTCATCCAGAAGCTCGCGTGCTGCGGCTGCGGATAGATAAACAGCATGCCGGCGGACCGGGGCAGCGACTCGCGGAACATCAGGCCGCGGGCACGTTCCTCGTTGTCATCGGCGACCTCGACGGAGAAGCGCGCACTGCCCCAGTCGCCGCGCAGGTCGATCTGGTCCTCGGCGCATTCCGCGCTCGCAACGGCGGGCAGAGCCGCCGCGACGAGCGCCAGGATCGCCTTCCTGCCCCACCCTGCAGACATCTTCAGCTATCCCTGATCGCGCGTTCCCAGGCCGCAACCTCTATGGCCATTCGGCCTCGACGGCCCTCGACCACGCGCAGGCCAACCGCCTCACCCGGCTGCAGGTCGGCCAACCCGGAACGGCGCAGCACCTCGACATGCACGAAGATATCCTCGTTGCGGCCGAACACGTTGGCAAAGCCGAAGCCCTTGCCCTTGTCGAACCACTTCACCCTCGCGGGCTCCAGCGGCAGGGCGGCGATTTCCTCGGCCGTGATGGCGGCCGCATCTTCCAGCGGCGGGCCGTCGTCCTCGTCGGGCGGGGTGATCGTGCGCACCTCGACCGCCTGCATGCCGCGCGCGGTCTGCTGTACGAGGATCTCGATAAGAGCCCCGTCGGCAACGGAAGATTGCCCGAAATTTCTGAGCACATTCGCATGAAGCAGAATGTCCGGACCGCCCTCTTCGGCGACCACGAAGCCAAACCCCTTGCTGGGGTCAAACCATTTTACACGGCCGTTTACCGGCCACGCGTTTCCAGTCTCGTCTTTCGCGGTCACCAGCGGGTCACCTTTGTACACTCCCGATTACGGGCCTTCGGTTTTCTAACACTACACCAATCAAAGTTCTTTCGGGGAAAAGCGTGACGCAAATGGAAACAATCAATTCAGAGCTTCGATGGTTAGGGCATGATACCCATCGTTTCAAGCTTTGGCCTTCGTTTCAACGCACATGCCACGAAATGACCAAGATTGATGATGAAAAAACACATTTTCGACAGATTTCACGGCTGTAGCCGACGAACTTCCCATGAACCCTGGGCAGATTTCCGCCACTGGAAACGATCGTGAAGGCGAAACGCGCCATCGGCCCAGAATTCGATCTCGGTCGGCCGCAGCCGGAAACCGCCCCAGAATGGCGGACGCGGCGGGTTGGTGCCGTGTTTTGCCGTGACGCGGGCCACTTCGGCCATAAGTGACGCGCGCGACGCAAGCGGCTGACTCTGGTGCGACGCCCAGGCCCCCAGCCGGGATTTCAGAGACCTGGAGGCGAAATAGGCATCGGCCTGCGGCCCTTCTTCGCGCTCCACCGTGCCGCGCACCCGGATCTGCCGGCGAAGGCTTTTCCAGTGGGCGACGAAGGCCGCCTTGCCGGCTTGCTCCAGCTCGGCCGCCTTGGCGCTGCCGTAGTTGGTGTAGAAGACGAAGGTATCGGCCTCGATCTCCTTGAGCAGCACCATCCGGACATTGGGCATGCCCCCCTCGTCGACCGTGGCGAGCGCGATCGCGTTGGGATCGTTCACTTCCCTGGCCTCCGCCTCGGCCAGCCAGTCTCGGGCCAGCGCGAAGGGATCGTCGCCTGCGAAGATGCCGGTTCGGTCGCTCATCGGGGTCTCTCCTGCCTTGCGGAGCCCGGGCTACACGCGATGCACGGGCATTTCCAGTGCCTTCCGTCGCTCTTGCCCTGCCCATGCCGCTTGCCGTAAAGGGGCCGAAAGGAAATCCGAGCGGCGGAGGGACAGATGACGACGGGTCTTATGGCGGGCAAGCGTGGCCTCATTATGGGGCTGGCCAATGACAAGTCCATCGCCTGGGGAATTGCGCGCGCCTGCGCAGATGCCGGCGCCGAACTGGCGCTGACCTACCAGGGCGATGCCTTCCGCAAGCGGGTGCTGCCGCTGGCAGAGCAACTGGGCGTGACCCAGCTCGCCGATTGCGACGTGATGGACGATGCCTCCGTGGATGCCGTCTTCGCACAGCTGGAAGAGGCCTGGGGCTCGCTCGACTTCGTGGTTCACGCCATCGGCTTTTCCGACAAGAACGAGCTTCGCGGCCGCTACGTCGACACCAGCCGGGCCAATTTCAACATGACCATGGATGTCTCGGTCTATTCCTTCACCTCCGTGGTGCAGCGGGCCGAGAAGCTGATGAAGAACGGCGGCTGCTGCCTGACGCTCAGCTACCTCGGCGCCGAGCGGGTGATGCCACACTATAATGTGATGGGTGTCGCCAAGGCCGCGCTGGAGGCCAGCGTGCGCTACCTCGCCGAGGACCTCGGCAAGGACGGCATCCGGGTCAACGCGATCTCGGCCGGCCCGATCAAGACGCTGGCCGCCAGCGGCATCGGCGATTTCCGCTACATCCTGAAGTGGAACGAGCTGAACTCGCCGCTGCGCCGCAACGTGACGATCCAGGACGTCGGCAATTCGGCCCTCTACCTGCTGTCGGATCTCGGCGCGGGCGTCACGGGCGAGCTGCACCACGTGGACGCCGGCTATCACAGCGTCGGCATGAAGGCCGTCGATGCCCCGGATATCGACGTCACCACCGGAAGGAAGTGAGACCCCGATGAGCCAGCGCCCCGACCGCCTGCCCCACGAAAAGGGATTCCACATCAGCTGGGATCAGATCCACCGCGACAGCCGCGCGCTCGCCTGGCGTCTCGACGGCCACGGGCCGATGGAAGGCGGCGCCTGGAAGGCGATCGTCGCGATCACCCGGGGCGGCATGGCGCCGGCGATGATCATCGCCCGCGAGCTCGACGTGCGGATGGTCGATACGATCTCGGTGAAGTCCTACAACCACCAGCACCAGATGGATGCGGTCGTGCTCAAGGCGCCGGACGAGGCGATGATGGGCGACGGCGAGGGCATCCTGGTGATCGACGACCTCGTGGACAGCGGCAAGACGCTGGAGCTGGTCCGCAAGCTCTATCCCAAGGCGCATTTCGCCACCGTATACGCCAAGCCCAAGGGCCGGCCGATGGTGGACACCTTCATCACCGAAGTGAGCCAGGACACCTGGATCTTCTTTCCCTGGGACATGGCCCTGCAATACGTCGAGCCCTATCGCGGCACCGACTGACGGCTCAGGCGGCAAAGGCCGAAGGGGGGCCGTCTGCCCCCCGTCTGCCCCGTTCGGGGCAGCCTCCCCCCGAGGATATTTCCACCAGGAAAAGCTGCCTGACCTGGTCTGATCAGGCCAGGTTGGCCGCGAAATGCGCCAGCGTGCGATCCCACGCCAGGGTCGCCGCCGCCTCGTCGTAGCGTGGGGTCGAGTCGTTGTGGAAGCCGTGGTTGGCGCCCTCGTAGATATGCGCCTCGTAGGCCTTGCCGTTCGCCTGCAGCGCCTCCTCGTAGGCGGGCCAGCCGGCATTGACCCGTTCGTCGAGCCCGCCGTAGTGCAGCAGCAGCGGCGCCTGGATCGACGGCACCTGCGCCGCTTCCGGCTGGCGCCCGTAGAAGGGCACGGAGGCGGCCATCTCGGGATAGGCCACCGCCAGCGCGTTGCAGACGCCGCCGCCGTAGCAGAAGCCCACCGCGCCGACCTTTCCGGTCGAGCCCTCGTGGTCGCGCAAGAATTCGAAAGCGGCGAAGAAATCCTCCATCAGCTTGGCGCCGTCGAGCGTCTGCTGCATGGCGCGGCCGTCGTCGTCATTGCCGGGATAGCCGCCGAGCGGCGTGAGCCCGTCGGGTCCGAAGGCGAGGTAGCCCGCCTTGGCAGTCCGGCGCACGACGTCCTCGATATAGGGGTTGAGGCCCCGGTTCTCGTGGATCACCAGCACCGCCGGAAGCGGGCCGCTGGCGCCGGCGGGTTTGGCCATCAGGCCGCGAATGGTGCCGTGCCCCTCGGGGCTGTCGTATTCCGCGATCATGGTCTCGATCGACGGGTCGTCCTCCGCCACCTGCTGGGCGAGGGCATAGTTCGGCCGCATGCTCTGCAGCACCGCGGCCGCGGTCACGCCGGCGGCGGTGTAATGCGCCGCCTGACGCAGGAATTCGCGCTTGGTCAGCTGCCCGTGGGCATAGCCGTCGTAAAGTTCCAATAGCTTGGGATGAAAATCGGTTGCCTTCTTGCGGGTCATGTCGCGCTCCTTGGCGAGGGTGTCCGGGCGGACTGTAGCACCGGAATCCGGCCGCGCGACGCCCGTCACCAAATCGTGTTGAGGGTGCGCAGAAGCCGCCTTCGCCGCGCCGCAGCAGGACCCTTTCGGGACGGTGCCCGCGCTGCTAGACAGGGCAAGGACCGAAGGAGCCCCGCCGATGCCCATGCCCCTGAACCCAGCCATGGCCGCGACGGCGGTATCTCCGGTGCCGGAGTCCGCCCGCTGGATCGCCGGCCGGCAGTTTCCCGACGACCGCCCCCTGATCAACGTCAGCCAGGCCGCGCCGGTGGCGACGCCCCCCCTGCCCCTGCGCGAGGCGATGGCGCGGGCGGTGATGGAGGAGGCCGGCGCGCATCTCTACGGCCCCGACCTTGGCCTGCCGGACTTGAGGGAAGCGCTGGCGGGACAGATCGCCGGCATCTATGGCAGCGCCGTCGCGCCGGCACAGGTGGCGATCACCTCCGGCTGCAACCAGGCCTTTGCCGCCGCCATCGCGACCCTCGCCGGCCCCGGCGACGAGGTTCTGCTGCCGGTGCCCTGGTACTTCAACCACAAGATGTGGCTCGACATGTCCTCCGTGCGCGCGGCGCCCTTGCCCAGCGGAGACGACCTCGTGCCCGATCCGGACGCCGCGGCCGCGCGGATCACAAGCCGCACCCGGGCGATCGTGCTTGTCACGCCGAACAACCCAACGGGCGTTGCCTATCCGCCTGAAACGATTGCCGCTTTCCGCGACCTCGCCCGCGCGCACGGTCTGGCGCTGGTGATCGACGAGACCTATCGCGACTTTCATCCGGACCCCGGTGCGCCGCACGGGCTCTTCTCCGACCCGGACTGGGAGGACACGGTGATCCACCTCTACAGCTTCTCCAAGGCCTACCGGCTCACCGGGCACCGGGTGGGTGCGCTGGTCAGTTCGCCGGCGCGCCTTTCCGAGGTGGAGAAGTTCATCGACAGCGTCACCATCTGCCCCAGCCAGGTCGGCCAGCGGGCGGCGCTCTGGGGCATCCGGCACCTTGGCGACTGGCTGGCCGGCGAGCGGCGCGAGATCCTCGACCGGCGCGCGGCCATCGTGGAGGGCTTCGGGGGGCTCGCCGATCGGGGCTGGCGGCTGCGCGGCTGCGGCGCCTATTTCGCCTATGTCGAGCATCCCTTCGCGATGCCTTCCGACGCGCTGGCCCCCGAGCTGGTGGACCGGGCGGGCGTGCTCTGCCTGCCGGGCACGATGTTCGAGCCGGCGAGCGAGGCGCCGGGCGGCGCGACCGGCAGCCGCCATCTGCGGATCGCCTATGCCAACATCGACCGCGCCGGGATCGGCGCACTCTACGAGCGGCTTTCACAGGTCGGTTTCCCGGCCTGAGGGCGCTTGCCTCCCTGCGATCAGGCGCATAGACAAGCGCGACACGGATCCGCAGGAGACAGGTGCCCCATGAGCAAAGGCAAGAAGGCCGGTAACATCCTCGTCTATGCGCTGATAGCGGCGCTGATCGCAGGTCTCGGCGGGTTCGGCATCTCCAGTTTCTCCGGCGGCGGCACCACCGTCGCGACCGTCGGCGACCGCGAGATCACGGCCGAGGAATACTACCGCGCGATGGTCGAGGCGATCCGGGCGCAGGAAGCCGCCGGCGCGACCGACCTGAACTTCGCCACGCTCGAGGCCCAGGGAATCCCCTCGCAGGTGCGCGGGCAGCTTGCCGGGATCGAGGCGATCAACGGCGAGGCCGACCGGCTCGGCCTGTCGGTGGGCGACGCCGAGGTCGCTCGCCAGATCCGGGCGTCCTCCTCTTTTGCCGGCGTCAACGGCGAGTTCGACCGCGATGCCTATGAATACACGCTGGAGCAGAACGGCTGGAGCGTGAGCGAGTTCGAGACCTCGGTGCGCGAGGAGACCACCCGCCAGATCCTGCAGGGTGCGGTCTCGGCCGGGGTCGCGCCGTCGCAGCAGATGGTCGACCAACTGACCAACTGGCTCGGCGAGCGCCGCAGCTTCCGCTGGGCCGCCTTCCGCGCCACCCGCTACCTTGCCGAGCTGGAAGAGCCGACCGAGGACGAACTCGCGGCCTTCCATGCCGAGAACGAGGACGCCTTCACCCTGCCCGAGAGCAAGCGCATCACCTATGCGCTGCTGACGCCCGACATGATCGCCGGCGAGGTCGAGCTGAACGAGGACGACCTGCGCGCGCTCTACACCGAGCGGGCCGCTCAATACGTCATGCCCGAGCGCCGGCTGGTCGAACGCCTGGTCTTCGGAACGGCCGAGGATGCGACCGCCGCCCGCGAGGCGATCGAGGCCGGCGAGAGCGATTTCCCCGCGGAGGTCGCGAAGCGCGACCTGACCCTGCAGGACGTGGATCTCGGCGACGTGACCCGCGACGCGCTCGGCGCGGCCGCGGATGCGGTCTTCGGGCTGGAAGAGCCGGGCATCGTCGGCCCCTACCCGACCGATCTGGGCCCGGCGCTGTTCCGGATGAACGGCATCCTCTCGGCGCAGGAAACCACCTTTGAAGAGGCGGAGCCGGACCTCCGCGCGGAGCTTGGCCGCGAGCGCGCCGCCCGGACGATCGAGGACATGATCAGCGATTACGACGACCGGCTCGCCGGTGGCGCGACGCTGGAAGACCTGGCCGCCGAAACCGAGATGGAGCTCGGCACGATCGACTACTACCCCGGCGTCGATGCCGGTGTTGCGGGCTACGAGGCATTCCGCGCTGCCGCCGAGGCGGTGACCGAGAGCGACTTCCCCGAGATCGACACGCTCGACGATGGCGGCATCTTTGCCCTGCGGATGGACGAGACGGTGCCGCCGCGGCTGCAGCCGCTGGACGAGATCCGCGACCAGGTGGCCGACGCCCTGCTCGCCGAGCGCGCGCTCGACCGCGCCCGTGAAGAGGCCGCGGCGGCGCAGGCACAGCTCGAGATCGGCGGCACGCTCGGCAGCGACGCGGCCACGGTGGAGACGGCGGAGAATGCGACCCGCGCGAACTTTGCCGAGACCGGCGCGCCCGCGATCCTGGCCGACGCCGTGTTTGCGCTGGAAGCCGGTGAAAGCACACTGGTCGATTTTCCGGGCGTCGCGATCGTGGTGGTGCTCGACAGCATCGATCCGGTCGACGCCGAGGACCCGCAGAACGCGCTGATGGAGCAACAGATCCGGGCGCAGGTCGCCCAAGGCACCGCCTCCGACCTGTTCCTCTACTTCGCGCAGTCGCTGACCTCCAGCGCGGGGATCCGCTTCAACGACGCGGGGCTGAACGCCGTGAACTCGCAACTCTTCCGCTGAGCGCCCAATGGTACAGCTCCTTCCCGGCTTCGACGATTTCGCCCGTGGCTACAATGCGGGGCAGAACCAGGTGGTCTATGCCCGCCTGGCCGCCGATCTCGACACGCCCGTCAGCCTGATGCTCAAGCTCGCCGACGCCCGCACCGACAGCTTCATGCTGGAATCGGTGACCGGCGGAGAGGTGCGCGGCCGCTACTCCATCGTCGGACTCAAGCCGGACCTCGTGTGGAAATGCAACGGCAGCGCGGCCCGGATCAACCGGTCGGCCCGCTTCGACCCCGACGCCTATGTCGACGAAGAGACCGATCCCCTGACCTCTCTGCGCGCGCTGATCGCGGAGAGCCAGATCGAGCTGCCCGACGGCCTGCCCTCCGCGGCGGCCGGGCTTTTCGGCTATCTGGGCTACGACATGATCCGGCTGGTCGAACACCTGCCCGGCGTCAATCCCGATCCACTCGGCCTGCCCGACGCGGTGATGATGCGACCCTCGGTCGTGGCGGTGCTCGACGGGGTGAAGGGCGAGGTGATGGTCGTCTCTCCCACCTTCACCGGCCAGGGGCTGTCTGCCAAGGCCGCCTATGCCCAGGCCGCCGAGCGGGTGATGGACGCGATCCGCGACCTCGAGTCCGGGATGCGGGGCGAAAGCCGCGCGCTCGCTGACCAGGCCCATGTTGGCGAACCGGTCTCGAACTTCACCAAGCCGGACTACCTGGCGGCCGTCGACAAGGCCAAGGAATACATCCGTGCCGGAGACATCTTCCAGGTCGTGCCCTCGCAGCGCTGGACCGTGGATTTCCCGCTGCCGCCCTTCGCGCTCTACCGCAGCCTGCGGCGCACCAACCCCTCGCCGTTCATGTTCTTCTTCAACTTCGGCGGGTTCCAGGTAATCGGTGCGAGTCCCGAGATCCTTGTTCGCCTGCGTGAGGGCGAGGTCACGATCCGGCCCATTGCCGGCACCCGTCCGCGCGGCGCCAACGAGGACGAGGACCGCGCGCTGGAAGCCGACCTGCTCGGCGACGAGAAGGAAATGGCCGAACACCTGATGCTGCTCGACCTCGGCCGCAACGATGTGGGCCGGGTTGCGAAGATCGGCACCGTGCATCCCACGGAAGAATTCGTGATCGAGCGCTACAGCCATGTCATGCACATCGTCTCCAACGTCGTCGGAGAGCTGAAGGACGGCGAGGACGCGCTCTCCGCGCTGCTGGCCGGCCTGCCCGCCGGCACCGTGTCCGGGGCGCCCAAGGTCCGCGCGATGGAGATCATCGACGAGCTGGAGCCCGAGAAACGCGGTGTCTACGGCGGCGGCGTGGGCTATTTCTCCGCCGACGGCGACATGGATATGTGCATCGCCCTGCGCACCGCGGTGCTGAAGGACGAGAAGCTCTACATCCAGGCCGGTGGCGGGGTGGTCTATGACAGCGACCCGGAAGCGGAATGGCTGGAGACGGTGAACAAGTCCCGCGCCATCCGCGCCGCCGCGCAGGATGCCGGCCGATTCGTGCGCCGGGGCAACCGCTAAATCACACTCGCTTTGACAGGGATCATATTCCTGCCACCCTATGGGATGCAGTTTGGCTGCAATTTTCCAAGGGGAGGGAGCGATGTTTCAGGGAGTTTCCACCGGCGGCGGCACGCGCCGCAAAGGTCTTTGGGCCGCGGTGTCTGTCGTTGCGATGTCGGCGAGCGCAACGGCGTCGTCCTACGAGGTCAGGGTCGAGCCGGAGACCTTTGCCGCACCGGAGGTCTATTCGCCTTACGCCGGCCGCGCCTATCCCGACCAGGTACTCTTTGGCGACCTGCATTTCCACACCGAGATCTCCTTTGACGCCGGTCTGATCGGCACCTCGCTGTCTGTTCACGACGCGTTTCGCATCGCCCGCGGCGAGAAGGTCCTCTCCAACACCGGCCAGCCGGTTCAACTGATCCGCCCGCTGGACTTCCTCGCGATCACCGAGCACGCCGAGATGCTCGGCATCGCCACCGCGGTCCGGACATCGGACCCACGCCTGCTGTCGGACGAGTGGGGCCGCAACATCCACGACCTGTTCAACTCCGGGCAGGAAGGGCGCATGGCCGCCTTCGCCGACATCATCGAGATCGGCACCGTTCAGGGCCGCGACCCGACCGCCGGGCTCGACCTCGACGGACAGATCTGGCTCGACATCGTCGACGCGGTCGACTCCTACAACGATCCGGGCAATTTCACCGCGCTGTCGGGGTTCGAATGGACCTCCACCCCGATGGGGGACAACCTTCACCGGATCGTCCTGTTCGGTGACGGCGCCGACAAGACCGGCCAGACACGGCCGTTCCCGTTCTTCGACAACGAGGATCCGGAAAGGCTGTGGGACTACCTCGAGGGCTACGAGGCGCAGACGGGCGGGCGGGCGATCGCCGTGCCGCACAACGCCAACCTCTCGAACGGGCTGATGTTCGCGCCGACACGGTTCGACGGCTCGCCGATGGACGCCGAGTACGCGGCCAGGCGCGCCCGCTGGGAACCGATCCACGAAATGACGCAGATCAAGGGCGACGAGGAAACGCACCCTTTCCTGTCGCCCGACGACGAGTTCGCCGATTTCGAGACATGGGACGTCGGGAACCTCTCGGGCGCCTTCCCGAAAGAGCCGGAGATGCTGCAATACGAGTATGCGCGCTCTGCCCTCAAGCTCGGGCTGAAGCTGGGGCGGGAACTCGGCGTGAACCCGTTCCAGTTCGGCCTCTACGGCACGACGGACGCGCACACCGCCATCCCGACGTCGCGCGAGGAGAACTATTTCGGCAAGTACCAGCACACCGAACCCTCCGCCAACCGGCACAACATCGACGTGATCCCGGCCGAGGATCCCGCGCTGCGCATCCTGACGGCGCAGGAATCGGCCTCCGGCCTCGCGGCGGTCTGGGCCAGGGAGAACACGCGCGAGGAGGTCTTCGGCGCGCTGAAACGCAAGTAGGTCTTCGCGACGACCGGCACGCGCCTGCGCGTCCGGGTCTTCGGCGGCTGGGAGTTCACGGCCGAGGACATGGCGACGCCGGATTTCGTGGCCAAGGGCTACCGTAACGGCGTCCCGATGGGCGGTGCGCTCCGCGGCGCACCCGATGGCGGCGCGCCGAGCTTCATGGTGCAGGCCATCCGCGACCCGGACGGCGCCAATCTCGACCGGGTCCAGATGGTGAAGGGCTGGGTCGACGCCGCCGGCGAGACCCACGAACGGGTCTACGACCTCGCCGTCTCCGGCGGGCGCGAGATCGGCGAGGACGGTCGCGCACGGGAACCGGTCGGCAACACGGTCGACATCGAGACGGCGACCTACGCCAACAGCATCGGCGCGCCGACCCTGCAGGCGCATTGGACCGACCCGGAATTCGACCCGGCGCAGGGCGCCTTCTACTACGTGCGCGTCCTCGAGATCCCGACCCCGCGCTGGACGACCCACGATGCCGCCTTCTACGGCGTGCCGCTGCCCGACAGCGTCCCGCCGACGGTGCAGGACCGCGCCTATACCTCGCCGATCTGGTACATGCCCTGACGGCAGCGCCCGGCGACTGATCGCAGACGCCGGGCATCACGTTTGGGTTTGAGATTCCCCCTCCGCCGGGGCCATGTGATAGGATCGGGCGATGGACAGTTCTCCGTCGCCTCTCCCGCGCAGCACCGCCCGCCGCAAGTACCTCGGCGCGGCCGTTCTCGGCCTTTGCGCCCTGGCGATCCTCGCCACCACCTGGCTGCTGCCGAGCGTCGACCCGGCGGCGCTGGTCGAGAAGGTGGCCAGCAATCCCGGTCACATCGCCTTGCTGCTGATCGCGCTGATGGTGCTCCACAATTTCGTCCCCGTCCCGGCCGAGGCCATCGCCATCTGCGCCGGCGCGACCCTGGGCATTGCGGCCGGGGCCTTCGCGATCTGGATCGGGGCGATGCTGGGCGCGGTGATCGCCTTCGGGCTGTCGCGCCGCTACGGCCGCCGGTTCATCGCCGCGCGCGACGCCTCGGGCCACCTCGCGCGAATCGAGCGGAACTGGGAGAGCTGGGGCGCGACGGGGCTGATCGGCTTGCGGCTGGTGCCACTGATCTCCTTCAACCTCGTCAACTACGGCGCCGGTCTGACCTCGGTCGGCTGGTGGACATTTCTCTGGACCACGGCTGTCGGGATCCTGCCGATCCTGCTGCTTTCCGTGGCGGCCGGTGCGGGCCTTCATGCCACGTTCATGGGGCCGGCCTTTCTCGCCATCCTAGGGCTGCTCTGCCTGGGCCCCGGCCTGGTCCGCTATCTCCGGCGCAGACGCGCGATCAGCGCCGCCCGGAGCATCGAGACAACGCCCGTCAGCCCAGATCCTTGACCATGAAGACGCGGAACCCCTCGCGCCCGGTCTCGGCCCAGCCGCTGTTGCGATAGAACCGCAGGGTCGGCGTCATGTCCCGGTGGCTGGCGAGCGTCATCTGCCCGTAGCCGGCGGCGCGGGCGTGGTCTTCCGCCGCCGCCATCAGCGCGCGCCCGATCCCCTGCCCGCCACAATCGGGATGCACCGCGAGGTTGGCGATCCGCGCCACACCCGGCTCGAGATGCAGCACCAGCCCGCCGACGATGCGCCCCGTGCCCGGTTGCTCCGCCACCCAGACCGGGTGATGCGCGATCTCGTCGGCCACCCCGGCATCGACATCCGGCAGGCCCTCCAGCCGGTCGATCCACGGTCCATAGGCGGCGCGGATGACGGAGGTGAAGGCCGGGGCGTCCTCGGCGCGGGCTTGGCGGATCTCGGGTGTGTCCATGTGTAATATCTGGGCCGGACCCGCGGGCTTTGCAATCCCGTGGCTTGCCAAGTTCGCATCGTCATGAGCAGGTTCCAGATCAGGGAAGCACCGGGAGGCGCGCATGACACCCATTTCCGAGCGCCAGATCATTGACCTGGCCATCCGCATCGGTTTCATCGCCATCTTCGTCTACGGCGCGGTGGTGCTGGTCGCGCCGCTCATCGGGCTGATGCTCTGGGCGGTGATCCTCGCGGTCGCGGTCTACCCGCTGCATCTGTGGCTCTCGCGCCTGCTCGGCGGGCGGGTCCGGATCTCGGCGGGACTTCTCACGACCCTCGGGCTGCTGCTGGTGGCAGGGCCGGTCGCGCTGCTGGCCGCCGGGATCTTCGAAGCCGCCAACACCGTTGCCGCGAGCGTCGATGCCGGGACCTTCCATATCCCGCCGCCCCCCGAAAGCATCCGGGACTGGGCGCTCGTCGGACCCAAGTTGCACGAGGTCTGGACGGCCTCCCACGCCAACCTCGCGGACACGCTCGGCCGGTTCGTGCCGCAGATCCTGCGGGCAGGCGGGCGGGTGCTGGGCGAGCTGGCGGGGCTCGGGATCGGGCTGCTCATGATGGCCCTGTCGGTGCTGATCATGGGCGCGCTGCTGGTCGTCGGGCCGGGCTTTGCCGCCGGCACCCGAACCTTCGCCGACCGGATCTTCGAGACCAGCGGGCCGGAGCTGCTCGACATGGCCGGGGCGACGGTCCGCAACGTCTCGCGCGGGGTGATCGGGGTCGCGGTCATCCAGGCCCTGCTGGCCGGCATCATCATGGGCGCCTTCGGCCTCGCCGCCGCCGGCCCGCTGGCGCTGGCCTGCCTGCTGCTCGCGGTGATCCAGATCGGCGCCGGTCCGGTCCTGCTGCCGACGATCATCTGGGCATGGACCGCGATGGACACATCGCAGGCCCTGCTCTTCACGGTGCTGCTGGCGCCGGTGACGATCATCGACAACATTCTGAAGCCGATCTTCATGGGCCGCGGGCTCGACACGCCGATGCTGGTGATCCTGGTCGGTGTGCTGGGCGGGCTGATGGCCTACGGGGTGGTGGGCATCTTCGTGGGGCCGGTCGTCCTTGCCGTGTTCCACCGGCTGCTGGTCCACTGGATCGCCCAGCCCCCCGCCCAGTCCCCCGCCCCGGTATCGGCCACGCCAGAGGAACCCGGCGGCGAGGCGCCCTAGCGCCCGTCGTCCTGCCCCTCCGGAGCCGCTGACGGCGCAATCTCGATGTCGCTCCAGATCGGCAGGTGATCGGAGGCCCAGCTTGCCCGCGGCCCCTCCTCCACGCCTGCGTCCCGCAGCCCGACGTCGCGGCCGAGCGCAAACCGGTCGAGCCCGGCCACCGGACGTGCGGCGTGAAAGGAATTGCCGGGGCAGACCAGCTGGAAATCGCGCTCCAGCGGCTCCAATCCGCGATCCGTCGACCATTCGTTGAAATCGCCCATCACCACCGCACGGCCGGGCATGTCGCCCAGATGTTCGCGGATGGTCTGCAACTGCAGGCGGCGGTGATAGCGCACCAGCCCGAGATGCGCCCCGACGACCGAGAGCATCCCGTCCTCGCCCTGCACATCCACCCGAACGGCCCCGCGCGGCTCCAGCCCGGGAAGGTCCACGCGCTCCACATGGGCGATGTCGAGCCCCTTGCGGACCAGAACGGCATTGCCGTGCCAGCCAAGGCTGACCTCGTTCTGGGCCAGCGGCGCGATCTCGTAATCCGTCTCGGTATCGATGTAGGTGCGGCAGAGCACCGAAGGCCGCTCGCCGAGTCGTTTGTCGACTTCCTGAAGCGCGACCACGTCGGCCTCCAGCTCGTTCACGATCTCCAGAATCCGCATCGGATCGCGGCGCAGATCGACGCCGACGGCCTTCTGGATGTTGTAGCTGGCTAGTCGCAGCCGCATCTGGCCTCGCTCCCGTTTCCCTGCCGGCCTGGCTCCGGCTGCCTCGCCCGCAGCCGCTACAGAACCGGCGCCATCAGCCTGGCGAAGGGCGCACCCACGCGCCTTGGCCATGGCTGTTCGCTCAGGCTCTTCTCCAGTACATAGGCACGCCTGAAATCCGCTTCCAGCATTGCCGCCACCTCCGCCGCCGCGCGGGCGTCGAAGACCACGACGGTTGCCTCGAAATTCAGCCGGCAGGAACGGTTGTCCATGTTGGTGGTGCCGATGGAGGCAAGGTTGTCGTCCACCAGCACGACCTTCTGGTGCATGAAACCCTCGGTATAGCGCCAGACCTGCACCCCGGCGTCCCGGATCTCGTCGAAATAGGCGAAGGCCGCGAGCCAGGGCATCCGGTGGTCGATCGCCGCCGGCACGAGGATGCGCACATCGACCCCGCGCAGCGCCGCCAGCTTGAGCGCGGTCAGGATGTCGACATCGGGCACGAAATACGGCGAGGCGATCCAGACCCGCTTGGTCGCGCGGGTGATGCAGGCACAGAAATAGAGGCTCCCCGTCTCCAGCAGGTCGCCGGGACCGGTGGGCACGACCACCGCATCCATGCCGTTTGTCACCCGCTCGGCCCGCCACTCGAGGAAATCGAGCAGCAGCGTGCGCGTGGCCCAGTGCCAGTCCTCGGCAAAGACCAACTGCAGCTCCGAGACGACCGGCCCACGCAGCCGGCAATGGGTATCGCGCCAGGGGCCGAAGGTCGGATCCCGCCCCATGTATTCGTCGCCCACGTTCAGCCCGCCGATGAACCCGACCTGCCCGTCCACCACCACCGTCTTGCGGTGGTTGCGGAAGTTGATCTGGAAACGGTGGCGCGGACCGCCGCTGGCATGGGCATTGACGACGTCGATCCCGGCCTCCCGGAGATCCTCCAGGTAGGCATTGGGCAGTTTGGAGCAGCCCACGGAATCGTAGAGCAGCTTGACCGTCACGCCGCGCGCCGCCGCGCCCTTGAGCCGCTCGGCAAAGGCCTGGCCCAGCTCGTCGTCATGGATGATGTAGAACTGCGCCAGCACATAGCTCTTCGCCTCCTCGATCGCGGCGAAGATGGCATAGAAGGTCTGCTGCCCGTCGATCAGCGGCTCCACCGAATTGCCCGAAACCACGGGCATTTCGGCGATCCTCTCGAAGGCGCGGAAGCCATAGGGACCGCCATCTCCCTTCGCGCGGTTCAGCTCGGCAAGCGCGTCGATGCCGGCGATCACCGCAGAGGAATCGCGCCGCGAGATGACGTAGCCGCTGAACCGGAAGTGGCCGAGGAACAGGAAGGCCGGCACCGCCAGCCAGGGGAGGGTAATCAGGAACATCACCCAGGCCAGCGACCCCTGCGGCGTGCGCGCCTTGGTCACCGCGCGGTGGGCGAAATAGACGGCCGCGACCTCCAGAGCCAGATAGGCGACGGCGTAGATCGTGACCCACATGTCAGACCTCCCTTTCCAACGTCGGTTCCGGCTCTCCGGCGATACTGAACGCAGCGCCCGCCGTGATGCAAGTAATGCTTGGCGAGGGAGGAAGGTTCCCGGGCGGGGCTCGCCTTTCGGCCTGCAGAGATCAGGCTCCGGGTTCGGGTGACCGTGCGCGGGCGTGCTCACGCGCCCAGGCACCCGATCCTTCAGAACGTCATGCGAGCCGCATCCAGGCTCACCCGCTCGGCAAGTGGCCGTAACGCGGAATGCGGAATTCGCAGAGAAACAGGGGCTCGAAACGTCGAACCACGGACTCGGGCTTGCACGACCGCCATCGTCTCCGTCAGGCCGTTCGCCGACGGGAAAGCGGTCGACGCGGACGCGATCAGCGCCTTACTGGCCTCTGAGCACCGCCGAGACCGGCGCGAGCGCCACTTCCTGCGCCTTGTCTTCCTGCGCCCATCGGAAAAGGGCCTCCACCGTTTCCGGCTGGGCATGGCCCGCCATGACAACGGCCCCGTCCTGCGCCGCCTTGAACGCCGCGCGGTCGAGATAGCGCTGGATCACCGTGCTGCGCTCGCCCTGGTCGTCGACACTGCGGAAGATCAGCGCCGCCGGATGGCCGGCCCGCGCCGAGGCCGCGCGCACCGCGCCGAGCCCGCGGTCCCAACCGATCATGCCCAGCCCGTCGCCCGCGGCGAACTCCACCGCGTGTTCCACGAGGGCCCGACGGCCGCCGATCCCGTCCGTTGCGGGATCCATGATCGCAACGGCCTCCGGCACGGCGGCGAGGTTGGCTTCCAGCGCCACCTCGAGATCGCGCGCCGTGGCGTTCGGGGCGAGCCCGGTGGCCAGAGCGACGACTTCGAAGCCGGCCGAGCGATAGAACTCCGCCGCCTCTGCCGCATCCGGCAGCGCCGGGTCGATGGCGAAGGTGACCGGGAAGTTGAAGGTGCCGAGGACCTGCCGGTCCAGCGTCCGCGACCCGTCGTCGATCAGGATCACCGAGAACAGCGGCTTGCCCTCGGGGTTGGAAAAGGGCACCGCGTGGCGGCTCAGCGCGCCGAGCGTCGGTTGGCCGGTTGCACCGGGCAGCGGGTCGGTCTCGGGTTCGACGGCGACGGCCACCTCCTCGCCCTCCGGTTCCCGCCCGATCTGCGGCAACCGCGAGGAGCCGCGGGACCGGTCGGTCAGCGGCAGGACCCGGACGCCGGGCACGGTGGGCGTTTCGTCCCCGACCTCGGGCGCGGCCTCGCCGGGGTCGGCGCGGCGGATCTCCATGCGCTCCGGCCGGTCGGGCTCATCGCCGCCTTCGGGCAGCGCATCGGGGCTCGCGGCGGGCAACGGCTCGGTGCCCTCGGCTGGCACGGCCTCGCCGGATTGCGGTTCCTCCGTCACCCGCTCAGGCGCGACGGGACCGGGCAGCTCGGTCCGGGACTCGGCCATGGCGATCTGTTCGCCCTCGGCCGCCGGGGCCGGTTCGGCCTCATCGACAGGCGTGCCCGGGCTGGCGGTCACGATCTCCGCCTCCGAGGCGGCATCGCCGTTGACGGCCGGCGTGGCCTCGGGCGGTTCGACCGGCGCGATGGGGCTTGCTGCCTGGCTCTCCTCCGAGGGCAGCGCCGACGCGACGGCGGCCGGGGTCTCGGCCTCGGTCGTGGGCGTCGTGGCCTCGGCCGTGTCCACGGCGGGCGTCTCTGCCGCATCACCGACCTCCGGCTGCGTGGTGCCTTCGACGGCCGCCGCGCCGCCTTCCGCCGGCACGGGCGCGGCATCGGTGGCGGCAATGGATTCGGCCGGCGCCGCATCGCTGGCGGCAAGCGACTCGGCAGGCGTTTCGGTGACTTCGAGCGTGTCGGTCGGGACCGGCTGCGGCGTGACCGCCGGCGGGAGCCCGCCACCGTCGAGCTGAAGGGAGCTATCTGCGTTCGGTCCGGAGACCGGGCTCAGCGACTCGCCCTCCGGCCGGATCAGCGTTCCGCCAGAGGAGTCCGCGGTCACCTCCGGGGCGGTCTCGTCGATCGCCGGCGCGACCGGCGCGGTGACGGACATGCCCGGCGTGTCTGGGCGCGCCGCGCCCTCGGTCAGCGGCAGGTCCAGCCCGCCCTCCTGGGTCACGCTCGGCGGCACCGCCGGCGCCCCCGCGACGGGCGAGGTCGGGTCGGCAACCGGCAACGCGGCTTCCGTTTCCGGCGGCGGGCGGCGGAACTCGGAGCCCGCGGGCACGGAGACGGCCTCGCCGATGGTCTGCCGGGTGGCCGGCGCCGGGCGTTCGGGTTCGGAGGTGCCGGCGGTCTCCGCGGCAGGTCCCGCGGCCTCGGGCTCGGGGGTCTCGGCCGCCGGGACTTCGGCTTCCGGGGATGCGCCCGCATCCGGCGCGTCGAGCTGCGGCGCGGTTTCCGTGGCGTCCGCCTCCGGCTCCACCGAAGCGAGATCCTCGCCCCCCTCGCCAGGACGCTGCGGCAAGGGTGCCAGCAGCGATACCGCGCTGAGCACAAAGACCGAAATGATGCTGCCCCAGATCAGACCCGACAGGATACCGCGACCCATGCCTTATCCCCGCTTGCTTATCGTTGCGCTCTCGCCTCGGGCATTCCCCGACCGAGGCCTTGACCTTGACCCCGGCGAGTGCCTCTGAGCATGTATAGCCCGACACTGAGACCGGTTCACCCCCAATTGCTCGGACACCCCGGAATGCTGCTTCTGATCGACAATTACGACAGTTTTACCTACAACCTCGTCCATTATCTTGGCGAGTTGGGGGCCGAAGTTGAAGTGCGCCGGAACGATGCGCTCGACGTCCAGCAGGCGATGGCCCTGCGCCCGGACGCGATCCTGCTCTCGCCCGGCCCCTGCGACCCCGCCCAGGCCGGCATCTGCCTCGCGCTGACCGCCGCCGCCGCCGAGACGCGGACCCCGCTGCTGGGTGTCTGCCTCGGCCACCAGACGATCGGCGAGGCCTTCGGCGGCAAGGTGGTCCGCTGCCACGAGATCGTGCACGGCAAGATGGGCCTCATCCATCATGACGGAAAGGGCCTCTTCGCGGGCATCGACGGGCCGTTCCAGGCCACGCGGTACCATTCGCTGGTGGTCGAGCGCGAGAGCCTTCCCGAATGCCTCGAGGTGTCCGCCTGGCTCGAGGACGGCACGATCATGGGCCTGCGCCACAAGACGCTGCCTATCGAAGGCGTGCAGTTCCACCCCGAGAGCATCCGGTCCGAGCACGGCCACCTGATGCTCCGGAACTTCCTCGACCGCATGAAGGTGCCGGCATGAGCGACACGATCAAACCCCTTATCGGCCTTGCCGCCGATCGCCCCCTGACCCGCGCCGAGGCGGAGGCCGCCTTTGACGCGCTGTTCGAGGGCGAGGCGACGCCGAGCCAGATCGGCGGCTTCCTGATGGCGCTGCGCACCCGCGGCGAGACGGTCGAGGAGATCGCGGCCGCCGCCAGCGTCATGCGCGCCAAGTGCCACGCCGTGGCCGCGCCGGACGGGGCGATGGACATCGTCGGCACCGGCGGCGACGGCAAGGGCACGCTCAACATCTCGACCGCCACCGCCTTTGTCGTGGCCGGCGCGGGCGTGCCGGTGGCCAAGCACGGCAATCGGAACCTGTCGTCGAAATCCGGCTCCGCCGATGCGCTGACCCAGATGGGCATCAACGTGATGGTCGGACCGAAGGTCGCCGAGCGGGCGCTGGCCGAGGCCGGCATCTGCTTCATGATGGCGCCGATGCACCACCCGGCGATGCGCCACGTCATGCCGACCCGCACCGAGCTCGGCACCCGCACGATCTTCAACATCCTCGGCCCGCTGACCAACCCCGCGGGCGTGAAGCGCCAGCTGACCGGCGCCTATTCTCCCGCCCTTCTGCGCCCGATGGCCGAGACCCTCGGCGCGCTCGGCAGCGTCTCCGCCTGGCTGGTGCACGGCTCCGACGGCACCGACGAGCTCTCCATCGCCGGCCCCTCGCAAGTGGCCGCGCTGAAGGACGGCACCGTGACCGAGTTCGAGGTCTCGCCCGAGGACGCCGGCCTGCCGGTCCATCCGTTCGAGGCGATCCTCGGCGGCACGCCGGAGGAAAACGGCCGCGCCTTCGCCGCGCTGCTCAACGGGGCGCCGGGCGCCTATCGCGACGCGGTGCTGCTGAACACCGCCGCCGCGCTGCTGGTCGCCGGCGTGGCCGCCGACCTGAAAGAAGGCGTCGAGATGGGCCGGACCAGCATCGATTCCGGCCAGGCGCGCGCCAAGGTGCAGGCGCTGGCCGCACTCACCTCCGCCGCCGTATGAAGCTCGACCCGGCTCATACGGGCGCCTGGGCGAGCTTGCCGTTCTTCCGAGACGACCTGCCCCGCATCGACGCGGCGCTGGCGGCCGAGGAGCGCCCCTTCCTGCCCGCACCCGACCGGGTCTTCGCCGCGCTGGAGATGACCCAGCCGGAGGACGTCCGCGTGGTGATCCTGGGCCAGGACCCCTACCCCACGCCGGGCCACGCCCACGGGCTGGCCTTTTCCGCCGAGCCCGAGGTGCGGCCGCTGCCGCGCTCGCTGGCCAACATCTTTCGCGAGATGCAGGACGATCTCGGCTCCGTGCCGCCGAACGCCGACCTGCGGTTCTGGGCCCGTCAGGGTGTGCTGCTGCTGAACGCGGTGCTGACCGTCCCCGCAGGCGAGGCCAACGGCCACAAGGCGGTCGGCTGGCAGAGGCTCACCGCGCAGGTGCTGGCCCGCCTGTCCGACAGGCCGCGCGCCTTCCTGCTCTGGGGCAAGCCCGCCCAGGCTGCCGCGGCCTCGGTCGACGCCACGCGGCACCTCAAGATCGAGACGGCGCATCCCTCGCCTCTCTCCGCCCACCGCGGATTTTTCGGTTCCCGACCCTTCTCGCGCGCCAACGACTGGCTGCGCGCCCAGGGGCATACTCCCATCAACTGGACGACCCCGGAGACGTCATGAGCACCCCGACTATTCTCGAGAAGATCAAGGCGTACAAGCTGGAGCATATCGCCGCCTGCAAGGAGGCCCGCTCCTACAGCGACGTCGAGGCGCTGGCGCGCGGCGCGGACCCGGTGCGCGGCTTCCAGGCATCGCTTCGCAAGGCGGTCAAGCAGGGCTATGGACTGATCGCCGAGGTCAAGAAAGCCAGCCCCTCCAAGGGGCTGATCCGCGCCGATTTCGACCCGCCGGCGCTGGCGCAGGCCTATGAGCGCGGCGGCGCGACCTGCCTGAGCGTGCTGACCGACGGCCCGTCCTTCCAGGGCGCCGACGAGTTCCTGACCGCCGCCCGCAACGCGACCTCCCTGCCGGCGCTGCGCAAGGATTTCATGTACGACACCTACCAGGTCGCCGAGGCCCGCGCCCTCGGCGCAGACTGCATCCTGATCATCATGGCCTCGGTCTCCGACGCGCAGGCCTCCGAGCTGGAAACCGCGGCCCATGAATGGGGCATGGACGCGCTGATCGAGGTGCACAACGCCGAGGAACTGAACCGCGCCCTGCATCTCGAGTCGAGGCTCATCGGCATCAACAACCGCGACCTCAACACCTTCGAGACCTCGCTCGACGTCACCCGCGGGCTCATCAAGCACATCCCCGAGGAATACCTGATCGTCTCGGAGAGCGGGCTGAACGGGCCGAAGGAGCTCGCCGAGCTGGCGATGTACGGCGCCCGCTGTTTCCTCATCGGCGAAAGCCTGATGCGCAACGAGGATGTCGAGAGCGCCACGCGCGCGCTGCTCGCCAACCCGCTCACGGCCGCGCACGGCGGAGGCATGTGATGGCTCTCACGCATTTCGACTCGCAGGGACGCGCCCACATGGTCGATGTCTCGGACAAGGAGATCACCAGCCGCGTCGCCGTGGCGGAAGGCTGGGTGCGGATGCTGCCCGAGACGCTGACACTGGTGCAGCAGGGCAGCGCCAAGAAAGGCGACGTGCTGGGCGTGGCGCGGCTGGCGGGGATCATGGGGGCCAAGAAGACGGCCGATCTGATCCCGCTCTGCCACCCGCTGCCGATCAGCAAGGTCGCGGTGGAACTGGAGGCCGACCCCGCCCTGCCCGGCGTGCGCATCGCCGCGACGGTCAAGACCACCGGCCAGACCGGGGTCGAGATGGAGGCGCTGACCGCGGTCTCCACCGCCGCGCTCACCGTCTACGACATGCTCAAGGCGGTGGACCGCGGCATGGAGATGGGCGGCATCCGGGTGATCCTGAAGGACGGCGGCAAGTCCGGGCGGTTCGAGGCGGGCGCATGATCCCCGTCTCCGAGGCGCTGGATCGGCTCTTCGACCTCGCCGCGCCGCTCGGCACCGAGCGCGTGCCGCTCGCCGACGCCGCCGGCCGGGTGCTGGCCGAACCGGTGATCGCCCGCCGCCTGCAACCGCCCTTCGCCGCCTCCGCCATGGACGGCTACGCCCTGCGCCGGGCCGAGATCGCGACGGGCGCCCGGTTCCGGGTGATCGGCGAGGCCCCGGCGGGGCGGGCGTTCTCCGGCACCGTCGGCCCCGGCGAGGCCGTCCGGATCTTCACCGGTGCGCCCCTGCCCGAGGGCGCGGACTTCGTGGTGATCCAGGAAGACACCGCCCGCGACGGCGAGGTGATGACGATCACCGAGGCCGATCTGCACAACGACAACATCCGCCCGGCCGGCGGCGATTTCGGTCCCGGCGACCGGATCGAGGCGCCACGCCTCCTGTCGCCCGGCGACGTGGCCCTGGCCGCGGCGATGAACGTGCCGGAACTGGTGGTGGCCCGCCGGCCCTCCGTTGCCCTGCTCGCAACCGGCGATGAGCTGGTGATGCCGGGCGAGGATCCGCGGCCCGACCAGATCATCGCCTCCAACTCCTTCGGCCTGAAGGCGATGATCGAGGCCGCCGGAGCCGAGGCGCGGATGCTGCCCATTGCCCGCGACACCGAGGCCAGCCTGCGCGCCGCATTCGAACTGGCCGCCGGCGCGGACCTGATCGTCACCATTGGCGGCGCTTCCGTGGGCGACCACGACCTCGTCGCGCCGGTCGCCGGGGCCCTCGGCATGGAGCGCGCCTTCTACAAGGTGGCGATGCGCCCGGGCAAACCGCTGATGGCCGGCCGCCTGAACGGCTCCGCGATGGTCGGACTGCCAGGAAATCCCGTTTCCGCAATGGTTTGTGGTCATATATTCATCCTCCCCCTGCTGCGCGCAATGCTCGGACTCGGCCGGGCGCCCGCGCCTAGGAAGACGGCCGTGCTTGGGATCGACGTGGACGCGAACGGCCCCCGCGAGCATTACATGCGGGCGGTGCTGGCCGACGGCGTGGTCACGCCCTTCGAACGGCAGGACAGCGCCCTGCTCGGCATCCTGTCGCGCGCCAACGCCCTGCTCGTCCGCCCGGTGGCCGACGGGCCGCGCAAGGCCGGCGAGACGGTGGAGATCCTGCCGATCTGATCGTCTGCTTCCATTGGGCCGGTTGACACAAAACGTGAACACTGGCAGAACATGGGGGAAACGCGGGCCGGCGGAATGCGCCCGCGCGGGCAGACAACGGAAGGGTGCCATGCTGACACGGAAGCAACTCGACCTGCTGGAATTCATTCACAAGCGGATGCAGCGCGACGGGGTTCCGCCCTCCTTCGACGAGATGAAGGACGCGCTCGACCTGCGGTCAAAATCCGGCATTCACCGGCTGATCACGGCACTGGAGGAGCGGGGCTTCATCCGTCGCCTCGCCCACCGCGCCCGGGCGATCGAGATCGTCCGGCTGCCGGAGACGCTCCAGGCCAAGGGGTTCAAGCCCGTTGTGATCGAGGGCGACGCGGCGGAACCGGCGCCGGCAACCCCGCCCCAGCCCGCGAACTCGATTCCTGTGGACCTGCACGCGACGGAACTGCCTGTGATGGGCCGGATCGCCGCCGGTGTTCCCATCGAAGCGATCAGCGAGGTCAGCCACACCGTGGCGGTGCCCGGCCAGATGGTCGGCGCGGGCCGGCATTATGCGCTCGAGGTGCGCGGGGATTCGATGATCGAGGTCGGAATCAACGATGGCGACGTGGTGGTGATCCACGAGCAGGACACCGCGGACGATGGCGACATCGTCGTCGCGCTGGTCGAGGATCACGAAGCGACGCTGAAGCGTTTCCGCCGCAAGGGCGGCATGATCGCCCTGGAGGCTGCCAACCAGGCCTACGAGACCCGCCTGTTGCGGGACGACCAGGTCAAGGTCCAGGGCCGGCTGGTCGGTCTGATCCGCACCTACTGATCCGTCGGGAGCGCCGCCCGGGAGGGCTCCCGCCCGTCGTCGGCGCATCACAGATGCGCCTCCTCCCGTTGGGCCGAGCCGCGCTTCGCGCGGCGGTCCCAGGCCGGGCGCTCCGCTTCAGGAATAACGACTGTCCCGGCTCGGGTCAGGGCGACCACATGCGTTGCCCCGAACGCTCCGCCACCGTCTCGACCTCCAGGCCGCCATCCCGAATCCGCAGCGCAACCGCTCCCGTCGCGCGCAGATCCACCGGGTCGAGCAGCCAGCACGGGCCGGCGGGCCGGGTTTCGACCTCCACGTTGGTGACGATCACCCCAGGTCCGCATCGCTCGCCCAGCTCCTTCAGACCGGTCTTGCCGGCCAGATGCCGAACGGCGGTGTCGCCAAGCGCCGCGCGGCGGTCGTGGGGCGGACCGGTGAAGCCGGTGCGCACGGCGGCGCTCGCCTGGTCCCCTCCGTCGCCATCGTTCTCCAGCCAGACCTGGGCGGCGAAACCGTCGCCCCGCGGGCGCGACAGGGCGCGCCCGTCCGGCCCCATGATCCCCACCAGCCCCCCGGTGTCGGCGATCAGTGCGTCCGGACGGGAGGCCTGTGTCCAGAGCGCAAGCGCCACCGCCACCGCGCCAAGCCCGATCCAGCGCATCCGGCCGCACCAGATCAGCGTGAACAGGAATCCGAGCGTCAGGAGCGGCAGCACCGCGTCTCCGGGCGAGATGACGTGGGTGACCGCCCCGTCCATCCCCGCGACACGATCGGCCACGTAGAGGATCCACTCGAGCCCCATCTGCATCGCCCAGAACGCGGGGGCGGCAAGCCCAAAGGGCCAGAGCACCGCAGCCGTCACTGCCGCGGGCATCACCAGCGCGCCCATCAGCGGCACCGAGGCCAGATTGGCCAGCAGGCCATAATCCGCCAGCCGGTTGAAATGGGCCGCCGAGTAGGGCGCCGTGGCCGCTCCCGCGACGGCCGAGGACAGTACGACCGCGAGCACCGGCATCAGCCAGCGCGGCAGCCGGTTCATCCGTTCGCGCTGTGTCCGCAGCGCGCCGAAGGCCGCGACCAGCGCGGTCGTGGCGGCGAAGGACATCTGGAAGCCCGGGCCCAGCAGCGCTTCGGGGGAGATCACCAGCAGCAACGTCGCCGCCAGAGCAACCGAGCGCAGCGAGATCGCCCGCCGCTCGAGGATCACCGCCACCAGCATGACCGAGACCATGACGAAGGCCCGCATGGTGGACACGGCCCCGCCCGACAGCGCGAGGTAGAAGGCCCCGACCGCCAGCGCGCCGAGCGCCGCCGCCTTGCGGATCGGGAAGCGCAATGCGAGCCATGGCACCAGCGCCAGCAAACCGCGCAGCGCGGCGAAGACAGATCCGGTCAGCAGCCCCATGTGCAGGCCGGAGATCGCGAGCAGATGCGCGAGGTTGGAGTTGCGCAGGTTCTCGACCACCTCGCGCGGCATGGCGGAGCGGTCACCGGTCAGGATCGCGGCCGCGAAGGCCCCGGCGGCGCCGGGGATGCGTTCCTGAACCGCGGCACTGATCGCCATTCGCATCCGGAACACCGCCAGCCCGGCCCGACCCTCCTCTGCCGGGGCGAGCACGAGCACCGGCGTCCGGGTGTACCCGGTCGCGCCAAGCCGCTCGAACCAGGCATTGCGGCGGAAGTCGAAGCCGCCGGGCTCGACCGGGCCGGCGGGGGGCGAGAGATGGCCGGTCAGGATCACCGTCAGGCCCGGCTCCGGGATCACGTAATCCTGCGGGCCGTGCAGGGACACGCGCACGCGCTCGGGCGTGCGGTGCGGGGCGACATCGGCGAGCACCACGCGGTCCAGGGTCAGCCGAGGCTTGTCGGAGACGGAGCGGTCGATCTCGATGATCCGGCCCTCGACCGGCCCGTAGTAGCGGAACCCGAGCACAGGCGCCGCCACCGAATGCGCCCGCGCGCCCGCCAGCATCGCGCCGCAGAGTACCAGCGCCACCGCCCAGACCAGCGGCGCAGCGACCTCCCCGGCCCAGCGGCCGAGCGCCATCAGCACCAGGATCGCCAGCGCGCCGCCCAGGTAGACCTCCGCCCCCGGCTCGACCCGCAAGGCGAACCAGCCGCCGCTGCCGAGGCCGAGGCAGATCGGGACCCACAGCAACAGCCGCCCCCGCTGCGCCAGAAGCGCCGCGGCGATCCTTCCCTGCCTGCCTGCCTCTCCGGCATCGGGCATTTCGGCCGGTGCAACGGGTTCCATCGCGCCAGCCTTCGGCGATCATCCTTGCCAAAGCGTTAACGCCCGCCGGTCGCCCCCGGTTCAGCCTGTCGCAGGCTTCCGTGACGGCGTCCTCATCAAGCCCTCTTGCATTCGCCGCGGGCTTGGCTTTCCATCCCGCCAGCGCTGAAATATATCCGCGACGACAGATATCGGAGGGCGCGATGCGGGGGGCCGGGACGATCCCGGAACCTCGCATGACGGCGCGCCCAATGCAGCGAGAGGTCTCAGGTTTTCATGTCGGACACGCCCCCAGTCGTCACCCGCATCGCACCTTCCCCCACCGGGTTCATGCACATTGGCACGGCCCGCACCGCGCTCTTCAACTGGCTCTATGCCAGGGGTCGCGGCGGCAAGTTCCTGCTGCGGATCGAGGATACCGACCGGGAGCGTTCCACGCCGGAAGCGACCGAGGCGATTCTGCGCGGGATGCGCTGGCTCGGGCTCGACTGGGACGGCGAGGCGGTGAGCCAGTTCGAGCGCGCCGGGCGGCACGCCGAGGTGGCGCATGAACTGCTGGCGCGGGGCGCGGCCTACAAGTGCTTTGCCACCCCCGAAGAGATCACCGCGTTCCGCGAAGCGGCGCGCGCCGAGGGGCGGAGCACGACTTTCCAGTCGCCCTGGCGCGACGCCGATCCCTCGACCCACCCGGACGCACCCTATGTGGTGCGGATCAAGGCCCCGCGCGAGGGCGAGACGGTGATCGAGGATGCCGTTCAGGGCACCGTGCGATGGAAAAACGCAGATCTCGACGATATGGTCCTGCTGCGGTCCGACGGCACGCCGACCTACATGCTCGCCGTCGTGGTGGACGACGTGGACATGGGCATCACCCACGTGATCCGCGGCGACGACCACCTGGCCAACGCCGCGCGTCAGTCGCTGATCTACACCGCGATGGGCTGGCCGCTGCCGGTCTATGCCCACATCCCGCTGATCCTCGGCCCAGACGGCAAGAAGCTCTCCAAGCGCCACGGCGCGACCGGCGTTGAGGAGTACCAGAAGATGGGCTACCCGGCCGCGGGGATGCGCAACTACCTCGCCCGGCTCGGCTGGAGCCACGGCGACGACGAGTTCTTCACCGATGCGCAGGCGCTCGACTGGTTCGACCTCGACGGCATCAACAAGGCCGCCGCGCGGTTCGATTTCAAGAAGCTCGAGAACCTCTGCGGGCAGCATATTGCAGCTGCAGAAAACTCCGATCTGCTCGAGGAATTGATCGCCTATCTGGCCGCAATCGAGGCTGCTCCGCTCTCCGAAACGCAAAAGGACGCACTGTCGCGGGGCATGGACAGCCTCAAGGAGCGCGCGAAGACCTTCGGAGAACTCCTTGAAAAAGCACATTTCGCCTTGACAGAACGGCCGATTGTGCCGGACGAAAAGGCTGCCGGCGCGCTCGATCCGGTATCCCGTGGTATACTGGAAGAATTGACGCCGCACCTGCAAAATGCTAGCTGGACGCGCGACGGTCTCGAGGGGGCCGTCAAGGAATTCGCCGACCTCAAGGGGCTCAAGCTCGGAAAGATCGCACAGCCCCTTCGTGCGGCCCTCGCGGGGCGCACAGCAACGCCGAGCGTCTTCGACATGATGCTCGTGATCGGCCGGGAGGAGACCCTGGGCCGCATAGCAGACGCCGCGGGCCATCCGGGGGAGTGATCCCACGGCCCGCGTAGCAGAAATCCGAGCCCGGATGTGCGCCCCCGTGCGACATCGGTGCCAGTCAGAAAGGGACGCCACATGACAGACAGAAAAGCGACGCTGACGTTCGACGACAAGACGCTCGAACTGCCGATCCACTCGCCCACCGCCGGGCCGGACGTGATCGACATCCGCAAGCTCTACGCCCAGGGCGATGTCTTCACCCATGACCCGGGCTTCACCTCGACCTCGGCCTGCGAGTCGACCATCACCTTCATCGATGGCGACAAGGGCGAGCTGCTGCACCGCGGCTACCCGATCGACCAGCTGGCCTCCAAGTCGCATTACCTCGAAGTCTGCTACCTGCTACTCTACGGCGAGCTGCCGACCGCGGCGGAGATGGAGAAGTTCGAGAACACCATCACCCGTCACACCATGCTCCACGAGCAGATGACGTATTTCTACCGCGGCTTCCGCCGCGACGCGCACCCGATGGCGATCATCGTCGGCGTGATGGGCGCCATGTCGGCCTTCTACCACGACTCGACCGACATCTCCGACCCGCGCCAGCGCGAGATCGCCACGCACCGCCTGATCGCGAAGATGCCGACGATCGTCGCCTGGGCGTTCAAGTATTCGATCGGCCAGCCCTTCGTCTATCCGCGCAACGATCTCGACTACGCGGCGAACTTCCTGAACATGTGCTTCTCGGTCCCGGCCGAGGATTACGAAGTGAGCCCGGTCCTGGCCCGCGCCATGGACCGCATCTTCACGCTGCACGCCGACCACGAGCAGAACGCTTCGACCTCGACGGTGCGTCTGGCCTCCTCGTCGGGCGCCAACCCCTTCGCCTGCATCGCGGCCGGTGCGGCCTGTCTCTGGGGCCCGGCCCACGGTGGCGCCAACCAGGCCTGCCTGGAAATGCTCCGCGAGATCGGCACCGTGGACAAGATCCCGGAATACATCGCCCGCGCCAAGGACAAGGACGATCCGTTCCGCCTGATGGGCTTCGGCCACCGCGTCTACAAGAACTTCGACCCGCGGGCGAAGGTCATGAAGGAATCGGCCGACGAGGTGCTGGACCTGCTCGGCATCCACGACAACCCGACCCTTCAGGTCGCCAAGGAGCTGGAGCGCCAGGCGCTGGAGGATCCCTACTTCGCCGAGAAGAAGCTGTTCCCGAACGTCGACTTCTACTCCGGCATCATCCTCGAGGCGATGGGCTTCCCGACCTCGATGTTCACCCCGATCTTCGCCCTGTCGCGGACCGTCGGCTGGATCTCGCAGTGGAAGGAGCAGCTCTCCGATCCGGCGCACAAGATCGGCCGCCCGCGCCAGCTCTACACCGGCCATCCCTTCCGCGACTACGTCGAGGTGGAGAACCGGGGCTGAGACACGGCGCCATCGGCACCAGAACAGGCGAAGGCCGGGGCATTGCCCCGGCCTTCTGCCGTTTCAAGGGGGGGGGCGTGCCTCAGATCGCGGCGACGCGCAGGTGCGGCGCACCGTCCGACGTGCGCTGCGGCGAGACGCCCTTCCCGTCGATCGTCGCCGACACGCGCTGACGGAACGAGGAGAAGCTGTCGAAGCGCACCACGTCGACCGGATCGTCGAAATGCAGCGTCACCTCGTGATGCGTGCCGCCGGCGATCTGGCGCAGCGCCAGAACTTCGCCGGTAAAGGCCTGGCCGAGATAGCTGCCGCGCACCCTGTCGCCGACGGAAAGCGGCGGCAGCGGGCGGTTCGGCGTCGGCTGCGTGTTGGCGGCGGCGTGCAGGGTGTTCCAGTCGCGATAGCCGAGCTGGGCGGCCAGCAGCTCGAGGCTGCGGGAATGGGACACCGGAGTGCCGGTTGCGGCGAGACTGTCGCGCAGGCGGCGTGCCTGCGCCTTCAGGGCATAGACGCCGGGAAGGCGGTCGTTGGAATGAGTATGGGTCATCTGTTGCCTCGTGAAACGCGACCGATGGCGGTTCGATGGGGCTCGCATTGCCACCCTGCCGGATGTCGCTCGGGCTCGGGATGATCATCTTCGACGGGACTTCACCATTGCGACCAGCGCATGCGAGCGGCCGGCGTCCCTGACCGAGTGCCTATCTGGCCCCGGGCGGCTGCAAATTCAAGGGGTCAGTTGCGCAGCACCACGCAGGGCACCCCGCCGCCCCGCAGGCGGCCACAGAGGCGCTGCGCCTCGGCGCGGCTGTCGGCGCCGATCTGGGCGGTGACCTGCCGGCCGGACCGGGCCGGCAGCCGCATCCGCCGGAAGGTGACGTCATACTCCTCGAGGACCGGCCGGCGGCGGCGCAACTGCTCCACACGCTGCGCGGCCACGCCCTGGCTCGGGTTGGCCGCCAGGATGACGGCCCAGGGGTGGTAGACGTCGGGCATCCGGAACTCGCGAAACCGGCGCGACTCGGCCAGCTCGACGCAGGCCTCGCGGAAAGGCCGGTCGTCATCGAGCGTCAGCGCCAGGCTCTCGGGCGGGGCGTCGCGCCAGTCGAGCGCCGAATAGCCGGTGATCGCGGGCACGTAGCGCCGGGTCTCCAGCGGCAGGATGCGGTCACGGTCGATGAAATCCTCCACCCGGTCCTCGCCGGCATTGTAGGCTGCCGCCGCGAGGCCGAGGTTGCCGTAGCGGTCCCGCAGCTCGGCCAGGTAGATTGCCGAGGCCCGGAGCGCCTTGGCCGGGTTGAACGGGTCGTCGAGCCGCCGCAGCAGCGCGGTACCCGGCATGAACTGCGCGATGCCCTGCGCGCCGGCCGGGCTGACGGCGGAGGCGTCGAACAGGCTCTCGCGCCAGATCAGCCGGACGAAGAAATCCCGGTCCAGCCCGGCCTCGGAGGCGGCGGCCTCGATGGTGCGGCAGACATCGGCAGTGTAGCTCTCGAGTGCGATGCAATGGGCGCCATCCGGGGTGCAGCGCAGGTCGGCCTTGCCAAGCGCCGCCGGTCGCGGCGGCGGGCGGAGCTGGCCCGGCTCCCGCACAGGGGGGCCAGGAGGATCGGCGAGGGCGGGCAGCGCCAGGCACAACCCCAGCACCAGGGCGCGCCCGAGCCGCCGCCTGCCGCGCCCTGCCCCGAGTTGCCTCCCTGCGGCCATGCCACGCTCTCCACCAACCCAGACATCCACACCGGCCGAAGGGAACCACGTTTCGCATCGCCGCCAAAGGAAAAAGCCGGCGGCAAGGGCTCCCGCCCGGCCGACACCCATCAAAGATGGGCCCCGGCCGGTTGGGCCGGGCCGCGCGCCTTCGGCGCGCGGCGGGCGCGGGCGATGAAGAGCAGGCGCGGGGCCGAACCGCAGGCGCTCAGCGTCCCTCGAAATGGGCCGGACGTTTCTCGAGGAAGGCCAGCACACCTTCCTTGAAGTCCCGGCTCAGCCCGCATTCCCCCTGCAACTGCGCTTCCAGCTCAAGCTGGGCCGCCAGCGTGTTGTCCCAGCCCTGGCGCAGCGCCTGCCGCGCCGCGCGATAGGCCGCCGTCGGGCCCTTGGCCAGGTGCAGCGCCCGGCTCCACCAGCGCGCCGGGAAATCCTCGTCCGGCACCGCTTCCCAGATCATCCCCCAGGCATCGGCCTGCCGCGCGGTGATCGGCTCGGCAAAGAGCGCCGCCCCCATCGCCTTGGCCGCGCCCATCTGGCGGGGCAGCATGTAGGTGCCGCCGGCATCCGGGATCAGGCCGATCCGGGCGAAGGCCTGCAGGAACACGGCGCTCTCGGCGGCAATCACCACGTCGCAGGCCAGCGCGAGGTTGGCCCCTGCCCCGGCCGCGGCGCCGTTCACCGCCGCGATGGTCGGCACCGGGCTCTCGGTGATCGCCTCCAGCATCGGGATGTATTCGTCGCGCAGCGTCCGCTCGAGGTCGATGTGGCCCACGTTGGCGCGGTCGCCCAGATCCTGCCCGGAGCAGAAGGCCCGCCCCTCGCCGGTCAGCACGACAACCCGCGCTTCCGATCCGGCGCGCCGCACCGCATGAGCGATCTCGGCCCGCATCTGCGTGTTGAGCGCGTTCATCACCTCGGGGCGGTTCATCGTCACCAAGGCGACGTCGTCGCGCACCGCATAGGTAATTGCGTCGTATTGCACCCTGCCGTCTCCCTCATAACCGGTCGGCGCGAGCATAGGCCGGCCATCGGCATCGCAAAAGTCCGCCCCGGCCGGGCCGTTACGTCATTCCTCGAGAATGTCGCGCAGCCGCGCTTCTTCTTCGGCGGAGAGACCGGCGGCGGCGGCGTCCGGCGCGCTGCCACGGCGGCGGACATAGACCAGACCGAGCCCGCCGGCGACCAGCAGCATGGCCGGCCCCGCGATCCACAGCACCAGGTTCGCCCCGGTCGCGGTCGGCTTGAGCAGCACGTATTCGCCGTAGCGGTCGACGACGTAGTCCAGGACCTCCTCGTCGCTGTCGCCTTCGACGAGCCGTTCGCGAACCAGCACCCGGAGGTCGGAGGCCAGCTCGGCATTGGATTCGTCTATGTTCTCGTTGCGACAGACCAGGCAGCGGAGCCCCTTGGAAATCTCCCGCGCCCGCGCCTCCAGCGCCGGGTCGTCGAGGATTTCGTCAGGCGTGACGGCCTGTGCCGGCGCGGCGAGCAGGAGGCCGAGGGCGAGGACAAGGCGCTTCATTCTGCGGGCACTCCGGCGGCGGGTGCGCGGCGCTTGCGGGCGCCCGCGGCGATGCGATAGCGACGGTCGGTCAGCGAGAAGACCCCGCCGATCCCCATGATGATGCAGCCCGCCCAGATCCAGTTGGCGAAGGGCCGGATGTAGGTCCGCACCGCATAGCCGCCGTCGGCCTGCGCGTCGCCGATCACAAGGTAGACGTCCCGCAGGAAGCCGTTGTCGATCCCGGCCTCGGAGGTCGGCATTCCGGCCACCGGGTAGACGCGCTTCTCGGGATGCAGCACCGCGATCTCGTCGCCGTCGCGATAGACCGCCATGGTCGCCATGGTCGACACGTAGTTCGGCCCCTGCACGTCCCGCACGTCCCGCAGCTCGACCTCGTAGCCCGCGTGCTCGAACCGCTCGCCGATCCGCGCCACGCGAATGTCCTCGCTCTCCCAGGCCATCAGGCCGGAAATCCCGAAGACCGTCACCGCGAGGCCGATATGGGCGGTCGTCTTGCCCCAGTCCGCACCCGGCAGGTTGCGCAGGCGCCGCAGCCGGCTGGAAATGTCGCCCCGACCGGTCCGGCTCCAGAGATCGACCAGCGCCCCGAGGGTCACCCAGGTCGCCAGCGCCAGCCCGACCGGCGCCAGCATCGCGCCGCCGGTCTGCATCACCCATACCAGCGCGCCAAAGGCCACGCTCAGCGCCAGAACGCCCCAGAGCGGCTGCATCGTCCGTGCGAGCGTCCCGCGCTTCCAGGGCAGCATGGCCCCGATCGGCAGGATCGCGGTCAGGGCCACCATGAAGGGCGTGAAAGCCGCGTTGAAGAAGGGCGCGCCGACGCTCAGCTTGCGATCGAAGGCGAGCTCCGCGAAGAGCGGCCAGACCGTGCCCACGAAGACCACGAAGGCCGACACCGCCAGCAGCACGTTGTTGGCCACCAGCGCGCTTTCCCGGCTGACCATCGCAAAGACGCCCTTGGCCTGCATCACGTTGGCCCGTGCCGCGAACAGCGTCAGCGCACCGCCCATGAACACCGCGAGGATCAGCAGGATGAACACCCCGCGCTCCGGATCGTTGGCAAAGGCATGGACCGAGGTGATGACGCCGGAGCGCACGAGGAACGTCCCGATCAGCGAGAAGCCGAAGGCCATGATGGCGAGCAGGATGGTCCAGGATTTCAGCGCTTCGCGCTTCTCCACCACGATGGCCGAGTGCAGCAGCGCCGCCGCCAGCAGCCAGGGCATGAAGGAGGCATTCTCGACCGGGTCCCAGAACCAGAACCCGCCCCAGCCCAGCTCGTAATAGGCCCACCAGGAGCCGAGCCCGATGCCGATGGTTAGGAACAGCCAGGCCGCCAGCGTCCAGGGCCGCACCCAGCGGCCCCAGGCGGCATCGACCTTGCCCTCGATCAGCGCCGCGACAGCAAAGGAAAAGGCCATCGAAAGGCCCACGTAGCCGAGGTAGAGGAACGGCGGGTGAAAGGCGAGGCCCGGGTCCTGCAGCAACGGGTTCAGGTCCTCGCCGTTCATCGGCGGCGTGGCGAGCCGCAGGAACGGGTTCGAGGTGAACAGGATGAAAGCGTAGAAGGCCACCGAGATCGACGCCTGGACCGCCAGGACCCGCGCCTTGAGCGAGGGTTTCAGATTGCCGCCGAACCAGGCCGCACAGGCCCCGAACAGCGCCAGGATCAGCACCCAGAGCAGCATCGAGCCCTCGTGGTTCCCCCAGACGCCGGAGATCTTGTAGAGCATCGGCTTCGCGGTGTGCGAATTCATCACCACCAGCCGCAGCGAGAAGTCCGACACCACGAAGGCATAGGTCAGCGCGGCGAAGGAGGCGGAGACCAGCAGGAACTGGATCGTCGCCGCCGGAACGGCAGCCGCCATCCAGCCGCTCCATTGCCGGGACGCTCCGATCATGGGAACGATCATCTGAACGATCGCGACAAGCGCGGCGAGGACGAGGGCGAAGTGGCCGAGTTCGACTATCATGGCCGGCAAATTAGCCGAGCCCCCGCCCTCCGGCAACGGGCCTGCGGCACCATGCCCTCACGATAGCGGGAGCAGATCGCTCGCCCGGGGCCGCCTTGTGCCAATAATCGCCCCAACAGCATCTTCTTGGCCCAAATACCCTCGCCGAAGGCCGGATCTTCGCAGAAGATCCGTTTCGCGCCGCCCCGGGCCTTACCGCTCCAGCATCTCCTTCAATGCCAGGTCCAGAAGATCCGCCGCCTCCCGGTTGCGCTCCAGCGTCTGCAGGAATCGCCGCCCCAGCAGCAGCTTGCGCGCGGTGCGGCGCAGATCGGCCGCCACCTTCCCCATCCAGACCCGCCAGATCCCGCGCATCGGACAGCTCACCTGACAAGGATCAGCAGCAGGACCGAGACCGCGAAGGCGCCGGCCACAGGCAGCAGGAAACTGCCGCGCCGATGCCCGAGCGAGGTCTCCAGCACCTCGAAATGCAGCACCGCCCCGGTCAGCATCAGCCCCACCAGCCCCAGCAGCATCTCGCTGCGCTCCATCGAGACCGGCGCCCCCAGCAGGGTGAATAGCCACCACCACCCCATCACCATCGCCGCCCCGGCCCAGGAGAACGCCATGCCGAGCGACAGCGGCGACATCCGCATCGCCCAGAGCCACAGGAAGATCGCGGAGATCATCAGCGCCATCACGGTCAGCGCCCCGAAGGCGATCTCCGCCGTGCCCAGGTAACCCTGGCTCAGGTAGGACGCATGGATCGCGCCCAGCAGGACGGCATAGATGGTAAGTGCCTGTTTCACGTCCATTTCCTCTTTCGGGAGGGGTCTGGCTCACACGCGGTCGCGCGGCAGCCTCTCGCGGATCAGCGTGGTGATCTCGACGATGATCTCGGTGTTTCGGTTCAGGATGGTCCGGGTCGCATCGTCCTTCTGATGGTCCCGGAACAGCAGGTAGAAGACCAGGAGCACCCAGGGTCCGTGTTCGGTGACAAGGGTGATCCAGAATCCTTCAGCCACGGGCATTCTTCCACTCCGCCAGCGCCGCGTTCGGCGCATCTGTGGCGGCCTCCTCGTCGTCGACAGGCTCGGAAACCGGCGCCGGCAGCGCGGCCTGCCGGGCGAGAGCCCCGCCCCGAAGCGCCTCCAGCGCCGCGAGCCCCTCGGTCACCTGCCCCGCCTGCGCCAGGGTTGCGGCGATCGAGCGCTGGAACTCCTGCCCCTTGGCCTGGTGACGGGCACCGAAATAGAAGCCGACGATCCCGCCCAGCAGCCACCACAGCGGTTCCGGCACCAGCGCGATGCCCTGCATCCGGGAAGCGAACCACACCGGGTCCACCATCGCCGAGACAAAGAGCGCCAGCGTGCCGAGCGCCAGCGCCGGCCGCGGCAGCCGGTTGAGCCCGTCGATCACCACGTCGAACGGCGACCGGCGCGTGCCGGCGAACTCCGCCGCGAACTGCGCCAGCGCCGCCTGGCTGAGCGCGGCTTCCCGCGCGGCGCCGTTCTCGGCATTCTCGCGAAACAGCTCCACCGTCTCGGCCACCGCGTTGCGCCCGTCGCCGAACAGCGTGCCCATCAGCGCCGACATCACCCCCATGCCGCCACCCGCGCCCGGTGCTGGGCCTCCGACAGGTGAAAGCGCGGAGCGATGAACTCCTCTGCCCGCACGATCCAGCCGCCCTTCCCGCCATCCCGGCGGCGGGCGTACTTGCGGCTGGCCGGCCTGGCATCGGCCAGGGCGTAGTAGTAATTGCGCCGGGCAATCCCGTAGGCGTCCGCCAGGTGGTCCGGCGCCCTCACGGCGGCGCGCTCCGCCGCGGCGATGGTCTGCGGCCCGATCACTCCGTCGACCGCGACCGTCTCGCCCATCTGCACCAGCAGCCGCTGCAGGATCCTCACCGCGTTGGACCCGGCGTTCACGTACATGTCGAAGACACTCGCCTGCAGCGCCTGCGGCAGCGCGGCGATCCGCGGCCGGTGGAAGTAATGCTCGATGAAGATGCGCACTGCCGTCGCCCGGTCGAGCCGCTGCACATCGCTCACGCCGACCCGCCCGTCGCCATCGAGATCCATCCCGAGCCGCTGCAGGGTGCCGATGGTGACGCCATACTTGGTCGCCCCGCCCGGATCGTCCGGATCGTTCACAAAGCCGCCCTCGCGGGCGACGATCTCGCTGGCGATTGCCTCAATGTCTTTCATGGAGCCTGCTCTCCGGTGCCTAGGAATGCCCCTGAAGCTGGCCCAAATGGTTTAAGAAAGATGAACCCGGCCGTTCGCTCGGCCCCTGCAAGCGGCATTCCCGAACCGGTCCGCGCCGGCCCCGGCGCCCGTTTCGACAGGCCGCGACGGTGGCCCGTTTCCCGGCGCAGCCCACCATCCGACCGTGCCGTGCACATGGCGGCTTCCGTCGATCATCGCCGCAGCTCCGAGGCAAGGACGCAGAGCGCTCCGCGCGTTTCGACGCCCGCTGCTCGCTGGACAATGTTGCAAAGGGAACTAGCGTAGACGAACCGTTCAACTCTCGGAGACCGTGAACATGTCATCGAAGATCATACTGAGCGCGCCGCTGGTCCTCTGGGGGCTCGCGGCCTTCGCTGAAGGCGAGACGCCCGACGCCAGCGCAAGCGAAACGCCCGCAACGGCCACGGCTTCGCAAGATGTGGACCTCGCCGCGGCTGAACAGATATTCAAGAAATCCTGCCGGGCCTGTCACGGCAACAAGGCGCAGGGCGCCGCCAGCTATCCGAAGCTCTCGGACAAGGAGCCGGATTACCTCGCGGAGAAACTGGAGCGCTACCGGGCGGGCGAGAAATTCGGACCCAACTCGATACTGATGATCCAGAACGCGAAGAAGCTGTCGGACGCGGACATCGCGAACCTGTCGGTCTACATCGCCACCGCATTCGACTGATCCCGAACGATTGACGATACCTGCGCGGCCAGAGACTTCCCCGACGTAAGTTCCGCGTTGACCGGTTGCATGACCGCAGATTACCGTAGGGAGTCTCGGCCAGGCCGGTACATAAGAGTGCGAAAACACCCCCGGTTGGCGAGATACAACACCTAAGGGAGGACACAATGTTTCATTCTATGCACCGCTCGACGCTCCCCGTCGTCGCGTCGCTGCTCGCTGGTACGGCGATCATGTCATCGCAGGCATTTGCCCAAAGCGGCATGAACACCACCAGCCTTCAATCCGAGGTCGTGCTCGACGGGCTGGAAAACCCGTGGGACATGGCGTTTCTCGATGACGGCACGATGCTGTTCACCGAGAAATGCAAGGGTCTCTCGGTGCGGATGCCGGACGGATCGGTCAACGCGCTCTACGGTGTCGGCGAGACCGAAGGCTACGCTGACAACGGCTCCGACCTGTTCTGCGAGGGCCAGGCCGGCATGATGGGGGTCGCCTTCGATCCGGACTTCTCCAACAACCGTCGCATCTACGTCTACTCGACGTCGAACATGTCGGATCCGCACACCAACCGCCTGATGCGGTTCACCGTGAACGACGACTTCACCGGCGTCGCGGACCGCACCGACATCGTCGACGACGTGCCCTACAAGATGGCCGCATCGAACCATCCGTTCGGAGGCCCCGGTGCCCACAACGGCGGGCGCGTGCGTTTCGGCCCGGATGGCGCGCTCTGGCTGACGACCGGCGATACCCACAATGGCGAGGTGCCGCAGAGCCCGACGATGATGGGCTCCAAGGTCATCCGTATCGACACCGACGGCAACGCCCATCCCGACAACAGCCCGCCCGAGGGCTTCGACACGCGGACGTATACCTACGGGCACCGCAACGTCCAGGGCATCGCCTTCCACCCCGAGACCGGTCAGGCCATCACCGCCGAGCACGGTCCGTGGCATTCCGACGAGATCACGATCCTGCAGAACGGCGGCAATGCCGGCTGGGATCCGCGGCCGAACATGGCCGGACGCGAGGATTGTCCGGACAATTACTGCGGCTACAGCCCGAACCAGGAAGAGGGCATGAACCGCTACGAGCGCGCGGCCTACATGCCGATGACCGATTTCGACACCTATCCCGACGCCATGCCGCCGATCTGGAACAACAACGGCTGGTCGCAGGGCACCTCGTCGGCCGCGTTCCTCGCGGGCGATGCCTGGGGTGACTGGGACGGCGCCATGGTCGTGGGCATCATGGGGATCGGGTTCGGCGGAACGCCGATCGGACAACGGATCGACGTCATCCAGTTCAACGACGACAATACCGACGTCGAGGACGTGACCGAAATGACCCTGCCGATGGAGCCCGGGCGCTTCCGGTCGGTCGTCATGGGGCCGGACGGCAGCCTCTACACGGCCATCGACGAGGGCACGATCTACAAGCTGACCCCCGGCAGCTGACCTGAACACGGGCCGCGCGGCACCGTCGCGCGGCCTAGTCCCCGATCACCAGCGCATCGGGGATGTCAAAGCGCTGGTCATCCACGCGAATGGTGTAGACGCCATCGGACAGGCTCCAGTCGATGTCGGTTCCAACGCCCGACATGGTGGCAGAGCCGCGAAGGAACGCCCCCTCGGAGAACGTCAGCATTCGCGCGAAGCCGTTGGGAAATGTCACCGTTACCGCCGCTGAACCGTCGACGCGGGCGACCGACGCGCCGCATGTGCCAAGCGCCTGTCCGACCTCCTGCGCGCAACGAACCTCGTCCGTGGCGTCGAAATCGCCCGACCTGGCGCGCTTGGTCGCCGCCATCGTGTCAGCGGCAATGGCCCCGGCAGAAAGTGCGACGGTGATCGCTGCGAGCGGCAGTGCAATGCGCATGACTTCGCTCCATGGTTTGCCCGGGCAGTATCTCCGCGTGCCGGCCTCGTATCAAGGACGCGAAACGCGCCACCCCGACGGCGCCCCCATCCTCAAGCCGGCCCATTATCGGCACCGTCCGGCCATCGGCCAGCGTCACCGGCAGCGCAGCCCAACGATCGCGGGAGGACGGTCGGCAGTCCGAGCCGGGCCGGTGTCAGGAGCCGCTCTCGGCCGGGTCCTGGTACACGCCCTGCTCCTTGAGCGCGTCCATGACCTCCTTGGGCATGTAGGTCTCGTCGTGGCGCGCGAGGATCTCGCGGGCCACGAAGACGCCGTCCACCAGGTTGCCGGTGCCGATCATGCCCTGGCCCTCGCCGAACAGGTCGGGAAGCACGCCGGTGTAGGAGACCTGCACCGAGGCGCCGCCATCGGTCACGCTGAAGGTGATGGTCTCGCCCTGCCCGCGCACCAGCGTGCCCTCCTCCACCAGGCCGCCGATCCGGAAGGTCTCGCGCTCCGCCGGCGGCTCGGCAACCACGTCGGACGGGGCGCGGAAGTAGTTGATCCCGTCCCGCATCGCGTAGCCGATCAGCGCCGTGCTGCCCGCCAGGGCGATAAAGGCCACCAGGATCACCTGGATCCGGCGCTTCTTCTTGAGCCCTTTCATTCCCTGCATGGTCGTCGCCCTCCCTCGGAGACAGCCCCGGGCCTCACGGATAGACGGGGGCCAGCATCAGCCCCTCGGTCTCCGGCAGCCCGAGCATAAGGTTCGCGTTCTGGATCGCCTGGCCGGACGACCCCTTGGTCAGGTTGTCCAGCGTGGCATAGACCGTCGCACGCCCCGCCGCGCGCTCCTTCACCACGCCGATATGGACGAAGTTGCTCGCCCGCACATGCTTGGCCGCGGGCACCTCGCCCATCGGCAGCACGGCGAAGAACGGCTCGTCGCCATAGGCCGCCTGCATCGTCGCATGGATCTCGGCCGCATCGCCGCGCACATAGGTCGCAGCCAGGATGCCCCGGTTGGCGGGCAGCAGCGTCGGGGTGAACTGCACCTCGACCTTGCGGCCGGCGGCCTTGCTGAACTCCTGGTCGAACTCGCCCAGGTGCCGGTGCTTGCCGCCGACACTGTAGGGGAACCAGCTCTCCGACAGCTCGGCATGCAGCAGGTTCTCCTTGAGCGACCGCCCGGCCCCGCTGACGCCCACCTTCATGTCGAGGATGATGTCGTCGAGGTCGATCACCCCGGCCCGGATCAGCGGCAGCAGCGAATAGAGCCCCGTCGCCGCGTTGCAGCCGGTGCCGGCGACCAGCCGCGCGCCGCGGATCTCGTCGCGGTAGAACTCGGTGAGGCCATAGACGGCCTCCTTCTGCAGCTCGGGCGCCGAATGCGGCTTGCCGTACCACTTCTCGTATTCCACAGGGTCGCGCAGCCGGAAATCGGCGGACAGGTCCACCACCTTCACGCTCCGCGGCAGCTCCGCGATCACCGCCTGGCTTGTGGCATGGGGCAGCGCGCAGAAGCACAGGTCGACGCCGTCGAAGTCGATCTCCTCGATCTTCTGCAGCGGCGGCAGGTCCAGGTGGCGCAGGTGCGGGTAGACCTCCGACATTGCCATGCCTGCCTTGCGGTCGCCCGACAGCGCACGCACCTCCAGACCGGGGTGAGTTGCGATCAGGCGTACGAGTTCGGCGCCGGTGTAGCCGGACGCCCCGAGGATGGCGACGGAATAGGTCATGTCTGCCCTTACATATTAGGATTTCGATTGCGTCAAAGGTCGAGAATTGCCGCACTCACGCGGCGGTGAACTCGATCTGTCGTCGCAGGAACTGGGTCGCGCGGCTCGAAACCCTGCGCGGATCGCCGGTGGTCAGGAAGCGCGGCGCCTCGCCCGGCCCGATCATCGCGGGATGACGTTCGAGGTAATCGGCAAGGCTCTCCGCCACCAGGTTGGCCTGGGAATAGACCTTCACGTCGGGGCCGAGCGCATCGCGGAAGATGTCTTCCATCAGCGGGTAATGGGTGCAGCCAAGGATCGCGGCCTCGGGGTCCGGCATCTTGCGCTTGAGCGCGTCGACATGGCTGCGGACCAGCGCCTCGGCGAGGATCATGTCCCCCTCCTCGATCGCATCCACGACGCCGCCACAGGCCTGCGCCTCCACGTCGACCCCGATGGCGCGGAAGGCCAGCTCGCGCTGGAAGGCCCGGCTGCGCACCGTCGCCGGCGTGGCGAACAGCGCCACATGCTTCACCTCGACCTCGCGCGGCGGCGAGTTGTCCCCCCACTGGCGTTCGGTCAGCGCCTCGATCAGCGGCACGAAGACGCCGAGCACCCGCTTCTCGCGCGGCACCCAGCTCTCCTGCATCCGCCGCAGCGCGGCCGCAGAGGCCGTGTTGCAGGCGAGAATCACCAGGTCGCACCCCTCCTGCCACATCCGCTCCACCGCCGAGGTGGTCAGCGCATAGACGTCGTCGGCGTCCCGCACGCCGTAGGGCGCATGGGCGTTGTCGCCGAAATAGACGAAGGGCACCTCGGGGAGACGCTTGCTCACCGCATCCAGAACGGTCAGCCCGCCCAGCCCGCTGTCGAATATGCCAACTGCCATCAGTAGATCCGTGGCCCCCTCTCGCCCTTGTCTTCCCGGTATCTGTCCTCGAATTCGAAGCCATAGTCGAGCGACTTCAACGGCCGCGGCGACAGCGCATAGGTCTCGGAGCGCAGAAAATCCATCATTGCGCGGGAATCCCCGGCCCTCTTGGCAAGTTCCTCGCGCGGAATCGGCTCGCCGATCACAACCCGCACGGGCTCGTCCACCCGCTTGCGGAACTCCTTGATCAGCAGCGCCAGCCGCAAGGTGGAATGCAGGTGGCTGGCGAACTGGAACAGCCGGCTGTTGTGCCCCTCGAAGAAGATCGGCACCACCGAGGCGTTCGACTTGGCCACCATCCGCGCGGTGAAGCTGCGCCAGCCCGGATCCATCGGCCGGGTGAACGGCCTGGCCGAGGTCGAGACAGTGCCGCCGGGAAACACCCCGATCGCGCCGCCCGCGGCAAGGTATTCCAGCGCGATCTTCCGGGTCGCCAGGTTCTCCTTCATCGCCTCCTTGGACTCGTCGAAGGACACCGGCAGAATCACCTTGTTCAGGTCCTCGGCCTTGCGGAAAACGCTGTTGGCGAGAATGCGGAAATCCCCCCGCACGATCGACAGCATATGCCCCATCATCAACCCGTCGAGGATGCCGTAGGGATGGTTGGCGATCAGGATCAGCGGCCCCTCGGCGGGGATGTTGTCGAGGCTTCCGCCGACCACGTCGAGGCTCAGCCCGTAGCGCGCGACCATCACCCCCCAGAAATCCTTGCCCGCGGCGACCTCGTGCTCATAGCCCTCCGCCCGCCGGATCAGCCCGATCCTGCCGGTGGCGTTCTCCAGAACGCGCACCAGCGCCCGGCCGCCCCGCGACCGCACGCTCGTTGCATAGCTTATGTCTCGGGCGACATGCCTGTCGGACATTCCAGCGGCCTCCAATCTGCCGGGCGTCATACCGTGCCTTCCGGGGCTTAGCCACATGATATAGGACACCGTGGCAGGGATAGGGAGAGCCACGACGCTCCCCGAGGCCGATCGCCGGGCGGCGACCGGGGCCAAGTCGTCGCGATTTACAAATTTTCACGCATTGGGGATATGATCCTGGCGCAGAGCGTGCCAAAACGCTTTGACGCATCCGCGGACCATCGCAAACCTTCGCAGCCGGAATTGAACTCCATGGATTGGGACAAGCTCAGGATCTTTCACGCCGTCGCTTCCGCCGGAAGTCTCACCCACGCGGGAGATTCCCTCCACCTGAGCCAGTCGGCCGTCTCGCGGCAGATTCGCGCGCTCGAGGAGAGCCTCAACACCACCCTGTTCCACCGCCATGCCCGCGGCCTGATCCTCACCGAGCAGGGCGAGTTGCTGTACGAGGCGACGCGCGGCATGAGCAAGCGGCTGGAGGCCGCCTCGGCCCGGATTCGCGACAGCGAGGAGGAGGTCTTCGGCGAGTTGCGCGTGACCACCGCCCACGGGTTCGGCTGCCTCTGGCTGGCGCCGCGCCTGGCCAAGCTCTACGGCAAGTACCCCGATCTCAACATCGACCTGATGCTGGAAGAGCGGGTGCTCGACCTGCCGATGCGCGAGGCCGATGTCGCGATCCGGATGAAGGAGCCCTCGCAGGCCGACCTGATCCGCAAGCGCCTGATGACGGTCCGGATGCGGCTCTACGCATCGCGGGACTACATCGAGCAGTTCGGCATGCCGCAAACCGCGGACGAGATGCGCGACCATCGGCTGATCTGCCAGGGGACCTCCTCTACCCAGGTCTCCGCCGGCGCCTCGATGGTGCAATGGCTGATCGGCCACGACATCACCTCGCGGCTGAACGTCAACAACTATTTCGGCGTGCTCCAGTGCGTGAAGAACAACCTCGGCATCGGCGTCCTGCCCGACTACATCGTGGCTTCCGAGCCCTATCTCGTGCGCGTCCTGCCCGAGGTGGAGAGCGCCGAAGTGCCGGTTTTCCTCGCCTACCCGGAGGAACTCAGGCAGTCCAAGCGGATCGCCGCCTTCCGCGATTTCGTGGTCGAGGAGATCCAGGCGCACCGCCGGATTCTCGAGGCCAGCCAGCCCGACGAGGGCTGACCGGCCCCTCCCGTACAGCGTCCGGGCGTCGTTGCACTTGCAACACAGGCAAACCCGCTATTTGCACTTGCGGCAATTTTGGACTTGAACCGGACCGTTCACTTTTCTACATCCGGAGTATCGACGGGCGTTCTTCGCTCGTCTTTACCTCCCTGTTGGACTTGGGCCGAGACTTGTCTCGGCCTTTTTTTTCGACCTTTTCCATCCCCGAACCGCTGAAATTCTCACCGTTTTCCACAGGCGCCCTCCGCGAATCCCGGCATTTTGCAAACCGGAAAGCTGGTCTATGATGCGCCGAACCCAGATCCGGAGGTGTCCCATGTTCCGCCAGTTCGCCGCCATCGCCCTCGCCGCGGCGCTGTCCCTTCCCACCGCCGGCCACGCCGCCAGCTGCGGCAATTCCGCCTCGGGCTTCGACGCGTGGAAGCGGGAATTCGCGGCCGAAGCGTCGCGCGCCGGGATCGGCCAGCGCGGCCTCTCGGCCCTTGCCAACACCCAGTATTCCCAGGCCACGATCAACGCCGACCGCGGGCAGAAGAGCTTCAAGCTCAGCTACGACCAGTTCTGCCAGAAGCGCGGCTGCAACGTGATCGTCTCACAGGGCAAGAAGCGCAAGGCGCAGAACCCCGGCTTCTACCAGTCGCTCGAGCGCGCCTATGGCGTCCCCTCCGGCGTCATCATCGCGATCCACGGCATGGAAACCGGATTCGGCCGCTTCATGGGCGATTCCAACGTGCTCAACGCCACCGCGACCCTCGCCTACGACTGCCGCCGCCCACAGTTCTTCCAGCCGCATCTGATGGGCGCGCTGGTGATGATCGATCGGGGCATGATGTCCCCCAACGCCATTGGCGCCAAGCACGGCGAACTCGGCCACACCCAGTTCCTGCCCGGCAACGCCCTGCGCTACGGCCAGGACGGCAACGGCGACGGCCGCATCGACTTCAACAACATGTCCGACGCGCTCGCCTCGACCGCCAACTACCTGCGGATGAAGGGCTGGGCCCCCGGACAGCCGTACCAGCCGGGCACCCGCAACTACAACGTGCTCAAGGAATGGAACGCGGCCTCCGTGTACCAGCAGTCGCTGGCCGTGATGGGCGCCCAGATCGACGGCTGAGCCGGCCCTTCCGGATGCGCGCGATCCGCCATCGCCCGCACCCGCTTCTTCTGTCCGCAAATATCCCGGGGGGCTGCGGCCCGGCCGCAGCGGGGGCAGCGACCCCTCCCCCTCCGGGCCCGCGCAAAGCCGCCCTTGCCCAAACCACCCTTCCCCTTTTCGCCGCGCCCGAATAAAAGCGCAGCGGACAAAGGGGACGAACATGCAAGAGCCAGCCATCACGCCGGAAATCATCGCGGCCCACGGCCTCAAGCCCGAGGAATACGCCGAGATCCTGCGGATCCTGAACCGCGACCCGAACTTCACCGAGCTCGGTATCTTCTCGGCGATGTGGAACGAGCACTGCTCCTACAAATCCTCCAAGAAATGGCTGCGCACCCTGCCGACCGAGGGCCCGCAGGTGATCTGCGGCCCCGGCGAGAACGCCGGCGTGGTCGACATCGGCGACGGTCAGGCCGTGGTCTTCAAGATGGAGAGCCACAACCACCCCTCCTACATCGAGCCCTACCAGGGCGCCGCGACCGGCGTCGGCGGCATCCTGCGCGACGTCTTCACCATGGGCGCGCGCCCCATCGCGGCGATGAACGCCCTCTCCTTCGGCGAACCCTCGCACCCCAAGACCCGCTCCCTGGTCTCCGGCGTGGTGGCCGGCATCGGCGGTTACGGCAACTGCTTCGGCGTGCCGACCATCGGCGGCGAGGTCCGCTTCCATGCCGCCTACAACGGCAACTGCCTGGTCAACGCCTTCGCCGCGGGCCTCGCGGATGCCGACAAGATCTTCTACTCCGCCGCCTCCGGCGTCGGCATGCCGGTGGTCTACCTCGGCGCCAAGACCGGCCGCGACGGTGTCGGCGGCGCGACCATGGCCTCCGCCGAGTTCGACGACACGATCGAGGAAAAGCGCCCCACGGTGCAGGTCGGTGACCCCTTCACCGAAAAGCGCCTGATGGAAGCCTGCCTCGAACTCATGCAGACCGGTGCCGTGATCTCGATCCAGGACATGGGCGCCGCCGGCCTCACCTGCTCGGCCGTCGAGATGGGCGACAAGGGCAAGCTCGGCATCAAGCTCGACCTCGACTGCGTTCCGCAGCGTGAAGAGAACATGACCGCCTACGAGATGATGCTCTCCGAAAGCCAGGAGCGGATGCTCATGGTGCTGCGCCCCGAGAAGGAGGCCGAGGCCCGCGCGGTGTTCGAGAAATGGGACCTCGATTTCGCCATCGTCGGCGAGACCATCCCGGAAGACCGCTTCCTGATCGAGCACAAGGGCGCCGTCGTGGCCGACCTGCCGCTCGCCACCCTCGCCGGCTCCGCCCCCGAATACGACCGCCCCTGGGTCGAAACGCCCGCCGCGCCGGAAATGGACCCGGTGCCCGAGGTCGACCCGATCGACGCGCTCAAGGCGCTGATCGCCTCGCCCAACTACGCCCACAAGGGCCGGGTCTTCGAGCAATACGACCACATGGTCATGGCCGACACCGTGCGCGTGCCCGGCCTCGGCGCCGGCATCACCCGCGTGCACGGCACCAACAAGGCGCTGGCCTTCACCTCCGACGTGACGCCCCGCTACGTCCGCGCCAACCCGCTCCAGGGCGGCCGGCAGGCCGTGGCCGAGGCCTGGCGCAACCTCTGCGCCGTCGGTGCGAAGCCGCTCGCGACCACCGACAACCTCAACTTCGGCAACCCCGAAAAGCCCGAGATCATGGGCCAGTTCGTCGGCGCCATCAAAGGCATCGGCGAGGCCTGCGCCGCGCTCGACATGCCGATCGTCTCCGGCAACGTCTCGCTCTACAACGAGACCGACGGCGAGCCGATCCTGCCCACGCCGACCATCGGCGCGGTCGGGCTGATCGAGGACCTGGACCAGGTCATCGGCCGCGACGCCCGCGAGGGCCACGTGCTGCTGCTGCTCGGCGAGACCACCGGCCACCTCGGCCAGTCGGCGCTTCTTGCGGAGGTCTTCAACCGGGAGGACGGCGACGCACCCCAGGTAGACCTCGCAGCCGAGAAGGCGCATGGCGACTTCATCCGCGCCAACCGCGAGTGGATCGACGGCTGCACCGACCTGTCGGACGGCGGGCTGGCGCTCGCCGCCTTCGAGATGGCCGAAACCGCCGGCATCGGCGTGATCCTCGACGCCGCCGACACGGCGACGCTCTTTGGCGAGGACCAGGCGCGCTACCTGATCGCCTGTTCCTTCGACAAGGCCGAGGCGCTGATGGTCGCCGCGGGCCAGGCCGGCGTGCCGCTGCAGACGGTCGGCCGCTTTGCCGGCGAAACGGTGCGCATCGGCGATGCCGAGGCCCCGCTGGCGGAGCTCTCGCGGATCTTCCGCAGCGCCTTCGCCGAGGCCGTCGGCTGAACGCGGAGCGCACCGAGCGGGCCGCGCCGATGGCGCGGTGCCTTCGGCGAGGGTATTTTCGCCAAGAAGACGAGGCCCGGCACCTCAGGTGACCGGCGCCACGCCGTGGCGGGGATCGCCCCGCGCACCCTTGCGGCCATTGTCCGGCGGCCCTAACTTCCATCGAAACACAACGTGACAGGGATTACACCCATGGCCATCGAGGCCCAGCAGATCGAGACGCTTCTTCGCGAGGCCTTTCCGCAAGGCAAGGTCAAGGTGACCGACATGGCCGGCGACGGCGCCCATTTCGCCGCCGAGGTGGTGGACGAAAGCTTTCGCGGCATGAACCGGGTCCAGCAGCAGCGCGCCGTCTATGCCGCGCTCAAGGGCATGATGGACGGCAGCCAGGCCGACCTGCATGCGCTGGCCCTGACCACCAAGGCGCCGGACTGATGTCCGGCGGCAACGCCATGGCCGTCACCCTCGCGCTCGCTGCGCTGGCTGGCATCATGGCGTTCGCCCTGAAGCGGGCCCTCAGCGGTCCGCGCACCGGGTTCGACCCGCTGGAAGCTGAAGAATCGGCGCGCCGTGCCTATCTGGAGCAAGCACGGCGCGATGGGGTGGACCCCGACGTGGCGGATGCCTATGAAATCGAGCTCAGGCTCCGCCGGCGCGAAATGGAACGGCAGCGCAAGGAAGAAATCCGCTCGGACCTCTCCGGAGTGTAGGAAACCGCGCCTGCCGGCACAGGACAATGGATGTGGAAAAATGACCGAAGCTAAAGCCCAGATCGAAAAGACCGTCTCCGAGAACGATGTCGTGCTCTACATGAAGGGCACCAAGATGGCGCCGCAATGCGGGTTCTCGCAGCGGGTGGCCGGCGTTCTCAACTACATGGGCGTCGATTTCGCCGATGTGAACGTGCTGGCCGACGAGGAGATCCGCCAGGGCATCAAGGAATATTCCGACTGGCCGACGATCCCGCAGCTTTACGTGAAGGGCGAGTTCGTCGGCGGCTGCGACATCGTCACCGAGATGACCCTGTCGGGCGAGCTGGACCAGCTCTTCGAGCAGAACGGCGTCGCCTACAACAAGGAAGCGGCGGACAAGATCCGCGAAGCCAACGCCTGATTGCCGACCCCGGCGCGGTCTGCACCGCATCGGGGCGCCATCGCCGGGCCGAACGGCGATTTGCAGCGGCGGTCCACGCAGCCGCCGCCCGACGAATGTTCGTGCCGGCCACTCTTCAGGCCGGCATTTTCATTCGGGCCCATCGTCATCGAAGGCGTGGAAGGGCAAATGGGCCTGGTTCTCTGAGCGCAGGACGCCACGCTTGCATTCCGACGCCGCCCGCCACCGGCCAGGCCTCCCCGAAAGAACGTTCGGCACAACACATCGCGGCCCGCCTGTTTCGGGATTCGAATCTGGAGAGATCACGGCCGCGCCGGGCCGCCACCACGCACAGATCGACGGTCATACCGGGGTGATGCCGTGTACGCGGCAGGCGGACCGCTCGATCGCGGCCGTGTCGGCCCTGCGCCAATCGTCGCAGGCGCGCGCCTTGCCCGTCCCGCCAGGACCGGCACGCGAAGCGTGCCACGCCCAACCCGCGAAGATGCCGCAAGGCATCGCCAAGGGGCGGGAGCCCCCCGGCCCCGCCGTCAGCGTCCGGCCTTTTCCTCGGCCAGCGCCGCCAGCGCCTCGGCGCGGGCCGCGATCTCGGCCAGCGTATCGCTGACGATCGGCGGGATCACCGCGACTTCCACGCGCTCGGGCTCGGGCGCGGGCATCGCCTTCATCTCCTCGATCAGGCGCTCCTGCCGGGCGAGCTTCTCCTCCGCGGCGGCTGCCTTTTCCTCGTAGGCCGCCGTGCGGTCCGCGAGCATCAGCCCCGCCATCAGCAGCATCCGGGCGTCCGGCATCCGGCCGATCTGGCTGACCAGCCCCTGCGCCTCGCGGTCCAGCATCGCCGCCGCGGATTGCAGGAACGGCTCCTCGCCTTCCTGGCAGGCCACGGTGAATTCCTTGCCGCCCACGACAATCCGCACTTCAGGCATCGCTTTGCTCCTTCACCAGCGGCTCAAGCGCCGAGATCAGGCCGTCGAGCTCTTCGCGGTCGGCCGAGCGCTGCCCCGCCAGCGCGGAGAGCTCGGCCTCCAGTTCCACGATCCGTTCCTGCTGGCGGTCCTTCATCGACTTCAGCGACCCGACGCGCTCGCGCAGCTGCCCGCCGGCGGTGGTTTCCGCCTCGAGCGCCTGGCGCAGCCGCGCCACCTCCGCTTCGGCGGCTTCCGCCCGGGCCTGTGCCTTGCGCGCCTCGGCCTCGGCGGCCTCCGCGGCCCCGCGGGCGTGGTCCAGCTCCTCGGACGAGGCGCCGCCGCCACCGCCCTGGTACCCTTCGACGGCACGTCCGATCCGCGCCATCGCGGCGCTGATCCGGCTCTCGAGATCGGCAATTTCGCTCATGCTCATCTCCCCGTTTCGCGGCTCTTGTCTCAGGGGCGGGTCCGGCAGCCGCAGCGAATCGGCCCTCCCCTCAATTGAATGAATACTAACCAACAAGCCAGCGGAATGCGCCCCCCTTGGTGGTCAGGTACTTAGGGCGGCTTCTTCATGCGCGCCAAGCCGCCTTGACCCGCCCGCTCCCCCTGCTACACCGCGCCAACCCCTTCTGTCGCGCCCCGTGCGCGACCGCGGCGCATACGAAAGGATCTCGCCATGGATATTGCAGCTCTGAAAGATGCCCATCCCGACCATTGGCAGAAGGCCTGCGCGATCCGCGTGCTGACGCTGGACGCCGTGGCCGCCGCGAACTCCGGCCACTCCGGGATGCCGATGGGCATGGCCGACGTCGCCACGGTGCTGTTCGAGAAGCACCTGAAGTTCGACGCCGCCAATCCCGGCTGGCCCGACCGCGACCGCTTCATCCTCTCCGCCGGCCACGGCTCGATGCTGCTCTATTCGCTGCTGCACCTGACCGGCTCGCCCGACATGACGCTCGAGCAGCTCAAGGACTTCCGCCAGCTCGGCTCGATCACCGCCGGCCACCCCGAATACGGCCACGCCATGGGCGTCGAGACGACGACCGGCCCGCTCGGCCAGGGCATCGCCAACGCGGTCGGCTTCGCCATCGCCGAGGAGCACCTGCGCGCCACCTGGGGCCCGAAGATCGTCGACCACTACACCTACTGCATCGCCGGCGACGGCTGCCTGATGGAGGGCGTGAGCCAGGAGGCGATCGCGCTGGCCGGCCGCCAGCAGCTCTCGCGCCTGATCGTGCTGTGGGATGACAACGGCATCACCATCGACGGCAAGGTCGCGCTGGCCGACATCACCGACCAGAAGATGCGCTTCCAGGCCTCCGGCTGGAACGTGCTGGAATGCGACGGCCACGACCCCGAGGCGATCGACGCAGCGCTGACCGCGGCCAAGTCCTCGGATCGACCGACGATGATCGCCTGCAAGACCCATATCGCCCTCGGCTCCTCCGCCCAGGACACCTCCAAGGGCCACGGCGCGCTGACCGACGCGCAGCTCATCGCCGACACCCGCGCCGCCTATGGCTGGGAGCACGGCCCGTTCGAGATCCCGGCCGGGATCAAGTCGGCCTGGGAGGCCATCGGCGCTCGCGGCGCGGCCGACCGCGCCGAGTGGGACGCGCGCCTCGCCGCCCTCTCCGACCGCAAGCGCGCCGAGTTTGCCCGCGCCCAGTCCGGCGAGCTGCCGAAAAAACTCGCCAAGGCGCTGCGCGACTACCGGGCGCAGCTGGTGGCCGACGCCCCCAAGGTGGCGACCCGCTCGGCCTCCGAGATGGCGCTCAACGTCATCAACCCGATCCTCACCGAAACCCTCGGCGGCTCGGCCGACCTCACCGGCTCCAACAACACCAAGTCGAAGGAGATGACGGTGTTCGAGCCCGGCAACCGCAAGGGCCGCTACATCCACTACGGCGTGCGCGAGCACGGCATGGCGGCGGCGATGAACGGCATCGCCCTGCATGGCGGCGTGCGGCCCTACGGCGGCACCTTCATGTGCTTCACCGACTATGCCCGCCCCTCCATGCGCCTCTCCGCGCTGATGGGCGTGCCGGTGGTCTACGTGATGACCCATGACAGCATCGGCCTCGGCGAGGACGGCCCGACCCACCAGCCGGTCGAGCACCTTGCCATGCTGCGCGCCACGCCCAACACGCTGGTCTTCCGCCCGGCCGACGCGGTGGAGACCGCCGAGGCCTGGGAACTGGCGCTGCAGCAGACCGGCACCCCCTCGGTGCTGGCGCTCTCCCGCCAGGGCCTGCCCACCCTGCGCAAGGTTGCGAAGCCCGCCAACCTCACCGCCGGCGGCGCCTACGTGCTGGCCGAGGCCGAAGCCAAGCGCCAGGCGGTGCTGATGGCCACCGGCTCCGAGGTCGCCGTGGCGATGGCCGCGCGCGACCTGCTCGAGGCCGAGGGCATCGGCACCCGCGTCGTCTCCATGCCCTGCATGGAGCTCTTCGCCCGGGCCGACGAGAAGTACCGCCGCAAGGTGCTGCCGAGCGGCGCGGTGCGTGTCGGGATCGAGGCCGGCGTGCAGCAGGGCTGGGACCGCTGGCTCTGCGGCGAGCGCGGCCGCGAGGCGAAGGCCGGCTTCATCGGCATGGACAGCTTCGGCGCCTCGGCGCCGGCCGGCGAACTCTTCGAGCATTTCGGCATCACCGCCGCGGCGACCGCCGAAAAGGTCAAGTCCCTGCTCTGAGCGCTCCCCCGCCGCGGCCGGTGCGCTCCCGCCCGGCCCGGCGACATCGAAGATGTCACCGGCCCGGTTGGGCCGGGCACGCGGCCCCTCGGGCCGCGTGCGTCGTTGATGGCTCCCCCTGACAGCTTGCCGGAAGGCCGCGCTGGTCTTGATGCCTGCGCCGTCAGGGAACTGACCACCAGCGCCTGATCTTGGCGAGGCGGCAATCCCGGCTCCGGTCGTCGTCGGCTCCTCGCAACGCGCGACACGCCCGCCGTCAGGCCATTGGGTATTTGAGCCAAGAAGAAGAGCGTCCCGCCGGATTGTCGTGGCGGAGCTATCCCGCGAGAGACGCGTTTACGGCGGAGAGGCGCGGCGGCCATGCAGGCAGGGCGTCCGCGAACGGCTCTCCCCAGGGAGCGTCAGGCTTCCTTGCTCCTCATGCCGAGCAACCACTCCCGCACATGCAAGGACGCGCCGGACGCCCCCTGGCGCGGCGCCAGGAGGTGGAAGTCCAGCCCTCCCTCAAGCGCCCCGTCAACCGGCTGCACAAGGCGGCCGGCGTCCAGGTCCCGCTGAACCAGGAGACGGCTGGCGAGGGCGATCCCCTGACCGGCGAGGGCCGCGTCGAGGCTCAGTGTCGTCTGGTTGAACCGCAGGCCGCGCGGCGGGTCGGTCTCCCGCCCGAAAGCCGCCACGATGAACCTGGGCCAGAGATCGTGCGTGTCGTGCAGCAGCGTCAGGCGCGACAGGGTCGCTGCATCGAGCGGGAGGCGCTCATCGGCCACGAGGCCGGGCGAGCAGACCGCGATGACCTCCTGCGGGAACAGCAGGTCGGCGCGCAGGCTCGCGCCGAACGGCGGCCGGCCCTGCCGCACCGCCAGGTCGATCCCGTCGGCATGGAAGCTCGCGACGCGCTCCGTCGCCGTGATGCGAAGGTCGATCCCGGGATGTGCCGCCGTGAACTCCGCGAGCCGGGGGATGAGCCATTTCGACGCGAAGGTCGGGGTCACGCTGATGGTCACACGCGAGGGCGCGGCCCGGAGCGCTCCGGTCGCCTCCGAGAGCTGAGCGAAAGCACGGGAGACCGCCGCGTGGTAGGCGCGCCCCTCCTCGGTGAACGCCAGACCGCGCGGCTCCCTCAGGAACAGGCGCAGGCCAAGATGTGCCTCGAGGCCGCGCACCTGCTGCGCCACGGCCCCCTGGGTCACACCCAGCTCCTCCGCCGCCGCGCGAAAGGTCAGATGTCTGCCCGCGGCTGCGAAGGCGCGAAGGCCATTCAGCGGCGGCAGGTCGATCCTGTCTGTCACGATAGATTTCCTACACCCACGCAGCAACCGATCTGGCTGGTCCGGGCATTCTATACGGCCTAATTGCCGAACGATACGAAAGACAGACCGACTGCCGCCCTCAGGGAGCGCAAGATCATGACGATAGAAAAAGTGGCCCTCGTCACCGCAGGTGGCAGCGGCATGGGAGCGGCCGCTGCAAGACGGCTCGCCGCCGACGGCTTCAAGGTCGGGGTCCTGTCCTCCTCCGGCAAGGCGGAGGCGCTCACCCGGGATCTCTGCGGCCTCGGCGTCACGGGGTCGAACCAGTCGGTCGCGGACCTTGCGCGCCTCGTCGACGGCGCGATGGACTGCTGGGGGCGGGTCGATGTGCTGGTGAACTCGGCGGGTCACGGTCCCAACGGGGACGTCCTCGCGATCACGGACGCGGAATGGCATGCGGGGCTGGATGTCTACCTTCTGAACGTGATCCGCCCGACCCGCCTCGTCACGCCGATCATGGAGGCCCAGGGCGGTGGCGCGATCATCAACATCTCGACCTTCGCGGCCGTCGAGCCCGACCCGCTGTTTCCGACCTCGGGCATCTTCCGCGCCGGTCTCGCCAGCTTCGCCAAGCTCTATGCCGACAGGTATGCGCCCCGGAACATCCGCATGAACAACGTCCTGCCGGGCTTCATCGACAGCCTGCCCGAAACCGGGGAACGCCGTGCGCGCATCCCGATGGGCCGCTATGGCAAGGAAGACGAGGTGGCCTCGCTGATCGGATGGCTCGCCTCGGAGGACGGTGCCTATGTCACAGGGCAGAACTGGCGGATCGACGGGGGGCTGACCCGTGGCGTCTGAGGCAACCGATATCGCCGCACGCAGCCGGACCGTCTTCGTCGTGAAGTGGGTGGCCTCGATCATCAAGATCCTCGGCTACGCCGGAACCGGCTTCGGCTGGACGCCGTGGAACCTGTACCTGTTCCTGGTCGGCGTGCTCGGCTGGCTGATCGTGGGCCTGCTCTGGAACGATAAGGCGATTATCCTGATCCATCTCGTCGCGCTCGGCTCCATGCTGTTCGGCATGGCGAGCCGGTGACTCTCCGGGCCCCGCGCGGCGCAAGCCGCGCGCCACGCCCAACCGGGAGGCCGCATCCACGATGCGGCGCGACCGGGCGGGAGCTCCCCGGGGCCGGGCGTGCCGGTCGCGTCAGGCAGGATCCTTGCCACGGAACATCCCGGCCAGCGGAATGAGCACCCGCGTGGCCACCGGTACCAGCAGCAATCCCACGAAGAGACCGAAGATGCCGTCGAGGAACGCCGTCACGAACCAGATCGTCGCCCCGGACCAGTCTTCCGGCACCATGTGCCCCGCCGCATGGGCCACGTCGTGGATCCAGTGGCCGACCTCGGCGCCAAGGTGCAGCTCTTCCATCCCGTGGATCACGATGCTGCCGCCGACCCAGAGCATCGCCGCCGTGCCGACGGTCGTCAGGATCGACATGAAGGTCGGCATGCCGCGCACGATGCCGCGCCCGATCGCCCGGGTCAGGCCGAGCCGTCCCCGCTGGGCCATCAGCAGTCCGATATCGTCGGCCTTCACGATCAGCGCCACAGAGCCGTAGACCAACACCGTGATGCCGACCGCCACCAGCGCCAGCGTCAGCGCCTCGGTCCAGAATCCCGATTCCGGGATCGCCGAGAGCGCGATCGTCATGATCTCCGCCGAGAGGATGAAATCGGTCTTGATCGCGCCCGCGACCCGGCTTTCCTCCAGGTGCGTGGGATCTTCGGGGGTGTCGCCGTGGGTGTCGTGCTCCCTGTGCGGCATCAGCGCGTGCAGGATCTTCTCGGCGCCCTCGAAACACAGGTAGCCCCCGCCCAGCATCAGCAGCGGCACGATGAGCCAGGGCGCGAAGTTGCTCAGGACCAGCGCCGCCGGCAGCAGCACCAGCAGCTTGTTGCGGATCGAGCCCCAGGCGATCCTCCCGACGATCGGCAGCTCGCGCGCCGCCGGGAATCCCATGGTGTATTTCGGCGTCACCGCCGCGTCGTCGATCACCGCGCCCGCCGCCTTGGCGCCCGCCTTGGCCGCGTCGTCGATCACCCCGCCCGCGACCTTGGCCGTGGTCTTGACCGCCTGGCTCGCCACGTCGTCGATCGAGGTCGCCGCCACCTTGGCCAGCGCGGCCACGTCGTCCAGAAGTGCCAGCAATCCGCTCATCGTCGCCTCGCGCGTTCCCGTTCCTTGCAGCGGACCCTAACGCCCCGCCTGCGCCGCGCCAAGGCAAAGGGCCGGCGATTGTCGCCACCGCCGCAAGCCATTAGAGAAATTGCAAGTGTTTCGCCGGACCCTCTGCCCATGTCGACCCGATCCTGGATGTTCCTCGCCCTGCTGCTCGCCTTCGCCATCGGCGCCAATGCGGCTTTCGAGTGGAACCTGCACATCTTCCTTGGCCGCAAGTTCATCGATGCGGTGGAATGGCTGGCCTTCTGGCGCTGAGCGCCGCCGCCCTCAGCAGTCGGAGCCGAGCTTTTCCTGCAGCGCCAGACGCACCGGCGGGGTCACGAACTGCGAGACATTGCCCCCCAGCCGCGCGATCTCCTTGACCAGCTTGGAGGCGATCGCCTGGTGCTGTGCCTCCGCCATCAGGAACACCGTCTCGACCGAGGCGTCGAGTCGCCGGTTCATGCCGACCATCTGGAATTCGTACTCGAAATCCGCCACCGCGCGCAGGCCGCGGATGATGATGCCGGCGCCGACGTCCCGGGCGCAGTCGATCAGCAGGTTCTCGAACGGATGCGCAACGATCTCGCAGCCGGTCTCCGCCGAGATCTTGACGCATTCCGCCTCGATCATCTCGACGCGCTGCTCGAGGTCGAAGAGCGGACCCTTGTCGCGGTTGATCGCGATCCCGATCACCAGCCGGTCGACCAGCACCGTGGCCCGGCGGATGATGTCCAGATGGCCGAGGGTGACCGGGTCGAAGGTCCCGGGGTACAGCCCGATGCGCATGGTGGTGGCTCCCTGTTAGGCTCCGGCGCGTCCCAACGCACCCGCCTCCCCGAGACACGCCGCAGGACCACCAACTGATCTGTCATGCACGCTTAACATTCCGCAGCGCAGCGATCCACGGCCATCTGGGCGCACCCCTCCGGCCGCGACGTGGCGAGCGCGGGGGCTCAATGCCCCATGATCATCCCCTGCAGCGCGTCCTTCTCCATCGCCAGTTCCATCAGCCGGGCCTTGACCACGTCGCCGATGGAGATGATGCCGATCATCTCGCCGTCCTTGACCACCGGCATGTGGCGGAAGCGGCCGTCGGTCATCCGGGTCAGGATCTCCTCGGCGTCATCGGCCAGCCCGCAGGTCTCGATGACGGCGGTCATCAGAACCTCGACCTTGTCGGCCATGCAGCCCGGCCCCCGCTTGCCCAGTTCGCGCACGATGTCGCGCTCCGACAGGATCCCGACGCAGGAGCGCCCGTCCGCCGAAACCACGACGGAGCCGATCCGGTTGTCCGAAAGCACCTTGGCCGCCGATTCGACGCTGTCGCCGGGCGCCACCGTGATCACGTTCGAAATCGGCTTCCCGTTCAAAATCTGTTGCACGATCATACTGCTGGCTCCTCCCCGGCATGTCCTGTCCTGTCTCCTTCCCCAGCGTCCACCGAGCCGGAGGCTTCTGTCAATGCCTCGCGCACGCGGGCCATTTCCCGGCGCATCCCCGCCACCAGCAACTCGGCGAAGCGCGCCAGCCGGCGTACCCGCGCGTCGTCGGCGTGGCGGATCAGGAAGAAGCTCCGGTCGAGCGCGAACTGCTCGGGCAGCACCCATTGCAGATCCGGCTCGCCCGGCAGCACGAAATCATGGGTCACCGCCAGCCCGGCGCCGGCGCGCACCATCTGGTACTGCACCGCCGCCGAGTTGGAGGCGATCTGCGGCCGGTCGACGCCCAGCCGTCCGAGGTAGTCCAGTTCCTTGTCGAAGATCATCTCCGGGATGTAGCCGACCAGCCGCTGCCCCCGGAGGTCCTCCAGCCGCCGGATCGGCCCGGCCTTGGCAAGAAACCCGCGCGAGGCCGCCAGCACCAGCCGGTAGTCGACGATCTTCTGCACCGTCAGCCGCCCGGCCGTCGGCGCGCTCACCCCGATCGCCATGTCGGCCTCGCGCCGGTTGAGGTTGAAGACCCGCGGCAGCGCCACGACCTGCACCTCCAGCGCCGGATGCGCGGCGACGATCTCGGTCACCACCCGCGGCAGCAGGAAGTTGGCGCAGCCGTCCGGCGCGCCGATCCGCACCGCGCCGGCCAGCCTGTCGCCCTGCCCGCGCACCGCGTCCTCGGCGCAGGCCATCGCCTGCTCGGCCTCCGCCGCGTGCGGCATCAGCCGCTCGCCGGCCTCGGTCAGCGCATAGCCCTGCGGCGATTTCAGGAACAGCACCGTGCCGAGCGCCGCCTCCAGCCGGCCCACCCTCCGGCCGGCCGTCGCCGGGTCCAGCCCCAGCGTCGTGCCCGCGGCCGACAGGCTGCCCTGCCGCGCCACCGCCAGGAACACGCGCAGATCGTCCCAGCTCGGGGTCATCGTGGCACCTCCTGCATTTTTGCAAAGCCCTTTTGGGAACCTGCCGCTTTTCGGCGCATTCGTGCAAGACTATTGTGCCGCCAAACCAACATGGAGGAGAGACCCATGGAAGAGATCGGCCATTACATCAACGGTCAGCGCGTTCCCGGCACCTCGGGCCGCTTCACGGACGTCTTCAACCCCGCCACCGGCGAGGTCCAGGCCAAGGTGGCGCTGGCCACCGTGGAGGAGATGAACGAGGCCGTCGCCAAGGCCGCCGAGGCGCAGAAGGCCTGGGCCGCCACCAACCCGCAGCGCCGCGCCCGGGTGATGATGAAGTTCGGCGCCCTGATCAACGAGCACATGGACGAGCTGGCCGAGCTGGTCAGCCGCGAGCACGGCAAGACCCTGCCCGACGGGCGCGGCGACGTGCAGCGCGGCCTCGAGGTCGTCGAGGTCTGCATGGGCGCGCCCTCGCTGCTGAAGGGCGAGTTCACCGATGACGGCGGCCCCGGTATCGACCTCTACTCCATGCGCCAGCCGCTCGGCGTCGTCGCCGGCATCACGCCGTTCAACTTTCCCGCCATGATCCCGCTGTGGAAGATGGCGCCCGCGCTGTCCTGCGGCAACGCGATGATCCTCAAGCCGTCCGAGCGCTGCCCCTCGACCTCGATGCGCCTCGCCGAGCTGCTCACCGAGGCCGGCCTGCCCGAGGGCGTGCTGCAGGTCGTCAACGGCGACAAGGAAGCGGTGGACGCGATCCTCGACAACGAGACCATCCAGGCGGTGGGCTTCGTCGGCTCGACCCCGATCGCCCAGTACATCTACGGACGCGCCGCCACCAACGGCAAGCGCGCCCAGTGCTTCGGCGGCGCCAAGAACCACATGATCATCATGCCCGACGCCGACATGGACAAGGCCGCCGACGCGCTGGTGGGCGCGGGCTTCGGCGCCGCCGGCGAGCGCTGCATGGCGATCTCGGTCGCCGTCCCGGTCGGCCAGGAGACCGCCGACGCGCTGGTCGAACGCCTCGTGCCCCGCATCGAGAAGCTCAAGGTCGGCCCCTACACCTCCGGCGACGACGTGGACTATGGCCCGGTCATCACCGCCCAGGCCAAGGCCCGCATCGAGGGCCTCGTCGAATCCGGCGTCGCGCAGGGCGCGGAGCTGGTGGTCGACGGCCGCGGCTTCAGCCTGCAGGGCTACGAGGACGGTTTCTTCGTGGGCCCCTCCTTCTTCGACAAGGTCACGCCGGAGATGGACATCTACAAGGAAGAGATCTTCGGCCCGGTCCTCAGCCAGGTGCGCACCGACAGCTATGAAGAGGCGCTGAACCTGGTGATCGACAACCCCTACGGCAACGGCACGGCGATCTTCACCGCCGACGGTGACACCGCCCGCGACTTCGCCCACCGGGTCAACGTCGGCATGGTCGGCATCAACTTCCCGATCCCGGTGCCGCTCAGCTACCACACCTTCGGCGGCTGGAAGAAATCGGCCTTCGGCGACCTCAACCAGTACGGCCCCGACGCCTTCCGCTTCTACACCAAGACCAAGACGGTCACCGCCCGCTGGTTCTCGGGCATCAAGGACGGCGGCGAGTTCAACTTCAAGGCGATGGACTGACCCCCACGCCCCCTGCCGAAACGACCTCACCCCGCCGGGCAACCGGCGGGGTATTTCGTTGAAGCGCCGACTGCGCCTTGATCCACCTCAGCGACAGCCCTTCTTGCCCGCCATATCATTCCCTTACGTCAATCGAAGTGGAGGGAACGGGTCATGAAAAGAATGTCGATCTTCATCGCAGGGCTTTGCGTTGCCCTCGCCCCGACGGCCGCGCTCGCCCAGGACCGGGACGTGGAGTTGGGCCAGCAGGAATACCTCGTCGCCTGCGCCGGATGCCACGGCGAAAGCGGCATGGGGGACGGGCCCCTCGCGGACCTGCTGAACATCACCACCCCGAGCCTGCTGGAGCTCTCCCAGGCCAATGACGGCAGCTTCCCCTACGAGGCGGTACTGACCACCATCGACGGCCGCGACGGCGTCCGGGCGCATGGCAGCACGATGCCGATCTGGGGCGAACGCTTCCAGATCTCGGCCACCAGCCAGCGCGGCGAGACCGCCGAAATGGTCGCACGGGGCCGCATCCTGTCGCTCGTCTACTACCTGCAATCGATCCAGAAGTAGCCGCCGGCGCGCGGCAATGGCTTCAACCGCTGACCTGCCCTCTCCGCAAGCCTCCGCGCTTGCCCGCACGTGATTGCCTTGCCTGCGCAGGGGCGCGGCCGATGGATCACGGGCCGGGAACCCGACCGGAAATCCGGCGGCGTCCCGGCCCGACGCGGAACCCTCCGCGCCGCCCTTGACCCCGCCGTCACGCCATGCGACCGCAAGGAGATCTCCTGCGCGAAGGGCAACAGGCAATGCGCGTTCTCTACATCACCCGCGACCGCTCCGGCCGCAAGATCCGCAAGCGGATGCACCGCTGGGCGATCGGCTTCATCGACGGCCAGGACGGCTTCTTCGAGGCCGCGCTGCACGAGGCGGTTCGGGTCACGCGGATGCCGTACGAGCAGGCGATCGCCCTGTCGGACACCCAGCGCCGCGCCTTCGACGCGGTGGTGGTCAACGGCAAGGCCGGCCTGCCCTGGCAGGAAGATCCCTCCGCCGCGCTCGACGCGCTGCGCCCGTTCAATCAGCCGGTCTCCCTGTTCGTCGGCCACGCCCAGCCCGAGGTGATGCCGCCCGACGCGCTGCTGGACCGCTTCAAGGTGGTCTTCAAGCGCGAGCCCTTCGCCGATACCGGGCGCTACGGGATCTCCGACGCGAACGCCGCCAAGATCGTGCCCACCCACCTCGCGAACCCGATGGTCTCGCATTCCTACCGGCTGAAGTGGCGCAACCGCACCCGGCCGCTGTCCACCTACGCCTGGCAGACGCCCGACGAGTACGACGTCTTCTTCATCGGCACCGTCTCCGAGAACCGCTACGTCGCCCGGATCGCCGCATGGGAGGCCGTGCTCGGCTCCGATCTCACGTCCATCGGCGGGCTGCTCCCGAAACCGGAGTTCAAGGCGCAGGTGCCGCCCGCGCTGATCACCGATCCCCTGCCCAAGCAGGAGTACCGCGAGGTCATGATGCGCAGCAGCATCAACCTGGCGCTCGAGGGCATCGGACCCTTCACCTTCCGGCACCTGGAGCAGTTCTGGGCCGGCGCCTTCACGCTCTCGACCAACACCATCCGCCCGCTGCGCCTGCGCGCCCCGCTGGTCGAGGACCAGGATTACGTTGCCTTCGACACCATCGACGAGATGATGGACAAGATCCGCTGGTATCTGGAGCACGACGATGCGCGGAAGACCATCGCGCAGAATGGCCGCAAGGCCTACGAGCGGCTCTACGACGTGCCCGCCCACGCCGCCGAGATCCGCGCGGCGCTGACCGCCTGAGCCCGAGGAGCCGCCCGTGCCGATCCTGCGCACCGCCAGCACCACGATCCTGTTCGTGCACATCCCCAAGGCCGGCGGCACCAGCGTCGAGGCCTACATGCGCAGCAAGGGCACGCTCTCCTTCCACAATTCCCGGACCCTGCCCGGCTTCGCCACGACGCCGCAGCATTTCCACGCCGAGTTGATGGAGGGCCTCTTTGCCCCGGATTTCTTCGACGCCCGCTTCGCGGTGCTGCGCGACCCGCTCGCCCGCCTGGTCAGCGAGTTCCGCTGGCGCGCCAAGGTGCCCGATCCGAAATACGCCCGCTTCGGGCTGCGCGATCTCTCCCGCCGGGGCAAGTTCCTGATCCACGGCCGCAAGCTGTTCCTCACCTTCGATGAATGGGTCGCCCACGTCTTCAAGCTCTACCCGAAGGACCCCTTCGTCTGCGGCAACCACATTCGCCCGCAGCACGAATTCCTGTCCGGCGGCGAGGCGCTGTTCCGGCTGGAGGACGGGCTCGGACCGGTGTTCCGCTGGCTCGACGCGGCGACCGGCACCGATGCCTCCCCCGAACCCGAGCGGCTCAAGCCGGCCGGCTTTCCGTACCCCGAGATCTCGGATGCAACGGACCGGGCGGTGCGGGAGTTCTATGCCGAGGACTACGCCCTGCTCGCGCGCCTCTCCGCTGACGCCGGCACGCCCGGCACCAACGGCGGTTGAAACCCCGCACGGCGCACTCTACCACGAGGCACCGGCAGGCCAGGACCAGACCCCATGAAAAGCTGCATCGCGACCGGCGACTACTATCGCAACGGCGAGACCTTCATCAACCGCCACATCCAGCACCTGTTCGGCGGCGAGACCTGCATCGTGGCCGGCCGCTACCACGGCGAGAACCCGCTCGGCCGGCCGGTCTTCGAGCGGCGCAAGGGCACCGGCGGCGCCGATCGGCTGATCGCCCCCTACTGGCTGCTGCACAACACGCTGGTCCACGGCACCTCGCGCCTGCCCTATGGCCGGGCCAAGGCCGAGCTGGCGCAATTCTGGCGCGACAACGGGGTGCAGGTGATCCTGGCGGAATTCGGCACCCAGGCGCTCGCCGTGGCGCCGCTGGGCAACGAAATGGGCATCCCCGTCTTCACCTATTTCCGCGGCACCGACGCCTCCAAGCACCTGCGCCGCACCCACATCCAGAAGGCCTACCGCAAGCTCATGCCCAAGCTCGCCGGCGTCTTCTCGGTGTCGCAGTTCCTGCTCAACAACCTCGCCGCCGAAGGCATCACCCATCCCAACAGCCACGTCATCCCCTCGGGCGTGAACGTGGAGCGCTTCCGGCCGGCCGAGAAGGAGCCCTCGACTTTCCTCGCCGTCGGCCGCTTCGTCGAGAAGAAGGCCCCGCTCATCACCCTGCGCAGCTTCGCCCGCGCCACCGAGGGCCACCCCGAGGCGCGGCTGGAGATGATCGGCGACGGCCCGCTGCTGGCCGAAGCCAGGGCGCTGGCCGCGAGCCTCGGCGCGGGCGACCGCGTGCATTTCCCCGGCGCCATGCCGCATGATTACGTGCGCGAGCAGCTGTCCCGAACCGCGGTCTTCCTGCAGCATTCGATCACCGCCGCCGACGGCAACACCGAGGGCCTGCCCACCGCGATCCAGGAAGCGCTCGCCTGCGGCTGCATCACCATTTCCACCCGCCACGCCGGCATCCCCGAGGCGGTCGAGCACGGGGTGAACGGCTTTCTCGTCGAGGAATGGGACGAAACCGGCTTCACCGCCCAGATCGCCCGCGTTCTCGAAGAGGGCCGCCAGGAAGAAATGGAACACGCCGCCCGCGCCACCGCCGAGGAACGCTTCGACAACGCGAAGCTGCTCACCAAGCTGGAACAGACCATCCTGCGCACCCTCGCCGGGAACTGACCCGGCGGCCCCAGCCAACGGACGCGCCGCCTCGCCCGTGGCTAAAGCCGGAACGCCAATACAATTCGCAGATCAGATTATGGCGCGTTTTTTGAAACGTCCGCAGTTTGAGGAAATCGGTCAGGCCTGGCGATCAGATGTAGTGCAATTTTCCAGACAAAAGTAGCACCCAGAATATCAAAGCTGGCAGTGCGACAATGCAGTCAATTGAGATGTTACAGATGTAGAGAACCCGAAACCCTGCAATTCCGCGCAATCTCAAAATCGGTCTGAAGTAGATATACTCTGCGAGCGATGCAAGAATTGCGCCTATTGTGAGAAGATAAACAGCAGAAAAAGGACTCAAGAGTTCAAATTCTCCTGCAAGCGGCGACCCACCTAGTGCCAATCCAACCATTTCATTGGCAACCTGCAGACCTGCCAGCTTGACTGCCAAAGAAATACCATGAGCGGCCCAAGAATGAAGGGTTGCCGAAAAAGAGATCACGCCAAACAAGGATGGATATACAAGTGGCTTCACGATGAGTGGCGCACTTGCCCAAATGACGAGCAACAAAGGCCCAAGTACGAACGCGAAGAACATATTTGATCATAGCAATAGCGCCGTCGGGCGGCTGTGATCTCTGTCAACCCCCACTTGTATGAGCATTTGCCAGCAGGTTTCGACGAGAAGCGCATCGTTATCTTGGTCCAGACATCGGGGCCCTCGTCCTGGATGTCGCCCAGTTCGGCAGACCTGTCGCCTCCCCGAGCAGCGCAGGGGAGGTTTGCCCCCGACACAGACAGCCAGCGACGCGATGGCTTGGCAGCGACAAGCCCCCGCCGCAAGGCCGCGGCCGGCCCGGACCAGCCAACCTCCCCTCGCATGGCGAAGTGGTCGCAGGGCGTCGTCGTTTACAGAAATTCCCCGGTGCTCTAACGATACGTAGGAAGATTATCCTCTCGCGAGACGAGGACGCGTCGTCCAGACGGCCGCGCGTTTCGGCATCCCGAGAGCAGAAGCGAACGGATTTTCACGGCCCCGGGCCAGACAGGGAGATTTTCATGCGTAGCCTGGCACTTATGCTCTGCACCGCCGCAACCGTCACCTCCACCGCCGCGATCGCCCAGGATGGCGGGTCCGACGGCGCGCCGAACGCGGTGCTGATCCGCGGCGCGAGCATCTTCACCGGATGCTCCCCGGAGCTTCTCGAAGGCCAGGACGTGTTCATCGCGGGGCCGTTGATCTCGCGCATCGGACCGGACCTCGAGCCGCCCGAGTTCGCCACCATCATCGAGGCCGACGGGCACGTGCTGATCCCCGGCCTGATCGACGCCCATTGGCACGGCGTCTTCGCCACGGCCACCATCGGCCAGCTCATGAGCACCAACGAAGGCTACTGGAACCTGCTCACCGCCGCCGCGCAGCGCGACACGCTCTACCGCGGGTTCACCACCGTACGCGACACCGCCGGCCCGATGTTCGACATTGCCCGCGCGACCGACGAGGGCCTGATCGAAGGTCCGAGGGTCTTCCCCTCCGGCCCCGCGATCTCGCAGACCGCCGGTCACATGGATTTCCGGACCACCAAGGACGTGCCCGCAACCCCGGACAAGCTGAACCCCTTCGAGACGTCGGACATGTTCTACATCGCCGACGGCGTCCCCGACGTGCTCAAGCGCGTGCGGGAAAACCTCATGCAGGGCGCGACGCAGATCAAGCTGATGGCCGGCGGCGGCGTCACCTCGTCCTACGACCCGATCCACGTCAAGCAATACACCAGGGCGGAGCTGGAGGCGGCGGTCGAACAGGCGGAGAACTGGGGCACCTACGTGCTGACCCACGCGATCAACGACGAGGCGGTGAACCATTCCATCGACGCCGGCGTGAAGAGCATCGAACACGGCCACATGTCCACCCGCGAGACCCTGCAGCGTTTCGTCGACGAGGACGTCTGGCTCAGCATGCAGCCCTTCCTCGACGACGAGGACGCGCCGGCGCTGAACACCTTCCAGCAGGCGAAGTACAAGTTCGTCACCGACGGCACCGATTTCGTCTACCGCACGGCCAAGGAGCTGGGCGTCAAGATCGCCTTCGGCACCGACACGCTCTTCAGCGCCGACCTCGCCGCCCGGCAGGGCGCGCAGCTCGCCAAGCTGCAGCGCTGGTTCACCCCCTACGAGGCGCTCAAGATGGCGACCTGCGACAATGCCGAACTGCTGAAACTCGGGGAGAAGCTCACGCCCTACCCGCTCGGCCCGCTCGGCGTGATCGAGGAAGGCGCCTATGCCGACCTCATCCTGGTCGACGGCAACCCGCTGGAAGACCTCGACCTCGTGGGCGACCCGGAGCAGAACTTCGACATCATCATGAAGGACGGCGTGATCTACAAGAACACGCTCGACTGACCCGAGCCCGCGCGGCCCCCTGCCGGGCCGCGCGACCTCGTTCCGGCGCCAATCCCGTCGCTAGGCGACGGCCGGGCCGGCCAGCCCCAGCGCCAGCATCAGCAAGGAAATCGCCCCGACCCAGGCGGCCGCGACGCGCAGGGCGATCCCGACCCAGTCCCAGGTGAAGCGCTGCTTCAGGACGAGGATGATCCCGAAGAGGTAGAGCAAGCCGAGGTTGGCCCCCACCAGCGAGCCCGACATCGTGAAGAGGCGGTCCCGCAGCGGCCCGGCGTCCGGAATGGACGCAGCCCCGATCAGGAACCCGCCCAAGGCCACCAGCGCCACGGCGAGCAGGTGGACCCTGCCCGGCGCCAGCGCCGCCAGCGCGCAGACCGCGAAGGCCGTGGCGAACATCGCCGGGTCGAGATCCGCGCTGCTGGACCCGAGGATCAGCCCGAGGATCGTTGCCACCGGAAAGGCGGCAAAGTGATACCGCTCCCGCTCGCTGGCATATCCCGACGCCAGCAGCCCCATCCCGACCATCAGCAGCGCCTGCGCGGGGGTCGAAAAGGGATGCAGCATCCCGATGTAGAACCCCTCCAGCCCGGGAACCGGGCTGTGGGCGAAGGCCGGTCCCGCTCCCAGCAGGAACGGGAGCCACGCCAGCCGCCAGGCCCGGGTCACGTCAGGCCACGCCGGTCAGGAAGGCGACCCCGGCAAGCGCGATCACGCCGCCCGCACCGCGAACCGCCGTGCGCCCGGCCGGCCACCGGACCAGCAGGCCGAAGGCGATGCCGATTAGGTGCAGCAGGCCGGTCGAGATCACGAAGCCCACCGCATAGGCAAAGGCATTGACCGTCGCGGGCAGCTCGGTGCCGTGGGCATAGCCGTGGAAGATCGCGAATGCCCCCACGATCACCGCCGCCACCCAGATCGGCGGCCGCACGGCAAAGACGATCATCAGCCCGAGCACCACCGCGGACAGCGCGATCCCGGTCTCGATGGCGGGAATGGGGATGCCGAGGATCCCCGCCACGGCCCCAAAGGCCATGACCAGCGGAAAGACGACCGGCAGAATCCAGATCGCCGGCGCTCCGAGGAACGCCCCCCAGAGCCCCACGGCGACCATCGCCGCAACGTGGTCCCAGCCGAGGATCGGATGGGTGAACCCGGCGACGAACCCGCCGCCATATCCCTCGCCGGTATGGGCGAGACCGGGAAAGGCCGAACTGAAATACGCCAGAGTGATCCCGAGAAGGGCTAATGCGAGGCGGTGCGTCATTGAATACTCCCTGGAGACTGGTCCTTACAACGAAGTGGTACGACACCTCTGGAAAGCAAACAACTTTTGCCTCGCAGCCGGACGGGATGCCGCGCGACGCGCTCCCCGCCCGGCGCGCCGCGCATGGAAAGGCCCCGCCGGCCAGATGTCCGACGGGGCCCCTCCTCCTGGGTAACTGTCAGGCCGCGATCAGGCGGCGCCCTTCGCCGTGCCCTTTCCGCCCATCGGCTGCACCGGGTGGGCATAGCGCAGGAAGGTCGCCAGCGCGCCCCCGGCGATCACGAGGCTCGCCACGTTGGAGAGGGTCGGGTCGAGCCCGAAGCCGATCTTGTCCTGCAGGATGAAGGCCGCATCCACCGCCGTCATGAAGACGGCCGGCACCGTGGCGATCCAGTGGATCTTGCCCTTCTGGGCGAGGTAGATCGCCGCCGACCAGAGCACCATCATCGACAGCATCTGGTTCGACCAGCCGAAGTACCGCCAGATCACGGCGAAGTCGGCGCGGCTGACGAAGAAGGCCACCACGAAGAGCGGGATCGCGATCATCAGCCGTTTCGAGATCTGCGCCTGGTCCACGCGGAAGGTCTCCGCGAGGATCAGCCGGGTCGACCGGAAGGCCGTGTCGCCCGAGGTGATCGGCAGGATCACCACGCCGAGGATCGCGAGGAAGCCGCCGAAGGTGCCGAGCAGCGTGTTGCAGACCTCGTTGACCACCGCCGAGGGCGAGCCGGAGGCGATTACCGCCTGCAGCGCCTCGGAGCTCTCGTAGAAGGTGACGCCCGCCGTGACCCAGATCAGCGCGATGATACCCTCGGCGATCATGGCGCCGTAGAACACCTTGCGGCCGTCCCGCTCGTTGCGCATGCAGCGCGCCATCAGCGGCGATTGTGTCGAGTGGAACCCCGAGATCGCACCGCAGGACAGCGTGATGAACAGCAGCGGCCAGAGCGGCAGGTCGTTCGGATGCACGTTGGCCCGGAAATCGAGGTTCGGCAGCAGCTCGTAGCCGTTGAAGACCAGCCCGCCGAGAACACCGAAGGTCATGAACAGCAGCAGCACGCCGAAGATCGGGTAAAGCCGGCCGATGATCTTGTCGATCGGCAGGATCGTGGCGACGAAGTAGTAGCAGAAGATGAAGAAGACCAGCAGCTGCACGTTCAGCCCGGTCATGCTCGACAGCAGCTTCGCCGGGCCGAGGATGAAGACCACGCCGACCAGAAGCAGCAGCAGCACCGAAAAGACGCGCATCACCTGGCGCGCCGGCATCCCCATGAAGTCGCCGACCACCTCGGGAATGGACTCGCCGCCTTTGCGCACCGAGAGCATTCCGGAGAAATAGTCGTGCACGCCACCGGCGAAGATCGACCCGATGACGACCCAGAGCAGCGCCTGGGGACCGTAGAGCGCACCGAGGATCGGGCCGAAGATCGGGCCGAGGCCGGCAATGTCGAGAAGCTGGATGAAGAAGACCTTCCACGTCGGCATGTTGATGTAGTCGACGCCGTCCTCACGGGTCCAGCAGGGGGTCTTGCGGTCCGGCTCGATGCCGAAGATCCGCTCGACCAGAACGCCGTAGGTGAAATACCCGAGTATCAGCACCCCGACGCAGGCAAGGAAGAAAGCCATTGTGTTTGTCCCTCCGAGACGTTGCTCGCGCGGCTCACGTGTCCTGTGAGCGCGGCCTGAACCCGCCGCGACCCGCAGTCAACCTGCCCCCGGCGCATGTCCGCCATGGCAGGAACAGATGGGTCGGAGCGCTGCCCGGGAAACAAAATTACCCCAATGGGTTAGGCTGAGGCCCAAATCGTGCGCGCAAGATTCTCTCGCAAAGCGGTGCGACAGCAGGCCGCTTGCGAATTTCCGGGCGCCTGCCGCCTTCTTCGGCATGTGAGCGCTGACACCCCGAAAGGCCCGTTCCGGCGGCCGGCATCGTCGCCGCCGCGCGGCGCTGCGGCTTGCGCCCCCGGCCCGGCTCTGCCACCCTCGCCCAACGACGCAGGGAGGGAGAGATGTCGCGCACGGCACCCCAGCTGACACTCGGGATCGAGGAGGAATACCTCCTGGTCGACACCGAGACCTTCGAACTCGCAAACGCGCCGGAGGCGCTGATCGAGGAATGCGCCGGCGCCATGCAGGGCCAGGTCAGCCCGGAATTCCTGCAATGCCAGATCGAGATCGGCACCAAGGTCTGCACCGACATCGCCGGGGCACGGGACGAACTGAAACGCCTGCGCTCCACGGTGGCGCAGCACGCCGCGCGGCACGGGCTGGCCCCGATCGCCGCCTCCTGCCATCCCTTCGCCGACTGGAAACAGCAGATCCACACCGACAAGACCCGCTACAACGAACTCGAACAGGCGCTGGCCGGGGTGGCGCGGCGGCTGCTGATCTGCGGGATGCACGTGCACGTCGGCATCGAGAGCCCGAGCCAGCGCATCGACCTGATGAACCAGCTCACCTATTTCCTGCCGCACCTGCTGGCGCTGTCGTGCTCCTCGCCGTTCTGGATGGGCCAGGACACCGGGCTCTGCTCCTACCGGCTGACCGTGTTCGACAACCTGCCCCGCACCGGCCTGCCGCCGCTGCTGAACTCCTGGGCCGAATTCGAGCGGATGACCGGCGTGCTGGTGGATCTCGGCATCATCGAGGACGCCTCCAAGATCTGGTGGGACCTCCGCCCCTCCTGGCGCTTCCCCACCATCGAGGCCCGGATCTGCGACGTGCCCACCCTGCTGGAGGACACGCTGACCATCGCCGCGCTGACCCAGTGCTTCACCCGGATGCTCTGGCGGCTCGCGGCCCGGAACCAGCGCTGGCGGCTCTATGACAACGTGCTGATCGGCGAGAACCGCTGGCGGGCGCAGCGCTACGGGGTGAACGAGGGCATGATCGATTTCGGCCAGCGCGAGATCGTGGGCTTCGACGTGCTCGCCGAGGAGATGGTGGAGATCCTGGCCGAGGACGCCGAAGCGCTCGGCTGCCTGGCCGAGGTCGAACGGGTGCGCGACCTCGTCGCCCGCGGCACCAGCGCCGACCGCCAGCGCACCGTGCGCCAGCAACGGCTCGAGGCCGGCGACGACGAGCAGGCAGCGATGCGGGCCGTGGTCAGCCACCTGATCGACGCCTTCCAGGACGGGCTGTGAGACCAGGCGTGCGGCCGATCCCGAAGCACTCCCGCCCGTCGTCGACGCATCCTTCGGATGCGCCTCCTCCGGTTGGGCCGGGCCGCGCGCATCCGCGCGCGGGGCGATCTTTCGGACGAAAGATCGTGCCTCCGGCGGGGGTATTTCGCACCAGGAGACCAGGCGGGACAGCGCCCTTGCCGATCCGGGGAGGCGCGGGGTGAAGGAGACCGATCTCTATGGCCCGGTGAAGGCGTTGCTCGAGGGACAGGGCTACGAGGTGAAGGGCGAGGTCGGGCCCGCCGACCTCGTGGCCTGCCGGCAGGACGAGGCCGCACCGGTCATCGTCGAGCTCAAGCGCGGCTTCTCGCTGGCGCTGATCCACCAGGCGATTGACCGGCAGGCGATCACCGATGCGGTCTATATCGCCGTGCCGCGCGGCGCCGGGCGGCGCTTCCTGAAGGCGCTGTCGGAGAACCGCGCGCTGTGCCGGCGGCTCGGGCTGGGGCTGATCACCGTGCGGCTGCCGGACGGCCACGTCGAGATCCACCTCGACCCCGCGCCCTACCGCCCGCGCCCGGCCCCGGCCCGCCGCAGCCGCCTGCTGCGCGAATTCGCCCGGCGCGAGGGCGACCCGAACACCGGCGGCGCGGCGGCCGGGCCGCTGGTCACCGCCTACCGACAGGATGCGCTGCGGCTGGCCGCCCACCTGGCCACGCACGGCCCCTCTCGCGGCGCGGAGGTGGCCCGGGCGACCGGCGTGGCCCAGGCGACGCGAATGATGGCGGACGATCACTACGGCTGGTTCGAGCGGGTGGAACGCGGGGTCTACGGGCTCACGCCCAACGGTCAGCGCGCGATCGTGGCCGGCGCGCCATGATGGACGGAAATCGCGCTCAAATCCCTGTGTGCACGCGCTGAGCCCACTGGTCCCGCGGCCTCGCACCTGCTAGCTGACCCCCACGACCCTTGGGGAATGAACAGGATTCCAATGACCAAACCGCTCAGCCGGCGCGGCCTGATCGCAGGCCTTGGCGCCCTCCCGCTCCTCGCCCATCCCGCGATCCTGCGGGCCCAGGTGACGCCGATGACCGACCGCCCCACCGACACCGGGGCGCTGCGCAACATCTCGGCCTTCACCCGCCGGAACTGGCAGGACCATTTCCCCTCGCTCGGCGTCGGCGCCATCGTCTGCGATGTCGACAGCCGCGCGGTGCATTACTGGAATCCCGACGGGAGCTACTACGTCTACCCGAGCTCGGTGCCGCTCTCCGAGGACCTGACCAAGCGCGGCTACACCGAGGTCGTCCGCAAGAAGGAAGGCCCGACCTGGACGCCCACCGCCTCGATGCGCGAGCGCGATCCCAGCCTGCCCCAATCGGTCGGCCCGGGCCCGGACAACCCGCTCGGCACCCATGCGATGTACCTCGGCTGGCCGGCCTACCTGATCCACGGCACCCATGACACCCGCAAGATCGGCCGCCCCTCCTCCTCGGGTTGCTTCGGCCTCTACAACGAACAGGTCGCGCAGCTTTACCCGATGGTCGAGATCGGCACCCAGGTCCGGGTGATGTAACCGGCCGGCGGCGGCCGCCGGGCCGGGGTTGCGAGCGGAGGGCCGATCGGCTATCCGGGGCGCTTTCCCGTTTCCAGCAAGGGCCGCCGCCATGTCCCCCCGCGTGCTTGCCGTCGATTTCGGCACGTCCAATTCCGCCGCCGCCGTGCTCGATGGCGGCGCGGTGCGCCGGATCCCCGTCGAGGGATCGGCCGACACCCTCCCCACCGCCGTGTTCTTCCCCGCCGACGGCGGCGCGATGCGGATCGGCGCGGCCGCCGGCGCAGCGCTGGTCTCCGGCGAAGAGGGCCGCTACATGCGCGCCCTCAAGTCCATCCTGGGCACCTCCCTCTTTCACGAACAGCGGTTGATCGAAGGCCGCCGGCGCCGCCTCTCGGAGGTCGTCACGGCCTTTCTCGTCGCCCTGCGCGAACGGGCGGAGACCGAGACGGGCGCGCCGCTGCGGCAGGTCCTGTCCGGCCGCCCGGTGCGGTTCCACTCCACCGACGACGCCCGCGACACCCAGGCCGAGGCCGACCTGCGGGCCTGCTACGAAGCCGCCGGCTTCGAACAGGTCGATTTCCTGTTCGAGCCGGAGGCGGCGGCACGGGCGAGCCTTGATCTCGGCGCGGCGGGCGAGACCGGCCTGATCGTCGACATCGGCGGCGGCACCTCGGACTTCTCGGTCTTCCGGCAGGGCACCGGGGGGATCGAGATCCTCGCCAGCCACGGCATCCGCCTCGGCGGCACGGATTTCGACACCGAGGTCTCGATGGCCCATGCCATGCCGCTCCTCGGCCACGGCGGCCAGCTCCGGCGCAGCTTCGGCGACGGGCTTCTGCCGGTCCCCAACGCGATCTACCGCGACCTGGCGACCTGGGCGCGTATCCCGTTCCTCTATGCCCGGGACACCGAACGCCACGTCGAGGACCTGCTGGCCCATGCGGTGGAGCCCGAGAAGCTGCGCCGCCTGCAAGCGGTGGTCGGCGAACGGCTGGGCCACGACCTCGCCTTCGCGGTCGAGGATGGCAAGATCGCCGCCAATGCCGGTGGCGCGCGCGCCGAGATCGCCATGGGCTTCGTGGAGCCCGGACTTGCGGCCCCGGTCACGCCCGGCTCGCTCCATGCCGCGCTTTCGGGCTTCGGCGACGCCCTGCGCGCGGCGATCTGGGAGGTGCTGGTCCGCGCCGGCACCCCGCCCCACGCCATCGGCTCGGTGATCCTCGTCGGCGGCTCCAGCCTGATGCGGCTGGTCACCGACGCCGCGACAGAGGTCTGCCCCGCCGCCGCCCAACGGCGCGCGCAGGCCTTCACCGCCGTGGTCGACGGCCTCGCGCTGGCCACCGGAGAGCACGCGCCGGCCTGACCATCGACACGGCCCGACCTGCCCTCGCGCGCCTGGACAGCGGGGGACGATCCTGCGGATCGTGCCTCCGGCGGGGGTATTGGGTCCAAGAAGAATGGAGAGGCCGCACCCTGCCCGTCTTCCTGGTACAAGTACCCCGGGGGTTTGGGGGCAGCGCCCCCAACCTGCCGCCGGTCACCGCCCGGCCGCCAACCGATCACGACGCCCGTTCCGATTTGCGCTTGCCAGCGCCCCCTCTCCCGTGGAAATTGAACATGCATTCAATTTCCAACGGCTCTGGGAGGAAGCCCATGGATTTCGCACTGAGCGAAGAGCAATCGGCGATCTTCGACATGGCCCGCGCCTTCGGCGAGGAGCACATCGCCCCGCACGCCCGCGCATGGGAAACCGAGGGCACGATCCCGAAGGATCTCTGGCCCCGGCTGGCCGAGCTCGGCTTCGGCGGGCTCTACGTGTCCGAGGAGAGCGGCGGCTCCGGCCTCACCCGGCTCGACGCCACGCTGGTGTTCGAGGCGCTGTCGATGGCCTGCCCCTCGGTCGCGGCGTTTCTCTCGATCCACAACATGTGCGCCCGGATGCTCGACAGCTTCGGCTCCGAGGATATCAAGGCCCGCTACCTCGCCCCCGCCCTCACCATGGAGACCGTGTTCTCCTACTGCCTGACCGAGCCTGGCTCCGGCTCCGACGCGGCAGCGCTGAAGACCCGGGCCGAGCCCGCCGGCAACGGCTATGCCCTCACCGGCACCAAGGCCTTCATCTCCGGCGGCGGCTATTCCGATGCCTATATCGTCATGGCCCGCACCGGCGCGGACGGCCCCCGCGGCATCTCCGCCTTCGTGCTCGAGGACGGCACCGAGGGCCTGTCCTTCGGCGGGCTGGAGCAGAAGATGGGCTGGAAGAGCCAGCCCACCCGTCAGGTCCAGATGGACGCCTGCCCCGTCCCTGCCGCCAACCTGCTGGGCGAAGAGGGCCGCGGCTTCGCCTATGCCATGGCCGGGCTCGACGGCGGGCGGCTGAACATCTCCGCCTGCTCCCTCGGCGCCGCGCAGGCCGCGCTCGATGCCACGCTCGCCTACATGGCCGAGCGCCGCGCCTTCGGCCAGACCATCGACCAGTTCCAGGCCCTCCAGTTCCGCCTCGCCGACATGGAGATCGAGTTGCAGGCCGCCCGCACCTTGCTCCGCCAGGCCGCCTGGAAGCTCGACACCGGCGCGCCGGACGCCACCAAGTTCTGCGCCATGGCCAAGAAGTTCGTGACCGAGGCCGGCAGCCGCGTCGCCGACCAGTGTTTGCAGCTCCACGGCGGCTACGGCTACCTTGCCGATTATGGAATCGAGAAGATCGTGCGCGACCTGCGCGTGCACCAGATCCTCGAGGGCACGAACGAGATCATGCGCCTGATCGTGGCGCGCCACCTTCTGAGCGAACGATGAGCGACATCCACATCCGCAAGGCCGGCCGCACCGGCCGCATCACCCTCACCCGCCCGCAGGCGCTCAACGCCATGTCCTACGAGATGTGCCTGGCGATCGACGCCGCACTGATGGACTGGGCGGATGACCCCGGCGTCGCCATGATCGTCTTCGACGCCGAGGGCGAGAAGGCCTTCTGCGCCGGCGGCGATATCGCCGAGATCTACGCCACCGGCACCGCCGGCGACTATGCCTACGGTCGGAAGTTCTGGCACGACGAATACAACATGAACGCCCGGCTTTTCGAATTCCCCAAGCCGGTCGCGAGCTTCCTGCAGGGCTTCACAATGGGCGGCGGCGTCGGCATCGGCTGCCACGGCTCGCACCGGGTGGTGGGCGAAAGCAGCCAGATCGCCATGCCCGAATGCGGCATCGGCCTGCTGCCCGACGTTGGCGGCACCCTGCTGCTCGCCCGCGCGCCCGGGCGGCTGGGCGAATACCTCGGCACCACCGGCACCCGCATGGGCCCGGCCGACGCGCTGTTGGCAGGCTTCGCCGATTACTTCGTCCCGCAGGCCCAATGGCCCGACCTGATCGCACGGCTCGAGGAAACCGGCGACTGGACCCTGATCGACGCCGCCGCCTCGCCCGCCCCCGAAGGCCGCCTTGCCGCCCTGCAACCGCAGATCGACCGCCACTTCGGCGGCGAGCGGCTGGGCGACGTCCTGCGCAGCCTGAACGCGGAACCCTCCGACTTCACCGCCAGCACGCTCAAGGCGATGACCCGCAACGCGCCGCTCGCCATGGCCTGCGCCATCGAGGCCGTCCACCGCCTGCGCGGTCCCGCCGCCGACATCCGCCGCGCGCTCGACCTCGAATACCGCTTCACGTTCCGCGCGATGGAGCACGGCGACTTCCTCGAAGGCATCCGCGCCGCGATCATCGACAAGGACCGCAGCCCCAAATGGCGGCACGGGCTGGAGGAGGTCACGCCCGCCATGGTCAGCGCGATGCTCCGCCCCCTCGGGGCCGACGCGCTCACATTCGACACGCCACACCCCCGGGAGGACATCGCATGAAAGTCGGTTTCATAGGACTTGGAAACATGGGCGCGCCGATGGCCGCCAACCTGGCCGCCGCGGGCCACGCCGTGACCGGCTTCGACCTCGCCGCGCCCTGCCCCGAGGGCGTCACCGCCGCCGCCACCGCCGCCGAGGCCGCCAGCGGCGCCGAGGTGGTCATCACCATGCTGCCCAACGGCGAGATCCTGCGCCGCGTCGCGGCCGAGATCCACCCCGCCATGCAGCCCGGCGCCGTCCATCTCGACTGCTCCACAGTCGATGTCGACAGCGCCCGCGCCGTGGCCGAGGCCGCAAGCTCCGCCGGCCTGCGTGCGGTCGATGCCCCGGTCTCCGGAGGTGTCGGCGGCGCGGCGGCCGGCACGCTCACCTTCATGGCCGGCGGCGCCGAGGACGCCTTCGCCACCGTCGCGCCGCTCTTCGAGGTCATGGGCCAGAAAGCCGTCCACTGCGGCGGCCCCGGCGCCGGTCAGGCGGCCAAGATCTGCAACAACATGATCCTCGGCATCACCATGATCGGCACCTGCGAGGCCTTCGCGCTGGCCGACAAGCTCGGCCTCGACCGGCAAAAGATGTTCGACGTGGTGTCCACCTCCTCCGGCTACAGCTGGTCGATGAACGCCTATTGCCCGGCCCCCGGCGTCGGCCCGACGAGTCCCGCCGACAACGGCTACAAGCCCGGCTTCGCCGCCGAGCTCATGCTCAAGGACCTGCGCCTCTCGCAACAGGCCGCCGAGGCCGCGGATGCCGATACGCCGCTCGGTCAGGCCGCCACCGCGCTCTACGAGGCCTTCGTCGAGCGCGAGGACGGCAAGGGCATGGACTTCTCCGCCATGCTCCCCCGCTTCGAGAAGCGCGGGCGCGGCTAGGCGGTCGGCGGCACGTGCAACGCGCCCGGAAGGCTCCGGGCGCGTGACGCCCCTACCAGGACAGCGTCTTCACATCCGGGTCGAACAGAATGCTCTCGACCACCGGCCAGTTGCCCATCTCGACACCGTCAATGTAATCCGCCTCGGTCAGACCCGCCGCCTGCGAACAGGCGCTGCACATGATCACCGTGCCGCCGTCGGCCATGAAGGCCGTCAGCATGTCCTGGATCGACGTGCCGTCCCCGGCCATCGGCCCGGGAATGTGGCTGGAGCGCTTCCTGTCGGCCAGGTACACCGCCCGCACGTTCAGCCAGATCGCCACAGGCTCATGCCCGTTCTTCAGCGCCTTCTCATGGGCGAACATGATCGCCTTCGCGGCCGCCCATGTGTCATCGGTGGTGAGGTTCACGAAAAGCCCGGGCTTTCCGTCTTCGGCCAGGGCAGCGGCACCGAACAGCGCCAGCGCAACGCCCGCAAAGAGATTTCGCAAAAGACTCATCTTTCCCTCCCGTGTCTCGCAGGCAGAGAGTTGCGCCTCCATGAAAATTGGCAAATGAGACAGATCAAATAATACGTATTTTATAAATATCTTTTTGAGAGTGTCCGTCACGAAGCCGCCCTATCTGCAACAGAGTCCCCCCTGCAGATCGAGCGCGATCCGCCGGCGCGCTACGGCTTCAACGCGAGGTGGTCCGCCAGCTTGAAGCAATAGGTCCACCAGTCCACCAGCTCGTCCCGGTTCGCCGGATCATCCCAGTCCCCGGCGTCCCACCGCGCGTGCCATGCCTCCCGCTTGGCCAGCGCCGTCTCCGCCACGTAGCCCTCCGACGTCCGGCGCAGCGCCTCCTCCCGCATCGACCGGGAGGCCGAGACGTAGAGGTCGATCATCGCGTTTTCGCCGGGCTGGAAGCTCTGCTCCCCCAGCAGCAGTTCGACCAGCACCGAGCATTCGACCAGGCTCTCGCGCAGCGGCTGCCCCGCCTGCCCCGGCGCGGCCAGTCCGGCCGCCAACGCCCCTGCAATCCCGATCCCGCGCATCCCGCACTCCCGCTTCTCCGGTCGCAGCCTGCCAGCGGAACCCGGCCGAAGTTTGGCAACCTCCCGCCGATCACGCCAAAACGACTGGAACACCCCGCGCCTTCCGGTGTTCTCTCCCGGAGCGCCCGCCGCACAGGCGGGCCGCAAAGACAAGATTGAAGGACCAGGAATGAAGACCCTCGCCACCGTGCTGCTGACAGCCGCCTTCGCCGCCGGGATCGGAGCCGGCGCCGCCTCCGCCGGCAACGGTAACGCCGGCTGCCCGCCCGGACTCGCCAAGAAGAACCCGCCCTGCGTGCCACCGGGCCAGGTCGGCAAATCGGTGCGCTCGGACGCTCCCGACCGGGACGACCGATACGTCCGGCGCTACCAGCGCGGCGAGGTGCTCGACGGGGACTACCGGGTGATCCACGACCCCGCGCGCTACCGGCTCGACCGCAATGGCGACTACGCCGTGCTCGGCGACTACGTCTACCGCATCGACCCCGACACCCGGAAAGTGCTCAACCTGATCGGCGCCATCGCCGACCTCGCGCAGTAACCTCCGGACACCCCGCCCGCGCGCGAAGCGCGCCCGGCCCAACGGGAGGAACGGCATCTGCGATGCCGCGACGACGGGCGGGAGACCTGAGTGCCGGGATTTCCGGTCGTTTCCGGGCGCGAAATGACCGAAACGGCGCACCCCAAGGCGAACGCCTGCGCTGAAGCTGTGAAATGACCGGAACACGCCCGAAAACGACCGCAATTGCGGTCGTTTTCGCTTTCGGATCGGTCGAAACGCCTATTCCGCCGCGTGCCGCCGCGCCGCGTCCAGCATCGGCTTGAGATATCGCCCGGTGTGGCTCCCGGCGACCTCCGCCACCTCTTCCGGCGTGCCCGTCGCCACAACCGTGCCGCCGCCATCGCCCCCCTCGGGGCCGATGTCGATAATCCAGTCAGCGGTCTTGATGACGTCGAGATTGTGCTCGATCACCACCACGGTGTTCCCCTGCTCCACCAGTTCGTGCAGCACTTCCAACAGCTTGCGCACGTCTTCGAAGTGCAGCCCGGTGGTCGGCTCATCGAGGATATAGAGCGTCCGCCCGGTCGAGCGCTTGGCCAGCTCCTTGGAGAGTTTCACCCGCTGTGCCTCGCCGCCCGACAGCGTCGTCGCCTGCTGCCCGACCTTGATATAGCCCAGCCCCACCCGGACCAGCGCATCCATCTTCTCCCGGATGCTCGGCACCGCCTTGAAAAACTCCTGCGCGTCCTCAACCGTCATATCAAGAACGTCGGCTATGCTCTTGCCTTTGAACTTGATTTCCAGGGTCTCGCGGTTGTAGCGCGCGCCATGGCAGGTCTCGCAGGTCACATACACATCCGGCAGGAAGTGCATCTCGATCTTGATCACCCCGTCGCCCTGGCAGGCCTCGCAGCGCCCGCCCTTGACGTTGAAGCTGAACCGCCCCGGCTTGTAGCCGCGCGCCTTGGCTTCGGGCAGCCCCGCGAACCAGTCACGGATCGGCGTGAAGGCCCCGGTGTAAGTTGCTGGATTCGAACGCGGAGTCCGGCCGATGGGGCGCTGGTCGATGTCGATCACCTTGTCGAGGTGCTCGAGCCCCTTGATGGTCTCGCAGGGCGCCGGCGTCTGCCGCGCCCCGTTCAGCCGCATCGAGGCCGTCTTGAACAGCGTCTCGATCGTCAGGGTGGATTTGCCTCCGCCGCTAACCCCGGTCACACAAACGAATTTCCCGAGCGGGAAGTCGGCCGTCACCTCCTTGAGGTTGTTGCCGGTCGCCTTCACCACGGTCAGCTTCTTGCCATTGCCCTCACGGCGCAGCTGGCTCACAGGGATCTCGCGCTTGCCGCTCAGGTAGTCGCCAGTGATCGAGTCCGGGTTCGCCGCGATCTCGCCCGGCGTGCCCTTGGCCACCACCTGCCCGCCATGCACACCGGCGCCCGGACCGATGTCGAAGACATAGTCCGCCTCGCGGATCGCCTCCTCGTCATGCTCCACGACGATCACGGTATTCCCTTGATCCCGCAGGTTTTTCAGGGTGCCAAGCAGGCGGTCGTTGTCGCGTTGGTGCAGGCCGATCGAAGGCTCATCCAGAACGTAAAGCACGCCGGTCAGCCCCGAGCCGATCTGGCTCGCCAGCCGGATCCGCTGGCTCTCGCCGCCCGACAGCGTGCCAGCGTTGCGCGACAGGGTCAGGTATTCCAGACCGACGTTGTTCAGGAAACCCAGCCGTTCGCGGATCTCCTTGAGGATGGCGCGGGCGATCTCGTTCTTCTGGGAGGTCAGCTTCTCCGGCACCGCATCGACCCAGTCGAAGGCCTCCCGGATCGACATCTGCACCACCTGCCCCACGTGCAACCCGGCGATCTTCACCGCCAGCGCTTCGGGACGCAGGCGATAGCCGCCGCAGGAACCACAGGGGCGGTTGTTCTGATACCGCTCGAACTCCTCGCGGATCCAGGCGGAGTCCGTCTCGCGGTAGCGGCGCTCCATGTTGGGGATCACCCCCTCGAAGCTGCGCGTCACCTGGTAGACACGGCCGCCCTCGTCGTAGCGGAACTCGATCTCCTCGTCGCCGGAGCCGTGCAGGAAAACCTGCTGGACCTTCTTCGGCAGGTCCTTCCACCGCGCGTTCTTGTCGAACTCGTAGTGCTTGGCGATGGCTTCGATGGTCTGCAGGAAATAGGGCGACTTGCCCTTCCGCCAGGGCGCCAGCGCGCCGTCGTAGATCTTGAGCGTGACATCGGGCACCACCAGCCGTTCGTCGAAGAACAGCTCGACCCCGAGGCCGTCGCAATGCGGACAGGCGCCGAAAGGGGCGTTGAACGAGAAGAGGCGCGGCTCGATCTCGGGGATGGTGAAACCGCTGACCGGGCAGGCGAAGTTCTCGGAGAAGGTGATGCGCTCCGGCTCGCCCTCCTCCTCGCGCGGCGCGGTCTCCAGGATCGCGATACCCGAGGCCAGGTCCAGCGCGGTCCGGAAGCTGTCGGCCAGCCGCGTCTCCATCCCCTCGCGCACGACGATCCGGTCGACCACCACGTCGATGTCGTGGCGGAACTTCTTGTCGAGCTTGGGCGCGTCGTCGAGGTCGTGGAAGGCGCCATCGACTTTCACCCGCTGGAAGCCCTGCTTGCGCAGCTCGAGGAATTCCTTGCGGTATTCGCCTTTGCGGTCGCGTACGATGGGGGCGAGCAGGTAGGCCCGCGTGCCCTCCTCCATCGCCATCACCCGGTCGACCATGTCTTGCACCTGCTGCGCCTCGATCGGCAGGCCGGTGGCCGGCGAATAGGGCGTCCCGACCCGGGCGAACAGCAGGCGGAGGTAGTCGTAGATCTCCGTCACCGTGCCGACCGTGGAACGCGGGTTCTTGGAGGTGGTCTTCTGCTCGATGGAAATCGCCGGGCTGAGGCCGGTGATGTGGTCCACGTCCGGCTTTTCCATCATGTCGAGGAACTGCCGGGCATAGGCGGAGAGGCTCTCCACGTAGCGGCGCTGCCCCTCGGCGTAGATCGTGTCGAAGGCGAGCGAGGACTTCCCCGAACCGGAGAGCCCGGTGATGACCACCAGCTCGTCGCGCGGGATATCCACGTCGATGTTCTTCAGATTATGCTCGCGCGCACCGCGCACCTCGATGAACTTCTGTTCAGGCATGTCCCACCCCGTACGGCATGGCACAGAGATAAGCGAGCGCTACGGATTCTCCAATGGGGAATTGAGAACAAAAAGTAAACAAGCAGATCAATGCCAACGATCCCGGCCCCAAAGCGCCCATCTGAAACGCAAACGGGGCGGCCACTGGCCACCCCGCCAATTCAGGATCGGATCGGATACCGCGTCAGGCGGCCTTGCGACGGAACGCGGCCAGCCCGCCAAGCCCGGTCAGCAGGAGCAGCGCGGACATCGGAAGCGGCACTTCGCTCATCTCGACGCGGACATTGTCGATCGCGGCGCCCTGGGTGCCGGGAATCGCGCTGACGAAGGAGACGTACTGGGCCGTGGCCGTCGCCGTGAATTTGAACGACATCGTCGTCCAGTTCATGTTCTTCCGGCTGTTTCCGGTGGTGTCGTAGTAGAAGCTGCGGATCCGGTCGTAGTTGATGTAGGTGACCAGTTCCTTGACACCCTGCACACCGCCGGGGTTGCCCGACATGTCGAACGTCACCGTGTAGCTGTTGCCGATCGTCAGACCGTCCATCTTGGCGCTCACGCCGCCCGCGTCGACCGAGTTCAGGTCGACCGAGTAGTTGCCATCGGAAGCCGCCCACCAGGAACTGGCGACCTGATCCACACCGCCCTTGTCACCGATCGCATCGACAATCCATCCGCTGATGAATTTCGCACCGGGCGAGCCGTCGTACACCTTCCACCTCGCGGTGGAGTCGAAAGTCGGCGCTTCGAAGCTTCCGTTTCCATTTGCCACGGTCACGGCACCCGCCGCTCCTGCGGAGAGCGCAATCATAACGGATGCAATCGCAACGTTTTTCAACTTCCTGCTCCAGATAAACCGCGGTGGGATCGGTAAAATTTCGTTAACGGACATTAACACTTTGAAGGCACCTGTCAAACTCCGGCACAAGCCGTCCGAAGGATTTCGACCCGCAAGTGTGTGATGGTCGCACCACCGCCGCCAAAGACCGCCCGGGTCACCGCAACAAATTGAATTTCATAAGTTATTTCAGGAGCCCGCTCATCAGGACGCCGCATCCGAGAGCCGGAGATCGCTGCGCGACAGCATTTCTGGCGGCCTGGAGCGCTCGCACTCAACCCAAACGGGTATGTCCGGCCGTTAATGACCGGGTCAAGGAAACAGGAAATGCGAGTCCCAGAGAATCGGGTCGATCGTTGCCGGGGCGCGCGCGGTGCCGTTTGCCGGCACCGCGCCGCCGGATCACATGTGGATGACGCGGTCGAAGGCGTCGAGCACGCTCTCGTGCATCATCTCGCTGAGCGTCGGGTGCGGGAAGACCGTTTCCATCAGGTCCTGCTCCGTGGTCTCCAACTTGCGGCCGATGACATAGCCCTGGATCATCTCGGTGACCTCGGCGCCGACCATGTGCGCGCCCAGCAGTTCGCCGGTCTTGGCGTCGAATACCGTCTTGATCAGCCCCTCGGGTTCGCCGAGTGCGATGGCCTTGCCGTTGCCGATAAAGGGGAACTTGCCGACCTTGACCTCGTAGCCCTGCTCCTTGGCCTTGGCCTCGGTCAGGCCGACGCTTGCGACCTGCGGGTGGCAGTAGGTGCAGCCGGCGATGGTCTCGGGCTTCACCGGGTGGGCATGCATGCCCTTGATCAGCTCGGCCACCATCACGCCCTCGTGGCTGGCCTTGTGCGCCAGCCAGGGCGCGCCGGCGATGTCGCCGATGGCATAGAGCCCCTCGACGCCGGTGCGGCAGAACTCATCCGTTACCACATGGGTGCGGTCGATCTTCACGCCGAGTTCTTCCAGGCCGAGGTTCTCCACGTTGCCGACGATGCCGACAGCGGAGATCACGGTGTCGAACTCCATCTTCTCGACCTTGCCGCCGGTCTCGATGTGGGCGACCACCTTGTCGGCGGAGCGGTCGAGCTGCTTGACCATGCTCTTCTCGAGGATCTTCATCCCCTGCTTGGTGAAGGCCTTCATGGCGAAGGCCGAGATCTCGGCGTCTTCCACCGGCAGCACCCGGTCGAGGACCTCGACCACCGTCGTCTCGGCGCCGAGCGTGTTGTAGAAGCTGGCGAATTCGATGCCGATGGCGCCGGAGCCGATGACCAGCAGTTTCTTGGGCATGTGCGGCGGCTGCAGGGCGGTCTTGTAGGCCCAGACGCGCTTGCCGTCGGCTTCCAGGCCCGGCAGTTCGCGGGCGCGGGCGCCGGTGGCCAACACGATGTTCTTGGCGGTCAGTTCCTCGGTGCCCTTGTCGGTCTTGACCGACACCTTGCCCTTACCGGTCAGCCTGGCCTCGCCCATGATGGTCGTGACCTTGTTCTTCTTGAGCAGGTGACCGATGCCGCCGGAGAGCTGGGCGGCCACGCCGCGGGAGCGCTTCACCACCGCATCGATGTCGTAGCCGATCTTTTCGGCGGAGAGGCCGAAGTCCTTGGCGCGCTCCATCAGGTGGAACACTTCCGCAGACCGCAGGAGCGCCTTGGTCGGGATGCAGCCCCAGTTCAGGCAGATGCCGCCGAGGTGCTCGCGCTCGACGCAGGCCACCTTGAGCCCGAGCTGCGCGCCCCGGATCGCGGCCACGTAGCCGCCCGGACCAGCGCCGATAACGATCATGTCGAAAGTCTGTGCAGCCATCTCGGCCCCCTCCGCGAAGAAAATTTAGTTCAGCATTAAACTATTTTCGGCACCGCGCGAAGGCCCGATCTTGGGCAAATCGGACGCAAGGTCAGAAATGCCGCCATTCACCAAGCGCATAGCTTCGGGCGGAAAACGAATAGCCGGAGCAGGTCGCCCTGCCCCGGCCCGGAGCGGTCTCTCAATCCGCCTCGGCCGCGCTCAGGGCCTGCAGGATGCGGCCATATCCGCCGGTCTCCAGAAACTCCTTCTCCCGCGGCAGCGTCATCCGTCCGAGCGCCTTGTTGCGATAGGGGAAGCGGCCGTACTCGCGGATGATCTCGCGATGGGCGCGGGCATGGCGCAGGTTCTCGGCGCCGGTCCCGGGCATCCGGTCGACCATCAGGCGCACGCAGCGGTCCTGATCGATCAGGTTTTCGGAATGCATAAGAGGCAGGTAGAAGAACTGCCGCTGCGGTTCCGGCACGGCCATGTCCCAGCGGCGGTCGATCGCCATCTTGCAGGCGGTGCGGGCCAGCACGTCGGTATCGAAGGCGCGCGGATCGTCGCGGAACATGTTGCGCGGGAACTGGTCGGTCAGGATCAGGAAGCCGAAGCTGCCTTCCGCGTCGCAGCACCAGTCATGCAGATCGCCGGCATGGGCGGCCTGCCAGGCGCTGCCGAACCTTTCCCGGATCTGCGCATCGAGCGCGTCGCTGGCCTTGTACCATCCCTCGGGTCCGACCTCGTCGACCCAGAATTCGGCGATCTGCTGTGGTGTGACGTCCACCATCTTGTCTGTCCTTTGTCTCGGCAGCGATCTGTGCCGCCGGTTTCACGGCATCTGCCGGGGCGCGCCTGTCTCGCTGCCCTGGACCGTTCCGTATTTCTCGGCCTCGGCTTCCGCTTCGGCCTCTGCTTCCTGCGCCTCCTCGATGAACATCTCCTGGACGAACTCGACGGCCACAGGGGTCGCGGTCGGCGAAACATGGGTGTAGCTGATGGTCTCGTCAACAGGCACGGCATCGCTGCGCGTCATCCGCCAGCCCGCGTAACCCGCCATGGCACAGCACAACACACCGAGAAACAGGAAGAATCCCGGCGGCCCGGCAAGCCCCATGATCGCGCCCGAAGCCAGCGGGCCGGCAACTGCGCCGACGCCGTAGAGGAACATCAGCCCGCCCGAGGCGCCCGCCATGTCCTCCGGCGCGAGGTGGTCGTTCACGTAGGCGAGGAGCAGGGCGTAGAGCGGGTTCGAGCCGCCGCCGATCACCACCGCCGCCACCAGCAGGGCCGCGAACTGGCCGCCGAGCGCCATGGCGAGGAACGAGGCGCCCCCGCCGATGGCCGACACCACCAGGATCAGCCAGCGGCGGTCCATCCGGTCCGAGAGCCAGCCGATCGGGTACTGCAGGATCAGCCCGCCGAGGTAGATCGCGGCGATGAAGGCGGAGATCTGCGGCACGGTCATGCCGGCCTGGGAGCCGTAGACGGAGGACATGCCGAACAGGGTGGAAAGTGCCCCGCCCAGCAAGAGGATGCCGACGACGCCGAGCGGCGAGCTGTCCCACAGCTGGCGCAGGCTCATCGGCTTGGAGGTCGCGAAGGCCGGGGTCGGCTGGATCGCCAGCAGGATCGGCGCGAAGGAGACCGAGACCAGCACCGAGGGGATGATGAACAGAACGAAGCCTGAGGGGTCCGGCGTCAGCATGATCCCCTGCGAGGCGACCATCCCCGCCATCTGCACCAGCCCGTAGAGTGACAGCGCCTGCCCGCGCTGTTCGTTGGTGACCGAGTTGTTGAGCCAGCTTTCGGCGGTCACGTAGACGCCCGAGAGGCAGAACCCGATCAGCACCCGGCCGATGGCCCAGGCCCAGGGGTTGATCAGCAGCGGGTAGAGCACGAGGATCGCCGAGATCAGCGAGCCGAGCGCCGCGAACACGCGGATGTGGCCGACCCGGCGGATCAGTTCCGGGGCCAACCGCGAGCCGCCGAGAAAACCGAGGAAGTAGGCCGACATGATGATCGACATCTGGAAGGTCGAGAACCCCTCGATGTCGCCACGGATGCCGAGCACCGTACCCTGAACGCCATTGCCCACGATGAGCAGCAGGATTCCGAACATCAGCGCCCAGGTGGCGGACAGGACTTGGAACATGGGGATCGAATCCTTCCTGGTTGAATGCCCGCTCTAACGCGGCAGAGGCGGGCAATTCCAGAGTCTATTGCGACATCTGTGGTCGCTCGGCGACATCCGTCTCAGCGTTCGAGCTCCCCTGCCCCGCGCCGGCCCGCTCGACGTGGTCGGCCATACGGTCGGCGATCTGGCGGCGCACCAGTTCGACATGCAGCCGGGCGTTGTAGGCGCCGTCGCGGAAGGGCGGCGGCAGCCGGATGGCGGCGAGCTGGTGGTCGATCTCCTCGAGCCGGGCGTTGAGCGCCGCGACCTCGGCCGGCGTGCCGGCCTCGGGGATCTCCATCTCGATCTCGCCGATGGCGCGGTAGTGCCGCCAGATGCGCCGCCGCATCGACCAGCGGTAGATCCCCGGCAGCGCCCGCATCAGCGGCACCACGACGAAGAACAGCGGCAGCACCACCAGCAGCACGCGGCGGATCTGCGCCGCGATCCAGTAGGGCAGCCAGCCGTGAAAGGCGCTCTGGCCCTCGATCAGCAGCTTCAGCGCGCCGGCATCGAGCGGCAGGTCGGCGCCTTCCGCGCTCGGGAAGTCGCCGTGGCGCGCAAAGAGGCTGTTGCCGCCGTGGATCTCGCGGGCGGCCAGCACCAGCCGGTCGACGACGGCGGGGTGAAGATGGGGCACGGCGGCGAGGCGGGCGCGCATCGCCACCATCGGCAGCGGCCGCGGCGGCACCACAGGGTCGAGCGTCACCGCCCCCGACGGCGCAGTGACCACCCGGCTGAACGGCAGCCGGAGCGAGATCGCCTCGGCATGGTCGAAGCCGATGAGCGTGGTGTCCTCCGAGGCGAAGAGCGGCTGCAGGTAGGAGGCCGAGATCGGCGCGACGAAGATCGCGAGGTCGATCTCCCCGGCGAGCAACGCCGCCGCCGCCTCCGATCCGCCGAGGTCGACCACCCGGTTGACCGGCGGCGCGACGCCGAGCGCGCCAAGGAGCTGGTCGGCCACGACCCGCGCCCCCGACCCCTCGCCGCCCCGCGCGATGGTCAGGCCGCGCCAGAGCGCCGGGTTGGTCGCGATCTGGCGGTCGGTGCGCATGATCGGGACGACCGGCTCCACGAACACCGTGGCCAGCGCCTCGATCCCCGCGTCGCCCGCGGGAATGCCCCCCTGCAGCAGGCCGACATCGGCCGTGCGGTCCGCCAGCAGCCCGAGGTTTTCAAGCGACCCGCCGGTCTCCAGCAGCTCGATCTCGATCCCGTCGCGGGCGAGGATTTCCTGGTAGCGTTCGGCGATCCGCCAATATCCCCCGTCGCGCACGCCTGCCGCGAAGACCAGCCGCTCCGGTGGCGGCAGGTCGCGCAGAAGAAAGATCGCGGACAGCAGCGCCACTGCCACCGCGGCCAGCACAAGGGTCGTTCGCATCGGGCGCTCCGGGCAGCCTGAGATCGCACAGCGACGAGCGGGTTCGCCCCGACCCTGCCACAGAGAGACCGAAGGCGAAAGATTCCGTTTGACGGGCGAAGGGAAAAGGCGCATCAGGCTTGCCATGACCGTTCAAGCCGCCTCCCGATTTTACTGGGCCCGTTCCAAATAGGAGCGGACGGAAGGGTTTGACAAACCGACGAGGCCGCCACGAGCGGCCTTTTTCAGTTCCGGTGTCTCGTGGCGGCAGACCACGAAAGGACCGGAAAGATGCATATGCAGGACATCGAGACAGACGCCGCGGACACGCGCGTCCGACGTGCCGAGCGGCGTGACGGCGCGCGGCTGATCGAGATGGTGCGGGCGCTGGCCCGACACCATGGCGACGAGGCAACCCTCACCCCCAAGGCGCTGGAACGCGACCTGTTCGCGCCGGGTGCCTGCGCCTCGGCGCTGGTCGCGGAACGCGGCGGCGAGGTCGTTGGCTACGCGGTGCTGGCCGTCTTCACCCATCTGCACTGGGGACGGCGGCTGATGGAGATCCACCATCTGTTCGTCGAGGAGGCGGCGCGCGGCGCCGGCATCGGCCGGCACCTGGTGGCCGCCGCGGTGGCCGAGGCCCGCCGGCAGGAATGCGGACAATTGCTGGTCTCCACCCATCCCGACAACGGCGTCGCTCGGCAGATCTACGGCGCGATGGGGTTCACTGAGCATCCCTCGACCGGCTGCCGCTTCAAGCTGGACCTGCCGGCGACCGGCGCGCTGCCCGCCGGCTGGATCTGACACGGCCCGCACCGCCCCCCCTGCCCTTGCCCCCGCCGCGCAACCTCGCGCGGCGGCGTCCCCATGCGGACGGCGGCTCCTGACAGGTTGACGCTACGTAGTTGTCACACGGGGCGTGTTTTGTTACCGCTGAAAGGCGCGCACAGGAAATATCATTTCGTTTCAAGACCCATTATCGATCGACGCGGCGCGGCGTCTGCCGTTTGAAGGAGAACGCTTATGCCGAGCGATCAGGACAGCCCCCGCCTCCGCCGCGACACGATTGCCGACCTCTCTGCCCTGACGGATGCACCTGCCGACGGCCCTTCTCCCGCACCCGCAGACGACGCCACCGACAGCACCACAGCCACCTTCGCCATGCCGCTCAGGTCGTCCTTTGCCGGCCTGGGCACCACCTGGCAGCCGCTGGAGGGCCCGGCGGCGGACACCGACGACGCCGCGGACAGCGGCTGGGGCACGACCGCGGCGGCTTCCACGACCAGCAGCTTCCACAGCTCAAGCGCCTCGCTTCAATCCGCGGCGCCTGCCCCGCGCCCGTCCCGGGACACCGCGCCCCTGATCGTCGAGCGCCCGCAGGCGGACGATGAAGCCACGACGACGATCGGCGTTGAAACCCAAGAGGCGCCCGAGGACGTCTTTGCCGCTGCGGTCATCACGCGAATGACGCGCCAGTCGCGCCCGGAGGAACCGGTCGAGACCTATGCCGCCGCGCAGGCGCCGACCGAGCTGGATATCTACAAGTCCCGCCTCGACCGCCTGCTTCCCGACGTCACCGAGATGCGCGATGCAGTCAAGACGATCGGCTATATCCTGTTCTCCGCGAAATACGGCGTCGGCGCCTTCAAGACCGCCGACAAGACCGTCAAGACGACCTACGACGCGATCTATTTCACCGACAAGCTGCTGACGGTGGTGGGCTTCGTCTCGCCGCTCAAGGCCCCGACCAAGGCGATCCAGCAGGTTCTGAAAAAGGTGAAGAAGCCCGTCGAGAAGGTCGAGGAGAAGTTCGACGACATCAGCAGCAAGGACGACAAGGCCACCCCGACGAAGGAAAACAACAACGAGTTCATCGACAAGGTCCAGGCGAATATCGACAAGGCGGCGCTGGCGAATGCCACGGTGCAGGACGCGCTGACGCTCAAGGTTCGCCAGATGGAGATCGCCTCCGAGGCGACCGGTAATTTCCAGGAAGCTCTCGCGGTGGCGATGCGCTCCGGCGAGACCTGGAGCGGCCGGTACGACACGCTCAACACCGCGATCGAGTCCCAGCTCGGCAATCGCAACGACAAGTTCGCGAGGGTCGAGGCGCTCTACGAGGACGTGAAGGCGGAACTCGACGACTTCCTGGAGGTCATGCGCGACATCGACTTCGACAAGATCCTCGGCGAGCTGGTCGATCTGGACGAGATCGCCAAGATCTTCGATTTCCTTGAAAAGCCGCTGGAGATCGCCGGCAACGTGCTGAAGCCGATCCTGCCGCTGCTGGATGCGGTGGACAAGCTGGTGGGGCTCATCGTCGATCCGGTGATCGATTACGTGATGGAGACGCTCGGGCTCGGCGACCTGCTCGATGCCACCGAGGAGGCCGTGGCGGCGCTGATCCCCTCGCTCAACCTGCTCGATGCCTTCGAGACGCTGATGCAGCCGCTGAGCGACTTCCTGCTGGAATACATCATCGACGCACTCGGCACGGTGCCGTTCCTCGATCTGCTGGAGCAGGCGATCTTCAAGGACGGTGTGGTCGGCGATGCCGAGAAGGGACCGACCGGCTGGGGCAACGACGTGGCCAACACGCTGGAGGGCGACGACAAGCCCGACATTCTCGACGCGCTGGCCGGCGACGACGAGATCTACGGCTACGCCGGAAACGACGTGATCATCGCCGGTGCAGGCTCCGACCTCCTAGACGGCGGACAGGGCAACGACCTGTTCTATTTCGGCGCGAGCTTCACCGAATACGAGCTGGCCCGCGAGCCCGGCACCGCGAATATCATCGTCAGCCACCTGCAGCCCAAGACCGGCGTCGACACCGGGATCGACACGCTGGTCTCGCTCGGCGACAAGGACAGCGTGGTCTTCACTGACGTGTCGTTCACCGGCAAGGAGTTGAAGAACGCGATCATCGGCGGCTCGATCCTGAACGGGGACGAGGGCGGAAAGGCCGCGGACGACCTGATGTTCCTCAATTCCAGCGGCACAAAGGTCGACGGGCTCCACGTCGCCAACGGCCGCAAGGGCAACGACCGGATCTTCGGCTCCACCTCCGACGACCGGCTCAACGGCGGCTCCGGCAACGACGTGCTGCTGCCCGGCTCGGGTAACGACGAGGTGAATGGCCAGGCCGGGATCGACACATTCCAGGTGCTGGAGGGCGCGAACACGAAGCTGACCGTCGACCTGACCGACGGCACCTCCTTCGGCCAGGGGCAGGACAAGCTCAGCTCGATCGAGAACGTGGTGGCCTCGCCCAACCAGGATCACAAGATCCGCGGCACCAAGGCCGACAACGTGATCCACACAGGCGACGGCATCGACGTGATCGCCGGCATGGGCGGGAACGACAGGATCGAGGCGGGTGGCGAGGACGACTACATCGTCGGCGGCCCCGGGTCGGACATCATTTCCGCCGGCGCCGGCGGTGTGGACGTGATGATCTCGGGCAGCCGGGCCAAGCAGGGCGTGCGCGACATCTACAAGGGCGGCGACGGCTACGACGTCGTGTCCTACACGAGCAGTTCCAACACCATCAAGTTCGACGTCAGCGACCAGAGCGACGATCCGTCGATCCTGCAGACGCTGAAGAACTACATGCAGGACATCCCGGCGAGCGGGCCGGTAGAGATCTGGGCCGGCAGCGGCCGGATCGTCCGTTACGACACCAAGGGCAACCGGCTTGCCGTGGACCGCACCGAGGATGTCGAGGGCTTCATGGGCTCCGACCAGGACGACATCCTGCACGGCGATGCTGCGGCCCGGATGCTGCATGGCGCCGGCGGCAACGACACGATCTACAGCGGCGGCAGCGAGTACCTGTACGGCGGCGATGGCGACGACCTGATCCTTGCCGAGGCCGTGGATGGCGGCGCGAGCGCGCTGCAGATCGAGGGCGGCGGCGGCTACGACACGCTCCGGCTCGACGACGTGGGCGACGCCCGGTGGTTCTACCGCGTGGAGAGCGCGATCGCGCTGACGCTCCGGGCGCACAAGACCTCCGTCGAGGGCGAGGACCTGCGCAACGCCCGCGACGTGTTCTTTTCCATCAAGCCCAGGCAGGTGGAGGAGATCAGCCTCGGCGATTACGCGGACCATGCGATCTACGAGCCCGGCGGCACCACGACCGCGCTGTTCAACCTGCGCGGCGGCGACGACCGGTTCGACGGCGAGAACGGCTTTGCCGACGTGACCGCGGGTTCGGGCAACGACATCGGCAATTTCTACAGCGGCGGCAGCGGGATCTTCCGCGGCGGCGCGGGCGACGACTACGCCCGCTACGACGAGACCGACCGCGACAGCGCGGCGCTCATGGGCAACGGGGTCGACACGGTCCGGATCGAGCGCTTCTTCGGTCATGCCAATGGCGGACAGGGCTTCGACACGATCTCCTTCGACGTCAGTTACCAGTCGCGGATCGAGGTCGACCTGGCGGCCGGCACCGTCGCCTCGTTCAAGGGAGTGAGCGGCCTGATCTCCGAACAGGTCGGAATGACGCTGGAGAATTTCGAGACACTGATCGCCACCGACTACAACGACGTCCTGAATGGCAGCGTGGCCGACGAGCAGTTGATCGGCCGTGGCGGCAGCGACCTGATGCGCGGCGCGGGCGGCCGGGACAAGCTATTCGGCGGCGCATCCAACGACACGCTCGAGGGCGGGAAAGGCGACGACCTGCTGCACGGCGGGGCCGGAAACGACCTGCTCAAGGGCGGCGGCGGCAGCGATACCGCCTCCTACGCCTGGGTCAGGCCGGGCGGGCTCGACGGGGCGCTCATTGCCGACAGCTTCTCGGGCGTCACGGTGGACCTCTTTGCCGGCACCGCGACCGGGGCCTTCGGCTCCGACACGCTGGTCTCGATCGAGAATGTCGCGGGCTCCGGCGGCGACGACATGCTGCAGGGCAACAAGCGCGACAACCTGCTCTCAGGCGATGACGGCGACGACCGTCTCTTCGGGGCGGACGGCGACGACGTGCTGGTGACCGGCAGCGGCGACGACCGCGCCTGGGGCGGCAAGGGCGACGACACCGTGACCGTCGGCCTCGGCACCAAGACACTCTTTGGCAGCGACGGATTCGACACGCTCGATTTCGGCACCGTCGATGGCGAACTCTCCGTCGATTTCGCCGCCGGCTCCTACCAGGCGACGTTCGACAGCCGCACGCCGGTCTGGGTGGTGCTGGATCGCGACGGCGACGGCGTGGCGGAGAGCGACGGCACGGAGGCGCGGATCTTCGGCGGCGTGGCGATGACCCCGCAGCAGGTACTGGAGACCGACCCCAACTACTCGAACAGCACCGACGACACGACCCGGGTGCTGCCCGACGAGGACGACGAAGCCTTCGACGACTTCCGGATCGAGCTGCAGACGGTCGGCCTCGCCTCGCGCGGCACGTTCACGGACTTCGAGCGCGTCGTCGGTGGCAACAGCAACGACCGGATCAGCGGCGACGGCTCCGGCAACAGTTTCGCCGGCAGGGGCGGCCGGGACATCCTGGAAGGCTTCGGCGGCAAGGACGAACTGCGCGGCGGGCTCGGCAACGACAGGCTGCTCGGCGGCGGCGGCGGCGACGCGCTTTTCGGCGATGCCGGGAAGGACCGGATCGACGGCGCGGCCGGCGGCGACCGGATCAAGGGCGGGGCCGGAAACGACACCCTGTCCGGCGGCGGCGGGGCCGACACCATCCTCGGCGACGGCGGCGAAGATACTCTCGACGGCGGGATCGGCGCCGACACGCTCAAGGGCGGCGTGGGCAAGGACCTGCTGCGCGGCGGCGACGGCGCAGACGCGTTGAGCGGCAATGACGGCAACGACACCGTCAAGGGCGGCGGCGGAAACGACCGGCTCTTCGGCAACAAGGGCGCGGACCGGCTTCAGGGCGGCAACGGAGCCGACGAGATCGACGGCGGCCAGTCGGCCGACGTGCTCAACGGCGGCTCCGGCAACGACCTGCTGACCGGCGGCCGGGGCGCGGACGATTTCGTTTTTGCCAACAACCACGGCCGGGACCGGATCGCGGATTTCGAGGCCCGCAACGACCGGGAGGAAATCGACCTGTCCGCCGTGACCCGGATCAAGGATTTCAAGGACCTCAAGGCGAACCACATGAAGCAGGTGGGCGACCGGGTGGTGATCGACGACGGCGCGAACACCCAGATCGTGCTGCTTGCGACCGACCTTGGAGACCTCGACCGGCAGGACTTCCTTTTCTGACCTCCGGGGCTAGGCGACGAAGGGGTCGATCAGCTCGATCGAGAGCTGGCTGGACAGGGTGTTCTCGACCGTGACCCTCGTGCTGCCGAAGGATATCACCGCGTCGCCGTTCTGGTTGGAAACCGAGTAGCTGGAGGTCGAACCGGGGCGCAGGTAGATGAGGTCGCTGCCGGAGGCATAGTCCATGATCCTGTCATCGCCATCGGTGTCGTCAAAGACGAACTGGTCGATCCCCGAGCCGCCCCAAAGGTCGTCATTGCCCGCCCTGCCCTCGAGCCAGTCGTTTCCGCCCGCCCCCTTGAACTCGTTGCTTCCCCCGTCGCCGAGCAGCCGGTCGCCGTGATCGGAGCCTACGACATCGATCACGTCAGCGGCGACCGCGTTCGGGTCGGCCTGCAAGGTGCCGGCGCTGGCTGTCGCGCGGGCCGAGATCGCGTTGGCCCAGATCGCGGCGAGCTTCTGGTGCCCGCTCGAAGACGGGTGAACGCCGTCATACATGTCGGACAGCGTGATCGCCGAAGTGTCGACGAGGCGGGCATCGATCCCTTGCGCCCGCGCCTGGGAGATGATCCCCGGCAGCGCGTCGTTGATCTCGGTCGCCCGGTAATTGACCGTGCCCCATTTGGTCGAGTCGGAGATCGGAAGGATCTCGGCAACCAGGAACAGACCATCGGAATTGGCCGCGTGGAGCCGTTGAAGTATCTGCAACAACTCCCCCGGCACATCGTCGCCTGCGTCGGCCTCGCGCAGTACGTCGTTGGTTCCGAGCATGATCAGGGCGATGTCCGAGGGCGAGGCCTGGGCGATCCGGTCGATGTCTCCCAGCACGGTCGAGGCCTTGATGCCGCTCAAGCCCTGGTGGTCGGGATCGTGGAAATCGTCGCCCGGGTTGTTGTCATATTCGCCGACGAAATCCACCCAGACGTTGCTCTGCTGTGTCAGGGTTTCCCATAGGTACGGCCTGTAGCCGCCGTCTATGCCGTAGCCGTCGGTGATGGAATCCCCCAGCAGGAGAATTCGCGCGACCTCGGCCCAGGTGTCGGCCTGCAGGTCCACGACCGCGGCCCGGTCGTTCCCGGCAAAGGACAGCGCAGGCGCGGGTGGGGGATCCTCTACCGTGACATGGACCGTGGCGCTGGCCGTCGCTCCATCGGGATCGGCGACGGTGTAGGTGAAGGTCTTGGTGCCGGCGCTCGACGGGGAAAAGATCACATTGGAGCCTTCCAGCCGCGCGCCGCTCACCGCCGTCACCGAGAGCGTATCGCCGTCGGGATCGCTGTCGTTGGCCAGGAGCGTCGCGACCGGGATCTCCAGCTCGGTGCCTACGACCGCGGTGAAGCCCCTGTCATCCTGCGGCTCGGGTTTCTCGTTGGGAAGCTCCGGGCTGATCAGGACGATCTGTCCCCGGTCCAGCAGGTCGGCCGCGTCGAGCCCGGCGCCGTTCTTGACCCATGCCACGCTCCGAAAGGACCCGCTCTCCCCCGTCTCGCGGAACTGCAGCAGCGCGTTGTCTCCGCTCGTCGCGAAGCGGACGTGGGATGACAGGGCCTCCGCCTCGATGCCCGCCGGAAGGACCTCTCCAAGGTAGAACACGTCCCCTTCGGCGCGCGAGAAATCCTTCACCCGATCGACATCCGAGGCGGCCACGTCGATCATGAAGCGATCGGCGCCGGACCCGCCGGTCAACCTGTCCCGGCCCTTGCCGCCGTCGAGGACGTCGTTCTTGTTGCCGCCGAACAGGTGGTCGTCACCGCTGCCGCCCTTCAGCACGTCATTGCCGTTGCCGCCGCGGAGCGTGTCGTCCAGGCTGCCGCCATGGAGCATGTCGCGCCAGGAGCCGCCCTCGAGGGTATCGCTGCCTTTGCCGCCCTTCAGAACGTCGTACCCTGCCCCGCCTTTCAGGACGTCCGCGCCGTTGCCGCCGACCAGTTCGTCATTGCCGGCCCCGCCATGCAACACATCGCCAAGCCGGAACCCGTACAAGGTGTCATCACCGCCGAAGCCGCTGATCTCGTCCCGGCGGGACGTGCCCTTGAGCGTCTCCGCGCCGCTGGTTCCGACGATCCGGTTGAACGCCCCTTCGGCCGAGGCCACCTGCGCAAAGGAGGCCGACACTCTCTCGCCGCTCGCGACCGGCTCCGTGGAGGCGGAGCTGATCGAAACGGCCGTTCCGATGCCGTCATCCTCAGCGCGACGGATGTGGCGCGGTTGAGCGACATCCCACGCGCCAAAGGCTCCTCCATGCCATGTCGCCCGGATATCGCCGTGCCCCCCCCCTGCCAGAGAGCTCCCCAACAGGTTGTTGCCCGTCCACGGCAGGCCATCCGCGCCACCGGACAGGTCTATCGACGTGGCAGTTCCGAAAGACGCCCGGAGGAACGCCTCCAGTCCGGGCCACCAAACACCAGGATCAAATCCGCTTCCTGACTCACTCATCGCAAGAACCAATGCCCCACTCCGCAAGAAATCGCATTCATAAGTCACTTGAGCCGCAGGCACTTGCCCGCAACGCCCCCAAGTGCCGACTATACGGCCTTGACGAACCACCAGTCTACGCTGCCGCGCGCCGGGTGCTTCGGAGCGGCCGAGGCTTGCCGATCGTGGAGGTTGCGGAGGGCGTGTCGGGCGTGGAGGCGACGCCAGATCTCATACGCAGCCCGGGAACCGGGTGAACGGGCCCAAGAGCAGAAATCCTTGCTGGAGGCGGCGCGTTTCCGGAATGCGCGCCGCCCGCTCTCCCGCGTGAGAGAGCAGGCGGGGCGTCAGAGCAGGTTTGGCGGCGTTTCCCCGCGGAAGAACGCGTCGAGATTGTCGAGGGCAAGAAAGCCCATGGCGTTGCGCGTTTCGACCGTCGCGCTCCCGACATGGGGCATCATCACGATGTTCTTGTGCGCGGCGAACGCGGGGTTGCCCCCCGGCTCATCGACGAAGCAATCGAGCCCGGCGGCCGCGAGATGACCGCTTTCGATTGCCGCAAGCAGTGCGGGCTCGTCCACGAGCGCGCCTCGTGCAGCGTTGACGAGAATGCTGCCCTTCGGCATCGCGGCGATCCGTTCGGCGTTCATCAGGCCGGTCGTCTGCGGGCTCGCGGGGCAATTGAGCGAGAGGAAATCGGACACCGCCAGCAGGTCTTCGAGACGCTCATGGAACACCGCTCCGGATTCCTGCTCCGAGGGAAGACGGCGCCGGTTATGGTAGTGGATCTCCATGTCGAATCCGCGGGCCTTGCGCGCGAGCGCCTGGCCGATACCGCCCATGCCAACGATGCCGAGCCGCGCTCCGGTCAGCTGCCGTCCGACAAGGAGCGCGGGCGACCAGTCCTGCCACGCCCCGCTGCGGACGAGTGTGTCACCTTCGACCGCGTGACGCGCGGCTGCCAGAAGGAGCATGAAGGCAAGCTCCGCGGTCGCGTCGGACAGGACGCCGGGTGTGTTCGTCACCGCGATCCCGCGCGCTTTCAGGGCCGGCAGATCGCAGTGATCGACACCGACCGAGTGGTTGGCGACGATCCTGAGCCGCGGGTCGAGCCGCTCGACGACCTCGGCGCTGAAGTGCTCGGAATGGCAGGGGATCATGCCGTCGACCCGCGCGCTCATGGCGACGATCTCGTCCGCCGTGCCCGGCGTGTCGGCAGGATTGTCGATCACGTCGTAATCGCGGCGTGCCCGTTCGAGCGTTGCGTCCGACAGGCGGCGCGGGATCCAGATGACCGGTCTTGTCATGCGCTCACTGCCTCGGCTTGCGAGTGGAGCCGAAGAAATCGTAGGCCGCCAGCCCCAAGGTGAGGACGATCACGAGGATCAGGTCCAAGCTCGGCACCTCGATTGCGAGAATGACGAGAAAACCCGCGAGGACTAGGAAGGCGATCAATGCGGCAAGCCTGTTCATCATGGTTCCTTTCATGCGTCCGTGTGAGGGCCATCGGCCCAGCATTCCAGCCAGTGCGCGGTGCGAAGCAGGCGACCGTCGCTCCCGAGGCCGCCGACCAACTGCACGCCTATGGGCAGCCCGTTCTGCGCGGTCAGGATCGGCACCGTCACAGCCGGTGTGCCGCAAAGTGTCCAGAGACCGTTGAAGATCGAGTCGCCGGTGGAGCCGAGGCCCTCCGGCGCAGGACCGGGGGCAGCCGGACAGAGGATCGCGTCGCACCGCTCGAAGATCTTCTCGAGCCCCGCGTTCAGCACCTCCCGCCAGTCCAGCGCGGCGATGTAGTCGCGGGCGAGAATCCCGTCTCCCTTTTGCAGGGCGTCTCTCGTCTCCGGCCCGAGCAGGTCGGTGCCGTCTCGCTTGTAGCGATGGTAGCAGCGCGCCATCTCGGCGAAGTTGATGCGCGCGCGCACCTCGGCGACCTCGTCGAAGATGGTCGGCAAGGGCACCTCGAATGCCTGCTCGCCGAGCGCCTCCAGCAATTCCTCGAACGCCGCGTGAAGGTCGGGATGGGCGTCGTCCCACCCCGGGGGCCGGACGAAGGCGAAGACCGGCGGCAAGGGCGGCTTGGACCGGGCGAGATCGAGCAGGCGCGGATGCGGCCTGAGCTGCGTCGCCGGATCCGTGGCGTCGTGACCGAAGAGCGCTTCGGCCAGCATCGACGCTCCTGCCGCATCGCTTGCAAAGACACCGAGTGTGTCGAGCGTGGACGATTGCATCAGCACCCCGCGCCTCGGTATCGCGCCGAAGGTCGGCTTGAACCCCGTGACGCCGCAGAACGAGGCGGGCCGTATCACCGAGCCGCCGGTTTGTGTGCCGACGGCCAGGGGCACCATCGCATCGGCCACCGCCGCCGCGGAGCCCGATGAAGACCCGCCCGGCGTATGGCCCGGATTGTGCGGGTTTCGCGTCTTGCCGGGATGCATGAACGCAAGCTCGGTTGTGACGGTCTTTCCGAGGATGACCGCGCCTGCCTGTTTGAGCCTTTCAACGACGAATGCGTCGCGCGTCGGCACGCGCCCCTTGTCGAGCGCGCAGCCGTTCTCCGTCGGCATTCCCGCGGTGTCGATGATGTCCTTCAGGCCGACGGGCATACCATGCAGAGGCCCGACCGGCTGCCCGGAGGCGCGCCATGCGTCGAGCCTCCGGGCTTGCGCAATCGCATGATCCCCGTCGAGCCACGCCCATGCCTGCACCTCCGGTTCCCGCCGCTCGATCCGTTCGAGGCAGGCGGCCACCAGCCTCTCGGACGTCAGCGCCCCCGAGGCCAGACGGTCGCGCAGTTCCACCGCCGGCAGCGCGACCAGTTCCGAGCCCGCTTTGTCAGCTGCCATAGAACAACTCCGGGAGATAGAAGACGATCTGCGGGAACAGGTACATCAGAACCATCGAAACGATCACGCAGAAGAGGAACGGCATCACCCCGGCAAAGATCTGCGTCAGCCGGACCTCGGGTGGAGCGATCCCCTTCAGATAGTAGGCTGACATCGCCATTGGTGGTGTCAGGAAGCTGGTCTGAAGGTTCAGCGCGACAAGGATCCCGAAGAACAGCGGGTCGATGTCGAAGAAGGTCAGCAGCGGCAGGAAGATCGGCACGAAGATGATGATGATCTCCGACCATTCGAGCGGCCATCCGAGCAGGAAGATGATCAGCTGCGCGAGGATCAGGAACTGCACCGGCGTCAGGTTGAGCCCCTGCACGAACTCGGAGATCAGGTGCTCGCCGCCGAGATAGGAGAACACCGCCGAGAACGTGTAGGACCCCACGAACAGCCAACACACCATCGCGGTTGTGCGCACGGTCAGGTAGACGCTCTCGCGCAGTCGCTGCCACGACATCGCCCGATAGACGAAGGCAAGGAAGATCCCGCCAAGCGCACCGATCGAAGCGGCCTCGGTCGGCGTTGCGAGGCCGAAGAGGATCGAGCCCAGAACCGCGAGGATCAGGAACGCCAGCGGCACGAAGGACGTCAGGATCATCAGGATGAGACGGCCCATCGGCATGTCCGGCACCTCGTCGTCCCGCGGGCGCGGGGCCGACGACGGCTGAAGGATCGACCGCCCGACGACGTAGACGAGGTAAAGACCGACAAGGGTCAGGCCCGGCAACAGCGCCCCCGCATAGAGCCGCACGATCGAGACGTTCGAGGCCGCCGCGTAGACGATCAGCATGATCGACGGCGGGATGAGGATGCCCAGCGTGCCGCCGGCACAGATGATGCCGCTCGCAAAGGATGGATTGTAGCGCGCCTTGAGCATGGCAGGCAGCGCGAGGAGGCCCATCAGGGTCACCACGGCGCCGACGATACCGGTCGCGGTCGCGAACAGCGCGCAGGTGATCAGCGCGGCAACGCCCATCGAGCCCGGGATATTTTTGGACGCGATGTTGAGGGTCGTGAACAGCCGGTCGACGATGTTCGCCCGTTCCACGATGTAGCCCATGAAGAGGAAGAGCGGCACCGCTGTCAGTACCTCGTTCGACATCACCGTGAACGTCTGGTTCACGAACAGGTCGAAGATCCGGTTGTTCAGAAACCCTTCGATCCATGTCGACCATTGGTCCCAGGCCGTCGCCACGCCTTCTTCGAGGCGGTCGTAGTCGCGCCACATGCGGCGTTCGTCGTAATAGGCGTAATAGCCAAAACCGATGCCCATCGCCATGAGCGTGAAGGCAATCGGGAAGCCGAGGAAGACGAACAGGATGAACAGCCCCAGCATCATCAGGGCAATCTGGGGATCGGTCATGGGTGGTGGTCCCCTTCGGCCTTGTCGGCTTCGCGCATCAGCAGGTCTTCGGTTTCGTACACGTCTTCATCCGCTTCGAGCCATTTGTTGGTGCGCATGGCGAGGATGCAGCGCATGACCTGCGCGACCCCCTGGATCAGGAGCAGGATCCCCGCGGCGACGATTACCGTCTTGAACTGGTAGATCGGAATGCCCGCCGGGCTGTTCACCGATACTTCGCCGTAGCTCCACGAGCGCGAAGCGTATTTCCAGCCGGAGAAGATCAGGGCCAGGATGCCGGGGAAGAAGAACAGGATATACAGCACCAAGTCGACCTTGGCCTGGGTCCGGGGCTGCCAGAGACGATACAGGAAGTCGCCCCTCACATGGCCGCCCCTCGACAGCGTGTAGGCACCGCCCATCATGAAGAGTGTCCCGTACATGATGAAGGACACGTCGAGCGCCCACGCTGTGGGATTGTTCAGCACGTACCGTACGAAAACCTCGTAGCCGGTGCCCACGGACATCAGGATGATGAGCCATGCGAACGCCTTGCCGAACCACGCAGACAAGCTGTCTGCGAAGCGAATGTAGCCGATCATGAGTTACCCCTAGTGCGCGTGCTAGGACCCCAGCTTCGATGAACTGGGGTCCTCTGGTGTCATGCTTGCCGGATCAGAGCTTGAGCTTGCCCGGGAAGAAATGCTCGTAGGCGAGCGCATAGTCGGGTGCGTTCATCAGCTCGTAGAACGCGACCTTTTCTGCCCAGGCGCGCTGGCTGTCGACGATCTTCTTGAACATCGGATCGGATTCGAGGTCCGGCAGGATGTTCGACCATGCTTCGAGCTGCGCGCTGAGGATCTCCTTCGGCGTCCGGTGGACCGTCACGCCAGCTTCGTTCTGAAGCCATTGCAGGTCTTCGGAGTAGCGGCGCATCGCCTTGTTGAGGTTGGCCGTGGCCGAAGCCTCGACACCGTACTTCAGGATTGCCTGAAGATCGGGGTCCAGATCCTCGTAGGTGATGCGGTTGAACAGGAATTCGAACTGCTCCGCAGCCTGGTGATAGGACGACAGGAAGTAGTTCTTGGCCACGTCCTGCGCGCCGAAGTCCTTGTCCGACGACGGGTTGTTGAACTCGAACGCGTCGATCACGCCGCGCTCCATCGCAGGAACGATCTCGCCGCCAGGCAGCTGGGCCACGGACATGCCCATCGACTGCAGCAGGTCCGCGGCAAGTCCCACCGTGCGGTACTTGAAGCCCTGGATGTCCGCGACGCCGGCGATCGGCTCCTTGAACCAGCCGAAGGGTTGCGCGAACATCGGCATCCCGAGGAAGCCGACAACGTCGAGCCCCAGCACGTCCTGGGTCAGTTCACGGTAGAGTTCGTCGCCGCCGCCTTCGTAGAACCAGCCCAGCATGGCCGGCGAGGAAGCGCCGAGCACCGGGCCGGTCCCGAAGAGCGATGCCGCCTTCGATTTCCCGTACCAGTAGGCGGTCACCGAATGCGCGGCGTCGAGGATACCGTCGTTCACGGCATCCATGACCTGGAACGCGGCGACGACGGCCCCCGCGGGCAACAGGTCGATTTTCAGGCGGCCACCCGACATCTGCTCGACGCGGTCGGCATAGTCCTGGGCAAACTCCTGCCAGATATTGGCGGCGCCCCACGACGTCTGCATCTTGATCACGACCGGCGCCTGGGCCAGCACTGCCGGGGCGGCAAGCATGCTTCCGGCAGCCGCACCCCCCATCAATGCGGATTTCTTCAGAAACGACCTGCGGCCGATCTTGGCATTGTCTGACATTCTTTCCTCCCTTTCTGCCCCTCTGTTGCAAGAGTTTCTCGGGCAGATTTCCCTAACGAGTCGCCTTATGCGACCGGCGGACCTTGCAGTTCGCCACTTCCGGGGCCGAGACCAACCACTTCGCTCAAGATATTGATTTCCCTTTGCGAACCCGGCTTACGCTTCACTCGCTTCCTCCCCCCGTCCGGCGAATGTAGCACCGGCAGAGGCAACAATCACGACAAATTCCTCGCAAGCCGTGAGACGGGGCATGGAGCACCGTTCCCACAGCCAAGATGCAAGGTGCCCATCTTGCTCTCCACGAGGTAAAGACAGGCATCACGCAGCCACTCGCACATTGGTCCCTCCCCTTCGGGCCTCGACCTTGTTCCAGGCGATCGATCCCGAGGATGGTCAATGTAGGCTGGTGGATCTGCAGAGCAAGCGAAGAGAACGCCAATGATTGACCTCTACACATGGACGACGCCGAACGGGCGCAAGATCTCGATCATGCTGGAAGAGCTGGGCGAGGCATACGAGGCCCATGCCGTCGATATCGGGGCCGGCCAGCAGCACTCGCCTGAGTTTCTGGCAATCGCCCCGTCCGCCAAGATCCCGGCCATCCGGGACCGGGAGAGCGGCCTGACCCTGATGGAATCCGGCGCGATCCTGATGTGGCTGGCCGAGACGCGCGGCCGGTTCCTTCCGCACGGCGAAGAGCGCTGGAAAACCATCGAGTGGCTCTGCTGGCAGGTCGGCAACCTAGGCCCGCATCTGGGGCAAGCGCACCAAGTCTTGAAATACAACCGCGGAAAGGCGCCGTGGTCGGAGGAAAAGAGCCGCGCGCAGGTCGCCCGCGCCTATGCCACGCTGGAGACACGCCTGACCGACCGCGACTTCATCGCCGGAGCGGGGCGCGGCGAATACACCATTGCCGACATGGCGTGCTGGCCCTGGATCAGCCGCTATGAATGGCAGGAGGTGAAGCTGTCCGACTACCCGGCAGTCCGCGAGTGGTACCTCAGGCTTGCGGCGCGCCCCGCCGTGCAGGCAGGCTACCACAAGCCGCACTACGTCAACGACATTCCGATGCCGTGATCGCCCGGCACGGACAGCCGGAGCCGGCGCCCGCGCTCTCGCGCGCCCGCCAACGATCAGGGGGACGATCAGACCCGTCCGCGAGGCATTGAGACACGCCGTAACACAGAAACCGAAGGGTCCCGGCTCCCGGCAGTCAGGGAGAAAAGCCGGACCTTTGACCTAACGCAAAGACAATCGGGCTGAGCGCTGTATTGATACTTCCCACTTCATCTCTGGAGGTCGTGGCGGACGCCATGCCGACCAGAACAACTGACACCGACAATGCCGTTCAGAGCCATGTTCTTCCTCTGACCAGTGCACGCAGTTGATTGGGCTTCGCGAAGTCACGAAGCCGGCGGCTCTGAGGGTACCGAAAACCTTGGGGGGGGAGAAGATGAGGAATTTCCTGATTGCTACCGGTGCTTTCACGATCACCGTCGGACTTGCTGCGGTCGCTGATGCGCAATCCATGCAAGAGAAAATCGGTCAGTTCGAGTTCACGAACAGCTGTGCAGCCTGTCACGGCCAGGATGGAAAAGGCAACGGATCCATCTCTGGATACCTGAACACGGCGCTTCCCGATCTGACGCAGCTTCAGGCGAACAACGGCGGGGTTTTCCCGGTAACAAAGGTGTTCGAGACAGTTGAGCTTGGCCCCGAAGCAGGACCGCATGGAACACGCGACATGCCCGCGTGGGGGCTTCGCTATCGAATGAGAGCCGAACAGGACCCCGATTTCATCCTGGACAACGAAGGCTACGCCAAGCTCCGCGTCCTGGCGCTCATTGAGTATCTCGCGAGTATCCAGGAGAACTGAGACCGGACTTCAAGTTGGTCCCTTGATGTCCATCTTGGCGACAAACCCGGATGCCGTCGGCTTCCAGCGCTGACTGGACGTCTGTCCCAGTCGCGGACATCTGCTCTCGTTCGCGGCAGTTGACGCAGTCTTTTCCCGGCGCCTTGCCATCGATACCATGTGGCAGGGCCAATCGGTTACTGCACGTCTCAAAGGAACGCGCTCAGGGAACCATGCCCAATCGCGGGTGGAGCGCAAATCTTCAGTCCTTGCGAAAAACCAAATCGGTCGAGGAAGCTGGGATCGATCAGCCAAGTTTTGCGATCAGTTCACTGTAGGCGCGGATGATGTGGCGTTCCATCAGCTCCGATGCGCGTTTCTCATCGCGATCGAATATCGCCACAATGATTTGAGCATGTTCCGACCAGCTATCCGCGCGAGAGGACGGTTTCTGCAGAACTTCAACCATCGCGCGGCGAATATGGTGCCAATTGACCTGCATCGAAGCCACTATGGCGGCATTGTTGCTCCATCTGTAGATCAGCTGATGAAATTCCATATCGGCTTCGACCAGAGCCCGAATGTCCCCGGATTGAATGGCCGCATCGCCCCTCCCCAAGACATTCCGGGCGTCTTGCCTCGCGTCATCTCCGCTACGCTGGCTGGCCAGACGCACTGCAAACGGCTCGATCACGCGACGGAACTCATAAATCGATTCGAAAAATCCCCTGTCGAGCTCTGACACGACAACGCCGCGCCGACCGGTATCTTCGACAAGCTTGTCAGCCTTGAGGAGTGAGATCGCGTTGTTGACCGGCTGCCGCGACACGCTCAGACGCTCGGCGACCTTGTCCTGGTTGATGCGATGCCCTGGCGGGAGTTCACCGTAGCAAATTGCATCGAGCAACCGGTCGTAGGTCTCCTCCGTCAGCGATTTCCTAGGCTTGATGGTTTCCATGTCGGCGCCGATCGTACCGCAGTCCCGGCCAAACTAACAGCACGCAGCAGTCCGTAGACAGAATTTGGTATTTCGAATACGAATATTGGATGCTGAGCGTCGGGGCCTGTCCTTGGCAGGAGTGATCACTCGGGAGATGGAGGGGTGATCCAGCGGCCCCCAATCGACGCACGGCAGTCAAGCGGAAACAGCGCCGGGTTCACCGGCGTTCTAACCGCACACCAATGGGAGGAACTTTTGCGATGACCAAGACAACGATCGCTGGGCTAATGCTGAGTGTAGCATTCCTGACCCCGGTATCTGCTCAAGACAACATGGACAAGTTGACGAACATGCAGAAGACCGATGCGACGTTCACTTTCATTGACCAGGAAGGTGAACGTGCGGAGGCGCTCAAGGAAATCTTGCAGCACATCAACGTGCCGGAAGGTTTCGAGGTGAGCCTCTATGCTGTCGTACCGGATGCGCGTTCGATGGCAATGGCGCCGCAAGGCACGGTGCTTTTCGCGGGAACGCGGAAGGACAAGATGTGGTCGATTGTCGACCGTGACCGCGACCGCGTTGCCGACGAGGTCAAGGACTTCGCACCTTCCATTACCTTCGACATACCCAATGGTCCGTGCTTCTCGCCGGATGGCTTTCTCTACATCGCGGAACGCAATCGGGTGCTCGTCTTCCCGGCTGCGGAGTTCTTCTTCGAAGGACCGGATCCCGCCGTTGGTGTCGTCGTTGCTCAGGGGGAACTGATCCCGCCGGAAGAAGAGAGCTTCAACCACACTGCCCGCGTCTGCGACATCGGCCCGGATGGGAAGCTGTACATCTCGCTCGGCCAGCCACATAACGTGCAGCCTCTCGACAAGATCGAGATGTACGACAAGATCGGCATCGGCGGCATCATCCGGATAAACACGGACGGCTCGGGCCGCGAAGTCTATACACGCGGCGTTCGGAACTCGGTGGGCCAGGATTTCAATCCGGCGACCGGCGAGCTCTGGTGGACCGACAACCAGGTCGACGGCATGGGCGACGACATTCCCCCGGGCGAGTTGAACCGTCAGACCGCGGCGGGGCAGCACTTCGGCTTCCCGTGGACCAACTCCCGCATCGAGATCGTGTCCGAAGCCGACTTCCCGCGTCCCGAAGGCGTGGAGTTCGTCGAACCGCAGCTTGAGATGACCGCCCATGCTGCCGACCTCGGCATGCGCTTCTATCACGACGACAGCTTCCCCGAAGAGTACCATGGCGGAATCTTCTGGGCGCAGCACGGTTCTTGGAACCGCACGACGCCAGTCGGCGCGCGCGTGATGTTCACGGCTCTCGACCCTGAAACCGGCGATGCCGTGGGCGCACAGGTCTTCGCCGACGGCTGGCTCAACGAAGACACGGGCGAGTATCGTGGTCGACCGATGGATATCGAGTTCCTGCCCGATGGCTCGATGCTTGTATCTGACGACTTCGCCGGTGCGATCTGGCGTATCGCCTACAACCCTGCCCCTGCGGAATGAGGACTTCAGTGGCAGTAATCCTCGGCGGGCTGATGCTCGCCGGGGCTTTTCCGGCCCATGCGGACGACCCAGCCGCTGGCCGGAAGATCGCAAACATGTGCCGCACCTGTCATGGCATTGACGGATATGCCCTGATCCCGATTGCACCGCACATAGGCGGAGAGCCCAAGGACTACCTCGAAGTACAGCTCATGGCCTTCAAGACAGGCGCACGGGAGCACGAGATGATGTCTGTTGTGACGGCTGGTCTGTCGGCCCAACAGATCTCGGATGTTGCTGCCTGGTATGCCTCTCACACAGCGGTTGCCTCGCTTCCTGACGGTGTCAGCGCGGACGAGGCACCCGAAGCCTGTGTCTCATGTCATGGGGCCGATGGGATCTCTCTTCTCCAGGATGCTCCAAACCTCGCCGGCGAAGTGAACATTTATATCGACACCCAGTTGAAGGCGTTTCGCGTTGGAAAGAGGAAGCATGAGATCATGTCCGAGATCGCGGCGGATCTGACGGACGAGGAAATCCGCGAATTCGCTGATTGGTATGCAAATGTGCAACTGGAAATCGAACAGGCCAACTAGACGAATGGAGCGCCCGATCTGAACTGATTCACCGTCATGTATGGCATATGGAGGACAGAGGATGGCGAAAAGGCGGGCTTGGCGGTGGCGCACCCGAGAGGATTCGAACCTCTGGCCTCTGCCTTCGGAGGGCAGCGCTCTATCCAGCTGAGCTACGGGTGCGTGCCGATGGCGTATAGCCAACCTGCCCGCGCCCCGCAATGCCCAATCTGATGCGGCGGCGCGATCGTTTGGCCCTGTGGACCGCTTAGCCGAAGAGCTCGTGGCAGAACTCCAGCGCGTCGACCAGCGCGTCGACTTCCTCGACCGTGTTGTAGAGTCCGAAGGAGGCCCGGCAGGTGGCCGAGAGGCCGAGGTGATCCATCAGCGGACCGGCGCAATGGTGGCCCGCGCGGACGGCGACGCCCTTCTTGTCGAGCACGGTCGAGATGTCGTGCGGATGCGCCCCGCCTTCGAGGGTGAAGGAGAAAATCGCCCCCTTGCCTGCCGAGCGCCCCTGCAGGTTGAGCCAGTTGAGCCCCTCCAGCCGTTCGCGGGCATAGTCCCGCAGGCCGCGCTCATGGGCGGACACGTTCTCCATGCCGAGCCCCATCAGGTACTCCAGTGCCACGCCGAGGCCGATCTGTTGCACGATTGCCGGCGTGCCGGCCTCGAACTTCATCGGCGGGTCGGCATAGGTGACCTCGTCCTTGTGGACCTCGCGGATCATGTCGCCGCCGCCGAGGAAGGGGCGCATCTCGTCCATCCGCTCCTTGCGGATGTGGATCGCACCAGAGCCCGAGGGGCCGTAGAGCTTGTGGCCGGTGATCGCATAGAAATCGGCGCCGATTGCGTCGAGGTTCACCGGGCCGTGCACCGCCGCCTGGCTGCCGTCGAGCAGCACCGGCACCCCCTTGGCATGGGCGCCATCGACCACCGCCGCCGCATCCACCATCGTGCCGAGCACGTTGGACATGTGGGTCAGCGCCACCAGCTTGGTGCGCGGGCCGATGGCGTCGATCACGGCCTGCGGATCCAGATCGCCGTTCATGTCGACGTCGACCCATTTCAGGACCACGCCCTGCCGCTCGCGCAGGAAATGCCAGGGCACGATGTTGGCGTGGTGCTCCATCACCGACAGGACGATCTCGTCACCGGCCTGGAGCCGCGGCGCGGCCCAGCCGTAGGCGACGAGGTTGATCCCCTCGGTGCTGCCCGAGGTCATGACGATCTCGCGCTCGTCGGCGACCCCGAGGAAACGCGCGACGATGCCCCGCACGGCCTCGTATTTCTCGGTCGCGATGTTGGAGAGCGTGTGCAGCCCACGGTGCACATTGGCGTATTCCTCGGCATAGCCGCGGGTTACCGCGTTGATCACCGCCTGCGGCTTCTGCGCCGAGGCGCCGTTGTCCAGGTAGACCAGCGGCCGGCCGTTGATCTTGCGCGACAGGATCGGGAAATCGCGGCGGACCGCTGCGACGTCATACATTGGGAGAGCCTCCGAGGAAGATCGCGATGAGGATGCCGTTCACGATCGTGACGAGGAAGCCGATGGAGATCATCGACAGCAGGACCATCCCGAAGACCGCGAGCGAATTGGTGAAGCCGTGCAGGGCACAGATGAACTGGGTCAGCACGAAGAACCACAGCACGATCAGGCCGATCACGACCAGCGACAGCACGAAGGGCACCACCGTGCCGACCATCACGCCCGCGACGCCGACGGCGAGGATGAAAATCTGGTGCCAGGCCACCAGTGACACCGCGCCGGCGCGGTTGCCCTGCCCGCCGAAGAGGCGCCCGATGATGTCGATGGCAAAGACCATCACCACGCTGTTGATCGCCTGACCGATGGTCACGACCAGCGGGTTGCCCCAGACCTGGGTCACGAACTCGGCCTCCTCGTCGCTGGCGTCCCGAAGGTACAGCTCGACCGGAATGCCGAAGATGACGACGGTCAGAAGGATGCCGAGCGCCAGCGCCTCCCAGCCGACACGCTCGGGCAGGTTCAGCGCGATGACCCGGCGCGCGGCGTCGCGCGGGGTCCGCAGGGTCTCGACGACAAGGGCGCCAAACCGTGGAAGTTGTTCACTCATCCTATCTGCCTTCAGCCTGCCGGGGCCGTTTCGGCCTCGACCAGCGATATGGCCCACAGGGCGCAGAACGCAAGGGCCACCGCCCATTCCACCGACTGGAGTTGCACCCCGGGCCCGATCAGGTGCTGCACCATGCCGCGCAGGAGCATCAGCGGCGAGACCGCAAGCACCGTCCAGAACAACGCCGCGCGGGAGCGCAGGAAGCTGCCCTGCCCGCCGATGACACGCGCAACGAGGTGCGCCACGCCGGCGAGGCCGTAGAACAGCAGCGGTGCGATGAAAAGCCAGCCGAAGAAGGTGTTGATAACCCGCGCCTCCGCCGGGGCTTCTGGCGGCCATTGCGGCCCCCCCGCCACCGCCGCGGGCAGATGCGAGACGAATATCACGAAGCAGCCGGCGACCAGGTAGACCAGGATCCGCGCCTCCGGCCGGTCATCGCCCGACAGCGAGGCAAGCAGGCGCCGCATCACCTGACGCGGCGCCCGGAAGGTCCGGAGGATCTCGGCGGAAACCGACACGCCTCAGCCCCTGCGCCGCTCCAGCCACCCTTCGAGGCGACTCAGGACGTCGGCGGCGATGCTCTCGTCCTCGATCTCCTCGATGGCTTCCGCGACGAAGGCGATGACCATGAGGTCGGTCGCGATCGGTGCCGGGATGCCGCGGGAGCGCAGGTAGAAGAGGCCCTCCTCGTCGATCGCGCCCGAGGTGGAGCCATGCGAGCAGGCGACGTCGTCGGCGTAGATCTCCAGCTCCGGCTTGGCGAGGAACTGGCTGTCGTCGTCGAGCAGCAGCGACTGGCTGATCTGGTAGCCGTCGGTCTTCTGCGCGCCGTCCTTGACCAGGATCTTGCCCTGGAAGACGCCGACCGCGCCGTTGCGCAGCACCTTCTTGAACACCTGCCGGCTCTCGCAGCGCTCCGCATCGTGGGTGATGAAGACGGTGTCGTCGTGGTGGAAATCCCCCGTCGCCCCGTCACCGAGCGCGGCGCCGGCCACGTGGGCCACCGCGTCGTCGCCGGTCAGCTCGATCACCGCCTCGTTACGGGTCAGCGCGCCGTTGGCGGTGAGGGTGAAGGACTTGAAGGTGCTCTCCTTGCCGAGACGGGCAAAGATGTGGGTCACGGCGCGACGCTCGTGGGTGCGGCCCTGCGTGCGGACGTGGTGGAAAGCGCCGCCGTCGGCGACCTCGACCTCCATCACCGTGCTCAGCCGCGCGGCGGCCGGACCGTTTTCCAGAACCGTCAGGTCCGCGCCCTCTTCCACCTTCACCACGTGGTGCAGCATGGCGTCGGAATCGGCGCTGCGGTTCAGGTAGATCAGGTTGATCGGCCTGGCCGCCTTGCCGGTGACCCGGATCACGACCCCGACCCGCGCGAAGGCGGTGTTGAGCGCGGCCAGCGGCCGCTCCACCGGGTCCTGCCCGCGAGTTTCCAGCACACCGTAGAGGTCGCGCGCCCAGTGGATGTCGGCCGCGCCGGCGGTTTCGAGCGTCTCGATCTCCACCCCGGCAAGGCTCAGGTCGTCCGAGGCCTCGGCGTCGAACGCGCCGTCGACAAACACGATCTTCAGCCGGTCGATGTCGTCGAACACGGCGGTCTCGTAGGGCTCGAAGACCTTCGCCGCGGGCACGTCGGGCTGCACCAGCGTCTCGGGACGGGTGTATTTCCAGTATTCGTCACGGGCATGCGGCAGGCCCATCGCCTGCACGCGCCCCTGCGCCGCCTGCCGCGCCTCGGCCAGCCACGCGCCGCTCTCGGGCAGCTGCAGCGAGGCCAGGCGCATGCTCGTGGCGTCCAGTTTCTGCTGGGTCAACGCCATGTCACGCCACCTCCGTCAGGATGTCGCCATAGCCGTTGGTCTCGACCTCGAGCGCCAGTTCCGGGCCGCCGGTCTTCACGATGCGGCCGTCGGCCATGATGTGGACGACATCCGGTTTGATGTGGTCGAGCAGGCGCTGGTAGTGGGTGATGACCAGGAAGGAGCGGCCAGCGTCGCGCAGCGCGTTGACACCCTCCGAGACCAGCTTCATCGCGTCCACGTCGAGGCCGGAATCGGTCTCGTCGAGGATGCACATCTTGGGCTCCAGCATCGCCATCTGCAGGATCTCGTTGCGCTTCTTCTCGCCACCCGAGAAGCCGACGTTGACCGGGCGCTTGAGCATCTCGGCGTCGATCTTGAGGGTCTTGGCCTTGGCGCGGATCTCCTTGAGGAAGTCGGCGGCCGACATCTCTTCCAGCCCGCGGGCCTTGCGCTGTGCGTTCACCGCGGTGCGCAGGAAGGTCATGTTGCCGACGCCGGGGATCTCGACCGGGTACTGGAACGCGAGGAAGAGGCCGGCCGCGGCACGCTCTTCGGGCTCCAGCTCCAGCAGGTCCACGCCATCCATCACGGCCTCGCCCTCGGTCACCTCGTAGCCGTCACGGCCCGAGAGCACATAGGACAGGGTCGACTTGCCGGAGCCGTTCGGCCCCATGATCGCGTGCACCTTGCCGGTCTCGACCTTCAGGTCGACGCCCTTGAGGATCTGCTTGTCCTCTTCTTCAAGTTTCACGTGCAGGTTCTTGATTTCCAGCATTTTCATCCTCGCATGCAAAGCGGGCCGGCGCCCTGGGAGGGCCCGGCCTTTGGGTTCGAAATTCGGTTGGTGGAGAGCGGCGTCAGCCGCCGGTGATGGTGGAGAACAGGGCTGTCACCCCGGAGAGATCGATCTCGGCGTCCTCTTCCGCAAGCTCCGCCTGCATGTGGGAGAATACGGACACCAGGCACCCGACCAGCAGAACCGACAGCATCATGGTGATCCTGCGATTGTGGTGCTTCAGCCCGATCTTCTTTTTCCTGGCCTTGGTGGACGGCACGACGACACCGTCGGGCGTCCATTGCTTGCCCTTCTCGATCCGGGCAATCCGCTCGGCAAATCCCCGATCCGCTGTCCCAGCGTATGCCATCACTCGCTACCTTTCCACTTCCTATGGGAAGGGAAACTGGCCGCAAATCGGGGCGATATTTCGACGAAATCAGCACTTATCCGAGCCTGACCGCCGTGCCCGAGGCCGAGACCATGAGCATGTTGTTGATGACCTCGTAGTCGAGGTCGACCCCGACGACGGCGTTGGCGCCAAGGGCTGCTGCGCGTTCTTCCAGCTCCCGCAGGGCGGTCTGGCGCGCCTCGCCGAGGCTGGCCTCGTAGCTGCCCGACCGGCCACCGATGATGTCGGTGATGCCGGCAAAGAGATCGCGGAACACGTTTGCGCCCAGAATCGCCTCGCCGACGACGATGCCGCAGTACTCGGTGATCTGGCGGCCTTCGACGGCCGGGGTCGTTGTGACGATCATCTCGCGAGTCCTTTCATCTCGTATCCCGACGCGCGCGCCTCTTCGGCGCGGAGGCCGAAGCCATCTGTCGCCCGCGTCGCGGCGAAAGCCCCCTGTCCGGCACGGAGCTCGGCGGGGAAAGCCTCGACCAGCGCCTGCCGGCAGGCCGAGACACCGGCCGCGTGGCCGATGGTTTCGGGAAGGCCCGCACGGATCGCGGCGCCGATCTCGTCCACCGACAGCGGCGCTGGCAACGCGCGGCCGACGCTGGCGGCGTAGTCGTAGAACTTCAGCGCAGCGGCCCCGTGGTTGCCACTCGGATCGAGCCAGGTGTTCGGAACCCCGAAGGCATCGGCCACGATCATCCCGTGCAGGCTTGACGCGAACACGTAGGCGCAGGAGGCGATCTGGCGCACCACGTTCAGCGGATCTTCCGCGGTGACGTCGATCAGCACCAGCCGCGGGTCATCCGCCAGCGCCGCCACGAGCGCCGGGTCCCCGCGCTTGCTCAGGTGCGGTACCACGCCAATCCTGTCCTGCCGCTGCGGCGCTTCCCCGAGCACCTCGGGCGCCAGCAGGCCCGGATCTCCATAGCCCTCCGCCCGCTGCCCCAGCAGCGTCGCGGTGATCGGCCCACGCAGGAGGGCCAGCCGGACGTTTGCCAGGAACCCGCTGGACACCGGCGCCATCATTCCACTTCCCCAGATCACCGGCCGGCTGCCATCGTGGCGCGGCTCGGCATGGGCGTTGGCGATCATCGTCATCAGGCTGCCCGCGGCATAGAGCTCGCACTCGCCCCGGTGCGCCCAGGCAACCGGACGGCCGGCCAGATGCGCAACCACCAGCGGTGACAGCGCATCGCCGAAGTTCGGCTCCTTGCGATACCAGAAGAGTTTTATCGGAGCCTCTGCGGCCATCCCATCCGATCCCTGCGACCGTTTCGAAAAGCGCCAGGGTCGCCCACCCCGGCGCCACCACGCAATGCCCTGTCCAAGTTGCACCCGAGAGGCGTGGCGCCGGCCCTTGCCGGCCCGGCACGACGCCTCCGGGCCTCAAGCCTCAGCCGACAGAGCCTTCCAGCGAGATCGCCACGAGCTGCTGGGCTTCCATGGCGAACTCCATCGGCAGCGCCTGCAGCACTTCCTTGCAGAAGCCGTTGACCACGAGGGCCACCGCCTCTTCCTCGTCCATGCCGCGCTGGCGGCAGTAGAAGAGCTGGTCGTCGTCCACCTTGGAGGTCGTCGCCTCGTGCTCCACCCGGCTCGAGTTGTTCTTCACCTCGATGTAGGGAACGGTGTGCGCCCCGCAGGTCGAGCCGATCAGCAGGCTGTCGCACTGGGTGTAGTTGCGCGATTCCTTCGCCTTCGGGTGCACCGAGACCAGCCCGCGATAGGTGTTCTGGGCCTTGCCGGCGCTGATCCCCTTGGAGACGATCCGCGAACGGGTGTTCTTGCCGAGGTGCACCATCTTGGTGCCGGTATCGGCCTGCTGGTAGTTGTTGGCGATGGCGATCGAGTAGAACTCGCCCTGGCTCTCCTCGCCGCGCAGAACGCAGGAGGGGTATTTCCAGGTGATCGCTGACCCGGTCTCGACCTGCGTCCACATCACCTTGGAGCGGTCGCCCCGGCAATCCGCGCGCTTGGTCACGAAGTTGTAGATCCCGCCATGGCCGTTCTCGTCGCCCGGGAACCAGTTCTGCACGGTGGAATACTTCACCTCCGCATCCTCGAGCAGCACGATCTCGACCACCGCCGCGTGCAGCTGCGCGACATCGCGCTGCGGCGCGGTGCAGCCTTCGAGGTAGCTCACGTAGGAGCCCTTGTCGGCGATGATCAGGGTGCGCTCGAACTGGCCGGTATTTTCGGCATTGATCCGGAAGTAGGTCGAGAGCTCCATCGGGCAGCGCACGCCCGGCGGCACATAGACGAAGGACCCGTCGGAGAAGACCGCCGAGTTCAGCGTCGCGAAGAAGTTGTCGGACTGCGGCACGACCGAGCCCAGGTATTTCTTCACCAGCTCGGGGTGCTCCTTGATCGCCTCGGAGATCGAGCAGAAGATCACGCCGGCCTCGGCCAGTTCCTTCTTGAAGGTCGTGCCCACGGAAACCGAGTCGAACACGGCGTCCACGGCGACCTTGCGGCCCTCCTCGGGCGTCTCGCCCGCGCCTTCGACACCGGCCAGGGTGGCCTGCTCCTTGAGCGGGATACCGAGCTTGGCATAGGTTTCCAGCAGCTTCGGATCGACCTCGTCCAGCGACTTCGGCTTCTCCTTCATAGAGGCCGGCGCGGCGTAGTAATACTGGTCCTGGTAGTCGATGGCCGGCACCTTCAGCAGCGCCCAGTCCGGCTGCTCCATCTGCTGCCAGCGCCGGAAGGCGGCCAGGCGCCACTCGGTCATCCATTCCGGCTCGCCGTTGCGCTCAGAGATCAGCCGAACGATGTCCTCGTTGATGCCCTTGGGGGCATAGTCCATCTCGATCTCGGTGTCCCAGCCGTACTTGTAGGTGCCCATGTTCTGGACAGCCTCGACGGTCTCGCGGTCCACACCTTCCCGAATGTCGAGCTTCTCTTCCACTACCGTCATGTCCTATCCAATCCGTCTACTTTGGCGGCGCCGGCTCAGGAGCCCTGCCCCGACCGTGCCATCATCCGTCCATGGGCGGCCGCCCAAGCTTCGGCGAACCGCAAAACCTCTTCTTCCGTCGTCTCCGGCCCGATCGACACCCTGATCGCGCAGGACGCGCCGTCGCCGAGTCCCATCGACTGCAGGACCCGGCTGACCTTGACCTTGCCGGAGGAACAGGCCGATCCCGCCGAAATGGCGAAGCCGGCCAGATCCATCTGCATCACCTGGGTCTCGCCCCGCCAGCCCGGCACCACGATGCAGGATGTGTTGGGGAGTCGCCTCGACGATTTCCCGACAAAAATAATATCCTTTGCGGAAGATTCCAGAGCTTTTTCTAGAATGCTTCTAAGTTTTTCCACCCGCTCCCAGCAACCCGCTTCCAGATCGCGCTGCGCGGCTTCCGCGGCGGCGCCGAAGCCCGCGATTCCGATCAGGTTCTCGGTGCCGGAGCGCCGCCCCATCTCCTGCCCGCCACCGCGGATGCGGGCCTCCACGTCGAGGCCCCGCTTCAGCACCAGCGCACCGACGCCCTTCGGTCCGCCGAGCTTGTGCGCCGACACCAGCGCCATGTCGCATCCCGACCAGTTGAAGGCCAGCGGCACCTTGCCAAAGGCCTGGGTCATGTCGCTGACCGCGAGCCCCTCCGGCAGCGTCTGCAGGATCCCGGTCTCCGAATTGGCCAGCTGCAGGGTGGAGCGCCCGGGCTCGCTTACCGTCACCAGGCCGCCCGCCGAGACCGGCAGGCTCGTGTCGATCCAGCTCGCCACCGCATCGTGCTCGATCGCGGCGCCGACCAGCCCCCGGCCGGCAAGCGCCAGCGCCGCGGCTTCGGTCGCCCCGGAGGTGAAGACGACATCGGCGCCCTCCGCGCCGAGCGCCCGCGCCACCTGTGCCCGCGCCCGCTCGACCAGCGCCTTCGCGGCGCGCCCCTCCGCATGTACGGAGGACGGGTTGCCGACGAGGTCCATCGCCTTCAGCATCGCCGCGCGGGCTTCGGGCCGCAGCGGCGCCGTGGCGTTCCAGTCGAGGTAGCTCCGGCTCATCCTTTCCCGCCCGCCCTTCTTCTTGGCTCAAATACCCATGCCGAAGGCGCGATCTTTCGCAGGAAAGATCGTCTCCCGCGCCCACCGGGCGGGAGTGTCATAGGTCAGCGCGCTACTCGGTGCAATCGTCGTGGAGCTGGAACAGCGACGGCACGGCCGGACAGGGCGCCAGATCGTTGTTCACCACGTCCGACAGCCGTGCCTGGTGCAGGAACACGTAGACATGGGCCGAAAGACTTTCCCAGAGCCGGTTGTTCAGCGATTGCGCCCGGCTGCCGGAGACACCGCCCTTGGCGCCCGCCCCGGTGTGCAGCGCGCTCACCGTCTCGTCCACCGCGGTCAGGACCTCGGAAACCCGGATCTGCTCGGCCGGCCGGCCCAGCCGGTAGCCGCCGCCCGGGCCCCGCACCGATTCCACGAGTCCCGCACGCCGAAGCTTCACGAAGAGCTGTTCCAGATAGGGCAGCGAGATGTCCTGCCGGTCGCTGATTTCGGAGAGCGACACAAGATCCCCGGCCGGGGCCAGCGCGAGATCGGTCAGCGCCACCATCGCGTAGCGGCCTTTGGTGCTGAGTTTCACGGAACACCCCTCCCGAAAGGTTGACGTGGGCCTCGGGGGAGCTTAACTGCCTCAGGCTCCGCTGTTATATGCAGCCCACGGAATGGAAGTGTTCTAGTTACCCCGACCGATAGCGTCAATCGCTCGCGATGACGCATTCGCAACCAGACAAGGAAAGAGGCAGGCACATGCCCGAGGTGATATTCCCCGGACCCGAAGGACGGCTGGAGGGCCGCTATCACCCGCAGAAGGAAAAGGACGCGCCGATCGCGATCCTGCTTCATCCGCACCCGCAGTTCGGCGGCACGATGAACAACAAGGTCGTCTACAACCTCCACTACACGTTCCACAACATGGGCTTCACCGTCCTGCGGTTCAATTTCCGCGGCGTGGGCCGGAGCCAGGGCGAGTACGACCAGGGCGTGGGCGAACTCAGCGACGCCGCCTCGGCGCTGGACTACCTGCAGTCGATGAACCAGAACGCCAAGCATTGCTGGGTCGCCGGCTTCTCCTTCGGGGCCTGGATCGGCATGCAGCTGCTGATGCGCCGCCCCGAGATCACCGGCTTCGTCTCGGTCTCGCCGCCGGCCAACATGTACGACTTCTCGTTCCTCGCGCCCTGCCCGTCCTCGGGCCTGATCATCAACGGTGCAGCCGACCGCGTGGCCCCGCCCAAGGACACCCAGGCGCTGGTTGCAAAGCTTCACGAGCAGAAGGGCATCACCGTCACCCACGAAGAGATGGAAGGCGCAGGCCACTTCTTCGAGGAGCCCTACATGCAGCCGATGCTCGATCACGTGGAGACCTACGTGCGCCGCCGGCTGACCGAAACCACGCGCTGAGGCCCGCCATGAGCGTCCTGGAGGATCTCGCCGACAGCCTGGCGAAGGACACGATCGAGGAGGCCTTCCGGATTGGCCGGGAGAGCCTGATCACCGACGTCGCAAAGCAGCTCGGCGCGACCTCCACGACGATGGAGGAAGCCTACCTGACCTCGATCCGGATGCGCCTGGCCGAACGCCGGGCGCGGGAGTTCCTGACGACACAGGTCAAGCAGGCCGACGCGAAGAGCGGCTGACTCGGGGCAAGGGCGCGCACGGGCAACGCTTGTCGTTGCCCGACGAAGCGCCTAAAGGCGGGGCATGACCGATAAACTCGCCGACCAGATCGCCTTTCTGCAGGAAATCGACCGCCTGAAGGGTGTGCTCCGGGCAACGCCCATCGCCGACAATTCGCGCCGCGAGAACTCGGCCGAGCATTCCTGGCATATCGCGATGTACGCGCTGGTCCTGGCAGACGAGGCCGGGCCGGAGGTGCGGATCGACCGGGTGATCCGGATGCTCCTGCTGCACGACATCGTGGAAATCGACGCCGGCGACATGCCGATCCACGAGGTCCACGATGCCGAGGCCCATGCCGCCAAGGAGCGCGCCGCCGCGGACCGTCTGTTCGGCCTGCTGCCTGCGGCGCAGGCCACCGAGTTCCGCGCTCTCTGGGACGAGTTCGAGGCCGCGGAGACCGCCGATGCGATCTTCGCGAAAACCATCGACCGCGTGCAGCCTCTGCTTCTGAACCTCGCCAATGGCGGCGGCAGCTGGATCGACTACGACGTGACGCTCGACCAGATCGACGACCGCGTCGGGGAAAAGGTCATGCGTGGGGCCCCGGCGCTTTGGCACCATGTGCGTGCCCGCGTGGCTGGGTTTTTCGCCAGTCAGGCAGCCTCGGTGCCCGCTCCGGAAGCAGCGCATCCAGAACCACGAAAGCCGTGAGCACCCAGGCCAGAGCAAGCCCGATCTGACCGAGCCGGCTCAGCATCGCCACCTCGGCGCTGTCGGAAAGCGGCGCGATCGCGCCACCGAAGAGGATCAGGAAGGTCGTCATGGCCGAGCCCGCCAACGCCGAATCCGGGCGTTCGGAGGCGTGCCACCAGCCAAAACCTAGGCAGACCGCCAGCACCACCAGCGCCAGGAACGGAAAGAACGTCGCCGCCACGACGAGCTCATGGGCAGTCACCGCCGCGAGGCCGCCGATCAGGTTCGCCGCCAGCATCGCGCCCGCCACGGCCGGCCCGTCCTCGGTGCTGGCGGCCAGCTGCTGGGCGAGGATCGCCACGAAGAGCAGCGTCAGCGGCGCGCCGCCATCCACCAGGAAGAACGCCAGCGCGAAGGGCACCGTCACCAGCGCCATGCGCACCAGGCGGCGCTCCGGGTCGAATTCCGGCTCGCCTCCCTGCGGCGCTTCCTGCTGCACATGCGCCTGCTCCGGGACCGGCAGCAGCACGAAGGCCGCCCATGTGGTCAGCAGCGCGAAGACCATGTTGGCCGACAGCCAGAACACGACGCCGACCGCCAGTTCGACCGAGCCCCGCGCCAGCAGCGGCACCAGCAGCGCCGCGAGCAATGCCAGCACGACGAGCAAGGGAGAGCGCCCCCTCACGGAAAGTCCGAATGCCCAGAGGACGGCGAGGCAGACCCCGATCAGGTAATGCACCGGATAAGGCTGCAGCAGGCTGAACACCGCTGCCGCCAGCATCAGCAGGCCCAGAGCGGTCAGCACCAGCTTCGTTCCGCCCGCCAGTGACGGCGGCGCCGGCGCCTGCAGGAAGAGCGCGGCAAAGACCGCCCCGACAAAGGCCATCGGCCAGTCGAACGCGACGCCGAGGATGAAGAGCACCGCCGGCCCGAGCGCCAGCCGCATGCCGCGGCGGGCGTCCTCAATAGGCATAGGAAAGCCAGGACAGCGCGCGGATATAGGCACGCCCGAGCGCGTTCAGGACCGGGTTGTCGGTCGTGTAGACGATCACGTCGGCCTGCCCGTTGATCTGGTACAGCACGTCGTCGTCCGGGTCACCGGCCTCGTAGCCCGGCAGGACGATCCGTACGGGGAATCGCTGCGGCGCCCGCATCCAGCCGGAGCTGCGGGGCGCGGCGGCGAGCGTGCCGGGCTGGTTCTCGGTACCGATGGCGACCGCGCCGGAGAAACTCTCGACCCGGCCCTCCAGCACCCGGCCCGGCTGGATGTCCAGCGTCACCTCGACGGGGTCGCCCACGCTGACCTCGCCGAGGTTGTTTTCGGTGAGGAAGGCGTCGATCCAGACGAACTCGGTATCCACGAAGGTCATCAGCGGCGTCCCGGCCTTGGCATAGGCGCCGGCCGCGACGTCGAGATTGCTCAGCCCGCCCGCCGTGGGTGCGGTCAGTTCGGTCCAGCCAAGTTCCAGCTCGGCCTGCGCAACCTCGGCGAGCGCCCGCCGGATCGCGGGGTTGTCCGCGCCCTCGGGGCCGAGCTGCTGCTGCGCCCGCCACAGATCGGCCTCCGCCCGGGCCTGCGCGCCCTCCGCATCGGCCAGCGCGGCCCGCGCCGCATCGCCACGCGCGGCGGCGATCAACCCCCGGGTCTCCAGCTCGAAGACCCGCGAGGTCTGCAGCCGGACGTTCTCCAGCGCAGCCTCCGCCTGGCTCAGCGCGGCCTGTGCCGCAGCCACGCCCGCCGAGCTCTCCCCGATCGACAGGATCGCCGCGTCCAGCTCTGCCCGCGCCCGGTCCAGCCGGTTCCGGTAGGCCCGCGCGTCGATACGCGCCAGAACCTCTCCGGCCTCCACCAGCTGGCCGTTGGAGACCGCCACATCGACCAGCGACCCGGACACCTGCGGCACGATCGGCGTCACCACCGCCTTGACCCGCGCGTTGGAGGTGAAGGGCGTCAGCCGGTCGGCCGCCAGATACCAGGCGAACACCAGCACCCCGATCAACAGAACCAGTCGGATGAGCGTCTTCATGCGTTTCTCCTCAGTCCCGCACCCCCGGCACACCCCAGCACAGGATTCCAGCTCTGTCACCCGGACACAAAGCCCGCCTCGGAAATCACCGGTTCCGCGGCCCGATGCTCGCTGAGATGGCAGCGCCGCGGCAAAACGGTATACATTTGCATACCATATTCCCGTGCCGATCGGATTGCGCTATGACGCGGGCAGGTTCCGACTCAATCCAGCCCATTGCAAGAGAGACCCCATGACCAAGATCAAGGTGGACAACCCCATCGTCGAGATGGACGGCGACGAGATGACCCGGATCATCTGGGACTTCATCAAACAGAAGCTGATCCTGCCCTACCTGGACCTCGACCTGCTCTACTACGACCTCGGGATCGAGGAGCGGGACCGTACCGAAGACCAGATCACCATCGACGCGGCCGAGAAGACCAAGGAAGTGGGGGTCGCGGTGAAATGCGCCACCATCACGCCCGATGAAGCGCGGGTCGAGGAATTCGGGCTCAAGAAGATGTGGCGCTCGCCCAACGGCACGATCCGCAACATCCTCGGCGGCGTGGTGTTCCGCCAGCCGATCATCTGCCGCAACGTGCCGCGCCTCGTGCCGGGCTGGACCCGGCCCATCGTGATCGGCCGCCACGCCTTCGGCGACCAGTACCGCGCCACCGACTTCAAGTTCCCCGGATCGGGCAAGCTCTCCATGAAATTCGTCGGCGACGACGGCACGGTGATCGAGGAGGAGGTCTACCAGGCCCCCTCCTCCGGCGTCTTCATGGGCATGTACAACCTCGACGATTCGATCCGCGATTTCGCCCGGGCCTCGTTCAACTACGGCCTGAACCTCGGCTGGCCGGTGTACCTGTCGACCAAGAACACGATCCTCAAGCAATATGACGGGCGGTTCCTTGAGCTGTTCCAGCAGGTCTTCGAGGAAGAGTTCGAGGAGAAGTTCAAGGAAAAGGGCATCTGGTACGAACATCGCCTGATCGACGACATGGTCGCCTGCTGCATGAAGTGGAACGGCGGTTTCGTCTGGGCCACCAAGAACTACGATGGCGACGTGCAGTCCGACACCGTGGCGCAGGGCTTCGGCTCGCTCGGCCTGATGACCTCGCAGCTGATGACGCCGGATGGCAAGATCGTCGAGGCCGAGGCCGCCCACGGCACGGTCACCCGCCACTATCGCCAGCACCAGGCCGGCCAGCAGACCTCGACCAACTCCATCGCCTCGATCTTTGCCTGGACCGGCGGGCTGAAGCACCGCGCGAAGCTCGACGAGAACATCGCCCTGATGTCCTTTGCCACGACGCTGGAGAAGGTGATCGTGGAGACCGTCGAGGACGGCTTCATGACCAAGGATCTCGCGCTGCTCGTCGGCCCGGACCAGGGCTGGCTCACCACGATGGGCTTCCTCGAGAAGATCGACGAGAACCTCAACCGCGCGCTCGCCGGCTAGGCGGAGCGCCAGACGCGGACCGGGCGGCGTGCAGGCGCACCCCGCCCGGCGCTGCGTCCTTTTCGGGCATCGGAGGGCGCAGGGGTACGGCCTCCGCTAGGTAAGCCTCAACCCTCGGCACGCAGCATGGTACGCCCGTCCCCGAACCACCGTGGGCCGGTCGCAGCCGGCCCGGCCCATGGCGGCATGCAAGATACATGGAGCCCGCGCCTTGCCCTCCCCGATGCTTTCGCCGCCCGATGCCGACGCGGTGCGCCACACCCCGGTCGACGATGCCCAGGGCCTCGCCATCGGCGTGTTCATCTGCGCCCTCGGCCTCACCTTCCTTGCCCATCTCGGCTTCCTGACGGGCCAGACGGCCGGGGTGGCGCTGATCATCTCCTATCTCACGGGATGGTCCTTCGGGCTGGTCTTTGCCGTCATCAACCTGCCGTTCTACTGGCTTGCATGGCGGCGCATGGGGCTGGAGTTCACGTTGAAGTCGCTGGGCTGCGTCTTCGCGCTGTCGCTTCTGGTGGACCTGCTGCCGCACTGGCTGGCCTTCGAGCGGCTGACGCCGCTGCTCGGCACGGTGGTCTTCGGCGTGCTGACCGGGCTGGGGCTGCTGGCGATCTTTCGTCACCGCGGCAGCCTCGGCGGGCTGGGCGTGCTGGCGCTGCTGGCGCAGGACCGGCTCGGGATCCGGGCGGGCTATGTGCAGCTCGCGGTCGACATCGTGCTCTTCGCCGTCGCCTTTTTCCTGTTCCCGGGCCATGTCGTCGCCTATTCCTTGCTGGGCGCGGTGGTGCTGAACGGCGTGATCGCCGTCAATCACCGGCGCGACCGCTACATCGCAACGTGAGGTTTCCATGCCGACCCATGTCGTCGCGCTGATCGGCGCCATTCTGACCGAGGTCGTCGGCACGACGGCGCTGCATTCCAGCCAGCAGATGACGCGGCTCGGGCCAACACTGGTGATGGCGCTGGCTTATGCGGTCTCGATCTACCTGCTGTCGCTGGCGATGAAGGCGATCCCCGTCGGAGTCGCCTATGCGATCTGGTCGGGGTTGGGGATGGTGCTGATCACGCTGATCGGCTTCAAGGTCTTCGGGCAGAAGCTCGACGCGGCGGCGATGATCGGCCTCGCACTGATCGTGACCGGCGTGGTGGTGATCCAGCTTTTCTCGAGCGCCGGCAGTCACTGACAGGCGCCTGCGGCCGGTTCAGGCTTCCAGCTCGGCATCCCAGTAGAGGAAATCCAGCCAGCTCTTGTGCAGGTGATTGGGCGGGAACTTGCGACCGACGTTGCGCAACTCTTCCGCACCCGGGCGACGCGGCGACTTGAGCAGGCTCATCCCGGCCTGGCGCAGCGACTTGGAGCCCTTCTTCAGGTTGCAGCTCGAACAGGCGGCGACCACGTTCTCCCAGCTGGTGATGCCTCCGCGGGCGCGCGGCACGACGTGATCGAAGGTAAGATCGCCCTTGGCGCCGCAATACTGGCAGCAGAACTGGTCCCTCAGAAACAAATTGAAGCGCGTGAAGGCCACGCGCTTCTGGGGTTTGACGAAATCTTTCAGGACGACCACCGAGGGTATTCGGATCGTGGTGGAGGGGCTTCTGACGACCTCGTCGTACTCGGCCACGATATCCACCCTGTCGAGCCAGGCCGCCTTGATCGCCTCCTGCCAGGGCCAGAGTGACAGCGGGTAATAGGACAGCGGCCGGTAATCCGCGTTCAGCACCAGCGCCGGATGGTGCCGCAGATTGTTCGGTTCCCGCACGAAGTGTTTTCTGAAATCGCCGTCCATGGTCCTGTGACTCCGCCCCTGCCCTGCCTGCCTGCTCCGTGGCTCAGGGCGGGACACCCCGCCCCAGCTGAAGACAACTATATGTGGCGTTTTCCGCCTGACAACCCTCGTGATACGGTGGATTTGGCCATTGGGTATCGCGGCTCGGTGACATCGATGTGACAATTATCCACAGCCGGGGAGCGTCACCCGCCGGATCGGCGCCAGCCGGTCGAGGAAGGCGGCGTCGTGGCTGACCACCAGCATCGCGCCGGCATGGCCGGACAATCCGGCCTCCACGGCTTCGAGCGCGGGGATGTCGAGGTGGTTGGTCGGCTCGTCGAGCACCAAGAGATCGGGCGGAGAGGCCCCCGCAAGCACCAGCGCGAGGGCGGCCTGCATCCGCTCGCCACCGCTCAGACCGGCAACCTCCGCGTTCCCAGCCGCACCGCGAAATCCCATCCGCGCGAGTGCCGCATGGATGGCGTTCCGGCCGAGCCCGGGGTGGTGGCGAGCGAAGGCGTTGGCGAGGGTGCCGGCCTCCCCGAGCAAGGCTGTCTGCTGGTCCAGAAAGGCGAGGCTCCCGCGCGAGATCTCGCCCGCGTCGGCCTCCAGAAGCCCCGCGCACAGGCGGAGGAGCGTGGACTTTCCGGAGCCGTTCGGCCCCACCAGCGCAACCCTTTCGCCCGCCTGCACATCCATGGAAAAGCTCTGCACAACAGGTGCTTGCTCACCGAATCTGAAGCTCACTTCGCGCAGATCCAGCACTTTCCCGTGGCGTCGCGCATCCGGCGCGGCATCGAGCCGGCGCGGCCGGGTTGGCGGCAGGGCGGCGCGCGCCTCTTCCAGTTCCACGCGCGCCTCGCTCCGCTTGCGTTCAGCCAGCCGCGCGGCGCCGGCACCACGGCTTTCGGCGCGGTCGCGCATGGCGTCGGTCAGCATCTTGCCCTGGCTGCCGGAGACCCGGAGAGCGCGTCCCTGCCGCGCCCGGCCAGCGCTCTTGCGAGCGCTTTCGCCAATCGCCGACTCGACCGCCGCGACCGCCCTGTCGGCCCGCTCCAGCCGCGCCTCGGCGCGGGCGCGCGCAGCAGCCCGGGCCGCCTCGTAGCTGGACCAGCCGCCGGTGTGGAGCTGAGCCGATCCGGCCTCCAGCGCGAGGATCCTGTCCATCCCGTCGAGCAGCGCCCGGTCGTGGCTGGCCACCAGCGCCAGCCCCCGCCCGCGATGCTCGTTCAGAAGGGAGCGGACAATCTGCCGCCCCTCCGCGTCGAGATCGTTGGTCGGCTCGTCGAGCAGCACAATTTCCGGGCAGTCGAAGAACAGCGCCGCCAGCGCCGCGCGCCGTTGCTGGCCGCCACTGAGTCGCCCAAGCGACGCGCGCGGATCGACGGCGCCGAGCCCGACGCGGGCCAGGGCCGTCTCGAGCCGGGATTCGAGCATCCAGTCGGCCTCGGCCAGGTCCTCCGCCGTCGCCCGCCCGGAAGCGGCGCGGTCGAGCAGGTCCAGCGTACCTGCCTTGCCGAACAGGCACGCGACACTGTCCTCGGGGTCGAAACTCTGGCGCAGACGGGCTGTCGTGCCGGCGCAGATCACATGCCCGGCGCGGGCGGGCACATCTCCGGCCACGACCCGCAGGAGCGTGGATTTGCCGGACCCGTTCGCGCCCACCAGGCCAATCAGGCCGGAGGTCAGGCTGCAGGTGAGCCCGGTGACAAGGGGTGTGGAATCAGGACGGGAAAGGGTGAGGGAATCGAAGGTCAGAAGGGGCATCGGCAACGCGGATTGGGAGAGCGGGACGGGCGAATGCGGTCGCTGCCTTGATGTCCACTGCTCTGTCCTCCGTGTGCGCCTGCGGCTCTGCCTCCCTACCCTTTCGGCAGGCGGTTCCGACGACGGCTCTATCCCATCGCCGGCCCCGGCCTGTCAAGGCGGCGGATCAGTCCGCGTCCAGCCCCAGCTTGTTGCGAATGAAGCCCACCGCCTGGCCCAGCCCGTCCGGCGCGATGCCGTGGCCCATGCCTTTCATCACGAAGGCATAGGTCTCGAACTCGGCGGCAACCAGCGCGTCGGCGGCCTCTTTCAGCGAAGGGAACGGCACCATGTCGTCCTGGTCGCCATGCAGCAAGAGCACCGGCATCCGGACCTTCGTCTCGGCCTGTAGCCGCTCCGGCTCCAGCAGCCGGCCGGAGAAACCGACCAGCGCGGCGATCGGGGCATCGCGGCGCGGTGCCACGTGCAGGCTCATCATCGTGCCCTGGCTGAAGCCGAGCAGGACCAGGCGGTCCGGCGTCAGCCCCTCGTCGGCCAGCACCTTGTCGATAAAGGCGTTCAGGTCCTCCACAGACGTTGCCATGGAGGTCTTGGCCGCCTCTTCCGACGAGCCGTCGAGCCAGGGGATCGGGAACCATTGGTAGCCGAAGGGATTGCCCACGCAGCGCTCCGGCGCGTCGGGCGCGTAGAAGGCGGTGTCGGGCAGATGCGGCATCAGCGGATCGGCTAGGCCGAGCAGGTCGTTGCCGTCGGCGCCATAGCCGTGGACGAAGATCACCACCTGTTTCGCCGTGCCCCTGGCGGCGCCCTTGCGCCCGGATTTCAGTTCTCGTGCCATGCTTGCGCGTCCCTGCTGAATGTACCTGCCGTCGCCCGGTCCTACCCGTTCGAGACGGCCTTTGCCAGCCCGCGCCCCTCGTCCCCGCCCTGGGCCCATCGCGCGGTTGTGCGGATCGAGGCCGACTCCGGAGTTGACGTTTCCGCCCCCAATCGGTGAGCGTGTCGTGAACCTTTTCCAGCTTCGGGCACCAGAACCATGACCCTGATCCGCCTCGTCCCGGTCACCGAGATCCCGCACGTCCCGCACGCCTCGGTCAAGACCGGCAATGCCGCGCTCGACAACAGCTGGATGTCCGGCTCGCGGCTGAATTCCAAGCTCCTGCCGAGCACCTCGAAATGCATTCTCAAGAGCGAGTCGATGATGCTCTTCCTGCGCGGCGGGATCGACGGCAAGGAATACGACCAGGGCCTCAACATCTTCGATGCACCGATCGTCGATTTCGAGGGGTGGAAGGCCACCGGCTGGACCGTGCGCAGCCCCGATGTTCCGCTGTTCCAGCCCGATCAGATGCCGGCGCGCTTCAGCCATGTCGATGGGTTCATGTCCGGCCACGTGCCGGTCTGCATGTCGAGTGGACGGATCATCCTGTCCTACAAGTTCAAGGAGCGGAACGGGCCGTCGGACGTGGTGTTAGAGGGCGACGGCGCGACGACGGTCTTCGAAGCGCCCTACCCCGTCGGCTTTGCCCAGAGCGTCAGCCTGTCCCTGATCCGCCGCGGGAAGGCCGCAGAGGGCAAGGGGCGCAAGAAGGGACGCGGCGAGAAGCTCGCGCGCAACCAGGATTACGCCTTGCGCAATGTCGGGACGGATGCGCCGCTGCAGATCGAGTATCCGCTGAACGGCAAGCCCCTGCCCCGCGGCGCGCGCCTGTCGCTGACCTACAATCTCAAGGCCTTCCGCCACTACGTCTATTCGGACGACGGCGGCAACACCTGGACCTACGGTGGCCACTACACCGACGAGAACGGACGCCCCGGCCGGTTCGGGCAATCGGCGATCCTCGAGCGGGCTCCGGGCGACTGGGTGATGGCCGACAACACCGGCGAGGACAACATCATCTCGGTGCGGTTCAGCAAGGATGGCGTGGCCTGGGGCGCACCGATCAAGATCTACGAGCCGACGGTCGGCGACGACTGGTTCGACCAGGGCCATATCATCGGGCTGGTCTTCTTCGAGGACCCGCAGGACCCGGACTGGGTCTACCTGATCTACACCGGCGGCAACGGCTTCGACGGTCCGGACACGCCGCAGTTCGACTATCCTGAAGCCGCGGGCCTGCTGCGCTCGCGACGCGACGACATGACGAACTGGGAGCTCTATCCGCACAACCCGATCCACACCCGCGGCTCGATCTCGGGGGCCTGTTCGGGCGGCATCTGGATGCCGTCGGTGGCCCGGATCACCGATTACCTGTTCTCGTCCGGCGAGACCGTGGGCGCGCTGCCGGTGCCGCTGCGCCCTGAACAGCTCGACGGGATCCGGGACATCCAGTACGGCCAGCTCGAAGACCGCGTCGTGATCCCGCACCTTCCCGCCTATGCCGCCCGCACCCTTTCATTCGCCGTGCAATTCACCGCCGAGGAGCTCAAGGGCGACGTTCTGGCGAAATCGCGCAACAACGAGACTGATGGCGATTTCCGGCTCAGCATCGAACGCAACGGCGTGATCCAGGTGATCCATTCGGTGAAAGGGCGCAAGCGCCGCGTCAGCAGCAAGCCACGGTCGGTGCAGGAAGGCGAGCGCCACGAGGCCATCGTGACCTTCGCCCCGGAAGGCGTGACGCTCTGGCTCGACGGCCAGAACGTCGGGACATCGAGGGGCAACGGCGATGTGACGGCCAATTCGAGCCCGTTCATCCTCGGCCAGGGGATTCGGAACCGGTTCGACATGCGCGGCACGATCCACCGCTTCGCCGTCTTCGACCGGGCGATCGGCCCAGCCGATCTGGACGTCACGGGCCCCGAGGATGCCGGCGTGATCGGCTGGTGGGATTTCGACGCGGCCGCGCCGACCGCCGATGACACCTCCCGCGCCAACACCGCCGAGTTGCAGGGCAATGCGACCGTCACCGAGAACGGCGTCCGTTTCATCGGTCCGACCTACGGCAGCACCATCGCCTCGCAGCAGCTGCCCTGCACCTACCGCGGACCGCTCTGGTCGGAGATCTGGGACGCCACGCCCTTTCCCGACGGGCTCTACACGCTGCAGTCGGTATCCCTTCCCGATGCCTGGGTCGGGCTTTCCTCGGCCGCGCCCGACGCGGCGCTTGCGCTGGTGCAGGCCCCCAGCCGGTGGCGCCTGACCTGGAAGGAAGGTCACCTGACCCTCGCCACCCCGGACCGCGTTGTCACCTCGCTCGACCGCCACAGCGACGCGCCCCCGGCACTGGCCGCCCCCATCGACGGCAATGTCACCCGCGTGCAGCAGTTCCACCTGATCACCAGCCCCGACGGCGTACGGCTGCGCAACCGTGACAGCGGCAACATGCTCTCGGTGGCGGAGGGCAAGCTCGGGCTGCGTGCCTACCTCGGCGACGAAAGCGAGCTCTTCATGCTGGTGCCCGCGGGCTGAAGCGGCCGCGGCGGCATCCTAGCGGATGCCTTCGCGGCTCTTGGAGACGCGGAAATAGGCCCAGAGCAGCCGCGCTGCGACGCCCCGCCAGGGGCTCCAGTCCTCGGCCATCTGCCGCAGCGCCTTCTCGGTCGGGCGGGCTTCCAGTTCAAAGATCATCCGCGCGGCCTCCTGCAGGGCCAGGTCGCCCGGCGCAAAGACATCTGCCCGTCCGAGGGAGAACATGGCATAGATCTCGGCCGTCCAGCGGCCTATCCCCGGCACCTCCACGAGCGTTGCGATCACCTCTTCCGCCGGCGCATCCCGCAGCGCGGCGTAGTCGATACGCGCCTCGGCCAGCGCCTTGGCATAGCGGATCTTCTGCCGGCTGAGGCCGCAGGCGCGCAGCTCTTCGTCGGACGCCCAGCCCACCTTGCGCGGACCGGTCAGCCGCGCCGCCTTGAGCCGCCCCCAGATCGCGTCCGCCGAGGCCACCGAGACCTGCTGGCTGACGATCGCGGCCAGCAGCGCCTCGTAACCGTCCTTGCGCCGTCGCAGCGGCAGCGGGCCGGTCCGGATCAGGGCCGCGGCAAAACGTGGCTCCGTCCGGGCCAGCCAGTCGGCCCCTTCGGCCACGCAATCCGGGGTTTGAATGATCCGCCCGACCCGAGACATCGTTTCACCTTTCCACGGCAAGATTCTGTTTTGCCTGCCATATCGCCACGCCGGCCGCAGGAAGACACCGGAACCGGGCACCTAAAGGGCAGGTCATCCGACGCCAACCCGAAACCTGCGCAAAGCCAGGAGCCCGCCCCTTGCTCTTTGGCGAAAACGCGGGCAATGGCGATCCATGACCGACGCCGCCCAATCCATCCAGCCCGATTCCCGCGCCCGCCGCAACGTGTGGATCCTCGTCGCAGCCCAGGCCATCCTCGGCTCGCAACTGCCGATGATCTACACCATCGCCGGGCTGGCCGGGAGCATGCTGGCGCCCAATGTCTGCCTCGCAACCCTGCCGGTCTCGATGATCGTCATCGGCTCGATGACCACCGCGCCCTGGCTGTCCTCCGCGATGCAGATGCTTGGGCGGCGCGCCGGGTTCTTCATCGGCGTCTTCGGCGGCATCCTCGGGGCCGCGGTCTCGGCCCGCGGGCTCTGGGTGGGCAGCTTCCCGCTGTTCCTGCTGGGGTCCTACCTCACCGGGATCTACGTCTCCGCCCAGGGCTTCTACCGGTTCGCGGCCGCCGACACGGCCTCCGACGACTTCCGCCCCAAGGCGATTTCCTACGTCATGGCCGGCGGACTGGTCTCGGCGATGATCGGGCCGACGCTGGGGACGAGCCTGGCCGACGCCTATGTCGTGCCGTTTCTAGGGACCTATCTTGGCGCGATTGCCATCAACATCGTCGGCATGTCGCTGTTCTTCCTGCTCGACATTCCGAAACCTCCCCGCCCGGAAGCCGGCGCTCCCCGCGGTCGCAGCCGGCTCGAGCTGCTGCGCGACCCGACGGTGCTGGTGGCGATGATCTGCGGCATGACCACCTATGCGCTGATGAACCTGGTGATGACGTCGACGCCACTTGCCGTCGTCGGCTGCGGCTTCGAGACCGAGACAGCCGGATACGTCGTCACCGCGCATGTCCTCGCCATGTTCATTCCGTCGTTCTTCACCGGGCATCTCATCTCGCGCTTCGGCGTGCGGACCGTGATCTCGGCCGGCCTGGTGATCCTTGCCGGCGGCGGGGTGGTCGCCCTGAGCGGAGTCGAACTCGAGCAATTCTTCCTCGCGCTCATCCTGCTCGGGCTCGGCTGGAACTTCGGCTTCATCGGCGCGACCACGATGCTCTCGCAGGCCCATGCCCCGGAAGAGCGCGGACGGGTTCAGGGGATGAACGACACGCTGGTCTTCGGCTGCGTCGCCCTTGCGTCGCTGGTCTCGGGCGGGTTGATGAACTGCACGGGTGGCGATGCGCAGCAGGGCTGGATGTCGGTCAACCTGGCGATGGCACCGTTCCTCGCGCTGGCCGGCGGCGCGCTGATCTGGCTCGCCCTGCGGCCCGAAGACTGACAGCGGGGCAACGATTTTTCGTAGGAAAAATCGTGCCTCCGGCGGGGATAGTTCAGGACAAAAGAACCGGATCCGGGCGCTACCACGTGCCGCGGAGCGACCGGAGAAAGAGGCCGCCACGGCGGGCAAACTCGCTTTCGTGGAGCGCCCCGTCCGCAACCCGCGCGGGTTCCTTCGCCGCTCTTTCCAGCGTCGCTTTCGCCCGCCAGCCCGCCAGGAGCGCCGGATAAGCCTCGGCCGGGATCGTCGCCTTGCGAGCCCGCGCGAGGCGGTCGAGCCCGGCTTGCGCAAGGGCGGAGACGGCTGCGGGCCGTCCGTCCACGAGCGGACGGCGGCCGTGCGTCTCCAGTTCCGGAACGGCGCGGAGGTAGTTCGCGAGACCCGCAGCCCATCCCGCGTCTCGGATCGCGGGCTCACTGGCCTCCGGCGCGCCGAGTACATTCGCGGCAGCCCAGGTCAGCCCGGCAGCCGTCGCATCGATATAGGCGTGAAGCGCCGCATCGTCCTCGAAGGGATCGCGGTAGATGTCCCACTGTCGCGCAACGATCAGCCGGTCGAGCACCTCCGCCACTGCCCCGTTATGCCCGATGACACCGGCCAGCGGAGCAGCGATTTCGTGGGTGTCGGGCACGGTGCCGGCGGCAATCCGGGTCAGCAGGTCGCGCCACCATTGCAGGCGCATCTCGCAGATCATCGGCTCCGGCGAGACCCAGGGCAGACGGGCGACCTCCACGTTGAAGGCATAAAGCGGCAGCAGCAATTCGCGCGCCGCCACCGGTGCCGCCATCGTGGCCAGGAACCGGTCCGGGTCGCCCCGCGCGACGATCACGGCGCATGCGTCGAGGCTCATTCCGGCTCCACCACGCAGAGCAGGTAGGCGATGCGCTCCGGCGCGGTGCGCCATTGCGCGATCTCGGTCTCGCCTTCACGCAGGACCGCCTCGACCGCGTCGGAGACGCCCTCGGCGCGGAGCGCGGCGATGCGGCGCTCCATCGGGGCGTAATAGGCCTCCCACGGCGCGCCGATCACCAGCCGGGTATCGAGCGGCCGATAACCCGCGGCGGCGATCCGGGCGGCGATCCCGGCCTCGTCGGTGATGGCCGGGTACTCGGCCCAGAAATCCTGTACTGCACGCGGCTCCGCGCCGCCGAGCAACACGGGCTCCGAGAACGCCACCCGGCCGGCACGCGTCAGCATCGGCCGGAACGCCTCCAGCCCTTCGGTGACGCCGAGGAAATAGAGCGCCCCGGCGCACCAGATCAGGTCGTACGGCCCCGCAAGATCGGCCATCGAGCCCTGCCAGGCCTTCACCCGCGGCCCGAACCGGGCGCAGCGGGCGGACGTGGCCTCGGCGAAAGGACCGTGCAGATCGACCGCGTCGATCCAGGCCTCCGGCAGGTATTCGGCCAGCGCCTCGGTATCGGCGCCCGGCCCGCAGCCGGCATCGCAGATGCGGGCCTCGCCATGGGTGCCGGCAACGCCGATCGCCCAGAGCACGTCCTCCGGACAGCCCGGCCCTTCGCGTGGCAGCTCCCGGTGCAAGGTGAAAAAGGCTTCCTTGTCCAACCTGCGGCTCCTCAGGACGCGGGCGCGCCGTCCCGCAGCAGTTTCCACTGGATCGCCTCGAGCAGCGCCTCGAAGGAGGCATCGACGATGTTCGCCGAGACCCCGACCGTCGACCAGTGCCGCCCGGAGCTGTCCTCGCTGTCGATGATGACACGGGTCACGGCCTCTGTGCCACCGTTGGTGATCCGCACCTTGAAGTCCACCAGCTTCATGTCCTCGACAAAAGGCTGGAGCGGCCCGAGGTCCTTGGCGAGCGCCCGGGAAAGCGCGTTGACCGGGCCTCGGTCCGAGCCGGTCTCGTCGAGAGATTCCGAGACCGACAGCCGTTTCTCGCCGCCGATGAACAGCACCACGACGGCCTCCGACAGCGAGATCGTCTCGCCGAAGCGGTTCTTGCGGCGCTCCACCACCACCCGGTACCGGTCGATCGTGAAGAAGCGCGGAAGCTGGCCCAGTTCGCGCCGCGCCAGCAGCTCGAAACTGGCCTGAGCCGTGTCGTAGGAATAGCCGGCCGCCTCGCGCGCCTTGACCAGATCCAGGATCCGCCCGAGCGCCGGATCGCCCGGCTCCACCACCAGCCCCGCCTCTTCGAGGCGCCTGCGCAGGTTCGACTGTCCCGCCTGGTTCGACATCGGGATGATGCGCTCGTTGCCGACGAGCGACGGGTCGACATGTTCGTAGGTCGAGGGATCCTTGAGCATCGCCGAGGCATGCAGCCCGGCCTTGTGGGCGAAGGCCGAGGCCCCGACATAGGGCGCGCCACGGAACGGCACCCGGTTGAGGATGTCGTCCATCATCCGGCTGGCGCGGGTGAGGCTCGCAAGCCCCTCCGGCGTCACCGCGGTTTCGTAGCGGCTGGCATAGGGTTCCTTGAGCAGCAGCGTCGGGATCAGCGAGACGAGGTTGGCGTTGCCGCAGCGCTCGCCCAGCCCGTTCAGGGTGCCCTGGATCTGCCGCGCGCCCGCGTCGATCGCCGCCAGCGTGCCCGCCACAGCGTTGCCGGTGTCGTTGTGGGTGTGGATGCCCAGCCGGTCGCCGGGCACCCCGGCCGCGATCACCGCGCGGGTGATCTCGCCGATCTCGGCGGGCAAGGTGCCGCCGTTGGTGTCGCAGAGCACGACCCAGCGGGCGCCGGCCTCCAGCGCCGCCTGCAGGCAGGCCAGCGCGTAATCCGAGTTGGCCTTGTAGCCGTCGAAGAAATGCTCCGCGTCATAGATTGCCTCGCGTCCGAGCGAGACAAGGTGCGAGACGCTGTCGGCAATCGCCGCGAGGTTCTCCTCCAGGCTCACGCCGAGCGCGGTGGTGACGTGGAAATCGTGGCTCTTGCCGACAAGGCAGACCGCCGGCGTGCCCGCGTTGACGACCCCGGCCAGCACCTCGTCATTGGCCGCCGAGCGCCCGGCCCGCTTGGTCATGCCGAAGGCCAGGAAGGTCGCGTGCCCGAGTTGCGGCGGCGCATCGAAAAACTCGCTGTCGGTCGGGTTCGCCCCCGGCCAGCCCCCCTCGATATAGTCGATCCCGAGCCCGTCCAGCATCGCCGCGATCTCGTGCTTCTCCTCGAGGCTGAACTGCACGCCCTGCGTCTGCTGGCCATCGCGCAGCGTGGTGTCGAACAGGTAGAGCCGCTCCTTGCTCATGCTGTGCCCCTTCTTCTTGGTGTTCAAATACCCATTCCGACAGGGCCGCCCCTGCTCTTTTCAATCGACGGTTCACGATAACGCCTCGAGTTTGGTCATATCGAAATCGCTTTCGAGTTTGAACGTTACGTCACCATCTTTGCCGTAACTCAGGCTGACCCCAGCCGCGTTCATGCCGTCACGCAAAGCGTCAGCCCGAGCGTAGTCCTTATTTTTTCGTGCCTGCGCCAACTCGCCAACGAGCTTTTCAATCAGCGGCCGGCTTTGCAAACCGCGTTCAATCATCTCGAGAGCTTTTGCTGACCCACGGTCCAATTTCAGATCAAGCCCCAATAGCAGGAGCGACGATTTCAATTCCGAGTGGCGCCCGTCTTTCGAGAGTTTGTGAAGAACCGAAATCGCGCCAGGAGTGTTAAGATCATCCGCCAAATACTCAATGAGTTCTTCGGGAACCTCGGCGCTCTGCTTTACATTCTCAATGTCGGCAGCCCAACCGAACAAGGTGGACTCCGCCTTGCGCGCCTTTTCCGCCGTCCAGTCCATCGGCTTGCGGTAATGCGTCGAGAGATAGACAAAGCGGATCACCTCGCCGGGGATGCCCTGTTCCAGCACGTCGTGCACGGTGAAGAAATTGCCCAGGCTCTTGGACATCTTCTTGCCCTCGACCTGCAGCATCTCGTTGTGCATCCAGACCTTCGCGAAGTCGCTGCCCGGGTGGGCGCAGCGGCTCTGGGCGATCTCGTTCTCGTGGTGAGGGAACATCAGGTCGTTGCCGCCGCCGTGGATGTCGAAATTCTCGCCGAGCAGCGCATGGCTCATCGCCGAGCATTCGATGTGCCAGCCCGGACGGCCACGGCCCCAGGGGCTTTCCCATCCCGGCTGGTCCATGTCGGAGGGCTTCCAGAGCACGAAATCCATCGGGTTGCGCTTGTAGGGCGCGACCTCGACCCGGGCGCCGGCGATCATGTCGTCGACCGACCGGCCGGAAAGCGCGCCGTATTCGTCGTACTTGTCGACAGCGAACAGCACATGTCCCTCGGCCGCATAGGCAAAGCCCCTGGCGATCAGGTCCTCGATCATCGCCACCATCTCGCCGATATAGGCGGTGGCGCGGGGCTCCTCGTTCGGCACCAGCACGCCAAGCGCGCCCATGTCCTCGTGATACCAGCGGATGGTTTCCTCGGTGATCGCGTCGATCGGCCGCCCGCTCTCCTCGGCGCGGCGTATGATCTTGTCGTCGACGTCGGTGAAATTGCGCACGTAGGTCACGTGATCCGCTCCGTAGACGTGGCGAAGCAGCCGGTAGAGCACGTCGAAGACGATCACGGGCCGCGCATTGCCCATGTGCGCGCGATCATAGACCGTCGGCCCGCAGACATACATCCGCACGTTCTCGGGGTCGATCGGAACCAGCAGTTCCTTGCTGCGGGTTCGGGTGTTCCAGAGCCTGATCTCGGCCATGGCTATTCCTCTCGTTCCGGGCGGCGCCGGCGGGTCTAGCAACTTCGCTCTGGAAAGGGAATGAAGGAACCGGCCCGCCTGACGATGTCAGCGGATAATGCAGATGCAGATGTTGATGCTGCAACGGTTCATGGCGGCTTTCTTACCGCCAAGCCCCGCCCGCGCCAAGCCTTTTCGCGCCGGGCCTCAGCCGAGCCGCTCCAGCCGCTCGGCCACGAGATCCTGGACCTGCCACAGATGCGGATCGTGGATCCCCGCCTGGTCAAGATGGAGCACCGTGTTGAGGATGTACTCCGCCATCGATCCCAGGTGGCCGACCGCGGCGGCCAGGGTGTCGGCCAGTTCCTCCAGCGGCGGCTCCGGATCGTAGAGCGGGAAATCCGGGCTGGCGGTGAAGGCGATGGCCCGCACCGCCCCGTCCTCGCTTTCGGCCCGGACCCATTTCGGCGGCACCGGTGGCTCTGTCTTCAGGAGTGCGACGAGGCGGTCCTCCAACCCGTCCGGCGCCATGCGGATCACGAAGCCGCCACAGGCCCCGCCGCGGTCGAGGCTCAACATCCGCCCCGGCGTCTTGGGGCTGCCCCGCATCCGCGCGTCGTGGTAGCAGAAGGCGCGCCGCCAGCCGTGCACCATCGCGGCCCGGCGCTCGACCTCCTCGAAACGCGGGTTCCAGATTAGCGAGCCTGCGGCAAAGACCCAGAGCCCCTCGCCCGGAGGCACCGCGTCGATCAGACGGGTGGCGGTCTCGGGGTAATACTCGGGCGGAGGGTCGGGCACCCGGACGGGCCCGCGCTCGTCCACCCGCGACGGAAGTCGCTCCACCAGCTCTCGGCTCAGGCGCAGCCGTGCGGTCATGATATGTCCCGTTTGGATGAAACCATGGGCAGTGAACGATAGCGCCGCGCGGCCGAAAAGCCAGATCACCGGCGAACAGGCGTCGAACGCCCGGCTTGCGGCAACGTCCGGCGAGCGGCACACTCGCGGCATGGACCGCGACTCGATCAACGCCCTCTGCGCCGGCCTGCCGGGCGCGGACGTATCCGAGCCCTTCGGGCCGGGGCACGACATCTGGAAGGTCGGCGGCAAGATCTTTGCCGCGCTCGGTGCCGAGGGGCGCGGAGTGTCGGTCAAATGCGCCGACGTGCCCACCGCCGAGATGCTGCGCGAGACCGGGCGCTTCGAGAAGGCGCCGTATTTTCACCGCTCCTGGGTGCTGGTGCCGTTCGACGCGGTGGATGCGGAGGAAGCCGCGCACCGCGTTCGTACCTCCTACGGCATCATCCGCGCCAGCCTGCCGAAGAAGGTACAGGCCGGGCTCGATCCAGCCTGATCCGCCGCCCTAGCCGCGCGCCTTTCGGTTGAGCCAGCCGTGGGCGAATTCCAGCTTGTCCCGCACGGCGTCGGTCAGCACGAAAGGATAAAGGTCCGCGAGCCCCATCGCCCGGTTCACCTGGTTGAGGGCCATCCCGAGATCGACCGCCGAGACGATCAGGGCCTCGGCATCGGTCGTGGCATAGGCATCGGCCGGCACGGACGCGGCGGTCGGCCACGCGACCTGCACCGCGGCCGCGGTATCCACGATGTCGGTCAGGTGGATGAGATGGGCCACCGTCTCGGCCCAGTCCTCGTGCGGATGGGCGCTGGCATAGGGGGTGATGAAGATCTCCTGCCAGCCGGCGCGCGGGCCGTCGGCATAATGGCGCTCGAGCGCCTCGCCGTAATCGGCCCGTTCGTCTCCGAAGAGCGCGCGAAAGGCCTCGGGAAAGGCCGGGTCCTCGGCCAGCCGTTCGAACAGGAAATGCGCAAGTTCATGGCGCAGGTGCCCCAGCATCGTCCGGTAATCCTCGTCGAGCATCTCCCGGTTGCGGACCCGGATCGCGTCATCCGCCTCGGCGACGTTGAGGGTGATGACGCCGGCGGCATGGCCCATCGTCACGTGCTCGCGGCCCTTGCGGGTGCGCTCGGACTTGAAGTGGAAGGCCGGCAGCTGGCCCGTGTCTTCGGCGCCGAACCAGCCCCAGCGGGCCAGGTTGGCCAGCGCCCAACGCTTGGCCACTTCTCCCTCCGCCCAGAGCTCCTGGTTCGGCTCGATCGAGAGGTCGGGCACGACGTCGGTCATCTGGCAGGACCGGCAAAGCCCATCGGCTTCGGGGTCGCCCACCCAGTTGCACCCGATCCGGTCGACATTCGCGCAGGGCACGGCACCGGTCACGAAGGCGTCCTGCGTGTCGTCATAGCTGACCGCCGTGCCGCAGGCCCCGCAGACGGAGTTGCGGAAGTAGAGCCGGGCGTTGCAGGCCGGGCAAGTGTAGAGCTGCATCTCGTTCACTCCGTTTGACCGGCCCGCATCGGGCACGGCACCCCCATTCTGATGCCCGAGACCGCGGCGCGCGGCAACGGGATCGCAACAGAGAACGCTCAGACCGCCGGGGTGGTTCCGCCGAGGATCTGACGAAAGAGCGGCATATCCACGTTGCCGCCGGAGAGAACGACCCCGACCTTGCGGCCCGCCATCGACTCGCGCTCCTGCATCAGCGCCGCAAGTGCCGCCGCGCCCGCCCCCTCGGCCACATTGTGCGTGGCGCGGAACAGCAGCCGAATGGCTTCGGCGATCTCGTCCTCGCTGACGGTGACGATCCGGTCGGCGCCGGCTGAATAGATGTCGAGCGCCTCCTGCACGGGGACCCGCACGGCCATCCCGTCGGCAAAGGTGCGGGCGGTGTCGGTCTCGACCAGCGCCCCGGCCGCGACCGAAAGCTGCGCGCAGGCCGCACGCTCCGAGACCACGCCCACGACGCGGGTCGACAGCCCGAGCGCATCGCGTGCGAGGATCGTGCCGCAGATGCCGGAGCCACAGCCGATCGGCACGTAGACGGTGTCCAGGTCGGGCGCGGCGCGGAACATCTCCCAGCCGTAGGTCGCAACGCCGCGCACCAGTTCCCGGTGGAACGGCGGCACGATCGTCAGCCCCTCGGCCCCGGCCACGCGAAACGCCTCCTCCCGCGCCGCGTCGAAATCGGAGCCATGCACCACCAGTTCGCCGCCAAAGGCCCGCATCGCCGCGTTCTTTTCCTGCGAATTGCCTTCCGGCACGTAGATCAGCGCCCGCAGCCCGGCGGCTCGGGCGGCGCGGGCCTGGCTCTGGCCGTGATTGCCCCGCGTTGCGGTGCAGATGCCGGCGGCGTGCGGGTCCGTACGGCGCAGCCAATCGATGAAGGTCACCCCGCCGCGCACCTTGAAGGCACCGGTCGGCGCGTGGTTCTCGTGCTTCACCAACAGCTCCGCGCCCACGGCCTCGGAGAGCAATGGCCAGTGATGCAGCGGGGTCGGCGGCACCTGCGCATGGACCAGCGTGGCGGCGGCTTCCAGCTCGGCGGCGGAAAAGCGGATCATCGGGCGCTCCTGTGGTGATGCCTCGCCGGACCCAATCACGGCAGGTTTCCGGAGACAAGCGCGCCCGGTCGGCTCAGCGGCAGTAGGTGCCCATGCCACTTCCGTAGCAGGTGACGGGCCGGCCGTACTGGTCCCGGTAATCCCCCGATCCCACCGCTGTCTGCTCGATGATCAGACCGGGGTTGTGGTGGACCACCTGGCCATAGGCGTCGGAGCTCTGGCCCGGCCCGTAAACGTTGTTGGTTACGATGCGCGGGTTGGTATTGGGGATCCGCTGGGCGGAGTTCCAAGCGGGATTGGCCCCGGGCAGCGCGCGCGCCTGCGAGAGCCCCGTTCCCCCACCGGCGGCATTGCCCTGGCTGTTGCCCTCGAACTCGATGGCCAGGGACGGCTCCAGTGCCGGATCGACCGGCGTACAGCCCGCGAGCAGAACCGCTGCCAGCGCGGCGCGGACGGCGCTTCTGACCAATGATGTCGTCAAGAGATGCCACTCCGGCCTTGTCCGAGCGCCGATGCGCGCTCAAGGGCAAGGATAACGGAGTGAAGGCTCCAGACCAGCCCCTGCAGGGGCAGGGGCGGCCCGGAAGATTGGCGGGCGCCGATGGGGGATCTCGGCGCCCGTCCGACTCCGGTCAGAACCGGTAGTTCACGCCGATCGTCGCGGTGGTCGCGTCCACACGGCCAAAGTCCTGGTAGTCGTCGAAGCGGTGCGCAGCGATCTCGCCGGACAGGCTCACCGAGTCGGTCACCATGGTTTCCACGCCGATACCGCCGAAATAGCCCCAGGAGTCGTTCAGGTCTTCGCTGGCGGCATAGCTGGCACCGGTCACGCCATAGACCATCGTGCGGCCGAAATCGTAGCCGCCGCGCACGCGCAGGGTGGACAGCGAATCGAGGTCGCCCGCGTCGGTCTCGATCTTGCCGAAGTTCGCTTCCGCACCGAGACCCACGACCCAGTTGCCGAGATCCCAGTCGTAACCGGCGCGCACGCCGCCGATGACATCGTCACCCTCGAGGTTGTCGGTCAGTTCGCCATAGCCGAGCTGAAGACCGGCATAGCCACCCGTCCAGTCATTCGACGGGGTCGTCACGACCACCGGCGCGGGAGCCGGCGCCGGCTCGATGACGGGCTCTGCGAGGGAGCCGGCAAAGGCCGGAGCTGCCAGCGACAGGCCAACGGTCGCGCCCAGAGCGCGTTTCGCAAAGGTGTTCATGGTACTTTCCTTGTAGAGGTCTGCTGCTCAGGTGTTGGTTCTTCCCCCGGTTTTCCGGGGCCACAGCCCACCTAGGAGCGATGCCGCAGCTGCAAAAGGGGCTCACCCGTCGATTTCCCCGTGAGCAAACAATGCCTTGGCCATACGCCGCCCATGACCCCACGGAAACGGGCGGAGCCTTGCCAACGGCAGGGGCTCTCCCCTCAACACTCTGTGAGAGACCTTGTTTCGCGGACCGGACCGGCGGGCCTACCGCTCGGCGCGTTCCGGTGTATCGCGGTGATGGAACTGCTTGCCGATCTCGACGAGGCGGCCTGTCTCGGCGATGTAGTCGGAGATCGCCTTGTCGATGAAGGCCTTCTGGATCTCCTGGATGCCCGCGGGATCCTTGCAGTGCAGGATCGCGTGCTGGGTGCGCACATCCTCCCGGATGCGGTCGGCGATGAAATGGGACACTTCCGTTCCCATCTCGCTCAGGCAATAGACCCAGGCGTTGCCCAGCCAGTTCGCGTAATCGAGCCCGCTCTCGCAGGCTCCCGCCACCGGTTGCTCCATCGCGTCGCCGGAGCGCATCTGCTCCCGCGCCATGCCTTTTCTGCCGGTCATCCGGCCACCTCCCTCCAGGTCCTCGGACTCAGCCTAACACGGAACATCGGAGACAGGCCCACAAACCGGGGGCATCGGCGGATTTACACCAATCCGGAAAGCGGCGCCCGCAGGCGGGATGTGGCGGCCCTAACCGGCCGCCTTCTCCTCGAGCAGGAGCCATTCCTCCTCGGCCGCCGCCAGCGCCTGCTGCCGCTCCACGAGCGCCTCGCTCGCCTTGCGGAACTTCACCGGCTCGGCGGAGAAAAGCGCGGGATCGGCCAGGAACTGTTCCAGCTTGCCGATCTCGGCTTCCAGGCGCTCGATCTCGGACGGCAGGGCCTCCAGACGGTGCTTCTCCGTGAAGGTCAGACGCGGCGTCGACGCTTGCGTGGGCGCAGGATCGGGCAAGGGCTGCGCGGCAGGCTTGGCCGTGGCCGTGCGGACAGCGCCCTCGCCCGGGGTCTCGGCCGCCTCGCCCCGCTGGGCGCGGTAGTCGCTCCATCCGCCGGCATAGATCACCGCCCGCCCGTCGCCCTCCATGGCGATCGTGGTGGTGGCGATCCGGTCGAGGAAGTCCCGGTCGTGGCTGACCAGCAGCACCGTCCCGTCATAATCCGAGAGCAGCTCCTGCAGCAGGTCCAGCGTCTCGATGTCGAGGTCGTTGGTCGGTTCGTCGAGCACCAGCAGGTTCGCGGGCTGCGCGAGGATGCGGGCCAGCAAAAGCCGCGCCTTCTCGCCCCCCGAAAGCGAACTGACCGGCGCCCGCGCCTGCTGCTCGTTGAACAGGAAGTCCTTGAGATAGCTCACCACGTGCCGCGGGTTGCCGCGCACCATGACCTGGTCGCCGCCGCGGCCCTGCACCCGCAGCGCCTTGTCCCCGGTCAGGCTCTCCCAGAGCGTGGCGTTGGGATCGAGCTGAGCGCGGGTCTGGTCGAAGACCGCGATGTCGAGATTGGTGCCGAGCGTGAGCGTGCCCGAATCCGGCGTCTCCTGCCCGATCAGCATCTTGAGCAGCGTCGTCTTGCCGGCCCCGTTGGGCCCGACCAGCGCCACCCGCTCTCCGCGCTGGATGCGCAGCGAGAAGGGCTTGAGGATCACCTTGTCACCGAAGGCCTTGGTGATCTCCTTCGCCTCCACCACCAGCTTTCCCGAAGCGCGCCCCGTCTCGATGGCCAGATCGGCTGTGCCCTGCCGCCGGATCTGCGCCGACCGTTCGGCGCGAAGCGCCTGTAGCGCGCGCACGCGGCCCTGGTTGCGGGTCCGGCGGGCGGAGATGCCCTCGACGGCCCATTTCGCCTCGGCCTTGATCTTGCGGTCGAGCTTGTGGCGGGCCTCGTCCTCCTCGGCCCAGACCTTGTCGCGCCATTCCTCGAAACTGGTGAAGCCGTGTTCCTGCCGCCGCACGACGCCCCGGTCGAGCCAGAGCGTCGCCCGCGTCAGCCGGTTGAGGAAGGCCCGGTCGTGGGAAATCAGAACGAAGGCCGCGCGAGTCTCCGCCAGCTGGTCTTCCAGCCAGCGGATCGCGGCGATGTCGAGGTGGTTGGTCGGCTCGTCGAGCAGCATCAGCTCCGGCGCCTCGGCCAGCAGCTTGGCCAGCGCCGCGCGCCGCCGCTCGCCGCCCGAGGCCGTCTCGACCGGCCGGGAAAGATCGAGCTTCAGCCCCTCGCCGGCCATCTCGACGCGGTAGGTCTCGCCCTCGGCCAAGCCGCTGGTGGCGAAATCGCCGAGCGTCGCACAGCCCGCCATGGTCGGGTCCTGCTCCATGTAGCCCACGTGCACGCCGGGCGGCACGATCCGGCTGCCGGAATCGGGTTCCACCAGCCCCGCCATCACTTTCATGAGGGTCGACTTGCCGGAGCCGTTGCGCCCCACGAGCGCCACCCGGTCCCCCTGCTGGACCACCAGCCCGAGGTCGGAAAACACAGGATCCCCGCCGAAGGTCAGCGAGATGTCGGACAATTGGAGAAGGGGTGCGCGTGCCATGTGCGGCGGCGTAGTCGGCGCCGCATGCCCCGTCAAGCCACCGCGAGAGGGGACGCGCCTGCCGTCACCCGGCCGGCAGGTGTCCTGCCGGGAAGGCCGGCGTCAGGGTGCCGGTCGAGGGGCTGACAGCCGCCCTGCCCCGCTCCTCGATCCGGCTCGCCACGAAGCCGTAGAAGGTCGCATGCCGGTCCTGGGCCGCGAAGGCCGCGTTGAGCAGCTGTTTCGCCTCGAAAACCTGCGCCGCCCGTTCGGCCATCGCCGCGGGCACCCGTGTCTGCCCACTTCGGATACGCGCCGCGTGCACCGCATAGGCCTCCGCCACCCGCTCGCAAAAGCCGGGCGCCCGGGTAACGCTCTCGGCCGAGAGGTGCAGCTCGTAGGCGACCGGCCCCACCGGCGCCGAGCCGCCGGTCATCGCCAGCACCTCCACCGCATGCAGCACATCCTGCGAGGGCGCTGCGGCGAAGGGGCCGGCCATGTTGCGCGGCAGAACGGCGTGAAAGCTCGCCCCACAGGCACCGAGGGTCTCCAGATCGAGACGCGCGCCCCCCGGCAGGCGGAGGAGTCCCTCGCCCTCCTGCAGCACGCTGGTTTCGCTGAAACAGAGGCCCGTGGCGCGCGCCAAGGGCAGCAACGCCGCGAGATAACCCGCCTCCCAGGTGTCGTCCGCATCGAGGCAGGCCACGAATTCGCCCCGGGCCAGCGCCAGCGCCCGGTTGCGCGCAGGTCCCGGCCCGGTCGCTACAGGCCCCGGCGGAGCGAAGCGCAGCCCCGGACCGTCCGGCAGGATCGCGGCATAGTCGCTGCCGTCGTCCGAGGCGATGATGATCTCGACCGCGTCCGCCGGCAGCCCGCAGCGCGCGACCGATGCGATGGCCCGGCCGATCTGCGCCTGCGCCCGGTAGGCCGGCACGATAACCGAAACCGCGATTGCACCTGTCATGTCGGACCTCTCCCGCCGCTACGGTCCAAGGATGGCGCGGCGCCGGACAAAAGCAAGCCTGCCGGCTCAGCCCGCGACCGCCCGCAGCAGCCGCTTGCGCGCGGGCGGGATCGCCCCGATCTCCAGCCCGGTGAAGACATGGAGCGTTCCGAGGTCGCGGTCGACCACCGCATGGTCGCTGACCCAGCCGCCCATCAGCAGGTAGGTGCGCAGGAGCGGGGGCATTCCCAGCATCGCCTGCTTGAGGTCGGGCTTGCGGCGCAGCCGCTGGGCGAAGCGGAAGACGTTGGGCGCCTTGACCCGCGGCAGCCAGCGCTTGGGGCCGAGGTGACGCTCCTTCAGCAGGGCAAAGGCATCGCGATACTCGGCCGTCTCGACGCCCTGGAAGGAGGAGCAGCCGAACAGCAGCTCCACCCCGGTCTCGTCGACGAAGGAAGTCATCGCCCCCCAGGCGACCCGCAGGATATCGGCGTCGCGGCGTTCGGGATCGATGCAGAAGCGCCCCATCTCCACCATCGGCCCGTCGAAGTCGTGCAGCGCCGACAACTCGTAGAACTGCGCCGAATAGCTGCGCGCGATCTCCTGCCCGCCGGTCAGCGGCAACAGCCGGAAGGTGCAGACAAGCGCACCGTCGCGGCTGTCTTCGACCAGCACGTGACGGCAGATCTCGTCGAACCGGTCGCCATCCTCGGAGGCGCCATACCGGAAACACAGCGCCCGCAGCGCCAGCGACGCCGCCACATCGGCCTCTGTTTCGGCGACACGGGCGGCATACCGGCCCTTTCGCAACTTGAGCATGTGCGCGCTCCACCTTCGGGCCGCCGCAAGTGCGCGGCGCCGCGAAACGAATCTGGTTGGGCCGGGCGATACATGCAAGAGGTGACAGCAACGTGAAGCGCCGTCCCTCCCCCGACGTCCGGCTTTGGCAACAGCGCCATCCGGCCCCATATGTCCGGATGGACACCCGACGCGACAGGAAGGAACCGCAATGACGGACAAGACCCGCAAGAGCGATGCGGAATGGCGCGAGGAGCTCGGCCCGCTGGGCTACGAGGTCATGCGCAATCACGGCACCGAACGCCCCTTCACCCACGACGATTTCCCCTCCGACCCCGGCACCTTCCGCTGTGCCGGCTGCGGTGCGCCCCTGTTCGAACAGGCCGACAAGTTCGACGCCGGCTGCGGATGGCCGAGCTTCACCCAGCCGGTGGATTCGGAGATCGTCGGCGAGAGCGAGGACACGCGCTACGGGATGCGGCGGACGGAGGTGCATTGCGCCCGCTGCGACGGCCACCTCGGGCACGTCTTCCCGGACGGCCCCGCGCCGACCGGCCTGCGGTACTGCATCAACGGCGTGGCGCTGCGCTTCGATCCCGAGACCGGCGGAAAGGACGACGACTGAGTTGCCCGCCCGAGCGCCGCGGCCCCTGGCGCGGCGCTCGGGCGCCTCAGAGGTTGGAGCCGATGTCGAAGCGGCCGACGTTGCCCAGCAGCTGCGCCAGGAAGCCGAGGCCCTGGATGTTGCTGTCGGTCACCCGGCGCGACAGCGCGACGACCTTGCCGTCCTGCAGGCCGAAGCGCTCCACGTTGGTCACGACCCCGTTCGAATCGAAGCTGATCGCGACGATCTGCCGGTCGACGATCTCCGTCTCCTGGTAGCCGAAGGTGCGCATCCGCTGCGAGACATAGTAGTAGCCCGAGTTGTTCAGCACCCCGGCAGAGGACGGCGTGCCCACGGTTTCGGCCACCGAGTCGCGGGTATCCACGCCCACGACGACCTCGGAGAGCTCCTCGTCGCTCGGCGCATATCCATGGTCCCGATAGATCGGAGAACAGGCGGTCGCGACCGAGAGCACGGTCCCGGCACACAGTGCCCGGACCACCCGGCCCAAATTCGCGCGGCACTGCCTGCCCATGTCTGCCCTCATGTCACGTAATCGTCGAATTGCCTTTCGGCTTATAACGATGGCATCCTTTTCTTCAAGAAAGGAACGACACCCCATGACTTCAACCGACGCCCCTTCCAAGCTCAGGCTCTCGCGCCTGCCGACGACCCGGCCGACGCCCTTCAAGATCGTTCCCGATGCCGAGGCGATGGCGAATCTGGCCGGCGAACTCGACCTGATTGATCTTCGCAAGCTCCGGCTCGAAGGGCAAATGTTCCCCGACGGACCACGCGACTGGCGGCTCGAAGCGCGTCTCGGTGCGACCGTCGTGCAACCCTGCTCGGTGACGCTGGCCCCCGTGACCACCCGCATCGAGGCGCCGGTGGTCCGTCGCTACACCGCCGATTATTCGGTCTCCGACGAGGCCGAGGCGGAAATGCCCGAGGACGATTCCCTCGAGCCCCTGCCCGAGGTGCTGGACCTCGACGCGGTGCTCGCCGAGGCGCTGGCGCTGGCGCTCCCCGACTTCCCGCGCGCCGACGGCGCCGAGCTGGGCGAGGCGGTCTTTGCCGCGCCCGACACCCAGCCGCTGCGCGACGAGGACGTGAAACCCTTCGCCGGCCTCGCCGACCTCAAGAAGCGGCTGGAATCCTGAACGCCCGCCGGGGCCGGACCGGCCCCGTCACCGCCTGCGCGACGCAAGCCCGCCGCAGGCGCCCGGCCCAACCGGAGGAGCGGCCGCAAGGCCGCGACGACGGGCGGGAGCCCCCCGCTCTCGGCCGCGCAGAGCCGGCGTCAGGGCACCGCAGGGCCGATGCCAGACGACTCACTTGCGTCCTGGCGCAAAATGCGTATGTTCGCGCATCTTCCACACACCCTTGAACGGGAAGCGCCGTCGGCGTATGAGGCGCCGACAAACGAAACATTTGCCGCCGGGACAGACCCGACCGGCCAGAACACCGAGGTTGAGACATGGCTGTCCCTCAGAATAAAGTCACCAAGTCGCGCCGCAACATGCGCCGGTCGCACGACTCTCTCAGCGGATCGAATCCCAACGAGTGCTCCAACTGCGGCGAGCTGAAGCGCCCGCACCACGTGTGCAGCGCCTGCGGTCATTACGACGACCGTGAAATCGTTGCGATGGTTGACGAAATCGACATCGACGAAGACGCCGCCTGAACCCGACATCAGCGGCCTCGACGGGCAGTGCGCACATGACCACTGACGCGCAGGACAATCTGCCGTCCGCGATTCCTTCGGAACTCGCGGGCAAGGTCGTGATCTCCGTCGATGCCATGGGAGGTGACAGGGGCCCGGCCACCGTGGTGGCCGGCTGCGCCATGTCCGCCCGCAAGAATCCCGATATCGGTTTCATCCTTCACGGGCGCGTCGAGGAACTCGAGCCCCTGGTCGCAAAGCGCGGCCTGGCCGATCGCTGCGTGATCCGCGACGCCCGCGAAGTGGTGACGATGGATGCCAAGCCCTCCGTCGTGATGCGCCGAGGCAAGGACACCTCGATGTGGTCCGCCATCGATTCGGTGCGGGACCGCCAGGCCACCGTGGCCGTGAGCTGCGGCAACACCGGTGCGCTGATGGCGCTCTCGATGGTGCGCCTCCGCAAGCTGCCCGGCGTCAGCCGTCCGGCCATCGCCTGCCTATGGCCCTCGCGCAGTCCGCACGGCTATGCCGTGATGCTCGACGTGGGCGCCGATATCCGCGCCGACGAAGGCGACCTGCTGCAATACGCGCTGATGGGCGCGTCCTATGCGCGCAACGGCCTCGACATCGCCCGCCCCCGCGTCGGGTTGCTCAACGTCGGCACCGAGGAGCACAAGGGCCGCCCCGAGCTCAAGGCCGCGCATGGCCTGATGGCGGAGGCCGCGGCGGTTTCCGACTATGAATTCATCGGCTTCGTCGAGGGCGGAGACATTCCGCGGGGCGAGGTGGACGTGATCGTCACCGACGGCTTCACCGGCAACGTGGCGCTCAAGACGGCCGAAGGCACCGCCTCGCTGATCCGCGACCTTCTGAAAGAAGCGTTTCGGCACACGATCCTGTCCCGCATCGCCGCGCTGCTGGCCTTCACCTCGATGCGGCGGCTGTCCAAGCGCACCGACCCGCGCCGGGTCAATGGCGGGGTGTTTCTGGGCCTGAACGGCACCATCGTGAAATCCCACGGCTCCGCAGACGCCACGGGGGTCTCCGCGGCGATCAAACTTGCGTTCCAATTGGCGCAGGCAGGCTTTTCCGACCGCCTTGCGGCCCGCGTGGCCTCGACCTCGCCCTTGCGACAGGATATGCCGTGACGCAACGTTCCGGCCGGACTGGGCGGGACCAACGAGACAAAAAAGGCAAGTGAAGATGCTGGTCAGAGCCGTGGTCCGCGGAGTGGGTCACTACCTCCCGCAACGAATCGTCGAGAACGCCGAGTTCGAAGCCTCCCTGGACACGTCAGACGAGTGGATCCGCTCCCGCTCCGGAATCGAGCGGCGGCACTTCGCGGCCGAAGGCGAGAACACCTCCGACCTGGCAACCAACGCCGCGCGCGCCGCGCTCGAGGATGCCGGCCTCTCCGCCGGGGACATCGACGCAATCATCGTCGCGACCTCCACCGCCGATCTCACCTTCCCTTCGGCCGCCACCATGGTCCAGGACAAGCTGGGCATGACCGGCGGCTTCGCCTTCGACGTGCAGGCGGTCTGCGCCGGCTTCGTCTACGCGCTCGCCAACGCCAATGCGCTGATCCTGTCCGGTCAGGCCAAGCGCGTTCTGGTGATCGGCGCCGAGACATTCAGCCGGATCCTCGACATGACCGACCGCGCGACCTGCGTGCTTTTTGGCGACGGCGCCGGCGCCCTGGTGCTCGAGGCTGAGGAGGCCGCCGGCACCTCCGCGGACCGCGGTATCCTTGCCACCGACCTGAACTCCGACGGCCGCTACCGCGACCTGCTGTATGTCGACGGCGGCATCTCCACCGGCAGCAGCGGTGTGCTCCGGATGCAGGGCAAGGAAGTGTTCCGCCATGCCGTCGAGAAGCTGGCCGACACGGCGCACCGGTCGCTCGACCGGGCCGGCCTCGGCAGCGACGATGTCGATTGGGTGGTGCCCCACCAGGCCAACCTGCGGATCATCAAGGGAACCGCCGCCAAGATGAAGGTACCGATGGAGCGGGTCATCCTGACCGTCCAGGACCATGGCAACACCTCCGCCGCCTCGATTCCCCTCGCGCTGTCGGTCGGCAAGGCCGAAGGCAAGATCAAGCCCGGCGATGTCGTCGTGACAGAGGCGATCGGCGGCGGACTGGCCTGGGGTTCCGTGGTTCTACGCTGGTAAGGCCGCCAAAGGCACGGATGCTTAATCGAGCGAATCCAATGTGTTGAGGGCCGACGCTCACCCCGCAACGGCCACGCCATCGCGCTTTCGGCGACTTAGCGCCTCCACCCAAGTCATTGATATTGACTGAATTCCACGGCTACCATACGCTCGTCTCCAACCAGCGCCGGGGGGACAATGAGCGAAAAGACACTGACCCGAATGGATCTGAGCGAGGCCGTCTTCCGCGAGGTCGGACTGTCCCGCAACGAATCCGCCCAGCTTGTCGAAAGCGTGCTGCAACACATGTCCGACGCGCTGGTGCGCGGCGAGCAGGTCAAGATCAGCTCCTTCGGCACCTTCTCTGTCCGTGACAAGGCAGCGCGAATCGGCCGCAACCCCAAGACCGGGGAAGAGGTGCCGATCCATCCCCGCCGCGTTCTGACCTTCCGCCCGTCCCATCTGATGAAGGAACGGGTCGCGGCCGGAAACCGGAAGTAAGGCACCACGGGAATGAACGGCAAGGCTCCCGACGCATTCCGCACGATCAGCGAAGTTGCGGACTGGCTGGGCGTTAACGCCCATGTGCTGCGCTTCTGGGAGAGCAAGTTCTCCCAGGTGAAGCCGGTTAAACGCGCCGGCGGCCGGCGCTACTATCGCCCGTCCGACATGGAACTGCTTGGCGGTATCCAGAAGTTGCTGCACGAGGATGGCATGACCATCAAGGGTGTGCAGAAGGTCCTGCGCGAACAGGGCGTCCGGGCTGTCTGCGCCATGTCGCGGCCGCTGGACGATGTCTCTGCCGGCGCCGAGGCGAAGACCGACGAACCGGCCCCTGCGTCAGCTGAGCCGCCCGTACCCGCCGATCCTCCGATGTCTGCAGAGGCCGCTCCAACCGAGTCGGAGGCCTCCGTGGCGGCGCCAACCGCGCTCGAAGAGCCACAGGATCCGCCAATGGCGGCGCCGCCCGAAACCGCCGAGGACGCAGGCGCCTCCGAAACGCCGGACGCAACGGAACCGACGGTCGCTGCGGAGGCGGAGCAGGACAGCGAGGCCATGCCGCTCTTCAGTCGCCCGTCCCCGTCGCCGACGCCCTTGGCTGCCGAGGATGAGCCTGCCGAGGTCGAGGCAGCCCCCGCAGAGCCCGCAATTGAAGCCGAGCCAGTTGCGATGGCCGAGGGGCCGTCGGCGCCGAGCGGCCCGGTCATCGCGCCGCTGCCGCCTGCCGACATCCCCCTCGTGGATGTGCTCGGCAGCCTCACGCCGGGCATGATCGATCCGGCCCTGCTGCGTCCGATCCATGCCCGCCTGGTCGAGCTGCGCGCACGGATGGACGGCCGCGAGTGAGCACGAGATTCCTGTCGGTTTGTCGCTTGCCCTTGCCGCAGAAATCGCTACAAAGCCCGAACGTCGGGCTATGGCGCAGCCTGGTAGCGCGTCCGTCTGGGGGACGGAAGGTCGCAGGTTCGAGTCCTGCTAGCCCGACCAATTCACAATCCGCCCGCATCCTCCGGGACGCGGGCGTTTTGTTGTCCGGCGCACCGGGCGCCGCCTAGCAAGGGGGAACCGCATGACCGGCGTGCTGCCGAGCCAGAGCATCGCAAGGATGATCGCGGATGGTGCCATCGCCGCCGACCAGCCCTTCGCCGAAGGGCAGGTCCAGCCCGCCAGCCTCGACCTGCGACTGGGGCGCACCGCCTACCGGGTGCGCGCCTCGTTCCTCGCCGGCGAAGGCAACCGCGTCGGCGACCGGCTGAAGCAGTTCGGCATGCATGCGATCGACCTCAGCCAGGGCGCGGTGCTGGAAAAGAACTGCGTCTACGTCGTGCCGTTGCAGGAACGCCTGGCCCTTCCCGCAGGCACCAACGCCGTCGCCAATGCCAAGTCCTCCACCGGCCGCCTCGACCTGCTGACCCGCGTCATCACCGACGGCGGCGTGGAATTCGACCGGATCGCGCCGGGCTACACCGGCCCGCTTTATGCCGAGATCTGCCCGCGCTCCTTCTCCGTGCTGGTCCGTCCGGGGATGCGGCTCAACCAGATCCGGTTCCGGAGCGGCAAGGCCACGCTCGACGACACAGCGCTCCGGGCCTTGCACGAAGAGGTCGGCCTCGTCTCCGGTGAAGCCGTGATATCCGAAGGCCTCGGCTTCTCGGTCGACCTGCGCCCGCAAGACGGCGCGCTCGCCGGGTGGCGCGCCAAACCGCACGCGGGCGTGATCGACCTCGACCGGATCGGCCACTACCGGGCGGCGGATTTCTGGGAACGCGTGGAGGCTGAAGACGGCCGGATCATCCTCGACCCGGGCGCCTTCTACATCCTCGTCAGCCGCGAGGCGGTCCATATCCCGCCCGATTACGCCGCCGAGATGGCCCCCTATCTCGCCATGGTCGGGGAGTTCCGTGTGCATTACGCGGGCTTCTTCGACCCGGGGTTCGGACATGCGGAGGCCGGCGGCTCCGGCGCACGCGGCGTGCTGGAAGTGCGCTGCCACGAGGCGCCGTTCGCGCTGGAACACGGGCAGATCGTCGGACGTCTCGTCTACGAACGCATGGCCGAACGGCCCGAGACGCTCTACGGCGCCGGAATCGCTTCCAACTACCAGGGTCAGGGCCTGAAGCTGTCAAAGCACTTCAAGGCGCCCTGATCGCGCACCCTCTGTCTTCTTGGCCCCAATACCCCCGCCGGAGGCACGATCTTTCTTCCGAAAGATCGGCGGCCGCTTCGCCGCCGTTGGCTCAGCGATACCGGCCGTGCCGCAGCAAGACCTCGACTTGGTATCCATCCGGGTCCGCGACGAAAAAGAACCGCGCCATGAGTTCGCCGTCGCGCTCGAAACTGACGATCTTGCGCGGCGACAGCCCGGCCGCCTCGAGCCGCGCGTGCTCCGCCTCCAGATCATCGACGCAGAACGCGATGTGTCCATAGCCGTCGCCCAGGGCATAGGGCTCCGTGCGCCCCTTGTTGACCGTCAGCTCCAGTTCGAAATCCGCCGCGTCGTTGCGCAGGTAGACCAGGGTGAAATCGTCGAAATCGTACCGGTCCGCGACCGTCAGTCCGAATGCCTGTTCGTAGAAGGCGACCGAGCGTGCCTCGTCGAGAACACGGATCATGCTGTGGATTGCCTTGACCATCTTGCCTGTTCCTCATCTGTCGGAATTTGCAGGACGCCTATCGCATCCGCCCACCGATCGCGAGGGGCTGTTCAGCATGAAATACTGCCGGCCCCGATGGACGGGACCGGCAGAGAGCGCCGTTACGCGAAGATGAAATCGCCATCGTCTAGACGCGACTCATCCGTGCCGAGCAGGACGAGGCGGTCGCCATCGCCGAAGTTCAGCACGGTGCCGTAGTTCTTCTCCACCACGGCAGCTTCGATCTCGTCGAAAGTCGTGATACCCAGCCCGCTCACATCGATCGTGTCGTGGCCGTTGCGGAAGTCCACGACCGTATCCTTGCCGTAGCCCTCCGAGAAAACGAAGGTGTCTTCGCCCCGGCCACCGGTCAGCTGGTCTTGCCCCTGGCCGCCGTCGAGGATGTCGTCGCCCCCGTTGCCCATGAGAATATCGCCGCCCTTGTGCCCAAACAGGCTGTCGTGGCCTCCGTTGCCGAAGAGCACATCGGACCCGGCCCGCCCGAGCGCCACGTCGTCACCCTTCCCGGCCCGTACGAGATCGGCGCCACCACCGGCGCTGATGAAGTCCGTGCCGCCCTTCGTCTCGTAGATCATCGACTCGTCGCCGCCGATGATGAAGTCGGTGCTGTCACGGCCAAGGATGTCGGACACGGCGAGCGGCAGGAGCACGCCGTCCAGCGCGTGGATCACGCCGTTCGAAGCCATGATGTCCGTGGCGATCAGACCGGGGTTGGCGACGCCGTCGTCGGCGTCGATCAGCGAGGGAGGCGTCGTGCCGGCATCGAGGGTCAGGATACCGCCCTGCAGCGTCTCGACTTCGCCGGCATCGATCACGTCGGCGGCTTCCAGCGCGCCGGCGGCGACGTGATAGGTCAGGATGTCCGTCAGCAACGGGATTGCATCGCCGCCGCCCAGCAGGGTGAGCGATTCCACGATGTATTTGAATGCACCCCTTTCGGACGACCCTTCGTAGCCGAGCGCGCCCGCAAGCCCGGTGAAGGCGCTGTCGACCGGTGCGAAGACGGTCAGTTCCGCGTCCGGATCTGCCAGCGCATCCGCCAGCCCCGCCGTGACGACGGCATCGCGCAGGATGTCGAAATCGTCCCCGTTCCTGTCGAATTCCCCCGGCGCTCCGCTTTCGAGCACGATGTCGGTGATGGTCTTGTCCATGAGTGTCCTCCGTCTCCCGTGACCCGCGCCATGCCCCGTCTCTCACGGGGCCATGCGCCAAGCCATCTCTTCACTGCCCTCGTGAGCAGATGATCGGAATACGGCGCAGGCCGGGAATTCGGATGTATCAGTCAGTCAGGAGCAGCCGGCTGAAAGTGTCGGATCAGCCCCTGAAACGGAGCCAACACACTGAAAACGCGACATACGATTCCTGATAAAAACGTGAACGAATGCCGCGCGAGAACGGATGATCCGCCGCACAGGCCCCGGTCTCGGGGCGTGCGCCATCCGTCAGATCTGAGCGTCCTCGTCCGGGTCGCTGTCGTCGTCCAGCTCGTCCGGCTCATCGCCGGTTTCGGAGAGGGGCTCGGTCGCGTGGCCGTCGTCATCGAACATTTCGCCCTGCCCTTCGTCGCCGGCCTCTTCCTCGGTCTCCGTGCCCGGCGGGGGACGGTTGTCGAGCAGGCCCGCGGCGCGCAGTTCGCGCAGCCCCGGGAGGTCGCGGGCGCTTTCGAGGCCGAAGTGGTCGAGGAACTCCGGTGTCACCACAAAGGTCACGGGCCGGCCGGGGGTCATCCGACGGCGGCCGAAGCGAATCCATTCCATCTCGAGCAGCAGGTCGATCGTGCCCCGGCTGACCGAAACGCCGCGTATCTCCTCGATCTCGGCGCGGGTAACCGGCTGGTGGTAGGCGATGATCGCCAGCGTCTCGATCGCGGCGCGGGAGAGCTTCCGCATCTCCACGGTTTCCTTCTGCATCAGGAAACCGAGATCCGGCGCCGTGCGGATCGCCCAGCGGTCGGCGACACGGACGACGTTCACCCCCCTGCCCTCGTAGCGTTTCGCGAGCCGCTCCAGCGCGCGAGCGGCATCGGCGCCGTGGGGCATGCGGGCGTTCAGTTCGCCCACCGTCACCGGCTCGGAGGTGGCAAAGAGGATCGCCTCGACCATGCGTTCCTGCTCGCCCTCGGGCGGGGCCTCGAAGAGGCTCTCCTCCTCCGGCAGCTCCTGCTTGTCAGCCATTGCGACCCTCGGCGGCGCGGATCTGGATCGGCGCGAAGGTCTCGGGCTGACGGATGCTGATGCGGCCGGCCTTCACCAGTTCCAGCGAGGCGGCGAAGGTGGCGGCTGTCGCCGTGCGGCGGCGCACCGGGTCCAGCTCCCAGCCCTCGGGCAGGTAGGACATCAGGTCCGTCCATTCGCCGGCATAGCCCACCAGCGGCTTCAGCCGCTCCAGCGCCTCCTCCATGGTGTAGAGGTTCTTGCGGTCCATCACGAAGGGGCGGAACTCGTCCTTGGTGCGGATCCGGGCATAGGCCTGCATCAGGTCCATGATGGTGGCCGAATAGGTCACCTTGCGGGTGCGCTCGACCTGCTGGATCTCGCCGCGGACAAAGAAGTCGCGGCCCTTCTGGTCGCGGGCCATCAGCTTGGCGGCAACGTCGCGCATCGCCTGCAGGCGTTCGAGCTGGAAGGCCAGGTGCGCGGCCAGCTCGTCGCCGCTGGGGCCTTCCTCGGCTGGATCGGGCGGCAGCAGCAGGCGCGACTTGAGGAAGGCCAGCCAGGCCGCCATCACCAGGTAGTCGGCCGCCAGCTCGATCCGGAGCGACTTGGCCCGGTCGATGAAGGCAAGGTATTGCTCGGCAAGCTTCAGAACGGAGATCTTGCGAAGATCCACCTTCTGGGTCCGTGACAGCGTCAGCAGAAGGTCGAGCGGGCCCTCGTAGCCGTCCACATCGACGATCAGCGCCTCGGCGGCAAGCCGCTCTGCCACCGCATCGCCGGTGCCGGCAGTGCCCGCGACGGCATTCGCCATATCCGCTGCCATGTCCTCAGCCATAGACATCCCCGTTCAGAAGTGTGCGAAGTTCCTCTTCCACGGCCGGAATGTCAACCGGATCCGGCTTCCGGCGCAGCGCAAGCGCCGCATCGGCCCGGCGTGTGGCATCCTGAGAAAGCGGCCCGGCCGAAGCCACAGCCTGCTCCATCTCGGCCAGCTCGCCATTGCAATGCAGGACCACGTCGCATCCGGCGGCGATCGAGGCCGCGGCGCGTGCGGCGATGTCTCCGATCAGCGCCTGCATCGACAGATCGTCGGTCATCAGCAGCCCGTCGAAGCCGATCTCGTTGCGGATCAGGCCGATCATGCGGGCCGATTGCGTGGCCGGGGCCTCCGCGTCGAAGGCGGTGAATTTCAGGTGCGCGGTCATGCCCATCGGCAGGTCCGCCAGCGCCTGGAATGGCGCGAAATCCAGGGCGCGCAGATCGTCGGCATCCACCTCCACCACCGGCAGGTCCTTGTGGCTGTCGAGCCGCGCCCGGCCGTGCCCGGGGATGTGCTTGACCACCGGCAGCACGCCACCGGCCATCAGCCCTTCGGCGGCGGCACGGGCGCCGGTCACCACGGCGGCCACGTCCTCGCCGAAGCAGCGGTTGCGCAGGAAGGGGTGGGTCTCCGGCCGCGCAATGTCGGCGGAGGGGGCGCAGTTGGTGTCGATGCCGACCTCGCGCAACTCGTGGGCGATCAGGCGGTGCCGCAGGAACATCGCCCGCGCCGCGGCCTCGAGATCGCCGGCTCGCTGCATCTGGTCCAAAGGCGGCTGCCAGAGGCGCCAGTGCGGCGGGCGCATCCGCTGTACGCGGCCGCCCTCCTGGTCGATCAGCACCAGCGCATCCCGGCCGACGGTGTCGCGCAGGTCGCCGGTCAGGCGTCGCAGCTGCTCCGGCGCCTCGATGTTGCGGGCGAAGAGGATGAAGCCCAGCGGCTGGGCCTCGGCCAGAAAGGACCGCTCCGCGCTGGTCAGCGCGAGCCCCTCGACGCCGAGGATCGTCGCCGAGCGGGCGCTCACCGCACCACCACGGGGATGCACTCGGCCCGTTCGGCCACCAGCGCGGCACAGAAACGGCGGGCCTCGGCGAGGTCGGCGAAGCCGAGCGCGCGCAGCCGCCAGAAGCTCCGGCCGCCGGCATTCGCCTCGACCAGCACCTGCTGCTTGTCGTCCAGCAGGCCGTCGAAGGCGGAGGCCAGAATGTCCCAGGCTCGCTTGGCCTCGTCCTGGGACTCGAAGGCCCCCAGCTGCACCAGCCGCGTGCCCACCTCGATCGACGTGGGGTCGACCGATGCCGGCGCGATGCTGGCAAGTTGCTCCGTCGCCTCCGGCGCGGCGAGAACGCGCGCCCCCGGCCGCGGCGCGGGACGCGGCGAGACCGGCATGCCGGAGGTGTCGCTCAGCCCATCCAGCGACGCTTCGATCGCCGCCGTCCGGACCGCGGCCTCGATCGCGGACTCGACCGTTTCCGCGGGCTCCTCGGCCTCGGCACTTTCCGAGAGCGGGATCGCACCGGCTGTGGCCGCATCGGCGAGTGCAAGGGCGCGCTCCAGCGGATCGTCTGACGGCACCTCCTCGGTCAGGCTTGCCACCGTCGGCACCATCGGCGCCGGCTCGGCAAGTTCCGCGTCGTCGGGATCGACCCGCGCCAGCAGCGTGGCCTGGTCATCCTCGGTCGCTTCGGCGCTCTCTGCCGGGGCCAGCTCGGCCGCTGTCTGGTCTTCCTCGGCCAGCCGCACCGGTTGGGGCGCAAGGATCAGCTGGGATTCCGGCACCGCCGCCACACCCTCGGCCTGGACCGAGTTGACCGCGAGCCCGGAATGGCTCGCCACCATCCCACCCGGATCATCGGGTGCGATCCGCATCGGCCCTTCCAGCGCCTGGACCACCGGGATGCCGTGCAGGTCGCGCATGATCTGCTTGTAGCCCCACCAGCCACAGGCGCCGATCACCGCCAGCGAGACCGCGGCGCCGATCACGTGGACAAAGAGCCGTGCCTTTCCGGGCGCCGCGACCTGGTAGGCGCCGGACTCGTCGACGCTCTCGAAGGACTGAATGTATTCCTGAACGTGGGGTGCTTCGAGCGCCCCCCTGCCCTGACCTGCTGCCGGGTTCAACATGCTCCGCCTCATTGCCTGTCCCGCACGAGGCGCCGCCGATCATGGGAGTTGCGCTGCGCGGGGTCTTGCCTGCCTGATGCCCCGCGCGCGCCGTTCGTCAGCGCATTTCTTCGACCGGGGTCACGCCCAAGATACCAAGACCGGTGGAAATCACAACGGAGACAGCGCGTGCGAGGGCGATTTTCGCCTGCGACGTGGCCGGATCCGCTTCCTGCAGGAACCGCAGGGCGGGCTCGTCGTTGCCCCGGTTCCACAGGCTGTGCAGGTCGCCGGCCAGCTCGTAGAGGTAGAAGGCCACGCGATGCGGCTCGTGGGTCCGCGCCGCGATTTCCAGCAGCCGTGGCCATTCGGCGACCTTGGCGGCCAGCGCGACCTCGGCAGGGTGGGTCATGCCCGACAGATCCGCCGCCGCCAGCGTGGCGTCGTCCACCGCGATCCCGGCCTCTTCTGCCTTGCGCAGCACGGATTTCACCCGCGCATGGGCGTATTGCACGTAGAAGACCGGGTTGTCCTTGGACTGCTCCAGCACCTTGTCGAAATCGAAGTCGAGCGGCGCGTCGTTCTTGCGGGTCAGCATAACGAAGCGGGTCACGTCCGGCCCGACCTGGTCGACAACGTCCCGCAGCGTGACGAAGGTCCCCGCCCGCTTGGACATCTTGAAGGGCTCGCCGTTCTTATAGAGCTTCACCAGCTGCGTCAGCTTGATGTCGAGCGGGACTTTGCCGTCCGAGAGCGCCGAGACGGCTGCCTTCATCCGCTTCACGTATCCGCCGTGATCGGCGCCGAACACATCGATCAGCGCGTCGTAGCCGCGCTCCACCTTGTCGAAGTGATACGCGATGTCGGGCGCGAAATAGGTCCAGGAGCCGTCCGACTTCTTGACCGGACGGTCCACGTCGTCACCATGGGCGGTGGACTTGAAGAGCGTCTGCTCGCGCGGCTCCCAATCGTCCGGCGTCTTGCCCTTCGGCGGCTCCAGCACGCCTTCGTAGATCAGCCCCTTGTCCGAAAGCGCCTTGAGCGCGGCCTCGATCCGGCCGGTGCCGTAGAGGGATTTTTCGGAGAAAAATCGGTCCATCTTCACGCCGAGCGCCGCAAGATCCTCGCGGATCAGCTCCATCATGGCGTCGGTCGCGAATTCCCGCACCTCGGCCAGCCAGAACTGCTCTCCCTTGTCGACAAAGGCATCGCCGACCTTCTCCTTGAGCGCCTCACCCACGGCGATCAGGTAGTCGCCCGGGTAGGTTCCATCGGGAAAGGCCACTTCCTTTCCATGCGCCTCGAGGTAGCGCAGGTAGACGGACCGGGCGAGCGTATCGACCTGCCCGCCGCCGTCGTTGATGTAGTATTCGCGCGTGACGTCATAGCCTGCGAAATCCAGCAGCGAGGCCAGCGCATCGCCGAAGACCGCGCCGCGGGTGTGCCCGACATGCAGCGGCCCGGTCGGGTTGGCGGAGACGTATTCGACGTTCACCCGCTGGTCCTTGCCCATCGCCGACCGGCCGAAATCGCCGCCGGCCTCCAGCACCGTGCGGACAACCCCGGCCCAGACCGGCGCCGCCAGCCGCAGGTTCAGGAAGCCCGGCCCCGCCACGTCGGCCGTGTCGATCCGCGGGTCCGCCGCGAGCTTTCCCGCCAGCGCCTCGGCGATGTCGCGCGGCTTCATCTTCGCCGGCTTGGCCAGCACCATCGCCGCGTTGGTCGCCATATCCCCGTGCGACGCGTCGCGCGGCGGTTCCACCGCCACGTTGGACAGGTCCAGCCCTTCGGGCAGCACACCTTCGGCCGCCAGCGCGTCCAGCGCCTCGGTCACAAGGGTACGGATATCGGCATAGATGTTCATCGGTCAGGCTCCGCTGGGGGTTGCCGCGCGGTGTATCACGGGCGAGACCGAGGTCAATGGCCGCCCGCTGCCACTGCCTCCCGCTCCGGCGGCACCATCGCCAAAAGGCGCACGCCCGGCACCGCCTTGAACTCGGCGCCATCGGCCAGAAGCCTGAGCCCCGAGCCATCGACCCGGCCGAGAAGAAAGGCTTCGGGGTTCCTGCCCCGCCAGTCGTCGAGGGTGAACTCCTCGGTCAGGCGGGTCACCTTCACCTCCCAGCCCTCGGTCATCAGCCGGCTCAGCTCGAGATAGCTCATGCCCTTGCCCAGCGGCTGCGCGCCAAGCGTGCTCGGCAGGGCGTGGCGCCGGGACTGCTCCTGCGCCCGGGAAATCTGAAAGACATTCTCGCGGCCGAACTCCGGCGCGAGGTCCGTCGCCACGAGCGTGTTGTAGGCGTCGTTCTCCGTCGCCGCGAGCACCACGCCATAGCGCACGAGGTCGAGGCCGTGCTCCGTCGCTTCCGACAGGATGTCGCCGTAATAGGTCGGCAGCCCGGCCTCGCGCGCGCCTCGCAGCCGCGTGTAGTTGCGGTCGGTCACCATCACCGGGATCTCCAGGTCCTTGCAGGCGCTGCCGAGCGCCGTGGCAAACCGCGAGCCGCCGACGATAACCAGCCCCGGCGCATCCGTCCCCGCAAGGCCGAGCGCGCGCGCCAGGGGCGCCAGCGTGAACCCGTGAAGCACCACCGTCGCCGCCACCAGCGCAAAGGCCAGCGGCACCACCCGCGCCCCGTCCTCGACCCCGAGCGCCACGAGCTTGGTCGCAAAAAGCCCCGCAACCGCGACCAGCACGACCCCGCGCGGCCCGGTCAGCGCCACCAGCAGCCGCTCGTTCCTGGGCAGCCCCGAGCCCAGCAGCGACAGCAGCACCGTCGCCGGCCGCACGACGAGGATCACCACGACGAGAAATGCCGCGGCCCGCCAGTCCAGCAGCTCCAGCGTGCCGAGGTCCATCGAGGCCGCCAGCAGGATGAAGACCCCCGAGACCAGCAGGATCGTCGCGTGCTCCTTGAAGCGGCGCAGCTCGGTGAAGGACGGCAGGTCCGAATTGGCCACGACGATCCCCATCAGCGTCACCGCCAGCAGCCCGCTCTCATGGGCGATCAGGTCGGTGCCGACGAAGGTCGCCAGCACCGCCACGAAGAGCACCGGCACCTTCATGTATTCCGGCACCAGCGCGCGGCGGAACGCCTGCACCACCAGCCAGCCCGCGGCCCATCCGATCGCGCCCGACACGGCAAAGCGCAGGCCGAGCGGCACCAGCGCGCTCCACATCTCGCCCCCCGCCGCGGAGACCGTGACCACCTGGAAGGCCAGCACGGCCGCCAGCGCCCCGATCGGGTCGTTGACGATAGCCTCCCATTGCAGCAGCACCGACGGACGCCGTGACAGCCGCGCCTGCCGCAGCAGCGGCGCGATCACCGTGGGGCCCGTGACGATCATGATGCCGCCAAAGACCGAGGCCGCGGCCCAGCCGAGCCCGGCCACGTAATGCAGGGCCATCGCCGAAAAGAGCCAGCCGAGCGGCGCGCCGAGGATCACCAGCCGCCGGACCCCGGTCGCCGCGTCGCGCAAGCCGTGCAGGTTCAGCGTCAGCCCGCCCTCGAACAGGATGATCGCCACCGCGATCGCGACCATCGGCTCCACCAGGGGCCCGATATCGCGCGCCGGCACCAGCCATTCCAGGCCCGGCCCCACCGCAAGACCCGCCGCCAGCATCAGCACGATCGCCGGCATCTGCAGCCGCCACGCGATCCATTGTGCCCCGACGCCCAGCACGCCGATCACCGCGATCGCCACCTCGGGCGTCAGCCCGCCACCACCTGCACTCATCGCCTCTCCGTCCGCCTGTCCGCCCCGGTCCCGGGGCATGTCCCTGTCGCCCAAGGACGTTCAGTCTTCGCCCTGACGGTCAAGGGTTTTCGCCGCGCCCAGTCGGCCCGAAGGGCTCAAGGAGAATGCGCCGCAGGCGCGCAATATGGCTGACGGCCGGGCCTAGCCGATCAGCCGGGCATGTTGCTGCAGCGCGAAGCGGTCGGTCATGCCGGCGATGTAATCGGCCACGATCCGCGCCAGCGCGGTCTCGTCCCCCGCCCGCTCGATGTCGTCCTGCCAGTCCACCGGCAAAAGATCCGGACGCCGCATGTAGAGCGGGAACAGCGCCTCGATCACCTGGGTCACGCGGGCGCGCTCCTCCATGACGCTCGGCGCACGGTACATGCGCGTGAACAGGAAGGAGCGGATCACCTCGATCTCCTGCCAGACCCGCTGCGAAAAGCGGATCACCGGCCGGCCGAGTTCACGCACCGCCTGCGCATCGCCGGGCCCGGCCTCCTCCAGAGTGGCTTGCGCGGTGGCGATCACGTCGGTCACCATGACCCCGAAAACCCGGCGCAGCGCCTCATGGCGCCGGCGCATCGGGTCGAGCCCGGGCCAGGTCGCGTCGACCTCTGCATAGGCCGGCCCGACGATGGGCAGCGCCTCGATCTCCGCATCGGTGAACAGCTTCGCGCGCAGCCCGTCCATCAGGTCGTGGTTGTTGTAGGCGATATCGTCCGAAAGGGCGGCGACCTGCGCCTCGGCGCTGGCGTGGGTATGCAGCTCCAGGTCGTGCACCGCGTTGTATTCCGCGAGCCTGTAGGGCAGCTCGCCGCTGACCGGCCCGTTGTGCTTGGCGATACCTTCCAGCGTCTCCCAGGTCAGGTTCAGCCCGTCGAACCCGGCGTAGTGGCGCTCCAGCGCGGTGACGATATGGATCGCCTGCGCGTTGTGGTCGAACCCGCCATAGGGCGCCATGAGCGCGTGCAGCGCGTCCTCGCCGGTGTGGCCGAAGGGCGTGTGCCCGAGGTCATGGGCCAGCGCCACCGCCTCGGTCAGTTCCCCGTTCAGCCCGAGCGTACCGGCGATGGTCCGCGCCACCTGCGCGACCTCGATCGAATGGGTCAGGCGGGTGCGGAAATGGTCGCCCTCGTGCTCCACGAACACCTGCGTCTTGTGCTTCAGGCGCCGGAAGGCGGAGGAGTGGATGATCCGGTCGCGGTCGCGCTGGAAGGGCGAGCGGAAGGTGCTGATCGCTTCCGGGTAGAGCCTGCCGCGGCTGGCGGCGGGGTCGCAGGCGTAGGGGGCCAGTTTCATGGGCATCCTTGTTCAGCCGTTCCTGCCCGCATATATCTTGGTTCTGACAGGAATGCGACGCGCCAATCGAGGTTTTTCATGGACTTGACCCTTCCCCCCAAGGTGACCGACCGCGCCTTCGCCCGCCTGGCGGAGATCGAGGCCGCTCCGAAGGCGCTGCGCGTGGCCGTCGAGGGCGGCGGCTGCTCGGGGTTCCAGTACGAGATCAAGCTCGACGATCCGGCCGAGGACGACCTCGTGATCGAAGGCCTGGGCCAGAAGGTCGTGGTCGATTCGGTGTCGCTGCCGTTCCTCGAGAACGCCACCATCGACTTCTCCGACGAGCTGATCGGCGCCCGTTTCGTGGTGGACAACCCCAACGCCAGCTCCTCTTGCGGCTGCGGCGTCAGCTTCGCGATGTAATCCGGGCCGGCGCTCAGCCCCCGTAGACCACCAGTTCCGGCAGATCGGTCAGCGGCGCTTCCAGCACGCGGAGCGCAGGCAGGCTGACGCGCGTGCCGGATCCCGGCGCCCCGCCCGAGGGGCGCAGTTCGACCGCGACGGACTTGCCGGTCGCCGGGTATTCCAGCCGCCCCTGCCGCACCTCGCTCACCAGTCCGGTTTCGGCCCAGAAGCCGGGATCGGCCGGATCGCCCAGTGATGCGATCGTCGTGCCCAGCCGGGTCTCGCCGCTCACCGGGGCCGCGGCCGCAGCGGCGGCGCGCTGTTCTCCTGTCGTGGTATCGAATTGCTCGGGGGTCAGCGCCGTCGGGGACGGCACCACCGCTGCGGGCTCGGCCGCGACGGTCTCCATCGGCGCGCCGGCAACCGGGTCCGCCGGCTTCCGGAAGGGCACGCGGAACTGCGAACACCCCGCCACCGCCAGAACCAGCGCCGCTATCGTCACCTGCCTCAGCATCTGTCCGTCTCCCTCTGCGGCCATTTCCCGCAACCTGCCCTGCGTTCACAAGGGGGGCAACCTTCGATCCGTCTCTTGCCTGTTTTCACGGCAAAGCGTAGCGTTTCGCGCATGAACACGCCTCTGATCGATCCGTTCCAGCGCGCGGTGACCTACCTGCGGGTTTCCGTGACCGACCGTTGCGATTTCCGCTGCACCTACTGCATGTCGGAAAACATGACCTTCCTGCCGAAGCGCGAACTGCTGACGCTGGAAGAGCTCGACACCGTTTCCACCGCCTTCATCTCTCTCGGCGTCCGCAAGCTTCGGATCACCGGGGGCGAGCCGTTGGTGCGCCGGAACATCCTGACCTATTTCCAGGGGATGGCGCGGCACCTCGAAAGCGGCGCGCTCGACGAGTTGACCCTGACCACCAACGGCAGCCAGTTGCACCGCTTCGCCGGCGAACTGGCCTCCATCGGGGTGCGCCGGGTGAACATCTCGCTCGACACGCTCGACGAGACCAAGTTCGCCAAGATCACCCGCTGGGGCCGTCTGCCGCAGGTGCTCCGGGGAATCGACGCTGCGCAGGAGGCCGGCCTGAGGGTCAAGATCAACGCCGTCGCCCTCAAGGGCTTCAACGAGGACGAGTTGTTCCCGCTGGTCGAATGGTGCGCCTCCCGCGACATGGACCTCACCTTCATCGAGGTGATGCCGATGGGCGATCTGGGCAACGAGGACCGGCTGGACCAGTACTGGCCGCTGAGCGACCTGCGCGCCCGTCTGCGCGAGCGCTACAGCCTGACCGACCTCGCCGAGCGCACCGGCGGCCCCGCCCGCTATGTGCGGCTGGAGGAAACCGGGCAGAAGATCGGCTTCATCACCCCGCTTACGCATAATTTCTGCGAGAGCTGCAACCGGGTGCGCCTGACCTGCACCGGCGAGCTCTACATGTGTCTCGGCCAGGAAGATCGCGCCGACCTCCGCCCCTCGCTGCGCGAGCCCACGGCCCCGCCGCTCGAAGACGCGATCCGCGCCGCGATCCGGCTGAAGCCCAAGGGGCACGATTTCGATTATTCCCGGCAGGAAGTGGCCGGCCAGATGCCGCGTCACATGAGCCACACCGGCGGCTGAGCCCGGCAGACACGGATTCAGGCAAACCCGCCAGAGTGAGGGAATGCGCCGCATGCAGACCGCACGCGGCGCGACGTTCCATGCACCGCCGGGCCTATCGCAGGATATGCACGAAGCCGCCCGTCTCGCCCTCGAGCACGCCATGTTCGGCCGAGGTCGGCTTCAGCATCGCCTCCAGCAGCACCGGAACCGGGGTCCAGTAGGGAATGTACCATTCCTGGTCGACCTCGAGGATGAGAGCCTTGTCGCCGGCCGCGTCATAGGCGCCGATCAACGACACGTGCGGCCCATCCCAATCCCCGGTCACCACGCCCTGGTTGAAATAGACCAGCAGCGCGTCCTCGGCCGACATCTCGTTCGCGGCGAGGATCTCTCGCAGCTGGCCGAGGGTCTGATCGTCGGCGGCCGTGGGCTTGAAGGTCTCGGTCCGGTAGCCTTCCATCCCGAGCGCCGCCAGCGTGCTGCCGGTGAACTGCGCCAACTGGTCGAAGGTCACCCCATCGCCCCCCTCGGCAGACACCTCCGCCCAGGTGGCATCGGCCACCGCCTCGAGCAGCTCCGGCTGGGTGATCACCGTGTCCTCGGCATTCTCCGGAAGACCGCGCAGCCCGTTCACGGCCGCGGTGACCGCAGCAATGGAACATGCCGAGGTGGTGAACTGCGGTTTCACGAACGAGGCGAAGGCCCAGTAATCCGGCGCTTCGCTCTGCCGCAGGAAAGTGGTGTCGGCCGTCACCGGGGTCGCGTTCGGTCCGAGCTTCGGTGCGGGCTGGTCGGCCGCAGTCGCCATCGGAGCGGCCAGAAACAGGCCGGCCCCGAGCAGGGCGGCGCGCTTGAGAGAGCGGTTCGTCATTTGGGAAGATTCCGAAAAAGTGTTTGATGGCAGACACTAGCACCGCGCAATGGCCTGTCAACGCGCGTGTTGATCGGTCTTCCTTGCGCGCCTTCCAAGGTCGGGTTCCAACGGGGCGCGCCCTGCACCGTGACCGGCCTAGCCCCAGGCGCCGCCCAGGTCGTCCCGCGCGCGCTCGATCCAGTGCTCGCGGAGCCAGGAACAGGGGCGCGTGTGGCGGATGACAGAGCCGTGGTAGCCCTCCACCGCCTCGCTCATCTTGGGCCGGCCGTGAAAGCAGACGACGCGGGCGTTGTCCGGGAGGCGTGGCTCGGCGAGGTAGTTCATCGGCGGCAGGCGCAGGCAGCCGTGCTTGAAGCTCACCACCTGATCGGGGGGCAGGTAGGCGAAGGCGTCCCGCTCCTGCGCCAGGGTCGAGGTGTAGCGCTGCTCCGAGCCGCGCGCCTTCTCGACCTCGCCCCTGGGATCGGCGGCAAGGGTCTCGTAGAGCCAGCCATGCAGCGCGGGATCGAAGCGGAACACAGAGCCGTGGCCGGTTGCCCGGCCCCGCCGCGCCTCGACCCAGTCCGCCCGCATGGCGACCTTGCCCGGCGCATGGTGCAGGATGTCGTCGAGCGGGCCGGTGATGACCACGTCGAGATCGAAGCCGAGCAGCGGCCCGTCGAGATCGGGGATCAGACCGGGGCGGAACAGGCTGACCTTGCGCATCGCTCCCTGCCGGTTGGCCACCGCAAGGGCCGCGTCCATCTCGGCCTGGAAGGGTTCCTCGGGCAGGTCCAGCACCTCGATCGAAGGGTGCAGCCCGTCGCGGTGCTCGGTCATGCAGAAGAAGCGCACCTCGGCCGAGAGGTTCCTGCGGGCACCGGAATAGAGCCGGTTGACGTACTCCGAACCGAAGAGCGTGCCCCATTTGATGCAGATGACGTTCGCTGTGCCCATGCGCACCTCCTTTGCCCCGCTCTAGCCTGTCCCCCCCGAACCTGCCAGTGGCGAAAGCCGGCCATGCGGCCAATGCAATTTGCCACCAAAACACTTGCACCACGGATGGCGCGCACCTACATGCACGATGCAATCATTACGCAATCACATCTCACAGCTCTGCCGCGGGACCGTTCCGCGGACCGACCCTTCATGACAAGGAGCGACGCCCTCGATGTCTATGCAGGCCTTCGAAACTCCCCTGCCCGGCGATGCCGGCTGCCTGGTTGGACGTGCCCCCGCGCGCGAAGCGTTGGCGGAACTCCAGGCGGCTTGCGCGCGGATTGACGGGCTCGTCGCACGGATTCGGGGAGACGGTACCGAGGCGTGCCGGAGAAAGGCGCTCCTGCTGCTGCGGGAGAAATCGAAGCAGCTGGTCGCCCTGCTGGAACGCCCCGACAAGACCCAGAACGGATCGGCACAGGAGGCCGAGGAGATGCCGCCGCTCAGTCCACGCGAACAGGAGATCCTCGGCTGGATCGCGAGCGGCAAGAGCAACGCGGTGATCGCCGAGATCCTCGGCATCTCGCCGCACACGGTGGACACGCACAACCGACGAATCTTCCGGAAACTCGGAGCAGGAGACCGGACCACGGCGGCGATCAAGGCGCTGGACGGGGGACTGCTGCCGCCGCGCTGACCGCCCGGAAAGGGAGCGGAGGCCTCCCGCCCGTCGTCGACGCATCGCAGATGCGCCTCCTCCCGTTGGGCCGGGCGCGCTGCGCGCGCGGGCCGGCCCGACTCCAATGTCAGCCGGCCGGCATCCGCTGTTCGGCCAGCGTCACCCACCAGGAGCATCCTGCCGGGATCGCGGCGTCGTTGAAATCATACTCCGGGTGGTGCACCGGCGCGGTCTTGCCATTGCCGACGAGGATGTAGGCGCCGGGGCGCTCCTCGAGCATGAAGGCGAAGTCCTCGCCGCCCATGATGAGCGGCGCCTCCTCGCAGCTTCCCGCCACGGCCCGCGCGGCGTCGGCGGCAAATGCCGTCTCGGCGTCGTGGTTGACCATCACCGGGTAGTTCCGGTGATAGCGCACCTCCGCCCGGCCCCCGAACATCTGTGCATTGCCCTCGGCGATCTCGGTGATCCGTCGCTCGGCGAGGTCGCGCAACTCCGGGGTCAGCGAGCGCGCGGTCCCGCGCAGGGTGACTTCCTGCGGGATGACGTTGAACGCCTTGCTCGAGGTCTCGACCGAAGTGACGGAGACCACCAGTTGCGCCACCGGGTCGACGTTGCGGGCGACGATGCTCTGGAAGGCGACGACCATGTGGCTGGCCATCACCACGGCGTCCACGGTCTCGTGCGGCTTGGCCGCGTGGCCGCCGCGTCCGGTCAGGACGATCTCGAAATGGTCGGCCGAAGCGAAGAACGGCCCCGGCCGGATCGCGAAACTGCCTGCCGGCTGGCCGGGCCAGTTGTGCATGCCGTAAACCTCCTGGATGCCGAAGCGCTCCATCAGCCCGTCGTTGCACATCTCGCGGCCGCCGCCGCCGCCCTCCTCGGCGGGTTGAAAGATCACCACGACCGTGCCGTCGAAATTGCGGGTCTCGGCCAGGTAGCGGGCGGCGCCGAGAAGCATGGCGGTGTGCCCGTCATGCCCACAGGCGTGCATTGCGCCAGGCACCTCGGAGGCGTGCGCGGCGCCGGTGGCCTCGGTGATCGGCAGCGCGTCCATATCGGCCCGAAGCCCGACCACCCGCCCCGAGGCGGTGCTGCGCCCGCGGATCACCCCCACCACGCCGGTTCGGCCGATCCCCGTCACCACCTCGTCGCAGCCGAAAGATTGCAGCCGTTCCGCCACGAAGGCCGCGGTGCGGTGGGTGTCGAAGAGCAGTTCCGGGTGGCGGTGGATGTCCCGCCGCCAGTCGGTGATCTCGTCCTGCCAGTCGGCGAAACGGTTGCGGATGGGCATGGAAGGCGCGCTCCTCGGGCAAGTGGTCAGGCCGAACGGAGTCGGCCGCTTGGAGCGACAGCTTTTCGGCAGGGCACGGCATTGGCAAGAGGGGATCGAAAGGCAACCGGTCACGTTACCCGCCTCCGCGAGACGACGCCGCGGGAAGGTCACTTGCCGGAACCTGCCCCGCGAGATCGGCGAACTGCCCGATCTCAGGTGCGCATCCGGGCCGACGTGGGCCCGGTTGTTCAGTGCATCCCCTTGCGGATCCGTCGGACCATCAGGAACACCGCCAGAACCACGATCGGCAGCAGGAGCGCGGTGGCGGTTCCCTTGCTGAGCCCGAGCGGTTCGAGGAAGGGATAGGCGGCATAGCTGGCGAGGTTCAGCGCGTAATAGCTGATCGCGACCACCGACAATCCTTCGACCGTCTGCTGCAGGCGCAGCGCGAGGTCGGCCCGACGGTCCATGCTCTCGAGCAACCGCTGGTTCTGGGCCTGCCGCTCCACGTCGACGCGGGTGCGCAGAAGGTCGCCGGCGCGGGTCGCCCGGTCTGCCATCGCCTTCAGCCGTGCCTCGACCGAGCGGATCGTCCGCATCGCGGGGTCGAAGCGGCGGGCCATGAACTCGCCGAAGAGCTGGCGCCCCTCGAACCGCGCCTCGCGCAACACCGCGATCCGGTCATGCACCAGCGCCGCATAGGCCGCGGTGGCGCCGAACCGGAAGGTCGAGCTGGCGAGCATGTTCTCCAGTTCGGCCGAGATCGACAGCAGTTTCTCCAGCGATTCCTCCGCCGGCTGCAGGTCGCCGCGCAGGTCGCCGACCAGTACGCTGAGCTGCTGATCGATCTCGCCCATCCGGTGGCTGAGATCCTGCGCCCTCGGCAGGCCCAGCAGCGACATGGACTTGTAGATCTCGATCTCCGTGACCCGTTGCACGACGCGCCCGACCCGCGACGGCCCGACCGACGGACGCACGAACAGCGCGAACCGCATGTGTCCGCTGGTATCGATCCGGAAGTCGCTGGCCACGATCGCGGCGTCCTCGAGAAGGCGGGCCATGGCGACGCTCTCGCCCACGAACCAGCCGTCGACCTTGTCGCGCGCCTCCGCGTCTCCCGCCTCGCCCGCCTCGAGCAGCTCCACCCGGATCAGGGCCGAGCTGATCCGCATCCCCGGCGAGGTTGCCAGCCAATCCCTCGGCAGAAGCTCGTAGTCGCTCGCGTCGAAGGCGCGCTCTTCCAGCCCGTCGATGAAGAGCGTGTAGGTGGAAAATTCGGTGTGGCGTTCCCATTTCAGCCGGTGCCGGCCGATCTCTCCGAACCAGTGGGTCGCCCCCGGCGGGGGGTGTGGCGCACCGAACCGGTCCAGCAGCGCCACCAGGTGCGCCCTGTCCTCCGCCTTGTCCCGGCTGGCCGCGTCGCGCGGGCGCTTGATCGCCAGGAACAGCGCATGGCAAGGCGCCTTCATTTCGGGGAACGGGCGCGCATGCAGCTCGTTGGCCAACTCGTAGCGTCGCGGATGATCCGCCAGTAGGGGCGCGTGGCCTGTCTCGTTCATGGAGCCAGATAACCTTGCGGAAACAGCCCTGTAAAAGGATTTCTGGGCATGCACTGGCATACGGCGGCCGGGCTGGCGCGGCATTACCCTTGCCCGAGAACCGTGTCCTCCGAATGCAGATCGGGCCGGATGGCTTGCGCCACCCGACCCGACACTCCTCCCCAGGATCTCCGCGTCAGTTCAGATCGCCACCACGGCCAGCGGCGGGAAGCCGTTGAACCCGACCGAGGAATAGCTCGACGTGTAGGCGCCGGTGTTGCGGATCAGCACCCGGTCACCGGCCGCGAGGGTCATCGGCAGATGCACGGGACGCTTCTCGTAGAGCACGTCGGCGCTGTCGCAGGAGGGGCCTGCCAGGATGCAGGGACCCTCGGGATCACCATCGCGCGGAGTTTCGAACTGGTAGCGGATCGCCTCGTCGATGGTCTCCGCCAGGCCGGAGAACTTGCCGATGTCGAGATAGACCCAGCGGTGCGCGTCGCGCGCCGACTTGCGGCTCACCAGCATGACCTCGCAGGCCAGAACGCCGGCCTCGGCCACCAGGCCGCGGCCCGGCTCGGCCATCACCCGCTCGACATCGCCGAAGCGCTCGCGCACCTGGCGCATCACGCCGGCGGCATAGGCGGTGGGGGCCTCGATCGCTTCGCCGTAGAAGGCCGGGAAGCCGCCGCCGATGTTGAGCAGGCGCAGGTCGTGGCCGAGCGCGATCGCGTCGTGCCAGATCGTCGCCATGGCGTCGAGCGTCGGCGCCCACATCTCGGAGCGGCGGGTCTGCGAACCGACGTGGAACGACAGGCCGACCGGGTCGAGGCCGAGCATCTTGGCGTGGCCCATCAGCGCGATCGCGGTGTCGCGGTCGCAGCCGAACTTGCGGCTGAGCGGCCAGTCGGCCTCGCTGGTCTCGACGATGATGCGGATGTAGACCTGCGCGCCCGGCGCGTTGTGGGCGATCTTCTCGATCTCTTCCTCGGCGTCGGCGGCAAAGAGCGTGATGCCCGCGCGGTAGGCGAAGGCAATGTCGGAGGCCCGCTTCACGGTGTTGCCGAAGGAGATCGTCTCGGGGCGCGCACCCAGCGACAGGCAGAGCTCGATCTCGCCACGGGAAGCGGCGTCGAAATGCGAGCCGACCTCGACCAGGCGCGAGATCACCTCGCGGGTCGGGTTCGCCTTGACGGCATAGTGAATGTCGGCTTCGCCGAGACCGGCCTTGAGAGCCATGAACTGCTGCGCGACGATGTCGGTATCGATCACCAGCGTCGGCTGATCGAACATGTTGGTGGCGAGGAAGGACTCCAGGCGCGAGGATACAGGAAGGGCGCGCGAGGCCTGAGCCTCACCGAAATGCATCGTCATTGGTCATCTCCAATAGACCCGGCCATATATGACCGCTCAGTTCCAAGGGAGACGTTACCGTCGCTACGTAAACACGGTTGCGAGATGCTTTCGGCCAGAGGCGCGTGCGTTGGCGTCTTGAATGCGCATTTGCGGCGGAACGGGATTCGTTTCAAGACCCAATTCATCGCCGACGCAAAAAAGTTCGCGGCGGGATTCAGAGCGTTATTTTCGCAACACGGCTCACCTGTGCAAAACGTCTCGAAGTTGCGAGGGATCATAGCCGTTGCGCTCGAGCGCGGCCTCGGCTTCGGCGCGCTTTGCCGCCGAGATCTGAGGGCTGCGCGCAAGGATCCACCCGGTCTTGCCACTCGGCTCGCCGACGACCGCGACGGAATACGCCGGGTCGACGTGCAGCACCCAGTAATCCCCCCTGGCAAACGGCAGCCACGGCACGAAGGAGACCTTCAGACGCCCCGGCGCAACGAGTTCCGCCTTGCCTTCCGCCTGCTCCACCGGCCCATCCGGGGCGCCCTTGTGGCAGGTGTTGACCACCGAGATCTCGCCGTCGCCTGTTCGGGCGTAGTCGGCGGTCACGCCCTCGCAACCTTGCTCGAAGCGGTTGGGGAAGCGCGCGATCTCGTACCACGTGCCCATGTACCGGTCGATGTCGAGGTTCTGCACCACCGACATCTGCGTATCGCTATCGCGGTAGCTTTCGGCGGGGGCGAGCGACGCGCTGCCCACAAGGGCCGCTGCGGTCGCGCCCGCAATCAACGTGCTCCTGATCATGTCTCACTCCTGTCGTCTCGGTGGCCTGGCCTCGGACCTTCGCAGGCCGGAGCTGTATTCGCAGAGACAACGCCTGCCGGCGCTCCGGGTTCCCCTGGAACTTCAACATGACCGACCATCCGGCTGTCCGCAAAAGCAAAACCGCCCGGCGAATGCCGGGCGGTCTCGAAGGTGCAGATATCGCGCGCGATCAGCTGATGCGGGTCAGCAGATCGTCGAGGCTCTTCTTGGCGTCGCCGAAGAACATGCGGGTGTTCTCCTTGTAGAAGAGCGGGTTCTCGATGCCCGAGTAGCCGGTGCCCTGCCCCCGCTTGGAGACGAACACCGTCTTGGCCTTCCAGACCTCCAGCACCGGCATGCCGGCGATGGGCGAGTTCGGGTCTTCCTGCGCGGCCGGGTTCACGATGTCGTTGGAGCCGATAACGATCACGACGTCCGTTTCCGGGAAGTCGTCGTTGATCTCGTCCATCTCCAGCACGATGTCGTAGGGCACCTTGGCCTCGGCCAGCAGCACGTTCATGTGCCCCGGCAGACGGCCCGCGACGGGGTGGATGCCGAAGCGCACCTCCTTGCCCTTGGCCCGCAGGCGGCGGGTCAGCTCGGCCACGTTCTGCTGCGCCTGGGCCACCGCCATGCCGTAGCCCGGAACGATGATGACGCTGTCGGCATCTTCCAGGGTCGCGGCCACGCCGTCGGCGTCGATCGCCACCTGTTCGCCCTCGACCGCCATCTGCTCGCCCGCCGGACCGCCGAAGCCGCCGAGGATGACCGAGATGAAGCTGCGGTTCATCGCCTTGCACATGATGTAGCTCAGGATCGCACCCGAGGACCCCACAAGCGCACCGACCACGATCAGCAGGTCGTTGCCGAGCGAGAAGCCGATCGCGGCCGCGGCCCAGCCCGAGTAGCTGTTGAGCATCGAGACGACGACGGGCATGTCCGCCCCGCCGATCCCCATGATCAGGTGGTAGCCGATGAAGAGGCCCGCCAGCGTCATCACGAAGAGCGGGAAGAAGCCGCCGGTGTTGAAGTACCAGATCAGGCAGAGAAGCGAGAGCACCGCCGCGCCGGCGTTGAGCAGGTGCCCGCCCGGCAGCTTGGTGGCCGCGCTCGTCACCTTGCCGGCAAGCTTGCCGAAGGCCACGACCGAGCCGGTGAAGGTGACCGCACCGATGAAGATGCCGAGGAACAGCTCGACCCGCAGGATCGACTGCTCGACGCCGTCCTTGTGCGCCAGCACCGCCGCGAAGCCCTCGAGCGCCTCACGCGCGGTCTCGTCCATGGCCAGCACGCGGCCAAGTTCGAAATGGGCGTTGAAACCGACGAAGACCGCCGCAAGGCCGACGAGGCTGTGCATCGCCGCCACGAGCTGCGGCATCTCGGTCATCTGGACGCGCTTGGCGACCACGACGCCGATGGCGCCACCGCCCGCGATCAGCAGAAGCGACAGCAGCCAGAGGCCGGAGCCCGGGCCGATCAGCGTCGCAAACACCGCCAGCGCCATACCGGCGATGCCGTACCATACGGCGCGCTTGGCGCTTTCCTGTCCGCTCAGACCACCCAGAGACAGGATGAAGAGGACAGCCGCGACCACATAGGCCGCCGTTGTGAATCCGTATTCCATTGTCCCCGTCTCCTTACGATTTCTGGAACATGGCGAGCATGCGCCGCGTCACGAGGAAGCCGCCGAAGATGTTGATCCCGGCCATGAAAACCGACAGCGCGGCGAGCAGGATCACCAGGAAGCTGCCCGATCCGATCTGCATCAATGCGCCGAGGATGATGATCGACGAGATCGCGTTGGTCACCGCCATCAGCGGCGTGTGCAGCGCGTGGGAGACGTTCCAGATCACCTGGAAGCCGACGAAGATCGCCAGGACGAATACGATGAAGTGCTGCATGAAGCTGGCCGGGGCCACGAGGCCGACGCCCAGAATCAGCGCCGCGCCGATCACCAGCAGCGTCACCTGCTGCCGGGTCTGCGCCTTGAACGCCTGCTTCTCGAGTTCCAGCTTCTCCTCGCGGGTCAGCTCCTTCGCGGGCTCCTTCTTCTTCTGCGCCGCGATCGCCTGGATCTTTGGCGGCGGCGGCGGGAAGGTGATCGCCCCCTCGTGGGTGATCGTCGCGCCGCGGATCACGTCGTCTTCCATGTTGTGGTTGACCTGGCCGTCCTTCTCGGGCGTCAGGTCGGTCATCATGTGACGGATGTTGGTGGCGTAGAGGGTCGAGGATTGCGCGGCCATCCGGCTCGGGAAGTCGGTGTAGCCGACGATGGTCACGCCATTGTCGGTGACGATCTTCTCGTCCTTGACGGTCAGCTCGCAGTTGCCGCCACGCTCGGCGGCGAGGTCGACGATGACAGAGCCCGGCTTCATCATCTCGACCATGTCCTTGGTCCAGAGCACCGGCGCATCCCGGTTGGGGATCAGCGCGGTGGTGATGACGATGTCCATCTCGGGCGCCAGCTCGCGGAACTTCTCGAGCTGCTTGAGCCGGAACTCGGGGCTGGAGGGCGCCGCATAGCCGCCGGTGGCTGCGCCGTCGGTCTGCTCTTCCTCGAAATCGAGGTAGACGAATTCGGCGCCCATGGACTCGATCTGTTCGGCCACTTCGGGGCGCACGTCGAAGGCGTAGGTGATCGCGCCGAGGCTGGTCGAGGTGCCGATGGCGGCAAGACCGGCCACGCCGGCGCCGACGATCAGAACCTTCGCCGGGGGCACCTTGCCCGCCGCCGTCACCTGGCCGGTGAAGAAGCGGCCGAAGTTGTTGCCGGCCTCGATCACCGCACGGTAGCCCGCGATGTTGGCCATCGAGCTCAGCGCGTCCATCTTCTGCGCGCGGGAGATTCGCGGCACCATGTCCATCGCGATGACGCTCGCGCCCTTCTCCTTGGCGGCTTCCATCAGCGCCTCGTTCGAGGCGGGATAGAAGAAGGAGATCAGGGTCTTGTCATCGGAGAGCAGGCCCACTTCGGTATCCGTGGGCGGGCGCACCTTGGCGATGATGTCGCTGGCGGCAAAGAGCTCCTCGGCCGATCCCAGAACCTCCACCCCTGCATCGGCATAGGCCGCGTCCGAAAAGCCGGCCGCCTTGCCCGCGCCGCTCTCGATCGCGCAGGCATAGCCGAGCTTCTGCAATGCGCGGGCGCTGTCAGGCGTCATCGCCACACGCGCCTCGCCCGGGAAGACTTCCCTTGGTGACCCTATCTTCACGTGTTCTTCCTCTCGTTCATAGTCGCCGCGCACGAATGCACGTCACGGTCATTGCCTTCTCCCGGGGGTTTCATTGCACTCCGGATGCGGGTTTTCCAGCCCTTTGACCGAAACCGCGTCGATATATCAAAGCCAGCGCCGGGTTCGGGCGGCCCATTCGTCCCATTGCGGGCCGAAGTCGTCGCGCAGCCAGGCCTCCTCCTCGAGGATGAACCTGTCGGTGATCACCCACATGAACAGCGGCACCAGCACGAGGCTCGGCCAGGCGCTCCAGTGCACGATCAGCCCCAGCAGGACCATCGCATCCCCGAGGTAGATCGGGTTGCGGCTGCGCGAGAAGACGCCGTTGGTGACGAGGTGGCGGGCATGCTGGTGCGGCATGAAGGTGGTCCGGTTCTGCCGCATCTGGACGACCGCGACCGCCATCAGCAGGAGCCCGCCCCCGATCAGCAGCCCTGCGAGCAGGTCGGTTACGGGTGTGTCGATCACGCCAACGGGCAGGCGCACCGCCTGGACGCGCGCCAGTGCGATGAAGAGCAGCAGCCACAGCGGCGGCAGATCGATCCATTTCCAGAACGGCATGGCGCCCTCCCCGAGCATGCGTCACGTGGCATCGCGATTGCCCGGATGACCTACCCTTCCCGCCCCAATCGGACCAGCCATTTCCCGCCGATTGCGACATCCCGGCCGGCACCGGCGAACTACGCCTTGATCCGAATGCGGCGACGGGCGACCCTCGGGCCACTTAACGCTATTGGAGGATTAGAAAATGTACCGTCTTGCATTCCTGGCCGCACCGCTCGCTCTTATGGCCTGCGAGGACAGCATGTCCGACAGCGGCTCCACCGCGGCGATGCCCACCCCGGCCGAACAGGCCTGCCTGCGGGACGTGACCGCCGCGACGGCCAATCCCGACGTCGTGCTCCTGGGGTCCGAATTCTCCGAGGCCGGCACGATGGTGCGCGTCGGCGTCGGGCCGGAAAAGGCGCCCTGGCAATGCATCGCCTACGGCGACGGCACCACGGACGGTGTCATGTCGATGGCGGCAGAAGGCGCGCTCTGACCCGGTGGGCTTCGCGACAGACGACCCGGCGGAACAATTCGCCGGGATGCGGGTTCTCAGATCGCAAGCCATCACAAAGGGGTTACAGCAATGCTTACCTGGATCATCATTTTCCTGATCATTGCCATCGTCGCAGGTTTCTTCGGCTTTGGCGGCGTCGCATCGACGTCGGCCGGGATCGCCCGCATCCTGTTCTTCATCTTCATCGTGCTCTTCATCGGCTCGCTGATCATGCATCTCGTGAGCTGATCCGGCCGGCAACGACCTGAGCCCCGGGCGCCGGCCACCCCGCCGCCCGCGGCTTGCCCCTGATCGGGGCTTCATTCGAACTCCATCTCCTCGAAGACCCGACCGGCGTTCTTCGTTGCCAGTTCCTCGTAGGTATCGAGATGGGCAAAGGGCGTCTGGTCGACGTAATAGGCCTCTGCCAGCCCGCCGCCCGCGTCGAGGTGCTCGCCGATCCGCTCCCGCAGATATGCCAGATAATCCCGCGTGTAGCGCCGCACCTGGTCCATGTTGGTGGGATGCCCGTGCCCCGGGATCACGTAGGTCGCGCCAAGGGCCTCGAAGCCGTTGTCCCACGTCTCGATCCATTCGCTGGTGATCGTGTCGGGGAATATTGGCAGCATACGCTCGTGGAACGCCATGTCGCCGGCGATCACCAGCCCGAGATCGGGCAGCCAGACCTGGATGTCGCCCGGGCTGTGCGCCGGTCCGAGGTGCAGCACCTCGATCCGCATGTCGCCCATGGAGGCGTCGTAGCTGTCGGCAAAGGTGAGCGTCGGCCCCTGCACCACCGTGCCCTCGGCCTTGTCCCGGTTGTAGCGCTGCATCTCCTCCAGCAACTGGTGCCCGTATTGCTCGACCTCGTGGGCGGCATCCTCATGGGCCAGGATCGGCACTCCCTGCGCGGCCCAGTAGGAATTGCCCAGCACCGCGTGCCCCTGCCCGTTCTCGTTGATCACCAGCTTCACCGGCTGGTCGGTCACCGCCCTGATCTCCGCGTGCAGCGCCTCCGCCAGCACCGCCGCCGCGCCGCCGTTGATCACCACGACCCCGTCACCGGTGACGAGGAAGCTGAGGTTGTTGTTGTGTCCGGTGTTCTCGTAGGTCGGCGGCGCCGTGGCGCCGATGGCCGACCACACGTGCGGGATCACCTCGACCGGCTTCGCATAGAGCGGGCTTTGCGGGTATTGGTCGGCGATGTCCTCGCTGGCGGCGAGCGGCGTCGCGGCGGGGATCGCGAGAAGTGCGGCGGCAAGGCTCGGAATTCGTGTCATGCAGGGTCCTCCTGCCACACACATTCCACCAATGGAATATAAAGTCGAGTCCTTACCCCGCCACGGGCCGACTTTCCCCCGCGCTCCAGCGCTCAGGCTGTCTCGGGCACGTCGCCGCGCGCGACCCGGTCCATGAACTCCGCGTAGCCCGCACGTTCGACCAGATCCCGGTTCGCCCCGTTCAGCACCAGCGCCCGATCCTCCTCGGAGAACAACGCGCCATAGCTGGAGAAGAGCGTCTTCGACAGGTCGAAGGCCTTGTCGGTCTGGAACTTGCGGACGTTGTGCATGTTCGAACCGAGGTTGCGCATCCGGTTCTGCGGCACCTCGAACGCCCCCGGCTTGCGCTCCAGCCCGAGCGCCTCGGCCACCCGCGCGGCGGTCTCTTCCGGCCTTGCCACGAGGTCCTCGTAGCGCATGTGCACACGCCCCGGCAGCTTGCCCACCGTCGAAAGGTAGTTCCAGTTGAGACCGTTCCAGAGCGCCACCGGCGTTTCGAAATAGAGCTCGGGACTGACCTCCGCGCCGCCATCGAAAATCACGATCGGCGCGCTCAGGAACGCCGTCATCCCGTCGTCCGCCGCCGATCGGATGTTGCGCTTGTTGCGCTCCGCATAGGTGAACAGCGCCGACAGCGCGTAGAACGGGTTCCGGGTGACGAAGAGGCTGGGAATGTCCGGCAGCGCCAGGCGACTTCCCGCACTCAGGATCGGGAACGGCGAATGCTTCCAGCCGAAACTGTCATACTCGGCCCGGCAGACGTAGTTCATCTCCAGCACGCCGCGGGTGAAGTTCGTCCCCGAGCGAAAGATGCCGTGTATGCAGAAGCGTGTCATGGTCTGGCCCCGGTAGGATGCACATTCTGTGCCGGTATCCGGCGACAGGTGCCAGATTTCCGCTGGCGCGTCCACCGAAACGCCGCCGCTGCGGAAACTGCTGCGAACAGTTTGTGTCGACAAAGGAAATTCCTTGCGCCCGATATCGTGCTAGGGTTTCTGGGGATCGTCCTCGATCAAGCTCCGGAGCGCCCATGACGACCGATTTCACCTGGACCCGCGCGCAGTTCCAGCTGCCGGAGGGTATCGTCTATCTTGACGGCAACTCGCTCGGCCCGCTGCCGAAGGCGACGCCGGAGCGGGTGGCGCGGGTGATGCAACCGGAATGGCAGAACCTGCTGATCGGCGGCTGGACCAAGGCCGGCTGGCACATGATGCCCGAAACCCAAGGCGACCGGATCGCCGCCATGATCGGCGCGGAGCCCGGGCACGTGGTGGTGGGCGACACGCTCTCGATCAAGGTCTACCAGGCGCTTGCAGCCGCCCTCGCGCTGCGCCCGGAACGGCGCGTGATCCTGTCCGACACCGGGAATTTCCCCTCCGATCTCTACATGGCCGAGGGCCTGGCCGAGACGCTCGGCAACGGCACAAGGCTGGTCACGGTCGCCCCCGAGGACGTGGCCGCGCACCTGACCGAGGAGGTCGCGGTGCTCATGCTGACAGAGGTCGACTACCGCACCGGCCGGCGTCACGACATGGCGGCGCTGACCCGCAAGGCACATGAAGTTGGCGCGCTAACCCTCTGGGATCTTGCCCATTCATTCGGCGCCCTGCCGGTCGACCTGGCAGCCGCTGGCGTCGATTTCGCGGCCGGCTGCACCTACAAGTACATCAACGCCGGCCCCGGCGCGCCGGCCTTCATCTACGTCGCGCCCCGGCACGCCGGCGCCGCCGGCACCGCGCTGCAGGGCTGGCAGGGGCACGAGGCCCCCTTCGCCTTCGACCTCGGCTACCGCCCCGCCTCCAGGGTTGCCCGGATGCGCGTCGGCACGCCGCCGGTGCTGCAGCTTGCAGCGCTCGAGGCCGCGCTCGACATCTGGGAGCAGGTCGACATCGCCGATGTCCGCGCCCGCTCCATCGCCCTCTCCGAACGGTTCATCGCCGGCGTGGAGGCGCGTTGCCCGCAGCTCCGCCTCGCCTCGCCGCGCGCGCCGGAGCACCGGGGCAGCCAGGTTTCATTCCATTTTTCAGAAGGATACGCCGCGATGCAGGCATTGATCGCCCGCGGCGTTATTGGCGATTTCCGCGCCCCCGACATCATGCGCTTCGGCATCTGCCCGCTCTATGTCGGCGAACCGGAGATCGACCGCGCGATCGATACGATCGCGGACGTGATGGCCGGGTGCCTTTGGGATCGCCCGGAGTACAAGGTGAAAGCGATGGTTACATGAATTGGTCCTTGCGCGCCGGTGGCGCGGCCGACGCCGTGGCATGCCACGACGTCTATTTCGATGCGGTCCGCAACGGCACCGCTCCGCTGTATTCAGAGGAAGAGGCCCGCGCCTGGGCGCCGAGCGAGGACGTCGAGGAATGGCTGCCGCCACGGCTCCAGGAGGGCGTCACCTGGATCGCCGAGGACGAAGGCCACGCCATCGGCTTCCTGACGGTCACGCCCGAGGGCCATCTCGACCTCTTCTTCGTGCGACCCGGCTGGCGCGGCACCGGTCTGGCACCGGCGCTCTATCAATGCATGCGCGGCTGGGCCGTTGCCCGCGGCATCCCGGACATGACAACGCACGCGAGCCATTGCGCCCGACGGTTCCTCGAGCCGCGGGGATGGACGGTCCTCGAGGAGGAAACGGTGCTGCGCAACGGCGTCAACCTGCAACGATGGAAGATGGCCTGGAAGGTCGTCTGAGCAGCGACGGCGAAGGCTGGAAGCTCCGCGATCTTCTGCGCGCCACCCACCGCGCGCGGAGAGCGCGGCCACGCCCAACGGGAGGAGGCGCATCTGCGATGCGCTGACGACGGGCGGGAGCCAACCTTCCCGGTCATCGACCGCTTCACGGCGAGGTCGCAGTGCTCAGGCCCTCGCGGACTGTTGCGCCACCTACGCCCGCTTCAGCATCGGCTCCCGCCGGCCCGCCGCCCAATCCGCAACCGCCTTGCCGAAAGCCTCGAACAGCGGTCGGGACACCGGATCGCGAGAGGCGCGGTACTCCGGGTGCCATTGCACCGACATGGTGAACCCCGGCGCGCCCTCGACATAGAGCGCCTCCGCCGTTCCATCCGCGGCGGTGCCGTCGATCACGATCCGCTTGCCGGGCACCTTCACCCCCTGGCCATGCAGCGTGTTGGTCATCACCTCCCGGTTGCCGAACAGACGGTGAAACGGTCCCCCCTCGGCAAAGGTCACCTTGTGCCGCAAGGCGAATTTCTCCTCGATGGTGCCGTCGGGCGGCATCCTGTGGTTCATCCGCCCCGGCAGTTCCCGGATTTCTGGATAGAGCGACCCGCCCATGGCGACGTTCACCTCCTGGAAGCCGCGGCAGATCCCCAGAAATGGCTGCCCCCGCTCCACCAGCGCCCGGATCAGCGGCAGCGTCACCGCATCGCGCGACCGGTCGAAGGCGCCATGCGCCTCGGTCTCGGGCTCGCCGTATTCCTCGGGATGCACGTTGGGCCGGCCACCGGTCAGCAGGAACCCGTCGCAGACCTCCATCAGGTCGGCGACCGACACCAGGCGCGGGTCCGCCGGGACCACCATCGGAAGCGCGCCGGACACCTCGGCGATGGCTTCGGAGTTCATCGTACCGCCCGCATGGGTAGGGTACTCGTCGTTGATAAGATGGTGATTGCCGATAATGCCGACGACCGGTCGCGCCATGATGCCTCGCTAAAAGATCTTCACTCACAAGATAGCCACAGCGCGCCCCGAACGGAACGCAATAAGCGCACGGGCGGCCTGCTCCCATGCACGGATGTGCAGGAAAAGCACGCCCGGCGCCCATTTGCACGGCGCGACGGCAGCGCGGATCAGGGCTCCGCGACCAGCCCCTCGACGGCCTCGACCCCGGCAACGGCGCAGGCCTCGTCATTGTCCGGCGAATCTCCGGTGACGCCCACCGCGCCCAGCACGCGACCCGCGGCGTTGCGGACCAGAACACCGCCCTTCAGCGGAAAGAACTTGCCGTCGAAGGCGCCGCCCAGGGCGGTGGCCACCTGCGGGCGCGCCTCGGCCAGCGCTTCCTGGGCCCGGCCGCCCTTGTGCAGCATCACCGCACCATAAGCCTTGGCCCGCGCCACTTCGAACCGGCCCGGAGGCGTGTCGTCGGCGCGCTCGAAGGCGATCACGTTCCCGCCCGCATCCAGCACGGCGGCCGACATCGGCGCGCAGCCAATCGCCACGCCCTTTGCCAGCGCCGCCTGCACGATCCGGCGACACGCTTCGAGATTCAGTTCCGTCATTGCTGCACTCCAGTCCGCGGAAGGCCCCTTGCCTCCGCCATTTCATGCCGAACCGACCGACTGGCGCAGGCTGCGCGCCGTAGGCGCGCCCGGCCCAACCGCTTCGAAGGGGCCGCGCCCGCGGCCCCGCGCAGCGGGCGGGAGCCCTAGCCGTCAGCCCCTTCGGCTGCCTTGCGCGTTTCCTTCGCCTTCACCTGACGCCGCCGATAGTGCAGCGTCGGCTCGGTATAGCCGGACGGCCAGTTGCCGTCGTTGAACACGAGGTCGCAGGCCGCCTGGAAGGCGTGACTGCCGAACTTCGGCGCCATCGGCCGGTATCCCGGATCCGCCGCGTTCTGCCCGTCGACCTTCTCCGCCATGCGCCGCATCGCGTTCATCACCTGCTTCTCGTTCACCACCCCGTGGTGCAGCCAGTTGACCAGCGCCTGGCTCGAGATCCGGCAGGTCGCCCGGTCTTCCATCAGGCCCACGTCGTTGATGTCTGGCACCTTGGAGCATCCGACGCCGTCGTTCACCCACCGCACCACGTAGCCGAGGATCCCCTGGCAGCAGTTCTCGATCTCCTGCTCGATCTCCCCGTCGGTCAGCTTCCGGTCCAGAAGCGGGATCGTCAGCAGCGCCTCCAGGGGCGCGCGCGGACCGTTGGCGGCGATCTCCCGCTCGATCTCCTCCAGCCGGTGGAAGACGTCGACCACGTGGTAATGCGTCGAATGCAGCACCGCCGCCGTCGGGCTCGGCACCCAGGCACAGGTGGCGCCCGCCATCGGATGGCCGATCTTCTGCTCCAGCATGTCCGCCATCCGGTCCGGCGCGGCCCACATGCCCTTGCCGATCTGACCCCGGCCCTTCAGCCCGCAGGCAAGGCCGATATCGACGTTGCGCTTCTCGTAGGCGTCGAGCCAGGCGGCGTTCTTCATGTCGGCCTTCGGCACCATCGGCCCCGCCTCCATGGAGGTCGAGGTCTCGTCGCCGGTGCGGTCGAGGAAGCCGGTGTTGATGAAGCAGACGCGGTTGCGGGCGGCCTCGATACAGGCCGCGAGGTTGGCCGAGGTCCGGCGCTCCTCGTCCATGATTCCGATCTTCACCGTGTAACGGTCGAGCCCGAGGATCTCCTCGACCTTGGTGAAGACATCGCAGGCCAGCTTCACCTCGACCGGCCCGTGCATCTTGGGCTTCACCACGTAGACGGAGCCAGCGGGCGAGTTGACCGGCCCGCCCTCGCGGCGCAGGTCGTGCAGCGCGATCAGCACCGAGATCAGCGCGTCGAGCAGCCCTTCGCCGATCTCGTTGCCCTCGGCATCGAGGACCGCCGGCGTGGTCATCAGGTGTCCGACGTTCCGCACCAGCATCAGCGACCGGCCCTTCAGCACGGCCGGGCTGCCGTCCGGTGCGGTATAGGCGATGTCCGGCGCCAGCGCGCGGGTAAAGGTCCGCCCGCCCTTGGAGACCTCCTCGGTCAGGTCGCCCTTCATCAGTCCGAGCCAGTTACCGTAGGCCTGCGCCTTGTCCGGCCCATCGACGCAGGCGACGCTGTCCTCCATGTCCATGATGGTGGAGATGGCGGCCTCCAGCAGGACATCGGAGATCCCGGCGGGATCGGTGGCCCCGACCTCGGTGGTCGGGTCGATCACGATGCGGATGTGCAGCCCGTGGACCTTGAGGATCAGTTCGCGCAGGGCGCCGTCGTCCCCTGTCACCGTCCCGGCAAAGGCCGATGGATCGTCGAGCGCGGTCATACCGGCGGCGTGCTTCAGCCCGAGGATCGCCCCGTCGAAGGTGAACCCGGTCACCTCTTTCCAGCGCCCGGCAACCAGCGGCACCACGCGGTCGAGGTGCTTCTTGGCCCAGCGGATCACCTGGCGGCCGCGCTCGGCGTCGTAGCCCGCCCGCTCGGGCAGGCTGCCCAGGGCATCGGTGCCGTAAAGCGCGTCGTAGAGGCTGCCCCAGCGGGCGTTCGCGGCGTTGAGCGCGTAGCGGGCGTTGGTGATCGGCACCACCAGCTGCGGGCCGGCGATGCTGCTGAACTCGGGGTCGATCCGGGTCGTCTCGACGGAGAAAGAGGCGGGCTCGGGGACCAGGTAACCGATTTCGCGCAGGAAGGCCTGGTAGGCCTCCGGGTCGATCCCGGTTTCACGGTTCTTCACGTGCCAGGCGTCGATCTGCTGGTGAATCCGAGCGCGTTCCTTGAGTGCGTCTCGGTTGCGCTCGCCGAACTCCGAAACGAGGGCCGCAAGCCCGTCCCAGACCTGTTCGGCCGCGACTCCGGTGCCGGCCACGGCTTCGGATTCGACGAATCGTGCGAGGGTCTCCTCGATCTGCAGGCCTTTGCGCTCGGTGTAGCTGTCCACGGTATCCCCCCAAGGTTATGCGGAATTCTTGGTCTGTCGCGCTGCGACCCTAGCAGAAAAGCCGGGCGCATCAATGAGCAGGAGAGCAGGTTTCGCGATAGCGTCCATCACGCCGGACGATACGCGCGAGGGGCTGACAGGGCATCGCCCCGGTCACCGCACAGGTCGCCCCGTCCCCCGGGAGCCTCGAGGAAAAGCCTTGTCCCTCGGGCCGATACGAGGCGATGCGCTCAGGGCTTCGGCGCCGCACGACTGAGCCGGCGCGCCAGTTTCTGCACCTTCCGCCCCATCCAGCCCGCGCGTTTGACGGGAACCTCCAGGCCGGTATCCGCAGCCCGGGCGATCAGCTTCTCTGCGTTCTCCAGCAGCGCAGCCGCCTTGTCGCGGTCGCCTTGCGCTGCGGCAAGCTCGGCCGCGGCCATCCGGGTTTGCGCGCGCTCCAGCGCCAGCTCCGCGTTGAACCGCGCCACCAGCCAGTTGACCCGCGACGCCGCTGCGACATCGACGTCCAGCTCATGGATGTTGCCCCTCTCCGGGTATCGGTCGAAATCGGGCGTCAGATCGTCCATCGTCACGTCATCCGTGAGCGCGCAAAGGGCCTCGTTCGCCGCGCGGTTCCGTTCCTGGCATCGCCGCGCCATCTCGCGGTCGACGGAGAGCGCCTCCTCCACCGGATGCTCCTTGAGAAAGATGTTGCGATTGACGTTCATCTGAGATCCGACAACGCGCGGACCGATCAGCGACAGGAGATGGATCGAGCGATAATCGAGCGCCGTGTTTAGGCCCGCAGGCTCGGTCAAACCTTCCCGCTCGAGCCCGAAATGCTCCAGAAACCAACCAACGGTGTCCCGGTGCCGCTTGTAAGGCACCATGCGGATCGTGCCGAAGTGCTCCAGCCAGCGTTCCCGGAGTCCCAGGTAATCGTAATACGGCCCGTCGGTCGTGAATGCCTTGGAGGTCACCTTCATCCCCACCCGCGCCGATGTCGACAGGCAGGACAGTGCGAGGTCGGCTTGCGGACGCAGAAAGCAGACCACCTCGATCTCGGCGAAGTGGCGGCGCAGAAGGTCGGCCACCCTCCCGACCATCTCGGGTTTCACGAGACGGCTATGGAGATGTTCGTTGGAGACGAAAAAGGTATGAATGTCCCCCCGGGCCTTGAGCATCGCGATTTCAGCTTCGAACTCGGCGATCACGGCGTCCCTGAACGCGGCATGATCCTCCGGCGTGGCGAGGCCGTATTCCACGAAGGACGAGTCGCCGTGGCGCGGGTCCATCGAGATCGTCGCGAGCTTGCGGTTGCTCGGGCGCCCGAAGGCGGCGCTGTAAGCGAGGCCGCGTTCCAGCAGCGTCTCGGTGTTGGCGGCAAAGAAATGCTGCAGGCTGGTTGTCCCGGTCTTCTCGGTGCCGATGTGAACGACGCATTTCATGGCGCAGGCTCCATTCCCTTGCCCCGCGGGGGCGACCGGGTCCGGTCTAAGCGATCGGTCGGACGCCCACAATCGGCTAAGACAGAGGCGATCGCTCAGCGCCCTTCGGCAATCTCGCGGCTTCGGTAGAACTCGTGCAGGCTGCGCCTGCGGTCGGGCGCAAACCGGCCGCCCGTGGGAGACATCCCGCGGATCCGGTCGAGCCGGAACATGCGGAAATCGTCGCGCAATTCGCACCAGGCGACGAGGGTCCAGACCTTCCCCCAGAACCACAGGCCCAGCGGCTGTACCCGGCGCAGGGTGCCCTGCCCCTCGCCGTCTACATAGTCGAACTCCAGCACTTCGCGCGCCTCCACCGCCTGCTCCAGCCGGTCGATCAGCGCGCGCACCGCGGGGGTCATTTCCGGCGCCATGGCATGAACCTGCACCGCCGCGGCGCGGGCGCGTTCGCCCTCGGGCAACACCGCCTCGACCTTGATCAGCGCCTCTTCCGCGGCGCGGGCCATTCCCGCGCCGCCCCAGGCGCGCACCAGGCGGGCGCCGGCGACCAACGCCACGACCTCGTCGCGCGAGAACATCAACGGTGGCAGGTCGAAACCGCCTTGCAGCACGTAGCCCACACCCGCCTCGCCCTCGATGGGCACGCCCGTACCCTGCAGATCCGCGATGTCGCGATAGATCGTGCGTTCGGAAACCTCCAGCCGCTCGGCCAGCTGGCGGGCCGTCACGAGCCGACCGCCGCGCAGATGCTGAACGATCTGGAACAGGCGGTCGGCCCGGCGCATCAGCCGCGCGCCTCGAAGACACCGATGGAATTGCCGTCGAGGTCCTTGCAATAGGCGAAGCGTCCGGCGGGGATCTCGATGGGGGGCGAGATCACCGTACCGCCAGCCGCACGGACCCGCTCCATCGCATCCTCCACGCTGCCAGCCGCGCTCAGGTGGATCGTCGGACCCTCGCCGTCCTTCGCCGGCTTGCCGGGATACAGATGCCCCGCAACGCCCTCGGCCGGGTCCTCCACCTGGAAAATCGCCATCGGGTTGGGGCCGGTGTCGTCACGCTTCAGCGGCAGGCCGGTCACCGCCTCGTAGAACTGCATTGCCTTGTCCATGTCCGTCACCGGGATCTCGATCCAGACGGTGGCATTCTTCGGGGTGTCGGTCATCGGGCTACTCCATGTTGAACCACATCCGATGCCGGACATGTCGCACACCCCTCCTGACAGCCTGCTGTCAGGAGCCTCTCCCCGCCCTGTCCTGGGATGGGACAGGGGACCGTCGGGACAACCGACGGCCGGCAGGACGAGCCGCCCGCCTCCCCCGCCGCCGCGGCGCCGTTTACTTGATCTTGAGGTTCTTGCCGACGCTGATCCCGGTGCCCGGGATCTTCATGTTCACCTTGGCGCCGGACTTGCCGACCTTCACGGAGCCCTTCTTGCCGCCGACGGTCGCATTCGCACCCTTGGCTCCGACACCGACCTTGCCGTTCTTCGTCTTCTTGCTGACGTTCGCGCCCATGGAAATCTCCCCGAAAAGTCTTTTGGATACCGCAATCGGAAAAACGCTACACGCGGTCCGGGATTCCATCAAGTACAGGGCCATACCCGCCCCACCCGCCACCAAACGGGCCCAAACAAATACCGGCGCCTGGGTGGGGAACCCAGACGCCGGACTTAAAGTATACACTTTCGTTTGCGCTCCACTCACTAGCGCATAAACCAATTCGCAACCCTTATGGGGCACGAAACTCTGTACTACAGAAGACGACAACCACAAATTCTGGGCAGCGACCCCTAAAGCCTGTCATATCTGACCCGACACGGCCATTCGCGTCTTTGCCTGGGCAGTTCTGCCTATGCATCCCGGAGAGCCCGCATTCCCACCGGCAGGAACCCGCGCGGGAGTTGCCGTCTTCGGCTGTTTGTGAAATGCCTTCGACGGGCAATCACGGGTATCCCGCCCGCCAACGCGGGCTGCATCGACGCCCGTTCTCCGGCCCGTCTGGCCGATCCGCACATCAAGGCGCTCTTTCCCGCCGGACGCAACCAGAGTGACGACGTCATGCGAAATTCCCTCGGTGCACTGCTCGCCATCGGCCTCGCCGGTCTCCAGTTCCTGGCCGTGCTTGCGGTGGTCTTCTCCTCCTACGTGACCTCGGAAAGCGCGCTGCTCAGCCATGCGCGGGACCTGCTGAGGGATGTCGGCAACAACACCATCGAGCATTCGCGCGGCTTCCTGCGCCCTGCCCGCGGCGCCGCGGAGTTGTCTGCGCGGCTGGCACAGAACGACGTGATCGCAAGCGACAACCCGGTTCTCCTCGAAAAGCTGATCTTCCAACAACTCCAGCTCGCGCCCCAGTTCGCCGGCGTGTTCCACGGCAACGAGGAAGGCGAGTTCGTCTACGTGATGCGCACCGATGACGGCCCGGCCCCGTTCCGCTCCAAGATCATCCGGGTCGACGGCGGCGTCCGCACCACGGAACTGATCTGGCGCAACGACGACTACTCGGTGGTCGAGCGCAGGATGGACCCCGAGGACACCTACGATCCCCGCACCCGGCCCTGGTACCAACGCGCCAGGCAAGAGCTGACGACGATCTGGACCGATCCCTACATCTTCTTTTCGTCGCAACAGCCTGGCATCACCCTCGCCTCGCCGGTGCTATCCGGCCCCGGCTCGGTGCGTGGGATCGTCGGCGTCGATATCGAGATCAGCGATATCTCCGACTTCCTCGGCCGGCTGCGGATCGGCTCCACCGGCAAGGCTCTGATCATCCACCAGAACGGCGATGTGATCGCCCACCCGGAGAAGGACCTGCTGAAGACCGAGGCCGCCGACGGTACCCTGCGTTTCACCAACATCCGCTCCTTCGGCGACCCGATTGCCCAGGCGGCCTTTTCCGACCTGGTACGCGACGGCAGCGAGCCGGCGGACAGCGCGCAGCTCGGACAGTTCGAGTACCGGGGAGAAACGTACGTCTCGGTGGTGATGCCCGAGGTAAGCGAGACGCTTCCCTGGACCTTCGCCGCCTATGCCCCGGAGAGCGACTTCACCGCCGTCATCAAGCACAACCGGCTGATCAACATCTGGATTGCTGCGATGGTCGCCATGATCACCGGCATCTGCGGCCTGATGCTGGCGAATTACATCCACAAGCCGGTCCGTGCCTTTGCCGTCCGCTCCGCGCTGATCTCGCAGGGCGAGCTCGACCCCTCCGAGCCGCTGCCCAAGACCTACCAGGAGCTTGAGCGGGCCAACACGACGCTGATGCAGCAGATCGCGGCCCGCAAGGAGACCGAGTCCGAATACGGCCAGACCTTTGCGCTCTCCTCCCGCGGCATGGTCCAGATCGAGCCCGAGACCGGACGCTTCCTCCGGGTGAACGCGAAATTCTGCGAGATGACAGGCTATTCCGAGGAAGAGCTCAAGCAGATGGCGTTGGCCGACCTGGTTCATCCCGACGACAAGCCCTTCCTCTCCTGGGACGGGGTGTCGGGCGAGGAGCCGATCGAGATCAACCACGAGATGCGCTGCCGCTGCAAGGACGGAGGCACGATCTGGATCGCGGTGAACGGGATCTTCGTGCACAACCAGGAAGGCCGCGTGCTCCATGCCGTGTTCACGATGGACGACATCACGCTGAACAAGCGCAAGGAGGAGCAGATCGCCCAGCTCAGCCGCGATCTCTCGAACCTGTCGCGCGACAACACCATGGGCCAGATGGCGGCCGGCCTCGCCCACGAGCTCAACCAGCCACTGACCGCCATCGCGCAAAATGCCGACACCGCGCTCCTTACCGTCAAGCAGGCGCCGGAGCAGCACGATGACGAGCTGCGCGAGATCCTTGAGGAGATCGAGGCGCAGTCCTTGCGGGCCGGGGACATCATCCGTGCACTGCGTGCCTTCATCCGCAAGGACGAGGGCATCCGGAGCGCCTTCGACTTCGCCGAACTGGTGGACCAGACCAAGCGGCTCATCATCGCCGAGGCGCATGTCGTGGGCGCCCGGATCGAAACCGAGATCGAGACCCTGCGGCCGGTGATGGCCAACCGGGTGCAGGTGGCCCAGGTGCTCGTGAACCTGCTGCGCAATGCGCTCGAGGCGCTGTCCGAGACAGGCGACGGGCCGAAGGTCGTGACCGTCTCCGCCCGGCAGCATGGCGCGGAGGTATTGGTCTGCGTCACCGACACCGGCCCCGGGGTCGATCCCTCGATCAAGCTGTTCTCCGAGTTCGAGACGACGAAGACGTCGGGCATGGGCCTCGGCCTCTCGATCTGCCGGTCGATGGTCGAGGCCAATGGCGGGCAGCTCTGGCACGAGGAGGCCACGGGGCCCGGTGCGCGGTTCTGTTTCACGCTGAATGCCGTTGCGGACGCCTGACCGCCGCTTGCAGTTCCCGGCAACTTTTGTTTTTGTCAACGGAGGCAACGCGATGAGACCGGTCGGCGCGGCCAGGACGTGACGTCGACCGCTCGTTCGGAGCCCAAGGCGGCCCCCGGGGCCCGTCCGACGCGCAAGAGGGTCCGATGAATGGATGAACGCCATGCCTGACGTCGCAAATGTCGTGTTCATCGTCGATGACGATCAGGACATCCGCACGTCGTTGAGCCGCGCCCTGCGAAAGCGCGGCTTCGAGGTGGAGACATTCGGGTCCGCACGCGAGTTCCTTTACGCATACGACAACGCGCAGGTCGGCTGCCTGGTGCTGGACTACGGAATGCCCGAGATGTCGGGGCTCGAGCTCCAACAGCGCCTGAACGAGGCCGGCGCGCCGCTGGAGCTTGTCTTCATCACCGGCCATGGCGGGGTTCCGGAATCCGTGCAGGCGATCAAGTCCGGCGCGGTGAACTTCCTGGAGAAGCCCTTCCGGCAATCCGACCTCGTGAAGAACATCCAGACCGCGCTGTCGCTTGCCGGCGAGAAGTACGAACGCCTGCAGACCCATCGCCAGATCCGCGAACGGTTCGAGCGGCTCACCGCCCGCGAGGAGGAGATCGTGGCGCACATGATCGCGCGGCCGGCGGAGGTTTCCAGCAAGGAGATCGCCAATCACCTCGGGATCTCTCCGCGCACGGTGGATCACCACCGGGCCCGCATCCTCGAAAAGCTCGAGGTCAATTCCGTCGTCGAACTGATCGACCTTGCATCGAGGCTGAAGGACGCCGTCTAGAGCGGCCCGGTCGGACCGATCCGGCGCCCTTCCCCCGCCCTGTCAGAAACGGTAGTTCCAGAGCAGCATCGGCCCGCTCTGGTAGTATTCCGTTACCAGGTCGTCATCCGGCAGGTCCCATTCCATGTGCCGGTATCCGAACACGATATCGCTGCTGCCGAAGGTGTAGCCGATCCCGAGCGCGGCCTGCCAGGTCAGGTCCGACTGGCCCGCGCCGACGTCGAACTGATAGGCGGCGAACCAGTTGTCGTTGAAGGCCGCGCGGCCGTTCACGCCGATCACCGCATCCCAGTAGTCGTCGTCGCTGTCCACATCGAAGGACTGGCCGGGGCCGCCGGCGGTCACATCGAGGGTCAGTTCGGACTTGAGCTGCAGGTAGCGCGCGCCGAACGTCCCGTACATCGAGTAGGAAGGCGTTTCCACGAGCTGGTAGCCGGCCCCGAAACTCACGACCACCGTCTCGATATCGGCGTCAGCGACCGCATCGATCTTGATGTTGTCGGCCGGATCGCCCGGCGCGACGGTAAAGCTCGCGTCGCCCCCCTGCCGCACACTGGCATAGCTCGCCTCGCCATAGGTCATCCAGGGGCCGTTGTAGCCGCGAAGGCCGAACATGAACGCCATGTTCAGGTTATCAATGATTTCGTCGAACCCGAGCTCGAACTCCTTGCCGGCAGCTTCCCCGCCAACTTCGGTGCCCCAGATGTAGAGCTGAAGCTCGTAGTTCCAGGCATTCCTCGGTATCGGATCGAGGAAATCCTGCGCCACTGCGGATTGCGCGACGCACGCCCCCGCCGCCATGGCCGCCGCACCAATAAATTTCTTCATAGACCCGTCCTCCCGTACGCCTGCTGTCACGCCGACAGCGCAAGGCCGCATGCCCCGCGCCGCGGAGTTCCAAGAGTAGTGGCGGCAATATAGCCGAAAATCCCCGCTTTGGATTGATCAAGAACAAACGGGCCACCACGTAACGGGAGACGCTGCTTCCCGGCCACAGCCCTCCCCCGCGACCGGGTGGCAATGCAGTTGCAGCAAACATTCCGCCGCCATAGGGTGCGCGCGACCAATTCCGGAGCCCGACGCATATGCCGAAAGACGCCCCGCAAACCATCTTTCTTGCCGATTACACGCCCTTCACCCACCGGGTGGAGCGGGTCCATCTCACCTTCCGGCTGGCGCCGGGTGCGACGCGGGTGATCTCGCGGATCGACTTCGCGCCCAACCCCGACAGCGCCGGCGGCCCCTTCTTCCTGCATGGCGAGAAGCTCGCGCTGATCGAGGCGAAGATCGACGGCGCGCCGGTCACGCCCGAGATCACCGAGACCGGCCTGACCTGCGCGGTGCCCGACGGCCCCTTCACCTGGGAGGCCGAGGTCGAGATCAGCCCGGAGAGCAACACCGCGCTCGAGGGGCTCTACATGTCGAACGGCATGTATTGCACGCAATGCGAGGCCGAGGGCTTCCGCAAGATCACCTATTACCCCGACCGGCCCGACGTGATGGCGCCCTTCACCGTGCGCATCGAGAGCGACCTGCCGGTGCTTCTGTCCAACGGCAACCCGACGGGCCGCGGTGAGGGCTGGGCGGAATGGACCGATCCCTGGCCCAAGCCCGCCTATCTCTTCGCGCTGGTCGCGGGAGAGCTGGTCAACCATCCCGACCGCTTCACCACCCGCTCCGGCCGCGAGGTGGAGCTCAACATCTGGGTGCGCGAGGGCGACCTGCACAAATGCGCCTTCGGCATGGATGCGCTGAAGCGCTCGATGACATGGGACGAGCAGGTTTATGGCCGCGAATACGACCTCGACGTCTTCAACATCGTCGCCGTCGACGATTTCAACATGGGCGCGATGGAGAACAAGGGGCTGAACATCTTCAACTCCTCCGCCGTGCTCGCCTCGCCCGAAACCGCGACGGACGCCAATTTCGAGCGTATCGAGTCGATCATCGCGCACGAGTATTTCCACAACTGGACCGGCAACCGCATCACCTGCCGCGACTGGTTTCAACTCTGCCTCAAGGAAGGGCTGACGGTCTTCCGCGACCAGCAGTTCTCGGGCGACGAGCGCTCGGCTGCGGTGCAGCGCATCAACGACGTGCTCGCCCTCCGCGCGCGGCAGTTCCGCGAGGACAACGGCCCGCTGGCGCATCCCGTGCGCCCCGAGAGCTTCGTCGAGATCAACAATTTCTACACCGCCACCGTCTACGAAAAGGGCGCCGAGGTAATCGGCATGCTGAAGCGGCTGGTGGGGGACGAGGCCTATTTCAAGGCGCTCGATCTCTACTTCACCCGCCATGACGGGCAGGCCTGCACGATCGAGGATTGGCTGAAGGTGTTCGAGGACACCACAGGGCGGGACCTGTCGCAATTCAAGCGCTGGTATTCCCAGGCCGGCACGCCGCGGCTCGACGTGCACGAGGCATGGTCGCCCGGCATGACCGGCAAGGCCGCCGGCACCTACACGCTGACCCTGCGCCAGAACACGCCGCCGACGCCCGGCCAGCCGGACAAGGCGCCGCTGGTCATCCCGGTCGCCGTGGGGCTGCTCGACAGGGACGGCACCGAGGTCGTCCCGACCCGGGTGCTGGAACTGACCGATGTCACCCAGAGCTTCGCCTTCGACGGGCTCGAGACCCGACCGGTGCCGTCGATCCTGCGCGGTTTCTCCGCGCCGGTGATCCTGACCCGCAAGCAGGACCGGGAGGAGCTGGCCTTCCTGCTGGCCCATGACACAGACCCGTTCAACCGCTGGGAAGCCGGCCGGACGCTCGCCAAGGACGTGCTGGTGCGGATGATCGCCGAGGATGCCGCGCCCTCCCCCGCCTATCTCGACGCGCTCGAGCAGATGGCGCAGGACGGCGGGCTCGACCCGGCCTTCCGTGCGCTGGCGCTCGGCCTGCCGAGCCAGGACGACATGGCCCAGACGCTGTTCGACTCCGGCCACACGCCGGACCCGATCCGGATCCGCCGCGCCATCCGCGCCCTCGGACAGGCCATCGCGGACCATGCCGGCAGCACCTTCTCCGACCTCTACGACGAGATGACGGTGCCCGGCCCCTACCTGCCCGACGCCGAGGGCGCGGGTCAGCGCGCGCTGCGCCAGGCGGCGCTCGGCTTCCTGACGCTGGAGGACGAGGGCGCCCGCGCCCGGGCGCAGTTCGACGCGGCCGACAACATGACCGAGCAACTCGGCGCACTGGTGGCCCTGCTCCACATCGACGCGGCCGAAGAGCAGCTCTCCGCCTTCCGACACCAGTGGCAGCGCGACCGGCTGGTGATGGACAAGTGGTTCGGCCTGCAGGCCAGCATGGCGCCGCCCGAAAAGGCCGCCAAGGTCACGCGACGGCTGACCGAGGATGCCGATTTCGACTGGAAGAACCCCAATCGCTTCCGTGCGGTGCTCGGCGGTCTCGCGGCCAACGCGGCCGGGTTCCACGACCCCAGCGGCGACAGCTATGCGCTGTTCACCGACTGGCTGATCAGGCTCGACCCGCTGAACCCGCAGACCACAGCCCGAATGACCACCGCCTTCGAGACCTGGAAGCGCTATGACGCCGACCGCCAGGGGCTGATCCGGGAGAACCTCGAACGGCTGGCCGCGGTGCCGGATCTGAGCCGCGACACCACCGAAATGGTGGGGCGAATCCTCTCGGCCTGAGCCAGTTCCCACCGGCGCCTCGCCGCCCGCTCCGTCCCGCGCCGCGCGGGGCGGCGCCCCGCTGCCGAACTCGGCAATTTGACAATAAAGTGTCGCGATTGCCCGGGTATGTGTTTACATGGTATGTCATTGATGTGTCACAGCGACGTGATGGATGGTCCCATGAGAGATCGAATCGACCCCCTGATTCAGGAACGCGCTGCCTGGCTTTTCGCAGACAATCCTGTCGCGCGGACGTCCCATCGCGTTCTCAACCGGATGCTCGGCTATGATCGCACGATCGAGCTGGGTTCCGCCCTTCGGGATGCCCCGAACGACGCGATCATGTCCCACATGGCCGACATGATCGCCAAGGACGTGCAGATCTCGGGCCTAGAGCACATCCCGGCCAACGGCCCGGCAATGGTGGTGGCCAACCACCCCACCGGCATCGCCGACGGCATCATCATGTGGCACGCGATCACGCAGCGCCGCAGCGATCCCTTCTTCTACGCGAACTCCGACATCCTGCGCGTGATGCCGCAGATGTCGACGATGATCGCCCCGGTCGAATGGCGGCTGGACAAGCGGACCCACGCCAAGACCCGCGAGACCATGGCCTATACCCGCAAGGCGATCGAGGCCGGTCGCATCGGCGTGATCTTCCCCTCCGGGCGCCTCGCCAAGCGCCGCTGGCTGAAACTGCACGAGCGGGACTGGATGGCCTCGGCGGCGATGATCGCCCGCAAGTGGAATCTGGACGTGATCCCGGTGAACGTCCGCGCCCGCAACTCGGCGCTGTTCTACCTCTTCGACATGATCCACCCCAGCCTGCGGGACATCACCCTGTTCTACGAGACGCTGAACAAGGACCGGCAGCCCTACCGGCTGACCTTCGGGCGGCCGATCCCGGCGAAATCGCTGTCGGCCAACTCCAGCGAGGCGATCGAGGAACTGAAGGCGGCGACCCTGCGGCTTGGCGGACGGCACGCCCCGACGGTGTCGCTGGCCGAGATGACCCGCCGCCCCCGCTGGGTCCGCTCCACCCTCTCCGCCTGAACTGACCGTCCGGGCGGGATCAGAGCGCCTTCGCGGCGATCCAGCCTCCCCAGACCAGCAACACGCTGCCGGACACGAGGTCGAGCCAGCGCATGGCGGCCGCGTCCATGCGGCGGCCGGCGAAAAGCGCCATGTGAACGAGCATCAGCCACCACAGCGCCGAGCCGGCAAAGACGCCGATCACCAGCACATAGGGCGCCAGCGGCGCGCCGGACGCCGCCGAGCCGAGCGCTGCAACCATGCCGATAAAGGCGAGGATCGTCATCGGGTTGGAGAGCGTCAGTGCAAAGGTCGAGGCCCAGGCCGCGACCACCCCGCGATAGGGACGTCCCTGCCCCGCCGCCTGCGGCGCCGGCCGGTGCCGCGCTGCCCAGTAGCCGCGCAACGACATCGCTCCGAGCGCCGCCACCAGCAGCCCGCCGGCCAGCGCCATCGGCCCGGCATGGGCCACCAGCACGCCCGACGCGGCAAAGCCCGCGGCCACCATCATCCCGTAGACGGCATCCGCCGTGGCCGCGCCCAGCCCCGTCGCCAGCCCCGCCGCGCGGCCGTCGATCAGCGTCCGCCGAATGCACAATAGCCCGATCGGCCCTACCGGCGCCGCGATGGCCAGCCCCACGCCGATCCCCTTCAGCAGCACCTCGATCATCGCCGCCCCTCGCCTCGAGGCGCCACCGGCACCGCCATGGTCTCTTTCAGGGCATCGAGCGAGATCATCGTCTCGGTCCGGCGCACGCCCCGGAGAGGCTTGACCACCTCCTGCAGGAAGGCCTGCAACGCCGCCGTATCCGCCAGCCGTACCTTCATCACGTAAGACCGCGCGCCGCTGACGTGGTGAAGCTCCATCACCTCCGGCCGTTCCGACAAGGCCGTGCAGGCCTCCGCCTCGCCTTCGTAATCGACATCGAGGAGAACGAAGGCGCAAAGCGATGCGCCGGTCGCCCCCCGGTCCAGCACGGCCTGCCATCCGGTGATGACGCCCTGCGCCACCAACCGTCGCACGCGCTCGTTAACAGAGGAGACCGAGAGCCCCACGGCCTCGGCCAGTTCGGCGCTCGAAGCGCGCCCGTTGGCCTGAAGCAGGCCGCAAATCTTCCGGTCGATCTCATCCATGGCCAGCAAATTGCAGGATGAAACCGCCACTTATCAAGCAAAATTCCGGAATCAGGAGGATTCTCCGCCAGACAGCCGAAACAACAACGCCGCCGCCGGAAATTTTCCGGCCAGCGGCGCCATTCAGTCCTGAAATCCGGCAACCGGCCGGGGGCCGATCAGCCGTCCTTCTTGAGTCGGTCGAGCATTTGCGCCCGAATCGTCTGCGGCTTCGCCTCGCAGAAGGGCTGGGCACGGGTCCAGGCGATCATGTCGGCGCGCTTGGCCGCGGAGTGGAACGGGCCCCAATCCGCCGCGACGCCACGCATCCCCTGGCTGACCACGCCATCGCGCGGCACCGTGTGGGCCATGATCCGGATTGCGCAGCTCACGTTGTCGGCGCCGTTCTTGAGGGCCGAGCCGCTGTTTGCCTTGCAGCCATATCCGCGGGCCGTCGGCGGGGCGATCTGCACCAGCCCGAACCAGAGCCCGCCACCGCCAACGGCGGACGGGTTCCATGTGCTCTCGTGCTTGGCCAGCGCCGAGATCAGCCCGACCCAGAAGGCCTCGCGGTCTTCCTGGCTCGCGGTCACGTAGCCCGGGCACCAGGTCTCGATGTCGGCCGGCACCATGGAGGGCAGCACCGCGCCATGCGTCCGCAGCGCGGTCAGGGCGGAGGTGGTCCACTTGGTCGCTTCCGGCCGATGATCCCACCGCATGCGGGGCGACTTGGTCGAAAGCGTCGACTTGGTGGAAGCGGTTGCCTCGGTTTCCTCCATCTTGGCGTCGTTTGGCGTCGCACAGGCGGAGAGGGCAAATGGCAATGCGAAAAGCGCAGCCTTCAGAAAGGCGAAACGGGTCGGCATCTTGGAAGCTCTGTCAGCATCGGGTCCGGCCCGACGGCGAATTTGTTGCCGGATAAGATCCGTGTGGCAACCCTCTCGCGCCGGAAGGGCGAAAATCGGCAATCTTTTGCGCGCGGCCCGAGTCAGAGCCACCGCACCCTCCGAACATTGTTCACCTATCGAGGACAATCGCTTGCCTGAAACAGCCCGCGATAGCGCGCTCCGGCCGCCGCGCAGAGCGCCGCGCCCGCATCCTCTCCCCGCCCGGCAAACCGCAACCGGACCGGCAGCACCCGGTCGTCGAACCGCATCTCAAGGCCATATCGCCGCGCATCCTCCGCCGGGAACTCGATCACGCGGGACGGCCGCGGCACGCTGCGCAGGATGGCGTGCAGAGAGCCATCGGGCTCGGGCCGTCCGCCATCACCGGCGCGTAGGCCTGGCAGGATCAGGATGTTCGGCCCTGCCCGGATCGCGCCGTCATGATGCAGCACCAGCGCCTCGCTCCAGAGCGACACCCCGCGCAGCAACAGCAGCCCGGGCCGTTCGACGGGCCTGAACACCCCGGAACGGCAAGCCATTTGCCGCAGGAACGGGGATCGCGGCAGCCCATGTCGCGCCATCAACCAGTCATCAAGCGCCAGCAGTGCAGTCACAGCCATCCTTTTGCGCAGGTCGTGCCCCAGCCGGCAAATGGCAACCGGCCAGCGGCGCGGCGGCCGGGGCACCACCGCGGATTGCGCGGGTGGAAACCCACGACAGATCGCGTCGTAGGCGGCATTGATCTGAGCAAGGCAGTCGGCCGGACCGCCAAGATCGGGGTGAAACCGGCGCACGAGGCGGTGATACACCCGGCGCAATTCCTCCGGCGGCAGCCCGGGCACCAGACCGAACTCGGCGGCAGAGAAGCACTCCTCTCGCCCCGTCATCCTGCGCCTGCCCTTTCCGTCGCCACTGCGTCCCCCTTACCAGACACGTCCCGTTGCCGCCTTCGATCCTCAAGGCAATGGCGGCAAAAGGAGGACGAATGATGGATCCGCGGCATGGAAAACGCGGACAATTTATCTCGACGGCGGGATGACCGCCCTGGCAGCCCTTCACCGGCCGCGCCGCGTCTTGCCCCTCGCCCGGGCCTGCACTAAACCCGGATGCGATCAGCCGAAGGGACATGCCTATGCTCGACCTCACCTACGAAGCCCCGAAACCCAAGGTCATCTCGGGCGCGCGGGAAGACTGGGAACTGGTGATCGGGATGGAGGTCCATGCGCAGGTCTCGTCCAAGGCAAAGCTGTTCTCCGGCGCCTCGACGAAATTCGGCTCGGAGCCGAACTCCAACGTCGCCTTCATCGACGCGGGCATGCCCGGGATGCTGCCGGTGATCAACGAGTTCTGCGTCGCCCAGGCGGTGCGGACCGGCCTCGGGCTGAAAGCAGAAATCAATCTTTTCTCCGCCTTTGACCGGAAGAACTATTTCTACCCGGACCTGCCGCAGGGATACCAGATTTCCCAGCTTTATCATCCGATTGTGGGTGAGGGCGAGGTGCTGGTGGACATGGGACCTGGCGTGGCCCGGCTTGTCCGGATCGAACGTATCCACCTCGAACAGGATGCTGGCAAATCGATCCACGACATGGACCCGAACATGTCCTTCGTCGACCTCAACCGGACCGGCGTGGCGCTGATGGAAATCGTCTCGCGCCCCGACATCCGGGGTCCTGAGGAAGCCGCGGCCTACGTGGTCAAGCTGCGGCAGATCCTGCGCTACCTGGGAACCTGCGACGGCAACATGCAGAACGGCAACCTTCGGGCGGACGTGAACGTCTCGGTGTGCCGGCCGGGGGATTACGAGAAATACCGGGAGACCGGGGACTTCGGGCACCTTGGTACGCGCTGCGAGATCAAGAACATGAACTCCATGCGCTTCATCCAGCAAGCCATTGAATACGAAGCGAAACGCCAGATCTCGATCATCGAGGACGGCGGCAAGGTCGACCAGGAGACGCGGCTTTACGATCCGGACAAGGGCGAGACGCGGTCGATGCGGAGCAAGGAAGAGGCGCATGACTACCGCTACTTCCCCTGCCCGGACCTGCTGCCGCTGGAGATCGAACAGGCCTGGGTGGACGACATCGCGGCCAGCCTTCCGGAGCTTCCGGATGAGAAAAAGGCTCGCTTTGTCAATGACTTCGGCATGACCGAATACGATGCCTCGGTGCTGACCGCGGAGTCCGAGGCCGCGGCCTATTTCGAGGAAGTGGCGCAAGGGCGTGACGGGAAGCTGGCGGCGAACTGGGTGATCAACGAACTGTTCGGACGGCTGAAGAAGGACGACCTTGATATCACGCAAAGCCCTGTTTCTGCTGCACAATTGGGCGGGATCATCGACCTGATCACAAAGGGCGACATCTCGGGCAAGATCGCCAAGGACCTGTTCGAGATCGTCTTCAGCGAAGGCGGAGAACCTGCTGAAATCGTTGAAGAAAGAGGCATGAAGCAGGTCACGGACACGGGTGCGATCGAGAAGGTCGTGGACGAGATCATCGAGGCCAATCCCGATCAGGTCGCAAAAGCCAAGGAAAATCCGAAGCTTGCGGGCTGGTTCGTGGGCCAGGTGATGAAGGCGACGGGCGGCAAGGCCAACCCGAAGGCCGTCAACGAGATCGTCGCCAAGAAGCTCGGCTGAGCCCGTTCCGGTCGTTTCGACCTGGCGTTCCGGTCGTTTCGCGAACGACCGGAACTGTACCATGATACCTCAAATCGGCGCGTTCGGTCGTTTTCAACAGGGAAACGACCGAAACCCGGGATGAAACGCAAACGGCCGGCTCCAAAGAGCCGGCCGTCGCGATTCCGGGCCGCCGGGGTCAGACGATCTCGATGTTGTCGACCAGCGTGTCGAGCTTCGCGACGCCCTTGAAGGTCAGCGAATTGCCGCCCGAGAACTCGAGGGCGACCTCCTTGCCGTAGTCGAAGCCGTAGCGATCGATCACGCGCTGCACCGAGTAGGATCCGGTCCAGAGATCCGAGTCCAGTCGCACGGTGTCCACCCCATCCTGGAAGTCGAGAATCACATCCTTGCCACCGTCGAAGATGAAGGTGTCCGCGCCGCCGTTGCCGGTCATCCGGTCGTTGCCTTCGGCGCCCGCGAGCACATCGTTGCCCTTGCCACCGAACAGCTTGTCGTGCCCCTTCTGGCCGTAGAGCCAGTCGCGGCCGCCGGCACCGGAGATCGAGTCTCCCCCATTGCCGCCCTTGATCACGTTGTTGCCGCCGTTGCCGGTCAGGAAATCGTCGTTGGACGAGCCTGTCAGGTTCTCGATGCCGCGATAGCTGTCGCCGGAGGCCTCCCCTCGGTTCGTCCCGGGCTTCGAGAGGCTGGCCCGCACCGGACCGGAGGCGCCGGTGTAGTCGGCGGTGTCATTGCCACCGTCGCCGTAGAGCTTGTCGCCGCCCTTGCCGCCGCGGAGAATGTCGTTCCCCTTGCCGCCAAAGAGACTGTCGGCCTCGCCGCCACCGATCAGGATATCATTGCCGGCCCCGCCGTCGAGAATGTCCCGCCCGGAGCCGCCGTCGATCCTGTCGTTGCCCTTGAGACCGAAGATCTCGTCTCCGCCACCGAGCGTTTTGACGTTGTCGTCGAAGTTCGTCAGGCGCAGGGATTCGGCCCCGGCGGTAAAGGCGACGGTATCGACGATGCTCACCGTCTGGTTGAGGATGGAGCCGGAGAAATCGGCGCCGAACTTGTGCTTGAAGGCCAGTTCGAAGGTCTCCAGCTTCTCCTGCCGGAAGTCCCCGAGGATCTTGACCTTGACGCCGGCCTCCGTCTGGCCGGGCGCAAAGCGGACCGTGTCCTGCAGCAGCTTGAAGTCGCGACCTTCGAAGGCCGTGCCGTTGACGGCCTTGACCGAAAAGACCTGCGCCGCGTCCAGCGGACGGCTCAGCTTGATCGAGACGGAACTGACCGTCTTGCTGTCGTCGGCCGCGTTCTCGGCGATGCTGACCGGCGCCGCGGCCAGAGCGGCCTTGGAGCCCGTCCCGTCGTCGTCAAGGATATAGCCGGCGGCCGACAGCACGGGCACCCCGCCCGCAAGCTCGAGGCCGGCCGACGGGTTGTAGAGCTCCACGAAGAAGACTTCATCGTCCTCGCTCACGTCGTCGTAATATGACGTCGAAAGCTCAATTTCCGCAGAGGTCTGGCCAGCCCTGAACGTCACCTGCCCAGTAGACGCACGGTAGAGATCGCTGTCCAACGCCGTACCGCTGGTGTTCGTCCGGTAGTAGACGCTGAGGTCTTCTTCCGCGGCCTCGGAGAGGACGAGCGTGAACCGTAGGGGGGTGTACTTGTTCGTGCCTTCGATCGCGTAGGCATCCTGAATGGACACGACAGGGCCGTTGGAGGCGTCGTCGTCCAGGATGCGCGCAACGCCAACCGAGTCCGTCTTTGAAAAGCCTTCGCCTTTCGGCGGAACCACCTGAAGGCTGAAGTCCTCCGAACCTTCGAGTAACTTGTCACCCTTGATCGCAACCCGGACGTAGGCGACCTCCTGACCCGTCTTGAAGTCGAGCGTCCCCGCCGTCTTGACGTAATCGGAGCCGGCAAGGGCCGAGCCGTCCACGGTGGTGTAGTCGAACGTGAGGTCTTTCGAGGCAGGCCGCGAGAGCCAGACCTCGAACACGGCAAAGCGTTCGCCGCTGTTGCCCTCCTCGATGATCGGATCCGTGACGACGAAGGAGAGGTTCGGGTCGCCGTCGTCATCCTGGATGATGCCCGGCGACCTCAGGATAGGTTGATTGTGCTGGAACGTGACGCCGGAGGTCGGGTTGAAGAGTTCCAGCGTGAAGGTCTCGTCGCGCTCGTTCACATCGTCGTAATAGGACGTGTCCAGCGTGATCGTTGCAGACGTCGAGCCCGCGAGAATGGTGAACGACCCGTCGTAATCCCGGTACAGATCCGTGACGACCGCGGAGCCGTCGAAGATCGTCCGGTAGTAGACCGTGACATTGTAATCCACGGCCCTGACGAGCGTCGCCGTGAACACCAGGTCTGTGTATTGGTTGGTGCCTTCGACGGCATAGGCCGGAGAAAGGGTCATCTTGACCATGAATTCATACCCCCAAGTCAAATTGTGCACATGTGACTGCGCGCTAAATTCCATCCGGCACGGCTGAAAATGCTGGCCGGCTCGCGACAGACTAGGCGATTCTTCGCGCATGACCTAATGAATGAGTCATGTTTCGGGTTTTTCACCCGGAGGTTGAATCGCGTCGGCACGGGGGCGCTCAGGGCCGAGCGGCGAGCTTTGGACGCCGCCGGACGAATCGGTTAAGGAACGGGCTGCAACAAGCGGATTGCGGGGACGAACCGATGCCGATCTACGAATACAAGGTGGTGCCTGCGCCCGTGAAGGGGCTGAAGGGCAAGGGAACCAAGGGCACGCAGGGGCGCTTTGCGCTCGCGCTCGAGACCCTGATGAACGAGCTGGGCGCTTCCGGGTGGGAATACCTGCGCGCAGACACCCTGCCCTGCGAGGAACGCTCGGGCCTGACGGGTTCGACGACCGCCTACCAGAACATGCTGGTGTTCCGCCGCGAGACCGGCGCCGCGCGCAGCGAGGCGGCCGCGCAATCCTGGGAGCCCGCGCCGCGCGCGCCGGCGCCTGCCGCTGCCCCGGCGCCCGCGGCCCCTGCTGCACCCGCGGCCCCCGCGACGCAGCAGGCGACCGAGGCGGCGGCCGCCGCGGCTGCGGCGCTCAGCGCCTACCGCGGCACGCCGCCCGCCGGCGCGGCGCCGAAGCTCGGCCCCGCGCGCGGCAGCGACGACGACGACGGCAGCGTGGCCGCGCAGTAGCCCCCGTTCAGGCGCTGATATCCAGCGCCAGCGCGTGGATGCGCCCGATCAGCTCCGGCCCGAGCGCGGCATGGACCGCGCGGTGCCGGGCCAGCCGGGACATGTCGGCAAAGCTGTCGGCGGCGATGCGGACGTTGAAGTGGCTCTCGCCGCCTTCCTGGTAGCCCGCGTGGCCCCTGTGTTTCTCGCTGTCGTCCACCACCTGCAGTTCGCGCGGCGAGAAGGCGGCGGTGAGCCGCTCGGCGATTTCATCGGCTACGGTCATTTTTCGGATTTCCCCCTGTTCGAAGCCCCATCGGAGAGATTAAACTCCTGCGTCCGAGTCGGAAAGAACTCCGGGCCGAGCGCAGGTGTTTCGAGAAAGGAGCAGTCCCCATGGCGAAACCAGATCCTTTTGGCTTCGACATTCGCGTCAAGAGCGACAAGCAGAAGCGGTCGCGCGGCAAGCGGGGGATGTCCGGCGCCTTCGAGACATCGAGACGGCAGTGCGAGCATCCGGGCTGTGAGGAGGCTGGCCAGTACCGGGCGCCGAAATCGCCGGATTCGCTGGATGACTATTACTGGTTCTGCAAGGACCACGTGCGCGAGTACAACCTGAAGTGGAACTTCTTCGACGGCACGACCGAGGAGGAATTCCAGGAGCAGATCGACAAGGACAAGGTCTGGGGCCGCGAGACCAAGCCGTTCCGGCAGTCCGCCGAGGAGCGGGCCTGGGCGCGGCTCGGGGTCGATGACGCACATCAGGTGCTGGGCGAGAACGCCACCCGCAATCCCGGCAAGTCGAGCGGCAGCGCCGGGCGTCGGCTGCCGCCCACGGAGCGGCGGGCGCTGGAGATCCTCGACGCCAAGGACACCTGGACCAAGGCCGAGGTGCGCAAGTCCTACAAGGCGCTGATCAAGGTGCTGCACCCGGACATGAACGGCGGCGACCGTTCCGACGAGGAGCGCCTGCAGGAGGTCGTCTGGGCCTGGGACCAGATCAAGGACAGCCGCAACTTCAAGTGAGCCCGCCCGCTTCGGGAGGACACGGCGGCCAGCCGTGGCCGGCGGTTCAGGTCGTGCTTGTCTGGCCGCGATGGCGCGCCGCGACGATGTGGGTCAGCAGCAACAGACCGACCCAGATGACGGCCAGCATCGGGTTGCGGTCGAAGGCCAGCGGCCCGGCCAGCGCGCTGGCGGCGACGGTCACGACCTCGCCGAGTTCAAAGCCTTCGGCCAGGAATTTCGGCACGCTCTTGATGATCCCGCCGAGCAGGCCGGCGAGCACGGTGGCCAGCACGCCGATCGCGAGCGACAGCATCCAGCCTGTCAGGCCCGGACGCCCGAACAGCCCCGCAAGGATCCAGCCGACGATGAACCCGCCCAGCGCCTGGGCGACCAGCTGGAAGGTGATCGCGCCGGCGAGCCCGGGCTGGGCGTCGGCCATGGCGGCGCGGTCCTGGAAGATGAAGGCCAGCACCAGCAGCCCCGAGATCACGGCCATCATCTGCGCCACCACCAGCCGCGGTGCGCGTCCAGGTTTCGAGGTATCGGTCATGCGATCACTGCCCCTTGTTCGTTCTTGCGCCCGGCGGGCGTCCCCAGGGTCAACTTGCCCGGAAACGGGGGCCAAGGAAAGGCCGCGGCGCGCAGTCAACGGCCGTGGTGCGCTTCGGCATCGGCGGGCGTCGCCTCGGCCCGGGCGCGCTCCAGCCGGGCGAGGCTATGGGCTTCGCGCCGCCGCAGGCGGAGGGCCGCGAAATGGACCGGGACGGAGACAGGCTGCAGGAGGGTTAGCATCAGGACTGCGGTGGCGAACGGGTCGGGGCTTCGGCAGGAGGCCCCGAGGGCATGGCAGGCCAGTTCCATCCAGGCACCGCCGGTCACCACCGGCGCGGCCAGGGTTCCGATGACAGGAAGCAGCAATGTGCCGGCGATCATGCTGCCGACGATGTAGACCGGCACCGAGACCAGCATGGTCTGCAGCAGTGCACCGGGCTGGCCTATGCGCGCCTGAAACAGCGCGCCCGCGCCCATGCCGCCGACAAGGCAAATAACCGCAATCAGCTTGCTGTGAGGCGCGAACCCCAAGTTGAAAAGCCGGACCGGCGAGGACAGGGCCACGGCCGCGAGGCCGATGATCAGGCAGATGCCGAGCTTCCGGTCCCTGGAGGTGGCTTCATGGTCGGCCTTCAGGTCTGCCAGTGGGTCGGGCTCTGTGCGGTCTGTCATCCGGGTCGGCCTCCTATAGGGTGTACTTTCTCCGAAGCATCGTTCCCGGGATGAATGTGGCACAGCCCGCGCATCGAGAATGGGAGTGCCGCTGTGGGCGGAACAAACGGGCGACAGGTCCGGACCATGGTGCCGACACGAGACCGGCCACCGGACGAACGCCGGTGAGTGCCCTGCCCGGTGTCACCGGAGCCCCGCGCGCGGCACGCGCGCGCCCGGCCCAACGGGAGGAGGCGCATCTGCGATGCGCCGACGACGGGCGGGAGGGCGCCGTCATTCGGCATGGCGACGCACCCGGCGGGCGAGGAGATGGAGGGGGATTGCGAGGACGAAGAGGGCAATCAGCGCTATAGCGATACTGTTTGGGGAGAGTGTCAGAAGTGCGTCACCGCCTCGTTGTTGCAGCACTTCCGGAAAGAGAATGTTCCATTGGCCAAAAAGAACAGCTGGCCCCAGAGCGGTTCCTAAGATCGGAATTGCGAAGAACCCTCCGATCAGCGCCCCGGTGACCGAGACAGGGATCGCGGCGGACAGGGCCCTTTTGACCCCGGGCCAACCCGGATGCCCGAACGACGCGGTCCACATGCGACCAGCGAGGTATCCGCCCAGCGCGGCACACCCCGGCCACCAGTAGATCAGCCGAAAGCTCATCGGCTCGTGCCGAAGTGAGAATAGGAAAGATGGGCACATCAGAATGACTGCCGCCACGGAGACCAGCCCGGCGATGCGTCGGCGGACCGGTGCCGGATCCCGCGCCGGGGATGCGGACCGGGCCGGTTCTTCGCTGTCGAAACCTGCATGATTGGCCATCGATCCGCGCTCCGATTATGTCGCCGGAAGGCTGCGCGTAACCCGCCCGGCGTCATCGGAGCCCCGCGCGCGGCACGCGCGCGCCCGGCCCAACGGGAGGAGGCGCATCTGCGATGCGTCGACGACGGGCGGGAGGGCGCCGTCACTCGGCATGGCGACGCACCCGGCGGGCGAGGAGATGGAGGGGGATTGTGAGGATGAAGAGGACGGCGAACGGGACGAGGAACGCCACGCCTTCCGTGTAGACATTCAACCCGTCTTCGGCAAAGGCGACCCAGCCGAGAAACATCAGAACCGTTCCGCCCAGTGCACCGGTCAGCATCAATGCGGTCGCAACGATGGGGCCCTCAAGGGCTCCGACCGCAAGGAGCGCAAGCCCACCGGACAGGGAACTGCCCAGAACAGCCAGCCCGGCGCTCCCGGCGAAGGCGCGCTTCCACCCGGTCCGTCCTGGTTGCCCCAGAAGGCTGCTGCCGATCCAGCCGGCGGCGTAACAGCCAAGGGCGCAGGCCACCGGCAAGCAGGCGTGCAGTGCGCGATCCGGATTCGTGCTCGGTTCCAGGAGCAGCTGGAACACCGGCAGGGCCATCACGAGCCCGGCCGCGGCGACCAGCGCGGCGATGCGGCGGCGGACCGGTGCCGGGGATGCGGACCGGACCGGCTCTTCGCCGTCGAAACCTGCGTGATTTGCCATCGGTGCGCGCCCCGTGAATTTCGCCGGAAGGCTGCCCGCCCCGCCCGGCCCATGCAACGCGGCGCGGGATCGCATGGCCACCCTTGCACCCCTGTCGGATATGGTGCATCCCGGGCAACGGTCGCGCTGCCCGGGCGCGGACGTGTTTGCGAGGAGCAGGATCATGGCAGCCACCACCGTCGACCCCAAAGCGAAACCCACCGAGGAAGTCTCTGTCCGGGACGTGTTCGGGATCGACACCGACATGGTGGTCAAGGGCTTTGCCGATGTGGCCGACCGGGTGCCGGAGATCGACCCGACCTACAAGTTCGACCCCGACACCACGCTGGCGATCCTTGCGGGCTTCAGCCACAACCGCCGGGTGATGATCCAGGGCTACCACGGCACCGGCAAGTCGACCCATATCGAGCAGGTCGCTGCCCGGCTGAACTGGCCCACCGCGCGGGTCAACCTCGACAGCCACATCAGCCGGATCGACCTGATCGGCAAGGACGCGATCAAGCTGCGCGACGGCAAGCAGGTGACGGAATTCCAGGAGGGCATCCTGCCCTGGGCGCTCCGGAACCCGGTGGCGATCGTCTTCGACGAATACGACGCCGGCCGCGCCGACGTGATGTTCGTGATCCAGCGGGTCCTGGAGCATGACGGCAAGCTCACGCTGCTGGACCAGAACGAGGTGATCACGCCGCATCCCTCGTTCCGGATGTTCGCCACCGCCAACACCGTGGGCCTGGGCGACACGACCGGCCTCTACCACGGCACCCAGCAGATCAACCAGGCGCAGATGGACCGTTGGTCCCTCGTCGCCACGCTGAACTACCTCAGCCACGACGCCGAGACGGCGATCGTCCTGAGCAAGGCGCCGACCTACAACACCGAGAAGGGCCGCAAGACGGTGAGCCAGATGGTGACCGTGGCCGACCTGACCCGGACCGCCTTCATGAACGGCGAGCTGTCGACGGTGATGAGCCCCCGGACGGTGATCAACTGGGCGCAGAACGCGATGATCTTCCGCTCGGTCGGCTATGCCTTCCGGCTGACCTTCCTCAACAAGTGCGACGAGCTGGAGCGGCAGACGGTGGCGGAGTTCTACCAGCGCTGCTTCGACGAGGAACTGCCCGAGAGCGCGGTGAGCACGGCGCTCGGCTGAGCCGCCCCGCCCGCGCGCGTCAGGACATCCGGGGCCGCGGGACATTTCTGAACAGATGACGGATCGGGCGCGGGCGGCGCCCGTTTTGCGTTCGCGGTGGCGGAGGACGCGGGGCGGCCTGTAGCGTGGGCGTCCCGCGCAGGATTGTTTTCATTTTGCCTTATTGTTGTGCGTTTTTTCGCGTGCAATGCTTTTGTTATGACCAGTTTGAAAACTCTTGTCTTTCCCGCGCTGTTCATCGGGATGATCGTCGGCCTCCCGCAGGGCGGTTCGGCGGCGGACGGGCGCGGGGCGGCGCCTGCGGGCGAGATGGTGCGGGTCTTTGCTTCCTGCGTCGGCCGGCTGTCGGCGGAGATGCAGCACCAGTGGCTGGTGTCCGACCCGAGGGCGGACCAGACGGAGGCGGAGCGCGCGGCGATGATCGACCTGCTCGAGGCGGCGATGCCGGAGGGCGCCGGGCGGCACGTTCTGCAGGAGCGGACGGCGGCGCGGCAGGCGCATTCGGCGCTGCTCAGCCAGGCGCTGTTTCACTCCGACCGGCAGCTGGCGGAATGGTCGCGGCGGCGGGCGGCCTCGGAGATCGGCTATTGCCGGGGGCTGGCGCTGTTCTGACAGGCAGCGCATCGGCGTTCCCCGACATGAGGTTTTCCTTCATTTCCAACCCGCAAGAGCCTATCTGTAGCGCATGAGTGAGATCGAGTTGAAGGTCGTCCTGGACGACGCCGGCGAAGCGCGCCTGCGGGCGCGGCTGGAGGATGTACGGCAGGGGGGACCGGCGCTGCGGCGGCAGTCCCTGCGGACGGTCTATCACGACACGCCGGATCACCGGCTGCGCAAGGCGGGCACGGCGTTGCGGCTGCGGCTGGAGGGCGAGACCTGGACCCAGACCGTGAAGGCGCGGGCCGCGATCACCGGCGGGCTGATGCGCACCGAGGAGGTGGACGCCCCTGCCCCCGACGGCCTTCTGGACCTCAACCGCATCACGGTGCCGGAGATCCGCGAGGAGATCCTGGCCGCGGTGGACGGGGCGGAGCTGTCGCCGGTCTGCGAGACCCGGATGGAGCGGACGTCCTGCGTGCTGCGCTCCGAGGGCGGGGCGCGGGTGGAACTGGCGATCGACTGCGGCGAGATCCTGGCCGGCGACCGGCGCGCGCCGTTCCGCGAGGCGGAGCTGGAGTTGCTGCAGGGCGATGTGAGCGCGCTCTACGATCTGGCGGGGCGGCTGTTTCCCGAGGGCGGGCTGCGGCTGTCGACCCTGCCGAAATCGGCGCGGGGCTACATGCTGGCGGAAACCGGCGAGATCGAACCCAAGCTTGCGCCGCGCAAGGCCCGCGAGGTGCCGCTGGCGCCGGAGATGACGGCCGAGGTCGCGGCGCGGGACGTGCTGCGGGAATGTTTCGAACAGATCACCACGAATATCGACGTGGTGCTGCACTCGCCGGCGCCGGAGGGGCCACACCAGCTCCGGATCGGGCTGCGGCGGCTGCGGGCGGCGATGGGCCTGTTCCGTCCGGTGATCGGCCATCCGGAGATGGCGCGGCTCGGCGCGCAGGCCAAGGCGCTTGGCGCGGCGGTGGGGGCGCTGCGCGACCTCGACGTGGTGATTGCCGACGTGATCGACCCGAGCGAGCGCGACCATGCCTCCGAGCCCGGCTTCGCGGTCTTGCGCGAGGCGGTGGAGGCGCGGCGCGATACCACGCGGGAGGCCCTGCGCCGGCATCTCCTGGGCGCCGAAGTCCAGGGGTTCCAGATCGCGCTGGCGCGGTTCATCGAGGCGCGGGGCTGGCTGGTGCCGAGCGACATCGAGCAGACCGCGCGGCTGGCGGCCCCGGTTGGCGAGCTTGCCGAGCGGGCGCTTGGCAAGCGGTGGAAATCGGTCCGCAAACATGCCCACGGGATCGACCACCTGACCATCGAGGAGCGGCACGAACTGCGCAAGGAGCTCAAGAAGCTGCGCTATTCGGTGGAGTTCATGGGGCCGCTCTACAAGCAGAAGGCTGTGACCGAATTCGTCAAGCGAATGAAGCGGTTGCAGACCGTCTTTGGCGAGCTGAACGACCTCGCGATGGCCGAGGAGATGCTCTGCGGGATCGACAGCCCCGGCGCGCGGAACCTTGCGGCGCAGCGGGCGGTGGGCTGGATCCTCGGCAACCGGGGCGCCCATGCGGAGCTGTCCTGGACCCACGCAAAGGAACTGTGGCAGGACCTCAAGGGCAAAGGCCCGTTCTGGGAGTGAGCGCCGCACGCGGGGGCCGGGTCAGCCGGTCAGTCCCGTTCGTGGTGAGACAGGCAAGGCCCTGTTGATTTCGGGCCGAGGCCGGTCGAACGCGCCGCCGGTCTCTCCGGCCGGCAGCGCGTCACGTTCACACCGTCCGGGCTCCCACGATCACATCTCTTCGAGCGACAGGATGTAGGCCGTCACGTGGCTGACGTTCTCGGGCATCATGAAGTCCCACATCGCGGGCATGCTGGTGTGGACCGGGAACATGATCCGGCTCCAGATCTGGTCCTCTCCCCAGTAGGCGGAGATCGCCTTGAAGCTCGGCGGCATCTGCTTGAAGGCCCCGTCGGCGCTCACGTCATGGCAGCGGGCGCAATATTGATCGGCAAGAAGTTTGCCCGCCTCCGCGTCGCCGGCGCTCTGCGCAAGTCCGGCCCCGGCCCAGAGTGCCAGGATCGTTGTCAGGATAATGCGTTTCATCGTTTCCCCTCCCTGTTTTGCATCCCATAAATTCCCTTACGTCAATTGCCCGCGTGCCGCCTTGATGCCGGTCAATGCGCCCCCCGATCCGGGGCCGGTGATTTTTTCACGCCGTGCATGGCACCCGGGCGAAATCCATCCTAGGTTGCCGGGGATTGATCCAGATGCCCCCGGGGGAGCCATGGCCCAGCAAGACAACCCTGCCGATCCCTTCAAGAAGGCGCTGAGCGAGGCGACCCGGGTGATCGCCGACGACCCCGACCTGGGCGTCGTGTTCACCGTCGATCCGCCGGGCATGACCGCCGACCAGGTGCGGCTGCCGCAGGTGAGCCGGCGGCTGACAAAGGAGGAGGTGCTGCTGGCGCGCGGCACGGCGGATGCCTTTGCGCTGCGGCGCAAGTATCACGATCCCGGCGTCCACCAGCGCTACCTGCCCTCGGGCCAGATGGCGCTCGACCTTTACGAGGCGATGGAGACGGCGCGCTGCGAGGCGCTCGGGGCGCGGACCATGCCGGGCACGGCCGGCAACATCGACGCCAAGATCAACCACGAGGCGGTGCGGCGCGGCTATGGCCAGATCAGCAACCCGAGCGAGGCGCCGCTGGCGGTGGCGGCGGGCTACATGATCCGGGCGCTGGCCACGGGCCGGGAGCTGCCGGAGGCGGCGCAGAACGTGCTCGACCTGTGGCGCGACCACCTGGAGGGCTCGGCCTCGGAGACGCTGCCGGACCTCGAGTCCTGCCTCGACGACCAGGCGGCCTTTGCCAAGTTCGCGCGCCAGGTGATCGAGGATCTGGGCTACGGCGACCAGCTGGGCGAGGACCCCGACGAGGTCGACGAGGAGGAGAGCTCCGAGGAGGCCGAGCAGGATCCCGACGAGCCGGAGAGCACCGGTCAGGAGGACGAGGAAGGCCGCCAGGACGAGGAGAGCCAGCCCGAGGAGGACCAGGAGACCACCGACGATCCGTCGGAGGCGCAGGTCTCGATGGACGATTCGGCGGAATCGGACATGGGTGAGGAGACCGAGCTGCCCGAGGGCGAGGCGCCGCTGGAGCCCCCTGCCCCGGCGCCGGTCTCGGAGGCGGACCCGGGCTACAAGGTCTTTACCACCGAGTTCGACGAGATCATCGAGGCGACCGAACTGGCGGAGCCGGCGGAGCTGGAGCGGCTGCGGGCCTATCTCGACCAGCAGCTCGAGCCGCTGAAGGGCGCGGTGAGCCGGCTGGCCAACAAGCTGCAGCGCCGGCTGCAGGCGCAGCAGAACCGGAGCTGGGAGTTCGACCTGGAGGAAGGCATCCTGGACGCCGGGCGGCTGGCCCGCGTGGTGGCCAACCCGACGACGCCGCTCTCGTTCAAGGTCGAGAAGGACACCGAGTTCCGCGACACGGTGGTGACGCTGCTGCTGGACAATTCGGGCTCCATGCGCGGCCGGCCGATCTCGATCGCCGCGATCTGCGCCGACGTGCTGGCGCGGACGCTGGAGCGGTGCTCGGTCAAGGTGGAGATCCTCGGCTTCACCACCCGGCTGTGGAAGGGCGGGCAGAGCCGGGAGCGCTGGCTCAAGGAGGGCCGGATGCAGATCCCCGGCCGGCTCAACGACCTGCGCCATATCATCTACAAGTCGGCGGACGCGCCCTGGCGGCGCTCGCGCGACAATCTCGGGCTGATGATGAAGGAAGGGCTGCTCAAGGAGAACATCGACGGCGAGGCGCTGGAATGGGCGCACAAGCGGATGGTGGGGCGGCCCGAGGCGCGCAAGATCCTGATGGTGATCTCGGACGGGGCGCCGGTGGACGACAGCACGCTGTCGGTGAACCCGGCGAACTACCTGGAGAAGCACCTGCGGGATGTGATCGCGATGATCGAGCGGCGGCGGCAGGTCGAGCTGATCGCCATCGGCATCGGCCACGACGTGACGCGCTATTACGACCGGGCAGTGACGATCACCGATGTCGAGCAGCTGGCCGGCGCGATGACCGAGCAGCTGGCGGCCTTGTTCGACAACGACCCGCGGGCGCGGGCGCGGTTTCTCGGCATGAGGAAGGCCGGCTGACGGCAGGATTGGACCCGGCGGCGGGGCGCGCCTGCGGCGCGTGCCTCCGGCGGGGATTTTATTGGACAGATGAGGACGGGGGCCGGAATGGATCAGCCGGGGTTTCAGGAATTCGCGGTGACGACGCGTCCGGAGGACGGGCCGGCGCGGCTGGCGGCGTTGCGGGCGAAGCTGGCGGAGATCGGGCTCGACGGGTTCCTGGTGCCGCGGGCGGATGCCTTTCAGGGCGAATACGTGGCGCCGCATGACGAGCGGCTGGCCTGGCTGACCGGTTTCACCGGCTCGGCGGGCTTCTGCGCCGTGCTGCCTTCGGTCGCCGGCGTATTCATCGACGGGCGCTACACGGTGCAGGTGCGCGCGCAGGTCGACCTGGAGCATTTCACGCCGGTCGGCTGGCCGAAGGTTCAGCTCGGCGACTGGCTGGTCGAGCAGATGCCGGAGGGCGGGCGGATCGGCTTCGATCCGCGGCTGCACACGGTCGAGGCGGTCGAGGCGCTGGCCCGCAAGGGAGCGCCGCAGGGCATCGAGCTGGTGGCGGTGGAGAACCCGGTCGACGCGATCTGGGAGGACCAGCCGGCCCCGCCGGTGGGGCCGATCTCGGTGCATCCGCTGGAGCAGGCCGGCGAGGCGCATGACGCGAAGCGGGCGCGGCTGGCGGAGCAGCTGGAGCGCAAGGGCGAGCGGGCGGCGGTGATCTCGCTGCCGGATTCGGTGGCCTGGCTGCTGAACATCCGGGGCAGCGACATCGTCCGCAACCCGGTGCCCCATGCGGTGGCGATCCTGCATGACGACGGGCGGGTGGCGCTGTTCTGCGATCCTGCCAAGCTCACGGACGAGGTGCGGGCGCACCTGGGCGAGGCGGTCGAGTGCCGCCCAGAGGCGGCGCTGCCGGAGGCGCTGGCGGCTCTGGAGGGACCGGTGCGGCTCGACCGGAGCAGCGCCTCGGTCTGGCTCAAGGCGCAGCTCGGCGAGACCGAGGTGGTGCTGGGGAGCGATCCCTGCGTGCTGCCGAAGGCGCGCAAGAACCCGGCCGAGATCGCGGGGATGCGGGCGGCGCATCTGCGCGACGGGGCGGCGATGTGCCGGTTCCTGTGCTGGCTCGACGCCGAGGCGCCGACGGGCAGGCTGACCGAGATCGACGTGGTGAAGCGACTGGAGCAGGAGCGCCGGCGCGATCCGATGCTGCGCGACATCAGCTTCGAGACCATCGCCGGCAGCGGGCCGAACGGGGCAATCGTGCATTACCGGGTGAGCGACGCGAGCAACCGGCCGGTCACGCCGGGGGAGATCCTGCTGGTGGATTCGGGCGGGCAATATGCCGACGGCACCACAGACATCACCCGCACCATCGCCACAGGCCCCGTGACCGCCGAACAGAAGGCCTGTTTCACGCGGGTCCTGCAGGGGATGATCGCGGTCTCGGCGCAGCGCTGGCCGGTGGGGCTGACCGGGCGGGACCTCGATGCGCTGGCGCGGGCACCGCTGTGGCGGGCCGGGCAGGATTACGACCACGGCACCGGGCACGGCGTCGGCGCCTACCTGTCGGTGCACGAGGGGCCGCAGCGGATCTCGCGGCAGACAGACGTGGTGCTGGAGCCCGGCATGGTCCTGTCGAACGAGCCCGGCTACTACCGCGAGGGGGCGTTCGGCATCCGGATCGAGAACCTGGTCCACATCACCGAGGCCCCCGCCCTGCCCGGCGGCGACGCCGGGCGCGAGATGCTGGCCTTCGAGACGCTGACCTGGGTGCCGATCGACCGGCGGCTGATCGATGTGGCGTTGCTCGGCGAGGTGGAGCGCGGCTGGCTCGACGCCTATCACGCCGAGACGTTGCGGCGTATCCGGCCCCTGCTCGATAATGACGCGGCACAGTGGCTGGACGCGACAACCGCGCCCTTGTAGCTTTAGGCGCTAACAATCATTTTTCATGCAAGTTTCACATCCGCCGCCCATTAGGAGTTGGCGCACCACTCAGAGGGACCGCAATGGTTGACCATATCAAGATCCGCAAGGCGGACGGCACGTGGACCGTCCGCGCCGGCGGCGCCGTGCTGGCAGAGAGCATGAACGCGCTCGAGCTCGTCGAGGGCGACAGCGCCCCCGTCATCTACTTCCCGCGCACCGACATCGCGATGGCCTTTCTCGAGCCGACCGAGGAGCTGACCCGCTCGCCCCGCATGGGCGCGGCGCGCTACTTCTCCATCGAGACCAAGAGCCGGACGCTGGAAAATGCCGCCTGGTCCTACGAGGCCCCGGTGGAAGGGATGGACCGGATCAAGGATCACATCGCCTTCTACACCAGCAGCGACGAGATCGCCGTCGAGCGCATCTGAGGCGCTGCCCGGCCGTGGCCTGCCCTTGGGGAGGGGCGAGGCGCGGCCTGACCCATCTCAAGGAGCGGCAACGCTCCGGGTGCTATCCTTCCGACACGGGCGCTCCGCCCTGATGGCCGGGCGCTGTCGAGGGAGGAGGACACGCCATGAAAAACACCCTGTTTCGGATGACAGGCGCAGCGCTGGCCGTGGGGCTTGCGCTGACCACGGCGGGCGGCCCCGTCGCGGCCGAGGAAACGCTTGTGGGAACCAATGTCGACAGCCGCGTGGTGCTGGGCTTTGCAGCCCCCGAGGCGGCGGTCGAGGAATGGCTGCCGGACGGCTACGGGCTGGTCACGTTGCCGCGCGGGCCGATGGCGGGGACCAACGTGCTGCTGGTGCTGATCGACCGGCATCTCCGGCTCGAGGCGGACGGCACGCCGGCCGAGCCCTTCGCGGCCCGCGAAGCCGTGTTGGCCAGCTTTGCCATGGCCGAGGGCGGCAAGCCTCAGCTCTTCGCGACGCGGATCTATGCGACCGATGCTACACACGACCCGTTCGGCATCTCGGTGGCGGCCACGATCGGACGCAAGAGCGGCCTTGACGGGTCGGAGGGCGAAAGCCGCGTGCGGTCGGAGGACTGGGTGATCGCCCCCGAAGGCGGCGGCCAGATATCCGTGCGCTATTCCCATGTCGCGGGCATGCCGGTCTGGTCGGAGGGCAAGAGCACGGCCTTTTCGGCGACCACGCCCACGTTCCACCGGATCTTCCACTACCGCCAACTCGATGACGTGGCGATGAGCGAGGGTCTCGGCAAGACGCTCGACGGCACGGTCGAGATCAGCATCGACGTGCCGGAACTGGCCGACATGTTCGACGGCAGCGAGCGCCTGGTGGCGATCATCAGCCGGCCGGTCTACGAGCGGCAAGTGTTCGCGCCCGGGGAGTAACGCCTTGCGACTTCAGAGAGCGCTCCGGGGCCTTGTGCGGTGCCGCGGCGGGCGGGGTCAGGAATGCTCCTCGGCCGCGGTTTCGGCCAGCGCGCGGTTGTAGGCCTTGAGCGCATCGACCTGGAAGAGCGCGCCGAGCAGTTCCGGCGCGCCCTTGGTCTTTGCCGCGGCGACGACCGGCAGGAAGGGCTGGCCGGTGTCGTCGAACATCGGCAGGGCCACTTCCAGCGTGGTGTCGGGGGTGATCGAGATGCCCTTCTCGATCAGCTCGCGGCAGGCGGCTTCGGGAGCGGCGCGGGGGCTGTCCTTTGAGCGCATGATCACCGCGGCAGAGTAGATCGAGAGCAGGTAGGCCTGCGGACCGGCGGCGAGGTGCACGTCGCGATGCTCGAGTTGGGTGAGGAAGAAGGAGCGGTCGACCAGCCGGCTGGCCAGCGCGGTCGAGAGCGAGACGGCGACCATCACGGCGAGGCCGGTCTGCCAGTCGCCGGTCAGTTCGAAGACGATGAGCGTGGTCGAGATCGGCGCGCCGAGCACCGCGGCGGCGACCGCCCCCATGCCGGCCAGCGCGTAGAGCTCGCCCGAGCCGGAATATTGCGGGACCAGCGAGGTGGCGACATAGCCGAAGGCGAGCCCGGTCAGCGCGCCGACCATGAGCGAGGGCGAGAACACGCCGCCGCCCATGCGCCCGGCCATGGTGATCGCCACGGCGACGACCTTGAGGATCGCCAGCACGAGGGCTTCGTGGAACAGCAGCTCGCTGCGCAGCGCCGCGCTCGTCGTCTCGTAGCCGACGCCGATGATATGCGGGAAGGCGATGGCGAGCGCTCCGAGCAGGACCCCGGCGAGCGCCGGGCGCAGCACGGCCGGGATGCCGCGGCGGGCCTGCAGGTGGCTCGCGAATTCGTCGGCGAAGAAGATCGCCCGCATCAGCACCACCGCCACGACCCCGCAGAGCAGCCCGAGCAGCAGGAAGGCCGGCAGTTCGACGTAGAAGGTGAGCGAGGTCGAGGGGTTCAGGGTGAACTCGGTAACGTCGCCGAAGACCATGCGGCTGACCACGGTGCCCGCGACCGAGGCAATCGCGATCGGGGCGAAGGCATGGACCGCGAAGTGGCGCAGCACCACCTCGAGGGCGAAGAGTGCGCCGGCGATGGGGGCGTTGAACGAGGCCGAGACCGCGGCGGCGACGGCGCAGCCCAGCAGGTCGCGCCCGGTGATCGCGTCGGCCCGGAGGCGTTCGCAGACCCAGGTCGAGACCACGCCGGCGAGGTGGACGACGGGCCCCTCGCGCCCGGAGGAGCCGCCCGAGGAGAGGGTGATGAGCGAGGCCGCCGCCGAGGCGAGGCCGGCCCGCATCTCTACCCTGCCCTTGTGCAGGGCCGCGTCCTCGATCACGTCGGCCACCGAGCGCACGCGGCCATCGGGGGTGAAGCGGTTGAGGATCAGCCCGACGGTGAGGCCGCCGAGCACCGGCAGCGCCATCAGCCACCACCAGGGCAGCGTGCGGGCGTGGGAATGGATGTGGCGGACATCGGGGGCGGCGTAGAGCAGGCCCTGGAGCCAGGTGATGCCCTCGCGGAAGGCCACGGCGGCGGCACCGGCGACGATGCCGACAGCGAGCGCGATGAACCAGAACTGGATCTGGCTCGGCCCCTGGCGGAGCAGCAGCTGCCAGCCCTGCTCGAGGCCGTCGCGGCTTTCCTGGATCTGCCGCCGGATCAGGTCGAGTGTGCGTTCGCTCAAGGCGCCTTGTTCCGTGGCTGGACGTGGCTCGGGTCGGGGCCGGCGCCGGCGGCGGGACAGCCGGGCCTCCTCTGTTCCTAGGGGATCGCGGGGGCCGCTCCAAGCCTGAACTCGGATCGCGGCGCCCTAGCCCGGCCATTGCGCCCCGCGGCGCGGACGGGAAACGGGTATTTGGACCAAGAAGAAGCGGGACCGGGCGCGAGTTCCCGGGGTGCGACGGCATGGACCCGCCCAAGGCCCGGGGCCGGGCGGAACGGGGGTTTTCGCGGATCGGGGGCTGGCCTAGGTTTGCGGGCGCAGACCGGGAGGGGCCGATGACCATCGCAGCAGCCATCACCGAGCTGGCCGGTGTGTTCGGGGACCGACTGGTGCGGTCCGGGTCCGACCTGGAGCTGCACGGCCGCTCGGAGAGCTATTTTCCCCTCACCCCGCCGGATGCGGTGGTCTATCCCGAAAGCACCGAAGAGGTCTCGCGGCTGGCGGCGATCTGCAACGCGCAGGGCTGCCCGGTGGTGGCCTGGGGCACCGGCACCTCGCTGGAGGGGCATTCGCTGGCGGTGCGCGGCGGGGTTTGCGTGGATTTCAGCCGGATGGCCCGGTTGCTCGAGGTGCACCAGGCCGACATGGACGCCGTGGTGCAGCCGGGCATGACCCGCGAGGCGCTGAACCGGGAGCTGCGGGCGACGGGGCTGTTCTTTCCGGTCGATCCCGGGGCCAACGCCGCGCTCGGCGGCATGGCGGCGACGCGGGCGAGCGGGACGACCACGGTGCGGTACGGCTCGATGGCCGACAACGTGCTGGGCCTGCAGGTGGTGCTGGCCGACGGGCGGGTGATCCGGACCGGCACGCGGGCCCGCAAGTCGGCGGCGGGCTACGACCTGACGCGGCTCTTCGTGGGCTCGGAGGGGACGCTGGGGCTGATCACCGAGCTGACGCTCAGGCTCCACGGGCAACCCGAGGCGATCTCGGCCGCGGTCTGCGCCTTCGACCGGATCGGCGACGCGGTGGACACGGTGATCGCGACGGTGCAGTCGGGCATTCCGGTGGCGCGGATCGAGTTCGTCGACGCGGCGACGGCGGCGGCGGTGAATGCCTATGCCGGGATGGAGTTCCCGTTGAAGCCGCACCTGCTGGTCGAATTCCACGGCTCGCCGCAGGGCGTGGCGGAAGATGCCGAGCGGTTCGGCGAACTGGTCACGGACATGGGCGGCGAGGGGTTTCGCTGGTCGGCGCGGGCGGAGGATCGCAGCGCGCTCTGGACCATGCGGCACAATGCCTATTACGCGATCCTGGCCAGCCGGAAGGGCGCGCGGGCGGTGGTGACCGACCTCTGCGTGCCGATCTCGCGGCTCGCCGAGGCGGTGGAGGAGACCCGCGCCGACATCGAGGACAGCGGCATACCCGGACCGATCCTGGGCCATGTCGGGGACGGCAATTTCCACGCCGTGCTGCTGATTGAGGATGGCGCGGCCGAGGAGCTGGAGGTGGCCAAGGCGCTGTCGCACCGGATGGTGGAGCGCGCCCTGCGGCTCGGCGGCACCGTGACGGGCGAACATGGCGTTGGGCTGGGCAAGCTCGGCTACATGGAGGCCGAGCATGGCGCGGCCTGGCAGGTGATGGGCGCGATGAAGCGGGCGCTCGATCCGGGCGACATCCTCAACCCGGGCAAGCTGGTGCCACCGGAGGCCTGAGATCCGGGCCGTCAGGCGCGCCTGCGCCGCGCATGGACCCGGGTTTCGGCGAGCACCTCGCGGCCGCGCCGGTTGATCTCGTCGATCCGGTCGTAGAGCGCGTAATCCTCGGCGAAATGGTCCGAGACCTCCGTGCGCAGCTCTTCGGGGATCACGCTGTCGCCGCGGCCAATCCGGCTCACGTTCAACTCGGGCAGCTCCACCTTGAGGCGAAGCCCCTTGCAGATCTCGGGGAATTCCGTGGCGAGGCGGTCGTACCGGATGATGAAATCCACCAGCGGTTTGCCCGCGTCATCGCACATGAAGTGGCTCTGCAGGTTTCGCGTGCCGTCCTTCCGGGTGATGTTCCAGTCGTTGCGCTCCCAGAAATCGGCAAAGGTCATCTTGCCATCGATGGCCGAGCCGACATCGTTGCCGGAGCGGTACCGGTACCAGGAGGCGATCCATTCCATCGGCTCGCGCATGACCGCGAACTTGAAGAAGGTCTCGGGGCCGTACCCGGGCTGCTCGAAGAGGAAATCGTAGACCTCCAGCAGCTTGCTCATGTGGATGTGCTTGCGGCTCGGGCGACCGCTGCGCTGGATCTCCGCATGGGGAGACAGGGCCTTTTCGAGCGACGTGGAGGCAGCCTTGGAGTTGGCAACGAAAACGAAACGGTTGCGGACAGCGATCTGCATACTTGCCTCTGGATTTTCCAAGGTGGGCTAGCACGGCGCTCAGGAGACGGCAAGCGACGCAAGGGCGCGCCGACGCGGCGCGGCGTCCTGCAAGCTGCCGGCGCCCGTGGCGGCGGGCCTACTTCTTGAGGTGCGTCAGGCGGGTGTCGAGGACGCGTTCGACCAGTTCCGGATCGCGGGGCTCGCCGAGGAAGTCGAACAGCGCGTCGAAGCAGCCCGGGTCGGCGGTGTATTCATCGTAATGCAGCTTGAGGCAGCGCTCGGGATGCGCCTCGATGAAGACGTCCCAGGTCGCTTCGGCGGTGCTGAGCTGGTTGAGCACGTTCTCGGTGTTGCACTCGGCCCACCAGCCCGACCGCGCGACCGACGCGTGATCGCGGGTGTTGAACACGAAACGGGGGTTCGGGAAGAACCGCAGCAGGTAGTTCATGTGGATCATGAACTCCCATCGCGGCATCAGGTAGCGGATTTCCTTGAAGCCGCCGACGCGGGTGCCCTCGGGCAGCTTCAGCACCTCGTCGACGAAGGCATTGCCCATCGCGGCTCCGAACCGATCCCCGTCCGTCAGCTCGGTGCCGTACCAGGGATCGCTCTGCTCCGTCGTCCGCCCGGCGCGGCGCACGTTGGCCATGGGGCTCTTGTTCGCCATGGCGTTCCAGGCCAGGGCGAGGTGCTGGAGCGTGCCGTTGTTCTCACCGCGGATGCAGTAGCCGTCGATGCTGTTGAGGAGATTCTGAAGCAGCGTCGAGCCGGAGCGGCCATAGGTGATGACGAAGAGATAGCCCTCGCTCGGGCCGTACAGCCTGGGATAGCTGTCTGGGTTTACCGTCTCCAACATAACACTCTCCTCATACCACCGCCCCGGACATATTGGCTCCCACGCCCCGACGTGCAGGTCAATGGCTCAGAAGCGCGCGCGCCGCGGCGCGGGCCTCCTCCGTGACCCGGTCGCCGGCCAGCATCCGGGCCAGTTCGTCCACTCTTTCGTCGGCGTCGAGCGGCACGACCGACGACAGGGTCGCCCCGTCGCTCATCTGTTTCTCGACCCGCCAGTGATGCCCCCCGAGGGCCGCGACCTGCGGGGAATGGGTGACGACGAGCACCTGGGCGCTCCGCGCCAGGGTCGCGAGCCTGCGCCCGACCGCGTCGGCGGTGGCGCCGCCGACGCCGCGGTCGATCTCGTCGAAGATCATCGTCATGCCATGCGCCTCGCCCATCAGGCAGACCTTTAGGGCCAGCAGGAAGCGCGACAGCTCCCCGCCCGAGGCGATGCGGTTCAGCGGCCCGGACGGGGCGCCGGGGTTGGTGGCCACGGTGAACTGCACCGCGTCCTGCCCCTCGGCGCCGGGCTCCGTGGCGGCGATTTCGGTGGTGAAAACCGCGCGCTCCATCTTGAGCGGCGACAGTTCGGCCGACATGGCGGCGTCGAGCCGGGCGGCGGCGGCGCGGCGCGCCTCGTTCAGGGCCTCGCAGGCCGCGAGATGCGCGGCCTCGGCCCCCGCCAGCGTGGCGCGCAGGCCGGCGATGTCCCCTGCCCAGGCGTCGAGCGCCTCGAGACTGCCGCGCAGTTCGGCGGCCTTGGCGGCCAGATCGTCGGGCAGCACCTGGTACTTGCGCGCCATCTCGCGGATCGCGAAGAGCCGGTCGGTCAGCCGGTCGAGCTCGCCCGGATCGAAGGCCAGCCCCTCGAGGCAATCGGTGATCTGCTGCTCGGCCTCGGCCAGCGCCTCCAGCGCCTGCCCGAGCGCGGTGGCAGCCGCGTCGAGCCGGCCCTCCACATGCTCCGCCGCTCCGTCGAGCCAGCGGATCGCGTCGGACACCAGCCCCTCCGCGCCCTCCGACGACACCGCGCCATGGGCGCGGGCAATATCCTCGCGCACCCGCTCGGCAGCCTGCATCAGCCGGCGGCGGGCGTCGAGCGCCTCCTCTTCGCCGGGCTCGGGCGCGAGCTTCTCCAGCTCGCCCACCGCGTGGCGCAGGAACTCCTCCTCCGCCCGCAACCCGGCCAGCCGCGCCTCGGCGGCCTCCAGCGCCTGCGCCGCGCTGCGCCGCGCCTCCCAGGCCCGGCGGACGTCGGAGATCAGGGCGGCGGTGCCGGCGAATTCGTCGAGCAGGTCCCTGTGGCCGCGGGGATTGAGCAGCCCGCGGTCGTCATGCTGGCCGTGCAGCTCCACCAGCGTCGCGGAGAGCTGACGCAGCACCTCGCCCGAGGTGCGCCGGTCGTTGACCCAGGCGGTCTTGCGGCCGTCGCCGGCATTGACCCGCCGCAGGATCAGCTCGTCGCCGGCATCGAGCCCCGCCTCCTCGAGCACCGCCCGCGCCGGATGGCCCTCCGGAAGGTCGAACCAGGCGGTCACCTCGCCCTGGGCCGCACCACTGCGCACGAGGTCGGCCCGCCCGCGCCAGCCGAGAACGAAGCCGAGCGTGTCGAGCAGGATCGACTTGCCCGCCCCGGTCTCGCCGGTCAGCACGTTGAGACCCGGCTGGAACTCCAGGTCCAGCCGGTCGATGATCAGCATGTCACGGATCTCGAGCCCACGCAGCATCCGCTCACCCCATTGTCGCCGTCGCCCTTCTAGCGCGGCCCGCGGCCGGAACGCCAGTGCGCCCCGCCCCACCTCTTCTTCTTGGCGAAAATACCCGCGCCGCAGGCACGCGCCGCATGGCGCGTTCCCCGCTTACAGCCAGTCGCCGCGCACCATCTGGCGATAGACCTGGTTGAGCCAGTTGTCGCCCTTGGCCTGCGCGGTCAGCCCGTTCTGCACCAGAAGCTGATAGGTATCCTGGTACCAGACGGTCGAACGGAAGTTGTAGGCCAGGATCGCGCCGGCGGTCTGCGCCTCGTCGACCAGCCCCAGCGAGAGATAGGCCTCCACCAGCCGGTGCAGCGCCTCGGCGGTGTGCGAGGTGGTCTGGAAATCCTCCACCACGACGCGGAAACGGTTGATCGCGGCGGCGTAGTGCTGCCCCTTCAGGTAGTACCGGCCGATCTCCATCTCCTTCGCCGCCAGGTGGTCGAAGGCGAGGTCGAACTTGAGGATGGCGGAGCGCGCGTATTCGCTCTCGGGATAGATCTCGATCACGTCCCGCAGCGCCTGAAGCGCCTGGAAGGTCAGGCCCTGGTCGCGGCCGACCTCCTCGATCTGGTCGTAATAGCTCAGCGCCAGCAGGTACTGGGCATAGGCCGCGTCCTCGTCGGCGGGGTAGAAATCGATATAGCGCTGCGCCGCGCCGCGCGAATTCTCGTAGTCGCGGTCGGTGTGGTAGGAATAGGCCTGCATGATCAGCGCCCGCTTGGCCCATTCCGAATAGGGATAGAGGCGCTCAACCTCGCCGAAGAGCTCGGCGGCGTCGTCGGGATCGCCGTTGTTCAGGTCGTACTCGGCGCGCTTGTAGATCTGTTCGGCGGTGAAGGTTTCCAGCGGCACGCCGCGACTCGCGTTCGAGCCGGCGCTGTTGCGGTCGCCGCAGGCGCCGAGCACGGCGAGAGCCGCCAGAGCACCCACCAGCCGGAATGTCACGCCACGCACAGCCATGCCTAGAGACCCTTGCCTATTTCCTGCCCGCGCCCCTTGGAGAGGCTGCGATTTGCCATCGTCTAGCACAGAAAAATCCGGTGCAAAACGGGTCTGCACCGGATTTCCGACACTTGGCTTCACACTGTGGTCAGGCGACGGCGGCGAGATCGGCGAGGCTGACGCCCACACCGGGCAGCCGACGCAGCGCCTCGGCGTCGCATTCGACCCATTCCGCGGCCCCCGGCGTCGCGAAAAGCGCCCGGAGAAGCTTGTTGGTCAGCGTGTGGCCGGAGCGCACGCCGATGTAGCGACCGAGGATCGGACCGCCGGCCAGCGCGAGGTCGCCGAGCGCGTCCAGCATCTTGTGCCGCACCGGTTCGTCGGCGTGGCGCAGGCCGCCGGGGCTCAGCACCGCGTCGCCGTCGACCACCACCGCGTTCTCCATGGTGCCGCCGAGGGCGAGCCCGTGGGCGTGCATGTACTCCACGTCGGAGCGGCGGCAGAAGGTCCGGCTGTCGCAGAGTTCCCGGACGAAGGCGCCGTTGGCCATGTCGAGCGAGCGGACCTGGTGGCCGATCGCGGCATCCTCGAAATCAATCTCGAAATCGATCCGCAGCTCGGAGGCGGGCTCCAGCCGGGCCACCGCCTCGCTGTCGCGCACTTCGACCGGCTTGAGGATCCGCAGCGCCATCAGGGGCGCATCCAGCGGCGCTATGCCCGCGCGCAGGATCGCCTTGACGAAGGGCGCGGCGCTGCCATCGAGGATCGGCACTTCGGGGCCGCTCACGTCGATCAGCGCATTGTGGACGCCAAGGCCGGCGAGGGCCGCCATGACGTGCTCCACGGTGGAGACGCTGACGCCGTCGCCATTGACCAGGAGGGTGCAGAGCGGCGCATGCACGGTCGCATCCCACCGCGCGGGCACCCGCGGGTCGCCCTCGACCGCGTCGGTCCGCCGGAAGACGATCCCACTGTCGGCCGGAGCGGGCGCAAGCGTGATGCGCGCCGGACGTCCTGAGTGAAGTCCTTCGCCTGTAAGCGTCACCGGGGTTTTCAGGGTGGTTTGCACCGTAGCCTCTTTTTCGTGACCGGACGGAGTCTGTCCGGCACCGTGGAGATACGAAGCCGCCGCTGTCAGCTCAATTCAAAGATTGTAACCGTGTGAAACATGTTGACGTGGACGGTAGGCAAGACTCCGCCCACCCGGAAAGAACGCCCCGCAAACCCCAACAAAACAAAGAAAAAGGGGCCGGACAAGCCGGCCCCCAGGAGGTTAACGAGGGAAATATTATTGTTGGTTTTCTGTGTCAGTTTGCCTGCCGGCGCAGGAAGGCGGGGATCTCGATCCGCTCCTGTTCGGGGTCGAGCTCGGCCTCGTCCTCGTAGCTCTGGCTCGGCCGCGTGGTCTGCTGGCGCAGTTGCGGCGGCTGCTGGCGGGACGGCTGCGGCGCCGGGCGCTCGGCCGGCTCGCCGTTGCCGGCGGACATGCGGTGGATCAGGCTGCCGATGCCGAAGCTGCGCTTCTCGGTGGCGGCAGCGGCCGGCTGCGGCGCGGCCTGGCGGGCGGCCACCTGGCGATGCGCGGCGCTTTCGGCAGCGGCGGGCGCGGAGTTGCGCACGGCGGCCTGCAGGCGTTGCAGCGCTTCGGGGCTCGGGGTGCCGGGGCGACGCGGCTGGGGCGCCACGTATTCCTCGGCCATGTCCTCGTCGGCGGCGTCGACCAGCGGCAGCGGCTCGGCCGTTGCGGCGGGCTGGTAGGCCGGCGGCGGCAGGTCGCCATCGTCCATGTCGTCAAGCAGCGCATCGTCGTCACGCGACGGGGCGGCGAAGAGCGAGGGCTCCTCGACATGGCGCGGGGCTTCCGCGGCGACCGGGCGCTGTGCCGGGGCCGGCTGCGCCGCCGCAGCGGGCGCGGCGACCTCTTCCGGCATCACCGGATCGCGCAGCTTGCGGGTCGGGCGCGGGATGTCCTGCACCACGTCGGAAGCGTCGATGCCGGTGGCGACGACGGAGACGCGCATGCGGCCTTCCATCTGCATGTCCAGCGTCGAGCCGACGATGATGTTGGCGTCCGGATCCACTTCCTCGCGGATGCGGTTGGCGGCCTCGTCGAGCTCGAACAGCGTGAGGTCGTAGCCGCCGGTGATGTTGATGAGCACGCCCTTGGCGCCGCGCAGCGAGATCTCGTCGAGCAGCGGATTGGCGATCGCGGCCTCGGCGGCCTGGATCGCGCGATCCTCGCCCTCGGCCTCGCCGGTACCCATCATCGCCTTGCCCATCTCGTCCATCACCGAGCGGACGTCGGCGAAGTCGAGGTTGATCAGGCCCGGACGGACCATCAGGTCGGTCACGCCCTTGACGCCCTGGTAGAGCACGTCGTCGGCGAGCGAGAAGGCCTCGGTGAAGGTGGTCTTTTCGTTGGCGAGCCGGAACAGGTTCTGGTTCGGGATGATGATCAGCGTGTCGACGACCTTCTGGAGCGCCTCGACGCCCTCCTCGGCCTGGCGCATCCGCTTGGCGCCCTCGAACTGGAAGGGCTTGGTCACGACGCCGACGGTCAGGACGCCGAGTTCACGCGCGGCCTGCGCGATGATCGGAGCCGCGCCGGTGCCGGTGCCGCCGCCCATGCCGGCGGTGATGAAGCACATGTGCGCGCCGGCCAGGTGATCGACGATCTCCTCGATCGTCTCCTCAGCGGCGGCCGCGCCGACCGCCGGGCGGGCGCCAGCGCCGAGCCCCTCGGTCACCTTGACGCCCATCTGGACGCGGGCGGGCGCGTTGCTTTGCTGAAGAGCCTGGGCGTCGGTGTTGGCCGTGACGAAATCCACGCCTTCCAGGTTCTTCTCGATCATGTTGTTGACCGCGTTGCCACCGGCCCCGCCCACACCGAAAACGGTGATGCGCGGTTTGAGCTCTTCCTGCTCGGGCATGGTCAGATTCAATGCCATTTTTTCTCCGCCTATCTTGTGCCGCCCCGTAAGCCGGGCGGTTTCTGCCTGTCTTGAACCGAAGCAAATCACCCCGGCGTCCCGCAAACCTTGACCAAACATACTCAGGCAGTGACAGCGCGTCACCTAAAAATTGCAAAAATGCCACAAAATCTGGGAAAGTTTTTTCGCGTTAACCCGTTATATGCTCAAGTTGACCTCATTTTGTGTTCAGCCCCCAGCACGACACAAGCGCGCGACGACATACAGTGTCTCTCGCGCGACAGACGCCACGGATTCGTGACGCGGATTCGTAATGTGTGAGGCGGCTGCTCGGCCTGCCCGCGCCGTGTATCCGGCGTTCGAATTGAACGTCGCACACTGCCCCGGGAAACGCCAGTCAAATCCGCGCCTTGTGCGCGACTTCCCGCGCGGCGGACGTGCGCGGCGGACGTGCGCGGCGGCCATCGGGCCGCCCGCGGGGTCAGAACTTCCAGAACACCCCGGCCATGGTGGCGTTCGCGTCCTGGTAGGAGACGGCGCTATCGTCGGAGAAGCTGTAGCTGTCGTAGGCCACGTAGACCTGCAGGTTCATGTCCTCGACATATTGCATGACCTGGATGCCCCACTTGCCGGCATCCGCCCCGTCGTAGGCGGTGTCGTCGCCCCAGTAGCGGTCGACCGAGAACGCGGTCTTGCCGAGGCTCACCAGCTCCGCCTGCCAACCGAGATTGGCATAGAGGAAGCTGCCACCCGCGGGCAGCTCGCCGCCGGCGACGCTGCCGCTGATGCCCGCCGGGACATAGAGCGCCGAGGCCGAGGCGCTCCAGGATTCCTGCACGTCGCCGTCGGTTTCGGTCCAGCCGTAGCCGGCGGCGGCCCGGACGTCGAAATCGCCATAGCTGTCCTGCTGGAACAGGCCGATGTCGGTGTAGACGCTGTCGTTGCCCTCGTTGAGCACGTCATAGCCGTGCGCGACGCGGAAGCTGACGCCCTTGCCCTCCCCGGAGCCGAAGACGCGCGGCGTGTCATAGCGCAGGCGCATCCGGCGGGTGCCGTCCCACTTGGCGTGAGACTGGGAGATCTTCACGTCCGACAGGTCGCCGTCGGATTGCCGGAAGAAATAGCCGCCAGCCGTGTCCGGCACGGCGCGGCTGCTGGCGATGGTGGTGCCCGAAAGGTTGGAGGAGCTGCCGCCGTCGCTGGCCATGCTGCCCTGCCCCACCCAGACCGTGCCCCAGGCCCCGGTATAGATGAGCTCGAACTTCCGAAGCCTTGTCTTGTCCCACTCCCAGACCGGCTCGACATCCTGGCTGAACTGGCTGGAGCCGGGCGCTCCGAGCGCGGTTTCGAAGTTGAAGCTGAGCTCGCTGCCGTCCTGGAGCGCCTGGTCGATGAACAGACCCACGCGGGTATTGGAATGCGAGTTGTCGGTCAGGTTGCCGCTGGTCTCGTCGCCGTCGTCGAAGCTGACATAGGCCGGGCTGAGCTGGCCATAGGCGAGCACCTCGCCGCCGGTGTCGTTCGAATAGGCCAGCGGGTTGGCGGTGGCGGGAAGAGACAGGGCGCAGAGCGCGGCCGCGCCGAGCCCGCGCGGGAGGGAAGTGCTTGAGACCATCGTTTCATCCGATCCGGCTAACATGGGTCAGGACCGCGACGCCGCACACACCCGACCAGAACAGGGCGTCAGGATCCGGGCACAGCGTAGCCGAAAGCGGCCGCCGCGAGCGGCGGGCATGAAAAAGCCCCGCCGAATGGGCGGGGCTGTTGCCGAATTGCGGCGGCGGCGCGGGCCTACCAGTTGTCGCGGAACCATTTCACGGCGCGCTTGAGCGAACGGGCCGGGTAGCGATCGGCGGGGATGTCGAAATCCCACCATTCGTCCTGCGGATGGGCGGCAAAGAGGCAGAGCCCGACGGCCGAGGAGAAGGCCGGGCCGGTCGCGGCCTGCGGCAGGCCCTGCACCCGGAGCGGACGCCCGAGACGGACCTGCTGGCCGAGGATCTTGCCCGCGAGCAGGTCGAGCCCGGGGATCTGGCTGGCGCCGCCGGTGAGCACGATCTGGCGCGCCGGCAGATGCTCGAAGCCCGAGGCGTCGAGGCGCACGCGCACCTCCTCGAGGATCTCCTCGACCCGCGGACGCATGATGCCGATCAGCTCGGCGCGGCTGACGGTGCGGCGGTCGTGCTCCCAGTCGCCGGTGTCGCCGCCGATCTCGATCATCTCGCGGTCGTCCATGCCGGTGGCCATGACGCCGCCGTAGAAGGTCTTGATCCGCTCGGCGGTATTGAGCGGCACCTTGAGGCCCTTGGAGATGTCCTGGCTGATGTGATCGCCGCCGATCCGCACGGTGTCGGCATAGATCATGTGCTTCTTGATGAAGATCGAGAGGCCCGTGGAGCCGCCGCCGAGATCGATGCAGGCGGAGCCGAGTTCCTGTTCGTCCTCGACCAGCGCCGAGATGCCCGAGACATAGGCCGAGGAGGCAAGTCCGGCCAGTTCCAGGTCGCAGCGCTTGATGCAGTAGAGCAGGTTCTGCACCGCGCCGGTGTCGACCGTCAGCAGGTGCATGTCGACGGCCAGCGAGTTGCCCATCTGGCCGCGCGGATCGCTGAGGCCGGTGCGGTGGTCGATGGCGAAGTTCACCGGCTGGGCGTGCAGCACCTCGCGGTCGCTGCCGAAGTCGGGCACGTGGCAGGAGGCGAGCGCGCGGGCGACGTCATCCTCGGAAACGATGCTGTCGGCCAGCTCGATGCGGCCGTCGAGCCCGTAGCTGCGCGGGCGGGCGCCGGCGAAGCAGGCGATCACGTGGTCGACGCGCACGCCGGCCATCTTCTGCGCCCCCTGCACCGCGGTGCGGATGGCGCGTTCGGTCTCCTGCATGGCGTCGATCTCGCCGAAGGCCACGCCGCGCGAGCGGGTGGTCGCCGCGCCGATCACGCGGAAGCTCGACTGGCCGGCCAGCGAGCCCACGCCCTCGGTGCCGCGGAACTTGTCGGCGCCGTCGAAGCGGAGCACGAGGCAGGCGATCTTGGACGATCCCACGTCCAGGATCGCGATCACCCCGCGGTCCATCGCCTGCTTGCGCATCCGCCGCATGGCGCGTTGAGACTGATACAGATCTGTCATTGCACGTAGCCTCCGGGTTCCAGGTCCCTTGTTTGCCGCAGCTCTATGACTGCGTTTCTGTTCATTCTGACCGTCGGGCGGCGCGGGTTGCGGAAATCGACAACGGCGATGTCCCGCTCCAGCATCTTGCGCCCTTCATCGAGTGCCAGCAGGCGGTCGAGTGCGGTCACCGGGTTCTTTTCCGGCAGCATGATCCGCTGGTCGCGGTCGAGCACCACGTCCCAGCGGCGTTCGCCGATGCGCACCAGCCCGCGCATCCTGTCCTTGATCGGCGCGGCTGCGGCGATCAGCGACAGCGCCTCGGGGATCACCAGCTCGGCCCCCTCGCCCGCCACCAGCGGCAGGTCCGGCCAATCGGCCCGCGACGAAGCGCCGGCGACCATCTCGCCCTCGGCATCCAGCAGGCCGAGTCCCTGGGAATGGCGCCAGAGCACCGCGGGCTTGCGTTCGTCGATCTCGACGGCCAGCACGCCGCCGGGACGCACGCGCAGCCGGGCATCGGCCACCGCGTTGAAGGCCACGAGCCGCTGGCGCATCGCGTCGAGATCGAGGTCGAAGGAGGAGATCGGCAGGCGCAGGGCAAGTTCCTCGCGCACCGCTTCGGCCAACTCCTCGGAGGCGCCTTCGACCGACATCACCTTGACCATGAACTCCGGGCGCTCCTCGATGGCGCGCAGGGTTTCCTGCCAGCTTTCGGTGATCGCGTTCACGCGGCTCTCGTCGGAGAGATACCAGCCGACGCCGGCGCCGATCAGCAGGACCGGCGCGCCGATGCGCAGGACCCGTCGATAGGCCGGCGTCAGCCAGAGACGGTTCATCCGATAGGACCAGCGCGACGGCGCGGGGTCGTGCCGGGGCGCCTCGGCCGGACGGGTCAGCGATTGCACGATGCGTCCTCCACGATCCAGCGGCAGAGGGCGCCGAAGGGAATGCCCGATACCGTCCCCTGCTCGGGGCTGAGCGAGGTCGGCGTCATGCCGGGCTGGGTGTTGGTCTCCAGAAGGATCAGCCCGTCCAGGCCGCGGCTCTCGTCCCAGCGGAAGTCGGTGCGCGAGATGCCGCGGCAACCGAGCGCCTGGTGGGCGCGCAGGGCGTAGTCGAGACAGGCGTCGAAAATCTCCGACGGGATCTCGGCGGGCACCACGTGCCGCGAGCCGCCGGGCTTGTACTTGGCGTCGTAATCGTACCAGCCGTCGGTCAGGATGTCGGTGACGGTCAGCGCGCGGTCGCCCATGACGGTGGTGGTCAGTTCGCGGCCCGGCGCGAAGGCTTCGACCATCACCACATCCGGCATCTCCGGGGCCAGCTGCGGCGGGCCGTTGGAGGCCTCGTGCACCAGGTAGACACCGACCGAGGAGCCCTCGTTGTAGGGCTTCACGACGTAGGGCGGCTCCATGACGTGGCGGGCGCGGACCTCGGCGGCGCTGGCCAGACGGCTCTCGGCCACCGGCAGGCCGGCGGCGCGGTAGGCGGCCTTGGTCCGCTCCTTGTCCATGGCGAGCGCCGAGGCCAGAACGCCGGAATGGGTGTAGGGAATGCGCAGCCATTCGAGCATGCCCTGGACGCAGCCATCCTCGCCCCAACGGCCATGCAGCGCGTTGAACACGACGTCGGGCGCAACCTCCGCGAGGCGCGCCGCAAGATCCGGACCGGCGTCCAGTTCGATGACTTCAAATCCTTCGCCCCGCAGCGCGGCGGCGCATTCGCGCCCGGACGAGAGCGAGACCTCGCGCTCTGCCGATGGCCCTCCCAGGAGGACCGCCACCTTTGGGGATGCCCTGCTCGACATGCCCGCCTCGTTCTTCGGGACCTTGCCCGATATTTTATTGTGAATTCCGCTGGTTGCGCGGCTTCACTGCCTGAAATGCCGCCGTTGTCCGGCGGGCTTCATTCCGGGGTCGGTTCACCGACCCTCATGATTTCCCACTCTAGCTGTATTCCGCTGTTTTGGTAAACCTTTTTCCGCACTTGCTCGCCCAGACCTTCGAGGTCCGCGGCGCTGGCGTCGCCGGTGTTGATCAGGAAGTTCGAGTGCTTCTCCGACATCTGAGCGCCGCCCAGCCGGGCGCCCCGCATTCCGGCGTCGTCGATCACCTTCCAGGCCTTCAGATCGTGCGTGTCGTCGGCCTTGCCGGTGGAGCTGAACCCGGCCGGATTGCGGAAGGTGGAGCCGGCGGAGCGGTCCCTGGTCGGCTGGGTCGCGTCGCGGGTGGCGAGTTGCGCCTCCATCCGTTCGGCCAGCGCCGCGGGGTCGCCGGGCTCGGCGCGGAAGGTGGCGCGGGTCAGCACCCAGCCGCGCGGCAGGGAGCTCTGACGGTAGCCGAATTTCAGCATCTCGGGCGTCAGCGTGACCACGGTGCCCATGCGCGTCACCGCCTCGGCCTCGACCAGGTGGTCGGCGACATAGGAACCGTAGCAGCCCGCGTTCATCCGCACCGCCCCGCCGATGGCGCCGGGGATGGTGCGCAGGAAGGTCAGGTCGAGCCCGGCCTCGGCGGCCTTGCGCGCCACGTGGGCGTCGAGCGCGGCGGCGCCGGCGGCGACCGTGCCCTCGCCGCACTCGATGGCGTTGAAGCCCCGGCCGAGCCGGATCACCACGCCGCGGATGCCGCCGTCGCGCACGATCAGGTTGGAGCCGACCCCGACCGGGAAGACCGGGATCGCCGGGTCCAGCCCTTCCATGAAGGCGCAGAGATCGTCGCGGTCCGCGGGCTGGAACAGCCAGTCCGCCGGCCCGCCGACGCGCAGCCAGGTGAGGTCGGACAGGGGACGGTCAGGCGTGAGGGTGCCACGCACGGAGGGGAGCTCGGATGTCATGGGAGGCTGGGTAAACGGGCGACGGGCGCGTGGCAAGACGGAGCTTTGCGGCACGGGGGCAATCCCTGAAAAGGGCCGCCCGGGGGGCGCCGCCGCGTCAGCGGTCCGGGCCCTGCTCCGGCCCGTCGACGACCTCGGGCTGCGGGGTCGACGTCTGCCGCCGCACCCAGCGGCCGAGGTAGATCAGCGGCCAGCGCAGGATCGAGGCGCCGGCGACGAAGACGACCAGGCCGGTGAAGGGGCCGTTCTGGTAGGTGACATAGCCCAGCAGGGGAATGCCGATGGCGATAAGCGCATAGGCCTGGGGCCAGTGGTTGCGCTTCGAGGGGATCATCGCGATCAGGGTCGCGGTGAGCGCCCAGAGGCAGGCGAGAACGAGAGAGAGGTTCATGGCACCCCCTCCCCGCTGGTGCGGCCCATGGCCTCGTCCCGCGTCCGGCCCGCGGCGCGGAGCACGAGGTAGCGCAGCGGCTTGCGGAACATCGACACGAAGGCCGCCAGCCCCAGCAGCGCCGGAAGCCAGCCGAACTCGACGCCGATGCGCCAGATCAGGAGGGGGGCGGTGAGGAGCAGAGCAAAGCCCGGCAGGAACTGGAACCGCATCGGCAGCAGCGCGACCAGTGTCGCGGCCACCACCCAGACGGATCCCAATACGAGGGCGTTCATCGCGCCTCTCCTTGTCTGCGCCCCGGCGCGCGGCCGGGGCTCCGATGTCACTTCGCCAGACGCTCCGGCAGGTTGTTGGCCCAGGCCGAGATCGTGCCGGCGCCGAGGCAGACCACCATGTCGCCCGGCTGGGTCTGCTCGCGGACCAGCCGCTCGAGGTCGTCCTCGTCATGCAGGGCGCGGGCGTGGCGGTGGCCGTGGCGGATCAGGCCGGCGACCAGCGAATCCCGGTCGGCGCCCTCGATCGGGGCCTCGCCCGCGGCAAAGACCTCGGCAATGGCGACCACGTCGGCCTCGTTGAAGCAGGCGCAGAAGTCGTCGAACAGGTTGTGCAGGCGCGAGTAGCGGTGCGGCTGGTGCACGGCGATCACCCGGCCCTCGGTGGCCTGGCGGGCAGCCTTGAGCACGGCCGCGATCTCCACCGGGTGGTGGCCGTAATCGTCGATGATGGTCACGCCGTTGACTTCACCGACCTTGGTGAAGCGCCGGTTGACGCCGCCGAAATTGGCCAGCGCCTCGCGGATCTCCTCGCGCTTCATGCCGAGGTGGCGGGCGACGGCGATGGCCGAGAGCGCGTTCGAGACGTTGTGGTCGCCCGGCATCGGCAGGGTGCAGCCCTCGATCACCGTGCCGTCGGTCTTCAGCTCGACATCGAAATGGGCGACACCGGCCTTGTAGGTCAGGTTCACCGCGCGCACGTCGGCCTGGGCGTTGAAGCCGTAGGTGATGATCTTGCGGTCGGAGATCTTGCCGACCAGCGCCTGCACCTCGGGGTGGTCGGTGCAGCAGACGGCGACGCCGTAGAAGGGGATGTTCTCGACGAAGGTCTTGAAGCCCGCGCGCAGCGCCTCGATCGTGCCCCAGTGCTCCATGTGCTCGGGGTCGATGTTGGTGATGATGGCGATGGTCGCCGGCAGGCGGTTGAAGGTGCCGTCGCTCTCGTCGGCCTCGACCACCATCCATTCGCCCTGCCCGGCCCGCGCATTGGAGCCGTAGGCGTGGATGATGCCGCCGTTGATCACGGTCGGGTCGATGCCGCCGGCGTCGAGCAGCGTGGCGACCATGGTGGTGGTCGTGGTCTTGCCGTGGGTGCCGGCGATGGCGACGTTGGACTTGAGGCGCATCAGCTCGGCCAGCATCTCGGCGCGGCGCACCACCGGCAGGCCGCGGGAGCGGGCGCCGTCGAGTTCCGGGTTGCCCGACTTGATCGCGGAGGAGATCACCACGACCTCGGCGCCCTCGAGGTTCTCTTCCTTCTGGCCGACGAAGATCCGCGCGCCGAGCCGCTCGAGCCGGTCGGTGATCTTGGAGGCCTTCATGTCGGAGCCCTGGACGGTGTAGCCGTGGGTCAGCAGAACCTCGGCGATGCCCGACATGCCGATGCCGCCGATGCCGACGAAATGGATGGGGCCCACGTCGGTGGGCAGTTTGGTGACCGCGTTCATAATCGTGCTTCCGTCCATCATTCCTGCTCTTGCCCCTCTATCATTGTTGTTGTGCCGGACAGCTCTTCGACCATCTCGACAAGTCGTTCGGTGGCATCCGGCCGGCCCTGGGCGAGCGCGTTGCGCGCCATCCGCTGGGCGCCGTCCGGGTGCGAAAGGATCGCGTGTATCTGCTCGGAAAGCGTTTCGACTGCAAGCATCGATTCCGGGATCACGATGGCGGCCTCGGCTTCGGCAAGGCCGCGGGCATTGGCGCTCTGGTGATCCCCCAGTGCGGCGGCATAGGGAACCAGGATCGCGGGGCGCCCGATCACCGAGATATCGGCCACCGAGGAAGCCCCGGAGCGCGAGATCACTAGCTGCGCCTCGCTCATGCGGCGCGGCACGTCGTCGAAGAAGGGCTGCACCTCGGCGGCGATGGCGTGTTCCTCGTAGAAGGCGGTGACGCGCTCCTCGTCCTCGCCGCGCGCCTGGTGGGCGACGCGGACATGCGCCAGCATGTCGAGCGGCAGGGCGGCGATCGCGGGGGGCACGATGTCGGACAGGATCCGCGCGCCCTGGCTTCCGCCGATCACCAGGATCGACATCGGGTAGTCGCCGGGCGGGATGTAGCCGGCCCCGGCACGCTCCATGACCGCGCCCCGCACCGGGTTGCCGGTATGCACCCCCTCGACGCCCTCGGGCAGGTTCGTGGGCCAGGTGCCGCAGGCGACGGCGTCGACACGTTTGCAGAAGACCTCGTTGACCCGGCCGAGCACGCCGTTCTGTTCGTGGATCATCCGCGGCTTGCGCAGCAGCCAGGCCGCCGACATCGCCGGGATCGTCGGGTAGCCGCCGAAGCCCACGACGACGGCCGGCCTGTCGAACAGCATCCGAAAGGCGGCGCCGATCACCCCGCCGAGGATGCGGAAGGGAACCATGGCCTTGGCCAGCGCTCCGCCCCGGGCGAAGGTCGCCGAGGCGACCTGCACGATCTCCACCGCGTCGGGAAAGCCGCCGGCGTAGCGCGCGCCGCGCGCGTCGGTCGAGAGCCGCACCCGCCAGCCGCGCGCCAGCAGCGCTTCGGCCAGGGCCTGTGCCGGGAACATGTGCCCGCCGGTCCCCCCGGCAGCGATGATGGCGAGGGGACGGTCGCTCATTACCGCCCCCGGCGCTGGAAGATGTCGGCGATCTCGCCCTGCGGCCGCTGGCGCGTGAAGGCGAGCAGCATGCCGAGCGCGATGCCCCCGGCGATCAGAGAGGAGCCGCCGTAGCTCACGAAGGGCAGCGTCATGCCCTTGGCGGGCAGCAGCCGCACCGCGACCCCCATGTTGATCATCGCCTGCACGCCGAACATGCAGGCAAGCCCGGTGCCGGCGAGGCGGATGAACGGGTCGCGCTCCTTCATCAGGCGGAACAGGGAGCGGACGACGACGGTGGTGTAGAGGGCGAGGATCAGCAGGACCAGGATCAGCCCGTATTCCTCGGCCGCAACGGCGATGATGAAATCGGTATGCGCGTCGGGCAGCGACCATTTCACCTGCCCCTCGCCCACGCCGACACCGAAGAAGCCGCCCTCCTGGATGGCGTTGGTGGCATAGCCGAGCTGGGTGCGCGGGTCGACTTCCGGCGACAGGAAGCCGTCGATCCGGCGGGCGAAGTGCTCGGAGGAATTGTAGGCCAGCACACCAAAGCCGACGACGCCGCCGGCGATGGTGACCAGCAGGAAGATCGGCGCGCCGGCGACGAAATACATCACGCCCCAGGCGAAGAGCGTCAGCGCCGCCTGCCCGAAGTCGGGCTGCAGCGCGAGAAGGCCGACAATGGCGCAGACCAGCGCGAAGGAGACCGACTTGCCCGGCGGGCCGCCGACCTCCTGGCTGGCGGCCATCAGCCAGCCCGTAAGCACCACGAAGACCGGCTTGAGAAACTCGGAGGGCTGCACGGAGGCGAAGCCGAAGGAGTACCAGCGCACCGCGCCCTTGCCGAAGTCCGTTCCGAAAAAGGGCAGCAGGATCAGCGAGATGAAGGAGAGACCGAAGGCGATCACCGCCAGCCGCCGCACCAGCGACGGCGACATCATCGAGACGATCATCATGGTGATCAGCGCCAGCCCGCCGAAGAAGAGCTGCCGTTCCACGTAGTGGAAGGAGTCGAGGCCGTTGCGGGCCGCCAGCGGCGGCGAGGCCGCGAGCCCGAGCAACAGGCCCACGCCGAAGAGCATCAGGATGGCCGACATCGACCACCTGTCCACCGTCCGCCACCACCGGGGAAGGACCGGATCGCCCCCGCGCGCGGGAACGGTTCCATAAACCATTTCCGTCATTGGAATACCGCCGAACTGCCTCTACCGCCCGGTTGTCCGGGTCTGATGGCCCTAACCATAACGCCAAAACCCTGATCCGGCCAGAAAAAACATTCCGGCGGCGCCGGTGCGGGCCGCGACTTGACCTTGGCGCGGTGGCGTGATCATCCGCCGCTCATGCAGGTCGATACCCTCATCCTCGGCGCCGGCGCGGCCGGTCTCATGTGCGCCGCCCATGCCGGCCCCGGCGTGCTCGTGGTGGACCACGCCCGCGCGCCGGGCGAGAAGATCCGGATCTCCGGCGGCGGGCGGTGCAACTTCACCAACATGCACACCGCGCCCGAGGCCTATCTCGGCGCGAACCCGCATTTCTGCAAATCGGCGCTTGGCCGCTACACCCAGTGGGATTTCCTCGATCTGGTCGGGCGCCACGGCATTCCGTGGCATGAAAAGACCCTGGGCCAGCTGTTCTGCGACCGGTCGGCCAAGGACATCATCGCCATGCTGCTGGCCGAGATCGAGGCCGCCGGGGCGCAGCTGTGGCTTGGCACCGAGATCGTCGAGGTCGCACGGGACGGCGCGGGCTTTGCCGTGACCCTGCGCCGGGACGGGCGCGACGTGCGGGTCCATGCGCGCGCGCTGGTGGTGGCGACGGGGGGCAAGTCGATCCCGAAGATGGGGGCGACGGGGCTTGGCTACCGGATCGCCGGCCAGTTCGGCCTGCCGATGACGGAGACCCGGCCGGGGCTGGTGCCGCTGACCTTCAGCGGGCCCGTGCTGGACCGGCTGAAGCCGCTGGCCGGGCTGTCGCTGGAAGCATCGGTCTCCTGCGAGGGCACGGCGTTCCGCGAGGGGCTGCTGGTGACGCACCGCGGGCTCTCCGGCCCGTCAATCCTGCAGATCTCCTCCTACTGGCGCGAGGGGCAGGAGATCTCGGTCGATCTCTGCCCGGGGCTGGACCTGTTCGGGGCGCTGCGTGGCCAGCGCCAGCAGAGCGGCCGCAAGGCGATCGCCACAGCGCTGGCCGAGCACATCCCGGCCCGGCTGGCCCAGGTGATCGCCGAGGACGCGGGGCTTGCCGGCAACCTCGCCGACCAGAACGACACCAGGCTGCGGGCGCTCGCCGACCTCGCCGGGGACTGGCGGCTGCTGCCGGCGGGGAGCGAGGGCTACCGCACGGCCGAGGTGACGCTGGGCGGGGTGTCGACCGATGCGCTCTCCTCCCGCAGCATGGAGGCCCGCGACGTTCCGGGCCTCTATTTCATCGGCGAATGCGTGGATGTCACCGGCTGGCTCGGCGGCTACAACTTCCAGTGGGCCTGGTCCTCCGGCTGGGCCGCGGGCAAGGCGATCGCGGAGCGGCGGGCGCAGGGCGGCTGACAGCGCTGCACGTCATCCAGATTTCGCCGAACTGTCACACCGGCATCGTCAATTCGTTACATCCGTCTTGATTTCGGCGAGGCCCGCCCCGATTATCGGTCAGTTCCCCGAGCCCCCGCTCGCCGCCTGACCGGTGCCCCGCCATGTTCGCCCTGCCCCCGACCCTGTCCATCCGGAACCTGCCGCGCACGCTCGAAGCCAGCGTGCCGCTCAAGGCCGTTCGCGACATCAGGAACCGGCTGGTGCTGGGCTCGGAAGCGCCGCTGTCGGACGAGTGCATCTATGTCGACCCGCAGCAGGTCACGCTTGCCTATGTCCCCAAGGGCACGTCGAAGGCACCGAGGTTCCGCCGGCGGCATTCGGGCCTTGTCCGGGACGGCGACTGGGATCTTTCGGTCAAGCCGGTGAGCGACGGCGTGAAGGAACGGGCCATCAAGGACCATTTCCTCAACAACGTCTCCTGGGAGGACACCGGCGTCATCGATTACCTGATGAGCGATGTGCACAGGAAAGGCAGCGCCGACGGGTTCTCCACGGTCGAGGAGATCCGGAACCGGTATGCCCGCATGGATGCGCTCTTCGAGGAGATCCGGCGCAGCGGCCGCATGAAGACCCGCGCCGAGCTAGATTCCTACCTGCGCCGCGAGCATGGCGGCGTCTACGTGCATATCGCCCGCGACGGCACCCCGCTGAAGGCCGGCGGCGGCACCCACCGCCTGGTTATCGCCAAGCTGCTGGGCCTGCGCCGGATGCCGGCGCACCTTGGGGTGATCCATGCCGCGGCCGTGCGCAACGGGCTGATGAAGGGCCTGCGGAACCCCGAGTGACCGCCCGCCCGACGCGCGGCGTCAGCTCTTGAGCAGCGCCTCGACCCGGGCCACGAAATCCTCGCCCCGACGTTCGAAACTGTCGTATTGGTCGAAGCTCGCCGCGGCGGGGGCGAGCAGAACGGTCTCTCCCGGCTTTGCATCGGCATGGGCGCGCGCGACGGCCTGTTCCATGGTGCCGCAGATCTCGGTCTCGACTCCCTCGCCCAGCCCGAGCGCGAAATGCTCCGCCTCGCGGCCGATCACATAGGCCTTCACCACGCCGCCGAGATACGGATGCAGCCCTTCCAGCCCGCCTTCCTTCTCCAGCCCGCCGCAGATCCAGCGGATGCCGGTGAAGGCCTGCAACGCCTTGGCGGCGCTGTCGACATTGGTGGCCTTGGAATCGTTGACGAAGCGCACGCCGCCGGCCTCGGCCACCAGCTGGCTGCGGTGCGGCAGCCCGGCGAAGCTGTGCAGGGCGCTCTCGATCACCCGCGGCGCAATCCCCAGCGAACGGGCCACCGCGTAGGCGGCGCAGGCGTTCTGGTGGTTGTGCGCCCCCGGCAGGCCGCGCACCTCGCGCAGGTCGATCGAGGCGAGCTGCCGGCCCTTGCGGTATTCGGCCAGGAACCCCTTGCGCGCAAAGACGGACCAGCCCGGCCCGGCGAGCTTCTGGCCCGCGGAGACCCGGATCACCCGGTCGTCGGCAGGCCCCTGCGAGAGCTGGCCGGCGAGAAACAGCCCCTCGTCCTCGTCCACGCCGATCACCGCCCGATCCGGCCCGCCCTCGGCGAAGAGCCGGCGCTTGGCGGCGAAATAGCCGCCGTAGCCGCCATGGCGGTCGAGGTGGTCGGGCGAAAGGTTGGTGAAGACGGCAATGTCGGGGGTCAGCGCGCGGGCAAGGTCGGTCTGGTAGGAGCTGAGCTCCAGCACCACCACGCCGCCATCCTCCGGCGGATCGATGTCGAGCACGCCGCGGCCGATGTTTCCGGCCAGCTGAACCTCGCGCCCGCTCTCGGCCACGAGGTGCGCGATCAGCGCCGAGGTCGTCGACTTGCCGTTGGAGCCGGTGACGGCGACCACCTTGGGCGGGACGTCGAAACTGTCCCAGCGGTCGGTCGCGAGGGAGCGGAAGAACAGGCCGATGTCGTTGTCGACCGGGACGCCGGCCCTGAGGGCGGCGGCGATGGCGCGATGGGGGCCGGGGTAGAGATGCGGGATGCCGGGAGACGTGACCAGCATCGCCACCTCGTCGAACGCCCCCTGCGCGGTCGGGTCGTGCAGCACGAAGCCCTCGGCCTCGGCGCGCTCGCGGCCGGGCGCGCCGTCGTCCCAGCAGAGCGGCAGGCCGCCGCCGGCCTGGATGGCGCGGGCGGCCGTGAGGCCGGAGCGGCCCAGACCGAGAATGAGGATCTTCTGTCCTTCGACGCCTCTGACGGGGATCATGCCTTGCCTCCTGCTGTGAGCGGGCGGGCGCCCTCGGGCGCCGACGCTGTCTGCGTCTTTGCCCTTTGGGCGGTGGCGCGCGCAAGCGCGCGCGTGCCTTCGGCAGGGTATTTTCTGCCAAGAAGACGAAGGGCCGCGGGGCGTCTCACCAGGGGATCGGCTTGCGGCGGCGGAAGAAGCCACCGGTGGGGCCGTCCTGCGGCAGGGTGGCGAGCCAGAGCGGCGTGTCGGCGCCGTCCGCGATGCCGGTGGGCGCGCCCGCGCCACCCATGCGGGTCCGGACCCAGCCCGGACAGGCCGCGTTGATCTTGACCGTGTCGGGCAGCTCCCGGGAGAGCGCGAGCGTCAGCGCGTTGAGCGCGGCCTTGGCGGTGCCGTAGGCGCCCGGCCCTTCGAGCCCTTCGGCAAAGGCGCCCCAGCCGGAAGAGAGGTTGACGATGCGCCCGTAGCCGCGTGCCACCATGCCCGGAGCCAGCGCGTGGATCAGGCGGAACGGGCCGTCGACCATCACCGCCATGCAATCGAAGAACCCGTCAGGATTGGCGAGCATGCCGCCCTTCGGAAGCACGCCTGCGTTGTTGACGAGGATGTCGAAGGCAGCCCACTCGAACTGCGCCAGCGTGTCGGGGCGGGCGAGGTCGGCCTCTGTCCAGGCGCAGCCCAGCTCGGCCGCCGCCGCAGCGCCCGCCTCCGGGTCGCGCGCGGTGAGGGTGACGTCGACACCCTGTGCAAGGAGGCCGGCCGCGATGGCGCGCCCGATGCCACGATTTCCGCCGGTTACCAGAGCGGCCCTCGACATGGCCCTCCCTTCGCCTCAGCGGATCTTGAGCGTCGCGAGGCCGATCAGGGCCAGGATCAGCGAGATGATCCAGAAACGGATTACGATCTGCGGCTCGGCCCAGCCGCGTTTCTCGAAATGGTGGTGGATCGGCGCCATCAGGAACACCCGTTTGCCGGTGCGCTTGAAATAGGCCACCTGGATGATCACCGAGAGCGCCTCGACGACGAAGAGGCCGCCGACGACGGCCAGCACGATCTCGTGCTTGGTCGAGACCGCGATGGCGCCGAGCGCGCCGCCGAGGGCGAGCGAACCGGTGTCGCCCATGAACACGGCCGCGGGCGGAGCGTTGTACCACAGGAAGCCGAGCCCGCCGCCGATCAGGCCGGCGACAAAGACCAGCAGCTCGCCGGTGCCGGGCACGTAGTGCAGGCCGAGATACTCCGTATAGTCCGCACGGCCCACGAAATAGGCGATCAGCCCCAGCGTGCCGGCGGCGATCATCACCGGCATGATCGCCAGCCCGTCGAGCCCGTCGGTGAGGTTCACCGCGTTCGCCGCGCCCACGATCACGATCATCGCGAAGGGGACGAAGAAGAAGCCGAGGTTGATCAGCGCGTCCTTGAAGACCGGCAGGGCGAGTTGGTTGGTCAGCTCCGCCGGGTGTGCCCATGCCGCGAGCCCCGACGCAATGGCGGCGATCAAGAAGCCCAGACCGAGCCGCATCCGGCCCGAAACCCCGGCGGTGTTGTTCTTGGAAACCTTCGCATAATCGTCGGCGAAGCCGATCGCGCCGAAGCCGATGGTCACGAAGAGCACGACCCAGACGAAGGTGTGGTCGAGCCGCGCCCAGAGCAGGGTCGAGACGATCAGCGCGCCGAGGATCAGCACGCCGCCCATGGTCGGCGTGCCGGCCTTGGCGAAATGCCCCTCGGGGCCGTCGGCGCGGATCGGCTGGCCCTTGCCCTGCTTGCGGCGGAGCAGGTTGATCAACGGACGCCCGAACAGGAAGCCGAAGATCAGCGCGGTGAAGAAGGCGCCGCCCGTCCGGAAGGTGATGTACCGGAACAGGTTGTAGAAATCACCGCCGTCGGAAAGCTCTGTCAGCCAGTAGAGCATCGCCCCTGCCCCTCAAGTTTCATCCGGGAGCGCTTGTCCCAGTTTTCGGATCGCGTCAACAACCCTTGCGAGCCGGATGCCGAGCGATCCCTTGACCAGCACGATGTCGCCGGCGTCGATCAGGTGATGGACCTCGCCCGCCATGGCGGTGCTGTCCTCGGTCCAGCGGCCACGGCGCGCCCGCGGCAGCGCTTCCCAAAGCGCGCGCGAGCGGGGACCGACGCAATGGACGAGGTCAATGGACTCCATTGCCGGATGGCTGGCCAGGGCCGCGTGCAGCTCCGCCTCGCGCGGGCCGAGTTCCAGCATGTCGCCGAGGATCGCGATGCGCCGCCCGTGGCTGACGCGGCCGACGCCGTCAACGGGCGTGCTGGCCGCCAGCATGTCGAGCGCGGCGCCCACCGAGGCGGGGTTGGCGTTGTAGGAATCGTCGATCATGTCGAAGGTCAGCGCGTCCTGGACGATGTCGAGCGCGATGGTTTCGCGCACGCCCCTTCCCTCGTAGGGCAGCCAGCGGCCGAGATCGCCGGCAGCCAGCGCCATGTCGGCGCCGAGCGCCGTGGCGACCGCGAGCGCGGCGAGGCCGTTCATGGCGAAGTGCCGCCCCGGCGATCCGATCTTGAAGAGCAGAGGATGCGCGACGCCGTCGGGGCCGGCGAGCCGGGCCCGGGCGACGGTCTGGCCGTCCTTCAGGAAGGCGTCGAGCAGCTGCGCCTCGGTGCCGGAGGTGCCGAACCGCAGGATCCGGGCCTGCCGCGCCTCGGCGGCCGCCTGCAGGATCGGCGCGGTCTCGATATCGGCATTGAGCACGGCCACGCCGCCGGGGCGCAGCCCGTCCATGATCGTGGCCTTCTCGCGGGCGATGCCCTCGACGCTCTCGAAGGCTTCGAGATGCGCCGGCGCGACGATGGTGACGATCGCGGCGTCGAGGTCAGCGAGCCGCGCGAGCGGGGAGATCTCGCCGGGGTGGTTCATGCCGATCTCGATCACCGCGTACTCGGCATCGGACGGCATCCGCGCCAGCGTCAGCGGCACGCCCCAGTGGTTGTTGTAGCTCTTCTCGGCCGCGTGGACCTTGCCCTGCCCGCCGAGGATGGCGCGCAGCATTTCCTTGGTGGAGGTCTTGCCGACCGAGCCGGTGACACCGATCACCTTGGCGGCGGTACGGGCCCGCGCGGCGGCGGCGAGCGCCTCCAGCCCCGTCAGCACGTCCTCGACCACCAGCAGCGGCGCATCGGGGGCCACGCCCTCCGGCACCCGGCTGACCAGCGCGGCGGCCGCGCCGCGCGCCAGCGCATCGGCCACGAAGTCATGGCCGTCGCGTACATCCTTCAGGGCCACGAAGAGCGCGCCGGGTTCGAGCGAGCGGGTGTCGATCGAGACGGAGGTCGCTTCCCACGGGGCGGTGACCTGCCCGCCGGTGGCGCGGGCGGCGTCGTCGGAGGTCCAGAGCGCGGTCATGTCAGGTGTCCGTCGAGAGCGGCCACGGCGACGCTGGCCTGTTCCACGTCATCGAAGGGATAGACCACGTCGCCCACGGTCTGCCCCTGTTCGTGCCCCTTGCCGGCGATCAGCAGCGCGTCGCCCGGTTGCAGTGCATCGACACCGCGCAGGATCGCCTCGGCCCGGTCGCCAACCTCGACCGCCTCGGGACAGGCGGCGAGCACCGCGGCGCGGATCGCCGCGGGATCCTCGGTGCGGGGGTTGTCGTCGGTGACGAAGGCGACATCGGCGTTCTCGGCAACCGCCTCCCCCATCAGCGGCCGCTTGGTGGTGTCCCGGTCGCCGCCGGCACCGAAGACGCAGATCAGCCGCCCCATGACATGCGGGCGCAACGCCTTGAGCGCCGTCGCCAGCGCATCGGGGGTGTGCGCGTAATCGACGAAGACCGACGCGCCGTTGCTGCGGGTCGCGGCAAGCTGCATCCGGCCGCGCACGCCCTTGAGCTGCGGCAGGGCGGCAAAGACCTCGGCCGGATCGCTGCCGGAGCCGATGGCGAGGCCCGCGGCCACCATCACGTTTTCCGACTGGAAACCGCCGATCAGCTCAAGCCGCGCCTGGTGGACCGTGCCGTTCCAGGAGAACCGCAGGTCCTGCCCGGTGCTGTCGAACCGCAGGCCCAGGATACGCAGGTGGTTGTTCTCGCCCCGGCCGACGCGGATCACCTCCAGCCCGGCGTTCTCGGCGACCTCGGCCATCTCGGGGCCGCGGAGGCTGTCCATCTGGATCACCGCCACGCCGTCCTCGGAGAGGACGCGCGCGAAGAGGCCGGCCTTGGCGGCGAAGTAGTCGTCGAAATCGGCGTGGTAGTCGAGGTGGTCCTGGGTGAGGTTGGTGAAGCCCGCCGCGGCGAGACGCACCCCGTCGAGACGTTTTTGCGCGAGGCCATGGGAACTGGCCTCCATCGCGGCATGGGTCACCCCCGCGGCCGCGGCCTCGGCCAGAACGCCGTGAAGGGTGATCGGCTCCGGCGTGGTGTGGCCGAGCGGGGCCTCCCAGGCGCCCTCGACGCCGGTGGTGCCGATGTTCACCGCCGGAATCCCCATCGCGGACCAGATCTGCCGGGTGAAGCTCGCCACGGAGGTCTTGCCGTTGGTGCCGGTCACGGCGACCACGACCTCAGGCTGGGCGCCGAACCAGAGCGCGGCGGCATAGGCCAGCGCGGCGCGCGGATCCTCGACCACCACCAGCGCAGCGGGGCTGCCCGCGAGATGATCGGCGGCGATGCGCGCGCCTTCGGCATCGGTCAGGACGGCGCCGGCGCCCATGCGCAGCGCATACTGGATGAATTCGCCGCCGTGCACGCGGCTGCCGGGCAGCGCGGCGAACAGGTGGCCGGGTTTCACCTTGCGGCTGTCGACGGCAAGCCCGGTCACGACCGCCTCGGCCCCGCCCTGCGCTGTCAGGCCAAGCGCGGCCAGGGATCTCGTCTTTGTCTCACTCATGCCGTCCCACCCCATATCACAAGGGTCCGGGCGCTGCCGCGGCGGCGCGCCCCGGACCGCTCCTGCATCCGATGGGGCCCCTTTTCGATCCTTTTGGCCGCGGGGTCCACAGCTCAATTCGACGTGCGGACGACCGCCACCTCGGCCTCGGGTTCCGGCGCGGGACGCAGGCCCAGAAGCGGCGCGGTCCGCTCGATGATCTCGGCGGCGACGGGGACCGAGGTCCAGCCGGCGGTCCGGCGCGGCGTCGACCCGGAGGTCTCGACCGGCTCGTCGAGCGTCACGATCAGCACGTATTTCGGATCATGGGCGGGAAAGACCGTGGCGAAGGTGGCGATCACCTTGTCGCTGTAATAGCCGCCGTTGGGCTTGGGCTTGTCGGCGGTGCCGGTCTTGCCGCCCACCGCGTAGCCCGGCACATCGCCGAAGCTGGCGGTGCCGCGGCTGACGACGGCGCGGAGCATCTTGCGCGCCTCCTCGGAGACGCGTTCGCTCACCACCCGTTCGCCGGGCTGGGGGTTGGGGCGCCGCAACAGCGTCGGCGTGACCTTCGTGCCGCCGTTCAGCAGCGAGGCGTATCCCGCCGCCAGGTGCACCGGGCTCGAGGAGATGCCGTGGCCGTAGGAGACGGTGATGGTGCTGATCTCGGTCCAGCGCGGCGGCAGCAGCGGCTTGCCGGTGGGCGCCTCGACCATCTCGAGGTCGGTCGCCTTGAGGAAGCCGAGCTTGTCGAGAAAGGCCTGCTGGCGCTCCGCCCCGATCGCCAGCGCCATCTTGGCGGTGCCGACGTTGGAGGAGTTCACGATCACGTCGGTGACCGAGAGCTTGCCGTAGTTCTTGTTGCGGAATTCCTTGATGTTGAACTTGCCCCACCGCATCGGCGCGTTGGCGTCGATGATGGTCTCGGGGTTGACCAGGCCGAGCTCCATCGCCTGCGCGGCCGTGAAGATCTTGAACACCGACCCCAGTTCATAGACGCCCTGCACGGCGCGGTTGAACAGCGGGCTGTCGCCGGGATCGCCCTTGACCAGCGGCGTCGGGCGGTCGTTGGGGTCGAAATCGGGCAGCGAGATCATCGACAAGATCTCGCCGGTGTGCACGTCCATCAGAACCGAGCTGGCGCCCTTTGCGTTCATCAGCTTCATGCCGGCTTCGAGGATCTCGCGGGAGGTCGCCTGCACGGTCAGGTCGATGGACAGCTGCAGCGGCGCGCCCTTGTTGGCCGGGTCGCGCAGCCAGGCGTCGAACTGCTTCTCGACGCCGGCGGTGCCGATCACCTCGGCCGAATGCACCCCCTCGCGGCCGAAGCTGGCGCCGCCGAGGATGTGGGCGGCGAGCTGGCCGTTCGGGTAGAGCCGCATCTCGCGCGGGCCGAAGAGCAGGCCGGGCTCGCCGATGTCGTGCACCAGCTGCATCTGCTCCGGGCTGAGTTTCTTCTTGATCCACAGGAACTTGCGAGACCCGGTGAAGTCCTTCAGCAGCTCCGCCTCGTCGAGGTCGGGAAAGATCAGCGACAGTTCGTGCGCGGCGCGCTCCGGGTCCACGAGATCGCGGGTCTGGGCATAGAGCGAGTGGGTCGACAGGTTGGTCGCAAGGATTCGGCCGTTGCGGTCGACGATGTTGGCGCGCTGCGCCACGATCTCGGAGCCGGTGGAGGCGACCTGCACCTCGGAGGGCTCGCCGGCGGCCAGCAGCCCCATGCGAACGCCGATCACCGAGTAGGCGCAGACGAAGCAGAGCGCGAGCACGAAGAGCCGGCCCTCGGCGCGGTGGCGCATCCGGTCGCGCATCGCCTCGTGGCGCAGGCGCAGGTTCTCGCGTTCGATGGCGTCGGGATTCTCGCCCTTCTCGCGTGCGGAGAGGATGCGCGCGAGCGGGCGCAGCGGCGTGCGGATCAAGGGAATTGTCCTCCGACCTTCAGGTGACCTGCGACTTCGATCGGCATGGTGACGGGCAGCATCGGCGGCGGCGGAAAGGCCACCTGCTCGACCGAGCCGAACTGCTCGGGGCGCAGCGGCAGCAGGCCGAGGCTGTCGAAGTTGATCTCGGCGAGTTCGGCCAGCCGGCCGGGACGGTTGAGATAGGCCCATTCGGCCTCGAGCACGGCCAGCGTCTCGCGCAGGGTGCCGATCTCGCGCTTGAGCGCAGCGGATTCCTTCAGCGCCGCCTGGGTGCGGTAGTTTTCCTGGTAGGCCCAGAAGGCGAGCCCCATCACGACAAGGGCCGACGTCAGGTAGAAAAGCGTCTTCACGGCGTCTCCTTTCACCGGCCCTGCGGGGCGGGCAGCCCGGGGGCGGTTCGAGCGGTTGGGGTGTTCGGGGCGCGGGCCCCGTCGATATCGGAAAGGCCGGCGGTGCGTGCCGGCGATTGCTCGGCCTCGCCCTCACCGGCGGTGCGGTTCGGGTGGCGCGACAGCAGGCGGACCTGGGCCTGCAGCGTCTCGCGCAGCGCGCCGATGGCCGGGGCGGCCTCGTTGCGCGGCGTGTCCTGCTCCTGGAACGCCCAGACGGCCACGCCGGTCACGGCGAGCACGGATGTCAGGTAGATCGGCTTGTTCATGTCGCCTCCTTCCACCAGTCCTTCGGGCCGGGGAGGCCGAGGGCGGTGCGGTCGATAGGGGTGATCGGGGCGTCAGTCCGCTCTGCGACGCGCAGCTTGGCGGAGCGGGCGCGGGGGTTGAGGGCTATTTCCTCATCCGACGGACCGATGGCGCGGCGCGACAGCAGCCGGAACTGCGCCGCCTCTTCCGCGGCCTCCGGGGCATAGCGGTTCGCCCGCGCCGTGCTGCCGGAGCGCGCCTGGAGGAAGCGCTTGACCACGCGGTCCTCCAGCGAATGGAAGGTGACCACCGCCAGCTTGCCGCCCGGCTTCAGCGCCCGCTCGGCGGCCTGAAGCCCCGCGATCAGCTCGCCGAACTCGTCGTTCACGGCGATGCGGATGGCCTGGAAGCTGCGGGTGGCGGGGTGGATCTGCCCCGGACGCGGACGCGGCAGGCAGGCGGAGACCGCTTCGGCCAGTTGCAGCGTGTTGTCGAAGGGGCGGACGGCGACGATGGCGCGGGCGATCCGGCGCGCAGCGCGCTCCTCGCCGTAATGATAGAGAATGTCGGCCAGCTCCGCCTCGGGCAGCGTGTTGACGAGATCGGCGGCAGAAGGCCCCTGCCCGCTCATCCGCATGTCGAGCGGCCCGGCCTTCTGGAAGGAAAAGCCGCGCTCGGCCTGGTCGAGCTGCATCGAGGAGACGCCGAGATCGAGCACCACGCCGTCAAGCGGCGCGCCGGCATGGAGATCGAGCTCGGAGAACTGCCCCTCGACCAGCTGCAGGCGATCGCCGAATTCCTCCTGCATCGGAGCGGCCATGGCCAGCGCCGTCGGATCGCGGTCGACGCCGATCACGCATTCCGCCCCGGCCTCCAGCAGACGCCGGGTATAGCCGCCGGCGCCGAAGGTGCCGTCAAGCCAGAGCCCGCCGACCGGCGCAACGGCCTCGATCAGCGGGTCGATCAGCACGGGAATGTGAGGGGCCTTGTCGTTCTCGGGGGTACGGGCAGCAGCAGCCATCGCCTAGAAGCCTCCCTCCTCCAGAAGAACCAGCGGGTCCACGTCGTCGGGCAGATCGTCGAGCAGCGCTTCGGTCTGCGGCGCGATCTCGCCTTCGTAGGTCTCGGGGTTCCAGATGTGGAAGGTGTCATGGGCAGCGACGAAGAGCGCCTCCCCGTCCAGGCCGATCATCTCGCGAATCCAGGTGGGGATCAGCATGCGGCCGTTGTCGTCGACGACGACCGGATGGGTCTGGGCGCTGAAATAGGCTTCCATCGTGCGGCGCTGCTTCGAGCCGCGCTGGAGCGCACCGATCTTGGCGTCGACCTCTGCGATCGCCTCCATCGTATAGCATTCGAGATACTTGAAGCGTTTGGCGGTGCCGTAGTGGATCACCAGGTTGGGCTGCAGGCCCTCGGTCCAGTCGGGATCGGAGGCTTCAAGCACACGGCGGAAGGTCGCAGGGACAGACACCCTGCCCTTTCCATCCACCTTGTGGCGGCCTTGACCTCTGAACACTCGCGCCAAGGACTGCGCTCCTTGCTGCCTCTGCCTCGTTCCCGGCCCTCCGGAATGAAAACGGCGGATCAGACTGCTGCCACTGTCTGATCCGCCGCCCTCGTCCCATCACTGGGTGCGTCCGATCGCGCGTGCCACCTGGGGGGATGTCTGCTCGCTCACGCGTCGGATCTCTTTGTTCGATGAAAAGCGGGTGCCTGTATGAAACCTGACTTTGGGAAGTTTCGGGGTCTGTCGCCCCTTTTCTGTGCCCGTCCTCATCGTGTGAATTCTTTATGCCGTGGCACCTCTTAGAAATCAATAACACTTTGCCCCACCCCTTCCCACTCCGTGCCTCAGATGCCACAGCGCCCCCTTGGGAGAGGTTAAGAATTGGAAGCTATAGCGACTCCCGAGACTTTAGGCACAAGATATGCCACACCAATCCGCGCAAAAAATTTGGTCGGGAGGCACCACTCCGCCCCACGGAGAGGCCGAAACACAGCCTCCCGACAGGTCGATCCCATGAATTCCCACTCGAATCCCCATGGAATCGCAGACGAATCGTGGGCCCTGCCGGAATCGCGATTCTTTGACGGACCACGGGGTGAAGGCTCGGTGTCATGAATTCCCATTGGGGGGAGCATTTCCCACCTGATCCCATGCACCACCCCGATCGCGGCGCCCGAAACGACAACGGGAGGGGCCAGCCCCTCCCGTCGCAATGCCGAACCTCGGGCCGAGTGTCAGGCCATCCCACCGCCGATCAAGCGCCGCGCCAGATCGGCATAGGCCGCCGCAGCCGCTCCGTCGCCCAGGGCCACCGGCGCACCGGCATCGCCCGCGAGCCGCGTCTCCAGCTCCAGCGGCAGCGCCCCGAGGAACGGGACACCGAGCGCCTCGGCCTCGGCCATCACGCCGCCATGGCCGAACAGATGCGCCTCGTGGCCGCAGCTGGGGCATATATAAGTAGACATGTTCTCGATCAGCCCGAGCACCGGGACGTTGAGCTTGCCGAACATGTTGATCGCACGGCGGGCGTCGATCAGCGCCACGTCCTGCGGCGTGGAGACCACGATCGCGCCGGTCAGCTTGTAGCGCTGGCCCAGGGTGAGCTGCACATCGCCCGTGCCCGGCGGCAGGTCGATGATCAGGACGTCGAGCGTGCCCCAGTTCACGTCGCCCAGCATCTGCTGCAGCGCGCCCATCAGCATCGGCCCCCGCCAGATTACCGCCTCGGCCTCCTTGAGCAGCGACCCCATGGACATGAGCGTCACCCCGTGCGCGCGCAGCGGCTCGATCTTCTTGCCGTCCGGCGAGCCCGGCCTGGCGGTGGTGCCCATCATGCGCGGTTGCGACGGACCATAGATGTCGGCGTCGAGCAGCCCCACCTTGCGCCCCTGACGCGCCAGCGCGACCGCGAGGTTCGCCGAAACCGTGGACTTGCCGACCCCGCCCTTGCCCGAGCCGACCGCCAGGATGCGGCCGATACCGGAAACGCTGGCCGGACCGGAGGATTGCGGGGTGGGATGGCGTCCCATCTTGAGGCTGGGCGGCGCGGAAGCCGGCGCCCCAGCGGGGCCGTGCGCGGTAAGGACAACGGAAACGCCCTGCACGCCGTCGAGACGCGCCACCGCGGCCTCGGCAGCCTGGCGCACCGGCTCCATCACCCGCGCCGCCTCGGGAGTCGGCGCCTCCAGCACGAAGGAAACCCGCCCGCTCGAATCGAGCGTCAGCGCCCGCACCAGATCGTTTGAGACCAGATTGCCACCATCGGGCAAGGAAACGGCCCCCAATGCCTTGACAACATCTTCACGCGAAACCGCCATCGCCCACTCCATCAGCCGTAATTTCCGGATTCTAGGTATACCCCCACGCGCCGGACGCAACCCGCCTTACATTTACGCTCACGTAATGTGCAAATCGCCCGAAAATAGGTCAGCAGGACACATGCAATTGCTGCATAGCAGCATTGAGGTTTCGACTGATTGCGCAACCACGATTGGTAGCTATCTTTGGTTTCAACGAGGGCGCTAACACAAGCTTCGACGGACGGAAGCAGCGCTCACAGGAAACGAAACAGCAAGATCGGGTCTTATCCCGGCGGCATACGGATCGGGCCACGCCCGGCGACTCGAGTAGGAAACGCGTGATGACGACGACGCACAACGCAGACTTCGGCCTGGGCCAGAACCGCGCTCTTTCGCTGATCGACAGCGTCCGCGCCCGCATCGCGCAAGCTCGTGTCTACCACCAGACGGTTCGCAGCCTCTCGGCTTTGTCCGACAGGGACCTGCGGGACCTCGGCCTGAGCCGTGCGATGATCCGGTCGGTTGCGAAGGAGGCCGCGCAGGCGGCCTGACAAGAGATACAGAGTTCAGAAACCCGTCCTCCTCCCTGGGTTATCTGATCGGCGGTGACACCTCTCCTCCTCCCTGGTGTCACCGCCACAGAACACCGCCCGAAAGGGCAGACATACGAAGCCAGCCCTCTCCTCCTCCCTGGGTTCGGTTTCGGCGGCAGCACCCTCCTCCTCCCTGGTGCGCCGCCCCCCTACACCGCCGGCCAAGGCCGGCAGACATGAGATCAGAGAACCCGTCCTCCTCCCTGGGTTGTCTGTATTTCGGCGGCGACACCTTCCTCCTCCCTGGTGTCGTCGCCACCCCTACACCGTCGGCCAAGGCCGGCAGACATGAGATCAGAGAACCCGTCCTCCTCCCTGGGTTGTCTGTATTTCGGCGGCGACACCTTCCTCCTCCCTGGTGTCGTCGCCACCCCTTACACCGCCGGCCAAGGTCGGCAGACATGAGATCAGAGAACCCGTCCTCCTCCCTGGGTTGTCTGTATTTCGGCGGCGACACCTCCCTCCTCCCTGGTGTCGTCGCCACCCCTACACCGCCGGCCAAGGCCGGCAGACATGAGATCAGAGAACCCGTCCTCCTCCCTGGGTTGTCTGTATTTCGGCGGCGACACCTTCCTCCTCCCTGGTGTCGCCGCCTTTTTCTTTCCCGGCACCGGAACGACGCTCCCTTCGTGCAGAAAGCGCATGGCGGGCATACCTGTTTGTGGAATTGTCCACGGCGCGGCGATGGCTATCTCTGGGGCACAAGAGAGCGCTAACACTTCCCTCCCCCGGCGCCCTCTTGGAAGTCCCGGACAGGGGTCCGGGATCCGACGAAGGATCGACCGAATGGACTACGCTGCAAACTCCCCCATCGCCGCCGGCGCCAGCCGGACGTTTCTTGCTTCCGCCCTCGACGGCCTGAAGGCGCTCTACCGCCGGCAGGCCAGCTATCTCCGCACCACGGGCGAACTGAAGGAGTTGACCGACCGCGAGCTGGCGGACCTGGGTTTCAACCGCGCGGACATCTCCGCGATCGCCCGCACCGCATCCCGGTCCGCCTGAAACCTTGCCCGACCACCAAAACGGCGGCGCCTGTTTCAGCGCCGCCTTTTTCATGTGCCAAGCTGCGCGTTTTGCAGCCACTCCGCGGAACAGCCCTCCAATTGCTGCATAGCAGCATTGACCAAACGGGCCGTTGCAACAGCGCGCCAAGGCATTACTTTTGATAGCAAGATAGCGCTAACGGAGCACTGAAACTCCGGACGCAAACAGCAGGATTTCCGGCTCCAGGCCGGCTCGAAAAAGGAAACAGGACAATGGAAAACGCAATTCGCTCCTCCGCCGCCATCAATGGCAACTCCGCTCTCACCGGCGTGTTCGGCGCTGCCCGGACCCGTCTCGCCCAGTATCGCCTGTACCGCCAGACGGTGCGCGAGCTGAGCTCGCTGAGCGACCGTCACCTGGCCGACCTCGGCCTGAGCCGCTCGATGATCCGCAGCGTGGCACGCGAAACCGCCTACGCGAAGTAATCGCGCGGACGACAGGATTTCGGAGACCCGTTCCTCCTCCCTCGGGTTCTTCGAGCATGACGGCGGTGCCTTCCTCCCAGGGCACCGCCGTTTTCTTTTGCCGCTAACATCATGGCTATGTGCAGCAAATGCATAGCGGGCCTTCCGAGACTGGGGCTACTGAATACCGGTCCAATCGTTAGATTGAGTGTCGAAGAGAGCGCTAACATCCCTCCCACAGCGCCTCACCGACCGAGCCGGGGAAATGGGTCCTCGGTTACAGAAAAGGATTTCATTCGATGGCCTACGTCAACACCGCCGCCCAAGTTCGCCCCAACGGCCTGTCCCGCTGGATCAACGCCCGCATCGCCGAGTACCGCGAAGCCGCCCGCCGCCGCGAAGTCTATCGCCGCACGCTTGGCGAGCTGCAGTCGATGTCCGAGCGTGAGCTGAACGACCTTGGCATCAGCAGCGCCAGCCTGCGCGACCTGGCTCGCCAGGCCGCCGAAATGGCCTGATACGCACAGCATTCCCTTTCTGGGGCAGCTTCCTCCTCCCTGCTGTCCCGGTTTACCGGCCGCGCCATCCTCCCTGGCGCGGCCGTTCCTTTTTTGGGGAACGCCACATGGCCTGACCTGCGCGGTCAGGCGGCGGGCTCACGAGACGATTGCGGAGGGGGGCCGGCGTCAGGGCCGGAATTCGATGTCGCTGGACGCCATGACCGGAACCGCGGGGCTGCGCTCGTTCCGGTGCACCCGGTCGCATACAGCAACAAGATCCTCGATATCCACCGGCTTGCGCAGCGCGGCGGCCACCGCCGGCGACATGGCGAAGAGCTTCTTCTGCGAGAAGACCGCCGAGCCGGAGACCACGACCACCTTGCAGGACGGATTGCGATAGGTCGCGAAGGTCGTGACGGCAAGCGCATCGCGGCCGTTCAGGCAAAGGTCCAGCAGGACGAGGTCGTAGGCGCTTGTCTGAAGCGTTTTCAGAGCGGCGGATTCGGTCTCGACCAAAACGACCTCGTGTCCGGACTCCTCCAGGATTCCTGACCAAAGAGACTGGACGTTCGGGTCGTCCTGGACAACCAGTACTCTCATGCACGTGCTCCGAGGCTCGACTGGCGAAGGGGAGCCAGTCAGGACTTACAAGTTATACACAGATTGCCGCGGGTCAAAAGGGCACATCGTCAGCGGACGCAGCGGGAACCACGAAATGGGCCACGATTTTTTTCACGCCGGCCTTGTCGAAGGCGATCTCGAGCTTGTCGCCCTCTACCCCCACGACGGCGCCGTAGCCGAATTTCTTGTGGAACACCCGGTCCCCCTCTCCGAAAGACGAAACGGCCTCGAGGTCGATCACCACGTTGCGGCTTTCCCGCGGCTGGCTGATCCCGCGGGTTTCGCCGCGGGCCTGCATCCGTTTCCAGCCCGGAGAGTTGTAGACATCGGCGCGCGAGGCTTTCTCGTGCAGGTCGGAACGGGCCGGCTGCGCTGCGGCGCCATAGCCGCCGCCATAGAGGCCCGGCGGCGTGAGCACGTCGACATGCTCCTCCGGCAGCTCGTCGATGAAGCGCGACGGCAGCGCCGACTGCCACTGGCCATAGATCCGGCGGTTGGCGGCGAAGGAGATGGTGCAGAGCGCCTCGGCCCGCGTGATGCCCACGTAGGCGAGCCGCCGCTCCTCCTCCAGCCCCTTGAGGCCGGTCTCGTCCATCGCCCGCTGTGAGGGAAACAGCCCGTCCTCCCAGCCCGGCAGGAACACCGCCGGGAACTCCAGCCCCTTGGCGGCGTGCAGCGTCATCAGCGTGACCTTGGCCTCGGCGTCTTCGGTCTCGTTGTCCATGATCAGCGCGACGTGCTCCAGGAAGCCCTGAAGATTGTCGAAGTTCTCCAGCGCCTTGACCAGTTCCTTGAGGTTCTCCAGCCGCCCCGGCGCCTCCGGCGTCTTGTCGTTCTGCCAATGCTCGGTATAGCCCGATTCCTCGAGGATCTGCTCGGCCAGCTCGATGTGGCTCTGCTCCGGGTTGCGCGCGGCGACGTGCCAGCGGTCGATGCCGGCCACCAGCTGCGCCAGCGCGGTCGCGCCCTTGCCGGTCAGCCCCTTGGCCGCCAGCAGCACCCGCGCGCCGTCGACGAGGTTCACGCCATTGGCGCGCGCCGCTACCTGGATCTTCTGCTGCGCCTTGTCGCCCAGCCCCCGCTTGGGCGTGTTGACGATCCGCTCGAAAGCCAGATCGTCGTCGGGCGAGACAGCGAGGCGGAAATAGGCCATCGCATCGCGGATCTCGAGACGCTCGTAGAAGCGTGGGCCGCCGACCACGCGATACGGCAGGCCGATGGTCAGGAAGCGGTCCTCGAAGGCGCGCATCTGGTGCGAGGCGCGCACGAGTATGGCGCAGTCGTTGAGGCTCATCGGCGGCAGGCCGCGTGTGCCGTGCCCCATGGCCTCGAGTTCCTCGCCGATCCAGCGCGCTTCCTCCTCGCCGTCCCAGTGGCCGATCAGCCGGACCTTCTCGCCGCCCTCGGCCTCGGTCCAGAGCGTCTTGCCCAGCCGCCCCTTGTTGGAGGCGATCACGCCGGAGGCCGCGGCCAGGATGTGCGCCGTGGAGCGGTAGTTCTGCTCCAGCCGGATCACCTTGGCTCCGGGAAAATCCTTCTCGAACCGCAGGATGTTGCCCACTTCCGCGCCGCGCCAGCCGTAGATCGACTGGTCGTCGTCGCCCACGCAGCAGATGTTCTGGTGCCCGCCGGCGAGCAGCCGCAGCCATAGATACTGTGCGACGTTGGTGTCCTGGTACTCGTCGACGAGGATGAAGCGGAACCAGCGCCGGTATTGCTGCAGCACGTCGTCGTTGCGCTGGAAGATGGTCACCACATGCAGCAGCAGGTCACCGAAATCGACCGCGTTCAGGGTGCGCAGGCGTTGCTGGTATTCCGCGTAGAGCGCGACGCCCTTGTGGTCGAAGGCGCCTGCCTCGGCGGCAGGCACGTTCTCGGGCAGCCAGGCGCGGTTCTTCCAGTTGTCGATGACATTGGCCAGCAGCCGGGGCGGCCAGCGCTTCTCGTCGATATTCGCGGCGATGATGAGCTGCTTGAGCAGGCGGATCTGGTCGTCCGTGTCGAGGATGGTGAAGTTCGACTTGAGGTCCACCAGCTCGGCATGGCGGCGCAGCAGCTTGACGCAGATCGCATGGAAGGTGCCGAGCCAGGGCATGCCCTCCACCGACTCGCCGAGCAATCCTGCCACCCGCTCCTTCATCTCCCGCGCCGCCTTGTTGGTGAAAGTGACGGAGAGGATCTCGTTGGGCCGGGCGGCGCCGGTATTGAGCAGATGCGCGATTCGGGTGGTCAGCGCCTTGGTCTTGCCGGTTCCGGCCCCGGCCAGCATCAGCACCGGCCCCTCCAACGCCTCCACCGCCTCGCGCTGCGCGGGGTTGAGGCCGTCGAGATACGGGGCGGGCCGGCCGGCCATCGCGCGGCGGGACAGCGGAACGGCGGCCTCGAAGGCCTCGCTTTCGTCGAATGTGCTCATGGGACGCACTCTAGCCTGCGCACTGGAGAAGGAAAACCTGTGTTCTCCATTTGTTCCTATCAAACACGCATGAAGTCGCCAAGGTAGCATCCGGCGTCAATACCGACGTTTTGACGCATTACTCCAAAACATCGACAAACCAGTCGCAGGCTACCCAGTTCTGCTGTATTGCCATGCCGTCCAGATGCACCTTACAAAAATGCTGCGACCGCAAAAGGAGACCGCGATGCCCGATTTCAAGAAAGTCCTCGTCGCCAACCGCGGAGAGATTGCCATCCGCGTGATGCGCGCGGCGAGCGAACTGCGCAAGCGGACCGTCGCCGTCTACGCCGAGGAGGACAAGCTCTCGCTGCACCGGTTCAAGGCCGACGAGGCCTACCGGATCGGCGAGGGCCTTGGACCGGTCGCGGCCTATCTCTCGATCGACGAGATCATCCGCGTGGCCAAGAAATGCGGTGCGGACGCGATCCACCCGGGCTACGGCCTGCTCTCCGAGAACCCCGAGTTCGTCGATGCCTGCGCGGCCAACGGCATCGCCTTCATCGGCCCGAAATCCGAGACCATGCGGCAGCTCGGCGACAAGGCCAGCGCCCGGCACATCGCCATCGAAGCGGGCGTGCCGGTGATCCCGGCGACCGAGGTGCTGGGCGACGACATGAACGAGATCAAGCGCCAGGCGGCCGAGATCGGCTACCCGCTGATGCTCAAGGCCTCCTGGGGCGGCGGCGGGCGGGGTATGCGCCCGATCTACAAGGAAGAAGAGCTGGTCGAGAAGGTGCTCGAGGGCCGGCGCGAGGCCGAGGCGGCATTCGGCAACGGCGAGGGCTTCCTCGAGAAGATGATCACCCGCGCCCGTCACGTCGAGGTGCAGATCCTCGGCGACCATCACGGCAAGATCTATCACCTCTGGGAGCGCGACTGCTCGGTTCAACGCCGCAACCAGAAGGTCGTGGAACGCGCCCCCGCGCCCTACCTTTCCAGCGCGCAGCGGGAGAAGCTCTGCAACCTCGGCAAGAAGATCTGCGAACACGTGAACTACCAGTGCGCCGGCACGGTCGAGTTCCTGATGGATATGGACTCGGGCGAGTTCTACTTCATCGAGGTGAACCCGCGCGTGCAGGTGGAGCACACGGTGACCGAGGAGGTAACCGGCATCGACATCGTGCGCGCCCAGATCCTGATCACCGAAGGCAAGAGCCTCGTCGAGGCCACCGGCGTCGCCAGCCAGTATGACGTGGAGCTCTCGGGCCACGCCATGCAGTGCCGGATCACCACCGAGGATCCGCGCAACAACTTCATCCCCGACTACGGCCGGATCACCGGCTACCGCGGCGCGACCGGCATGGGCGTACGGCTCGACGGCGGCACCGCCTATTCGGGCGCAGTGATCACCCGCTACTACGACTCGCTGCTCGAGAAGCTGACGGTCTGGGCGCCGACGCCCGAGGCCACCATCTCCCGCATGAGCCGCGCCCTGCGCGAATTCCGGGTGCGCGGCGTGGCGACCAACATCAACTTCGTCGACAACCTGCTGCAGCATCCGAAGTTCCTGAACAACGAGTACCACACAAAGTTCATCGACGAGACGCCGGAGCTGTTCCACTTCCCGCGCCGCAAGGACCGGGCGACCAAGCTGCTGCGCTACATCGCCGACATCACCGTGAACGGGCATCCCGACGTGGCCGGCCGGCCCAAGCCCCCGGCCGAGATCCGGCAGCCCAAGGTTCCGCCGCTCAAGACCGACTTCCCCACCCCGGGCACCCGCAACATCCTCGAGGAGTTCGGGCCGCAGGCGGTGGCGGACTGGATGGCGGAGCAGAAGCAGCTCCTGATCACCGACACCACGATGCGCGACGGGCACCAGAGCCTGCTCGCCACCCGGATGCGCTCGATCGACATGATCCGCGTGGCCCCGGCTTACGCCGCGAACATGCCGCAGCTCTTCTCCGTGGAATGCTGGGGCGGCGCGACCTTCGACGTGGCCTATCGCTTCCTGCAGGAATGCCCCTGGCAGCGCCTGCGCGACCTGCGCGCCGCGATGCCCAACCTGATGACGCAGATGTTGCTGCGCGGCGCCAACGGCGTGGGCTACACCACCTACCCCGACAACGTCGTGCGCGCTTTCGTCAAGCAGGCCGCCGAGACCGGCGTCGACGTCTTCCGCGTGTTCGACTCGCTCAACTGGGTCGAGAACATGCGCGTGGCGATGGACGCTGTGATCGAGGCCGAGAAGGTCTGCGAGGGCACGGTCTGCTACACCGGCGACATCCTCGACCCGGACCGCGCGAAGTACGACCTGAAGTACTACGTCGCGATGGCCAAGGAGCTGAAGGCCGCCGGTGCGCATGTGCTCGGGCTCAAGGACATGGCCGGCCTGCTGAAGCCCGCCGCCGCCAGCATCCTGATCAAGGCGCTGAAGGAGGAGGTCGGCATGCCGATCCACTTCCACACCCACGACACCGCCGGCATCGCCTGCGCCACCATTCTCGCGGCCTCCGAAGCCGGGGTGGATGCGGTCGACTGCGCGATGGACGCCTTCTCCGGCAACACCTCGCAGGCCACGCTCGGCACCATCGTCGAGGCGCTGGCCCATACCGAGCGCGATACCGGCATCGACATCGAGGAGGTCCGCCAGATCTCCAACTATTTCGAGGCGGTCCGCGCCCATTACGTCGCCTTCGAGAGCGGCATGCAGGCGCCGGCCTCCGAGGTCTACCTGCACGAGATGCCGGGCGGTCAGTTCACCAACCTCAAGGCGCAGGCCCGGTCGATGGGGCTCGAAGAGCGCTGGCACGAGGTCGCGCACATGTATGCCGAGGTGAACAAGATGTTCGGCGACATCGTGAAGGTGACACCCTCCTCCAAGGTCGTGGGCGACATGGCGTTGATGATGGTCAGCCAGGGCCTGACCCGCGCCGATGTCGAGGATCCCGAGCGCGAGGTCTCCTTCCCGGATTCCGTCGTCGACATGATGCGCGGCAACCTCGGGCAGCCGCCGGGCGGCTGGCCCACCGCGCTGCAGGCCAAGATCCTCAAGGGCGAGAAGCCGATGACCGCCCGCCCCGGCGAGGGCGTGCCGCCGGTCGATCTGGAAGTGGCGCGCGCGGAAGCCGCGAAGCGCTTCGACATGGAGATGGATGACGAGGATCTCAACGGATACCTCATGTATCCCAAGGTTTTCGCCGATTACGTGGCGCGGCACGGGGAATACGGCCCGGTGCGGGTGCTGCCGACCCATACCTATTTCTACGGCATGGAGCCGAGCCAGCAGATCACGCCGGAGATCGAGCCGGGCAAGGCGCTGGAGATCCGCCTGCAGGCAGTGTCGGAGACCAACGAGGAAGGCATCGTGAAGGTGTTCTTCGAGCTCAACGGCGAGCCGCGCACCATCCGCGTTCCCGACCGCAAGGTGAAGAGCGCGGTCGCGGCGCGGCGTAAGGCGGAGGTCGGCAACCCCGATCACATCGGCGCGCCGATGCCGGGCTCCATCGCCTCGGTCGGCGTCCACGTGGGCCAGAAGGTCTCGGTGGGCGACCTGATGATCACCATCGAGGCGATGAAGATGGAGACCGGCCTGCACGCCGAGCGCGACGCGACGGTGAAGGCCGTGCACGTCCACCCCGGCGAGCAGATCGACGCCAAGGACCTGCTGATCGAGCTGGAGTGATAATGCGAGCGGCGAGGCATGAGCTTCGCCGCCCTCTACTCAGAAGATGACGGGCTGCCTCCATGCCCTATACTTCCTCTTGGCATCCGCAGAGTTTCGCCAATCCAGGAGGGTATCCAATGCTTCGACAGCTCGTCTTCGCGTCTCTTGTCATGCTGGGGGCAGGTCCCGGCACGGCGCAAATGACCGCGGATGTTCGGTTTCAGTCGGGGAACTACGGCACAATGGTCAGCGGCACGATCACTGGCGACGAGTATTTCGACTATCGGCTTGGCGCCAGCGGCGGCCAGCAGATGTTCGTGGACCTTTCCGTTGCAGGCACCAACGGCAACGGCAGCGTGTTTTTCAACATCCTTCCGCCCGGCAGCGATGGCGTGGCGATCTACAACAGCTCGATGGATGGCAACAGCACAACCGTAGAGCTACCGTCCGATGGCACCTACACGATCCGGGTCTACCTGATGGGCAATGACCGCGATGCAGGCGCGACGGTCGGATACAACGTCGACCTTTCAATCCAGTAGCGGGTTTCGCCTGATCGGAGTTCATATGCAGTTTGATGTTCTTCACGCGCTGATTACCGCCGCGCTGATACTTGCCACCTTCGCCGTCGCGAAACGGATGGGCATCATCGGTGGGGAGAACAGGCGCTTCAATTGGAAGTTGGCCGGGATGATCTTTGGCGTCGTCCTTATCTTCAACGTGATCTGGTCCTTCACCGGCAGCAACTGACGAAACGGCACACCTCGACAGGACGCGTATCTTTCGTTCAGGAGGCAGAGCCCAGATTTCCGACAACGTCGCATTTCCTGTATGTAGATTGAGACCAGTCCCCCAGTGATGCCAGTCCGGCGGGTCCCTGATCGAATGCCCCAAGGTGCGCGTGGTCGTTCCGTTCCTTTTCCGCCAGAAACCAGATTGTCCAATGTAATGCTTGAAATCACGCCATTCTACGCCGGCCTGCTGGCCCTCCTCTTCGTTGCGCTAAGTGCGCGGGTGATCCGCCAACGCATCGCGGCCAATGTCTCGATCGGCGACGGCGCCGACGCCTCTTTCCTGCAACGGGTGCGCGTGCAGGCAAATTGCGCGGAATACGCGCCTTTCGGCCTGCTCCTGCTTGCCATGGCCGAGCTTCAGGGGATGCCGGGCTGGAGCGTTCACGGGCTTGGCGCGATGCTGTTTCTGGGGCGGGTTAGCCATGCCGTGGGTCTCGGCTCCGAGCCGCAGATCATGCAGGCCCGGCAGGTGGGGATGGTGCTGACCTTCGTAATGCTGGTGCTGGCGGCGCTGGCCAACATCTACCTGTCGATCCTCTGACCCGCCCCGTCGCGGCCTCCGGGCGGGCTGGGCGATTTTTCGCGCGGGAGGCGCGTTTTCCCCTTGAAGCCCCCCGCGCCACTCGCTAAATCCCCGCTCACTCTAGGACGCGGGCGTAGCTCAGGGGTAGAGCATTACCTTGCCAAGGTAAGGGTCGTGAGTTCGAATCTCATCGCCCGCTCCAAAGAGATCTTCAGGACATCGACAGTACATGCGGCCAACCCCGGCCACGCGCGATGCGCGTGTCACGGGATCAGCAGCGACGCGTCTCCGTAGGAGAAGAAACGGTAGCGCTCGGAGATCGCGTGGTCGTAGATCTCCATCACCCGCTCCCGCCCCATCAGCGCCGAGATCAGCATCATCAGCGTCGATTTCGGCAGGTGGAAGTTGGTCATCAGCGCGTCGGTCGCCCGGAAGCGGAAGCCGGGGCGGATGAAGATGTCGGTCTCGCCCCGCCAGGGAGCGAGGCCCGCATCGGTGGCCGCACTCTCGATCAGCCGGCAGGCGGTGGTGCCCACGGGGATGATCCGCCCGCCCGCGGCGCGGGTGGCGTTGATCTCGGCGGCGGCGGCCCCGGTCACCTCGCCCCACTCGGCATGCATCTTGTGCTCGGAGACGTCGTCGACCTTCACCGGCAGGAAGGTGCCCGCGCCGACATGCAGTGTGACCTCGGTGAAATCCACCCCCATGGCGGCAATCCGCTCCAGCAGCGGCCGGTCGAAATGGAGGCTCGCCGTGGGGGCCGCGACGGCGCCCGAGTGGCGCGCAAAGACGGTCTGGTAGTCGGTGCGGTCCTGCGCGTCCGCGGCGCGCTTGGCGGCGATGTAGGGCGGCAGGGGCATCGCGCCGGCCGCATCGAGCGCGGCATCGAAATCATCGCCCTTCAGCGTGAAACCGAGCGTCAGCTGCCCCTCGGACCGGCCCAGAACCCGGGCCGAGAACCCGGGTCCGAAGTGGATCTCCTCGCCGTCGCGCACTTTCTTGGCGGGCTTCGCCAGCGCCTGCCAGCTACCGTCGCCGCGCGGGTCGAGCAGGGTGACCTCGATCCGCGCCTCGGTGACGCCCTCGCCCCCGTCGCGTCGGCGAATGCCGGAGAGCCGGGCCGGGATCACCTTGGTATTGTTGAGCACCAGCCGGTCGCCGGGGCGCAGGAAATCGGGCAGGTTCGAAACCCGGGCGTCCGTGATCGTGTCCGGGCCCGCCACGAGCAGGCGGGCGGAGGTGCGCGGGTTCGCCGGGCGGGTCGCCACCAGATCCTCGGGCAGCGTGAAATCGAAATCCGAGAGCCGCATGATCAGCCTCCGTTCCGCGGGGTCGGCGGCGGGGCACGGAACAGGTCGCGGAACATCCCCGGCGTCAGCGCCGAGAGCGGGTTGACCTCGACCGATGGGTTCGAGGCCGGGCCGCGCATCCGGTAGGTCACGCCGAACAGACCCTCGCCGCGCCGCGTGAAGATCGAGCCGATCGAGTTCACCATGTAGACGGGCGAGAAGACGCCCTGCATGTCGAGAATGCCGCCTGCCAAGTCGTAGACCCCTTCCATCGTGATGCCGAGCGAGGGCCCGACGCCGGAGGAGCGTGTGACCTGCACGTAGCTGGGCGTCAAGCGGAAGGCGGCCTCGACGTCGCTGAAGACGATCCCCGAGCCGTTGAGCTCGTCGATCAGCCCCACGAGCGAGATCGCGTTCGCCAGGGCGGCAAGGCCCGAGGCGCTGCGCACCCGCACGTCGCTGACCGCGAGTTGGCCGTCGTATTCACCGGTTTCGGCCCGGGGGTCGAGCGACAGCGTCATGCTGCCCCCCTCCGCCTGGCGGAAGATGCCGGCGGCCTTGAAGACCGCGCCGGCATTCTCGGATTGCACCCGCAGGGCCGCAGCACCGCCGCGCCCGGGCCGCACGGTGCCGGCCACGGGGGCGGCGCCGTTCACGTTGCCCGAGAAGGAGCCGGTGAGCCCGCCCGCAGAGGTCAGCTCGCCCCGGAACGGCGCCAGCGAGAGCGAGTCCGAGATCCGCAGGCGGTCGAGCGCCAGCGAGATCGGGGTTCGGCCGGCACTGCTCCCCCCGCCCCCACCGCCACCCGCAGCGCGGGCGCGGCGCAGATCGATCTGTCCGCCGGAGATCGCGATCGCGGGCGACAGGCCCGGCCCGCGCCCCAGGAGCGTGACCGGCGCGTCGAGCCAGCCGCCCAGCGAGACCCGCTGGAACTCCGCCCGGTCGAGCCCTCCGCCTTCGGCAAGGCTCACGCGGCCCTCCGCCAGAAGGCCGGCGGCGTCCAGCCTCAGCGCATCGACGGCGGGGTTGGCGCCCAGCCTGCCCGAGACCGAAAGGGAGCCCTCTCCAGCCTCCGGCAACGACCACCCAACGGCCGACAGGGCGAGACCGACGCCTTCGAGCGAGGATTCGAGCGAGAAGAGCGGCGGCGCGCCGGCCGGAAGCTCCACGGTGAACCGTGCGGGACCCGCCCCGGTAACGCTGCCCTCCGGCAGACCGATGCCGAAGGCGCGCACGAAATCCCCGCCGATCCGGATCGTCCCGCCCACGTTGACCGGCCGGCTGCCCGTCGCGGTGCCGAGCGGCAGGTCGAAGATGCCATCGAGCGGCACGCCGTCCAGTGCCGCCTCCCCCGCGATCGTCAGCCCGACCGGCCGCGCCACCAGGTCGAGCCGGTCGGAGACGAGCTGCCGGCCGGGCACCGCCTGCTCGGAGGAGATCCCGGTGAGATCGCCCGCGATGTCGAAATCCACGTCCGGCCCCCGGATGCCCCGTTTCATGGGAAAGGCGATGGTGCCGTCCAGCGCCGCCCGGCCCTCGGCCAGCGTCACCGGTTGACCCGCCTTCTGCAGAAAGCGGAAGGGCTCCTGGTCGAGCAATGACAGCGCGGCGGTGACGGAAGATGACGAATGCCACTCGATCTCGGCGATCCGCGGGTTCGTCGTCATGTCCATGACCTTGAAGACCGAGCCCGCGAGGTCCAGCGGCCCGCCCTGCGGCGGCACGACCCGGCCGGCGTCCAGCGAGAGCGCGAACTGCCCGCGCCCGGTGGAGGCATATCCCGAGGCTTTGGTGATCGTCGGCAGGCTCTGAAGCGCCCGCACCTCGGCATCGCGGAACTCGAAGGTCACCGCAAGGTCGGGGCGCGCGCCCTGGTCGAGCCTCAGCCCGGCGCTGGCGTTCTCCACCACCCCGCCGATCAGGTTGCGATCGATCCAGTCGCGGGTGCGCGGCGCCATCGCAAAGGGCCAGAGTGCCATGAGCGAGCCGGCCTCGATCTGGTCCACCCCGAGGTCGAGCGCCACGTGCCAGCCGCCGCCATCCGCCGTGACCCGCCCCGATCCCTCCAACCGGCTCAGACCCGCGGCCTCGCCGGCCTCGGGATCGGAGGTGGTCAGCACGATCTGGCCAAGCTTCGCCTCGAACGGATCGAGCGAGACCTTCAGGTCCACCGCCCCGCCATCGAAATGCGCCGGGCGCGGCAGGAACCCCGGCGGGTCGAGCCGCACGTCGGTGAACTGGAACTGCCCGACCAGCGCCTCCGGCCAGCCCGTCTCCATGCCGTCGAGATAGGCATGACCGGTGGCGGTGAAGCTTCCATCGGGCGCGCTGAAGGCGAGTTCCTGGAAGGTGAGCTTCTCCTCCCGCGGCCGGTAGCCGAAATAGGCCCGCGCCCCGTCGAACGGGATCGGCTGCGCCGCCGCCTCGGGCTGGAACACGCCGCTGCCGATTTCCAGCGTCCCGTTCAGCGGCTCCATCCGGCCGTCCTCGTCGAGCCCGGTGATCAGCGCCCCGGAGACCTCGGCATCGAGCGGTTTCAGCCAGGACAGCGCCGGGGCCTGCGCCGCGATATCCCGCGCCGGCACGTTCTTGACCAGCGCCGAGACCTGCGCGCCCGCCCCCGCCTCGCCAATGCTCAGCCGGAGGGCGACCGTGGCATCCGTCTCCGCATCGCCGTCGCCTTGCTTGGGCATGTCGAAATCCACGGCGGCCGACAGCGCGCCGCCGTCCTGCTCGACCAGCAGGTTGCCGTCGCGCACCCGCCAGACCTCGCCTGCCCGCTCGTCGCTGAATTCCAGGTCAAGACCGCGCAGGTCGATGCGCTTGATCGGAGCGATCCCCGGCAGCGCCAACGTCCTGCGGACCACGCCGAGCGCCTCCTCCACCGAGCCGAGCCGCGCCGTTCCCATGCCGCCCCCGAAGCCGAGGTCGAGCGAGCCGTCGACCTTGCGACGCAGACGCACGGCCGCGCCGTCGAGAGTCAGCACCTTGGGTTGCACCCGCCGCTGCAGCAGCGCGCTCTTGTCGAGGGAAACACCGAGGCGCGGGATCTCGGCCAGATCCGCTCCGTTCGGCGCGGTCACCCGCACCGCTTCGAAGGCGACCTCCGGCAGGGCGCGGTGCTCCAGCCGCAGCGTGACCTCGCCGATCTCTACCTGCCCGCCGCCGAGCCCCTGGGAAAGCACCTCGCCCGCACGCTCGGCGACCCAGTCCGGCGCCGGCAGATCCCGCCCCGCCAGCATCAGCCCGCCAAGCAGGATCGCGAGCGCCAGAACAAGAGCGAGATCGAAGGCGACAAAGATCACCCAGAGGAGCGCACGCCGCTTCCGCCGCGCGGAGCGCGGTTTGCGCACACCATCGGCCGCCGGTTGCCCGTCGCCCGATCCGGAGACGCCGTGGCCGTCCGCGATCCCGGTGTCCTGCTGCTGTTTCACGCCTCTCCCTTGCGGGGTCTTTTCCCCGGACCTTTATCTTCGCGGTTCGGGAACTAGAAAGGAAGCATATGCCCTCCAACGAAGGATGACAGTCACATGATCGACACCGGCTCCCCGGCTCCCGACTTCACCCTGCCCCGCGACGGTGGCGGCGAGATCACCCTGTCGGCGCTCAAGCCGAAGGCGGTGGTGCTCTACTTCTATCCGCGCGACGACACCAGCGGCTGCACCAAGGAAGCCGTCGCCTTCACCGAGGCGCTGCCGGAGTTCGAGGCCGCCGGCGCGGTCGTGCTCGGCGTCTCCAAGGACACGGTGCAGAAGCACGACAAGTTCCGCGACAAGCATGATCTCGGTGTCACGCTCCTGTCCGATGCCGAGAGCGATGTCTGCGAGCGCTACGGCGTGTTCAAGGAAAAGAGCATGTACGGCAAGAAATTCATGGGAATCGAGCGCACCACCGTGCTGATCGACGGCGACGGCATCGTCCGCCAGGTCTGGCCCAAGGTGAAGGTGCCCGGCCACGCCGAGGCCGTTCTGGAGGCCGTTCGCGGGCTCTGAGCCGGCGTTGCATCTTCGCCTGTCCCGAAATATCCCCGCCGGAGGCAAGAAACCTCCGGCGCAGGAGCCGGAGCAGAACGAGGGCGCGCAGATGTCTCAGACCGGGCCAACCCTGACAGACCTCGCCTGCGAGGTGCTCCGGACGGCCGATGGCCGCCAAAAGACAGCGCTCGCGCGCCGCCATGCCGCCACCTGGCAGGCCGCCCGCGCCGCCGGCACGCCGCTTCCCGTTGGCACCGGCACGCCGCCGCTCCAACCTGCCCGCCCGGAACGGCCGGAACTGCTGGACCCGCGCGACGTGCCGCGCCGCAGGCCGGGCTCGCCGCAGGGCCGGATCGCCATCCTGCACGCGGTCGCCCATATCGAGCTGAACGCGGTGGATCTGCACTGGGACATCATCGCCCGGTTCGGCCATGTGCCCATGCCGATGGGATTCTACGATGACTGGGTGAAGTCTGCCGATGAGGAAGCCAAGCATTTCAACCTGATATGCGATTGTCTTGAAGCCCAGGGCAGCCATTACGGCGCCCTGCCGGCCCATGCCGGCATGTGGCGCGCGGCCGAGGACACCGCCGAGGACCTGCTCGGGCGGCTTGCCGTCGTGCCGATGGTGCTGGAGGCCCGCGGGCTCGACGTGACGCCGGGGATGATCGACGTCTTCCGCAAGGCCGGCGACGCGCAGACCATCGAGGCGCTGGAGGTGATCTATGCCGAGGAGGTGCACCACGTCGCCTACGGCTCGAAATGGTTCCACTTCCTCTGCGGCCGGGACAACCGCGACCCGGTAGAGGTCTTCCACGACCTCGTGACCCGCTATTTCCACGGCCCGCTGAAGCCCCCCTTCAACGAGGAAAAGCGCGCCGAGGCCGGGATTCCGCCCGATTTCTACTGGCCGCTCGCAGACGGCGCCGGTTCGACCTGAGCGCAGATACGCCGCATCTTGCCTGCGAAGTCCCCGATTCATCGGCGAAAACTTGCCGGTTTGGCGGTGCAACTGCGTCCCAAACAATCGATGCGCCCATAAATCTTGCACCGAGCCCGACCGCACCGTAAGCCCGATGCGAACCGGCGGCCGGGGGGATCGGCACGACGTCGGATCGCCAAGATGATCCTGAGAACGGGGACGGGCATTGCGCACGCGACTGAACGACCGCATTCACAACTTCTTCGAACGATGGTTTCCGGAACAGCGCCTGTTCCTGCGCTCCGACGACAACACCCGCTTCATCCGGCTGCGCCCCGGGACACAGGCGCTCGCCCTCTTCGGCTCGGCCGCGACGATAGGCTGGGCGATCATCGCCTCATCCGTGCTGCTGATGGACTCGATCGGGGCAGGCAACATCCGCGAACAGGCCGGCCGGGACCGCGCGCTCTATGAAGAGCGGCTGAACGAGCTGTCGCTGGCGCGCGAAGCCGCAGAGGCCCAGGCACTGGCCGCCCACGAGCGGTTCAACGCCGCGCTGGAGCAGGTTTCGGCGATGCAGTCGCAGCTGCTGACCTCCGAAAGCCGCCGCCACGAGCTGGAAACCGGCATCGGCGTCGTCCAGACCGCGCTGCGCCGCACGATCAACGAACGGGACCAGGCCCGCCAGGAAAAGGAAGCGGTGGTCGCGGTGCTCGAAGGCCGCGCGGAGACCGAAAGCGAAAAGGCGTCCCTCGCCGAGGTCGACGCCACGCTGGACTTCCTGAACGCCGCACTGGAGCGGACCGCCAGCGAGCGCGACAGCATGGCCGAGGAAGCCGCCGCCGCGCTGGAAGAGGCCGAGGCCGCCGCCTACGAGCGCGACCTGATCCTCGACCGCAACGAGAAGATCTTCACCCAGCTCGAGGAGGCGCTGACCGTCTCGGTCGAGCCGCTGGAGAAGATGTTCAAGAGCGCCGGCCTGCCGCCCGAGCGCCTGCTGGACGCGGTGCGTCGCGGCTATTCCGGCCAGGGCGGCCCGCTGACGCCGATCTCCTTCTCCACCAAGGGCATGGAGCCCTCCGCCGACGAGGCGCGCGCCAACACGCTGCTCAAGGGGCTCGACCGGATGAACCTCTACCGGATCGCCGCCGAAAAGGCGCCGTTCGGCATGCCGCTCAAGGACTCCTTCCGCTTCACCAGCGGCTTCGGCCCCCGCTGGGGACGGATGCACAACGGCACCGATTTCGCCGGCAGCCACGGCACGCCGATCTATGCCACCGCCGATGGCGTGGTGGTGCAGGCGGGCTGGCATTCCGGTTTCGGACGGATGGTGAAACTGCGCCACGAGTTCGGCATCGAGACCTGGTACGCCCACATGTCGCGCCTGCGCGTCAAAGAGGGCCAAAGGGTCTCGAAAGGACAGAGGATCGGTGATATGGGCAATACCGGACGGTCGACCGGCACCCACCTGCACTACGAGGTGCATGTGAACGGAAAGCCCGTGAACCCTATGAACTTTATCAAGGCAGCCAAAGATGTTTTCTAAGAGCCGAATCAACGAGCCTGGCCCGGCGAAGGACACCGATGCGTCCAAGGCGCCCGACATCGCCAAGAAGTCGAGCGGTCTGCCCCCGATGGACACCCAGCCCGCCGCGCCCAAGGCGAAGCCGCCGGCATCGGTTCTGTCGTCTGACCTGACGATCACCGGCAACCTGAAGACCACCGGCGACATCCAGGTCGAAGGCACCGTGGAGGGCGACATCCGCGCCCACCTGCTGACCATCGGCGAGAACGCCACCATCCGCGGCGAATGCGTCGCCGACGACGTGGTGATCAACGGCCGGATCGTGGGACGCGTGCGCGGCCTCAAGGTGCGCCTGACCTCCACCGCGAAGGTCGAGGGCGACATCATCCACAAGACCATCGCCATAGAGAGCGGTGCGCATTTCGAAGGCTCCGTGCAGCGGCAGGACGATCCGCTCAGCACCGGCGGCCAGCAGCGCCCGGCCGCGAAGGCCCAGGTGACGACCGAAGGCTGAGGCCTTACCGAGGCGAACCATCCGGACGGGCGGCGGCACGAGGCCCCGCCCGTTTTTTCATGTCCGCAGGCGCCTTACGCCGGGCGCTTGTCCTCTTCGCCGGGATGGATCAGCGCCCGGCGATAGAGATGCCAGGTCGCGTGTCCCAGCACCGGCAGCGCCACCAGCAGCCCGAGGAAGGCCGGGATCATCGCCAGCACGATGTAGACGGCGATCACGATGGCCCAGACCAGCATCACCCCGGCGTTCTCCCGCACCGCCTCGAAGCTCAGCAGCATCGCCGTCATGAAGTCGATCTCCTTGTCGACCAGCAGCGGCAGAGAGAAGACGGTGAGGCCGAACAGGATGAAGCCCAGCACCGCGCCCACGGCGAGTTCCACGCCGATCATCGTCAGCCCGTTCGAGGTCAGGAAGACCTCGTAGGAGGAGGTCACGTTGGTCATCACCGAGAGCCCCATGAAGAGCGCAAAGATCATGTGGGCGAGGAAGCTGTAGAACAGGAAGTAGATCACGATGATCGCGCCCACCCAGGGGATCTGCCGGTCCTTCTCGTTCCAGATCACGCCGAAGATCTGGTAGAGGTCGAGCGGCCGTCCCTCCTCGATCCGCCGGCTGGTCTCGTAGAGTCCGACAGCGGCAAAAGGGGCGATCAGCGGGAAGCCGAGGGCCAGGATGACCGTCTGGGTGACGAACCCGCCCGAGACGAAGGCGAGGAACAGCCCGCCGAGGACGTAGACCACCGAGAAGACGAGGCCGAAGAACGGCGCTTTCCGGAAATCCTTCCACCCCATGTCGAGCGCATAGACCAGGTCGCTCCGGTCCAGGATGGCGATATCCGGGCGTGGCGATGCCTCGGGCACCACGGTGTCTGTCATGCATTGTCCTCCCCTGCCTGCCGGCCATGGGAGAATGACCGCCCGGAGCGGCGCAAATCAAGTGCCTTGCGGATGATGGCGGAGTGCCGAGGGCGGTTGCGCACGCCCCGACCGATCGCTGCGGCCCGGAGGCCGGCGCGTCAGTCCTCGGCCCGGGCCTCGCTGCGGCTCTTGCCGGCCACGTCCATCGCCAGCGTCGCGCCCATGAAGGCGTCCAGGTCGCCGTCGAGCACGCCCTGCGTGTCGGAGGTCTCGTGGTTGGTCCGCAGGTCCTTGACCATCTGGTAGGGCTGCAAGACGTAGGAGCGGATCTGGTTGCCCCAGCCGGCCGAGCCCTTGGCCGCGTGGGCCTCGTTGATCGCCTCGTTCCGGCGGTCAAGCTCCATCTGGTAGAGCCGGGATTTCAGCGCCTTCATGGCGATGTCGCGGTTCTGGTGCTGCGACTTCTCAGACGAGGTCACGACGATGCCCGTGGGCGCGTGGGTGATCCGGACGGCAGAGTCGGTGGTGTTCACGTGCTGACCGCCGGCACCCGAGGAGCGATAGGTGTCGATCCGGATATCGGCCGGGTTCACCTCGATCTCGATGTTGTCGTCGACAACCGGGTAGACCCAGACGGAGGCGAAGGAAGTCTCGCGGGTGCCCTTGCCGAAGGGCGAGATCCGCACCAGCCGGTGCACGCCGCTCTCGGACTTGAGCCAGCCATAGGCATTGGGGCCGGAGATCTTGTACGCGACGGACTTGATGCCGGCCTCGGCGCCGGCTTCCTCGGATTGCAGCTCCACCTTGTAGCCACGCTTCTCGGCCCAGCGGACATACATCCGCTGCAGCATCGCCGCCCAGTCGCAGGCCTCGGTGCCGCCCGCGCCGGCGTTGATCTCGAGGAAGGTGTCGTTGCCGTCGGCCTCACCGTCGAGCAGGGCTTCGAGTTCCTTCTCGGCGGCTTTCTCGGCCAGCGCCTTCAGCGCCGTCTCGGCCTCGCTAACGACCTCCTCGTCCTCTTCCATCTCGCCGAGCTCGATCAGCTCGATATTGTCGTTCAACTCCTGCTCGAGGCCCCGATAGCTGGCCATCGAATCCACCAGCATCTGGCGCTCGCGCATCAGCTTCTGCGCCGCGGCCGGATCGTCCCAGAGGGTCGGATCCTCGACGCGCGCGTTGAACTCCTCCAGACGGTGATCGGCTGTCTCGAGGTCCATCCTCTGGCCGAGCAGCGTCAGCGACTTGCGGATGGCATCAACGGTATTCTGGGTCTCGGCGCGCATTGGGGGTCCTGTAACGAAACTGGCCACGCAGACAGCAGTGCCGCGCGGCCCCTTGATATAATCCGGCATCCGGCGTGCCGCAAGCCGAAGCCCCCGGCCCGCCGGAACGCGCAGGTGTCAGTAGAGCCCGCCCGAGCTGAGCGAGCCGAAGCTCGCCTTGGGCGCGATCCGGACAGTGCGGCCGGTCGAGGTGGTGACGGTGGTGCTCTCGGTGGCGTCGTCCTCGCCGCGCGAGAACATCGGCACGTTCGCCCCCATGACAAACCCGCCGTCCACCAGCGCGCCGATGCCGAAGATCGGATCCTCGCCGATACGGAAGTATTCCGCGACGACGTGATCGCCCGTTGCGTCATCCGACAGCCGGGCGCCGCTGAAGCGGTCGATCTTGACGAAGAACCCGCCCTCCGGAACCTCGAACGGGCCGCCGCCGTATTTGGCGACCGCTTCGCGCATGAACCGGGTGAAGACGGGGCCGCACATGCCGCCACCGGAGGCGCCGCTGCCCAGCGGGCGGGGCTGGTCATAGCCGATGTAGCAGCCGGCAGCGATGTTCGAGGTAAAGCCGACGAACCAGACGTCCTTGGCGTCGTTGGTCGTCCCGGTCTTGCCGGCCACCGGCACGCCGAGGTTGGCCGCGCCCACGGTGCCGGCCGCGGTGCCGCGTTCCACCACGCCCCGCATCATCGAGGTCAGCTGGTAGGCGGTGATCGCGTCGATCGCCCGCTTGCGGTCCGAGATGATCCGCGGCGCGAAGCCGGGCTCGAGCGAGGCCAGTTCGCAATCCGGACAGACACGCTGGTCCTGCCGGTAGACGGTGGCGCCCCAGCGGTCCTGCACCCGGTCGACCAGCGTCGGTTCCACCCGCTCGCCGCCATTGGCGAACATCGAATAGGCAGCGACCATCTTGTAGAGCGTGGTCTCCTGGCTGCCGAGCGCGTTGGCGAGGTAGCGGCCCAGGTGATCGTAGACGCCGAAATCCTCGGCGTAGCGGGCGACGGTGTCCATGCCGACCTCCTGCGCGAGGCGGATGGTCATCAGGTTCCGGCTGCGCTCGATGCCGGTGCGCAGCGGGGTCGGGCCGTAGAACTTGTTCGACGCGTTCTTCGGCCGCCAGACGCCCTCGGGCGTGTCGATCTCGATCGGCGCGTCGACAACGATGGTTGCGGGCGTGTAGCCGGAATCGAGCGCCGCGGCATAGACGAAGGGCTTGAAGGCCGAGCCGGGCTGGCGGGTCGCCTGCGTCGCGCGGTTGAAGACCGACGCCTGGTAGGAGAAGCCGCCCTGCATCGCCAGCACGCGGCCGGTGTGCACGTCCATGGCGACGAAGGCGCCCTGCACCCGCGGCACCTGGCGGAGGGACCAGCGCAGGAACTCGCCGTCCTGGGTCATCCGGCGCACGTGGACCACGTCCCCGCGCTCGAAATTGGCGGCGAAGTCCCCCTTGATCCAGGCGATGTCCTCGCGCGGGACCTCGATCGTGCCGTCTATCCCCTCGGCGCCGAGGGTCATCGACTGGTCGGCGATCTCGAGCACCACGGCCGGATACCAGGTGCCGTCCAGCTCGATATCGCGCGCGATGGTCACGTCGGCCAGCGCCGCGCGCCAGCTTTCCTCGCTCTCCAGCGCCTCGGCCGGGATCTTCCGGCGGCTCTTGTTCCAGATGCCGCGGCTGCGGTCGTAATCCTCCAGCGCCTTGCGCAGGGATTGCGCCGCCTCGACCTGAAGGTCCGGGTCGACCGTTGCGCGGATCGTCAGACCGCCGCCGAAGAACTCGTCGCGGCCGAATTCGCTCGACAGCTGGCGGCGGATCTCGTCGGTGAAGTAGTCGCGCGGCGGCAGGCTGCGGCGGAACGAGGGAAAGTCTCCGTTCTGCACGCTGCGGAGCGGTTTCGCCACTTCGGCCTCGTAGGTCTCGCGGTCGAGATAGCCGTTCTCGAACATCTCGCGCAGCACGAAGTCGCGCCGGATCGTCGCTTCTTCCTTCTGGGTGACGGGATGGTAGTTCGACGGCGCCTTGGGCAGCGCGGCCAGGTAGGCCGCTTCGTGCGGCTCAAGCTGCACGAGGGTCTTGTTGAAATAGGTCTGTGCGGCGGCGGCGACGCCGTAGGAGTTCTGGCCGAGGAAGATCTCGTTGAGATAAAGCTCGAGGATCTTTTCCTTGTCGAGCGCCTGTTCCACGCGGGCGGCGAGCAGGATTTCCTTCATCTTGCGCTCGACGGAGCGGTCGGAGCTGAGCAGGAAGTTCTTCATCACCTGCTGGGTGATGGTCGAGGCGCCGCGCAGCCGGCCGCCCTGCGCCGCGTCCAGCGCCGCCTTGGCGATACCGGCGGGGTCATAGCCCTTGTGCTCGTAGAAGTTCTTGTCTTCCGCCGAGATGAAGGCCTGCTTCACCAGCGGCGGGATGTCCTCGGCCGGGACGAAGAGGCGGCGTTCGGTGGCGAATTCGTCGATGATCTCGCCCTCGCCGGAATAGACCCGGCTGATCGTCTTGGGCGTGTAGCGCGCCAGTTCCTCGTGGTCGGGCAGATCGCGGGCGTACATCCAGATGACGCCGCCGGCCAGCAGCGCCACGAAGAGCGCGCCGGTGACGACGAGCGTGAAGATTCCGCCGAGAAGGCTGAAGAGAGCGCGGATCATGCAAGGGTCCTGTCTGTGCTTGACGCGGTTATACGCAAGCTGCGGTGAGGGGTCAAAAGCAACCGGGCCGGGAATCGGCGGCATGGTGCCGTCCTTCCGGTCACGTCTGCGTAAGAGCGGCCTGCACGGTAGGACGCGGTTGGCGCCGCGATCCTTGGAACCGGACTGGCGGACCGGGGGCGGCCGGCCTAGGGTTTGCCATGCCCCGCCCCTCGCCCGACGACATCCTGCCAACCTACGACCGCGTCGGCCCCGACTGGGCCGCCGAGCGCTCGCAGGCGCTCTTCGAGGCGGGTTGGCTGCGGCGGTTTCTCGATGTGGCGCCGGGGCCGCGCGTGCTCGATCTCGGCTGCGGGTCCGGCCGGCCCATTGCCCTTTGGCTGGCGACCCACGGCGCGGAGGTGACCGGCGTGGACGGCGCGGCCGCCATGTGCCGCCTGTTCGCCCGAGCCCTGCCCGACCGCCCGGTGCATCATTGCGACATGCGGACACTCGCCCTGGGCGAGCATTTCGACGCGATCCTGGCGTGGAACAGCTTCTTCCACCTGCCCCCGGAGGATCAGCGCGGCATGTTCCGAACCTTCGCCGCGCACGCGGTACCGGGCGCGGCGCTCATGTTCACCTCCGGCCCGGAGGCTGGCGTCCGCTACGGCGCGGTCGCCGGGGCGCCGGTCTATCACGCCAGCCTCGATCCCCGGGAGTTCCGCGCCGAGATGGCGGCGCAGGGCTATGAGGTGCTGGCCTATGCGCCGGAGGACCCGGACTGTGCCGGGCACACGATCTGGCTGGCGAGATACGCGCCTACTGCCGCCTGAGCGCGGCGCGGGCGCGATCCTCCTCCGCCCAGGCCGTCAGCCCCGCGACGATCGCGTCGGCAGCCGACCTGCGCCAGGCCGGGTCCTGCAGTTTCTCCAGCTCGCCCGGGCTCGACATGAAACCCAGCTCGATCAGCGCCGATGGGATGTCAGGCGACTTCAGCACCGAGAAACCGGCATGTTCCCGCGGCCGCTTGTGCAGCCGCACGCCGGCATCCCGAAACCCGGTGACCAGCGCCTCGGCCAGCGCCTCGGTGCGCGGCGAGGTCTCCGTCCGGGCAATCGACATCAGGACGCGGGCGACCTCGTCGTCCTGGTCCGTGAGATCGACGCCGGCCAGCAGGTCGGCCCGGTCGTGCCCCTCGGCGAGCTTGGCGGAGGCGCGCGACGAGGCTTCCTCCGAGAGCGTGTAGACCTGCGCGCCGCGGGCGATCCCCTCGGCGACCGCGTCGGCATGGAGCGACAGGAAGACCTCGCCGCCGGCCCGCCGGGCCACGTCGATCCGCGCCTCGAGCGAGACGAATTCGTCGGTTTCACGGGTCATCGCCACCTCGAACCCCTCGGCCCGCAGCAGGGCCTCGCGCAGATCGCGGGCGAAGGTCAGCACAAGTTCGGCCTCGTGGACGCCGTCGCGCACCGCGCCGGGGTCGATGCCGCCATGGCCTGGATCGATGACCACGGTTAGCCGGCCGTCATCGCCCAGACGGCGGCGCGCCGGGCGGTTGCTCTCGGTTTCCCGCGGGAAGGCGCGGCTCCGGTCGCTGCCCGAACGGGCGGCAAAGGTCGTGGGATCGGTCCGGCTCAGCCGCACCTCGATCCGCGCGCTGCCGTCGCCGGCATCGGTTTCCATTCCGGCGCTGTCGACGGCGAAATGCCCGGCAAGGTCCAGCACCAGCCGCGACCACCCCGCCTGCACGGTGCCGTGACGCACGCTCTGCACCGCCTCGCTGAAGCCGAGATCGCCCGGGCGCAGCCGGTCGAAATCGACCTCCCGGAAGTCCAGCACCAGACGCGGCGGATCGGCCAGCGTCTGCACCCGGTAGGGCACCGGCTGGCTGATCGTCAGCACCAGCTCAAGCCCCTCGCTGCGATCGACGATCGCGGAGCGCTCGGGATCGAGCCGCGCCAGGGCGAACAGCCCCTGCGCCGAAACTGTACATGGAATCAATAGCATTGCTGCCAGCAGCAACGCGAAGAACCTGATCATGAGCCTGCCCGGAATCGTTTGTTTGTTTGTTGGGCCGACCCTACCGCGTTTTGCCCTTGAATTGAAGCGTCACGGGGGCCGCGCGGGGCGGCCGGGGCGCTGCCCCGGACCCCGGGATATTTCGTGACAGAAGAAGGATATGGCGTGCGCCGGGAGCGGCGGGCGCGCGCGCCCTAGCGCCGGCTCATGAAGTCGTGAAGCCGCTCCAGCCCCTCGGCGATGTCGGCGGTGGCGCGGGCATAGGAAAAGCGCAATGTGCCCTGCCCCCGGCGCGGGTCGAAATCGAGACCCGGTGTCACCGCGACGCCGGCCTGGTCGAGGATCTCGCGGCTGAAGGCGAGGCTGTCGGCGGTGAGGTCGGACACATCGGCATAGATGTAGAACGCGCCGTCCGGCGGGGCGATGCGGGTGAAGCCGGCCCGTGGCAGCCCGTCCAGCATCAGCCGGCGGTTCTCGGTGTAGACGGCGAGATTGGCCTGCAGTTCGGCATCGCAGTCCATCGCGGCGAGCGCGGCCACCTGGCTGGCGTGGGGCGGGCAGATGAAGAGGTTCTGGGCAAGCCGTTCGTAGCGGCGCACCTCGGCCTCGGGCACCACCATCCAGCCGACACGCCAGCCGGTCATCGAGAAGTACTTGGAGAAGGAATTGATCACGCAGACGTCGTCGCTGATCTCGAGCGCGCTGATCGCCCGGCCTTCGTATTGGATGCCATGGTAAATCTCGTCCGAAACGAAGGCCGCGCCAGTCTCCGCGGCGCGCGCGATCAGGCCGGCCAGCGCCTCGCGGGAGAGCATGGTGCCCGACGGGTTGGCCGGCGAGGCGACGATCAGGCCGGCAAGCCCCTCCGGCACGTCCTCGGGCAGCGGCTGCAGGCGGTGCTGCATGGCCGTCTGGATGCCGACTGGCTCAAGGCTCAGCGCTTTCAGGATCTGCCGGTAAGATGGATAGCCGGGCTCGCCCAGGCCCACCCTGTCCCCGGCCTCGAACAGCGCCGTGAACGCGAGCAGGAAGGCGCCGGAGGAGCCGGGCGTGACGATCACCCGATCGGGGTTCAGGTCGAGACCGTACCAGTCGCGGTAGAGCCGGGCGATGCGCTGGCGCAGCGCCGGAAGGCCGAGGGCGACGGTGTAGCCGAGCGCCTCCGCTTCCATCGCGCGGGCAAGCGCCGTGCGAGCGCCCGCCGGCGCGGGCGTTCCCGGCTGGCCAACCTCCATGTGAATGACGCTTCGCCCGGCCGCCTCGGCCTGCCGCGCCGCCTCCATGACATCCATCACGATGAAGGGATCGACCTCGCCACGCCTTGATGCCCGCATCGCTTTCTCCTTTACTCGACCCGTATTCTGCCCCGCGGGGCATATCTCAACCGGGGCGGGAGCATCAATGGCAGGGGGGATCGCGAAGAGGCTCGGCGCGCTGGCGGTGGCCACGGCGCTGTCGCTTGCCTTGAGTCTGCCGACCTCCGCACGGACGATCCTGCGCGACGCCGAACTCGAACGCTCGCTCCGGGAACTGGCCCGACCGATCATCGCCGCGGCGGGCCTTTCGCCCGCGCAGATCGACATCCTGGTGATGGAGGACAGCAGCCTGAACGCCTTCGTGCTGGATTCGGGGACGATCTTCATTCACTCCGGCCTGCTGCTCAAGATGGAACGGCCGGAGATGCTGCAGGGGGTGATCGCCCACGAGGTCGCTCATATCGCCAATGGACACCTCGCCCGCCGGCCGATCAACGCGCAGAACGCCCGCACCGCGGCGATGGCCGGACTGGCTCTCTCCGCGCTGGTGGCAAGCCAGAGCCCGGCCGCGGCCGCCGGTCTGGCGATCGGCAGCCAGAGTTCGGCGCAGCGGGTCTTTCTGAGCCACACGCGGGCGGAGGAGGCCTCCGCCGATCAATCGGCCCTTCGCTACATGGCGCGGGCCGGCGTGCCGCCGCAGGGGATGGTGGACGCGCTGGAGATCTTCAGCGGCCAAGAGGCGCTCTCCGCCGCGCGGCAGGATCCTTACGTGTTGAGCCACCCGCTGTCGCGAGATCGCTTGCGCGCAGCGCGGGGCCATGCCGCCGCGCAGGGCAAGGGGATCGAGGGCACCGATGCGGCCTCCGCCTACTGGTACGCCCGCGCCCATGCAAAGCTGTCCGCCTACATGAGAAATCCGAGCTGGACGCTGCGGCGGATCGGCAAGGGCGACAGCTCCGACCCCGCGCTGATCGCGAGAGCCGTGGCCAACAACCAGGCGCGCCAGTTCCAGCCCGCGCTGGCCGCGGCGGAGCAGCTGATCGCCAAGCGGCCCGAAGACGCCTATGCCCGCGAGCTGAAGGCCTGGATCCTGATGGAGGCGCGCCAGTTCGATGCCTCGGCCGCCACCTATGCGCAAGCCGTGAACCTGGCGCCCAACGAACCGCTGATCCTTGCGGCATACGGCAGTGCGCTGCTTGCCCAGGACACCGCCGCATCGAATACCAAGGCGCTCGAGATCCTCGAGCGGTCACGCGCCCGGGACACACTGAACCCCTCCGTCCTGCGCGACCTTGGCCTTGCCTATTCCCGGGCCGGCCAGCCGGGCATGGCCTCCGTCGTGACGGCGGAACGCTATGCACTTGCCGGCCGGTTGCAGGATGCCGAAGTTCATGCCAAACGCGCCTCGGGGCTGCTGCCCCGCGGTTCCACCGGGTGGCGCCGTGCACAGGACATCGTGCTCGCGGCCGAGACCCAATCCAAGAGGAAAACCCGCCAATGAAAGCACTCCCCCTCGCCGCCGCACTCGCGATCGGCCTTGCCGTTCCGGCCGCCGCGTCGGACCTCTCCGCCCTGACCGACGCCGAACGGGATGCCTTCCGCGAGGAGGTCCGGGCCTACCTTCTGGAGAACCCCGAGGTGCTGATGGAAGCGATCGCGGTGCTGGAACAGCGCCAGCAGGATCAGCAGGCGCAGGACGACGTGGCGCTGGTCAAGGCCAACGCGGCCGATCTCTTCGAGTCCGAAACAAGCTGGGTCGGCGGCAATCCCGACGGCGACGTGACCATCGTCGAGTTCACCGATTACCGGTGCAGCTACTGCCGCAGGGCCTTCCCGGAGCTCGACCAGCTGGTCTCGACGGATGGCAACATCCGCCTGATCCTCAAGGAATTCCCGATCCTCGGCGAGCAATCGGTCCTGTCGACGCGGATGGCGCTGGCAACCCGGATCGCGCATGGCGACGAGGCCTACAAGGCGGCGCATGACGCGCTGATCGCCTTCCGCGGCGAGATCAACGACGTGACGATCCGCGCGATCGCCTCCGATATCGGCCTCGAGGCCGACCCGATCATCGAGGCGATGGACAGCCCCGAGATCGACGCCATCATCGCCGAGAACCACGCACTGGCGCAGCGCATGCAGATCTCCGGCACGCCCACCTTCGTCGTCGGCGACCAGATGCTGCGCGGCTACCTGCCACTCGAGAGCATGATGAACGTCGTGGAGCAGGTGCGCGAAGGCAGCTGAACCGCGCAGCCAGCCATGCGAAACCGGCGCTTTGCCTGCGGTCGCTGTTTCGCTAGGTTGTCCCCACAAGCCACGGCAAAACCGTGGCGATCTACAGGAATGGGGACATGGCATCCGAAACCGCAGGTACCGCGACGGTACATTACCCGGGCTTCATAACGGAGCCCGGATCACCCGACGTGCTTTTCAACGTCGTGGTCATTTTCGTTCTGGTGCTCGTCTTCCTGATCGGCGCCTTCTACTTCCGCTTGCACGCCCTGCCCGAGCAGATGGCGCATTCCAAGAGCCCGGCGCAGTACCAGCTCGTCGCGATCCTCGCGCTGATCGGCCTCTTCACCCATAACAACCTGTTCTGGATCGGAGCGCTGCTTCTCGCCGCGATCTCGATCCCGGATTTCCTGACGCCGCTGCGGTCGATCGCGACGTCGTTGCAGAAGATGTCCGGCTCGGAACTGCCGGAACCGCGGGAACAGGCCCATGTCACCCGCGACACCCGTGCCGCGGCGACCGATTTCGTCGACCGCGACGAGTGGGAGGGCAAGGATGTTTGAGCTTCTCTTCTGCGGCATGTTCACGGTCCTGCCGGACTTCCTGTACCGCCGCTACGTGCAAGGCCGGCGCATCGGCCACGAGATCACGCTGTTCTCGGTCTGGTACGAGCTGCGCTACGGCATCACCGCCTGCCTGATGCTGACGGTCACGCTGATCACGATCGTCTTTTACTACCACCCCTCCACCACCGACGCGACGAGCTTCTTCCGCACCGTGACGGTGCTGCCGGAAGCCGGCGGGCGCGTGAAGGAGGTGTTGGCCGAGAACGGCGAGCACGTGGACGCGGGCGACGTGCTGTTCACGCTCGATGACAGCTCGCAGCGGGCCGCCGTGGAAACCGCGAAACGGCGGGTCGAGGAGGTCCAGGCTGCCTTCGTCGCCGCCGATGCGGAGCTCGCAGCCGCCACCGGCCAGGTCACCCAGGCCGAGAACGCGGTGAAGCAGGCACAGGAAGAACTGGACCTGCGCGCCACGCTTCTGGCCGAGGGCAGCCCGGCGACCAGCACCCGCGAGGTCGAGCGCCTGCAGAACACCGTCGCGGCCCGGCAGGGTACGCTGGATGCAACTGTCGCGCAGCGGCAGGCGGTGGAGGCCAAGCTGAACGTCCAACTCCCGGCCCAGCAGGCCAGTGCCGAAGCCTCGCTCGCCGAGGCCCAGACGCTGCTAGACAAGACCGTCATCTACGCGGCGATCAGCGGCGACCTCCAGCAATTCGCCCTTCAGCCGGGGGATATCGTCAACCCGCTGCTGCGTCCGGCCGGCATCCTGGTGGCGTCCGACGTCGGCAAAGGCGATTTCGAGGCCGGCTTCAAGCAGGTGAACGCCCAGCAGATCGAGGTCGGCATGATCGGCGAGATCACCTGCGCCTCCCTGCCCTACACCATCGTTCCGATGAAGGTGAACAGGGTACAGGGCTACGTTGCCTCCGGCCAGTTCCGCCCCAGCGACCAGCTTCTGGACATCCAGGACCGCGCCCGCCCCGGCACCGTTCTGGTGCGCATGGAACCGCTCTTCGAAGGGGGCACGGAGCGCATCCTGCCCGGTTCCAAGTGCATCGCGAACCTCTACACGAACAACCACGACATCCTGCACGGCGACGAGGACATCTCGACCGCGCATTGGCTGTTCCTGCATGTCGTGGACACCGTGGGCCTTTTGCACGCGCTGATCCTGCGGATCCAGGCCGTGCTGCTTCCGGTTCAGACCCTCGTGCTGACAGGGCACTGAACGACACCGCAACAAACGAGAAACGCCCGGCATCCACTGCCGGGCGTTTTGATTTGGGGCTTGCCGGCTCGGCCGCTATTCGGCGGCGTCGAGCGCGGCTTGCGCCTCGAGTTCTGCGGCCTTCTGCTCAACCTGCTCGACGATATGGTCGATCATCTGGTCGTTGCTCATCTTGTGGCTCTGCTTGCCGGCAAGATAGACCATCCCGCTGCCAGCACCGCCGCCGGTGAAGCCCACATCGGTCATCAGCGCCTCGCCCGGGCCGTTCACCACGCAGCCGATGATCGACAGGCTCATCGGCGTCTTGATGTGCTCCAGCCGCTTTTCGAGGATCTCCACCGTCTTGATCACGTCGAAGCCCTGCCGCGCGCAGGACGGGCAGGAGATGATGTTGACGCCGCGGTGCCGCAGGCCGAGCGACTTGAGGATCTCGTAGCCGACACGCACTTCCTCGACCGGATCGGCGGACAGGCTGACGCGGATCGTGTCGCCGATGCCCATCCACAGCAGGTTGCCCAACCCGATGGCGGATTTCACCGTGCCCGACATCAACCCGCCGGCCTCGGTGATGCCGAGGTGGATCGGGGCGTCGGTCTGCTCGGCCAGTTGCTGGTAAGCGGCTGCGGCCATGAAGACATCCGAGGCCTTCACCGAGATCTTGAACTCGTGGAAATCGTGGTCCTGCAGGATGCGGATGTGGTCCAGCCCGCTCTCGACCATGGCGTCCGGGCAGGGCTCGCCGTATTTCTCCAGCAGGTGCTTCTCGAGGCTGCCGGCATTCACGCCGATGCGGATGGAGCAGCCGTGATCGCGCGCGGCCGAGATCACTTCCTTCACGCGGCTCGCGTCGCCGATGTTGCCCGGGTTGATCCGCAGGCAGGCCGCGCCGCTCTCGGCGGCCTCGATCGCGCGTCTATAGTGGAAATGGATGTCGGCCACGATCGGCACCGGGCTCTCGGCGACGATCTCTTTCAGCGCCCGCGCGCTTGCCTCGTCCGGCGTGGAGACGCGCACGATGTCCGCGCCCGCCTCGGCCGCCGCCTGAACCTGCGCGATGGTCGCCTTCACGTCGGTGGTGATCGTGTTGGTCATGGTCTGGACGGAGATCGGCGCATCGCCACCGACCTTGACCGATCCGACAGAGATCTGCCGGCTCTCGCGGCGGTAGATATTCCGCCAGGGGCGCACATGGTTGATCGACATGGAGGGCCTCCGATCCTGATGCTTGCGCCCTCTCTACCGGGACGCAATGGGCGGCGCAACGGCGTGCGCCGCGCCCCTCTCGAAGACGTGCGCCGCCTTATTGCTGGGCGGCGCCGGTATCGGCCGGATCGGCCTCGTTGGTCGGGAACAGCGCCGCCTGCGCCACCTCGACGGCCTTGCGGGCGTCTGCATCGGTGTCGGTATTTGCGAGCGCGAACTTCTCGGTCAGCGCAGCGGAGCTGAGCGCGATCTTGTCGACCACCGCTCCGTTGGCGCCGGCCGGGCCGTAGGTCTGGCCGTTCACGGCGAAATAGACCGCGCCCGCAGCACCGGTGCGCAGCGTCGGCGCAGCCTCGGTTTGCGGCACGACATAGGTATCGCCCGGGTTGAGGATTTTCTCCAGCAGGATCGACCCGTCGCCCGATCGTACGCGGACCCAGGCCGGGCGGACGGCCACGAGAACAACCTCGGGCACGTCTTCCGTGACCTTCGGCGTCATTGTGGCATCTTCCAGCGCTTCACCGACGGCGGATGCGATCGCGGTGCCGGAAACGGAATAGGACTCGCCGCGATCCGGCATGGCATTGAGGAACTGCGGGTCGATCGGCAGGCCGGGCGCACGCTCGGTCGGGGTAACGGCGCTGGCCAATGCCCCTACGGTGCGCGGGTCGAGCGCCGCAATGGGACCGTCGCGGGCCACCATGACAGGCACGTCGAGCGCCTGCGGCCGGTAGAGCCGATCCAGTGAATCCCGGGCTGACGGCGCGGCGGCGGCGATCTCGGGCGCGGCATCTTCGTCCGGGCGGGTGACGCCGGCCAGCGGATCGACGGCGGCGATGGCAAGCGGGGCACGGTCGACCGGGGTGACCTGCACGCGCTGCACTTCCTGAAGGACGGACCAGCCGCCATAGCCCACCGCCCCGATCAGGGCGAGCAGGACCAGTGTCGAGCCGATGGCACGGGGTTCGATCTGTGCCAGGGGGCTGGCGGATTTGGGGGCAAAGGACACACGCGGGTCGGCAAAGGGGTCATACCCCTTGGCCTTTACCGTGGGCTGCTTGCGATAGACCGGCTTGGTGGAACTGGGCGGGGCGCCCAGCTTGTCCTTGGTCGAGGCGGAGACGAAATCCGCCTCGCGGCAGAAAGTCTCGAACGCCCATTCCGGGTCGAGGCCAAGATATCGGGAGTAGGATCTCACGTAGCCGGCGACAAAGCCGGGGGTTTCGAAAGCGGAAGCGTCCGCGTTTTCGATCGCCGCGATGAAAGATGCCTTGATTTTCAACTCGCGCTGCACATCGAGAAGCGACTTGCCCATGGTCGCCCGCTCGCCCCGCATCACGTCACCAAGACGGAGTTCGTAGTCGTCAAAGCCCTTTTGGAGAGCCTGTGCCTCTTCCGCCTTGGGCTGCTCCCGGCGCCCAATCATCTGCCCATCCTCGACTGCGTCAAATTTCTTGTCCCCTAGGGAGCAAATGATTCGACGTTTCACCTGCCCTTGGAATCAGGATAACACAGCCTTGTTAACAGCGCACTTGCAGAAACTTCAGGCGGACAATTCTGCGCGGTTCAATGCGCATTGCGACCACAGTCCGTCCATGGCGCGCACCAGTCCATCGAGCATCTCGGGCGTATGAACCGGCGACGGCGTGAAGCGCAGGCGTTCGGTTCCGCGCGGCACGGTGGGGAAGTTGATCGGCTGCACGTAGATGCCGAATTCCTCCAGCAGCATGTCGGAGAGCTGCTTGCAGTGCACCGGATCGCCGACGATCACCGGTACGATATGCGAGCCGTGGTCGATGATCGGCAGGCCCATCGCCTTGAGCCGCGTCTTGAGGATGCGTGCGTGCAGCTGCTGCTTGTCGCGCAGCGCCTGGTCGGTCTTGAGGTGGCGGACAGAGGCCGCCGCGCCCGCGGCAATCGCCGGGGGAAGCGAGGTCGTGAAGATGAAGCCCGGCGCGTAAGACCTTATGGCATCACACATCCTGGCGCTGGTAGCGATATAGCCACCCATCACGCCATAGGCCTTGGCGAGGGTGCCGTTGATGATGTCGACCCGGCCCATCAGCCCGTCGCGCTCGGCCACGCCGGCGCCCCGCGGGCCATACATGCCGACGGCATGAACCTCGTCGAGATAGGTCATCGCGTCGAATTCGTCGGCAAGGTCGCAGATTGCCTCGATCGGGCCGAAATCGCCATCCATCGAGTAGATCGACTCAAAGGCGATCAGCTTGGGCGCCGCCGGATCGTCGGCTTCCAGGAGCTCGCGTAGGTGGGCCACGTCGTTGTGGCGGAAGATGCGCTTGGCCCCGCCGTTGCGGCGAATCCCCTCGATCATCGAGGCGTGGTTGAGCTCGTCGGAATAGATGATCAGCCCCGGCAGCAGCTTGTGCAGCGTCGAAAGCGTCGCGTCGTTCGCGATATAGGCCGAGGTGAAGACAAGCGCGGTTTCCTTCCGGTGAAGGTCGGCGATCTCCGCCTCGAGGCGCTTGTGATAGACGGTCGTGCCCGAGATGTTGCGCGTGCCGCCGGAGCCCGCTCCGGTCGCGTCCAGCGCCTCGTGCATCGCGGCCAGCACAACCGGGTGCTGCCCCATGCCAAGGTAATCGTTGCCGCACCAGACGGTTATGTCCTTCTCGGACCCGTCTGGCTTGCGCCATACCGCACAGGGAAAGTTGCCCTTCTCGCGCTCGATGTCGATGAAGGTGCGGTAGCGACCTTCCTCGTGCAGCTTGTCGATGGCCTTCTCGGCGGCGGCGGCGTAGCGGGCTTTATCAGTCACCTGGGTCAACCTCGGTTCTTGTTGGCGCGTTTCAAGACAGTGCTTCACACTAAACGCCGTCGTTTACATTGACATGGAGCAAATTGACGCTCATCTGTCATTTATTGAATATGTTTTGTGCACTCATTTGTCGATTATGACAAGCCGGCAATCTGACGCCTTGCGTTCCGCGGCCGCCGCCTGGCACCTCGACATGGCCCTGCCGCCATCGCCGCGATCATATCCGAAGACCCCGGCCTTGTCCGAAATCGCCATCGCTTTCGGGGACGAAAGCTTGCGGTAATCGCCATTGAAGGCCTTGGTGGCCTCGACGGAGAGCGTGAGCGGCTGCGCCTTGTAGCGCTTCGGCGTGATCGCCGCGACGATCACGCAGGGCTTGCCGGTCGTGCGGCGGGCATTGCAATTGTCCAGCGCGGCCTGCGTGGCGGCTTCGATCGAGTGGAAGTTCGCCATCGTCGACATGAGGTTCGAACTGGTCGGCTCGCCGGGCGACACCGCGATCGCACCGTAATACGGGATCTGCGAGGCAACGGCCTTGAGCGCCTTTGCGACGGCGTCATCGACGAAGTCCAGGTTCTCGGCGACCTGTGCTTCCGCGCCCTTTTCGCTGAACAGCATCCCCTTGGCGGCGCGGCTGTCCACGGTCTGGGCGGTGGCGGCGGTGGCTGCAAGGGTTGCGGCAATGGCCAGTTCGATGATCCGCATGTCGGGCGACTCCGTTTCTTCGGGGCGCAACCTATCCCGCCCGACCGCGGCTCGCCACCCCCCTCTGGACAGTCGGCTGCCCGGTGCTAGGGTCGCGCCGAAATCCCACAGGAGCTTCCCCAATGACAGACTCCCGCCTCGCCCCCGTGCTCGACCGCATCGATGCCGACCTTCAGGACGCGCTCGACCGGCTGATGACATTGCTGCGCATCCCGTCGATTTCGACCGACCCGTCCTACAAGGCGGATTGCGCCCAGGCGGCGGATTGGCTGGCGAAAGACCTTGCAACCTTGGGCATCGACGCCGCCACGCGGCCGACGCCAGGGCACCCGATGGTCGTGGGCCACGGTGGCGACGGCGCGGCCCATCTGCTCTTCTACGGCCATTACGACGTTCAGCCGGTCGACCCGCTGGACCTGTGGAAGACCCCGCCCTTCGAGCCCGAACTGGAGGACACCGAACACGGAAAGGTGATCCGCGGCCGGGGCGCCTCCGACGACAAGGGGCAGCTCATGACCTTCGTGGAGGCCTGCCGCGCCTGGAAGGCGGTGCATGGCAGCCTGCCCGCACGGGTGACCTTTTTCCTCGAAGGTGAAGAGGAATCCGGCTCGCCCTCGCTGATCCCGTTCATGCAGGAGCACGCCGAAGAACTCACGGCCGATCTCGCGCTGATCTGCGACACCGGCATGGTCGCGCCCGGCGTGCCTTCGATCGCTTCGCAACTGCGCGGCATGCTGAAGGACGAGTTCACCATCACCGGTCCGCGGATCGACCTGCATTCCGGCCATTACGGCGGCCCCGGGTTGAACCCGCTCAAGGAGATCGCCCGCATCGTGGCCTCCTTCCACGACGAGTCCGGCCGGGTTGCGGTCGAGGGCTTCTACGAAGGCGTCCACGAAGTGCCGGAAGAACTGAAGCGCCAGTGGGAAAGCTGCGGCTTCGACGAGAAGACCTATCTCGAGAGCGTCGGCTACAGCCAGCCGCACGGCGAAGAGGGGTACTCGACGCTCGAACAGCAATGGGCGCGGCCGACGCTGGAGGTGAACGGGCTCTGGGGCGGCTACATGGGCCCCGGCAGCAAGACGGTGATCCCCAGCAAGGCGCATTGCAAGATCACCTGCCGGCTCGTGGGAGACATGGACCCCGACAAACTGCGCGAGAAGATCCGCGCCCATGTGGCCGAGCGGCTCTCGCCCGACGCCAAGGTGACCTGGGACAGCGATCTCGAAGGCTCGCCGGCGGCCGTGATGAACACTGCGCGCCCGGAATTCGAGGCCGCACGCGGCGCGCTCACCGACGAATGGGACCGCGAGGCGGTGTTTGTCGGCATGGGCGGCTCGATTCCGATCGCGGGGTATTTCAAGTCGATCCTCGGCATGGACGCGATGCTCATAGGCTTCGCCAATGATGACGACGCGATCCATTCGCCGAACGAGAAATACAACGTGGAGAGCTTCCACAAGGGCATCCGGAGCTGGGCCCGGGTGCTGGCGGCGCTCTCCGAAAAGGGCTGATCCCGGCGAAATGGCTTCGGGGCCGCCTGGCCCCGAACCAGAGCTTTCAAGAATTCGCCCAAAGGCGGTCGCAATCCCTTGCCATGATCCCGCCCGTCAGTCGCGCGGAAGAGGATCATGGCAAGCAGCAGATTCGACGAACGGCTTCAGAATCTCGCACAGGAGCGGACGGCTCCATCGACGAAGCGCCCGCCCTCCGGGCCGATCCGTTCCTCCGGGAAGGAGTCACCGCGCCCCCCTGCCCCCGATCCTGAAGTGTCCGATGGTTCCGCGAGCCGCCTCGGCCGCTCCGGCCAGCTCCTGCGGTTCACGCTCGGAGCGCTCTGGCTGTTCGCCACCATGCGCCTCGCAGCCGGAATGCAATCGATCCAGGACCACCTGAACGCCTCCCCGACCCTGCGCCCACACGAGGATCTCGTGATGCTGGCGGTGGTGCTCCTGATCGGCGCCTCGATGATCGGCTTTGCCTGGCGGATCAAGCGCACCGCCTTCCGGGCCTATCGCCGCGATGCGGGCTGGGCGCTTTCACTCGGCGCGGTGACAGGATTCGTGCTGGGAGTGGGGCCGCAGGAAGTGATCGCCATCGCCATGGCCGACGCCGGCTTCTGACCCGGTCACCCGCGGCGAACTGCCGTGCGCAACAGCTTGGCAAGGAGCAGCAGCCACGGCGTGCCGTGCAGCAGCAGGTCGAAGATGTCGATCGGGCGGGAAAGCTCTCCCTGCCCCAGCATCCGCAGCTTTTCGACGACATGCGGTTCCGGCGTGAAGGGCGCCAGCCCGAGCGTCAGCGCGATCACCAGCAGCATGAGAAAGGACACCCTGTCCAGAATCGCCATCGCCCAGCCTCCCCTGCTGCCAGCGTCTCGCAAAACGCGCACGCCCAAGGGCGACGTGCAAGCGCCCACCGTTTCAGCAGTACCGAGGTTTCCGATGACAAGGAAGAAGTGGCGCGGTTGACGGGGCTCGAACCCGCGACCTCCGGCGTGACAGGCCGGCACTCTAACCAACTGAGCTACAACCGCGCATGGCCCAGAGGGCCGGGTCTTCTTACCGCCTGAACGACGGGTGCCCTTGAGCCTCGAAAGGCGGACCCGGGCCGGGTCTGGCAGCGATGGCGCGGTTGACGGGGCTCGAACCCGCGACCTCCGGCGTGACAGGCCGGCACTCTAACCAACTGAGCTACAACCGCCCACTGCCCGCTGCGCGATACATCGCATCGCGCGGCGTGAGCGGCGTTCTAGGCTGCGCTGCGGGCGGCGTCAAGCAGCCATTTGCCGGGTTTTTCCTCCCCCGCGCATTTCTGTTCCCGGGACGCCCAAGGGCCCCGGAGACGCCGCGCTTCCGCTCTCCTGCGATGAAAACATCATACTGGAGTCCAGCAAGGGTGGCAGAGTTCGGCCGCGCTGGCGGATTTGTCCTTCAGTCATCTCCCTGCGACCGCGCTCCGATCTTTCGAAGCGACGGTGGACAGTCCGCAAGTGGATCGTGCTATTTCCGGAGCATTCGCAGGCCAGCCCCCCTGGCCTCTCCCGAATCGACGCCGGTCATTTTGGCGACGCGCGCGCACACATCGTGCAGTTGCAACCGACACGGATCTACGGAACCCGACAGGACATTCCCTGACGCACATTTCAATTCCAAGGGGAGGGAAACAAAATGGAGCGGGCGATGAGATTCGAACTCACGACCCTTACCTTGGCAAGGTAATGCTCTACCCCTGAGCTACGCCCGCGTCCTTTTGTTCTCCGGGCTTCTAGCGATGCCGCGGAGGGGGTGCAAGCGGAAATGCGATGCTGCGGCGCAAATCAGGATTGCCTCCGCCGGGCCGGCCCTTTGCGCCTTGTGCCGTGCGGCCCACAGAAGGCCGTCACCATGCGCGATGCCCTTGGATCGCGCTCCGACGGGCTGTAAGGAACGCGGGTCAGCGATCGGAGAGAACGCATGCGCAAGGCGAAAATCGAACGGGCCACCACCGAGACGAAGATCTCGGTCGAGGTCGATCTGGATGGCACCGGCAGCTACGACTGCCGCACCGGCGTCGGGTTTTTCGACCACATGCTGGAGCAGCTGGCCAGGCATTCTCTGATCGACATGACGATTCGCGCCGAGGGCGATCTGCACATCGATGACCACCACACCGTGGAAGACACCGGCATCGCGCTCGGCCAGGCGCTGACGCAGGCGCTCGGCGACAAGCGGGGCATCCGCCGCTACGGCGCCTGCCTGCTGCCGATGGACGACACGCTGGTGCGGGCGGCGCTGGACCTGTCCGGGCGTCCCTACCTGGTGTGGAACATGGATTTCCCGACCCAGAAGATCGGCACCTTCGACACGGAACTCGTGCGCGAGTTCTTCCAGGCGCTGTCGACCCACGGCGGGATCACGCTGCATGTCGACACGCTGCACGGGCTCAACAGCCACCACATCGCCGAGGCCGGCTTCAAGGCCGTGGCCCGCGCGCTGCGCGAAGCGGTGGAGCCCGACCCGCGCAAGGGCGATGCGATCCCGTCGACCAAGGGGACGCTCTGACATGTCCCTGACAGTCGTGGTCGACTACGAGAGCGGCAACCTGCACTCGGCGGAAAAGGCGTTTCAACGCATGGCAGCCGAGACCGGCGCCGGCGAGGTGATCATCAGCGGCCGGCCCGAGGACGTGGCCCGCGCCGACCGGATCGTGCTGCCCGGCGACGGCGCCTACCCGGCCTGCAAGGCGGCGCTGGAGGGACACTCCGGCCTTCAGGAGGCGATCGAGGAAGCCGTGCAGGTGCGGGGCCGTCCCTTCATGGGGATCTGCATCGGCATGCAGATGATGGCGAGCGTCGGCCGTGAATATCGCGACACGCCCGGCTTCGACTGGATCGCCGGCGAGGTCGTGCCGATCGTGCCCGACGATCCGGCGCTGAAGGTGCCGCACATGGGCTGGAACGACCTGATCGTGACCGGCAGCCACCCGGTTCTGGAAGGGATCGAGACGGGCGACCACGCCTATTTCGTCCACTCCTACCAGGTCGTCGTGCGCGACCCGGCCGAGCGGCTCGCCTACGCCGAATACGGCGGAGAGGTCACCGCGATCATCGGTCGGGACACCATGATCGGCACCCAGTTCCACCCGGAGAAGAGCCAGCATGCCGGCCTCCGGATGATCGCGAACTTCCTGACCTGGGCGCCTTGAGCGCCCATCCCCGCCGAGGCTTCTGAATGGGTGCGTCGGGCCCCGGGCCGGCGTTTGTTGCATTCGCCTGATCGGCCCGGATGTCCGGTTTTGTGGGGCTGTCCGGTTGGAAACCTGCGCGGGGACTACGTTCGTCCTGCGCACCCGCGTGCCATAGTCGATCACGCCCGATCCAGGATGACCTCCCCCTCAACTGGCCCGGTGGCTGATCGAATCGTTCACAAACGGGGAACGATCGTCCAGTATCGGCGAGTTGCAAACTCAACTGTTTCCGGAGGGGGGATTCAAATGTTCAAGTTCGCTCAGTTCTCGTTCGCGGCAATCGCGCTGGCAGTGTCGTCGACGGCTGCCATTGGCCAGGAAATCTACGCTGAAGTTGCCGGATGGAATGTCCGCATCAGCGAAGGGCTCAAGGGCTGCGCCATCGAAAGGACCGATGCCGACGGTTTCCAGACCCAGATTGGAATCGACGGCAATGAAGAGCTTGGCTACCTGGCGCTCTTCACGCTCGCTGACGCAGGCATCGACAGCCGCGACACGATCATCACCCATTTCGATCTCGACGGTGAGAAGTTCGAAGGCGGTTCGGTCAGAAAGGTCGATGGCGCCTACCAGGGCGGCTACGTCTACTTCAACAATCCGAAGTTCGCCTACGATCTGGCGAAGAAACAGACCCTGACCATTACCGCGGAGAGCGGCCGCGAAATCGTTGTCGACCTGACCGGCACGAACGACGCGATGAAGGTGCTCGAGGAGTGCCAGGCGTCCCAGATGTAATCGAGTCGCCGGGAGAAATGCTGGAAGGCGCGGCTTCTCGATGAAGGTCGCCTTCCAGATCGACAGAACCGTTCTGCTCCAGACAGCCGGCAGGCCGTGGGCCGTTTCGCCCGCCCACGGCCTTGCCGCATCAATTACTGCGCCCGGGTCCAGGTCTGGCCGCGACAGATCGGACCGACGCAGCCCGAGACCTTGAGCGTGTCACCGGAGAGGCTCATCTTGGAACTGTAGGTCTTGTCGCGGTCCGGGGCCCAGATCTTGCCGCCGGAATACTTGCCGCCGCCGTTCGCCGCCATGTCCCAGATCATCCGCTTGCCGACCTTGTCGGAGGCGATGGGCTTGCCGGAGCCGTCGAAGGCCTTGCCGAGCGTGCCGCAGATCTGCCCGCCGCAATCGGCGATGGTGACATGGGCGAAATTGCCGTCGTCGCCGGGCTCCGTCTTCCAGGTTCCGAAGACCGGATCGGCGGCGCCGGCGCCCGCCAGCAGAATCAGCCCGGCGGCGGCCGTCGCAATGCGTTTCATGGTGTGTCCTCCCGTTGCTGGCGCCAGCCTGTCGCGCAAGCGGCCCGGCGATCAACAATGACGTCCCGTCGCTTTGCATCTCCCCTCGCGCCGTGGCAGAAGCCCACGCGAAACAACAGCCCGGACCCCGACCATGATCCTCTATCCCGCCATCGACCTGAAGGACGGTAACTGCGTGCGCCTGCTCAAGGGCGACATGGACAAGGCAACCGTCTTCGGCAGCGACCCGGCCGCACAGGCCCGTCAGTTCGAGGAAGCCGGCTGCGAGTGGCTGCACCTCGTCGACCTGAACGGCGCCTTTGCCGGCGAACCGGTGAACGCCGCAGCGGTGGAGGCGATTCTCGCTGCCGTCTCGGTGCCGGTCCAGCTCGGTGGCGGCATCCGCACGCTCGAGACCATCGAGATGTGGCTGAACAAGGGGGTGAGCCGGGTGATCCTGGGCACGGTTGCGGTGGAGAACCCCGAGCTTGTGCGCGAAGCTGCCCAGCTCTTCCCGGGCCGCGTCGCCGTGGGGCTCGATGCGCGCAACGGCAAGGTCGCGACGCGCGGCTGGGCCGAGGAGACCGACATGACCGTGACCGATCTCGCCGGCCGGCTGGAGGATGCCGGCATCGCCGCGATCATCTATACCGACATCGACCGCGACGGCGCCATGCAGGGACCGAACGTCGAGGCCACGGCCGCCCTCGCCCGCGCCACCACGATCCCGGTGATCGCCTCCGGCGGGGTGTCTTCGCTGGCGGACCTGATCGCCCTGCGCGACGCTGTGGGAATTTCCGGCGCGATCTCGGGCCGGGCACTCTATGACGGCGCCATCGACCTGCGGGAGGCGCTGTCCGCCCTCTAGTTGCCGGCCGCTGCTGCCGTGAGCTTGGACAGGGCCCCGGCCATCATGGCGAGGTAGGGCGCGTCGTCGACGATATCCATGTCGTCGAACATTTCCTCCGGCTCCTGGTAGGCAAGCCAGACCTTGCCCTCGCCGTCCTCGTAGACCAGCACCCGCAGCGGCAGCACGAGGCCGGCCAACGGGTCGTCCTGCATCGCGGGCGTTCCGAGCTTGGGGTTGCCGAAGATCAGCAGCTGCGCATCGGCAAGCTCCATATCGACCGAAGCCGCCCCGGCGGCGTGGTCGACCCGGGCGAAGACCGTGGCGCCGGCACTGCCGACGGCGGCCTCCAGGGCATCCATCGTGGCTCCGACATCCGACGCGGACTGGACCCGGACGAAATCGTCGTCATCGGCCATGGCGGTCGTTGCCATCGTCACGGCAAGGGCGGTCGCAGCGAGCAGTTTCAAGGCAGATCTCCTCTCGTTTCCGGCGGGCGCTTGCCCCGTGCTCCAACACTCTGGCCTCTCGCCCCGAATGACCATAAAAGATCGCGTGATCACCCGAGGACCGCATTTCCCATGCTCAAGACCCGCATCATCCCCTGCCTCGACGTCAAGGAAGGCCGTGTCGTCAAGGGCGTGAACTTCGTCGACCTGGTCGACGCCGGCGATCCGGTGGAAGCCGCCAAGGCCTATGACGCCGCCGGCGCCGACGAGCTGTGCTTCCTCGACATCAACGCCACCCACGAGAACCGCGGGACGATGTACGACCTCGCCACGCGGACGGCCGAGCAGTGCTTCATGCCGCTGACCATCGGCGGCGGGGTGCGCACGCCCGAAGACGTGCGGGCGCTGCTGCTTGCCGGGGCGGACAAGGTGAGTTTCAACTCCGCCGCCGTGGCCAACCCGGATGTGGTGGCGAAATCGGCGGAACGCTTCGGCAGCCAGTGCATCGTGGTGGCGATCGACGCCAAGACGGTGAGCCCCGGCAAGTGGGAGATCTTCACCCACGGCGGCCGCAAGCCCACGGGCATCGATGCGGTCGAATTTGCACGAACGGTGGTGGCCAAGGGAGCGGGCGAGATCCTGCTGACCTCGATGGACCGCGACGGAACGCGCGCCGGGTTCAACCTTCCGCTCACGCGGGCGATCTCGGATGCCGTCCACGTGCCCGTCATCGCGTCCGGCGGCGTCGGCACACTCGACCACCTCGTCGAAGGAGTGACCGAGGGCGGGGCCAGTGCGGTGCTCGCCGCCTCGATCTTCCACTTCGGGGATTTCACCATCCGCGAGGCCAAGGAACATATGGCCGCTGCAGGGATTCCCGTACGGCTGAACTGATCCGGCCCGGGACCGAGGCCCGACCCGGCCGCCGCGGCTTCTCCGGACAGAAGAAGGACATGACATGAGCGCCCTGTATCGACTGGCCGAGACGATCGAAGCCCGCAAGGGCGCAGACCCGGAAAGCTCCTGGACCGCGAAGCTCCTCGCCAAGGGGCCCGAGAAATGCGCCGAGAAATTCGGCGAGGAGGCCGTCGAAGCGATCATCGAGGCGGTCAAGGGCGACCGCGCGCGGCTGGTCAGCGAGGCGGCGGATTCGCTGTATCACCTGCTGGTCATGTGCGCGGCACGCGACGTCGGGCTCGCGGAGATCGAGGCGGAACTCGCCCGCCGCGAAGGCCGGTCGGGAATCGAGGAAAAGGCCGCCCGCTAGGCCACCTGGCTCCGGATCTGCGCGAGGCTCATGGAGCCGAAGAGACGAGGCAGCTCGACCTTCGGGCAGCGATCCTGAACCTCCGTGACGCCGCGTGCCTGCGCGAGCGCCGCGGCCTCGGGGTTGCGCACGCCGATCTGCATCCAGACGGTCTTGAGCCCGGGCAGGCTTTCGAGCGCCTCCTCGACCACCGGCAGAACCTGTTCGGACCGGCGGAAGATGTCGACCATGTCCACCGGCGCGTCGATCTCGGAAAGCCGCGCAACCACCCGTTCGCCAAACAGCGTAGCGCCGGCCTGACCAGGATTGACTGGAATCACCCGATAGCCCCGGGCGCGCAGGAACTCCGACACGTAGTGGCTCGGCCGCTCCGGGCGCGGCGATGCGCCGACGCAGGCGATGACGCGGGTGCGCCGGAAGATGTCACGCAGGATATCGTCGGACGGGATCACGGGATTTGCAGCCTTCCATCACAAGAAAAAGGCGCCCGGGTTCAATCGCCGGGCGCCAGTACGGAACGAGGGACAGTGCAGCAGGTTGCGGAGGTTCCAGATCCGCAACCCGTGAATCAAATGTAGTTACGCAAACGCCACATCCAAGAGGCCGAATAAGGGGGATAACGGGTTTGTTACCAAAGGGCTTACGCCATCCTGCTCGAGCAGATTCGCAGGTCAATCGAACAGGTCCCCCAACTCGTCGAAGGCATCTTCGACGAGATCCTTGATCCAGGATTTGCGCTTCTTCTTTTTCGACTTGGTTTTCTTTTTCGGCCGGTCGTGGAGCTGACCGCGCGACGGGGCGGAGACGGGCGTCCGAGCGGCCGTATCCGCGGGCAGGCTCTTCAACTGGCGCAGCGGGGCGCCGCAGGCCGAACACACGAGTTCGTGCCGGTCGCTGCCCAGCACCAGGGCAGCCCGGGTGCCGCAATAGCAGCAGGTGGCGATCTTCGTTGTTCGGTGCATGCGTCAGCCCTGATCTTGCTTCCTCGTAGCATATAGGGCGACTGCGGCCGCATTGGAGACGTTGAGCGAGCCGAACGCACCGGCGGCGGGAATACGAACGATCTGGTCGCAGGTCTTGCGGGTCCGGTCGCGCAATCCCGGCCCCTCGGCACCCAGCACCAGCGCAAGCGGGCGATCGGCAAAGGCCGCCGCTGCCTCCGCAAGGTCCCCCTCCCCGTCGCCGTCCAGACCGATCAGCACGTAGCCCATGTCCCGCAGCACTTCCATGCTGTCGGCCAGGTTCCGCACCCGCACATAGGCCTGACGCTCCAGCGCGCCCGAAGCGGTCTTGGCAAGGGCACCGGTTTCCGGCGCGGAATGGTGATGGGGGGCGATGACGGCGCGGGCCCCGAACACCTCGGACGAACGCAGGATGGCCCCGACATTGTGCGGATCGGTGACGCGGTCCAGCAGCACGAGACGCGGCGCACCCTGCCCCGGCTCGCAGAGATCCTCGAACTTGCCCCAATCCAGCGGCTTCACCTCGAGCGCCGCGCCCTGGTGCACCGAGCCCGGGTCCAGCGGCACTGGAAATTTCCGCGGATCGGCGATCTCGGGCTCCATGCCGCTCTCGGCGATCGCCTCGGCCAGCTTGTCGGCGGCGTTGCGCGTCACCACGAGCCGCAGCCGCGCCCGCGCCGGGTTGCACAGCGCGTCCCGCACCGCGTGCAGACCGAAAAGCCAGAGCGTTTCCGCCGCGGCGGCCCTGCGGGCGCGTTCCTTGTCGATCACCCAGGAGGGTTTCTTCATCACAGCCATCCTTTTCCTTCCCCTGCCCCTGCCCCGCGACGGGAGAAATGGCAAGCCTCCCCGGCAGGATGGCGTCTTCTTGGCGGAAATACCCCCGCCGGAGGCAAGAAAACCTCTGCGAGAGCTCGGTGACAGCTCCTTCGCCGGTGGCTCAAACCCCGCATGGCCGAAGCGGCATCAGCCCTCGCTCGGCGCACCGGTTCTGGACCGGCAGGGCCCGAACAGCACGGCAAGGAGCAGGATCAGCCCGGAGGTTGTGGCGATCATCCCGGCCGCACTGACCGCATTGGTCCCTCCCAGCCACAGGGGCCCGTAACCGGCAAGCACGTAGCCCATCACGGCCGAGATCACGGCGAAGACGACCGACCAGGCGATCTGCCTCTCAAGACGGTTCGTCATCAGCCGGGCGGCGGCCGGCGGGCAGATGAACATCGCGATGACGATGATCGAGCCCACCGCATCGAAAGCCGCGACAGCCGCCACCGCCGAGACGACCACCAGCGCCATGCCGAGCGCGCCGGTGCGCATGCCGAGCCCCTGCGCAAAGCCTTCGTCGAAGGTGGAGATCTTCAGCGGGCGCCAGAACAGCCACAGGAACGCCGAGACGCCGATCAGGGTGATGAAGATCCGCCCCAGCTCCGGCGGCAGGCCGGCAAGCGCCACGGGATCGAGGAGCGAGGCCCAGCCCATCGCGTCCAGCCAGATGAGGGATTCGAGGTTGCCCATCAACGCATGCTCGACGTCGAGGTGAACGGTCGAGGTGTCGGACCGCTCCAGCAGCAGCACCCCGCCCGCGAACATCGCGGTGAAGACCACGCCCATCGCGGCGCCGGTCTCGATCCGGCCAAGGCGGCGGATCGCTTCGATCAGCACCACGGCGAGGATGGAGGCGAGCGCCGCCCCGATCATCATCGGCCAGGCCGTCACCGTGCCGGTCACCAGGAAGGCCACGACGATCCCCGGCAGCACCACATGGCTGATCGCGTCCCCGATCAGCGCCTGCCTGCGCAGCACGAGGAAGTTGCCCGGAAGCGCGCAGGCGACTGCGGTGAACACCCCGATCAGGATCGGGGTCAGGCTCAGGGGGACGAATTCCGCGCCGCTCATGCCGGCACCTCCCTCGGGCCGCCGATCCTGTCGTCGATCTCGGCGATCTGGTCGGGGGTCAACACGGTCTCGATGTCCCGCAGTCCGTCATGCAGGCTGGAGACCTCCTCGTAGTCGGGCGATCGGTGCACCACCTGCCAGCGGTGCTCGTCGCGCAGGGCGCGGGCTGCGCGGGCGCGGCCGGCCTCGGTCGGGATGCCGTCCGGGCGGGCCAGACCCTCGCGGGCGAGAAGCCGGATAGTCAGCGGCTCGTAGACCGGCTGTCCCTGGGCGAGCGCCAGCAGCCCCTGCCGGATGTGAACCTTGCGCTGGAACTGGCGGTGGCGGAGATAGGCGGCAAGCACGCCTCGCTCGGGCGCGAAGAACAGCGAGATCACGAAGAGCCCGAAGCAGACGAGGACGATGATCGGGCCTGTCGGCAGCGCCGGGGCCGAAGCCGAGATCGCCGCCCCGAGGAAGCCCGAAAGCCCGCCGATGACGCCCGCATAAGCCACGACGCGCTCGCTGCGCTCGGTCCAGAAACGCGCGGTGACCGGCGGAATGATCAGCAGCGCCACGATCAGGATCAGCCCGACGATCTTCAGGCCGACCACCGTCACCGCCAGAACGAGGCCCATGGTCATCAGGTCCACCCGGTCCGGATCGACACCGATGGAGCGCGCGTAATCCGCATCGAAGGCCACCAGCGTCATCGGCCGGCGCAGCAGCAGGACAAGCGCCAGCGTCAGCGCCCCGCCGGTGGCGATGATCACCGCATCCTGCATCAGCATCCCCGCCGTGGAGCCGAGCAGCAGCCCGTCGAGCCCCGCCTGGCGCCCCGCCTGCATGTTCTGGATCACGGTCAGCAGCACGACACCGAACCCGAAAAAGGCCGACAGAACGGCCCCGATCGCGGAATCCTCGGCCAGACGCGTGCGGCGCGTGATCGCCTGCACGCAGAGCAGGCCGATCCAGGCCGAGAGCGCCGAGCCGAGCATCAACCCCGCCAGGTTGCGCCCGTCGCCGCCAAGAGCGACCATCGCGATGAAGGCGATGCCCACGCCGGGCAGGGTCGCGTGGCTGATCGCATCGGCGACCAACGCCCGCTTGCGCAGGAACAGGAAAGTGCCGGTGACACCAGCGGAAATGCCCAGCAAGGCAGCCCCGACCGCGACGAGGGTCGCGTTGTAACCCAATTGCAGTGTCAGCGCCTCGAGGAACATCGGGATCAGTGGGCCGCGAGTTCGAGATCGTCGATTTGCGCGGTGGCAAGACGGCCACCGTAGGCGGCCTGCAGGTTGGCCGCGGTGAAGGCATCTGCCACCGCCCCTTCCGCCACCTTGCGAACGTTGATCAGGAAGACCCGGTCGAAGTAGTCGGTGACGGTTGCGAGGTCATGATGCACGGCCACCACCGTCCTGCCCTGCCGATTGAGGGTTTTCAGGACGTCGATGATCGCCTTCTCGGTCGCGGCATCCACGCCGGCGAAAGGCTCGTCGAGCAGGTAGAGCTCCGCATCCTGCGCCAGCGCCCTGGCCAGGAACACCCGCTGCTGCTGGCCGCCGGAGAGCTGGCCGATCTGGCGCTCGGCGAAGTCGGCCATGCCGACCCGGTCGAGGCAGTCCAGCGCCCGGGCCCGATGTTGCGCATTGAGCCGCCCGAGCAGCCCAAGTTGCCGGTAAAGGCCCATGAGCACCACATCGAGGACGCGGGTCGGGAAATCCCAATCCACGCTGGCGCGTTGCGGTACATAGGCGATCCGGTGCCGCTGGTTCCTGAGAGGCTTGCCGTAGACCGTGATCGCGCCCGAAAGCGGTCGGATCACCCCGAGCGCCGCCTTCAGGAGCGTCGACTTGCCTGCGCCGTTCGGGCCGATGATCGCCGTCATCGAGCCATCGCGGAAGGTCGCGTCGACGGAGAAGACCGCCGGCTTCTCGCCGTAGGAGACGGTCAGGCCGCGGATCGCCAGCGGGCTTTCCGATACACTGTCGTCCGGCAGGGGCTGGCCGTGGTCGGTTGCGAGTTCCAGATGCGCCATGGCCTTGTCCTCAGATCCCGGCAGAGAGCTTGCCGTTCATGCCGCGCCCCGGGGCCGTGCCTCCGAGCGCCGACGCGATGACGGTCACGTTGTGGTCGATCATGCCGATGTAGGTGCCCTCGTAGCTGTCCGGCTGGCCCATCGCGTCGGAAAAGAGCTCCCCGCCGATCCGAACCTCGTGCCCGCGCGCCGCCGCCCCCTCGATCAGGGCGCGGATGTTGCGGTCGGAGACCGAGCTTTCGCCAAAGACCGCCGCAACCTCGCGTTCGACCAGCACATCCACAAGCTCTCCGATCCGGTTGAGCCCGGCCTCGGACTCGGTCGAGATCCCCTGGATTCCCAGAACCTCGAAACCGTACGCGCGGCCGAAATAGCTGAAGGCGTCATGCGCCGTCACCAGAACCCGGCTCTGCTCGGGCACCGTGGCGAGCACGTCGCGCGCATAGGTGTCGAGCTGGGCGATATCGGCCTCGAGGGCCTCCGCGTTGGCCTCCAGAGCCGCCTCCTGCCCCGGCAGCACGCCGGCCAGCGCCTCGCGCACGACCGGGACGACCTGCGCCCAGATCTCCGGAACCATCCAGACATGGGGATCGAACTTGTCGGCGTAATCCGGGTGGCTGAGCAGGAGATCCCGCGGCAGCGCATCCGCGACGGCCAGAACATTTCCCCGGCTTTCGAGCTTGTGGAAGAATTCCTCCATCTGCGCTTCGAGATAGAGCCCATGCCAGAGGACCAGATCGGCTTTCGTCATGGCGACGATGTCGGTGCGGGTCTGGCGATAGGAATGCGGGTCGACACCCGGCCCCATCAGACCGCGGACAGAGACCAGATCGCCGCCGACCCGCGTCGCCAGGTCGGCGATCATGCCCGTGGTTGCGACGACGTCGAGCGGCGCCGCGGCCAACCCCGCGCGGGGCATCAACCCGCCGGCGAGTGCGCTCGCCCCCATCGCTGCCAACAGCGTTCGTCTTTGCATGGCCACCTTCTCCGAAACAGGATCCGCCGCCCGCCGCGCCGGGTCACCGGGCGGCGACGTTGCAACATGTATATGAAACTCGTTCGCAAGAAGTCAACGAAATTGAGAACGATTATCAGGTGCAGGAAACGACGCGCGCCCTACCCGTCACAGCGCCGCTCGGATCTCCACACACCACCGAAAATTTCCGGTTGACCCCGCCCAGCCGCAAAGCTATTCCCGCCCGGCGTCGGGCGACGTGCTGCAAGGTGCGGCAGCGGACTGTAACTCCGCCGGGGAGACCCATGCCTGGTTCGATTCCAGGGTCGCCCACCATCTTCATTCTTTTCCGTTAGTTGGCCCCAAAAACTGTAAGGTTGGGACCCTAACAAAGATGGTAAGCCCTCTTCCCCAATATCTGTTCAAGCGCGGCGAGACGTTTTTCGTGCGGTACACTGTGCCTCAGGAACTCGTGGCAACCGTGGGCCGAAAGGAAATCGTTCGGTCGCTGAAGACCAAGAACCTAACCGATGCTGTCTACAGCCGGGACATGGTTCTGGACGAAATCAGAAAGACTGCTCTCAACGGCAATCCTATGCCAATGACGGCTCCCCCGTCTGGCGACAAGGAAACGACCGTGAAGGAAGCAGCCCATCGTTGGCTGCAACTGGCTGACGGAATCCGCCCTTCGACCCGCTATCGCTACCAGAGGTATCTCGGTCGCTTCATCAATTGGTCGGGAAACGTTGGTGTCTCTGAGTTGAACCGCGAGTTGGCCCTGAGGTTCTACGACCACCTACGGCAGACGCCCTCCCCTCGGACCGGCAAGCTGATCAGCGAGCGCACCCTGCTTTCCTACACCAACTGCCTCGCCTCATTCTGGAAGGTCCTGGACTACTGGAGCCTCGTTGACCCGGAAGCGAAGAACCCCTTCTCAGGGTTGAACCGAAAACTCCCCGGCAAGCGGAAGACGGTCAACAGACCTCCGCGAGTTCTACGCCCGGTAACCCGAGCGGAGGCCGAGAGGTTGCTCGCATATATCGCTGGGGCAGACCGAATGAAGTACCGGCGCGAAATGACGGTTATCATTCGGCTGCTGTGGTCGACCGGCTGTCGGCTAAACGAAGTATGCTCCCTGTTGCTGTCCGACATTGAAGACAGAGGCGACCACATCGAGTTGAATATCCGAGAGGCCAAGACCGACGCTGGCAATCGAGTGGTGATGATTGTCGATGCCAGCGACATGGAACTCCTGAGGGAGACAATCCGCTTCGCGCTCATCACTGAGCCTCTCGATCACCGAAACAAGGGGATGCTCTTCCCACGCCTTCGCAGGGGCGGTTACGACCTAAAGGCAAATTGGTATGTCGGGAAAGCCTTGGAGGCTGCCAGGAAAGCGGACCCCGAGCATGATGGAACATGGGACATGCACAGCTTTAGGAGGAACGCTGTGTCAGCCCTGATCAACGCAGGTGTTGCCAAGGAGGCAAGGAACCTCGTGATTGGTCACTCCAATAAGGACGACATTGGAATGGACGTCTACGCCAAGCATGGCGACCTCAGGGAAATCGTCTTGGTGACCTTCAGGGCACTGATGGAGGAACTAGGAGGGGCGCTCCAAGTCTCCACCTGAGTCCCCCGACCATCCCCAAGAACAACGAGCTCTTATACTTCTTCATTGGAGAACAACGACCATGATCAGCATTGCCAAGACCACCATCGCTCAGAGCATCCATGAACGCATCTGCCTTCTGTACATGAGGGTCGAAGCCGACGACTGCCTGTCCAACCACATCGCCCACCTGAGCCGGTCTGTCGGCTACGATGGCGGAGCCTCAGGAACCACCGACAGGCAAGACCTAGAGAAGCAGTTGGTCGATGCTCTGTGGGCTTACGAAGAGATAACAGGCGAGGCGCACCCCGCAGGAGAACTCCTGGACGCCTAGCGGCAGAGCGGATAGCGGCTGAGCGCCTAGCGGCTGGACACGCGGGAGTTATCCGTTGATTGTCTGAGCACCCGAGGTAGTACCTGAGGGGCCATCGGTATTCCGCCGGTGGTCCCTTTCATACGAGTATAAGTGTTTGTCCCTTGAGCTTCGCATCTTGAACAGAACGAACTAATCAACAATTGACCACTGACGCTTCACGTCCACTTTGGCTATCGTCGGATTACAGGCACTCTGACAAAATGCATAAGAGAATCTTTAGTTCCTTCTTTAGGCTCGCTGCATGGATTGGGCCCACAATTTTGGCCCTTGCTATTACGGTAATGCTCACAATGACCCCAGAAGAGGTCAAACTGAATTTCTGTCAATGGATAACTGGACGCGGGCAAGATTGCCTCTCTGACCTGAACCCAATTCTACCTTGGCTTGGCGTTGCTGTAGTCTTAATTTTCACTCTCTTGGTGGCCCTTTTCAGAAGGGAAGAAGTGCACCAAATGGTCACTTCTGGAAAGCCTGTGCTTAACAACGATGGCATCATCACGGTTGGGCAATCCGGAGGGAATAACACTATCAACCGTGAACCTAGCGCGCCCCCTCAGAGGACACTTACGGACACTCAACAGTCCATTATTCTGATGAATCTTTCCAGGACTCCACCAAGCACAGTAACCGTTGTTCGATCACGATCGAGGGAAGCTCAAGGTTTCTCCGAAAAGATCGAAAACCTATTGGAGAGGGCTGGCTGGAAGGTGTTGCATTTGCTTCCTTTCACGGATGATCGTGGCCAAGTCTATGACGGAATCATGATTGGGCACATAGGCGAAAAAACCCCACAGTTTATCTGTCTTGCAGATAGCTTGAGGGCTGCGGGCATTCCGGTGTCGGAGTCAGAGATCAACGGAAACATAGATACTCCAATCCTGATCGAAGTAGGTTCCGTTCCAATGCCGAGGTTTCAGGAAGTGATCGACAAGTTATAGAGTTAGGCCGAATTTTCTACAAAAAATCTGAAGAGGTATATATCGCAGGGCGCGTCGGTCTTCCCCCGGTGCACCCTAGGTCCACAGCCAACACACCTGAGGCCCACCCCCAACCAACCAGCGACCACGACCGAACATCCTAGGCCCTGCCAGCGAAGACAAGCCAGGGGGGGGGGGGGGGGCTCTCTGTGTCGCCTGATCCGATTGGGCTGAACGCCTCGTGGCTGAGCGTCTATCGGCTGATCCTCTCCGACACGACAACAACAAGCGAGTTCGATTATGTTCACTCGCAGTCAACCTTGAGATTACAGAGGGTTAACCTTGAGGCTGTCAGGGTCTTGTACGGGTTGACCGCCGAACGGCTGAGTGACCAGCGCCAAAAGCGTGGACACCCATAACAAGAGAGAACCGCTTGATGGCTGAACGCTTGGTGGCTGAGCGTCTAGGTGGAGCGGGGGTGAACCTTGGGTTGGCCTTGAGGTGACCTGGGGGACTCGGGGTTGATAACTATGCATTAGGTACAAACACCGCACTTCCCTGAAAAGTTGCCATTAGGTAAGTAGACGCCCGTGCGCACTGGCGCACCCAAAGTCCTTGTTTTGTTGGGCTGAGCGGGAGCGGTTGAAAACCTCGCATTAGGTACAAACACCGCACTTCCCTGAAAACTTCCCATTAGGAAAATAGACACCCAATCTCGTCTAGCACTCACCATGTCCCAGGGCGTCCTTCGGCTTTTTCAGGACACCACTCATAACAACCCCAAAGCACCTCAGCCCCACTCAGGGCATTCCCGAGGCACGCTCCTATTCCACTCTGACCCTACCGCTTGGCGCTATCGTGCCAATCCACTCCCTTTTTCATACCAACTCAGCTTTCCCAGAACATTCGGGAAATCGCCTGATCATTTGGAGGCGTTCCAATGTCCGTATTTGAAGCCAGCATGAAAATCACAGACCCAACTACAGGGTCCACCAAACTCAATCGACTGTTCACCATGCGTGCCGCGAGTGCAGACCAAGTTGTCGCCCGAGCAAAAACCCTCGGGCTTACAGTAAGCAAGCCAGGTGAACTTATCGTCTATCGGTTCTAAATTCCTATCATCTAATGAAAGACCATCAAATCGACCGTGCGGGGGTGGAGAAGACTTCACCACCGTCCCAATCCCTTTGCCCGAACTGTGGAGCGTTGTTCCCATATCGCTCCAACAAAACCTACTGTTCTCCGAAGTGTCGTTATACCCACTCGAAAAGAAACCAACGGCGCAGCAAGCCGGAGAACGCATCCGCAAGCACAACGAAAGCGAGACAACAATATGAGAAATTTGAATTGGCTGCTCGGATGGCAGAGCGTCTATATTCTATGCCTAGCTTTGAACGGCTCGGTTATCTTGAAACTATTGTGAGGCTGGCTCGTGATGGTCATTCACTGAACTTGCCCCCATTTGACCGGACACCTACGCGGTTTCGGTTTGGGCCCTTATGAACTCGCGGGGCGAGCGCCATTTCAGGCCGGAGTGTGGGT
>NZ_FZOY01000009.1 GCF_900188335.1 Tropicimonas sediminicola | reverse complement strand
TCAAATCAAGAAGGGCAAAGGTGGACGACTTTTACGCCGCCCGCAGCAGGGTCATCCCGCCGCTACCGTGGCCGACTTTCTCACCGCCGTTCTCAGGCCAATTCGCCGAATCCGGAGCTGGCCGCGATGTTCATCGACCTGGCTCTGAGCCCGGCGACGCAGGAAGCCTATGCCGAAGAGCTCCTGTTCGGCCCGACCAACTCAAAGGCGGAACTCAGCGAGCAGGCGGCTGCCGACACGATCAACACGCCCGACGAGGTCGAAGCGCTGCTCCAACTGGATTGGCCCTTTGTGATCTCGCAGCGCGCCGATTGGACGGAACGCTGGAACCGGGACGTTCTCGGGCAGTGATCCGCCGCTCGTCCACGCATGTTGGGGGCGCACGATGGTAACGCGGGGTCATGCGCGGCTGCTGGTGGCGCCGGGGCTTCTGCTGGTGGCAGGTGTCTTCCTGGCGCCATTCCTGTTGCTGGTGGCCATGAGCTTCTGGTCGCAGCCGGAAGGCACATTGCTGATCGACCCGACCCCGACACTGGAAAACTACCGGCGGATCTTTTCGGACGACTACTACCTGCGCGGCCTGGGGCGGACCTTGTGGCTCAGCCTTGCCACGGTCGTGATCTCGCTCGTCCTGGGGTTTCCGGTGGCCTTCTGGATCGTGCGTCGGGCGGGCCGGTTTCGGCGGCTGGTAACGGCTCTGGTGCTGTTGCCGATGGTGTGCGGTGCGCTGCTGCCCACGCTGGGGCTTGTCAACATCCTGTCCCCCTTGGGTCTCATCAACGGGACTCTCAAGGCTCTCGGACTGATCGACCGCTCGATACCTTTGCTGGGCACGCAGGCTGGTATCCTGATCGGCCTCGTGCAGGCCTTCCTGCCGTTGATGGTGTTGCCCTTGGTGGCCGTACTCGACCGTCTCCCGCCAAGCTTCGAGGAAGCGGCGATGTCGCTCGGGGCGCGACCGTCGCAAGTCTGGCGCCGCGTTGTGTTTCCGCTCAGCGCTCCGGGGGTTCTGGCTGGCTCGACCCTCGTGTTCTGCGCCGCGCTGACGTCCTTTGTGACCCCGCAGATCCTTGGGCAGGGGAAGATCGCCACATTCGCGGCAATGACCTGGCAGCAGGCGAGCCTTGTGCTTGACTGGCCTTTCGCCGCTGCACTGGCGATGGTGATGCTGGGCTTGATTGCCGTCCTGGGAGGGCTGCTGGTCGCGCTGCGCCGAAGGGCAGGGGGACGGGCATGAGACGGTCTCTGCTCGCGGGCTTCACGTGTCTCGTCGTGCTCTTCATCATCGCGCCGCTGCTGGTGCTGGCGTTCTCCAGCTTCGACGACGGCAAGTTCTTCCGGTTCCCGCCGCGCGAGCTGTCGCTTCGGTGGTATCGCGCGGCCTTCGCCAGCGCGGAGTACCGAAGTTCGCTGGTCAACAGCGCGGTGGTCGGAGCGCTGGCCACCACTATCTCCGTGGTGCTTGGAACCACCGCGGCAGTTGGGCTGCACCGGGGAATGCTCAAGTCCCGCGCGGCGCTCGAGATGATATTGCTTGCGCCGCTGACCCTGCCCCTGGTGATCTGGGCGATTGCGCTGCTCCAGATCTATTCCTGGCTTGGCATTGGTGGCACCTTGCCGGGGCTGTTGCTCGCGCACGCGACCTTCACCCTGCCGTTTTCGGTGCGGATCATGCTGGCCAGTCTCGCCTCCATCGACCCCGGTCTGGAACTGGCGGCGCGGTCGCTGGGGGCGAAGCCGGCGAGAGCCTCTGTGCGGATAACCCTGCCTCTGGCGCTGCCAGGGGTGGCGACATCCGCGGCCCTGTCGTTCTTCATCTCGTTCAACGACGTGATCGTATCGACCTTCATTGCCGGTTCCAGCTGGATGACCTTCCCGGTGCGGCTCTACTCTCAACTGCGCGGTCAGGGGATCGACCCTACCACGCTTGCCATCGGCACAATGATCATCGTCTCGATCCTCGTGGCGGTGGTCCTTACCGAAGTCATCAGCAAGAGAGCCCTGCGGACATGACCGCCTATCTGACGCTCCGGGACGTGGCCAAGCGCTATGGCCGCGCTACGGCGCTGCAACGCATCGACATGGACATCGCGCGGGGGGAGTTCCTGACGATTCTCGGACCGTCTGGATCGGGAAAGACGACGCTTCTGCGGATCCTCGCCGGTTTGCTCGATCCGGACCGAGGCGCGCTGGTGCTTGACGGGCAGGACATCACCCGCGTGCCGACGTGGGATCGCGACATCGGCCTGGTATTCCAGAACTACGCGTTGTTCCCGCACATGAATGCGCGGAGCAATGTCGGCTTCGGATTGGACATGCGCGGGATCCGGGGCGGCGAGGCCGAGCGCCGCATCGATGAGGCGCTGGATATCGTCTCCATGCGCGACTTCGGAAACCGTCGCCCGGGAGAGCTGTCCGGTGGCCAGCAACAGCGTATCGCGATCGCCCGCGCCATCGCGATCAAGCCACGGTTGCTCTTGCTGGATGAACCCCTGTCCAACCTCGACGCGGTCCTGCGGCAGTCGGTCAGGGTCGAGCTTCGGGAATTGCACGAGCGCACCGGACTGACCACGATCATGGTTACCCACGACCAGGTCGAGGCGCTTACCCTTGCCGACCGGGTGGCGCTTATGGATTGTGGCGAGGTGTTGCAGGTCGACACCCCCGAAGGTCTCTATGACCATCCTGGAACTGCGTTTGCCGCGTCGTTTATCGGCAGCCCACCCGCCAACCTTCTGCCGGTCGCGCCCCACGAATGGCCGGGCACGGTCAGCATTGGCGGCGCCACCTGGCGTCCCGACGGTCCCGCAGCCCGCTGCCTTTCCAACCTCGATCGCCCGGCCCGCCTTGCGCTGCGCCCCGAGTGCTTGCAGCTGGTATCGGCCGATGCGCCGGGGGCGATCCGGGGGCGACTCAAGGCGCTGGAATACACCGGCGGCGAACGGCTCGCGCATGTGGAAATTTCCGGGGCCGGCCCGGACACGCCAGCGCTTCTGGTTCGCGTTGCCAAGGCCGCTCTCGAGACAGGGCAGACTGTCTGGTTGAGGCCGGACTCGGTGACAGGGCTTTACGACAATGACGGCGGCGCCAGTCTCGCCGTTCTGCAATCAGGAGAATGAATGTGTCGAGCAATGCCGGAACATGGGCAAGGCGCAGCCCGCCCAAACAGCAGCTTCGGGAGGAAATCTGGTTGATGCTGGAGGAAACCGGGATCGCTGTCGGTCCGGCCTCGGGCAATATCCCGAACTTCGCCGGGGCGGATATGGCGGCCTACAATCTGTCATTGACGTCCGAATGGCAGGCGGCCCAGACGGTCAAATGCAATCCCGACCCGCCGCAGATCCCGATCCGCCTGCGCGCGTTGTATGCGGGCAAGGTGCTCTATGTACCGGTGCCCGCCCTGACGCAGCAGTTTCCCTATCTTCGGCTCGATCCGAATGTGCTGAGGGTGAAAGGCGTCAGCTTCGAGCTGGCCGCCACGTCCGAGGGCTACATGATGCACGGCGAACGGATCGAGTTCGACGAGGTGCCAGCGCTGGATTTCTGCATCGTCGGCTCCGTCGCGGTGTCGCGCGCAGGCGGCCGCACCGGAAAGGGCGCAGGCTTCGCCGATCTCGAGACTGGCATCTTCCGCGAGATGGGCACCGTGAAACCCGACACGCCGATGGTCACGCTGGTCCATTCCTCGCAGCTGGTCGCCCCCGAGCGCGTGCCGATGATGGCCCATGACAGCCCGCTGACGATGATCGCGACCGAGGCCGAGCTGATCCGGGTTCCGCCCGCAGGTTGCGTGCCGGCGGGTGTGGACTGGGATCTGGTGCAGCCAGATCAGTTTCGCGACATTCCCTTCCTCGCGGCCTTGCGCGACCGCCTGGCGGCAAGGGACTCCGGAGAGGGCGAGTGAGAAGCGGTCGTCGCCCGTTCCACAAGTTCCACCGGCAGGATCCTGGTGTTCGGCGGTGCAATGTCGCCGTCAATGCGGCGTGCCAGCTGGTTCACCGCACCGCATCCAAGCTCCAACAACGATTGGCGTATCGTGGTCAGGCCAATCAGCGGCCAGGAGCTCATGCCGATGTCGTCGAACCCGATCACCGAGACCTCGCCGGGGACATCGACGCCGAGATCGCGCAAGGCGGAGAGCGCTCCTATTGCCACCAGGTCGTTCACGCATACCACGAGCGACACATCGCGCCGCGCAAGGTTGCGCTGCGCGGCCGGGCCGAGCGCGGCGGTAAGGGGAACAGTCTCTTCCCAGACGATTTCGCAATGCCCTTCGGCAGCCTCCAGAAACCCCTGCCGTCGTGCGCGACTGGAGGCGATCTCGTCCGCGCCGGACAGCAGGCCGACACGGGTATGGCCCAGCCCACGCGCGTGTTCCGCGATCAGCCGGCCGCCCCCGGCGTGGTCTGCCTGAATGCAGTCATGGCCCGGCAAGGCGCTGTCGAGCGTCACGATCGGGAAAGGGGGGGCTCCGTCGACGTCGAACCCCGGGTGCAGGACCGCCACCGCGCCGTCCACGCCGAAACCTGCCAGCATCCGAAGTGCTTCCGCCTCGCGCTCCGCTGTGTCACCGGAATTGACCAGCAAGGTCGCCAGTCCCTTGGTCTCGGCATGGCTCTGAACGGCCTCTGCGATCTCGGGAAAGATCGGACTTACGAGCGTCGGGAGGATGCACCCGATCACGTTGTGGCGGCCGGTCTTCAACGAGACGGCGGCCCGGTTGCGGGCATATCCGAGGTCGCGTGCGACCTCGCGCACCAGTCGATCTACCTCTGGCGTCACCTTTCCGAGATCGTTCATCACGTAGGATACGGTGGCCGAGGACACGCCCGCCGCCTTTGCCACATCCCTTATCGTGACACGTTTTCGCAAGATGCCCCCGTCCGGTCGTTCAGTTGGAGCGTAGCCGGGAACCGACAGGCAAGACCAGCGATAGCACCATTCAGGAGCGCGGCATGAAAGCAGCCGAACACACCGCACATCTGTTGCGCCACACTGCCCCGAAACTACGCGCCGAAGACGAACAGACCTGGGATGCGTCGGAGTTGATGCGGCAACAGGATCACGAGTTGATGCAGTTCTGGGCCTCGAATGCACCTGGGTCCGGGGCGCCGGAATGCCTGATGGCGGGGGCGCTGCAATCTTTGGAAAACAAGGGGGTCGTACTGGGGGACTACGGCCCCTTGTTGCAGCAAGGACTGGCCGCGGTGGATGCCAGCGATATGGAGACTTTGCTGCGCGTCGACATGAAGCTGCGGGCTCTTATGCGCGCGGGGCGGCAGGATCCCACGCATCCATCTCAGGCCACAGTTCGTTTTGCCGACTGGGAGAGCTTTGATCGCGAGGTCGCATGGCCGGAAGACCTGTCGGTGGAAGCGGCGACGCTGCCGGACAGGATCGCGGCCGGTTGGCTGGGGCAATTGGTCGGAGCGGCAGCGGGCACAGCGCTGGAAGGGTACACTGCCGAGAATATCTCCTCGAGCTTCGGCGAGATTACCGGCTACCTGCGTCCGCCAAACACGTACAACGACGATATCACCTTCGAACTGGCATTCCTCGAGGCCTATCTCGCACATGGTCCCGATGTGACCTCTCGGGCGATCGCCGAGAACTGGGTCGCGATGATCCCGTTGGGCTGGTCCGCTGAGGGCGTGGCACTGGACAACCTGCGCCGCGGCGTGCTGCCTCCGCAGTCAGGACGTTGCGGCAATCCGTTCGACGAGTGGATCGGCGCACAGATGCGCGGCGCGATCTGCGGCATGGTCGTGCCGGGACGGCCGCGCGAGGCCGCAAGGCTGGCCTGGATGGATGCCGAAATCAGCCATGCCGGCAATGGCATTCTCGGCGAGGTGTTCAACGCTGTTCTGTGTGCGCTGGCCTTCGACCCCGGCGACCTGCGGGATCTCCTGAAGCGCTGCGTCAGCCTTGTTCCCGCTCAAACCGAGTATGGACAAGTGGTCCGGCATGCCCTGGACGCCTGCCGGTCGGGTTCCGACTGGCAGGCAGCATGGGCGGTGTGCGACGACGCCTATCGGGACTTCAACTGGATTCATGTCTATCCAAACGCGGCTGCGCAGATCATCGCGCTCTGGTTTGGAGGAGACGATTTCGACCGCACGCTAACCATCCTGTGCGGTATCGGTCATGACGTCGACTGCAACGCCGCGCAGATGCTCTGTGTTCTGGGGCTGCGCCACGGGCGCGGGGCGATTGCGTCCCGATGGAGTGAGCCGCTGCTCACGCAGGACATCGTCACCTACATGCGTCGTCCGAAGACCCTGTCCTTCGAAACGCTGGTCGCGCAGACGCTGCAAGCGATCGAGATGGTTGAGCGGATCGAAGCCGGGTGACTGCACAATGCCCGGAGCCTTGCGCAAGGCAGCGGGCCGACCGCTTTGACGCGGTCGGCCCGGGTTTGGATCACAAGATGAAGTCGTTGTCCGTCAGGGCAACGTCGCCCTCGATGTACAGCTGGAATTCCACATCGAGGTCGTCGTCGACATTGCCCGAGATCACCGTCTTGCCAAGTTCGGAATCGAAACTGATCGCGAGTTCCCCCGGTGTTCCGGAGACTTCGCCGAAGACGATCTCGAAAGCCTGGTCCAGACTGATCTCGCGGTTGGCGTCGATCGCAGAGACGTCGATCCGGTCTCCGGTCTCGAAGTCCATGATCGTATCGATCCCGTACGAGGCGCGGGAGTCGCTTTCCCGAGCGTAATACGCGACATCATCTCCGCCTCCGCCCCAGATCAGGTCGGCGCCGTCGTTCCCGCGGATGACATCGTCGCCGGCGCCGCCACGGATGTGATCGAGTCCGTTCCTGCCATCGATCTTGTTGTCAGCGTCATTGCCGACGATCGACTCGTCGCTGTCGTCGCCCTTGAAGCTTCTTCCGCGGAAGGTCGGGTTGGCATTCCCTTCCTCAGGCTCAGGCTCAGGCTCAGGCTCAGGCTCAGGCTCAGGCTCAGGCTCAGGCTCAGGCTCAGGTTCAGGTTCGGGCTCAGGTTCCGGCTCGGGCTCGGGCTCAGGTTCCGGTTCGGGCTCGGGCTCAGGCTCAGGTCCCGGCTCCGGTTCAGGCTGCGGGTCGGGTTCCGGCTCGGGCTGCGGCTCGGGTTCGAGCCCCGTTTCGGAGCCCGGATCCGACGGGGCTTCCCCGTCCTCGTGGCGTTCTATCCATTCGGCGCGGGCTTTTTCCCAGTAGTCGCGGGCTTCCTGCCCCTGGAGGACCTCCCATCCGTCCGGCGGCATGGGATAGTCGTCGGGCAGCGGCGTGTCCGAAAGGTTCAGAAAGACATTTCCCGACGACTGAATGGTATGATCCCATGCGTCGAACATGCTGCGATAGCTGCGGTGTTCGACAACCTCCAGCGCGAAAACGCAGTCGATGAAGCGCAGGTTCGGCGTGACCTCGCCATCGGTGGCGGAGTCCGTCTTGATGAAGGATCCATGGGTCATCTCACCTTTGTAGAGCGACGGTTGAAGTCTCAGCAGGACTCCCTCCATCGTGACCGTTTGATCGCTTCCATCGACCGGGCTGGACGACGAGGGGTCGATGCTCAGGCCAGCGTAGACGCCATCGAACAGGGAGTCGCGGATCGTGCCGCTCAGTAGCCTGTCGTTCTCTACGGCATCGTCACGGGCGTCGGACACCCAGACATTCTCGATCAGAAAGTCGTCGCTGTTCCACGAAACGCGGATTGCGTCCCATGTTTCCGTGATGCGCCAATCCCGAATGACCACCCCGGGCGTATCCTCTGTGCGGATCGCGGCAGCATTTCCAAGATCATAGACACTGCGCCAGGCGCTTTCCTGATCGATGTTGCCCTCGATCGTCCCGCCTTCGATGATCACGCCCGGAGAATCGTAGACCATGATCGGGTAGGGATTGCTCTCCCCATCGCTGTCATCGTTGTCATGAATGAAGGTAGCGTTGGCAGCATCGATTACAGATCCCTCGTCGAGACCGGAAATCTTGTACGGCGAGTAACCGTAATCGCCTTCCAATGTGATGATGCTCATTTGTCAACACTCCCTTGGGAGTGTATCGCGATAGACGTGCGTGATTTGACGCTTGCAAAACGCTCAGGCATTTCAAATGCCTGTACGGTATTTGAGGTCATTTTCTGCTCCGATACGTGGCTGCCAATGAGGTGTAGCCATGTAAGTTGTTTTTCTTGTGGCAGCTGCATTCTCGCAGCCGCTTGCTTCCGTGAACCGATAGATGACTCGGTGGATCATGAAAGGCAAACCTCGTCCGGAATGTCGGCGGAATTGTGCCCAATGGCATTGAGCATAAATGGAAAATTTCCATCGCTTGGCCTCGGGGTTGGTGAATCCCGTGGCGGTTCTATCGCCGCTGTCGCGTTAATGGCGCGGCCTCTCAATTGTACCTCTTTAGGGGTATGAGGGAATTGATGTGCGCCACAATTTTGCCACGAATCCCCGGGCGCTAGGGCTCGGCGGTCAGCCTTCTACCCTCGCGCAAAGGGCGAATCGCCCATTCTAGGGACCCGTTACCCCCTTATGGCTCTTCGTCTGCCGATGCGATGATGAGACAACAGGAAGGAGCATTGTAACCCGCTGCCGGCTCCGAAGGCACATCAGACCTACGGGCGATCAACCTGGGTCTGGGGTTCTTCGGCAGGCTGATGTCTGTGGAAACTGTTTTGGGAATTATCCCTAACAGTTTCTCGCGAGATTGATGGAATTTGGCAGCTGTTTTGTTTGAGTTGGGGTGCGAAGTGAACGTGCTGGGGGAAATTGAAAGGACTGATTTGCAGCGCGGTTTTTGCGCGGAATTCCTGTGTCGTCCTTTGGGGCGAAAGGTTTTGATCGGGTCGGTGATGGATTTTCAGTTCTCGTATTTGGGTGGCATTATCTCCGACTCGGCTGATTTTTTCAGGATTGTAAATTCTCAAGCTGGTGCATTGCCGAGGTTGGTCGATGATTTATAGCGATTCCAACTCTTTGCATTTTTATCATGTCACGACCCTCCTCAGACGTCGCTGGCTCCTGATCGCCGGGTTCGTGCTGCTCGCGTTGGGGTTGACCGTGGCAGCGGCGATCCTTTTGGAGCCGAGGTACACGGCGAAAGCACAAATTCTGTTCGAGCCGCAGGTTCAGAATGGGACTGCCGTCATTGACGAGGCTGCGGTTGACACGCTCGTCGAGATGCTCATTTCGCCAAATCATGTGCGCCGCCTCGCCGAAAGTCTCGCGGAAGATCCCGGCGAGCGCCTTCAGTCGAAGGAATCCGCGGGCACCTCAGGTGAAAACCTCGCCGGTCCCGGCGCACGCCAAGGCTCGCTCGGAGAGCTTCTCCAGCCCCTGGTGTCGAACCCGGCCGTCAGCAGGATCGTGGAAGCCGCGCAGGCGCCGACGCCGGAGCCTGCGCTGGACTACGAAGCGCTCACGCGCGGGTTGAACGCCTTCAAGGAACATCAGTCGCGGCTGATCGCAGTCACCTATTCCTCGACCGATCCAGAGGTCTCCGCCATTGTCGCGAACCGGGCGGTCGAACTGTATCTCGACCTGGAGGCAAGGTTCCTTCGCGAGCGGCGGGCGGATTTCATAGCGTCCGTGGCCGAACGCATCCCGGATGCCCGAACAAACCTCGACAGGGCGGTGTCGGAGCTCAGGGGGCATCAGACAAGGTTCGGATTGAGCGAAGCGGCCGAGACCGATACGACGGCCGTGCAGATCGCCGACCTGAACCGACAGCTGTCGATCGCGCGATCGGATCTGAACGTGCTCGTGTCACAACTGGATCGTCGCCAGGCTGCAAGCCGAAGCGGACTGGAGCAGGGCACGGTCCTGGATGTCGTTTCGCAGCAGGACGACGCGTTGCCTGAAGCCATCGCCTGCGCTTCGGATCTGGATTGTCCGAAGAAGCCTTATACCGCAAACCTCGAGCGCCTGGCGCAGGACCGGGTCGCTGCCGAAAGCCGCATCCGGGATATCGAACGCCGGCTGGCCTCGCTTCAGGTTGTCAGCGTCGGTCAGAGCGAAGCATGGGTCAGGGTTCGGGAACTGGAACACCAGGCGGCCAGTGCGGGCCAGACCTATGAAAGCCTTTTGCGCCGACATGCTGACCTTCAGGCGGCCCAGAACGACCCGCCGTCGGCGCGCCTGATCACATCCGCCTCGATCCCGGTGGCGCCCAGTACGCCGCACCCGCTTCTTTTCCTTGTGCCGGCGCTTGTCGTGTCGCTGATCGTCGGCGGAATGATCGCGGCGTTGCGGGAACGGCTCGATCAGCGCCTGAGAGGTGAGCGCGACGTGAAGGAAGCCCTCGGCGTGCCCTGCATCGGCCTCGTTCCCAGGATCTCCCGGCGCAAGATCGGGAGACTCCAGGAACTCCTGCGCGATGAGCCCTTCGCGAATTTCACCGAGGCGATCCGTGGCGTGTACCTCGCATCATCCGGCCGCTCGGTCGATGGAATTCAGCCGACAACGCTTCTGATAACCTCATGTGCGACGGGTGATGGAAAGACGACCCTTGCAGCCAGTCTCGCGATCTATGCTGCGCAGTTGCGACGGCGAGTCCTCGTCATCGATCTAGATTTCCGGAATCCCGGCGTCGCGAAGCGGCTGGGCAACGGCGAGCTGGATCGTTCTGCACTTGCGGATGACCTTGCCCGAGCGAGCCTTGGCAGTCATGCCGATACGCAACAATCGACAATGGCCGAGGGAGTCACGCAGGGAGCAAGGGACGGGCGGTTGCCATGGAATGGCAGCGACGGGGCTCCCGTTCGGCCTGAAGCCATTGTCGAGCACGCCCTTGCAGCCGATGCCGGCTTGACCGCGAGGCTTGGGAACGCGGTGGTCACGGCAAGAGACACTGGTGTTGATTTCCTGTCGTTGCCGAAATCTGAAATGGATCCTCTCTCGGTCCTGGCGGATGACCATTTCTCAGAATTCCTTGCGCACCTGAAACAGTACTACGACTACATCCTGCTCGACAGCGGCACGGCCGAGGATGCCGCGGAGACGCAGTTGCTGGCCTCGATGGTGGATCGGGTGATACTGGCGGTGCGGTGGGGGCAGACCGACGCGCAGACCGGGCTCACTGCCATCAACCGCATCCGAAGCATGAGCCAGGATGCTTCACTGCCGGTCAGCGCGGTCGTCAACCAGGTCAATCTGCGGGTTCACATGCGCCATCGGTACAGCCAACCCACCCGGGCCGCTGTCATGCCCGGCGCTCACCCCATTTGACCTGACGAGAGGTCGTCTCGAATGGGCGGGGGTGTCCGGAGACGCAGCGCGAGGTGTTCCTCCCGGCAAGCGGGCGGCCCTCCGAGCCGCAGCGCCGTCGTGCTTGTGGCCCCCTGATGAATCCAGTGCGATCAGTGGTTTGGGGTAGCCGATGGCACTACTCATGCTCATCCGGCCTCCCCCACAATTGCCGTAACGCCTGCGGCCAGTGCGCTAGAATGAATGCATAGCTTTTCGCATCCGGAGCGGGATGCTTCAGGACACAGCCCGGTCGCGGTCCGGCGGACGGGAGGTGTGTCAGACGAGGTTGCAATCGTCCCGGGAATTACTTGGCGAGTTCTTCAGATCAGAAAAGGCCGAACAGATGACCGATAGCTTGGCGTGGATCAGTATTTTCAGCACCCCTGGTGACTACTGGGGCAATCCGCAATCCGGTGAAGGGGGCCCCGAGTTCTTCGATGTTTTCGGTACGGAGTCCGGCGAGGACCTGATCGGCTCCGACCGCTGGGAGCGGATGTACGGACTTGGGGGGAACGACCGTCTCTATGCCAAGGGCGGCAATGATGAACTCTACGGCGGCGCTGGAAACGATCTGCTCAACGGTGGCGAGGGGCGCGATCTCATGTTCGGCGGGGCTGGAGACGACAGCTACTACGTCGACGATCCCGGCGACATCGTCAGCGAGGAGACGGTGTCCGGCACGGACGACGGGGGAACCGACACCGTCAAGAGCTACATCGGTTTCACCCTTGGCGACTATGTCGAGAAGTTGCAGCTGTTGGGAAGCGCTTCGGTCGATGGGTCCGGGAATGATCTGAGAAACAACATCAAGGGCAACAGCGGGGACAACAGCCTGTTCGGCGGCGGTGACCGCGACACGATTTACGGCTATGACGGCAAGGACATCATCGCCGGCGGCGAGGGGCGCGACTACCTCTATGGCGGGGACGACGCAGACATCTTTGTCCTGCAGCCGGAAGCCGGGGAATGGGACAAGATCTACGATTTCTCTTCCGATGACCGCCTGGCGATCTATGGCAGTGATTTCGGCCTGTCCGAGGGCGCGGGGTTCACCGGCGGTGTGCTCGATGCGGATTACTTCGTCACAGGGTCTTCCGCGACGGCTTCCGGGCATGGCCAGTTCGTCTACCGGGCGGACAAGGCGGAGCTGCTCTGGGACCCGGATGGCACTGGGTCGGAGAAAGCCCTCAGGATCACCCTGATGCAGTCCGGGGCGACCCTGAATGCCAGCCAGATCATTGAATTCGGCGAGAGCGCAAGCATCTCGGTCTCGACCTTCGGCTCGGCGCCCTTGTCCGAGGATGCCGAGGCGGCCTATTTCGTTCTGAAACTCTCACAGCCGCTTAACGAGGATGTTCGCATCACCTTCAGCACCGTCGATGGGTCGGCGCGCGATCAGGATGGAGATTTCTTCGGGATCAGTTCGGGCAGCATCGATCTGAAGGCGGGTTCCACCACGGCCTATGTTCCCGTCGTTCTACAGGATGACGATGTGCAGGAGGGAACCGAGAGTTTCTCGCTCAGGATCGACTCGGCGACCTTCATTGGAAGCGGTGCGGCCGTCGCGATTGGCACCGGGCAGGCATCCGTCTCGATCGTCGACGAGGGTCCCAAGGTCGTGGCCGAGACCGCCACCGCGTCCCTCGGATTGACGGATCCCTCGGGCATTGCCTACGACCCGTTCTCCGACACGCTTGTGATGGTCGACTCCGAGGTCGATGAAGGACCTTTCTTCCGGGCCGAAAATGTCGTTGCGCTCACGCTTGACGGCACGCTGAAACAGGCCAACGAACTCGGGTTCACGGACGAGCCGACCGGGCTGACCTTCGACCCGCTGACCGGGCGCATGTTCGTGACTGACGACGACGCCTACAAGGTGTTCGCGATCGATCCGGAGCGGCCCGACACCGTGCTTTGGGAATTCGACACAGTCCCGCTCGGCGGGAACGACCCGGAGGACATTGCCTTCGACTCCGAGACCGGAAACCTGTTCATCGTGAACGGGATCGATCGAACCGTCATCGAGGTGGACCAGCTCGGAACACAGCTTGTCGACTCGTTCGTGCTGGCGCCTGAGATCCTCGATCCCGAGGCCCTGGCCTATGATTCCGAGGAAGAGGTCTTCTACGTGGGAGGCGGCTTCAGCGACAGCATCTGGAAGCTCGACCGCGATGGCGAGATCCTTGAAGTCATCACGGTGTTGGAAGGCGCCCGGTCGCAGGATCTCAACCGCCGTGTCAACGTCAAGGACATCGAGATTGCCCCCGCAAGCAACGGCTCCGGCGAAAAGCACCTCTACGTGGCCGACTACGGATGGTCGCACGAGGACGACGGCCGCCTGATCGAGATCGATCCGGGCGACACCGGCGGCTACTGGAGCGTGGTGGCCTGAAATCGGCAGGGGCGCACCCCGAGCGCCTCTGTACGATCGGCACCGCTCATATGGATCGCGAGCCAGTGGGCGGAGAAATGTCCGGAACTTCGGCGCACGTCCCCTGGGCGTGCGCCGTTTTTCGGCCCGAAGCCTGTTCAACGGCGGCAGAGGCAGGTCATTCCCGGGATTTCTGACAGGACCTGCGAATGAAGCGCTTCGCCTCCACGAGCCGCCTGCGCCTCTGCACGCGGATCAGGTCGCGGCCGCATCTCTCCGGGGTTGCTGCCGGTTCAGGGAGTGGCGGGTTCCGAAGCTGGATTCCAGCAAGCAGATCACGATGAAGAACCAGAAGATCGGATGCCGCCCGATGTAATGAAACATGCTGAAGACCAGCATGCCGACGATAAGCCCCGCGAGTGCAGGTTTGCGCGCCCGTGATACCCCGACAAGCGCGGATCCGGTGATCCAGAGGTACGCAGCGACGGCAACGATCCCGCCCTGTGTAAAGAGGTCGAGCAGCGTGTTGTGGGCCTCGAACTTGGAGGGCGGAGGGCGCTTGTAGGATTTGCTGGTCAGGTGGGGGCCCGGTCCGAAGCCGACGAGCTTCGAGTCGATGCCCTTCTCGAGCGCTTCCGACCAGAGCTTCAGCCGGGTTTCGCCCTGTTCGTTCTCTCCATAGATCGCCTCCGATCCCTGTTCGAAGGTTTTCAGCGCCGCGGACGCGAAAGGAACCGTGGCAAGTGCGGTCAGGGGCAGGGCCATGATTGCCAGCACGACGGCCGTCCCGCGCAGGGTCGGCGCCATCTCCTCGTCCTGGGTCCAGACAATGGCCTTGAAGGTCGCAATCAGTGCGCCGGAAAGCATCAGCCCGATAATGAGGCTGTCACTCCCGCTCAGCACACCGGCAACGAACGGAGGCGCTCCAAGCAATGCGGCCCACGTGCGTTGCGAGGCTGTTTCGGACGTGTCGGAGAGGTGCAGCCCCAGAAGCACGACGATCAATGCGAAGAAGCCGAGTTGATTGGGGTTCTCTGCCCAGCCGATCAGGCGATCGAAATACCAACTGGTGGTGCCCGGTGTGGGCGCGAGCCCGTATGCTCCGGCAATCTGCAGCGTCAGCGATGCGCTTCCGATGACAAGGAGCTTCCAGAGCATGTCACGCCGCACCTCTCTGTCGTGGAGCTGCAGAGCCACCAGCAGGCTGAATGTCAGCACCAGCGAATAGGCGATGGTGTCGCGCAGCATTCCTGAGAGATCATGGAAGGGCTCGACGGCAAGGCCGACCATCATGCCAAGACACAGAATGAAGAGCATCGTCATCCAGAATATCGCCATGCGGGTGAAGGCCGGATTCAACGCAAGCGGCTGATATAGGAGCTGCCGGAAGGTTGCGATGCCCATCCACATCACCAGCAGCATCTCTCCGGGCCCGACGGGCAGGCCTCCGAGCCGCAGCTGTGTCGCGGCAGACAGTGTCAGGCCGAGTGCAAGCAGAACCGCGCTCATGGCAAGGCCTCCGGAGGTCTGTGATCGGCTGCCAGTGAGGGCCGAACACCCGTCACCTCCGAGGAGGTGAGCCTATGGGGGCCAAAGCCGGTCATGCCGGTCCGGCGTCTGCCGCGTTCCAATCCGGAGCGTCATGGGCGCGGTTCGCGCGGCCGGCGAGGAGCGCGCGATAGAAGGCATCGTGGCGCGCGGCACCGCCGGCCACCGTGAACCGGTCGCGGACAGCAGCAGGAAGTCGAGCGGCCATGGAAGTGCTTTCCTGCCGGTCCGACAAGGCCCGCAGAATGGCGTCTGCCAACTGATCCGGAGAGCGCGGCGGCACCAGCCGTCCGGTCTTCCCGTCTTCGATGACCTCCAGACAGCCCGGCATGCTGGTCGACACGATGGGCAGGCCGGCCAGGGCAGCTTCCAGCAGGACGCGCGGCACACCCTCCGCGTATTCGGTCGGAAAGGCGAAAAGGTCTGCCATTCGGAGGAGGGCCGGGATGTCGTTTCGGGCGCCTGTGGCGACGACCGTCGGTGCCATCCTCTCGATCTCGGCCCCGCTGATCGCGTCACGCCCCTCGCTGTCTCGGGGGCCAACGAGAAGGAACCGGACGCCGGGGCGTTTGCGACGCACGAGGTCGGCCGCCTGAAGCAGTGTTCCGATCCCTTTCTGGCGGGTCAGCCGGGAGACCGTAATGACGATCTCGTCGTCTCCCAGTCCGAGTTCCGCGCGCAGTGTCTCTGGTTCGGGCGACGTCCGCAGGGCGGAGTAGAAACGGTCGGGGTCGATGCCGCCGCCGCCGGCGGGAATGACGATCGCGTTGCGTCCTGCCATGTTGTGTTGGCGGAAGTAGTCTCGATCGCTGCCGTTCTGGAACACCGTGGCATCGGCGTAGCGGGACGCGACCACGCCGTGCAATCCCCTGAAGACCAGGCGCACCGCCATGGCCAGCGGTGAGCGCGAGGAATAGACCCACCCCCGGCCGCAGATCGTCCGCACCGAAAGGACATCGCGTCCTGCGGCGGCAATCGGCAGCATCAGGCAAGGCTTGGTATCGAACCCCTGCGCCAGATCGGGCTGTAGACGATCCAGGATGTCTCCAAGACGGCCGATGGCTCTCCTGTCGCTCCATGGCGAGATGAAGCGGTCGAACGGGAAAGGCGCGAAATCGATGCCTTCTCGTTCGAAGGTGTCTCCACCGCCGCTCGCTGCCACGCTGACCCGGTAGCCCAGGTCGCGGACTGCCGAGATGAAGGGCAGGCGGAGGGCGGCGTCTTCGCCGGCGACATACAGAACATGTGCGATCGTCATCAGCCTTCCATCGTCATTGGTGCCAGGAGTGTCCACCGACCCCGCGGCGGGCTTCCGGGCGCTACCTGTTCATCCTTGCGAAATAGGTTCTGAATGAGCTTTGCAGGTCCGGGTAGTCGCTGCCATCGAGCATCGCGAGGCTCGGACACGACTGGTTTTCCTGCATGCCCCACGAATAGGTCATGTCGAACGGCCGGGTCTCGGGCGGCAGCAAAACGTCCCATCTGGCGAGGATTTCGGCGAGTTGCTGCTTGGTGGGAGCGAGGTAGAAATTCTTCTGGTCGATCGTGCACGCTTGGCCAAAGGCCTGCAGAACCGGCACGAGCCGCTCCTTTGGAATGCCGGCGTCGAGGGCCCGGCCCACACGTTCATCAATCTTTGCCATGTCGCAGCCGCCGATCTTGGTGTTGCATGGGTAGACCACGACGCCGATCAGGTCAGCGGACTGGGCGAGCTGCGCGAATTCCTCCTGGTAGTAGTAGCCGCCGCTGATCGCGATGAACGTTCGCCCGTTCGGGTCTTCCTTGTGGATGAGGGCCGTTCTCTCCGCGATGCGCTGCGGGGCGTCCGGGCAGGTGGAGGGCCGCGGCACGTCGGAGATGAAGTAGATGCCGCTGAACTTCGGGTGACCCTTCACCTGATGCACGAGCTCAACGAGACTTGCGTCATCCCGCTGCCAGGTACAGGTCGAGTTGTAGCCGTTGCGTGTCCAGAGCACTCCCTTCGCGCCTTCCGGCAGGCCATCCAGGGCAGCTGCGGAAGACACATCCGCCAGGTTGAAACCTATTCTGAACGCGGCAGGGAAGTCCTTGGCGTGGTTCACCGTATAGTGCAATGTTCCGGATTTTCCGGAGAGGGGTGTCAGGGCGCTGCCGGGAAGGGTCTCCAGGAGCCATGCAAAGGCGCCAGCAGACACGATTGCGACTGCGGCCAGTGCTCCGCGTCCAGGAGACCTTTGCCAGAGGATGGTCAGCGCCAGAGCTGTCAGGGTGCCGGCGGCACTCCAAAGGACCCTGTCCCAGGCCCGGGCTGCGGTCTCGCCCGGGGCAAGAAGCGCAAGGACTTCCACACATACGATGATCCCGACCAGGAGGATCCCGGCCAAGGCAGTCGAGCGGAACGTACCTGCCAGCACGAGCCCTGCGCCGAGGAATGCCACAAGGCGCACGCCAGACCATCCGAGGCTGCTTCCGGGAATGGCGGACAGCAACAGCACGGCGGCAAGGATGCAGAGCCCGATCCACGCCAGCCCTCGCGAGGGGGCGATGTGCCGAGCGGAAGGTCCGTCCCTAAGGGCCATTCTGATCTCCGGACGGGAAGAAGGGCGAACCGGCCCGACAGGTCCCGCCGCCTGTCCTGTGGTCCTGTGCCCGAGAGTCAATCGAACTGACTGCGGAGCCCGGCGCTCGCACCGGCCGGCGTACGCACCATCCTGCTGCCGTCGCAAAGCTGGAGCCACGGCCGATCAATCTGTGCCTCGTGTCGATCCCTGACAAGCAGCTACCTTTCCGAAAGACGCCCCGCCGGAGTGGCCGCAGGTCCTCGAGACGTACGGCACCTTCAATCAGCATCGCGAAATCGGGGCGTTCGGAATATTATACTTGAGGGTAGTCATCTAACCCTTTCAGTGGGTTGCCGAGGCCGTGCGTTCCTCGCCATGTCCCCCTTTGCGTCATTAACGGGCGATGGGCGCTGCGTTAACCTGTTTGGGATAGAGGTGCCATCGGGTAGGCCGCCGAGGGGCGTCATTCTTCCGCTCCGGACCCAGTTCATCGCCATAACCCGACGGAGGCATTCCGGGACGCCCGGTTTGCCGCTGAGACATCTGGTTCAGAGTGACGGGAGCCATGGTTTGTTTGACGCGAACGGCCAGACGATCGACGAAACACATCCGGACGCGGGCGCGGCTGGCCGTACGATAGAGTTGATCGGGCCGCCGGCTTCCGGAAAGACCACCTTGGCACTCGGTGTGGCGGCAGACCTGCAAGGCCACGATATCCCCGTGCGCCTTCTTGTCAGCGCGCGGCCCGGTGAGGTTCCGGGAGCACCATCAGCGAACGGGGCAGAGGGGGCTCGGGCTTTCATGGCCAGCAGGGCCGCGAAACTCGCGGACGTGTTGTTCGGAAATGCCCGCCAGGACCCTGTCGCCGACGCATTGCTCAAGCTTCTGCCCATCGACGGTAGCCTGCGAGAGTTGCGACGCAGGCGCTATCTTGCCAGCCTTGCCGCAAGTGCCGGTGAGGGACTGGCACTGCGCGACCAGGGCTACATCTGTGCCGTCGCCGGTCTCGCGCTCGACTCCGGCAGAACGGACGAAGAGATCCTTGCCGAGGCGCTTCGGCTCGTCCCATTGCCCGACATCACCGTTCGGATCGAGGTGGCGCCGAGCGTGACCCGCGCCCGCCTGGAGGAACGGCTGTCGGGGCAGGGCCGTGTCTACCGGTTCCTGGAGCGGTCTCCGGATGCGAACCCGGGCCTTGCGAGCGTGTTCGACACCATCGAGGGCCTGCTTGAAGGCTCCGGCCGCCGCGTGCTGCGCGTGTCCGGTGCGTGCCGTGATGATCTGGAGGCCGGTGTTGCCGCCATCCGCATGGTCGCCTTGGAAGGAAGCCGCCCCTTTGCGCCCGGAGCGGCCACGCGGTGAGTGGTGTGCAGACAGACGCGCCCGATGGGGCAAGGCTCTCGCTTCATGCGGACCGCCTGCTTGGAAAGCGCCTGTTTGCCTCCAGTTCCCTTGCCTTCCTGGTGCTGGTGGCTGGCGCGGCGGTGGGGCTTGTCGTGCAGCTCGGCACGGTCCGGCTGATCGGCGCCGAGAGCTTCGGGCATTTCGCCTACGTCATCGCCTGGACCACGGTTCTCGGTTACATCTCGACCCTGGGCTTCCACGTTTCACTGCTCCGGCTGCTTCCGGCGTACCAGGTCGGCGCGGATTGGTCCAAGGCGGGGGGCGTGCTCCGATTTGCCCTGTCGGGGGCCGCGCTGGCCGGCACCGCGCTTGCGATGGTGGCAGCCGTGTCGGTGGTCGCGATCCACGGAGCTGAGAGCGAGCTTGGGCGTGCCCTCCTGATCGGGACGGCGATCATTCCGCTTCTGAGCTTGCGCCTGGTCAGCGCCGCGGCGGTACGCGCCTACGGAGGCATCATCTCCGCGATGCTCCCGGAACGCATTCTGCGAGACACCCTGACCTTTCTTTTCCTTGCCCTTGCTGTACTGAGCGGTCTCGCCGTGCCGGACGCCGTCACGGCCGTCTCTGCGGCTCTTGCCGCCGGGGTGGTGATGCTGTTTATCCTCCGACGTTTTCTCATCGCGCATATCCCTCCCGAACCGGCCAGGTCTCCTCGTCTTTATGCGCCGCGCGAGTGGCTGCGCCCGGCCGTGCCGCTCACGCTGATCATGCTGGCCGACACGCTCATGTCCCGGGCCGGGGTTCTGATCATGGGCGCGCACGGCGCCGCCACAGAGGTGGCGATCTACACGGTGGCCGTAAGCCTTTCGCTGATCGCCGCGCTTCCGCGGCTGTCGATTGCAACCTTGTTCGCGCCGACCGTCTCCGCCCTGTACGCGCGCAAGGACATGGCGGGGCTCCAGACACTGATCTCGCGGGCTGCGCTACTGTCGCTCGCCGGCACGCTCACCGTTGCCTCGCCCTTGATTTTCGGCGCCGAGATGATCCTTAACTGGTTCGGGCCGGAGTTCTCGGCGGCAAGGACGATCCTGATCATTCTGGTTGCGGGGCAGCTCGTTGCCGCGGCAGCCGGACCGCAGCAGCATGTCCTCACGATGACCGGGCACGAGCGCGAGGGATCGAGGCTCATGATCGCCGCCGCGGCCGGCAACGTGATCATCGCCGCGATCCTGTATTTGATCTTGGGCATGACGGGGGTCGCGGTGGCTGCGGCGCTGTCAATGCTTGGATGGAATGCCGGCATGATGTGGTGTGTTCACCGCCGGCTCGGTCTGCGCCCAGGGCTCGCCAGCATATCCGGAAGGCCGGGAGGGGGCAGCTCGCAAGGGTCCGCAGCGGATGATCTCGCCAAGGGCAATATCGGAGGGGAAAGATGAACGAAATCGGAGCCAGATCCGTGGAAATCCCCGCGTCCAAGCCGGTCGGCCATGCCCAGGCACCTTTCATGGCGCTGGTTTCGGAGCTGAACTCCCGGCAGGTGCGATACTGCCACTGGAAGAGCAACATCCGACTTCCGGAGACGCTGGCGGGCGACGAAGACTTCGATGTTCTGGTCGACAGGATCGATGCCGCAACCTTTCTCGAGGCCCTGTCGGACGTCGGTTTCAAACTTGCCCTATCCCGATATGGAAGCGGCCACCCCGGCGTGATCCACGCCTTTGCACTCGACTCCGCGACACAGAGGCTGCTCCATGTGCACGCCTACTTCCAGGTTGTCACCGGCGACAGCCTCGTCAAGAGCTACCGATTGCCGTTCGAGCCCCTGCTGTTTGGCGGTGACCTGAGGGACAGCGGAATACCCTTGCCGCCGCCAGAGGCGGAACTCGCGGTTTTCGTGCTCCGGATCCTGCTCAAGCATACCAGCCTCGCGGAATGCTTGCTGGTCAACCGCCATTACCGCTCTGTGCCCGAGGAACTCGCATGGCTGCGCGACAGGGCGAGCGATGAAGCAGCACAGGCGCTCTGGGCGTCCACCATCCCGGGAGCCACCGATGGGGAACTGGATCGGTTGATCGCGGCCATAGCCGAGCCGACCGCGGTTCTTCGCCGTATTCGTCTTGGGCTGCGCCTCGCTTGGCGGTTGCGGGACTGGCGGCGGCTGGGCGTCATGACTGCGGCCGCGTCACGACTCTGGCGTCTCGGGATTCTGGTGTCATCGCGAATGCGCCGGCGCCGGCCGCGCAGCCTGGTCGCAGGGGGCGCTATCGTCGCGCTCGTCGGCCCCAAGGCGAGTGGCAAGTCGACCTTGGGGGCGGCGCTTGCGGATCGACTGGGAAAACAGCTCGACCTGCGGCGTATCCATGTGGGTAAGCCGCCGGCGACTTTGCTTTCGGCCCCGGTGCGTCTGATGCTCCCCTTGCTTCGCAAGGCCATGCCGGAAGAGCGATCCGGCGAATACCAGCGGCCCGAGCGTCGCGAGGAAGGGCGGTATTCGCTCGTCTATTTGGTGCGGATGGTGCTGCTTGCCCATGATCGCCGTGCCTTGCTGCTGCGGAGCCGCCGGGCGGCGTCCGAAGGGGCGATCGTCGTGGCTGACCGCTATCCGTCCACCGAGGCGGGGGTAATCGACGGCAGCCAGTTCGACGACGCCACGGTTGCGGCCTGTGGCTCCCGCTTGAAACGGTTTCTGATGAACATGGAGCGTCGTTTGTATCGCGGCGTGCCGAGCCCGGATCTCGTGGTTCGCCTGGTCGCACCGATTGAGACGACACTGCTGCGCGACGCCACCCGGAACAAGCGGGACGGACCGGACCCGGACAGTCTGCGTCGCCGGCGGGAGATCGAGACGGCTGCTGCGTTCCCGGGCGTGCCGGCAGTTACGATCAGGACGGATCGCGCCCTGGAACAGAGTGTGTCCGATGTCGTCCGGGGCGTCTGGCGCCACCTCTGAGCAGATATGCCCCGCGGGATGGACGCCGGTGGGAGCGGCGCTGGCCTTCCGGCGCCGTGCGCCGACGGCATCCAACGTCAGATCGGGACCATGCGCCCGTGTCAACGGAAGGGCGGCATCCGGGATGTCGATGGGATTGCTGCGGTCCTGGCGAGCGCCGGGTCAAGCCGGCTTGGCCATCATCGCAGAGCAGCTTCCGCCTGAATGGCCCGAGCGGCGGCAGAAGAGGCGTGCGCCGCAACTGTAGGGACGCGTTGGCCACGGCGAACTTCGACGACGTCGCCAGGCTGAACGGGGCTCTCGAGTTCGACGGAGCCAATGATCTCGACCCCGTCCCGGATGATGCTGGCCGTAAGCGGCGTGGTGTCGCCACCGGCCGGGACGGGAAGGGCCAAGCCTGCCGCACGCAGTTTTTCGTCCGCGGAGCTGAGGCGGGCGATCTCACGGGCCTCGGTGACCCGGGCGGACTGCAAGTCCGACAGCAGATCCAGTCGCCGCTCCTCCACCAGGCGCGACCTTTCCCGCTCGACCTCGGTGCGACGGCGTTCGAGTTGCATGAGGCTGGACTCGGTCTGAAGCCGGCGTGTCGAGGAAAGGAGCGCTGCCACCCTGATATCGGCAATTCTGGCCTGGTTGAGAAGGCCGCGGTCGATCGCGTCCTTGGCTCCGGCCAGCGCCTCTGCATCGACCGCTTCATTGGCCTTCGCGACCTCCAGGAGCTGCTGCAGGACGGCGATCTGCGCATCGATCTGGTTCAAGGTGCGTTCGAGGAAACTTCTTTGCCGATCATGGGTTTCGGTTCGTGCTTTCCGGATTGCATCCTCGACCTGAAGGATGTCCTCCAGCGAAGCCCCCGAGAGGGGGGCGGCAGGCCAGGTGTCGTACCGGAACGGGATCGTTTCCCCGAGTTCCTGCCGCAGGCGCCAAACTTGCGCACTGGCCGTGGCCGCCGATTGCCAGGCTTCGGCGTAGTCGGCGCGAAGGTCGATTTCGTTTTCGCCGGTTGCTTGCGCCGCAACCAGACGTCCGCCGCCGGCAGCGGCAATCGCATGGCGAATGGTCATGCCCGGGTGAAACGGAATGCGGCCCGGTTCGGCAACGTCACCGCTTACGAAGACCGGGCGATACTCCGTGACCGAGGCCGAGATCTGATCGCGATCGAGGGCGCGGAGGATTTCACGTCCGTCGGGGAGATAGGCCGTTACCAGGCGGCTGGCCAGGGCCGTCTGGATCTGACTCCGGGTCTCGTCGATTGTAAGCCCTGCGGCCTCCAATGGTCCGACAAGGGGAAAGCTCAGGCTTCCATCGATCTGGATTGCGGCCGTCATGTTCATTTCCGGCAGGCCCGCCACCGACATCCCGACAACGTCGCCCGGTTGCAGGCGGTACTCGTCCGCCATTGCGCCACTGCCGGCGAACATGGCGGCCAGTGCCGCGGCAAGCGCGCCGGCGCCACGGAGGCTGGCGTTCGCCCCGGCTGAGCGAACGTTACGTCGCATAGCTGGTCTCCCTGCGTACGCTGCCTGAACTGACGCGCGCTTGCCACCAGGCGACGGCCTGAGCCAGGCCATCGCGGAGTTCCACTTTCGCGCTCCAGCCGGTGGCAGATTGAAAGCGACGGCTGTCGGCCAGGAGTTCCCTGACTTCGGATTTCGGAGGCCGGATGCGGCACGTCTCCTGAACAATGGGCTTGTCGCACTTCGTGAGCGTGCGCAGGAGGTCGACAACCTCTCCGATTGTGACCGCGCGCCCCGTGCCGGCGTTGTAAGGAACGCCGAAATCAAGCCGGGTGGCGGTCCCTGCGGTGACGAATGCCGCCGCCGTGTCGCTGACAAAGGTGAAGTCCCGAACCGGGGTGAGGTCTCCGATCCGTATCGCGTCGACCTGCGGATCCAGCGCCTGGCGGATCACCGTCGGGATGACCGCGCGTTCGCTCTGACGGGGACCGAAGGTGTTGAAAGGCCTCAGGATGACCACCGGAAGGTCATGCGACCGAGCAAAGGATTCCGCGATCATGTCGGCGCCGATCTTGGACGCCGAATAGGGCGACTGGCCCTGCAGCGGATGCGTCTCGGCAATCGGGACCGTCTGGGCGGTTCCGTAGACCTCGCTCGTGGATGTGACCACTACCCGGCGCACGTCGTGTTCCCGTGCGGCCTCCAGGACGTTCAGGGTGCCGAGGACGTTGGTGTCTACATAGGACTGCGCCGCAACATACGAATGCGGGATCGCGATCAGGGCCGCGAGGTGGAAGACCGTATCCTGCTGGGCGGTGATGTTGCGGACGAAAGCAGCGTCACGCACATCGCCCCGCGCGACATTGATCCTCCCGCGGATCGAGGCCGGGATGTCGTCGATCCAACCCAGCGAGTCGAACGAGTTGTACATGCAGAGCGCGGTGACATTGGCGTCCGTCGCGACCAGCGCCTCGACAAGGTGAGATCCAATGAACCCGTCCGCGCCCGTCACCAGCACATTTCGTCCTGCGAGGGCGATTTTCTCGTTCCCGGGAAGGGCGCTCATCCCTCGCTCCTTTTCAGATTGCCTCCGAGCAGAAGACCGGACGATGAAATATCAGGCGCCGTGAGCGTCACTCCCTTGAGGTTCGGATGCTGTCCCGCGGTGAATACGGCGCGGATGCCCCGGACGATCCAGAGAATGTCGGTCCAGACGGTTCTGGTGGGGTAGTAGGACAGGTCCAGTGCGGCTTTCGCCGGAAACAGGGTCTCGCGATAGTACTGGATCAGGTCGCTTCCTTTCGGATAGAGCGCGCATTCATTCCGGAACGCGACCTGGCTGGGACCGAAGATCCCGGGCCGCTGGTCAAGCACGGGCCGAACGCTTTCCGTAAAGCAGTCTTCGAAGGCCAGGCTCTCCGGTCTGGGTCCGACGACCGACATGTCGCCACGGAGGATGTTGAAGAGCTGTGGCAGTTCGTCGAGCTTTGTTTCGGCCAGAACCTTGCCAACCCGGGTCATGCGCATGTCGTTCTTGAGGGTCAACGGGCAGCCGTCGTCGCGTGCGGCGTCGAGCTTCCGAAACTTGAACATGTTGAAATGCTTGCCGTTCCGGCCGATCCGGGTCTGAACGAAAAACACGGGAAATCCGGATTCCACCACGATGAGCAGTGCAATGATCAGCATGAGCGGGCTCAGGACGATCAGTCCGAGTGTCGCAAAGATCAGGTCGAGCATCCGACCGAGGGATATGTGAATCCTTGAACGATAAAACCTGGGCATAATCTTTCCTCCTCAAGTCAGAGCGTGGGACTCCTCGAACGCGGATTCGAGCAGGTCCACCACGCGCAACACGTCGGCATCCTCCATCTTCGGGTGCAGCGGGAGGGTCAGTTCCCTGCGGTGGAACTCCTCCGTGACCGGAAGCCGGACGGCGCCGTCGCGGGCGCGGTAGTACGAAAGCGTGTGGACGGGGGGATAGTGGATGGTTGTCTGCACCCCTCCCGCGTGCAGATGAGCGATGACCCTGTCGCGATCCAGGCGCGCGGGCAGGACGATGGGCATGATGTGATCGGCCGAGATCCTGCTTTTCGGCCGTGGCACGATCAGGCCATCGTGACGGGAGGCCAAGGCCTGAAGCCGCTCCTTGTAGAGTGCGACCAGCGCGGCCCGGCGGCCGGCCATCTGGTCCAGTCTCGACAATTGCACGAGGCCTATTGCGGCCCGGATCTCGTCCATGCGGTAGTTGAAGCCGAGCATGTCGACGTCGTAGTGCGGCGACCGGGCGACGAGTCGTTGCTGGACGCTATGGGTCATTCCGTGGCTGCGCATCTGTCGGGCCCGGGCGAGCAGTTCGGGATCGCGCATGAGGATCATGCCCCCCTCGGCGGTGGTCATGTTCTTGTTTCCGTAGAAGCTGAAGGCGGCGGCCTCGCCGTAGGAGCCGACGCCGGCGACGCCGATCGCGTGTGCGGAATCCTCCAGAAGCATGACGTTGAAGCGTCGTGCGAAATCCTGCCAGGGAGACGGCGCAGCCATATGTCCGGCAAAGTGCATGAGCATGACCGCGCGAGTTCGGGCGGTGACCTTGCTGGCCGCGTCATCGATCGAGATCAAAGGGGAGTCGAGGCTCTCCACATCCACCAGCACCGGCTCTGCGCCGGCGTAGAGAATGGAATTGACGGTTGCCGCAAAGGTAAGCGACGGCACGAGAACTTCGTCTCCGGGGCCAATGCCGAGCGCCTTCAGCATCAGGTGGAGCGCCGCGGTGCAGTTTGCCAGCGCCACGGCATCCCTGGCTCCATGACGCTCAGCAAAGGCCAACTCGAAGGCGCGCACTCGAGCACCCTGGGTCAACCACCCGCCCTGCAAAACTTCCACGACCGCGTCACGTTCTTCCGCGCCGAGGACCGGCTCAGCCACTAGTAACATCGCAATTCCCTCATCGAAATGTTCGTCCGCCCGGAGGCGAGCGGCGCGTCAGGCCACGGTTGCCAGCCGCTCGTGCGGTGGCGCCTGATCATCCCAATCGAGTTTCTGGGCCGCCTCGAAGTCTTCAATCCGGCCGATGTCCAGCCACAGCCCGTCGTGTCGGTATGTGTGGATGTGCTCGTTCCGGGCCAGCATGCAGTGTGCGAGGTCGTCGAACCCGAACGGGACGCCCCTCGGAATGAACTGAAAGACCTCAGGCTCCATGCAATAGACGCCCATGCTCATCGTATTGGTGAACCGGGGCTTTTCCTGGAAGCTGGTGACACGCCCGTTCTCGACCTCGATCACGCCGAAATCCATCAACGTTTCGCGAACCGCCGTCGCGACCGTCACCATGGCTCCGCTGTTGCGATGGCAGGCCAGCAGGGCGCCGATGCTGATATCAGTCAGAACGTCCCCGTTGATCACCATGAAGGTCGAGTCGATGTCGTCCTTCAGCAGGCTGAGAGCGCCGATCGTACCCAGCGGCTCGACCTCGTCGGTGTAGTTGATGTGCATGTCCCACTGGCTGCCGTCGCCGCAGAAGCTCTTGATGATGTGACGGAGATAGCCGGTGGTAATATAGACCTCGCGGACGTCATTTCGGCGCAGCCATTTCACCAGGAGTTCCAAAACCGGTTGAGAGCGCACCGGCATGAGCGGCTTTGGCAAAACCATTGTATATGGCCGAAGTCGCGTTCCCTTGCCGCCGCACTGGATTACAACCTTCATCGATAAACACCTCCCACGCGGCAAGCGGGAATTTCGCTTGCCATGATTGTCAAATTCTACACCGCTCGCCCTCAGATTGATTGTTTCGGTCCCGGTCGGACACGCTGCCTGCAAATCGTCCTTTCCGGGTCGTCTTGGCATCGTAGACGTTTTGCGTTTTGGCTGAGTCCGAATAAGGGACAGCACCGGGGGGGCAAAGGGGTTAGGTGCGGCGTGGAAGGACGGCGCGGGGTAAGTCCTAGGTGCACTGGCATGATACTTTGGGTGTAGGCTTCCCCCTCCAGGGCACTCGTAGCATGCTCACAGAGAAGGAGGCTCTACAAAGTGAATAATGAGTATCAAATTTGCGCTTTATTTAGGAGGCCATTTCGGACGAGTGGCCTGCGTGTGAATATAGTGAAGTAAATCAAGTATTCTATGGCGTTGACGCCATGCATGCGAAGAGCTCTGACCCGATCAGTAGATGTATTGTGAAGGTTCAAAATGTGGTGCGCGGCCGTCGGGGGAGGCAAGCTCAACTTTTGATGTGTTTACGTATCGTCACACCACTGTTACATTTGAGTGTCACCGGCGAACGTTCGAGAGGCGAGGGGTGCCCCGGGCAGAAATCCGAAAGGGGTCGTGGTGTAAGGCGAGTGGGAAAACCTTTTTCATTAGTGAGAGAGGCCTAATTTCGACGGTTCATTTCGGAAGACGTGCTGCCTGAAAAACGTGTTGATGAATTCCTGGCGCGGGTGAGCGCCAGGGCTTCGTGTTGTGGGTCAATTGGTGAAGCTCGGGCCACGTGATGGTCTCGTGGTGTTGAGCGGCTGGAATTAAAACTCAGGAATTTCATTCCAGTCGGGTGCGGCAAGGTTTGGGTCTTGCCTTTGTTTAAGGGGGGGGGGAATGGAAAGTGACGTTTATCCGATTGCCGTAGTCGATTCTTGCTCGATCTCCTGCGAAGGTCTCAAGAGCGTTCTTGACCGACACCGCTTCCAGATCGCCCAGGTGTGGCGCAGCTTGGAGGATGTGCTTCGTTCGGAGCCGTCGACAGACAGTCCGGCAGCAATCCTCATCAACGCAGCCGCGACGGATTTGCCGTCCGCAGAGACCTTGGAAAAGCTGCGCGCGAAGCATCCCGAAGCTCGCCTGGTGCTCATATCGGAGCGCCGCGATGTGGCGAGAATTCAGAAAGCCATGCTGGCGAATTTCGACGGGTTCCTGCTGGAGTCCTTCCAGCCGAAGGCGTTCTCCAAGGCGATCGAGCTGATCCTGCTTGGCGAGCGGGTGTTCCCGGTCATCGAACTCGGCGCAAGACCGGAAGAGGGCGAGCGAAGGAGCTCTCCATTCAAGGATCTCTCCGAGCGGCAGATGCGCGTCGTGTCGCTTCTCGCCAAGGCCTACTCGAACAAGGAAATCGCTCGCGAACTGGAAATCTGCGAGTCGACCGTCAAGGTGCATGTCAAGGCGATCCTGCGGAAGACCGGGTCGCGCAATCGGACAGATGCGGCACTTCTGGTGCGGCGCATGGGTGTCCAGAACGACCATCTTGGCAAAAGTACCGAGGTCCCGAGGAAAACGCAGAAAAAAGTGACTTCAGGACCAGGGGTTGATCGGAGTGTGCGCGATCTGGGCGCGGACATCGTCATGCTCGGGTCCGGCAACGCCAGGAACTGATGGCAGGACGTGGCTGCATCTGCGACTGGTGTCGAGTTTGCGCCGGCGAGGTGGGTCTGGATGTCCCCGACAGGCATCCTGCCAAGGCTGGATGGGAAAGTCGGCTCTGAGGTTGTGCGCTGAATTGTTGTGGCGCCGGTCTCCGCCGGTCGCTCCCCCGGCGCGGTGAACGATGAAATCGTGGGTCGATAAGTGAGTTGCCATCTTTGGGCGCGTGGCTTCGGGCCTGATTTCGTTACACGAGCACAACCCGGTAGGGGAAAGCGTCCCATGCCACGGGTCGACGGAAATGAAATGAACCGAAGGGACACCGAAGAGACAGGAGGGGGAATTGGGAAAGTGGGCTGACGTTGAAGCATTCGTCGAGAGACTGAGACGCCAGGAAGGGGCTGTCCCACTGAGTCGATGCCGGGTGCAGGAGATCTCAGGCGATGCTTACCCGGGTGGAGAGATCGCCCTCCTTGTCGAGCGACAGCTCGTGAATACCCATTCCGGATACGGCGCCTGGAAGGAGCTCGACGCGTCGAATGTCCTTCAGGCCGTAAGGGATTACATCGCGCGAGAGAGCTGAACTCCAGACGCCGCCTCCCTTTTGGCGGGGCGAGCTGTCTGCCGCACCTTCGCGGCACTGCTTGCGCCGGCGAAGGCCATCGAGCGCTCTTTCATCTTCGCTTTCGGGCCTTTCGGTTGAGGTTCGCGAAATACGTAAGGCTGGCGCTCCTTCCACCCCGGCGACACGATGCCCCCGAAACTCGCAGGCCCTCGCACCCCTTGCTCAGGCGACACGCATCGGTTTGGAGACCTGTCAGATCAACCCAGTCGATCTCCTGGCCGGCATGTCCCTGTAGGTCATGCCTCATTCCAAACGGCATAGCGCTCCTCTGAAATCCCGGCTTCAAGCACCTTCCAGACCCCTGTCATCAGAGAGTGGTTACACGCCCGACACGTCGCCGAAAGGCCACTCTGGGCGACGCTCTCTGTCACCGTCCTTGAATTGCCGTTTTGTCAGGGTAGAAAACCTGCACGTGGCCGGGCCGATCTTGGGCAGAAGGCCCGTGAACAGGCTTCATGCACCGTGGATTGGCAGGGACCCATTGGTTGAAACGATGACAGCGCCGGATCTCCTCTCCGTGGTGGTGCCCTGCTACAACGAGGCGGAGGTTCTGGACGAGACGATCCCGCAGCTGACTGCGGCGCTGCAAGCCATTCCGGGCATCGGATTCGAGATCATCTTCGTCGACGACGGCTCCCGTGACGGTACGCTGGCGCGCCTGAAACAGGCGGCGGACGCGGACGAACGGATCCACGTGATGAGCTTCGCGCGGAACTTCGGGCACCAGATTGCGGTGACGGCCGGCACCGACGTGGCCGCCGGCGATGCGGTGGTGCTGATCGACGCCGATCTGCAGGATCCGCCCGAGGTCATTGCGGAGATGGTGGAGAAGTGGCGCGAAGGCTACGACGTCGTCTACGGAACCCGCTCCTCGCGCCAGGGCGAAAGCGCCTTCAAGCTGGCGACCGCGCGCGCCTTTTACCGTTTGCTCAACCGCTTTTCCGAGGTGCCGATCCCGCTCGACACCGGCGACTTCCGCCTGATGGATCGCCGGGTCGTTGACTGCCTCAAGGCGATGCCCGAACGCCACCGGTTCGTGCGCGGCATGGTCGCCTGGATCGGGTTCGACCAGATCGCACTGCCCTATGAACGGGCGGAGCGCTTCGCGGGCACGTCCAAATATCCGTTGCGCAAGATGCTGCGTTTCGCCACCGACGGTATCCTTGCTTTCTCCTCGCGGCCTCTGCAATTCGCCACCGGCATGGGGATCATGGCGGCCTCGCTGGCGCTGCTCGGGATCATCTATGCACTGGTGCTGCGGATCTTCACCTCGGTCTGGGTCGAAGGCTGGACGGCGCTGATGATCGCCGTGCTGTTCCTCGGCGGGGTGCAGCTGCTCTCGCTCGGGATCATCGGCGAGTACATCGCGCGGATCCACGACGAGGCCAAGGAGCGCCCGCTCTACCTCGTCAAGTCGCAGTTCGGCGCCCGCGCACCGCGCGCCTCGCGTCATCCGCGTCCGGAGCGGGCCGCGCCCCCGGTGCAGCCGCTGCCCATCGAGTTGCGAGAGAGAGCCGGGAATGGGTAGGGCCATCAAGGTCGGCCTCGGCCTTGCGGTCACTGTACTGTTCCTGTGGCTGGTCTTGCGACAGGTCAGCCTCGACGAGGTCGGGGCGGTGATCTCCGGCGCAGACCGGGGCATGATCGCGATCGCGACGGGCGTGTTCCTGCTCGGCTATGCCTGCCGGATCCAGCGCTGGCGGCTGATGCTGGCGCACGAGAACCCGGGGCTGGGCTGGAGCCGGGCGGCGGTGCCGTTCATGAGTTCGATTGCGGTCAACAACCTCGTGCCCCTGCGCGCCGGCGATGCGCTGCGCGCCTTCGGTTTTACCGACTGGCTTCAGGTGCCCGCTTCCGCCGTGCTGGCGACAGTGTTGGCGGAGCGCCTGCTGGACCTGCTGGTGTTGATGGTCGGGCTTGGACTGGTGCTGGCGTTCCTTCCGGCGGCATCGGAGCTTTCGGTGCTGATGGGGCTCGGCAGCACCGGGATCGCGCTGGCGGTGGCGGCGATCCTGCTTGTGCTTCTGTTCCCGCGCACCTTCCAGCCGATGATCCTGATGCTGCTGCACTGGTGCGCGCGCCTTTTGCCGGGGGTCGGCGGTCGGCTGACCCACGCGGCGGAGAAGGTCTTTGACACGCTCAACCATCTGGCCGGCCGGCCGATGATGCTGCGATTGCTCGCGTGGTCCTGCCTGGCCTGGGGCTTCGAAGCGGCGGTGTTCTACTGCGTGGCGCTCTCGATCGCCGAGCTTCGGGACCCGCTTGCCGGGCTGGTGGCGATGCCGGTCGGCACGCTCTCGACACTGGTGCCCTCGTCGCCGGGATACGTCGGCACCTTCGACTTCTTCGTCGGCAAGACCGTCGAGCTGCTGGGCAACCCGTTCAGCGTCGGCGCGGCCTTCGCTGTCACCGTGCACCTTGTGCTCTGGCTGGCCGCGACCCTCACCGGCGGGGTCTGTCTGCTGGCCTGGATCACCCAGCGGGGCCGCAGCGCCGCGCCCCTGCAGAAAGGCTCGCCACATGTATGATCGTTCCGAACCGGGCAGTGCAGATGTGCTCGTCGTGGGGGGCGGTTTTGCGGGGCTGACCGCCGGGTACCGGCTGGCGCGGCAGGGCAAGCGGGTCACGGTGCTTGAGGCCGACAGCACCGTGGGCGGGCTGGCCGGCGCATTTGAGGTCGGCGGGACGCAGCTGGACCGGTTCTACCACCACTGGTTCACCAACGATCTCGAGGTCATGGGCCTGATCGAGGAACTGGGGCTGATGGACAAGGTCGTGACCAGCCCTACAAATACCGGCGTCTACTATGCCAACCAGTTCTTCAAGCTCTCGACCCCGATGGACTTGTTGCGGTTCTCGCCGCTTTCCTTCGCCGACCGCATCCGCCTCGGTCTGCTGACGCTCCGGGCGCGCAAGGTGGAGGACTGGATGGCGCTGGAGGAGCGGACCGCCGCGGACTGGCTGCGCGAGCTGGGGGGAGAGCAGGTCTACAAGGTCGTCTGGGAGCCGCTGCTGCACGGCAAGTTCGGCCCCTATGCCGAAAGTGTCTCGGCCGTGTGGTTCTGGAACAAGCTCAAGCTGCGCGGCGGCTCGCGGGGCAAGGGCGGCGAGGAGCGGCTGGCCTATTTCAAGGGCAGCTTCTACCTGCTGGCGCTGGCGCTCGCCGATGCGATCCGAGAGGCGGGCGGCGAGGTTCGCACCGGCGCGCCGGTGGGCAAGCTCGCGCGCGGCGAGGACGGTCTCTGGCGCGCCTCCGGGCCGTGGGGCGCGGTCACCGCGCCGCTCGCCATCGCCACCCCCGCGCTGCCGCTCATCGCCGACATGACCGAGGATTGGGCGCCTGCCGACTGGCTCGCTCAGATGCGGCGGATCGACTACATCGGCAACGTCTGCCTCGTTCTGGAGCTCGACCGATCCCTCTCGGAGACCTACTGGCTCAACGTGAACGACCCGAGCTTCCCCTATGTGGGCGTGATCGAACACACGAATTTCGAGGCGCCGACGGTCTATGGCGGTCGGCACATCGTCTACCTTTCGAAGTACCTGCCGCACACCGATGCGCTCTACCTGATGTCCGACCAGGAGGTCTTCGACTTCTCCCTGCCGCATATCCAGAAGATGTTCCCCGAGTTCCGGCGCGACTGGGTGCTGGGACATTCGGTCTGGCGCGCGCGCTGGTCGCAGCCGGTGGTGGAGCGCAACTACTCGGCGCTGATCCCGCCGCGCGAGGGGCCGGCGGAGGGACTCCACATCTGCTCCATGGCGCAGATCTATCCCGAGGATCGCGGCACCAACTACGCCATCCGGCAGGGGAACCAGATCGCCCGGCACATCGAGGAGCAGGCCGGACGCTGAGGCAACTTTGTCAGGTGCCGCGGCGGTGCGTCACTTGCCGGGGCCGAAGGTCCGCCAGCGTCCTGGCTGTGGCCGCAAGGACCAGAGCGCAGAGTGCGGCCTTGGTCACCCATTCCATGGTTCCCTCGATCAGCATCGCATGGATGACGCTGCCGAGGACGGTGACAGTGGCCAGCGCGGCATGGGCGAAGCGCCAGGTTTTCCAGCGCAGCAGGCGCCGGCGAAAGGCGGCGAGCAGAGCGGCGGCGAACATCGCCCACATGGCGGTGACGCCCCAGACGGAAAACGGCGTGGGGGAGCGGAAGAGCAGCGCGTCGATCACGTCCGGCGGGCTGGTGATCCAGAGCCCCGCCACGTGGATCACGACCGTCGCCACCAGCGCACCGCCGACTAGCCTGTGCAGGCGGCGCGAGCGCAGGGTATTCAGGCCGGGCAGGAAGCCGCCTGCCAGAAGCGGCTGGATGAGCAGAAAGGCCATCGCGATCACCCCGGCGAAGCCGGCCGCGATGTAGATCGGGCTGCGCCAGGCGAGCAGCGGGCTGAGGGCCGCCGCGCCAATCGGTACAGCGACGGCGGCAGCGAGGCCCATCCAGATCAGCGCGGAACGGGGCTGGCGCACGGAGGGATCAGGCGGGTTGAAGGACGAAATGCGCTTCGAGGCTGGTGTCCTTCGAACTCCGCATCACGGGGCGGAGGAAGACCGTCTCGAAGTCGCCGCTGTCATAGGCGAGGTGTCCATGCGGCTGGCCGAAGGCCGGGACGATCTGGGGCATTTCCAGGCGGAACACGCCGTTGGCGTCCGTAAGGGTGGCGCCGTGGCTGTGCGGGTCGCGTTCGTGCCCCTCGGTCGTATGGGCCCAGATCTGGATTCGCTGACCGGCCAGCGGCGCGCCGTCGCCCGCGCGGCGCACGGTGCCCGTCATCCAGAACCCGCCGCCGCCGATCCGTTCCACGATGGGCGCGCCGGGGCGGTAGTTGTTCGCTCCGCCACGCATCGAGGGCGTCGGTGCGATGGTTTGCGCGTTGGCGGGATGGAGCAACCCGGTGGCGCCCGTTGCCACGAGCGCGCCGCCTGCGGCGAGGAGGGAACGACGGGTGACCATGTGGATCGTCATCTGAAATTCTCCTTCCAAACATATGGAGCGCCGGCCAGACCGGCCGGCAGTCCTGACATGAGGTATAGCATGTCTGGAGGTTTTTCAGAGTTTCAGCGGCGCTTGTGCGCCAAACTCCGGTCAAGGTTTCGTGAGCCTCGGAGCCGCCATGCCGACAGGGCAGGGGACGGCGCGGCCGGACGATCCGCCGCGCCGCCGCCGGATCAGACCTCTCCGGTGTATTCGCCGCGTGCCGGGTAGTCGTTCTTGATGGCGAAATCGAGCGCGCCCAGCAGCTCGGAGAAATGCGGCCGCGAGAAGGGCATGGTCTGGACGTAGCCGTAGTAGAGCGTCTGCTGCGGTGTCACCATGAAGAGCCCGGGCTCGGAGAAAACGGCCGGTTCCTCGATGCCGATGGAGGTCTTGCCGCGCGAGGTCGACAGGTAGAGCCCCCACTCGCGGGCCTTGGCCAGCGGCAGGTCATAGGCGATGCGCAGTCCGTCGGCGCCGATCTTGTCGGCCATCGCCTGCGCGCGCTCCTCGCCGTCGGAGCTGATCGCCAGCGTGGTCACGCCGCGCTCCGCGAAATCCGGGGTGAGCTTTTGCAGCTCGGTCAGGTAGGTGGCGCAGATCGGGCAGTGCAGGCCGCGATAGAAGCACAGGAGCGTGCCGCGCTCGGCATTTTCGGCCGCGAGATCGAACTCGCCATGGGCGAGGGTCGGCAGCTTGAGGTCCGGGGTTTTCTGGCGGGGAAGCAACATGTGATGTCCTTTTTGGGTCTGTGCCGATGAGTGTCCGGCCACGTATCCCCGAAATTCGCGTTTGAAAAAGTCGGAAAAACCGACCAAAAATCCGGAATGGATAAGATTGACCGCCTGTCGACCCTGATGTCCCGTTTCCGGCTGAGCGCCCGCCCGGCGCCGCCCGGCCGGGCCACGCTGATTGCCACGCGCGGGGTGGGGGAGGAGCCGGGGCGGCTCTATCTCGGTGCGCGCCCCGTGACAGTCGAGGTTGCTCCGGAGGATGTCCTCCTGGCCGCGACGATCGACTGGGGGAGCGAGTCGAACCCGCTCTTTCTCGCTCTGCCGGACCTGATGGTCCACGACCTGTCGCGGGACGAGGGGACGCGGCAGCTGCTGTCGCTGATCGACGCCGAGATCCGCATGCCGCGCTGCGGGGCGGACTCGGTGGTCGGTCGGCTGACCGAGGTGTTGCTGGTGCGGATCCTGCGCGGACAGATCGAGGCGGGCTCGGTGGAATCGGGGCTGCTCGCTGGCTTGTCCGACCCCCGGCTGAGCCGCAGCATTGTCGCCATTCATGACCGCCCTGAACGGCTCTGGACCAACGATGACCTCGCCCGCGAGGCCGGGCTGTCGCTCAGCCGGTTCGTGGAGCTGTTCCAGGCGCGGGTCGGGGAGACGCCCGCGGCCTACCTGCGGCGCTGGCGGCTGACGCTGGCGAGCCAGGACCTTGCGCAGGGGGCGCGGGTGGAGCGGGTGGCGCACCGGTACGGGTTCCGTTCGGCTGAGGGGTTTTCGCGCGCGTTCAAGCGACAGTTCGGGCGTTTGCCTCGATCGTTGCGGAACGCGGCGGGAGAACTGCCGGGGCCGGCGGCCTGAGGCGCATACTGCCCGGTCAGGCGGCTTTCGCCAGCCCCATCCGGCGGGAAAGACCAGCTTCCAGACGCACCAGCGCATCATAGATCAGCACCGCGAAGAGGCCGACGATCAGCCCGCCATGCAGCACGTAGGCGGTGTTGTTGGTCAGAAGTCCCGCGATGATGACCTCGCCCAGCGTCCGGGCGGCGACGGTGGAGCCGATGGTGGCGGTGCCGAGCGCGATTACCACCGATAGCCGGATCCCGGTCAGGATCACCGGCAGCGCCAGCGGCAGTTCGACTTGCAGGAGCCGTTGCCGGCGGTTGAGGCCGATCCCGCGGGCCGCTTCCATCGTGGCGGGCGGCAGATTGGAGAGCGCGGTCACGGCGTTCTCGAAGATCGGCAGCAGGCCGTAGAGGAACAGCGCCACCAGCGTCGGGCCGGCGCCGAAGCCGAGCGCCGGAACAGCGAGCGCCAGCACCGCAACGGGGGGGAAGGTCTGACCCATGTTGGTGATCGTCCGCGAGAGCGGCCGGAAGGCCGCGCCGGCCGGGCGGGTCACCAGTATGGCCAAAGTCACCGCAACGAGCGTCGCCGCTGCCGAGGCCAGCGCCACAAGGCCGAGGTGGCTAAGCGAGAGCGAGAGCAGCGAGGCGCGGTCATAGATCACCGGCCCGCCCTCCGGCGCGAAGGGGGCGAAGATCGGCGCGAACCACGCCGGGCGCAGGACCAGCGCCAGCAGCAATGCAACGAGCGCCAACCGTAGGAGAATGCCGCGCCTCATGCGTGGCACTCCGCCCGCGACCGGATCGCATCCAGCGTCACGCGGCCGATGCGTTGGCCGTCGCGCTCCACCGGCAGGGCGTCGCGGCCGGTCCAGAGGCAAGTTGAAAGGGCGTCGCGCAGGCTGGTTCGATCGGGAACTGCCGCGCCCTCCGCCGGACCTTCCTGGATCAGGTCGGAAACGGGGAAGAGCGACAGCAGCCGCAACGGCCGCTCCACGCCGCCGACCATCTCGGCCACGAACGCGGTCGCCGGGCGCGTGATGATCTCGGCCGGCGTGCCGTGCTGCACCAGTCGCCCGGCGTCCATCACCGCCACCCGGTCGCCCAGCTGGATCGCTTCTTCCATGTCGTGGGTCACGATCAGGATGGTGGAGCCGAGCGCGCGCTGGATGCGGCGAAGGTCTTCCTGCGCGCGGGTGCGGATGATCGGGTCGAGTGCGCCGAAGGGCTCGTCCATCAGCAACAGGTCCGGGCGCGAGGCGAGCGCGCGGGCCACGCCGACGCGCTGCTGCTGGCCGCCCGACAGCTCGGCAGGGAACCGGTCGCGGAACTCGGCGGGCGGCATGGAGAACAGGTCGAGCAACTCGTCCACGCGGGCGCGGATCTTCTCCGCCGGCCAACCCAGCAAGCGCGGGACAGCGCCGATGTTGCGTGCGACCGTGTGATGCGGGAACAGGCCGTGGCCCTGGATCGCGTAGCCGATCCGCCGCCGCAGCACGTGTTTTTCAAGCCCTGTCGTCGGCTCGCCGTTGATGCGCACCTCGCCCGAGCTCGGCTCGACAAGCCGGTTGATCATCCGCAGGAGCGTGGTCTTGCCGGAGCCGGACGTGCCGACGATCGCTGTGATCGTCGCTGTCTCAACGGTCATCGAGACGGCATCCACCGCCGGTTTGCCGTCGTAGAGCCGGGTGATCCGGTCGATCTCGATCATCTGTGCCTCTCCGGTGTCGGGCTGGCCAGGTCGACCAGGATGTCCATCGCGATGGCCGAGACGAGGGCCAGGGCGACGGTTGGCAGGGCTCCGAGCAGGATCAGGTCGGTCGCTGTCTGGTTGAGGCCCTGGAAGACGAAGGTGCCGAAGCCGCCGCCGCCGATCAGGGCGGCGATGACGGCAAGGCCGATGTTCTGCACCAGCACGATGCGCAGGCCGGCGAGAATCACCGGAAGGCCGAGCGGCAGCTCGACCTGAAACAGGCGTTGGCGCGGGGTCATGCCCATGCCCCGCGCGGCCTCCAGCGCTGCCGGGGGAGCCGTCTCGAGCCCGGCCACGGTGTTGGCACCCACAGGCAGCAGCGAATAGAGCACCAGCGCGAGAAAGGCCGGGGCAAAGCCGATGCCCGCGATGCCGATGGCCTGCGCGCCCGGCACCGTGTCGCTGACCCAGCCGAGCAGCGGGATCATGATGCCGAACATCGCCAGCGACGGGATCGTCTGGAGGAAGCTCAGTACCGGCAGGAGCGCCTCTCGCAGGGCGGGGCGCCGGTGGCAAAGGATGCCAAGCGGAAAGCCCACCGCTGCCGCAACGGCAAGCGACCCGAAGGCGAGCCAGAGGTGGCGCCACGCGGCGTCGCGAAAGGCGTCCTTGCGGCTGGCATATTCCTGGAAGATCGAGAGATCCGCGAGAGCGCCGGAGCCGAGCACGGTGGCCAGCCCCAGAAGCGCTGCCGCCAGAAGGCCGGCGCGGGCGAGCGGGCCCGGTGCAAGGTTCGACAACGCATCCGCCATCAGCAACGCGAGGATCACCAGCAGGCACCAGAACCCGGCGCCCGGAGAGACCCGCGCGTAATCGCCCGCGCCATCCAGCAGTGCAGCGGACCCCTGCACGAGCAGCCACACCGCGCCCGCCAGCCCGAGCGCCGCCCCGGCAAGGCGCAGGCGCGGCCAGGCTGCGGGCAGGCCGAGCACCAGCCCCGCCGCGATCGCCGCCAGACCGGGCAGCGTCGCTTCCGGGCCGGCCATGCTCCACGCCCGCACGCCTTCGCCCGCCACGATGCGGTTTGCGGCCAGCGTCATGAACGGGGCCAGCAGCGCGGCAAGCCCCAGGACGGCAAAGAGAAGACCGGGCGCAGAGACCGCCGGGGCGTTCCGGGTGGACATCGCTCCGGCGATCAGTCGAGCACGCCGATCTCGGTGAGATAGTCGCGGGCCACGGCTTCGGCCGGCTCGCCGCCGACCTGGATCCGGCCGTTGAGCTTCTGCAGCGTCGCCATGTCGAGCTCGGCGAAGATCGGGTTCAGCACGTCGGCAATGGCCGGATACTCGGCCAGCACCTCGTCGCGCACCACCGGTGCGGGCTCGTAGACCGGCTGCACCCCCTTGTCGTCGGCCATCACAACGAGCCCCGTCGCGCCGACCCCGCCATCGGTGCCATAGGCCATGGCGGCGTTTACGCCCGAGGTGCCCCGCGCTGCCGCCTGGATCGTCGCCGCGGTGTCGCCGCCCGACAGGACCACGGTCTGGTCCGGCGACAGGGTGAAGCCATAGGCCTCCTGCATCGCGGGCAGCACGGCCGGGGAGGAGACGAACTCGGTGGACGCGGCCAGCTTGACCTCGCCGCCGCCGGCGACCCAGGCTCCGAAGTCCGACATCGTGACGAGCCCGTTGTCGCTGGCGAGGGGGCCGGTCACGGCGATGGCCCAGGTGTTGTTGGCCGGGGCGGGTTGCAGCCAGGTGAGACTGTTGGCTTCCGCGTCGAGCTCCGCGGCGCGGGCATAGGCGGCCTCGGCGTCCTTCCAGACGAGGCTGTCGGCCTCGTTGAAGAAGTAGGCGGCGTTGCCGGTGTACTCCGGATAGAGGTCGATCTGGCCGGCAAGCAGGGCCTCGCGGACGACCTGCGTGGCGCCGAGCTGCAGGCGGCGTTCGACCGGCAGACCCGCGTCTTCGAGGGCCAGCGCGATGACGTTCCCGAGCAGGCCGCCTTCGGTGTCGATCTTGGAGGAGATGACGATATCGGCCTGCGCGGCCGCGCTCAGCGCGCCGGTCAGGCCGACGACGGCTGCGACGAAATCGAGTTTCATGGGGATGATGCTCCTTGAGCCTGGGTGCTCGTTGGCTTTGCGATGCGAATCGGGGGGCACTGTAGTGCCTTTGATGCTGCCGCCAAGCACGCTGCCCCCACGTCTGGCAACCGATCCCGCGCTTTTGCTGCCCCACGTTCGGCCTTGCCTGCCTGCTCCCGGTCAGGCTTCACCGAGTTCGTTGCGAAAAGCTTTGCGCAAACGTTTTTTTAAGCGTAGGGTCGCGCCAGACTCACAGCCCCATGATGGAGGAGATCATGAGAAAGGCTGTTCTTCTGAACGGACCGATCGCGCGCACCGTGGCCTTCATGGGTCATACTGACAGCCTGTGCATTGGCGATGCCGGCCTGCCGATCCCGGACGGTGTCGAGCGGATCGACCTGGCCGTAACGCAGGGGCTGCCGCGCTTCCTCGATGTGCTGGATGCGGTGACCGGCGAGCTTTGCGTCGAGCGGGTGAGCATCGCGCAGGAATTGGTGGATACGCAGCCGGCCCTGCATGGCGAGGTGCTGGCCCGGATCGCGGCGCTCGAGGCGGCGCAGGGCAAGCCGATCGCGGTGGATGCCGTGCCGCACGAGGCGTTCAAGCAGCAGACGGCGTCCTGCAAGGCGGTGATCCGCACGGGCGAGGTCACGCCCTATGCGAACATCATCCTCCATGCCGGCGTGACGTTCTGAGAGACGCGAAAGGACAGGAGATGACTGCACTTCTCGAACTTCGGGGCGTCGACAAGGCATTCGGATCGGTGCGTGTGCTGCAGGGCGTGGATTTCACCGTCGAGTCTGGCCATGTCGTGGCCCTCGCGGGAGAGAACGGCGCCGGCAAATCAACCCTGATGAAGATCATTACCGGCATCTACCGCCGGGACGCCGGTTCCATGAAATACCGCGGACAGGAAGCCCGCTTCGCGAATGCCCGGCAATCGATGGACGCCGGGATCGCGATGATCCACCAGGAGCTGAACCTGCTGCCCGCTCTTTCGGTGGGGGAGAACATCTTTCTCGGACGGGAGCCGGTGGACAGCACGGGCCGCATCCTCTGGGGCGAGATCGACCGCGAGTCGCGCCATTGGCTTGGCCAGCTCAAGCAGAACATCGATCCCCGGACCGAAACCGGCAAGCTCTCCATCGCCCAGCAGCAGATGGTCGAGATTGCCCGCGCGCTGTCGATGAATGCCGAAGTCATCATCATGGACGAGCCGACGGACTCCCTGACGGACGTCGAGACAAAGATCCTCTTCGATGTCGTCGATCACCTGCGGGCTGAGGGCAAGGGGCTCGTCTTCATCTCGCACCGGCTGGGAGAGATCTTCCAGATGTGCGACGACGTGGCCGTTCTGCGTGATGGCGCGATGGTCCACCAGGGGCCGGTCTCCGAGATCGACGAAGACACGCTGATCCGCCACATGGTCGGCCGCGAGCTCTCCGATCAATATCCCTTCGTGCCGGCGGTGCCCGCGGCGGTGCGGCTCAAGGTCGAGGGGCTGGTCGCCCGGGGCGTCCGCGAGGTCTCCTTCGAGGCGCGCGCCGGCGAGGTCGTCGGCTTTGCGGGCCTGGTCGGGGCAGGGCGCACCGAGCTGGGCAAGGCGATCTACGGCGCCAACCCGGCGACCGCCGGGACCATCGAGATCGACGGCGCGCCGATGCGTATCGGCACCCCGCGCGACGGCGTGCGAGCGGGCATCGGATACGTGACCGAGGACCGCAAGCTCGAGGGGCTGATCCAGTCCCACGGCCTCCGGCGCAACATGTCGCTGACCGGGCTCTTCCGGTTCTCCGGCTCAAGCGGCCACATCGACAAGCGGGCGGAACGGGCCGAGATCACCGACTACATCAACGCCTTCTCGATCAAGACGCACGGGATCGACGCGGTCGTTTCACAGCTGTCGGGCGGCAACCAGCAGAAGGTGTCCATCGCCAAGTCGCTGGTGCCCAAGCCCCGGATCCTGATCCTCGACGAACCCACCCGCGGCGTCGACGTGGGCGCGAAACGCGAAATCTACACACTCATCAACGAACTCAAGGCGCAGGGACTCTGCATCCTGCTGATGTCCTCGGACATGCCGGAACTGCTCGGCATCTCCGACCGCATTCTCGTGATGTCGAACGGGCTGCTGACCGGCAGCTTCGACCGCGGCGAGGCGGATCAGGAAGCAATCATGCGCTGCACGGTGGCCGGGCTTACGGAGGGAACGGTTCAATGACACGGTCTTTCGATTTCAGGACATTCGTCATGGAGAACATCCCGCTGATCGGCCTGATCGTGCTGATGGCGGCGGTGTCTCTGTACTCGCCCAACTTCCTGACCGTCGACAACCTGCTGAACATCCTGCGGCAGACATCGATCAACGCGATCATCGCGATGGGGATGACCTTCGTGATCCTGACCGCGGGCATCGACCTGTCGGTGGGCTCGATCCTGGCTTTCGCGGGGGCGGTCTGCGCCTCGATGATCGCGGCGGACACGCCGCTGATCGTGGCGCTTCTGACGACCCTTGTGATCGGGGCCGCGCTCGGGGCCGCGTCGGGCTCGATCATCGCCTTCTTCGGTGTGCAGGCCTTCATCGCGACGCTGGTCGGCATGACGATGGTGCGCGGGCTCGTGCTCGTCTACACCGATGGCCGGCCGATCTCGACGGGTGATTTCGACGTCGCCAACAGCTTCTACGAGGTGGGCGGCGGCTACATCGCCGGTATCCCGATCCCTGTGGTCATCGCCGGTGTCGTCTTTCTCGCCTGCTGGTACGTGCTGAACTACACGCGGCTTGGTCGCTATGTCTATGCCATCGGCGGCAACGAGCAGGTGGCGCAGCTGGCCGGCGTGAACGTCTCCCGCGTCAAGGTCATCGTCTACGCGATCTCGGGCGCGCTGTCGGCGCTCGCGGGCATCATCCTGACCGCGCGCCTGGAATCGGCGCAGCCCACCGCCGGCCTTGCCTACGAACTCGACGCCATCGCGGCGGTCGTGCTGGGCGGCACCTCGCTGGCCGGCGGGCGCGGCCGGATCACCGGCACGCTGATTGGCGCGCTCATCATCGGCGTGCTGAACAACGCCCTGAACATCATGGATGTCTCGTCCTACTACCAGATGATCGCGAAAGGCGCCGTCATCCTGCTTGCCGTGGTCCTCGATGGCCGCAGCAAGGCGACGTCCAAGTAACTCCCACATGACACAAACCGGAGGAAACCTGTCATGAAAAAGCTCTTTGGCCTGGCCACCGCCACCGCAATGCTGCTGGGCAGCACCGCGCCCAGCTTCGCAGCCGACACACTGGCGCTGGTCGTCTCGACGCTGAACAACCCGTTCTTCGTCACCCTCAAGGAAGGCGCCGAGGGCAAGGCGTCCGAACTCGGGTATGAGCTGCTCGTGCTCGACAGCCAGAACGACCCGGCCAAGGAACTGGCCGCCGTCGAGGACGTGCTGAACAAGGACGTCAAGCTGCTGATGATCAACCCGACCGATTCCGACGCCGTGCGCAGCGCGATCCGCGCCGCCAACCGCAAGGACGTGCCGGTGGTGACGCTGGACCGCGGCGCCTCGGGCGGCGAGGTCGTCTCCCACGTCGCCTCCGACAACGTTCAGGGCGGCGAGATGGCGGCGGAGCTGGTCAACAGCACCTTCGAGGGGACCGCGAAGGTCGTGGAACTGCAGGGCGTGCCGGGCACCTCGGCTGCGCGCGATCGCGGCGAGGGCTTCAACAAGGGGATCGACGCCGTCGAGGGGCTGAGCATCGTCGCCTCCCAGGCCGCCGATTTCGACCGGACCAAGGGCCTCAACGTGATGGAGAACATCCTTCAGGCGCAGCCCGAGATCGATGTCGTCTTCGCCCATAACGACGAGATGGCGCTCGGCGCGATCAAGGCCATCGAGGCCGCCAAGCGCGACATTCTCGTGATCGGCTTCGACGGGACCGACGACGCCGTGGCCGCCGTCAACGACGGCACCATGCTCGCCACCGTCGCCCAGCAGGCCGGCATGATCGGTGCGCTCGGCGTCGAGACCGCCGACAAGATCCTCAAGGGCGAAGCCGTGCCGGAATACACCCCGGTTCCGCTCAAGCTGATCCAGAAGTAAGGTTGCCCTTCATGCAACCGGGGAGAGCGGCGTCGCCCGCTCTCCCGCCTGCCAAGGTCGAGACCGTATGGTAAGCATCAAGGACGTGGCGCAGGCCGCGGGGGTCTCCGTCTCCACCGTCTCCCACGTCGTCAACAAGACTCGGTTCGTTTCGCCCGACACGATGGCGGCGGTCCAGAAGGCCGTTGACGACCTTGGGTACCAACCGAGCTATCTTGCCCGCGCACTGCGGAGCAAACGCACCCGGACGCTCGGCATGCTCGTCACCTCGTCGACGAACCCGTTCTTCGCGGAGGTCATCAGCGGGGTGGAAGAGGGGTGCTTTCGCGCCGGCTACAGCCTGATCCTCTGCAATTGCGGGGATCAACCGGGCCGGCAGCGCACCTATCTCGAAACCCTGATGCAGAAGCGGATCGACGGTCTCGCCGTGATGACGACGAGCCGGGACGCCGATTTTCAGGCCGAACTCGAAAGCCTCGGAACCTTGCCGCGCGTGGTGCTGGATTCCGCGCCGATGCCGCATACCGGTACGATCGGAGACGATTCCATTGCCGGCGGGCGGCTGGCGGCCGGGCTGCTGGTGTCGCGCGGGCATATCCGGATCGGCTGCCTGACCGGGCCGGCGAGCCATCCGCGCTCCGCCGACCGTCTGAGCGGTTTCCGGGCGGGTCTGGAGGCCGCGGGCATTTCCCTTCCGCAAGAGCGCGTGGCGGTCGGAGAGCTGTCGGCCGGGGGCGGATACCAGGCGATGCAGCACCTGCTGGCGCAGACTCCGGCGCCGAGCGCGGTCTTTGCCTTCAACGACCTGATGGCGATGGGGGCCTATCGTGCCATTGCCGAGCACGGGCTCGCGATCCCGCGCGACATCTCGGTCATCGGCTACGACGACCTCGAGATCGCGTCCTACCTCGTGCCCGGGCTTACGACCATCCGCCAGCCCGGCTTCGGCCTCGGGCTCGAGGCGGCCGAGATCCTGATCGCCAACCTCGAGACCGGCGCGAGCCTGCCGGAGGTCATACGACACACACCGGAACTCGTGATCCGGGATTCCGTCAGATAAAAAGCGAGCTGTCCAATGTCCATCGCCGTATTCGGTAGCATCAACATCGACCTGACCACCTATGGCGCGCGGCTTCCGCGCCCCGGCGAGACGCTGCATGGCGACCGTTACGCCATCGGGCTCGGTGGCAAGGGCTGCAACCAGGCGGTCGCCGCCTCGCGACTGGGGGCGCCCACCGTGCTCATCGGCCGCGTCGGGGACGACACCTTTGGCCAGCGCGCCCTGGCGGACCTCCGGTCGACCGGAGTGTCGACCGACGGGGTGCTGGTCGATGCCGGGGCGGAAACCGGCATCGCCGTCATCGGGGTGGATGCCGAGGCGCAGAACTGCATCACCGTGGTGGGCGGCGCCAACATGGCGATCGACGCCAGCGACGTTGAGCGCTGTCGCGGGGCGCTGGAAGGCGCTTCGGTCCTGCTTCTCCAACTGGAGACGCCGCTCGACGCCGGCCTTCTGGCCGCCGATATCGTGCGCGCCTCGGGTGGGCGTGTGATCCTCGATCCGGCGCCTGCGCCCCGGGGGGGGCTTCCGGCGGACGTGCTCGCGCGGGTGGATATCGTGACCCCGAACGAGACCGAGACGGAACTGCTGGTCGGGCTGCGGCCGGGCAATCCCGAAGAGGCCGCAAGGGCCGCCGGGATGCTGCGTGCGCAGGGCGTCGCGGCGGCCGTGGTCAAGCTCGGCGCGGCCGGCGTGTATTACCAGGATGCCGAGAGCGAAGGCTTCGTGCCGCCCTTCAAGGTCGACAGCATCGACACGGTCGCTGCAGGGGACTGCTTCAACGGCGGGTTGGGCTATGCCTTGAGCCAGGGCGCACCGCTCGGCGAGGCGATCCGCTTCGCAGCCGCATGTGGCGCCCTGTCGACGACCAAGGCAGGCGCGTCGTCTTCCGCGCCGACTCTGGCGGAGGTGGAGGCGCTGCTCGGGGGTCAGTGATCGGAATGGCCGGGTCTCAGGCGCGTTCGGCGGGACGATCCGTGGTCTCGCCGGAGACGAAACGGGGCTCGAAAGCCCTCGACCGCGGTGCGATGTCCGCATTCGGATCTTCCAGCCGCTCCATCAGCCAGGTGCAGGCCTGAACGGCCATATCCCGCGCCGGCTGCGCCGCATGGGTCACGCGCGGGCGCAACACGTCGCCCCACGGGGCTTCGTCGATACAGCAGGCGGAAAGGTCCTCCGGACAGCGGAAGCCGAATTCCTGCGCCGCCTGCAAGGTTCCGACCATCATCTCGTTGTTGGCCGCCACGATCGCGGTTACCGGGCGCGGTGCGCAGAGCAATCTGGTCGCTGCCTGGTAGCCGCTGGCCCGCGTGTAGTCGCCGGACAGGACGGTGTCGGCCTCGATCTCGAGCCCATGGGTTTCCATGGTCGTCCGAAAACCGATCTCGCGCTCGACGGCCGACCAATGCCCGGTCTCCCCGCCGATGAACGCGATCCGACGATGGCCGAGCCCGAAGAGGTGCCGAACGAGCATGCTCACCGCCAGTCGGTTGTCGAGCCCCACGAAATCATAGGGCGTGCCGGGCACCTGGTGGTCGAACAGCACCACGGGAATGCCCGCGGCGTCGAGCCGGGGCAACAGGTCGGCCGTCTGCTGCGTGGGAGAGATCATGACCCCGGCAACCCGTTGCGCGATCAGCTGCCGGATCACCGCCGCCTCGTCGCTGGCGACGCCGGACTTGTCGGAGAGCGTCAGGAGGTAGCCTTTCTCGAAGGCACGGTGTTCGAACTCCGCGAGGAACATCTGCGCGAAATAGGTTCGGATATCAGATACGATCAGGCTGACGAACGGGCTGCGGCCCTTGCGGAGGCTCTTGGCAATCGGGTTGGCGACATAGCCCGTCGCCTCGGCCGCGTCCATGATCTTTCGAAACGTTTTACTGCTGACCCGTTCCTTCTGGTTCAGCGCCAGAGATACGGTCGAAACGGAAACGCCGGCGGCCTTTGCCACATCGCGGATCGTTGCCATGCCGTTCGAGCCTCCGGGATACTGTTGTCTCATCTCGGTACAGAGAAACCGGTTCCTTGGCAATTCCTCCGGGGGGCGCTTATTGCTGACGCGCTGTTGTTGCGCGGACTTGACAGCATGGGGTGCGTGGAGTTCCTTGGCTGTAGAAACGTTTCGATTTCGACTCGCCACGTGGCTGAGGCGTGTTGCCCTGTGATCCCTTGGGGCAAGGGGGGTGAAGCAGTGGTGGTATGGTGCTGGAGGGAGGAGTGATGCCGTGTTTCGGGGCGATGGGCGCGGCGTGCCCGGCCCCTTCCGCTCGGCGCAATCCCTTCACCGCAGATGAGCCGCGACCGGTCATGGCCGATTGGCCCGACCTGTGCGCGCCGGCCTTCGCGTTGTCGCGGGTCGGAGGAAATACGGCGCCGCAGCACGCCTGCTGCGACCCGACCGGAAGAGGAGCCAGGAGGGGATTCCGATGAAAGACATCGTTCTGATTGCCAACGGAGACCTGCGCGAGAGCGCGAATATGGTCTGCTGGCCGGCCCAGAAGGCGATGGAAGATCGCCTGATGGAGGTGGTCGCCGCGAAGGGCCGCACGATCACCCGCGGGCATCCGGTCAAGCCGCAGGGCCACGGCTTCATCGGCAGCCAGCGCGAGGGGATGGACGTTTTTGCCGGCATCGACCCGGATGCGCCGCTGATCGTGGCCGAGGCGGTCTGGCAATACTCGCATCACGTCCTTGCCGGGCTTTACCATCACCGCGGCCCGATCCTGACGCTGGCCAACTGGTCCGGCCAGTGGCCGGGGCTGGTGGGGATGCTCAACCTGAACGGCTCCCTCACCAAGGCCGGTGTGCCCTATTCCACGATCTGGAGCGAGAATTTCGACGACCCCTATTTCGAGCGCGCGCTCGATGAGTGGCTCGAGACCGGCAAGGTCACCCACGAGACGGACCACGTCACCCCGTGTCCGGATCTGAACCTGCCGGAGGCGGATGTTGCCATCGTGAGTTCCATCGTTCAGTCGATGCTGCGCGAGAAGGTCATCATGGGCGTCTTCGACGAGGGGTGCATGGGGATGCACAACGCCATCATCCCCGACGAACTGCTCCTGCCGATGGGCGTCTTCAAGGAGCGTCTGTCGCAATCGGCGCTCTACTACGCCGCCATGCAGGTGCCCGAGGCCGAGGCGCGGGCCGTCTACGAATGGTATCTGGCGAAGGGGTTCAGGTTCCACTTGGGCGAGAACCACGAAGAGGACCTGACCGAGGCGCAGGTGCTCGACCAGTGCCGGATGTACATCGCCGCGGTCCGCATGGCCGACGAATTCGGCTGCGAAGCCATCGGGATCCAGTACCAGCAAGGCCTGAAGGACCTGATGCCGGCTTCCGACCTGGTGGAGGGCACGCTCAACAACAGCGACCGGCCGGACGTGGCCGGACCGAACGGCGTGATCCGCAAGGGCGAGCCGATCCCCCATTTCAACGAGGTCGATGAATGCGCGGGGCTCGACGGCCTGTTGATCAACCGCCTTCACAAGGCACTCGGGCAGCCGGTCGAGAACACGCTGCACGACCTGCGGTGGGGGGGACCCGACGAGAGCGGCAGTACCGACGAATACGTCTGGGTCTTCCTGATCTCCGGCGCAGTGCCGCCGGCCCACAATGAAGGCGGTTGGGCCGGGTCGGATAGCTTCCGGCAGCCGCCAATGTTCTTCCCGAATGGCGGCGGCACCCTGCACGGCGTCGCGAAGCCGGGCGAGATCATCTGGTCCCGGATCTTTGTCGAGGGCGGGGCGCTCCACATGGACATCGGGCGCGGGCAGGCGATCTCGCTGCCCGAAGAGGAGACCCGGCGCAGGCTCGAGGCGACCACGCCGCAGTGGCCGATCATGCATGCGGTGCTGACCGGCGTCACCCGCGACCAGATGATGGCGCGGCACAAGGCGAACCATATCCAGCTCGCATATGCGACCTCCGCCGCCGAGGCCGACCGCGCCATGATGGCCAGGGCCGCGCTGGCCAAGGAGCTTGGCATCAACGTGAGCTTCTGTGGCGTGAAGCCGGTCTGAGCAACCATCAGGGCGATCACCAGGCTATCCGGAGGAACGGGAGGAAACGACGTGACGTTTTATCTTGGGATCGACGTCGGAACGGGCAGCGCCCGTGCCGGTGTCTTCGATGCGAGTGGGAAGCTGCTCGGGGTCGCGTCGCGCGAGACGGCGGCATTCCGGCCGCAGCCGGACTTCATCCAGCAATCCTCGGCCGACATCTGGGAGGCGATCTGCGTCTCCGTGCGCGCGGCGATGGCGCAGGCGGGGCTGTCCCCTGCGGAGATCGGCGGGATCGGCTTCGATGCGACCTGCTCGCTCGTGGTCTGCGATGCCGACGGCAAGCCGGTGAGCGTCAGCCCCGACGGGGCGCGGGAGCAGGACATCATCCTTTGGATGGATCATCGGGCCGTCGCCGATGCCGATGCGATCAACGCCACCGGTGCGGACGTGCTGCGCTATGTCGGCAACGTGATCTCGCCGGAGATGGAGATGCCCAAGCTGCGCTGGCTGAAGCGCAACCTTCCCGAGGCCTGGGCGCGCGCGGGTCTGTTCTTCGATCTGCCGGACTGGCTGGTCTGGCGGGCAACGGGCAGCCAAGTGCGTTCGCTCTGCTCCAGCACCTGCAAATGGACCTACATGGCCCAGAAGGGGCGCGGCGGAGAGGGCTGGGACGATGCCTTCCTGGCCGAGATCGGGCTGGAAGAACTCGCCGGCGCCGGGCACGGGAAGATCGGGACCGAGTTCCTTTCGCCCGAGGAGAGTGCAGGCTGTCTGGACTCGCGGGCCGCGGAGGAACTTGGGCTGGCCGAGGGAACCCCTGTCGCCGCGGGCCTGATCGACGCCTATTCCGGAGCCCTCGGCACCCTCGGCGCGATGCCGGGCGGTGCCGCTCTGACCGAACGGATGGCCGTTATCGCAGGCACCTCGACCTGCCACATCACCGTAACGCCCGAGCCCGCCTTCGTGCCCGGCGTCTGGGGGCCATATTACTCGGTCCTCTTGCCGGAGCTCTGGGCGCTGGAAGGCGGGCAATCCGCGGCCGGTGCGCTGATCGACGCGGTCGTCGCGCGGCATTCGGCGGGTGCCGCCCTCTGCGCCAGAGCCGAGGTGGAGGGCCGGTCGATCCATGCGCTTCTGGCGGAAGTGCTGGCCGGGATGGGGGAGGAGACGGCGGTGCTCACGACGCACCGCCATGTGCAGCCGGATTTCCACGGCAACCGCGCGCCTCTGGCGGACCCGACCCGGCGCGGGGCGATCAGCGGGCTGTCGCTCGATCACGGGGGCGAGGACCTCGCGCTCGACTACCTCGCCACGCTTCAGGCTCTTTCCTACGGTACGCGGCATGTGCTGGAGGAGATGGCGGCGCAGGGGGTGAAGGTCACGACGATGGTGGTCAGCGGCGGGCTCGCCCGCAACACGCTGTTCCTCCGCGAGATGGCGGATGCCTGCGGGTGCAAGGTGATCGTGCCGGAGCAGAAGGAGCCGGTACTACTTGGCTCGGCCATGCTTGGCGCCGTGGCGGGCGGCCGCTACGCCGACCTTCCCGCGGCGATGGCCGCGATGAGCGGACCGGGGATCGAGATCGCGCCACGGACTGGCAAGATCGCCGCATTCCACGACAGGAAGTACCTGGTTTTCAGGCGGATGCAGGAGGATTTCGCGGCCTACGCTGCGTTGATGGAGGGAAAAGCCGACTGACGTCCCCGAGGCTCGTTCAGGGCTGAACCACGCCCTTGACCAGCAGGATGTTCCCGTAGAGCCGCCGCTCGCCCGTCTGCACGATGGCGTAGGCATCCCGCGCCTTCTCGTAGAAGGCGAACCGTTCGACCGGCCCGATGCGGGACGGGGTGTCGGCCGTGCTGTCGATCATCTCCTGGAAATCCGCCACCGCCGGCGGAATGGCAGCCGGGTCGCCCACGACCTCCATCGAAAAGGCGGCGGGGTCCGACATGTGGTCGAGCGGCATGACCGAGAGGATCGCCTGCAAGACACGGGTCGCCGACAGCCCGTCTGCCCGCACAAGCCGCTTGGCGCAGGAATCGGCGGGGAAATTCGCGTCGACCACCGCGATGACATCTCCATGCCCCATCGCGCGCAGGATGCGCAGCAGGTCGGGCGAAAGGACGGGATCGATTCCTATCAGCATGTCGGATCTCCAATCACGTGCGTCGGATCAGCAGGCGCGACCCGTAGAAATCCGGACCGCCCGTTGAGCCGCTGGCGACAAGCGGGTTCGCGTGGAGGATATTCGCCCCCGGTGTGAGTGGTTGCAAGCTCTGCAGTGCGACCGACAGCGGCACCACGGGTATATCCGTCAAAGAGGATTGGACGGCACTCCGGACGCTGGCTTTCTCGGTCAGGACTCCTCCGGCTGCCATCCCTCGGGCGTCCTGCGCAGCAGCGGCGTTCGGATCACGCCTTTGACGTGGTCCTCGCCTAGACCGTGCCCCTCGGAAAGCATGTCTTTCCAGCGAGTCGTCTGCAGCATCGCGGCGCCGACGGTCTCCGGCCTGTGCCCCGCGAGTTTCAGCAGGTCCAGCCCCGCGGTGATCGAGGTTCCCGAGCTGATAACGTCGTCGATCAGGGCAACGCGGGCACCTTCGAGAAGCGGGAGCAGCCGGGGGTCGATGTAGAGGCGCTTTGTGGCACCGGGGCTGGTGATCGAGGTGAGCGGGATGGACAGCTCGTCGCGGTACCAGAACTTCCGCGAGGTGCCGAGCGGCACATAGCGCGCGTGCCCCAGCCGCTCGGCCACCGATCGGGCCAGCGACAGGCCGAGCGTGGGCAGGCCGACCACGATGTCGAGATCCAGCGGCGCGAGCTGCGCGGCGAGCATCTCGGCGAGCGTGGTCTCCACGTCGAAGCCGGCCTGGTTGAGGATGAGCGAGGCAATGCCCGTGGTGCCGTCTCCGAGCGCGCGGATCGGCAGGAACAGGATGCGCCCATCGGGCAGGCGCGCCGGGAAGCGATCCTGCCAGGGGGGCGGAACGGCATCCTCGGGCGGGTGGATTTCCTGCCAGAATTCATGCGGTTCCATGTGCTGTGTCCTGTTCAATCCTCGAAGCGTTGGGTACACATAGCGGCATGACAGAGCCATCGTCCATCGACCTTCCGCGCCTCATCGAAATCCGTCGCGATCTGCACGCCCATCCCGAGCTCGGGTTCGAGGAAACGCGCACCGCCGCGATCGTTGCCGGCTTTTTGCGCGACCTCGGGCTGGAGGTGACGGAGGGCATCGGCGGAACCGGTGTCGTCGGTGCCCTGCGGAACGGCGATGGCAGGGCGGTCGGTCTTCGGGCCGATATGGACGCGCTGGCGATGCCGGAAACCGGCACGCCGCCCTGGGCCTCGACCGTGCCGGGCAAGATGCATGCCTGCGGCCACGACGGGCACACCACGATGCTGCTCGGCGCAGCCGCCGCGCTCGTCGCGGATCCGCCGCAGGGCACGGTGTATTTTATCTTCCAACCCGCCGAGGAAGGGCGCGGCGGGGCAAAGCGTATGGTCGAAGATGGGCTCTTCGAACGCTTTACCTGCGACATGGTCTTCGGACTCCACAACATGCCGGGGCTCGCCGTGGACGAGATGGCCGTGGTCGCCGGTCCGCAGCTCGCCTCGTCGGACAGCTGGCGGGTGACCTTCCGCGGGGTCGGCACGCACGGGGCCAAGCCGCATCTCGGCCGCGATCCGGTGACCGTGGCCGGGCACTTCCTCGCGGCGTTGCAGACCATTCCGGGCCGGGTGATCGATCCCTTGCAGCCGGCGGTGGTCAGCGCCTGCTCGGTGGCGGCCGGCGATCCCGAGGCGCTGAACGTGATCCCGGATTTTGTTGAGATCGGAGGCACCGCCCGGGCCTATTCCCCCCATGTGCGCGATCAGCTCGAAACGGAGATCGGCCAGCTCGCCGCGGGCATGGCGCAGGCAATGGGCGTGCGCGCCGAGTACCGGTTCACTCGCCGCATTCCCCCCGTTGTGAACGACGCCGGCGCGACGGCGGTGGCGCTGGCGGCGGCGCAGGCCGTGTCACATGGCGGCGTACGCACCGACTTTCCGCCCTCCACCGCGGGGGACGATTTCGCCTTTTTCGGAGAGGCGGTGCCGGGCGCCTATGTCTGGCTCGGAAATGGCCCGGCGGTCGATGGCGCTCTTCATCACAACACCGGCTACGATTTCAACGATTCCGCGATCGGGACGGGCGTCGCCTTCTGGGCGGAGGTGGCGCGGCGGGCCCTGTCAGCCTGATCCGTCCGCGAGGATCGGCGAGCGTCGCAGGATGCCGGCGTGGGGATCGGCTATGCCGAGGTCGGTCTGGTGCGGGCCGGCGTTGCAGGCGAGCGTTGCGCCGACAAGCGCCTTGAAGGTCAGGTAGGGCGGCTCCCAGTCCACCACGCGCCCCATCGCGGCGCGCAGGCCGGAAAAGGCCTCTGCGACCTGCTCCAGAGGCGCATCCGAGACGAGCCCCGCTACCGGCAACGGCAGGACGGCTGTCACCGCCCCGTCCTGCGCGACCGCCATGCCGCCGTGCGCCGCGATCACGGCGTTGGCGGCGGCGGCCATATCCTGGGGAGAGTTCCCGAAAACGGTCAGGTTGTGGCTGTCGTGGCTGACCGTCGTCGCGAAGGCGCCGTTCCACTGGCCCCACCCCTGCAGGAACCCCAGCTTCGGCTCAGGGTCGCCGCCGTGCCGGTTGATCACGGCGATCCTTGTCGTGCCGGGCGGGGGCACGACGACGCCGCTCCTCACCTCGGCAGTGATCTCGCCCCATTCGGTGAAGCGCGGGCGGGCGATCGTGGCGAGGCGGACGGTTGGCCCCTTGGCTGGCACATCGAAATCGTCTGGCCTGACAGGGGGCAGCGCGCAGGTGTCGAGAAAGGCGTCCGGGTAACGGGAGCTGGCCCCATCGACATCAATGGGCGCGCCGTTGCGCAGCACGTGGCGTACGCGGACCTCCGTCAGGTCTTCCATCAGCAGGATATCCGCGCGTTTGCCGGGGCCGATCAGGCCGAGATCCGGTCGGCCGATCCGGATTGCCGCGTTCAGCGTTGCAGCCTGCAACGCCCGCATCGGGGCGAGCCCGTGGGCGATCATCTTGCGCAGCATCTCGTCGACGCCGCCGTTGGCCAGCAGGTCGTCAGGAAAGACGTCATCCGAGCAGAAGGTCACGGTAGGGGGCATCTGAGGCAACGATTGCAACCTGCGGGCGAACTCCGGCAGCAGGTAGGGATGCGATCCCCGAAGCTCGATGGTCAGCCCGGCGCGGAGCTTCTCCATCAGGTCATCGGCAGAGGTCACCTCGTGGTCGGAAGTGATGCCGGCGGCGGCATAGGCCTGCAGGTCCGGTCCGGTCAGGCTGCGGGCATGGCCACAGACCATCTTGCGTGAGTGCAACCCGGCCTGCACGATCCCGCGCATCCGCTCGGTGCGGGACGTGACGGCGCGCATGTCCATCACTTCGGCCAGTCCGTGGATGCCGGGGTCCGACAGCATCCCGGCGATCACCGGCGCTTCGAAGTCGGCCCCGGCGGTCTCGTACCCGGGCGCGGAGGGCACGCAGGACGGGGCAAGCGGCAGGATGCGCAGCGCCGACCTTGCGGCGCTGTCGAGCGCATAGCCGACCCCGGCAAGCCCCGCGACATTGCCGAATTCGTGCGGGTCCCAGACGACAGTGGTGACGCCCCGGGGCAGCACGGCGGCGGCATAGGTTTCGGGCGTGACCATGGAGCTTTCGACATGCATATGCGTGTCGATCAGGCCGGGGGCGGCGACGAGGCCGGTGGCGTCGACAATGTCGGTCGCATCGCCACGCGTGCCCGGCAGGTGGACCGAGGCGATCAGGGGGCCGCTCAGCCCGATATCGGCCGGGCGCAGCTCCCCGGTGACCACGTCGGCCAGCGTCGCTCCCAGAATGAGCCTGTCGAACGGGGCATCCCCGCTTGCTGCGGCCACGGCACGGTCGCGAAGGGCGGTTTCGTCGAGGTCTTGCGGCTCCACGCTCACGGTCGTGCCTCCAAGGCGCCAAGGCAGAGCGATCCGACAGCAGGCGCGTCGGGGTTTCGCGCTATGGGCGCAATGGAGCGATCCGGGCTGCGCTGAACCACGATGCCGCGCCCGCGCCTGTGCGTGCCTGCCGGCTCGATGGTGATATTTCCGGGGATCGATCGCACCGCGCCGCTCGCGGTCCCGCGAACCTGCGGCGTGGAAACCCTGCCAAAGCTGAGCGACATGCCGTCGATCTGTCGGGCCTGATCGGCGCTCAGGATCGCGGAAATGTCGTCGCCCACCATGTCGACCCAGATGCCCATCAATCCAACCGCGCCAGTTCCACCGCTGTCTCTCGGGGCAGGTCGAAGGCGATCGTCTGCCCGATCTCGTAGCGCGGCAGCGAGACCGGAACATCTGCCTTGATCGTGCCGAGCGCGCTTTCGAGCACGTATTCCCGCCGCTCCCCGGCGAAAGAGGCGCCGCGGATCTCGCCATGATGCGGGCCGCTGCCAAGGACCACCGCGCCGGGGCGCCAGGCCAGCCCGCCGCCTGCCTCGTTCGGAAGGATCGTCTCGAAGCCCATGAAATCGGCCGCGAAGCCGGAGACGGGGGCGTTATAGATCTCCTCCGCGGTGCCGGCCTGTTCGATGGCGCCGTTGCGCATCAGCACGATGCGGTCCGCCAGCGCCAGGGCCTCGGACTGGTCGTGGGTCACGAAGACCATGGTGATGCCGGTCTCGCGCTGCACGCGCTGCAGCTCTGTCCGCATCTCGAGCCGCAGGCGGGCGTCGAGGTTGCTGAGGGGCTCGTCGAGCAGCAGCACCTTGGGGTGCATCACCAGCGACCGTGCCAGCGAGACGCGCTGCTGCTGGCCGCCGGACAGGTCGGCCGGCTGGCGCTTGGCGAAATCCGTGAGGCCGACGGTCTCCAACCCTGCCATCACCTTGGCGTCGAGGTCGGGCTCGCGCCGCAGCCGCAGGCCGAAGGCGACGTTCTCGAAGACGCTCAGATGGGGAAAGAGCGCGTAGGACTGGAACACCAGGCCGACCTCGCGGCGGCTCGGCGGCAGGCGCGTCACGTCGCGGCCGTCGATATGGACGGATCCGCTGCGGGGCGTCAGAAGCCCCGCGATGGCTCGCATCGTCGTGGTCTTGCCGCAGCCCGACGGGCCGAGCAGCGCGATCAACTCGCCCTTGCGGATGTCCAGGTCGAGGCGGTCGACCGCGACGGTCTTGTCATAGGCGAGCGTCAGATCCCGGAGGGAGACGAAATTCTCGTTGGTCATGGGAGCGTACTTCCGGCCGGCGGGCAGTGGGACGATGGGCGACGCACGGCCGCGGTTTCTGTGGCAGCCCCCACCCCGGGAAGGGGGGATGGGGCGGAGGCTGCCGGCACTTGCCACCGAGCGCACGGGAGTGAGGCGCCATGGAGAGGCAGTGCATCTGGGATCGGATCAGACATAGCGGGACAATCCGATAAAACGTTCGGCGGCAAAGACGATGCCGATCGACATGAACGCCAGCAGTGCCGAGAGCGCCGCCACCGAGGGATCGTAGTTGATCTCCATGTAGGCGATCATGTCGATGGGCAGGGTGCGCAGACCCGGCCCCGAGAGAAAGAGCGACACCGGCACCTGGTTGAACGAGGTGACGAAGCCGAGGATGAAGGCCGCCAGCACGCCGCCGCGGATGTTGGGCAACACGATCCGGCGAAAGGCCCCGAAACGGGTGCAGCCGAGCATCAGCGCGGCCTCCTCCATGTCGACCCGAAGGTTCTCCATGGAGGCGGAGACGACGCGCACCGCGTAGGGCAGGATCAGCGCCGTATGCGCGAGAAACAGGGCCAGGCCGATGCCGACGCCGAGCGGGATGACGAAATACTGCAGCAGGGCCAGGCCCACGATGATACCCGGCACGATGATCGGCGAGGACACGATCAGCTTGACCGTCTCGGCGCCGGGCACCTTGAAGCGGGTCATCGCGTAGGCGGCGGGGATTCCAAGCACCAGTGCAGCCAGTGTGCCGAAGATGGCAAGGAACATCGAGACCCCGAAGCTGGCGCGGAAGCTCTCCACCTCGAAGACCTTGATGAACCACTTGAGCGACAGGCCCTGCGGCGGGAAGGCGAGGTTGTTGCCGGCCGAGAGCGCGGCGGCGATGATGATGAGGAACGGCCCGATCAGGAAGGTCAGGGTCAGGCCGAGGATGATCCAGGTGGACAGGCGGCTGTTCATCGCGATTTCCTCGCCGTCGCGAGCCGCTTGAGCAGCAGGTTGGCGGAGAAGCTCATGACGATCAGGATCATGGCAATGACGGAGGCGGCGACGAAATCGTTCGCCACGGTCACCCGCTGGTAGAGCAGGGTTTCCAGCATCAGCACCTTGGAACCGCCGAGGATGGCGGGCGTGATATAGGCCGTCATGGAGCCGGTGAAGACCAGCGTGCCGCCGATCACCAGCCCTTCGCGGGTGAGCGGCAGGATCACCTTCCAGAACACCTGGAGCCAGTTCGCCCCGAGGATACGGGCGGCCGGTACCGCGTCGCGCGGCATGTTTTCCATCGCCGAGACCAGCGAGATGATCATGAGCGGCAGGAAAAGCTGGAGCAGGCCGATGAAGACGGCGGTTTCGGTGAAGAGGATGCGGATCGGCGTCTCGATGAGGCCGAGGTCGACGAGGATCTGGTTCACGAAGCCGGTGCGGCCGAGGATCACCAGCCAGGCGTAGGTGCGGGCAACCGGCGAGATCATCAGCGGCAGCGTCACCAGGCCGAACATGCGGCCGCGCGACGTGGGCGGCAGGCTGACGATGGCGAAGGCCGCCGCGTAGCCGATCACTGCCGACACAGCGGCGACGAGCGTTGCAAGCTTCAGCGTGCGGAAGAACACCGTCTGGTTGCGCGGCGACGCGAAGAATTCGCCATAGGCAGACAGCGACCATCCCGTCTCGGTCCGGAAAGCTTCTGACAGGAGGATGCCGACCGGCAGCAGGAAGAGCGCCGCGGCGAAGATCGCCGCGGGCAGGACCAGGGCCAGACCGATTGCCCGGTTTTCAAACATGGCCTTACTTCACGACCTTCGTGTTCCACTGCTCCAGCCAGCTCTCGCGCTCGTCGAGAATGGTGGCCGGGGCGAGAAGGTCGAGTTGCGACACGGTCTCGGCGCCGTAGGTCAGGTTGGCTGCGATGTCGTCGGAGACCTCGACCTCGGCATTCGCGGGGCTGTCGACCAGCGCGTTGGCGAGGGCGGACTGGATCTCGGTCGAGAGCCAGAAGTCCATGAACTGCAGCGCCAGCTCCTCGTTTCCGTTGTTCGCGGTCATCACCATCACGTTCATGCCGCCGGTCTGGCCTTCCGCGGGCGTGGCCCAGGCCATCGGCAGGCCGTTGTCCTTGAACTGTCCCCAGGCGAAGCGCCCCACGGGAGCGGCCCAGATCTCTTCCTGCTGCATCAGCTGGGCGAGCTGGGAGGAGCGAACGTAGAAGGTGACGATATCGTCGGCCTTCTCTCCCACGGCCTCGATCGGCGCGGTCAGGTCTGCGCCGGTTTCGCCCATGGCCTTGCCGAGCATGTAGAGCGCGGGCGGTCCCTGGTTGGTGGTGATGTCCGGAAAGGCGACGTTGCCGGCAAGCTCCGGCGAGAGCAGGTCGGCCCAGCTGTCCACGGTGACCTTGTCCGAGCGGTAGACGATGGAGGTGGCGTAGAAGGTGTAGCCAATGCCCATGTTGTCGCCGAGCGGGTCCTTGGCGATGTCGTAGAGCTTTGCGTGGTTGGACAGTTTGGCCACGTCGATCGGCTGCAGCAGCCCCTTGCGTGCGGCGCCGAGCGCGTCGTGCGTCGACAGGACGGCCATGTCGATCACGGGGGCGTCCTTGTTGGCCTCGATCTTGGCGATCCGCTCGATCGAATTGCCGGTCTCCACGACGATCTCGCAGCCGCAGATCTCCTCGAACGGGTCGTAGACCAGTTCCTTGAACTCGTCCTGCGCGAAGGAATAGACCGAGATGGTCAGGGTCTTGTCGGCCGCCATCGCCGCGGCCGAGAGCGCCAGCGTCGAGGCGCCGGCCAGTGCCAGGGTCTTGATCATGTCGTCACATCTCCTTGTTGGGTCGTCTTGTTATGCTTTGGGTCGTTCGGGGCCGGGCCGGTGGAGCCGCGCACCAGCAGCTTCATCGGGACCAGCCGGGGAGCAGGCAGGGGGACGGCTTCGAGCTGCAGCAAGAGATGCTGAACTGCCGCCGCCGCGATCTCCGGCATGTTCTGGGCGAGCGTGGTCAGCCCGGGCGTGATCTGCGCCGAGAAGCTGAGATCGTCGAAGCCGAGTACGCTGACGTCGCCGGGAACCGAGAGCCCTGCGCCCTGCAGGCGGGTCAGGGCGGTCAGAGCGTGCAAATCGGACGTGGCGGCAAAGGCCGTTGCGCCATCGCCCGCCAGCGCCGCGAAATCGGGTGCGGCCTCTTCCAGCCAATAGACATCGGCGCGCGTTTCCGGGGCGAGCGCGGCCTGCATGCCGGCGATCCGGGCGGTCTGAACCGAGGAGCGCCGGCTATGGCCGAGCAGCACAAGCCGCCTGTGTCCGAGCGCCTGCAGATGCTCGACGGCGATGCGTCCGCCCTGGAAATGGTCGGCGCAGACGCTGTTGCCCGGGGTCGCGGCGGAATCGATGATGGCGGTGGGCAAGCTCAGGCCGCTGACCTGCGTGCCGCGGCAGGGCACGATGACGATGCCATCTGCCCCGCGCTGCATGATGCGCTCCAGGGCTTCGGTCTGGGCGGTCGGGTCACCATGGGAGTCCGCGATCAGGATGCCGTGGCCGGTGCGCGAGGCGGCTGCCTCGATGGCCTGCGCGAAGGCGGGGAACAGCGGGTTCGAGATATCGGGCAGCACCAGCCCCAGCACGCCGCTGCGTCCGGTGCGAAGCGCCCGGCCCGGGCCGCCGGGCCGGTAGCCGATCTCGCGGATCTTCTCGCTGATCAGCCTGCGCGTTTCTTCCGAGACCCGCCCCTTGCCGGACAGCACGTTGGACACGGTCGCCGTCGAGACGCCGAGCTCTTTCGCGATGTCTTTCAGCTTCGGTTGCATGGCGGGTGAAGGGCGGTCGGTTGGGGATGAAAAATCGTTTAATCACACTAGAATCATCCATCTGTCTGTCAACTTTGAGTTGTTCGGCGAAAGGCAGGATCTCGGGACTGAGATCCGGTGATCATCGTATCATTCGGGAAAGGATTCAGATGTTTGCAGGTGCCACCCCGCGTTGAACGTCGCCGCGCTGGCGTCGCCCGAACTCCCGAGGCTTGATCATTTGCCCTATTATTGTGCGGAATGATCTGCCATCTGCGTTGACTCTGGGCGGGACAGGTGAAGCCTTTCGACCCTTCCGCCGTGTGACAGGACGGGCAGGAACTGCCGTGGCCGTGACGAACCACCGCACCTTCACGCTGCCTGCCTTTTGCCGCCGATAGCCCCGAGATGCCTGTATTTTCTGCGCTGCGACAATGCATATGCAGCAGGCGGCATGCCGGTGTGCACTGGCGGCGGGTAGTGTGTGGAGATCGCGTCCGTATATTTGTCGACAAGCTTCAGCGATGTGTGCTCGCGGACCCTTTCGGGCCGGTTGAGCGCCGCTCGCGTTCCTCAACAACCCTGGATATCCGGCATGCCATCGAAAAAAGTTCTTTTCCTCGCCTCGGCCAATCTTGAAGCGGGCCTGACCTCCATGGCCCTCGGGCTCGCGCGGGCCCTGCAGCGGGAGGGGCTGAACGTGGCCTTTTCCAAGCCCATCGGGCAGTCGCCTCTCGGGGCCGGTGGGACGGCCGACCCGTCCATCGCCTTCGCCCGCGATCTCTGCAACCTGCCGGTCACCGGTTCCCTGCCGCTTACGCGGGCCTCGGACCTCGTCGCCGCAGGTGATATCGACGGGCTGATGGACGAGGTCGTCGACCTGATGGACGAGCTCCACGGCGATTACGACGTGCTTGTGGTCGAGGGGCTGGTCGCGGTCGAGACCGACACGCTGGCGCTGCCGGTCAACGCCGCGATGTGTCGGGCGCTCGGCGCGGATCTCGTGCCGGTGGTCAACGCCAACCGCCCGTCGGCTTCGGATATCGGATCGCTGGTCCGCCGCGTGGCCCGGCAGTTCGGAGGGAATGACGACACGCTTGATGTCGACGGCGGATTTGCCGGCATTCTCGTCAACAAGGTGCCGGAAGACACCGATCCGGACAGTCTGCACGGCCTGATGCAGGCCGATCTCGGTCCGAACCTCCCAATCCTCGGAACCGTCCCATTCGACCCCAGCCTCTATGCCCCGCGGCTGCAGGAGATGGTCGACGCGATGAACCTGACCGTGGTCAACGCGGGCGCGATGGAGTCCGGACGGGTCAGCGAAGTCGTCGTCGCCGCGCGCTCGGTCGAACTGGTGTTGCCTTGCCTGGTGCCGGGCGCCCTGCTCGTCACCCCGGGCGACCGGGCGGACATCTGCCTGGCCGCTTCGCTCTCCTTCCTGAACGGCACCCGGCTCGCCGGCCTGCTGCTCACTTGCGGTAGCCGGCCCGACGCGGTGGTGAGCGAGATCATGCGACCGGCGGCCGAGGCCGGCCTGCCGATCTTCCTGGCCACCGATGACACCTACAACGTGGCCGCGCAGCTTGCGCAGCTCGATTGCCACGTCTCCGCCGACGACCGTCACCAGATGGAACGCGTGATTACGTCGATTGCCGACCGCATCGACGTGTCCGCGCTCCTGCCCAGGCTTGGGGCCGCGACCAAGCCGCTGCTGTCTCCCTCGGCGTTCCGGCACCAGCTGGTGCAGCTTGCCCGCTCGGCGGACCGTCGGATCGTCCTGCCCGAGGGCGAGGAGCCGCGCACCATCGAGGCGGCGATCAAGTGCGCCCAGAAGCAGATCGCCAATTGCGTGCTGCTGGGCGACCCCGACGCCATCGCCGCCAAGGCCGCCAAGCTGGGCCATGTGCTGCCGTCGAATCTGGAGATCGTCGATCCGGCCTCGATCCGCGCGCGCTACGTCGCGCCGATGGTGGAGATGCGCAAGCACAAGGGACTGACCCCGGAGCAGGCCGACGCGCAGCTGGAAGACACGGTGATTCTCGGCACCATGATGGTAACCGCGGGCGACGTGGACGGGCTGGTCTCCGGCGCGGTCCACACGACAGCCGACACGGTGCGGCCGGCGCTTCAGCTGATCAAGACCAAGCCAGGCGCCAAGATCGTCTCCAGCGTGTTCTTCATGCTGATGCCGACCGAGGTGCTGATCTACGGCGACTGCGCCATCAACCCCGATCCCTCGGCCGAGGAACTCGCCACCATCGCCATCCAGTCGGCTGAAACCGCGATCGCCTTCGGGATCGAGCCGCGTGTCGCGATGATCTCCTACTCGACCGGCGGGTCGGGCATCGGCTCTGACGTCGAGAAGGTGCGGGATGCGACGCGTCTGGCCCAGAGCCTGCGCCCCGATCTGCTGATCGACGGCCCGTTGCAATACGACGCCGCCTCCGTCGCCAGCGTCGGCAAGCAGAAAGCGCCGGACAGCGCGGTTGCGGGCCGGGCGAACGTGTTCATCTTCCCCGACCTCAACACCGGCAACACGACCTACAAGGCGGTGCAACGCTCTGCCGGTGTGGTCAGCGTCGGTCCGATGCTGCAGGGCCTGCGCAAGCCGGTGAACGACCTGTCGCGCGGCGCGCTTGTCGAGGACATCGTCTACACCATCGCCCTGACCGCCATTCAGGCCGCCGCGCCCGAGGTGCCGGCCGTCTCCGTCGCCGAAGCGATCTGAGTGTGCGCCCCGCCTGAAGCCATCCGGGCGGGGCCAATCCAGACGCGAAAACCCATTGTGGTCGGCGCTCGACCGCCGTCCTCCCGCCTTCAGGGGCGTCGGCTCGTATGATTGCGCAGGGTGGCCCCGTTAATGCGCCACCGCGTAGACATGGTTTGCCACACGGACTTCCAGCCCCCCACCGAACTCTTGCAAGCACCGCGATCCGACCGGTCAGCCCTTCGTGGCGGGTCCGGCAGCCGAGGGGGCGGATTCCAGTTCCCCGAGGGTCTCGCGCAGGGTCTCGACCTCGTTCAGGTGGTGAATGCCCCGGTCTTCGAGTTCGGCGGCGGTCTCGGTCGCCAGCATCCGCAGCAGCGTAAGCGCACCGACATAGGAGTCGATGGGCAGGGGCGTCTCGACGCTGCAGGTGAAGGTCCAGGTGGCGAAGGCCGGGGCTTCGCGCAGGCTTTTGTCGGCGATCAGGATCACCCGCGACTGGCGTTCTGCGATCAGCCGGATGATTTGGCTGAATCGCGCCGGACGCCTGCGGAACCCGACGACCACCGCGACGTCCTGCGGCCCGAGGCCGGCGATCCCTTCGGCGATCGTCTGGCCGTAGAGACCGAGGGGCGCAACATCGTGGCGCAACTGGGCCAGCTGGGCGGTCAGGTAGTCCGACAGGAAACGGCTGTTGCGAAAGCCCATCAGGCGGACCTGTCGGGCGCCCGCAATCGCCCGGGACGCCTCCCGGAGGGCGCCGGCATCGAGCCGTGCCAGGGTGGCTTCGATCAAGCCGGCCTCGGTGCGGAGGAGATCGGCATTCGGTTCGCCGCCCGTGCCGCGCGCGGAGGTTTCCTTCATGAACAGGGGCGAGCCGGTTTCGCGCAAGGTGCGGGCGTCCTGCCGGGCCTGTTCGAAGCTGCGGTAGCCCAACCGTTGCACCAGCCGGCTGACAGTCGCGTTGGAGACCTGGGCATGTCCGGCCAATTCGGTGGCGGTCCAGACGGGCATCTCGGCGGGCGCGTTCAGGATCGTGTCCGCCACCCGCCGCTCGCTGTCGGGAAGGGCGGCGTAGGCTTCGTGGATGCGGCGCAGAAGGGATCCCTGGGTGGCTGGTTCGCTGGTCATGTGCTCTTCGCTCGTTGCCTGCGCAGGTTTTCTCGTTTGCGCGCCGGCTGCAAACCGGTGTTCGCGCGGCCGCGCCAATTGGCAGGGGCTGCAGCCAATCTGCACCGGTCGAGTCGGAGCTGCGGCTGGAATAACCGGCCTGTCTGGCTGACAACCTCCGCGACGACGCGTTGGTTTTTGGGCATCTGCCTGCCCGGGGCGGCGCATTCTTGGGCACTCGCGAAATGTGTGGTGATTTTCATGATTTGATATTATGTGAAAATTGAATTTCATGAAAGCCTGAGGGTGCTCGACTTTCCGGCCACAGAACGAAAGGACCGACCATGTACCGCCGAGACCTCCTCAGGACCGCCCTTGCCGGGGCCGCGCTCGGGGCGCTTGGCCCCGCCTCCCGTGCCTACGCCGCGACCGACATCCTCTGGATGACGTGGGAGAACCTCGCCAAGGACGACTACCTCGCGCCCTTCTTCGCCGCCAACGACGTGGCGCTGACCAAGACCTTCATCGGCACCGATGACGAGCAGTTCGCCAAGCTGCGCGCCGGTGGTGCGTCCTCGGTGGACCTGATCACGCCCGGTCTCGACAAGGTGGAGTTCTACACCGCCTCCGACCTGCTCCAGCCGATCGATTTCGACAAGGTGCCGAACGCCGCGTTGCTCTATGACACCTTCAAGAAGACGCCGCTGGGCAAGGTCGATGGCGAGACCTACGGCATCCCGTTCTACTGGGGCATCAACCCGATCGTGTACCGGGCCGACCTGATGGACGAGGAGCCGGACTGGTCCGTGTTCTTCGAGGGCGACAAGTACAACGGCAAACTCGCGATGCGGGACTACGCGCTCGAGGGCATCATGATCGCCGCGATGTACCTGGGCATCCCCGAGAGCGAGATGTTCGATCTCGACGACGCGCAGCTGGCCGAGGTCAAGAAGGTCCTGATGATCCAGAAGTCCAAGCTACGGACCTACTGGAATTCCATCGGCGACCTGACCAACCTGTTCGCCACCGGCGAGGTGGTCTGTGCCTTCTCCTGGGTGCCGCCCTATTACGACCTGCGGGCGAAGGGGATCGACATGGGTATGGCCAAGCCCAAGGAGGGCGTGATCGGCTGGTGCGATACCATCGCGGTGCCCAAGGGCGTGGAAGGCGAGCGGCTCGACGCGACCTTCAAGCTGGTCGACTACCTGCTCGGCCCGGACTACGGCAAGATGCTCGCCGTCGGCGGTCCCTATGCCCAGTCGACCTCGGCCGCGCGCGACATGCTGAGCGCCGAGGAGCAGGAGAAGATCTTCATCAGCGATCTATCGATCATGGACAGCTTCGTCTGGAAGAAGAACCCGCCGCGCTACAACGAATGGGTGGCCCTCTGGAACGAAGTGAAGGCCAGCTGACATGACGACGCCTGATCTTCGGGCAGAGACGGACGGGAGCGGGCGCGCGCAGCGCCCGCTCCTCGAAGCCAAGGGGCTCTACAAGAGCTACGGCGAGGTCGACGCTGTCTCCGGCGTGGATTTCGCGCTCGACGGCAACAGCTATGTGACGCTGCTGGGGCCTTCGGGCTGCGGCAAGACCTCGATCCTGCGAATGATCGGCGGTTTCGAGGAGATCACCTCCGGCGCGCTGACCCTCGACGGTGCACGCCTCGATGAGATCCCGGCGGCGCGGCGGCCGATCAACACGGTATTCCAGAGCTACGCGCTCTTTCCTCACCTGTCGGTGCTGGACAACGTCGCCTTCGGGCTGAGCTATCGCGGCATTCCCAGGTCGCGCATCCGGCCCACGGCGCTGGAGGCGCTCAAGACCGTCCGTATGGAAGCGATGGCCGACCGTCGGCCGCGCCAGCTCTCGGGCGGACAGCAACAGCGCGTGGCGCTGGCCCGCGCCATCGTCAACGAACCGCGGTTGCTGCTGCTCGACGAGCCGCTGTCGGCGCTTGACCGGCGGATGCGCAAGGACATGCAGATCGAACTGAAGGACCTGCAACGTCGCCTCGGGATGACATTTCTGCATGTCACCCACGACCAGGAAGAGGCCTTCGCGCTCTCCGACCGCATCATCGTCATGCGCAACGGCCGGATCGAGCAGCAGGGAAGGCCGGACCATATCTACGCCCGCCCGAACACCGCCTATGTCGCCGATTTCATCGGCGGGGCGGTCTGCGTGCCGGGCGAGGTCGTCGACCGGCAGGCGGTCGACGTGATCCTCGACACGGCCTTGGGCCGTTTCCAGATTCCGGGCGCGCCACCACTCACGGCCGGCATGGCAGCGGTGCTGTGCCTGCGTCCGGAAAACCTCTCGCTCGCCTCCGACGGCTTGCCGGCCCGCGTGACCCATTGCGTCTATCGCGGCTCGGACTGGATCGTGGAGTGCGAGAGCGCGGGGCAGCTTCTGCAGGCCACGGCACTCGACACGCCGCCGCCGCCGGGCTCGGATGTGAAGCTGAGCTTCGATCCCGCCCGCGCCTGGGCGGCAGCGGCAGAACAGGGCGTAAGCGCATGAGGGGACTGCCGGGACAGATCGGCACCTGGCTGGCGATGCCGGTGGTGGCGGCGCTTGTCGCGCTCTGCCTCGCGCCGCTGCTGATCCTGCTGGCCTACAGTTTCTTCCAGGTGGATTTCGTCGCCATCTCGCGCGATCCGACCTTTGCCAACTACGTCAAGATCGCCGGCTCCGAGACCTACCGCGGCCTGATCGCACGCGCCTTCGGCTCCGCTCTTCTCGTGGTCGCGATCACCGCCGTCATCGGCTACCCGGTCGCCTGGTTCATCGCCAAGCGGGTGACCGGGGCGAAGTCCACCCTGCTGACGCTCTTGCTGGTGCCGCTCTATTCCGGCGACCTGGTGCGGATCTTTGCCTGGCGGGTCTTGCTGGGTGCGGAGGGCGCGATCAACCGCACGCTCATGTGGCTCGGGCTGACCACCGAGCCTCTGGCCGGGCTGCTCTTCAGCCCGCTCGCGACCCATATCGCGCTGACCTACAATTACCTGCCTTTCATGGTGATCGGCCTCTGGCTCGCCTTCGAAAGCCTCGACGACGCCTGGCTCGAGGCAGCGGCGGATCTCGGCGCGCCTGCGGCCGACCGGTTCCGCCGCGTGACGCTGCCGCTCACCTCGCCGGGGCTGATCGCGGGCGGGCTGATGGTCTTTGTCATGGTGGCAGGCGACTACCTGACGCCGCAACTGCTTGGGGGCGCGTCGGGCATCACCATCATCTCGGCGGTCAACGACCTCTTCGGCACCGCCTTCGACTGGCCGCTCGGCTCGGCCATCGCCTGGACGATGCTGGCGATCCTGATGCTCTGCTTCGGCGCGGGTGCGCTGGCGATCCGCCGCACCGCGCTCGTTTCGGAGGGCGTGTGATGTCCCGGCTGGCAACGTTTTGGGTCTGGCTGGTATTCGGTTTCATGTATCTGCCGATCGCCATGATCCTGCTGTTCTCGCTGAACGCGTCGGACGTGATGGCCTTCCCGCTGCGCGGCTTCACGACGGAATGGTACGGCGCGATCCTCGCCGATGGCCGGCTCGGGGGCGGTTTCCTCACCACGCTCCTCGTGGCCTTTCCGGTGGCGATCCTGACCACGCTCTTCGGCGCGGCGGCCGCGCTGGCGCTTACGCTCTACCCGGTGCGGGGCAGGGGGCTCTTCGTTGCGGCGTTGCTGATGCCGTTTCTCGTGCCGCGGCTCATCCTGGCCGTCTCCCAGCTCATCCTGTTCAAGGAGGCCGGGATCGACCGCTCGCTCTGGACGGTCATCGCGGGGCAGTCGATCATCATCCTGCCCTTCTCCACCCTGATCATCGTCTCGGTGCTGATCCGGATAGACCGGCGTCTGATCGAGGCGGCGGCGGACCTGGGTGCCCCGGGCTGGTCGTGCTTCCGCCGGGTGGTGCTGCCGCTGATGGGCAACGGGCTTCTGGCCTCCTGGGTGATCGCCTTCGTGCTGTCCTCTTCCGAATACGTGCTGACGGCGTTTCTTTCGGGGCGGGAGCAGCCGCTCTCCGTGCTCGTCGCCTCCGATTTCCGTTTCGACCTCTCCCCCAGCCTGAATGCGCTTGCCGTGCTGATCGTGCTGGGAAACATCGCGCTTGTCGTGCTGGCGGAAAGCATCCGCTGCCGGTCCGGGCGCACGAACTGACTGGCAGGACCAAATGCAGGACCCAATCAAGTACCCCAACACCCTCGGGCAGGACGCATCGACCGAGATCGTGTTCAACCGGCATTTCAATCAGGGCGCCGACTACAGCGACGAGCAGGCGGCCGTCCTGAACGATGCGGCCTTCGAAACCGCCCGCGCCACCATCTCCGCCTGGCCGGGCTACGCGACGACGCCGCTTCTTGGCTTGCCGGGGATCGCGGCGGAGGCGGGCGTCGCAGCGCTGCACTACAAGGACGAGGGCGGGCGCTTTGGCCTGGGAAGCTTCAAGGCGCTCGGCGGCGCCTATGCCGTGTTGCGCCTTTTGACCCGCGAGGTCGCCGCGCGGAAGGGGGTCGACGCGCCGCAGATCGAGGAGATCCTGGCCGGCGTCCATGACGACGTGATCTCGGCCATCACCGTCTGCTGCGCGACCGACGGCAACCATGGCCGCTCGGTGGCCTGGGGGGCGCGGACCTTTGGCTGCAAATGCGTGATCTTCATCCACGCCACGGTTTCGGACGGGCGCAAGTCCGCGATCGAGGCCTATGGAGCCGAGGTGCGGCGCTGCGCCGGGAATTACGACGATAGCGTGCGCGAGGCCGACGAGACGGCAAGGGCCGAGGGCTGGTTCGTTGTCTCCGACACCTCCTACCCCGGTTACACCGAGATCCCGAAGGACGTGATGCAGGGCTACGAGGTGATGGCCGCCGAGGCGGCGGAGCAGCTCGACGCAGCGCCGACCCATGTCTTCGTGCAGACCGGTGTCGGCGGCGTGGCCGCCGCGGTCGCGGCCCAGCTCCGCCGCCGCTACGGCGGGGCGCAGGTTCCGCGTGTTATCCTGGCCGATCCGGAGGACAGCGCCTGCTGGCTGGAGACGATCCGCAATGGCGAGCCGACCGCCGTCACCGGCGATCTCGACACGCTCATGGCCGGGCTGGCCTGTGGCGAGATATCTCTGCTGGCCTGGGACGTGCTGAAGCCGCTGTGTTTCGCCACGATCTCGGTGGCCGATGCCGATGCGGTCGCCTCCATGCGCCGGCTTGCGCAGCCGGTGGCCGGGGATCCGGCGGTCGTGGCCGGGGAATCCGCGGTGGCCGGTCTCGCGGCGTTTCTTGCCGCCGCAGGGAATGCCGAGGCGCGGGCGGCCCTCGGCCTCGACGCGGCATCGCGGGTCCTCGTCTTCGGGACCGAGGCCGACACCGACCCCGCGCTCTACGAGGAGCTTGTCGGGAAGAGCGCCGACGCGGTGAGGGCGGGCGCATGAGGATCGAGATCAACACGGAACGGCTGTTGGCGCGGATCGAGGCGCTCGGCCGGATCGGCGCGCTCCCCGGCGGCGGCTGCAAGCGGCTGGCCCTGAGCGCAGAGGACGCGGCGGGCCGCGCGCTGGTCAGCGGCTGGTTCCGCGACCTGGAACTGGACGTCTACACCGACGTGATCGGCAATTGCTGGGCCATCCGGCCCGGCCAGAAGGATCTGCCGCCCCTGGTCATGGGCTCGCACATAGACACGGTCGCGACTGGCGGGCTCTATGACGGGGTGCTCGGCGTGCTCGGCGGACTCGAGGTGATCGAGAGCGTCATCGACGCCGGCATAGAGACGGACCATCCTCTGGCGGTGGCCTTCTTTACCAACGAGGAGGGCGCGCGGTTCGCGCCGGACATGATGGGCTCCGGCGTCAGCCAGGGCGCGCTCGATCTCGAAGAGATGCTGGCGAAGGTCGGCATCGACGGGGTGAGCGTGGCCGATGCGCTCGAAGAGATCGGGGCGCGGGGCCGGGAGCCGGTGGGCGCGCTGGCGCCGTGCGCCTACCTGGAGTTGCACATCGAGCAGGGTCCGGTGCTGGAAGCCGAGGGCACCGAGATCGGCGTGGTCACCGGCGTCCAGGGCATCTCATGGACCGAGTTCGCCATCGCCGGCCGGTCCGCCCATGCGGGCACGACGCCGATGGCGCTGCGCCAGGATGCCGGGGCCGTGGCGGCCGGGATCGCGATGGAGGCCCGGGCGATCGCGCGGGACTTCGGCCCGCCGCAGGTGGCCACAGTTGGGCGGATGCGCTTTGCCCCGGATATCGTCAACGTGGTGCCGGAGGAGGCGGTGCTGACCGTCGATCTGCGCCACACTGACGAGGCAGTTCTGCAGGCCGCGGAAGCCCGCCTTGTCGCCGCCGCCGAGGCGTTGGCCGAGGCCGAAGGCTGCACGCTCTCCCGCCGCAGCCTTGCCCGCTTCGAGCCGGTGTCCTTCGACTCCGGTCTGGTCGATGAGATCGAGGAAGGCGCGAAGCGGCTCGGGCTCAGCCATCGGCGGATGCCGTCCGGGGCCGGCCATGATGCCCAGATGTTCGCGCCGACCTGCCCCGCCGCGATGATCTTCGTGCCGTCGCAGGACGGCATCAGCCACAACATTCACGAGTACACCGCTCCACATGACCTCGCCAACGGCGTCCGCCTGCTGGCCGAGGTGGCGCTTGCACGCGCCGGAGTGGTGCAGCCGGAAGGACAGACCGCATGAGCCGAACCCTTGTCGCCGCCACGGCCCAGCTTGGCCCAATCGCCCGCGAGGAACCGCGCTCCTCGGCCGTCAACCGGATGATCGCGTTGCTGGAAAAGGCCCATCGACGCGGCGCGGAACTGGTGGTCTTCCCCGAACTCGCGCTCACGACCTTCTTTCCGCGCTGGTATATCGAGGACGAAGCCGACCTCGACCGCTTCTTCGAAACCGAGATGCCGGGGCCCGAGACGACGCCGCTCTTCGAGGCTGCGCGGCGGCTTGGGGTGGGCTTCTACCTGGGCTATGCGGAACTGGTCCGCGAGGGCGGGGTGAAACGGCGGTTCAACACCTCGATCATCGTCGACCGGACCGGCGAGATTGTCGGCAAGTACCGCAAGGTGCACCTGCCGGGCCATTTCAACCCGGAGGAATGGCGCCCGTTCCAGCATCTGGAGAAGCGCTATTTCGAACATGGCGATCTGGGCTTCCCGGTGTTCGACGCCATGGGCGGCAAGCTCGGCATGTGCCTGTGTAACGACCGCCGCTGGCCCGAAACGTTCCGCGTTCTCGGCCTGCGTGGGGCAGAGCTGGTCATGCTGGGCTACAACACGCCGGTCCATTATCCGCAGGCGCCCGAGCACGACCACCTGCAGGATTTCCACAACCACCTGAGCATGCAGGCCGGCGCCTATGCCAACGGCTGCTGGGTGATAGGCACCGCAAAGGCCGGGCGCGAAGAGGGATGCGACCTGATCGGCGGCAGCTGCATCATCGCGCCCACGGGCGAGATCATTGCCCGCACCCAGGGTCTGGGCGACGAGATCGCGGTGGCGGAAATCGACCTCGACCGGTGCAGCGAGTTGCGCAAGAACGTGTTCAACTTCGCCCTGCACCGGGAGCCGGGCGATTACGGACCGATCTGCGACGGTGCCGAGGAGCGCGCAGAGGCTCGCGCGCGGATCACCGAAGAGAGCCGGTTCACGGCTCGGCGCTGAGCGAATGAAGGGTGCCGATGGCGTCGCGCTGGGGGTGAGGATCTCTCAGCCGAGACGCCGCAGCACGCCTTGTGCCCAACGCCTGGAGGCCTCGCCAAAGCAGTCGTGCAGGGAATCCACCGCGATGACGCTCCCGAGCGCCAGTCGCCCGAGCAGGCACAGCCCGTCGCGCACCGATCCGTCGCGTCCGATCGCCTGACCCTCGGGGTTGATCGACGCCGCGAGATCGTCCCCGGCCGCGGTGAGGTGCCCCTTGGACACAAGGTCCGATATGAGCGGGTCCTTGACGGCCGCGAGATCCGGCGACGGCAGGACCGCGTCGATCATCACCGAGACCTCGGTGCGCCGCCCCTTGCTCTCGAGCCTCCACCCAGCGTCGCACATCTCGATTTCCGGATCGGTGGCGAGGTCCAGGTCTGCCAGTCCCGCCTCGACCAGCGCCGCCATCTCGCGCGCGGAGGACACCGGCGGGCCGTAGGAGTACCGTTTCAGCCCCTCGTCGAACCCGATCAGAAGGCGCGCCGTTTCGGGCGATGTCTGCGCGGGATTGAAACCCGCCCGGATCTGGTCCTGCCATTTGCGCCAGACCTGTCCGACGACGTAACCAATGGTCGGTGGCTCCGCCCCTTCGGCAAGCGCAATGCCATGATGCAGCATGTCGAGTGATCCGCGGGTCTCCTGCGTGCCGGGGGCGTTCCATTCGGTCTGCAGCCAGTCGGCGACGTGGCATGCCTCTTTGGTCGCTCCGGTCTCCGCCAGGATGCGCGCGACGACCGGCGCCAGCGCCTCGGTGACGCGCTGCCTTGCGCTGTCCGGCGCCGCTTCGGCGGCCTCCGCGATGGCCATCGAGAACGCCAGCGTTTCGGCCTCCAGCGGGGTGAATCGCGCATCGAGCGCCTCGGTCTCCGGCTTGGGGAAGGGCGGCTTGCCGTCGAGTGAGAAGGGTACGATCCGCGCGGGTTCGCGTCCGGACGGGATGTATCGCCCATCGCGGAACACGCCGCCCTGTGCGGTGGTCAGGCAGCGCAGCACGTCATAGGCCGAGAGACCCATGCCGCGAATGCCCACCGTCTTTCCGTTCCAGCCTCCCGCCGCCTCGATCAGCCGTGTCGCCGGATAGGCTTGGTGCACCTCGGCCATCGAATGCGCGGCGTGGTCCTGCCAGCCGGCCCATTGCTGGTCTGGTGTGACCGCCGGCTGGCCCGGTGTCAGCAGGACCTCGTCGTAGGGCGCCGGCCGCGCGCCTTTCGCCTGCACTCGCCAGCCATCGGGCGCGCGGGTGAGCCCTTCCACGGGCTCCGGAATCAGTGTGATGGAGAGGGCCTCGTGCGCCAGAAGTTCCCCCAGCCGGATCTGAAGGTAGCGGCCAAGGTCCGCCCGGGTGGGGAAGGTGTCGGGCTCGGCGTCCTGTGCGAGCCAGTCCGCGAAGTCACCGCAGCGGGAATAGCCGGGTGGGCGGATGGCGATATCCCGGATCGGGATGTTCAGGAGGCAGAGCGGGCTTTCGTCCGGCGCGAAGTTGGGCCCCGCGCCGGGCGCCGGGAACGGGTCGAAGACATCGACCCGGATCGGGCCGATTCCCGCGGGGCAGCCTTCAGCCAGGGCTTCCAGCGCGCCGAGCCCCCGAGGCCCGAGGCCGATCACCGCAATCCGTGCCGTGTCACCAAACCTGTTCAATGTCGCGTCCCTCTCCTGCGTATTGCCCGTCCGACGATGTGAGGCTCTTCCACCCGCTGACCAAGGCAACGCCTTGAGAACGGGTTTTGTTCAAAGGCCGGTCGAGACCCGTGCGGGGCGATCTGTTACGTTTGGTCAAGCCTTCGATGGGGTGCTCGGCCCTGCCCGCATACCTACATGACGATCAGCTCCGCTGTCCTCCCGGCGGAAAAGGCCAGATTTGAAAGGAACTTACCCGTGAAAGCTGCAGTCCACGATACTTTCGGTGATCCCGCCGAAGTCCTTGTCGCCCGTGACGTCGACACGCCGAAACCCGGTGCGGGCGAGGTGCTTGTTCGAATGAAGCTCTCGCCGATCCACAACCACGACCTTTGGACGGTGCGCGGCAACTACGGCTACAAACCCGAGCTGCCCGGCGCCATCGGCGGGACCGAGGCGCTCGGCGCCGTCGAGGCGGTGGGCGAGGGCGTCGATGCCGCGATGGTCGGAAAGCGGGTTGCCGTCGCCGGCGTGCATGGCACCTGGGCGGAGTTCTTCACGGCGCCGGCCGGAACCATCCTGCCCTTGCCGGACGCCATTCCGGATTCCGCGGGCGCTCAGCTGATCGCCATGCCGTTCTCGGCGTTGTCGCTGCTCGAGACGTTGCGGGCGAAGGAGGGCGACTGGATCGTCCAGACGGCGGCCAACGGCGCGGTGGGCAAGATCATGGTCTCGCTCGCGAAGGCCCGGGGCATTCACCTGCTGAACCTGGTGCGCCGGCCCGAGGCGGCGGAGGAGCTCCGGCAGATCGGGGCTGAGAACGTCCTGTCGACCTCGGAGCCGGACTGGCTGGACCGCGCGCGCGAACTGGTTGGTGCGGATGGAGCCGCTTCGGCAATCGACTCGGTGGGCGGCGAGACGGCGGGCGATCTCGTCGAACTTCTGGGCGAGGATGGCGAGCTGGTCGTCTTTGGCACGGCCACCGGCGCTCCGATGCCGCTGTCTTCGGGCGCGCTGATCATGAAGCACATCACGGTCAAGGGCTTCTGGGGCGCGCGTGTCAGCCGAGAGATGGATCCGCAGATGCGCGTACGGTTGATCGGCGAACTCGTGACCCTTGCCGCAAGCGGCAAGATCGCGCTGGACGACGGTGGGCATTTCGCGATCGAGGACATTGCCGATGCCGTGAAGGCGGCGCTGACGCCCGGGCGCGGCGGCAAGATCATGATCCGTCCGTAACCAGTTCAAGCCCCCCTTCGGCTCCTTGCCGGAGGGCGTGCGATGCAGGGCCTTTCTCATCGGCCGCGTGATCCGTCCGTCCCGAGGGGTCAGGAGACCTTCGGCGCAGGGCGGTCGGCCTGCGCATCCGGCTCGTCGCTCCAGGTGATCCGGATGTCGAGCCGGCAATTGCCGCCGTTGCGGTTTCCGCGAAGCCGCAGCGTAAGCAGTCCGTCGGGCTCCAGCACGATCTCGTTCTCGTCGTCGCTCAGGGTCAGCTGCCCCTTGCCGATGCCCTTGGTGACGGCCTCCAGGAGCGCCTTGATCGTCTTGCGGGATTGCAGCGACTCGTGCCGGAATTCGCCGTCGTTCTTCATGAGGTGCCGTGCTTCCAGAGTATCCCCGAGGGGTTGAACAGTTTCGCGCGCGGGTAGTCGGCGCTTAGCCCGACCACGTCGCCGCTGGGAAACACCAAGGTTGCACCTGCACCGAGGCCGGGCAACCCCTCGCGCCTCCGAGAGGCGCTGTCGAGCGTCACGTCGCCCTCCAGATGCAGCAGCCCGCCGTGGGCCAGCAGGCGCTGGCCGGCGTGATTGTTGACATGCCCATGCACGACCATCTTGATCCCGGCACGGTGCAGCGCGGCGACGCCTGCCTGGCTCAGCGGGTGGTCGCTCGGGCGATATTTCGTGCGCGCAAGGTTCGCCACCGAGCCGAAGTAGAAGGCGAGTGGGTGGTCATTCAGTTCCCGCCGGTAGCGGGCGTTCACGGCTGCCGTGCCGTTCCGGGAGACGAGATTGCAGATCTCGTCATCGATCCCGGCGTGGACGAACAGCAGCGAGCCGATCCGGCAGGCGGCATCCATCCTGGCATAGAACCAGCCATAGGGACCGGCGGGCTCCAGAAAGAGCTTCCGGCAATGAAGCCCCGCCGCCACGACCTGGCGGGTGGTCAGGCCGGCGCGCGCGAGGTCGGTGTCGAACGCGCGCCGCTTGTCGCGCAGCCGCCTCACTTCCCGGGCGATCGCGTGCCCGGACAGGTAACGCGCGGCTTCGCGCGGGAAGAGCTCGAACCAGTCGTCGGCGGGCACCAGCATCTGCCGGCAGGTATCTTCGTCCGGTACGCCGATCAAACCTTGCCCGTGGCGCAGGAAACGGTCCCACACCTCGCGCAGGAGGGGCAGGAGCTTCCGGCCCATCCGCAGAAACAGGTAATCGGTCAGCGGAGAGCGCGGCCCGGTCAGGCCGGTGATCGCGAGCCGCAGCCGCAGGTCGTGGTTGCCTGCGAGCAGCCGCGTGTCGGGCCGGGCCTCCAGCAGCGCGCCGAGGGCGTCGAGCATGTCGAGATTGCTCGGCCCCTTGTCGAGACAGTCTCCGCCGATGACGATTTGGCAGGTCTCGCCGAAAGCGGTGAGCGTGAAGTCCCGCGGACCGCCGCCGGTGCGGCGCAGGGCACCGGCGGCCGCAAGCGAGCGCAGGAAGCCGTCGTGGTCGGCATGGGTGTCGGAGACGAAGACGACCGGGGTCTCGGGCCATTGCCAATGGCCATGGGCGCTGGCAGCCTTGAGGCTGGTGATCACGTCGCCAAGCGCCCTGTCCGTGCCCGCGCCGGAATGCGGGGCGGAGACGCGCCAGGGCTCGGTCTCTCGCGGAAGGTGGGCGAGTTCCCGATGGTCGTCGAAGACGGGGGGCAGCGGGGAGGTCGGTACCCTGTCCGAATGCATGATCACCGCGCGCAAACTCCGCTTCTAGTCCGTGGCTATCTCCCCTCCGCGGCGCTGCTTCCAGTGGCCTCCGGAGTGAGCCCAACTACCATCCTGATTGTAACACAGCCGTAACGGTCGCGCGTGATACATGCTGAGTTTCGGGATGTCCGATCGCCGCAGCACGCCCAGGTTCCGGGCGGCATGTCGAAACGAGGCGCCGTGGCCGAAAATGAGCGTCAGAAGCGGGGCGTGCCCGTTGGTGCTGGCGGTCTCGACGATGTGCCTGAGATAGCCGGCCACCCGCGTCCCCGCCATCGTCATGCTCTCGGCGCCCTGGAGCGGAAGGCGGTAGTCGCTGTCGGATTTCCAGCCGGGCGGGGGCGTGTCAAAGCGTGGGTCCTCGGCCAGTACGGCCTCGATCTCTTCGAGGGTCAGGTTGGCGGCGCTGCCCACGGAGCGTTCGGAAAGCGCCGGGCTCTGATGGATCTCGGTGATTTCGAACCCGCGCTCCAACAGCACGTCCGACGCGATCCGAGCCGTCTGCCAGGCTCGGAGCTGGCAGGAGGAATGCACCACGGAATCGAGCCGGAAGGCCGAACCTTCCAGAAGCTGCGCGATCTCGGTGCCGCAGTCGCGCGCCTGCTGCGCGCCCTCGTTTGTCAGCGGGTAAGGCTGCAGTGCGCTAGGCGCGCCGGCGCGCTGGTGGTAGGCGCCGTGACGGATCAGGGCGAGGTGATGATCGGCCATCCCCTAGCCCCCGAACAGCGCGCGGCCGGCGTCGAAGACCGCCTCGAAATCGATCCGGCCGGTCACCTCGAAGACCTCGACGCCCTCCAGCGCGGCGAGATAGCCGGCGGGCTCGGGATGCTCGCTGTCCGTCAGGAAAGCGCCATTTGGCTTCTGGTAGAACGGCCCCGGGCTTTTCATGATCGCCGACAGCAGGTCGGGGCGCTCCGCGAGCCGAACCGGGCGCACCTCCGTCGGTGTCGTGCCGTCGCGGGACCAGTTCAGCACCCAGAAATGGGTGAGCGCCGCTTCGAATTGCACGCGGCCCTCGCCATAGACACGGGAGATCGACAGGTCGTGCTTGTCCTCGAGCTTCCAGAGGTCCTCTGGCGCCATCGCGGCAAGGTCCGCTCGCCGGTCTGCGTCCAGCATCGGCGCGAGGCGCGAGTTGTGCAGGATGGTGCCCGGGTTGATCCGCGGCAGCTTTGGGATGCCGAGCGCGTCGGGCGGCGTGCCCGCGCGCACCAGAAGCCGGTCGTTGCTGACATAGGCCACGCCGTCCAGATCCATCAGCCGCAGCACGGTCGTGGACTTGCCGCCGCCGGACAGCCCTGCAATGGCGAGAGTCCGGTTGCCATCGGTCAGGGCGGCGGCGTGGCAGATCTCCCATCCCTGCCGTTGACAGGCGTTCAGGAACTGCGTGTTGACGAAGTTGATCACCTGGTTGGGGTGGGCGGCGCAGGGACCGAAGGCGATTGCCCGGTCGGCGGATTGCAGGAAGGTGACGCCGGTGCGCACCTTGTGCACCAGCCGCCCGTCGCGAAGGTCGAAGATCGCGTCCTTGCGCCCGGTCTTGCCGGGTTCCCGCGCCCAGTCGATCCAATCCGGCTGAGGATCGAGCGACTGGCCGTCGAGCACCTCGATCACGGTGTCCACGAGGCCGGGGCCTGCCAGCGCATCCTCGAAATAGGCGTGCAATTCCGTCCGGAGCGGGTCCACGCAATCCAGCCGCGCCCGCAGGGGACCGACCTGCAGGAAGATCGGCTCCGCACCCTTTATCGGCGCGGTGTCGAGACGGTCCAGCACGTCCTGCGTGGTCCGAAGGCTCATGCGGACACCCGCGCGAGGACGTGCTCCACCAGCATCGCGGCGGCATCGAGGCCGCAGCCTTCCTTGACGCCTCGAAAGCCGCCGAATGCCGAGACCTCGAAGACGATCGGCCCGATCTGGGTCAGGGCGACGTCGACGGTCGTGAAGTCGAGGCCGAAGGGTGCCTGTGCGCGGCGGGCGAGTTCGATAAGCGCGTCGTCGGGCTCGAAGGGCGCGTATTTCCCGCCAGAATGGATCGTTGTGTTCCACGTGTCGCCCTGTTTAACCCGGGCATAGGTGCAGACATAGGCCCCGCCGAGAAACACTATCCCGAGGTCCTGTCCCGAGAGGTCCATCTTCTGCTGGATGTACATCACCGGATGCTCGGCGGCAAAGGCGGCGATCCGGTCCGGGGCGGTGGGGTCGTCGCCGTCGATCAGTGTCATGCCGCGCGCCTTGGTAGAGTAGAGCGGCTTGAACACCGCCGCGCCGAATTCCCGAGCCGCCTGAAGGGCGGCGTCCCGGTCCTCGGTGATCCGGGTTGCGGGCATCGGCACCTCGGCGGCGGCAAGCGAGACGGTGCAGGCCAGCCGGTCGATGAGCCGCAGCACCGATTCCGGGCGACTGAAGATCTTCACCCCGCGCGCCTCGGCGAAGCGCAGCATCTCCAGCCGGTCCAGCACGTGGGGGCTGTAGATCTCGGAGATCTTCTTGATGATCAGCCCGTCGAGCTGGCAGAGGTCGATACCGTCATGGAGCAGCGCCCCGCTGGCCAGGTCGAGCGTCACGCGCCCCATGTCGATGACAAGCCGGAAGCCCGTCTTCGCCTCGACCGCATCCGCGAGGGCCTCGGTCGACCACTTTCCCGGGATGCCGACGACCCCGATCCTTGGTTCAGTCACTGAACAGCTCCCTGATGGGCAGTTTGAAACGGTCGACACGGTTCGCCGGACAGGCAAGCGCCAGCTCGAGCAGGAAACGCGACCGCAGGAACATGCGTCGCGCATGCGCCGTGTCGTAAATGAAGCGTGTCGAGGTGGCAAAGGACCGGGCCAGCCCGAGCGCGAGGCGGTATTCGAAGGTCCCGTCCTTCTGGCTGCGGGCGAATTTCGCCGACATCGCGTAGAAATCACAGGTCACGTCGGCGATGCGCCGGCGGATTGGGCCGTCCTGCACCTGCAGGCGGTAGTTCGAGACCATGAAGACCGAGACATCCTGCACGTAGTCCATGTAGCGCGAGCGGTGCAGGTCGATGAACCGGATCTTCCGCTCGACGGGGTCGTAGATCACGTTGTCGAGGTTGAAATCGCCGTGGATGTAGACGGAGAAGGGCGCGGGAAGGGATCTTTCCCGCCTATCCGCCCGGGCGACAAGATCGTCATACCCTTCGATGTCGAGGCCGCCGATCCGTTTTTCCGCCGGGCCGAATTCCGGATGGATCCGGCGCACGTCCTTCATTCGGGTGGAAAGCTGGCGCATCGAGGCCATCTCGGCAGGCTCGTCCGTGCGGGTGCTTTTCCAGATGTCGCGCAGGGTCTTCGACAGCGCCTTCTGGGCGTCCCGCAGCAGGGCTTCGCTCTCGTTCAGCAGGATGCGTTCGAAGGTGTGGCCCGGCAGGTGCTCGATCAGCAGCGCGGCCGAGCCGCCGCGTTTCTCGTAGGAGAGGATCTTGGGCGCGAGCCCGGGATAGATCGAATGCCAGCTCTTCATGCCCGCGCGTTCCTCGCGGACCTTCCGAAGCTCGCCGTCCTTGAACACCGCGTCGATCGCGCCGCCACGATCCTCGCGCGAGCGCACCGCCGAGATCGCGCTGCCGGAGCGGGTCTCGGCGATCGGTTCGAGCTCGAGATCCTCGTTGCCGCCGTTGCCGTCCGACAGGATGCTGCGGAGGGTGAAGTAGCGTTCGAACTGCACCGACTGGCCGATGCTGGCCGACAGGATCGCCTCGCTCACGCCCTGCAGCGCATCACCCATGCGGCGGATCTCGTTCGCGGCGAGCAGGCTGTTGGAGAGGTCCTCGGTGTGCTTGGACTTGCGCATGTCGCGCGTGTAGGTGCGGAACAGCCGGTCGTAGAGATCGTCCAGCCGGGCCTTGGTCTGGCCGATCCGGATCGCCTCGGCGCTGTCGCTTTCGAGGATCGCGGGCAGGATCAGCTTCACCGCCGCGCGCACGCGCTTGATGACCTTGGGATAGGCCTCCGGCCGCAGCAGTTCCTTCAGGCGGACGTCCTCGGCGTGGATCAGGCTGCGCCGGGCGAGGCGGCTGATCAGGTCGAGGTTCCGGCCCACCATGTCCATGTTCTGGAGCAGGAGCCGCTGGGTGTCGGTGACCTTTTTCGCAGACAGTCCGCGCTGGCTGGCGTTGTGTACCCGCGAGCGCAGGTTGTCGGCATAGCCCGCCCGCTGGATCACCTTTTGCGCCGCCCCGGTCTCGGGGGCCTCGAAATAGGCCTGGAGGCCGGCGAGTTGCCCGTCGAGCTCGGCACAGAGGAAGTGCAGGTTTTCCTCGATCGCACGCGGCAGCCTAGCCATCGAACGCCCCGAGGTAGACGGGGGCGTCACCCGACGCGAGATGCAGCGCGAAGGCCGGGCGGAACCGGTCTGCGTGGTCGAGGGGCGATGCCCAGATCGTGTCGATCTGCGACGGGTCTGGATGGTGGCCAACGCGCGGCGTGTAATCCGGCCCCACCTCGCAGGCAAAGAGCATCTCGACCTGGTGGCGCGTTCCGAGGTCCTTCGGCTTGAACACCTCGGCCACGTGCAGTAGCCGGCCGACGATGACGTCGGCGCCGACTTCCTCGAGACATTCCCGCGCGAGGCTGGACTGCATGGTCTCTCCCGGCTCCTGCTTGCCGCCGGGCAATGTCAGGTATTCCGGCGCACCTTGCTTTATCTTCACCTGGACCAGCAGCTTCCCCTCCCTGAAGATCACGGCCCGTACGGTCGGGCGTATGGGGGCGAGAAAGCTGGCCATCGGCGTATTCAATCGAGCATATGCAGTGTATGGGACAAGTTCGTGACAGTACCTGCCAGTGAGAGAGGCCAAGGTGTCAGACCTCAACATATCCCGCAACGCGGAAATCCCCGACGCGCTGCGGATTGCCCGGGCGAAAGCCTCGCCGAACCTGGGCCCCCGGCTGCTGTTCTTTTCCGGAGGTTCCGCGCTCAACGGCATTTCGCGCCGCCTGAAGGCCTATACCCACAATTCGGCCCACCTGATCACGCCGTTCGACAGCGGCGGGTCCAGCCAGATCCTGCGGCTCGCTTTCGACATGCCGGCAGTGGGCGACTTGCGCAGCCGGTTGATGGCGCTGGCCGACGAGTCCGACCTGGGCCAGCCCGACATCTTCGCGCTGTTCAATCACCGTTTGCCGGCGGAGGCCTCGCGCGACGAACTCGAGGCCGAGTTCCGCGCGCTTCTCGACGGCAGCCACAAGCTCATGCGCGACGTTTTCCAGCCGATGCGCAGCCTGATCCTGCGGCCGCTGCATGCCTTTGCGCAGGACATGCCGGACGGGTTCGACCTGCGGCACGCCAGCATCGGCAACCTGATCCTTGCCGGGGGCTACCTGACGAACGAGCGGGCGCTGGAGCCGGTCCTGTTCCTGATGTCGAAGATGGTGGCGGTGCAGGGCACCGTGCGTGCGATCGTCGACGAGAACCTGCAGATCGGCGCGGAGCTCGCCGATGGCTCCCACATCGTCGGGCAGCGCAACCTCACCGGCAAGGAGACGGCGCCGCTGAGCCAGTCCATCCGGCGCGTCTACCTGTCCGACGGGGAGCGGGAGATCGATCCGCGGAAGGTTCGCCTGCCGAAGCGCAACCGCCGCCTGATCGAGAGCGCCGACCTGATCTGCTACCCGCCGGGCAGCCTGTTCACCAGCGTCATCGCGAACCTTCTGCCGCAGCGGGTCGGCACCTCCATCGCGGCCCGGTCCGTACCGAAGGTCTACGTGCCGAGCCTCGGGACCGACCCGGAATGCGTCGGCCTCGATCTCTCGGGGCAGGTCGCGGCATTGCTCTCGGCCCTGCGCCGGGATGCGGGAGAGGATTGCCCGACCGGCAAGCTCCTCTCGCTCGTGCTCTACGATGCGCGCAGCGTCGAGCCGAAGGCAATCCGAGACGTCGCGGCCGATCACGCCGTCACCTGTGTGCCCGCGGACCTCGCCAGCGCTGACCGGCCGGACCGATACGACCCGGATCGCCTGTGCGACGCGTTGGTCTCGCTGACCTGATCTGACCGGGCGCGAACGGATGTAGGCTTCATGGACAAGCGACACGAAGACCGGAGGCCACCATGACCCGAGACCTGCTCCTGCTGAGATCCGGCAAGGCCGCCAGGGGATGGGACGGGCCGAAGCGCAAGCGCCCGCTCAGGGATGCCGGCAAGCGGCAGGTCCAGCGTATCGGCGTCTGGCTGGCGGAGCACGACCTCGTCCCGGCCCGGGTCGTCACCGCCACCACGGAACGGGCGGTGGTCTCGGCGCAGAAGGCGCTCAAGGCCGGGGGGATGGGGGCGCAGGGCATCCGGCGTGACCGCCGCCTTGACGGCGCCAAGCCAGCCGGTGCGCTCGACGCGCTGCGAGACTTCGGCGCAGAGGGCGGGTTGGGGATGCTGGTCCTGGACCGGAAGATGGCGGAAAGCCTGCTGGGCCATCTCCTGCCGGTCGCGGCGACAGACCTTGGGACGGGGTGTATGGCGCACCTTCGCCTTCCGGATGACTGGTCGGCCCTTGCCCCGGGCGCCGCGTCGCTGGTGGATCTGGTCCGGCCCGAGGATCTGCCCGAGAAATTCCTGTTCGACGGGCCTGATGGCCGCGAGTGGCGCGACCGCCCCGCATACTACTACCGGCAGTCTGCGGTTCTTCCCTATCGCCAGGGGGAGAAAGGGCCGGAGTTGCTTCTGATCCGGTCGAGCAAGCGAAACCACTGGGTCGTGCCGAAGGGCATCCACGACCCGGGATACTCGGCGCAAGACTCCGCCGCGCACGAAGCCGAGGAGGAGGCGGGCATCCTTGGCGAGGTCGCCGCGGAACCGCTGGGACGCTACGAGGTCGCCAAGTGGGGCGCGACCTGCACCGTCACCGTCTATCCGATGAAGGTGACCCGGGTGCTAGGCGAGGACCGATGGAAGGAGCGCCACCGCACACGCATCTGGGCCTCTCCCGAACAGGCCGTGGCGCGGCTGAGGGACGATGGGCTGCGGGCGCTGGTGGCGGCCTTTGCCTCGGCATCCCGTCGCTGACGTCCGGCCTGCCTGCGGGTGCAGATTCAGGTCGTTCCCAGCCGGGGATAGTCGGTGTAGCCCTCTGCGCCGGGCGTGTAGAACGTCGGCCGGTTATAGGGCGTAAGCCCGGCGCCAAGCCTGAGCCGTTCGGGGAGGTCCGGGTTGGAGATGAAATACCGCCCGAACGCGATGGCGTCGGCCACTCCCTCGGCGATCATGGCGCGGGCGCTCTCACCGTTGAAGTTGCCCGCGGCAACCAACGCGCCGTTCCAGATCGGACGATACAGACGCGCGGCCGACGGCACGTCCTGATGATCCACATCCTTCTGGCCGGCCCCGCTGGCGCGAGGCTCGATCAGGTGCAGATAGGCAAGGCCGAGCCTGTCCAGCTCGCCGATCAGATGAGCATAAAGCGGGAAGGGATCGTCCTCGCCACTGTCATTCGCAATACCGAAGGGCGACAGGCGGATGCCGACACGTGCGGCGCCCACGGCGCTTGCGATGGCCCGGGCGATCTCGATGACAATCCTGCACCGCGCTTCGATCGAGCCGCCGTATGCGTCGGTCCGGCGATTGCTGCGGGACTGGAGGAACTGCTCGAGGAGGTAGCCATTGGCGGCATGGATCTCGACGCCGTCAAAGCCGGCTGCAACGGCGCTGCGGGCCGCCGAGACATAGGTCTCGATCAGCGCGGGAATGTCCGCTGTTTCGATCTGCCGCGGCATGGGGCAGGGCTCGCGCCGCCGGTCCGGAAGCACGACATCCACGTCTGCGCGGACCGGGGAGGGCGCGAAGGGCGCGCCACCGTCCGGCTGGTAGGACGGGTGCGAAAGCCGTCCCATGTGCCAGAGTTGCATGACCCCGATGCCGCCCCTGGCGTGAATTGCCTCGGCCACCCGACGCCATCCGTCCACCTGCTCGGGGGTGTAGATGCCGGGCGTGTCCGGAGCGCCTCGCGCGGATTGCGAAATCAGGGTCGCTTCCGTGATGATCATGCCGCCTGGGTTCGCCCGCTGGGAATAGTACTCAACCATCATGTCCGTGGGGGCATAGGCGGGAGCGACGGCGCGCATCCGGGTGAGCGGTGCCATGATCACCCGGTGACCCAGGCTGAGATCGCCCATGTCCAGCGTCGAGAAGAGATCCGTCATCGTATCAGTCGCCTTTCAAGCTGGCCGGTGGGATTGCTTCTCGCAGACGCTATGCCCTGCAAACCGGCATCGCAAGCGTCGCGCCGGACGGGGGCGGACACAGGCAGAGCGGCCCCGGAACCATCATCCCGGTAGAACCGGGGCCCGGCATGCATTAATGGTGGCCATGGACCGCTCAGTGGGGCAGACCACTGGAGCCTATCCAGTCCCCGAGCACGACCGAACCGCTTTCGCATGGCGCGCGCCGCCGTGCGAGACCGTATGACGAAACCGGCCTGCGGGCCGGCATGAGGAGGAAGAAGGTACAATGCGAACAATCAGAAGCCTGGACGTGGAAGACGCCCGCATTCTCATCGCGGGGGCGCGCGAGAAGGCAGAAGAGATCGGCGTGCCGATGTGCATCGCCATCACCGATGAAGCCGGCAACCTGCTGGCCTTCGAGCGGATGACCGGCGGAAAGGTGACCTCGATCACCATCGCCATCGACAAGAGCTACACCGCGTCGGGTGCGAAGAAGGCGACCCATGAATACGGCGCCGCCAGCCAGCCGGGCGCGCCCGCTTACGGGATCGCCTCGGCAATCGGCGGGCGCCTGATGGTGGTCGGGGGCGGTCTGCCTGTGATGGACGGTGGCGATGTCGTGGGTGGCATCGGTGTCAGTTCGGGAACGCCCGCACAGGACATGGAGGTCGCACAGGCCGGCATCGACCGGCTGATGTCTCGGGCGTAAGCCCCGGCCATGGGCGCGACCCGGGCCGTTTGACAGGCACTCGGCCCTTTTAACGCGATCCGGGAAACAGTTTGGCGCGCTGCAGGATATCGTAAGGTAAACTGCAGCGTTCCTGCACCAATTGTTATGGTGAACGTTGCGTCACGATCTGTTTTGGTTAATTCAAGGCGAGCCAATTCCTGTTTGTCTGCCAGTGTTCGTTTTGTGAGGGTTCTGTACATGTACGAGTTTGTCCCGTTGATCGTTATGGTTGCGTTTTTCGCCGCCCTGATCGTTCCCGACCGCAGCCTGCGCGCCGATGCCCGGGCCGTGTTCGACGCCACCATCTCTATGATCCTGCCTACCTGCGCAGCCCGCCGCCTTCTTGGCGGGCGTGGCTCCACGGCAGAGGCGTGAGCCAGCCATGGCCGGGCTTTTCGAGAGACATTCACTGGGCCGCCAAAGGCCGGCGCGCGCTCCGTCTTCCTCCGGGCGAACTGGGCAGCCGGCGGGTGAGAGCGCCTATCGCAAGCTGCAGGGGATTGCCGGACCGACTTTGGTCGAGACCTCCTTCGGCATGGTTCCGGCGCACCTGATCCGCAAGGGAGATCCGGTGCACGTGGGCAAGGGGCGTTTCAAGCCCGTCCGGGCCGTGCGGACCTACAGTTTCGACGAGGACTTCCTCGAGGCGCAGCCCGAGGCGCGGCCTGTCGAGGTGGCGAGCGCCGCCTCGCATCTCCGGTCCGCTCCGAGAAAGCTTCAACTTGCGCCCGGCCAGCCGGTGCTCGTGGCCGGTGCGCGTTCGAGGGACGCGGTCCGCGTGGTGCCCGCCATCGACATCGGGAAATACGCCGAGGCGACCCCTGACTCCACCGGACCGCTCACTTACGTGCGACTGATCTTCGATACGGAGGAATTCGTCCCGATCGAGGGCGTCGGCCTGAAATGCGCGGGCCCGGACGCCTAGCCGTTCTCCGACCTTCTGACCTGACATCGCTGGCCCATTCAACTGTGGCGGGTGCCTTTGGCGCCCGCCATGTTACATTCCGGATCATGCTGGCCCGGAGCGCCGGGTCCTTGTGGAGGTTCGCGAGGTGCGCGAAGCGGCGGAAGTGATCGACGATCTGCGGGCCGAGCCTCCGGTCGCGGCGGTTGGGACCCGCTGGTCGCTGGTCTCCGACCGCGTCATGGGAGGCGTCTCCTCCGGTGCGATGTCGCGGGAGCGGATCGCCGGTCGGGACGCGATCCGCCTCCAGGGAGCCGTCAGCCTCGAGAACAACGGCGGCTTCCTGCAACTCGCGCTCGATCTCGCGAGCGACGGCGAGGCGGTGGATGCGCGCCGCTGGACCGGGCTGCGGCTCGACGTGTTCGGCAATGACCAGGACTACAACCTGCACCTCCGTACGTCGGACATCCGTCGCCCGTGGGAATCCTTCCGTCACGCCTTCCGCGCCACGCCCGACTGGACGACGGTCTTACTGCCTTTCGCGGAATTCACTCCGCACCGCACGGATCAACCGCTCAGGCTGGAACGGCTGCGCAGGATCGGCGTGGTCGCCATCGGGCGAGCCTTCGAGGCCGACGTCGCCATTGCGGATATCCGGTTCTACGGCGGCGGTCGGCCGGAAGCATGACCGCCCGAAGATGCCGGGTTGCATCGGTGCGGGCGGCTGCGATGGTGGGGGCAACAGGACAATCCCAGGGCCATGCACGATGCCGATTGCCAGAGAAATGACGCCTCGATCCAGTGCCATCCGCCGGCTGTTGCTGGCCGCTCTCCTGATGGCAGCCGAGCCCGGTATGGCCCAGGACCGTGCGCAGGTCGCACAGCAATACCGCACGTGGCTCGAGCAGACGGTGTGGCCGCGGGCCAGCGCGAAGGGCGTCAGCCGAAGCACATTCGAAGCGGCATTCGACGGTGTGAAACTGAACTGGGACTTGCCGGACCTCGTCCCGCCCGGATCGAAGCCGGCGACGCCCAAGCGACAGCGGCAAGCGGAGTTCGGCTTGCCCGGACGTTACTTCAGCCGCGGCGCGATCGATGGGGCGACGTCGGTCGGCAGGGACATGGCCCGTCGCCATGCCGCCACGCTGGCGGCCGTCGAGAAACGCACCGGGGTTCCGGGGCGGATCATCCTCGCTGTCTGGGGGCGCGAGAGCGGGTACGGTCGTGTGGACATCCCGCACGATGCCTTCGAGGTGCTTGGCACGAAGGGCTTCATGAGCACCCGGGCGGGGTATTTCACCGACGAGCTGATCGCCGCGCTGGTCATCGCCGAGGCAGGCCACGTCTCGGCCCGCTCGATGAAGAGCAGCTGGGCCGGCGCGCTTGGCCAGCCGCAGTTCATGCCGTCGAGTTTTCTCGGTTACGCCGCCGACGGCGACGGCGATGGGCGCGCGGATATCTGGGGGTCCGAGGCCGATACCATCGCGTCGATCGGAACCTACCTCGCGCGCCACGGCTGGGATGCCGGCCGGGACTGGGGATTCGAGGTCGTCGTGCCGCCCTCCGTCTCCTGCACGCTGGAGGGCCCGGACCAGGGGCGCCCGATCAGGGACTGGGAGAGCATGGGAATCGCGCGGGTTTCCGGGCGTCCGTTTCCCGAGGCCGAACGCGGGGCAGAGGGGTTCCTGCTGATGCCGGCCGGGCGCAACGGGCCGGCCTTCGTCGTGACACCGAACTTCTACGTTCTGAAGGATTACAACATGAGCGATCTCTACGCGCTCTTCGTCGGTCATGTCGGGGACCGCATTCAGTACGGGATGGGGGATTTTGCCGGCCGCTGGGGCGAGGTCGGCGGTCTCTACCGGTCGGACGTGGCCGAGATGCAGCGCGCGCTGGAGGCGCAGGGCCATGATGTCGGCGGCGTGGACGGGCTGCCGGGGTTCAAGACACGCCGTTCGATCGGTCGGTGGCAGGAGGCGTCGGGGCGTCCGGCGACCTGTTTCCCGGAGGCGCGAATGAAGGACAGCCTCCGCCCTTGAACGAGCCATGCAATCCCCGGTCGTTGCCTGTGCGCCGGTTGCTGCGAAGGTTCGGGAGATCGGGTATGATCGCCAGCGGGCGTACCGGGACATGGGAGGTGGATCGGATGCGGAAGCGATTGATCGTTGCGGCTCTGCTGGCCGCGGGCGGGGTCTCGGCCCAGGAGCCGGACCCGGAACTCGGGCGGGACATCTACATGTCCTATTGCGCGCAATGCCACGGCTTCGACGCGCAGGGCGTGGGTCCGATGGCGGAGATCCTCTCCGTGGTCACGCCGGATTTGACGGGCCTTGCCGCGCGGAACGGGGGCGCCTTTCCGACCGACACGGTGGCGATGAAGATCGACGGGCGGACGCCGCTCTTGGCGCATGGCGGGGACATGCCGCTCTTCGGGCAGTTCTTCGACGTGGGTGAGAGCGTGCTTGTCCGCCTGCCGAGCGGCCAGTCGATGATGATGAGCCTGACCCTCGCCAACGTGGTGGCCTATCTCGAGACGCTGCAGGCGCAGTGACCGGTCCCGGCGGTCGTCCGGCGGTTACGGGTCGATCAGAACGCTGCCTGTCACGTCCACACCGTCGTCGGTCACCTGTATCGCGAGGATCTCCCCCGACCGGGTGCCGCGCCCGGTCAGCGCCGAAATGTTGACCTGGTGGGAAACGAGCAGGATACGCCCGTCGGATTGCGCGATCAGGTCAAGTGCCTCTCGCGTCTGACGCTCTCGTGTCGAGAAATCCTGGAAGAAGGAATTCAGGACGGGTGCATCGGAGACGGAGCCGACATCGAGAAGTTCGGCCGTTTCCCGCGTCCGGCACCATTGGCTCGTGAGAACCCGGTCGAAGGTGATGCCACGCTCGCGCAACGCCGCTCCGATCTTCCGCGCCTGCTCGCGCCCGCGCTCGTCGAGGTTTCGCTGGGTCGAGCAATCCCCAAGGGTGAAGGCCGCCGGATCGCCGGTGCCCGGCGCGAGGGCGTGGCGCATGACGGCAATGGCGCCCGGCTCGGTCAGGGCATCCCAATCGTCGGCGCTTGCCATCGATGCAAATACGCAAAGGGCGATGACGAGATACTTCATCTTCAGTCCTGCTGGTAAGGTCCTTGCGGCCACATTGACGGCGAGATTGTCATGTCCTCGCCGGCCCTTGCGGCCGACGGGAGACGATCGAATGGGATCACCCCTGGAGCTGGTCTCCGAGAAACTTCGAAAAGGCCTCCCAGCTCGCGGCGTCCGCACGTTCCTGGTAGCGGTCCGAGCCGAACACCGTGAACGCGTGCGGCGCGTTGGAATAGACCTCGATCGTGTAGGTGTTGCCGGATTCCTCGAGTTCCGTCGCAAGCGTGGCGACATCCTGCATCGTGATCGAGGTATCGGCGCCGCCATGCAGCACCAGCAGCGGCGGCTCGTCGCCGTTCCACGACTGTCCCTCCGGCGTGCTGAGGCCTCCGTGGAAGGTCGCGTAGCCCTGAGCCAGGTCGCCCATGTCGCTGCGCGCCATTTCGAGCGCGACGGCGCCACCGAAGCAGTAGCCCTTCACCACCATCTCGTCGACGCTGGAGCGCTCGCGGGCCTGTTCCACCCCGGCCTGCAGCAGGGCCCTCATGCGCTCCCGATCCTGGTAGAGCGCGCCCGTCGCGGCCCGCCGGTGATCGACCGTGTCGGTCGGGGTGTCATTGCCGAACATGTCCAGCGCAAAGGCGTTGTATCCCATCTCGGCCAGCATGTCGGCGCGCTGCCGCTCGTAGTCGGTCATGCCATCCCAGTCGTGCACGATGACCACGAGGCCCTTGGGATCGGCGGCCTCGGCCCAGTAACCGGTGAAGGCTTCGCCATCGATGGTGTAGGGGACGTCTTCCGCCCAGGCGGACGTGGCGGCAAAGGCGGATGCCAGAATGATCGTTGCAGCGCGCATGGTTCCTCCAATCCTCGGTGCCGCGATCCGCGGCGGTCAGTCTTCGATGGACGGGGAGGTAGCGCTGCGGACAGCTCTGGCAAATCTTCGCGGAGGCCGGCGAGACCGGGGGAGGCAGTCTCCCGAGGCGGTCAAACCTGCTCGGCCTTCGGAAAAGCGCGCCCCGCGGCGAGGGCGGCGGGGCCGCGGGGCGGGAAATGAGCGGTTCCCCGCAATGCGTTCCGTCAGCTACGCATCCGGCCGGAGGTCGGGTCGTAGGGGGATGAAGGGATGACTTCGGCGGCCACGAGCCTGCCGCAGAGATCCGCCTGCGTCACGGAGCCGATCGCCGCGTATTCGGGCTCGACGAAGGCAAGGGCGAGGTTCAGGCCCACGCGATGCCCGTAGGCAGCCGATGTGATCGTCCCGACCACCCTACCGCCGTGCATCAGGGATGCGCCGGGGTGTGCCGGGGCGTCGCTGGCGTAGATTTTCAGCGTGACCAGCTTCCGGCGCGGTCCTTCCGAATGACGCTCCAGCAGGGCGGCCTTCCCGACGAAGTCTCCCTTGTCCCGTTTCACGAACCGGGACAGGCCGGTCTCGAAAGGATCGAACTCGGTGATTAGCTCCGCCTTCCAGTGCAGGAAGCCTTTCTCCAACCGCATCGACTCGACGGCCCGGGCCCCGAAGAGTTTCAGGCCATGGGCTTCGCCCGCCGCACGAAGCGCCAGGTAGGCGGCATGGAGCGACGCGTTGGGGACGTGGATCTCGTAGGCGAGCTCGCCCGAGAAGCTGACCCCAAGGATCGTCGCGGGCGCAAAGCCGACGTGGCATTCGCGCACCGACAGCCAGGGAAAGGCCTCCGCCGACCAATCCCCACGGGCGCAGCCAGAGAGCACCGCCCGCGCCTTCGGGCCCGCGAGGACCAGGATGGTCTGATCGTTGGTCAGGCTGCGCAGCTGGACATCCTCGTCCGGTCGCAGATGGGCGTTCAGCCAATCCATGTCGTGGTATTCCGACGCCGCAGCCGACCCGTACCAGACCCGTGCCGGGCCCCGGTCCGAGGCCGGCAGGTTCGCCAGCGTCGCTTCGGCCTTGATGTTGCCGAGGTGGTTCAGCAGATAGCCGAGCCCGACACCGCCCTCGCGCTTCTTCACGGCGCCGCAGAACAGCCGGTCGAGAAAGGCGTGGCGATCCGCGCCGGTTATCTCGATCCGGTTGAACCCGTTGACCTCGGTCAGCCCGACATTCTCGGCGACATTGCGGACCTCGGCGGCGACGAGATCGAAGGTCTCGTCGAAATCGAAACTGGGTGTGAAGTGGAAATCGGGTGACGGCTTGATGTAATCCATCCGCTCCCAGCCGTTCACCACCGTGAAGTCGGCCCCTTCGGCGGCAAGCACCGGGGTCAGGGGCGTGGTCTTGGCGGGACGCCCGGCGGGGCGGTGCTCGTGCGGGAAGTGGAAGCGGAACTCGTTCTGGTAGTCCTCGATCGCCTTGAGTGCGGTCAGTTCCACGGTCGCGTGACCGGTGAAACGCCGCGGGTCGATCACCCAGGTGTCGTAGCAGGCCTCGCCATGGACGATCTGCTGGGCCAGCAACCATCCGTGCCCTCCGCCTTCACCGAGGCCGGCGCGCAGGCCGATGATGCAATAGGCATTGCGTTTGCCGGGGATGGGGCCGACCAGGGGGGCGCCGTCGATCGTATAGGTGATCGGCCCGTTGACGACGCGCTTGATGCCGACTTCGGTGAGAACCGGCATCCGGGCGAAGGCGCCCACCAGCACGTCCATGATCCGGTCGAGATCGTCCGGGCACAGGTCGTTGGAAAAGCCGGGGTCGATGCCGTCCATGCCCCAGGTCTTGCACTCCTGTTCGTAGAACCCGATCAGAAGCCCGTCCTTCTCCTGCCGGCAGTAGTAGTCGCTGATCGGGCAGCGCAGCAGCGGCATCCGGTGCCCGGCGGCCGCGATGGCCGGAATGTCTTCGGTGACGAAATACTGGTGCTCCATCGAGGCGACAGGATGTTGCACGCCCATCATCGCGCCGACCTCGTTCACGCGGTAGCCGCAGGCGTTCACGACGATATCGCAGTCGATGTCGCCCTTGGCGGTATGCACGGTCCAGGTGTCGTCGCTGCGCTGCGTCAGGCCCGTCACGGGGGTGTTGCGATAGACCTCCGCCCCGGCCTTGCGGGCGTGGAAGGCCAGCGCCTGGCAGAGCTGCGCCGGGTCGATATCGCCATCCTCGCCGTCCCAGAGGCCGCCGAGGAGGTTCTCGGTCGAGATCAGCGGGTGGCGACGGGCGCATTCCGCCGCGTCGATCACCTCGTATTCCACTCCCATGCCGCGGGCCATCGAGGCGAAGTGCCGATACCCCTGCATCTGGGCCTCGGTGTTGGCCAGCCGGATCCCGCCATCGCCGTGGTGGTAACCCACCGGGTAGTCGGGATCGTCCCGGAGCTGCTTGTAGAGCGCGATGGAGTGGGATTTCAGGCCGACCATCGTCTGTGTCATGCCGAAATTCGTGACCTGCGCGGCGGAGTGCCAGGTGGTGCCGGAGGTCAGTTCATCGCGCTCGACCAGGACCACGTCGGACCAGCCTTCCTGCGTCAGGTGGTACAATGTCGAACATCCGGCGATCCCGCCGCCGATGACCACGACCTTGGTTCTGGATTTCATGCTCTGCGTTCCCGTTGTCACGACTGCAAGCAGTCTGGCAGAGGTCGCATCCTTTGAAAAACAGACTTATCAGCTAAAATTAGTCTGAGAATCAGAGGTTTTGGCGATGACCTTGTCCCTGCGCGCGATGCGCTATGTTCAGGCGGCGCTCCAGAAGGGCAGCATCTCGGCCGCCGCCGACGCGATGAACGTCGCGCCATCCGCGATCTCGACGGCGCTGGCGCAAGCCGAGGACACCTTCGGCATGGCCCTGGTGACCCGAGCGCGGGCCAAGGGCATCTTCCCGACCGCGGCGGGGCGCGACGTGCAGCGGCGTATCGACGACCTGCTGGAGCGGTACGAAGCGCTGCTGGCGGATGTCTCCGACCTGCGGGCGGGCGTGTCGGGCTCCCTCGCCATCGGGTACAACGCGCCGATCGCGCCGGCGTTCTTCCCGGCGATCACCGCGCAACTTCTGAAGGCGCATCCCGAGGTGACGCTCTCCTTCAGCGAGGGCGACAACATGTCGATCCGGGCGGGGCTGGTGGACGGGCAGTTCGATGTCATCCTGTTCGTCGAGGACCTGCCGACCCCGCAGATCGCCACCCGCCCGTTGATCTTCGCGCCGACGTATTGCCTCTGCCCGGCAGACCATGCTCTTGCGCAGAAGGACGCGGTGTCGATCCCTGAGATCGTGCGCGAGCCGCTCATCCTGCTCGACCGACCCGCTGCACGCAGCTACTACATGGAACTCCTGGCCCAGGGCGGCGCGCCGTTCAGGATCGCCGCGACCGCCAATTCAACCGAGATGGTCCGCTCCCTGGTCGCGCAAGGCCTCGGCCTTTCCCTCCTGAACATGCGCCCACGGGACATGCCGGCCTATTCCGGCAAGGCGCTCCGCTGCCTGCCCCTGGCCGGAGCCACCAACGGCGTCCTGCTGTCGCTCGGCTGCGCGCCGGGGCCAACGCGGCAGCTGGCGCAGATCTTCATGGACGCCTGCGTGGCGTTTTTCGAGGGGCCGGACGGGGCGGAATTCATCGTCTCCGCCCAGAGGTGACAGCAGAGGCATTGCGGAACATCGCCTGAAGGATGTCAGGCAACAACGGGCGCGGTTCATTCGTCTGACGATATTGCGGCAACAGGGCCCGTGGCTATTGGCAGCGATTGGCGATGCGTTTGCGCACGCCTTGAGAGGGGTCATCCAGAACGGTTTCGGGGGGCTATGGCCGGTTCCGCAACGTCAGGCCGCTGCCATGAATGACGCTGCCAAAGTTTGGCCAAAGTCGCTCTCTACGGACACTCAACATACAATGCATTTGAGGGCAGCCGTGTGAAGAAAACAGCAGCAGTAATTGCAGTCGCGATCTTGTCTGCCTGTGGGGCGGGCGTGTCCGGTCCAGAGGTGACCAAGGTCTCCGAGGAGCAAATGTCATTTGGTGATTGCAGAAGCTACACGCAGGCGCTTGCCGGTGCCCTGACAGGGCGGCTCGGCCAATACACGGTGGACACGGCCGAAAGGTTGGAGAGTACGATTACCAACCGGGACGGCCGCCTGAAGATCGAGGTGATTTGCCTTGCCGAGGAGAACAAGGCCATCATTCGGGAAACGACCATTGGCGATCCCGCCACGATTTGCTGGCACGCGGGTTGCCCTCGGTGACAGGGCCAGTTTGCGCCGCGCCCCTAGAAGGCCGGCGCTATCTCACGACCTCGCCGGGCCAGTGGCCCTCCGTCACCAGTCGCAGGCAGATCTCGCTCACCAGTTCCGATACGGCCAGTGCCGCGCGCGGGCGGTTCGCGTCCTGGCGCATCGCGAGGTGCACGGTCCATTCCAGGCGCGGGCGCTCGATGTCGATCGCGACAATCTCGCCTGCCGCGATCTTCTCGACGACGCGGTAGACCGGCAGGATCGTGGGCACACCCTTTCGGACCAGATTGATCACCCCCGAAAGGCTGTCGATGTCTGCCGCCACCGACAGTTGGACCCCCTCGATCTGACAGACGGTCTCGATCTGGCGGCGGATCGAGTGGGCGCTGCTGGGCAGGGCAATCTCCAGATCAGCAACTTCGGTCAGACGAATGCGACCGCGCTCGGCCAGCCGGTGGCCCGGCGGGACGAGCAGGGACAGCCGCTCCTTCAGCAACGCCTGGCTGCGCAAGCCCGCCATGGGCTCGATGTCGTAGAGGATGGCCATGTCGAGGTGCCCGAGCTGCAGCTTTTCACTCAGCACGCCGCTCATCGCTTCGAGCAGGTAGATCGTGACCTGGGGGAACCGGTCGCGAAGGGCGGGCAGCAACTCGGGTATCAACCCGCCGGCCACCGTGGTCGGCAGGCCAAGGCGGACACGGCCCACGGGGGTTTCCTGCAGTGCTGCGGTCACCGAGGCGATTTCGGACACCTCGTGCATGACCTCGTAGGCGCTCTGCAGCACGATTCGTCCCTCCCGGGTCAGGGTGGCGCCCCTCGGATGGCGGCGCACCAGCGAGACGCCCAATTCATCCTCCAGCCTTCGAAGTGATGCGGAAAGCGCCGGTTGCGTAAGTTTTAACCGAACCGCCGCGGAAGACAGGCTGCCCGCCTCCGCGATCGCTATCAGGGTCTTGAGTTGCTTCAACTCCATCTGTATACGCCCCCGCGCGCCGTAGATATTAATACTGTTTATATCACGTATTTTGAATCAGGGAATAGTCCGCTGTTCTGGGGGTGAATATGGTTGAGCCATAAACCGAACCACAGAACAGGGCATTCGACATGTTCATGCTACCTCCCCGCGCCGCCTGCCTCTCCAGCGTCGCGCTCCTGGCCGGAACCAGTTTTGCGTCTGCGGAAGACCTGACGATCCGAATGGGCTCGGGCCACCCGATCGGCCTGCTCGCCTATACCGAAACCGCGCATGAATGGTTTGCGCCGGAACTTCGGCGGCGGATCGAGGAAGAGACCGAGCACACGATCACGATCCAGGAATTCCATGCCGGCCAGGTCGCCAAGGTGACCGAAGTTCTCGAAGCGACGCAGGACGGCATTCTCGACATCGGCTTCATGAGCCTGATCTTCGAGCCGTCGAAGGCCTATCTCCAGACCTTCACCCTGTTTCTCCCGTTCTCCTCGCCCAGTGCGGCGCTGACCACCGAGGCCTCCAAGGCGACGTTCGAAGCCTTCCCCGAGATGTCGCAATCCTTCGCTGACGAGCACAACCAGATCTACCTCGGCGGGGCCTGTGCGGAGAACTACGGGCTGGGCTCCGATTTCGGCTGGGAGCAGTTCTCGGAACTTCAGGGGCACCGCATCGCCGGCGCCGGTACCAACCTCGAATGGATCGTCGGCGCGACGCCGGTCGCCTCCAACCTCAACGAGGCCTACCAGTCGATCCAGTCGGGCGTCTACGAAGGCTACATCAGCGCCTCGGCCTGGTGGCAGACCTTCAAGCTCAACGAGGTGGCCCCGCACTTCAAGAGCGTGGACTTCGGCGCGCAATACGTGTCCGCGGTGACGATCAACAAGGACACCTGGGAGGCCCTTCCCGAGGACGTGCAGCAGATCCTGATGGAGATGGGCGAGGAATGGGGTGGCGTGACGGCCGAGATCTGTGACCGCAACGATGCCGAGGGCGAGGCGCGCCTTGCGGATCTCGGGGTCGAAGTCACCGCGATTTCGGCGGAAGCCCAGGCGGAATGGGCCGAGGCGCTGGCAGACTTCCCGCAGCGCATGGCAGACGAACTCAATGGCCGCGGTCAACCGGGCTCCGAGGTGCTGAACTTCTACATCAGCAAGCTCGAGGAACTCGGTCACGCATGGCCCTACCGCTACGCGGTCGAGTGATCGCCAGCCTCCTTTAGCCCCACCAGCAGCTTCCGCCAGGGATTTTCACCATGCGACTGATCCTCCTCGCCGAACGCCTCGTCGACCTTGTCGGGCGGACCTTGAAATACCTGGCGGCGGCGCTGCTGCTCGCGGTTTCGCTGCTGATCTCGGCGGACGTTCTGGGGCGCGCGGTCTTCAGCCATCCCATCGACGGGGTGGCGGAGATCGTCGCCAACGGCATCGTCGTCATCGCCTTCCTCCAGGTGACCTATGCGGTGACATCCGGGGCGATGCTGCGGTCCGAGCTTCTGCTCACGAGGCTCGGACCGGTTGGCCTGCGCATTGCCGAAACGGTGAGCGCGCTGTTGGGGGCCTTGCTCTTCTACCTCATCGCCCGGGCCTCCTGGTCCCCGATGATCCGCGCCATCGAAACCAAGGAATTCGCAGGCTACTCGGGCTTCCAGATGCCGGTCTGGCCGGTGCGCGTGGTGATCGAGACCGGCTCCATCCTCGCCATCGCGGCCTACCTGCTGATCGCGCTGCGCACCGCTCTGATCGGGGTCAGGCCACGCCCGGTCGATGCTGCTCCCGCGCTGTAACCGCCGGTCCGGCCGCCACCGCGTCTCGGCCGGGCCTCCTTCTCCAACGATCCACCGCTTTTCCACCGCCCGAACCGGCTGCCGGATGCCCGTCCGGTCGGAGGGCGCACCGCGACCAACTTCCAGGAGTCTCCCATGGGCGGACCAGAATTTGCCATCGCCATCGTCGTCATCTTGGTCGTCCTGATCCTTCTCAGCGTCCCGGTCGTCGTGGCTCTCGGCCTGTGCAGCTACTTCGGCCTGGCGTGGCTGACCGGTTCGACCCGGGTGCCCGGGTCGCTGCTGTCCAATACCGCCTACGAGGCGCTGCGGGACTACGTCTTTGCGGTGATCCCGCTGTTCGTGCTGATGGGCGAGCTGATCTCGAGATCGGGCACGGCGAGCGACCTTTACGGGATCATCAACCGCGGCTTCAAACGGCTCCCCGGCCGGCTGGCTCTTGCGACGGTCGGCGGCAATGCGGTCTTCGGGGCCGTGACCGGCGTCTCGATCGCCTCCGCGGCGGCCTTCTCGCGGATCGCCTACCCGCAGATGGTGCGCTACGCCTACGACAAGTCCGTGGCGCTCGGCTCGATAGCGGGCAGCGCGTCACTGGGCATGCTGCTGCCGCCGTCGGTGCTGATGATCGTCTGGGGCGTGGTCTCCGAGCAGTCGATCGGGCGACTCTTCGTGGCCGGTGTGCTGCCCGGGCTGCTGCTCGCGGGCATGTTCTTCCTCTTCATCATCGTCTCCGCATGGTGGAAGCCGCAAGCCTTCGGTGCCGGCGCCGACACTCAGCCCGGGGCAGCGGCGGATGCGCCGGAAACCGAGGCCGAGCGCAGCGAGCGCCGGCGCGAGGTCCGGGGTGCGTTCGGCGTCATGGTCCTGATCGTGCTGGTTCTCGGCGGCATCTGGTTCGGGGTCTTCACCCCCACCGAGGCGGCCGGCGTCGGCGTGATCTTTGCGCTGGCCCTGGCGGTGATCAAAGGCGTCAGCCTGCGCGAGGTCGGCGATGCCGTGCTCGAGGCCGGCCGGATCTCGGCGCCGCTGCTGTTCCTGCTGATCACGGCGCAGATGTATGCCCGGCTGCTGGCCCTCGGCGGCATCAACGACGTCATCCAGGGCATGTTCCTGTCGATCTCGGACGCGCCGTCGGTGATCCTGATGCTGATGATCCTGATCTGGTTCGTGCTGGGGATGGTGATCGACTCCACCTCGATCATCCTGCTCACCGTCCCGATCTTTGCGCCGCTTGCCGCCAACATGGGCTTCGACCCGATTGCCTTTGCCATCATCGGCATCGTCGCGATCGAGGCCGGGCTGCTGACCCCGCCGCTGGGGCTGTGCGTCTACACCGTCAAGGGGTCCGTCAACGACCCGGAGGCGACGCTGGCGCGAATTTTTCGGGGCGCGATCCCGTACTGGGTCATCCTGCTGATCCTGGTCGCGCTCGTTGCCGTTTTCCCCGGCATCGCCACCTGGCTGCCCTCCCAGATGTGACCGCCACGGGCCGGATAGCTCCCCGGCCGGCACCGCCACCCAAATCCAAGCCACGACGAAAGGACATCCCATGGCCAAACGCATCATCGACCTCAGCATGCTGATCGAGGACAACATGCCGTCGCACAAGCTCTTCCAGAGCCCGATCTACCTGCCGGCGCAGACCCACGAGCAGACGCTCGCCTTCGGGCTCGGTGTCGAGGGCGATCCGATGACATTCCAGACGAACTTCATCGGGATGCTCGACCACGTCGGCACCCATGTCGACGCCTTCCTGCATACCAACCCGAAGGGCGCCTCGGTCGACCAGATGCCGCTCGAGATGTTCATGGGCAAGGCCGTCTGCTTCGATCTGCAGCATATCGGCGACCTCGAGGACATCACCGTCGCGCACATGGAAGAGGCCGAGGAGAAATCCGGGGTCAAGGTCGATGGACACATCGTCCTGCTCTGCACGGGCTTCCACAAGCGCAACATCAACGACCCGCAGAAGCTGGTCTGGGGCAATCCCGGCCTGACCACCGAGGCGACGCGGTGGCTTTATGACCGCGGCTCCAGGATGCACGGCGTGGAGGGCCCCTCGACCGACAAGCCGTCCAACAACATCTTCGCCCAGCACCGCCTGTGCCGCGACCTCGGGATCTCGCATTACGAATGGCTGGTGAACCTCGAAGAGCTGATCGGCGAGGGCGAGTTCGAGTTCATCGGCTTGCCGATCAAGTTCAAGGACGGTTCCGGCTCGCCGGTGCGCGCCATCGCGGTGCTCGACGCCTAGATCGACCCGGCCACGCACCAGTCGCGGCGGCCGACAGGCCTCCGTCCGCAGGTCCGCTGCGGGCGGATCGGCCGCGGCGGTCGCCCTCCCAATGCCACCCGGAACCTTTAACGAACGAGACATTGCATGACGTCCGACCTGGCTTTCCTGACGATCCGCGAAATCCGCGCTGCCTTTTCAAGCGGCGAGCTGTCGCCGGTCGACCTGCTCGACGACGTCCTGGCGCGCCTCGAGGTTCTGGAACCGCGGCTCAACACCTTTGCCTACACCGATTTCGACGGTGCCCGCGCTGCCGCCCGCGCCGCGGAGGATCGCCTTCGCAAGCGCCAGGCGTTGGGCCCGCTCGACGGGATCCCCACGTCGATCAAGGACCTGATCGCGGTCCGGGGCATGCCGCAGCGCTTCGGCTCGCGCGCCTCGTCGGAGGACGCGATGACCGTCGACGCTCCGGCCTCTCAGCGTCTGCGTGCGGCGGGGGCGGTGATCCTCGGCAAGTCCACGACGAGCGAGTTCGGGTGCAAGGCCGTGGGCGACAGCCCGCTGACCGGGATCACGCGCAACCCCTGGAACACAGACACCACGCCCGGCGGCTCCTCGGCCGGAGCGGCGTCGATGGTCGCGGCAGGGCTGGTGCCCTTCGCGATCGGCACGGATGGCGGCGGCTCGGTGCGGATCCCCGCCTCGCTCTGCGGGCTGTTCGGGATCAAGGCGCATTTCGGACGAGTCGGCGTCTACCCGACCTCCGCCACCCCGACGCTCGCCCATGTGGGGCCGCTGGCGCGCAATGTCGAGGATGCCGCCATCGCGCTGTCGGTGATCGGAGGGCGCGACCGGCGCGACCCGTTCGCGGTGACGGCGGCGCAGCCCGACTACGTCTCCGCCACGCGCCATCATCGTCAATTGCGCCGTATCGCCTGGTCGCCGACCCTGGGCTATGCGCGCGTCGATCCCGAGGTCATGGCGTTGACCCGTGCAACGGTCGAGAGGATCGCAGCACTCGGATACGAGATCGAGGAGGTCGACCACGTCATGGAAGACCCGATCGATCTCTGGGTGGCGGAGTTCTATGCCGGCGTCGGCACGCGTCTGCGCGCCACCATCGAAGAACATCCCGAGGCCATCGACCCGGCCGTTCTGGAGGTCCTGCGCCCGGCGCTGATGCAGGAGATGCGCGAATATTATCAAAGCGTCTTTGCCCGCTACGATTTTCGCGAACGGATGCGGGCCTTTTTCGAGGAGTTCGATCTTCTGCTCTCTCCGACCCTGCCGGTTCCTGCCTTTGCGACGGGTCTCGATCGGCCGCCGGGCTACGAGGACAAATCCATCGTTTCATGGGCGTCCTTCACCTATCCCTTCAACCTCACCGGGCAACCCGCCGCCTCCATCCCGGCCGGCTTCACGAGCGCGGGGCTGCCGGTGGGCCTGCAGGCGGTGTCGGCAGCGCACGACGAGATGTCGATCCTGTCGCTGGCCGCGCATCTGGAAGCCGACCGGCCGGACCTGCTGTCCCGACGCCCGCCAACGGTCAGTTGAACTCCGGAAAACGACGATCCTGCCAGGCATGCCGCGGGCACCCGGGGCGATCCCGGTTTTCCGGCGGTCGCCTTCGGGACCAGTTATCTGAACGTCCAGTACTTGTTGCCAAGGAAGTTGATCATCATCGAGACGCCGATGGTGAAGAACTGGGCGAACTCTTCCCGTATCTCGAAGCCATTCACCAGAAGGAACAGGAATGCGAGGGTCGAGCAGAGCGCGGTCAGATTGATGATGACGAACCTCGCGAGCGTCGCGCGATCCGACTCCCCCGCGTAGCGAAAGGTCCAGCGCCGGTTCCAGAAAAAGCTGTTGGTCAATCCGGCGGCATATCCCATGCAGCACGCGATCAGGTAGTTGATCGCGAAAATGCGGAACATGAACAGAAAAACCACGTAGTGGATCAGGCTGTTCGACGTGCCGACCGTCGAGAACTTCAGGAACTGCAAGAACTCCGGAGGCAGTTTCATCAGGGTGCGTGGCGTGCTCATGGGGCGTTCGTCCTCGCGAGGGTGCGGAAGAAGAACGCCTCTCGATCACCCTTCCGTTGGATCACATAAGTGTCGCGTTGTGTCAGGAAATGCCGGACCTCTTCGATCTGTGGCGGTGGCAGAGTGTATCCCTGAGCGCTCCGCACGATCTCCGCCAGGGGCGTCATGGCCCCCACGCAAAGCGCGGCAATGAGAAAAAGGCGCGCAAGCATTGGCCCCGTGCCGAGCAGTGCATAGGCACATAACATGCCGAGCACGAAGAACGCCGGTATCGACCCGCGCATGACAATGTCATTCGCGAAGCCCATCACGATCAATGGCAGCGCCAGGAAAACGAAAACGGAGACCCAGAACCAGGGCGCGTGGGGTGCTTTGAGCAATCGGTCCCGGGCCAGAAACCAGAGGGGCGGGATAAAGACGCCGATCTCCAGCAGGATGAACAGCGAGTAGGTCCGCAGAAACGACGGCCAGTCTTCGTCAATGGCAAACTGGAATGGAAAGCTGAACGTGTTCGCGGTGATGAAAAGCGCGACGGGCGCGAGGGCAAGCGGTGCAAGGACGAGGTTCGACAGGCTGAACACCTCGGAGATCCTGTGCCGCCGCAGCGCGATCACCAGCGCCAACACCGCAAAGGGCAGCGCACCGACGACCGCGAAGGGCGTCCACAAGGCGGAGAATGCGTAGAACACCCCTACCGAGATCGGCGCAAGGCCGGACAGGATGTAGAACATCGTCACGCCGGTCAGGATCCAGGCCGCGATCGCATGTTGCGGTACCCAGAAGAGAAGCGTGCTGATGGACGAATATTGCAGCGGTTTGCCCGTCCACCACTCGATGTGTTCGCCGAGTTCCGGAAGGCCGCCGCGAACCAGGACCCACCCCACGATATCCAGCCCGCTGAAGAGGGCGAAGACCGGAGCCACCAGGAAGATCCCGCGCGTTCCGGCGTCGAGGTCGAGCAGGCGCAGAAACCATGCCATGGCCAGCAGCAGTCCGAAGAACGCCCAGAGAAAGAGGGCGACGTTTGCGGCAGTCCACCCGGCCAGTTTCCCGACGAGCGCTGCGGGAAGGTAGAACGCAACGTAGTAGACGTAATAAAACGGTTCTCCGGTCGGATCTCCCGGTGGGTGGAGGATGAGCGGCCAGGATTCCCTGGAGAGGTGGTTCAACAGGCCGTTGTGCGCGATCCAGTCGGAATTCTGGAAACCGAACCCGCCGATCCCGGAGAAGATAGACCAGCAGAACAGAATGGCTGCGATCGGCGTGAACTGGCGAAGTGAGAGGCCCGCCGGCGGCGGATCCGATACGTCGATGGTCCGCAATTGCCGGATCAGGAGCATGAACCCGATCAGAACCACGGCGAAGAGGATCGCGCCGAACCCCGGCCGCAGCCAGCCCAATCCAAAGATCAGCAGCGGCAGGCCGAGGTACGCGTAAGAGAAAATCAGACGCCCCGCATCGCCTTGCCGCAGGTCAATCGCGTTTCGGCTCATGCAAGGGAAGCTCCCAATTCATTTTGCCAATATCCGTCAAAGACTAATCTTCTAAAGTTTTAGTGGCTTCTTGGCTGTCGCGAGGTCAAGTCCGACACCCGCCTCTCAGGCCGGGTCGTTGTCCAATCGGCCTTGAAACGGTGCGCATCGTTGCAGATCCGCATCAACTGGGCGACGAGCAGTTTCCGAAACGAAGTGCCCAGACCGGGACGGTCCGAGGAAATCCCTTGCGATTCCGACTAATTCCATCGGATAAGGCGATAGCCAGACACCGAGGTGTTCCAGCCTTCCCAGAAACGAACGAATGATCCCGCCCCGCATGGTTGGGGTGCCCGATGGTGTGCGTGCCGGCGGGACCGGAAACGAGGAGATGGACGTTGAGGCTGTATCAGGGCAAATCGGGGTCCGGGGGCGAATGCGTGCCCGTGAGCCGGGGCGCGGGGCGATGCGCCAGTCTGCGTTCGGCTTGCCGCATCAGGCACGTTCTGGGAGGCGTTCTGGCCTTGCTCGTGGTCTCCCCGGCGTATGCGGCGAGCGACGAGGCTCCGGCCGGGCTCTCGATCGAACTCAGCTCGGCCGAGGAGCTCCCGGGTACCTGCCGGATGAGTTTCCTGATCCGGAACGGCTCCGCGCTGGATATCGATCAGGCCGTTTACGAGACGGTGCTCTTCTCCCGCGAAGGGCAGGTCGCGCTGATGACCCTTCTCGACCTCAAGGATCTGCCAGCCGGCCGGCCCCGTGTCCGGCAGTTCCAGTTCGACGGGTTGGAATGCGCCGAGATCGGATCGGTGCTGATCAATGGCGCGCATGCGTGCGAGGGCGAGGGGCTGGCCGTGGGCGCCTGCATCGACGGGCTCGAGCTGACGACGCGGACGGACGTGGAGCTCCTCGGATGACCCCGCTCGAACGGATTTGGTCCGCGATGGTCGGGGTGTTCGAGCTCGGCGGACCGGTGGTTGTGACGCTGATCCTCGTGTCGGTCGCCACCCTGGCGCTGATCCTCTACAAGCTCTGGCAGTACAAGGCGGCGCATGTCGGCCGGCACCTTGCGCTCGGCAACGCTGTCGAAGCATGGGACCGCGGCGACGCGGCACTCGCCCTGCGCATGCTGGAAGACAGCCGCAGCTACCTCGCCCCGGTGATCCGAATGGCCATCGAGCGCGAGGGGGGCAACGATCCCGCGTTGTCCGCGCGTGTCGATGCCGAGGCCGAGGAGCGTTTCTCCCGGCTCGAACACGGGCTCGGGACGCTGGACATGGTCGCCCAGCTGGCGCCGCTTCTGGGGCTATTCGGAACCGTGCTCGGCATGATCGAGGCGTTCCGTCAGTTGCAGACGGCGGGGTCTTCGGTCGATCCCTCGCTCTTGGCGGGCGGCATCTGGGTGGCGCTTCTGACCACCGCGGCGGGGCTCGCCGTCGCGATGCCGACTTCGCTGGTCCTGAACTGGTTCGAGGCACGGATGCAGCGCGAGCGCGTCTTCGCCAACCGCGCGCTGCGCACCGTGTTCTCGCCAGCCAAGGGGGAGGTCGCGCCGCGTTCCGGGTGGCGGACGGACCGGGTGCCCAATGGCGCTTGAGACGGTTCGCCGGCGGCGGGGGCGGCTGTCCATGACGTCGCTGATCGACGTCATCTTCCTGTTGCTGCTGTTCTTCATGCTGTCCTCGACGTTCTCCAGGTACGGCGAGATCGAGCTCAATGGCTCCGGGGCAGGGGGCTTGGCCGGCGATCGGCCGGTGCTGTTCCTGCGTCTTTCCGCGGAGGACCTGCTGCTGAACGGGCGACCGGTCGCCTTCGACGCCCTCCCCGAGACGCTGGCGGAGCTGATGGGCGGGGAAGAGCGGAACGTGCTGATCAGCCTGACGCCGGAGGCGTCCTCCCAACGGCTTGTCGATCTTCTCGCGCTCTTGCGCGGGGTCGATGGGCTTGCCGCCAGTGTGCTGGGGTAACCCATGGTCCGCCGCAAATCCGCCGCCCGCAAGGAGCCGACCATCGCGCTGATCAACGTGGTGTTCCTGATGCTGATCTTCTTCATGATCGCGGGGACACTGGCGCCGCCGCTCGACAGCGACCTGTCGCTTGTCGAGACGAGCGGGTTGGAGGCGCGCGAGCCGCCGGACACGCTGGTCATCCATCCCGACGGGCGGCTGTCGCTGCGGGGGCGGACGGTGGAATCTGTCGAGCGCTTTCTGGCCGAGCTGCCTGAGGACGTGAGGCATGGCGCAATCCGCGTCGTGCCGGACCGGGAATTGCCGGCGGCGGATCTCGTCCGCATCGGAGGTGAGTTGCGGGCGCCCGGGGCTGTCGGCGTGCTGGTCGTGACCGAGAGGGCGCTGCAATGATCCCGAGATCGAGAGGTGCCGCGCTTGCGGCCCTGGCCCTGGCGGCGGCCGCACATGGCGGGGTTCTGCTGGTCCAGGCTGCGCAGCCACGGATCGAGATCGAAGGCGGCGCGGCAGGGGAAATGGCGGTGCCAGGCAATTCCTTTGCCGACATGTCCGCGGGCATCCTGTCTCCCGAGGTCGCAAACGAAGCGGTCAGTGAGCCTGTCTCGGACACGACGCCGCCTGTCTCCAGTGCGCGCCTCGCCCCGACGGCCCCAACGGCCAAGCCGCTGACGTCCCATGCCGCCCAAGTGTCGCAGCCCGCCCGCGTTGCGCCGACGGTGCAGGCGCCGTCTGACGTCCCGGTCCTTCAGGCGGCAAGACCTGTCGAGCAGGCTGCGATGACCGAGGCCGCCGCGCCGGCGCCGATGGAGCCCGAGGTGGAGAGGCCGGACGAGGAAGCCGCAGAGGACGCCCCCACCGAACGCGCGCCGACGCAGGCCGCGCGCCCGCCCGAGCGCCCGCCGCGCGTGGAGGTTGCAAGGCCGGCACCGACGAAAACGCAGGCTGAGCCGCCCAAACGGGCCGCCGCGAGCGCACAGGGGAATTCCGACACCAACGCCCGTGCAGGTGTGGCGACGGGCCGGGCGGAGGCGACGGCCAATGCCTCCGGCGCAGCGGAGGGGCGGACGAGCAGGCAGGGCAATGCGGCCGCGTCCAACTACCCCGGCAAGGTCTTCTCCCGGATCAACCGGGTGCGGCGCTCGGCCACCAACGCGCGGGGGGAAACCGTGGTGGCCTTTGCCATCGGCGCCAATGGTGCGCTTGCGTCGATCTCGATCGCGCGCAGTTCCGGCTCGCCCAGCCTGGACGAGGCCGCATTGGCGCAGGTCCGCCGCGCCGCGCCTTTTCCCCCGCCGCCGCAGGGCGCGCGACGGGCGTATACGGTGAAGATCAGCGGGCGATGAGGCCCGGAACGGCTCAGATGTGGTGCAGGATGAGGGGGCGGCCGTGCAATTCCTCGACCCGGATTTCCATCCCGAAGAGCGCCGAAAGCACCGGGTTTGTCAGAACCTCCGTCGGCGCCCCGCAGGCAGCGACCGCGCCATCCTTGAGGGCGATGATATGGTCGGCCCAGGCGGCGGCGTAGTTGATCTCGTGGACGACCATGACCACGCGCCGGGGGCGCGGCGCCTCGGGCCGGCTCAGCGCGTGAACGCGGGCCATGAGGGCGCGCGCGTGGAACATGTCCAGGTTGTTGAGTGGTTCGTCGAGCAGGAGCCAGTCCGTGCCCTGCGCAAACCCCATGGCGACGAAGGCGCGCTGCTGCTGGCCACCGGACAACTCGTCGAGAAACCTGTGCTGGAGTGCGCCGAGGTCGAAGGACGCGATCGCCTCGGCCACGGTGGCCTCGTCCTCCGGACCGGGGCGGCCACGGTGATGCGGCCAACGGCCGAAGCCCACGAGGTCGCGCACCCGCAGCCGCGACGCCACGCCCAGCTGCTGCGCGACGATGGCGAGCTTGAGGGCGAGGTCTCGCGAGGAGGTTCGGGCGATGTCCTGTCCATCGATCTCGATCCGCCCGGTCTGGAGCGTCAGCAGCCGCGCGACGAGGTTCAGAAGTGTCGACTTGCCCGCGCCGTTCGGCCCGATCAGTGCGGTGATGCCGGCGTCGGGGATGTCGGCGGAGACGTCCCGCAGGATCTGCGACTGGCCGATGCGGTGGCTGACATTGCGGATGGAGATCATCGGATGCGTCCCCTGAGTACGAGGTAGAGGAAGAAAAGGCCGCCGAGGAATTCCACGATCACGGAGAGGGTGGATTGCATCCTGAGCACGCGCTCGAAGAGCGACTGGCCCGCCACGAGGACCAGCGCGGCCAGCATCCCGGCTGCGGGCAGCAGAAAGGCGTGGCGGTGGGTGCGCATGATCCCGTGCGCCAGCGCCGCCACCAGCAGGCCGAGAAAGGTGATCGGTCCGACAAGCGCGGTCGAGACGGAGACCAGCGCGGCGACAAGCGCCAGGAGGCCCAGCACCAGCCGGTCGAAGGGCAGCCCGAGCCCGATCGCCGCATTGCGCCCGAGTGCGACGACGTCGAGCTCCCCGGCGATACGCCACAGCACGGCAAGCGCCAGCACCGTGACCGCCCCCGCGATGGCGAGTTGCAGTGGATCGACCGCGCCGAAACTGGCGAACATTGCGCCTTGCACGACCGCGAACTCGGACGGATCGATAATGCGTTGCAGGAAGGCGGTGAGGGAGCGGAAGAGCACGCCGAAGATCACGCCCACCAGCAACATGCGGTGCATGTCCTGCCGACCGCGGCCCATGAGGAGGGCAAAGAGCAACATCGCCGCGCCCATCATCACCAGCGTCTCCAGCAGGAACTTTGCCCCGCCGGGAAGCGTTGCGTAGCCGATTCCGCCGAGCAGGAACACGAGCACTGTCTGCATCAGAAGGAAAAGCGCGTCGAACCCCATGATCGCGGGCGTCAGGATACGGTTGCCGGTGATGGTCTGAAAGACGACGGTGCTGGTGCCAAGGGCCACTCCGACCACCAGAAGCGCGGCGAGCTTGGTTGCCCGAAGCTCCAGGATAAACCCGACCGGCCCCTTGAGGCCCCAGAACAGGAAGAACGCGCTCGCGGCGGTCAGCAGGGCTGCGAGCAGCATCAGGCGGCGCTCAGGCACGGGCAGGCCTCCCCAGCAGGAGCCAGAGGAAGACCGCGGCGCCCATCACGCCAAAGACCGTGCCGGCGGGAACTTCATAGGGATAGCGGATCACGCGTCCGAACAGGTCGGCCGCCAGCACCAGGCCGCCGCCAAGGCCCGCGACGACCGGAAGCGAGGCACGCAGGTTGTCGCCCATGGTGCGTGCGACGATGTTCGGCACGACCAGCCCGACGAAAGGCACCATTCCCACGGTGACCACGACAAGCGCCGTGACCAGCGAGACGGTGACGAGGCCGAGCACCACGATCTGCGCATGGTTGAGACCGAGCGAGACCGAGGTCGCGCGGCCAAGGCCCGCGATGGTGAACTGGTCGGCTGCCACATAGGCGACGAGGGCCAGGGCGCCTGCAAGCCAGAGCAATTCGTAACGGCCTGCCAGAACGCCAGAGAACTCGCCGCTCATCCAGACGCCGAGGTATTGCAGCAGGTCGGCCTGGTAGGCGATGAAGGTTGCGCCTGCGCCGATGATCCCGCTGTAGATCAGCCCGACCAGTGGCACCAGCAGCGGCTGCGCGGGCGGCAGGCGACGCAGGAGCAGCAGGAATCCGGCCATGCCGACCAGCGCGGCCATTGCCGAGGCGATCATCTTGAGCAGGATCGGCGCGCCCGGAGCCAGCAGGGTGACGCAGAGCAGGCCCAGCATCGCGGCCTCCGTCGTGCCGGTGGTTCCGGGTTCGACGAAACGGTTGCGCACCAGGAGCTGCATGATGACCCCGGCCACCGCCATCGAGGCCCCGGTCAGCAGCGCGGCGAAGGTGCGGGGCAGGCGGCTCGTCAGGAGCAGCCGGAGCGCGTCCGGGTCGGCCGTCACGTCCTGGAGGCGAAAATCGGCAGCGCCAACGAGGACCGACAGCAGCGACAGCACGAGCAGGGCCGTGGCGGTGAGAAGGTAGGAAAGGCGCATCCGGGATCGTGCCGAAGGGTCCGGGCGCGGAAGCCCGGACCGGTGGTCGGGTCAGCCTTCGAAGGCCGCGATCAGCTGGTCGAGGATCCCGGTGATCGACTGGACGCCGCCGCCCGCGATATAGATCGATGCCGGGTCCACGTAGATGACATGGCCGTTCTTCCAGGCCTTGGTGCCGGCGACCAACTGGTTGTCGAGCGTCTCGGCGGCGCCCGCGCCCTCTTCGCCGATTGCCGCGCCGCGATCCACGACGATCAGCCAGTCCGGGTCGGCCTCCGCCACGAACTCGAAGGAGACGGCCTCGCCGTGGGTCTGCACGTCCACGCCCTCGACCGCCTCGGGGAGGGCCAGCTCCCGGTGCAGCCAGCCGAAACGGGACCCGGCGCCGTAGGCGGAGATCTTGGGACCGTTCGCCATGAGGATCAGCGCGTCGCCCTTGCCGTCCACGGCGGCACGGGCTTGCGTGAGCTTGGCGTCGAGGCCGGCCTTCAACTCGGCCGCCTTGTCCTCGAGGCCCATGAGCGTGCCGTAGGCGTCAATGCGGGCCTTGGCGTCGGCGATCAGCGTATCGCCGCTGATCGTCATGTCGAGCGTCGGCGCGATGCGGGCCAGCGCGTCAACCTGGGAGGAGGACCGACCACCCGCCACGATCAGGTCGGGGGCGAGGATCGCGAGTGCCTCGAAATCCGGTTCGAACAGGCTGCCGACAGGCTGTGCGATGCCGGTCAGATCCTCGAGATACGGGACGTAGAGTGGCTGCGGCACAGCCGCGACGGTCACGCCGAGCGCATCGAGCGTATCGATGGCGGCGACATCGAAGGCGGCGATGGTCGCGGGGACTTCCGGCGCCTCGACCGGGCCACGGGCGGTCTCGATCGATACGGTCTCCGCCGCCGAGGCGGTCGAGAGCATGGCGGCAAGGGCGAAGGCGGCGGCGGTGCCACCGGTAATCCTGTTCATCGGGATGCTCCTGATCTGTCTGCGCGGCGTGGTGCTGGCATCAGGCTGGCGTCCCGCTTCGGAGCGTCTCTAGCGGCTTGAAATCGCGAGGTCCAGACAATAATCTGAGCAAAATAATCAGGAATGCACATGTACACGATAGACGGCACTTACGGCACCCCGAACGCCAGCAAATACCTCCAGCAGCTCTGCAAGCACTTCGCCCACAAGGTCGAGGTCAGCTTCGACGAGCAATGGGGCAGCGTCGCCTTTCCCTTCGGCAAGGCCGAGCTGTCGGCCGACGCCGCGGCCCTTCGGATCCGCATGAACGTGGATCGCGAGGACGCACTGGAGAAGGCGCGGGACGTGATCGACCGCCACCTGGAGCGTTTCGCGTTTCGGGAGGCGTTCTCGGGCATGGACTGGGCAGAGCCCGTACCGGCATGACCCCGGCCACCCGGCTTGCAGGACAGACCGGCCGCGGGACATCATCCCGCGGCCGGTTGCGTTTCAGAACATGATCCGCGCGGTCAGGTTGAAGCTCCGGCCCGGCTCGTTCAGCTCTTCGATGTTGCTCAGCCCGATCCCGTCCGAACTGCGGCTCGCGTAGGTCTGGTTGAACAGGTTCCTGATGTCGAGCCGCACTGTCAGGTTGTCCATCTGTTCCGGGCGGTACTCGCCGAACAGGTTGACCACCTCGTAGCCCGGCAGGGCGTCGATCCCGGCGTCGGCATCTTCGGTGTCGGTATTCTCCAGCGCGATGTCGGCCGTACCGCCGATCCGGAACTGGCTGTTGATGTTGACCGCACCCTCGATGCCGAACAGATGCCCGACGGGGCGGCCGAGGTAATAGGCGGTGGTGGCGATGGTCGCGTCATCCGCTTTCACGTCGGCATAGGTGTAATTGAACCGCAGGTAGCCCTCCGTTCCGACATAGGCGAGCGAGGCGTCGACGCCGCGGGTGTCGATGTCGGTCATCTCTGAGCGGTAGCCGGAGGTCGGCAGAACCGCGGCCACGTTGTCGATGTCGGTTTCGAAATAGGCGGCGTTGGCTTCCCACGGACCGTTGAGATACCGCAGGCCGACACGGCCACTCTGCGACCGCGACGGTTTGAGGCCGTCGTAATACCAGTCGGTGCCGTAGTTGATCAGCGCCGCCTCGCCCAGTTCGAAACCGCCCCAGGTGGTCGCGAGGCCGGCGTTGAATGTCAGCGTGTCGGTCAGGATCACGTCGATGGTGCCGTTGGCGCTCAGGCCGGACTCCTCGAACGTGCTGCCGTCGGCACCTTCGAACGTCTGGAAATCGGCGCGGGCGCCGTAGGAGACGGAAACCCTGTCGCTCAGGTCCTGCCGCGCCTGCGCGAAGACGCCGACATCGGAGAGGCTCTCCTCGCCGCTGAAGTCGTAGGGGGCCTCCGCATTGGTCCAGCCTTCCGCGGTGTCGTGGAAGAAGTCGAGACCGGCGGTGACGGTGCCGTTGCCCACGTCGAAGACGTTCTTGATAGTGCCGCTGAGGCTGGTGTTGATCCCCTCCACTCCGCCGACGTCCATCTCCTGTTCGTTATAGCTGAGCTGGAACTCGGGGTTGAGCCAGCCATCGGGCTGCTCGTCGGTATAGGTCAGCGTGTAGGACGTCCGCTTGGAAATCGCGTCGATGAAGACGGTATCGCGGCCGACCACGCCCGCGAAGTCCGGCCGCGCGAAGTAGAGCCCGAAGGGGCCTTCCTGGCCGGCGCGGTCGCCGTCATCCGTGGTCTGCGAAGCAGAGAATTCCAGCCGTCCGCCGCCTTCCATGTTGAAGGCCAGCTTGGCGAGGTAGTCGGTCAGGTCGGGTCCGGTGCCGTCAATCGTGTTGCCGTCGCCGTCGACGTAATCGTCACCCGTGTCGCGCGTGCCGCTCAGAAGGTACTCGAAGCCGCCGCTGCGCCCCCAGGCGGCGAGCGTGCCGCGGTTCTCGTTCTCGTTGGTCGAGTAGGTATAGGACAGCATGCCGCCGAAATCGTCGCCGGGCTCGAGGAAATCCCGTGCGTCCTTGGTCTCGTAGGCGATGGAGCCGCCGAGACCGCCGGGGCCCGCGTCGGCCGGGGCGAGGCCGGCGCTGATCTCGACCCGCTTGAGCATGGCCGGGTCCATCAGGACGTTGCCGGCATGGTGGAAGGCCGACTTGTTCTGCCGCGCGCCGTCGATCGTCACCGACAGCAGGCTTTCCTCGATCCCCTGGACAAAGACCTTCTGCCCGATCGCCGCGCCGCCGCTGGAGGTGATCTGCGTCTGTCCGTCGAACACCTCTGCCATCGAGCCGGCGTTGCGGTCCTCGAGCTCTTCGGTCGTGATCTCGCTGTTCCCGAGCAGGCTCTGCGCCCCGCTGGAGTCGATGCGGATCTCGCCAAGGTAGTAGGCCTCTTCGGGTTCCTGTGCCCAACCGGCCGTGGCAACCAGCGTGGAAGCGCCGAGCAGCAAGGCTCTTCGTGCTCTCATGATCTCTGTCCCATCTTGTAGTTGACTAAATTAGACAGGTATTTACCGTGCAGAGATTGCACGGAGCCAGTCGGCGGCCTTTGCAGGCGCGCCAGATGTCTTTGCCAGAAGGTCAAAGCATCGCCGGAGCCAGCCCAAGGTGCCTTTCCGCAACGAAATATTCGAGGGGTTGGCGATGCCGGATGGCGATTGCATGGAACACCGGGGTCCTCGCGGCAGCCGCTGCGGTGAGCGATTCGATGGCGATTGGCGGCCGGGTTTCGCCGCGCTGGACGGGCATTACATCAAGCGGGTGCTGCGGGAGGGGCTGTCGCTCTCCGCGCAGGATGTCAGGGTGCGGGCACCCTTCGAGGTGTGCGGAGTCCGGGCGGCGGGGGTGATGCTGCACTTCGTGCTGGAAGGCCGGGTTCGGGCGTCGCTCGGCGGGGAGGCGCTCGAACTCGGGCGGGGGGCGGGAGAGCCGGTTCGGATGGTCATGAGCGCGGCCAACGACTCCATGGCGTTTCGCCGCCGCGGTAGCGCGGGCGACCGTGTGCGCGGGGTCAACGTGGAGATGTCGCATGCCTGGCTTCGCGCGAACGGCCTTGGAGCTCTGGCTGACGGGGCAAAGCCGTCGCTTCGACGGACTTGCGGGAGCGTGCTTCCTGAAGATGTCCGGCTGCTGGAGCGGCTGATCCGCCTGATGCCCGAGGACACGCCGCTGGCGCGTCTCGAGGTCGAGGCGCTGGCGTTGCGGTTGATCTGCAGCACCTGCGCCGAGTTCGCAGGTCGGGCAGGGTGCGGCGCGGGGATGGGCCGCGACGACAGGCGCAAGCTGGCGCGCATGGAGCAGTTCATAGAGGCAGGGCAGGGGGATCTGCCCGAACTGTCGGAGATCGCCCGGATCGGCAATGTCAGCCTCTCGACCATGCGGCGGATGTTCCGGGCCGCCCACGGCTGCACGGTGCAGCAATACGTGCGCGGCACCCGGCTGGCACGTGCCCGCGTCGCGCTCGAACGGGACGGCGTGACGGTGGCCGAGGCCGCCCACCTTGCAGGCTACCGCTCGCCGGCCAATTTCGCCACGGCGTTTCGGAGGGCGACGGGGCTCGCGCCGTCGCACCTCGCCAGGTCGAAGGCCCGGATGCCGCCAGTTTGACCAGCCGGCGACCGGGACCACGCGTCAGCCTCTAACGGGGCCTTGTCGGTGGATCCTTTCAGAGACGGCGGCCGGTTTCCCTGTCGAAGACGTGGATCTTGGCGGGGTCGATGGCGACCGTCAGGATCTGGCCGACACCGATGTCCACCCCGCCATCGATCACCGCGGTCGCGGTGCCGCCGGCCATCCGGAACGTCAGGTGGGTCTGGGCGCCGGTGGGTTCGACAAGCGTGGTTTCGCCCGCGATCGGCGCGCCGGAAGCGCCGATCGCGAAATGCTCGGGGCGCATTCCGATCACGACTTTCTGACCCTCGCGGAGTGCGTGCTCGGGGCCGAGCGGCACCGACTGGCCGCAGGAGAACTGCGCCGCCAGGCCGGCGTCGGACGGGGTGATCGTGGCGTCGATCAGGTTCATCGACGGGGTTCCGATGAAGCCGGCGACGAACAGGTTGTCGGGATGATTGTAGAGATCGATCGGGCGGCCGACCTGCTCGATCCGACCGCCGCTGAGGATCACCACGCGGTCGGCGAGGGTCATCGCCTCGATCTGGTCGTGGGTAACGTAGATCGAGGTGGTCTTGACGCGCTGATGCAGGGTCTTGATCTCGGCGCGCATCTGGACCCGCAGCTTGGCGTCGAGGTTGGAAAGCGGCTCGTCGAACAGGAAGGCCTCCGGGTTGCGGACGATTGCCCGGCCCATCGCCACCCGCTGTCGCTGACCGCCCGAAAGCTGGCCGGGCTTGCGGTCGAGCAGGGTGTCGAGTTCGAGGAGCTTCGCCACTTCCCGGACGCGGGCGTCGATGTCGCCGCGCTTCAACCCGGAGAGCTTGAGGTTGAACCCCATGTTCTGCGCCACCGACATGTGCGGGTAGAGCGCGTAGTTCTGGAACACCATCGCGATGTTTCGCTCGCGCGGGTTGAGGTGGTTGACGACCTTGCCGCCGATCCGGATTTCGCCGTCGGAGGCCGGCTCAAGCCCCGAGATGATGCGCAGCAGGGTGGATTTCCCGCAGCCGGACGGTCCGACCAGCGCCACGAACTCTCCGTCCTCGATCTGAAGGTCGACGCTGTGGATCACTTCGACGGCGCCGAAGGACTTCTTGAGGCCGGAAATTTCTACTGAGGCCATGGTCTCCTCCCTTTCCCTTTCAACTGGTTCTGCCCGAAACGGGCGGTATGCGTGTCACGCGAGCGCGGCGGCTTTCTCGCGAAGGATTTCCTGCCGTCCCGGCAGCCCTCCCAGGTGCCGCCGCACCTCCTCCACCGCCGACAGGCCCTGCCGGACGTAGCTTTCGCGGGTGTGGCCGGCGCAATGCGGCGACAGGTAGACATTCGGCAGCGCGCGCAAGGCGTCTTCCTCTGGAAGCGGCTCGATGTCGAACGCGTCCAGCGCGGCATGGATACGCCCTGTCTGCAGGGCGGCGAGCATGGCGCCGGGTTCGATCAGACCGGCGCGCGCCGTGTTGACCAGCAGGCCGCCCTCGGGGAGCAGATCGAGATGCTTTCGCGTGATCATGCCTTCTGTGGCCGGGAGGTTGGCGGCGTGCAGACTGACGACAGAGCACCGGTCGAACAGCGCTTCGAGGCTCATCAGCGTCACGTCAAGTTCCGCCGCCTGCGCCTCGCCGATGAACGGGTCGCAGACGCAGACGGTGCAGCCGAACGGGCGCAGCAATTCGAGCACGAGCCGGCCGACATAGCCGAGCCCCACGATCCCCACGTCCTGGGCCCCGAGAAGCTGGCCGAGGTTGGTGTCCCGCAGGTCGAACCATGGCGTTCCGCTGCGCAGGCCCGCGTCCATCTCCCGGTGTCGGCGCAGGTGGGCGAGGATCTGGGCGAGGGTGAATTCCGCGACCGCATGGGCGATCACGGGGGCCGCGTGGCTGACCCGGACGTGGCCGGACTCGAGCGCGTCAAGCACCCCGAGCGGCTTCACCGATCCGGCGGCATGGGACACGAAGGCGACGCTTCCCTCCGGCGCCAGCGCCGCGCGCGGGATGGGCGGGCTTCTCCAGCCGGTGATGACCGCGGTCACGCCCTTGAGGCGGTCTTGAAGGTTTGACCCGGCGAGCTCCGCATCGGTCGGGATCACCGGGTGGGCAAAGGCCGCAAGCGCCTCCATCACCGGCTTGGGACAGATGCGGGCGCGCATCGCTTCCGGGATCAGAACGGCGACGTCCGGGCGGGTGTCGCTGTGTATCGGGCCATCCATGTGGGTCTCCTCCTCCCCGAGCTCCGTCGGGTGCGATCAGCGGATCGCGGGTTGTATCGTCAGCTCCGAAACATGCGCCCTGGCGGGCAGGCGCATCACGAACATGCAGGCCTCGGCCACGTCCTCCGGCTGCAGCGCCCTGGCGCGCATCTCCTCGGTCGGGGGAACGGGCCGTTTCTCGAGCAGCGGCGTGTCGGTCATGCCCGGCAGGATCGCGGTGGCCCGGATGCCGTTCTGCCACTCCTCCTCCATGATCGCGTGGGTCATCGCCATCACGCCGGCCTTGGTGGCCTGGTAGGCCGCGCCCGAGAGGTCGGGCTTTCGGGCGGCGGTGGAGGAGATGTTGACCAGAAGGCCGCCACCTCGGGCGCGAAAGGCCGGCACGATGGCGCTGGCAAGGTTGAAGGCGGCGGTGAGATTGGTGTCGACCATCGACGACCAGCTCTCCGCGGTCAGTTCGACGAAGGCACGGCGGACGAGGTTCACTCCGACGGAATTGACCAGCGTGTCGACCGCCGCCAATGCCGCCCGATGCGCGGCCAGCGCCTCGGTGAGCGTGGTAGCGTCGGCAGCATCCGCCTCGATGCAGGTCACGGAGGCCGCGCCGAGCGCGCGGGCTTCGGACGCGACCTGTTCCAGCCGCGCAGTGTCGCGACCCAGCAGGATCAGCCCGGCCCCCGCGGCGGCGGCCGCGCGGGCCGTCGCCCGACCCATGCCGCTCGACGCGCCTGCGATCAGGATGTTGCGGCCCGAAAACTCTCTGGTCTCGCTCATTGTGTGTGGAACCTTGGATGGGAACGGATTGCGCCTGCGGGGGCGGTGGTCGAGGATCTCACCACGAGGTCCGGCCGCAGGACGACATGCGGCTCCGCGATCTCGTCCGTGCCTTCCAGCTGGTCGATCAGGCGGCTCACCACCAATTCGGCCATCAGGTCAGCGGGTTGGCGGATGGTGGTGAGGGGAGGGTGCATGACCTTGGCGAGGTAGATATCGTCGAACCCCACGACGGAAAGGTCTTCGGGCACGCGGTAGCCGAGTTCGCGCGCTCCGGAGAGCGCGCCGATCGCGTACATGTCGTTGACGCTGAAGACCGCGGTCGGCGGGTCGTCCAGCGTGAGAAGTTCGCGGATCCCGATCCGGCCGAGTTCGGCGGCATGGCTGTCGCCGAAGCCCGCGGCGTCGGGGGCGAGCCAGATCAGGCTTTCGTCGATCTCGATTCCGGAGCGTTCCATTTCCGCCCGCATCCCCGCCAGGCGACCGGTCCGGCTCGCGGTGCCGATGGGGCCGGAGATGAACCCGATCCGGGTGTGTCCCAGTCCGATCAGGTGCCGGGTCGCGAGGCGCGCGCCGAGATCCTGGTCGACGCTCACGGAGCAGGAGATCACGTCGTTGCCGGCGCGGGTTTTCCTGTCGAATGCGGCGATGCGCATATCCTTGCTGATGTGCTCGGACAGGTGGCTTAGCGACAGCGGCGAGGAGCCGAGGATGACCCCGCGGATGGAGGAACCGTAGAGCGACTTGAGATAGTCGGCCTCCAGCTTCGGGTCCCGCTCCGCGTTGCAGATCATCACCTGGTATCCCCGCTGTTGCGCTTCCTTCTCGATGAGCTGCGAGACGTTTCCCCAGAAGGGGTTGGCCACCGAGGGCACGACAAGGCCCAGCGTCTTGATATGCCCGGACTGGAGCTGCCGGGCGACGGCATTGGGCGTGTAGTTGAGTTCGGCGATCGCCGCCTGGACCCGTTGCAGGGTCTCGGCGCGCATCTTGGCATGCCGTCCGTTGATCACGTTGGAAACCGTGCTGACGGACACGCCGGCCCTCGCTGCTACGTCCTTGATCCCTACCATCGTCGTTCTCTCGTCCATTCTGCCGAAACCGGGGTGCGGAGCAGCTTCCGGTCATCGGTCGTCGGCGTCAATCGGACAGCTTGGACGTGGTAATACGTTACACTAGAACTTTCGTGCAACTGAAAATTTCGGCGTCGTTTCTGGAGGCGAGCTGGGACCCGTTCTCCTTGCGGGCGCAGGAAAAATGCTGCGGCGCGGAAGGGGGATTCGCTGCAATCATTCGAATTATTGCTTTATTACAATATGTTTTTGGCTTGGTTTGCTTGGGGATTCTACGTGGATCGGGGCGCGGCCGGGTGCCTGGGGAATTTGTGGGAAAGGGGAGTCGACAGAAGTGTAACGTTTTACTAATGTCGCCGGAAGGGTTGCCCGAATCGCGGTGTTTCGCGCTCTCGGCCCCGTGACTGGTCGCTTTCAGGGAGGATGAAATGGCCGCAACTCAATCACGCAGGAATTTTCTGAAACAAGGCTCCGCCGTCATGGGAGGCTTCGCGCTGACGGTGCTGTCGAAGGGCGCGATGGCGCAGGGCAAGACGCGGGTTCGCTTCAGCGGGTTCGTGGAATCGGAGGAGCAGCTGGCGACGACGCTGAAGGTGCTCAAGGCCTATGAGGCCAAGAACCCGGGTGTGGAGATCGTCCCGGAGTTCTCCACCTTCCGGTCCTTCACCGACAAGCTGGCGACCGAAGCCGCGGGCGGCAACGCGCCCGACATGTTCAGCGTGAACGTCGACCTGCTGGCCGAGTACGCCGCGCGCGGCGTGCTGGCGCCCTTGACCGAATACATCCCGGATCCGCTCGACGTGTCGTCCTACCAGGACGGCAGCGTGTTCTCCTGCACCTACGACGGTCAGATGTACGCGATGCCGAACGACGCGATTGCCACGGCGATCTTCTTCAACCCCAGGAAGTTCGAAGAGGTCGGCGTTGCCGTCCCCGACAAGTTCTACACGTGGGAGACCCTCCAGGAGACCGCCGTCGCGCTGAGCGAGGCGCATGGGCGCGGCTTCTGGGGCATCGAGGACGGCGGCGGCAACAACCTGCCGTGCGATATCTTTCTCAGGGCGCGCGGCAAGGCGCTGTTCACGCCGGAACACACCATCGGCTTCGACGCCGAGGACGGCGCGGCCTGGTTCCAGTACTGGGAAGACATGCGCCAGTCCGGCGGCTGCCCGCCGGCGGATGTGCAGGCCCAGGCCGGCGACAACTCCGCCTCGCTCGGCATCGTGCGTGGCCGGGCCGGCATGCTGGTCCAGACCACCGACAGCTTCATCGGCATCGGCGCGCTCATGGAAGACCCGCTCGACCTGATGATGCTGCCGAACGGGTTTGACGGCGGCGAGATGAAACAGCATCTCTACGACTACGCCGGGAACTCCACCGGCATCTGGGCCAACGCGCCGGACAAGGCGCTCTGCGTCGACATCATCCGCTTCATGCATTTCGACCCGGAAGGGGTCGAACTCTACTACACCGGCAGCGGCATGATCCCGGCCTCGACAGAGGGTCTGGAGAAGTTCGGCACCAGCGGCACCGAAGAAGAGAAGAAGCTCGTCGCCTACCTGCGGATGCTCCGCGAGGATCCGGCGCCGTCGCGTCGTCCGGGTGTCGGCGGTCTTGGCGGGATGTTCCGCCGCGGCAACGAGGCCGTCGCCTTTGGCGACGCGACTCCGCTCGAAGCCGCGGAGGCGCTTGTGGCCGAGATCAACGAGAAGCTCGCGGCGCTCAAGGCCTGACGGCGTCCATCCGGGGCAGGGCGGCCCGCAAGGCCCGCCCTGTCCCTTTCCTCCCGTGCCCTTGGGGCGCGGAGCGCATTGCCTGCTAACGGAGATGGCGTGGACTCATGAGTACGACCAAAAACCTGTCAAAACGGCAGAACGGGGTTGCATTCCTGTTCCTGTCGCCCTGGCTCGTCGGGTTCTTCCTGCTGACGCTGGGCCCGATCCTCGGCTCCATGTACCTGTCCTTCACGAATTACGACCTGTTCAACCCGCCGGTCTGGACGGGGTTCGACAACTACCGGAAGCTGATGGGTGGAGATCCGCGCTACATCCAGTCGCTCAAGGTCACGTTCACCTACGTCCTGTTCTCGGTGCCGCTGAAGCTGGGCTTCGCGCTGTTCATCGCGCTGATCCTCAATCGCGGGCTGCGCGGGCTCGGGTTCTACCGCTCGGTGTTCTACCTTCCGTCCTTGCTGGGCGGCAGCGTCGCGGTGGCGCTGATGTGGCGGCAGATCTTTTCCTACGACGGGATCATCAACCACTTCCTCTGGACCTATCTCGGCTACGACGCCCCGAGCTGGATCACCAACCCCGATTACGCGCTTGGAACGCTGGTCCTTCTGGCGGCCTGGCAGTTCGGCGCGCCGATGGTCATCTTCCTGGCCGGGCTGAAGCAGATCCCGCAGGACATGTACGATGCGGCCGCCATCGATGGCGCGCGTCCGGTCCAGCAGTTCTTCTACGTGACGATCCCGCTGCTGACGCCGATCATCTTCTTCAACTTCGTGATGCAGACAATCGGCTCGTTCCAGGCGTTCACGCCCTCCTACATCATCTCCGACGGCACCGGCGGGCCGGCCGATTCCACCCTTTTCTACACGCTCTACCTCTACGAGCAGGCCTTCACCGACTTCGAGATGGGCTACGCATCGGCAATCGCCTGGGTGCTGGTGGGCATCATCGCGATCGCGACCTCGATCTCCTTTCTCAGCGCCAAGTACTGGGTGCACTACGGGGACGAGGGGTAACGGCACATGGCCAACGCGGGATATGACGACATGACCTCCGAAACCGACCAGTTCACCGCCCAGCCGACGGCTGCGCCGACCTCCAACATCAACCATGTCACCGCCCGGTCCAAGGCGCGGGGCCGACTGATCATGCACCTGTTCCTGATCGTCTTCGGGCTGCTCATGCTCTATCCGCTGATCTGGCTGGCGGTGAGTTCCTTCAAGCCGTCCGAGATCATCTTTTCCGACACCAGCATCATTCCCCGGCACTTCGAATGGGAGAACTACGCCCGGGGCTGGGCCGGCGTCGCGGCGCCCTTCAAGATCTTTTTCGCCAACAGCTTCGTCATCGCGACCCTCGCGGTGATCGGCAACGTCCTGTCCTGCTCCTTCGTGGCCTATGCATTCGCGCGGCTGGATTTCGCGTTCAAGAAGCCGCTTTTTGCGCTGATGCTGATGACCATCATGCTGCCGGTCCATGCCTCGCTGATCCCGCAGTACATCCTGTTCAACGCCTTTGGATGGGTGAACACGATCCTGCCGATCGTGACCCCCAAGTTACTCGCGGTGGAAGCGTTCTTCATCTTCCTCATGGTGCAGTTCATCCGGGGCATTCCGCGGGAGCTGGACGAGGCGGCGGCGATCGACGGCGCGGGGCCGATCCGGATCTATTTCTCGATCATCCTGCCGCTGATGTCGCCGGCCCTCGTCACCACGGCGGTGTTCTCGTTCCTGTGGACCTACGAGGATTTCCTGACGCCGCTGATCTACCTGACCTCGATCGAGAACTACGTGGTGCCGCAGGGCCTGCGCCTGCTGCAGGCCGCGCGGGGGGCGAGTTCCTGGGGGCCGATGCTGGCGATGTCCCTTCTGTCGCTGGTGCCGATGTTCATCGTCTTCTTTATCTTCCAGAGGAAGCTCATCGACGGGATCGCGACCACCGGCCTCAAGGGCTGATCGCGCGCCGTGAGCCCAATCACCCCAAACGAAAGAAAGTCTGAGTCAATGGAAAGACCGTTGATCACCGTCTTCACCAAGCCCTGGACCGAGCCCTTGCCTGCACTGGCGGACAAGCTGGCGGGCCTCGGATTCGACGGTGTCGAACTTGCGGTGCGCCCCGGCTACCAGGTGGTGCCGGAGATGGTGACCGCCGACCTGCCGGGGGCAGTCAGGCTGCTGGAGGAGCGCGGGCTGAAGACGGCCAGCATCGCCAGCGAGCCTGACGAGGCCACCATCGAAGCCTGCGGCGCCGCCGGCGTGGGCATCATCCGGATCTGCGCGCCGATCGACATGGAGGCGGGTTACCTCGCCTCCATCGACCGCTACCGGCGCCGCTTCGACGCGCTTCTCCCCGTCCTGGAGCGGACCGGCGTCGCGATCGGCGTGCAGAACCACTATGGCGAGAACGTGGGGAGCGCCGTGGGCCTTGCGCATCTGCTGTCGGGATACGACCCCAAGCAGATTTGCGCCGTCCTTGACATGGCCCATTGCGCGGTCGACGGCGAGCCGGTGCGGATGGCCGTGGACATTGCCCGGCCGCATCTCAACGGGCTGGTGAACTTCAAGAGCGCCTGCCATCTGCGCGCGAACGGGCCCGAGATGGAGGCCGATTACGTGGTGCATTGGACGACCCATGACCACGGCGGCTACAACTGGCGCGACCTGGTGTCGGCCCTGCATGGCGCGGGCGTCACCGGCGCCTTCTGCATGCCCGCCGAGTACAGCCAGCAGGCCGGGCGCACCGGCCAGCGCATGGGCGACGAGATCCTTCCCTTCCTGCGCAAGGACATCGCTCACCTCAAGGCGCTGATCGACGAGATCTACGCCTGACCACGCAGACGAGCGGAAACGAAGCCAATGAAAACCGACAAGAATCTGACCATCTCGGATGTCAGGGTGAGTGTCAGCTGCCCGGGCCGGAACTTCGTGACGGTCAAGATCGTCACCGAATGCGGCATCTACGGCGTCGGCGACGCCACGGTCAACGGACGGGAAATGGCCGTCGCGACCTATCTGCAGGACCACGTCGCGCCATGCCTGATCGGACGCGACGCGCACCAGATCGAGGACATCTGGCAATACCTCTACAAGGGCGTCTACTGGCGCAAGGGACCGATCAACATGGCCTCGATCGGCGGCGTCGACATGGCGCTGTGGGACATCAAGGGCAAGGCCGCGGGGCTGCCGGTCTACGAGCTGCTCGGCGGCAGGAGCCGCAAGGCGGTCGGCGTCTATGCCCACGCGACCGGCAACACGGTCGACGATACGCTGGACCGGGCGGCGGCATTGCTGGAGCAGGGGTTCAAGGCCGTCCGTCTGCAGACCGCCGTGCCCGGGCTCGACGGAAGTTACGGCGTTCTGGGCGACAAGAAGGATTACTTCCAGCTCCAGAACGACCGCCCCCTTCCGCCGGAGCTGCCCTGGTCGACCCGCAAGTACATGAACTCCATCGAGGAGCTGTTCGTCGAAGCCCGCGCCCGGTTCGGCAAGGAGGTCGAACTTCTGCACGACGTCCACAGCCGCCTGACCCCGATCGAGGCCGCACGGCTTGGCAAGATGCTGGAACCATTCGACCTGCTGTTCCTCGAGGACGCGGTTGCCGCCGAAAACCAGGACAGCTATCGCATCGTGCGGGATCACACCACGACGCCGCTGGCGATCGGCGAGATCTACAACACGATCTGGGACTGCAAGGACATGATCCAGAACCAGTGGATCGACTACATCCGCACCGCCGCCACCCACGCCGGCGGCATCACCGCGCTTCGGCGCATCGCGGATTTCGCCGCCCTGTTCCACGTCCGCACGGCCCCTCACGGCGCGCCGGACCTGTCGCCGATCTGCCACGCGGCGCAGGCCCATGTCGATCTCTGGGCGCCGAACTTCGGCATCCAGGAATACGTCGGTTTCGGAACCGATGCGTCGAACGAGGTGTTCTCCTATGACATGTCGGTCAAGGAGGGCATGATTCACGTCGGCGACAGCCCCGGGCTGGGCGTCGATTTCGACGAGGACGCCGCGGCGAAGTATCCCTACAACCGATCCTATCTGCCGGTGACCCGTCTGGAAGATGGAACCCTGTGGAGCTGGTAATCCGCATGGCACCCCGAACACTCAAAGCGAGGCAAGCACTATGAACCGCAACTTCGGCAACACCGATCTCGAGACCAGCCCCATCGTCTATGGCTGCATGGGCGGCGCGGGGGCCTTCGGCGCCCAGGAGGAAAAGGATTCCATCGAGGCGCTGCAGGAAGCCTTCAACGTCGGGATCAACTTCTTCGACACCGCCGAGGCCTACGGCAACGGCTATTCGGAACAACTCCTCGGGCGTGCCCTGGGCGACAAGCGTTCCGAGCTGGTGATCTCCTCCAAGGTGGCGCGCGAGAACCTCGCGCCCGACGACATCATCGCTGCCTGCGACCGCAGCCTGCAGAACCTCGGTTCGGATTACATCGACCTCTACATGCTGCACTGGCCCAACCGCGACGTGCCGCTGGCCGACAGCATCGGCGCCCTGAAGAAGCTCAAGGAAGACGGCAAGATCCGCTGGTACGGCGTGTCGAACTTCGGCAGCCTCGATCTCGACGAGGCGACGGCGCTCGGCGAGATCTCGGTCAACCAGCTTCCCTACCACCTGTTCTTCCGCGCCATCGAGTTCGAGGTCCAGCCCAAGTGCGAGGCCGCCGGCGTGCCGATCATGTGCTATTCCTCGCTGATGCAGGGGCTGCTGGCCGGCAAGTACAAGTCGCTGCAGGATTTCCCGGTGGACCGCGCGCGGACCCGGATGTTCGACCATCGCAAATGGGCGGAGGTCGTGCACAAGGAGGAAGGCGCCGAGGAGGCGGGGCAGGAACTGCTGGACGCGCTCTGGAAGCTGGTGGACGAGACCGGCCTGAGCATGGAAGAACTGGCGATCGGCTGGCTGAAGAGCCGCCCGGCCGTCGGCGGCGTCATCGTCGGAACCCGCAACGGCGCGCAGAGCCGTGGTCTGAAGAAGCTGCTCGACGTCACCCTCGACGAGGCCGTGCTCAAGAGCCTGAGCGACGCGTCCGACCGGCTCAAGACCGAGCTGGGAACCGATATCGACATGTGGGGCAAGGGCAGAACCCGGTAAGGTCCCTTCATCAAGGTTGATCGGGCGACAGGCACGCCCGTCCTCTCTGCTGTGGTCGCGGTCTCCTGTGCGAGGCCGCAACCCTTCGTGTTCAGGGCGATCTTTTCCGGGCTGACAGCCTGCCCGAAGGTCCTCGCCTCTCTGGCGTGCCGCCCGTTTTCCGGGTTAGGAACAGGCACAGCGCTCGGCGTCCTCCGCGCGGCACGCGTGTTTCCGATGCGCAAGGCCCGGGATGACCGAGCATACCCAGTCCCGTGCCAGACAAGGAGCTACCATGACCGCGCCTCTCCCCTTCTTCGATGGTCACAACGATTTCCTCCTGCGCCTGATGAATGCGCCGGGGCCGAGGGAAGATGTCTGGCTCGGAACCGGCGGGGCAGGGCATCTGGACCTGCCGCGGATGAAGGCGGCGGGCTTTGCGGGCGGGCTGTTCGCGATCTTCGTGCCGCCGCGCGCGAGCGGATCGCTGTCCGATCTCCGGGCCATGATGGCAAATCCCCCGTTCGAGGTGCCGCTGCCGCCCCAGATGGATCATGCCACCGCGCAGCCCGACGCCATGACAATGGCCGGGTTGCTCCACTGGATGCAGCGCGCTGCGCCGGAGGATTTCCGGGTCTGCCGCTCTGTGCGCGAGATCCGCGACGCCATGGGCACCGGCGCCATCGCCGGGGTGATGCACATGGAGGGTGCCGAGGCGATCGGCCCAGACCTCGACGCGCTCTACCTCTTCCACGAGATGGGGCTGCGGTCGCTCGGTCCGGTCTGGAGCCGCCCGACGGTCTTTGGCCACGGGGTCCCGATGGCCTTTCCCGGAACGCCGGACACCGGGCCTGGGCTTACCGAAAAGGGCAAGGACCTCGTCCGGCTATGCGACTCCCTAGGCATCCTGATCGACCTGTCGCATCTCAACGAGGCCGGGTTCGACGATGTGGCGGCCCATTCCAGCGCGCCGCTGGTCGCGACCCATTCCAACGCCCACGCGCTCTGCCCGTCGCCCCGCAACCTCACCGACCGGCAACTCCACATGATGCGCGAGCGTGGCGGCATGGTGGGTCTCAATTTTGCGACCTTCTTCCTGAATGCCGACGGCAGCACTGCCGCCGATGGCGGTTGGGAGGCGATGCTGCGGCACCTCGATCACCTTATCGACCAATTGGGCGAGGATCACGTGGGCCTCGGGTCGGATTTCGACGGCTGTGTCGTGCCCGACGTGATCGGAGACGTGACCGGCGTGCCCGCGCTCTTCGAGGCGATGGCGGCGCATGGATACGACGACGCGCTGTTGCGGAAGCTGGCGCGCGAGAACTGGCTGGCCTGCCTCGATCGCGTCTGGGGCTGAAGCGGGGCTTGCCGGCTCACCCCCCCCTGTTGAAGCGCAGGCGCGGCCTCCACGGATGCGGGGCCGCTCTGCCAAGGCTGTGATCATCCCCTGTGTCCTGCGGCCGAATTCGCCGGGCGAGATCCTGATGCGTTGAAAAACTGTCACACGCCTCTGCTAGCGCGGCGGGACAACAATCCATCCACGGGGTTTCCCATGCGTCTTGTCCTCCCGGCGATCGCCGCCGCCCTTCTTTCCACCTCCGCCCTCGCCGCCGATGTCTCCGGCAAGCTCGTTCTTTACACGTCGCAGCCGAATGCCGATGCCCAGCAGACCGTCGATGCGTTCCAGGCGAAGTATCCCGAGGTCGAGGTCGAGTGGATCCGGGACGGCACCACCAAGGTCATGGCCAAGCTGCGCGCCGAGTTCGAGGCCGGAGCACCGCAGCCCGACGTGCTTCTCATCGCCGACATGGTCACGATGGAGGGCCTCGAGGCCGAGGGCCGGCTGATGGCCTACCCGGAGGCCGACACCTCGGCCTACGACGCCGCGCTGATGGACGACGAGGGTCATTACTTCTCGACCAAGCTCATCACCACCGGCATCGTCTACAATACCGGCGCCGAGATGGTGCCGACGTCCTACAAGGACCTGCTCAAGGCCGAGGCGAAGGACAAGCTGGCAATGCCCTCGCCGCTGACCTCCGGCGCCGCGACGATCCACATGGCGGCGATCACGTCCAATCCCGATCTGGGGTGGAGCTTCTACGAAGGCCTCGCCGACCAGGGCGCAATCCCCGAAGGCGGCAACGGCGGCACCTACAAGGCGGTGGCCGGCGGCGAGAAGCTCTACGGCTTCGTCGTGGACTTCCTGCCGATCCGCGAGATCGCCAACGGCGCGCCGGTCCAGTTCGTCTTCCCCGAGGAGGGCGTCTCGGCGGTGACCGAGCCCGTCGCGATCCTCTCGACAGCCCAGAACCCCGACGCGGCCAAGGCCTTCGTCGACTTCCTGATCTCCGAGGAAGGCCAGCAGCTTGCCGCCGACATGGGCTACCTGCCGGCGCATCCGGGCGTCACCCCGCCCGAAGGGTTCCCGGCGCTGACCGATATCAAACTGCTCGACTTCGATCCGGCCCGGGCGCTGGCCGAGGATCAGGCCAACAAGATGAAGTTCACCGAGATCTTCGGCGGCTGACACCTTGCGACTGACGAAATACCTGCGCAGCGGCGAGGGGATGACCCTTGCCGCTGTGACGTTTCTGGCGCTGGCGCTGTTCGTCTTTCCGCTCGGCCTGCTGGCCCGCGTCGGCCTGACCGGAGAGGAGGGCCTGTCGCTGGCGCCGCTGGGCGAGGCGCTGGCGTCCCGTTCGGTACTCCGCGCGCTTGGGCATTCGCTGGTGACCGCGACGCTGTCCGCCTGCCTGTCGCTGGTCGCGGGTACGGCGATCGCCCTTGTCATGGGGTTGACGGACATCCGGTGGAAGGGGGCTTTCACCTTCCTGCTGCTGATCCCGATGATGATCCCGCCGCACGTCACCGCGATTGCCTGGATCCAGGCGATGGGACCGTCCTCGCCGATCCTGCGCAGCCTCGGGATGGCGCCGGAACTGGGCAGCACACATCCGCTCTATTCGCCGGGAGGCATGATATTCCTTCTCGGGGTGCAGCACACGCCGCTGGTGTTTCTCGTGGTTCTGGCTGCGCTGCGGACGCTGCCGCGCGAGATGAGCGACGCGGCGCGGATTGCGGGCGCGAGGCCTGTCCGGCTGCTGCTCCGGATCCTGCTGCCGCTGCTCGCGCCGATTCTGATCGCCGCCTGGGCGCTGGCCTTCGTCTCGGCCCTCGGCAATTTCGGCATCCAGGCGCTGCTCGGCATCCCGGCGCGCTACATCACGCTGCCGGTGCTGATCTGGCAGCGGCTTGCGAGCTTCGGACCGAGTGTGCTGACCGACGTGGCGGTGATCGCGGCCCTGCTCGCGCTGGTGGCTGTCTTGGTGATCCTGGCGCAGATGGCGCTGCTGGTTCGCAGCCGTGCGACGCTGATCGGGCCGCCGCAGCCACCGCTCCACCTGGCGCTCGGCGCTGCGCGACCCTGGGCCGAAGGAGCCCTGGCGGGGCTGGTCGCGGCGACGCTGGTGCTGCCGATGACGGCGCTCGTGGCGACGGCGCTGGTGCGGACCTATGGCCTTCCGCTCAATGCCGAGACGATCACCCTCGACAACTTCATCGAGATCCTGTTTCGCCAGTCGGTCACCGCGCGGGCCTTTCTGAACTCCACGCTGACCGCAGCGGCGGCGGCCGGGATCATCGCCATCGGCTGTGTCTTCCTCGCACGCTTCATGTGCTCCCGCCGCCGGCCGGTGCGGCGCACCGCCGTCAGCCTGGCGACGCTGGCCGAGATGACCTATGCGATCCCCGGGCTGGTGATCTCCATCGCCTTCATCCTGGCCTTCATCAAGCCGCTGCCGGTGCTTGGCGTCTCTCTCTACAATACGCTCGGCATCATCTTCCTTGCCTATCTCTGCGCCTTCTTCTCGATCGCGTTGAAGCCGGTCAGCGCGGCCTATGTCCAGCTCGACCCGGCGCTGGACGAGGCGGCGCGGATCGCGGGCGGGCGCTACATGTTCCGGATGCGGCGCATCTTCCTCCCGCTGATCGCCCCGGCCGCGGCCTCGGGCGCGATCCTGGTCTTTCTGACGGCCTACAACGAGGTCACGGTCTCGGCCCTGCTCTGGTCCACGGGCAACGAGACCATCGGCACCACGATCTACAACTACGAGGACGGCGGTTACACCACGCTCGCGGCCGCGATGTCTTCGGTGACGGTCCTGGCCACGATCCTGCTCATGGTCCTGCTCGACCAGTTGGGCCGACGCGCCCCGCCGGGCGTCGTGCCCTGGCGGATCTGACGGTCAGCGCAGGAGCGGCAGGAACTCGGCCTCGAGCGCCTCGTAATCCGGACGGTGCTGCTCCAGAGACGCAAGGAGCGGTGCGTTTCCGGTGTGACGCTGGCGGATCTCCGCGATCCGTTCGGACAGGGTGAACGTCTCGCCGCGCGGGCCGGAATGGGTGTCGCAGAAGGTCAGTGCCCGGCTGAGCGCGCGGCGCATCATCCGGCATTCCGGGCCGTAATGGGGCATCAGGTCCGGCCGCGTCCTCTGGGCCAGCGCCCGTGCGCCGGAATGGTGCAGCACGGCCTCCACGATCTCGTCGTCGAGGCCGTCGGAGCGGGCGACCAGCGCGCCGTCGACCGGGTGAAAGCCGGTGGTTGCAAGGTCTGGCGCATAGCCGATGTCGTGATAGGCGGCGGCAATCACGAGCCGACCGCCAAAGGAACGCCGCGCCTCGATGCTGCGGGCGGTCTGCATGACCTTGCGGATATGCGCCAGCCGGTCGGAACCGGCATCGAAATGGTCGTCGGGCCGTCGCATGGTCTACTCCGGCAGAATCCAGGCGCGGCGAATGCGAACGGACACCGGCTGCCCGGGGTGAAGCGGCGCGCCGTGGGAGATCGTCAGCACCACGCCATCGGCGATCTGCAGCTCCGCTTCCCAGGTGCCGCCCCGATAGAAAACGCTGCGCACGGTGCCGGCAAGCCCGCCGGGCGTCGCATCGGGCAGGATCTCGATGCCCTCGGGGCGCAGCAGGGCGCGGGCCGGTCCGGCGGGTTGGCCAGGTGCGGCCTCCGCCGGGAAACGGCCGCCGCCGAGTTCGGCGATGCCATCGGCATAGCGCAGCGGCACGACCGCGCCATGGCCGATGAAGCCCGCCACCTCCGGCGAAACGGGGCGTTCGTAGATCGCCTGGGGGGTGCCGACCTGAAGAAACCGGCCGGCCCGCATGACCGCCATCCGGTCGGCCAACGCCATTGCCTCGCGCTGGTCGTGGGTGATGTAGATCGTCGTCGCGCCGGAGGACCGGTGAAAGGCCAGCAATTCCCGCTCCATGGTCGCGCGCAGATGTGGGTCCAGGTTGGCCAGCGGCTCGTCCATCAGGATCGTGCGGGCGCCGCCGGCCAGGCATCGCGCCAGCGCCACCCGCTGTCGTTGCCCGCCCGATAGCGCCTCCGGCTTGCGGTCGGCGTAGTCCTGCAGCGAGACAGTGGCGAGATGCGGCTCCACGGCCCGTGCCGCCGCCTTGCGCCCCATCCCGCCGGCTTCGAGCGGAAAGGCGACGTTGTTCCTGACCGACAGGTGGGGCCAGAGCGCGTAGGATTGGAAGACGAACCCGGTTCCCCGTTCTTCCGGCGGGACCATGGTCGAACTGTTGGCCACGAGTTCGCCGTGCAGCCGGATCTCGCCGCGGTCCGGTGCTTCGAGCCCGGCAATCAGCCGCAGGAGCGTGCTCTTCCCGCAACCGGATTCACCGACGATGACGAACAATTCCTCCGGTTCGACATCGAAGGTCACGTTGTCGACGGCGGCGAGCCCCGCGAAATCCTTGCCAACCGCACCCACCTCGATCCCGCCTGCCATGTCGCCTCTGCTCCCGCATCTTTCGTCATTCCGGTTTGCGGGCCTTCTTCGGGCAGCCGTGTAACCGTTTCGTGACGGCTGCGATGCGGGCGGTGCCGGCAGCGATGTGGACGGATCAACGCCCCGCGCCAGCCAGCGTGGCATTTCCGGTCAAAACCATGGCAGGTTCGGTCAATACCCCGGCGCTTCGGGGCGGCTATCCCTTGGCCATCACGCAAAGCCAGGGAGATCATCCATGCACGTCAAACCCATTCTCGTCATCGGCGCCACCGGCAAGACAGGCGCGCGCGTCATCGCCCGACTGGAGGCGAAGGGCCTTCCGGTTCGCCACGGCTCCCGCAGCTCCGGCACGCCCTTCGACTGGGACGCGCCGGAAACCTGGGGCGCCGCTCTGGAGGGCGTCCGGTCGGCCTATGTCACCTATTTCCCCGATCTGGCTTTTCCCGGTGCGGTCGAGAAGCTCGAGGCGCTCTGTGCCGCTGCGAAGGCCGCGGGCGTCGAGCACCTCGTCCTGCTGTCCGGTCGCGGGGAGCATCACGCGCGACTGGGCGAGGAGGTCGTGCGCAACTCGGGCGTGGATTTCACCATCGTCCGCTCGGCCTGGTTCGCGCAGAACTTCTCCGAGGGCTACCTGCGGGAGCCGATCCTCTCCGGCGTGCTGCCGATGCCGGGGGGCGACGTCGCCGAGCCGATCATCGACATCGACGACATCGCCGATGTGGTGGTGGCGGCGCTGACCGAAGAAGGGCACCGGGGCGAACTCTACGAGGTGACAGGGCCGCGGCTCCTGACCTTCGCCGACATGGCTGGCGAGCTGTCCGCCGCCACCGGCCTGCCGATCCGGCATGTCCCGATCACGTTCGAGGATTTCCACGCCGGGATCGCGGCGACGGGTGGAGACTTCGTGGCCGACGTCTTCACCGCGATCGCGCGGGAGACGCTGGATGGACGCAATGCCAGCCTGAGCGACGGCGTCGAGCGCGCCCTTGGCCGGCCGCCGCGCGATTTCGCGGATTTCGCCAAAGCCGCCGCACAGGCGGGCGCATGGCCGGTGGCCGCCTGACCGTCAAACGACTTCGATACCGAAAGGACATCCCATGACCCTTACCCGACTTGAAAAGGCTGCGCTTGGCATCTCCGGCGTCACGGCTCTCGCCATCGGTGGCTGCATCCTTGCTGCGCCGCATGTTTTCTACGCGAGCTACGGCATCGCGCTCGGCAGCGACGCCAGCCTGCTGAGCGAGCTGCGCGCCCCGGCCGCTGGCCTCGCCGCCTTCGGAGCGCTCATGCTGGCCGGGATCGTCCGGGGCACGCTGAGCCGGGTGTCGATGATCGTGGCGCTGACCGTCTTCCTGGCCTTTCCGGCCGGGCGACTCTTCGGGATCGTGGCCGACGGCATGCCCTCCGGTGGCATCCTTGGCGCGCTGGTCGTCGAACTGGCCATCGCCGCCCTTTGCCTGGTCGCCTTTCGCCACAGGCTCCGCGCGCCCGAGCGGCTGCGCCGAGGCTATCCGGCCGCCTGAACCGTCACGCTCGCGGCGGGATGGCCGCGCCGTCCCGCCGCCCATCGACCCCTCAAGGAGGTTTCACATATGTCCCCGTTCTTCTTCGTGCTGATGCAGGCGGCCATCCTGGCCTACGCGCTGGTCGGCGGTGTTTTCCTCGCCTTCTCGGATTTCATCATGCGGTCGCTGTCGCTGACCGGCGGCAGCGGTGGCGTGGAGGCCATGCAGGTCATCAACCGGGAGGTCTACCGTTGGGTCTTCATGACCCTGTTTCTCGGCATGGCCGTCGTCTCGCTGGGGGTTGCCGGCGTCGCGGCATTCGGCATGAGCGGGCCCGAGCGCGGCCTCGTCCTGGCGGCTGGCATCGTCTACCTCGTAGGGTGCTTCGGCGTCACGGTGTTTTTCAACGTGCCGATGAACGAAGCTCTTGCGGGCATGGACCGGTCCTCCGATGCCGCCCGCAGCTACTGGACCGGCACCTATCTGCCCCGCTGGACCTTCTGGAACACGGTTCGCACGCTGGCCTGTGTGCTCTCCGCGGCCTTGCTCCTGCTCGGCCTGCTTTGGACGGCGCAGGGGCTGGCGTGACGCGGTGGTCGGGGCGCCCAGCTATCAGGCATGACCGGCGCGCCGGCATGGACATCCCGCCGCCCGCATGGCACCACGCCCGCATGACGACCGTGTTTCGGATACCCGCCGGCAAGCTCCCGGCTCGAATTACCATCCCGGCCTGACTCGCCGGGCCGGGTTCCCTGTATCCGAATTTCCACGAAACGCGCCTTGCGCCTCGACAGGTCTGTCTCATGTCACCCAACGTGCCCACGCTCCATCTCCTCTGCGGCAAACCCGCTTCCGGAAAATCGACCCTGACCGGGAAGCTGGGACGCCAGCCGGGAACCGTCGTCCTCTCCGAGGATGCGCTGCTTGCCGCCCTCTACGGCGAGCAGATGGCCACGATCGCCGATTACGTTCGCTGCTCCGCCCGGCTTGAGGCCGCCATCGGCCCTCACGTCGTCTCGCTGCTGCGGGCGGGCGTCTCCGTCGTGCTCGACTTCCAGGCGAACACCCTTGCCCGACGCGCCTGGATGCGCGGCCTTGTCGAGGCCTCGGCTGCGGCTCACGAACTGCACTTCCTCGACGTGCCGGACGAGGTCTGCCTGGCGCGGTTGCGGGCGCGCAACGCGGGCGGCGATCATCCGTTCGAGGTCTCGGACGAACAGTTTGCGCAGCTGAGCGGGCACTTCGTTCCTCCAAGCCCCGAGGAAGGTCTCAATATCGTCGTGCATGGCGCTGATTGAAAAAGATTTTGGCCGCGCGAGGTCTGCTCCCGCGCGGCCGGTCTTGTTGACTGGATGGGCCGGTCGTTCAGGCCGAGAGGGCGCGGCCTGACGTGACTTGGGCCTTTCGGAGCCGGGGTCGGTTGATGACCTGGCCCACCCAGACCGAACCGAGCACGATCACCGCGCCCAGGGCCTGCAGCGGGCTCAGCGCCTGACCGAGCCACAGCCAGCCGAGGGCGACGGCGGTGACCGGGCTCATCATGCCGAGCATCGAGACCGCGCCGGGCTCGATCCGGGCGACGCCGCGGAACCACAGCCAGTAGGTCAGCGCCGCGCCAACGAGCCCGAGCCACGCGAGGCCGGCGAGATTCGCGGCATCGAGAGGCGGCAGGGGAGGCTCGAGCACGAGCGCGACGGGCAGCAGGATCAGCCCTCCCGCGGTCAACTGCCAGGCGGTGAAGCTCAGCGCGGGCACGGGCGGTTGCCACTTGCGGCTCAACACGGTGCCCGCGGCCATCGAGGCGGCGCCGCCGATCCCGGCGACGATGCCGATCGGGTCGAGCGCGGCCTCCGGGCCGAGCAGGAGCAGGGCCACGCCGGCGACACCGGTGAGGGCCGCAAGCACCGCCATCCCGCGGACCGGCGTGCCGAGCACGCCGCGCGCGAGCCCAATGACGATCAGCGCCTGCAAGGATCCGAGCGTCGCCGCGACGCCGCCGGGGAGCCGGTAGGCCGCCACGAAGAGCAGCGTCCAGAAGATGGCGAAGTTCAGCGCCCCCAGTGCGAAGACGCGGCCCAGCCAGGCCCGCGGCGGCAGGCAGCGGGTGACGGCCAGCAACAGAAGCCCGGCCGGCAGCGCGCGCAGCACCGCGAGGGTGACGGGGTAACCCGGGGGAAGGGCCTCGGTCGTGACGAGGTAGGTGCTGCCCCAGATCGCCGGGGCGAGCGCGGTGAGGAGGATGTCGGTCGGGCGGGTCATGGTCGGGTGTCCTTTGCGGCGCGGGCGCTTACCAGAGGTGGCGCGGGAAGACGGGCGGCTGGTCCGGCCACGGGACAAGACCGATGTCGCGCATCTGCCGGGGAGAGAGATCGCGGGAAACGGCTCGCCGCCGGTGGCGAAGCCGACGTCTGACGGGGAGGCGGAAGGGGAAGCTCATGGGAAGGCCCTTTCAGGTTCGGGGGGAAGAGCCCGGCACTCTCCGCGGCGTGCGCGGAGTACCGGAGCCATGACGGCCGTTGACTCAGGCGGCCTCGCGCATGCGTTCGCCGAGGGCGAGGCGGGCGGCCAGTTCGGCCACATGGGCGCCCTGGAACCGCGCGCCGGCAAGATCGGTCTCGGTGGGACGGAGCGCGCCATCGGCCCCGGCGATGGTGCCCGCGCCATAAGGCGCGCCGCCGATGATGCCGTCGCGCGAGGTCTGGCCGGCGAAGGAATAGGGCAGGCCGGCGATCAGCATCCCGAAATGCTGCAGCGGGATCTGCGTGGAGAGCAGCGTCGCCTCGTGGCCGCCGTGCTGCGAGCCGGTGGAGGCAAAGACCCCGGCCACCTTGCCGACCAGCGCATTCCGCGCCCAGAGTCCGCCGGCCTGGTCGAGGAACTGCTTCACCTGGCCGGCCATCATGCCGAAGCGGGTGGGCGTGCCGAGCAGCAGGCCGTCATAATCCGCCAGATCGGCGGGTGCGGCCTCGGGTGTGTCGTCCGCAATGTAGCCAGCGCTCCGCCGCACGGCTTCGGGCACGGTTTCGGGAATGCGGCGTATATCGACGCGCGCGCCGGGAACGCTGCGCGCGCCCTCCGCCGCGGCCAGCGCCATGTCGCGGACATGGCCGTAGCTGGAATAGTAAAGCACGAGAATGCGGGGCATGGGATCGTCTCCGGTCGGTGTTTCGTTGCCGGGAAGATCGGTGATCGGGCGGGCGGGAATAAGCGACCCGCGCGCAAATCATTCTTTACACCAGGTTATGAATGCGCGGGCCGGAGCGCGGTGCGCAGGTGCTCGAGAAAGGCCGAGACCCTGGCGTCCATGCCGAGCCGGGACGCGGTGACGGCGAAGATCTCCGGCGCGGGCAACTCGTAATCCGGCAGCAGGCGAACCAGCTCGCCGCGCGCTTCCGGGCCGTCGGAGACGAAATCGGGCAGGGTGCCGATCCCTTGTCCGGCGACGAGCAGGTCGCGCAGGACCAGGCTGTTTCCCACCCGCAAGGGCGGGTCGATCTGGACGGTGCAGGGGCCGTCCGGTCCCGAGAGGGCCCATTCCGTCAGGTGCTCGGCGAGCAGGAAGCCGACGATGCGATGCCGGGACAGATCGTCAGGGCTCTGCGGCGTGCCCGCGTGCTCCAGATAGCCCGGTGCGGCAAAGATCCTCTGCCGCATGATCCCGATCCGCCGCGCCACCAGCGAGGAATCCGGCATCGCGGGCCGGATTCGGATGGAGACGTCGAAACCGCCTTCGATCATGTCCACCACGCGATCGTCCATCGACAGCGTCAGCCGAAGATCCGGATACGCGTCGAGAAAGGAGGGCAGGATCGGCGCGATCACCATCTGCCCGAAGGAGCTCGAGGCGTTGACCTTCAGATGCCCCTGAACCCGTCCTGCGCCGTCGCGGATATGGTCCTCCACCCGTCCCACCGCATCGAGGATCCCGAGCGCCTCCTCGTAGTAGAGCCGCCCGGCATCGGTCAGGGACATGGAGCGCGTGGTGCGGGTCAGGAGCGTGCTGCCGAGGCTTTCCTCCAGCAGTTTGACCTCACGGCTGAGAAGCGCCGCGGAAACGCCAAGATCCTCGGCGGCGCGGGCGAAGCTGCCGCGCTCGACGATGCGGCAATAGGCGTGCATGACGGAAAGCTTGTCCATGGTCTCGACATGTTGACCGCGACGGGCAGCTTGTCGACGCTTTTCCTGCCGTGGAGGCGCTCACGAGCGAGGTTTGCCGCTTCGGAAGCCGGCCGGCGTTGCGCCCGTCCAGCGCTTGAAGGCGCGGTTGAAGGCACTCTGTTCGGAGAAGCCGGTCAGATAGGCGATCTCGGCGATGGAATATTGCTCGTCACGCAGCAGGCCCTCGGCCAGTTCCCGGCGGGTGTCATCGGTCAGCAACTGGAAGGTCAGGCCATCCTCGGCCAGCCGGCGGTGCAGGGAACGCGCGCTCAGTCCCAGCCGGCGGGCGACATCCTCCATCCTGGGAAGCCCTTCGCTGAGAGCCCGCGCGATAACATCCCGGGTGCGGTCGGCGATAGGCCGGGTCTCGGCGAGCAGGGAGAGTTCCTGTTCCAGGTGGCTGTCGAGAAACCGTGTGATGCCCCGGTCGCCAAGCCGGTTGGGGCTGTCCAACGAGGCTCGGGCGATCAGCAGTGCGTCGCGATCCGAGCCGAAGACGACCGGGCATCCGAAATAGGCCTCGTGCTGCGCGGTGCCGGACGGTGCCGCGTGCCGGATGTGAACTTCCAGCGGGGAAAAGCTGCCGGTCTGCGAAACCTCGCGGGCGATGGCCGTCGCGCTGGCCAGTGTCGCCTCGTTCGACAGCCGAAGGCCTAGCCGAGGCGGCCCGGCGCGGTGCAGGTGAAACCAGCTGTCTTCCCCCTCGGGCTCCAGAGAATATTCGACGACGCTGGTCCAGAGCCGCGCAAACCGGGTGACCCGGGCAAAGGAACCGCCGAGCGTCGTGGCCGACTTGAACGCCAGCCCGAGCGCCCCGTAATCGTCGAGCCGCATCGAGGCCCCGGTGCGCAGGGGCAGGTCGGTGACGTCGATCTCGGCCGCGATGCGCTCCAGCAGTCGGTAATACTCGGTATCCGCGATCATGGTCTTAGGATCGGTCTCGGCGTCCGGGGCGAGGCCGACCGACCGCAGCAGCCCTGCCTGATCGACCTCCGGCCCGGCCGCCGCAACCATCTTGCGTAGAAAGAGTGAGGTGACGGTTCCCATGCCCCTCTCAATACCCCATGCGGGCGATCCGACATAGGCTGTGCCATTCCCTGGCACCCACTGCGCCGGAAAGACAGGCAGACGGGCAGGGCGGATGCGAATTGCGACGCCGATGTCGGGTTCAAGCATGACGGATGGGCTGCTTGATGAGACCGTCGTGCAATCGGTCGCGAAATCGAATGGCAAAAGGCGATGCTGGCTCTCATCAGGATGCCGCTCGATCCCGATATGGAAACAGGCGCTGCCGTGCTGCGGCGGCCTTTCCGGCTGCCAGAAACTTGCAGGACGGTCCTGCCAGACAATGCCGCGCTTTGGTCCGAAAGGCCCGAAGTCGGACCGGCGATGTGCAACCGGCATTCTCCATGCCCACCGCGATAAGCCATGCGCAGCTTCCCGGCGATCTCGTTGCGCTCGCGCAGGGGGGCTGTGGGGTCTCGATCGCATCGGGCGACGACAATGGCGCGCCGGTCGTCGGTCTCGGAGTCGGCTGTCGCATCATGCCGGGGAGCGTGGTGCGGGTATTGCTGGGTCAGGCGGCCAATGCGGCGGTCCTGCTGGCGGTGGAATTGCAACGTCCGGTGGCCGTCACGTTCACGGCGACGCGGGACCACAGTTCCTTTCAGGTGAAGGCGTCCCATGCCAGGATCTGCCCGGCCTGTTCGGATGACCTGCCCGAAATGGACCGGCAGAGCGTGCTTTTCCAGGACGGGCTGGTGGAGATCGGCTACTCGCGCGTCCAGGCGGCGGGGTATTGCGCCTATGATCCGGCGGATCTGGTGGCGCTGGAACTGACGCCCGAGCGGGTGTTCACTCAGACCCCCGGTCCCGGCGCCGGCGCGGAGCTGCCGAGATGACGGGCCTTCGCATAGACGGGCTCCGACGGGCGCTCGAGGGGGTGATGGCCTCGGTTCTTGCGACCTGCGATGCCGATGGTATTCCGAATGTCTCGATGATCAGCCAGGTTCATTACGTGGACCCGGAACACGTCGCGCTCTCCTACCAGTTCTTCAACAAGACGCGCCGCAACGTTATGGCCACACGCCGCGCGATCGTGCTGGTGACCGATCCTGAAACGCTCGAGCATTTCCGGCTGTCGCTCTCCTACGAGGAGACGCAGATCGGCGGTCCGCTGTTCGAAGGCATGAAGGCAAAGCTCGCGGGGATCGCTTCGCACCACGGGGTCGAGGATGTGTTCCGGCTGCTCGGCGCGGATATCTACCGAGTACAGTCGATCGAGGCGGTGCCGGGCCCGGTCGTGCTGCCCGTGGCGAACCGCCCTTCGCTTCTGGCGGCGACGCGGCGCACCTGTTCGGCTCTCGATGGCTGCGCCGACCTCGAAGAGCTTCTGGATTGCGTGACGGCCTGCCTCGAGCGCGACTTCGGGATCTCCTGGTCGATGGTCCTGATGGCGGGTGCGGAGGCCGGTCGGCTCTACACCGTCGCATCGCATGGCTATCCCCATACCGGTGTCGGGGCCGAGGTGGCGCTGGGTGAGGGCGTGATCGGCGTCGCGGCGCGGGAGAACGCACCGATCCGCATCGGTCACATGACCCGGGAATACCGCTATGGCGCCGCGATCAGCGACGCCGCGCGCCGCCACGGTATCGTCTGCGACGCGCCCCGGCTCATTGCCTTCCCCGGTCTGGAGGCCCCGCGCAGCCAGATCGCGCTTCCGATCACCGAAGGCGGGGTCGTGGTCGGGGTGCTGTTTGCCGAGGACGACGAGATCAACCGTTTCGGCTACGAGGAGGAGGATGCGCTCGCGCTGGTCGCCGGCCATGTCGGCGCGCGGATGTCCCTGCTGCGTCAGGACGCTGCCGACGAAGTTGCCGGTGACGCGACGGCCCCGGTCGCGGCGAGTGGCCAGGTGACCCTGCGCTACTTCCGGCTCGACCAGAGCGTCTTTCTGGAGAACGAATACCTCATCAAGGGCGTGGCCGGTGCGATCCTGTGGCGGCTGCTGTGCGAGCATCGCGCCACCGGGCGCACGGAGTTCACCACCCGCGAGCTGCGCCTCGACCCGGCACTGCGGCTGCCGGCACATGCCGAGAACCTCGATGCCCGCCTGATCCTCCTGCGCAAGCGGCTCGAGGAGCGGTCCGCATGCCTCAGGATCGAGAAGGCGGGGCGCGGACGGTTCAGGCTGGTCGCGGCCTGCCGGGTGGCGCTTGAGGAGCCCGACGCGGGCGAGGTCGCCGTTTAGCAATCTCTTAGCATTCGTGAGCATTTCGCGAGCGAACACTTAGCATGCCCGCGCCAGGCTGCGGGCGTATTGCACCTCCCAGGGACGCGGTCGCCGAACCTTCGCCGAAGCGCCCCGATCGTTCTTCATTTCCCATCGGGGCACCCGATCCCAACGGCCGGTTTCGGCGGGACGGGCGCCCAAGCATTGCAGAGACCTTCTAAATGACTTTCGAGACCCTGAAGTCCCGCATCCGCGGGACGGTGATTACCGTGTTCGATCCCGACCATGCCGAGGCCTGCGACGCCCTGATCTGGAACGGCCGCAAGCCGCAGCGCCAGGCGCGGGTGATCGTCCGCGCGGCAGACGCGGCCGATGTCCAGACGGCCGTCCGCTACGCCAGCGAACACGGCCTGAGCGTCTCCGCAAGAGGCGGCGGGCACCAGTTCACGGGCATCGCCGCCCGCGCCGATATGGTCGTCGACCTGGGCGCACTGGACGGGCTGCGGATCGATGTGACCGAGCGTAGCGCCATCCTCGGACCGGCCGTGTCCAACGCGCGGCTCGCCGCGGCGCTGGATCGCCACGGGCTGGCGTTTCCGGTTGGCCATTGCGGTGACGTGACCGTCAGCGGCTACCTGCTCGGCGGCGGGGTCGGCTGGAACTCCGGTGCCTGGGGCATCGCCTGCTTCTCCGTGCAAGGGGTCGACGTGGTGATGGCCGATGGCCGGTTGCTGACCGCCACGGCGACAGAGCATCCCGACATCTTCTGGGCCGCCCGCGGCGCCGGCCCCGGGTTCTTCGGCATCGTCACCGCGTTCCGGGTCCGGCTCTTTGAGGCGCCGCGCGCGTTGACGTCGGTGGTCCGGGTCTATCCTGCGGGCGAGGCCGAGGCGGTCGCGGCATGGGCGGAGGCGGCCGTTGGCCGCGCGCCTGCCAATGTCGAGTTCACGGCCAAGATCGCTGCCGGGCCGGAAGGGGCCGTCATCGCGGCCATCGCGAATGTCTTCGCAACCGAGGAGGCCGAGGCGCGCAGGATCTGCGCCGATCTCTGGCGCGATGCACCCGAGGGGGCGGTGGAGGTCGCCGGGCCGATGCCCACGCCGATCTCGGCGCTCTACGAGATGACCGGACAGTCGACGCCGAAAGGCGCGCGATACGGGGTGGACTGCCTGTGGTCCGACGGGGCCTTCGGAGAGGCGCTTGCGCGCGTCCTGCGCAGCATCGATCGGGCCCCGTCCTCCCGGAGCTTCGGTCTCGTCGCGCTGCGTTCGAACGCCGTCCCTCTGCCGGGCGATGCCGCCTTCAGCCGCGACGGCCGCGTGTTCGCGACACTCTACGGGATCTGGCCGGAGGCCGCGCAGGACAAGGAGAACCTGGCGTGGCTTCGCAGCTCCGTCGAAACCTGCCGCGGCTTCGCAACCGGCAGTTATGTCGGCGAGTCCGATCTCGAACGCTCCACGGCCGCGTTGCCGACGCTCTCCGCCGAGGCAGCCAGCCGACTGTCGGATCTGCGCCTTGTTCACGATCCCGCGGGCCGCTTCGGCGCGCGCCCCGGTCACAGCGGCCAATCCGCCGCCTGAAACGTCACGGCCCGGGCGCTGCCCGGGCATTCCTCAAGGAGAACAGAAATGAGACCAATGCAGCTTGTGGCGCTGACCACAGCGGCGCTCCTGTCTGTCGGCCATCGCGCCGATGCCGAGGGCGATGCCATCGCGCGCGGCGGCTACCTGGCCCGCATCATGGATTGCGCCGGCTGTCACATGCCGCGTGGGGCCGATGGTGCGCCGGTTATGGACGCCGGCCTGTCCGGCGGCAACATCGGCTTCGAGATCCCCGGGCTCGGGATCTTCTGGCCCCCCAACCTGACCCCGAGCACCTCCGGTCTCGGCGACTGGACCGACACGCAGATCGCGGATGCGATCCGGACCGGTCAGCGGCCGGACGGGCGCTTGTTGGCGCCCGCGATGCCCTGGCCGGCCTATGCGGAGCTGTCCGACGAGGATGTCGCTGCGCTCGTCGCCTATCTCCGGTCGCTGCCTCCGACGGAGGCGCAGCGGCTGGAACCTGTCGCGGCGAGTGCGGCGGCCAGCGCGCCCTTCTACCGGGTGACCATGCCGGCGAACTGACGCCCCGCCACGCTCTGCGGGCATCGGGAACCTTGATGCCCGCCGGGCCGCCCCATCTTTTCACAAAAGGATTTCAGAATGTTGTTGAGATATCTCGGGTGGTCGGTCCGACGCCGCCGCCCAACGCCCCGGATCCTCGGACCGGAGCTCTCGCCGCATCGCCTGCGCGACCTCGGGCTGGAACCGCAGGTCGATCCGGGGCGCATCCCCTGGCCGGCGATCTGGTAGCAAATGGGCGTCCCGTTGACGGGGCGCCTTCGGCCTCGCGCGCGTTGACCTGCGTCAACGCGTGCAGCCTCGAGCCATGGCATCCTCGATCTCGGAGTGGAACAGCCATGTCCGACGACCCGAACAAGCGACCGAATGGCCCCAATTCCCCGTGGGCCGAGTCCATGCTCATCCCATGGGCGTTCGCGCTCCTGCTGCTGGTGATGTTCTCCATGCTGCAGCCCGGAGCCGCCGTCGAAACCGTATCCTACAGCGAAATGAAGCGGTTGATCGGCACCGGTGCGGTTGCCGAAGCCGTGCTCGGCGAAAACGCGATCACGGTCACCCTTGCCGCCGACACGACCGGCGAGGTGGCGCGGTACAAGGCCGTCACGCCCGTCCAGCCGGATCCCGACCTTCTTGCGATGCTGGAGGCCGCGGATGTCGAGATCACGGCAGAGGCGCCCGCAGGCGACTCGCTGCTGCTTCTGTTCCTGCCGTGGATCGTGATCCTGGGCGTCTATGTCTGGCTGCAACGACGGATGTTCAGCCAGATCGGCGGCATCGACAGTCGCGGCATCGGCGGGATGTTCAGCGGGCGTTTCTCGCAACCGACGGCGTCGCACTCGGACACCACGTTTGCCGACGTCGCCGGTCAGGAACAGGCCAAGAAGGAAGTCGCCGAACTGGTGGAGTTCCTGCGCGAGCCGGAGCGGTTCCAGAGGGTCGGCGCGGTCGTGCCCCGCGGCGTGCTGCTCATGGGGCCGCCGGGCACCGGCAAGACGCTCCTGGCGCGGGCGCTCGCGGGAGAGGCCGGGGTGCCGTTCTTCTCCACGTCCGGGTCGGAGTTCATCGAGGTCTTTGTCGGCGTCGGCGCCGGACGGGTGCGGGCGATGTTCGATGCCGCCCGCAAGAGCGCGCCGTCCGTCATCTTCATCGACGAGCTCGACAGTATCGGGCGCACCCGCGGGACGGGTCTCGGCGGCGGCCACGACGAGCGCGAGCAGACACTGAACCAGATCCTCGCCGAGCTCGACGGGTTCACCGGGCGGGAGGCCGTGGTGGTGCTGGCCGCCACCAACCGCCCGGACGTCCTCGACCCCGCCCTGCTGCGACCGGGCCGGTTCGACCGCCACGTGACCCTGAACCTGCCCGACCAGAAGGCGCGCAGGGCCATCCTGGACATCCACGCCCGGGACATCCCGTTGTCCAACACCGCCGATCTCGACGACGTTGCGGCCGGCACGCCCGGCTTTTCGGGGGCAGACCTCAGGAACCTTCTCAACGAGGCGGCGATCCTCGCGGCACGGCGTCAGGGCGACCTTGTCGACGCAGCCGACCTCCAGGAAGCGCGCGACAAGATCATACTCGGCACGGTCCGCACGCTGGCCATACAGCCGCAGGAACGTCACCGCCTGGCCGTCCACGAAGCCGGTCACACGGCGGTCGCCCATTTCACGCCCGAGGCTGACCCGCTCTACAAGGTCACCATCATCCCGCGTGGCCGCAGCCTAGGCGGCACCCACATGCTGAGCCGCGAGGAACACCATACGCTTCCCGAAGGCTACCTCCGGGCGCAGCTCGCGATCCTGCTGGCCGGTCGCGCGGCCGAGCGGCATTTCCTCGGCAGCGTGAGTTCGGGAGCCGACGACGACATCAAGCGCGCGACCGAACTTGCGCGCTCGATGGTGGCCCGCTGGGGCATGACCGAGGAACTGGGGCCGGTCGACCTGCGCCAGAGCGAGGATCACCCCTTCCTCGGGCAGTCCATCGCGCAGCCCCGCGAACATGCCGATGAAACCGCCGCGCGCGTGGATCTGGCCGTGATGACCCTTTTGAAGAAAGCCGAGGCCCAGGCCGAGGACATCCTGTCCCGGAACGAGGACGCGGTCAGCTTCCTGATCCGGGAACTGGAGAAGCGCGAGGTGCTGGAAGCCGACGAGATCCGCCTGTGCCTCGACGCGGGCGAGAAGGTCCGCCCGATGAAGCCTCGCCTTGAGCCGCCCTCGATTTCGGAAACCGGCAAGCGTCCCGAGGATTGTGAGAAAGGCAGCCGGGATGATCCGAGTTCCGGGACCTGACGGCGATTGATGGACGGGAGGGTTTCGCTGCACTCCATCCGGCGCGAGACCGAGCGAACGAATGTGGGGCGCCAATCACGACCCCCCTGTCTCGACCGCATCACACCGCCACCTGTGAACCGAGTTCCACCACGCGATCGCGGGGCAGGTGGTAGAAGTCGCTGGGGTCGGCGGCGAAGCGCGACATCAGGATGTAAAGCCTGTCCTGCCATGCGGGCATGCCAATTTCGGGCCGCGCGACCAGCTTGCGACGGCCGAGGAAGAACGATGTCTTCCGCCCCTCGAAGTCCAGCCCGCGTCTGCGGCAAAGGCCGAGAGCGCGGTTGACGTTCGGGGTTTCCATGAAGCCGAACCTCAGGCGGACGCGGTCGAACCGGTCGCTCAGGCGATCGATCTGCACACGGTCGGCGTCGTCCAGCCTCGGCCGGTATGACGTTTCCACGGTCACCACGATGATGTGCTCGTGCAGGACGCCGTTGTGCTTGAGGTTGTGAAGCAATGCGGGCGGCGTCGCGCTCGGGTCGCTGGTCAGGAAGACGGCGACACCGGGCGTTCGCGCCGCCGAGCCTTTCTCGATGCTCCGGACGAATTGCTCAAGCGAGATGGCCTGCTTGTGGGTCCGGTTGTAGAGTTCGCGCGTGCCGGTGGCCCATGTCCACATCATCACGACGATCGCGGCGCCGAGGAGGAGCGGAACGTAGCCGCCGTCCGGCACCTTGAGGGAATTGGCTGCAAAGAAGGCGCCTTCGATCAGCAGCACCGGCACAACGGTGGCGGCGGCGAGCAGCGGGTGCCAGCGCCGGACGCGATGCAGCATCCGATAGGCGAGGGCGGTCGTCACGATCATCGTGCCGCTGACGGCGATCCCATAGGCAGCGGCGAGCGCCGAGGACGTGCGGAACTCGCTCACCAGCACCAAGACCCCGGTCAACAGCAGAACGTTGATGGCCGGAAGAAAGATCTGGCCGGATTCCGTTTCCGAAGTGTGGCGGATCTCGAAGCGCGGCAGCAGGCCGAGCTGAATTGCCTGGCGGGTCATCGAGAAGGCGCCGGTGATCACGGCCTGGCTGGCGATCACCGTGGCGAGCGTGGCGAGCACGACGAGGCCGGGAAGCGCCCAGGGCGGGACCATGAGGAAGAACGGGTCCGACAGCGCCTGCGGGTTGCCGAGGACGAGCGCGCCCTGTCCGAGGTAGTTCAGGGAAAGCGCCGGGAACACCAGGGCGAACCACGCCAGGCGGATCGGCAGGCGCCCGAAGTGGCCGAGATCCGCGTAGAGCGCCTCGGCCCCGGTCACGGCAAGGAATACCGCGCCGAGGACCACGAAGGCGACGCGCCCGTGCTCGCCGAGGAAGCCGATGGCATGCGCCGGGTTGAGTGCGCCCAGCACTGCGGGTTGCGCGACGATCTGGACGACACCGGCTGCCCCCATTGCCAGAAACCACAGCACGGTGATCGGGCCGAACCAGCGCGCGAGCGGGCCGGTGCCGCCGCTCTGGATGAGGAACAAGCCACCGAGAATACCGACGGCAATGGGCAGAACGAAGGGTTCGAAGACCGGCGTGACGAGCTTGAGACCCTCGACCGCCGACAGCACCGAAATGGCGGGGGTGATGATCGCGTCGCCGAAAAACAGCGCGGCCCCCGCCACGCCAAGGAAGAACACCGCCCCGGACCGCTGCGGAAAGGACTGGACCAGGGCGAAGAGCGCCAGGATGCCGCCTTCTCCGCGGTTGTCCGCCCGAAGCAGGAACAGCACGTATTTGAGGGTGACGATCAGGATCAGCGCCCAGAGCAGAAGCGACACCACGCCCATGATCTCTGCCTGCGTCGCACCGTCGGCGGCGGCCGGCCGCAGGGCCTCGCGAAAGGCGTAGAGCGGGCTGGTGCCGATGTCGCCATAGACAACGCCGACCGCACCCAGCGTCAGCGTGGCCGTCCGGCCAGGCCCGGAGCGGTCCGGGGCGTGCGGAGCCGCCGTGTTCAGCGGCAGCCCGGCAACGGATTGGGGTGTCATCTCAGGATGAACTCCACGACGGCGAAGGCCCCGAGCGAGACCATTCCCGCGACAAGAGCGATGGAGACCAGTGTCATCAGCAGGCCGGCGGCCAGCCAGTAGCCGTCCCGTTCGCTCAGGCCGAGCGCAAGGAGGATGATCGAAAGGGCGGGCAACCCGTTCGCGAAGGGGATCGGCAGGAACAGGAACGTCGACAGGACCAGCGTTGCAAGGCCGATCAGCCGCTCGGCGAAGAGGTGCGAGGACGGCCACCAGCGCGGCCGCGCCAACCTTTCGACCCGCTCGATGTAGGGGCTGGACGAGGCGACGATCCTGGCGAAGGCCGCGCGGTCGATCGAGAGGTCGGCCACCCGGCGCGGCAGCCAGACATCCTGCCGGCCGGTCAGGAACTGCAGGGCGAGGAACATCAGCGGCAGACCGGTGAAAACCGACGAGCCGGGAACGAAGAAGAACAGGTTGGGGATGGCAAGCAGGATCATCAGCGGAGCGAAGCTCCGGTCGCGCAGCGCTGCGACGAGGTCGCCCACCGAGATCCTCTCGCCGCCTCCCGCGACCAGATCCCGGAGCACGCCGGAAAGCCGCTGCCCCGGGTTCTGCGCAACCAGCGGCCGGGCCGGATGGAGCAGGGTCATTCGGAACTCGCCATCGGAGCTGTCGGCGGGAGCGGTGCCGGCACGGGGTCCACCACAGGCGCCCGGGTCCGCCAGAGCGACAGCGCCATGCCGCCGCCAAGGAGGAGGGCGGTGATCCCGAGAGAGATCTCCGCGGGAACCTTCTCGATCCCCATAACCTCGGCGCCGATCACCTTGGCGCCGATGAAGATCAGCACGAGAGACACAGCCGTCTTCAGGTAGACGAAGCGGTGCATCATGGCCGCGAGGGCGAAATAGAGCGCCCGGAGGCCGAGGATGGCGAAAATGTTCGACGTGTAGACGATGTAGGGATCGGTCGTGATCGCGAAGATCGCCGGGATCGAATCCACGGCAAAGATCACGTCCGCCAGTTCCACCATTACCAGCGCGAGGAACAGCGGCGTCACGAAGAGGGCCATCTGCCCGGTCGTTTCCTGCGGCAGCCGCACAAAGAACCTGTCGCCGTGCAGGTCGTCGGTGACCCGGAAACGCGACCGCATGAAGCGCAGAACCGGGTTCTTCGCGACGTCATATTCACCGCCTCCATCGCGCAGCATGCGAATGCCGGTGATTATGAGGAAGGCCGCGAAGAGGAGCAGGACCCACTCGAAGCGCTCGACCACCGCGGCGCCCACCCCGATCATGACGCCCCGAAGCAGGATCACGCCGAGGATCCCGTAAACGAGCACCCGGTGCTGATAGGCGCGGGGCACGCCGAAATAGCCGAAGATCATCGCGATGACGAAGATGTTGTCGAGCGCCAGGCTTTTCTCCACGACGAAACCGGTGAGATACAGCAGCGCCGCCCGCTCTCTCATATGCTGCCAGATCCAGACCGAGAACAGCAGGCCCACGCCAATGTAGAAGGCCGACAGGAGAAGGCTCTCGCGAACGCCGATCTCATGGCTCTTGCGGTGCAGAACGCCGAGGTCGAAGACGAGGAGCGCAAGGACGATTGTCAGGAAGAAGACCCAGGCCCAGGCCGGTTTGCCGAGAAAGTCGAGGAACAGGAGGTCCAATTTTCCACTCCGGGTTCGATGCACTCGCAGCGGCGGTCCGCACCGGCGGCCTGGCCGCGCTGGCGCATGATCGGAACCCGAGCGACGGAGATGTGGGAAGGCGCGGCGGCAATGCAATCGGGGCGGCGAGAAATATATTTTCCGGGTCCCACTTGTAACCGATCCGGCGCTACAGATATCTCATCGGCCCGCCGCAGACCAAACGCCGGAGCGCATCCGCGTCCGGTCTTGTCCCCTTCGACGGACGGTCGTCGCGTCCCCGACCAGGCGGGCCGCAAGAGGGTCGAACTTGAAGGCACCCGCCCGGCGTCCGGTCGCAAGTGAACCCGTGCTCCTCCTGGGGGCCACGGTCGGCTCCGCGCCATTGCTGCCTCGCACGATCGCCCGTTCAGCCCTTGCCCGTGCAGTCTGGAGAGCAGGCGCACGCGATGTTCTGTCCGGTGCGATTGCCGGATCCTCGGGCGCACCGCCTGCTCATCAACCAACAAGAGACATCCCACCGCCTTCGTTTCCCGGAGGCACCAACCCATCGAGGAAGACATGCACCACGCCGCCATCCTTGCCGCCAGCCTCGGCTCCCTCGGCCTCGTCTGCGCGATCTACTACTGCAACATCCTCTCCAGTCCCGGGAGCCGGCTGCGTGGTGAAATGCTCGCGATGATCCTGCTGTCGCTCCTGGTCGGGTTCTTCCCGCTCGGGCTCGTCGGGTCTGTGATCGGCCTCGCCAATGTCCTGACAGGCGGCTTTTCCCTTGCTGTCGTCCTTTCGGCGGGCGCAGACCTTGTCAGCCTCGGCGCGGCCCTCGCGACCCTCGTGGTGTTTCGCGCCCTGCTGAAAGCGACGAACCGCAGGACGCACGCCCCCGATAACGTGACCCCGCTCTCGCCGCGACCCTCGTCGCCCAGTTCCACGTCGGGGACCTTCAAGAAGGCCGCCTGAGGGATCGCTGCGAGGGCAAGAACACGGCTTCACAGACGACCGTCCGCGGGGATGGTCCTTGATGCCGCGACCGTTTGCGAGGCGAAGGCGGCCCTGTCAGGTTCATCCGCCGGCGGGCATTTCCATGAATCGGGCTCGCCCTATGGCCAGTTCCCGGGGACGGGCAGGGGCTAGTCGACGGGCGTCTCCCACCATGGTTGCGACTCGCGGAAGAGCGACAGGAGTTCGTTGAAGGATGAATGCGCTTCGATGATCTGGCCGACCGGCGCCTTGCCGGCGATTGCTCCCGTGGCTTTCCCGGCGGACCGCTCTCCTATGAGGGCAAGTTCGTAGCCGACCCCGTCCAGAGCGCTGGTTCCGGCGTGTCCCGACCAGTGAACCGGAACGGTTCGGGGATCGGTCGACAATCCCGTGCCGGCCGCCTTCAGCACCGCTTCCTTGGCGCACCAGGACCGCAAGGCCGATGGCCCTTGCGCATGACCGGGCAGGGCGCGAAGTTCGTTCAACTCGTTCGGCGTCAGGAAGTGGTCCGCGACGGCAAGCGCGTCGATCTCTCGCGAAACCTGCTCGACGTCGATCCCGATGGGGCCGCCCTGCCGCAGCCCTATGGCTGCCCACCCGCCCGAATGCGAGAGGCTGACCTGAAGCCCGGTCTGTGCCTGACCACGGAGCCTGGGTGCCACGTTGGGCGCGCCGGGGCTGAGGAATTCAAGCGCGGCGGGAGACCGGCGCAACGCCCGGCCGGCGAGAAGCCTCAAGGCAATATGACTGCAGAGATAGGCCCAGGACGACACCGGCTCCCGTATGCGCCGGTGTCGGCTCGTTTCCTCCGGGCAAAGGAGCGATGCTTCGGGCAAGTCGGCATCCGCGGGTGAGCCGAGGGACAGGACAATCGCAAAGGGGGCAGTCTGCCCTTCTGACGTCCGGAGCTCCGCCCAGATCTCCTCCATCCCACACTGGTGGACGGAAACTGGAACGTCCTTGTCGGGCATCCTTGCTGGCATCGGTCCTCGCGGGCTGTCCCGTGGCCATCCTGCGACGGCGTCCGGATTGTGGGGTTACTCTCCCGCCACAGTAGGAGCCGGTCTCCCGGCAATCAAATCCGCCTGTCCGCCGCCGTTGCAGCTCGATCCGCCATGGACGTCCGCATTCGATTTCCGGGCGTCCGGCTGCCCGCAGGCGCTGTTGGGGAAATACATTGATCCGAAAACCTTGCCCAACGTACAATGTTATATGTAGGGGATGTGTAGTCGGTAGTTTTCGGAAAGAGTGGCGTTGTGGGAGGCATGGCAATCAATTCGACGTTGCGGCCCGGGCCGCGTTCATCCTCGCCATTGGGTTCGAAGATGATCCAACCGACTTTTCCCGCTCTTCTCCACACGCCGCTCGGACTCGCGGCCGACGCGACCCCGGACAAGCCCGCCTTCAGGTTCGACGGGGCCAGCCTGACCTATTCCGAGCTCGCCGATACGAGCTCCCGAATGGCGCGAACATTGGTGGAGGCCGGCGTGCGCCGGGGGGATCGGGTGGCTCTGTTTCTCGATCGGTCGTTTCAGGCCACCATTGCGCTCTTCGGGATCCTGCGGGCAGGGGCGGCCTATGTGCCGATCGATCCCGGTGCTTCGCAGCAGCGCGTTCGTGAGATCCTCGATCTGAGCGGTGCACGATGCCTTGTCACCACCGAGGCAAAGCGGGCTGCGCTGCCAGGCGGTTTTCCCGCCAGCATGTCGGCCGTCATCGGCCTGTCGAAGCCGCTTGAGGCAGAGGTCGACGTGATCTCCTGGGAGGAGGCGTTGTCGTCTCCCGACCTCGGTGCGCGCGCGCAGGTCCTCTCGGAAACCGACCTCGCGTACATCATGTTCACCTCGGGCTCGACCGGCACGCCCAAGGGTATCATGCACACTCACGCCAGCGGCATGAGCTATGCCTGTATGGCTGCGAACCTGTATGGCCTTCGCGCCGACGACCGGTTCAGCAACGCCTGCGGTCTGCATTTCGACATGTCGACCCTCGACTACTTCTGCTCGACCCTGGTGGGGGCAAGCACGACGATCATTCCCGATCCCTGGCTCAAGTTGCCGGCGAGCCTCGCGGAACTGATCGAAGCGGAGCGGTTGACGGTCTGGTACTCCGTCCCCCTGGCCTTGCTGCAGCTTGTCGAATTCGGCGATCTTGGTTCGCGCGACCTGAGTGCCCTCAGGATCGTCCTCTATGGCGGCGAGGTTTTCGTTCCGAAGCATCTCGAGACATTGCGACGTCTTCTTCCCGACGCGCTGATCGGCAATGTCTATGGCCCGGCCGAAACAAATCAGTGCACGTGGTTCAACGTTCCGGAAGGGTGGAATGCCGACCGTGGGCCGGTGCCCATCGGTGCCGCCTGTCCCAATGCCGACCTCCTGGTGATCGGCGAGGACGATGCGGATGTCGCCCCGGGGGAGACCGGTGAACTCGCCGTCCGCGCGCCGACGATGATGCAAGGCTACTGGCGGCAACCGGAACTGAACCGGACGGCGTTCCTGGAAAGGGCCGGGGCCGGTGGCGAGACGCAGCGCTATTACCGCACCGGGGACATCGTGATTGAGCGCCCTGACGGAAATCTCGATTTCCTCGGACGCCGCGACCGGATGGTGAAGTCACGGGGCTTCCGGGTGGAACTCGACGAGGTCGAACGCGCCATCGCGGGGTTGCCGATGGTCTCGGAGGCGGCGGCCTTCACGGTTGCGTTGCGCGAGGGGGTTACCGTCATCAGGGGCGCGGCAATTCTGAACCCCGACGAAACGATTGGAGCGCGCGACCTTGCTGCGGCGGTGGCGCGCCTGTTGCCGCATTTTGCCCGTCCGGACCGGATCGAACTCTTGCCGGAGTTTCCGCGAACGGGCTCGGGAAAGATCGATCGCCGGGCTTTGGCGGAACAGTTGTCGGGCGAGGCTCAGGTATCGGGAGTGGTTGGAAATGCATGAGACGATACGGGAGTTCATCGAGGCGGATCTTGTACTGGAACGGGAAATCACCGCCGATGAGCCGCTGCTGCTCAGTGGCATGATCGACTCGCTGGGCGTGATGCGGATCGTTGCCTTTCTGGAGGCGAGCTTCGGCATAAAGATCCCGGCAAGCGACCTGAAGATCTCGAACTTCGGGACGTTGAACGCGATCGCGGCCTATGTCGCCAAAAGGACGGCCGCATGACAGAGCGCGCCGGACATCTGGCCGAGGCGCCCCTCACGTCGCCGCAGAAGATGCTCTGGGCGGGCCAGCAGATGGCGCCGAACAGCCCGCTTTACAACATGGCCTGGCTGGTGGAACTGGAAGGTTCCCCGGACACGGAAACCGTGCGGCGTGCGTTCGACGGCCTGTGCCGGTCGCGAGATGCCTTGCGGCTGGTGATCCGGACTTCCGATGCGGAGCCCGCTCAATACGACAGCGGGCAGCCGGCGGGGCGCTTCGGGGCGGTCGATGTCGAGGACGATGCCGCCGCAAGGCACTGGGCGGAACAGCGGATCGGCCGTGGCTTCGATCTTTCCCGCGAAACCTTCGAGGCTGCATGCCTGCGCACCCGGAGCGGGGACTGCCTCTTCTATTTCTGCCAGCATCACATCTTCACGGACGCCTGGTCCGGCCGGGTGTTGCTGGAGGACCTTGCGGCGCGGATCGCGGCGTTGCGGACGGGCAGGGAGCCTGAGCCCGCCAGCGCGGCGCAGTTCCTGCCACGGGCTCTGGAGCCGCGCCCGATTCCGGACGCCGTGCGCGATCACTGGTCGGCCGTCAAGCGCAACGCCGTCGCTCTGCCGCGCCTCTACGGGCAATCCGGAGAGCCCGGGGAAAGCGCGGCGGCCGTGGTCCGCATCCCGCTCGGGTCGGAGCGGAGCGAGAAGCTCTCGCAGCTTGTCACGCAGGACAGGTTCGCGGCCCTGTCGCGCCATCAGGCCGCGTTCAACGTCTATGCCACGGCGCTGTTGGCGTGGATGCACCGGGTTTCCGGGCAGGAGAGGCTTTCGCTCGGAACGGTCACCCACGGGCGCCATGCCGCGACCGACCTGGATGTCGCCGGATGCATGGTCGAGCTTTTCCCGCTCGCCGCCGCGCTGGACCCGGACGAGACCTTTGCCAGCCTGCACGCAAAGGTCGCCGAAACCGGCATGGACCTGTTGCGGAACGCGGCGCCCGGAGCCAGCACCGCCGGTCTGCAGGGTGGCTTCAACGTCGTGTTGAACCACATCACCGCGAGCTTTGCCGACGTTTCCGGGATCGGGCGCGCGGACTGGCTCGACAACGGCCATTCCGATCCCCGCCACGCGGTTCGTCTCAACGTCAGCGATTACGGCGAGAGCGCGGGGGGCGAGCTCAAATGGCTTTTCAATGCCTCGACCTTTGATGCGCCGCGGCGCGAGGCCGCGCAGTTACATTTCCTGCGCCTGCTCGACCGCTTCCTGGATGATCCCGACGCGCGGATCGGCTCGGTCGATCTCGCCGACGGAGACGATCAGTCGGTCCGGCTCACCCGGCGGCAGGCAGAGATCCGCGCCGAGGCGGCAAGCCCGGTGCAGGACGTGCTGGATGCGTTCGCCAAACACCTCGCCGATGATCCCGACGCGCCGGTGATCGCAGGCGACGGCGGCGATCTCGACCGCAAGGGACTTGCGGCGCGGTCCGATGCCATTGCGGCGGCGCTCGCGTATGCCGGCGTGGGGCAAGGGGACCTCGTGGGCCTGCATCTGACGCGTTCGCCCGACCTGGTCGCCGCCATGCTCGGCGCACTGAAGCGCGGCGCCGTGTTCGTGCCTTTCGATCCGCAGCAACCTGCGCAGCGGCTCGACCGGATCGCCGAGGAGGCGCGACCCGCGCTGGTCCTTTCCGAAGCGGCACTGGCGGAACGTTGGGCGCCTGCGGCCCGCCGGCTCGATCTCGCCGATATCGCGCCGCGGACAGCGGGCACTCCCTCCGAGGGCTCGGCGTGTGACAGGGCCTATGTGATCTTCACCTCCGGCTCGACCGGCACCCCGAAGGGCGTCGTCGTCGGCCGTGCCGCGCTTTCGCGCTATGCCCATTGGGCGGCCCGGGAGTTTTCTCCGGTGCCACGGGCGCGGTGGGCGCTGCACTCGGCCACCGGTTTCGATCTCACGATCACTTCGATCTTCGCGCCGCTGGTGGCCGGGGGACAGATCCGGAGCTATCGCGAGCCGGCCGATGGCCCCGATCTCTCGGTGCTGCGGGTGTTCGAGGAAGATGCGGTCGACGTCGTCAAACTCACGCCCGCGCACCTCGCGTTGGTCACGGAAACGCCGCGCAGGCTGGAGAATATACGGTCACTGGTGCTCGGCGGAGAGGAGCTGACCACGGCGCTTGCCGGCCGTGCGCAGGCGGCCTTCGGCAGGGATGTCGACATCTGGAACGAGTATGGCCCGACGGAAGCTGTCGTCGGCTGCATGTCGCACCGTTTCGACCCGGTGAGCGACACCGGCCGGGCGGTTCCCATCGGCCGGCCTGCTGCGGCAACGGCGATCTACCTGCTCGACGCAGGCGGCAACCCCGCGCCCGACGAGGTGCCGGCAGAGCTCTTCGTCGGAGGCATCGAGCGGCTGGCAGATGGATACTTCCGCAACAGCGAGGCAACCGACGAGGTCTTCCTCCCGGACCCGTTCGCGCCCAGCCGCAGGATCTATCGCACGGGCGATCTCGGCTCCGTCGCGCGGGACGGGACGCTGCGGTACCACGGCCGGCTCGATACCCAGCTGAAGCTGCGCGGCGTGCGGATCGAGCCGGCCGAGATCGTCGCGGCGGCGATGGCGCATCCGGACGTCGGGTCCTGCGTCATTCGGATGAACGCCCCGCGCAAATCGATCGCCCATTGCACGCGGTGCGGTGTCGGAACAGACACCCCGGGGATCGAGATCGACGACACTGGCGTCTGCACCACCTGCTCCGGCTTCGACAGCTTTCGCGAGCGCGCGTCTGAATACTTCGGCGACCTCGGCGCCTTTGCCGGCATCGTCAAGGATCGGGCGCGGTTCCGCAGGGGCGACTACGATTGCCTGATGCTGCTTTCGGGCGGCAAGGACAGCAGCTATGCCCTGTGCCGCCTGGCGGAGGTCACCCCGCGCATCCTGGCCGCCACCCTCGACAACGGGTTCATTTCGGAGGGCGCGAAGGAAAACATCCGGCGGGTCACGGCGGACCTCGGAATCGAGCACCGTTTCCTCTCCACCCCGGCCATGAACGAGATCTTCGTCGACAGCCTGAAACGCCATGCCAACGTCTGCAACGGCTGTTTCAAGACGATCTATACCCTTGGCCTGAAACTGGCGCGGGACGAGGGCATTCCGTTGATCGTGACCGGTCTTTCGCGCGGGCAGATGTTCGAGACCCGCCTCACCCGGGAGCTCTTCGAAACACGGGCACGGAATCCGGACGAGATCGACGACATGGTCCTCGCCGCCCGCCGTGCTTACCACCGCTACCCCGATACCGCGTCGCAACGGCTGAACGGAAACCTGTTCGACGACGACCGGATCTTCGACGAGGTGACCTTCGCCGATTTCTACCGCTATTGCGATGTGCCGGTCTCGGAGGTCTACCGCTATCTCGACGAGAAGATGTCCTGGATCCGTCCGGTCGATACCGGCCGGTCGACCAATTGCCTGATCAACGATGCGGGCATTCACGTGCACAAGACCGAGCGGGGATTTCACAACTATGCCGTTCCCTACAGTTGGGACGTGCGCATGGGCCACAAGACCCTCGAAGAGGCGCAGACGGAACTCGACGACGAGATCGACGAGGCGCATGTCCGGAGCATTCTCGACGAAATCGGCTACGAGATCCGCCGCCCGGACGCCGAAGACAGCGAGTTGATCTGCTACTACACGGGCGAGGCCGGGCCCGGCGACGTGCGACGCCACCTTGCGAAGTGCCTGCCGCGAGAGATGATCCCGGAGCACTTCGTGCACCTGTCCCGCGTGCCGCTGACGGCCAACGGCAAGATCGACGATGCCCGCCTGCCGGCTCCGGCCCGGGGCGGAGGCGAGGAAGCGAATGCCGACTTCGTGGCGCCGGCCACGCGGACGGAGCGGCGATTGGCGGAGATCTGGGGCGAGGTGCTCAACCGCGCCAACATCGGAACGGCCGACAACTACCTGGAGATCGGGGGCGATTCCATTGGTGCGATCCAGATCGCCGCCCGATGCCGCGCGGCCGGGCTGGCGATCTCGCCCATCGACATCTTCCGGCACCAGACCCTGCAGGCGCTCGCGGCTTTCGCCGACGGCGCGGCGGCCCCTCGGGAGGCTGCGAAACAGGTCCGCGCCAGCGTCGACCCGGACAACCTGAAGAAGCTCGCGGCGCTGCTCGGGAAGCCGAAGTCGTGACGGAGGCGCCGCTCGAATTCTCCGGGCTGGAGGATGTGCTCCCGCTCTCGCCCTCGCAGGAGGGGATGCTTCTCCAATCCGTCGCCAATCCCGGCAGGGGGTACTACCTGGGCGTGATCGTCGGATCGTTGCCGGAGGGGCTCGATCGCCCGGCCTTCGAAAGGGCGTGGCAGCAGGTCATCGACCGGCACCAGGCTCTGCGCAGCACGCTCGTCTGGGAGACCCTCGACACTCCCGTTCAACTGATCGCGGAGACATCCACTCTGGAGATCGAGGAACGCGACTGGAGCGACAGAACGTCGGCCGAGGCCGAGGCGGCGCTGGACGATCTGATCTCGGATCTGCGTCGCACCGGGCTCGATATCTCGAGCCTGCCGGCCATGCGCGGTGTGCTGATCGGCTGGCCGGGAGGCGGGTACCGGTTCTGCTGGCTGGTCCACCATGCGTTGCTCGACGACTGGTCGGTTGCCGTGGTGCTGCAGGAGGTCGGAGAGTTCTACGAAGCGGCGACCGCGACCGGAGCGGCGCCCATCCTGCGCGATGCGATCCCGGTGCGCGCGCTGGCCGACTGGCTCGCGGGACGCGACAACGCAGCGACCGAAGCCTGGTGGACGGACAGGCTCGCCGGGCTTCACGCCGAGGGCCGGCTGCCTTTCGATGCGCCGGTGGATGCCGGTCAAGATGGCGCGGGCCCGGCCACGCTCATCCTCGAACGCCAACTTTCCACGGACATCAGCCGCGCGGTGGCAGCCTCGCTGGTGGAGAACCGCCTGACGTTGGGAGCCGCCATCGCCGCGGTCTGGGCGGCTGTTCTCGGGCGGCTGCTGGACCGGGACGAGGTGATCTTCGGAATCGCCACCACGATGCGCCCGGCGGAGATCGAGGGAATCGACCGGGCGGTCGGAAACTTCGTGACAACATTGCCCGCCGGGCTGGACCTGACGCAGTTCTCCAGCATGCGCGCGCTGATCGCCGACCGAATGGAGACCGCCGCGGCCTCGCACGAGAATGCGTCGCTTTCGCTGACCCGCCTCAAGACGCTCCTGGGGGTGGCGCCGAACGCGCCGATCTTCGAATCCATCGTTTCGTTGAAATCCACCTCCGGGGCCGGCAGCGGCAAGGCAGACCTCTTCGACAGCGTTCAGAGCCGGCCGGGCAGCGGCTTCCCGCTTACCATGATCGTCGAACCGGGGGACGCGATTGGCATTCGGCTCATCGCAGATGGACGGCGCATCGGTCAGTCGGACCTGCCTTGCATTCTGGACATGGTCTCGGCGGGTATGGCGGCCCTGCCTGACTCCATGGATCGCCCGCCGCAGGACCTCCCCGTGCTGCCAAACATCTCCGGCGCGGTCAGCGAGCCGGATGTTGGCGACACCGCCGAGCTCGGAACCTTCGGTCTTGTGCACCAAGAGATCCTTGCGCGTGCCGAGGAACGGCCCGATGCGACGGCGGTTGCGACGGGGGAGCGCTCGGTCACCTACCGCGAACTCGTCGAGCAAGCGCGATCCGTCGCGGTCTGCCTGGGCGAGAAAGGGATTGGCCCCGGAGACAGGGTTGCGATCCTGATCACCGTCGGGCCGGACGCATTCGTCGCGATGCTGGGAGCGCTGCTCGCCGGCGCGACCTATGTGCCGCTCAACGCCGAACATCCCGATGCCCACGTTCTGCGCATCCTCGAACATGCGGGCGTCCGGGTCGTGTTGACCGACAGGCAGAACGTGGAGCGGGTCGAGCGGTCGGGCAGGGGGGCTGTTGTCGTCGGCGATCTCGGCAACGTGGGGGGCGACGCAACTTTGCCGGAGGTGTCGCCCGACAGCCCGGCCTACCTGCTCTTTACCTCCGGCTCCACCGGCACGCCCAAAGGGGTTCTGGTCAGCCACCGCAACCTGTCAGCGTCGACCGAGGCGCGTCTGGCTTGGTACAAGGAGACGCCGGAAGCCTTTCTGGTGCTCTCTTCCATCGCCTTCGACAGTTCGGTTGCCGGGATCTACTGGACCCTCTGCACCGGCGGCACGCTGGTTCTTGCCGAACCGGGTGCCGCGCGGGACCCGTTCCGGATCGGGGCGCTCATACAGGCCCGCTGCGTGACCCACACGCTCTGCCTGCCGTCGCTCTACAAGCTGATCCTGGAGGCCAGCGACGCGGGTGCCCTGGTCTCGCTGCAGACGGTGATCGTCGCCGGCGAGGCCGTCAGTCGGGCGATAGTTCACCAGCACCGGCAAAGCGGTGTCACCGCCCGGCTCGTCAACGAATACGGGCCCACGGAAGCCACGGTCTGGTGCTCGGTCTGCGATCTCGGACGGCTGGAAGGCACGGGGCCTGTGCCGATCGGGCGTGCGATCCCCGGCAGCCGGCTGATGATCCGGGACAGCCGGCACCGCCCCGTGCCGCCGGGAATGCCGGGAGAGCTCTGGGTCGGCGGTGCGGGCGTGTCCCTCGGGTATCTCGACCTGCCGGAGGCAACCGCCGAGAGGTTCGTTGAAGATCCGACGCGCGACGGCGGAAAGGCCTATCGTACGGGCGATCGGGTCCGGCGACGCGCCGACGGCATGTTCGAATACCTCGGCCGGATCGACCGGCAGGTGAAGGTCCGGGGCGTCCGGATCGAGCCGACCCTGATCGAGACCCTCCTCATGGACATGCCCGAAGTGCGGGAGGCGGCCGTTGACGCCCGTGGCGAGGACGAGGCGCGGGCGCTCGTGGCCTGGATCGTCGGTGAACCGGAGAACCCGCCCGAGATCGGCGCCTTGGCTGCGCATCTGGCCGAGGCCCTGCCGGCCGCGATGGTGCCGTCGCAGCTACTGATGGTCGATGAACTGCCGCGCACCTCGAACGGCAAGATCGACTACCGCGCCCTCGCCGCGCCGACCGCGCCTATAGCACCGGCGGCCATCGTCCCGCCTTCAAGCGAGACCGAAAAGGCGCTGGCGGAGATCTGGAAGCGGGTGCTCTGGCTGGAGCGGGAGATCGAGCTCGACGAGGATTTCTTCGAACTCGGGGGCCATTCGCTTGCAGCCATGCGTTTGATCACAGAGATCGGCTCGGGCCTCGGCCTGCGGATCCCGGTGGCCCGGCTGGGCCGTCTGACGACGATCCGGCATCAGGCCGTCGCGCTCGATGCAATGCTTGCCGATGCCGACGCGGAGGTGCCGCCGAAGCCGGCGGAGGAGAGAGAACCAGAGACGCAGGCTCCGTCTTCCGCCGAAGCCGACCCGCTCGGAGGCCTTGTGGAGACCGAGCAGGCAAAACTTCACGCCTATCTCACGGCCTGGCCCGACCCGGTGCGCGAGGGGTCTTTGATCTCGGTTCTCAACCGCGACGGCACCCTGCCGCCCCTGTTTTTCTGGTTCACCGCCCGGGCGGATTTCGAGCGCCTCAGCGCGCAGCTTGGACCGGATCAGCCTGTCTACGGCATGCGCGCGGCGAACGGCGTCATCCCGAGCAAGGACACGGATCTCCAGCTTTCGGCCCAGCATCGTGTCGCGCGGCATTACCTCCGGGACATTCTCGACGCATACCCCTCCGGGCCGTTCTATCTCGGCGGGCATTGCCAAGGGGGCATCGTCGCTTTGAATGTCGCCAACATGCTGCTGAACCTGCGCCGGCCGGTGGCGACGCTGATCCTGGTCCAGGGAGAGCCGCCGATCCCCTATTCCGGGCACGTGGACCTGATCGTTGCGCAGCATGCAATGACGAACCCCTACAGCCGTTTCGAACGGCCGGAGGAGACCTGGGACAGGCTCTATCGCAGCTGGACGGTCGACTCGCTGCCCTGCGGGTATTCCGACATGTACTGGGGCCGCAACGAGCGGCTTCTTGCCGGCAAGATCCGAGACCGGCTGGAGCAGGCCCGCAAACGCGGCGGCTGGCCTCTTCCGCGCGGAGCTCATCTGCTGGAGTGGGGGGATGTGAGCGCGCCCGAAACCGCGGCGCGTGGCGCGGTGTTCGAGGTGGAGGTCTCGATCCGGAACCTCGGTCAGGAGGTCTGGACGCCAAGCGAGGGAAGCGGGCTATTCCTTGTCGCCCGTGCAGTCACGGGCGCTCGGCCAGAGATCGCCCGGATTGGACATCGGACACCATTGCAAAGGACGATCGCACCGGGGGAGCAGGCGCGGGTGCCCGTCTCGGTGCGAATGCCTGATGCCGACGGCGAATTCAGCTTCGAACTCGATATCGTCGAAGAGGGGATTTCGCATTTCTCCGACCGCGGCGCTCCGGTGCAGTGTTTCGTGGTTCGGTCGGCGCCTGCCGACCCGGTCCGGGCAGCCGGTCAGGAAAGTATCCCCACCGCGCGGCAGTCGGAGGAAGAGACGCCGGTCAGGACCGACCCGCTGGCCGATTACGTGCACCGGCTCAGGCATTCCAGGACGTCGGGGAACGTGGCGGGGGGACTGGATATCGCGACCTCCGAAGCCCCGGACTACGCCGCTGCACTGATCGAGGAGGGGCTATGCGCCCTCGAAGCCGGAAACGTCGCCGCGGCCGGGCCGCCGTTACTGGCTGCTGCGCGCCTTTCGCCGAAGGATCCCTGGGCGACTTTCGCCCTTGGTCGCCTGAGGCAGGCGCAATCCCGGCCGATCTCCGCCATCCTGCAGATGATGAAGGCAAAGCGCCTGTCTCCCGATGCCGAACTTGCAACGCTTGTGGATTACCACCTCGCCCGACTGAACGCCCCGCGCCGATGGGCCGGGAAACTTGTCGACACCATCCGGCCCCGCAGCCGCTGAGTTTCCCTCCGTTTCCATCACAGGACCCAGAACAGACCGGACCCCGTCAAGAACAGGAAGAGTTGAACCACCATGCCTTTGACGACCGAGCAGATCGAACTGCGGGACGCCGCGCGGGACTTTGCCGCCGCCAATCTCGGCCGCGATCTGGAAGCGCGAGACCGGCGCGGGGCAGAGGACGCCGAGGATTGGTTGGGGGATTGGCGGAAATGCGCGGAATACGGGTTCCTGTCGGTGCAACTGCCGGTCGAGTTCGGCGGCCGGGGCATGAGTGTTTCCTCGACCGCCGCGATGCTCGAAGGACTGGGGATGGGATGCGCCGACAACGGCCTGACCCTCGCCGTCAACGGGCAGGTCTGGGCGGTGACCGAAGCGATCAAGACCTTTGCGACAGATGAGCAGGCGCGCCGCTGGCTTCCGGGGCTGGGCGATGGCAGCCTGATCGGGGCGGACGGCATGACCGAGCGCGACTCAGGGTCCGACGCCTTCGCGCTGGAGACAACCGCCGAACGGGTGGACGGCGGCTACGTGCTGAACGGCGAGAAGATCCTGATCGGCCTTGCTCCAAGATGCGACATCGCGCTGGTCTTCGCCTCGACCGATCCGGCGGCCGGGCGGTGGGGCGTTTCCGCCTTCATCGTGGAGGCTGGCGACGAGGGGTTCGAGCGGGGATTGCCGGCCTCGAAGATGGGCCTGCGCACGGCCCCGCTCGGCGGGCTCACGCTCAACAACTGCTTCGTCCCGGAAGACCGCCTCCTCGGAGGCGAGGGCGATGGCGGCGCGATCTTCCAGCACTCGGTCGAATGGGAGCGCTGTTTCATCTTTGCCAGCCACGTCGGGTCGATGGCGCGCCAGTTGGAGCAATGCGTGGACTTCGCCGGTAGGCGGAAGGTGTTCGGAACGGCCATCGCCAACCACCAGTCGGTCGGCAACCGGCTCGCGGACATGCGCCTGCGGCTCGAGACGTCTCGGCTGATGCTCTACCACGCCGCCGAGATGAAAGATCGCGGCGAGCCCTGCACGATGACGGCGGCGATGACCAAGCTCCACATCTCCGAGGCCTTCGTCGCGAACAGCACGGACGCGCTGCGCATCCATGGCGGTGCGGGGTACATGACCGAAACCGGCGTAGAGCGCGATCTGCGGGATGCGCTTGGCGGTGTGATCTACGGCGGCACGTCCGATATCCAGCGGCAGGTGATTTCCGCGATCCTGATGGGAGGGCGCGCCTGATGCCGCGGCGTCCTCGCAGGATCCGTGCCCTGCTGGCGCCCGGTGACGGGACGTAGCATGGCCCGAATCCTTGTCGCCAGCACCGGAATGCTCAGCAGCGTCTTCGTCGCTGCCGAGTTCGGTCGGCGGCTTGTCCGTGACGGCCACGAGGCCCTGCTCGTCACGACCGAAAACCACGGCGATCGCGTGCGGGAGTTCGGGCTGGCGTTCCGGGCGATGCCAAAGGTGCCGATCACGCCACTTGCCTGTCCACTGGAGGGGCTCGGCAAGAACCCGTTTGTCCGGACCCCGGCGCGGCGCCGGCAACGACTGGAAGAGACAGCAGCCATGCTCGGTGCCGCCGAGTTCGGCGCGATGCTCGACGAGATCAGCCCGGACCTTGCAGTGATCGACTTCGAACTGCACGGGCCGATCATCGCGGCCCTCGGACGCGGTCAGCGCACCGCCCTTTTGCATTGCTTCTTTTCGACAATGGTCGGCCCGCGGAACCCGCCGCTCGGTTCCTTTACGGTGCCGGGCAGCGAGCCTGAGGGCGCGCCCGAGCCTGTCATGAACGAATGGTCAGATCTGCTCCGCTGGAAACGCCGGCAGGAGATCGTCGGCGCTCTGCGGCATTGGGGCGGGGACATCCCGTCGGCCTTGGGCCATCTGGCGCGCAAGCACCGGGTTGCTCGCGACATGTTCGTGCGGAGGCGGTGGCAGTATCCTTGGGGCTATCGGCTGCCCTGCCTGATGACCAGTCCGGCGGAGTTGGATTTTCCCGGCGAGGGGGATGATGACGTTCGCTACATAGGTCCGATGATCGCCGGGACGCGGCCAGAGGGGGTGTCGCGAGCCGATGTCCCGGGCATCCTGGGATCGGAGGCCGCGGCCAACGGCAAGCCTGTCGTTCTGGCCTCCTTCGGCACGGTGAACTCACCGCCGCCCGCGTTCCTCGAGGCGCTCTGGGCGGCCTTCGAGGCGCGCCCGGACCGTGTCCTGATCCACGTGGTCCCGCCCAAAGCCGACGCGCCGCGGCGGTCACCCCCGGACAACGTGACGGTGGTGGACTGGCTCGACCAGCCTGCCGCGCTCGAACGGGCGTCCCTGATGATCAACCACGGCGGCGTCGGATCGGTTCGGGAGGCGGCGCACCGGGGTGTGCCGCAGATCGTCGTCGCGGCCGACATGATGGATCGTCCAGGCGGCGCCGCGCGGGTTCTCTCCCATGGATTGGGCGCTCGCCTGGCCGGTCGTGAAACAGCAGAGCAGATATCGGGGACGATCGACGCCGTTCTCGCGGACGAAGGCATCGCCGCAGCCTGTGCCCGCATGTCGGAGGCCTCGCAAAGCTACGCCGCGAGGCGGGTCGCCGAGCGCGCGGTGAGACAGTTGTTGGACGAGGAGCGGACATGAACGCGGTGTCCGAGAATGGGATGTGCGGCAACGGAATGGCCAAGAGGGCCTGTCCGGTGCCTGGTGGAGTTTCAGGATGATTGTTTCGGAGGGAAGATGAGAGTGTGTGAAGTTCAAACGGCGCCGATCCGGTGGGTCCGCCAGATGCTGTTCCTGTGGGCGCTTACCGCGCTCTGTGTGATTTCAGGCGCGTCCGCATCGCAGGCCCATGCGCGTGACGAGAACTACGTCTGGATCAACGTCGAGACGGATCGGCTGAGCGGGCGCTTCGAGATCGCGTTCGACGACCTCCGGGACAGGCTCGGGATCGCGATCCCGGAGGAGCAGGATGCGCGGGAAGCCGCGGTCCGCGAGAACGCGGCCGAGATACAGCGCTACATCGACGAAAACTTCGACTTCCTGATCGATGGCGCGGAGCTTCAGGTGATCTTCGGGGAGGCCGGGCTCGCGCCGGGCGCGGAGACACGCTTTGCCTCCTTCGCTTTCGAGACGGCCCCGATCGACCCGCCTGACCAGATAGAGATCTGGAACGAGATCCTGCTGTCATGGGAGTCCCCGCTCTACCGAAGCCTCATCGTCGCGGAATACGACCGAAAGCGTGGCCTGACCCATCCGCAGGACCACGTTGTCCAGGTCTACGGACCCAACAAGACGCTTCAGACGCTGGACTTCACCAACCTCGAGACGATCCTGACGCCGCGGGAGTTCGTGTGGCAGGGCATCCTCCACGTCATCGCCGGTCCTGATCACGTTCTGTTTCTCGCCGCTCTGCTCCTTTCCGCGGTCATGCGCATGGCGCCGCCACGGCACTGGGAACCTGCAGAAGGCATGGGGAAGGTCGCGTGGAACGCGTTCTGGGTCATCACACTGTTCGCGGTTGCGCATTCGGCGACGCTGGCCTTGACGGTCCTTGGCATTCTCCAGCCGAACATCCAGCTGATCGAGTCCCTCATCGCGCTCTCGATCGTCGTTGTCGCGCTCAACAACCTGTTCCCGGTTCTCGACAGCGGGCGCTGGTTGCTGATCGTGTTCTTCGGGCTGTTCCACGGAATGGGCTTTGCCTCGGCGATGAGCGACCTTCAGTTCCGCCTCGTCGAGCCGATCAAGATCCTGCTGAACTTCAACGTCGGGATCGAGATCGGCCAGTTGATCATCCTCTTCCTCCTGCTGCCGCTGTTCTACATGATCCGAAAGACCGCGTTCTTCCGGCGCTGGATCTTTCAGGGCGGCAGCCTCGTGATCGCCGCTATTGCGGGATACTGGACGATCTCACGGGGACTCGGGTTGTGAGCGCTTTCCCCTTCGAGGGGCACGGAGCAGCCCCGGCGCTCCCGTGCAGAAATCGCCGCGCGCGCGCTGGAGCGCCAACGCGCTCCGGTGGGTGCTGACGTCAGATATGGGCATGTGATAGCATCGCCGGATCATGGATCAGCCAATCGAACAGACCGCTCCGGCCACGCCTGACCTCCAGGCTGCGGCCAGTGTCCTTCGGGACTATCGGGCGCGTTACAAGGCGTCGGCGAGGCTCACGGAGAGCGATCCGGCTTACGTGGATCCGCGCGCCTGCATCCGGGATGCGGTCGCCCGTGCCGAACAGGCTGCGGAGGCGGAAACGCCGGCTCTGAGCGCCGCGCTCTGGTCGGCTCTCGTCGAACGCAAGGGCGCGACGGAATTCGACTGGACCTGCGCGGCCTTCCATGCACTCGAGAACGACGATTTCGCGTTGGCCCAGTCGCGGGCCGCCCGGGCACTGGCGCGGGTGTCCAACGACCTCGGGGCTCAGGCGATCCTGCACCAGGCACAGCGGGGCGGGGCGGCGGATGTCGGCTTCACGGGCCGGTTCTGCGATGCGCCGTTTCGCACTATCGAGACCGCACCGGGCGGAGATGTCTATTTCTGCTGTCCGGCCTGGCTCCCGAAGCCGATCGGCAACCTCGGCGACGATTCCGCCGAAGCCATCTGGAACTCGGCGGCGGCCAGGGACATCCGGGCTTCGATCCACGACGGAAGCTACCGCTATTGCAGCCGGAGCCACTGCCCGAAACTTTCGGGCAATTCCCTGCCCGAAACGACCGAACTCACGCACGCCCGCATGGCCGAGATCGCGCAATCCGAAGCGACGGCGCTCGAGGACATGCCGGAGCGGCTGGTGTTGTCGCACGACCGGTCGTGCAACCTGTCCTGTCCCACCTGCCGCAGCGAACTCGTGCTTGCCCGCAAGGAGGAACAGAAACGCCTGAATGCGCTGGCCGACCGGGTGCTGTTTCCCCTCATGGGGCGGGCGCGGCGCGTGCGCCTGACCGGAAGCGGCGATCCCTTCGGCAGCGCGCATTTCCAGTACGTGCTGCGGCGTCTGCGGGACATCGAGAACCCAAACCTCAAGATCGATCTGCAGACGAACGGTGTGCTGCTGACGCCCGCGCTCTGGGAGCGTCTCGGGCTTGAGGGCAGGGTCGATCAGATGCTGGTCTCGGCCGACGCCGCCACGCCGGAGACCTATGCGGAACTTCGCCGCGGGGCGACGTTCGATCAGCTTCTGCGCGCGCTCGACTTCATCGCCGAGCTGCGGCGGGACAACCGGATCCGGGTCTTCCGGCTGGACTTCGTGGTGCAGGCCCGCAATTTCCGCGAGATGCCGGCCTTCGCCGAACTGGCCAGGAGCCTGGGATGCGACGGCGTGAAATTCCAGATGGTCCGCAACTGGGGCACCTTCACGCCGGAGGAATTCAGCGCCGCCGACATCGGCCGCCACGACCACCCGGAGCATGGTGCGTTCCGGGCGGTGCTGGAGGAACCCGTGCTGCAGTCTCCCGGCGTGGAAGTCTGGGGCCTCCGTCTCTAGCAGCAGCTGAAGAGCGGACCGGCAGGGAGGTGCGAGGGAACGTGCCGCCCGCCCTGCAGCTTCACGCCAGCCCGGCCAGCCAGAGGTACAGCGGAAGACCGAGCGTGATGTTGAACGGGAAGGTCACGCCGAGCGACAGGGTCAGGTAGATCCCCGATTCCGCCTGCGGCAGGGCGATCTTCATGGCGGCTGGCACCGCGATGTAGGAGGCCGAGGCCGACAGCACCATCAGCAGGAACAGGCTGCCGGTCTGCAACCCGATCAGGGCGCCGAGGCCGAACGCCAGCACCGCGCCGATCATCGGCATGAGCAGGCCGAAGGCGAACAGCCCCGCGCTCAGCAGGTGCCGATTGCGCAGCAGGCTGCGGCCGGCGGAAAGGCCCATGTCGAGCAGGAACAGGCAGAGGATCCCGGTGAACGGGGTCACCACGAAGGGGGCGATCATCTCCATCCCCTTGTCCTGCGTGACCGCACCGATCAGGAACGCCCCGGTCAGCAGAACGATGGAGCCGTTGGCGAACAATTCGCGCAAGGAAACGCTGCCGGCGCCCTCCGGGCTGCCGAACCGGTGCGCGATCCAGAGGGCCGAGAGGATTGCCGGCACCTCCATCGTTGCGGCCACCGCGACCATGTAGCCGTCCGAGGCGATGCCTGTCAGGTCCAGCAGGCTGGACGCCGCGACGAAGGTCACGATCGAGATCGATCCGTAGTGCCCGGCCACCGCCGCCGCGTTCAAAACGTTCAGCCGCGTCATGCTGCGCAACAGCCCATAGGCCACGAAGGGGATCAGGAAAGACAGGACCAGCCCGGCGCCAAGGGCGATGAAGATCTCCGCGTTCAGCCCGTGCTCGGCGAGGCTGTGGCCGCCTTTGAAGCCGATGGCGAGCAGCAGGTAGAGCGACATGAACTTGGCCGCGCCCTCGGGGATCGACAGGTCGCTGCGGACCACGGCGGCCACGAGACCGAGAACGAAGAACAGGATCGTCGGCACCATGAGATTGCCGATCAAGCTGTCGAAGGCATGCATCTTTCCGTAACTCCTGACGAAGGGTGCCTGCCTATTGCTCGGTTACGTATCATAGCTTAAATACAAATCAGTGACATTTTGGATAGTTTGAGGCTATGAATGCGCCCCACGTTGCGGCAACTGGAGTACATCGTGGCGGTCCATCAGCTGGGCAGCTTCGGTCTGGCGGCGGAAGTGAAGCACGTCAGCCAGCCCAGCCTTTCGAACCAGGTGGCGGCGGTTGAAGCCGAGCTCGGAGTGCGGCTGTTCGAGCGCGGACGGGGGGGCTCGCTGACCACGGCGAAGGGACTGGAGTTCGTTACGCGGGCGCGGCGGATTCTGTCGGAGGTCGAGGCGCTGCGTGCGGCGATGTTGTCGGATGTTCCGTTCGGTGGGCGGCTGCGGCTGGGCGTGCTTCCTTCGATCGGGCCCTACCTGCTGCCGCAGGCGATGAAGGCGCTGCACGAGGAGGAGCCGGAGCTGCGCGTGATCGTGCGCGAGGAGAACACGCTGAGCCTGGACGAAGGGATCCGCAACGGGCGCTTCGATGCCATCATATCGACGCCCGAGGACCACCCGAACGCCTTCCAGCACCCTCTGTTCATCGAGCCGCTCTGGGTTGCGGTGGCGCAGGACCATCCGCTGGTCGGTGCGTCCGAGGTCGAGGCCGCGCACCTCGCCGGCCAGAGGCTTCTGACACTGGATTCCGGCCACCGGCTGGCGCGGATCGTGTATGCCATAGCCGGCGCAAGCGGGGCCATGGTGTCGGACGATTACGAAGGAACGAGCCTCGATTCCATCGTGCTGATGGCGGCGACCGGGGCGGGGATCGGCATCCTGCCGGATCTTTTCGCGCGCAAGCAGGGCGTCCACCGCAGCGAGGTGCGCCTGATGCCGCTCGCGATGCCGGACGCCGACCGCACGATCAGCCTTCTCCTGCCGGTGAACCGCCCCAAGGGCCTGGCGCGGTCGCTTGCGGGCATCCTGCGCCGGTCCGCCGAAGATCTGGAACTGCAGGTGATCGACGGCTGAGGATGGGGGCGCCCACGCTGCTCCCGACGGCTTTGATGCCGAGAAAAGGCTGGGTGTTGCGGGCCGGGTGTGGCGCCGGTGCGATGGGGCCGGTAAGGGATGGCCAGGGATCACCAGGATTGGAGCCGCTTGCAGATGAGTTCGATACCGACCGACGTCGTCGCGATCACCCAACGCCTGATTGCATTCGACACGGTCAACCCGCCGGGGCGCGAGAGGGAGGCCGCCGAATACTGCGCGCAACTCCTCTCGGCGGCAGGTTTCGACTGTCGCCTCGTGGATCACGGTCAGGGCCGTGCGAGCCTCGTCGCGCAACGCGGGGCCGACCCGCGGCTATGCTTCAGTGGCCATCTCGATACCGTGCCGCTGGGGCGCGTCGACTGGAGCCGGCCGGCGCATCTCGGGGTGGTGGAAGGCGATCGGCTGTTCGGACGCGGCAGCAGCGACATGAAGGGCGGTGTGGCGGCTTTCCTCGTCGCTGCCGCACGCAGCAATGCGCCGGTCTCCGTCGTGCTGGCCGCCGGCGAGGAGACGGGGTGCGATGGCGCGCGCTGGCTTGCGGAGGCCGGCGACCTGCCGCAGGCGCGGGCCGTCATCGTGGGCGAGTCCACCGACAATCACCCGCTGGCCGGCCACAAGGGCGCCCTGTGGTTGAACCTCGTCTCGCGCGGGCAGACGGCCCATGGAGCCACGCCGGAACTCGGGGTGAACGCCATCGCCGGGATGACGGAGACACTGCGGCGCCTGTGCGCCTTCGATCCCGCGGTGAGCCATCCGCAGATGGGCCGGGCGACCTGCAATCTCGGGACCATCCGCGCCGGGATCAACGTGAATTCCGTGCCCGATCTCTGCGAACTGACGGTGGATCTGCGGTCGGTCGAAGGCGTTACGCATGAGGCGCTCACGCAAAAGGTGCGCGCGCTGTGCGATGCGGCCATCGAGATCGAAACCCTGCTGGACCTGCCCTCGGTCTGGACGGACCCGGCCTCACCATGGTTCGCCAGGGCCGCCGAGCGGGTGCACGCGATCACCGGGCGCGAGGGCGGTCCGGAATGTGCGACCTATTTCACGGACGCCTCGATACTTAAGCCGGCGATGGGCGGGCCCGAAGTGATGATCCTCGGGCCCGGCGCGCCGGATCAGCCGCACCGGACCGACGAATACGTCAGCACGGCGCGTCTCCGTGAGGCCGTGGAGATCTATGCGGCGCTGATCGAGGAGTCCGCGTAAGCCGCCGAGTGGAAGTCGATCTCGAGCTGCTGGACACGGCCGAACAGGCGCACCGTCGCATCGCACTCCGCCTCCGTCATGTCGGCGCCGAGCGCGTCGAGCCGGTCACGGAGCCAGGCGGCCTGGGCGGTAAAGCCGGGGGCTGCGTGCATGTCCACCCAGTCGCGCACCATGGGATCGCTGATCGTGGCGTCGCTCAGGGCAGTGCACCACGTCCAGTACATCCATTCGGCGGCGAACATCGCGGTGACGATGGCGCCGAAATCCCCGTCCCGGGCGATCTCCAGCATCCCATCGCGAAAGGCCGCCACGCGCGGATCGGCCTGCAGCGCGGCGTCGGTCACGATGCCGCGCTGTGCAAACGCGGTCTCGAAATACGCCATCTGCTCGTTCGCGAGGGCGTCCAGCGTGCCGATCAGCTTGCGCCTGTCCTCGAGATCCCTCGCCTTCGCGACCGCATAGCCGAAGATCGCGATCGCGGTCTCGACGAAGGCGCCCTCGATCAGCAGGTAGCGATCGAAGACCTCCGCCGGCAACTCGTCCGTCGCGATATCCTGCACGAAGCGATGGGAGAGCATCGCGGAGAAGACCGCGGCGTTTTCCTCGAGGATCCGGTCCGTGAGGCGCTCAGTCATCGAGCCCCTCGCTCGCCGCGGCCACGAAGCTCTGCACCCGCGCGGGATCGACCGGGTTCCACCAGACGCCGCCTTCCTTGAGCGACGAGGCGACGATGACGCCGTTGGTCCGCTTCAGGATGTCGAGGATGTTCGCCTCGGTGACGCCGGAGCCCACCAGCAGCGGCAGGTGGGTCGCGCCTCCGATCTCCTCGATCTCTTCCATCGTGGCGCTGTTGCCCGTGCGCTGGCCGGTGGCGATGATGCAGTCGCTGTCGAAGAAGGCGAGATCGCGGGCCAGTTCCGGGATCGGCCGGTCGGCGACGATGGCGTGGCTGCCGTGCTTCACATGGGCATCGGTGAAGATCTTCACCCGTTCGGCCCTGAGCAGCGCCCGGTAGCGCAGCGCCTCGGCGGCGCGGCCTTCCATGAAGCCCTCATTGGCGACATAGGCATTGGCCCACTGGTTCACCCGGATGAAATCGGCGCCCCCCGCAACCGCGGTCGCCAGCGCCGGCAGGGGCGCGTTGGCAAGCACGTTGATCCCCATGGGAACGCCAAACGCTCGCTTGATCCGGTCGGTCACGACCGACAGGAATGCCGGGGTCTCCGGGCCGATATCCTCGGGCTTGGAGAAGGGGATGTCGCCATGGTTCTCGACGATCAGCCCGTGCAGCCCGCCGGCGACCAGCCGTTCGGCATCGCGCATGCAGGCGTCGTAGATCTCGTCCAGCGTCTCGCCGCGGTAACGGGGGGCGCCGGGGAAGGGCGGGCAATGGATCATTCCGATCAACGCCTTGTCGCGCCCGAAGATATCTCTTATCGCACCGGAAGTCCGGTCGGATATGAGTTGCATGTCATGACCTTTCGGTATGGAGGGACTTGAAGATGAAGGCCTTTGTCATCGGCAACGTGGCTCTGGACGAGACACTCTCCATCGTGGATTTTCCCCGCCCCGGCGCGTCGATCTTCGGCGCGGCGCTGTCGCATGACCTGGGCGGGAAGGGGGCGAACCAGGCGATCGCCATGGCGCGGACCGGGCTCGCGTGCCGCTTTTCCGGGGCTGTCGGCCGGGACGGCCGCGGACAGGAGATCGCACGCCGGCTGGAGGCGGAGGCACTGGAGGCGCGGCTGATCGAGATCGACGGCACCGCGACCGATTTCTCGATCATCCTGATGGCCGAGCAGGGGGAGAACGCCGTCATCACCACCCGCGAGGCGGCCGCCGCGATGACGCCGGAGATGGCACGGGGCGCGCTCGACGGGGCACAAGCGGGCGACCTGCTGGTCATGCAGGGCAACCTCGGGGCAAAGACCACGCGCGCCGCGCTGGCCGAGGCCCGTGCGCGCGGTGTGCGCACGGCGCTCAACCCGTCTCCGCTGCAACCGTACTTCGCCGATCTCTGGCCGCTCGTGGACAGCGCCTTCGTGAACGAGGGCGAGGCCGAGGCGCTCGGCGGGGTCGAGGCGATCCTGGCGGCGGGCGTGACCGACGTGGTGCTGACGCTGGGCGGGCAGGGGGCGGCGCTGATCCGGCAGGACGGCCGCATCGACGTGCCGGCCGAGCCCTGCACGGTTGTCGACACCACCGGGGCAGGGGATTGCTTCATGGCTGTCGCGCTGGCCTCGGCAGCACTGCGCGGCTGCCCGCTGGACGCGCGCGCGCTCGGCCACGCGGCCCGCGCCGCGGCACATGCCGTGGCGCGCGCCGGCACCGTGAGCGCCTTTCCCGACCGGGCCGAGATGGCGCGTTTCCTCGCCACCTGACAGCCCGGCCGGACGCGTGCCTCAGCGTGCGACAAGCCAGCCGAACACATTCCGCCACAGCGTCGCGTATCCTTCCCATTCGCAGAAATCTGGTGAGAGCCAGTGCGGACCGATGTCCGAGGTCCAGACGGCCGTGCGTCCCTTGCCATGGCTGCCGAGCACGAGCAGCGGATGGCCGCCCTGATCCTCCGGCAGTTTCGCCACGACCTCGGCGCCCTCGCGCAGCTCGACCTCGTTGACGCCGAGGATCGGCGGCCAGGCGGTGCCGGTCAGGCCGGCAACCGTCTCGTGCTCCGGTTGCACGATCTCGGCGATCGCGCCTTCGGGGATTTCCACGCGGTCGTCCCAGGGCAGGCAGGTGACCGGCAGGACATCCTCGACCGGCGTCTTGCGCCAGCGGGCCTTGCCGTCGATGCCCTGGAAGGAGAAATAGCCGCCCATCATGATAAGGTTGCCGCCATCGGCGACCCATTGCTTCAGCATGCGCAGCCGGTTGGGTACGCATTTCGAGCGCAGCCAGACGTCGGGCGGCAACAGAAAGGTGTTGGCGCCGATGTCGGACAGGATGATGATGTCGTATTTCTCCAGGCCAACGGCCTCGAAGGGGAAACCTTCGGCCGCGGCGTGGGCGGTCATGTAGTCGATCTCGTAGCCGCTGCCGGCCATGGCCTTCAGCAGAGGGTCGGCGCCGGTGTGGAAATGAACCGAGCCGAATTGGTCGAACCCCTTGTAATGGGTCTCGGAAGTGGTCCAGCTCTCGCCGACCAGCAGCACTTTTGTGCTCATGTCTTTCTCCTGTGTCTCAGATCGTCGCGTCGAAGACGCGGCGTGGGTTGGTCACCATCAGTGTTTTGAGCTGGTCCGGCGTGGCGCCGTGGCGCAGCAGCCGTGGCAGGAAGTGCCGGGTGACGAAGGCATAGCCGTTGCCGCCGTACCGGGTCAGCATCATCTTGATGAAGACGTCGTGCGAGAGCAGCAGGCGGTCGAGGTAGCCGTGCTCGACAAGGCCCATGATCGCGCCGGCGACCTCGTCGTCGGAGGGGCATTGCACGCCCTGGTCGGCATAGAAGTAGTCCATGCCGATCATGTCGAACTCGATGAAGGCCCCGCGCGCGGCCAGCGTCGCCTGGTAGACGGGGTCCATGTGCGAGGGGTTCATGTGGCACAGCACCGTGTGGCGCAGGTCGGCCCCTTCCTCCTCGACGATATCGAGCACCTTGTGCGCCAGCCGGAACCAGCCCGGCAGGTGCACCATCAGCGGCAGCCCGGTGCGGCCTTGCGCCCGCGCCGCGCCGCGCAGGGATTTTTCCTCCTCGGGGGTGAAATCCGCCGAGACGCCGATCTCACCGATCAGGCCGATCTTCGCATCGGTCCCGTCAACGCCCTCCAGCGCTTCGGCGACGATCTCGTCGGCGATTTCGTCGGCGGTGAGGGAGGCGACGCGCTCCGGCATGGACGAGGCGAGGTAGTAGCCCGCGCCCATGACGATCTGCACGCCCGTCTCCGCCGCAATCCGGCGCAGCTTGACCGGATCGCGCCCGATGCCGCGGCAGGTCGGGTCCACGATGCTGCGTCCCCCGACGGCGGCGAACTGCTTCACCTCGTCGATGGCCAGCTCCAGCTCGTCCAGCGAGATGTTGTGCTTGTTGACGAAGGGATCCTGCCGCAGCTCCGACAGGATCTCGATGGAGACGGGCGCCTCGGCGAGGTACTGGCGCTCCGGCTCCTGCGGCGGGTTCCACCAGCAGGAGCAGTCGTTCTGAAGGTGCTCGTGCATCAGCGTGTGGCCGAGCGCCGCCGACGGGATGGGCCCGTCGACGGTCATCACCCGGCCCGAGCCGATATGGCATTGGGACAGTTCGCTCATGCCGGTTTCTTTCTCGCGAAACGCCAGTTGCGGTCGAACAGGCGGGTGTTCATCCAGATTGCCACCAGGATGATCGTGCCCGTCACGATCTGGGTGAAGAAGGGCGAGATGTGCATCAGGATCAGCCCGTTGCCGATCACGGCGATGGTGAGCGTGCCGAGCACCGTGCCCAGCATGGAGGCCCGCCCGCCCATCAGCGAGGTGCCGCCAAGGACCACCGCGGCGATCACCTGAAGCTCGAACCCCTGTGCGGCGTTGGACGAGCCCGAGCCGAGCCGCGCGGCGATCAGCATGCCCGCGATGGCGCTGGCCACGCCCGAGACGACATAGACCGAGGCCAGTACCTTCTTGGCTGGCATGCCGACGCGCCGCGCCGCCTCCATGTTGGAGCCCACGGCCACCACTTGCCGGCCGTACTGTGTGCGAAGCATGACGACGAAGCCCAGGATGGCGATCAGGATCGCGATCAGGGCCGGCACCGGAAAGCCGAGGATCTCGCCCCGCCCGAGCCAGAAGAAGCCCGCAGCGTCCCGAATTGGAATGGAATAACCTTCGGTCAGGAGCAGGGCGAAGCCCCGCAGTATCGACAGCCCCGCAAGCGTGACGATGAAGGCCGGGATGCCCTGGTAGGAAATGAACCAGCCCTGCGCGCCGCCGATCACCGCGCCCGCGATCAGCATCAAGACGACGACCACGGGCCACGGGATGCCGGTTGCCATCAATATGGCTGCGAGCGCGTTGATCAGGGCGACCTGCGAGCCGACCGACAGGTCGATGCCGGCGGTGGTGATGACCAGCGTCATCGCCACGGCGACGATCAGGATCGGCGCCGCCTGCCGCACCACGTTGAGCAGGTTGCCCGAGGTGAGGAAGGTCGTGGTCATGGCGCTGAAGAACAGGATGCAGATCGCGAAGAACAGCGCGATGGAGAGCACCTGTGCGTGTTCGGACAGGTAGTCGGCCAGCCGGGAGCCAGCTTGCCGCTCGGTATAGGTCGCCATCAGTGGCCTCCCTTTCCGACGATGAGGTCGACGAGTTCCTGGAGATCGGTTTCGCCAATGTTGCGTTCGGCGACCTTGGTGCCTTCGTACATCACCGCCACCCGGTCGCAGACGCGGAAAAGGTCCTGCATCCGGTGGGTGACGAGCACCACGGCCACGCCGCGCGCCTTGACGCGGTTTATGAGGGCCAGAACCGCCTCGACCTCCGCCACGGCCAGCGCCGAGGTCGGTTCGTCCATCAGCAGAATCTTCGGCTCGAAGCTGGCGGCGCGCGCGATGGCGATGGCCTGGCGCTGGCCGCCGGAAAGCTTCTCGACCTTGGCGGTCAACCGGGGGATGCGGATCTCAAGCGCGGCGAGCATCTCTTCGGCCTGCGCGAGCATCCGTTTCTGATCGAGGAAGGGGCCGCGTTTCAGTTCGCGCCCGAGAAACAGGTTGCCGACCACGTCCACGTGATCGCAGAGCGACAGGTCCTGGTAGACCATCTCGATGCTCAGGTCGCGCGCCTCGGACGGCGTGGAAAAGCGCACCTTGCGGCCCTCGAGCTCGATTTCGCCCTCGTCGGGGATGTAGGTGCCGGAGATCACCTTGGAGAGGGTGGACTTGCCGGCCGCGTTGTCGCCGATCAGCCCGAGGCATTCGCCGGGCCGGATGTCGAGGTCGACCCCACGCAGCGCCTCGTGCGAGCCGAATGTCTTGTGGATGTTTCTCAGCCGAAGGATCGGCTCGGCCGGGAGGGGGGCATCCCCCCTCCCTTCCGCAATTTGTGCCTCTGCCGCCATCATTCGAAGAGCGACCGGAAGCTGTCCACGTTCTCGCTCGTGACGATGGTCACCGGCACCGAGATCTCCTTTTCGACTTCGCCGCCTTCCGACAGCGTCATCAGCGCGGTGACCGCGGCTGCGCCCATCAGCGAGGGATCCTGCTGGATCACCGCCTTGACGTAGCCGGCGTCGATCCCGTCGATCACCTGCGCGGTGAGGTCCCAACCGAAGATCGCCACGTCTTCCTGCTTGCCCTGGCTTTCTACGGCCGCGACGGCGCCCATCAGCGCGGGCTCGCCGGTGGCATAGATCGCGGTCAGGTCGGGGTTGGCAGTGATCAGGTTCTCGGCCGCGCCAAGCGCCACGTCCTGGATGTTCTGCCCGTCAACCGTGCCGGCCACGGTGACCATGCCGCTGTCGAGCGCCCCCTCGAAGCCGTCCTTGCGGACGTTCTGGATGTAGGAGTTCAGGGCGCCGACGATGCCGAGCTTGGACTCGCCGCTCATGCTCTCGTTGTAATAGGCCGCGAGGTCCGCGCCGGCCTGGGCGTTGTCGACGCCGATCTGGGCGGCCTGCGGACCTTCGGGCAGGATGGCGTCGATGGCGACAACCGGGATGCCCGCCGCCGCGGCCTGCTCGACCGCCGGCATGATGCCGTTGACGTCGATGGCGACAACGGCCAGCCCGTCGACACCTTCCTGGATGTAGGTCTCGATGGCGCTGTTCTGGGCCGCGGAATCGTTGTTGGCGTTGAAGATCACCAGGTTCACGCCGGCCTCGGCAGCCGCTTCCTCGGCGCCACGGTTCATCTCGTTGAAGAACAGCGCCTGCTGGTTGATCTGGACCAGGGCAAAGGTCTTTTCCTCCTGGGCCAGGGCCGGCAGGGCCATGGTGCCGATCATCGTGGTGGCCAGAAGCGCGCCAAGCTGTCTGCGGGTAAGGTGGTCGGTCATTTTCGTTATCCTCGCTGTTGTAGTTGCTCAGGCAGATCGGATCGGCGGCGCAACGGAATCCCGCTCGATCAGAGTGACAGGCAGCAGCTCCTCTTGTGGGAGCGTGCCGTCTTCTTCCGGTTTGTGATCGAGGAGCAGTTCAAGCGCCCGCTTGCCCAGTTCCCGGACCGGCTGCCGCACCGCTGTCACGGCCGGTGCGAATAGATGGAGGGGGCCCACGTCGTCGAAGCCGACGATGGAGACATCGCGCGGCACCGAGAGACCGGAATCCCTAAGCACCTCGTAGAGTCCGATCAGCAGTTCGTCGGAGGTGGCGAAGATCGCCGTCGGCCGGGTGTCGCCACGGGCGACGAAGGCCCTCGCCGCGCTCCGCCCGGCCTCGAACGTGTAGGGACCGCAGGCGCGCTCCACGCGCGCCGCTTCGCCCGCAACCTCGTGAACACCGCGCAGAAAACCGGCATGGCGCCGGGCGCCGCTGATCATCTCGTCGACGCCGCCGATGAACAGAAAATGTCGGTGCCCGATCTCTGCGAGATGCCGGCCGGCCGCATAGCCTCCCGCCTCGTTGTCGCAGAACAGCTTGGGTACCCGGGCCGCCGGTACGTCCTCGTCGACCACGACGCAGGGGCCGGCGGTGTTGATCTTGTCCGCCAGCGCGGCGTCGCCGGCATGGTTGGTGATGAAGATCAGCCCGTCGGCACGCCCCTGCCGGATGTGATCGAGATAGGAGATCTCGCGCTCGCGCCGGTTCAGCGTGGCATGGAGCGACAGTGACAGGTTGCGCCGGTCCGCCTCGGCCTCGACCGAGGCGACGAAGGTCGAGAAGAAGGGGGTGGAAATGTCAGGCACCATCAGCGCGATGGTTTCGGACCGCCCAAGGCTCAGGCGGCGGGCGTGTGCATTGGGGACGTAGTCGAGTTCCCGGATCGCGGTATCGATCGCCTCGGCAGTGCGTTTCGGCAGTTCGAGCGAGCCGTTGAGGTACCGCGAGACCGTCGTCTTCGATACTTTCGCTCGCTGTGCCACGTCCTGCAAGTTCGCCATGAGGCCCCGCTTTCGGTCGGTAAACCGGTTCAGTAAACCGGTATACAAAATCGGTAAGCCGAATCATTTCGTCCTGTAAAGACATTTCGCGAGAGCGCCGCCCTGCCGTGCTCCACACGGCGGCAAATGCCGCGGCGCTGCCTGATCTTTGGGCCTGTCATGTACCGCGGACGGCGAAACCTGCCCGGGAGTCCCGGTGGCAGGCCCCCGCTCATCCGGTCTGCGCCGGAGTCGCGGGTCGACATCGGCCTCTCCGGAGCCGGAGATCAGGAATCTGGCCGCAGGATCTCCTCGAGCCAGTCAAGGAATGCCGCGAGGCGCCGGAGGCCCGAGGCGCGGGTCAGGTAGAGCGCCGTGATATCGAGCGGTTCGGCATCGAGTTCTCCGGGAAACAGGGCGACCAGGCGTCCGGCGGCAAGGTCGTCGGCCACCATGTAGTCCGAGAAGCGTGCGATGCCGAGGCCGCCAAGGACCAGTCTGCGCACCGCTTCGCCGTTGGTTGCGGTGACCGTGGGGCGCGGCCGGATGGGGGCGGGTAGCCCCCGAAACCGCAGGTCGTTGATATGTTCGGGCGCCGCGAACCGGACCTGGCCGAACTCGGCGAGATCCTCGGGGCGTTTCGGATGGCCAAGCCTTTCGAGATAGGCGGGGGCGGCGACAAGCGTCCAGCCGGTGCGGCCCAACCTGCGCCGCAGCATACCGCTGTCGCTCAAGGTGCCGAACCGGACCGCCACGTCCGTCTGGCTGCCGAGGAGGTCGAGGACGGCGTCGCTCATGTCGAGGGTCAGGGCAATCTCGGGGTAGAGCGAATGGAACTCGGCGAGCCGTGGCGCAAGCCGGTGCAGGACGAAGGGCACAGGCGCATCGACGCGGAGGGGGCCGCGTGGCGCCCTGCTCTGGCTCGCGAGGTCCGACAGGCGCTCGGCCCTGGCGACGATCTCGCGCGCTGCCCCCAGCAGGTCCCGGCCCTCCGGGGTCAACTCGATCGCTCGCGTGCTGCGGCGCAGGAGCTTAACCCCGAGTTCCGCCTCCAGCCGCGACACCGTCCGGCTCAGTGTCGAAGGGGCGTTCCGAAGGACGCGCCCGGCCTCGGCGAACCCGCCGTGATCGACCACGGCAAGAAAGACGGCAAGGTCGCGGGTCTGGGGCAATTCGTGCATCTAGCGCAAAGGCCTTTTGAAAACCTGTCTGTTCACGCAAAGGCTAAGCGCATGCATCTCTCCCGTCGAGACAGAAACCTCTTCTGGGAGATCCCCAATGCCCCTCGCACTCTGGGCGCTGACGATCAGCGCCTTTGCCGTCGGCACGACCGAGTTCGTCATCGTCGGCCTCATCCCCACCATCGCCGCAGATCTCGGCGTGTCCCTGCCGTCGGCCGGCCTGCTGGTCAGCCTCTACGCGCTCGGCGTGACCATCGGCGCGCCGGTGCTGACGGCGCTCGCGGGCAGCATGCCGCGCAAGCGGTTGCTACTGGCGCTCCTGGCCCTGTTCATCGCCGGCAACGCCTTTGCAGCCTTTGCGCCCGGGTATGACAGCCTCGTCGCGGCGCGGTTCATCACCGGCCTGGCCCACGGCGTGTTCTTCGCCATCGCCTCGACCATCGCCACAGATCTCGTGGACCGGGAGAAGGAGAGCTCCGCAATCGCGCTGGTCTTCATGGGCCTGACCGTCGCGCTCGTCACCGGCGTACCGCTCGGCACCTGGATCGGGCAGACCTTCGGTTGGCAATCCACCTTCCTCGGTGTCGTGGCGCTCGGTCTGATCGGGCTCGTGGCGTCGGCGCTGCTGGTGCCCTCCAACCTGCGCCGGGCCGAGGCGCCCTCGTTGAGCGCGCAGGTGCAGGTCCTGACCTCGCCGCGCCTGCTGCTGGTTTATCTGATCACAGCGGTCGGCTATGGCGGCAACTTCATCGCCTTCACCTTCCTCGCCCCGATGCTGACAGATGTGACCGGGCTCTCCGCCGGCTCCGTGAGCCTCGTCATCCTGCTCTACGGCGCCTCGGTCGCCGCCGGCAACATTCTCGGCGGCAAGCTGGCTGACCGTCTGGGGCCGGTTCCGTCCCTGACACTCATCTTTGCCGGGCTTGCGCTGATGCTGGTGGCGCTCGGCTTCGGCCTGACGAATGCGGTATTCACGGTCGCTGTCGTCGGCCTGTGGGGCGGGTTCGCCTTTGCAAACGTGCCGCCGCTGCAATCCTACGTGGTCCAGATCGCGCGCGAGGTCGCCCCGGGCGCCGTCGATGTGGCCTCGGGCCTCAACATCGGCGCGTTCAACCTTGGCATTGCCTTCGGCGCATGGGCCGGCGGGCTGATCGTTGTCGAATTCGGCCTGTCGGTCACGCCCTTCATCGGTGCCGGCGTCGTTGCCACCGGGATCGTTCTGGTCCGCCTTTCCGGCCAGTTGGACACGGTCGCGAACGTGGTTCCCGCGGAATGAAGACGGGAGGGCAGCGGAACAATCGCGCCGCCCCGTTCGTTTCGACCTCGGAACATGGAGACACAGATGACCACGAGACACGCCGGAGCGGCGGCCGTGCACTATCTCGGCTTCGGGGCAGTACGGATGCCTGAAGGCGAGAGGCGCGGCCTCGTCGCAGCCGACTTTCGGGCCGGGCCTGAACGTGCACTTCGGGCGCTTCGCACGCGTGTTACCGACCTGCTCCATTCGCCCGGCCCGCGGCGGAGACCACGCTGACCGGGGGAGGCCTCGTCCGGAACGACACGGAGACGCGATTGTGCGGACGTATCGCTTCCCCTCGCGGGCTCGCCTCGAGCCGGGACTGAACTCCAACATCAACGACAGGAGACGACCATGAAGAAGATCCTCATTCTTTCCACGGCCCATGCCGATCTGGGCGACACCGGCAACAAGACCGGCGTCTGGATGGAAGAACTCGCAACACCCTACTACGCGCTCAAGGATGGCGGCCACGACGTCACCGTAGCGACCATCGGCGGCGCGCCGATCCCGGTGGATCCGAACTCCGAACCAAAGGGAGACGATGCCGCCGACTCCGCACGGCGTTTCGCGGACGACCCGGAGGCCATGGCCGTGCTGAAGCGGCCGCAGAAACTTTCCGATCAATCCCCGCAGGATTTCGACGCGGTGTTCATACCGGGCGGCCACGGCGCCGTCTGGGACCTGGCGAGCTCGGACGAGGTGGCGCGGTTCCTGTCCGACACCTGGGCCGGGGGCAAGCTTCTGGCGTCGGTGTGCCACGGCCCGGCGGCCCTGGTCGGGGTCGAGGCCGAAGGGGAGCCGCTGGTCAAGGGGCGCAAGGTGTCCGCCTTTACCGACAGCGAGGAAGAGGGAACCGGGCTGAAGGACGTGGTGCCCTTCCTGCTGGAGACGCGCCTGCGTGAACTGGGCGCGGACTTCCAGCCGGGGCCGGATTGGCAGCCGAAGGCCGTCGCTGACGGAGGTTTGATCACCGGGCAGAACCCGATGTCCTCGGAAGCGGTGGCGAAGCTGCTGATGGAACATCTCGGCTGACGCGGGAACGCGGTCATGGAACTGCTCGCCCTCCCTTGTTGAATCATCCGGGGTGGGCGGGCGAGGCCGGGCGCCGCGGACGTCGTTCGCGCAGGTGCCGGCATACCGGAGGGCTTCGCCCTGTCGCCATCAGGCGAAGGGCGGTGCGACCGGCAATCTGTTGGACGCTTTCATCTCCTTGAGGGACAGGTTCGAGCGGATGCTGGTCACCCCCGGAAGGCGGCGCAGGGTGCTGTCGACGAAGGCGCTGTAGTCGTCCAGGTCGCGCGCGACGACGATCAGCAGGAAGTCGTCGGCCCCGGTGGTGTTGTGGCAGGCAAGGATGTTGGGGGTCGCCTCCACGGTTCGTTGAAACTCTGCCGTCGCTGCCGGGTCATGCTCCGAACAGCGAAGCTGTACGAAGGCCAGCACACCCAGCCCCAGCTTGCGGCGGTTCAGATTGGCCTGGTAGCCTTCGACGATCCCGCTTTCCTCCAGTCGCTTGAGGCGGCGCCAGCAAGGTGTTTCGCTCATGCCGAGCGCCTCCGAGAGCTTGGCATTGCTCATGCGCCCGTCGCGCTGCAGCAGGGTCAGAATCCGGGCGTTGACGGCATCGATCTCGGGCAAGGGCGGAAACCCCTCGAATTTCGCGGCAAGTGAGGGATATCTGCCCCAAATTATCGCTATCCCCACAAGACTGGCAAAGGTATTCCCACGAGCGTCGCTATGATCTCCTCCAATCACAGACGAAACCGAAAGATCCTGCCATGAAAGCCGTCCTTTTCGAGAAGTTCCAGGAAGCCCCCAAGCTGGTCACGGTGCAGGACCCGCGCCCCGAAGATCATGGCGTCGTGCTCAAGGTCATGGCCACCGGCGTTTGCCGCAGCGACTGGCACGGGTGGATGGGGCATGACAGCGACATCGAACTGCCGCATGTGCCCGGCCACGAGCTGGCAGGGGTGATCGAAGCCGTGGGCAAGGATGTGAGCCAGTGGAAGGTGGGTGACAAGGTCACCGTTCCGTTCATCTGCGGCTGCGGCAGTTGCCCCGAATGTCACGCCGGTCACCAGCAGGTCTGCCTGCACCAGGAACAGCCGGGGTTCACCCAATGGGGTTCCTTCGCGGAGTACGTCGGAATTCACCAGGCCGACCTGAACCTCGTGGCTTTGCCCGACGGCATGGAGTTCGCCACCGCGGCGAGCCTCGGATGTCGGTTCGCCACGTCGTTTCGGGCGGTGGTGGACCAGGGCAAGGTCTCTGCGGGCCAGTGGGTCGCCGTGCATGGCTGTGGCGGTGTGGGATTGTCGGCCGTGATGATCGCCGCGGCGGCCGGGGCCAACGTGATCGGTGTGGATCTCGACCCGGCGAAGCTCGACCTTGCACGGGAGCTTGGCGCGGCTGCGGTGATCCATGGCGGCGAGGCCGATGTTCCCGAAGCGATACGGGACACCACCCGGGGCGGCGCGCATGTGTCGCTGGATGCGCTCGGGCACCCCGTGACGATGACAAACTCGATCCTCTGTCTGCGGCCGCGGGGCAAGCACATCCAGGTTGGCCTGATGCTGGGCGATCACGCCGCCCCGGCGGTGCCCATGCCCAAGATCGTGGGGCAGGAGATCGAGCTGCTTGGGTCGCACGGGATGCAGGCGCACCGCTACGGCGCGATGCTGGACATGGTCGCCTGCGGAAAGCTGGATCCGGCAAGGCTGGTGGGCGATCGGATCAGCCTCGCGGCAGCCCCGGAGGCGCTGATGAACATGGACAAGTTCACATCTGTCGGAGCGACGGTCATCACCCGGTTCTGACGCGAACGACGAATTCGGTTCACCGGTGGCGGCTGCGTGGCCGGGCGGGGGCGGAAGGTGCCCGCTGTGTGCGGGGCTGTGCCGTGGGTCGATTGAAGCGCGGCGCTGCCGAGTTGTTCCTCTTGAGGGTCACAGGTTCGCGTCGCCCTTGGGCGGCGGGGTCCAGCCGTGATCGGAGCGGTCGAAACTGTCCAGCCGGTCCTCCTTCATCAGGTCGAACAGCGTCTGGGAATGGGCGCGCATGGCGTCGATATAGGAGGCCGACACGCCTTCGGCAGTCCAGGTTGCGTGCAGCGCATCGAGCTGCCGATGATCATGCGCACGGAAGGTCCGGCGCGCGGTTTCCGCCCGGAAGGGGTGATTTCCGAGCGCGACCAGCGCATCGCGCCCCATGCTCAGCGCCGCTTCAAAGGTCTCCCGAACGGCGATGTGGGCGCCGGCGTTTTCCAGTTCATAGACATGGTGCCGGTCGAGGGCGCGGGCGTGGATGATCACGTCGGGATAGCTGTGCGCGACGTGACGGACGAGGGCCGTCTGCTTGTCCCGATCGTCGAGCGCGGCGATGAAGAGCGTCGCCGTTTCCAACCCCGCGCTGTGCAGCAGGTCGGGCCGGGTGGCGTCGCCGTAGTAGGCCCGGAAACCGATTCTGGAGAGGTTGTCGATGGTCTCGGGGTCGTGGTCCAGCACGGTGACCTTGTAGCCGTTGGTAATCAGGAGGCGGGTGATGATCTGTCCGACCCGCCCTATGCCCGCCACGACAACGGTCCCGGCCTCGTCGATCTCGTCCGGCGCGCGGTCTGCCGAGGTCACGGAGCGTGGCGCCAGCACCTTCTCGTGGAGGATGAACAGGAGCGGCGTCAGCAGCATCGTGAGCGCGACGACCAGCGTCATGGTCGAGACCAGTTCGGCAGGCAGCACGCCCGCGCCGAGCGTGAAGCCGAACAGGACGAAGGCGAATTCACCCGCCTGTGCGAGCCCGAGGGTGAAGAGCCAGCGGTCCGCCCCGCCAAGGCCAAAGGCGGTGGCCAGCCCGTAGAGAACAGCCGCCTTCAGCGCCATCAACCCGACCGCCAGGGCGACCAGCCCCGCCGGGTTGGAGAACAGAAGGCCGAAATCCACGCCTGCGCCGACGGTGATGAAGAACAGCCCGAGCAGGAGGCCCTTGAACGGCTCGATGTCGGATTCCAGCTCGTGCCGGTATTCGCTGTCGGAGAGCACCACGCCGGCAAGGAAGGTGCCGAGCGCGGGCGAAAGGCCGACGTAGTTCATGGCGAGCGCGATGCCGATCACCAGCATCAGAGCCGCGGCGGTGAAGATCTCGCGCAGCCGGGCTTCGGCGATGAACCGGAACACCGGGCGCATCACCGTGCGACCGCCGAGGATGATGGCGGCGATGATCGCGAGGATCGCCAGGGCCTGGGCCCAGTCGGGCAGTGCGTCGAAGGCGGTGGGTGCGGCGTGGCCATGGGCATCGGTGCCGTGGTCGTCGCCATGGGTGCCGCCGACGGCCAGCAGCGGCATCAGCGCCAGCATCGGGATCACCGCGATGTCCTGCGTCAGGAGGACGGAGAACGCGCTCTTGCCGCCGATCGTCTGCATCCATCCCTTTTCGTTCAGCGTCTGCAGCACGATGGCGGTGGAGGAGAGCGCCAGGATCATGCCGAGGGCCAGCGCCGCCTGCCACACCAGCCCAAAGGCCAGGGCGACGGCGGCGATCAGCGCCGTCGTGCCGATGACCTGCAGCCCGCCAAGCCCCAGCAGCTGCGTCCGCATCCGCCAGAGCATCGCCGGCTGCAGTTCCAGCCCGACGAGAAAGAGCATCATGACAACGCCGAACTCGGCGAAATGCTGCAGTTCGACCGTTTCATGCCCGACAATGCCAAGCACCGGGCCGATCACCACACCCGCGATCAGGTAGCCGAGAACGGAGCCGAGGCCGAGGCGGTCGGCGATCGGAACAGCCACGACGGCGGCGACGAGATAGACGAAACCGGCGGCGAGGATCTCCATCAGGCTGTCTCCGGCTTGGCCGCGTGGGACGCGGCGATGTCATTGAGCGTAAGCGCGGCGTGGGCGGCCCGGAGGTCGAGCCTCTCGTCTCGCAGCGCGGTCAGCAGGCCCTGCCAGGCCGCGAGATGGCCCTTGCGACGGTCCTCCTCGACTGCCCGTCCGGCGCCGTAGATCGCGAAAGGTGCGAGGTATCGCATCCGGCAGAGATCGGCGGTCTTCTCGAACGGCATCAGAAGGTCCCGCAGATGCGCGCCGTTTCCGCCTCCCGGCCGATAGGAGGTTTCCAGCGCGCCGCAGGAAACGGCGTTGAACGTCACCTTGCCGTCGAGCGCATGTCCATGCTTGCCGTAGGCAAAGCCGTACTCCAGCACGAGGTCCTGCCATTCGCGGACGATCGAGGGGGCGGAATACCAGTAGATCGGGTGTAGAAAGACGATCGCATCGTGGTCCACCAGGCGCCGCTGCTCGCGGGCCACATCGATCTCGAAGGTCGGGTAGGTCGCGTAGAGGTCGACGCAGGTGATCCCCTCGGTCTGCCGCGCGGCCTCGAAGAGCGGGCCACTGATCTCGGAGCGGTCGAGGCGGGGGTGGGCGAGGTAGACGAGAGGCTTCATGGATCTTCCGTGTTAGAGGGGCGTGCCCGGCAATGTGCATCCGGGCGCGTCCAGTCGGTTTCGGGCGCTCACCGGTCGTCGGCTGGCCCGGGCGTGTTCTATCCGCCGCGGTCAGCCCCGGCGCTGAAGAAGGCTTGAAGGCGATCGTCGCCGATATGGCCATGCGTTTCCAGAAAATCGCGGCTCGCGCTGTCGGTCGACGTGTTTCGGATCGGACAAGGATGGGCCATGTCATTGGTTCTGCAGGATGGCACCGGACATCCCGCCCATGGCCATCCTGTGGTGGCGGGGTTGAAAGGCCGGGTTCAGGATGCCGATCCTGGCGTCCAGCCCCGCGAGCCATGGGTGCTGCTTCGATACCTTGGGGGTGCTGTCCGTTTGGAAGCCGAATCCGAGGGTGGGGCGTCCTCGGCGTCGAGCACGGGTCAGCTGCCCCGGACGTCGGATGCGAAGCGGGCGGCGTTTTCCTGCACGAAGGCGTCGGCATCCGCCGCAGCATCCCAGAACTGCGGCTGCGCCTTGGGGATCGTGAGCGCCTTCCGGACCGCCGGGCGCGCGTCGATCCGGTCGAACCAGGCTGCGAGATGCGGCAGGTCATCTACCTCGACACCCGCCCAGGGGTAGGCGCGGGCCCAGGGGTAGATCATCATGTCGGCGATGGAGTACGCGCCCACGATGTGGTCGCGCCCCTCCAGCCGGGCGTTCAGAACCTCCATCAGGCGGCGGCTTTCGGCCACGTAGCGTTTGATCGAGAAGGGCTCCTCGTGGCCGTTGGGCGCTGCTATGCGCTGGAAGTACATGGCCTGGCCCATCATCGGGCCGACATGTCCGACCTGGAAGAACAGCCATTGCAGCGTCTCCGACCGGGTCATCGGGTCGTCCGACAGAAACTTCCCGTATTTCTCCGCGAGGTGCCACAGGATCGCGCCGGATTCGAAAATCGCGCGACCTTCCGACCGGTCCACGATGGTCGGGATCTTGCCGTTCGGGTTGAGCTTCAGGTACTCGGGCGCTTTCTGCTCCTGCTTCGAGAAATCGATGAAGGTCAGGTCGTAGGGCACCCCGGCTTCCTCGAGGAAGATGACCGGCTTGTAGCCGTTCATCGTCGCGGCAGTGTAGAGGTGGATGTCAGGCCGCGGCATTGCGGGTCTCCCGGAAAACCTGCGCCAGATGCGCGTCGAAACGGGCGAGATCGGCTTCGATCTCCGGGTTTTTCATCACGTCGAATGCGGCGAAGGTGGGCAGCGGCTGCATTGCGAAGAACCGCGCATTGAGGTGCATCGGGCGGAGCAGATCGTCGACCGATGCGCCCCGGAAGAAGGGCTCGGAGGTGTCGTCGAAGGCTTCCTTCGGGGCGTTGAATGTGACCGACAGCATGTATGTCGTACCCGCAAGCGTGCCGCCCATGCCGTAGTTCGCCTTGGGCGCCTCGGGCGAGCGGCCATCCCCGGCGCATAGGCGGCCGTCCATTCCGGCGGTGTAGACGTCATCCATGTATTTCTTGAAGGACCACGGCACGCCCATCCAGTTCACCGGGAACTGCATGATGACCGTATCGGCCCACTGGTGGTTCCCGACCTCGGCATCGGCATCGTAGCCATCGGCGACTGTCGTCACGCGGACCTCGTGGCCCTGGCCTTCGAGGAAGTCTCTTGCGCGCTCGACGAGCGTCGCGTTGAGCCGGCCTTCGGCAAAGGGATAGGGCTGGTGTCCGTTCAGGATGAGGATCTTGCTCACGGGTCTGTTCCTTCGGTCTCGTTTCTGCCGCCGCTTGACTCGCGGCGGGTTCGGGGGGAAGTTGCGTGCCCAGAGAACGGAAATCAACCAGTATACTTTTGGTAACCTAGATCAATTCATGGGAGGCCCGACATGCGCGCACGTGTTGACGACGACGAAAGCGGGCGGCGGCAGGTCCATGATGCCTGCCTCGAACCCTGCGCGATCGAGCGGGGGATGCGGATCATCGGCGGCAAGTGGACCGGCTCGATCCTGTGGCACCTCAAGGACGGCCCGGTCCGCTTCAACGACCTCTCCCGCATGATCGGTGGGGCAAGCAAGAAGATGATCACCGAGCGCCTGCGGCAGCTCGAAGCCCAGGGGCTGGTGAAGCGAGAGGTGCTCGACACCTCGCCGGTCTCGGTTCACTACGAGATCACCGATTTCGGACGCACGGCGCTTGGTTTCCTCGATCAGTTGCGGCAATGGAGCGAGGACCTGCCGGAAGGGATTGCTGAAGCGTCAGGGGCTTGAGAGCGAGAACCGGGCAGGGGGCGGCCGCTATGGTTTCGGAGGGCTGATACCATGAAATCCATCGCGCTGATCGGCCATGGCGCCATCGCCCGTGACGTGATGCACCGGATCGATGGCGATCCTCTGCTGCGGGTCGCGCAGGTCCTGGTGCGCCCGAACCGCAGGGCGGAGATCCAGGCGGCATTGGGAGACCGGACCGAGGCGATCTGCTCGGTGGCGGAGATCTCCGCCGACGTGGATTTCGTGCTCGAATGCGCAGGTCACGGCGCGGTGCAGGAGCACGGCCTGGAGGTGCTTGGACGGGGCCTGGACCTCGGCGTGCTCTCTGTCGGCGCCCTTGCGAACGACGCGCTGCGGGATGACCTGCAACGGGCGTCCCGGGAGGGGCGTGCGCGGATCGTGGTGGTGCCCGGCGCGATCGGCGGCATCGACGCCATCGCAGCGGCCGGCCCGGAGGGCCTGGACAGGGTCACCTATGACGGCACGAAAGCGCCGTTGAGCTGGACCGGCACCCCGGCGGAACGCACCCACGATCTTTCGGCGCTCACCGAGGCAACGGAGGTGTTCTCCGGCACGGCACGTGAAGCGGCACAGCGGTTCCCCAAGAACGCCAACGTGGTCGCGACGGTCGCCCTGGCCGGACTCGGCTTCGACCGGACCCGCGTTCGCCTTGTGGCCGACCCGAAGGCGGTGCGGAATACCCACCATATCCTCGCCGAGGGCCCGAACTTCCATTTCGATTTCACGAGCAGCGGGGCAACCTTGCCCGACAACCCGAAGACCTCCGCCCTGACCTCGCTGGCGGCCTGCCGGGTCCTGAAGAGCCGCGCCCACGGCCTTTGCCTCTGAAGGCGAGAACTCATACGGATTTTGCGCCGCGACGCGGCTTGTTCTCCGGCATTTCCCTGGTCCAGACTGGGGCAGGCGACAATTGAGACCGGTTACCTCGGCCGTTTGCCAGCATCGGGGCCGCGGAGGGACGCATTTGAACGACAGCGGACGGGGCACGTCGAAACAGCCCAAGGTCAAACTGCGGGACGTCGCCCGCACCGCCGGTGTCTCCGTCGCGACGGTCAGCCGCGTCATCAATGACGCCCCGACAGTGACCGCCGACACCAAGGCACGGATCAACGCGGTGATCCAGGAACTGGGGTACACGCCGAACCCGCTGGCAAAGGCGCTGAACTCCGGACGCACGAGGACAGTGGGTGCCGTCATCTCGACCCTCGATCACGCGATCTTTGCGCGGTTCCTCAAGGCGCTGGAGGTCACACTGGACCAGCACGGCTATTCCCTCGTCGTCGCCTCGACGGAGAACGACAAGGACAGGGAGCTTCGTCGCTCGCGGTCGTTCCTCGAGATGGGGGTCGAAGGGCTGATCCTGTCCGGCAGCGACCACGGAGACGAGTTCCGGCAACTGGCGGAGCGCTACAACGTGCCGGTGGTCCTGACCTCGATCTTCGATCCCGGCGCCGACTACCCGACGATCGGTTACGACAATGCTGAGCTGACCGGGTTCGCGATGCAGCATCTTGTCGACACCGGGCACGGGAAGGTCGCGATCATCCACGGGCCGGCGGCGGAGAACGACCGGACGCGCGCGCGGATTGCCGCTGCGGAGGCCTATGCCGGGCGGTGCGAGATCCGCATGATCGAGGTCGATCTGAGCGAGGAGGGCGGCGCGGATGCCGTCCGGCAGTGCGCAGATGACGGCGAGTTGCCCGATGCCTTCTTCTGCCTGTCCGACGTCATCGCGCTTGGGGCATTGTTCGAACTGGCCCGACTGGGGATCTCGGTGCCGGGCGATGTCTCCGTGGTCGGCTTCGACGATCAGCCCTGGACCAGCCATGCCAGCCCGGCGCTGACAACGGTTCGGGTCCCGGTGCTGGAGATGGGCGAGGCCGCGGCGCTCGCCCTGGTCCGAAATCTCGAGGAGGGCCGTCCCGTCGAGCCGCTCAAGCTCGACGGGACGATTGTTCTGCGGGGGTCGACCGCGAAGCGGAGCTGACGGGCATCCGGCCAGGGGGGAGAGGCCCGGCCGCCGCGTCAGCCCCGCTTGCCTGCCACGATCCTGTCCAGGATCAGCGCGCAGAACAGGATCGCCAGCCCGGCCAGGATCCCTTGCCCAGCCGCCGCATATTGCAGCGCCTCGAGCACGTCCTCACCCAGCCCCTTGGCGCCGATCAGCGACGCCACGACGACCATTGCGAGCGACAGGAGGATGGTCTGGTTCACCCCGGCCATGATGGTCGGCGCTGCGAGGGGAGGTCGACCTTCCAGAGCAGGTAGCGGGGCGTCGCGCCGAAGGCGAGCGCCGCCTCGCGGACCGCTTCGGGAACCTGCTGAAGGCCGAGCACCGTGAAGCGGATCACCGGCGGGCTGCCGAAGATCATGGTGGCCACCACGCCTGCGGGCTTGCCGGAGCCGATGAAGGCCACGACCGGGATCAGGTAGACGAAGGAGGGCATCGACTGCATGAAATCGAGGATCGGCCGAACGATTGCAAAGGCGCGGGGGCGCCGTGCGCAGTAGATGCCGAGCGGGATGCCGAGCGTGATCGAGATCAGCGCCGCCGCGCCGAGCAGCGCCACCGTCGTCATCGCCTTTTCCCAGAAGCCGAGCAGGCCGAGATAGGCGAGCGCCGCCCCGGTGAAGATCGCCACGCGCGCACCGGCGGAGAGATAGGCCAGCATGATGACCACGGTCGCCACCACCGGCCAGGGCGTGTCGACGAGCAGCACCTCGATCCAGTCGAGCAGCGTCCGCATCCCGAGCGTCAGGCCGTCGAAGAACCCGCGACCGGCGGTCTTGGTCCAGTCGAACGCCGCCTGCACCCCGTCACCCACGTCGAGACGCCAGTTGCGGTTGGTCGGAAAGGTCTTGAGGAGTTCGATGGCATCGGGCTGGGCAAACTTGATGGCAGACAGGCCGATGACCGGCACGGCGAGGCCGAGCGCGACCGCCAGCCGCTCGGTGGACCAACCATGCGCCACCTGCCGGTCCGAGCGCCAACGCGCGAACTGACCCTCAAGCGTCCAGTTCGCCAGCGCGCCTTGAAGGAGCTTGAATGCGGCCAGGATCGCCAGACCGCTGAGGATGTAGACCATCCCGGTCGAGTCCGCAGCCGCAGCTGCGGCCTCGGCGTCGGCCAGCGCGCCCTCGAGCGAGGCCGCCGCCCGCTTCAGCGCGTCCAGCGTGGCCGCGCCGGATTCCTCGGCCTTGGCAATCTGCTGCTGGCGCAGCTCCAGCGTCTCGGCGATCCGGTCCGCCCTTTCGCGGAACTCGCGGCCAAGGTCGCCGAAGAGGCCGCGGCCGATCTGGATGAAGGCCAGCGTCTCGAGCAGGAGGAAGCCGAGGAACCACGACCAGAGCCCCCGCGCGCCGAACCAGATGGGACCGAGCAGGGCGGCCGCCTTGTTGAAGGTGAAGCGATAGCCCGGGGCCTCCATCATGGAGGCGAAGGCCCGGCAATAGTAATCCTCGCTGCGGCCGACGAATTCCTTCACCAGCGCATTGAGCCGTTCGGCGGTATCCGGTCTGATCTCTGCCATGACGCCTTCCTACGCGTGGTTTTTCTGGATCGCCCGGATCAGGCCGGGGCGGTTGATGACGCCGACGGTCTGGCCGTCGTCCTTGACGCGCAGGATGCCGTGCCCGTCGATGCAGAGGCCCAGCAGCGTGTCGAGATCCATCTCCGGATGCGCCTCGCGCGCGTCCTCGGGGACCGGGCCGGTCTCGGCCTCGAACTGCGCCTCGGGGACCATCACGGAATGGGCGAAGATCATGTTGAGCTTGGAAATGCCGGCGACGAAATCCGCCACGTAGTCGTCGGCCGGGTTGAGGATGATCTCCTCCGGCGTCCCGATCTGCACCACGCGCCCGTCCTTCATGATCGCGATCCGGTTGCCGATGCGGATCGCCTCGTCGAGGTCGTGGGTGATGAACATCGTGGTCTTTCGGAGCTCCCGCGACAGCGCCATGAACTGGTCCTGAAGCTGCTTGCGGATCAGCGGGTCGAGCGCCGAGAAGGGCTCGTCCATCAGCAGGATCTCGGGGTCGGAGGCGATGGCGCGGGCGAGCCCGACGCGCTGCTGCATGCCGCCCGACAACTCCTGTGCGTAGCGGTCCTCCCAGCCGGTCAGTTCGACCAGCTCCAGCACGCGGTCCGCCTCTTCCCAGCGTTTCGCCTTGCCGGTGCCGCGGATTTCGAGCGGCATGGCGACGTTGTCGCGGACGGTCCGGTGCGGCATCAGGCCGAAGTTCTGGAACACCATGGCGACGCGATGGTTGCGCAGCTCGCGCAGTTCCTCCGGCGAGAGCCCCATCACGTCGACACCGCCGACATAGATATGCCCGGCCGTCGGCTCGAGGAGCCGGTTCACGTGCCGAACCAGCGTGGACTTGCCGGAACCCGAGAGCCCCATCACGCAGAAGAGTTCGCCCCGTTCGATCTCGAAGGTGGCGTCTGCCACCCCGACCACGCAATCGAACCTCTCCAGCACCTCGGGCTTGCCCAGGCCCTCGGCATGGATCGCGGCCAGCGCTTCCTCGGCCCGATCGCCAAAGACCTTCCAGACGCCTCGGACGTCGATGGCAATATCCCTGTCCATTCCGGGCTCCTCTTGCAGTTGCGGCGCCCCGGGCCGCGACCCGGGGCTTCGGTGAGCGATCAGTTCAGACCGAGCCAGCTGTCGACCGTATCGCCATTTGCATCGATCCATGCGCCGACGACGTCGGAGATTTCCTTGCCTTCCACGACGACCTCGTAGGTCAGTTGCGAGAGCGTGGCATCGTCCATGTCGATCGCGGACAGGAAAGCGGCGGCGGCCGGGTTCCGCTCCTCCAGGGATTTCGAATGTGCGACGGTCACCGTCTTCACGATGTCGCCGGTCATGATCGAGGATTTGTTGTACCAGTCGGCATCCTGGTCCGGCTGGACCATGGTGTACTGCTCCGCCTCGTAGGGCGGCTCCTCGATCATCGTCACGTCGTAGAGCGCGTGGACATAGTGCGGCTTGTAGCAGTAGAAGACGACGCCCTTTTCCTCGGCAATCGCGTCCTTCAGCCGGGCGTAGAACACGGTTTCGTCTTCGGTGCCGGGCGCCAGGAAGGTCTCGATGCCGTAGTCGCGCACCTTCACCTTGTGGACGTTGGTCGACGCCCAGCCGGACGCACCGACCCAGATCTCGCCCATGCCGTCTCCGTCGGAATCGAAGAGCGCCTGCGCTTCGGGCGTGGCCAGGTCGAAGACCGACTTGATGTTGTGTTTCTCGGCCATGTAGCTCGGCACGCAGAAGCCGGCGCGTCCCTCGTAGGAGCCCGCGGAGAGCGCGACCGTCCCCTTCTGGTCGACGTATTCGTCGGTGAAGGACGCCTGGTTCGGCAGCCATACGTCGGGATGCACGTCGATGTCGCCGCGCCCGCCATCCATCGCGGCAAAGATCACCGCGTTGGCACCCGGCGCATAGCCCACCTCGCCACCGAGCCGGGATTCGATGACCTGTCCGATGACGTTGGTCATGATCTTGGCACCGGGCCAGCTTGGCTCGCCGATCATGACCTTCTCCTGCGCCATGGCCGAGGTTCCGGCAAGGGCGAGGGCTATCGCAGTCGGAATGAGTCCCTGAGTCTTCATCGCGTTTCTCCTGTTGGATTGTTGTGGGTTCATGCCCGTGCCCGCTTTCTTTGCGGGTCTATGAATGGGATGTCGGTGACGCTGGCCGGCAGCCGCTTCATCCGGCCGTCCATCTGGCCAACCTCGAGGGAGGTGCCGTTTGCCGAATGCTCCACCGCGAGCCGCGCCATGGCGATGGCGCATTGCAGCGTCGGTGACCGGGTGGCCGAGGTCACCACGCCGACCTGGCGTTCGCCAAGCAGGACCGGGGCGCCATGATGCGGAACGTCGTCGCCCTCGAAGCGCAGCCCCTTGAGCACGCGCCGCGGCTCCTCCGCGTTGCGCTCCAGCGCGGCCTTTCCGGTGAACTCCGTCTTTCGCAGGTCGACGGCAAAGCCCAGCCCGGCTTCGAAGGCATCGACGCCGGGGGCGAATTCCCGGCCAGCAGCGGCAAGGCCCGCCTCGATCCGGATGGTTTCCAGCGCCGCCGAACCCATCGGCTGGATGCCGAATTCCGCTCCGGCCTCCATCACGGCGTCCCAGATCGCGACCGCATCGCCGCCTGCGCAGAACAGCTCGTAACCAAGCTCGCCGGTGTACCCTGACCGGGTGAGCATGAAGGGCGCCCCTTCGCGGTCTCCGAGGCGGGCGATTGTGGCACCGAACCACTTGATCTGGTCCAGCCCCGGCACATGCGGCTGGGTAAAGACGATCTTGCGCAGCAGGTCGCGGGAGCGTGGCCCCTGCAGGGCGAGGTTCGGCAGCGCGCCGCCCATGGCGTTGATCCGCACCTGCAGCCCCAGTTCGCGCGCCAGTTCGTCCAGAACCCGCGCGCTTTCCTCGGACCCGCAGCACCAGCGGAAGAGGCTGTCGCCCATGCGGAAGAGCGTGCCGTCGTCGATCACGGCGCCGGTGTCGTCGCACATGAGCGTGTAGGTCCCGCGCCAGATCGCCAGTCGGGAGATGTCCCGTGTCATGGCCCGTTGCAGCAGGCGCTCGGCATCCGGCCCGACGATGTCGTATTTCCGCAAGCCGCTCATGTCCTGAACCGTGACCGCGTCGCGGCAGGCCCAGTATTCGGCCAGCGTGCCGACGGCGGGGTAGCTGACCGGCGCCCAGAGATCGCGCGCGGGGGCGAAATGCTCGGTCAACACGGAGGTTCGTGGGTGGAAAGCCGATTCCTGGCTGACCGACATGGGGGCGTCCTCTTTCTCGCGATAGGCCACGGCGCGCCGGATCAGGCTATGTGGCCGGTAGATCCGGACGTGGATATCCGTCGGATTCCAGCCGTTGATCGGGTCGATGTCGTCCGGGCAGGCCGTCGACACGCAGACGAGGTTGTCCATCGCCCGCATGATCACGTAGTCGCCGGGCCGGGAGTGGCTTTCCTCGGTCAGGATGTGGTGGCTCGATGGATCGACCCAGGTGTTCCAGAAGAAGTTGATCGCCGGCCAGGCCACGCGCCGGGCCACGCCGAAAGGCGCAAGCGCGTAGGACATGTTGTCGGAGCAGTTGATGTGCCCGGGAAACCCGCGATCTTCGTAACCGCGCGACGTGCAGGCCAGACCGAAGGTGTCGTGCCGCCCGCAGGTATCCTGCACCACGTTGAGCAGCGGGCGCATGTCCTGGTCGAAGAACTTGTCGAACAGTCCGGGTCCCGGATAGGACCGCCGCACCATCGAGCGGGTGGCCGTGCCGTCGATCAGCAGTTCCCGGCCACGCTCCAGGCCGTCGCTGCGAAAGGCCATGAAGTCCGAACATTGCTGCCCGTCCACGTCGATGATCTGAACCAAGTCCCCGGCCGCCAGTTCATATGCCCTCGCGGTGGCGCGGCTGACGGTGAACTCGTCCTTCACGTCGCCCAGCGGCGGCGGCAATCGCAGGGAACTCGGGCGTGCGGGCTGGTGAGACATGACGACAGGTCCAAGCGCCTCACCCGAAACGAGCGTCTCCGCAGGCTCCACGTTGACGACCCAGACCGTGCATGCCGCGGAGGATTGCACGACGATCGCCTCGTCGCTCGGCGCGATTGCCGCGCAGGCCCAGGCGTTCGCTGCTTCCCCGCCCATGGCCGCGACCCAGCCCGCCAGGGGACGGCTGTCGAATGCGTATGCGCCAATCCGGGCGGTCTCCGAAAGACCGAGCATCTGAAGCGCGGTCTCTCCGGTCGGGCCGAACGCGAGCAGCTTCAGCCCGTTGCCGCCTGCCGGGGAGGACAGGGAGAGGAGGTCGCCTGTTTCAAAATCGACTCGGGTTGCCGCGCGGGGGGGCAGTGTGACCGTGCGGGGCGTGTCGCTCTTGGTGAAGCCGGGAAAGGAACGCCGGTCGCTCCTGAAGCCGATGTTGTCCAGCGTCCGTATGGTGTCGAATGCGAGCATCCGCGTCTCTCGAATGACAATGTAACCGGTTACAATCCTGAGTTCCGTCACGTCGATGTGTCAAGGACCTCGTCGCGATGAGCGGGTTCGTCGTCAGGCGGGCGCACAATAAATCGGCACTTCTGGCAACATTCCGCCTCGCAGGCGCCGGCAGGCACGCTTGGGCGAACTTGGGGCGAGGGGCGCTGCCCTGGCGCTGACTTCGATGGGGCGCTGGTGCTGCCTGATGCCCGATCGGCTGGCCGGTTGGGCGAGTCGCCCCTCAAGATAAAAGAAGGCTGCCAACTCCTGGCCCGCATGCGCCATATGTCTCATTGCGCATATGCGATCTGAGGCATATGCGGGTGTCATGCAAGAGTTCATGACTGCCATCTCCGACCCGACCCGCCGCGCCGCCCTCGCCATCATCTGGGACGGTGGCGAGCATTGTGTCTGCGAACTCATGGCCAAACTGGAGGCCAGTCAAAGCCGGATGTCCCGGCACATGAAGGTGTTGCGCGAGGCAGGTATCGTCACCGACCGGCGCGATGCCCAGTGGGTTCGCTTTCGCCGCAACCCCGAGCTCGCGCCGGACCTCGTGGCCGTCATCGACGCGGTGCTGGCCGCGGAACGCAGGTCCGAAAGGAAAGTCGCATGACCGTTGAAACCCACACTCCGGCTCCGCACGGCCGGGATGCCTCCGACTGGCTCTGGTATGCCGGCGTTCCGGCGGCGGGTGGTGTCCTCTACCTGCTTTACGGTCAATTGATCCCGTTCTCGGAATGGGTGACGTCCTTCTTTCCGGTCGCCCGCGACAGTCACACCGGCGAGGCCATCGCCTTTTTCTTCTACGACGTGCCGAAGGTGCTGTTGCTGCTGACCGGGATCGTCTTTGTCGTGGGGGTCCTGCGCAGCTGGTTCAGCCCGGAAAAGACCCGCGCGATCCTCGCCGGCCGGCATCATCTCTGGGGCTACCCGCTTGCCGCGCTGCTTGGTGTGCTGACGCCCTTCTGTTCCTGCTCGTCGGTGCCGCTCTTCATCGGGTTCGTCTCGGCCGGAATCCCTCTGGGCGTGACCTTTTCCTTCCTGATCGCCGGGCCGATGGTCGGTCCGGTGGGCCTCGGGCTGCTTTACGGTCTGGTCGGCTGGCAGGTCGCCACGATCTACCTCGTCTTCGGTTTCACCATCGCCACCGTTGCGGGCTTCGTTCTGGGCAGGATGGGGCTGGAGAGATACCTGCAGGACTGGGTGCGCGAGATGACAGCGGGCCCCGTGGGCGATCTGCCCGAAGAACACCTGACGCTGGTGGACCGGCTGAAGATAGGGGGTGAGCAGGTGCGCGAGATCGTCGGCAAGGTCTGGATCTGGGTTCTGTTCGGCATCGGCATCGGCGCCGCGATCCACGGCTACGTGCCCGAGGCGATGATGCTGAGGATCATGGGCGGCGAAGCCTGGTGGTCGGTTCCGGCTGCCGTCGTGGTTGGCGTGCCGATGTACACCAACGCGGCCGGGGTGATCCCGATCGTCGAGGCTTTGCTGGGCAAGGGCGCGGCGCTCGGCACGACGCTGGCCTTCATGATGTCCGTGATCGCGCTGTCGCTGCCCGAGATGGTCATCCTCAAGCAGGTGCTGACCTATCGGCTGATCGCGATCTTCATCGCCGTGGTGTCGATGGGCATCCTCGCCACCGGCTTCCTGTTCAACTTCCTGATGTAGACGCCGCGCGAACCCACCATCCTTTGAAAGGATCTTACGATGAAAACCGTCAAGGTCTACGGCCCCGGCTGCAAGCGCTGCGAAACCACCGTAGCCATGGTCCGGGACGCCGCCGCGAAGCTTGGTGTCGCGGTCGATGTCGAGAAGGTCACGGACCCGAAATCCATCGCCATGGCCGGTGTCATGTCCACTCCCGGCATCTCGGTCGACGGCAGGCTCGTCCACGCCGGCGGCCTGCCGGAAGCGGCCCGACTGGAAACCTGGCTCGCGGACTGACCGGGCGCCGTCGTTCTCAGGAAGGCTGCGGCAGTCGCGTCAAGAAGGGCGCTGCTGTCACATTGGTCTTGCAACGCCAATGCCAGGCGGGAGTCCGCCGGCGCTATGGCGTGCCATCGATGCCGAGATAGCTGGCCAGCGATGGTGGCGGGGAGCGCATGAGTTCGGCTGTCGGTTCGGGGGGTGTCACCGCGCCATCCGCGACAACCGCAGCCTCGTTGGCGATCCGGGCGGCGTCCTGAGGGTCGTGGGAGACCATGATCACCTGCAGGCCATTCTCGGCGGCGACCTCGGCCACAAGGTCGAGCATCTCGAACTTGAGGGCGGGGCCAAGCGCCGCGAACGGTTCGTCGAGCAGCATCAGCGGGCGGGCTTGCAGCAGCACGCGCGCCAGCGCCACGCGGCTCTGCTGACCCCCGGAGAGTTCGGAAGGTTTCCTGTTCTCGTACCCGGGCAGGCCGACGCGGGCGAGCGCCTCGGCGGTCCGGTCGCGCGCCTCGCGCGTCGGGCTCCCGCGGGTCAACGCGAGCGCGAGGTTCCGGGTCACGTCGAGATGGGGAAAAAGGTTGTTGTCCTGAAAGAGCATCGCCACCGGGCGTTCCATCGGGGCGCGCGGCGTGATCTCTTCGCCGCGCCAGATCACGCGCCCGGCGGTCGGGGGCGTGAAGCCGGCAATGGTGTTCAGCAGGGTCGACTTGCCGGCGCCCGACGGGCCGAGGAGCGCGGTAATCGGTGCGGTGATGGTGATGTCGGCCGAGAGTTCGAAGTCACCCTGTACAAGTCTCAGGCGCTCAAGCTGCAGCATGCAGGCGACCTCCCCGGTCGAAGACCCAGAACAGCCCGAGGCTGAGGGCCAGCAGTAGCAGCGCCGCGGCCCGCGCGCTCTCCATCTGGTAGCTGCCCATCAGGCGATAGATCTGCAGGGGCAGGGTTGCGTTGTCGCCATCGGCAAAGAGCGTGATCACCCCGAGGTCGCCCATGGAGAGCGCCGCCGTCAGGCCGGCGGCGAAGCCGAGGGGACGGCGCAGGCGCGGCAGGTAGACGATGCGCCAGAGGTGCCAGCCGCTCAGGCCAAGCGAGGCGGCGAGGCGCGCGTAGTCGCGGCGCGCACCCTCCAGCCCCGGCCTCAGGATCCGGATGACGAAGGGCAGCGCCATGAGCGCATTGACCAGCATCGTCACCGGCAGGGCGGCGTCCCCGGGGCGGATGACGGGTTGCAGAAGCAGGAAGTACCCCGTGCCCAGTACCAGTCCGGAGACGGAGATGCCCATGAGTGCCGCCGTTTCCCCCGCGCCGGTCAGCAACGGCAGCGCCAGTGCGAGGGTCAGTGCCGTCGCCCCAAGGGCGAGCGCGAGCGACCGGGCGGCTGCGGCCCAGACCTCGGGTGGCATTTTTGCGAGGCCGGGCAGGCCGGCGAGAGCGACGGAGAGAAGCGGCAGCAGCAGGAAACCCGCCGCCAGCGCGATCCAGAGGCTGTCGGCCAGACGGGCCGCGACGCCGGTTCCGTCCCAGCGGTCGATCTGCCGGTCGAGGCCCACGCCGAAGCCGCCTTTCGGAGCGACGCGCAGGGCGAAGGCGCCCGCGGCCAGCCCGAGAGCCAGTTGCAGCGCGGCGAGGGTCGCAGCCTTGCCGAGATCGAAATCGAAGCGGAACGCCTGGTAGATGGCGAGTTCCACGGTGGTCGCGCGCGGCCCGCCGCCGAGCGTCAGCGCCACGGCGAAGGAGCCGAGACAGATCACGAAGATGACCGTGAAAGCCCCGGGGCAGATGCGGCGCAGCATCGGCCATTCCAGCACCCGCCAGACCGGCGCGCCGAGCGAGGCCGCGAGCCGGAAGCGTTCGGCCGGGATGTCCTGCCAGCCCTGGAGCAACAGGCGCACCGCCAGCGGCAGGTTGAAGAAGACATGGGCGATGATCACGCCGTGATATCCGTAGATATCGAGCCTCGGAAGGCCGAGTGGCGCGCCGATCTGGTTGATCAGCCCGCGTCCGCCGAAGACGGCCAGCAAACCGAGGATCGCCACGATGACCGGCAGGATGAAGGGCGCGCCCATCAGCGCGATCAGCGCAACGCGCCCGGGAAAGCTGCGGCGGGAGAGCGCCCGCGCCACCGGCACGGCCAGCGCGACCGAGAGCCCGGCGGAGACCGCCGCCTGCCAGAGCGTGAAACGCAGCGCCGCCCAGTCGGCCGGCCCGAGCGTTCCCGGGCCGCCCCCGCGCCAGAGCACCGCGGCCACGGGGAGGAGGACCATCCCCGCAACCAGCGTTGCGGTGGTTATTGCGACAGCGCGCTGCGCCATGCCTCGATGGCCTCATCCCGCATCGCCGCGGCTTCATCCTCGCTGTAGAACAGCACCTTTTCGGGGACCGGCAGGTCCTGGAACCCGTCCGGCCAGGCGTCCTTGGGGAGTGCCGCCGGGAAGGACCAGTTGGAGGTCGGGATCATGGACTGGAACTCCTCGGTGAGGATGAACGCCATGAACTGGTCCGCGAGGTCGGGATTGTCTGTCCCGGCCAGTTTCGCGGCCAGTTCGACCATGAAGTAATGTCCTTCCTCGAAGATCGCCGCCGACTTGGTCAGGTCTTCCTCTGCGATGATGTGATAGGCCGGCGAGGTCGTATAGCTCAGCACCATGTCGGCCTCACCATCGGTGAACATGCCGTAGCTCTCGGACCAGCCCTTGGTGACGGTCACGATCTTCGGCGCGAGCTTGGCCCAGGCGTCAGCGGCCTCGTCGCCGTAGACGTGGTTCACCCAGAGCACCAGCGCGAGGCCCGAGATCGAGCTGCGCGGGTCCTGGATCACCAGCCGCAGGTCGTCCGGTGCCTCCAGCAGCGCGTCGAAGCTGGTGAGCGGCTCGGTGATCTTCGTATTGTCGTAGATGAAGGCCGTGTGGGCGTAGTTGAACGGAAGGAAGGTGTCGTCCGACCAGTCGACGGGCAAGGTCAGAGCAGACGTGTCGAGCCCATGCGGTGCGAAGAGCCCGCTTTCGCGCGCCTTCTTTGTGATGTCGGAGTTGAAGCCGATGGCCACGTCGGCCTCGGTCTTCTCGCCTTCGAGCAGCAGGCGGGGCAGCAGTTCACCTGTCTTGTAGACCAGGTCGCAGCCGCAGCGTTCCTCGAAGGCCGTCTCGATGCCGGGGCCGGGGCCCCATTCGGAGGCGAAGTAGTCGGGTGCGTAGACGGTAAGTGTGGGCGTCTCGGCCACCGCGGAGGTGGCGAATATCAGGCCCGCAACAAGAGGATATGCCTTCATGGCAGACTCCTTGGGTTGTGGGCGGAGTCTGGACGGCTTGGGAGTGTCGACCTTTCCTCCGCCGGTTCTAACCGGTTCAGGTTCAACGGGTTCGCGTGCGCATCTCAGCTCTCAGAGCACCCCGAGGTGGGATCGAAGTAGTGCACCCGGGCCAATCAAACAAGGGTGAATCCTGCCCGCCGCTTCACAGCTATCCCCGCAGGGCCTGGGCGACTTCGGCGCTTTCGAGCACGTAGCGGCCGAAACCGGGGCGCCAGACCAGCCCCTTGTCCCGCAGCGCGTTCAGGGCCTTCTGGACCGCCCCCTTGCTTGGTGCCTTGCCCTGCGCACCCAGTCGTTTCCGCGTCGCTTCGGTAAATGGGGCGAATTCGATGCCGTCCTCTGCCATCCGTCGCAGGAGGGCCTGTTGCAGGTCGGAAAGTGTCGAGATCTCCGAGAGCAGCTGTTCCCGCGCCGCGTCGATGCTCGCGTCCACGAGCTTGTTCAGCGCCGCCTCGCCGAACTCGGTTCCGAGGATCATCTCCCTCAGGCAGGCATTCAGCCGCTCCGGACGACGGCCAAGCCGGTCGAAGGCCGCTTCGACAAGATCGGGGTCGAGCTTTGCATTGTCCGCCAGCCGTGCGTTGAGATGCCCGGTGAGCGCCGCCGTGTATTCCCTGCCGAGCGGCGGAAAGTCCCTGACGCTCGCGCCGAAGAACGGCGCCTGGTGATCGTGGACCAGCGCGGCAAGCTTGTCCCGGTGTGATCCGGTCATGACGAGGTAGAGCTTCCCCTCCAGATCGGACTGGTTGACCGCGTCCCGGGCGGCCTTCAGTGCGAACATGGCGTTCTTGCCGGTCTCGGAGATCAGGCTGTGCTGGGCCTCGTCGACGATCATCACCACATCCTTGCCGGTCGCCTTGACGAGAAGGAGCAGCGCATCCGGAATCGTTCCTTCCCACGTGCCGGCGGATTTGAGTTCGACGCGGAAACCGAGCGCGCCGACGCCGGAAAAGGGGACGTTCCTGCGCAGTTTCGCGATCGGCCCGTCGCTCTCTTCGAGGGCCCGGGCGATGCAGGTGACAATGAGCTTGCCGGGATCCACCTCCCTGTCGGCCCAGAGGTCGACATAGAGGACGATGCGCCCCTGTTCCTGCAGGAGCGGCATGAGATCCCGCCTCAGGAACGTGCTCTTGCCGGTGCGACGCGGCGCGGCGAGGAAAAGCCCGGCGATTTCGCCGAAAAGCGGGTCGGGCGTCAGCAGGTCTGCTATCCGCGCGGCCTCCTCGGGGCGGGGAACGAACAGGGAGGTCGCCATGGGGTGCTCCTGAGTGTCGATCTGAAGCGTGCGGTATACCTTATGCAGATACTTTGGGGTACTCCGAGGATAATGCAAGCCCGGATACGCATTTACGCTCGATGCCATCGCGTTTTCAGGCACCCGGACGAGGCCGCTCCCGGTCGCCCATTCGGCGGGCGGCGGGAAGGTCGGGCATTCATCGATTGCCTCCGCGATAGGCATGTTCGAGCAAATTGCAGCAGATATTTCCCAATGGCCGAAATAATGGGCAGGCTCGCTTGCAACGAGGGGGGATTCCGGTATGGCGCTTCACCTCGGGATGTCCCCACGGAATGAGAAGGATCATGCGATGAAGATTGTGTTTGCGACAGCTGCGAGCATCGCCGCGATGGCGGCCGGTGCCGGACACGCCGAGACGTTCACCATTTCGTGGTGGGGCTACAACGGCGAAAAGCTCCAGGCGAACATCGTCGAGCCGTTCCAGGAGATCTGCGGCTGCGAGGTCGTGTTCGAGACCGGCAACAACGCTGACCGCCTCGGCAAGCTGCAGGCGCGCGGCGGCCGCGGTGTCGACGTGATCTACCTGACCGACAGCTATTCGCAGATCGGCATCGAGGCGGGCACCTTCCAGGAAATCGATCGCTCGCGCATCCCGAACATCGAGAAGCTCTACGACATCGCGCAGGACCCGCAGGGCGGCTATGGCCCGGCCTATGCCGTCGGCCGCGCCGGCATCGTCTACAACGCCGACACCGTCGAGCCGATCACCTCGTGGAACGACCTCTGGCGCGAGGACCTGGCCGGGGCAGTGACCCTGCCGGGCATCACCACGACCGCCGGGCCGATGGTCGTCGTGCAGGCGGGCAAATACGCCGGTGTCGACGCCTACGAGGACACCGACGCCGCCTTCGAAGCCATCGCCGCGCTGGAGCCGAACTCGGTCAAGAACTACAACACCGGGTCCGAGATGGTGAACCTGATCTCGACCGGCGAAGCCTCGGTCGCGATCGCGCAGGACTTCACGCTGGCCTCCCTGAAAGAGGCCGTGCCGTCGATGACCTGGGCCGAGCTCGAGGACGGCGACATTGCTACCCTGAACACGATCAACATCCCCACCGGGGCCGAGAACGTGGACCTGGCCTACGAGTTCATCAACTTCGTGCTCTCCACCGAAGTCCAGCACGCCAACGGCGCGCAGGGCGTCGACGCCCCGGTGAACGCCGAGGTCGAGCTGACCCCGGAGCAGGCCTCGGTCTGGACCTATGGCGCCGAGGCCATCGCCAAGCTGAACCGCATGGACTACGCCAAGATGAACGCGGCCAAGATCGACTGGATCGACCGCTGGAACGAGGTCTTCGGCCTCTGATCCGGGCCTTTGCCTGACGGGCGGGGCGCCGCGCGCGCCCTGCCATCCCCATTCAAGGAAACAGAATGTCTACCCGCCTGCGCGCCTGGCTGTTCGTGGCACCGGCTACTTTGCTGGTCTTCGTGTTCCTCGGACTTCCGGTGCTGGCGACGTTCCTGACGACCTTCGGCGATCCGAAGGGGCCGTTCTCGACATACGCCGCCTTCTTCAATTCCAAGTTCCGCATGACCGTGCTCTGGCGCACCATGGAGGTCGCGCTGATCACCACCATCATCTCGGTCGCGATCGGCTTCGTCACCGCCTGGGTCGTTGCCCGTGCGCCGTCGCGCCTGAAAAGCCTGCTGATCATCGCTGCGGTCTTTCCGCTGCTGACCGGCGTGGTCGTGCGTTCATTCGCCTGGCTGGTCATCCTCGGCAAGAACGGCATCCTCAACAGCTTCCTGCTCAAGATCGGCGTCATCTCCGAGCCGCTATCGATGCTCTACACTCAAGGTTCGGTCATCGTCGCGATGGTCTACCTGTTCGTGCCGCTGATGATCCTGACGCTGGTGGGCGTGCTGGAGGGCATTCCGCAGGACATGACGGACGCCGCCGCATCGCTTGGCGCGACACCCGCGGCGACCTTCCGGCAGGTGGTGCTGCCGATGGCGGTGCCGGGGCTGATCGTCGGCTCAGTGCTGGTCTTCACCGGCTCCTTCACCTCCTACGCGACGCCGCAACTGCTGGGCGGCGAACGGCAGATGATGATGGGCACGTTCCTTTATCAGCGGGCGATGGTCACCTTCGACTGGGTCGGGGCCTCGACCATCGCGGCAGTGATGGTGGTAGTGACGTTGACCACGGTGCTGGTGATGTCCAAGGTCGCCCGCAAGCTGAACCCGGTGGCGGGCTGACGACATGAAACACCGCATTCACCCGCTTCTGATCGCCGCCACAGTCGTCACCTTCCTGTTCCTGTTGGGGCCGCTGGTGGTCATCATCGGCGCGGCCCTGTCGGACACGAGCTTCCTGACCTTTCCGCCGCAGGGCCTGACCCTGCGCTGGTTCAGCAACATCTTCGAGATCTCGGCCTTCACCCGCACGATGGGCACCTCGTTCATGCTGGCCGTCGGCGGCACCACGCTGTCGATGCTGATCGGCATCCCGGCGGCCTATGCAATGGCGCGCTACCGGGTCGAGTTGCCGGCCTTCCTCGGCAACGTCTTTGTGCTGCCGATCCTGATCCCCGAGATCGTGCTGGGCTTCTCGCTGATGAAGTCGTTGGCTGCGGGCATCGGCCTGCCGATCATGGCGGCACTGCTGATCGGCCATGCGCTGCTGGTGCTGCCCTACACGGTGCGCGTGGTCGGCGCGTCGCTCAACAGCTTCGATTTCTCGATCGAGGAGGCCGCCGTGTCGCTGGGATGCCCCCGGCTCAAGGCGTTTTTCATCGTCGTGCTGCCGAACATCCGCGCGGGCATCATCGCCGGCTTCATCCTCGCCTTCATCACTTCGCTCAACGACGTGTCGATTTCGATCTTCCTGACCGGACCCGGCGTCTCGACCCTTCCGATCCAGCTCCTGGCCCACATGGAGCAGTTCTTCGACCCGACCATCGCGTCGGTGTCGGTTCTGCTGATGGGCGTGACCGTGGCCGTCATGGCGGTGGTCGAGCGGACCCTTGGACTGACATTCCTGACAAAATGACCCAATCCCTGACGCTTGAGAACATCACGGCCCACTACGGCACCACCAAGGTGCTGGAGGACCTGTCGCTGCACATCGCCGAGGGCGAGCTGGTGTCGCTGCTGGGCTCTTCCGGCTGCGGCAAGACCACCACGCTGCGCCTTGTCGCCGGTTTCCTGGAGCCCACCTCGGGCGCGATCCGCCTCGGCGCGCGCGACCTGACCCGGCTGCCTGCCCATTCCCGCGACATCGGCCTCGTCTTCCAGACCTATGCGCTGTTCCCGCACCTGACCGTGCGCGACAACGTCGGCTTCGGCCTGAAACAGCGAAAGATCGGCGGTGCCGAGCGCACCCGCCGCGTCGACGAGATGATCGAACGTGTCGGCCTCGGCGCGCTGGCAGACCGGCACCCGGCGAACCTGTCGGGCGGCCAGCGGCAGCGCGTGGCATTGGCACGTGCGCTGGTCATCGATCCGCCGCTGCTGATGTTCGACGAGCCGCTGTCCAACCTCGACGCCAAGTTGCGTGTCGACATGCGGGTCGAGATCCGGCGGCTTCAGCAGGCGAACGGCACCACCGCGCTCTACGTCACGCACGACCAGGAAGAGGCGTTCTCGATCTCGGACCGGGTGGCGATCATGAAGGGCGGGCGGATCATGCAGCTCGATACACCCGAGGTGCTGTACTCCAGGCCCGCCAACGCTTTCGTTGCGGATTTCGTCGGTTTCGACAACATGGTCGACATGCGGGTGATTTCGGACATGGGCGAAAGCGTCACGGCGGAGATGGACGGCGGGGCGCAGATCGTGCTGCCCAAGAGCCAGTTCACCGTGCCGGGCAAGAAGTTCATCTTTGCCGCGCGCCCCGATGGGCTGCTGGTCAGCGCCGCGCCCGGGGCCGAGGGCATTCCGGCGACGTTGGGTCTGCGCACGTATATCGGCCGCGCCTATCAGTACACCTGCGAAACACCGGGCGGCAGCGTTGCGGCCAACGGCCCGCTGAGCGCGCCATTGGAGAGCGGCGCCAACGTCACCCTCGTCCCGCAACCCGAGCAGTGCTGCCTGCTGCCAGCGGAATGACGGTCCTGGCGAATGCCCGCGTCCTGACCATGGACGCGCAGATGACCGAGTTCGAGCGCGGCTGGATCGCGCTCGACGGCGACCGGATCGCGTCGCTCGGGGCAGGGGACCCGCCCGAGGGCCTGGGCGCGGTGCAGGACATGGGTGGCGATCTGGTCATGCCCGGCATGGTCAACCCGCACTGCCACATGCCGATGACCCTGTTCCGCGGACTGGGCGAGGACGTGGACGACCGCCTCTTCCGCTACATCCTGCCGCTGGAACGGGCGCTGGTCTCCGCCGAGGTGGTCGAAATCGGGGCGGAACTGGCGGCGCTGGAGCTGATCCGGGGTGGCGTCACCACCGTCGCGGACATGTATTATTTCGAGGACCGGATCGGCACGGTGCTGGACCGCGCCGGCCTGCGCGGCGTCGTCGGGCAGACGCTTGCCGATTTCGCTGCCCCCGATCACGCGACGATGGACGAGGGCTTCGCGCGGCTCGACGCGCTGGCGGATCTTTATCGGGATCACCCGCGCATCACCGCCTCGGCCGCGCCGCACGCGCCCTATTCCACGGGGCTCGAGGTCATGGCCCGGGTCGCGAGATGGTCTGCCGATCATCCCGGCCTGCCGGTGCAGATGCACCTGGCCGAGACCGAGCCCGAGCTCGAATGGGCGCATAAGGCCCACGGTTGCACCACGGTTGAAGTGACCGACCGCGCCGGCCTGCTGACCCCGGCGCTGGTCGCGGCCCATTGCATGTACCCCACCGAGGCCGACATGGACCTGATGGCAGAACGCGGCGTCCATGTCGCCTACAACGCCCGGTCGAACGGCAAGGCGGGGCGCGGCATCGCGCCGATCACCGATCTGCGCGTGCGCGGCATCAACGTCGGTATCGCCACCGACGGACCGATGTCCGGCAACACGCTGGACCTCTTCAGCCAGTTCGGACCGGCCGCGATGTTCCAGAAGATCGCCGGCCGCTCGCGCGGCATCCTGCCCTGCACCGAGGTGCTCCGCATGGCGACCATCGAAGGCGCGGCGACGCTCGGCATGGCCGACCGGATCGGTTCGCTCGAGGCCGGAAAGCAGGCGGACCTGATCCGCATTTCGCTTGAGGACCCGCGCCTCCACCCGATCTACGACATCTATTCGATGCTGACTTTCGCCACCCTGCCGACCGACGTGCGCGGCACGATGGTGGCGGGGCAATGGCTGATGCAGGACCGCCAGGTCTCGACCCTCGACGCGGACAAGGCACTTGCCGACGCGCTTCAGGTGGCAAGCCGTTTCAAGGCCCGCATCGTAGAAATCGACAGGACCGCAAAGACCCGATGACCGACACACTCACCCATATCGACGCCACGATGGACGACCGTCTTGCGCGGCTGTTCGACTTCATCCGCATCCCTTCTGTCTCGACCGACCCGGCCCATGCGCCCGACGTCGCCCGCGCTGCCAAGTGGCTGGCGCAGACGTTGCGCGACATGGGGGCGGAGGCGAAGGTTCACCCGACCACCGGCCATCCGATGGTGGTCGGCCATCTCGACGGCCCGGCGGACGCGCCGCATGTGCTGTTCTACGGGCATTACGACGTGCAGCCGCCCGATCCTCTGGACCTGTGGAACACCGAGCCCTTCGAGCCGGTGCTGGTCCCGGTCGACGGCGACACCCATATCGTCGGGCGCGGCGCCTCTGACGACAAGGGCGCGCTGATGACCTTTGTCGAGGCCTGCCGCGCTCTGATCGAGACCAGGGGGAGACTGCCGATCCGCGTCAGCTTCCTGTTCGAGGGAGAGGAGGAAAGCGGCTCGGCCTCGCTGCCCGGATTCCTCGAAAACGCGGCGGAGGAACTGGCCTGCGACGTGGTCCTCGTCTGCGACACCGACATGTGGGACCGCGAGACGCCCGCCGTCACCACCATGCTGCGCGGGCTGGTCGGGCAGCAGATGACGATCACCGCCGGGGACCGCGACCTGCATTCCGGCATGTTCGGCAATGCCGCCGCGAACGCGCTCGGGGTCATGTCGACGGTGCTCGCCTCGCTGCGCGACGCGCAGGGCGGGGTCGCCATCGAGGGGTTCTACGACGGCGTGGCCGAACTGCCGGAAGCGACCGCCGCCGAATGGGCCGCTCTGCCTTTCGACGAGGCCGGGTTTCTCGGGAATGTCGGCCTGAGTGTGCCTGCGGGCGAGCAGGGGCGTCCGGTGCTCCACCAGGTCTGGGCGCGGCCCTCCTGCGAGATCCACGGTGTCTGGGGCGGCTATACCGATCCGGGCTTCAAGACCGTGATCCCCTGCCAGGCCCATGCAAAGCTGTCGTTCCGGCTGGTCGCGGGGCAGGACCCCGCGCAGATCCGCGACGCCTTCCAGGCCCATGTCCGCGCGCACCTGCCCGCCGATTGCAGCGTCAGATTCACCGATCACGGCCTTTCGCCTGCCTGGGCGATGGATGCTGCCAACCCGTTCCTCGCGCCGACGCTTGAAGCGCTGGCGCAGGAATGGGGCCGCTCGACCACCTGCGGGACAGGCGGCACGATCCCGATCATCGGAGCCTTGCGCGAGAAACTGGGCGTCGATGCGCTGCTTGTGGGCTTCGCCCGCTTCGACAACCGCATTCACAGCCCGAACGAGAAATACGATCTGTCGAGCTTCCGGGGCGGCATGCGCTCCTGGGTGCGCATCATGGAGGGGCTGGGGCAATGACCATCATCATCGACACCGATCCGGGCATCGACGACGCGATCGCCATTCTCTACGCGCTGCAGCATCCCCGGCTCGAGGTCGCCGCGCTGACCACGGTGGCGGGCAACATCGGCCTTTCGGTGACCACCCGCAACGCCGGGCGCATCTGTGCGCTGGCCAGGGTTCCGACGTCGGTTTACGCAGGCGCCGCCGCGCCGCTTGGCAAGGAGCCGCGCCCCGAGACCGGCATTCATGGCAACGACGGCCTCGGCGGCGTGGAATTCCCGGAACCCGAGGCTGCCCCCGCGAGCGCGGATGCCGTCGCCGCGATGGTTGCGCTGCTCGAGGCGCATCCGCCGCAGACGGTCGACCTGCACTGTCTCGGTCCGCTGACCAACCTCGCGCTGCTGCTGGAGCGCGCACCCGAAGTGGCGCGCCGGATCCGCCGGGTGATCGCCATGGGCGGCGCGGTCGATGAGCCCGGCAATGTCGGCCCGAAGGCCGAGTTCAATATCGCCCACGACCCGCACGCCGCGGCCGCGGTGCTGGCAGCCGGTTTGCCGCTGACCCTGATCCCGCTGGATGCCACGCGCCAGTTGCGGGCCGACGCCGCCTATATCGCCGACCTTCGTGCAACCGGCCAGTCGCCGGCCATCGCCGCGGCGGCGCTGATCGAGGCCTATTTCGCCGCCACGAACGGTGCCGAGAGCCGCCCGCTCCACGACCCCTGCGTGCCCTTGCTGGCTGAGCACCCGGAGTTGTTCAGGATCGAGGAACGCAGCCTCGATGTGGAACTCGACACCGGCGCCCTGGTGCCCGGGCCGCACAGGCTGAACGTCGCGATGGGCCTGGACGCGGACGCCCTGCGGACTGCGCTGCTCGAGGGACTCGCGCGCTGAGCGCGTTCCCGTTCGACCCTCTCTGGGCTGTCTTTCATACAAGTGGCGCAGCCGGAGCTTGAGCAGCATCGCCGCCGCACGGGAGTCCGGCATGATGTCGGCAGGACGTCTCGCAAAGCCGCGATGGAGCACGTCCTCGCCCGGGCTGGCATCCAGCTGAGGTTTATCATGCGATTGGTATCTCTTGGTGCCGCAGCGGAAAGCGGGTCCAGTATGCCTGTCGCGGGATGCGGTATGCTGCGTCTCCGGAGGAGCGTGCCCGACCGGACCGAGCCAATGGGTCTGGTGGTTCAGGTTATGGCGTGCCACCTGCCGGTGCAGGTGCGCAAGCCGGCGTATTACATTCATGATATCCCGAAGGTGCCGCACCGGAAGGTGGGCGCGAAACGCCTGACGCGAGGCGCCGAATTAGACGTCCTTCAGGTGTTGCTTGGACCGATCATTCCGGTGAGCGTTTCCATGTGGTTTACGCAACGTGCCCTTCTTGGCCGGCAGCCGAGTCAAACATCACATCCATGATATCCCAAGGGTGGTGCTACAGTGCGCAGCTCGTCAAAGCCTGCCGCAGTCAGCTTGGCTCGGCCTTGTTCATGAAACGATCATCCCAAGCACGCCGACAGCTATTGCGCGCTGCGTGCTCCACTACGGCTGGAAGCTAGGGGGATGGGTATCGCGCGAGCGAGGTTGCGTAAGCTGTCCGGTTTCCTTTGGCGGGTCGGATAAACTCCAGTTGGCCCTCCAGTCCGAAAAATCAGAACGCAGCCGTTTGCTCGATGGTGGCGTCCCCAACCCAATTCGCTTTGAGCGACACCGGCTGGCATTGTCATCTGACCCGCATCAATGCCGGCAAGTCTCGTGTGTTGTATGCTGGTTAAATAGAGATCGAGGGTTCATGCGGCGGGGAAGCCCCCGGATGGAGATGGTGGTGACGCCAGCACCTTGTGATCGGGCCAGCCTCTCGGCGCGTGGAGCCTCGGTAGACCAACCGACACATCCAAGGGGGGACTACAATGGGCGAGAATCTTCCACGCATCATGAACCCGATGAACGCCGTAGAGATCGGCCCCATCTCCAGCACTGACTACAGGATCCAATGGGCCGGCCAGCGGGAAGGCTGGTTCAAGGTCGATCTGGAGTTGGGCAAGACCTACCAGCTCGACATCCGGTCAGAGGGCAAGCCACGTGCCAAGGGTCTGCCGGACCCGGCCGTCGAACTGCGGAGTTGGAACGGTGACATTCTGCGCACCGGCACGGTTCTGATCTCCGACGAGGACGGCGGGGCGGGCAACAATGCCGCTCTGTTCTTCCATAACGATCTCGAAGAGGGCACCTTCTACCTGAAGGTCTTTGATGAGAAGAAGGACTTTGGCCGCTTCAACATCCAGATGCGCGAGATCGACATCGCGCCGGGGCCGCCGGATGACCATGGTAAGACGCAGTCGCTGGCCTTGCCCGGTGTGCTGCATTCCGATGGCTGGGAGGGCATGCTGGCGCTTGCCTACAGCACAACGTCGGCGGTCTTCCCGATAGCCGAGTTCGCAAATGCACGTGACGCGATCCGATCATCCGTCGACTACCACGGCGATAAGGATGTCTTCGCGATCGCGCTTCAGGAAGGCGCAACGTACCGATTTACCGTGAACGCGCCCCGGAGCGGAATCGCTACCAGCCAGTTGACCCCCGAACTGACGGTGCTGTCGCCATCTGGTCAGGTGGTTGCAGCTAGCGACAACGCCAATGGCGACCAACGGGTGACGCTTGAATTCCAGGCGCAAGACACTGGCGATTTCCGGCTGCAGGTGCACGGCACCCTTCCCGAAGACACTCCGGTCGACACTCGCTTCTCGCGTTTCACCACCGGCGCCTACGTCCTGTCGGCGACCGGTCCACTTGAGATCCGCGACACGCGGGGCGTGGACAAGATCGTGGGCACGCCTGCGAACGAGATCCTCAAGGGCCTCGCTGGTGCCGACACGATCCGTGGGATGGGCGGGCTCGACGTCCTTCTCGGCGGTGACGGGAGGGACACGATCTACGGCGGAGCGCAGGCTGACTGGATCGACGGCGAGAGACACAATGACATGCTCTACGGCGGGGATGGCCAAGACAGGCTTCGCGGTGGAGACGGCGACGATACACTCTTCGGCAATCAGGGCAATGACACTCTCGAAGGAGAAGGCGGTGCCGATCGCGTCTACGCCGGCAGTGGAGACGACATGGTCCTTGGCGGTGACGAGAACGACTGGCTCAATGGCCAATGGGGCAATGATACGATCTACGGAAACCGCGGCGACGATCACATCATCGGCGAGGATGGACGCGATACGGTCTTCGCGGGCGGCGGCAATGACTATGTCTCTGGCGGAAACGGCAACGACTGGCTCAATGGCCAGTGGGGCAATGACGTGCTCGACGGCGACGGAGGCGATGACGTGCTCATTGGCGAAGACGGCGACGATGAACTCGACGGCAAGGCGGACAACGATTACCTCGACGGCGGTGCAGGACGTGATCTGTTGCGCGGCGCGGCGGGGGCTGACCAGCTCCACGGCGGAGATGATGGTGACCGTCTGGATGGTGGCGACGGTGACGACACGCTCTTCGGAAACCGTGGTCCGGACCAGATCGAAGGCGGGGAAGGTTCCGATACCGTTTTCGGCGGCGCGGACGACGATCTGATCTACGGTGGCGACGGCAACGATTGGCTCAACGGCCAATGGAGCAATGATACGATCTACGGCAACCGCGGAGACGATCACATCATCGGCGAGGATGGGCGCGACACCGTATTTGCCGGCGCGGGCAATGACTATGCCTCCGGAGGGAACGGCAACGACTGGCTCAACGGTCAATGGGGCAAAGACGTGCTCGATGGCGATGGCGGCGACGATGTCCTGATCGGTGAGGACGGCGACGACGAACTCGACGGCAAGGCAGACAACGACTACCTCGACGGCGGTGCGGGAAACGACCTGTTGCGGGGAGGTTCGGGCCACGACTTCATTGTCGGTCAGGCGGGGAACGACATGCTTGCGGGTCTATCCGACCACGATGTCCTTCGCGCTGGTGACGGCGACGACACGCTTGACGGCGACGACGGTGACGATGTGCTGATCGGTGATGCGGGGCGAGACACACTTACCGGCGGCAGCGGCAACGACCGGATGTTCGGCCAGGAAGACGGGGATCACCTGACCTTCGGTGGACAAGGGTCGGACATGGCCGTGGGTGGACTGGGCGACGACGTTTTTGTCTGGCGGCAATCCTCCGACCACGCGTCCGGCGTCACTGATTACATCGTTGGCGACGATTACCTGACGGCGATCGACGACAGTTTCGTCATCGGACCGAACGGCCCTTCGGGGGACTACGCAAATCAGACCTTCAACGGAGCCCTCGGGCTGGACACGGCGATCCTGTATGTCGCCGACGCGGCCACTGCCGCAGCGGTCGTGTCCCAGCTCGGAAGTGGCTACGTCGTGGATGCAATGAATACGCTGGCGGCGATCGACCTGAAGGTTGCGGAAGTCGAGCTGTTCGAAATCCGCATCGAGGGTCAGTCCGGAAACTACGATGTCCTGGACTTCACAGTGATCGCATGACGCGAAGAATCCGGGCCGGTGTCCCGGCGACAAGTTCCCTCACGGCACGCTGTAGGGGCCGGAGTCGACATAGTCCCAAAGGGCTTGCCTGGCCTGAGCAAGCAGATGCGGTGGATGGCACTGGCCGCGGCGCGCTGGTTGGCGGTGCGCCACGCGCGCGCCAACAGCTTCCAGCCGATCGAAGTGGCTGTGTAACAGCCGATGATCCGTGCGATCGTTGAGGCGAGCCGGTGAGTACGGGCAGCTTCGGCCTTGAGATGCTGACAGGTCCGACCCTCGCGATCGAAGGCCTTCGGCTCGACCGAATTATCCGCGGTGTCCTCTCGATCGGCAACCATGCCACTGAAGCGCGAACCAAGGCCTGTGTCGCGCCTGTTGGACGCACTTGATAGGTTTCAAGAGACGCTACAGGACGAAAAGCGTTGCGGGCGAGCCGCGCAGATAGCACCATGACCCCAACAAAACTTACTTGGGAAAGGTCGGTACAAGCCCCTCATCGCTCATTCGACCGCCAAGTTGCAGGAGTAGCAAGCGCGAACGAGACCTATCCGGGAGCTGATCAAGATGGTGACACAACTGTTTGCAAACGTTGGTTCGAGCGCGGCTCGTGTTCTCGGCTGCGGACTTGTTATCAGTTACTTGTTCGCCGCCGGTATCGCGCCCGCTGAGCCAAGTGCAAGCACGACCTGCAGTGCCAGAAATACCATCAGCGCCTACAACGATCTCCTCAACCTGTATGCAGAATCCGACGATCCTGACGAGCAAGCCGTGATCGAGCAGGCCGCAAACAACCTGAACACTTGCTGTAGTTCGCTGAATCACGGGCAGCAACAGAACAACTGCCTTTGCTCTCCAGGCCCTTACGACCTCGTCAGCCCTATTGCGACAAGCGGAAGCTGCAATAGGCCGTATGTGTATTGAGGATTGCGGATTTCTCATTTTTCGCAGTGCTGTGGCGGCTTCTTAATGCCATTGTGATTGATCGTGGAAGCTGCGGCTCGCGTCCCCCTAAGCATGTTGTTCAGGGGAGGGAAATATCGTTGGTGTTATACCATTGGGTTGATGGTTTCGGGCGCTGCAGGCGTCCTTTTCCTGGGTGATCTCTTTGGTCCGCAATGGCAGATTGCTGATTGGTCCTGCGAAGGAATTCCAAACCTTATGCGGCCATTAGTTCTCTCATACCTTCACGGCTGACGAGCCGCGCCCGGCCGAAGGGATAAAATTCGTGTAAAGTCATTTTCCGAGAAGCAGAAGGGCGAGGCCAAGAGCACCCCACCCTGCGATAAGGGGCAGCACAATCCAGTATTGCTCTTCTTTGGGCAAGTCCCAGCCAGCGGCGCCCCGAGCGGCCTTCACCGTCCAAAGACAGGCGGTCGGCCAATACACGGTTACCCCAAGAGCCGCACCGAGAGCAATTCCGGCCCATGACGATCCGATTAGGTGCCCGATCAGGCCCAAACCCAATACTGGCGTGTAGAAGACCAGATCAGCACCCGCATAGCCTTTGAAAAATGCTACGCCCACCTCGGTTATCCGGTCGGCCGGCTCCTGTGTCCCCATCTGAACCCCGAGTGAATAGTTCACCGCGGCGGTGCATTGTGCCACTGCGAGGTAGGCAAAGAGCAACCAACCCGGGGCTTGGATAAGCCAAAAAGCAGCAATCGACATGTTTGACCTCCGTCGCGAGTGAAGTCAGGGTAACATGATATCTGGCCGCAGCACGACATTGCGCGGTGAATGAAAAAGACCCGGCATGCGAATAGAGCGGACTCAGGCTGCCTCGACTGGCCGTTTGATGCTAATTTCAGGCAGGTGTATGCTCAAAGCTGACCTCCCGGGGTGTTACATGACATCGAAGAGTGGCCCAGAATGGCCAGTTCCAAAAGGATCGCTAGGTCAGTGGATCAAACTGGTGCTGGCGTATCTTCTCGTTCCACTGCTGTTATTGATATGCAGCGGCGACCCCGGTTGGTTGCAAGCGTGGTTCTTTGCCGTGCTCATTATCGGCTTTGGAATTGGCGGGCGCTTGTGGGCAGAGCAAAGGCATCCCGGATTGATTGCCGAAAGACAGAGCAGCGAAAATCTGCAGAATGCGAAATCGTGGGATAAGGTTCTTGCGCCACTATTGGCAGTGAGTATCAGCTATCCGATGGTTATCGTTGCCGGGCTGGACCATCGCCACTCATGGTCTCCGGACTTTCTGCCCTGGCTGAATCTCTTTGGTTTCATGTTGATAGCGCTTGGATACGCTTTCGCAGCCTGGGCAATCGAAGAGAATCGCTTTTTCTACAGCGTGGTAGTAATTCGGATCGATAGAGGGCACGTGGTGTGTGAAAGCGGTCCGTACCGGATTGTCCGTCATCCGGGCTACGCCGGAAATATCATTGCGCTGTTCGGTATCGTTCTGGCATTGGGCTCGTTGTGGACATTGCTACCTGCGACGGTAGCATTGGTCGTTTCAGTTTTGAGAACGGCTCTCGAAGATCGGACTTTGCAGGAGGAGTTGCCAGGCTATCGAGACTACGCGCTTCGCGTACGCTATCGGTTGGTGCCGGGCCTATATTGAAAGTGACGCAAAACGGGTGGGTTATTTGGGGCGAAATCGATAGAGCTTCGTTTCAATCCAGGGCGCCTATCGCTGATCCGACCCAGTGTTAGCCGACGGATTCTGATTGAGTTTATCCGCTAATCTGAATGGCCACTGACATGCCAGTGAACTTTCATCCAGCGGAAACCGGAGCCCTTTGGGTTGATACGCCGATTGGCGCAGGTGGAGCAACCGACAGGTGCGCGGAGGTTTCCTGTGACGCAGCGCGGCTGTTGGTTTCGGTTGACAGGTGCTCGGCGAACGTCTTCGGGGTCGGATAGTCGAGGGCGCAATTGAGCCTTTCTTCATTGTAATCTGCTGCCCAAGCCCGGATTGCGGAGCGGGCAAGGGCCATGTCGTGGAACATGGTCTCGTTCAAAAGCTCATAGCGCATGCGGCCATTGAGGCTTTCTAAGATGCCGTTCTGCATCGGTTTGCCCAGAGCGATGTGATGCTGAGAACGGCGGTGAGAAAGTCGGCCACGGTAGCGGCGGGATGACCCTGCTGCGGGCGGCGTAAAAGTCGTCCACCTTTGCCCTTCTTGATTTGA
>NZ_FZOY01000016.1 GCF_900188335.1 Tropicimonas sediminicola | reverse complement strand
TCAAATCAAGAAGGGCAAAGGTGGACGACTTTTACGCCGCCCGCAGCAGGGTCATCCCGCCGCTACCGTGGCCGACTTTCTCACCGCCGTTCTCACGTGTGGAGGGCGGAGCCGATGCATAACCAAGAGGTACAGAAGAATCGGGCCGCCAGCCCGGCCAGTTCAATTCACAAAGCGCTGCTCCAGGCCGAAAAGGTCGAATGTCCGGCGGAGTACATCTCTCCGCTGACGCCTCTGGGACATTCCAACGGAAGCTACCACTTCCTCTCGCCGGCGGGAGAACTTCGCACAATGAAGGCGGAGTCCCTCGAGAGCGGCAGAGGGGTGAGAGCCTTGTTCGAGGGCATGGGAGATCCCATCGAGGAATGGTGTCGTTCGAAGTTCGCGGCCCGTGACAATGGTTGGTGTCCCAAGAAGGCCGGTCAATGGATCATCGCCGAATGCAATGCCAAAGGTATCTTCGATCCAGCCAGGGTGGAGCAGAAATCGATTGGGGTTTGGCGCGCTGAAAGCAATCATGCTGTTGCCCATTGTGGTGACTGCTATGTCGATCCGCACGGCACCGTTTCCCCACTCAATGAACACGGTGCCTCCCAGATCATGATCGGCGCGGCACCTATCGAGAAACCAGATTTTTCGCCAGCACGACCCGACACCTTCAAGAAACTACTGCAAGATCTTGAGCAATGCTGGGGTTGGATGCGCCCTGAAGATGCTGCGGTGTGGCTCGGGTGGACTGCCGCCGCGAGCCTTGGTGGCTTTCCAGCTTGGCGATCACATCTCTATGTGCACGGCAGTCGCGGAAGCGGAAAGTCCGGTTTGATCGAACTGGCAGCCACGCTTCTTGGCGAGGTCGCCGGAGGCGTCGTGAACGACGCCACGGAGGCCGGTCTCCGCCAGTCGAGGAACAACCACGCACGGCCGATACTCATCGATGAGTTCGAACCGGAAGACAATCCCGGCACGTCATCGCGCCAGGACAGGATGCTTGCGCTGTTCCGCGCAATGTCCGGCGGCAAGGGCGGACGCATTGCCCGCGGCGGTGCAGATCACACTGCAGTCAGCTTCCGGACGTTGGGCGCGGCCTATGTCACTTCGATCAACCACATCCACCTGCAACCACAGGACCGCTCTCGTTTTGTGATGATCGAGTTGAAAGCTTTGCCCGTGAACGCGCCTCCAGATCTTTTCCTTCGCCTGCGAGATTGTTGCGGGGGCCTATCCGCAAAGTTTCGCGGTCGTATGTTGATGCGCAGCCTCATTTGGGACACGACCCACGCAATGATTGCAATGCGTGCAAAGCAACTTGGGGCAGACACGCGGCAAGCGGATACGGCAGCGACGGTCCTCACGGGCCTCGATCTCCTGTTGCATGACGGGCCGGTCGACCAACTCAGGCTGGACAAGCTGGACCCGATGCTTCGCAATCTTATCGACGAAAGCGGCGAGGCAGATCAGGATTCCGAAGGCACGGACGCTCTTGAGTACTTGCTGAACAAGACCTTGCCGTTGGATCATGGTGTCCGGCGAAGCGTACGTGAACTGGTGAATCACACGATGTTCGGCGATCCGTGCGAGGGCAGCGCAGACCCGATTGCCGAACTTTGCCGATTTGGCATTCATCCACTAAGGGGTAAGGCGGAATTGGCCATTCTGCCGGGCAGATCAACGCCCACGGCCGAACTCTTCGCCGACACCAAATGGCGAGACGGTGCTCATGCTTCGGCCCTGATGAAACTGAACGGTGTATACAAGCCGGCAAACCCGGTTCGGCTTGGCCCTCGCTTGAAACCAAGGGTTCTGATGATACCGGCGGAACTACTGCGCTGCGAGGCTGGTTGAGCATCGCTCACTCAAACCAATGTGGCTACAACGTCCCAGGCAAGGCATTGAAATTTCGTGTGTATCCCTGCCTGGGACATTTGGGACGCCTCGCGCAGATACCCCTACTTTGCCCACACTCATCTCGCTTCCACACGAGGGGTTCGTTCTTTTCCTATCTTGTCCCATTTGAAAAAATACGTGATTCCATATCGTTAGATGGGACATTCCATTGTCCCGAGGCCAGCGTTCCCGTCCCAACATGGCATCAAACACGCAGTCCTCGCGCCTACATGGCCTTAACCAGCAGCCGGCGAGGGAGGGGGTGGGTCAAAAGTCCGGAGTTCGAGGTCCACAGACCCGTCTCATCCCAAACGCGCAGATTTTTTTTCCGCCATAGGACGGTTTTGGAGGTGACGTGATGGCGCCCGTTAACCAACGGCCCTTGGCTTCTTCGCATTTGGCAGGGCTCCGAACTAATCGTTTATTTACAATATACTAAGGAATTCTTGTGGGCTGATCGCGCCTGCTTGGTCCGAACATCAACCGAACGGATCCCTTCAAGGATCTTTTTTCCCGAACGCGTTATCTGAAGTCAGGCGGCCAAGAGCGTAACCGACTCATCCGTCCACCCGCGCTGCGGTCTTGGCGGCTGTACGTGAGCAAGACGCTGAAACCAGGAAGCAGCTTCGATTCCTGCTCAAGCAACACAATCGTGACCGAAGCGAACTGGACATCGGCACCCTGACTTCCGAAGTTCGCATCATGATCACAAGACGCCTGTTCTCCCTGTCCGCGGCCGCGACGCTGGCGACGCCGCTTGTCGCTCGTGCGCAGTCAGATGACCTGCGTGCCGCGGTTGCAAGCCTCCCCCAGCTCCACTCTCTCCAGATCCGTCGGGCGAACGAGACGGTCTTTGCGGAGGCCCCCCGCGGTCCGGGGCTGGATCGCCCCGCCAACATCAAGTCCTGCTCGAAGAGCATCGTCGCTCTGCTGCTGGGCAGCGCGATCGATCGCGGCGAGGTTCCCTCGGTGCGCGCGACGATCGCCGATCTGGCGCCGCGCCTCCTTCCAAGGGATGCGACACCCGGTGCGGCGGACATCACGATGGAGGACCTGGTCACGCTCCGCGCCGGCCTCGAGCGGACGTCCGGCTCTGCCTATGGGGAATGGGTCAGCTCATCGAACTGGGTCGCCAACGCGCTCTCCCGCCCCATGGTCGCAGAACCGGGCACGCGAATGCTGTACTCGACCGGGTCCACGCACGTTCTGGGCGCCGTGCTTGCCGAGGCCACGGGCCTGAGCCTTCTGGAACAGGCGCGCTCGCGCCTCGGGGCTCCCCTCGGCATCGAGATACCCGCCTGGACCCGAGATCCACAGGGGTACTTTTTGGGTGGGAACGAAATGGCGCTGCGGCCGACTGCTATGCTCAAGGTCGCAACGTTGCTTCGGGACGGAGGTGTCTTTGACGGCGAGCAGGTCATTCCGACAAGCTGGATCGAAGCCTCGACCAGACCGCACACCCGCTCGCCCTGGTCAGGCCTCTCCTACGGCTACGGGTGGTTCGTATCTCCGTCGGGGTATGTCCTCGGCCGCGGCTACGGCGGCCAGATCATCGCCGCTCACATGGGGCGCGACCTGGCTGTCGCGATCACCTCCGACCCGACGCAGCCCGCCCGGTCCGGTGGCTATTTCGGAGACCTGGTGCGCCTCCTCGACGGCCCAATTCTTGCGCTTTCCTGACGGGATCGGCGAGAGACCTCGACATTGTCGGAGATCCAGCCGATGCCGATCACGACAACGGGAGAACGCGGGTACCGTTCCGCCGCTTGACGACCGATATCAGTAGCTCTGCCGACCTACCGGACCTCAGCCGCAAGCGCGAAATCTCGACCGATGCGCGCGCAGCATTCGTAAGGAAGGGCGGGAAGTCGACCTTCGCTGCGGGTGCAAATCCTTCTTCTCGATGACGATAGAGCGGACATTCACACCATTGCGCCATCGTCGTAGGCGGGCCGCGCGCTGCTTTGCGCCGGGGGCTCAGCGCGCGGCCTCCCGCACCGCCAGCCGGGGCATTGGCTGCACGACTGCCACGGAGCCCAGTCGCTGCTGCACAACGAAAACCAAGCCGCGCTAATTTGCCGCGTGCGGCACGGCCTTCCACGCTGCCTTGTCGGGCCATGATCTGGTGGCTTTTTCGATTGAAGCCCGCGAGGTCGGCTTGATTTGGCTCTACTATTCTCGAAGCCCACGCTTCGTCCATGTCGATCGCGGGCCAGCATGTCAATACGCAGCGGCTTTCACGGTCAGGGCGATGATGCTCTCTGGCGTGAGCCCAGTGCGCGTTCACCGACCCTCTGCGCTGAACCGGATATCGAGCGACGAAGCCGATCGCATATCGTTGCGTGAGATCAAGGCCTAACCATTCAGGTTGCTATATGCTTCCGCAGGTCTACCAGCCCAGGGCCGAAGTTCTTGATGGATCATGGACCTTTCCAACGGTCGAGCCGATCCAGTAGAGCGCAAGTATCTGAAAAGACGTCTTACGAGAGATACTCTTGGCTTCTCGGGCGATCCGAAAGCCTTCAAATGCCCAACCAGTTGGTGATCCAGCAACGCCGAGCGATACCCGAAACATCAGAAAGGGAACTCGTCATGAAACCGACCCGCAGGCAAATCGTCGCTTCGTTCACTGGCCTGACCGCAGCTGCTGTGGTCGGAGCGCGCCCCGAAGGAGCGCAGGCTCAGGCTGCTCAGGACCTGACCACCGATGAGGCGCGCGAGATCGGCAGGGAGGTCTTCCTCTGGGGCATGCACCCGGTCGCCCTCTATCACCTGCGCTACAACTTTGCGCAGAACGAACAAAACCCGCTGAATTATGGCATCAACCGCCTGAACTGGAACAGGACGCCGCTCAAGGCATTGCCCCGGATCGCGACCACGCCCAATGCGACCACGCTTTATGGCAACGCGATGCTCGATTTGTCGAAAGAGCCGGTGGTGATCACCACCCCGGACATCCGCGATCATTATTGGAGCCTGCAGTTCTACGACAATTATGCCCGCTGGTGGCACATGATCGGCAGCCAGTTCAATGCGCCGGGCCAAGTGCGGCGCCTGCTCATCGGGCCGAACTGGAGCGGGGAGTTTCCGGACGGGTTCGTCGGCGAAGAGATTGTCAAGTCAGGCTCGGACTTCGCGGGTATTCTCGGGCGCGTGGCGCTGACCGATGACACCCAAGAAGAGTTGGCAGTGGTCAATTCAATTCAGGACGGCTTCACCGTAATGTCGCTCAGCGACTGGATCGCGGCGGGCCGGACGGATGTACGCCCCGATGATGTTCCGGAGACAAAAGCCGACTATCCGACCTATCCCGGCATGGAGACCATCGTGGAACCGGCGCGTCTTGCAGGCGTTGATTTTCTGCGTTGGGTGGGTCTGGTGCTCGCCGACCCGACCTTCACGTTGCAAGAGGACGGGCATCAGGAAATTCTCGCCCTTGAGCGGTTCGCGCGTCTCGGGCTCAAGCGGGGAATGACCTTTGATCCGGAGACGCTTACCCCGGAGATTATTGCTGCCATCTCGGACGGGATCGAACAAGGCCGTGCCGATGCCCTTGCGGTTGCGGAGACGGGAACCGGCGTCATGCGGAACGGCTGGGATTTCACGAGTGACCTTGACTACAAGGACACGAACTGGCGGCAACGGGCCTACTACGGGTTGATCGCCGTGCTGGCGCCGGTGCCATCAAGGTCCCATATCGGCACGTTCTGCATGACGGATTCCAATGGAGACCGGTTGACCGGCGCGCACCGCTACACGCTCACCTTCGATCTGCAAGACATGCCACCGGTGACGGAGTTCTGGGAGATTCCCCTCTACGACAACGAAGGCTACTTCGTGGACAACCCGATCGACCGTTATTCGCTCAACAGCTACATGCTGGAACGCGGGAAGCTGCAAACCGAGGGCGGCAAGCTCGTCATCTATATTCAGACCGAGGAACCCGAGGATCCTTTGCAGCTGCAGAACTGGCTGCCTGCGCCGGAGGGAGACTTCCAGTTCACCGCCCGGTTCTACGGTCCTTATTCCTCGCTCATTGATGGCAGATACAACATGCCTGGCATCGTGCGTGTCGAATGATGTGTCGGATGAGACATCGAACGCCAGGAGGCGCCCCGGCGAGGTTGCGGATCGTGGGGGTCGTTCATTTCCGGGAAACCATCTGCTTTCCCATTGTAATGTAATGGAGGCTTCAACATGCGGAATTTCTATCGTGGCCTGCTCGCGTCTGCGCTGCTTGCAGTCGTTACTGTGACAAACGTCGTTCTTCCGGCGACCCGGTCCCTTGCAGAGACAGAGTTGACGCCGGAAGAAGCACGAGCCCTGGCAAAGGACGCATGGCTCTTCGGAATGCCACTGGTGATGTTCGAGATCCAGGCCGACTTTCTGACCCATGTGACCAAGCCCGGAGCGGCCAAGGCGCCGGTCAACCAGTTTGTACACTACCGGCAGTTCATCGACGCCTCGAACCGGTCGATCGTCGGATTCAACGTCGACAACCTCTATTCACTGAGCTGGATCGACCTTTCGGACGAGCCTCTGGTGCTGTCCGTCCCAGCGGTGGGGGACCGCTACTGGGTGATGCAGATCGTCGATGCCTGGAACGGGGTGCCGGCGGCTCCGGGATCACGCACGCACGATGGTGACAGGCCGCATGACTTCCTGATCGCGGGTCCGGACTGGGACGGGCCTGTTCCCGAGGGGATGGAGCTGTTGCGCAGCCCCACCAACCTCGCCGGGATCGGCGGCCGCACATATTGCTCTGGCGCCGATGAATATGAACTCGTCAACGCGATTCAGGACAACTACAGGCTGACGCCGCTCTCGGCATGGGGGCAGCCTTATGCGCCCCCGTCCGAGGTACCGCTGAAGGCGGGCGTGGATGGGGTAACGCTGGTCAACGACCAGGTGCTGGCGCTCAGCTCCGAGGAGTTCTTCAGCAACCTCAATCGACTTTTGGCGACCAATCCGCCCTACGCCGACGATGTGCCAATGTTGGAGAAACTGCGCCCGCTGGGAATCGAACCCGGCGCGCCGTTCTCGACTGCTGAGATGAGCGACGATCTGCGGACCGGGGTAGACGAAGGCGTCGCTGATGCGAAGGTCGCGCTGGCAGAGGAATCCCGACAACTTGGCAAGCTGGTCAACAACTGGGGCCTGACCTACGACATGGGGCGGTTCGGGACACGCTATGCTTATCGCGCGGCGTGGACATTTGTCGGTATCGGCGGAAACCTGATCGAGGACGCCTTTTATCCCCTGACGTTGCTGGACGCCGTCGGCAATCCATTGACCGGCGAGCACGCATATACCCTGACCTTCGCCGAAGGGGCCTGGCCCCCAGCGGCCGCCTTCTGGTCCATGACGATGTACGATCTCGAAGGGTATCTGGTGAACAACCCTCTGAATCGATACGCGATCGGGGATCGAAGCGGGATGACGCCCAACCCGGACGGATCGCTGACCATATTCATTCAGGCCGAAACGCCGGGAGACGAGAAGGAGGCCAACTGGCTTCCTGCCCCCGGCAAAGGACCATTCAAATTGGCGCTGAGGCTGTACGTCCCGGGCGAAGCGGTCCTGAACGAAAGCTGGGTGCCGCCAGCCGTACAGTTGGCCAACTAAAGGAGGAATGGAAATGCGTAATTTCCTGACACTGGCTTTTGCGATGGCAGCAGTCATCGCCCCGATGCACGCGACGGCCCAGAGCGACGCGGTCAATGAATACCTCAGGCGTCTGCCCTACCAGGAGACGTTCAACTACATGATGAGCCAGACAGGCGGCGATCCGGCGAAACTCAATGCATGGGCGGCCGGCGCCGAGCCTGTTATTTTCAAGGCCGGGGAAGATATGGTTGTTCGCATGAACAACGATACGTTCTACAAGCAGGCCTATGCGGATCTGTCCCAAGGACCGGTCGTTCTGACCTCGGAAAATGCCGATCCTGATCGCTTCAGTTCGTTCCAGCTGATGGATGACCGCAATGTCAATTTCCGCAATATCATTCGGCCCGAAGGCAGCTACATGCTCTATTATAGTGAGAGACCGGAAGCTGCCGAGGGGGAGTTGATCGAAGCCCCGTCGAAACTTGTTCCTGTCGTGGTTCGGATCGAAGTCAAAGACCCGCACGACCCGGAGGACGTCGCCAAGGCAGAGGCAGTGCACAGGGGTATCGGGATCTCCGGGCCGGAGATTTCGTCGATAGAGCCGCTCGACCTGCTGAGTGAATTCGACGAGCAGACGGTCGAGACAGCCGAAGCCCAAATGGACGAGGTGATGAAGACCGTACCCTTCCGGGACATGGTCGCCGGTCCCGGTGACGTCCCAGACAAAGTGTCCTACCTGCTGTTAGCCGCCAGCGCCAAGCATGCATGGGGTGGTCCGGTGCCGTCTCACAGCGCCTATGAAGCCTTTTTCTCCGACGAGAATGGTGACCCGCTGGTTGGAGCGAATGGCCCCTACACGATCAAGACGGCCGAGCCGCCGGTGGACGCCTTTTGGTCCGTCACGGTCTATGACACGTCAACGGGCCGGTTCTTCGACAATCCGGACGATCGCTACCATATCAACAACACCATGGCAGATAAGAACGGCGATGGTACGGTCACGTTTCAGTTCAAGACAAAGTGCACGGAAGCGGACATCAATTGTCTCTATGTGCCCGAAGGAGCATTCGACATTTCCGCTCGATATTACCTGCCGGGCGAAGCGATCCAGACCGGTGAATGGACGATGCCGAAGCCGAGGACGATCAAGTAAGCGGGGCAGAATCCGTTACAAAGATGTAAGTCGCTTAATATCAGGCGTTCAATCGATAAAAATGGGGTGGATGCCGCTCCCTCCTGATGTCACCGCGATGTGCCAACCTTGCGCTGTCGAAGAACAAGCTGAAGGCGCGGGCATCCATGGGCAAAGCCATGACAACGCCATTACCACTGTATGAATGTACGGGCGACTTGTGCTGAACGGCGCGATCGAAATCCGCGGCTCCCTCGGAGAAATCTGCGCCACCCATGTCTCGCTCGCGACCACGATCCTTTGCTGCGGACCATGGAGCCGCTGGTCGCACGCGGTACCGTCGATTTGAACGCGTTGGCGTCGCTCGCCCTGTGAAAACTCTGCGCGGCGTACGAATGACCAGTACGGTCAAGCTGCGCTGCAGCGTTAATCAAGGAAGCGAGCGGCTGCTTTGGGCCGTTCGCATCGGTCGGAAACCTTGCTGCGCGTGCGAAGTGCCGCTCCCGGCCAACGGCCGCAAAGCGCAGTCATCGGAACTGTCGGCCCGAGCACACAGACACCGAGCGGCCATGTCGCCAGCAAGTCTGCTTTGCCGACCTTACGGACATCCGAGCGAAGCCATCAGATGTCCGCGACGAGCCCGGAGCAGACGTTTAGCGACCATAATTCTCGATCAATGGTTATTAGGTCAAGCCAACGTAATGGCCCGATCTGGGCCTTCCGAGAATTCACCTGCTTTCGAGCGTCTCTGATGGAAACTCTCCGAAGAGGCTCTGATATCGTTTCGCAAAGCGACCGCTGTGGGTGAAGCCAAGCGACAGGGCAACGTCTTTGACGGAAGGCGGGGGCCCTTCCTCTGCAAGGAATAGACTACGGGCTTGGGTAAGCCTTTTTGCTTGCAAGTACGCAATTGGCGGCGCGCCGTAAACTTCATTGAAGCACAAGTGCAGTTTCCTTGCTCCGACGTTGGCTGCCTTGCAAAGGTCAGCTATGCTTGGTGGGTTAGTCACGTAATCCTCAAATATTTCTTCTGCTCGCCTGACAACTCGCACCGGTTCAAGATTGGAGCTTGAAACAGCATTGTCTTCGATTGTCTGTGCAATAATAAGGTCGGCGACATCAGCAAAAAGATCATTCTCGACGCCAGCCTTGAGTGCGAATTTGCCGGGGCCAAGAGGCTCGTCAAACGACGCCGCTATCGTTTCCAGAATCCGTCTGTGGAACCTTGTGCCCAAGTCTGGACCGAGGGCTATCCGTTGATTGTCGAGGGCGATATCGTCGATGTAGCGACCACTCAAACTGGCGAACGTCTCCCTCAGTTTGGATTTTCGCATACCCAGCGATAAATTGTGTCTTCCCGCGCCGATGGATGAGTATCCGTCAGGACCGGCAAAAACAAAAACGTCGAACGGTCTTGCCACTTGACCATTGAAAACATGGTCGCCGAGCCAATGAACTGGTACCATGAAAACCATCCAATCAGGGTGAGGTACGATGGTACTGGCCATCTTTGGCGCGAAACTGCTGCGAAATACAAGCATGTCCCGCCCAATGATTTGCAGCATCTCGTACGCATGACTCCCCGGCCCGAGTTGTACCGCTTCTGACTGAAGCAAGGGCAGGCCGCGCCAAAGCGCTTGATGCGTCTGGTGAGTCTTTCCAGGAAGCCGTGACAAGTGGCTCTCGGGTACAGCTTTCATAAAAGAGTCCTCTCAAATGCTACGACCGCATGGCCTATCCCTTCAATGTCACAACCAGACAATATCTTATGATTTGACCCTCGATTCAGAGTTTATTGTCGGCGAAAATGCAATGGCTGAGATGGTGCCGTGTTCCAGCAAGTCAACAATATAGGGCATCACATGCGTACTTTGACGGCGTTCCTTGCGGCAACCGCACGTCTGACGATGACTTCTCCCGTGTCTGCGCAAGGCGCGAACGTCGAGACTCTTGGGCAGAAGAGACCTTGCCCGACTTCCCCGTTTTTCAAAGGATCTAAGCGAAACTCTGAGGTTCGGGCTGTTATGTGCGACAGGGGACGCGACTTTTGCAGGATCTGACCCTAGATTCCACTCCCAGATCCTTTCCGGTAAGGTAACATCCCGAAGCTATGGAAACTCTGTTTGGCGCCGGATGGGGGACAGCTTCGAGGCGTTCTAATCTCGCTGTACTTTAACCGATCTCTATCCTGAGCACTTATTCCGCGCATTTGGCGAAAGGCATGGCGATTTACGGCGGTCGTGCAATTGACCCGAAAGCCGGTCTCGATGGCATTGGTGATGTCGCCATTGAGGGCGATAAGATCGCGGCGATCAGCGATTTCCCGATGGAAGGTGGCGTAACGACGCGACCAGTACAATGGTGTCGCGGGAATTCATTGATCTGGATTCCACGGCAAAGATGCTGACTGAGGAATATTCGGAACAGCAAAAAACAGAACAAACTTTGGAGGATATGAGAATATGATGAAGAAACTACGAAATTGCCTGTGCCTTGCCTTGGCGACTGGCCTTGTTTTTTCTACCACGCTGCAACCGGCGAATGCTTGCTCCCGAATTCTGGTGGAAACCGGGAACGGGTCGTTCATTACCGGACGTAGCATGGACTGGGTCGACCCCGATCTTGCCAGCGATCTCTGGATTTTCCCGCAAGGCGTGGAACGCAAAGGCGGGGGCAGCGACAACGAGCTGACCTGGACCTCGAAATATGGATCCGTCATCACGGCGTTCTATGGCACCGCATCGGCGGATGGCATGAACGAGAAAGGCCTTGTAGGAGGCATGCAGTATCTTTCCGACAGCGATTACGGTGATCCGGCCGTAACCGGGAAGCCGACGATCAGCATTGGCGCCTGGTTGCAGTATTTTCTGGACAACTTCGCCACTGTTGAAGAGGCGGTGGCAGCCATGCAGGATCCGCCGTTCACGATTGTGTCCAAGCCGGTTGAAAATGGCATCGCCGCGGAAATTCACATGGCGATCTCCGACGCGTCAGGAGACTCCGCGATTTTCGAGTATATTGACGGCGAGCTCGTGATCCATCACGGGCGAGAGTACAATATCATGACCAACGACCCGGACTTCTCGACCCAACTCAAGCTGCTTGAGTACTGGAAAGGAGTGAATGGCGATAAGTTCCTTCCGGGAACGCTCAATCCGACAGATCGACTGGTAAGGTTGGATTGGATGCTGAACAGACTGCAAAAGTTCGAAGACCAGAACATGTCGCTGGCCAGCGTGTTTTCCGTAATGCGGAATATCAGCCCCCCGATCGGCATGAACAGCCCCGAGAACCCGATGAGCGCCATTACCCTGTGGCGCACCGTGTCCGATCACAGTGCCCGGACCTATTACTTCGACTCGGCGGTTTCACCCACCGTGTTCTGGGTCGACTTGAATAAGGTTGATCTGCAACCCGGGGCAAAAACGATGACCCTCAAGGTCTCAAAGGACCGCCCGCTTTCCGGAGAAGTCTCCTCCCAGTTCGAAGAGGCTGAGCCTTTCGAGTTCCTGTAAAGGCTTGCAGTAGGCTTGAGAGGGTTTCTCATCCATTTCTTTGTTGAGAAGCACCTCCAGGTGCTTTCCTACTGCGATGAATTGAGTGGAAAGATCGCGCAGGTTCTCTCAGCGAAGAGCTTCCAGTCGATCAGCGCCTCAAACCGCATGAGTTCACGGCGCAGCCTGTCACGCTTGTTCGACATCGACCGGGACACTCCCGAAACTTTTCTGACAGAAGGAGAAACCAGATGCGAAAACTGAACCCAAAGACCTTGACCGTGGCGCTTGCGGTCGCCGTTAGCGTCGCCCTTCCTGGTCAGTACAGCCACGCACAGGATGCATCTACCGTTGAGGTGATGATCCAAACGGCCGAGGGGGATATCCGCGTGGAGTTGTACGCCGAAAAGGCACCGGTTACCGTGGCCAATTTCCTGCGTTACGTGGAGGGCGGGTATTTCGACGGTGGCAGCTTCTATCGGACCGTCAACCCGGAAAACGATACGGGCACCCCGGTGATCGAGGTTATCCAGGGCGGCATGCCAGGCGGCGAACCCCCGTTTCCGCCGATCGCGCATGAATCAACCCGCGACACTGGCATACGCCACACGGACGGGACACTCTCGATGGCACGCGCCGAGGCGGGGACCGCCTCGTCGGAGTTTTTCGTAGCCGTTGGGGATCAGCCGGGGCTCGATTACGGATCGAGTCGAAATGATGATGGCCTCGGTTTCGCCGCTTTCGGACGCGTGATCGAGGGCATGGAGGTGGTGCGAACCATCCACGGGAAGCCAGCGGATGGATCGGTCGATATACCCTATCTTAAAGGGCAGATGCTGACGGAGCCAGTTGCTATCGAAGTAGTTACTCGACTGCCGGGCCACGGCGGGACACAGTGATGGGGAACCCTCAGCGGCAGACTTGAGCTGCTCCCACTGAAGTGGTCCACGAACTGGCATAGATTTGTCCCTTCATTTGGACGACCAGAGAATGCCTGGAAAACGAGACAAGCTGGAAGGGTTCTGTACGTAGAATATCGCTCTGCGGCGGACGGCTGCTTCGTCCCGCTGATCGTACATCCGCCAAAGGACGCCGAACTTCGGCAACGCGCAGGGAGCAGAAGTAGCAAGCCCATCGTCTGGTCGACAGCTGGCTCAGCCATGAAGCCCTTGGCCCGGCGCGATGCCATGGACGCGGCGCTGAGGTCTTCCGGGAGATCGCTTGTTCGTCACATCGCGAGCCAAGGCTCTCCACGTGTTCGCAGCATTCGCAGGGTTCGCAGGCGCTGCATCCGGATCTCAGTCTCATCGCGTCCGGAGAGAACTCCTTCGAAGCGCAGGTGACCTTCTGAACTTCGACGCCGGCTTGCATGGACCATTCGCTTGACACCGCGCCTTCCTGATTGAACCCGCCTGCAGGCGACGGGGGCGAGTGGCGAGGCGTCTCCACTTCGGCAAGACCGATCCTTTGACGGGAAGATGCATCTTTGCTGCCTGGTTCTGACCCAACGCCCAAGTTCTGCCGGAATACCGGACTAGAGCGGGGTCGGAGGATCGTCGCATGAACTTCACGCTTTGCCTGATCGCCTTCCAGGCCCTGTACCTATCGGTGAACCAGCCACCTGCGAGTGTCACCCCACAGACGTCCCTCGATCGCCTGATGCTGCTGGCACAGGCCAACGACTGCTCCCCACGCCGCTATTGCTCGAAGTCGATCTACAGCTGCGAAGACGCGTACTGGTTCTACCGGAACTGCTCTTGGGGCGGCTCTCTCGACAGGGACAACGACGGCGTCCCCTGTGAGAACCTGTGTTACGGCGGTTGAGACAGTGGGAGAAAGGGGAAGTAGCATGGTTTGGCGATGTGTTGTGCTGGCGGTGGTTTTCACGACATCTGCAACATGTCTGTCCGCCGAGCCTTCGAACATTTCCGGCGTGGCGTCGGTCATCGACGCGGACACGATCGAGGTTCATGGGCAAAGGATTCGCCTGTTCGGGATCGACGCAATCGAGAGCAGTCAGGCCTGCACGCGGGACGATGGAAGCACGTGGCGATGCGGCAAGGATTCGGCATTCGCCCTGGCCGATCACATTGCCCGATCGCCGATCGATTGCGATGTTCGCGATGTCGATCGCTACGGGCGTCTCATAGCGGTCTGCAGGAAGGGCAAGGAGGACATCAACGCCTGGCTCGTGCGGAATGGCTGGGCCGTTGCCTACACGGACTACAGCGTCGACTATGTCGGCGAGCAGAGGCTGGCGGAGAAGGAAAAGCGGGGCATCTGGAGCGCCTCGTTCGAGATGCCATGGACCTGGCGCCGTAACAGATGATCCTGCCGGCGCAAGCCCGGCTCCAACTCGAGACCGGACCCCACTCTCAGAATGAAAGGCGCTCGGAAAGAGCTGTACCCCGGGGGGGGAGGGTCAGAAACTATTTTGGCTAACCGAGGGACCGGCGGGGGAGGCTTCGTTTCTTCGGATCGGAAATTGAATCCGAATAACCCCCTAGTTCTCAATAAATGAGTTCTCCGCTTGGTTGAAGTGTATCGACCCAGCGGAAACTGCCCTGCTCAGGTTAGGCCGCTAATGTGAACACCTCCGAAGGTGTCCGCATGGCAAGGGCCTTGGTAGAGATGAAGTCGAAGTCACCCACCAAGATTGAAATCAAGGAGATGCTCGCAATGTCTTGGGATGCCGGATCCGCGCTTGGCCTCAACCAGATCGGAAAATGAAGTACCTTTGCGCATTCGTCACCCAACCGAAAGATTCCTTGGACCAGAAGGAGTTCGACGCGCACGTTGCCCACATCCGTATAATGGCGAGCGCAATTTGAACGCGTTGAATTGACGCAGCGGGGGGGGGCAAGTCGAGAGCCTGATCCACTAGAAAAGTGGCAATGTGGTGCGTGCCTGCAACTGGACGGCCCGGAGAGCAATGAAAGTGCCCGGAAATAATTTAAAAGCTCATTTTTGCTGCTGTTTGGGCACAGTTGCGCGTTCAACCACAAACCAACGCTAGCTGACGTTGAAAGCTCATAACACGTTGATACGTTATCGCGCGAGGCCTTTCCAGCCTTGGCGAGATTACGTTGGGCAATTGCCAAGCGGTACTCCAAAATCTTGCACAAGAGATCAATGGATGGTCCGAGAGAGCAGGGAGAACTGACAATTGGGAATAGGTTATCCGCCGTGGATCCTTGAGCGCGGCTTCGGTGGCATGGGTGCCGCCGTGTCACCAATCTCAAAAAACACCCAAGAAATGTGGCCAGATGGTCCATCCGCACCGTGTGCGCTCGAAGCGTGCATGGCGCTCGTCAAAGTATGCAACGCGTTCTGCGGGCCAAATGATCCCCGTTGCCTCGTCATGCTTGTTGGTGGCGCGGGGAACGGTAAATCGAAGCTCGCTGCGGACACCGTCGCGCAGATTGATGGCACACTGCAGGGCGAAAGATCTAAGTTCGCCAAGAGAAAGTACTGCTTTCAACTGAAGACCGGCGGCGACCTTAAGGTCATCAACGATGCGACCATTCCAGCGGAGGACAGGTGCACGGCACCGCTCTTGCGCGACCTTGCCGAAGCAATCTCACGACAGGATCACCTCCTGGCTTGTGTGAACCGCGGCGTTTTGATCTCGGAAGCTAGCACGGAAGTCACAGACAAAGATATGGACGAGCTCCTCCTAGCAAAGTGTCTTGCGAACTGGCTGTTGACGGGAGAACCCACCGAGCTTTCTGGAAACGAATTCCAGCTCGAGTTAGCCGGGGATGCGCGCAAAGGCTCCGGAAACTACGGCTTTGCCAAGGTGCGCAAAGCGGGTAGCCACATTGCAAGCATCCACGCGGTCTACATGGACCAAGCGTCGCTTCTCGAGGCGTGGCCTGAAGGTGATGAGCGGATGAATGAACCGCTTGAGCCACTCGAGGTTCGCGGTAGCAGGTTGATCCCCCTTCTTTCGAGCGAGCGCGCTACGACGTCCTGCGCTTTCGAAGAGTGCCTTAGGAAGGTTGCGCACGCCTTTGCTGCCGATGCGGAGGTTCGAGCTCTGGATCCCGTTCTTTCTAACGCGTTTTCGCTGCAGGCCGAGTTTCCAGCCCGTGGATGGTGTTCCATGATGAGGGGAGCGGAGGTGATCTCCGGTTCTCAGTTTACCTACAGGGAGTTGTGGGCCCTCGCCACCCATTCCCTCGTCGGCCCCTCTACTCCCGGGGTTCTGGACGGTATGTCCGCGGAAATCGACACTTGGATAGGGGCCGCCGACAGCGACGGAGACGGTTCCCTCGAAGCGCTGGTTGCCCTGGGCAACATGAGAACGCACATGCTTCTTTTCGATGCAGGGAACCCCGGCGTAGCAAGTTCGCCTACGAGATTCCGGCATTCTTGGCCTAGCACGTCCAACGAGGCCCTCAGGTCAGTTTCGCTCGCGGATCCCCTGCGCCAATTTGGCCCTTCGGACGGCAAGAAATACCTAGAACTCGCCGATCGGCTTTCACGCATCGAGGACAAGGAATTGCCGATCACGAGCCTTGCCCTAGAAGAGGTCGCCGTTGGCCAGTACTTCACGGAGCTAGATGGTCGGATCGAAGCCAAGATCGCAGAAGCGGTCAATCCCGAGAATGACCGTTCCAGCCTGAAGGTTCGGAATTCCCTCCTGGACTGGTACGGACGATACATGTACCGGCTCGTTGCGTTCGCAAGGGGATGGCCGGCGCACTGTAGTGTCGTCCATGCTTGGCAAGACGCGTGGATTGATGCCCGGGTGGGGAGACCATTCCGGCGCGAACTTGAAGACGCAATTTTGGACATTGTTGCGCCGGTCGAGAGAACGAACTCCGAGGCGTATTTCACGTTCTTGAAACCGCGTGTCGCTGGGAACTCGACGGACCAGAGCGTCGCCGAGATCGAGATCCCTAGAAACCGCATGCGCGTATCTGCTGAGGCCTTCGGAGACCGTATCGAGATCATGATCGATCCGGGTGACATCAGGGACGGGAAGAACCGACAAGCGAGTACGCCACTGGACTTTCACCTCCTTAGGGAAGCCCAGTCTCGGGTGCGTGGTCAAGGTTTCACGGACTCGCTCGAACTCATCGAGCCCCGGATCGAGCGTCTAAGGGCGAGCCTCGTTGCCAAGGGTTTGGCCGCGCAAGAAGGCCAACACCGCTTCCGTTTCTCAAAGGTCGGCATGGGTAGTGTTACCCGGTAGCCATCGGAGTAGATCAATGCCAAGAGACTTTACTCTACTGGGGCTCAACAGGCCGGAGTACATCCCTTCACGGGAACTGTTCATGTCGGAGCTGGCGTGGTCTCTGACCGACAGCACGTCGCCCAGTTCGTCCGGGAAGCAAACCACTCCAAGAGGGCTTGCATATGCCGCGACGTCGCAGGCCGCGCTAAGGGAAAGCGTTGCAGCAGGCCTTGAATTGACCCGCCCCACCAGGAGTGACGCACGTTTCAGTGCCATGAAAGAGACATTGGACCGTGAGCTGCGCATCCGGGACGACAACGCCGCAGAACTTATTGCAACCGTTCTACTCGACGAGCTCGCGGCCCCAGCGTCCAGAGGAGCCAAAAGAACCTCTGCAACCCCGCTCACGATCGAGACCGCTCTATTGCAAGATCGTCGTGGCGTGACCGGGAAGAAAAACCCCGCGAACATCGCACGGATTTTGGAGCAGCTCTATGCGTTGGGAGGTGGCGAGGGCACCGTGGCAACGGGTTGGCAGGCAGCACTCGTGAACGCTGGGACCTCAGGCCTTCCGCGATGGGGGGCATTGGCGTTCGAGACCATCGTCCCGTCGTCCTCCATAGACTTGGCCAAGAAACTAGCATCGGGAACGTTGGATGCTAATGGACCGGTTGAGCGACGTCCTGCTTGGCTTGGGACGTCGAGGCCATCCCCGTATCGTTGGTTCGCCAGGAGCTGGTACAGGCTGTGCCACGGTGGTTGGATCGAGGCGATGCCGAGGCGTCGGTGGACCGATTGGGCTTCCTGCGTAGCACGCACGGCAATCGCAACCGGCTTCCTATTCGAAATGCACGTGGCACGGCGCCTAGCTGCTGCCCTCCTTGCAAGCGACGACTCTGCTAAAGCAGTGGAAGACATTCTCGGCGATGGACTTGCCTTGTTGCCTTGGAACGATCAGCTGCCGCTTTCTACCTCTGACGTGGGACCAGTGATAAACCGACTCGCGGGAGCCGGAACCGCTTGCCTAGATCTCATCGAGCAGTTGACCAAGGCTGAAGGAGGGATGTCCGAGGCGATCAAGATTGACCCGATCGAAGAACACGATAGAGCCCGCAATGGTCTTGCAGGTTGGTTGGCCAATGCCCGCTCGCAGGTTGCAGGCGAGACCGATATCGCGGAGGCGGTGACCGAGGCCCTTTCTTCTGGAGTAGTTGGCGGGGCGAGGAACACGCGGGAAACGATCCGTTACTCGCTCCTTGACCGTGGCACCGACGGGGGCACAGACCTCTATGCCCTGCTGCGGCGGTCGGGGAAGTTCACTCGTGTTGAACCTGGCCAAGAATGGTTGGTTACGGTGGCTAGCCTCTGCGCAGATGGCCCTGGTGGCCTAGCCAGGCTGGGCGACTTGAGAAATTCGCTCGCGGAACTAGGCATACAGGCTTCTACGCCGACGATCATTTCACTCCTCGAGAAGTATGGCATGGCGCGGAGCAGCCACGATGCAGACGACGCTCTCGAGATACAGGCGGGGTTCTAGGAACGATGGTGAGCATACTGGCAAGAGCCCTCGGTCATGCATGTACTGGGAAGCACGGTCTAAGCCGATTGATCCTTCCGAGATCGTTGTCCCCTGGCTTCAAGCAGATCGTGGTGGATGCAATCCATTCCAAAGGGGGAACAGCATTCATCGTTGGTCCCGGCGAAGGAGAGAAAGCCACCGGTGAAGCCGCAGGATACCGAACCCCAGAGGGAGGCGACGGAACATCCGATGTTGTCCTTGTGGCCACCGATGGTCAGGCGGACGAGCTCAAGACCAACGAGGGTTTTCGTGACCAGCTGGCGTTCGGACTGCCTGGGGGGCTCGAAGGAAGACCCAACAGCATTGTTCGCTCCTCCGAACTGGCGCTCAACGTGGCTCGGCTCGTCCTGGGCGTCGAGGAGCGGGCAGAAGATGCGAGGAACCAACTCGCAGATGCATTGGAGTACATATTCTCCTTCCTTGCAGATGCATACGAAAACATTGGGAACGACGAGCAGAGTTGGTCCAGCGCGTATTGGCAACACCTAGAGTCGGCCTGCGAGAACTTGCCGAAAGTCATGAAGTTCGCCGAAGCCAGAGACGTACCCCTAGGTGTCAATGTTGTTTTCGCGAGTGCTGGGCTGCCCGTACCGTCGAGTGGAAGTGCCTACGACCCGACGAACGACGCCACCAAGTTTTCCAAGCGACTTTTGGAGGGTTGGGCGAGCTTAGAGGCCATTGAGAAGTCAATCGTTTCGATAGACGCGATCGATGGCACAGGCGAAGGCGACCACCCAATAATGCAGCTTGATTGGGATGGCTATACTGCCTCGCGCACGAACTTGGGCCACCCGATCCTCGCCGCCTTGTTCCATGGGGGCGAGAATGACGCTTGGATCGACAGCTGGCTTTCGTGCTCAGAGAAGGGCTTCTTCACCCGTCCCAATGACGAGCAACCTAGTCACGAGCTCTTCGCAATTAACGGGACCGGAAGCGAGGCACGCCTGGTTGATCTCGGCCTTCAGGGTCTCGATTACGTACTACCGCCTGCGCCGGCGGGCCCGCTGGATAGCGGTCGATTCTCGATTGGTAATTTCAAGCTTAGGCTAGGTGTCCAGTTCGAGCATGCACCCGGTTCGCTTCCGCTCTATATAGAAGCGACGCCCGCAAGCGCGGCGCTGGTGGAAATCATGGGCTGGAGCATCGAGGAAGGCTCGCTCGTGGTCAGCTTCCGAATGTCTCGAAAACTTGGCACCCGCGGGAAGTGGCGCGAAACTCCGGTTACGCTCAGCGTAGAGCCCAAGACGATCACCGCGGAATCGAGTTTCAGGGCAGGCCTAAAATTGAAACTTTTGGTGCCACATCCAAGCCGTCCGACGGTTATCGCGGCCGAGCGGTCGGAGGGCACGTCAACGCGAAGGATTTCCCACCCTGCGACCTCCGAGTTCCTGGTTGAAGGCGGAAACGTGGTCTTCGGAGGTGACGGCCAAGAAAGCTCGGTGCCCCTTAAACTTCGCAATTCTGGGCAAGTAACGCAGCTCTACGTAGTTGGCTTGGAAGACGCGCCCACCTGGTCAGGTGGAGGCGGCCCGAGAGAAATCGACAGTGAGTATCTCCCCGAGTTCGTTCGTGTATTCGAGGTTCCGGACTTGCCAGAGGACGCGACGCTTGCACTCGGGAGGTATACGGTCGAGGTCTCGGCGCCCGAGATCGAGAAAGGCCATGTAAACCCGGTTTTCGTAGCGTTGACGGGGCAGCCGCAGGTGACCCCCTCTGCGGGGATGCTAGAGGCTCTCAGGGGAGATCCGCGTGGACCACTAGAGGACTGGCTTTCGCAAAACTGCCTATCGGCGGACGTTCCGTGCAAGGTCCGAGAGACGCTAGGATCTTGCATCCTTGCCTTGCCGGGCGCGCAGAGCGACGTCTTGGAATGGCACGAAGGGATCGGTGCATTCACAGATATCTCCGCGCCCATTGCATTTCATTATCCCAGACTGGCTGCTCTCGACGAATTTTGGCTTAAGTTCGAGGCACTCGAACTCCATTCGTTGCCGGGTGCCACGCGGGAGCCAGCGTGGCCTAGTACGCTTGACTTTAGGGAACTGGATGCCGGGAAGCTAGAGGCCTACCTCGGAGCCTTCATCGACATGATGGACACGGCGGGTCCCGGACCAGCCAACGCTTGTGCCCACTATCCATTGTCCGCGATCCTCTACAATACCGCGCAGGGCGAGGTCCAAGGAGTACTGCTGTCCCCCCTGCATCCAGTCCGACTGGCTTGGGCGTGGAGCGTCCAAAATGCTTGCACCGAGCTGTTCGAGAGCGGTGTCTACAGACGGGCTGCGACATCGTTCCTTCGCTTCGTAGACGGCGAGAACATCCCCTTGATGGGGCCTTCGCTGCAGGATGTCGACGACGCTTGGTTCAGCGTTGGCCTGTCGGCTGGACCCAGCGAACTGTTTTCAGGATGGTCCCTCGTCGCTTCTCAGGCCATGATCACGGATCTCAGGGGCAGGTCGGTATCCATCATTGGGAGACAACTGCCCTTCGGAACCCCGTCTGGCCTAGATAAGGGCGGCGTCACCGTTGCGCTGAAAGACTACCTGCGTGTCTATCCGACCTCGCCCAAGCTGAGGATTGGCCTGGCCTCGCCGACCAGAAGCGAACGCTACCCCGAAACCGACGATGCGATCATTGCCGCGGCGACCTCGATGCTGGCTGAAGACCGGGACATGCTGCCTGGCGGGATCAGGGTCCTCGACTCGCTTAACCGGGAAGGAAACCCGCCATCGCCTTCCCGTGTATTGAGCGAAGTTTCCGAGGCTTCGCAGGACCGGTCAAGAGGAACAAGGGCGCCTTTCGAGTGGACGATGGAACGCGAGGACTCCGACCAGGGAAGGGTCGATATCCAGTTCATCGAGAACTCTATCGTACGGCTGGGCTGTGTGCCCGCAGCCCAAGACGAGAGCGCGGGCACAACTGGTCCTCGGTTGCCCGTTAACCGCTTTCGCGTGTGGCAGCGCGACGATTTGGACAATAAACGCTCGAGCGTATGCGTTGGTGTCCAACCCGCGGCTTTCTCAGGGCTAGGCAAGTTCTCGGGGGCGCTCTCGACGTTCGAGAACCGGGCAAGGGAAGGAAAGCTTGGAAGGCTGGTTGCAGCGCTGAGCCTCGGCCATTCGTTGATGTCTGACCGCGCACGATGGACCGTGACAGGAAACCGCCACCTGGATCCCTCGGTCCTGTCGGCGCAATTGCGGCAATCGACCCAGAACATCGCGCTCTGGGAATGGCGACCGGCGTTTTTGAAGCGTCGGCAAGGACAGTCACTAGGGGGAACCATTTCGTCCTCTCATCCATACACCGTGCTTGCGAAGCCGCCGCGCGCGCTTGTGGAGGGCATAACGTCCGTCTTCAAAGGTTGCGGGATCCCGGCAGGAGAAGAAGAGGGGTGGAACCTGATCGCCCAGCTCGGGATGCGGGGCGTTGGCTTGTCGTCCCTGCTTACCATGGGGCATGCCCAGAGCGTCGGCGCGGTGGGCTTCTCGCTGGCATTCAACGCGCTGTCAGCTTGGGAAGACGATGTCAGTGAAAACGAGGTGCGCTGTATCCTTCCAATGGACGCGGTCTACCCCTTGGTCGACGCGCTGGCAGAGGGTGCCAAGGCAACGGACGATCAGAAACGTGCCGACTTGCTCTTGCTGTCGGTGAAGGAGGACACGGATGGCGCAGCCTCGGTGACGTTCCACCCAGTTGAAGTGAAGATGCGGACGGCCATGGCGGCCAAGTTCCCGGAGTTCGGTTCCAAGGCTCTGGAGGAGCCGCTGGAGCAACTGGCTAGCACCGGTGCCGTACTTCGAAGGGCAGTGGAGAACTTCGTCGACGTAGGCTCTTCACTGGTGTTGGTTAACTCGGCCCTGGCAACACTGTTTGAGGCTGGCTTGGCAATGCGCCCGATCGAAACGTCACGCGATACCGAGAAGGAAGCAAGGCTCTTAACTGCCATCGCGGAGGGGCATGTTACCGTCGCTTGTCATCCTGGCACACTGCTTTGGTTCCAATCTGGAGCTTTCGGGCCCGGTGGGCGCGTGTTCAGCCTGCTGCCTGGAAGATTGAACTCCAATGAGGTGAATCAGCTACTGGCAAACCCGGCGGCCGTTGCGTCCGCGGATTCAGGAGGCGAGGTCCAAGTGGCCATTAAGACGATGCTGTCAGGAGGTGATCTGTCAGAGATCTACGCTGGCGCCCCGAAGACAGTAGCAACCGTAGATGTCCGACCCGGTAGCCGCAATGACAAGATTGACAGACACGGACCCGAGACTGGAGAGATGGGAACCGAGCAAAAGGCTGGATCAAGGCAACCCGAACTTCAACCCGATCGCGAGGCGGAAGGCATCTCGAACGGAAATGATGGACAGGCGGCTCCAAACGTTCCCGCGGGAGACGGAGGAGCGCATCAGCGGGTTGCCGTAAAACTCACTCCGGAAGAGCTGGCTCTCAAGTCACGTGTGGATGGCGCGTTCGAGGGCTTCGTTGGAAATGAACAAGCGGTCAGGACCTTGAAGCGCGACGTACTATACGCCTTTCTGGGTGGATCATCCAGAGACGATGGCCAGGTTTCACTGGCGATTTCTTACTTGTTGACTGGACCACCGTCGACCGGGAAAACAGAGCTTTCGCGGCGCATTGCAACGGCATTGGGCCTCCCGTTCGTAATGCTCGACGGTAAGGCCGTCGACAGCCGGGACAGCCTTTTCCAATTCATTCGAAGGAAGCTGGAGGAAGCAGGCAGCGCGATCCGCGAGCTCGGGATCGACGCCGGTCAGCCAGTGCGAGTGTATCCACCATTTATCGTGTTGATCGATGAAGTTCATCTCGTGAGACCCGCGGTACAGGAGGCCTTACTTACCTTGCTTGAGCCAAATGATCGCCAAGTCACCCTTAAGGACGAGGTCGCAAAGGTGCCTAGGGCGACGTTCTTGCTTGCAACCACCCGCGCATCCGAGGTCGACAACGCGTTCAAGACGCGATGCACGGAGATACAGTTGCGGCCGTATAGTTCAGGCGAGGTCGCCGAAATGCTGCGACGGGCAGCTTCTTCTCGCCCCGAGCTGGAGTCCACAGTAATTCCTATCGACTTCCTTCGCCGCCTGGCCGGCGTTGCACGGAACGTACCCCGGGTAGCGATTCAACTTCTCGACGAGCTGCAAAGGGAGATAGTCGTAGCGCGAATATCAGATCCCGAGGCAACGCTAGAAGTGCACCTTGAGGCCGTTAGGGATGCGCGTGGCATCGACGAGAGCGGTCTTGGGCCCGACGACCTCGAAGTTCTTAGGCTGTTGCAGCGTCAAGAAAGGCCGCTGAGCGAGTCGCAATTGCTTGGCCAGTTGTCATCTGTTGATAGGGACCGCCTAAAGGAAGAAGTGTTTCCGTATCTCTCAAAGCTCGACCTGATTAGGCAAACTGGGCAGGGCCGGGTAATCACTGACAAGGGGAGAGCCTACCTTCTAGAAAGGAGCCTTGGTTAGGACCAAGGTCCGACACCATGTCCTTAGAGACAAATACAAGTAGACCTTACCTCGATCGGTGACGGGCAAACCGACGTTTCGAGGGCTAACGCTGAAGGGCGCACGAAATCCGACCATCAGGAACGGTGCGGCCAACGCGGTCTTGAGAGGCCACGCGATTCACTTATTTGTGGGGGGAGGGGAGGGCGAGTGCGCGGCGGATCCGGTGCGCCTTTGGGCGTGTCGGGGGGCTTATCTCTCGGATTTCGGGAGAAGCCCTGAGGGAGCCCGAACCGTATGCGATTAGTGAGACGTGGACGACTTCCAAACGCTCCACGCAGCCGTTCACAAGCGCCGAAACGAGCTTGTTCTAGAGCTTTAGCGCCTCGTGTATCTACCTACAAAGCCCCCCACTTGCACGGATCGCCCAGATCTGGACATTTCTTCCCCAAGCGCGAGACCAAAAGTTCAGCGAGGCAATTTCTAGGGGATCTTTGTGCCCTGCTGAACGAAGGACGCTCGCGGCTAGTGCGAAGATAGTCCTTGACCGGCCCCGAGGGAAAAGAGCTACGGTAATGCGCTGCGCGATAGGCGCTCTTGCCTGCGAAGGCAGACTGTCAGGCGACGGCGGTGTCGCGGGCCTCGCCTTTCCCTTCGAGGGAAGCGGCAGCGATGGCTTCCGCCAAGCGCCTTCCGATTGCTTCTGCGAGTTTCGGCGGCACCGCGTTCCCGACCTGCGTGTACTGCGGCACCTCCGTGCGGCGCTTCGTGCCGCCGGTTGTCTCCTTTGCCCTAAACTCGAAGGCGTCTGGGAAGGACTGAAACCTAGCCATCTCCCTCACGGTAAGAGTACGCGGCTCTGTCGGGTGCACGTAGTCGTCCGGCAGGCTCACGACGGTTGGTGACGGGCTTCCGAGTGAAAGTGCGCGCTGGCTGTGCTTCTTCGTCGCGAGGCGGTTCAAGAGGCGAACAAACGCTCCCTTGTTGCCGGCCAAGGTCGAGCCATTTTCCAAGACCAAAGGAAACTCTAAGCCATCGACCGCGTCGTGAATCAATTCCCGTCGTTCCGCGTCAGTTAGCCCGCTTCTCTTGGGAACGGAAAGAAGCTGCGTGCCGATCTTAGCGTCGCGCAGGAACTGGTAGAGCTCGAAGCGCTTTCTCACTAGATCGGAGTGCGAGCGGAGCACGTGGTTTCGCAAGATTGCCGCGTTTCCGTGAGGGCCATCCACGCGCTTGAGCAGGGGCTCGATGGACCGCATTTCGCTGGCGAATTCGGACAAGGCCTGCACATCGAGGTAGCCGTCGTTGCCGAGGTCGGAAATCGCATCCCGAACGGCGAGATGCTGCCGTGGACCGGTCTCGAAATGCGTCCGTGCCGGCGCCAACGCCGGACGGCTAGGGATCTGGAGATCGTAGGGCGTGTCCCTGTCGGAGAGCCAGGTATCGGCCGTGACTTGCACCCCGGCCGCGTCTGCAAGGTCTCGGCGCAGGCCGACGAGGAATACCCGCGGCCTATGCTGCGGAACCCCGAAATGCATCGCATTTAGCGCCATCGGTTGTACCGCGTACCCCGGACTGGTATTCGAAAGTGCCAGCCGCAGCTGGTCGAAGGGTGACCGCGCCCCGTGTTTCCTGAAGTCCTGACGCATTCCCGCCACGTTCTCGATGATGACGGCCTTTGGCTCGATGCGCTCTACGAAGTCGAGGAACTGCCATGGCAGCGTGTTGCGTTCGTCACCCGGGTTGCGGCGCCCCGCGAGCGAGAAGCCTTGGCAGGGCGGCCCCCCCGCAACGAGATCGATGTCGGCCGCTTTCAGTTCCTCGAGAAGCAGCTCCGACGCGAGGACTTGTTCGAGGGCGTTGACGACGAGGCCGCTCCGCGCCTGATCCAAGGTTGAAAGGCGGCGATAACGGCTCCACTCGGCCTGATCGCTGATCGGTTCGATGAAGTTGTGGTAGTAGGTCTCTGCCGCCATAGCGGACTTTTCGACGGCGAGCTTGACCTCGAAGCCTGCCCTCTTGAGACCAAGGGAGAGGCCGCCACATCCAGCGAACAGGTCAATGCATCCCAGGGACGAAGTCATGATCCTATCCTGCCTTATCAACTGCTCGACTGCGTGGATTTCGAACCACTGCGATCCGCTATTTATTCGACCACGACGCCCCTCTCAACGCAAATGAATTCGCATGGTTATCCCCAAGATAGAGTGGAAAGATAGATAGTGGCCCCAACCTGTAGCAGTCGCCGTCTCGAACGATGCATGTTTGACGTCTCGTGCGTTCGCGCTTTGTCGAGTCACCGATTAGAAGGTAAGATCCAAGTACGCTTCCTGGGATTAATATGTCACAAGATCGGCTCACGAGAGGCGAGAAGTCCAGGATTACGCGGTTAAGGCGTCATCTCCTAGACTGGTACGCGCTTGAAGGACGGGACTTTCCTTGGCGGTCTGATCGCGCTTCGGCCTACGAGAGAATTTGCGTGGAAGTTCTCCTGCAGCGGACCCGCGCCGAGACTGTGGCCGGGATTTACCCTTCGTTCTTCGGGAAGTTTCCCTCTTGGACGGCACTGGCCGCGGCAAGCGTTGAACAACTTGAGGATGTGATCCGACCTATCGGCCTGTGGCGGCGGCGCGCTGCCTCGATTAAGGCGCTCGCGACCTACGCCGCCGGGCGTGACGGTGTTTTTCCGGCAGGAGAAGGGGAGCTTTCGCAGGTGCCCGCGGTCGGGCAATACCTCGCGAACGCAATTCTTCTGTTCGGGCATGGTGAAGCTAGGCCGCTCGTCGATGTAAACATGGCGCGCTTGCTCGAGCGCTACCTTCGACCGCGACGGTTGGCAGACATTCGCCATGACCCGTGGTTACAGGAAGCTTGCCACTGGCTTGTCGTCTGCGATGACCCCGTCCGCGTGAACTGGGCGGCTCTGGATTACGCTGCAAAGGTTTGTAGATCGCGCTACCCCGGATGTGCCGACTGCAAGCTTCGAGTTCGATGTAATTGGGGTCGCGGGGGGGGGGGCTGGTCGATCGCATGAAGTGTCCACTTAACCTTCTTTCCGTGCTATTTTTGGGAAGGAGGATCACCCGATGGGACAATCATCGACAGCGAAGAAGTCAGGGCCTCGTGATTCACGACAACCAATCAGGCGCGGGCCGTTATCAATTGCTGTCTAAGGCGGTATAATCACATCAGCCCGAATGAAGCGCTCAAGATGAGACCACCGGCGCCCTAAACTCGACTACAAAATGAACATTGAAATGGAGCTGGACAATTGTCCAATGTGCGAGGCAATCTTTCACAGTTGGTGGATCAGCTGCGGGGAGCTAATCCAAGCTTCTAACACTGGCCAACTTCGACTTTGGCTTCCGCGGCTATCGGCAACATGTTTGAGCTTTGATCCCATTAAGTGTGCCTTTCGCTCAGTTCCACATTCCTAAAGATACCTGAAGGACCGTTCCCGATGAAAAACTCCGCACAGAATTTCTTCAAATCATCCAGACAGGTGTAATCCCCAACTTTTAGTCCTTTTCCTTCCTGAACGGGAATATATGAGAAATCCGAACCCCTGCCTTCAATGCCGTCCAGAACCAGAAGGTTGCATTTCCCGGTATCGGTGCCAACAGCAACATCACCTGACAGGAAAAATGGGGATACAGAGATTGCTGTTTTACTTGCCTCGTCCACCAAAAAAACGAGCTCTGAAGCGAAGTCAACCGCACCCGAATAGTTCGACAGCTCCACGAAGGGTGCGTTGGACCCACGCATTGAGCGGAAAGTCCCGCTATATTTACCACCAAAAGCATCCTTTCGCATAGACTCGAAGTTACCAAAGTGAATTCCGCCAAGAGATTGCTTGATGTGATTCCCCAGGACCCCAAGAAGGTAGTTAAAATCTACATTAACGGCCCGGTCGTGTTTAATGTTATTTACTTCCTGTATAGCTAAGCTCAAATCATTCATGAAGTCCTTCTGCAAGATGGAAAGCAGCCTTGACGCAACTAGTGTTTCACTTAGGTCGCCTTGGGACAAGTTCGTGATTAGATTCTTGAGTGGGCCGGCGCTACGGTTGAATGCTGCGCTCAGTTTCGGGGTTTTGCCATTTCCAAGGCTCGCAACGTCACAGTAGCAAATATACGCGACAAATGAAAGCATGGCCTCCAACGTTCTTTTCCCGAACTTCTCCAGTAGATGCGCCTCTGTTTGAGCCATGTAGTTCCCAAGAGGATGGGCTATACAGTAGGGAAGAATTTCAACCAAATCGTTCAGTTCAGTCCACGCTTTTTGACGCTCCCTGTCTTTGTAAGCCTTTACGTCACTTTGAAATACCAAGGACGCGGCTGATGTGGCTGTGCCAAAATCCAGGCCCATATAGGATTCCGCTCTCTGAGGTTGTCCAGCAAATGTCATGTCCAAATAGAAGTCGTCGCCAGCTATTCTCGTTTCGTTTCTTTTTCCGCGATTCAACAAGAACGCGGGAGTCGCGGTTCCATCTTCTCGAACCGTCAATTCGATATCAATCGACTGGCCAAAGACCTGCGTAGGTACCCGGACACGGTTAACCCCGATGTTATGGACGCTGTCCAGGTCATTTGGATCATATGAGGACTTCAGATAGTGGTATTCTAACTGTTGTTTTGGCGCACGTTTGAGGCGCGCCTTCCATGAGATTGGTTTATCGAGAAAAGCGCGAAGCGATGAAGCTGAGGCCAGCAATGTGCCCTTATCCTCGGCTCGCGGGAGATCCTGAGTCCTTGGACTAAATGGACATAGTTCAAGTTCACCTTCATCCGTTCTAAGTGCTAGATTCAATCGGTTGTAGGTGACAGCACCAAAGTCGCCATCGCCTTCAGTGAAGTACTGGCGTGCACACTCCACGGCCAATCCTTTCGCGACCACCTCCTGATAATTTTCAGAGATTTCCAAGACATCCGCATCTGCAATGTGCTCCGCGAGATCTCTTTCGATCAACTCTTTCGTCCACCCGATGTTGGTGGACCCACCTGAAAGCAGCACAACAGATATTGGTCGGCTTCGCAGCTCTTCTTCCGCCCTTTGAAGCGCACGTTTGACGGCATCCCTTAGCCGACTCTGCCAAACATTGGAGATGAAGACTTCGCGCAGATCGTTCGCCGTTATTCGAAACTCGAGACGTTGGGTCTCAGAATCGAAGGGATGAATAGGCACGTTGACCAAGTGTGAAACTGCTGTCCCAAGCTCTGCGGTGAGATCCCAATTTGAGACTGAATTGCAGATTCGAACTTTTGCTCCCTCAACTTCTCGCAAGAGGTTTCGAAAGTTCTGAACGAATGCTTGCTCATGTTCTCCAAATAGCTGCGCCGCGGGGTTGGCCACCCCCAGAAAACCACCAGACCTTTCAACTCTATCGATTACATCGCGTGCCCTTCTCTTGGTTTTAGCATCATCAATGTTGCTAAAAAGGAGGCGCTCCGCAACTTTCTGGTTGACGAAATAGCCGCCAACAGGGATTGATTTTGCAGCCAAAGGGCGAGAGTTTGCGCCGCTCCCGCTAATGTCCCCAGTATTTGTCGTTTCAATCACGGAAACATCAAACGTCCCCCCCCCGAAATCCAGTACCAAGGCGATGTGCTTCGCGTTCTCGCTGAGCAGTGGATGCCGAAATCCATATCGGTAATATTGAAAGACGGCAAAAGGTTCAGGAAGAAAGTCGACCTCTTGAAACTTTGATTGGAGTGCAGAGCGTACGGCAAACCTGTAGTTGGATAACCACTCACCCGATACTTTGCCCTCCTCTTCAAACGAGATGGGTTCCGCTACAAGCACTTTCTTTGGCTCCAAGTAACCATCCCGCTGTGTGTTTTTGAATACTTCGTCGCAAACTCCCTCGAGGAAATCTTTGGCGATTCCAACTACGGTTCTTGAGTGGACCTTAGAAATCTCTTGCTTTTGCGTGCGCAATTGCTCACGCGTTTGCCGACCGAGTTCGACTTTGAAATTTTCAAAAAGCCGGTCACAATCTTCGCTGTCTTCCGCGTGCCGACCTATTTTGAACTTTCGACCCTGGTAGGCGACTTTGGTCGGAATGGTGCGACCGTCTTGAATTCTGGCAACCTTGACTTGGTTAATGAGTAGCTTCTTCTTCAACTCGTCGCCTCTAAGTTCTTGTTTTGACGTTCCACCACGACATCAGAGCACTCTTTCAGGTGGATTGGCAAGGCACAGGCTAGTCGCGCTGCAGCCGTTTTCATGAAACCCAAGGCTAGGTGCTTGATCGCGGGTTTTGATGGTGCGATCCATTCGTTGTAATGGAGGGGCGGTCTATGGGACAGATACGTCACGGCAGCACCACGACCACGCACGCCGTCTGGACCTGTCACGGAATTGTGCCGCTCCTTTGCACACGTATCGTGTCGCAAAGGAGAACAGACATGGCATCACGACCGAGCCCGGAGTTCCGCTCAGAAGCGGTTCGGGTCGAATTGGCGAGGGGGCTTTTCCGCAAGCAGATTGCCGCTGACTTCGGTGTTGGCTTTTCAACGCTGAGCCGGTGGATCCAACAGGAACGCAAGAACCCCGAGAAGCTGACAGCGCAATCTGAGCTTGAGCGCGAGGTCGCAAAACTGCGCAGAGAGAACCGGCAGCTCCGGGAGGAGAGGGACGTTCTAAACTGAGGAGGAAAAGGAAAGGCCCCAGTGGGGCGTTTCCCCGACGAAGGCAACGGTGTTCTTCGCGGAGAGAAGCAAATGAGGTTGGCCTTCGTTGAAGAACACCGCAACGAATTCCCGGTGGCCCGGCTGTGTAAGGTCATGGATGTCAGCCCTCGGGGATATCGAGCCTGGCGTCGCCGTCCACTCAGCAACATCCAGCGCAATGATATGGTGGTCCTGGCTCACATCCGCGAGCAGTTCGCCCTGTCCCCGGGCAGCTATGGCCGCCTGCGCATGACCGAGGAGTTGAAGGAAATTGGCCTCGATGTCGGCCATCGAGGTGTCGGCAGGCTGATGAGCCAGAACGGTATTTCCGTGAAGAGGAGCAAGAAGTTCAAGGCGACAACCGACAGCGATCACAGCTTCAACATCGCGCCAAACCTGCTGGATCGCGACTTCTCGGCAGATCGCCCGAACCGGAAATGGGCGGGGGACATCAGCTATGTCTGGACGCAGGAAGGGTGGCTCTATCTCGCTGTGATTCTCGATCTGCATTCCCGACGCGTCGTCGGCTGGGCTGTCAGCAACCGGATGAAGCTTGATCTGGCAATCCGAGCATTGAAGATGGCCATTGCTTTGCGGCAACCGCCCAGGGGCTGTATCCATCACACGGATCGCGGCAGCCAGTATGGCTCTCACGACTACCAGAAGATCCTGCGCCAGCATGGCTTTGAGGTCTCGATGAGCGGGAAAGGCAACTGCTACGACAACGCGGCGGTCGAGACCTTCTTCAAGACGATCAAGGCCGAGCTGATCTGGTGCCGTTTATGGCCGACCCGGCGGGCAGCCGAGCTGGCGATCTTCGAATACATCAACGGCTTCTACAATCCGCGTCGCAAGCATTCAGCTCCTGACTGGAAAAGCCCCTTGGCCTTCGAGGCTCAGCCTGCATAGATGAGAAATCGGAGCGGCATCAAAGCGTGACAGGTCCAATGCGCGCTGTGTCCAAGTTCGCGCCAATGCGAGCCGGCTCGGGAACTTGGACGGACGGAGCTAGCCTGACAACGATTGGGATGGCATAAGCACAAAATTGCCGACCTTAGACGTCGGGGTCGGCAGAAACCGGTCGCGGAAGGCTGCCAGAATTGGGGGCACGGCCTCAAGACGCGAAAAGCATGCAGAGCACCGAGAAGGCTAGGTCTTGCCATCGGCCGCATCCTTGTCCTTCGTGTACTTCCGTCCGATTGAGGTGAGCGCGCCGCGCAGGCCGCGCCCGGCTCGTCCGGCCTCTTTCAACACACCGCTGGTCCTAGCCTCGATCCGCAATCGGTTTCTTTGCGTGTCGAGCGCGGGGCCGATGAGGCTATCGATACGGGCGCGCAGGCGGTCGACGTTCCAGTCAGGCTCGGTGAGTACCACGGGAATCGTATTGGCGGTGACGCAAGGATCGGCGATGTCCTGCTGGACTGCCGCGACGACTTCGGTGACGCGCCTCATCGCATCGCCGGTGAGGTGGCCTTCTGGCAAAGGCCAGGCGGGCAGCAACTCATCGATGCAGGAGACGGCCACGACCACCGGCGGCATCCGCCGCTGGGGATCCTCCGAGACGATCTCGCGCAGCATGGCGATGGTAGCGCGGTCGATCTCGCGCGCCGGGCGGTTCGAGCGAACGGTCCAAAGGACGAGGTCGGCGCGGGCGAGTTCCACGGCGACTTTCCGGGTGAGCCTTTCAGAGCCATCGAGCCCCGGTAGGTCGAGCAGCATCGTCTCCACCCCGTCGAAGTCGGTGGGATAGGTCTTGGGCCTATTGGTGGTCGGTATCACGTCGACCTCGGCCAGATCGGTGCCGAGCAGCGCGTTGATCAGGCTCGATTTTCCAGCACTGATTTGACCTGCGACGGCGATGCGCAGCGGCATGTCGCTGGTCGCCAGCCGCGCCCGGTCGAGATCGCTCGAAGCAAGGCCGAGATCGAGAAGCTCGGAATCGGAAAAACGCAGCCGCCCCGAGTAGAGCTCGACAGCCGCCGCCGCGACCTCCTCGAGCAGCAACGCCTGCAGGATCGCCGTGCCCTCGCTTGTCACGAAGGAGGAATGGCCCTCGGCGATGACCCCTTCGATCTCACGCAGCACGGCTGTGGGCAGGGATTTGACCGCGCGGATAACCCGCCAGGCGTTCCAACCGTGCTTCTTGACCTTTCTGGCGACGTCGCGGCGCTGCCAGAGCCAGCGTAACGTCCCTACCGAGATGCTGTCCGAGAACGGTACATTGACGCGAATGTCCGAGCGCAGTCGCACGGCGATGCGATCGATGAGCAGCAGGGCCTCGGGGATGGTGAAGTCGAGCACCCCCTTCTCGCCCTTACCGGCGGCCGCAGCGACCCGTCGCACCACCTCCTGGGCGATCGGCTGTAGGTCTTCCCATGGCAGGGCGCTGGCGGTCTTCTCCTCAATGAAAACTTGCGCGGCTTCGAAGGCCGCGGTCTCCCGCTCGCTCCACGACGGATCAATCCGGGCGTGCAACTGGTCGGGCCTTGGCGCGGGTCCGGGCTCGCGACCGCGCATCCAGAGCCGCACGAGCCGGATGAGCGCGACCAGCCCCCCGAGCGAGATCGATGCCACGATGAACGCGATGAGCCAGCCATGCTCGATCATCCAGGCGAAGCCTGCGAGCATGGCCGCCAAGAAGGGAAGTGCGAGAGCGGCTATCGCCAGCAGCCGGTCCCAGCGCAGGAAGGCCGGGCGGAGCCGCTCAGTCAGTTTCATCCGAGGACCTCCTGAAGGCGCGCTGGTAGACCTTGCGCAGCTCCTCCTCGCTCGGCGGGCTGCCGTGCACGCTGCGGTAGAGGAAATAGGCGGCAGCACGTCCGAGTGCGTAGGTCGTAGCGAAGCTGATCGCTCCGGCGGTGGCGGCACCCACGGTCTGGCCGTAGACGGGGATCAGCTTGGCCAGCTCGCGCAGGCCGAAATTCGTGGCATATCTCGCGCCGACACTGAGCCCCATGGTGCTAAGGAAGGCCGCGCCGACCTTGCGATCCCATTTCACCCCATAGCGCAGGCCCATGGCGTGCAGCATCTTGAGTTGCGTCGTAGGCACGGCGACGAAGCCGACGACTGGCGCAAGATCGCTGGTAAGCGCGACACTGGCATAGGACAGAACGCAGCGCTTATGCTTCTGGAACTCGAGATACTCGGCATCGCCGGCGCGGGATTTCTCCAGCAGCAGCCCTGCCGCCGGCAGCGCATCGAGTAGCTGCCCTCTCAGCGCGTCGAGCCCTTCGACATCAGTGACCTCGCTCGGGGCCAGCGACAGTGCGACCACGGGAAGGTCGCGCCCGGCCGCTCGGTTCATCCGGGCAGCGGTGGTGCGTTCTGCGCGCTCGCGGGCATCCGGCTCGGACACGAGGTCCTTGCCGGTGAGCACGAGGATGGCGCGAAATTTATTGTCCGCACGGGCGATGTCCGAGACGGCGTCGGCGAGCATGCCTTGCACCGGGTCATCGAGCCGGCAGACGACCAGCAGCACGTGGCTGCGGTCGCAGCAGGCAGCGATGTCCTCGGCCGGGTCGTAGCCTACCTCGCCGAGTCCCCGCGTGTCGAGAAAGCGCATGAGCGGTTGCTCAGGGGGGAAGTCGTAGCTGCGCGCGGTGCGCGTGCAGGGCTGGAATCCATTGCCAATCTCGGCACCGGACTGTTCTGTGAGGGCGCAGACGAGAGAAGACTTCCCGGCGCCGGTCTTGCCAAGCAGCCAGACGACGGGCAGCACAATCTGGTCGCGCGTGACAGATTGTGGAAGCTTGGAGCGCTTGAATTTGCGTTTCTGCATCTTGTGTCCGTCCTGCGCCTGCCACGACCGCGTTGGCAAAAAGCTCGCTCAAAAAGACGCCCAGTTCAACATGACCCGTGGCGTGCCTTTTGGGCGTCGCGAGGTGGTCACCGAAAACCCGACATCTTGCTAAGCTTGCCGCCAACGATGGCGAGGAAGAACAGCGTGGCTGGAAATCGAAAGAATTACGGCGCCGAGTTCAAGGCGAAAGTGGCCCTTGCGGCCATTCGTGGCGAAGTGACGGTCGCCGAGTTGGTGGCGAAACATGGCGTGCATCAAACCCTGATCGACAGCTGCAGATAGGGCCCCGGCGCAGTCACGCACCAGTGTGGTATTATCACCACGCACCAGGCGGAACGCGTGGGGCGGTCTGGGGTCAGGTCGTCAATGACGGCATGCGCCCGCCAAGAACGGCTTGCACAAATAATGTCACTTTCCAGAAAGCAGGATGTTCCCAGCCGCCATTTCCGTTGGTGAACCAGAAACCGTTTTTGCCATGTCCAAGGATCGCGGCATCCAACAGGGAGACGTGGCTCGGTCTTTCTGAACGGCTTGGAGCCGTTTTCTAGTTGGATCTTCCGCTCAGTTATGCCGCGGCCGGGATTGGTCGAGGCGATTATCGATGCTTTAGCTTTCCGGTCGCCGGACACCGCTTGACGACCCATCCTACATGAAATATCCCTGCAGCCTACTGAGCGGGCGTTGTGTAGTGGTAAGACCTTAGCCTTCCAAGCTAATGACGCGGGTTCGATTCCCGCCGCCCGCTCCAAGAAATCATTTCCTACACATCACCTACAAAGTCAGTGGATGCGCCTCCATTAGACATTGAAATTAGTAAAAAATTCGGAATTTGATCACCTGACTTCCAAGCTAATGACGCGGGTTCGATTCCCGCCGCCCGCTCCAGAAAACCTCCGCAGCTCCCGCCGATTACCGCCCTTCGACAGGGGTCGGAGCGCCATGCGGATCACTCCTTCACGAGCCGGACCATGTGCTGCATCGCCAGCGCGTAGCCGTTCACGCCGAAGCCAGCCATCACCGCATCCGCACGGTGGCTGACATAGGAATGGTGGCGGAAGGCCTCGCGCTTGTGGATCTGGCTGATATGGACCTCGATGACCGGCCCTTCGAACGTGTTGAGCGCATCGAGCACCGCGATCGAGGTATGCGAGAGGGCGGCCGGGTTGATGATGATGCCCTGGGCCTCCTCGCGCGCCTGGTGGATCCAGTCGACGATCTGGCCTTCGTGGTTCGACTGGAGCAGGCGCGCCTGCACACCGTTGGCCGAGCCGATTTCGCTACAGGCCCGCTCGACGTCTTCGAGCGTCTCCCGACCGTAGATCTCCGGCTGGCGCTTGCCGAGGAGGTTCAGGTTCGGACCATTGAGAATGTAGACGAGGCGGCTCATCGTGGCGTCCCTTGCTGAGGTTCCGGGCATCCCGTCGGTGCCCGATCGCCCCTTGGTACGATCACTCTGCAACCAAAGGCAATTCCCGGAACCCCCATGGCAAACGGAAGTTGCATGGCGGCCCTGCGCGTGGGGCGCGGGTGCGGCCGACAATCGCCTTGACCTTCCTCCGCTGGAAGTCTGCAAATCCTCGGCAAAGGAGACTGACATGACCCGTTTCAACGTTCCCGAGATGAGCTGTGGCCATTGCACCGCCGCGATCGAGAAAGCCGTGAAGGCGAGCGATGCCAATGCCGAAGTGAGCTGCGACCTGTCCGACCGCACCGTGAGCATTTCCAGCACGTTGCCGGCTGAAGCGCTGCAAACCGCGATCCAGCAGGCCGGCTACGAGTCGCAGGCCCTGTGACCGGCCTCGGTCGTTGTGTCGCAAGCGCGGATTTTCCTAGGACCCCGGCGCAGTCTCGCTAGACTGGGCCGGGATTGAATGGCCAGTCCCGCGGCGACGCAACCGCTGCGACGACCCGACGGAGGATGGGTCACCGGCTGGCGCTCGGGAGGAGGGGCCCCATGGATTCGGCAAGACTGAGCGCGCAGACCCAGGAGTGGCTGGACCTGATGGCGCGGCTGCAGGCCGTGACCCAACGCTCGCAGGAACAGGCCGTGGCCAAGGCCGTCGGGAACGAGTTTTCGGTCGTCGACAGCCGAAGCGTCATGGAGGCCTATCTGCGGTCCTTCAACGAGATGCTGCAGAACCCCGTGGAAACCGTGGGTTACGCCCAGCGGATGTGGATGGACTGGGCGCAGGCCTGGCAGAATGCCTGGACACCGGGGACGGACGCTCCCAGGGACAAGCGCTTCCGTGATCGTCGCTGGCAGAACGATCCCTACACCCGGGGCATGCGTGACGCCCATCTGGCACTTGAGAAGGCGACGGAAGACTTCCTCGCCCGGCTCCCGGCGAACAGCAAGGACAGCCTCCGGACCAAGTTCTATACCCGCCAGTTCCTGAGCGCGCTCTCTCCGAGCAACTACCTGATGCTCAACCCCGCCGCCCGGGATCGGTTTCTGGAGACGGATGGCGAAAGTCTGCTTCAAGGTTTCCGGAACCTCGTGGAGGATCTGGAGCGGGGCGAGGGCCGGCTCGACATCAACACCAACGATCCCACGGCCTTCGAGGTCGGAAAGGACCTCGCCACGACGCCGGGGAAGGTCATCTACCAGAACGAGCTGATGCAGCTCATCCATTACGCGCCGATGACCGAGACGCAGAAAAAGCGTCCGCTGCTGTTCGTGCCGCCCTGGATCAACAAGTACTACATTTTTGATCTGCGGCCGGACAACAGCCTCGTCCGCTACATGCTGGAACAGGGCCACTCGGTGTTCCTGATCTCCTGGGTCAACCCGACCGAAGAACACGCGAACCTGAGTTTCGAGGATTACATGAAGCTCGGTCCGCTGGCGGCGCTCGACGCGATGGGCGAAGCGACCGGAGAGAAACGCTTCGACATTCTCGGCTTCTGCATCGGTGGGATCCTCGTCACCGCGACGCTGGCGATCCTCGCGGCCCGCAAGGACAAGCGCATTGCGACCGCGACGACGCTCGCGACCATGGTCGACTTCACCGATGTCGGCGAACTCGGCGTATTCATCGACCGCGACCGGCTCCTGGTTCTCAGAGAGCACATGAAAGAAAAGGGCTATCTCGAGAACTACCACCTGCAGGACATGTTCTCGATGATCCGCGAGAACGATCTCGTCTGGTCGTTCCACGTCATGAACTACCTGATGGGACGCAAACCACCGGCGTTCGATCTGCTCTACTGGAACACCGACAGCACCCGCCTGCCCGCGGCCATGCTGCTCTGGTACCTGGAAAAGATCTACATCGAGAACGGGCTGCGCCAACCGGGGCACCTGTCGCTCGATGGAACGCCGATCGACCTGTCAAAGATCGACGTCCCCTTCTTCGTGCTCGCCACGAAAGAGGATCACATCGCGCCCTGGACCTCGATCTACCCCACGACCCGGCTTCTGGCGGGCGAAGTGAAGTTCGTACTCGGTGCTTCCGGCCATATTGCGGGTGTCATCAACCCGCCCGCGGAGAAGCCGAAATACGGCTACTGGCTGAATGACGACTATCCGGCGGATCCGGGGGATTGGCTGAACGGCGCCGAATTCACCGCCGGCAGCTGGTGGCCGGTCTGGTCGGACTGGATGAAGGCCCATGAATCGGCGGCAGAGGTCGAGGCACGGCAGCCTGGTGGGGGCAAGCTGAAGCCCATCGAAGATGCCCCGGGAAGCTACGTGCGGGCCAAATGACACGGCCCCCTATTGCCAAACATCTACCCGTGAGACGGGAACAGCCCTGGTTGGGTTTTGTCCAACTGGGGCTGTTTTATGTTTGGGATATCGTATTGAGAGTTTTTGGATTTTTTCT
>NZ_FZOY01000015.1 GCF_900188335.1 Tropicimonas sediminicola | reverse complement strand
TCCGACGTCCGGTCGACCCAATCGCCGAGGTGTTCCATCAGGTTGTCGAGCCAGGTCTCCAGGCGTTCTTCGTTCCTGTCGATCCAGTCGTCGAGGTTTTCGGTCACACCGTCGAGCGAGGTTGGCAGGGAAGACGCAAGGAAATCCTTCAGTTCCTCGGCCAGCACCCCTGTGTCCACGCCTCCTACGATAATCGCCATTGTTACGTCCTCTCTCACGTACACATCCCCACCGGTCGTCTTACAGACCATCACATTATGACACTTTAATGTCTGCGCGCAGCCCGACAAGCCGCGAAGCCTCTCCGGCTTCCGCGCGGAAGCCCTGTCCCGTCTCTCACGTTGTCCCGCCGAACCACGAGATCACAGCCAGGAGGAACGCAATGTCCGCTCCCGACACCAACATGCCCAAGGAAGCCCGCAGGCACCGCCCTGCCCTTATCGACATCGCTGTCGCCCTGGTGCTCGGCGCGCTGTTCTTCCTGACGAACCTGTTCAACGCCACGGATGGCGAAATCGATCTCGATTGACAGTGCTGCTGGTCGAGCAGGCGGTGCCGTCGGCGCGTCATTGTCAGGTTCTGGGACGAGCCAGTCTTCCAGCGCCGTTGCGTTAGACCACGCCCACCTAGCTGTGCTATCAAATTGCAACCAAATTGGAGGCGCTTCGGATGACATGGGTGAAGGGGCAGAGCGGCAACCCGAGCGGACGCCCTCGCATTGACCCGCAGGTACGCGAGGCGATCCGCCAGAACGGCGTCGCAGGCGTGGAGCGGATGCGTGAGCTGCTAGACGACGACACCGCGTGGGGGCCCGGTGGATGGCTGGAGCCGAAGGTTCAGGTCCAGCTAGCGGAAACGGCCATCGTCCGGGCCTACGGCAGCCACGCACTTGCGAACGATAACCAAGCGCCAACGGGCGTGCACTTGGGTCTGGTGATGAGGTCTGTGTACGAAACGATGCGGGCAGAGGGCGTGCTGCCCGAACTTCTGAACGCGAAGAAGGCGAACGACCTGAACTGAAGGGCCGAAGGGGTCAAATGACCCTCTCACTGCAATCCGTTCGCTGCCTACCCGCCCAAATATCGGATTGTGACGCGATGTCTACCGATCAGCCCCTTGACTACCCCAGCGTGCGGGAAGACGCCGTAATTCGCCCAAATGTGGCCCCACCGCTTTGAGGCGGGTCGGCCCCTTGTTGGCCAAGAACGATCATACGCCGACCAGGCAATGCTGGGCAGAGCTGCCGGCCTGCCCACGACAAAACGAATGCGAACGTTGCAGTGCCCCAGCTGATTGCTTCGGCTGCAACAACCGACCGGTATCGACGCGACGCAAGCAGATCAACTGACCCTTCTGCGAGCCGACTTCACGTTTGGAAGTAGGTCAGCTTGGAAGCAGCACAGTCGAAGCATGCGTGCTGGCTGCGACAGCTTCCTGCGCTGAGCGGACGCTGGGCTGTTCTAGACAATGTCCGTTTTGGCGTACTACTCTCGCTCTTCGAATTTCACCTCGATTTGGACCGCGAGGTCTCGGCTTGAATGACGACTCAGAAAGCCTTCGCCCGATATGCAGGAGAAAAGGCCGTTCTCTGGATCGATCCTTCCCGGATCGACACCACCATCGGGACCAAGTGGCCTGTGGGAAAGCGCAAGATCCGGCAGTTGAGAAAGTATTTGCATCCCTCCGTTTCAGATCTCGCCCGTCCATGGTTCAAGCATCGCGAACCGTTTTGCATCCCAGCCAACTCCTTTGGATCACCGACTGCAATCATTTCGACGAAGCGTTACCAGCGGATTGCTGAGTTTGTTCACCATTCTGGCAATGTGCGAGAAACGCTGTGGTACGAGATGCTCATGGACGAACTCAAAAAGGATGGCATCGCTCGGCACAAAGAAATCGAGATGCTGTGTGAGGACGATATCGTGGCATTCCTACAGGGATACGCGCGTGACCTCGTCTCGAGCATCTTAGACTATGGCTTCAAACCAGATTTCACTGGCTATGAATCCACTGCACTGGTCGGCCCCGATGGCACGCTCCACAAGTCTGGGTCCGGCAACCACCGTTTCTATATCTGCAAGGCGCTTGGCATTTCGAAATTCCCGCTACGCGTCGTGGGGGCACACGCCGCATGGCTCGTGAGCGCCGGTCTTTCTGCCGATATCGCGTCCGATGCGACTCTAGAAGCGTTGCAGCGGGTCGAAGCGAACCACAACTAGCTTGGCAACACGGAGAAAGGTCAGAATTCAGAGCGGTCATCTGGTCATTTTACTCAGATGTCTCCATGGTCGGCCTAGCTGCCGGGTTTGTCACGACGAGCGCCCAAACTGACGCGATGGTCAGTTGAATGCGCAAGCCGTCATTCGGTGGGCTCTGGGCTGTGTTCGCCTTGTCTCCCTTTGACGCCGATCATTTCGGGACTGAACTGGCGAAGGTAGAATTCCATCGGTGGTCAGCTGGTACATCCATCGAAAGGGGGCGGATATGCACATGTCGATCTTCTTCCAGATTACCGCCACGATCTTTTCAGTTGTCGTGTGCTCGAACGGGACTTTGGCCGCAGATCTTCCAGTTGTAGGTCCAGACACCAATGGTGTCATTTTCACATTGGGCAAGGAAGACAACAGCAGATCCGGCTATCGTGGGACAGGCTGGGGCGAAGTGGACATTCACGCCTGTTCTATTGGTTTGGATTGTCACTCGAAGCCGTTTCCCTCCCACCTTCATGCGGCATCCGGGAGGGGGGAATGGCATGACACCGCTGTCGAACACGCCCAGATTTCATTCAGCCTCGGAAAAGCGCAAGATGACGTGACACTAAGGTTGGTTCGGGCGGGGGCAGAAACCATCGCTGTGCAACTGGACGACGGCGAAGTGGTACTGGTGACCAAATCCATGATGGAGCCACGGACATACGAACACTCCGAGTTTGGTGCTTACGATCTCAAGCTCGGGAAACTGGAAGCTGGGCAGCATGTTCTGGATCTGAGCGTCTCTGACGACGGGGAAGGCAACGGGCGGTTCGGATGGGATGCAATCATACTCCGTGCGTCGCAGAACTAGAGCCGACGATCTTTTCGCCGGATCGATGAGCGAGAACGAAAGAGCGGACATCCGAGCCATTCAGTCATTCATCCGCAACGTCGGCGAAGCAGTCGACGAGCCAACGAGCGGTCGGGATCGGCACGCTTCGCGTCGCGCTACTCTTCCTCGATTTGACCCTTTACCTGCTCGACCAGTTCAGGCGTGACGTCCAGGCCGTGGACTTCCTTCGCATGTGCCGCCGCGGCTTTCAGGATGTCTTCCTCCGTCTCACCGCGCGCTTCGTAGTCGCAACCCGGCATTAGATTTCCGCACCTCAGAACCTTCGTCATCGATGCCTCCCTTCTTTCTTCACTTCGCAAGCATATCACAGAATTCGGTTTGGATTGAGGTAGTCCAGCCGGGACATCCGTTATCGCAAGAGGCGACGCGTAGTGAGAGTGCCGACCGACAGCTAGATGTCAGGTTACTGACATCCGGCGAAAACCATCAGATGACCGCCATGTCGGCAAAGCTGCCGACTTCATGGCACAATACTAAAAGCTGACCATCGCTGCGCCAGTGATCACCAGAGCGCCTCCGATCATTTCTTTCGGTGTCAATGGTTCGCCGATGATGAACGTTATGCCCAGAACCAAAAGCGTCTCGGTTGCGATGATCGCGATGTAGGCCATGCCCAGGTCCACCTGCCGTAGAAGGAAAATCTCGGAGGTTACAGTGACGGCCAGAACGACGCCAATGGCGGCGATGAGCAGGAGGGTGGCGCTTTCCGCTGTCAGCTTCATCAACAGCGTCGCCAGCGCGTAGCCAATGGCCGCCACTATCGCGAGTGCTGTCTTGCTGCTGACGACCTCGATGCCGAACATAATAACTCCTGCGAATGCGTCGAATGAATGGATGACAGCATAGCATGACCTTTGGTCAACGGTGACGCCGGATTTCCTTACCCACTTCGGACCTTGGGTGCGATGGTCGGATTCGTGTGCCGTTCTGAGGAAGCCGACATCTGATCAAAACGGTCAGATGTCTCCAAAGTCGGCAAAGTACCCGCCTAGGAGGCCTACTTGTCGTCGTCGCCGGTTCGGGCGGTACTGAAGCTGCAATTTCCTTCCGCCTAAGGACCGGAACCTTGACTGCCTGGCGGGATCAGCACTGCGGTGTGTCGGCGCTCCCTTGGAGGACACAGGAGCGGTTTGTGGCTAGGAGTTGGCGCGACGGCACCCCTTACCTAACCGCAACGCTGAAAGTCTCTGCAATCCGCTCTTTCCGGTCCTACGGCTGCCCGACAAGACGGAGGCAGAGACGCTGTTGGGTCGCTTGATCCGGAGGAAGGATGTTTGGCGTTCTGGGAGCGGGCGACGACTGAGTTCCGTTGCCGCGCATCGGGCTAGGGGTTGCCGCGCCGTCGAAAAAAATTCGAAAAAATTTTGGAGGGGTCGGCTGTGTATGGCTCGGCCTCTGCCGCCGCCCGGGGTCTCCTTGGCCCCGGGGTGGGGGGCAATTGACCATTTCCGAAGACGAGATATTGCCCAAATCAGATCGAGCTCGTGGGATACCGGTGGGATATAGCCAACCCCGGCGGCGCGGCGCTCAAGTCTTAACTATATGAATTTTATGGTGCCGCAGGGGAGGATTGAACTCCCGACCTCACCCTTACCAAGGGTGCGCTCTACCACTGAGCTACTGCGGCGCCGAAGCGTGGGCGGGGATATACAGGGCGAGACGGGGAGCGCAAGCAGATTCTCGCGAAATGCGCGGGATAAGACCGCCGAGGGCCGACAGGAGGCTGGACCTGACTGGTGTGCTCGCGTATTTGCGCCCCATGGGCAGCAAGAGCGGAACGTCGGGGCCCCGCACGGATCGGGACCAGCGTTTGAAACAGGCATTGAAGGCCAATCTGCAACGTCGCAAGGCGCAGGCGCGTGTGCGCGCCACCGGATCCGGACAGGAGACGGCGGCTCAGGACACCTCGTCGCAACCCGAAGCGGAGGCGGATTCCGGCGCTGTCACGAAACAGAACAACAGGCCGAACTCGGGGCGGGAGACAGGGCAGGATGGATAAGATCGTTGTACGCGGGAACGGCCCGCTGAACGGAAAGATCAGCATTTCGGGGGCGAAGAACGCCTGCCTGACGCTGATGCCGGCAACCCTGCTGAGCGAGGAGCCGCTGACGCTTACCAATGCGCCGCGGCTGTCCGATATCCGCACCATGACCACGCTGCTGCGCTCGCTTGGCGCCGAAGTGCAGACGATGCAGGAAGGCAAGGTGATCGCGATGTCGAGCCACGACGCCGACAACCACGTCGCCGACTACGACATCGTCCGCAAGATGCGCGCCTCCAACCTCGTGCTGGGCCCCCTGCTCGCCCGCCATGGCCATGCTGTCGTGTCCCTTCCCGGCGGCTGCTCGATCGGCGCGCGCCCGATGGACATTCATGTCTCGGCGCTGGAGGCGATGGGCGCCGAGATCGAGCTGAAGGATGGCTACCTGCACGCGAAGACGTCGGGCGGACTGAAGGGCGCGGACATCACGTTGCGCTTCGCCTCCGTGGGCGCGACCGAGAACACCGTGATGGCAGCCACCCTCGCCAAGGGCACCACCGTCTTGCGCAACGCCGCGCGCGAGCCGGAGATCGTCGATCTCGTGGAGTGCCTGCGCAAGATGGGCGCCGAGATCGAGGGAGAGGGCACCGACACGATTACGATTCAGGGCGTCGACCGGCTGCACGGCGCGACCCACCCCGTGGTGGCCGACCGGATCGAGACCGGCACCTACATGCTCGCGCCGGCCATTGCGGGCGGCGAGGTTGAACTGATCGGCGGCCGCATCGACCTGCTGGGCGCCTTCTGCGAGAAGCTGGACGCCTGCGGCATCGACGTGACCGAGACCCCCACGGGCCTGATCGTGCGGCGCCGCAACGGGCGGGTGAATGCCGTCAACGTCGTGACCGAGATCTTCCCGGGCTTCCCGACCGACCTGCAGGCGCAGATGATGGCCGTGATGTGCACCGCCGAGGGCGTGAGCGTTCTCGAGGAGCGGATCTTCGAAAACCGGTTCATGCACGCCCCGGAACTGATCCGCATGGGTGCGCATATCGACGTGCATGGCGGCACCGCCACGGTGACGGGCGTCGACAAGCTCAAGGGCGCCCAGGTCATGGCGACCGATCTGCGCGCCAGCGTCTCGCTGATCCTCGCGGCGCTCGGCGCCGAGGGCGAGACCGTGGTCAACCGGGTCTATCACCTGGACCGCGGCTACGAGCGGGTCGAGGATAAACTGAGCGCCGTGGGCGCGCATATCGAGCGGGTGAGCGAAGATGAGTGACGCAACATTCCAGGATGGCGCGGAACGCGCGGTGACGCTGACGGCGGCGGATGCCGAGGATCTGCAGGTCCTGTCCGCCATGGTGCAGGACGCGGTTCTGCCGATCACGGAAATGACCTGGGAGAGCGGCCGCCGGCGCTTTGCCATGCTGATCAACCGGTTCCGCTGGGAAGACCGCGACGCAGCGGAACGCCGGGGTCGGGCCTACGAGCGGGTGCAGAGCCTGCTTCTGGTCGACGACGTGCTCAAGGTGGCCACGCAGGGCATCGACCGCGACGACAAGGACACCGTCCTGTCGATCCTGGCGCTCACTTTCGAGCCGGGCGAGGACGGCACCGGCCGGGTCGTTCTGGTGCTGGCGGGCGACGGCGCGGTCGCGCTCGACGTCGAGTGCCTCAATGTCACGCTTCGCGACGTCACCCGGCCCTATGTGGCGCCGTCCGGCCAGGCTCCATCCCACGGCGACTGAGCGCCGCGCATCCCTCGCTTGAGACCCGGGCCGGTGGAGGCTATCAGGTCGACGACGAGGAGTACCCATGCCCCAGTTCCTGAATACCGCCGACACCGATTTCGAAAGCCGTTTCGCCGCCTTCCTGACCACCAAGCGCGAGGACGCGCCGGATGTGGACGCAGCCGTTGCGGCAATCATCGCCGATGTACGCAAGCGCGGCGACGCATCCGTCACCGAACTGACCGAGCGCTTCGACCGCCTCGCGCTGACGCCGGACACGCTCGCCTTCTCGGAGGCGGAGATCGACGCAGAATGCGCCCGCGTTCCGGAGGCCGAGCGCCGCGCGCTCGAACAGGCCGCCGAGCGCATCCGGGCCTATCACGTCCGCCAGATGCCCGAGGATGCGCAGTGGACCGACCCGGAGGGCGCCGTTCTCGGCTGGCGCTGGACTCCGGTCGCCGCGGCCGGGCTCTATGTGCCGGGCGGGCTCGCCTCCTACCCCTCCTCCGTTCTGATGAACGCGATCCCCGCCCGCGTGGCAGGGGTGGAGCGGCTCGTGGTCACCGTGCCCACGCCCGATGGGGTCGTGAATCCGCTGGTTCTGCTGGCCGCGCGCATCGCCGGGGTCGATACGGTCTACCGGATCGGCGGTGCGCAGGCGATCGCGGCGCTGGCCTACGGCACGCAGACCATCGCACCGGTCGACAAGATCACCGGCCCCGGCAATGCCTATGTCGCCGCCGCCAAGCGCCGCGTCTTCGGCAAGGTCGGGATCGACATGATCGCCGGCCCGTCGGAGATCCTGGTGATCGCCGATGCCGACAACGATCCCGACTGGATCGCCGTCGACCTGTTGAGCCAGGCCGAACATGACGAGAGCGCCCAGTCGATCCTGATCACGCCGGATGCGGCCTTCGGGCAGGCGGTGGCCGAGGCGGTCGAGAAACGCCTCGAAACGCTGGAGCGGCGCGCCATCGCGGGGCCGAGCTGGCGCGATTTCGGCGCCGTCATCACGGTGCGCGATCTCGACGAGGCCGCCGCCCTGTCCGACCGGATTGCGCCCGAACACCTCGAGCTCTGCGTCGCCGATACCGACGCCCTCTCCGCGAAGATCCGTCATGCCGGCGCGATCTTCCTCGGCAAGTGGACGCCCGAAGCCATCGGCGACTATGTCGGCGGACCGAACCACGTTCTGCCCACGGCGCGATCCGCCCGGTTCTCCAGTGGTCTCTCGGTGCTCGATTTCCTGAAGCGCACCACGCTGGCGCGCATGAGCCCTGGCGCGCTCGCGGCCATCGGCCCTGCGGCCGAGACCCTTGCGAAATCCGAGAGCCTGGAGGCGCATGGCCTCTCCGTCCGTGCCCGGCTCGACCGGCTGAACGAGGAAACCTCATGAGCCCGTCCCGCATCTGCCATATCGAGATCGACGACAGCCACCTCGCCCCGCCGACTCCGGAGATCGCGCAGGAGCGTCAGGTCGCCGTGTTCGACCTGCTCGAGGACAACAGCTTCGCCCTGCCGCCGCGCGATGACGGCCCTCCGCCCACCGGGCCGTTCCGGCTGGCGCTGGCGATCCGCGACCGGCGGCTGGTGTTCGACATCGCCACCGAGGACAAGCAAAAGGTCGGCGAGTTCCACCTTTCGCTCGGGCCCTTCCGGCAGGTCGTGAAGGATTACTTCCAGATCTGCGAGAGCTATTTCTCCGCCGTGAAGACCATGCCGCCCAGCCAGATCGAGGCGATCGACATGGCCCGGCGCGGCATTCACAACGAAGGCGCCCGGGTGCTGCAGGAGCGGCTGGAGGGCAAGGCCGAGGTCGACATAGACACCGCGCGCCGCCTTTTCACCCTGATCTGCCTGCTGCATTTCGGGGGCTGATGGATGGGCGACTTGCCGGCCTCCGTCCTGTTTACCTGCGATCACAACGCCGTCCGGTCGCCGATGGCCGAGGGAATCGCCAAGCTCTATTACGGCCACTCCTTCTACATCCAGTCCGCCGGCGTGAAGAACGATCTCGAGATCGACGGCTTCTGCATTGCGGTCTGCCAGGAGATGGACGTGGAGCTGTCGCGCCATCGCTCCCGCAGCTTCGACGAGATGCAGGATTGGGGCGACGACCTCGGCGGGTTCGAACTGATCGTCGCGCTCTCTCCGGCCAGCCAGCGCAAGGCGCTGGAACTCACCCGGTACTATCACCTCGACGTGGAATACTGGCCGATCATGGACCCGACCGGCCTTGGCGAGACCCGCGAGGCCAAGCTTGCCCGCTACCGGCAGTCCCGCGACCAGATCATCGACCGCATGGTCGACCGCTTCGGCCCGCCGACCTCTCAGGGCACGGCATGAGCGTGGAGCTGCGCCCGCTGACCGGCCCGGCCTTGCTCGCCGCGCTCGACGATCTGGCCGACCTGCGCATCCGGGTTTTCCGGGACTTCCCCTATCTCTACGACGGCGACCGCATCTACGAGCGGCGCTACCTCGAGACCTATGCGGACAGCCCCGGCGCGATTCTGGTCGGGGCCTTCGACGGCGACCGCCTCGTCGGCGCCGCGACCGGCGCGCCGATGGAAGACCACGCCGACGACTTCGCGGCATCGATGGCCGAGGCGGGCCTGGCGCTGAGCGACGTCTTCTACTGCGCGGAGAGCGTGCTTCTGCCGGACTATCGCGGCCGTGGCATAGGCCATCGCTTCTTCGACCTGCGCGAAGCCCACGCCCGGACACTCGGCCGCAAGGTCTCGGCCTTCTGCGCCGTGATCCGCCCCACCGACCATCCGCTCCGCCCGACCGGCTACCGCCCGCTCGATCCGTTCTGGCGCTCCCGCGGATATGCGCCAGTGCCAGGCGCGATGGCCCGCTTTCGCTGGAAGGACGTGGACCAGGACACCGAAACCTCGAAACATCTGCAGGTCTGGACCCGAAAGCTATGACCCTTGCCCGAAAGATCCGCGTCGCCACGGCGGCCTATCCCGTCGAGCGCCTGCCCGACATGGACGCGCTCGCCGCAAAACTCGAACGCTGGGTGGCCGAGGCCGCAGGCGCCGGGGCCGAGCTGCTCGTCTTCCCGGAATACGGCGGCATGGACGCGGCGCTGATCGGCGCCCCGGATGTCATCGGCACGGCAGAGGCCTGCGAGGCAGCCGCCGACGCCGCGCCGGCCCTTGCGGCGCTGCATGCAGACCTCGCGCGGCGCTACCGCGTGCACATCCTCGGAGGCTCGCTGCCGACGCGGGCCGGAGGTCGGCTGGTAAACCGGACGACGTTCCATACGCCCGACGGCCGCATGGGCTGGCAGGACAAGCAGGTCCTCACCCCCTGGGAAGAGCAGAATACCGACCTTGAACCGGGCGATCCGCTGACCACCTTCGACACCGAGTTCGGCAGGATCGGCGTGCTGATCTGCTATGACAGCGAATTCCCCGCCCAGGCCGAGGCACTTGCCGCCGACCTGCTGCTGATCCCCTCCTGCACCGAAGCGCTGACCGGGCACAGCCGCGTGCACATCGCCGCCCGTGCCCGCGCCCTCGAAGGGCAGCGCGTTACCGTGCTTTCCCAGACCGTGGGCCCGGTCCCCGGCTGCGAGATCATGGACGAGAACACCGGCGCCGCCGGTCTCTTCGGCCCGCCCGACCGGCCGTTCCCGCCGAGCGGCATCATCGCCGCCGGTCTGCTCAACCGGCCGGGCTGGGTGATCGGTGATGTGGATCCCGCAGCGATCGCGCTGACGCGCGAGAGTGGCGGCGTGGCGCTCCTGCGGCACTGGCCGCATGCCCGGCAGAGGGCAGAAGCAGCAGCACAAAGGGCCCTTGCCCCGAATCGGCCTTGATTTACCGCTACGATGAGCGCATTTAACCGTCAACTTCCCGCTAGGGGAGGTTTCGGAAACAACAACTGGAGTAACCATGGCCAAGGAAGAAATGCTCGAATTTCCCGGTGTCGTGAAGGAACTCCTGCCGAACGCGACATTCAGGGTCGAGCTTGAAAACGGCCATGAGATCATCGCGCACACGGCAGGCAAGATGCGGAAGAACCGCATCCGGGTTCTGGCCGGCGACCGTGTCCAGGTCGAGATGACCCCCTACGATCTGACCAAGGGTCGGATCAACTACCGCTTCAAGTAAGGCCGGCGCATGCGGCTGATCCTCGGCTCGGGCAGCCCGCGCCGCCGTGAGCTATTGGCGCAGATCGGCGTCGTGGCGGACGACATCCGTCCGCCCGAGATCGACGAGACGCCGGCGAAGGGCGAGCAGCCTCGCCCCTATTGCCGCCGGATGGCGATCGAGAAGGCGCGCGCCGTGGAGGCCGCCCCCGACGAGATCGTGCTGTCCGCAGACACCACCGTCGCGCTCGGTCGCCGGATCTATGGCAAGCCCGCAGATGCCGGGGAGGCCGCGTCCTTCCTGCACGCCCTCTCCGGGCGGCGGCACCGGGTGGTGACCGCGGTGGCGGTTCGGCTCGGCGACAGGATATGGGAGCGCGACGTGGTCAGCACGGTCCGCATGAAGATGCTGAGCAACCCGGAAGTAAACGCCTACCTGGAGTCCGGCGACTGGCAGGGCAAGGCAGGCGGCTATTCCATCCAGGGACCGGCAGGGGCTTTCATCCCCTGGATCAGCGGCTCCTACACCGCCATCGTCGGCCTGCCACTGGCCGAAACCGCCGGGCTCCTCATGGCGGCTGGCTACCCGCTCTACGAGCACGCGGCATGAAGGGCACGAGCGTCTTTCTCGATCACGTCGCAGGCCGCCGCGCCGCTGCGTTGGTGCGCGACGGTCAGCTGCAGGACCTGATCGTCGATCCGCCCGACGACGCCCCCTTCCCGGCCGGCGCCATCCTCCGCGGCATCGTCGAACGGCCGATGAAGGGCCAGGGCGGCGTCTTCGTCCGCCTGCCCGAAGGCAAGGGCTACCTGCGCGCGCCCAAAGGCCTGGTGCCGGGCCAGCCGGTGCTGGTGCAGGTCACCGGCCATCCCGAACCGGGCAAGGCCATCCCGCTCACGCCCAAGCTGCTCTTCAAGTCCAAATACGCCATCGTCACGCCGGACGCTCCGGGACTGAACCTGTCACGTCAGATCCGGGACGAAGAGCGGCGCGCCGAGTTGCGCACGCTCGCAGAAGAGCTGATGGAAGGCTGCGCCTACGGCCTGATCCTGCGGTCCGAGGCCGAGTCGGCTCCCGAGACCGAGATCGTCGAGGACATCGCCGAGATGCGCAGCCTCGCGGAGGCGATCACCGGCGCCGAAGGCTCCGGGGCCGAACTCCTGCTCGACGCGCCCGATGCCCATGCGCTGGCCTGGCGCGAGTGGGGCACGCCGGACGAGATCGTCACCGATCCGGGATGTTTTGAGACGCGCGGCGTGCTCGACGACCTGGCCGACGCGCTGCGCTTCTCCATTCCGCTCGCCGGTGGGGGCTCCGTCGTCATCGAGCCGACCCGCGCACTGGTGGCCATCGACGTGAACACCGGCGCGGACACGTCTCCCGCTGCCGGGCTCAAGGCCAACCTGGAAGCCGCCCGCGCCCTGCCCCGTCTGCTGCGCCTGCGCGGTCTTGGCGGACAGATCGTCATCGACTTCGCCCCGCTCTCCAAGAAGGACCGCCGGCAGGTCGAGCAGGCCCTGCGCAGCGCCTTCCGCACCGATCCGATCGAGACCGCCCTGGTCGGCTGGACCCCGCTCGGCCATTTCGAGGCCCAACGCAAACGCGAACGCCTTCCGCTGGACGAGGCCATTCTGGAGGCTCTGCAATGACTTGCCCGATCTGCGCCGCCCCGACGGCCGCCAAGTTCCGCCCCTTCTGCTCCAAGCGCTGCGCCGACATCGACCTCGCTCGCTGGCTGAACGGACGCTACGCGATCCCCACCGATGAAGCCCCCGAAGAGCCCCCAGCAGACCCCGACGCGCCCCCGCGAAATATCCACTGATTTTTTGCCACGAGCCTCTGGACTATGCCACGCCGCACGTCTAGAAGGCGCAAACCCAACGCGAAAAGCGTTCCCGTGCCCGGGTAGCTCAGGGGTAGAGCAGTGGATTGAAAATCCTCGTGTCGGTGGTTCGATTCCGCCCCCGGGCACCACTTCATGGTTAAGCTCAAGCAAGTGATTTTCGACGCTACGTTGGGTGGACATTCGCGTCGATTCGTCGTGTTCTACTATTGAGCCGTGTGATGTCGAAACATCGTTCGTCTAGCTGTCGGTGGCGCGGAGTGAGTAGTTGAGAAGCCGCCATGGTCTGCAGGTACGCCCATTCTGGAGTGGCAGGTGATCGTAGCGACTGGCAGTTGCTCAAAGATCATCTCGAAGAAGTATCCAGACTGGCGGCGGCGAAGGCGGCGCCGGTCGGGTTGGTCCAGACGGCCCGGCTCGCAGGTCTTCTCCACGATCTGGGAAAGTATGATCCCGCGTTCGACCAAGTGCTGCGGGGGCTCAACGTTCGAGTGGACCATTCGACGGCAGGGGGAGCCATACTTCACGCGCGAGCAAGCGGAGCTGAAACGGTGGCTGCGCAGGTGATTGGCTACTGCATTCTCGGCCATCATGCGGGACTTCCGGACAGAACCAATGCATCCAGTTCCTGCATGGATCGACGCATCGGACGTTTCGACACCACGCTCGATCCCGTTTGGGAAACAGAGATCGACGTCGATTTCGACCATATTCCCGCTGAGCTTGCTGGCAAGATGCGCTCTGGCCCGCACAAGGCGTTCGACTTGTCGGTAGCTACTCGGATGGTCTTTTCCTGTCTCGTTGATGCAGACTTCCGAGACACGGAACGCTTCTACACAAAAGGGGAGGGCCGGCTGGTCGACAGGGATTGGCCTCGCCTTCGCGATCTTTTGCCGAACCTGCTGAAGGCATTCGACCGGAAGGTTTCGGCTTTGGACAACAGCCGCGACCTGAACCTTCGCCGGGCGCAGATTCTGAGGCATGTCCGGGCGCAGGCAAGCCGGGCACCCGGACTGTTTACCTTGACCGTGCCGACCGGTGGCGGCAAGACACTGGCCTCAATGGGCTTTGCACTTGATCATGCCGGTGCCCATGGGGCGAGCCGCATCATCTACGCCATCCCCTATACGTCGATCATCGACCAAACGGCACAGGTGTTTCGCGAGATATTCGGGGCCGATGCAATTCTTGAGCACCACTCTGCGATCGAAGAGACCGAGCCGAGAGCACTGACCGGCAAGAGCAAGCTGCAACTGGCCATGGAAGACTGGGCCGCCCCAATCGTGGTGACGACCAACATCCAGCTATTCGAAAGCCTGTTTTCCGCCCGCCCTTCGCGCGCGCGCAAACTGCACAACATCGCGGGTAGCATCATTGTCTTGGACGAGGCGCAATGCCTGCCGCGCGGCCTTCTGCGCCCGACCCTGCGGATGCTGGAGACGCTGACATTCCACTACGGCTGCACGGTCGTTCTGTGCACGGCGACACAGCCTGCCTTCGACAGTCGACAAATGAAGGATGGGCTGGATCTCAAGGATCGGGAACTGGCGCCGGACCCGCCTGCGCTGGCGCGCCGTTTTCGTCGGGCAAGGATCGTCCTTGGCGGTGAGATGGACGACCTGGCGCTGCTTTCGGACTTGGCCCAGGTCGGGCAGGGATTGGTCATCGTTAATAGCCGCGCGCATGCGCTGGCGCTGTACCGTCGCGCAAAGGACGAGGGGCTGGAGGGGGTGATCCACCTGACAACGCGGCAATACCCGGCGCATCGACAGGACGTACTCGCCGAGATCCGCCGTCGCTTGGCTTCGGAGCCGCCTGAGCCCTGCCGGGTGATCGCGACAAGCCTCGTGGAGGCCGGAGTAGACCTGAGTTTTCCGCGGGTGTGGCGGGCCGAAGCGGGGCTCGACTCGGTTGTTCAGGCTGCCGGGCGCTGCAATCGAGAGGACCGCTGGGCGCTGGAGGACAGCGTCGTCACCATGTTTTTCGCCCCGGACTATCCGATGCCGCGATCCGTCGTTCCGCTGGCTGCCGCAACACGGATGATTGCGGAAGAACACGGTGACCTGCTGTCGACGGAAGCGATTTCGGACTGGTTCGAGGATGTGTACTGGCGGCTGGGCGCGGACAGGCTGGACGCCAAGGGGCTGCTGAAGTCGGAGAAGCTGAGTTTCTCGCCAACCAATCCCAAACTGGGGGCCAGCTTCGCCTTTCGGGAGATATCGGATCTTTACCGGATGATCGATAGCCCGCTGGTGCCGGTGATCATTCGCAGGGCGAAGGCCGCGGGTGATGAGGTCAACCGCTTGCATGTGCCAGATGTGTCGTCCGGGGCCATAGCCCGGAAACTGCAGCGGTACATTGTTCAGGTGCCCGAACCCTGCCGGGAGCGCCTTCGGGCCTGTGGTCATGGTGATTTTGCTGCGCCCGAGTTGCGGGGAGAGCAGTTCTTCGTGCTGACGGACGAGACGCTCTATCACGACGATTTCGGGTTGCTTTGGGAGGATGCGGAGTACTTGTCGGCGGAGAATGTCGTGATCTAGGCCGACAGGCGCGACTTCCTGTCCATTGTTAGCCCGCGCCCGAGATATAGCATTCCGGCCAAAGGTGAGTGAGTCTTTTGAGCATTCGATTACATGTCTGGGGCAGATACGCCCTTTTCACCAGACCCGAACTGAAGGTCGAGCGTGTCAGCTACGACGTCATGACCCCCTCGGCCGCGCGCGGCATCCTGGAGGCGATCCACTGGAAGCCGGCGATCCGGTGGGTCATCCAGCGGATCCACGTGCTGCAGCCGATCCGGTTCCAGTCCATCCGGCGCAACGAGGTGGGACACAAGGCCAGCGCGTCCAACATCAGCCGGGCGATGAAGCGGGGCGATCTGGCCGGGCTGCAACTGCTGGTCGATGAGGATCGGCAGCAACGTGCGGCGAGTGTTCTGACCAACCCGGCCTATGTGATCGAGGCGCGGTTCGAGATGACATCGCGGGCGGGGCCGACGGATTCGGTCGGCAAGCATCTGGACATGTTCAATCGTCGCGCTGCCAGGGGGCAATGCTTCAATCAGCCTTGTCTTGGCACGCGCGAATTCTCGGCCGGGTTCGAGCTTGTCAAACCCGGAGAACCGTTGCCCGCCCGCAGCCCGGAGGTGGAAACCGCGGAGCTGGGCTTCGGCGCGCCGCGCGACCTTGGGCTGATGCTCTGGGATATCGACCATGCGGCCCCCGGCCGCCCGTCGCTGTTCTTCCGGGCAAGGCTGGAAAGCGGGATTCTGGAGGTGCCGCCGCCCGGTTCTGACGAGGTGTTGCGATGAGCGTCCTGGCCTCGCTCGCCCGCGCCTATGATCGGCTGCCGGATGCCCCCGCCTTTGGCTATTCGCGCGAGAAGATCGGCTTTGCGATCGTGTTGCGGCATGACGGGTCGGTGGCCGATGTGGTGGATCTGCGGGACATGGATCGCAAGCGCAGCCCGCGTATGCTACTTGTGCCGCAAGCGGTAAAACGGACGGTCGGGATCGCACCGAATTTCCTGTGGGACAAGACTTCCTATGTGCTGGGACTGACGGCTGGACCCGGGAAGCGGTTGGCGCAGGAGCAAGATGCCTTTCGCGAGCGCCACACCCTTGCGCTCGCCGGGACGACCGATCCGGGCCTGCTGGCTTTCCTGCGATTTCTGGAGGGTTGGAACCCGGAGGATTTCGCTGCACGCGGATGTTCTGACGAGCTTCTGGACCTGAATGCGGTTTTTGCAGTGGAAAGCGAATATCGGGAGCGGTTCCTGCACGAACGCCCTGCCGCGCGGGCGCTCTGGAATGAGATGTCCGCCTCGCGCAGCGAGGAAGCGCAGGTGTGCCTGGTCAGCGGCTCGGCGGGGCCGGTGTCACGGCTGCATCCGTCGATCAAGGGGGTCTGGGGAGCGCAGTCGTCGGGGGCGAGCCTGATCTCTTTCAACCTCGATGCCTTCACCTCCTATGGCCACAGCCAGGGCGACAATGCGCCGGTCTCCGAGCGGGCGGCCTTTGCCTATACCACCGCGCTGAACGAGTTTCTTAAGCCGGGCAGCGCGCACAGGGTGCAGATTGCCGATGCCTCGACCGTCTTCTGGGCCGATGCCGAGGCGCCCCTGGCCGAGGCTGCGGAGAATGTCTTTGCCGCACTGGTCGATTCCGACAGCGTTGCAGACGATGAGGCCGCGGCGACGCTTCGGCTCAGATCCCGGCTGGAGAGCATCCGGCAGGGGCAGAGGCTGGAACAGGTCGAGCCGGATCTCGAAGGCATCCGGTTTCACGTGCTCGGGCTGGCCCCCAATGCGGCGCGGCTCTCGGTGCGGTTCCATTGGGAGGACAGTTTCGGGACACTGACCCGGAACTACCAGAGGTTCCTGTCCGATATTGCAGTCGAGCCCGCCCCGCGGGACGGATTCCCGCCGCTCTGGCGCTACATGCTGGAGCTGGCCGTGCTGGGCAAACGCGAGAACGTGCCGCCCAAGCTGGCAGGGGAGTGGTTCCGGGCGATCCTGACCGGCGGAACCTATCCGCTGACGCTGCTGTCGACGACGTCCATGCGCATCCGCGCGGACGGCCAGATCAACAGGCTGCGGGCCGGTATCCTGCGCGCGGTACTTGTCCGAAATTTCAGAATGGAGGTTCCCGTGGCACTCGACCCCGAGGAAACGAACCGCGGATATCTGCTGGGCCGGCTTTTTGCCGCGCATGAGGAAATCCAGCGTTCCGCACTGGGCGGAAACGTCAACGCCACGATCCGCGACAAGTTCTATGGCGCGGCATCTTCCACGCCGCAGAAGGTCTTCGGGTTGCTGTTCAACGGCTCGGTCAACCACCTGCAGAAGCTGCGGAAGCAGAATCCGGGCCGGGGGGTGAATCTCGAAAAGCTCGTGGGCACGATCACCGATCGGATGTCGCCGGGCGGCGAGCCCTTCCCGGCCTCTCTTTCGCCCGCCGAACAGGCCCTGTTCGGGCTGGGGTACTATCACCAGCACAGCGAATTCTTCCGAAAATCCGAGACTGGATCCGCCCACAAGGAGGCCGATGCATGAGCGCCCTGACCCGCCGACACGATTTCGTTCTGATCTTCGATGTGAGCAACGGCAACCCCAACGGAGACCCGGATGCAGGGAACCTGCCCCGGCTCGATCCGCAGACCAACCACGGGCTCGTGTCGGACGTGAGCCTCAAGCGAAAGATCCGCAACTACGTGGAATTGGCCAAGGGCGGCGAAGCCGGCTTCCACATCTATGTGGAGGAAGGGGCGATCCTGAACGAGAAGCACCGGCAAGCTTATACCGCCTTGCGACCGGACGACGAGAAGGCGGGCGCAGTGAAGAAGCTCAACCCGAAGGATGACCGCGAGGCCGTCGCGCTGCGCGACTTCATGTGCGCCAATTTCTTCGATGTCCGCACCTTTGGCGCGGTCATGTCCACCGGTATCAACTGCGGTCAGGTGAAAGGTCCGGTGCAGATGACATTCGCCAGCTCGGTGGAACCGATCCTGCCGGTCGAGATCACCGTTACACGGATGGCGGCGACCAACGAGGCCGAGAAGAAAAAGGGAGAGGAAGGGTCGGACGAAGACGCCCGCGCCGACAACCGCACCATGGGGCGCAAGCATATCGTTCCCTACGGGCTCTACGTGGCGCACGGGTTCATCTCGGCGAAATTCGCCGAGAGGACGGGGTTCGGCGAGGGCGACCTTGAGTTGCTCTTCGAGGCACTCACGAACATGTTCGAGCACGACCGATCGGCGGCGCGTGGTGAGATGACCACCCGCAAGCTGATCGTCTTCCGTCACGAAAGTGCACTCGGCAATGCGCCCGCGCACAAGCTGTTCGAACGGGTTCGGATCGACCGCTCCATCGGTGGCGAGCCGCATGAGATCGACGACCGGATCGGGAACTATGCGCCGGCGCGGAAGTTTTCGGACTATGTCGTCACGCTCGACCGCGATGATCTTCCCAACGGCGTGGAGATCGTCGAGCTGATGTGATGTCCGGCCCGCAGGCAGCGGGCGACGCCCCGCCGATCCCGATTTCCGGGCTTCAGCACGCAGTCTACTGCATGCGGCAGGCGGCGCTCATCCACGTCGAGCGCCTGTGGCAGGAGAACCGGTTCACGGCCGAGGGCAACGTGCAGCATGCCGTCGTGGACAAGGGCGGGCGACGGCACATTCGCGGGGTGCGGCGCGTTCATTCCCTGCCGCTGGCCTCAGTGCGGATGAACCTGTCCGGCATCGCCGATCTGGTCGAGTTCACGACGTCCGCGGACGGCGCCGAGGTGGCGACACCGGTCGAGTTCAAGCGCGGCAAGCCGAAGCTCCACCGGGCCGACGAAGTTCAACTTTGCGCACAGGCCCTCTGCCTTGAGGAGATGACCGGTTGCCGGGTGGAACAAGGGGCCTTGTTCTACGCAACGGCCCGCCGCCGGGTCGTCGTGCCCATCGACGCCGACCTGCGAGACCTGACCGAAGCGACGGCGGCGGAACTGGCCGCCATCGTCGCCTCCGGCGCAACGCCCCCGCCGACAGAGAAGACGTCCCGTTGCCGGGCCTGTTCCCTAACCGATCTGTGTCGCGCCGATACCTTCGGTCGTCAGGTCGGCGCCTGGCGGGATCGCATGATCACCCGCATTCTGGACGAGTCCGCGCCATGAAGAAGCTGCTCAACACTGTCTACGTCACAACGGTGAATGCGGCGCTGAAAAAGGATGGCGAAAACCTCGTGGCCGATGTCGAGGGGAAGGAACGCGCCCGGATCCCGCTGCATATACTGGCGTCGTTTGTCGCGTTTGGCCCTATACTGGTCAGCCCGGCGCTGATCGGTGCCTGCAGCGGGGCCGGGATCAGCATCGTCATGCTGGATCGTGTCGGACGCTTTCAGGCGCGCATCGAAGGGCCGGTCTCCGGCAATGTCCTGCTGCGAACGGCGCAGTATCGGCTTGCCCGAGCCGACGGACTGGAGGTCGCGCGCTCGTTCGTTCTCGGCAAGATCGCCAACCAGCGCGCGATCCTCAGACGCGCTCTGCGGGATTACGGAGCGGAGATGGGCGACGGCCCTACCAAGGACCTGGAGAGAGCGGCCGCGCGTATGGCCGCGATCCTTCGGCGGGCGCAGTTGGGCGATGGCACGATCGACGCCCTGATGGGGTCTGAAGGCGAGGCGGCCATGCAGTATTTCGCCGTGTTCGATCACCTGATCCGCTCTCCGGATAAAGAGTTCCGTTGGACCGGGCGCCACCGCCGCCCGCCGCGCGATCCAATGAATGCGCTCCTGTCCTTTCTTTATACGCTTCTCACACATGACTGCAGGAGCGCCTGCGAGAGTGTCGGCCTCGATCCGGCCGTCGGTTTCCTGCACAGCCTCCGTCCCGGGCGGCCCAGCCTGGCACTGGACCTGATGGAGGAATTGCGCGCCCCGCTTGTCGATCGCCTCGCGCTGTCCCTGGTCAACCGGCGCCAGCTTCGGGCAGGGGATTTCCGCTGGATGGATGGCGGCGCGGTGTTGCTAAGCGATGACGGGCGGCGCACCGTTCTCGATGCCTGGCAGAGCCGCAAGAAAGAGGAACGCCTGCATCCCTTCCTGCGTGAGCGGATCCCGTTTGGTCTTGTGCCTTTTGTGCAGGCACAGCTGCTGTCTCGGTACCTGCGCGGGGATGTGGACGGCTATCCACCCTGGTTTTGGAGCTGAATGATGCTGGTGTTGGTAACCTACGACGTGAACACGCTGGAGGAGGGCGGGAAGAAGCGGCTACGGCAGGTTGCCCGGGCCTGCACGGACTATGGCCAGCGGGTGCAGTTTTCGGTGTTCGAGGTAGAGGTCGAGCCCGCACAATGGACGATGCTGAAGGCGCGGCTGGAACGGGTTATCCGCCCGGAGTTCGACAGTCTGCGATACTACTACCTTGGCTCGAACTGGAAACGTCGGATTGAACACTTCGGTGCCAAGCCGGCGACGGATCTGGGAGGCGTCCTTGTCATCTGAAGTGTTCCGGCTTTCTGTTGAGCAAGGTGCGCCGGGCAATGCGTTCAAGCCACGGGCGAGCGGTATCGTTTCCCGTCTCAATGCGATTCCGAAGCGACTGGTCTTGCTGCGAACCGCAAGCGTGCCGAACACGGCCGAGGGGCTCGCATATCGGTTGTGACACTGAAGTCAAACAACGATTGAATTCGCCAGGTCTGATGGACTGCCTGGATTCGCCTTGCTGCAATGCGGTTCGCGACACGGTTTGAGCTTCTCGTTCTTTGACAATGGTATACAGATAGGCGATCGCCCCCTTCACGGGGGCGTGGATCGAAACTACGCTACCCGCGACGGCCTTCTGGCGAACGAAAATCGCCCCCTTCACGGGGGCGTGGATCGAAACACCCGCAGCTCCGGCTTGCGGCCTAGCAGCTCGATATCGCCCCCTTCACGGGGGCGTGGATCGAAACTTCGTGGATGGACATGGAGACGTTGCCCGCGCCGATCGCCCCCTTCACGGTGGCGTGGATCGAAACACGCTGTGGAAAGGCGACGAGGACCAGAAGGTCTCATAGCCCCCTTCACGGGGGCGTGGATCGAAACGACCCAGAGCCGGGCTGGATGGCGTGGGTCAATTGTCGCCCCCTTCACGGGGGCGTGGATCGAAACTGCGCCGCCTGCCGCTCCAGCCGGTCGGCCACGTGTCGCCCCCTTCACGGGGGCGTGGATCGAAACAGCGTGACCAGCGCCTTCGGCCGCATCTTCCGCGTCGCCCCCTTCACGTGGGCGTGGATCGAAACACGGCGATCACCATCGACGAGGACACCTACGGCATGTCGCCCCTTCACGGGGGCGTGGATCGAAACACGCTCAAGGAGTTGGTCGTTTTTCCGGTCCTGGTCGCCCCCTTCACGGGGGCGTGGATCGAAACCAGATGAACGTTGCCCTCGATTTCGTCGGCAACAGTCGCCCCCCTTCACGGGGGCGTGGATCGAAACATCCATCACGCGGGCGTCGTCTTCCGCGTCTTGGAGTCGCCCCCTTCTCGGGGGCGTGGATCAAAGCAGGCAGCGGGCGAGCGGCGCAAGGTCAGGATGGCTCACGCGGGAAGATGCCGGAACGTACGAGGTATCCAACTGGGATGGCGAGACGCTCCAGACGACGCGCGGGTTGCTGAATGCGCTTGCGGCCGGACTGTCGACCGTCCCGGCGCGCGTCTCCCAGGCTCGAGACCGATATCCGTTGCGCCGGTTCACCCGGTCGGCGCTGCATTCGTGTGCCCAAGCGCCGCAGAGTAGGTCGACATCCAGCACCATGAGACGATCGGCGACGAACCCGAGCATCTCCGCCAGCAGGTGGGTGTCGGAGGTCACCGACAAAAGCGCGCGCAAGGCTGCGGTCTCTTATAGGCTGTCCTTGGTCATGGCTGATCTCCTCGGTGATGTGTCAGTTTGGCAATCCGAACCTTAGCCAAAGAACAACCGTGGCCGCCAAGCGGCCCGCGCTACCGGCGGGAAATACACCAGCCCTTGGGACACTGCTTGGATCCGTCTCCGGGTTGCCGTTCGCGCTGGAAAAGTCGGGCCAACGCTAGACGAAGTCAGTGCTGACTTTTTTACCCCCAGATTCTTGTTGGGTCGAAATCAAACCGATAGTTCTCGACAGCGCTGCCCCTTTGTTCGCAAGGGAGGGCGGCGAGCGATATCGCGAGCGGCAAAAGTGTGCCTTATCACTGTATGAGACAGAGAGTTTTCACTCTCTGTCTTTGAGAGCTTCAGGGGAATATCCGCGCGCCGTGTCTTCTCCCCCACCCGACCTCTATCCGCCCCACTGCTTCTCGAGCCTCTTGAGGGCCTTCCGGCTGCGCCGTCGGAATGCCGCCCATGAAATTCTATGTCCCGTGATATGGAGAGGCGACGGTTTCTCGCTCCTGCTCCCGGCACGCGCCTCGATCTTTCGCTGGATACGCTTCGCCCTCTGATAGCGATCGAGCCCCAGCACGCCAGCTTTCTCAAACACGCGCAACTCGTCTGAATCCGCTCCCTCTCCATCCGGGGCGAGTGTCAGCATGCTTGTCGCAAAGACGCCCGCCACGAGGTGATCAAAGCCCAGGTCCCGGATATCGGCTTCGAACTCGACTTTGAGCCCTCTCAGAGCAAAGCGGTCGAGAGTGACCTCGATCCGGGAGCGTTTCTCATGTTGCTTCAGCTTCCTTGCCCATGTTCCCGTGCGCTGATTAGTGACCTTGTCCTGGATCCGGACCATGGCTACGCCCTTCCTCTTTCCGAAATAGAACGTGCCGTCGACCGGAGCCTGCCGATAGGCGTCGGGGTCAAGGTCCCGGAAATGCGCCGGTGTCTGAGCCGGATGGGTAGCCGCCCGGCTCAATACCTTATGCTGCAGCTTGGGATCCTCGACTGTCGGGTTTCGTCTGTTGCGTTCGAAGCCAATCCCATAAGTGCTTCTGGGGTGTGCAAGCCGATCTTCCCAGAACATCTCCGGGACGACGACATGGCGACGAAGCGCCTCGGTCATCTTGCGCCGGTCTTCATCTGTCTCGTTGTTCGGGTAGATGTCGAGCGACACTTCGATCCCGTCTATCCGGATTGCTTGCCGTTCTGCTGTGTCGATCTCGTACTTGCCCTCGATCGCGCGACAAAGCCGGTCCAGGCTATCCGGCGTGGGGTCCTGTAGGGTCAGAGTGAACTCATGGCCCTTGAAGCCCCTCTCGCCATTTGGACCGTAGACATAGAGCGTCTGCCCCCGATCCACGATTGTCGACGCCCACCGTTTGATGTTGACGGCCTGATGGAAGCCGGTTGTGTCAAAGCTAATTCTGACCCAGTCGACCACGGCGCTGAAAGTGTAGTCTTCAAGGTGGATGTCGGGCCACAACTCGAGCCGCCCCTTGTTGATCGAGCGCTTCCCGGTGTACGGCAGCGTGTAGTAGTTGAGCGTGACTCCGCTGTCGCGCAAGACGGTGTGCTTGCCCTTTCCATTGGGGCGGTTCTTGCGGGCGGTTTCCTTGATCGAGGCTGTGAGGTCGAATGCCATGGGCAGTGAGTTTTCTCCGGGGGATTTTGCGCTCGGGATAGCGGCTTTGTTGATGCACATGGGCGTGAACTGCCCCGGTTCAAGCACGGATATCCGGAGGCAGGCGACAGGCTTGAGGTTGAGGGGCGGATCGGTGACGGCGTTGTGCGCGATGGCCCGCTGAAGGCGCCTTCCCATCCCGCGAGATCCAACCAAGTATGCAATGCCGAGGCAGGCGCGCAGTCCAAACAGGCTGCTGAAGAAGTCGCCCCGCGACCCGGTCTGCGGAACATGATTCACCCTTCGCACGGATACGGCGGGGTGTGAGGATGCGCGGGACGGACGAGACCAGTGGGTCGCTGTTCGGCTATGTCGATCTGGAGGCGCGTATTCCGGCGCGGCACCCGCTGCGCAAGATCCGGCAGGTGGTCAACGAGGCGCTTGCCGGTCTCGACGCCGAGTTCGAGGCGCTATACGCCGATTTTGGTCGCCCCTCGATTGCGCTGGAGCGGCTGATCCGGGCGAACCTGATCCAGATCCTGTTTTCAGTCCGGTCCGAGCGGCAGCCGATGGAGCAGGGGTTCGCTAGGCTCTTACGCAATGCATGGCGCAACGCGAACGCCTCTAGCGAAGTAAAGACCCGAGTGGCCCTCCCAGCGCCTCCTTCGATCGGCGTAAAATCGTCGCGAAGACGGGCCTGAGGACCTGTGGGAGCGCGCCTGGTGCGCAAGTCGCGCGACTGAGCACTCCGGAGCTGCGACCAGTCACTCTCGTCGCCCTACGCGCACCCCACGAGCCCTCGTGCGCGGTCCGGGCAATCACTCGGGCTCGATCTTTGCATAGCTCGCGTTGGCGCGAGAGGGGATCCGTCTGATCGCTCTCGCCACACTCGCGCTTGTCCAAGGATTGCCGCGAGTCGTGGTCATTCCACACCGGTTCGCCTCCTTGGCAATGGCTGCGAACGTCGCCCTGCCCTCCCCGTCGGCCGCAAGCTTGTCCGCGATCTGCGCCAACTCCTTGGCCTTGCCATCGGCCATGGCAGATCGTGCCTTGCGGGACGCTGCAACCGCCTTCCGGGTCTGCTCTCTTCTCTCTTCGGCTAGGAGACGACTCGTTCGTTTGAGCCTCCAGGGCCCGCCGGGACTTACGAGGATTACTTTCATCAGATCGGGTGAGAGGTCTTTCAACAGACCTCCCTGTCGCACGCAAAAGAGATGGGGCCGATAAGGCTCCAGCTCATCCAGGAGCCCGGGCCGGCGCGCGTTCGGACACAAACGGAAGATCCTGCTCAAGTCGTCGACAAAGATCGCCCCATGCCCCACGGCTCTGAGTTCCTCAAGGCGCTCCTTCAGACGCGGCAGCGCCTCCAGGCTGTCGATCGCGCGCGCATAATCGAACCCAAGACGAAGACCTACATCGCCCGACACCTCGGCAACGCGCCGAAAGACCTCGACCTGGACGCGCGCCGGCCGATGTCGTCCGATGTTCCCGATCGGCCGGGGCCCATAGCTCAGGACAATGTGACCCGTTATCACCCGTGACGGCACGTCAGTCACAGTTCGCCTCTTTGTGTTGATACAACATAAACAGATCTCTTCTGGCGGAAGGGCGCGGGCAGGACCGGACAGACGATCACGCGCGGACTCCGGAAATTTCCATACTCCTCAGGGTTTTAGCCCGACGCTGCGACCCACGCCTGCTATAATGTGCTCAACAGTGAACAGCAACGGGTCCCGAAATGAAAAACACCGACAAGACCGTTCGAGACGCCTGCGAGGCCTGGTTGAAGACCGCCGTTCGCAACGGGCTCGAAGCCTCCACCCTGAAGGCCTACCGCAGCCACGTAAACATCCACATCGAACCGAGGATCGGTGATCTTCTGCTCACCGAACTCGCGCGCTCTGACGTCCGGGACTTCATGGACGAACTCCTCGACGACGGGGTCTCGAAAGCGCTCACGCGCAAGATCATGGTCAGCCTGCGCTCGATCCTTTCGGAGGCTGTGGAGCGAGAGTGGATGCAGGCAAACGTGGGGCTCGAAGTGAAAATGAAACGCTCGAGCCGCGGACGGGAAGAGCGCATCATCCCGACCAAGGAGGAGATCCTGACCATCATCGACAAGGCACCCGAGAGCCACCGCGCGCTTCTCATCACCGCCCTCTTTACCGGCATGCGCATCTCGGAGTTGCGTGGATTGACCTGGAAGAATGTCGACTTCGGTCGCGGCTTGATCCTGGTTCGTCAGCGGGCAGACGATCATGGAAAGCTGGGTGCGCCGAAGAGCCGTGCCGGCGTTCGAGACATCCCGATGGCTCCCCTGGTGAAGAACGCGCTGGCGACGTGGAAAGAAGGAGGACCGAAGAGCGACATCGACCTTGTGTTCCCCAACTCGGTGGGCAAGGTGCAGAGCTACTCGAACTTCTACAACCGCATCTTCAAGCCCATGTTGATCGAGAACGGGATCGTCGACGCTGAGGGCGAGCCAAAGTTTGCCGTGCATTCGCTACGACACGCAGCGGCCTCGCTCTTCATCGAGCAGGGCTGGAACCCGAAGAAGATCCAGACGCTCCTCGGTCACGCGACGATCAACATGACGATGGATACGTACGGCCATCTATTCGAAAATCCGGAGGAAGATCTGACGATGTTCGCCAAGCTTGAGAGCGACCTGATGGTGGCGTGATGTCATCCCCGATCATACCAACGAAATCTCGCAGGTCATGGCTATGCAGTATCTAGGGCCTCCGGCAAGGTATTGGGAATCAAGAAACTCCAAGGATCGACGCGGGACGCGTTTTCGCGCTCAGGGACGACCGTCATAGGGCCCTAGGTCCACCTAGGACTTCTTGTCTAGGTGGACCCGTAGCCTTTCCCTATTCCTTGGGCACTTCACCCACGTAGCGCATCCAACCAAGGATGTAGCTGAACAAGGCAATCATGATCTCGCTGTCTTGCTTCTTCCATGTGATCTCTCCCCGGGGGTCTGCCATGTTCAGCATCCGAAGAATTCCCAGATCCCGGTCAGACAACTTCGGGTCAAAGACAACATTCAAAACGCCCCAGGCTTCCGGGTGATATTCCGTCATCGCGATCCGAAGAAATTCCTGCGGGTCACAGTCGCAGGCCTCGGCGAGTGCGGGGATACGCTCGATGGGCACCTTGGTCTCTCCCCGCTTCATCATCGACAGGACATTCGGCTTGGGAAGGCCTGCACGGCCCGCGATCTCTCGCTGTGTTAAACCTGAGCTCTCTATGGCGGTAGAAAGGAATGCGGCGGTAGGGCTGTTCGTCATGTATCGCTCTTCAGCTGTGTTGCGTTCACGACTGAGATAGAAGGCTTTTAGCGATCCGTCGGAGGACAAGGGAGGCCTCCCCGATTGAGTTTCGAGAGAACGACTTCGCTCGATGACCAGTTCGCTCCTTGCACCCTCCACGCCGCGTACGGCGTGTGGCTACCTCGAATTGTCCCGCGCATTGATCATCAACGCCGCGAGGGAACTATTCCTCGCAAAGGGCTCGATCCATTTAAGAACCGGCTTAGAAGGCGATTAGTGAATTATCTGAAGACTATGGTCGACTGGAGCGCATGCAGCTGACCTCGTCAGCGACCAACTTCTGACGCAGACAGCTCCTCCAGACCGGCCGCACTGACGCCACCATATCTGACTGGTGCAGGCCATATCAGATGATGACTCGGATGATAGGTTGGTACGGCGCGTGGAGTACGTTGAACGACCACCAAGGGTGCAAGCCCAATCACAGCTGCGTAGCGGCCTCGCCTTCAGTCACTTCGCCTCCTACAAACGTGGGCCTGATCCACTCGTCGACGGTCGAGATGACTTAGCTTCCGAATGGGCGCTTCTCCTCCGAGACAATCGGTCTGAGTCACCGAAGGAGTTTCGGCTACGATGGAGCGCGATCGGTCAGCGCCGGTTGAAATCGCTCTCCAAGGAACGGTTCACCTCGTCGAATATCGAAGCGGCCCATTTCCTGATGGCCGCAAGATTGCCCTAATAAGTAAGCGTCACCTTGAGGCTCATCAAATGGGAGTTCCGCGAGCCGACCCAGAAGCTGGGATAGATGCCCAGGCGAAGCGCATCGCGAGATCACTTCTTGTCGTCAATTAGATGGCGAACGTCTGGAGCCGGTGGCGACCAAGCCTGAGCTTCTTTCTCCGATTGGAGAACCGGGCAGAAGGCAAGGAGGAGTCTGATTTGCTCCATCTTGATCGGGCTCATCCCCCGTCATTCATGGTTTTTTTTGCGGCGACCGGGCCATCTTGAGGGAATGATCGTCCATAAGTTTGCGCAAGCGCAAACTTCCGCCGCTCCAAGATCGCTAGTCACACGTTCCAGAGCCCCAAGCGGGCGCGGGAAAGGGAGCGTGGAGATGGCCCATGCAATCACCATTGTGGCGAGGACACTACTTGTTCTTCTGTGCCTTGCCGCACCGGTGAATGCGGACGTCCTGATCTCCAGCTTTCTCGACGACGTGACACCGGCAGAGCTGGTGCCAGGGGCAACAGCCTTAGGCACACCGGACGAGAACGGCATCGTGCCAGCGCTTGCCGGTGCGGAGACCGTCGGCTGGGTATTTCTGACATCGGACTTCGTGCCCACGACCGGCTACTCCGGCAAGCCGATCCACATCGTCGCCGGCCTATCTCCTGATGCACGGCTGACCGGCGCGAAACTGGTCAAGCATTCCGAACCGATCGTACTGGTCGGCATCCCGGAGAGCGAGATCCGCGCGGTGATCGACCATTATGCCGGTTTCGACCTGCGGGGCGCGTCGGGCGCGCGGGATGCCGGAGATCTGGAGATCGTTTCTGGCGCGACCGTCACCATCATGGTCATCGACGATTCCATCCTGCGGGCCGGGATCAAGGTCGCGCGGGCGCTCGGCCTCAAGGGGTTTGCGGCCGAGGTCCCGGCCGGGCCCACACGCACCATCGACCACGACGCCGGTGAGGTCGCGGACTGGGAGACGCTGGCCGGCAATGGGGCCTTGCGGCGCCTGAGCCTGGATGTCGCGACGATCAATGCTGATTTCGCGGCGCTCGGCGATCCGCGCACCGGTAAACACGCTGAGCCGGGCCCCGACGACGACGCCCAGGTGGACGTCTGGACGGCGCTGGTCAGCCAGCCCGCGATCGGCCGCTCTCTGCTCGGCGACGCCGCCTACGCAAACCTCGCAGAGCGGTTGCAGCCGGGGGACGAGGCGATTGCGGTGTTCGGCGCCGGCCGATGGTCCTTCAAGGGGTCGGGCTACGTGCGCGGCGGCATTTTCGACCGTTTCCAGATGATCCAGGGCGAGATCTCGCACCGGTTCCGCGACCGCGAGCAGAGCCGCGTCGTGCATCTCGCCGCCGCCGGGGCGCCCGAGTTCCCGGAGATGGATCTGTTCATCATCCCGGCCGATACCGGTTTCGACCCCGCCGCGCCCTACCGGCTGCAGTTCCTCGTAAGCCGCGCCGTCGGTCCCATCGAGAAAGTCTTCCTGACCTACGACCTCGGATACGAGCTTCCGGAACCCTACACGCGCACCATCGCGCCGACGCCCGCGTCCGCCCCGGTTGCAGATACAACCGACGCACAGGCCCGCGACGCCCTCTGGCAGCGGATCTGGCAGACCAAGCGCACGCAGGTCGTGGTTCTGGCGGCCGCCCTCGCCCTGCTGACCGGCATCTTCTTCTTCCAGTCCTACGCTACTCGGAACGCCCGTGTCTTCACGGCACTGCGCAACGCCTATCTCGCCTTCACGCTGGTCTTCGTCGGCTGGATCGCCAATGCGCAGCTCTCGGTGGTCAACGTGATGGCCGTGGCCAATGCGCTCTTCAGCGACTTCCAGTGGCAGACCTTCCTGATGGATCCACTGATCTTCATCCTGTGGTTCGCCGTGGCCGCGGCGCTGCTGTTTTGGGCGCGCGGCGCCTATTGCGGCTGGCTCTGCCCGTTCGGGGCGCTGCAGGAGCTGTCAAACAAGATCGCCCGCCGCCTTGGCGTGCCGCAGGTCACTCTGCCGTGGGGTCTGCATGAGCGGCTCTGGGCGCTGAAATACATGCTGTTCCTCGGGCTGTTCGGAGCCTCGCTCTACTCGCTCGAGCTGGCGGAGCGCCTTGCGGAGGTGGAGCCGTTCAAGACGGCCATCATCCTGAAGTTCGCGCGCCCCCTGCCCTACGTGCTGATCGCCTTGGCCTGCCTTGCGCCGGGGCTGTTCATCGAGCGCTTCTACTGCCGCTATGTCTGCCCGCTGGGCGGCGGCCTCGCCATCCCGGCCCGGCTGCACATGTTCCAATGGCTCAAGCGCTACAAGGAATGCGGCAGCCCTTGCCAGATCTGCGCCACCGATTGCCCCGTGAAGGCCATCCATCCGACCGGCGAGATCAACCCCAACGAATGCATCTCCTGCCTGAACTGCCAGGTGCTCTACCAGGACCACACCCGCTGCCCGGTCGTCATCAAGTCCGACAGGCGGCGCGCAAAGATCGCGGAATCGGCGGCCTCTCTGGCGGCCCATGGCGAACGGCCGAACCTCGGCCACCCCAACCAGCTTGCAAGAGTCAAATGACGGAGGGAAATCCAATGAGTGACACGCAGAACGGCATGACGCGCCGGGGACTTTTCAAGGGATCGGCGGGCGTCGCGGCGCTGGCCTCGATCACCGGCGGCAGCCTCGGCCTTGTCGGCGCTCCGCGCGCGGCAGCCGCCGCAGGCTCCGTCGAGGTCGCACCGGGCGAACTCGACAGCTACTACGGCTTCTGGTCGTCCGGCCAATCGGGCGAGGTGCGCATCATCGGCGTCCCCTCAATGCGGGAGCTGATGCGCATCCCCGTTTTCAACCGCTGCTCCGCCACCGGATGGGGCTCGACGCGGGAAAGCCTCAAGATCCTCACCGAGGGCCTGATGCCCGAAACGAAGGACTTCCTCGCCAAGAGCGGCAAGCTCACCTACGACAATGGCGACTTGCACCACCCGCACATGTCCTTCACCGATGGCACATATGACGGGCGCTACCTGTTCGCCAACGACAAGGCCAACACCCGTGTCGCACGCATTCGCTGCGACATCATGAAGACCGACAAGATCATCGAGATCCCCAACACGTCGGACATCCACGGCCTGCGACCGCAGAAATATCCGCGCACCGGCTACGTCTTCGCCAACGGCGAGCACCGGGTGCCGCTGCCCAACGACGGCGTGGTGCTGGACGATCCGAGCAAGTACGTCTCGATCTTCACCGCTATCGACGGCAACACGATGGAGATTGCCTGGCAGGTGATCGTGGACGGCAACCTCGACAATTGCGACGCCGACTACGACGGGCTCTACGCCTTCTCGACCTGCTACAACTCGGAAAACGGCGTCACCCTCGCCGACATGACCGCCAACGAGCAGGACTGGGTCGTCGTCTTCGACATCAAGGCAATCGAGGCCGGCGTCGCTGCAGGCGACTACAAGGAATACAACGGCGTCAAGGTGCTCGATGGCCGGAAGGCGGGCAAGTACACGCAATACATCCCCGTCTCCAACTCGCCGCACGGCTGCAACATGGCGCCCGACAAGCGGCACCTGTGCATCAACGGCAAGCTCTCACCCACGGTCACCGTCGTCGACGTGACGAAGCTGCCGGAGGTTTTTGCCGGCGCCGAGCCCCGCTCCGCCGTCGTAGCCGAACCGCAACTGGGCCTCGGCCCGCTCCACACCGCTTTTGACGGCAAGGGCAACGCCTTTACCACGCTCTTCCTCGACAGCCAGATGGTGAAGTGGAGCCTCGAAGACGCCGTGCGAGCCTTCAATGGCGAGGACGTGGACCCGATCGTCGAAAAGATCGACGTGCACTACCAGCCCGGTCACAACCACACCACCATGGGCGAGACGCTGGAAGCCGACGGCAAGTTTCTCATCTCGCTCAACAAGTTCTCGAAGGACCGGTTCCTGAACGTGGGCCCGCTGAAGCCCGAGAACGACCAGGTGATCGACATCTCCGGCGAGCGCATGGCGCTCGTGCACGATGGCCCGACCTTCGCCGAGCCGCACGACTGCATCCTCGTGCGCGCCGACAAGGTGAACCCGGCATCGGTCTATGATCGGGGCGACCCGCTCTGGGAGGAGGCCCGCATCCAGGCCGAGAAGGACGGCGTGGACCTCGACTGGGGCGCCGACGTGATCCGTGACGGTAACAAGGTCCGGGTCTACATGCACTCCGTGGCGCCCGCCTTCAGCCTCGAGCAGTTCGAGGTCACCCAGGGCGACGAGGTCACGATCTACGTCACCAACATGGACGACGTCGACGACCTCACCCACGGCTTCACCCTCGGCAACCACGGCGTCGCGATGGAGGTCGGCCCGCAGGCCACCGCCTCGATCACCTTCACCGCCGACCGTCCGGGCGTGCATTGGTACTACTGCCAGTGGTTCTGCCACGCGCTCCACATGGAGATGCGCGGCCGGATGCTGGTCAAGCCGGTCGCATAAGGGAGGACCCGACGATGCGCCTTCCGGTTCTTGCCTTGCTCCTGTCGACGATCCCGCTGGCCTGCCCGGCGGAGAGGATCGACGTGCATCCCGGGCCGGAGGCGCTGACACGGGCCATCTCCAACGCCCGGCCCGGCGACGTGCTGGCCCTCTCCGAGGGTCGCTACGCCGGGCCGGTCACCATCGACACCCCGGTCACACTCACGGGGCTCCTTGCCCGGATCGAAGGTCCGGGCGAGGGTTCGGTCGTGACCGTCACTGCTCCTGACGTCACGATCTCCGGCCTCACCATCACGGGCGCCGGGGCGAAACTGAGCGACCTCGACAGCGGCATCCGCCTGCTCAAGGGCGCGGACCGCGCGATGATCGAGGATGTCTCGCTCGAGGGAAACCTCATCGGCATCGACGTGCACGGCGCAAAGGGCGTCACCATCCGCGGCAACCGCATTGATGGCCGCAACGACCTGCGCGTCGCCGAGCGTGGCCCCGGCATCTACGTCTGGAACGCGCCGGGCCTGACGGTCGAAGACAACGTCATCTCCAAGGGCCGTGACGGGGTGTTCATCACCACCTCCAACGAGGCTGTCTATCGCCGCAACCGGTTCAGCGAGCTGCGCTTCGCTTTCCACTCGATGTACGCCAACCGGATCGAGGTGACCGACAACATCAGCCGCGGCAACGACATGGGCTTCGCCTTCATGTACTCCACCCGGCTGACGGTCGAACGGAACCTCTCCGAGGGCGACGCCAACCATGGCTTCTTCATGAACTTCGCCAACAAGGCCGACCTGCGCCACAATGAGGTGCGGGACGGCGGCGAGAAGTGCCTGTTTATCTACAATTCCAACCACAACCTTTTCGAGGCCAATCGCTTCGAGGGCTGCGGCATCGGCGTACACTTCACAGCTGGGAGCCAGGGCAACGTACTGACCCGGAACGCCTTTGTCGGCAGCCGGACACAGGTGAAATACGTCGGCACCCGCTGGCTTGAATGGTCGGACGGGGCACGCGGCAATTACTGGTCCGACCATGTCGCATTCGACGTGAACGGCGACGGGCTGGCCGACAGCCCCTACCGGCCCAATGACAGCATCGATCGTCTGGTCTGGTCGCAACCGGCCGCCAAGCTGCTGATGGGCGCACCCGCCATGCAACTCATCCGCTGGTCACAGTCCCGCTTTCCCGGGCTTCTGCCCGGCGGCGTGATCGACAGTCATCCGCTCGTCTCACCGGTCGGCGCGGGCGTTCCGGCACAGGAGGCAAGACCGTGACCGACACCATACTCGACATCCGGGATCTCTCTCTGTCCTTTGGCCGGTTGCGGGCGCTCGACGGGGTCTCCCTGCAGGTGCAGGCCGGCGAAACCCTCGCCCTGCTCGGCCATAACGGGGCCGGGAAATCCACGCTCTTCAAGGCGGTGCTCGGGTTCCTCGCACCCGAGGCCGGCTCTATCGCGATCGCGGGCCACGCGCCGGGGACCGACGCTGCTCGGATCGCGATCAACTACCTGCCCGAAGTGGTGGCCTTCCCGCGCAGCCTGACGGGCCGCGAGGTGCTTACCTATTTCTCCGGCCTCCGAAGCGCACCGAAGACCGGCATCGCCGATCTGCTGGAGCGCGTCGGTCTGAGCGACGCCGCCGACCGCGCCGTGGGCACCTATTCCAAGGGGATGCGGCAACGGCTGGGGCTTGCCCAGGCCCTGATCGGCGCGCCGCGCCTGCTATTGCTGGACGAACCGACGAGCGGGCTCGACCCGGTGTCCCGGCACGAGTTTTACGCGGTGATCGCCGAGGCGGCTGCGCGGGGCTCGGCGGTCCTGCTGTCGTCACACGGGCTGGAAGAGATCCAGACCCGCACCGACCGCGTGGCCATCCTCGCGCGTGGCGCGCTCAGGGCCGTCGGCACGCTGGAGGACCTAGCCCGCCAGGCTGCATTGCCGACGACGATCCGCGTGACCGCCCGCCCCGGCGAGGCGGACCAACTGCAGACCGAGTTCGGCGGCAGGCGGATCAACGGCTGCCGGCTGGAGATCGACTGCGCCGCCGACGCAAAGCTGGCCCTGCTGGCCCGCATCGGCACCCGCAGCAACGTCCTTCAGGATATCGACGTGGCCGTCCCCGGGCTCGACGACATCTATCGCCACCACTCCAACCAGCCCGACGAGGAGGCCAGCGCATGAGTACCCGTATCGGCACCGTGTTCACGCAGGAATTGCGCCTCGCCCGCCGCAACCTCTGGGTCGCGCTGGCGACCGTTGTCCTGGCGCTCTTCGCCCTCGCGCTCGCCTTTTTCGCAGCGGGCCAGGGTGCGGCGCTGGATGCCGACGTGCTCAGCCTCACCTCTGCCAGCCTCGCGACGCTTTCGGTCTACCTGATCCCCTTGATCGCGTTGCTGATGTCCTACGATTCCTTTGCGGGCGAGATCGAGCGCGGCGCGCTCGCACTGACCTTCGCCACGCCGGTCCGCCGGTGGGAGGTCTTTGTCGCGAAGTTCCTCGCCCAATGTGCGGCGGTGGGGCTTTCAATCGTTCTGGCCTATTCCATCGCCGGGCTGGCAGTCCTGCCGCTTTTCGGCGCGGGGCCGGAAGGGATCGCCGCCTGGCTCCGCCTGATCGGCTCCTCCGTGGCGCTCGGGGCCGTCTTCGTGGCCGTCGGGCTCATGTTGTCGGCCTTCTCCGGGCGCACCGCCCGTGCCGCCGCGCTGGCCATCGGCACATGGCTCGTGCTGGTCGTGCTCTACGATCTCGCCCTGCTCGGCGGCATCATGGCTGCCGGCGAAGGCCCCTTCGCCTCGCATGTTTTCCCCTGGCTGGTGATCGCCAACCCCGCCGACGCCTTCCGCCTCTACAACCTCGCCTCGCTCGACACCGCGCCGGTGGCCGGGATCGACGGGCTGGCCCGCACCCTGCCCTTCCCGCCGGTCGCCGCGCTCGGCGCGTTGGCGCTCTGGCTCGGGGCCATGGTCGGTCTCGGCATCTTCCGCACGAAAAGGATCGTCCCATGACACGGCTCGCACTGTCCCTTGCGCTCGCCATTGCACTTGCCGGCTGCAAGGAGGAGACCGCCGGGCTTCCCTCTCCCGTCGAGATGACCGACGAGGCGCTCGGCCACTATTGCCAGATGTTCGTTGCCGACCACCCGGGCCCCAAGGCGCAGATTCACCTCAAGGGCTACGACGCCCCGCTCTGGTTCAGCCAGATCACCGATGCGGTCGCTTATGTCAGCGATGCGGAACGGGACGGCGAGATCGCGGCGATCTACCTCTCGGACATGGGCCGCACCGAGAGCTGGGCCATCCCCGGCACCGGAAACTGGCTGGAGGCCGGCACGGCGCACCTTGTGATCGAGAGCAGCCGCCTTGGCGGCATGGGACTGCCCGAGGCGATCCCCTTCGGAGAGGAAGACGCCGCACGGGCCTTCGCCGCCGAGAATGGCGGACGGATCGTCGCCTTTTCCGAGATCCCGGCCGCCTATGCTCACCCGGACATGGACACGATGACTGCCAGCGGCATGCACGCGGGGGTGCAATGATGGCGCCCCGCTTTTCCAGACGACGGTTCCTCGCCGTGGCCGCGGCAGCCTGTACGGCCACACAAGTCCGCGCCAAGGCTCCGGTCGCAACCTGGCGCGGGCCGGCCCTCGGAGCGCTTGCAGAGGTGCGGATTGCCGGGTTGGACGGTGCGGAGGCCGCCCCGATCCTGGCCCAAGTCGAAGCCGAGCTTGCCCGCATCGACCGGCTTTTCTCGCTCTACCGCGGGGACAGTGCCCTGGTGCGCCTCAACCGTAACGGCGTCCTACCCGGCCCCGAGCCGGACTTCCTGCACCTGCTCTCGCTCGCGCGCACGGTGCATTTCGCGACCGAAGGCGCCTTCGACCCGACCGTGCAACCGCTCTTCGCGCTGCATGCCGAACATGCCGCTGCCGGGCGGAGCGTCGATCCGGAACTCTTGAGCGACGCTCGCAGCCGCGTCAGCTTCGAGCGCGTCCGGTTCGATGGCACATCGGTCCATTTCGAACGCCCCGGAATGGCGATGACCCTGAACGGGATCGCGCAGGGCTATGCCACCGACCGGCTCACCGACCTGCTCCAGCGAGCCGGGCTGCGGGATGTCTTGGTGAATGCCGGAGAGATCCGCGCGGTCGGCTCCGAGCAGGGCGCGCGAGGATGGCCGGTGCGCCTGCCCGGCGGACAGCGGTGCAGGCTCGAGAACCGGGCGTTGGCCACGTCGGACCTGTTCGGCACAATCGTCGATCCGGCTCGCGCTGTAGGCCATATATTTGCCCCGTCGCAGGGCACGCGCACACTACGTCACGGACCCGTCACAGCGTACCACGAGAGCGCGGCTGTGGCGGATGCCGCCTCGACCGCGGCAGTCGTCCTTGACGACCGGCAACTCTCCCTGCTCGGCCCGCTCGGCGTGCGCCTGCAGCCCTCGGGGTGACCTCGTGCCTCCGGACGAGGGCAGACATCCCGTTTCCCAAGGAGGCGTCCATGAGCCGCCCGGATCCGCATGACCCCGACCTGCCGCTGTCCGTGCTTCTGGCGGAATGGCCGGACCTGGCGCCGCTGTTCTGGGATCGGAACATGCTCTGCCCGGGATGCCCCATCGCCCCGTTTCACACGTTGACCGATGCCTGCGAAGTCTACGGGATCGACGAAGCCGAAGTCCGGGCTGTCGTCATGCGGGCCTTGCCACGCGACTAGCCCTTCGGACGTGACAACAGCATCAGAGCATGCGGGTCGGTGACGACGATATGCTTGCGGCTGGACCGCACGATGCCGTCCTTTTCCCAGGCCGAAAGAAGCCGCGAGACCGTGTGAAGCGTGGTGCCGGTCATGTCCGAGATGTTGTGACGGGTCACGGGAAAGCCGATCTCGATGCCCTCCTCCGTCTTCTGCCCGCTCTGGTTGGTCATCCGCAGCAGCACCGCCGCCACCCGCTGTTCCACGGCCTGCGTCGCCATCTCCGTAAGCGTCGTCTGGATCTCGCCCAGCCGCTGGCCAAGCGTCTTGTAACTCTCGGTCGCGAAGCCCTCGTATTGCGCGACGTAGCTCTCCCACAGCCGCATGGGCCAGGAGAGCGCAATCGATTCCGCCGCGGCCACCGCCGTCGCCGGATAGGTTGAACGTTGAAGCGCCTTCGCGATCCCGAAAAGCTGACCGGGCGAAATGTGCAGCACGATGATCTGCTCCCCATCCGGCGTCGTGCGGATCACGCGCAGGTAGCCGTCGAGCAGCAAGTAGAACCGCTCCGCATCGTGCCCCTCCTGGAAGATGGTCGCACCTTCCTCGTATCGCCGGGACGTGGCGTCGTCGAGGATCTGCCGGATCTGCTCCCGGTCGAGCCGGGAAAAGGGCGGCAACCCGGTCAGCAGGCTGGTGTCGAGTTTCAAGGATTCCGTCCGGAAGTTTGAGCAAACGCAAAGTTCGCCGGCCGCTTCTATCGCAAAAGCCGGACCAACGGAAAGCCATGACTGGATGGAAAGGACTCCCGATGATGAAACCGCTGATGCTTGCCACCCTTATCACCGTCACCGCAGGGATCGCTGCCGCCGAGACCCACGAGGTACAGATGCTTAACAAGGGCGAGGCCGGCAGCATGGTATTCGTGCCCGCCTATGTGAAGGCTGCGCCGGGCGATGTGGTCCACTTCGTTTCGGTGGACGCCGGACATAACGTAGAGAGCATCGAGGGCATGCTTCCCGAGGGTGTCGAGGCGTTCAAGACCAAACCCTCCGAGGATTTCGAACTGACGGTGGCCGCAGAGGGTCTCTACGGCATCAAGTGCACGCCGCATTACGGCATGGGAATGGTCGCCCTTGTTCAGGTCGGCGATGCCGTGAATCTCGAGGCTGCGACCGCGGTGAAGCAGCGTGGCAAGTCCCGCGAACGCATGGCGGACCTTCTGGCAAGGGTGGAATGAACGCAACCCGGCCCGCGGGACCAAAACACTCCCCTCAAGATCGGAGGCCAGATTGACCATTCGTTCGGACTACCGCGGGCCCGCCTTGTTTTCCGGAGGCTTCCGCCCGTTCTTCCTTGCCGCGACGTTGTTCGCAATCGGCGTCGTTCCTGCCTGGTATCTCGCCTGGCGCGGTGAGATCGCTCTCGGCGGGCCGTTTCCCGCGGTCGACTGGCACATCCACGAGATGATCTTTGGCTACGGTGCCGCCGTGGTCGCCGGCTTCCTGTTCACCGCGGTGCCCAACTGGACCGGCAGGTTGCCGGCCCGCGGCTGGCCCCTCGCCGGGCTGCTGGCGCTGTGGATCGCGGGCCGGATGGCGCTGGCAGGGGCCTTGCCGCTACCGCCGACCGGCGTACTCGCCATCGACCAGGCTTTTCTTCTGGCGGTGGTCGCGATGATCACCCGCGAGATCATTGCCGGAAAGAACTGGCGCAATCTTAAGGTGCTGGTTCCTGTTTCGCTTCTCTGGGCCGCCAACCTGGCATTCCATGCCGAAGTGCAGATCGAGGGAACCTCCGACCTATCGCGCCGCGCCGGGACCGCCCTCCTGATCTTTCTCATCATGCTGATCGGTGGCCGCATCGTGCCAAGCTTCACCCGGAACTGGCTGGCCAGGGCGGGTGCCCAGCGCATGCCCGTGCCATTCAACCGGTTCGACGCGCTCAGCATCGGCGCCGGCACCATTGCGCTCGTGGCCTGGTGCCTCGTGCCCGACACCCCGATGGCCGGTCTCGCGTCCGCGGTGGCCGCGGGTCTCCACCTGGCGCGCCTTGCCCGCTGGCGAGGGATGGCGACCTGGAGATCACCGCTGCTCCTGATGCTGCACGCCGCCTACCTGATGATCCCCCTGGGGTTTGTCGGCGCGGCCGCTGCTGCCGCCGGTCTGGTTGGTCTCGATGTCCCGTCGCATCTGTTCGGAATAGGAGCGATCGGCGGCATGACCGTCGCAGTGATGATGCGCGCGAGCCTAGGCCATACCGGGCGGAACCTCGTCGCAGGCCCCTGGCTGACCGCATCTTTCGTCCTGGTCCTGCTCGCATCTCTTGCCCGACTTGCCGGCTATGAGCCCCTTTTGGGACGCATTGACGGCATAGCCTTGGCGGCCACTTTCTGGGCGGCGGCGTTCGCTTTGCTGGCCGCGCGTCTTACCCCATGGCTGCTGACCGACAAGGCGGCCGTACGTAGGCCGAACGCACGGGGTCCAAATACTGCCACCAAGCGGTAAATCTGTTTGTCGTCAGATTCATTGGGAAAGGAAGCGCGATTTCGAAGCAATAGTTCCGGTTCAACTTCAGTTCGAAAGTTTCGCTGCCGCGTTCGGCTAGTGCTAGCGGCGTTTAAGGATGGTCTGTTTCTTGACCTCCTATCTCGTGAACAGGATGTTTGCGTTGCTAGCCTAGTACACATCGGCGGGCGTCGAATTGCCAACGCACTCGCGATAGCACCTATTGTTATAGGAGACGACGAAGTCATCGGTCAGCCGTTCCATCTGCGCCGGGTACGAAGTTGTTCTCCGGCAGGATGCTGTTTCCTATAACTGACGCTGGGGTTCAATCTTCCCTTGGGTCTAGGGCTGATGCGGAAGCCCACGGCTGCTCCGCGTTGTTCAGCGGCACTCGGCATGTGCAAGAATGTTGCAGCAACATAAACGACAAGCTCCGTATCAAGATCACCGCCACCGAGAGCAGCGTCGACAACGCCCCGGTCCCGGTTGGATTGAAAATCCTCGTGTCGGTGGTTCGATTCCGCCCCCGGGCACCATAAACACCTCCTGCTTCATCCGATTTTGCACAATAACAGCCATGTTTTCATGGGCTTTGGGCAAATGGTTATCCAGAGCCGTCCCCGCTGGTCTACCAGTATCCATCCCGTTTGGGGTTACGATCTGGGGTACCCCCGCGAGAGAGGAGACACGATACCCCCAACGTCAAAGCTGAGCGACGCCAAAATCCGTGCACCAAAGCCAAGCGAGAAGCCATACAAACAGGCAGATTTCGATGGACGCTTCCTGCTGGTCAATCCGGGCGGGTCGAAACTCTGGCGCTAAAAGTACCGCTAGGGGGAAAGGAAAAGCTATTGGCGTTGGGCTAGTTCCCGGATCTTTCGCTGGCCGATGCCCGGCGTTTGCGGGATGAGGCGAGGGGGCAACTCGCGCTCGGCCAGAACCCTGGGTAATCCTCCCCGATTTAGCGGGATGGTTTCGTAGATTTCACGCGGCCCTTTTCAGCTTCATGGCAGGAGTGATCCCGCCGATGCCCATGTTGGGGCGCTCATTATTTTAGGTCCATAGCCAATCGGTTGCGATCTGCTGCACCTCCTCGATGGTGTCATTTAGGTAAAGGCCCAGCCATTCTTGCCGGACCGTCCGGTTGTGGCGCTCGGCATAGGCGTTCTGTTGAGGCTTTCCGGGCTGGGTGTAGGTCAGGGCGATGCCCTGCTTCTCAGACCAATTCATGAGGGTAGCACTGACGTATTCGGGACCGTTATCGGTCTGAATTGCCAGAGGTTTGCCGCGCCACGCGATGATCTGGTTCAAGGCTCGAACCACACGCTCGGACGGAGGCGAAAAGTCTATCTCGATACCCAGGCACTCGCGGTTGAAGTCGTCCAGAACGTTCAACAGCCGGAACGGCCTCCCGTCGGCCAGGCGGTCGGCCATGAAGTCCATCGACCAGACCATGTTGGGCGCATCCGGCACCGCGAGTTCATCGGGCTTTTCGCGTATCAGCCGACGTCGCGGCGTTCGCCATTGGGCTCGAACCAATGGCGCCGCAATGGCTCACTCCGCAGGTTCAGTTCCAGCTCGCAATAGATCCGGCGCACGCGTTTGTGGTTCCAGACATGTCCCTTCACGTTCCGCAGGTGCAGGAAACACAAGCCGAACCCTCAGGTCTTGTGCGCCCTGGCCAGCCCGACCAGCAGGTTGGCGATCAGCTCGTTCTCTTCATCGCGCCTCGGACTGTAGCGGAAACAGGCCTCGCTGACGCCGAACGCGCGGCAGGCCAGCGCGATGCTGACCCCTCTTCTCGCCACCGCCTTCTCGGCCAACTCGTGGCGTTGAGCTGGCTGGGACTTTTTTTCCCAGAGCCTCCTTCAGCAGATCAGCCTGCATGCTGAGGTCCGCGAACATCCGCTTCAGGCTCCGGTTCTCGTCCTCCAGCGCCGTTCGCGGTTCTCTCGAACCAGTGGCGTTCACCGCTCACTCTGGCTGACCATCGACGCGTCCATGCCGCCATACTTTGCGCGCCACTTGAAAAAAACTGGCGGTGCTGATCCCGTGCTCGCGGCACAGTTCCGGCACTGCCACCCAGTGCTCGGCCTGGCGCAGCACCGCCATGATCTGCGGCTCGATGAAACGGCTCTTTCTCATTCGAATCTCCTCGGCTCTCACCAGGAGAAAATCCTACAATCCCATCCCGTTAACCATGGGAAGGATTACCGGGCCAGGCGACCGCAACCTGCGCGTTGCTGCCGGTCACGATGTATGAGAGTTCCGCTCGTGCAGCTTGTTCCCCTGAACCGGAAGTTGCAATTCGCGGTTGGCGCGGCGAAGGATCCGAGAGAGCCCGGATCGGACCGCGAAGGCCCGCAATATCGACCGACGCCGGCACGCATCCGCTTTCATGGGAAAGCAGGGAGGCTATCAGGACCGCAGCACTTCGGGTCGAACCAAGGCCAGACGTTTGAAGCGAGTCCTCGAAATTGATGTACGTCATGGAACGACGCCGGGCCGCGAACCAAGCTGAACGTGCTCAAATATATCGGCCGCGGGCTCGCGGGGGGGGGAGCTTTGCTACGGACAGAACGCGTTGAATCCGCAATTCAGATCAACCGAGATGAGCTGTTTCGTTTTGGGACAGCGTTGATCTTCATCATCGGCATCATGCTGTTCACCATTGTCCGAACAGACGGCGGTGTTGACGGCATACTGCTGGTGATCGCTGCAATGATCGGCGGCTACATGGCGATGAATATCGGCGCGAACGATGTTGCGAACAACGTCGGCCCTGCTGTCGGCAGCCATGCGATCACTCTGACCGGCGCGATCATCATCGCTGCGAGCTTCGAGGCCGGCGGTGCGCTCATTGCCGGCGGAGATGTGGTCGGCACAATCAAGAACGGAATTATCGATCCGGATTTGGTGGCCGACCGGGACACGTTTATCTGGCTGATGATCGCCGCACTTCTTGCAGCGGCGGTGTGGCTCAACTTCGCAACTGCCGTGGGGGCGCCGGTATCTACCACGCACAGCATTGTCGGCGGTGTTCTTGGCGCCGGAATCGCCGCCAGTGGATGGGGGATCGCCAACTGGAACCAAGTGGGCATGATTGCTGCGAGTTGGGTGATCTCGCCAGTTCTCGGCGGCTTCATTGCCGCGGGCTTCCTTTACCTGATCAAGCGGACAATCACCTACAAGACCGACGTGCTTGGTGCAGCCAACCGGATGGTGCCCATCCTGGTGTCGCTTATGGCATGGGCCTTTGGAACCTACCTGATGCTCAAGGGCGTGAAGAAGCTCGTCAAAGTCGATTTTCCGGTGGCGGTCGTGATCGGCTTCGGGGCAGCGCTCGTCGTATTCCTGATCATGCGCCCGTACATTGCGAACATGACCAAGGCCCTTGAGAACCATAAATCAAGTGTCAATGAACTCTTCACAATTCCCCTGATATTCGCCGCCGCGTTGTTGAGCTTTGCGCATGGAGCCAACGATGTCGCCAACGCCGTGGGTCCGCTTGCGGGTATCAGCGAGGCGATCACCGGTGGCGAAGTTGCCGAAAAGGCGTCGATCCCAATCTGGGTCATGGCCATTGGCGCCGTCGGCATCTCGTTGGGACTGGCACTTTATGGCCCAAAGCTGATCCGCACCGTCGGCAGCGAGATCACCGAACTCGACAAGATGCGAGCATTTTGCATTGCGATGGCCGCCGCGATCACCGTCATCGTGGCCTCGCAACTCGGTTTGCCCGTCAGTTCGACGCATATCGCCGTCGGCGGGGTGTTCGGCGTGGGCTTCCTGCGGGAATACATCAAATCGAGCTATGCCCGCACGCTGCAGGATATCCGCGACCACCACGCTGACCACGACCAGGAGGCGGTCGATGCCTACCTTGCCAAGTTCGAGGCAGCGGACGTCGAGACCAAGGGCAAGATGCTGCGAGAGATGAAGCAACAGGCGCCTGGCACCAAGCTTCTCGCGAAGCGAGAACGTCGCGGCCTTGGCAGAGTGCACCGCATCGAATTGGTCAAGCGTTCGCTGCTGCTGCGTATCGCGGCAGCTTGGGTCATCACGGTCCCTGTGGCCGGGGGGATGGCCGCGATGTTCTTCTTCATGATCCGCGGCATGATGTTGCCTTAGGCGGTCAGGTGCTCGCATGTCTGGACTGATTTCCCATGAAGCCGCCTTGGGCCGTGGCGCCGCCATGAACGGCAGCAAGGTCGGCAAAGCCGACATGCTGGCGACATGGCCGCTCGGTGTCTGTGTGCTCGGGCCGACAGGTTCGATGGCTGCGCATTGTGGTAATTTTCCTGAAGCACAGAATGCCCGCTCTTGATTAGGGAGCCAGCCCGAAGGTTGCGCATGCGCTCACATCGCGCTCGGGTCTCAAGGCATTCCGGACTGCTTCATGCTGCTTAGCCAGCGTTCATACATACCATCCGGTTGCCAATCCATGGGAACAGCCTTGGCCTCAATCTGGAGCGTGTATCCTGGTCGCGTCCCCAGAAACTTCGCCATAGCTGCTTTCGCTTGGTCAATCCGTTCCAGGCAAACAAGTATCGCGGCGAGGGCCTTGTTTGAGGCAATTGGTGGCGACGCCATACTCTGCATCGCCTGCAACGCCTTCTCGCACTCATTCTTCTGCCAATAGGCCAGGCCAAGTTGCCAGCGGAGCCAGTCGCCGTGAAGCGGATCAACTTTTTCCGCCTTGTGTAGCGCGTCCAACGCCTCTTCGGTCCTTCCAGAGTAGAGCAACGGAACCGACATGCCGATATAGACAATAGAGTCAGAGGGGTTCAGCTTTGCCGCACGTTCGAAGTGCAGGATGGACTCGGCGTGTTTCCCCTGACGCGACAGTACCCGAGCAAGAGCATAGTGCGACATGTAGTTTTCGGGATCGATTCGAAGAGCGGTTCTCGCCAGTTCGACTGCGTCGGCAAGAACCTCATCGCGCGGTTGCATCCAGCCCAGTACCGCCGCCGGGATGAGCATCAAGGATTTGCCAATATAACCCCATGCCGAATCTGGCTCCTCACGTATCGAGGTTTCCTCAAGCGCTATCGCCTTCTGCCAGTTCTCGTAAGTCAACTGGGTCATGATGTTTCGCGCCTGGAGACCACGAAGGCGGGAATCCACGTCCCTCGGAGCCGACCGCCCCGGCATATCGGACAGAAGCGCCTGGCCGACCTCTGACGCCACATGGTGAACAATGTCATTTTGAACCACGAACAAGTCACTGATATTACGTTCATACTTGTCCGCGAATACGTGGGCGCCCGTATCCGTCTCAACAAGCTGAGCGGTCACGCGCAGGCGCTCGCCATCGAATTGCTGACTTCCTTCCAGGACGTAGTCGGCGCTCAACATCTCGCCAATATCGCGGACATCAGTGGGCTTCGAGCGGAACTGAAAGCTCGAATTGCGTGCGACGACCCGGAACTGCGGGAACCGGGCCAGCTCGGTGATAATTCCCTCGCTCAACGCATCGTTGAGGTAGTCCTGATGTGGCGCGGCACTCAGATCATCAAGGGGAAGTACTGCCACGACCGGGAGCCTCTTCTCTCTATTTCCGTTCTGCCAGTAGAGGAAAGCCAACAAGGCAATAACCAATCCGATTACTGGAAGCGCGATGAGCGCCTTCTGCATGACGGGTGGATCGGTCTTTGATGCAGTTGGCGGATTGAACCGGTAGCCCTTTCGGGGAACGGTCTGAACGATGCTGCGTTGAGTGTCGCCAATGGCTGCGCGGATTTCGGCGATGCATTGCACCAGACTGTCGTCGCCAACCTGCCGCCCCTCCCAAATTGCTTGGGAAAACTCGTCCTTCGTAACAGTTCGGTTCGGCGCGCTCGCAAGCACGCGCAACACTTCGCGGGACTGTGGACGTAGCTCGACCGGCTCTCCCGAGGCCGTCTTGAGCGTCCCATCCAACCCGTCGAGAACGACGCCAGATCTTTCGAATTCGTAAATTTTCACAGGTTTTCGTTAGCCAGATTGGCCCTCCCTGACTTCACACTCAGGATATGCCAGTCCAGTCGATTTCGCCAAATGAACACGGCGCGACAACGGCCAGACGGCGATCTGATCGAAAGATTCTATCTACTTTGAGGCCCGAAAAAACGGAGACATTCCATGAAGAAGACCCTGACAATGACGTTGATGTTCGTTGCGAGCGCCGCCGCCGCCCATGACCCTATCGATTGGAATGGCTCGGAAATTCAGGTCTTGTTGAACCGGGAAGAAACTGGCGGGGACATGGGCATCTTCACCACCCGGTTCCCGGGACCCGGTGGGCCGCCGCGCCATGTTCATGAAGATGCCGGTGAGGCCCTCTACGTGATGGAAGGGTCGGCCGAGTTCCTTGCCGACGGCAACACCTTCGTCTTGGGCGAAGGGGAGATCGCCTTTGTACAGAAAGGGGTCGATCACACCTTTCGCATACTTGAGGAAGATGGCGGCAAACTGATGGTCATCGTCGCGCCGGGCGGTTTCGAGGGCTTCTTTGACGCAACGAAACATCTGAAGCTTCCGGATGAGATCGAGACGCTCAACACGATTTCAGCTGAGTATGGTCAAGTCTTCACAGGTCCGCCGCTTGAAGCCGAGTAAACCCGTACACATGCGCACAACATTCTTGAAACGGCTCGATCAGAGGATGGTCGTTCTGGAGTCCTGTGCGAGTCTCTCAGGCAATCAAGTTCAGAGCCGACATCCGAGAAATACTCTCGGATGTCGGCTCGGTCGGCTAAGCGGACTCTGAAAACGTCGTGGAATGGTCGGCCGATCGGGTAGATCGGCCCAACTCGTCAGAGCTCGAAGGGCTCGGCGATTGAGAGCGCATCTTCCAGATCGACACCGAGATAACGGACAGTGCCATCCATCTTCGTGTATCCCAGTAGGAATTGCACCGCTCTCAGGTTACCAGTCTTGCGATAGATTTGCGCAACCTTGGTACGACACATCGAATGCGTTCCGTACGAAGTGGGGTCTAGGCCGATCGACTGGACCCATTCTCGGACCAGGCGCGCATACTGGCGGGTTGAGATATGCAGCCGCTCATGGAAGCGGCCTGGCCACAGGAACTCCGAACCGCTCATCAAGGGATCCGCGATCCACTGCGAGATCGAACTGCGAGTTGCTTCCGAAATCTCGAACCGAACCGGCTTGTCGGTCTTGCTTTGGATGACCGAAGCGCGCTCCTTGACCAGCCCGGCAGCGTAGGCATTTGCGACCTTGAGCTT
>NZ_FZOY01000013.1 GCF_900188335.1 Tropicimonas sediminicola | reverse complement strand
GACCGGGGAGTCGGCGATGCGATAGCCCTTGTTTTGCTGGAGCTGGAAGCTGAAGCGGTGCCTGTAGCGGGAATAATAGACGCCTCGGGCACCAAAACTTCAGCTATCCCATTGGTTTTGCTCCAGCTTATCGCAGCTGCTTGGAGCCGTAGACCATGTCGGCCTACGCTACTGCCTTCAACCACCTCCGGAGAACCGACAAGGGATAACCTGTGCCGTAGCTCTGGCCTACGCCCTCGCTCTGCCAGCCGCCGATTTGGTCCACGACATCAGCTGGGCATTCCACCGCGCGGAGGCGGTCTCGCATGGCATGGCGAAACCCGTGCATCGTGTAGTCGCTTTGGGTTTGCTCCTTCAGCCACTTGTTGAGTGCCGCACTGGCTGAGTTCGCGTTCGTCGTGTCGCCCTTGTTGTAGCGTGGGAATGCGAAAGGAGAGCCGCCAGATTGCTCAAGGAGTCGATCAGCGGCCCAACGTGCAGTTCCCTCCAGTGGGACAAGACGTCTGCTGCCCTTTGTCTTGAGACGACGCCACGGATGGGGTTGGACGGATACATGGAGGTTTCCCTCGTCATCGAAGACGAAGTCGCTCTTTGCCAAGCCAGCGGCCTCTGCCAAGCGCATCCCGGTGTCAGACACGAGCGCGACCAACCACCGAAGTTCGTCGTCAGCTTGTCTGCACTGCTCCTGCACTGCCCGCAGCGTCTCTGTGGGTATGGTCTTGCGGTCGGAGACCCCTGAACTGCGGTCGAAGTACACACCAGAGAAAGGGTTGTTGAACTGCAGGCCCAATTCGCTGGCCGCGAAGTTGGTGATGGCCCGCACTGTGCCAAGGACGCGCGTGATGCTGCTACCTGCCAAGCCCCTCTCCACAAGGTCATCCCGGAACCTATTGGCATCGGCTCTGGTGTAGGCGTCCAGGTGCTTATCACCGCAGACATCGATCAAGTAACCACAGGCTCGCTCAGCGGCCCTGTGAAACGTCACCGGCCTCCCCTGCCCTTTGAGGCGCAGGTATGTCGCCACAGCTTCTGACAGGAGGACAAACTCAGACGCAGCAGGGCTATCGGGCAGAGCGGTGATGGCGCTGGTGCCGTCCTGCATTCGCCGAAGCATGTGCTTGCCGGGGATCTCGGCTACTTGAGCCCGAAGGTGAAACCAGTAGTCGTCCAGCTTACCTGCGGCGTTCCTCGCCCGTGCCTCAGCGACCCTTGCTGATCTGGTTCTCAGCGAGAACGCGATTCTTGGTGAGGTGTACTGAGGCTTCAGATCGCTCGGTACGCGACGACTGAAGTAATACACGCCTTCTTTCACGAAGGTGAACGTAGGGGATTTGGTCTCCGACATGGTCTACGGCTCCAAGCAGCTGCGATAAGCTGGAGCAAAACCAATGGGATAGCTGAAGTTTTGGTGCCCGAGGCGAGACTCGAACTCGCACGATATTGCTACCGGCGGATTTTGAATCCGCTGGAGGCCACTTCTAGGCACAAGACACTGGTCCGAGTAAGCGCCAATGAGCCTTGTAAAAAAGGGCAATGGCTTCTAATGTATCCGCTGTAGCACCCCGGAAGTTCTAAATGTGCTGCTTACTATTTGCTTACACGGCCCCTCCGGCGGAGAAAAAGTCCGCCGCCAGCGAGCCGGGAAAAGGTGTCAAATGGCCGAAGACCGCGTGAAGTTGACAAAGACCACCGTCGCCAAAATCGAGCCGGCGGAGGGGAAGCAGTTGCTGGTGTGGGACAGCGAGTTGCGCGGCTTTGGGCTGCGGGTTTCACCCGGCGGCGCGAAGGCCTTCATCATGCAGCGGCGTGTCGGGAAAAACACACGCCGTGTCACAATTGGCCGGGCTGGCGACATGACGCCCGAAGCGGCCCGAAAGCGGGCGCTCACGCTGGCAAGTCAGTTCGCCGACGGTATCGACCCGGTGGCGGAGAGGAAGCGCCAGGAGGCCCGCTCAATGACTCTGCGGGACGCCTTCGAGGACTACATGCGCGCGCCGAAGAAGAAGGGGGGCGGCAGAGGGGCGCCAAAGAAGGCCCGAACCATTCGGGATATCGAGAAGTGCATGAGGCGCTTCGATGACTGGTTGGACAAGCCCGTCACCGAGATAACCGGCAGCATGGTGAAGAAGCGGCACGCAGAGATCGTGGAGACCTCGCCTGCCCAAGCCAACCTCGCCTTTCGGTATCTCCGTGCTGCCTTCAACCACGTCATCGCCGACGCCGACGACGATAGAGACGCCCTACTCTCCCGGAACCCGGTGGATCGGCTGAACCGGCTGAACCAATGGGCGGAGGTAAAGCCGGCGAAGGGGCACATTCCCGAGGGCAAGCTCGCCGACTGGATCGAGGCTGTTCAAACCGGCCTCGTTGGCTTGAAGAACGAGAACGAAGCCCGCGACGCGCTGCTGTTCATGCTGCTGACGGGCGCACGACTGGCGGAGGCGCTTGGCAACCCGCTGGACGGCTACCAGCCCTTGGCTTGGAGCGACGTGGATCTTGAGCGGCGGATTGTGGTCTTCCGTAACACCAAGAACCGCACCGATCACGAGTTGCCGCTTGGCTCCGAGCTTGCCAGCCTGCTGAAAGCCCGGAAGGCAGTCAGCGGGCCGGACTTCGTGTTCAGCAATCCGAACGGTGCCCTGCCGACGGATCTTCGCAGCGCATACCACCGTATCGAGGCAAAGACGGGCCTCTACGTCACCGCGCACGATCTGCGGCGCACCTTCGCGACCGTGGCGAGCAAGCTCGACATTTCGGCATACAAGCTGAAGCGGCTGACCAACCACATCAGCGGCGGCGACGTGACCGCCGGATACGTCCAGGTGACGACCGAAGACCTTCGGGACGCCATGCAGCGGATCGAAGACTACATGCTCTCACCCGGCCGAACGGCCGACGTGGTTCAACTGGAGGCGCGGCGATGACCCAAGATCCGTGGAGTTCGCCAGAGGCATTTGCTGCTTGGTGGTTCGCGAATACTTCAGAAAGGGCCGTTAGCGATGAAGGCCTCCGAAGCCTGTTTGCCGACATCGGTCCAGACGCCTTCCAGAAATGCGCGCTGTCAGAAGTCGAAGCCACAAATCTCTGCCTTCGCGCTCTAGAGAGTAAGGACGCATGGGACGTTGCGACGTGGTTGATCCACAACTATTTGAAGAATTCGATCCCCCTTCCGAAGGCGCTTTCTCAGCTTGCGTCAGCTTTGGTCGTCGGGGTGGAATTCCCCAAGACTCGAGGCCGAAAAAGAAACACGGAACGGGATCGCCTGATTGTAATGGCGGTCGAACAGATCGTGGGAAAATGGCAGATCCCAACATATCGGAGCAAGCCTCCGCGTGAGAATGCCCCGCCGTCTGCTTGCTCGATTGTGGCGGACGCACTTTGCTTGGCGGAAACTTCTGTTGAAACAATTTGGCAGAGGCATCTGTCGGAGGGCCGTTCCGAACAATAGGGCGGAGATGTTCCGAATGAGCGAAAATGTCATCGGTTCTAACTAAACCTTGCAACCCTTTATGCGAGGACACCGATGACCATTCAGACCCCCACCTTGGCCGAGACGACGGCCACCGTGCCGGTCCTCTGGACCGAGGATCAAGCGGCTGAATACCTGAACAAATCCGTGAAGTGGTTTCAGCGGGACCGCTGGGTCGGCCCGACGATCCCATACCTCAAGGTCGGGCGAAGCGTCCGCTACCGCGCGGCTGATGTCGTCGCGTACGTCGAGGCCGGATTGGTCGAGGCTTCCGAATAAAGAAAACCCCCAACCGCGCGCATCGGTCGGGAGTTTTCGGAATTTGGCATTTCTGAGAATATACCACGGTTCCGGTGCTCGTGCAATTGCAGGGCAACGAGCAGTGAAAAATATCAAGATATCAAGATTGCCTCGGCGGTGCCGCGAAATCGCTTTGCTGGTTCGCCGTTTGCATTCCAGCACTCAATACAAAAGCGGGCTGGCCGAATGGATATGAACATTCCCACGGCCGCCGCATTCTGCACCGGCTTCGGCCAGCACGACACGCACAAAGACACGGGCGAGCCATACGACAAGGTGACCTTTTCGGACATCGTGGCGATGGCCGAGAACCCGCCGCAGACCCCCAAGGCGCAAGCGCAATGGACCATCGCGAGCCGCTATTGCGGATGGGATGCGCGCGTGTTCGAGGTTCAGCGGGACCGCGGCGAGTTCGGTTTGATCGGCCTCGACTTCGACGGCACAGCCGAGCAGCCCGCGAACTCGGCGAAGGAGATCGGCGCCGCCTTGCGGGCTGTCTTCGGCGAGGACGCCACCCGGCTCTACTACAGCAGCAGCAGGGCAACGGAGGCCAACCCCAAGTCGCGGGTGCTGCTGCCGTTGGCCGACTACATCCCCGGCCGCGACTGGTCCGACACAATGGAAGCCATTCACCAGCTACTTGAGGAACATGGACTCCGCCCCGATCCGGCGCTGGAGCGCGCCGCGCAACTGATCTTCCTGCCGAACCGGGGTGAATACTACCGGCATTCACTCAAGGGCGTGGCCCCCGTGGACCTGACACCGGACCATCCGGTCATTCAACGCCGCGAGGCGAACCGGGCGGCGCGCCTGGAAGCTGAGCGAGCGGCGCAGGAAGAGCGCGTATGGAAGGCAGCGGAGCGGCGGGCCAGGTTCCACGAGACCGGCCTTGAAAGCCCCGTGGATCACTTCAACAAGGCGCACAGCATCGAGGGCCTGTTGGGGCGCTACGGCTACGCCGCGCGTGGCAATGGCCGGGATTGGCGCTCCCCTGACTCCACCAGCGGCAGCTTCGCCCTGCGAGACTACGGCGAGTATTGGGTCTACATGGGTTCGGCGATGGACGACGTAGGCCGCAAGTCCGCTGCGGGTTACCCGACCGGCGACGCCTTCGACCTCTTCGTCTACCACGAGCACGGCGGCGACTATAAGGACGCCGTGCGCTCCTACTCCAAGGAAGCCGGGTTGCGTTCCGAGCCGGTCGCCAAGCCGAGCATCGCGGAAAGCAAGGTTGTGCCGCCCGGTGACGAGCGCAGGGCCGACGTGCCGCGGAATGGCGGCTTCGGCAGGCTGGAATCGAATGCAGCTTTCATGGCCCGCCTGGAGCCGTCCGACTACCTCGTGGATGGCATCTGCGAGAAGGGCATGACCTACGCCATCACCGGCTTTACCGGTCACGGGAAGAGCAGCCTCATGCTCTACCTGATGTTGCAGGTTGCGACGGGCAAGCCGTTTGCCAATCAGGAAGTCGAGCAAGGCAGCGTCCTGTTCCTTGCCGGCGAGAACCCCGACAACGTGCGGCGCCAGTGGCGCGCACTGTGCCTCGCTCACGGGGTGGACGGATACGACCTCCCGGTGTTCTGGCACGACGGCGCATTCCGCATCAGCCAAAGCCTGGACGCGCTCGAAGCCGAAGCCGCCAAGATCCCCAATCTGCGCCTGATCATCGGCGATACGCTGCAAGCCTTCTTCGAGGGCGAGAGCGACAACGATAACGTTTCCATGCTCAACGCGGCCCGGAACTTCCGCAGCCTGTCGCGGGCGGCAGGGAAGCCCACAGTCATCATTCCCGCCCACCCGGCCGGCAAGAAGGCAGACAAGGGCAACCTCGTGCCCCGCGGCGGCGGCGCCTTCATGAACGAGATCGACGGCAACTATACCTGCTGGCGCGAAGACGAGATCGTCACGATGCACTGGCAGGGCAAGCACAGGGGCAGCTACTTCGAGCCGCTGGACTTCGCGATGCCGGAGAAGGCGTTTCCCGAGCTTGCCGACACCAAGGGGCGGCAACACCCGATCTCCGTCGTTACCCACCTCTTCGACAGCGACAAGCGCCGCAGGGCGCAGGAGGCGATGCGGAAGGAAACCGACGCCCTTCGCGCGATCCACGCCAACAACAAGATTTCCGAGGCCGGATTGGCCGACGCCTTGGGGGCTTCGAAGTCCACAGCCCGCCGGATCAAGGAGCGGCTGATCAAGGACGGACTGGTCAAGAAATACGCCCGAAAACTGGAGCTGACCGACGAGGGGCTGGAGGTTCTGAGCGATGCCGAAAGTTAACATAATTCGCTCCACAAGGGGGTGGAGCGCTTCACCCCCAAATGGAGCGCTTCTGAAGCGAATGGAGCGGTTTGGAGCGATGGAGCGTTTTCTGATCCTGCCATTCAAAACAATAGCTTACGCCGGTTCACCCTTTTTCGCTCCGTGGAGTAAAGCGCTTTTGCTCCACCACCCCGTACCCCTAGGTACGGGTGGATGGAGCGCTGGAAGAAATGGCCGACGCGGGGGCTATCAGAAACGGCCCCAATGCCCCGCCCTGCCCCTCCCCATTCTCACCACCGAACGAGGCACCCCATGACCCAGTACGAACGCATCCCCAGCATAGGCACCGAACGCGAAGGCGCCACGCTGGTCCGCATTGAGCGATGCATCAGCGCGCCTAGCCCACGCGGTGCGGTGGTCCTGCATTGGCAGCGGCCGAACGGCACCGGCTTCGCAACCGCCATCGTCACCCACCCGCGGGCTTGCTGTCCGCCTGACGATCCCAACCTGGATTTCTGACCATGAGCACAGCGGCGCGGCGTTCTGGAGGCTTTGTCTGTCAACCCCCTTTTTTGTCGCACTACCCTCTTTTTGTGCCGCAGCGGACATCAAATCCACTGCGATCAGCAAATAAAGGGCTGAACTCAAACGGAAATTCCGAGAAGCGGTGAAAATAGTAACAAGATAGAAAGCAGAAGGCAGGAAATTATGGCCCGAAAGAAGACCATTGCAGACATGCCAGACAAGTTCGAGGCCGGTTACCTCAACCGGCTGGACGGTCGCACGGCAATTGCCAACGACATGCGCGGCCGGTGGCAAGAGATCACCGAAGACCTCGGCGGCGCCGCCTCTCTCTCCTATGCGCAGCGCAGCTTGGTGGAGCGTGCCCTGTGGCTGGAGCATTGGCTTCAGGTGCAGGAGCGAGCCTTGGCAGAGGGGCGCGTCGAAGACTTCGACTCCGGCCGCTGGACGCAGGGTTGCAACTCACTGGTGGGCATCCTCTCCCGGCTTGGCCTTGAACGCAGCCCCCGTGACGTGAGCCTCGCCAACTACCTGGAGGGCAAGTCGCAATGAACATTGTCGAGGCAATGCGCGACCCTCAGTTGTTCGCTGACGCCTTCGGTGCCGACAGCTTCGCACCCTGGCGCGCCCTCCTGGGTGCCTTCTACGGACTGGAACTGACGGAGGACGAGGCAAAGACCGTGCAGGCCATTACGGGGCGCGAGAGCGTGCCTCAGAGCGCCTTCCGTGAGCTGTGGCTAGCCGTGGGGCGTCGGGGCGGGAAGAGCTACGCAGCGGCCCTTGTGGCCGTCTATGAAGCCGCCTTCAGGGACCACCGGGCCAAGCTGGCCCCCGGCGAGTGGGCAACGGTGATGCTGCTCGCTGCAGACCGCCAACAGGCCCGCACCCTGCTGCGCTACGTGCGCGGAATGTTCGACCACCCCATGCTCCGGCCGATGGTGTCACGGGAGACGAGCGACGGCCTCGAACTGACGAACCGATGCGCCATCGAGGTTCACACGGCCTCCCACCGCGCGGTGCGCGGCTATACTTGCGCGGCTGTGATCTGCGACGAGATTGCCTTTTGGCAGAGCGAGGGCGTCTCGCCTGACGCCGAGATCATCGCTGCCCTGCGCCCGTCGCTGGCGACCTTGGATGGCCGTCTGGTTTGCATCTCGTCACCCTATGCCCGCCGCGGCGTGCTGTGGGAAACCTACCGGCGGTATTACGGCAGCAAGTCAGACCGGGTGTTGGTCGCCCAGGCGCCGAGCCGAACGATGAACCCCACCCTGCCCCAGCGGATCGTTGACGACGCCATCAAGGATGACGCAGCCCGCGCCTCCGCCGAATATCTCGCGAACTTCCGGGATGACATCGCCACCTTCGTTGACGGCCGGGTCATTGCCGAATGCACCCGCCGTTCTCCGCTGGAACTGCCGTACTGGTCAAAGCACCGGTACTTTGCCTTTGCCGACCCCGCGGGCGGTGGCGCTGACGAGTTCACCCTTGCCATCGGCCACATGGACGGGCGCCGCTGCATCGTTGACGTAGTGCGGGGCCTGAAGGGTTCTCCGCCGGCCATCGTTGCCGAATACGCCGATCTTCTCGCGAGCTATCGCATTCGGCGCGTGAGTGGAGACCGCTATGCCGGGCACTGGCCTCGCGACGCCTTCAGGGCGCACGGCATTGGCTACGTGGTCGCCGAAATGCACCGCAGCGACCTCTACGTCGAACTTCTCGCTTCGCTGAACTCTGGACTGGTGGAATTGCCACCGGACGAAATGTTGGCGCGCCAATTTATGGCTTTGGAGCGCCGCACGAGCCGAACCGGCCGGGACATGATCGATCACCCGCCGGGCGGACACGATGACCGGGCAAACGCCGTTGCCGGGCTGGTCATTGGAGCATCTTTGAATGCGTCGAAAATCTGCGTCACCGGCATCGGATCCTATCCATCAACCTGAGCACATGGAGACAAACATGTCTGACGATCTTAGCGGCCTGAAGGCCAAATGCGATGAACTGCTGGCCGAGGTGAAAACGGTCAAGGCGCGTCTGAAAGAAGCCGAGGCCGAACGCGACGAGGCGCTGGAAGCGCGGAGCGCGGCGCTGGCCGAAGTGGAGCGTGTCACGGTAACCGAACCCGTCGCGGCGGTCATGTCCGACCTCTTCTCGGTGGCCTTTCGCCGGGTGAAGCCGGACCTGGACGAGCATTTCAAGTTTGTTCGCGATGATGCCGGCAGAATTGCCCTCCGAACCAAGGACGGCGAACCGGTCCACCTTGAAGCGGAAGGACGGGAAGCGGCATTCACCCTCGAGGATCTGCGCAAGGCTGTGGCGCAGACCGGCGGCTTTGATGACGTTCTGATTGCCACCCGTGCCAGCGGCGGCGGCAGCGCCAGCCCGAGTGCTTCGCCGCAGCCGAAAGCCGAGCCGGCCCCGAAACCTAGGGTTGCCGGCACCCTCGGATTGAGGTAATATGATACCACGCCAGCACGAAGCCCCGGGGGCATTGATGCTGGCGTGCCAATGCCCCTAGGGGGCAATGTCGGCGGACCTGGGGACGCCAGCACCAATCCAACAACATGACGAAGGAGTGTGCAGCAATGGCTGTTACTCAGATTTCCGATGTGGTGGTGCCGAGCGAGTTCACCAGCTACATCGTCCAGAACACGATGGAAAAGAGCGCGCTTGTCGAATCCGGCGTTGTCGCTCGGAACTCCGCAATCGCAGACCAGTTGCAGGCCGGGGCTGAGAGCTTCACCGTGCCGTTCTGGAATGACCTCGGCGACGAGGAAGCGGACCTCGTGAATGACGATCCCAACGACGAAAGCACCCCGCTCAAGCTGGGCGGCGCGAAGCAACTCGTCCGCAAGGCGTTCCTGCACAAGAGCTGGTCGGCAATGAACCTTGCCAGCGAACTGAGCGGCGACGACGCCCTTTCCCGCATCCAGGACCGTGCGGCGGCTTACTGGACCCGGCAGACACAGAGGCGCCTGATCGCGTCCCTGAACGGTATTCTGGCCGACAACATCGCCAACTTCAGCGGAGATATGGTCGAGGATATCACCGGCGAGACCGGCTCCGCTGCGAGCTTTTCCGCCTCTGCGGTGATCGATGCGGCCGGAACGCTGGGCGACCTGATGAACGGTCTTTCCGCTATTGCGGTTCACTCCGATATCTACAAGGTCATCCTGAAGAATGACGATATCGAGTATGTCCCTGACAGCCGCGGCGGCTCTCTCGCGACCTACCGCGGCATGGCCCTGATCGTTGACGATCTGCTCCCGGAAGACAGCGGCGATTATACCAGCGTCCTGTTCTCCGCTGGCGCGGTTGGCTTCGCGGTGACCGAGCCTCGCATTGCCGCAGGTACGCAGATCGAAGACAAGCCGAGCGCCGGTAACGGTGGCGGTCAGCAGATCCTCCATAGCCGCGTGAACCTTGGCATCCATCCTGCAGGCTTCTCCTGGCTGGAAGGCAGCGTTGCCGCCGAGAGCGCGTCGCTTGCCGAGTTGGCGCTTGCGGCGAACTGGAACCGGGTTGTCGAGCGCAAGGCGGTTCCGCTGGCGTTCCTCAAGTCGAAGGTCTGAGCCGATGCCGTATGACTACCGCAAGGACCAGCCGACCAACCGGATGGACACGCCAGTCAGCCTTGGCAGTCGGGCGTCGGTGGTAACCCCGAGCAACGATGACTTCCCGGAGTACGCGAAGGCCATCGAGGTTATCGCCGCCGGAACGCTGGTTTTCCTGCCGACCCAAAACGACGATGCCGACACCATCACGGTTACGGCTGAGGTTGGCTACACGACGAACGTGAATGTGCGGCGAGTTCTGCCCGCCACCACGGCCACGGTGATTGCCATCTTTGATTAAGGCCGGTGCGCCTGCGGCTACTTGGAACGTTTGCCGCCGCGAAGCACCCCGTTAGTCGGCGAGTGGGAAAACCCCGACAGAGCGCGGCCCTGGCTACCTTTTCCGGGGCGCGGCGCTCTACAAGCCGGGAGCATGTCTCCCGGCTTATCTCTTTGCTGCAGTCAGCGCGTCCGGCCAGCGTTCGCGGACGCTCCGATTTGCCGAAGTTCGTCCTCGCAAGCTTCGATCAAGTTGTCAGGCAATCCGGCGTTTTCGAGTTGCGTGTGGATTTCGGCTTCCAGTCTGGCGATATCGTTCACCAGCCCCGATGATTGGAAACCCTCTACTTCGCGCAGCCGATAGACTAGTCGTTCGATGAATACCCTGTGTGCCATCAGCCGGCCGGTCATATCGGCATATAGTGGTTCGATCATTGGGAAATACTCCTTGGAAATGGTTGGCCGCGAGGCCGGGCTTAACGTTTCATGGATGCCATCTGTTGGTGCTTTAGGTCTGACAGACGCTCGTTATGTCTTTGGTTCTCGTCAAAGAAGTCCTGAATGGCGTCGACGTCGTTCTTCAGGCGGCGGATCCTCACGGCGGCATTCTCCAATACGTCGCCGGATTGACCCGCAATGCCCTTGAGCAGCCCTTCCAACTCGGATGCAATCTGCTCAGCGCGTGAGGCGTTTTCTTCGATTTCTCCGATCGTGAGTCGGGCGCGCCCCGAGTTATGAGCTCCAAATGCGGACAGCGATGCCCTAGTCTCGGAAATTGCCCTTCCGGAATTTTGAGCCAGTCGCTTGGCAAGGGCTATTGCGGCTTCGGCATCATGGCGGGCATCAACCCGCAGGTTTTGGCGCCTTGCGGATCTCGCCTCGCGGACAGCCCAGTACGCAGCAACTGCAGCGCCCAGGGAGACGATTAGGGCTAGAATGTCTAAAGTCATTTCCTCAACCTCACACCTGGCCCGCCACCGTTCTCCGCGATGAATATCACCCCTGCGGTTTCAAGCGCCGCGCGGATCGTCGCAACTGTCGCGGGCTTCAATTCCTCTCCCCGCTCCAGCCGTGCGACGGTATTGGGTGATACGCTCGCCTTCTCCGCCAGATCTCGCACGCCTAGCCCCAATGCGGCCCTCGCCATCTTGCACTGCACGCTGTCCAATTTGGTAACCTCGTTACTTTTTCGTTGCCCCTTCGGGGGCTTTGGGGCAGAGTAACGACGTTACCAAAACCTAACAAGGACCAAGTCAATGACTGAACAACGCGCCTGCGCGACCGATACCGGCTTGACCATCGAGCGGAGGGTTTCCGACTGCCAGTCCGATGCCGTCGTCCTGGCCGGGATGGTCGAGGCAATCGACCTCATGGCGAACGAAGGCGAGCGCTTCGGGAATGCGATTGCCGCGGTGACTATCGCGGCACTGGACCGGGCAAACAAACTCGCCTCCGATCTGGACAGCATCAACTTCAAAGGGGCGTGAAATGACCAACCGACGCGAAGCCGCCGACCACACCGACCAAGCCCGTATCCAGGCGGAGGGGCTGACCCAAGCGCTCTATGACATGACCATCGAGAGCACCGCCATTGACCACGCCCACCCGGAGGCCGTCGGCATGATGGCAATCATCCGGGCGCTGCAGGACTACGTGGAGCAGTACGGCAAGCGACTGGATGAAGAGCGCGCCGCCTAGGCCGATTCCGATCTGGCAAGTTCGCCTCGCACTCCGGTGCGGGGCATTTTTTATGGTGCGACATGTTGTCATCGCGGCCCGTGCTGGACTGCTTACAAATCGCTTACTTTCCGTTGGGCGCGGCCGGCTTGGCTGATCTGAGGTCTGCGTAAGTCTTTGAAATTGTTGGTGCCCGAGGCGAGACTCGAACTCGCACGATATTGCTACCGGCGGATTTTGAATCCGCTGCGTCTACCATTCCGCCACTCGGGCCACCGAGCGCCTGTTTAGCGCCACTCAACGCATGGCGCCAGCACAAATGGCGGGCTCAGCCGGTCAGCGTGACGAGCCAGAGCGAGATGGCCGGGAAGGCCACAAGAAGGCAGACGCGCAGCAGGTCCGAGACGATGAAGGGCATCACGCCGACATAGGTGCGGCCGATCCGGATGTCCGGTGCGACGCCGTTCAGGATGAAGAGATTCATCCCCACCGGCGGCGTGATCAGCCCGACCTCGACGACGATCAGCGCGAGAATGCCGAACCAGATCGCCGTGTGATCGGCGGACATGCCGAAGTCCAGCGCTTCGATCACCGGCAGGAAGATCGGCACCGTCAGCAGGATCATCGACAGGCTCTCCATCACGCAGCCGAACAGCAGGTAGCACAGCAGCATCGCCACCAGCACCAGCATCGGTGCATAGCCTTGCGTCAGCACCCAGTCGGCCAGCAGGTTCGGCGCGCGGGTGAGCGCGAGGAAGCCCTTGAAGATCTCGGCGCCCAGCAAGATGAAGAAGATCATGCCCGTGGCCTTGGCGGTCTCGAGGAAGGATTCCAGCAAGCCGGCGAGCGAGAGGCGGCCGCGCAGGAAACCGTAAAGCGCCGTCGCGGTGCAGCCGAAGGCCGCCGCCTCGTTGGGCGTGAAGAGCGCCTGGTCGCCCGGGCGCGACCAGTCCCAGTCGCCGACGATGCCGCCCATGGTGAGCCCGAAGATCGCGATCACCGGCCAGGTGGCGCGCAGGGTGCCCCAGCGTTCGCTCCAGGGCTTGCGCGGGCCGACGGGTCCTGCGCCGGGCCGCAGCCGGACATAGAGCGCCACTGTCAGCATATAGCCGAGCGCGGCGAGAACGCCCGGTATCAACGCGGCCATGAACATCTTGACGATGTTCTGCTCGGCGAGGATCGCGTAGATCACCAGGATCACCGAGGGCGGGATGAGGATGCCGAGGGTGCCGCCCGCGGCCAGAACGCCGGTCGAGAGCGCGTCGGAATAACCGCGCGCGCGCATCTCCGGCAGGGCCACCTGCCCCATCGTCGAGGCGGTCGCCAGAGAGGAGCCGCAGATCGCGCCGAACCCCGCGCAGGCGCCGATCGAGGCCATGGCGACCCCGCCGCGGCGATGGCCGAGCCAGTCCGACGCGGCGGCGAACAGCGCCGAGGACATGCCGGTTCGGGTCGCGATCTGGCCCATCAGCAGGAACAGCGGCACCACCGCCAGGCCCTGGTTGGAGAAGGTCTCGTAGGTCAGCGTCTTGAGTTGCGCCATCGAGCCGTCCGGCGTGCCGATCACGTACCAGGTGCCGAAGAAGCCCGCGAAGCCCATCGCCAGCGCGATCGGCACCCGGAGGAACACCGCGGCGAGCATCATACCGAGCGCGGTCAGGGCCAGCGGAAGCCCGGTCACAACGCGCCCTCCCGCCCGTCCCGGACCCAGCCCCAGGATCGCCGGACCGTGTAGAGGCCCACGATCACCATCATCGCCGCGCCGAGCAGCGCCGCCGCGTAAAGGATCCAGACCGGCACCTGCAATTCGTAGGTCGTCTCGGGAAAGAACGGCTTGTAGCTCATCCCGAACGCGTCTCGGAAGGCGTCGGAGCCATAGGGAAACTTCTCGCCGAAGCCGAACCAGAGCTGGCGCAGGATCACCGCCGAGGCGATGGTGATCAGCAGGTCGCCGATCAGCCCGAAAATCGCCTGGATGCGGGCCGGAAAGGTGTTGGTCAGGATGTCGACCGTGACGTGGCCGCGCCTTAGCTGGCACCACGGGAGGAAGTAGAAAACCGCGAGCGCGCAGCCGTTGGCGACCATCTCGTAATCGCCGCGCACGGCGCCGAGGCCGACCCCGTCGAGCGAGCGCCCGACGATCGAAACCACGGTCATCACCGACAGGGCCGCGAGGATCGCGCCGCCGAGCCAGGCCAGCCATCGCGCGGCCCTTTCCACGAGGTGTTCCGGGCGCGCGGGCGCCAGCGTTGTCTCGGTCACGCGTCAGTCCCCGATCGGGCCGCGCGTGGGCGCCGCTGGTGCCGCGCCGATGATCGAGGGTTGGGCGTTGATCTCCTCGACCGTCAGGCCGGCGGCCTGCTTGTAGCGGTCGGAATAGCCACGGCGCTCGTCCTCGCTCAGAACGCTGTCGATATCGTCGAACCCGTCCGGCGCGCGTTCGGCCACAGCGTCGAGCACCGCATCGGGTCCTTCGCCGCGGTTGGCGGCCATGATCGCGTTCACCGGCTCGCGCCGCGCCGCGTCGTAACTGACCAGCGCGTAGGCCGTCGCACCCTGGTCACGGATCTCGCGGGCCATGACACGCGCATCGAGGATGCCCTGCGAGGCCCCGTTGGAGCCGATCGGGTACATCGGATGCGCGGCGTCGCCCAGGAGCGCGATCGGCCCGAGTGTCCAGCTCGGCAGCGGGTCGCGGTCGACCAGCGGCCATTCCCAGCAAAGCTCGGTGCTGCGGATCAGCTCGGCCACGTCGAGCCAATCGAAGTGCCAGTCCTCGAAGCTCGGCAGTACGTCGGCGATATCGCCGTTCCGGCTCCAGTCCTGCTTGTCCATGTCGCGCTTGGGCGCGTTGTCGATATCGGCGATCCAGTGGATGAAGCTTTGGTCCCTGCCCTTGTGGGCGATGGGATAGGCGACGAACTTACGGCCCTTCTCGCCGGAAATCGTCATCGTCTGCCCGCCGAGGAATCGGGGTCCGTGCGATACGCCGCGCCACATCATCGTGTGACGGAAGTTCGGGGCACTCACCTCCGGGAACAGGGTCTTGCGTACCGAGGACCGCGCGCCGTCGCATGCGACGAGGACCGAGCCCTTGATCCGATCAAGCTCGACGCCGTAGTTCCGGTCCGTCAGGACAACCTCGAGCCCCTGCGGGGTTTCCTTCCATTTGCTGACCTTGGCGCCCGCGAGGATCGCACTCGGGCCGCAGCGCTCCAGCAGGGTTTCATGCAGCATCATCTGCAGGCCGCCGCGATGGATCGAGTATTGCGGATAGAGATAGCCCGCCTGAATCCCGCGCGGCTCCGACCAGATCTCCTGCCCCTGGGCGTTGAAATACGCCATGCGCTCGGTGCGCAGGCCGATCCTGTCGAGGTGCTCCTTCAGGCCGAGATCATAGAGCTCCCGCACCGCGTGCGGCTGCAGGTTGATGCCGAAGCCGAGCGGCTGCAGCTCCGCGATGGCCTCGATGATCCGGAACGGCACTCCGACCTGGTGCAGCGAAAGGCCGAGGGTGAGGCCGGAAATGCCGGCTCCGCAGATCAGGACAGTCATCAGGCGTGGCTCCGTTGCGGTTGGATGCTCTTGGAGGTGCTGCCCTCCTATGCGTCTGTCCGGTCAGGGTTTGCAACCAATGAATGGCCCGTCCCGGCGCACCCATGCGCTGCTTGCAAGGCTGCCGTCGGAGCTGCGGCGCGTCCTACAATGCGTCCGTGCCGAAGGTGTCGCAGGACGCCAGCTGTCCCGACTGCACCCCGGTCGCGAACCAGCGCTGCCGCTGCTCCGACGTGCCGTGGGTAAAGGTGTGCGGCCGCGGCACCCGTCCGGCCTCGCGCTGAAGGGTGTCGTCACCGATCTCCCGCGCGGCGACCAGCGCTTCGTCGAGGTCGCCCGATTCCAGCGTGCCGAGCTGTTCATGGACCTGCCGCGCCCAGATCCCGGCATAGCAATCGGCCTGCAGCTCGATCCGGACCGAGATCGCGTTGGATTCCGCCTGCCCGACCTGCGCCCGGATGCGGTTGGCCTGCGCGAGGATGCCGAGTTCGTCCTGCACGTGGTGCGCGACCTCGTGGGCCACCACGTAGGCCGCCGCGAAATCACCGCTCGCGCCGAACCGGTCCCGCAGCTCGGCGAAGAAAGCGGTGTCGAGATAGACCTTCTTGTCGAGCGGGCAGTAGAACGGACCTGTGGCCCCGGAGGCATTCCCGCAGGGTGACTGGGTGACGCCGGAGAACAGCACAAGGATCGGCGGGTTGTAGGGTTGTCCGACCTGCGTCTGAAAGAGGTTCGCCCAGATCTCCTCGTTGTCGGCCAGCACCACCGAGACGAACTGGCCCGCCGCATCTTCCGCCTGGCTGGGCGCCTGGCCGCCGGAATAACCTCCCGGCGACGTCTGCTGGCCACCGCCGATCAGGAAGGACGGGTCGATGCCCAGCACCCAGCCGAGGACGACGATCACCAGCAGCCCCAGACCGCCGATTCCGCCTGCCGCGCGTGCCGGACCGGAGCGGCCACGACGATCCTCGATGTTGCGACTCCCGCGCCGCCCTTGCCACTTCATGCCGCATCCCCCGCTTGACCCCGGAACCTGAGCGTGATGTTTGCACAATGCAGCATTACAGGAAACCAGACATTGCTTCGCGGACTCTACGACTGGACGATTTCCCTCGCCGCCGGAAAACACGCGATGTGGGCCCTGGCAATCGTCGCTTTCATTGAAAGCTCGTTTTTCCCCATCCCCCCGGATGTATTGATGATTCCGATGATCCTCGCCACGCCGCACCGGGCCTTCCGGATCGCGGGCGTCGCCATGGTCGCCTCGGTGCTGGGCGGGGTGCTCGGATACGCGATCGGCGCCTTCGCGTTCGAACAGATCGGCCAGCCGATCCTCGAGAACCTCGGCAAGACCGACAAGATGGAAGCCTTCAACGAGCGCTTCAACGATGTCGGCTTCTGGGCGGTGCTGATCGCGGGGCTTACGCCCTTCCCCTACAAGGTCATCACCATCATGTCCGGCTGGACCGGGATGCCCTTCTGGACCTTCATGATCACCTCGATCCTCGCCCGTGGCGGACGCTTCTTCCTGGTGGCCGGGCTGCTGTGGAAATACGGACCGCCGATCCGCGAGTTCATCGAAAAGCGCCTCGGGCTGATGCTCACGCTCTTCGTCGCGATGCTCCTCGGCGGCGTTTACCTGGTAAAATACCTGTGACCCGAAACACGCTCCTCCTCCTGGCGCTGCTCGGCTCCCTCGGCAGCCTCGCCGGCGCCTTCTTCTTCCAGCATGTCATGGCGATCCTGCCCTGCCATCTGTGCATCCTGCAACGCTGGCCGCATGTGGTCATGGCGGCGCTGGCGGCTTTGGCGCTGGTCTTGCCGCACCGGCTGCTGGCGTATCTCGGGGCGCTGGTCGCTACCGTGAGCCTTGGGCTTGCGGTGTATCACAGCGGCGTGGAACGCAAGCTCTGGGCCGGGCCGTCCGACTGCACCGGCGGGCAGGATCTGTCCGACCTCGCGGGGTCGGACCTGCTGAGCACCGATTTCACCGTCGGCATCGTGCGCTGCGACGAGATCTCCTATTCGATCCTCGGGCTCTCTTTCGCCAACATGAACGTGCTGCTTTCGCTGGGGCTGATTGTCGTGTGGCTGCTCGCCGCGCGCCGCAGCTGAGCCCCGTCCCTGACATCGAGTTGACCCTCCCCCACGCGGGGCGATAGAACCCGCCCGGCTTCGGGGCATCGCAGAATGCCGTCCGTCGGGAGGGCAAGGCAGGCAGAGATGGAAGAACGTCTACGCAAGAAGGGCAAACGCGGCGAAGCGAAGCGCAACGGGATGAATCGGCAGGCGCTCGAGGAAGCCCTCAAGCTGCCGTCCGACACCCCTGCCCGGATCGACCGGATCCACCGCCGGCTGGAGCGCAAGCTCAAGGCCTATCCGCGCCACAGGCCCCGTCTGCGTCCGAAACTGATGCTGGAGATCATGGAGGCGGAGGAGCTGTCGCCCGGGCTGCGCGACGTTCTCGACCGGTTTCTCGTCTCGCTGGTGTTCCGCAACGCGCCCGAGATCTTCGACGAGCCCGACCTCAATTCCATGCGCCTGCGCGCGCTCGATCCCGACGGCGACCGCGCCCGCGCGAAAGATCCCGTCGGCGCCTACCTGAACAGCCGTCCGGAGGAAATCCGCACGCTCTATCTCGGCTCCTTGCACTACGCGATGCGTAACGTGCCCGAAGCCTACGATGCCTTCGACCGGAGCCGCCGCGCCCAACTCGCGATCGGCCGCTTCCCGCATATGCACACCGGGCTCGCGATGGCCCGAACGCTGGACGAACTGGTAACGCTCGGCACCGCGGCCGATGCGCCGCTGCGGTCTCCGGTCACCTTCGACAGCGACCGCAGCTTTGCCGAGGACAAGCCGCTGTTCCTTGTCGGTGTCGACCAGAAGTATTTCGACCTCTTTTCCGAGGGTCTGATCGCCTCGGCCAACGGCCGGGTGAACCTGCACTTCCACATCGCCAACCCGACCGACAGCCCGCGCCCCACTGCCGGGAACATTCGCTACTCCTTTGAGACCGCGCCGCATGACACGGCCTATTACGCCTCCATGCGCTTCCTCAGGATGTCCGAGATCCTGCGCCACCACGGCGCCCCGCGGATCACGGCGATCGATGCGGACAAGGTGTTCACCACCGACCCGGCGGATTACAGCGCCTATCTCGAGGGAAAGGACATGGGCCTCACCGTGTTCTACGAATACCCCTCGCAGCTGTTCTGGAACCATTGCAACGCGCAGGTCGTCACCATGTGCGACACGCCGGCGGCGGAGAACTTCATGGCGGTCTTCTCCCGCCTGTTCGACGCGCTCTTCGATCCGCAGGGCCAGAACTGGTGGATCGACCAGGCGCTGCTGGCCCATGCGGTCCACGTAACCAAGGCCACCGGCCATGGCGCGCATATCGTCAACAACCGGTCCGCCTCCGACGTCGGGGCGATTGCCGGTCTGGAGCAGGTCAAGGGCGTGGCCGAGCACAAGAGCAAGGGCCAGGACGCACAGGTAGCGCTGGACGAAGCCGGCTAGGCCCGCCGCCGGATCACTGAAGGTAGAATTCGCCCTTCACATTGCGCCATTCGCCGGGGGCGATCTCCTTGCGGTGCACGAAGCGCACCGAGTGGAGCGGCCCTTCGATCTCCTCCTGCCAGAACTCGATGAAGCGGAACAGACGTGGGTGGTCCGGCGCCAGGTCGTAATCCTGCCAGATGAAGGAATTCAGCACGTTCTGGTAGTCGGGCATACGATAGAACATCTCGGCGGTGGTCAGCCCGTAGCCCGCCAACATGAGTTCGGTCTCGCGCATTCTCGGCGTCTCCATTGCATTGCCTGTGCAGGCAATGATGCACCCTTCGATATCTTCTCCAAAGAAAACAATCTGTTGGCACTCTGGCGGCCCGGCTGACAGGGGTTTTTCGCCACCGGCATTGCACCTGATCTCGCGGATCGGCTAAGATGCGCCAACTAGATATAGCGGTGCGCACAAATCGCAGGCAGAGAATGACCGACACTCCGGAACCCCCTGAAAACGAAGAAGAAGATCGCCCCGAGCGTCCCGCGTACGAAGGGCCGACGATTTCGATCGCCGACGAGATGAAGACGTCCTACCTCGATTACGCGATGAGCGTGATCGTGAGCCGGGCGATTCCGGATCTGCGCGACGGCCTGAAGCCGGTGCACCGGCGCATCCTCTACGCGATGCACGAGACCGGCAACACGCATGACAAGCCCTACCGCAAGTCGGCGCGCCCGGTCGGCGACACGATGGGTAAGTACCACCCCCACGGCGACAGCGCGATCTATGACGCGCTGGTGCGGATGGCGCAGGACTTCTCGATGTCCCTGCCCCTGCTCGACGGCCAGGGCAACTTCGGCTCGATGGACGGCGATAACGCGGCGGCCATGCGCTATACCGAGGTGCGGATGGACAAGCCGGCGGCCTTCCTGCTGGCCGACATCGAGAAGGACACCGTCGACTTCCAGGACAACTACGACGGCAAGGACAAGGAACCGGTGGTCCTGCCGGCGCGGTTCCCGAACATGCTGGTCAACGGCGCCGGCGGTATCGCCGTGGGCATGGCGACCAACATCCCGCCGCACAACCTCGGCGAGGTGATCGATGCGACCCTGGCGCTGATCGAAAGCCCGGACCTCTCGACCGAAGAGCTGATCGAGTACATCCCGGGTCCGGACTTCCCCACCGGCGGCATCATGCTGGGCCGCTCCGGGGCGCGGAAGGCCTATCTCGAAGGCCGCGGCTCGGTGATCCTGCGGGCCAAGACCCGGGTGGAGGAGATCCGCAAGGACCGTTACGCCATCGTGCTCGACGAGATCCCCTACCAGGTCAACAAATCCTCCATGATCGAGAAGATCGCCGAGATGGTCCGCGACAAGAAGATCGAGGGCATCGCCCATGTCGCAGACGAATCCGACCGCGTCGGCGTTCGGGTGGTGATCGAGCTGAAGCGCGACGCGACCCCCGACGTGGTGCTCAACCAGCTGTTCCGCTTCACGCCCATGCAGACGACCTTCGGCTGCAACATGCTGGCGCTCAACGGCGGCCGGCCGGAGCAGCTGACCCTGCGCCAGTTCCTGACCGCCTTCCTCGACTTCCGCGAGGAGGTCGTCGCGCGGCGGACGGCCTACGAGCTGCGCAAGGCGCGGGAGCGGAGCCACATTCTCTGCGGTCTCGCGGTCGCGGTCTCCAACGTTGACGAGGTGGTCGCCACGATCCGTTCCTCCGCCGATCCGGCCGAGGCCCGCGAGAAGCTGATGACCCGCCGCTGGCCGGCCGAAGACATCGCCGACTACATCCGGCTGATCGACGACCCGACGCATACGATGAACGACGACGGGACCTACAACCTCAGCGAGATCCAGGCCCGCGCGATCCTCGAACTGCGGCTGCAGCGCCTGACCGCGATGGGTGTGAAGGAAGTCACCGACGAACTCGAGGATCTGGCAAAGAAGATCGTCGACTACCTCGCTATCCTCCGCTCGCGCGAGCGGATCATGGGCATCATCGCCGACGAGCTGCGCGAAGTGCGCGAGCAGTTTGCCGTGCCGCGTCGCACCGAGATCGTCGACTGGGCCGGTGACATGGAGGACGAGGACCTCATCGAGCGCGAGGACATGGTGGTGACAGTCACCCAGTCCGGCTATATCAAGCGCACCCCGCTCAGCGAGTTCCGCGCCCAGCGTCGCGGTGGCAAGGGGCTGTCTGGTGGCGGGCTCAAGGATGACGACGTGGTGACGACGCTCTTCGTCGCAAACACCCACACGCAGCTCCTGTTCTTTACCACCGACGGCATCGCCTACAAGATCAAGACCTGGCGCCTGCCCGCCGGCGGGCGCAACGCCCGCGGCAAGGCGATCGTCAACATCCTTCCGATCCCGACGGGCGTCTCCGTGGCCGCGATCATGCCGGTCGACCGCGACGAGAGCGACTGGGACGATCTGCAGATCGTGTTCGCCACCTCGGCCGGCACGGTGCGCCGCAACAAGCTCTCGGACTTCACCAACGTCATGCGCAACGGCAAGATCGCGATGAAGTTCGAGGACGAGCACGCCGACACCCGGCTGATCAACGCGCGCATCTGTTCCGAGGATGACGACGTGATGCTGGTCACCCGGCTCGGCCGCGCGATCCGCTTCCCGACCACCGACGTGCGGGTGTTCAATTCGCGCAGCTCGGTCGGCGTTCGCGGCATCCGGCTCGCCAAGGACGACGAGGTCGTCTCGATGTCGGTCATCCGCCATTTCGAGGCCAATCCGGAAGAGCGTGCGGCCTACCTCAAGCAACGCCGGCTGGTGGCCGGTGCTCCGGACGACGCGGAGCCGGACGAGGAGGAAAGCGCCGTCGAGGGCGGCCAGCTCTCGCCCGAGCGCTATGCCGAGATGTCGGCGGCGGAGGACCTGATCCTGACCATCACCGCCAATGGTGCCGGTAAGACCAGCTCCAGCCACGACTACCCGGTGCGCGGCCGTGGCGGCCAGGGCGTGGCGGCGATGGACCGCGCCATGCGCGGCGGCCCGCTGGTGGCGTGCTTCCCCGTGGAAGCCGACGACCAGATCATGCTCGCGACCTCCACCGGCCAGTCGATCCGCTGCCCGGTGGACGGCATTTCCTTCCGATCCCGCGGCGCCGGCGGCGTTCGCGTGTTCCACACGGCGGCCGATGAAAAGGTCGTTTCCGTGGCTCGCATCGCCGAACAGGGCGAGGACGACGAGTTGCCCGAAGCGGGCGACACGGCCGAGTGAATCAGGCGCTTCGGGGGCGCAATTGTGCCCCCGAAGCTGCCGCTTGGTTGATTTTTTCTTAAAATCAGGGCGTTCCGGCGCCACACTCCGACCATCGGGAAGCAATCCCTCCCGATGATCGACCACATTCATTCACGCGAATTACCCATTTTTGTCCCTCACCGCGCCGCAGTTCGGAACAATTCTGCGACCAGACAAGAATTGTCGCCAGGGGATGCAGGTTAGTAGGCAAGCGCGTGGTTTGCCCCGGGCGGCGAAAAGCAGGAAACCAATTATGCGCGATGTGACGAGGGAACGCCTGGTGCTGAGTTCCGCAGGCCAGAACCTCCTGCGAATCCTGATCGCCTCCTACTTTCTCGCCGGCGCAGTCGGAATGATTCCGGGCACCGATCTTGCCCCCATGTTCATCCGGGTGGTGCCGCAGCCCTTCGCCGGGGCCGCGAGCGGCTTCCTCGTCTTCATGCTCGCCTATATGGTGATGATCGGTGTCTGGCTGCGCGGTGCCGCGCTCACCTTGGGAATCCTCACCTTCTGGTCGAGTTACCTGCGGATGCTGGACCTCGGCGTGGCCGATGAGCTTGGCACCTTCTGGCGCGATCTCGCCCTGATCGCCGCGCTGATGCTGACCTATGTCGAAACGGACGCCCGCGCCCTGGCGAAACGCACACCTGTCCGCAAGAAGATCGTTCCCCGCAAGATCGTGCCCCGGAAGGCGGACGCCCTCGATGCCACGGTACGGCCTCTCTCGGGCAAGCGCCGGCCGTCCTCCAAGCGGGCCTCGTCGCGCGAACCGGTATCGGTGGAAGAGATGGAGACCATCTTCCGAGAGGAATTCGAACTCGCGCGCTCCAACTGATCGCACATCGTCCGATACCACCGTCGCTCCTTTCCCGAGGATGCGGCGGTCATGTTATGCGTGAGGCGCCTTTCCAAACCCGGCGGAAGCCCTTAAATCGCGCCCATGACACGCGCAATTCATATCGTCGGGGGCGGCATGGCCGGCTCCGAAGCCGCCTGGCAGGCCGCCAACATGGGCGTTCCCGTGGTGCTGCACGAGATGCGGCCCAAGGTCGGCACCTTCGCCCACCGCACCGGCAATCTTGCCGAGATGGTCTGCTCCAATTCCTTCCGCTCGGATGACGACGAGAACAACGCCGTCGGCCTGCTCCACTGGGAAATGCGGGCCGCAGGCGGACTGATCATGACCACCGCCGATGCCCACGCCCTGCCCGCCGGCGGCGCGCTTGCCGTCGACCGCGATCCGTTCTCCGAGGCCGTGACGGAAAAGCTCCGGGCACATCCGCTGGTCACGGTGGTCGAGGGCGAGATCACCGCCCTGCCCGGTCCCGAGGATGGCCCCTGGATCATCGCCACCGGCCCGCTGACCTCCGGAGCGCTGGCCGAGGCGATCGCCGCCGAGACCGGCCAGGACAGCCTCGCCTTCTTCGACGCCATCGCTCCCATCGTCTATTTTGACTCCGTCGACATGGACGTGGCCTGGATGCAGTCGCGCTACGACAAGGGCGACACCGAGGAAGAACGCACCGCCTATCTCAACTGCCCGATGAACCGCGAGCAGTACGAGGCCTTCATCGACGCGCTGCTGGCCGCCGAGAAGACCGAGTTCAAGCCGGGCGAGACGGCAGGCTATTTCGACGGCTGCCTGCCGATCGAAGTGATGGCGGAGCGCGGTCGCGAAACCCTGCGCCACGGGCCGATGAAGCCAGTCGGGCTGACCAACCGCCACAAGCCGGAGGAAAAGGCCTACGCCGTCGTCCAGCTGCGCCGCGACAACGCGCTCGGAACGCTCTACAACATCGTCGGCTTCCAGACCAAGATGAAGTACGGCTCGCAAACCTCTGTGTTCCGGATGATTCCGGGGCTGGAGAACGCCCGTTTCGCGCGTCTTGGCGGGATCCACCGCAATACGTTCATCAACTCTCCCACGCTGCTCGACGACCAGATGCGGCTGCGTGCAAAGCCGCACATCCGCTTCGCCGGCCAGATCACCGGCGTCGAGGGCTACGTGGAGAGCGCCGCGATGGGCCTTCTGGCCGGCCGGATGGCCGCCGCCGAGGTGCTGGGCCGGCCTCTGCCGCCGGTGCCCGTCGACACTGCGATGGGTGCCCTGCTTACCCACATCACCGGCGGTGCGGAGGCCAAGACCTTCCAGCCGATGAACGTCAACTTCGGGCTCTTCCGCCCGGTGGATGCAAAGGGCGGCCGAAAGGGGCGCAAGGTGCGCTACAAACTCTACACCGACCGGGCCAAGGCGGCCTGGGCCGGTTGGCTGGGCATCCCGGCGCCCGAACTGGCCGTTGCGGAGGCACCATGAACTACGTCCTCGCAATACTGCTGCCGCCACTGTCGATCATGATCGCGGGCCGGCCGATCCTCGGCATCGTCATCTTTTTCATCTGGGTGCCGGCGCTCCTTTTCTCGGGCGGTCTCACCCACCCGATGTTCATCATTCTGGCATGGCTGCTGATTCACCAGGGCAACATCCGCCGCGGTAACTGACGGACCGGCCCTGCAAACCTGTTTGCTGCGCTGCGATTGATCGCTACCGTCCCCCAGGCGACGGGAGGAACCCATGGAAATCGCGGAAATCTTTGGCTGGGCCGGTTCGGCGGCCACGCTGGCAGCCTATTCGATGAAGACGATGCTCCCGCTCCGGCTGGCGGCGATTGCATCGAACGTCCTTTTCATCTGCTACTCGACCATGCTCGGCCTCTGGCCGATGCTGTTTCTCGACCTGATCCTGCTGCCGTTCAATCTCTGGCGGACCTTCCAGATCCTGTCGATGCGCAAGCGGGTCGAATCCGTGCGCAGCGACGATCCGCCCGATTTCTCCGTCCTGACGTCGCACAGCCGCCCCCGGCCGTTCGACGCGGATGAGACGATCTTCTCCATCGGCGACAAGCCCGATGCGCTTTACTACATCGAGTCCGGCGAGGTTTTGCTCGAAGAGCTCGGGATAACTCTTTCATCCGGAGATGTTTTCGGCGAGATCGCCTTTTTCACCGATGCCAAGGCCCGAACGGCGACGGCACGCTGCGTGGTGCCGGGGCGGATCCACGTCGTCGATGAATCCACCTTCCTGCGGCTCCACTTTCAGGATCCGGCGTTCGGCATGGCGATCATGAAAATCATCACCCGGCGGCTGATCCAGACCGTCGAGCGAAACCCGGAAGTCTTTCGCCACCAGTTCGGGAGTGATCCTGTCGGGGCGCAGGTGTGAGAACCCGGTTCGCGCCGTCTCCCACGGGGCCGTTGCACCTCGGTCACGCCTATTCCGCCATGCTGGCGTCGGACCTGGCCGCGTCGGCGGGCGGCACTTTCCTGTTGCGCATCGAGGATATCGACCAGGGTCGGGCCCGGCCGCAATGGGAGGCGCAGATCTACGAGGATCTGCATTGGCTCGGGCTCGAGTGGCCGGAGCCGGTGATGCGGCAATCCGAGCGTCTGGCGGAGTATCGCGCGGCCCTGGAACTGCTTTGGCGGCGTGGCCTGCTTTATCCCTGCACCTGCCGCCGGCGTGACATTCTCGAGGCCGCCAGTGCGCCGCAGGAAGGCGGCGAGCCGGTCTATGGTCCGGACGGGATCGTTTATCCGGGCACCTGCCGTGGCGTCCCTCGCACCGGCGCTCTGCCTGCGGATGCCTTGCGGCTGGATATGCGAAGAGCGCTGCAAGGCATTGATACGATTGAGTTCACGGAGATCGGCGCGGGGCCGGACGGTGAATCCGGACGGATCAGCCTGTCGCCCGAGGCCCTGGTGACCGGTGTCGGCGATATCGTCGTCGCCCGGCGCGACATGGGCACGTCGTACCACCTTTCCGTGGTGGTCGACGATGCGGCGCAGTCCATCACGCACGTCGTGCGCGGTCGGGACCTGTTCGAGGCGACGTCGATTCATGTGGTATTGCAGAGGCTTCTCGGGCTTCCGACGCCGCTCTACCATCACCACAAGTTGATCCGGGACGCGGATGGCAAACGGCTCGCCAAACGCGACGACGCCCGCGCCATCGCAACCTATCGCGCCGAGGGCCTCACGCCGGACGACATCCGTGCGATGGTGGGGCTGTAGGCGCGCTCGCCTCCCGTCAAATTCCTCGTAAAATCAGACCATTGGAGAGAGGATTTCGACCTCGTCCCCATTGCGGACCGCCGTGTAGAAGCAACTCCGCCGCATCGTGTGGCAGGCCGGCCCGCTCTGGCGCACGATCACCAACAGGCAATCCCGGTCGCAATCGACACGCAGTTCGACCAGTTCCTGCACATGGCCGGAGGTCTCGCCCTTGACCCAGAAGGATTTCCGGGATCGAGACCAATAGGTTACGCGTCCGGTTTCGAGCGTCTTCGCAACCGCCTCGGCATTCATCCAGGCCATCATCAGCACCTCGCCGGTACCTTCCTGCTGGGCAATGGCGGGGATCAGCCCCTGTGCGTCAAAGCGCAGGCTCTGCGTATCGAAGGCCATGGGATGCTCCTTTGCAATTTGCCCCATGCGGAGTATGTACTCAAAGAGGCGCCACGGAGGACAGGGAATGGCCAGCGACAAAGACCTCGTCAAGCTCTATTCCGGGCGCATTCTGGCGCTTGCAGCGGACATCCCGCATGTCGGGCGTCTGGACGCACCCTCTGCGACCGCACGGCGGCGCTCCCCGCTCTGTGGGTCGACCGTCACCGTGGACCTCCGCATCGAGAACGGGCGCATCGTCGACTTCGCCCAGGACGTGAAGGCCTGCGCGCTTGGCCAGGCCGCGGCGTCGGTGCTTGGCGCCCACGTCATCGGGCGCAGCCGCGAGGAGATCGACCGCGGCCGGGACCAGCTCGCCGCCATGCTCCGGGAGAATGGCCCGGTCCCCGACGCGCCGTTCGACGATCTCGAAGTGCTTCTGCCGGCACGCGAGTTCACCAACCGGCATGCCTCCATCCTGCTGGCCTTCGAGGCAACGGCAGAGGCGTTGGCCGCGGCGGTCGAGGCCGCCTGACACCGTGCCGTACGCGCGACGATTTGCCTTCGTTCATCCCTGATCCTGCGCCCATCTTCGGGTTGTCCCGGTCCCCCGGCCGGGTCTAGACCTCTGGTCATCGGCCGCCGCCCGGCCCGATCACTCACGCTGCGCCGCTGCCCGCGGTGTCCCCATTCGCCCTGAATGCCGACACTTCGCCACGGTGTGCCAGACCGGGCGACCGCCCCAGGAAACCGGGTGGAAAGACGCGTCATGAGCGATCCAAGAGAAACCTTCGCGGCCTTGTGGGGCCGGTTTGCCGACCTGCCGGTCCCGCTGCTGCCCCTGCAACCTGTGCTTTACCGGATCGTCCGACGGATCGCCGCGCGGCATCCGGAACTGTTCGACCGCCTCGGCCCGCACCAGCGCACAAATTTCATCATCGATCTCACGGACCTGCCGCTCGCGCTGCACCTGCGGCCGAACCCGCGGGCGCTGGTTTTCCGGGCTGTGCGCAAGGATCGGCTGCCGAGGCATGACGCCCATATCGCGGGCGACGTGCTGACGCTTCTGCGGATGCTGGATGCCGAGGTCGACGGCGACGCGATCTTCTTTTCCCGCGAGCTGGAGATCACCGGCGACACCGAGGCCATCGTGACCCTGCGCAACGCGCTCGACGACGTCGAGGGCTCGATCGCCGAGGACGTCGCCGCGATGTTCGGCGCCGCCGGCCGCATGGCGCTTCGCCGGATGCGAGACATGGCCCACGGGCCACAACTTGAGAGTGTATGACGACATGACAGCAGGTGAACTCGTCTGCCCCGCCGGGACCCCCGCCGCGTTGCGGACGGCGGTCGATGCGGGAGCGGATTCGATCTATTGCGGATTTCAGAACGCGACCAATGCGCGGAACTTTCCCGGCCTGAATTTCACGCCGCAAGAGCTTGGCAAGTCGGTTGAATATGCGCATTCCAAGGGCGCGCGCATTCTGCTCGCGCTCAACACCTATCCGCCGGCGGGCAAGTTCGGCCTGTGGCGCGAGGCGGCCGACCTGGGCGCCGACCTCGGGGTGGATGCCTTTATCGTGGCCGACATGGGCGTTGCCGCCTACATCGCCAAGACCCATCCCGACATCCGCCTCCACCTCTCGGTCCAGGCGGCCGCCGCCAGCCCCGACGCGATCTGCTACTACGTGCGGGAATTCGGCGTGAAACGCGTGGTTCTGCCGCGCATTCTGACGATCCCCGAGATCCGCGAGATCAAGGCCGAGATTCCCTGCGAGATCGAGACCTTCATCTTCGGCAACCATGGGCTGATGGTCGAAGGACGCTGCTCGCTGACAAACTACGCGACCGGGCTTTCCACCAACATGGACGGTGTCTGCTCGCCCGCCCATCTTGTCGAGTACCGGCGGGACGCCGACGATGGCATGTCGACCCGCCTTGGCCCCTTCACCATCGACCGCTTCGGACCGCAGGAGAGCGCCGGCTATCCGACGATCTGCAAGGGCCGTTATGTCAACTCGGAGCATCCGGATGGCTACTACGCCTTCGAGGAACCGATCAGCCTGAACCTGTCGCGCCTGTTGCCGGCCCTGATGGACGCCGGAGTCGATGCATTCAAGATCGAAGGCCGGCAGCGCAGCCGCGCCTATGTGAAGAAGGTCGTGGCGGCCTTCCGGGCCGCGGTCGACGATGTCCGGGCCGGGCGTGAGCCCGCCCTTGCCGATCTGGCTGCCCTGACCGAGGGCCAGAAACAGACCGAAGGCGCCTTCCAGACCAAGAAATGGCGGTGAAACCATGACCCCGAGACTGACGATCGGACCGATCCAGTATTTCTGGAGCGAGGAACGCAAGCTCGATTTCTATGCCCGGATCGCCGACGAGGCGCCGGTGGACACGGTCTACCTCGGCGAGGTGATCTGCTCCAAGCGGCAACCCTTTTTCGACCAGCACATCGACGTGGTCGCCGAGCGGCTGACCCGGGCCGGCAAACGTGTCGTGCTCTGCGGGCTGGCAGAGGTGATGCTGAAGCGCGAACGCAAGGCCTGCGCCGATCTGGTGCAACAGGGCGAGTTCGAGATCGAGATCAACAATGCCGCGGGCCTCTTCCACCTCGAGCCGGGCCGGCATCACCGCATCGGGCCGTTCATGAACGTCTACAACGCCGAGACGATGGCCCACATGGCGGCCCGCGGCGCGACCCATGTGACCGTACCGGTGGAGCTGCCGGCTGCATCGGTGGAACTGATGGCCGCGGAGGCCGGCAAGCTTGGCGTCGGGCTCGAAGTGCAGGTCTTCGGCCGGGCGGGGCTTGCCACTTCGGCGCGGTGCTACCATGCGCGGGCCTTCGGACGGACCAAGGACAATTGCCAGTTCGTCTGTGGCGACCATGCGGACGGGCTGCCGCTCGACACCCGCAACGGGGAGTCCTTCCTGCGCGTGAACGGAATCCAGACCCTGTCGCATTCCTATGTCAACCTCGCCGGGGAGGTGCCGGCGATGGCGGAGATGGGCGTAAGCGATCTGCGCCTGATGCCGCAGGATACGGACATGGTCGCGGTGGCGAACGTGTTCGATGCGCTCAGACATGGCGCCATCGAGGCGGCCGAGGCTGATGCGAGGTTCGGGGCGATCGTCATGGAAGCCCCCTTCTCAAACGGCTTCTGGCACGGCGAGGCCGGCCATCGCCGGATCGAGGCCGGGGCCCGCGCGCTCGCCTGAACCGGTCACCCTCCGACGAGCGGTGCGACGCCGATTTTTCGTACGAAAGATCGTTGGCCCGGTGGAGCGACGGATCGTCAAGAGAAGGGGCGGCCAAAACTGGCCGCCCTTCTTCGTGCTGAACTGGGATGCTTCGTGAAGGTGTCTGGTCACCCCAGGCGATAGTTCGGGCTCTCGCGCGTCATCTGGACATCGTGGACATGGCTCCTGTTGAGCCTCATGCACCTTTTTTTCCTGAACGAAATGGCATTCTTGCTTCAGTTGCCACGGTCCCCCGCACTCCACCGGGCCGCTGTCTATCCTCAACCGGGAACCGGAAGTTGCAAGCTGTCAAAGGCCTGAAAGATGGCCATGTCGGTTTCGGAAATGGACCCTCGGGTGAAATGATACGCCAGTGACATTGCGACATGCACAAAGCCGAATTGAAGGATCCGTGTCCTGTCCAGGTTTGCGCCCCTTGCCAGAAGCTCGGCCAGTTCCAGAATTCTCTCGGGTTTGGCTGCCCGCGCTTCTTCGCCAACCGGGCCGCGAAAGACGACGCTGAACTCGTAGCAAGGGTCCGCGACGACGCCCTTGGGATCAATGACGACCCAGCCACGGTCTGACCAGAGGATGTTGTCATGGTTCAGATCGCCGTGCATCAGGCACATTTCTTCCGTGGTTCGCAGCAAGGCCTGCCACATGGTCTGCGCCCGCCCGAAAGCATCGCGGTAGGGTTCCGGAAAACCGGAAATCTCCGCTTTGGGGAGTGCGCCGCCAAAGTGATCCTTCAGCTCAATGAAACCATCAGCTTTCGAAAGCCGCAGCTTCAACGACAGCTCGGAAATGACCTTCGCCGCCATTTGGTCCTGCCCACACGGCGCTTTCTCCCGCAACGACGGCCCCGGCAGCCACTCCAACAACATGGCGTTGCCGGTCCGATCGATGAGTTTCACAGCGCCGTTGCCATCCCAGAGGCTCAGGATTTCGGCGCCGATCATGTCCCCGACCTTTGCGCCCCTGTCCGTCAGCACTTTCAGCACCGCCGGTCCTCCGGCCGTGTTCACGCGCCAAAGATGTGCCCGTGGCGTCTCGGCCAATGGCACAGGGTCCTTCGCCCCGAAAACTGACAGGTATCGGTCCGGGATCATGCTCATCCTCTAAGTGGCATTCGTCGAAAGGGCGGCGATCCGAGCCGATGTCTGCTCCGTCCGGTCTCTGACCTGACGGACACACGTACACCAGTCCAAGAACACCCCTCGTGTCATACAAAGGATATGCACGTTGCGGGGTCTAAATGGCCCCGACCCACAATCCACTCACCCCAAACGATAATTCGGGCTCTCGCGCGTGATCTGGACATCGTGGACGTGGCTTTCCTTCAGCCCTGCCCCGGTGATCCGGACGAACTCGCACTTCCCGCGCATCTCATCGATCGTGGCCTTGCCGGTATAGCCCATGGCCGCCCGCAGACCGCCAACAAGCTGGTGGATCACGGCGCCGGCAGCGCCCTTGTAGGCGACCTGCCCTTCGATTCCCTCGGGCACCAGCTTGTCCGAGGCCGCGTCCTTCTGGAAATACCGGTCGGCCGATCCCCGCGCCATGGCGCCGAGCGAGCCCATGCCGCGGTAGGCCTTGAACGACCGTCCCTGGTAGAGGATCACCTCGCCCGGGCTTTCATCCGTGCCGGCCAGCATCGAGCCGACCATGGCGCAGGAGGCGCCGGCGGCGATGGCCTTGGCGAAATCGCCGGAGAACTTGATGCCGCCATCGGCGATCACGGGTACGTCCTGCGCGGCCGCTGCGGCGGCGCAATCGACGATCGCGGTGAGCTGCGGCACGCCGACCCCGGCGACCATCCGCGTGGTACAGATCGAGCCCGGCCCGATGCCGACCTTGATCGCGTCGGCCCCGGCGTCGATCAGCGCCCGGGTGGCTTCGCCCGTTGCCACGTTGCCGGCGACAATCTGGACCTCGTTGGAAAGCTTCTTGGCCCGCTCCACGGCGCGCGCCACGCCCTCGGAATGGCCGTGCGCGGTGTCGATGACGATCATGTCGACGCCGGCGTCGACCAGCGCCTCGCTGCGCTCGAACCCGGCGTCGCCCACGGTCGAGGCCGCGGCGACCCGGAGGCGGCCGAGCGCGTCCTTGCAGGCCTGCGGGTTGAGCACTGCCTGTTCAATGTCCTTGAGCGTCAGCAGGCCGGTGAGCTTGCCGTTCTTGTCGGTCACGAGGAGTTTCTCGATCCGCCGCTCGCGCATCATCGCCCGCGCCTCGGCCAGGTCGGCGGGCTCGGTGAGGATCGCCAGCTTCTCCTTCGTCATCATCGCCTTGACCGGCGTCGCGTCGTCGTTGGCGAAACGCATGTCGCGGTTGGTGACGATGCCGACGACGAGGCCCCTTTCGTCGACCACCGGGAAGCCGGTGATGTTGTAGCGATCCTGCAGCGCCTTGGCGTCGGCCAGCGTCTGGTCCGGGGTGAGGGTCACCGGGTTGTAGACCACGCCGCTCTCGAAGCGCTTGACCCGTCGCACCTGCCGCGCCTGTTCCTCGACGCCGAGGTTCCGGTGCAGCACCCCGATCCCGCCGGCCTGCGCCATGGCGATCGCCATGCGGGCCTCGGTCACGGTGTCCATCGCCGAGCTCAGCAGCGGGATGTTCATCCGGATCGACCGCGTTGCGCGGGTCGAGGTGTCTGCCTGGGCCGGCAGCACCCGGCTTTCGGCGGGAACAAGCAGCACGTCGTCGAAGGTCAGCGCCTCACGAATTTCCATCACGATCTCCTGGCGGGGGGTCTGTGCGCGTACCCTCCCGACGGCACCGATTGGGCACTGTCGGCGGCGAAGGTCAGCGCGCTGGACCGATATTGTCTTGCGGCATGGGGGTGGATCTGAGCGCACGCGTTCCTGCCGGTCAGGCCGGCGGACCGGCCCGGGGCGACGGTAAGACCGTCTGGTCGAGGGCTGACCATGAGTGTCGCCATCGTGGAACGCTTTGCCTTTTCACCAGCGGGATATGGTCGCTTCGCATAAGGGATCGGCGCGGGTGATACAAGCCATACGTCGTACCACGGCCCTGCCCCTGTGATCCGGCTTGCGACCGGGCGGCGAATGCGGTTCCCTGCCCGCAAAGGGCACCCGCCGGACCTGGCCATTCGGGTGCGTTGGCAACAGGGAGAAGACCATGAAACTCTGCCGCATACGGACCGCGGATGGCATCGTGCCGGCCGCCGTCGACGCCGAAGGCCGCCTGCGCAGCCTCGAGGGCCATATCGGCGATTTCACCTGCGACAGCATTGCCTATGGCGGGCTCGCGCCGCTCGAGGCTCTGGAACTGGCCGATCTCCCGCTGCTCGACGAAACCGACTACGCCCCGATTCTCGCGGATATCCGGAGGATCTTCGGCATCGGGCTGAATTATTCCGACCACGCGAAGGAATCCGGCCTGCCCATCCCCGAGCAGCCGATCCTGTTCATGAAGATGTGCCCGGCCTCCGGCGCGAACGATGCTGTCGTCATCCCGAAGGGTTCCGAGAAGACCGACTGGGAGGTCGAACTCGGCGTGGTGATCGGCCGGCGTGCGCAGCATGTCAGCGTGGAGAAGGCGCTGGACTGCGTGGCGGGGTATTGCGTGGTCAACGACGTCTCCGAACGCGCCTTCCAGATCGAGATGGGCGGCCAGTGGGTCAAGGGAAAGTCCTGCGACAGCTTCGCTCCGGTCGGCCCCTGGCTGGTGACCCCGGAAGAAGTGCCGGACCCGCAGGCGCTGGACCTGTTTCTCGATCTCAACGGCGAGCGGGTCCAGACCGGGAGCACTTCCAAGATGATCTTCTCGGTGGCCGAGATCATCTCCCATCTCAGCCGCTTCCTGACGCTCGAGCCGGGTGATCTGATCTCCACCGGCACACCGCCGGGCGTCGGCATGGGGATGAAACCGCCGCGCTACCTGCAACCGGGCGACGAGATGCGCCTTGGCGTGCAGGGGCTGGGCGAGCAGCGCCAGCTGGCGCGGGCGTGGGAAGCATGAGCGCCGTCCTTCAGACCATCGCCGGGTTCGACCGTATCGGCGAGGAGAACGCCTTTGCCGTCCTGGCCCGGGCTGGTGCGCTCGCGGCCGGCGGGATGGACGTGATCAACCTCGGCATCGGCCAGCCGGATTTCCCGACCCCGCCGAACATCGTCGAGGCCGCGATCAAGGCGCTGCGTGACGGCCATCACGGCTACACCCCCGCCACCGGCCTGCCGGCCCTGCGCGAGGCGGTGGCGGCAGATCTCGACCGGCGGCTCGGCGCGCAGGTCGACCCGGACCGCGTGCTGGTGGTGCCGGGCGGCAAGGTGACGATGTTCGCGGCGATCCTGATGTTCGGCGAACCCGGTGCGGAGATCCTCTACCCGGACCCTGGCTTTCCGATCTACCGCTCGATGATCGAGTTCACCGGCGCCACGCCGGTGCCGGTGCCGATCCGCGAGGAGAACGGCTTTGCGGTTTCGGCCGAGGAGACGCTCTCGCTGATCACGTCCCGCACGCGGCTCCTGATCCTCAATTCCCCAGCCAACCCCTGCGGTGGCGTGACCCCGCGCGGCGAGATCGAGACGCTCGTCGCCGGGCTGGCCGAGCATCCCCATGTCGCCGTGATGTCGGACGAGATCTACGACCAGCTGCTCTACGATGGCGAGGAACACGTCAGCCTGCTGACCTTCCCCGAGATCCGCGACCGGCTGATCCTGCTGAACGGCTGGTCCAAGACCTATGCCATGACCGGCTGGCGGCTCGGGTATTCGGTCTGGCCCGACGGGCTTTACGACAAGGCGCGCAAGCTGGCGGTCAATGCCTGGTCCTGCGTGAACGCCCCGGCGCAATACGCCGCGATCGAGGCGCTGACCGGCCCGCAGGACGCGGTGGCCGCCATGGTCGCGGAGTTCGATGCGCGGAGGAGGCTCGTCGTCGAGGGGCTGAACGCCCTGCCCGGCGTCACCTGCGCCACGCCCAAGGGGGCATTCTACGCCTTTCCGAATATCCGCGAGACCGGCTGGAAGGCAAAGCCGCTGGCCTCGGAATTGCTGGAAAAGGCGGGCGTGGCGACGATCGGCGGCCCGGACTTCGGGATCCTGGGCGAAGGTTATATCCGCCTGAGCTACGCCAACAGCCGGGAGAATATCTCCCGTGCGCTCGACCGCATGGAAGAGTTCCTGGCGGGTTAGGCGCCGACGCCGGGGACAGGATTTTTCGTACGAAAAATCGCGGGCGCGTATCGCGCGCCCGTCCCCGGCCTAGAGCAACAACAGGACGATGAGCTGGGGCGCAAAGATCCTCAGGCCCATGACCAGCGGATAAACCGTCGCATAGGCGATGGACGACGCAGGCGAGGAACTCTGCGCGTTGGCGAAAGCGAGGGCCGGCGGGTCGGTCATCGAGCCCGACAGCACGCCGCACAGCGTCAGGTAGTTGAAGTTGAAGACCAGCCGCGCCACGAATCCGACCACGACCAGCGGGATCAGCGTGATCAGCACCCCGTAGCCGACCCAGGCCACGCCGTCGCCGTTCAGCAGCGTATCGAGAAACTGGTCCCCCGCCTTCAGGCCGACCACCGCGAGGAACAGGATGATCCCGAACTCGCGCATCGCGTGGTTTGCGACCGGCGGCATGAACCACATGAACGGGCCCCAATGGCCCAGCCGGCCGAGCAGGATCGCGACGACCAGCGGCCCGCCGGCCAGCCCGAGTTTCAGAGGCGCCGGCAGGCCGGGCACCGCAAGCGGGATACTTCCCAGCAGCACGCCGAGCGCGAGACCCACGAAGAGCCCCGGGAAGTCCACCTCGTCGAGGCGCTTCGACTGGTCCCCCAGCACGCCCCGCACGTCCTGTACCGTCTCCTTGCTGCCTACCACGGTGACGATATCGCCGAACTCCAGCGTGGTGTCGGCCTGCACGGGCAGCTCCAGCCCGGCTCGCAGGATGCGCGAGACGGTCACCCCGTGGGCTTCCTCCAGCCCGAGCGAGCGCAGCCGGTGCCCGACGACCTTGCGATCCGTCACCACGACGCGCGCCCATGCCATCTGGGTGCCCTTGGTGGTCAGTTCCGCGTCGGTCTCCTCGCCGAGGATCAGCCGCATCGCCTCGAGGCGCTCCGGCGTGCCCACGAGGTGCAGCATGTCGCCGACCCGGACCCGCGTCTCGCGGCGCGGCAGGATCAGCTCGCCCCCCGACTTCATCCGGGAGGCAACGACACCTTGATCGTAGAGCCCGGGCACTGCGCGAAGCTCCAGCCCGTCGAGGTTCGGGTTGCGGATCACAACGTTGATCGAGGGCAGCGCGCTCGCTCCCTTGCGCCGCTCGGCGTCATAGGCAGCGGCCTCCGCATCGACGTCCACCCGGGTAACGAAGCGTACCAGCAGCATGGTCAGCAGGATGCCGAGGATACCGAAGGGATAGGCCACGGCATAGCCGAGCGAAGGCTGGGCAACGGCGCCCGGGCCGGCCCCCATGTCGGTCAGCGCCTGCGTCGCGGCGCCGAGCCCCGGCGTGTTCGTCACCGCCCCGGACATGAGCCCCACCAGCGCCGGAACCGGCACCCCGAAGGCGTAGTGGATCGCCACCGTCACCAGGACGCCAAGGCAGACGATGGACGCCGCCGCGATGTTGAGCTGCATGCCGGACTTCCGCAGCGATGCAAAGAAGCCCGGCCCGACCTGGATGCCGATTGTGAAGACGAACAGGATCAGTCCGAACTCGCGGACGAACTCCATCATCTCGGCGCTGTAATGCAGCCCAAGGCGCGAGGAGATATCCCCGAGCGCAATACCTGCGAAAAGCACACCGCCGATCCCGAGCCCCACGCCGCGCACGTGGATCCGGCCGAACAAAAGCCCGAGCGCCCCGCTGATCGAGATCGCGATCACCGTCAGGGCGACTTCGTTGAGGGACGACAGCATTGCGGTCATGCAAATGGTCCTGATGCGAATGGGACTTGGCGCCCGACAGCGCCCTCTCGTTCCGTGAATGATCCGCCGGGCTGCACCCGTCAACCTCCCAGACGGCATGCCCGGCTTGCAGCTGCGAAGACGCGGGCTCGAACCGCCACGCGTTCGAAGCGCCGGAATGTTAACGCAAACAGGTCATTCGTGCCTCTGGCACCGCCGTTTCCCGGAATAACTTGGCAGCACTGCGCTTCCGGAGGCTGAGGACGGAACCGCTGACTGGAAGGCGGCGGACGATCTGTCGCGCTCGGTCCGCACATCTGAGCGGCAATATCATGAGCGTAAACCTTTTCGGCTAGCGCGCCAGAACCAGTTCCGCGCGGAGACCGCCGAGGCGCTCGCTGTCGTGGAGGTTGAGCGTTCCGCCGTGGCGCCGCGCGATGTCGCGGGCGATGGAGAGCCCGAGGCCGACGCCCGTGCCCCTGTCCTGGTTGCGGGCCGCGTCGAGCCGGGTGAAGGGCCGCGTCGCGCGCTCCCTGTCCGCCTCCGGAATGCCCGGCCCGTCGTCCTCGACCGTGAAGACCACCGACCGTGGCAGCATACGCACCGAGACCTCGGCCCGGCTGCCATAACGCAGCGCATTGCCGACAAGGTTGCTCAGCGCCCGCTCCACCGACGGGCCCCGCAGGTGCACGGCTTCCTCGGCCTCTTCCGGCACGGTCAGATCGACCTCGCCTCCGGTGCGCTGCGCCCATTCCACGACCTTACGCGCGATGTCGCCGGGTGCGATGAGTTGCGGGTCCTCCTGCTGATCTGAGCGCGCGAAGTCGAGGAAGGCATCGATCAACCCTTCCATGTCCTGCACGTCGCGCTGCATCTCCCGCACGTCCTCGCTGTCCTCCATCATGGAGAGCGCCAGCTTCATCCGGGTCAGCGGCGTCCTGAGGTCGTGGCTCACCCCGGACAGCATCAGGGTCCGCTGTTCGATCTGCCGCTCGATCCGCGCCCGCATGTCGAGAAAGGCCCGGCCGGCGGCCCTGACCTCGAGCGCCCCCGAGGGTTTGTAGGGCACGAGCCGCCCCTTGCCGAAAGCCTCGGCCGCATCCGCCAGCCGGGTGATCGGCCGGAGCTGGTTGCGCAGGTAGAGAAAGGCGATCCCGGTCATCAGGACGCCGATCGTCGCCATCAGCACCAGAAACTGGTGCGGATTGGAGGCCGAGGCCCGCCGCCGGTCGATGCTGGCCTCGACCGGCCCGTTGGCGGTGTCGAGCTGCACGATCACCCGGCGGCTCGATTCCACCAGATTGATCGCCTGCACCCCCGGTAGCCCGTCGCGCAGCGTGTCGATAACCGTCCGCCCGGAAACGTCGTAGAACACCCGCCGGTCGCCCAGTTGCGGCTCCGTCACCGGCCTGACAGAGAACCCGAGGGTCGTCGCCAGTGGCTGCACGGCGAAGAGCCCGGCATCGAGATCCGGCTCGGCCTCGATCAGCTCGACCGCCTCGCGCAGCTCCAGAACGATCCCCCGGGTCAACTGCTGCGTCACATCCTCGAAATGCCGCTGGATGAACACGAGCGACACCACGACCACGAGGACCGCGACCGGGATCACGAGGATAAGCGCCGCCCGGCCATACAGGCCCATCGGCATCGAACGTTTGAGCCAGCTGAAATTCATGGCACAACGCTAGCGCCCCGCCATGCCGAGAGAAATGCCGAAATGTCCGATCCCGCCTCCAACGCTCTCTCCCGCCTCGAGCCCGGGCTGCGCCGCGTGCTGGCGCCCAATCCCTCTCCGATGACCTATCAGGGCACCAACAGCTACATCGTCGGCGAGGGAGAGGTGGCGGTGATCGACCCCGGCCCGGACCTCGAGGCACACCACGCGGCGATACTGGCTGCGCTGCGGCCAGGCGAGCGCATCTCGCATATTCTGGTCACCCACTCCCACCTGGACCACTCCTCCCTCGCCCGCCGGCTGGCGGAAACCACGGGCGCGGAGGTGCTGGGGTTCGGGCGCCACGAGGCCGGACGCTCCCCGATGATGGCGCAACTGGCGGCGGACGGCCTCTCTGGCGGCGGCGAAGGCGCCGACCTCGACTTCGAGCCCGGCCGCCTGCTGGCCGACGGCGACGAGATCCAGGGCGCCGGCTGGACCCTGCGCGCCCTTCACACGCCCGGCCATGCGTCAAACCACCTTGCCTTTGCCTTGGGAGATGCGCTTTTCACCGGCGATCACGTGATGGGCTGGGCCTCTTCGATGGTCTCCCCGCCCGACGGCGACCTGACGGCCTTCATGGCCACCTGCGCCCGCCTGGCTCGGCGAAATGACCGAATCTATTATCCGGGCCACGGTGCCCCGGTGGAAGATCCGGCCGCCCGCCTCGCCTGGCTGGTCGCCCATCGCCGCAGCCGGGAGGCCCGCCTGCTCGAGGAACTCGGGACTGACCCGCTGGCAATCGACACCCTCACCCGCCGAATCTACACCGACACACCGCCCGCTCTCCTGCCCGCCGCCGCCCGCAACGTCTTCGCCCACCTGCTGGATCTCATGTCCCGCGGCGAAGTCATCTGCGACGGTAACCCCTCCGAAACCGCACGTTTTCGCATCGCGTGAACCGCGTCGGCGAAGCACGAAGGAAATGTGAAATTTCCTCTGGACGCCCCCAGACCCCGTTGCTATATCGCCACCCGTGTTCCGGCGTAGCTCAGCGGTAGAGCAGTTGACTGTTAATCAATTGGTCGTAGGTTCGATCCCTACCGCCGGAGCCAAAAAATCTCACAATAACAGAGATTTGAAAGCTACCCACCAGATATCACTTAGCGCAGATCCGCGCAGGGGTAACGTTTGGGGTAACGCATTCGAGGCAAAAAAGGCCGAAAGCAATTGCCTTCGGCCCTGAGTTGTTCGGCACCTTCGCTTTCCGCTCGATGCGCTGCGCCGCCACGGTATCAGCGCTTGAGCCGCCGGAAGAACACTTCGAACACTTCGCTCCCTTTCTGCGTGATCTTATAGCCGTGGCGCCCGTAGTAAGCGTCGTGAGCTTCCTCGATCCAACCTTTCTGGATCATCGGCGCAATGGTGCCCATGCCGATATGTGGCATCGCTGCCAGTTCCTCCACGTTGCCGAGGCACAGATAATCCAGCACCTTGAGTTCACGATTGTTTGGCTTGTCGGTCATTTTCGGTATCTCTCGCTAAGGTCTATTGATGTGCGCGCCGCGCCCCCTCACAGAAAAGGGCCGCGCGCTGTCGGGGTTCTGACGTGACTGCCCGACTATACCGGATCGCTTGGCGTCATGATTCCGCGCGCGATCAGCGCAACCGGCCTACTTGTCCCGCGACACGAGCAACTCCGGGCCAAATCGATTGATTGTCGCCCAAGTCGAACACGACACTGAGCCTTTGGTCATGGTGCATCGGGCAGTGATCTCCTTCATCCTGTCGGAGTGAGTTGTAGGCATGGGGGTCTGTATGTTTGGTTTTATTGGTATCGAGTTGGTCGTGTTTCTCTCTGTAATCGCGCTGTTTTTGCTGCTGCCGAAACCGGAGTGACGCTTGCCACCTTCGGCCCCTTCTGAGGCGAGCGGCCGGCCCTAGGACAACACCAGCCCTAGTCCCAATCGACCAGCTTCATCGCTGGCCCCAGATCGACCTCGGCTTCCTTGGCTTGCGCCAGGGCGTTCACAATCGATGTCAGTGCCCGCGCCCTGCCCCCCGCGTCGAACGCCTGCAGCGGCCGCATCACGTCGATTGCCACCGAGGCGCCGAGCTTGTCGGAGATCTCGTCGGCCATCGCCGCCGCGATTGGCTGCAGCATCCATTGAGCGAGGTGTCGCTGGCCCTCGCGGATCAGCGGCCCCGTGGCAGACGGGTTGACCATTGCCGGCAGCACACCGAACACCATGCACACGGAGTCGCGGGCGGCATCGAGGCTTTGCGCCGTCATGGCTCGGCTGAGATCCGGGGTTAGGTCGGAAGGCTTCCAGTCCTGTGTCGGCGCCGGTCCACCGGCCGCAGTGACGTTGACCGACTCGCGGATCTGCACCCGCCCCCGGTAGCCACGGAACCCACGGGCAAGGCTGGTCATGTCCGTATCGGGCGCCTCGGGAAACGGGATCACCTGAGATCCAAGCGGGGCATACTCGTAAACCTCCGCCAGTGCCGCCTCGACTGCCTGCAGCATCCCGGCCGTAAGCTGCGCCCGCCGCAGCGGCGCCTGCCCCGCCCAGGGCGCCACCGGATCAACTCCGGTTCGGAAGTGCAGCACCTCGCCCGCAAGCGCGGTCTGCGTCCTGCCGCCGCCAGCCTCGGAAACCGAGAGCCGATAGGCTGTCGGCTTGCCGTTGCGGGTGCGCAAATCCCAATCGGAACACGGCACCAACATATCGTCCCGGATCAGGAACACCGCTTCCCCACGAAGCGCCAGAGAGCGCCCACAGAGCGCCAGCGTGCGCCGGTCTAGTATGTCGGTGCCCGCCACATCGGCCAGCCCGAGACCGCCTTCCCAGAGGCTTACACAGGCTTGCACGGTGCCCGTCAGTTCGCCCACGCCCTGGCGGCCGGAGATATACGCCTCCCGCGCCGCCATGATCTCGGCAGTGAACCCGGAGCCGGCCGAACGGGTTTCGGCCTCCGGTCGTTTCTTGAATGGCCACCACATCACGGCGCCCTCCTGTAAGGCCGCAGAAGGTCAGCAGCACCGCTCAGTTGCAGCGCCTTGCCCGCCCAGCCGGTGATTGTTTCGCTGTCGCCTCGCGAGCGAAGCGCCTGTGAGCCGAGGTAGGCGTCAGCCACGCCCCGGCTGTATTCGTGAAGCCGCCGCCATGCTTCCTCGACGGCCTTGGGAACGGTGCCCCCGCCCACGGTCGCCGTGATCCGATACGGCCCATCACCGGCAAAGACGTAGCCGCCAACCGCGGAAGGTGTCAGTTCCACCGGCGCCCATGCATCGGCAAACCAAACCTCAGTTGCCGTCACAGTCGCCGGGGTTAGATCCGGCTTCCACTGGCCGGAGCCTTCGATGATCCAGGTGACTTCGCGCTCGCTCCACCGGAATGCGGTGTAAGCCTCGATGCGCTGCCAAATCTCATCCGGGTCGAGCGTCGGGAACATGTCGCCGGTGTATTGCTCAAGGTGCGCATAGGTCGTCACGGCCGGATAGCTGGCCGGGATCGCCTCGGTTCGTTCCAGAACGTCAATCATCATGCCCTCCACCGCAGCATTGCCGCTTGGCGGTTCACGGCCCCTTCCGGCGCCGCTCTGCCCCAGTTTCGCGCCTCAACCTGAGCGTCGGGGTAGGCAGGCTTGGTGACGGCAGAGACCTCGATCAGATCGGCCGTTTTCACCACGCGCATAAGGCCCTGCCCGTCCCGCTTCACACGGTCGCCGCCTTCCGGCACCCGGAAGCCCGGAGAGATGCCGCCGACCAGCCCGGCCGCGAGGGTGCCGAGGAAGTCAGCAACGTAGGACACCTCACGCATTTCCGGCGCGATCACCGCCTCGAAGGTCAAGGCGTCGTCGCCGTCCCGGATCTCAAGGCTTCCCGCCGACCGCGATGCGAGCGGCCGGTCGAAGTCGTGGTGCACCAGGAGGTGAATATCGCCCCCGTCAGCCACCGACGCGCCGAACGCCCGCGCCTCGAATACTTCCCGCCTCGGCTCCCGACCGCCGCGAAGAACGGTCGGGGTCGAATACGGGAACCGGCCCCGCAGACGGGTTGCCCCGTCCGCAGAGGTGCGGACCTCAAGCCCGCCTTTGGAACCGGCCCAAAGCATCTTAGGACGCCGAGAGTTGGATGCCGGACAGCAGCCGGAGCTGCGCCGGACGTGCAACCGTCACGTCTGCCGTGGCAAGCGCCGTGATCCGCAGCCCGCCCGACTGAGCGTCGGAGAACGGATCGCGGATCATGTCCACCGCGCCCCAGAGACCGCAGAAGATCGGAGCAACGCCGCCGGTGCTGGTGGTCAGCAGCATCGAGGTTTCCTCCGGCGATCCGCTCGGGGTTGCCAGGGCGTTCGACGTGGTGGTGATGTTGCTCGGGAAGGTTCCCGGCGCTGCCTGCCGGCCGGCCAGCAGCCACGCAAAGCGGTGATACTCGGTAATCTGCAGATCCGCGTTCACCTGCCCTTCGAGGTAGCCGAACAGCTCAGGACGCAGAAGCGCCCGGATCTGCTCCGGCGAAGTGATGGTGTTGGCAGACATGAACGCCACCACTTCGGCCAGGAAGTGGGCATAGGTCGGCACCGCCGAAAGGTCGGTGTCATTGATGCCGTAGGTCGAGGCGCCCGCCACAACGCCGAGCGGTTGCCCGTTGGCGCCCGTGCCAAGGAAGATCGCCTTGTCGAGTTCCGCCTGCATGGCAGAGTTCATGTCGCGCCGGACAGCCTGTTCCAGAGCGGCGCCGGATTGCTTGAGCGCCTTGCGGGTGATCCGCATCTGAATGCCCAGGTTCTGCTCGGGCTTGAGCGCCTTGTCGGTCGTGGCGAAGACAGACGGCCCCGCAACGTTGGCGGTCTCGCCATCGGCCCAGCCCGCCGAGACGCTGGAAGTAACCACCGGCCATTCGGTCGCGCCGCTCTCGATGGTAATCATCTGAGCGCCCATCTTGCCGGCCACGCTGTCAGGGAACAGCCGGTCAATCACGGGTCGGGTGCTGATCGGGTCGGGCGTGCCGCTGGCGACAGTCTCGCCGGCCCGTTTTTCCAGAGCCGCCCACGGCACCGGAATGCCACGGTAGCCGCCCTGTTCGCGCAGTTCGGTCACGATCTCGGCCGTTGCGCCATCAAGCGCCCTGCCCTCATCGAGAGCAAGCGCAACCTGCCGCATCTCGAAACGGCCCATCATCTCGGCCCATTCCTTGCCGGAGCGGGTTTCAAGTTCGGCACCCGCCTCGCGGCGTTCGGTGTCTTCGGCCGTCAGAGCCGCGCGGAAGCGCACCTCGGCAGTCCGATATTCCTTGTCGAGGTTTTCCATGCTGCGCACTTCGTCCTCGGTCGGCTCCGGCTTGGCTGCCAGCACGGCCAGCTCCTGCCGGATCTCGGAGCGGCGAAGCTCCAGTTTCTTCGATTCAAGCATTTTTGTCTCCGTAGCTCGAAGGGTTTCGCTGCATTTCCCGCAGCAGGTTGTTCCACGCCTCGCGGGCGGGATTGGGCTGGCCCAGGCCAACCTCAATTCTGGTCTTCCGGGCATGGCAGCGGCCGCAAAGCACCTGCAGGTTGCCCAGGTCGAAAGCGAGATCCGGGCGCGTGCGCACCGGTTCGATATGATCCACTTCGAGGCGCCGCCGCTCGCCGCAGCGAACACAGCGCCAGTCGTCGCGCTCTAGCGCCTGCATCCGCAGCGCCTTCCACCGCTGGGTGCGCGTGACAGCCCGTGACGGCCGGTCCCATTTCTCTCTCAGCCCCATGCGATGCGCCCCCCGTTGCCCTTGGGTGCGCTCGTCATCCGAATGCCCTGCGCCACCGCCAGGACAGTCGCCGCCGCCGCGTCTATGCGGCCGGTCGAGCGGCCCTTGGCGAGTTTGTGGTTGCCAGCCGGATCAACGATGGTGATTGCGTCAGCGAAGGCAGACCGCAGCAGCAGCGACGGAAGGGTCTGCACCTTCTGCTCGAACAACGCCCGCCGGAACCGCTCCACGTCCTCGGAGCCGTCCTTCCAGCCCATGCCGCGCCAGACAGCCGGCACCTTGTCGAGACCGGCACCGCGAAGCGCCTCAAGGAATTCCGCGTGCCGGAACCGGTCGCCACAGATCGCCGCCGGTGTCTGCCCATCGAGCCTTGCCGCCACGTCTGCGAGGAACCGATCAACAGGCACGGTCGTCTCGCCCATCGTCACCAGCTCGCCGCGCTCGGCCATTTCGATGTAGCGCCCGGAAACGCCGTCAGCGGCCCCACGGTCGCCAAGTCCCGGTTGCGTCGGGAATGCCCCCATCACCTCTAGACGGCCCGTTTCCGGCCAGTAGAGCGCCGCTGCAGACATGGAGCGGGAACCGCCGAGATCCACGCCGAGGATCACCGGCCCGCCACGCTCTGGCAGCTCGTCGGGCGATGCCTCAGCCGCCAACCACTCGTCCACCGTGACCAGCACCGACCGATCATCCGAGGCAACACGCTCGTTGCGGTTGAGGTTGCGGAAGGAAGACAGCGCCGAGCCACCACGGGCGATTGCCCGCCGCGCCTGCGCCACCAGCCATTCGGGCGTCGAACCGATACCCTCACGGGCGCCGGGATTGGCGATCAGGAGGCTTTCCAGGTCGTCGGGCGGCAAGCCCGGTTCCGGCCGGTGTTCCTGCACATATGTTCCGGGCGGGGGTTCATCGAGCCACCGGCTGAAGGTGTTCGCGTCGTCCGGCGCCGAGGTCGAGATGATAAGCGCGCGGCCGTCTCGCTTGCCCAGGCCGGAGAGGATCGCGTTTTCCAGGCTGTCGCCCTTCTCACGTTCCCACGCTGCCCGCTCGTCAAGGATTGCCAGCGTCGGAGCGCCGCCGAGGATCGACTTGCCATCGGCCGCGATCACCCGCGCCAGCCCGCCGCCATTCTCGGCTGTCTCGACTTCCAACTTGGAGCCGCGCCGGATGGTGAATTGCTCCCGGTCTTCCTCCGGCAAGCCCTCGATGAACCCGACCAGGAAGCCGAAGGCAATTTTGGCTTGATCCCGGTTCCGAGCCGCGAAGATGATCTCGCGTTTCGGCTGAGGGGCAATCTCGCCCATCAGATGCCCGAGCGCGATGCCCGCCGAGAGCGCCGTCTTGGCGTTGCCCCGGCCAATGCTGAGAACGCCCGCCGCAATGTCCTTGGCGAAGGCGCCCCGAACAAAGTCCTTCTGGTAGCCGGCCAGCTTCAACGGCTTCCCGGCCGTCCGGCCCTCGGGAACGATCAGCTTGGGAAGGAACCGGAGCGCCGCCGCCGCCTCTTTGGATGCCCGAGCCATCAGATCACCCCCCAGAATTTTTTCGGGAGAGAGAACGCAACAGTTGGGTGGGCGGTTTCCCCCCTTCTTGGCAAAGGAGGCATTGGGACCAGATTGGCACGGACAGTTCTGTCCGCTTCCCTGCCAGGACTGCAGGCCCGGACAGCGGACACCCTTATAAGGGGGTGTCCGTGTCCGTCCGCGTGCGGATAGTCCGGACGTGTCCGCGATTGTCCGTTGTCCGTCCGCAGCCAAGTCATTGATCCACCTTCCAAACGAATCCGTCGAAGATCTTGATCAAGCCCTTGTCGCGGAGCGCATCCCGGTTCCGCCGGAAGACACGTCCGACTGTCTGCTTGTCCGTGCTGTCGGTCAGGCCGTGGCGCTCGCACATGGTCTGCCACTGGTCGATGGTGACAATCGGGCAGGACGGCAAGCTCGGCGCGGTGACGCGCGTGCCGTGCTCGATCAGCGCTTCGGAGAGCGCTTGCATGGCTGTGTGCTGTTGCCCTTTCAGGCGATTGCCCTTGGTCGTCTTCACGTCGCTGGACAGGCGCGGAACCAGCGTTGTTCGGCCGCTTGGCGTGGCAACCTTCTCAAGCTGGAAGCCCCATTCGCCCGTGCTGTCCTCGTCCTTGTGGCGGTCGATGCGCAACACAGTGGTTAGGCTAGCCTTGTCGCCTTCGGCCTTCATGCGGCTGTCGAAGCTGCCCCAGAAGTGCGTGTGCATCCGGGCGCGGCTGTCATCGGCCCATCCGGTGTGCGCTACTGTCAGGACCGCACAACCAACCTCGCGCATGATGCGGTTGATATTGCGCACCCAGGCGCGGGCGGTTTCGTCCGAAGTCTCCGGCCCCATCATGGACGCGCCGAAGATATCCACCACCACCAGCGCGAAGGCGCCCTTCGGATCTTTGAGGTTCCCAACGCGACCGCCCCTAGCCAGAACTCGGCTTGCATTTACGTGCGCGCATGTCTGCAGGAGGTCCGACACGGCCTTGTCGTCATCCAGTGCGATCTCCTGCGGATAGAGGAACATGTTTTTGCGGAGGTCGGCCGGGATCTGGTGCGCTTCCATCCAGCCGGGAATGCGTTGCTTGCCCACGCCCCGCGAACCTTCGGTGGCAACGTAGAGAACCGGAGCCGGCCCGCTTACTGCCTGCTCATGCCACGGTGTCCCGGTTGCCACCGAACAGCCGAGGTCAATGCCCAGGAAGGACTTGAAGGCATTCGACTTGCCAAACAGAAGCGCCGAGGTTGCCTCTTGGATCACGCCCTGAACCAGCCATGCCGGGTCCGGCATCGCCAACATGTCGTCATAGCTCAGAATTGTGAGCGGCGGCGGGTCGAGGTTATCGGCGTCTTCGGTGAAGCCAACGAGGCAGGCACCCGGCACCAAGCCTTCGGAGCCATCCAACCATCGCACGCGGGCGCGCGCGAAGTATTCCATTCGCTCCATCGACGTAGGAACCGAGATCTCCCTGTCGAAGTCCCAACGCTCCGGGCTACTGCCCCCGAGCAAGATACAGGGGCGAAACTCCCGCCTGTCGAGGTAGTCAGTGCCAGCAGTCAGCCAGAAGGTGCCATCTTCATCCATGAACGGGATCGAGACAGGCTTGATGTACTCGTCATCCGGCGCCGCCGGGGTGAATGCTCCGCCGTCAGCCATCACGCGGCGCCCTCCAAGAAATGCCGGATCACGCCGGCGAATTCCTGGTCGCTCAGGCTGTCGAGAATTGCCGTAACCAGCACCATCCGGTCGGCCGCGTCGAGCCGGTGACGAAACACCAAAGCAGCAGCCGCGTTGCCGTAATCGCTGCGGAGGGTCAGCGCATATCCGACCATCCGAGCCGCCGCCTTGTGGGCCGGTTCGGCGTACAAGGACATTGCGTTTCGGCGCCGTTTCGGGGTACATTGGCGGCGAAGTCGAGAAGCTTCTTCACAGTTTTCAGCCCCGGTCGCGGTTGCCGCCGCACCGGGGTTTTCTTGTCCCGCTAGATGATCTCTCACGCCGCCACCTCGCGAGCGTCGAGCCACGCGATCACATCGGCCTCACGCCAGTAGCGGCGACGGGCGATATAGATTGGCTTCGGGAAATTCAGCGTCGGGTCATTCAACCAGCGCCAGAGCGACATGTCGGACACGCCGCCGCACATGGCGCGCACATCTTTCGCCGGGATTCGCTTGTGTTCCATTGGGTTGCACCTTCGTTAGAACGTGAGGTGCTTCCCAATATTCACATTTCCCGTCGCATGTCGCAGGGGGAAAAATCGGGCTTAATTTATTCCCGAAGCTTCAATTTCTTCCGGTACAGCTTCGCTAGGTCATTGGCCCAATCAGCCCGAATGAACGCCTCTTGCGCGGCCACCTGTCTTGCCGCCTGCGCCACAGAAGAACCGCCGGCCACCGCAAGTCTTATGGCGTCCAGATGCAGATTCACATTCCGCCAAGGCGGAGAAACCTTGGAACGCCCACGCCTCCTCTTGGCAGGCTCCAGGGCTGCGATCTTCGGCATCGCCTTCGCAAGCGTCTCGGATGCTATGCCAGTCGCATCGTAATGTGCTTGAAAACGCGCCTGTTGGTCGCGGTCGGGGCTATCCATACCAGCAAACAAGTTCGCAAGCGCGCCTATCGAACTTCGGCTCGGCACCCCCTCGGAGCGTAGGATCAAGCTTGGGTTCGCCTTGCGAAATTCCTCGGCAGCCGCTGCATCATCTTCGTCTAGCGCCTTCTTGAGGCGCGACCTTTCATCGTTGTATCGACCTGTGGTTTTTAACAGGTCGATAGACCGGAGCGCCTCTCGCGCCGACGCCAGCTCCCGACGTTCCAGCTCGCTATTTGGTTCGGCGGATTCCCAGAGAAATTGCTCGATATCGATCTCTTCGCTCGTAGCGATCCGCCATTCGGCCATAGTCAGATGAACGCTGTATTTGTGACCGGTCATTGCCTTAGGTTCCCGATTTGCACCACGTTGTCCGCACTGCCCTCCACCAGATCCATCACGGACCGCGCCCAGGCGTCCAGTGCGGCCCGCTTTTCGTCGGCATAGTCGTGGCGTTGATAAACAGCCACGATGCCGCCACCGGTGCCGCTGACGTGGTTTAGAACTGCCTCCGTCACGCGCACGGGAATGCCGAGCCGGGCCATACCGGTTGCGGCTGTGCGGCGCAGATCATGGAAGGTCCAATGCGGAACTTCGACAGGCTGGCCGGCTTCCTGACTGGCAATCTCAGCCATCCGTTCGGCAAGGTGCCCCCTGCCCTTGTGGAAGCCGCTCAGTGGCGTTGTGCCGTTCGTCGTGTGGTAGAGGCCCGCTGGCCCGTCGATGCGTTCAATGCCCGCCAGAACGTCGCACACGGCGGCTGACAGTGGCACGTCGTGCGCTCTGCCATTCTTCACCCTTGCCGCAGGAAGGTGCCACAGGTCTCCGTCAATCTCGCTGTCGGTCATGCCGACAACCTCGCCCAAACGCTGGCCGGTCAGCAACAACACTTTGCCGAGCGGCCCCCAAGGTTGCCCCACTGCTTCGCAGGCTAGCCAGAGCCAGCGAATTTCATCGTCGCTCAGCACGCGATCCCGGCTGGCCTCCTTCGCAATCGGCTTTACGCCCGTCGCCGGGGATGCGTCCAGAATATCCCTTTCCACGCACCAGCTAAGGAACTTCGAGAGGTAGGCCCGAACGCGATTTGCGGTCACGACGCGCCCACTATCCGCGATCCCGTCAAGCAGGTCGATTATGTCTCGCTTTGCAAGATCGTGAATGTCCCGGTCGCCCCATTGGCTGACTACATGGCGTTCAAGTTCGCGCTTCACGGTTGCGCCGGTCTTGAGGGTCGAAAGATGCCGCTTGGCGTATTGCTCCACCAGCGTCTTTAGCTTGTCCCGTTCCGATAGCTGCGCTTCCAGTCGTGCGGCCCTTGTCCTCTTCTTGGCTGCGCTCGGGTCTTTGCCGTGCTCCAGCGTGTCGATTGCATCCGTCGCAGCAGCACGCGCATCGGCAACGCCCATGACAGGCCATTTCCCAAGCGTCAGCTTCTTGGGCTTCCCGCCATAGCGATAGCGTAGTGCCCAGGACTTCGCGCCGCTCGGCTGCACCACCAGATAAAGGCCCGACAAGGCCGGATCTGGCATTTCGAAGCGCCGCTCGGGGTCGGGCTTCAGGGCTTCAACTGCCTTGGTCGTGAGCGCTCTTGCCATAGTCAATTTGTCCATCGGGGTAACACAGGGGTAACAGATTGCCCGGTTAAGGACCGTTACCCCACGTTAGGAACCATGGCCACTTTCACACAAAAATGCAATAGATACATTGAACTTACGCCGAGCGACAGTTTTACATCGTGAGGTCTCGTTGTGCCGAAAATCTTGACTGTTAATCAATTGGTCGTAGGTTCGATCCCTACCGCCGGAGCCAAAATTCGAGTGCATTCAAACGCTTAGTCGAACGCGATTGGTGTTGCCGTTCTGTGGCGTTTGACGGTTGGCCGCGCTTCTCTGCACTCGGCGCAACAGATCTGTTGCTGGCAGCGTTCAAACGGGGGCGTTGTAGCACCCTATCTCCTTCCTGCCCGATGATGTGCAGGCCGACTCCAACGACAGTCGTAGGGCGCCAGGAACGGCGCATGCAGGGTGTTGGATAGCCGTGTAGGATTGGCATCTGCGATCGTAAGGGTTCGTCTGCGCGACGGGTATCTGTTTCGGCATGCCGTGACGCGGGCGGTTCTGAGCGAACTTTAGCCCAACCGTTTGACAGACAACCAACTGGCGTTCCGGCAGGAAGGGCTCTTCGATGACTTGAACGGTCGTCCGGTGCGGGTGTCGTTCGGCTTGCTCGGGCGGTGCCGTGCCAATGTGCGGATATCTTGTGCCCGTCTCGGAGTCGAGATGCGGAAGATGCCGCGCCGGGACCACATCATGAAATGCGCACAGACACCGGTGACTCTCGCCGGGTCGCGCTTTCCGTGATAGGCGAGGTTCGGGCGAAACTGCCGGGTCTGCGGCGGCGGCTCTGCGTCAGCCTTCTGGCCTTGGCTTGAGAAAGCCGAAATCGCAGCCCTCGTCGGCCTGCAGAACCTCGGAGGCGTAGAGCCAGTCGTAGCCGCGGCGCTGGTCGAGCGGCACGGTTTCTGGCTGCCGCTCCGCCTTTCGCCGTTCCAGTTCCGCGTCGTCGACGAGCAGTTCGATCCGTTTCTCGCTGACAGAGAGCCGGATGCGATCCCCGGTCCGAACGAGCGCCAGAGTGCCGCCCACCGCCGCTTCGGGGGTGACGTGGAGCACGATGGTGCCGAATGCGGTGCCGGACATGCGGGCGTCGGAGACCCGGATCATGTCCTTCACGCCCTTGGACGAGAGCTTCCTTGGGATCGGCAGGTAGCCGGCCTCCGGCATGCCGGAGGCGCTCTTCGGGCCCGCGTTCTGCAGCACCATGATGTCGTCGGCGGTGATATCGAGATCCGGGTCGTCGACACGGGCGGCGAGATCGGCCAGCGAGGAGAACACGATCGCCCTGCCCTCGTGTTCGAACAGCGTCTTGTCGGCGGCGGAGCGTTTGAGGATCGCACCACGCGGCGCGAGGTTGCCGAAGAGCGCGACCAGCCCGCCCTGCGGCTCCAGGGGCGCGTCGGCGGAAGCGATCACACGGCGGTCCACATATCCGGGATCCTGCTCCAACCTGTCACCGAGGGTCTCGCCCGTCACCGAGATCGTGTCGAGATGAAGGAGCGGTTTCAGCTCGCGCAACACGGCGCCGACGCCGCCGGCGAAGAAGAAATCTTCCATGTAGTACTCGCCCACCGGTTTCAGGTTCACCAGCACCGGCGTCTCGTCGGAGAGCGCATTCAGACGTTCAAGCCCGATATCGATCCCGAGCCGCCCCGCAACGGCCGTCAGGTGGATGATCGCATTGGTGGAACCGCCGAGGGCCAGCAGCACGCGGATGGCGTTCTCCACCGACTTCGCGGTTATCACCTCGCTCGGCCGGATCGGGTGATCGATCATCCGGGCGGCGGCCAGGCCCGAGGCCTCGGCGGCGCGCAGGCGGTCGGCATGGACCGCCGGGATCGCCGCCGTGCCGGGCAACGACATGCCCAGCGTCTCGGCGATGCAGGCCATGGTCGAAGCGGTGCCCATCACTGCGCAGGTGCCGGCCGTCGTCGCCAGCCGGCCCTCGATGTCGTTGATCTGCTCGGTGCTGATCTCGCCGGCACGGTACTTGCCCCAGAAGCGGCGGCAATCGGTGCAGGCGCCGAGCCGCTCGGTGCCGTAGCGCGAGGTCATCATCGGGCCGGCCACCAGCTGCACCGCCGGCAGGTCGGCCGAGGCGGCGCCCATGAGCTGGGCCGGCACGGTCTTGTCGCAGCCGCCCACCAGAACGACGGCATCCATCGGCTGGGCGCGGACCATCTCCTCGGTATCCATCGCCATCAGGTTTCGGAACTTGAGGCTCGTCGGGTTCAGGAACACCTCGCCCAGCGAGATCGTCGGGAACTCGATCGGCAGGCCGCCCCCGAGCAGCACCCCGCGCTTCACCGCATCGATCAGTTCGGGAAAATGCCGGTGGCAGTTGTTGAAGCCCGAAGCGCTGTTGGCGATGCCGACGATGGGCTTCTGCAGGACCTCCCGGGAATAGCCCATCGAGGCGGCGAAGGAGTTGCGCAGGTAGACGGAGAAATCCGGATCGCCGTAGTTCGTGAGGCCGCGGGCGAGGCCCCGGCCGGCTTTGGTGTCACTCATGCTCGTCCCTTACTTATCGGCGTTCAGCTTGATCTTGACGTATTTCGGGTCGAGGTAGTCAAGAATCCCGATCGATCCCCCCTCGCGCCCCATGCCGCTCTCCTTGACGCCGCCAAACGGGGCCTCGGCGGTGGCGAGCAGCATTTCGTTGACGCCGACCATGCCGCATTCCAGGTCCTCGTAGGCGCGGGTCGCGACGCCGAGGTTGTTGGAGAAGACGTAGCCCGCAAGCCCGAAGGGCAGCGCATTGGCGCGCTCGATCACCTCGTCATAATCGCGGAACGGCGTGATCGGCGCGACGGGACCAAAGGGCTCCTCCTGCATGATGCGCGCCTCGTCCGGCACGTTGCCCAGGACCGTCGGCGAGAAGAAGAACCCGCGGTTGATGCCGTCGGGCCGTCCGCCACCGGCCAGCAGGTCGGCACCGCGCTCGGTCGCGTCGGCGACAAGCTCCTGTACCGTGGCAAGCCCGCGCGCGTTCGCCATCGGCCCCATCTGCACGCCATCGTCGAGCCCGCGGCCGAGTTTCAGGCTGCGCGCGACCTCGGCGAAGCGGTTGGCGAAGCGGTCGTACTGGCTTTCGTGGACGAAGAAGCGCGAAGGCGAGATGCAAACCTGCCCGCAATTGCGGAACTTCGTCGCCGCACAGGTCTCGGCAGCGGCCTCGGCATCGACATCGTCGAAGATCAGCACCGGGCCATGCCCGCCGAGCTCCATAGACACCTTCTTCACGCCGTCGGCCGCGAGGCGCAGGATCTCCTTGCCCACCGGAACGGAGCCGGTCAAGGAAACCTTGCGGACGATGGGCGAAGCGATCAGGCGCCGGGCGATCATGCCGGAATTGCCGGTCAGGAAGTTGACCGCCCCCGCCGGAACCCCGGCGTCGTGACAGGCGCGCACCAGCGCCGCGCAGCAGGCCGGGGCCTCGCCCGCCGGCTTGATGATGATCGAGCAGCCGGCCGCCAACGCGGCGGCAAGCTTGCGCGCCGGCAGCAGCGCCGGGAAGTTCCACGCCGAGAAGGCCGCGACGACGCCCACCGGCTGATAGATCACCGCCATGCGGCTGTCGGCGGTGCGGGCCTCGATGATCTGGCCGTAGATGCGCTTGGTTTCCTCCGAATACCACTCGAACTGGTCCGCTGCGGCGCCGGTCTCGCCCCGCGCCTCGGCAATCGGCTTGCCGGTCTCCAGCGACATCAGCGTCGCGATCTCTTCCTGCCGCTCTCGGATCAGGTCCGCCGCCTTGCGCAGGATCGCGGCACGCTCCCAGGTGCCCCGACGCCGCCAGTCGGCGAAGCCCGCCTTGGCCGCATCGAGGGCCGCGTCGATATCGGCTTCGGTCGCGGTCGCGATGGTGCCGAGATGTTCCTCGGTGGCAGGGTCCTGGACGGCCTTGGTCGCCCCGTCGCTCGCCGCCCGCCAATCGCCTGCGATGAACAGGTCGAGATCGTGATACATGAAAAGCCTCTTCAGATTGTCTGCTGCAGGTAGCGGGACTGGACGTCGTCGACCCAGTTGCCGACGTTCCAGCTGCCATAGGCGCCCATCTCCGAGATCGGATCGCGGCCGTTGTAGACGGGGATGTGGACCAGCGAGAGCCCGTCATGGGCATGCGCTGTCTCCAGCGCCGCCCGAAGCTCCCCCGCGCTGTGCCCGCCGTAGACCGCCTTCACCCCCGAGACCGAGCTCGCCATCTGGACGTAATCCACCGCGACGCTGTCGTTGGTGCGGAACTCGACGCCGTATTGCGCGTATTGCAGCCCGGTGATCGCCGCCATCCGGCGGTTGTCGAACAGCGCGATCATGCCCCTGACCGAATGCTCGACCGCGTCGATCAGGATCTGCGGATTCATCATGAACGAGCCGTCGCCGGTGAAGGCGACCCCGTATTTCGGCGCCCGCGCCCCGGCCGCGCCGAGCAGCGCCGACACGGCATAGCCCATGTAGGAGGCGCCGGTCTCGGTGAAGGTCTCGAAGGGCGCCTCGTCCTCGACGATCTGGAAGCCATTGGCCTGCACGTCCCCGGCATCGAAGAACTTGATCGCGCCCTGCGCCTTGGCGAAGGCCGAGACGACCCCGATCGCCGCCGGCTGGGTCAGCACCTCGCGCCCCCAGGCCGCGTCCATCATCGGCGGGGCCGACAGGCGTTGCTTCCGGAACGCGCCCCACTCGACCTTCTTCCCGGCACAGGCGGAGAGCCAGGCGCTGCGCTCCGTCGCTGGCGTGGCGGCGATCAGGCGCTCGGCGACCGCCGCGATGTCTCCCGGCAGGGTCACCGTGTTGGCGTAATGGCTGACGTCGTCGAAATCGCCGTTGATGTTGATGACCGCGCGGGCCTTGGGATAACCGACGCCGGAGCAATCCGCCTGGCAGACCCCGCGCGAGCCCGCGAAGATCACCAGGTCCGCTTCCTCCATCGCGAAATTGCCGCTGATCGAGCCCTTGGAGCCGCCGACATGCATGTTCTGCGGGTGTGCGTCCGGCAGCACGCCGGTCGAGCCAGGCGAAAGCACGACCGCTGCGCCGATGTGTTCGGCCAGCCGGCAGATCTGCGCGGCTGCGCCGCGGGTGCCGCCACCGGCCTTGATCACCGGGCGCTCGGCGCTCCCCAGCAGCGAGGCCGCCTGTTCGAAGCTGCCGGCGTCGGCGGGCGCGAGCCGCGGGATCTCCATCCTGCCGGGCAGCGTGGCGAGGTTGACCTCGGCCTGCTGCGGCTGGGTGTTGATCGGCAGCAGGATGTAGAACGGCCCCGCCCTGTAGGGGTGATGCACCGTCGCCGTGCCGCGCCGCAGGCATTCGCGCAGCGCCTCCGGCGTGTGCAGCGTGTAGGCATGGCCCATCAGCGCGGCGATCCGGCCGAACAGGCCCTGCTCGGGCTTGGGCACCTGCTGCATGTTGTAGCCTTCGCCCCAGGTCGTCTCGTCGCCGTAGATGTGGTAGACGCCGACCCCGTTCGAGGCCGCGGCCAGCGATCCCGCCATCGCCTGCAGCCCGCCCGGCCCGATGGAGGTCACAACCGCCGGCGTCTCGCCGTAGACCCAGGCATGGGCGGTGGCAGCATGGGCCATCTCCACCTCGTTGCGGCAGTTGACCACCGAGAGCGCCGCCTCCTCCTCGTAGATCCGCAGCACGTTGCCGAGGTCGGTCGAGCCATGCCCGAAGATCGCGAACCAGGTCCGGACCCCCTGCCGCAGCAGGCCGAGCACCAGCCCCTCGGATAGCGTCAGCCGCTCCTGCGCCGGCAAGGCGCCGGCGGCGATCGCCTCGGCCGGCCCGCCGGCCGCCACCAGCGCCCGCGCACGCTCCCGCATCGCGGCCAGCTCGGGCGTGTCGTTGGTCTCATTCTGACGAGGTGACTGAAGCATGGCTGTTCTCCTCCGTTCTGCGGGCGTTGAGGGATGCGCGCGTGGCGCGGAGTATCTGGGCCCCGACGATCAGGGCGGTCAGCCCGATGAAGATGACGCCGGGGATCGAGGCGACGAATATGGACGGATCGCCGTCCGACAGGATCAGCGCGGTGCGGAACTCCCGCTCGATGGAGGGGCCGAGCACCAGCCCGAGAATGATCGGCGTCAACGGGATCGACACCCGCTGCAGCCCGTAGGCCAGCGCGCCGAGCAGCGCGACCATCACCACGTCGAAGACCGAGTTGCGGATCGCGAAGGCCCCGTAGGCGCACATGATGATGATGCCCACCGCCAGCAGATGTGCCGGCACGCGCAGGAGCTGCACGAAGAACCGGATGCCGAGCAGCTGGATCGCAACCACGGCCGCATATGCGATGATGATCGCCAGGTAGATCTGGTAGATCTCGCCCGGGTGTTCGATGAACAGCATCGGTCCGGGGATCAGCCCGTGGATCAGCAGGCCCGAGAGCAGGATGGCCGTAGCCGGATCGCCGGGAATGCCGAGCGAGAGCAGCGGGATCATCGCCCCGCCGGTGACCGCGTTGTTGGCGGTCTCGGGGGCCACGACGCCGCCCATGTCGCCGCGGCCGAAACGCTCGGGCGTCTTCGAGGACTTGCGCGCATGGGCATAGGCGAGGAAGGCCGCGATCGGGCCGCCGGTGCCGGGGATCGAGCCGATTCCGGTGCCGAGCAGCGCACAGCGCAGCATCAGCCAGAAATGCTTGGCGAGGTCCCGCAGCGTCGGCAGTTCCGCCCGCACGTCGGCTATCGCCTCAGGGCGCCGGTCTTCCGTGTAGTGGGTCACGAAGGCGTCGATCACATGCGGCACCGCGAAGAGCGCGATCATCGCGACCAGCAGGCTGATCCCCTGCTGCAGCACGATGGTACCGAAGGTCAGGCGCTGCACGCCTTCCATCTCGTCGATGCCCACCGTCATGACCAGCAGGCCCAGAACGCCGGCGATCAGCCCTTTCAGCAGCGATTTCTGCGCCAGGCCGCAGATCGTCGACAGGCCGAAGAGCAGCAGGCCGAAGGTCTCGGCCGGTCCGAACCGCAGCGCGAGCTTCGCGACGGTGTCGACCGAGGCCACCATGACCAGCAGGCTGACGATGCCGCCGAAGGCCGAGGCCACGACCGCCGTGCCGAGCGCGAGCGAGGCCTTGCCCCGCCGGGTAAGCTGGTAGCCATCGAGCACCGTCGCCGCCGCCGAGGGCGTGCCGGGAATGCCCAGCAGGATCGCCGAGACCGAACCGCCGGTCATGCCGCCGATGTAGGTCCCGAGCAGCAGCGCAATCGCGGGCGCGGCCGCCAGCGAGAACGACATCGGCACCACCAGCGCCATCGCCACGGTGAAGGTCAGCCCCGGGATCGCCCCGAAGACCACCCCCAAAAGGGACCCTGCGAGAACCGCCAGAAGGGCATCCGGCGCCAGGATGACCTGGGCTGCCGACAGCAATAAGTCCATTTTCCAGTCCCGTCGTCATCCGGCCGGCCCCGGGCCTCGGGGCCGTACCGGGAGGTTCAGAAAATCGAGATCCAGGATCCCGAAGGCATGTAGGCACCGAGGATCTGGCCAAAGGCGAGCCAGGCCCCGACCGCGATGCCGAGCGCCATGCCGAGCACCAGCAGCCACCGCCGTTCGCCCAGGGGGCCCACCAGCGTTACCGCGACGGTGAGCGCGGTGGCGGGCACGAAGCCGATCTTTGGCATCAGCCAGCCGAAGGCCGCGATGATCACGGTCACCGTCGCCACCACGCCAAGCCGCATCCGCAGCCGGATCCGGTCGGGCGCATCCTCGTCCGGCTGTTTCTCGCCCAGGGGCGGCTCGTAGACCCCGATCATGCCCTTGAGCAGAAGCAGCGCCGACAGCACGGCCAGCGCCACGCCCAGCCACAGCGGGAAGGCGCGCGGCCCCACGCCGTAGCCGTCCGGCACAGTCAGCCAGACAGTGACCGTCCAGGCGAGCGCGAAGAGCAACAGGATGCTCCCCGCGATCACGTCCTGGCGGCGCTCGGGATCATGAGCGGGTTTCGCCACGGCTTATTGAGCCTTGAGCCCGACGTCTTCGAGCAGCTTCGCGATGTCCGCATCGTCGCGGGCGATCAGCTCTCCGAACGTTGCGTGGTCGGCAAAGTCGAGTTCAAACCCAATGGTTTGCGCGGCTTCCTTGAACTCGTCGCTTTCCGCCGCCGCCTTGGCCGCGGCCTCGAGCTTGGTGATCACCTCCATCGGCGTTCCCGCCGGCGCAGCCAGGCCGCGCCACATGGTGATGTCCATGCCCTCGGCGCCGCTCTCCTCGCAGGTGGGCACATCGGGGAGCTGGCCGATGCGCTTGGCCGAGGTCACGCAGAGGATCTTGAGCGTTCCCGCCTCGTGGTGCGAGATGAACTGGCCCGGCCATTGCACCGCCGCATCCAGCCGCCCGGCGATCAGCTCCACCGGTGCCCGGCCCTGGTCATAGGGCACATGCACGGCCATGTCCGTGAGGCCCTGCGAAGCCAGGATCGCCTCGGTCGTCAGGTGGGTGAACGAGCCCTTGCCCGAGGCGCCGACCTTGAGCTTGGTGCCCTTCTCCTTGATGTCGGCCGCCATGTCGGTCAGCGAGTCCCATCCGGAATCGGCGCGCACGGCGATGGCGGGAACCTCGACGCTGATCTTGGCGATCGGCTCGAAGGCCGTGTAGTCGAAGTCGATCCGGCCGCCGTGGTAGCTGGTGCTGATCGAGTTCGAGTTCCAGACGATGTTGTAGCCGTCCGCGTCGGTGCTCTGGACATACTGGTAGCCCACGGCGCCGCCGCCGCCCGCCCGCGAGACCGGCACGACCGGCTCCGGCAGGTTCTTGGACATCAGGTCGGCCAGAAGCTGCCCGATGGTCTGGGCGGTGCTGCCGAACAGGATCGTCATCTCGACCGGCTTTTCCGGGAACTCGGCGCGCGCCTGGCTGCCGGTTCCGACGAGCCCGACCGCGATCACGGAGCTCAGCAAGGCGGATGTGAGTGTCCTTGTCTTCATAACTGGTTCCTCCCCTTCGATGTGTCCGCCTGCCGGCGGGGTTCGGCAGTTTCCCCTGCCAGGTTTGCGGGCGCGCGCCGTCGTCCTCCACGTGGCGCGCGCCCCTGCCTTTCGGCACTTACTCCGGGCGCTGCGACAGCGCCCAGGCATCGCGGATGACGCGCTTGGCATTGGCCAGGATCACGTCGGAAATCTCACCGGCCAGAACCGGCCGCACCTCGGCGCTGACCATCGGCCGCACCGGCTTGTCGAAGAAGCCGCACTTCCTGAGTTCGCGGAAGAAGGTCACGACCTCGGGCGTGTCGGTCTCGCCGCCCGGCACCCCGAAACGCGGCTGGATGTCGCCGTAGGCCGGGTGCGACTTGTCGCGGAAGACGCAGTTCCCGAGGTGAACCGCGTCCAGATACGGAGCCAGCATCGGAACTGCTTCCTCCGGCGTCTCGTTCAGCAGCGGGAAGTGGCTGAGATCGCTCAGCAGCCCGAAATGCGGATACTCGGGCCGGATCGCCTTGGCGATGTCGATGCCATCCGGCGCCGGGCCGATCAGGTTCTTCTTGTCGATGGCGCGGTCGAAGAGCTTCAGGGTGAAGGCCAGACCGTCCTTCTCCTCGGCGGCATAGTCGAGGATCTGGTGCAGCGAGTCGATCAGCAGCTTCTTGGCCTCCTCGCGCTTCTCGTCGCCGGGGTCCTTGCCGGCGATCAGCCGCACGACCTCGGCCCCGAGATGGCGCGCCTCGTCGACGGCGGACTTGATCGCCTCGACCGCCTTCATCCGCTCGCCCTTGTCGAAGTGATTGAGGTTGAACTTGTTCGAGAGCACCTTGGGCTGGGTCGCGTAGGCCACCGACAGGTGGCTCTGGTCCAGCAGGTGCCGGGCGGTGTTGCGCACCCGGTAATCCTTCATCCAGCCGACCTCGACCGCGGTCCAGAACTCGTCGGCGCAGATCTTCTCCAGCGTCTCGACCAGGGGGCCAACCCCCGTCTCGAGCCCCGGAAAGGCCTTGAAGTGAACGACGCCCACCCGCATCGCGCTGTACATAGATGTTTCCATCCGGTCTCTCTCCCCTCCGTTCCAACCGCAAGGCACGGCTGACCTGCGCCTCGCGGACCTCCCTCTTCCTTCGTCAGGCCGCGCCGCTACTCGGCGGCGACGGCCCCGTCCTGCCGGGCCTCCTCCTCGGCCAGCGCCGCCAGCACCTTCTCCGGGGACGCCGGCAGCGACTTGATGCGGACGCCGATGGCGTCGTGGATCGCGTTCATGATCGCGGGCGCGGTCGGCACCAGCGCCGGCTCGCCGATCCCCTTGGCCCCGAGCGGGCTGAGCGGGTCGGGATCCTCGACGAGGACCGAGGTGATTTCGGGCACGTCGAGCGAGGTCGGCAGGATGTACTTGGCGAAGCCATGGGTCGTGGTGTGGCCGTTGACGGTCTGGTAATCCTCCATCAGCGCCTGGCCGAGGCCCTGCACCACGCCGCCCTCGATCTGGCCCTCGACCCCGCGGGGGTTGATGACGCGGCCGATGTCGTGCGCCGCCCAGATACCCAGCACCTGGACTTCACCGGTGACCGTGTCGACCTCCACCTCCGCCACCTGGGTGCCGAAGACATAGGCCTGCCAGGGCCGGCCGGAGCCGTCGACCGGATCGAGCCCGGTGCCGTGGGAGGTGAAATGGCCGGAGCCGACCGGCACCACGCCGCGCTTCTTGCAGATGTCCACCGCCTCCGCCATCGACATGGCGAGGTTGGTGCCCTCGGCCCGCAGGACGCCATCGAAGGCCACCAGCGTCGCGGCCTCGACATCCCAGTGCGCGGCGATCTCGGTAAAGAGCTTCTCGCGCGCCTCGCGGCAGGCGAGCGCCACCGAGTTGCCGATCATATAGGTCTGGCGCGTCGCGCCGGCATGGGCGGCCTCGGGCGAGCGGGCGGTGTCGTTGTCGCCGATCGTCACGTCCTCGGGGCGCACGCCGGTTTCCTCCGCCGCGATCTGCGCCAGCACCGTCAGGATGCCCTCGCCGATCTCGGTCACGCCGGTCACCACCTTGGCGGTGCCGCCATCGTCGAGTTCGGCCCAGGCCCCTGCCCGGTCGACCGTTGCCGTGCGGGCGATGCCGTACCAGCTCGCGGCCACGCCGCGGCCTCGCATCTTGCGCTGCATCATGCCACCTTCTCCTTTCCGCCGGCCGGGCGCTCGAACCGGGCGCCGAGCGTGCAAGGCGCCCGCGTGCCGGGGCCGTTCAGGTCTCCGCGCTCGGGGCCGCGCATCCCAACGGCGCCGGCTTCCCAATTGGAGGCGCGCTCGGCGGCCTCCAGCACCCGGTCGATCGACGCGGAGTCGAGCCGCTGCTGCGTGTGGGTCAGAGAGCCCGCCCGCATCATGTTGCGCCGCCGGATCTCGAAGGGATCGAGCCCGAGCCGCTCGGCGGCAATGTCCACCATGCTCTCGGTCGCGAACTGCGCCTGCATCCCGCCAAAGGTTCGGAACGCGCCGGAGGGCGTGTTGTTGGTATAGACAGCGCGCGTGTCGACCTGGATGTTGTCGACCTCGTAGGGGCCGCAGGACAGGATCGCCGCCTTGCGCATCACCCCTTCGGACGACATGCCATAGGCACCGCCGTCGGACAGCATCTCGAACTTGATCGCGGTGATGCGACCGTCGCTCTTGAGCCCCATCCGGTAGCGGACCTTTGAGGGATGCCGCTTGGCCGAGGCGATGATCGATTCCTCGCGGGTAAAGACGAGCCGCACCGGGCGGAAGGTCTTCATCGCGGCCAGCGCCAGCATGCCCTGGTAGATCATGTCCTCCTTGCCGCCGAAGCCGCCGCCCACGGGCGACATGATGAACCGCACCTTGTTGATCGGCTTGGCGATGATCTCGGACAGCATGTGCCGGTGGTGGGTGATGTTCTGGCTGGGCGAAATCACCGTGACCACGTCATCGGCATCGACATAGGCGAGCCCGGCTTCTGGCTCGAGATAGGCGTGCTCGACCTGCTGGGTCGAGAATTCGTCCTCGATGATCAGGTCGGCTTCGGCAAAGCCCTTGTCCACGTCGCCCTTGCGGATCGGGATGTGCTTCACGAGGTTGTCGGGCGCATAGTCGTGGATCACCGGCGCGCCGTCCTTGAGCGCGTCCTCCGGAGAGAAGAGGCCCGGAAGCTCGCGGTATTCCACCTTGATCTTCCTGGCCGCCAGGCGGGCGAGCGTCTCGGTCTCGGCGGCCACAGCCGCCACCGCCTCGCCGACGTGCCGTACCTTGCCGCGCGCCATGATCGGCTGGTCATGCACGAAGACGCCGAAACCGTCGGTGCCGGGCACGTCCTCGGAGGTGATGACGCAGGCCACCCCCTCCATTGCCTCGGCCTCGGAGGTGTCGATCGACAGGATCTCGGCATGGGCATGGGGCGAGCGCAGCACCGCCATGTGGAGCATGTCCGGCATCACCATGTCGCCGGCATACTTGAGCCGCCCGGTCACCTTCGACGGGGCATCGAGCCGCCGCACGTTGGTCCCGATATAGGACTCGCCCGGCCCATCCTCTTCCAGCGCGGCAGGCGTCGCCTTGCCGCTCACCACGTCGCGGGCCAGCTCGACCGCCTCGATGATCTTGGAATAGCCGGTGCACCGGCAGATATTTCCGCCCATGCGCTCCTTGATCTCGTCCAGGCTCGCCTCCGGCGCCTCGCGCAGCACCGAGGTCGCGGCCATGACCATGCCGGGGATGCAATAGCCGCACTGGCTGGCGCCGGTCTTGTGGAAGGCGCGCTGGATCACCTCCAGGGTGCCCGGCTTCGCCAGCCCCTCGACGGTTTCGATCACCGCGCCATCGGCCTTGGCCGCGGGCATCAGGCAGGATTTCACCAGCTTGCCGTCCACGAACACCGAACAGGTGCCGCACTCGCCGGCCCCGCAGCCTTCCTTGGTTCCTGTCAGGTTCAACTCGTCGCGCAGGAAGTCCAGCAGGCGCTGGCCGGGATCGGCCCGGCGCGTCACCTTGCGGCCGTTGACCTGCAGGGAGAGATCGATCTCAGGCATTGACAGCCTCCTTGTTTGCAGCCGCCGGCCGGTCGCTGCGCGCCCGGTCCACGGCTTCTTCCAGCGCGGCGCGGACAAAGCCCGGCACCACGCGGCGGCGGTATTCGACGCGGGAGCGCGAGGCGACGCGGTCAGCAGTGACCGCCGCGACATCGGCGATCAGTCCGGCGTCGATCACCTCGCCCTTGAGCCGTTCCTCGACATCGCCGAGGCGCTGCGGCACCGGCCCGACGCCGCCGAGCGCGATCCGCACGTCCTCGAAGCGGGTGCCGGTTGGGTCGGTCTTGACCAGCGCCGCGACGCAGGCCACCGAGATCACCAGCGAACGGCGCTGCCCGACCTTCTGGAACGAGGCGCCGTAGCCCTCGGCCACATCGAGCGTCACCGCGCTGACCAGCTCGTTCGGGGCAAGCCGGGTCCGGCCCGGCCCGGTCACGAACTCCGCCACCGGCATCGTGTGACACATGACGGCGCCATTGGAGATCCGGCAGAGCTCGATCTCGCCATCGAGCGCGATCACCGGAGGCGTGCCGTCGGCGGCCGGCGAGGCGTTCACCAGGTTGCCGGCAAGCGTCGCCTGCTGGCGGATCTGGTCATCGGCGAACCAGACCGAGCAATAGGGCATCACCGGTAGCCAGGCCGCCAGCGACGGGTCCTCCAGGAAGTCCTGGAAGACCACGTTGGCGCCGAGCCGCACCCGCCCGCCGTGGCGCTCGTAGCCCGAAAGCTCCGAGACGCGGCTGAGGTCGATCATCATCGGCAGGTCGACGTCGCCGGCGCGCCCGTCTCGTGCCCAGGGCAGCACGTCGGTGGCGCCGGCGATCAGCCGCGCGCCGTCCGGCGCACTTTCCCACAGCGCCAGCGCTTCGGCCAGCGTCCGCGGGGTCTCGTATCGTTGGCAAGTCAGCATTAAGCAGCCCTCCTCCGGCTGCCCGGGGCCGCCTATTCGGCGGCCACCCGGCCTTCAGCGCTGTGCTTGTTCTTCACCACCACCTTGATCGCATCCTCGACCCGATCCTTGGCGTAGCGGATGGCTTCCAGCAGGTCGCCCATCTCGAATGTGTGGGTGTGGATCAGCGTCGCGTCGAACCGTTTCTGCCGCATGAAGGCCTCGGCCCGGTGCGTCGCGGACTTGCCCTCGCCGCGGATCCCGTAGACGTAGATGTTGTTGCGCACGAGATGCGCCACATCCACCGTCGGCGGCTCGCCGGGGAAGGCAGCGAGGCAGACCTTGCCGCCGCGGTTCACCATCTGGCAGGCCTCGTTGACCGCGTTGGGCGCGGCGGAGCATTCGACCACGTAGTCCACGCCGATCCCGCCGTTGATCCGTTTCACGGCCTCCACCGGGTCTTCCTTGCGGATGTTGACCACGTGGTCGGCGCCGAGCTTCTTGCCGATCTCGAGCCGGTTGTCGCGGGTGCCCGTCAGGATCACCGGTTGCGCCCCGAGCGCCTTGGCCACGGCCACGCCCAGCAGCCCGATCGGCCCCGGCCCGGTCACCACCACGCTTTCGCCGGCGACCAGCCCGCCAAGCTCCGTGAGGCCGTACATCGAGGTGCCCGCGGTCACCACCAGCGTCGCCTCCTCGTCGGACATGCTATCGTCGACGTGGATCAACGTGTTGATATTGTTGACCTGGTATTCGCAGAAGCCGCCGTCGGTGGTGAAGCCATTGGCCCGATGGCCCTTGTCGACATCGCCGTAGTTCTTTCCGTAATTGTGGCAGGAGGTGTACATGCCCTGCCGGCAGCGCTTGCACTGGCCGCAGCCGGCGTGGATCTCGACAGTCACCCGCTCGCCGATCTTGTATTCGTCCACGCCCGGCCCGAGCGCCACGACGGTGCCCATGTATTCATGTCCGGGGGTGAAATTCTTGTTGAAGGGCTCGCCGCCTTCGATCTGCGCCGGGGGGCCGTGATAGATGATCTCCAGATCGGTCGCGCAGATCGCCACCGCGTCGATCCTCACCAGCACCTCGGCCTTCTTCGGCACCGGCACCGGCTTGTCCGTCAGCTTCAACTCGCCAGGATCTCCCAGAACCCATGCTTTCATGGTTTCGGGGATCGGATGGCTCGGATCCGTCTTTACGCCTTGAGGCATTGCCATCTGGGTGTCCTCCCTAGATTCCAGTCAGGTCTTGTTGCCTTCAGGTCATGTCGGTTGCGTTTCGCGTCTCCCTCATGACCTCCCGAGGCGCAGACGGTCCGACAGCTTGCGCGCGCATGCCGTCACCTCCTGCACCACGTGTTCGCGATACTCCTCCTTCGCCAGTTCGACCGGGAACGAGGCCGACACCGAGGCGACCACCGTTCCCTTCTCGTCCCGCAGCGCGGCGCCGTAGCAGACCACGCCCAGCCGCAACTCCTCGTTGTCGACTGCAAATCCGTTGCGGCGCACCCACCGCAGGTCCTCCATCAGGTCGACCACGCTGGTGATCGTGTGCTCGGTGAAGCGCTCCAGCCCATTCTCCGAGATCACCTTCAGGATCTGCGATTCCGGCAGCCAGGCGAGGATCGCCTTGCCGGTCGCCGTGGCGTGCGAGGCGCGCATCTTGACCACTTCATCGGCCTCGATGACATGCAGCCCCGCGACGTTCGTCTTGAAACGGGTGACCAGCGAGGTCCCCTGCATCTCGGCCAGCTGCACCGAGAGCCCGAGCCGGCCCGACAGATCTACCAGGTCGGAGCGCGCGAAATCCGACAGGTCGGTCTTGCGCTCACTCACATCGGTCAGTTCCTGCAGCCGGGAACTCAGCATGTAGCCCCGGTTCCGACCGGCATTGAGCACGTAGCCGCGCTCGACCAGCGTCGCCACCAGGTGATGGCAGGTCGATGCGTTGAGCCCCGCACGCTCCGCGATATCCCCGAGCGCCAGCGCATCGGGGGCGGCAGCGAGGATTTCCAGGATCGTCAGCGCCCGCTCCACCGACTGGATCCGGCGCACCGATTTCTCGGCCGTCTCGGACCCGCCGCCCAACGTTTCGGGGGGGATGTCCTCCAGGCTGTGGGCCCGGGAAGCGGGATATGGTTTGCTGTCGGTCACACCGCAACGCTGCCTCAATATCGGACAGCGATCAAGCAATTTTGCAAATATTGAACGCAATTTCATATTGTCAAATTAGCGGCCAGATCCACGCTTGACTTGACCCGACCTCGGATTATACCGCCAACTAGTATTCCCGTTCCCGCAGACCGGAGCCCGCCCGTGAGCACCCATTACCTCGTCTATGTCAGCCAGGCCGCCTCCGACCTCGATGTCGCGGACCTGGAGAACATCCTGACCGAAGCGCGAACCTACAATCCGGGCAAGGGGATCACCGGGATCCTGCTCTATGTCGAGGGTGAGGGCCGCAACCGGGGCAGCTTCATGCAGCTTCTGGAGGGCGACGAGATCGAGATCGAGCGCCTGCGGAAACGCATCTTCTCCGACCCGCGCCACCACACCAAGATCGTGCTGGAACGCGGCACGAAGGCCGGGCGCGATTTTCCGGACTGGTCGATGGCCTACAAGTCGATCAAGCAAGCCGAGCTGCAGGCCCACCCTGCCTTTGCCGACCTCGGCGAGGCCCATTTCCAGGACCGCTGCGCCCGCGACGGCATGGACGGGGCGCTCGCCTATCTCTGCGACTTCTGGAGCGACGCAGCCTGACCAGCGCAACCGCGCGTGAGGCGGCGGCTTTGACGCCTCAGAACGTGATCCGCGTACGCAGCCCGAAGATCACCGCATCCTCCCTGTTGGGATTCGCTGCCGGGTTCTTCACGTATTGGATCGACGGGGTCAGAGCCACGCGATCCACGAGCTGGAACCGGTAGAACATCTCGCCGGTATATTGCTCCTGCAGCCTGTCGTTCGACGGCCGTCCCCAGGCGATCCCTATCCCGAGCGCATCGCGGGCGGCGCGGTGGCGGGTGTCGAAGGCGATCCCGAATCCCGCCGCGGCATCGGCCTCGAACAGCGTGGCCTTGCCTTCGGACATCCCGCCGAAGCCAAACACGAAGTAGCGGTCCTCGAACAGCCGGCTGGCCGAGATCGTGACGCCCTGATCGGCCGGGGTGCCGCTCTCGCTGAGCGCGTCCTGCTGCCAGAACTGCAGCCGGACCTGGTCGTACCGCCAGCGATCGGGCGTGGTCGGATAGTAGCGGAACTCGACCGAACGATAGAACTCTCCCTCGCCGATCGTGTCGAACGGGTCGTCCGGCGTCCTGGCGTTGGCATCGTGGATGCCGGCGACCATCACGAATTTCGGGCTGAACTCGTAGCCGAACCCGCCGCCGATCCCGCGCCCCGGCGCAGGCTTGGAGAGCGAGCTTTGCAGGCCCGTGTTCTGGAAACCGCGCATGGAGGAGGACAGCGCATGGACGTTGTACCAGGAGATGGCGCTGATCTTGCCGAGGATGAACTTGAACTTTCCGTCGGCCAGCGTCTGCCGCCAGGCAAGTTCCGTCAGCGCCGAGCCGAAATCGCTGAAGCCGGTGCCGGATGGGGTGACGCTGCCGAACTGGTAGCCGAACTGGCTGGGCGGGATTTCGCTGTCGATGGTGTAACGGTTCTCGATCCGGAACGTGAGCTTGCCGGGGTTGCGGCCGCCCCGGTCGAAGAGCGTCCAGGCGCCCTGCACCTGGGCGCGCCCGGCGAAGGCGTCGGAATACGGCACGCCGTCGTCATCGGTGGTCTGGTAGAGGGTCTGGTAGCTGAACTGAAGCTGCAGACCGGTGCGCTCGTTGAGCCGTTTCTTCCAGTCAAAGAACGGCTGGAAGAACGCCTCGACCTTGGGAAACTCGAGCACCCCGCCCACATCGACGTCGTCTTGCGAAAGATCCTCGGTGACGCTGTCGCCGCCTTCGAGGTTCTTCGGCTCGCCCGCATAGCCCGAATAGGTCGGCGTCGCCGGGTCCACGTATTGCGCCATCGCCGACCCGGCCCCGAGAACAGCGCAGAGCGCAGCGGCCGTCCCGGCGGCATGCCGGCGGAGCCCGCGGGCGCCGGTCATTGGGCGCCCTGCATGCGGGTGTAGTACTGGTGGAGGTCATCGCCCACCATGTCGACCGGTGTCTCCGAGGTGCCCTCGATCGTCAGGTCCTGCGCCGGGGTCTCGGTCCGGAAGCTCCACCCCTCCGCCGGCGAAAGTTGCGTGGCGAGGTTCGCCGGGTCGCCGCCCTGCACCTCTTCGCCATAGGCGTTGAGAATATAGACGCCGCCGTCCGGTCCGACGAGCTGGTAGACCGGCTTTCCGGATTCGAAGACCATCGTCTGCAGCTTGGCGCTGACATAGGGCTTGTAGGGATCGGCACCCTTGCCGGAGCCAAGCGCTGCGAGCGGCAGCGTCGCGGCATAGCGCGCCGCCATGCCGCCGAAATCCGCCGTCTCGCCAAGGCCAAGCGTCTGGCCGTCCATCGCCCAGAAATGCGGCCCGTTCAGCTGCGCCATTTTCGCGCCATGCGCCTCGGCAATCGCCGCAGTGTCCATGCTGGCCCAGAGGTCTTCCGGGCACCCGTCGGAGGCGGAAGTGTTGTAGATGTCCACGTGGTCCTCGTAGATCAGCAGGAACTCGCAGAACCGCATCCCGCGCATGTCGGAGATCGTCACCGGCTCCACCGGCTTCGGCGATTGTGCGGCAAGCGGCGCTCCAAGGCAGGCAAGCGCGGCGGCAAGAATGGCAATCTTCATGGTATCCATTGTGTTTCCTATGGTGTCGGCTGTGACCGCGGTCATGTTCATGGACGCTCGGGCAGGACCTTGAGCACGTAGAACCCCTGATCGTGCATGTAGTAGAACCGCCCGCCGTAACCGGGCGAGAGCAAGGTGTTGAAGTTCATCGGCGGCAAGGGATCGGATTCCGCAAGCACCTCGCCCGTCAGCGCATTCAGCCAGAGCGCCGTCTGCGTGTAAGTCGGCGCATTGGTCTGGTTGAGTTCCGCCAGCGTCGTCCCGGCCGCGGCGCGCGCGGTGCCGAGCACCCGCGCATCCGCCGGGCCATAGAGCGCCTGAAGCGCAGTGGTCGCGCCATCCAGAGTCCAGACGACCTCCATCTCGCCACTGTCCTGGTCCAGCCGCACCGCGCCGATCTTCATCATGTTCTGGTCGGCGGAGAAGACCAGGCCGTTCTCGGTGTCCACCGCGGACTTGGGCGGCGCCCAGCTCTGCCCGGTAGGCAGGTCCTCTCCGAAGGGATAGACGCGGGTGATCTGTGTGGCGTCGTGCTGATTGATCGCGGTGATCGAGGACGCCGCCTTGTCGGTCGGCAGGCCGTTTGTCTGGAACACCACCCAGTCGCCGAGGATCGCCGGGGCGTCGCCCGTGGTCTGTCCCGGCTCGAGGTAGGGCGTCGCCCAGTCCGCGTCCTGCGACAGGGTCCTGGTTTCCGGGTCCCAGAAGAACCTGTAGGCTTTCAGGATCGAGGGCGCGTAGATCGCGATGCGGCCGTCGAAGCTGGTGATCGTGTGCGGCACCACCGCGTTTTCCGGCACGCTTACCCGGGCCAGCACCTCGAATGTGTCCGGATCCACGGCGAGGATCGTCGAACCGGGAGAGGCCGCGACGCCGCCCGGGCACTGGAATGCCGCCAGCGTGCCCTGGATATCGCAAGGCGTCGCTCGCGTCTGGTTCTTGACGATCAGGGTGCCGTCCGGGGCGATGGTCAGATGCTTGAAATTGCTCCCCTCGAGCGGCGCGTCGGGCGTCAGGGCGGCATGTTGGAGGATGCGGCCGGTGTCGCCGTCGAGCTTCACGAGGTGATTGCCGAAGGCCACGACGATCGCACCGTCCGGCAGGATGTTGAGGTTGGCCGCGCCGACCCATTCGCCGCTGACGTTTCCGTTCTGCAGGTAGGTGCGCCAGATCTCGCGCCCGGTGGTGTCGTCGGCCCGCGCCACGTAGGGTCCGGGCGGCACCTTGCCCTGCGGCGGCGGGTTGTTGCCCCCGGTGAGATAGAGCTCGCCCGGCCGCCGGTTGTTCATGAACAGGACGCCCTGGTAGCTGTCGGCGCTCGGCGAGGCATAGACGGTGTTGCCGCCCTCGAAGTTCCCCAGGAAGCTCGCACAGGCATAAAGCTGGCTGCGCTCCGCGTCGCTCACCTCGGCGCCGTTCAGCGAGGCGAAATAGCCCGGCGTCTCGCGCGATTGGGCGCAGGCCCATTCGTCCGCGATGCGCCCCAGCTCCGGCGGAATCGGTCCCGGCCCCTCGTCCTGGGCAAAGGCCGCGCTGGCCGCGATAAACGCGCAAAGGCTGAAAAGACGACGTCCCGGCATGGCGTCCGGCTCCTGTTCTGAATGTGTTTACAGAACATTACAGGGAGCTTTGCAGGGTGGTTTTGCTTTGCGCGCCACTTTCTCGGGACGGTTCAGCCGGCCAGCCCGGCCCGCGCCCCCGACGGGCTGTTGCCGACCAGCCTGCGCACCGCCCGCGACAGCGTCGAGGTGCTGGAATAGCCCAGCCGTTCGGACAGATCCGAGAGGTCGACATCGGGCGTCCTCAGCAATGCCACCGCGAGCTGGCGCCGAACCCGGTCGAGCTCCGCCGAGAACGAGGTGCCCTCCTCCGTCAGCCGCCGTTGCAGGGTCCGGACGCTCATGCCCCCTGCCCGCGCCACCCGTTCGATCGTCGGCTCGCCGCCGTGCAGCATGGCAGCGATCACCGGCCGCACAGAGGCCGCGAGGCTCGAATCCTCGGCCAGAGGCGGAACCGTGATGCCGGCGGCATTGGCGAGCCTGTCGCGCGCGACAACGCGAAAGGGATTCAGCGCGACATGGGCGTCCATCGTGATCCGCAGGCTGTGATCCGGGCTGGGCACCACGCAATCGCCGAAATGCGTCACCAGGGCGTCCAGCCCCGTCTCGGGGTGCGGCACCACCGCGATCCGGGCGAGCAGCGGCGGCTGCAGGCCGGTGAACCGGCAGAGCTGCGCCATCATCGAGCAGAAGAGCACATGGATCGCGTGGAGCGATTCCGGCTCGATCCTGACCGACAGCGTATGGATGATCGACAGTCCGCCGCGGGTCTCCTCGACCCGGAGCATCTCGTGGCTGCAATGGAACGGCAGCGCCATGGCCACCCGCCGAAGCGCCTCCGCCGGTGTCCGCGCGCCGAGCGCCACCTGCCCGATGAAGGCGAGTTCGCCGATACTCGCCTGCGACACGATCGCGGCCCCGACATCCGTCCCAAAGGCGCGCGACATGTCGCGCAGGAGTTCGATGGCGTTCAGCATCGGCACCGGATCCTCCGGCGCGAGCGCGAACCAGTACCCGAGGTCGACCGCTTCGAGAAACGTCGCACTGCCGTTTCCGTTGGCCTCGAGGAACCGGACCAGCGGAAGGACATTGGCAGCGCGGATCAGGGGTATCGTCTTGGGCATGAAAATCGCTTTGTCGGGGACGGACTGTTGTTGAAGGAGTTTTGCCCGACAAAGGGTTGGAGTGCAAAACCCGCACGCACCCCCGCGCCTTTTTTTCGGCCCCGGCATCCCCGGGCAGTTCGATGAGGACGGGGGCAGGAAGCCCATGAGGCTCGTGAAGCCGACGGCGTTTTCCGTCCGAAAGGCATGCCACATGCAACGTCGCGATCAACGGGCGAGCGGCCGCGACCGGTTCCCTCCCCCGTGATCGTTCGGCCGCCCCTCCTGCGATCGCTCCGAGTTGCCGGCGGCACCGGGCGAAACGGGATCGCAGTTGCGTGGCGAAGATGTCAGACAGAAACGGGCCGGTCTCGGGTCGCACGACAGCCCGGCCCCACCCCGACCTGCCACCCTCTGACACCGCCACCGCGGGCGTCGAGCTCGACCGGATCAGGCAATCAGCGGCTCCTCGAACACCAGCCTGAACTCGTAGACCATGCCGTCATTTTCAGTCGGGTCCGTGTCGTTATCCACACCCCGCGCAACCAAATACAGGCTGCTCTGGGTCAGATCCTCGCTGCTCGGTCCCATCGTCAATCCGGCGGCGTTGGATACATCCACCGCTGATATGTCGAACGACCCGAGCAGTTCGCCGCTCGTCGTGATCATTGCCACCGCGTCGTCCGACGCGGTCACGAACAAGACATCGAGAACCGGATCGTAGGCAATGCCTTCCGGATCGGAGATCCCGAGGGGCTGCCCATCAAAGCTGAACACGAAATCATCGCCACCCTCTGATGCTATGCCGTCGAAGATGTCGTTCGGCCCGGGATCGACGGTAAAGATCGTCGAAGTTACCCCGTCCACGATGTAAAGGACATCACGCGTGGTGTCGTAGGCGATGCCTTCCGGATCGGTGCTGCCGAACGCGCCCGAAGACCAGTAGGTCACGATGTCGTCGGCTGTGTCGTAGGCTCCATCAGCCCCGGGATCGAGCTCGTAGACACCTCTGGGCCCGGAATCGTCCGAGAAAAAGAGGTGACGGTTGGCCGGGTTGTACGTCACCCCCGCTGGTTCATCCGAGAATCCGATGGTCGTGAGCGTACTGCGCAGAGTGCCGTCGAGATCCATCTGGAACAGGTTGTCGCCGGTAAACAGGCTCTGGATTTCATTGACCTCGGAATCCGAGACGAGCAGCGTTCCCAGATGGTCGATAAAGACGATGCCGGAGGTGTCCGGGGCCGGTGGCGACCATTGCGACGCATCGACGGAATTGACCCATGCCAACCCTGTCGGCAGGAGCTGGCTCACGACGCTGAGGCTGAAGGCTTCTGTGGCGCTGCTGCCATCCGACGAGCTCGCCGTCACGCTGACCGTGATCGTGGGCTCCGACAGGGCGTCGAGACTCCCGGTATTGGAACGGGTGATGACGCCGCTAACCGGATCAATCGAGAAGCGGGAATCGTCGATACTGTAGGTGACCGTGTCGCCAAGGTCGGGATCGGACGCGGAGGCGGTGATCCCCACCGAGGTCCCGGCGGCCGCGTCCGCGAGAATGCGATCGGCGGCGGGGTTGGCGTCCGGCGGCGAGTCAAAGGCCACAGGCTCCGGGGCGTCCAGTACGGTCAGGTCGAAGGTCTCGACGGCGGTGCTGAAGTCCGACGAGTTCGCCGTCACCTGGAGCGTGATCGAGGGCTCCGACAAGGCATCCAGTTCCCCTGAGCCGGATCGAGAAATGACACCGGTGACGGGATCGATCGTGAACCGGGGATCGTCGACACTGAAGGTGACCGAGTCGTCGGGATCGGGATCCGCGGCGGAGGCTGTGATCCCGACCAACGCCCCTGTGGAGGCCGTTTCGCTGATCTGGTTTGCGTCAGGATCCCCGTCGGCCGGAGTATTGAAGACCACCGGATCGGTGATCGGCCCGGCCGGCATCCATTCGATATGCAGCAATGGGGCGCCATCGGCGTCGCCCTCGTAGGCCTCTGCCGTGCGGGTTCCGCTCCCGCTTATCACGAAGACCAGGTCGTTCAGCGCCGCCCAGCCGGCCCGGTCGACGATCTCCTGCACTATTGCCGCAAGATCCGGTGTTTGCTGGTCGAGACCCGCGGCCCCAACCGTCGTCCACGCCACCGGAGCCCAGGCCTCCGAGGCGTCCGTGGTCGCGCGCGTGGAGATATCGTTGTCAGCGGCGCCGAACACCGCCGCGCTGTCGCTGTCCTCTCCCCGGATCGTCAGGGAAACGAGGCCGGTATCCACCTCGTCGGACTGGAACTGGATGTAAGCATTGGTGATCGTTGCGCCCTGGGGAATATTGATGCCGGTGAACCGAATTCCGACGGTCTGCTCAGACGTGCCGTCCGTGGCCAGTTCGAGATCCGTGCTGTCGAGATACATCCGGCCCGAACTGCCGCGCTCCTCGGCGTCGTCGGTTCCGGATGCCACCCGGGTCTCGAAGACCATTGGTGTCCTCTCGACGACCGTGACGGTGATGTCCTGCACATCGGTCAGGCCGCCGGAATCGCTCACCGTGACCTGGACCTGGTAGGCATTGTCGCCGTCGGCATCGGCCGGGCTCTCGTAGTCCGGGGCCGCGAGGAAGCTCAGCGTGCCGGTCGCGGGGTCGATGGCGAAGAGCGCCGCATCCGCGCCGCCGGTGATGGCATAGGCCAGGCCCGCGCCCTCGCTGTCGCTGTCGTCGCTCG
>NZ_FZOY01000014.1 GCF_900188335.1 Tropicimonas sediminicola | reverse complement strand
CTATACGAGGAGCACGTTTGCCAAGGCGACGGTCATGCCCAGACTGGCCGACTTTTGCTCCGCCCAGTGGTCGGTTTTTGCGCCGCCGTTGACACCCGCCGCGGCCTCGAAGGCCGCATTCGGGCGCGCAAAAGCGCCGGCGGTCTCTGCTACGGCTACGCTGTCGTCCCGGGCGAGGAGCGTGGGGATCGAGAGATCCTGCAAGCCGAAGCAGCCATCATCCGCCGGATCTTCGAGGCCTTTGCATCGGGCAAGTCGCCAAAGGCTATCGCACGGGACCTGAATGCTGACGGCATCCCAGGACCCCGCGGTCGCCTGTGGCGCGACACGGCCATTCGCGGCCATCGCCAGCGTGGCACTGGCATTCTCAACAACGAGCTCTACGTCGGTCGCCTGGTCTGGAACCGGCTCAGCTATGTAAAGGACCCGGCAACCGGAAAACGAATTTCCCGCATCAACCCTCAGGAAGAACGGATCGTCGAAGACACCCCCCACCTTCGCATTGTGGACGATACGTTGTGGGATCGAGTAAAGGCACGGCAGGCCGAGATCGAAGCGACGCCGGCCGTCCAGGGCATCAAGAAGAGCCGTTTCTGGGAGCATCGCCGCCCGGGTCATCTCCTGACGGGACTGCTACGATGCGGCGCCTGCGGTGGAGTGTTTGCGGCGGCCGGTCGGGACTACCTCGCCTGTTCCAATGCGCGCAAACTCGGAACCTGCGATCAGCGCAAAGGCATCCGGCGACAGGTCCTGGAGGACTTCGTTCTCGACCTACTTCGGGAACGTCTGATGCAACCCAAAGCCGTGGAGGCGTTCATCGAAGCCTATCACCGTGAGATCAACAGCGGCCGCGATGCAGAGGAAGCGAAACGTGCAGAACTGGCCCGGCAGCTGAAGCAGGTCAGCGGCAAGCTCGAGGGTTTCTATGATGCCATCGCGGATGGGCTGCGCACGCCTGGTCTGCTGGCCAAGCTAGAAAGCCTCGAAGCCGAAAAGGCCGCCCTGGATGCAAGACTGTCGGAACCGCCGCCATCGCCTGTCAGGTTGCATCCGAACCTTTCAGCGATCTACCGGCAGAAGGTCGAACTGCTCGGCGAGTCCATTCAAGAACCGGGCATCCGCGACGAAGCCCTCGCCCTTCTGCGCGAACTGATCACGGAGGTTCGGATCATCCACGCAACCCCCGGCTGGGAGGTCCAGCTCGACGGAGATATCGAAGCGCTTGTTGTCCTGGGAGCCACCACCGAAACTCGCGATGGCCAACGTTTGGCCAAGGTATCGCTGAGTTCGGTGAAAGTGGTTGCGGGGGTAGGATTTGAACCTACGACCTTCAGGTTATGAGCCTGACGAGCTACCGGGCTGCTCCACCCCGCGACAGGAGGTGACTATCTAGGCCCGGTCTGAATCGGCTGCAAGGGGAAAATGAGGCTGATCGTCAAAAAACTTTCATCTTCTCTTTGATGCAAGTTCGGCGGTGCGTTTGAGGCCTGAAGCAGGGCTGTTCCGACGACACGGGCGAAGCTTGGACCGATACAGTGAACGTGGTAGGCGGTGTCCTTGGTTTGGAGAGTTCGCGATGGATCGTTCTCTGGATTCGATGATTTGCGCCGGCACTTCGGTCAAGACGCGTAACGCTACGGGGTGGCTTTGCGCCCAGGGGCCTGCGCTCCGCAAGATGTCGCTGTTGCAAGCAGAGATTGGTCGCGCCCAGGGGACCGCAGCCCGTCGGTTCGGCGCATCGCTGGCAACGCTCTCACGCCTCCAACGACGCCCTGCCAATCTGGCAAGCCTGTCCGCGCTGCCCGACCAACCGACGACCGCTGGAATCGCGGAGCGGCTCGGTCGTCGTGGGTCGGACAATCGCGGCGAGGGTGACTGGTGAAGGCGCCCGGGAGGCGGAGGCTGCGCTGGCTCATCTGGGGTGCTGGCGCAGTGGTGGTGCTGGGCCTGATGCTGGCAGGCAATACGCTGACCAGGTACCTTGGATGGCTGTCATCGGCCGAGAGCCCGCAAGCCGTATCGGGGATGCTAGCCCCCGAGTATCGCGTGACCTTTCCCGATGGGACGGGGCCCTGGCCGACGGCATTGCTGTTCTCGGGCTGCGACGGGCCGAGGGACAACATGGACCGATGGGCGGAGGCGCTTGCGGCCAGGGGCTGGGCCTCGGTGATCGTCGACAGCCACGGCCCCCGCGGCTATGCGGACGCCCAGATCTGGCGGCTGATCTGCGCTGGCCAGCTGCTCACCGGCGCGGAACGCGCGGGAGATGTGGCGGTCGCGGTCGAGGATGCGCGATCAATGGACGGCGTCGATCCGGACCGCCTTCTGCTGCTCGGGGCATCGCATGGTGGCTGGGCGATTCTCGATATGCTGGCGCTGTTCGATCGCGGGCGGCCGCCGCATGGCCTGTCCCGCTGGCCGCCCTCTTTCGCGGAACAAGGGCTGGACGGGATCGTCGGAGCCGTTCTGTTCTATCCCTATTGCGGCGCCGGCAGCCAGGTGGCGCGCTTCGGCTGGACGACCGATGTCGCGACGCTCTTCCTGCTGGTCGAGGGCGACACCATTGCGAACGAGACCTCCTGCGAAGACCTGGTCGCGCGTATGGCGACGCAGGGCAACGACGTGACGTCGCTGGTTCTGGATGGCGCAACCCACGGCTTCGACCAGGCGGAGAAGAGCGCGTTCAGCCTTCTGCAGTTCTCGCCTGAAGCCACTCTCGCGGCACAGCTGGCCGTCGAACGGTTCGTCGAGCGCGTATCGCCGCGGTGACCCTGCGTTGCTGTCAGGGGCGCTTGAACTGGAACGCCCGCCGCTTCCCGGGATTGGCGCGCAGCCCGAGGATCGTCTCGTCCAGCCGCGCCGCCAGCCCCCAGTCGGCATAGCGCTCGTGCGCCATCTCGAGGTAGCTCAGCAACACCTCGTCCGACAGGTCCGCCGTCCGGGCAGCGCACAGCTCCTCTCGTGTCGGCCTGCGGTGGCACAGGAAGACGAGTGTGTCGCGCGGCACATGTACGAGCGGCGTGAAAAAGGCAGCGAGTCGCTCCATCTGCACCGGCACCCAGGGCTGGCTCCAGTGGAGAAAGTCCTGCTGCACGAGCAGTGACCGCCCCGGCACGAGATGCGGCAGGAACGTTTCCGCCATGCGGTCCATCGTGTCGGCCGCCTTTGAGGCATCCATGACCAGCAGCTCGATCGGATCGCCGCCCCAATCCATTCCGTCAATTTCGCCGCGATGAAACCGGATCCGTTCGCCCCAGGGCGCGAGGAGGTCCTGTGCCAGGGGCAGGATATCCGTGCCCTCGAAGGGGGCGATTCCCTGCGGGTACAAGATCGACCGCTTCACGTCCTCGCCGGCGGTGAAACGGTCGAAGGCATGCACGCGCACATCGTGGCCGGACACATCCAGCCCCTCGGCGAGTCGCGCCGTGGAGCCACCCGCGAAACACCCCAGATCGACGATCTCGCCGGCGCCCTCCGCCCAGAACGCGGTCAGCCAGTAGTACAGACGCTGCTCCTCGCCGCTGAGCATCGTGGGCACGGCGCGCGCCTTTCCAAGCGCCCGATCCATCAGCATCGACCAAGGCCGATCGCTCAGGGCTTGCGTCGCGGGGTCGGAATCGGCGGAAGGGGATGTCGGTGTCTGCATGAAACGGCGTTACCAAAGGCCTTGCATCAAGGCCATGCCGGAGGCGGCACCCCGGCGATCAAGGACGGTCGGTCGGGAAACTGTCGGGCGCTGTGATATGCGCTTGACGCTCCCGGGCGGAATACCTAAGAAACGCAGGCCGTAGGGGTATAGCTCAGCTGGTAGAGCGACGGTCTCCAAAACCGTAGGTCGCGGGTTCGAACCCTGCTGCCCCTGCCACTTCCCACATATCGAAAGCCTTGTCCGCGATTTGGCGGGCTTTGGAAGCACCTGCTGCCATGCGTTTTGACGCGCGGAACGCCTGTCGCGGGCGGCCAACCTGGACCTGGGGAAGCTGAAAGGTCGGAAGGGGCGCACGGCCGGTGCGGCAGCTACAGGCCGTGCATTCCATTCTCGGGTGGCGCAAGGGCAAACGCGCCGAACACAACAGGGCACTCTCGAACGTGTGCCCACCAGAGCAGAAACCAATACCAGCGACAGCCAACTGCCTGTCAAAATCTTTAAAACCCCGGTGGACACAAGCTTCTTTTCCCACTTCCAAGTGGCGGAATGGTGGCAAGCGTTCGGAGAGTTAATGGGAATTCCGAGGCAGTCGCCTCATGCGTGTTCCGGCTCCCGTTGCGGTCGCTTCGCACGGTCTTTTTCCGCGGCGGAACGCACGTCAACGGCGTTGATACCCAAGCCCTTCGGGCCTTTGCGCCGACGCGGTCGCGGAGCGGGCTCCGGCGCCCGCTGGAGAGACTGACGCAACGGCACAATGTCAGACACCGCGGCCGGATCGTCGGTTTTCGCCACGATTTCGTCCGTCTCTTGCGCCGCGAAGACCTTGCGGTCCCCGAATAGACCGGCGCGCGTCACGGTGCGCCCCTCCTTCGCCGCACGGACCCCGTTGCAGATCATCCGCAGCACGGCCCAGACCACGGCCGCCACGACGAAGGCCGGCACAAGCGACATCAGGATCACCCTGGGTGGCGAGCCGGTCGCGGAGGCAATGCCGATGAAGGCGAGCAGGATCAGCACCAGGGGCGAGCGGAGCCAGTTGGCCGCACCGGCTGGCGCGGCGGCCTCGGAAGCGTCTGGCGCGTCTTCGAGCTCCGGCAGCATCGGAACGCGCGCCTCGGTGGCAACGCGGACCTGAGGCGCGCCGAAGTCGTCCAGATCCTCCGGCGCGACTTCGGGCACGACGTTCGCCCGGTGCACCGCGCGGCTCCGGTCGAAATTGGAGATTGCCGCGAACAGCAGAACCATGCTCACCGCGCCCACGACGGCCGTGAGTTGCATCGTCATCGCCGGATCGGCCGCCAGCGCGACCTCGCGCCCCTCGAGGTAGGGGTCGATGAAGATGAAGTCGGGCGCGGGTGTCAGCCCCGCCCCGTCCATGGCGGCGATGGCCAGCTGCCCGAGGTCCGGCGATGCCACCGCGCGCCCGTTGAACTGATAGACGTCGCGCTCGTATCCCTGCGCGATCCGGGTCTGCCACACCTCCTGCGCCGGATTCGACCTGGCGACCCAGCCACGGAAATTCTGTTCTAGAGCCGAGGGAATCAGGATCGCCGCCCGTGCGATGCCGGCGGTCTCGCCATCTGCACCATCGAACAGGACAAACATGAGGCGTTCGCCGCCTCGCCCACCGTCGCCCTTGACCAGGTGGGTGTTGAACACGGGATTGATCCAGCCGAGCACGTTGACCTCGTCGGCGAGGTGGATGTCGCGTTGCTTCTGGAAGTCGGCCAGAGCAACGGGCGCCGGCGCCTGCTGCACCAGCGCGGCCTTCTTTTCCTGCTCCACGCGCACCAGGTCGCTGTGCATCCACACGGCAAACGCGGCGACAATCAGAGACAGCAGCAGATACCCGTGCCAAGGCATCCGAAACGTCCCTCCGAACATGACAACCTCCATTCGCAACAATTCGGTCGATTTGCGCTCATTGGAGATTTGACGGAACATCATGGCACAAAGTGGGCAACGGGCCGGATCCGGAAAGATACCTGTCGAAACCGGCGGATCTTTGCCGGTCGCGTTTTCGGCAGCCGGCTTGAATTCGCTGCCCGGGGCGCGTATGTGCAGCGCTCGAAGCAGATATCGCGACAGCTCGGGAAGACAGATGGCCAACCCCCTCCAGTTCATGCAGCAGGTGCGCACCGAAGTCGGCAAGGTCGTCTGGCCGACCCGTCGGGAAGTCCTCCTGACCACCATGATGGTCTTTGCCCTGGCAACGCTGACCGCGATCTTCTTCTTCGTGGTCGACCTTCTGATCCGCACCGGCCTGACACAGGTGCTCCGGTTCTTCGGCTGAACCAGGCAGGCCGACCAGGAACCGGGCGGTCGATCCGCCCTTGAAAACGGACAGTCCCGGCGCTAAAGCAGCCGAACTCTCCCCAGCAGGCGTGCATCGATTCGGGTCGCACGCCGCTTTTCTTTTGGGATGGGCCATCCCGATGGTCCGGGGACAGAGACAACAGGAATTCGCCTGAGCCAGCGGGCCCGGGCACGAAGCAAGGACAAGGCACGGCATGGCGAAGCGTTGGTATTCGGTTAGCGTCCTCTCGAACTTCGAGAAGAAGATCGCCGAACAGATCCGTCACGACGTGGCCCAGGCCGGCCTCGAGGAAGAGATCGACGAGGTGCTGGTGCCGACCGAAGAGGTCATCGAGGTGCGCCGCGGCAAGAAGGTGACGGCCGAGCGCCGCTTCATGCCGGGCTACGTGCTGGTGCACATGGAGATGACCGACCGCGGCTACCACCTGATCAACTCGATCAACCGGGTCACCGGATTCCTCGGCCCGCAGGGCAAGCCGATGCCGATGCGCGATGCCGAGGTGAACCAGATCCTCAACCGAGTAGAGGAAGGCGTCGAGGCGCCGCGTTCGCTGATCACCTACGAGGTCGGCGAGCAGGTCAACGTGACCGACGGCCCGTTCGAGGGCTTCTCGGGCATGGTCGAGGACGTGGACGACGACAATCAGCGCCTGAAGGTGACGGTGTCGATCTTCGGCCGGGCGACCCCGGTCGAGCTGGAATTCACTCAGGTCTCCAAGGAAACCTGAGCGACCGGTGCGTGGCAGCACGCACCATGCGGCGGCAACGCCGTTCGTTCGTGGGGGGCGAGGACGCGCGCGTCCGGACCACACCACGCTAACCAGTGAGGCGCGACGCGTCGTGTCTCGGTAGGGTGCGCAACCTGCGCACCGATGAAGAAGGAGAGGCCAGATGGCCAAGAAACTCGCCGGCAAGATGAAATTGCAGGTGCCTGCCGGTCAGGCAAACCCGTCCCCGCCCGTGGGCCCCGCCCTCGGTCAGCGCGGCATCAACATCATGGAATTCTGCAAGGCGTTCAACGCCAAGACGCAGGACATGGATCCGGGCGCGCCCTGCCCGACCGTCATCACCTACTATCAGGACAAGTCCTTCACGATGGACATCAAGACGCCGCCGGCGTCGTACTTCCTGAAGAAGGCCGCGAAGCTGAAGTCGGGCGCCAACAACCCCGGCAAGCAGACCGCAGGGACCGTCACCGTGGCTCAGGTCAAGGAAATTGCCGAAGCCAAGATGAAGGACCTCAACGCCAACGACGTCGACGCTGCAATGCAGATCATCCTGGGCTCCGCCCGGTCGATGGGTATCGAGGTGAAAGGGTAAGTCATGGCCAAGCTTGGAAAACGCACCCGCGCCGCCCGTGAAGCATTCGCCGGCAAGGAAGACGTCAGCGTCGAGGAAGCCGTTGCGCTCGTGAAGGGCAACGCCAAGGCGAAGTTCGACGAGACCGTCGAGATCGCGATGAACCTGGGCGTCGACACCCGCCACGCCGACCAGATGGTCCGCGGCACCGTCGTTCTGCCGAACGGCACCGGCAAGAGCGTTCGCGTCGCCGTGTTCGCCCGTGGCGACAAGGCCGATGAAGCCAAGGCCGCCGGCGCCGACATCGTGGGCGCCGAAGACCTGATGGAAACCATCCAGGGCGGCACCATCGAGTTCGATCGCTGCATCGCGACCCCGGACATGATGCCGATCGTCGGCCGCCTGGGTAAGATCCTCGGCCCGCGCAACCTGATGCCGAACCCGAAGGTCGGCACCGTGACCCCCGACGTGGCAGCCGCCGTGCAGGCCGCCAAGGGCGGTGAGGTGCAGTTCCGCGCCGAAAAGGGTGGCGTGGTTCACGCCGGCGTCGGCAAGGCCTCCTTCGACGAGGCCAAGCTGGTCGAGAACGTCCGCGCTTTCTGCGACGCTGTGGCCAAGGCCAAGCCGTCGGGCGCCAAGGGCACCTACATGCAGAAGGTCTCGCTGAGCTCCACCATGGGCCCGGGCGTCACCATCGACGTGGCTTCCACCACCGCCCAGGCCTGATCAACGGCCTGAAGGAATTCGGAAAGGGCGCCTTCGGGCGCCCCTTCTCGTTGGGGCCTCAGGTTTCGACCAGATCGTAATGGTGGATGGTCCGCGATTCGACGATTTCCGCCTCGGCCGGATCGACATGCGCGGAGCGGTAATCCTCGCCCACGAAGGCCTTCAGCGCCGCGAGATCGCGCCAGACCATGACGAAACTGAACTCGCGCGGGCTTTCGGGGCGCGCCGCGCCGGGAAGAACGGTCAGGCAGCCGTCGGTCGATTTCATCAGCGGAATGGCCGTCTCGTGAAAGAAGCGGCTGAACTCCGCCTCCTTCCCCGGGCGCGTGACGACCTGAAAGATGCGCATGATCATGCAGGAGCCTCCCTTTTTGCAGGGTTTCCGCCGCATGACCGCCCCGCGCGGCGTCTCCGGCCGCGCGGGGCAATGTTACCATATCCGGGACCGCCTCAGCCCTCGGTCGGGCCGCCGGCCTCTTTCCAGGCGTTGAACCCGCCGACGTTCGACACGTGCTTGTAGCCCATGTCGAGCAGGGTCTTGCCGGTCAGGGCCGCCTGACCACCGGCCCCGCAGACCAGCACGATATCGGCGTCGTAGTGCAGCCGGGTCTCGTGGAACGGGGTGTTCGGGTCGGCGGCGAACTCGATCATGCCGCGCGGAACGCGCACGGCCCCGGCAATCGTGCCCGAATGCGCGATGTCGGAGGAATCCCGTACGTCGAGGAAGACGGACTTGCCTTCCGCATGGCGCGAGATCCCCTCTTCCGGCGTGATCTTCGGCACAACCGCATGTGCCTCTTCGAGGTAGTCGTTGGCGCTCTTCATGGCCCGTCCTTTCGCTGTTTCCAGCCCGTAAACTGGGCATGCGCGAGCGATCCGTCAACGCGGCTTTCCGCTGCCGCCGCTCACGACGCTTTGATCGGCCCCGGCGCTCCGGTATGGAGGGGGAAACAGAACCAAGACCGGGCGGAGCAGTCCCATGCAGATTTCCAGACGCACCATTTCCCTCAGCCTTCTCGCAACCTTCGTGTCGGCCTGTTCGGGCGGCGGGGTCTCCAGCAGCCGCGACACGTCCTCCAGCATGCCCGCGGTGCCAAACCCGGCATTCGATAGCTGGGTGGCGGGCTTCAGGCAGCGCGCGGCCGCGGGCGGGATATCTCAGGCGACGCTCGACCAGGCGTTCCGCAATGTCGGCTACCTGCCCGGCGTGATCGAGCGCGACCGCAACCAGACCGAGTTCACCCGCACCCTCGAGGATTACATGGCGATCGCCGCCTCCGACGAGCGGGTCAGCATGGGCAAGACGGCGCTGCGTCAGCACGGAAGCACCCTCGCGGCGATCGAATCGCGTTACGGGGTAGAGCGGCAGGTGGTGACCGCGATCTGGGGGCTCGAGAGCCGCTACGGCACCCGTCGGGGCGATATCCCGACCATCTCGGCGCTTTCGACCCTGGCCTACGACGGCCGCCGCGGTGCTTTCATGGAGAAGCAGCTGATGGCGGCGCTGCGGATTCTCCAGCGCGGCGATATCTCCGCCGACCGGATGGTCGGCAGCTGGGCCGGCGCCATGGGCCACACGCAGTTCATCCCGACTTCCTTCGAGGCCTTCGCGGTGGACTTCACCGGCGACGGGCGGCGGGACATCTGGTCGGACAATCCCGCCGACGCGCTCGCCTCGACCGCCGCCTACCTGCAGCGCAACGGCTGGCAAACGGGGCAACCTTGGGGCATGGAAGTGCGCCTGCCGGCCGGGTTCAGCACCGGCCTCGCCGGGCGCGGCAACGCCCGCAGCGCCGCCAGCTGGGCCGGCATGGGCGTGACCGACACCCGCGGCCGCCCGGTGCCGAACCACGGCAGCGCCTCGATCCTGATGCCCGACGGCGCCGCCGGACCCGCCTTCATCGTCTACCGGAACTTCAGCGTGATCCTGCGCTACAACAACGCCGAGAGCTATGCCCTTGGCGTGGGGCACCTGTCCGACCGCATCCTCGGCGGCGCGCCGATCCAGGCCGCCTTCCCGCCCGATGCGCAGGGCATGACGATCGACGACCGCAAGGAGCTGCAACGGCTGCTGACCGCCAAGGGCTTCGACACCCAGGGTACCGACGGCGTGATCGGCTCCAACACCGAGGCCGCGATCTCCGCATACCAGCGCAGCGTGGGGCTCCCGGTCACCGGCCAGCCCTCGATGGACCTTCTGCGGCGGCTGCGCTGACAGGGGAAGGCGCTCACGGCAAGTTGCACGCGGGCCGGCTCGACCGGGCCGCGGAGCTCTGGCAGGGTCGGGCCATGCGACCGTGGCGCCTGATATCCTTGCTCCTCCTCGTGCTGTGCCTGCTGCCGTGGGGCGCCTATAGCGGCGCGCACGCGGCCGGCGCGACAGCATTGCAGGAGCTGATGCCCGCCCCGACGGTCGACCCGACCCCGGAACGGGCATCGCCACCACCGCACGAATGCCGGATCGCCACGCTGCCCGGCGCCACCTGCGGACCGGACCTCGCCCTGGTGGCGGCCCTGACCAAGTGGCCCGCCACCGCTGGTGCGGCGCCCCTGCGACCGGCGCCCGGAACCCTGCGGCGCGGACTGCATCCGCCCGGTCTCCTCGATCCGCCCAGAGACGTCTGATCGCTGTTTCGTCCCTGGCGCCCGATCAACGAAGAATGGACCAATCCAATGTCAATGAACCGACGCAGCTTCCTGGCTGCCGGCGCCGCGGCCTCGCTCGCGGCCTGCACGCAACCGACCTCGGAGGTCGTCTCCCGCCAGCCCTCCCCGGTTTCGGAGCCCATCCCGCCGCTTCCGGCGTTTTACGGCGCGGTGGAGGGCGAGCCCTATCCCGTGCCCGCCGTGCCCGAAGGGATCGTCCCGCAGCGGCTCTGGCGGCAGGAGGTGGACAACCCCTACCCGCAGGAGCCCGAGGGCACGATCGTCGTGGACCCGGACGCGGGCTACCTGCACCTCGTGCTCTCACCGGAACGCGCCCTGCGCTACGGCGCCGGCACCGGCGCGGCCGCCTTCTCCTGGAGCGGCATCGCACGGTTGCAATATGCGCGGGAATGGCCCCGCTGGAAGGTCCCAGAGTCGATGGCCGAGCGCCGCCCCGAACTCGAACCCTACACCGTGGCCAACGGCGGCATGGATCCCGGGCCCGGCAACCCGCTGGGCGCGCGGGCGCTCTACCTGTTCCAGAACGGCCAGGACACGCTCTACCGCATTCACGGCGCCTGCGAACCCGAACACCTCGGCAAGGCGGTGTCCTCGGGCTGCATCCGCCTGCTGGACCAGGACGCGATCGACCTCTACAATCGTGCGAAGCACGGCACGCGGGTCTGGGTTCTTCCCTCCATGAAGCCCCAGAGGCTGGGCGCGCTCTATTGAGTGCGCGGCTTCCGGCCCGCGGCGGAACTTCCGCCCTTGGCAAGCGCCGTGTTTCCGACTAATTAAGCCTCTCGCTGATCAGCGTGCGATTCGTCGTGCGCTGATTTGCGTTTCGTCCAAGACGGTGGGTGGCACCCGTGCCTTAATACCCTGCCCGAGACGGGATACGACAAGATTGGCCAGAGGGTTTTCCTCGGGCGGTTTGGCGCAGACCCGTAAACGGACCTGAACGCCGGAGAAATCCGGCAAACATGAGCCGGGGGGTCAAAAGCCTCCCATACTTGGAGTGAAACTGTGGATAGAGCCCAGAAAGAGAAAGTGGTCGACGAACTCGGCCAGATCTTCGAAAGCTCTGGCGTCGTGGTGGTTGCCCGCTACGAAGGTCTCACGGTTGCCGAAATGCAGGATCTTCGTGCTCGCGCCCGCGACGCCGAAGCATCCGTTCGCGTCGCCAAGAACAGGCTCGCCAAGATCGCCCTCGACGGAAAGCCCTGCGCAAGCATCGGCGAGTATCTGACGGGCATGACCGTTCTCACCTTCTCGGAAGACCCCGTGGCTGCGGCCAAGGTTGCCGAGGACTTCGCCAAGGACAACTCGAAGTTCGAGATCCTCGGCGGTGCCATGGGAGAGAACGCCCTGGACCGTGCTGGTGTCACGGCCGTGTCGAAAATGCCGTCGCGCGAGGAGCTCATTGCCTCCATCGTCGGCTGCATCGGCGCGCCTGCATCCAACATTGCCGGGGCCATTGGCGCACCTGCTTCGAACATCGCGAGCATTCTCAGCACCATCGAGGAGCGCGGCGAAGCCGCCTGATCGCGAGACCTTCGTGGGGTTGCATTCCTCGCGTTGGAACACATCTAGGAAAACGGAAACAGTACAATGGCTGATCTGAAGAAACTTGCTGAAGAGATCGTGGGTCTGACCCTTCTCGAAGCCCAGGAACTGAAAACCATCCTCAAGGACGAGTACGGCATCGAGCCCGCCGCTGGCGGCGCTGTGATGATGGCCGGCCCGGCTGGCGACGCCGGTGGCGCTGCCGAGGAAGAGAAGACCGAATTCGACGTGATCCTGAAGTCCGCTGGCGACAAGAAGATCAACGTCATCAAGGAAGTCCGCGCCATCACCGGTCTTGGCCTGAAAGAAGCCAAGGAACTGGTCGAAGCTGGTGGCAAGGCCGTCAAGGAGCAGGTCTCCAAGGACGAAGCCGAGGACATCAAGAAGAAGCTCGAAGAGGCTGGCGCCGAAGTCGAGCTCAAGTAATCGGAATGTGATTCCGGTTGCGGGCCGGGTCCGGTTAATCCGGGCCCGGCCGAACCTGTCTTGGAGAGGCCCCGCGGCCAGCCCTCGGGGCCTCTCCAAGGCGCGGTTCAACAGGTTCGGGAGTTGCCGGTGGGACGGCAGCGGGAATGGAACCTGGCCCCCTTCATTCGTGAGCGGCACGCGGCCGAACCCCGACGGCCTGCGTGCTCCGCAACAGACGAAAGGTGCATAGACCACATGGCGCAGACCTTCCTCGGCCAGAAGCGACTCCGCAAATATTACGGCAAGATCCGGGAAGTCCTGGAAATGCCGAACCTCATCGAGGTTCAGAAATCCTCCTACGACCTGTTCCTGAAATCCGGCGACGGCGAGCAGCCGCGCGACGGCGAAGGCATCATGGGCGTCTTCCAGTCGGTCTTCCCGATCAAGGATTTCAACGAGACCGCCGTGCTTGAATTCGTCAAGTACGAGCTCGAGAAGCCCAAGTACGACGTCGAGGAGTGCATGCAGCGCGACATGACCTACAGCGCCCCGCTGAAGGTCACCCTGCGCCTCATCGTGTTCGATGTGGACGAGGATACCGGCGCCAAGTCGGTCAAGGACATCAAGGAGCAGGACGTCTTCATGGGCGACATGCCCCTGATGACCCCGAACGGCACCTTCATCGTCAACGGCACCGAGCGCGTCATCGTTTCCCAGATGCACCGCTCCCCCGGCGTGTTCTTCGACCACGACAAGGGCAAGACGCACAGCTCGGGCAAGCTGCTCTTCGCCTGCCGCATCATCCCCTACCGCGGCTCGTGGCTCGACTTCGAATTCGACGCCAAGGACATCGTCTTCGCCCGTATCGACCGTCGCCGGAAGCTGCCGGTCACGACCCTGCTCTATGCGCTCGGTCTGGACCAGGAAGGCATCTGCGACGCCTATTACGACACGGTTTCCTACAAGCTGGAAAAGGGCAAGGGCTGGGTCACCAAGTTCTTCCCCGAGCGCGTGCGCGGCACCCGTCCGACCTTCGACCTCGTCGATGCTGGCACCGGCGAAGTGATCTGCAAGGCCACCGAGAAGGTGACCCCGCGGGCGGTCAAGAAGATCCTCGAGGAAGGCAAGATCACCGAGCTGCTCGTGCCCTTCGACCAGATCGTCGGCCGTTTCGTCGCCAAGGACATCATCAACGAGGACACCGGCGCGATCTACGTCGAGGCCGGTGACGAGCTGACCTGGGAAGTCGACAAGGACGGCGACGTGACCGGCGGCACGCTCAAGGAGCTGCTGGACGCGGGCATCACCGACATCCCGGTTCTCGACATCGACAACGTCAACGTCGGCCCCTACATCCGCAACACCATGGCCGCGGACAAGAACATGAACCGCGACGGCGCGCTCATGGACATCTACCGCGTCATGCGTCCGGGCGAGCCGCCCACCGTCGAGGCCGCTTCGGCGCTGTTCGACACGCTGTTCTTCGACGGTGAGCGCTATGACCTTTCGGCCGTCGGCCGGGTCAAGATGAACATGCGCCTCGACCTCGATGCCGAGGACACCCAGCGGACCCTGCGCAAAGAAGACATCATCGCCTGCATCAAGGCGCTGGTCGAACTGCGCGACGGCAAGGGCGAAGTGGACGACATCGACCACCTCGGCAACCGCCGCGTCCGCTCCGTCGGCGAGCTGATGGAAAACCAGTACCGCGTCGGCCTGCTCCGCATGGAGCGCGCGATCAAGGAGCGCATGTCTTCGGTCGAGATCGACACGGTGATGCCGCAGGACCTGATCAACGCCAAGCCCGCCGCCGCCTCGGTGCGCGAGTTCTTCGGCTCGTCGCAGCTCAGCCAGTTCATGGACCAGACCAACCCGCTCTCCGAGGTCACGCACAAGCGTCGTCTCTCGGCGCTTGGCCCGGGCGGTCTGACCCGCGAGCGCGCCGGCTTCGAGGTCCGCGACGTGCACCCGACCCACTACGGCCGGATGTGCCCGATCGAGACGCCGGAAGGCCCGAACATCGGTCTGATCAACTCGCTGGCCACCTTCGCCCGCGTCAACAAGTACGGCTTCATCGAGACCCCCTACCGGGTGGTCAAGGACGGGCAGGTGACCGACGAGGTCCACTACATGTCCGCCACCGAGGAAATGCGCCACACGGTCGCCCAGGCCAACGCGCATCTCGACGACCAGGGCCGCTTCGAGAACGAGCTGGTGAACACCCGCCAGGCCGGTGAATACACCATGGCCCCGCGCGAAAGCGTCGACCTGATCGACGTGTCGCCCAAGCAGCTGGTCTCGGTCGCTGCCTCGCTGATCCCGTTCCTCGAGAACGACGACGCCAACCGCGCTCTGATGGGCTCGAACATGCAGCGTCAGGCGGTTCCGCTCCTGCAGGCCACCGCGCCTCTGGTCGGCACCGGCATCGAGGAAGTCGTGGCCCGGGATTCCGGTGCCGCGATCATGGCGAAGCGTGCCGGCATCATCGACCAGGTGGACGCACAGCGGATCGTTATCCGCGCCACGGAAGACCTCGAAGTGGGCGATCCGGGCGTGGACATCTACCGCCTGCGCAAGTTCCAGCGTTCGAACCAGAACACCTGCATCAACCAGCGTCCGCTGGTGAAGGTGGGCGACACCGTGGGCAAGGGCGAGGTTATCGCCGACGGCCCGTCGACTGACCTGGGCGAACTGGCGCTCGGCAAGAACGTGATCGTCGCGTTCATGCCGTGGAACGGCTACAACTACGAGGACTCGATCCTGATCTCCGAGCGCATCGCCCGCGATGACGTGTTCACGAGCATCCACATCGAGGAATTCGAAGTGGCCGCCCGCGACACCAAGCTCGGCCCGGAAGAGATCACCCGCGACATCCCGAACGTCGGCGAGGAAGCCCTGCGCAACCTCGACGAGGCCGGCATCGTCTACATCGGCGCCGAGGTCGGACCTGCGGACATCCTCGTGGGCAAGATCACGCCCAAGGGCGAAAGCCCGATGACCCCGGAAGAGAAGCTGCTGCGCGCGATCTTCGGCGAAAAGGCCTCCGACGTGCGCGACACGTCGCTCCGCCTGCCGCCGGGCGATTTCGGCACGGTGGTCGAGGTCCGCGTGTTCAACCGTCACGGCGTCGACAAGGACGAGCGTGCCCTGCAGATCGAGCGGGAAGAGGTCGAGCGCCTCGCCCGTGACCGCGACGACGAGATGGCGATCCTGGATCGTAACATCTACGCGCGTCTGAAGGACATGATCCTCGGCAAGACCGCGGTGAAGGGTCCGAAGGGCGTTCCGGCGAACTCGCAGATCACCGAAGAGCTGCTGGGCTCCCTGTCCAAGGGCCAGTGGTGGCAGCTGGCGCTGGCCGAAGAGGCCGACGCACAGATCGTCGAGGCGCTGAACGAGCAGTACGAGGCGCAGAAACGCGCGCTCGAGGCCCGTTTCGAGGACAAGGTCGAGAAAGTCCGCCGCGGCGACGACCTGCCGCCGGGCGTGATGAAGATGGTCAAGGTCTTCATCGCGGTGAAGCGCAAGCTTCAGCCGGGCGACAAGATGGCTGGCCGTCACGGCAACAAGGGTGTCATCTCCCGCGTTGTTCCGATGGAGGACATGCCGTTCCTCGCCGACGGGACCCCGGTCGACTTCGTGCTCAACCCGCTCGGCGTGCCGAGCCGGATGAACGTCGGTCAGATCCTCGAGACCCACATGGGCTGGGCCGCGCGCGGCCTCGGCATCAAGGTCGACGAGGCGCTGGACGAGTACCGCCGGTCGGGCGACCTGACCCCGGTGCGCGATGCGATGAAGATCGTCTATGGCGATGATGTCTATGAAGAGGGCATTGCCGACATGGACGAGGCTCGCCTCGTGGAAGCCGCCGGCAACGTCGTCAACGGTGTTCCGATCGCGACGCCGGTCTTCGACGGTGCCCGGGAAGAGGGCGTCAACGACGCACTTGCCCGTGCCGGCTTTGACCTGTCCGGTCAGTCCGATCTCTACGACGGCCGGACCGGCGAGAAGTTCAGCCGGCAGGTCACCGTGGGGGTCAAGTACCTGCTCAAGCTGCACCACCTGGTGGACGACAAGATCCACGCCCGCTCCACGGGCCCGTACTCGCTCGTCACCCAGCAGCCGCTCGGTGGTAAGGCGCAGTTCGGCGGTCAGCGTTTCGGGGAGATGGAGGTCTGGGCCCTGGAAGCCTATGGCGCCGCCTACACCCTGCAGGAGATGCTGACGGTCAAGTCGGACGACGTGGCGGGCCGGACCAAGGTCTACGAGAGCATCGTCAAGGGCGAGGACAACTTCGAGGCCGGCGTGCCGGAATCGTTCAACGTTCTCGTCAAGGAAGTGCGCGGCCTCGGCCTGAACATGGAACTCCTGGATGCCGAGGGCGAGGAATAGGGCCCCGGCCTGAAACGGGCGGCGTCACCGTCGCCCGGCTCCTCCCCTCCCGCACCATTTCAAGGATTTGAAGATGAACCAGGAACTGACCAACAACCCGTTCAACCCGCTCACCCCGCCGAAGGTCTTCGACGAGATCAAGGTGTCGCTGGCGAGCCCGGAACGGATTCTCAGCTGGTCCTACGGCGAGATCAAGAAGCCCGAGACCATCAACTACCGGACCTTCAAGCCCGAGCGCGACGGCCTGTTCTGCGCCCGGATCTTCGGCCCGATCAAGGACTACGAGTGCCTTTGCGGCAAGTACAAGCGCATGAAGTATCGCGGCGTCGTCTGCGAGAAATGCGGCGTGGAAGTCACGCTGCAGAAGGTGCGCCGTGAACGCATGGGCCACATCGAACTGGCCGCGCCCGTCGCGCACATCTGGTTCCTGAAGTCCCTGCCCTCCCGCATCGGCCTGATGCTGGACATGACCCTGCGCGACCTCGAGCGGATTCTCTACTTCGAGAACTACGTCGTGATCGAGCCGGGCCTCACGGACCTCACCTACGGTCAGCTGATGACCGAGGAAGAGTTCATGGACGCCCAGGACACCTACGGCATGGACGCCTTCACGGCGAACATCGGCGCCGAGGCGATCCGCGAGATGCTCTCCATGATCGACCTCGAAGCCACCGCCGAGCAGCTCCGCGAGGAGCTCAAGGAGGCGACCGGCGAGCTGAAGCCCAAGAAGATCATCAAGCGGCTGAAGATCGTCGAGAACTTCATCGAATCCGGCAACCGTCCGGAGTGGATGATCCTCACTGTCGTACCGGTCATTCCGCCCGAACTGCGCCCGCTGGTGCCGCTCGACGGCGGTCGCTTCGCCACGTCGGACCTCAACGACCTGTACCGCCGGGTGATCAACCGGAACAACCGCCTCAAGCGGCTTATCGAGCTGCGCGCGCCGGACATCATCATCCGTAACGAAAAGCGGATGCTGCAGGAATCGGTCGACGCGCTGTTCGACAACGGCCGCCGCGGCCGGGTCATCACCGGTGCCAACAAGCGTCCGCTCAAGTCGCTGTCCGACATGCTCAAGGGCAAGCAGGGCCGCTTCCGCCAGAACCTTCTGGGCAAGCGCGTCGACTTCTCGGGCCGTTCGGTCATCGTGACGGGCCCGGAACTCAAGCTGCACCAGTGCGGCCTGCCCAAGAAGATGGCGCTCGAGCTGTTCAAGCCGTTCATCTACTCGCGGCTGGAGGCCAAGGGCCTCTCCTCGACCGTGAAGCAGGCGAAGAAGCTGGTGGAGAAGGAGCGTCCGGAAGTCTGGGACATCCTCGACGAGGTGATCCGCGAGCACCCGGTTCTGCTGAACCGCGCGCCCACGCTGCACCGTCTCGGCATCCAGGCCTTCGAACCGGTCCTGATCGAAGGCAAGGCGATCCAGCTTCACCCGCTGGTCTGCTCGGCCTTCAACGCCGACTTCGACGGTGACCAGATGGCCGTGCACGTGCCGCTTTCGCTGGAAGCCCAGCTGGAAGCGCGCGTTCTGATGATGTCGACCAACAACGTGCTGTCGCCCGCCAACGGCGCGCCGATCATCGTGCCGTCGCAGGACATGATCCTCGGCCTCTACTATGTCTCGCTGATGCGCGAAGGCATGAAGGGCGAAGGCATGGTCTTTGGCGGCATCGAGGAAGTCGAGCACGCGCTGAACGCCGGCGAAGTGCACATGCACGCCAAGATCCAGTGCCGCGTGCCGCAGATCGACGAGCATGGCCAGGAAGTGCTGAAGCGCTACGAGACCACGCCCGGCCGGGTGCGGCTTGGCGCGCTGCTGCCGAAGAACGCCAAGGCGCCGTTCGAGCTGGTCAACAAGCTCCTGAAAAAGGGCGAAGTCCAGAAGGTCATCGACACCGTCTACCGCTACTGCGGCCAGAAGGAATCGGTCATCTTCTGCGATCAGATCATGTCCATGGGCTTCAAGGAGGCCTTCAAGGGCGGCATCTCCTTCGGCAAGGACGACATGGTCATCCCCGACAACAAGTGGGAGATCGTCGACAGCGTCAAGGAGCAGGTCAAGGACTTCGAACAGCAGTACATGGACGGCCTGATCACCCAGGGTGAGAAGTACAACAAGGTCGTCGATGCCTGGTCGAAGTGTAACGACCGCGTCACCGAAGCCATGATGTCCACCATCTCGGCCAAGCGGTTCGACGAGAACGGCGCCGAACTCGAGCCCAACTCGGTCTACATGATGGCCGACTCCAAGGCGCGGGGCTCGGTGACCCAGATGAAGCAGCTGGGCGCCATGCGCGGCCTGATGGCCAAGCCGTCCGGCGAGATCATCGAGACGCCGATCATCTCGAACTTCAAGGAAGGTCTGACCGTGCTGGAGTACTTCAACTCCACCCACGGCGCCCGGAAGGGTCTGTCGGACACCGCCCTGAAGACCGCGAACTCGGGCTACCTGACCCGCCGCCTGGTGGACGTCGCGCAGGACTGCATCGTGCGTCAGCACGATTGCGGCACCGAAAACGCGATCACCGCCGAAGCGGCCGTCAACGACGGTGAAGTGGTTGCCTCGCTCGGCGAGCGCATCCTCGGCCGCGTGGCCGCGGACGACATCCTGCGTCCGGGCACGGACGAGGTGATCGTGGCCAAGAACGAGCTGATCGACGAGCGCAAGGCCGACGAGATCGAGCAGTCCGGCCTGGCCAGCATCCGCATGCGGAGCCCGCTGACCTGCGAGGCCGAGGAAGGCGTCTGCGCCATGTGCTACGGGCGCGACCTTGCCCGCGGCACCATGGTCAACATCGGCGAAGCGGTGGGCATCATCGCCGCCCAGTCGATCGGCGAGCCCGGCACCCAGCTGACGATGCGGACCTTCCACATCGGCGGCGTTGCCCAGGGTGGCCAGCAGTCGTTCCAGGAGGCCAACCAGGACGGCATCATCGAGTTCCGGAACCCGAACCTTCTGGAAAACGAGGCCGGCGACCAGATCGTCATGGGCCGCAACATGCAGATCGCCATCATGGACGATCACGGCGTGGAGCGCGGCAGCTTCAAGATCGGCTACGGCACCAAGGTCTTCGTCAAGGACGGCGCCAAGGTCGCCCGCGGCGAGAAGCTCTACGAGTGGGACCCGTACACCCTGCCGATCATCGCCGAAAAGGCCGGTACCGCGAAGTTCGTGGACCTCATCTCCGGCATCTCGGTCCGCGAGGACACCGACGAAGCGACCGGCATGACCCAGAAGATCGTTTCCGACTGGCGTTCCGCGCCCAAGGGCAACGAACTGAAGCCGGAAATCATCATCGTCGATCCGGAAACCGGTGAGCCCGTGCGCAACGAGGCCGGCAACCCGGTGACCTACCCGATGTCGGTGGACGCGATCCTCTCGGTCGAGGAAGGCACGCAGGTCAAGGCCGGCGACGTCGTCGCGCGTATCCCGCGCGAAGGTGCGAAGACGAAGGACATCACCGGTGGTCTGCCGCGTGTGGCCGAACTCTTCGAGGCGCGTCGTCCGAAGGACCACGCGATCATCGCCGAGGCCGACGGCTACGTGAAGTTCGGGCGCGACTACAAGAACAAGCGCCGGATCTCGATCGTGCCTGCGGACGAGACGATGGAGCCTGTCGAGTACATGGTGCCCAAGGGCAAGCACATCCCGGTGCAGGAAGGCGACTTCGTGCAGAAGGGCGACTACATCATGGACGGCAACCCCGCGCCGCATGACATCCTGTCGATCATGGGTGTCGAGGCGCTGGCCGATTACATGATCGACGAGGTGCAGGACGTCTATCGACTGCAGGGTGTGAAGATCAACGACAAGCACATCGAGGTGATCGTTCGCCAGATGCTGCAGAAGTGGGAGATCCTCGACTCGGGCGAGACGACGTTGCTCAAGGGCGAACATGTCGACAAGTCGGAGTTCGACGCGGCCAACGAGAAGGCGATCAAGGACGGGCGGCGCCCGGCCGAGGGCGAGCCGATCCTGCTCGGGATCACCAAGGCCTCGCTGCAGACCCGGTCGTTCATCTCGGCGGCGTCCTTCCAGGAGACCACCCGCGTGCTCACCGAGGCATCTGTCCAGGGCAAGCGCGACAAGCTGGTGGGCCTCAAGGAGAACGTTATCGTCGGCCGCCTGATCCCGGCGGGCACCGGTGGGGCCACGCAGCGCGTGCGCCGCATCGCCCAGGAGCGGGACCAGAAGGTCATCGAGGCGCGCCAGGCCGAGGCCGAAGCCGCTGCGGCCCTGGCCGCTCCGGTGGACGACATGGCCGGCAGCGACCTCGACGATGCCTTCATCGTCGACACTCCGGAGAGCCGCGATCTCTGATCGCGACGCCCGGTAACGGCACCGGCCTCGGCCCCATCGGCCGAGGCACACCGAACAAAAGAAAAGGACGGCGGAGCAATTCGCCGTCCTTCTTGTTTGTGCAACCGGGCTGGTCGGCGGCCGTGCCTATCCGAGGATCTGCTCGGTCACCATCCGCTGCAGCTTGCGCCCGTCCGGGTCCAGACCGGTCTTGAGCCGTGTGAACTCCTCGCCCCAGTCCGACGTCCGGCAGCGCAGGGCCGGCGCCTCCGATTCCATTTCGCGCAGCACGACCGCCGCGACCTCGTCCGCGGTCTGGTAGACCCCGCTGCCCTGGCGACTTTGCGCGTTGGCCACGTATTTCTGCAGGATCGGCAGGTACTCGTCTTCCAGCATCCCGCCGGTGTCCGCGATTTGCTTCAGCACCGTGTTGGCGAATTCCGAGGCGATCCCGCCTGACTCCACAGCGGTGAAGTTGATGCCGAACGAGGGCGTGATGTAGGAGGCCATCGCCTCGGTCAGCCCCTCGACTGCGAATTTGGCGCCGCAATAGACCTCGTTGAACGGCTGCCCGACGAGCCCGCCGACCGAGGAGATGTTGATGACATGGCCCGACCGCGCCTTGCGCATGTGGGGCATGACCGCCTTGGTGCAGCGCACGACGCCCATGTAGTTGATGTCCAGGATCCGGGCGACGTCGGCCTCCTCGGCCTGTTCCAGGCTGCGCGCGTACCCCATGCCGGCGTTGTTGACGAGGGTGTCGATCCGGCCCTGCTCCTCGATCACCTGCGCGACGGCGGCGTCGACACTGTCGGTGTCCTGCACGTCGAGCGGGAGCACCTTGAGGGTCACGCCGGCGGCTTCGGCGGCGGCGTCCAGCGCCTCTCGCTTGGCGAGATTGAGCATCGTGGCATAGACCGTATGGCCCGCCTGGGCGGCCTGCACGGCAATGGATATTCCGAGCCCGGTGGAGGTCCCGGTGATGAGGACGATCTTGGTCATGGGGAGTCCTTGTCAGATGTCAGGAGTTTGCGATCGACAGCCAGACCCGTTCGAAGGTCTGCTCGACGATGTCGTCAGTGATGGGACGGCCGGCGAGCGCCGCGCCGCGCGCCAGTTGCAGTGCGGGAGCGACCAGCAGGAGCGAGAGGAGGCCACTGTCCAGCGGGGCCAGCGTGCCGTCATCGACGCCCCGCTGCAGGAGGTCTGCGATGTCCCGCGCGTAACCATCGGTAATCGCCTTTTGCTCCGGGGTCAGGATGCCCGCGGCATTGCCGAACTCGAGAAACAGGAAGGCCTTGGGGTCCTCGCGCACGAAATCGAACATGGCGCGCCACATGCCGTGGATCATTGTCCGGGTGTCGGGCTCGCCACGCGGCTCCGTCACCCGGTCGTGGAACTCGGCCTTGAGCTCGAGATAGACGCGTCGCAGCATTTCGTCCTTGTTCTCGAAATGCACATAGATCGTGCCGGCCGAAACCTTCGCCCGGTTCACGACCCCCGCGACACCGGTGCCGGCAAAGCCCTTCTCAACGGCTTCCTCGACCACCGCCCGGCGGAGCTTCTGATAGGTCTGATCCTTGGTCATGCGAGGCATGGCATGCCTTCCCTTGCTGTCGGACCTCCAGATATGATAATGAATATTCATTATCAAGCCTGAACCCCCTGCCCCGTGAGAATTCTTTTCAGTCCCACGCATGGCGCGGCTTGCTACCGGCGACCGATCGGCTAAGCCCATGAGCATGTTTGAGAAACGCATCACCGCCGTGGCTTCGGCCATCGTCATCGCGACGGGCGCACTCTGGGGCTTCTACTGGCTCCCGGTGCGCAGCCTGATGGATCTGGGTCTCGGCGGCCCCTGGGGCACGGTCGGAATCACGCTCGGGGCCGCACTGCTGCTCGCCCCGCTGGCGCTCGCCGATCTCCGGCAGATCGCTCGCGCCGGGCCTGTGGTGCTGATCTCCATCGCGCTCGGCGGCGCGGCCTTCGCGCTCTATTCCATCGGATTCGTCTATGGCCGGGTCGCCATCATCATCCTGCTCTACTTCCTGACACCGGTCTGGAGCACGCTGATCGGCCGTTTCGTCATGGGCTGGATGACGCCGCGCCTGCGCTACATCGCCATCGGCGTAGGATTGCTGGGGCTCGCGGTGATGCTCGGCGCGGAAGGGGCTGTGCCGATCCCGCGCGGGCTGGGCGAGTGGATGGCACTTGCCGCCGGCATTCTCTGGTCGGTCTCCACCACCGGGATCCGCGCGAAATCCGAGCTCGGCGCCGCCGCCTCCTCGTTCGTCTTCGCGCTTGGCGGGCTCGCCGCGTCCCTCGCCCTCGCCCTCGCGCTCTCGCCGCTGCCAACCCTGCCCCTGGGCACGGATCTGCTGAAGGCGACCGGCATCGCCCTGCTGACCGGCGGCCTCTGGTGGGGCCTGTCGCTCGCCGGGCTGATGTGGGCCGCGGTCCGGCTGGAGCCGGCGCGGGTCGGCCTCCTGCTGATGATGGAAGTCCTCGTGGGCGCGGTCTCCGCCGCCATGCTCGCAGGGGAAACCCTGCATCCGCTGGAGATCGTGGGCGGCGCGCTCGTGCTCTGCGCCGGTATCCTGGAGGTCTGGCCGGTCCGCCCGCGCCGCGCGCCCCCGGTGCGCTGACCCGATCAGTCGGCTGCGAGCACGTCGCGCAGCGACGCCTCGATATGGCCGCCACAATAGCTCGAGCCCCCGAAGCGCCTATCAAAATCGCGCCGCATTTCCGCAATGCGGGGCGTATCGGCGACCCGTCGTGACAGCGCCGCAACGGCCGGGGCGTGCGTGTCGAGCAAGGGCGCGAGGGCGGGAAGCCGTTCTGTCATGGTGACCCAGAGCGCCGCCGTCGCAAGGTCGGCCAGCGTCGGCGCGTCGGTGCCAAGCAAGCTGCCGCCGCCCACCGTCAGCCCGTGGCGACGGCCGGTCTCCTCGAATATCTCCATCCAGCGCGGCAGGCGGCTTTCCGCGAAGTCGTCCCACGCCTCCTGCGTCCACATCTCGCGGCCGCAGTTGCAGCTGACCTCCTCCAGTACGTCATTGGCGTCGCCGAGGACCTTGAGCGTCAGAGCGCGCAGCTCCGGGGCCTCCGGAAGCAGGCCATGCTTCTGCCCGAGATAGGCAAGGATCGCCGGAAGCTGGGAGAGCCAGAGCCCGGCACCGTGATCGTGCAGAAACGGCGGCGCCATGAAGGGGGTCGGCTGCTCGGAGGCCGGCGCCTCCTTCAGCGCCATCAGCGCCTCGGTCGGGGCTTCCTCCCAGCTTGCTCCGGCGTGGGCCAGAACGTAGCGGATGAAATGCCCCCGGAACGGGATGGGCCAGTAGTAGAGCGTGTAATCGGCCGCCATTCTTCCCTCCCTGCGCCCGTCCTCCGGCGCGGCACCGCCCCCGGGGACACCCCGGGAGCGGCGGTCTGTCTCAGAGGCTCGGGTAGACCGGGAAGCGGGCGCAGAGCTCCATCGCTTCCGCCTTCACCTTTTCCTCGACCTCGGAATTGCCGTCCTCGCCGTTGGCCGCGAGGCCATCGACCACCGCGACGATCATCCGGGCGATCTGGCGGAACTCCTCCTCGCCGAAGCCTCGGGTGGTGCCGGCGGGCGTGCCGAGGCGGACGCCGGAGGTGACCATGGGCTTCTCCGGGTCGAACGGGATGCCGTTCTTGTTGCAGGTGATGTGCGCGCGGCCGAGCGCCTTCTCGGTGGCGTTGCCCTTCACCGACTTGGGACGCAGATCGACCAGCATGACATGGGTGTCGGTGCCCCCGGTGACGATATCCAGCCCACCCTTCATCAGCTCGTCGGCCAGCGCAACGGCGTTGGCGCGCACCTGGCGCTGGTAGGCCTTGAACTCGGGACGCAGCGCCTCGCCGAAGGCCACGGCCTTGGCAGCGATTACGTGCATCAGCGGGCCGCCCTGGATGCCGGGGAAGATCGCCGAGTTGACCTTCTTGGCGATCGCCTCGTCGTTGGTGAGGATCATGCCGCCGCGCGGGCCGCGCAGGGTCTTGTGCGTGGTCGTGGTGGCGACGTCGGCATAGGGGAAGGGCGACGGGTGCTCGCCCGCGGCAACGAGGCCGGCGAAGTGGGCCATGTCGACCAGCAGGTAGGCGCCGACGCTGTCGGCGATCTCGCGGAAGCGCGCGAAGTCGATCTGGCGCGGAATGGCCGAGCCGCCGGCGATGATCAGCTTGGGCTGATGCTCGGTCGCCAGTTGCTGGACCTGGTCGTAGTCGATCAGGCTGTCCTGCTGGCGCACACCGTACTGGATGGCGTTGAACCACTTGCCCGACTGGTTGGGCGCCGCGCCGTGGGTCAGGTGGCCGCCGGAGGCGAGATTCATCCCGAGGATCGTGTCGCCCGGCTTGATCAGCGCGGTGAACACCCCCTGGTTGGCCTGGCTGCCCGAGTTCGGCTGCACGTTGGCGAAGCCGCAGCCGAACAGCTCCTTGGCGCGCTCGATGGCAAGGTTCTCGGCGATGTCGACGAACTGGCAGCCGCCGTAGTAGCGCCGGCCCGGATAGCCTTCGGCATACTTGTTGGTCATCACCGAGCCCTGGGCTTCCATCACCGCGCGGCTGACGATGTTCTCCGAGGCGATCAGTTCGATCTCGTCACGCTGGCGACCGAGCTCCAGCTGGATGGCCTTTGCGATTTCGGGATCGCTGTCGGCAAGGGTCTCGGTGAAGAATCCGGTATCAAGGCTCATTGGCAGGCTCTCCAGCTCAGGCGCCCGATCCGCGGGCGTATGTTTCCTTGGGGGGATGTAGCCCAAGCCGGGCGAGGACAAAAGGCCCCGAACCGACCGACAGGGGCCGGTGCGCGTCAATATGCAAGGCTTGCGTTTCCGATCCCGGCAGGAGACCAATGATGCGGAAACCTCCGCCACTCGCCCGGGAGCGCCTCATGACCAAGATCGCCTTCATGGCCAGCCGTGCGGAGATCGCGGAATCGGCGCGCAAGACGCTGATCGAGGCCTATGGCAACCACGACCCGGAGGATGCCGATTTCATCGTCGCCCTCGGCGGCGACGGTTTCATGCTGCAGACCCTGCACGACACCCAGCATCTCGACACGCCCGTCTACGGGATGAACTGCGGCACCGTCGGCTTCCTGATGAACGAATACGCCCCAGGCGGGCTGATCGAACGGCTCGACGTGGCGGAGGAGGAGGTGATCCACCCGCTGGCGATGCGGGCAGTCACCCCCGACGGCGCCGTGCACGACGCGCTGGCGATCAACGAGGTCTCTCTGCTGCGGCAGGGCCCACAGGTCGCCAAGCTCAGGATCTCCGTCGACGGCCGGGTGCGGATGGAGGAGCTGGTGGCCGACGGCGCGCTGGTCAGCACGCCGGCGGGCTCGACCGCCTACAACTATTCCGCGCACGGCCCCATCGTGCCGATCGGCAGCCAGGTGCTCGCGCTGACCGCGATGTCGGCCTTCCGCCCGCGCCGCTGGCGCGGTGCGCTGCTGCCGAGCGCGGCCGAGGTCCGGTTCGATGTCCTGCAGCACGAGAAACGCCCGGTGATGGCCGAGGCCGACAGCCGCTCGGCAGTGCGCAACGTGCTGACCGTGGTGATCCGGAGCCGCCCCGAGGTCCGCCACCGGATCCTGTTCGATCCCGGCCACGGGCTGGAAGAACGGCTGATCCGCGAACAATTCGTCTAGTCGCTCCCCGAGCGCCGCACCCCGTCGGCATCGTCGCCCCGCCCCCAGGCCTCGCGCTTGCGATAGATCGTGGAAGGCGCGACGTCGAGCTCCCGCGCCGCCTGCGGCACCGACCCGCCGTTGCGCCCGATAGCGGCCTCGATGGCAATACGTTCGATCTCGGCGAGGGTTCGCCCGGCCAGCGCGCTGCTCACGCCACCGCCGATCTCCACGCCGTTGCGCGCCGCGGGCGGGAGAGACGGGGGGCAGCCCATGTCGGGGGGGAGCATCTCCGGCTCCACCAGGGGCCCGCCGTTCTGCGCAACGACCGCGCGCAGCACATTGGCCATCTGCCGCAAATTGCCCGGCCAGGGGCAGTCAAGCAGCGCCTGCTTCGCGCTCTCGGACAATCCGGTGAACGGCTTGCCTTCTTCCCGGGCAAACTCGCCCAGCAGGTCTTCGGCAACCTCCACGATGTCTCCCTGCCGGTCCCGCATGGGCGGCAGGTGAAGCGGGATCACGTGCAGGTGGTAGAAGAGGTCCTTGCGGAACCGCCCGGCGCGCATCTCCTCGAGCGGATCGAGGTGGGTGCCGCAGATCAGCCGGACATTCACCTTCCGCATGAACGGCGACCCGACCGGACGGATCGTGGCGGATTCCAGGAAACGCAGGAGCTTGAACTGCAAGCCGCTGTCCAGCGCGCAGATCCCGCCGAGATAGAGCGTCCCCCCGTCGGCGGCCGCGATGGCGCCGTCCGTCTCTCGGCCAACGACGTCCCCGACGCGGCCGAAAAGCTCGGCTTCGGTTTCCTCGGACGATGCCCCCTTGAACTCCAGCGGCACGAACGGGCCGTCGGCGCGGCCCGAGGCAGCGTGGATTGCCCGGGCGCAATCCCGCTTCCCGGTGCCCGGCTCGCCGGAGAGAAAGACCGTCGCCATGGACCGGGCCACCGTCTCGACGGTCGCGCGGATTTCCGAGATCTCCGGCGAGCGCCCGCCCAGCCCGCCGAGGCGGAACAGCCTGGTCTTGCGCTCGGCGGCCTCGCCCTCGGCGCGGACTGGCCCGCGCGCCGCGTTCTCCACCGCATTCAGCAGGTGACGCTCATCGAAGGGCTTGAGCAGGAAGTCGAACGCGCCGTCCCGCATCGCCTGCACGGCGCCCGTGACCGAGCCGTTCGCGGTGACGACGATGACATTGCTCTCGGGGCGCAGCGCCAGGCATTGCCGCATCAGCTCCAGCCCGTCGCCGTCCGGCAGCCCGAGGTCGAGCAGGATCACCTCGAACGGCCGCCTGCGGATCTCCGCCAGCCCCTCCGCCATGGTGCTGGTGCAGGTCACGCGATGGCCGGCCCGCTGCAGCACGGCCTTGTAGAGCAGGCAGTGGGTCTTGGTGTCCTCGACGGCCAGCACATCCGTCATGGGCGATCCCCCGCCCCGGCGCCGTCGTGACGTGCCACGAGTTTGCGAATGCTCGCCCGCAGCCCATCGATGTCCTGCCGCATTCGACAGGCGAGCCCCCGGATCTCCGGCATTGCGTCCCCTTCCCGGGCGAGCTGGCCGATATCCCGCGCGGCTTCCTCGAGCCCGACCGCGCCCGCCGTGCCCGCCAAGGCGACCAGCACATGCGCCGCCTTCCGGATCGGTTCGAAATCGCCCGATTTTACCGCTTCCTGCAGCGCCTCATGGGTGGCGGCGAGGTCGCTCTCCAGCTGAACCAGGATCTCCGTCCGCGGCCCGTCGCCGGCGAGGTGAAGCAAGTGCTCGAGCCTCAGGGCGCAGGACGGATCGGGGTCGGGACCTTTCTCCCGGCCCAGCGCGCAGGCCAGCGTCCGGCCAAGCACCCCGACATCCATAATCGGTGTTTCCAGCACCGCGCCGACGCCGAGAACTCCGAGCATCTCCGCATCCGGCACGCCCCGGCCGGTCGCGACCGCCACCACGGGGATCGCCGCCTGCGGCCCATCCATCTTGCGGATCTCGCCGAGCATGCCGTCCACCGCCCCGGGTCGGTCCGGAAGCTGCAGGATCATCACGTCAAACGTTTGCGTCGCCAGACGGTTCATCGCGTCCGCGACGTCGACGGCGGGTGTCACGATCGCGCCGAGGTGGCGGAGCATCTGGCCGAGCGCCGCCTGCCCCGACCCTTCCGGCCGGCAGAGCAGCACCCGGATGCCGGAAACATCCGCCTCGGTGCATGACGTGGCAGGCACGGTGCGGAAGGGCGGCTCGGCAGACCAGCGCACGGGCGCCGGATCCGGCGCTCCTCTGGCATCGAGCACCCGGCCGATCGTCCGGGCCAGCTCCGTCGCCTGGCCGCGCAGCACTTCGAGCTCCCGGCGCGCGCCCGGCGCCAATGGCCGGTTCCCCAGCGCCAGCGCAGAACGGCTCGCGGCTTCGAGGCCCTGGCGTATGGCGTCGATGGATGGCGCTTCCTCACCCGGCGCCGAGGCTGTTTCGGCCGGGCGGGACGGTGCTGGAGGCGGATTCGGATTCACGTGTGTCTCGGCAGCGAAGACTTGGATGCCCGGAACGAAACATGTTCAGGCGCGTGCTCTCAACTCACAAATTCCCGGGCCCGGTCGAACCGCCCGGCGCGTGGCCGGGCGGTGACAGGTCAGGAATTCCGTACGTTTCAGGCGGGTTGCTTTGCGTAACCGGCCTTCTGGAGCGCCTCCGCGATCTCGTCGAGGATCGCCGGATCGTCGATCGTCGCCGGCATCTTGTAGCTCTCGCCGTCCGCGATCTTCTGCATCGTCCCGCGCAGGATCTTGCCCGAGCGGGTCTTGGGCAGGCGGTCCACGACGCAGGCGTTCTTGAACGCGGCGACCGGGCCGATCTGCTGGCGCACCAGGCCGACGCATTCGGCGATCACCTCCTCCGGCGAACGTTCGTGGCTGGAGTTCAGGCACAGGAAGCCGAGCGGCAACTGCCCCTTGAGGGTGTCTGCCACGCCGATCACGGCGCATTCGGCGACATCGGGATGCCCCGCCAGTACCTCTTCCATCGCGCCGGTCGAAAGCCGGTGTCCGGCGACGTTGATGACGTCGTCGGTGCGCGCCATGATGTAAAGATAGCCGTCCTCGTCCTTGTAGCCCGCGTCGCCCGTCTCGTAGTAGCCGGGGAAGTGGCTGAGGTAGGACTTCCGATAGCGCTCCTCGGCGTTCCAGAGCGTCTGCAACGTGCCCGGCGGCAGCGGCAGCTTGATGGCGATGGCGCCCATCTCGCCGGCGGGCAACTCGTGGCCGCCCTCGTCGAGCACATGCACCTCGTAGCCCGGCATCGGCACCGAGGGCGAGCCGAGCTTCACCGGCAGTTCCTCGATCCCGATCGGGTTGGCCGCGATCGCCCAGCCGGTCTCGGTCTGCCACCAGTGGTCGATCACCGGCACGCCGAGATGCTCCTGCGCCCACTTGATCGTGTCGGGGTCGGCCCGCTCACCGGCCAGGAACAGCGCCTGCAGGTCGTGCAGCTTGTAGCGCTTGATCCACTCGCCTTTCGGGTCCTCTCGCTTGATCGCCCGCAGCGCGGTCGGGGCGGTGAAGAAGCTCTTCACCCGGTGGTTCTGGATGATCTTCCAGAAGACGCCCGCGTGGGGCGTGCCGATCGGCTTGCCCTCGAAGACGAGCGTCTCCGCCCCGGCCAGCAGCGGGCCGTAGGCGATGTAGGAATGGCCCACCACCCAGCCGACGTCCGATGCCGCCCAGAACCGCTCGCCCGGGCCGACGTTGTAGATGTTCTCCATCGACCATTGCAGCGCCACGAGGTGGCCGGCGGTGGAGCGTACGACGCCCTTGGGCTGGCCGGTGGTGCCGGAGGTATAGAGGATGTAGGCGGGGTGATTGCCCTCCACCGGCAGGCAGTCGGCCGGCTTCACGCCGTACTGGAAGCCGTGCCAGGAGAAATCGCGCCCCTCCACCAGCTTGGCCACCTCCTGCTCGCGCTGGAAGATCACGCAGAACTCGGGCTTGTGGCTGGCCTGTTCGATCGCCTCGTCGAGCAACGGCTTGTAATGGACCACGCGACCCGGCTCGAGGCCGCAGGAGGCGGCGATGATCGCCTTGGGCGTCGCGTCGTCGATCCGCACGGCAAGCTCGTTCGCCGCGAAGCCGCCGAACACCACCGAGTGGATCGCGCCGATCCGCGCACAGGCCAGCATCGCCTCCAGCGCCTCGGGGATCATCGGCATGTAGATGATCACCCGGTCGCCCTTTTCGATGCCGCGCATCTTGAGCGCCCCGGCCAGCGACGCCACGCGATCGCGCAGCTCACGATAGGTGATTCCCTTGGTCGAATGGGTGATCGGGCTTTCGTGCATGATGGCGAGGTTGTCGCCGCGGCCCGCTTCCACGTGCCGGTCCACCGCGTTGTAGCACGTGTTCACCATCGCGTCGGAGAACCACTCGTACATCGGGGCCTTGTCGTCGAACAGCGCCTTGGACGGGGGACGGTACCAGTCCACCGCCTCGGCGGCCTTCATCCAGAACGCTTCAGGATCGGCCTGCCACGCACCATAGATGTCGGAATATCCCATATGCTCTCTCCCTGAAACCCTTCGCAGGAGTTACGCAAACGGGGGGCTGCCGCGCAAGTCTGTTGCGCGGGCAACTTCGTCACGTTTGGACGCTAACGGAAGCCGGACACCCGAGGCATGACGCCGCACCGCAGCATTTCCACTCCCGGTTGCGGCGCGGCCGCCCCGGGAGCGTCTGCGTCAGCCGTAATGGGCGACAGGCGTGCCCGCGATGGCCGACATGTTGAGCAGGCCACGCGCGGTGATCGACGGGGTCACGACGTGGGCGCGGTTGCCCATGCCCATCAGGATCGGACCGACCTCCAGCCCGCCGGCCTTGAACTTGAGAACGTTGCGCACCGCGCTCGCGGCGTCGACATTGGCAAAGACCAGCGCGTTGGCGGAGCCTTCCATCCGGTTGTCCGGCAGCAGGCGGGCGCGGATCTCGGGGTCGAGCGCCGCGTCGACATGCATCTCGCCCTCGTAGCAGAAGTCCGGCTGCCAGCGATCCAGGATCGCAAGCGCCTCCCGCATCCGCAGGCCGCTTTCGACATCGACGTTCCCGAACTGCGAGAAGGCGCAGAGCGCGATCTTGGGTTCGATGCCGAACCGGCGGATATGGCGTGCACAGCCCAGCACCGTTTCGGCGATCTGCTGCGGGGTCGGCTGGTGGTGCACCTGGGTGTCGGCGATGAACAGCGGGCCGTCCTCGAGGATCATCATCGACAGCGCACCCACCGGGTAGAGCGTGCCGTGCTGAAGAAGCTGGGTGACGTAGTTCAGGTGCCAGCGATACTGCCCGAAGGTGCCGCAGATCAGGCTGTCGGCCTCGTCGCGGTGCACCATGATGGCGGCAATCGCCGTGGTGTTGGTCCGCATGATCGTCCGCGCCAGTTCCGGCGTCACGCCGCGGCGCGCCATCACCGTGTGGTAGTTCTCCCAGTAGTCGCGATAGCGGGGGTCGTTCTCCGGGTTGACGATGTGGAAGTCGCGATCCGGCCGGATCGACAGGCCGGCCCGTTCGCAACGCGCGGTCACGACATCCGGGCGGCCGATCAGGATCGGCACGTCGGTCGTCTCTTCCAGCATCGCGTTGGCGGCGCGCAGAACCCGCTCGTCCTCGCCCTCGGCAAAGACGATCCGCCGCTCCGCCTTGGCGGCCGCGGCAAAGACCGGGCGCATCAGCAGCGCGGACTTGAAGACCGAGCCGTCCAGCTTTGCCTTGTAAGCGTTCAGGTCTTCCAGCGGCCGGGTGGCGACACCGGACTCCATCGCCGCCTTCGCCACGGCGCTGGCCACCACGCCGATCAGCCGCGGGTCGAAGGGCTTGGGGATCAGGTAATCCGGCCCGAAGGTCAGTTGCTCGTCCTTGTAGGCCGCCGCGGCCTCGGCGCTCGTCGTGGCGCGGGCCAGCGCCGCGATCCCCTCGATGCAGCCAAGCTGCATCGCGTCGTTGATCTCGGTCGCGCCCACGTCCAGCGCCCCGCGGAAGATGAACGGGAAGCAGAGCACGTTGTTGACCTGGTTCGGATAGTCCGACCGGCCGGTGGCGATGATCGCGTTCGGCGCGACTTCCCGCACCTCGTCCGGAAGGATCTCGGGCGTCGGGTTGGCCAGGGCGAAGACGATCGGACGTTCCGCCATCTTGCCGACCATCGACTGGGTCAGCACCCGCGGACCGGAAAGCCCGAGGAACAGGTCCGCCCCGTCGATCACGTCGTCGAGCGTCCGCAGGTCGCTGGCCTGGGCATAGGCGGCCTTCTGCGGGTTCATGTCGATCTCGCGGCCCTGGTGAACCAGCCCGTGGATGTCGCAGAGCCAGACGTTCTCACGCTTCACCCCCAGCTTCAGCAGCATGTTGAGGCAGGCGATGCCCGCCGCGCCGCCGCCGGTGGAGACGACCTTGATGTCCTCGAACCGCTTGCCGGCGACCCGCAGCGCGTTGGTCGCCGCCGCGCCAACGACGATGGCGGTGCCGTGCTGGTCGTCGTGGAAGACCGGGATGTTCATCCGTTCGCGGCAGATCTTCTCGACGATGAAGCAATCCGGCGCCTTGATGTCCTCGAGGTTGATCGCACCGAAGGTCGGCTCCAGCGCGCAGACGATCTCGGCCAGCTTCTCCGGGTCCTGCTCGTCCACCTCGAGGTCGAAACAGTCGATGTTGGCGAATTTCTTGAAGAGCACCGCCTTGCCCTCCATCACCGGCTTGGAGGCCAGCGCGCCGATGTTGCCGAGCCCGAGAACGGCCGAGCCGTTGGAGACCACCGCGACGAGGTTGCCCCGCGCAGTGTAGCGTGTCGCGTCCGCCGGATTGGCCGCGATCTCGGTGCAGGCCTCGGCGACGCCCGGCGAATAGGCCAGCGACAGGTCACGGCCGTTGGCCAGCGGCTTGGTTGCCCGGACCTCGAGTTTCCCCGGCCTCGGGAATTCGTGGTACTGCAGCGGTGCGCTCTGCACCGGGGTCTCGCCGTTCCTGCCGCTGTCGTTCATCTTGCCGTCCCGCCCTTGCCGGCGCCTCCTGGAAATCGCTGGCCCGGCCTTAGACCACCTTGCCCGCCGTGGGAAGCCGCCACGATTACGCAAGGTGAGCGTCACCCGCGCCCTGCGCGCGCCCTTGCATCCCCGCCGCCGCCCGAACAGAGTGACCGAAAAGGGAGGTTCCCCATGTCCGACACCCCGCTTCTGGACGCCGCGCGGGCGGTACAGCCGAAGGCCTACGCGCCCTATTCGAACTTCAAGGTCGGCGCCGCCCTGCGCACGCCTTCCGGCGCCGTTTTTTCCGGCTGCAACGTCGAGAACGTGGCCTACCCGGAAGGCACCTGCGCCGAGGCCGGCGCGATCGCCGCGATGGCGGCGGCGGGCGAATACCGCATTACCGAGGTCGCCGTGATCGCCGACAGCCCCAGCCCGGTGCCCCCCTGCGGCGGCTGCCGCCAGAAGCTCAAGGAATTCGCGGACCCCGACGTCCGGGTGACCATGGCCACGACCGGCGGCGCGGAACTGACGATGACGGTGGCCGAACTGCTGCCCGGCGCCTTCGGGGCCGAGCACATGGAGACATAGGATCATGGACGCCAAGGATATCCTCGGCCATCTCCGCCAGGGCGAGCCGCCCACGCCTGAGCAGGTGGCCTGGTTCGGCAAGGCAATCGGCGCGGACGCCGTGACCGATGCGCAGGTCGGCGCCTTTGCCATGGGCATCTGCCGCGCGCCGCTGTCGGTCAAGGCCCGCGTGGCGCTCACCGAGGCGATGCGCGACAGCGGCGAGGTGCTGAGCTGGGACATGCCCGGCCCGGTCCTCGACAAGCATTCCACCGGCGGCGTCGGCGACGCGGTGTCGCTGCCGCTCGCGCCCGCGCTGGCAGCCTGCGGCGCCTATGTGCCGATGATCTCCGGGCGCGGGCTGGGCCATACCGGCGGCACACTCGACAAGCTGGAGGCAATCCCCGGCTACACCGCCGAGGTCACCCAGGACCGCCTGCGCGAGATCGTGGGCGACATCGGCTGCGCCATCGTCGGCGCCTCGGCCGAAATCGCGCCCTCCGACAAGCGCCTCTACGCGGTCCGCGACGTGACCGGCACGGTCGAGAGCATCGACCTCATCACCGCCTCGATCCTGTCGAAGAAGCTCGCCGCCGGGCTCGAGGGGCTGGTGCTCGACGTCAAGGTCGGCTCCGGCGCCTTCATGCCCGACGCGGAGAGCGCCCGCGCGCTGGCGCAATCGCTGGTCGGCACCGCGACGGGGGCGGGCTGCCGCACGGCGGCGCTCATCACCGACATGAGCCAGCCGCTGATCGACAGCGCCGGCAACGGGCTCGAGGTGGCCGAATGCATGCGCCTGCTGACCGGCGAGGCCGTGACCGAGCCGCTCTGGCAGCTCACCGTGCAACTTGGCGGGTGCCTGCTGGCGCTCGGCGGGCTGGCCGACAACAGCGTGGACGGCGAAGCGAAGATCGAGGAGGCGCTGCGCTCCGGCCGCGCCGTGGAAAGCTTCGAGCGGATGATCGCGGCGCTCGGCGGGCCTTCGGATTTCGTCGGCGGATGGCGGCGCTACCTGGCGCAGGCGCCCGTGGTGCGCGACGTCTTCCCCGAGCACGCCGGCATCGTTCAGAGCGTCGACACCCGCGCGGTCGGAATGGCGGTGGTGCACCTCGGCGGCGGGCGGCTGCGGGAGGGCGACGTGCTCGACCCCTCGGTCGGCTTCGACCGGCTCGCCCGCATCGGCACCGAGGTCTCGCAGAGCTGGCCGCTGGCACAGGTCCATGCCGCGAGCGAGGCCGACGCCGATGCCGCCGAGGCGGCGATCCGGGCCGCCTACGAGATCGGCGACGCGGGCGTGGACACGCCCCCGCTGGTGCATGAAAGGATCGAGCCATGACCCGCGCCTTCCTTGTGGTTATGGATTCCGTCGGGTGCGGCGGCGCGCCCGATGCGGCGGAGTTCTTCAATGGCGCCACGCCCGACACCGGGGCCAACACCCTGCTCCACATCGCGCAGGCCTGCGCCGAGGGCCGGGCCGAGGAGGGCCGCAGCGGCCCGCTGAAGATGCCGGTGCTGGATGCGCTCGGGCTCGGCGAAGCGGTCCGCCTGGCTTCGGGCGAGCGCGCGCCGGGGCTGGACGCAGCCCCCACCGGCCGCTTCGGCGCCGCGACAGAGGTCTCGCCCGGCAAGGACACGCCCTCGGGCCATTGGGAACTCGCCGGCGTGCCGGTTCCGTGGGACTGGCACTATTTCCCCAACACCCACCCGGCCTTTCCGGAGGAGGTCACCCGCGCGGCCTGCGAGGCGGCGGGGACGGAGGGCATCCTCGGCAATTGCCATGCCTCAGGCACCCGGATCCTCGCCGATCTCGGGGCCGAGCACATGAGGACCGGCTGGCCGATCTGCTACACCTCCGCCGACAGCGTGTTCCAGATCGCCGCCCACGAGGAAACCTTTGGCGAGGCGCGGCTGCAGGACCTCTGCAAGACCCTCGCGCCGATGCTGCACCAGATGAAGGTCGGCCGCGTGATCTCCCGCCCCTTCGTCGGCTCCGCGGAGGAGGGCTTCACCCGCACCACCAACCGCCACGACTACGCAATCGCCCCGCCCGAGCCCACGCTGTGCGACTGGGTGCAGGGCGCGGGCCGGCGCGTTCAGGCGGTCGGCAAGATCGGCGATATCTTCTCGATGCAGGGCATCGACGAGGTCCGCAAGGGGCGCGATGCAGTGCTGATGGACCACCTCTTCGACTTCGTCGACGAGGCCCCGGACGGCAGCCTGACCTTCGCCAATTTCGTCGAGTTCGACAGCCTCTACGGCCACCGCCGCGATGTCTCGGGCTACGCCGCCGCGCTGGAATGGTTCGACGCGTGCATCGGGCGGCTGCTGCCGAAACTCCGCGAAGGCGACCTGCTGCTGCTCACCGCCGACCACGGCAACGACCCGACTTGGACAGGCACCGACCACACGCGGGAGCGCGTGCCGGTGCTCTGCGCGGGCGTCGGCGCGGGCTCCATCGGCCAGGTCGCCTTTGCCGATGTCGCGGCCAGCGTCGCGGCCCATCTCGGCGTGCCCTCCCGTGGCCCGGGACGGAGTTTCCTCTGATGCGCGATCTTCCCAAGGTAGAACTGCACCTTCACCTCGAAGGGGCGGCCCCACCGTCCTTCGTGCGCGGCCTCGCGGCCGAGAAGAAGGAGGACCTGAGCGGTATCTTCAGCGAGTCCGGCGCCTATGCCTACGACGGGTTCGTCGATTTCCTGCGCGTCTACGAGGCCGCGACCTCGGTGATCCGGACGCCGGAAGACTACGGGCGGCTGGTCACGACCGTGCTGGAGGAACTGGCCAGCCAGGGCGTGATCTATGCCGAAACCTTCGTGTCGCCCGACTTCTGCGGTGGCGGCGACCTTGCCGCCTGGCGCGAGTATCTCGCCGCGATGGAGGAAGCCTCGGCGCGGGCCGAGGCGCGCGACGGCATCATCCTGAAAGGCATTGTCACCCCGATCCGCCATTTCGGCCCCGAACGCGCCAAGGCCCCCGCGATCTGCGCCGCCGAGACGGCGGGGGAGTGGATCGTGGGGCTTGGCATGGGCGGCAACGAGGCCGTGGGCAAGCCGGGCGATTTCGCCTGGGCCTTCGACTGCGCCCGCGAAGCCGGCCTGCGGCTGACGTGTCATGCGGGCGAGTTCGGCGGTCCGGAGAGCGTGCGCGCCGCGATCGAGGATCTCGGCGTCGAGCGGATCGGCCATGGCGTGCGCGCCATCGAGGACCTCGCGCTGGTGGACGACCTTGCCGAGCGCGGCATCGTTCTCGAGGTCTGCCCGGGCTCCAACGTGGCGCTCGGCCTCTACCCCGACTGGCGCGCCCACCCGATCGAGAAGCTGCGGGAGCGTGAGGTAAAGGTCACGATTTCCACCGACGACCCGCCCTTCTTCCACACCACCATGACGCACGAATACGAGCGCCTCGCCGATGCCTTCGGATGGGACGTGGCGGATTTTGCCGCGCTCAACCGGGTTGCCGCCGAGGCCGCCTTCTGCGATGCCGGAACGCGTGACAAGATCCTCAAGAGACTGGAGGCAGCCGATGTATGACCACCTGACCGTCGTGGACCACCCGCTGGTGCAGCACAAGCTGACGTTGATGCGGGAGAAGGACGCCTCCACCGCCAAGTTCCGCCAGCTGCTGCGCGAGATCAGCCAGCTGCTCGCCTACGAGGTGACCTTCGACATGGAAATGGAAGAGGTCGAGATCGAGACGCCGCTCTGCAAGATGATGGCGCCCAAGCTATCGGGCAAGAAGATGGCGCTGATCTCGATCCTGCGGGCCGGCAACGGGCTGCTCGACGGAATCCTCGAGCTCATCCCCGGTGCGCGCGTGGGCTTTGTCGGGCTCTACCGCGACCCGGACACGCTGCAGCCGGTGCAGTACTACTTCAAGGTGCCCGAGGATCTCGCCGACCGCCTGATCATCGTGGTCGACCCGATGCTCGCGACCGGCAACTCCTCGGCCGCGGCGATCGACCTGCTGAAAAAGGCCGGCGCGACCAACATCCGCTTCCTCTGCCTCCTCGCCGCGCCCGAGGGTGTCGCCCGGATGAAGGAGGCGCATCCCGATGTGCCCATCGTCACCGCCTCGCTCGACAACCACCTGAACGATCACGGTTATATCGTCCCCGGTCTCGGCGACGCCGGCGACCGGATGTTCGGCACCAAATAGCACCTGCGAATCAGCGGCAAATCCGCAACAAAAAAGACTTTACTCAAATAGGGTCCTCCGGCATCCTCGCCCGCAACATCTTGTGGGGACAGTGATGAATTTCCGGGCTATTTCCATGGCCCTGCGGGCGACTGCCATCGCCGTGGGTACCTATCCGGTAGCAGTGCTGGGCGCGGTTGGCGCGCCGGCCGAAGCGCCGCCTGCCAGTTTCACCGGTCCTCAGTTCGTGGACAGCGACGGCTGCGTCTTCGTGCGCGCCACGCTGGACGGACAGGTGACCTGGGTGCCGCGCGTGACGCGGGAGCGGCAGCCGGTCTGCGGCATGGAGCCGACCTTCACCAAGGCGCCGTCCACGCCCGCGCCGGTTGCAGCCGCGCCCGCGCCGCAGCCCGCGAAACCCGCCCCCGCCAAGCCGACCACGACAGTCGCCGCAGCCCCCAAGCCCGTGGCCACGCCGAGCCCGGCGCCGGTTGCGGCACCCAAGGCGGAGCCGCAACTGATCCGCGTCGAATGCCCGGGCATGCAGCCGGTGACCTATCGTTACACCGCCAAGCCCAACGTCTCCCTGCGCTGCGCGAACGTGCCGGGGACACCCCGCGCCAAGGTCAGCTACGTCTATCTCGACCAGTCCGGCACGCGCCGGGTGCCCGTCGCCGCCGCGGCGCCGGCGAGCGCGGCCAAGCCGGTCTATGGCCTTCCGACCCCGCCGAGCGGCTACGAATACGCCTTCGAGAAAGGCCGCTACAATCCGAACCGCGGCCCGCGCACGGCCACCGGCGATGCCGAGATGAACCGGGTCTGGACCCGGAATGTGCCGCAGGACCTCGTGGACCCGGACAAGGGCCGGTACCTGACCCAGCCCGCCCCGCAGACGCAGATGCGCACCTCGTCCAAGTCGCCCGCGGCTATGGCCGGCCATCGCTACGTCCAGGTCGGCACCTTCGCCTCGCCCGACAACGTCCGCGCCGCCGCCCTGCGGCTGCAGAACTCCGGACTGCCCGTGAGCACCGCGCCCGTCACAAGCGGCGGGCGGCAGCTCCAGGTTGTCCTTGCCGGTCCGTTCGACACCGGCCAACAGGTGCAGGCAGCGGTCCTTACCGCCCGCCGCGCCGGGTTCGAGGACGCATTCCCGAGGCAATAGATCCCAGATAACAACCAAGAAGAAGAACAGAGAACCGAAGCAGGTCTCATCCAGGCTAACGCCCCGCCCTCCGACAAGAGGGCGGGGCGTCGCCGTTCAGGGTGGTGGGTATCGGCCTCGGGTCAGCTGCCGCAGATCCCCTGCAGGGCGACCCAGTCGCCATCGTCCAGCACGGTCCGCGCTCCGCCGCCGCGCATCGGATCGGCTTCGATCAGGTTCAGCGTGGTCTCGCCAGTGACGTCCAGCGCATAGGCATAGGGCGTCGATGGCAGCGCCGCCTGCTCGAACCGCGTGATCAGCAGGGCGTCCGGCACGCGCTCCGGCGTCGCCGCGGTCAGCGTCTCCGCGTAGTCCCTGAGAGCCGCGTCGGGCAGGTGGCCGGTGGTCAGCAGGCGAAAGATCGCCCCGGGCCCCGCCCCTCTCAACAGATCCGCCAGCGGGTCATGCAGCCCGCGCCGCACGTCCTCGGCCAGGATGAACCCCGCCACGACATCCGGCGTCTCGTGATCCTCGACCAGCCGGCTGTGCACCAGCATCGCGCCGCCGGGCAGCGAGATCGTGTCGGGGATGCCCCCGGGCACCACCAGCAGCCCGCCGCCGCCGGGGGCGAGCAGCCGCGAAGACAGCCGAGCCAGCGCCTGATCGCCCCGCGGCGAGCGGCATGGCGCCCCCGAAACCCGACCGATCGCGGTGAACAGCCGCGTGCCGATCTCGATCCGGGTGGGTTCGGGCACCACGCTCAGCGTATGGCGCAACAGCGCGCCCGGCAGCCAGAGAGCTCCTGCCGCCAGCATCCCCGCGCCCAGGCCAGCCAGCAGCAGCAGGCGCAGCCGCCCGCGCCGGGGCCTGGACTTCTGGATCGCGCCGCGCACCTGTTCGATGGCGTCGATCATCGTCTCGTCGTCGATTTCGAGCGTCTCGGTCCCCTCGGCGGAGGGCGTGTAGAGCGCCGGCATCTCGCCACGGTTGACCCGCACGACAGCCGCCAGCGACCAATGGCTGAGCGCCATACCCTTCTGATCGGCAATCACCAGCGATGCATCGCCGAAGGAGACGATGACATTCTGCCTCTGGACGTCAGGGTCTGGTCGCCAGACGCCCGGGCATTCCAGCCTGGCGTATTGCTTGAGCGCTGTCATTGAACTGCTCTGCCTGTGTTGCCGCGAGGATAGCCCACACGGCAGGCGGGAACAATCGGCCGTATGCCGTCCGGGATCCACCGGAAAAGACGGGCGAATCTGTGTCATCCGGGGTTGGTAGATTTACCTAGCCGGGCGATGGAGACCCTGCTCTATGGTTAGGTTAACGGACCATTTACAGCATCAATGGTAGCGTGCGCCCATTCAGTATCCGCAAAAGGGAAACAATGCCTCATTTTGGACGTGATCTGACCGAATTCACGTCGGGTCAATAAGGCTTTCTTAAGGTTAACCGCGGTCGGCCACTCCCGACCCGCAGGACAGGATGGATCGCATGTTGGATTGGCTTTACGGAAAATCCGGATACTCCTCCGCCCCCCGCAAATCCGCGGCGGCCATGTTGCCCGAGATGACGGGCGGCCTGACAGCCGGGACGCTGGTCGCAACAGCCGAGGGATGGCGCCTCGCCGAAACCATCTCGGCAGGCGACAAGCTGGTCACCTTCGATGACGGCGTCCGGACGGTCACCGGCGTCACCCGCCGGCAACACGCCCTGAAACCCTCGCCGATCCATTCCGTCGCGCCGCTTCTGTCGCTCCCCGAGGGCGCCGTGGGCAACCGTCGCGCCCTTCTGGTGCCGGAAGGCCAGGCCCTGGTTGTCGAAAGCGACCTGGCCGAGAGCGTCCTTGGCGACCCGTTCGCCCTGGTCGACGCCAGCCACATGATGCGGATGCAGGGTGCCCGCCGCGTGCTGCCGAAAGATCCGGTGGTGCTCGTCACCCTGAGTTTCGAAGAAGACCAGATGATCTATATCGAGGGCAACGCCGTCGCGCTCTGCCCTGCGGACCGCCATACGACGCCCGAAACGATCGAGGACGCGATCTGGGGAACGTCGCAACCGCGCTACAAGGTGCTGCCCAAGGAGACCGCGCAGATGGTCGTGGCAGGCGCTGGCATGGAAGCGGAGCTGGCCAAGCGCCAGTTCCGCGGATCCCCATCCCCGCACCACGCCTGAGGCACCGAACCCTACCCGGCAAGACAAACGAGCAGCCCAGCGACAGCCAACACCGCACTTGGGGAGCGGCGCGCCATATCGGCGCGCCGTTTTTCGTACTTGATATGCGCGGCCCTCAGGCCGCCCGCGCCGCATCTCCGAAACGGCCGTAGAAGGTCTGGCCCTTGCGGCCCATCTCTTCCAGCAGCGCCGGCGTCGCGAACCGCGCGCCATGCGTCTCGGCCAGCTCCGCCGTGCGTGCCGCAGCGTAGGGCGTTCCCAGCATGTCGAGCCAGGAGAACGGGCCGCCGGACCAGGGGGCGAAGCCCCAGCCAAGGATCGCGCCGACATCGCCTTCGCGGATGTCCTCCAGCACGCCCTCTTCCAGCGCCCGGACCGCTTCCAGCGTCTGGATGAACAGAAGCCGGTGCTGCACCTCGATCAGCTCGGGCTGCTCCTCGGCACGGGGATATTTCTCCTCGAGCCCTTTCCACAGCCCCTGCCGCTTGCCGGCCTCGTCATACTCGTAGAACCCCGCCTTGGCCTTGCGACCCAGCCGGCCCTCGTCGGCCATCCAGAACACCACCTCGTCCACCGCGCCGTCGGGATAAGCATCGCCCATCGCCGCCCGCGTCGCCTTGGCGATCTTGACGCCGAGGTCGATGGAGGTCTCGTCCACCAGCTGCAGCGGCCCCAGCGGCATGCCCACCAGCTTCGCGGCATGCTCGATCAGTGCCGGGTTCACCCCCTCGGCGACCATGCGGATGCCCTCGTTGATGTAGGGGATGATGCACCGGTTGGCGTAGAAGAACCGGGCGTCGTTGACCACGATCGGCGTCTTCTTGATCTGCCGCACGTAGTCGAGCGCCTTGGCAACAGCGCGATCCCCGGTTTCCTTGCCCTTGATGATCTCCACCAGCAGCATCCGCTCGACTGGCGAGAAGAAGTGGATGCCGATGTATTGCTCCGGCCGCTTGCTGGCCTTGGCCAGCTCGGTGATCGGCAGGGTCGAGGTATTGGTGGCAAAGATGCAGTCCTCGCCGACGACCGCTTCGACCTTGGCGGTGACCTCGGCCTTCACGCCCGGATCCTCGAACACGGCCTCGATGATCAGGTCGCAACCTGCGAGCGCGTTGTAATCCGTGGTCGCCGTGATCCGGTCGAGCAGCGCCTGCTTCTTCTCCGGCGTGGTCTTGCCGCGCTTGATGCCCTTGTCGGCATAGCTCTCGGTATAGGCCTTGCCGCGGTCGGCCGCGGCCTGGTCCTGATCGAGCAGCACCACGTCGATGCCGGCCTGCGCCGAGACCAGCGCGATGCCCGCACCCATCATGCCCGCGCCGAGCACGCCCACCTTGGAGACCTTCTGATCGGGCTGGTCGGGGCGGTTCGCCCCCTTCTCCAGCGCTTCCTTGTTGATGAACAGCGACCGGATCATCGCCGAGGACGACGGGTTCAGGAGCACGTTGGTAAACCAGCGGGCCTCGATCTTCAGCGCGGTATCGAAGGGCACCAGCGCCCCCTCGTAGACCGCCGACAGAAGCGCCTTGGCCGCCGGATAGACGCCCTGCGTCTTGCCGTTCACCATCGCGGAGGCCCCCACGAAGGTCATGAAGCCCGCCGGGTGATAGGGCGCGCCGCCGGGCATCTTGTAGCCCTTCTCGTCCCACGGCTTGACGATCTTCGGCTCCGACAGCACCCAGTCGCGGGCCTTGTCGAGCAGCTCCTCCGGAGCCACCACCTCGTCGACCACGCCGGCGGATTTCGCCTTCTTCGGGTCGTTCAGCTTGCCTTCCAGCAGCAGCGGCGAGGCGCCCATCGCGCCCAGCTTGCGCACCAGACGGGTCGTGCCGCCGGCGCCGGGGAAGATGCCGACCATGATCTCCGGCAGGCCGATCTTGGCCTTCGGGTTGTCGGCGGCAAAGATGCGGTGGCAGGAGAGCGGAATCTCCAGCCCGATGCCGAGCGCGGTGCCCGGAAGCGCCGCGGCGATCGGCTTGCCGCCCTTGTTGGTCTTGGGGTCCATGCCCGCGCGTTCGATCTTCCGCAGAATGGAGTGGATCTTCATGATCCCGTCAAAGATCGACGCCGCCGGATCGTCGCCCCCGGCTTCCTTCATACGGGCGATGACGTTGAGGTCCATCCCGCCGGCAAAGCTGCCCTCCTTGCCGGAGGTGATGACGGCGCCCTTGATGGCCTCGTCGGCCAGCACCTGGTCGATCAGCGCGTCGAGGTCGATGAACCCCTGCTCGCTCATCACGTTCATGGACTTGCCCTGGGTGTCCCAGGTGATGATCGCGACGCCGTCGGCGCCGACATTCATGGAAAAATCGCTCATATCGCGTGTTCCTTGATCCTGTATCGCTTCGGCTGCGCGGGGTCAGACCCGCTCGATGATCGTCGCGGCGCCCATGCCGGAGGCGACGCAGAGGGTGGCGAGGCCCACCTCCTTGTCGCTGCGCTCCAGCTCGTCGAGCAGCGTGCCGATGATGATCGCGCCGGTGGCCCCCAGCGGGTGCCCCATGGCGATGGCGCCGCCGTTGACGTTGACGACCTCGGGCGAGACGTCGAAGGCCTGCTGGAAGCGCAGCACCACCGAGGAGAACGCCTCGTTGACCTCGAACAGGTCGATGTCGCCGATCTTCATGCCGCTGTCGGCCAGGATCTTCTCGGTCGCCGGCACCGGGCCGGTGAGCATGATCGTCGGGTCGGTGCCGATCTTGGCCGTGGCGCGGATCCGCGCACGCGGCTTCAGGTCGTGCTTCTTGCCGAACTTCTTGGAGCCGATCAGGATCGCCGCCGAGCCGTCCACGATCCCCGAGGAATTGCCGGCGTGGTGGATGTGGCGGATCTCCTCCAGGTGCGGATATTTCATTAGCGCCACCTTGTCGAAGCCGGGCATCACCTTGCCCATCTGCTCGAAGGAAGCGTTAAGCGCGCCAAGCGCCTGCATGTCGGTGCCGGGGCGCATGTATTCGTCGTGATCGAGAATGGTCAGCCCGTTCTGGTCCCGCACCGGCACGATGGATTTCGCGAAACGCCCATCGTCCCAGGCCGCCTTGGCGCGGCGCTGGCTCTCGACCGCCAGCGCGTCCGCGTCATCGCGGGTAAAGCCGTACTCGGTCGCGATGATGTCGGCCGAAATGCCCTGCGGCACGAAATAGGTCTCCATGGCGATGGAGGGGTCGACGGCGATCGCCGCCCCGTCCGATCCCATCGCCACGCGGCCCATCATCTCGACCCCGCCGGCGATATAGGCTTCGCCCGCGCCGCCGCGTACCTGGTTGGCGGCAAGGTTCACCGCCTCGATGCCGCTGGCGCAGAACCGGTTGATCGAGAGGCCGGGGATGCGCTCGTCAAGGTCGGAGGCCAGCACGGCCGTCCGCGCCAGGCAGCCGCCCTGCTCCATCACCTGGGTCGCGTTGCCCCAGATCACGTCTTCCACCGCATGGCCCTTGAGACCGTTGCGCTCCTTGATCGCGTTGAGCATCTGCGCCGAAAGCCGCGCCGCCGTCACCTCGTGAAGCGACCCGTCCTTCCGGCCCTTGCCGCGCGGGCTGCGCACGGCGTCGTAGATGTAGGCTTCGGTCATGTCTGATCCTTCCTCTCAGGCCCGGTCCGCAGGGGAGCCGGGCATCAGGTCGTAGGGGTGTTTCCAGCCGGGCAGGCCCGCGATGCGGTCCAGCCAGGCGTCGATGTTGGGATAGGCCGTCCGGTCGAAACCGAAGGGCTCGGGATAGAAGAGGTAGCCGCAATTGGCGATGTCGGCGATCGTGGGCCCATTGCCCACCAGCCAGTCCCGCCCCTCGAGGCAACCGTCCAGAACCTTCATCGCGGAGCCGTGCCGCGCGACGAGGTAGGCGTTGACGTCGTCGTTGCGCTTGTCCTCGGGCAGGAAGTTCATGTTGAACCGGACCGGCCCGCCGACACCGGAATTCTTGTGGTTGTCGAACAGCACCCAGCGCAGGATCTCCCGGCGCTCCGCCTCGTCGCGCCAGCCGAGCTTGCCCGACCTGCCGACCACGTAATCCTGGATCACGCCCGACTGCGTCAGCGTCAGATCGCCGTCCACCATCACCGGCACCTCCCCCATGGGATTGAGCGCCCGGTACTCCGGCGTCCGCGTCTCGCCGTGAAAGAAGTCCACGTAGACGGGCTCCCACTCGAGCCCGGACAGCTCCAGCGTCAGCGCCGCCTTGTAGGCGTTGCCGGATTCACCAAAGCAGTAGAGTCTGATCGTCATGCACGTTTCTCCTGGCCGCGCCGTCGGATTTGGGTATTTGGACCAAGAAGAAGAACGGGAAACGCGCCGTTAACCGCGTTCGGCCTAGGCTGACCGGGCGGTACAGGCTGGGGAGCCGATGACCGCCCAAGGAGACGCCCTGCCCCGCAGGCCCCGCGTGCGGCCCGGATCCGTGAACCGGCCGGGGGCAGGGTGCAATCCTTGATCTTCTTGGCGAAAATACCCTCGCCGAAGGCGTTCCTCCCTATCCGATGTTCCTTGGTCAGCGTTTTCTGTCCGGCAGCTCCGCCTTGAACAGACGCAGCCGGTGCGGCAGCGCCTCGTCATCGGTGACGCTGCCGAAATGCTCGAAGAGGAAGCACAGCGCCTCGTCCTGCGAAAGCCCCGCCTCCTCGGAGAAGCGCCGGAGGGTGCGGTAGGCATCCTCGCTCATGGCGACATTCAGGCGGCGGGTGAAGTGCAGGCGTTTGGGCATGTGCGTCCTTTCCGGTTCAGAAGGCCTCGGCGGCCAGGTCCATCACCGGCGCGGCGCCACTCTCGATGCGCGCGAGGTGCATCTTGGTGGCCGGTAGCTGGCGGGCCATGTAGTAGCGGCCGGTGGCCAGCTTGGTCTCGTAAAAGGACGCATCGCCCTCGCCCGAGGCGAGCGCCTCGGTCGCGGCCTTCGCCATCTGAGCCCACATCAGGCCAAGGCAGACATGGCCGAAGAGGTGCATGAAGTCATAGGACCCGGCGAGCGCGGCGTTCGGGTTCTTCATGCCGTTCTGCATGAAGAACATCCCCGCGGCCTGAAGATCCTTGCTGGCCGACTTCAGCGGCTCCAGGAAATCCTTCTTCAGCGCCTCGTCGCCCTCGTTCTCCTTGATGAACCCCTTCACCAGCTCGAAGAAGCCCATCACGTGCTTGCCGCCGTCCGCGGCGAGCTTGCGGCCCACGAGGTCGAGCGCCTGGACGCCGTTGGCGCCTTCGTAGATCTGGGTGATGCGGGCGTCGCGGACGAACTGCGACATGCCCCATTCCTCGATGTAGCCGTGGCCGCCATAGACCTGCTGGGCCTGCACGGTCATGTCCAGCCCCTTGTCGGTCAGGAAGCCCTTGAGCACCGGGGTCAGCAGCGAGATCAGCCCCTCGGCCTCGGCATCGCCGGAGCGGTGGGACTTGTCGAGCAGGTAGGCCCCCCAGAGCATGAAGGCGCGCGCGCCCTCGATGAAGCTCTTCTGATCAAGCAGGTTGCGGCGGATATCGGGGTGCACGATCAGCGGATCGGCCGGCCCGTCGGGGTTCTCCGCGCCGGTGACGGCACGACCCTGCAGCCGGTCCTTGGCGTAGATCACCGCGTTCTGGTAGGCGGCCTCGGCCTGGGCCATGCCCTGCATCGCCACCCCGAGACGGGCCTCGTTCATCATGGTGAACATCGCCCGCATCCCCTTGTGCTCCTGCCCCAGCAGGTAGCCCTCGGCCTCGTCGTAGTTCATGACGCAGGTCGAGTTGCCGTGGATGCCCATCTTCTCTTCGAGCTTGCCGACGGACACGCCATTGCGGGCGCCGATGTTGCCTTCGTCATCGACGAGGAACTTCGGCACGATGAAGAGCGAGACGCCCTTGATGCCGTCCGGCCCGCCGGGGATCTTGGCCAGCACGAGGTGGACGACGTTCTCCGACATGTCGTGGTCGCCGGCGGAGATGAAGATCTTCTGGCCCGAGATCCGGTAGGACCCGTCCTCCTGCAGCACTGCCTTGGTGCGCATCAGGCCGAGATCCGTGCCGCAATGCGGCTCGGTCAGGTTCATGGTGCCGGTCCAGTCGCAGGAGACCATCTTCGGCAGCCACTTGGCCTTCTGCGCATCCGAGCCGTGGGCATGGATCGCCGAATAGGCGCCATGGGTCAGGCCCTGGTACATGGTGAAGGCCTGGTTCGCGCCGGAGAACAGCTCCCCGACAGCGGTTCCGAGGAGGACGGGCATGCCTTGCCCGCCATACTCGGGGTCGCAGTCCAGCGCGGTCCAGCCGCCCTGTTTCATCTGCTCGAAGGCGTCCTTGAACCCCGAGGGGGTGCGGACAACACCGTTCTCGAGCACACAGCCCTCCGCGTCGCCCACGGCATTCAGCGGTGCGAGCACGTTTCCGGCAATCTTTCCGGCCTCTTCGAGCACGGCGGCGGTGAAGTCCGCCTCAAGCTCGTCGTAGCCGGGAATGTCCTGCGCGGATGCCTTCAGCAGCGCGTGCAGGACAAATTGAATGTCGTTCACAGGGGCCGTGTAGCTCGGCATTTCTCGGTGTCCTCCCTCGGGGTATCACAGTGATTACTCCGCCGCCTCCTTGGAGGTCAGCGACTCGAGCATCTGCTTGCCCCAGTCCAGCTGGGATTTGAGCTCGTCGATCGCCTCGTCAAGCTCGCTGCGCTGACGCTCCATGTCGGCCAGGCGTGCGGTGGCCAGCTCGTAGGTCTTGGAGAGCTGGGTGACCTGCTGGTCGCCAATGTCGTAGAGGTCGAGAAGCTGCCGGATTTCCTCCAGGCTGAAGCCGAAGCGCTTGCCGCGCAGGATCAGCTTGAGCCGGGCGCGGTCGCGGCGGGTGAACAGCCGCTTGGTGCCCTGGCGGATGGGGAACAGCAGTTCCTTCGCCTCGTAGAAACGCAACGTGCGCGGCGTTACATCGTAAGCGTCGCACATTTCCCGGATTGTCATCAGGTCTTCGGTCATCGTCATCTTTCTCCGCCGTCCGCGGATTTCCAATATGACCCCGGTTTGCGTTCGGGGTCTTCCTACATCAAGGCTTGACGTGCGCGTAAGCCAAACGCTGCGTCACACCTCATCTCTCAAGAATTGGCTGGCTGGCGAACCGGTCCCGAACGGGATGGCCGTCGTGCTTGCCGAATGGGTTTCGGGGCCCGATCTCACGCCGGACTGCTGCAGTCCGATCATGTCTTTACGCCGGCCGTCTGGTCCCGAAGCTGTTGAAGGTCGGCGATGGTTTCGGCCAGCTCCGCCTGCTGTCGGCGCAGGTCGGCAAGCTGCCGGTCGGCGAGTTCGACCCAGGCATCGAGCTGCGGGCCGGTTCCGTGTTCCTCGTAGATGAGCAGCCACTGGCGGATCTCCTCAAGGCTGAACCCGAACCTCCGCCCACGCAGAATCAGCGTCATCCGGGCCACCTCGCGCGGGTGATACCACCGCGTGCGGCCGTCCTTTTCCGGTTGCAGAAGCTCGATGTACTCATAGTACCGCAACGTCCGGGGCGTCACCTCGAACTTCGCGCACATTTCCTTGAAACTGAGCCTAGATCCAGGCACCCCGAACCACTCCCTGCTGCCTCTTTACCCAAGGGTAAGCCTCCCGTGAGCAATGTTCAATGGGGGAAGAACAGGATTCCCGCCCTTGCGCGAGGCCTCGCTGAACTTGATAAGCGCAGGAGGAATCGCAATGCGGAGCGAGCCGATGGACAGCACCATAAGCAGCCGGACCTTCATCGAGGCCCTGCCCTTCTCGAAGGCCCTCGGGATGAAGCTGGAGGCGATCGGCGAGGGGCATGCGATCATCTCCATGCCCTATGACGAACGGCTGATCGGCGATCCGCGGACCGGGGTGATCCACGGCGGGGCGGTCTCGGCCCTGATGGACACCACGAGCGGCGCGTCGGTGATGTCCGCCAAGGGCGGCTCCGGCGTGACCGCGACGCTCGACCTGCGGATCGACTACATGCGCCCCGCCCGGCCCGGCCAGCGGATCACCTGCGAGGCTTTCTGCTACCACACCACCCGCACCGTGGCCTTCGTGCGCGCCACCGCGATGGACGAGGAGGACGGCTCGCAGGTGGCCTCCTCGGTCGGCGCCTTCACCTTCCAGCGGAAGGAGGCAAGGTCATGAGCGGCGCGAACCGCCCGGAACCGGTCCAGGTGGTCAAGGAACGGCGCGACCGGGCGCTGCATGCGCTGGTCGCCGGCGTGCCCTACATCTCGTTTCTCGGGATCGAGTTCGACCGCAAGGGCGACGAGCTCACCGCGATCCTGCCCTATCGCGATGCCCATATCGGCAACCCGGTGCTGCCGGCGCTGCACGGCGGGGCGACGGCGTCCTTCCTGGAGGTCACGGCCATCGTCGGCCTCGGCTGGTCGATCCTGTGGGAAGAGATCGAGACCGGCGCCGTCGACCTCGCCGAGATCGGGCCCGACTGGATGCCGCGCCTGCCAAAGACCATCGACATGACCGTCGACTACCTGCGCACCGGCCTGCCGCGCGACGCCTATGCCCGCGCCCGCGTCAACCGCTCCGGCCGCCGCTACGCCAGCGTCCACGTGGAGGCCTGGCAGGACAACCGCGCGCGCCTCTTCGCGCAGGCCACCGGCCACTTCCTGATGCCCACCCGTGACTGACGCGGCGCTCGGAACGGGACCGGTCTCTCACCGGCGCATCCTCGCGGTGGCGCTGCCCATCGTGCTTTCCAACGCGACCGTGCCGATCCTCGGCATTGTCGACACCGGCGTCGTGGGTCAGCTCGGCGAAGCCGCCCCGATCGGCGCGGTCGGCATCGGCGCGATCATCCTGACCACGATCTACTGGATCTTCGGCTTCCTGCGGATGGGCACAACCGGGCTGGTGGGCCAGGCGCATGGCGCCGGCAATTCGGCCGAGGTCGCGGCGCTCCTCACCCGTGCGATCCTGATCGCCTGGACGGCGGGGCTTGTCCTGATCCTGCTGCAGAAGCCGATCTTTGCCGGCGCCTTCATGATCTCGCCCGCCTCGGAGGAGGTCGAGACGCTGGCCCGGCAATACATGTCGATCCGCGTCTGGTCCTCGCCTGCCGCCATCGCCGTCTTCGGCTTCACCGGCTGGCTGATCGCGCAGGAGCGCACGCGCTCCGTTCTGGCGATCCAGCTCGCCATGAACGGCCTCAACATCGGGCTCGATTTCCTCTTCGTTCTCGGCTTCGACTGGGGCGTCCAGGGCGTGGCCTATGCGACCTTCATCGCCGAATGGTCGGGCATGGCGCTGGCCATCTGGCTGTGCCGCGACGCCTTCGCGATCCCCTCCTGGCGCGATCCGGGCCGGGTCTTCGACCGCGAACGGCTGGTCCACATGGCCTCGGTCAACACCGACATCCTGATCCGCTCGCTGCTGCTGCAGATCGTCTTCGTCTCGTTCCTGTTCTACGGCGCCGATCTGGGCGACGTGGAGCTGGCCGCCAACCAGGTGCTTTTGCAGTTCCTCGAGGTCACCGCCTACGCGATGGACGGCTTCGCCTTCGCCGCCGAGGCGCTGGTCGCGCAGGCGCTCGGGGCGCACCGTCGCGACCTGCTGCGCCGGAGCGCGATCGCGACAAGCCAGTGGGGCATCGGCTGCTGCGTGGTGCTCTCGCTTGCCTTCGCGCTCTTCGGCGGCGCGATCATCGACACCATGACCACCGCCGAGGACGTGCGCGCGGCCGCACGGCTCTACCTGCCCTGGATGGCGCTCGCGCCGCTGCTCGGCGGGCCGGCCTGGATGCTCGACGGCATCTTCATCGGCGCCACCCGCTCGCGGGACATGCGCAACATGATGATCGTCTCGGTGGCGATCTACGGCGCCGCGCTGGCCGTCCTGATGCCGGCCTTCGGCAACCACGGGCTCTGGATGGCGCTGCTGATCTCCTTCGTCGCACGTGGCGCGACGCTCGGCACCCGCTACGGCGCGCTGGAGCGGACCGCGGTCGTCGGCTGACCGCGGCCCGCCCGGCGATCAGGCCTTGAGCGGCGTGGCGCCGGTCTCGAGCCGGGTGATCTTGCCGTCCTTCAGGCTGTAGGCCGCCAGAACGGCCTCGCGCGACCCGTCGGGATAATCGTTGATCGAGTGGACGACCATGATGTCGTCGTTCTCGTAGACGCAGCGCTCCTCCCCGAAATTGCCGCCGTTCTGCATCATGTTGTCCAGCAGATCGGTGATCTCGGCCTTGTTCATCGTCGTGCCGCTCTGGTGCCGCACGAAAACGCAATCTTCCGCCATCAGATCGGTATAGGCCTTCACGTCGCGAGCGCGTCTCGCGGCAGCCATCTTCTCGAATACGGCCATGGTGGTCCTCCCCTTGCCAGTCAGATCCGACTTCTTGTTGGAGACTCGTTACGGACGGGCGCGCCCGTCGACGTGGCAACGGGGAGAAGTATAGCACAGGTGAGGTATCGGACCGATATGCGCCCTGCGGGGCTCAGGCGCCCACCGCCTCGGCGACGGTGGCAAAGCCGTCACGCTTCAGCAGCGCCTCCAGATCGCGCAGGATCGTCTCCACCAGCCCGATCCCGCCATAGACCAGCGCGGTGTAGAGCTGCACCGCCGTCGCCCCGGCGCGGATCTTGGCATAGGCCTGCGCGCCCGAGCCGACGCCGCCGACGCCGATCAGCGGGATCGCCCCGCCGGTCTCCGCATGGAGCCGGCCCAGCACGGCGGTGGATTTCTCGAACAGCGGCGCGCCCGAAAGCCCGCCCGTCTCGGCGGCATGGGCCCCGCGCAGCCTCTCGCGGGAGAGCGTGGTGTTGGTGGCGACGATGCCGTCGATGCCGACCTGCCCGGCAACGGTCGCGATGTCGGCGATCTCGGCCTCGGTCAGGTCCGGCGCGATCTTGAGGAAGATCGGGATCGGCCGCGCCAGCCCGTCACGCACCCCGAGCACGCCGCGCAACAGCGCCTCGAGCGCCGCCTTGCCCTGCAGGTCCCGCAGATTCTCGGTGTTGGGCGAGGAGACGTTGACGGTCGCGAAATCGAGCATCGGCCCGCAGGTCTCCAGCACCGTGGCGAAATCGGCCGCCCGGTCGGCGCTGTCCTTGTTGGCCCCGAGGTTCAGCCCGATCACCGTGCCCTGCGGCCGCTTCTCCAGCCGCGCGGCCATCGCCGCCATGCCCTCGTTGTTGAAGCCGAACCGGTTGATGACGGCATGGTCCTCCGGCAGGCGGAAGAGCCGCGGCTTCGGGTTGCCCGGCTGCGGCCGCGGCGTCGTCGCCCCGACTTCGAGGAAACCGAACCCCGCCCGTGAGAGCGGACCGAGCGCGACAGCGTTCTTGTCCATCCCCGCCGCGAGCCCCACCGGGTTCGGCAGGTCGAGCCCGGCCAGTTGCACCCGCAGCCGCGGCGAGGTGATCTGCCCCGGCAGGCGCACCAGCCCCGCGTTCAGCGCACGCAGCGACAGCCCGTGGCCGGTTTCGGGATCGAACATCCGGATCAGGCGCAGGCCCGCCTCGTCGTACCAGCTCACACCACGCCCTCGGGAAAGATATGTCCGCTGGCGCCCAGCGGCAGGGACTTGTCCCAGACCACGTCGCCGCTCTTCAGCGCCCGGTAGAGATGCGGGAACAGCGCCCCGCCGCGCGACGGCTCCCAGCGGAGTTCCGCGCCGAGCCGGTCGGTGTCGACCGCCACCAGCACGAGATCGCTCTCGGTCGAGAAATGCTTCGCCGCGGTCTCCGCGACCTGGCTCGCGGTGGACAGGTGGATGAAGCCATCGGCGAGGTCGACGGGCGCGCCCAGGGTCTGCCCTTCCTTGCGAAAGGATTCCCACTCGGCACGGCGGAAGATCTTGAATACCAGCATGCGAGACCTCTGCCCGCTGCGGGCCGCGCGGTCAAGCATCGGCGGCCCGGGCAGGGCACCTTTCCCTATCGTCACGCACACGCTTGGGATTTGACCCGCCGGTCAAGGCCGTCCAATCTGTGCAAAACTTCAACCGGGAGATTCTTGATGCCCACGCGTTTTCTGACCACGGTTGCCGCGACCGCGCTGCTCGCCAGCCCGGCCGCCGCCGACTACACGCTGCACATTCTTCACATCAACGACCTGCACAGCCGCCTCGAGTCGATCAACAAGTACGACTCGACCTGCTCGGCCGAGGACGAGACGGAAGGCGCGTGCTTCGGCGGTGTCGCGCGGCTCAAGACCCTGATCGACAGCAAGCGCGCCGAACTTGACGGCCAGAACGTCGTGACCCTCGACGCGGGCGACCAGTTCCAGGGCTCGCTGATGTACACCACCTACAAGGGCGCGGCCGAGGCCGAGTTCATGGAAGCCATCGGTTTCGACGCCATGGCCGTGGGCAACCACGAGTTCGACGACGGTCCCGCGGCGCTCTCCGCCTTCGCCGACAAGGTGAGCTTCCCGATCATCTCGGGCAACCTCGACCTCACCAAGGAAGACCTGCTGAAGGACAAGATCGGCAACGCCGTCGTGCTCGAAGTGGGCGGCGAAAAGATCGGCCTCGTTTCCGCGCTGGCCACCGACACAGCCGAAACCGCCTCGCCCGGCCCCAACGTCGGCTTCGAGGACGAGATCGCGGCGCTCACCGCCGATGTCGCTGCGCTGGAAGCCGAGGGCGTCAACAAGATCATCGCGCTGACCCACGTCGGCCTGCCCAAGGACATCGAGATCGCCCGCGCCGTGCCCGGGATCGACCTGATCGTCGGCGGGCACTCGCACACCTATCTCTCGGCCACCGACCCCAGTCGCGCCGGCGCCTACCCGACCTGGGTCAGCCAGGAAGACGGCACGCTGGTTCCGGTCGTGCAGGCCTATGCCTATTCGAAATACCTCGGCCATCTCGAGGCGACTTTCGACGACGACGGCAAGCTGGTCTACGCCGCCGGCGACACCATCCTGATCGACAATTCCGTCGAGAAGAACGCCGAGATCGAAGCCCGTGTGAAGGAACTCGCCGGCCCGATCGAGGAGATCAAGCAGAAGGTCGTCGCCGAAAGCTCCGACATCATCGACGGCAGCCGCGAGAACTGCCGCGCCATGGAATGCCAGATGGGCAACCTCGTGGCCGACGCCATGCTGGACCGCGTCCGCGACCAGGGCGTGCAGATCGCGATCCAGAACGGCGGCGGCCTTCGTGCCTCGATCGACGGCGGCGAGGTGACGATGGGCGAGGTGCTGACCGTGCTTCCGTTCCAGAACACCATCGCGACCTTCGAACTCACCGGCGCTGACGTGATCGCCGCGCTCGAGAACGGCCTCAGCCAGGTCGAGGAAGGCGCCGGCCGCTTCCCGCAGGTCTCCGGCATGAAATACACCTGGGACAAGGAATCCGAGCCCGGCAGCCGTGTGCTCGAGGTGCAGGTCATGGAAGGCGACGCCTGGGCGCCGCTCGACCCCGAGAAGGTCTATGGAGTCGTGTCCAACAACTACATGCGCTCCGGCGGCGACGGTTACCGGATCTTCGCCGACAACGGCATGAACGCCTATGACTTCGGCCCCGGCCTCGAAGTCGTGGTGGCCGACTACCTTGCCGAGAAGGGCCCCTACGAGCCCTATCTCGACGGGCGGATCACCGAGGTCGACTGACCCGATCCATCGATTGACAATCCGGTCCGGCGGGGGCATCCGCGCCCCTGCCGGACCGGCCCCTTCCGGTCCGGCTCCCCACACCTGATTCCAGCTGCCAGAGTGCCAAGACCATGCCTTCCAAAGTCCTTTGCCTGACAGCCGCCCTGTCCCTCGCCGCCACCGGCGCCCGGGCAGACGAAGTCCACGTCTACAACTGGTCCGACTACATCGACAGCGAGTTGCTGCAGAAGTTCCAGGACGAGACCGGCATCAAGGTCGTCTACGACGTCTTCGATTCCAACGAGATCCTCGAAACGAAGCTGCTCGCCGGCGGTTCCGGCTACGACGTTGTCGTCCCGTCCGACAGCTTCCTGCGCCGTCAGATCCTGGCCGGCGCGTTCCAGGAACTCGACCCCGCCAAGCTGCCCAATGCCGGCAACCAGTGGGACCTTATCACTGACCGCACCGCCGATTTCGACCCCGGGAATGCCTATTCGGTCAACTATCTCTGGGGCACGACCGGCGTCGGCATCAACGTCGCCAAGGTGACCGAGGCCCTCGGCACCGACGCGCCGGTCGAAAGCCTCGCGCTCGTCTTCGACCCGGCCAATATGGAAAAGCTCAGCGCCTGCGGCGTCTACTTCCTCGACGCGCCGGTCGAGATGATCCCCGCCGCGATGAACTACGCCGGCCTCGACCCGAATTCCAAGGACAAGGCCGCCTTCGACGCCGCCGAAGAGGTGCTTGCGGCGGTGCGCCCCTACGTGCGCAAGTTCCACTCCTCCGAGTACATCACCGCCCTCGCCAACGGCGAGATCTGCGTGGCCGTCGGCTGGTCCGGCGACATCCTGCAGGCGCGCGACCGGGCCGACGAGGCCGACAACGGCGTCGAGATCGCCTATCACGCGTTCCGCGAAGGCTCGGCCATGTGGTTCGACCAGATGGCGATCCCGGCCGACGCGCCGAACTCCGACGCCGCCCATGCCTTCGTGAACTTCATGCTCGACCCGGAGAACATCGCGGCCGTCTCCAACTACGTCTATTACGCGAACGGCAACCTGCCGGCACAGGAGTTCCTCGAGGCAGAGGTGATCGGCGACCCGGCGATCTACCCCGACAGCGAGACACTCGAGTCGCTCTGGGTCTTCAACGGCTGGGATCCCAAGACGCTGCGCCTCGGCACACGGCTCTGGACAAAGATCAAGTCCGGCATCTGATCGGCCCCCTGCCCTTCGGGGCCGGGATCGCCTAGACTGGTTTCATGTGCGGACGCCTCGTGAACACCATGCCCGTGGACGCAATGGCACGGCTCTTCGATGCCGTGCCGTCCAACGACCTGCCGGACGAGTCGCGCTACAACATCTGCCCGACCAACCAGCTCGCCGTTGCGGTCTCCGACAGCGGCCAGCGCCGGCTCCGCGCCATGCGTTGGGGCTTCCTGCCCCATTGGTACAAGAGCCCGACCGACGGCCCCCTGCTCATCAACGCCCGTGCCGAAACGATCGCCGAGAAACCCGCCTTCCGCACCGCCGTGCGCGAGTGCCGCTGCCTGGTGCCGGCTGACGGTTTCTATGAATGGACCAAAGGCCCCGAGGGCGAGCGCCTTCCCTGGTACATCCACCCCGCCGGCACCGCGCCGATGGTGATGGCGGGGATCTGGCAGGACTGGGAGCGGGAGGGCGATCGGCTGACCACGCTCGCCATCGTGACCTGCGAGGCGGGCAACGGGATGGAAAGCCTGCACCACCGGATGCCGGTGATCCTGGATCCGGCGGACTGGCCGATGTGGCTCGGCGAGGCCGGCAAGGGCGCGGCGCGGTTGATGCGCCCGGCGCCCGAAGGCAGCCTCGCCTGGCACCGCGTCGATCCGGTTGTCAATTCCAACCGCGCGCGGGGAGCGGAGCTGATCGCCCCGCTCCCCGCCTGACGCGACGGCTCAGACGCCTTCCGAGGATTGCGCCCAGATGTTGATGTCCTCTTCCGAGGACAGGCGGTCGATCTCGGCCAGTTCCTCCTCGGTGAACTCGAGGTTCTCCACCACCTTCGCGCAATCCACCACCTGCTCGGGCCTGCTGGCCCCGATCAGTGCCGTGGTGATCCCGCCACCGCGTAGCACCCAGGCAATCGCCATCTGGGCCAGGGTCTGCCCCCGGCTTTCCGCCAGCGCGTTGAGGTTGCGGATGCTCTGCAGCGCGCTTTCGGTCAGGAACCCGTCCCGGAACGAGCCACCCTTGGTCGCCCGGCTGCCCTCGGGCACGCCCTTGAGATACTTGTTGGTCAACATCCCCTGCGCCAGCGGCGAGAAAGCGATGGAGCCGACGCCGAGTTCGGACAGCGTCTCCCGCAGCCCGTCACGCTCGACCCAGCGGTTGAGCATCGAATAGCTCGGCTGGTGAATGAGGCAGGGCACGCCGAGATCCTTCAGGATCGCCACCGCTTCCCGCGTCCGCGCCGAATTGTAGGATGAAACCCCGACATAGAGCGCCTTGCCCGCACGCACGATGTCGGCCAGCGCCCCCATGGTCTCCTCCAGCGGCGTGTTGGGGTCGAAGCGGTGAGAATAAAAGATGTCGACATAGTCGATCCCCATCCGCTTCAGGCTCTGGTCGCAGCTCGCGATCAGGTATTTCCGGCTGCCCATCTCCCCATAGGGCCCGTCCCACATCCGGTAACCGGCCTTGGACGAGATGATCATCTCGTCCCGGTGGTCGCGGAAATCGGTCCGCAGCAGCTCGCCGAAGGCTTCCTCGGCCGAACCGGGAGGCGGGCCGTAGTTGTTCGCCAGGTCGAAATGGGTGATCCCGTGGTCGAAGGCCGTGCGGCAGATATCGCGCTTGGTCTGGTGCGGAGTGTCGTGTCCGAAATTGTGCCAGAGCCCGAGCGAGATCGCGGGCAGCAACAGTCCGGACTGGCCACAACGGCGGTATTTCATACGCTCGTAACGGTCGGCGGCGGCGACATAGGTCATGACTCTCTCTCCCGGGATTGCTGGCGCGGAAATTCGCACCCTGTCACGCGGCACCCTCGCGAAAACATCGGAGGATTTCAAGTTGGTCCTGAAATGCGATCACTACCCGTGAGACGGGAACAGCCCTGGTTGGGTTTTGTCCAACTGGGGCTGTTTTATGTTTGGGATATCGTATTGAGAGTTTTTGGATTTTTTCT
>NZ_FZOY01000012.1 GCF_900188335.1 Tropicimonas sediminicola | reverse complement strand
GATGATTTCAATCTCAGACATAAGCATGTGCTCAGGGCTATCCCTAAGCCTCCTGGGTCAAGCCCAGGTGTCCGGTCGAAATGGGGGCCAGTTCAGTCGGACATCTGCTTCGCCGTGTTTTGGAAGGTCCTCAGCCATAGGCCCAGGCTCTCCGACGCGATGCTTGCAACCGCTTCAGCGAGGATTTCTTACCCCGCGATCCATTCCTATGTTTCCCGAGCGTGCCGTTTCGCCAGCACCTCCTGAATCGCCAGCTCAAACGGAAGAACACGATCGTCGCTTTCCATTACCACGGGTTTCGCAAAGAGCCGGAAAACCGCAATAATTCCTGCATTTGCCTTCCATCCTAGAAGCCATTGGGCTGGCGAGAACAGAAAGGCAAACAGCAGGAATCCGCTCAACATGAGCAAGAACTCGTACATCTTAACATCCACTCTTCCAAAGCCAGTGTTTTAAGACCGGCGGATACACAACATGCCCCCTAGGACTGAGTATTCTCCAACGAGACACTCGGCGCATCATGGTCAATTGTTCTGTTGGGGCGCTGGCGGCGACACCAATATGTCTCGCAAGGGAGCTTTGTCGCGCCTGAAACACTATTCCATGTCTTGTTCGCATTCTTGCCGCATTGGCGTCGCCCCGCCACAAACGCCGGATCGGTCGGACAGATCAACTGATTGTTCAGACTTGGACGAACATCACTGGATTGAGCCGATACTACTTAGATGGAAATGAGTCGCTCAGTTCGAGGCGGCCTCGATGCGATGTGACATGGCTAGTCGGTTTCGCCAGCTCTGGGGGGCTGCGCCCCGTAGAGCTCGCCCGCCAACTGCCCCCGATCGCCGTCGTGGTGTTGGCGTCCTCGCCGAGGTCTGCCGATCGCAGAACAGCGGCAACGCAACCACCGGAAGGGCCCATGCTCCACAGCGCGGCCACGAGCGAATGGGCGACTTAGCTCGAGGCGCGTATCCGGCTGCGGGCCTTGCCGGCACTCCAAGCTGTGCGCCGCGGGTCTGCGAGAAAGTATGCCATCAAATCTCGGTAATCGGGCTAGCCTCGAAGAACCATAGGTTTGGGTCTAACAAAAACGGAGGGAACAGTGACAAGAAAAATAATCTTGGGCTACGACGACAGCGAGAGCGCCAAGTCAGCGCTGGTCTTCGCGTCTAACCTCGCGAAATCAGAAGACGCGGAACTAGTGGTCGCACATGTCCTGGAGTGGTCTCCTTACTCCTTCCTGACCCCCGACGAACTTGCAGAACGGCACAAGCGACGTAAGGAAGAATTGAATCGAGCGGAAACAGCGTTGCTCGCTCCGGCAATGGAAGAACTCGCGCGGAGGGGTGTCCAAGCCTCGACTGTCCTCCGCTATGGTCACATTGCCGAGACGATCTGCGACATTATCGAGGAGATCGGCGCTTCGCAGGTCGTGATCGGGCGGACCGGCCACTCGTCGATATCGTCGCGATTGTTTGGCTCGGTTGCCGGCACCCTCGCGCAGGCCTCGCCAGTGCCCGTCACGATTGTTCCATGAACAACCAACAACAGGGACAGACATGAAGAATCTCATTAAGGCGCCAGTCGTGGCGGTCACATTCCTGTCGGTGATTGCATCTCCGGCAATGGCTCAATCCATAGATGATCGGGTAAACCAGCTCTTTGCCAGTTCCACGGGCTGGTTCGTCAACCTGATCTTCAGCCCGTTTCCCGGCACGAGTTTCCCGTGGATCGTCGCATGGCTCGTCATCGCTGCGGTTGTTTTCACCGTCTATTTTGGCCTGATCCAGTTTAGGGCATTCCCGCACTCGATTGCGCTGGTTCGCGGGGATTACTCTGACCCTAACGATGCTGGTGAGGTCAGCCATTTTCAGGCACTTGCGACTGCTCTTTCCGGAACAGTCGGACTTGGCAACATCGCGGGCGTTGCGGTCGCTGTCAGCATAGGCGGGCCGGGCGCTACCTTCTGGATGATCCTCGCCGGTCTGATGGGGATGGCATCAAAGTTCACCGAGTGTACGCTTGGCGTGAAGTACCGGAACGAGTACGAGGACGGTACCGTCTCGGGCGGGCCGATGTACTACCTCACCAAGGGTTTCGAAGAGCGGGGCATTCCAGCCGGGCGCATTCTTGCGGTGCTGTTTTCCGTCTTCTGTATTCTCGGTGCCCTTGGTGGCGGCAACATGTTCCAGGCCAACCAGGCCCACGCGCAGATCACAAATGTTCTTGGCGATTACCCTGGCTGGATCACGGGGGTCCTGTTCGCCGCCATCGTCTTCGCGGTAATCGTGGGGGGGCTGAAGTCCATCGCGCGAGTGACCGAAAAGGTCGTGCCGTTCATGGGTATTCTCTACGTGCTTACCGCGCTCGTCATCATCTTGATGAATGCGGACAAGATCGGATGGGCGTTCGGACAGATCTTTGCCGGCGCATTCACCGGGCTTGGTGTTGCAGGCGGCTTCGTAGGTGCCCTGATCCAAGGTTTCAAGCGCGCCGCCTTCTCGAACGAGGCGGGCGTGGGCTCTGCTGCGATCGCCCACTCGGCTGTGCGTACCAAGGAGCCGATCACCGAAGGCTTCGTATCTTTGCTGGAACCATTCATCGACACTGTCGTTATCTGCACGATGACGGCTCTGGTAATCATCATCACCGGTCAGCTCATGTCAGACCCCGACACCGGGCTCTACTTACTGAACGAAGGCGGCACGGCAATCCAGACCGTTGACGGCAACTCCGGGGTAGCCCTGACGTCTGCGGCGTTCTCGTCGGCCTTCGGATGGTTCAAGTATATACTGGCTATCGCAGTGATCCTGTTCGCGTTCTCGACCATGATCAGCTGGTCCTACTATGGCCTGAAAGCGTGGACCTTCCTCTTCGGCGAAGGGAAAACCACTGAAATCATTTTCAAGGTCATCTTCTGTGTGTTTGTGGTCATTGGCGCTGCGGCCAACCTGGGGCCAGTCATCGACTTCTCGGACGCCGCGATCTTCGCCATGGCGGTGGTCAATATCGTCGGCCTCTACTTCCTGATGCCGATCGTCAAGGCTGAGATGCACAGCTACCTTTCTCGTCTGAGCTCGGGCGAGATCAGGAAGTATAGCTGACGCTCATGAACGCCATGGCGTCACCGATTGCCTGAACTGCCTCTCCGGTCTCTTGGAGAGGCAGTCAGCGCCGGTGTCTGGAATGTCCAGGCGTTGGTGCTTCACCCAACCTGTATTCAATCTCCTATTTCTCGGTGCATCTTTTCGATGGCGTTACCAGCCCACCATCGTGACAGAGCCGGAGAAATTCAGCGTCCGGCGACCTAAGGTTGGGGAGCAGTGCAGGCCTCGGTGCTTCAGTTGGGGTGGCTGGATCTGATTGGCCCGGCTTTATTGTTAGCTCGCGGCTTTCCACGCTGCTGCAAACCCACGGACAATCTCCTACCCCAGGTCATTTTGTATCGCTAAATGATTGACGCCAATCAATGTCATAATCGAATAGATAGATTATAATATATATTTGCATGACTCAATATCGAGCCTGCCGACATTTGGAAGGAGGGGACTATGGTCTACTCAGTTACATCTTCCAGCACCGGCAGCGGTAAAGGCGATCTTTACGGCGATCTCTGGGTGCTGACGCGAGATCTCAACCCATCTGATGGAGGCGGCAACGGGGAACCGGTGCTGGACGAGAATGGCCAGATCGTACCGATTGGGTACGACCCGGTAGCGGGCGTCACCTTTCCTATCTTTCTCGTCGAGGTCGCACCCGGGGACTATGAGGTCCCGGCTGATCAGTTGGCCTATGTTCAGGAAATCGAACTCGAGCGGGTGAACATCCTTCGCTCGCCAGACAATGTAATGGCGAATGCGCTCAAGGAAGCACTGGGCAAGATCGAGCTCGGAACCGACATCACGGTCGATGCGTCGGGGCGCATCATGGTTGACGGCGTGCTGATCGACTCACCACGCGAGAACGCCGCACTCTATGGCCTCATCATGAAAACTGGTGGTGCCAAGAGCTGGACAGAGGTGCAGGCCAACGCCATGGACAACCTGCCTTCGGCACTCATAGATCTGCTGGAGTCGGGCTGGAATCCGACAGGGTTGCTGGCTGGCGTCTTCTCGAAATTCCAGACGATCAGCCTCGACGCGGTGATCACGGCCCATACGCTAATGGGAGTGAACGAAGTCTCGGGCTCCAGTGACATCGATTTTTTCACCTTCACGGATGGCGTCTCTGAAACATTCGACTACGACCGTGTCGCGACCTTCGGCGACTCTTGGGTCCAGTGGTATCAGGACATGGATGGCGATCCTTCCGACCTGGAAGCGGTGCAGCGCACGTTGCTCGACGTGATCTGGGGAAAGGACCGGAACGGCGACGGCGTCAACGACGTCGGCAGCGGCGTCGATTGGCAGGACGAGTACATGACGCTATCTGCTGACGGCCTGAGTTTCGAGTGGGTCGATGGGGCCGGCGCGGGTATCAACGATTGGGCTCAATCGGTGGAAGACGCCCGCGCGGCGATCTACGTTCTGCACGAATACGTCGACACCACTGAGATTGAGGCACCTGCCGCAATTGACGATGTCATCCATGGCAGTTCTTTTGCCGACTACATCGCCTCCTGGGGGGGGGATGATCTGGTGGTTGGCCACAAGGGCGACGACCTGCTGGACGGTGGCGACGGCGACGACACCCTCAGGGGCAATCTCGGCGATGACAGACTGGATGGCGGCGCGGGAGACGACATACTTCGGGGTGGCCTTGGCGACGACGTGCTGTTCTGGGGCAGCGGGAATGACAAGCTGTTTGGCAGCGATGGCGACGACAGACTGCACGGAGGTGTCGGCAAGGATGCACTCGACGGCGGGAGCGGCAACGACAGACTTTTCGGCGGTGGGGGCGCCGATGTTCTGGACGGCGGTGAGGGCGACGACGTCTTGAATGGACGTCGTGGGAACGACCTCCTTTCCGGAGGCGACGGCGCGGACATCTTTGACTTCAGATCGCCGGATCGTGGCAGTGTCGACACCATCGCCGACTTTGCGCGCGCCGAGTTTGACTTTGTCAGACTCAGCTTCATCGATGCCGACACGACCACGCTGGAAGACGATGCGTTCGTCTTCGTGGGCTACGTCGGCTTCACCAACACAGCCGGTGAATTGCGCGCTGTAGACCTCGGAGGCACGCAACGGATTGAGGGTGACGTTGATGGCGACGGCGCGGCCGATTTCACGATCGACATCGTTGGCAGTTCGCAGGCGGAGGCCGAATGGTTCGAACTCTAAAGTGCTAGCGGTCTCTTTCTTGCTGGGCTGCGATCCCCGGCGTCGAAAACTGATGCCAGCCTTGCCTGTGGCAAAGGCTGGCATCGTTCCTTGTCAGGCGAATTGCCCTAGGTGTTTGATCCCATGGTTTCATGACTAGGCCGTCGCGACCACTCGACTGGCTGGTGGTTGCCGACAACTCCGACGGTGTGGGCTGGCATCTAGAACAGGAAATCATTGGCTTGGAGGTCAGACAGATCAACGTCCTCCAGCCGGATCGAGTTTGTTCCAGCGTAAATCAGCACGTCGTCACCCTTTTGCGACATGTGATTGTTCTTAAGGTCCTTGAAGCCAGTGATCCCGTTCACGCCCCTCAGGTCGATATCTTCCAGGTTGTTGTCCGCGGCAAAATCCCGGATCACATCATCGCCAAACTTGCCCTTGAAGATGTAGTCATCGGCCCCTTTGCCTCCTACCAGTATGTCGTTCCCATTCCCGCCGTTGAGCTTGTCATTGCCACCCTGACCAAACAACTTGTCGTTGCCATTTCCACCGCTGAGATCGTCTGCTCCGCCTTTTCCATAAACCTTGTCGCGGCCGCGTCCGGCATTGAACACGTCCTGCCCGCCGGTCCCGAGTATCAGATCGGCTTGGGTTGTCTCGACATCCGGGAAGTCCCCGAGATCAATATCGGTCCGGGGCCCAAATCCAGACGACTTGCTCGGCTGGGACAGAGTTGCACCAGAGAAGAAATTCTGAAACTGAGAAACATTGGAAAAGGTCGGCAACTCGTCGCCGCCAATGGCGAACACGTAAGATTCCTGTTTGGTTTCGTCGTAGAAGTTCGCCACAAAGGCGGACTTGGAGCCGCTGTTCCAAGACACCTCGAGAACCTTGTTGGTGAACAGGTCAGGGTCTGAGCCCGGTCCAAGCAAATCAACCGCTCCGTCGATGAGCGCGTTGTATGTACCAGCCCAAGTGACCGTTGGCTGATCTTCGCTGTCACTGCCTGTGACGCGGTAGCTCAGGCTTTTCACGCTGTCCTTAACTACGATCTCAAGAGAAGAATCCCGAATACCGGTCACATCACCCTTGTTGTTCTCTTCAAGGACGAAGCCGGAAACTGTGTATGTGGTCATAAGGTTGCCTGTATCAGTTCGTTTGCTAGCATTTAGTTCGCTAGGCACGTTACGATCCCGCAAGCTCGACACCCTATCGAACGCCCAGGTTTGTTGGTCTGTTGCTCATGAAACACGGCGCTGGCGTGGACAGAAGCTCCTTGCGGCAAGTGCTCCATTAGGTCTCCAAGTGAGTGCATGTCCGTTTTGGGCGCGACGGACCGCCAAATCTACGACCCGACACTCAGAGCCTGTGCTAGCCCAACTGGATGCTCCCCTACAGCGGGTTTGCCCGACTGTCTGACGTCAGCACCCGGCGGAGAGACTTAAGGGTTTGAGCGACGGAAGGTTCTGTTGTCATTTTAGCCCCTCTCGTCGCCATATCCATTCGATGCTGCCGTCACAGACCTGCAAGATTGCATCTCTAAGCAGAACGGCGACGCGGCGGTAGCCTCTGGACTCACATCTCATAACCTTCGACACGCGGGACCAACTTGGGCCGCAGAAAACGGCTGCCCACGCGAGGTTCCTTTTCGGCTCACGAACCAGTTATCAGGCGGAGGGATCGACTGCGTATACAATGCTGCGACCGACAACAGTGACGCCTGAGAGTGGTGGCAGAAGTAGACCGACAACCTGCAGTACTGGTCCGCCTTGGTCTCCGAAAGCGGGGATATCCAGAAGGGCCGTCCGCGTAGCTCTCCAAGTGCGGACATATCCAGATAGAGTTGTTGTGGGATCGCGTCCGGGTGTCCATTCGCCAGGCACCGACGCCCTTGCGGCATATCGGCATCGGAGTATATACATGAATATACACACACGAGGCTTCGATGATTGAAACTAAAATTCGGAAGGTTGGCAACTCGGCCGTAATGACACTGACAACAGAGATGCTGACCATGCTTGATGCCAAGGAAGGCGACACTCTTTTCGTGGTCAGGGGGGACGATGGCAGCCTGAAGATAATGGCACAGGACCCGTCAGTCGCCGAAGCGCTGAAGGCGGCCGAGATCGTGATGGACGAGAATAGGGATCTGCTCCAGGCGTTGGCATGATTACCCCGGTCTGGGTCCCACTCGTAGCAGTGATCGCCATCCACGACCGCCAGATTGCCCGCCATGGTGGCAAGGCGGGCCTCCGCGACATGGCGCTTCTCGAGATGGGCTGTGCCCGGGCAATGAACCTCGCAGCCTACACGGATGCTGACTTTGCAGAGATCGCGGCAGCCTATGCTTTCGGACTAGCGAAAGCGCACGCCTTCGTGGACGGAAACAAGCGGACGGCCTTCGTGACGGCGGGCACCTTCCTCCGCCTGAACGGCTACGCTTTTCGCCCGGATCCGGTCATCGGTGTTAGGATGATGGAAGACCTGTCCACCGGACGCGTTGGCGAATCTGATTTTGCCGATTGGCTTCGTGTGGACTGGAAGGAGATCTGAAACGCGATAATCCCCTTGCGAGTGGGAACTCTGTTCTCCAGCACGTCAATCCGCTTTGGTCTCCAGGCTCAGACACATGCAAAGAAGTGATCCGTTTAGGTCTCCAGGTGCGTACGTGTCCGGATGGGTCGCGCATAGTTTGTTGGAACCGGTGAGCTGAGGTCGGGCGTGCGAGCGACCGCGCCGCCTCAGCCACAGAACGGCCTTGCGACCCCAACACATCGACTTGCCGGAGCTTCGCAACAATCTCCTCGGGCCTGTGCTTCTTCTGGGGCATTCCTTCATCCTCCAACTGGTTCGAAAGCCTGTCTCCGGGAAGACCACTTTTCAGGAGGCCGACCAGAAACCAGCGGGTTGTCATATCACGGATGACTAACGCAGCGGCGCTATACATATTACGCGAAGCCGAAGTTGCATTCGCAGAATGGATCTTGGTTCCGGAAGCTGAATGGGGTATCGCGAGTGCCTCTCCGAGAGAGTCTTCCTATTATATTGTTTCTCTTTCAGCTCTTGGAAACGTCGTTCTTTTTGTGCAATCCGCTTCTAAGTCGCGCCTGGGGAAATGTTTTAATGGAGGAGATTGTGGATACTTTAGTTGCTGTTTTGATTTCCTGGATATCGGTGAATTTTGGGCTTCCTGAGTCCGAAGTAACGCCTCAAGTCGCATTCGTACCGGAGGTGGAGATGATCGAAACACGTCTCGCCTCTGCAACCTCTGCCGAACAGATACATGCGATCGAGGTGACTAATCCGAGGGGGCGCCCCGACTATGGCATATACGCCATTTACAGCGATGAAACCTCCACCGTGTATCTTCAGGAGGACTGGTCCGCGCAATCTCCTGCAGATGTCTCGATTCTGGTTCACGAACTGGTTCATCACATGCAGAATCAAGCCAATCTGGATTACGAATGCCCTGAGATGTCGGAGAAGTTGGCCTATCGCGCCCAGCGACGTTGGCTACACGATTTCGGAATAAATTTGGAGAGTGAGTTCAATCTTGACCCCATGACTGTTCTTGTCCGTACCAATTGCTGGCAATAGCACACAACTATACGCGATTTCTGGCTCGATTTTGTGATTCTAGGGCCCGGCCTTCGGTGTCGGGGGTGCGGGCCCGTCAACAGCGATTGACTACAGCTCACAATTCAGCGGTTACGCTTGATCGCCGATCCTACGATCCCAACCGCCCTTCTCGTCCGCGCGGAGCCGGTCGCCGCCCCCTCTTCGGAAGCTCGCCACTCGGTTCATGCATCGGTACCGTTGCCGCTGCAGTTACATAAGAAACACATCCGCCTTGGAAACAGTTACTTTCTACTTGGGAGACAATCGGCCAAAATGCTGCCCCATTTTCTCCCGATCCTTGTCACTCGAAAATCAAGACTAAGGCGGAAATACAATGGAAACGTTGCGCGGAATACTTCGCGAGCCGTTGCTGTTCGCTGTCGAGTCCCTGAGCGAAATGGTAAGGTCGGCGAAGGAAATCATCGAGGCGAACCAGATTAATAGGCGGACTAGAATCCTCGACTGGGATATTGACCGACGAGCCCGGCGAAGAAAAGGCCGTTTTCTTCGTAAATAGCGCTTTCCACCACCTAACCTTAACTTGGATTGCGCGCGAATTGGCAATTATTCTTGAAGTGCCACATTTGTGGCCAAGAGCGCTTTTCAACGGGTCGCTGTATTTGTAGATTGGCGCAATGTGAGGCTCATGTGTTGAGTGCAAGGCGCATTAGGCCGCTAGATTAGGTAAACTTCTATGCGCAGAAGCCATGCGCTGTTCGGGTTAATTCTCGGCGCTGTCCTCTTGACTGTGGTCAAAGCATTAACCTTTTCGATCTCTGCGTTGAGCATAAAGTTCGAGAGATAGGCCCAGAAGTTGGCCGTCACATTTGCGCATTTCTACGCTCGCGAGATCCAAAGGGGTCAATTGCGTGGATACCTCGCTTTTCTACCCGGTCGCCTCAAGGCAAAGGAGAGGGAAATGATGCCACTTGAACGAGCAAAGACATTCGGCGGTGACGAAGACGGAGCAGTTACCGTTGATTGGGTGGTTTTGACCGCTGCGGTGGTCGGACTCGGTTTGGCGGCTCAAGCGGTCATTACCGCTGGTGTTGCAGACTTGTCCGGTGACATCTCAAGCCAGTTGACCACATATATGATCAAGACCACATTCTGACGATCACCCAGGACGTGCTGCTTGGTGTCCATGTTTCCTTTGCTGTGGGCAATCAGGCGACCGAGAGTGCCAGGTGAAATGCCAGACCACAGAAGCTTGAAGCCGTGGGGAGTACGTATCCGTTTGGGACGCAAAAGGACCGCCCCAACTACGACCCCCGCTCAGAGCCTGAGCTAGCCCATCTGGATGCCCCCTGCATCGGGTTTGCCTGACAAGAAAAGGCGCCCGCCGAAACGGCTGCTGCGAAAGCTTCAACGCGAAGCTGCGGGACGAGCTTCTCAACGGAGAGATCTTTTATAGCCTCGCCGAGGCGAAGATCATCATCGAGAGCTGGCGGCATCACTACAACACCAAACGCCCGCACTCATCGCAGGGATATCGCCCCCCGGCTCCAGAGGTCGTGCAGTGGCCGGCTCCGCCATCCGGAGCCGCTTCGCCGGCCACCCAAACCGTAGCACCCAGGCCCATCATGCACTAAGACTCAAACCGGACCACCCGATGGGGGCAGGCCAATCCGGCGCACGCGTTTGTGGTTCCTGACATGCCCCTTCACTTTCCGCAGGTGCAGGAAACACAATCCGAACCCCCAGGTCTTGTGTGCCCTGGTCAGCCCGACCAGCAGGTCGGCGATCATCTCGTTCTCTTCGTCGCGTTTCGGGCTGTAGCGAAAGCAGGTCTCGCTGACGCCGAACGCGCGGCAGGCCAGCGCGATGCTGACTCCTCTTGTTGCCGCAGCCTTCTCGGCCAACTCGCGGCGTTGAGCTGGCCGGGTCATTTTTTTCCCAGAGCCTCCTTCAGCAGATCAGCCTGCATGCTGAGGTCCGCGAATATCCGCTTCAGGCGCCGGTTCTCGTCCTCCAGCGCCGTTCGCGGTTCTCTCGAACCCGTGGCGTTCACCGCTCACTCTGGCTGACCATCGACGCGCCCATGCCGCCATACTTGGCGCGCCACTTGAAAAGAATTGGCGGTGCTGATCCCGTGCTCGCGGCACAGTTCCGGCACTACCACCCCGTTCTCGGCCTGGCGCAGCACCGCCATGATCTGCGGCTCGGTGAAACGGCTCTTTCTCATTCGATTCTCCTCGGCTCTCGCCACGAGAAAATTCTACAATCCCATCCCGTTAATCATGGGGAGGATTGCCGCGCCAATGCGACGAAGTACCACCTATTTTAAACGCCGCATCGCTTTACAGTTTCCGTGAAAGTGTGGGGGTAGCGATGACATTTCAATCGGAAATCTTGTTCAATAGCATTGTCAATATCGAAATGGCCGATGCACAATGGTACTCAGATGTGGCTGCGATAAGCGATAGCTTATATTTCGTCACCTGGATGTCTAAGCATGACGACGCCGTTTATGGAAGAGTTGTCGGTACCGACGGTTCCATGGGTCCTGAGATACTATTGGACAGTGAAGGTTACAAACCGGAAGTCGTTGCATTAGAGAGCGGTCGCATTCTGTTGGGGTGGCAAGAGAACAATGGAACCCCGAATTACTACGGCTACAAGGTATTTGAGCACACAGCGGCAAAAGGCTTGGTCGAAGTTGCTGACAACAGGTTTCAAAAACCTGCTTCAGGTGGCCTGAACGAACATGAGCTACTTGCGCTCGCGAATGGTGGCTTTGCTGTAGTCAACGCCGACTGGGGCGAGGGTGGATCACTAAGAATCTACATTGGAAATCCAATAGATTATGGTGTTAACGAGGTACATTTTTCGCCGACCGTCAACGCATCCATTCATAATAATGAAAACGTGCAGGACTTGGCGCAACTCTCCAACGGGAATATAGTCATTGGTTGGGCCGAGAGTTCGATCGAAGGCATTTTCTACCGAGCTGTTGTCCTAAACGAATCCGGGAAGGAAGTTATTTCCCCGTTCGAGCTAGACGGAACTCTTCCCGGCGCGCTATATGGTTTTTGCGAAATTGTTCCACTTCCTGGAGGCGGTTTCGCATTTTTCGCAGACTACCGAAATCCAGAGTCCGACGCCATAACAACCTACATGCGTCTCTACGATGCCGACGGGAATCATAACGAAACTGTTGGTACGGTCGACACTGTCGTCGGCATTCCTTGGGCGGCGGAGTATGTGGACGGCATCGGGATAGTTCTGATTTCAGACGGCGTGGGAACGGTTTTGAGAGAAGACGGGTCCATTTTGCTGGAGGAGTTCCCACTGAGCGGTTTGGAGATCGGCGGAGGAACGCGTCCTAGCGTAGCCGATTTGGGTGGTGGGAAAATCTCTTTATCGTTCGAATACGCCCGGAGCGACGTTACCGGATGGGACCGCATTGAAGTCGGAACATCAGTAATTCAGATATCTGACGTAGACCTCAGGCCAACCAGCTCTCAGGTCTTTGACGAATTTGGCTACGTTCCATTCATGTCTTGGCTCGCACAAGGCGCCTACAAACTTGCAAGCAACGAACCGAAAGATCCAACCTATAACAATACCGACGGCCAAGCCGAAGCGAAGGCAAGCCTTGACAAGGTTAAGCTAAACTTGACGCCGCTGACCGGCAGTGACCTGCCAGCGCTCAAGAACAGCAGTTTTGATGACACTCCCGGTGATGTGTGGTCCGACGGCATTCGTTCGGGAGGGATCTTCACAAATGACAACGCCGCGGCGTTTGTGGCTCGCTCAAAGGATGGGGTGTTCATTTCTTTTAGAGGCACCAACGACAGTATCGAGTTGGATCATGTTGGGTGGGGTTCGAACTCGTCGTATTATGACCATTACCACTGGGCCAATCGCGGAGGTCACTTCAATCTGTTCGTCCCATTGCTGGAGGAGATCAGAGATTACATTGTCGCCGCTCGTGCCATTGGCGATGACATCGGTAGAATCTATCTGACTGGGCACAGTTTGGGGGGCGCCATGGTGCAAGCCGCCTATAAATGGCTTCGGAGCGAAGCGTCGTTGAGCGGCATTGGAATCGAAGGCGTTACCTTTGCGACACCGGGATACAGCATTCTTCCAGGGGGGGACGATCCGAACCATTCAATTGTGAATTTCTGGAACTCTACTGACATCATCAACTTGCCAGCGAACGTCAGTCAGGTCCTTGGCGGACAGTACAAGTTCAACAACGCACTACGGGAACTAGTGGGTGGGATTGATCCGCTGGAAGCCCATAACATGGAACTCTATCGGACAAGCGCCGAGTTCCTCCACAACGAGATAAGTGACGCATGGAGTGACCTTCGCAGCGTCGGCCTAAGCGGAAAGCGCCCGGCCGTCGAAAAGGTTCTTTATGGTCTTAACATCGACCGCATTGCGTTCTCGGTGAAAGAGGTCAACGGCTCATTCACCGTTGGCGAGAAAAACGACTACGTGATGGCTGGGGCCTACGAAATGGTAGCTAGTGCGGTAAAGGGCGCGGCGCCTTCCTATGTGTTGAAATCCCATGAGACCGCCAAGGGGCTTTGGGACGGATACTCCGCTACAGTTGATGCCGCGAAGTTCATGACGACTCCCGTTGAGACCATGACCTATGGCGAGAGTAAGACTGCATTGGATGTGTCTCTCGAAGTTGCCTACGAGGGGCTTTCATTGGCGGCGAACTTCAGCCCGAAGTTGAAGATAGCCAAAGCGTTGCTGGACGCCTGGATCGAGTACTCAAAGTCTGACTTTGTTGTAGGCGGTCCGGGCAATGATACGGTCTACGGTCTCGGCGGAGGAGACGTGATATTGGGAGGAGCCGGGGAGGACGTCATCGGCGGCGGGCAAGGCAAGGACTTCATTTTTGGAGGTAGGCAGAAGGACATTATTTCTGGCGGCTGGGGACAAGACGTCATTTACGGAAACCAAGGCAATGATCGTCTCGTTGGGGGCCGCGACAATGATACCATTCACGGCGGTATTGGGGACGATTGGATCGATGGCGAAGGTGGCGAGGACAATCTCTTTGGAGAAACCGGGGATGATGTTTTTGTAGTCGACGACAAAAATGACCTGGTACACGAGCGATCAGGCGAAGGGCGCGATACCGTCGTGAATTGGATCGACTACACCCTGCCCGATCATGTCGAAAATCTGGTGCTGGGCGAGCGGTCTCTGTTCGGCAGCATATTTGGCAACTTGGATGGAACCGGCAATGAACTGGGGAACCTGCTGGTGGGCAACGCTGAAGGCAACGTCCTAAAGGGTCTTGGTGGCAAGGACAAAATTGATGGCCGAGGAGGAGCGGACACTCTTCGTGGCGGCGGCGAAAGGGATTTCCTTTTCGGAAAAGGAGGCAAGGACAATCTATTTGGCGGAGAGGGGCTGGATGTTCTTGATGGGGGAGCGAAGTACGATGAGTTGACCGGTGGTGCCGACAAGGACCGGTTCGTCTTTTCCTCCGTGAGCGAAATTGATGGGGATAGGATCAAGGATTTCGAAGTCGGATTGGACCTGATCGACCTTCGGCCACTAGCTAAGAGCTTGGGTTTGACCTTCCTGTTCCTGGGGACAAGCTCGTTCACAAGTTCAAACTCAGAAATCCGCATAGATAAAGGAAACAAGACGACCAAGATCAAAATCGACCTCGATCCGGATCGTTGGGCGGACGAGACAATCGTTCTGGATGGATCGTTAGATGTCTCAGTGAACGATTTTCTTCTATAGGTCGATCTGCTCAACCACCTAAATGGGCACGTCTTGCGGGTCGAAATGGGCCGTCTCCAGACGTCCCATGCGGTGTCTCGGGTTCATCTTAAAGCTCCGTCACATCCGGCTCCAGCAGGGGTAATCCTCCCCGTTTTAGCGGGGTGGTTTCGTAGAATTCACGCGGCCCTTTTCAGCTTCATGGCAGGAGTGGTCCCGCCGATGCCCATGTTGGGGCGCTTATTATTGTAGGTCCATAGCCAATCGGTTGCGATCTGCTGCACCTCCTCGATGGTGTCAAATATGTAGAGGTCCAGCCATTCGTGCCGGACCGTCCGGTTGTAGCGCTCGACATAGGCGTTCTGCTGAGGCTTTCCGGGCTGGATGTAGGTCAGGGCGATGCCCTGCTTCTCAGACCAATTCATGAGGGTGGAACTGACGTATTCGGGGCCGTTATCGACCCGAATTGCCAGAGGTTTGCTGCGCCACGCGATGATCTGGTTCAAGGCTCGAACAACACGCTCGGAGGGAAGCGAGAAGTCTATCTCGATACCTAGGCCCTCGCGGTTGAAGTCGTCCAGAACGTTCAACAGCCGGAACTGCCTCCCGTCGGCTATGCGGTCGCTCGGCTTGGCATAGAGACCGCTGAGGCAAACCTTCCATTACGTCGTCAGCTCATTCGGTCCACTTCACTTGGTAACAGCCACCGAGGCATGCACTAAATTCATGTACGGATCAGGTCCGGCAGCAAACGCTCAAAATACTCCACAGTGGACTGCAGCCCTTTCGCCAGATGAATTGTCGGTTCCCAGCCGAGCAAGTTCCTGGCACGGGTGATCTCTGGTTGGCGTTGCCTCGGATCGTCAGCCGGCAGATCCTCGAATACAAGCTCCGAGCCTTTTCCGGTCAACTCGATAACCTTTTCTGCAAGCTCGAGTATCGTGAATTCACCAGGATTTCCGAGATTGATTGGTCCGACAATGTGCTTGTCAGATTCCATGAAGCGGATGAAACCTTCAACAAGATCGTCCACGTAGCAAAAAGATCTCGTTTGGCTACCATCACCGTAGATGGTGATTGGACGACCGGACAGAGCCTGTACGATGAAATTCGAAACCACCCGACCGTCCGCATGATGCATGCGTGGGCCATATGTATTAAAGATTCGTGCCACCTTGATGTCCAGGCCGTGCTGTCGGTGATAGTCGAAGAAAAGCGTTTCCGCGCATCGTTTGCCCTCATCGTAGCAAGACCGCGTTCCAATTGGGTTGACGTTGCCCCAATACTCTTCGGGCTGCGGATGCACGTGCGGGTCGCCGTACACTTCGCTCGTAGAGGCCTGAAAGATCTTGCAGCGGAGCCGCTTCGCCAATCCCAGCATGTTGATGGCGCCATGCACTGACGTTTTTGTCGTTTGCACGGGGTCGTGTTGATAATGAATTGGAGAAGCGGGGCAGGCGAGATTGTAAATCTCATCCACCTCAACGTAGAGCGGGAATGTCACATCATGGCGCATAAATTCGAAGCGTGGATTCCCGTGCAGATGATCGATATTGCGCTTGGTTCCCGTGAAAAGGTTATCCAAGCACAACACCTCGTGTCCTTGCTCAAGCAATTTGTCGATCAAATGTGAGCCGATAAACCCTGCTCCGCCTGTCACAAGAATTCGTTTTCGGCTGTCGTAAAGCCTTGCCATAATCTACTGCCCTTTATTGATTTTGGGAATGGAACGATCACTATTGGATCTGCTCTCTGATTAGCAACCTGATCGTGCGAAAGTACCACGCCTTGTAGGCCGCATAGTGGTAGCCTGCACTCCCGTCAAGGAAGCCGCCCTTCAAGACGTAGGTGAAGAGAAAGTAGAAGGTGGAGTACCACCATTTCGAGATGTTGCGATACTTGAACCTCTGGCGCGGCGTGAATGCCTCCCATGCGGATGCGTCATCCTTTATAAGCGCATATCGGCGGGCCTCCCAGAGCGCATAGTTCATGTGGCGTTCGATGAACTTCCCAATGCCTTTATAGTCTCGATGGTCGATGGGGGCGGATATTTCGCCGACTTTTCCCTCAATGATTGGATGCTCATGGATCTCCATGTCCAGTGCACTCCAACCGTCCTCATCGATCTTTTCGTAGAGGCCTCGCCCATAACGGAACATGGCGAGTTTGCGCTGCGTCACTCCATGATCGAGTCTCTTTCCCAAAAAGTAGTTCGTGTAGTTCAGCCAGTAACCGCTGACCGAATTATCTCGTACTGCTTCGGCCAGCGCGTCGCAGAAGGCATCATCAATGAACTCGTCGGCGTCGAGGAACAATACCCAGGGGTGTTTCGGACCCTCGTTCATCAGAAACCAGTTTCGCTTCTTTGGGAACTTGCCGTCCCACTCGAACTGCACGATACGCGCGCCAAAACCTTCGGCGATTTCCCGCGTCCGGTCCGTCGACCCGCTGTCAATCACTATGATCTCCGAAAAACGTCCTAAGCGCGCAAGGCACTTGGCAATGTTCGCTTCTTCGTTCTTGACAGGCAAAGCGACAGTAACTGGTAGGGTGGCTTCGGACATCAACTGAGCTTTCCGGGTAATTGAATGGTGATTACAGCAGGCGGGATACGGCGCGGTAGAGTCGGTCGGTTCGGCTTTCGAAAAGCTGATAGAGCAGTACCGCCCAAAGCAAGGCCAGGGTCACGAAACCGAGCATCACGCCGTATCCAACGATGTTAGGCGCAAGTCGCGTTGGTGCGAGCGTGCTGAAAGCGAGCAAAGACAGCAGCGGAAAGTGGGTGAGGTACAGGGTATACGAGATTTCAGAGGAGCTTCGCGCGATACACTGATACCAGCGGCCGTGGCCAGGCATGTGTGCGAGTGCAGGCAAACAGGTGGCCACGATAAGACCAAGTTCGAGGTCGCTGATGTTTAGCCGTGCTGCTTTTGACGCGCCGAGGCCTCCAAACAGCACGATCAATGCAAGGACGCGCACATAAGTCCTTGTCAAGAAGTTTGAAAGGCGGGCGTCAGAAGAGATTATGCTTGCCACGGCTCCCGCTACCCAGATCGCACCGAGCGAGAGGATTGACCACGGCAGCGTCAAAGACAGAGCGGCTAGGAGCGCAATGCCGAAAAGGCGTGCGGCCAGCGATGCTGGAGCTAACACCACCCAACCGATCAAAGGAAAGATCAGATAATACCAAAACTCGTTGGCGAGACTCCAGAGTGGAGAATTTGTGCCAAACGTCGGTACTGCGATTGTTTGGAGAAAGGCAAGATTTCCCAAGAAGGTCGAAATTGAGAGGGAGAGCGATCCATCGAGTGGTGGACCGGAATTAAAGATAGGCGCGAACCGACCGTCATAGCCTGTGCCGCCGGTTATCATTAATCCGATCAAGTCGAATAGCCAGGTCGCGACGAGGGCGGGCAAAAGGACTATCAAAAGCCGCGACATGCGCCGAACAATGTACTGTGGCCATGAAAACTTTTGAGAAACCAAATCGCGCAGAGCCTTTCCACCGACCAAGAAACCGCTAAGCGCGAAAAAAATAATCACGGCCTCGTGACCTAGGCTAGTAACGGCATAAAAAAAACTGGTCATCAGCCCAATATCAGTGCCGGCTTCTGATAACTCAGAATAGCTTTTAAGTGTGTACGCACGTGCGTGGGAAAGTAGAACGGCGAAGGCTGCAGCGCCACGGAGCATGTCCAGCGTGGAGAGTCGATGTGTTTTGTCCGGCTGCATTTCTGAAAGGGTAAAAAGGTCGGTGGCCAAGGAAAGATTCTTGATACTATTGGTCATTCTACGATGGATCGGGGTCGAGGGCTGCACTCGTATCGGTTCGGCCAATTTGACATGCGGGGTTTCCTCCAAAGATGGAGTTCGGCGGGATCGGTTTAACGACAACGGCACGGGCCGCCACGATCGAACGATCTCCAACGGAGATTCCCGGCCCTATGTAAGCCTCAGCGCATATCCAGCAATCCGCCCCTACAGAAATCGGCAGTTTGAGAAGAGGCATTTCTGGCCGGCGCCAGTCATGCGTACCTGCGCAGAGATGGGCGCCTTGTGAGACGGTCGTACGGTCTCCTATCGTCACCTTTCCGAGCGAATAGAGATTTGCTCGATCCCCGACCGAACAATAATCTCCTAACCTCAGGTTCCAAGGGATCGTGATCCTAGCGCTGGGATAAACGTGAACACCGCATCCAATGTGAGCCCGAAACAGGCGGAGAAGTGTGCGACGCCAACCCCAAAACACGCGCGGGCTGAATCGGAAAAGAGGGCTCGCTAGCGCCCAAAGCACCCGACCGGCAAGTTCGCTGCGAGACCAGCTTGAGCTTCTTCTGTTTGCCAATACATCGACCATGAATCGATAACCTGTTATTATCTCTGAACTGTCAGAGGAGGTGCACCACCAGTGGCGACCCAGCGGTAGACCTCGAGCATCTTAACTGCGACCTGATCCAGCCCGAAGTCCCTGGTGACCCATGAGCGTCCCTTTGCCCCCATCTGATGAAGCGTTTCCGCGGGTTGGGCTGTAGCCAGTATCATTGTATTCCGCAATCCTTGGTCCTCCAGCGGTATCCACCAGCCGCAACCGTGCGTTTCAAGCCCAGCCCAAGGTGCATTGCGAGTCGTAATAACAGGTATCTCGTGAGCTAAAGCCTCGGCGACGACGAGCCCAAAATTCTCTCCATGGGTCGGCAGGATGAAGAGGTCGGCGCTGCGGTATAGCGCAGTCTTGTCGGCGCCATGTACCGGGCCTTGCCATTTGACACGCGAGAGGCCGAGACGACGGGCCAGCGACTGCATCTCGATAGTATGGTTCAATTCGTCCGGGCCGGCGATGACGAGATCCCATTCCGGGCGCGACGCCTCGATGGCGCCCCAGGCATTAAGCAGGAGCTGAAGCCCCTTCTTGGGGTGGATACGGCTTAGAAAGAGTAGCCGGCGGCGGCCCGACTTGGACCTTGGCCGCGCGAGCAGGGTCGGGATTTCGACGCCATTGGGGACGATGGCGATCGGGTTGGTAAGGCCGAAGCTGCGGAAATGCTCTGCTTCCATCTCGGCGGTGGCGCGTAGGCAGGCAGCCGCCCGCAGGTGTGCATCCTCGAACCACAGGCGCACGATTCGTTTGCGTAACGCGGACCGGTCCCGCGCCCATGGATCCAACATTCCACGAGGAGTAACAAGGTAAGGCGTGCCCGTCGCGCGGTGATGATTGAAATTGGCCAGCGACGGGTAGGTCCAGAGGCCCTGCACGTCGGTGATATCAGGCGCGAAAGCGCGCAGCTTCCGGACAATCTCGGGAGCGTAGTGAAAGGCTTTTGGTCCATAGGCCTTGGCCGCATGCACATGTTCCGCCCAGTCCGCAGCCGCGTCCGGGTTTTGCGGATCCTCGACCCCGAAGATCTCGACCTCGGCATCGTCGGACGAGCCGAGAAGATGCGCGAGGTTCGGCACCGAGGATGCAAGCCCTCCCGCCGCTGCAGAGAGCCTTCCGGTCAGCAAACCGATCTTCATAGGTTGTGCTGCATCGCTTGCCTTGGCTCCGTAGGCTGCTGATGGAGGCGCTCAAGATCTAGGGATTTGCGGGCTGCGATCACCAACCCTACGGCGGTCCAGACGAGAAGAGCCTCTATCGTAGAGTTGGTAACCGCACCGAACGCAAACGACGTCATAGCGAATCCGGCGATCGGCAGCGCGGAATGATCCCTCCGCCGTGCCAGTCCAACGGCCATAGCCCCGAGCCAAAACGCAGTGGTGAAGCGAAGCAGGAGGAACAGCGGCCCAAGGATCAAACCGAGCTCGTTCACGTTTCGCTGGGTGTCGGATTCTCCCAGGAACAAGTTCGGAAGCCTAAGATAATTGGCGACACCGGGCGTTCCGGCACCCATGCCAAAGCCCAACAGGCCCGCATCATCGAGCGCGTCGAGAAAGCTGAAGGCATTGTAGTATATCCTGTTCCATAACCCGCCCTCCGACCGCGAGGCACTCTCGAACCGCTCCCCCATCGCCACGAGCATGTCAGGAAAGACCTTAACGAAGATAAGGGCGACAAGGCCGATGAAGACGAGGACGGCGGCAATCCGGCGAACGGTCCTCACCGTAGGACGCGTTGCAAGAAGGCCGATTAGCGTGAAGCCGGTGATGGCGGCAACCTGGAAATATATGGTCCGGCTGCCGGTCAGCACGGACATTGTTGCTACCGCGAACCCGGCTGCGACAAGAAACGCCTGCTGTTTCCACCCCTTCGGTCCTGTCAGGTAGTAGGCGAGAAAGGCTGCAAGCGTGAAGGCGGTATAGAGAACGTTCGGCGCGGTATATGTGAAAAGCCCGAAGGGGCGGACGATTCCGTCTCCGAGCGCCACCGCCCCCTGTATGTCGCCGGCAACGCCCCAATTGACGAAGGCGAAGGGGGGGGCGCCATATTGTCGAGCGACAAGAAATGCATAGGGGATCGCTATCGCGAGGACGACTCTCAGAAAACGAAGGATGTCGTCGCGCCGGTGAGTCGCCGCGATTACGAAGGCGATGGGCATGTACATCCAGTACGTGCGCAGACCAAGCAGCCAGCCCGGAATGCCGTATCCGTTGAGTGCATATTGCTGAAGGGCGAACGGCGCGCTCACCAGCGCGAACAGCAACCAGATCTGCGCCATGCCGCGGGTCCAGATGAACCCCTTGTTGATGCAATGGGCATAGAGAAGCAGGGCGAAGGGGTCGCGTAGCAGGGTCAGCGGCCCAGCAAGCCCCGGCAGGAACCATTTTCGTAAGGGCCCCTCTACGAGGAGAAGCAGGAACAGCAGCAATGTGGCCCATACGACGCCCCTTCGCTGCGCCTCTCGCCGGTGCGCGTCGCGAGCGCGATAGACGGCCGGTCGGTCGCCTAGTACCTTGCTCATAGTGCCAGTTCCCGCGCGACGATCCCGGCGATTTCCGCTTCGTAATCGGACCAGGGCGACCTTTCGGCAAGGACGAGCGCGGACGCGGCCATGGATTGCCGCATGTCTTCGTCCTCGGCGAGGCGGGTGATGCGTTCGGCGATGGCATCGGGATCTCGGATTGGAACGATGAACCCCTCCGTCCCGTCCGTGATCAGGTCGGGCGCCGCGGTGTTCGGCGTGGAGATGATCGGCAGCCCGCAGGCCATGGCCTCGGTCAGGACCATTCCAAAACCCTCGTAGAGAGACGGAAACACGAAGACGTGTGCTCGAGACAGCGTGTCCAGTAAGACCTCGTGCGTGACAAAGCCAAGGTATGTCACGTTCTTTCTGGCGATAAACGCCGCAAGGTCCGTTGGGACGACTTGAGGCATGCTGCCGGCAATTGTTGCGTGCCAGTCTACGTCAAGGAGTAAGAGGGCGGCGATCAGATCGGCCACGCCCTTCGACTGGCTTAGACGGCCGGCAAAGACAATTTCGATGGGCTGGCCATTCGCCTTGTTCGCACACCGCTCGACTTTGGGCGGAGGCGCTCCGTAGGGAACCGCGGAGACCGCGAGTTCCGTGTTCGGATGTTTGCGCAGCGCCGAGCGGGAGAAGCTCGACGCCACCAAGATCCGATCTGCCCCATCGATTTCTTCGTCCTTGCGGTTCCGGCTGTAGTCACTGTCGCGGAGTGCATCCATCGTACCCGCCCAACCAGGAAGTCGTTCTCTTTCCTGTTCGATGATCTCCTGGACAGCCGGCCAATACGGCGAGGGAAGATCGTAGAGACACTTCATGCCAATTTCTCTTGCAGCATGGAAACTGGCGTTAGCGCCATCTTCGTACGCATAGACAGCGCGCGCTCCCTCACTCGAAAACCTAGCCAGTCGGCGCGCTACGTCGCGATCGAGGTCATAGTAGACTTGGTGGTAGCTGGCCCAGCCCGTCTCATGTCGAATCAGTTTCGCAGCACCGGCGCGCCGAGCAATCTGGCGGATCAGTTCGCGCAATGGACGTCTGTGAAGCGCGCTGGCCGGGATTTCCGGGAAGACCCGGCTGGAGGCTTCGGATCTCAGCCGCGCCGGCATCGGCACTTTCAAAAGCAGGGATTCGGATAGCCCCAAAGTCGTACAAAAAAGGTGTAACATGCCGGCTCGCTGCAATCCGCGCAGCGCCGCACGGACATTGGCATTGCCGGTCGGATGGCTGACGATGACAGTCATTCGCGTTGCTGCGGCACAGCCGGTCGGGCGCCCGGATCAGGATCGACGTCAGCGGGGAACGTAGTGCAGCTCAAAGACCTTGATCCATCGCGTCGCAGCGGTGCCAGCATTGTATGGCGAGAGTTGGCTTTCCACACCTTGAAAGTTGGACGGCGCGATATCGATGTTGTCCAGCACCGCCATTTGCCGGCCGGCAATAGCCGCGGCGTCTCCATTTGGAGAGGGGAAGACATGCCCGCCGATAACGTTAGTAAGGGGGTGATCTCTCCGACCCCAGGTGCGAACACTGACCTAGAGACGAGGATCTTCATGCAATGCTGTTCCTGATGATCTCTGCTGCTGCGGCAACCCCATGCTGCTGATACCATGCGTGCCCCGCATCAGCGACGCTCTGGAGGTCTGGACAATGCGCAACGAGCCTGTCGAGGCTTGAATACTGGACGCCTTCCTTCAGGTTGGATGCAGCGCCTCCTGCGGTGCCCGTGTTCGCGGTCAGGAGCCCGTGGGAGAAATAGGCGGCGGCGATGCCGGATTTGGTCATGCGATCCATGGGATAGTGAAGGAGACCTAGCCGGCAATCCACCAATATGCGACTGACTTCCTCGGCTGGCAGCGTGCCGAGCGCGTCGACCGGGCACTCGCCGATCCGCTCTGGAAGGGGCATTCTAGGGCCGATGTCGAGTAGCCTGTCGATTTGCAGGTTCGACAGAAGCTGTGCCGTTTTCTGTGGATTGCGTGCGATCGCATGATAGACCTCCGCGCGTTGCCCGCGCCCGCCGAAAACGACGGCGCGGGCGGAGCGCCGGGAAAGGGGCGTAACCTCTGCCGGCTCGCCGACATTGGAAAAGACCGCGAGCACATCGCAGGAAAGAGACGCGCCGATGCGGCGCAGTTGATCCGAGCCGACGCCGGAGGAGACGAAGCCGCGATCGGTGATCTCGCACAAGGCGCGCGCGATCCGCCTTTGCGGGTGAGAGGTCCAAAAACTTGTGCGCCAGATCGGGCCGGTGGCGTAGACTTCGTGAAAGATCGTGATGATGCGAGCGTCGGTTTGGGTCGCTTTCCAGCCGCGCAATCCTTCGACCAGCCAATGGCAGAGTCCGCGCGGCGCATATCCGTAGCCGGAGAAGTGCACGATTGCGACCCGCGCCCCGGTGTCGCGCAACGCGTCGCAGAGTGCGCGAGACGATCGCGCTCCGTGCAGGCTCCGCCCCGGCTGCGAGATCGGGTTTTCGTTGGCGACCAGGGTCGTGACTCCTGTGCCCAGGTTGCCGAGCGCGGCGGCTAGCCCGGCCGAATAATCGCCGACCCCGCAGACGACCGGTGGGAAATTCGGGGTGATCTGAACCCAGTTAGCCACGCGTTTCGGCCCGGCGGCGCAGGATCCGCGAACTGCGCAGATAGAGCGCAATGTAAACCAGAAGCTCCGCCATCAGGGCGGCGCCGACGAACATATAGATGTCTTCAAGATCCCGCATCGGTGTGAACCAGACGACACACAACTGGGCCAGCACGCCCGCGACGACGGCGAAATACTGATACCCGGTTTCGCCGCTTGCAACCAGCATCCTGTAGAATGTGTCGGTCAGGAAACGAAGGCCAGCGACAAGCAGCGCGATCCAGACGAACTGCACGAGGTCGTCATACTTCGCCCCAAGCAGCAGCAACCACGTTTCGGGGAAGACCCGGCCGCTGGCCACGATCAGGCTAACCGCGAACGCGGCGGCCGAAAGGACCAGCAGGCTGCGCCGGGCATACCCTGCATCGTTCCCGCGCGAGACATAGGGATGTGCGATGTAGTTCAGCATCGGGTTCATGCTGCCGAGAACCATACCGAGGCGGCTTAAAGCCCAATAGGCCGCAAGGCTCTCTGGCCCGGCGCGGGTGCCAAGCGCCAGAACCGGCACAAGCCCTGACACCAAATAGTATACGTGTCCTGGCAGCAGCGGCCAAAGAATCGGCAGCATCCCTGCCGGAGGCGGCGACAGCGGCCAAACGGGGACGGACGGAATGCTCCGCCCGAGCCAGACCGCCAGGAGACCCGCTGACAGCACCCATGTCAGGACCGGCACGGAGAGGGAACTTTCGCCCCAGAATGCGAACGCGACGCCGAGAATGACCACCCGTAGCCCGCCAGCGACCGGATCGGCGCGGTTGATCGCCGAGAGCTTGCGTTGGCTGGCAAGTACCGAGCGTGCCAGCGTGGCGCTCGCTTGCAGCATCACTACCAGCGCCATCGCGCCGACCATGCATCCCACCTCCCAGCCGGCGGCATGTTCTAGCACGGTCGAGTTGGACAGAAAGATCGCCACCACGACAGCGGTTGACGCGAGGCCAAGCACCAGCCGCAGTGAGGTGGCCCCCGCATGGATCGCGGCGAATTCCTCTTGATCCCTTGCGCGGCTAAGCAGTGTCGTTGTCGCGGACGATACGCCCAGATCCGACGTCACCGCCGCCGCTCCGATCAAGACACCGAACAGAGCATAGACTGCGTAGCTCTCGACCGTCAGGATCCGCACCACAATGAGGCCGGCAACCAATGCAAGGGCTTGGGTGACGATCTGTGCCGTCGAGAATGCCGCGATCGAGCGCCACGCGTTCCGCAATCGAAAACCGTTTGCCGGGGCATTCATGTCGTGGCAATTCTACGAAAAAATATCGCAAGTGTTGTCGTCCAGCCCTCGCGCGGCCTGCGGTGCCAGACATAGATCGTGCCGGTGAACCCGCTCCGGAACAGGGAGTTGACTAAAACACCCGTTCCGCCCCAGAAACCTGGGCTGGTCAGCGTGAAAATGATCTCGGATTGCATAGGCATTTTCGTCAGTCTTTCCGGGAACAAGATGCGCGTTTTGGCGTCGCGAGCATTGGCTCAGGATTCTACTGAGGAAGTCATGGTCGTATCATGTGTTCTGAGCTGACACCAAGCAACACGAGTCGACTGTGGCCAGCCGGCTGAAAGCCTGATTGTAAAACCTCAAAGCCGTTGCATCTTTGCAAAATAATCCGCGTATGACGCTCGCCATTGGGCTACGGAGTATTTGGGCAGATTCCGGTGTCCAGCCTCCACCAACTGGCCGGCGAATGCTGAATCGTGAAGTATCCGGGCGAGCGCCTCTGCCATGCCGTCCGCGTCGGCGACGTCAAACACCGCCGCCGCCTCGCCGGCGACTTCGGCAAGTGAGCCGGCGTTGGAACAAACTACTGGCGTGCCGCAGGCCTGCGCTTCCAGCACCGGATATCCGAAGCCCTCGTAGAGAGAGGGAAAGAGAAGCGCGCTGGCGGCCGAATAGAGTGCTGACATGTCGCCGGCAGCAACCTGGTCCAGAAAGCTGACGTGATCGGAGACCCCCATGCGGGCAATCGCCTCGGTCACGGTGGCGTCGGGAGAGGAGACGAAAACGAGATGCGCGGGCGATCCGAGATTGCGCAGCCTACCGAAGATCTCGACCACGCCTTCGCGGTTCTTGTAGAAGTTTCGTCCGATGTTCAGGATCAGCGGCCGGTCCTGCGGAAGTCTACTGCGGGCTAGATATGCGGTGATCTCGGACCGGCTGGCGCGCCGGAGATCGTGGAACATTGCGTTCGGAATGACATGGATTTTGTCCGGATCGACATCAGCAAGCTCGATGAGGTCGCGACGCGTATTCTGAGACGCGGCAACGACACCGTCGCTTTGCCGAAACCGGGCGACAAGTGTGCGCATGAGTTCTTTGCCAAGTCGCGATGGGCGGAAACCGTCAAGCCGGCCGGCCGCCGCCAGATAGGGTATCATGTCATGCACGGTCACGGAGGTTCTGCCGGCACGCAGAAGCGGAAAGTAGATCGCGCTGCCCGGATCCACCGCATGGGCGACGTCCACGCGGCGCCCGACGACCTTGAGCGGGGTAATGGCGAAGCGGTCGAGGTTGCGGCCAATTTTACCGGCTCCCGCGAAATGATCGGTCATGCGTAGTTCGCGGCACGCGAACCCGGCCACCATCATTTCTGATAGCATCAGCCTGCCGTAGCCGATCATGCTGGGTTGCCCAGACCTGTCCGCATTGGTGATCAACCCAAGTGTCATCGGATCAGGCAAGGGACCTAAACACGTAGTTCTGGCGCGACAATGCCTGCCTCGGAGACCCGTATCCGAAGCCCGCAAGGAAGTCGCTGACGGTCTCAAGCGCATCAGGCCGATGACGCTCCTCAATCTCGATCAGCAGAACCGGCGTCTCGCGTGCAAGAGTCTCCTTCCCGCCTTGCAGAACCTCGAGTTCGTGCCCTTCGACGTCGATCTTGATGAACCCTAGATCGCGAATGTCGAAGGAGTCGAGCCTGCGGGTCTCGACGTCGACCTGTTCGATGCTTGAGAAACCCGCCAGTTTATTGGCCGGCTCAAGCGTGCCTAGACCAGTTATCGGGAAATCTTCGACAGGAAAGCGAAGCTGGGCCATTCCGGTGCGGCTCGAAAGTGCGCAGTCGTAAACTTGGCACCCCGGAAGCCTGCGCCGCAACTTCGTCGCCTTGACAGGGTTGGGCTCAAAGGCGATGCATTCGCTCGCTTGGCGTCTCAGGTGCCAACAATAGACGCCGTCGGCTGCACCGATGTCGACAGCCCTCCTTTTAGGATCCACCAGGGTTGAAAGGCTACTCAACTCACCCTCGCCGCCGAAGCGCGAAGCCCAGCCGATGCATCCCATGACCCACGAATCCGGCAGGATTTGATCCAGTGTGGGACTGAGACGCAAGCTCCACCAGAACGGGCTGAGATATCGATGCAGAGTCAAGGCTCTCATGTTGCGGGGGGGGGGGGGCGAAGCAAAATCAATCGCCAAGGGTGCCAGTTCGAAGGCGGCGCGCACACAACGGCTACCGCACCGGCGCTCGCTTCAATCGAGTCCGACTTCTGCTCCTTCATCACGGTATAGGCCGTGCATAGGCGGACCCTTAGCAAGCAGTGGGCCGGTTTGCCAGCCGTGTTGATAACTCGCTCGTGTCGGTCACTGTCACTCGCCTATGTGCTCTGTATACTTTTTCGGCAGCATGCTCGGATAATGCGCGTTCTGAATTGCGAGACCGGCCGGATCTTCTTCGTTCCTTTCCGGGATATCCCCCGGTATAGCTACTGCGAATGGCCAACGTCGCGTTGCATCGGGACGTCTGACGAGAGCTCTCGCTGCATATTGGCAAGGTGAGATGCCGTCAGAAGCTGGCACCTTTGCCATTTAAGGCGCCGGTCCTGAGCGTCACCTCTATAGACTCCAAATCGCGCTGCAAAAGGGAAGCGCGAACTGGACGGCCCATGATCTCGAGGAGCACACCCACTCTGCTTGGCCCGTCAAGTCGCTCGACGCAAGCAACAAGATCGTGCATCGGCCCGCGCGTTATTCTTACTTCCTGGCCGACCTTGACCGGCCTATCATGTTGCACGCATCCGTCGCCGTCGCATCGGGCGGCTAGCGCGTCGATAAAGTCTTGCGGCACTTCTGCGGGATGGTCTTTGGTGACAAAGATTAGGCGAGCGACGCCGACGGTGCTTTGAATAGACCGCCAAGGTGCCCCAACACCCGGTCGAACAAATAGATAGCCCGGAAACAGCGGCACTTGACGATCGAAGAACTTTCTACCGCGCGCGATAGTCTCAGTCCGCCAAAGCATGAGCGTTTCGATGCCCTGCCGCTCCAGGTTGAGGACGGCTGCCTTCAATCCGTTCGGCTTCAATTGTGCGACGAGCCAAGGTGGGCCTTGAGGTGCTGGCAAGCGCTTCCTCCGCAGATCACAGGGCTTGGAAAGACAGACGTAGGGGTAAAGGTCCGAAACTCATTGCGCAAGACGCCAAGGGATACCAATGGCGCCCGATTCCAAGAGAAGCAGCCTCGGAAATCCGATCACCGACATTCACCGAAAGGGGCTTCTGTGACGAAGCCCGCGTGGCCTTCACCTCATTGTCCGAATCTCGCGACGAGAGGTTTTTCAGTTGTGTTTGCCAGATGGCCGCGACCAAAGGCCTCTTGGCTGCCCGGCACAGATGGAGAAGTCCCCCTAAAGGCTTGTTCTTCATACCTGCGCAGTCATTGATTTCCCAACCCCAGATGTATGACATGGCAATATAGAAATTGCCATTGCAGGGCACAGGCGGATACCCTGAAAGTGGCTTTCACTCTGGGCGAGCGTACGACGAAGGCCTGCGGGTCCTAATGGATTTGGTTGGACTTGCCCTGAAGAATGGAGATCACCAACTGAGGAACCAGGAGGTGTTCTACGGGAAACGGAAAACAGACCGACGCTGAAGTTGCGGCGTGAAGCGGTGCGGCTGGCGCTGACCAGCGGCATGAGACGGCTGGAGATCGCGTAAGATCTGGGGATCGGTCTTTCGACTTTGACGCGATGGCTCAGTCGCGAGCGGGGCGCCTGCGTGCCGATCGAGGCATCGGCCGATCTGCAGGCCTAGCTGAAGCGCGATATCCTGAAAATGGCTGCGGCCTTCTTCGCGAAAGCGGCAAGTCGATTAGCTTTGACTTCATCGAGGCGGAGGAGGCAAGCTTCCCCATTCACACGATGTGCCGGGTCCTGGACGTCAGGCGGAGTGGGGTGGGGTGTTCGCCTAGCGCGACCGCCCGGCCTGCCAGCGTCAGGAGATGATCCATCTTGCTCACTTTCGAACTATATCCGCTCTATCGAACGGCACCTATGGCAAGCCGCGGATGCATCGCGACCTGATCGAAGAAGGCCATCAGATCGGGCGTCACCGCACAGCCCGGCTGATGCGCAAGAACGGCCTCATGGCAAGGCAGGAACGCCTGTTCAAGCGGACCACGGACAGGGAGCATGCCTGAGCCCGCTCTAGCCCATCACCCTGACAACTCAGGTTCGACGTTTTCTGTCGCGCTCAACCTGTGGCGTGTTAGTCGCCGGTCTCAACGGATCAACAAGTGCTGTAGGTAATCGGCCCACTTCTGCCACCACTCTCGGGCGGCACTACTGTGGGTCGCAGCATTGTAGACGCTGTCGATCCCTCCGCCTGACACGTGGTTCGTGAGACGATCTCGAACCTCGCGTGGGCAGCCGTTTTCTGCAGCCCAAGTTAGTCCTGCGTGTCGAAGGCTATGAGATGTGAATTTCGGGGATACACCTAATCCTAACCGATGCGTTGCAATCTGCTGTTGAACGGAAACCGGCGATCGTGGGCGCGCTGTGTCACGGGGTGAGCTGAAAACGAAGTTGGAGATTATCCCGGTGCGCTGCTGCGTATCCATTTGCTTAACTAAGATCTCGACGGCTTGGTTTGGCAGAAGTACCACGTGCTCGTTTCCGTTCTTGGCGCGTTGACCGGGAAGAACCCACCGACCTGTGGAGAGGTCGAGTTCCTGCCAGGTCATTTTCGTAACCTCTGATATCCGTGACATCGTATATGCCTGAACCATCAGAACCGGACCGCAGTGGAGGGCGCCCAAGCCTCTCATGTAATTGCGAAGTTCGGCCTCACTAGGTTTGTGGTTCTTGGGTTTGTGAATGGGCAGAAACACGTTCTTCACGGGGTTCTCGGTATCCGGTGGCAGCCAAGTGCCGCCCAACATGGAGATCTTACGTGTTCGCCCACTCGCGACGTTGAACATGGTTTGGACGACGGAACGGACTTTTTCAGCCTCCCTATGGGTGCCCGAAGAATGGATTCTTTCAAGAAGTTCCGTGGCCTCTACATGTGTAAACGCCGTTGCTTGAATATATCCGTAGTCAGGAATCAAGTGGCGCTGGAGCATCCGTTCATCTTCCCTCCAACTGCGTTTAACCTTTCGGGCGTATTTCTCGATGTAGATGCTGCAGAGCTCGTTGATTGAGATTGGAGATTTCGGATCGACGCGATCACGAGACGACACTTCGATATCCTGACGTTCTCCCGCGAGATCTTTCAGCCGGTCCCAAAGACTTCTAGCCAACGTTAGCGGCACATCAGGAAAGCGGCCCAGCTCAATCTCTTCATTTTTTTGCGTGTTAGGATGCTGAAAGGAGAATATCCAGACTTTTCCCAAGTTCGTATTATGTCGCATAAGCAAGCCAGGTCTTTGGGGATCGGACAGTGAATCTCCAAGCACAAGACTGCTGTAATCCTCCTCGGAAGGGCTTTGTTGTGCGGCTCCGAACTTGGCGAGACGTTCCGCCTCAAGCAGCAGTTCGCGAAGCTGCCCCTTAACACCGGATTCAAGTGCCGCTGCAATCAGTCTGAAAGCAATCTCATTCGTATGGTCACTGGAGCCAGACATCATTTGCACATTTTACGAGCTGGCACCTGGCAAAAGGTATCGCGCGACGACTCACAGTTAACGCTTTTGCTTAGAAGGGTATTTGATTTGGCCAGCGGCGGGCAATGTAAGGCTCTCAACAGTCGCGGCCCCCCCCTTCTTAAAGACGGTAACTTGATAGATCTGAACGGAAATTTCACGTACCCGTCGGACTTCTTCACATCTTGCCTTTCTCATCCACCTCGAACCCGCTACCCATAGATGCGGGTAGCCATTGGTTCTTGAGCGATGAAACGCTTGGAAGGGGCGCGAACGCGATGCAAAGGAATATATGGGCCATATGTGGCACTATAAGGCCAAGCTTGGTAGATGTAAAATGGTAACTGGCAACCAAGTTCGTATTGCACGCTTCGCTCTTCGCTGGTCTGTTCAGGAACTGAGCGAAAGGACTGGCGTTCCAACTCGCACAATCAAGCGCATTGAGGCTGAAAACGGTGTTCCTTCGTCCAGCGCAAGCGTGTTGCAGGCCATCCGAAATGTACTTGAAACCGCGGGCATCGAGTTTGTCGGTACGCCAACCGATCGCCCTGGGGTTCGGATTGGGAACCCGTTGGAGTAAGCATCTGCTCACCTCCAAGGGGTGTAGTCACCAGCCGTGGCAGGGTCTGATCAATGTGAAGCGTCCCAATGGAGGCTCACTTGCGTGGGTTCTTTGGAACTTGATCAAGTTGTGTAGCAAGTCTTCGACTTGGAGCGGTTCGGCGCGCAGACCTTTGGCGCTGCCGCGCACCCCGTACTCCGCCTTCCCCTCATTCCAAAGTGCCTTGCCGAAAAGGAACCCCTGACCTCGACGCATGCCTCTTTCTACAGGTGGTTATTCTGTGGACGCAATGTGCCATATGTGGTAGTTTAATCTGGATTTGTTCGTCGTGTTTTGGGGAGGTGGCGCGGGCGAGCACCATAAGAGGACTATCTTTGTGTCGAACGAACTCGCGCCTTCCGACCCGGCCCGCTTCGGCCTGACGACCTTTTCCAGTCTGCTGCCCGTGCGAGAGCACATTGTCGGCGAGGACCCAGGATCATTTCAGGGGTTTCACGACGGGATAATGCAATCTCTTGCACCGGTGACGCCCTACGAAAGCGTGATTGCGGAGAATCTCGTCGCCATCGAGTGGGAGCTGATACAGCACCGTCGGATGCGCGATGCGGGCCTGCGCAAGATCATAGGGGACGCCATCTGCGACGCTGTCGTAAAAAAGGAAAAGGCGGCTCATGACGACGCGTTGGATGAGGCCTGGGACTCCCACGTTGAATCCGGCGGCACCGAAGATGACTGGGAGGCGCCTTTCTCTTTCGATCGAGATGATGCGGCGGTCAAAGGCCGTGATCTTGCCACAAGAGCTATCTCCCGCGAGGATGTGGAATTTGCAGCAGCCTGTGACGAGATCGATGCCATGGGCATTGAGGTCGTCGAGCTCATGGGAGAAGCTTATCGTTCATCGAGCGTGACGGTCCGGAAACACGAGGAGAAGTTGCAGGAATTGGAGCGCCGCCGCCGCGAGGTCAAACGCGATTTCGACGCCCTTCAGAAGGCACGGCCCGTCGAGGCTGAGGTCATCGAACTGTGAGTAAAAATGGTATCGCCCTTCGCAACAAGGCAAACGCGCAGAAGAGCACGGGCCCCAGAACGGCGCAGGGAAGGGCGATCGTCTCCGGGAACGCCCGGAAGCATGGTGCCACTGCAAGAGCAGATCCTACGTCAGTAGCGGCGTGGGCCCGGATCATCCTGAACAATCCGGATCTGGATCCCGGTGACATCCTGAAAGGTGACAAGCGGGTCGCAGCTGCTATGGCGCTGGCGGAAGCCGAGGTGAGGCTGTGTTCTGCGCAGGCGGCCCTTGATGAGTTTGAGCTTGGGAGCAGGCAAGTACCGGATGCCCTTTATGATCTTCAGGAGTCTGCCGAAAATATCATGTCTGAATTGCGTTTGGCCAAAGTGACGGAAAGAGAGCTGCGTGAACGATTCAATCTAATAAGGCGAATCCATAAGAACGCCATTGCCGAAACGGGAAGCGGTGGACGGCGCCATAGGCTTCTGCAGCGCTACGTTCGGGAAGCCCGTGGCCACAGAAAGAGGGCCTTTCAGACCTGGTTGGCGAACCTGGCGCAAGCTGATGATTTGGCCGAGAAGGTTGCATGAGACACCGATTTACCGAAACAAAGCCAAGATGCACGCATGGGTTGTATTTGGCGCATTCTGCCTTTTCCTTCCCGTCCTGGACGACCAAATGACAGATATTGTAAGTGCTGCAAGCTATTGTGAAGGAGTTTTTTCTTCAGGAGCGCAGTCGGGAAATGGCCATTGGGATTCCCTGACACTGCCGCTTCCAACGGCCATAGCCGCCGACGAGGGCAGGGGAGCCGCGGTTGATTAAGACCGGGCCTTCGCCAGACAGCAGCAGTAACCCGCCCGGTTGCGGCCAAGGATCCGAAACCCGCAATCAAGGACCGTTCAGGGGCTGTGCTACCCGCGGCTGCGTCGCCCGGCCATTCTCTTCTACGGACAGGCGCATGACTTACACCTAAGCGGATTGAAAGACTGCATAGTCTTCGCTCGAGGACCTTCGCGGATTTGAGATCTGGTTAGTACTCAGGCTGGAACGGTAAGCGGATCACATGATCCCGAAAGAAGTCGGCCGACGTCTGTCATCACTATCAGTCGGCGCCGTTAGGAGGCGCGGCATTGAATGCTCTATCATCACTTCCGCCTAACACGTGTTTCATAGGCCGATCGCGAACCTCGCGTGGGCAACCGTTTTCTGCGGTCCAAGTTCGTCTCACGTGTCGAAGGCTATGAGCTGTGAATTTCGGAGATGCATGAACCGCACCGGGTTTGCAGCTCCAGCTCACTGGTCTGCGCTCGCTCCTCGCTCGTCTTGCCGCCCTGAGTGAAGCGGTCAGTATCGGCCTGGGCCACCGATTGGTGCGGAGACTCCCGGCTGCATCCGATCTTCGGAACGATGGCTAGGATTGCCGATGACCCATCCGGGTAGCCGTCGTGGCTGTCCAATATCATCCGCGGAGCGCGCGATCGCGGGGCTCAGACAAGTAGCGGTTCACCCTGTTGTTTCGTGCCATCAGCTCCGTTCATACTCACGTCGGAGACTGCGCCGAACTGCGCGCGGTACCACCGACAGGCAACTCAGATAGTATCCCAATTTCTACCGGCCTAGAGATGTCTCGAACTTCCCATAGATACTCGCCCCTACAATCGACAAAGTGGCAAAAATATGATAAACGAAAAGAGGTTTGGTATGGGGGTTAAAATGCCAGACAATACTGAAAACGGCTCCGCCGGTTCAGGCAGTGCCAAGAAGATCACTCGCCGACAGTTCCTGAAATCGTCAAATCAGGCTTTTGCCGTAGCGGCCACGAGTTCTCTGGTGGTTGCAGCGTCCCTAAAGGCTGATCCGGCCAGCGCTTACTCTAACCTTTGGCACGATATCAAATGCTTGTTTGGAGGGTGCCAACCGGATCCGGGAGACGTACCGACGACTGGTGGTATTCGCGGCTGACCAGGCAAGCCAGGAAGGCGTAGCATTCGCGCTGTCCTTGCAGTCGGAAGTCCATTGTTTCGCCAATGGTGTCTTCAGCCAAAGGGACTGCGTAGACCGTTGGTTTGGGTGGCTCGACTCGAAGTCTTCTTGTGGAGGCATTGGATATGGTGACTCACGAGCATCCATGAATTCGGCTTCGTTTTTGGTCGGGTTTCGCGCTGCTCGTTTGAGCATAGAGGTCGATTGATGAATGGTGCTGGGCCGCATGGGCACTGACAAGAAGGTTGTGGTTCCCGAAGCGCGAGTAAAGGCGCTATGCAACCTCCTCGAAAACCTGACCATGAGGTTTCCGCAGGACATACCTGATCTCGCGCCTCTTCTTTACGTTGCGCGAGGCATCGAGCGTGACAATCCGGTATTCCGAGATCTTAGCTTGGTACGTCTCAGAAATGTGCGCAGCATTGCGCGCCAGACGTCGGTTTCCTCTCTGGCAAACAGTGCATTCGTGATCTCAGAGCTTCGCAAGCGAGACATCCCAGTCCTCGCAATGAAGGGGACTGTCCTGTCTCAACTTGCCTATGGAGATCCAAACTTTCGGGTAAGCAACGACTTCGACTTGCTCGTAAAGCCCACGGATAGCAAGGAAGCCGTCAAGGCGCTTCAACTCATAGGATTTCGCTTTGCGAAAGAACAGGACCGGTCCGCGTGTCAGGTGCATATGACCTCACCCGTAGCGGGAACACTGGACCTTCACACGCGCTTGGCGCCACGTTGGTTTCCGCTGGCAGATGGCTTTAAAACCCGCTTCGATGATCCGTACATCGTCGGCATAGACGAACACGAATTTCCGACCTTCACTCTGCCAGAACAAATACTGTTATGCGCGATCAATGCAGTGAAAGAGTATCCGGAAAAAGTCATCCGAAAGAGCCTTGTCGACATGGCCGCACTGCTCCATCCGTTGGCAGAAGCTGACTACGGTGACCTATGGGAAGTCTCCTGTCAGCGGGGGCTGGGAAAGATTCTCCAACTCTGCTTCGCCATGCTGAAGAACCTCAATCACCCGTTGCCAGTTGGCGCCGATTTGGTCCTCAAAGCAAACCTTGGATCTCGACGGCGGGATCCTGCTTCCAGTATCGAAATGAAAGTTGAAAGAATGCTCGAGGGCGAATCCGAGCGTTCCCTCACGCAGTCTGAATTTGCACATTACCACACAGACTTGCGTGAGCGGCTGCCGGACAGGGTGAAGGCACGGGCATCGGCGTTGCTTCTTCCCGCAATCCCGTTGGCGCAAACCCGTGCTCGCGGATTGCACCGACCGGATGTCATTCTTGGTGCATTGATCCGCCGAGGGGTGACATTGGGCGGGCTCCGGGAGAGGTATGTGGAGCAACTGTGGCGTGTCCGCCCACACATACTTTATGAGTTGTTCGAGGATGGCGGATTGGTATTCGATGAATGGTCTGGACAGATTCACTCACTGAACTCAGCGGGGGCATTCCTGTTCGACCAGATAGGCACGGAGCAACCTTGGAACGAGGCCTTGGAAGCCTACCGCTCCGCGCGCGGTGTTGCCCGAACAAGCGCTCTTCGCGAGATCACCGACATCCTGACATGGTGGCACCGCAGCGGTTGGATTGGCGAGATGCAAGCCGAAGACGAAGCATTTGGCATTCATCCCAATGTTTCTGAAAGAAGTCCTGCAACTCCATCCCGTTTTGCCTACAGTGCAACCGTTTGGCATGTAGTTGTTGCGGGTGTGCCGCTTCGCGTCACCGCCGATCGCAACGTGAACCTTGGTCAGTTTGATCAGTTGATCGGGCCCTTTGTTGACATGCATGGGGGTGAGACACCCGCTGCATCGGTTATGGTCTTCAACGAGGATGATGGCGTTGTGATTGAGGTGGACGGGGAGGAAGCAGGATTCTGCATCGACCCTGCAGCGTTACCCGACATGCTATTAGACACGATCCTTGTAGCTGCCGTTGGGCACTTGCCATATGCCTTCTATCTTCACGCGGCGCTGTTAGAGATATCGAAGGGAGGTGTATTGCTTCCGGCACCCTCTGGGAGCGGGAAGAGCACTTTGTCAATTGCTCTTTCACATAGAGGCGCAGAATACATCTCGGATGAGATGTCCTTTCTGAGCGGCGACTTCAGGGCCTATGGCGTTCATGTATTTCCGACCGTCAAGGAAAGCGGTTGGTCGGCGATGCGAAACCTGGTCGTGGATCTCGAGAGATTAACGGACTTCCGACGCCGCGACGGGATAACAATGAAGTATCTGACGGAAGGTTTTGTCCGAGATCCCAAGCTTGTTCCGCGTGATCTAGAGGTTCGCGCAGTGATATTCCCTGAGTTTCATCCAGGTGGCGGAAACCGTCTGGAAGAGATTGGGCCGGTTGCTTGTTTCTCAATGCTAATGGAGCAATGTCTGAGTATGAACGAAGCATTTGATGCGGCAGCTTTCCGAAGGTTGGCCAGTTTTCTCCGAGAGGTTGCATCATACAGGATGTCTTATGAAGAAACCGAGTTTGCGGTTTCCAATATTTTTGAGGTCGCTTAATCCACGGAAATGACTCGCCTCGAAAGTACGGATGCATTACTGTCAGATCAGCGTCAATCACCAACCGAGCGATCAAGAACTCATGGTTGCCTGTGCCCCATCGGTGCGTCGTACATTAACAGTCCCCTGGGATTCAGCGCAAATGCCGCCTCACACATCTACAATGACAAGATCGAGAGTATCGTTTCTCGCATCAAGAAGGAGATCTGACGCTACATTGTAGTCAACGTACTTTTTTGCCGAACCGTCAGGCTTCACGTTATAGAGCGTTAGTTCCTTTATCTCGAACTTCAGAAGCTCATCCCTATTATCTTTGTCCTCGAAGATCTTTATCGGAATTTTTACGACATCATTTTTGTTTTTGTGCGAGATCGTGAACTTGAATGTGTCGTTGCCGAGGGATTTCACCAAGTTTGAGTGATCAACCTTAACGTCGCCCTTCTCGTTTGTGCTGCTGCCCAAGAGCTTGAATTTAACATCGATCCGCTTAGTGATGCCATCGACATCACCGTCATTCTTGAACTTAAGAGGAACTTTGACGATCTTAGTGGCTTCCTGGACCTTATGCTCGTCTTTCTTGAATCCAAGCTTTGGTTGATTAACCTTACCGTCTACGTCCATTACTTCGACCTGAATTGGGATTGGAAGATCATAGAATTTGATACCCGCGCCTTCGCCATTGACACTCATATCCTCCAACTTCTCTTCCATCATTGCTTTTACGTCATTCAGGAATCTTTTTGGCGATGCAACGATGCAACCCTCCGAGTTGTAGGTGAAGTTCCCGTTGTGGATTTCTATGTGAGTTCGGCCGGGAACATCGGAGGTGCCGTCGTTTTTAGCGAATTCAATAACGGGCGCCGGTTTGCTTGAGTTCGTACGATAGACAGCGTCATAGGTGCCGGCCTTCACGGGGGTGGCATCGTCATAGGCTTGATACTTTGACGCATTACTAGACTTCTTCAGGTCTCCGTCTTCCCAGAACTCAATTCTCTTGACTATGCCATCTTGACCCCTTTTAACAACGAACTTCCACTCAACAATTGGGATGGCTTCGTCACCGAACTTAAGGAATTCAAAGTCCTTCATTTTAATTATTCGGCCGGAAATATCATGTGTCATTTTTACGGTAAGGTCGCCGGGGGATCCGGCAACATTTAACTTCCAATCCTCCAAGCCGCCAAGGAGTTCAATAGTATCAGTTCCATTTCCGCCATTAAGTACAGTGGAAAAGGTATCGCCCGCATCGTCATCCCAGTATTTTGCGACTACGGTGTCATTTCCGCCAAGGAGCTTGAAATTAACATCGCTTCCATCCGGCATTCGGAAGGCATCGTCAAATCTAGTGCCAAATACTTTCATTAGAACATTGGAGTGATCGAACAGCCGATCAGAAGCGCTCCCATCATTGCCAGAGGTTCTAACGCCAATTGACCCATAGTATCCGTAAAAGTTGCCATCTTGGAATGAAAGTAGATTGTCGTTTCCGCCGTAGGCGATCTTGAGATCTAACCCATCGAACTCATAGCGAAAGTTTGTAGGAGTAACTTCGCTGATTTCGGTCGCCCATTGTTCCATTGCGTCCATATAGGCGTCTTTATCCGCCTTCATCAAGCTAAAGGCTGCAGAATAATTTTGGGCGCTATAGGATGATTGCACGAAAGAATTGATGTCGGGAATTGCAGGGATGTCCCCGGTGATTGTTAACTTGACATTGTCTTCGTAGCTTTGCTCAAGGAGCAAAGAGCTAAGTGTAGGAAGAGTGACTCTGGGGTCGGGTCCATCGCCAACCGTGAGTGTATTAGATGCTGGTTCTCCGTCTACGAGGTATTTAATCGTTACTTCTTTCTGACCTTCGTAATCATAAAGATAGGTCCAAATGGTCGGAAACGAGTCCCCGAACCAATAGGTCTCTTGAACTCCACGAGACGAGCCTCTGTAGTCAAAGATATGCAAGTTCCCCCTCCCAAGCTTATTATCTTTCAATTATTTCAGGCCACTATGCCAAAATTTGGTGTTCGTTGCAACTTTGGCGGAGCGGTCAGTCAACTGAAATTCCCCAAGTAGGGTCAGGACCCATTGATTTCCGACTGGCTGCGTAAGTCACGGTTCCGAAAACGAGCGGTGAACTTGTCTGATCTCTTTTGGCTGAGCGACGCCCAAGTGGCGCGTCTGAAGCCCTTGTTTCACAAGTCCCGTGGCAAGCCTTGCGTTAATGACAGGCGCGTGTTGATCGGGATTATCTTCATCTGCTGCAATGGCTTACGGTGGCGCGATGCGCCTCCGGAATACGGCCGGCACAAAACGCTCTAAAACCGTTGGAAGCGTTGGAGCTACAAAAGCGTGTTTGCCCGGATGATGGCCGGGCTGGCGGCAGAACACGGCGAGGAGAAAACCGTGATGATCGACGCGACCTATCTGAAGGCACACAGGACAGCGTCAAGTATGGGCGTGAAAATGGGGGGCGTGAACGTCTGATTGATCGAACCAAGGGCGGCATGAACACAAAGCTGCACGCCATCTGCGACAGCCAGAGACGCCCGCTCGACCTGTTCGTCACGGCAGGACGGGTCAGCGACTACATCGGCGCACGGGCGTTGTTGAGCAGCCTGCCAAATGTCGAATGGCTTCTCGGAGATCGTGGTTATGACGCCGACTGGTACCGGGAAGCGTCGAAAGACAAAGGGATTCGCCCCGGTATCCCAAGTCGGAAGCAGGGCAAGACCCCGGTGAATTACGACAAACGCCGATACAAGAGGCGCAACCGGATCGAGTTCATGTTCGGCAGGCTCAAGGATTGGCGCCGCGTAGCAACCCGGTACGACAGGTGCCCGAAGGTCTTTCTCTCAGCCATCGCACTGGCAGCAACCGTCATCTAATGGCTATGAGTCGTGACCCTGGTTTAGTCGCCGGAGAGCATTTCCTGCACAAAGCCAACTGCTGTTTAAGTCCACAACCTGAGTCCTAAATAGAAAGCTCGTCTGGCGACTCATAAATCTGAACTCCGAAATCCAACGCTGAGAAATCCATCAGCTTCTTCATCTGCCATTTTTCTTGAGACTGACGAACCCAATCTCCATTCTTCCAGCGCATGAAGTCGGCGTCAACTAGCGTGAAGTCAGCTCGACCGACGGTTTTGGATTGGAAATTGAACTTGAAACTGTCGTGACTCTCCTTGAGTTCGACCTTAAGTCGATCGCCGTCGAATTCTACACTTTCGACCCCTTTGCCCTTTCTTATCGAAGTTGCAATCTTTGCGGCCTTTGCGCCTGCGGACTTGAGGTCGTATTCTAGATAGACGCGTTTCGTAATGGAGTCGTTTGCCCCATCATCAAGAGCAAAACGGACCGACCCAGCATCTCCGGCCTCTACCTTCTTTACCTTCCCCCCTGCACGTTCGAGTGTAGGTTGTGCAACGTTGCCATATAGCTCGACGGAGAGGGGAAATATCAGCTGATAGGTTTTTTTACCTCCCAGCGTGTCGACGGGGCCAGCGTCTGCCAGAGCTTCAGTCAGAGGGAAAAGAAGTTGCCTCAGGTCGCTTCCCGGCAATACGATGCAACCATCTGATGACTGTGTGCTCCCACCCTTGTGAATCTGTATTGCGGTACGTTTGGGCGAGACCCCATCTCCCAGAACAGTTGTTGTGCCATCCTCTTGGTCGGACAATTCAATTCGCCAGTTCTTGCCATCTGCAATTATACCGGGAGTGCTTGATGGCTTGAAGCGCACCATCGCTCCATAAGAGCCGTTCGGTATTGGTGTGGCATCATCAAAGTAGGCCGGAATTGATCTAATCTGAATGTCGTTCTGGTACAGTTCGACTTGAGCGTTTCCATCGTCCCAGCGACCGATAACAAATTTCCAGTTCACTAATGGCATTGTTTTGTCAGAAAACTTTGCGAACTCTACGTTGCGAATTCGATCTGCACCGTCAACGCGGGCAATGACATCTTGGCCATCCATGGAAAAGTTCTTTCGACCTTCAGTCCAGGATTTCGAGAATCGAACCGTATCCCGATCACCCTCGCCACCGTCTAGGTAATCCCCGCCCTTTCCGCCGATTAGTACATCGTTATCCGCTCCGCCAAAAAGATAGTCCTTCCAACGCCCACCATGAAGCCTGTCATCTCCAGAATCGCCGTAAACGTACTCAACCGGAGCGACCTGCCCGGAAGAAAGTGCACCTTTATCGCTAACCCCGGTATACTTATCGGCTCCACCACGTAAGTGTACTATGCTATTGGATGTCCCTCCGAACACGACGTCTGAGGCCTCGCCGCCAAAGACTTCATATCTTTCTGCTGAAAACTTCCTAAGGTCGATGCGGTTGCCGTTAATGCTGTCAGTATCGCCCAGAGAAATATGTAGAGTGTCCTGATTGCCGATTAGGTCGAAAATTGTGCGCCCGGAAATTTCGTTGAGCTGAACACCGTTGCCGCCTGTGCCTCCGCCGTCATTTTGGATGGCTGTATATTGAAAATTTATTCGATCCACATGGCTATTCTTTGCCACGTTGTAATATGATGTCCCTCCAGCGGCATTCGAAAATGGCGATGAGTAATACCCTGGAAGTGGATCACCTGATATGCGAGCCGTAAGCCTTGGAATGTGAAAGTAACCTAAACTACTTTCAAAGGCGGCAGTCCCCGTTGACGGATCAAACCAAGTCATCCTCATTCCACTTATCACCGTGGAATACTCGCTGCCGTTTGGGAAATCCCTTCCGCCTGGGCCGCTATAGATTTGATGAAACGACATTGTTTCCTTCTCCCAAAACTACTATTTTTCCGAGCATGTCGCACTTGGCTGGCTTCTTAGGAGCTTAAGGGCATCTGGCAGTGGTCTCCAAACATTTTCGGCCTGACCTATTGAACGGTAGCTGAAAAGCCCGATGAGCCAGGTCTGTCGGTGCCAAGACAGTGCCCGCGGCATTGTCTACGCCAGACAGTCCATTTCTCGATCTACTGTAACAGGACCGCGCCTTCTAATCTCTGGGTCGACGCATTATTTGGGAGGATAACGACGCCATCAGTGTGTCGATTGATCTCGCCGTTCAGACGCTCGATGGGGTTCTTGCTGTGGAGCGATGCCCGTAGTGGAGACTCCCAATACAGCGCAATGTTCTATGCAGGTATCCTATCTGATGCCGTCCTGCTTCACACAGATCACGTCCTACCATAAATCCGAAGCGCAGCGCTGCAATGAGCGCTATTGTCTGCAGTTGGAGAGCTAAGCGGATTTGAAATCCTCTGAGTAGATGGCCCGCTTCTGCCACCAATCCCGGGCGGCGCTGTTGTGGGTCGCTGCATTGTAAACGCTGTCAAGACCCCCGCCTGGCGCGTTGTTCGCGAGCCGATCGCGTACCTCGCGGAACATGGACGCCCAAGGCAAGGCGAAATGGTTAGTGGCATTCCTGCGGCTCAGGCATCAGGGAGGCCACCAGCGCTGGCATGCAGAGCCGCAAGGGCCTCGACCTTCTGCTGCACCTCTTCAGGCGGTTCGCAAGCGCGGCGCTTGGCAAGGTCAACATGGATCATCAACTGGTCGCACGTGGCGAGCAGAGTGCCATCGGTCTCTCGCCGCATTTCGTGGAAACATCGTATCTTCTTGCGCGCGCCTTCCGTCACCCGGGTATGCACAACGAAGCGCTCGCCCGCATGTGTTTCGGCAAGGAATTTCGTTTCGGTCTCTACTGTGAAGTAGCTCAGACCCGAAGCGATGTAATCCTCGTCGGCGCCGACTAACGCCATGACTGCCTCGGCGGCGTCGGAGAACACCTGCCCGTAGCGGCTTTCGTTCATGTGCCCATTCAGGTCGGTCCAGTCGGTGGGCACGACCCGACGGGCGGTCATCAGATTGGCGGCGGGGGCGAGCGCAGGCCGAAGCCGGCGCTCGTGGTCTAGGAGGAGCCGCCCGGCTGCGCTCCCCTGCTGTTTCAGGGCGCGAAGCATGGCCACGAGGTTGTTGTCGCGCTTTCGCTCCAACTCGCGGATCGTCATGTGCCCCGACTGGGCGTTGGACAGGTCGACAAGCTTATGGATAAGTTCTTCGGTCAATTCCGGAACATCCACGAGCTTGGTCCAAGGCCATTGCAGTGCCGGGCCGAACTGGCGGATGAAATGCTCCATTCCCGCCTCTCCACCGGCAATGCGGTAGGTCTCGAATAGGCCCATTTGAGCCCATCTCAGGCCAAAGCCGAAGCGGATCGCGTCGTCGATTTCCTGCGTTGTGGCAATGCCATCGTCTATCATCCAGAGGGATTCCCGCCACACCGCCTCAAGCAAACGGTCTGCGATATGAGCGTCGATCTCGGCCCGAACTATAAGCGGATGCATCCCCATTGCGCCAAGTATGGCCTTGGTCTTGGCGAGTATCGATGGCGCCGTCTGCCCGGATGCTACTACCTCAACCAGTGGCAGCAGATAGACCGGGTTGAACGGGTGGGTGACGATGATCTGTTCGGGCCGCGGGGCCCCCTTCTGTAGAGTTGAGGGCTTGAACCCGCTGGTCGAGGAACCGATCACAGCGAGCGGGTCGCAGTCGGCTTGGATCTCAGCAAGGGTGGCGTGTTTCAGCTCCAAACATTCCGGTACGCTCTCCTGTATCCACTCGGCGCCCTCGACGGCCTCGCCGATGCTCGGATGAAAGGAGAGGGCTCCCTCCGGCGGCAACGCGCAATCGTAGAGCATCGGCAGCCCATGGCGGGCGTTGCTGAGCACGTCGCCAATCTTGCGCTTGGCCTCCGGGTCGGGGTCGAATACCCTGACATTCCAGCCATTGAGCAGGAACCGCGAGGTCCAGCCGCCGCCGATTACCCCTCCACCGACTATTGCAGCCGTTCCTTTCATGGCACTAGGGTCTCTGTATGTCCGTCGATGGCCAGGATCTGACCCGAAATCCGCGCGGCGGCAGGCGAGGCTAGAAACAGCACGACCTCCGAGATGTCATCCACCTTTACCCAGCTTCGCATCGAGACACTCCTAACGTATTGCGCGCGCACCTCGTCCTCTGACTTGCCGCTTGCCGCGGCTTCCATCGCGACGACCCGGTCCATTCGAGGGCCTTCAACGGCGCCGGGGCAGATTGCATTCACCCGAACGCCCGCTGGACCGAGTTCCATCGCTAGAGTCTTCGTTAACCCGATGACGCCCCATTTTGCAGAGGCATAAGGCGAGCGCATCGGATACCCGAACTGCCCGGCGGTCGATGACGTCACAATTATCAGCCCGTGGCCCTGCGCGCGCATCATCCGCGCCGCCCAGCGACAGGTGAGAAAGGCGCCGTGCAGGTTGGCAGCCACGCAGGCCTGCCAGTCGCCGTAATCCAACGACTCAATGCGCCCGGCCGGGCCACCGGTGCCGGCATTGGCACAGACCACGTCGATCTGCCCCCACTCCGACTCGACCCGGCCGAGGAAGGCGTCCATCGCGGCCTCGTCGGTCACGTCGGCCTCTACCGCTATTGCTCCGGGAATGGCATCGGCCACCAGCGCAACGGCCTGCGGATCGGTATCGCAGATCGCCACCCTGTCGCCGCGCCCGGCAAAGGCCTCGGCAAGTCCGCGGCCGATGCCGCCGCCGCCCCCAGTAATAAGGACATTCTGGCCCATCAACGTGGCGCCCGCTTGACCAGGCCAAGCTTCTCGCGCACCTCGGCCGGGCCGATTACCCGCGCGCCGATGCTCTCGACGATCGTGACCGCACGTTCGATCAGCTGCTCATTGGTCGCCAACTTTCCCTTGGACAGCCAGAGGTTGTCTTCAAGACCCACCCGAACGTTGCCGCCCGCAAGCACTGCGGCGGCGACATAGGCCAACTGGTGCCGACCAAGCGCGAAAGCGGAAAACGTCCAGTCGTCCGGCACGTTGTTGACCATGGCCATGAAGGTGTTGAGATCGTCCGGGGCGCCCCAGGGAACGCCCATGCAGAGTTGCACCAGTGCATTCGCGTCCAGCACGCCATCGGCGACGAGTTGCTTGGCATACCAGAGGTGCCCGGTGTCGAACGCCTCGATTTCGGGCTTGACCCCAAGCTCGGTCATCCTGCGGGCCATTTCGGTCAGCATACCGGGCGTGTTGGTCATTACGTAGTCGGCTTCGGCGAAGTTCATCGTGCCGCAATCCAGCGTGCAGATCTCGGGTAGGCATTCGGCGATGTGAGCAACGCGTTCTTCGGCGCCTACCATGTCAGTCCCGGCAGCTGGTGGCAGCGGCTCTTCGGTGCCGCCTAGAACGAGGTCGCCACCCATGCCGGCGGTCAGGTTCAGCACGACATCGACATCAGCTGCGCGGATACGGTCCGTCACTTCGCGGTAATAGGCGAGATCGCGCGATGGCACGCCGGTGTCGGGATCGCGCACGTGGCAATGCACCACTGCGGCGCCCGCTCTGGCCGCGGCAATCGCGCTGTCGGCGATCTGCTTCGGCGAGCGTGGCACATGTGGGCTTCGATCCTGGGTGGACCCCGAGCCGGTCACGGCGCAGGTGATAAAGACGTCGTTGTTCATGGCGAGAGGCATTGCGAACTCCACATGGAAATTTCCCCATGCTAAGTCATCCGGGAGGACAACACGTCATGCCGAAAGAGACATTCATCATGCTGAAATGGACAAACTCTCTCGGTCCACCCGTATCCGTCACAATCTTGATATTCGATCGGTTCTCGCACCTTTGTCTCGCCAATTGCGTCGAACCATTGCAAGCGGCCAACAGGGTGGCGCGAGCGAGGGCGTTCGATGTCAAGATTGTCACCCTTGATGGCGCGCCGGCGCAATCATCGAGTGGGATACAGGTCGTGCCCCATTCGAAGCTGTCGGAGATGCCTGCGTACGATGCGCTCGTCATTCTGGCGAGCTATGATCACCTCAGGCACGACACGCGGGCTACTCGTCGAGCCCTAGTTGCGGCGAGTCAGAAAGCCCCTGTCACCGCAGCACTCGACGCAGCGCCATGGCTGTTGGCCTCGGCCGGACTGCTAGACGGGCGGCGGGCGACCTTGCACTGGGACCTCATCGAGGCCTTTTCAGAGACCTTTCTGGCAGTTGCCGCCGAGCGGACCAACGTGGTGCGCGACGGACCTTTTGTGACCTGCGCGGGTGTTCTCGCAGCGATGGACCTGTCATTGGGCCTCGTCGAGCAGTCTCTGGGTGTTGCTGCCCGGATGAGCGTCAATTCGCTGTATGCCCGCAGGGATTATTCCGCCTCGGCATGGTCAGAAAACGCGGCAGACCCCATGGTTGCTCGGGCCCTCGACTTGATGCGCAACAATTTCGAACACCCGCTGTCGCTCGACGCCTTGGCATACGCCCTGTCCTGCCAGCCACGAACCCTCAATCGACGGTTTCGCTCGCGGCTCGGGGCGCCACCGGGCAAGGTCTACCGCCACCTGCGCCTTGCCTCGGCACGCTCCATGCTCGAAAGCCGAGCGTTAAGCGTTGCGGAAGTCTCTGTACGCTGCGGCTACGAATCCCCTGCGGCGCTGGCGCGGGCGATCCGCCGCGAATACGGCGCGACGCCCTCGCAGCTCAGAGCCGGACAGCAAGACGGAGCGATATAGCAAGGCCGCCCCCTATTCGGCCCGCGGGAAACGCCGCGCGTTCTCAAGGTCGTTCAGATTAAAGTGATTGCGCATGTAGCGTTCAGAGGCTTTCTGGAGCGGTTGAAAATCCCACGGAAAGTGACCGCCGCTGCGCAGCGCGTCGTAAACGACCAACCGCCGCGCCTGGCTTTCACGCACCGCCGCGTCGAACGCCGCGAGATCCCAGCGGGCCTCCAACTTTGCGCGCAGGCTTGCGCGGGTGCCTTGGTGCGAGGGGACCTCGGCAAGGTTGCTTAGCTCATGTGGGTCAACCTCCAGATCGAAGAGCTGATCCGGGTCGACCACGCATCGCACGTATTTCCATTTGCCGTAGCGCAGGGCGACCACCGGCGCAACGGAAGCCTCTGCTGCATATTCCATTGCCACCGGTGCGGACCGCTCTCCTCCTTGCGCCAGAGGGACGAGGCTTTCGCCGTGGGTACTAGCTGCGAAGTCGCCTGTATCCATACCCGCAATATCGCAAAGCGTCGGGCAGACATCGAGCGTGGAGACCGGAGCATTGATCCGCCCCGGCGCCATGGAAGGGGCCGAAATCATCAGCGGCACCCGGGCTGAGCCTTCGAAGAACGACATCTTGAACCAAAGGCCCCGCTCGCCAAGCATGTCTCCATGGTCGGAAACGAAGATGATGGTTGCCTCCTGCCGCGATGCCTTTAGCGCCATCAGGATCTCGCCGATCTTGTCGTCAAGGTAGCTGATGTTGGCGAAATAGGCGCGCCGCGATCGGCGGATTTGCTCGTCGGTGATCTCGTAGTTCCGCCAGTCGTTGGCATCGAAGATGCGCCGTGAATGAGGATCCTGCTCCTCGTAGTCCAGCGCAGGTACCTCGGGCATCAGATACGCGCAGTTTTCATACAGGTCCCAATATTTCCGCCGGGCAATGTAGGGATCGTGCGGATGGGTGAAACTAACAGTCAGGCACCACGGCCGATCATCACCGCTTCTTGCAAGATCATAGAGCTTTCTGACTGCATGGAAGGCAACTTCATCGTCGTAGTCCAGCTGATTGGTCACCTCGGCGACACCGGCGCCGCTTACTGAGCCCAAGTTGTGATACCACCAGTCGGTCCGCTCGCCGGGTTTTCTGTAATCGGGGGTCCAGCCAAAATCGGCCGGATAGATATCGGTCGTCAGGCGTTCTTCGAATCCGTGTAGCTGGTCTGGACCGACGAAATGCATCTTGCCGCTGAGGCAAGTCTGGTAGCCGGCACGCCTCAGGTAATGGGCGAATGTGGGAATGCTGGATTGGAACTCTGCCGCATTGTCGAAGACGCCCGTGGTGGAGGGCAATAGGCCCGACATGAAAGCGGCCCTGCCCGGAGCGCAAAGTGGCGATCCGGTATATGCATTGGCAAAACGCGTCGAGCGTGCGGCGAGCGAACTCAGGTTGGGGGTGTGCAGCCAAGCCGCCGGGCCATCCGGGAAAAGTGTCCCATTCAACTGGTCAACCATCAGGATCAGGAAATTGGAACGTGGTGCCACATACGTCATTTATCCATCCATCGTTCAGGGCGCATTTGCATACCGGACGATGATGGCCTTCTTGGCGCTGCTGTTTCCGGGTGGTCGCGTCTCGCGCCGATTTCGGCCCGGCCAGCCAGTGGCGGGCCTATCGCAACCGGCCCGAAACAAAACTTTGCTCGATGGACCAACCATGCAATGCGCTCCCTGCGTGTGGCCGTAAAGTCATCTGTCGTGACCGATCCCTTCTATCCGTCACCTCTCTCGTCGAAATTGCAACCTCAGCATCAGGTATCGCCCGGTCTCTTGGCAATGCCGACTGGTTAGCAGGCCTCGCGAGCCGGCCTCGGTTTGCCCTCGAGGTGCGGCTGCGCTCGGTAACTGGAAACGAGCCCGGAGTGCGGACGTGATGGGAACAAAATCCCAAAAAGCAGTCGACTCGCCCCAAGAACCGCGACAGGATCTCGGAAACAAGAAAGTCGCAGGAATGAATTGCGACGACGTCAGGGGAGGAAATCAATGACTATCAGAAATTTGCCCAACGGCATCAGCCGTCGTGGCGTTCTCAAGGGGGCGTCCGCCCTCGGCGCAGCCTCGCTCATCCTTCCCGCCGGCGTGCGACCAGCCTCGGCGGAGCCAAAGAAAGGCGGGATTCTCCGAGTTGGCATGGGGCACGGAAGCACCTCGGACAGCCTCGACCCCGGCTCTTGGGACAACGCCTACAGCCAAGTTTTTGCCACGGCACGCCATAACAACCTGACAGAAATCGCGGCAGATGGCTCCTTGGCGCCGGAGATCGCAGAGAGCTGGGAGGCGTCGGCGGACGCCATGACCTGGACTTTCACCATCAGGCAAGGGGTCACGTTCCACAGCGGCAAGGATTTGACGCCGGAGGACGTGGTTGCCTCCATCAACTACCATCGCGGTGAGGAAAGTACCTCAGCCGCTAAGCCGATCGTCGAGAATATCACCGACATCAAGATCGACGGTCAGAACGTCGTGATTTCCTTGAACGGTGGCAATGCCGACTTCCCGTTCATCATGTCGGACTATCACATTCCGATCATGCCGGCGGTCGATGGCAAGATCGATCCAACCTCCACCGACGGGTGCGGGCCCTATGTGGTTGACAAGTTTGACCCAGGCGTCGAAGCGCTGTTGACCCGCAACCCAAATTACTGGAAGTCCGATCGCGCCCATTTCGACGGCATCGTTCTATTGCCGATCGTCGATGCCGCCGCCCGCCAGAACGCGTTGATGTCCGGCGAGGTCGACGTGATCGACCGCGTCGATCTCAACACGGTCCATCTGCTGCAGCGGGCGCCGAACATTAAGATCCTCTCGGTCTCGGGTACCCAGCACTATACCTTCATCATGGACAGCCGCGCTGATCCCTTCACCGACAACAACGTTCGGATGGCGGTCAAACACGCGGTGAACCGCGAGGAACTTGTCGAGAAGATACTGAACGGCTACGGCGTTGTCGGAAACGATCATCCTATCGGAAGGTCCAACCGCTTCCATGCCGACGATCTCGAGCAGCGCACGTACGATCCGGATAAGGCCAAGTTCTATTTGAGGGAAGCTGGGATGGACTCACTGTCCCTCACGCTGTCTGCGTCCGAGGCTGCCTTCGGTGGTGCCGTTGATGCCGCCGTCCTCATCTCAGAATCCGCTGCCGCGGCCGGGATCACGGTCGAGGTCTCCCGCGAGCCGGCCGATGGCTATTGGTCCAATGTCTGGATGCAGAAGCCGTTCGTGGCGTCGTACTGGGGCGGCCGCCCGACCGAGGATTGGATGTTCTCTACAGCCTATGCCTCCGGAGCTCCCTGGAACGAAAGCTACTGGGAACACGAAGGCTTCAACAAGCTTCTGGTCGAAGCCCGCTCCGAGCTTGACGAAGCGAAGCGGCGCGAAATGTATGTCGAAATGCAGAGACTCGTGCGCGATGAGGGCAGCACGGTTATCCCGATGTTTGCTAACTACGTTATGGCCCACACAGATGCGGTGGCCACACCGGAGCAGATAGGTGCGAACTGGACGATGGACGGTTTCCGCGCGATCGAACGCTGGTGGTTTGCGTAAGGAATGCGATAGTTCGGGGCGCAACCGTGCCCCGAACAGGTTGCTTTTCGAGCGACGGGATGTCTCGGGACGCCCTTCCGAACCGGCTTAATAAGGGTTCTGATGGCTAATATCTGGCGAATGCTCGCTCAACGGCTCGGCCTGGGTCTAGTTACACTCTTCGTGATCTCATTGCTGATCTTCGGCGCTGCGGAACTCCTTCCTGGAGACTTCGCGCAGGCCGTTCTGGGGCAATCTGCTACAGAGGAAACCGTCGCCGCCATTCGAGCGGAGTACGGATTGGACCGACCGTTTCACACAAGGTACGTAGACTGGCTCGGCAGCGCCCTGCAAGGCGATTTCGGTCAGTCGCTGGCGAACCGGAAACCCGTTGCTGACATGATTGGTGATCGATTGGCCAACACGCTGTTCCTCGCGCTGTATGCTGCCGCAATCGCCGTTCCATTGTCGCTGATGCTAGGCATTCTGGCCGCGCTTTTTCGCAACTCCATTTTCGACAGAAGCGTGAATGCCCTGGCGCTCACGTCAATCTCCTTTCCCGAGTTTTTCGTGGCTTACATCCTGATTCTTTGGCTTGCGCAATCGGGACTGTTTCCATCGATCTCTCGCTTTTCGGTCGACCTGCCGCTTGGGCAGAAGCTATACAACACATTCCTGCCGGCGCTCACACTGACACTGGTCGTGACAGCGCACATGATGCGCATGACTCGCGCCGCGATCATCAACCTGCTGGCCAGCCCCTACATCGAGATGGCGCGTCTGAAAGGAATGCCACCTTTTCGCGTGATCACTCGCCACGCCCTGCCAAATGCCCTCGCACCGATCATCAATGTCATCGCATTGAACCTAGCCTATCTCATCACCGGTGTGGTGGTCGTCGAAGTGGTTTTTGTTTACCCGGGTCTCGGGCAGTTGATGGTCGACAGCGTTGCCAAGCGGGATATCCCCGTCGTTCAAGCTGTCGCGCTGATCTTTGCGGCGGCCTATGTTCTGCTGAACCTGACGGCGGATGTGCTCTCGACGCTCACTAATCCTCGCCTCATGCACCGGCGCTAGAGGAGCGGCATGCAATTTCTGATTACAACTTTCTGGATCGTGTTCTTCGTCGCGGCAGCACTTTGCCTCGGCTGGCTATTCCGAACGATGATCATCCGGCTCGCACCGACGAATTTCGCAGCCTCAATGCGGCGGGCGCCGCTGACGGCAAGCTTCGGTATGCTGGTGATCCTGCTCTACATCTTCGTCGCTCTCTTCGCGCCTGTTCTCGCGCCATTCGGCGAGCGCGAGATCGTGGGCGGTGAGTTCCTGCCATGGAGTTCGGAACATCTGCTCGGAACTGACAATCTCGGACGGGACATGCTCACGCGGATGATCTATGGCGCGCGCAACACGGTGGGTATCGCGCTGGCCACGACCGCGCTGGCGTTCGTTGTTGGGGCCCTTCTGGGGCTGCTCGCAGCAACTGTCGGCGGTTGGCTGGATCAGGTGCTAGGGCGCACCGTCGACGTACTCATGGCGATCCCGGCGCTTATCTTCTCGCTGTTGCTGCTCACAATTTTCGGCACCTCCGTCACGACGCTCATTCTGGTTATCGCCCTGATCGATTCCACCCGCGTTTTCCGCTTAGCCCGATCAGTGGCGATCGGCATCGTGGTGATGGACTACATCGAGGCCGCGAAGCTGCGGGGCGAAGGATTATGGTACCTCATCACTCGGGAGATCCTGCCAAACGCGATGGCGCCGTTGGTGGCTGAATTCGGCCTGCGCTTCTGCTTTGTGTTTCTGGCGATCTCGGCGCTGTCCTTCCTCGGACTTGGGATCCAGCCGCCCACGGCGGATTGGGGCTCGATGGTGCGGGAGAATGCGACGCTGATTACCTTCGGAGACATAACACCGTTGTTGCCCGCGGGCGCCATCGCCCTCCTGACCGTGGCAGTGAACTTCGTGGTCGACTGGAAGCTGCACGAGGCAAGCGGGTTGAAGGAATAGGGCTATGGGTACGCAATCGAAGGACAACCCTGTTCTGCTGAGGATCCGTGATCTTCGGATCGAGGGCAGCTCGGAGGATCAGTGGACCGAGATCGTCAGAGGCGTGAACCTCACGCTTCGCAAGGGCGAAGTCTTGGGACTAATCGGCGAGTCAGGGGCCGGCAAGTCCACCATCGGACTGGCTTGTATGGGGTTCGTGCGCGATGGCTGCCGATTCTCCGATGGCAGCATCGAGTTCGATGGGATCGATTTGCGCAAGGCGTCCCGAGCCGAGGCCCGCGCCCTGCGTGGTAAGCGTATCGCCTATGTAGCGCAATCGGCCGCGGCGAGCTTCAACCCCGCACACAGGTTGATCGACCAATATTCCGAAGGGCCTGTGTTCCATGGGGTCATGTCGCGCGGGGAGGCAGAAAGCGACGCGGTCGAGCTCTACCGTCGCATGCAGTTGCCCAATCCGAACGAGATCGGGTTCCGGTACCCCCACCAGGTCTCCGGAGGCCAGCTGCAACGGGCCATGACTGCGATGGCGATGTCCTGCCGACCAGACCTCATTATTTTCGATGAGCCGACCACGGCGCTCGACGTTACCACGCAAATCGAGGTGCTGTCTGCGATCCGGGATATCATTCGACAGTTCGGAACCGCGGCGATCTATATCTCGCACGACCTTGCGGTGGTGGCGCAGATGGCCGACCGCATCAAAGTGCTGCTGCGCGGCGAGGAAGTCGAGGAAGCTGACACATATGCTATGCTGGCCCAGCCAAGGGAGGACTACACGAAGTCACTCTGGGCCGTCCGAAGCCATGCTCGCCCTGAACAGCCGCCGGTGACTGATGGAACGCCAATAGTTTCGGTCCGCAACGTAACGGCGGGCTACGGACAGACGATCATCTTGCAGGACGTCGGCTTCGACATTCACCCGCGCCGGACGGTCGCGGTGGTTGGCGAGAGCGGGTCGGGAAAATCGACCGCCGCGCGGGTCATCACCGGCCTTCTGCCACCGTCGGACGGCGAGGTGTTCTTTGATGGCGGCCTGCTGCCGCCCGATTATCGCAAGCGCAGTCGCGATCAATTGCGGCAGATCCAGATGATCTACCAGATGGCAGACACGGCCCTAAATCCGAAGTTAAGGATCCGAGACCTGATCGGGCGTCCGGCTCAGATGTACCTCGGCCTCAAGGGGCGGGCGCTCGATGATCGCGTGCGGGCGCTGCTGTCGCTCATTGAACTGGAACCGGAGGAGTACCTTGACCGGCTGCCTTCCGAATTGTCGGGAGGTCAGAAACAGCGCATCGGGATCGCCCGGGCGCTTGCGGCAGAGCCGAAGTTTATTATCTGCGACGAGGTTACTTCGGCGCTCGACCAGATCGTAGCGGAGGGAATCCTGCAACTGCTCGAACGGCTGCAGTCCGAATTCGATCTGGGCTACATGTTCATCACCCATGACCTTTCGACGGTTCGCGCGATCGCTGACGAGGTGGTGGTCATGAAGGAAGGCCGTGTAGTCGAGCAAGGCCCCAAGACAGAAATGTTTCAACCGCCCCATGACCCCTACACCGAGCTTCTTCTGTCCTCTGTTGCTGAAATGGATCCGGATTGGCTGACCAATCTGTTGGCGCAGCGTGCTGCAACCTAGGCTCCAGACCCACTGATCTTGCACCCGATGGGGGCAGGCCATGAATCGTGCTCGACATGGACAGCTCGGCCGGCGGCGACATGCTGATTCCGCATACCATCAAGTACGAAGGAACCCGGCTGGACCAATGCGTTCGCGGCCTGCAATCAATAGGTACGTGGAGCGTCACGACGTTCGAGGGACGCTCCAACAGCCACTATCGCGCGATCCGGCGAGGATGCGAAGGGCGCCACTGTCTGCGGTTGAAGATCTAAGCGGATCACAAGTCCTGAAAGCAGTCGACGCACTTTTGCCACCACTTCCGGGAGTCGCTTTTGTGGGGCGCAGCATTGTAGATACTATCAACACATCCGCCCGCTCGTGCTTGTCCGCGCCGATCAGGCCCTCGATGTCAGCAAATTCCGGACCGCCTCTCGCGCGCTCATGTCAGACGGACCTTGCGATACAAATCCACGGTGAATATCCTCCCGCCCTTCCTCCGTTAGACAAGGAAGGGAAAAGGTGGACGTATATTACGCCGCCCGCAGCAGGTTCATCCCGCGGCAACCGTGCCCGACCTTCTCACCGCCGCTCTCAGATCGTTTCCGCTGTAATCGAGGTGCAATGAACCAGTCGGAAGGCTACAGGTCTCATTGGGCGAAACCTGGACAAGGCTATCCCACGCCGCGTGGAAAACGGTCGATACCTGTAACGCCTGCATAGCTGGTGATCGTGTGGAGGCGGTGGACAACAACAAATGCATTCAATCATGCGTCCCCATGACCGTTACCCCCAACGATTACCGGGACCTCCACTCGACAGGTTTACCACAAATTCGGTCCGGATGGACGATAAGATCGAGACCAATTGGTTTCCGAGGTCGCAACGATCCACCAATCAGACCGGTTGATCGAGATACCTATGGTGCGCTCCAATGACAAACTGCGTTGGAGGCGAGATGCCATGCTGAGCCGCGGCGCGACTAGATCGTTCTCAGACGGTTGACGCCCTGGTCCGACAATGAACTTACTAGATCGTCATGTGACACGTTCTGCACCTTCACCCGGTTCCTGATTGCAAGTGCGGCGGCTGTTCCAGTCGCCTGTCCCATCGCCATGCATTGTGGCATGCCGCGGACAGATGCGAATGCAACGGGATCCGCCGACAAAATGCGCCCCGCAAACATCAGGTTGACGATCTCGGCGGGCACAAGGGAAGAAAATGGAATAGTGTAGTACTCGCCAGCCGCGGTCGCAGCGTCGTGGGTCATTGCTGCTTCCGCGCGCATCACTTCGTCAATCGGATTGTCGCAGGCCACGATGCCGTCGGAGAACTTTCTCGCCTGTGCAATGTCTTCCCCCTTCAAGCGGTAGATTCCTTGAAGTTTACGGGTTTCACGGACGCCCGATATCGGAGAGAGCATCGACATATGCGCGCGCTCGAACCCGGGCACGTCGCTTCTCAGGAATTGTGCCACCTGTAGGCAGCGCCTTCGTCCTTCCTGAGTGGCGGCGCTGACAGCAAGCGGGTCCGTTCCATCCACTCCGCGCAAATGAACAGAGTTGCAGAAAACCGTCCCATCGTGAAACCCGCGCATCAGGTACAGCTTTGCAAGATCGGGGTGCAGGCGGCCATCGGCGATGCCTCTGGCAGCATACTTTTGGAAATATGGATCCGGGTCAGCAAACGCACGCGCCCAATCCACGCCGACCATGTGGAACGAGATGGTTACAGCCATCATGTTGCCTGAGTCGTCGCCGAGCGTGTAGGGCACGCCGGCCTTGGCGGAAATGTCGCCATCGCCGGAACAGTCGATGACGATCTTTGCTTCCACTGTGAAGGGGCCAGTTCTATCGCAACAGGCGATTGACCTGATTTGATTTCCTTCCATTTGGGGCTCTAGCGCAATCGCGCCCAACCTGACTCGCACGCCTGCTTCCTCAAGCATGTCAAACATGGTCAGGGTCGCGAGGTCATGATCATAGACGATCTCGGGGCCGAAATTCTCCAGCGTGCATACTCGTTTCTCTGCCGCAGGCGGCTCCATTGACGCAAGCCGATCGAACAGTTCTTCAATCAGACCGCCAATGATCCTATCCGATGGGTAGCCGCCACCCCATGGCATGCCAGGACAAGAGGCCATCACGCCGCCGATCTTGGTCGTCGCTTCCAGCAGCAACACCCGGAGGCCTTGCCGACCTGCCGCGACGGCCGCTCCAAAACCTGCCGTCCCACCGCCGATTACGAGAACATCGGCTTGCTCATCTCTCTTGGTCAATTGCTTGCTCCGATCATTGTAGGAGAGCGAACTGAAGGCCGCCCCGGTGTTGGTGATTCAGAATAGTCGGATCAAGCAGGGGCAGGGGGGAAGATTGTTCCCTTATTCGCAGGAACGGGCGGCTAGGAAGGCGGACTGGCCGGCGGCGAGGTTCGGCAACAACACCATGCGCATACGATCGGGCGTTCTGAAACGGTGGACGGGATACCACACCCGAAGCCCCAATACCGAAGTCCGGACACGTCTGTATTCGAGCTCTGCTCGCTTTGCGCCGTCGCCGGCCCCGGCCAAGGGCGAGGTCACGTCAGCGGAAAAAACTTTCGGAGACCATGAGGATTCCTCTGGCGAATGCCAGTCAATCAACGACCCGTTGCATGATCCTAGACGCATTTCAAACCCGCGCGTATCCTTTCACTCGGGAGTTTTCAGAGGGGGGAGTCCCACATGTCCATATTCGAACATCGCCCAGGCTTCGTTGCGGTCTTTGCCCTTTCGATGCTCGGCGCCATCGATAGCAGCGCACAATCGGCCGATAATTCTGAGGAAATGTCGTTCTTCGTCAGCAGCCGAGGTTCCGGTGACGGTGCCAATTTCGGCGGCCTGGAGGGGGCTGACGCACATTGCAATGCGCTAGCCGCAGCAGCCGGCTCGACACGGACCTGGGCCGCGTATCTCAGCACGAGCATGGTGGTAAGGCGGACCGACAATGGCTTTGAGATCACCGATGGCGTCAGCGCTCGGGACCGGATAGGATCTGGTCCCTGGTACAATTCCGATGGTGTTCTGATCGCGCAGGACGTTGAGGAACTGCATGGCGACAACAACATCAATGTCGAAACGGCGCTCGACGAGAACGGCGACCCGATCAACGGACGAGGCGGAGACGAGCCGCTCGAGCACGACATCCTGACAGGCTCGGACTTCAACGGGCAATTCTCGACAGCTGGCCAGCTTACGACCGCGGGCGCCGACACAACATGCAGCAATTGGACCAGCAACGGTGAAGGTTCTGCCATTGTTGGGCACCATGACCGCGCGGGGTTGAACGAGTCCATGAACATGGTTTCGTGGAACTCGTCCCATGGCACCGCGGGATGTGGCGAGGACGATTTGCCGAGCACCGGTGGCGTGGGCCTGATCTACTGCTTCGCGACGGACTAAGGCTTACGGGCAATGGCAGCCTGAGCCATGAGCCCCGGAAGATCTCCCGCCGGGTGGCCCAAACGGCGGTAACAAGCCGCGACCCCGAAACTCCAATCCGAACTGGCACATAGGGATGGGGTGGGACGTAGCTTTCGGGAAGCTCAAGACAACTCGAGGCGGGCAGGGCTTGGGATACTGTCTGGTTTATCTGTCGATCGTGGGTGGTGACGCCTTGGTACGTCACCACGAAGCACGTCCTCGCGCATCCTTCGCTGTTTCTTGCCGTCTGGGGTCAATTATCCGTTTAGGTCCCAAAGAACCGTCCCATCTACCATCTGGCTCTCAGTGCCTGAGCGAACCTATTTGAATGCCCTTTGCATTGGGAGGGCTCCAGAAAACGGCGCCTGCCAACAGAGCTGAGCACCAAATTTCGAGCGAGGGACGGTGCAGCGATTGCGGCTGTTCCAATGCCCTCTTCCCACGATGTTCAGTTACCTGAACTGCGCTATTGGCTACGATGTGGATCAACAAGCGAAGCACGGATGGCTGAACAATCGAGGGGCGACCGGTAGGTTTGCCCAGGATCCACATTAAAGAGATGCGCCTTTCTCAAACCGTCAAGTCTCCCCAACGACTGCCGCCGTCAGACACTCACCAGCAACAGAACCCTCCATCGACCAAGAGATCCACCCCGGTGCAGAATGACGACGCATCAGAAGCGAGGAAGACCGCGGGGCCAACCATTTCGTCGACCGTCGCCATGCGTTGCATCGGCGTCTGGGCCTCGAATTCCTTGGTCTGGTGTACCATCTCCGGGCGCGTGTTCATCGGCGTTGCAGTGTAGCCCGGAGAAATGGAGTTTACCCGGATGCCACGGTCGACCCATTCCATCGCCATCGACTTCGACATGTGGATCACGCCGGCTTTCGATGCATTGTAGTGCACCTGGGTCAGGCCGCGGTTGACGATCACACCGGACATCGAGGCGATGTTGATGATCGCCCCCTTGCCGTGCCTGATCATCGCGTTCGCCTCGGCCTGGCAGGAGAAGAAGACGCCCTTCATGTTTATGTCCATGAGGGTCTGGTATTGCTCCTCGGACATTTCCTCGGCCGGGTTGGCATTGGCGATACCCGCCGCGTTCACGGCAATGCCGAGAGCTCCGAGTTCATTTTCGGTGCGCGCCACCGCTTCGTCCATCGAGGCCCGGTTGGTCACGTCGGCCGAGATCGCGATAGCCTTGCGGCCGGCGCCCTCGATCATGCTCACGGTATCGGCCAGCCCGCTGTCGGTGCGCCGGTCGAGGCAGGCAACGTCGGCACCGCACTGGGCGAGCCCCAGCGCGATGCGCTGGCCGATGCCGCTGCCGGCGCCGGTCACGAAAGCGACGCGCCCAGAAAGGTCGAAGAGCTTGGGTGCGTTCAGAGTGATGCCTGCCATCATTTCCTCCTGTAGGTGCCGCCTCTCGAGGCGCGGCTGATTGATGTCGAAACCGCTCGGGCAGCCTCACGACATGATGAGGCCGCCGTCGACGTTGATCGTCTGGCCGGTGATGTAGTCGGCGTCCCTGCTGGCGAGGAAGGCGACGAGGCCCGCCACGTCGCTGCCGGTGCCGGCCCGCTTCATCGGGATCTTTTCCTGGACCCACGAATTGATCAGCTCACCCGGCTTGTAATCGCCCAGCATCTCGCCCCAGACCTTGTCGTTGTAATCCCACATCTCGGTCACGATGATGCCGGGGCAGATTGCGTTGACGGTGATATTGTCGAGCGCCACCTCCTTGGCGAGGCTCTGGGTGATCCCGACCACACCCATCTTCGACGCGGCGTAGTGAGGCGTATAGATGAAACCGTCGCGCGCCTGGCCGGACGCCGTGTTGATCAGGCGGCCGCCCTTGCCCGAAGCACGCATCCGCCGGATCGCCTCCTGGCAGCACAGGAAGACGCCCTTGGTGTTCACGTCAAGGACGAGGTCCCATTCCTTCTCGGTCATGTCCTCGATCTTCGCAATCGTGATGACGCCGGCGTTCTGGATCGAAACGTCGACCGGTCCGAACAGTTCCTCCGCCTTGTCGTAGAGGGCCTTCACCTGATCGATCCTGGTCACGTCGCAGAGGACGGCCTCGACACGTGCGCCGGTGGCAGCCGCGAGCTTCGCAGCAGCTTCGGTGACCTGTTCCTCGATCGAGGCCATCACGATCCTCGCCCCTTCCTGGGCGAAACGCTCTGCCATAGCGTATCCAATGCCCTTGTTGCCGCCGGTGATGACAACCGTCTGGCCCTCGAAGCGTCTCATTCTGAACTCCCTTTCAAACCCGCAGGGTTTCGGGGCGATCGCCGCCCCGCCATCGGCTACACCGCCACACTGGCCCCGGCTTCATCGCGCGTTCGGCTGCCCTGGCCGCTGCGCCACCAATCCGCCAGGCTTTCCCTGGTGAGCATCTGTGATCCGGTCTCGTGTTCGTGCGGTGTCTTGTGGTTCTGGTTCATCGCGACGAGGTATTTCACCGCCCAGTATCCGATCTCCCATTGATGCTGGGCTATGACACCGGCGATGACGCCGTCTTCGATGAACTTGAGCGTCTCTTGAAGATCGTCCCACCCAACCACGGTCACCTTGCCGGTGCGCCCGGCGTTGACGACGGCGCGGGCGGCGCCGATCGGATTTGATGCATCTACCCCGACAAGCCCGACGAGGTCGGGATGGGCAGCGATTGCCTCTTCGGCGAGACGGTCGGCCTTCTCGGGGTTGTCATCATCGAAAAGCTCGGCAACGATCTCGATTTCCGGGTAGCTCGCCATCGCTTCGCGGAACCCTCGCACCCTTGCGACGTGGTTGGCGGCCGTCTCGCTGCCGGCGAGGATCGCGACCTGGCCGGCCTTGCCGATCTTGTCGGCGAGGAAATAGCCAAGTTTCCGACCATCCTCGAAATCATCCTTGTGGCCAACGAACGGAAAGGCATCGTCGCAGCGCGTGTCGAAAGTTATGAGGTTGATGCCGGCGTCGATCGCTTCATGCATCAGTGGCGTCTCGGTCGCGGGGTCGAGGCACGACACGGCAAGGCCGTCGGGCCTGCGCTCGATCTGCGCCTTGATCCGAGCATTGTGATCAGCAATGTCCGCACGCGGGGGAGAGTCCCATGTAACGCGAACGTCGATACCGGATGTCTTGAGTTCGTCCACGGCCTTGCGGGCTCCGGAGGCGACAACGTCATACCAGGGGTGCACAACCTTGGGGATGAAGACGAGCTCCAGCGTCTCATTGATCGGCTTGATCTTGTCGCCCTGATCATAGGCTCGCGCGCGACCGAGGGTGGCCAGTTCCATCACCGACACGTCGTTTGCATCCTCCCTGTCGAGGATGCCGGTCTGGCGCCCCGCCGACATGACCAGGATACGGTTCGAGACGCCCAGCACCTCTTCGAGATCCGAGCTGACCACAACCACCGCGACGCCCTGGTTCGCGAGTTCGACGATGATGTCATAGATCGAAGAACGCGCCCCGACGTCGATCCCGCGGGTGGGCTCGTCGAGAACCACAACCTGAGGGTTCTCCCGTGCAAGCCATTTGGCGATCACCACCTTTTGCTGGTTTCCGCCGGACATCTCATTGGCTTTCTGTCGCCCGACACCCTTGACCCCGAACTGCGCGATATGTTGGTCGGCAAAACCCCGCACCTGCCCGCCGGTGATCCACCCTGCTCTGGAGATGGTGTTCAGATTTGCGTAGGCGATGTTCTCGGCGATCGAATGATCAAGGACCAACCCCTGCAACTTGCGGTCTTCGGGGACAAGTACGATGCCGTTCTTGATCGCATCGCGCGGACGGCGGGGCGTAATATCGACTCCATTCAGCCGGACTTCGCCAGAGGAAATGGGATCCGCGCCCGTCATGGCGCGCACAAGTTCGGTTCGTCCAGCTCCCACGAGTCCCGCAATGCCGAGGATCTCGCCCTTCTGGACCTTGAAGTTCACATCTTCGAACGCACCGCGTGCTGACGAGAGGTTCTTTACCTCGAGCACAGTTTCCTCGCCGGGCGTCGGGACAGCCGGGAACATGCGACCCATCTTTCGGCCGACCATGGCCTCGACGATTGTGCGCACCGGCACATCGCCACGGTCGAATTCCTTCACCTTGTCGCCGTCGCGCATGACGACGATGCGGTCGGCAACCTGGCGGATTTCCTCAAGCCGGTGCGAGATGTAGATGATACCCACGCCGTCGGCCTTGAGCTTCTCGACCTGCTCGAAGAGCAGCTTTGTCTCGGCGCCGCCCAGCGCAGCTGTAGGCTCGTCAAGGATAAGCAGACGCGCGTTGAGTGTGAGCGCCTTGGCGATCTCCACAAGTTGCTGCGCGGCAGTAGCCAGCCCCTCCACCTTGCGCGTGGCCGGGAGGTCCAGGCCCAGCCGTGAGAGCTGTTCCTTCGCGCGCCTGGTCATGGTCTTGCGATCGACCCGCCCCCCCCTCATCGGCCATCGACCGACAAAGATGTTCTCAGCTATCGACAGATGCGGCAGCAACAGAAGTTCCTGGTGTATCATGCCGATGCCTGCATCGATCGCCTCCCGGGGATTGGCGGGCGCGAACTCCGCGCCCTGCCAGGTCATTGCTCCGGCCGTCGGGAGGATCGTCCCGGAGATGACGTTCGACACCGTGGATTTGCCGGCACCGTTCTCGCCAAGCAGCGCAACGACTTCCCCGGCATGAATGTCCAGATCGATACCGTGCAGGACTTCGACAGGTCCGTAGGACTTGCGAATGTTCCGCAGCGACAAGATCGGGGTTTTGCCTTCGGTCGTCATGCCTTTGCCTTTCGAGCAAGCTGCCGGCTTTCGCGGTCTTACGGGTGCTTTTCCACAAACTGTGCTGCGTTGTCGCAATCGGTCAGCACGGCGTTCGGAATCTGACGAGCCGGAACGGATGCGCCTTTCGACACTGCGATTGCAGAGTTCACTGCCAGGACGCCCATCGCCTGGGTGCTTTGTGTCGCCGTCACGACGAAGGGCGTGTCACAGCGGGCGAGCGATTCCAGCGCAGCTACGTCGCCGTCATAGCCCCCTACGACGATCTGCTCGGAGAGGCCGGCCGCCTCGACGGCTTTGGCGGCACCCATCGCGATGCCATCGGCCTGGCCGAAGATCATCTTGATGTCGGGGTGAGCCTGCAGCATGTTCTGGCCGATCGAAAAGCCTTCGTCCGGCGACCACATCTGCGTCCATTGCTGGGCGACAAGCTCGACGTCCGGGTTCTCGTCGATTGCCATCTTGCAGCCCTCGAAGCGCTGCTGCTCAGGCGTCGTTCCCTTCTGGCCGTGAATGATGACCATCTTGCCGGCCCCCCCGGCGCGCTCAATGATCGAAGAGCAGACTTCATAGGACGACATCACGTTCTCGCCGTAGATCACGGTGTCGCCCGGTTCGCCTTCCGGCTCCCGGTCCACGTTGATGACCGGGATGCCCTCGGCACGTGCGAGGCGCGTCGGGACCGCTGCAGCGGCGGCGCCGGCCGGGATGTAGATAAAGGCGTCGATGCCCTGCGTCAGCAGATCCTGCACCTGGCTGACCTGCGTATTGGTGTCACCCTTCGCGTCGACCGTAATGACTTCGATCCCGAGACTGGCTGCGTAATTCTCCACGCCCAGTTTGATCTGGTTGAAGAAATCGGCCTGGAGGTTGGGAACGGCAAGGCCGATCTTCTCGATGCCGACGCCCTGCGCCGAAGCTCCGCCAGCCACGGTCATCATGGCGGTGGCAAGAAGCGCTGATTTGATGTGCGATTTCATGAAAGTCTCCTCCTCAGTTGTTTGGTCCGTTGATGTTCAGGACCGGATTCGGTCCGAAAGCCGGACCTGTAGATTGGGGTAGGGACACAGTCCCGTTCGCTGTCAGTTCCCTCGCTGCTTGATCGTTTCCGCGGCGACGGCCAGCACGATGACCACCCCGATGATGACAGCCTGCAGGAACGGCGAGACGGAGAGCAGGTTGAGCCCGTTGCGCAGCACTCCGATGATCAACACGCCGATGATCGTGCCTCCGATGCCACCTGTGCCACCGGACAGACTGGTGCCGCCGATCACGACTGCCGCGATCGCATCGAGTTCATAAGCAATGCCGATGGTCGGCTGAACTGCATCCAGACGCGCCGCGAGAAGCACGCCCGCCAAGCCCGAGAGCGTTGCGCAGGCCGTGTAGACCAGAACCGTTGCTCGCTTGACATTGATGCCGGCAAGGCGCGCGACTTCAGAATTGCCGCCGATTGCATAGAGCGCTCGGCCGCCCTCCCTGTAGCGCTGGAACAGCAGTGCGAGCGCAAAAACCACAAGCATCACCGCGACGGACATCGTCAGAAAACCACCGTAACGGATGATCGCACCCATGTTGAACCATGGCGGAAAGCCGATGATCTGGGAGCCATTGGTGATCATGCTCGCCAGGCCGCGCGCTATAGACATCATGGCAAGCGTCGCAATGAAGGGGGGGACCTTGAACTCCGTTATCACCAGCCCCGAGATGAAACCTGCAAAGGCGGCAACGATCAGCGCGCCGGGTATCGCAACGCCCATCGGCATGCCGGCTTCTACATTGAGATAGCCAAGCACCATCATCGCCAGCGCGAGCACCGATCCAACCGAAAGGTCGATCCCCGCGATCAGAATGACGAACGTCATTCCGACTGCGATGATCCCGATGACCGTGACCTGATCGAGGATGTTCAGGAAATTCCGAAGTGAGAAGAACGAGTCTGTCGCGATCGACAGGAACGCGCAGAGAAGAATCAAGCCAATCAGCGGCCCGGTCGCCCCACCGAGGGAAATGAAATCGGAGATTCGCCTGCTTTCCTGCGGTCGGGCCGATGTCGCGCTCATTTGATCCTCCTCCACAGCATATATATTCATGTATGCTGTATTATGCCTAGTGCGTCCTGCCGCTTGTGTCAAGCGTGGCGAGCTCAATGCTCAAGTCAACGAAATCTGAACAAATCGCCGCACCGCAGAATTGTGGGGTGGCGAGCCGACTGAGCAGCGTCCTCTTGACACGCCCCATTTATGGATGTTTACTAGTTATCGAATATTTATGCACAGGTGAATCATGACATCATTCACTCCTGACGAACTTCGCGTGAAGGCAAATCAGATCCGACGCCGAGACCTGCAGGCCGTCTTTGAGGCCGGCGCTGGTCACATCGGTGGCGAGATGTCCGTTACCGACATCCTGACAGCCCTTTATTTCAGCGTGTTGAACGTCGACCCCAACAACCCGTTAGACCCGAACCGCGACCGCCTGGTGCTGTCCAAGGGTCACACAGCATGTGTGCTATATGTCACCTTGGCTGAGCGAGGTTTCATTCCGAAGGAAGAGATCGCGACCTTTCTGCAGCCTATGTCGCGTCTCAACGGCCATCCGGATCGCAACAAGGTGCCGGGCGTTGAGACCAACACTGGCCCGCTCGGCCATGGCCTGCCGGTTGCCGTTGGCATGGCCAAGGCAGCGAAGATCTCCGGCGCCGACTGGAAAACATTTGTCATCACCGGTGACGGTGAGATGCAGGAAGGGTCGAATTGGGAGGCGATCATGGCCGCCGCCCAATTTGGGCTCGACAACCTGACACTCATCATCGACCACAACCGCCTCCAGCAGGGTGCGCGGTTGGCCGACACCAACAACCTCGCTCCCATCGCGCCGCGGCTGGCAGCCTTCGGCTGGGAGGCTGTCGAGGTCGACGGGCACAACATGGATGAACTCGTTGCCGCCATGTCGCCCGAGGGCCGCACCACCGGGAAGCCCCGCGGAATCGTAGCCCACACCAACAAGGGCCAAGGCATTTCTTTCATGTCGGATAACGTCGCTTGGCACCACAAGGTGCCGAGTGCCGATCAATATGCCCAAGCCATGGCCGAACTGGAGGAGGCCGCAAAATGAACGCCCAAACCGACACACCCAAGCTCCACGATTGCCGCGACGCCTTCAGTGAGACGCTCGAGGCTCTCGCCGCCAGCGACGCGACCATAGTCGCTGTGGTGAACGATTCCGTGGGCTCCTCCAAGCTCGGTTCTTTCCGCGACAAATTCCCGGAGAGGTTGGTAAACGTCGGGATTGCAGAGCAGAACATGGTCGGCGTCGGCGCAGGCCTTGCCAACGGCGGCATGATCCCCTTCGTCACAGGCGCGGCTCCGTTTCTTACCGGTCGTGCGCTCGAGCAGATCAAGGCCGACGTCGCCTATTCTCGGACGAACGTGAAACTGGTCGGCATCTCCTCCGGTCTGGCCTATGGCAATCTTGGCGCGACGCACCATTCAATCGAGGATTTCGCCTGGATCAGGGCTCTGCCCAACATTGTCGTTGTCGCTCCCGCCGACCGGATTGAAACGGCTGCCGCCGTCAGATGGGCTGCAGGCTACGAAGGCGGCGTGTTCTTGCGTCTGAGCCGGGTTGGCGTGCCCGACCTCCTGCCCGAGGATCACGTGTTCCAACCCGGAAAAGCCGATCTCTTGCGTGACGGCACCGATATCACTCTCATCGCCAACGGCGTGCTGACCCATCGGGCGCTGGCGGCGGCCGCGCTTCTGGAGGCGAATGGCATCTCGGCACGTGTACTCAACATGACCACAGTGCGCCCGATCGATGTGGGGGCGATCACGAAGGCCGCGAAGGAAACCGGCGCGATCTTGACCTGCGAAGAACACACCGTCTTCGGCGGGCTAGGTTCGGCCGTGGCCGAGGTCGTGGTGCAGACCGCGCCTGTGCCGATGAAAATCCTCGGCGTGCCCGGCGAGTTCGCGCCCACCGGTTCCGCCAATTTCCTGCTCGATCACTACGGGATGTCCCCTGACGGTATCGCCGAAAGCGCCGACGCACTCGTCCAATCGAAATCCTGAGGCCAAACCATGACACAGCGCGTGATCCTTGCCATCGACGAAGGAACAACCAATTCCAAGGCCGCGCTCTTCGCCGAAGAAGGTTCAATCCTCGCCACCGGTTCCAGTCCGGTGCCAATCCGCCATCCTCAGTCGGGCTGGGTGGAACAGGACGCCGATGAAATCTGGGACGCGACCGTGGCGGCGATTTCTGGTTGCCTCGCCCAGCGACCTGATGTGGAGATTTCCGCCATCGGGATCTCCAACCAGCGGGAGTCGATCCTGATCTGGGACCGCGCGACCGGCACGCCACTCGGTCCCGTCGTCACCTGGCAATGCCGCCGCTCCGCCGCAGCCTGCGAGCGTCTCAAGGCCGAGGGAAAGGAACCGGAGGTGATTGCTCGTACGGGCCTTCCACTGGATCCGATGTTTCCGGCGACCAAGGTTGGGTGGCTTCTTGAACACCATGCGAAGGGGCGCGCAGCGTCGGACATTTGCGTCGGCACCATCGACAGCTGGCTGATCTGGAAGTTCACCGGTGGTGCATTGCACGCCACCGACGCATCCAACGCGGCTCGCACTCAGCTTCTCAATATCGGCGAATGCCAGTGGGACCCGGATCTCTGCGCGCTGTTCGGCGTCGCCCAGGAGATGCTTCCCAAGGTGCATGACAGCTCGCACGTGTTTGGTTCCACTTTGGGCGTTTCCGGCCTGCGAGACGGCATCCCTGTTGCCTCTGCAATCGGCGACAGCCACGCCGCCCTTTTTGGACACGGCGCCCACCACCCCGGCGACGGAAAGGTCACGTTTGGCACCGGCTCCTCGGTGATGACGACAGTACCGACCTTCGTGGTGCCCCCGAAAGGCATTACCACCACCATCGCCTGGAAATACGGCGGGCAGATCACCTATGCCTTCGAGGGCAATATCCTGGTTTCCGCATCGATCCTGCCGTGGACTGCCGAGTTGCTCGGGCTTTCGTCGGTCGACGAGTTGATGGCGCTGTCAGAGACTGTCGACACCACGCTTGGTGTGTCGCTGGTGCCGGCACACGTTGGCCTTGGCTCACCGCATTGGGACAGTGAGGCACGGGGGCTCATCTCCGGCCTGAGCTTCGGCGCCGGTCGGCCCCACATTGCCCGCGCCGCCGCAGAGAGCATCGCCTTCCAGGTCAACGATGTATTCGAGATCGTCCGCGCCAACGCCGGCCAGGAAATCGGTCGCCTGTTCGTCGACGGCGGTCCGAGCCGCAACAAGGTGCTGATGCAGATGGTCGCCGACATTCTCAACCATTCGGTGATCACCAGCGAAAGCACGGATGCTTCTGCCCGTGGTGCTGCCTATCTTGCCGGCCTCGCCGTTGGGCACTGGCCGGATCTCGAAACGGTGGCCGGCCTCGAACCACACGACGCCCCTCTCGAGCCAGCAATGAGTCCGGCAGTCCGCGACGCAGCGGTCGCAACGTGGACTACAGCAATCAAGCGCTCGACAATGCCTACATGAGCGCATATTTATTCAGCTGGATTTGCCCAGCAGGACGGAGTGTCTCTTGTCGAGGACCAACGAACTCAGGCTGATGGCGCGAGTTGCCCAGATGTATTACATCGAGAGGCAGCGGCAGGCTGACATCGCCGCGCATCTCCGCATGTCGCAGGCCACGGTTTCGCGCATGCTCAAAAAGGCCAAGGAAGAGGAAATCGTACGCACCACTGTGGTCTCACCGCAGGGGACATACGCGGCGCTCGAAGATCAACTGCGCAAGCGCTTCAATCTGCCCGAAGCCATCGTCGCCGAATGCAGCGAGGAGCGCGATGGAGCAATCATGGCCCGCATTGGAGAGGCCGCTGCACACTTTCTTGAGGCGACCCTGCAATCTGATGAGATCATAGGGGTTTCCAGTTGGTCTGAGACCATTCTTAAGATGGTCGACAATGTTCACCCATTGAAAGCCACCAAGGCCAAGTATGTCGTCCAGACCCTTGGAGGGATGGGCGACCCCAGCGTGCAGACGCAAGCCACGCAACTCATCACCCGCCTGGCCAAGCTCACTGGGGCCGAGGCGCGGCCGCTCTCTGCGCCGGGTGTCGCGCAATCCCGCGAAGCAAAGCTTGTGATGGTGTCCGACCCCTACGTGCGCGAGACAATGGACCTATTCGGCCGGATCACCCTTGCGGTTATTGGCATCGGTGCGGTCGAACCCTCGAGAATGCTGGCGCGCTCGGGCAACGTTTTTTCCTCGAAAGAGCTTTCGGAGGAGGCAGAGGCAGGCGCTGTCGGGGACATGAGCCTTCGGTTCTTCGATATCGACGGGAAGCCGGTCTTGACCCCGCTTGATGATCGGGTCATCGGCATGCGGCTTGACGAGCTGGCGAAAGTCGACCGGGTTTTGGCGCTTGCCGGCGGACCTGCCAAGGTCGCCGCAATTCGAGGTGCCCTCAACACCGGCGTAATCGACGTTCTGGTGACCGACAAGTTCACCGCCCGCCGGCTTCTGGAATGCGTTGGCGTTGAAACCAGCTCATTTGCCGACGAAGCCTGAACGGTCTCGCTTCGCCCTGCGGCAAACTCCAGAACGTGGACGAAAATCAACCCACTTCTCAGATGTGGATCGGTATCACAGTTTTGGGCCAATCCTGCTTCGGTGGAAAATAGTCGCCCAGATCCAACGCTTGATCGACCCGCGCCCCTTGCAGTTCGGTGGCCGGTCCGTCGCTCGGAAACTTGACGCCGAACGCCTTTGCGGCCCAATTTCAACCAACCCGAAAGGCCGCATGACGACCGGACCAGAAACGGGGTGAAGTCCCACCGACCATGCATTGGCATCCAAGCCGGACCATCCATTGGGGCAGCTCAACCGAGTGTACTTGTAACCTGATCCGTCGCGACAAGGCGCGCGCCGAGTGTGTGGCGTTTGATCGTCGCCAGGCCGAGTTGGACCGCCCCTTTGCCGCGCCCGAAGATCGCTACAAGCCCCTGGCCGCAGCCCAGGCGATCGCCCGGAAATGGACCTGCCTCCATGCCGACCCGCGTTCAAGAGGTGGCCTCGCTGCGTCTCGAAGAGACCGTTCGTTACATCCGCGACCGGTGGTGCGAGGTGCAGGCCGTGACTGACATCACTGGCCGGTTCGTAGCCGTCGATCAGATCGACGCACGCGGTGTCATGTCGAGATCCGTGCCGGCCGGCTTTGGCGTGGAATGGCATTTCTTCGGCTGCGAGCGTCATTCCATGTATTGGCGGCGATTTCCGGATGGCGACATCGGAATTGGCACAATCCTCCACGATCATTTTGGATCAAATGGATAGCTCCCGGTCGTTCGGCGTGACGCGATGGCCGGGGTCATTGGCCGTACACCTCGGCAAACCTTTCAACCGTCTGAAGCGTTGTGGGCCTGATACTCGTTTTCTGACCTCTCTCCGGATTTCTAGGAGCTCATCAACAAGGAACTGCCGTTGACAGATGGTTGGCGAGCACCAGAGTCAGGGTGGTCCAGTTAGGAGACGGCTCATGTATCGAGGCTTGGCTGTTGCACTTGCGCTGACCTTTTCACCCGTGGAGGCGCTCGATCTTCGGATGACGAACAGTTACTTCCTCAACAGACCCGCCAGCCTCGATTACGATCCGACATTTTGCGGCCTCTGGATCGCCAACGAGGGTCCGGAAGCGATCCTGGTTACGCTCGATGGGGAAGAACTGAGGCGAGTTGGGTCCGCGCTGCGAAGGATAAAGGCCATCTCTGTCGAGGGCGATGACCTCATCGTCGCCGATGGCATGGGGGCGTTCCAGCGCATCGGAAAAGATGGTGTTCCCCTCGGCGCCCCATTCCAGATCGAGACTGGATGGGCCGACACCGAGGGAATTGCCATCGATGATGATGGCAGTCTCATCACCGTGGAAGACGATCCTGAATACCTGAGCTGGCTCACGCCGGACGGGCACATCCTGCGGCGCATCGATACGATGACCCTGAACCCTCCCCTTAGCGAAGCCCAGGGGATCGCTCGCGATCCGCGCACAGGGCACCTGTTGATCGTGGACGATCTCGAAGGCACGAACAGCCTTTACGAATTCGACAAGGATGGAAACCTGCTGGCGACGGCCTCGTTGCACGAATTCGGTCTGGACCCCGAAGGCATTGCGATCAGACCCGGCTCGAACCAGCTGTTCGTCGCATTCGATGCAGGTGCCAGGATCGTCAGTTTCGAGTATACGCCAACGCTGCCTGACGACGCAAAGCCGCTGCCGCCGGGTGCAGATTGCATGATGTTCTGAAACGCCCGGAAGAGTGCGGGTCGCCGCATGCAGCTGATTTTTCTCGATGATCTCTCGCCATCCGGACCGGATATTTAGCGCTCAGAGGCGCTCTTCCGTGCGGCGGGTCACGTGTCACAATGCAAGTTGATGGTCCTTGAGAAAGCTCGCAGCGATTGGCAGGGGTAACCGTTTGCTCAAGGCAACATAAGATCGCCCTAGACGATCTCCAGATTATCGACGAGACCAAGGGGCGTATCGATGCCCTCGAGTGTGAAGACGTTCTCGCCGAACGTGAACACGGTGTCGCCGTCTGCAACTTCGGAAAACCTGCGGATAACCTGCGCACTTGTCAGGTCGTTGCTCCACATCGCGTCGTCAAGCCGGATGATGTCCAGACCCAGCTCGAAATCGAGAACCACGTCCTGACCGAAATCCCCCGCGAAGACAAAGGTGTCGGCATGCTCGCCACCGATCAACCTGTCATTGCCGGCATGACCGTTCAGGATGTCGTCTCCCTCGCCGCCCACCAGTCGGTCATTTCCTCGCTCGCCCCGCAACCGGTCATTGCCACCACCGCCGAAAATCTTGTCCCAGCCATTGCCGCCCAGTATGACATCCGCGCCATCCTGACCTCTCAGTTCATCGTCTGAACCGAGGCCGGACAGGCGGTCACGCCCTGGTCCTCCCTCAATGAGGTTTGAGCTGCGATTGCCTTCGAGCGTGTCGCCCACGTCCGAGCCCCGGAGGTTTTCGATGCCGTCCAGAAGGTCCACCTGATGCTCGCTCACGGTCTGGAAATCGTGGTTTCGCAAGCTCACGGTTATCGTCTGGCCGCCGGAATAATCCGCCATGTCCAGGCCTGTCTCACCGAACAGCCGATTGGTCCCGAAACCGCCGTGGAGCGTGTCGTTTCCATCGCCGCCTTTCAGCACGTCTCTTCCACCACCACCGAAGAGCCTGTCCGCACCATTGCCGCCCAGAAGGGTATCCGAGCCATCCTGGCCCCTGAGTTCATCGTTTGCACCGAGGCCGGAAAGCTGATCCGGTCCGGCTCCACCAACAAGAAGGTTTGAGTCACGATTTCCCTCGAGCGAGTCGGAGCCATCCGTGCCGCGGATGTTTTCGATACTGTCGAGGAAATCTACCCGGATCCCGTTCACTCTTTGGAGCTCATGAATTCGCAGGCTCACGATGACTTCCTGGCCGCCGGAGTAATCTGCGGTATCCAGCCCGTCTTCGCCGAAGATCCGATTGATCCCGCGACCGCCGTGGAGGGTGTCGTCCCCCTCGCCACCAACGAGAGTGTCATTGCCCTGGCCACCGAACACCCGGTCCGCTCCAATTCCTCCGGTAAGGAAATCCGCGCCGTTCTGGCCTCTGAGTTCATCATTGGATCCGAGGCCGGAAAGCTGATCCTGTCGGTCTCCGCCAACGAGGAGGTTCGGTAGGCGATTGCCTTCGAGCGTGTCAGCGCCGTCTGTGCCGCGGATGTTCTCGATGCCGACAAGGAGATCCACCTGATCCTCGTTGACCTGTTGAAACTCCCTGTTCCGCAGACTTACCGAAACGCTTGGGCCGCCGGAATAGTCCGCCATATCCACACCATCCTCGCCGACGACCCGATTTGTCCCGCGGCCGCCATTGAGAATGTCATTCCCGTCCCCGCCGATGAGAGTGTCGTTGCCATATTTTCCAATGAGAACGTCGTCGCCCGTCATCCCATACAAGACATTGCCGGATCTGCTCCCAATGAGCTCATTTGCTTCGGCGTTACCAATCAACCCGCCCCTTGCGTACCATTCGATTTCGGCGCGCTCGACATGATCAGGGACTGTGAACTCCCCTTTTGTGCCGACAAAGATCTTGTCGAGTCCGCCATCGGGTTGCTCGATCACGGAGCCCTCTGAGCTCATGTAGTAGATGTCGTCGCCGCCGTGATCTCGAACCATGGCATCGCCCACCACAACGAAAGTCTCGTCGCCTGCCGACCCGTCAACGGAGTTGCCCTTGGATACAATTCGCACATCGAGCGCCTGTGCCTCGAACTTCAGCGTTGCACGCATCGCGCCAAGAAGTTCTCGATACTCGAGATCTTCCGACACGTCCCTGCCGAAGACCTGACCATCATCTAGGGGGAACAGTTCTTCTTCACCAGAGAGATAGAGGTTATAGCGCGCGTCCTCCGTACGGAGCGACAGGTTCCCGTAGAACGAGGTGATCACGCCATGGCGTTCGAACTCCACTCCCAGATCCGCCAATTGCAGCGAGAGATCAATGCCGTCGCCGTCATTCGGCGCTGGAATCCCTGCGAGCCCCGTCAAAGTTGGCCAAATATCGAGCGTGCTGACCGGTGTCGAGACTCGCGTGCCCGGAAGCCCCACGTCTGGGTCGACCACGACGAAGGGCATGGCCGCGGCCTCTTCAAAGAGGGTCATCTTGCCCCAAAGTTCGCGATCTCCGAGATGATAGCCGTGATCCGACCAAAGAATGACAGTGGTGTTTTGCCAATGTCCGCCATTTGACATTGCTTTGAGGATCTTGCCGATCTGTGCGTCGGCAAAGCTGACCGCGGCGAGATATCCCTGAATGAGGTCCCGCCAGATTTCGAGGTCGCCCTGCGTGAAGGTATCGTGTCGGTCAGAGCCAGGCCGCATGACAAACTGGAAGTACTCAGGAAGATCCGCGTACGGATCACCTACGTCGATGGGGGGCGTGATCGCATCCCGATCGTACATATCATAGTATTTTTTCGGCACGTCCCAAATCTGGTGGGGTTTCATGATCCCGGCCGACAGAAAAAAGGGCCGTTCTGATGGAGCATCTCTGAGGAGGGAAGCAGCCCATTCCCCGGTAAGGTAATCAAATGTCTGGGATTCCGGTACCGGTGAGTCACCCAGTGTCTCGACCAACGGTCCAGCCATGCAGACATATCCGCCCGTGTATTCAGCAAGATCCAGAATTGGGTTTAGGTAGTCTTGGTAAGCCGCACCGTTCTGGCCGTGAAACAACTTGCCTCGTGCCGCAGTATGCCAACCAGCCTCGTGCGCCTGGCCGATCAAAGTTTGTTCCGCAGGAATAACATCCCTGGTCTGCGGACCCCAGTTGACGTGCACACCAGTTTCGAAAGGGCTCTGTCCGGTCAGAACCGCGGTGCGAGATGGAACGCAAAGAGCGACGGTAGTGGACGCATTTTCGAAAGTCACCCCGCGCCGCATCAGTTCGTCGATTGCCGGTGTCAGGATCGGAACGCCGAATGCATCCCTGTAGCGAACGACATCCAGCATGTCGTCAATCGTGATCAACAGGATGTTCTTGGCATCTCTCGGGGCAGGCATCTCATCTTCCCCAGCGTCAATAACCTGAGTTTTAGATGAGCCATTCTCCGAGGGCCATGATCTCGATCATTGCTTGCTGTCGCCCGAATGCGATCCGCGCGATTATTGGCACGTGTTGCCTGGCGATCAGAGCGTTTCGCGACATTGGTTTTGGGGAGCAATCGAAACGACGAAGGCACAGCTTGAATACTGGTCGCCATGGTGCGACCGGAAAGGCGGGCAGGGGCGGGGGCTCGAAAGAGTGCAAAGCCCGCCAGCGGCCGCAATGATCCAGAAACGAGATCCGCACCGTAGATTGACGTCAACCGTTTCGACCAAGGTAAAGCCGGCTCGACGGGTCTCTCGGAAGGCGGATATTACGGCGCGGCTGACAACGGCAGAAGTGCGCAGGTCTTATCCGGTCTTTGCTGTGACACTGCTCCCGGTACGATCGCGCAGCGCGTTTGATTACCGCACAGCCGGCCGCGCAGGGCCATCGACGATCATGACCGGACACCCGCGCGAACAGCGCTCGACCCGGCTGTCGATGCCGTAGAGCCGGGCGATCAAATCGGGTGTCAGGACCTCCAGCGTCAGGCCTGTGGCGAGAATGCGCCCCTCGGCCAGCGCCATGACCGTCGTGCAGGCACGCATCACCTGATTGAGGTCGTGCAGCGCCAGAACCATTACTGCGCCCGTTTCGCGTGCGTAATTTTGCAGGGCGTCGAGGACCTCGTACTGGCGGTACAGATCCAGCGCCGAGGTCGGCTCGTCCATGAGAACGACCTTGGGGCGAGTGACGAGCGTCTGTGCGATGCCGACAGCCTGCCGCTGGCCACCGGACAGCTCCGGCAATTGCCGGTCAGCCAGATCTCCCAGGCCAAAATGGTGCAGAACATCGTCTACCGATGCCAGTTCCGAAGCTGACAGGCGCCAGCCGCCCCCACCTTGCTTCAGGGCGAGGATGATGGACTCGTAGACGGTCAAGGCAGCGCTCATCGCGGTGTCCTGCGGCATATACCGCAAGTCCGTTTCGTTGGCGTCGGACAGGCGAACGGCGCCTGCTCCGGGCAGTTGCCCTGCAATCCGGCGGAACAGCGTCGACTTTCCTGCGGCGTTCGCGCCGAGCAGAGCGGTTAGCGCGCCGCCCTCTATCTCGGGCGTCGAGGCGTCACTCAGGATCTGGCGGTGGCCATAGCGCGCGCTCACCTTTTCAAGCGCGAGGCTTACCATGATTTGCGTCCTTTCGTCAGGATCAGGGCGGCGAAGAAGGGAACGCCAACCAGTGCCGTGATGATGCCGATAGGCAGGACCGCGCCAGGCAGGATGGCCTTGGACAGGACCGAGGTCGCCGACAGGATCACGGCGCCGCACAACATCGCGCCAGGCAGGAAGAACCTCTGATCTTCTCCCAGCAGCAGTCTTGCAACGTGGGGGCCGACGATTCCTATGAAGCCGATGGTGCCGACGAAGCTGACCGGCACTGCAGCCAGGAGTGAGACGAGGAACAGCGCCTCGAGCCGCAGGCGTTTCACCGGCACACCCATTGCCGCGGCGCGGGTCTCTCCCAGCCGGATTGCGGTCAGCGCCCATGCGCGGCGAGCAAACAGCGGTGTGCAGATCAACAGGATCCCTGCGGTTACGGCGACCTTGGCCCAGGTTGCCTTGGTCAGGCTGCCCATGGTCCAGAAAACCACCGCCGATAAGGCTTGTTCGGAGGCAAAGTATTGCAGCAAGGCCAAAGCGGCATTGAAGCTGAAGACCAGCGCGATGCCCAGCAGGACGATGGTCTCTACCGTCACCCCGCGCAGCGTCGACAGGCCAAAGATCAAGAGCGACGCCGCCATTGCCATCGCAAAGGCGTTGATCGGCACCATAAGTGCGACGGCCGCCGGAAACAGAGCCACGCCCAGGACCATGGCTAGCGCCGCGCCGAAGCTGGCGGCAGCAGACAGGCCCAACGTAAAGGGGCTGGCCAGCGGGTTGGCGAGGATCGTCTGCATTTGCGCACCAGCCAAAGACAGGCTCGCGCCGACCGTGATCGCCAAGAGCGCCATAGGCATCCGGATTTCCCAGATCACCACCCGCATCTGAATATCCGAAGAACTGGGCGCGAAGATCGTCCGCATCACATCCCACAACGGGTAACGCGCGGGCCCAAGCGATACATCGACGGCCAGTGACAAGACGAGCAGCAGCGCCAGGCCAGTCAGGATCACAATTCGCCGGGCGACAAGCCCGCGATAGCGGACGGCGTGGGTGGGGGTGTCGGTCGTAACGGCAGCCATGGGTCCTCCGGAAGTTAGGGGCGGCACATGGGCCGCCCCATCAAATCAGCTGGCGGACGCGTCCAGCGAGACCCAGTAGCCCGGTTGGTAGTCGACCGGCAGGAAGCGGTCGTGCAATTCCAGCAGCGTCGCCTCGGGGTCGAGGTCCGGGAAGAGGTCCGGGTGCAACCATGTCGCCAGCCGCTGTACAGCAACGAAGCTGTAGGGGTTGTTGTAGAACTGGTGCCAGATCGCGTGGATCTGCCCGTTTTCAACGGCCTTCACGCCGGTAAAGCCCGGGCGTTCCATCAACGCGGCCAACTTGGCCTTGGCCTTGGCCTCATCCGATCCCGGCCCGACGCCGATCCATGCGCCGCCGGGGACATACGCCTCCCAGTTGCCGCCCGTCACCACGATCTGGTCGGGATCGCTGGCGATCACCTGTTCGGCATTGATCGTGCCGAAGGTGCCGGGAATGAATGGACTGGCCATGTTCTCGCCCCCGGCCAGTTCGACGAAGGTGCCGAAGTTTCCATTGCCGAAGGACATGCAGCAGTCTTCGGAATAGCCGCCAGCCCGCTCGACGAAGACCAGGGGGCGCTCGAGGTTCTCCTGCGCTTCGATCACGTCTGTCACACGGGCGATTTGTGCCTCGTAGAAGGCGTTGAATTCAGCGGCGCGCGCGTCCTCACCAAACAGCTTTCCGATGATCTGCATCGACTGCGCGGTGTGCTCGAACGGTTGCTCGCGGAAGTCCACATAGACGATCGGAATACCGACCTTGGCCAGCTTTTCCTCGTAGCCGGCCTCATCCGTCGCGGCCTTGGCTTCGAGGTTCAGGATCATCACGTCGGGATCCAGGGCAACCGCCTGCTCGATGTCGAAGGTGCCGTCCTTGAATCCGCCAAAGGTCGGGATATCGACCAGGTCCGGGAAGCGCTCGACATACTGAGCATAGCTTTCGGGCGATGCTTGCCGAAAATCGTCGCGCCAGCCGACGACCCGTTGGAACGGGTCCTCGCCATCCAGTACCGCGGCAAAGAAGATCTGCCGCCCTTCGCCAAGGATCACGCGGTCGGCCGGGCCCTCCAGCGTGATTTCACGCCCTGCAATGTCGGTCAGGGTGATCGGATCGGCCAGCGCCAGCGTCGGCAAAAGGGCAAGCGCCGTTGCGCCAAGCATCCGTGTCGGGGTCATGTTCGCATCCTCGATTTCCGTAAACTGCCCTTGGCATGATTAATCTGATTAATTTAGTCAAGATTTAAGTTGACTAAAGAAGTCAACTTAATCAGACCTGCGAGAAGCGACCGCAGAGAGCCCCATGACCGCCCCGAGACCGACAAACCGAGACATCCGTGACGAGATCCGTGACTACTGGTCCGACCGCGCGGCCAGCTTTGACGCTGATCCGGGACACAGGATCGCCGACGGCGCGGAAATGGCGGCGTGGACGGCCTTGTTCCAAAAACACCTCGGGGCGGCGCGCGGCCGCAAGTTGCTGGATCTGGCCTCCGGCACCGGGGAAATCGCGCGTCTTTGCAATCAGATGGGGTTCGACGTGACTGGGCTGGACTGGGCCGAACCGATGCTGGCGCGCGCCCGGAACAAGCTGCCCGATGTGACCTTTGTACAAGCCGATGCCGAGCGCACCATGCTGCCGTCCGACAGCATGGACGTCATCGTGACAAGGCACCTTGTCTGGACGCTGGTCGATCCGGCAGCGGCCTTTGTCGAGTGGCGCCGGGTTTTGGCGCCGGGCGGGATGCTGCTGTTGATCGACGGGGATTTCGTCACGCCAAGCTGGCTGGTGCGGCTGTTGGGAGTACGCTCGAGCACCGGCCAAGGCACCGCCGCGCGCCACCAACGCATTCTAGGTCAGGTGTATTTTGCACAGGGCACGCGGGCCAACCGGGTTGCCGAGCTGCTGGCTGAAGCCGGGTTCGTCGACATTCGCATCGATACAAGGCTTGGGCGCATTCACCGTGCCCAGGCGCGCGAGATGGGATGGCGCAAGTCGCTGCTTCGCCTTTCGGAGCATAGATATGCGATCCGGGCCTCGAAGCATGTCGCGACACGGTCCGGAGCCTGACCGTTCCGAAGTCTGGCCATGCGAGAACGAGCTGCCGTCAGACCCTCGCTGCGGATGTGACACATGTCGGCTCTTGGCCGAAGACGTCGAGCTCGTCGGCATCGGCTTTCTCGTCAGAAAATACCGCCTTCCGCGCATTCCTGCCACGGGCCCAATGTGGGCGATGTTCGGTTTGCGCTGTCGATCGGGTTACCGTTTGTTTTGTCGGGTGCTCCCGTGCCCCTTTCGCGGGGTCGCTCTTCAACCCAAGTGTGTTAGCATCAACAGATTGCAGCAATCAGGGAGGATGCCCAATGTCGGAAGCCACTCCGAAAGATGGGTGGAAGCAATCTGGCGTACGCGTGATCAAGGCATACAGCCTGGACGGAAACACGCCTCAAACTCCGGGAATGAACCGTGCCGCCGCGATCAATTTTGCGCGCGTGGGGGCGCAGAAGATCTGGGCGGGAACAGTCGACGTGCAGCCCAATGCCAAGACCGGAGCCCATCATCATGGTCACCTCGAAAGCGTGATCTATGTCGTTCGGGGAAAGGCTCGAATGCGCTGGGGGGAGCGGCTCGAATTCACCGCCGAAGCAGATCCGGGTGATTTCATCTACGTGCCGCCCTACGTGCCCCATCAGGAGATCAATGCCTCTCCCGACGAACCTCTGGAGTGCGTTCTGGTTCGGTCGGACCAAGAACCTGTGGTGGTCAACCTCGACATCGAGCCAGCCGAAGCAGTCGAAGAAGTCCTATGGGTCGACCCTAACCACCCTGCATGACCCACCAACCGTGACGACCTCGACAGCAGCGAACTGCGATCGCGGACTTTGGGTTGATTTCAGCCCGAGTCCGCTCCGCGGAACACCGGCCCTCCCTCAATCAGTCGCACAAAGCGATCCCGGAGTTCCTTGGGTGACGATCCGGCATGACGTGATACTACCAAACAGGAAGAAGCAGACATCAAACCTAAGGAAAATCCTTACGATTCAAGATTTTGTCGAAGTGCTTTGATAGTTGCCAGACTCAGCGGCCGCAGATCTTCCTGGTCTGGTCCCTGATCTGCCGGTTCTTGTTGCCATCCGACATGTCCCCGTCGTTCGCTATGGAGTAGATCAATGTCGCGTCGGAGCGTGTCATCTTCGATATGCACGCATCAGAAGCCCCATTGCTGCGCATCAAGCTGATTGCGTTCTTCTCCATGCTCGAAAGGGCGTTTGCACCGGTGGCGACGAATAGCGCAGCAAAAAGCAGTACGATCTGTTTCATAGCCAATCCTTTGATATGCCGCATCTTGCAGCAGGCCACTTATACGTACTTAAGGTCGGCGCGTGGATTTCCAACCGACTTGTATCAGGCGGGAAAGACGAAGCAGCGATCCCGGCGCAAGGTAAGCCGGAGTGGCGGGCCGGACTTGGGCAGAAAGACCGCCGGAACGGTGGCCTTCAGGATTGTTCCGTCATGGTCCATGCGAAACTCGACGAGGCTCTCACACCCCCACGAACCGTCACCGCCCGACGATGCCACGCGCTGCGGCGCCATCGCTTTCGGTCGGGTTCGGACCGCGCCCCTGGCGATCGAAATCGATCCGCAGGTGCTGCGGCCGGATAACGATCTCCAATGGCGCGTCATCGGCATGGCCATGAGTCAGCAATTGCCCGAAAGGCGTTAGGACTCGACGCGGTCATCTGAGCGTTTTCATCAGATGTCCTCGAAGTCGGCCAAGGGGTCTTCGGGCTGCACAGCGGCAGCGGTCATTCGGGTTGCTCGGCAAGTCTGCATTCTCGGTGCAAACAGATTTCTCCTCCTTACGTCATGCCTTTCCTTGACGAGGGTCAACGCCGCATGGATCGAAAGATGATAGAGAGCCCGATGGGAGAGTTCTTGCGCCGCTCCGGGGAGGGAAAGTGCGCGGAGCGCGTGGGAGGTCAGCCGCAACGCAACATTGAAGGAGTGGGGCAAATGCCGGAGTCTGCAGCCACCAGCCACAATACGGTACGGGAGGTCGTTGCTG
>NZ_FZOY01000023.1 GCF_900188335.1 Tropicimonas sediminicola | reverse complement strand
GGCACTGCTTTGTCGGGTTTTCGTTCGGATTGTCCAGTGATGGAGGGATATTGAGATGGTGTTTTCCTCGGAGAGTTTTCTGTTTCTGTTTCTGCCTGTTTTTCTGGGTTTGTATTACCTGACGCCGTTGCGGTTCCGGTCCTGGACGATCCTTGCGGGGTCGTATGTGTTCTATGCGTGGTGGCGGGTGGATTTCCTTGGGCTTCTGGTTCTGACGACGCTCTGGGCGTTTGTGTTCGGGCGGTGGATCGGGCGGTATCGGGGGACGCGGGCGGGGCGGGTCTTGCTGGCGGTTTCGGTGGCGGGCTGCCTGGGCGTCCTGGGGGTTTTCAAGTATCTCAACTTCTTCGTCGACAGCATCGCGGCGCTTTTCGGCACGGATGCGGCGGGGCTCGGGGTCCACTGGCGGCTGATCCTGCCGATCGGCATCAGCTTCTACGTGTTCCAGTCGATCAGCTACCTCGTCGACGTGTATCGCGGCGACGCCAAGCCGGATGCGAAGCTGATCGATTTCGCGGCCTTCATCGCGCTGTTCCCGCAGCTGATCGCGGGGCCGATCCTGCGCTACAAGGATCTCGAGGACCAGTTCCGGGAGCGCCGGCACTCTGTGGAGCTGTTCTGCGACGGCATGGCGCGCTTCATCGTGGGGCTGGCCAAGAAGGTGCTGCTGGCCGACGCGATCGCGCCGCTGGCCGACCTGGCCTTCTCGACGCCCGAGCCCGACCTCTGGCTCGCCTGGCTGGGCGCCGGGGCCTACATGCTGCAGCTTTACTTCGACTTCTCGGGCTACAGCAGCATGGCGATCGGGCTGGGGCTGATGATGGGCTTCCGCTTCATCGAGAACTTCGAGACGCCCTATGTCAGCCGCTCGATCACCGAGTTCTGGCGGCGCTGGCACATCTCGCTCTCGGTCTGGCTGCGCGACTATCTCTACATCCCGCTGGGCGGCAACCGGGCCGGCACCCTGCGCACCTATCTCAACCTGATGACGGTGATGACGCTGGGCGGGCTGTGGCACGGCGCCAACTGGACCTTCGTGCTCTGGGGGCTGTGGCATGGCGCGATCCTCGCCGTGGAGCGGGCGACCGGCTATGACCGGACGGCCGCCGGCCGGGCCTGGTCGCTGCCGCTGACGCTGCTGCTGGTGCTGATCGGCTGGGTGATGTTCCGCGCCGCAGATGTCGGCAACGCGCTCGGCGTCTATGCCGGGATGCTGGGGCTGCACGGGGCGGCGATGGCGCCCGGGGCCTGGTTCGGGGTCACCGCGGAGAGCCTGAGCATCCTGCTGGTGGCCATCGCGGTCTGCATCGCCGAGCCGCTGCTGCGCACCCCGCACCGGGACACCGGCCATGGCGACATGGTGATGGTGGGCGCCGACGGCAGCGCCGGGCTCCCCGGTCTCACGCTGACCCGGCAGCTCCTGGTCTCGCTCGGGCTCACCCTGCTGGCCGCCGCCACCGTCGGCAAGCTGGCCGAGCAGAGCTTCTCGCCCTTCCTGTACTTCCAGTTCTGAGGAGAACCGCGATGACGGACGCCCGACTCGCCCTCAAGCTCATCCTGCCGGTCGCCTTCTTCGGCTATGCGGGCTACGCCAATCTCGACCTCATCCGGCATGGCGATCTGAGCATCGCCGACCGGGACCTGTTCCAGGGCGGCGTGACCGGCGAGATCGACAGCGTCTACCGCGACAAGCTCCCGCACCGGGACCCGTCGGTCGGCCTGGTGGGGGCGCTGCGCTACGCCCTGCTGGGCGAGGGGCGCGACGGGGTGGTCGTGGGGCAGGACGACTGGCTCTTCACCACCGAGGAATACCGCTTCGCCGCCGACGCGCCGGTGGGGCTGGAGGAGACGGTGGCGCGGATGGCCGGGATGCGGGCCGAACTCGCGGCCGCGGGCAGCGAACTGGTGGTGCTGCCGCTGCCGGCCAAGGTCGACATCGAGCGCCGCCACGGCAGCGACGGCGCGGTCAGCCGGCGCAGCGCCGCGGAATACGACGCCTTCCTGGCCGCGCTCGAGGGCGCCGGGCTGCAGGCCGTCGACCCGCGCGCGGCCTATGCCGGGGGGGAGGCGCCGGGGCGGTTCTTCCGCACCGACACCCACTGGACGCCGGAGACCGCCGGGCGGGTGGCCCGGCACCTGGCCGCGACCGGGCTGGTGGCGGCGGGCGAGGTCTCCTATGTCCGGCAGCCCGGCGCGGCCGAGACCTTCCAGGGCGATCTCGTCTCCTTCGTCACCAGCGACCGCCTCGCGCCGGTCATCGGCCTGGCGCCGGAACGCGCGGTGCCCTACCTCGCGGTGGCGGCGGAGGAGGACGCCGAGGGCGGGGTGCTCGACCTCTTCGGCGGGGAGAGCGGGGGCGCGCTGGTGCTGGTCGGCACCAGCTACAGCGCCAACCCGACCTGGAGCTTCGCCGAGGCGCTGAAGCTCGCGCTCGGCCGCGACGTGCTGAACCATGCCGCCGAGGGCCAGGGGCCGGTGCGGCCGATGCAGGCCTTCCTCGCCGCCCTGCGCGCCGGCGAGGCCGTGCCGGAGGTGGTGGTCTGGGAGTTCCCGGTCCGCTACCTGGCCGACCCCGCGCTCTGGGACGGGGACGGCGATGCCGCGGACGGGGCCGCCGAGGAGGAGCGCCACGATGCCTAGTTCCGCGCCGAGTTCCGTGCCCAGTTCCGCGCCCGCCCGCCTTGCCGGCCCCGGCCTGCTGCTCGCCTGGCTCGCCGCCTGCGCCCCCGTCGCGGAGGCGCCCGGGGAGATGCCCGCGGAGGCGCCCGTGGAGATGCCAGTGGAGATGCCAGTGGAGATGCCCGCCGAGACGCCCGAAGAGGCGCTCCCGCCCGAACTCGCCGAGGTCCGCAAGCGGATGGTGCAGGGCGCCCCGGTGGCCTTCGCCGACATGCGCGGCATCGCCGACCGCGACGACGGCTACGCCGCCTGGCTGCTGGCGGAGCGGCTGCGCGCGGCGGAGCGGTGGGACCTGGCCTCCGACATGGCGCATTACTACGCCGTCGCCGCCGCCAGCGGCCGGTCGGGCGGCGTCGGCGGGCTGATCGGGGTGCTGGAGCACCCGGACTTCGACCCCGCCACGGTCAGCCCCGAACGCATGGCCTGGCTGGAGCAGACGCTGCTGCGCGCCGCCCGGCAGGAGAACCCGAAGGCCCGGGGCTACCTGGTCGACGCCTATACCGCCGGCGCCCCCTTCGGCGACAGGACCGAGGACGCGATCGCCCTGCTCGGCGCCGGCCGGACCGGGACCAGCGCGCCGCTGGCGCTCGACATGGCCACCGGCATGCTGCGCAGCGGGCCGCTCGACGCCCCGAGCCTCCGCCAGGTGCGCCAGCTGCTCGAGATCGCCGCCGCCGACGACAGCCTGGAGGCCCGGATCACCACCGCGAACCTGCTGGCCGTCCTCGACGACCGCCTGCTTTCCGACCCCCAGCCGGGAGACCTGCCCCATGCCCTGGAATGACCTCCGCACGGGCCTCGGCGCCCTCTGCCTGTGTGCCTGCGCCCTGCCGGCGGCGGCCGCCCAGGGCCCCGACGCCCCCGAAGCCGCACCCGAAGCCGCGCCCGATCCGGCCGCCGCGCTCTATCCCTCGCAGTTCGGCTGCTCCGGCCTGCACGAGGACGCCCAGACCCCGGTGATCGAGGGCCGGGACGGGGTGTTCTACCGCGTCTACGCCGACATCCGCATGCACCACCCGTTCTCCGACAAGACCATCGAGCTGCTGGCCCGGCTCTCCCGCACCCTGCAGGACCAGGGCACCACGCTGGTCTTCCTGCCGATCCCGACCAAGAGCCAGGCCATGCCCGGCCGGCTGCCGGAGGTCGCCCGGCACTACGGCTACAAGACCGACGTCTCCGCCGCCGTCTACCAGGACATCGTCGACCGGCTCCGCGCCGCCGGCGTCGTCACCATCCACGGCCAGAACGCCATGCTCGCCGCCGAGGCCGGCGCGATGCCCTACTTCCAGGCCGACTTCCACTGGAGCTCCGAGGGCGCCCGCCTCGCCGCCGTCGAGCTGGCGCGGGAGATCGACCGGCTGCCGCAGGCCGCGGACCTCGAGCGCTCCGAGTTCGAGACCCGGCAGACCGGCACCCAGGTCGCCTTCTCCGGCCTGCGCCAGCTGATCCAGCGCAACTGCCTGCACCAGGTCCCCGAACCCGTTACCGCCACCTGGAAGACCGAGAAGAGCACGCTCGACCTCGGCCTCGGCGGGGAGGACGACGGGGACGGCGATGGCGGCGGGCTCGACCTCTTCGGCGACGACGAAAGCCGGGTGCAGGTCGCGGTGGTCGGCACCTCCTTCTCCGACATGGCGCTGGCCAACTTCGACGGCTGGATCTCGCAATACACCGGCCTCGACGTCGTCAACTACGCCATCACCGGCGGCAACCAGTTCGGCTCGATCCTCTCCTATCTCACCTCCGAGGACTTCGCCCGCGACCGGCCGCACGTCCTGGTCTGGGAGAACCCGATCTACAACAACCTGCTGCAATACGGCGACCAGCCCCTGCTCGAGCTGATCGCCGCCGCCGGCGGCGCCTGCGCCCGCCCGCTGGACACCCGCCGCACCGGCCCCGACCGGATCGAGGCCCGCCTCGACGGCACAGGCCTCGCCCCCGGCGACGTGATCTTCGCCGATGCCGGCGGCGAGGGGCCGGTCTCCGCCGAGTTCCACTTCGCCTTCGACGACGGCAGCGCCCGCGTCCAGCTGCTCGAACGCGGCGAACGGCTGCGCCACACCGGCCGCTTCTACATGCCCGTCAACGCCTATCCGACCGACCGGCTCGCCGCCGTCTCGGTCACCTTCGACCGCCCCGTCCCCGAGGGCGCCTCCCTGGCGCTCTGCGCCAACTGATCCAACCGAAAGGACCTGCCATGACCCGTGCCCTGCGTGCCCTGACCCTCGCCTGCCTCGCCGCGCTCCCCGCGGCCGGCGCCGCCCATGCCCAGGCCGACAACGGCCTCTACGAGGCCGTCCGCGATCCCGACGCGAGCTTCGTGCGCCTCATCATCCCCGGCAAGACCTACGGCAAGGTCGCCTCCGCCGGCGTCGCCGACCTGCACAACGGCGTGTCGAACTACATCCATGTCGAACCCGGCGAGATCAAGGTCGCCGTCGAGGGCGCCGAGAGCAGCTTCACCGTCGCCCCGCGCAGCTTCTACTCCGTCGTCCTCGCCGAGGACGGAACCCCGGTGCCGCTGCCCGACACCCTGCAATCCAACCCCGCGAAGGCCGACATCACCTTCTTCAACCTCACCGACACCGACGCCCTCGACCTCTTCGTGCCCCGCGCCAGGGCCAATGTCGCCGAGGCCGTTCCGCAGGGGCAGAACAGCTCCGTCGCCGTCAAGGCCCCCCTGACGCTCGACTTCGAGGTCAGGGCCGGGGACGCGGTGCTCGCCAGCGTCGCCGGCGTCGAGCTGCGCCGGAAGGAGGGCGTCACCATCATCGCGACCGGCACGGGCGGCGACTACACAGCCTTCGCCCTCGAGAACGCCTTCGTGAACTGATCCCCCTTCCTTGCCCGTCCCGGCCCGGCTCCCGGCCGGGACACCCGAACACCGAGGTGCCGCCATGCCCGCCAGGTCCCCCAGATCCCCCAGATCGCTGCCCCTGCCGTCCGCCCTCCTGGCCGGCCTGCTGTCGGCCGGCAGCCTCTCCGCCGCCCCCGTGGAGATCGACTTCCAGCCCCCCGACATCGCGCCGATGGAGGTCTGCATCGCGCGCCCCGCCGACAGCGTGATCTTCGCGCGGTGGGAGGGCTGGGACGGCGGCGCCTTCTTCACCGACGACATCGGGGTGGTGAAGTCCGACCTCAGCCGGCTCGAGGCGGTGGACGCCGCCCGCTGGCAGGACACGCTCCGGGCCGCCTATGCGCGGCTCCGCGAGGTCGATCCCAGGTACACCGAGACCCATGCGCTGCTCGACCGCATCGAGCTGCTGATCGCCACCGGCGCCTATGCCGAGCTGGAAAGCCGGCGCCTGGTGCCCGAGCTGCTCGACGGCATCGAGACCCGCTCGCCGCGGTTCCAGAACGCCGCCGCCGGCTTCCTGGCGGACGGCATCGGCGTCCCCCGCGACCCGGACCGCGCGCGCCAGCTGCTGGTCGCCAGCGCCTATGCCGGCAATGCCGACGCGATCCTGGCGCTGACCGCCCGGGTGCAGGACGGCGAGACCGTGCCGGGCTGGGACGTGGACCCCGAACTCGCCGTCACCATGGCCTTCGGATCGCTGGTGGGCGAGCTCAACTCCACCATCTGCGACCGGATCTGGCGCATCGCCCGCGAGTTCAAGAACGGCGAGATCGTCGCCCGGAGCAACGCCATGGCCGAGCGCTGGTACCGCTTCGCCGCCGATCTCGGCGACGGCGCCGCGGCATGGAAGGTCGTGGAGTTCCACCTCAAGAGCGATGGCTTCCGCAAGGACAACGACACGCTGATCCGCTACCTGACCCAGGCCGCCGACCACGGGCTCACCTATGCCATGGTCGAGCTCGGCGGGCTCTACGAGCGCGGCGCCATCCTCCCGCGCGATCTCGACAAGGCCCGCCGCCTCTACAAGGCCGCCCTCGAACCCGGGCAGCGCCAGGGCCTCGTGCGCTACGCCCTGTTCCTCGAAACCCACCAGGAGGACTTCCCCGGCCACGAGGACGAGCGGCTCGACGCCCTGCGCCAGATCTCCGACCTCGCCAACCCGCCGGGCTGGGTCTTCACCCGCCTCGCCACCGGGGTGCTCGAGACGAAGGGCCGATGGGCCGGCGAGGCCGAGGCCCGCGCGCTCCTCGAACGCGCCGCCGCCCTCGGCGACACCGACGGCCTCAGCCGCCTCGCCGCGATCCTCTTCCGCGACCAGCACGACCCCGCCGCAACCGACCGCGCCCTCGACCTGCTCACCCGCGCCGTCACCCACGACGGCTCGATCTCCGCCATGAACGACCTCTCCGGCGCCTACATGTGCCGAACCCCAGACGCCCCGCGCCTCGACCTCGCCAACCACTGGAAGGCAACCGAGGAAGGCACCGACAGCTCCGGCCTCGACCTCTCCATCAACGACACCAACATCGCAAACGTCGGAACAACCGCCCTCGAAGAGGCAATCCTCCAAACCCAGGCACTCTACGGAAGACCATCATCCCTCGCAGTCTACCTAACTCACCTCCAGACAAACAAAAACCAAGACCCGGTGACGCTCGACTTCTGGGCCCGCTACTCGCGCAACTTCGACAGCGCGCTCAGCCATCTCGCCCGCATCTCCTTCGAACTCGCCGCAACCGACAACGAACGCTGGTCGGCGCTGCAACTGATGCGCGAGGCGATGAAGCGCGGCGAGGCGGACGCAGCCATCCGACTGGC
>NZ_FZOY01000001.1 GCF_900188335.1 Tropicimonas sediminicola | reverse complement strand
GATGATTTCAATCTCAGACATAAGCATGTGCTCAGGGCTATCCCTAAGCCTCCTGGGTCAAGCCCAGGTGTCCGGTCGAAATGGGGGCCAGTTCATTCACCAATAGTCCGAGACATACTGACCACCCCACAACTTTACCGACCGAACCCCGAGGAAAAGTATCTGTTCTATCGGAGGTCTCCTGCGTCCTACTGCACCATTTCCCAAGCAGCCAATCGCTATTGTCTTTGGTCTCCTTGGAAGGCCCATGTTGTTGAGGTGGTCCGAGGGATAGCACCAGAACCACCCACGGGTGAAATTGGCGAGGATGGGACCATTGACGATGGTGAAGGGTTTGGCTTCAAAAGCGTGGACACCCATAATAAGAGAGAAGACGGGAGACCCTCGGTACACCCTTGGTACAACCTCGGGGATGAATACCCGTTTCGCTTAAGACGCACCAACCTAACCTCTGTCCCTTCGAGCAACCGATTGGTTCGGGGACACGATGAAAGCGTGGACACCCATAGTAAGAGGGCGGCCTAGGGTTCACCCTGGGTTCGCCTTCAACCCACCCAAGTTGGAAAAGCGTGGACACCCATAATAAGAGAGACACAAGACTTTCAGCCGTAGAAGCGTCGTCACCCATAATAAGAGAGACAGACCTCTTGGCCAGACATGCGCTTTCTAGCCAACTCTGCCAGCATGAACCGACTTCACAATCATCCCCAATTCATCCTCGCACGCCTCAACTAATTCCTTTGGCAACCCGGATGACTCCATCTGCTCCGCTATTGTGGATTCCAACTTTGTCAAATCAGATTCCAACCCCATCGATTGGAACTCTTTGACGCTGGACAGTCTTGCTACTAGGCGCTGCATAAAAACTCGGTGCGCAAGCAACCTGCCAGACAATTCATCGAAGAGAACTTTTGATTCACTCATTCAATCAGACCTTAAAGCCAAAGGAAACGACACAGACCAAATACGGCTCTGTGCATTCCTAGGTATTCATTCAGATTCCCAAGGAAAACTCAACAATGACCATGATCAATAAATCCAAACTTCTTCTTACACCGACCTACCTTCCGTTCCTCAAGGAATGCTTCGACACCTCCCACATCGATGATGGTGTCTTGATCTGGCAGGAGCGCCCTCGGCATCATTTCAAGTCGGACAAGTCCCACCAAAGGGTCAACAAGATGTTCGCTGGCAATGCCGCCGGGGACAGGCCGAGACCGACCCGACCACATGTCTATGTGAACATCACTCACCCCGAACTTGGGAACATGCGAATGCCGCTCCATCGGCTGATCTGGTGTCTCAAGTTCGAAGAGACCCCGCCCAAGATGATCGACCACATCAATCGCATTCCCTTTGACAACCGTCCGAAGAACCTTCGACCAATCACGACCAAAGAGAACAACGAAAATTCGATCCATTCCAAAACTTGCCTCAGCTCGGGAGAGGTGACGGCGATGGGGAATGGGAAATTCAAGATGGTCTTCCAGCACCCGGGGGCGAGCGATTGGAAACTTGAGTTCAACGACAAGACCCAAGCAATCGCTTGTATCAATTACCTTTCTTACCTGTACGACGATACGATTTCTCAGGAGTAACAGACGATGGACACGTATGTTATCCGGGAGGCCGCAAAGGCGAACATCAAGGCACTCTGCCTCTACTTCAAAGACCAGGAACCCGGTGAGTTTCACCCTCGGGAGGTCGTCTCCGACCTAGGCATTTCCCACAGTCTATGGCGAACGATCTCCAAGCGTTTCATCTATCCGCCCAACTCGATGGGGCGAAAGGCCCTCGGTCGTGTGGGTGTCTCCATCCAAGACGTCTCCACCAAGAAGACCGGGAACGGTGGAACGATGATTTGCTCTGTCTTCGTGAAGCAAGACCTGGGTGCCTCCGAGGGAACCGATGCACCTGCCTAGGACCGGACAGAATCGCTCCGAGGCGTCTATCAGGCAACGCCGCAACAAGCTCATCAGCGACAAGGCCACCAACAGCAGCAAACCCTGCGTTATCTCAGGGTGCGACAGGCACCGATACTGTGTGTCGACCTACTGCAACACTCACGCCCAACGCTACCGGCGGTATGGTCGTGCTAAGGGGCCGTTGCCCACCGAGGGCGAACTCAGGTCCATCGAGGGTGCCTTCAAGGAATGGCTTGATCAAGACCACCTCGCCACAGACCAGCAACGGCAAGCCTTCAAGCTGGCATGGGCTTCAGGTCAGAAGACCATCACGACCAACCCTGCCTTTGCCCTTCCGTTCTTCCGGCTAGAGGGCAACGAGGGGTTCACCAGACAGGCGAAAGGCTGGGTGATCCTCTCGCATTACTTCCATGTCCAGCGACACTCCCTGTCGGATGCCATGCTCCGACTGATGGCTGTGAGGGTCTGGACGGAGTTCTTCTGGCAGATGCCCGAGGGTCGCCGTGGGTTGACCAAGGAGCGGAACTACTTCGTCCACACATGGGCGGGGTATTACGTCCTGCGAAACTCGGGGTTCACCAAGAGCAAAACCGAAGAGAAGATCATCGGCTGGGAGCGCCCTTGGTATATCTCGGACGATCCCGCCAGAAACCGACCCAAACCTATCACCGAGAAGACGATCAAGAAGGTCGGTCTCACACCCTTCAAGGCTGGCCCGATTGTCAGGGCCATCGGGAAGGAACTCCAAGGTGCTGTCGATCATGCGATGGGCACCACCTGGATCAACGACGCTCGCCTTCTGAAGAGGGCGGCTGATGCCCTCGGGCAACCTCACCACAAGTAATTTCACAAGGAAAATTCAATCAATGACACACGCAATCGACGCCCACGGAAACGTGGTCACCCCGCAGTCCAACCTTCATTCCGAAGGCGACCGCATCGAAGGTATCGACCGTCAGGCAGAGAAGGAGGCCAATGGATACTTCCAGTCGGTCTCTTCCTACATCCCTGACGAAGAGGCCAACAACAACATCGACGTTGTGAAACGGGATGGTTCCCGAGTTCACGCAGGAGGCGACCACCAGCCCAACGACATTCTGCTGATCGACGGAATGGAGGTCACTTACTCGATGGCGCAACAACTCGGGCTAATCGAGGGCGGGAACTTCAATTCGGCTCAGGAAGACTTCTATTCAGATGCCGAGAACAGCCAGCCGGAACCCGAACCGCAGGACACCCGGCCCGAACGTGCACAGCTTCTGGAAATGCAACTCGACATGGCAAGCCAGGGCAAGTCTCAACAGGTGATGGATACTGTCCAGAACGACATTGTTCACCTCGGGGACTTCTCCGAGCAAACCCTCGACTTCGCCCAACGGGAACTCAGCATGAGCGAAGAGTCGGTAAGGACCATGTACAAGGAAATGCAGTCGGCAGGTTCCAACGCGATGGCTGACTTCCTTGAGGTCGGTGATGGCAGGGGCCGTGACCGCATCGAGTTTCTTGTCGACCTCGCCAACAACGGCACCCGAGACCAGAGGGCAACCGTGCGCAACCTGTGGTTCCTTGCGGCAACCGGCAGGTTGACCCAGGACCAAGCCGTTGACGCCTTCGACACGCTCTATCAGCCGTACCAGTGAGGGAGGGTGTCCCCATGACTGACAAGATCGAAGAGACCAGCAAGGAAAGCGCAACCAACGCCACCCGAGAAGACCTTGAGAAGCTCAATGGCCTCCTGATCCGTGCCTTGATCAAGAAGATTGAAGACGGAGACGCCACCGCCACAGACATTGGGAACGCTGTGAAGGTTGTCGTGTCCAACAAGGTGCGACCCGAGGAACCCGAGGGGCCGAATGCCTTCAGGAACTACTTCCCTGATGACCAACTCGATTGGCCGGTGAACGTGGGCAACTGAGCTAGGTCATTGAGTCAAACTGACGCGCATGAAGGGGGGAGAGCCATTGTCTTTCCCCCTGAGGCTGTCTGAGAGGTTCTCTAGCCGCGCCCCGTACAACAAAAGAACCTGAGAGCCGCTCAGAGAGTCACTGAGGGCCAACTTAACCCCCCGAGTCCAGACATACCCGCAAGCCCCTGATGCCGCTGAGAGAGTCTCTGAGGCGCTCTGAGAGGGAGTCAGGGTTCGAGGTTGTCTTTAACATGGTTGATAAGCCACCGTGCGTCATGCCGTGCGTCCGACCGTGGATCAATTTGTTAGGGTTCCAAGGGGCTTGACACCGGAATCACCCTGACTCCATTCTGGGTCTCGCACCCTTTGTCGAAACCAAGGGGCCGCGAACGGATGGAATGGAAGGAGCGTGCTGAATACGTGCGGAACTCGGACTAACCACCGCCGGTTAACCCCATGTTTTACGTTCGTATTCCAGGGTCGCCCACCATCTCCCAACTTTTTCGTTGGCTGCCTGCGGTTTTTTTGCAAGGCCAGCCCCCTGACAAAGACGCCCCTTTCCCGAGCATTCGATCATTCGTGGCGCGGCGATATTCCTGCGGCACACCAAGCCTCAGGCGCTCCCGACGAGCGTGGGCCAAGAGGAAATCCTACGGTCGCTGAAGACCAGAAATCCGACCGTTGCCGTCAAAATCCGGGACATCATTCTCGACGACATCCAGAAGCCAGCCCTCCACGGAATATCGTTGCCGTTGTCGCCTCCCCTGTCCGGAGACAGGGAAGCCAACGTCAAGAAAACATCCCATCGTTTGCTGCACCTTGCGGACGGAGTTCGCCCTGCGACTCACTGGTCGACGACGGGTCCAGTCAGATCGCACTCAGAAAATTGCCGGAGAATGCCAGGATCAGCCCGAGGCAGAGATAGCCGGCCCGGACCGCCAGGGATCGCGCACCCACGAGTCCTGCCGACATGAGCGCCAATCCCAGACCGATGCGGAGAGTGGCCAGAATCGCCAGCACCGGATGCTGTTCCAGCACGATCAGCGCCGGATTGGCGACCATCGCCAACGGGATGATGTAGAGCCCGAATCCCAGGCTCATCGCGGTGACGGCGACCTTCAGCCAGTTCTCTTCGATCATGCCTGCGGCAATGAAAACCGCGCCGCAGACCGGTGGAGTAATCGTCGAGAGGAGTGCAAACCAGAAGACGAAAAGATGGGCCTGCAGCGGGTCGAGACCGAGCTCGATCAGCGCCGGGCCGGCAACGGACACGCAGATCACGTAGGCCGCCGTGGTCGGAACCTCCATCCCGAGTACAAGGCAGGCCAGCGCCGTCAGGAGAAGGGCCGGCCAGAGCATCCCGCCGGACCCCGACAGGATGAGCGAGGTGATCTTGACGCCAAGCCCGGTGATCGACAGCACGCCGATGATGATCGCGGCACATACGATGATCGCGGCGATCATCGACACCTGGCGCGCTGCTGCGAGAAGCGCTTTTTCGATCCGCAGAACCGTCTCCGAGGGGGAGCCCAGGCCGCGTGCGTTGAAGAAGAGGAGGACGAAAGCGGTTAGGATCGCGAGGCTCGCTGCGTATTGCGGGGTCACCTTCAGGCCGAACATGCCCCAGAGCAGAACGCCGAAGGGGACCGCGAAAAAACCCGTGGTGATGATGACATCGCGCAGCCCGGGCCGGTCATCGGCATCGATGCCCCGCAGCGCGAAACGGTCGGCATAGGCGTTCACCCCCACCCAGACGGCGAGGAAATACAGGAACGCGGGCAAGAGGGCCGCCGCCATGACAGAGGTGTAGGGAGTGCCCGTGAGTTCGACCATCACGAAGGCGCCGGCGCCCATGAGCGGAGGCATGATCTGCCCGCCTGAGGAAGCCACGGCCTCGACCGCCGCTGCGAGCCTTTTTGGATAGCCGAGCCGGGTCATGGCCGGGAGCGTGATGGCGCCGGTCGAGGCGACATTGGCGGAAGCCGATCCGGAGATCGATCCGAAGAACGCGGAAGACAGGACCGAGACCTTGGCCGCTCCGCCTTTCAGCCGCCCCGCCGCTGCGGCCGCGAGGTTCATGAACCCCTGCCCTGCCTCGCCCGCATTGAGGACGGCCCCGAAGATCACGAAGATCGCCACGACGTTGACGGAGACCCCCGTCAGACTGCCCCAGATGCCTCCTTCGGCGATGGTCAGCGTGCCCAGGAAGCTTGCCAGCGGCGTCCCAGAGTGACCGAATTCGCCGGGGATGTGCTGGCCCAATAGGCCGTATGCAAGTGCGAGTGCGGCGACCAGCGGCAACGGCCAGCCGATCGCGCGGCGGGCCGCCTCGAGGACGACCGCGAGAAGGACCACTGCAATCGCCGTCTGCCCGGGACCTTCGAGGAAGCCATACTGGTCCGCAAGAATGTCATGCGACCACGCGATCCAGAGACATGCCCCGACGCCCAGAACCGTCAGCACGAGCCCCGTCACCCACCTAAAGCGGGACTGATCGGCCACCAGCAGGATCCATGGGAGCGCAAGCGCGAGGTGCAGCGGTCGGCTGACGAGGTTCGGAACAAGGCCTGAGAAGATCAGACCAAGGTGGTAGGCCACGAGCAACAGCGCTGCGGCAAAGGCGACCAGTCGCATGAGATATCCGGAAAAGGGCAGATTGCCCGGAGGCCAGAGCGACCTCCGGGCGGGTGTCGTTTACATGTTCGCGTCCGTCAGCGTGAAGCCTGCTTCCTTGTAGTAGCGCAGCGCGCCGGCGTGGATCTTGCCGGTGATCGTGGGCATCAGGCTTTCGTCGACGCCCAGCCACCAGGGAGCGCCGGCGCCCATCGCCTCGCGCTCTTCCCAGAACGTCTTGGTCAGTTCGTAGGCCACGTCGTCGCTCATCTTGGTGGTTGTGTAGGCAACAACGGGAAGCGACGTCGTCACGATGTCACTCTCCTGCCCTGCATAGGTCCCGGCGGGGATGACAAGCCGCGTCCGCTTGCTCTCTGCGATCTGATCGTCGGTCAGCGACAGGACGTTGACGCCGACGCTCGCGGCGGCCTCGATCACGTTTGGCGCCGGGTAGGAGCCTGCCGTAACGAACCCGTCGATCTGCCCGTTCTTGAGCGCGGAAACAGCGTTCGACAGTTCGACCTCGGCGAGCTCGACCTTACCCTCCAGCCCGAAGAGCTGCAGGTACTTCTCGCCCTCGCGCGCGCCGAAGGACCCCTTGCCGAGCAGGATCGTCTTGCCCTCCATCCCCGCGAAGTCGGTCACGCCGCTCGCGTCGGACATGACAAAATGCATGGTAAGCGACGGGATCGGGAACAAGGCCCGGATCTCGTCAAAGGCCGGGTCTCCCTTGCCTTCGAACATCGCCTTGCCACCCTGGGCCAGCCCGACCAGCGAGGGCGGCGTGGTGAACACGTAATCCGCGCCACGGGCCTTCACTTCCATGACGTTTTGGACCGAGCCCTGGCTTTCCTCGACCGTAACGATGATCCCGCCGTCGCTGCCGGCCTTCATCGCTTCGGCAACCTGCACGGCCATCTGGTAGTAGGACGAGGTCGACTTGGCAGACTTGAAAGTCACGCGTTCCTGAGCGGCAGCGACACCGGCCGCGAGGGCGAGCGCCGCGGCAGCGGTCGCGACGACAGCGTAACGGATTGATTTCATTTCATCCTCCCAAGGTTTTTCTTTATCTTTCTGGTTCTAAGAGGAACTCGGCACGGTGCCAAGCACAAGTGCCCCTGCCTGGCGCGGCCACCTGACGCTGTGCGCGGCCCCGAAACCGACAGGAGAACAGGCGTGATCGCGACATTGGGCCCGGCCGGCAGCAATCACCATCGGATCGCCACAGGCACGATGGGACGGTCGGAGAAGGACGTGCTGCTCGTCGCCGATTTCCAGACCGCGTTGGATGCAGTCTCGACCGGCAGCGCTGACGAGATCCTTGTCTGCGCCGCACATCCCGACTGCGGAATGGTCGTCGGGCGGGGACAATTCGCGCTCGGACTTCGCCTCCGGAAGGTCTTCATCGCCGAGTCCGCGCCGCTTGCCATTCTGAGCCGACGCGACGTCGAGCAGCCGCGCTCCATTGCCCTGCACCCGGCCACGAGGGACTACACGGATCTTTCGGCGTGGGACGAGGTGATCCCGGTAACCTCCACCGTGGCGGCGGCAGAAGGGCTGCGCACCGGGGCCTGGGACAGTGCGCTGACATTTCTTCGGTATCGATCCGAGGATCTTCTCGTCACGCGCCAGATCGGCGCTCCGACAGACGCCTGGATCGTATTGGGTCCCTGATCCTGCGGCCCCCGGCGCCGCGATGCGCCCGACGTCTTTTTCGGAGCGAGCGTTCATCCCGTTGCTCCGGACGGTCGAAACAACGTGGACACTGTCGATTGCCTGAGGACACATTGCAGCGCTGTATCCTCGCGGACGCCGACGACGAGCCCGATGCGGCGCAAGCTGCGCTCGGCATGGTCTCGTCGTTTTCCGTCCTAGCGTACATCTGATGGTTGCGGTCAGGTGTGAGCCTTCGGAAGATCCACCGGATCTGCATGCCGGTCAGAACGCGACAATCTCCAAACCGCTCAAAAGGATGAGAAAGATCGCGACCGGTGCGACGAACCGCAGTATGAATAGCCACGCCTTGGTCAGGACGCCTGGTCCGCCATCTCCAGCGACTTCCCGGGCCATAACCGGAGCAATGATCCAGCCGGCGAAGATACAGATCAGCAGTCCGCCGATCGGCAACAGAAGCTTGTCCGTCAGCCAACTCGCGGAATCGAGGAAGCCCTGCTCCTTGATGAAGTGGATGTCGCTCCAGATGCCGACCGACAGCGACGACGGGATCCCAAGCAGGAAGATGATCACGCCGGACCCGATCGTGGCCGTTTTGCGGGAGAGCCCCATGTTGGTGAAGAAGGCGACGACCGGCTCGAGAACCGAGACCGACGAGGTCAACGCCGCGATGGTCAGCAGCACGAAGAAGATGATGGCAAAGAAGTACCCGCCGGGCATGGAGTTGAACACCGTCGGCAAGGTCACGAATGTCAGGCCCGGCCCCGCCGCGGGATCCATGCCGAAGGCAAAGACCGCCGGCAGGATGGCCAAGCCGGCCAGAATAGCGACCAGCGTATCGAGGAACGCGATCTGAACCGCGGATTTTCCGAGGTTTGTCTGCTTGTCGACATAGGATCCGAAGGTCAGCAGGATCGCCATGCCGAGGGAGAGCGAGAAGAACGCCTGGCCGAGTGCGGCCATAACGGTATGGGCGGAGATCTTGGAGAAGTCCGGCGCAAGGAAGAACTCCAGGCCTCTCGCCGCGCCAGGGAGGGTGACGGATCGCGCCACCAGCGCAATGAGGATGACAAAGAGCATGGGCATCAGGAACTTGCTGGCCTTCTCGATGCCACCGGAGACGCCCCCGATGACAACCGCCATGGTCAGGCTTGCGAAGATCCCATGGTAGACGATCGGGGCCACCGGAGATCCGATGAAGGAGCCGAATGCCCCCCCGATCGCTTCCGCGTCCATGCCCGAAAACGCGCCGCCGGCGGACTTGACGACATAGGCAATGCACCAGCCGGCCACGACCGAATAGAACGACAGGATGATGACGGCTGTCACGACGCCAAGGACGCCAACGAAGGTCCAGCCGGGCTTGCCGATCTTCCGGAAGGCACTGATGGCATCGGTCTGGGCGTGTCGCCCGATTGCGATTTCCGCAAGCATGACCGACAGGCCGATGGTGAAGACGATCCCGAGATAGATGATGATAAAGGCAGCGCCTCCGTTTTCCCCTGTGATGTAGGGGAATTTCCAGATGTTCCCGAGGCCGATCGCAGAGCCTGCGGTCGCCAGAATGAAACCAAGGCGAGAGCCCCAGTTCTCATGTGCTGCTTTCATTTTTCTGTCCCTGGGCTGTCAGCATTCGCAAGGAGTGCTGGTGAGGCATCCAGCTCGATCCGAGCTTTCGCGGGCCGTAGAACACAAGAGGTCACCGATGGGAATGCGGCATCCGCGGACCGGCCGGTGGTTGTCTCCGCTTGTCCGCAGTTCCAGCGCATGACAGCGAAGCGGTTCGGACGGGTTTCGAACGACCGGGCTGGCTTCCTCTCCGAACCCGCCCCCCGCCGCGACCGGCGGCAGGGCGCCCGCACTCATCATCGGGGTTCTCAAGGTCGAACCGTGGCCGGCTCCGCCATCCGGAGCCGCTTCGCCACCCACCAGAACGCACCGGAATCGGCCTTGCCGGACGAGGTCTGTGGAGGTTGCCGAAAGTGGCGGATGCGACACGAGGCTCGCGACCCGAATGCGCGATGAACGCCCCGACCGGGAAAGGAAAACAGGCTTGAACCAAGCGCTCAATCGGAGAAGACGCCGCTCATGGGCGGGGTGGTGAACGGAAGGAAACGGGCGTCAAGCACTGCAATGGCCCTTGCGCCCGGGGGACGGTCTGTCCCCCGGGCGTGGTTGGGCATCAGCCGAGCTGGAACAGGTCGGCGTCCTGGAGCGTCTCGACCGTGATGTTCTCCACCAGGATCTCGGTCGCCGCGAAGCGGACGAGGGTGTCGTCGCCGGACTGGGTGAAGGCGAGGTCGTTCAGCGTCCTGGCTCCATCGAGGATCGCGATGACGTCACGCCCGGCCTCGAAGTCGGTGATCGTGTCGGTCCCGGCGTCGCCACTGAAGACGAACGCGTCCGCGCCGTTGCCGCCGGTCAGCGTGTCGTTGCCGAGCCCGCCGACGAGGACGTCCTGTCCGTTGCCGCCGTCGAGCACATCGTCCCCGGCGTGGCCCATAAGCGTGTCACTCCCGCCGTTGCCCTGCAACGCGTCGGTCCCGGCGCCGCCTTTCAGAACGTCGGCGCCATGGCCGCCGCCGAGCTGGTCCATGCCAGCTCCGCCCTCGAGCACGTCCATACCGGCGCCGCCCCAGAGCCTGTCGTCGCCGCTGCCGCCCTTGAGGACGTCGTCGTCAGCACCGCCCTTGAGATCGTCGGCGCCCGCGCCGCCATGGAGCGTGTCGGTTCCGGCAGCGCCTCGCAGGCTGTCGTTTCCGGCATTGCCCTCAAGCGTGTCGCCACCGGCACCGCCGTGCAGGAAATCGTCCCCGGTCCAGCCCAGCAGTTCGTCCGCCCCGTCACCGGCCCAGAACCTGTCGTCGCCCGCGCCGCCGATCAGGGTGTCGTCGCCGGCCTTGCCCACGAGCAGGTCCGCGCCGTCATAGCCCCGCAGGGTTTCGGCGTCGTCGGTGCCGATCAGGACCAGGTCGCCGAAAAGAACCGTCGCGCTCGCGGCGCTGGTAACGGTTTCCTCCACGCCGTAGCCGTCGATCCAGGAGACCTCCACGCTGATCTTCGCCCGCGCATCCTCCGCGGTCAGCTCGTGGGCCGTGCCGGTTGCACCGTCGATCGCGCGGCCGTCGCGGAGCCACAGGTAGGCGAACTTGCCCAGCCCATCGGCATCGGCGAGGGCAGAGGTATCCGCGGTGAGCGTCTCACCGACGGTCGTGGCGCCGGTCAGGGCGACCTCGCCGGTGGGGTCGTCGTTGTCGTTGGCGACCGCCGTCGTCGGCGCGCTGGCGACGCTCTCCTCGGTGCCCTTGCCATCGACCCAGGAGACCTCGACCGAGATCTCGCCGTCCACGTCGGCCTGGGTCAGCTCGTAGGTCTTGCCGGTGGCGCCGTCGATCTCGTCCCCGTCGCGCAGCCACTGGTAGTCAAACTCGCCCAGCCCGTCGGCATCGCCAAGATCCGACGTGTCGGCGGTCAGGGTCTCGCCCTGGGCCGGGGTGCCGGTCAGGGTGACCTCGCCGGTGGGATCGCTGTTGATGTCGACCGAGAAGATCTGCGCCTTGATCCCGTAGCCCGAGGTGTCCTGCTGGCCGTCGGCGGACGCCCAGGCGATCACGAAGTCGCCGTCGCCAATCTCCGTGATCGCGGGGAAGACCTGGTAATTGTTCGTCTCGACGTTGACGAGGAATTCCTCACCCTGTTTCACACCCTCGGCGTCAAAGATCTGCGCCTTGATCGCGGAACCGGAGCCGTCCTGCTGACCGTCGTAACTGTACCACGAGACAACAAAGCCGCCGCCGGAAAGCCCGGTGATCGTGGGATGGTATTGGCCGTCAAACGTCTCGATGTTGACGAGGAACTCGCCACCCTGTTTCACACCCTCGGCATCAAAGATCTGCGCCTTGATCCCGTAGCCGGAGCTGTCCTGCTGACCGTCGGAGGAGTGCCACGAGACAACGAAGCCGCCACCGGAAAGCCCCGTGATCGCGGGGGAGGATTGATCGCCATACGTCTCTGTATTGACGAGGAATTCGCCACCCTGTTTTACACCCTCGGCATCAAAGATCTGCGCCTTGATCCCGTAGCCGGAGCTGTCCTGCTGACCGTCGGCGGAGCGCCAGGAGACAACGAAGCCGCCGCCGGAAAGCTCGGTGATCGTGGGGTTGTATTGATCGCTGATCGTCTCGGTATTGACGAGGAATTCGCCGCCTTGTTTGACACCCTCGGCATCAAAGATCTGCGCCTTGATCCCGTAGCTGGATGTGTCCTGCTGACCGTCGGCGGAGAACCAGGAGACAACGAAGCCGCCTCCGGAAAGCTCGGTGATCGCGGGGGAGTATTGAGTGTTATACGTCTCGGTGTTGACGAGGAATTCCGCGCCCTGTGTCTCGCCCTCGGCATCATAGATCTGTGCCTTGATCCCGTAACCGGAGCCGTCCTGCTGACCGTCGTAGGACGCCCACGAGACAACGAAGCCGCCACCGGAAAGCCCGGTGATCGTGGGCACTTCTTGATAGAGGTTCGTCTCGGTATTGACGAGGAATTCGCCGCCCTGTTTCACGCCCTCGGCATCATAGATCTGCGCCTTGATCCCGGAACTGGATGTGTCCTGCTGACTGTCGTAGGAGTACCACGAGACAACGAAGCCGCCGCCGGAGAGCCCGGTGATCGTGGGCTTGTATTGATCGCTATACGTCTCGGTGTTGACGAGGAATTCAGTGCCGATTTTCTCAAGTTCCATTATGACTCGTTCTCCGTTGCGCGAAATCAGCGCATTCGTTCAGGCGCGCCGGAGGAGGCCGGCGCGCGGTTGGACATGAAATTTGCGGATGACCCCAAACACGGCCCAGCGAGCTTCCGCTCGACCTGAGCCGCATCCACCCTTGCTACTTTTCGTTTACTTTCATGGCGCTACCAGAACGGGAGGAGTGGGGCCGAATTAAGTCAAACAATCGGAAATTGTGGGAGAGCGGGCGATTACGCCGCGAGAGGCGATGCCGGCCGTTGGCGCCTTGCGTCGCAGAGGATTGTTGATCGCCTGCCCTGCCGAACCGTCGCACAGGGCTCGATCCCTTCGCTCCAGCCGTTGTACGACTCTTGCCATCCCGGTCATGGAATTGAGACTGCGGGCACCGTATCGGCGAACGGCGAATCGGATCGCCTTCCACCTATCCGATTGCGACGTTTCTCTCCTGCTCGTCGAACCAGTAGAGCCGGCTTCGGTCGAATTCGACGGAGACATGCGCACCTTCATCGGGTGCGTCTCCGCCACTGTAGATCGCCAGGCACTGCCCCAATCCTTCGAGATCGAGATGCAGGAGGGATCCGGCCCCCGTGTATTCGTTGTTCACGACCCGACCGGTCACCGGTCCGTCAGCCGACGGCAGGACCCGGATGTCCTCCGGTCGCAATCCGGCCCGGGCGGCCCGGGGTGCCGGGCGGGCGGTGTCTAGAATGTTCGCCGGAAGCCCGGAGGCATCGAACAGGTTCATCTTCGGGCTGCCAATGAACTGCGCCACGAAAGTATTCACCGGCCGGTAATAGAGATCTCGCGGGGAGCCGATCTGCTCGACCATGCCATCCCGAAGGACAACGATCTTGTCGGCCAGCGTCATCGCCTCGATTTGGTCGTGGGTGACGTAGATCATCGTGTTGCCGAGGCGCTTGTGCAGGCCCGAGATCTCGGCGCGCATGTGGACCCGCAACTCGGCGTCGAGATTGGAGAGCGGCTCGTCGAAAAGGAAGACCTCCGGATTCCCGACGATCGCCCGACCGATGGCGACCCGCTGGCGCTGCCCGCCGGACAGTTCTCGCGGGAAGCGGTCCAGCAGGCTGTCGAGCTTGAGGGTCCTCGCTGCCTCGTCGACGCGCCGCTCGATCTCGGGCTTGGCCACCTTGCGGACCTTCAGGCCGAAGCCCATGTTTTCCCGCACCCGCAGGTGCGGATAGAGCGCGTAGGATTGAAAAACCATCGCCACGCCGCGCTTCGCGGCGGGCACGTCGTTCATGCGCTCTCCGCCGATCGTCAACGTGCCACCGGTGATGTCCTCCAGACCGGAGATGCAGCGCAGCAGGGTGGACTTGCCACAGCCGGACGGGCCGACGAAGACGACGAACTCGCCGTCCTCGATTTGCAGGTCCACGTTGCGGATCACCTCCAGCTTGCCGAAGGACTTGCAGACGCCGGTGAGGGTCAGGTCAGCCATGTTTCGTCTCCTTCCCCAGCCCCATCAGTCGGCCCGCCCGAAGAGTTCCAGCCGCGCAGTGCGATAGATGTGCCGCGGCCATTCGAGGGGGATCGCGAACCGCTGGCGCAACAGATCCTGGTAGGCCGAGAGATGTTCCGGCGTCTCGCGCACCCCGCGCGGTGTCTCGCCGGTGTCGAGGCAATAGGCGGCCAGTGCGCCGACGGCCTCGCCGATGTTCCATTCCACCGGATGCAGGCGGTAGCAGCCGTTGGTGATATGGGTCGACCCGATGTTCTTGCAGGCCGGCAGCAGGTTCTCCACCCGCTCCGGAATCAGCGCGCCGAGCGGGATCTGGAAAGGCCAGTTGGCGATGTCCACGTAGTTGCGCGGCGCGGTGGAGGGGTGCAGGTCGATGCGATAACTGCCGACCCCGACGCTGTCGGCGAAATTCTCGGCCCCGACCAGCCCCTCGCGGGCATCCACGCCCACGTGGTTCTCGGTCACGGTGAACAGCGCCTTGATCCGGCGGCTTTCCCGGATGTAGGGCGCGACCGTCAGGCCATCGAGCGTCCCCATGACCTCGCCGGCCGGCCGCAAACCGCGATAGCCGGTGCCGCCGTCGTGGCGGGGGGCTTCGGTCTGCATCCAGTAGAGCATCGAGAGCGACAGCTGGCGGGCGCCTTCGAGGTGGCGTTTGGCCTCCTCCGGGGAGATGCCGACAATCGGCCCTTCGCAATAGTCGATCTGCGGCCAGTTCACGAGGCACACATCGGAGGGAAAATGCCCTACCGCATGGTTTCGGCGTCGCAGGATGCGCCGATAGTGCCAGTTGTCCTCGACCCCCTCGGCATCGCTGTCACCGGCGAAAAGCGGGCGGGTGTCCGGTTCCAGGGTCACCGGGTCCGGACCCGTGAAGGACACCTGCCGGTCGGGCCAGAAATCGAGCTTGTAATCGCGCCACTTGTCGTAGTCGACCGGCCGGTCGATCGTGTGATCCTCGTCCGGGTGATAGGACATGGCGAAACACCAGCTCACGGCCTGCTGGTCCATCGGGTTCGCCTTGGCGAGGGCCGAGGGCTCGCCGGTCTCCGACTGTGCTTCTGCCCCGATCACGTGTTCCATCGCGCCAAGGTCGAGCAGGTCGCCCAGTTCGGTCGCATCGATGATGTAGCGGCCGTGCAGGACAAGCGGGCCAAATTCCCGACTCTCGACCTCGACGGCGTTGAAGCGATCACCGGTTTGCTCGACTGCGATCGGCCGCGTGTTCAGCAGCACCGTGAGGCGCTCGGTTCCATGCCAGGGTGCGAGCATCTCCTCGATCACCGCGACACCGACGCGCGGCTCCGCCGTCAGAGGGCTGACGTTGCCGCTGCCGGGATTGAGAAGCGCCAGCCCGCGCGCCGTGTCCGTAAGCGGATAGTGGCGCCGGTAGTAGTTCCGGATACCCTCGCGGAGCTGCCGGTAACTCGCGGTGGAGCCGGCCTTCTCGATCCAGGGGTTCTCGTCCGGCGGCACCGCCTGTGTGGTCAACTGCCCGCCGAGCCACTTGTATTCCTCGGTCAGGATCACGCTGCGGCCCATCCTGAGCGCGGCCAGGGCCGCCGAGACGCCCCCAAGGCCGCCGCCGATGATGATAATGTCTGCGTTCAGGTCTTTCATGGTGTGCTATCCCTTAACGCCCGAGAGGGCGAAGCTTTCGACGATCTGACGCTGTGCGGCGATGTAGACGACCAGGATCGGCACGACGGCCAGGCTGGTTGCCGCCATCTGCAGGTGCCAGAGCGGCAGTCCATAGGCGTCGGTGAAGTTGGAGAGCGCGAGCGGCAGGGTGAAGAGCTCGATATCGCTCAGGAAGACAAGCGGCTCCAGGAAGAGGTTCCAGGAGAACAGGAAGGTGATGATGCCCACCGCGGCGAGCGCCGGGCGCGAGAGCGGCAGCGCCACCTTCCAGAAGATGCCGAAGCGGGAAAGGCCGTCCATCCGCGCGGCCTCCTCCAGTTCCGGGGGGAGCGCGGTGAAGTACTGCCGCATCAGGAAGGTCGCCATGACGCCCTGGCTGCCGAACATCGGCAGCAGGATCAGCGGCATATGGGTGTTCATCAGGCCCAGCCACTTCATCAGGAAGAAGTTGGGGATGATCGTCACCTCCTCCGGCATCATCAGGGCCGAGATCAGGAGGAGCAGAAGCAGGCCGCTGCCCGCAAAGCGGATACGGGCGAGAGCGTAGCCTGCCAGCGAGGAGATGAAGAGCGTTCCCGCCGTCACCACGCAGGCGATGTAGAGCGAGTTGAAGTATTGCCGTGCGAAGGGCTGATAGGAGAAGACCTCGGCGTAGTTCTCCCAATGCCATGTTTCCGGCAACAGGGTGAGCGTCGGCGCGAAGATCTCCGTCTGCGATTTCACCGCCCCCGAAAGCATCCACAGGAAGGGAAAGACGAACGGCACGGCGAGGATCGCGAGCGAGAGGTACCAGCAGACGCGTACGAAAGGTGACTGGAAACGGGTCATCTGGCCCCCCCGCGCTGCTTCAGAATGACCTGTGTGATCGTGAGGAGCACGATCAGCAGGAAGAGGATCACCGCCAGAGCCGCGGCATAGCCGACATGGAAGAACTCGAACGCCTGCTCGTAGATGTAGAAGGCCAGCACCAGCGTTCCGTTCTCCGGCCCCCCCTCGGTCATCAGGTAGATATGATCGAAGACCTTCAGCGAGCCCACGACGGTAATCACCATGATCACGAGTGTCGTGGGCGCCAGCAGCGGCCAGGTGATCATGCGAAACACCTGCCACCCCGACGCCCCCTCCAGTCGCGCCGCTTCCTCGTAGTCCCGCGGGATGGATTGCAGGGCGGCGATGTAGAGGATCATGTTCAGACCGACGGTCTTGAACACGCGGGTGACGATCACCGCGAACATCGCCCAGTCGGGATGGCGCAGCCAGTTCGGCCCGTCGATGCCGATCAGCGCGAGCATCTGGTTCACCGCGCCGCTCTCGCCCTGCAGCAGGAAGGTCCAGACGATCGCCCAGGCGACCGCCGCCGTCACCACAGGCGCAAAGAAGATCGTGCGAAAGATCACGACGCCCCTGAAGGGGCGCGAAAGGGCCACGGCGAGTGTCAACGCCAGGACCATGTTGAGCGGCACCAGGCCGGCGGCAAAGACCAGCGAGTTGCGCAGCACGGTCCAGAACTCCGGGTTCCGGCTGAGCGCGTCGACGTAATTGTTCATGCCCACGAAGGTCGATTGCTGCGTGAGCAGGTTCCATTCCGTCAGCGAGTAGCCCAGCACCGCCACCAACGGCCCGACAAAGAAGATCAGGAAGCCGATGGTGATCGGGCTGACGAACAGCCACCCGACAAGCGCTTCTCGCGCGCGCAAGGTGAGCGGTGGCCGGATGGCTGTGTCCTTCATTGTCCGGGCCTCAGAGCAGCGGTTCGATCGCCGCGCAGACGTCGTCGAGCACCGCTTTGACATCGGCATCAGGCTTCCACAGCGCATCGAACTTCGGCCGCATGGCGGCTTCGATCTGCGGATAGGCGACGTGCCCCGGCGCGACCGAGCCATTGGCAATGCCATCGGCCACGATCTTCATCTGGTCCGGCGTCACCGCGTCGTTGCTCGACAGGAACGCCTCGCCCTCGAGGACGGACGTGCGCGCCGGCGGGAAGAATTCTGCCATGACGGCGACGTTCTCGGCACTGGTCATATGGGCCAGGAACTCGGCCGCAAGTTCCCGCTGCTTGCCCTGGGCAAAGGCCACGACAGCGGCCTGCCCGATGACAGAGGCGGCACCGGCCGGACCGGAAGGCAGCGGAGCGACACCCCAGTCGAACGCGGCGTCCTCCAGCTTGGAGACGCGGCTGAGCTGCGTGACGGTCAGCGCGGCATTCCCGGTAAAGAAATCGCCCTGCTCGCCCGGAGGCACGGCGGAGAGATCCTTGAAGATCATGTCGTGGTAGAGCGTGATCGCTTCGACGGCCTCGTCGCTCGACAATCCGCAAGCGCCGTCGCTCCATGCATCGCCACCGTAGGAGCGGACAATCGGGATCAGAGTGTGAATGACCCGGCCGCCATAGCCCTGCCCGTCCACGCTCTGGAAGCCCCAGACGCCGGCCTCGGCGTCGGCCAGCGCCGCGGCATCCTGCTTCAACCGCTCCCAGGTCCATTCGCCCCTGGCAGCCAGCACGTCCGGATGCTCCAGCCCGGCCGCGTCATAAAGCTAGGCATTGTAGTAGACGATGAAGGGAGAGGTCGAGAACGGCACGCCATAGACGGCGTCTCCAGACTGCCACAGCCCCATCGCCGCCTGGGACAGGTCATCGAAATCGTACCCTTCGGTGCCCTTCAGCGTCTCCGACACGTCGGCAAGCACGCCCGCATCGACGAATGTTGGAGCGGAATTTTCCAGCAGCCAACCGAGATCCGGTGGATTGCCGCCAGCCAGTTGCAGGGTGATTTTCTGCACGTAGTCGGCGAAAGGAACCGTCTCGAACCGAACCGTCACATCCGGGTGCCTTTCGGTGAAGCTGGCCGCAATCCCGTCCAGCATCGCCAGGTGCGCGTCGCTGCCGGTCCAGACAGTGAACCGAAGCTCCTCCGCGAGAGCCGTGCTGCCGCACAAACCGGCGGCAACGGCGCCAGCCCCGATTAAGCGCTTTATCAAGTTGGCCTGCAATTCCATGATTTCTCCTCCTCTGGAATAGGGTGTCAGTGGGCGGGCGCGACCCGTCGCAGGGTTTCGCCGGGAATGAAACTGCAGGGCAGCGTCGTCTGTGCCGCGCCAGTGACCCTCCCGTCGAGTTGAGCCAGCAGGAGGCGGACGGCCTCCCGGCCCATCTCTTCGCGTGGAACCTCGAACCGGGTCCACCGCGTAATGCGCCTGGTGTCCTCCAGCGGCGTCCCGAGGACCGCCATGGACAGATCGTCCGGGACGGACATGCCCCTCGAACCGAGCAGTTTCTCGATGCGCTCCGCGTGCTCGAGCGTCTCTGCGAGGACAAGCGTGACGCCGTTGGCAAGCAAGCTCTGCAACCAGGCTGCGTCGAGCTTGTCCGGATCCAGGTGCCAGCACCATTCGGGCCCCTCGTCGAGCCCCAACCCTTGCATCGCGGAGCGAAATCCCTCTTCCCGGTCAAGTTGCTGTTCCCGGATTGTGGCGCTGCCGACGAAGGCGATGCGCCGATGACCCTTCTCGTGGCCAAGCAGGACGATCTCGGCGGTCGCATCGGCATAGCCAGCTGCGGCCCAGTTCAGCTCGACGCGGCTTGAGTGCCGCCGCCCCACCGTCACGAAGGGAAACCCTTCGTCGGCCAGTCGCTCCATCTCGCTGGGGTCAGGCTCCTGGCCGAGCAGGATCGCGCCATCGGCCACACCGAGGCGGTTCGACCCACCGGCAAAGATCTTTCTCGGCTGACCCTCGGTCTGTACCGAGGTGAACAGCAGCAGGTCATAGCCCGCACCGGACACCTGCATCTCGATCCCGCGCAGCATCGGGTAGAAGAAGTTTCCCCGTTCGGATGGAAACACCGGTTCGTAGGTGAACACGCCGAGGATGTTGCGCTTTCCGCGAGCGAGGGATTGGGCGATCGGGTTCGGCGTGTAGCCCAACTCTCGAACGACTTCCCGCACACGTTCCGCCGTTTCCGGGCTGACGCGCACTCCGGTGGCGCTGTTGGGATTCAGGATGGCCGAGACAACCGCCGTCGAAACGCCGGCCCGACGCGCGACGTCTGCCTGCGTGACCCGACGTTTCCTGTTCGTTGTGTGACTCGGCATCCTGTGCCCCCGCTGATTAAGCGCTTTATCATGCGGGCTTGGAGAAAGCAACATGTCGCTTTTGCGCGACATGACGGGCATTCGGAGAGTGGCAACTGGACCTGGCAACCTGACGAAGGACCGTGCGGAACTGCCGTTCCGCACGGAGGCTGCACTTTGCGGGTTCAGGCGCGGCCGGAGAAGAGGTCTTTCCTGACGATCGCGTGGACCCCCCAGTTGCCGTCGACGACCTGCGTGATCCCGAAGTCGACGCCGACCGACATGAGCGAATGCGCCTCGTCCTCGCTCAGGCCTTTCGTCGTCATCAGGAACTTCCGCATCTTGCGGAAGGCATCCCGCATCGCGTCATCTATGGACGACTTGCCGTAGATGTCCGCGTGTGCGGTCGCGCCCAGCGCGTCGAGGTAGTTCGGCATCGAGAAACCGTGCACCAGCCATTCGGTCTGGGTTTCCAGCATCGGGTGATCCATTTCCTCCAGCGGCGTCCCAGCAAGGTTTGCCTTCTTGTGCAGGATCAGCTGGAACGTGCCCGTCAGCGAGCATTCGATCGCGGTGCCGCAGAGTTCGCTGTCGCCCTGCGACGCATGCGGGTCGCCGACCGAAAGCAGGGCGCCATCCACGGCCACCGGGTAGTACATGGTCGCACCCTTGCCGATGCGCCAGTTGTCGACATTGCCGCCGGTGTAGCTGGGCGGAACGGAGTCGACGTACTCAGCCTCGGCCGGAGCCACGCCGAGCGTGCCGAAGTGGGGGCGGATCGGAATGCGGATGCCTTTCAGAACGTCGTAGTTCCGGCTGGTCAGCGAATGGTCTACCGGCACGCCGGGGTAGTCGATGGTCGGATGCGTCACGCCGAAAGGATCGGTCTGAGGCACCCATTTGAAGTTGTAGACCGCCTCGGCCCAATTCTTGTCGCCGGTTGCATCGACCTCGTAGATCGTGATGACCTCTCGTTTCGCCCCCCCCAGCATGTCGTTGTAATGGTAGCCCCACCACGCGGCCGCATTGGAGCCAAAGCTCTTGCCGGTGAACTCCGGGTTGGCGCAGGGACGCGGTGCGCAGTCGAGGATACGGACCTCGAGCACATCGCCGGGCTCGGCACCACGCACGTAGACCGGACCTGTCAGGATATGCACGCCCTGCCCGTCCCCGGAGCCGATCTTGTAGACGGACGGATCGGTGGATCCCGCACCGCGGCGGTCGACCCCTTTCTTGTCCTTGGTCCAGAGGTAGACGCTCTCCGCGCCTTCATCGCCCTGAACCATCCGCTCGAGGTCGTCGCCGGCGTGATGGGTCAGCGTCTCGATGGTCACGATGTCGCCGCTGTCGACCTCCACCTGTGGCTTCAGCGTCTTGCTGAAATAGCCCCAATGGACGGTATCGGAATTCGCAGGAAGGTAGTGATAGGAGGGTGTCGACGGGCCGTTTCCGGCACTCGTCTGCGCCAGCGCCGGCGTTACCAGCGACAGCCCGCCCGTGGCTCCGGCCGCGGCCAGTGTCCCGGCGCCCATCAGACCGGCCCCGAGAAAACCGCGCCGGCCGGGATTGATCTCTTCCTTGAACTGTCGGAAATGCGCCTCGAAATCAGGGCAGTTCACGTCGTCTCCACGACACATGATCGTTTCTCCTGTTGCCAATGTTCGGGTGCCGGCATCTTCAGTTGGATGCGGCCTCGCCGCTTTGGCAAGCGCGCGGGCCTCATCGTCGCCAGTCGCTCAAAGAGCGGCACGACGAGAGAAAAACACCGCGCCGACAGGCGCTTGGCGGGCTTTGCGCGGCTCCGGGCATCAGCGAGACCGCTGACGGTTGCGTATCCGGGCAATAGTTTGTGCACGTGCTGCAAAGCGATCGCCGGCACAGACGCATAATAATGCGGCACACTGGCGGGAATTGTCGTTTGCAACGCGAATTCGAGGCGGATCGGGCCTGGGGTGAAGTTAGCATTTCTGGGATGGATATGGCTCACGGACCGGATCATCTGGATCTTTCCACGCTGCCGGAGGCGTCGCGCGCCGACGCCTGGCGTACAGGGCTGGCCGAGTTGGGGCTGAGCGCCGCATCGGGCGACAACGCCGCCCTGACCGGCGTGTTGGGCGTCAGGAAGCTTGCGAGCGGAATGCGGCTGGGACGCCTGACAGGCCCGGCGCAGGAAATTCACGCCAGTCCCCCCCGCTCCCGACCCGCTCCGCTGCTGGCGATCCTGACACTTCGCAGTCGTGGCGTGCTGTCGTCCGAAGGGCACGTGCAGTATTTCGCCCAGAACGATCTCGCGGTGTTCGACCAGGGCACCGAATGGTTCCTGCGGTGGACCGGCGATGCCCGGGCAATCCTGCTGGAGTTTCCGCACGAGTCCGTTTCCACCCGGCTTGGCCGGCACCGGCCAGGCCGGCCGCTGGTGCTGGGCAGTTCCGTGGCCGCCGACATGGCGCGGTCCATGCTGTCCGTCCTCGGTGCGCAGTTCGACACGCTCACCCAACAGGACCTTGCGGCGAGCGAGGGAACACTGCTCGACGCCATCTGCAGCGCCATCGTCCGCGAGACGGATTGCGACGACGGATCGATGACGCCGGTGCAGGTGGCGCACTTCCGTCGTGTCGCGGCGGCGATCGATACCCGGCTTGCGATGCCGGATTTGTCCCTCGCCGACGTCTCCGCCATGGCGGGGCTGTCACCACGCTACGTGCAGCGGCTGTTCGAACTGCATGGAGACAGCTTCACGCGATACATCCGCCAGAAGCGGCTCCTGCGCAGCCGCGCGGATCTGCTCGACATCAGCCAGAACGCCGTCAGCATCGCGCAGATCGCGCATCGCTGGGGGTTTGCCAGCGCCTCGCATTTCAGCCGCTCTTTCCGCGACGCCTTTGGCATCTCGCCGCGCGAAATGCGTGAGGACAACCGCCACGCGCCGTTGCCCTATGCTTTTCGGGGAAACCCTGGCGAGGTGTCCCACCCGGACCGGGCCAACAGAACACGGCAGCCCGCTCGAGAACCGGCCGATCTCGTAGGCGGCCTTCCCGGACCGGCGTTGGGCAACGACAACTCCGCCGATTTCGTGCTTCCGGCGCGGGCTGACACCGTGCACTGGGGCCATTTCAGCCGGTCCATCCCGCCTGTTCTCTACGTGCCGTCCGGCTCGGTTGTCCGGGTCGAGACCCTTACCCAACATGGCGGCGATGACTATGCCAGGTTCATCGAAGGCGACCCCGGGGCGGAAAGCGTCTTTCGCTGGACCCGTGACGCCAAGGCGGTGGACCGGCGAGGCGCGGGGCCGATGGATGCCTCGATCTTCGGGCGCGGCGCGGGCGAAGGGTTCGGGGTGCACATTTGTACCGGGCCGATCCATGTGAACGGCGCCGAACCAGGCGACATCCTCGAGGTCGAGATCATCGAGATCGCGCCGCGCCCGTCCGGCAATCCGCTTTTCAAGGGTAAGGCATTTGGCTCAAATGCCTCCGCATGGTGGGGGTATCAGTACAACGACCCGCTGCAAGGGACATCGCCGCACGAGACGGTGACGATCTTCGAGGTGGATCTCGAACGCCCCGACGAGGCGCGCGCGCTCTATCAATACGACTGGACACCGCAAACCGATCCCTTCGGCATCGAGCATCGGACGATGGACTATCCCGGTCTCCCGGTCGACCACGGTTCGGTCGAGCACCGCCAAACGCTCCCGGGGATCGTCGTGCCGGCGCGTCCGCACTTCGGTTTCGTCGGCGTCGCGCCGCGCGAGGCGAACATCGTGGATTCGATCCCGCCGGGATACTTCGGCGGCAATGTCGACAACTGGCGCGCCGGGCCGGGTTCCCGAATCTACTTGCCCGTCGCGGTCGAAGGTGCATTGCTGTCGATTGGCGACGGTCATTTCAGCCAGGGAGATGGCGAGATCAACGGAACCGGCCTCGAGATGTCCCTGACGGGAACGGTCCGGCTGAGGCTGCACAAGGCCGGGACGGACATGCCTGCGCAAGTGCGCGGGCTGTCGGCCCCGATCATAGAGACTTCCGACGAATGGGTGATCCAGAGCTTCAGCTTCGAGAACCACCTACGGGACCTGGGGCGCAGCGCCCAGACCGATGTCTACACGCGTTCCTCGGTGGACCATGCGCTGCGCAATGCCTTCCGCCAGGGGCGTCGCTTCCTGATGGACGTTTATGACCTAACCGAGGACGACGCGCACGCCCTGCTGTCCGTCGCGGCGGATTTCAGCGTCACGCAGGTCGCGGATGGGAATTTCGGGGTTCATGTGACGATCCGGCGGTCGCTTTTCAGCCCCTCCGAAACTTCGGGAACTCCTTGAAAAGCTTGACCGCGCCAATCCTGCGACCAGTCAGAGCTGGCTGCGACTCCGGGCAGCAATCGACAACGAGATTGACCGGGTTGCCCACAGCGAAGCCCGCCTTTTCATGTGCAAGGGGGGATCCGATGCCACGCCTGAACGGTACGGGCGGCCTTGACAGGCGTTCAACGGGCGCGCGCAAAACGTCAGTGAAGAGCAATCCGCGCCTCGCCCCTTGGGGAGCTCCTCCGGCAGCATAGCCGACACCTTCGGACGACTGCCGCGAGCAAAGGAGCCCCCACGACTTCCCGCCAGAGCACCGGTCGGCAAGGGGCATTTCCGTTATTTGCCGTGTGCCTGCGCCACGATGAGCAGACAGAATGTACCTTTTTGTGTGTTTTCAGAAGACGCCGGTTTCCTGCCGACGGGAGAGCTGCGTCGAGCCATACGCCAAGCACATGCAACTTCAGGTCATTCCCTGGACCCTGCTTTTTCAAACAGTATCAGACAGCTACATCGCTCACCTCACGTGGCGCAACGCAACGTTCCGAGAGCCTTGCGCAACGCCCGTTGGTCCTGAGGCGGACAACTGCTCGGGCGGGACGACAGTAGTTGACGGATTACGTAGGTCTTCACTATTGCGTCGGAAATGCGAGCCAACCTGAAACGCTTCTTGCACGTCTTGGCGATGTGGGCGCTGATTGCGCCGTTTCTGGTGCATTCTCTCATTGCGGCAACCGTCATGCCAACGGGTTCCGCCGACGGGCCGGTGCTCGTGATCTGTACGGGCGACGGACCGCTCGAGATGGTGATGGACCCGCTGACGGGCAAGCCGGTCCACAAGGACTCCGATGACCGTTCCAACCCGTGCTCCTGGGCCAAGGGCGCGGTCGTGACGACCCTCGTCCTGCCCGTCTCGGCCCTGGCAATCACAGGCTCATCGACCGCCGCGCACCTGCCGGCGGCCCCCTTTGTCCTGACGGCCGCCCAGGAAACCGGCCTACCTCCGTCAACGGGTCCCCCGTCCGTCCTCTGACCTTTCGATCCGAAATTCCAGAATCCGTCGAGGACCCAATGACCGACATCACCCATGGAGCGAACGCTCCAGCGGACACGCGTGCCGCAAGCAAATACTATCTCGTCGCCTGGCGCTGGCACTTCTATGCTGGGCTCTACGTCATCCCTTTCCTGCTCATGCTCGCGATGACAGGGCTGACAATGCTCTGGATTTCCTGGGGCGCGGGCCTTGCTGCGGAGCGAATGGCAGTGCCGCCCGGCGATACCACAATGGCTGTCAGCACGCTTCAGCAAGCCGCGGAGACCGCGGTGCCGGGCGGCCGTGCGGTGCAGTACATCGAGCCCCTCGCCAAGGACCGCGTGGCCGTCTTCTCGGTTGAGAACGCGAACGGGACGACCGGCGTCGCCCTCGATCCCTACACGGGAGACGTCCTGCACAGCTTCCCATGGCGAGCAGGTTGGTACGACTTCGCGAACGACGTGCACGGCACGCTGCTGCTCGGAACACTCGGCGACAGGATGATCGAGATCGCGGCAAGCCTGGCAGTGGTGCTGATCGCGACCGGCCTGTACCTGAACTGGCCCCGGAACGGCTCCGGCTGGCGGAATGCGCTGGTCCCGCAACTGGACGCAAGGGGACGCAGCTTTTGGAAGTCCCTGCACGGGGCGCTCGGAACCTGGGTTTCATTGATCCTGATGCTCTTCCTTCTGTCCGGGCTGAGCTGGGCAGGAATCTGGGGCGAGCGCATTGTCCAAGCCTGGAACACCTTCCCGGCAGAGAAATGGGGCGCGCCGCTGTCGGATGCGACCCATGCCGAAATGAACCATGAAGGATCGCACGAGGTTCCCTGGACCCTCGAACAGACGCCGATGCCGTCGTCGGGTTCGCTGGCCGGAACCGATGCGATCGCGGATACCGTCACGGTCGACAGTATCGCGGAATTCGCCCGGACCCTCGGCTTTGCAGGGCGATTCCAGATCAGCTTGCCGCAGGACGAAACCGGCGTCTGGACGATCAGCCATGACAGCATGTCGAACGACGGCCCCAACCCGGCCGCCGACCGCACCCTCCACATCGATCAATACACCGGCAATGTGCTCGCCGACGTGCGGTACAGCGACTATTCCGCCTATGCCAAGGCGATGGCCTGGGGGATCGCCTTCCACGAAGGCGATATGGGGGTCTGGAACCTGGTTCTGAACACTATCGTCTGCCTGTCCGTGCTCGTGATCTCGCTCACGGGGCTCGTCATGTGGTGGAAACGCCGCCCTGCCCGTGCCGGCCGCCTCGCCGCACCACCGATGCCGCGGGACGTGCCGCTCTGGAAAGGCGCGGCGGCGCTCGTGGTCCTGCTTGGCGTCCTGTTCCCGATGGCAGGCATTTCCATTGCCGTGGTTGTGCTGCTCGATCTGACGCTTTTGCGGGCCGTGCCGGTGCTCCGGCGCATCCTGTCGTAGGGGTATGGATACGGCGGCGCGCTGCGTCGCCGTATCCAGCATCGGGTTGCCGCAGAGGGCACCCTAGGGCGCCTGAGATGCGTCGTTCGCAGCCGGCGACCGCTGTCCGTCGTTCAGGCACATCGAGGTGCAGCTGCAGCCGCGAGCCTGTGCGCTTCCGGGTAAAACGGGAACCGGCTGAAGTGGCCAGCAACGGTCGTTCGGGCTTGGCCTGGGCGTCGGCCGCTTCCTGCAGGCCGCCAACCTGTCCGGACAGGCGACCGCAGCCTGGCGCGCCTGTGGCTCAAGAGCCGGGCGTCAAGGCCGAAGCTTGCATTTGGCCGATGTTTCGCGGGATACGGCGATCCAAAGACCCGCCTCGGGCGGACCATCGAAAGCCGATATCCACAATGTCTCAAACCGACCATCTCAAGACGGATTGTTCGAAATGCGCAGCTCTTTGCTGTGTCGTTCTGGCCTTCGACAAGAGCAAGGATTTCGCGTTCGACAAGAATCCGGGAGAGCCATGCCGAAACCTCTCGGGACACGATTGCTCGATCCATGACAGGCTGAAGCAAGACGGCTTTGCGGGGTGCGTCGCGTATGATTGCCTCGGCGCCGGAAACCGTGTCGTTCAGGAGGTTTTCGCAGGTCGATCCTGGAGGCAGGATCCCCGCCTCATTCGACTGATGATGGAAGCTTTTTCAGGCATGTGCGAAGTCCACAAGCGCATCGACCTGCTGCGCGCCGCCGAGACGCTGCAGCTGGACCAACAAGACGACCTGACGCGCCAAAGCTTTCTTGCTCGGCTCGAGGAGCACCGGTGGAGCGGCCCCGAACTCAATGAGTTCGAGGCAGGACTGGCGTTGGAGATCGATCTTTTCCTGCACGGGATCGGGGCATACGTGCCCGCTTCCTTCTCCTGACTTTTCCCCCGTGGCAAAGGCCCGGACGATTCAGGATCTTCCGGTTGGGTTCGTTGCCTGAGCGGCAGCGCATAGACCGCAGGTGTCTCAGGCGCCGACGCGGAGTGCCAGCTTTTGGCGCTTCAACGTTCAGAGCTGGAGGCCGTCGGCGATGTGGAGCCGGCACATCTGCCTGGAGTTCCCCCCCCCTCGGCGGAGCATGGCGTTCAGCCGCAGAGAGCGGGAGCACCGGCTCTCGGACGCATCGCTGCCGCCGTCCCCCCTCCCCCAGATGTAGAACATGGCCGTGCTGATCCGTGGCGCAGGCAGCGACCGTTTCGTCCCGGCCTCGCTCTTCTTCGGCAGAACGATGATCGTTCCTCAGTGAACCGTTTCCGCTTCCTGGGACTTCCTCTCTCGTCCAGTCAAAGGTGGGAAATCCCGTTTCGCAGCTTCACCGAGTTGGAGCAGACCGACGCTGCAGCAAATGTCAGTGTCGGTCCGACATCTGCGGCGCTGCGACGCTCATCCCTTGCTGGTCTTGTCCGAACCCGAACTTCCCGGGGCGAGAGACGGTGTCCGCGCAGATCTCTGCGCGATGACCGCGCAAATCAGCAACTGAACCATGTGGTAGATCATGATCGGCAGCACGATCGCCCCCACCTGATCGGCGGGGAAGAGGGTCGAGGCGATGGGCAGGCCGGTGGCGAGGCTCTTGGTCGAGCCGCAGTAGAACAGCACCGCCCGGTCGGGCCGGCTCAGCCCGAACAACCGCCCGAAGCCATGCATCAACCCCATGATGACGGCGAGAAAGGCCAGCACGAAACACACGAGCATCAGGAGGCTCGAGCCCGGGACGGTTTGCCAGAGCCCGGACACGGTACCGGCGCTGAACGCGGAATAGACGATCAGGAGGATAGAACCCCGATCCACCATGCCGGTCAGTCTCTTGTGACGCGCCACCACCGACCAGAGCCATGGCCGCAAGACCTGACCGATGACGAAGGGCAGCAGGATCTGCGTACCGATCCGCACCACCGAATCCATTCGAACCCCGCCGTCGCCCTGTTGCATGAGCAGCGCCACCAGGGCCGGGGTCACCACGACGCCGACCATGTTGGAGACCGAGGCGGCGCAGATGGCGCCCGGTACATTGCCACCGGAGATCGCGGTGAAGGCGACCGAGGATTGCACCGTCGAAGGAAGCAGCGACAGGAACAGCAGGCCGAACGCGATTGTCGCGCCCAGTATCGGGTCGGCCAGCGTCGCAAATGCCAGTCCCACCAGCGGGAACAGGATATAGGTGGCAGCGAACGTCAGCCCCTGCAGCCGCCAGTTGGCGAGCCCGGCCCGCACCGCGCCAGGATCGAGCTTGGCGCCGTAGAGAAAGAAAAGCAGCGACACCGCCCAGTAGGTCACGTGCTTCAGACCGGCGGCCACCGCGCCATGCGCCGGCAGCAGCACGCCCAGACCGACCGCGCCGATCAGCAACAGCATGAACGTGTCCAGGCCGATCCGTTTCAGCAGATGCATGTCAGTTCCGATGTCCGGTCGCTTCGGCGCTCAGTTGGCCCATTGCAGACCGATCTGCAACAGGCTTTCATCCGCGCCCGGCTCCCCGACGAGCTGGATGCCGCAGGCCAGCCCGGCCTCCGACCAGCCCGCGGGCAGGGTCAGGCCGGGCAGACCGAGCGCGTTTGCGAAGGCGGTGAAGACCGCGTGCCCGCGCGGGCCGACCGGTTGCCCGTCGATCTCTTCGGGGTGGCTTTGCGCCTTGGGCCAGGACAGCGCCGCAATCGCCGGGGTCATCAGCATGTCATACCCGGCCATGGCCTCGCGATAGGCCAGCCGCAGTTCCTCGATACCGACGAGGGCTCCGGCGTAGTCGGTGGCGCTCATGCCCTGCCCCGCGTCGGCCATCGCCGTCACCGCCGGACCGAACCCGTCGGCCAGCCGGGGATCGTTCTGGCGCAGCCACGCCACCCCGGCGCAGCTGATCACCGGCCAGATCCGGTCGATTGCGGCGGTGGCGTCGAAGCTCTCTACCGACACCACCTCGTGCCCAAGCGCGCGAACACGGTCGGCCGCCCGGTCGCAGAGTTGCTGGATCTCCTGGTCCACCGGCTGTCCGGAAAAGCGGCGAGCATGGAGCACGCGGGCGGGCCCGGCCTCTTTCACCGGGTCTGCCGACCCGGCCAGCCACCGGGACATCGTGTCGATGTCGCGCATGTCGCGGCCGATCGGGCCCACGACCTCGAACGCCCCGAGGATCGCGGGGAACCCTTCGCCGCGCGGCACCCGGCCGGCACCCGGCTTGAAGCCATAGAGGCCGGCATGTGCCGCGGGGCGCCGGATCGAGCCGCCGCCGTCCGTGCAGAGGGCCAGAGGCCCGATGCCCGCCGCGACCGCAGCCGCCGCACCGCCGCTGGACCCGCCCGGCGTCAGGTCCGGGGCAAAGGGCAAGCCCGTCGCGCCAAACAGCCGGTTGTCGGTGTAGCCCTGCACGGTCAGCTCCGGCACGTTGGTCTTGGCGAACAGCACCGCCCCGCCCGCGCGCAGTCGCGCCACCGGGCATTCATCCCGCGTGGGCACGTGATCCCGCAGCCCAGGGGTACCCCAGGTCGCCGGCAGCCCGGCCACGAGCAGGTTGTCCTTCACGCTGATCGGCACCCCGTCGAGCGCTGACAGGCGCGCCCCGGCCTGCCAGCGAGCCGCACTGTCCCGCGCCATCTCGCGGGAACGCGCGTCGTCCCGCGCGATCACCGCATTGATGACCGGGTTGACCGCATCGCATCGCGCCAGAACGCTTTCCAGCGCATCGAGCGGCGTGAACTCTCCGGCTGCGTAGCCCGTGACCAGATCATGCGCCGACAGTTCCCAAAGCTCCGCCATGTCTCAGACCCTTGCAATGACGGCGATCGGGGCAGCGCCGGGCGTGCATTGATGCTCCGTCCCACCGGAGACGAAGATCGCCGGATCGCCGGTCACCGAAGCGATCACCCCGCCGACCGCGGCGCGGGCATGGCGTTCGTAGTGGATGTCGGCATCCGACAGCATGGTCGTCCGCCGGCCTCGCAGGGTTGCGGCGGCCTCGGCCTTGGCAAAGACGGCAACCGGCGCGCCACCGGCGTCGGAAATCGCCGCTTTCACGGCAGAGGCGTCGATCGCGTCGGCCAGCACCGCGTGGCCGATCCGGAACTCTCCGACCGCCGCAGCCGAGTTGCCGAACAGGAGCACCTCGCATTTCGTCAGCTCGCCGCCGGCAGAGGTCGAGGCCACGGAGGAGTAGAGTTCAAGCCGCCGCGCAATCGCGCCGTCATCGACGTTCTCGGCCTTGACCTCCCCCAATGCCAGCGCCACGCCCAACGCCATCGCTCCGCGGGCGTAGGGCTTCGACCCGTTCGGATCCTGAGTCACCAGAGCGGCGCCGCGCCCCCCGGCATCGGCAATCCGGGCCGGCGTCAGCAAAGGCCCCTTGACCTGAACGTAATGGACATCCGCCGGATCGCAGATCCCTGCATCCGCCATCGCCCGCTCGGTGGCCGCGCGCACCATCTCCACATGGGCCATGCGGCCGATGTCCTCGGGGGCGAGGTCCGGAGACATCGCCAGCCCGAGGGCAAGGCGCCCTCCGCCGGCCGGTTCGTCCTGATCCTCCTGCCGGGTGAAGACCGTGGCGTGGGGGGACAGCACGCCCTCGGTGCCGCCCGACCAGACAAAGGCGACGGCAGCCTCGACCTCCGCCACCGCCTCCCCCCTGGCCTCGGCCAGGACCTGCGCGAAACACATGGTGGCGAGGGCGCGGGTGAAATCGTTCGCACCCCCGTTGCCCTCGGTCTTGCCGATGACGGCGACGACCGACCGCGGATCGATCGCGCCGCTCTCCAACTGTGCGCGCAGCTCGGCGGTGTCGGCCGGGGACGCCATGGCGAGCTTGTGAACGCCGATTTTCATGGGCATGTCCTACTTTCCTCCCCAGTGCACGAAGCGCGTCTCCAGCAGGGTGAAGAGCAGGTTCATCAGGTAGCCCAGGGCGCCTGCCGCGAAGATGGAGGCATACATGTCCGGCATGTTGAAGATCATCTGGGCGTCGATGATCCGTTTGCCCAACCCGTCGGTCGAGCCGATGAACATCTCGGCCACGATGACGATGACCAGCGCCATCGATACGCCGGAGCGCAGGCCGATGAAGGTCTGCGGCAGGGATTCCCAGACCGTCACGTCCCACAGGATACGGGCCCGCGACGCGCCCATCACCTGCGCCGCCAGCTGGCGAAGCTGTCGCGCGTTCATTACGCCGTAGGCGGTGTTGAACAGGATGATCAGCGCCGCGCCGAAGGCCGCGACGGCGATCTTGGCCTCTTCGCCGATCCCGAAAAACACGAGGAACAGCGGGAACATCGCCGAGGCCGGCGTCGAGCGGAAGAAATCGATCAGGAACTCGACGGACCGGTAGAGCCGGCTCGACGAGCCCAGGGCCACACCCATCGGCACCGCGATGACCGTCGCCACGGCAAAGGCGCTCATGGTTCGGATGATCGTGCGCAGAAAATCGTGCCCGAGCGTGCCCTCGGTCATGCCTTCGACGAAGGCCGCCCAGGATTGCTTCGGCGACGGCAGCAGCACCGGGTCGACCATCTCCACCAGGTTGACGAAGGCCCAGACCGCGACGAGCGCGAGCGCCCCGAGCACCGGTTGCAGCCAGCCCATCGCCGGCAGCCTGTCTCGCAGTTTCTGGATCATGGCTTGCGCACCTCCCGCTGGAAGATCTCGAGCGACCGCGTCTTCACGTCTATGAACTCCGGTGTCACCGTGGTTTCCGCATTGCGCGGGCGCGGCGCGTCGAAGGGGATGCGCGCGGCAACCGAGGTCGGCTTGCGGGTGAGCAGCAGGACCTCGTCAGCCAGTTCGACCGCCTCGTCGAGATCGTGCGACACCAGCAGCGACGTCACCTGCATCTCGGTCAGAACCGCCTGAAGCTTGTCGCGCAGGAACAGCGTCATCTCGTAATCCAGCGCCGAGAACGGCTCGTCGAGGAACAGCACCTCGGGGTCGATAACCAGGGCGCGCATGATCGACACGAGCTGCTGCTGGCCACCCGACAGTTCGTAGGGGTAGCGGTTGAGATCGATGGAGACATTGAAGCTGGCCAGCAGCTTCTCGATCCGCGCGTCCTGTTCGGCCTTGGTCAGGCGCAGGAACTTCAGCGGGTAGCGAATGTTGTCGATCGCCCGGAGCCAGGGAAAGCCCGCCTCCCGGTAGTTCTGGAAGACATAGCCGATCTTGGTCTCGCGTGCGGTCTTGCCGTCGAACAGGATCGTGCCGGCATCATAGTCCATGATCCCGGAGATCATGTTGATCAGCGTGCTCTTCCCGCATCCGTTCGGGCCGAAGATCGACACCACCTTGCCGCGCGGCAGGTCGAGATCGAAATCCTCGTAGAGAACCGTGTCCCCGAAGGTCTTGGTCAATCCGCGAATGGTGATGTGGGTGCCCGGCGCGAACCAGCGGAAGCGCTCGGCATGGTCACCGGTGTCCGCATGGTCGCCAGCCTCCGCGGGGTTTCCCGCAGAGACCAGACGCAGCGCGCTATCGTCCGGGGACATGATCGGCCTCGGCAAGCTCACATCGCCTCCGTGATGTCGGCGACATCGATCTTCTCGGCCACGACACCGAGATCGACACCGATATCGACGAAGCTCTGGAACTCGCCAAGCTCGGCTTCGCTGAGGTCGGAAACCATGCTGAAATGCGCCAGCGGAACGGTTTCGGTCAGGTTCTCCGGAACCTTCATCTCGGCCAGCAGCGACCGGGCCGAGGGATCGTCGTTGGCATCCTTCACCGCCTTCGCCCAGGCCGCAGCGAACCGCTTGGCAACGTCCGGACGGTCCGCGATCAGTTTGCCCGACACCGCCGCACCGGCCGCATAGGCCTCCGCGGTCTCGTCCTTCATGAGGTACTTGGCGATCACACCGGTCTCAAGCCGCTTGGCGATCCCGAGATCGACCATGATCGAGGCCAGCGCCTCGAGCGTGTAGCCGCCGTCGAAATTGCCGCTCTGCATCGCGCCGATATGGTTGCCCATGCCCTGCTCCTGGATCCGGAACTCGTCCTCGCCGAGCCCCGAGGCGAGCAGGCTTGCCTTGGCCGCGCCGAGGTTGGCCGGTCCGGGCGCCGAGAACAGGTTCGCCCCCTTCAGATCGGCGATGCTGGTCGCGGTGCTGTCGGGCTTCACCACGAATTGCTCCATCACGTACTCGCTGTTCTGGCCGTAGAGCGCGATGAACTGCATCGTGTCGGGGCGCAGCGCGTTGATGTTTGCACCTTCGAGCGAAACGAGGTTCGAAACCGCGTCGATGTCGCCACTGACCATCGCCTGCACGATCAGGGGATGGGTGCCGATGAATACCGGCTCGACCTCGAGATCGACCTCTTCGAAATAGCCGCGCTCCGCGGCGACGTAGTAGGGCAGCGCGGAACTGGCGACGAAGACGCCGATCTTCACCTTGTCGGCGGCGGAGGCGGAAACGGCGACGCTGCTGGACAGCGCGATGCCGAGGCCGATCTGGCCCAGGGTCGAGAGGAATTTCCGGCGAAGCATATCGCTCATTGAGAGGTCTCCTGTTGGCGTGTTTCTATGGCTGTCGTTTCTGTGAGTGGCGTGATCGGGCGGCTGGTCATGCGGATTCCAGAACGCCACCCGGAACTGCGAAGTCGTTGTAGAGCAGAGACAATTTCCGCTGGAACGGCGCCTCGAGCTTCTTCAGCGACCCGGCAACCGGGTCCGAACCGGCCAGCAGCGTGTCGCTGGCCTCCAGCGAGAAATCCATCACGAAGCGCAACCTGTCATGGCGCGCGCGGACGATCGCTTCGAGCCAGAGCGCCGGGTCGTACTGGCCGGCCTCGGCCAGATCGCGGATGATGGCGAGCGCTGCGCAGGCGCTTTCCATCGCCTGCGTGGCTCCCTGCCCCAGGGTCGGCACCATGCCGTTGGAACTGTCGCCGAGATAGAGAACGTTGGCCCCGTCCTCGCGCAGGCAGAGCGGGCTTTCCTGCAGCCGCGCCCAATGCAGCTCGACGCTCTCGTCGGTCACCAGATCGACAAGCCATTCCCCCTGGGCGCTGAGCTTGCCATCGGCCGGGGTAAAGCTGCGGCGCAGAGCCTCCCGGGTCTTCATCTCTTCCGGGATCTCGCTACCGACCGGGATCGGGAACGTGCCCGACATGTAGATGCTGTCATCCGGCACCCGGTAGCCGAGCAGGCGGTTCGGCCCATTGAACCATTGTTCGTAATCATCGATCAGGCCGCCCGTCGTGTTGGGCGCGATCAGCCGAAAGATCGCCACGCCGACCTGGCGCGCGTTGACCGGCCCACGGAACCGGCTGCGCACCTGGGAGAACCGGCCATCGGCCGCGATCAGCAGATCGACGTCGGTCAGGGTCTTTGCCGATCCCGCCTCGGTGAAGGCGATGTCCAGCCGCCCGGTGCCGTCGGTTTTGTCGGTAATCGCGTCGATGCTGCAGCCATAGCGGATGCGGTCGCCCGCAGCATCGCGCAGAACCCGGTAGAGCTCCGACCATCGAAGGCGCCAGCCATCCACAGGCGCGATGCTCTTCAGCTTGATGTCGAACAGTTCGCGGCCGCCCATCGTCGAGGCCCGCCATCCCGACCAGGGAAACGACACCTCCGACACCGAACGCGCCAGGTCCGGATCGGTCGCCTGCAAAGCCTGCACCGCATTCGGCCCGATGTTCAGCCCGGTGCCCGCCTCGGCATGTTCGCCGGGAGCGATCCGTTCCAGGCAATGCACCTCGATGCCCGGCACCTGCGCCAGCCCGCGCGCCATGATGCTGCCGGCGACGCCGGCGCCGATGATCGCGATCTTCATTGAGCCTGTCCTTCCTTGCATGCCTCGGCCGCCTCCGCGATCACGGCGATCAGACCGCCGCCGAACGGCCCCTGATGCTCCGCGCCGCCCGAGACAAAAATCCGCGTGTCGCCGGCCACCCCGGCGACCAAGCCGCCGACCGCGCCGCGGATGTGCCGCTGGGGGTCGATATCCGTGTCGTTCAGCATCGTGTGCCGGGCGCCGTGGATCTGCCCGGACTGGTCAGGCTCGCATTTCACGAACATGGCCCTCAGCCGGTCGCGCTCCTGCGCCCCCACCTGCAGCGCACCGGAGAATCCAAGGTCCGAGAACACCCCGCGCACGGCCGCGATGTCGATGGCGTCGGCCATCACGCGGTGGGAAATCCGCAGCGGGCCGTTCCATGCCGGACTCATGCCCAGCACGACCACCTCGTTGCAGAGCACCTCTACGCCGGAGGAAATGCTCGCGCGGGAGCTGAACCGATCGAAGTTCTTCAGGAACTCCCGGTCGTCCAGTTCGCTCTCGTCGATCTCGCCTGTGGCCAGCGCAACGCCCATGGCCCCCGCCGCCCGTGCGCGGGCCATGGAGACGCCGGCATTTGGCGCCGGGGACGTCAGCCCGGCCGCCTGCAGGGCAGCGATCCGGTCCGAGGTCAGGCACGGCGCCTTGACCTGAACGAAGTGCAGATCGGCCGGATCGTCGATCCCCGCATCCGCCATCGCCGCCCGCACGCTCTGCGCCACCGCGCGCGTATGATCCGCGGTCCCGACCGTTTCGAACGGCGTGTCCCCGGAACAGGCCGCCCCGATGGCCAGTGCAGCCACGCTCTCGCTCGGAGCCAGGGATTCCGCACTGCGGCAAAGAACGACGTAATGCGGAGACAGCACCCCCTCGGTGCCGCCCGACAGGATGCAGGGGACGGTCCGGGCGATTTCCTCGGGCGGCCGGTTCAGGTGACGGGCCAGCAGCGACATCAGGCTGTCGGTGAAATATCCTCGCGTGAAATCGTTCACACCGCCGTTTCCCTCGGTCTTTCCGATGACCGCGACGATTTCGGCGGCGCGGATCGTGCCATCGTCCAGCAAAGCGGCGAGCGCCGAGAGATCCCCCGGATGCGCCATCGACAATCTGAACACCTTGGCCTGCACGTCTGCCCTCATATCTCTTTGCGTCGCCTTCACATGGCCAAAAATGCTGCGCTGCGGATAGAACCAAATCTATCCATGGGTGAGAGCAAAATGTGTGCGCTCGGGTGGCGTTCCGATCAGATCTGGGACAGCGCCTGCTTGACCGTTTCGATGAAGCTCATCGCCGGCAGGGGCAGGTTGCGATCTTTGCGCGCCGCAAAGATCAGCCGCCCGCTGCGCAATTCGGGATCGACCAGCGGGATAGCGACAAGCTCGCCCGACGCCACCTCCTCCCGGGTGCCGACCTCGAACTGAAAGCAGATCGCGTCGGTCCGGCGGGCATAGGCCTTCAGCGCGCTCATGGTGTTGGCTTCCAGCACCACGTTCAGCGACAGCCGCTGCCTGGCAATGACCTCGTTCAGCAATGTCCGCCCACCGAAGGATTGCGGCCCCGGGCCAGCAGATAGGGCTGGCAGTCGGTCAGGCGAAGCTTGGTCCGTTGCGCCAGAGGATGATCGGGCCGCATCATCGCAAACAGCGGTTGCGCCACAGAGGCGATCTCCTCCAGCTCCTTGTTCGGGGCGGGATCATGCGCCAGCAGCAGGTCGGTCTCGTCCCGCATGAGCGAGCGCACGAGATCGCTGGTGGCGCCGACGATCATCTTGAAATGGACGCCGGGGTGATGCTCCTGGAAGCTGGTGATCGCCCCCTGGATGAAATCGTTGGCGACGGAATGGGCGACGGCGATGGACACGTTGCCCCGCACCAGCCCGCGCAGCTGCCGGATCTGGGCATTCGCCGTTTCCACGTCTCCGATATTGCGCCGGATCGCGGTGAGGATCACCTCGCCCGCAGCGGTCAGGCGCACCCCGCGCGGCAAACGCTCGAACAGCGGCATGCCCAACTCGCCCTCGATCTCGAGGATCTTCCGGTTGAGCGATGTGGAGGCCACATGCAGGCGCGCTGCGGCCTTGCGGATGGACCCGGCCGAGGCGACCGCATCCAGATAAACGTAGTCCCGGGGCGGGCGAAACATGTCAGGCAACAACTCCCGTATGGAGGGCAGAGTGCCTACGATCTACGCGTGCGCAGCGACGAAAGGCCAGTCGGGCCCGACGAAGCCCGATGCCGGCCTTTCCAACGGCCACGCTCAACATCGTGAGGCCGATGTGCAACGCTCCCTTGCGCCAACGAGGCCGGGACACGCCGAATGGTCATACAGGGCATATGACAAGCGCCCTTCCACCCGGCGCAAAGCGCTTCCAGAGCCAGGCGACGCGGTGAGCGCCGCATCTCTCTACAATCATTTAAAAATCTGCGAGACCGGCAGGCATTTCCTGGGAGCGACTTACTTGAAAACGAGGTCTTCCGATCACCTTCCAACAGCCGGAAGCGCCTCGCTGCCCGCGCGCTATGGCCCGCCGAACCGGCTCGAGGCAGGGCAAGCCACGCGCCATATCCGCCGACTCATCGCGCTGTTTCACGACGAGCACGCCCTGCACGATCGCAAGAATTTCCGCCGAATGCCCAAACTTCACGCCAGTTGCCCAGAGTTCCGGCACTCAACTCAAGGCTGACGGGTGGGCTCCCCGAAGCTGACACCCTGCCCGCTTGCGCGGCGGACGCGCTCCGGGCAGTACCTCCGGAGCACCGCAGAACAGAACAATCACCCAAGCACCCCTCACAATGCAGGGAAAATTTCCTCCCAGGGGCAGCGTTGGGAAAACAGCGCGCCTCAACCTTTCGAGCAGGCATCCTTCGGGAAAGGACATCCATTGAATCGGAGCAAAACCGCATGATCCGCGACTTTGCCGCGTTGAGCTGGCCGGACGTTGCAGGAGATCTTTCGCGGAACATTCCCGCGATCCTCCCGGTGGGGGCGATCGAGCAGCATGGCGCGCACCTCCCGCTGACGGTCGACCGCGACCTTGCCGAGGGAGTCGCGCGGGCGATTGCCGAACGGACCGGCGCGTTCCTGCTGCCGGCCTGCGGGTACGGCGAAACATGGTCCAGCGAGGCTTTTCCGGGGACTCTGTCGATCAGCCCGGAAACCCTGCGCGCGATGATCCAGGATATCGGGCGGGGCCTGATAGGCATGGGCATACCGGCGCTCATCACCCTGAACGGGCATTTCGGGAACAGCGGGCCGATCGCGCTTGCCGCGCGCACGCTGCTCTCCGAGGGACTGCCCGTCCTCCACCTGGACTATCCCGGGCTAGAACCGCTGGCGGGCAAGATCTGCACCAGCAAGCCCGCGGGCCCCGGCTTCTATCACGCCGACGAGGTCGAGACGTCGATGATGCTGGCCCTGCGGCCCGAAGCCGTCCAAATGGACAGGGCAACGCCGGAATACCCGGACTTTCCGCCGACCTTCGGACAGGAACCCTTTCAGCTGCGCGAGATCTCCGAAAGCGGCGTGTTCGGCGATCCGCGGGCCGCGACTGCTGAAAAGGGGCGCATGTTGATCCACGGCATCGCCGATGCGGCCGTGCCATTGATCGACGCGTTCCTCACCCGCCACGGCCTCACGACAACGCAGGGCTAAGATGACTGACCCGAGAAACGACATGGCCGGATCGCCGCTCCCCGACGACCTGCTGCCCGACGCCTGGGACGAGGTCCGGCTCCGGCAGGCCCTGACGCTGGTCGCGCTTGGCAAGAAGCCGGCGGACCTGATCCTGCGCGTGGGCCGCATGCTGGATGTGCACTCCGGTCTGTGGCTGTGCGACCGCGACATCGTCATCAGCGGCCGCCGCATCGCCTGGACAGGGCCGGCCGGCGGTTGGAACGGCACAGCCGAGCGGCTGATGGAGCGGCCCGATCTCGCCGCCGTTCCGGGGTTCGGCGAGGTTCACAAGCATATCGAATCCTCGCACCTCACCCCGGAGTGGGAAGCCGCGCTCGTGCTGCCCCACGGCTGCACCTGGACCTGCGAAGCAAGCCACGAATATTCCAACGTCGACGGCCCCGGGAACCTCGACTTCTGGCTGGCGCACCGGCGCGCGGGAATGCCTGCCAAGATCTTCCCCCTGCCCGGCTCCGCCGTGCCGCCGACGGCCTACGAGGGCGGCGGCGGCTACTATGGCGCGCGGGAGCAGGCGGATTTCATGGCGACACCGCAGGTTGCCGGGCTCGACGAGGTGATGGACTGGCCCGCGGTCTGGGATGCGTCCAACCCGAGCCACGACCGGCTGTGGGGCATGATCGGGGCGACCTTCGCGGCCCGTGGGGTCGTCGAAGGCCACGCCGCCGGGATGCGGGACATCACCGAGATCTCCGCCTTCGCCGCCGCCGGCATGGCCTCGGATCACGAGGCTTGGACAGCCGAGGAGGTGATGGACAAGCTCACCCGCGGCCTCTTCGTGGAACTGCGCCCGCATTCCCTGCCCGACATGGTGGCCGGGCTTCTGGAGATGGGGCTGGCGGACTGGAGCCACCTCGCAATCTGCACCGACGACCGCGCGGCGCAGGACACGCTGGCCATCGGTGCCACCGATCACAATGTCCGCCTGGCGATCAAGGCGGGGCTGCGCCCCGAGACGGCGATCCAGATGGTGACGCTGAACCCGGCCCGGCACATGCGGCTCACGCCTTGGGTCGGAGCGATCGCGCCGGGGCGCTATGCCGACCTTGTTCTTCTCGATGATGTCGAGACGATCTCGATCGCCGAGGTCTGGGCCGATGGCCGGCAGGTGTCGCACGGTAAGGAATACCTGCTGGGGGTCCCCCGGATCGAACGGCCGGAACGGGCGCGCGCCTCCGTGCGGCTGCCGCGGGAACTGACAGCGGCGGATTTCGAGATCATGGCCCCGGACGGCCGCGCCAGCGTGACGGCCGCGGTGCTCCGGCCGTTTCACTGGGAGGATGACTTCCTCACCGTTTCGCTTCCCGTCCAGGACGGGATCGTGCAACGCGAGACCGCGCAGACCGTGACGAAATTCTCCGTCATCGACCGGCACCTCGACACCGGCCGGGTCGCCCGGATGTTCTGGCGTGGCACCGGCCCTTCGACCCCCGGCACGGCGCTCGCCTGCACCATGGCCCACGACCAGCACAATATCTGGGCGGTCGGTTCCTGCGACGCGGCAATGGCCCGCGCGGTCAATACCTTGCGAGACATGCAGGGCGGCTGGGCGCTGGTGCGCGAGGGGCAGCTCGTCGCAACCGTTCACTACGAGATCGGCGGTCTGATGACCTGCCGCCCGGCCGGCGACCTGGCCCGCGAGATGGAGCATCTCTACGCAGAGGCCGCCAAGGTGGACTGGATGTGGGAGCCCACCTCTTCTCCCCGCTGGCAGCCGGGCTTCCCCGAGCGCCTCGCCTTCGCGACCCTGACCTGCGCCCCGTGGCGGTGGGTCCTCGTCGCGCCGAGCGACGACAATCCATCGGGGTTCGTCAACGTCCGGACGGGCGAGACGCACCCCATCGTCTGGTGACAGCCGCAACTTCCCGCCCCCTCGAACAGGAGACATCCCCATGCCCGCCCTCACGACCCGCCGCGCGATCCTTCGCGCCGCAATGCTTGCAGCCCCCCTGCTGCTCCCGGCAGCCTCCCACGCCCAAGCGGATGGCGAACCGCTGAAGATCGCCATGATCCTGCCCGGCCCGATCACCGACAACGACTGGAACTCCGTCGGTTACAACGGGTTGAAATTGGCCGGCGAGGCGCTCGGGGTCGACGTGGCCTATGCCGAGAACGTCACGGATGCCGATGCCGAGCGGCTGCTGCGGGACTTCGCCTCCCGCGGCTATGGCCTCGTGTTCGCGCACAGCTTCTCCTTCGGGGACGCCGCGCTCAATGCCGCCGAGAGCTTCCCCGAGACGATCTTCATGGCCGGCACCGCCTCGGAGCTGAGCGACAACCTCGGCACCTATTCCAACCCCGACTACCAGGGCGCTTACCTCGCTGGGATGCTGGCGGCGGGCGCGTCCGAGACCGGCACCATCGGCTGGGTCGGCGGCATGCCGGCTCCGAACATGCTCGCCAACCTGCACGCCTACACCGCCGGTGCCGGAGAGGTCAGCCCTGAAGTCACCGTTCTGCACACCTTCATCGGAAGCTGGTTCGATCCGCCCAAGGCCAAGGAGGCCACGATCGCCCAGATCGAACAGGGCGCGGACGTGCTCAGCGCACAGGGCGTGGGCGTGATCGACGGGGCGGCGGAAAAGGGTGTCCTGGCACTCGGCGCGATGACCGATCAGAACTTCCTCGGCGAGGAAACCGTGCTGACCAGCGTGACCTGGGATCTCGGACCACTGGTCACCGCCGTCGGGCAGGCGGTCATGGACGAGACCTGGACCAGCGAGAACTGGTCCTACGGCGTTGCTTCCGGCTCGGTCGGGCTGGCCCCGTTCCACGGGCTGGAAAGCCGCGTGGACCCAGCGGTGATGGAAGCGGTCGAGGCCAAGATTGCCGCGATCAAGGACGGCAGCTTCGAGGTGCCGCTCGACACCAGCCCGGTCGAGTAGGCCCGGCATGGCCGCCACCCTGCCCCCTACGAACGTGCAGCCGCCTGCGGTCAGCATGTCCGGCATCCGCATCGCCTTCGGCAAGGTGGTGGCCAACGACGCCGTGGACCTCGAGGTCCGGCCCGGCGAGATCCATGCGCTGCTCGGCGAGAACGGAGCCGGCAAGACGACGCTGATGCGGGCACTGTCCGGTCTGCTCCAGCCCGATGCGGGCGCCATCCGGCTGAATGGCCAGCCAGTTGTCATCCGCGATCCGCAAACCGCGCAGGACCTCGGGATCGGCATGGTCCACCAGCATTTCATGCTGATCGAGACGATGACCGTGGCCGAGAACATGTCGCTCGGCCTGCCGCGCGAACGCGCCGGCGGCCGGGTGTTCTTTCCCGATTTCGACCGGGTGGCGCGGGAGGTCGATGCGCTCGGGCGCCGGCACGACCTGCAGGTCGATGCCTCCGCCCGCGTCGGCAGCCTGACGGTCGCCGGGCAGCAGCGGGTGGAGATCCTCAAGGCGCTCCACCGCGGCGCGCGTGTGCTAATCCTCGACGAGCCGACCGCGGTGCTCTCGCCGCAGGAAAGCCTCCGGCTCTTCGCGGTGGTGCGCTCTCTCGCAGAGGAAGGCACTGCGATCATCTTCATCAGCCACAAGCTGCACGAGGTGATGGCCGTGACGGACCGGATCACGGTCCTGCGGCGCGGCAAGGTTGCCGGCTGCCTCACCACCGCCGAGACATCAGAAGGCGAGATCGCGCGCCTGATGGTCGGCGCGGTGACTTCCCGGCCCCGGCGCAACACCACCCCGCGCGGCGAGACGGGCACCGTCCTGCGTCTGCGCGGCGCGGGTCTCACGGACGAACGCGGGCTTCGCCAGCTCGATGGGATCGACCTCGAGATCGGCCGATCCGAGATCCTCGGCGTCGCCGGGGTCGACGGCAACGGGCAGAGCGAGCTGGCCGAGGTCGTGGTGGGCCTTCAGCGTCTGAGCGACGGGAGCATCGAGTTGGACGGCGCGGACATGACCGGAGCCTCCCCCGCTGTCCGGATCGCCCGCGGCGTCGCCCATGTTCCGGAGGATCGGCACCGCACGGCCCTGGTGCCGGACATGTCGGTCGCCGACAACGCCGTCATCGAGATGGCCGGATGGCGCAGATTCGCCCGCGCCGGGCTGCGGCGCGGCAGGCACATCGCCGAGTTCGCGCGGGAATTGGTGCAGGATTACGACGTCCGACCCGGCGACATTCGCCAACCCGTCGGCTCCCTGTCCGGCGGCAACCAGCAGAAGCTCGTGATGGGGCGCGCGCTGACGCGGGACCCCAAGCTGATCGTCGCGGTGCAGCCCGCACGAGGGCTGGATTTCGGCGCCACCGCCTTTGTCCATGGCCGCCTCCTGGACAGCAGGTCCGGAGGAGCAGCCATCATGCTGATCTCTGCCGAGATGGACGAGTTGGTGGCGCTCTGCGACCGGATCGTCGTCATGTATCGCGGCATGATCATCGGCGAGCAGACGGGCCCCGACTACGACATCGCCGCGCTCGGCCTCATGATGGCGGGGCGCGCCGCATGACCGTCCGCACCGCCCCCGGCGCGGACGCCCTCGCCTTTCTGCGCGAGCGGCTGGTCGCGCAGAACGCCCTGTCGGGCCTCGTCGCGCTGGCGCTGGCGTTCGGCGTCGGCGCGTTGCTGATCCTGTCGATGGGCGTGAACCCCATCGAGGCCTGCGCCGTGCTGTTCCAGGCCTCTCTGGGCAGCACCAACGGGCTCGCCGAAACCGCGATCCGGACGGTGCCGCTGGCGCTCGCCGGTATCGGCATTGCCCTGTCCTTCCGGGCGGGCGTGTTCAACGTCGGCGCGGAAGGACAGATCTTCATCGGCGGCATCGCCACGGCCTTTGTCGGCGTTCAGCTTGCAGGGGCACCGTCAGCCATCGTGCTGCCGGCAATGGCTGCAGCCGCCATGCTGGCCGGCGCCTTCTGGTCCTCGATCGCCGGTGTGCTGAAGCTCCGCTTCGGAGCCGATGAGCTGATCACCACGATCATGCTCAACTACGTCGCCATCCACTTCGTCAGCTACCTCCTGCACGGCCCCCTGCAAGCGCCCGGCTCGCCATTGGCCCAGACCGAGCGCCTTGCGCGCGAGCTGCGACTGCCGATCCTCGTTCCGACGACGCGGCTCCATGCCGGTATCCTGCTCGTGATCCTCGTCACGGTCGCGGCGCAGGTCTGGCTCTGGCTGTCGGTGGGCGGCTTCCGTCTGCGGTCGGTCGGGCACAACCCGCGGGCGGCGCGCAGCGCGGGGATCAACGTGACCGGCGTAACCTTGCTCGCCTTCGTCCTCTGCGGCGCGCTCTCCGGGCTCGCCGGCTTTTCCGAGGTCGCCGGCGTGCACCGCCGCATGATCGAGAACCTGTCCCCCGGCTTCGGCTATACCGCGATCATCGTGGCGCTGCTGGGTCGCACCAGCCCATTGGGTGTCCTGATGGCCGCAACGCTCTTCGCCGCACTGCAGATCGGCTCCTCGACCATGGAAAGCGCGCTCGGCGTGCCCGGGGCGCTCATCGCCATGATCCAGGCGCTGGTGGTGCTGTTCCTGATCGGACAGGGCGCGCTCTTCACCGCGATCGGCCATCTCCTGCGCCGGCGCACCGCCCCGGAGACCCAACGATGATGTCGATCCTGACCGATCCCGTTTTCGCCGGGTTCCTCTCGGCAAGTGTGCGCCTGAGCATGCCGATCCTGCTCGCGGCCCTCGGCGGGGTCTTTGCCGAACGCTCCGGCGTGCTCAACGTCGGGCTCGAGGGCATGATGCTGGCCGGCTGCTTCGCCGGGTTCATGCTCACCTTTCTGTCCGGCCAGCTGAGCGTCGGGCTGGCCGCGGCGATGGTCGTGGGCGGGCTCGTCGGGCTGCTGCTCGGCTGTTTCGCGATCACCTTGCGGGCCAACCAGGTCGTTGTGGGCATTGCCATCAACCTGTTGGTCGCCGGCACCACGGCCTTCCTGTTCCGGCTGGCGTTCCGGGCTGGCGCAGAGACGCCGCGGATCACGCCCTTCAAGCCGCTGGACTTCGGTCCGCTCGCCGATATCCCCGTGCTCGGGCCGCTGCTCTTCAGCCACGACATACTGACCTACGCGGCCCTCGGCCTTGTGCTGCTGTCCTGGGTCGTGCTGTGCCGATCGACCATCGGCCTGACCGTCTCGGCCGTCGGCGAGCACCCGGTCGCGGCGACAACGCTGGGCCTCTACGTCATCCGGACCCGCTACCTCGCCGTCATGGCCAGTGGCGTGCTGGCGGGCCTTGGCGGGGCGTTCCTGTCGATAAGCGCCACGGGGCTGTTTCTGGACAACATGACGGCCGGGCGGGGATACATCGCGCTCGCGATCCTGATCCTCGGACGGCGGCACCCGGTGGGGATCGTCGCCGCCTCGCTTCTATTCGGCGCCGCCGAGGCGCTCCAGTTGCGTGCCCAGCTCATGCCGACGGGCGTGCCGCTGCAGGCGCTGATCGTTCTGCCCTATGCGCTGACCCTCGTCGTGCTGGCCGGGTTCGCCTCGCGAAGCGGCGCGCCGGCCTCACTCGGGCAGCCCCTACCGCGAACCGGGATCCGCTAAAACCGGCACAGGGTGTTGGACGGGAAACCGACCTTCGCCGCTCAGATGTAGCTGTCCGCGAAGGGATAGGAGATCGACACCACCCCTTCGGTGAACGCGTCGAAGCTCGCCCGCAGGGTGTGGTGCGGCCAGAGGAGCCGCATCGTGCCCTCGCGCGGCCAGTAGGCGGCGGTGTAAAGCGTGCCGAAACCGGATCCGAAGGCCGTCGAATAGAGCGGCGGCTGAAGGAAATGGTGCAGGAAGCGTTCCTCGGTTTCCGGGTGCAGAGACAGCCGCTGCAGCAGGAACCGCTCGCGCTCCACCGTCGCCGTCAGGCGGGCATGGCTCGCCCATTCGACGCGCTCCTGGTGATTGGTGGCAACCGGCACATGGGCCACCATCGTGGGCCGGTCAGGGGCGAGATAGGCGGTCATGAACTGCCGGTCCGCATCGATCACGGTGACGTTGTAGCTCATGTGGCAAGGGACGCGCCGCAGCACCTCGCAGGCTTCTTCCGCCGTCGTGCAGGTCTGGAGAATGTAGCGCAGGATGAGAGGGACCCCGAACCCCTCGCCGATCGCACGGCGCCCCCCAAAGGTCAGCGACACCGCGAGCCCGGCATCGTTCATGCCATCCACCAGTCCGAACAGCCCGTCCGACGTGCCGATGACCCCGCGTCCCTGCCAGCCCGTCTTGAGCAGAACCGCATCAAAAGCCCTGGGGTCGTAGTCGTAGTTGCGCACCAGGAGTGGCGTGTCGCCGGGCCAGATTGCCTGGCTGCAGCCCGAGAGGTAGCGGGGCGGGCAAAAGAAGCTGAGGAACCGCGCCTGCAAGTCGCCGCCGCCGGCGGCCTCGCACAGCTCGTCGTAGAGGTCGAGAATCTCCGGCATGCTGCGCCGGATGGCGGCACGGCTCTCGCTGTAGGTCGGTCGCGTGGTGAGGCCCTCGCGGGACCACCAGGTCTTGTAGGCTGGCCAGAACTCGGAAAACAGCGCCGCCCATTTCGGGCCCGGCAGCTCCTCCTCGATGGCACGAAAATGAACCGTCATACCTCCTGATGATCCCAATCCGGCAATGGCGCAAGCCGATAACGGGCGCTCTGCGCGACGCACTCCCCCGGCGCGTCGCGCTACCTCAGCAACCGCGCGCCGCCTACATGATCTTGAACGCCGGGTCCTCGTAGGCCTGCGCCGAGGGCAGCGGCCGGGCGGAATAGGCGTTCTTGATCCCGTCGATCCAGCGCTTCGACTTTTCCGTCAGCTTGAAACCTTTGGTCATGGAGCGCCCGCGTGTGACGAGAATCCCGAGGTCCGCCCCCTCGTAGCGGTAGTCGCCGATGTTGGAGATCCGAAGGAAGAAGGCCTCGTCCTCGCTCTCGACCGCGCGCCGGTGATAGTCGAACCGGTCGAACACCACCCGCCCGTCGGGCATCATGCGATAGATGCCGGATTCCGGGGCGCGGGTGATGATGTCGACGCTGTCCTCGGTGTGTTTGATGACCATCTGCGACCAGCTGTCGATCATGTCCGGGTCCGCCCAGCGGGCGTTCAGCTCGTCCACGTCGAGGTCGAACGGCTTTTTCGAGAACTCCAGCAGGTGGAACAGGAACAGCGGCGCGTCGGCATGGGCAAAGGCCGCGTGGTTGGTCATCGACGAGGCGCCGGTGATGCGCGGGTTCAACTCGCCCAGCCAGATGTCGTCGCTCTTCTTGTCGATCAGGAAGTCGAGCTCGAAATAGCCGCGATACCCCTCCTTGCGCAGCTGCTCGCCGAACTGGAAGGTCAGGTCTCGGGCCTTCTGGCGCTGCTTGGGCGAGAAGGCGGTCGAGAAGATCTCGTTGCCGCACCAGCCGCCGCGATAGGGCGTCAGTTCCTTGAAGCCGACCAGTTCGGTCATCAGCGGGCCGACGATGGTGCCCTGGTTGGTGGCGCAGGCCTCGATCGCCGAGCCCCGGCAGTCGATCCGCTTCATGATCTTGATCTCGCCCTGGCCGACGATCTCGTGCTCATGCTTGCGGAAATCCGCCTCGGTCTTGATGAAGAAGGTGGTGTGGCCGGAATCGCCGAAGGCCGATTGCAGAACCAGGTCGTTGCCCAGCCCGGCTTTCTCGCAGAGCGTCATCAGGTGGTCGTAGCTTTTCACCTTGGACAGTGTGTTCGGCACGGAGGGCACACCGGCCTTGTTGCCGACCCGTACGGTCTCGATCTTGTTGTCCATGTGCGTCCGGAGCCGCGCCTTCGGGAACCAGACCTCGCCGCCCAGTTCCTTGACCAGCTTCTCGGTCTTCTCGTCGAACATCAGGAAAACGAACTTGGGCTTGCCGCCGCGCGCCTTGACGTAGTCGACGACCTCCTTGTGCTGCAGCAGGTAGTTGTTGATGTCCTCGATGGACTGGAACTCGTCATGCGGCACCTCGGAGGGGACCAGCACGTTCGGGTGCCGGCCGTCGAAGCAATCCATGTAGCAGATGTACTTGAAATTCTTCACCCATTCGTCCAGCCCGAGCAGGTTGAAGTTGGTGGCCGAGACGAAATAGATCGGGTCCGAATTGGTGTGGAAGTATCGACGGATCTCCGAGATGTTCTTCAGCGTCTTCTTGGGCATCTGGTCTAGCTCCCTTCCGAGTCTCTGGACTTGAGGGACGCGAGCGCGTCCTTGGTGAATACGCGAAGGCCGAGGTCGGCCCGGAACCCGTGGATCTCCGAGACGTCGAGCGCCCGCATGAAGGCTAGGATCTCGGGGCTGATCACCTGCCCCGGCACCAGGATCGGGAAGCCGGGCGGATAGGGGATCACGAAGCTGGCCGAGACCAGCTCCTCGCCTGCGTTGAGCCGCTCCATCAGCCGGTCGTCGAGCGGCAGGTAGTCGCAGTTCTCCTCGGTGTAGGAGAGGAAGAACGCCGAGCGGATGTCGCCTTCTGGCGTCTCGCCGGCATCCCGGAACGCATCGTGAAAGCGGCTGAAGTCCGGCAGTGGCGGCACATGTTCGACCAGCGCCGCAACCCGGTTGTCGAACGACCTGCGCTCCATCCTTGAGGCATCGTCGAGCAGGTCGTCGAGCTCGTTCGCGATCTCGACCAGAACTTCGATCAGGTAGGCGACCGACGAACGGGTCGTTCCGATGTTGGTCATGAACAGGACCGTATTACGCGAGGTCTTGTTGATCTGGATCCCGTACTTGTCCATCAGGATCTTGGTCTTGAACGTGTCGCCGTCCCAGCCTGTCCCGCCCACGGCGAGCGTGACGCGTGTCGGATCGAGCACGAACTCATCCGTGGACCAGATTTCCCAGGTATCCAGCCAGCCCTGTTCGGGGTCGTAGTAGCTCTCGATTCCGCTTTCCCGGTACTCTTCCGGGATCATGTCGCTTGGCGTCAGCAGCTTGAAGTACTTCTTCAGCAGCGGATGGGTGGTCACCGCGCGGCGGATCGCCATCGCGCTCTCGACCTGCCGCTGGACGAATTCGTAGCCCTCGAGTTCCACCTGCCGGCGCCCGACATCGAGCGAAGCGATGATCTGATAGTTCGGCGAGGTCGAAGTATGGGTCATGTAGGCCTCGTGAAAGCCCTCCTCGACCTCTCCCTTGAAGTCCTGATCGTTGACATGGATCATCGAGCCCTGACGCAGGGATGTCAGGGTCTTGTGCGTCGACTGCGTGGCATAGACCCGGACGCGCGCGTCCGGCGGTGGCACGAGCCGCGTGTTCAGGATGGTTTCGTCGTCGGCGTCCTTGAGCTGCTTCTGCTGGGCATCCCAGGCCGCCGCGGTTTCCTCGGTCTTGAGAGTCCTCCGCAGCGTGTTGGCCACTCGCATGGCCGTCCGCAGACGATAGCTCGGTCCGAAGCGCGCAAATGCGAACCAGGCCTCGTCCCACAGGAAGATCAGGTCCTTCTTGATGGCGAGGCATTCCTCCATCACGCGCTGGACGTTGTAGACCAGCCCGTCGAAGGTGCAGTTGGTCAGAAGAACCATGCGCACCCGGTCGAGCTTGCCCTCCGCCTTGAGCTGCAACAGCTGGTGCTTGATCTCGCGGATCGGCACCGCGCCATACATCGAGTACTCATGGAGCGGATAACTGTCCATGTAGACCACGCGGGCCCCTGCCAGCACCATGCCGTAGTGATGCGACTTGTGGCAGTCGCGGTCGATCAGCACGATGTCGCCCGGCTTGACCAGCGCCTGCACCACGATCTTGTTGCAGGTAGAGGTGCCATTGGTCGCAAAGAAGGTCTGCTTGGAGCCGAAGGCCCGGGCCGCCATGTCCTGCGCTTCCTTGATCGGCCCTCGGGGCTCCAGCAGGCTGTCGAGCCCGCCCGACGTTGCGGATGTCTCGGCCAGGAAGATGTTGGGGCCATAGAAGGCGCCCATGTCCTGGATCCAATGCGACCGGGTGATCGACTTGCCGCGGCTGATCGGCATCGCATGGAACACGCCGGTCGGCTGCTTGGAGTATTCCTTTAGGGCGGTGAAGAACGGTGTCTTGTACCGCGCGGTCACGCCCCGAAGGATGTTCAGATGAAGCTCCAGGAAGTCCTCCTGATTGTAGAACACCCTGCGGCAGCGGCCCAGATCCAGCCCGGCGATGTCCTCAACCGAACGGTCGGTGACCAGATAGGCGTCGAGCTCGGGGCGGATCTTGGCGATCAGCCGGCAGGCTTCCGGCCCGAATTCGCTCGGCGCCAACGAATCCACTTCCTCGTCCTGCCCCAGGTGCGACACGTATTCGTCGAGGATGGGCAGCTTGTTCTTGGACTTCAGACTGATGCCGGGGCGGATGACCACCGCCTGGACATTGTGGTTGAACAGGATCCCCAGCAGAGCGTCCTCCAGAGAGGGAACGACCACCGGCTCGTAGATGAACGGATCCTCGCTGCGCCGCATGCGTTGCAGGCTGGAGCGCAGGAAGCGTTCATGCTGCTCGGCAACATCGTCGACGATCAGAACCTCGAAGTAGGGCCTGCCGAGGGCGCGGGCTTCGGGCGACAGCGCGGCCTCGTCCTCGTAGTCCTCGTTGTCGATCTCGGAGGAATTCAGCGGAACGGTACGCCGCCGGTAGGCGCCCGATGTCAGGGCCCGGGCGATCCGGCGGACCGACACCGAGAGATCCTCGATGTTCTCCTGCGCCAGAAGACGCCGCAGGTTCTCGAAGACCGCGGCGCCAGGAAACGCCCAGTAGGTTTCGATCGGGGCCAGCGCTTCCATCAGATCCAACGCGGCAGCGCGCAGCTTCTTGCCCTGCCTGCTGCTCACCCCGTGGCGTTCCATCCCTTCGCAGGCTTCGCGCAGCGCGCTCCATCTGTCGGCCCGCAGCTGAGTGGCGCTGAAATAGTCCCGAATGGTGGGGAGCTTCTGCTCCCCGGTCTGCGCGTTCATGGTAACCCCTCCCTGGTTGTCATGGCGCCACGTGACGGAACCCGTTCGCGGTCAGTCCGATCCCGTCTTGCCATGGAAGACGGAAAAGTTCTTCGGCGGCGTTTCGGCCTTTTCCAGATAGCCCAATGCGGTGCGCGGATCGGTGGACTTCAGCCCCGCTGCAGACCCCTGCCCCGGCGTCGCCAACGGCCCCAGCGTCTTGAGATAGGCATCGGCCCCGCTGTCGCGGTCATAGACGGTGAACTCCGCATCGCGGTCCCGGAAGCTCTTGAGCACCTGGCCAAGACCCTTCAGGCCGGTCTCGCGCTGGCGCCGGACCTGGTCGAGATCGACCTCGATCGGGAACATGTCCTCCTGCCCGGCCGACTGGTGCAGCACGGTTGCCGCCGGGTCTACCACGAGCGAGCGCCCGACCCCGCCGGCCGCGAGGCCGTTCACGTCGAAGACATAGCACTGGAACTGCGCGGCGGTCGCACGTGCGATTGCGATCTCGGCGTCCCGGTCGGTGGTGCCGGTCAAGACGGGGTGCAGCAGCACCTCGACCCCCTGGCTGGTGAGCTGCCGCGTGGTTTCCGGGAACCAGATGTCATAGCAGATCGACAGGCCGAACCGGCCGACGTCCGGCACGTCGAACACGCAGAACTCGGTGCCGGCCGCGACCCCCGCCTCGTAGGGCCGGAACGGAAACATCTTGGAATACTTGGCCACGATCTCCCCCTCGGGGTTGATCACGACGGACGTGTTGTAGATCCGGCCGTCCTCGCGCTTCTCGAACATCGAGCCTGGAATGAGCCAGATCTTGTAGCGGCGGGCGTCCTCCTGGAAGATCTCCAGCGCCTCGTTGGGGAAGGGCTGCGCGTAGCGGTCGAGCGGGCCATAGGGCGCGAGCTCGGAAAACAGAACCATCTGCGTCCAGGGAAAGCGCGCCATCAGGATCTCGATCCGGTGGCGCATGGCCTCCACGTTGGAGTGCAGTGCCGCGACATGCATCTGCACCCCGGCAATGGCGAAAGGCGTCATATTCGTGATTTCTCCAGTTGGAAGTTCGTCTCCTCCCCGAGAGAACTCTTGATCCGGCCCGAGGGCCAAAAGGTCGTGGATCGTGCTGTCACCGCACCACCATCACGGGGATGGAGGCATGGCGGACGACCTTCTCGGCGTTGGAACCGACAAGCATCGTCTGCAGGTCGTCCGGCGGGTGGGACGCCATCACGATCAGATCGGCGCCCACCTGCTTTGCCGCATGCAGCAGGTGTTCCGGCACATGGCCATGCTCGACATGCACGACCACGCTGGTTCCCTCCGGAACGTTCTCGTCACAGAAGGTGTCGAGTTGCTCCTTCATCTGCTGCAGCGCCCGTTTCTCGAAATCCGCGGGCAGGAAGGACGAGATCATCGCCGATCCCAGGTCGTGCACGATGCCCAACACATGCAACGTGCCCTCCGAACCGCAGAGTTTCACCGCCATCGGCAGCGCCTTGGTCCAGGACGCCGGGTGGTTGAGGTCGATCGGCAGAAGTACGTTGGCAAACATCGCGTTCCCTCCCGTCAGGCGGTTGCCGGAAGCGGCGTCGCACGACGCCGCTGAAGCATGATGATCCCGGCCAGAAGCAGGAGCGCCGGCAGGTACATCAGGTACTTGGACGGCTGCGCGCTCGGCGCCAGGACCTCCACGATCTCCTGGTCCCAGTCGAGGCCGGCCTTCTGGGCGGGGCTGTCGAAGGCGACGTTGTCGATGATGACCTTGCCGTCCCGCTCGACCGCCTCGATCCCCGAGGCCAGCAGCTTGTCCGCGCCGGTCTCCCCTTCCGGCACCGGCACGAGCGCGGTGAAGGTCACCGGATCGCCGACCGAGTTCAGCCCGTTCACGGTGAGCCGCAGGTCATTGCCCGCCTCGGTGCCCTCCATCGCCTGTTCGAGCTGCGCCGGCGGCAGCGTCTCGAAGGGCGGCACCACCATGTCCATCCAGAAGCCAGGACGGAAGAAGGTGAAGGCCACCAGCAGCAACGCGATGGTTTCGTAGAACCGGTTCCGGGTCAGGAACCACCCCTGCGTTGCTGCCGCGAAGAGCAGCATAGCTATCGTCGCCGTTATGAAGACGAAAATGCCCTGCACCCACCCGACATTGATCAGCAGGAGATCGGTGTTGAAGATGAAGAGGAAGGGCAGCGCCGCCGTCCGCAGCGAGTAGAAGAACGCCACGACACCGGTTCGGATCGGATCGCCCCCCGAGACCGCCGCAGCCGCAAAGGAGGCGAGGCCCACCGGCGGCGTCACGTCGGCCATGATGCCGAAGTAGAAGACGAAGAGGTGCACGGCGATCAGCGGCACGATCAGCCCGTTCTGCTGACCGAGCGTCACGATCACCGGCGCCAGCAGCGCCGAGACGACGATGTAGTTCGCCGTGGTCGGCAGGCCCATGCCGAGGATCAGGCTGAGGATCGCGGTGAGCAGCAGGATCGCCATGATGTTGCCGCCCGAGAGCACCTCGACCACGTCCGCCAGCGCCGAACCGACACCGGTCTGGCTGACCGCACCCACGATGATGCCGGCGGTCGCCGTGGCGATGCCGATGCCGATCATGTTGCGTGCGCCGGCTTCCAGCCCCTCGATCAGTTCGCGGACACCATTGCGAAGCGCGCCGCCGAGGTTCCCCTCGCCGCGGAAGATCGCTTCGATCGGACGCTGGGTGAGCAGGATGAAGATCATGAACGAGGCCGCCCAGAAGGCCGAGAGGCCCGGGCTCAGGCGGTCCACCATCAGGGCCCAGACCAGCACCACCACCGGCAGCAGGAAGTGCAGACCGGCGCGGATGGTCGGCCCCGGCAGCGGCAGTTTCGATACCGGCGCGTTCGGGTCCTCCAGCTTGAGCCGCTCCTCGCGACAGGAGATGTAGAGGAGCCCGACATAGACCACGGACAGCATGCCGAAGATCACGTATCCCGCCGCGGCCCCGAAGACAGGCCGGATCCAGCCCATCGTGAAGTAGACGGCGAAAGACAGCGCGCAGATCGCCGCGATGGTGAAGGCAAGCGAGATCAGCCAGGCGACGAGCGGCTTGGGCTCGTAGGCGCGCGGCAGCCCCTGCATGTTGGCCTTCATCGCCTCGAGATGCACGATGTAGACCAGCGCGATGTAGGAGATCACGGCGGGCACGAAGGCGTGCTTGACCACGTCGAAATAGGGGATGCCCACGTATTCGACCATCAGGAACGCCGCAGCGCCCATGACCGGGGGCATGATCTGACCGTTCACCGAGGATGCCACCTCGACCGCGCCCGCCTTCTCGGCGGAGAAGCCAACGCGCTTCATCAGCGGAATGGTGAAGGTGCCGGTGGTGACCACGTTGGCGATGGAAGAGCCGGAGATCAGGCCGGTCATCGCCGAGGAGACGACCGCCGCCTTGGCGGGTCCGCCCCGCATGTGGCCCATCAGCGAGAAGGCCACCTGGATGAAGTAGTTGCCGGCCCCGGCCTTGTCGAGCAGCGAGCCGAACAGCACGAAGAGGAAGACGAAGGAGGTCGACACGCCGAGCGCGATGCCGAAAACGCCTTCGGTGGTGATCCACTGATGGTTCACCACCTCGGAGAGGTTGTTGCCCTTGTGCGCGATGATGCTGGGCATCAGCGGGCCGAGGAAGGTGTAGACGAGGAAGACCGTCGAGACGATCATCAGCGCCGGCCCGAGGGCACGGCGGGTCGCCTCAAGAAGGATCAGAAGGCCGATCACCGCGATCACGAAGTCGGGCAGGATCGGTGCACCGACCCGCTGAGCGATGGCATCATAGGCAAAGTAGAGATAGAGCGACGAGACCGCGCCGGCGATGGCGAGCGCCCATTCCCAGGGCGGCACCCGGTCCTTGGGCGAGCCGAGGAGGATCGCGGCGATCACGCCCAGTCCGACCAGAGGCACCCACCAGACAGACGTGCCTTCCTTGGCGCCGTACATGAACAGCACCGACAACAGCGCCGGAACGCCCACGGCGAGGGCAAGCTGCACGGGCGTGCGGGCCGCAGGATAGGCGGCATAGGCAAGGAACAGGGCAAAGGCGAGGTGGATGGAGCGCGCCTCGGTGTCGTTGAAGACGCCGAAGCCGATCATGAAGGGGATAGGGCTCGCGATCCAGAGCTGGAACAGCGACCAGACGATCGCCGTCACCATGATCAGGCGCGCAATGGGTGCGGAAGGCGATCTGCCACCTGTGTCAGAGGACGCGACGAGTTCGTCGAGTTCGCTCTGGCTGAGGCCGGCATGACCCGCCGCTGCCTGTTCGACAGCCGCTGCCTCGAATTGCTTGTCGTCGCTCATGGGCGTGCCCCCGTTCGCCCGGCCGCCGGCGCGATTGGTCGCCTCATGCAGGCCGATGTTGGGTTGTGCGGCCCGAAGCGGCCCTGCCCGTATGGCAGGGCCGCCCGGATCGCGTTACTTCCGGCGCGTTACTGGATCCAGCCGCGCTCGCGATAGTATTGCTCAGCGCCCGGATGCAGCGGGGCGCTGAGGCCGTCGGCGATCATGTCGGCTTCCTGCAGGTTCGCAAAGGCCGGATGGAGGCCCTTGAACCGGTCGAAGTTGTCGAACACGGCCTTCACGACGGTATAGACAACGTCATCCGGCACATCGGCGGAGGTCACGAAGGTCGCCTTGACGCCGAAGGTGTCCACGTCGTTGTCGGTGCCCTTGTACATGCCGCCGGGAATGGTGGCCTTGGCGTAGTAGGGGTTGTCGGCGACCAGCTTGTCGATCGCCTCGCCCGTCACCGGCAGGATCACCGCATCCACCGTCGAGGTGGCTTCCTGGATGGAGCCGTTCGGGTGGCCGACGGTGTAGATGATCGCGTCGACCTTGTTGTCGCCGAGGGCCGCCGATTGTTCGGCCGGCTTGAGCTCGGAGGCGAGGGCGAAGTCAGAGGAAGACTTGCCCATGGCGTTCAGCACGACATCCATGGTGGCGCGCTGGCCGGAGCCGGGGTTGCCGACGTTGACCCGCTTGCCGAAGAGGTCGTCGAAGGTGGCCGCGCCGCTGTCGGCACGAGCAACCACGGTGAAGGGCTCGCCATGGACCGAGAACACGGCCCGCAGCTTGTCGACCTGCTTGCCCTCGAATTCCGAGCTGCCGTTGTAGGCATGGTACTGCCAGTCGGACTGGGCCACGCCCATGTCCATGTCGCCGGCCGAGATGGCGTTGATGTTGGCAATCGAACCGCCGGTGGACGGCGCGGTGCACTTCAGATTGTGCTCGGCGGTGCCGCGGTTCACGAGGCGGCAGATCGACTGCCCCACCACGAAGTACACGCCGGTCTGTCCGCCGGTGCCGATCGTGATGAAACGCTCCTGCGCCGCAGCGCCCGTTGCGGCGACCGCAATCCCAGCAGCGACCGCAATGGTGCGAAATGAGGTCATTTCTTTCTCCCTGATTGTGACCGTCTCATGCGACGGACTCTCAATGTTTAACGCGAGTCCTGTTCACCAACCAACGCTAACAGGTTGATCTTGTGTGGCAACAGGTATCGCATCTGCGACATCTTCACGCCGCGTTCCGCACACGGAACGGGCGACCAATCGTCAGAAACTCGGCGGCGTGCAAGCGCTTATGACGATGCACGGCGCCGAGAAGGCATTTCGGAACCGGTGGGGCAACCGGCTGTCGAAAAGGTAGCCATCACCGGGGTTTAGAACACGAACTTCATCGCCGACCGTCACCTCGATCAGCCCCTCGACCACGATTCCCGCCTCTTCGCCGTCATGGGTCAGGAACTCCGGCCCGGTGTCCGAGCCGGGCGGGTAGGTTTCGTGCAGAAGTTGCAGCGCGTGCCGCGATGCATCCCCAAGTTGCCGCAACGACACCCGCGCTGCCGCGGCCCCGAGTCCGACGTCCTGTGGCGAAAGCTCGACGAAATCGTCCCGCGTGTAGAAGTGCTTCGGCGTGGGCGAGGATTCGACCTCCTGGAAGAACTCCGACAGCGTCATCGGCACGGCATCCAGCAACCGCTTGAGCGACGCCACCGACGGGCTGGACTTGTTCTGCTCCATCAAGGAAATCGCGCCGTTGGTCAGCCCGGCACGGGCGGCCAGTTCGCGCTGCGAAAGACCGCGCTGCTCGCGCACCTCCTTCAATCTGCCGCCAACGTCCACCTAGCCCACCTCACTCATCGTGCGTTCGAAAAATTAAGCGGCAGAAGGCGCCGCCGGTCAAGGGAATTCTAGAGAAGATCCATAAGCCATTGGCATAAATAAGCTTTAAGAGATTGATGGATAGAGCGCGACCAGACGGGCTCACAGCGGCCCGGATTCAGATTGACAATAAAAATAAGCGCACAATAAGAATATTTATCATTCATGACCTCAAGAGGAGGGCGACCGATGACCGCCACGACGGTGAAGGGAAAGAAAAAGGCTGCCGCCAAACCGACGGGCAAGGCGCCCCGGGCGAGCGCCGCCAAAACGCAAACCGTTGACGGCGGCGCTTCGAATGCCGACCTGCTGAAGCGACGCCAGGCGGCTGTCGCGCGCGGTGTCGCCTCGGCTGCGCCGGTGTTCGCGGACCGCGCCGAGAATGCCGAGCTTTGGGATGTGGAAGGCAGGCGCTACATCGACTTCGCCGGCGGCATCGCGGTGCTGAACACCGGCCACCGTCACCCGAAAGTCGTCGCCGCCGCCAAGGCGCAGGAGGACCGGTTCACCCACACCTCCTTCCAGGTCGTTCCCTACGAATCCTATGTCGCGCTGTCGGAGAAGCTGAACGCGCTCGCCCCCGGCGACTTCGCCAAGAAGACGCTGCTGGTCACGACCGGAGCGGAAGCCGTTGAGAACGCGGTCAAGATCGCCCGCGCAGCCACCGGCCGCCCCGGCGTCATCGCCTTCACCGCGGGCTACCACGGCCGCACCCTTCTGACGCTCGGACTGACCGGCAAGGTCTCGCCCTACAAGAAGGACGTCGGCCCCTTCCCCGCCGACATCTTCCGCGTGCCCTTTCCGAGCGTGCGCGAGCAGATCACGGTGGAGGATTCGATCCGTGCGCTCGAGATGCTGTTCAAGACCGATGCACAGCCCGACCGCGTGGCCGCGATCATCCTCGAGCCGGTCCTCGGCGAAGGCGGCTATCACCCGGTTCCGGCCGAGCTGTGGCAGGCGCTGCGCGCGATCTGCGACCGGCACGGCATCCTGCTGATTTCCGACGAGATTCAGGCGGGCTTCGGCCGCACCGGCACCTGGTTTGCCGTCGAGCATTCCGGCGTCGCGCCGGACCTGATGACGGTCGCCAAGAGCCTCGCCGGCGGCTACCCGCTGGCCGGCGTCGTCGGCCGCGCCGAAGTGATGGATGCGCTCGAGCCCGGGGGGCTGGGCGGCACCTACGGCGGCAACCCGGTCGCCTGCGCCGCCGCGCTCGCGGCCATCGAGGCGATCGAGACCGAGGGGCTGCTTGCCCGCTCCACCGCCCTTGGCGAGACCCTGCGTGCCCGATTCGCGGACATGGGCGCCCGCGTCGCCCCCTACCGGATGTGGGACATCCGCGGCCTCGGCGCGATGCTGGCAGTGGAGTTCGTGACCGATTTCGACAATGCCACGCCCGATGCGGCGCTGACCAAGGCGGTGGTCTCCGGCGCCCTGGAGCGGGGCCTGATCCTGCTGTCCTGCGGCATGGACGGCAACGCGATTCGAATCATGGTGCCGCTGACCGCCTCCGACGCGATCATCGACGAAGGCATGGCGATCTTCGAAGCCGCGCTTGCGGCGGCCATCGCGGCCGAGTAACTCGATCAGGACCGGCGCGGGACCGTCCCGCGCCGGATTTCCCGGGCCGCGCAACGGGTGCTAGACTTGGTTGCACGATTGCGCAGACCGCAGTCAGGCCCAGCCAGGAAGGTGACCCATGTCCCACATTTTTCCCCGCCACACCCGCCAGCTCCCGCCGATGGCCGTCTCCGGACAGGGCTGTTACCTGATCGACGAGACCGGCAAGCAGTATCTCGACGCCTCGGGCGGCGCGGCGGTCTCCTGCCTCGGGCATGGCGACCGGGAGGTCATCGAGGCGGTCAAGGGCCAGCTCGACCAGCTCGCTTTTGCCCACACCGGCTTCTTCACCTCGAAACCGGCCGAGGATCTGGCCGACATCCTGATCGCGAATGCGCCGGCCGGGCTGGACCGGGTCTACCTGGTGTCCGGCGGCTCCGAGGCCACAGAAGCCGCGATCAAGCTCGCACGGCAGTACTGGGTCGAAAAGGGCGAGCCGCAGCGCGGCCGCGTTATCGCCCGCAAGCAAAGCTACCACGGCAACACCATCGGCGCGCTGAGCGCAGGGGGCAACGAGTGGCGCCGGGCGCAGTTCGGGCCGCTGCTGCTCGACATGAGCCATATCGACCCGTGCTACGAATACCGCCTGCGCCAGCCCGGCGAGAGCGCCGAGGAATACGGCCGCCGCGCCGCCGACGCGTTGGAAGCCGAACTCCTGCGGGTCGGCCCCGAAACGGTCATGGCCTTCATGGCAGAGCCCGTGGTCGGTGCGACCGCCGGCGCCCTCACCCCTGCCCCGGGCTATTTCAAGCGCATCCGCGAGATCTGCGACCGCTACGGCGTGCTGCTGATCCTCGATGAGGTGATGTGCGGCATGGGCCGCACCGGCACGCTCTTTGCATGCGAACAGGACGGCGTCGCGCCTGACATCGCCTGCATCGCCAAGGGCCTCGGCGCCGGCTACCAGCCGATCGGCGCGATGCTCTGCTCCTCCGAGATCTACGACGCGCTGATCAACGGTTCGGGCTTTTTCCAGCACGGACACACCTACATGGGCCATCCCGCGGCCGCAGCCGCCGGGCGGGCCGTGGTGGGCGCGATCCTTGGCCGGGACCTGCTGCCGCGGGTGAAGACGCAGGGCGAGGCGCTGGCCGCCAGGCTGGCCGACCGGTTCGGACAGCATGCCCATGTGGGCGACCTGCGCGGGCGCGGGTTGTTCCGCGGCATCGAACTTGTCGAGGACCGCGAAACCAAGGCGCCGTTCGATCCCTCGAAGGGCCTGGCCGGCAAGATCAAGAAAGCGGCCTTCGAGGCCGGGCTGATCTGCTATCCGATGTCGGGCACCATCGACGGCCGGCAAGGCGACCACGTGCTGCTCGCTCCTCCCTTCATTATCGAGGACACCCAGCTCGACGAGCTGGTCGACAAGCTGGACGGCGCTATCTCGAAGGCGCTCGCGGCGGCCTGACACGGCGGCCGGCCCAAGCAACGCACTGACACCAAGGGAGTTCCCATGCTCGACACACCGACCGAACTGAAGGGCCTGCTTAAGGATCCCGAGCTGCTCGCGACGAAGGCCTATCTCGCCGGCAACTGGGCCGACGCCGACAACGGCGCCACCTTCGAGGTGACCAACCCCGTCAACGGGAACGTCATCGCCCGCGTGGCCGACCTGACCCGCGCGGAGACCGCTCGCGCGATCGATGCCGCATATTCCGCGCAGAAGGACTGGGCGAGCTGGACAGGCAAGGAACGCGCCGCCGTACTGCGCCGCTGGTACGACCTGATGGTCGAACACGCCGACGACCTCGCCACGATTTTGACCGTGGAACAGGGCAAGCCCCATGCCGAGGCCCGCGGCGAGATCCTCTATGGCGCATCCTTCGTCGAATGGTTTGCCGAAGAGGCCAAGCGGATCTACGGCGAGACCATCCCCGGCCACCAGCGCGACAAACGGATCACCGTGATCCGCCAGCCGATCGGCGTGGCCGCCTCCATCACGCCCTGGAACTTCCCCAACGCGATGATCACCCGCAAGGCCGGGCCGGCGCTCGCCGCCGGCTGCGCCTTTGTCTCCCGCCCCGCGGCCGAAACGCCGCTCTCGGCCCTCGCGCTCGGCGTGCTGGCGGACCGCGCCGGCATCCCCGCGGGCGTCTTCTCGGTGATCCCCTCGTCCCGCTCCTCCGACATCGGCAAGGAGTTCTGCGAGAACCCGAAGGTCCGCAAGCTCACCTTCACCGGTTCCACGGAGGTCGGGCGCATCCTGCTCAAGCAGGCCGCCGACCAGGTGATGAAATGCTCGATGGAGCTCGGCGGCAACGCGCCCTTCATCGTCTTCGACGACGCCGACCTCGATGCCGCCGTCGAGGGGGCGATGATCTCGAAATACCGCAACAACGGCCAGACCTGCGTCTGCGCCAACCGGCTCTACGTGCAGGCCGGCGTCTATGACGCCTTTGCCGAGAAACTCGCCGCTGCGGTGGAGAAGATGCAGGTGGGAGACGGGCTCGCCGAAGGCTCCCAACTCGGCCCGCTGATCAACGAGGCCGCGGTCGAGAAGGTCGAGGAGCATATCGCCGACGCGGTGTCGAAGGGCGGCAAGGTCATCACCGGCGGCGCCCGTCACGCGCTTGGCGGGACCTTCTTCCAGCCGACCATCGTCACCGGGGCAAGCAAGGACATGGCTTTTGCCCAGGAAGAGACCTTCGGCCCCCTCGCCCCGCTCTTCCGCTTCGAGACGGTCGAAGAGGTGATCGAGCTGGCGAACGACACGATCTTCGGCCTCGCCGCATATTTCTACGCCCGCGACCTGAGCCGCGTGACCAAGGTGTCCGAGGCGCTGGAATACGGGATGGTGGGCGTCAACACCGGCCTGATCTCGACCGAGGTCGCCCCCTTCGGCGGGGTGAAGCAATCCGGTCTCGGCCGCGAGGGCAGCCACCACGGGACCGAGGAATTCCTCGAGATGAAATACATCTGCACCTCGGTCTGACGCCCTTGTGAACGACAACCTGGCAGGGCGGCGCCCCGCGCCGCCCTGCCACGCGACCTATGGCGCCCTGCCAACCGCCTTCTCCAGTCAGACGCGATGGGATCCAACTGCTGGCACGCCCCACAAGTGGCGAGCCCCGGTTTCCCAAAACTGTCAGATCACCGACATCCGGGCGTTACCTTCCCTGAGGATTGTCCCCCGCACATTTTCCGCCCGCGATGGTCGTGAGGTATTGCTGTGGGGGCAAAACAAAAATGGTTAAGTTGAACAGGGTTGTGGGCAGCACGACCGGAGCGGATGCCGAGTTTATCGAGATATTCGGAACGCCGGGCGAGAGCCTGGAGGGCCTCAGCCTGATCGTCGTCGAAAGCGACGCCGGCAGCTCCAACGGCACCATCGACTTCCGCCTGGACCTCGATGCCTCGGCCGTGATCGGGGACACCGGCTTCTTCCTGCTTGGCAACAACCTCGTTGCCGGCGCCTACGGCGTCACCCCGGACTACGAGATCGCACAGAACGCCATCGAGAATTCCAGCTACACCATCGCGCTTGTCCAGACCTCCTCTCTCGCGGGCGGCAGCGTCACCGGCGGTGAAGTTGTTGTCGACGCAGTCGCCGTGACGGATGGTGGGGCGAGCGACAGCTTCTTCTTCGGCGCGCCGGTCATCGGGCCGGATGGCTCCTTCCTGCCAGCGGGCTTCATACGCCTCGTCGACGGCGAGGGCAGCACGGCCGCCGACTTCCGCTTTGCCGATTTCAACATCGATCCGTCGAGCGACGCCCCGCGCAACAGCGGCGCCACGGGCGAGGAAGAGATCGAGGCGACGGAGCTGACCATCTCCGAGATCCAGGGCTCCGGCCTGACTTCGGACTACGATGGCGAGGTTGTGCGCACCACCGGCATCGTCACCGCCGTGTCCGCCAACGGCTACTACCTGCAATCCGCGGTCGGCGACGGCGACGATGCCACCTCGGACGCGATCTACGTCTTTGATTTCTCCCACGGCCTCAGCGTCGGCGACGAGATCGAGATCGTGGCCAGCGTCACCGAATACGTGCCCGGCGGGGCCAGCAGCGGCAACCAGCCGACGACCGAACTGGTCGACGTGCAGGAAATCTCCGTGCTTGCCACCGGCGTCGCGCTTCCCGAGGCGGTGCTGCTCGGCGGCACCGACGGCCGGGTCGTTCCCGCGACCTCCATCGCCGACGCTCTCGCCTTCTTCGAGAGCCTCGAGGGCATGCTGATCACCGCGCAGGACCTCGTCGCGACCTCCGGCACCAGCTACTTCGGCGAGATCTACGGCGTCGTGCCGACCGCCACCGGCAGTTACCCGATCCTGTCCGAACGCGGCACGCTGAACATCTCGGAAGGCGACTTCAACCCCGAGCGGATCCAGATCGACGAGGATTCCGGCATCTTCAACTTCGACTTCCCGGAGGTGAATGTCGGCGACCGGCTCGGTGACGTGACTGGCGTTCTCAGCTTCGCCTTCGGCAATTACGAGCTGATCCCGACCGTGGACTTCACCTCACAGATCGTCTCTGGCGGTCTGACGGGCGAGACCACCAGCCTGACCCGAACCGACAGCGGTCTGACCATCGCCACCTACAACGTGCTCAACCTCGACCCGAACGATGCCGACGGCGACACCGACGTGGCCGACGGGCGCTTCGATGCCATCGCGGCGCAGATCGTGGAGAACCTCGGCAGCCCGGACATCATCGGCCTGCAGGAGATCCAGAACTCCGATGGCTCGATCATCAGCGACATCTCCTCTGCCGACGGCACGCTCCAGGCGCTGATCGACGCAATCGCCGCTGCCGGCGGCCCGCAATATGCCTTCATCGACACCCCCGACGTGCCGACGACCTATATCGACGGCAACGGCGACACCATCCGACCGGTCGGTGGCCAGCCGGGCGGCGACATCCGCAACGCCTTCCTCTACGACACGACTCGCGTCAGCCTCGTCGAGGGGTCCGTGCGCACGCTGGTCGACGGGGATGGCGACGAGTACTCGTTCTTCGAAGGGCGGATCCCGCTTGTGGCGGAGTTCCAGTTCATCGGCGGTGGCGCAACGGATGGCCCGGTCCTCACGGTCATCAACGTGCACCTCTCCTCCAAGAGCGGCTCCGCGCCGATCATGGGGACGACCCAGCCCTTCGACACCGCCGACGCGCAGGAAGACCCCGCGATCAACGGCTCCGTCGACCAGCGCAAGCAGCAGGCACAGTTCATTGCCGATTACATCGAAAGCCTCGGCGATGAGGCGCAGGTGGTCGTGCTCGGCGATTTCAACGAGTTCGAGTTCGTTTCGCCGACCGAGATCATCGCCGACGCCGGACTGACCAACCTGACGAACTTCCTGCCCGAGGACGAGCGCTACAGCTATATTTTCGAGGGCAACAGCCAGTCGCTCGACCACATCATGGTCGACAACGGGCTGGCGAAGGTGACCGAGGTGGACAACGTCCACGTCAACGCCGAGTTCGCCGCCACCGACACGCGCGCCTCCGACCATGACCCGATCGTGGCCCGGATCAACTTCGCCCCGGTGGCCGAAGATGACACGCTTCGCGTTGTGGCCGAGAACTTCCACAAGTTCCACGCCTTCGACCTGCTCGCCAACGATTATGCCCCGACCGGCAAGGCGCTCTTCATCTCCGAGATCAACGGTCAGGACATCGGAAAGAAACCGACCTTCTTCATCGAGGAAGACGGCAAGAAGGTCGGCATCGTCAAGCTGCAGGACGACGGCACGATCCTCGTCAAGGCGACCAAGCCTGTGAGCGAGCTGAACTTCACCTACCGCGTCTCCGACGGCACCTACGAGAGCGAGCTGGCCGAAGTCGGCGTCACCAACCCGACGCCGGACTTCACCCTCAGCCTGCTGCATTTCGCCGACCAGGAAGCCGGCGCTGCGGCCGTCGAGGATGCGCCGCGCCTGTCGGCTGTTCTCAACGCCCTGCGGGGCGAGGACGTGGGCGCCGACGGCACCCTGACACTGTCCTCGGGCGACGCCTTCATCCCGGGCCTCTTCTACCAGGCCTCGGCGGCGGTCTTCGGCACTGCCGGCATCGCGGACATGCAGATCCAGAACGAGCTGGGCGTGCAGGCCATCGCATTCGGCAACCACGAGTTCGATTTCGGCACGGCACAGCTCGCCGGGCTGATCTCGGGCGATGCCGCGGGCGATTTTTCCGCGCTGGTGGGCTCCAGCCTGGAAGGGATGGACTTCACCGGTGCCGCCTTCCCTTACCTTTCGGCCAATCTCGACTTCTCGACCGACGCCAACATGGCGTCGTTGATGGTCGCGGGAGGGCTGTCTCCGGTCGCCAACGCCGTCACCTCCTCGACGGTGATCGAGGAAGGCGGAGAGCTCTTCGGCATCGTCGGCGCGACGACGCCCACGCTCGCCCGCATCTCCTCGCCCGGTGACGTCGGCATCGCTCCCTTCTGGGCCGACACCATCCCGACCGCCGCCGAACTGGATGCCCTGGCCTCCGAGATCCAGGCCGAGGTCGACGCCCTGCTCGATGCGAACCCGGAGATGAACAAGGTCATCCTGCTCGCCCACATGCAGCAGCTTTCGATCAAGCAGGAACTCGCCGCGCGCCTGACGGACGTGGACGTGATCGTCGCCGGCGGGTCGAACACCCGCCTCCTCGACGAAACCGACCGACTGCGCGACGGCGACAGCGCGCAGGGCGAATATCCGATCTTCATCGAGAACGCCGGCGGCACAACCACCGCGGTGGTCAACACCGACGGCAGCTACAAATATGTCGGCCGGCTGGTCGTCGACTTCGATGCCGATGGCAACATCATCCCGGAGACCTACGACCCGGAGATCTCGGGCGCCTATGCGACCGACGCGCAGGGTGTGGCCGATCTGAACGCCGAAGACCTCGTCGACCCCGAGGTCCAGGCCATCGCGGACGCGATCCAGGATCAGATCCTCGCGACGGAAAGCAACGTCTTCGGCATCTCCAACGTCTTCCTGAACGGCAATCGCTCGGGCACCTTCGCCTCGGACGATCCCGACGGGGTGCGGACGCAGGAGACCAATCTCGGCGATCTCACGGCGGATGCGAACCTCGCCTATGCAAACGAGATGCAGGACAGCGTCGATGTCTGGCTCTCGCTCAAGAACGGCGGCGGCATTCGCGCCTCCATCGGCCAGACCGTGGTCCCCGCGGGCGGCACCGAGTTCGAACGTCTGCCGAACGAGGAGATCCTGGACGGCGACGGCAACGTCGCCAAGCCCGCCGGCGGCATCAGCCAGAACGACATCCAGACCTCGCTGTCCTTCAACAACGACCTGGTGGTCGGCTCGCTGACCGCGACGGAGATCGTGACGGTTCTGGAACACGGCCTGGCCGCGCTGCCGGACGTCAACGGCCGCTTCCCGCAACTCGCCGGCCTGCAGCTCAGCTTCGACCCCGACGCGCCCTCCGGCGCCCGGATCGAGGATGCAGCCTTCGTCGACGAGAGCGGCAATGTCCGCGCGGTGCTCGTCAATGACGGGGTCGTAGTCAATGCGGATGCGGAATACGGCGTGGTCACCCTCGGGTTCCTCGCCACCGGCGGCGACGGCTACCCCTTCCCCACCGATTGGATCGAGCTCGCGCTCGCCGATACGGATGGAGACGGGCTGGACGACGAGGTTCTGAGCGGCGATGCGACCTTCGCTTACGACGGCACCGAACAGGATGCCTTCGCCGAATACCTGCTCGACACCCACGCCACTGCGGACACCGCCTACGACGTGGCCGACACCGGGCCGGACCTCGACACTCGCATCGTCAACCTCGCTTACCAGACCGGCGCCGACCTCGATGCCGCCATCGACGACTTCCTCATGTCCGACACTTTCCTGATCGCCTGACAGGACGGATAGCGGAACGATCCGGCCCCGCCGGCTTCACGCCGGCGGGGCCTTTCCTATCCCGGCCCGCCGCAGGGCGCGGCACCGGAAACAGCGGCAGCCGTGGCGTCATGCTCCCTGCCACCTTGCCTGGTTTGCCCGCTGACACCCTGCCCGGCGTGCGATCCGACGTGGAATGGAACGCGGGCCAGCCTGCGAAAGGCTGGCCCGGCATATCCCTGGACAGGTCAGACGAAGATGAAATCGTCCGCCCCGGTATAGATCTCGAAGCGGTCGATGGAGCCTTCGAGGAAGTCCTCGATCCTGTCGGCGACGCCGTCTCCGGAGCGGGATTGCGCCGCGCCGACGACCCAGGGCTCGTCGTTGCCGGCGAGGCTCACGTCGGCGCCGGCGTTCTGGGCGAGGAGCGTCAGGTTGCCGAGGCCGTCGTCCTGGAGCAGCTCCATGCCGCCCGCGTCGCTGAAGCGGTAGACCAGCGAGATCTGCTCGCCCTCCGAGACCACGCCGGCGGCCGTCTCGACCGTATAGGAGGTCGACGTCGTCTGGTGGCGCACCAGCACAGCGCCGCCGCTGTCGACCCAGGCGCTCACATGGCCGCCGCCGTCGTAGCCCGAGCTGTCCCGCGAGAAGAGACCGGACAGGCCGTTCAGGTCGGCGACGGTCAGGGTGATCGCGATGCTGCCCTCCTCGAGGTCGTAGAGCGGCAGGTCGGGGATCTCGACATAGTCGTTCGCCCCGTCGAACTGCGCCGCGCCGCCGGACACGAAGGCCCCGTTGCGGAACAGCGCCGTGTTGTCCTGCACTGTCTCGTCCTTCCCGGGCGACCCGTCCTCGAACAGCCACAGCCCGATGCCGGGTTCCGGCTGCGGCACGTCCGACACGTTGACCGTCACCACCGCGCTGTCGCCGCCTGCGAGGGTGTAGCCGAAGCTGTCCGCCCCCTCGAACCCCGCCGCGGGGGTGTAGGTCAGCACCCCGCCGGCGCTGGTGATCGTCCCGCCGTTGGCGGAGGTCGCGTCGAAGCTTGCGATGCTCGGCGCGGGGCCGTCGACATCGACATCGTTCGCCAGGACCGAGATCGCGACGGGCGTGTTCACCAGCGTCGCACCGCTGTCATCGTTGGCGATGGCCGGATCGTCGACCGGGCTGACCTCGATGGTCAGAACGCCCTGCGAGGTCGCGCCGCGGGCATCGCGGACCGTGTAGAGCACCACGTCGGTGCCGAAGAAATCGGCGTCGGGCGTGTAGTTCAGCGTCCCGTCCGCATTCTGCGTCACCGTGCCGTTCGCCGGCTGCACCACACCGGCCAGGACGAGCGGCAGGTCGCCGTCGGCGTCGCCATCGTTGCCCAGCACGGCGATGTTCGTGAGCGCGGTGTCCTCCTGCGTCGTGGCGCTGTCGGGCGCCGCGGTCGGCGGAAGGTTCGGATCGACCGAGGGCGGCGCCCCGGTATAGATCTCGAAGCGGTCGATGGAGCCTTCGAGGAAGTCCTCGATCCTGTCGGCGATGCCGTCTCCGGAACGGGATTGCGCCGCGCCGACGACCCAGGGCTCGTCGTTGCCGGCGAGGCTCACGTCGGCACTGGCGTTCTGCGCGAGGAGCGTCAGGTTGCCGAGGCCGTCGTCCTGGAGCAGCTCCATGCCGCCCGCGTCGCTGAACCGGTAGACCAGCGAGATCTGCTCGCCCTCCGAGACCACGCCGGCGGCCGTCTCGACCGTATAGGAGGTCGACGTCGTCTGGTGGCGCACCAGCACCGCGCCGCCGCTGTCGACCCAGGCGCTCACATGGCCGCCGCCGTCGTAGCCCGAGCTGTCCCGAGAGAAGAGGCCGGACAGGCCGTTCAGGTCGGCGACGGTCAGGGTGATCGCGATGCTGCCCTCCTCGAGGTCGTAGAGCGGCAGGTCGGGGATCTCGACATAGTCGTTCGCCCCGTCGAACTGCGCCGCGCCGCCGGACACGAAGGCCCCGTTGCGGAACAGCGCCGTGTTGTCCTGCGCTGTCTCGTCCTTCCCGGGCGACCCGTCCTCGAACAGCCACAGCCCGATGCCGTCACCGCCGGGCGTCTCATCCTTGCCGTTGATGCTGACGTCGACCTGAGCGCTCGCCTCGGCGCCTTGCGCATCCGCGATGACGTAACTGAAGCTGTCCGCCCCGGTCTGCCCGGCATTCAAGCCATCGAACGCCCCATTGGGATCGTAGCTGATCGTGCCGTCGGACCGGAGCGTCGCCGTCGCGCCGCTGGAAAGCAAGATGGCCGCGTCGACGATCGCATCGACACCGGCGATCTTCGTCACCACAACCGCATCGCCATCCGCGTCGCCGTCGTTGTCGAGCACCGACACCGTCACCGCCGTGTCCTCCGACGTGCTCGCCGTGTCGTCGCTGGCCACTGGCGGGGTGTTCTGCGCGGTCGCGTTGACGGTCGCGCCCTCCGTGCCCTCGAGGATGCTGGACCCGGCGAAGGTCACGCCGGTCTCGCGCGGGAAGGCGTCGCTGAAGGCGAGGTCCGTCGAGCCTGCGCCCACCACGTCGAAGCTGATCGTCGCCAGCGCGAGCGAGCCGGACGGGAAGTTCGACACCGTGCCGCGCACGAAGTCGACCGTGCCGGCGGTGTTGTCGAAGGCGTCCGGAACCAGCTCCAGCGGCAGCTCGGCGCCGCTCAGCACCGTGATGCCGGTCGCAGCGAGAACGCTGGGGTCGAAGTCGAGGTGGAATTCGGCGGCGTCGTATTGCTGGCCCGCCCCGGTCTCGAGCAGCACCAGCACCTCGAAGCCGTCCCCCACGGCCAGGTCCGCGACCGATTGCACGCCGGCGGCCGAGGTGTCGGTGTCCAGAACCATGCGCGCCGTGCCGTTCACCGTCACCTCGACCGTGGCGGTGTCGGTGCCGCCGTTGCCGTCCGAGACGTCGTAGGTGAAGCTGTCGGTGCCGTTGAACTCGGCGTCCGGCGTGTAGGTGATCGTGCCGTCCGAGTTGACCTCGACCGACCCGTTTGCCGGATCCGACGCCCCGGTCACCACCACCGCATCGCCGTCCGCGTCGCCGTCGTTGTCGAGCACCGACACCGTCACCGCCGTGTCCTCGGACGTGCTCGCCGTGTCGTCGCTGGCCACCGGCGGGGTGTTCGCGCCGACGCTGACCGAGACCGTCGCCGTTGCGCTCTGGCCCGACCCGTCGGTCATCGTGTATTCGAAGCTCGCTGCCCCGGTGCTGCTGGGCGTCGGTGTGAAGGTGATGACGCCGTTGTCGAGCCCCACCGTGCCGCCCGAGGCCGACCCGACACCGGTCACGCCGAGCGCCTGGGTCAGCTCCGGATCGCCGTCGTCGTCATTGACGAGGAGGTCCGCCGCGTTGATCGTCAGCGCCGTGTTGAACGGCGTCGAGAAACCGGTGTCGTCGGACGCGACCGGCGCGTCGTCCACCGCGTTCACAGTCACCTCGACCTTGGCGGTGTCGGTGCCGCCGTTGCCGTCCGAGACGTCGTAGGTGAAGCTGTCGGTGCCGTTGAACTCGGCGTCCGGCGTGTAGGTGATCGTGCCGTCCGAGTTGACCTCGACCGAGCCGTTCGCCGGATCCGACGCCCCGGTCACCACCACCGCATCGCCATCCGCGTCGCCGTCGTTGTCGAGCACCGACACCGTCACCGCCGTGTCCTCGGACGTGCTCGCCGTGTCGTCGCTGGCCACCGGCGGGGTGTTTTCGCCCCCTACAGACACGCTGGCCCCATCCGTGCCGTCGAGGATGGAGACGCCTCCGAATGTCACGTCGGAGAATGGAAAGGAGTCACTGAAGGCAAGATCTGTCGATCCCTCGCCGACCACTTCGAAAGTAAAGGTCGCCAGAACGAGGTCACCACTTGGCGCAGCCGAAAAAGTGCCCCGGGAAAAATCGATCTCTCCCGAGGTGTTGTCGAAAGACGCCGGGATGAGGGCGATCGGAAGCTCGGCACTGGCCTCGCTCACGACACTCGTCGCCGACAGAACCGAAGGATCGTAGCCGATGTGGAACTCGGCGCCGTCGTATTGCTCGTTTGCGTCGGCCTCGAGCAGGATCTGCACTTCAAAGGTGTCGCCGACTTCAAGCTCGGCGACCGACTGAACGCCGGGGGCCAGAATGTCGAGATCAATGATAATACGGGCCATCTGGGAAGCTCCAAAAAGGTAACAGGTTACGATCGACGCGAAGTCAGATCTCGATCAGATCCACCGAGGACAGCTGGGGCAGGACGGTGTTGAACTGCGCCGACAGCGCGGAGAAGTCGGTCAGGGTGATCGCCAGGTCGTAGTTCAGGTCGGCACGATCGTCGTAGCCCGGATCCCCAAGCTGCGTGTTGAAGGCCGTCGACAGGATCGAGAAATCCAGGATGCTGACGAAGCCATCCCCGTTGATATCCGCATCCAGCACGTCTCCGTAGCCGTCCTGGTTGCTATCGGCCTGGTCGGTGTTGGCGACGAGGATCGCGTTGTCGTTCAGGTCGGCGACGGTGTCGCCGTCGCTGTCCTTCAGGAACTCGACCGTCACGTCCTGCACGGTCTGGTCCTGCCCGTCCGACGCGATCACCGAGATGTTCAGGGTCTGCACCACGTCCTCCACCGTCGCGATGTCTTCGTCGGCGATGGTGAAGACCGGCGCATCGACAAGCGTCACTTCCCCGGTCGTTGCGTCGATGAAGAACCGGCTGGCGTCGGCACCTCCCAGATCGAAGGTGATCGGATCGTTCTCCGGGTCGGTGGCCATCGCCGTGAAGACGGCTCCGGCCTGACCTTCTGTGAAGAGGAAAGCATCGAGCGAGGTGATCTCGGGCGCCTGGTTGGCGGCCTCCACCAGCTTGAGCTCCGCCGGTTCCGCCAGGGCGCTAAGCAGGTTCCCCTGCCCGTCCACGACGCCGGCCGACAGGAAGAACAGGCCATCCACCGTCGCGGGCGCTGCGCCGTTGTCCGTCTCGTTCAGGGTGATGTCGAAGGTCGCCACCCCGGAGCCGTCGGCGACGGCAGACAGGATTGTCGGGGCCACATCCATGTCGTTGCCATGGAACAGATCCGAGGGGAGCGTGGCCGAGCCGTTCGCACCGTGCTTCTCGTAGCCGGACGCATCGACGAGGTAGAGCTCCACCGTCGCCCCCGGCACCACTCCGCTGACCTCGACCGTATGGTTGACCGACGAGGTCTCGACCCGGCGCGCCGTATCGGTCGCGCCAACCACTTCGAGAGTCGGAGCGGAGACCGCCTGGGCGTTCGAGAAGGTCGCTTGCGAGGTGTTGAGCCCGGTCAGTTCGAGTTGCCGCGTGAGGACGATGTCGTTTCCGAAACCGTCATCGAAGGTCACGGTGATCGTCGTCCCGGCGATCTCGCCGCCGGAGACGGCCCCGGCCTCGCCGGTCCCGGACGCGCCCTGGATCGACTGCGGATCGATATCCATGCCGAAGTCGAAGGCCTCGCCCACATCGAAGTTGTCGAAGTTCAGTATCATCGTCCGATAGCCGCCCGGACCGATCGGGCCCGCAAGCTGGTCAGCGAAGGGATAGATGCCCGTTGTTCCGGTGAAGCCCGGCGATCCGGTGGCAGGCAGAATGGCGCCGTTCTGGTCCACCAGCCCGACGACGTTGTCGTTGAACTGCAGGCCCTGCGCGCCGGCGTCGCCTGCGCTGCCGGTCGGATCCCAGGCGGCGCCCAGGAACGGGCTGGAGCCGGAGAGATCCAGACCATAGGACATGGTCGCCGTGCCGATGTCGAACTCGATCGACTTGATCGTGACCCCTTCCGAGGTCGCCGACGACAGGGCGATGTCGAACGAATTGGTCCCGTAGGTCGTCTCGCCCGAAACCTGGATCGTCGCGTCGATGACGACGTTGGTCACATAGACGGTGACGGTGGCGGTTCCGGTATTTCCGCCCGGGTCGCTGACCACGTAGGAGAACGTGTCTTCCCCGCTGAAGCCCGCCGCCGGCGTGTAGACCACGTCGCCATTGGTGTCGATCGCGACGGTGCCGCCGTTGGCCGTGCCACCGTCCGCGCCATCGGTCCCGACGCCGGTGATTGTCAGGGCGCCTGCACCGGTGTCATCCGCATCCGTGTCGTTCGACAACAGATCCGCGGCAGCGATGGTAAGGGCCTGATCCAGCGGCGTGTTCGCGGTGTCGTCGCCTCCCATGGGCGCCGCATCGTCCTCGGCCACTGTGCCGAAGCCGATCGTGTCGCCAAGCTGCAGCGTTGCGGTGATGGCCGAGCCCGTCGACGGCGCGATGGCCGTGAGTTCGATGCCGATGAGGTCGTCCGCATCCGCCATGTCGTCGTTGGCGACGGTCACATCGATGGACGCGACACCATTGACGAAGGTCACCGTGGCCGGGCTGTCCGGCGCCGAGGCGGTGGTCCCCGTCAGTATGAAGGAGACATCCGCATCGCCGCTGATCGGCGCATCCGAGCTGAGGGTGAAGCTGAGCGTGGTCTCGCCCGTGTCACCATCCTCGACCAGGGTCGGATCGTCGACAGAGATCGTCGCGATGACATCGTCGAGGGCCCGGATCGTCAGGAAGTCGTAGTTCGCCGTGATACGGTTGGCGGCGCCGGAACCGCTCCAGTCGGAGACGAAGATGCCGTAGGCGAGCCCGCCCGTCCCCTCGCCGCCGGTGAGCGGGTTGTCGTTGGCCATGGCATCCAGAAGCGAGCTGTTCGCGAGGATATCCACCGGTGGGGACGTGAAGGAGGTAAGCAGCGAACCGTCGGATGCCGCAAGGAAGTCCACCTGGCCGATTACCTGGCCGTTCGCACCTGCCGATTTGTCGACGATCAGGCGGAATTCGATATCGCCGACCAGAGACAGGTCGACCGACGGGCCGTTCGCAGCGTTGACGGAGTAATTCTGCTCTCCGACGGCAAGCGACTGGTTGTTCGCGATCTGGATGGCGGGCGCCCCGTTGCCCCGGTCACTGATCACCAGCTTGACGAAGTCATCCGTCCCGCCCGCGCCAAGGGTGATCCCGAACTGGGAGTAGCCATTCTGCGAGGTCGAGGCCAACCAATCGGCGCTGCTCGCCCTTGCGTGCACTTCGAACGTGGTCAGGCCGCTGACATCGACAGCCGACTGATAGCCATCGGCCAGCGTGTTGTTGGTGCCCGTGCCGGTGGAGAATGCGTCGGTTTCCGTGGACAGGACGTTCAACGTCCCTCCGGAGATCGACACGTCCGCCTCGTTGGTCCGGTTGCCATAGGGGTCCGCAGCCGGATCCGTGGGGTTCCCGTAGTCGAAGGCCTGGTTCACGAGAATGCCGGTGAAACCGCCATCGGCGTCGAACGGATGATCGGTCGGCGTGTTGAAATCCTGGGTGAACGACCCGCCGGCCACCAGCACCCGGTCGAGTCCGTTGCTGCCGTCGTAGGCAAAGGGATCGTCGGTGTTCAGGATGCCGTCATCGTCGATGTCGAGCGGGTTCACCACGCCGTTGATCGAGATGGTTGCCGTCGCCGTGTCGACGCCGCCATTGCCATCCGAGATGGTGTAGGTGAACGTATCCGTCGCAATCTCGCCTGCCGGCACGTCGATGCCATTCGGATCATAGTCGAACGTGCCGTCGCCGTTCAGCGTCAGCAGCGCTCCCGACGGAAGCGTGACCTGGACCCCGACATCGCCGGGCACGCCGTTGACCTCCGACACGGTGAGCACATCGGTCAGGTTGGCGTCGCTGTCCGGGCCGTTGCCGTTGTCGGCAAAGACATCGCCACCCACGATCGCCGCGTTCTCGTCCACGCTGAAGGCGTCGTCCTGCGCGACCGGATCGGCATTGACGCTGTGCGTCAGGTAGATGGAGTCGGTCACCGGGCCTTTCGGCAGGTCGTTGTTGGTCGGGTCGATGACCGCCGCGACGATCCCGAGCGGGAGCGTGCTCTCGTCCACCGCCAGTTGCTGCCCCTGGGTAACCTGGGAGAAGTCGAACAGGCCGGAGATGTCCTGCGGCGTTCCGGTCAGAACGACGTCCACGGTCAGGAACTCGGCGGCGTTGTTGGCCGGGAAGTCCGATGCCGCCAATGCTGCGAGCTGCGCATCGAGCTGGTCGTGATACTCGTTGGGATTGCTCGGATCATCGGGGAAGTTGTTGTTGACGGGCTGGATGATGCCCTTGGCGACGACCACGCGCACCGTCTCGCCGGCCGGGCCATCGATGATGATGCTCGGGCCGCCGTCCTGGTATGTGCCCACGCCGCCCGGCACGAGGCCGTTGACGGTCAGGGTCGGAGACAAGTCGGGCGAGTCCTGGCTCGCGAGGCCCTTGGAGCCGGCCTGGTTGCCCGCGCCGCTCAGATAGCCTGTCGCCGTGCTGCCATCCGTGAAGGTCACGGTGAAGGTCGAGCCGATCAGCTCGGCCCCGGAGATGCCCCCGATATCCCAAGCCGGGCTCGCACCGCTGTCGAGCGTGGATTTTGTCGCGCCGGCGATGGAATTCGGGTCCATGTCGACCGCGAAACCGACGGATTCCCCGCTGTTGAAGCCACCGCTGGAATTCGGGTCGAAGGTCAGCTGCACCCCTTCGAAGCCCAGAATGCCGCCCGCACCGAGATAGCTCGAACCCGGCGCACTGCTGGTTCCGAGGTCCGGTGCATCCACGCCGGTGCCGCCAGTTGTGTTGATCGTGAGGTGTTTCGCGACAGTATCGCCCGCCTCGCCGAACGGGTCGAAGACCGCATCGGTGAAGATCGCGTTCGTGACGTCGATCTCGACCTTGGCGATATCCTTGTCGCCGACATTGGTCAGCACGAAGGAATTGTTGCCGTAGTTCGAGGACTGAACGTTGTCGGAGTTCACGGTGACCTCGAGCGTCGCCGCGCCGACCAGCACGATCTCCCGGTCATAGCCGGCATCGACATCGGAGACGACGTCGCCTGCCACCACGGTAACCTGCTGGGTTTCCCCGTTGTTCGACGGGTCCGCGTCGCTGTCGGCGGTATCGTCACCGCCCTGGTTGGCCAGGACCAGCGGGTCGCCATTCAGATCGGTCGGGAAGCGGACCGAGTAGGTCCCGTCCGCAAGGTTCGCGAAGACGTAGCCGCCGTTGTCGGTGGACACTGCCGTCGCGACGACAGAACCGGCGCTGTCGAGCAGCTCGACGGTGACGCCGGCAACTCCGGGCTCGCTGTCGTCGACGTTGTTGTCGTTCGCGTCCGCAAAGACGCGGCCCGAGATCTCGGCCCCGGGCAGGGCCAGTTCGGACAGTTCCTGGCCGTTCAGGTTCGCGAAGCCGCCAAAGCTGGTGTTGCCGGGGTCGGTCTCGAAGAACTCGAGCGCGATCTTGTCGATCTCGAACCCTGCGGAACGCTCGGACAGCAGGAAGTCGTAGGTCTTGCCGCCTTCGACCGGAATGACGATCGGCTGACCGTTGTTGTCGACGTTCTTGTTGGCGAGTTTCCAGTCCGTCGAGGCCTGGCCACTCTGGTAGGTCTTGTAGAAGCCGTTGTTGCTGACGAGCGGCACGGAGCGGTCCAGCGCGGGGATGTCCACACCGTCGAGCTGGATCTTGGTCCAGGCGTCGTTTTCCTCCGTCGCATCGGCCCCCTGATAGCTCGAGATCAGGTTGATCCGGATGAAGCCGTCGGTTTCCGGCGTGAACTTGTAGGTCAGCGTCTCGCCGTTGCCTGCGTTGTTGCCGAAATGATTGGTTGAGGTCTCGATGTAGTCGTTGGACGGCTGGGCGTGGCCGGCCTCCAGTTGAGACGCATCCTTGATCTCGAAACCGCCGGGCCCGTTGTTCAGGCCATCCTCGGCCTCGAAGATGAAGTTGCCCTGCGCGTTCGGCAGGTAGGACCCGCCCGGCCCTGTGGCGGAGGCGTCGAACTCGACCACGATCTTGTTGCTGGTCTGGCTGGTCTTACCGTCCGCGCCATTCACCACGGCGACGAAGTGGTTCAGCCCGCCCTCGTCATCGCTGTCCAGCAGCGTGACCGGCACGGCGAGCTGGCCATTGGAATCCAGCGTTCCGGTGAACACCGTGCGGCTGATGGCGCTGTTCGCCTCGTAGGGGTCCACATCGTAGCCGTCCGGTGCGTTCGGACCATCGATCCCGTCGATGAACATGCCGGCCTCGACCTGAAGCAACGTCACCTCGGCGTTCGGCGTTCCGAGGATCACGATGGTCTGGTTCGCGCTGTTGACCGTCGAGGGGCTCGCGCCGTTGAGCAGGCCGATCGTTGGCGCTTCGGGCGCACCGGCGGTGACCACCGCAACGGCGTCCGCCTCGTTTCCGGCATCGAACAGGTTGCTGGTGACGGAGGTGCCGTCCGCGAATTCCACGGTCACGGTGCTTCCGATCAGCTCGAAGCCCGACACCGAGCCGGACGCATTCGGCCCCGGCGACGCGGCGCCCTTGATGCTGATCGGGTCGACGTCGAGCCCGAAGGTCAGCGTCTCGCCATTCTGGAAATCGCTGAAGTCGATCTCGAGGCCGTAGAATCCGCCTTCATAGGCGCCCGTGAAGCTGTGGTCGGTGACGCCGGTCGTCACTTCGCTGCCGCCGTCGGGCGTGAAGCCCTTGGCGGTGCCGTCGCCGGCGGTGCCGTTCGGATCGAACACGACCTCCGGCAGGATCGCCGAGGAAAGATCGAAGGTCACTTTCGTGATGGCGACGTCGCCGGTGTTGGAGATGTTGAACGATTGGTTCCCGTAGGTGGAGCCGTTGATGCCGGTGGTATCGACGAGGATCTCTGCCGCGGCCGTGGAGGCCGGGATTTCCTCGGTCACCAGCTCCAGCGTGCTGACCGTCAGGTCCTGGTTCTGGTTGAACCAGAGCGTGTAGACGCCCGGCCCCAGTGGCAGCGACAACCCGTTGGTCGGCTGGCCGGCGCCCTCGACCGTGTTCGAGGCCAGGAGCGGAAGGATGTCGTTGCCGACCTGCGTCTCGTTGAAGACGAGCCCGCCGTCGAGCGTTGCACTGCCGTTCTCGATGTCCGACTGGCTCGGCATCGTGCCGCCCTGCTGGATGCCGAGGAACACCGCGTTGGAGCCTTCGTTCACGAAGTCGAGCAGGTTGATAGCGGTCAGTTGCTGGCCGGCCTGGACCTCGAAGGTGATGAAGTCGGAGTCCGAGTTCTCGGCACTGGACACGAGCGTGTTCGCGCCAAGGTTCAGCGTGACGTCGTCCGGGTTCTGGTTGTCGTTGGAGAAATCGTCACCCGTAGCCGGGGTGCCGTTGAAACTGTCCACCGGTGTCGCGTCCGACGCCGCGACGATCTCGATCGCGCTGATCTTTGGGTTGTTGGCAGACCCCTTCAGGAAATCGATATCGAGAACCCCGTCTGCAACCGTGACTTCATAGGAACGCACGTCAGCCGTGTTCCAGCCGAAGACGGCCGTGATATCGAAATCGTCTTCTACCAACATGTTCTCGATATTGATGTCAAAGACCCGGGCGCCGGCGCTCTGCGCTCCGGTCCAGACCTCGGCGAAGTAGAGATTGACGATGTAGTCGCCGTCCGCGACGACGAAATCCCACGACATGTTGTCGGGATTGGCGACCTCGCTGTAACGCTCCGTCGAGAAGATGGCGTCGGGCAAGGTGGTGTTGTTCGCCCCGGTGAAGGCCGCTCCATAGGTGGTGTCCTGCGCGGGGGCCGTCAGATCGAGGTACTGGGACGGCGTCCCCGTGTTGGCAGAGCCGTTGGCAGTGCTCGCGGACTGGTCCTCCGACCACGCCGGGCCGCCGTCTCCGGCCGCAATCTGAGCGCCGCCGGCGTTCACCCTGTAGACCACATCGCCCGGCTCGACCGGTGCGGCAAAGGTATACCCCTCCGCCGCTGCGACGACCGCGTTGCCGGCTTCGTCCGTGACGCCAGACACTTCGAATGTGTAGGGGGTGTTGGCGGGCCAGCCGCCGTCGGGTGCATCGACGATGTACTCGGCAACGATGGACGGGTCCCCATCGGCACCCGTGATGATCACGGTGGTCGGATCGCTGCCGATCGGGCCGCCGCTGACCGACAAGGTGGTACCGAGGATCGTGTCCGTATCGACGCCTTCGTTGTCGGTGAAGGTCACGAAAACGGAGATCGGCTGGTCGTTTCCGGCCTGCGTGCTCAAGGGCTGCACGTCGATCTCAGCGATCAGGGGCGCGGTCGTGTCGACCGGCGCACCAGATGCCGGGCCGTAGATCTCGATACCGTTGACGAGCGGGTTCTCGACAACATGCCCGAAGTCTATGTCGAGGTTGCCGTCTGTCACGAGCACCTCGTAGGTGAACATCCCGCCGACCTGGTGACCAAGCGTGGCAGACAGGTCCAGGTCGTCCTCGACGAGTTGTCCCTCGATGAAGATGTCGAAGACCCTTTCGCCGGGTTGGCTGGTCCCGCCGTATCCATTCCCCATGAAGAGGTTGACCGTATATGTGCCCTGAGTGGGCGCGGAAAAATCCCACTCCATCTCGGCACCGCTGGACGGGTCGTAGCGTTCCTTTTCGAACAACGCCTGCGGCACGTAGTCGGGCACCGCGTAGGGACCTGTCGTCGCGCGGCCGGAGGTATTCTGCGTGCTGATCGTGCCTGTGTTGACGGACGCGCCGCCGACAGTCGCGGCCCCAGTGCCGCCGATTCCGACCCAGTCGACCTCACCGTTCGGGTCTAGCGGAGACCCGGGCAGCGCAGAAATCGTCTCGGCTTCGGCATTGATCCGGTACAGCAGCACCTGGTTGGCCAACGCAATGGTGACCATCGCGGTATCGTTCAGGCCGGTGCCGTCGGAAACCGTGTACTCGAACGTCGCGTCGCCTTCGAAGCCGGCATTCGGAGTGAAGATTACAAGGTCGTCAGTGGCGTCGCCAGCGGTGCCGTTGTCATCCAGAACGACAGAGCCGTTCTGCGCGTTCGACACACCCGTCACCGTGAGCGTGTCCGTGGCGTTCGCATCGCTGTCGTTGGCCAGAAGGTCCGCGACATCGATAACGACCGGCTGGTCCGGCGTGGCCGTGAACTCGTCATCCTGCGCAACGGGTGCGATGGCCTGTGCGGTCGACGTGATCTCCATGTCGACGAAATTCGCCTCGAAAGGCGTTTCGGCCCCGAAGGACGTCGCCAGCAACGTGACGATGGCCGAGGACGGCAGATCGTTCCCGCTCTCGTCCTGGATGGTCTTCTGACCGGTCACGGCCTTCAGAACCTCGCCCTGCAGCGTGATCGGACCGCCGATTGCCTTGGGCTGGGCCAGGACCATGCCGCCGCCCGGCGTGAGTTCGTAGTTGTAATAGGCCTGCGCCGTCGGTGTGCCTTGGGTCAGATCGACCGTCAGATAGAGCTCGAAGAGCGAATTGCCCGAGGCATTCGTCGCGGCATTGTTGAAGTCGGCATCCGTAGAGCCATTGACGGATATGTCCACAACGCCCGCGTCGCCTTCTTCGTAGTAGACCTGCAAGCGGGGAACGCCGCCGCCGACTCCGGCCATCACCTTCAAGTAGTTCTGCTGCGATCCGTCACCGAGCGCGAACCCGACCGCTCCGAAATTCTGATCGAGCCCCACGCTGGAATAGGGATTGAAGATCGGCACTCGAATGGTGAACGTCCCCACATCCGCGGCAGGTGTGAAGCCCCCCTGCAAGGCGTCGTTCTGCGTATTGTTGCCCTGGTAGGCATCCCCGTCGTCCACCTGCTTGATCTGCACGACGCCCGGAGCACCGCCACGGATCGTGTTGTTCAGATCGGTCAGCAGGTCCGCGCTCGGGTCGTCGATCAGCACGTCCGGGTTGATTTCGCCCGACCCGTCGATCATCCAGCCGTTCATGCCGATGTTGTATTCGCCGCTCGGCCCGGGATTGTTGCCCGCTGCCGGGTTGAAGTCCCAGAACAGCGTCTCCCCCCCCTGAAGGATGGTCTGCGTGCCGTTGTCCGGGTCGAACTGCAGGGGATCGTTCTTGTCCAGGACGCCATCGTTGTCGGCATCGAGATCGATACCCGGCGGATCGCCGGGCTCCAGCACGATGATGTTGTCGGCACCGATCTGCGCGACAAACATGGCCCCTGCCCCTGTGCCGCCGCTGCCCGGAATCCCGCCGTTGTCCAGGGCGGTGACGTCGAGCGGCGTGCCGCCGACGCTGATCGTCTCGGTGTCAGTGACGGTAGACCCTGCGGCCGTGCCGTCCGTCGCGACCTCGATCAGCGTCAGGTTGCCGTTGAAGGAGACGGTCGCCAGGTATTCGGTGCCGGGCCCACCGTCACCGATGTTGTCGGCGGTGTACTCTGTGATGCCATTGGTCGAGGAGCCGATCGACAGGAGGGACTCGTCCTTCGGGCCGGGATTGCTGTCGCCCCCGTAGTAGACGCCCTCGATCGGGTTGGTGATGCCGCCGGTGATCGTGTCCCAATCCTCGGGCAGATCGTCCCAGACCGTGTTGGGGTCGTTCGACGGATCGCTCGTGGGCGTAAGTTGGACGTCTTCGCTGAGCCCGCCCCCCTGGCCGGACCAGAGGCCGGCCGCCGCGCCCGAGGCACGGGTCGGGTTCGGATGGCCCCCATAGGTGCCTTCCTGAACGATGTGGAGGTTGTCCGGGTCGGAGTCGTTCGTATTGTCGGTGAGATTGGGCTGGTTCGTCGCGACCTGGGTGTCGCTGGTCACCTCGGTGCCGTCGGATGCCACGGGGTCCCCGCCCCAGCCGTTGTTCGGACCGTTGTCGAAGGTGTAGAGGTTCCCGGCTTCAGTGATCACCACGTCGTAGGCATTCCGATAGCCCGGCGAATAGACCTGCACGGGCCCGTCCGGATCGTATTTCGCCTGGTTCCGCCCGTCGTTGCCGCCAAACGTGTCGCCGGCTTCCTGATCGGCCGCACCCGTGGTGCCGGACGCGCTGTCGATCGCGCCATCACCCGTAACGGCTGTCACGTTGGTGCGGGTCGGGTCGTCCAATGTCGGAAGGGCGTAAACGTATTCATCCACATAGGCAGTTCCGCCGTTCAGCCCGCCGTTTGCCTGCAGTTCCTGTTCCATTTCCGCGAGTTGCGTCAGATCGATCCGCAGCATCGCGGCCGAGTAGTAATACTCTGGCGTGTAAGCGAAATTGTTGGACGGGGCGCCCTTGTTGTCATGGCCGCCCGACATGACGTACATGATCTCGTGCGTCTCGAAGACGCCCGGCGCGACCTCCACCTGTTCGAGGCGGATGTCCATGCCGTTGGTCGAATGGTTCTCTTCAGACCGCGGAAGGCCGATCACCAGATCGACCTTGTCCCACGAAGTGCCATTCCATGTCAGACGCGAGATGATCCCCGAGTTCGTGTCGAGGTTCGAGTCGTTCCCGCTCCCCCCTGCCCCGATCCGCGGATCGCTCGAACTCACGTACAGGATCGGGTTCTCCGCGGTTCCCTCGACCACAATCCCTGTGACCTGGCGGTTGGTCACGCTCGTGTTCAGGTCGCCATCATCATCGTGGTTCGGGATCTCGTTGATGAGGGTGATCGTCTCTTCATTCGAGGCCACCCAGGTGTCTCCGGACTTGGTGAGATCGTAGACCTTGATGATCCCGTTCTGTTGGGAGACATAAAGCCGTCCATCCGGACCGATCTGCAACGACGTCGGGTTGGTGAGGTTGGTTCCGGTCAGCGTGGTTTGCGAAAACGTCTGAGTAATGGCCATAACTGTGTCCTACTCCGAAATGAATCGTAGTCCGGTTGACTTGCTTGCTGGAGAATTCGTTCAGGAAACGAAGGGGCTAGAATCAGAACCTTCGGAGATGCCGGTCAGCCAGCCCTCGCTGCCCGCGCGTGTTCCGACGCCGCGGCCGCTCTGGATATTCCCCGGGGCCAGTCGTCGAGGCCTGGAAGACCGCGAAGCAGCGGAGCGGGCGGCGGTGGCGCAGCATGAGATGCCCGAAACGAACATCCGCCGGCGTTCCCGCAATGGCCGCATCGTATCGTTTTGGACGGAACGGTTCCGGGTGAACGCTCGTTTTCCCTGGCCGACTGCGCTCGCTGGATTCGCGGCAGCGCAGGTCACGAAACTCATCGTCAATTCCTGGATCGAAGGGTATTCTCGGATTGGCTTTACCTAAACCCTCAAAACACCCGAAAAATGCAACACCAACACTCGTGCCAGAAATGGTCTCTGCCGTTTCGAGCGAACTTGCGCAACAGCAGACAGAATGTCCTCCAAGACTCATAAACAAATCCCCCATCCACACCCTGCGGATACCCACAAGCGGTACTAAATACAGTCCTCCAGACGCCCCGCTTACAGGGCGCCCCCTTAAATTCATTTACCCTGGAGAAAATGCGAAAAGGCCGAAAACCAGCACTCACATTCAACCCCACCCATGGAAGCGAGGAACCCTGACAGGCCAATCGCCCCAACGGGTTAACCGTGCCATATACCAAATGGTTAATAATCGCACAGATTGCGAACAGTTTGTATCCCGTTCGGAAACAGTAAGGTTTGGCGGCAATTGAACTTTCGCGCCAACCAGACCGCGTGCAGATGCAGCATCGCGACAGGAATCCACGGGAGACGCCCGCAGTCTGCGCTCAGTTCTTGAGCAGGCTCAGTTATTTTTCAGAATTTTTCATGCACTTATCAGCCAAGCAAAAAACAGATCAACATCTTCGAATGTCTGGTCGTTCGCCAATCTTCCAGACTGCAGGGTCGGGTGCGACCTCCATAGAATGAAGACGCCGGAATCACCTGCCCCGACAGGCAAAAACAACTTTCTCATTTGATTCAAATCATCCACAGAAGCCCATTTCCGGAAATCTCCCTACCGAATCGGATGAGAATCACTACCGAGGATTACTCCGAAACACGCTTCATTCCGCTGCCGGGACGCCAATTCCTTTTGATCCACGCGCAGGATCTGGCCCGTTTCGACTGCACGAAATCCGCCAATCTCACGCCTAAGCAAGCCCGAGAGACCGAAATGGTTCACAGGATGCAGGCGCAGATCCTCACTCTCGTGACGACAATGGGCACGAACCAGGTCGCAAGAAATGGCGCGCCTTTCACATCGTGAATTCCAACACCACGGCTCTCAGGTGCGTCGTGAGTCCCCAACCGGCGGCGAGCCCGCGTCCAACGCCCTCTGGGTTCGCTCCGACGAGCGTCAGCACACGTGGCCAGACCGATTGCAACAGCGGGCGCGACGTGGTGATAACTGGCAGATGGTCGAGTTCGTTTCCCCCAGCAGCCAGCACTCCCCCGACAGTGGCCGCCCTGCCACCGAGGTGATGCCGGAGCTCTATATCCTGCGCCACGGCGAGACCCACTGGAACCTTGCAGGACGGATGCAGGGGCGGCTGGACTCGCCGCTGACCGACCTCGGTCGGGAACAGGCGGAGCGCCAGGGCGAGATCCTGCGGGCCGCGGGGGCGGACCGGCTTCCTCTCCTGTGCAGCCCGAGCGGCCGTGCAATGGCGACGGCGGCACTTGCCTTGCCGGGGCGGGTGCCAGTGGTGGACGCCCGCCTCGGGGAGATCGGCATGGGCGCATGGCAGGGCCTCACGCGCGAAGAGATCCTCGCCGACAGGCCGGAGCTCGCCGACGACTCTCACCCGTTCCTGTGGAAATTCTCCGCACCCGGCGGCGAGACGGTGGCGCAGATGCAGGCGCGTATCGCGGAGTTCCTGTCGGAACGGCGTGAGCCGGCAATCGTGATCACCCATGGCGTGACCTCGCAATTCCTGCGTGGGGCGCTGCTTGGCATCGACGTCTCGGCAATGTCGGGTTTGGAAGATTGCCAGGGCGTGGTTTACCGTGTCGCCCAAGGGCGTCAGGACCGACTCGAAACCGGGTTGCCGTCGGGGCCACGGAGTCGCATTTGAAAGGGGTGTCGATGGTCAGTTGCGAGGAATTCATCGTCCGTCTTCGCGAGGCCCCCGATACCGATGCGCTCTGGAAGACGACACTCGACTTCTTCCACGAACGCGGCGCCACACGCGTCAGCTATCGTCACTTCCTGTCGGATTACGAGAGCGAGCTGGAACCGACGATCTACCACGACGGTTTCCCCGAACGCCTCGCGACCCGCTTCATCGAGGAAGAGCTGTTTCGCAACAACCCGATCGCTCTGATCGCCCTGGCCACCACCGAACCCTTCTACTGGTCCGATACCGAAAGGATGGCGGAACTGTCCGAGGAGGCGCTGAGAATTCTCGACATCCTGCGCGAGGAAGTGTCCGGCGACGGCGTCATTCTGCAGCTCTTCGGCCCGGATTGCCGGAACGGCACCGTGAACCTCGGCTTTCCCGAGGGTGCGCCCAGGCTGTCGCCGGACGCATTGCGCGAGTTGCAGCTTGTCGCGCAGGCCGCGCATCTCTGCTATTGCAACATGGTCTCGACCACCCCGCAGACCCCGCTCGGCATGACTGCCCGCGAGCTGGAGGTGCTGGAATGGATCGCGCGGGGCAAGTCCAACTCGGTGATCGCAGATATCCTCGGGATCTCGGTTCATACCGTCGACACCCATGTTCGACGGATCTTCCGCAAGCTTGGCGTGAACGACCGCACGACGGCGGCGGTCAAGGGGCTGGGCGCCGGCCTCGTGCAGGCCGTGGCCTGACGGGCGGCGCGACGCACCAAACCGTTCGGCGAGCGCTTTCCCAATTTGTCACGCGACTACGGGACTGAATCCGTGCGCCCCGGTCGCCTATATCCGGGTCACTGCAGACAAGGCTCAGCACCGCGCCGAACTGAGGGTGTGCGGCACCGGGAAGGATCCGGGACCGAGGACTCCCGAGTTTCCCGTTCCGGGGTGCTGGCAGTCGCGTCTGTTCAGTGCCTGGTGGCCTTTCTCGTTTCAGCCACCGGATGACGGCGACCTCTCCTCAAAGAGAGGGGCGTCCGAAGACGGCACCACTCACGTGCAACTGGTTGCGTGCCACGGCGCGCATCGGGCGGCGGGTTCATGGGGATGACCTGCCGCCCACCCTTCTTCGGATGGGTGCGGCATGCCGGCTGCTTGCCGTCATCAGGAATCGGCCTTGCACAGTGCCAGCGCGTCGCGGTATCAGGCCGGACGTCGGGTGATTAGCTCAGTTGGTAGAGCGCTTCGTTTACACCGAAGATGTCGGGAGTTCGAGTCTCTCATCACCCACCACCGCCTCCATAAATGTCCCTGATTTCAACGCCCCGGAGCGCCGTGGGACACCCTTCGAACTCGGCGTGGGACACCTTTACCAGTCGAGCCCGGAGAGCCGCGCCGCTGCGGCCCGCGCCAGGCGCCGACGCTCAACGTCCCGCGTGTAGATTTCCGAGGTCGCCGCATTGGCGTGTCCGTGGATGGACATGATCTCGTATTGGGTCGCGCCCTCATGGGCCAGAAGGTGCCCCGCAGCCTTTCGAATGCCGTGCGGGCTGCGATCCGGCAAGCCCGCCTCGACGCACCACTTCTTGAAGCGGTTGCGGAAGCTGTCGGTCGAGCGAAACGGGCGCCCGTGAGAACTGAGGATGTAGGTGCCGGTGACATGCTGCACCGTGCGGCCGCGCACGGCCCGCAGCAAAGGCGGCATCATCGGAATGGACACTTCGCCACCGCTGGACTTGATCGGCTTCCACGAAAGCCACGTCACGCCGTCTTCCTCCGTCTCGTTCGTGGTGCCGAGCACGATCGCGTCGGAGACCCGGCAGGCGGTGAACATGAAGAGCGTCAGGGCGATGTGAGCGGCAGTCCCGGGCGGATGCCGTTGGCGGAATTTCCGAAGGTCATCGAGCGACCATGGCGTTGCCCCGCCCTGCGATGTGTAAGAGGCGCGGATCGCCGCGACGGGGCTGGGCCGCAGAATGGCCCGCTCATCGGCAAAGCGATACATCGCGCGGATCGCATTGAGCGTGTTCTTCCGGGCGCCGGGCGTTTCGAGCAACGTGTCGAGGAATGCCATGACGACATGCTCGGGAACGTTCATGTGGAAATCCGCCACGGTCGCGGACTTGTGCGGATGGGCGAGGAATCGACCGATCAGGTGTCGACGCTGCTTCTGCGTCGGTGCCTTCAATGCGCCAGCGCGCACCAGGGCGCTCATGTGCGTGTCGAACCGGCCCCAAAGCCAACCGACCGAGTTTTCGCGAGCGACAACCGCCTCTTCCTCGGCCTGCGCCCCCTGCCCCGCCCTGGCGGCTAGGTAGGCATCCAGAAAGCGCGGATCATCTGGCCCGCACGGCAAGGCTACTCGTCGGCGCTTGTCTCCGGCGACACGGACGCGCCACCGGACATTGCCGGATGGCAGGATTTCCTTGAGCAACCCTGGGTAATCCACCTTCACCATTCGAGCGCAGCCCCTTCGTTCTGCCGTGGCGCGTCCTCTGGAACCGGAGAGATTATCACCGTTCCGTCTGGGCGCACCATAACAGCCATACCGAACTCTGCCCCAACTTTCATTGCGCGGCGGAGGTCGGCTATGGACACGAGTGCGGGGCGGTTTGCCATGCTCTCACCTGTCCTTGTCGCTCGGCCTGGCGCCGACTGTGATGACCTTCACCGGATCCACGCACCGAAGGATGCCGTTCCTGTCGACCATCAGCCATCCGGCGCCGAATCTCTTCGCATCCTCGACAGCCCGGTCGATCAATTCGGCGTCACGCCTAAGCGCCGCGATGGGATCGAGGTTCGCGCTCATGCTGCGGTAGCCTGCCGCTTGCTGTGAGCGAAGGAGAAGAACTCGGGCCGCGGGATCGGCTCCGCAAGCCACAGATGGTAGAGGCCGCGAAGCTCGTTCTCCTTGGCGACCTCCCGCTTCTCGGCCTTGTCATCGATGGCGAGCCCGAGCTTACGGATCGCGTCGTCAACCTGCCCGTCGCGAAGCATCTGGATTGTTTCGCGAATGGTCTTCTCTTGCTGGGTCGCGCGACCACACGTCCCGTCGCATTCATCGACCCAGACCTCAACGTAGGGCATCGTCGTTCTCCAATGTTTCCCCCGGGCCGAGTGGCGCACGCCCGGGGGCTGGGGGATGGAAGGGCTCGAGCAATTGCGTGTCGCGGTATGGCGACCGGGCCCTCGTCACCGGTGAACCCCACCGGCAGGGAACTTGACTGGCGCCGGGCCAAAGGCGGGCTTTGCCGGAACGCCAAATCGTCCTGCAACATGTCTTCCTTCCGCTTGGACAGGATCAACAGGCCCTTCTTCACGCTATGATCGAACGCGCCGGCGCCTTCCTCGGCATCCTGCCTCGCCTTCATCAGGTCGAGCATGGTCAGAAGGCTTGCCTCGTTGCCCTCCTGTACGATGCCATCCACATTGGGTAAGAACTTCTTGAGGCGCCGATCCTGCTAGACGTGCTCCGTAACGGTGATGCCGGGTTCCCGGTCGAGCATCTTGGGCACGCCTTCCAGTACCACCACGCGGGCGTCGAGAATGGCGATCCGCACGTCACCAATTGACGCTTATTCCGGCAAAAAATAGAGCTCGCTTGGCTCATAACCTGAAGGTCGTAGGTTAAAATCCTACCCCCGCAACCAAAAATCCCACACGATATCAAAGACTTGAAGTCGGCTTCGGCCGATCAAGTTTTTGATGTCGCGTTTTACATCAACACCACCTCAACGTTTGACGAGTCCTCTGGACGGAACAGAGAATCGGAGCCGGAGGCGATCCCATGTAGCGTAGTTTGCTCGGCCCTGGCTCACTTGCTCCCTTGCAAACAACTGTTGGATGCAGGGCACTCTAAACTTCTCAGATCTGGCCGGCTCAACTCGAAGCAGACTTCAAAGGGCGCGGGTCTCCGTGATGAAGGGGTGCATCGACCGCGACGTGATCGGCCGCAGCTGGTCGTTTAGAGCTGAATTCCAAACGTCGAACAGATGCGTCCAGAGTCCGCTTCCGACGGAAGAGCGAGCTTAAATGATGTGAAATCTAGAGGATTAGGATAGCTATTCTCTTTTGCATTAGTTGCTGCCGGTTGGCCGGTTCCGACTGAACATAACAATTGCGAATATCGGCACGTATGCAATCAGGCCGTATGTAATGGCGGGTATCATCTCTCTTCCGGTCCCGAACAGAACCGCCGCAGTTGCGATGGCCAGAGTGGCGTTTTGCAGTCCTGACTCTATCGTGATTGTAATTTGCTGTTTTCTATTCAGACAGGCAGCCGTGGCGACGGCGAAGGATATCGCCATCATTGCTAGCAAAAAAACGGCTGTGACGAGTCCGCTTACTTGCATGTAGTCGGGTAACAATTCCCATGTCTGGTAGATTGCCAAGGCAAGTACCAACGCAAACGCTAATGCGGAAACAACCAGCAAGATCCGTTGTGCACGAAGCGCAAAAGTATTTGATACCATGCGAACCGCCATGCCTGCCAGCACGGGAAGAGTGACCATCAGAAACAAGCGAATTGCCAGCGGACCGAGTTCGAGGTTCCCCTCTGTCGCCTCACTGAGAATCATCTCGCTAGCGAGAAACACCAGCGGAGGCACTGTCAGAACACAAAGCAGGCTAGAGACAGCAGTCAATGTCACCGACAACGCGACATCACCCCTCGCCAAACGAGTAAAAAGGTTTGAGGTTGGACCTCCCGGTGCTGCGGACACTACAATGATCCCGATGGCAATCTCTGGTTCCAACGGCCAAGACAATACGATCACTAATGCTACAACCGGCAGAAGAACTATTTGGCAAAGCAAGCCGACAAGGACGGCTTTCGGTTGCGCAACAACTCGAACGAAATCACTTATTTTCAGTCCGACACCGAGAGCGAACATAATGAATGCAAGCGATGCCGGCAGAATAAGGTCAACTGTCGCGTTCATCGGCGCTAGGAAGCGAAAACGGCAGGGCGTTTCGAAGAATATAATCTTTTCATAATCTAAAAATCCATTTCCAACTGTTTTGAGTGCGTCGGTCTCATCCCGAGATGTTCGCCGCTTGAACATATCTTTCTATTCTTGCGGGCGTTTTTGCACAAGTCTGACGACGGCGCCTACGACACGCGCCGCTGCCACAAGGCCATCATCGAACGGCAGGCCATTCCGATCATTCCGATCCGCAAGAACGGGCGGCTATGGAAGGATGACTGCCCGGCGGCACGCGCCCGAAACGAAACCCTGCGCGCGACGCGATATTACGGCAGGGCCTTCTGGAAACGCTGGACGGGATATCACGCCCGAAGCCGCATCGAGGCGCGGATGCGATGCCTGAAAGCCTTCGGCGAGCGCATCATGGCAAGAGACCCCGACCGCCAGACCGCCGAGATCCATATCCGCATCGCCCTTATGAACCGCTTCAACGCCCTCGGCACCGCCGAGATCATCCGCGTGGCATGACGTCAGCGGGGTAAGGGGCAGTCACGCCTCAAGCGCGAGTTGCGCAACAACGCTATTCTTGCGTCGCGCTAGTCGCCAGTTTCAGGCGTAGGCTTTCCAGACTGTGTCGAAAGTGGTTCGCTTCCTGAAGCCATTTCGGCTCCGTCCAAGATGCTGTCGGGTGAACCGTACGGAGGGTACCGCAAGCTGTTGTCGACCTTGTCGCGTTCTGCCTTAGAGAACATCGGAAACGGAAACTCCTTACTTCGTCGCCACTTGTCGACTGTATCTTCCGCATGGGAGGTTTTCTGGGGATCTCGTGGAGTATCTCGAGCGACATAGAGAGTGCGAGACGGGAAAGCGAAGGATGTGCCGGCGCTCTCCACAATATCCTTCAAGCGAAGCAGGAAGTCCTCCCGTACGGCAAAGAACTCGTTCCATTCCGTCACCTGCGCGTAGACTCTGACATCGATGTTCAAAGAAGATTCGCCATAGCCCGCAAATCGGATCCGGACGGTATCACTGTCGATCCTGGGATGGGCGATTGCCATTCTGCGCGCCTCAGCCAGTACATACCGCAGCTGATCCGAACTTGTACTATATATCAGACCGATCGTGGGATTGATCAGCATCTGATCGCATCGAGCCCAATTGATCAGCTCCATATTTACGAATTGAGCGTTCGGAATCGAGATTATGGTGCGATCCATAGCGCGTACATTGGTGGAACGGACACCGATCTTTTCGACAATCCCACTGTAAGGCCCAAACTCGCACCAGTCTCCGACCCGGATCGGTTTGTCGATATATAGCACAAAGCCACCGATCAGGTTCTCTAGTGTCGGTCGAATTGCCAAGGCACCTGCCAATCCGCCAATGCCGAGCCCTGCCAATACGCTTAGCGCGGGAAATCCGAGGGATTGCAAGCCATAGGCGATGATCCACACCGCACCAATGAGAGCGATCAGATGGGCGACCATTTGACCAAGACTGTCCCCCGCATCATCACCAGAACCAGTTCGCGAAGACCAGATTGCCGCCGCGCCGGCCAGGATTGCATTCCAGAAAATGGCCGCAAGCGTTCCAAACCATATGACAGCCAACAATGCGTTCGCCCCATCGGCGAACCTGCCGGTGACGTTGATCTGGCGGGTCAGGAGGTAGTGAAAGAGTACAAGGACTGGCAGGATCGACGCGCAATAGACCAGCTTGGACATCGGGGGCAACAGGTTGCCACGCCGCGCAACGGGTAGCGCAGCGCTGACAAGCGCCGCGACCACGAACAGAAGGAAGCCTGCCACCACCGAGAGGACAACCTTCCAAAGCGGCGTGCCCCAGATATCCTTCTGGAATGATGGAGGGATCGACCCGACCCACGTGGCAGGTAACCACGGCCCGGCGAATTGCTCGAGTTCGGCTCTCCAGTTCACTCCAGTTTCAGCGGTCGTTTCGCTGTCCAGTCCGGCCAGAAACCGGGGAGCGGTTCGTATCGTTGTTTCGTCGAACAAAAACTCGCCGACGCGCTCACCTTCATCGATACGCGACAGGCGAATGGGCGTGTCCGGAACAACGTATGTCCCAAGCCCATCGCCGATCATGGCAGATTTGTCTGGTAATGTATCGAGATCTACTGGCGGGATAATGTCCCAGACGTCCAGAAGTACCATAGCTGTCAGCAAGCCATTGCGCCTTTTGACGGCGTCTGGTTGGTCAGTCAGATCTATGAGGGAGGTGAGTTCATCGGTAAGGGAAACGATACGATCGAATTCCTCGCCCGTGCGTGCGCTCTGGTACCGCTCCAACGATTCTTCCAACAACGCCTTTAGAGTGGAGAATGTCGCCAAGGTTTGCTTTGGAGACTCTGTTCGCACAGCCGGTAGATCCGCTTCGAATGACCGAGCGCTATCCAGTGTAGACACAGATAGGGTAGCCGTCACAGCCGCAATCAGGCCGATAACCGCCAGTCCCAGAACCAGAACACGAACTAATCGCGACATCGCGGTATCATCTTCGGGCACCCTGTCGAGAATGGCGCATCAGAATGGTTCGACAAGATCAGCATTCATCGCGTAGCTGACCTCGATCCGGGCCTCGCCGTCGGAATACCGGACGGTCTGTTCCGACAGGTTCGACGAAAGTGTACCGCTGATCCAGATCGGCGTGTAAAGGCCCGCAACCTCGACCCCCGCGGGATAGCGGACATGCACCATCTGGTTCGCCGGCGGCGGTGGCGTATGGATGCAAGCCCCCACTGTGGGAACAAGAAGGAATTCGACAGCGCGACCATCTTCAAGATCGAGCGGAAGCAGATAGCCTGGCATCCGGATTTCCGATCCGATCATATCCGGGCGCGTCGAAACCGCCTCATCACGTCGCTTCTCCATGATCATTTGGCGCTGTTCGAACAGCCAATCAATGTCCAGGTCCTGTTCCTCCAGGCGCAGGCGGGCAGCTTCGGCGCTTGTCTGCAATTCATTCGGGAGTTCTTTCTCCGTGAAGGATTGCGCGCGAAGAACGGTTCTCAGGTCATCAAGTTGCTCATTTGTAAGGTCCGCGAAGGGATTTTCGTACGTTGCTGGTGGAGGTGCGAGGTCGTCCCAACCGATCTGAAGTGCTGCTCCGAGGCTCGTCGACGCACTGACAAGGATTGCGAGAATGCTAACTGAAATAGCACGTGGAACTATATTCATGGACACGTCTCCCATGGGTTAAAGCCTGAAGGATAGACCATCGGCCAATGTCATTCGATAGACCCGGATGGCGGGAACAAAGCTGGCGGCCAGTCCGGCCATCAAGATTGCAAGCAACAACCAGCCTTCACGCAACAGAGATGCACTTGCGTCGACCTGGAGCCCAAACCGGCTAAGTAGCACCGGCTCCAAGATTGCAGTCAGAGCTCCGAGCAAAACTAATCCCAGTAGCAGGCCCGCCACCGTCACGAGCCCCGCTTCGAGAACGATGAGAGAGAAGATGCGCAAGGGCGTGGCTCCAACGGAGCGCAGGATCGCAAATTCGCGTCGGCGCACCTCCAACGAGGCCGAAAGCATGACGACCATCGCCACGATGCCAGCCAAAGCAACAGCCGATGCCATCAACACAATGGCCCGCTCTGCTGCGCCGGTGATCGACCATAGTTCAATCAACGCCATGGCTGGAAGCACTGCGCTGAGAGGTTCAGCGGCGTATTCCGAAATGGCTCTTTGGATGGAAAGGACCGCGCCGCGATCGGCCAACCCGACATAGATTGCGTTGATCTTGTCAGGTTCATGGGCGTGATCGTGATGGTCGGCCTCAACGCTGTCTGTCGCGTCCTCGACGGGATCGGCATTGGCGCTTGTTTCCTGCGCGAACGGATCGACACTTTTGGTTTTTTCGGCGTGCAGTTGGTCGAACCCCTCCAGCGACACGAAAACCATGCGATCCACGGCCGTGCCCGTCGGCATTAGAATTCCCCTGACGACAAAGGGGGCCTCGTCGTGCAGGTCGAAGGCTACCTCGCCCGCGCCATGTGCATTGACGACAGTCGTGCCAATCTCATAGCCGAAGCGCGTGGCGATCTCTGCTCCGATAACAGCGCCGTCTTCTTCCGAGAAGGAATGACCTGATGTGAAAGCGAGTGGTCTTCCGTTGCTATGTCTGAAATGCTCAAAATATTCTGGCGTAGTGCCTACAACCGGATAGCCGCGGTGGTTGTCGCCCATCGCAATCGGAACCGCCCACGCCACTTGCGGCAGGGCCTCGACCATCTCGTAGCTGTCCCAGTCGATGCCCGGTCCAGTCGAACCCACCCCAAAGACCGTCGCCATGAGGACCTGCACCGGATTGCCGCGCGATGCCACAATCAGATCGATGCCCGAAGCCGAGTTTGCGAAACTCTCCTTCGCGGAAACACGCAAACGCTCGACGCCGATCACCAGAAATACACTGAGCGCGATCGCAAGAACGGTGAGCGCCGCCACAAAACGCCGGTTCCATAGGCTTCCAACAGCCAAGGAAAGCGAGGTCACCATGCTTTGTTGACCTCCGTAATCTCCAACACCCTATCGAAGCCCCGCTCAAGGGATCGATCATGGCTGACAAAGAGAAGTGCGGAGCCCACCGATTCACATTCTCGCTTCAACAGGTCCAGAAAGGAAGCCTTTGCACCTTCATCGAGCGCTGACGTTGGTTCGTCTGCCAGGATAAGTTCAGGGGCCCCGATGAGCGCGCGTGCTGCCGCAACCCTCTGCTGCTGGCCAACACTCAATGACATGGCTGGCGCGGAAACCAGGGCCGGGTCTGATAGTCCGAGTTCGTCGAGCAATCGCAGAGCGGATAGCTTCGGATCTGCGCCCGCCCGCTCACGACGGCGTCGAGAAAAGCGGCACGGCATCAGCACGTTTTCCAATGCCGATTGCCATGGGATCAGGTTGAACATCTGGAAGATCAATCCGATGTGATTAACTCGAAACCGATCCCTTGCACCGCCCCTGAGCTGTCCGACGTCAGTTCCGGCAACAGAGATGCTGCCCGTCGGTATATCGACGACGCCGGCAATCGCTGCTAGTAGCGTCGACTTTCCTGATCCGCTTGGACCACGGAGGAACACGCGTTCCCCTTTCGCGAGGCCAAGCGCGTCGATCCGCAGAACAGGCACATCTCCCTTTTTCCAGGCGTACTCAAGCTTGGTGACGTTCAGGACTTTCGCGCCACTGTCGATCACTGCCATCAACTCTCCCCTATGCCGGAGTCCGATTTCCGGCGACATCAGAAGCGCTGTCCCAGATATAGATAGAGGAACCCGTCTCCGTCATTGTTGATGGCGTAATCCGCCGAGTAATCCAGTGCGAATTGCTGCGAAAGGCGAAATCTGACACCAAGGCCGCCGGCGTAGCCGCCATTGTCAGTGGAGATGTCTCGAATGCTGTCTCCTCCACCGCCTACATCGGCAAAGGCCACGTAACCAATTCGCTGGGACAATCGGCCGCGGAATTCAACCTGCGCAGAGGCGGAGTAATCCTCGAGATAACTCAGCGCCGAGAACCCCCTTGCACCATCGACGAAGCCAACGCCGCAGGTGTCGAAAAAAGGTGCGTCGTCGGAAGTGCCGCACAACACGGCCTTCCCGGCAAGGATGCCGTTCTCTCCCACCGAGCGGTAGCCGGATAGTGAGAAGACGTTTTTCATGTACGAGCGGTCATCGAGTTGAAATCGATCATTGAAGACGGAGTCGATTTCTTCTGCAAAGGTGATCGCCGCAGAACCGACAACACCCGACGTCGGATAGAACGTATCGTCCCTTGTGTCGTACTTTAGATCGAAGGTCAGGCGACCAAGTTCGATATCAAGATCGGGCTGCAGGAAGTCCGGAAGTTCATCGATGAGATCGCTGTCAAGCTTGATAACCGTATCCACATACGCAAGTGTTGCCGAGGCCTCGAATTGCGGTGTGAAATTATAGCCAAGTTGGACACCGCCTCCTGTTACCGACTGGGTGAGTGAAATGTCTTGCTCACCAAAAAAAGGTAACACGACTGGAAGGTCGTAGTTGATGTCGCCATCAACGGCGGCGGCTCCGAGTGTCCACCTGCCATCAGCGAAATTGACGATTCCACCGAGGCCGTAGCCGACTGTTCCGTTCGAAGTCTGCATGTAGCCAAGACCCAAGCCAGAGGGTCTCGAACCAGGCAAGGTGAAGAGATACCCGGCACCAAGGGTGAGGCCAGAACCGATGACATCGTTTGTGAACGGGATCGGAGCGAGAATAGTTGACCCCGCTCGAAATCCGAAATCGGAATCGACGACGGCTCCCGCGGTCTTCGTCGCCGGCCTCAAGGCTGCGTCAGCTGCAATGGCGGATCCTGGTCCGGCTGCGCCCACACAGAATGCCGCGAAGGCGGCAAGGCCGTTCCGCATCCTGTACGCAGTCCAAGTGCAATCCGCTCCCATTCCGGTCGATCCTTGTTTGTTCGAATATTTTCTTCCTGACCTTTGCTCAAAATCAAAGGTCAGGAAGCGGTGGCGCTTCCAGCGTCGCTGCCGATGCGAAAGCGCCAGCTACCGTAATGTGTCAGAACCGGAACTTCGCCCCAAGGAAGGCGCCCGAGAGATTCAGGTCGTCGAAGGGGCCGAAGTCGTCAAACTCCCAGTCAAGGTACCGATAGCCCAAGGCGACATCGAAATTCTGGAAACGATAGTTGATCGCTGCGGCGGCCTGCCAGGTCAGATCGCTCTCACCCGTTCCGACATCGCCGTAGTAGGAAAGGTACCAGTTCTCATTGATGTCCGATTGGCCTCGGAAACCGACGACCCCATCGATGTTGGTGCCCGAGTCTTCTTCCTTCACGTTCAGACCAGCCGCGCTGAGTTCTATCGTAGAGTCGAGCCAGAGGTAACGAAGCCCGCCGGTGATATCGAGTTGAGTTCCCGCTCCTTCATAGACCCGATAACCGGCGCCTAAAGTGCTGATGACACCGCGAAGATCGACCTTGCCATCGATATCCACATTCATGCCCAAGACGTCTACAGTGGTGTCGCCTTGTTCCTCGACATCCAAATAGATCAAATCGCCGAAGACAGTCCATTTGCCCTTCTGCGCCGCAACTGTTCCCATGAGGCCGAAATTCAGATCTTCGATGATCTTGTCGATCCCCATGTCGATATCGGTGCCGGTCGTCGTTTCCCCGCCAAGAGAAGCGCCCCAGAAATAGAGCTCGGCGCCCCATTGCCAGCTGTCCGACATCGCGTCCTGCGCCGACGCGCTCACCGGCGCGGCCATCAACGCGATGGCTGCAAGCGCCGAAGCACGACGCGTAGTGTAGAAACTCATGATCCGTTCCTTTCAATATGTCTCGTCGGCCTGCCTGCGCCCGGCATGTGGCAAACATCACGCGGTACTTGCAGCCAGTGACAGGATTTGGTGGGCAGGCGACGGACAAAACCTGTCTGCTCGTCGCCCGCCAGAGGCTTAGTTCAGCGTGTTCTTGTAAATCACGCCGTCCTTCATGATGATCTTGATGTTGTTGCGGTCAGTAACCGGATCGAGGCTTTCCAACGGGTTACCTTCGACGAGCAGGAGATCGGCCAGCGCGTCCAATTCGACCCGTCCGATAACGCCGGGATACGGATTGCGCGGCCCGGACAGTTGCAGCAATTCCGTCGCATTGCCGGTGGTCATCTTCAGGATTTCATAGGGTGTGAACCAGTCCAGAAGGCGCTCCAATTGCTCTACTTCTTCACTGACACCGATGCCTTTTCCGGGGCTGATGAAGATGTCGGTTCCGTGCACAACTTTGAGGTCGGGCAAGGATTTGATTGCCTCGTAGACCTTGCCGGTTCCTTCGCAGACGATTGCTTGCTTGGCGTTCTGCTCCGGGGTCAGCCCGGGCTCATTGCACAATGTGAATGGCTGGATGCTGAGCCAGACCCCTTCGTCCGACATGCGCTGTAACGTGGCTTCGTCGAGAAGCTGGCCATGCTCAACCGACTTGATCCCGCCATCGATGGCCTGGTTGACGGCGCGGGTCGAGTAGCCATGTACGGTAACGTAGGTGCCCCAATTCTCTGCGGCCGCCACCGCCGCTTCGATTTCCTCCAAGGTAAACTGCGTCGTGTCGAGCGGATCGTTGATGCCGCTGACCGAACCGCTGATCGCGAGTTTGATCTGTGAGGCGCCAAGGCGAAGCTGTTCACGCGTTGCGGCGAGCATGAGCGGCACACCGTCGACGACCAATCCGGCGCCCTTCTGCCCAGGGACCGTCATCGTACCGGTTATGGTTGGATTGGGTTCGACGGGGAGCCGGAAATCGGCATGCCCGCTGGTCTGAGAAATCATGGCACCGGAGGGATAGACCCGCGGACCGGGGACTGTGCCTTCATCGATTGCCCGCTTCAGGTCAAACACGTCTCCAGCCATATCACGAACAGTCGTAACGCCGTTCATCAGCGTTTGTTCTGCGATTACAACGCCCTGGATCATCCCGTAGCCCGGTCGCTGGAAGAGGACCTCGGGAAACGTGATCCCGGAAAACATAAGATGCGTGTGCGAGTCGATCAGTCCGGGCATCAGCGTGTGGCCCTCACCATCGATCACCATGCCGCCGGCAACCGAAAGATCTTCGGACGATATCTGAGTGATCACGTTGTCGGTGACGACGACGTTGACGTCCTCAATGAGGGCTTCGTTGACGCCGTCGAAAACGTCAACGTTGGTGAACAGGATCGGTCCGTCAGAGGTGTCTTCCTGTGCTTGGGCTGCGCCGGAAAAGATGGCCGCAACAGCAACCAGGGACGCAGTTCCGTTCCATAGTTTCATTTCTTTCTTGCTCCTATGCTTGATGAATGCGTTTGACCGATTGCTTCCGCCGGGAGGGCTTCGAGGGGATCTTGAGCGACAATCGTATTACGGGCCTTGGGAACGGGCCCTTCGGCAGCGAGGGTATCCGTGTCCAGCCGCCAAAGGCTCTGCATGCGCACCATTCCATCGAGAAGATGGATCGTCTCGTCGCTCGCCTCGGCGCGGAGCGTTCCGGTCACGCTGACGGGCAGGTAGATCGAACCCGTGCCACTATCTGGCTCGAAGTACAGCCGTACCAGTTCGTTGGGCGGCGGCGCGGGGATATGGCTGCACATCCCGACCACCGGCACGAGATAACCGATCCCCCTGCCGTCCGGGCCAGTTCCGGCCGGGATCAGGTACCCTTCGAGGCGCACTGCGGCGCCTTCGAGCAATGGGTTCGTGGCGATCTGCGCCTCCCTGCGTTTTTGGGCGACGGTCCAGCGCTGCGCCAGAAGCGCCGCGATATCGAAGCCAGAAACGGCGAGCGCCGCTTCGGCGTCCGAGCGGCGCGCTTCGAGGCGCTGCCTGTCCTCCGGGGACAGGTCTGTCTCTGCGAGCCGCGCGCCGAGCCGGACGACTGTCCTGAGCTCGTTCATTCGCTCCGGCCCCATCTCCAGATAGGGGTCGACGAAGGCGCGGGCCGCAGGGTCCGCCAGATCGTCGAAATCGATCCTGGCCGGCTCCGCGGCAAGCATGGCCATCCCCATGGGGATGGCGAAGGCTGTCGCGAAGATCACACGCATCCGTTTATTTCCCCGCGGCGGCTCAATTGCCGCCCTCGGGCGGCAGGCCGGGGGCGATGTCGGGCATTCCGGTGGAAAACTCGAGGTTCCAAGCCTCCTCGCTCACCGGCTCGAAGCGCGGCGCGGCCTCGGGCTCGAAGCGTATCGGCTGGCCCGGAAAGACGCTGAGCAACTCGTCGTCCCGCACCGCGACGGTACCGTTGACGACAACCGCCTTGAACCCGGTGGACGGCACCAGCCCTTCGGAATAGGTCGAGTTGTCCGTCACCGTTTCAGGGTCGAACACGACGATATCGGCGACCATCCCTTCCTGCAGCCGACCACGTTCCTGCATGGCCTTTAGCCCGGTGTCACCCAGGTGTTTGGCGGCGTTGTAGCTGAGGATCGACATGATCTGCATCAGCGGGATGTCGTTCTCGCGGGCCAGCCGGATCGCCTTGGCGCGCGCGCCCGAAGTGCGCGGATGGGTGTTACCAATCTGGTCGGCCGGCGTGTCCCAAGGGCCGAAAATCGGTGTTCCGGCCATTGCGTCGCTTGCCATCGTCGTGCCGCGCAGCGTCAGCCAGCGCACCGAGTCCTCCTCAGGCATCTTGAAGAGGATGATTTCGCGGGTCGGGTCGTCCTGCAGGGCCTGTTCAAAAGACGCCGTCGTGTAGAAGTCACCGGTGATGGGGTCCTGAACCGTGTCCTCGTATTTGTGGCCAAGCCTGTCTACCCAGTTTTCAGGCTGCATGAAGACCGCGTTCACCGTGGTCGCCCCAGCCGAGTAGGGATAGACCTCGCCCCAGACGTTGTGACCCTGTTCGGAAAGACGTGTCAGCAATTCATGCGTCAAACGGTAGCCGGGATTGTTGAAGTGCAGGATCGAAACCGGCGCGTCGAGCGCGAGACCGTTGGCCAAAGCCTCCTGCGCGCCCACATTCTCGTTGGTTGCATTGTCCGGGGTGAAACGCGTGTGGACGCCGGTGTGCCGGCCGTAGCGGGCGGCGACCTTCTGAACCTCGAACATCTCGCGCGAGGTAACACTGTTGCGCATGTAGCCCAGCGTGCTGCCGATCCCGACCGCGCCGTCCTGCAAGCCCTTGTCGAGGATGCGCAGAATCTCGTTGCCAGTGTCATAATCTGCCTTGGTCTGGCTCCAGCCGGATTGCTTGCGGGTTTCCAGAACAGCAATCGGGCCGCGCAGCAGGTTGTCTCCGCTGGCCCCGTCGATGGCGATAGAACGCGCGATCTCGTGGCTCGCCGCGCATCCGTAGTTGGCCTGCGTAACGCCTTCGCGCGCGGCATACCATTCCGGGATGAGGTTTGCAGCGCAGCCCATCTCCAGGTCCATGCTGCTGGTCAGCCCGTCGTGCAGCCCGAACCTGTAGCCGATCGGTGCCTGCCAGTGGAAATGAGTATCGATGAAGCCGGGCGCGACGACGTGGCCCGTGGCGTCGATCTCGTCCGCGCCAGTCAGAGTGTCCTTCGAGATCTCGACGATACGTCCGTCGGTGATCCCGACATTGGCAATGTCGTCGTAGAGCGTCTCCGGGTCCATGACCCGTCCGCCGGTGATGACGAGATCGTAGTCCTGTGCAATGGCCGTTGAAGAGACGGACAAAGCAAGAAGAGTTGCAAGCGCGGTTGCTGAGCTTTGTTTAACCAAGATCTTTTCTCCCTGTCGAAAAACGCGGGATCCCCGGCCAAGCCAATGCTCGACCAGGGAGAAGGTGTTTCAGTCAACTTTTTCAGTTTGCGAGCGCATTCCGGATGGCAACTCCCGCTGGAATGTTCTGCACGACCGAGTCGTCCACCACGACCTGTCCATTCACGACGACATAGGGAATGCCGGTAGAGGGCAGAGAGTTCTCGCCGATCTTGGGGGTCGAGTTATCGGTCACCGTCTCGGGATCGAAGATCGTGATGTCGGCGGCCGAGCCCTCCTGAACGCGCCCGCGGATCTTCATTTGGGGCACATGGTCTTCAAGGAACAAGGCCGGCTCGTAGCTCATCTTGGAGATGGCATCCATCAACGAGACCGTCCCTTCCTCACGCACCATGCGCAGGATCTTCGCGTGGGTTCCTGCGCCGCGGGCGTGTCCGTTCGCCTTGCCGTAGGGCGTGTCGAACGTTGCGGTAAAGCCAAGCTTGTTCCCGTCATCGTCAGTGATGATCCACGGCATCCCGTCCGATCCGACGATCACGCCCGGCCGGGCGAAGGCTTCGTCGATGTATTCCTGCTTCATGGTGTACATCAGCAGATCGGTTCCGGGCGCTTCCTTGCGCAGACGATCGAATTCCTCGTTCGTCAGCGGTTCGCCCGTCGCCGCCAGCTTGTAGTCCGAAGCCTGAATGCCCATCCGCTCTTCGAAACCCGGCGCATTGTAATCGGCATCCACATAGGTGCCGGCATATTGATAGGGGTAGAACTCGCCAACCACCTTCTGGCCGTTGGCCCGGGCCGAGTCGATCAGGTCAAGGCATTGCTTTGTCAGACCAAGACAGTTGCTCTGCACATGGTGGATCAGCATCGGCACGTTGTTCTCGCGCGCAATGGTCAGCATCTCCGTGATGCCCATGAAGCCGCTGGGCGGGATTTGGGCCAGATACCGGACATGCGTGGTGATTGGCACATCGTATTTGGCAGCCAAGCTGGTAACGCCCATGAGTTCCGGGCTGCCAACCACGGTGTAGTACCCGATGGGATAGGCAATTCCGATCCCACCTTGCTTCAGCTCCGTTTCGATCGCCTCGATGATCGCGCCCTCATCAAGCGGATCGAAGGTCTTCGTCTTGAACTTCGCTCCGTCCTGCATGGCTGCCCCGAGGGCCGGACTGTAGAGAACACGTCCGTCCGGTTCCTGCCCGTCGAGCACCGCCACACGCGCGCCGACATGCGCAACGTTGGTCCCGTAGTTCACGAAGGACTTTCCGTCCCAATATTCATAGAAGTTCTTGACCGGGAACGCGCCCACCTCCAGGTCCAGCGGCGTGGTCACGCCATCCCGAACATAGAGCTTGTGCCCGAACTCGGACTGAGCATGTGAGTGGTAGTCGATGAAACCGGGGGCGACCACGTGGCCGGTGGCGTCGATCACCCGCGCGCCTTCGAGTTCCTGGTCGGTGATCTCGGTGATGAAGCCATTGTTGATGCCAACGTTGGCAACGGCATCGAAGCCGGTTTCGGGGTCCATCACCCGACCGCCCGCGATGACAAGGTCAAAGGACTGTGCATAGGCCCCAGTGGGAAAGGCAAGGGACGCGAGAAGCAGGAGAGCGGTGGAATTCTTGCGCATTCTGAAAAGTCTCCACTAACGGGTTTTTAAGGATCGCCGGAGGTGTCTCCGCCGGTCTATTTCGGGAAAAGGAAAGTCACGTTGAAACGCGCCCCCCAATCGGGACCGTTCTCGTTTCCATCGACATCGAGATAGCGCCGGCCTGCGAGCTGGAAGCTGATTGGTTGCTTGCCAAAGGTTACGAGCTTGCTGACGCCGGCATTGACCGGAACACTCCATTCTTCGGCGTTCCAGTCGTAGGTGGATTCCGTGTTCAACGAGAAGGTCCACGCATCCGGCGTCGTATAGGTCAGGAAGGGCTGCACGAAGGTCGTGTTGTATTGCTCGCGATCATCCGGTTCGTTGATGCCCCAGATGTGGTTGACCAGCCCGCCGAACGTCCAGCCGTTTGCCTGCCGAAGCGCAACGGCGGTCGGACCAAGGCCAAACTGCTTGCTGGAAAGCGCGTCGTCGGTTGCCGTTGGCAAGAGGGCGATCGGACCGAAGCCAAGGATCCACCCGCCAACAGGCTGCTTGGGGGAGAAGAAAAGGGACTGCTGGATGTCTCCCAGCCCCGAAATGTCGTCGAGCCCCGGCGCCGGAGCCTCGATGTCGACAAGGGGAATGATCGTCCGCGAAATGAGGTTCCAGTTCTCTCCGATGTCGAACGGAAAGACCGGCTCGATCAGCAGCGTCCGGCGCGAGGTGTCGTTCTGGCCGATGCCGTCGTCGTAGTTGAACTGGAACGGGACGCTAATCAAGCTCGCCACGGGGTTCGAAAGCTGCTTGGCGAGATCCGCATCCGCGAAGGCCAAAGACGAAGACATTGCAAAAAAGCAAGACGTCATCAAGCGCGATGCGAGCTTCGTCTCTAGGCGTTTCGATCGATGCATGATGGTTTCCCACTGAAGCTTAATTGGTTGACAAGTCTTGTGTCTTTCTCTGGCTACCTCCGCGCGGAGGGAATTATCAAAGGATGTCAGAGCAACGGTGGGCCACGAACAGGAATCGAGGTGCAAATCATCCAGTCGCCTTGGGCAGGGCATCAAACCAAGGTGCAAATCATCCGGAACATGCTATTGTTACGAGAACGTGCGCTTGCAGGATGAGACATGGTCGATTGGAAAGATCGGACACCTTTCTACGACTACTTGTCACGGCTCCCAGTGGAGGAGTCCGTGCTCGTTCAGTTGGAGCCCGGTGACCTCGGTCTTTCCAGCATCGACGTCCGAGGGCGCGAAAGTTTCATTGTCCGCTTCAAGACGGGCGCGCGGTCGATCTGGACCATGGTGCCCGAGCCGCAATGGGTTGGCTTTCTCGTCCCGATTTCATGGGCAGGCGACTATCTTCTTAATGGCATGGCCGCCAAGCCGAACAGCGTGTTCCAGCTCGATGGCACTCAGGAATATGACACCGTCACGGAGCAACGGGATGCCGTGACCGTCGGAGTGCGCCGGTCGGTTTTGGCCAGCGCGGCGGCCGCTCTGACCGGAGGAGAATACCAGATACGCGCACCTTCACAAAAAAAGATGGACGTCCCTGCAAAGCACCGGCGACAGTTGATTTCAATCCTGTCAAAGGCGATTGCGGCTTCACCTGTTTCCGCGTCGGGAGATCATTTTCAGAGCATGCCGCGTACGATTGAAACTGACATGGTATCTGCCATTGCAGACTGGATGATCCAAATGGATGATCTAGATACATGCCACCTGGTCGCAAACCGCAGTGACTTGAAGATCGTCAGAGACGCAATGGACGCGATCCGGCAGGCCGGCCATGCCAATTTATCAATTGCAGATCTGTGCCAGGCCGCGGGTGTCAACAAGTCACGGCTGCATCAGGCATTCTCCGAGGTCCAGGGCGTCTCGCCCGGAGATTACCTGTACCGAACGCGTCTGACCTACAGCCGGGAATTTTTGCTCAAGTCAGAACGAGTGGGACAGTCCGTAAAGGACATCGCCATCAAACATGGTTTCCTGAGCAGCGGCCAGTTTGCCCGAGCCTATCGTTCCATGTTTGGTGAGCTGCCGAGCGAGACGATGGCTCGCTGACCAAAAAAGGTTCCCGTCAGATTCTTTCCGATCAAAATGGGCGCATCAGACGGCCTGAAAGATAGATTTGCTAGATACTTGTGTTCTGTTTCGATTGTTGGTGGGATGCCATATGTTCCCGGATAGTCACCCGATCTTCGTGCCCCAGAACGACGTGTGATCCGCTGAGAAATACCCATCCGCCGCCCGGAAATACGCCTGAAGCTCGACAGTATCGCCTGCGCTGAGCGCCACCATGGTCTGGAGCCAGAGCGCGGTCGCTTCGGAGACATGAGCGCCGGAGATCTCGCCGAAGGAGCCCCTGATCTCGGTCGAGCCGTTCCGCATCAGCCGCCCACGCATCCGGGAGGATGTGCTGCCATTCGTCTTGAACAAGAGCGTGGCACCGAAGAGATACGTGCCATCCGCCGGCGCAACGAAATAGTTGTTGGTCGCGTCGAAGGCGGACTGGTCGTTGTAGTCGGTGTTGTTGATTGCAAGTTTTGTCCAGGTGTCGACGCCGACGTAGTTGTCGTAGTTGGTGTAGCCCTTGAAGCGGGGAAGGCGCGGCTGATCGACGATGCCGCTGAGCCGATCGACACTGAACGCGTCGAAGAAGGTGCTGCCATCGTCCGAGACCGCGAGCCGGAAATCATCGGAGCCAAGGAGACCGAGCAGTGCCTTCGTCACATAGCCCGTCTGGAGGGTGAGCCCCAAATCGTCGCCGGAGGCTTCCTTGTTCATGGTGTAGTAGAGATCACCGGTCCCGCCCTCGGCCGCGCCCAGCGCCGTCCAGAGTGCCGCGTTCAGTTTCGCCGAGAAGGGATTGGACGTGTCCGCCTCGGTGCCGATCCCAAGCAGGGAGAGGTTCTGCAGCGCGGTGGGCAGGATGCTCACCCAGGCCGCGCCATCCCAGACCAGCAGCACCCGTTCTCCGGGCAAACTCTCCCCCGGAGAGTTTGCTGATCCGTCGAACTCCTCAATCCACACCCGCCAGCCCGGCCGTGGCGCCAGACGTAACCACACACCATCGACACAATAGGCGATACTGCCGTCCCATCCGGACCACTCTCCGCTCGCACCTGACGCAATCAGAAAGCGGTCACCGTCTGCAGGATCGGAGGGCGGTTCGGTTCTGGCCGTGCCGCGCACGGAGAGATGCACCAGCCCGTCGAGCAGCCGGAGGGACTCGTTCAGGGTGACGTGTTTCTGTGCCTGGCTGGCCAGCAGATAGGGCAGCAGGAGGTTCGTGGTGGCATCGGACATGGGCTGAGCCTTCTAGAAATAGAGCGTTTCAGTCTTGGGCGCTCCCCGGCCCACCAGGGCGGAAAGCTGGTAGATGCGGATGGCGAGGCTGTCGCCCGGCCCGAGCAACGCCCCCCAATCGGCGGTCTGCTGTGCGGCGGTGTAGAGGGCACTGGTGGTGTTGGCCGACAGGGTCCGTTTCACGCTCGCCCCGTCGCGGATCTCCACCTCGTAGGCTTCTATCTGCTCGGACATCGGAACCTCGAGCGCGGTCCAGTTGTCGGCCGAGAGTGCCCGCGATCGCCGCACCCAGAGGATGGTCAGATCGCCGGGTGTCCTCGGCGTGCGCCAGGGCTGCTCGACATGCGCGACAGAGAACGGCCGCAGCCCAGCGCCGGTGGGCGTGAAGCTCTCCGCCACGTAGGTGTCGCCGGAAACGGGATGGCTCGCCGGGCCGACACGCCAGTTCCAGGCGATGCCCAGTTCCGCCTCCGAGACCGGCAGGGCCGCGAGGCTCGTATCCAGCACGGCCACCCGCGCCCCGGCCGGTGCCGGATTGCCGATGGCATGTTCGGTGCCGCGTTGGCCGCGCAGCAGCCGCGTGAGTCGGTACCGCCCTTCCGCCAGAAGCTCCGCCGTGCCCGCCTGGACGATCTCCCAGACGCCGGCCGCGGACTCTACGGCAAAGGCATTCGCCCCGGCAAAGAGAGCGAGGTCGGTGACCGAGCCGAGCGTGCCGGACCTCAGGTCCACGATCAGCTCATTGCCATGGTCGAAACGCGACACCGGGCCGGACCAGAGATCGGACACCAGAACGCCCATCTGCGCGGGAAACGTGACGCCGGTCAGCCATTCGAAGCCATCCCCGGATGCGGAACGCCAGACCGCGATCTCGCCCGGCCATGGCGCAGAGAAAGCGGCGACGAGCGGCCGATGCGGGGCGACATCCTCGGAGATCTGCGGCAGATCGAGCAGGGCGACCTCCGGCTCGCCGAACACCACCGGCACTTCCGGGGTCGATCTTCGCGGCGTGCCTGGTGCGAGGGTCGCGGTGGCGCGATCCTGCCGGATCACCTCGACATTGCGCGCCTCGCCATCAGCGACGGAGGTCAGGCGGTATTCGGTGAGCCTGCCGTCATGATCGAGCCAGATCACATCTGTCGGATCCAGCGCGAGCCGGGAGGGCGGGAGCCGGAAGCTCGCCGTCTCCCGTCCGACCCATGCCTCCATCAGCGCGCGCCGGCAACGCCGTTCCGCCTCCTCTGCCGGCACCGCCATGGGGAAGGACTCGCTGCTGATCCGCGAGGACTCCACAGTGATGCGACGCGCCTCGACCACCACCGCGTCATAATCCTCATCTGCCCGCGTCACGCTCCATTTGAGCGCCTGCGGCAGTTCCGTCTCCTGGGCGCGGGTCAGTTCGATCGGCTCGCCGCTCTCCGCGGCCACCAGATCGTCGAGGGTCAGCGTCGCCACCGCGGCACGGCCCCGCATGAAGAACCGGATGACACCTTCGCTCTCCACCGCATCGAAGCCGAAATGCCGTCCCAGCGTGGTCAACGCATTGCGCGGCGCTTCGATCCCGGTGACGGCATAGCCCTCGACGGCGCCCCAGAGACCGGAGACATCGATCTGATCGGCGGTCAGCCCGGCCCGGAGGCAGAGATCGCGCACCAGCGCGGCCAGCGACGCGGAGCCGAGCCGGCCGGTGAGCCAGTGCCCCAGCCGCCAGTTCTCGCCATCGCTCCAGACATCGGTCAGTTCGGGAAAGAACGGATAGGGTTGTCATTGCCCCCTAAAACTGGGCCACTAATTTGGCCGAGGAAGGGGGACAGGAGATGGCTCGGAAGCGTTATTCGGACGAAGACATCCTGAAGCTGTTGCGCGAGATCGAACTGAAGCTGGCGGAGGGAAACGACGTTCGGGCGGCGTGTCGTGCAGTCGGTGTCAGCGATGCGACCTATTACATCTATGGACGGCTCTCCCTATGCAAGCTTTTCGAGGCGGCCTCCGATCGATGACGGGTGCTGACATCTATCCGGCGTCGCCGGTCGATGTCGGCGCGCCCAAATGGGTAATCCGCGAAGCATGGCCCTCAACAAATGGTCGGCCTCAAAGGCCTTTATAAAAGCCAGGGTCTCCATGCACCGGGACCGTCCGGTCGGGTCATTTCCTCTCTCGCCTGCACCTTGAACCGTTCCGCGTCAGGTTGCGGGACGGTATTCCTCATTCTTGGCCAGCAGTGCCCAGATGATGCGCGCATTCTTGTTGGCGACGGCCACGATGGCGCGGTTCGTCCCGCGGCGCTCCCGGAGCTCATTCACCCATTGGCTGAACCGATCCGTCTTGCCGACTGCAGTTCGAACGACCGCGCGGGCGCCATGGACCAGCAGAGTTCGCAGATGCTGGTCGCCACGTTTGCTGATCCCCATCAGGACTGTTCGGTTTCCGCTGGAATGCTGGCGCGGGACCAGTCCCAGCCAGGCAGCCATGTGTCGACCGTTGTCGAAGTCGCGGCCATCCCCGATCGCGGCAACGACGGCAGTGGCAGTCTTCGGCCCTACACCACGTATCTTCCCCACCCGGCGACAGGCCTCACTCTCCCGGTAGACTTGGTCGATGCGTCTGTCGAACTCCCGGACCCGCATGTCGATCTCGGCCATCAATGCCAGGAGGGATGACAGGGTCTCGCGGCAAAGCTTCGTGAGCTCATTGCTCTCGTCTTCGATGATCCGAGAGATCATGGCGCGAGCCCGCGTGATCGACTGCCCGAAGGCGATCCCACGATCAAGCAAAATGCCACGCATCTGACTGACCAATGCGGTTCGGTGATTGACCATGCGCCGCCGCGCCCGATGCAGGGTCTGCACATCCTGCTGGGCGACACTTTTCTTCGGCACGAACCGCATGCGGGGCTGGACGACTGCAATCGCGATGGCCTCGGCATCGTTGCGGTCATTCTTCTGCCGCCGACCAAAAGGCTTGACGTGCTGCGGCGCGATGATCCGGACCTCATGGCCAAGCGCCTCGAACTGGCGCTGCCAATAAAATGCGCCGGTGCAAGCCTCGATACCAATCACACAGGCCGGGACCTCTGCGACAGCCCGAAGAAGTGTCTCCCTCCGCACACGTCGGCGTAGCTTTATTTCCCCGCTATCATCCAGCCCACAAAGCTCGAATACGTTCTTGGCAAGATCAATTCCGATGGTCGTGATGGTCATTCTTCCCTCCTGTGTCTTCAGCAACCCGATCCTGTGCCGGGGGCGGGAGAGCCGTCCATCCCATCAACTGGCGTCGTCGGTTCGGCGGGATGTGCAAGTCGCAACTTTCGGAGTTGCGCGGCCTTGAGAAGGAAAATGCCCGACTGAAGAAGATCGTGGCAGAGCTGGAACTCGACAAGCTCATTCTCAAGGAAAGCCTGAATTTCCTAAAGCCCAGGGCCTGACGACGAGCCAGCTTCGTCAGGCCGTCATTCACACCCGCCAGAAGCTCGCCACGTCGGAGCGGCGAACCTGCGAGGTGATCGGCCTTGCCCGCAGCTCGATGCAGTACCACGCCGTCGAGAAGAACGATGACGCCCTGCGGCTGGCCATGATCCGCCTGGCAAAGAGCTATGGTCGCTACGGCTACCGCAAGGTGACCGAGTTGCTGCGGATCGAGGGCTGGCGCGTGAACCACAAGAAGATCGAGCGCCTGTGGGGCGAGGAAGGGTTGCAACTCCCTCAGCGCCAAAAGCAGAAACGACGGCTCTACCACAAGGACAGTTCGATCATCCGGCTGCGACCGACGCATCCGAACCACGTCTGGAGCGTCGATTTCGTTCACGACAAGCTCAGCAACGGGCGCAGCTACAAGATGCTGACCGTGCTGGATGAATACACCCGCCAGGCGCTCGCGGTGGAGGTCAGGACACGGATGAGATCAGAGGACGTGCTTGAGGTCCTCTACGGCCTGTTCCTGCGGCACGGAAAGCCCGAGTTCGTCCGAAGCGACAACGTCCTATATCGGGAAAAATTAGCTGTTTAGGTCAGCAGGTCATGGGGCATCCGGTGTCCCGAATGCCCTGATATGGTTGCCCAGGCGGTCTCCGCCGTCAAGAAGCGGTCTCTCCCATAGCAAACACAGGGTACGCGCAGAGGCGGCCCTCACCGTCCTTAAGACGAGATCCAAAATCCCAAGCGGAAGACCTGAACATTATCTACGAGGTCAGCGAGCTGCCTCCACGGCTCTTATCAGACAAGGGTCCTTCCGCCTGGGCTCACCCCCTCGAAGAAGGGGCGATAGGGTTCGCCGTGTTTGACCACGGCGTGTACGGTGCGCGCCATCTTGGCAGCGATTGCGGTGTAGGCCTTGCGACGCAGATGGGCGTTGTGTCGATCCCGCGCGATGTAGCGTTCGAACTTGTCGCGGAAGCTGTTGGTGCGTTTGAGAACCGCGACCTGGCCGGCCATCCAGAAGGTTCGGCGGAGCCGGGCGTTGCCGTATTTGGATATCCTGCTCTGGCCGCGGAACATTCCGGACTGCACGGTGGCGAGATCCATGCCGCAGAACTTCAGAAACTGTCGGTGGTGCCGGAACCGGCGCAGATCACCGGCTTCGGCGAGAATGGTCAGAGCGTTTATCGGGCCGATCCCCGGGACGGTGGTCAGGAGCTGGTAGTCCGGGTGATCGGAGAGAAGCTCGACGGCCCGCGCCTCGATCTCGTCGCGCTGTCGAACCAGACTGCGCCCTTCGGCCAGCACGAGGCGGAACATGCGAACGGCATCGGAGTCCGGGTGGACGGGCAATCCCACGGAGCCAACCGCCGTGGCGTAAATATCTGAAAGCAAGCGTTCTTTGGACACCTTGCGGCCGACTACCTGCCAGGCATCGGCGATGAAGGCCTCGCAGCTCATGGCAGAGATCATGTGTGGTGACGGATACTTCTCCAGGAAGGCCAGGAACCAGTCGGTGCGCGAGCTGCGGTGAAAGCGTTCGGCCTCGGGAAAGTAGAGCGGCAGGTAGTGGGTCAGGATGCGATGCCACAGCTCGGTCTTCGAACGCGAGACGATCTCGTGCGTCTTCGACAGTTCCTGGATGTCGGCAGTGCCGGTTACAAGCGGATCATGGAAGAACTGAACAGCCCCGATCTCGAGCATGTGCAGGATGACCTGGGCGTCCTTGGGATCGTTCTTGTCCCAGCTGTTGTGCAGGGCTTCACGCGTCCGGGCCAGACCGACGGAAGAGACGAGCTTCAGATCGAACCCGGCCTGGCCGAGGTGGTGCGCCAACGGCCGATGGTAGTTGCCGGTCGCCTCAAACCCGATCCGCACCGGTAGATCGTAGCTGGAAAGCGCCGTGGCCAAGCGCTGAAAGTCGTCCAGCGCGTTCGTGATCGTCAGTCGGCGACGGCGCTTTTTGCCGGGGGCGCCGATCAACACTTCATGGCGATGCTTGGAAATGTCGATGGCGACCATCAAGGTCGAGGCGGTAGTATCGGTGGCGGTCATAGCCGGTCTCCTCAGCGGTGTGGTTCATGCAAAACCACTGTTGAGACCTGAGACCCGGTTATGGCCACACGCTGCGCTATCTGAGGGCTGCGCGCGTGGCCATAACCTCTCGGCAGCCATTCTTCCCGAGGTGCTACGGTCCCGAGTTCGCCGCCGAAGCTACGCAGGCCTGGCTTGAGAAGGTCGGAGTGAAACCCATCCGGATCTATCCGGGATCGCCCTGGGAGAATGGATACAACGAGCGGTTCAACGGCACCCTCCGCCGCGAGGTCCTGAATGCTGAGTGGTTCTCGACCACCAGACAGGCCCAGATCGCTATCAACTGCTGGCTCAGGGAGTACAACCACATCCGCCCGCATCAAGCGCTCAAAATGAGGCCACCGGTCCCCGAAACTCTACTCAGAATTGGCCCATAGGAATGGGGCTGGACAGAAATCCGTGGGACACCCTGCCCACTAAGTCATTGATCCGCATAACGCGGCATTGCGCGGCGCGCGGGACACCGAAGTACTGATTTTACTTCCAAATTTCGGAAACATGGCAGTCTCTCATCACCCACCACCGCCCCCGGAAAGCCCTCCATCTCAGAGCCTTGCCCCCGGGCCACGGCTTTCCATGACCTGAAACGTCGTGACGGGCCAGGGCAGTGCGCGCGAGTCTGCCCCGCTCGAAATTCTTCGCTGGACGCCGACGGGGCGCCCTGCCCGTGCCGACTGGGAACACGGACAGAGCGCAAGGTCTTACGCTTCGATGTGATCGAACCGGCCGACGGGCTTCCGGGCCTCCGGCAGTCTTCGGTCGACGCCGAGGAACAGGACGATGTTCTTGGCCACGTAGATTGTCGAATAGGTGCCGACCACGATCCCGAAGGTGATCGCCAGCGCAAAGCTCCGGATGACGTCCCCGCCGAACAGCAACAGCGCCAACAGGGCGATCAGCGTGGTCGCCGACGTCAGCACGGTCCGGCTCAGCGTTTCGCTGGCCGAAAGGTTCAGCAGGTCCCGCAGGGGCATCGAGACATGGCGCCTGAGGTTCTCGCGCACCCGGTCGAAGACAACGACCGTGTCGTTGATCGAATACCCGAGGATGGTCAACAGCGCCGCCACGAAGGCCAGGTCGATCTTCAACCCCAGAAGGGCGAACAACCCGAGCGTCAGCAGGATGTCGTGCACGAGAGCCACGACCGCACCGACGGCGAACTGCCATTCGAAGCGCATCCAGACATAGGCGAGGATCGAGAGCACCCCGCCCGCGATCGCCATCATCGCGGCATTGACCAGCTCCGGAGAGACCTTGCCGCCTATGCTTTCGCTCGCGGTGAAGCTCATGTCCGGGTCCACCTGCAACAGCGCCGTGCGCACATCCTGCACCTGCTCCGACGACAATGCGGCACCGCCCGATGCCCCGTCGCTCTCGGCGGCGATGCGGAGGTTGGCGACATGGGCCGCGTCCGCCCCGCCCGAGCCGAAGACCTCGGACACCGCCACGTCGGCGAACCCGAGGTCGCTCAGCGCGCCCCGGTACTCCTCCAGTTGCAGCACATGTGGCGTCTCGATCCGCAGGCTGGTTCCGCCGGTGAAGTCGATGCCGAGGTTGAGGCCGAGCGTGGCGATGAGCAGGATCGAGGCCAGCATGGCGGTGGCGGAGGCGCCGAAGGTCACCCATTGCAGGCGGAAGAAATCGATCACCGGCTGCCGGTCGAGAAAGCGGAACAGCCCGTTCAGCGGCAGGCGGGAGGGGCGACGCCATTCCAGCCAGCTCTGCAGGATGAGCTTCGTGACCACAAGCGCGGTGAACATCGAGGTCAGGATGCCCAGCCCCAGGGTGATCGCGAAGCCGCGCACCGGGCCGGCGCCGAGCCAGAACATCAGCCCGGCGGTCAGCAGGCCGGTGAGGTTCGCGTCGAGGATCGAGGAAAAGGCATTGTCGAACCCGCGCCCGACCGCCCGCCACAGGTTCCGCTCGCTGCGCACCTCCTCGCGGATGCGCTCGAAGATCAGCACGTTGGCATCCACCGCCATGCCGAGCGTCAAGACGATCCCCGCAATCCCCGGCAGGGTCAGCGTCGCTCCGACGACGGAGAGGACGGCCATCAGGATCGCCATGTTGATGGCCAGCGCAGCGACGGCCGCCAGGCCCAGACCGCCGTAGCAGACCAGCATCAGCGCGCTGACGGCCGCAAGCCCGATCAGCCCGGCATTCAGGCCCGCAGCAATGCTGTCACTGCCAAGCTCGGGGCCAACCGTCTTTTCCTCAAGGAAAGTCAGCTTTGCCGGCAAGGAGCCGGAGCGCAGCAGCGTCGCCAGCTGTGTGCTTTCATCGATGGTAAACTGCCCGGTGATGATCCCGCTGCCGCCCGGGATATGGTCCTGGATGACCGGCGCCGACAGGATCTCTCCATCCAGCACGATGGCGAAGGGGCTGCCGATATTGGCGGCGGTGAAATCACCGAAGGCACGCGCGCCGGCCGTGTCGAAGCGGAAGGAGACCGCCGGGCGCCCGTTCTGATCGAAACTCGCCTGCGAATCCGTCAGGTGATCGCCCGACACCACCGGCTTCGGATCGAGCTGGTAGGTCACCCCGGCCTCCCCGGCCAAGGGCAAGGTGAGGGCACTATCGTCGTCCTGGCTCCCACGCGGCAGGACCTCGTGAAACGACAGCTGCGCGGTGGTCCCGATCAGGCCCTTGAGAGCCTCGGCGTCGGAGAAGCCCGGCACCTCGATCACGATCCGGTCCTCGCCCTGCCGCAGGATGGTCGGCTCGCGGGTTCCTGCCTCGTCGATCCGGCGGCGAATGGTTTCAAGGCTCTGGGAGACCAGCTGGTCGGTCAGCGCCTGCGTGCCGGCATCGGAGTAGCGCAGCACCAGCACGCCCTCCTCGAGCGCCACGTCCAGATCCTGCGCCGCCAGGCCAGCCGGCGTCACGACACTCGAAGCGAAACCTGCCGCGATCTCGGCTGCCCGCTCGGAGAAGTCCGCCGGTGTGAGCGCGATGCGCATTTCACCGGAAGGCGCATCAATCCGCCTGATCTGGACCGAGCTGCCCCCTTCCTCGCGCAGGGCATCGCGCAGCGAGGGCCACAGGGCAGCAAGGCGCTGGTCGATCGCGCCGAGCACGTCCACCTCGGCCAGAAGGTGCGCACCGCCACGCAGATCGAGCCCGAGGTTGATGAGCGAGGACGGCATCCAGCCGGGCCAGCTTGCCTCCACGGCGTGCTCGGCGGCGGAGGACTGGTTCTGCGCGTCGACACGCGCGTAGAAGGCATTGGGCAGGGCGAGCCACAGGCACAGCAGGCAGATGCCCCAAACGCCGATGCGTTTCAGAAGTGTAGGTCGTTTCATGATCTCTCCACGACGGAACCGGCCACACGGCCGATCGTTCCTGTCGGTTGCTTTGTATCTTTGGGAGTGCATGCGCCGACGGCCTCCGAGCGGAGGCGGTCAAAGGCGCGATCAGATCATGTCGATGGGAGGTCCGCGGCTGCGATGGGCCCGCGAGACCTTTTGCGGGCCGGCCGGTGGCGCCCTCGGCGCGGCCAGGTATTCGAAATGCTCGTCCGGTAGCTGGGCGAGTTCCGATGCGGCCACCGGTGCCCCTTCCGCGCTTTCCCTGCCCGGAGGCACCACGTGCTCCGACCTCAGCGACTGCAGGCAGTCCTCTGCCGGGAGCCCCGCCAGTTGCCCGATCGTCTGCTCAACCCGCTCGGAAGCGAAGGCAGCCGGCGAAAGCGGCGGGCGGACACTCTCGCCCCAGATACCCGCACCCAGAAGTAGCAGGACCAAACAGGTCCTGGCCCAAAGCAGCGGAATGTGGGAGCGAATGCGCATCATCGGCAAGTGGCGTTTGGCGGTCGCGTTGTCAATCGCTGGCGCCGAAAGATGCCGACTGCGGGAGATCAGGAGGCTCAGCCTGCTGGCGAGAAACGGGTCGAAAGCCAGTCGAGGAACACGCGCAACCGCGGCGATAGCTGCCGGTCGCGGGGATAGAGCGCCAGGACCGGCGTGGGGTCCGGGGCGAAACCGGACAGGACTTCGACAAGCCGGCCAGCGGCGAGGTCCGCCTCCAGGTGGTAGCGTGGCGCCTGGATCAGGCCGAGACCGCGCCGCGCGGCATCGAGCATGGTTTCCGCACCAGTCACTACCAGAGTCGCCGGCAAGGGCCGTGTGATCTCGGCACCGCCGGACGCAAAGCTCAGGTCCATGGGCGTTCCGGTCCGCGAAGACAGGAAGGCAACGCACCGGTGCCCGTCGAGATCCTCCGGCGTCTGCGGCACGCCTTGCCGCTCGAAATAGCCCGGCGATCCGACGACGGCTTCGCCCAGGCTGCACAGACGGCGCTGGATCAGATCGCTGTCGTCCGGTGTGCCGACCCGTACCACGCAATCCACGCCCTCCCGGATGAGATCCACCAGCCGGTCGCCCTCCGACAGCACGAGCTCCAGATCGGGATGCCGCGCCAGGAACTCCGGCAGTCCCGGCAGCAGAAAATGCCGGGCAAGCGTGCCATGAACATCCACCCGCAACCGACCCCGGACCACATCGTCGGAAAAGGCGGCTTCTGCGTCCTCCACCCGGTCCACGATGTCGAGGCATCGGCGATACCATGCTTCCCCATCGAGCGTGGGTGCGACCACGCGGGTCGTGCGGTCGAGCAGCCGTATGTTCAGCCGCGCCTCCATCCGCTTGATGACGTCCGAAACGGTCGAGGGCGGCAAGCCGAGGCTTTCCGCGCTGCGCCGGAAGCTCCGTGTCTCCACGACGCGGATGAAGACGCGCATCTCGTCGAATCTGTCCATTGTTCGGCCCCACCGGATTCTCTTGCCGAAAAGACGCCAATTAACCGAAAGGGGCAAGGCAGCTAGGTCTCCCGAAGACGCTTGGATCGGAGCTTGAACGAAGGAGACCACCCATGACCGCTGAAGCCACAAAGACCGCCCTTGTCACCGGTGCCTCGCGCGGGATCGGTGCCGCCATTGCGACACGGCTCGCAGCAGAAGGATTCGCGGTCGTCCTGAACTATGCCGGGAACCGCGCGGCCGCGGAGGGCGTGGCCGAACAGGTCCACAGCGAAGGCGGGCGCGCCATTTGCGTGCAGGCCGATGTTTCCGACCCCGCACAGGTGGCGCGGCTCTTCGATGCGGCCGAGGGGGCGTTCGGCAGTCCCGCTGTGCTGGTGAATTCCGCCGGTGTCATGCAGCTTGCGCCACTCGCCGCGAGCGGTGACGAGATGTTCGACCGGATGATCGACATCAACCTCAGGGGCACGTTCAACACGCTGCGCGAAGCGGCCCGGCGGATGCCCGACGGCGGCCGCATCATCAACCTGTCGACCTCCGTGGTCGGGGCGAAACTGCCCGGCTACGGGATCTATGCCGCGACCAAGGCCGCCATCGAGGTCATGGGCGACATCCTTTCCCGAGAGCTAAGGGGGCGCAATATCACGGTGAACGCCGTGGCTCCGGGACCGACGGCCACCGCGCTGTTTCTTGACGGCAAGACGGAGGCGCAGATCGAGGCGCTGTCGAAGGCCAATCCGCTCGAGCGGCTCGGCCAACCGGAAGATATAGCAAACACCGTCGCCTTTCTGGCGGGGCCCGACGGCGGCTGGATCAATGGCCAGACCCTGCGCGCGAACGGCGGCATGGTCTGAACTGCGGTGTGACACGTGGCGGGCTTTCACGGACGGTTCCCAGAGAAGTTAGGCATGTCACAAAAGGGTGCAGCTTTCGGAATAGGTATCATCGAAGCGCGCGCTGCCGAGCCGGGCGCCTGTGCCCGCACGCGAAATGGCGGGAACGGGCGGACCGCTCAACGAAGCAGGCGCCGTGACGACACCAGACACGCCCGGGACCGACAGGCAGATGATCGTTATTCACCACAACCCTGACTGCGGCACGTCTCGAAACGTTCTCGCGTTGGTCAGGGCCGCCGGATACGAGCCGCACGTCATTCCCTATCTCGAGACCGGCTGGACCCGTCCGCAACTCCTCGGGCTGTTCGCCGCCGCGGACCTGTCGCCGCGAGCGGCGCTCAGGATCACGAAGAGCCCGGCGGAGGCGTTGGGGTTACTCGACCCGTCCGTACCGGGAGAGAGGCTTCTGGACGCGATGCTCGAGCACCCGGTGCTGGTGAACCGCCCCCTCGTTTGCACGCCCAAAGGCGTCCGCCTGTGCCGTCCTTCTGAGTTCGTGTTGGACCTTCTCGACCGCTGGCCGGAAGGACCCGTCTACAAGGAAGACGGCCAGATGATCCTCGATGCGATGGGCCACCGGGTGATCTGACCTCCGCGCCTGTATCGCGCCCTGGCACTCGGATGAGAATGATATCCCCTCGTCTGTGTCCGGTTCCACGGAGCGGCCACGTCAGATCCACCGTTCGCACCCATACGCATCGTAGCGGGACGTTTCGATTCAGCGGCGCGCACAAGCAACTGAATTTCAGACACTTTCCCCTCTCGCCGCTCCACTCGGACATCGGCGAAAAGGCCTGTGACGTTCGCGAACAGCGGCTCGGACGACCGCGGCATCCCAAGCCTGTACGTGGCACGTCATCACATGCAGTCAAACCGGACCCGACCCATGACGCCTGAAACCCGCAAGAAATCCTCGCCCCCGTATCTCGCCTCTCTCCTGCCCGCGATGATCGTCCTTTCGGCTTCGGCGGGCCTGTCCCAGCAGGTGACCTACCCCCTCGTCGACACGATGCAGGACACATGTTTCGACCTGACAGGCGCGTCGATCGCCTGCCCGTCGGAAGGCGAGCCCCTCTTCGGCCAGGACGCACAGCATCCGCGACTCCCGGCCTCCTACACGGACAAGGGCGATGGCACGGTTCTGGACACCAACACCGGGCTGCTTTGGCAGAAGACGCCGCAGACAGACCGCCTCCAATATGCCGACGCCCTCGCCTATTGCGACGCGCTGGACCTCGCCGGCCGGAGCGACTGGCGCGTGCCGTCGATCAAGGAACTCTACGCGCTGGCCGATTTTCGCGGCGAATTGCTGAAGCCCGAGGACGGCACGCCGACGCCCTACATCGATACCGAAATGTTCGATTTCGAGTACCCGGACGGCCAGATGATCTTTGCCGGTCAGTACTGGAGCAGCACGCTCTACGTGAAGGGCCCCGTGATGAACGGCCGGAACCAGGGCGCGTTCGGATTCAACTTTGCCGATGGCCATATCAAATCCTACGGCACCGGCCTCGATTTCTACACCGGCGCGGAAGCGGCGAGCAGCGGGCTGGCCAATGGCCCCGCCGACGGCAAGGCGCCAGGGAACTACGTGCGATGCGTTGCCGGTGAAGAGAACGTCTATGGTGTCAACGCCTTCGTCGACAATGGCGACGGAACGGTGACAGACGACGCGACCGGCCGGATGTGGCAGCAGGACGATGACGGCACGCGCCGTGAATGGGCCGAGGCGCTCGCCTATTGCGAGGCGCTGGAACTGGCCGGCCACGACGACTGGTACCTTCCGAATTCCAAGGAATTGCAGAGCATCGTCGATTACAATCGCACCGGCTTCCCGGCAATCGACACATCGGTCTTCGGGATCACGCAGGAATCCGAGACGCTCGACTACTGGACCAGCACGACCTTTGGCGACATCAAGAGCCACGCCAACGTGATCGCCTTCGGCAAGGCCCTCAGCAAGGCCGGCGATCAGACCGACTACACCGACTGGCACGGCGCGGGCGCCCAACGCTCCTCGATCAAGACGCTGAACGGGCAGGAACTTTCCGAGGAGGATCTGTGTTCCGTCAATGCCTGCGATGTCGACCGGCCCGACAACCTCGTGCGCTGCGTTCGCTGATCACCGACAACGTAAATCCCTTTGCCCCGCGCAACCCGCGCAGTCACAATGAAACGCCCGAAGGAACATACCAATCCGATGCTCATTCGCTCCTTGTCCATCACCGCCATCCTGCTCTGCCTGCTGTCACCGGTCCATGCGGAACAGGTCGAGATCACCCTCGTCGACGACCTCGATGGCGACCTGAACAGCTATTGCCTGGACATCTCGGGCCCGCAGGAACAGGCCGCCATCGACGGCGGGCTCCAGTCCCACACCTGCTACAGCTACCAGGGCGCTCTCGGTGTCGATCAGATCTTCGCGTCAGAGCGCTTGGCCGAAAATGTGCTCTACATGCCTGAGTTCGACGTCTGTGCCACGGCCGCCGGTCTCGACGCGGGCGCCGAGCTGGGCCTCGCCACCTGTAACGACAGCGCCGCCCAGAAGATCGCCCTGACCGCTGAGGGCAAGCTTTCACCGGTCGACGCTCCCGGCATGTGCTACACGGCCGGAGCGGAAACGCGCCTTGGCCGGGGCGGCACCTCGCGGCACCAGATCAAGTCGCTCACCCTTGAGCCCTGCAGCGACGATCTCGCGGCATTCCAGACCTGGCGCGCGCGGTCGTCCGACGACTGACGCCAGCACAAATCGAACAAAAGGACTTCCCCATGCTCAGACAAGTAACGCTTGCCGCATTCACCGCCATGCTTCTGACGGCCGGCACCGCCCAGGCGGAGAATGTCGAGATCTTCCTCGCTGACCTGCTGGACAACACCCAGAACGGGTATTGCCTCGACATCGCGCGTGCGCAGGGCGCGGCCGCCAATCCCGACGACGGGCTTCAGGGGCACACCTGCTACAGCCCCGGCGGCGAGCTTGGCGTCGACCAGACCTTTGACACCGACCGGTTCGCCGAGGGCGTGCTCTACATGCCGGAGTTCGATGTCTGCGCCGAGGTGTCGTCGACCGAAGCCGGTACAGGGATCGACCTTGCGGCCTGCGACGGCGGCGACGCGCAAACCTTCGCCTTCTCCGGTGACGGCACGATCATGCCGGCCTCCGCGCCGGAGATGTGCTTTACCCTCGGCGAAGACACCCGCGGCGGTCGCAGCGATGCCAACCAGATCAAGGCGCTGTCGCTACAGCCCTGCGACGAAGGCCAGGGCGCCTACCAGACATGGTCTGTGCGCAGTTCCGCCGAGTGAGCGCGATCCGCCTGACGCCCCGTCGCTTACGTTCGGGGCGTCAGGTGGCCTTGGACAGGTTGACCCGCGCCATGAGCGCCTTGGCCGTCTCCTTGCGTTCGGAGTAGCGGTCCACCAGGTAATCCGCCCGACCGCGCGTCAGCAGGGTGAACTTCATCAGCTCCTCCATTACGTCGACGATGCGGTCGTAGAGCGGCGACGGGCGCATCCGCCCGGTCTCGTCGAACTCCTGGAACGCCTTGGGAATAGAGGATTGGTTGGGAATGGTCAGCAACCGCATCCAGCGCCCGAGAATCCGCATCTGGTTCACCGCGTTGAAGCTCTGCGAGCCGCCGGAGACCTGCATGACCGCAAGTGTCTTGCCCTGCGTGGGGCGCACGGCGCCCTCGGACAGCGGAATCCAGTCGATCTGGGTCTTCATCAGGCCCGTCATGGCGCCGTGACGCTCCGGGCTCGACCAGACCATGCCCTCGCACCAGGCGACCAGGTCGCGCAGTTCGCGGACCTTCGGGTGGCTGCTGTCGGCATCGTCATCGACGAGAGGAAGCCCCGACGGATGATAGAACCGCACCTCCGCCCCCAGGCGCGTCAGGATGCGACCGGCTTCCTCGGCCGACAGCCGGCTGAACGACCGTTCCCGGAGCGATCCGTAGAGGATCAGGATACGGGGCGGATGGGCATAGACGGGCGGAGCGAACAGCGTCTCCCGGTCGATTGCAGCAAAGCTTGCCTCGTCGATCTGCGGGGTGGTGGTGTCGGTTTCTCGGTCAGACAAAACGATGTCCCTTGAAGGTTTCCATGGTTCCCCCTCCCTTGCGGCCCCGCAAGGCTACGGCGACAAATGCGCTGTCGAACCTGGCGCCCGCGGTCTCGGGGCCCCGTTTCAAGCATGGCACCGGCGAATGCAACACGGCGGGGATGATCGCGGCTCGGGGGGGTACGATGGCCATCTGGCCTACACCACGCAGCCAGCGTATGGGGCTGTTGCTCCCCCTGCGAGGGTTTGCGGGGTACATCATCGGGAATCGCGATCCGAGCGAGCGCGCATCCGGATCCCCGGCACGGTTACATTCTTGCCAGCATAGCCCGCTCTGGCGAGACAACGGCTGCAAGCCCCGGACCGAGGGGCCGTTCTTCATCGTCACAAAAGGGAAATGGTGGGTGATGAGGGATTTGAACCCCCGACATCTTCGATGTGAACGAAGCGCTCTACCACTGAGCTAATCACCCGGTGACGCGCCTCTTACCGCCCGTCCGTCCGGTCTGCAAGAGGGGGCGTCGGTTATTCCGGCTTTTCCTTGCTCCGCTTCGGCTTCGCGGCGCCTTCTGCAACCTGGCGAACGCGCAGTTGCAGGACCTCGCCACCGTCGACAGACTTGCGCTTCTGAACCTTCACCCGCCCCAGCGGCGGAAGGTGCAGCGTGTCGTTCTTTGCCAGGGCCTTGCCCAGCTCGGCCAGTGTCGCATCGACAACCGAGCGCACGTCGGCCTTCTTGGCGCCGGTCGCAGCGACGACGCGGTCGACGAGGTCAGGCTTTCGCACATCGGCGGAGCCTTTCTGCGCCTTGTCGGCGGCCGGTTTGGAATTGGTAGAATCGGAAGCTTGAGCTGCCATCGGAGACCTCCATTGTCTGCCACTGACTAGCAGCGGATCGGGGCCGCACCAAGCGAACTCTCTCGGTCCCGGGCAGATTTCAGAACGCAAAGAGGCGCCCGATGGGGGCGCCTCTCAGGTCTGTCAGGCGGGTCGGCTCAGTGGGCCGTGCGGGCCGCTTCGGCCTTGGCGGCTTCGGCAGCGGCGGCACGGGCGGCCGCGGCCTCTTCCTCGGCGGCCTCGTCCCATTCGATGGGCTCCGGCATCCGCACCAGGGCCTGTTTCAGCACGTCACGCACATGCGCCACGGGAATGATCTCGAGCCCTTCCTTCACGTTGTCGGGGATCTCCGGCAGATCCTTCTCGTTCTCCTCCGGGATCAGCACCGTCTTGATGCCGCCGCGCAGGGCCGCGAGAAGTTTCTCCTTGAGACCGCCAATTGCCAGCACGTTGCCACGCAGGGTGACCTCGCCTGTCATCGCGATGTCCTTGCGGACCGGGATCTTGGTGAGCACCGAAACGATCGAGGTGACCATCGCCACACCCGCCGAGGGGCCATCCTTGGGCGTCGCGCCCTCCGGAACGTGGACGTGGATGTCGATCGTGTCGAACTTCGGCGGCTTCACCCCGATCTCCGGCGCGATGGAACGAACGAAGCTGTTCGCCGCGTCGATCGACTCCTTCATCACGTCGCCGAGCTTGCCGGTGGTCTTCATCCGCCCTTTGCCGGGCAGTTTCAGCGCCTCGATCGACAGCAGGTCGCCGCCCACGGAGGTCCAGGCAAGGCCGGTCACGACTCCCACCTGGTCTTCCTTCTCGGCCAGACCATAACGGAACCGCTTCACGCCCAGGAACTCCTCGAGGTCCTCGGGCCGCACGACCACCTTGTCGACTTCCTTCTTGACGATCTTGGTGATCGCCTTCCGGCAGAGCTTGGCGATCTCGCGCTCGAGGTTCCGTACCCCCGCCTCGCGGGTATAGGTCCGGATGATCTCCGTCAGCGCCTCGTCGGTCAGCTCGAATTCCTTGGCCTTGAGGCCGTGGTTCTTCATCTGCTTGCCGATCAGGTGCCGCCGCGCGATCTCGTGCTTCTCGTCCTCGGTGTAGCCCGCCAGCGGGATGATCTCCATCCGGTCCAGCAGCGGACCGGGCATGTTGTAGGAGTTCGCCGTGGTCAGGAACATCACGTTCGACAGGTCGTACTCGACCTCCATGTAATGGTCGACGAAAGTACCGTTCTGCTCCGGATCGAGCACTTCCAGCATCGCCGAGGCAGGATCGCCACGGAAGTCCTGCCCCATCTTGTCGATCTCGTCGAGCAGGATGAGCGGGTTCGTGGTCTTTGCCTTCTTCAGCGCCTGGATGATCTTGCCCGGCATGGAGCCGATGTAGGTCCGGCGGTGGCCGCGGATCTCGCTCTCGTCGCGCACGCCGCCAAGCGAGATACGGATGAACTCCCGGCCCGTGGCCTTGGCCACCGATTTGCCGAGCGAGGTCTTGCCGACGCCCGGAGGGCCGACCAGGCAGAGGATCGGGCCCTTGAGCTTCTGGCTGCGCTGCTGCACGGCCAGGTACTCCACGATCCGTTCCTTCACCTTCTCGAGGCTGTAATGGTCGTTGTCGAGCACGGCCTGGGCGCGACCAAGGTCCTTCTTGACCCGGCTCTTGGTGCCCCACGGGATCGACAGCATCCAGTCGAGGTAGTTGCGCACCACCGTCGCCTCGGCCGACATCGGGGACATGTTCTTGAGCTTCTTCAGCTCGCCCTCGGCCTTCTCGCGCGCTTCCTTGCTGAGCTTGGTCTCGGCGATCTTCTCTTCCAGCTCCGCGATCTCGTTGGAGCCGTCCTCGCCGTCGCCCAGCTCGCGCTGGATCGCCTTCATCTGTTCGTTCAGGTAATACTCGCGCTGCGTCCGCTCCATCTGGGACTTCACGCGGGTCTTGATCTTTTTCTCGACCTGAAGAACCGACATCTCGCCCTGCATCAGGCCATAGACCTTCTCGAGGCGCTCGGCGACGGACAGGGTCTCCAGAAGCTCCTGCTTCTGGCCCACTTCCACTCCCAGGTGCCCCGACACGAGGTCGGCCAGCTTGGCGGCCTCGCGGGTCTCCGCCACTGCAGCAAGCGCTTCCTCGGGGATGTTCTTCTTGATCTTGGAATAGCGTTCGAATTCCTCGCCGACCGAGCGAACCAGCGCTGCCACGGTGTCGGCGTCACCAGGCACTTCCTCGAGCGACACGGCGCGGGCTTCGAAATAATCGTCGTTCTCGAGGTATTCCTCGATCCGGACGCGGCGAATGCCCTCCACCAGCACCTTCACGGTGCCGTCGGGCAGTTTGAGGAGTTGCAGCACATTGGCCAGAACGCCCGCCTGGTAGATCCCGTCCGAAGACGGATCATCGTCGGAGGCGTCCATCTGGCTGGCCAGAAGGATCTGCTTGTCGTCCTGCATCACCTCTTCCAGCGCGCGGACGGATTTGTCCCGGCCCACGAAGAGGGGCACGATCATGTGGGGAAAGACCACGATGTCGCGCAGTGGCAGCACGGGATAGGATTGGCTGAGAGGCTCAAGCATGCTCGTTTTCCTGTTCTTGGCAAGAAGGCACCGGCCCCGCTTCGCGGCAACCACGGCCCTCTCCGGTCTCGGTGTCTACAGGTGGGCTCGCAGACCGCCCGTTTCAACCAGACCCCTGAATCCGGACCAATGTGCCTGTCTCCTCCGGCGTCGGCAAGCCGACATTGCCCCGTGCTTTCCCGGATTGCCCGGCCGATCCGGCAAGCCAATGGAAAGGCACGGTTCAATCAGCGCACGGCGAAACGGCCAGCGGCGCAACACCGCTTCCCGTGCCGCCCGAATGGAGATCACTTCGCGCCCGGAACGCACGCGCGCCGGGCATCCGGATCACGTCTGCGAGAGGTGAGTCTTCGAGCGCGGGCGCGCGCCCTGCCCCGCATTCTGGACGGCTCGAGGCAATCTGCTCCAGGCCTCCCCCTCAGAGCGCCTCGATGTCTCCCTCCGCGCGCTGCGCGTGGAAGTCCGTCTCCCAGTCGGCGAAACGCCCGGCCGCGATGGCGTCGCGCATGCCCTGCATCAGCTCCTGGAAATAGTGCAGGTTATGCCAGGTCAGCAGCATCGACGAGATGATCTCCTGCGAGCGAAAAACGTGGTGCAGGTAGGCGCGGGAATAGCTGCGGCAGGCGGGACAGCTGCAGTGTTCGTCCAGCGGCCTGGGATCTTCCTGGTGGCGGGCGTTCTTGATATTGACGACGCCGCGGCGGGTGAAGGCCTGGCCGGTTCGTCCGGACCGCGACGGCAACACGCAATCCATCATGTCGATACCGCGCTTGACCGCGCCCACGATGTCGTCGGGCTTGCCCACGCCCATCAGGTAGCGCGGCTTGTCCTCGGGAAGCATGTCCGGGGCGTAGTCGAGCACCCGGAACATGACCTCCTGCCCCTCGCCCACGGCGAGACCGCCGACCGCATAGCCATCGAACCCGATGGCACGCAGCGCCTCGGCGCTTTCGCCGCGCAGATCCTCCTTGTCACCGCCCTGCTGGATGCCGAAGAGCGCGTGGCCAGGCCTGTCGCCGAATGCATCGCGGGACCGCTGGGCCCACCGCATCGAAAGCCGCATGCTCTCGGCGATGCGGTCATGTTCGGCCGGCAGTGCGGGGCATTCGTCGAAACACATCACGATGTCGGAGCCGAGCAGCTGCTGGATCTCCATGCTGCGCTCGGGCGTCAGCATGTGCCGGGAGCCGTCGATATGGCTCCGGAAGGTCACCCCCTCCTCGGTGAGCTTCCGCAATTCGGCCAGGCTCATCACCTGGAACCCGCCTGAATCGGTGAGGATCGGGCGCTCCCAGTTCATGAAGGCATGAAGGCCGCCCAGGCGGGCGATCCGCTCCGCCGTGGGGCGCAGCATCAGGTGATAGGTGTTGCCCAGCAGCACGTCGGCGCCGGTCGCGCGCACGCTCTCGGGCAGCATTGCCTTCACCGTGGCGGCCGTTCCCACCGGCATGAAGGCCGGCGTCCGGATCTCGCCGCGCGGGGTCGAGATCGTGCCGGTGCGCGCCCGTCCGTCCGTGGCATGCAGGCTGAAGGAGAATCTTTCGGTCATGGGCTCTCCTTCTCAGAACGCCACGACCGATGCAATTCCCGCCGATCCGTTCGGCCCCGCCTCCGCTTCCGGGTGGCAAGTCAGGCGGAGCGGCGACTCGCAGCTTGGACAGATGAGAAGGTCGCAACGCCCGAGGGTATAGAAGGGGCTGCCATCTCGCGCGGCCCGGACTTGCAGAACCCCTCCAGTCCTGCCTGCCAAGGCTCCACCCTCCGCAAGATCACGCGATTCCGGACAGAACCGTTCGCTGCGTGCCATGGGTCATCTCGCCGGTCCAGGTCACGCCATGCGACAGCAAGTCGTCCACCTTGTCGCGCGGCATGGGACGGTCAAAGAGATATCCCTGCCCCAGCGGGCATTGCAGCCCCGCCAGCATCTCCAGAGTGTCCTCGGTCTCGATCCCTTCGGCGGTCACGCTCAGGTCGAGCGATCCTGCGAGAGAGATGATGCCCGCAACGATCTTCGCCTTCTGACGGTCCTGGGACACCGTGGTGACAAAGCTGCTGTCGATCTTCAGCCGGTCGAACGGCAGCCGGGAGAGCGTGGCCAGGCTGGAGAAGCCGGTCCCGAAATCGTCCAGCGAGATCTGGATCCCCTGCCAGCGGAGTTGATCGATCACCTCGTGGGCGCGGTCTATGTCGTCGATGATCGCGGTCTCTGTGATCTCGATCTCCAGCCGCTCCGCCGGAAAGCCCGTCTCCCGCAGGATGGCCTCGATCCGCGGCGACAGGTCCGCATCGCGGAACTGCTTCGCCGACAGGTTGAAGGCGATGGTCAGTGACGGATCCCAGTCGCGGGCGGCGATGCAGGCTTTTCGGAGGATCTGCCAGCTGATCGCCGCGATCTGGCCGGTCTCTTCGGCAAGCTGGATGAAGCGATCCGGCGGCACGTTGCCGAGGCGGTCGTGGTGCCATCGCGCCAGGACCTCGAAGCCCACGAGCTTGCGGTCCGCGATCTGGACGATCGGCTGGAAGTAGGGCTCGATCTCTTCCCGTTCTATCGCGGCCGTCAGTTCGGCCTCCAGTTCGGCCAATTCCCGCAGCCGCTCCCCCAGGGCGTCGTCGAAATAGGAGATCCGGCCGCGGCCCTCCTTCTTCGCGCGATACATCGCCTGGTCGGCATGGCGCAGCAACAATGGCGCATCGAGCCCCTCACGCCAGATCGCGACGCCGAGGCTGGCGCCGATACTCAACTCCGAATCGCCAATGATGAACTTCCGCTCCATGGCAGCGAGAATGCGCCGCGGCAGCCCGCCGGCACCGCCAAGTTCTTCGGTCCCGGCGGCGAGAATGGCGAACTCGTCTCCGCCAAGCCGTATCGGCAGTTCATCCTCGCCGCAGCAAGCCTTCACCCGCCTCGCAACTTCCCTGAGAATGAGATCTCCAACGTCGTGGCCACGCAGATCGTTGACCGGCTTGAAGCGATCCAGATCCATGAGGAGGATCGCCGGCGCCGCACCACCGCGCCGGGCCTTCGCGATCCGCTCCCGAAGCGCGTCGTTCATCACCCGACGGTTATAAAGCCCGGTCAGCGCATCGTGGCGGGAGATGTGCTGCGCCCTCTGTTCGGCCAGTTGACGGCTGCGAAGGTGCCGGCGCAACCGACGGTTCCAGATGCCGAGGAGGGCCGGCAGCAGGAGCCCCAGCACCAGAACCGCGCTGATGAGCTCGTCCAGTTCCATTTCCTCGTGCAGGCGAATGTAGTCCACGAGGCCCTCGAACAGGTCGAATTGCGCCCCGAGGATCCAACTCGCAGGAAACAGGGCAACGAGCAGCAGGTATTCAAGTTTGGAAGGCATTGCGGCAGCATCTCTTTTCGTTTCGCCGCCTGATCTGGAAGGGAAAGGATGGCCAGCCGGTTAAGGCTCGAACGGAAAGCCCGCGCAATTTGATCGGTTCGGTATCCGGGCCGCCACCGTGCCACACTGGACCCCGCCTGAAACATTTCTTATATAAACCATCGAGTATCCCTCGAGGACACGGTTATCAGATGCACGCCCAAAGCAACCCGATGGAAGGGGAACCGACAATCCGGCCTTCCACCACAGATCATCCGCTCTACGACAGCATCGTGGAAGCCTGCCGCACGGTCTACGATCCGGAAATCCCGGTGAACATCTACGACCTCGGACTGGTCTACACGATCGAGATCAACCCGGAAGCGGAAGTCCGTGTGACCATGACGCTCACCGCGCCGGGCTGCCCGGTGGCGGGCGATATGCCCGGCTGGGTGGCCGAGGCGATCGAACCCCTGCCCGGCGTCAAGCAGGTGGATGTGGACCTTACCTGGGATCCGCCCTGGGGCATGGAAATGATGTCCGACGAGGCGCGGCTGGAGTTGGGTTTCATGTGAGCCGACCGGCTTCGGGCGCAGCCGCGCCCTTGAGCCGGACAGACCGGGCTCCTACATCGGACCCGGAACAAGAGGATCGACAGGATGTTTTCCATTCCCGGCAAGCAGGCCGTGACCCTGACACCGCGTGCCGCGGCCCACATCGTCAAGCTCATGGAGCGTGACGGCAAGTCCGGCCTGCGCCTCGGCGTCAAGAAGGGCGGCTGTGCGGGAATGGAGTACACCATGGAGTTCGCCGACACGGTGGACCCGCTCGACGAGGTCGTCGAACAGGACGGCGCGCGGGTGATGATCGCCCCGATGGCGCAGATGTTCCTGTTCGGGACCGAGATAGATTACGAGATCTCGCTTCTGGAAGCGGGCTTCAAATTCCGCAACCCCAACGTGACCGAATCCTGCGGCTGCGGCGAGTCGATCAAGTTCGACGAGAGCCTGACCGACCAGACCTCTGGCTGACAGGCCGGCCTGCTTCGGCCCGACCTTCCGACGACCGTCCGAACACCGCCGCACGCAACCGCAGCATCCTGCGGCGGCGGCTCCAGCGTTCGTGGCTCCGCACCCGGGCCTCAATCAGTTCGGCTTCGGATTTCGGGCGGGAGGCAAGCCAGATCAGGTCGCTCTCGAAATCGTAAAGGGGACGCAGACGCATCTCTTGTCCTTTCAGTTTTAAATGACTGCCCTCAATAAAGCAGCCACATGGCAATCGTGACAGCGCCGCAGATTGCAGGTAGGTTTTCAAAAATGAAAAACGCGCTGCCTCTTGATGATCTCGCCCTGTTCCTGAAGGTGGCTGAAACCGGCTCGCTTTCGGCAGCCTCCGCCCAGACCGGAATCAGCGTGCCGACTATGGGCCGCAGGATGACCAAGCTCGAACAGGCCCTGGGCCGGCGCCTGTTTCTGCGCGGCCCCAGCGGCTATGCGCTGACCAGCGAGGGACGGGAACTGGTCGAGCGGGCGATCCCTCTCAGATCGGCCGCGGCCGGGATCGACCGGTGGCGCAGCGAAGGCCGGAGCGTCGCACGGGTGCGGATCACAGCCGGGACCTGGACGTCGTGGTTCGTGGCCCGAAACATTCGCCGCATCTGGTCGGAGGAAGCAAGCTGGGCGCCGGACCTTCTCGCCTCCAACCTACCCCTCGACCTCGCCCGCCGGCAGGCCGACATCGGTATCCGCAACAAGCGGCCCACCCAGGACTGGCTGGCCGGGCGCCGGACGGCCCGGATCGAGAATGCGGAATACGGCGTCTCGCCGGACGTGACCGGGTATATCGCGCTCGCACCGGACCGGGCCTCGACCCCGACGGCCCTCTGGGTGCAGGCGAACCGGGCGGACCGGGTGGTCATGCTCGCCAGTGACACCCGCGTGGCGGTGGACCTTGCCCTCGAGGGAATCGGACGTGTCGTCCTGCCCTGCTTTGCCGGCGACGCCGTTCTGGGGCTGCAACGCGTCTCCCCCAAGATCGAAGAGCTCTCGCATGACGAATGGCTGGTCACCCACCACGAGGCGCGCCACGACCCGCCCGTCCGCGCGGCGCTGAACGCGCTGACGGAGCTGTTGACGGATGCCTCCCTGCGCCCCCTGCCCGAGTAAGGCGTGGAGGGTGTACCAAAGAGCCGCGGCGAGCGGACCTTGACCCCGCAGCGCACCGCTGCAAATTGGCTGCCGACCCACAAGCTCAGACGGAGGGACGACCCATGGCGCAGAAACTGGCCGCCGGTAACTGGAAGATGAACGGCACCGAGGCCTCGTTGGCCGAGATCGACGCGATGATCGCGGCCTTTCCCGCGCCCGGCTGCAAGGTGCTGATCTGCCCGCCCGCCACCCTGCTGGACCGGCTGAGCACCCGCGCCGAGGGCAGCGCAATCGCCACCGGGGCGCAGGATTGCCACATGAACGCCAGTGGCGCCCACACCGGCGACATCTCTGCCGAGATGATCAAGGACGCAGGCGGTACCTACGTGATCCTCGGCCATTCCGAGCGCCGCACCGATCACGGCGAAACCGACGAGATCGTCAACGCCAAGACGATGGCCGCCACCGGCGCCGGGCTGATCGCCGTGGTCTGCGTCGGCGAGACGCTGGAGCAGCGCGATGCGGGCGAGACGCTGGATCTCGTGGGCACCCAGCTTGCCGGCTCGATCCCCGAAGCCGTGACCGGCCAGAACCTCGTCGTGGCCTACGAGCCCGTCTGGGCCATCGGCACCGGCCGAATCCCGACCATCGAGCAGATCGCCGAAGTCCACGACTTCATGCGCGCCCGGCTGGTCGAACGGTTCGGCGCCGAGATCGGGAATGCCGTGTCGCTGCTCTACGGTGGCTCCGTGAAACCGTCGAATGCGTCCGAGATCTTTGCCGTGGCCAATGTCGACGGCGCGCTTGTCGGTGGGGCTTCGCTGAAGGCGGCCGATTTCGGAGCCATCATCGACGCGCTTCAGAAAGCCTGATAAAAACGCTCGCATGAGCCTGCGCCCTTCCGATCTCGCCGACCGTTTCGCGACCGGCCTCCTGCGCGGAGGGGCGCTGTTCATAGGTCTGATGTGCCTGCTGCCGATGGTTGCGGTAGCGGTTGCCGCCTTGCTCGGCTCCACCGACACGCTGCGGCACCTCGCCGAGACGGTTCTCTGGACCTACACTGCCACCACCTTGCAGCTTGTGGTGATCGTGGCGCTCGGGACCGCGGCCATCGGCACTGGCGCGGCCTGGCTGGTCACCATGACCCGCTTTCCGGGAGCGCGCTTTTTCGAGATCGCGCTGGCCCTGCCGCTGGCTTTCCCGGCCTACGTGATGGGCTATGCCTACACACATTTCCTCGACCACCCGGGCCCGGTGCAGACCCTGCTGCGCGACGTCACCGGCTGGGGCCCGCGCGACTACTGGTTCCCCGAGGTGCGCTCGGTCACAGGCGCGGCGGTGATGCTGATCCTCGTGCTCTACCCCTACGTCTACTTGCTGGCCCGCGCGGCCTTCCTGCAGCAGAGCGCCACCGCCTTTCTCGCCGCCCGCGCGCTCGGCCGCGGCCCGTGGACGGCCTTTCTGCGCGTGAGCCTGCCGATGGCGCGCCCGGCGATTGCCGGCGGCGTGTTGCTGGCAGTGATGGAGACCATCGCGGACTACGGCACGACCTCCTATTTCGCCGTGCAGACGTTTGCCACCGGCATCTACACGAGCTGGTTCACCATGGCCGACCGGGCCGCGGCGGCGCAACTGGCGCTCTGCCTGCTCGGCTTTGCGCTGCTGCTGGCCATCCTGGAACGGATGCAGCGCGGCGCGGCCCGCCATCACGGCGCGGGCAAACGTTTCGAGCGCCTGCCCCCGACCCAACTCGCCGGGCCGGCGAAATGGGGCGCGACCCTGCTCTGCGCGGTTCCCGTGCTCCTGGGGTTCATCCTGCCGGTGGCGCTGCTTCTGTCCATGGGGATCGGCAGCGGGCAGTCGCTGATGTCGCCGCGCTATGTCGGCTACATCCGGAACACCATCGTCCTGGCCGGCACCGCCTCGGTGCTGACCGTGATCGGGGCGGTTCTCGTGGGCTTTCGCATGCGCCTCTGGCCCGGGCCCGCCTCCTCCGGCGCGAGCCACCTCGCCCGCATCGGCTACGCCGTGCCGGGGGGCGTGATCGCAGTGGGCCTGCTGGTGCCCTTCGCCGCCTTCGACAACGCGCTCGACGCCTGGATGCGCGCGACCTTCGGGCTCTCCACCGGCCTGCTCTTCACCGGCTCGATCTGGCTGCTGGTTTGCGCCTACATGGTCCGCTTCATGGCCGCCGCGCTCAACACCTACGACAGCGGGCTCGGCACCATCCACCCTAACATCGACGCCGTCGCCCGCACCCTCGGCACCCGGCCGACCGCGATGCTGCAGCGGATCCACGTGCCGGTGCTGCGCCCCTCGGTGCTGACCGCGCTGCTGATCGTCTTCGTCGACGTGATGAAGGAGCTGCCGGCCACGCTGATCATGCGGCCGTTCAACTTCGACACGCTGGCGGTGCAGGCGCACCGGCTGGCCTCCGACGAGCGGCTGGACGGCGCTGCGGTGCCGAGCCTCGCCATCGTCGCCGTGGGCCTGCTGCCGGTGATCCTGGTCTGCCGGTCGCTCGGGGCGAAACGCTCCCGGGTTTTCGGCACCGCAGCGACCCCGGCGGAATGAAAACGGCGCGAGGCAACCTGCCCCGCGCCGTATCCCTGAGATGATCCCGGGCCCTCACCGGGGCCCGGCGATGATCACTTCCAGCCGACCTCGTTGAAGATCTTCTGCGCCGTGGCGATGTTCTCGGCCACGTCCGACAGGCTCACGTCGTCTGCCTTGAACTCGCCGAGCTGGGCCACCGAGGGAGCGAGCTCCGCGGTCTCGACCGAGGGGAACTCGTCGTTGCCGGCCGAGAAGTAAGCCTGCGCCGAGTCGCTCGACAGGTACTCGAGGAACTTCACCGCATTCTCGCGGTTCGGCGCATGGGCCGCGACCCCGGCGCCGGAGAGGTTCATGTGCGCGCCGTTGCCGTCCTGATCCGGGAAGACCCAGCCGATGCTGTCGAGCGAAGCGCTGACGCCCTCGACCTCGGTCCGGATGGCCCGCGCGAAATAGTAGGTGTTCGAGACCGAAATATCGCACTCGCCCGACACCAGCCCACGGAGCTGGTCGGTGTCGCCGCCCTGCGGGTCGCGGGCCATGTTGGCCACCACGCCTTCAGCCCAGGCGCGGGCGGCTTCTTCGCCCTCGTGGGTCACGATCGAGGCGAGAAGCGTCTGGTTGTACTCGTTGCTCGAGGAGCGGATGCAGATCATGCCCTTGTACTTCGGATCGGCAAGCTCGGCGTAGGTCTGCGGCGGCTCGGCGACATTCTCCTTGTCGTAGAAGATGATCCGGCTGCGCTGCGAGAAGCCGAACCACTGGTTGTCGGCATCCTGCAGGTGGGCGGGGATGCGCTCTTCAAGGATATCGCTGTCGACCGACTGCAGAACGCCGGCCTGCTTGGCGCGGTAGAGGCGCGAGGTGTCGACGGTGATGAGCACGTCGGCGGGGCTGTTGATCCCCTCGGCCTGCATCCGGGCCACCAGCTCGTCGGCATTGCCCTCGATACGGTTGATCGTGACGCCTTCGGCTTCTTCGAAATCGGAATAGAGCCGGTCGTCTGTGTCGTAGTGGCGCGAGGAATAGATGTTGAGCTCGCCTTCGGCGGCTGCTGCCAGCGCCGTGCCCGTCAGCAGGGCCGCGGCGAGCGGCAGAGCGATTGAGCGCGGAATCGAATACGACATGGGGTCTCCCGGGTTGCGCGTTTCATTATCCGAGTGTTTCTATCGGTTTTTCGATTTCGTCAACTCGAAACTGATGCGGCGCGGCACCGGGGCACATGTGCCGATCCACCGGCCCACCAAAACCCTTGACCCGTTTCGACCACCGTGAAACCGTGCCGCCGGTTGGAAAAACCATCAAATTCAATTACTTTACAAGTGACATCATGACAATCAAACCTCTTGGTCCGTCAAAGGACCTCGGATCCGTCGACGCCATCTTCGACGGTATCACCCCCGTTTCCGCAGGATTGAAAAACGGCAAGGTTGCCGTCGCATGGGCGCAGACCCTGGTCTTTCCGGCCGGCGGCTTCACCGACACCGACGGAGCCATTTTCGTTCAGCTCTATTCGGCCGGCGGCAAGCCATCGGGCGCGGTGAAACTGGTCAACATGACGACGGCGGGGATCCAGGGCAGTCCGGAAATCACCGCGCTGAAGGACGGCGGCTTCGTCATGAGCTGGGTCAGCTACGCCCCGCTGGGACAGGGCCACAACGACACCGACATCCATGCCCGGATCTTCAATGCCAACGGCTCGCCGCGCGGCAAGGAGATCATCGTGACCCGGGACGATCCGCACACCGTGACCGGCGGCTCCAACTACGACGACGACAACACCAGTGGCAACGTCATCGCCACCAGGGACGGCGGATTCCTGGCGATCTGGACGGATGGCGGCCCCAACGAAGGCGCCTTTGCCCAGCGGTTCGACGCCCAGGGTGGGCGCGTCGGCAAGGAGGTCGAGATCACCACGGACGGCTTCGTCTTCCTTCCCGGGATCGCCGAACTGTCCAACGGCAATTTCGTCGCGGTCAACGACGACAGCTACCCCGTCAATCTCTGGATCAGTGGCGCCGGTCTGAACGATGCGCCGACCGGCATTTCCGGGACCGGCAAGGGCCGCTACGAGGTCGATCTAGACGAGACCGGCACCCGCCGCGACCATCCGGAGGTGGCGGCGCTGAAGAACGGCGGCTTCGCACTTGTCTGGAAGCAGTATCCCGCGACCGGTTCGAACAACCTCCGTGTCGAGACCTATGACAAGGCGGCCCGTCTGGTGAAGGCGGTCGAGATCGACGTGCCCAACGGCGCCGACAGCGTCCGCAACGATTTCAACATTCTCGGCCTGTCGAACGGCGGCTTCATCGTGGCCTGGACGCAGAACGAGGCGGATGTCGGCACCGACAGCGTCGGCATCAAGGCACAGGCCTTCAACGGCGATGGCACCGTCGCCGGCCCGGCCCGGTTTCTCAACAGCAACAGCGCCGGCGTCCAGTACCTGCACGACATGACAGAGACGGCCGATGGCAAGGTCTGGGTCAGCTACGTGGACCAGAGCGCGATCGGCACCGTCGACCAGCTGCAGTACCGGCTCTTCGAGGTCACCGCCGATGCGGGCAAGTCACAGCCCGTTGGCCCGAAGCAGATCTACGGAACCGCAAAGGACGACACGCTGAAAGGCAGCGCCGGCGCGGACGAGATCACCGCCCGGGGAGGCGACGATGTGGTGCGCGCCCTCGGCGGCAAGGATGTGGTCGATGCCGGCTCTGGCGCGGACAGGGTTCTTGGCGGTGACGGCGACGACACACTGCGCGGCGGCGGCGACAACGACACCCTCCTCGGCGAGGCCGGGAATGACAAGGTCTTCGGCCAGACCGGCAACGACACGCTCGACGGCGGCGACGGCAACGACCGGCTCGTCGGCGGAGGCGGCGCAGACACCCTGCGCGGCGGCAAGGGCCGGGACACGCTCAACGGCTCCGCCGGCGCCGACACGCTCAAGGGCGATTCCGGCGACGACAGGATCGCGGGCGGAGGTGCGGGCGACCGGCTGGTTGGCGGCGCGGGCGACGACACGCTGAATGGCGGCGCGGGCAACGACAAGCTCTACGGCAACGGCGGCAACGATGTTCTGATCGGCGGCGGCGGTCGCGATACGTTCATCTTCGCCGGTGCGACCGGCGACGACGTGATCACCGATTTCGATCCGGAGAGCGACAGCTACACCATCAAGACCAAGGCGACGGTCACCGAGGTGGCGAAGGCCGGCGGTGTTCTGATCAGCTGGGCAGAGAACTCGCTGCTGCTTGAAGGGCTCACGCTCGACGACATCGCGTGAGTGTGTCACCAGGGAACGAAGACGGCCGCCGGGATCCCTCCCGGCGGCCGCTTTCTTTCGGCTCCACGCCCAAACCCCTGCAGGCAGCGACCGATCAGTTGGTGATGATCTCCGGCCCCATGATCGTGTTGGGCAGGTAGGTCGAGATCCATGGCACGTAGGTGACCACGATGAGGAAGACGAAGAGCACGGCCAGGAAGGGCAGCGCGGCCTTCACCACCCGCATCATCGGCATCCCCGCGACGCCCGAGGTCACGAAGAGGTTGAGTCCCACCGGTGGCGTGATCATGCCGATCTCCATGTTCACCACCATGATGATGCCGAGGTGGATCGGATCCACGCCAAGCTCGATGGCGATCGGGAAGACCAGCGGCGCCACGATCACGAGCAGGCCCGACGGCTCCATGAACTGGCCGCCGATCAGCAGGATCACGTTGACCATGACGAGGAACATGACCTTGCCGAAGCCGGCCGACAGAAGCGCCTCCGCGATGGTCTGCGGCACCTGCTCGTCGGTCAGGACGTGTTTCAGGATCAGCGCGTTGGCGATGATGAACATCAGCGTCACGGTCAGCTTGCCGGCGTCGTAGAGCGTCGCGATCGTGTCCCGGTGGAAGAAGGCAGTGACCAGCGCATAGGGTCGCTTGATAAGCGGGATGTTCTGCTGCCCGTCCGGAGTCGAGAGAGGCCCCATGTCGCGGTAGACGAAGCTCGCCACGATAAAGGCATAGACGGACGCCACGGCCGCGGCCTCGGTTGGCGTGAAGAGCGCCGGGGTCACGAAGGGCACGCCGTAGATCCCGACCATGATGATCACGATCAGCATCAGCCCCCAGAAGGCATCACGGAACGAGGCGCCGATCTCGCTCCAGCCGAGCCAGTCTCCCCTGGGCAGGTTCTTGATCTTGGCGATGCCGTAAATCGTGATCATCAGCATGCCACCGGCCATCAGGCCCGGGATCACGCCCGCAAGGAACATGCGGCCAACCGAGACATCGGTGGCGGAGGCGTAGACGACCATGACGATCGAGGGCGGGATCAGGATGCCGAGCGTGCCGGCGTTACAGATCACCCCGGCGGCGAAGTCCTTGGAATAGCCGACCTTCTGCATCGCCGCGATGACGATGGAACCGATGGCCACCACGGTCGCGGGCGAGGAGCCGGAGAGCGCGGCAAAGATCATGCAGGCAAAGACGCCGGCGATGGCGAGGCCGCCCGGCAGGTGCCCGACGCAGGCGATGGCGAAGCGGATGATCCGCTTGGCGACGCCGCCGGTCGACATGAAACTGGAGGCCAGGATGAAGAACGGGATCGCCAGCAGCGTGTAGTGGCCGGCCATCGCCTGGTAGAGCGACTGCGCCACCGAACCGAGCGAACTGTCGGAATTGACCAGCAGGAAGAGGATGGAGCTGAGGCCGAGGCTGACGGCGATCGGCACGCCGATCAGCAGCAGCGCCACCACCATGACGAACAGGAGCACGATTTCCATGGGGCGTCAGTCCTTGTAGTAGGGGTCGTCGTGGTGGGTGCCGCTCAGGTCGTCGACCTGATCCTCGGCCTCGTGACTGACGATCAGCACGTCATGCTTGCCGGTGATGATGCCCACCGTGGCCTCGATCACCCGCAGCAGCAGCAGCAGGCAGCCGACGGGCAGGATCAGGTAGACCACCAGCCGCGGCAGCTTCTCGTAGCTCTCGCCCTGGTTGACCAGGGGTTCCAGCCAGCGGAGCCAGTCCAGCATCGGGATCTGATCGGTTTCGTACCAGGCCTGGTCACGGCTGTCGGCGAAGCCGGTCGGGAACCAGCGCCCCGTGGTCGCGTCGAGCCCGGCGAACGGGGCGTAGTAATCCCAGGCGCCCTTCATCAGCAGCGCCGCGTAGGCAACGCAGCACAGCGCGGAGATGATGCCCATGACGCGCTTGGTCTTCGGCGGCACGATGTTGACCACCGCGTCCACGCCGAGATGGGCATTGATGCGGAAGGCATGCGAGATGCCGAACAGGACCAGCCAGGCGAAGAGCACCAGAACCACCTCGAGGCCCCAGATCAGACTGTCGTTGAAGACATAGCGCAGCACGACGTTGACGAAGGTCAGCACGACCATTGCGCCAAGCAGCACGGCGATGACGACTTCCTCGAAGCGGGCAATCGCCTCGCCGAGCATCGTCTCGGGTTGATGTCGCGAATGGGTGCTCATGGCCCCTCCCCTGGCACGATGACGGGCCGGCGACCGGGAGAGACGCGCCCTCCCCGCCGCCGGCCCGCCGGATTGCCTTACATGGACATGTTGATGGACTGGGCGGCCTCGATGTTCTCGGTGCCCACGTCACCTTCGAACTGATCCCAGACCGGCTTCATCGCCTCGACCCATGCGGCGCGCTGCTCTTCGGTCAGCTCGCGGATCTCGGCCCCGGCATCGAGGATCGCCTGGCGGTTGTCGGCATCGACCTGCGCGATGGCGGCGTTACGTTCGGCGGTCACCTCGTCGAAGATCGTGGCGAGCTGGGTGCGAACGTCCTCGTCGAGGCTTTCCCACCAATCGATCGAGGTCACGACCATGTAGTCGAGAACGCCATGGTTGGTCTCGGTGATGCCGTCCTGTACCTCGAAGAACTTCTGGCCGTAGATGTTCGACCAGGTGTTCTCCTGCCCGTCGACAACGCCGGTCTGCAGCGCGCCGTACACCTCGGAGAAGGCCATCGGCTGCGGGCTCGCGCCGAGCGCTTCCATCTGGGCGACCAGCACGTCGGAGGGCTGCACGCGGAACTTCAGGCCCTTGGCGTCATCGGGCATGACGAGCGGCTTGTTGGCCGAGAACTGCTTGAGGCCGTTGTGCCAGAAGCCGAGGCCCTTCAGCCCGCGGCGCTCCATCGAACCGAGCATGGCCTGGCCGGCGTTCGAGCTCTGGAACGCATCGACGGCTTCCATGTTCTTGAACATGAACGGCAGGTCGAAGATGCGGAACTGCTTGGTGAACTTCTCGAACTTCGAAAGCGACGGCGCGGCCAGCTGGACGTCGCCCTGCAGCATCGCCTCGAGGACCTGGTCGTCGTTGTAGAGGGTCGAGTTCGGAAAGACCTCCATGCAGGCCTTGCCGTTCATCTCCTCGTTGACGCGCTCCTGCAGCAGCGAGGCGGCGATGCCCTTGGGGTGCTTGTCGGTGTTGGTGACGTGGCTGAACTTGATGACGATCTCGCCCTCATCGCAGGCCGCAAGCGCGGCGCCAGCACTCAGGGTGACGGCCAGCGCGCTGACCGCAGCAGTGATGTACTTCATTCGGATGTCCTCCCAAGACATATCTGAATTGTGTACGGTCTGCTCCTCGACAGACCTTGCAGGAGAGAAGACAGGCTCCCGACGCTTGCTCCAACAGGTTTTTACGCAAGCCGCCAGAACCCGGTTAAATCCCTAAATATCAAAAGAATATTCAGATATCCTGAGATGATCCGCCGAAGCGAGCGCGCCATCTGTGCGGATGACCACACAGGAACCCGGGGGCTTGTGCGGATTTCCGCACACTTTGAGCGACATGCTGCCGGGCACGGAGTCCAGCAAGTCACGACGCGGGCGAATCGACAGGGGACCGATGAGCTCCCGGTCAGTCGTGCCGGTAATCTTCCGCCCGTAGCCCGTGGCGGGCGAGCTTGTCGTAAAAGGTCTTGCGCGGCAGTTTGAGCATCTCCGCGGCCTGCACCGCGCGGCCCCCGGCTCGCTCAAGTGCCGCCACCAAAAGCGTCCGCTCCACCTGTGCGAGCTGGTCGTTCAGCCCCATCTCCTGCTCGGGCGCCGGGTCGGTGAGCCCCATGGCGAACCGCATCGCGGCGTTCATCAGGCTGCGCGCGTTGCCGGGCCAGTCCTGCGCCATCAGCCGGGCAACGACGTCGGGCGTGATGTCCGGCTCCGGCAGCGCCGCCTGTTCGCAAGCCAGCGCGACGTAGTGGCGAAACAGCGGGCCGATGTCCTCCTTGCGCTCGTCCAGCGGTGGAATGTCGACCCGCAGCACTTCCAGCCGCATCGCCAGGTCGGCCGAGAACCGGCCGGCGTCGACGAGCGCCTGCAGGTCGCGATAGGTCCCGGCGATCACCCGCGCCTCGCCGCCGCTGTCGAGCCAGTCGAGCAGCGTGAGCTGCGCCGAGGGATCGAGCGCGGAGACCTCGTCGAGGAACAGCGTGCCCGCCCCGGCCGCCGCCACTGCCTCGGCGAGTCCGTCCGGTGTGAGCGCGGCCGCCGAGCGTTTGACGAAGGGATGCTGGGAAGCGGAAGAGACGAGGTGGATGACCTCGGCCACCTTGGACGTGCCCGAGCCCGGCGGCCCGGAGACCAACACCTCGGCCCCCGCACGCCCGACAAGCCGAACGCGCCGCCGCAACTCCTCCGACTGCGCCGAAGTCCCCCGCAGCAGTCGCGCCGCAGCGTCCCCTGCCGCCAGTTCCCGCTTCAGGCGCCGGTTTTCGAGCACCAGGTCCCGCGCCGTGAGCGCCCTCCGAACAACGGAGAGGAACACCTTGGGCGCGCAAGGTTTTTCAAGGAAATCGAACGCCCCGTTCGAGATCGCCCGCACCGCCATCGGCACGTCGCCCTCGCCCGTGAGCAGGATGACCGGCAGGTCCGGATCGACCGAGCGCACGAAGTCGAGCAGCGCGAAACCGTCCTTGCCGGGCATCCGGATGTCGGTCACCACGACGCCTTCAAACTCGCGGGCGACATGGTCCTTGGCGACGATATAGCTGCCGGCCAGGATCGGCTCGAGATCGGCGAGTTCGAGCGTCTGCCCGAGCGCCTCGCGCACCGATGCGTCGTCATCGACCAGAAGGACCTGTCGCGTCATGCTGCCACCTCGTCCCGGAAGGGCGACAGTTCGACCACGAACTCGGCGCCGCCGCCCGGGCGATTGCTGCCGCGGATCACGCCGCCGAAGCTCTGCACGATCCCGTAGGAGATCGAGAGACCGAGCCCCATGCCTTCCGAATGGCCGACCTCCTTGGTCGAGTAGAACGGATCGAAGATCCGGTCCGGCGCGTCGATGCCGCAACCGGTGTCGGCCACGCGCAGCCGCACCGGATTGCCCGGCTCGACCCGGATCGTCAGCCGCTTTTCCGGGCGGCCCTCCATCGCATCGACCGCGTTGCTGACCAGGTTCATCACCACCTGCTGCAGCCGCACCTCGCCGCCCATGGCCAGCACCGGCAGCTTCGGCCGCTCCCAGTCCAGCACGACCTCGTCGCGCCGCAGCCGGCCGCCTCCAAGCTCCAGCACCGCCTCGACCACCGCAACGAGGTCCACCGCGCGCACCTCGCCCACCTCCTGCCGCGCAAAGGCGCGCAGGTTGCGGATGATCCGCCCCATCCGCCGCGCCAGCTCCGAGATCTTGCCGAGGTTCTCCGCCGCCTTCTCGGGCCTTCCGCGCTCCAAAAAGGCGGTGCTGTTCTCGGCGAAAGACGAGATCGCCATGAGCGGCTGGTTCAGCTCGTGGCTGATCCCGGCGGACATCTGCCCCAGGGCGCTCAGCTTGCCGGCCTGGACCAGATCGGCCTGCGCCCGTTTCAGCGCCGCCTCCGCCGCCTTGCGCTCCTCCACCTGGCGCCGGAGCGCCGCGTTGGTCGCCGACAATTCGGCCGTCCGCTCCCGGACACGCCGCTCCAGAACCGCGTTCGCGCCGGCTTCCAGCTCCAGGCGCTCGGCCAGCGTGCGCCGCCGGTCTGCGAGGATCATGACCAGCGCGCCGACCATTAGCCCCAGCGCCAGCACCACCAGCGCCTGCCAGCTCGCCAGCTGCAGCGAGGGCGCCACGTCGACCAGCGCCTCGCCGGTCATCCCGATGACAGGCAGCGGCCGCGTCAGGTGCAGCGCGATCCGTGGCAGGTAGCGCCCCGCATCGAGCGACCACAGCTCGAGACCCGCGATGTGCAGCTCCCGCACGTCCGGGAATCGCACGAGGTCGATCCCCCGGTAACGCTCCGCCACCTCGGGCGACGGCTCCCCGCGCAGCCCGAACAGCAGCTCGCTCCGGTTCGAGGAGAAGACCACGCCGTAGGAGTCGGTGAAGGCGACGGTCATGGCATCCCCCCGCCATTCCGCCTCGACCGCCGAGACGTTCGCCCGCACGATCACCGCACCTGCAACCGGCCCAGACGGCGCAAAGACCGGGGCCGCGAAGGTCACGGCCCGCTCCCCGGTTTCCGGGTCGACCGCGTGATAGGTCCCGAGCGCCCCGTCCGAAAGCGCGCGGCGGAGGTATGTGGATGCGCCAAGCGTCCCGCTGCGCGCCTTCGAGGATGCCAGAACCCGCCCGCTCGCAGAAACGGCCAGGATCTCGGACGACCCCGTCCTGTCCGCCGTGCGCTGCAGCACCCCGGACGCGCTCGCCGCGTTTCCGCGCCCGTCGAGCAGGGCAGTCAGCTCCGGATGGTCGGAGAGCAAGACGGCCAGCTCACGGAACCTTTGCAGTTGCCCCACCATCCGGTCGCTGGCGAGCGAAAGGTCGGCCTGCCCGCGCTCGGAAAGCGCACGCAGGTCGGAGGTCAGCGCAAACCACCAGACGCCGCCGGCAACCGCCGCCAGTGCCATCAGGTAGAGCAGCATCGCCTTTGCGCGCGACATGATCCCTCGCCTCATCCTCCGCCCGCCAGCCTAAGCGCCCGGCATGGGGATGAAAAGTCACCGCGGCGCGCACGGCCTTGAAGCCGCCCCTTGCGCCGAACGCCCCGAACGGCCACCACGGGACCATGGATCGATTGTCCCAATCCCCGACCGACCCCGCCTTCGTGCAGGACCCTTACCGGTTCTACGCCTGCGCCCGCGCCAGCGGCGACCTGGTGTTCTGGGAAGAATACGGCATGGTCGCGGCCACCACCCACAGGGCCGTCAACGCCATCCTCCGGGACCGGCGTTTCGGGCGCGAAATCCCGCCGGAGCTGGCCCAGCCGGTGCCGGAACGGCTGGCCCCGTTCTATGCGGTGGAAGCGCATTCGATGTTGGAGCTCGAGCCGCCACGGCACACACGGCTGCGCGGGCTGGTCGTGCGCGCGTTCACCACCGCCCGGATCGAGGCGATGGCGCCCGACATCGACACCCTTGCCACCCGTCTGGTCTCGGCCTTTCCCGAGGGCCCGTTCGACCTGCTCGACGCCCTGGCCCGCCCGCTGCCCGTCACCGTCATCGCGCGACTTCTCGGCGTGCCGGAGGACCGGACATCGGACCTGCTGGCATGGTCCAACGCGATGGTCGGCATGTACCAGGCCAGCCGCACCCGGGAGACCGAAGACGCGGCCGTCGCCGCGACCCTCGCGTTCCGCGCCTATCTCGAGGAGGTTATCGGCAATCGGCGCACAGCGCTGCGCGACGATCTGCTGAGCCGGCTGATCTCCGCGGAAGCCGACGGCGACCGGCTCAGCGCCGACGAGCTTGTCTCGACCGTCATCCTGCTGCTCAACGCCGGTCACGAGGCGACCGTCCACAGCATCGGCAACGGCGTGAAGGCGATCGTGGAGCGCGGCCTCGGGTCAGCCGCCCGCGATCCGGCCTTGCTGCCCACCCTGGTTGAGGAAGTGCTGCGCCACGACCCGCCGCTGCACTTGTTCACCCGCTATGCCTACGAAGAGGTCGAGATGTTCGGCCACCGATTCCGGCGCGGCGAACAGGTGGCCTGCCTTCTCGCCTCGGCAAATCGCGACGCCACGGTCTTTCCCGAGTCCGACAGGTTCGACCCCGCCCGCCCCATCGTCACCAACGCGAGCTTCGGCGCGGGGCTGCATTTCTGCATCGGCGCGCCCCTCGCCCGGCTCGAACTTTCCCGCACCTTGCCGATCCTCTTCGCCGCCTGCCGGGAGCTGCAGATCGCGAACTCTCCGCGTTACGCCGACATCTACCATTTCCACGGCCTCGAACGGCTCATGCTCACCTGTTGATCCACCACACCGTGCCAGCCCACCGCAGGTGCCACGCCCAACGGGATGAGGCGCCGCAAGGCGCCGAAGACCGGCGGGAGCCCTACGCCCCCAGCGGGAGCGCCGTGGTGGACTTGATCTCCTCCATCGAGAGCAGCGCGGTCACGTTATGGATGCGCACCTCCGAGATCAGCGCCTGATAGAACGTGTCATAGGCCCGGGCGTTGGGTACCTGCACCTTGAGGATGTAGTCGATATCGCCAGCCAGCCGGTGCGCCTCGAGCACTTCCGGACGCGCCTGCAGCGCCTCCAGAAAGCGTTTCTGCCAATCCGCCTCGTGCTCGCTGGTGCGGATCAGCACGAAGAAACAGGCTTCCAGACCAAGCGCTTCCGGGTCGAGCAGCACCGTCGAGCGCCGGATCACCCCGGCCTCGCGCAGCTTTCGGATGCGATTCCAGACCGGGGTCTTCGATGAGCCCACATTGCGCGCGATTTCGTCCAGTGACTGGTCTGCGTCGCGCTGCAGCTCCGCAAGGATTTTCCGATCGGTGGCATCGAGACGGACAGCCATTCAGGTTTGCTCCTATATCCGGGAAATAGACGTGACCTCCCTGAGCAAGGCAGAACATATGTTCTTCTTTTCCGCAATATCTGGCGAGAACACAGGACAAAATTCTATATTGCGGTGCAGAAACACGCCTCAGGAGAGTCCCGATGCAGCACTTCCCGATCTTCGTCGACACCGCCGGACGGCGGATCGTCCTCGCGGGCGGCGGTGCGGCCGCACTGGCCAAGCTTCGCCTGCTGCTCAAGACCGAGGCCGACCTGCATGTCTTCGCCGAGGATCCCGCGCCGGAGATCCTCGCCTGGGCCAACGACGGTCTGCTTACCCTGCACCGCGCAATCCCCGGCGCCTGCGACCTGCTCGGCGCAGCGCTCGCCTATGCCGCCTACGAGGATGATGCGGCGGACGCCAGGCTCGGCAGCCTCGCGCGCGCCGCCGGGGTTCCGCTGAACGTGGTCGACAATCTCGAGGCGAGCGATTTCATCACCCCGGCCATCGTTGACCGCGATCCTGTCACCGTTGCAATCGGCACCGAGGGTGCGGCGCCGGTTCTGGCCCGCGCCATCAAGCGCGACCTTGAGGAGCGCCTGCCCCAGGGGCTGGGCCTGCTTGCCCGCATCGGCAAGACGTTCCGCGCCAGGGCCGAGGCGCTGCCGCACGGCCGTCCGCGCCGCGACTTCTGGTCCGCCTTCTACTTCCGCTCCGGCCCCCGTGCCGCGGTCGAAGGCGAGGATGCGATCCAGAGCGCGCTGGAGACGGAACTCGCCGCGCATCTCGCCGCCGAGGCCCGGCCCGGCCATGTGCACTTCGTCGGCGCCGGCCCGGGCGATCCGGACCTGCTGACCCTCAAGGCCCGCCGCGCCCTCGACGAGGCCGACGTGGTGATCCACGACCGGCTGGTGCCCGCACCGATCCTCGAGCTCGCCCGCCGCGAGGCCACCGTGATCGCCGTCGGCAAGGAGGGGTTCGGCCCGTCCACCCCGCAGGCCGAGATCGACGCCCTTCTGGTGGAACATGCCGCCACCGGCGCTCAGGTCGTCCGGCTCAAGTCCGGCGATGCCACCGTCTTCGGCCGTCTTGACGAGGAACTCGATGCCGTCGACGCCACGGGCATCGCCTACACCATCGTGCCCGGCATCACCGCTGCCTCCGCAGCCGCAGCCCAGATCGGCCAGAGCCTGACCGCGCGCGGCCGGAACTCCGACATGCGGCTGCTGACCGGCCATGACGTCAAGGGCTTTGCCGAGCAGGACTGGGCCACTCTCGCCCGCCCGGGTGCGGTCGCCGCCATCTACATGGGCAAGCGCGCCGCGCGCTTCCTGCAGGGCCGCCTGCTGATGCATGGCGCTGCCTCGGACACCCCGGTGACCATCGTCGAGAACGCCTCGCGCCCCGAAAGCCGGGTCGTCGCCAGCCGCCTCGCGACCCTGTCGGAGGACCTCGGCGCCGCCGAGCTGACCGGCCCGGCCGTCCTGATGTTCGGTCTCGCCCCGCGCGATGCCCGCGCCGCCCTGCCCCGTACCGCAACCCTGCTGAAGGAACACGCCTGATGCCCCGCCCGTTCTCCCCCAAGATCGTGACCGCGAACGACCTGATCGAAGGCGATGTCGTCTACCTGACCGCAGACGACCGCTGGTCCCGCAGCCATTCCGAGGCCGAGCTCCTGGAAGACGAAGCCCATGCCACGATCCGGCTGCTGGACGCCGAGCGCCAGCAGAACCGCATCGTCGGCGCCTACCTGGCCGATGCCAAGGCGGGCCCGAATGGGCCGGAGCCGGTGCACTTCCGCGAGGCGTTCCGCTCGCGCGGCCCCTCGAACTACGCCCACGGCAAGCAGGTTGCCGCAGGGCATCAGTGACAGAAATTGAATATGACTTTCAGCTTTCCTGAATGAATATTTCAGGTTAGTTGAATTTCGAGACCGGAGAGTCCCATGTACCGCTACGACGACTTCGACGCCGCCTTTCTCGCCGAGCGCAACGCCCAGTTCCGCGCCCAGGTGGAGCGCCGCATCGACGGCTCGCTGACCGAGGACGAGTTCAAGCCGCTTCGGCTGATGAACGGCCTCTACCTGCAGCTGCACGCCTACATGCTCCGCGTCGCCATCCCCTATGGCTCGCTCGATTCCGTCAAGATGCGCAAGCTGGCCGAGCTGGCGGAGAAGTGGGACAAGGGCTACGGCCATTTCACCACGCGACAGAACATCCAGTACAACTGGCCCAAGCTTCCCGACGTGCCGGACATGCTGGACTCGCTGGCAGAGGTCGGGATGCACGCCATCCAGACCTCCGGCAACACGATCCGCAACGTGACCTCGGACCATTTCGCCGGCGCCGCGGCCGACGAGATCGCCGACCCGCGCCCCTATGCGGAACTCATCCGCCAGTGGTCGACCGACCACCCCGAGTTCCAGTTCCTGCCCCGCAAGTTCAAGATCGCCATCACCGGCTCGCCCAACGACCGCGCCGTCACCCGCGCCCATGACATCGGGCTTCGAATGGTGGAGCGCGACGGGGAACCGGGCTTCGAGGTGATCGTGGGCGGCGGCCTCGGCCGGACGCCGATGATCGGCAAGGTGATCCGCGACTTCCTGCCCGAGGGCGAGTTGCTGCCCTACCTGGAAGCGATCGTCCACGTCTACAACCGCTACGGCCGGCGGGACAACAAGTACAAGGCGCGGATCAAGATCACCGTCCACGAGGCCGGCCTCGAAACCATCCGCGACGAGGTGGAGGAAGCCTTCGTCCAGACACGCGCCGATTTCGAAGGCGTGGACGAGCGCGTGATCGCCCGCATCCGCGAGCGTTTCGTCACGCCCGACTTCGTCGCCGGTGGCGCCGAGGCACTGGAAGAGGCCAAGGCGGACCCGGTGTTCCGCGCTTGGGCCGACACCAACCTAGCCGACCACAAGCACCCCGACTACGCGATCGTCACCGTGTCGCTCAAGGCGCATGGGCAGACGCCGGGCGATGCCACCGCGGAGCAGATGCGTGTGCTGGCCGACCTGGCCGAGCGCTATGGCCACGACGAACTGCGGATCTCGCACCAGCAGAACGTGATCCTGCCGCATGTCCGCAAGGCCGATCTCGCCACGGTGCACGCCGAGCTGAAACGCGCCGGGCTCGCCACTGCCAACGTCGGGCTCGCCTCAGACATCATCGCCTGCCCCGGCATGGATTACTGCGCGCTGGCCACCGCCCGCTCGATCCCCGTCGCGACCCAACTGGCCGAACGGATCGACACGCTCAGGATCGAGCACGAGGTCGGCCCGCTGCAGATCAAGATCTCCGGCTGCATCAACGCCTGCGGCCACCACCACGTGGGTCACATCGGCATCCTCGGGCTCGACCGGGCCGGGGTGGAGAACTACCAGATCACGCTCGGCGGCGACGCCACCGAGACCGCCGCGATCGGCGAGCGGGCGGGCCCCGGCTTTGCCTATGACGAGATCGTCCCGGCGGTGGAACGGCTGATGCTGGCCTATCTCGAACACCGCACCGACGAGGGCGAAGGCTTTCTCGAAACCTATCGGCGCCTGGGCGCCGCGCCTTTCAAGGAGGCGCTTTATGGACCGGAGAAACGGAAAGATGCCGCGTGAATCGATCTCTTCTGCGCCCGTCGACCGGGCAAGCCGGATCATCGCCGATCTCGAAGGGCTGACCGGCCCCGAGCAGCTGGGCGCCGCACTCGACCATCCGCTGACCGGCGAGGTGGCGATGGTTTCCTCCTTCGGGGCGGATTCGGTGGTGCTGCTGCATATGCTGAGCCAGGTCGCCCCGGCGACGCCGCTGCTGTTCATCGACACCCAGATGCTGTTTCCCGAAACGCTGGATTACCAACGCGAGGTCGCCGACAAGCTCGGCCTGACCGGCGTACGGGTGATCCGCGCCCGGGCGATGAACCTCGCGCAGGAAGACCCGGCCAACACGCTGCATATGCGTGACACCGATGCCTGCTGCGACCTGCGCAAGACCCGGCCATTGGACGAGGCGCTCGCGGGGTTCGACAGCTGGATCACCGGGCGCAAGCGGTTCCAGAACGGCAACCGTGCGGCGCTGCCGCTGGTCGAGGAGGCGGGAAACCGGCTCAAGATCAATCCGCTGGCCGATTGGACCGCCGGGCAGATCGCCGATTACATCCGCGCCCACAAGCTGCCGCGCCACCCGCTGGTGACCAAGGGCTACCCGTCGATCGGATGCGCCCCCTGCACCTCTCCGGTGGCCGAGGGCGAAGACCCGCGCGCGGGCCGCTGGCGCGGCCAGGACAAGGACGAATGCGGCATCCATTTCGTGGACGGCAAGATCGTCCGCACCAATGCCGCCTGACACGAGGACCGAGACCATGACCGTTATCGTCACCGACGCGGGCTTCGGCCCCGACAGCCATTCCGCCGACTTCGTCACGCCCGAGACCCTGCCGGCCAACGGGCCCGCCCCGGCGCTCGACCTGACTTCCGACACCGACCCGCGCACCCTCGCGGGCCGGCTGGACGACATCCCGCTGATCCGCGTGGACTTCCCCAGCTTCGCAGACGGCCGCGGCTTTTCCATCGCCCGCGCCCTGCGGCGCATGGGCTATGCCGGGCGGCTACGGGCAAAGGGCCACGTGCTGGCGGATCAATATGCGATGGCGCGGCGTTCCGGGTTCGACGAGGTCGAGATCGACGACGCCCTCGCCACCCGCCAGCCCGAGCCTCAGTGGCGCGCCCGCGCCAACTGGCAGGACCACGACTATCGGTCGCGGCTCGCCGGCTGACCGGCCCCTTTCGGTAAATCCACACTTCGAATATAGGAACAGGACGGGGCCACGGCCCCGGCAGCATGAACATGACCGAGCAAAGCCCCGTGACCGACGCCCAACCGATCAAGGCCGTTCCCACCCTGCCCGACGCGCAGACAGTGACCTTCGTCCAGCACTGGACGGACCGTCTGTTCAGCTTCCGCTGCACCCGGCCGCAGTCGCTGCGTTTCCGGTCCGGTGAGTTCGTCATGATCGGCCTGATGGGCGACCCGGACCCGAAGACGGGCAAGCAGAAGCCGATCCTGCGCGCCTATTCCATCGCCTCCCCCTCCTGGGACGAGGAACTGGAGTTCTACTCGATCAAGGTGCAGGACGGCCCGCTGACATCGAAGCTGCAAAACATCCAGGTGGGCGACGAGATCATCCTGCGCCCCAAGCCGGTCGGGACCCTGGTCCATGACGCCCTGCTGCCCGGCAAGCGGTTGTGGTTCTTCGCCACCGGCACCGGCTTCGCGCCCTTCGCTTCGCTGCTGCGCGAGCCGCAGACCTACGAGGATTACGACGAGGTCATCATCACCCACACCTGCCGCGAGGTCGGCGAGCTGGCCTATGGCGCCCATCTGATCGAGAACATCCGCAAGGACGAGCTGCTGGCCGAGCTGATGGGCGAGGACTTCCACAAGAAGCTGCGCTACTACCCGACCACCACCCGCGAGGAGAGCCCCAAGATGGGCCGGATCACCGACCTGATGCGCTCCGGCGAAGTGTTCAGGGATCTCGACGTGGCCCCGATCGCGCCGGAAACCGACCGCGCGATGGTCTGCGGCAACCTCGCCTTCAACCTCGAGATCAAGGAACTGCTCGAGGAATACGGGCTGCGCGAGGGGGCCAACTCGGAGCCCAAGGAATACGTGGTCGAGAAGGCATTCGTCGACTGACCGCTGTGGCTCGGCACGCCAACCGAGAACGGCCGCCCCATTCCACGGGCGGCCGTTTTCGTTGTGCGGTTACTGCTCCATCGCAGTGCGGAACGATTCCAGCGCGGCCTGCAGCGCCTCCGGAGACTGGCGCGCCTTGTCGAGCGTGGCGATGATCGTCTGCTTGTTCTCCTCGGACAGGTTCGAGGCTTCGATCTTCGCGACGATGTTGTCGTAGTTGAAATTCTCGACCGACAGCGCGGAGGTGTCGATGCCGTCCAGCGCCGACTGAAGGTCGCCGCTGACCTCGGCGGTCGCCGACGTGAGCGCGGCGCTCAGCCCGGCGATCATCTCCTCGGTGCTGGCTTCCATGTCGGCAGCCGCATCCTTCAGCGCATCTGCCGCCTCGCCCATCGCCTCGGCGGCCGATTCGATGGCGGACTCGGCTTCCGTTTCGGCCTCGGCGGCGACATCCCCGGTCTCGGCGGGAAGTGAGGATTCGCTGGCCGCCGGCGGCTCCGCCTCCGCGGGCGGTTCCTGTCCGGACCCCATCAGGTACCAGATCGCGAGGACCACGACGACCGCGGCCAGGATAATTCCGACTGTCTTGTTCATGGTGAAGCTCCCTCCCATGCATGTATTACCACTAGATGGGGTTCAAATTGCGTTTGCACAGCGGGGCGCCGCGGAATAGGCGGGCCTTCGCCCAGCCTGGCAGGACAACATGACCGGCGCGCGACGTTGCATGTCCGGCGCATCCGGCTTCAGTTCCGCAAAACACCTGCAATTCCCTTGAAACACGGCCACAAGGTCGTTATTTTCCCGCCACTTTTCCCGCAATGACAAAAGGACATACGTCATAGCCCGCAGACCTCACAACGCGCCGCCAACGCGCGACACCGGCCCCCGCGTAAACGACCGTATTCGGGCCCCCGAAATCCGGCTAATCGGCCCCGAAGGCCAGAACGTCGGCGTGGTCACCCCTGCCCGGGCGATGGAACTCGCCGAGCAGGTCGGTCTCGACCTCGTTGAGATCTCGCCGAACGCCACTCCGCCGGTCTGCAAGATCATGGATTTCGGCAAGTACAAATACGAGACCCAGAAGCGCGAGTCCGAAGCCCGCAAGAAGCAGAAGACGATCGAGGTGAAGGAGGTGAAATTCCGCCCCAACACCGACACGCATGACTACGACGTCAAGATGCGCAACGTCGTCCGCTTCCTGGAGAATGGCGACAAGGTGAAGGTCACGCTGCGCTTCCGCGGCCGCGAGATGGCGCACCAGAACCTTGGCCGCGACCTGCTGGAACGTGTCGCCGAAGACATCAAGGAACTGGGCAAGGTCGAGAACATGCCCAAGATGGAAGGCCGCCAGATGGTCATGATGATCGGTCCGCTCGCCAAGTGAGCGGCCGCCCATACGACCAAGACGACCTGATGATCCCCCGCTTCTGCGGGGGTTTTTCATTCCGGGGCGACGGTTGCCGCGTCAGGCAGGCGTCGGGCGCGGGCGCCGGTTGATCGTCAGCCACAGCGCGCCGACGATCACCAGGTTCGCGATCCCCGCGAAGGCGGCATTGGCGAAGGTCCAGGAATAGGCGCCCGTGGCGTCGTAGAAGAGCCCGCCCTGCCAGCCGCCCAGCCCATGGCCGAGATAGGCAAACGCAATGACGATGCCGAGCGACGAGGCCCGACGAGCCGGGGCGCTCAGGTTGCGCACCGTGACCAGAAGCGTCGTCATCACCCCGGCATATCCGAACCCGTAGATCGCCGCGTAGACGTAGAACGAATCGAGCCGCCCCAGCAGCGTGAAGCCGAACACCAGAGTGGTCTGCCAACCCGATGCTACGAGGTAGGCCGGGACCGCCCCGATCATGTCCGCAAGCCGGCCAAAGGCAACCCGCCCGAGGATCGCGACCATCAGCATCGAGAAGAGGACCCCGCTCGCCTCAGGCGCCGGGAAGCCGCAGCCCTGGATCAGCGGCACCAAGTGCATGAGCGGCACGGCCATGCAGGTGCAGCAGAACAGCACCGCGAGCGAGAGCCAGGCGGTGATCAGCCCGTTCGGCAGGCCCGATGGGGTCTGATCCGACAGGACAGCGCCGTTCCCGGTCTCTGGCGGGTCGCGCAGCAGAAGCGCCAGTGGCACGAGGGCGACGAGGGTAAAGAGCCCCTGAACGGCGAGCGCATCCCGCCAGCCGAGAGCCTCGATCAGGAATGCACCCGCAAGCGGCATCCCGCCTTGCCCGAGCGCCTGTCCGGCGGACGCGATGCCGATTGCCAGCCCCGCACCGACCACGAACCAGTTGCCCACCAGCGCCATCAGCGGCGCCGACAACGCCCCGCCACCGAGCGCACCGGCCAGCAGGAAAAGGGCGTACATCTGCCAGAGCTCTTCGGCCCGGGAGGCGAGGATGGTGGCCACCCCGGTCGCGATGACGCCGAACAGTGCGACCGGTCGGATGCCGAACCGCTCCGCCGCAAAGCCCATCACCAGCGATCCCAGGGCGAGGCCGATCAGACCCGAGGTGTTGATCAGCGCGATCTCCGCCCGGCTCCAGCCCTGCGAGACCTCCAGCGGCACGAAATAAACCGACAGGCCGTTCACCAATTGCCCCATCGTCACCGCAAGGATGATCGCCGAGGCGCCGAGGATCAGCCAGCGCTCGCGAGGCGCGCGGAGATGTTGTTTCTGGCTGGTGGTCATGCCCGTTCCCCGAAGGTGGATTGGACCAGCCTAGCACGCCGCGAAGGCCTCGCGGAGTCGCCTTGCGCCAAGGCTTTCAATGGCCGCGCGTCGGCCGGTCCAGCACCTGCCGGCCAAACAGGCTGGCGGTCAGGTCCACCATGAGCCGCGCCGTCTGGCCGCGGTCGTCCAGGAATGGGTTCAGCTCCACCAGGTCGAGCGAGGAGACAAGGCGACTGTCGTGCAGCATCTCCATGACGAGATGCGCCTCCCGGAAGGTCGCCCCGCCTGGCACCGTGGTGCCGACCGCCGGAGCGATCCCCGGATCGAGAAAGTCGACGTCGAGACTGACGTGAAGCAGCCCGCCCGCACCGGCCACCGTCTCGAGGAACGGCTCCAGCAGGCGTGCGATCCCTGCCTCGTCGATGGCGCGCATGTCATGCGCCTCGGCGCCGGAACGCCGCAGCAGCACGCGCTCCGCCTTGTCGACCGACCGCAGCCCGAGGATGCACACATTCGCCGGATCGACCACTGACGGGACGGGGCGGCCGAGCAGCGCATCGAACCCCGGAAGCCCGCAGGCATAGGCCAGCGGCACCCCGTGCAGGTGGCCGGTTTCGGTCGTCTCGAAGGTGTTGAAATCGGAATGCGCGTCGAGCCAGAGCACGAAGAGCGGCCGGCCAAGGGCTTCCGCCGCCGCAGCCTGCCCGGTGACCGTGCCCAGCGACAGGCTGTGATCGCCACCGAGATAGATCGGGAAAGCGTCGCGCTGGCCGAGATCGCGTGCCCATCCGTGCAGCGCCCGCGTCCAGCCCGCGACGCGCTCAAGTTCGACCAGCCGGGAATTTGGCGCCACCGCATCGGGCGCGGGCTCGCAGGTGGCATTGCCGAGGTCTTCGACCTCGAAGCCCAGCCCCGACAGGTCCTCCTGCAAACCGGCTGTCCGATAGGCATCCGGCCCCATCCGGCAGCCGCGCCGACCGCTGCCCTCTTCCACCGGTGCTCCCAGCAGAACGATCCTGTTCATGGCATGATCCTGTCTGCCCCTCCTCGCGCCGAGCGCGTGGCTACGGGGGCGTTCGCTTCGTTCCCTTTTCTAGGCCAGCGGGGGATTTCCGGCAACCTGGGCCTGCCTTGTCACGGAACCCGGCCTGAATCGGGCCGCTGCAGCTCCGGCCCAAGGTATAGCTCGCGCCGCGGACGATGTAGGCGGTCTTCGTTAAGGCGTATTCGCGCCAGGCGGCCGGGAAAAGGATGATCGATCATCGGCCAGTGCGTTGACTGCGGGAGATTTCGCCGCCCCAGTCGCGCGTCGGCCGGAAAAGCGATGTCACCATCGCCTCCCCGGCCGGATGTCCCCTCCCTGGACCTCGGTGCGTGGTCCTGACCAGTCGTTCCGTCCGGCTGATCCGCGGCAACTGCACCGTTGCCCGGGAACCGGAGAGGAGCCGGTCAGGCCCTCGAATCTCGTATCGGGTCTCCCACCCGACTGGCTCGCGCGTGGTCGCAATTTCGGAAACTCCGAAATCCACCACCTGAACCCGATCCAATTCACTTACCCCGATTTTGGCAACACGTCCGTCGGACTGGCCAAATAATTACAAATTCAAACACAAATTGTAATTTTGCGGATCCAAGACCGCCTGAATTGTCTTTCGAAACACTTTTACGTGTTCGCTGGAGGGAACACAGCACAAAACACATGCACTTGGCCAGCAAATTCAACGCCCCGATCCGCAGTTTTCTGCGACCCTTCGCCTCCCCCAATTCATGAGCAACGTTCAAGCCAATTGCCCCTCGATTCGCGTCGAAGGAGAGGCCGGCGGCTCCGAATTCCCTAACGCGCGGACGTCTGCTATTTCGTTCCGGCCGGCGAAGGGAAATGGAAAATGCCAGATGACACATCCACCAAAACGCTCATTGCGGATGGCGCGCTCCGTTTCCCGGGGGCAGACGCGATCCTGTCTCCGGGGGAACTGTCGGAGCTCGAGGAAGGCGGCGCCACAGACACCCTGATCAAGACGGCCATGAGCGTGGCTCGGCCCTCGGACCGCGCGCTCGTCCTCGGCGGCGGCTCCGGGCTGATCCCGGTGCTGCTCGGCCTCCGCTTGGGATTGCGTCATCTTGCAATTGTCGAACGGGAGACCGATCGCCTCGCCTACCTGTCTGAAGTTCTTTCAGAAAACCGCCTGATCCGCGCCACGTGCCACGTCGCGGCGCCGGCGGATTTCCAGCCGACCCTGATTATCAGCGACCTCGCACGCGGTCCCGCCGCCGCATTGCCGGACCTCGGGAAGATGGACGGGCTCCGCGCACTTGTGCTTCGCCTGCCGGAAACGCGGCCGGAAATCGCACAGGTCTTCGACCTCGCGACCTTCGGCGGATTGACCTATTTTCCGCGACAATCCTGCGGAAACGTGGTTACCTTCCTCTCCAGATGGCATCAGGCCGCCGGCACCGCCGCAATGCCCTGAGATCCCCAAGGCCTCTTCCCAATTCGGCCCAAGTTTGGCTCGAATGGTCATCGACAGTATACTCGTGCATGATCCCAGAAAGACCCCCGTCACGATGACCCAAGGTACCAGTAATCCGCAGAGCCTTTCTCCATCGGCGCGAGGCGACGTTCATGCACGGCTGGACCGGCATGGCGCGGATCATGGCTACCACCGCCGACTGGACGCGTACCACGGGGCGTTGTTCACCGAGGACGACGATATCCTAGTCGTGACCTTCGAGACCATCGAGAGCTTCCGGGACGGCCCCGCGCCGCACCTGCCTTTCGGGCTCGGCGTGGCCGGCCGCGAGGGATGGTCGCACCTGTGCCTGTACAGCGACGGCGAAACCTTCTTCCGCTCGGAGGCGGTTTACGCCTTCTTTGACGAGTTGGTCGACGAGGGCTTCTTCGACGCTTTCGAACGCGTGATCTTCTACGGCGCCGGGCCTTGCGGATATGCCGCCGCCACCTATTCGGTCGTGGCCCCCGGCGCCACCGCCTTCCTCGTGCGGCCGCTGGCGACGCTCGACCCACGGCTCACCCCGTGGGACCGCCGGTATCCCGCGCTTCGGCGCACGGATTTCACCGACCGCTACGGCTATGCCCCCGAGATGCTCGAGGCGGCCGAAGAGGTGGTGCTGCTGCACGATCCTCATGTGGCGGAAGACGCGATGCACGCGACCCTGTTCGACCGGCCGGACCTGATGCGGCTCGATTGTCCCTGGCTCGGCAAGACGCCGGAGAAGGACATGCTGCAGATGGGTGTCTTGCTGCCGCTGCTGCGCGCGGCGGGAAAGGGCACGCTGGAGCCGTCGCTCTACCGGGAGCTTTACCAGGCGCGGTTCTCGCACAAGCCGTACCTGCGACGGGTGGAGCGGCATATCGATACCGTCAACCACCCGAAGCTGCGCGCCCGCTGGGCGCGGGCGGCAGAACGCCAGCTTGCCGGGCAGGAGCAGACCGCCGGGGCCGTCAACGGCTGACCCGCTGGCGCCCTTCCGGCCTCACAACCCGCCCTCGCGAATGATGAACTCCGCTACCTCGTCCACACCGCGGCCCGCGCGCAGCGATGCCATGACATAGGGCCTGCCATTGCGGGCCGCCGCCGTGTCCGCTTCGAGCCGGGCGGCATCGACGCCGACATGGGGGGCGAGATCGGTCTTGTTGACGATCAGCAGGTCAGACCGCGTCAGTCCCGGCCCCTTCTTGCGCGGAATGTCCTGCCCGGCGGCGGTGTCGATCACATAGAGCGTCAGGTCGGCGAGCTCCGGGCTGAAGGTCGCGGCGAGGTTGTCGCCACCGGACTCGACCAGCACAAGGTCCAGGTCGGGAATGTCCTTCACCAGCGTGTCGATGGCCGCGAGGTTGATCGAGGCATCCTCGCGGATCGCCGTGTGCGGGCAGCCGCCGGTCTCGACGCCGCGGATCCGATCCAGCGGCAGGACCTGCGCTCGCATCAGGTATTCGGCATCCTCGCGCGTGTAGATGTCGTTGGTCACGACGGCCATGGAGTAGCGCTCACCGAGCGCGCGGCAGAGCTGTTCGGTCAGCGTCGTCTTTCCGGCGCCGACGGGGCCGCCGATACCGACGCGAAGGGGGCCGTGGGGGCTGGGCATGGGATCTCCTTGTCTGGTGCGGGGTCTGACGCGGGAAAACGCCCGGACCGCATCTCTGTCAGGTCTTGAAAAGGCGCACGTCCTGCCGCTCGTGGCGCATCGCCGCGAGATCGGCCCCGAAGCTCGCCGTGCCGATCTCGGTCAGCGGTGCCCTTGCGGCCTCGTCGGCGAGTTCCGCGATCAGCGGATGCAGCGCGCCCAGCACCGCCTGCCCTTCGGTCTGGCCCAGCGGAATGAACCGGACGGCGGCCGAAACGAGGTTGGAGGCGAAAGCGTGCAGGTAGAGCGCGGCCACCCGCTCCGGCGGAAGCGTCAAGCCTGCCGCCGCAGCGCCCACCGCGACCGGCAGCGCCACGGGCGGGCGCTCCGCACCGGTCAGCGCGTTGACCGCGCGCGTGAAGGCCGCGCCCTGCTCTATCGTTTCGCGGTGACGTTCCGCCGATGCGGCCAGCGCTTCGGCCAACCCGGCAAGCTCGTCGAATGCCGCCTCGCTGCGCATCGCATGGACCAGGAGAATGGCGTCCGAGCGCCCTGCCCCGAAGCGCAGCACATCCGCCAGCCAACCCTCCAGAACCTCGGCCGAGGTCACCTCTCCGTCCGCGATCGCCGCTTCGAGGCCATGCGAATAGGCATAGGCACCGACCGGAAAGGCCGGTGACAGCCACTGGGTCAGGGTCAGCAGGTCGGCGTCACTCATGGCTGTGGGGGTGTCCGTGCTCATGGCCGTGGTCATGGGAATGCCCGTGGTCGTGCCCCATGGTCCGGCCGTGGCCATAGGCACCGCCCTCAGGGGAGAATGGCGCATGCAGCTGCTCCACCGTCGCGCCGAGCTGCCGCAGCATCGCGGCGAGCACATGATCTTCCCGGATCAGCAGCCGATCCGCCTCGATCCGGCAGGGTGTATGGCGATTGCCGATATGCCAGGCCAGCCGCGGCAGGTTCTCGCCGGTCACCGCCAGCAGCGGCTCCTCGGCGGCCACCACAGCGAGCTTCGCACCGCTTTCCAGCAGCAGCGCATCGCCATCCTCCAGCGAGGTCGTGTCGGGCAGGTCGACCACGACGGAATTGCCGGCATCGGTCTGCAGGCGACGCCGGCGGAGAAACCGGCCCTCGTAGTCCAGTCGCACGAGATCCGTCGCCCCGGCGCCACCGCCACGTTCCACAGAATGCGCCCGTCCGAGATCCGCCATTCCCATCCCCTTTTCGCGACCCTGCCGCACCATCGCCGCAGCCTAGCCGCTGCGGTGCAGCAGTAAAAGGGGGGCTCAGGGGCGTTCGAGGCTGAAAAGGACCGGCGCGAAGGGCTCCGGCTCGGCCGCGGGATCAACGCGCGCAAGTTCCAGAGACAACCCGAGACCGGGCAGATGGGTCATCATCGAGGTGAAATGGTCGTCGCCCCATCGGTAGGTCAGCAGCACGGGAAAGGCCCGGAACCGGCACCCTGCGATCTCGATCTCGGATTCATCGCCGGTGCGCACCTCGACCAGCTCCTGCTCCGGCGGCGTGCCGTCGGCAAAGCTGTTCTCGGCGACGAGGGTGAATTCCTGCTCCGGGCGAAGCGGCAGGCGCTTGGCCAGATCGGCCGGATAGGACGTCGTGATCCGGCTGCTCTCTTCCACCCGCTCGCCGCTCAGGTCGACCTCGTCGGCGATGAAGACGCCGCCGAGAGAGACCATGCGGAACTCGCCCACGTGGTCATCGAACCGGGTGGTCTCCTGGACCTTGCCGTCCCCCAGCAAACGCAACGCCACGACGGACCCGTCGGGATAGGCCACGTAGGCCGAGCGTCCGCGTTCGAGCGCATCGCGGGTCGGACACTGAGGCGCGCCCGCATGGGCCGTGGACAGCGTCATCGCCGCCGTGAGGCCGAAGGTGAGAAACTTGGAAAAGCCGGTCATTCGCATGAAGCAAAGGCTATCACGCGGCACCGGCGAAGGCGAGGTCAGCCTTTGTGCGCGGTGCGATAGACGTGGCGCACGATGTCGCTGCGGCGCAGTCCGCGCTGAGCGAGTTGCTCGTTGGACAGCCCGTTCAGGAAGTCGATACGTTTCATCCGCCGGCTGTGGCGGCAGGAAGGGCTGAACAGCGCAAGCGCGCCGTCGATCGGCGCGGTGAGCACCTCCAGGAGGGAGATGCGGTTTTCGTCGGAGGTCGTGACGGACATGGGATTGACCTGATGGATCTCTGTAGGTTTCGGCGCGCTGGATACTGCAGGTGCAGCATGAATGCCATTGCCACAGCCGGATGACGGCCATGCACAAGTGGCATGGCTCCAGTAAGCCGCGACCGGGGGGCGTTCGCGCCCTCAGTGAACCTTGTCGAAGACGTAGCTGACGATATCCACACGGGTCAGACCGCGATCCGCCAGTTCTTCATCTGACATCTGGCTCAGCTCGAGATACGCATTCCGCCGCCGCACACCGGTTTCAACGGCACCGAAGGCGTCGATGATGCGACCGAAGACATCGCGGACGACGTCAAAAACACTGGAAGAAACGCTACCGTTGACGCTGGAAAGATCGGACATGAACCAGACTCCTGACTATCGGTCACCCTCCCTGACCCATATCTAGAGCGCTAACACCGGTTTCGCCACCTCACGCCGATCATACCCATCATGCTGCACGTGCATAACGAATGCTGCGAGCGCAAAGCGCGCCCGCAGTGTGCCTTCAGAACAGGAAATACCGCTGCGCCATCGGCAGTTCGCTCGCCGGCTCACAGGTGAGCAGCTCACCGTCGGCGCGCACCTCGTAGGTCTCCGGGTTCACCTCGATGCTCGGCCGGGCGTCGTTCATCACCATGTCGGCCTTGCCGATGCCACGCGTGTCGCCCACCGCAAGCGTGTCCTTGGCGAGCCCGAGCGCGGCGCCGATGCCGTCGGACTGCGCGGCAGCGGAAACGAAGGTGATGGCCGAGCGCTCCACCGAGCGACCGTAGGCGCCGAACATCGGCCGGGTGTATACCGGCTGCGGCGTCGGGATGGAGGCGTTCGGGTCGCCCATCTGGGCCACCGCGATGGACCCGCCGAGCAGAACCATCTCCGGCTTAACACCGAAGAAGGCCGGCGACCAGAGAACCAGGTCGGCCCGCTTGCCCACCTCGATCGAGCCGATGTGGGCGGACATGCCGTGGGTGATGGCCGGGTTGATCGTGTACTTGGCGACGTAGCGCTTGACCCGCACGTTGTCGTTGTTGCCGGTCTCTTCGGCCAGCCGCCCGCGCTGGACCTTCATCTTGTGCGCGGTCTGCCAGGTGCGGATGATCACCTCGCCCACGCGGCCCATCGCCTGGCTGTCGCTGGCGATGATCGAAAACGCGCCCATGTCGTGCAGGATGTCTTCCGCCGCGATGGTCTCCTTGCGGATCCGGCTCTCGGCAAAGGCGACGTCCTCGGGGATCGCCTTGTCGAGGTGGTGGCAGACCATGAGCATGTCGAGATGCTCTTCCAGCGTGTTGACGGTGTAGGGCCGGGTCGGGTTGGTCGAGGACGGGATCACGTTCGCCTCGCCCACCACCTTGATGATGTCCGGCGCATGGCCGCCGCCCGCGCCCTCGGTGTGGAAGGCGTGGATCGTGCGGCCCTTGATCGCGGCGACGGTATTCTCGACGAATCCGCTCTCGTTCAGCGTGTCGGTGTGAATCATCACCTGCACGTCCATATCGTCGGCGACGCTCAGGCAGCAGTCGATGGCGCCCGGCGTTGTGCCCCAATCCTCGTGCAGCTTCATCGCACAGGCCCCGGCCGAGACCATCTCGACCAGCGCCGCCGGCTGGCTGGCGTTGCCCTTGCCGGAGAGCCCGAAGTTCATCGGGAAGGCGTCGAGCGCCTGCAGCATCCGTCCGATGTGCCAGGGGCCCGGGGTGCAGGTGGTGGCCAGCGTGCCGTGGGCGGGGCCGGTGCCGCCGCCGAGCATCGTGGTCACGCCGGAATGCAGCGCGTCGTCGATCTGCTGCGGGCAGATGAAGTGGATGTGGCTGTCGAAGGCCCCCGCCGTCAGGATCTTGCCCTCGCCCGCGATCGCCTCCGTCCCCGGACCGACGATGATGTCGACGCCGCTCTGGGTGTCCGGGTTGCCGGCCTTGCCGATCTTGGCGATCCGCCCGTCCCTGAGCCCGACATCGGCCTTGTAGATCCCGGTAACGTCGAGGATCAACGCGTTGGTGATCACCGTGTCCACGGCACCATCGGCCCGCGTCGCCTGCGATTGGCCCATGCCGTCACGGATCACCTTGCCACCACCGAATTTGACCTCTTCCCCGTAGGTTGTGAGATCTTTCTCAACCTCGATCACAAGATCCGTATCGGCAAGGCGCACCCTGTCTCCGGTGGTCGGGCCATACATGTCGGCATAGGCGGCTCGGGTGATGCGGGCGGGCATGACGGGTCCCTTTCGGTCAGATCAACTGGGGAGGATTTCGCCGCCGAGACGGCGGGAGTTGCGGTTGGTCTCGCCGCGCAGCGGGCGAAGCGCTGCGGCGAAGATCCGGTCCGGGCGCTGCCCGGAGAAGGCCAGGTAGCTTGCGGCCAAAGCGGCGGCGGCGAAGGCTGGCGGTTTTTCGGAAAACATGCGTCGGACTTCCGCCCCGTCCATCGGTCTGAGACCGCAGAACTGGCTTGTCCGGTAGGACACCACCAAATGAGCTTCGATGGCGATCATGGCCGCTTCCATTCCCATGTCGAGCAGCTCGCGGGAAAGGTCGGCAGATGAGGGAGCGAAAGGCCTCACGAGTGGCCACCGCTCGGCGCCGTTGTCAGCGGCGAGGCCCCTTCGGATCCTTCACGGGGATCGGGATTGGCTGCGGCGCGGGGGCCAGCAATCCTAGAAGACGGTCGATCAGTGACAGCAGACGCATGAGGGGCGCTTTCTGGCAACGTACGGTTGCCAATCAAGGTAACCCCTGCGCCCGTGGGCGCAAGGGGGGAGCGCCATTCGTTAGCGATCACGCGCCATCCTTTTCGGACTTCGCCGCCGAAGGGGCTGAATTCCCAGTCGAATTTGCCGCCGGAGACGCCGCTGTGGCGTCCGGTTTCGGGGCGGACGGAGCCGGCGCGGCGGCCTTTGCCAGTGATTCGGTGGCGGCTTTCGGCGCCGGAGCAGCGGCAGCGGGCGCCGGGGCGGCGGTCTTCGGCGCCTCGGCGGCCTTCTTGGCGGTCGACCGGGTGCTCTTGGCGGCCGGCTTGCGGCGCGTCGTCGGCTTTGCGGCGGTCTTGGCCTCCGGCGCGGTCAGGTTCTCCGGTGTCGCGGGCTTCGCCGGCGCACGGCGGCGGGTGGTCCGGGGCTTCGGCGCCGGCGTCGAGGTGGTCGCGGCCGGCGTGCTGGCCGCCTCGGGAGCCGCCGGCTTCGCCGCGGCCGGAGCCTCGGCCTTCGCCTTTGCAGGCGCCTTGGCGGGTGCAGGCTTCGTCGCGGCCGGAGCGGCCGCCTTGCGCGTCGTCTTGCGCACCGGTGCCTTGCGCGTCGCCGGCTTGGGCGCCTCAGTCGGGGTCTCGACCGGGCGCAGGCGCGCGACACCTGCCGCCGGGCGCGCAGGAGCCGGACGCGGTGCATCGGCGGCCTTCTCGGCAGCGTCGCTGGCCTTCTTCACCGACAGGCCGGTGGGCTGCATCATCTGCATCATCGTCGTGGCCGGCATGCCGATGCTGCGGGTAAGCCCGTCGGCCATCCCGAAGGACATGCGCATCATCTCGACCTGCAGTTCCGCCGTGCGGCTGAACAGGGCCATGGAGGTGCGCCAATAATCTATGGGGGTCATGAACTGGATCATCTTTCCGTAAACTCCTTGCTTTCATGTCCCAGGGGCCCCCGCCCGCGGGACTGGCCGCTCCTCGTCAGAGGTCTCCCATAACGGCCTGATTGAATCCGAACACCCGGCGGGCGCCGCCAAAGGGCACCAGCGTCACTTCGCGACGCTGACCGGGTTCGAAACGCACCGCCGTTCCGGCGGCGATATCGAGCCGCATGCCGCGCGCGGCCTCGCGGTCGAAATCCAGTGCCGAGTTGGTCTCGGCGAAATGATAGTGGCTGCCGACCTGCACGGGCCGGTCGCCGGTATTGGCCACCATCAGGGTGATGGCCTCGCTGCCCTCGTTGAGGGTGATCTCGCCCTCGGCGGGCATCACTTCTCCGGGGATCATCGGTCGGTCTCCTTGTGCTCGTCGCCCTCTTGCGAAGGCTCGGCTTCCATTGCTTCCTTCACCGCGCGCAGTGTGATTTCCGCAGCGGCCTCGTCGTCCCTTGCATCCACGGCGTCCGGTCCGCCGGACGCAGCATCCACCGGGGTCCGGCGCTCGCCCGGCTGGGCAAGCTCGCCATCCCAATTGTCCTCGGCGGCGCCGGCCGCCCCGTGCGGGTCGCGGGCGAAGGCGTAGAGATCACGTCCGAAATAGCCGAGAAGGCCACCGGACACCGCGAGCCACGCAGAACTGTCCGCCCCGAGCAGGGCGACGAGCGTGGCCGCGATCAGCAGCATCAGCCCGAAGCCAAGCACCCGCAGATCCACCCCCGCCAGCACAACGTCCCCACCGCCCAAGCGACGGATCACCGCCACCAGAAGCGGCTCGGCCCGGGAGGTCAGGAACCCGGCCAGCAGCGAGAGGACGAAGCTTGCGACCATCGGCCTAGCGGATCGGGTGGTGCACGGTCACCAGCTTGGTGCCATCTGGGAACGTCGCCTCCACCTGCACCTCGTGGATCATCTCGGCGATCCCGTCCATGCATTGGTCGGCCCTCACCACGCCGGCGCCGGTCTCCATGAGTTCCGAGACCGGTTTGCCGTCGCGCGCGCCCTCGACGACGAAATCGGTGATCAGCGCAATCGCCTCGGGATGGTTCAGCTTCACGCCGCGCTCCAGCCGGTTGCGCGCCACCATGGCGGCAAGGCTCACCAGCAGCTTGTCCTTCTCTCTTGGGGTCAGGTTCATCGTATTCCTCAGTTCTGCCAGACGCGCGGTGGCACCGTGCCCCGGATATGTGTCAACAGCTGCACAAGCATGCGGCGCAATGGCCACAGGTCGCGCGCCATCAGGCGGATCACGCAGCGCCCGTCCCAGGCCGAGGCTTCTGCCACGAGCTCAGGCCCCGCGCCTTGCATCAGGCTGCGGATCGGCCCGAGCGCATCTTCGGCACCCGGTTCCACCAGCGCAACCATCGAGACGGCCCGCGCCTCTCCCAGCATCGCCGCGCCGCCGCTGCGCGCCATCGCCGCCGCGTCCATCCGTACCGCATCGATCAGTACGGGCCGACCGTCGCGGCGGATCTCCCGGCGGTCGCTCAGATGCAACTGGTGCACCGCCTCGCCCATAGCGGCCCGGCCGAAGACAAGTGTCTCGCACAGCAACAGGCGCGCGTCGCCTTCCAGTTCCACGACCGTCTCGCGTTCCAGTGCGCATTTATCGAACAGGATCGTTTCCTGCGGCAGCCAGTCGAGCACGCTTCCCTGCCCCGCCGCGAGCCGGCAACGCACCTGCGCCACACCGCCCGCCGAGGCATAGGCGCGCTCCGCGGTCTGTGTCGTCGCACGGACCTCTGCGCCCTCAGCGAGATCGACGACGTATTCCAGCCGATCTCCGCCGGTCAGCCCGCCTGCCGTGTTCAGGAACACCGCCTCCGGCGCGCCCGGCACCTTTGGGAGCATCGCCTTGGCGCAGCCCGACTGGTGCAGCCCGCTCAACCGGGTCCGGCCCGCGCGGCAGCCGAACGCGACAGCCGCGCGTCCGCGGGCGCGCTGAAGGTCTGTCCGGCCAGGTGCGATATCGAACATCGGTACTCCGTTTCGTTGCCGGACCCTACCGCAGCGGCACCCATGCTGCAACGCGGCATAAAGGGTGCGAAGCATGCAGATGCACATATTTCCGCTCATTGCCTATCCTCTAGGCAACCTGCTGGCGCGGTGGTGGGCATCGCTCGCACTGGCGCCGCGAGGGCGGCTGCGCTATGCCGCATTCGACATGACCCAGACCCTCACGCTCCGCCGCCCCGATGACTGGCACCTGCACCTGCGCGATGGCGCAATGCTCAAGGCTGTCCTGCCCGAAACCGCCCGCGACTTCGCCCGCGCGATCATCATGCCGAACCTGGTGCCGCCGGTCATCACCTCGGACGATGCGCGCGCCTATCGCGAACGCATTCTCGCGGCGCTGCCGGAGGGCGCGGATTTCACGCCGCTGATGACGCTCTACCTCACCGAGGCGACGGACCCGGCCGACGTCGTGGCCGCCCACGCTTCGGGGCTGATTACGGCCGTGAAGCTCTACCCCGCCGGGGCGACGACCAACTCCGCCTCCGGCGTGCGCGACATGGACAAGGTCCAGCATGTGTTCGAGGCGATGGCCGAGGCCGGCGTGCCGCTCTGCGTGCATGGCGAGGTCACCCGCCCCGAGATCGACATCTTCGACCGCGAGGCCGTGTTCATCGACGAGGTGCTCGACCCAATCCGCCGCCGCACCCCCGGCCTGAAAGTGATCATGGAGCACATCACCACCGCCGATGCCTGCGCCTATATGAAGGCCGGCGACAGCACGCTGGGCGCCACGATCACCACCCACCACCTGATGATCAACCGCAACCACATCCTCGTGGGCGGGATCAAGCCGCACTATTACTGCCTGCCGGTCGCCAAGCGCGAGAGCCACCGCGAGGCGCTCGTGGAACTGGCCACCTCCGGCTTCGATCGCGTCTTCCTGGGCACCGACTCCGCCCCGCACACGCAGGCCAACAAGGAATGCGCCTGCGGCTGCGCCGGCGTGTTTTCCGCGTCGGTGACGATGCCCTGCCTAGCGCAGGTGTTCGACGATGCTGGCGCGCTCGACCGGCTCGAGGCGTTCGCATCGCTCAACGGCCCCGCCTTCTATGGCCTTCCCGCCAACGAGACCCGGATCACCCTGCGCAAGGGAAACGCGCTCGACATCCCCGCGCCGCTGGAGACCGGTGAAGGCCCGGTCGTTGTCTTCGATCCCGGCAGGCCGATCGCGTGGCACGTTGAGCGCAGCTGACGTTAAGTAAAGAAGCTAGAGCCTTGATGGGCGGCGAATTTCCGCAATTCTGCCGCAAAATCCGCCTATCCGCACACACTCGCTCAATTGGTTCACGATCACCTTCAGACAGACAAGGTAACGCGCAGCATGACAACCTACACGTTGACCGGCTTTTCCGCCACTTACGACGGCGACAACGCCACTTCCTTCACCCCGAACGTCGAATTCCAGATCGTCGGGCCGGACAATTCCTACATCAGCTATTCCGTCAAGGAGACGTCGAAGGACGACCTTCCCAAGGTCTCGATCAGCGACAATCTCTATTCGGTGACCGCGAATGGCCAGAACATCGCCGGCTTGGTCGGGGACGATTACATCGGAACCATCAGCTGGAACGGCAAGAAGACCACGATCCTGAACATCTCGATCGAGGGCGACAACGACACGAACACCGATTACTTCATCGTGCTCGGCGGCGCCGACCTGCCTGATTTCTCCACCCTGAAACAGTTCGACTCCTTCGGAGACAGCATCGACGGTTTCAGCAAGGCCACCGGCGATTTCGCCCCCAACCAGCGGATCCTCCTCAGCGAGTTCGCCGATGTCGATATCAGCGAAGTCGACGAGCTCTACGGCACGAGCCGCAAGGACACGCTCAAGGGCGGCGCCGGCGAGGACGAGATCTACAGCTCGAAGGGCAACGACACGTTCAACGGAGGCGCGGATTACGACCAGCTCCACTACACGTTCGATCCGGCCGCGATCAGCGTCAACCTCGCCAAGCAGACCGCGACCGATGGCTGGGGCAACACCGACAAGGTGCTGAACTTCGAAATGGTCCGCGGCTCGATGTTCGACGACACGATGATCGGCGACGGCAATGACAACGCCTTCCGCGGCCTAGAGGGCGACGACCTGATCAAGGGCGGCGGCGGCATGGACGTCGCGCGCTACGAAAAGGATGCCAACTACGGCGGCACCGCCGGCGTGTCCGTGAACCTCGCGAAGGGCACCGCGACCGACGGCTTCGGTGACACCGACACGCTGGTGAGCATCGAGAACGCCTACGGCAGCGAGTCCGGCGACACACTCATCGGCAACAACGGCGACAACACCTTCCGCGGAAACGGCGGCAACGACACGATCCGCGGCGCCGGGGGCAAGGACCATGTCCTGGGCGGCGACGGCAAGGACCGGCTCCTTGGCAACGGCGGCAACGATACACTCGAAGGCGAGAACGGCGCCGACACGATCCTGGGTGCCGGTGGACGCGACACGATCGTCGGCGGCCAGGGCAACGACAAGCTCACCGGCGGCAACGCAAGCGACAAGTTCGTCTTCGCCGACGGTTTCGACAAGGACGTGGTCCGCGACTTCGACGCCAACGACGATGCGGAAGTGATCGACCTCTCCGACGTCTCCTCGATCAAGGGCTTTCGCGACCTCAAGCAGAACCACATGTCCCGCGACAGCGGCGACGTGGTGATCGACGCCGGCAACGGCGACGTGCTGACCCTGCTTGACGTCAAGTTCGCCGACCTGGACGCGGCAGACTTCCTGTTCTGATCGCCCCATGCCGGGCCCTCGACAGACCGGCATGGGCGGTTGCGGACGAAAGCCCTAGCCATTTCTTCTTGGCTCAAGTACCCCCGCCGGAGGCATGAAATCTCCGGCGGGACATAAGTCTTCGTGCCTCCGGCGGGGACATTTCTCGGACAGAAGAAGAGGACGGCACCGATGATCCCCACCACGCACCCCGACGACGCGACCATGGCCCGCATCTCCGCCGGGATGCTTCTGGAGATCGGGGCGGTGCATTTCAACGCGCGCGAGCCGTTCACCCTCGCCTCGGGCCTGCCCTCGCCCACCTACATCGACTGCCGCAAGCTGATCTCCTACCCGCGCATCCGCTCCACGCTGATGGATTTCCTGACCGCCAAGGTCATGCGCGACGCGGGTTTCGAGGCCTTCACGAACATTGCCGGCGGCGAGACGGCGGGCATCCCCTTTGCCGCGCTGGTGGCCGAGCGGATGGGCCTGCCTATGACCTATGTGCGCAAGAAGCCCAAGGGCTATGGCCGCAACGCCCGCATCGAGGGCGTCATGGGCGAGACGGACCGCGTGTTGCTGGTCGAAGATCTCACCACCGACGGCGGCTCGAAGCTGAGCTTCGTGGACGCGATCCGGGAAACCGGCGCCTCCTGCGCCCATACCGCGGTGATCTTCTATTACGGAATCTTTCCCGACACCACGAAGACCCTCGGCGACCACGGCGTTGCGCTGCACCACCTCTGCACCTGGCACGACGTGCTGGCGGAGGCGCGTCGGCGCGAGGCTTTTGACGCCGCCACGCTGACCGAGGTCGAGGCCTTTCTGGCCGATCCCCGCGCCTGGCAGGCCGCCCGGCGCTGATCCCGGCGATTCGCTTCGAGACCAGCCGCAGCGGGGCTCTGTCGGGGCAAAACAGAGCACAACGGTATGCCGGCGACGGGCCTCTGTGACGCAGCCCGGCGCAGCCTTGCCGATCAGCACTACAGAATCTTGACGGATGAGGCCGGCCGAACTCAAGATGCGGTAGGGAATTGTCGCTCACAGGTTCTCCACAGAGATATACATTTTGACCGTGGAGCAGGCCTGTCGGTATGAGGGCGGACAACAAACAGCGGGCAGAGCAATGAACGAATTGACGGGCGTGAGGGCAGACCCGGCGGAATTGGCAGCACGGGCAGAGACGGGCAGTGCAGCGGTGGAAGACACGCTTCCCCACAATATCGAGGCCGAGCAGCAGCTGCTGGGCGCGATCCTGACGAACAACGATATTTACGACAGGGTCGCGTCCGTCATCTCCGAGAAGCATTTCTTCGACCCGGTCCACGCGCGGATCTACGAGGTCGCGAGCGCCCGGATCGCCAAGAACATGCAGGCCACCCCGGTCACGCTGAAAGCCTTTCTCGAGGATCACCCTGGCCTGAAGGAGCTGGGCGGTCCCTCCTATCTTGCCAAGCTCGCCGGCGGCGCGATCTCCAGTTTTGCCGCGCGGGATTACGCGCAGATCATCTACGACCTCGCGATCCGGCGCGAGCTGATCGCCCTCGGCAAGGACATCACGTCCAAGGCGGGCAATGTCGATATCGCCTCCGAACCCAAGGAGCAGATCGTCGAGGCCGAACAGGCGCTCTACAAGCTGGGCGAACAGGGCAAGTCGGAGACCGGCTTCCAGAGCTTTCTGCGCGCGATCACCGATGCCATCGAGGTCGCCCACGCCGCCTATCAGCGCGAGGGCGGGCTGGCCGGTATTTCCACCGGGCTGCGCGACCTCGACAAGAAGCTCGGCGGCCTGCACCCCTCGGACTTGCTGATCCTCGCCGGCCGCCCCTCGATGGGCAAGACCTCGCTGGCCTGTAACATCGCCTTCAACATCGCCAAGGCCTATCGCCGCGGCGCGCGGCCGGATGGCTCGGAAGGCACGGTGAACGGCGGCGTCGTCGGTTTCTATTCGCTGGAGATGTCCGCCGAACAGCTGGCCTCGCGGATCCTCTCCGAAGCCTCGCGCATTCCCAGCCACAAGATCCGGCGCGGCGACATGACCGAAGAGGAATTCCGCCGCTTCGTCGATGCCGCCAAGGAGCTGGAGGCCTGCCCGCTCTTCATTGACGACACCCCGGCCCTGCCGATCAGCCAGCTGGCCGCCCGCGCCCGACGGCTCAAGCGGACCCACGGGCTCGACGCGCTCTTCGTCGACTACCTTCAGCTTGTGCGCCCGGCCACGGCCAAGGACAGCCGGGTGAACGAGGTCTCGGAGATCACCCAGGGCCTCAAGGCGATCGCCAAGGAACTGGAGGTGCCGGTGGTGGCGCTCTCCCAGCTCTCTCGCCAGGTGGAAAGCCGGGACGACAAGCGGCCCCAGCTGAGCGACCTCCGGGAGTCCGGCTCGATCGAGCAGGACGCGGACGTCGTGATGTTCGTCTACCGCGGCGAGTACTACAAGGAACGCGAGAAGCCCGCCGACAGCAACCTCGAAGCCATGGCGGCCTGGCAGGAGGAAATGGCCTCGCTGCACGGCAAGGCCGAGGTCATCATCGGCAAGCAGCGTCACGGCCCGATCGGCGATGTGCCGCTCGCCTTCGAGGGCGAATTCACCCGCTTCAGCGACCTCGCGCAGCCCTGGCAGGAGGGCGAGTCGGGCTATTGAGCCCGACGGCCCTCACCGGCTGGCTGCGAAAGCCGCCATCAGGTCCGCGAACTCCGCCTCCGGCGGGAACGCCTTGTAGCTGTGCCGTGCCGTCGTCGTGGCCCAGGGCAGCCTCTCGGACGTCATGGTCTCGATGAATGGCTCGGCCCAGTTCGCATCGTCGAACATCGTCGGGCGGACATTGACGAAGGCGTCCCCCCCTGTGATCCGGGTGAAGACCCAGCTCATGCACTCCGGACAGCAGTAGTGGTCCAGTTGCGGCCCCCGGATACCGCCCCTCACCGGCTCGCCTGCCACGACGCGGAAACCCTGCGCCGGGATCATCGCGGTCAGCGAATAGGCGCTGCCGCTCATCCTCTGGCACCCCTTGCAATGGCAGGCTGCGGTCATCAGCGGCGGCGCCGTGATCTCGATTGTCAGGTAGCCGCACCGGCAGCGGCCCTGCATCGGCAATGTCATTTCGGGCATCGTGACCTCCCTGGGCGAGATTTGGCAAAGACCTGATCGGCACTTACCGGTGCCGCAGCCCGAAGTCCCGCCATTTCCGCAAGCCCCCCGCAGGATCCTCTCTTTACAGTCCCACGCGCGCCAGGAGCCGCGCCCGACGGCGGCAGCGCCGCCCGAGGGCGCGGCTTCTCTCCGCCGGACTTTCGGCCTCGACCGACTTCAGCGGCGACCTTCCCAACCGACTCCCACCGCCGAGACACAGCGTCCCGCGTGACCCAGATCATGGACGGGCCGAGCGACCCGCGAGAGGATTCCCAAGGGGAAGTTAAGGGAGGCCGTCATGTTTGGCAGCGTTTCAAGAGATCTCGCATGCGCGATCGCGCTCGCATCCTTGGTGAACCTGATCCCTGCCCCACCCCTTGCGGCGTCGGAGCCGGACTGCGCGATGACGCCGCCGGAGATCTACGACACCCTTTCAACCAGCATCGTCCAGGTCGTCAGCTTCGGCGTCGATCCGCACCGTGTGGCGGCACGCGTCCGCGCCGGGACGGGTTCCGGCGTCGTGCTTGGCGAGTTGTACGTGATCACGAACTACCACGTTGTCCATGGCAGCGAGATGATCCTGGTGAACTACGGTTCTGGCGTCCTCTCGGCCGAGGTATTCGCCATGGATCCGGCGCTCGACGTGGCAATCCTCGAGCTGGAGGATTTCATGCCATACGAGTACGAATTCGATCTCGCCTCCTACCCGGACCTGAAGGTCGGCCAGATGGTGCACGCCATCGCGTTCCCGCTCGGTCTCAGGCAGTCGATGTCCTCCGGCATCATCTCGGCGCTGGACATTAAGATCCCGCTGAACACGATCTCCTGGACAACCCAGTACATCCAGACCGACGCCGCCATCAGCCCCGGTTCCTCGGGCGGTGGGCTGTTCGACAGCTGCGGCCGCCTCGTCGGCCTCATCACGTTGAGGAGCAACCATCCGCAGGCCGAGAACATCGGCTACGCCCTGCCGGTGAACACGGTGAAGGATCTGGTTGTGGAACTGATGGACTCGGGAAAGGTCACGCGCGCCTGGCACGGGCTCTACGGGCAGATGATGTCTCCGCTGCTTGCCCGCATGATGCCGCGGACCCCGCCGCCTCCGGAAACCGGGTTCCTCGTGGAGACGGTCGAGCCCGGCTCGGCGGCCGATGTTGCCGGCCTCAGGGGCGGCTACTTTCCGGTCCTGTGGGGCAACGCGGAGATGGTGCTGGGCGGCGACATCATCCTCGAGGTGGACGGCGAGGCCGTGACGTCTCTCGACCTCGCGCTGGACATCGTCCGCTCGCTCGAGGTCGGCGACAGCGTGAGCGTCACCTACTGGCGTGACGGCGAGATCCACGAGACCGTGGCCACGCTGCCCGAGCGCCCCGCCCACCCGGCCGACCTCTGGCCGGGCCCCCGCTGACCGCTTCCGACAGGGCTGGTTCGGGATACCCTCTCCTTTCCGCTTGACCTCGCAAGCCGGAATGTCAGAACCGGTGCCATGGCGACTGGAACACTCTCGATCGATCTCGACGCGCTCGTCTCCAACTGGCGGGCCCTGAACGAAATGTCGGCTCCCGGCACTGAAACGGGTGCCGTGGTCAAGGCCGACGGCTACGGGCTCGGTGTCGCGCGGGTCGCGATGGCGCTTGCACGCATCGGCGTGCGGCGATTCTTCGTGGCCACCGCCGAAGAGGGCGCGGCGGTCCGCGAGGTGCTCGGCCGCGAGCCCCGCATTCACGTCTTTTCCGGCCACATGGCCGGGGACACGGACATGATCGGCGATCTGGACCTGATCCCGATGCTGAATTCGATCGAACAGCTGACCCGCCATTTCGAGGCGCTTCCCGGCGCGGCCTTCGGCATCCAGCTCGACACCGGCATGAATCGCCTGGGGCTCGAGCCCGCCGAATGGGCCGCCGTGGCGCCCCTGGCGCTCGGCCAGGGGCCGGCGCTGATAATGAGTCACCTGGCCAGCGCCGACGAGCCCGAGAGCCCGCAAAACGCCGACCAGCTCCGCGTCTTCCGCGAGATGACCGACGAGACCGGCGTGCCGCGCTCGCTCTCGGCCACCGGCGGCATCCTGCTCGGCCCCGACTACCATTTCGACGTGACCCGCCCCGGCATCGGCCTCTACGGCGGCCGCCCCTTTACCGACGCGCGTCCGGTTGCCCGACTGGCGCTGCCCGTGGTCCAGGCCCGGACGGTCACGCCGGGCGAGGCCGTGGGCTACAACGCCACCTGGACGGCGCCCGAAGAGCGCCTGATCGCCACCGTGTCCGGCGGCTATGCCGACGGCTTGCTGCGCAGCCTCTCCAACGCCGGCGCTCTCTATGCCGATGGCGTGGCCTGCCCGCTGGTCGGCCGGGTCTCCATGGACCTGATCACCGTCGACATCACAGCCCTCGGCTACGTGCCGGGGAGCCTCGACATCCTCTGCCCGGAACAGACTGTCGATGACCTCGCCGATGCCGCCGGCACCATCGGCTACGAGGTCCTGACCTCGCTGGGCGCCCGCTACAGACGCAGCAGCATCGGGGGCAGCCTGTCGTGAGCGCCGCCCTGCTCCGGCGTCCCCTTGCCGCCATCGGCCGGCCGGTTCTGGCCGGCCTCGCGAGCGTCGGACGCATGGCGATCTTTGCCCTGCAGGTGCTCGGCCACCTCGTGCGCCCGCCCTTCTACCTTCGCGAGTTCGGCCACGCGATCATGACCATCGGGTGGTATTCCCTGCCCGTGGTCGGGCTGACCGCGCTCTTCACCGGCGGCGCGCTGGCGCTGCAGATCTACGACGGTTCCTCCCGTTTCTCCGCCGAGGCCGCCGTGCCTTCGATCGTCGCCATCGGCATGGTGCGCGAGCTGGGTCCGGTGCTGGGCGGGCTGATGGTCGCGGCGCGCGTGGCCTCCTCCATCGCCGCCGAGATCGGCACGATGAAGGTCACCGAGCAGATCGATGCGCTGGTCACCCTCTCCACCAACCCGATCAAGTACCTCGCCGTGCCGCGGGTGCTCGCCGCCACGCTGACCGTGCCGGTGCTGGTCGCGGTCGGCGATTCCATCGGCATCATGGGTGGCTGGCTGGTCGGCGTGAACCGGCTCGACTTCAACTCCGCCGCTTACCTCAAGAACACCATCGACTTCCTCGAGGCCGCCGACGTGGCCTCCGGCATCGCCAAGGGGGCCGTGTTCGGCTTCATCGTCGCGCTGATGGGCTGCTTCTACGGGATGAATTCCGGGCGCGGCGCGCAGGGCGTGGGCAAGGCCACGAAACTGGCCGTGGTGGCCAGCTCCGTGCTGATCCTCGGCTCGAACTACCTGCTGACCGAGGTGTTCTTTTCCGGATGATCGAGCTTCAGGACGTTCACAAGGCCTTTGGCGAGAAGAAGGTGCTGCGCGGCGTGACGCTGACCGTGCCCAAGGGCGAGTCCATGGTCATCATCGGCGGCTCGGGCACCGGCAAGTCTGTGACCATCAAGTGCATCCTCGGCCTCGTCAAACCCGACGCCGGACGCATCCTGATCGACGGCCAGCCCGTCGACCGAGGCGATCGCGACGCCTTTCTCGCGCGTTTCGGCATGCTCTTCCAGGGGGCGGCGCTGTTCGACAGCCTCACGGTCTGGCAGAACGTCGCCTTCCGCCTCCTGCGCGGCGAGCAAAAGCGCCCCAAGGCCGAGGCCCGCGAGATCGCCATCGAGAAGCTGCGCCGCGTCGGCCTGAAGGCGGAGACCGCGGATCTCTATCCCGCCGAACTCTCGGGCGGGATGCAGAAGCGCGTGGGACTTGCCCGGGCCATCGCCGCGGAGCCCGAGATCATCTTTTTCGACGAGCCTACCACCGGCCTCGATCCGATCATGGCCGGGGTAATCAACGACCTGATCCGCGAGATCGTCGTCGAGATGGGCGCAACCGCGATCACCATCACCCACGACATGAGCAGCGTCCGCGCCATCGCCGACGATGTGGCGATGCTCCACGATGGCGTCATCCAGTGGGTTGGCCCGGTGGCCGAGATGGACGGCTGTGACGATCCCTATGTCCAACAGTTCATAAACGGCCGTGCCGAGGGCCCCATCGAAGCGGTCCGCTGAACGCGGGACGCCGCCTGATATGGCGACAGTTTCGCCGCACTCCGGAAATTTTGCACGAGCTTCGCGGACCAAACCACGAATATCGCCCGAAATTTCGCGAATCATCCGCTTTCTGTGCTACGCTTGAACCAGATCCCATCGGGCCGGGCAGTGCTGGTTCCGTCGCCGGGTCCGATTGAGACAAAATTAATAATCGTAGCCGAAAGGGTTGCACCGTGACGAATTCCGATTCTACCGCCCTTGGGCGCATGGCTTCTCTTTGCCGGACGCTCTCGCTCTCTCTCATCGTTCTTCTCGCAGCGGGTTTGACCGTGCTCACCGCCCTTTCGGCCGTCGGGCTGCTTCCCTGGCTGGAATTCCCGGCCGTTTTCGGCGACACGCCCCTGCCCAAGGCTGGCATGGCCGTGCAGATCGGCGTGACCGCGCTCGCGCTCGGGCTGTGCTTCTTCCTTCCGTCGGACGTTCGGATGCAGCGGCTGGAGACGAGCCACCGCGACTTCCGAATCCGCATGGAGGATGTCGCCCGCGCCTATCACGCGGTTCATGCCGCGGATCGCGAGGGCGCATTTACCCTGTCCTCGGAATTCGACAGCGTTCGGGAGCGGCTGATCTTCCTGCGCAACCATCCCGACCTGCGCAAGCTGGAACCGGGAGTGCTCGAGGTCGCGGCCCAGATGAGCGAGACCTCTCGGGAACTGGCCGAGATCTACTCCAGCGAACGGATCGAACGGGCGCGCACCTTCCTGCGCCAACGCCAGGAGGAGGCCGAGCGCTTCGAGGAGCAGCTCAGCCTTGCCCGCACCACGCTGGACGAGATCAAGCGCTGGACCCAGAGGCTCAACGTCGACGAGGCCGTGCGCCAGACGCAACTGGCGCAGCTCGAACGGGATCTGGAGGAGCTCCTCCCCGTGCTTGGGCTCCGCAAGCCGGTCGAGCGGATCGACCGCATGGCGTTGGAGGAGAGTATCGTCTCCGACAAGCCCAACGTCGTGCAACTGGATCAGGCCAGCGCGCCCAAGTCCGGCGGCAAGCTCACGCCCTGAGCGCTAGTCCGCGGCGGCCTCGGCCGGCGCGTCTTCCATGTCGGGAAGTTCGAAGATCTGTCCGGGATAGATCAGGTCCGGGTCGCGGATCTGGCTCTTGTTGGCGTCGAAGATCTGCACGTAATCCAGCCCGTTGCCATACCGGTCGTTCGCGATGCCCCAGAGCGTATAGCCAGGCTGCACCGTGATGACCGACGCGCCCACGGCCCCGGTCGCGCCAAGCTGCGGCACGAGCCGGGCGAGTTCCGCCGGATCTTCCCGCTTGAACGGGGTCTCGAACCGCGCGACGACCTTGCCGCCGGGAGCGACCTGATCGATCCGCAGGGTGTAGACGCCGGGCGTGACCTGCGCGAGTCCCATGTGCCAGCGGCCGTCAGGCTTCACATCGGCCGATTGCACGGGCCGGTTGTTCAGGTAGGCCTGCACGCCGTCCTGTCGGTCGCCGCTGGCCGCGGCCCGGCCTTCGAGCGAAACGCTGCCGTCGTCGGAATAGCTGATGACGTCGATCACGACCCGGTCGCGCAGACGCTCCGGAATGGCGTTGGCAGGCTGCAGGAGCTCCACGCCGGTCCGGCTGGCCAACAGCACGGTGGGCGCCATCGCCTCGCTGTAGGGCGTGTCCTGCGCCGTCTCGTCGACGCTCGTCACCGCGGGGCTCGACGCCCCCTCCCCGTCGCCACTCGCGGGCGCGCCCGACAGATCGAGGGCGGCGAGCTCGGTCTCGCCGGTCGCGCTGCCACTTTCGGAAGGCGAGGTCTCGTTCGTCGTGGCCGCCCCGTTCCCCAGCGCGGCAACGATCTCGGGCCCGACCTCCATGCGTGGAGCCAGGATCACGCTGTCCTCGGAACGCAGCTCAACGCCCTCGGCATTGCGGGCCACGAGGTTCACGACCTGCGCCGCATCGCTGATCGGCAGGCTCAGAAGCGCAGCGAATTGCCCGGAGCGATCGGTTTTCAGGGTCTGGACGTTCGCGCCATCAACCTCGACCGAGACCTCGAAGCCGCCGGGAGCCGTGCCGGAGACCACCGCGCGGCCGTCCTTGTCGACCCGGACGTGATCGAAGCGCGGTCCGGGAACGCCGGCAGGCGCGCCTGCGTCAGTGGCATCACCAGACGGTGCGTCCACAGCCGCTGTCTCGGCGCCCTGCCCGGCATCCGCCTCCGCATCGGGCTCCGACGCTGCGGCTTGGGTGTTGTTCTGCGTCGTGTCGCTGTCCGAGGGATCCGCCGGTTGGGACATCGTGGCGGTCGCGGTGTCATTGCCCGGGCCGGTCTCAGCGTCCTGTGGCGCTTGCATCATCCACAGCACAACCCCACCGGCCACCGCCGCTGCTGCGACGGCCCCAACGGCAAACTTGCCGTCCGCCTTCTTGGGCGCCCCCTTGTCAACCATCGAACAAAATCCCGAAATACTGTACCACACCCGCCTTTGAGCGGGTTGAGAGAGAATAGCAAGACAGCTATCACGGGTCAAAACCATGTAGCCCCAAGGTCTTGCTGCAATGCCACAAACGTTCTCAATCTGCGTCTATTGCGGCTCCAGGGACGGAATTGATCCCGAATATGCGGCAGTCGCCGAAAGCCTCGGTGCCGAAATCGCGGCCGAAGGCTGGCGGCTCGTCTACGGCGCGGGCGATATCGGCCTGATGGGGCGCGTTGCCCGCAGCGCCCAGGCGGGCGGCGCCGAGACCTTCGGGGTGATCCCGGTCCACCTGTTCGACCGCGAGGTCGGCAAGCGCGACCTGACGACCTTCATCGTCACCGAGACCATGCACGAGCGAAAGAAGGTCATGTTCATGAACGCCGACGCCATCGTCGTTCTGCCCGGCGGTGCCGGCTCGCTGGACGAGTTCTTCGAGACGCTGACCTGGGCCCAGCTCGGGCTTCATGCCAAACCGCTGATCCTGCTGGACACCAATGGCTACTGGGCTCCGCTCAACGCACTCATGCAGCATGTCGTCGATCAGGGCTTTGCCGAACGGACGCTGCTGGATTTCGTTCAGACGGTTCCGGACGTGCCGACGCTCATGGCACGCCTGCGCGACGCCCGCTCCTCCATCACCGCCTGACCGGAATAGAGCGCCAGCGCGATCCAGATCAGACCGAACGCCGCCGCGTGCCAGCCCGTGAAGGGCTCGGCGAAGACCAGCGTTGCGCAGAGGAACTGCAGCGTCGGGTTGAGGTACTGCACCAGCCCGACCGTGACGAGGCGGACCCGCCGCGTGGCGTAGGAGAACAGCATCAGCGGAATCGCCGTGAAGAGAGAGCCGGACAGGAAGAACAGTCCGGCCGTCCCCAACGAATGCGGAAAGCCCCCGGCGTCACGGTAGAGCCAGGCCAGCCAGCCCAGGGCAAGCGGCAGAAGCATCGCCACCTCGGCGGTGACCGATACGACCGGGCCGGCGTCCAGCCCCTTCTTCAGCGTGCCGTAGAGCCCGAAGGTCACGGCGAGTACCAGCGAGACCAGCGGCACCACGCCGAAGCCGAAGCTCAGGACACAGACGGCCGACGCCGCGAGGCCAACCGACAGCCACTGCACCCGCCCCAGCCGTTCGCCGAACACCACGGCGCCGAGCAGGACGGTTACGAGAGGGAAAATGTAATAGCCGAGGCTCGCCTGCATGGTCCGGCCGATCTGCACCGCCCAGATATAGACCAGCCAGTTGAGCGAGATCATCAACGCCGCAAACAGGACCCTGCCCGGCGCGCCCCCGATGAGTTGCGGCATGAGCCGAAGCCGGCCTTGAACCGCCAGAACCGCACAGAAAAACACGAAGGCCCAGATCGTCCGGTGCGCCAGGATTTCCAGCGGTGCCACATGTCCGAGCGCCTTGAACAGCAACGGCGAGAGGCCCCAGATCACGCAGGCGCCGATCATCGCCAGAATTCCGTTGTGCGCGTCCGTCATGCGTCAGGCCCTCGGTTGATACTCCGGGACCTGACGCCGCCGCGCCTTCAAGGTCAAGCGCCAAACGCCGGTATCACGCCTCTTCCAGTTCCGCCTTCACGAGGCTCTCGATGCGGTCGATCGGGTGGTTGGTCAAGGTCTTCGGGATCTCCGCGACCACCGCCTTTGCCACCTCCGAATGCATCTTCTGCCGCATCTCGCCGAGCACCTTGGGCGGCGCGACGATCACGACACGCTCGATCTCCCCGGCATGGACGCGCTTGTAGAGCATTTCGGCCAGTTCATCGGCAAAACGCTCCTTGGCCAGTTCGTGCCAGTCGGTGTCGTCCATCGCGGAGCGCTGCCCCGGGCCGGTGTCGGCCTTGCGTCCGGGACGGTTGGCCGATTGCTCGCGGTCCGATGGGTTCTCCTGCTTGCGTTCCTGGTGGACATTCAGATCGGGGTTGATGGCATCGAGGTCATTGCGCAGAAACAGCGCCTTTTCGCCATCGGCCACCAGCACCCAGGTCCCTGCTGTCAAACGTTTCATCAGCTTTCCTCCTCGTCTGCCTTGGTGACGCGGGTCGCGCCGCCAGGGCGCTCCTCGCTGCGTTTCAGCTCGTCACGGGTGCCGATCTTGCGCTGCAGGTTGCCACCGGCGCGCCCCTGCTGGGCGACCTGGCTCTTGTCGCCAAGGACCTGGTCGGTTTCCCGGGTTCCGTCGCTGGATCTGACGCGTTCAGGCATGTTGGTCTCCTTCTTCTCCTTGAAGAAAGAACGCACAGTGCCTTGCAAGGTTCCCCTCTCCGAAGGCACCCGCACAACGATTATACCACCCTCGACAGCCGTGCGGCAGGGCTTTCTGGAGGGGCGTCGCGCCGGGTGCCACGTGCTGGCGCGACCGAAACGGCACGGTTCAAAAAGAAAAGGCCCGCCGGGATCTCTCCCGGCAGGCCCAGCGGAAATCCGCGTCGCGTCGACCGATTACATACGGCTGGCGACGTTCTCCCAGTTGACCAGGTTGTCGAGGAAGTTGGTCAGGTAGGCCGGGCGCTTGTTGCGGAAGTCAATGTAGTAGGAATGCTCCCACACGTCGCAGCCCAGCAGCGCGGTCTGGCCGAAGCAGAGCGGGTTCACGCCGTTCTCGGTCTTGGTGACCTTCAGCGAGCCGTCGGTGTCCTTGACCAGCCAGGCCCAGCCCGAGCCGAACTGGCCGGCGCCGGCGGCGGAGAACTGGGACTTGAACTCGTCGACCGAGCCGAAGCTCTCGACGAGGGCCTTTTCCAGCTCACCGGGCATGCCGGTATCGCCGGGGCCCATCATTTCCCAGAACTGGTTGTGGTTCCAGAGCTGCGAGATGTTGTTGAAGATTCCGTTCTGCGCGACGGCGCCCTTGTCGTAGGTGCCGACGATGATCTCTTCGAGGGTCTTGCCCTCCCACTCGGTGCCGGCGATCAGCTTGTTGCCGTTGTCGACATAGGCCTTGTGGTGCAGGTCGTGGTGATACTCGAGGGTCTCCTGGCTCATGCCCTTCGCGGCGAGTGCATCGTGGGCGTAGGGAAGATCGGGGAGTTCGAAAGCCATGGAATTATCCTTCGCTAGCAGCGTTTCCTATGCGGTGTATGTGACCAGCCTCCGGCGTCGCGTCAAGGCGTCTGCCGGGAAATGGGGCAACGGATCGAGCTTCGGCCAGTGCGACGGGCACGGCCGGGACCGGTGCGGCGCGTCCTGCGGGTGTCAGGCCTCTTCGCCGTCCGCCTCGCCCGCAGATGCTTCCTCTGCGGCACGCGCCTTGGCCTCGGCCACCCGCGCGCGGCGCGCATCGATCTCGGCCAGCAGCGCTTGCATGGCATGCACGTGCTCGACGTTCTTCGACAGCACGAACTTGCTGCGCGTGCCCACCAGGATCAGTTCCTTCTCGCGGGCAAATTCCTGCGCGGCCTCGGTCACGCCGTCGATGGTCTCGTAATCGTCGCCGAGCAGGATGCCGTTGTCGTCCAGCAGCTCGAAATAGTTCCGCAGGTCCCGCAGGCAGTTGTCATAATCGTGCGCGGCGTCGATGTAGATCAGGTCCGGGCGTGCGCGGATACGCTTCAGCACCTGCGCGCCCATGTCCGAGGGCAAGGGCAGCGGCGTTATCACGTCCTGATGGCCGGCCTCGACCACGTTCTTCATGAAGGTGAAGTAGAGCATCGGCCAGCCGTTCTTCAGCTTGAGCTCTTCCTCCACCTGCCCCTTGCGCGCCCAGATACCCGAAGTGCCGAGCCAGGTGTCGACACAGCAGATCTCGAGATTCTTGATGCCCGCGGCCTTGCAGAGGTCGGCCATGTGCAGCGCCGAGCGCCCTTTCCAGCTGCCGACCTCGACAATCAGCGAAGGTTTTAGGTGTTCGATGATGCCGCGAAAGAAGAAATGGGTGGATCCCCACCCCTGCATGTCGACCTCGACATCCGCCAGCGGGGCGTCGAGATAGGGGTCTTCGTCATACAGCCTGTTGAAGATCCTGCGCATCCCGAACGTCCTTTACCGTTTGATCCGAACCAGAGAACGCCGCCGCGGTCTCGTTGATGAACTGCGCGAGCTTGAAATAGCCGATCCGCGTGAAATGGTCGGCATCGACCACGTCCTCGGGCGCCATGATCTCCGCCGGGTCGGCGAGCACCGCGCTCTCCCACGACGTCGCCACCTCCCGGCAAAGGGCATTGAACGCCTGCCGGACCGGAAGGGAGCGCTCGGAGCGCTCCCCCGCCTCGCTTGCCGCGATCAGCACGACGGGCGTGCCGGGGCGCACCTGCGACAGCACCCGCTCGCAGGCCTGCCGCACCAGCGCCAGCTTCTCTTCCAGCCCGTAGCGCCGGTAGTAGAAATTCTTGGCGAACCAGGCCGCGTTGGGACCGGCGAGCACCGTGCGCATCGCCTGCGCCGGGACATGCACAAGGTGCCGCCCGCCGAATTCCGTGCCGCCGAAGGTGAAGAAATTCTGCCCCGCCGCCGATTGGTAGAGCGAGAGGATCACCACGTCGGCCTCCGCCAGGGCCCCGTCGAAGGCCAGCATCTCGGCATGGCTCCACATCTCCAGCCGGCTGCGGAAGCGCTCGATTGAAGGGTCGGAGCGGTCGTTCAAGATGAAGCCCACGTCGTCGTAGCGCACGACCATCCCGTTTCGCACCGTGTTGACGAATTCGTCCCGGTTCGAGCCGCAGTAGAACGACATCTGCAGCAGGTCGCACCCGCCCACGAGGCAAAGCCGCCGGTCCGGCGCCTCCGCTCCCGCCGCGCCGCCGGCATCCTCGCGCACCCAGTCCACGGCCTCGAAACGGTCGAGCCCGTTGGCGACGGGCTGGGCGATCGTCAGCGCCGGGCGCTCCAGCCGGTCATAGACATATTGCTCGATCCCCATGTTGAGCGTTCGGCAGGAAAAGGCGAAATGCTCGAGCCGTGCGCCGGAAGAGCGTTTGACCATCAGGTAGAAGCCCACCATGCCGTAATCGCCGAACCGGTCCGCGACCTCGATCAGCGCGGCATGGGCGCCGGGCATCCGAAGCATCTCGCGCAGCTCGGCCTCCGCCTCCGGCGTCTCGACCCGCTTCTTGGTGAAGTTGAGCTGGTTGGTGCGGTTGATCAGTTCCAGCACCCGTTCCCAATGCGCCTCGATATCGTAGACATGGCGCAGCCGTATATCGGATTGGCGCAGGAAATCCTCGTTGGACAGCGCGGTCTGCGTGCGTTCGCGATGCTTGGCCTCGCCGACCTTGTACTGTTTCAGACGGCTCAGTCCGCGGTCGTCCTTGCCGGCAAGCTGTGGCAGGTCCCGCAGCGGCGCGAGATCGAGCCGGCCGTCGACGCACATGATCCGCTCGTTGAAGAACTTCGCTTCCTCGAGGTTCATGGGATTGTCGTCGAGGAACAGCACGTTCTCGTCGCGCAGGCCCATGTCCGCGATCATCCCCGCAATGGCCTGCCCCTTCGGCGTCCAGTCGATGTGCGGAAAGACGAAATATTCCCAAACGCCAAGGGCTTCAAGCTGCGCCTTCGCCTGCGCGAAATCGTTCTTTGAGCAGATCGAGGAGACGATGCCGCGCTCCGCCAGCTCCCGGACCAGCGCGATGTTTCCGGGCCGCGGCGTGATCCCGCCTTCCGAGAGCGTACCGGACCAGAAGGTCTCGTCGAGATCCCAGACCACCAGCTTGACGGTCTTGCCGATTGTGCTCAGGTCGTAGGCGGTCATGGCGTCCATCCTGTCATGTCGCCCCCGCTCAGTCGAGCCAGGTCAGGCCCGCGCGGAAATCGGCCCGGTCCGGGAAGGCCGCGACATGGGTCTTGAGCAACTCGCGCGCGACCTCCTTGCGGTCGAGCTTGCGGCACCACGCGATCTGGCGCTCGAGCGGCGCGGCATTGCCGGGGGCCAGCGCATGCGAGGCCGCCATGGCGTCGAACGCCTCCTCGAAGCGGTCCAGCGAACTCAGCGCCACGCCCCGCAATTGCTGAAGCACGGCGCTTGATGCCACGATCTCCTCGTTCTGGGCCATCATCGCCAGGGCGCTCTCGTATTCCTTGAGCTTCATGGTCATGCGGACCGAGGCCTCCAGCGCCTCGGCGGTCATCCCGCCACCCGCCTCCGGCGCCTCTTCCCCCGAGCCCGGAACGTAGCGGGCAAGGACCGACTGCATGATCCGCGCCACGAGATCGGCGGAGACATGGCGATAATCCCCGCGCGACCAGGCGACGCGAGGGTCGCTCAGCACCACGAACTCGTAGGACGGGAAGTAGTCCACCCCCTCCGTCTCGGCGATGAACACGTCGATGGCGGCCCGTTGGACGGACTTGGAATAGGTGTTGGCCACCAGCACATCCATGTCGCGGAAGGTGGAGAGCATCGGCACCGGCGAGACCGTCAGCAGCATGCGCAGCGGCTTGGTGCGGTAGCGGTTCAGGATCCGGTAGAGCTCCCGCAGCCCCTCCAGCACCTCCTCGTAGCTGAGCACCCGGAACTCGAACCTGTCGGGGTCCCTGCGGGCGAGCTGCGCCGGCGGGGCGACGTTCAGGTAGATGCCGAGCTTGGTGTCGTACCATACCTCGACATAGCCCAGAGTGACGATCACCACGTCGGCTTCCGCCGCGCGGGCCATCACGTCGAGAAATCGGTGGCGGAATTCGAGGATCTCGTCGACGGGGAATTCCAGCTTGGCGGCACCGAGCTGCAGGTCGCAGAACTTCTCCTCGCCTTTCCCCAACGGATAGAGGATCTCCTCCCCGGGGAAGCTCTCGCGGTCCATCGCCCAGCGGAGTTCGTTGATGACGGAGTGGATCGAGTACTTGTTGAAGAAGTTGCCCGCGAAACCGAGGCTCTCGCCAATAGGGCCAAGGTCGAAATCGCGGCTGGTGACGTTGATGCCGGCATTGATCAGCGCCGCCTCGACATTGCGCGCGAAACAGGAGCCGATGGTGAAAACGGTATCCTCGCGGCTCATCGTGAAGGACGGCGTCAGGACCGGCGTCGCGAGCGGATAGAGCCTGTCCCCGTCCTTCTCGGGCGAGGGATAGCGGCGCAAGGGGTTCTGCGAAGCCAGCTTGTAGGCGTCCATCGCGGAACGCCGCTCGAGTGACTTGTCCGACATCTCTGTCTGCCTTTCCGCGCGGCGCGTGCCATGCCGCTACTCGTTACCGGGGCCGGTGGTATCTCGTAAGTGGCTCCCTCGCGCCGGCCCCGTTGGCGCCGGGAGCACCCCGCCCGGCACCTGCAGAAGGCCGGGAGAGCCGTGTCAGGCGATGCCCGCCAGCCCCTTGGCAAGACGGTCGATCTGCCCGCCACGGTCAGGCCAGTGCTGCCGCGCCATGTCGGCCAGCGCACTGGCCTGCGCGCGGGCCGGACCGTTCATGCCGGAGAGCTTGCGGATCAGCCGCGCGCAGAAGTTGAAATTCTCGGTGTAGGCGAGCGCAAGTTCAAGCAGTTCTGCAACCGCCACGTCCTGGCCCATCGCCTCGTAGCGGTCGATCAGAAGGCCCCAGTAGCGCGGACTCCTCGGGGCGGAGACGACCAGCCCCTCGAGGGTCTCGACAGCCTCCAGCGGCCGTCCGAGCCCGGCCTGCGCCTCAGCCCGCGCCATCGCGAGGTCCGGCATGTGCCGGCGGGCGGGGTCGCCCTGTTCCGCGATGTCGGCGGCCCAGCGGTAATGCCCGCGCTCCGAACAGGCCAGCGACAGACTCGACAGGAACCCGTCGTCATGGGAGCGGTTGTGGCGCAGAAGGCGCGCAACCTCGCCGGCATCGCCCCGCAGGGCGGCGGCAAATACCTCTCGGGCGACATGGTCACCGATCAGGGTGCGCTCGGTGCGATGGCCCATATGCGGCAGCGGCAGCACATGTACGCCGTCCAGCAGGCGCAGCGCCTCGGCCTGCAGCGCGTCCGGCCGGCGCTTGGGATCGAAGGCGACCATCGCCAGCGGCGCGATATCCTGCTCCGGAATGTCAGCCACAGTCGGATGGCCGGCGGGCGCGACGCCCATCGGCGAAAAGGCCAGCGCGATGGCACAGCCTGCCGCCTGCCCGTGGCGCAGGGCAGCCTGACCACCAAGGCCAGCGCCGATGGCAATTGCCGGGCGCGCGTTGGTGCCGGCAAGCACTCCGCAGAGGGCCTGCATCTCGTCGGCCGGGAAAAGCCCCGCCCGCTGCGGCACGACGCGGTAGAGATCCACCGCCTCGCCCCCCGGGCCGGTCAGCCAGCCGGGGCGCAGTCGCCCGGCCTCGGGCGCGTCCTCGAAGAGCACCAGGGCATGGTCCGACGGCGCCGGCCGGTGCAGAAGCCGCAACCCCGCAGCCTCGAACAGGCAGGTGCCCTGCCCCTGTTGCCCAGCCATTTGCTCATCGTCCGTCATGTCCAGCATCCGCGATTCCTCGGGTTCGGGAGGAGTTTCACCCTGAATATGCCCCGAATTGCGTTAATTTAATGGCCAATGCGGGGAGAGAGGACGTATCGTCCCCATAGTGACGGAAACCGGCTGGCCGGTCGCCTCACATCTCGCGGAGCCGCGACGCGGTGCGTTCAGCCCTCGGGGAAGAACCCGACAGGCGCACCACTCGCGGCGTTTTCCAGGACGTCCTGAGCGTAGCGCGCGACCGATCGGAAGCAGACCAGCCGGAACGCGCCGTCTGCACCGATCCAGAAGGCCGCCGGCACCTGGGCCAGCCGGGTCCGGCGGATTTCTCCGGCGGCGAAGGTCGCGGGAGACAGGTCCACCGGGCAAACCCGGGCCAGCGCCTCGCGCGCGCCTGTTCCGGAGATGCGAAACATCGCGCGAGCATCCGAGACCTCGACGGCCAGATGATGGCTGCTGGACAGCTCCCCCGCCAGAGTGGCGAGGCATTCCGAAACCATTTCCTGCGGCATCAGAAGGAGCCACTCGTCCGGCGACATCCACGCCACCCCGCGTTCTCCTTCGAAGACGATCCCGCGTTGCTCGGGCAGTCCGCAGCCGGTGGCGGCCCGGATCGCCTCCGCTACCTCGGTGGGCTGACCGCGCAGCGTGATCATGCCCTGGATCGGCAAACAATCTACCTGTGCTGCGGGCGCGCCGGACGCCACGGCGGTCACACGTGCTGCGTCAGACATCCTGCTTCTCCCCTTCCGGATCGTAAAAGACCGGGCTCACGATACGGGCCTCGATCGTGCCGCCGTCGGTCTTGCCGAATTTCAACACCTCGCCCATCCGGTCCGGCCCGTGTTCGACAAGCCCCATTGCGATGCCGCGCCCGAGCGTCGGCGAATGGTAGGTCGAGGTGACCCGTCCGATGGTGACCCGCTGCCCGTTTGCATTCATGCCCTCGCCCAGTGCGTAGATCCCGTCCGGCAGGACAGACCCGTCGAGCGTTTCCAGCCCCACCAGTTTCCAGCGATCCGGCCGAACCATGTGGGCCCGCTCCTGCGCACGCTTGCCGAGGTAGTCGTCCTTCTTCTTCGAGATCGCCCAGTCGAGACCGAGATCCTGCGGGATCACCGTGCCATCGGTTTCATCGCCGATCATGATGAAGCCCTTCTCGGCTCGCATCACGTGCAGCGCTTCGGTGCCGTAGGGCGTCACGCCGAACTTGCCGCCGGCCGCGAGGATCTTGTCCCAGAGGGCGCGCGCCTGTCCGGCGGGAACCGCGATCTCGTAGCTCAGTTCGCCCGAGAACGAGATCCGGAACACCCGTACCGGGATACCCGCAAGCTCCCCCTCGGACCACGCCATGAACGGCAGCGCCTCCTTCGAGACATCGAGCCCGCCGAGCTTTTCGAGCACCTTGCGCGCATTCGGTCCGACGACGGCGATCTGACCGTATTGCTCCGTCAGGTTCGCGGTATAGACCTTCCAGTCCCACCACTCGCACTGCAGCCAGTCCTCCATCCAGCCGTGGATATGGTCGGCACCGCCGGAGGTCGTGTGGCAGAGGAAGGTCTCCTCGTCGATCCGCGCCACCACGCCATCGTCCATCAGGAAACCGTTCTCGTTGCACATGAGCCCGTAGCGGCAGCGCCCCGGTTTCAGCGTCGACATCTTGTTGGTGTAGAGCATGTCGAGGAAGCGCCCGGCATCCGGCCCCTTCACGAGGATCTTGCCAAGGGTCGAGGCATCCAGAAGCCCCAGCGAGGTACGGGTCGCCGTTACCTCGCGCGCGACGGCATCCGCGTGGCTCTCGCCCGCCTTGGGATAGCAGTAGGGCCGCCGCCAATGACCGACCGGCTCCATGTAGGCGCCGTTGGCCTCGTGCCAATCGTGCATCGGCGTGCGGCGCAGCGGCTGGAAGATGTCGCCGCGCGCCTCGCCCGCGATCGACCCGAAGGAGATGGGCTGGTAGGGCGGCCGGAACGTGGTGGTGCCGACCTGCGGGATCTCCTCACCCAGCGACTGAGCAAGGATCGCAAGCCCGTTGATGTTGCTCAGTTTTCCCTGGTCGTTCGCCATGCCGAGCGTGGTGTAGCGCTTGGTCAGCTCCACGCTCTCGTAGCCCTCCTGGGCCGCGAGTTGCACGTCGGAGACCTTCACATCGTTCTGGAAGTCGAGGAACATCTTGGAGCGAAGTTCCGGCAGCGCCTTGGTCGGCATGACCCAGACCGGCTGCATCGGCACTTCCTCGATGTCGTTGGCCTGCGGAACCTCACCCGGCTCTGCGCCGACAGCGGCGCCCCCCTTGCGGGCGGCGTCCCTGAGCACGTCGCCGGAGGCCATGCAGCCCGAGGCCGCACCAGCGGTCGAGACAAAGGCCGCGCCATCGGCGCCGGTGGGAGCGCGGGCATCGTCGGGATAGAAATGGGCGTGCTCGTCCGACCAGAGCAGCTTGCCGCCGCAATGGGACCAGAGGTGCACCACCGGCGACCAACCGCCCGACATGGCGACGCTGTCGCAGTCGAGCACGGCCCCGGCGCCGCCCGTGCCGTTGGCCCGGCACAGCATCACGCCCTCGACGCGCTTGCTGCCCTTGACCTTCATCACCGCCGCGCCGGTTTCGACCTGGACACCGCGGCGCATGCATTCGCGGGCGAGCGGGCCGTCGTTGCGTTCGCGCGGATCGATGATGACAGGCACCTCGAGCCCGGCATCGATGAGCGCCAGCGCGGTGCGATAGGCATCGTCGTTATTGGTCACGACCACGGTGCGGCGGCCCGGCGCGACGCCATAGTTCACGACATAGTCGCGGACGGCCGAGGCCAGCATGACGCCCGGCACATCGTTGCCGGCAAAGCTCAGCGGCCGCTCGATTGCCCCCGTCGCGGTGACGATGCGCCCGGTCCGGATCTTCCAGAGCCGGTGGCGCGGCTGCCCGTCGCCGGGCGTGTGATCGGCCAGCCGCTCGTAGCCGAGTGCGAAGCCGTGATCGTACACGCCGACGCCCATGCAACGGTTCCGCAGGGTGACGTTGTCCATTGCCTCCAGCGTCGCGAGGGTCTCGCCAATCCAGGCATCCGCCGGCTTGCCGCCGATTTCCACGCCATCCACCGGCGCCCGACCGCCCCAGTGCGGGGTCTGTTCGAGCAGGAGCACGCGCGCGCCGGAGCGGCCCGCCTCGAGCGCCGCCTGCAATCCGGCGATCCCGCCGCCCACGATCAGCACATCGACGAATGCGTAGAAATGCTCGTAGCGGTCGGCGTCGGCTTCCTTGGGCGGCAGGCCGGAGGCAGCGGCCTCGCGGATCACCGGCTCGTAGACGTGCTTCCAGAAGCTCTGCGGCCAGGTGAAGGTCTTGTAGTAGAAGCCCGCCGGCATCATGCCACTGAACCAGCCGTTCACCGCCATCATGTCGAAGCCGAGCGTGGGCCAGGCATTCTGGCTCATCGCGGAGAGCCCGTCGAACAATTCGGTCGTCGTGGCGCGCTGGTCGGGTTCGAACCGAGCGCCCTGCCCCAGCCCGACGAGCGCATTGGGCTCCTCCGGTCCACTGGCGAGGATGCCGCGGGGCCGGTGGTACTTGTAAGACCGGTTCACCAGCATCTGGCCATTCGCGAGCAGCGCCGAGGCCAGCGTGTCGCCCCGGAGGCCGCGCATCGGGTTGGTGTCGAAGGTGAAATCGAGTGGCGCGTCCCGGTCGATCAGCCGGCCGCCCTGCTCCAGACGCATGCTCATGCCCGGCCCTCCCATTCGGGCCGTCGCGCCCGGATCGCGGCGACGATCTCCTCCGGCGGCTCGGGCATTTGTGCCTTGTAGGTACCGAAGACCTCGAGCGTGACCGTGTCGCGCGCCGCCAGGAACCACCTGCCGCAGCCATAGGCATGGCGCCAACGCTCGAAATGCACGCCCATCGGGTTTTCGCGCTCGAACAGGTAGGCTTCGAATGCCTCGTCCGTGGAGCCGGGGCCAAAGCGCTTGAGATGCGCCTCGCCGCCCGGAGCAAGCTCGGTTTCATCGCAACGGATGCCGCAGTACGGGCAGGTCAGGATCAGCATGTCATCATCCTTTCGGCGGCAGGCTGGCAGCGTTCAACAGCGACATTTCCACGAGGGACCGCCGCAGGCCGTCGTCTTCGAAGGACCCGTGGTCGAGTTCGACCATCCCGCCCATCTTGCGCCCGGTGAAGGAGAGCGGCTGCGCGCCCAGTTCAATGGCCTCGGTCTCGCGGTCTTTGCCCACGCGGAACATCCCGCCGTCGCCGATCACGCCGCAGACCATGTTGCCGTAGAGCATGAACGCGATCCCGCCGAACATGCGCTTCTCCGAGAGCCCCGGCTGGAAGCCGAGGTCTTCGCGCATCGTTTCGGCATTGAGTTCCGAAAAGGCCATCAGTGCGCGACCCCCGCGGCGACGCTTTCGTCGATGAAGCGGCCTTCGCGGAAGCGGTCGAGGCCGAACTCGGCGGCGAGCGGGCCGGGCTCTCCCTTGGCAACGAGTTCCGCCATCGCCCAGCCGGAACCGGGGATCGCCTTGAACCCGCCGGTCCCCCAGCCGCAGTTGATGAAACAATTGCCGAGCGGGGTCTTGGACAGGATCGGGGAGCGGTCGCCGGTCATGTCGACGATGCCGCCCCACTGGCGCAGCATCTTGAGCCGCGAGATCATCGGGAAGGTCTCGACGAGGGCGCGGACGGTTTCCTCGACATGCAAGAACGAGCCCCGCTGGGTGTAGTTGTTGTGGCCGTCGGCGCCGCCACCAATCACCATCTCGCCCTTGTCGGACTGGCTCATGTAGCCGTGCACGGTGTTGGCCATGACCACGCAATCCATGCAGGGCTTGATCGGCTCGGAGACCAGCGCCTGGAGCGCCACGGATTCGATGGGCAGCCGGAAGCCCGCCATATCGGCGAGATGGCCGGAATGGCCGGCAACCACGATAGCGAGCTTCTCGCAGTCGATATCGCCGCGGGTGGTGGTGACGCCCGTGACCTTGCCGCCCTCGGAACGGACACCGGTGACCGCGCATTTCTGGATGATGTCCATGCCCATGCCGGAACAGGCTCGGGCATAACCCCAGGCGATGGCGTCATGCCGGGCGGTGCCGCCGCGTGGTTGCCAGAGCCCGCCGAGCACGGGATAGCGCGGGCCCTCGATGTTGATGATCGGCACGATCTCCTTCACCCGCTCGGGGCCGACGAACTCCGTCTCGACCCCTTGCAGCGCGTTGGCATGGGCCGTGCGCTGGTAGCCGCGCACCTCGTGGTGGGTCTGCGCCAGCATCAGCACGCCGCGCGGGCTGAACATGCCGTTGTAGTTCAGATCGAGACTGAAGGTTTCGTAGAGGCTGCGGGCCTTTTCGTAGATCGCCGCAGACGGGTCCTGCAGATAGTTGGAGCGGATGATCGTGGTGTTGCGCCCGGTGTTGCCGCCGCCGAGCCAGCCCTTGTCCAGCACCGCGATGTCGCGAATGCCGTGGTTCTTGCCGAGGTAATAGGCGGTGGCCAGCCCGTGGCCGCCGGCGCCGATCACGATCACCTTGTAGCGCTTCTTGGGCTCGGGCGAGCGCCAGGCGCGTTCCCAGCCCTGGTGGTGACGCAGCGCTTCGCGGGCGATGGCAAAGGCGGAATATCGGCGCATGGCGGTCCTCGTCGTTCTGGCCCCGGCCGCTGGCGGGCCGTCGGGGCGGACGGCGCGTCGCCGCGCGACGGCGTCGGGTGCGTGCCATCCTTTTCCATGCCGCGGCGGATGTCCATCCGCCAGACTGCGGCATGTTGAGGGTCGGAAACGACCTTGTGATGCGACGCCTGCGCGCTCCCCGCCGCCGAGGGGTTTGCCCTGCCTCCGGTTCCGGGTAGAGGGGAATGCACATCTCGTGATCGGCGCCCTGGGAGGACGCATGACATTCTGGATCATCTCCGCGCTCGTCGCGCTCATCGCCGCCCTGCTGATCGGCTGGCCGATGCTGCGCCCGAGCGAGCCCGGCGACGCCGAACCGCAGGACAAGGACATCGGCATCTATCGCGACCAGCTCCGCTCGGTGGAGAAGGATCTCGCCCGCGGCGTGGTGACCGAGGAGGAAGCCGAACGCCTGCGTACCGAAATCAAGCGCAGGATCCTCGACGCCGACCGTGCGGGCTCGGAGCAGGCGACGCATGCGCCGCGCGGGGCGAGCTATGCAACCGCGGCGGTGGCCGGTCTCGTCGTCATTGGCGGCACATTCTATCTCTACGACCGGATCGGCGCGCCGGGATACGAGGACCTGCCGCTCAGCAAGCGGCTGTCGATGGCCGAGGAGCAGCGCCAGAACCGGCCGAGCCAGGCCGAGTTCGAGGCCGCCATGCCGGCAACGCCCCCCGTCGCGGTGGGCGACGAATATGCCGAGCTGATCCAGAAACTGCGCGATGCCGTCTCCGAGACGCCAGAGGACGTGGAAGGCTGGGCGCTTCTGGCGCGCAGCGAGGCCAATATCGGCAACATCCCCGCCGCCCATGCCGCCCAGCGGAAACTGCTGGACCTGAAGGGCGACATGGCGACCGCACAGGATTACCTCACCTATGCCGGGCTCCTGATCCAGGCCGCCGGCGGCAATGTCTCGGCGGATGCCGACTGGGCCCTTGGCAACGCCCTGCAGCGCGACCCGCATGAACCGGTCGCGCGCTACTACGTGGGGCTGATGCACCTGCAGACCGGCCGCCCCGACGAGGCCTTCCAGTACTGGGAGCCGCTTCTGAGGCAAAGCCGTCCGAGCGACCCCTGGGTGCCGGTGATCCGGTCCAGGCTGGAGAGCGTGGCGGCGATGGCCGGCATCAAGTACAGCCTGCCCGCTCCGGCCCCGTTGCCGGGCGGAGCCGGTGGTCCCTCTGCCGAGGACATGGCGGCGGCAGCCGAGATGAGCCCGGAGGAGCGGCAGGCATTCATCCAGAACATGGTCGACCAACTCGGCGCCCGCCTTGCCGAGGAGGGCGGCCCGCCCTCCGACTGGGCGCGGCTGATCCGGGCCCATGGCGTCATGGGCAATGTCGAGCAGGCGACCGCGATCTGGACCGAGGCGCAACAGGCCTTTGCCGACCCGGCCGCGCTGGCGCCGATCCGGCAGGCGGCGCTCGACGCCGGGGTGGAGATCGAGGAGCGGGGCCCGAGCCAGGAAGACATCGACGCGGCGGCGGAGATGGAGCCCGAGGACCGTCAGGCGATGGTTCAAGCCATGGTCGACCAGCTCGGCGAACGGCTCGCCACCGAGGGCGGACCGGCGTCGGACTGGGCGCAACTCGTGCGGGCGCATGGGGTTCTGGGCAACACCGACCGCGCCGCGGCGATCTGGGGCGAGGCGCAGCAGGTCTTTGCCGAACGCCCCGAGGAACTCGAGCTGATCCGCCAGGCGGCGGTCGACGCTGGCGTGGCGGAGTAACCCGGTTGGTATTCGAAGAGATCACGGAATTCGCCGCGGCCCTGCCCTCCGGCCGGGCGGTGGCGGGGCTCGACCTCGGCACCGCTACGATCGGGGTGGCGATCTCCGACCGGTTGCTTTCCACTGCGACCCCGGCCGAGACGATCCGGCGCAAGAAGTTCGGGATCGACGCGGAGAAGCTGCTCGCCCTGCTGAACGCGCGCGAGGTCGGCGGCATCGTGCTCGGCCTGCCCCGCAACATGGACGGCAGCGAGGGTCCGCGCTGCCAGTCGACACGCGCCTTCGCCCGCAACCTCGAGAAGCTGACCCCGCTGCCGATGACCTTCTGGGACGAACGGCTGTCGACGGTGGCCGCGGAACGGGCGCTGCTGGAGGCGGATACGTCCCGAAAACGTCGCGCAGAGGTGATCGACCATGTGGCCGCCGGGTTTATCCTGCAAGGAGCGCTGGACCGGATGAGGAACCTGAGGCTCGAAGGATGAAGGACGACGCCCCCTGGCAGAGGGACGAGATCGAATCGCCCTGCACGAAGGTCTGCGTGATTCATCCGCAGGAGCGGCTCTGCGTCGGCTGCTATCGCAGCATGGACGAGATCGCGGCCTGGTCCCGGATGTCCCCCGAGGCGCGACGGGGCGTCATGGCAGCGCTCCCCGACCGCGCACCGCGCCTTGCGCAGCGGCGGGGCGGCCGCGCTGCTCGGATCGCTCGGGAGAGCTGATCGCCGTTCAGATCGCGGTGTCGGCGGGCGTTCTCACATGATCGAGCGCGTCGTCCAGAACTTCCAGACCGGCGCCGGGCCTGGTGGCGCCCTCGCTCAACACCCGACGCCAGCCGCGCGCCCCCGGGCGGCCCGAGAACAGGCCGAGCATGTGGCGGGTAACGGAATGCAGCCGCCCTCCTTCCGACAGGTGCCGCGCGATATAGGGCCGGAATTGCTCCACCGCCTCCAGCGCGGTGAGCGGTTCCGAATCCTCGCCGAAGATGCGCCGGTCTGCCTCCAGCAGGATCTGCGCCGGCTGGTTGTAGGCAGCGCGGCCGATCATCACCCCGTCGATCCCGGCCGCAAGCTGCTCCTGCGCCGCGTCGAGCGTGGCGATGCCGCCGTTGATCGAGATGTGCATGTCGGGAAAGGCGCGCTTCATCGCATGGACGAGCGGATAGTCGAGCGGCGGGATCTCGCGGTTTTCCTTGGGTGACAGCCCCTGCAGCCAGGCCTTGCGGGCATGGATGATCACACGGCGCACGCCAGCCGCGCGGATCGTCTCGAGAAAGGCCGGGAGTACCTCCTCCGGCACCTGGTCGTCGACACCGATGCGGCATTTGACAGTCACCGGCAGGTGGGTCGCCTGCCCCATCGCCGCAACGCAGTCTCCCACGAGCGCCGGGCGCTCCATGAGCACCGCACCGAAACAGCCGGACTGCACCCTGTCCGACGGGCAGCCGACGTTGAGGTTGATCTCGTCATAGCCCGCATCGGTTGCCATGACCGTCGCCTCGGCCAGTTCCGCCGGGTCGGAGCCGCCGAGCTGGACGGCAACCGGATGCTCCGTCTCGCCAAAATCCAGCAAATGCCGCGCCTGCCCGCGCACCAGTGCGGGCGCGGTGATCATCTCGGTGTAGAGCAGCGTGCGGCGCGACAGGACCCGGTGGAACGCCCGGCAGTGACGGTCCGTCCAGTCGATCATCGGGGCGACCGACAGCCGGGCGCTTTCGGCCACGGCCGGTCCGGGCGCTGCGCCCTGCCCTGTTCGCTTTTCGATGCCGTCCATCTGCCTCACGCCAAGCCGCACCTTCGGAAACGCATCGGTTACCCGCGAATGCGCCTCAGGTCCAGCCTCCGCCCGGCAAGCGCCGGAGGACGCGGGAAACCGCCGGCGCTCAGGCCGCGCCGATGATGGCGATGCCGGAGCTCGCGCCGATCCGGGTGGCGCCGGCGGCGATCATGCGCCGGGCGTCCTCGGTGGTGCGCACCCCGCCCGAGGCCTTCACGCCCATCTCCGGCCCGACCACGCGGCGCATCAGCGCCACGTCCTCGACCGTTGCCCCGCCGCCGGCAAAGCCGGTGGAGGTCTTGACGAAATCGGCGCCCGCTTCCTTCGAGAGGCGGCAGGCCGTTTCCTTCTGGGCATCGGTCAGAAGCGCGGTCTCGATGATGACCTTGAGCAGGGCGTCGCCGCAGGCTTCCTTGACGGCGGCGATGTCGTCGCGCACCGCGGAGTGCTCGCCGGATCTCAGCAGGCCGATCGGGATCACCATGTCGACCTCGCGCGCACCGTGTTCCACCACCCAGGCGGCCTCCGCCACCTTGATCGGCGTGGGATCGGCGCCGAAGGGGAAGCAGATGACGGCGCAGGGATCCACCGCGCTCCCCTTGAGGCAGGCGGTGACCAGCGGCACGAAGATCGGGTTCACGCACACCGCCTTGAAGCCGAATTCCACGGCCTCGGAGCAGAGCGTCTCCACCTCCTCCGGCCGCGCATCGGGCTTGAGCAGCGTGTGATCGATATAGGACGCGAGATCGGCGTGGGCGGGCCGGGTTCCGGGCGTGGTCATGTCTTGCCTCCCTGCTGGGCGTGGCTGCGCGTGATCGGTTCGCCCGACTGTCTAACATCCAGGCGGTTCTCGGCAATGCCTTCCGGCGCGCCACCCGCGCCGGAACCGATTGAACGCGCGGGGCGCCTGCCTATATCCCTGAGGTCGTCTTCCCGCATCCGGATCGCAGGAGTGCCGCCGATGGGATATGTCCGAACAGCGCTGCTGATGGCTGCCATGACCGCCCTTTTCATGGGCGTCGGCTACCTGTTGGCCGGAACCGGGGGCATGGTGTTTGCCCTGCTGGCAGCGGCGGCGATGAACGCCTTCACTTGGTGGAACTCGGACAAGATGGTTCTGCGGATGCACAATGCGCAGGAGTTGAGCCCGATCGACCGGTCCGGCCTTGCGGTGATGGTGGGAGAGCTTGCCCGGAACGCCAACCTGCCGGTGCCCGCTATCTACCTGATCGACACGCCGCAGCCCAACGCCTTCGCCACCGGTCGAAACCCGGAGAACGCCGCGGTGGCGGTGACAACCGGGCTGATGCGCAGCCTGTCGCGCGAGGAACTGGCCGGGGTCATTGCCCATGAGCTGGCCCATATCCGAAACCACGACACCGCGATCATGACCGTGACGGCGACCTTCGCCGGTGCGATCACCATGCTCGCCAATTTCGCGATGTTCTTCGGCGGGCGCCGCGACGAGGGACCGGGAATCGTCGGCACGTTGGCGATGATGTTCCTGGCGCCAATGGCGGCCGGCCTGGTGCAGATGGCGATCTCCCGGACGCGGGAATATGCCGCCGACCGAGCGGGGGCCGAGATCTGCGGCAATCCGCTGTGGCTGGCCTCGGCGCTGGAACGGATTCAGGCAGGCGCTTCGCGAATCGACTACGCCTCGGCGGAGCGCAATCCGGGCACAGCGCACATGTTCATCATCAACCCGCTGCACGCCTACCGGCGTGATAACCTCTTTGCCACTCACCCTGCCACGGAAAACCGGGTCGCTGCGCTGCACGAGATGGCGCGCCAGGGCCACGGCGCATCCCGCGCGCCCAGTCGGGCGCGCCGGCCCGCCTCCGGAAGCAACGACGCAGGTCCCTGGGGCTGATCGGCCGTCAGGCCGCCCTGCGTTCGGCGACTGCCGCGCGGATTTCCTGAACCGAAGCCGCGCCGAACTGGACCATGTTGGTCTCGAGATCCGCCTTCAGGATTTCGTAGACGTGGTCGCCCCCGCGCGCTCCGAGCGCGGCGGTTCCATACAGGAAAGCCCGGCCCAGCAGGCAGAAATCCGCCCCGAGCCAGAGCGCCCGGAGGATATCGAGCCCGCTCTCGATGCCGCTGTCGAAGATCACCTTGATGCGTCCGCCCACGGCCTCGACGATGCCCGGCAGCACTGTGATCGCGGCCGGGGCGGCGTCGAACTGCCGCCCGCCGTGGTTGGACACCACGATCCCGTCGGCCCCGACCTCGACAGCCATCCGCGCATCTTCTTCCGACAGGATGCCCTTGATGACCAATGGGCCGTCCCAGACCTCCCGCATCTGGCGGATCATTTCCCAGTCCGGCCGCCCGTCGACGACCTGCCCCACCAGCCGCGCAGCCCCGGCGAAGGACTTTGTGGTGAAGTATTTCTCCAGCGTCCGGAATTTCGGCATGCCGTGGCGCAGGGTGGCGATCGACCATGTCGGGCACATGGCCGCGCGAAAGATGCTTTGCGGCGTGAACTTGGGCGGCACCGAGACGCCGGCCACGAGCTGGCGCTCCCGCCGGCTGCCTACGGGCACGTCGACCGTGATGACCAGAACCGAGAAGCCGCTATCGGCGGCGCGTTTCAGCATGTCGGCGCGGATCTCGGGATCGACCGGGGTGTAGAGCTGGAACCAGCCGTTTCCGTCGGCCAGCGGACCGATGACCTCGGGCGCCTCGTTGGCGGTGGTGCTGAGCCCGTAGGGCATCCCCTTCCGCGCCGCCGTCTCCGCCAGGTAGATCTCCGTCTTCGGCCACATAAGCCCCGACAACCCGACCGGCCCCGCGCCGAACGGCACGGTATAGCGGCGACCGAATATCTCGGTCGAGAGGTCCGGCGTGAACCGCCCCTTGAGCACCCGCGGCACAATCTCGACGGCGTTCATCGCCGCGCGATTCTTGTCCACCAGCACCTCGTGACCGGTGCCGCTGGCGAGGTATTCCCAGGCAAAAAACGGCGCGCGCCGCCGGGCCCTGGCCGCGAGATAGGGGATGGAGGGGTAACGGGTTTCGATCGACATGGGACCTCCTCAAAAGAATTTCGCGCCGGACGAGGCCGGCGCGAAGTCAGAACGCGTTACTCCGCCGCGTGAGACACTGCGGCGGCGATTCCTCTCAGCTCGGCCAGGCCTTTTAGGCGGCCAATCGCCGGATAGCCCGGCTGAGCCTTCCGCTTCTGGTCGTCGAGAATGTCCTGTCCATGGTCGGGCCGGAACGGGATCGAGCAATCGGCGCGGCCCGCGGCCTTGCGCTTTGCTTCCTCTGCCAGCGCGGCCTTGATGAGCGCGACCATATCGGTGCCGCCGCCCAGGTGCTCGGCCTCGTGGAAGGAGCAGGGCGTGCCCTCACTCTCGCGCCGGACGTTGCGCAGGTGCAGGAAATGCACGCGGTCGCCCAAACGCTCCATCATGCCGGGCAGGTCGTTGTCGGCGCGCGCGCCGAGCGAACCGGAGCAGAGCGTGATGCCGTTCGCGGGCAGGTCCACCGCGTCCACCAGCCAGCGGTAGTCCGCCTCGGTCGACATGATCCGCGGCAGGCCGAGCAGCGGGAACGGCGGGTCGTCGGGGTGACAGCAGAGCCGCAGTCCGAGTTCCTGTGCCAGCGGCGCAACCTCTTCGAGGAAAGCCGAGAGGTGGGAACGGAGGCGGTCCTCGCTGATCCCGCTGTATTCGTCGAGGTGCCGGCGCACGTCGTCGAGGGTGAACGATTCCGCCGAGCCCGGCAGCCCAAAGACGACATTGCGGGCCAGGGCCTCCTTCTGCGCCTCGTCCATCTTGCCATAGCGCTCCGCCGCTTCGGCCCGCACGTCATCGGGGAAATCCGCTTCGGCACCCTTCCGCTTCAGGATGTGAAGATCGAACGCCGCGAAATCGGCAAGGTCGAAGCGCATGCAGGTCGCGCCGGTCGGCAGGCGGTAGGCGAGGTCCGTGCGGGTCCAGTCCAGCACCGGCATGAAGTTGTAGCAGATCACCTCGATTCCGGCCGCCGCGAGGTTGCGCATGCTGGTGCGGTAATTCTCGATGTGCGCGCGCCAGTCACCCGTCTGCTTCTTGATGTCCTCGGAAACCGGCAGGCTTTCGACGACGTCCCAGGTCAGCGTCGAGGGCGATCCGTCGGCCATGGTGGCGATCACCGTCTTGCGGGCCTCGATCTCGTCCGGGGTCCAGACCGAGCCGGTGGGCAGGTGATGCAGCGCCGAGACGATCCCCTCTGCGCCGGCCTGCCGCACGTCGTCGATCGACACAAGGTCCTTCGGCCCGAACCACCGCCATGTCTGTCTCATATCTTCCGACCCTCTTCGGTTTCCCGGCAGCGACTCTGCCCGACGACCTGATACCACCCATCGGAATCATTGACTAGTATGGAAGTATGGAGGATACACAGATCGACCGGAGCGACTCCGAGGGACGCCACGACATGCAACTGGACATGACCGCACCAATCGGCCCGCAGCTGCACGCGCTTCTCAGGGAGCGCGTGGTGCGCAACGATCTGAAGCCCGGCGCCCGGATCTCGGAGGCCGAGATCGCGCGGGAATACGAGATCAGCCGCCAACCGGTGCGCGAGGCCTTCATCAAGCTCGCCGAGGAAGGGCTGATCGAGATCCGCCCGCAACGCGGCACCGTCGTGCGCAAGATCGACTGCGACGCGGTGCTGGACATCCGTTTCGTCCGGGAAGCCATCGAGGCCGACATCGTGCGGCTTCTGGCGGAGACCCATGACCGCGAACTGGTGCTCCGCCTGCGGCACCAGATCGAGGAGCAGAAGGCGATTGCGGCCAACGCCCCCGCGGAATTCATCGCCGCCGACGAGATCTTTCACGAGACCCTGGCCGCCGGCGCCGGCAAGGCCTCGATCTGGAAGCTGGTCAGCGGCCTGAAATCACAGATGGACCGGGTGCGCTATCTCAGCGCCGAAGTGTTCCCGCTCGACCGGTTAATCGAACAGCACGAAACCATCGTGAACGCCATCGAGGCCGGCGACGTCGCCGCCGCGGAGGGGGCGATCCGAATCCATCTCAGGGCGGTCCTGAGCGACCTGCCCGACATCATTCGCGCGCACCCCGATGCCTTCAGGGCGCCGCCACCCGAGTGAAAAAACCATCCACGAGTCATCAACGAGGAGGATCCCCATGACTCTCAAGACCACCATCGGAAGCCTGCTGGTCGCCGGCCTTGCATCGACCGTCCTGTCGAGCGCGGCCTTCGCCGCCGACATGACGCTCAAGCTCGGCCACCTGGCCAACGAGGAAAACCCCTGGCACCTTGCCTCGGTCAAGTTCGGCGAAGAGCTTGCCCGCCTCACCGAAGGCCGCATCGAGGTCGAGGTCTATCCCAACGAATCGCTGGGCAAGGAGATCGACCTGATCAACGGCATGCAACTCGGCACCGTGGACATGACGATCACCGGCGAGAGCCTGCAGAACTGGGCGCCGATGGCGGCCCTCCTTGCGGTTCCCTATGCCTACAAGTCGCTCGACCACATGGATGCGACCGCCGGCGGTGAAGTCGGTGACGCGATCGAGGCCCAGATCATCGAGAAGGCCCAGATCCGTCCGATCGCCTTCTTCGCCCGCGGCCCGCGCGACCTGACCTCGAACCGCCCGATCGCCCATCCGGACGATCTGCAGGGCCTCAAGATGCGCGTGCCGAACGTACCGCTCTTTGTCGACGTCTGGAAGGCGCTCGGCGCCCAGCCCACGCCGATGGCCTTCTCCGAGGTCTTCACCTCGCTGCAGAACGGCACCATCGACGCCCAGGAGAACCCGCTGGCGCTGATCCGCTCGGCCAACTTCAACGAGGTGCAGAGCCACGTGAACGAGACCGAGCACGTCCGCTCCTGGATCTACCTGACCATCGCCGAACAGACCTGGGGCAAGCTCTCTGACGACGACAAGGCCGCCGTCATGGAAGCCGCCGCGATCGCGCAGGAATACGAGCGCGGCCTGTTCCTCGACAGCCTCGCCACCGACAAGGCCTGGCTCGAGGAAAAGGGTGTGACCTTCGTCGAGGTCGACGGCGCCGCCTTCGCCGCCAAGGCCAAGGACGCCGTGCTTGCCAACGTCAGCGACGAGGTGAAGCCCTACGTCGAAGCGCTGTTCAACGAATAAGCTCCACTCACGCACCGGGCCGGGGCGCTTGCGGGCGCCCCGGCCCCTCCCCACTGCCCCACAGGAATATTCGATGAACGCGCTGGAACGGTTGACCAACCTCGTCTCCGCGTTGTGCAAGGTCGGTGTCGGCCTTTCCTTCGCCCTTCTCATAGTCGTCGTGCTGGTCCAGGTGATCGGCCGCACGACCGGCGCCTCGCCGGTCTGGACGGAAGAGATGACCCGCTTCGCCCTGCTCTACCTTGCCGCCTTCGGCGTCGGCCTCTCGTTCCGCAGCGGCGACCTCGTCAACGTGGACGTGATCTGCGAGAACCTGCCCGAGCCGCTGCCATGGGTGCTGCGCCTGGTCTCCGCGATCCTCACCGCTGCCGTCGCGCTCATTCTCATCCCCCATGCGTGGAAGTTCACCTCCATCGGCAAGATGCAGACATCGCCGGCCATGGGCATCCGCATGGACCTGATCCATTTTACCGTCACCCTGCTGCTGGCAATGCTCTTCCTCTTTGCCGCGCTGCGCGTGATCAACATGCTCGCCGGCCGCAGCAACGGGCTGCCACTCAAGGCCCGCGAGGAGGACTGAACCCATGGAAGTCTATGTTCTCTTTGCCGTCTTCGTGACCGGCCTGATCATCGGCGTGCCCGTCGCGGTGACGCTGGCGCTGTCCTCGCTGATCTATCTCGTGCTCGCCGGCATCCCGCTCGTGGTGATGCCGCAGAAGATCTATGCCGGCATGGACGTCTTCGTGCTGCTGTCGATCCCGGGCTTCATCCTCGCGGGTAACCTGATGAACCGCGGCGGCATCACCAACCGCATCATCCGCTTCGCCAATGCCATCGTCGGCTGGATCCGTGGCGGGCTTGGCCTCACCAACATCGCCGCCTCCATGCTCTTCGGCGGCATCACCGGCACCGCAGTGGCCGACGCAGCCTCCATCGGGGGCGTGATGATCCCGGGCATGAAGAAGGCCGGCTACCCGGCCGATTTCTCCGCCGCCGTCACCGCCGCCTCCTCCACCGTCGGACCGATCATCCCGCCTTCCGTCCCGATGATCATCGTCGGCGCGCTCTCAGGCATCTCGGTCGGCAAGATGTTCATGGCCGGCGCCATTCCCGGCATCCTGATGGGGCTGGCGATGATGGTGACCTGCTACATCATCTCGGTGCGCAAGAACTTCCCGCGCCAGAAGTGGGAAGGCTTCGGCGAGGTCGGCCGTTCCTTCGCCTCGGCGTTCTGGGCGCTCGCGATGACCGGGCTCATCATCTACGGCCTGCTGAGCGGCCTCGCCACCCCGACCGAAACCGCCATCGTCGCCTCGGCCTATGCCTTTGTCGTCGGCGCCTTCGTCTACCGCGAGCTGCCGATCCGCGAGGTTCCCAAGGTCGTGGTGGACAGCGCGATCTCTTCGGCCGCGATCCTGTCGCTCGTGGGCTTCGCCAACGTCTTTGGCTGGATCCTGGTGTCCGAGCGGATCCCGCAAGCCATCGCCGACGGGGTGCTCTCGCTGACCGACAACCGGATTCTGGTGATCCTGATCATCAACATCCTGCTGCTCTTCGTCGGCATGTTCATGGAGACGATCGCGGCGCTGATCATCCTCTTCGTGCCGCTGCTGTCGCTGGCGCAGGCCGTTGGGATCGAGCCCCTCCACTTCGCCACCTTTGCGGTGCTGAACCTGATGATCGGCCTGACGACACCGCCGGTGGGCGTGTGCCTCTTCGTCTGCGCCGGCATCGCCAACCTGCAGCTCACCCCCGTGGTGCGCGCCATCGCCCCATTCCTGCTGACGAACATCCTCGTGCTGCTGGCGGTTTCCTACTGGTCGCCGCTCGCCACCTGGCTGCCGTCCATCCTGATGCCCTAGGAGTCCCAAATGGAAACCCGTGTCTGCCGTCTTCACGGCCAGAAGGATCTTCACGTCGAAACCCTGCCCCTCGCCGCGCCGGAAGCCGGATACGTCCTCGTCGCCATCGGCGCCGGCGGAATCTGCGGCTCCGACCTGCACTATTACCAGGATGGCGGCTTCGGCCCGATCCGGGTGCGCGAGCCGATCATCCTCGGCCACGAGGCCGCCGGAACGATCGTCGAGCTCGGCCCCGATGTGACCGGCCTGGCGGTCGGCGACCGCGTCGCGATCAGCCCCAGCCACCCCTGCGGCGACTGCAAGTATTGCGATCAGGGCCTGCCCAACCACTGCCTGAACATGCGCTTCCTCGGCTCCGCAATGCGGATGCCGCATGAGAACGGCCTGTTCCGGGACCGCGTGGCGGTCAAGGCCGGGCAGTGCTTCAAGGTGGCCGAGGGCGTCTCCATCGGCGAGGCCGCCTGTTCCGAGCCACTGTCGGTCTGCCTGCACGCCCGCTCGCTCGCGGGCGACCTGGCGGGGCGCAAGGTGCTGGTCACCGGCGCCGGCCCGATCGGCGCGCTCTGCACCGCGCTCGCTGCCGAGGCCGGCGCCTCGGAGATCGTGGTGACCGACCTGCAGGACGTGCCGCTCGAGGTCGCGCGCCGCATGGGCGCCACCCGGACGATCAACGTCGCCCGCGACGGTGACCAGCTCGGCGACTACACCGCCGACAAGGGGTATTTCGACGTCTGCTTCGAATGCACCGCCGCAGCCCCGGCGATCCGCTCCGCCATCGAGACACTGCATCCGCTGGGCACGCTGGTGCAGGTGGGCGTGGCGGGCGACACGACCGTGCCGCTCAACCTCATCGTCTCCAAGGAGATCGCCCTGAAGGGGACGCACCGGTTCCACCCGGAATTCGCCGAGGCTGTCGAGATGATCAACCGGGGCGCCGTGGATGTGCGCCCGATCATCACCCAGACCTACCCGCTGGAAGACGCATTGGCGGCCTTCGAGATCGCCGGCGACCGCACCGCCTCGGTCAAGGTGCAGCTCGCCTTCGCCTGATCCTGCGCACCGGCGGCGCCGCACGGGGCCGCCGGCATGTCCACGTTGACGTGAATCATGGCGGAATGCCGCGCCCGGTGGGACAATCTCCACCGGGAGGAATCCACCATGTTTGGGGCAATCCGGAAGGAGTCCGGAGGGACTCGGGGTGCGTCTCTGCCCAACCCGGACGAGGCGCGCAAAACGTTCACATGGGAAGTGGCCGAGCAGATGCTCGACGGGCTTCCCGGAGGCCATCTCAACATCGCCCATGAAGCCGTGGACCGGCATGTCGCGCAAGGTCACGGCGACCAGGTCGCGATCCGCTGGCTCGGCAAGAGCGAGCACCACCACGACATCACCTATGCCGAACTCGCCGAACGCACCGCGCGCTTCGCCAACGTGCTGATGGAGAACGGGCTGGAGCGGGGCGACAGCGTGTTTGCCCTGATGGGGCGGGTGCCCGACCTCTACGTCGCCGCGCTCGGGACCCTCAAGGCCGGGCTGGTCTTCACGCCGCTTTTCTCGGCCTTCGGGCCGGAACCGATCCGGACCCGCATGGAAATCGGCGCGGCCAAGGCGCTGGTGACGACCGAGACGCTCTACCGCCGCAAGATCGCCAAGTGGCGCGACGAGATCCCGTCACTCAAGCTGGTACTGATCGTGGGCGAGGAGGCGCCAGAAGGCTGCGTCGCCCTCGATCTCGCGATGGCGGCCGAACCGCCCGATTTCGAGATCGCGCGCACGCTGCCGGAAGATCCGGCGCTCATCCACTTCACCTCCGGCACGACAGGGCGGCCCAAGGGCGCGGTTCACGTGCACAAGGCCGTGCTCTACCACGCCGTGTCCGGCCGTTACGCGCTGGAGCTGACCCCCGGCACGATCTACTGGTGCACGGCCGATCCCGGCTGGGTCACCGGCACCTCCTACGGCATCATCTCGCCGCTGGTGAACCGGGTGACGATGATCGTGGACGAGGCGGAGTTCGACCTCGACCGCTGGTATTCGACGATCCAGAGGGAGAAGGTCGAGGTCTGGTATTCCGCGCCCACCGCGATCCGCATGATGATGCGCGCGGGCGACGCGGCCGCCAAGCCCTATGACTTCTCGAGCCTGCGGTTCCTGGCCTCCGTCGGCGAACCGTTGAACCCCGAAGCCGTGGTCTGGTCCAACCGGGTCTTCGGCAGGCCGTTCCACGACAACTGGTGGCAGACCGAGACCGGCGGCATCATGATCGCCAACCTCGCCGCCCAGGAAGTCCGGCCGGGCTCGATGGGCAAGCCGATGCCCGGCATCGAGGCCGGCATCGTCGAGCGCACGGAGACCGGCCTGAAGGAGCTGGGCGACGGCGAGATCGGCGAGCTGGCGCTCCGGCCCGGCTGGCCGTCGATGATGCGCACCTACCTGCATGAGCAGGCGCGTTACGACAAATGCTTCGTCGATGGCTGGTATCTCTCGGGCGATCTCGCGATGCGGGACAAGGACGGGTACTACTGGTTCGTCGGCCGCGCCGACGACCTCATCAAGTCCTCCGGCCACCTGGTCGGCCCGTTCGAGGTGGAGAGCGCGCTGATCGAGCACGAGGCGGTGGCCGAGGCCGGCGTCATCGGCGTGCCCGACGAAACCGCGGGCGAGGTCATCAAGGCCTATGTCACCCTCAACCCCGGCTTCACCCCGGGCGAGGAACTGGAGCGGGAGATCCGCGGCCATGCCCGCAAGAAACTCGGGCCCGCCGTCGCCCCGCGCGAGATCGTCTTCCGCAACACCCTGCCCAAGACCCGTTCGGGCAAGATCATGCGCCGCCTGCTCAAGGCGCGCGAACTGGGCCTGCCCGAGGGGGATATCTCAACCCTGGAGACTGACGAGACATGACCGTGATCGACAAACCGCATCTCACGCGCGAGCACGTCCTGTCGCTGCTGACAGGCATGATCCGCATCCGGAAGTTCGAGGACAAATGCGCCGAGCTGTACCAGCAGGAAAAGATCCGCGGCTTCCTCCATCTCTATGACGGCGAGGAAGCGATTGCCGCCGGGGTGATCCCGGTGCTGGGCACGGACGACAAGATCGTCGCCACTTACCGCGAGCACGGGCAGGCGCTGGCGCGCGGGGTGCCGATGACCGAAGTCATGGCCGAGATGTACGGCAAGGCCGAGGGCTCCTCGGGCGGGCGCGGCGGCTCCATGCACATTTTCGACGCCGCCACGAACTTCTACGGCGGCAACGCTATCGTCGGCGGCGGCTTGCCGCTGGCGGTCGGGATCGCGTTGGCCGATCACATGCGGGGCCAGACCCACGTGACCGCCTGCTTCTTCGGCGACGGCGCGACAGCGGAAGGCGAGTTCCACGAGTCGATGAACCTCGCCGCGCTCTGGGGGCTGCCGGTGCTCTTCGTCTGCGAGAACAACGGCTACGCCATGGGCACCGCGATCGGACGCTACGATTCCGATACCGACATCCACGAAAAGGCCGCCGCCTACGGCATGGAGAGCCGGGTGGTGGACGGGATGGACGTGGTGGCGGTCGAGGCCGCGGCGCGGACCGCGATCCGGCACATCCGGGAAACCGGCAAGCCGGTGTTCCTCGAGTGCAAGACCTACCGGTTCCGCCCGCATTCGATGTTCGACGCCCAGCTCTATCGCACGAAGGAGGAGATCGAGACCTGGCGCAAACGCGGACCAATCGTCCAGTTCCAGAGCTGGTTGCTGAAGAACGGGCTGCTGCACCAGGAGGATGTCGACCGCATCGAACGCGAGATCGATGACGAGATCGCAGAGGCCGTGGCCTTTGCCGAGGCCGGGACCTGGGAGCCGGAAGCCGACCTGTTGAAGCACACGATGGCAGAACCCTTGCCCGACCCGGAGCCCACCCCACCTTCCGGAGAGACGGTGGAGACAACCTATCGCGAGGCGGTCAAGCAGGGCATCCGCGACGCGCTCCTGCGCGACGACCGGGTGTTCCTGATGGGCGAGGACGTCGGCGCCTATGGCGGCTGCTACGCGGTCTCCAAGGGGCTGATGGCCGAGTTCGGTGAGGATCGCATCCGCGACACGCCGCTCAGCGAGTCCGGCTTTACCGGCGCAGGCATCGGGGCGGCCGCAGCCGGAATGCGCCCCATCGTCGAGGTCATGACGGTCAACTTCTCGCTTCTGGCGCTCGACCAGATCCTCAACACCGCCGCCACCGTCCGGCACATGTCCGGCGGCCAGTTCGGCGTGCCGGTGGTGATCCGCATGGCGACCGGGGCGGGCAAGCAACTCGCAGCCCAGCACTCGCACAGCCTCGAAGGCTGGTTCGCACATATCCCGGGGCTCAAGGTTCTGGCGCCGGCGACACTGGAGGACGCCCGCGGCATGCTCTGGACGGCGCTGGAAGACCCGGACCCGGTGCTGATCTTCGAGAACGTCATGCTCTACAACCGGACCGGTCAGCTCGACACCAATGCCGGGCCGGTCGACATCTCGAAGGCCGCCGTAAGGCGACAGGGCGATGACGTGACGCTGATCACCTATGGCGGCTCGCTCTACAAGACGCTGGAGGCGGCCGAGGAACTGGCGAAGGAAGGCATCGGCGCCGAGGTGATCGACCTGCGCGTTCTGCGTCCGCTGGACGATGCCACGATCATGGCTTCGGTCGGCCGCACCCGCCGGGCGGTGATCGTCGACGAAGGCTGGAAGAGCGGTTCGCTCTCGGCCGAGATCGCCGCTCGCATCCACGAGCAGGCGTTCTGGCAAATGGACGCCCCGGTCGGGCGGGTCTGCTCGGCCGAGGTGCCGATCCCCTACCCCGCCCACCTCGAACAGGCGGCGATCCCGCAGGTGCCGCAGATCGTTGCGGCGGCGAAAGCCACGCTGGGACGGAGTTGAGCCATGGGTGTTTTCCAGATGCCCTCGCTGGGCGCGGACATGGAAGCCGGCAAGCTGGTCGAATGGCTGGTGAAGCCGGGAGACGCGGTGCATCGCGGCGACATCGTCGCCGTGGTGGAGACCCAGAAGGGCGCCATCGAGGTCGAGATCTTCGAGGAGGGCGTCGTCGGCTCGCTCGACGCCGAGCTCGGCACCACCTTGCCAGTCGGCGCCCCGATGGCGACGATCCTCGCCGACGGCGAGGCGCCTCCACCAGCAGAGGCTCCCGTGGCAGAAGAACCGCCTCCGCGCCCTGTCGAAGCCGCCCCCATACCGGCCGCGCCCGCGCCGATGTCGGCCGGGCCTGCCGCATCCCCCGCCGCGCGCAAGCTGGCAGTCGAACGCGGGCTCGACCTGTCCGCCCTCGCGGGCAGCGGCCCGGCAGGCGCGATCACGCTGCGCGACGTCGAAGGCGCTGCGCAACCGGCCCCAGCGAAGCCTGCGCCCGCCGATGCCATGGCCGAGATGCGCAAGGCCATCGCAGCGGCGATGCAGCGCTCCAAGCGCGAGATCCCGCATTTCCAGCTGAGCCAGACGGTGGACGTGCAGAAGGCGACGGATTGGCTCTCCGCCCGCAATGCAACCGCCGCCCCCACCGACCGGATCCTGCTCGGCGCGCTTTTCATGAAGGCCGCTGCGCTGGCTGCTGGCAAGGTCAGGGAGATGAACGGGCATTACGGCGCGGACGGCTTCGCTCCCGCCCCGCAAGTCAATCTCGGGGTGGCCGTCGCGCTGCGCGGCGGCGGGCTGATCGCCCCGGCGATCCCGGAGGCCGACACGCTGCCGCTGCCCGAGTTGATGGCCGCGATGAAGGACCTCGTGGCAAGGGCCCGGGCGATGCGCCTGCGCTCCTCGGAGCTGACCAGCGGCACGATCACGGTGTCGAGCCTCGGCGAGAAGGGGGCCGAGGCGATGACCGGGATCATCTTCCCGCCGCAGGTCGCCCTGCTCGCCATCGGAGCGCCCCGGCTGCGTCCCTGGATCGTGACCGGCGGCGATGGCGCGCCAGCACAAATCGAACCTCGGCAGGTGGTGACCTTCACGCTCTCGGCAGATCACCGCGTCAGCGATGGACGGCAGGCCAACAGGTTCCTCGCCGAGGTTGATGCATTGCTTCAAGCACCGGAGGCCCTATGACCCAGGAACAGATGAAATCCGCCTTCCTCGAGGAGCTCACCAAGGTCGCCCCCGACCTGGAGATTGGCGCGATCGGCGACGACGATCACATCCAGGACGACCTGGAGCTCGACTCCATGGACGTGCTGAACCTCGTCGCCGCGCTCCACGCCCGTCTGGGCATCGATATCCCGGAGGCCGACTACGTCCGGATCGCCACGCCGGCGCTCGCCGCCGACTACCTGGTAGGCAAGCTGGCCGCATAGGCCACGGTCCGCGCCAAAATGAAAAGGGGCACCGCTGGCGCCCCTCTCCCACTCGATTTCAAACCTGCGTCAGGCTGCCCGGCGGCGGCGCGGACGGCGGCGTTTGGCTGCCGCGGGTTTCTGGCTGTTGGCGGGCTTGCCCTGGCCACGGCCGCGGCCGCGCGGCGCGCCGGAGCGGCGTCCACCGCCCTCCGCGCCGTCGTTCAGCGGGCTGGAGCCGCTGGCGACCGGTACCTCGATCTTCATCAGCTTCTGGATCTGGCGCAGCAGATCAGCCTCGTCCGGGGCGCAGAATGCGATTGCCTCGCCCTCACGTCCGGCGCGCGCGGTGCGGCCGATGCGGTGGACGTAGTTGTCCGGCACCTCGGGCAGGTCGTAGTTGATCACGTAGGCCACGCCGGGGATGTCGATGCCGCGCGCCGCGACATCGGTAGCAACGAGCACCTTGATCTCACCGGCGCGGAACGCCTTGATCGCGCGGTCGCGCTGGCCCTGGCTCTTGTTGCCGTGGATCGAGGCGGCGTTGTAGCCATCGGCCACCAGCCCCTTCATCAGCTTCTCGGCGCCATGCTTGGTACGCGCGAAGACAAGCGTCAGCGCGTCCAGGTCCCGCGACAGGATTTCCCGCAGCTTGCCGGGCTTGGCGCCCTTGTCGAGGAAATGCACCGACTGGGTGATCTTGTCGGCGGCCTTGCCCGGACGCGACACCTGCACCCGGCGCGGGTCGTTCAGGTAGGCGCGGCTCAGCTCTTCCATCTGCTTCGGCATCGTGGCCGAGAACAGCATGGTCTGGCGCGGCGTGCCGAGGCGCGGCGCGATCTTGCGCAGCGCATGGATGAAGCCGAGGTCGAGCATCTGGTCGGCCTCGTCGAGCACGAGGTGGCGGACCGAGCCGAGCTCGACGGCCCGGCGGTCCATCAGGTCGATGAGCCGCCCGGGCGTCGCGACGAGGATATCCGTCCCGCGCGCGAGCTGGCCGATCTGGCGATTGATCGACTGGCCGCCGACCACGGTGACGACATGGACCCGGGTGCCGGTCGTCAGCGCCCGCAGGCTCTCGGCGATCTGGTTCACCAGTTCGCGGGTCGGCGCGAGGATCAGGGCCTTGGCCGTCTTGGGATCGGGCTTGCCGGGATTGGCGAGCAGGTAGTCGATCAGCGGCAGGCCGAAGGCGAGGGTCTTGCCCGTGCCGGTCTGGGCGAGGCCGAGAATGTCATGCCCTTCCATCGCCAGCGGGATCGCCTGGTTCTGGATCGGGGTCGGTTGGGTAAATCCGGTGCGCTTGAGCGCATCGTTCAGTGCCGGCGCGAGGCCGAGCATATCGAAATCGAACACGTCGTATCCTTCATGGCCGCGCGGCTTCGATGCCGGCGCAGCGGTATTGAATGGCCGCAAGACAGCGGCGCGAGGGTTCGCAGGGCCTCGGGACGTGCGGGCGTTTCCCGCGGCGTCTGGCCGTTGCGTCAGGAACCCTGCGTGATGGGGAACTGGATCTAGGTGCGCTGTTGGGCCCTGTCACAGGGCACGGCTTGCTCACGCGGCAGCGCAGCGACACGCGGCAGATGGAGTATTTCGCGGCGCACGTCAAGAGGCGATGCGCGCCGCGGAAATCGCCGCGCGCGCCGTATGGACGGCACTCGGACGCGGTGACCCCGTGCCGCGGGTCGACGCGGCGCCGGTTCCGTCGCCGCGAGATGTGGACCGAGATGTCGGCCGTCAGCCCATCCGCTCGGAGGAATAGGAGCCCGGCGACGCCGGGAAGACCACGGTCTTGTTGCCGTTCAGGAAGACACGGTGGTGGGCATGGGCATGGATCGCCCGCGCCAGCACCTGGCTTTCCACGTCGCGGCCCAGCGAGACGTAATCCGAAGCCGATTGCGCATGGGTGATCCGGACGATGTCCTGCTCGATGATCGGCCCCTCGTCGAGATCGGCCGTCACGTAATGCGACGTCGCGCCGATCAGCTTCACGCCGCGCTCGAACGCCTGCTTGTAAGGGTTCGCGCCCTTGAACGACGGCAGGAACGAATGGTGGATGTTGATGATCCGCCCAGACATCTTCTGGCACATCGCATCCGACAGGACCTGCATGTAGCGCGCCAGTACGATCAACTCCGCGCCCGTCTCCTCAACGATCTCCATCTGCCGGGCTTCGGCCTCGGGCTTGTTGGCCTTGGTGACCTTGATGCAGTGGAACGGGATGTCGTGGTTCACGACGACCTTCTGGTAATCCATGTGGTTGGAAATCACGCCGACGATCTCGATCGGAAGCGCGCCGATGCGCCAGCGGTACAGAAGGTCGTTCAGGCAATGGCCGAAGCGCGAGACCATGATGACGACCTTCATCTTCCGGCTCTCGTCATGGACGGCGTAGGTCATGCCGAACGGCTTGGCGACGTTGGCGAATTCCTTCGACAGCTTCTCGTCGTCCGCGCCGGTCTCCGACAGGAAGCTCACGCGCATGAAGAAGGTGCCGGTCTCCATGTCGTCGAACTGCGAACTGTCGGTGATGTTGCAGCCGCGCTCCGACAGGAAGGTCGAGATCGCCGCGACGATGCCGCGTTGGGTGGGACAGGTCACGGTGAGGCAATACTTCGTGGACATTCTGGGCTCCTTTGGATGTGCGTGACCGGGGCGCCCGAGGCGCCGGCCGGTCCCGGTTCTGTTCTTGCGGCTGGCTCAGGCGGTCAGACCCTGGGGCTCCGGCAGGCCGTTGGCCCTGCAACAGGCGGTCAGCGTGTTGGCGAGCAGGCAGGCGATGGTCATCGGCCCGACACCGCCCGGCACGGGGGTGATCGCGCCTGCAATCCGGTTCGCACCAACGAACTCCACGTCCCCGACGAGCTTGCGTTTGCCATCGCGTTCGATGCGGTTGATGCCGACGTCGATCACGGTCGCGCCCGGCTTCACCCAGTCGCCCGGGATCATCTCGGGCCGCCCGACGGCGGCAACGAGGATGTCCGCACCCCGGCAGACTTCGGCGAGATCGCGGGTGCGGCTGTGGGCGATGGTCACGGTACAGCTGTCGCGCAGCAGAAGCTGCGCCATCGGCTTGCCGACGATGTTCGACCGGCCCACGACCACGGCATTCAGCCCCGACAGGTTTCCGTGGTGCGCCCGCAACATCATCAGGCACCCCAGCGGCGTGCAGGGCACCATGGCCTTCTGCCCCGTCGCCAGCAGCCCGACGTTCGAAATGTGAAAGCCGTCGACATCCTTTGCCGGGTCGATCGCGTTGATGACGAGGTCGCTGTCCATGTGATCCGGCAGGGGCAACTGCACGAGGATTCCGTGAACCTCCGGGTCGGCATTGAGCCGTTCGATCAGGGCCAGCAGCTCCGCCTCGCCGGTCTCGGCGGGCAGCTTGTGCTCGTAGGAGTTCATCCCCGTCTCGACCGTCTGCTTCCCCTTGTTGCGCACGTAGACCTGGCTGGCAGGGTCCTCGCCGACGAGCACCACGGCGAGGCCGGGCGTGATGCCATGCGCGTCGTTCAGGCGCCCCACCTGCTCGGCCACGCGCCCGCGCACATCGGCCGCAAAGGCCTTTCCGTCGATGATCGTCGCGCTCATTGCGTGCCTCCCAGGCGGTCCACCGCGGTTTCCAGGGCATGCCAGAGGCTGGCCGCCAACGTGCGCATCCCGATGATCGTCACGTGGCTGTCGGTCCGGCGCAGAACGAAGACGCTCATGTGCTCCAGTCCGGTCCGGGTCGCGCGCCCGGGCGCCGTTGCCGCGGCGGGAAGGTTGACCAGCCGTTCCAGCAGGCTCTCGATCTGTGCCGCGTCCTCGGAGGCGATCTCGAAGGCCGTCCATCCGTCGGTCTGCTCGGTGACGCGCCCGCCCGGAACCTCTGCAAGCAGCGATGCGGCGAAGTCCGTTTCGGCCATCCCCTCCGCGGCGATCATCCACTGGTCCGGCGCGGTCCAGAAGGCGCTCCTGCCGCCCTCGCCCACCGCAAGCCCGCCGGCATCCGGAAGGCCAAGGCCGAAGGGTGCAGGTGCGGCCACGCCGCGGGCGACGGCAAGGGAGGCGAGCGCAAGGTCCGCGTTTTCGCGAAGCGTGTAGCCACCGGCAGTGTGAACGCGCGGCACGCTGTCGCCGAGGGCGGTGATGGGGGTCAGGTCAGTCACGAAGACGCTCTCCTTCGGGGTCGACGAAATGGGCCGAGACCGCTTTGACGCGGACGGACTGGCCCTCGAGCGGGTTGGCGGCGATGAATTCCTGGCCGAGCCGGCTGTCGCCGTTCACGAGATAGCCGAGGCCGATGGAAGAGCCGACATGGGGCGAGTAGCAGGCGGAGGTGATCCAGCCCTGATCATGCGCCATGTCGACCGGATCCCCCGGCGCGACAAGGTGCGACCCCGCCACGACCGGCTCGCCGGCGTCGACGGGCACGAAGCCGACCAGGCGGCGGGCATCGCCCGACAGGCCCTCCCGGCGGGACATGATCGCGCCGATCGAGTCCTTCTTGCGCGAGACCATCCGGTCCATGCCGAGCATGGTCGCGGTGGTCTGGCCGTTGATCTCGTTGGCCGTCGCGTGACCTTTCTCGATCCGCAGCACGCCAAGCGCCTCGGTGCCGTAGGCGGTGACGTCCAGATCCTTTCCGGTGTCCATCAACCGCTCCATCAGCGCGTTGCCGTAGCGGGCCGGGACGGCGATCTCGTAGGCAAGTTCGCCGGAGAAGGAGATCCGGAACAACCGCGCACGCAAGCCGCCGCAGACCGTCAACTCCGCACAGCCCATGAAGGGGAAGGCGTCGTTCGACATGTCGAACCCGTCCACGATGCGCGACAGGAGCTCTCGTGATTTCGGCCCTGCGACCGCGATCTGCGCCCAGGCGTCGGTGGTCGAGATCAGCGTCACATCCAGCTCGGGCCAGAGGCATTGCCGCGCGAATTCCATGCGCTGGTAGACGAGGCCCGCGTTGGCCGTTGTGGTGGTCACCACGTAATGGCCTTCGGCGAGGCAGGCGCAGGTGCCGTCGTCGTAGGCGATGCCGTCCTCGCGCAGCATCAGGCCGTAGCGGACCTTGCCGGGTTTCAGCGTGCCCATCAAGTTGGCGTAGATCCGGTTCAGGAACTCGCCCGCATCCGGGCCCTGTACGTCGATCTTGCCCAGCGTGGTCACGTCACAGACACCGACGCTCGCCCGCACGGCGCGGGCCTCGCGGTCGACGGTTTGCCGCCAGTGTGTCTCGCCGGCGCGCGGGAAATACTGGGCGCGCATCCACGGCCCGACCTCGACGAACACGGCTCCCTGCGCCTCGGCCCAGGGGTGCGTCGGGGTCAGGCGGCGGGGGCGGAACCGCTGCCCGGTGTCGCCGCCACCCAGAACACCCATGGAAACGGGTGTATAGGGCGGACGGAAGATCGTCGTTCCGGTTTCGGGGATGGTCTTGCCGGTCAGCTCGGCCATCACCGCAAGAGCGGTGACGTTGGCTGTCTTGCCTTGATCTGTCGCCATGCCGAGGGTCGTCCACCGCTTCAGGTGTTCCACCGGCCGCATGTTTTCCTGGTGGGCGAGCTTGATATCCTTGACGGTCACGTCGTTCTGGAAATCGACCCAGGCGCGGCCCTTCGCGGGAACGTGCCAGAACGCCTCGATGGCCGACGGCTCTTCGCTCGCCACGGGGATTGCGGGGGCGGTGCCGGAGATGCCGAGGGCCTCGAGCGCGGTCAGGGCCACGCGGGCGCCGTCGGCCAGGGCCTCGGCCGTCGAGCCTTCGCCGCGCGCCGCCCCGGCCACCAGCAGGCCCTGCGGGCCGTTGTCATCCGGAACGAAGGCAAGCTTCTCGTCACTCCAGAGAGGACGCCCACGGTGATGCGAGGCGAGGTGGACGTTCGGGTTCCAGCCGCCCGAGACACCGAGCGCGCCGCAGTTCAGCCATTCCGACGTTCCGCCGTGGCGCAGTTCGATGGCGGACAGCCCCTTGCGCCCCTTGGTGCCGGTGACGGTTGCGCCGGCGAAGGTCCGGTATTCGCCAAGGCTCGACACGCCCGAGCGGGTGTCGATCACCCCGGCGAGAGGCACGCCCCTGGCCGCAAGCGCCAGCGCCGTGCGGTGACCGTCGTCGTTGTTGGTGAAGATCGCGACCGGGTCCTCGGCCCGCGCCTGCGGCGTCACGGCCCAGCGGTTGACGTAGGCGCGCATCGCCCCGGCCAGCATGATCCCCGGCCGGTCATTGTCGCCAAAGGGGATATGGCGCTCGGTGGCGCCGGTGGCCAGGATCGCGTGCCGGGCGCTGATCCGCCATAGCGTCTGGCGCACCTTCCGGCCCGGCTCGGGCAGGTGGTCCGAGACACGTTCCACCGCACCGTAAACGCCATGGTCATAGGCACCGAACACAGTGGTGCGCGTCAGGATACGGACGTTTGGCAGGTTTTCGAGCTCCGCCACGACACCGGCCACCCAGTCGGCGGCGGGCGTGTCGTCGATCACGCCGCCTTCGGCCAGGAGGCGACCTCCGAGGCGGCAATCCTCGTCGGCCAGCAGCACCGATGCGCCGGCGCGCCCGGTGGTCAGGGCCGCCATGAGCCCGGCCGCGCCGCCGCCGATCACCAGAAGGTCCGGGTGCTGGAAGCCGCGGTCGTAGGCGTCGGGATCCGCCAGCATCGACAGCGACCCCAGCCCGGCCGCACGACGGATCGCCGGTTCGTAGAGCTTCTCCCAGAAGGCGCGCGGCCACATGAAGGTCTTGTAGTAGAAGCCCGCCGCGAAGAACGGCGCAAACAGGTCGTTGACCGACAGAAGGTCGTGCTCGAGCGAGCCGATGCGGTTTTGGCTGTCGGCGACGAGGCCGTCGTAGAGCTCGACCACGGTGGCGCGGGTATTGGGCTCCCGGCGGGCGCCCTCGCGCAACTCGACGAGCGCATTGGGCTCCTCGGAACCGGCGGAAAAGATGCCCCGCGGGCGATGATACTTGAAGCTGCGCCCGACCAGACGGACACCGTTGGCCAGCAGCGCCGAGGCGAGCGTGTCGCCTTCGAAGCCGCTGTAGGACCGGCCGTCGAACCGGAAACTCAGGGGGCGGTTGCGGTCGATCAGGCCGCCTTGGATGCGGGTCATGCGCCCCTCCGCGCCACGTCGGTGGCAAGTTCGGCGCCGAGGATCTCGTGGGTCACCGTGTTGCGGGTCACTACCAGCCAGGAGCGGTCGCCCTGTTCGTGGAACCACAGCTCCCGGTGCACGCCGGCGGGGTTGTCACGCAGAAAGACGTAGTCGGCAAAGGCCGCCTCCGCGTCCGGTTGATCGGGATCCGGCCGGGCCATCAGGCTGGCGTCGCCGAGGTAGGTGAATTCCTGCGCGTCGCGCAGGCCCAGAAGGGGATGGGGGATCAGCATGTCTGGATCTCAGTGCAGGTTGGGCTGGGCGCCGACGCCCTTTTCATCGACCACGTGGCCGCGGGCGAAACGGTCGAACCGGTAGGCCGTCGCGGTGTCGTGGGGCGTATCGGTCGCGAGGAGATGGGCGAAGGCATAGCCGGAGGCGGGGGTCGCCTTGAAGCCGCCGTAGCACCAGCCGCCGTTGAAATAGAGGCCGTCGATGTGGGTCCGGTCGATGATCGGGGAGCCGTCCATCGACATGTCCATGATCCCGCCCCAGCTCCGCAGAAGCCGGGCCCGGCCGAGCATCGGCATAAGCGCCATGCCGCCCTCGATCACGTCCTCTACCACCGGCAGGTTGCCCCGCTGCGCGTAGGAATTGTAGCCGTCGATATCGCCGCCGAAGACCAGCCCGCCCTTGTCGGACTGGCTGACATAGAAATGCCCGGCACCAAAGGTGATGACGCCCGGGATCGTCGGCTTGAGCCCTTCCGAAACGAAGGCCTGTAGCACGTGGCTCTCGATCGGCAGGCGCATGCCCGCCTTGGCCATCACACGGGAGGAGGAGCCGGCGACCGCCACCCCGACCTTCTTCGCGCCGATGAAACCACGGGTGGTCTCAACGCCGAGGACCTTGCCTGCCTCGATGCGGAAGCCGGTTACCTCGCAGTTCTGGATCAGGTCCACGCCGCGACGGTCGGCGCCGCGGGCATAGCCCCAGGCGACCCCGTCGTGCCGCGCGGTGCCGGCGCGTTCCTGTATCAGCCCGCCCTTGATCGGGAACCTGGCGTTGTCGAAGTTGAGGAACGGGGCGATGCCGCGCAGCTCCTCCTGCGACAGCAGGCGGCCTCCGGCACCGGTCAGGTGCATCGCGTTGCCGCGACGGCGGTAGGCATCGCGCTGGCCGTCGCTGTGGAACAGGTTGATGATCGTGCGCTGGCTGACCATCGCGTTGAAGTTCAGCTCCTGCTCCAGATTCTCCCAGAGTTTCATGGAGAACTCGTAGAACGGCTGGTTGCCCGGCAGCAGGTAGTTCGAACGGATGATCGTGGTGTTGCGACCGATGTTGCCCGAGCCGAGCCACCCCTTTTCGAGCACCGCGACCCGCGACGTCTTGAACACGCTCGCCAGGTAATAGGCCGTCGCCAGCCCATGCCCGCCACCACCGACGATGATGATGTCGTATTCCGGTTTCGGCTCGAGGTTGCGCCATAGCTCGCCCCAGCCCCTGTGCCCTGTCAGGGCCTCCTTGATGACCCGGAAACCCGAGAAACCCATCGTGTGACTCCGTTGTTTGTCCCCTTGTCCTACCCCGTGGCCTTCCGGCATATCTTTCGAAATCGAGACGTTTTCATTCGAAAAAGGGTCACGTATGCCGCGTCGCAGAATCGGGTTCTTCCTGATCGAGGGCTTCGCAATGATGAGCACCTCTGCCGCGATGGAGCCGCTGCGGGCCGCGAACCTGTTCTCCGACGAGCCGCTCTACGAGATCGTGCCGCTTTCGGTCCGGGGCGGGCCGGTACGCTCTTCGCTGCCGGCGGTCATGGAGACGGAGGCCATCGCGACGCAGGCACTGCCCTTCGACATGGTCTTCGTGGTGGCCGGGGGAGACCCGCTGCGGGTGCACGACCCGGCCCTGTTCACCTGGTTGCGACAGCTCGACCGGCGCGGGGTGCCGCTTGGCGGCATTTCGGGGGGCGCCGCGGTCCTGGCGCGGGCCGGGTTGATGGAAGCGCGCCGGTTCACGGTGCATTGGCACCACCTCGAGGAACTCCGCGCCTATTCGGACCGCTTCTTCCTGGAACGGCGTCTCTACGTCATCGACAGGGACCGCTACACCTGTGCGGGCGGCACCGCCCCGCTCGACATGATGCACTCGATCATCTCCGCCGAGCACGGGGTGAGCTTCGCCCGCCAGATCAGTGACTGGTTCATCCAGACCGAGATCCGCGTGGCCGATGCCCCGCAGCAGGCCAGCGTCGAGGCGCGGTATGGTCCTCTGCCGCGCGCCGTCGTGGAGGCGCTGGAGCTGATGGAATCCCACGTGGCCGACCCGCTCCACCTCGAGCAGATCGCGCCGCTGGTGGGCCTGTCGGGGCGCCAGCTTCAGCGGCAGTTTTCCGAGGCGTTCGGCAAGTCGGTGATGCAGACCTACCGCGAGATCCGGCTGGACACGGCGCGGGGGCTGTTGCGCAAATCCCGCATCAGCATTGGCGAGATCGCGCAGATGACCGGCTTTGCCACGCAGGCGGCATTTTCCGACGCCTATCGGCGCCACTTCGACGAGACGCCGCGCACGACGCGCGGCGCCTGACCGCGGCCAGTAGGGTCAGGACCCCGGAACCTTGCCGCGCACCACGCCCTGCCGCAGCGACGAGGGCGAGATGCCGTAGTATTCCGAGAAGCAGAACGAGAAGTAAGAGCCCGAGCGAAAGCCCGTCGCCACGGCCACGTCGAGGATTGGCATGTTGCTGTGCAGCAGGAGGTCGCGCGACCGTTCGAGCCGCAGCATCTTGCAGTATTTCGACGGCGTCATGCCGGTGTACTTGATGAAGAGCCGCTCCAGCGTCCGGCGGCTCGCCCCCACGGACGAGGCCAGGGCGGCAGGCGCCATCGGATGTTCCATGTTGTCCCCAAGCAGCTTGATCGCTTGGCGGAGCTGTTTCGGCGTGGTGTCGGGGATGTGTTCGGTGCCCGGGGATTGCAGCATGCCGCCCGTCCGAATGCGGTCGAGCTGCAGCTGGTTGGCGATGGATCGCAGCACCCGCTGGTCGTGGTCGCGGGCGATCAGTTCCATCACGAGATCGAAGGACGACATGCCCCCGGCGCAGGTCATGATGCTGCCGTCTATCTCGTAGATCGCACGGGTCAGGTCGATCTCCGGGAATTCCTCCTTGAAGGCGGGCTGGCCCTCCCAGTGGATCGTGCAACGCCGGTTCCTGAGCAGGCCGGCGCGGGCGAGAAAGATCGTGCCCATCGAGATCGCGCCCAGCGTCACACCTGCCGCGAAACGCCGGTTGAGAAACGCGCTGAGCCGTGTCGGGTGACGCGCCACAAGGCTCAGGCCGGCACAGACGAAGGTGTAGTCAGGCCGGCCGCCCTCGCCCACGAGCCCTTCGCTCTGGGCGACGATCCCGTTCGAGGCCTGCACGGAATCTCCGTCCTCCGAGACGAGCCGCCACTCATAGACCTCGCGGCCGAGGATCCGGTTTGCCACGCGCAGCGGTTCGATCGCGGAGATGACCGACAGCATCGAGAACGCGTCGAGCAGCACGAACTCGAAGAGTATCGGCTTGCGCGCGTTCGCGGGGGCTTGCGCCTCGGACTGGCCCTGGTCGTCGTTCATGGTCAGGTCGAGCCTACGTACTTTGCAGGCGCGGCGTTACGCCGTGTCTTGTGGGTGAGCGCGGAGGATGGGGAGACGTATCCGCCACGGGAAGACAGGCTCGTGGCGGATGCGGCTCAGGAAATCAAGCGGGATCTGCGAGGGTCACCGGCCCCTTCGGCCGCGAACAGCAGGCAAGGATGTAGCCCTGTTCGACCTCGCGTTCCGAGAGGCCGCCCTGCTGCTGCATCTCGACCTCGCCCTCGAGCAACCGCAGACGGCAGGTGCCGCACTGCCCTTCGCCGCACCCGGTCGGAATGCGCTGCCCCCTTGCGGCGAGCGCGGTGCTCAGCGGCTGGTCGGGCGGCAGGTCGTGGATCTGGCCGCGATACTTCACCGCCACGCCATCCCACGCCGCGTCTTCGGAGGCCGGGGCTTCGGCGATGCGGACAGGCGCCGTACCGAAGCTTTCGGTGTGGAACTGGCGCGCATCCAACCCCTCGGCGCCCAGGACGCGACGCATCTGGCTCATGAACCCCTCGGGGCCGCAACAGAAGGCCACGCGCCGCCCGACGTCTGGGAACATGGCGCGGATCATGGCGCGGTCCGGCCGACCCCGATAGCCGCGCCATGCCTCGCCGGCGCCCGGCGCAGTCACGACGTCGAAGAGACGCAGGTTCGGCATGTTGGCGGCGATCCGGCCCAGTTCCTCGGTGAAGAGCAGGTCCTCGACGCGGCGCGCGACCTGGATCGCGGCGACATCAGCCGTTTCACGACGCGCGTGGAGCCAGCGCAGCATCGACATCATCGGCGTGAACCCCGACCCGCCCCCCACGAGCAGCAGCGGCTTTCCCGGATGTGCAGCCAGGGTGAAGCGGCCGAAAGGACCGCGGGCGGTGATCTCGGCGCCAGGATGCAGGGTCTCGTGCATCCAGCGGGTGGCATTGCCGGGCGAGCCCGCCTTGACCGTGACCGACACACGCCGCGGGTCGATCCCCGACGAGGCCAGGGTAAAGGTCCGCGTCGCCGTGCCGCCTGCCATCGGAAGGTCCAGCGCGATCGCCTGGCCGGGATGGTGGCGCAGCCTATCGTCCAGAACCTCGAAGTCGAAGGTCACTACATCCGGAGTCTCCTGCCTGCGCCCCACGAGCCGAAGAAGGCGCTGGCGCGACGGGTGGGCAGGCAGGCCGGCCTTCGGGAATGGCAGGGTCGAAAACGATGCGTCCAGTGCCATTGGTCACTCCGCCGCGGCAAGGGTGGAGGCCGGCGCGCCGATCCAGGCCTCGAGCTTGCCCCGGTACCAGTCGAGGAAGTTCAGAATCATGAATTCAGAGACCTCCGAATAGGGACCGGGCTGGTATCCGGGCGAGCGTGTGCCGATCTGGTTTTCCTCCGCCAGTCGCTTGTCCTGGTCGTTGGTCTCCACCCAGACGTGGCTGAGGTGCTCGACCTCGCAATCCCAGCCCTCGACCGCATCCTCGTGCACGCACCAGGTGGTGCGCACTTCGGTCCGGTTGGGACCAAGCGGCAACACGCGGAAATGGATGGTCATTTCCGACAGGAAGTGATGCCAGTTGTTCGGCGCGCGGAATGCGCGGACGGAGCCCAGGTCCGCCTCCGTCAGCTCGCCGAGCAGCTTCTTGCTGGCGGGCTTGCCGTCGAGCGTCATGGAATAGGCGCCCTCGCGGAAAGGCAGCCGGATGCAGCGGAACTCGTTGCCGCCGTCCACCGGCCTGTGCGGCAGGCCGAGCGCATCCCATTCGCGGGCCTTCTGCTCCATGATGCGGAACTCGTCGCCGAAGCGCGCGTCTTCGGGAAGGGCCATTTCCACCAGCGAGACCAGCAGTTCAGGGTGGTTGCCCGCGCAGTGATAGCACTCGCGGTTGTTCTCGATCACGAGCTTCCAGTTCGCCTCCTCGACGATCACCGACTCGTGGACGATCTTGGTGCGGCGCGGGTCGTGCGGCGCGATATAGGGCGAGATGGCGGCACGGAAGCGTTCGATGTCCGGCGGGGCGTCCGCGAGGCAGATGTAAAGCAGCCCTTCGATCGAAGTCACGTGGACGGGTTTCAGCGGGAACTTCGACGCATCGAAGCTCTCGCCCATGTACCGCGTCGACACCAGGTTGCCCGAGAGTTCGTAGGTCCACTGGTGGTACGGGCAGACGAGGCGGCCGGTGTGACCGCGCGCCTTGTCGCAGAGACGCGATCCGCGGTGCCGGCAGGAGTTGTGAAACGCGCGGATCTCGCCCTCGTTGTCGCGCAGGACGATGATCGGGGCTTCGTGCACGGTCAGCGTGATGTAGTCGCCGGGGTTCGGGATCTCGCATTCGGGGCCAGCGAAGAGCCAGTCGTTGTAGAAGATGGCCTCGATATCGGCCTGGAACAGCGCCTCGTCGTTGTAAAATGCGCTCGGCAGGGAATACCCGTCCTGGCAGGCATCCAGGGCCGAGCGCACCTTGTTGACGGCGGGGAGGTTGGTCATGCGGGGGCTCCGGTAGGTAGGTCGCGAGTCGATCCCACAGACTATCGTCGAAGCGGCACTGTCGCATTTTCGATACCGCGCCAATCTTGCGCGAGATTTCCCCATCGGCCTGGCAGGTCCATTCACCGCGTGCCTGCCCAGGCGGCAATGCCGCGCCTTTCGGCCGGATTCGCCGGCATTCGCATGCATGGCGAGATTTCTAAAAAGATTGACGACAGAGCACGAAAGCGCCGAACTCGCTGGACGCATCCTGCCGGTCAGATCGGCGGCCTGTCCGCCACGCGCAAATGGAGCCCCAAATGTCCCTTCCCACCCACGTGCCCTATCTGATCATCGGGGCAGGTATTCACGGCCTGTCGACGGCGACGCATCTGGCACGGATGCTCAAGGCCTCAGGCAAAGGCTCCGGCAAAGACATCGTCATCGTCGACAAGGACGGTATCGCGGCGGGCGCCTCCGGCATCGCCTGCGGGGTGGTCCGCAACAACTACTTCCAGCCCGCAATGCGCGAACTGATGGCGCATTCGGTCAGCCACTGGGAAGCCAACGCCAAGGCGCTGAGCTACAACCCGGTCGGCTACATGCAGATCTCGCCCGAGTCGATGCACGAGGACGTGGCCCAGATCTACCGCGAGCAGCAGGGCATCGGCTACGAGTCGGTCTTCATCGAGGGCACCGACGATTGCGACGCCTACATGAAGGAGCTTTTCTCCGACTGGCGCGCGCAGAACATCACCTCTGTCCTGCACGAGAAGAAGGGTGGCTACGCCCACAACACCAAGGCAATCTACGCGCTCGCCAAGATGGCCGAAGAGGAAGGCGTGCGCATCCTGACCGGCGTGACGGTCAAGGGGCTCAAGGGCGCCAACGGCTCCTCCTCGGCGATCACTGGCGTTGAGACCGACAAGGGCCCGATCGCCTGCGATTATCTCGTCGTCGCCACCGGCCCCTGGGTGCGGGACTTCTGGAGCATGGCCGAACTGCCCGAGACGGTCTCGATCAAGGGCGCCGACGGCACGCTGCACGACGGCATCCCGATGTGGAAGTTCTGGCAGCTCGAGGAGGGCGTGCTGCGCGTCGATCCGGAGAGCTTCCGGACCAACGCGGGCGATCTGCCGCCGGTGATCCATGTCGACACCGATGCGCCGCTCTATTCCGATGTCGACGGCTCGCTGATCACCGACAAGATGTGGGGCATCTACTACAAGCCCGACCCGCACTTCGGCGGCATTCAGGGCGGCGCCATGCCCTACGCGATCGACAAGCCCGCCAGCGAGGTCGCGATCGACCCCTACGGACCGGCCTCGCCGGAGTTCGTCTCGTCGCCGGAATTCGCCCATATGTGGGTGTCGGCGCTGGCGCATTGCAATGGCCGTTTCTCGGGCACCATGCCGAAGTATCACAAGGAAGCCTCCGGCGGCGTCGGCTGCTTCACGCCCGACAGCTTCCCGGTGTTCGATGTGTTCCGCGAGAACTGCTACATCATCGCCGATTCCAACCACGGCTACAAAATGCTCGGCGTCGGAGAGCTGGTTGCGAAGGAGATCACCGGCGAGACCTCCGCGCTGCTGGAGCCTTTCCGGTTTTCGCGCTACGCCGAAGGAAAGCTGCACCCGGTGTCCAACAGCCCCTACCCCTGGAGCTGAGGCCGGCTCTCGGAGGGGGCAAGCCCCCTCCCCTTCAATCTGCGCGGCGTCCCTGACGGGGCGCCGCGAACATTTCGGAGAGCAGGGTCTCGAAGGATCCTGTTCCGCCATCGAGGCCCATGACCGCGCCGTGGATTCGGTCGAGCCGGTCCCGCGAGCAGACATCCCCGCCGAGGCGGTAGAACTTGTCGACCATCTCCGCTGTGCCGAAGGCCGTTTCCGGGTCGCCCTTCGCGGTGGTCCAGCCAGTCTCGATCCACGCCCCGGAGCGGAGACGCAGGCGCAGCACGGCGAACCGTTCGGCCGGGAAGCGGGCGTTCATGGCGGCATCCTCGACATAGCGGATCCGCCCGAGCATCTCGCGCAGCGCGGCGTCCTCGAAGGCGCCATCCGATACCTCTGCCACCCCGATCCGCCGCCGCACCAGCGCGGCGGCCAACGGCCAGCCGATGGCATATTGCGCCTCCTCGGTGGTCTCGGGCACGCGACGGCAGAGCGCGATGGCCTCGGCGAAGCTGTGGACCTCGACCGCGTCGATCTCGTCTGCCGATGGGGCGTGCGATTCCACGAGGTCGAGCGCGGCCTGCACTGCCGGCTGCGCCCAGCGGCAGACCGGGAAGCCCTTGACGTACTGGTTCATCACTTCCCAGTCGCGGCCGAGGCTCTTCCAGATCGGTGCGACCTCCGGGGCCAGGACGGTGACGGCCGGCGCGCCGGTGAACCCTTCCGCCGCCAGATACGCGGCCGAAACGCCTGCCATAGCCCCCCAGCCCGAGCCGTCCTTGAGCATGGTCGGATGCGCGATCACGCGCATCATCTGGCTGCGCGGGCCGTGGTATTCGGCGATGCCGAGCGCATGGGCGAAAGCCTCGGGCCCAAGGCCCATGACGTGCCCCGAGATCGCCGCGCAGTTCACGGCGCTCCAGGCGCCGGACGTATGATAGTCCGGCACGGTCGCATGCAACGCGATCCCGGCCCGGCTGCCGATCTCGTAGCCGGCGGCAAGCAGCGTCAGGAACTCCGTGCCGGCGATCCTGCGCCCGCTGTCATCGAGGGCAGCCAGCAGGGCCGGAAGCAGGCCGCAGCCGACGTGCCCCTTGGTCAGGCGATGCCCGTCGTGGGAATCAATCGCGTCGATGGTCATCCCGCCGACAAGGGCCGCGCCCTCGGGAGACAGGGTCGCGTCGGAGAACAGCACCCGTGCGCGGCCGCCGGAGAGATTGCGCCGGGCATAGCGCAGCACGGATTGATGCAACGCGGTGCCGGTGCCGGCAATCGCGGTGCCGAGCAGGTCCAGCAGCAGGAGACGGCCGCGGTCCTGCGCCGGGCGCGGTATGTCATCCCACCGCAGATCCAGGAGAAAACGATGAAGGTCTGCGTCGGGGGACATCTGGCTACTCCAACAGGCCGGGCAATTCGCGCAGCAGGAGCTGCGGCATGAGGGTTCGGACGGTGGGCATGGTCTGGCGTGCGTGAACCACGTCGGCGAACCGCACGTCGGCGCAGATCATCTCCGGCGCCCCGGATGCCGATGCGAGCTTGCGGCCGTCGGGCCCGTAGACGGACGAGCCGCCCCAGAAGTTCATGTCGAGATGCGGGCCGGTCCAGTTGCAGAGCAGGATCGGCAGACCATAGATCATGGCCGTGTAGCGGGCGACGATGTCCCAACCCTGTTCGTTCGAGAAACCGCCGCCGACGGCCTCCTTCGTCGAAGCTATGGGAAGGGCAAGGACCGTGCTCTCGCGCATGGCCGAGAGATAGAGCTGGCCGGGATCCCAGCTGTCGGCACAGATCATGCCGCCGCAGATCCAGTGCCGGTCGATGTCGATTGTCTGCGTGCGCTTGCCGGCGGTGAAGTACTTGCCCTCGTCCAGACGGCCATAGGTCGGCAGGTTGATCTTGCGATAGACCTTGAGGACCTCGCCTTTGTGCAGCCAGGCGATGGAATTGTAGAAATGTCCGCCGCGGCCGTGTTCCACGAAGCCGACGACGGCGTAGGTGTTGCGGCACTTGGCGGCGAGGGCCAGAAGGCGGCGGTCATCGGCCCATATGGCCATCTTGCGGACCTCGCCGCCGCCGGGGGGATAGCCGGTCAGCGAGGTTTCGGGAAAGGTCACGAGATCCACCTGCCGGTCATGCGCTTCTTCGAGCGACGCGATGTGGGCGGTGAAGAGCGCGTCCGGATCGTGCGGCTTGTGCTCGATCTGCGCGCAGGCGCAACGGAGCGTGTCGCGGTGGTGCATTTGTGGATCTCCAGGAATTGGGCCGCCCCCGATTGGCCGGGGGCGGCGCCGTCACTCGTCTGTTATTGCCGGCCCGGAGCCGGCGGGCGCAAGGTCAGACGAGGCCCTGCTCAGCAAGGAAGGCCGCTGCCGCATCTTCCACCGTCATCTTGTCCACGTCCACGCGGGCGCAGAGGTCACGCACGATCTCGTCGGTGTAGATGGCGGAGAGGCCGTTCAGGAGCTCGCCCAGTTCCGGGTTCGCCTCGAGCACCTCGGTGCGGATGTTCGGCGTCAGGGCGTAGTTCGGGAAGAAGCCCTGGTCATCCTCGAGTACCTTGAAGTCGAAGGCGGCGATACGGCCGTCGAGCGCGAAGACGAGGCCGATGTCGAGCTTTTCCTCCTTCAGCGCCGAATAGATCAGGCCGGTCTGCATCGGCACGAGGTTGCCGCGGCCGGCCTTGAAGCCGTAGGCGTCCTGGAGACCGGGCAGACCGTCCGGCCGCTTGGGGAATTCCGCGTTGACGCCGAAGCTCAGGTCGTTGCCGCCATTGTAGGCCGCGGCCATGTCGGACACCGTGGTGAGTCCCTTGTCGTCGGAGGCCCGCACGGCGATCGCGTAGGTGCTGTTGGCCTCGGACGGGTTCAGCCAGGTGATGCCGACCTTGGCATCGAGATCGCGGACGGTCTCGTAGGTTTCTTCCGGGCTCAGCGACTCTTCGATCTTGTTGAAGGTGATGAGCGAGGTGCCGGTGTATTCCCAGTAGATGTCCACCTGCCCGTTCTCCATCGCGGACCGGACCACCGCGGTCCCCATGCCCTCGAGCTTCTTGGTGTCGTAGCCCTTGGCGGCCAGGTACTGGACCGTGATCTCCGTCATCAGGAGCTGTTCGGTGAAGTTCTTGCCGCCGACGCGGATCTGGTCGGCCTGGGCGGCGCCCGCCATGACGGCAGCCGATACGAGGACCGCGCCAGCGGTCTTCCGGAGGGAATTGAACATGAGGGACCTCATTGGGGTTTGGGGTGGGAGGAGAAACGCCTGTGTCAGCGCAGCGGGTTCACGCCGCGGGGGATCAGCCAGTATTGCGCGCGGCCGAGCAGGTAGTCGGCCAGCATCGCCAGCAGCGCGGTCGGGATTGCGCCGGCCAGCAGCATCTGCATGTCGTTGAGGTCGATGCCGGTGAAGATCAGCTCGCCCAGGCCGCTGCCGCCGATCAGGAACGCCAGCGGCGCGGTGCCGACGTTGATCGCAACGGCCGTGCGGATTCCGGCAAACATCACGTAGAGCGCGTTGGGCAGTTCGACCGCACGCAGGATGTGCAGCGGCCTCATGCCCATGCCGGTGGCCGCTTCCTTGAGATGCGCCGGCACCTCGCGCAGGCCCTGGTACACGTTGCGCACGATCGGCAGGAGCGTCGCCACCCATAGGCCGAACACGGCCGGCGTGAAGCCGATCCCGAGGAGGGTGATCGACAGGGCGAGGATCGCCAGCGTCGGCACCGTGGTGCCGATGTTGAACACCTGCAGGATCGCCTCCGAATAGCGCTGCATCCAATCCCGGCTGAGCAGGATTCCGGCGGGGATGCCGACCAGGATCGCGAGGCCGGAGGAGATCCCGACCAGCTTGACGTGCTGCACGACGAGGTAGGTGATGTCCTCGGAATAGAGCCGCCAGATATCCCCGACGTAGCCCTGCTCCCCCGCCACGAGCCCGATGCCGAAAATGATGCCGACGGCAAACGCGAGCTTGGAGCGCAGGCGGTCCTGCTTGATGACGGCGCCCTGGATCATAGTGCCTCCGCAAAGGCTTCGGCGGGCTGCGCCGCATCGCGGTAGGTGGCCCCGAGCGCGTGCGAGATCGCCCGCTGCGTGACGAACCCCTTGAAGAAGCCGTCATCGTCGACGCAGGCCAGCCAGGTTGTGTCGTGGCGGAACATCCGCGACACGGCGGTGCGCAGATCGTCGTCGACGTTCACCGTTGTCGGCAGGGCCTGGAAATGCTCTTCGACGCGGCCGGTGACATCGCGGATGTCGTTGAGGTGCAGGAAGCCGCGGGCCCGGCCGCGCGGACCGACCATGACAATGTTGCGGTGCCCGGCTTCCTGCATCATGTCGCGCGCCCTCGCGACATCGTCCTGCGCGGTGACGCGGACCTGGTCGCCGAGCATCACGTCCGACACCTTGAGCAGGCTCAGGCGCTTGAGGGTACGGTCCGAGCCGAGGAAACTGGCGATGAAGTCGTTCCTCGGTCGCGCAAGCAGGTCGTCCGGGCTGTCGTACTGGACGAGGTGCCCGTCCTTGAAGATGGCGATCCGGTCGCCCATCTTGATCGCCTCGTCGATGTCGTGGCTCACGAAGGCGATGGTCTTGCGCAGTTCCTTCTGCATCTTGAGGAACTCGTCCTGGATGACCCCGCGGTTGATGGGGTCGATGGCGCCGAAGGGCTCGTCCATCAGCAGCACCGGCGGATCGGCCGCGAGGGCCCGGATGACGCCGACGCGTTGCTGCTGCCCGCCGGAGAGCTCCTTGGGGTAGCGCTTGAGAAAGATCGCCGGATCGAGGTTCACCAGTTCGAGCAGTTCGCCCGCCCGACGGCGCGCCTTCTTGCGGTCCCAGCCGAGCAGGTCGGGCACGACGCAGATATTGTCCTCGATCGTCATGTTCGGAAACAGGCCGATCTGCTGGATGACGTAGCCGATGGATCGGCGCAGCTCGACCGGATCCACGGTGTCGGTGTCGCGACCCGCGACCCAGATGCTGCCGCTGGTCTTGGGGATGAGGCCGTTGATCATCTTGAGGGTCGTGGTCTTGCCGCAGCCGGACGGGCCCAGCAGGACGCAGATCTCGCCTTCCGGCACCTCCATCGAGACCTGATCGGCAGCGATCACCGAGCCGCCACCGGGCGTTTCGAAGACCTTGGAGAGTTTTTCGAGTTTGATCATCGTGCTTCCCGGATCGAGTTAGTGGCCAGCACCGGCGCCGGAGGAGGAGGCCGGGGTGAGACGTTTCTGGAGTGCCAGCAGCGCGTAGTCGCTGACGATGGCGAGCAGCGAGACCATCAGCGCCCCGGTGATGAGCTGGCGCGGGTCGGACTGGGAGATGCCGCGGCTGATGTAGACGCCGAGCCCGCCGGCGCCGATGTAGGCCGCGATCGCCGTGATCCCGATGTTCATGACCACGGCGATCCGCACGCCGGCCATCACGACGGGAATGGCCAGCGGGATCTCGACGCGGCGCAGGCGCTGCATCGGGGTCATGCCGAGACCCCGCGCCGCCTCGCGCAGGGCGGGGTCGACGTTCGAGATCGCGGTGTAGGTGTTCCGGATGATCGGCAGCTGCGAATAGAGCAGCACGGCGATGACGGCCGGCAGGTAGCCGACGCCCTGCCCGATCAGGGACAGCACGGGGATCATCAGACCGAAGAGCGCGATCGACGGGATCGTCACGATGATCGACGCGATGTAGAGGACGATGTCGGCGGCGCGCTGGTTGAGCGTGATGAGGATGCCGATCGGAACGCCGGTCAGGATCGCCAGGCCGATGGCCACGCCGACAATCGACAGGTGCTGAAGCGTGCGCTCCAGGATCACGTCCAGATTCTGGCCGATGAAAACCAGGGTTTCCAAGAATCGTCTCCTTGTCGGTCGGGCGGTGCGGTTCGACGTGCCGCATCCAGTTCATTTTGGGGGAGGTTGCTCAGTCGTTTCCGTTTCGCGTGTTGAACATGCGGCAAATAGTTTCGAATTTTCGACATGCGCCGTGGCGGGGGATCGAACCGGCAGTCGCACGGTGGCGGGCTGGCGCTCTTAGAGAAGCTGCCGCGCCATGACAACCACCCATCGGTGAGCCGGCCGCAGGGCAAGGCCACGGCGGATTCCCCGGAAGAGTGGTCGTGGACAGGCGCGTTCGGAAGGGGCACGCCGTTGCTGAATTTTCGAAATGACCGAGGTCGGCCTGCACCCCTCTCGCCGGTCCGTCCCGCCGCAGGCGCGACGGTTCGCGAGGCATGTCGGGGACGCCCCTACCCCGGTCTCGGGCAGATCATGGTCCGCCTGGCACGCCTCGACACGGCACGGGAAAAACGGCACGGGCCGCCCTCTCGGACGGCCCGGCCTGCTCTGCTGCACTGTCCCACAAACGCTCAAGGGAGGGGCGCTGCGGGGATTGCCGGTGCCCGCTTCATTGCCGCGAGCGGGTCTTTCGGCGGTCGGAGCCGCGGCGCTGGCCGCGCCCGCGGTTATTTCACGAAGTCTTCGCGGTGCGGCGTGAAGAAATCGAGCAGCACGCCTTCTTCCAGGCAGGTCGCGCCGTGCACCATGTTGGGCTGCTTGTAGGTGCTGTCGCCCGCCCGGACGACCTTCTTCTGGTCGCCGATCTCGAACTCGAACACGCCCGAAAGAACATAGGAGATCTGCTCGTGCGGGTGGCTGTGGAGCGCGGCCACGGCGCCCTTCTCGAAATGCACTTCAACCACCATCGCGTTGTCGGCGAAGATCGCCATGCGACGCTTGATGCCGCCGCCCAGGTCTTCGAGTTCGTGGTCCTTGCCGTAGCAGAAGTTGGTAACGTCCATCGGTGTTCTCCGTGGTCAATTGGGGGAATGATCTGCCGGCGCGCGAGTGCGCCGGCAATCGAAAATCAGGCCTTCATCAGCTTCTGCACGACGACCTTGAAGCTGCGTTCCTCGGCATCGGTGAAGTAGAGGTCCGCGTCGTACCCCTGGTCGTCGATGAAGTTGAACACCCGGCGCGGCGCGGCCTTGGGATAGGGCACGAGCAGCGTGGCGATGCGGTGCCGCTTGGCCTTGGGGAAGGTCGCGACGATCCGCGAGCCGATCGGCTTGCCCTCGTATTCGGCCGGGTCGACATCGTCGTAGCCCTCGACCTGCCTGATGCTCGGCATTCCGCCTTCGGAGAAGACGAACTTGCCGTAATACCCCGCCTTCTCGCCGGTGTAGCGATAGCTGTCGGAGCCGACATCGAAGGGGCCGTTGGCATGGGCGAGCCAGTCGATGCTGACCGGTTCCTCGGCGTCGATGCTGTCGACGATGACGAAGTAGCTGTCATGCACGAAGTAGGCCTCGCGCCGGACCAACGTGACCTCCGGGCTCAGGACCTTGTAGGCCTCGGTCGCATCGCCGCGGATATAGATATGGTCCTCGCGCTGCTCGGCCTGTTCGACCTTGCCGGTGGCGCGCATCGACAGGACCTTGTCGCGGTCGGCATACTGGCCCTTGCCATTGATCAGGATGGCGCATTTCGACTTCGTCTGGCGCCGCCACTGACGGTGCATCGAGGTGTTGAAACCGATGTAGTAGCCCGAGTTGACCATCAGGTCTTCGCCGAAGGCCGACATGCAGAATGCGTTCTGGTCGCCGTGGCTGTGGCTGATCGAGCCCCAGGGGGAGGACTTGAAGACGAAGCTGATATGCTCGTCGGGATTGCCCATCCGGTGCTGGATCGCGGCCCAGCCGATGCCCTTGAACCAGCGCAGGCGCTGATCGTCCGCCGGCGGCTCGGCCTGCACGATCGGGTAATCGTGGCGGTAGCACATCTCGTCGAAGTTCAGGTCCCACCAGCCGTAGTTGTAGAACATGCCCTCGGTGCCCGGATCGTTCCGCTTCAGCTCGTCATAGTACCACTGGTAGGCGCCGTTGCCGGTCACGCCCGCGTATTGGCGCAGGTTGTAGCCGACCTTGAGGCAGACAAGGTCGCCCATGGTGGAATCGTCGCCGAAAGTGCCGCGGCGCGTGGTGGGCGGCTTGGTGTAGAGCGGAAAGTCCCCGGTCTTCTGGAAGAACGGACGCTTGTAGAGGTCGATGCCGTTGAAGTTCTTCAGGTAGTTGGCGCCGTCCACCAGGTAGGCCATGGCGGTCATCCAGTAATGCGGCCCCTCGGCCCAGCCGCCATCGGTGTCGCCCCAGGGCGAGTAGACGGTGAAAAGGAACTCGATGCAGTAGTCGAGCCATTCCCGGGCCTCTTCCTCCTCGCCCAGCATGGCGATGCAGCACGGGATCAGCACCGCGTAGACCGAGCGCACCGCGTGGCTGTCATAGGGGAAGAGGTGGATGTTGGCGTGCTTGATCGCGTGCTCGGCGACATCGCGGGTGCGCTCCAGCAGCGAGGCGCGGACCTTGTCGCGCTCCTCCTGGGTCATCTGGTCATGGAGCCAGTCATAGCCCCAGGCGAGCGCATCGGCGATGCGGTAGGCCCATTCGTCGGTGTAGGAGCGCGACGTGGTGCCCTTCGGGTCCCATTCGGCAACGGACAGGAGCCATTCCTTGGCACGGTCCAGCAGCGCCTGGTCGTCCAGGACCTTGCCGGCCACGGCGAGGTGACGGATCGCGTAGAGTACTTCCTGGCAGTCGATATACCCTTGGCGCCAGACCGGCGGGGTCCGCTGGTTGTTCGGATAGGGCGCGATCTCCTCGGTGATCGGCCGGTCGATCCAGGGCGTGACGCTCTTTTCGTAGAAGGTCGACCAGGTGCACTTGTCCGGATCCTTGGCCACGGCCTTCTTGAACTCCTCGAGATCCTTGGGCCCGAGCCAGAGGCGCGGGTGCGCCATGTCGGCCTTGGCGTAGCGGCCGTCACGCTTGAGAAGCGGAACCTGCGGCAGGCCCTCGGGGATCACGAAACTGCGGGTGGAACTCCAGACGGTCGAGGGGGCCTTGGACTCGGCATCCCACTCGGCATAGCCCCAATGGTAGGCGCCCGGCTCGAACACGACGTCGGGGGTCAGGAAGTTCAGCGGAATATCGGTGAAATACTGCGTGGCCTTCTTGGGAAACGCGGGGTCCTGCGACACGCGCAGGACGTAGCGGGCGCCTTCCTCGACCACGGGCAGCCACATGAAGCGCGGCGGGTTCTCGACAACCGCCTCGCCTCCGGACGGCGCATACTGGATGTTCAGCCGACCGGCCTTGGGTTCATCGAGATAGGCGGTGGCGTCTTTTGTGGCGGTCGAAGGCATCGACGGGCGTCCTTGAATATCGGGTGTTACGGATAAATGGCGCCGCCCGGGACACGGAGTATCGGGCGGAGCCGGCCTTGGGGACGCCGCCCGTCCGGGGATCGGACGGACGGCGCCGGGAGGTGTCAGGTCAGCCGCCGTACTGACGGTCGTAGGCGGACTGCATGACTTCGAGCACGTCGTTCATGCCCATGCGGTCGAGTTGGGACATGTAGGCATCCCACTCTTCTTCCACGTCGGCGGCACCGAGGATCCAGGCCTGCTGCTTCTCGAGCATGTAGGTCCGGGCCTGGCTGAAGTACTTGTCGAAGACCCGCTGCTCGTCGGCGTTCATCGCCACGCCGAGGAAGTCGGGGATCAGGTAGTCGCCCTGCTCGTAGAGCTCGATGCCCTCAAGCGCGTACTGGTTCGACCACTGCTTCTCGTACTCGTAGTCCTGGTAGTAGCCGCGCGCCTGAAGCTGCGCACCGATCTCGTAGAGCTGCGAGTTCACGGGGCGGCCATTGGTCAGGAATTCTTCCGTGAACTGAGGCTTGCCGTCGACCATCGTGTATTGCTCACCCTCGACACCGAAGTTCACCAGCCGGCGGCCTTCGGGCGAGAAGTAGAAGTCGAAATACTTGATGGTCTCGACCGGGTGCTTGTTGGTGCCGCCGATGGCCCAGCCGTCCGGCTTCACGAGAATCCGGCGGTGCTCGGCGATCCGGTCGCCATTCACGTTCTCCGGCGGAATCATCGCCTTGAACGAGAAGCCGGGGATCTTGTCGGCGAGCGAGTCGTTGTAGCCGGCGGTGGAGGCGAACCAGTCGTGCGTCATGCCGCCGAGGTTCTCGGACAACAGGTATTCACGCGAGGACGAACCACGGGTGAAGACTTCCGGGTCGATCAGGCCTTCCTCGTACCACTTGGCGAGGTTCTTGATGCCTTCCTTGTAGCCCTCTCCCATGTAGGGATACTGGATCTTGCCATCCTCGACGTAGAAGTCGTGGTAGGTGTCGGACCCCGACGACCGGCCGCCCCAGAGTGTCACCAGACGCGGCAGTTCTTCCCACTGGCGGGCGAAGTAGGGGATCTCGTCCTGGACGCCGTTGCCGTTCGGGTCCTGAGTCCGGAACGCGGTCAGGACTTCGTACAGCTCGTCGACGGTGTTCGGCACTTCCAGCCCGAGAGTTTCGAGCCAGTCGTAGCGGATGAAGTACCCGCGGCCATACTTCCCGTCCGGCAGGTAGGGGATGTAGTAGAGGTTGCCGTCCGAGGAGGAGGCGGCCTTCATCAGGTCCGGGTTCTCGTCGAAGAACGCCTTGATGTGCGGCGCGTGCTCTTCGATCAGCTCGTTGAGCGGCAGGAAGGCGCCCTGCGGACCGTACTGGTCGACCGCTTCCTTGATCCGGGCGCTGCCGATGATGTCGGGCAGCTTGCCGGTGGCCAGAAGGAGGTTCATGGCCTCTTCGCTGTTGGTCGTGTTCGAGCCGACGGTGGCGTTCTTGAGATAGACGTTGGTGAGCTCCTGGGCCACCTTCTCCACCGGCCAGTTTTCGTCATAGGCCGTGGAGCGGACATGGTGGATGTGGACCGTCAGTTCCAGCGGCTCGTCGACGATCTTGAGATCATCGTTGGCCAGTGCCGGGGTGACGCCGGTCAGTGCCGTTGTCGCCAGTACGGCAGCAGTGAGTGTCAGAATTCGCATGGATACCTCCCTGTATGCGATAATTGACGTCTTCATTCCTTCACACCTCCGAGCAGGATGCCCTTGTTGAAGTACTTCTGAACCCAGGGGTAGATGAGCAGGACGGGGATGATCGAACAGACGATGATCGCCGCCGTGACCGTCTCCACCGAGTAGGGTGCGCTCAGCAGGGTCGAAGAGAATTCCTCGTCGTCGCTGAGTTCCGCGATCGTGTGGCGCAGGTAGACCTGGAGCGGGATCTTGCCCTCGTCGGTCAGCAGCACCATGGCCCAGAAGAAGCCGTTCCAGCGGGCCACGATGCAGAACAGCGTGATCGTGGCGATGGCCGGCTTCGACAGCGGGACGAACACCTTCCACAGCACCTGCCATTCATTGGCACCGTCCATGCGGGCCGCCTCTTCGAAGGACGTCGGGATGCTCTCGAAGAAGTTGCGCAGCAGGATGATGTTGAAGGCGTTGACCGCGAAACCGATGATGATGCCGAAGTAGCTGTCCAGCAGGCCCAGGTCCCGCATGTTCAGAAAGAACGGGATCATGCCGGCGTGGAACCACATCGTGAACGCCACCAGCAGGTTCCAGAAGCGACGCCCCCAGAGCTGCGGCCGCGACAGGGCATAGGCCCCCGGGATCACGATCAGCAGCGAGGTCAGCGTGCCGCCGAAGGTGTAGATGAAGGTGTTCTTGTAGGAGTTCCAGAACGCGGGCTCCGACATCACCCTCTCGTAGGCGGCCAGGGTCAGCTCGATCGGCGTGAGCACGACCTTGCCGGCGGCGGCTGCAAATCCCGAGCTGAAGGACAGCGCGGCAATGTAGATGAAGGGGTACAGCGCGGCGACCGTGAAGAGCGCGATCAGCACCATGTTGGCGAAGACGAAGATCTTGTCGCCGCGCGAATAGAGGTTCATGTTTTTCATCGGACTTGCCTCACCACAGCGACGTCTTGGAGACGCGTTTGGAGATCGTGTTCGCGGTCATCACCAGGGTGAAGGCGACCACGGCGTTGAACAGACCGGCCGCTGCGGCGAGGTCGTATTGTCCGCCGATGAGGCCCTGACGGTAGATGAAGGTGTTGATCACGTCCGCGGTCTGGTAGGTGGCCGGCTGGTAGAGCAGGATGATCATCTCGAAGCCCACTTCCAGCAGGTTGCCGATGCGGATGATCAGCATGATGATGATCGTCGGCATGATGCAGGGGATGGTGATCTTCCACATCATCTGCCAGCGGTTGGCACCATCGACTACGGCGGATTCGTAGAGCGAGGGGTTCACGCCCGCGATTGCCGCAAGGAAGACGATCGACTGGAAGCCCGCCTCCTGCCAGATGCCCGCACCGATGAAGATCGGCCTGAACCATTCCGGTTTCGTCAGGAAGTAGATCGGCTCCACCCCGAACCATCCGATGACGGTGTTCACGATACCCGCGGAGGGCGAGAACGCCGTGATGATGATACCCGCGATGATCACCGAGGAGATGAAGTGCGGCAGGTAGACGATGGTCTGGGCCGTCCGCTTGAAGGTCTCGTTCAGGATCTCGTTGAACATCAGCGCCAGGATGATCGGCATCGGGAAGCCGAATACCAGCGTCAGCGAAGAGATGATAACCGTGTTCTTCAGGGCGCGCAGGAACTGGTCGCTCTGGAACAGGGTCTGGAAGTGCTCGAACCCGACCCAGGGGCTGCCCTCGAAGCCGAGGAACACCGAATAATCCTTGAAGGCGATCTGCAGCCCGTACATCGGGCGATACAGGAAGAGCAGGAACCAGATGATGGTCGGGGCGAGCATCAGGTAGATCTGCCATTCCCGCCGAAGGTGCATCTGGATGCGGTCCAGCCGCTTGGCGAAGGGACGTGTCGGCCCTACTGACGGAGCGCTGCCGGCAATCACGCCGTCGCTCCGGTCAGAGGGTGAGTTGCTAATGTTGGCCATGTCTCCCCCCGCCTCAGGCTGCCCGGCCGATGGCACGGCCGGTTTCACGGTCGAAGAGCTTCACCCTCTCCGGCTTGACGTGCAGCGCGTTGACACCCTGCAGGTGGCCGATCTCGCCATGGGTCTCGACCTTGGCGACGAAGGTCTCGTTGCCGACGTGGGTGTGCAGAAGCGCCTCGGAGCCCAGGGTCTCGATCAGGTCGAGTTCGATCGGGATCGCGCTCGTCCCTTCCTCGGCGCCGAGGTGGACGTGCTCGGGGCGGATGCCCACGACGACGTCACGCCCGGCCGCGCCGCGCAGCTCTTCCAGGGCCGGGAGCGGAATGGTGGTGCCGTTGGCACGCGCCACGAGGCCGCCCTGGCCTTCCTCGATGACGGCGGAGAACTGGTTCATCGGCGGCGAGCCGATGAAGCCGGCAACGAAGGTGTTGACCGGGTTGTTGAACAGGTCCATCGGCGTGCCGATCTGCTCGATCCGGCCATCGGCCATCACGACGATCCTGTCGGCGAGGGTCATGGCTTCGACCTGGTCGTGGGTCACGTAGATCGAGGTGACGCCCAGACGCTTGTGCAGACGCTTGATCTCTGCCCGCATCTGGGTACGCAGCTTGGCGTCGAGGTTGGAGAGCGGCTCGTCGAACAGGAACACGTCCGGATGGCGGACGATGGCGCGGCCCATGGCGACGCGCTGGCGCTGACCGCCGGAGAGGTCGGCGGGACGGCGCTCGAGATACTCGGTCAGGCCGAGGATCTGGGCGACTTCCTCGATCGACTTGGCGATCTCGTCCTTCGGCGTCTTCCGGATCCGCAGACCGAAGGCCATGTTGTCGGCCACGTTCAGGTGCGGGTAGAGCGCGTAGTTCTGGAACACCATCGCCACGTCGCGGTCCTTCGGTGCGACCCTGTTCATCACACGGTCACCGATGCGCAGCGTGCCGTCGGAGATTTCTTCCAGACCCGCGATCATCCGCAGTGTCGTGGACTTGCCGCAGCCCGAAGGCCCGACGAGGACAACGAATTCCCGAGGCTTGATCTCGAGATCGATCCCATGAACCACAGAAAGCGATCCGTATCGCTTCACGATCCCTTCAAGAAACACGCCGGACATTATTCCTCCCGATCTGGAGTTCTTTGCTCGCGTTAGGCGCGGAGCAGGTGAGGCCGCTTCACAGCAGCGTTGAGAATTTCGATATGTTCGAGCAGGCCCGGCTGGCGCGAGAGCGTCTCGATCTCGGTGCCGAGCCCGCCGATATGGGCCAGCAGCGCCGTTTCCGCGTCGGCCGGAGACCCGGCGGCGATCGCATCCCGGATGGCGCGGTGCTGTTCGATGATCTGGGGCCCCTTGCGGATGTTCCGCAGGGTCTTGAGATGGCGCACACGGTCGACGTCGGCCTGGACGCCCTTGACCGTCCACCACACCCCCGGCACGCCGGCAAGCTGGTAGAGCGCCCTGTGGAAGGCTTCGTCGAGCTCGAAGAAGCGGCGGTAATCGTCGCGTGCGATCACTTCTTCCTGCTCCGCGATGCCCTCGTCGAGCTCCCGACAGAAATCGGCGTCCGAGGTGTGGGATTTCCTGGCAGCCCTGCGCACAGCGCCGATCTCCAAATTCACCCGGATGAAGCAGGCCTCGACGTAGCGGTCGATTCGGATCGGTGTCACGTAGGTCCCGCTCTTTGGAACAATTCTGACAAGTCCCGCATCTTCCAAACGTATCAGAGCCTCGCGCACCGGCGTCTTGCTGGTCTCCAGAGCGTCCGCCACCTCAAGCTCCGAAATCTGCTGCCCTGGAAGCAGCTTGATCTCGACAATGAGCGCCCGAATGGCATCAAATATCTGAGAAACCTTGCTTTTCTCAGGAGAGAGACGCATGTCGAGAAGCAGTTCAGAAACCGTTCTCAGCCGATCTACTGCGATTTTCGCCATGCTTCCCTCCCAACGTCACCCCTGGTTTGGTGGCGGCGTTGGAAGGATCTAGCATCTCAGACAGGGGACATGTCCAGACAAATTTTACAAATCTGACATGCCAGAGTGTCGCTCCAGGCACCTTGAAAGTGCCCATCACTCGCGATCACAATCAGATTACCGGATGTTTTTCAGAATGATAGCCATTGCCGCAGCGATGATCGAAATTTCGGCATCTGGCATTCTTGGCACGAAGTGTCGCACCAATTTTACCAATTCGACTTGCATGTCTGGCGTGCATTTTCGTCCGCGCCGACACCGGATCCCGCGACTCAGTCGCCCTCGAAGACCCGCCGCCGGGCGTTCTCGACATGCGCCCGCATCGCCTTTCGGGCGCCCTCCCGGTCCTGGCGCTCTATGGCGTCGAGGATCGCGTAATGCTCGGCCTGAACGAGGTCGAGCCGCTGGCGGGTCTTGGTGAGCGACAGATTCCGGGTGAGGTTCATACCGGCAAGGATGTTCTCCCGCATCGATTGCCGCGCGGCGACGAAGTACTGGTTGTCGGAGGCCTGGCAGATCGCGGAGTGCAGGACCTCGTCCGCGTCAACGCCCAGCTCGTTCTCCCGGATGCAGCGGTCGAGCTCGGCCACGGCATCGCGGATCTCCTCCAGATCCTTCGCCGTCCGCCGCTCCGCCGCGAGATAGGCGGCCTCGCCCTCTATAGCGGCCCGGAATTCGAATGTCCGCTGGATGTCGGCGATCGAGCCGACCGGCGCGAATGTCAGTATCGCATGGTCCGGACGCCGCTTGACGTAGGATCCGGAGCCCTGCCGGGAATGGATGACGTCGTCCTCGCGCAGCTGGCGCAGGGCCTGACGAAGCACGGGGCGGGACACGCCGAACTCGTCGCACATCGCGTATTCGGTGGGCAGCTTGCTGCCGAGTGGATAGGTTCCGTCGGCGATCGCGGCGACGATCTTCTCATAGACATGATCCGACAAGGTCCCTGTGCGCGCCGGACGCGGCGAGCCATTTTCAGGCGCTTCGCTCATTCTTCTCCCCCTTCACGAGTCGGCCGGCCGCCGTGATTCCCCCTCGACACGGCAGCACGTCCCGTGGGGCAGACACCCCGTCCGATGCCGCCCTACTGCATCCGATGTAGTCTTCAAATTCAGATTTGTAAAACGCCGTTGACACGAATTTCTGGTGCGCAAGCCCGGCCGCTCAAGAGCGGCTGCCGGAACCCACCGGCCCCCTCAAGCCTTCCTCGTCACGATCCAAAAAAGGCAAATTTCCGCCTTAACCATTGATTCAATTAATACTTCCAAGTTGTCTTGGACAAGCGCCGTGCGGGTGCAACGCCGCTGAAACCTGTCTAAACTGGTATATCAATGTGTCGCACCTTTCCACGTTGTAAAAGTTTGTCATATGCGTAATGTGCCCAACATCAATCCGGTTAACCCAAGGGAGGAACTTATGGGAATCAAGGGTTTTGGGGCGACTGCCCTGGCGAGCGCACTGGCGTTCGCGGTCGTGGTCGCAGCGCCTGCCGCAGAGGCAAAAGACTGGCGCGGCTGGAATATCCACGTCGAGGACTACCCGGTGTCGCACGGGATGGAAGCCTTCATGGCCGAAGTCACCGAGAAGACCAACGGCGAGATCAAGGGCAAGGTGTTTCACCAGGGCGTGCTCGGCTCGCAGCCGGACGCCATCGAGCAGACCCGGCTCGGCATCATCGACTTCGGTGAATTCAGCCTCGGCCCGATGGGTCAGGCCGTTCCCGAGGCCAACGTCGTGTCGCTGCCCTTCATCTTCAAGAGCATCGACCAGATGCACCGCGCCATGGACGGCGCGCCGGGCGAAGCCCTGTCTGCCGGTCTTGAGAAGAAAGGCCTCATCGCACTTGGCTACTATGACGCCGGCGCGCGCTCCTTCTACAACTCGAAGGGCCCGATCAACACGCCCGCCGACATGGAAGGCATGAAGGTCCGCGTCATGAACAACGACCTGTTCGTTGACATGATCGCAGCTCTGGGTGGCAACGCCACGCCGATGGCCTTCGCGGAAGTGTACCAGTCGATCAAGACCAACGTCGTGGACGGCGCGGAGAACAACCCGCCCTCCTACGAGTCGACGGCACACCACGAAGTTGCTCCGTATTTCTCCTTCTCGGAGCACCTGATCATTCCGGAAGTGCTCGCCATCTCCAAGAAGACCTGGGACACTCTGACCCCGGAACAGCAGGAGATCGTCAAGACCGCCGGCAAGAACTCCACCATGCTGCAGCGCGAACTCTGGAAAGAGCGCGAGACCGCATCGCTGGAAACCGTGAAAGCGGCCGGCGTTCAGGTGAACATGATCGAGGACAAGGGACCGTTCCAGGAAGCCATGGCTCCGGTCTACGAGAAGTTCCTCGCGGCGAACCCCGAGATGACGGAAATCGTCGAGCTTTTCCAGAACTTCGAGTAATATCAACTTGAAAACGCGGCGTCCCGGAGGGTCCGGGGCGCCAGCCAACAAAGAAAGCAAGGGGCATGTCAGACAGCCTTTCCTTCGTACACAGAGTGGAGGAGTGGCTCGACCTCCTCTCCAAACTCTGCCTCATCCTATGTGCCGTCGCTCTGTTTACCCTGGTCTCCACATTCGGATGGCTGGTCTGGGGGCGATATGTGATGAACGTCACCCCGACATGGGTGGAACAGCTCGGCCTCCTGCTGGTTGCCTACATCGCCTTCATCGGCGCCGCGGTCGGCATTCATGAACAGTTCCATCTGGGCGTGACGCTCTTCCGCGACGCTTTCGGCCCGCGTGTCGCCGGGATCCTGCGTTTCGTCATCGACGTCATCCTCGCCAGTTTCGGCGCGGTCATGTTCTACGGCGGTATCGTGCTGTTCAACTTCGGCTGGGACACGCTTCTGCCGATGCTGAACATTCCCGAGAGCTTCCGCACCCTCGCCATGGTGACGAGCGGTGGCCTGATCTTCCTGTTCGCCGGCTGCCGCGCAGTCTTCCGCGTTGTCTACTGGCGGAATGGCGAAACCTATCCCGACCCCGTCCATCACGAGGAGAACTGAGCAATGGGTCTTGGCATTCTCCTTGGCGTCTTCTTCGGAAGCGTGATCATCGGTGTCCCCGTGGCCTTCGCCATGGGCATCGCGGCGGCCTCGGCCATGTGGTTCGAGGGCTTCCCGCTGCTGCTGACCTTCCAGCGGACCATGGCCGGCATCAACGTCTTTGCACTGCTGGCGATTCCCTTCTTCGTCTTTGCCGGCGAAATCATGCTGCATGGCGGGATCGCCATCCGGCTGGTGCGCTTCGCCTCCACCCTCGTGGGCCATATCCGCGGCGGTCTGGCGACGGTGAACATCCTGTCCTCGATGCTCTTCGGCGGCATTTCGGGGTCGGCCATCGCCGACATCTCGGCGCTCGGCTCGATCCTGATCCCGGTCATGAAGGAGCGCGGATACCGGGCGGATTACGCGGTGAACGTCACCGTGACCTCGTCCATCGCCGGGATCGTGATCCCGCCGAGCCACAACATGATCATCTACGCCGTGGCGGCGGGCGGCGGCATCTCGGTGTCCAAGCTGTTCCTCGCCGGCGTCATTCCCGGGGTGCTGATGTGCCTCTGCCTGGCGGTTGCGGCCTACGTCATCGCGATCAAGCACAAGTATCCGGCCGAACCCTTCCCTGGCTGGGGTGAGGTCGCGCGCACCGGCGCCATCGCCGTGCCCGGCCTGATCACCGCCGTGATCATCGTCGGCGGCGTGCTCTCGGGCATCTTCACGGTGACCGAGTCGGGTGCCTTCGGTGCGATCTACGCAGTGCTGCTGACCGCCTTCGTCTACCGGTCGCTCGGCTGGAAAGGCTTCACCACCGCGCTGACATCCGCCGTGCGCACCACCGCGATGGTCATGATCCTGATCGGCTTTGCCGGCGCCTTCGCCTACCTGCTGGTGATCTTCCAGGTTCCGGACAAGCTCTCCGCACTGCTGCTCAGCATCTCCGAGAGCAAGATCATGATCCTGCTGATGATCAACATCATGCTCCTGATGCTCGGCATGATCATGGACATGGCGGCGCTGATCCTGATCTGCACGCCGATCTTCCTGCCGATCGCCAAGGACCTCGGGATGGACTCGATCCAGTTCGGCATCATGATGCTGGTCAACCTCGGCCTCGGCCTCTGCACCCCGCCGGTCGGCACCTGCCTGTTTACCGGCTGTGCCGTGGGCCGGATCCGGATCGAGGACGCGGTGAAGTCGATCTTCCCGTTCTACATCGCGATCCTGGCCGCGCTGATCCTGGTGACCTACTTCCCGGCGGTCTCGCTGACGCTGCCGGCGATGCTGGGCCAGTAGGCAGGGCTAACGCCCCTAGCGCGACACCGACCGGCGCCCCATCCCTTCCCGGGTGGGGCGCCGGCCTCTCCCCCGCCCCGCGGGGAGCTGGCCTCGCCCGACAGGGCGCCCGATGAACGGAAGACGGCCACACCGCCTGCCCCGCAGGCACCTGCAAGAGATCCTCGCCGGAAATCCCGCCCCTCCTCGCCGCGACGCCCATTGGCCCACGCGGAGGACACCGCGACGACCGGCAGGGGGTGTCACCCCATGTTAGCTGGAGTGCCGATGTCCGTTTCCCTGGCATCCCCGACGATCCCGACCAACAGGGCCATCCTCAACCTGGCCTGGCCGCTGACGCTCAAGGCGATGATGCTGCACGGCATCGTCGTGATCGACGCCTGGCTGGTCTCGGCGCTCGGCGAACCGGCGCTGGCCGCGATGGGCCTCGCCGCCTCCTTCGGCGCCCTGCTGCTGGGCGTGCTCGCCGCCTTTGCCAACGCGACGCAGATCCGCGTGGCGCAGGCCTTCGGCACCGGGGACCCGGTGAACCTCAAGACGGCATTCGTGGCCGGGATGATCATCAGCCTCGTCGTCGCGCTCATCGGCCTCGTGATCGTCTGGGCGCTGGCGGGCACCTTCATCGACCATTTCGCCCACACACCCTGGATTGCGGGCGAGGCGAGGAGCTACCTCTCGGTGTTTCTCTGGGTGGTCACGCTGGAGGCGGTCGGCCAGTGCATGGGCAGCTATTTCAACGGCTGCGGCAAGACCAAAGCGCCGTTCCTGAGCTACCTCGTCGCCATCCCGATTAACGTCGGCATCAGCTACGCACTGATCCACGGCCACTTCGGCCTGCCGGAGATGGGCGTTACCGGCGCCGCGGTCGGGAGCGCTGTCGGCGCCCTTGCCCGCGTCCTGTTCCTCGCCGTGGGCTTTCTCGGGATGACGGGGGGCTTTCGGAATGTCGCGGGTTGGCGCAACACCACCCTTCAGGCCTCGATCCGGCGTCACCTCGCCTTCTCGTTGCCGATTGCCGGCACCTTCGTCAGCAACACCGTCGCCAACTACGTCTCCACCCTGCTCTTCGTGAAGATGACGGTGAACGACTTCGCCGCGATGACGCTGATCCAGCCCTGGGTGATGGTGGCGGGCACTTTCAGCATCTCCTGGGCGATGGCCACGGGGATCGCCGTGGCGCAACTGCTGGGACGGGACTGCCGGGGGCCGGAGCTCGATACCTTTCTACGCCGGGCCTGGCGCGGCGCGCTGATCGCCGCCGGCATCGTTGCGCTCGCCTTTTTCGGGATCATCCTCGCCTCCGGCACGCTCTACGGCAATCTCGAGGCCGGAACCCGCGCGGCGCTGCTGAGCTTCCTGCCGTTTCTGCTTATCCTGCCCTTCCCGAAGGGCTCGAACGCGATGTGCGGCCACACGCTCCGGGCGGGCGGCGATACGCTCTACGTGATGAACATCTTTCTCGCCGCCCAGTGGCTGTTCCGCGTGCCGCTGACCGCGCTGTTCATTCTTTACCTAGACCTGTCGGTCACCTGGGTGTTCGCGCTGTTCCTTGCCGAGGAACTGGTCAAGTTCCCTTCCTTCCACCTGCGTCTGCTCAAGGGCGAATGGAAGCGCGGACTGGCGGACGACTGAGCGTCTGGCTCAAAGCTCCCAGGCCGCGAGCTTGCGGTCGATGGTCTTGCGTGAAACCCCGAGCCTGCGGGCGGCCTCGGCCCGGTTCCCACCGCAGAGGTCGAGCACGTGCAGGATGTGCCGCTGGACCACCATGTCGAGGTTTTCCTTGGCCTCCGGCCCCTTGACCGCGCCGCTCCCGGCGAATTCCTCAGGGAAGTCACCGAGGATGACCGAGCGTTCGATCAGGTTCCGCAACTCCCGCACGTTCCCGGGCCAGTCGTAGCGCCGCATCTTGAGCAAGGTCTGCTCGTCCAGGTCCAGCGCCGGCATCCCGAGCGTATTGGCGAACTGCTCCATGAACCGGGCCGCCAGTTCCACGATATCCTCCGAGCGATCCCGCAAAGGCGGGATCTCGATCGTGACGACGTTGATCCGGTGGTAGAGGTCCATGCGGAACCGCCCCTCCTCCACCGCCTTGTGAAGATCGGCGTTGGTCGCGAACAGGAAGCGCAAATCCAGCGGGATCTCGCGTTCGGCGCCGAGGGGGCGCACCTTCTTGTCCTCCAGTACCCGCAGCAGAGCCGCCTGCAGCTGCACGGGCATCTGGGCCACCTCGTCGAGAAACAGCGTGCCGCCATCGGCGAGCTGGAAGAGGCCCTGCTTCAGCCGCCCGCTGTCGTCGACCACGCCGAACAATTCGGCGACGATCCTGTCAGGATCGATGGCGGCGCAGTTCACCGCCACGAAAGGCGCCTCCGCCCGGTCCGACATCTCGTGCAGATGGCCGGCCGCGAGCTCCTTGCCTGTCCCGCTCTCGCCGAGAAACAGCACCGGCGTCGGCAGCGGCGCGAGTTTCTTGAGCATGGAATGCACGGCCGACAGCGCCTCGGACTTGCCGATCATCTCGCCGCGCAGGTTGTTGGCATAGAGTTCCCGGCGCAGCAGCGCGTTCTCCCGGCGCAGGTGCTTGCGGTCCAGCGTTCGCTCGATGGCGCCGAGGATCTGGTTGGCCCGGAAGGGTTTGAGGACGAAATCGCTCACGCCGGCCCGCAGCGCGCTGATCGCCGTTTCCAGGTCGGCATAGGCGGTGATCAGGATCGTGTCGCCGAAGAACCCCTTGCGGCGCTGCTCGTCCATCCAGTCGAGCCCCTTCATCCCCGGCATCAGGTTGTCGAGGATCAGCAGGTCGAAATGCGCGCCGTCGAGCTTCTGGGTTGCCTCGCGCGGACTCGCAGCCTGCTCCACGCGCTTCACACGCGGCTCGAGCACCTTGGTCAGGAAGTTCCGCATGCCCGGCTCGTCGTCGATGACCAGCACCGAGGCTCCCGACAGTTTTCTGCCGTAGTCATCCGCCGCGCTGTCGGCCGCGCGCTGCCTTGGAGCGTTCATTGCGCTGTTGCCGCCTACTCCAGCCGCACGTTGGTGCCGGTATAGACCTCCTCGGAGGAGAACCCGAGATGGTTTGCGCCGTACCAGGCGCCGATGGCGATGACGACCGAGGCCGCAAACCCTGCAAGCATGGCTTTCATGTCTGGCTCATTCTCCCGTTGTGGCCGTCTCGAGATAGCGGATCAGGTCGTCCCTGTCGCTGGCGGCAGCGATGACCTGCATCGGCATCTTCGAGCCGGGAATATAATGGTCCGGTCCCTCGTCGAACAGGGCGTTCACCGTCTCCGCGGTCCAGACGATATCCGACCCGTCGAGGGTCGGCGAATAGGGGTAGCCGGGCACCGTGCCGGCGCGGCGCCCGAACAGGCCGTGCAACGTCGGGCCGGCCTTGCGCGAGGGGCCCGGGCTCACATCGTGACAGATCGAGCACTTGCGCATGAACTGCCGCTCGCCGTTGGGCATGGTCTCGGCATCGCGCAGGAAGCTGCGCTCCTGCCCCATTGCGGGATCGAACTCGCCGAGCGCCGACACAGGCCAGGCATAGACCACGTCGTCCAGTCCGCCGGCGTGAATGACCGTGCCGTCCGGCGAGAAGGCCAGCGCCCAGACCGGCCCTTCCCGCGTCGCGCGGAAGTCGCGGGCGATCCGCCAGTCGGCGGTGTCCAGCATCATGATGTAGCCCTGCCCGTCGCCAACGGCGATCTGGTTGGTCTCGGCGTGCCGCGCCATCGCGAGGATCGGACGCCGCTCGAGGGTGAAATCGGCGATCTCGTCGCCTGTCTCTGCATCGATCACCCGTGTCTGGCCGTCGACCGCGCCATAGGCGACCCAGCCCTCGCCGAGGACGAGCCGGTTGATCCCGAACCCGTGCCGGGCCAGCGGCATCGGGGCGCCGCCGTTTGCGAGATCGTAACGGAGCAGATCGCCGCCATTGGTGGCGGCAAAGAGAAACCGGCCATCGGCCGAGAACGCCACATCGTTGACGCCCGCACCGGGGTCTTGAAGGCTTTCTTCCGCTCCGCCATCAAGCGGCCAGAGGCGGATCGAGCCGTCCCAACTGCCGCTTGCGATCCTGTCCCCCGAAGGCGCGACGGCGACGCAGGCCACCTTTCCCTGGTGCTTCCCGAGGAGTTGCGGTCTCTCGCCCCAGGTTCGTACGGCGAAATCGTCCCCTCCGCTCACCAGCAGCCCCTCGGGCCCGTAGGCGATGGCCGTCACCGCCGCGTCGTGGCCTTCCAGCCATTCCGGCGGGCCGCCGTTCCAGCGCCCCACCGAATTGTCGAAACTCGCGGTCGCGACCACCCCGTCGGGCGACACGGCGATGCCCATGATCGGCCCGCCGTGGCCCTTGAGGGTCTGGAATTCCTGCGCGGCCAGCATCCCGGCGGGTGCCGCCAGCCACAGGCCCAGCAGGCAGCCCAGCGGCCTATTCCGCCGGCTGCGCCGCACGCTCATCCGCCTTCACCTCTTCGAGCCAGATCGAATGGTGCTCGCGCGCCCATTGCTCCTCGACATAGCCCGTGCCCATGGCGTCGAAGGCGCCCTCCATGCCGAGCGTTCCGATGTAGATGTGGCCGATGATCATCGCCATGAACAGGAACGCAAAGACGGCGTGAACGATCTGGGTGTATTGCATCTCCTCCTGTGGCGAGAGGTGTACCGGCAGCTCGCCGAACCCGAACCAGGACAGCACCCCGATCCCGTTCACCCAGGCGAAAATGTCCCCCATGACCGCGAAGCGGAACGGCAGCAGCAGGCTGATACCCGTCGCAACCACGCCGGCCGACATCAGCATGACGGACCAGAAGATGATCTTTTGCCCGGCGTTGAACTTGCCCGCCGGCGGGTGGATGGAATCGTCGAAGAGCCCGCCCATGACGCGGAGCCAGCGCAGGTCGTTCATGTTGGGAATGTTGAAGCGGATCCACTTCAGGAAGATCAGGATCACGCCGAGGATGAAGGCGAAGCTGACGCTGTTATGGATCAGCTTGGACCAGTGGGCGAGGTCGGCATGGGCCTCCTTGCCCATGATCGAGATGAGCCAGGGCCGACCGTACATCGAGATCAGCCCGGTGATGCCGAGCAGCAGGAACGAGCTGGCGGTCAGCCAGTGGCAGAAGCGGTCGAGGCTTCCGAAGCGAAGTACCAGCCGGCCGGTCTTCTCGCCGGCGATCGGCACCCGCCCGCGGGTCAGGTAGAAGAAGCCCAGGAGGCCGATCATGCCGAGCAAGAGCCATCCGCCCCACTTGGCGATGATGTTCTCGCGAAAGTTGAGCCAGGTCATGCCGCCATCCTGGATCAGGACGTTGGTCGCGGGACCACGGGCCGAGGCGTTGATATCGGCCGAGTTGTAGCGGAGCGCCCGCCACAGCTCAGGGTCGGAGACCCCGCCAAGCGTGCCGAGCTGCTGGTTTGGGGCCGCCCCCGCGGCGGGATCGCCGATTGCGGAGCTGCGGAAGGTGTCGTCGATGGAGAGACCCCGCTGGCGGGCCATGATGTCCTCGCGGGTCTGCGCCCCGCCCGTCGCCTCGCGGGCCGCCGCAAGGGCCGCCTCGTCCACGCCATTCGCGTCGGGCGCGGCCAGAGATGCCACCAGCGCAGCGACCACGACCACCACGGTCAGGGCAAGGAATGCGCCGAAGCCGGAGTTTCGATTGCTCATGTTGTCTCACTCGATCCTAGCTTGGAAATTGCCGTAGAACGCAGACCCGCCCCGGATCCGAAGATCCCGGGCGAGCCGCGCATTCTGGACAAGTGGGTGCGGCGGCCGGTGCGTGTCCGGCCGCCATTCCCTCGGTCAGCCGCCCTTCTGGTCGTAGGCGGTGCCCCAGCCCCAAGCGCCGGAGCCGAAGCCTCGGGCCACGACCCGCTCGCGATAGATCGCGGAGACGACGTCGCCGTCGCCTGCGAGCAGTGCCTTGGTGGAGCACATCTCGGCGCAGATCGGCAGCTTGCCTTCCGCGATCCGGTTGCGGCCGTACTTGGAGAACTCCGCATTGGAGTGGGTCTCCTCCGGGCCGCCGGCACAGAAGGTACACTTGTCCATCTTGCCGCGGGAGCCGAAGTTGCCCGCCTGCGGATACTGCGGCGCGCCGAAGGGGCACGCGTAGAAGCAGTAGCCGCAGCCGATGCAGAGGTCCTTGGAGTGGAGAACCACCCCCTCCTCGTTCTGGTAGAAGCAGTCCACAGGGCAGACCGCCATGCAGGGCGCATCCGAACAATGCATGCAGGCGACGGAGATCGACCGTTCACCGGGCTTGCCATCCTGGATGGTCACAACACGGCGGCGGTTGATGCCCCAGGGCACCTCGTGCTCGTTCTTGCACGCAGTGACGCAGGCGTTGCACTCGATGCAGCGCTCGGCGTCGCAGAGAAATTTCGCTCTAGCCATTCTCTATCTCCTTACGCTGGCATGATCTTGCAGAGGGTGGCCTTGGTCTCCTGCATCTGGGTGACCGAGTCGTAGCCATAGGTCTGCGCGACGTTGGCGCTTTCCCCCAGAACGTAGGGATCCGCTCCATCGGGGTACTTGGACCTGAGATCCTCGCCCTGGTAATGGCCGCCGAAGTGGAAGGGCATGAAGGCCACGCCCTCGCCCACCCGCTCGGTCACCATCGCCATGACCTTGACCTTGCCGCCCTCGGGCCCCTCGACCCAGACCTGCGAGCCGTCCCGCACGCCGAGGTTGTTGGCGTCGCGCGGGTTGATCTCGACGAACATGTCCTGCTGGAGTTCGGCGAGCCAGGGGTTCGAACGCGTCTCGTCCCCGCCGCCCTCGTATTCCACCAGTCGCCCGGAGGTGAGGATGATCGGGTAATCCTTCGAGAAGTCGTTCTTCTGGATCGACTCGTACATCGTCGGCACCCGCCAGAACAGCTTGTCGGCATAGGTCGGGTAATCCGCCACGAGATCGCGCCGGTTGGTGTAGAGCGGCTCGCGATGGATCGGCACCGGGTCGGGGAAGGTCCAGACCACGGCGCGCGCCTTGGCGTTGCCGAAGGGGGCACAGCCATGCGCGATCGCAACGCGCTGGATGCCGCCCGAAAGGTCGGTCTTCCAGTTCACGCCCCCGATCGCATCGGCGAAGTCCGACGGATACGGGCCGGTCTGCGACTGCTCGCCGACCTCCGCACCCATCTCGGGACGCTCTTTGATGAAACCGGCGACATACTCGATCATCCGCCGTTCATAGGCAGTCAGATCCTTGTCCCAGCCGAGGTCGATCAGCATCTGCATGGTGAACTCGGGATAGCCGTCCTGGATCTCCGAGCCTGCCGAGTAGACACCGTCGGCCAGCAGGTTCTGGCCATCCCGCTCGACGCCGAAACGCGCGCGGAAGGTCAAGCCGCCCTCTGCGACAGGCTTCGACATGTCGTAGAGGTTGGGCGTGCCGGGGTGGTTCATCTCCGGCGTTCCCCACGCGGGCCAGGGCATACCGTAGTAATCCCCGTCGGCCGGACCACCGACCGCCTGCAGCGTCGTGCGATCGAAGGTGTGCTGGTTCTCCATGTGGAGTTTCAGCCGCTCCGGGCTCTGGGCGGTGTAGCCGATCGTCCACATGCCGCGGTTGAACTCGCGCGTCAGGTCCTCGACATTCGGCTCCAGTTCACCGTCCATCGAGATGTTGCGGAAGATCCGGTCGTCGAACCCGAATTTCTTCGAGAACATCGCAAGGATCACGTGATCCGGCTTGGACTCGAACAGCGGATCCACAACCTGCTCACGCCACTGGAGCGAGCGGTTCGAGGCGGTCACCGAGCCGCGGGTCTCGAACTGGGTCGCGGCCGGCAGCAGGTAGCAGCCGTCGGTGCGGTCGTGCAGGATCGCCGAGACCGTCGGGTACGGGTCCACCACGACCAGCAGGTCGAGCTTCTCCATCGCCGTCTTCATCTCGGTCATCCGGGTCTGGGAGTTCGGCGCATGCCCCCAGAGCACCATGGCCCGGGTGTTGTCCGGCTGCTCCAGGTTCTCCTTGGCTTCAAGGACCCCGTCGATCCAGCGGCTCACCGGGATACCGGTGAGGTTCATCATCTGCTTGTCCTTGCCGTCGGCGCCTTTCATCGTGGCGAAACGGCCCTTGAGCCATTCGGGATCCTCTTCCCACACCCGGGCCCAGTGGCCCCAGGCGCCGGCCGAGAGGCCGTAGTAGCCCGGCAGCGTGTCGGCGAGCACGCCGAGGTCGGTCGCCCCCTGCACGTTGTCATGGCCGCGGAAGATGTTGGTTCCGCCACCGGCAACGCCCATGTTGCCGAGCGCGAGCTGCAGGATGCAGTAGGCGCGCGTGTTGTTGTTGCCGTTGGTGTGCTGGGTGCCGCCCATGCACCAGATCAGGGTGCCGGGACGGTTGTTGGCCAGCTGCATCGCCACGCGGCGAAGCTGGGATTCGGGTGCGCCGGTCACGCGCTCCACCTCGTCGGGCGTCCAGCGGGCGACCTCCTCGCGGATCTGGTCCATCCCCCAGACACGGGTGCGGATGAACTCCTTGTCCTCCCAGCCGTTCTCGAAGATGTGCCACAGGATGCCCCAGACCAGCGCCACGTCCGAGCCCGGACGGAACCGGACATACTCGTCGGCATGGGCCGCGGTGCGGGTGAAACGCGGGTCGCAGACGATCAGCGGCGCGTTGTTCTGCTCCTTGGCGCGCAGCACGTGCAGCAGCGAGACGGGGTGCGCCTCGGCCGGGTTGCCGCCGATGATCAGGATCGCCTTGGAATTGTGGATGTCGTTGTAGGAGTTGGTCATGGCGCCGTAGCCCCATGTGTTCGCAACCCCGGCAACCGTGGTGGAGTGGCAGATACGGGCCTGGTGGTCCACGTTGTTCGTGCCCCAGTAGGCGGCGAACTTGCGGAACAGGTAGGCCTGCTCGTTGCTGTGCTTGGCCGAGCCGAGCCAGTAGACGCTGTCAGGGCCGCTTTCCTCGCGGATCGCCAGCATCTGGTCGCCGATCTCGTCGATCGCCTGCTCCCAGGAGATGCGCTTCCACTCGCCACCCTCTTTCTTCATCGGGTACTTGAGGCGGCGCTCGCCGTGAGCGTGCTCGCGGACCGACGCCCCCTTGGCGCAATGCGCACCGAGGTTGAACGGGCTGTCCCAGCCGGGCTCCTGCCCGATCCAGACACCGTCGGAGACTTCCGCGATCACGGTGCAACCGACGGAACAATGGGTGCACACGGATTTCTTCAGTTCCACCGGCTTCGGTGCAACGGTCTGGGCGGTGGCCTGGGTGACGGTGCCGCCTGTCGCCGCGATGGCCGACAGACCCCCGATCACGAGGCCGGATCCGCGCAGGAAGGCGCGGCGATCGACAGAGGCGCTCGCGGCCTCGGTCAGGAGGGTGTTCCGCTGGGGGCGTCTCGCAACCCCGTTGGTCTTCTTCCTCAACATGGTTTCACTCCCTGGCTTGCACGGACTGACGCCGCGCTCGCGTGGTTTTTCGATGTTGGCTCGGGCGGTCGGGCGTCACGCAACCAGTTGCCCAGGGCCGGGGGTGCCTCGCGCAATCGCAACTGCGCGCAGCGTGCATCGTGCGATCAGAACCGCGCGCTGCTGTAGTAGGCGCGGGTGTGCGCGGTATCCTGCATCGTCTCGACGCTCGGATCGGGTTCGGCGGCTTCGGCCCCCGAGGCCCCCGCGGTCACCGCCAGCGCGGCCACCGGCGCGGCCGTTCCCGCCAGCTTCAGGAAGTCGCGACGGCTCGTCGCGTCCTCTGGCTTCTTGGTCATGAAAGGTGCCTCCTCTCTCCTGTGGGTGGCGGCATGCCGCCGTTGGTGCGGGCCTCGTCAGCCCGCGCTCATCCGAAAGGCTTCCGCCTCGATCTCCATGAACACGCGGCCGACAGTGCCGACCGGCGCGTAGAAAACCGAGTTCTTCGCCCCTTCGAGATCCGTGAAAAAGTGACCGGCCCACGGCCGGATGTGCTTGTTGAAGAAGTCCTTCTGGGTCGCGAGGTCGGCCGGCTTTCCGAAGCGGCCCACGATCATCGCCCCCATCATCTCCATCAGGCTCGCGATCCCGTCTTCGGGCTCGAACTTGTCCTCGGCCCGCACCATGCCGCGCGCGACCATGTCCCGGCGCAGGGCGGCCAGCGGCTTCTCGTTGAGAAACCCGGTCAGGTAATAGCTCGCGTAGGGCAAGAGCTCGCCCCGGCCAAGACCGATGAACAGCCGGCCGAACTCGCCTTCGACCTTCTTGGGGCGGGAGACCTTGGCGACGCGCGCAAGCGTGTCGATGGCGCGGCCCAGCTCGCTGTCGCCGCCGCTGAGGGACGCCGTCTGCGCGAGCAATCCCTCGTCGGGCGGCGCGGCAAGGAGCAGCCCGAGGAAATTGTAGAGGTCGGCCCGGAAGCGATCCTCCTCGGCGATGGTCCTGTCCAGGGCTGCGTCAGCTGCGGTCATCTTCGTCTCTTCCGTCATCAACCTGTCTCGAAGCGAAAGCGCATCCGGCCGACCGTCGGCGCGGCCTCCTGCGCTGTCGCGATTTCCTGTGGCGCATCGGTTTCGGCGGGCTCCTCCGCCGACGGCGGCTCGTTTGCCGCGATCAGTTCTTCGGGCGCCTCTGTCTCGTCCGGCGCATCCTGCTCGGGGGCGGGGTCCGCCGGCACTTCGAGCGCCCGGTCGACCATCCCTCGGCCAACCTTGTAGAGCGTCTGGATGTTTTCCACGCAGGTCGCGGCATCTGTGAAATCGGTGTCGTAGTCGTTCAGACCATCGAGGTTGGCGAGCACCGGGTTCGTCGTCCAGAGCCGGCGCAGGGCGCGGGTCTTCAGGCGCTGTGGCACCGCGGAGGCAAGGAAGGCGCGCACCTGCTCCGAGGTCTCCAGCGTCTCCGGCTCGGGCAGGCCCAGCTCGGCCAGGATCTCGGCATCGTCGCGTTCCGCCAGCGCGGCCTCTGCCTCGGCCTCGCGGGCCGCCTCGACGGCTGCCGCCTCGGTCCGGGCCTCGGCCTCTACCGCCGCCTTGCGACGGCTCCAGAAATCGCCGCCCCTCATTGCAGCCGCCTCCGCTTGAGCGCGGGCGACGCATAGACATCCGCCGGCTTGTCGACCCGCGGATCGCCGATACCGTCCTCGACGATGTCGATCCGCTTCTTGTCGCGACGGCGCTTCACGAAGACCTCTTCCTTGTGGAAAGCCTCGACGAACTCCCAGACCCAGGCCTCGAGCCCGGCGGTCATCGGCACCTTCTCCACGATCTCCTCGCCGCTGTCGGCGTAGTCCTGCGCCTCGTAGGGCGAGGCCGTGGCGAGAACCACCTCAAGCGGCCACTCGCCGGTGATGGATCGCAGGATCACGTAGATGCAGGGAACCTCGGCAGTCAGCCCGTGAAGGTACGCCTCCGTCTCGGCTCCGTGCAGCTCGAGTGGAACGGTCGCCGCGTGGAACTCGACGCGTTCGCCGTCGCGGCGCAGCTCTCGCCACGTCGCCTCTGCGGCGCCGGGCAACACGGCTGTGGCCTTCCAGCTCCACTGCGCCCAGCGGGTGACGCCGGGCGAGCGGCGGATGACCACCCCAATGGGCAGCGTCCAGTACTGGCTGGGATTGTGAAACACGCGCGTTACTCCTCCGGCACCCAGCATGGGGCAGCAACCTGCATCTGCGAAAGGGTTTTTTGTGCACCATCGTCGACATGTGATCGCCAAGGACAATTTGCCCTGCCCGGGTGACCGCTTTCGGGGGGCAAGGACGAATTGTCCAACCTGAGTGTTTTTGTTCGGATTAGACCCGCGCCGAACGGTCGAATCAATTCCCCGCCTTCCCGCCGAAACCAACCGCCCACAGCGGCCTCGGAGCGGCGGTGAAATCGGTTGTCCCCGGCCGCGAATCGCGGCTAGGCTGCCTGCGCACAACCGCTCGGATGCCCCTGCAACGCACCGTCCGGCCAAGGGAGGAACCATGCCCAAGTCTTTGATAACATGTGATTGCTTGGGCAGTCAGCATGTCGATGTCGACGGGCTGCGCAAGACCACCGGGCTCGATGTCAAAAGCCCCTGCACCGCGCTCTGCACCAGCCAGATCGACCGCGCCGCGGCGGCCCTCGCGGCGGGCGACGCGATTATTTGCTGTACCCAGGAGGCACGCACATTCCAGGCTCTTGCGGCCGAGATCGGGGTCGATCCGGCCCCTGTTCTCGACCTGCGGGACCGCGCGGGCTGGAGTGCCGACGAGGCGCCAAAACTGCCCAAAATGTCCGCGCTGGCGGCCGAGGCCATGCTCCCCGCATCGCCGCAAAAGACGCTCGACATCGTTTCCGAAGGGCTGTGCCTGATCCTCGGCGCGCCCAAGGTCGCGCTTGCGGCTGCCGAGCAGCTTCAGGACCATCTTGGCGTGACCGTGCTGCTGGAAAGCGCCGACGAGATGCCGGAGAACCGCGCCTACGACGTCGTCGTCGGACGGCTGCGCCGGGCGAGCGGCGCTCTCGGGCGGTTCGACGTGGTGATCGACGCCCTGCAGCAGGTCGAGCCCGGCGGACGCGGCGCGTTCACCCTCACCGAGCCACGCGATGGCGGCCGCTCCCAGTGCGACATCATCCTCGACCTGCGCGGGGAGTCTCCGCTGTTCCCTGCGCACGAGAAGCGCGAAGGCTACCTGCGGGCAGATCCCGGCCATCCGCCGGCAGTGGCCGCGGCGACCCTTGCAGCCTCGCACCTGGTCGGTACCTTCGAGAAGCCGCTTTACGTCCGCACCGAGCCGCTGCTCTGTGCCCATTCCCGGGCGGAGCAGACCGGCTGCACCAGGTGCCTCGATCTCTGCCCGACCGGCGCCATCACGCCGGACGGCGACCATGTGACGGTCGACCCGGAGATCTGCGCCGGCTGCGGCGCCTGTTCCGCCGCCTGCCCCTCCGGCGCGATTTCCTACGACGCGCCGACGGTGGAGCTGATCTTCCGGCGGATTCAGACATTGGCCCGCGCCTATCTCGAGGCCGACGGCACCGCGCCGCGTCTGCTGGTGCACGATGCCGACGGCGCCGAGATGATCGCGCTCTCCGCCCGCTATGGTGCGGGTCTGCCGGCCGACGTCATCCCGATGGACCTGCCGGCGATCGGCGCCTTCGGCCACGCAGAGGCCGTCGCGGCGCTCGCGGCGGGCTTCGCATCGGTCAGCCTGCTGCCGCGCCGTGGCGCGGATCGCGACGCGATGGAAGCGCAGGTCGCGCTCGCGCGGGCGATTGCCGGTGAGGAAAAGGTACGTATCCTCGACCTGACCGATCCCGACGCCATGTCGGACGCGCTCTACACAGAAGCGGCCCCTGCCCCAATCGCCGCGCCGATCCGCCCGATGGGCACCCGCCGCCAGATCACCCGGCAGGCCGCGAAGGCACTGCATCCCGGCACCGACGCCCTGCCGCTGCCCGAGGGCGCTCCCTACGGCGCTGTCCTGGTGGACAAGGACGCCTGTACGCTCTGCCTGTCCTGCGTGTCGCTCTGCCCCTCCGGCGCGCTCGGCGACAACCCGGATCTGCCGCAGCTGCGGTTTCAGGAGGATGCCTGCCTGCAATGCGGGCTCTGCGCCCATATCTGCCCCGAGGATGCCATCGCCTACGAGCCGCGGCTGAACCTCTCGGACAGTGCCCTGCAGCAGGAAATCCTGAACGAGGAAGAGCCCTTTGCCTGCATCGAATGCGGCGCGCTCTTCGGCGTGAAGTCGACCATCGAGAAGATCACGGCCAAGCTTGAAAGCCACTCGATGTTTGCCGGGCCCGACAAGCTGCGGATGATCCAGATGTGCGACAATTGCCGGGTCAACGCGCAGTTCCATTCCCAGGACAACCCCTTCGCCGCCGGCGAGCGCCCGAGGCCGCGCACGACGGAGGATTACCTCAAGAAGCGTCGCGATCACTGATGATGCAGCGGCGCCCCGAGATCCGCGGCCTCCATCGCCGCGACAAAGGCCAGCACGGCCTCGACCTCCTCCAGCGTCAGCTGGATCGGCGAGATGGGAGGCGGCCGGTTTTCCGGAAACGGCGGCGTCACGTCTTCGATGATGGTGAAGGACGGGTGCGGGTTGAGCGCGTAGAAGGTGGAGAACCGGTATTCCCAGTCGCCCAGGCTGCGCAGGACGCTGAAGCTCGGGGTGGAGCCGATTCCGGCCATCCGGCTTTCGTCGTCCACCGCGTGGCAGCGGGTGCATTTCTCGCGCGACACCGTCCAGCCGAGGGCCGCGTCTCCATCGGGCGCGATTGCCACGGTCTCCGTCTCGGTCGGGCCGGGCAGAGCGAAGAGCGCCACGCCGTCGGGGGCGAAGCCCGTCACCGTGTTGCGGCCGACATCGGAGCCGAGCCACTCCGCGAACCGCTCGGCCGCCGCGCCGCCCGCGCCCTGCCGCCCCAGATGCCAGACCTGGCCCGCTCCTTCGAAAAGCGCCGTCCCATCGCCGCCCAGCAGCAGCTCGGCTTCCTCGGCGCTGTCGACCAGTTCGACCCGGATCTGCGTCTTGAGAGAGAAGCGCGGCAAGATGTGCTGCATGAGCCCGGTTTCCACCAGCTCCGGCGGCACGTAGAGACGCACCAGCTTCTCGTCCGCCCGCCCCGCTGCCGGGGGCAGGAGAAGCACGGAACAGAAGAGCAGAACGCGCATTCCCATGGACAAACCTAGGCAGGTAGGCTTCGGTCCGTCAATCGAGTGAAAGGAAACAGGCCATGAGCGACGATTTCAACATGTCGATGCGAAAGTTCCTGAAGCAGGTCGGCGTGACCTCGCAGCAGGCCATCGAGGAAGCGCTGCGAGGTGCCGAGACCGAGGGCAAAAGCTATGCCATCAAGGCGGTCGTTACCATCGAAGAACTCGGCATGACCCACGAGGTCACCGGCAAGATCTCCGGTCGGGAGTAACCCCTTGGCCATCGACAGGGAAGCCGTCCTGGCGGCGCTCAAGACGATCTCCGATCCGGTCGCCGGCACCGACATCGTGGGCAGCGGAGTGGTCCGGGCGCTGAATGTCTCCGATGAGGGGGCGGTCCGTTTCGTGCTGGAAATCCCGCCGCAGCATGCTGCCGCCTATGGCGCCGCCAAGGATGCGGCCGAGGCCGCGCTCGGCGCGCTCGAAGGCGTGAGCTCGGTGTCCGTCGTGATGACCGGCCACACCGAAACGGCCCCGCCGAACCTGCGCCCGCAACGCCCCGCGGAGCCGAAGGGGCCGCAGAAGATCCCCGGGATCGCGCATATCGTGGCGATTGCCAGCGGCAAGGGCGGCGTCGGCAAGTCCACCGTGGCCGCCAACCTCGCCTGTGCACTCGCGCAGATGGGACGCCGCGTGGGGCTGCTGGATGCCGATGTCTATGGCCCCTCGCAGCCACGGATGCTCGGCGTCTCCGGCCGCCCGGCGAGCCCGGATGGCAAAACCATCCTGCCGCTGCGCAACCACGGCGTGACCATGATGTCCATCGGCCTGATGACCAACGAGGATCAGGCCGTCGTCTGGCGCGGGCCGATGCTGATGGGGGCGCTGCAGCAGATGCTGACCCAGGTCCAGTGGGGCGCACTCGACGTGCTGCTGGTGGACCTGCCGCCCGGCACCGGCGACGTCCAGATGACCCTCAGCCAGAAGGCGCAGGTGGACGGTGCGGTCATCGTCTCCACCCCGCAGGACGTGGCGCTGCTCGACGCCCGCAAGGGGATCGACATGTTCCGCCAGCTCAACGTGCCGATCGTCGGCATGATCGAGAACATGAGCACGCATATCTGTTCGCAATGCGGCCACGAGGAGCATGTGTTCGGACATGGCGGGGTCGCGGCGGAGGCCGCCAAGCTCGGGGTGCCGCTGCTTGCCGAAGTGCCGCTCGATCTGCAGATCCGACTGGCCGCCGATGGCGGCGCGCCGATCGCGGTGAGCCAGCCCGACAGCGCGCAGGCGAAGGCCTTCGAACAGGTCGCGCGGTCCCTCGTCGAGGCGGGCGTGGCATGACAATGACCGAGGCCGAAGAACTGACCTTCCCGCCGCTGATGTGGGGCGAGGAAACTGGCGACAACGCGGTCGAGCATGCCGTGATGCGCGCGACGCTGGGGTGTGACGCGGGGTTGGTGGCCTACAACCTCGGCGCCTCGCGGCTGCAGGCGGCGCTGGTGTTCGCGCCCGACGTGCCACTGGGCAAGGCGATGGCGATGCTGCCGCTCTGCGGAGTCAGCTTCCAGAACGCGCTCGGCGCACTCGCCCCGCCGGAAGTGGCGGTCCACCTGGGCTGGGACGGCAGGATCCTCGTCAACGGCGCGCATTGCGGCGGCCTGCGTATTCTGGCCGACACGCGCGACCCGGAGGCCATCCCCGGATGGATGGTCGTCGGCCTGACCCTGCCGCTTATCCCGGAGACCGACCGTCCCGGCGACACGCCCGACCGCACGGCGCTCTACATCGAGGGCTGCGCCGATGTTTCGCCGCCGCGGCTGCTGGAAGCCTGGGCGCGGCACACGCTCAACTGGATCGCCAGTTGGGAGGACGATGGCGCGCGCGCGCTCCACGCGGAGTGGCGCGGGCTGGCGCAGGGGATCGGCGAGGAAACCACCTCCGGCGACATCACCGGCACCTTTCTCGGTGTCGACGAGGATTTCGGCATGCTCCTGCGCGACGCACAGACCACTCACCTGATCCCCCTGACGACGATCCTGGAGACCACCCCATGAACCTCGCCCGCGCCATCCATTTCGACGAGAGCGACCAGCGGGTCTATGCCGTGCCGGCCCGCACCGGGGAATGGTGCATCTCCGGCGGCTTCGAGTTCTCCGACTGGACCGAGAGCGACCTGAGCGGAAAGGCGCGGCAGGCCTTCGCGAATGGCTGGTTCGGGCTGGAGACCAGCGGGCGCGTGACCTTCGTCGCGGTAACGCAGATCGAGCCGGCCGAGATGGAGACGCTGACGGACCTGCTGGCGCAGCATTTCGTCACCTACTACGGCGCCCCCTCGGTCGAGGCGGCCCGTCCGGTGGCGGCGGAGGAGATCGCCCAGATGCGGGAACTATGTGACGATCACGCGCCGAACACCTTGCTCACCGTCTCGCGCGAACTGACCTCCGCGGGCGTTCGGGAGGCCTATCGGCTGATCAGCCCCGAGGACGCGGGGCTGGACCAGTTCGCCATTCACGGCTCGCTCGACGAATAGGCGCCGACCGGCCCCCCGGCCGGCGCATGACGCTCACATCGGCTCGGCGTTGAAGACGAACAGCGTCTCGCCGCCGATCGTGTAGCCGTCGATCAGCCCCTTCGCCTTGTCGGAGGTCAGCCAGTCTTCCAGCTTCATTGCGAGGTCATTGCGCACGTGGCCATGTTTCTCCGGGTTCACCGGCAGGAATGCATATTGGTTGAACAGCACCGGATCGCCCGAATAAAGCAGCCCCAGATCGGCCTTGTTGCCGAAGTTCAGCCAGCTCGCGCGGTCCGAAAGGATGTAGGCGTCGAGCCCCGCGGCGGTGTTCAGGGCCGCGCCCATGCCGGCGCCGACGGCGTTGTACCAATCCCCGAAGGTGCCAGCGTCGAGCCCGGCCTTGCTCCACAGGCTCAGCTCCATCTTGTGGGTGCCGCTGTCATCGCCCCGGCTGACGAAATTCGCCTCGGCGGTGGCGATCTTCTGCAGGCTGTCGACGGCGCTTTCCGCCGCTTTCACGCCGGCCGGATCGGCCTCCGGGCCGATGAAGACGAAATCGTTGTACATGATCTCGCGGCGGTGGGTGCCGAAGCCCTGTTCGACAAAGGCCTCCTCGGCCGCGCGGGAGTGAACGAGGATCGCGTCCACGTCGCCGGCCTCGCCCAGCTTCAGGGCCTGGCCGGTGCCGACGACCAGAAGTTGCACCTCGAGATCCAGATCGGTCAGGATCTCGGGCAGCAGGACCTCGGCCAGACCCGAGTTATGAAACGACGTGGTGACCGCCATCTTCATCACGTCTGCCGCCTGCGCGGCGGTGCCGATGGCAAGGGCGCAGAGCGCGACCGAAAGCTTTCTGATCATTCGACAATATCTCCATGAAGAAATGCCCGTGCTTCGGGCGTTGCGGTTTGGTTGAAAAAATCGTGGGCCGGGCCGGCTTCGTGCACCTTGCCGTGCAGCATGAAGACGACCTCGTCGGCCAGCCGTCGCGCCTGTCCCATGTCGTGCGTCGACAGGATCAGGCTGGTGCCGGCGGCGCGGGCGGCGAGGAGGATTTCCTCGATCTCGCGCATCGCGCGCCCGTCGAGCGAGGCGCAGGGCTCGTCGAGGAACAGAAGCGCTGGCTCGGCGATCAGCGCACGGGCAAGCGCGAGCTTCTGCTGCTCGCCACCGGACAGGACGGGCGCCTGCCGGTCGAGCATGCCGCCGAGGCCCACGCGCCCCGCCCAATCCGCGGCGCGCTGCATCGCCTCCCTCCGACGAACACCGCGGATCCGCAGCGGATAGGCGAGGTTCTCCAGCACCGTGCGGCGCAGCATCACCGGCCGCTGGAACACGAAGGCCTGCGCCCTGCGTGCCTGCGGTGTCGGGCAGGACCAGCGGATCGAGCCAGCGGTCAGCCGTGCCGCCCCGTGCATCAGCCGCAGGAGAGACGTCTTGCCGGCGCCGTTGGGGCCGAGCACGACGCAGATCCCCTGCCCGTCGAGCGTCAGGTTCACCGGACCGGCCAGCACCTGCCCGCGCCGCGCCGTCTCGGCACTATCAAGGACGACCGGAAACAGCGCGCTCACCAGCTTCCCTCCCGCTCGGTCCGGCTCAGCCAGTGGATCGCGAGGCTCACCGAAATCGCCAGCGCGATCAGTACGAAGCCAAGCGCCAGCGCCAGCGCGAAATCGCCCTTGCCCGTCTCGAGCGCGATCGCCGTGGTCAGAACCCGGGTGGCGTGGTCGATATTGCCACCGACGATCATGATCGCCCCGACCTCGCCGATCGCCCGTCCGAATCCCGCGAGCGCCGCCGTCAGAAGGGCCCGGCGGGCGTCCCACAGCAGCGTGGTGACCTTTTGCATCTGCGTGACGTTCATCGAGATCAGCAGGTCGTGGTATTCCTGCCAGAGATCGCGCAGCGACTGGTGGGCGATGCTGGCGATCAGCGGCACGATGATGATGACCTGCGCGATCACCATCGCTGTCGGGGTGAAGAGCAGCCCCAGGACCCCGAGCGGCCCGGAGCGCGAGAGCAGCACGTAGACGACAAGCCCCACGACGACCGGCGGCAGGCCCATAAGCGCGTTGAGCACCGCGATCACCACCCGCCGCCAGCGGAACCGCTTAACAGCGAGGATCGCGGCGAGGGGCATGGCGATCAGCGAGGCGACGAGCAACGCCGTGAAAGACACCCGCAGCGAGCGGAGCGCGATCTCGACGAGTTCCGAATTGAACGTCACGACCAGCCAGAATGCCTGGACCAGCCCGCTCCAAAGATCGACCATCCGTCGACCACCCTCCCTGTTTGGCGCGAACCTGTCAGGCCGCTCCCGGCACTTCCAGCACAAATGGCTGTCAGGGCGACAAAAAAGCAGAATGTCCCTGGCGGCGGAAGGAACGGAGCTTCGGCGGGACAATCTGTCCATGCCGCCGCCCGGGGCATCTGCCTGCTACCGGCTGCCGCCTTGCAACTTGCACGGGCAACCGACAGGATGGCCGGCGAACACGACACCACACCCCGACAGGACACCCCGCGTGACGCCTCCGGATTACCCCATCCTTCCCTCCCCGACCGATCCCCGCCTGACGCGTCGGATCTCCGGCACCGATCACACTGGCGCCGAGACAGAGATCTCGGTGGTCGAGGAACGCCCGCTCACGATCTTCCTCAACCGGCAGGAAATCGTCACCGCCATGACAATCGGCGACTACCCCGAATACCTGGCGCTCGGGTTCCTGCGGAACCAGGGCATGCTGCTGGACGACGACGAGGTCACCGGGGTCGATTTCGACGAGGAGATCGAGACCGTCGTGGTCCGCACCGCGCGCGAGACCTCCTACGAGGAGAAGATGCAGAAGAAGATCCGCACCAGCGGCTGTGCGGTCGGCACGGTCTTCGGCAACATGATGGAGGGGCTCGAGGGCCTCGCTTTGCCGTCGGCCGAGATCCGTACGAGCTGGCTCTACGCGCTGGCGAAGGAGATCAACACCACCCCTTCGCTCTACCTCGAAGCCGGGGCGATCCATGGCACCGTGCTTTGCCAGCGGGACAGGCCATTGGTCTACATGGAGGATGTCGGCCGGCACAACGCGGTCGACAAGATCGCGGGCTTCATGTTCCGTCACGGCGTGCCGGCGGAGGACAAGATCCTCTACACGACCGGGCGGCTGACCTCCGAAATGGTGATCAAGACCGCCCAGATGGGCATTCCGGCGCTGGTGTCCCGCTCGGGCTTCACCGCCTGGGGCGTCGAAATTGCCCGTCAGGTCGGGCTGACGCTGGTGGGCCGGATGCGCGGGCAGCGCTTCGTCTGCCTGTCCGGGGAAGAACGGCTGCTGCGCGACGCGGACCCGTCCGCCGTCTCGGAAGAGGCGTCGAAGCACCGGCGCAAGGCGGCCTACGATGGCTGATATCGCAGGGGTGATCCTCGCCGGCGGCCGCGCGACGCGCATGGGCGGTGGCGACAAGGGACTGCGGCCGCTGGGTGACCGCAGGCTGATCGACCACGTGATCGCCCGGCTGGCGCCGCAGGTCGGGGCGATGGCGCTCAATGCCAATGGCGACCCGGCGCGGCTGGCCGAGTTCGGCCTGCCGATCCTGCCGGACCCGATCGCTGGCCACCCCGGTCCGCTTGCGGGCGTGCTTGCCGGCCTGGACTGGGCCGCCGGCGCGGGCATCCCTGCCATCGTGACCGCCGCGGCCGACACGCCCTTCTTCCCGGAGGACCTCGTCGCCCGGCTTTCCGCCGCCGCCGGCCCCAAGGGCCTGGCGCTGGCCGGGTCCCGCGACAGCGACGGCAAGCTCTGGCGCCAACCCACCTTCGGGCTCTGGCCGGTGTCGCTTCGGCACGATCTGCGGGCCGCGCTGGAGGACGGGCTGCGCAAGGTCGTGCTCTGGACCGACCGTCACGAGGCCGGGCTCGCCGAGTTCGACGCCACGGCCCGCGACCCTTTCTTCAACGTAAACACCCCCGAGGACATCCGCGCCGCCGAGCGCCTGCTGGAGGCGCAATGAGGCTCTACGGGGTGAGCGGCTGGAAGAACGCCGGCAAGACCGGGCTGATGGAGCGGCTGGTCGCCGAGATCGCCGCGCGGGGGCACAGCGTGTCGACCGTCAAGCACGCCCACCACGACACCGATGTGGACCAGCCCGGACGGGACAGCTTCCGCCACCGGGAGGCCGGGGCGCGCGAGGTGCTGCTGGCCTCGCCCAACCGCTGGGCGCTTATGCACGAGCTGCGCGGCGCAGCGGAGCCGGCGCTTGACGAGTTGCTGGCCCGCATGTCCCCGGTCGACCTGGTCCTGATCGAGGGCTACAAGCGCGCGCCGCATCCGAAAGTCGAGGCCTACCGCCAGGAAACCGGCAAGCTGCCGCTCTCGGACGGCAACGACACGATCCGGGCGATCGCTTCCGATTGCCCTTTGCCGGATGCAACGCTCCCGGTCTTCGACCTCGACGACACAGCCGCCATCGCCGGCTTCATCCTGAAGGAGGTCGGCCTGTGAACTGCGACCGCGTCGCCATCGTGACCCGGGCGGAGGATGGCCTCTGGCTGGCCATCGCCACGTCTGGGAGCGTTACGGCCCATCGCTGCACTGACCCCACCGAAGCCGTCCGGATCCTCTCCGAGGCACCAGCCGGCGCGACCCTGCTCGGCGTGGACGACGCGCCCGAGGCCTGGCGTGAGCCATGCGGCCCTGAGGCCGCCACCTGGCCCGGCGCAACCTCCGCCCCCCTGCTCGTCGCCCGCATCGATCCGGCCCTGCTGGCGGCCGAAGCACATGCTTTCTCCGAAGCGCATCCCGGAACCACCCCGGCCGAAGCACATGCCCGGCAGATGGCCATGGCGCTGCTCGCGCTGTCCGAGGAAGGCGCCCTGCCCGACCTCCTCGCCGCCACGTCCGCACCGGTTCTTGGCGCCGACCACGCGCTGGACCTGCGCCGCGCCCTGCCCGCGACGCTGGAGCCGCCGCGGCTGCGGGACGATTGTTTCGCCATGCCGCAGGGCGTGGACTGGGTGCCGGTGGACGAGGCGCTGTCGCGGCTGCGGCAGGCTCTGATCCCCGTTGCCGGGATCGAGACCTGCGCCACGGCGGACGCGGGCGGAAGGATCCTGGCCGAGCCGTGCCGGGCCCGGCGCTCCAACCCGCCTTCGCCCAACTCCGCGGTCGACGGCTACGGCTTCGCACATGCCGCCACCGGTGCCGGGCCGCAGCGCCTGCCGCTGGTCGATGGCCGCGCCGCAGCCGGCCAACCCTATGGCCAGCCCGTGCCCGAGGGCGCCGCGATCCGCATCCTCACGGGGGCGATCCTGCCCGAGGGCGTGGATACGGTCGTACTGGAGGAGGACACGGCGAGCGATGGCGCTTCGGTCGTCTTCGACGGACCTGTGAAGCCACGCGCGAACACCCGCAAGGCGGGCGAGGACGTGGCCGAGGGCGACATGGCGCTGCAAGCGGGGCAGCGCCTCCGGGCGCCCGACCTGGCGCTGCTGTCCGCCCTCGGCATCGCGGAGGTCGCGGTGCATCGGCGCTTGCGGGTCGGCGTGCTGTCGACCGGAGACGAGATCGTCCCCTCGCCCGATCTGCCCGCCCAGCCGCACCAGATCTGGGACGCCAACCGGCCGATGCTGCTGCGCCTTGCCGAGGGCTGGGGTTACGCGCCGGTGGACCTCGGACACGTCGGGGACGACCCGAGGGAGATCGAACGCCGGCTGAATGACGGCGCGGAGCTGGCCGACGTGATCCTCACTTCCGGAGGGGCATCGGCGGGCGACGAGGACCACGTCTCGGCGCTGCTGTCCTCGCGCGGCACTCTGTCGAGCTGGCGGATCGCGCTCAAACCCGGTCGGCCGCTGGCGCTGGCCACCTGGCAGGGCGCGCCCGTCTTCGGGCTACCCGGCAACCCGGTCGCCGCGCTGGTCTGCGCATTGATTTTCGCCCGTCCCGCGCTGTCGCTCATGGCCGGCGCGAGCTGGGTCGAGCCGATGGGGTTCGACGTGCCCGCCGCGTTCTCCAAGTCGAAGAAGCCTGGCCGCCGCGAGTACCTCCGCGCCCGTCTGAATGCCTCGGGAGCGGCGGAGGTCTTTGCCTCCGAGGGCTCGGGCCGGATCAGCGGGCTCAGCTGGGCGACCGGGCTCGTAGAGCTGTCGGACGGGCCGATCACGGTCGAGCCGGGCACGCCGGTGCGGTTTCTCCCCTATGCGGGCTTCGGCATCTGACCCCGCAGGCGCGGCTTCGCGTGGAGACTAAAGAAAGTCCGGCAGCTCGTTGAGATTGGGGCGAATTTTTGCCTCGCTTAGCATTGCCTGAATCATACATCGCCGGCTGAGGGATCGACGGCAGGCAGCCAGATGCGGAACTCCGCTCCGCCCTCGGAACGGTTGCGGGCCGTGATCAGTCCACCGGCCCGCTGCACGAGCGTCTGCGAAATCGAGAGCCCCAGGCCCGTCCCTTCCGCCTGCTTGGTCGTGAAGAACGGATCGAACACCGCGCCAAGCCGGCCTTCGGGGATGCCCGGCCCGGTGTCCGCGACGCTCAGGCCTACGCCTGCGTGCCCGTCCCGGACCTCCGGCCGCAGCGACAGATCGATCCGGCCGCCCTGCTCCATCGCCTGCGCCGCGTTGACGATCAGGTTCACCACGACCTGCTGCAACTCGCCCAGATCGATCCGCACCGGCGGCGACGGGTCGAGGGCCTTTCGCACCTCGATCCCGCGACTCGAGATCTCGTGCTCGACGAAGACCAGGCAATCCTCGACCGCCGCACCGAGGTCCACCGTCTGGCCGCTGCCGGCGAAATCGCCGGGTCGCGCGAACTGCAGCAGCTTGCCGACGATGGTCTGGATTCGGGCCACCTGCCGGTCGATCAGGTCGAGCTCGGTCGCCACCGTCTCCGCTTCCGGCCCGAGGATCTCGTGGATCACGTCCACATTGCCCTGAATCACGGCGACGGGGTTGTTGATCTCGTGTGCCACGCCGGCGGTGATCTCGCCGATTGAGGCGAGCTTCTCGCTCATCACGAGTTGCTGGAAGGTCTCCTCCAGCTTCACGTTGGCCTCCCGCAGCTCTGAGGTCCGCTGCTCCACCCTCTCGTGCAGCACGTCGGCCCATTCGCGCAGCCTGCGGTCGCGGTCCTGCACCTGGTCCAGCAGGTCGTCGAGATGGGCCGCGACGAGGCCGATCTCGTCCCGGCTGCCGCGGTGGTTGTTGCGGGCCGACAAGTCACCCTGCCCGACCCGCCGCATCGTGTCGTTCATGCGCTCCAGCGGCGCGAAGATCCCCTTGGCCATCCACAGAAACACCGGCACCGAGAGCGCCAGCACCGCCGCGAAGGCCACCATCATCCACAGATATGCGGCCTTTTTGGCGGCGTCGAACGGCGCTTCCAGAAACCCCACATAAAGCATGCCGACCCGCTCGCCGAAGCTGTCGGTCAGCGGCAGGTAGCCGGAGATGTACCAGTCGTTGACCACGAAGGCGCGGTCGAGCCAGGTGTGGCCCTCCCCCAGCACCTCCCCGCGCACCGCTGCGGAAACCCGCGTACCGAGCGCGCGCACGTCCTCGAAGAGCCGCACGTTTGTCGAAATGCGCACGTCGTCGAGAAAGAGCGTCGCCGTGCCCTGCCGCTCGCCGCCGGTCACCGCGTTCAGGTAGACCAGCGCGTTGATCGAATCGATGAAGTCGAGGTTCCGGTTCAGCAGGATGCCGCCCACCAGAACGCCCGTCCGGCCGCCAAGCCGCACCGGGCTGGCTGCATGGACGACCATGCCACGGTCCTCGGCGAGCCGCGTGGTCGGCACGGCGGCCTCCGTCTCGATCAGCGGGATCCGGGCGCGCGCCGCAAGTTCGGGGGACAAGCCCGCGAGATCCGAAGCGCCGAAGATGTCGATCCGCGTGTCCGCCCGTCCGGCCAGCCCGGAGGCGATCACCGGCCAGTCATCCGCCACACCCGCGGCCTCATCGGCGGAGAGGTAATAGAGGAAATCCAGACCCATCTCCGCCTTTCGGCGTTCGAAGAAGGCGGCTGTCTCGTCACCGCCGCCGTCGAGCACCCGGGCGAACTCCGCGGATTCGGCCACGCCGCGAAGCTCGTCGCCCGTGCCGGCCATGATCCGGGACAGGTATTGCTCCGCGATCCTGAGGTCGCTTTCCACGTTGGCGATCAGAACCTTGTCGTAATCGGCTGTCCAGCGGGTCATCCCGATCAGCAGGAGCGCCGGCATCAACACGACAAGCGGCGCCAGCGCCAGCACGAGCAGGCGCAACCGGACGGAGCTCATGTGGGCATTCCCTGAGTCAGCATGCGGGTCAGACTACAGGCCGGAACCGGCGGCGGGCAAGCAGCAGACCCACGCGGGCGCGCCCGCGGGATGTAGCAGAAGTGTATCGGAGGGCTCTGAAATCGCGGCGAAAACGAAGCCGGAGACAAAGCCGGATTTCTGTCCTACAGTCCCGACAGGAGCCCACCGAGAGGCTCCACAGCAATTTCACAGGGAGTTTACGATGAGATCTAGCATAGTGTTGCCCGGCCTTGTGGCCGCCACGGCCCTGATGGCGTCGACCGCCAGCGCCGAAACCCTTCGCCTGTTGACTTGGGGCTCCTACGCGCCCGAGGAGCTGATCCAGAAATTCGAGGAGAAATACCCCGACATCACCGTCGAGGTCACCTTCTCCAACAACGAGGAGATGATCGCCAAGCTCCGCGCGACCGGCGGCGCCGGATTCGACCTGGCCCAGCCCAGCCACGACCGCATCTACGCCGCGCAGCTTGAATACGACATCTACAAGCCGCTCGACCTGTCCCAGATCAACACCGACATGATGTCGCCGGTGCACCTCGAGGCGGTGAAGGCCAACACCACGATTGACGGCAACGTCTATGGCGTGCCGCACCAGTGGGGCACCACCGGCCTGATGGCAGATGTCACCCAGGCGCCCGACGTGAACGGCTGGGAGGATCTCTGCGATCCGGCCTACCAGGGCAAGACCTCGATGCGGCTGAAGCGGACGATCCTGCTCGCCACGGCCTTCTCGATGGGCGAAGACCCCTTCGCGCTGTACTCCGACCTCGACAAGTACCAGGAACTGCTGGACAAGGTCGCGGACGAGCTGATCGCCTGCAAGGAGAACATCAAGGCCTATTGGCAGGGTGGCGACGACCTGTCGGCGATGATGCTCTCGGGCGAGATCGTCGCGGCTGAAACCTGGGATTCGACCGCCTACAAGCTCTACGACCAGAACCAGAACATCGTGTTCATCCCGCCAGAGACCGGCGCGCTGACCTGGATCGACACCTTCGCGATCCCCGCCAAGGGCAAGGCCGACGACGCCGCCTACAAGTGGATCAACTTCGTGCTCGAGCCGGAGAACATCACGATCATGTCGGCCAGCACCGGCGCCATCGCGGCGGTCAACGGCGGCGCGGACCTGCTGCCCGAGGACAAGAAGGCGGCGGTGAACGCGGCCTTCACGCAAGCGGACATCGACAACCTGAAGTTCTTCGCCAACATTCCGCCGGGTGTCGAGGACATGGAAGGCAAGACGCTGGAGAAGATCAAGGCCGCCACCGGAGGCTGACCTGACACGACCGGAGCGGCGCCCTTTGCGCCGCTCCGACCCCTTCCCCGAAAATTCAAGACAAGACACGGGACGCCATGACCGCAGCGGACGCCTATGACCTCGAATGCACGGGGGTGAGCAAGGATTTCGGAGACTTTCGCGCCGTCGACGATGTCTCCTTCCGGATTCCGAGCGGCACCTTCTTTTCCATTCTGGGGCCGTCGGGCTGCGGCAAGACCACGCTGATGCGGATGATCGCGGGTTTCGAGGATCCGTCTGCGGGCGAGATCAGCATCAAGGGAAAGTCCGTGCTGTCGGTGCCGCCGAACAAGCGCAACGTGAAGATGGTGTTCCAGCACCTCGCGCTGTTCCCGATGATGAATGTCTACGAGAACATTGCCTACGGGCTGCGCTGCGCCGGGGCCTCCAAGGACGAGATCGCGCGCAAGGTGGCCGACGTGCTGGAGCGCGTCGCCCTGCCCGACCTCGCCCGGCGGGAGATCCACCAGCTCTCGGGCGGACAGAAGCAGCGCATCGCGATCGCCCGCTGCATGGCGCTGAATCCCGACGTGCTGCTGCTCGACGAGCCGCTGGGCGCGCTCGACCTCAAGCTGCGCGAGGCGATGAAGATCGAACTCAAGCTTTTGCAGAACCAGTTCGACACCACCTTCGTCTACATCACCCATGACCAGTCCGAGGCGCTGGTCATGTCCGATTACGTCGCCGTCATGAATGCCGGCCGCTTCGAGCAGGTCGGACGGCCGGAAGAACTCTACCACGCGCCGGAAACTGCCTTCGTGGCCGGGTTCGTGGGGGACTCGAACCGCTGGCAGGGGCGTGCCGTCGATGTGCAGGGCGGCGAGGTCAAGGTCGAGACCGAGGCCGGCCTGACGGTAGTCGGCACCCCGCGCGGCGCGCGTGAGATCACCCCCGGCGCGGCCGTCGAGGTGTTCATCCGCCCGGAGTTCGTCACCGCGAGTCCGCTGGATGCCGCGCCCCCGCAGCCTGCCGCCGAGAACACGGTGCGCGGCAAGGTCGACGGCGTGCTCTTCAACGGCGCCAACAGCCGCGTCCTGGTCCGCGGCCCTGCGGGCGACCTGATCGAGGCCGATGTCGTCGTCACCGGCGGCCCACAGGACCTGCGGGAGGGCGACGCGGTGCGGCTCGACTGGGCAAGCGCCCAGACCATGTGTTTCGCCAGTTGAGGAGCAGGTCATGTCCGCCGATGCCAAACGCCTGTCGCTGATCCTGCTCTTCGCACCCTTCGCTCTGTGGATCTCGCTGCTGATCATCCTGCCGCATATCGGGATGGTCGCCCTGTCGCTGCGCGAGAAGGTGGCGCCGCGGGTCTACGAGTTCGGCTTCGGCAACTACATCGACTTCATCAACGAGCCGATCTACTGGAACACGCTGCTGCGCACGGGCTCGATGTCGCTGCTCGTGACCGTGCTGGCGCTGCTGATCGGCTTCCCGGTCGCCTATTACATCGCCAAGATCGCCGGGAAGCGGTCGCGTGGCGCGCTGTTCCTGATGTGCCTGATCCCGCTCTGGGTGAGCGACCTTATCCGGGCCTTCGGCTGGATCCTGCTGCTGCGCGAAACCGGCGTGGTCTCCAGCGTGCTGATCTGGAGCGGCATGACCACCGAGGGCATCGAGTTCCTCTACAACGACGTGACGGTGGTCGTCGGGCTCGTCTACACGGTGATCCTGTTCATGATCGTGCCGCTGGTGTCGACCCTCGACGGTATGGGCGACGACATGATCGAGGCCGGCTACAACCTCGGCGGCAACACCCTGACCGTGCTCAGGCGGATCATCATCCCCTACGCCATGCCCGGCATCGTCGCCGGCTGTATCGTGGTCTTCATGCTGACGGCCGGCAGCTACCTGACGCCGATCCTGCTCGGCGGCAAGAATTCGAGCTGGTTCACCGAGCAGATCTACGACCAGTTCATCACCCGTTTCAACTGGGAGTCCGGTGCGGCCTTCGGGATCCTGCTGCTGGCGTTCACCTCCTTCGTTGTCTGGCTCGGCCTGCGCCTCAGCGGCCAGTCGCTCGCCAACACCGTGGCGAAGACCTGAGGAGCGGCGCATGGCAAAGGCAAACACAAATCGCGCGCTGATGTTCGGCTACAGGTCCTATGTGGTGGCCTTCTTCATCTTTCTCGCCGCTCCGCTGGTCGCGGCGGGCAGCTTCGCCTTCAACGACTCGCTCTTCCCCGCCCTGCCCTGGCAAGGCTTCACGCTGGACTGGTTCTTCAACGACACCGAACCCAAGCTCGGCATGTTCCACGACCGGCGGCTGCTGCGCGGTCTCTACTATTCCTTCGTGATCGCGCTGATGGTCTCCGCGCTCTCGGTCGCGGTCGGCACCACCAATGCCTTCCTCTTCGTGCGCCGTGATTTCCCGTTCAAGAACGTCTTCTACATCATGATGATCGTGCCCCTGGTGATCCCCGGCGTGATCCTCGGCATCTCCATCCTCGTGCTGGCGAGCAACATCGCCAATTCGATGGAGAACCGGTTCGAGCTGGAGCTCGAATTCCTGCGGCCGGGGCTCTTCCTCGTCGTGATGGGGCAGTTCTCCTTCATCACGACGATCACCTCGCTGGTCATCACGGCCCGCCTGCGCAAGTTCGACCAGTCGCTCGAGGAAGCCGCCCTGAACCTCGGCGCGGGCCACGCGCGGGTGCTGCGCACGATCACCCTGCCGTTCCTGCGGCCGGCGATGATCGCGGCGGGGATCGTCGCCTTTCTCGTCTCCTTCGAGAACTTCAACACCACGCTGTTCCTCGTGGGGTCTGAAAGCCCGCTCACGATCACCATGTACGACCGCATGGCCAAGGTCGGCTCGACGCCGGTTCTGAATGCTGTCTCCTTCTTCCTGATGGTCGGCTCGGGGATGCTGGCGCTGATCTCGGTCGCGGTGCAGCGCCCGCCGCGATCCGACTAGGCCCATGCCTCGCACCTCCGCCTTTGCCCCGGACTACAAGGCGGCCCCCTATTGGTGGGAAGCGAGCCCACCGGACACCGCCACGGGCGTTTCCCTTCCGGCAGAGGCCGATGTGGTCGTCGTGGGCTCCGGCTACACCGGGCTGCACGCCGCGCTTCAGACGGCCCGCGCCGGGCTCGGCACGGTGGTTCTGGAGGCCGAAACGCCGGGCTGGGGGTGCAGCACGCGCAACGGCGGGCAGGTCTCCACCAGCGTGAAACCCTCCTTCGCGGCGCTCTCGGCGCGTTTCGGCGCGGAGGTTGCCGAAGCGATCCTGCGGGACGGGCAGGCCTCGCTGGACTTCACGCAGGCGTTCATCGCCGAGGAAGGGATCGACGCCGATTTCCGGAGCGTCGGGCGCTTCCACGGGGCACATCTCGCGAGCAGCTACGACCAGCTCGCCCGCAGCATCGCCGCCCCGAACCCGGCCTTCGAGACCGGAGCCTACATGGTGCCGCGCGCCGAGATGTCGGCGGAGCTGGGGACGGAGGCCTACCACGGCGGGGCGGTCTTTCCAAAGCACGCGAGCCTCGATCCGGGGAAGTACCACGCCGGGCTGCTCGCGCTCTGCCGGGCGGCGGGGGTGCGGATCGTGCCGACCTGCCGGGCCACCGAGCTGGAGCGGCTGGACGCGGGTTTCCGGCTGCGCACCGAACAGGGCGCGATCAGGGCCGGGAAGGTCGTGCTCGCCACCAACGGCTACAGCGGACCGCTGTCGCCCTGGCACCTGCGGCGGGTCATTCCCATCGGCTCCTATGTCATCGCCACCGAGCCCGTCGCCCCGGTCCTGATGGACCGCCTGTTCCCGACCGACCGTGTGCTATCGGACACCCGCAAGCTGGTCTATTATTACCGCCCCTCGCCTGACAGGACGCGGGTGCTGTTCGGTGGGCGGGTGTCGCTGGCGGAATCCGATCCGGACAGGAGCGGACCGATCCTGCTCGCCGAGCTGATCCGGCTCTTTCCCCAACTCGAAGGCACCCGCATCGGCCATTCATGGGCCGGCACGGTCGCCTACAGCTTCGACACGCTGATGCATTGCGGCGAGGATGCCGGGCTGTTTCACGCCATGGGCTATTGCGGCTCCGGCGTCGGGATGGCCGGCTACCTCGGCATGAAGATCGGCCGGCAGGCGGCCGGGCTGGACGGGGGCGAGACGGCCTTCGACCGCATCCCGCACCCGACCCGGCCGTTCTACTCCGGATCGCCGTGGTTTCTCGCGCCCTCGGTGCTGGTCTACCGCATCCGGGATCGTTTCGGCTGGTAGCCGGCGGTCAGTGGATGCGCACGCCCTGGCGCTGCAATTCCGCCTGAACCGCGCCCAGATCGACCTCCGCGAAATCGCGTCCGGACTTCACCGCCAGCGCAGCGGCGACGCCCGCCCCCTGCCCCACGACCGCGCAGCAGGACATGTTGCGCGTGGCCGCATGGGCGATCCGGTCGCCCCCGGTCGACCGGCCTGCCACCAGCAGGCCCTTGACCCGTTGCGGCAGCATCGAGCGATAGGGCAGCTGCATGTAGCGCCCGGTCGTGGGCAGGATCAGGATGCCGTAGCCGTCGATGAACTCTGGATAGATCCCGATCGAATCCTCGAACCGCCCCTGCTCGCGCACGTCGGTCTCGGTCATGTTGTAGGCGGCGTCGATCTTGCGCGTGTCGCGAATGCCGATGGTCATGCCGAAATTCCTCAGTCGTGCGCCCTCGCAGCCCGGCATGAAGCGCCGGAGCGCCTCGACCGCCAGCATCGCCTGCCGCCGCCCCTCGATCTCGCCGCGGGTGAGGCTGTCGGGATCGGTGCCATCCACCTCGTCTAGGTGGATCAGGTTCATGTAGGTCAGCTCGCCCGTGTCGTGCATCGCGCCCCAGGTGCCGGCGATGGTGTTCAGATGCGGCGGGATCAGCCCTTCCTCGATGGCCCGGTCGAAGGGCTTCTTGATGAAGGGCGAAAACATGTCGTCCTCCTTGCCGGAGGTCTCGATGGTCCATTCGCCACCGCCGCCCCAATCCTTGTAGGTCTGCGGATCGGCCTTGATCCCCTCCATGAAGGCCCGCTTGTCGACGCCCGCGAGGTGGAACATCACGGAAGCCGCCATCATCTTCTCCGGGGGCGTCATCAGGGTCGGAGCGCCGGCCCGGTGGGCGACGTCGGCGTCGCCGGTGGCGTCGATCACCAGCTTGCCGAGGATCGCCTCGCGCCCTGCCTTGGACTCGGTGATGATCCCGATCACGCGGTCGCCGTCCATCACCGGCGCGACGAACTGGCGGTGCATCATCGGCCGGATGCCGGCCTCCTCGACCAGACGGTCGGCGACGATCTTGAAGCCCTCGCTGTCCAGCTCGTAGCTCAGCGACTGGCTCTCGGGCACCGCGGCGCCCATGTCCCTTGCGCGGTCCTCGAACTCGCGCCCGATGCCGCCGGCCTCGATGGTGGCTTCGTGGCGATACCAGGCAAAGCCCTCGACCCCGACCGCGGTGATGTTGCCGCCGAAACAGCCGAAGCGCTCCACCAGCGCCACCTCGACGCCGGCCCGCGCGGCCGCAAGCGCGGCAGCCAGCCCGCCGGGGCCGGAGCCGACCACGATGACATCGGTTTCGTGGATGACATCCACGCTGCGGGCGGGTTCGGTGATCTGGCGCATGGGGGCTCCTGTGTGGCCGGCGCGAATCCGGGCCACCGGCGCGCCCACGTTAGGTGGCCGGATCACGGCTTGGCAACTGCCGTTGAACGCGCCGCGCGCAGTCCCTCAAGGACGCGCCTCTGCCCCCTCGCAGCCGTCCAGCAGGCGCCCCCGCACCCAGGCCTGCGATGCGGCCTCGAACATCTCGGCCCAGCTCGAGAAGGCCGTGGTCTCGCGCACGATCCTCTCCCACTCCGCATCCGGGATGCGCGCCAGTGCCGCCTCGTCCACCCGCGCCTCCCCGGCCAGCGCGAACATCGCGGCGACCGACGGCAAGGACGTAAAGGCCGTCATGAAGTCAGGCGTCAGCAATTGCACGAGCGACACCGTCTCCTCCGCCCGCAGGCGTTGGGCATTGGCCATGATCCTGTCGATGTTGTTGTAGATCAGGTCGCGGGCGGAGGTGGCACTGCTCATCGTTTCTCCTTTGGTCGGGTCGGTGTGGCGGGCTCGGCAGCTTGCCCCCTAGCGCATGTGCAGGCCGCCGTTCACGTCGATGCTCTCGCCGTTCACGAAGTCGTTCTGGATGACGAACCGGATCGCGTCGGCGATGTGCTCGGCCACGCCATTGCGCTTGAGCGGGTTGGCCTCGGCCCAGGCGGCCATCATCTCGGGCGTGGCGGCCTTTTCGTGGAAAGGAGTGTCGATCACGCCGGGCGAGATCGAGTTGACGCGGATGTCGGGCGCCAGCTCCTTGCACCAGCCGCGGGTCAGCGAATCCACCGCGCCCTTGGCACTGCCATAGATCGTCGCGCCTGGCGCGCCGTGGCGCGAGGCAACGGAGGTGAGGTTGACGATGCAGGGGTTTGTGCCCCGCCGCAGCAGCGGAATCGACAGCGAGGTGATCTTCATCAGCGAGAACACGTTCAGCGCGTAGATCTCCTCCATCAGGCGCCACTCCAGCCCGTCGACCGGCTGCCGCCGGATCAGGCCGCCGGCGTTGTTGATCAGGACGTCGAGCGTGTTGGTCAGCTTGGCGATCTGGCGGAACAGGTCGATGCAGGCGATCTCGCTGGTGATGTCGCACTGAAGGAGGTGCACCTTGGCAACGTCCGACAGCTCCGCCTTCAGCGCCTCGGCCTGCTCCACCGAGCGGTTGTAGACGAGAAACAGCTCGTTGCCCGGGGCCAGCAGTCGCGCGGTCGCCGCGCCGATGCCTGTGCTCGCGCCAGTGATCAGAAGTTTCGACATTGCCTGGTCCTTTCCGTTATCAAGTTCCGCTGTCCGGCAAGTGCCTGCCGTCCGGCGTTCCGAAGAGTTTCGTCAGGTACATCACCAGGAAGAACACCGAGACGACGGTCATGTAGAGCCCGGCTGCCGGCATCACGACGTAGAACAGCTTTCTCGGGATCTGGAAGACCGGCGACGCCGCGCTGGCCTTGACCACCAGCGACCAGGCGAACCAGGTGAAGGCCGACAGGAAGAAGATGTTGATGCACTCGATCACGCTGAGCAGCACGTATTTCGCGCGCGTGCCCTCCAGCAGCGCCTCCACGAGGTCGATCTTGGGGTGATGCTGGTTGCGCCACAGCACGGCGGCGGTGGCAAAGACGATCCAGGCGAAGCTCAGCTCGACGATCTCGTCGAACCACCCCATCGAGAAGACGGGAAAGAACCGCAGGATCACGTTCAGCGACAGCAGCACGAAGAGCAGACAGAGCAGCGAGACGGCCATCACGCGCAGGACCCGGATCAGGAGGCTGTCGATCTTGAGGATGAAATCCAGCATCGCCTACTCCATCAACCAGACTGTGGACAGGGACACCGCCGGAACAAACGCCACCAGCAGCAGCACGACGAAGATCCCGAGGATGTAGGGCGCCACTTCGCGGCTGAGGGCGGTGATCTTGACGTTGCTGATCGAGGCGACCGCGTAGAGGCACATGCCGACCGGCGGGCTCAGGAGCCCGATCATCGAGGCGAGGATCATCACCACGCCGAACTGCACCGTGTCCATTCCGATCAGGTCGATCACCGGCATGAAGATCGGCACGCAGATCAGGATCACCGCGATCCCTTCGAGGAACATGCCGAGCACCAGCAGCGCCCCGATGATGATGAGCAGCAGGAGCGCCGGGGATTGCGTGACCGTGGTGAGGCCAGAGACCATCGCCTGCGGCACCTGGTTCATGGTGAGCACCCAGGCGAAGAAACCGGCGGTCGCCATGATGAACATCACACGCACCGTGTGGAGCAGCGTGTCCTCGAGGATGTGCCAGAGCTTGGCCCAGGTGAGTTCGCGGTAGACGAGGCCGCTGAGAGCGAGGGCGTAGATGCAGGCGATCACCGCGGCTTCGGTGGGCGTGAACCAGCCGCCGAGGATGCCGCCCACGATGATGATGGGCGTCAGCAGCGCCAGGAACGCCTCGCTGAAACTCTGCCGCAGCTCGCTTCCGGGCAGTTTCGGGCGGCGCGGGTAGTTGCGTTTCCTGGAGATGAAATAGACGGCGACCGCCATCGCGATGCCCATCAGCAGGCCGGGAACGATCCCGGCGACGAAGAGCTTGCCGACCGAGACACCGGTCATCGATCCGTAGATGACGAAGGGAATGCTCGGCGGGATGACCGGCCCGATCGTGGAACTGGCAGCCGTCACGGCGGCGGCGAATTCCGGATCGTAGCCGTCATCGACCATTGCCTTGACCTCGATCTTGCCGAGCCCGGCGGCATCGGCGACGGCCGCGCCGGACATGCCGGAAAAGATCAGCGAGGCGAAGATATTCACCTGCCCCAGCCCGCCCCAGTAGTGGCCGACCGCGGCCTTGGCGAAGCGGAAGATTTTTTCGGTAATCCCGCCGGTGTTCATCAGGTTGCCGGCCAGGATGAAGAAGGGAATGGCGAGCAGGGTGAATCCGGTCGTGGAGGAATACATCCGCTGGGCCATGAGCCCGAGGGCCGGCAGGTTGTCCTGCATCGCGACCAGAGAGATGGCGCCAAGCGCGATCGCGACCGGAACGCCCATCATGATAAGGAAGACAAGGCCCACGAAGATGAGCGTCGGCGACATCTGACCCTCCTGAATTGCGGGAAACCTGACGGCCCGGACGGGCCGCCAGGCGGTGGTGTCAGAGCATGTCGAGGAAGGCTTTCAGGTTGTCCTCGCCGGCGTACTTGCCGATGGCCTCGTAGGCCGGGTCCATCTTCGCCTTGAAGAGTTCGCGGTCGGGATAGGTGACCTTCATCCCCTGCGCTTCCAGCTCCGAGATCAGCTTCTCGTCCTCTTCGGTCATCAGCTCGCGCATCAGGTTGCCGGCCGCGGCGCTTTCTTCCTTCAGGATCGCCTGCTGCTCGGGCGTCAGCTTGTCCCAGCTGCTCTTGGAGACGACACTCACCATCGAGTTGTAGACGTGCTGGGTGATCGCCAGGTTGTCCTGCACTTCGTAGATCTTGTTGTGGAAGATCACGGAGAGCGGGTTCTCCTGCCCGTCGACCACGCCCTGCCGCAGGGCCAGGTACAGCTCGTTGAAGGCCAGCTGCGTGACGTTGCCGCCGAGCGCGGACATGGCGGCCTGAAGCTGGAGTTCAGGCGGTGTGCGCAGCTTGAGCCCCTCGACATCCTCGGGCACGTTCACGGGACGCACGCCGTTGGTCAGGTTCCGGAAGCCCCAGTCCCAGTTGGACAGGTAGACAAGCCCCTGCGCCTCCAGGTCCGGCCCGGCCCATTCGATGAAGGGCCCGTCGAGCACCTCATAGACGTGCTCACGGTCGCGGAACGCGAAGGGCGTCATGACGGTCGCGAACTTCTTGGAGTACTTGTCGAGGTGCCCCTGCGTCGGCAGCGACATGTCGATCGCGCCGAGCACGTTCTGCTCCAGCACCTCGTCGGGCGAGCCGAGCTGGTTGGCGGGGAAGATCGTGATCTTGACCTCGCCGTTGGTCCGCTCGGCCACGCGGTCGGCCATCTGCTGGGCTGCGACATTGGCGGGGTGGTCGATCTCGGCGTAGTGGCCGAGCTTGAGCGTCACCTCGGCCTGTGCGGCGCCCAGAGCGATCACGCTCAGAGCGGCGCCGTAGGCCGTGGCCTTCATCATCGTCGACAGCATTCCCATGGTTTCCTCCCTTGAAGTGCCGATACGTGGTGTCTGTGGGGTGTCAGGTCAGGGCGGTCAGTCCTCGATGTTGTTCTTGGCGGGATAGGTCCCGTCGGGGTTCGGCATCGTGCCGTACTGCGCCATCTTCGCCAGGTGCTCCGGCCGGTGCGGCGCGAAAATGTCGATCGCCTTCATCCCGGTTTCGGTCTTGCCGCCATGCGGGACGTTCGACGGGTGCACCGCCACGTCGCCGGCCTTCATCGGCATGAGCTGGCCATCGATGATGTGATCCTCGGTGCCCTCGGTCATGATCATGATCTGCTCGCACTCGTGGTGATGGATCGGGAAGGTCGCCCCCGGCGGGTTCTCGATGAAGCTCACCATGATGTTGTCGCCAAGCAGGAACCGGGTGCTGATCCCCTGGTCCTCGACGATCGGCGTCAGCGGCAAATCCTTGATGGTGTAAACGTACTGCTTTCTCTCGCTGCCCATGGGCGTGTCTCCCTGTCTCGCCGGCCGTCGGGGATCGGGCCCGCTTGGCGTCACAATTCATAAATGAATGCCATGCGTCAAGTATGAATTATCGATTTCGACGCGACGACGCGTCTCATGACTCCAGATAAACTCCAGATAAAAGCGGTCAGGCAGCGACCACGCCCTCCGCTTCCAGATGCCACATCAGGGACTTTCAGACATGTTTTCAGACAGTTGCGCTAGAACGCCCCTCTCGCACCGCGCCAAGCACCAATTTCATATACAAGCTCCATTGCCTGCATATAAAATCTTGATACTTTGAGGGCGAAGATGACCACCACTTGGCCAGACACACGGCTCCATGTCCGGTCGACCTTGCCGCGAGACATGCCGCGCAGTACTGGCTTGAGAGACCATGGAACCGGCCGGGAAACATGCCATGACAGAACAGAGCGCCGCGACGGATCAAACCGACAAGTACCGGGCCCCCGCCCTGGAACGCGGGCTGGATGTCGTGGAGTTGCTGAGCATCCGCGACGAGCCCATGTCCAAGAAGGAGATCGCCGACGCCCTGGGTCGGTCGGTGAACGAACTGTTCCGGATGCTGGTCGTGCTGGAGCGCCGCAACTACATCGCGCTCGAGAAGGGCACCGGCAAGTACCGGCTGACCCTCAAGATGTTCGAACTTTCCAACAAGCACCCGCCGATCGAACGGCTTCTCAGCGCCGGAAGGCCCGAACTGGCGGAGCTTGCCGAATTGACCCAGCAATCGTGCCACATCGCCGTCTATCACGACGGGGCGATGCTGATCGTCGCCAAGCAGGACAGCCCCTACAAGATGGGCTTCTCGATCCGGCAGGCTGCCCGCATCGACGTCCACGGATCGGGCTCCGGCCTCGCCATGCTGGCCTTCAAGACCCCGGAGCAGCGCCGCGCGATCCTCGCGGCGACCACCGCGACACCGGAACAGGCCCAGAGCGCGCTGTCGCAGATGGACACGATCCGCCGCCAGGGCTTCTTCTTCGGTGCGAGCCCGCAGGTGAGCGGCATCACCAACATCAGCTACCCGGTGTTCAACTCGCAGAGCGAGGTCGAGGCGGTTCTGACCATGCCGTTCCTGACGCTCAACTCGGACAGCCTGCACCACCAGGTCGTGAGTTTCGAGGATTCGCGCAACGCGGTCGCCCGGTCGGCGGCAAACCTCATGGCGGCGATCGGGGGAAGGCTCCCCGACACGCCGTCCGAGACGTGACCGCCCGCGAGGCAATCGCGGACGGCAGCAAGAACTAGCGGCGTCGGAGCAGGCCGCCCGGACGCCGGTTCCAGGAAGGAGTGGCTACATGAAAGCGCTGGTCTACACAGGCCCGAACCGGGTCGAGGTGCAGGATATCCCCGTCCCCGAGGGGCGCAGCGGGCAGGCGAAGGTGCGGATGCGCTATTGCGGTGTCTGCGGAACGGATATCGGCATCTTCGCCGGCAAGCACCCGCGCGCCAAGGCGCCGCTGGTCCTCGGGCACGAGTTCGTCGGCACCATCGAGGAGGTGCGGGACGGCTCCGGAAAGTTTGCGCCCGGCGACCGGGTGGTCGCCTATCCGCTGATCTCCTGTGGCGAATGCCAGCCCTGCCGCACCGGGCACCCCCATGTCTGCAAGACCCTCAAGCTCATCGGCATCGACCGGGACGGCGGCATGGCCGGTTACGCCTGGATCGACGAAAACGTGCTCTTCAAGGTGCCGGACACCCTGAGCGACGAGATCGCCGCGCTGGTGGAACCCCTTGCCGTGATCGTCCGCTCGCTCCACCAGGCCCGTTTCAACCTGCTCGACACCACCGTCGTCACCGGCGCCGGACCGATCGGCGTGCTGACCGCGATCGTGCTCAAGCACTCCGGCGCCTCGCGCATCGTGATCTCCGACGTCGACCAGGCCCGGCTCGACCTCTGCAGGAGCTTTGGTTTCGAGACGGTGAACGTCGCAAAGGACAACCTCGTCGAGCATATCGATGCCACGACCGACGGCGAAGGCGTCGACATCGTCTTCGAATGCTCCGGCGTGGAGAGCGCCGCGGCCGAGATGACCCGCCTCGCCCGCGTCGGCGGCACGATCTGCATGACCGGCATCCACAAGGCGCCGCGCTCCGTCGACCTGCGCGACATCAATTTCAAGGAGCAGATCCTGATCGGATCGCGCGTCTATACGAAGCGCGAGTTCGAGATGTCCGTGGCCTATGCGGAGACGCTGGCCGAGGACCTCGCCAAGGTCGTCACCCAGACCGTGCCGCTGAGCGGGGCCGCGACGGTGTTCGACATGATTGCCGACCCTGCGGTGAACGCTGTGAAGGTGCTCGTCGATTGCGAGGCGTGACGCGGGTGCCCGGCCGCTCCGGCATCGCATTCCCGCCGCTCCCATGGCCGGCGCCCCCATTGGCCGCCGCCCCAGAGTCCGGACAACGAAGGAAGACCCGATGAAGATTGTCGTCGCCGATTGCGACCACGAGTCGATGGAGATCGAAAAGAAGATTCTCGCCGAGGCGGGGCTCGATTACACGCATTTCGCCTGCCGCACCGAAGAAGACCTGATCACGCAATGCGCGGGGGCGAATGTCATTCTCACACAGTACGGCCCCTTCACCGACCGGGTCCTCGCCGCGCTCCGGCCCGATCTCGGGCTGGTCGTGCGCTACGGGGTCGGCGTCGACACCGTTGATCTCGACGCGGCGACGCGACACGGCGTTCAGATCTGCAACGTGCCCGATTACGGCATGTACGAGGTGTCGGACCATGCGCTCGGGCTGATGATGGCGCTGGTGCGCAAGATCCCGATGATCGCGGCCGCCACGCGCCGGGGCGAGTGGGATTACCGGATGGCGATTCCGGTTCGACGGATCAAGGACATGACGGTGGGCGTTCTGGGCGTCGGCCGGATCGGCCGGCTCTTTGCCGAGAAGGTCGCGGCCCTTGGCAGCCGGGTGGTTCTCTGCGACCCCTACAAGCCAGGGCTGTGCGAGCTTCTGCCCGGCGCCGAGCAGCTGACCTTTGACGAGATGATCGCGATCGCCGACGTGGTCTCGATCCATTGCCCCCTGTCGGAGGAAACCCGCGGCATCATCGGCGCGGCCGAGATCGCGCGCATGAAGCCCGGTGCGATCATCCTCAACACCGCGCGCGGCGGCATCGTCGACGAGGACGCGCTGGCCGAGGGTCTTGCCTCCGGCAAGCTGGGCGGGGCCGGGATCGACACGGTGGAGTCCGAGCCTCTGGCGGCTTCCTCGCCCCTGCTCTCCTTCGAGAACTGCATCGTGACGCCCCACATGGGCTGGTATTCCGAGCAATCCGCGCAGGAACTCAAGCGCAAGGTCGCCGAGGAAGCCGTCCGCTTCGCGCGTGGCGAGCCGCCCGCCTACCCGGTGAACCAGCTCGCGCCAGAGGCCTGAAAACACTTCGGCACGCCCTTCCGGTACCCGCTATGCCAACGAAGGAATGCCGGCCCCGCCCGGCGGGCGTGCGATCAGTGCGGTGCGCAGGTTCTTCGCATGGCGTTCCACCAGTCGGATCTGCCGTTTCCGGCTGGGGATCGTTGCCGCGGGCTCCGGGCACCAGGCCGCGTCGGCCATCTCGGGAAAGAGCGTGAGGATCTCCTCGCGGGCGGCGGGCGACAGCGCCTTGAGCGCGACCGGGCCGGCGAGGAGCGCCTCCGTCGGCGCGCCGTTGGCTGTTACCACCACGTGCTCGTCGAAGAGCATGTGGAAGTACCGGACACCTTTCATCTCCGGCTCGATCTCGATCCCCGGAAGGGCCGTCAGGCGGATCGCGCTGACCAGCACGCCGTGCGCATGAAACATCCGCTGTGCGATCTTCGAGCTCACCAGCATGCGATGTTGGCGCGAGGTCCGGAGGTCAGCATCGGGCAGGCCGTGGCCGAGCGCGCCCGCCCGGATACGGATCGGACGCAGCTTGGGGTTCTGCGCCATCTCTTCCGCCGTCACCCGCCGCGACCCGATCCAGCGGATCGGCAACGGCCCCTTGCTGGTGGAGACAACGTCGCCGGGCGCGAGATCCTCGATCAGGCGGCTCCCCGACGGCGTCTCGATCCGGGTGCCATCGGCCAGGCAGACCATGATCGAGATGTCATCGACCAACGCCCCATAGCTGTCGTTCGGCCCGATCTGCGTCAGCCGGAGCGTGTAGTCTCCGGCCGCGGGAAAGGTGATCTCGAAGCTGTAGGTCACGAAATCCGTCGTCGTTGGAAGGATCGTCTCGCTGAGAATGGCGTTTCCGTCCGAATCGAGCAGCTCCACCGTGAAACCGTCCGTCCCGGCCTCCACCGGACCGGTCGCCCGCAGCGCGGCATCGAAGACCAGATCGGTTGTCACCGGATCGCTGACCGAGAAGGTCTGCTGCATGACGGTGATCTCGGTTCGGCCGCCGTTCATTTCCGCGACCCGGTCGGTCGACCCGTTCCGCTGGTAGGTGTTCTCGGTGTGATGCGCCTCGATGTCGGTTCCAGACCAGCCGCTGGCCTTGTCATCGAAGCTTCCGTTCACGATCAACTCTATCGCCACCGCGCGCGTCTCCTTTGCACTCGATCCCAGCTGTACCGGTACGGAGTGAGGAAAAAGCTAATGCCGATGGCGAAAGCGGGGTGGAACCCGTGCGCTTCGAGAGGGAGGGATTGCCGAAGCCGGGCAGGCGCGACAGGGCGACACCGGGGAAGCAGCGTCCATGCCAGAGAGCCGGGCCATGACGCGCACATGCCCCGACCGCGGGGCAGCACGAGGCAACGGAAGGATAATGACTTGAGGCATGCACCGCGGCCCGCCGGAAAACGGCGGGCCCCGGCAAGCGGTCAGCTCAGGACTTCCCTTTCCAGGGCACCAGAACGCGCTCGGCCATCCGCATCAGGATATCGATCCCGTAACCGATGATGCCGATCAGGATGATGCCCATGATCACGATATCGGTAAGCTGGAACTTCGAGGCCGCGATGATCATCATCCCCGCGCCTTTCTGGGCGGCGACCAGTTCGGCCGCGACCACCGTGCCCCAGCAGACGCCCATCGCGACACGCGCGCCGGTGAAGATCTCGGGCAGGGAATTCGGCACGATGATATGCGTCAGCACCTGCCGCTTGTTCGCGCCGAGCGAATAGGCCGCGTGCACCTTGCTGATGTTGACGCCCGAGACGCCTGCCCTTGCCGCGATGGTCATGATCCAGAGCGCGGCGAGGAAGAGGAGCACGATCTTGCCGGTTTCCCAGATGCCGAACCAGATGATCACCAGCGGGATCAGCGCCAGCGGCGGAACCGGACGCATGAACTCCACGATCGGGTCGAACCAGCCGCGGAACCAGCCGGAGAGGCCCATCGCATAGCCGAGCGGAATCCCGACGAGCGAGCCGAGAATGAAGCCGGCGATGACCCGCAGAAGCGACCAGCCGAGATGCTCCCAGAGGGTGAAGTTCTGATAGCCTTCGGAGGCGATCTCGACGAAGCGGGCGACCACAGCCTCGGGCGAAGGCATCCAGATCGGCTCCATCTGCAGCCCCTTGGCCGGCTCGAAGTTGAGCGACCCCTTGGCGGTCATCGTGACCTTTCCGTTCTCCACACGCACCGTCTCGCCCGGAGCGATCGGGGTGCCGTCGATCGCCGTGACAGAAGCCCCCTCGCCATCGTTGCCGGTGGCCCGGATGAGCGTCGAACGCCAGGCGCCGACCGCAACGATGTCGTCGGCCGCGAAGCCGTCGCCGGGAGCGATCTCCGGCACGTCGACCTTATCGCCGACCTCGTGGACGATCACTTGGACGACCGCATCGTCCGTGGCGCCCGACGCGTCCGTGGCCGTGTAGCTGAAGCTGGTGTCGCCGATGAACGGGCCCGGCATGTGGATCGGGACCCACTTGGAGCCGGTGAACGCGCCCCAGATCAGAAAGATGACCAGCACCGAGATGATCGAGCCGGCGCGGTCCGGGCGGATCGCGCTCTCGTCCCCGAAGGTCACGGTCTTGAGCGAGTTGTAATCGTGCTCCGACTGCATCAGGCCGCGCACGAAGTGCACCACCATGTAGGAGCCGGCGAAGAGCGCGATATACAGGATGAGGATGATCCAGCCGGTCATTTCGCCGTCTCCGAACGTCCCATGATTTCCTCTTCCATCTCCCAGATCATCGACAGGATCTCGTCACGGGTCTCGGAAAAGCCCTCGCTCTTCTTGACCTCGCGCAGGTCCGCATCGACGCCCCTGTCGGCGAAGGGAAGGTTGTATTCGCGATAGATCCGTCCCGGCCGCGGCGCCATCACGATCAGCCGCTCACCAAGCAGCAGCGCCTCCTCGACCGAGTGGGTGATGAGGATCACCGTCTTGCCGGTCTCCTTCCAGAGCTTCAGGACCAGCCCCTGCATCTTCTCGCGGGTCAGCGCGTCGAGCGCACCGAGCGGCTCGTCCATCAGGATCACGTCGGGATCGTTGGCGAGGCAACGCGCCAGCGCCACCCGCTGCTGCATCCCGCCGGAGAGTTCATAGACGGCCTTTTCCTTGAAATCCCGCAGGCCAACCGTCTCCAGCAGGTGGTCCACGATCACGCGCCGCTCCGGTTGCGGCATACCCTTCATCCGCAGGCCGAAACTCACGTTCTTGCGCACGCTCATCCATTCGAACAGCGCGCCCTTCTGGAACACCATGCCGCGTTCCGCATCCGGCCCCTTCACCACGTGGCCATTCATCCGCACCCGGCCGCTCGTCGGGGCGAGGAAGCCCGCGAGGATGTTGAGCAGGGTGGTCTTTCCGCAGCCCGATGGGCCGAGAACCGACACGATCTCGCCCGTCTTGATTTCCAGCGAGACGTCCTTCAACGCCTGGACATGCGTCTTGTCGGGCAGATCGAAGCGCATGGAGATGTTCTCGATATGAAGGCCGTCCATCGTGCGGCGCTCTCCTTTCGGTTCGCGGGTGGAAAGTGGGGGGCGGCACCGGCAAGCGCCGCCCCGTGTGGCTCACATGCCGCTGGCGGCGGTCAGCGGTCCGGTGTTCACGGCGTCGGAATAGGTGTCCAGCGCGGCGTCGATGCTGCCGGCTTCCTTGAACACGCTCGCCACGCCCAGCATGAACTCCTGGGCGCCGCCGCCGAGCCATTTCTCGCTCAGCTGTTCCTCGACCGACGGGAAGACGAAGGTGTCGATCGTCTCCCGGGTCGCCTCGAGGTCCATGCCGGCGTCCTTGGCGATGACCTCGAGCATCTCGTCGGTCTTCTCGCCCGAGTTCCACATGGCGTTCGCATCCGCGGTGACCTGCAGGAACGAGGACAGAAGCTCGGCGTTCTCGGCCGCGAAGCTGGCAGGCACCGAGGTCACGTCGAACACCAGAATGCCCAGTTCCTCCTTCTCGGCGCCGGTGAGAAGGACGTTGCCGTGCTCTTTCATGCGCCGCAGCGCACCGCCCCAGCCGCAGACCATGTCCAGGTTGCCCTGGGCAAAGGCCGCCGCGCCATCCGGCGGCGCCATGTCGACGATCTCCATCGTCGTGATGTCGACGCCGAAGTGGTTCATCTGCTTGAGGAAGCCGTAATGGGCGGCGGTGCCGATCGGAACACCGACCTTCTTGCCCTCGAGTTCCTTGGCGCTGTCCTTGTCGATCTCCAGCGCTTCGGCGACGACGCAGTTGTCGTTCTCCGAATAGCTGACGGCGACGTCGACGATCTGCAAATCCTGCCCGGCCGAGGTGGCCACGACGAAGGGCGGCACGCCCTGGCTGACGGATATCTGGACGTCGCCGGAGGCCATGGCGGCCGACATCGCGGTCCCGGCATCGAAGGAGACCCAGTTGACCGTCACGCCCATCGCCTCGTCATAGAGACCCATGGACTTCGCATACTGGAACGGCATCGGCCATTCGAGGAAGTAGCCCACGGTGATCTCGTCCATCGCCGCGGCGGCGTTGGCGGACAGCGCCATGGCGCTGCCGGCGAGGAGGGCCTTGAGTGACATCTTCATCTGTAGTGCTCCCTGTTGGTGGAGTGATGCACGGCCTTGCGTGCGTTGGTTATGGGGCGTCGCGCCCCTTCGGTCCCGGTTCCCGGAACCGCCTGCCTGCGAAGCATTGCACAGCGCAGGCAACCTGCAAACCTTCGGCTCGAAGGCGTCCGGTTCAACGGCCGCCGCCGCAGAACGCTGCGGATGGCGCCAGGCGGCGGCGAAATGGGGGACCGGATCCACCGATACCGCCGCCCTGCGCCGCGACATCACCCGCCCCGGGGCAGCACCCGACAGGGGCGGCCGCACCGCCGCAAGAAGCCACCCGGTGACTTGAACCATCCAGAAACGCCCCTGTTCGCCTTGCCTGCATGTCACCCCTGCTCCGCGATCCGCTTTCGCCGGCGTGCCATGCGCTTCTTGCAAATCGAGCTTAGAGACCCGCATAGGTCTGGCAACAACGCCCGCCATCTGGACTTATGCGATCTCCCGATTTGGCCCTATCACCTGCTTGAACTTCGTGCAGATGTAAAACAGGTTGGCCGGTTGACGGAGTTCCCGGCACGCCCCCTCTCGACCCTCCTAAGGAACCGCGCCATGACGCTCGACACCCCGTCCAACGATCTCAGCCATATCATCGAGGCCGACCGCGCCCATGTCTGGCACCACCTGCTCCAGCACAAGCCGCTCGAGACCACCGATCCCCGGATCATCGTGGAGGGCAAGGGGATCAACGTCTGGGACGCCACCGGGCGGGAATATCTCGATGCGGTCTCCGGGGGGGTCTGGACCGTCAATGTCGGCTACGGGCGCGAGAGCATTGCCGACGCGGTTCGGGAGCAACTGGTCAAGCTGAACTACTTCGCGCAATCCGCCGGCTCGATCCCGGGCTCGCTGTTTGCCGAGAAGCTGATCAGCAAGATGCCGGGGATGAGCCGGGTCTATTACAACAACTCCGGCACCGAGGCGAACGAGAAGGTCTTCAAGATGGTGCGCCAGATCGCCGAGAAGCGGCACGGCGGGCGCAAGCACAAGATCCTGTTTCGCGAGCGCGACTACCACGGCACCTCGATCACCGCGCTCTCGGCCTGCGGCCAGCCGCAGCGGAGCGCGCAATACGGGCCCTACACGCCGGGCTTCGTGGAGGTGCCGCATTGCCTCGAGTACCGCGCCCAATGGGATGTCGAGAACTACGGCGAGCGGGCGGCCGACGCCATCGAGGAGGTGATCCTGCGCGAAGGGCCGGACACCGTCGGCGCGCTCTGCCTCGAGCCGATCACCGCCGGCGGCGGCGTCATCACCCCGCCGCAGGGTTACTGGGAGCGGGTGCAGGAGATCTGCGCGAAATACGAGGTCCTGTTGCATATCGACGAGGTCGTCTGCGGCGTCGGGCGCACCGGCACCTGGTTCGGTTACCAGCATTACGGCGTGAAGCCCGATTTCGTGACCATGGCCAAGGGCGTGGCCTCCGGCTACGCCGCTATCGCCTGCACGGTCACCACCGAGGCGGTGTTCGAAATGTTCAAGGACGACCCGAGCGATCCGATGAACTATTTCCGCGACATCTCCACCTTCGGCGGCTGCACCGCAGGGCCGGCGGCGGCGCTGGAGAACATGCGGATCATCGAGGACGAGGGGCTGCTCGACAACACCAATGCGATGGGCGCACGGCTGATCGCCAACCTCGAGACTCTCAAGGAGAAGCACGCCGTGATCGGCGACGTGCGCGGCAAGGGCCTGTTCTGCGGCGCCGAACTGGTTGCGGATCGCGCCAGCAAGGAGCCGGTGGACGAGAAGCAGGCCCAGGCGGTCGCCGCGGACTGCATGGCGCAGGGCGTCATCATCGGCGTCACCAACCGCTCCCTGCCCGGGTTCAACAACACGCTCTGCCTGTCGCCCGCCCTGATCGCGACGCCGGACGATATCGACCGGATCACCGACGCCATCGACGGCGCGCTCACCCGCGTATTCGGCTGATCTGACCAAGGACCGCTCCGGCGGTCCTCCCGCCGACTTTCGGGGCATCGGGGATGCCCCGAAACCCGTTGGGCCGGGCCGCGCCTTCGGCGCGGTGGGTCGGCCGTGTTCGCCCCGTGGCGCTCCCGCTCCCGACACGCTAGCCTGCTGGCCGAACCTCCGCAGAGCGGCCCCGCATGGCAATACCGGCAGATACCTTCTTCCTCGATCCGGACAGCGACCGGACCCTGCAGCAGCAGATCCAGCAATGCGTCACCGAGGCGATCCTGTCGGGGCGGTTCAGCCCGGGAGAGCGGATGCCCTCGACGCGCCGGCTGGCCGAGCATCTCGGCATCGCCCGGATCACCGTCACCATCGCCTACACCGAGCTGGTCGCGAACGATTACCTCGTCTCGCGCGGCCGCTCAGGCTATTTCATCTCGGAGAACGCGCCGCTGCCGCCGGCCTTTCCCGAGAACAAGGTCGAGGCCGCCGGCCCGGTGGACTGGTCCCGCGCCATCGGGCGCCGCTTCTCCGGCTACGCGCCTCTGATCCGCCCGCCGGACTGGCGCTCCTACGCCTACCCGTTCATCTACGGCCAGGCGGATTCGCGGCTCTTCGACCACCAGAACTGGCGTCTGTGCGCCCTGCAGGCGCTCGGGCAGAAGGATTTCGAGGCGCTCACCTCGGATTACTACGAACAGGACGACCCGCGGCTCGTCGAATACATCCTGCGCCACATCCTGCCGCGGCGGGGCATCGCCGCCCGCCCGGAGGAGATCCTGATCACCATGGGCTCGCAGAACGCGCTCTGGACGGCCGCGCAGATCCTGCTGACCCAGCGTCGGACGGCCGCGCATGAGAACCCCTGCTACCCGGGGCTGCGCGAGATCCTGGCCCAGACGCGCTGCAACACCGTCTCGATCGACGTCGACGCGGGCGGGCTGCCCCCCGAGGCGCTGCCCGGTGGCATTGACGTGGTCTTCACCACCCCAAGCCACCATTGCCCGACCAACGCGACCATGCCGCTCGACCGGCGCAAGGCCCTGCTGGAGCGCGCCGTCGAGGAAGGTTTCGTGATCGTCGAGGACGATTACGAGTTCGAGATCGCCTTCGCGAAATCCCCCTCGCCCGCGCTGAAATCGCTCGATCGATCCGGCTCCGTGATCTACACGGGCTCCTTCTCCAAGTCGCTCTTTCCCGGGCTCCGGCTCGGCTACCTCGTCGCCCCGGCGCCGGTCATCGTCGAAGCGCGAGCGCTGCGGGCGCTGGTGCTGCGTCACCCGCCCGGGCATATCCAGCGCACAGCCGCCTATTTCCTGTCTCTCGGGCATTACGAGGCCCAGATCGGGCGCATGGGCCGCGCCTACCGGCAGCGACGGGCGGTGATGGAACGGTGCCTGCGGGAAAACGGACTGACGCTCGCCGTTCGCGAGACCTCCGGCGGCTCCTCCTACTGGATGCGGGCGCCCGAAGGCGTGAACACCACGCAACTGGCCGAACGCCTGCGCGCCGACGGCGTGCTGATCGAGCCCGGACGGGCGTTTTTCGGGCCGGGACGGGCCAGTGACCGCTACTACCGGCTGGCCTATTCCTCGATTGCCGCCGACCGCATTCCCGAAGGGATCGCGCGGCTGGCGCGCGCCATCGAGGCCGGCTGAGGCGAGGGGCCGGAGCCGCGGGCCGCACGTCCCCTGAACGCTGAAGGCAGTCGTGCGCACCGCTGGAGAGGCGCGCCGAAAATTGGCCCTATCGCGCCGACGCATCTGGACCTAACGCCAACGCTGGCGCCAAGGGTAAAACGGCCTTCAATCCTGCCCCTCCCGGGGCATCTGCCTGCAGGAGCTTCCCCATGAAAATGACGACCGAAGAAGCCTTCGTCAAAGTTCTCCAGATGCACGGGATCGAGCATGCGTTCGGCATCATCGGTTCCGCCTTCATGCCGATTTCCGACCTGTTCCCGCGCGCCGGGATCACCTTCTGGGACTGCGCTCACGAGGGCTCCGGCGGCATGATGGCCGACGGCTACACCCGTGCGTCGGGCAAGATGTCGATGATGATCGCGCAGAACGGCCCCGGCATCACCAACTTCGTGACGGCGGTGAAGACGGCCTACTGGAACCACACGCCGCTCCTGCTGGTCACTCCGCAGGCCGCCAACAAGACGCTGGGCCAGGGTGGCTTCCAGGAAGTCGAGCAGATGGCGCTCTTCAAGGACATGGTCGCCTACCAGGAGGAGGTGCGGGATCCGTCCCGGATGGCCGAGGTGCTCAACCGGGTCATCCTGAACGCGCACCGCGCCTCCGCCCCGGCCCAGATCAACGTGCCGCGCGACTACTTCACCCAGGTCATCGACATCGACCTGCCGGCGGTGGTCGAGTTCGAACGCCCCTCCGGCGGCGCAGACGCCATCGCCGAGGCCGCCAGGCTGCTGTCCGAGGCGAAGTTCCCCGTCATCCTGAACGGCGCGGGCGTGGTGCTCGGCGGCGCGATCCCCGCGTCGATGGCGCTGGCTGAACGGCTCACCGCGCCGGTCTGCTGCGGCTACCAGCACAACGACGCCTTCCCCGGCTCCCACCCGCTGTTTGCCGGTCCGCTCGGCTACAACGGCAGCAAGGCGGGCATGGAGCTGATCGCGCAGGCCGACGTGGTGCTGGCGCTCGGCACCCGGCTGAACCCGTTCTCGACCCTGCCCGGCTACGGGATCGACTACTGGCCGAAGAACGCCAGGATCATCCAGGTCGACATCAACCCGGACCGCATCGGCCTGACCAAGCCGGTCAGCGTGGGCATCGTCGGGGATTCGAAGAAGGTGGCCGAGGCGATCCTCGAGCAATTGTCCGGCACCGCCGGCGACGAGGGGCGCGAGGCGCGCAAGGCCACCATCGCGCAGACCAAGTCCGCCTGGGCACAGCAGCTCTCCTCGATGGACCACGAGGAGGACGATCCCGGCACCACCTGGAACGAGCGTGCCCGCGCTGCCAAGCCGGAGTGGATGAGCCCCCGCATGGCCTGGCGCGCGATCCAGGCGGCGCTGCCGAAGGAGGCGATCATCTCCTCCGACATCGGCAACAACTGTGCCATCGGCAACGCCTACCCGACATTCGAGCAGGGCCGGAAATACCTCGCCCCCGGCCTCTTCGGCCCCTGCGGATACGGCCTGCCCTCGGTCGTCGGCGCCAAGATCGCCTGCCCCGACACGCCCGTCGTGGGCTTCTCAGGCGACGGCGCCTTCGGCATCGCTGTGACCGAGCTCACGGCCATCGGCCGCGGCGAATGGCCGGCGATCACCCAGATCGTCTTCCGCAACTATCAGTGGGGCGCCGAGAAACGGAACTCGACGCTGTGGTTCGACGACAATTTCGTCGGCACCGAACTGGACGAACAGGTGAGCTATGCCGGCATCGCCAAGGCCTGTGGCCTGCAAGGTGTCGTGGCCCGCACCATGGACGAGTTGACGGACGCGCTGAACCAGGCGCTCAAGGATCAGGCCGCCGGAAAGACGACGCTGATCGAGGCGATGATCAACCAGGAGCTTGGCGAGCCGTTCCGGCGCGACGCCATGAAGAAGCCGGTGGAAGTCGCCGGCATCGACCCGGCCGACATGCGGCCCCAGAAGGGCGCCTGACCGCGCAGCAGCGGATCACTTGCCACCTCCCCGCCAGAGGGAGGGGCCTTGACCCTGAGCCCCCGGAGCAACCGCCCGGGGGCTTTTTCGTGGGTCTCAGGCCCGTTGCAGCCCGTAGTAGAGCTGCGAGACATGTTCGGCCTCTGCGAAGAAAAGCCAGCGCTCCACGAGCAGGCCGCCAGCGGCAGAGAGCACGCCCAGCACGAGGAGCGGCGCCGACAGGCCGGTGATCAGGCTCAGGGCCAGCAGGACGGCGGGCACGGCGAAGAGCGCCAGCAGCACCCCACGCCGAAGTTTCACCGCATGCTTGCGGCCGACCGAATAGCCCATCTCGCGCATCACGAAGTTCGGCATCGTGTGCGGAGGGTCCAGCGGGCGCGGCGTGCCGAGGTCGGGCATGCCAAGCGCCATCTCCACGGTATAGGCGCCGGGGTCGGCATCCACCGCCGCCCAATAGCGAGCCTTGAGCCAGGCCGCGGCAAGGAGCGCGGCCAGCGACAGCGGCCCGGCGATCCCGAGCGCGTGGCCGCCGAGCGCCAGCAGGAGGCAGAAGAGCAATCCGCCGGATGCCAGTGCCAGCGCCAGGTAGATCCAGACCACGTCCTTCCGGTTCCAGTGCCGGATCGTGCGAAGAGAGGCATAGATCCGCGCCGTACAATAGACCGTCGCGGCGGCGCCCAGGGCGGTGAGCAGCGCGGCGAACGACGCTACGGCGGAGGCGCCCCCGAAGGCGGCGAGGAGCAGCAGCAGGCCCGCCGGCACATAGGTCGCCGCCGCCGCGACCGCCTCGCGCGAGAGCCAGGAACTCCGCCATTGCGAGAAGGCGCCGAGCGCCCGCTCCGGGTGCCCGAGGTGCCTGGCGGAGGACAGCAAGCCAAAGGTCACCAGCGCCAGCGCCAGCAGCATCCCCGCGACCATCAGCCAGCGGCCTCCGGGCATTGCGCCGACCAGCGCGGCGAGGGAGAGCCAGAACAGCAGCCCATAGCCTGCGCCGGAGGCCACGGTGAAGAAGATGACGGAATAGGCTGGATGCATCTTTTCCCTCAGGATGACAGCGTGCGGTCGACCCACGCGAAGAGTTTCTCGATGGCCGTGGTCCCGGTGGCCGTTTCCGGCGGCGGCGTCTCGGACAGGTCCAGCGGCACCGAGGTCTTGCGCGGCGGCAGGTACTTGTTGACGGGCCGGTAGCCGAACTCGTCGAGCAGGTTGAATCCGTCCCGCGCGGCGACGGAGCGCGACACATCGCTGTCGGGGTCGCCAAGGTCGCCAAAGGCCCGCGCCCCTGTCGGACAGGCCCTGACGCAGGCCGGGATACGGTCCTCCTCGGCCAGCGTCTCGTTGTAGATCCGGTCCACGCAGAGCGTGCATTTCTTCATCACGCCATCGTCGTGATCATATTCGCGCGCCCCGTAGGGACAGGCCCAGGAGCACAGCTTGCAGCCGATACAGGTGTCCGGGTTGACCAGGACGATGCCGTCTTCGACGCGCTTGTAGGAGGCCCCCGTCGGGCAGACCGTCACGCAATCCGGCGTCTCGCAATGCAGGCAGGAGCGCGGGAAATGGACCGTCTTCGCCGCCGCGCCTTCGCCGAACTCGTAGGAATGGATCCGGTTGAGCCAGGCGCCGCTCGGGTCCGCGCCGTAAGGGTCGTGGTCGGACAGCGGCGCCGAATAGCCGCCGGTGTTCCACTCCTTGCAACTCGTGGCGCAGGCCTGGCAGCCGACGCAGATGTCGAGGTCGATCACCAGCCCGAGCTTCTTGTCTGTGGCAGGGGGCAACGTGGTCATCGGGCTTTCCCCCTGAACTCGGCACCGAAAGCGAGCTTGCCGGGCGACGCCGGCTGCGTGCCCGTTCCCAATGGCTCGAAATAGGGCTCCACATGGTCGCACGCCTCGGCCTTCTCGATCCTGACCCGCAGGTCGAACCACGCGGCCTGCCCGGTGATCGGGTCGGAGTTGGAGAACCGGTAGCCCCCTTCCCGCTCCGGCAGCAGCTCACCGATCAGGTGATTGAGCAGGAATCCGTCCCGGCTCTCGGGCGCGTCCTCCGACAGGCCCCAGGCGCCGCGGCGCTTGCCGATGGCGTTCCAGGTCCAGACGGTGTGAGGGTTCACCCCGTCCATCAGGCGCACCTGGCACTTGATGCGGCTGAGATGCGAGGCGAGCCAGACCCAGTCGTCGTCAGCAGCGCCAATGGCCTCGCCGACGCTCCGGTGAATATAGAGACGGTTCGCCGCCGTGATCTGGCGCAGCCAGGCGTTCTGGCTCCCCCAGGAATGATACATGTGCATCGGCCGCTGGGTGATCGCATGGAGCGGAAAGGACGCCTCGTCCACCTGGCTGCCTTCGAAGGGCGGATACCAGAACGGCAGCGGATCGAAATAGCGTTCCACCCGGTCGCGCGCCCGCTCGGGCGGCTGCCGCTCGCCATGCCCGCGCGCGGCGAGGCGGAAGCGTTGCAACGGCTCGCTGTAGAGCTGGAAGATCGTCGGCTCCGGAGACAGGCGGATGCCCTTCTCGATCCCCCAGTCGAGGTAGCCCCGGTTCGCGTGCTTGAAATAGGCATGTTCCGGCGCCACACGATGCTCGAAGAACGCGCCGTTCTCCTTGTAGCGCTGGATCTGGTCGTCGTTGGGTGTGCCGACGCCGAATTCGCTGCCGTCCTCTCCCCGCCAGCCGGCGAGCGGCCCGATCCCCGGCTTGCGCTGGTGGTGGACCATGTAGTCGGGATAGCCGCCGGGGTACTTGGGCGAGCCGTCCTCGTTGGTGAAGGCCGGCAGGCCGATCCGCGCGCCGAGATCGATCAGCACGTCCTGGAAGCCGCGGACGTCGCGGTCGGGCTGAACCACCGGGTGGCGGATCGAGTCGGCGATGAAATCCGGATCGGAAATCGGGCGGTCCAGCATCGAGATGCAGTCGTGCCGCTCCAGGTAGGTCGTGTCCGGCAGGATCAGGTCCGCGAAGGGGACGGTCTCCGAGTAATAGGCATCGGAGTAGATGATCTTCGGGATCACGTAGTCGCCGTTCTCGTCGGTCGCGGTCAGCGCGTCGAGCGTGCCCGGCACGTTCATCGACGAGTTCCAGGCCATGTTCGCCATGTATAGGAACAGCACGTCGATGCCGTAGGGATCGCGCTTGGCCGCGTTGTTGATCACCATGTGCATCAGCCCGTGCGCCGACATCGGGGCATCCCAGGAGAACGCCTTGTCGAGCCGGCTCGGGTTGCCCTCCGCGTCGAGCAGCAGATGCGCAGGCCCGTGCGGGAAGCCAAGGTGCGGGCCGCCGAGCGGCATTTCGGGCCGGATGTCGCCCGTGGCGCCGTGCGGCAGAAGGTTCGGCGGGGTCTGCTTGGGATAGGGCGGCTTGTAGCGGAACCCGCCGGGGCAATCGATCGTGCCCAGCAGGATCTGCAGGACATGGATCATCCGGCAGGTCTGGAAGCCGTTGGAATGGGCCGAGATCCCGCGCATCGCGTGCATCGACACCGGCCGGCCGATCATCCTGTCGTGCTTGCGGCCGGCCCAGTCCGTCCATTCCCGCTCGATCACGATCTCCTCGCGAAACGCCACCTCGGCCAGCTCCGCGGCGATCCGGCGGATCTGGTCGGCGGGAACGCCGGTCTGCCCGGCCACGGCGTCGGGGGTGTAGTCGTCCGACAGGAAGCGTTCGGCCATCAGTTCGAACACCGGCCGCGCGGAGCGCCCGTCCGGCAGCTCCCGGCGCCCGGTCAACGCGGGCTTCGCCGCCACGTCCATGCTGCTGGCCAATGCATTGCCCGCGGTGTCGAACACCAGCGCCCGCCCCTCCGCGTTGCGCGCGAAGAGCCCGTCGTCGGCCTCGCCGGGAGCGTCGATCACCAGCCAGGCAGCGTTGGTGTAGCGCAGTAGGTAATCCAGATCGACCTGTTGCGTCCGGAACAGCTCGTGGATCAGCGCGCCGACGAACAGACCGTCGGTTCCGGGGCGGATCCCCACCCATTCGTCGGCCACGGCCGAATAGCCCGTCCGCACCGGGTTCACCGACAGCACCTTGGCCTGCCGTTTCTTGAGCTGGCCGATCCCGGCCTTGATCGGATTGCTGGCGTGATCCTCCGCGACGCCGAACAGCATCAGGTACTTGGTATGCTCCCAGTCCGGGTCGCCGAACTCCCAGAAAGCGCCGCCAAAGGTATAAAGCCCGCCCGCCGCCATGTTGACCGAGCAGAACCCGCCGTGCGCAGCGAAGTTCGGCGTGCCGTACTGCATGGCCCAGAAGCCGGTCAGCGACTGGCTCTGGTCCCGGCCGGTGAAAAAGGCGAGCTTGCGCGGGTCGGTGCGGCGGACGTCCTTCAGCCATTTCGTGGCCGTCTCCAGCGCCTCGCCCCAGGTGATTTCCTCGAACAGGCCGGAGCCGCGCGGCCCGACGCGCTTCATCGGCGCCCGCAGCCGCGCCGGGGAATAGTGCTGCATGATGCCCGAGGCGCCCTTGCCGCAGATCACCCCCCTGTTCACCGGATGGTCGCGGTTGCCCTCGATGTAGCGGACCTTGCCGTCCCGGATGTGCACGTCGATCCCGCAACGGCAGGCGCACATGTAGCACGTCGTCTTGGCGACCCGGTCGCCGACCGGCTGGTTGAGTTCGATTGTCGGCTCACGCGTCATGTCCTGCCCCCCGAGCGGCCGCAGCCTGCTGCTGTCCTGTTCGCCAATCCCAAGCCAGTGCGCCCGCCCGCTGGCGGCACCACGGCGCTAGCGCGCGACCTCGCGCATGAAACGCTCGCGGATCGTGATCGGGTTCATCGTGATGACCGGGCATTTCACGTTGCCGCTCTCGCATTTCGAGACGATCACGGTCATCCGGTTGGCATCCAGAGCGGCACGCAGCGCCTCCGGCGTCTCCTCGGCAGAGCACTCCACCACGTTCTCGCACCCGCAGGCCTCCGCGACCTTGGCCAGCGAGGTCCGGCCGCCGGTATAGGTCGGCTGGTCTCCGGTGGAACCGTAACTGCCGTTGTCCACGATCAGCAGGATGAAGTTGTCGCAAGGATTGTTGCCGATGGTGGCGAGGGTGCCGAGGTTGGTCAGCACCGAGCCGTCGCCGTCGATGGCGATTACCTTCTTGTCGGTCGCCATCGCGAGGCCGAGACCGATGGACGAGGCCAGCCCCATCGTGCCCAGCATGTAGAAGTTCGACGGCTGGTCGTCGAGCGCATGCAGTTCCTGGCTTGGCGAGCCGATGTTGCAGACCACGAGTTCCTCGGTGAGGGTCGGTTTCAGCAGGTCCAGAAGCTCGTAACGGATCATTTCGCGCTCCCCCAGAAGCTGGCGTCGGTCAGGATGGCGGTGGGCTTGGAGCACATCTGGGTGTGCTGCAGGATGCCGGGCAGTTCGGCGACGTCCTCGGCCTTGTGGAAGTGATAGGTTGGGATGTGGAACTGGGCGAGCAGCGCCTTGGTGTGCAGCGCCATCTCGACCTGGCAGGCCACCGGCTCGCCCACCTCGCCGCGATAGGAGATCAGCATCGGCAGCGGGATCTGGTAGAACTGGATCAGCGTCGCCAGCGAATTGAGCGTCACGCCGAGCGCAGTGTTCTGCATCATGATCAGCGGCCGCATCCCGCCCATGTAGGCACCGGCGCACAGGCCCATGCCCTCGTCCTCCTTGTTGCATGGGACGTGCAGGATGCCGTCGGTCTGGTCGACCAGTTCGATCACCCCGGCGAGCTGCTTGCACGGCACGCTGGTGACGAAGTCAATCCCGTTGTCGCGCAGATCCCCGATGATCTGCCTGTCGATCTCCCTGGCCATGTCGCCTCCTCCTCAGGACTTGTTCAGCCGGTCGAGCACCATTTCGGCAATCATGGTGCTGACGCGGACGTTGGATTCCTCCGTGACGCCGGCAATGTGCGGCGTCAGGATCAGGTTGCCCAGACCCTCGAATTTCGCGGCCGCTTCCGCGGTCAGCGGCTCGGTCTCGAAGACGTCGAGCGCCGCGCCGGCGATCTTCCCCTCCCGCAGCGCCGCGACCAGCGCGTCCTCGTCCACCACCCCGCCACGGGCGGCGTTGATCAGGACGGCGCCGGGTTTCATCGCTGCCAGCGTCTGCGCATTGACCATGTGCCGGGTGGCGTCGACGAGCGGCACGTGCAGGCTGATCACGTCCGCGGCCCGGAGCACGCCGGAAAGATCGGTCCGCATCACGCCGGTCCAGGCCGGGCTGTCGGCGAGCACGTAGGGATCGGTGGCGCAGATCTGCATGCCGAGGCCCTGCGCCAGCTTTGCCGTCTCCTGGGCGATCGCGCCGAAGCCGATCAGGCCGAGCGTCTTGCCATGCACCTCGCGGCCCGCGCAATCCATGCGCGGCCACTCGCCCGCCAACATCCGCGCATTGGCCTGATAGGCGCCGCGCAGCAGCACGAGGGCATTGCTGATCACGTATTCCGCGACGCTCAGGTTGTTGGCGCCGGTCGCGGGAATGACCTCGACGCCCTTCGCCTTGCAGGCCGCGAGGTCGATGTTGTCGAGCCCCACGCCAAGCCGGCCGACGACCTTCAGGTCCGGCGCGGCGGCGAGCAGATCCTCGGTGACCTGCGTCCGGTTGCGGACGATCAGCGCCCGAATGCCTGCCATCATGCCCGGGATATCGCCCTGCCGGTCCGCCAGGTCGGGCTGGTATTCCGCAGGCACGGCGGACTTGAGGGACGCAACGGCGTCTTCGTCCATGAACTCGGTGATCAGGATCATCGTCAGAGCACTCCCGCCACGCAGACATACTTGGTTTCGAGGTAATCGTCCAAACCCTGGCTGCCGCCTTCCTTGCCCATGCCGGATTCCTTGAGCCCGCCAAAAGGCGCCTCGACCGTCGTGATCAGCCCGGCATTGATGCCGATGAGCCCGTATTCCAGCCCGTCGTTAAGCCGGAACACCCGGCCGACGTCCCGGGTGTAGGCATAGGCCGCGAGGCCGAAGTCCGTGGCGTTGGCGGCGGCGATGGCCTCGTCCTCTTCCTCGAACTTGAAGACCGCCGCGAGCGGGCCAAAGATCTCCTCGGTCGCGAAAGCCATGTCGGCGGTCGCACCGGTCACCACCGTCGGCTCGAAGAAGGTGCCGCCGTTGCCGTGACGCTTGCCCCCTTCGACGATGGTCGCGCCCTTCCCGACGGCGTCGGAGATGAACTCCTCGACCTTCTCGACGGCGGCCATGTCGATCATCGGCCCCTGCTGCACACCCTCCTCGACCCCGTTGCCGACCACGAGGGCGGCCGTCGCCTCCTTCAGCTTCGCAACGAAGGCGTCGTGGATGCCGGACTGCACGTAGAACCGGTTGGTGCAGACGCAGGTCTGCCCCATGTTGCGGAACTTCGCGATCATCGCCCCTTCGACCGCCGCATCGAGATCGGCGTCGTCGAACACGATGAAGGGCGCGTTGCCGCCCAGTTCCATCGACACCTTCTTTACCGTGTCGGCGGACTGGCGGATGAGCTGCTTGCCGATCTCGGTCGAGCCGGTGAAGGTGACCTTGCGCACCTCGGGGCTCTCCATGATCGCGCCGCCGATGGCGCGGGCCGATCCGGTGACGATATTGACCACCCCGGCCGGGAAGCCGACCTCCTCGCAAAGCTTGCCCCAGGCCAGGCCGGAATAGGGCGTGGCCGTCGCGGGCTTGGCCACCACGGTGCAGCCGGCGGCCAGCGCCGGGCCGAGCTTGCGCGCCAGCATCGACGAGGGGAAGTTCCACGGCGTGATCGCCCCCACGACCCCCACCGGGTGGCGGGTCACGAGCAGGCGGCGATCCTGCGAGGGAGAGGGCACGATCTCGCCCTTGGCGCGGCGGATCTCCTCGGCGAACCAGCGGACATAGGCCGCGCCTATGGCGATCTCGCCTCGGGCCTCGAACAGCGGCTTGCCCTGCTCGGTCGTCAGCAGCAGCACCAGCGCCTCCTGGTTGTCCATCAACGCGTCATGCAGGCCCTGCAGCAACTTCACGCGATAGAGCAGATCGGTTTTGGACCAGCTCCGGAAGGCGTCGCTCGCGGCGGCAATGGCGCGGTTGGTCTCGTCCGCACCGCAGTTCGGAACGGTGCCGATCACTTCGCCCGTGGCGGGGTTCGTCACGTCGATCGTCTTGCCGCTGTCGGCCCCGACCCATGCGCCGCCGATCAGGTTGGACTGCTGCAGATAGGAGGTGAAATCGGTCATCGGCTGTCCTTCCGGAAGATGAACTGGGTGTGTTGGCTGTATGTCTCGCCCGGACGCAGCACAGCCTGGGGGAAGTCCGGATGGTGTGGCGCATCCGGCCAGACTTGCGGCTCGAGCGCAACCCCGGAACGTGGCCCCATGCGACGGCCGCCGAGCCCCGGCACCGGCACGTCGAGCGCCGATCCGTCATAGACCTGCAGGCCCGGTTCGGTGCTGCGCACTTCCATTGACAGCCCGCTGTCGGGGCAACGCAACGCCGCCACCCGGCGGAGCGCCGCGCGACCGTCGGAGAGGCAGAAATTATGGTCGATGAGCCCCTGCGCGCAGGCCGGACCGAGGGCGGCCGGCGCGCGAAAATCGAACCGCGTGCCCGCAACGGACGCGCGCTCGCCCGTCGGAATCATCTCCGCATCGACCGGCAGGTAGGCCTCTGCCGCAACCTCGAGAAGATGCCCGTCGATCGTCTCAGACGTGCCGAGGTTGAAGTAGCTGTGATGCGCGAGGTTGCAGAGCGTCGGCGCGTCGGTCCGGGCCTGCAGGGTGATATCCAGCACCCCGCCACCGGCGAGACGGACCGTCTGGAGGATCTCGAGATTGCCGGGAAAGCCCATCTCGCCGTCCGCCGCGCGGATACCGAGGGTGATGCTGTCGGCCGTCAGGTCCTTCAGCTCCCAAACCCGCTTGCCGATGCCGGCGGCGCCCCCGTGCAGCGTGTGCCGGCCGAGGTAATTGGTATCGAGCTGGAAGGTCGCGCCGTCCAGTTCCAGGTGACCGCCGCGGATGCGGTTGGCGTAGCGGCCCGCCGTCGCGCCGAAATAGCGCGAATGGGCAAGGTAATCGTCGAAGGCCTCGAAGCCGAGCACCAGCGGGCCCTCATGCCCCTCCAGCCGCAGATCCTGGAGCACGGCGCCATAGGTCAGGTACTGCGCCGTCAGCCCCCCGCCCCGGAGCGTGTAGCGCCGGACGGGGGTGCCGTCGGGCATCAGGCCGAAGACCTCGGCGCTCACAGCGACACCTCGATGGCCTGGCCGGTGCGGGCCGAGTGCTCCGCCGCCTCGCCCACGATCACCGACCATAGCCCGTCGGTCAGCGTGACCTCCGGCTCGCCCCGCCCCGCGAGCACCAGATCGCGGAAGCGTTCGTGCTGGAAGTAGGTGGAACCGTGGTGGTCGCCGGCCTGCAGCACCTCGTTGGGAACGTGGACGACATCGCGCGTGACCTTCCGCGTGGCCCGCTCCGAGATCACGACCTCGGCGTCCCGCTCCTTGCCGTCCGGCGAGAAGCGCGAGGGACCGGGCACCTTGGCCTCGATCCGCGCCTGGTCGCCGGTGACGCAGATCTTCTCCTGCCAGTAGGCGCCTTCGGAGAACATGCAGAGATCCAGCATGCCCCGCGTGCCGTTGGCGAAGTCGATGGTGACAAAGGCGTTGTCGATGATGTCAGGTGTGCGCCCGTCATAGGTCTCGTCGCGGTGGTTCACATCCATCGCCCCGCTTGCGTAGACGCGCACCGGATCACTCTGCAGGGTGAAGCGCATCAGATCCCAGAAGTGGCAGCATTTCTCGACCAGCGTGCCCCCGGTGCGCTCGTTGAACCGGTTCCAGTCGCCAACCTTGGGCAGGAAGGGGAAGCGGTGCTCGCGAATCGACATCATCTGCGGCCGCCCGATCCGACCTTCGGCGAGGTCGGCCAGAAGCCGCTGCATGGGCGGCATGTAGCGGTATTCCATCGCCACCCAGATCGGCGCCGCTCGGCCCTGCGCCTTGGACACCAGTTCCCGGCAATGGTCGGATGTGGTGCAGAGCGGCTTCTCGCAGAGGATCGGCTTGCCGGTGTCCATGACGTCCAGCATGATCCGGTGGTGGGTGTCGTTGGGCGAGATGATCATCAGCACGTCGCAGATGTCGGCCGAGAGCATCTCCCTGTAGTCGTTGAAGGCCCGTGCCGTTCCGCCCGAGGTCTCGACCGAGAGCACCCGCATCCCCTCGTCCGGGTCGGCGATGGCCGTCACCTCGCAACCGCCGAGGATGTTGAGGTTCCGGATATGCTCCTGCCCCATCATGCCCGATCCGATCAGCCCGTATCGCAATGTCATCGCGTCAGATCTCCAGGAGTGGCAGGCCAAGCTCGGCGGCCACGGCGCGCAGCGTCACGCGGTGGTCGCCATAGGCCAGCGCCATGTGGTGTTCGAGCCCGCAGGCAATGATATCGGCCAGCACAGCGCCCGCCGGTCGCTCGAAGCGGACGACGCCGGAGGTGCCGGTGAAGGCCATCGGCCGACGCAGCATCTCTCCGAAGGAGACGATCATCTTCGGCGCGCCAAAGGCCTGGCTGATGCGCAGGAAGGTCACCGGCCCCGGCTTCAGAGGGAACTGGTAGAGCAGCGGCTGCTTTCGGTTGGTGTGGACCGTCGCGGTGGCCTCGGCCGTGTCGTCGCGCATGGAGATCGGCGCCTGGCCGCAATGCCAGACGACACCGGTGTTATCGGCGGCGTCCATATCGACCAGGTCGGTCAGGAACACCGGCGCCTGCGCCGCCTCGAGCAGCACGAGCTGGGTGAGCGCGCCATAGACATCGGCCTCGCAGGCGCAAGGTACCTGTCCCTCGCCCAGCATCGCCGCCGGGCCGCAGACCGCGCCACCGTACTGGGTGAAGGTCTCGGGCCAGCAGCGGATAGCGAAGGCGTTATAGCTGCCGGAGGCCCGGATCGTCTCGAGGGCGACCTTCAGCCGAAGCGACCGGTCGAGCTCTTCCTGGTTGACCGCGTCGAGCCCGATCACGTCGGCCTCTGCCGCCCGGCGCACCTCGGCTGCCGCCTCGGCGGGCACGGTCCGTGCGGTGTCGAAAAGATCATCGAGCGCCAGCGCATCCACCGACACACCGGCAAGCGCCTGCACCGCCTCCGGCGTGTAGGCGCAGGTGTCGAAGCCCACCGGATGCTCGCCGATCCGCGCGATCTTCTGCCCCCGAAGCGCATCGGCCACGCGCGCGCCATCGGGCGAACGCGCCTCGACAGGTAGCGCGTCGAGCCGCCCGGCCTGCCGTTCACCCGCCAGAAGAGCCGTGAGCTCTCCTGCAATGTCGCCCTCCGGGTCGGCGTAGAGCCAGGAGAAAGCCCGCCCGTTCAGCCCGAGCGCGTGAGAGGCGAGGTTCAGACCGCAGAACGCGTTCAGCCGCAAACGCCCGCCAAGGCGCGGCTCGGGCACGGCCCAGATCGACAACGGCTGGTCGAAACCTGCGGCGGCCGCCACCGCCATCGAGGCGTCGGTGAAGGTGACCTGCAGGATCAGAAGCTGGTCGATCCTCGCCCCGGCAAGCCCGGCCATCGCGGCGCGCGTCGCCGCCTCGTCGAAGAGCAGCTCGCGCGGGCCCACGATCTCGTGGCCGGTCGCGTCGAGCGCCGCGAGCATGGCCGACAGTTTCTCCTCGGCGAAAGGCACGTCGAAGGTGGGGCGACCGAGCGGAAGGAGTCCGATTTTCAAGCCCGTGCCCTCAAATGGATGCGTAGCCATGGCGGAAACTGGCATCCGCCGGGGAGAACCGCGCGCCGCCCGCGCCGTAGCAGGCATGTTTCGACCAGTCGGCGGCATGCGCGTCGGCCAGCGCGGAGATGTCGGACATGTAATCGACGGCACCCCCGCGAAGCCCCGCCTCGATGGCGGCCCAGTCCGGGTAGGCCCGGAAGGCATCGAGCCAGATCGCGCGTCCGGCGAGGAACCCGCTCGCCCCCGCCGCGAAGGCATGCTCCAGCACCTTGCGGAACTCGGCCTTGCCAGCCCCGGCGGAGAGCATCACCCACGGGCGGCCGGCCAGCCGGCCCATCTCGTCGAAGACCGCCTGCACCTCGGCCGAACCGTCGGCGTCGGCGGCATTCACCGGGCTTTCCAGCTTGAAGACGTCGACGCCATAGTCGGGCTTGGCGAATTCCTCGACGGTCGCCAGCACGTCATCGGCCTTCTTGCCCTTCATTTCGACGTAGTCCTTCGTCTGGTGCGCATCGGCCGCCAGCGGATAGACCAGCATCTCCAGCAGGAAGGGAATGTCGTAGCGCGCGCATTCCTCGCCGATGCGCTTCACGTAGTCGTTCTGCTTCTGCACGACCTCGGCGTCGGCATCCGGGCGATACCACGCCAGCACCTTCACCGCGTCGCCGCTCATGCGCTTGATCTTGGCCACCGACCAGTCGTCGATATCCGACGAGAGCCGCCCGCCCGGCGTCTCGGCAAAGACCGAGTCCTCCAGCGTCACGACCAGCCCCTTGGTGGGCGAGAGCGCCCCGATGCCGTACGGAATCGCGTAATGCGGGTCGAGCAGCATGGCGGTGGACTGCGCCTGCAGGGTCTCGATCAACAGGCCCTTGAAGCGGGCGACCTCCTCCCACGGCGCCTGCTCGAGCCCGAGATGCGCGGCGATCGGACCCTTGATCGGCGGGCGCTGGTCCACCGCGGTCATCTTGAAGATGCCGTTCGCATCGGCCATGCGACGCAGGCCCCAGAGCTTGCCCGGTGTCAGTTCCATCATCCCGTCTCCTTGAGGAAGGTCATCACGGCAGCGCGGTCGGGCGATCCCGAGCGGCCACCAAAGGTCATGCATTTGAGGGCGGCGGCCGCGCTGGCGAAACGGATCGCCTCCGGCTCCCCCTGCCCCTCGGCGAGCGCCAGGGCGAAGGCGCCGTGCCAGACATCGCCCGCGCCGAGCGTGTCCTTCACCGCCACACGGAACGCCGGGAGATGCCGGATTTCCGCGCCCTCGGTCCACCAGACACCGTTCTCGCCGTCCGTCACGCAGGCCCAGCCCGGGATTCGCGCGGCCAGACGGGCCAGCGCCGTGGCCGCATCCTCGCCGGGTTCGAGCGAGGCCAGTCCCGGCCGGGACAGCGCAACGTGGCTCGCAGCCTCCAGCAGCGCGAGATCGATCGGCGCCTCGCCGTCGACGATGCCCGGCACGCGCCATGCACGGGCGGAGGCCAGTGCCGCCGCCGCGCCGGCCGTCCATCGCGTGTCCACCAGCACCGCCTGCGCCCGAGGCGCGGCCGCGATCCAGTCGGTCGTTTCGGTCAGCCCGGAACCACGGAAATTCATGATCTGCCGCTCGCCTGCGGCGTCGATATAGATCGAGGAGAAGGAGGAGCGACCGCCCGCCGCGCGATGCACGTGGTCGATGCAAACGCCCTCCCCGGCCAGCTCTCCCAGCACCAGGTCGGCCAGCGGATCGTCCCCGACCCGCGTCGCCAGCGTCGCCTGGCCGCCGAGCCGGGCGATCGCCACCGCGGCATTGGCCGCCACGCCCCCGCCCACGATCTCGGCCGAGTCCGCGCGGTACTTGGCGGCCGCGGTCGGAAAGCGCTCCATCGAGAGCACGAAATCCACCACCGCCATCCCGAGCACGAGAACCTCGGTCATGCCGCCGCCTTCCGGCCGTGGCCGCCCGTCCGTGGCAACACGATGCCCGGCCGCAACCGGGGCGCTGCCCGGAGACGTTGGCGCGCAAGGGGATAGGACATGCCTTGGTCCTGCTCGATGAGGGTCGGTTCTGGCCTGTCCCGCCGAGGGAAGGGCCGGCTATGCCCGGAGCCCCACGGCGGGGCTCCGGGACCGTGGCGTGTTACTTCAGGTCCATCGCATTGGCTTCGGCGATCTCCGCCTCGACCTCGGCCACGGCCTCGGTGAGCGCGGTGAAGATCTCCTCGCCGCCGTCGACATTGGCCTTGAACCAGTCGTAGACCGGCGCGGCGGCCTCCTTGAACGCGGCCTTCTCCTCGGGCGTCGGCACGTAGAGATCGCCGCCCCCGGCCACGAAATCCTCGTAGGCCTGGATCGACTTGCGCTTGGGCGAGGCGAAGGTGGCCTGCTGGAGCGCGTAGAAGCCGTCGTTCACGACCATCTTGAGCTCGTCGGGCATCTCCATGAACTTGGCGTTGTTCATCCACCAGAGCGCGCCCATGTAGGCGTGGCCATCGAGGGTCATGTACTGCAGGCCGGCATCGGGGAACTTCATGCCCATAATGTCGGTGATGCCGTTCTTGGAGCCTTCCACCACCCCGGTCTGCAGCGAGGTGAAGAGCTCCGGCCACGGGATCGGCGTCGGCGACGCGCCGAGCGCGCGCACAAGCTCCTGCGGCAGGTCGGCGACCACGGTGCGGATCTTGAGCCCGGCGAGGTCATCGGGGCCCTGCACCCGCCGCTGGGTATTGGCGAAGTTGCGCCAGCCGCCGGTGTTGCCGATGGTCATGAGCCGGATCGTGTTGTCGCTGTCGGCCAATGCCATCTCGCGCATCTTGCGGGTGAAATCGCCCTGCAACACGGCCTCGGCGATCCGGTCCGAGGTCATCAGGTAGGGAAGGTCGAGCACCTGAACGTAGGGGAAGATCCCGGCAGCGCCGCCCGAGGTCGAGATGTAGATGTCGATCGAGCCGTCGGCCACGCCCTGCAGGCACTCCGCACCGTTGCCGCAGAGCTGGGTGCCGATGAACAGCTCGACCTCGATGGCCCCGTTGGAGGCGCTTTCGACGTAGTTCTTGAAGACCACGAGGCCGTCGTAATCCTCGTCGTTCTCGTTCGAGTTCGCGGTCGCCCGCAGCGTGTAGTCCGCCGCGGTCGCCGCGACGGTCGACCCGGCCAGGATGGCCGCGGCCGCGAGGGTCCTTATGGATGTTCGGAACATGCTTTCCTCCCTTTCAAGCACTTCTTCGATCATTGCACGAATCCCGTCAGCCGGGGGATCGTCATGGAAATGGCGGGGAAATAGGTGATCAGGAAGATCACGATCACTTCGACCGCCAGGAATGGCAGGATCGCCTTCGCGATGCTCTCGACCTTCTCGCCCGAGACGGCCGAGGCCACGAAGAGCACCAGCCCCATCGGCGGCGTCGCGAGGCCCACGGTCAGGTTCACCGACATGATGATGGCGAAATGCACCGGGTGCACGCCGAGCTCGGTGAAGATCGGGCCGAGGATCGGACCGAGGATGATGATGGCCGGCCCCGCGTCGAGGAACATGCCGACGATGAACAGCAGAATGTTGATCAGGAACAGCAGGATCAACGGGTTCTCGGACAGGCCCAGGATGAAGCTGGCCATGTGCTCGGGCGCGTGGCTGAGCGAGACCACCGTCTTGAACGACACCGCGGCACCGACGATGAGCAGCACCGTCGCGGAGGACAGCGCCGCCTTGGTGATCGTCGCCGGCAGATCGCGGAGCGTCATGCTGCGCAGCACGAAGAAAGCGATGATCAGCGCATAGGCGACTGCGATGGCCGAGGCCTCGGTCGGGGTGAAGATGCCGATCAGGATTCCGCCGAGGATGATGATCGGCGTCTGCAGCGGCGCCACCGCCTTCTTGCAGATGATCCGGAAATCCTGCGACACGTTCCGGCGCAGGCGCATCAGCAGCAGGTGGGCGATCGGGAGGAAGACGAGGAAGACCAGCCAGCCGTTGACCGACACCGGGATGCCCACCGTCGCGAGCGAGGTCGCGATCAGCGCGAAGATCCCGGCAAGAAGCCCCGCCAGGTTCAGCCGCAGCAGCACGAAGGCGACGCCGCTTTCCAGCCGGGAGATCTCCTGGCCCGGCGTCACGATGCGCTCCGCCTTGGGGAGGTCGTACTTGTCCGCCATCAGGCGCACCACCAGCATCAGGCCGATCCCGACGAGGACGCCGGGCACGATGCCCGCAAGAAACAGCGCGGCAACGCTCTCGCCCATGACATAGGCATAGATGATCATGATGCCCGAGGGCGGGATGATCGGCCCGATGACCGAGGACGCCGCGGTGACGGCGGCTGCGAACCTGCGCGAATAGCCGTTCCGCTCCATCGCCGGGATCAGCGTGGAGCCGAGCGCGGAAGTATCCGCGACGGCCGAGCCGGAAAGGCCGGCGAAGAGGATGGAACTGAGGATGTTCACATGCGCGAGCCCGCCGCGCAGGTGGCCCATCAGGGCCTGGCTGAACTCGACGAGCCGGGTGGTGATGCCGCCCTTGTTCATCAGCTCGCCTGCGAGCACGAAGAACGGCAGCGCCATCAGCGGGAAGCTGTCCATCCCGTTGTAGAGGTTGCGGTAGAGCAGCGCGATGTCGCGCTCCTGCCCGTTGATCTGCAAGAGCAGCCCCGGCGCCAGCAGCAGCGCGAAGAACACGGGCATCCCGATCATCAGGAAGACCAGGAAAACGGGGAGGAACCACGCCAGCATCAGTCGGCCGCCTGCAGGATGGCCGGCGCATCATCGTGCGGCAGCTCGGCATCGGGATCGAAGAGCAGGACCACGCTGCGCAGGATCAGCTCGATGTTCACCGAGATCAGCAGGATCATGCAGACGAAGAGCGAAGCATACATGTACTTCAGCTTGAGCTTCACCGTCTCCAGCCCGGCCCAGTCCAGCGGGATCCGCAGCGAGGAGCTGTCGAACCGGCCGCCGAAGCCGAAGGTGTGCTGGTAGCCGTGCTTCACGCCGACCAGCAGCACCAGAAGCGAGAGCACGAGGATCACCAGCATGAGCATCTGCCCGGCCGCCCGCGGCAGCGCCAGCGGCAGCATGTCGATGGCCACGAAGCCGCCCCAGCGGTAGGCCGAAGGCGCCATCAGCCCGGTCATCCAGAGCATCAGGAAGCGTGCCGCCTCGTCCGGCCAGGCCAGCGCGTTGTTGAGAACGTAGCGGAAGAAGACCTGCAGCAGGATCACCACGACCATGATGGCGAGCGCGATCCAACCGAGACTGCGCCCGAGTCGCAGCACGTGCGTATTGACCCAGCTCAGCGGGCCCAGAATTGCCAGCATCGGGTTCCTCCTCCCCGGCATTCGGCAGTGGCGGCGCCCACATGGAGGCGCGTTTCCACTTTCGAATGGATCGAACGCTGCGCCATACGAACCATCCTGTCAAGCGTCGTCGACAGGCCGGCATGGCGCTTTTGGGCCCGATCACCCGGCCAGCGTCAAGCCCACGCCGTTTTCGCGGCAGAGCGCGCGCAACTCCTGCGGACAGCCCGCGTCGGTCACCAGCGTGCGCATCTGGCGAAGGTGCCCGATGCAGACCGGCGCCATGCGTCGAAACTTGGAGGAATCGGCCGCAAGTATCGCGTGCCTCGACGCCGCCAGGATAGCCCGCGCCACTGCCGCCTCGCGCAGGTCGTAATCGAGCAACGCGCCGTCCGGGGCGATGGCCGCACAGCCCACGATGGCGATGTCGGCCCGGAACTGGCGGATGAATTCCACCGCTGTCTCGCCGAGCACGGTGCCGTCGGAGCCACGGATCACCCCTCCGGGAACCATAACCTCGATGCCGGGAAAGCGCCTTATTTCGTTGGCCAATGCAACGTTGTCGGTCACGACCCTCAGGCCGACGTGCTGCCCCAGCCGCATCGCGGCCTCGGCCGTGGTGGTGCCGGAATTGATGATGACCGCGGTGTTGTTGGGCACCAGTGCGGCGGTGGCGCGCCCGATTCGTTCCTTCTGCTCGCGGGCGATCTGCTTGCGCAGCTCGTAATCGGTGTATTCCGTCCCCGCGAGAAGCGCCGCGCCGCCGTGAAACCGCATCACCCGGCCGGTATCGGCCAGCGTGTTGAGATCCTTCCGGATGGTCTGCGGGGTGGTGTCAAACAGGGCCGCAAGCTCCTCCACCATCGCCCGCCCATTCTGGCGCAAATGGCGCAGGATCGCCTGCTGACGCTTTGTCGATGCGCGAACGGCCTTCATCCCTTCCCCCTGCGCCGAAACACTTTCGAATTGAGCACAAAACGAAAGCCAAGGGAAATGGTGTTCTTCACGCCCGACGCGACAGGCACCGCGACGGAGGTCGGAGACCGTCTCGCCGCTGCCGCCGTCAGGCCCGCAGGCGCAGGTTCTCCGGATCCCAGAGCGGCCCTTCGGGCTGCACAACCGCCTTGCGCCGCTCGCCGAAGATCTCCACCTCCAGCTCGGCTCCCGGCGCCGCCCTGTCGGCCCGCACCATCGCCAGCGCGATCGAGGCGTTGACACGGTAGCCCCAGCCGCCCGAGGTCGTCTCGCCGACGATCTCGTCGCCGCTCCAGACCGACGACATGTAGGGCGCGTCGCAATCGCCGGCATCCACGACCAGCGTGGCGAACCGCTTGGCGACGCCGCGCCGGCTTTCCGCGAGAAGCGCGGCCTTGCCCGGGAAGTCCTCGGGCTTGTCGAGCTTCACGAAGCGGTCGAGCCCGGCCTCGAGCAGGGAATAGTCGCTGGAGAGATCGCCCTTCCAGGTCCGGTAGCCCTTTTCGAGCCGCAGCGCGTCCAGCGCAAACATCCCGAAAGGTTTCGCCCCTCCGGCGAGTACGGCGTCATAGATCGCCGGCATGTCGTCGAAGGACGCGTGGACCTCCCAGCCGAGTTCACCGGCATAGGACACCCGCACCATCAGCACCGGCTTTCCCGCGACCTCCGCCTGCTGGTGGGTCAGCCAGCCGAGGCTCAGGTCCGCGGTCGAGATACCCTCGAGCAGGTCGCGGGATTTGGGGCCGGCGACGATGAGCGTGGAGAGCTCCCGCGTCCGGTCGACCAGCGACAGCCCTTCGGGCAGGTGCTTCTTCAGGAGTTCGAAATCGTGCCACTGGGCCGAGGCGGCGGTGATCAGCGTGAAGGCATCCTCACCATGCCGCAGCACCGACATCTCGGTCAGGATGCGGCCGCGCTCGTCCGGGAAATAGGCCAGCGTCATCCGGCCCACACGACAAAGTGCGCCGGCGATCCGACTACGCAGCCAGTCCGCGGCGCCCGTGCCTTCGAGCGAGAAGCGCGAGAAACCGGGCAGGTCGAGCACCCCGACGCCGTCGCGCACCGCCTCGCATTCCTCGCGGATGCGCGGCTCCCAAGGGCCGGCCCGGAGCCAGCTTTGTGTCGCTTCCTCCGACGTGTCGTCGCCCGGCTGCGCAAACCAGTTCGCACGCTCCCAGCCGTTGTAGCTCCCCATCTGGCCACCGAGGGAACGCACCCTCGCGTCGACCGGCGACATCTTGCGGTCGCGTGCGGCCGGCCAGCTGTGCCGGGGGAAATGCATCGCGTATTCGTGGCCATAGACCTCCATGGCCTTGTCGATGCAGAACTCCCGGTCGGTGTAATCGGTGAAGCGGCGCGGGTCGCAGGCCCACATATCCCACTCGGTCGCGCCTTCGGTGATCCATTCCGCCGCGACCTTGCCGGCGCCCCCGCCCTGGGCAATACCGAACGTGAAGGAATGCGCCTCGAAGGCGTTCGGCACACCCGGCATCGGCCCGATCATCGGATGGCCGTCGGGCGCATAGGGGATGGGGCCGTTGATGTTGCGCGCCACGCCCTGAGTGCCAAGGATCGGCACCCGCGCCATCGCGTCCTCGATATGCCATTCCAGCCTGTCGAGATCGTCGGGATAGAGCTGGAAGGAGAAATCCTCTGGGAAGGGATCGTCCTCGGTGATCCAGTGCGCCTTGCAGTTGGGCTCGTAGGGGCCAAGGTTAAGCCCGTTCTTGTCCTGCCGCAGGTAGTAGGAGGTATCGACGTCGCGCAGGATCGGCAGCTTGCGGCCGGCTTCCTTCGTCCAGGCTGCCAGCTCAGGGATCTCGTCGGTCAGGAAGTACTGGTGGGACATCACCGCCGCCGGCGCCAGACGCCCGCCGTAGGGAAGGAACCACTCGCTCACGCGCCGCGCGTAGTAGCCCGCCGCATTGACCACGATCTCGCAACGGACCTCGCCCTGATCGGTCTCGACGATCCATTCGCCTCCCTCGCGGCGCACCCCGGTGACCGGCGTGAACCGTGCGATCCGCGCGCCGAGATCGCGCGCGCCTTTCGCCATCGCCTGTGTCACCTGGGCGGGGTCGATGTCGCCGTCCAGCGGGTCCCACAGACCACCGGCAAGGTCGTGGGTCTCCATGAACGGGTGGTAGGCCTGCAGCTCCTCGGGCGTGCAGATCTTCATCTCCAGCCCCTGGTGGCGCCCCATGCTGGCGACGCGCTCGAACTCGCGCATACGGGCGTCGGAATGGGCCAGCCGGACGGCGCCGGTGACGTGGTAGTTGATCGGGTAGTCGACCAGTTCTGCGAGGCCCCGGTAGAGCTGCAGCGAATAGCGCTGCATGTTCATCACCGCCCAGGAGGCCGAGAAATTCGGGCAATTGCCCGCCGCGTGCCAGGTCGAACCCGCGGTGAGCTCGTTCTTTTCGAGCAGAAGGCAGTCGGTCCAGCCCGCCCGGGCGAGGTGATAGAGCGTCGAGACACCGACGACCCCGCCCCCGATGATGACGACACGTGCAGTAGAAGGCAGGCTCATGCGCGGTTCCCTGGTCTGACCGGGCGGAGAGGTCCCGGTGCGCCATGAGGTTCCTGCCTGTCCGCGGCGCCGGGAACGCCCCCCGTCAGTGGCCTCGGCGGGCTGGGAGAGGTAACGGCGGAGCGCCCGAAAGGCCGGTCATGGCGACTGGCTTCGTGAAATTTTCCACAAATTTTTCACCCGCCGATCCGCGCTCTGTCAACATCAATCTCGCGACCATCCGCAAAGACCCGACCGAATGCGCCGGCGACATCGGACTTCTGCAGAGGAAATGCCCCGACCGCACCAGCGCCAAAGGTCGACAGACCGTTCGAGCAGCCTTGCACGCAGGGCGGCCTGTCATTCCTTCTCGAACTGGATGATCGCCTCGCCGAGACGGATACCGAACCGGGAGACGTAGGCCCGGTTGAGCAGACGGTCGTCGGTTTGAAGCCACATCCAGTCGTCGAAATCGACGCGCATGGTGCCGCTTCGGACCGGCAGGTCGATGCGGTAGCGCCAGTTGAACGTGTCCCCGCGCTCCTCGCCCTTCGCGATGCCGATCACACCGGGCGCGGAGCCTTCCCATGTCTGCGCCCCGGTCTTGCGCAGCGTCCAGATACGCTGCTCCGTCTCGCCGTCGTCGTAGGTGAAATCCTCCACCAGGCGCAGCGTGCTGCCGTCCCAGGTACCGTCGATCTCCACCGCGAAGCGCCGCTGCACCGTGCCGAAGCGGTCCTGGAACTGCCCGTAGGCCACGGTGCGGCCCGCGAAGAACTCCTCCAGGTTCAGCTCCCTGTCAGAAAGGAGCGCATCGTTCGGACCGGGGGTGCCGGAACAGGCGGCCAGCGTCATCACCATGCCTGCGGCCAGAAGGGCCGGGATCGTCTTCATCGTCGCCTCCCTTGCCTATTCGGCGGCGAGCGCGTCGCGCGCCTTGGCATCCGCGGGGCGCATCGTCGCGACCAGCTCCGCGACCTTGATGCCGAACTTGCGCATCTCGGAGCGGTTCATGATCGCGCCATCCTCCATCAGGTACATCCAGTCGGTGGTGTCGAGCACATATCCGCCGGCCTCCTCGGGCAGCCGGATGCGGTAGCGCAGCATGACCGTGGCGCCCGAGATCACGCCCTGCCCCTCGCCCTCGATATCCTCGGCGGTGGCAACGAAATGGGTGTCGTCCCGCAGCTCCAGGAACCACTTGCGCTGCATCCGGTTGCCGTTGGAATAGGTGAAGTCCTCGGTGAGCGTGCCCTTGCGGCCCGTCCATTCGCCCTCCATCCGGGCAACGAAGCTGTTGGTCATGCGGCCCGTCGGCCCGTAGATCACTCCTTCGGAAGCGATCGTGCCATTCAGCACCTCGCTCAGGTCGAACCGTGGCGCGGTGGAGGCGTAATCCTCGGGTTTCTGGGCGCGAAAGCTGAGCAGCTTTGCCCGGATCGCCACCACCAGGAGGATCAGCAGCAGGACTATCAGGATGGCATTTGTCGTCATGGGGTCGGCTCCTCTCTTGGCAGCGCCAGGACAAGAGCCATGGCGAAGAGTTTCAGGACGCAAGGAACGAAGGCATAGGCGATGGTGAGCGCCCGGATGGCGCCCTGCGCGTTTTCTTGCCCGGGGGCGAAGCCGCTGAGGTCCAGCGCGGGCAGCACGAGGAACGCGGCGAGCGCAAGGCCGAGCTTTCCGGCAAAGGACCAGATGCCGAAGGCGGCGGAGGCGTTGAGCCCCGCTCGGGTCAGCGCGACAGAGAACATGGCAGGCAGCACCACCATGTCGGCCCCGAGAGCCGCGCCGGATGCAATGCAGATCGCGGCAAAGGCGACTGCATTCCCCGGGCCGATGAAGCCCGCGCCGACGAAGCCGAGAATGGCCAGGGGCATGGCGAGGAGCAGCACGGACCGCGCCCCGATCCGGTTGCTCAGCCGCGCCCAGCCTGGCACGCTCAGCCCCGCGCAGAGGAAGAACAAGATCAGGAATGGCCCGGCCATACCCGGAAGCTGCAGCCTGTCCTCCACGAAGAACAGGAACAGTGTGGAGGTGATCGCGACGGGCAGGCTGTTGACCAGCGCCAGCACGAGAAGGCGCGTGGCGCCCGCCTTGCGCAACCCCGCCAGGGACAGCGCCGATCCGGGGCGCACCGGGCGTCGCCACATCGGCAGGCTCAGGGCCGCGACGAGGCAGGCGACGGCTCCGAGCAGCAGACCGAAAGAGCGATACCCTTCGGCCTCTCCGCCCTGCCCCGCAAGCAGCGTGGGCGCGAGTGCGGCGAGCACCACGCCGGCCAGCATCCCCGCCTCGCGCCATGCCGCGAGCGTCATAAGCTCCCGCGGCTCCGGGCGCGCGGCCAGCGTCGCGCTGCGGCCGTAAAGCAGGATCATGCCGAGGCTGTAGGCGGAGAACAGAAGGACCAGTGTCGCCGGGAGCTGCCAGGCCAGCCCCGGGCCGGGCTCGAGGGCGAAAAGCAGCGGGAAGCCGATCGCCAGCCCGGCGGCGGCGGTCATGGCAAAGGCGGCCTGCGCCCGCGGCCAGCGGTCTATCGCCCAGCCGATGGCCGGGTCCTGCACCAGGTCCACAAGACGGATCGCCAGCAGGAGCGATCCGATGGTCGCGAGCCCGATGTCGAGCTGGACCGACGCAAATCGCGGCAGGTGGATATAGAGCGGGATGCCCGCCGCCGCGAGCATGAGCGCGTAAAGGCTCACCCGCGGATAGAGGCTCACCGACCCCGCCTCCCGTGATCGCATCCCTGCACTCATTGGCCGCGCAGCTTCCGGGTGAAGGCGCTGGAGCGCGTGTTCTCGCCAAGGAAGATGCCCATGAACCGCGAGGTGATCTGCGGGTGCGCGAGCGTGCAGGTCTGCTGCCCGTTGCGGAAGAAGGCGATCCGATCCGGCCCCTGGGTCACCGCCAGGTAGCGGTCGCCCTTGCTCACGGCATCAAAGCACGTTTCCAGCTTGCCGCGGACGGGCAGTGCGCCGCCTGTGCGCTCCAGCTCCCGCATGGTGCCCTCGACGAGATCGTATTGCGTGAGGTTGCGCATGTAGCGCAGCTCCAGCCCGAAGGGCGCGTTCCAGTCCAGCGGCGCCCCGCCCGGCGTAAAGAGCCGCGCCTCGTAGAGCGGCAGCCCGAAATACCGGTAAACGGCCGAGCCGCGCTCGCGCGCGCCGGCAAAGGCCGCCTCGGCCACCGGCACATGAGCAAGTTGCGATGCGGCCAGAAGAAGGGCGAGGAGGAGCGGCCTAGGCATGGGCAAGCTCCACCTGGACGACATTGGTATGGCCGACCGCGAAGGAGGCCGCGCAGATCTCGAGGTAGTACTGCCAGGTGCGGAAGAACCCGTCTCCATGGCCCAGCTCGTCCACCCGGCGTTTCTGCTGAACCAGCCGCTCGGCCCAGATCCGGCAGGTCCGCGCGTAGTCCTGCCCGAAGACGAAGTTGCCCTGCACCGCGAGGCCGGCCGCGCGCGCCTGGTCCGCGATCACCCGATCCGAGAGCAGCATCCCGCCGGGGAACACGTACTGGCGGATGAAATCCGAGGAGGCCCGGTAGGTCTCGAAGAAACTGTCCGGCACGGTGATCGCCTGGATAAGCGCCTTTCCGCCCTCGGCGAGGTTGCGCTTGATGACGCCGAAATAGCTGGGCCAGTAGCGTTCCCCGACCGCCTCGATCATCTCGATGGAGACGATGTTGTCATAGCGACCGGAGATGTCGCGGTAGTCGCAAAGCTGGATGTCGGCGCGCCCGTCGAGACGGGCCTCTGCATAGCTGTGCTGGTTGCGCGAGATGGTGACACCGGAGACGCGGCGCCCGTCCTCGGCCGCCTGCTCGGCGAACCCACCCCAGCCGCAGCCGATCTCGAGGATCTGTTCGCCGTCGGTCAGCCGCGACAGGGCGCGCGCGTTCTTGCGGATCTGCCCCTGCGCCAGGTCGTCCGACGCGCCGTCGAACAGCGCCGAGGAGTATGTCATCCCCTCGTCGAGCCAGAGCTGGTAGAACTCGTTGCCGACGTCGTAATGGGCGCGGATGTTCTTGCGCGCCCCGCGGCGGGAATTGGCGCGCAATACGCTGTCCACCAGCCGGAATTTCAGCCGGTTCACGCCGCTCGCGTGATCGAAGGCGCCGAACTCCTCGCGGTTGCGCATCGCGAGGGTCACCAGCCCCTCGACCGATGGCGTGTCCCACAGGCCCTGGACATAGGCCTCGCCCAGCCCGACCTGCCCGTGCGCGGCCAGAGCGGTGATGGCCGCCCAGTCGCGGATCACCATTTCGGCTTCCGGCCCGGTGTCGCCGAAGCGATGCACGTCGCCCTCGGGGGTGCGCAGCGTCAGCTGGCCCTCACGCAGGCGCTCGCAGGCCGAGAGCAGTTCGGTCTTCATGGCTTTGCCGGTCAGTGTCATGGCGGGGTCCTTCCATCTGCGTCGTCTGGGTTATGGCGCGCACGACGCGAAGCGCGCTGGCGATGCCGTCCTCGTGAAAGCCGTGGCGGTTGTAGGCGCCGGCAAACCAGGTCCGGTTCTGACCCTGGATCGCCCTGAGGCCGCGCTGCGCGCGCAGCGCCGCCCCGTCAAAGACCGGGTGGGCGAAGTCCTTGACGTCGTAAACCAGGTGCTCGGGGATCTCGGAGGTGGGGTTGAGCGTGACGAAGAGCGGGTCGCCCTCGTCGATCGCCTGCAGGCGGTTCATCCAGTAGGTCACGCCGATCGCGCCGTCCTGCGAGCGATAGGCCCAGCTCGACCAGCAGGCGCGCCGCCTCGGCATCTGGCCGGGGTCGCAATGCAGCACGGCGCGGTTGGACTGGTAGCGGATCGCGCCGAGGTTCTCGCGCTCCTGCGCCGTTGCGCCATTCCCGAGGATCGCGAGCGCCTGGTCGGAATGACAGGCAAGGATCACCTCGTCGAAGGTATCCTCGTGCCCGCCCGCGGTGCGAAGCGTGGCGCCCGATGCGCTGCGGGTCAGGCCCACGGCCGGCGCATTGAGACGTATCGTGACGCCCCGCGCCAGCAACGCGGCCTCGAGCCGGCGCAGGTATTCCACGCTCCCGCCCTTCACGGTCCACCATTGGTGCTTGCCGCTTCCAGCCAGCAGGGCGTGGTTGCGGAAGAACCGGACCAGCGACCGCGCGGGGAAGCGGTCCACCTCCTCCACCGGGGTCGACCAGATCGCGCCGCACATCGGCATGAGGTAGTAGTTGCGGAACCAGGCGCCGAGGCCGAGCGCGTCGACCAGCTCGCCAATGGTGCGGCTGTCGTCCTCCGCCGCCGCTTCGGCGTTTTTCCCAAATCGCAGGATGTCCGCGACCATGCCGTGAAACTGCGGACGCAGCAGGTTGCGCCGCTGTGCGGCCAGCGCGCCGAGGCTGCCCAGACCATATTCGATCCGGCCGTTGTCGATGCTGGCGCCAAAGGTCATGTCGCTGCGGGTCACCGGCACGTCCAGGTCGCGAAAGAGCCGGGTCAGGTGCGGATAGGTTGCGTAGTTGAACACGATAAATCCCGTGTCTACCGGCTGATCGCCATTGCGCCCGGCCACCACCGTTCGCGCGTGCCCGCCAAGGCGCCCCGCGGCCTCGAACACCGTCACGTCATGGGTCTCGCCGAGGTAGTAGGCGGCGGAGAGGCCGGAAATGCCCGCGCCGACGACGGCGATCCGCTTTCTTCCGGTTTCCGGCTTGCAATCGAACATGGGTGCCCTCGCATCATCTTTTGGAGGGGTTACGTTCCGCCGGCCTGTCTGGATCAGGAAAAGCCGCGCCCAAGCCGCTGGCATTTTCTGGTTTTGATATTCGTTACAATCCGGTGCGGCCCGGTCAGTCGCGGCGGAACGTGGAGCGCCAGAGGTCGATGAAGGCCGCTCGCTTCTGCCGGTCGAGCCCCACGAGGAGCACCGGCGACAACGGGATCTCCCGCACTGCCGCGCCGGTGGCCAGCGGTACGTCGACGCCGCCTTCTTCCGCATTGCCCACATCGACGAAGAGATGCTTCTCCGCCAGGAGCCGCCTGCCCTCTGCGGAAAGGATGAAGTCCAGAAGTTGCGCCGCGCCCGCCGGGTTGCCCGCATCCTTCGGGATCAGGGCCGCGCGGCGCAGGATCAGGGTGTAGTCGGAGGGCGCCACGACGACCAGGTTGTCGGCGGTCTCCGCCCGGTTCAGCGCATAGGAGCCAAGCACGTTATAGGCGATCAGGTAGCGGCCGTCCGCGACGCCGTCGATGATCTCGGCCGAGCAGCAGGTCGCGACCGCGCCCGCCCTGGCGAAGGCCTCGATCATGCTGCCGAAGGTGGTAGCCTGCTGGCTGTCCAGGAAGGCGAAGAGATACCCGAGCCCGGAGGCCTGAATGTCATAGGTCGCGACCCGCCCGGCAAATCGGCTCTCCGTGGGGCGCAGCAGGTCGATGATGTCGAAGCGCGACATGGGGGCTTCGTCGAAGGTCACGAAATCGGAATTGTAGACGATGACGGCGGGCTCGACCGTGATGCCGAAGACCTCGTTACGCCAGTTCGCCACGGGTCCGGTTCCCGGCTCGTCGGCCACGGGCCAGTGCGGCTGGGCGCAGCCGTCGTTGACCAGCTTCACCTGCTGGTCCACCGCCGAGCTGATCACCAGGTCGGCCGCGTTCGCGCCGGTCCGGCAGGCCCGGGCCGCGTCGGCATAGAGGGGGTTGGAGTTCCACTGCTCATAGCGAACCAGGCTTTGCGGCGCGCTGGCGGCAAAGGCCCGCAGGAGCGGCTCCAGCAGTTCGATGTCGGTTGTGCTCCGAACCACGATCTCGTCCCGCACCGCTTCCGAGCCATAGATCTTCACCGCCTCGGGCTCGGCGCTCGCGGCGGCAGCAGTCGCGGCCCAGAGCGCGATCGGCCTGACCCATTTCCCGATCCCGGTCATGCGCCCCCCTGAAATTCCATGCGGACCTCGAATCCGCCGCCGTCCGGGCGGGCGAACAGCAAGCGCCCCCGGTGCGCCCGGGCAACCGATGCCACGATGGCCAGCCCAAGCCCCGCGCTTTCCGGCGAGACGCCGGAGCTGCGAGAATATCGTTTCGCGGCCCCTGCCCAGTCCGCCTCCGGGATGCCGTCTCCCAGGTCGCGCACCGCGATGAAGGGGCGCCCTCCCTCCATACCGACGCGCAGGGTGATCGGCGGCTCGCCATGGCGCAGGGCGTTGGCGACGAGGTTCTTGCAGGCCTCGACCAGCGAGAGCATGTCGCCCTGGCAGGGCACGGCATCCTCGGGAAGATCGAGCTCCAGGTGGGAGGCATCGGCGAGCTGATCGTGGTCGAACTCCTCCGCCACCTGCACCGCCACCTGGCGCAGGTCGAGCGCGGCGAGATCGAAGGCGTCGGCGCGGTGGATGATCAGCGCATGGGTCAGGAGCTGGTCGGTCAGGCGGCTGAGGTTGACCGACCGGGTGGAGATCCGCTCCGCGATCCGCCGCAGCGCGGCCGGGTCGGTCTCCTCGGCGGCCAGATCGGCCTGCGCCCGCAGGGCCGCGATGGGGGTGCGGATCTGGTGCGAGGCGTCCGCGATGAACCCCTGCATCACGTCGATCTGGCGGCGCAGCCGCAGAATGAAGCGGTCGAGCGCGGCGACGAGGCTTTCGACCTCGCGCGGCACGTCGAGATCGAGCGGGTTGAGGTCCTTCGCCGACCGGCCCTGGATCTGGCGTTCGATCTTGCGCAGCGGCGCGAAGGCGGCGCGCACGGCAAGGGCGGCCAGCACTGACAGCAAAATTCCGAAGCTGCCGGCCGCGATCATGGCGTTGCGGGTGATCTCGGCCGCCATCTTCTGCCGGGCACGCAGCGTCTGACCCACCAGAACCACCGCGGAACCGCCATAGTCGCGCTCGGCAAAAGGGCGGACGACCTGGGCGATCCGGAACGGCTCGCCTTCGATCTCCCGGGTTTCGAAGGTCGTGTCTCCCTCGCTCGGCACCACGTCCGGATAGCCGGTCACGAACCCCCGGTCACTGTCGAAAACGCCGTAGACGATCCGGTCCTCCGGCGCGAGCGACAGCAGCTCGAAGGCGGAGACCGGCAGGTCGGTGACGAGGATCCCGTTGCTCGGCGTCACCGAGCGCGAGATCTGCCGGGCCGCGCCGATCAGGAGCTGGTCGAAAGACGCTTGCGCCGCCCTCTGGCCATAGGCGAAGGCGGCATAGGAGACCGCGCCGCCGCCGATCGCGAAGACAGCCGCAATGGACAGCACGAGCCGCGTGGTCAGGGAGTAGCGGCGACGCGGCATCCCGCCCTAGCCTGCCGCCACGAGCTGGTAGCCGAGGCCCCGCAGGGTCTTGATCGCCGTGCCGCTGCCATCGAGCTTCTTGCGCAGCCGGCCGATCTGGATCTCGACCGCGTTCAGGCTGGAGGGTTCGTCGCCAAAGGCGAACATCCGGTCGTAGATCTTGTCCTTCGGCACCACCCTGCCCCGGTTGTTCATCAGGATCTCCAGCAGCGATATCTCGCGCCGGGTCAGCGTCACCGGCTCGCCGCCAATCCGTGCCACGCCGCCGGCGGTGTCGAGTGTCAGGTTCTCGAATTCCAGCACGCCCGTCAGCTCGCCCATGCCGCGCCGGTGCAGCGCCCGGACGCGGGCTTCCAGCTCGCGAAGATCGAAGGGTTTCCCGAGGTAGTCGTCGGCGCCGCTGTCTAGCGCGGAGACCCGGTCGTCGACTTGCGTCCGCGCGGTCAACATCAGCACCGGGGTCGGCACCTGCCTGGCGCGCAGCGACTTGAGTACCTCCGTCCCCTCGCCATCCGGAAGCCCGATGTCGAGGATCGCCACGTCGTACTCCTGCACGGATATGAAGTCATAGGCGCTTCTCAGGGTGGCGACGTGATCCACCACGTCGCCGCGTTGCCGGAATCGCTCGATGATGGCTTCGGCCACGTCCGGCGCGTCCTCGAGAAGCAGCACGCGCATCCCCTGTTCCTCCCCGTCTTCCGGCGAAGTTCCCTTCACCAAAACACCTTTTTTTGCTACTCTAGCCGCTACCGGAGACGCGTGACAACTCTGCGCCAGATCACCGGCAACCAAACAAGACAGTTTCACGACAGATTGGTCCGCTAGAGGGGTGGACCAGCGCGCGAGCCCGTCCGGGCTGCGTGCGGAGGACATTCATAGGAGGAGACACAATGCGGTTTCAACACTCGCTGCGTTTCGCGCTGGCCGGCGCGGTCGTCGCAACCGGCATGGCCCTGGCGCCGGCCTCGGCTTTCGAGCCCGAGCAGCCCGAATGCATCGCCCCGGCCAACCCGGGCGGCGGCTGGGACTTCACCTGCCGGCAGGTCGGCAAGACCATGCAGGACCTGGGCCTGATCGGCTCGACCATGCAGGTCGTCAACCTCGCCGGCGGCGGCGGCGGCGTGGCCTTTGCCGAGGTCGTGAACAAGCGCGGCGACGACAATGACCTGATCGTCGCGGCCTCCACGGCGACCGCAACGCGCCTGGCCACCGGCGCCTACCCCGGCAACACGATGGACCAGGTCCGCTGGCTTGCCACCATCGGCGCCGACTACGGCGTGATCGCCGTGGCCGCCGATTCCGAGATCGAGACGCTCCCCGCGCTGCTCGACCAGATCAAGGCAGACCCGGCCTCGATCGCGGTCGCCGGCGGCTCCGCCGTGGGCGGCTGGGACCATCTCAAGGTGCTGATCGCGGCCAAGGCCGGCGGCATCGACGACTTCCGCTCCGTGAAATACATCGCCTTCGATGGCGGCGGCGAGGCCGTGACCCAGCTTCTGGCGGGGTCGGTGCAGGCCTTCTCGGGCGACATCTCGGAGGCCAAGGGCTTCGTGGATTCCGGCGACATCAAGGTGATCGCCGTGCTCGCGCCGGAGCGTCTGTCGGGCGACTTCTCCAAGTTCCCGACCGCGACCGAGCAGGGCATCGAGGCGCTTGGCGCCAACTGGCGCGGCTTCTATGCGCCCAAGGGCATGTCGGACGAGGCCTACGACCACTGGGTCGGCCAGATCAAGGCACTCTACGACTCGCCGGAATGGAAAGAGGTCATGGCAGCGAACGGCCTCGAGCCGCTCGATCTGCAGGGCGCCGACTTCGAAGCCTTCGTGGCCGAGTCCGTGGCGACCATCAAGGACCTGACCGCGGCGATCACGCAGTAAGCGATCCCGCAACCTCCGGGGCGGCACCCGCTGCCCCGGACCTTTGCCAGACCCGGCAGACGCCGGCCACGGCCCGGACCGGACACGCCGCCACGCGCCGGCGCATCCCGGCCACAGCACCCGTTCATACGCTCAGCTGGGAGGACCACCATGAGTGACCGAATTCTTGGCGGGACAGGCATCGTCCTGTCCCTGTTCTTCATCTGGCAGGCGACGCTCATCGAGATCAGCCCGTTCTCGGACGTCGTCGGCCCCAGTGCCTTCCCGATCATCATCGGCGTCGTGCTCGGCCTGAGCTCGCTCTACTTCCTGGTCAAGCCCGACGTCGGCCCGGAATGGCCCGCACCCGCCCGGCTTTTCGAGATCGTCATGGCGGTGGCCGTCATGGTGCTCTACGCCGAGCTTCTGCCGGTCCTGGGCTTCATCATCGCGACCGCGCTGGCCTCGTCCTACCTCACCTGGAGGCTGGGCACCCGGCCGCTGCAATCCGTTCTCGTGGGCGTCCTGACCTCCGGCGGCATCTACCTGGTGTTCCGGGTGATCCTCGGGCTCTCGCTCGCCCGCGGTCCGTTCGGTTTCTGACAGGAGAAGAATTCAATGGAAGTCCTGGCATCCCTCGGGGACGGCTTCTCCGTCGCCTTCACCCTCCAAAACCTGATGCTCGCGGCGCTCGGCTGCTTTCTCGGGACCATCATGGGCGCCCTGCCCGGCCTCGGGCCGTCGAACGGCGTGGCGATCCTGATCCCGCTCGCCTTCACCCTCGGCCTGCCGCCCACCGCGGCGCTGATCCTGCTGACCAGCGTCTACTACGGCGCCATGTACGGCGGACGGATCTCCTCGATCCTGCTCAACATTCCCGGCGACGAGCCGGCGCTGATGACCTGCCTCGACGGCTACCCGATGGCCCAGAAGGGCCGCGCCGGCGAGGCGCTGGCGCTCTCTGGCGTGGCCTCCTTCGTGGGCGCCTTCCTGGCGACCTGGGGGCTCGTCTTCATCGCGCCGCAGCTCGTCAAGGTCGCGCTGCTGTTCGGTCCGGCGGAATACTTCGCCCTGTTCACGCTGGCCTTTGCCACCCTCGGCGGTATCTCCTCGACCAACCAGGCCAAGGCCGCCTTCGCCGCGGCTCTTGGCCTCGGCATCGCGATGATCGGCGTCGACGGCCAAACCGGCGTGCCGCGCTTCACCTTCGGCGAGGTGCATCTCTATGACGGCATCGACTTCCTCGTCGCGCTGGTCGGCCTCTTCGCCCTGTCCGAGGTGCTGATCTTCCTCGAGCATCGCCACGGAGAGAGCGAGGCCTCGGCCAAGAAGGTCGAGATCGGGCGGATCACCCCGTCGCTCTCGATGCTGAAATACTGCACGCCGACCATGCTGCGGACCTCCGTGCTGGGCTTCGTGGCCGGTGTGCTGCCGGGTGCGGGGGCCTCGCTGGGCTCCTTCATCTCCTACTCGATGGAAAAGCGCCTGGTCGACCGCGAGGGCACTTTCGGCACCGGCGACCCGCGCGGCGTGGCTGCGCCGGAGGCGGGCAACAACGCGGCGGCCGGCGGTGCGCTGGTGCCGATGCTGGCGCTCGGCGTGCCCGGTTCGGGCACAACGGCGGTGCTGCTGGCGGTGCTTCTGGCGCTCAACATCACGCCCGGCCCGTTGCTTTTCACCCAGAACCCGGACGTCGTCTGGGGCCTTATCGCCGCCCTCTTCATCGGCAACTTCATGCTGCTGGCAATGAACATCCCGATGGTCGGCATGTTCACCCGCGTGCTGCTGGTCCCGCCGCGGATCCTGATGCCCGTCGTCGCGATGGTCTCCTTCGTCGGCATCTACGGCATTTCGGGCTCCAGCTTCGACCTGCTGGTGATGGTGCTCTTCGGCGTGCTCGGCTGGCTGCTGCGCAAGCTCGACGTGCCGCTGGTGCCGATCATCCTCGGCATCCTGCTGGGCAACGCGATGGAGGCGAACCTGCGCCGCGCGATCTCGATCTCCGACGGTGACTGGTCGGTGCTGGTCGGCTCGCCGCTGGCGATCGGCCTCTGGGTCATCGCTTTCGTCGGGTTCATCCTGCCGATCATCTTCGGCGCAGCGCTCAAGCGACGCATGAAGCTGGCCGCCAGCAAGGAAGACGAGGGCGAACTGGTCGACTGACCCTCACCTTCGGGAACCACGACACACCGGCGCGCCGAACCATGGCGCGCCGGTTTCCGTTTCAGCGGGACGCAAGCTCCTCGGAGATCGCGGCCTCCACGATCCCCAAGGCCCGGTCGAGGTCGTCCTCCGCAATGGTCAGGGGCGGCGAGAGGGTCAGCACCGAACCCTGGCTTATCTTGAAGCTCAGCCCCGCTGCCATGCACCGGTAGTAGATTCGCTCCGCCGCCGCGTTCCCCGGCGCCTTGCTCGCCCGGTCCTCGACGATCTCGACCCCGAACATCAGGCCCCTGCCCCGCACGTCTCCGACGATCGGGCAAGTCTCGGCGAAGGCCGCCAGCCGATCCATGGCCCCCGCACCCAGCCGGGCCGAGCGCTCCACCAGCCCCTCCTCCTCGATCACCGCGATCGTCGCCAGCGCCGCGGCCGCGGTTACCGGGTTCTTCTCGTGGGTGTAGTGGCCGATCGCGAAGTCGCCGCAGATATCGAGATCGCGCCGGGCGATGCAGGCGGCGATGGGCAGGATGCCCCCGCCGAGCGCCTTTCCGAGGGTCACGATGTCGGGCACGATTCCATCATGCTCGAAGGCGAAGAACGCGCCGGTCTTGCCCAGACCGGTCGGAATCTCGTCCATGATGAGCAATGCGCCATGCCGGTCGCAGGCCTCCCGCACCGCTTGCCAGAAGCCCGCAGGCGGCACGTATGGCACGGCGCGCATCGGCTCGGCGATGACGGCCGCGATGTCGCCCTCCCGCCCGAGCACGAAGTCGATCATGCCGGCGCAGGCGAGATTGCAGCTCTCCGGCCCCGCATGGCCATAGGGGCAGCGATAGCAGGCGAAGGGCGCGACATGCTCGGCCCCGGGGAGCAACGGACCGGCGATATGGCTCCGGAACGTCGCCTCGCCCCCGACCGAGGACGCCCCGAAGCCCGCGCCGTGAAAGGCATCCCAGAACGACAGCGTCTTGAACCGGCCGGTCGCGGCGCGCGCAATCCGGAGCGCAACCTCGTTGGCGTCGGACCCGCCGGTTGTGAACAGCACCTTTGACAGATCGCCTGGCGCCAGCGCGCCGAGTTTCTCGGCGAGGTCGACCGCGGTTTCGTTGGTGAAGCGCCGGGGCGAGAAGGGCAGCACGTCCATCTGGTCCTTGATCGCCTGCACGACCCTCGGATGGCCCCAGCCGACGTGGTGCACCGAATTACCGTGGAAATCCATGTAGCGGCGCCCGTCGAGATCCTCGATCCAGATCCCCTCCGCCCGGCGGATCGTGCCGACACAAGGGGTCGACAGGCTCTGGTGCAGAAAGGCGTCGGAATCGCGCTGCAGGAGCGCGCCGCTCATCGCGCCGGTATGTGCCACCTCCCAGCGCCGCCGCGCCTCGGAGGTGTTGGACTCGCCTTCGGTATGGATCGTGGTCATCTGGAACTCCGCCCGGTCAGACCCGACCTGATAGCCGCGTTCTGTGACAGTTTGCCGAATCCGGTGCCGGGCGCTAGCGTTCGGCCATCGCGAAACCGGCCGGAACGACGGGGGCCCAATGCCGAAGCGGCTTTCTCTCAGCCAGCTCAGAGCCGTCGACCGGCTCGGCAATTTCTCCCTTGCCGCGCGCGACATCGGCGTCTCCCAGCCGTCGGTCTCGACCCGCGTCCAGGCGCTGGAGAGCCAATATGGCGTGCGGCTGTTTCACCGGAACGGTCACGAGGTGGAAGCCACGCCGTTGCTGAAGGAGATCCTGCCCTCGATCCGCTCCGTGCTCGCGGTCACCGAGGATATCGAGACGCTGCTCGACGACCAGCACGCGCTGAACGTCGGCCAGCTTGCCATCGGCTATTCGACCTACCAGATCGCGGTGCCCTACATCTCCCGCTACATGAAGACCTACCCGGACATCCGGGTGGAGGCACGGGCGATGGCCAGCCACGACCTGCTGCCCGAGCTGGAATCCGGCCAGCTTGACGTCTGCTTCATCACCGCGCGAGAGATCCCGTCGCACCTCGTCGGTCACGAGATCTGCGAGGCGCGGATCGTGCTCGCGGTGCCGCGCGATCATCCCTATTCCGGGCGTGCCTCCATCACCTGGGACGAGGCCGTCGCCTATCCGCTGGTGCAGCGCGAGAAAAGCTCCGGAACGCGGCGCATCTTCGAAGCCTCGGCGCGGCTCGCCCGCGTGGAGCCCAACACGATTCTCGGCGTCGGATCCTGGGGCTCGATCGTTACCATGGTGAAACTCGGGCTCGGACTGGGCGTCGCGATGGATGTGGAGATCCTCCCCAGCGACGAGCTCGTCGGCGTCGAGATCGCCGGCAGCGGGCTGCGCGCAAGGCAATACGCGGTCTGCCTGCCACAGATGCAATCCGTCCGCGCGGTCAGCCGCTTTCTGGACCTGATCCCCGGCCGTCCATGACACTTTGGTGACGTCGGCCACTTGATAACCAAAAGCTATAGAACGGATAGCTTTACAAAATTGTCGCATAGACGAGTTAGCCGGATCCTCGCAATGCCACCAGCGAGGGATGCTGAGACATGTCCATCAAATCCGCTTACCTTTCGGGCGCCGCGCTGATCGCGCTGAGCCTGCCCGCCTTTGCCGACTGCCCGGCCATCACCGTCGCCGACATGGGCGGTCTGAGCCCGGACTACCCGCAACAGTTCGAGCTCGCCCAGTTCGAGGAACAGGCTGCCTGCGATCTCGGCTTTTCCGAGAACCCCGCCGCTGGCGAGATGAACGCCCGCATTCTCGGCAACCCGGAGTTGCCGCCGCTGGCCGAGCGCCTGCCCGCCGAGCCGCTGGTCGTGGTGCCCTACGAGCAGGTCGGCGCCTATGGCGGTGTCCTGACCGGGCTGTCGCGCGGCACCGAATCCGGCACCTCGGACCTCCTGTCGATCCGCCACGTCAACCTCGTGCGCTATTCCGACGACCTGCAGACCATCGTTCCCAACGTCGCCAAGTCATGGGAATGGAACGACGACTTCACCGAGCTGACCTTCTCCCTGCGGGCCGGCCACAAGTGGTCGGACGGCGCGCCCTTCACCGCCGATGACGTGGTGTTCTGGTACAACGACGTGCTGATGAACCCGGCTGTCATCGAAAAGGCTCCGGGCCGCTGGGTGTTCAATGGTGAACCCGCCACGGTCGAGGCGCTGGACGAAACGACGGTCAAGTTCACCTTCCCGATCGCGCAGCCCAACCTGCTGAACCGCTGGGCCATCGACTACGGCCAGACGTTCCTGCCCAAGCATTTCCTCGGCCGGTTCCTCGACAAGTACAATCCCGACGCCGCCGCCCTGCGCGAACAGCACGGCTTCGCCAACGAGAGCGAGGCGGTGAACTTCTACTACGGCAGCTCGGACTGGATGGACGTTCCCTCGCCGCTGATGAAGGACGCCGACAAGGCGGCCGCGATCGGCACTGGCGTCAAGCCGACGCTCGAGTCGCACATCGTCATCGACGAGAATACCGAGGGCCGCCGGCTGGTCGCCAACCCCTACTTCTTCATGGTGGACACCGCCGGCAACCAGCTTCCCTACATCAACGAGATCCGCGAGGAATACGTGCCCGAGAGCGAGGTCGTGAACCTCCGGATCATGAACGGCGAAGTCACCTGGAAGCAGCAGGCGATGCAGCTCAACGACTTCCCGCTGCTCAAGGAGAACGAGGCCAAGGGGGACTACACCGTCGTTCTCGCCCCGACGCTGGGCCAGACGCCGTTCTACAGCTTCAACCGGACCCACAAGGACCCGGTGCTGGCAGAGATCTTCTCGGACGTCCGTTTCAGCCAGGCGATGTCGCTCGGCATGGACCGCAACGAGATCAACGAGATCGTCTTCCTCGGCCAGGGCCGCCCGATGCAGACCGCCGCGACCGAGTACAAGACGGTGCCGTTCCTTGAAGCCGAAGAGCTGATGGAGTTCACCCAGTTCGACCCAGAGCGCGCCAATGCCCTGCTCGACGAGATGGGCCTCGCCCGCGGCAGCGACGGCGTGCGGATGCGACCCGACGGCAAGCCGCTGGCGATCCGCATCGTCTTCGCCAGCCAGGGCACCGCGTCGCAGCTCCAGGAACTGGTGAGCGGCTACTGGTCCGACCTCGGCATCCAGGTCGACATCCGCGAGGTCACATCGGACGAGTACCGCGCGGCGGCCAATGCCAACGAGGTCGATGTGATGACCTGGAAGAACGATGGCGTCTCCGGCCCGAACATCAGCCAGGACGTCACCGACGCGCTGTTCCCGGGTGATCCGTTCAACCCCAAGGGCCATGCCGACTGGGCGACCTGGATCGAGACCGACGGCGCCCAGGGCACCGAGCCGCCGGCAGACATCCAGCGCCTCTTCGCGGCCGCGACCGAGTTCACCCAGCACCCGCTGGGCTCCGACGAGAGCAACGCGCTTGGCGCCGAGATCATGAAGATCCACCTCGACAACATGATCAAGATCGGCGTCGTCGCCGATATCCCGGAGCCGATCGTCTACAGCAACGCGCTGAAGAACGTGCCGGAGTTCACCGCCAAGGCCTACGACTACTACTGGACCTACCCCTACCGCCCCCAGCAGTGGTGGCTGGAACAGTAACCGGCGGCACATCCGCAAACGATCCCGGGCGCCCTTCGCGGCGCCCGGACCTCTCCACAACACCCGCCTCGTCGCAAGGGGACTGAGCCATGCTGCGGTTCACCGCCGAACGTCTCGTCGGAATGATCGTCACGATGCTGCTGGTGTCGCTGATGGTCTTCATCATCATGGAGCTTCCGCCCGGCGACTACGCAGACCGCTACGCCTTCCGGAAGTACTCCGGCACCGGCGTCTCGGTCACGGCCTCCGACATCGAGGCGATCCGGGTCGAGCTCGGGCTCGATAAGCCCATGATGCTGCGGTATCTCGACTGGATCGGCGGGATCGTCCTGCGGGGCGATTTCGGGCAGGCCTTCGCCTTCGAGACCTCGGTCGTGAAGGTAATCGGCGACAAGGTCTGGCTTACGCTCGCGATCCTGCTCTCGACCCTGCTCGTCACCTATCTTGTCTCGATCCCCATCGGCATCCTCGCCGCCGTCCGTCGCGGCTCCGCCGCCGACTACGGCCTCACCGTGATTTCCTATCTCGGGCTGGCGCTGCCGAACTTCCTGCTGGCGCTGATCCTGCTCTACTTCGCCAACAAGTGGTTCGGCGCGGATATCGGCGGGCTCTTCTCGGCGGAATATGCCGATGCGCCGTGGTCCCTAGGAAAGGCCTGGGACCTGGTGAAGCACCTCTGGCTACCCGCGCTGGTGCTCGCCTGGTCGGCCGTCGCCTACCAGATCCAGACCGTCCGGGCGACCATGTCGGACGAGATCAACAAGCTTTCCGTCACAGCCGCCCGCGCACGCGGCGTGCCGGAGACGCGCCTGCTGCTCAAGTATCCCGCCCGGCTCGCGATCAACCCGGTCGTCTCCACCATCGGCTTCGACGTGAACCGGATCTTTTCCGAACTGCCGATCGTCGCGGTGGTGCTGGGGCTGACCGAACTCGGTGAACTGCTGCTGCAAGCCTATCTTGACCTCGACATGTACGTTGCCGGCGCGATCCTGCTGCTGCTGACCGCGGTCGTCGTCTTCATGAACTTCGTCTCCGACATCCTGCTCGCGTGGCTCGACCCGCGGATCAAACTGGGGGCCTGACAATGACCGACATCACCCCCGGCGCACTGTCGCCCGAAGAGGAACGGGACCGCCAGCAGCGGCTGAAATACTACTCGGCCTCGCAATGGACGCTGATCTGGTGGCGGTTCCGCCGCCACCGCGCCGCGATGATTGCGGCCATGGTGCTCGGGCTTATGGCGTTGCTCGGCATCTTCGCGGAATTCGTCGCGCCCTACGGCGTGACCACGCGCGATGCGAACTACCTCGCCGGTGCGCCGCAGATGCCGAAGTTCTGCGACGAGAACGGCTGTTCGCTGCGCCCGTTCGTCCACGGTGTGAAGACGGAACGCGACCCGGTGACCCTGCGCGCGAAACAGGTGCCGGATCCCGGCACCCGCGTGCACGTGACCTTTCTCGCGAGGGGCGAGCCGGTGAAGGTGCTGGGCTTCATCCCGACGGACCGGCACCTTTTCGGCCTCGAAGATCCGGACGCGCGGCTCCACATCTGGGGCACCGACGAGCTCGGCCGCGATGTCTTTTCGCGGACGCTCTACGCCACGCGGGTATCGCTTTCGATCGGCGTGATCGGGGTGATGATCTCCTTCGTGATGGCGCTCGTGATCGGCGGCGTGGCCGGCTATGCCGGCGGCCTGGTCGACAACGTCATCCAGCGGGTGACCGAGGTCATCCGGGTGGTTCCGATTATCCCGCTCTACATGGGCCTCGCCGCCGCCATGCCGAAGGAATGGTCGACCACCCAGGTCTATTTCGCGATGACCATCATCCTCGGCCTCTTCGGCTGGCCAACGCTGGCGCGCCGCATCCGCTCGCAGCTCCTGTCGATCCGGGGCGAGGATTACGTGATCGCCGCGCGGCTCGCAGGCGCCCGCCCGCGCCGGATCATCGCCCAGCACATGCTGCCGTCCTTCACCAGCTTCATCATCGTCGATCTGGTGATCTCCTTCCCCTACATGATTCTCTCCGAGACCGCGCTGTCCTTCGTCGGCCTCGGGCTGAGGCCGCCCACGGTTTCCTGGGGCGTGCTGCTGCAACAGGCGCAATCGGTGCGTGTGATCGAGCAGACGCCCTGGCTCTTCATCCCGGCGGCCTTCGTGGTGGTCGCGGTGCTCGCCTTCACGGTCATCGGCGACGGGCTGCGGGATGCGGCCGACCCCTATTCGGAGACGCGGTGATGCCCGACCAGAGACCCGGCCCCAGCCCATACGGCGCCGCATTGCGGTTGCTGATGGAGCCCGCACCGAACACGGCCGTCACGGCGGTGGCCAAGCCCCCCACAGCGACCGCACCCGCGCGAGCGACGCGCCCCGACACCCGGCGCGCGCCGGCCGAGACCATGCTGAAGGTCGAGAACCTTTCGATCTCCTTCCGCACCGACGAGGGCCTCATCACCCCGGTGCAAGGCGTGGGTTTCGAGGTCCAGGCGGGCCGGACGCTCGGGCTGGTGGGCGAGTCCGGTTCCGGCAAGTCGGTCACGACCAAGGCTCTGATGAAGCTGCTGCCCGGCAACGCGGCGATCGCGCCCGAGACCAGGATGCACTACACGACCAAGGCCGGCGCAGAGGTGCGGATCGATACCCTCAAGCCCGGTTCGCGGGCCGCCCGGCAATTGCGCGGCGGCGAGATCGGCATGATCTTCCAGGAGCCTATGGCCTCCTTCTCGCCGGTCTACACCATCGGCAACCAGATGATGGAGGCCATCCGCCTGCACAAGGCCGTGGGCAGGAAGGACGCGCGCGCGATCGCCATCGAGATGCTCGACAGGGTCGGCATCTCCAATCCCTCGGGCCGGATCGACCAGTACCCGCACGACCTCTCGGGCGGCATGCGACAGCGCGCCATGATCGCGCTGGCGCTCTCCGCCGGCCCGCGCCTGCTGATCGCCGACGAACCCACCACGGCGCTCGACGTGACCATCCAGGCGCAGGTTCTGGAACTGATGCGCGAATTGCAGCGCGACCTCGGAATGGGGATGATCTTCATCACCCACGACCTCGGCGTGATCGCCCAGATCGCCGACGAGATCGCGGTGATGTACCTTGGCACAATCGTCGAGCGCGGCCCGACCCGCGAGGTGATCCGCGACCCGAAGCACCCCTATACCCAGGGCCTGCTCCGGGCGATCCCCTCGCTCGACCACCTTCAGGACCGCCTTACCCCGGTGCCCGGCGACATCCCCAGCCCAACGGAGCGGCCAAAGGGCTGCCCGTTCCACACCCGCTGCGCCCAGGCGCTGGTGGGAACCTGCGACCGCAAGCCCCCAGAGGAGGTTTTTCCCTCCCGCGGGCACGGCGTGCGCTGCTGGCTGCATGACGGCAACGGAAGGAGCGTGGCATGAGCGACGTCGCCAACGACCTGCTGATCGAAGTGAAGAACCTCGAGGTCCGGTTCCCCATCCGTTTGAAGAAGCTGTTCCGCACCGAACTGCAGGAGCTCCGCGCCGTCGATGGCGTGAGCTTCGACATCCGCCGCGGCGAAACCGTCGGGCTGGTGGGCGAAAGCGGGTCCGGAAAGACGACGGTGGGCCGCGCGATCCTGCGCGCCATCGACCCGACGGCCGGCGAGGTGACCTTTCACTGCTGCGACCGCGACGTGGACCTTGCCGAGCTGGAGGGCGAGAGCCTGCGCGAGTTCCGCAAGAACATGAACATGGTTTTCTCCGAAGGCTCCCACAGCCTCGCCACCATGACCTCGGACATGCTGCGCGCCTTCCGCCCGCGGATGAACCTGGTGTTCCAGGACCCCTATTCCTCGCTGAACCCGCGGATGACGGTGCGCGACATTATCGCCGAGCCGCTCATCGCCTCCGGCATGATGAAAAGCCGCGCGAAGATCGACGAGCGGGTGCGCGAGATAGCGGCGCGCTGCAAGCTCAACCTCGAGCACCTGCGCCGCTTCCCCCATGCCTTCTCGGGCGGCCAGCGGCAGCGGATCTGCATCGCGCGGGCGCTCGTGACGCGCCCGGATTTCGTGGTCTGCGACGAGAGCGTCTCGGCCCTCGACGTCTCGATCCAGGCCGAGATCGTGAACCTACTGAAGGACCTGCAGGACGAGATGGGCGTGGCCTTCCTGTTCATCGCCCACGACCTGTCTGTCGTGGCGCAGATGAGCCACCGGGTGGCGGTGATGTACGTGGGCAAGTTCGTCGAATACGCACCGACGGCATCGCTCTTCTTCCACCCGCGCCACCCCTATACCCACGCCCTGCTGTCGGCGGTGCCGCATGCCGACCCGGACGCTGCGTTCGATCCGATCCGGCTGGTCGGCGAGATTCCGAACCCGCTCGACGTGCCGAGCGGATGCCGGTTCCACACACGCTGCCCATTCGCGGTCGAAGCCTGCCGGCGAGAGACACCCGAATGGCGCGAGATCGCGGCGGATCACTTCGTCTCCTGCCACCGGGCGGATGAGCTGGATTTCTCGCGCCCGGCCGGGACCGCGAGCCGTGCGGAGACGCCCGTCAAGGCGCAAGGTTGATTGGCAGGGAGGCCAGGATGAACAAACGTGTCGAACCGCCCCGACTGGGCGAGCCCTACCTGCTGACGCCGGGCCCGCTCACAACCTCCTTCAAGGTCAAGCAGGCCATGCTGCGAGACTGGGGAAGCTGGGACGCCGATTTCCGACAGATGACCGCGGAGCTGCGCGCGCGGCTCGTCGCGATGCTGGGCGACGGCGGGGAGGCCTATGATTGCGTCCCGCTGCAGGGCTCGGGCACCTTCATCGTCGAGGCAATGCTGGGCAGCCTGGTGCCGCGCAACGGCAAGGTCCTGGTGCTCGCCAACGGCGCCTACGGCAAGCGCGCCGCGCATACGCTGGCCTGCCTCGGTCGGAAATATGTCCTGCTCGACAAGGGCGATTACCTGCCGCCGCGCGGGGTGGAGGTCGCCGAGGCGCTGGCCGCCGACGACAAGATCACCCACGTGGTCGCGATCCATTGCGAGACCTCGTCGGGCATCCTCAACCCGCTCGCCGAGATCTCGGAGGCGACCTACGCCTTCGGGCGGAAACTGCTGATCGACTCCATGTCGGCCTTCGGCGCGATCCCGGTCGAGCCCGCGAAGATCCGGTTCGAGGCCCTTGTCTCCTCGGCCAACAAGTGCATCGAGGGCGTGCCGGGCTTCGGCTTTGCGCTGGTCCGCAGGTCAGAGCTGGAGGAGGCCTCCGGCAACAGCCACTCGCTTTCGCTCGATCTGCACGCCCAGTGGCGCCACATGAACGAGACCGGCCAGTGGCGTTTCACCCCGCCGACCCACGTGGTCTCGGCCTTCCTGCAGGCGCTGACCGAACACCGGGAGGAAGGCGGGGTCGCGGCCCGCGGCGCGCGCTACGCGCGCAACCGCGATCTTCTGGTCACGGGGATGCGGGGACTGGGCTTCGAAACCCTGCTGAACGAACGCTGGCTGTCGCCGATCATCGTGACCTTCTTCTCACCCGCCGATCCGGCCTTCTCCTTCGATCGCTTCTACGACCTGATGAAGGCGCGCGGGTTCATCATCTATCCCGGCAAGCTCACCGTGGTCGAAAGCTTCCGGATCGGCTGCATCGGGCAGATGGACGAGGCCGTGATGCACGAGGTGGTGCGCGCAGCCCGCGCCTGCCTCGACGAAATGGGGGTCGGCAGCGCCGCGCCCTCCGACACCGCACTCGAAGAACGCGCACGGCTCGGGGCCGCCTGAGCCGCAGGACAACGTGAGGAAAGCAGAATGACCAAGTTCAAGGCCGCCGTTTTCGACTGGGCGGGCACTACTATCGATTTCGGATCCTTCGCGCCGATGGGCGTCTTCGTGAAGGCCTTTGCCGAGTTCGGGATCGAGGCGACGATCGAGCAGGCCCGCGCCCCGATGGGCGCCCCCAAGTGGGACCATATCCGCGCCATGATGGACATGCCGTCGATCGCCGCGCAGTGGGAACACCGCCACGGCAACCTGCCCGACGATTCCGACGTCGACCGCGTCTACAAGGTCTTCGTGCCGATGAACGAGGAAGTGGTGGCCGACTACGCCACGCTGGTTCCCGGGACGCTGGAGATGGTCAAGGCCCTCCGTGCCCGCGGCATGAAAATCGGTTCCACCACCGGCTACACACGATCCATCATGGAGCGCGTCCTGCCCCGCGCCGCCGAGCAGGGCTACACGCCCGACAACCTCGTCTGTTCGGACGACCTGCCCGAAGGGCGCCCCGGCCCGCTCGGCATGTACAAATGCTTCATCGACCTCGTGGTCTATCCGCCGGAGGCCGTGGTCAAGGTGGACGACACCGAGCCGGGCATCCGCGAAGGCAAGGCGGCCGGCTGCCTCGCCGTCGGCGTGGCGCTCTCGGGAAATGCTGTCGGCCTGACGCCGGAGGAACTTGCCGCCTTGCCGCCCGAACGGGTCGAGGAGCTGCGCCGCGCGGCGACCGAGATGCTGACGGCAGCCGGGGCCGATCACGTGATCGACACCGTGGCCGACCTGCCGGCGCTGCTCGACCAGCTCGAAGCGCAGCCCTGACCGCAGCGGACGGGCGGCGCCCCCGCCGCCCGCGCATCCGGAGCCAAGTCCATGCCCCGCCCCAACATCCTTCTCATCACCGCGGACCAGTGGCGCGGCGATTGCCTCGGCGCGGCCGGCCACCCGGCCGTGCTGACGCCCAACGTCGATGCGCTGGCCGGAGACGGCACGCTCTTCGCCCGGCACTACGCGCCCTGCGCCCCCTGCTCGCCGGCGCGCGCGTCTCTCTACACCGGGCTTTACCAGATGAACCACCGGGTGATCTGGAACGGCGCGCCGCTCGACGACCGGTTCGACAATATCGCCCGCGCCGCCCGACGAGCAGGCTACCGTCCCACGCTCTTCGGATATACCGACACCGCCCCAGACCCGCGTCATCTCGCCCCCCGCGACCCCGCGCGGCAGACCTACGAGGGGCTGTTGCCGGGGTTCGAGCTGCGCCAGCCGCTTCCGGAAGACGACAGGCCGTGGATCTCGTGGCTAGCCGCCCGCGGCCGGGACGTCTCCGACCCCGAAACCATCCACCGCGTCCCGCCCGAACCCGGCGAGCGGATCTCGATGCAGCCACCGCGCTATGACGCCGACGAAACGCAGACCGCGTTTCTGACCGATGCGTTCCTGCGCTGGATGGGCGAGCAGGAGCGCGGCGCGCCCTGGTTCGCGCATGTCTCCTTCCTGCGCCCGCATCCGCCCTTTGCGGTGCCCGCGCCCTACAATCGCCTCTGCGACGTGGACGCGCTGCCGGACCCGGTGCGCGCCGGGAGCCCGGAAGCGGAGCCCGGCATCGCCCCCTGCCTAACGGCGGTGCAATACGCCCAGAAGCTCTCGGGCTTCGTGCCGGGCGCGGAGGGCCTCGTCCGCGATCTCTCCCCGCGTGACCTGCTTCGGCTGCGCGGGATCTACCTCGGCATGATCGCCGAGGTCGACGCACAGATCGGGCGGCTCGTCGCAGGCCTGAAAGCCGCAAAGGCCTTCGAGGACACGCTGATCGTCTTCACCTCCGATCACGGCGAGATGCTGGGCGATCACTGGATGATGGGAAAGGGCGGCTTTCACGAGCAGAGCTACCACATCCCGCTCGTCCTGAAGGTGCCCGGCGGCAAGGGCGGGCAGCAGGTCGAGGCCTTCACATCCGCCGTCGACATCTATCCGACCCTCTGCGAGGCGATGGGCGTGCACCCGGGCCACGCGCCCGACGGCGAGACGCTGCTGCCCTTCTGCAAGGGCGGGCAGCCCGAGGCATGGCGAGACGCCGCACTCTGGGAATACGACTTTCGCCACCTGGCGGACCGGCCGAGCCAGATCGCGGACGGACTCACCCCGGAGGATTGCGTGCTCGTGTGCCGCCGGGACGCGGAGACGCTCTATGTCCACGCCCCGAGGCGGCCCCCGCTCCTGTTCGACCTCGCGTCGGACCCGGGATGCCTGAGCAATGTGGGCGAGCGGCCCGAGGCGCTGGCAACGCGCCTGCGCTGCGCCGAGGCCCTGCTGGGCGAGCGCGCACGGCTGGCGGACCGCACGCTGGCGCAGCACCTTGTCTGGGATCACCCTGCCTCGGCCTGAGCGCCCGGCTCAGCCCTCGACCTCGGGCGTCGGCCGCCCGGCAACACGGTTTGCCAGCAGCTGCCCGGTGCCGCAGGCCTGGGTCCAGCCGTTGGAACCATGCCCGAGGTTGAGCCAGAGCCCCCGTGGACCGCGCGGCTCGACGATGGAGGGGCCGCCGGGTGTCATCGGTCGAAAGCCGTGCCACGTCTCGGCCTCGGCATAGTTTCCTGCACCGGGGAACAGCGCCTCCACGCGGGCGCGGAGCGCGGCAAGGACCGGAGCCGGCATCGAGGCGTCGAACCCGGCCAGCTCGGCCACACCGGCCGCGCGGATGCGATTGCCGAGCCGCGAAACCATCACCTTGGAATGCTCGTCCATGATCGAGGAGCGCGGGGCGCGCGCCCTGTCTTCAACCTCGCAGGTCAGGGAATAGCCCTTCACCGGGTAGACGGGCACCCGTACGCCGAGCGGCGCCAGCAGATCGCGCGCCCAGGGGCCGATCGCGACGACCACGGCCTCGGCCTCGAAGGAGCCGGCATCTGTGTCCGCCCCGGTCACCTTCCCGCCCGATGCCCGCAGCCGCTCGACCGTCACACCGTAGTTGAACAGAACGCCCCGCGCCGCCGCCAGGTCCGCCAGCGCGCGGCAGAACAGGTGGCAATCGCCGGTCTCGTCCGTCGTCAGGTGCAGACCGCCGGTGAAGGTCAGGGACGAGTTGGCAAGCGCCGGCTCGATCCCACCCAGATCCTCGGGCGCCACCAGCCGGTGGGCGATCCCGAGGCTCTCCAGAACACCGGCCGAACGCCGGCCGCCCTCCGCCTCCTCCGGCGTGGAGAAGAGCTGCAGGATCCCGTCGGAGGCGTTGTCGTAGGCGATCCCGGTTTCCTCGCGCAGCGCGCGCAGACAGGCCATCGAATAATGCGCCACCCGCTGCATCCGGGCCTTGTTCTGCTTGAAGCGGGCGGTGGTGCAGTTGCGCAGGAACTCGCCAAGCCAGAGCCATTGCTGCGCATCGAAACGCGGGCGGATCTTGAGCGGCGCCTGCTCGGCCGCCATCCACCGCAGCGCCTTGAGCGGCATGGCGGGCGTTGCCCAGGGGCCTGCGAAGCCGGGGCAGACGCCGCCGGCATTGCCGTAGCTCGTGGCAAGCCCCGGCCCCTCCAGCCGCTCCAGCACGGTGACCTCGTGGCCGTCCTTCGCCAGGTACCAGGCGCTGGTCACGCCCACCACGCCCGCGCCGAGAACGAGGATCCGCATGCGCCGGCCCCCTCAGTAGGTGCCGGGGTAGGAGCCGCCGTCGATCAGCAGGTTCTGCCCGGTCACAAAGCCCGAATGCTGGCTGCAGATAAAGGCGAACCAGGCCCCGATCTCCTCCGGACGACCGTAGCGGCCCGCCGGGTTGGCCTTGGCGCGCGCGCTCCAGACCTCGTCGAAACTCGGTCCGTCGCCGGTCAGCATCCCCTCGATATGCTCGCGCTGCGCATCGCTGTCGACGATCCCGGGCAGCAGGTTGTTGACGGTCACGCCCCGCGCGATGGTCTGGCGCGCAAGTCCCGCAGTGAATCCGACGAGCCCGGAACGGGCACCGTTCGACAGGCCCAGCTCGAGCTGCGGGATCTTGACCGAGCGCGAGACGATGTTGACGATCCGCCCCCAGCCGCGCTCCATCATCCCGTCCACGGTGGCGCGCATCATCAGGATCGGCGGGATCATCATCAGCTCCACCGCCGAGATCCATTCGTCGCGGTCCCAGTCGCGAAAATCGCCCGGCGCCTTGCCGCCCGCGTTGTTCAGCAGGATGTCGGGGTCCGGACAGGCCGCGATGATCGACGCGCGCCCTTCCTCCGTGGTCACGTCTGCCGCGACGGTATGGACGGTGGCCCCGGTCGCCCGGCGGATCGCCTCGGCGGTTTCTTCCAGGGGGCCTGCGGAACGGGCGCAGATGGTGATCTCGCAGCCCTCCCGCGCCAACGCCTCGGCGCAGGCCCGCCCCATCCCGCGGCTCGCGCCGGTCAGCAGGGCCCGTTTGCCGGCAATTCCAAGATCCATCAGGTATCCTCGTCTTCGGTAAGGGCGCGCGCCTCGACCAGGGCGCTCAGGGCGGCGCAGGCCTGACCGAGCCGCGAGGTGCCGCGATCCCCGGTCAGCACGTTGGGGTTGCCGTTGTGCTCTCGCCCCGTCTCCGCGTCGGGCGCGTACCAGGCGCCGGTCGGCATCACCAGCACGCCCGGGCGCTGGCCGGGAGCGATCCGTGCGGTCGCGCGACAGCGCCCGCGCGCATTGAACAGCTCCATCGGCGCGCCATCGGCAACGCCGAGGCGTGCGGCATCCTCGGGGGCGATCCGACAGGTGGCCGGCTTCTGCTCCTTCACCTGCCAGAGCTGGCTGTGCAGCTGTTTCGGTGGCTGATTGGTGACGAGATGGAACTGTCCCGCCTCGGCCGCGCCCAGCCATTCGTGCGGCGGCAGCCAGCTCGGGTGACCGGGGCAATCGTCATAGCCGAAGCCCGCGACCGTGGCGGAGGTCAGCTCGATCCGGCCCGAGGGCGTAGGCAGGGCATGGACTTCGGGATCGGCGCGGAAGTCCTCCAGCAGCACCTCCGGCCGCTCGGGCAGCGGGATGCGGACGCACCCCCGGTCGCGAAGACCGGCGAGATCGGGCAGATCCACCCCCTCCTTCGCGGCCTTCGCCAGGCTGCCGGCCCACATCCGTTCGAGCCAGCCATCGTCGTCCAGTCCTTCGTCGTAGGATTCGCGGCACCCCAAGCGGTCGGCCAGGGCGCGGAAGATGTCGATATCGTTGCGGGAGTGATGCACCGGCGGGATCAGCCGAGGCATGAAGAAGACATGCGGATCGCGGGAAGTGCCGCCGATATCGTCGCGTTCCAGCGTCGTCGTGGCGGGCAGGACGATGTCGGCACGGCGAGCCGTCGCCGTCCACCACGGATCCTGCACGATCACCGTTTCGGGCCGCGCCCAGGCGCGCTCCAGCCGGCCGAGATCCTGCGCGTGGTGGAACGGGTTGCCGCCGGCCCAGTAGACCAGCCGCACATCCGGGTAGGTGACTTGCCGCCCGTTGAACGCGATGGTCTCGCCGGGGTTCAGGAATGCATCGGCGAAGCGGGCGACCGGGATCGCGATGCCCTTGTTGGGCAGGCCCGGGAGCGACGGCACGAAGCCCTTGCGGGCCTCGCCGCCGACAGCGTTCATCGATCCGTAGCCAAAGGAGAAACCGCCTCCCGGCAGACCGATCTGGCCCAGCATGGCGGCCAGTGCGATCAGGGCCCAGAAGGGTTGTTCGCCGTGATCGGCCCGTTGCAGCGCCCAGGCCGCAGTCAGCATCACGCGGCCGCTGGCGATCGCCTCCCACAGGTTCCGCAGTTCGGCGACCGGTACGTCGGCGAGAGCCGCGGCCCAGTCGAGCGTCTTGGGCTGGCCGTCGATTGCGCCGCGCAGGTAGTCGATGAAGGGCGCAGCGCCGGTCGTGTAGCGCTCGAGGAACTCCATATCGGCCCGCCCCGTCGCCAGCGCCTCTTGGGCGAGTGCCAGCATGATCGCGGTGTCGGAGCCCGGGCGCGGGCGGATCAGCACCGCGTCGAGGCCGGGCGGGACATCCTCGGGTTGCGGCGACAGGATGAAGAACTTGACGCCGCGCGCCTGCGCACGGGCCACGGCCTTGGGGATGTGGAATTCCCCTGCCCCGCCGGAACTCACCCGCCAGTTCTTGGGATTGAGCCCGCCGAAGGCCACGACCACATCGCCATCTTCGGCGATGCTCCGCCAGCAGGTCGCGGCGCCGGAGACCGCGTCGGCCGTGCCCAGCACATGGGGCAGGATCGCATGGGCCGCGCCCCAGGAATAGTTCGAGATCTGGTCGGTGAAGCCGCCGGCGGCGGCGAGAAAGCGGCGGACCTGGCTGCGCGCGTGGTGCAGCCGCCCGGCGGAGGACCAGCCGTAGGAGCCGCCGAAGATCGCCGTCGGCCCGTGCATTGCGTGAACGCGGGAAAGCTCGGCCGCGACGAGGTCGAGCGCGGTGGGCCAGTCCACCGGCACCATCTCCTCCCGCCCGCGCCCCGCGCCACCGGCTTCCGGGCCCTGCGCGAGCCAGCCGCGCCGCACATGCGGCCGGTCGATGCGGAGCGGCGAGTGCACCCAGTCCGGCAGGGCGCCGATCATGTCGGGATCGGCGCCGCTTCCCGGCAGCGGGCGCGCCGCCACCAGGCGCCCGTTCGAGACGTCGGCCTCGAACGCGCCCCAGTGGCAGAGGCTGATGCCCGTGGTGACGGTCATCGCCCGGCGCCTATTCGGCGGCGAGGCCGGGCTTGGGGACGAAGCCGTATTTCTCGACGAGTCCGAGGTCGCGCACCGCGTCGAGCCCTTTCTGCAGGATCTCCGGTCGCGCCGGCTGCAGCGGTTTGCGCAGCGGGCCGGACGGCAGGCCGATGACGCGCATCAGGGTCTTGATCGAGACCGGGTTGATGGTCGAATAGGCGTAGTGAAGCATGGAGAGGTTGTCGAGCCAGGCGGCGCGGCAGGCAAACGCGTCTTCGCCGGTCTCCCAGGGCTTCGAGATCACCGCCATTTCCTGCGGGATGATGTTGCCGGTCATGTTCGCCGTGCCGTGCCCGCCGAGCGCCATGGTCGGGATCACCAGGCCGAGGTTGGGCGAGCAGCAGCACATGATCGACATGTCCGGCTTCGCCGCACAGACCTGCGCCACCTGTCCGACACGGGTGGTCGATTCCTTCAGCACCACCATGTTGTCGTGCTTCGCCAGCTTCAGCAGGTTGTCCCAGTGCAGGTCGGTCTTCACCCGCGGCGGGTTGTTGTAGAAACCCATGGCGAGGTCGGTGCTGTCGAGCACCTCCATCGTGAAATCGGTGATCGCGTCGTTGTCGGCGCAGATATAGGCCGGCGCGGCAAGGATCGCCCCGTCGGCGCCCTCGGCCTTGGCATAGCGGGCATAGTCGATGGTGGTCGAGGTGTTGTTGCCGGTGATGCCGTAGTACATCAGCATGTTGCCGGGCTTCATCTTCACCGTCTCGGTGATGATCGCCTTGCGCTCCTCGGGCGAGAGCATCGAGACCTCGCCGGTCGAGCCCATGATGAGCACCGCCTCGGTGCCGTTCTCCGCATGCCAGTTGAGCAGCGTGCGGAAGCCTTCGAAGTCGATGGAGCCGTCCTCGTTCATGGGCGTGACAAGGGCGACGAAGGAGCCTTTGGGTTTGATGTGGGGCACGGGTAAACCTCCGGGTCAGAAGAGTTCGGGAACCAGCAGTTTGGGCAATCCGAGAATGATGTTTGGGAACCACAGAGAGAGGATCCCGACGGAAATGGTGAGCAGGCAGATCGGTGCAGCGGCCAGCATGGCGCGGCCGAGCGAGGCGCCTGCTATCTGCGAGGCGATGAGCAGACAGATGCCGTAGGGCGGTGTGACGAGCCCGACCGACAGGATCACCGTCGAGAGCACCCCCATGTGGACCGGGTGCACGCCGGCGGTTTCGCTGAGCGCCTGGATGATCGGCAGAAAGATCAGCGTGGCGGAGATCGGGTTCAGCACCATGCCGACGAGCAGCAGGAAGCCGATCAGCATCAGCATGATGAGATAGCCGTTCGAGGTCACGCCGAGGATGAAGTCCACCACGATCTTCGACGCGCCGAGATAGGCGATCAGCCAGCCGAAGATGCCGGCCCCGGCGACGGTGAACATCGGGATGGCGAAGTCGATGCAGCCATCGGCGAGGATCCTGGGCAGGGCGGCGAGCGGGATGTCGCGATAGACCACCAGCGACAGGAACAACGCCCAGAGCACGGCCGCGATGGCGCCCTCGGTCGGGGTGAAGAAACCGCCGACAATGCCGCCAAGCACGATCACCGGGATCATCAGCGGCGGCAGCCCGCGCCAGACCACCTTGGCGGCCTTCTTCACGCCCGGAAAGGGATTGGCCGGATAGCCGTAGCGGACCGCGAGCACGTAGGTGTAGGCCATCATGAAGAGGCCCGCGAGCAGCCCCGGCACCACGCCACCGACGAACAGCGCGCCGATCGAGACATTTCCGAAGGCGCCGTAGACGATCAGGATGATCGAGGGCGGGATGATGACGCCGAGCGTCGAGGAGGCCGCGGTGAGGGCCGCGGCGAAGGCGGGCGGGTAGCCGGCCTTCTTCATCGCCGGGATCAGGATCGAGCCGACCGAAGCCGTGTCGGCCGCCGCCGATCCGGAGAGGGAGGCAAAGACCATCGAGACGAAGACGTTGACATGCCCCAGCCCGCCCCGAACGTGACCCACGGTGGCATCGGCCACGTTGAGCAGCCGCTCGGTGATCGAACCTGCGTTCAGGATCCGGCCGAGCAGCATGAAGAAGGGCACCGCCAGCAGCGTGAAGCTGTCGATCCCGGCGTACATCTGGTTGACGACGGAGATCAGGGGCAGGTCTTCGAGCAGGATCACCAGCGCCGAGGAAAGGATCAGCGAAAAGCCGATATTCACCCGCAGCGCGACCAGCACGAAGAACGACAGGATCAGTGTGACCAGGGGGTTCATCGCACCGCCTCCCCGCGCTCGGCGACAAGGCGCATCGAGGCCTCCACGAGGTAAAGCATCATCAGCCCCCCGGAAACCGGCAGCGGCAGGAACATCCAGAAGCGCGAGATGTCGAGCGACTGGACCGTCGCCGTCTTGCGCACCATTGCCAGTTCCCAGCCGTAATACAGAAGCAGCCAGGCCACTGCGAAGCCGGCCAACAGCGCCACGGCATCGGCCAGCAGGTTGAGCGGCCTGTTGCCTTCGGGGAGCATGTCCACGCGGTAATGCGCGCCCGTCCGGAGGCCCACAGCCGCACCGAAGAAAATCAGCCAGGCGAAGAGCAGTTGCGCCACGTCGGATGTCCAGATCAGCGGGCTCATCAGCACGTTGCGCGCCAGAACCTGCAACGCGACCGTGGCGATCAGCGCGGCAAAGGCGATCCACATCAGAACTCTGACGACCCGGGTAACCAGATCGCAAAGACGGGTCAGCATGGCGGTGTCCGGATCAAGAGAAATCGCCCGCCCCGGGGAGGGGCGGCGGGGCGGGCGAGGCACAGGTCACTCGGTGAGGAGTTCGTATTCCTCGACCAGGTCGAGTTCCTCGGCGAGTTGCACCTGCATGGGGGAGACGACCTCGATGAAGGGCGCCTTGTCGGGGATGGTGACGCTGACACCGTGTTCGGTCTTCAGCGTCTCTACGAGGGCGTCGTCGTAGCCCTTGGCCTTTTCGACGCCGAAGCTGTTCGCCGCCTGCGCGGCCGCCAGGACGACGGCCTGCATGTCCTCGGGAAGCTTGTCCCAGGTCCGCTGCGAGATCGATGTGTGGTTGACCTGGATCGTATGCGCCGTCAGCGCAAGATTGGGCGCCACCTCGTAGAGCTTGGAGCCGGTATAGCCCGGCAGCGAACTTTCCATCGCGTCGGCCACGCCGGTCTGCATGGCGGCATAGAGCTCGCCCCAGGCGACGGTCACCGGCAGCATGCCGAAGGCCGCCCAGGTCTTGCTGTCCATCGGCGACGGCGGGGTGCGCATCTTGAGCCCGTCGATATCGCCCGGCCCTTCGACCGGCACCGAGACGGTGGACATGTTGCGCGTGCCCGACGCGCCGAGCGCGAGCAGCTTCATGCCGACGCTGCGCTCCTCGTAGACCTGCTGGAAATGCGCCTCGACGGCGGAGCCGGGGCCGACCTTCTCGAGCGCCTGGTCCATATCCTGGAACAGGTAGGGCATGGTGAAAATGGAATATTCCGGGATCTGCTGGGCCGCGTTGGAGGTGGTCGAGATCATCATGTCGATGGTGCCGAAGCCGATCTCGCCGATCACCGCGGGGTCCTGCCCGAGCTGGCCGGAATCGAAGATCTCTACCTCGATCGCGCCGCCGCTCTCGGCCTCGACCTGCTCCTTGAAGGCCGCGGCCATGTCGTTGTACGGGTGCGGCGACTTTACCAGAGTGTGGACCCGCAGCGTGTAGTCGGCCGCCATGGCGGCGCCGGACGACAGGAGGGCGAGGGCGGCTGCGCTCAGCCCCAGTGAGGCACGTCTGGAAAGTCTCATTGGCGGTCCCTGTTTGATTTATCCGTTGTCGTATATGGAAAGTCTTCCCTAGCGACAGGATAAGATCAAATATTAATGCCGGATTGGATCATGCATTTTTGTTATGACCTTCGGTGACGATGTCGGCGTGATCGGAAAGCACTTCGTTAAGCACCTCCAGGAAAGCGAGCCCCGCGCGGGACAGCGGCACATCGCGGGATTTCATGATCTGGAACTCGAAGGGAATGCGCGGCGCGAAGGGCACGCTGACAAGGCTGCGCCCAAAGATCCTGGGGGTGATCGGATCGACAATCGCGATCCCCACCCCGAGCGACGCCAGCCCGCAGGCGGAATAGGAAGGCTGGGTCTCGGCCACGATATTGGGCAGGACGTCGGCCTCGGCAAAACACTGCATCATGTAGCTGTAGGTGAGCGTGCGGTAGTTCAGCGCCACCAGCGGCTGTCCGTCGAGATCCTTCGGCGTGATCCGGGCACGGCCGGCCAGCGGGTGATCGGGCGACATCACGCAGACGCAGTCGCTGTTGAAGGCCGCGAGCACGTCCACGTCGGTCCGCCCCGGCAGCGTCTGCGCGAGCCCGAGGTCGATCTGCCGCGCCGCAAGCAGGTCGAGGATGCGGGGCGATGTGTGCACGTCATGGGTGATTCCGATCCCGGTGTGGTCGGCTGTGAAGCGGGAAACGGCCAGGGGGATGATCTCGAAACTGACCATCGGCATGGAGGCGACGCGAAAGGTCGCCCGTTGCAGCGTCCGGATCTCGTCGGCCACCTGCGCGAGCCGGTCGAGCCCGTAGAACATGCGCTCGACCTCGGGAAAGAATTCATAGGCCTCCGCCGTCGGTTGCACCCGCCCGCCGGTCCGCAGCAGGAGCGGAAAGCCGAGAGAGGCTTCCAGGTCGGCCACGAGCCGGCTGACCGCGGGCTGCGAGACATTGAGCGCCTGCGCTGCGGCGGTGACCGAACCGTGGCGCATGACCATCCGAAAGGCGTTGACCTGCTTCTGATTCATCCCTGCCGCGCCTTTCCAGCTTGCACTTCCCACCAGACCATAACATTTACGCATGACATTACCATATTTTGGAATTTGACAGCATGGAGTCCGGCCCACAACATGCGCCCGGTACGAACAAGGCGACCCGGTGCAGGATTTCCCAGTTTCAGAACAGCGAACCTTTCGACTGCCCTCGGGCACGGAGCTGCGGTGCCGGACGGCCGGCGCGGGACCTGCGGTGCTGTTCCTGCACGGGATCGGCGGTCATTCCGGCCAATGGTCCCCTATCGCCGACGGGCTGACCACCCGCGCGACCACCCTCTGCTGGGATGCGCGGAACTATGGCGGCAGCCATGGGCCGACCGTCGCGGGCATGGCCGATTTCGCCGACGATCTGCTGGCACTTCTGGATCTACTGGATCTCGAGCGAGTGATCGCCGTCGGCCATTCCATGGGCGGCCGCATCCTGATCGAGGCCGCCTGCCGCGCGCCGGAGCGCTTTGCCGGGCTGGTGCTTTCGGGGGCGCAGGCCGCGCACCTGGCGCATATGACGGAGGCGGAGCGGGAGATCTATCTCGGCCGGCGACGCGCCATGTTCGACGGCGAGACCGTCACCCCCGAGATCGCGGCGCGCGTTGCCGACAGCGTGCTCGCCCCGGATGCCCCGGAGGCCGCCCGCACTGCGCTTTCGGCCGACTTCCAGGCGCTTCGCCGCGATGGCTACCTCTCTGCGCTGAACGGCTCCATCGGCTGGGATCGCCGCGGCGACCTGCCCGCGCTGACGATGCCCGTGGCCCTCGTAACCGGCACGCATGACAGCGTCTGCCCGCCCTCCGAATCCCGGGCCATCGCCGAGGCGCTGCCCGACGCCCGCCTGACCCTGCTGGACGGCATCGGGCACATGCCGCAGCTGGAGGCCCCGGAGGCCTGCATCCGGCTGATCGACGACTTCCTCGCGCGCCACGCCTCCGGCGCCTCCACGACCGACCTTTCCGGGAAAGCCCCATGACCGACACGACAGACCTCGCCACGATCCCCGCCGACCTGCTGGCCGAGGCCTATCGCGCCCGGCGGCTGAGCCCCGTGGAGGTGACCGAGGCCGTGCTCGCCGCGTTCGACGCGGTGGAGCCCTCGATCAACGCCTTCGTCCATGTCGACCGCGACGGCGCGCTGGCGCAGGCCCGGGCCGCGGAGGACCGCTTCACCATGGGCGAGCCGCTAGGCCCTCTCGATGGCGTGCCGGTGTCGATCAAGGACATGCTGCTCACCAAGGGCATGCCCACGCGCAAGGGCTCCCGCACAACCGATCCGGACGCGCCGCAGGACACCGACGCGCCCTCCGTGGCACGGCTCCGCGCACAGGGGGCAGTGCTCTATGGCAAAAGCACGACCACCGAGTTCGGCGGCAGCCCCTATTCCCGCAGCCCGCTGACCGGCGACACCCGCTCGCCCTGGCACCTCGGCTATGGCTGTTCCGGTTCTTCCATGGGCGCGGCGGCGCATCTGGCCGCGGGCGTCGGCACGCTGGCCGTCGGCAACGACGCGGCGGGCTCTATCCGCATGCCGGCGAGCTTCGGCGGCTGTTTCGGGCTGAAGCCCAGCTTCGGCGTGGTCGCCAACTGGCCGCCCAGCGCGGCGGGCATCCTCGGCCATACCGGCCCGATGAGCTGGGGTGTGAGCGAGGGGGCGATGCTGCTCGCCGCCATGGCCGGACCCGCGCGATCCCTATTCGCTGCCGCGGCTCGAAGCGATGCTGGCAGCGGGGCCCGAAGACGGCGTCGCCGGGCTGCGGATCGCCTACAGCCCCGGCCTCGGCATCCGCTCCCCGGATATCCAGGTACGGGAAGCCTGCGACGCGGCCGCGGCCACCTTCGCGGCCCTCGGCGCCACGGTGGAAGAGGCCGATCCCGATCTCTCCGGGCTGTTCCCGGCCTACGACTGCCTGCGGATCTGCAATCGCGCCGCGACATATCGCGCGAACGGCGCCAGCCAGGCGCGCGACGAGATGGACGAGCTGGTCGCGCGCGTGCTCGATCAGGCCGAGGCCTATGACACCGATGCCTACATCGCCGCGCTCGGCACCCGCGAGGCGCTCGCGGCCCGGATGCGGGCCTTCCACGAGACCTACGACCTGCTGATCTGCCCGACCATGGCGGTGCCGCCGCTGCCGATCGGCGCCGGGCCGGAGCCGAAGGACGCGCATTGGTACCAGATCGACGGCGATATCTGGTCGCCCTACACCTTCGTTTTCAACATGACCCACCAGCCGGCGGCCAGCATCCCCTGCGGACTCACGCGGCCGGACCCGGCAAGCGGCCTGCCCGGTGGCCTGCCGCTCGGGCTGCAGATCGTGGCCGCACCGTTCAGTGACGACCTCGTCCTGCGCGCCGCCCGTGCCTTTGAGGCCAGCCGCGAATGGAAACGTCCCAGCTTCCCCTTCCGGTCGGACGCGATGGCGGCGGAATGAGGATCGCAATCGTCGGATTTCAACACGAAACCAACAGCTTTTCGCCCGGAGTTACCACGGCCGAAGCCTTCGGAACCCCGTTCGGCTGGCCACGCCTGAGCCGGGGCGAGGAACTGCTGGAGCGCCTGCCTGGCACCGCTGTGCCCTCGGCCGGAGCGCTGGCTGCTCTGCAGGCCGCAGGCGGCACGCCGGTCCCGATCTTCTGGGCCATCGCCCTGCCCTCCGCCCCCGTGGACCACGCGGCCTTCGAAGGCTATCGCGACGAGATCCTCGACGGACTCCGCGCCGCGCTGCCGCTCGACGGCGTGTTCCTGGAACTCCACGGCGCGATGGCCACGACCGAGGAGGAGGATGCGGAGGGGGCGATCATCGCGGCCGTCAGGGACCTCGTGGGTCCCGATCTGCCGATCGTGGTGTCACTCGACCTGCACACCAACCTGACGCAGCGCATGGTCTCCTGCGCGGATTTCCTCGACGCCTACCGCACCTATCCGCATGTGGACATGTCGGAGACGGGCGCCCGGGCGATGCGCCGCCTGATCAGCTTCGTCAACGGGGCGCCCCGTCCCGCCGCCGCGTTCCGCGAAGTGCCGTTCCTGCTCCCGCTGACGGCGCAGGCGACCGGGGCGGAGCCAGTCTGCCGCCTCTACCGAGCGGCGCAGGAAGCCGGAGGCGACGGGCGGGACGTAACGCTGACGCTCGGCTTTCCGCTGGCCGATATCGCCAGCGCCGGCCCGGCCATCGCCGCCTACGCGCCCGATGCGGCCACGGCCGAGGCTCTTGCCGAGGCGCAACTCGCGCTCTGGACCGCCGCCGAGGCGGAGTTCGCCGCACCGATCCTGCCCCCGGCAGAGGCCATCGCCGCGGCCCGCGCCGTGCCTCCCGGTCCCGGCCCCGTCGTGCTCGCCGATGTGCAGGACAACCCCGGCGGCGGCGGCACGAACGACACGACCGGCCTGCTGCAGGCGATGGTCGACGCAGGCCTCGACGGCGCGCTCCTCGTCCACATCGCCGATGCGGAGGCCGTCGCCGCCGCCAGGGCGGCCGGGCCGGGAGCGGAGATCGACGTCGACCTCGGCGGCAGATCCGATCCGGAGACCGGCGCACCGGTGCCTGGGCCCTGGCGTGTGTGCCGCCTCGGAGACGGGCGCTTCACCGGACAGGGGCCGATGTATTCCGGCAACGCGATCGACATGGGACGGGTGGTGCTGCTCGAGCGCAACGGCGTTCAGGTCATCGTCGCAGCCGGGCGGATGCAGGCTTCCGAGCCCGCGCTGATCCGCCACCTTGGGATCGAACCGGCAGAACTGCCGTTCCTCGCGGTGAAAAGTTCCGTCCATTTCCGCGGCGCCTACCAGGAGATGGCCCGCGAGATCCTCCATGTCGACGCGCCCGGCCGCGTGACCATGGACCTGACCAGATTGCCGTACCGGAGGGCGCTGCGTCCGCCCGCCGGCACCCGGAGGAACTCCGGGCAAGACACGGAAAAATCATAATAAACGGCGCAGGAAGGCCCTTTTTCAGTTCAACAGGAGACGACCACATGAATTTCCGCAAACTCTGCCCGCTTGCCGCCGGCATCGGCCTGCTTGCTGGCCCGGTGCTGGCCGGTGCAGCCGACAACGGCCTGACCATCGGCATGGGCGAGGAGCTCCCGAGCTTCGACGGCTACATCTCGACTTCGCGCGACGGCGTGGTCATGACCCGGCACCTGTTCGACATGCTGATCTACCGCAACCCGGAAACCTTCGAGTTCGAACCGCTGCTGGCCACCGAATGGAGCCGGGTGGATGACCTGACCTGGGAGTTCAAGCTGCGCGAGGGCGTGACCTTCCACGACGGCTCGGAGTTCAACGCCGACGACGTCGTCTGGACCCTCAACCACTACGCCGACCCGGAATCCGGGGCGCGCTCGCAGGCGTCGGTGAGCTGGATCGACAAGGTCGAGGCCGTCGACCCAATGACCGTGCGCATCGTCTCCAAGGAGCCGTTCCCCGCGGCGCTGGAATTCGTCTCCGGATCGCTGCCGATCTATCCCTCGGACTACGTCGAGAGCGTCGGCCTGCAGGAATTCGGTCAGGCCCCGATCGGCACCGGCCCCTACAAGTTCACGCCGGGCGACAGCAACAGCTACACGCTGACGGCCTACGAGGGCTATTACGAAGGCGGCGGCAAGGGCACGCCGGCCATCGGCACGCTGACCTTCCGCATCATCCCCGACACCGCCACCCGGATCGCCGAACTCATCGGCGGCGGCGTGGAATGGATCTGGAACGTGCCGGCCGACCAGGTCGCCCAGCTCGGCACCCTGCCCCACCTCCGGGCCGAGCTCGGCTCGACGATGCGGATCGCGATGATCGGCATGGACGCCGCCGGGCGCGCCAACCCCGACTCGCCCTTCAAGGACGAACGCGTGCGCCGCGCCGTAAACCACGCCATCGACCGCGACACCATCGTCGCCAACCTTGTGGGCGGAGACGGCGAGGTGATCGACGTGCCCTGCTACCCCGCGCAGTTCGGCTGCGTGACCGAGGCTGCGACCACCTACGAATACGACCCCGAGAAGGCCAAGGCGCTTCTGGCCGAGGCGGGATATGGCGAGGGGTTCAAGGTCCGGATGAACTCCTACCGTGACCGCGCTCGCGCCGAGGCCGTGCAGAGCTACCTCGCCGCCGTCGGGATCGAGGCCGACCTAGAGATGCTTCAGGCCCGCGCCTCCTTCTCCGCCTGGCGCGAAGGCAACGTGGACATCTGGTACGGTGACTGGGGCAGCTTCTCCATCGGCGACGCCTCCGCCTCCACCGGCAACTTCTTCGACGGCTCGACCAACGACGGCGCCCGCGACGAGGAAATCATCGGCCTCGTTCAGCAGGCGGCCACGACGGTCGACGAGGCGGAGCGCGAGGCGCTCTATTCCGACGTGATCGGCAAGATCACCGAGCGGGCCTACTGGGTGCCGATGCACACCATCGTCATGGGCTATGGCTATGCCGACGGGCTGAACTTCACCCCGAACGTCGACGAACTGCCGCGCTTCTTCCTCGCTTCCTGGAACTAACTCCGGCAGGGATATCGCGCCGGGCGGCCCACCCCGCCCGGCGCCACGTTTCAAGGACCCTTCGATGCTCGGTTTCCTCTTCCGCCGCAGCCTGCTCGCGCTGTTCGTGGTCTTCGCGATCTCGGTGATCACCTTCGTGCTGAGCCATGTCGCCGTCGATCCCGCGACCGGCATCGCGGGCGACAGCGCCACCGACGCCGACCTGGCCGCGATCCGCGTGCAATACGGCTTCGACCAGCCGCTGATGACGCAATACGCCGGCTACCTCGCCGATCTCGCCCGCGGCGACCTGGGGCGCTCCTACCTTTCCGGCGAGCCGGTCGGGCAGATCATTGCCGAACGCGTGCCCGCGACGGCACTGCTTGCCTGCCTGTCCCTGCTCTTCGCGCTCGGCATCGCCATCCCGCTCGGCGTGCTGGCCGCACTGCATGCGAATTCCTGGCTCGACCGTATGGCGCTGACCCTCGCCGTCGTCGGTCAGGCGGTGCCGAACTTCTGGGCCGGGCTGCTGCTGATCCTGCTGTTCGGGATCAAGCTCGGCTGGCTGCCGATCTCCGGCAGCGACAGCCTCGCCCATTTCATCCTGCCGGCGATCACCCTCGGCTCCTTTGCCATGCCCGCGCTGATGCGGCTGGTGCGGGCCGGGATGATCGAGGTGCTGGAGGCCGACTACATCCGCACCGCTCGCGCCATGGGACTGGGCGAAGGACAGATCCTGTTCAAATACGCGCTGCGCAACGCCGTGCTGCCGGTGATCTCGCTCACGGCGGTGCAGTTCGGCTTCATGCTGGGCGGCTCCATCGTCGTCGAGTCGATCTTCGCGGTGCAGGGCGTGGGTTATCTCGCCTGGCAATCGATGAGCCGCTCCGACATGCCGGTGATCCAGGCCATCGTGCTGCTGATCTCGATGATCTACATCCTGCTGACGCTCTTCGCCGACCTCGCCAACGCAGCCCTCGACCCGCGCATCCGGAGCAAGGCATGACCGATACCTCTCCCGACACCACCGCCGGCGCTCCGGCGATCCGCCGCCTCTCGGTCCGCAAACACCTCGGTTTCATGATCGGCGCCGGAATCCTCGGCGCGATCGTCCTCGTCGCCGTTTTCGCCCCGCTGATCGCCCCGCACGACCCCTATGCGCAGGAGCTGGCGCTGCGTCTCAAGCCGCCGTTCTGGCATGATGGCGCCGAGCCGGGCTACCTGCTCGGCACCGACGCCCTGGGGCGCGACTATCTCAGCCGCATGATCTATGGCGCGCGGATCTCCGTCGCGCTCAGCTTCGGCGCGATCCTGATCTCCGGGCTGATCGGCATCACGCTCGGCATGGTCGCGGGCTATTTCGGCGGCTGGGTCGATACCGCGATCTCCGCCCTCATCACCACGCGGCTTTCGCTGCCTGTCGTGCTGGTGGCGCTCGCCATTGTCTCCATCGTCGGCGGCTCGCTGACGGTGGTGCTGCTGGTCATCGGCCTGCTGCTATGGGACCAGTTCGCGGTGGTCGCCCGAACCGCGACGATGAAGCTGCGCAATGCCGAATATGTTGCCTCGGCCCAGGCGATGGGCGCCTCGCGCTTCCACATCCTGACCGCCGAACTCCTGCCCAATATCTCCGCACCCTTGATCGTGGTCGCCACCGTCGAGATGGCGAACGCGGTGCTGATCGAGGCGGCGCTGTCTTTCCTCGGCCTTGGCGTGCAGGCGCCGCTGCCGTCCTGGGGGCTGATGCTGTCGGAGGGCAAGAATTTCATGTTCTTCAGCCCTTGGGTCATCACCCTGCCGGGGCTATGCCTGTTCTTCCTGACGCTCTCGATCAACCTGTTGGGCGACGGGCTGCGCGACATCCTGGGAGCCCGCCGATGACCCTGGACACCACCGCCGCCGCAGGCGCGATCACCGTGCGAGACCTGCATGTGCGAATCGGCGAGGTCCATGCCGTGCGCGGCATCGACTTCACGCTGTCCGCCGGCCGGACGCTCGCGCTGGTGGGCGAGAGCGGGTCCGGCAAGTCCATGACTGCGCTCGCGCTCATGGGGCTGAACCCGCCGGGCGCGCGGGTGACAGCCGAACGGCTGGCGCTGGACGACGGCACGACGCCGCAGAACGCCCGCGGCGACCGGATCGCCATGATCTTCCAGGAGCCGATGACGGCGCTCAATCCCGTCTTCACCATCGGAGACCAGCTTTGCGCCGTCTATCGGCGGCACCGCGGCGGGTCGATGCGCGCGGCGCGGGAACGCGCGGTGGAGCTTCTGGACCGTGTCGGCGTCCCCTCGGCCCGAACCCGGCTCGGCCAGTACCCGCACATGATGTCCGGCGGACAGAGGCAACGCGTGCTGATCGCCATGGCGCTGATGTGCGAGCCCGATTTCCTGATCGCGGACGAGCCCACCACGGCGCTTGACGTCACAACACAGGTGAAGCTGCTGGACCTGCTGGCCGGCCTGCGGGACGAGTTCGGGCTGGGGATGCTGTTCATCACCCACGATCTCGGCGTCGTCGCTCGCATCGCCGACGACGTCGCGGTGATGAAACATGGCGAGATCGTCGAGACCGGCCCCTGCGCCCGCGTCCTGACCGCGCCCGAACATTCCTATACCCGGAGCCTGATCGACAGCCTGCCGCAGCCGGTTCCGCCCACGGCGCATGACGGCGCGGCGCCGGTCCTGTCGGCGCATGGGCTGGGCCGGGTCTATCCTCCCCGCGGCATGTTCGGCGGCACGCCTTTCCGAGCGCTCACGGACGCGTCGCTGAGCCTCTCGAAGGGCGAGGTTCTGGGCATTGTCGGGGAAAGCGGCTGCGGCAAGAGCACGCTCGCCCGCATCCTGATCGGCCTCGACCGCCCGACCGAGGGCCGGGTGGAGCTTGGCGGCGAGGACATGCGGAATTTGCCGCAAAAGCTGCGCGCCCGGCGGATCCAGCCGGTGTTCCAGGACCCGTTCGGCTCGCTCAACCCGAGCTGGACGATCCGGCGCATCCTCGACCTGCCGCTGCGACTGCACACCCAGCTGGACACCTCCGCCCGCAAGGCGCGGGTGCTGGAGCTGCTCAAGGACGTGGGATTGCCGGAACGGGCCGCCGAGGCCACACCCCGCGCGCTTTCCGGCGGGCAACGCCAGCGGGTCGCGATTGCCCGCGCGCTCGCAGCGGAACCGCAGATCCTGATTTGCGACGAACCCACCTCGGCGCTCGACGTGTCAGTGCAGGCGCAGGTGCTTGAGCTTCTGCGCGGCCTGATCCGGGAGCGCGACCTGTCGATGGTCTTTATCAGCCACGACCTCGCGGTGGTGCAGGCGATCTGCGACCGGGTCATCGTGATGGACTTGGGCCGGATCGTCGAGGAAAGCGCGACCGACCGCCTTTTCGCGGCGCCCCGGCACGCGCGGACACAGGCACTCAAGGACGCAGTGCTGGAATTGCCGGACACCGGCACAACCTGAGACGGGAGAGACCAGATGGACATGGGGATTGCCGGCCGGCACGCGCTGCTGACCGGAGCCAGCAAGGGCATGGGCCGCGCCTGCGCGGAACGGCTGGCCCGCGAGGGCGTGGCGGTGACGCTGGTGGCGCGGGGCGCCGAGGCGCTGGAACGGACCGCCGCCGAGATCCGGGACGAGACCGGCGCGGAGGTCGCCACCGTGACGGCCGACATCACGACGGAAGCCGGCCGCGCCGCGGCGTTGGCCGCCTGCCCGGAGCCGGACATCCTGCTCAACAATGGCGGCGGCAAGCCGCCCGGGGATTTCCGCGACTGGCGGCGCGAGGACTGGATCTCGGCGCTCGACATGATGATGCTGGCGCCGATCGAGATGATCCGGCTCACCTTCGACGGCATGGTGGCGCGCGGCTACGGGCGGATCGTCAACATCGCCGCGCGCGGCGTGAAGATCCCGCAGGTCGAGCTTGGCCAGTCGAACGGCGCACGCACGGGGCTCGTGGGCTTCTGCGCCGGGCTGGCGCGCGAGGGAATCGCCCGCAACGTGACGATCAACACCATCCTGCCCGGCATCGTCGAGAGCGACGGCCAGCGCCAGCACGTCGCCCGGCTGGCGGAGACCACGGGTCGCAGCTTCGACGAGATCTGGGAGAGCCGCGCGGCCTCCAGCCCCGCCAAGCGCTTCGGCCGGCCGGAGGAGATCGCGGCGCTCTTCGCCTTTCTCGCCTCGGATCATGCCGGGCTGATGACGGGGCAGTCGATCCTGATGGACGGCGGCGACTACCCGGGCCTGCTCTGACCCGTTCCGGCGCCGGACATTTCTGGCGCCGGGCTGATCTGGTTCAAGGACAAGCGCGCCCCGCGGGTGGAGCATGACGGCGGTCCGCCGTCTGAATCGGTTCCTGCATGACTCCGGAAATCGCCTTTGTCCTCGTTCTCTTCGTTGCCGCCGCAATCCTGCTGGCGACCGAACGTATTCCGCCCGACGCGGTCGCGCTCCTGCTGCTGGTGCTGCTGGTCGCCTCCGGGATCATGGACGTGGCCTCGGCGCTTCAGGGACTCGCCAGCGAGGCGATCCTGATCCTTGCCTGCATCATGGTTCTGTCGCGCAGGCTCTCCGATTCCGGGATCATGAACCGCCTGACCGCCCGTCTGGCGGGCCGCAGCGAGCGCGCCCCGAGGAGCATCATGGTCCGGCTGATGCTGGCCTCCGCCGGGCTCTCGACCGTTGTCAGCAACACCAGCACGACAGCGGTGATGATGCCGCTGGCGCAGGACGCGGCGCGGCGGGCGAACTGCCGGCCGGGATTGTTCCTGATGCCGATGGCCTTCGCCTCCATCCTCGGCGGTTCGGCGACGCTGATCGGCACCTCGACCAACCTGGCTGCAAGCAGCGTGGTGACCCGGCTGGGCCTCGAGCCCTTCGGCCTGTTCGAGTTCTTCTGGGTGGGGCTCGCGGTGACCCTCGCCGGGGTGACGCTGATGGCGCTGGTCGGCGACAGGTTGATCGCGGCCGAGCCCGGAGACGCCGCCGACGCGCCGCCGGAGCCGCTCTTCATGGCCACCATCGCGATCGACGAGGCCGCGGCCGGCGGCGGCAAGCCGCTGTCGGAACTGGGCCTTGCGGATCTCGGGGTGACGCCGCTCGCCATCGACACCAGCAAGGGGCGGGTCGCCGTGCATCCCCGGCGCAAGCTGCACGCCGGCGACCGGGTGATCGTCCATGCCGATGCCGAGGCGCTGGCGCATCTCACCGGCGGCGGACGGCTCAGCCTGTTCGGGATAGGCGACGCGCCGCCCGGGCGCCAGTTCGCCCAGGCGGTGCTGCTGCCCGGCTCCCACTGGATCGGCGTCTCCGTCGCACGGATGCGTCAGGAGATCGGCGACGACATCACCGTCGTGGGGCTGCGCCGTCTCGGCACCGAGCAGGTCGCCCGGATCGGCCGCATGCGCCTGCGGGTCGGGGACATCCTGCTGATGGCCGGCACCGCGCAGGCGGTCGAACGCATCCGCGCGGATATCGACATCCACCTGCTCAGCCCCGACGCGCCGCCCCGGCCCACCCGCCGGGAGGGATGGTTCACGCTCGGGGCGATGCTGTCAGCGATCCTGCTCGGCGCTACCGGGGTTCTGCCGCTCGGCATCGCGCTTCTCGCTGCGGTGCTCGGGCTGGTGCTGACCGACCGCTTCTCGACGCAGGACGTCTTCGGAATGATCTCCTGGCGTGTGCTGATCCTGATCGGGGGCATGTCGAGCTTCGGCGCCGCGATGCTGGAAACCGGAACCGCGGAATGGCTGGCGCACCTGATCCTCGACTGGGTCGCCCCGTTCGGGATGACCGCAGTGCTGCTGTCGCTGTCGCTGCTGACCGTCGTGCTGACCCAGCCGATGTCGAACGCGGCGGCGGCACTGACGATCCTGCCCATCGCGCTGGCGCTGGCGCCAACGCTGGGGGTGGACCCGCGGCCGCTCGCCGTGGTGGTGACGCTCTCCGCCTCACTCTCCTTCATCGCGCCGCTGGAACCCGCCCTGCTGCTGGTCTACGGCCAGAGCCGCTACAGGCTGCTCGACTTCGTGCGCGCTGGCCTGCCGCTGACGGCTCTCTCCGTTCTGATCGTCGTCGGGCTCGTGCCGCGGATCTGGCCGCTCTGAAAACGGCCGTCAGCCCCTGCGGGTGATGTCGCGCATCGCCTCGAGCAGGTGCTCGACCTCCTCCAGCGAGTTGTAATGGCAGACCGAGACCCGCACGCAGGCCTCCAACCCCATCGGCGCGAGAATGTTGGCCGAGTAGTGGTCGGCCTTGCGGGTGTGGGTCCGGACACCGGCCTGGTTCAGCGCCTCGACGATCTCCGGCGCCTTCAGCCCGTCGACGGCAAAGGAGACGAGCCCCTCACGCAGCGGGTTCTCGACGCCGCCGACAATGGTCACACCCGGGATCTGCGCCAGCCCGGGCAGGTTGCCGGTACCGTGCAACATGGCGTCGGTGAGCTGTTTTTCATGAGCGTGGATCGCTTCGCCAGCGGCGACGATCCGTTCACGGGGGGCGTCGCTCTCGGTGAAATGGCTGCCCAGCCAGTCCAGATAGGCGACGACATCCGAGAAGGTCGCATAAGCGCCGGTGTCACGCGTGCCCATCTCCCAGGACGTGCCCGGCGCATCGAGCAGCGCGTCGCGCGGCAGCCCTGCAAGCCGGTCCGACACCCAGGCGACGCCATAGCCGTGTCGCGAGAACGCCTTGTAGGGCGAGATCACGTAGCCGTCGACGCCATAGGCGGCGAGATCGAGCCGCCCGTGCGCGGCGTGCTGGATACCGTCGACGATGATGAAGCACTCGGGCGCCACCGCCCGGATGCCGGCCGCGATCTCGGCGACGTCGACGCCCATGCCGGTCACGGGCGAGGTGTGCAGGATGGTCGCAACCCGCGTGTCGGGCGTGATCTCCGGCCGGTAGGCGGCCAGATCCACGCTCCCCCGCGCCACGTCATGCTCCACCAGCACATGCGCCTTGCCGCCGACCGGCGCATAGCGGGCGCAGGCGCTGCGGGAGGCCGGGTGCTCCAGCGTCGAGCCGAGGACGCGCCCGCCCTCCGGGGTGCCGAGGCAAGCCGTGCGGATCAGGCGGAACAGCAGCTCGGTCCCGCTCTCGCCGACGAAGAACTGGCCGCCTTCGGGGTTGAAGAAGCTCTGCATGTCCGCACGCGACCGGGCGATGGCGGCAACCAGCGCGTGCGACGCGACGTTCTCACGTCCCTGGTTGTCGGGGATCGCGGCATAATCCGCCGAGGTCTGCACCACCGACTTCAGCGTCAGTGCGCCGCCGGCATTCTCGAAGAACACCCGCTCGCCCTGGAAGGGGTCGCTGTCGACATGGGCGAAACGGCTGCGGATCTGGTCCAGAAGACCGGGGATGGTATCGAACATGCAAGCTCCCGTCAGATGCGCCCAACCTTTTCCGGCATACGCCGGGCTGAGTGTGATGGGCCTTTGTCGGCGTTATCGCACCGTGTCTCGCCACGTCAACCGAGGCCGTGAGGGTCGGGACGCCACAGGTAATACCGCCGATTGCGCCGCGTGGCGGGCTGGGCAATAGTTGCAAGGGATTTGAGCACGGATCCGGCCGGCGCAGGCCGGGCCCGCATCGGGGCACCATTGAACACTCCGCCTTCGGACCGACCGGTCCGGGCAATTTGAAACGCAATTCCGGGAGCCGGACCGCGCGCCCGGACCATCAAGGCAGCGGGCCGTGGCCCGGTTCACGACGCATTTTCAGGGAGAGAAGAACATGAGTCTGGTCAGCACATTGGCAAAGGTCGCCGCCGGCGTCGTCATCGCGAAGGGCGTCAAGGGCATGGTCTCGGGCGGCGCCGGCAGGACGGCGCAGCCGTCCGGTGCCGGACGGGCCTCCGCTGGGGGCGGGATCGAGGACATGCTCGGCCAGATCCTCGGTGGCGGCAGCGCACCGGGCGGCGCCTCGGCCGGCGGGCTGCAGGATATGCTCGGGCAGGTTCTGGGCGGCGGGACCGGCAGCCGGGGCGCCGCACCCGGCGGGAGTATCCAGGACATGCTGGGCCAGGTCCTCGGCGGCGGGGCCTCGCGTGGCGGCGCCTCCGGCGGGAGCCTTCAGGACATGATGGGCGCGATCCTTGGCGGCGGCGCGGGCGCGGCCGCCGGGCGTGGCGGCCTTGGCGGGGCGCTGAACGAGTTGAGCGAGCTGTCCCGGCCCGGCGGCGGAAGCGCCGGCGGCGGCTTCGGCGACAAGCTGAACCAGTCGCTTCAGAACTTCGGCGAGCCCGACGAGCCCCCGACGGCGGAGGAAGAGGACCTCGCCGCGGTCATGCTCCGGGCAATGATCCAGGCGGCCAAGTCCGACGGCACGCTCGACGAGACGGAAAAGCAGCGGCTGTTGGAACGGCTCGGACAGGTCAGCCAGGAGGAGGCCGATTTCGTGCAGGCCGAGCTGCAGCGTCCGGTCGATGCGACCGCGCTCGCCCGGTCCGTCCCGCGGGGCGCCGAGCAACAGGTCTACATGCTGGCGGCGATGGCGATCGACCTCGACCACAACAGCGAGGCGCGGTTCCTGCATGAGCTGGCGCAAGGGATGGGGCTGAGCGGGCAGGTCGCCAATGCGATCCACGACAAGCTCGGCCAGCCGCAACTCTACCGGTAGAACAGGGCAATCGGCACCGGGCATTTCCCTGCCCGGGCCTTCCCGCCGCTCACCAGGGAACGACCTCCCCGGCCCAGTCGTAGAAGCCGCCGGTGTCGGCGGGCGTCAGGCCGTCGATGACCCGAAGCAGGTTCTCTGCCGCGGCCTCGGGCGCGACCTTGCGATGCCCGGGATAGGCCTGGGTGAAGGGCGTGGCGACAGTACCCGGGTGAAGGGCGACCACCACGGCCTCCTTGCGCTTGCGGCCGATCTCGATCGCGGCCGTGTGCACGATCTGGTTCGCCGCCGCCTTCGAGGCACGATAGGCGTACCAGCCCCCCATGCCATTGTCCCCGATGGAGCCGACCCGCGCGGTCAGCACCGCGACGACGCATCGCCCATCCCGCGGCAGCAGGCGCGGCGCGTGACGTAGTACAAGGGCCGGGCCGATGGCATTCACGGCCATGACCTCTCTCATTGCCCCCGCGTCGATCTGGTCCAGCGCCTTCTCCGGTTGCCCATTGTCCGGCGCGAGGATCCCGGAGGCGACGAAGACCAGGTCGAAGGGTCCCTCCTGCCGCGCCAGCACCGCATCCACCGAGGCCTGATCCGTCACGTCGAGCCCATGCTCCCTGCGCGACAGGCCCGTCACCGAGACACCGCGCGTCACGAGGGCGGACGCCAGGGCGGCGCCGATGCCGCCCGATGCCCCGATGATCAGTGCGCGTTCCACCTTACACCTCCGCTTTCGACCGCTGCCCGATCAGTTCAGCAGCGACTCGATCTGACGGGTGATCTTGCGCGATTCGGGCTTTGTCACGGAGCCCCAGGTCTCCACCACCGACCCGTCCGGACCGACCAGGATCTTGTTGAAATTCCACTTCGGGACAAATCCCGTCTCCGCACGGACCGACTGGTAGAAGGGATGCGCGTCGGGGCCGCGAACGTGGGTGATCTCGGACATCGGGATGTCGAGGCCAAAGGTCATCTCGCAGAAATCCTTCACCTCCTCGGAGGTCGCCAGCTCCTGGCGGAAATCGTTGGACGGCACGGCCAGCACCACCAGACCGCGCTCGCGGTATCGGTCATACAGGGCCTGCAACCCGTCATATTGGCCGGTGAAGCCGCAGCGCGAGGCCGTATTGACCACAAGCACCGGCTGGCCGCGCCACTGCTCGAGCGAAATCTGCCCGCCATCGATGGATGAAAAGGTGCCGCCCACCGTCCCGGCGGAGGCGATTTTTCCGAGGGAAATGAAAAAGGCCAAGAGAAGGATCCGTCCCATGTGTTTCTCCTGCGTGTCTGCACATGTTTACGTGCGCAAGGCGGCACCGGATCACTCGGGCCCGGCGTCGCGCGCCTTGGCGAACGGATCAAGGAGCGGTCCCACCGCCACCCGCGCGCGCAGCCGTGTCGCGAGCAGGAAGATGCCACCGATCTTGCGCTGCAGGTAGAGCAGATCCATCGGAACCTCCGGTGGCGACACGCGGTCCTCGGCCAACGCCTGTCCCTCGGCCCGGAGGCGGGTGAGCAGGTCGCTGTCGCCGAAATCCAGCTCGTCGCGGCGCAATTCGTCAAAGACCATACGGATCATGGCCAGGATGCGCGCCCGGTGCTGCCGCGGCATCTCGTCGGGAAGCGCCCCGAGCGCGACAAAGGCGGTTTCGATCCCGTCGGTGTCACCCGCCAGCACCGCGACAAGGATTTCCCGGCACCGGTCGACGATCTCCGGTGCGAGCCGGCGGGTGGCGCCGAAGTCGAGCAGCACGACCCGCCCGCTCTCGGGATTGTAGCGGTAGTTGGCGAAATTCGGGTCGCTCTGGATCACGCCGAAGCGGAAGATCTCGTCGAGCAGCAGGGCGATCAGGTCCCGCGCCACCCGGTCGCGATCCCCCTGCGACGCCTCGGCCAGCCAGTCGATGCTGCGGCTCGGGTGGTAGCTCATCGCCAGCACCGAGCCGGTCGACCATTGCTTGGCTACGGTCGGGATCTCGAACCGCGTGGTCTCGCCAAGGAGGCGTGCATAGGCGGTGAGCTGCTCCGCCTCGAACCGGTAGTCCGCCTCCAGGTGCAGTTGCCGTTTCGCCTCTGCCAGGTAGGGCGCGATCTCGAAGCCGGCCGGCAGCAGGCCCGAAACCCGGATCAGCGTGCCGAGATTGTCGATGTCGCTGTCGATGCTGCGCGCGACGCCGGGATACTGGACCTTGATCGCCAGCTGGGTGCCGTCGCGCAGCTTTGCGCGATGCACCTGGCCGATGGAGGCGGCCGCGATGGGCCGAGTGTCGAACTGCCGGAAACTGCGCCGCCAGTCGCTGCCCCACGCGTCCCGGAGAACCGTCTTGAGCTGCTGCGGCGGCATCGGGTCCGCGGCGGCGCGCAGCCGGGAGAGGATCGTGGCCAGCTCCGGCGAAAGCACGTCCCCGGCTTCCATCGAGAGCAGCTGGCCGACCTTCATCGCCGCGCCCCGCATCCGGGCGAGGTCATCGGCGATGCGCGTTGCGTTGGCCGGGGTGAGCAGGAGTTGCCGCAGGTCCGGCCGCTCGCCCCGGGTCACGCTGCGGGCACCGGCCGCCGCCATGTTCCCGGCGATCCCCGTGGCCATCATGCCCAGCCGATGCAGGCGCGCGGCGCGGCCGGCGGGTACCGGGTTGGGCAGAAATGGACGGCGAGATTGCATCGGGCGCTCCGGGTCTGGGTCGGGCCGGGGCGTCACGCGCCCGCGGCCTCCACTCCCAGATAGGGCGCACGGCCGGGCCGGACAGCCCGGCCCGCCCGTTTACCAGGCGCGTCGCGCCACCGCGATCAGACGCGCTGCGTCAGCATCGGCGCGGTAAAGGCCGCCGCGTAGGCGCGTGCCGGCTCGAGGTAGGCGTTGACGCTTTCCATGCAGCGCGCGAAGTCCGGGTTGGCCTCCGATTGCTCGACCATGACCTCGGCGACGGCGCCCTTCAGGGCCTCCATCACGTCGTCGGGGAAGGTCTTGAACTCCACCCCGGATTCCTGAAGCGACTTGAACGCCATGGCGTTGAAATACTCGAACTGGCTGACGGTCTCGGATTCCGCGGCGCCGGCGGCGTTGCGCAGGATCGCCTGCAGATCCGGTGTCAGGCTGTCCCAGGCGTCCTTGTTGACCACCACGTGGAGGCCTGCGCCCGGCTCGTGGAAGGCCGGCGCGTAGCAATAGGGCGCAACCTTGTTGAGGCCGAATGCCTGGTCGAGCATCGGGCCGACCCATTCGGCGGCGTCGATGGCGCCGGACTGGAAGGCCGGGAAGATCTCGGTCGGCGGCATCAGCACCGCGTTCACGCCGAGCTTGCGCATGGCCTCGCCGCCGAGGCCGGCGATCCGCATGTTCAGTCCGGAGAGGTCGGCGACGCTGGTGATCTCGTTTTTGAACCAGCCCGCGGCCTGAACCGTGGAGTTGCCCGAGTAGATCGGGACCAGGTTCCGCTGGGCGTAGATCTCGTCGTAGAGTTCCTGCCCGCCCCCGTAGCGCAGCCAGCCGGAGAGCTCAGCGGCGGTGAAGCCGAAGGGGATGTTGGTGAAGATGTGAAGCGCGGAGTTCTTGCCGGCGCTGTAGTAGGGCGTGGTGTGGCCGATCTCGGCTGTGCCCTGCTGCACCGCATCCTCGACCGCGAAGGGCGGGACCAGCTCGCCGCCCGAGTAGAGCTTGAGCTGCAGCCGGCCCTCGGCCATGGCGTTCACCCGCTCAACGAAGGTAACGCCGTTGGTGCCGACACCGGGCGCCTGCGCCGGAAAGGAGGTCGGGCATTTCCATTCGATGATGCCCTGTGCGATCGCGGGTGCCGCAAGCGCGGCGGCAGGAGCGGCAGCCCCGGCCTTGAGGAATGCACGACGTTTCATGGTTAGGTCTCCAGCTAAGTGTGTCGGAAGCGCGCGCCCCGGATGTGCTTGTCAGCCAAACAGCACATTCGGCAGCCAGGTCGCAAGCGTCGGCCACAGGAAAACGATGCCGAGCGTGAGAATCTGGATCAGGACGAAGGGGACGATCGCCTTGTATATGGTCGAGGTCGCGATATCGGCCGGCGCGGCGGAGCGATAATAGAACAGCGCGAAGCCGAAGGGCGGCGTCAGGAAGGAGGTCTGGAGGTTGAGCGCCACCAGCACCGCGAACCAGACCGGGTCGACGTCCTGCAGCAGGATCGGCCCGACCAGCGGCACCACGATGAAGACGATCTCGACGAACTCCAGCACGAACCCCATGGCGAAGATCACCAGCAGGGTGAATATCAGCATGCTGGTGTGATCGCCCGGCAGGCCGGTCAGAAGGTCGTGCACCCATTCGTCGCCCTCGAAGCCCCGGAACACGAGCGAGAGCATGGAGGCTGCGAGAATGATGCCGAAGATCATGGCCGAGGTCGTCACCGCTTGGGACAGCGCCGCGCCGAAGACGCCCGCACGCACCAGGATCACCACCGCCAACAGCAGTCCGGCCACCAGCAGCACGGTGAGCAGCAGCGCAAGGAGCGAGCCGGCGCCGAGGCTCACCTGGGCCGCCGACAGATCGACCCGCCCCACCCCGGTCAGCCGCAGGGCCACCAGCGCGAAGCCCACCGCCGCGGTGGCGGACATGACGTGGCGCAGCCAGCGCGGCGCCGGGGGCGTGGACGGTTCAAGTTGTGGCGGCGCGTCGGGATTGACGTCCGGCCCGCCGGTGGCGCTCACGCGCGCGGCCGTGATCAGGAGCGTGCCCGCAACGCCGATGGCCGCGGCTTCGGTGGGCGTCGCCACGCCGGCGAGGATCGAGCCAAGCACCGCGAGGATCAGCAGCACCGGCGGCAGCACCTCGCGCACCACTTCCCAGGCCGAGACGTCTGGCTCGGTCTCGACCACCGGGGCGCTCTTGATGCCGGAGAGCCGGAATGAGACATAGATGCCGTAAAGCAGCACCAGCAGCAGGCCGGGCACCAGCGCACCCGCGAAAAGATCGCCCACCGTCACCGCGTCGGGCGCGAAGTTGCCCGCGCGTTGCTGCGCGTCGAGATAGGCGTTGGACACCTGATCTCCGAGCAAGATCAGCACGATGGAGGGCGGAATGATCTGGCCCAGCGTGCCCGAGGCACAGATCAGCCCGCTCGCCGTTGCGTCAGGCACGCCGACGCGGCGCATCGCGGGGAGGCTGATAAGTGTCAGCATCACGATGGTCGCGCCGATGATGCCCGTGGAGGCCGCGATCAGCGTCGAGATCAGCAGCACGGCCAGCGCCAGCGCCCGGGGCGTGCCGCCCAGAACGCGCCCGACCTGCACCAGCATCCGCTCGGCCACCCGCGAACGTTCCAGCATCACGCCCATGAGGACAAAGAGCGGCACCGCGACGAGCAGCGAATTGGTCATCACGCCATAGGCACGCTGCGGATAGGCCCGGAGAAAGCTCAGATCGAAGGCGCCGAAGCCGGAGGCGATGTAGGCCAGCACCACCGGAACGCCGGCGAGCACCAGCATCACCGGAATCCCGGAGAGAATGCCGGCCAGCAGGCTGAGGCCGAGCATGATCAGCCAGAAATGTTCAATCATGGGCGTGGCTCCCGAGGGACCGGGCCAGCTCCGCCAGGCCCTGAAGGATCATCAGTGCGCAGGCCAGCGGCAGCATCGACTTGACGAGGTAGAGCCCCGGCAGCCCGCCCGTCTCGGCCGAGGCCTCGCGGATCGACCAGCTGTAGGCCACGTCGGGCCAGACCCACCAGATGGTGAGCGCAAAGACGGGGATCAGGAAGACCACGATGCCGAACCGGTCGAACCAGAGTTGACCGCGGGGCGACTGCCCGGACCGGAACACGTCGACCCGGACGTGGGAGTCGAGCGCCTGCGCCACCGGAAGGCCGAGTACGACGAGCGTGGCGAAACTGTAGGCGACAGCGTCCTGGAGCTCGATGAACCCGATGCCGAAGACATAGCGCAGGATCACCACGGCGAGCTGGCCGATGAAGATCATGCCGAGCAGCAGCTGGCAGACACGGCGTGTCACCTCGTGCAGGGTCGCGGCGCTCTGGATCAGTAGGTTCATGCAATTCCCCTTGGCTGGCCGTCACTTGCCGAAAACCGCCCCGGACCGCAAGGCCGGAGCGGAGGGAATCTCGGCTGTGTGAAGGGCCCGGCTCCGGCGGTTCGGGGCGCGGGGGCAGGAAGCCCCCGAAACCGGTGGAGGAAGCGGCGGATTGCGTGGGCCGGGTCCTGCCCGGCCCGGCAACATCAGTGGTTGTTGCGCAGCGCCTTGGTGCGGGCGATGGCGCGGTATTCCGGTGCGCCGTCGAGCACCATGCCTTCGGCGAAGGGCCGCACCTTCTCGCGGAAAAGCGCCTGCCAGGGGCTCTGGCTCTCCGGCGTGATGGCACCCATGATGGTCTCGATCTCGGCGCGCCGCGCCTCCCATTCGGCCGCGTCGACCAGCGCGTTCACGGTGCGCGCGTTGAGGTCCACCCGGATGGTATCGCCATCCTTCAGCAGCGCCAGACCACCGCCCGCCGCCGCTTCGGGCGAGGCGTTCAGGATCGAGGCCGAGCCGGAGGTGCCGGACTGACGGCCGTCCCCGATGCAGGGCAAGGCGGTGATGCCCTGCTTGATCAGGTAGGAGGGCGGGCGCATGTTCACGACCTCGGCGCCGCCAGGGTAGCCGATCGGCCCCGCCCCGCGCATCACCAGGATGGTCCGGTCGGTGAGCCCGAGGCTCGGGTCGTCGATCCGGTGGTGGAAATCCTCCGGCCCGTCGAACACGGCGACCGGCCCCTCGAAAGCCATCGGGTCTTCCGGGTTCTCGAGGTAGCGGGTCCGGAACTCCTCGCCGATGGCGGAGGTCTTCATGATCGCGCTGTCGAAGAGGTTCCCCGACAGGTTGAGGAAGCCGGCGCGCTGCAGCAGCGGGTTGGCCGGTGTCCGGATTACGTCGGGGTTGGTGATCGCAAAGTCGCGGTAGATCTCGCCAATGGTCTTGCCGGAGACGGTCAGCGCGTCCGGATGCGGCAGCATGTCGTTGCGCAGCAGTTCCCCGATCACCGCCGGCACGCCGCCGGCATGGTGGAAATCTTCTCCGAGGTATTCACCCACCGGCTGCATGTTCACCAGCAGCGGCACCTCGTAGCCGAATTTCTCCCAATCGGCATTCGTCAGCTTCATTCCGAGATGTCGGGCGATCGCGTTGAGGTGGATCGGCGCGTTGGTCGAGCCGCCGAGGGCCGAACAGATGACGATGGCGTTCTCGAAGGACTTGCGGCTCATCACCTGGTCGGGGTTCAGTTCCTCGTGGACCATGTCGACGATCCGCCGCCCGGTCTCGTAGGCCATCTGGCCGCGCTCGCGATAGGGCGCGGGGATGGTGGCGGCGCCGGGCAGCTGCATTCCGAGCGCCTCGGCCAGGGAGTTCATCGTGCTGGCGGTGCCCATGGTGTTGCAATAGCCGTTGCTGGGCGCCGAGGAGGCCGCGATGCTGAGGAACTCGTCCCCGTCGATCCGGCCAGCCGCCAGTTCTTGCCGCGCGTACCAGATGACGCTGCCCGACCCGACCCGCTTGCCCTTGTACCAGCCGTTCAGCATCGGGCCGACCGAGAAGGCGATGGCCGGAATGCCCACGGTCGCCGCCGCCATCAACAGCGCCGGCGTGGTCTTGTCGCAGCCGATGGTCAGAACAACGCCGTCGATCGGGTAGCCGAAGAGCGATTCCACGAGGCTCAGGTAGGCGAGGTTGCGGTCGAGCATGGCCGTCGGCCGCTTGCCCGTTTCCTGGATCGGGTGAACCGGCACCTCGAGCGGCACGCCGCCGGCGGCGATGATCCCGTCGCGGGTCCGCTTCGCCAGTTCGAGGTGATGCCGGTTGCAGGGGCTCAGGTCGCTGCCGGTCTGCGCGATCGCGATGATCGGCTTGTCGGAGCGCAGCTCCTCTTCGGTCAGCCCGTAGTTGAGATACCGCTCAAGATAGAGCGCCGTCATCTCGAGATCGTCGGGATTGTTGAACCACTTGCGGGAGCGCAGGTCTTTTTTCTTCTCGGTCACGTCGGGATCCTCCGGGGATCTGGGAAATGCCGGGAAAGGCCACCCGGACATCGCCAGCGCTGTCTCGGCCGAACCGACGGCGCCTCTGGCGAGTTCGAGCGCGGGACCCTCCCCATGTCGGGCGGGGATCCCCACCCTTCCGCTGATGGGCTCCGGAGTAATGACAGCGCTGTCATTAGTCAAGCTTCCCCGGCTCCGAATTTGGTGCTAGACCGTTCCCATGCCTGCGAAAACCAAGCATTCCAATCGGGTTACGCTCGATGATGTCGCCCGGGAAGCCGGTGTTAGCGCAATCACGGTTTCCCGCTGCATCCGTGCGCCCGAAAAGGTCGCCGCGCCCTCCCGGCTGCGGATCCAGGCGGCGATCGACAGGCTGGGTTATGTGCCGCACATGGCGGCCTCGGCGCTGGCGTCGCGGCGGACCAACGTGCTCGGGCTGATCGTGCCATCGGTGACCAACTCCGTCTTCTCCGACGTGCTGCTCGGCGTCTACGACGCGATCGAGGCGACCGGCCTATCGGTGCAGATCGCCAATTCGCGCTACAGCCCCAGCGAGGAGGAGACGCTGATCCGGACCTTCCTCGCCCAACGCCCCGCCGGGCTGATCGTGTCCGGCGTGGACCAGACCCCGACCGGACGGGCGCTGCTGGAGGCCGCCGACTGCCCGGTCGTGCAGATCATGGACGTGACCGACAATCCGATCGACATGCTCGTCGGTTTCTCCCATTTCGACTCGGCCGCCAGCGTCGTCCGGCACTTCATGGAACAGGGCTACCGGCGCCCGGCGATCCTCTCGGCCCGGATGGACCCGCGCTCCCAGGTGCGCGTCTCCGGGTTCCGCCGCGAGGCGGAGCGGCTCGGAATCTTCGATCCCCGCCGGGTCGTGACCACGCAGGGCCGCTCCTCGGTCGGCACGGGATGCCAGCTCTTCGCCGACCTGATGGCCCGCGCCCCCGACGCCGATTGCGTGTTCTGCAATAACGACGACCTCGCGCTCGGCGTGCTGTTCGAGGCCGCCCGGCGCAACATCCGCGTGCCGGAGGCGCTTGGCGTCTGCGGCTTCAACGACCTCGAGATCAGCGCCTACGTGAACCCGCCCCTCACCACTGTCGCCACCCCGCGCTACCGGACCGGGCAGGAAGCTGTGCGCCTCGTCGCGGCCGCCCTTGGCCCCGGGGTGGAGGAGGCCGAGCGCCACCTGCGCCTTGAAGCCAAGCTCGTCGTTCGCGCCTCCAGCCAGCCCGGCTGGACAGGCCCGACCGCGACCTGATCCCGCCCGCATCGCAACGGGCCAACGTTGCCCGATGCGCACGAACTCGCCCAAAAGACCTTGGGCAGGCTTCCGCAGGCTTGCTCCATGGGGGTCCGACAGGGTCTCGTCGTGTGGAGTTCGCCCGATGGAGTGTGTTCAATGGCCATCGAAGAGGGAAATCCGCCGGCCCGCCCGGCGCCGCAGGCCGGCCGCTCGCTTCGCGTGACCGTCGTGGCCGCCTGCCCCTTCCCTGCCCGTCGCGGCACGCCGATCCGCGTGGAACGGCTGACCGAGGCCTTCGTCACGCTCGGGCATGACGTCGAACTGGTGACCTACCACATCGGCGAAACGGATCGGGCGCAGCCGTTTCCCGTCCACCGCATTCTCGGCGGCCACGCGACCGGTACGCTGTCTCCCGGCCCGAAACCGCAGAAGCTGCTGTGGTACGATCCATCGCTGGTCAGGCTCCTTCGACGCAGGATCGCGGAACGGCCGCCCGACGTTCTCTATGCGCATCATTTCGAGGGCGTGCTGGTTGCCGCGGCGGCTCGCGGCAAACGCCCGATCCCGATCGTCTACGACGCCCACACGATGCTGGCCAGCGAGCTGCCGACATACCATTTCGCCCCGCTCAAATCCGCCTCTCGACGCGTCGGCCGCTATCTCGACCGCGCCATCCCCGCCCGCGCCGACCATATCGTCACCGTGACGGTGGACATCCGCTCCCGGCTGGTCGAGGAACACGGGTTCGATCCCTCCCGGATCACCGTCGCGATGAACGGGGTCGAGGCGGATGTCTTTTCCGCGATCCGGCGCGATGCGGTGGAACCTGACACCGTGGTCTACACCGGGACGCTGTCGAATTATCAGGGGTTCGAGGATCTGCTGCGGGCCTTTCGGATCGCCCGCTCCAGCCTCCCGGATCTGCGGCTCAAGGTCTATTCGAATGCCAGCTTCACCTCCCACGGCCGGCTCGCCGAGTCCCTCGGGGTCGCCGATGCGGTGGATGTGGAGCGGGACGATTTCACCGCCCTGCCCGGCCACCTGGCCCGGGGCGCGCTGGCTGCGCTGCCGCGCTCGCATTGCGACGGCATCCCCCAGAAGCTGCTCAACTACATGGCCGCGGGCATGCCTATCGTCGCGTTCCAGGGCTCGGCCAAGGTGCTGGGCGACGGCCGGACCGGCATGGTCGTGCAGAATGGCGACGTGGACGCCTTTGCCGACGCCATTGTCACCCTTTCGAAGCAGCCCGAACTGGCCGAGCGCCTCGGCGCCAATGCGCGCGCGGACGTGCTGGGCAGGATGACCTGGGAAGCGGCCGCTCGGCGATGCCAATCCGTCTTCGACCGGCTCGTCCCCCAGACAACGGAAGGTGGCGTCCTGCCCGAGGCCCTGGACCTCTCGCCGCAGCCCCGGTGACGGGTCATTCCCCGTTCGCAAGCCCCCGGGCCAGCCTGTTCGCCTCGGCCGCCACTTCGCGCGCGTCGGCGGTTGCCAGTTGACCGTCGGCCACAACGCGGCGCCCCTCGACCAGCAAGTCGCGCACCCGGCGCGGCCCCGCCAGTAGCAGCGCGACCGGATCCCAGGAGCCCGCCGCGTCGAGCCCGGAGAGATCCCAGACCGCGACATCGGCCCGACGGCCGACCTCGAGCGCGCCGCAATCCGCGCGGCCGAGCACGCCGGCCCCGCCAAGCGTCGCGACCTCCAGCGCCTCCCGCGCCGACATCGCATCCGCGCCGCGCGCCACCCGCTGCAGCAGCATCGCCGTCCGCGCCTCGCCCACGAGGTCGCCCGCATCGTTGCTCGCCGAACCGTCGACCCCGAGGCCCACAGGCACGCCCGCGTCCCGCATGGCCCGCACCGGGGCGATGCCGGAGCCGAGCCGGCAGTTGGAGCAGGGGCAGTGCGCGACACCGGTGCGGGTCCGGGCGAACAGATCGATCTCCTTCCCGTCCAGCTTCACGCAATGGGCATGCCAGACGTCGTCGCCGGTCCAGCCGAGCTCCTCGGCATATTGCCCGGGCCGACAGCCGAATTGCGCGAGGGAATAGGCCACGTCCTCGTCGTTTTCCGCCAGATGAGTGTGCAGGCGCACGCCCTTCTCCCGGGCGAGGATCGCCGCGTCGCGCATCAGCTCCCGACTGACCGAAAAGGGCGAACAGGGCGCAAGGCCGACGCGCACCATCGCGCCGTCAGACGGGTCGTGGAAGGCATCGACCACCCGTTCGCAATCGGCGAGGATCGCCGCCTCTCGCTCCACAAGGCTGTCCGGCGGCAGGCCGCCGGCGCTCTCGCCAATCGACATTGCGCCCCGGGTCGGGTGAAACCGCAACCCGATCTCCGACGCCGCCTCGATCGTGTCCTCGAGCCGCGCGCCGTTGGGGAAGAGGTAGAGATGGTCGGAACTCATCGTGCAGCCGGAGAGCGCAAGCTCTGCAAGGCCGAGCCGCGCCGAGGCGCGCATGTGCTCCGGCCCCATCCGGGCCCAGATCGGGTAAAGTGCGCGCAGCCAGCCGAACAGCAGCGCATCCTGCGCGGCGGGCACCGCGCGGGTCAGCGTTTGGAACAGGTGGTGATGGGTGTTGACCAGCCCCGGCGTGACGAGACAGCCCGACGCATCCAGCGTCTCCGCCCCGTCGAGGGGGAGCCCGGCGCCGATCTCCGCCACCACCCCGTCCCGAAGCCGCAGGTCCGCGCCCCGCAACTCCCGCCGCCCGGCATCCATCGTCACCAGGTGGTCGGCGTTGCGGATCAGGGTGTGGGTCACATCAGCCTCCGTTCAGGACCGACAGCGCCGAGGCGTGGATCTCGGGGTTGGCCGCCGCGAGCACGCGCCCGCCGCCGTGGGCCGGACCGCCCTCCCAGTCGGTGACCACCCCGCCCGACGCCTCGATCACGGCAATCGGCGCGCAGATGTCGTAGGGGTGCAGCCCCGCCTCGATCACGAGGTCGATCTGGCCGAGCGCCACGAGGCCGTAGGCATAGCAGTCCAGCCCGTAACGAGTCAGCCGTGCCTGTTTCGAGACCCGCTCGAAAGCGGCGCGTTCCTCGAGCGTGCCGACCTCGGGAAAGGTGGTGAAAAGCGTCGCCTGATCCAGCGGCCGCGCCCCCCGCGCGCGCAACGCCTGCGTGGACCGTGGCCCTGTCAGCTGCGCCCGGCCGAGACCGCCTTCCCAGCGTTCACCGGTGTAGGGCTGGTCGATCACGCCATAGACCGGGCCGTCGGAATCGCTGAGCGCGATCAGCACGCCCCAGGTCGGCGTACCGGAGAGAAAGGCGCGGGTTCCGTCGATCGGGTCGAGCACCCAGGTCAGGCCGCTGGTGCCAGGCCTGTCGGCGAATTCCTCGCCAAGGATTCCGTCCTCCGGACGCCGTTCCGCGAGCACAGCCCGCATCGTTTCCTCGGCGGCGCGGTCGGCCTGGGTCACCGGATCGAAGCCAGCATCGTCCTTGTTGTCGGCGGCAAGTCCGGCGGAGCGAAAGAAAGGCAGCGTAGCATCGCGGGCGGCATCGGCCAGCGCGGCGGCCGTGTCCCTGATCTCGGCATCGAGCGCCGCGTCGCCCAGGGTTGTCCTGCCGGCGGCTTGCGGGTGATTGGGCTGGGTCATGCTGGCTCCCGAACTGGTGTCAGACGCCGGTGTGACCTCCGGCAGAGGCGCGGTAGCCGTCCGTGGCCGGACGGTCAAGCGGCGCGCTCAGGACCCGCGCGAGCTCGAACAGCCGGCGTCGCTGGTTCTCGGGGATCGCGTAATAAGAGCGCAGCAGTTCCAGCGCCTCCCGGTCGGACATCACATCCGCCCCGGAAAGCGCCTCATCGCCGGCCCCATCCATCCCTTCGAAGAAGAAAGACACCGGGACAGACAGCGCCACCGCGATATCCCAAAGGCGCGAGGCGCTGACACGGTTCGCGCCGGTCTCGTACTTCTGGATCTGCTGGAACTTGATGCCGACCTTTTCGGCCAGCTGCTGCTGCGTCATCCCGGTCAGCCAGCGGCGGTGTCGGATGCGTTTGCCAACATGGATATCGACTGGATGAGTCATGGCTCCTCCCCTAACCATCTGAACTGGCGACCTGCTCGCGTCAGCGCTCCCCCCCCGGGATCGCGCGTCGCAGCAACCAGGACGAACTTTTCGTCCCAACCCGCTTTGAATGAACATATTCTTTTTTCATTGAACCACAACTTTCACGGGAGTGGCGAAACCGATTGGCGGATCCTTGCCATTCACCAGTCTACCTTGGGCTGATTTTCGCATTCTGCAATGCAACCTGCCTTTGCAAACGGTTGCAAAGCTCCGGCACCTTGACCGATTGATCAAAATGGCAGCAGCGACCGGACGCCGCGTCCCGAACTCCGGCGGTTCCGCAGGGGGCTGTCGCCGCCTAGTGTGCCGGGTAACTCGCCAGGGAGCCCCGGATGCGCGCCTACCAGATCGCCAGCTACGACACGCCGCCAGAATTGGTGGACTTCGACCTGCCGCCGCCTGCGACGGGAGAGGTTCGCCTGGCGATTGAGGCCTGCGGCCTGAACTTCGCCGATCTGCTGCTGGCGCGGGGACGTTACCAGGAACGGCCCGAACCGCCCGTGACGCTCGGCATGGAAATGGCCGGCCGGGTCGAGGCGCTCGGTCCCGGCGTCGCGAGCCTGTCGGTGGGCGACCGGGTGGCTGTGTATAACGGACAGGGCGGGCTCGCCGAGGCCGCGAACGTCCCGGCGGAGCGCTGCGTGCGCCTGCCGGAGATGATGAGCGCCAGCCACGCCGCGGCCTTCCAGGTGGCCTATGGAACCTCGCATGTCGCGCTCGACCACAAGGCCCGGCTGCAACCCGGCGAACGGCTGGTGGTGACCGGCGCCGCCGGCGGCGTCGGCCTGACGGCGGTGGAGATCGGCGCGCTGATGGGGGCGGAAGTCATCGCCATCGCCCGCGGCGCCGAAAAGCTCGACATCGCGCACAAGGCCGGAGCGCACCACCTGATCGACTCCGAAAGCCCGGAGATCCGGGAGCAGATCAAGGCGCTCGGCGGCGCCGACGTCGTTTACGAGGCCGTCGGCGGCGATCTCTTCACCCAGTGCTTCCGCGCCACAAACCCCGATGGCCGCATCCTTGCTATCGGCTTCGCCAGCGGAGACGTGCCACAGATCCCGGCCAATCACCTGCTGGTCAAAAACCTCAGCGTCATGGGCCTCTACTGGGGCGGCTACCTCGCCTTCCGCCCCGAGGTACTGACCGGCTCGCTGGCCCGGCTGTTCGAGTGGCATGCCGAGGGGCGGCTGCACCCGCAGATCAGCCACCAATTGCCGCTGGAGCAGGCCGGCGAGGCGCTCGACCTGCTCAGGCAGCGGAAGTCGACAGGGAAGGTCGTTGTGACGATGTGACAAACCCGTCGCTGCGATAGGCCTGCCGCACCAGATCGACCAGCGCATCTTCGGCCCGCCCGCGTGCGAGTTCGGAAACATAGAGGTTGATCGAATAACTCGGCAGGTCCGGGAGCCCCCCATTGTGTTCGATCCGCTCCAGGAACGGCGGCTCGGTGCCTTCCAGCATCACCGAGACCGCGAGGTCCGCGCGGACCGTGGCCTCGATGGTGCGGTCCGATTCCGATTCGACGGCCATCTCCCAAGAGATCGCGCAGCGCTCCATGGCGCGGATCCCGGCCGCGCGGAACATGCATTGCCGCCCCGAGCCGAACCGCAGCGGACGCTGGCGCCAGCAACTCCCGCCCCGCGCCCCGATCCAGGTGAGCGGCTTCTCGGAAAGCACCTCTGCCCCCTCGCCATGGCCACGCTCGGTGGTCAGGATCAGCGCGAACTTGCCCTGACCGAACTGGTCCAGCAGATGCCGCGAATAGGAGGAGACGAGGTTGACCCGGACCCGCGGGAAAGCGGCGTTGAAGCGTCGCAGGATCTCGGGAACATGCGGGTAGACGATGTCGTGCGGCACGCCCAGCATGATCTCGCCGCCATAATCATGCGCCGTGAGCCGGTCCACCGCCTCGTCATTGATCGCCAGCATCCGCCGCGCGTAGGACAGCAGCTGCTCGCCGGAGGAGGTCAGGGAGACGCCCCGGCCCGAGCGGTCCAGCAGCGACACGTCCAGCGCCTCCTCCAGACGCTTCAACTGCATCGACACGGCCGATTGCGTCAGGTTCAGCGCCCCCGCGGCGCGCGTCACACCGCCCTTGTCGGCCACGGCCACGAAGGAGCGCAGGGAGGTCAGGTCCAGGTTGCGAGGCATTGATCACGCTCCTTGATGCATTGGCTCAAAAACATTCATTTCACTTATGCACCACAGACTGCCATATGGATCAAGAGAATTGATAGCCCGAAAGGTCGGGTTCACAAAATGTTAAGGAGACTGCGATGAGCACGCACAGCACGAACACGCCGTTCCTCGGCACCATCCGCCCCGAAGGCCTGTTTCGGCAGATGATGAACATGTTCGCCCTGCACCGCCAGCGCCGCGACCTTGCGATGCTGGACGACCACGCGCTGAAGGATATCGGCATCAGCCGGTACGAAGCCCAGATCGAAGCCGCGCGCCCGGCCTGGGACGTGCCGCAGCACTGGGTGGGCTGAACCTGCAAAATCGGGCGATCTCCGACCATTCCGGTCGGAGAAAGACTTGAAATGCGGTCACCGCGCGACGATATTTCCGTCTAAAGAGCGCTCGTCTGCCCGTCGGGCGCTTTTCGGGACATAAACGGAGGTACCAATGGCTCAATTCGACACGATCCGGACTGCGGGCGTCGCAGGCGCACGCGCGGCCCAGATCGACGAGGGTCTTCGCGCCCACATGAACAAGGTCTACGGCACGATGTCCGTGGGCATGATCATCACAGCCCTGGCGGCTTGGTCGGTTTCCGGCCTGGCGACGACGACCGACGCATCCGGCAACATGGCGCTCACCGAGTTCGGCTATGCGATCTACGCCTCGCCGCTCAAGTGGCTGATCATGTTTGCGCCGCTGCTGTTCGTGTTCGGCTTCTCCGCCGGCATCAACCGTATGTCGGCCGGTGTGGCGCAGGTGGTGTTCTATGCCTTCGCCGCCGTGATGGGCCTGTCGCTGAGCTCGATCTTTCTCGTCTACACGTCGATGTCGATTGCGCAGGTCTTCCTGATCACGGCCATCGCCTTCGCCGGCCTGTCGCTCTGGGGCTACACCACCAAGAAGGACATCTCCGGCTGGGGCAGCTTCCTGATCATGGGCGTGATCGGCCTGATCGTTGCGTCGATCGTGAACATCTTCCTCGCCTCCTCGGCGATGATGTTCGCCATTTCGGTGCTCGGCGTTCTGATCTTCGCGGGTCTGACCGCCTACGACACCCAGAACATCAAGAACACCTACATCCAGATGGCCGTGCATGGCGATCAGGAGTGGCTCGGCAAGGCCGCCATCATGGGCGCCCTGAGCCTCTACCTGGACTTCATCAACATGTTCATGATGCTGCTGACCTTGTTCGGCAACCGCGAGTAACGGCATCCCCGTTTCCGAAAATGGCGAAGGCCGGGCATCAGCCCGGCCTTTTTCATTGGGACAAAGCGCAGAAACTAATCGCCGTTGAAGCCTGCCGGCAGGAATCGCACTTTCGAATTTGGTCCGGGCGGATCAAGCGCGTAGAGCGCGGCGCGCTGGATAAAGTACCTGCGCCATGTGCGTTCAGGCGTTTCACCGATCTTCACGCCTTCACGCGACATGAGTGAACCGAGGATCTTGAGCTCGATTCCCGCTCCGCCATTGCTGTGTTGGGCAATCAGGGTCCGGAGCTGCCGGTCGAGGTCCGACGGACGCTCAGCGCTTCTGGCACTTGCCCCCACAGGCTCCACGACTTTCGCAGGCTGGGCGGGAATCCCGTGAAAGTCCGCGCAGGAACGACGGAAGCTCTCGGGCGCCTTGGCCTCGCCGATCCCGAGAACGGCAACGCCGCGCTCGCGGAGATGCTGCGCGAGATGGGTGAAATCCCCATCCGAACTCACCAGGACCACCGTGCCGCAGGCCCCGGCAAAGGCGATCTCCATCGCCTCGATCGCGAGCAGCATGTCGGTGGCGTTCTTGCCCCGGCCGGAGTGCACCATGCGCAGACCGGGGACGGCATCCCATTTCGGAAGTTTGCAGGCATCCCCGTAGACGCGAAGGATGCGCAGCTCTCCCGCCTTTCGCGCAAGACGGAGGATCTCCGGCGCATGGTCGGCGGAGATGTTGTCGCCGTCGATCAGCAGGGCGACAGGGCCGGAATGGGATGAGACGGACACCATGCGCGGAGCCTGCCGGCCCAAGGCGGCGGAAGTGTGGAAAAGCGGTGGAAAAACGCAAGAAGCCGCCCTGTTGCCCGCGCGGCTCCAAACGGTCTCGAAAGAGCAGATCTTACTTGATCTTGCCTTCCTTGTAGTCGACGTGCTTGCGCGCGACCGGGTCGTACTTACGAACGACCATTTTCTCGGTCATCGTGCGGGCGTTCTTCTTGGTCACGTAGAAGTGGCCGGTGCCGGCGGTCGAGTTCAGCCGGATCTTGATCGTGGTGGGCTTAGCCATCGCTTCGGTCTCCTGTAACGGACGGTCCCGCCCGTGAAATCTGAAGCTGGCTTTCTAAGCCTTACCGGGCGTCTGTCAAGCCGAATCAAGGCAGAGCGCGTCCGGGCGGGTGGCGATATCGAGCCGCCCGCCCGGGATGCCGGGTCAGGCGCTCTTCAGCGGGGCGATCCCGAGCTTGGCATGGATCGCGTCCCGCGTCTCGTCGCTCAACTGAAGCGCGGCCGCGAGGTTGCGCAGGTAGGCGCGCTCGGCCTCCGTATCGACGCTGATCGCCGAGAGTGAGGTCGAATAGACGGCCTCGCGGGCGGAGTCCGTCGTCGCAGCGGCGAGGCCGGTGATGTCGAGGGGCTTCTTCAGCTCCTCCAGCACGAAAGCACGTTCGTCCTCGGAGGCGTCCTTGAGATGCTCCATGATCGCGGCCTGTTCGTCGGGGGTGATCTGACCGTCTGCCTTGGCGGCCATGATCATCGCCTTGAGCATCAGCTTGGCCTGCTCTTCCATCATCGGGCCGGCGGGCGTGTTGCCGAAGATCGCCTCCATCATCTCCGCCGATTGCTTGGACCCGGCCTCGGCGGCGCCGCGCATGGTGTTCATCAGGCTGCCCAGCCCGGCGGTGGTCGCCTCGGTGGCCTGGGCGGTGGCCGTGCCCATCTGACCCAGCATCTCCTTGACCCGCGCGGAACCTCCCGGAATGCCGAATTGCTCCGCCATCTTGCCGAGCTGTTCGGCGGCCGGGCTGTCGCCTGCGCCCTTCAGCATGTCCTGCATCCCGGCCATGCCACCGGACTTCTGGTACTTCTGGTACCCCTTCGTGGCGGCGACACCGACGGCGACGGCGGCAAGCGTCTTGATGAAACTCATTTCTGGCTCTCCCTGATCTATGTGCTGAAAACCTAGCACCGGATCCGTGACAGGAGAACAACAAGCTGAGAGATGCGCGCGGACGGCCTGTAAGCCGGATTCTGTCCGGGGGGCGAGCCCCCCTGGATGACCATTCCTCTCGGCCCGCCGTTGCCGACGGGCTCAAGCTGCCTACCCGACCTGCCTGGGGCTGAAGCGGCCCCGGGGACATGCCCCGCGGAGGTCCTATGTGGCATTGCTCCCGGTGGGGCTTGCCGTGCCGGTGCTGTTGCCAGCCCCGCGGTGGGCTCTTACCCCACCGTTTCACCCTTGCCGCGCAAGCGCGGCGGTCTGTTCTCTGTGGCGCTTTCCGTCGGGTTTCCCCGCCCGGGCGTTACCCGGCACCGTTGCTTCAGGGAGTCCGGACTTTCCTCGGCCCCGGCTTGCACCGGCACCGCGGCCATCCAGCCATCCGCGCCCGGCTCACCTAGGCAGTCGCCGGGGCGTGGTCAATGGGAAAGCGGCGGGCGAGGTCCATGGCCAGCGCCAGATCCGCCGCTTGGAACGATCCTGTGGCCCAGGGACGGAAGCGGCTTCGGAAGGCTGCGAGCAGCGGGGCCGTCTCGACCTCATCCGGGTAGCCGAAGGCCACCAGCGCCGCGCGGAAGGCCGCCTCCTGCGGCGCCGCGGCGCCTGCGTCGACGGCGGGGGGAGCGGCCGCCTCGGGGGCACCGGCCCCCTCGCCGGCCGCGCCGGCCTTCGGCCAGCAGGCCAGCCCACCGATCGCAAGCCGTCGCCAGTCGAACCGCGGGCCGGGATCGAGCTTGCGCCCCGGCGCCATGTCAGAATGGGCGATGACCCGGTGCGGCGCGATCCCCCATTGCTGGAGAACCTCCGCCAGCAGGCGCTCGAGCGCGGCCATCAACGGTTCCGAGAACGGCGCATCGCCAGGATTGTCGAGCTCGATCCCGATGGAATGGCTGTTGACGTCCCCCCTGCCGCCCCAGCTTCCGGCACCGGCGTGCCAGGCACGTTCGGCCTCGTCTACCAGGTGCCAGCAGCGCCCGTCCCGCCCGATCAGGTAATGACAGGAGACCTCCGCCTCCGGGTCACAAAGCCGCTCCAGCGCCGCCTCGGCGCTCGCCATCGCGGTGTAATGGAGAACGACCATGTCCGGCAGAACGCCGCCCCGGCGCGGGCCGACGTTGGGCGACGGCGCCTGCAGGCAGCGCTCCACAGCCGCGCTCAGCGGCCGACGGCGCGGCGGAACGGCTCCGGGTTCCAGCCGCAGGCAAATCCGTCGCCGTCCGGGTCGATGCCGTAGCGGTCGCGCTCCGGTCCTCCGGCGGCGAGGAAGGCACGCTGGGCGACGTCGGGCGACGGGTACTTGGCACAGTTGCGCGTGGCCTTGCTCTGGCTCGGAAGCGTCCGCATGTAGGCCTGACGCCCCACCGGGTTGGTCGTCTGCAGGGCATAGGCGACGATGTCGGGCCCGGTATCGCCGGGCCGGCTCGGCACGGCTGCCGGCGCGACCACCTCGCGCTGTGCCCGCTGCTGGGCGATCCGATCCGCATCGCTCTGGATGCTCTCGCGGGCGGCGACGGCGCTAAAGTCCTGCTCGTCCGAGATCCCGGGGTTGCTTCCGCCCACATAGGCCGCGCCGGCGGCCGTTGCGGCCAGGGGCGCGCCCGGCGCAGGGGTGATGACCGCGCTGCCTGCCGGGGCCGGTGTAATGGCGGTGCTGCCGGGAGCTGCCTGCGCCGAACCGATCCCGGCCGCAGCGAGATCGGCGGAGGTCACGCCGGTCGAGGGCACCGCGGTCGGAGAGGGCGCGCCGGTGGCTTCCGGGGCGCGCACGGTGGTCGTGCCCGACAACTGCGCGTTCCGCGCGGCCCGCTCCTGGGCCATCTGGTATTGATACTCGGAGTAACTTCCGAAACCGACCCCCGCCCCGCTGTCGGGAACCTGGGGTTCACATGCCGCAAGCGAGAGGATCGCCACGACCGGAAAGGCCATTCGCCTCATCTTTTCATACCGCCCGTCATTGCCTTTCGAGGCAGGCTACCACCAGCGTGCCGGTTTGGCCACAAAACCGGCCGCATCCTCGAGGGTCTGCGCAACATTGAGCAGCGCCCCCTCTTCCCACGGCTGGCCGATCAGCTGCAGCCCCAGCGGCAGGCCGGACGAATCCACGCCGGTCGGCACCGAGATGCCGGGCAGCCCGGCAAGGTTCACCGTCACCGTGAAGACGTCGTTGAGATACATCTGAACCGGATCGGCATCCGCCATCTCGCCCAGCCCGAAGGCCGCCGACGGCGTGGCCGGCGTCAGGATCGCATCGACCCCACCCGCGAAGGCCTCGTCGAAGTCGCGCTTGATGAGTGCGCGCACCTTTCGGGCGCGGTTGTAATAGGCATCGTAGAAGCCGGCGGAAAGCACGTAGGTGCCGACCATCACGCGGCGCTGCACCTCGGCGCCGAAGCCCTCGGCGCGGGTTTTCTCGTACATCTCGGTGATGCCGTCGCCCTGCGCCAGCTTGGCCCGGTGGCCGAAGCGGACCCCGTCGTAGCGGGCCAGGTTAGACGACGCCTCGGCCGGCGCGATGACGTAGTAGGTCGGCAGCGCGTACTTGGTGTGCGGCAGCGAGATATCGACGATCTTCGCGCCGGCGTCGCGCAGCATGTCGGCACCGTCGGCCCAGAGCTTCTCGATCTCGGCCGGCATGCCCTCCATCCGGTATTCCTTGGGAATGCCGATGGTCTTGCCACGGATGTCGCCGGTGATCGCGGCCTCGAAATCCGGCACCGGGATGTCGGCCGAGGTGCTGTCCTTCGGGTCGTGCCCGGCCATGGCGCGCAGCATGATCGCCGCGTCGCGGACCGACTTGGTCATCGGGCCTGCCTGGTCCAGCGACGAGGCGAAGGCGACAATGCCCCAGCGGGAGCAGCGCCCATAGGTCGGCTTCAGCCCGGTGATGCCGGTGAAGGCGGCAGGCTGGCGGATCGAACCGCCGGTATCGGTACCGGTCGCCGCAAGGCACAGATCGGCCGCAACGGCCGAGGCCGAACCGCCGGACGAGCCGCCCGGGGTCAGCGCGGTCTCTTCGTTGCCGCGCCGCCAGGGGTTCACCGCGTTGCCATAGCAGGAGGTCTCGTTGGACGAGCCCATGGCGAACTCGTCCATGTTGAGCTTGCCCAGCATGATCGCGCCGGCCTGCCAGAGCTGCGTGGTGACGGTCGACTCGTACTCGGGCTTGAAACCCTCGAGGATGTTCGACGCGGCCTGGCTCGGCACACCCTGGGTGCAGAACAGGTCCTTGATGCCCAGCGGAATGCCGCACATCGGGTTCTCCGCCCCGCCCTGGATGCGGGCATCGGCGGCAGCGGCCTGTTGCAGGGCCAGTTCCGGGGTCTTGTGCACGAAGGCGCCGAGCGCATCGGCCTTCTCGATCTCGGCGAGGCAGGCCTCGGTCAGCTCGGTCGCGGTCACGTCACCGGCGCGCAGCCTGTCGCGGGCCTCGGCAATCGTCAGCTTGGTCAGTTCGGACATCATTCAACCACCTTCGGCACGGCAAAGAAGCCCTCGCGGGCGTCGGGCGCGTTGGCGAGCACCTTCTCCTGGTATCCGCCGTCGGTCACCTCGTCGACACGGCGCTTCAGCCGCATTGGCGTGACCGAGGTCATCGGCTCCACGCCGTCCACGTCCACTTCGTTCAGTTGCTCGATGAAGCCGAGAATGGCGTTGAACTCGCCGGCGAGCGCGGGCAGCGCGTCTTCCTCGACCTTGATACGGGCGAGCTTGGCCACGCGGCGCGCGGTTTCGGTGTCGATCGACATGGGGCCTCCGGGGTCGGGCGGATGATCGCGACGGGTTTATCCCCGGCCCGCGCGGGCCGCAAGCCGCAGACGCGCGAGCCCGGGCGCTTTCACCGCGCCGGCTTGCCCCGGAGCGCCCGGCAGCGCTAGCCTTGGCGGCAGGTATCGCACCGAGACCCGACATGCTTGCCATCCTCGCAAACCGCACCTACCGCCATCTCTTCGCGGCCCAGGTCGTCGCGCTGCTCGGAACCGGGCTGGCCACGGTCGCGCTCGGCCTTCTGGCCTATGACCTGGCCGGGCCGGAGGCGGGCATGGTGCTGGGCACCGCTCTCACCATCAAGATGATCGCCTATGTGACGGTCGCCCCGGTCGCCGGCGCTCTCGCCGCCCGCTGGCCGCGCCGAGGGCTGCTGGTGTCGCTCGACCTCCTCCGCGCTGCCGTTGCGCTGGCGCTGCCCTTCGTCTCCGAGATCTGGCAGATCTACCTTCTCGTCCTGGTGCTGCAAGCCGCCTCCGCGGCCTTCACCCCGAGCTTCCAGGCGACGATCCCCGACGTGCTGCCGGACGAGGCCGATTACACCCGCGCCCTGTCGCTCTCGCGCCTCGCCTACGACCTGGAATCCCTGCTCTCGCCCCTGCTCGCGGCCGCCCTGCTGACGCTGGTGAGCTTCGACACGCTCTTTGTTGGCACGGGCGCCGGATTCGCCGCCTCCGCCCTGCTTGTCCTCTCCGTCATCCTGCCCGCGCCGGCCCCGACCCGGCGCCGCGGCCTCTACGACACCACGACCCGCGGCTTGAGAATTTACCTCAACACGCCCCGCCTGCGCGGACTGCTGGCGCTCAACCTCTCCGCCGCGGCGGCCGGCGCGATGATCCTGGTCAACACCGTCGTTCTCGTCCGTGGCCCGCTCGGACGCGGAGAGGGGGCAGTGGCCCTGGCGCTCGCCGCCTTCGGTGCAGGCTCGATGGTCGCCGCGCTGGCCCTGCCGCGCCTGCTGGACCGCCTTCCCGACCGCGGCGTGATGCGGGCGGGCGCCGGGTTGACGACCGCCACCCTTTTCCTACTGGCACTGGCGGTGGCGGCGCGGGGCCTGTCCTGGCCCATGCTTCTTCTGGGGTGGCTGGCCATCGGCCTCGGCTACTCGGCCGTGCTGACGCCCTCCGGCCGGCTGCTGCGCCGCTCCTCCCACCCCGAGGACCGCCCGGCCGTTTTCGCCGCCCAGTTCGCACTCTCCCACGCCTGCTGGCTCGTCACCTACCCGCTGGCCGGCTGGCTGATAACCCGGTTCGGGGCAGTGACCGCCCTCCTTGTGCTCGCCACCCTCGCCGCCACAGGGCTGGTGGTCGCCAGCCGGATCTGGCGACCGCATGCCCCGCGCGACATCGCGCATAGCCACGACGACCTTCCTCCCGATCATCCGCATCTGCAGGGCGAAGGACCGCACCGCCACACCTACGTGATCGACGATCACCACCGCCACTGGCCCCAGCCCGGCTGACGAACCTGGGAAAACCGCCCCGCGCGCGTCAGCGCGCGCCACGCCCAACAGGGCAAGACGCACCAGCGTCGCGCCCTGGCGGGAGCCCCCCGGCCGCCTCAGCCGCGCGCGCCGTGCCGCCGCAGCACTTCGATCATCCAGCCGAGCATCATTGCGTTGAGCAGGTGCCACAGGAAATGCGTCCCCAGCGGGAAGCCGGCGCAGATCGCCTCGTCGACCGAACGGAACGCGAGCGATACCGCCAGCACACCGGACCCGATCGCCAGCCCCCGCGCCGTCGCCGGAGCGCGCGACCGCAAGGCCACGGCATAGGCGGCGATCAGCAGCGGCACCGGCCAGTAGGCGGCGGACACCTCGAAGAACGGCAAGGACTGGAAGAGCGGCACGGTCAGAGCCGCGAACGGAACAAACGCAGCCATGCCCAGCAGGGACCAGGCCACAGGCAAGCCCCAGAACACCCGGTTCGCCGCATATATGTAGAGGAGGATGAATATCCCGATGGGGGTGGTGTCGGCAATCGCGCCCCAGACCGTCGCATGGGTATGAAACAGGTAGGACCCGATCCCGATCGCCGCCAGCACCAGAACCAGCGCCCGGGCAAGCGGCGCCTCCTCGCCCCGCAGCCGCCGCCACATGATCCAGGCCGCCAGCAGGAACGCCGCGTTCGTGACCGCATTCACCGGCTCCGACCAGTAGGTGAAATCGGTGCGCTCGCAATAGCCGTCCACCTGGCGCAACAAGTCTTCCATTCATCCCGCTCCCGAGTACCCTTGCCCCAGGCACATGGCGTCCATCGCGGGAGGAATCAAATGAAGATCACCTGGCTCGGCCATTCCGGCTTTCGCATCCAGATCGGGGACCAGGTGCTCCTGGTCGATCCCTGGTTCACCGGCAACCCGGTGTTTCCCGCCGACCGGCGGGCCGAGGCCATCGCCGGCGCGACCCACATCCTGCTCACCCACGGCCACGGCGACCACGCCGGCGACGCGCAGGGCCTTGCCACCGAACTCGGCATCCCGGTCTGCGCCATCCACGAACTGGCAAGCTGGCTCGGCGCCGAGGGGGTCGAAGCCATCGGCTTCGGCAAGGGCGGCACGATCTCGCTCGGCGATGTCCAGGTGACGATGGTCAACGCGGTCCATTCGGCCTCGATCGACTTCACCGGCAAGGGCCTCCTGCCCGCCGGCTCGGAAGCCGGCTTCATGATCTCCGGCGAGGGCCACACGATCTACGTGACCGGCGACACCGACGTGATGGCGGACATGGCGGTGATGGCGGACCTGCACGCGCCCGACATCGGCATCCTCTGCTGCGGCGGCCACTACACGATGGACATGGCGCGCGCCGCCTATGCGGCGAAGAAGTTCTTCGACTTCAAGACCGTCATCCCGTGCCACTACCGCACCTTCCCGCTGCTGGCCCAATCCGCCCAGCCGCTGGTGGACGCCCTGCCCGGCGTCGACGTCAAGACGCCCGAGGTGATGGAGACGCTGGACTTCTGATCCGGCCGGGCTCAGCGCCGGGCGGCAAAGAACGCCTTCAGCAGCCGCTCGGACTCCTCCGCCGCGATCCCGTCATAGATCTCGGGCACGTGGTGGGCCTGCGTATGGGTAAAGATCCGCGGCCCCTGCGCCACGCCACCCGATTTCGGATCGGACGCTCCGTAATAGAGTCGTGCGATCCGGGCCGCCGAGATGATCGCCGCACAGGCCGGGCAAGGCTCCAGCGTCACGTAGAGCGCATGGCCCGGCAACCGCTCCGATCCCGCCGCGGCACAGGCCGCCCGGATCGCCAGCACCTCGGCATGGGCAGACGGGTCGTGCAGTTCCCGCATTCGGTTGCCGGCCCGCGCCACCACCCGGCCCGACGGATCGACCACCACCGCGCCCACGGGAACCTCGCCGCGCTCTCCGGCAGCGCGGGCCTCCTGCAGGGCTGTCTCCATGTGGCTGGTAAAGCTCATGGACCTCCCCTGCCCTGTGCGTGCGCCCTTGTCCAGCCCGCCGCGCCAGCGTATCCGGAGCCATGACCGACACACCCCAGCCCCCGAAGGACGGCGAGCGCATCGCCAAGGTGATCGCCCGCTCCGGCCGTGCCTCGCGGCGCGAGGCCGAAGCGTTGATCGCAGCCGGACGCGTGGCCGTGAACGGCGCCACCATCTCGAGCCCCGCGCTCAATGTCACCGCCGCCGACCGGATCACGGTCGACGGCCAGGCCCTCGCCGAGGCCGAACCGCCGCGCCTGTGGCTCTACCACAAGCCCGCAGGCCTGGTGACCACTGCCAAGGACGAGAAGGGGCGCCAGACCGTCTTCGACGCCCTCCCCGAGGGGATGCCTCGGGTGATGTCGGTGGGCCGGCTCGACCTCAATTCAGAGGGCCTGCTGCTGCTCACCAACGACGGTGCGATCAAACGCCGGCTGGAACTGCCGTCGACCGGCTGGGTCCGCAAGTACCGGGTCCGGATGAAGGGCGCACCCGAGGACGCGACCTTCGAGCCGCTGCGCAAGGGGCTGGTGATCGAAGGCGAACGCTTCCAGCCAATGGGCGTCACGCTGGACCGCCAGCAGGGCGCCAACGCCTGGGTCACCGTCTCCCTCCGCGAGGGGCGCAACCGCGAAATCCGCCGCGCCATGGAAGCCGTCGGCATGGTGGTCAACCGGCTGATCCGCATCAGCTACGGCCCCTTCCGGCTGGGCGACCTCAAGCCCGGCGAGGTCGAGGAGATCAAGGGCCGGGTCCTGCGCGACCAGCTCGGCCTCGACAAGGAGTTCAAGCCCGCCGCCGCTCCGAAGAAGAAACCGCAACGTCGCCGGACCTGAACGTTCCCGGAAGCGCCTTCTGTCTGAAGATTTCCCCGCCGGAGGCACGATCTTTCATCCGAAAGATCGTCCCGCGCGCTTTGCGCGCGGCCCGGCCCAACGGGAGGAGACGCATCCGCGATGCGTCGACGACGGGCGGGAGCCCCTAGCCCCCGCACTCCATCGCCGCGGCGAAGCCCGCACCGGTTGCCGGAAGACCGAGATCCCGAAGCACCAGTTGCCCGCCGGCAAGAGTGGCCGTCACCACCCGTGACCAATCCGCCGAAGCCACCAGCATCTCCGGCCCGCTGCCGCAGTCCCGCAGGCCGCCGGAGATGCTGTTCTCGCCGATCCGGTGGTTGGTCACGCCTTCGACCGCGGCGACCTGCGCCAGCCCGCCATCCTGATACCGCCAGACACGCAGCACCCTCGCAAGGTGCGGACGGTCCACATAGGCCAGTTCCACCGCGCCGTCGCCATCGAGATCGGCGACGCCGACCGGCGCCAGCCAGCGGTTGCGCGTCCCGATCGGCGGCGTGGCGATCAGCCTTCGGCTCGACAGCTCCAGCACAGCGAGCCGCGCACCCAGACTGCGGTCGGAGATCACCATGACGACCTCCGGTGCCCCGGCGCCGTCTACCTGCGCGACCCGCGGCGCGATGTCCTCGATAATCTGGCTCTCGGGAACGACCATCGAGATCGCGGTCTCGCCGAGCGCGGCACGCCCCCGCGGTCCAAGCTCGACCCGCAGCGTGTCCCACTCGGGCGTGCCGCCCAAAACGTCATGTCCGTAGGCGGGTCGTCCAGGCTGGGTAACGTCGTAACAGGCGCGGGTCACCCAGGCGCCATCGCCCTCGGCACACCCCACAGCGGCCACCGAGGGGCCGGCAAGAACGAGCCCCGCAAGGGCAGCGGAAAGGCAGAAGCCGATCCGGCCGGCCCGCATCAGATCTGCTTTTCGGGCAGCTGGACGACCAGCCCGTCCATGTCGTCGGTCACCTTGATCTGGCAGGTCAGGCGCGACAGGCCCGGCTTGGTTTCGTAGGCGAAATCCAGCATGTCCTCTTCCATCGCCTCGACCGCCGGAAGGCGCTCGCTCCATTCGGCCGGGATATAGGCGTGGCAGGTGGAGCAGGCACAGGCGCCGCCGCAATCGGCGTCGATCCCGGGAACGCCATTGTCGCGCGCACCCTCCATCACGGTCAGGCCGCTTGCGACCTCCACGACATGCTCCTTCCCGGAATGCTCGATGTAAGTGATCTTGGGCACGAAACTGGTCCTTCTAGCTGCCGGTCGGTTGGCTTACGCCGCTGACATAGGCCATCCGCACCGGCAATGCCAGTCGGGACGCCGGCTGGACAAGCGGCACGAATGTTCGATACTTGTTCTCATGCCCGACCGCCTGCCGCACCCTCCCCCACCGCACCCGGACAGCTGGCCCCGACCGCCCGCCTGCATTCCGGCGGCCGAACTCGACCGCCCGCCGGACGGCGCGCGGGTCACGGTCGCGGGACTGGTACTGGTGCGGCAGCGGCCCGGAACCGCCAAGGGAGTGATCTTCCTCACGCTCGAGGACGAGACCGGCACCTGCAACGTGGTGGTCTGGGCCAAGCTCTACGAGCGTTATCGCCGCGCCGTGATCGCCGGGCGGCTGTTGCGGGTCACCGGGCGGCTGCAGCGGGAGCAGACGGTCGTTCACGTGGTCGCCGAGCAGATCGAGGACATCTCGCCGATGCTCGACCTCCTGCTGACCCCGGGCTTCGATCCCGATGCGCCTGCCGGCACACCCTGAGCAGGTCTGCGCCGTACCCGACACGTTTTCTCGGCATTGCCCGGAAACAGGCGCGCAATCGGCTTGCTCCCGGACGCCAAGCCGCTAGCCTGCCGCTCCGTCCAGATGCCGCCGCCGGGAGCCACGCGCCGCGCCCCATGTTCCAGCCCTTCCGCTTCTATATAGTGGGCGCACTCCTGATGGCGGCCTGCGCGCCGACCGGCCGGCAGCCCGTGATCGACCCGCTGGACGGATCGCCACAGATCGCCTCCTTCGGTGCCGAAGGTCCGGAGAACGCCGCCCCCGGCACCTGTTGGGGCCTCGAGGAGATCCCGGCCACGCTGGAGACGATCACCGAAGAGGTCGTCCTCACCCCGGCAGAGCCTGGAGCCGGCGACGAGATCCTTGTCCCTGCCGTCACCGCGACGCGGAGCCGACAGGAGATCGCCGAACCACGCCGCGAACTGTGGTTCGAGACGCCCTGTCCCGCCTCGCTGACCCCGGACAACGTGGCGACGCTTCAGCGGGCTCTTGCCGCGCGCGGCCTCTTCGGTGGGCAAATCACGGGCTCGCTCGACGCGGAGACGCGCGACGCCATCCGACGTTTTCAGCAACCGCTCGGCCTGGACAGCTCGGTCCTCTCGCTCGCCGCGGCCCGTCGCCTCGGCCTCGTCACCATAGATGCGCCCGAGGCCGACGAAACCGCCGGCTGAGGCCTGTGCAAAAACCGCGGAAGCAAGCGCTCAGAAGCGGAAATCCGGCCCTACAAGACCCCCGAACGAAAAAAATTCGGGCAACTGCACTCTCTTTTTCTTGAGGTGCCGTGCGGGAACCTTGCTGAAGCACCGGGGAAAACCCCTTCTTTTCCAAAGCCTACCCCGGCGAAATGCCCCGAAACATGGACACTGTGAGCGCGACGACTCTGACAAGGGCAATCGAGCGTCCGTGATGTGCCCCCATGCACAGAAGTCTCTCAAATTTCTCAGACTTCCGAATTTCCAGGGCGTCCCCCATCTCGGGTTCACAGCCAGCGACGACACCGCCGGCGAAACTGAAACGAGAAACTCAGACGACCCCAAGGAAGGGAAAACAATGAAACGCTTTGCACTGACCACCGCCATCGCCCTCGCCGTTGCCTCCCCGGTTCTGGCTTCCGACCAACTGGCCGCCGCCGCCGGCGTCGAGCCCGGCGTCTACACGACCAACGAACTCGTCACGCTGATCGCCGCCCAGGAAAACGGTGAATGGAAAGTCGTCGACTCCATCCTCGCCGGCAACCTCACCGACACTTCCGCCGACGACCGGACCGCTGCCGGCCACGTGCAACTCGCCGAGTCGCTGGGTGTGAACCCGGCCGCCTACTCGACGAACGAGCTGGTCGAACTTCGCAAATCCATCGAGGAGCAGGATCAGACCCGCGTCGACTACCTGAAGGACAATGGTTCTGACGCCAACTTCGACGGCGCGACCTTCTCGACCCGCAACAGCTCGTTCTCCGCGGGCCACCTGCAGCTGGCCGAGTCGCTCGACGTGAACCCCGCCGACTTCACCACCGCCGAGCTGGTCCAGCTCAAGAACGCCAAGGAAGAAGGTGACCAGGCCGAAGTGCGCTACATCCTGCAGAATGCCGGGTAATTCCTCGGCAGCACACACGACCTCCTCTCGACACAGGGCGCCGGCAATGATTGCCGGCGCTCTTTCTTTATGCGGCTGCCTTCGCGCTTCTGCCAGGCGATGATCTGAAAGGCTGGCGTCGATCCCCCGTCCGCAACAAGCCATGGGTGGCGAATCTGAACACCCTCACGCCGAAGGCGCGCTCCATTCATCTGGATGCCCCACGGGATCCTCCGCCCCCCGACCTGTAATGCGGCACGGGCAAACACCGGGGCACTCTACAATTCCCAACCCTCCAGTTCCGCTCCCTCGCCCGCCCTCGATACATGAACGAGGCAAGCAAGGACGTCCGGCCGCGGTGCCTCGGAGAACCAGGTCACCGAGAATACCAGACGAGGGCGCGAGGCGGCTGGGAAAAGGAAAGGGCGCCGGCATTTGCTGCCGGCGCCCTTGTGTTCAGCGCTAAGAAAAAGTGGCGGAATTACTGCTCGACGTTGAGCGCGACGAACCGCGGCTCGCCGGCGCGGCGCACCAGCAGGAGGATCGACCGGCGCCCGGCGTCGCGGGCCTCCTGAAGGCGGTCCTCCATGTCCTGGATCGACGCGACTTCTATCTGGCCGGCCTGGGTGATGATGTCGCCGGCGCGAAGGCCCTTTTCATAGGCCTCGCTCATCTCGTCGACTTCCTTGACCAGCAGGCCGGAAGCGTCGCTGCCGAGGTCCATTTCGGCGGCAAGCTCGTCGGTAACTGCCGTGATCGTCAGGCCAAGGATCTCCGCGTCCTGCGGCTCCGCATCGGGCGCCTCGGCGATGGCGGGAACGGCCCCCTCGGCAGTCTCGCGGCGGCCAAGCGTCACCAGCAGGGTCTCGGTCTTGCCGTCACGATAGACCATCATCCGGACCGACTTGCCGATCTCGGAATTGCCGACCTGACGCACCAGCCCGCGGGTGTCCTCGACGTCGACGCCGTCGAAGCTGAGGATCACGTCACCGGACAGGACGCCCGCTTCCGCTGCCGGCCCCTCGGGCACGTCCGTCACCAGCGCGCCGCGGGCTTCCTCGAGCCCCATGGCCTCGGCGACGTCGTCGGTCACGTCCTGGATGCGCACGCCGAGCCAGCCACGGCGGGTCTCGCCATACTGCTCGAGTTGCGCAATGACGTTCTGCGCCACCCGGCTCGACATGGCGAAACCGATGCCGATGGAGCCGCCGTTGGGCGACAGGATCGCGGTGTTCACACCGATCACGTCGCCGTTCATGTTGAACAGCGGGCCGCCGGAGTTGCCGCGGTTGATCGCGGCGTCGGTCTGGATGAAGTCGTCATAGCTGCCGGACAGGGCACGGCCGCGGGCCGAGACGATCCCGGCGGAGACCGAGAACCCCTGGCCGAGCGGGTTGCCCATGGCCATCACCCAGTCGCCCACGCGGGATTCATCCGAATTGCCCCAGGAGACGAAGGGCAGCGGCTCGTCGGTCTCGACCTTGAGGAGCGCGAGGTCGGTGTTCGGGTCGGTACCGATCACCTCGGCCGGCAGCTCTTCGCCGGAATAGAACTCGATGGTGATCTCGTCGGCCTTCTCGATGACGTGGTTGTTGGTCACGATGAACCCGTCTTCGGAGATCACGAAGCCGGAGCCGAGGGCCGAGGAGCGGCGCGGGCGGCTCGGCGCGTCGCCAGGGCCGTTGCGCTCCATGAAGTCACGGAAGAAATCCTCGAAGGGAGATCCCTCGGGCACGACCGGGGTATCGCCATGCGGGCTGCCGATGGTTGCGACCGTCGTCGCGGTGGTGATGTTCACGACCGCGGGGCTGACCTTCTGGGCCAGGTCCGCGAAACTCTCCGGCGCGCCGCGCGCGTGGGCGCCGACAGCCTGCGCGACCAGAAGTGTCAGGGCCAGAAGCACGCCGCCCGAGATCCGGGCGATGGCCGCACGGCCGGGCTCTCTGGTGGTGGAAATTGCAAGAGACGTCACTCGATTATCCTTTTTCCTGTCAGCCCGCCGTGGAAGCGGGCAATTTGGGGAACGGCTCAAAGGCGTTTCCTTGTGTCAGCAAACGTTGATGATCGGCGCCAAAACAGCAATTCAAAGTGCCGTCGCGCCGCGTCACGACCCTGTGTTCCTGCGGTGATACCCGCGCCCGGCCTCCCCGTTCATGCTCCGGAACGAAGTGTTTCAGGCCGGGAGGATTCTCGCAAGTCATAGCCTTGGCCCCCGGGCCGCAGCCGGCGGCGCGCCGCCCGGTTGCGTCGACGCGCTAGCCCGAAACCCAGGCCGCCAGCCAGAGCAGGATGCCGCCCAGCGTCATCGCCAGCAGACCGATCAGCCGGCGCGTTTCCACCGGCATCTCGACCAGCATCCGCAGGACCTCCTCCATACGGGAAGGGGCCAGTGCAAGCACCAGCCCCTCCAGAACCAAGACCAGCCCGAAGGCCAGGATCAGTATCGCGATCACTCGACCGGAACTCCCGTCGAGCCACCGAAGTAGTTGAAGAACTCGCTGTCGGGCGTGATGACCAGTGAGGAGTTCTCACCCTTGAGCGCTTCTTCGTAGGCCGAGAGCGAGCGGAAGAACTCGAAGAACTCCCGGTCTGCGCCAAAGGCTTCGGCGTAGATCGTGGTGCGTTCGGCGTCGGCCTCACCGCGGACGATCTCCGCTTCCTTGTTGGCCTCGGAGACGAGCTCCACCACTGTCCGGTCGGCCTGCGCGCGAACACGCTGGGCGGCCTCGTTACCGCGGGCGATCTCATCGGCGGCTTCCCGTTCCCGCTCGGCGCGCATCCGCTCGAAGGTGGCGTTCAGGTTCTGCTCGGGCAGGTTGGTCTGCTTGAGCCGCACGTCGACCACGTCGAGACCGAGCGAGAGCGCCTGGGCGCGGGCCTGGTCGCGGATGCGGTTCATCAGGATCCGGCGGTCTTCCGACAGGATGGTGTCGGAGGTCACCTGGTCGGCACCGAGCACCTCCCGGATCTGCGCGTTCAGGATCGAGCTCAGGCGGCTCTCGGCGGCGGGCAGCCCGCCAACGCCGACGGCCTGGCGGAACCGGACCACGTCGGCGATCCGGTAACGTGCGAAGGCGTCGACGACGAGGCGGCGGTCATCCGACGGCGTGACTTCGATCGTGTCGGTGTCGAGCGCCAGGATCCGGTCGTCGTAGAAGACGACTTCCTGGATCAGCGGGATCTTGAACGCGAGGCCCGGGTCTTCCTTGACCCGCTTGATCTGGCCGAACTGCAGCACGAGCGCCTTCTCGCGTTCGTCCACGATGAAGATCGAGGCCAGCAGGCCGGCCACCAGGATGACGGCGATCGGCAGAAAATAGGTTGCGCGCTTCATCTCAGTTGCCTCCCTGCTCGGTGGGGGTCGTGTTGCGGCGCAACTCGTTCAGCGGCAGGTAGGGCACCACGCCCTGGCCGCCGGCGCCGGTTTCGCCGAGGATCACCTTGTCGACATCGCCGAGCACCTTTTCCATCGTCTCGAGATAGAGCCGCTTGCGGGTCACCTCGGGTGCCTTCTCGTACTCCGTGAGAACGGCGGTGAAGCGGCTCGCCTCACCCTCGGCCTCGTTGACCACCTGGGCGCGGTAGGCTTCCGCCTCTTCGAGCACCTGGGCGGCCTCACCGCGCGCGCCGGCGAGGACGCGGTTGGCATAGGCGTCGGCCTGGCGTTCGAGCCGGTCGCGCTCCTGTTCGGCGGCCTGAACTTCGCGGAAGGCGTCGATCACCTCGGTCGGCGGGTCGGCCTTGTCGAGGTTGACCCGGACGATGTTGATTCCGCTGTCGTAGCTGTCGAGCGTCGCCTGGATGCTGGACTTCACGTTCTCGGCGATGATGCCACGGTCGCGGTTCAGGATCGGCGCCAGGCTGGATGCGGCGATGATCTCGCGCATGGCGGCTTCCGACACGGCGCGCACGGTGTCACGCCCGTCACGCAGGTTGAACAGGAACTTGTCTGCGCTGTTGATGTTCCAGACGACCTGGAAATCGATGTCGACGATGTTGGCGTCGGTGGTCAGCATCAGGCCGGTATCGCTGCCGCGAGAGGCGAAATCCTCGCCGATGTCCTCGGTGCGTTCGGAGGTGACGTTGACGACCTCAGCGGTCACCAGCGGCCAGGGCGCGAAGTTGAGGCCCGGGTTGCCGGTGGCGTAGAACTCGCCGAGGAACAGTTCGACCGACTGCTCTTCGGGCTTCACGGTGTAGAACGAGGCAAGGCCCCAGAGCACGACCACGGCACCGAGGCCAAGCAGCGCGGTGCCCCGGGTCAGCTTAGGCCCTTCGCCGCCCCCGCCGGGCCGGCCGGGCTCGCGCGGGCCACCGCCGCGCCCCCCCATCAGGACCCGGAGCTGCTCCTGGCCCTTTTTCACGATCTCGTCGATCTCGGGGATCTGGCTGTCGCCTCCGGGACGGCGTCCGCCGCCACCGCTACCACGATTTCCGCCACCCTGCTGGCCGCCGCCACCGGAGCCACCGCCCCAGGGTCCGCCGCTGTTTCCTGCCATGAATACTCTTCCCTCTCGGTTCTCGTCGGTCGGTCCCTTTGCCAAATGGTCGCCGCGGCGCGCATTTCAAGCGCCCCGGCTTCCGTATCAGGCGGTCCGGACCGGCGTCTTCAGGGTCACCAGTTCCTCCGACATGGTCGGGTGAACGGCAACGGTTCGGTCGAAATCTTCCTTTGTGGCGCCCATCTTTACCGCGACGCCGGCAAGCTGGATCATCTCGCCAGCGTGGTCGGACACGATATGGACGCCCAGCACCCTGCGCGTGTCGGCGCAGACGATCAGCTTCATAAGCACGCGATCATCGCGCCCGATGAAGCTCTTGTGCATCGGCCGGAAGGCCGTCGAATAGACCTCGATCGGCCCTTTCTCGCGCGCATCTTCCTCGCTCAGCCCGACGGTGCCGTATTCGGGCTGGGTAAAGACGGCCGACGGGATCAGGTCGTGATCCGGCGCCGTGGGGTTGCCCTTGAACACCGTATCGACAAAGGCCATCCCCTCGCGGATCGCCACGGGCGTGAGCTGCACCCGGTTGGTCACGTCGCCGATGGCATAGATCGAGGGCACCGAGGTCTGGCTGTACTGGTCCACCACGACCTCGCCGCGCCGCCCGATCTCGACGCCGACCTCTTCGAGCCCAAGCCCGGCGCTGTTCGGCGTCCGCCCGATGGCAAAGAGCACCTCCTCGAACGTGAAGGTGTCGCCGGTGGTCGAGCGGACCTCGATACCGCCATCGACCTTCTCCATCGACAGGATGTTGGTGCCGCAGTGGATGTCGATGCCGTGGCGCTGCATGTGTTCGGCGATATGGCCGCGCGCCTCGCCGTCGAAGCCACGCAGGATCTGCGCACCTCGGTAGAACTGCGTCACCTCCGTTCCGAGCCCGTTGAAGATGCAGGCCATCTCGCAGGCGATATACCCGCCGCCGACCACCAGCAGCCGCTTGGGCAGCTCTTCGAGGTGGAAGACCTCGTTCGAGGAAATGCCGAGTTCGCCGTTCTCGACCTCGGGGATCGAGGGCCAGCCACCGGTCGCGATCAGGATGTGCTTGGCGGTCTTCGTGGTGCCATCGGCCAGGCGCACCGTGTGTGCGTCCGCAACCGTGGCGCGCTGCGGAAAGACCGTCACGCCAGAGCCCTCGAGCAGCCGGTTGTAGACACCTTCCAGACGGTCAAGCTCGCCCTCGAGCCGGGTGCGGAACTTTGTCCAGTCGAACCCGCCGATCTTCACGTCCCAGCCGTAATCGACCGCCTCGTGCATCCCTTCGGCATATTCCGAGGCAAAGACCATCAGCTTCTTGGGAACGCAGCCACGGATCACGCAGGTGCCCCCCATGCGGCTTTCCTCCGCGAGCCCCACCTTCGCCCCGGTTTCTCCAGCCGCAACCCGTGCGGCGCGAACGCCGCCCGATCCGCCACCGATGACGAAAAGGTCGAAATCGAAATCCATGGAATGCCTCTCGCTGCGTGCCCCGGCCCGGCTCAGTCGGGACCGTCGGCGAAGATGTTGTCGCTGTCGAGCACGTCGAGCTGCTCATCGGCCGCCACCCCGGCGTTGAGGTCGCGCACCTCGACCCGCCCGTCGCTGTGGCCGATGACCACCGCGTCGCAGATGTCGATGAACAGGCCGTTCTCGACCACGCCCGGGATCTGGTTGAGCACCAGCGCGAGCTGCCGCGGGTTGCCGATCCGGTGCAGGTGCAGGTCGATTATGTAATTGCCCTCGTCGGTGACGAAGGGAACGTCATCATTCATCCGCAGCGTCGACTCGCGGCCCAGCACGTCCATGTTGACCAGCGTTTCCTCGACCAGCGCCTTGGTGGTCTGCCAGCCGAAGGGCACCGTCTCCACCGGCAGCGGGAAGGCGCCGAGCGCGCGGACCTCCTTGGCGGCATCGGCGATCACCACCATCCGGTCGGAAGCCGTGGCGACGATCTTCTCCTGCAGCAGCGCACCGCCGCCGCCCTTGATCAGGTTGAGGTTCTCGTCGAACTCGTCGGCGCCGTCGATCGTCACGTCGAGCCATTTCGCCTCGTCGAGCGAGACCACCGGCACGCCCACCTGGCGCGCCAGGTCGGCGGTGCGCGTCGAGGTCGGAACGCCGACGATGTCGAGCCCCTCCTCGCGGACCATCTCGCCGAGGCACCGCACCATCCAGGCCGCCGTCGACCCGGTTCCAAGCCCGACCCGCATGCCGCTCTGGACGTAGTCGCAGGACCGGCGGGCGGCGATGTATTTGGCACGGTCGATGGGCGAAAGATCGTTGGTCATGCGGCAAACTCCCAGGTTCCGCCCGGTTATAGGCCATGGACAGACCGGCTGCGAGCGGTTTTCTGCCAGATTGTGCCGACGAGTTCGCGGCCCGGGCCAGCCGTTCCGCGCCCACGGTGCGCGCGGGTTTTGGCGCCGATGGGTCGCAACCGGGCTATCGGGACGACCCGACAGTGGCTATCGGAGAGAGGAGAGCAAGTGGGGATCCGATGTTTCTGAGCGTCTTCGACATCTTCAAGGTCGGCATCGGCCCCTCGTCATCGCACACGATGGGGCCGATGGTGGCCGCAGGCCGGTTCCTCGACCAGCTGCGCGCGTCGCCGTTCCATGCCCACGGGCTGCGGGCCAGCCTGCACGGCTCGCTCGCCTTCACCGGCGTCGGCCACGCCACCGATCGGGCGGTGATCCTCGGCCTCGCCGGTTTTCGCCCCGAGAGTTACGACGCGGCGGCGGCGGAGCAAGCGCTGGAGTCGATCCGGCAGACCGGGCGGATAGAGGCAGCAGTGCTGGGCACCCTGGCGTTCGCCCCGGAGACGGATCTCGTCTTCGACTACGGCCCACCGCTGCCGGGTCATGCCAACGGCCTGATCCTGATGGCGCTCGACGCCCAAGGCGACGTGCTGCTGCAGGAGACCTACTATTCCATCGGCGGCGGCTTCGTCGTCACCGAGGAGGAGCTCGGCGCGCCGCCCGTCACCACCGCCGCGCGCCCGGTGCCCTACCCGTTCGCCACCGCGGCCCAGATGCTGGAGATGGCCCGCGACTCGGGCAAGAGCATCGCGGCGATGAAGCGCGCCAACGAAGCCGTGCACCACCCGCCCGAGGCGCTCGACACCGGCATCCGCCGGATCTGGCAGGTGATGTCCGACAGCATCGACCGCGGACTGGAAACCGGCGGCATCCTGCCCGGCGGGCTTCAGGTCCGACGCCGCGCCCCGGCGCTCCACGCCGCCCTGCAGGACGAGCGCGGGCTGAACCTCGGCGCCCCGCATACGGTCAACGACTGGATCAGCACCTATGCCATGGCGGTCAACGAGGAGAATGCCGCCGGCGGACAGGTGGTCACCGCGCCCACCAACGGCGCGGCCGGAGTGCTGCCGGCGGTGATCCGCTACTGGCTCGGGCATGTCCCCTCGGCCAGTTCCGCCCGCCTGCCCGATTTCCTGCTCACCGCCGCCGCGATCGGCGGGCTGATCAAGACAAACGCTTCGATCTCGGGCGCGGAAGCCGGCTGCCAGGCGGAAGTCGGCAGCGCTTCGGCGATGGCGGCGGCCGGGCTCGCGGCCGTCATGGGCGGGACGCCGGAGCAGATCGAGAACGCCGCCGAGATCGCCCTCGAGCATCACCTCGGCATGACCTGCGATCCGGTGCGCGGGCTGGTCCAGGTGCCGTGCATCGAACGCAACGGGCTCGGCGCGATCAAGGCGGTCAGCGCCGCCTCTCTCGCCCTGCGGGGCGATGGCCACCACCTCGTGCCGCTCGACGCCTGTATCGAAACCATGCGCCAGACCGGCGCCGACATGTCGGACCGCTACAAGGAAACGTCTCTGGGCGGACTCGCCGTCAACGTGCCGAACTGCTGATCCGGAGCCACCGCGCCGAAGGCGCGGCCCGGCCCAACGGGCGGGGACGCATCTGTGATGCGGCGCTGCCGGGCGGGAGGGCTCCCGCCGGGGCGCATCGCTGACGCGACTTGCCCCGTTGGGCCGGGCGCGCGCTGACGCGCGCGGATCACGCTCGTGGCAACAGCGCGTCGATCACTGCCGGCAGCGCCTTTCGCGGCAGGATCAGCAGCATCCCGCTCCCCTCGAAAGACAGCTCTACCAGCCCCTCATGCCCCTGCGCTACACGATTGGATGTGCCAATCACGCCCGCAGGCGTCATCTCCAACCCGTCGATCGGCCAATGCAGACCAACAGACCGCCCCGCGCAGCTTGCCATCGGAAACAGCGAGACCCGGCTTCCGGGGGCCAGCTCCAGCGATATCCGGCGCGGCGCCGCCAGCACGACATCCCGCTTGCCGACCAGCACGCAGGGCTGGGCTGCGCGCCGTACCAGCACGTTGAAATTGGCGAGTTGGTGGTCGACCCGACGGCCGAGAAAGCCGACGCCAAGCACGAGCGGCGCGCGGACCGACCGCAGCGCCTTGTCGAAATCCGTGCTGTCCTGCTCGGTGATCGGGTGCAACCGCTCCCGCGGCAGTCGCTCCCTCACCTCCGGGCGCAGCGAATCCATGTCGCCGATCACTGCCTCCGGCATCCGGCCCGTCGACAGGACGAAACCGGCGCCACCATCCGCCGCGACGAGACACGGCGCATGAGCCAGCGATTCGTCGAGATCCTCCGGCCGCGCCGCTCCGCCGCCGACCAGTGTTATGCCGGCCGAAGAGCGGACAATTGGCTGTTCCATGCTAAGATTGTCCAGTTTTCCACACGAAGACCATATTCTCGCCCGGAATTGATACCTTAAATTTGGTGAGGTCGAGCGCATACGAGCATCCGTGCGCAATTAACCGTGTGGCAGGAATAGAAAGAGAGAGAGCGCGAAGACGATGGTAGGCTCCAACAAGATTCTGACCGTATCCTACGGCACCTTCTCTTGCACCCTCGAAGGGTTCGAGGATTCCTTCGGCACGATGAAAGCGATCGCGGAATACTTCCGCGACCTCGCCGCAGAGGACCGCTACTTCGGCGCCGAGCCGCCGACGCCCGACGCCGAGATGCTGCAACGCATCGTCGAAAAGGAAATCCGCCGCCGTGTCGAGGCGCGGGTCGGCGAGAACGGAATCACCCTGCGCGCCGGTGACGAAGTGGCACCCGCGCAACCGCAGCCCCTCGCCCCCGCAGCAACCGCCGCAGAGCCGGCGCCTGCCGAAGCGCCTGCGCAGCCTGCTCCCGCGCAGCCCGCCGTCGCCGAAACGCCGGCGGTCGAGCCCGAGCCCGAGCCCGCGCCGCAGCCCGAACCGGCCAAGCCGGCCATCGCTCCGAACGAGAGCATCGCCACCAAGCTCGCCCGCATCCGTGCCGTTGTTTCGCAGAACATTGCCGCGGAGACCGCAACAACCGCAGCCACGGCAGCCGCTGCCACCGCAGTCGCTGCACCCATCGCAGCGGAGGAAGACGCCGAGGGCATGTCGCAGGACGTGCTTCCCGAAGCATCTCAGGAACTGGCCGAACTCGCCGAAGTCGAGGCCCCGCAGCCCGAAGAAGCCGTCGAGCCGATGGCGACTCAGGACGACAGCTTTGTCGAGCCGGACTTCGCCGCCTCGTCCGAGCCCGAGGAAGCTCCGACCTACGAGCCGGAAACCGAGGATTTCGCCTCCGACCTCGCCCCGTCCGAAGAGATGGCCTTCCCGGCCGACATGATGGCGATGGCGGACGAGCCGGAGGCGGCGCTCAGCTTCGACGTGCCGGTCTACGGCGAGATGCCCGGCACCCTGATGGACGCCGATGAGGAGGCCGCGCCGGCCGACATCGCGGTCGCCGCCATGAACGCGCCGGAGCCGGAGACACTTGGGGAGGCGGTTACGGACGCCTTCGCTGAGCCGGAGATGGCGGAGGAGGAGATCGCGCCCGAGATCCAGGTTGAGGCCGGGATCCCCGTCGAGGAAACCTCCTTCGAGGCGCCCGCCTACGAACTCGCTCCCGAAGCCGAGCCGGAGACGGTCATCGTCACCGACGAAATGCCGGTGAGCGAAGAAACGCCCGAAGCCGTCGAGTTCGACACCCTCGCCGCCGAGGAAGCCGCCTGGAGCAACGCGGAAGCCGAGGTCTCCCAGACCGAGGGCGCCTGGACGATCGAGCCGATGGCGCAGAACGACATGGGCTGGCAAGAGCCCGCAGCCGCGTCCGATGAAGGCTTCCCCCAGGCGGAGGACGCACAGTCCTTTGCCCCGGTGGAGGACCAGCCGACCGAAGAGCACGGCGAATCCTACGCTGAAGACGAGGTCGTCGCGCAGGACGAGCCGATTGCCGACGCCGTGCTCGAAACCGAGCAGGACACCGCCTCCTTCGAAACCTCGACGGAGCCGACCGGCGAATTCGCGCCCTTCGAAGCCCCGCAGGAGATGCAGGCCTTTGACGCCCCTGCGCCGGCGACCTGGGAGCAGCCCGAGAACGACGTGCAGGAACAGCCGGCCTCCTTCGCGGACGTCGCCGAGGACGCGCCCCTGACCGAGACCGAAGCGGTTGTGGAAGAGGAAAGCGTCTTCGAACCCGCCGCCGAGGAAACCTACACCGAGACTTCCGCATGGGATACGCCCGCGCCGGTCGAGGCCATTGAGGAGATTGAAGAGACCGTCGAGCTTGCCGGGGATCCGGTCGCGATCGACGAGGGCGAAGCTGCCGCCGTGCTGTCCGACTGGACCGTCTCCGAGGAAATGCAGGACGACGCAGTCGAAGCGTCCGGCGAGACCGACGTGATGGCCGATGAAGACACGTCGCAGCCCGTCGCCGAGGACGCGCCCTTCGTTTTCGAAGCCCCCGAGGTCGGGACCGCTGACGAGAGCGACATCGCTTTCACGCAGGAGTTCGTCGAGGCTGAGGCTGAGGCTGAGGCTGAGGCTGAGGCTGAGGCTGAGGCTGAGGCTGAGGAAGTGGTGGCGGAAGACGAGTTCGCTGCCACCGAAGTTCTCGCTGAAGAGACCGCCGAAGCGCCGTTCGAAGCCCTCACCGAAGAAGTCACCCAGGCGCCCTTCGCCACGGACGAGAGCAACGTTCCGACGATGCACGACGTGCTCGACGCCCTTGACGGGGAATCGACCCTTCGCGATGACGAGACCGTCGAGGCGGAACAGGATGACGCGACCGAATTCGCAGCCGAATCGGATGATGCCGAGTTCACAGCGGAGTTCGTGGCCGAGGAGACCGAGGTCGAACTGGCCGACGCCGTCGCCGAGGACGCCGAGACCGTCGAGGAAACCGTCGCAGAAGAGACCGTGGAAGAAGCTTCCGAGACGACCTCTGAAGAGCCCGCCGAGCAGCCGGAAGGCCGCGTGGTCCGGATCCGCAAGACCTCTCTGATGGCGTCGATCAAGGCCGCCCTGACTGGCGCTGGCCGCAAGGCCGAAAAGGCGCCCGAGCCGACTGAGACCGTCGAGCCGGAGACGCTGGACGCCCCCGAAGAAGAGATCGCGGAAGTCGCCGAGGCTGTGGCCGAGGTCGAGGTCGAAACCGAGACCACGATGCCCGAGGCCGCCGACCTGCCGAAGGCAGAGGTCGCGGAAGCCGATGAGGCGGAAACCGACGCCGCCCTGATGTCGGACGAGGACGAGGCCGAACTGCTTCGTGAACTCGAAGAGGTCGAGCGCGAGATGGCCGAGGACATGGCCGAGGTTGCCGCTCTGGAATCCGCTGATGCGGACGAGGCGATGGGCACGCCCGCCGATGACGGCGAGGCTGCGCCGGCGACTGCCGAGCAGGAAGACGACAGCGACATCCTCGCTGCGCTCTCCCAGGTCGATTTCGCCGCCCACGCCACTCCGACGGATACGATCCATGCCTCGGACTTCGAGATGCGGGAAGACGAACCCGCTGCGGATTTCGACACCGTGGAAGAGGGCGAACTCGCCGAATATCCCTCGGAACTGGAAGAGGACGCGCAGGAGATCGAGGCCCGCGATGAAGCGTTCGACGACGAGGATGTCGCCGAGGCAGACGAGGTCGCCGCGCGTGACGAGGCCGAGGAGGAAGCTCCCGCGCTGGAAGCGCTGATCCTGCGGGCCTCCGATGCGATCACGGACGAAGAGGAAGACGACACGCTCGGCCAGGCCATCGAGAGCACGATCGCCCAGCTTGCGCAGGAGACCGAGGAGGCCAATCGTGCCGAGGCGGTCGCCGAACGCCGCGCCCGCGCCCTGTCGCAGACCGATGGCGAGGATGACAAGCTGAGCCGTCTGCTCGACGAGACCAACACCAAGCTCGCCGGCCCCGAACTCCGCCGCCGCCGCTCGGCCATCGAGCACCTGAAGGCCGCGGTGGCCGCGACCAAGGCCGAAGGGACCGCCAAGCGCGACACCAGCGAGACCGAATCGGAGCCCTACCGCAAGGACCTGGCCAAGGTGGTTCGCCCGCACAGCATCCCGCTCGCCGCCTACGAAGCCGATGACGCCGCGGAGAAGCCTTCCGAGCGGGCGCCGATCGCTGATGAGACCCTTGCCTCCCAGCCCATGCAGGACGCGACGGACGCGCCGCGCGAAGACGTCGCGTCGGCCGAGCGGACCGCGCCGGTGCGCCCGCGCCGCCCGGTTTCCAGCTCCGGCGAGCGCAGCGAAGGCGAAAGCCGCGAACGTCCGCGGGTCGCACCGCTGATGCTGGTCTCCGAGCAGCGGGTCGACGCGCCCGCCGCGCGCCGCCCCGAAGAGGATCGCCCGGTCGCGCCGGTGCGTCCGCGCCGCGTCTCCGTGGCCCGCTCCGAGATGTTCGACGACGCCGACGCCGAATCGCCGATGGCCAGCCGCACCGAGGACGCCGCCGGCATCCTCGCCGACAGCACGACCTTCGACGAATATGCCGAGCGCATGGGCGCCAGTGGCCTGGAAGAACTCCTGGAATGCGCCGCGGCCTATACGTCCTATGTCGAGGGACGGCCGCACTTCTCGCACCCGCAGATCATGAACGTCGTGCGCCAGCTCGACGGCCAGGAAGCGCTGCGGCGGGAAGACAGCCTGCGGACCTTCGGGCAGCTGCTGCGCCAAGGCAAGATCCGCAAGCTCGACCGGGGCCAGTTCACCCTTTCTCAAAGCTCTCGCTATACCCCGGAGGAACGCCGGGCGGTTCTCTGACCGCTCCGCACCACCGGGTGTAACGAGTATCGGACGAGGCCGCCAAGGAGCGCCCTCGTCCTTTTACTTTTCAGGGAGCGGCGCTCCGGCGCCGTCTATCTGTCCTCGGGGGCGTCCGAAGCGGAAGGAGGCGACGCCTCGCCCGCCCCGGCATCCGCGTCGGGATCGGGCTTGCCGATCCCGCGAAAGACGAAGCGGAACGGCAGGACCCAGGCCACCCCGAGCACCACGTAGACCAGGAACTCAACAAGGATCGACGGCCGCTCCAGCGCGTTCACCACGGTAACGGCGCCCACCACGTAGGCGGGCATGCCGACCAGCAGAATGAAGAGGGACCAGCGCCGCCGCGCCTTGTAGCTCAGGGTCATGTCAGTCCGCGAAAGGATCGGTGACGAGGATCGTGTCGTCACGCTCGGGCGAGGTGGAAAGTAGCGCGACCGGGCACTCGATCAACTCCTCGATCCGGCGGACATACTTCACCGCCGCGCCGGGCAGGTCGGCCCAGCTGCGCGCGCCAGCCGTGCTCTCGCTCCAGCCTTCCATCGTCTCGTAGATCGGGGTCACGCGCGCCTGCTGGTCGGCCGCGGTCGGCAGGTAGTCCAGCCGCTCACCGTCGAGTTCGTAGCCGGTGCAGATCTTCAGCTCCTCGAGCCCGTCGAGCACGTCCATCTTGGTCAGCGCGATACCGTTCACGCCGGAGAGCGCACAGGTCTGCCGCACGAGGACCGCATCGAACCAGCCGCAGCGACGGGAACGGCCCGTCACGGTGCCCTTCTCGCGGCCCACGGTCGCCAGGTGCTCGCCCACCTTGTCGAAGAGCTCGCAGGGGAACGGGCCTTCGCCGACGCGGGTGGTGTAGGCCTTGACGATCCCGAGCACGAAGTCGATCGAGCCCGGCCCCATGCCGGTGCCTGCGGCGGCGCTGCCCGAGAGCGTGGTGGAGGAGGTCACGTAGGGATAGGTGCCGAAATCGACGTCGAGCAGGCTACCCTGCGCTCCCTCGAAAAGGATCCGCTTGCCGGCCTTGCGGGCGATGTTCATCTCGCGCCAGACCGGCTTCGCGTAGGGCAGCACCTTGGGCGCGATCTCGCGCAGGTCGGCCAGCAGCTTGTCCGAATCGACCGGCGGCAGGCCCAGCCCCTTGCGCAGCGCGTCATGGTGCACGAGCAGCCGCCCGATACGCGTCTGCAGCGTCGCCTCGTCGGCGAGGTCGGCGACGCGGATCACCCGCCGGCCGACCTTGTCCTCGTAGGCAGGGCCGATACCGCGTCCGGTTGTGCCGATCTTGGCCACCGAGTTCTGCGCCTCGCGGCCACGATCCAGCTCGCCGTGCAGCGGCAGAATCAGCGGCGTGTTCTCGGCGATCATCAGGTTGTCGGGCGTGATCTCGACACCCTGCGCGGCCAGCTTCTCGACCTCGGAGACCAGCGCCCAGGGATCCAGCACGACACCGTTGCCGATCACGCTGATCTTGCCCTTGCGCACAATCCCCGACGGCAACAGCGACAGCTTGAACACCTCGCCGTCGATCACCAGCGTGTGGCCGGCGTTATGCCCGCCCTGGAAACGGGCGATCACGTCGGCACGTTCCGACAGCCAGTCAACGATCTTGCCCTTCCCCTCGTCGCCCCACTGGGCGCCGACCACGACGACATTGGCCATATCCATCTCCTTGGCTGGCAGAAAACCCGCGCCGGTATAGCGGTAGCGGAGCGGGGCGGAAACCTCCATTCTGACGCATTGGCCCAGCTTGGACGAAACGCCGGCCCCAAGGGGTTGCGGGCAGGTGGGCTTCCCATTAGATACCCCGCATCCGAATTCGAGGCTCCGTGCATGGAAAACGTCATCCTGATCGTCCACCTGATCCTGGCCCTGTGCCTGATCGGCATCGTGCTGCTGCAACGTTCCGAGGGCGGCGGCCTGGGCATGGGCGGTGGCGGTGGCGGTGGTGTCATGTCTGGTCGCGCCGCGGCGACCGCGCTCGGCAAGATGACCTGGCTCTTTGCCATCGCCTTCATCATCACCTCGATCACGCTGACGATTCTCGCCGCCGCGAATTCCGATACCGCATCGGTCGTCGACCGGATCACCGACGCGCCCGCGCCGGTTCAGGCCCCGGTCACCGACACACCGTCGGCCAGCGATCTGCTGCCGCCCGCACCGTCCGGCAACACGCCGCTGGTGCCGCAGGCTGCGGAGTAAGGCGTCACCAACAAGCCACTAGGCTTTGCATACATCCAGAATTCGACAACAGCATCTAGAGGTGCTGTTGCCCTGTCACGGCGAATCCTCTAAAATCCGAGTCCCGTGATGGTGCGTTTCTCGGAACGCATTCTTGCTGCTGAAACCGGCGCGCTCCAAGGCCAGGAACCGCGCCCAGATCACGGGGGTCGGCCACCTATGGCACGCTTCATCTTCATTACAGGCGGCGTCGTTTCGTCCCTCGGCAAGGGGCTGGCATCCGCCGCCCTCGGCGCGCTGCTGCAGGCGCGCGGATTCAGTGTAAGGCTGCGCAAGCTCGACCCCTACCTGAACGTCGACCCGGGCACGATGAGCCCCTTCGAGCACGGCGAGGTCTTCGTCACAGACGACGGCGCCGAGACCGACCTCGACCTCGGCCACTACGAGCGCTTCACCGGCGTGGCGGCGCGGCGGACGGACTCGGTCTCCTCCGGGCGGATCTATTCCAACGTGCTGGAAAAGGAGCGCCGCGGCGATTACCTCGGCAAGACGATCCAGGTGATCCCGCACGTCACCAACGAGATCAAGGAATGGATCGCCATCGGCGAGGACGAGGTCGACTTCATGCTCTGCGAGATCGGCGGCACCGTCGGCGACATCGAGGGCCTGCCGTTCTTCGAGGCGATCCGCCAGTTCGCCCAGGACAAGGGCCGCGGCCAGTCGATCTTCATGCACCTGACGCTGCTGCCCTTCATCAAGGCCTCCGGCGAACTCAAGACCAAGCCGACGCAACACTCGGTCAAGGAACTGCGCTCCATCGGCCTCGCGCCCGACCTGCTGGTCTGCCGCTCCGAGATGCCGATTCCCCAGAAGGAACGCGACAAGCTCGCGCTGTTCTGCAACGTGCGCCCGGAGGCTGTGATCGCCGCCCAGGATCTCAAGTCGATCTACGATGCGCCGCTGGCCTATCACCGCGAGGGGCTGGACCAGGCGGTCCTCGACGCCTTCGACATCTCTCCCGCACCGAAGCCGAATCTGGAACGCTGGGAAGACGTCTCCGACCGCATCCACAATTCCGACGGCGAGGTTCGGGTGGCCATCGTCGGCAAGTACACGCAACTCGAAGACGCCTACAAATCGATCGCCGAGGCGCTGACCCACGGCGGCATGGCCAACCGGGTCAAGGTCAATGCGGAGTGGATCGACGCCGAGATCTTCGAGAAGGAAGACTGCGTCCCGCATCTCGAGCCCTACCACGCGATCATCGTGCCCGGCGGCTTTGGCGAACGCGGCACGGAAGGCAAGATCAAGGCCGCCGAGTTCGCCCGCACCCGCAAGGTACCCTACCTGGGCATCTGCCTCGGCATGCAGATGGCAGTGATCGAGGCCGCGCGCCACCTCACCGACATGGCAGACGCCGGCTCCGAGGAATTCGACCACGAGGCGGGCAAGAAACGCTTCACGCCGGTGGTCTATCACCTCAAGGAATGGGTGCAGGGCAACGCACGGGTCGAGCGCAAGGTCGATGACGACAAGGGCGGCACCATGCGCCTCGGCTCCTACGACGCCGTGCTCACCCCCGGCAGCCGCGTGGCCGAGATCTATGGCCGGACCGCGATCGACGAGCGCCACCGCCACCGGTACGAGGTCGACATCCGCTACAAGGACAAGCTCGAGGAGCACGGGCTCAAGTTCTCCGGCATGTCGCCGGACGGTCGCCTGCCGGAGATCGTCGAGGTAGCGGACCACCCCTGGTTCATCGGCGTTCAGTTCCACCCCGAGCTGAAGTCCAAGCCCTTCGACCCCCACCCCCTGTTCCGCGACTTCATCCGCGCGGCCAAGGACAACAGCCGGCTGGTCTGACCCAACGCCTGTCTTCTTGGCGGAAATACCCCCGCCGGAGGCACGATCTTTCGTCCGAAAGATCGCCCGCGCGCGCCTCGCGCGCGGCTACGCCCAACGGGAGAGGTCGCATCCACGATGCGGCCTGTCCCGGCGGGAGCCTTCCGCCGCCGCCGGTTTACAGCGCGGGAAGGATGGATCACCCTCCGACCGTTCCACCACCGTCCGGGAGGTCCGCTTGACCGACACACTCCCCTTTCACACGCTCGATGTCTTCACCGACACGCCGTTTGCCGGCAACCCGCTCGCCGTGGTGCTCGGGGCCGACGGGCTGGAGACCGCGCAGATGCAGACCATCGCGCGGGAGTTCAACCTCTCGGAGACGATCTTCGTGATGGCGCCGCGCGATGCACGCCACGCGGCGCACGTCCGGATCTTCTTTCCGACCGCCGAGATCCCCTTCGCCGGCCATCCGACGCTCGGCTGCGCGGCGCTGCTCGCCGAACTTCAGCACGGGACGGGCGATTTCGACGCCGAGCTGGTCCTCGAGGAAGAGGCCGGGCTGGTTCCGGTCACGCTGCAACGGCGCGCAGGGCTGACCTCCGGACGGTTCGAGGCCCCGGTCCTGCCGGTGCCGCATCCGGGCCGCGCGCCCAGCGGTCTGATCGCCTCGGCGCTCGGCCTCCCGCAGGAGAGCATCGGGTTCGACGCCCATCTGCCCGGCGCCTTTCAGGGCGGGCCGGCCTTCCTGTTCGTCCCGCTGGCCGACAGATCGGCACTCGCCGCCGCCCGCCCGATCGAACCGCATTGGTCCGAACTCATGGCCGCCGCGCAGGTCGATTCCGCCTATCTCTATACACGCGGCGGTAACGAGGATGCGGACGCCGTCGATTTTCGGGCCCGCATGTTCTCACCGACCGCCGGCATCCCCGAAGATCCCGCGACCGGGTCGGCCAGCGCCATACTCGCTGCGCCGCTGATGCAGGCCGGCGTTCCTTGCGAGGGCGTCACCCGGTTCCGTCTGCTGCAAGGCGCCGAGATGGGCCGGCCCAGCCGGATCGAGCTGGAGACGACGGTCGAGACCGGGCGGCTGACCCGGGTCCGGATCGGCGGCAGCGCGGTCCGGATCGGCGAGGGCCGCATCAGGCCGCCGCGCGCAAGCGAGGGCTGATGATGCGACGGTTCGGCTGGCTGCTAGGGCTCCTCCTCGGCACCGCAGCGACGGCCGGCGATGTCGAGATCGCGGACTACCGCGTCTTGCGTGACGACCTCGACGGGCGGATTGACTTCGAGCGGCTGCCGCCCCGGGCGGAGCCCGGCTTCAACCTCGACCGCCCGGTCTATTCCTCCGGCGCATGGATCGGCGAGCGCTTCGTCGGGCAACAGGTTTCCTCCAACAGCACCGGACACGACACGATCACCGGCGCTCCGGACGGTCCCTGGCTCCGCATTGCGGGCGGCGCGCCGAGGCAGAACCTGAGCGTCGCGTCGCACCGCGGCTTCGGCTCCAACGCCCTGTTTCCGCTCGGCCCTGCCGGCTTCCCGGCGCTCGAGGCACGCGGGGAGGGGGCGGTGGCGATCCTCTTCGACACCGATCAGCCCGCGACCGGCTTCCGCGTCCATACCGACTACGCCGCCCCGCTCGGCACGGGCCCGGCGGCGCAGGGGAGCGTCGAGGTCACGCTTCTGGCCCGCGACGGCCAGCGCCTCGGCCATTTCAGCCACCACCCCGGCACCGGAATCACCGAACTCGGCTATCGCCTGCAGGGGGCGGGCCCCGGCATCGCCGGGATGCTGATCCTCAACACCGACCCGGGCGGAATCGCCATCGACGACATCCTCTTTGCCAAGCCGCGACCGCTTGGATAAGCCTGTAAGGAGCGGAGGAGACTGACGATGCTCAAGGGATATTGGGTGGCCCATGTGGACGTGAAGGACCAGCAGGCCTTCGAGGAATACAAGCAGGCCGCCGCCAAGCCTTTCGCGCGATATGGCGCCCGGTTCCTTGTCCGGGCCGGGCAGTATGACGTGCGCGAGGGCGAGCTGCGCCCGCGCACAGTGGTCATCGAATTCCCGACCTTTGCCGATGCGATGGCCTGCTACGACGATCCCGACCACCTTGCGGCCAAGGCGATCCGCGACCCGATTGCGGATGGCGACCTTGTGATCGTCGAGGGCTATGACGGTTGACGCCACCGCACCCCGACGCTTGATGCAGGCGCTGCAACGCGGCATATCTGGATCATGTTCACCGATCTGCTGAATCGCCTGTTCTCTCCTTCCCCGGCCCCTCTGCCGGAACTCGACGGCCGCCATGCGATGGCCGGCCTTCTGGTGCGCACCGCCAAGAGCGACGGGCGCTATGCCGTGGAGGAGATCCGCCGGATCGACAGGATCCTGGCTGCGACGTACGACCTCAACCCCGTGCAGGCCGCCCGGTTGCGGGCGGAAAGCGAGAAGCTCGAGCACCTGGCGCCGGAAGACGGCCGGTTCGCCGCCGCCGTTCGCGAGCGGCTGGACGACGAGCACCGGGAGGCCGTGCTGATCGCGATGTGGCGTGTCGCGCTGTCCGATGGCGAGGAAAAGGAGGTCGAGGGCGCCTATCTTGCCCGCGCCGCGGAGCGCCTCGGCCTCGATGCGGACGCCGCGAGCCGTGCCCATGCCGCGGCGCTCGCCGCCGACCCGCTGGACCCGCCCCCGGCCTGACCTGCCTCGCACTCCGCCATTGGCCCTGCCCGGCAAAGCCCCTATATCGATTTCATGTTCGCTGACCTGATCCGCATCCTGACCGATTCCACGCCGACCACGCTTCCGGACCCGGACGCGCGGCTGGCGCTGACCGCGCTGCTGGTGCGGGTCGCCCGCTCGGACGGCGATTATGCCGAGGCGGAGATCGACAGGATCGACCGGATCGTGGCCCGGCGCTATGGCCTGTCCCCGTTCGAGGCGACCAGCCTGCGTAGCCAGGCGGAAGAGCTTGAGCGGCAGGCGCCCGACACCGTGCGCTTCACCCGCGCCATCAAGGAGGCCGTCCCCTACGAGGACCGCAGCGGCGTCGTCGAGGCGCTCTGGGCGGTGGTTCTTGCGGACGGCGTGCGGGATGACGAGGAAGATGCCCTGATCCGTCTGGTCGCCAACCTGCTTGGCGTCAACGACCGGGACAGCGCGCTCGCCCGCCAGCGGGTGGAAACGCCCCGCTGACATGATCGCCACCCTGCCGATGTACGACCACCCCGGGGTCCGGGAGGCGACGGATGCGCTCTGGGCCGCGATCCGGGACCGGCTGCGCGCCGAAGGTATCGTGGCGCCGGACGAACTTTCCCGCAGCGACGACCTCTTCGCTCTCTGGCGCAGCCCGGACCTGCTGCTGGGTCAGATTTGCGGCCTGCCTGTGCGGACCGAGTTCCACGCCAGTGTCACCCTGCTCGGGGCGATCGACTACGGCCTCGAAGACACGCCCGCCGGCCATTATCATTCGCTCTTCGTGGTGCGGGACAGCGATCCGCGCTCGCAGCTTGCCGAGTTCGAGGGTGCGAGCCTCGTCTACAACGAGGCCGTGTCGCATTCCGGCTGGGCTGTCGCCGCCTTTGCACCGGTCCGGTTCCGGATCTGTCGGGAAACCGGCAGCCACCGCGACAGCGTGCGCGCGCTCGGCGACGGCGAGGCCGAGATCGCCGCCATCGACGCCATCAGCTGGCGGCTGATCCAGGCCCATACCGACCTGGCCCGCGGCATGAAGATCGTCGGGCGCAGCGCGGCCACGCCCGGTCAGGCGCTGGTCACGGCACAGCCGCAACTTGCCGGCGCCCTGCTGCGGGCCATCGCGGGGGGAATCGCGGACCTGGCCGAGCAGCATCGCACGGCTCTCGGGGCGCGCGGCTTCGTCGAGATCCCGCTGAGCGACTATATGGCGGTCCCGATTCCGCCCGATCCTGAGGCATATGCCCTTGAATATGCGTGATCACGCCTGATCACGCAGGGTCACACTGCCTTTCCGCGTTGCAATCGCCCGTTATTTGCGCCCTACTCTGCGACTGAAATAACCAAGAGCCGCCCACCAGTGACCGCAAGCCCACCGCCCGTTATCGAGATCCGCGACCTTCACAAGACCTATGGGGCGCTGGAAGTGCTCAAGGGTGTGGACATGGTGGCGCGCAAGGGCGAGGTGGTCTCGCTGATCGGTTCCTCGGGCTCCGGCAAGTCAACCCTCCTGCGCTGCGCCAACCTGCTGGAAGACAGCCACCAGGGGGATATCCGCTTCGAGGGCGAACCCGTGAAGTGGAGCGGGACCGGCATGAACCGCCGTCCCGGCGACCACAAGCAGCTGATCCGCATCCGCACCAACCTGTCGATGGTGTTCCAGCAGTTCAACCTGTGGGCGCACATGACGATCCTCGAGAACGTGATGGAAGCGCCGGTCACCGTGCTCAAGCGCGACAAGGCCCAGGTCGAGGCGCTCGGCCGCGAACTGCTGGCCAAGGTCGGCATCGGTGACAAGTGCGACGTCTACCCCGCGCAGCTCTCTGGCGGCCAGCAGCAGCGCGCGGCGATCGCGCGGGCGCTGGCGATGGAGCCCAAGGCGCTGCTGTTCGACGAACCCACCTCCGCGCTCGACCCCGAGCTCGAGCAGGAAGTGGTAAAGGTCATCAAGCAGCTCGCCCAGGAAGGGCGCACCATGTTGCTCGTCACCCACGACATGCGGCTCGCCGCGGACGTGTCCGACCACGTGGTCTTTCTCCACAAGGGAAAGATCGAGGAGGAAGGCCCGCCCGAGACATTGTTCCGCAGCCCCAAGACGGATCGCCTGATGCAGTTCCTGTCGCACAGCATCGAGCTCTGATCCGCACAGCAGACCAACAACAGATCACCAACCGGGAGACCAAGACCAATGAAGAAAGTGATCCTTTCCACCGCGGTGCTGGCACTGTCCGCCAGCTTCGCCATGGCTCAGGACGTGGTGCGCATGGGCACCGAGGGCGCCTACCCTCCGTGGAACTTCATCAACGATTCCGGCGCAGTGGACGGCTTCGAGCGCGAGTTGGGCGACGAGCTGTGCAAGCGCGCCGAGCTGACCTGCGAGTGGGTCACCAATGACTGGGATTCGATCATCCCGAACCTGACCTCGGGCAACTACGACACGATCATCGCCGGCATGTCGATCACCGACGAGCGCGATGCGGTCATCGACTTCACCCAGGCCTACACGCCGCCGGATCCGTCGCTCTACGTCGGCATGGACGACAGCATCGACCTGACCGGCGCCGTCGTGGCCGCCCAGACCGGCACCATCCAGGCCGCGCATGTCGCCGAGAGCGGCGCCACGCTGGTCGAGTTCGCCACGCCGGACGAGACCGTCGCCGCGGTGCGCAACGGCGAGGCCGACGCGGTCCTGGCCGACGCCTCCTTCCTGCAGCCGATCGCCGATGCCGAAGCCGAGATGATGATCATCGGCGACCCGGTTCCGCTCGGCGGCGGTGTGGGCATGGGCCTGCGCGAATCCGATGGCGAGCTGAAGGCCAAGTTCGACGCGGCCATCCAGTCCATGAAGGACGACGGCACCCTGAACGAGCTGATTGCCAAGTGGGAAGTCAGCTCCCAGTGGTAATGCCGCTTGCCGGGGCGGGTCTGCTCCCTGCCCCGGCACATTCGTCCAACAAGGCGGGCCGTCCCGGCCCGACCCGGAGGTAGAGCGCCATCTTCTCCTATTGCTCCGATCCATCGACGCTCGAAGGCATCGCCTGGCTGTCCTGCTACCTGACCAGCGGGAAGCACATGCTGTTCTACCAGTCCTTCGGGACGGTGCTGCTGCTGCTGGCGATCACCGCCCCTGTTTCGCTGGCCTTCGGCTTTGGCGGCGCCGTGGCCTCGCGCTCGCATTTCCTGCCGCTGTCCTGGCTCGGCAAGCTCTACACCTCGATCGTGCGGGGCGTGCCCGACATCGTCTTCTTCCTGTTCTTCGTGATCGCGCTCGACCAGGGCATCGAGTGGCTGCGCCACCAGGCGCTCTGCCCCGACTGGACCGATCCGATCCGCCAGGGCAACGACTTCCTCGTGTGCCCCGAGGCCAAGATGCCACTCTCGACCGCGCCCCAGTGGGTGCACGAGACCTACAACTTCTCCATCGCGGTGTTCACCTTCGCCATCGTCTTCGGCGCCTTTGCCGCCAACGTGCTGTATGGCGCGATGAATGCCGTGCCCAAGGCGCAGCTCGAAACGGCCCATGCCTATGGCATGTCGAATCGGCAGACCTTCTGGCGCATCCTGGTGCCGCAGATGTGGATCTATGCCCTGCCCGGGCTCGGCAACCTGTGGATGATCCTTATCAAGGCGACCCCGCTGCTGTTCCTGCTCGGCGTGCGCGACATCGTCTACTGGGCCCGCGAACTCGGCGGCTCCAAGACCGCGATCTACGACTACCCGCACCCTGACTGGCGGCTTTACTATTTCCTGTTCCTGCTGGTCTTCTACCTGGCCTTCACCCGGGTCTCCGAGATCGTCATCGAGCGGCTGACCCGCCGCCTCTCCCACGGCCAGGCCACTGCGGCCGGCGAAGCCATGAGGCGCGAGGCATGACCTGCTGGGAGACCTTCCAGGCCTACGGGCTGCGCTCGCTGGGCTACGGCGAACGGCTGCTGCCCAAGGCCGACATCACGCTCTGCGACCAGGTGGTGCTGATCGGCTCGGGGCTGATCTGGAACATCTATTTTGCCGCCATCGCCCTGATCCTCGGCTTTTTTCTCGCAACCGGGCTGGCCGTGGCCAAGAACACGCCGAACCGCTGGATCCGAAAGCCGGCCGAATGGTTCATCTTCGTGTTCCGGGGCTCGCCGCTCTTCATCCAGTTCTTCCTGGCCTACGAGGCCTTCGTGCTGCTGCCCAAGATCGGCATCGAGTTCACCTTCCTCGGAGTGGAGTTCAGCGCCACGACCGGCTGGCTGACCCGTGCATGGCTCGGCGCGGTGATTGTGCTGTTCCTGAACACCGCCGCCTATTCCGGCGAGATCTTCTACGGCGCGCTGCGCTCGGTGCCCAAGGGCGACCTCGAGGCTGCGGACGCCTATGGCCTGACCGGCTGGAACAGGTTCCGCCGCATCACCTGGCCGACCATGCTGCGGCTGGCCTGGCCCTCCTATACCAACGAGGCGATTTTCCTGTTTCACGCCACGACGCTGGTTTTCTTCTCCGGTTTCCCGGCCTGGAAGCAGATGGGCGACGCGCTCTACTACGCCAGCTATTTCGCCGACAAGACCTTCAACCCCTTCATCCCCTACCCGATCGTGGCGGGCTATTTCGTGGCGATGACCCTGGTGATCATCACCATCTTCGGGTTGATCAACAAGCGCCTCAACCGGCACCTGCCCCAGACGAAGCGCCGCAAAATCGCCTTGCGCCTGAACCTCATCCGGTAGTAGCAATTTGATCATATTTCGGAGACAACCGTGATACGCGATCAATTGCTGATGAAGAACTGGCTGCGGAAGAACCCGCATGTCCAGGCAATCCGGGTGGCTGCGGCCGACCTCAACGGGCAACCGCGCGGCAAGCGCGTGCCGGTACGTTTCGCCGACAAGGTGATCGAGGGCGGCACCCGCTTCCCGATGTCCGTGCTCAACCTCGACATCTGGGGCGAGGATATCGACGACAGCCCGCTGGTGCTCGCCACCGGTGACCGGGACGGGGTCCTGCTGCCGACCGAGCGGGGATTCCTGCCGATGCCCTGGCTCGACACGCCCACCGGCCTGCTGCCGATCTGGATGTTCCACGAGGACGGCCGCCCCTTCGAGGGCGACCCCCGGCACGCGCTGGCCAACGTGGTGGCCCGCTACACCGACCGCGGGCTGACGCCCGTCGTCGCGGTGGAACTGGAATTCTTCCTGATCGACGACAGCGGCCAGAAGCTGCGCGTCCCGCCCTCGCCGCGGACCGGCAAGCGCCGGATGATGGGCGAGATCCTGTCGCTGCGCGCGCTCGACGTGTTCGACAAGTTCTTCACCGAGCTCTACGACGCCTGCGAGGCGATGGACATTCCCGCCGACACCGCGATCTCTGAGGCTGGCACCGGACAGTTCGAGATCAACCTGATGCACCAGGAAGATGCCCTGCGCGCCGCCGATGACGCCTGGCTGTTCAAGATGCTGGTCAAGGGCCTCGCGCGGCGCCACGGCTTTGCCGCGAGCTTCATGGCCAAACCCTATGAGGATTACGCCGGCTCCGGGCTGCACATGCACTTCTCGGTGCTCGACAAGAACGGCAACAACATCTTCGACGACGGCACGGACACCGGCAGCAACCTGCTGCTGCACGCGGTCAACGGCTGTCTCAATGCCATGCCGGGCAGCACGCTGATCTACGCCCCGCATGCCAACAGCTACGACCGGATGGTGCCCGGCGCCCATGCGCCGACGGGCATCTGCTGGGCCTACGAGAACCGCACCACCGCCGTCCGGGTGCCGAGCGGCGACCACCGCGCGCGGCGGATCGAGCATCGGCTGTCGGGCGGGGACGTGAACCCCTACCTCACCATCGCCGCCGTGCTCGGCGCCGCGATGAACGGGATCGAGGACGGCAAGATGCCGCCCGAGCCGATCACCGGCAATGCCTACAAGCTCGACCTGCCGAGCATCCCGACCAACTGGAAGGATGCGATCGACCGGTTCGAATCCTGCGAGGAAACCGCCCGCATCTTTGCGCCGGAACTGATCCAGAACTACGTGATGACGAAGCGGCAGGAGTTGCATTACATGCAGGAAACCTCCAAGGCCGAGCAGATCGAGCTCTATATCGACACCGTCTGACGCGGCCCCGCGTCAGGCATCCCCCCGAACAGGACAGCGTCAGACATGCGCATCGGTATCCTTCAGGCAGGCCATTTCCCGGACGAACTGGTCCCCGAGAGCGGCACCTATTCCGACCTCTACGCCCGCATGCTGGACGGGCATGGCTTCGACTTCACCACGTGGTCGGTGGTCGACGGCGTCTTTCCCGACAGCCCGGAGGAGGCCGATGGCTGGCTGATCTCCGGCTCCCGGCATGGCGCCTACGAGGACCTGCCGTGGATTCCGAAGCTGGAAGCCTTCGTCCGCGACATCAAGGCCAGCGGCCGGCCACTCGTGGGCATCTGCTTCGGCCACCAGGTGATCGCCAAGGCGCTCGGTGGCACGGTGGAGAAGTTCGGCGGCGGCTGGTCCGTCGGCCGGCAGCCCTACGATTTCGATGGTGAGGAGGTGTTGCTCAACGCCTGGCACCAGGACCAGGTCACCCGCCGCCCGGCCGAGGCAAAGCTCGTCGGATCCTCCGAATTCTGCGAGAACGCGGCCCTGCTCTACGGCGACAGCATCTACACGATCCAGCCGCATCCCGAGTTCTCGTCACGCGAGATCGAGGGGCTGATCCGCACTCGCGGCGCGAACCTGCCCGACGAGATCAAGCAGGGCGCGGCCGCAGCCCTGGGGCAGCCCGACAGCAACGCCGCCTTCGGCCACCGGATCGCGCAATTCTTCCTGAACGCCCGAAAGGAGTGACCGATGGTCCACGACCTCCTCGACAAGCTGCCCGAAGCCGCCCAGGCCTACCTTGAGAAAGGCAAGATCGACGAGGTTGAATGCGTGATCGCCGACCTTGCCGGCGTGGCGCGCGGCAAGGCGATGCCGGGACCCAAGTTCGCCAAGCAAACACATTTCTACCTGCCGAACTCCGTGTTCCTGCAGACCATCACGGGCGATTGGACCGACATTCCGGACATGCCCTACACCGAGCCGGACATGGTGCTGACCCCCGATCTCAGCACCGCCACTGCCGCACCGTGGACGGCCGACTGGACCCTGCAGGTGATCCACGAGATCCACGACCAGAACGGCAACCCGGTGCCCACGGCGCCGCGCAACGTGCTCAAGCGGGTCGTCGGGCTGTTCGAGGAACAGGGGCTGACGCCGATCGTGGCGCCGGAGATGGAATTCTACCTCGTCTCGCCCAACACCGACCCCGCCAAGGAGGTCGAACCGCCGATGGGGCGCTCCGGCCGCAAGGCCGCCGCCAAGCAGGCCTATTCCATGTCCGCCGTGGACGAATACGGCCCCGTGATCGACGACATCTACGATTTCGCCGAGGCACAGGGCATCGAGATCGACGGCATCATGCAGGAGGGCGGCGCCGGTCAGATCGAGCTCAACATGCGCCACGGCGACCCCGTGCGGCTGGCCGACGAGATCTTCTATTTCAAGCGCCTGATCCGCGAGGCGGCGCTCCGGCACAATTGCTACGCCACCTTCATGGCCAAGCCGATCCAGAACGAGCCCGGCAGCGCCATGCACATCCACCACTCGGTGGTCGAGACCAAGGGCGGACGCAACATCTTCACCGACGAGCAGGGGGAGGACTCGGAAGCCTTCCTGCATTTCATCGGCGGGATGCAGCGGCACCTTCCCTCCGTCGTGGCGCTGCTGGCGCCCTACGTGAATTCCTATCGCCGCTACGTCCGTGACTTCGCCGCCCCGATCAACCTCGAATGGGGCCGGGACAACCGCACCACCGGCCTCCGGGTGCCGGTTTCCAGCCCGCATTCACGACGGGTCGAGAACCGGATCGCCGGCATGGACTGCAACCCCTATCTCGCCATCGCCGGCTCGCTGGCCTGTGGCTGGCTGGGGATGCAGGAGAAGCTCCCTCCCGCCCCGGCCTTCGACGGCGACGCCTACGACAGTGACGAGGGCATCCCGCGCACGTTCGGCGAGGCGCTGCCGCTCTTTGCCGAGGCAACGGCTGTCCGCGACGTGCTGGGCGAGGAGTTCTGCAAGGTCTACGCGGCGGTCAAGGAAGCCGAGTACACCGAATTCCTTCAGGTCATCAGCCCCTGGGAACGCGAACACCTTCTGCTCAACGTCTGAGCGCGGCGGCGAGATCACGCCGTCGCGTCGGCATGCCCGGATTTTTCTTTCACGCTTCCTGAAAGTATTCTACAGCTTTCACGAATAAGCAGCGAAAGAAGGCCACCCCATGACCCAGGCGCTCGCCCCCAACGTCTATGACGCAGAACCCATCCCCGAGGCCGCCCGGGCCGAGATCGACCGGCTTCTGCAATCGGGGGACCTGTTTCGCTACACCGCCCCGCAGGATGCGCCCGTCACCCTGCTCGAGCGCGAATTCGCGGAGATGATGGGCAGCACCTACGCACTGGCGGTGTCATCCTGTTCGGCGGCACTCTTCCTGTCGCTCAAGGCGCTCGACCTGCCGCGCGGCGCCAAGGTGCTGATCCCCGCCTTCACCTTCGCCGCCGTGCCCTCCGCGGTGATCCATGCCGATTGCCAGCCGGTGCTCGTGGAAGTGGGCGCGAACTACCGCGTCGACATGGCCGATTTCGAGGCCAAGCTGACCGACGAGATCGGCGCGGTCCTCATCAGCCACATGCGCGGGCACACCTCCGACATGGACGCGATCATGGCGCTGGCCGATGCGCGCGGCATCCCGGTGATCGAAGATGCGGCCCATTCGCTCGGCACCGTTTGGTCCGGCCGCAAGATCGGCACTATCGGCAAGATCGGCTGCTTCTCGTTCCAGTCCTACAAGCTGGTCAATGCCGGCGAGGGCGGGATCATGATCTCGGACGACGCCGACCTGATCGCGCGGGCGATCATCATGTCCGGCGCCTACGAGCACAACTGGAAGAAGCACGATGTGCTGGCCGAGGCCGTCGCTCGCTGGCAGAACCGCCTGCCCCTCTACAACCTGCGCCTGCAGAACCTCTCCGCCGCGATCATCCGTCCGCAGCTTGCCGAGGTCCCGCGGCGCGTGGCGGACGGGCGTGCCAACCACGATTACGTGGCCGAGCGCCTCAACGTTTCGCCCTGGCTCGACGTACCGCCGCCGCTCGCACTGGAGTTGCGGGCCCCGGATTCGATCCAGTTCAACCTCGTCGGCATGTCCGACGCGCAGGTTGCCGGCTTTGTCGAGGCCGCCTACGCCGGCGGCGTGAAGGTGCAGGTCTTCGGCATGAGCACCGACAACGCCCGCGCCTTCTGGAACTGGCAGTTCATCGAAGGTGGCGTCCCGGAACTGCCCGAGACGCGAGCGATGCTGATGCGCGCCTGCGACGTGCGGCTGCCGGCCCGACTGACCCGCGCGGAGCTGGATTTCATCGCTGACGCCCTTGTCGCCGCCGCGGACCGGGCAATGGAAGCCGAGCTGGCCTACGGTACCTGACGGCGCCGCCTACAGAACCCGAAGCGCCCCTTCGAGCCACGGGGTCCGCGCGATCGCGGGCTCCACGATCATCTCCTGCAGCAACGGCTTGAGCCGCTCGCTCAGCCGGCTCGGCATGTCCTGCAGGGCTTCGCTGCGCGCCGACAGTAGAATGCGCCGCTTCAGAGGCTCGATCGGCAGCGGCAGCAGCTCGGCCTCGTCGCGGAACCGGCGGGCATGGAGGTATCCGAGCGGCGTCAGGATCGTCCAGCCCGCACCGGAGGCCACCATGGCCATGATCGCGTGGTAGGAATCGAGCTCGAACCGATGGTCCAGTTCGACCCGGTGCCGCGTCAGGTGAGCCACGATCTGCCGTCCCATCAGGTGACGTTCGGTGTACTGGATCAACGGCAAGGCGCGCAGGCCGGCCAGCACGTCCTGCCCCGGATCGAAACCGCGCGGGACCGCTGCCACGAAAGGTTCCTCCATCAACGGGTGCAGTTCCATCCACTCCGCCCGCGCCCCTTCCAGCTCGGCCGTCACGACGACGTCGAGCGCGTTGCTCTCGAGCTGGTCCAGCAGGCGATGGCTCGGCCCGGTCTCGAGCAGGAACTTGCACTCCGTCAGCTCGTCCGCCATGTCCGACAGGAGCCGGGGCGTCACGTCGGCGTCGAAATCCTCGATCATGCCGAGGCGCAGGGCCGTCAGGTTGCGCAGATCGCCCGACAGCAGTTCCGCGCGCGCCTGCATCGCCTCGTTCCAGATCCGCTGGGCCCGCCTGCGAAAGATGTTCCCGGCAGCAGTCAGCCGTGCCGGCCTGCGGGCGCGGTCGATGAGCTGTCGGCCGAGTGCGGTTTCCAGGTTGCTGAGTTGCTGGCTGACACCTGAGGGGCTGGCGCCCAGCCTGCGGGCCGCTGCGGACACGGAGCCGTCTTCGGCCACCGCCAGAAAGACCTCAATTCCCCAGAGGGTCACCCGGCCGGTGGCATCGGTCATCCGTCCGGTCATCCGCGGTCTTTCCGTGGCAAGGCGATCCCTCGGGTGGTCGCGGGACGGCGGCAGGGCCGGCCCGGCCGCGACCGGATTACTTGTTCATCCGTGCCAGCTTGGCCTGCAGATCGGCAAGCTGGTTCTTGATCTCGTCGAGATCCTCGCCACCGCCTTCGCGACCCTCGCCTTCGGAGGCCCGCGGCGGCCAGTTGCCCATGCCGCCCGTCATCGCCTTCATGAAGGCCGCCTGCTGCGCCTTCATCGCCTCGAACCCCGGCATGGTGGACATCGGATTCATCTTTTCCATGTTCTCCATCATCTTCGACTGCCCGTCGCGGAGCATCTCGAAGGACATGGCGAGGAACTGGGGCACGACCGATGTGGCGGAGGTCGAATAGCTGCGCACGAGATCGGTCAGAACGTTGATCGGCAGGACGCTTTCGCCCTTGCTCTCGTGTTCTGCGATGATCTGCAGCAGATACTGGCGGGTCAGGTCGTCACCGGATTTCAGATCGACGATCTGCACCTCGCGGCCGTCCCGGATGAACCCGGCAATATCCTCAAGCGTCACGTAGTCGCTTGTCTCGGTATTGTAGAGCCGACGGCTCGCATAGCGCTTGATCAGAAGCGGTGAATCTTCGGCCACGCAGAACCCTCCCCTTTTGCGGTGCAGCAAAGCGTAGACCACCGTGAAACAAAAAGAAAGAGCGGGCTTGCCGGTGGCAAGCCCGCCCGAAGCTCCACGCCACTCAGGGAGGAGGACAGTGGCACGGAAGCTTTTCGACCGCGATTACTTGGCGGCGGTCGTGGCCTTCTTCGCAGCGGTGGTCACGTCTGCGGTGGCCTTCTTCACGGCGGCGGTGGCATCTTCGGAGATGTCCTTGCCCGCAGCCAGCATCAGCTCGACGGTTTCCATCTGCACTTTCTTGGCGACCTCGGCGAAGGCAGCCATGGTCTCGGCGACCATCTCGGCCTGGGCGGAGGCGTAGTCGGTCATGGCCTTCTGGTAGTCGGCCGGCTCGTCCTTGAGCTTGGTGACTTCGGTCAGCTTGGCCAGGGTGTCCTTGGTCCACTTCGAGGAGATCTCGGTGGATTTCTCGGCGGCTTCGATGGCGACTTTGGAGAGCTTCTCGCCCAGAGCGGCCTGGGTCTTGAAGGCGTCCTGCATGGCAGTGGCGTCAACCGGGAAGGCGGCCAGCATGTCTTGCATCATCTTGGTGATATCGTCGGTCTTGGTCATGGTCTTGCTCCTTATTGGTGCGACCGGACCCGCCGGGCGCCCTGAATTTCCATGACCGAGATATACATGCTGCAGCGCAGCATTTCAAGTTTTTTGCTGCAGTGCAGAAAAATGAGGCATTCAGAATACCTTACAGGCTCTTTTCTGCCTTTACGTAAGTTCCGGGCGCATCGGCGAGCGGCGGGTGCTTCGAATCTCCCGGCTCGCGCGCCGGAATCCGGGCGCCCGAACGCCGCTTCAGCCAGGCTTCCCACCGCGGCCACCAGGAGCCCTCGGTGTAGTCCGCACCGTCCAGCCAGGCCTCCGGCTCCAGCGACAGGTCCTCGTTGGTGTAATGGCCGTATTTCATCTTGGACGGTGGATTCACGATCCCGGCGATGTGGCCGGATTCCGATAGGATGAACATCTTCTGGCGCGCGCCCATCTTCCGCACACCTCGGTAGGAGGACTTCCAGGCGGCGATATGGTCCGTCTCGCAGGCGATGGCGCAGAGCGGCACGTCCACATCGGCGATGGAGACCGTCTCGCCGCATATCTCGAAGCCGGCACCGCCCGCGAACTCGTCGCGCTGGCACAGCCCGCGCAGGTATTCCACAGCCATCCGGGCCGGCAGATTGGTGCCGTCGCCGTTCCAGTAGAGCAGGTCGAAGGCGGGCGGCGCCTCGCCCATCATGTAGCTGCGGATCGCCGGTGCGTAGATCAGGTCGTTGCTGCGCAGGAAGGAGAAGGTGCGCGACATGAAGAAGCTGTCGAGCACGCCGTTGCGGTTCACCTCCTCCTCGATCCCGTCGACGAAATCGTCCTCGAGGAACACGCCCACCTCGCCCTGATCGGAAAAATCGGTGAGCGTGGTGAAGAAGGTCGCCGAGCGGATCGACTTGTCGCCACGCTTCTTCATCAGCGCCAGGGTCAGGCTGAGCGTGGTTCCGGCGATGCAATAGCCGATCGCGTTGATCTTCGGCTCGCCGGTGATCTCCTTCACCTGCTCGATGGCCGTCAGGTAGCCCTCCTCGACATACTCATCCATGCCCACATCCGCATAGGAGGGATCGGGATTGACCCACGAAACGACGAAGAGCGTGTAGCCCTGGTCGACGATCCACTTGATGAGCGAGTTCCTCGCCTTCAGGTCGAGGATGTAGAACTTGTTGATCCAGGGCGGGAAGATCAGCAGCGGCGTGCGGGCCACCGTCTCGGTGGTCGGCGCATACTGGATCAACTCGAACAGCCGGTTGCGAAAGACGACCTTGCCGGGCGTGGTGGCGAGGTTTTCGCCGACGCGGAAGGCGTCCTTGTCGGCCAGGGTGACGACGAGGTCGCCGCCATTGGCCTCCAGGTCGCGCACCAGGTTCTCCAGCCCGTCCACCAGCGACTGGCCCTCGGTGTCCACCGCCTTCTGCAGCGCCTCTGGGTTGGTCGCGAGATAATTGGCCGGGCTCATCATGTCGACGATCTGGCGGGTGAAGTACTCCAGCCGCTTCTTGTCGCGCGGATCGAGGTGATCGAGATCGGCCACCGCGCTGTTGATGGCCTCGCTGGTCAGCAGGTACTGCTGCTTGATGTAGTTGAAATAGGGATGGGTCTGCCAGAGCTCCCCGGCGAAGCGGCGGTCTCTGGGCGTGGCGTCCTCCGGTGCGCGGAGCTGGCCGGACGTCAGGACATGCTGGGCGTCGATATAGTGCTTCAGCGTCTTGCCCCAGTAGTTCACCTGGTGCTCGAACACCTTCGAGGGATTGCGCATGAACTCGGTCATGTAGGCGGAGGCCGCCTTCATGTAGAGTTCGTGGCTCGGCCCCTGAAGCGACGGGTCGATCTGCCTCTGCTTGGAAAGGGCCGCGACGAGGCGTTGCGAAAGTGCCTCTATCTTGGCGAGATTCGACGTAAGCACGTCCTGGTTCGCATCGGTCTCATGATCTGTTGTCATGGAAGGCCCTTTTCCAGTAGCTTCGTTCCGGTGAATATATTCACAGTTCGGGACGGGCAAAGCGACCATTTGTTCCGGGCGCCCCCCAAACGGAGAAAGTCCGCGATGAAGTACATGGCCACTTACGACCTCATGGAGAGCATGCGCGTCACCAACGAGTGGCTCGGCTCGACCGCCAAGGCCGTGTGCTCCTATCCGATCTTCGGGTTGTCGATGAACCCGATGATCCAGATGGGCGCCGCATGGGGCGAGGTGACCGAACGCAGCTTCCAGCGGATGATCGCCAAGCCGGACTGGAACATCCATTCCGTCGTCGGCGAGGATGGCCGCGACCACCTCGTGGACGTGATCACAAGCATCAAGAAACCCTTCGGCGACCTGATCCACTTCGAGGTCCAGGGCCGGGCGCAGATGCCGCGCAAGGTGCTGCTTGTGGCTCCGATGTCCGGTCACTACGCGACCCTGCTGCGCTCGACCGTGGTCTCGCTGCTGCCCGATTGCGAGGTCTACACGACAGACTGGCACAACGCCCGGGACATCCCGGTCTCCGCCGGCAAGTTCGACATCGAGGATTACGTCCTCTACCTCGTCGAGTTCATGAAATACCTCGGACCGGACACCCACGTGATCGCGGTCTGCCAGCCGGCACCGCTGGCGCTGGCCGCCACGGCCTATCTCGCCGAAGAGGACCCGGCGGCCCAGCCCAACTCGCTGACGCTGATCGGCGGTCCGATCGACCCCGGCGCGGCCCCGACCGAGGTGACGGATTTCGGACGTACCGTGACCATGGGCCAGCTCGAACAACACGTCGTGCAGCGCGTCGGCTTCAAGTACGCAGGCGCCGGGCGGATGGTCTATCCCGGCCTGCAGCAGCTCGCCTCCTTCATGGCGATGAACTCCGAAACCCATGCCACCGCCTTCTTCGACCAGATCGTGCGCGTGGCCCGCGGGCAGGCCGGCGAGTTCGACCGGCACAACCGGTTCTACGACGAATACCTTGCAGTCATGGACATGACGGCGGAATTCTACCTCTCGACCGTCGAGCGGAACTTCAAGAACCGCGAGATCGCGCGGGACATCTTCGAGGTCGAGGGCAAGCGGGTCCATATCGGCGCGATCACCGATGTCGCGGTGATGACGGTCGAAGGCGCGAACGACGACATCTCGGCGCCCGGCCAATGCGTTGCCGCGCTGAACCTGCTGACCGGCCTGGACGACAGCAAGAAGGCCAGCCATCTCGAGCCCGGTGCGGGTCACTACGGGATCTTTGCCGGCAAGTCCTGGCGCAACAACATCCGCCCGCTGGTGCTGGAGTTCATCGACGAGAACATGACCCACGACCGGCGCAAGATGAAGTTCGCCAACATCAAGTCGCTGCACGCACGATAAGTTCGGGACGGGGGCTGCCTGACCCCCTCGCGGCCCGAAGCGGGCCGCTCCCCCCGAGGATATTTTCAGACAGAAGAAGCGGCGGGCCTGCGGATTTCTGGGCCGGCCTTGCGGACGAGATCCGAGAGAACGACGTCCTCGCTCGCGAGCAGGTCGAGCAATTGCCGGCGCATCCGCGGTTCCCAGAACTGGTTGATATGGGCGGCCACGGCCTCCACCGCCTCCGGCTCGGGCCGTGTGGCGAAGGCGGTGGCGATCTGGTTGGCCATGTAGGCGATTTTTTCTTGGCTCATCGGGACGACAGCTCCTTCAGGCGCGTCGGGTGGGCAAGGACGCGGCCTTCCCCACCCTTGAGATTGGTGATCAGCGTCAGCCCTGCGTCCTGCGCCATGCGGACCGCCAGCGTCGTGGGGGCGGAGACGGCGAGGATCGCCTCGGCGCCGAGGGCCGCGGCCTTCTGCACCATCTCCACCGAGACGCGCGAGGTCAGCACCACCGCCGCCCCTGCCCCGGTCTCGCCCGCCTTGAGCGTGGCGCCGAGGAGCTTGTCGAGCGCATTGTGCCGGCCGACATCCTCGCGCAGGCGGACAAGGCCCTGGCCAGGACGCCAGAGCCCGGCGGCATGGGCGGCGCCCGTCGCGTCGTGCAAGGGCTGGGCGCGGCGCAGCGCGGCGGGGGCTTCGCGCAGGTCGGCCGAGGTGAGTTCGAGGCCGCGGGTCAAGACCGGCGCGGGCGGACGCAGCGCCGCCTCGATCGAGTCGATCCCGCAGAGGCCACAGCCGACCGGGCCGGCCATGGCGCGTCGGTGATTGGCAAGGCGCGCGGCGAAGGGCTCCTCGAGCCACATCCGCAACTCCACGCCTTCCCCTTGCGGCACGATCTCGATCTCGCCAAGGTCACCGACGCGCTCCACGATCCCTTCGGAGATCGAGAAGCCGGCCGCGAAATCCTCCAGATCGGCGGGGGTGGCCATCATCACCGCATGGGTGGAGCCGTTGTAGACCAGCGCCACCGGCACCTCCTCTACAAGGAGGCGGCCGGCCTGGCCTGTCACCGGGATGGGCATGTGCCGGCCCATCTCACTCGGCCACCGGCGGCAGGATGCGGCGCGACTGCGCGGCCTGCGCGGCGTAGTCGGTCTGCCAGTCGGTCGGCCCGTTGGAGAGGCCCACCTGCACGGCTGTCACCTTGTATTCCGGGCAATTGGTGGCCCAGTCGGAATAGTCGGTGGTGATCACGTTGGCCTGCGTGTCCGGGTGATGGAACGTGGTATAGACCACGCCGGGCGCCACCCTTTCGGTGAGCGTGGCGCGCAGGGTGGTCTCGCCGGAACGGCTGGCCAGCCGGACCCAGGCGCCCTCGGTCACGCCGCGCTGCTCGGCGTCGTGCGGGTGGATCTCCAGCACATCGCCCTCGTGCCAGACCACGTTGCGGGTACGCCGGGTCTGGGCGCCGACGTTGTACTGGCTGAGGATACGCCCGGTCGTCAGCAGGAGCGGGAAGCGCGGGCCGGTGCGCTCGTCGGTGGCGACGTAATCGGTCAGCACGAAGAGCCCCTTGCCCCGCACGAAACCGTCCGTGTGCATGATCGGCGACCCCTCGGGCGCCGCGTCGTTGCAGGGCCACTGGACCGAGCCGCGCTGCTCCAGCATGTCGTAGGAGACATTGGCGAAGCCCGGGGTGGTGGCCGCGATCTCGTCCATCACCTGCGAGGGGTGGATGTAGCCCCAGTCGGCCCCGAGCGCATGGGCGAGCCGTTGTGTCACCTCCCAGTCCGCCAGCCCGTTCTTCGGTGCCATGACCTTGCGGACGCGGTTGATCCGCCGCTCGGCGTTGGTGAAGGTCCCGTCCTTCTCGAGGAAAGTCGAGCCGGGCAGGAAGACATGGGCGTAGTTCGCCGTCTCGTTCAGGAACAGGTCGTGGACGATCACGCAGTCCATCGCGGCGAGGCCGGCGGCCACGTGCTTGGTGTTGGGGTCCGATTGCAGGATGTCCTCGCCCTGGATGTAGATACCCCGGAAGGTGCCATCGACCGCGGCGTCGAGCATGTTGGGAATGCGCAGGCCGGGCTCGTCCTGGATCTTCACGCCCCAGGCGCGTTCGAAGATCGCCCGGGTGTCCGCATCGTGGACATGCCGGTAGCCCGGCAATTCGTGCGGAAAGGAGCCCATGTCGCAGGAGCCCTGCACGTTGTTCTGGCCCCTGAGCGGGTTCACCCCAACGCCGGGCCGGCCGATGTTGCCGGTCGCCATGGCGAGGTTGGCGATGGCCATGACGGTGGTGGAGCCCTGGCTGTGCTCGGTCACGCCAAGCCCGTAATAGATCGCCCCGTTGCCGCCGGTCGCGAAGAGCCGCGCGGCGGCGCGCAGCTCGGCGGCCGGCACTCCGGTGACGGCTTCCGTCGCCTCGGGGCTGCGGCTTTCCTCGGAGACGAAGGCGGCCCAGTCCTCGAAGGCGTCGAGATCGCAGCGCTCGCGGACGAAATCCTCGTCCACCAGCCCTTCGGTCACGATCACATGGGCGAGCGCCGTCATCACCGCGACATTGGTTCCGGGGGTCAGGGCCAGGTGATGCGCGGCCTCGATATGCGGCGTGCGCACGAGGTCGATGCGGCGCGGGTCGATGACGATCAGCTTGGCACCCTGCCGCAGCCGCTTCTTCAGCCGCGAGCCGAACACCGGGTGGCCGTCGGTCGGGTTGGCGCCCATCACGATCACCACGTCGGTCTGCTCGACCGAGTCGAAGTTCTGGGTGCCGGCCGAGGTGCCGAAGGTCGTCTTGAGGCCGTAGCCGGTGGGCGAGTGGCAGACCCGGGCGCAGGTGTCGACGTTGTTGTTGCCGAAGACCTGTCGGATCAGCTTCTGGACGAGGTAGGTCTCCTCGTTGGTGCAGCGCGAGGAGGTGATGCCGCCGATCGCACCGACGCCGTGGCGCGCCTGGATGTTCCGCAGCTTGAGCGCGGCAAAGGCGAAGGCCTCGTCCCAGCTGACTTCGCGCCACGGTTCGTCGATACGGTCACGGATCATCGGGTTCAGGATGCGCTCGGCGTGGTTGGCGTATCCCCAGGCGAAGCGGCCCTTGACGCAGGAATGCCCGCGGTTGGCCTCGCCGTTCTTGAAGGGCACCATGCGGACCAATTCGTCGCCCCGCATCTCGGCCTTGAAGGAGCAGCCGACGCCGCAATAGGCGCAGGTGGTGACGACCGAGCGGGTCGGCGTGCCGATCTCGAACACCGATTTCTCTTGCAGCGTGGCCGTCGGGCAGGCCTGCACACAGGCACCGCAGGAGACGCAGTCGGAGGTCAGGAAACTGTCCTCGTTCGTGCCCGCCGAGACCCGGCTGTCGAAGCCGCGCCCCTGGATGGTCAGCGCGAAGGTGCCCTGCACCTCCTCGCAGGCGCGCACGCAGCGGGAGCAGACGATGCACTTGGAGGGATCGTAGGTGAAGTAGGGGTTGCTCTCGTCCTTCGGCAGGTAGCGCGGGTTGGCCTCGCCGTTCTGACGGGCGCTGACGTGGCTCTCGCCCTCGTGGCCGTAGCGCACGTCGCGCAGGCCGACGGCGCCCGCCATGTCCTGCAACTCGCAATCGCCGTTGGCGGCGCAGGTCAGGCAATCGAGCGGGTGGTCGGAGATATAGAGCTCCATCACCCCGCGCCGCAGCTTCTTCACCGTTTCGGTCTGAGTGTGCACCACCATGCCCGGCGCAACCGGCGTCGTGCAGGAGGCCGGCGTGCCCTTGCGGCCCTCGATTTCCACGAGGCAGAGCCTGCAGGAACCAAAGGCCTCGACGCTGTCGGTGGCGCAGAGCTTGGGAATCGAGAGCCCCGCCTCGGCGGCGGCCCGCATGACCGACGTGCCCTCCGGCACCGTCACCTCGAATCCGTCGATGGTGAGCGTGACCGGGGCGCCGTCCTTCGCCGGCGTGCCCATGTCGCGGTCGTCCTGCCAGGGGATGATGAAGTCCTTCATTCGGCGGCCTCCGTCGTGGTCGCGAAGTCATCGGGGAAACGGGTGAGCGCGGAGAGCACCGGGTATGGCGTGAAGCCCCCGAGCGCGCAAAGCGACCCACCGCGCATGGTCTCGCAGAGGTCTTCCAGCAGTTCGACCTGGCCGGGCTCGCCGGCGCGGATCTTGTCCAGCGTCTCGACGCCGCGCACTGCGCCAATCCGGCAGGGCGTGCACTTGCCACAGCTTTCGATTGCGCAAAACTCCATCGCGAAACGCGCCTGTTCCAGCATGTCGACGGTATCGTCGAAGACGACGATCCCGGCGTGGCCCACCAGCCCGCCCTCGCCGTCGAAGGCCTCGTAGCAGAAGGGCGTGTCGAACTGGTCGGGGCGGAAATAGGCGCCGAGCGGCCCGCCGACCTGTACCGCCTTCACCGGACGTCCGGTGGCGGTGCCGCGCGCGACCTTCTCGACCAGGTCCCCCAGCGACATGCCGAAGGCGGTCTCGAACAGCCCGCCGTGCTTCACGTTACCGGCGACCTGGATCGGGATCGTGCCATGGGAGCGGTTGTGCCCGAGTTGGCGGAAACCCTTCGCGCCCTTGTCGAGGATCACCGGCACCGTGGCGAGCGAGATCACGTTGTTGACCACCGTGGGCCTGCCAAGGAAGCCCTCGAGCGCGGGCAGCGGTGGCTTGGCGCGAACCACGCCGCGCTTGCCTTCGAGCGAGTTGAGCAGGCTCGTCTCCTCGCCGCAGACATAGGCACCTGCGCCGACGCGGATCTCGATCTCGAACGCCCGGCCGCTGTCGAGCACCGAAGGCCCGAGCAGCCCGGCACGTCGAGCCAGCCCGACCGCCTCTCGCATCGTGGCGATGGCATGCGGATACTCGGAGCGCAGGTAGACGTAGCCCTTGTCCGCCCCGGTACCGAGGCCCGCGATCACCATGCCCTCGATCAGGCAGAAGGGATCGCCCTCCATCAGCATCCGGTCGGCGAAGGTGCCGCTGTCGCCCTCGTCGGCGTTGCAGACGATGTACTTGCGGTCCCCCGGCGCCTTGCGCACCGTTTCCCACTTGATGCCGGTCGGAAATCCCGCCCCGCCCCGTCCCCGCAGGCCGGACTCGGTGACCTCGGCGGTGATCTCCTCGGGCGACATGGTCAGCGCACGCCGCAGGCCGCACAGGCCGCCGTTCACCTCGCAATCGGCGATCGAGAGCGGGTCGATCAGGCCGCAGCGCGCGAAGGTGAGCCGGGTCTGGGCGGCGAAGAAGGGGATCTCCTCCACCGGGCCGAGCGCCTTGGCGTGACTGCGGAACCCGCCGTCGAACAGCGCGGGCACGTCGTCGGGCGTCATCGGGCCGAAGCCCATGCGGGTCTCGCCGTCGAGCACCTCGACCAGCGGCTCCAGCCAGATCATGCCGCGGCTGCCGTTGCGCACGATCTCCACCGCCTCGCCACGGGCCTCCGCCTCGCGCGAGATCGCCTGCGCCACCGCGTCGGCGCCAAGCGCCAGCGCCGCGGCATCCCGGGGAACGAAAATCGTCCTCATGCCGTGTCCTCCCCGGCCGCACGCAACACCGCCGCCGCATCGGCCCGGCCAATCAGCGTGTCGCCTACCATTGCCGCCGGTGCACAGGCGCACAGTCCGAGGCAGTAGACCGGCTCGAGCGTGGCGCGTTCGTCAGCGCTGGTCTCGTGCCAGCCGAGCCCCATCCGCTCCTGCACCTCGGCCGCGAGCGCATCGCCGCCCATCGCCTTGCAGGCCTCGGCACGGCAGATCTTCACCACCGTTCGCCCGGCCGGCGCGGTGCGAAAATCGGGGTAGAAGGACATCGTCCCATGCACTTCAGCCGCCGTCAGGTTCAGCACATCGGCAATCGCCGGCAGCGCCGAGGCGGGCACATGGCCAAAGGTCTCCTGCACCTCGTGCAGGATCGGCAGAAGCGGCCCTTCCAGCGGCTTCAGACGGGTCGCGATCTCGCGCACCCGGGCAATCGTCTCGGACTCGGCGACATCCAGCGCCATCGCGGCCTCCTCCCATGGGTCCAGCCATGGGAGCAAAAAAGTTGACCCAGAATCAATATTGAATTTTCGTCATTCGATAGAGGTTATCTATCAAGCTCGCTCGCCGTGTTGACGGCTGCGTCGATCAGCGCCCGCAGGACCGGGCTGTGCGGCTCGCGCGGCTCGGCGATGAGGCCGATCCGATGCCCGGCGCTGTCCGCCTCCACCGGGATCGCGGCGAGCCCGGACCCGCTGCCGAAAAGCGCCGCGGTGGATTGCGGCAGCACTGTCTCCCAGCCGCCCGCTCGGACATGGGCGATCAGCGCCAGCACCGAATCCGACGCCAGCCGCGGCGCCGGGCGCGCGCCGGCCTCCGCCATGTGCTGGTTGATGATGCGCCGGTTCTGCATGTCTTCGGTCAGCAGGCAAAGCGGCCGCTCCGCCACCTCTGCCCAAGTGACCGACGCCCGCCCGGCCAGCGGGGAGCCATCGGAGACCACCATGAGATAGCGTTCGCGGTAGAGCGGCACGGTCATCAGCCGCCCCAGCGGATCGCCGTCGAGATAGGTGATGCCGGCGTCGGCCTCGAGCCCTTCGACCATCGATCGCACCGCGCCGGAATTGCGGGAATGGATCACCACGGAGAGGTTCGGGTGCCGCTCCATCAGCGGGCGGGTCAGGGTGGCAACCATCGCCAGCGCGGTCGGCACCACCGCCAGGCGCAGCTTGCCCGACAGCCCCTCCTTCGCCATCCGCATCTCGGCCCGCATGATCCGGGCGTCGCCCGCGATCCGGTGCGCCCATTCGAGCGCCCGCACGCCCTCCGGCGTCAGCCCCTGGTACCGGGAGCCGCGCCGCACGAGTTGCACGCCGAGCTGGTCCTCCAGCTGCCGGATCGCCGCCGAGAGCGTCGGCTGGGTAACGCCGCAAGCCTCCGCGGCGCGGCCGAAATGCTGCTCGTTGGCCAGCGCGATGAACATCTCCAGCTTGTCGATCATGCGCGCCGCCCCCTCTCTGCCCGGCCCGCCGGACTTTAGGCATCCCTCCGCCGGGAGGCGACACCTATTCCGGCAAGCAGATCTCGTTGCGCCGAATCGCCAGCAGCGTGCGCGCGATCAGCGCGGCCATGATCATCAGCAGCACGAGGTAGAGCAGCCCACCCAGGACCGCGTGGAAACCTGACCCGGTCAGGGCCGCATAGCGGAAGGTGGCGATGGTCAGGGCGGCGGTGGGAAAGCTCAGCGCCCACCAGCTCATCGCGAAGGGTATCACCCGGAATTTCCAGGATTGCACGACCACGATGGCGGCAAAGACGTAGCCAAGGTTGACCAGGATCCGCGCCAGCGCGTCCACCTGCCCGCCGTTGAGCTGGATCCAGGCAAGGAAAGAGACCGCCGGCGGCGCGATCAGGATGGTGAGCGTCGGCAGCAGCTTGCCCGGCAGCAGATCGTGAAAGATCAGCCGGTTCATCACCAGCGTCAGCAGCACCACCCAGAACAGGATGCCGGCGGAGAAGAACAGCCATGACAGCTCCACGAACCCGAGCCCGACCCCGGCCACCGGCGCCACGACGTTGCCAACGGCGGGGATGAACCATGCGGGCGAGATGTGCATCGGCTGGAACGGTCGGTGCCCGATCCAGCCCGAGACCACCGCCAGCATCAGCACCGCCTGAAGCGCCGCGCCGATCCCCCAGACGAGCCGCGCCAGCCCGGGCGCGGCCGGCGCCAGCGCGGTCGCAATGAGCAGCAGCGAGATCGAGATCGCCGGGAAGAAGGCCTTCTTCACCGGGTGCATCCACTCGGCGATGAAATGCGCCTTGTAGCGCCGATACTTCGCGATCATCACCGCCGAGATCGCTCCGAAGGCCAGGATCGTTGCCGCGAGGAAGAGCCAGGAGAACAACGCCGGCAGGCCCCAGGCGCTTTCGACGACATGGGTGGCGAGCGTCAGCCCCGCCAGCCCCATCACGGCGGCGAAGAAGGTCACCGGGAAATGCGCCAGTCTTGGTTCGGGGGCGGTTGCTGTCTCGCTCATGGCTCTCGCTTTCCGGCATCAAGGGACCGTCGAGGATCGGCGGGCCATTTCCTCCCGCCAATCCGATCAGCATCGGCGCGCCAACGTCAAGCGACGTCGCGCAGCCCGGCGCACGTCAATCCTCCTCGGCGAGCGCCCGGTCCTCCTGCATCTCGACCCACATGGCGTTGAGGACGGCCAGCAGGGCGGCCAGCGGCAATCCGAGAAGCCAGGCAAAATACCACATGTCTCGTGCTCCTTAGTAAACGGTTTCCGAATTGTCCTCGATATCCTCCACGGTGACCTTGCCCCAGAGCACGCTGTAGACCCAGGCCGTGTAGGCGAGGATCAGCGGCATGAAGATCACCGTGCAGACCAGCATGACAAAGAGCGTCATGTGCGAGGAAGAGCTGTCCCAGACGGTCAGCGAGGCATTGGGATCGACGCTGGAGGGCAGGATGAAGGGGAACATCGTCAGCCCGACCGTCGAGATCACCCCGAAGATGCCGAGCTTGGACCAAAGCAGCGGGGAGAGGTCGCCGTGGCCACCGAAGGAGCGGGCGGCCATCAGGATGCCGACGAAGCCCATCAGCGGGGCAATGGCGATCCAGGGGCGGTCGCCGTAGGCGTCGAGCCAGCTGCCGCCGCGGATGACCTCGGAGAGCAGCGGGTTGGACGGGCCGTCCGTCACGACCTCGCCGGCAAAGGCGAACCCGTCGATCCCGACGGCCAGCCACACACCGGCCAGTGCGAACCCGACCGCCGCGAGATAGCCGAAGAACGGGCCGAAGCGCCGGGCGCGGGTCTCGACCATGCCGTCTGTCTTGAGCGCAAGCCACGCCGCGCCGTGCTGGAGCAGCATCGCGAGGGAGACCAGACCGGCCAGCAGCGAGAACGGGTTCAGCAGGCCGAAGAACTTGGCGTAGAACGGGCCGTCATACATCGGGATAAGTTCCGGCGTCAGGTGGAACGGCACGCCCACGAGGATGTTGCCCACCGCCACGCCAAAGATCAGCGCCGGCACCGCGCCGCCGACAAACAGCGCCCAGTCCCAGGCCGACCGCCATGCTGTGCTCTCGCGCTTGGAGCGGTACTTGAAGCCCACGGGGCGCAGGATCAGCGCCGCGAGCACCGTGAACATGGCGAGGTAGAAGCCGGAGAAGCTCACCGCGTAGAGCGGTGGCCAGGCGGCAAAAATCGCGCCGCCGCCGAGGATGAACCACACCTGGTTGCCCTCCCAGACCGGGCCGACGGTGTTGATCGCCTGCCGGCGCTCAAGGTCCGTCCGGGCAACGAAGGGCAGCAGCGCGCCCACGCCCATGTCGAACCCGTCGGTCAGGGCGAAGCCGATCAGCAGCACGCCCAGCAGAAGCCACCAGATCACCCGCAGGATTTCGAAGTCGATAAGTTCGTAGAGGATCATTGTCGTTCACTCCGCCGGGGTGGAGATGCCGGGAACGCGGCCGTCATGGGTGCGCAGGCGATGCTCGTGTTTTTCCATCCAGGCATCGGTTTCGGCGACGTCCATGTAGGGGCCCTTGCGGATGTATTTCAGCATCAGGCCGATCTCGACCACGAAGAGGATCGTGTAGAAGGTGATGAAGCCGGCCAGCGTAATGAGCAGGTCGGAAATGGTCAGGTGACTGACCGACATCGCCGTCGGCAGGACCCCGTCCACCGTCCAGGGCTGACGCCCGTATTCGGCCACGAACCACCCGAGTTCCGCGGCGATCCAGGGCGCCGGGATCATCCAGACGGCGAGATGCAGCGCCGGCCGCGGGAAGGTCATGCCCTTCCAGTTGGCGCGGTAGAAGAAATAGACCATGAGACCGATGAAGGCGAAGCCGAGCCCGACCATGATCCGGAACGCCCAGAACAGCGGCCAGACGGTCGGCACCGTGTCGTTCGCGGCCATGACGATCTGCTCTTCGGTGGCCTCGCGGGGATCGTCGACATAGCGCTTGAGCAGGAAGGCATAGCCCAGGTCGTCGCTATGCGCCTCGAACTGCGCGGTGAGGTTGGCCGGCGCCGACTCCTTCAGCTCGCGGATCTGCACCAGGGCGTCATAGGCCAGGATGCCGGACCGGATCCGCCCCTCGGCAGCCTCGACAAGCTCGGTGATGCCCGGGATCTCCTCGGTCAGGGACCGGGTGCCGATCAGACCCATCATCCAGGGAATGTGGATCGCGTAATGCGTCTCGCGCGCCTCGCTGTCCGGGAAACCGACCAGGGTGAAGGAGGCCGGCGCGGGCTCGGTGTGCCACATGCCCTCGATCGCGGCGAGCTTCATCTTCTGGTTCAGCGTCGCCTCGTAGCCGGACTCGTCGCCGAGCACCACGACCGAGAGCGCCGAGGCCAGCCCGAAGGAGGCCGCCACCGCGATCGACCTGCGGGCCAGGTCGATGTGCCGCCCCTTCAGCAGGTACCAGGAGGAAACCCCCAGCACGAAGACCGAGGCCGTGACGTATCCGGCCGATACCGTATGCACGAACTTGGCCTGCGCGACCTCGTTGAACACGACCTCGAAAAAGCTCGTCATCTCCATTCGCATGGAGACCGGGTTGAACTCCGCGCCCACCGGGTTCTGCATCCAGCCGTTGGCGATCAGGATCCAGAGGGCCGAGAAGTTGGAGCCGATGGCGACCAGCCACGCAACGACCAGGTGCGCACGCTTGCTGAGCTTGTCCCATCCGAAGAAGAACAACCCGACGAAGGTCGCCTCCATGAAGAAGGCCATCAGCCCCTCGATCGCCAGCGGCGCGCCGAAGATGTCTCCCACGTAATGGCTGTAATAGGCCCAGTTCATGCCGAACTGGAACTCCATCGTGATGCCCGTGGCCACGCCGAGCACGAAGTTGATGCCGAAAAGCGTACCCCAGAACTTCGTCATCTGGCGCCAGATCGGACGGTTGGTCATCACATAGACCGTCTCCATGATCGCCACGATGATCGACAGACCGAGCGTGAGCGGCACGAAGAGGAAGTGATACATGGCCGTCATCGCGAATTGCAGGCGCGACAACTCCAGTACGTCGAGTTCCATGAAGGGCCTCCGTCAGTGTTTAAATGAGCATCTCTCACATATCTTTATCAACCGGCTTTTGCATTCGGTTTCCTGAATGCACCTTGATACACATCAATAAGACCGGACTTCCATCACAGACGTATGAGAGGCAAGGCGCGATTGGCCCAGCCGCGTTCAACTTTGCGATGGGCCGAGAGAAGGATCGCGGCGTCCGGACAGGCGCGCCGAACCCCTTGCAGAACCCGGGCTGCGGTCTCCCGGTCCAGCCCCTCGGTCGGTTCGTCGAGCAGCAGGATCCGCGGCCGCCGGAGCAGGACGCGGGCCAGTACCAGTCGTCGCGCTTCGCCCCCCGAGAGGCCCTTGCCACCCTCCCCGAGCCGCGCGTCGAGCCCGCCCATCCGGCGCACCACGCCGTCAAGCGCCACGTCGGCGAGCACCGCGTGCAACGCCGCGTCCCCGGCATCGGGCGCGCCAAGCCTCAGGTTCTCCGCGATCGTGCCGCTGATCAGGGCGGATCGCTGTGGGAGATAGCCCAGCACGGCCCGCAGGTCCGGCTCCGTCCAGTCGCCGACCGGCCTTTCACCGATCAGAATACGCCCGCCCTGCACGGCAGTTAGGCCGGCAACCGCGTTCAGAAGCGTGGACTTCCCGATCCCGCTCGGCCCGGTCAACGCCACCGTCTCTCCCGGAGCCACGGTGAGGTTCACCCCGGCAAACAGCGGCTGCCGGGCCCCCGGAGCAGCGAGCGTCACGGTGTCGAGCTGCAGCCCCGGCGCAATGTCTGGTTGGGGTCCGGCGGGCATCGGCCGCGGGTCGGGCGTGGTCTGCAGCATCCGGTTCACCCGCCGGGCAGCATCCCGCATCGCTCCGATCTCCGCCACGCCCCGCCGCAACGGCGCGACCGTCTCGGCCAGCGCCAGGACCGCCAGCACCGCGAGCGCCACCTTTGGCGCCGTGATCACCCCGCCGCGGGCGAGTTCCGCCCCGAGCAGGAGCGCTCCGGCCGCCGCAAGGGTCACGGCCACCGAGACAAGCACCCCGGCCCGCCGCTCCACCCGCGCGACCTGAAGCCCCGCACGTCGGGCTCTCGCATCAGCATCCAGAACGGAGGCAAGCGAGCTGTCGAGCTGCCCGGCAAAGGCCAGCATCGCCCGCCCGCGCAGGTGGTCGATCACCCGCACGCGGAACGCCTGATCCGCCGCCGCCGCCAACCGCGAGGGCCGGGCACTCGCCCGCATGGCCCAGCCCAGGGCCAGCGCCGATCCGGCCGCCAGACCGAGCACCGACCAGGACGCGACCCTCGGATCGACAAGCCAGGCCAGCACGGCCCAGGCCCCGGCCAGCGTCACGCCGCCGGCGAGCAGCGGGATCACCAGCCGCAGCGCGACGCCGTCCAGCGCGTCGACATCGGCGGTCAGCCGGCCCAGCACCTGCGCACCTCGAAACCGGCTCATCACCTCAAACGGCGCGGCGGAGATCCGCGCCAGCAGGCGCACGCGCAGCAGCGCCAGCGCCCTGAGCGTGGCATCGTGGGTGAGCAACCGCTCGCCATAACGCGCCGCGGTCCGGCCAAGCGCCAGGAAACGGACGGCGGCACTGGGGCGAAACACGTCGAACACCGCGCCGGTGCCGGCCAGTCCCGCAGCCCCTGCCGCGACGATGAACCAGCCGGACAGTCCGAGCAGCGTCGCCCCCATCGACAGCACCACGACCGACAGCGCGATGCCGCGCGCCAGCGCCCAGCTTTCCGACCGCAGGATCATCGCGAAGACGGAGAGCAGGTGCCGGGTCATACGGTCGTCTCCAGCGTGATCTGTTGATCCATGCGCGCGGCGAGAGCCGGATCGTGGGTGGCCACCACCAGCGTCGCGCCGCCGCGAGCGAGCGCCAGCAGGCTGTCCGTCACCGCCGCGGCCGTCTCGGCATCGAGGTTCGACGTGGGCTCGTCCGCGAGGATCACATCGGCCGCGCCGAGTGCTGCGCGGGCCAGCATCAGGCGCCGCGCCTCGCCACCCGACACCCCGGCCCCGGTCTCGCCCAGCCGGCTCAGAAGCCCGCGCGGCATCCGCTCCAGAACATCCCGCGCCCGCGCGACGTCCAGCGCCATCCGAACCTCCTCCGCGCTGGCTCCCGGCTCGCCAAGACGCAGGTTGGCCCCGAGCGAGGCCGCGAAGAAATGCGGCGCTTGCGGCACCCAGCCAATGCGCATCCGCCAGGCATCGGCGGCCGCGTCCCCCAGCCGATGCCCGGCAACCCGGATCTCGCCCCCGGAAACCGGCACGAGCCCCGCGAGCGCGGCCAGTAGCGTGGATTTCCCCTGCCCGCTCGCCCCGACAAGAGCGCAGCTTCCTCCGGCCGGCACCGTGAAATCCGGAAAGCGCAATCGAAGCCCCGGCGCCGCAAGCACCTCCAAGCCCACCGTCTGCAGCGACGGCGCCCCGGGCAAAGGCACGGCAGTTACGCCCGCGCCGACCAGAGCGACAGAAACCTCCGCCTCCGCTTCCGCCAGTTCCGCCGCAACGGCCGTCGCCGCCGCCTTGTCGTGCCAGGCCGCGGCCACGTCCCGCAAAGGCTGGAAGAACTCCGGTGCCAGCAACAACAGGAAGATGCCCTGCCCCATGGTCAGCGGCGTGGCCCACGCTCCGAAGGAGATCGTGCCGAGCAGCGAGAACCCGACATAGACCGCGACCATCGCCACCCCGAGCGCCGAGAACAGCTCCAGCACGGCCGACGACAGGAAGGCGATTCGAAGCACCTCCATCGTGCGCGCGCGCAGCGCCTCCGCGCGCTCCGCAAACCCTCCCAGAACCTGCGTCCGCCCGTCGAGCAGTCGAATGTCAACCAGCGCCTGCAACCGTTCCAGCAACCGGGTGTTTAGGCTCCCGATCTCCTCCATCTGGCGCGCGCTGGCATCGCGGGCCGCCATCCCCACCAGAGCCATGAAGACCGGGATCAACGGCCCCGCGACCAGCAGAACCAAAGCGACCGCCCAGGAGCACCAGGCCGAGACCGCGAGGATCACCAGCGGCACTACCGCCGCGCGCAGCCAGGCCGGCCTGTACCGGGTGAGATACGGTGCAAGCGCCGCCAGCTTCTCGGAGGCCAGCGCCGCGACCGCCGCGGACCCGGGGCCGCCGGCCATGGGTGAACGCCGCCCTTCCCTTCGGATCAGGGCAGATCTTTCGACCGCGAGCACCCCGTCCGCCGCCTCGACCGAGAGCCTGTCCGACAGCGCCTGCAGCCACGCGCGCAGGATGCCCAGAGCGGCAAACCCTACCGTCCCCGTCAAGCTGGCGCTGATCGTCGCCCGACCGTGCACCAGTTCGGACAACAGCCACGCAACCGCGCCGGCCTGCGGCAACCACAGCAGGGCCGCGACGACCGAAACCCAGCCGGCCCGGTCGAGCCGCGCCTTCTCCGGCGTCACCGCGTCCAATAGCCTCAAGCCGGCCGGACTCGCGTCTTTTCCGCTCAATGGACTTCCCATAGATTCATTCTCGATGCATTTATACAGGTATCGGTGTAAGGTACGTGACCTGTATCAAGACAGGGCCGGCCCTGATGCCCGAGCGGCCCTGCATTGGAAAGGATGTGCTCGACATGCGTTTGACCGTTCGCACCAACCTGGCGATGCGCGCACTCATGTTCTGTGCGATCAACACGGACAGGACGGTGCGGAAATCCGAGATCGCCGAAGCCTGCAACTCCTCGGAAAACCACCTCGGCGTCGTGATCAACATGCTTGGCCAGACCGGGTTCATCGAGACGGCGCGCGGGCGCAACGGTGGCGTTCGTCTCAAGGTGGCGCCGGAATCGCTCAGCGTCGGGCAGGTCTTTCGCGTGTTCGAGGCGAACGTTCCCTTCGCCGAGTGTTTCGCGGGATCCGACAACCATTGCCCGCTCACCGCAAGCTGCCGGCTGCGGGGGCACCTCTCGGTCGCGCTCGAAGCCTTCTACCACGCGCTCGACGACGTGACGCTGGCCGACCTGGTCAAGGACAACGCCGGCCTGCACTCCCTGCTGCAGATCGAGAAGGCCTGAGAACAGGCGGCTCACGATCCATCCTGCTTTCTGGTCGCCTCGCCCGGAAGGCGCTGCTAGTCTTTGCCGCGACCGGCCAATCCCGGACTGCCGAGGATCTGCAGCGAGGCCGCACCCGAGGGAGTTTTTCATGCGTTCATTTCTTCTCGCTCTCATGGCCCTGATCGGAGCGCCTGCCCCCGGCATCGCCGAGACGCTGACCGGAACGGTGACCTACCTGCAACGCATCATGTTGCCGCCCTCGGCCGAGGTCGTGATCTCGTTTCAGGACGTCTCCCGCGCCGATGCGCCGGCCGAGGTTCTCGCGACATACCGGATCCCCGAGCCGGGCGCGCCGCCGTACCGCTTCGCCTTTGCCTACGACCCCGCCCGCATCGATCCCGCGCACAGCTATACCGTGATGGCCCGCGTCATCGAGGGGGACAGGCTTCTCATGATCACGGACACGGCCTATCCCGTGCTGACGCGGGGCGGCGGTACCGACGTGGAGATGATCCTCAAGATGGCAAACGACACCCCGCCGCCGAAGCCCGACGTGGATTTCGTCAACACATACTGGAAGATCCTGACCCTCGGCGACACCCCGATCGAGGTGCAGGACAACGCGCGCGAGCCCCATGTCATCCTGCGCACGGATGGCAGCTACAACGCGACCGTCGGCTGCAACATGATCCGCGGCGGCTACGAGCTGAACGGTCCATCCGTCCGCTTCCTGCCCGGGGCTGCGACGATGATGGCATGCCCGCCGCCCCTCGACGCGCTGGAACGCTCGCTCGGCGAAATGCTCGAGGCCGCGTCGGAGCACCGCGTGAGCGGCGAGCAGATGGAGCTTGTCGGACCCGAAGGCGAGACCCTCGCAACCTTCCGGGCGGTCGATTTCTGACCCGCCCGCTTCACCTGTCCTCCAATATCCCCGCCAGAGGCGCCGCGCGCTTGCGCGCGGCCACGCCCAACGGGAGGAGCGCATCTTCGATGCGCCGACGACCGGCGGGAGCCCCGCCTCGCCGGTCAATCGGCCGGAGGAAATCCAAAGCTCGGCCAGTGGTCCCGTTCGAGCGATGGCAGGACCGCGACCGCCGCAGGATAGGCCATACCTTGTGGTGAATGCGCCGAAGGCGTGACGACGACAGGGATTCCCGCCGCAACGGCCGCGGCATACCCGACCGGGCTGTCCTCGAAGACCAGCGCCTCTTCCGCCGCGATCCCCAGCCCGGCCAGCGCCAGGCGATAGCCCTCCGGGTCCGGCTTCTTGGCCGACACGTCGCTGCCGGTAATCACAAGATCGAACAGCCCTGAAACCGGGCCGGGCAGGCACCCCTGCGCCAGCGCGTTGAAGCTCTCCGCGCTCGCAGCCGTCACCACCGCCCGCCCGATCCCCGCGTCGCGGGCCGCCCTGATCAGGTCGGCCACGCCGGGCCGCAGGCCGAGCGCCCCGCCTGCCAGCATCCTTGCATAATGCCCGCGCTTGCCTTCGTAGACCCGTCCGAGCGCGGTCGCGCCGAGCCGCGCCGCTTCCGGCAGGCTTTCCTGGAAAAACCCCATCCGCTCGATCCCGCCCGAGACCGCCAGCAATTCGCGGTTGAGTGCATCGTCCCAGTGCCAGTCCAGGCCCGCCTCCGCGAAGGCCGCGTTGAAGGCCTGCCGGTGGAGGTCCTCGGTTTCCGCGAGGGTCCCGTCGACGTCGAAAATCAGCGCCTTCATTCGGCCGCGGTCTGCCGCGCTACGGCCTCGATCACGATCTCCTGCAGCCGGTCGAAATGGTCGAAGCTCCAGTCGTGCGGCATGGCCGCAATCGGGGACTTGCGATACCCCTCGGTGTAGAGCGCGAAGGGGATCTCGGCGCGGCGGGCGGTTTCGGCGTCGATCTCGCTGTCGCCCACGTAGAGCGTCGCGCCGCCGCCCATGTCCTCGACCGTCTTCAACAGCATGTCCGGCTCGGGCTTGCGGCTGTCGATCATCCCGGCGGCGACCACGGCATCGAAGGTCGGCTCCAGCCCCATGTGCCGGATGACCGCCCGTGCCGGCAGTTCCGGCTTGTTGGTACAGAGCCCCAGCCGATGCCCCGCCGCCTTCAACACCGCAAGCGCATCGACGACACCGGGGTAGAACACGGCCTTCTCCACCGCGTATTCGTACTGCGCGACGAAATCGCCGTAGATCCGCGCGTGGCTCTCCGGCGTCTCCTCGATCCCCCGCGCGGCCATCATGCGGCTCACGAGGACCTTGGCGCCCTCGCCGACGAAGCTGCGGGTCTCCGCGATGGTCAGCGGCTCCTTGCCCAACTGCCCGAGAATGATCTCCGACACCGCCTGGATATCCGGCGCGCTGTCGATCAGGGTTCCGTCGAGGTCGAATACGATGTTCATGCCGCTTTCCATTTGATCGAACAGCCCATGGAGGCCACCTGCTCCTGCGGGCCGCGTCCGGTCTCGGCGATCAGCTTCATCGCCTCGAAAAGGTCGCGCCGTGCGTCCGCAGGCCCTGCCCTGTTGCGCGAGGCATCGAGCCGCCCGCGATACTGCAATTCGCGATCGGCGTTCAGACCGAAGAAATCGGGCGTGCAGGCCGCATCATAGGCCCTCGCCACACGCTGGCTCTCGTCGTGCAGATAGGGAAACGGCAGGTCCCATTCCCGCGCCTTGACCTTCATCTGCCCGAAGCTGTCGGCCGGATAACTGATCGCGTCGTTCGAACAGATCGCGGCCACGCCGATGCCGAGCCCCTGCAACTCCCGGCCGTCCCGCACGATCCGGTCGATGACCGCCAGCACGTAGGGGCAGTGGTTGCAGATGAACATGATCAGCGTGCCCCGCGGCCCCGCGATCTCCGACAGGGCGTGATCGCGCCCGTCGGTGCCGGGGAGGGTGAAATCCGGAGCTTTCCAGCCGAAATCGCAGACCGGGGGAATGGCAGGCATGTTCTGCACCTCCTGTCGATGCGGTGGCGAAGGGCATCAGGGCCCGCCCGCGTGCACCTTCGGGTTTATGCGTTCTCGCCCACGAAACGATATGACGATCCGTCGCGCTCCGCACGCCCGAGCCCGCCGGGCAGGTGAAAGCCCACGAAACGCATCTGCTCCGATGCCAAACGATCCATCAGGGCGCTGCGGGTTGCTGCCGCCATGGGCTGGTCCTGATCGGAACCCGACAGCCAGTCCGGCCGGGCAAAGGCCACGTGATGGTTGCCGATCGCGTCGCCGATCACCATGACGCTCTCGTTGCCGGCGCGGATCTCGAAGGACATGTGGCCCGGCGTGTGGCCGGGGGTCATGTGCGCGGCCACCCCCGGCAGGATCTCCTCCCCGTCCCCGAAGAAGGTCATCGAATCCTCCATCAGCGCCAGCCGCCGCTGCGCGCCCACGGCAAAGGCGGTGCGGCCGGCGTCGATGCTCTCCACCGTCTTCGGATCGATCCAGTAGTCCCATTCCGCCTTGCCGATCAGATGCTGCGCCCCGGAGAAGAACGGCTCGTCGAAATCGTCCAGCACACCCCAGAGGTGGTCGGGATGGCCGTGGGTAAAGACGACATGGGTGATCTCCTCCGGCGCCACTCCCGCCGCGTCGAGCGCCTCGCCCAGCCGGCCCGCGCTGTCCTGGAAGGTCGCGCCGGCGCCCGCATCGAACAGTACCACCATGTCGTCCTTGCGCAGCAGCGTCACGTTGCACTCCGGCGTCAGCGCCGCGGCGGGCTCCATCCCGAAGGGCTGCAGCACGCCGGCCAGTTCCTCCCCGGGCATCGGGCCAAAGATGAATTCAGCCGGCAACATCAGGTGGCCATCGCTCAGCACCTCCACCGTTGCACCGCTAAGCTCGAGCGCCGCCCGCGCCCATCCTGCCCGCAAGCCAAGGGCACCGGCGGTCGCGCCCGCCAAGGCACCCTGCATCATCCCGCGTCGAGTCAGTTCCATCGGATGTCCTCCCCTGTCTCCGAGGAATCCATGCTCGCATTCAATTTTATGAATGACAATATGCGGAAGACCCGATACCCGCAGATCCGCCAGGATCCCGGCGGGCCATCATGCTGTATCGATCACCTTCCAATGCAGCATTTCCGTCTCGACCACCCGGCGCGCGAAGGGCGCCATGCCAGCCGGCCCGGACAGCCTGTCCTTGAAATGGATGCACAGATCGGGCCGCCGGGAGGCGATCACTCCGACGAGGTCGCCCCGCACGGCATCGTCCAGCCCCGCGCCGACAACCACGCTCCGAATGTTCGGCTCCGCCTCCAGCTGCGCGATCACCTCCTCGCGGCTATGAGCGCCGAGCCACTGGATTGGCAGATCCTCCAACTCCCGCGCGACGGTGTTCACCACGTCCGGCAGACGCCCGACAAGAAGAACCACAGGTTTCATGTTTGCCTCCCTCACGTTCGCACATCGAGGGATCGCCGCCGTTCGCGGCGGTCCGGTCGAAGGATAGCACGATTCGCCCTCCCCGACCTTGACCGCGCCCCGGGTCAGGCGCCGGGCTGCGCCGCCTCGGCGGCTGACCGGATCGCCCTGATGTTCTCGCCGTAGGGCGCCGGGTTATCGACGGACCCGCCCTTGAACACCGCCGACCCGGCCACCAGAACGTCCGCCCCGGCCTCCGCCATCAGCGGCGCGGTCTCGGGCGTGATGCCGCCGTCGATCTCGATATGGATCGGACGGTCGCCGATCATCTCCCGCAGGCGGCGCACCTTCTCCACCTGGGAATGGATGAACTTCTGACCGCCAAACCCCGGGTTCACCGTCATCACGCAGACCAGGTCGACCATGTCCAGCAGGTATTCCACGTCCTCGATGCCGGTCCCCGGGTTCAGCGCCAGCCCGGCCTTGCAGCCCGCAGCCCGGATCGCCTGCAGCGTGCGATGGATATGCGGTCCCGCCTCGAGATGGGCGGTGATCACGTCGCTGCCGGCCTCGGCGAAGGCGTCGATATAGGGATCGACCGGCGCGATCATCAGGTGCACGTCCATCACCGTTTTCACATGCGGGCGGATCGCCTTCACCAGCGGCGGGCCAAAGGTCAGGTTCGGCACGAAATGGCCGTCCATCACGTCCACATGGACCCAGTCGCATCCCTGCGCCTCGATGGCCCGGATCTCCTGCCCGAAATTCGCGAAATCGGCCGACAGGATCGACGGCGCGATCTTGATGGAACGGTCGAAGGTCATTGCTGGTCTCCCTGTTGTCTCGAACGGCCCCCAAAGGGGGCGCTGCCTGCCTCGCCTCCCCTGCACAAGGGCCGAGGCCCCCTGCCGGCATGGTCGGAAAACTCGATAGGCCCTGCGCTTCGGGAACGGAAGCCCCGCATTGGCGAAAATCGCGACGTCAGATCGCCCGCCGGCCCGCCGGCCCGAAACCGTGTCGCCCACGACGCCCGAACCGGAACAGGAACGGCGCCCCCGGGAAAACCGGGAGCGCCGCATGTCGTTCAGCAAGGGTGGCGCCTCCTCCCGTTCCAAGCCGCGCAGGTCGTGAAACGCCGCGACCAGGTCAGGGAGCGGAAGGCGCCCTCCGTTCAGATCCTCAGATCAGTTTCCCCATCGCGACGGCGGTGTCGGCCATGCGGTTGGAGAAGCCCCATTCGTTGTCATACCAGGACAGGACCGAGCAGAGCGTGCCGTCCATGACCTTGGTCTGATCCATGTGGAAGATCGAGGAATGCGGGTCGTGGTTGAAGTCGATGGAGACGTTCGGCAGCGTGGTGTAGCCCAGAACGCCCTTCATCGGGCCATCGGCCGCGGCCTTCACGGCGGCGTTGATCTCTTCCACCGTGGTCTCACGCTTGGCGATGAACTTCAGGTCGACAACCGAGACGTTCGGCGTCGGAACCCGCATGGCGAAACCGTCCAGCTTGCCGTTCAGATCCGGCAGCACGAGGCCAACGGCCTTGGCGGCGCCGGTTGAGGTCGGGATCATCGACATCGCGGCGGCACGGGCGCGGTAGAGGTCCTTGTGCAGCGTGTCCAGCGTCGGCTGGTCGCCGGTGTAGGAGTGGATCGTCGTCATCATGCCCTTCTCGATGCCGATGGCGTCGTTGATCGCCTTGGCAAACGGGGAGAGGCAGTTGGTGGTGCAGGAGGCGTTGGAGACGACGAGGTCCTCGGAGGTCAGCACGTCATCGTTGACGCCGAACACGACCGTCTTGTCGGCGCCGGCGCCGGGAGCGGAGATCAGAACGCGCTTGGAGCCGTTCTCGAGGTGCAGGGCGGCCTTGTCGCGGGCGGTGAAGATGCCGGTGCATTCCATCGCGATGTCGACGCCGTCCCAGGGCAGTTCCTTCGGATCGCGGATGGCGGTGACCTTGATCGGGCCGCGGCCGACGTCGATGGTGTCCTCGGTCGTGGTCACGGTGCCGGGGAAGCGGCCGTGCACGGAGTCGAAGCGGATGAGGTGTGCGTTGGTCTCGACCGGTCCCAGATCGTTGATCGCCACAACTTCGATATCGTCACGGCCGTTCTCGACGATCGCGCGAAGCACGTTGCGGCCGATCCGTCCGAAACCGTTGATGGCTACTTTCACTGTCATGGTCAGTTCCTCATTTCAGAGTAGGGACATTGCGGCATCGCCTACGGACTCGGCCGTATTGCCGAAATGCGGTAATGGTCCTTGCCGGGGACGAAGCCCCGAACGTGGTCATACCCACATAGGCACTGTTGTCACCCGGCAAATCCCCCCACCCCTGACGATTGTGCATGGCCGCCCCCAGGTCCGTCATCGCCAGACCGGCCGCCTGCGGCCCGGCAAAGCCCGGCCTTCTGACGGCAGCGGCGTGACGGAAGCGGACCGGACTCAAGCCACCTGCTTCGCACCTGCAGCAACTCCGCAGCCCCCAATGCCACAACGATTTCCCGCCGTTTTCGCGGTTGCGCCAAGGGCCGCAAAACCCGACTACCCGGCCCCTTCCAGCACCCGCCGGCGATCCGGTTTTCAGGCTCCGGAAGCGCCCGAACGCGGCCGTTTTTCGCCTCTGAGAGGCCGAAACCAGCCGGGTTAGCGCTCGCACTGGCGGCAATGTGCCACGCCTCCCGAGCCCCGATCTGGCGCCCCAAACGGCCCTTGAGCGGCCTCCCAATGGCGTCGGGCGCGGCGGCCGGCCGGATCGTGAAGTGAGTCGGGCCGCCGGCGACACGCCCGGCACCTCAACGAGGCATGAGCCAGGTGACTGGCAGACCCTACAAATCTGAAAACCTCGCCTTCCGACGATCCAGCGCCAAGCGCGCCGCAAGCCGCGCGCCATGGGGCAAATTGCCACCCAACCGGGTGGCGACTTCGTCAGCGCGACTGATTGCGAAAAACCGGCCTGTCCGCAGCGGGACCGGCAGACCGGCCTTCGGACGTGCCCCGGGCAAGGGAAACGCCGCCCCGCCATCGAAGGCAGGGCGGCGGCCAGGAGTGCGGTTCATTTCGGCGAGAAGCGCGTGCCGCCCCTTTCGGGCCCTCCCCGACACACGCGCCGAAGGCAGCGATCAGCTGCCGCTCGAACGACCTGTCACCTCGTCCAGCGCCGCCCGGTTCATACGAACCAGTTTGCCCGTCTCGGCACTGTACTGTTCAAAGGCCGTCTTCAGATACCGCCCCTGGATCTCGCGAAATGCGACCGGGTCGCAGCATTGCAGGATCTCGCCCTGGAACCGGATCCCCTCCCGGATCCGGTCGGAGCTGAATTGCATCATTTCGTTGCCCATCTCCGTCATGCTGCGAACCCATACCGGGTTCATCCAGGCGAGCGCCCCCATACCGGCCCGCTGCCAGTCCGAAAGCAGTTCGGCCATGCGCTCTGCATTGGCCATGGGTGCGACCCCTGGAGCTTCGTTCATATCCCGCCCCTCCCCAAGCGCGATTCGTCCGTAGACACCTCGGAAACTGACGCGGGGTCAGAACAATGTCCTTGATTGAGGTCAATGTCCCGGTAAACAGGCCATGCTTTGCCGGTCGGGCGCACCGGCAGGAGGGGGTCAAGCCATGCACGCCACCGACCGCCCGACGGGGCTGACCTCGGACGAGGTGGAGCGGCGTCGCGCCGAACACGGCTGGAACACCCTGCCCGAGCAGAAACCGACCTCGCCCTGGGCGGTACTCGCGCGCCAGTTCACCTCCGTCCTCGTGCTGATCCTGATCGTCGCCGCCGGCATCGCGCTGTTTCTCGGAGAGACTGTGGACGCCATCGCGATCGGGCTGGTGGTGGCGCTGAACGGCGTACTCGGCTTCGTGCAGGAATGGCGCGCAGAGACGGCGATCCAGGCGCTGCGCTCCATGCTCTCGCCGATGACCCGCGTGGTGCGCAACGGGCGCGAACAGCCGGTCGAGGCCCGGACCCTGGTGCCGGGCGACCTCGTTGTACTCGACGCGGGCGACAACGTCCCCGCCGACCTTGGCCTCGTCACGGCACTGAACCTGAGGATCGACGAGAGCGTCCTGACGGGCGAATCCGTACCGATCGAGAAACGCGCAGGTCGAAAGGCCGCGGCCCCCGCGGACGACACGGCCACCCGCGCCTTCATGGGCACCTCCGTGGCCGCGGGTCGCGCCGAGGGGCTGGTGACGGCCATCGGCGGCGCCACCGAGTTCGGTCGGATCGCCGGCCTGACCGGCGAGGCGGAGCAACTGCCGACGACGCTCCAGATCGGCATCGGACGGCTCGCGCGCCAGCTCGGCGTGGCCGCGGTCGGGATCGCCGCCGCCGTCGCCGTGGTCGGTGTGCTGACCGGGCGGGCGCCGATAGAGATGGTCCTGACGGGGCTCTCGCTGGCCGTGGCGATGGTGCCTGAGGGACTGCCGGCAGTGGTGACCATCACACTGGCGCTCGGGGCCTCCGCGATGGTGCGGCAGAAGGCGCTGGCGCGGCGGCTCCAGGCGGTGGAGACGCTCGGCGCCGCCTCGGTGATCTGCACCGACAAGACCGGCACCCTGACCGAGAACAAGATGACCGCCACCCGGGTCTGGACCCCGGCGGGCAGCTACGAGGTCACCGGCACGGGCTATGACCCCGCAGGCCGCATCGAAAGCCCGGACGGCCCGGTCCGCGGCGACGACGATCCGCTGCTCGGCGCACTTCTCGAAACCGCCATCACCTGCAACCACGCCCATGTCGACCACACCGGCGACGGCTGGGAAATGACCGGCGATCCAACCGAGGGCGCACTTGTCACGCTTGCGATGAAGGGTTGGATCGCGCCTCCCGACCCCGCCACCATCCGCGGCGAAATCCCGTTCGACAGCGAGCGCAAGCGCATGTCGGTGATCGCCGAGGGGTCGCATGGCGGGGTGCTGCATGTGAAGGGCGCGCCGGAACAGGTGCTCGAGGTCTGCACGAGCCTCGTCGCAGCGGAGGGGCTGCAACCACTGGGGTTGGCGAGCCGCCGCCTGATCCGCAACGCCTACGAGACCATGGCCGCCGAAGGGCTGAGAGTCATCGCGCTTGCCCGCGCCGGCACCGAACCGGGCGCTGTCCATGCCGAGGAACGGGAGCTGACGTTCCTCGGCCTCGTGGGCCTGATCGACCCGCCCCGCCCGGAAGTGCGCGGCGCCATCGCCGGCGCGCGCGGCGCCGGGATCCGTGTGATCATGATCACCGGCGACAGCCCTCTGACCGCAACCGCCATCGCCCGCGAGCTCGACCTGCCGGCCAGCCACGCCATCACCGGCGCGGAACTGGAGAAGATGAGCGACGAAGCGCTCGACACCGCGCTGCAGGGCGAGGTGATCTTTGCCCGCACCGCGCCCGCCAACAAGATGCGGATCGTCCGCACCCTGCAGGCCCGCAACCAGGTCGTGGCGATGACAGGCGACGGGGTGAACGACGCCCCGGCGCTGGAACAGGCCGATATCGGCATCTCGATGGGCCAGCGCGGCACCGACGTTGCCAAGGGCGCCTCGGACCTGGTGCTGCTCGACGACAATTTCGCCACCATCGTCCGGGCGATCCGCGAGGGACGGCGCCAGTTCGACAACGTGAAGAAGTTCGTCCGCTACCTGCTGGCGTCCAACGCGGGCGAGGTGATCGCGATCCTCGCCAACCTGCTGATCGGGGGGCCGCTGATTTTCCTCGCGACGCAGATCCTCTGGATGAACCTTATCACCGACGGCGTCACCGCCATCGCGCTCGGGTTGGAAAAGGCCGAACCTGGCCAGATGAAGCGCCCGCCCCGCGACAAGGGCGAGCCGATCCTCGACCGGGCGGGGCTGATCCTGCTGGTGCTGTTCGGCCTCTACACCGGCGGGGCGAGCCTCTGGATCTTCTACACGCTGCTGCCGCAGGGAGAGGTGCTGGCCCGCACCGCCGCCTTCACCGCGATGGTCCTGTTCGAGAAGAGCAGCGTCTTCGCCTTCCGGTCGCTCCGGGATCCCTGCTGGCGGATCGGCTGGTTCTCCAACCCGCTCCTGCTCGTTGCCATCGTGTCGATGGTGGGCCTGCAACTGGCGGCGATCTACTGGCCGCCGCTGCAGACGCTGCTGCGCACCGAGGCGCTCTCGCTCGCGCATTGGCAGATGATCGGCGCGCTCACCCTGCCGCTGATCATCGTGCCGGAACTGGTCGCGACCATCGCCCTGCGGAGACGGGCCGCCTGACCCGGCTGCATTCCCAGCGGCAGCGCGCCAGGGCGGCGGCAGGCGTCACGGTTCGGACGGATTGCGCGGCGCCGGCTGACGGGTGATCCACGATCAGGGCGCCCGCAAACGCCGCAGCCCGCGGGCGAGGGCCGATTCCCCCTTCCCATCAAGGCGAATCGCGCCTATACGGCACGCTTCCATACACCTGGGCATACACCCTTGGAGGATGCCCGCAACTCAGGAGAATACCAATGGCTGGTGAGATTCCCGATCTTCACGCCGAGGTACGTACGGGGACAGGCAAGGGGGCCGCTCGTCAAGCTCGTCGTGAGGGCCTCGTGCCCGGAATCATCTATGGCGGCGGCGAAGAGCCGGTTGCCATCAACATCCCCTTCAACAAGCTGATGCAGTACCTCAAGGCAGGCCGCTTCCTGTCGACGCTGTTCAACATGAAGGTGGAAGGCCAGGAAGATGTCCGCGTGATCTGCCGCGGCGTTCAGCGCGACGTGGTGAAGGACCTGCCGACCCATGTCGACTTCATGCGTCTGCGCCGCACCTCGAAGGTCAACCTGTTCATCCCCGTCGAGTTCACCGACGAAGCCAAGAGCCCCGGCCTCAAGCGCGGCGGCGTGCTGACCGTGGTGCGTCCGGAGATCGAACTGGTGGTGACCGCCGGCGACATCCCCGAGAAGGTGGAGATCTCGCTTGAAGGTCTCGACATCAACGACCACGTCTCGATCTCGATGGTGAAACTGCCGGAAGGCGCCAAGCCGACCATCGACCGCGACTTCAACATCGCCTCGATCTCGGCCCCCTCGGGCCTGAGCGCGAGCGGCGGCGACGAAGAGACGGAAGAGGCCGAGGAAGACGCCGAAGCTTGATCGGCGCCTCCGGGATCGCGCCCGTCGCAGATCCCAGGGCAATCGAACGGATCGGGGCTCCGCAGGCAACAGGCCGGCGGGGCCCCTTTCCTTTCCGGCCGGCCGCACCGGCCATATGAACGAGACCGCAGAAGAGGCCCCGACATGCTCAACTACCTGACGCTGATCTTTCTCTGCCAGCTGCTTGGCGAAATCGGTGTCGGGCTGCTCGGCCTGCCGATCCCCGGGCCGGTGCTGGGCATGGTCCTGCTGTTCCTGTTCCTGATGGTGCGGGGCCGGGTGCCGGAGCCCCTCGGCGAGGTGGCCGGCGGTCTGCAGGGCGCGATGTCGCTGTTGTTCGTCCCCGCCGGTGCCGGAGTGATCCTGCATGTCGAACTGCTCGGCGCGGCCCTCGCCCCGCTGGGCGCCGCGCTGGTGGTCAGCACGCTGCTAACGATCGCGGTCACCGGCCTGCTGATGCAGTGGCTCGGGCGGAACGACGAGACGGAGGCAAGCGATGACTAACCTTCAGGAAACCTGGGTCTATCTCAGCGCCTCTCCCCTCTTTCACCTGACGCTCACCCTGGTCGCCTTCCAGGCCGCGTCATGGCTCTTCCACAAGGGGGGGCGCAATCCGCTGCTCAACCCGGTGCTCGGCGCGGTGATCCTCGTGGTCGTCGTTCTCAAGGCCACCGGGACCGACTACGCGACCTATTTCGAGGGCGCGCAGTTCGTGCACTTCCTGCTTGGCCCGGCGACGGTCTCGCTCGCCGTCCCGCTCTACCGGCAGTGGCACCGGGTCCGGGCCTCTGCGCTGGCGATCACGGCAAGCCTGCTCTGCGGCTCGCTGACCGCCATCGCCTCGGCCATCGGGATCGCCTGGGCGCTCGGCGGCACGCCGGAGGTTCTGGCCTCGCTCGCCCCGAAATCCGTCACCGCGCCGGTCGCCATGGCCATCGCCGAGGAACTCGGCGGCCTGCCCTCCCTGACCGCCGTGCTTGTGATCGTCACCGGCATCTTCGGTGCCATGTTTGGCCCGTTGTTGCTGACGCTCCTGCGGGTGCGCAACTGGGGTGCTCGCGGGCTGGCGATGGGCACGGCGAGCCATGGCATCGGCACCGCCCGGGCGCTGCAGGTCAACGAGACGGCCGGCGCCTTCTCCGGCCTCGCGATGGGGCTCAACGCCCTGGCCACCGCGCTGCTGCTGCCGATCCTCTGGGGGCTCTTTTCCTAGAGCCCCTCGCCGATCGCCTGAACGGATTCGAAGATCTCCAGCTCCGGCGGCCCGAAGTAGATGTCGCGCGTGCCCCCTGCCCCGGCATGGGCCTTGCGGAAGGCTTCGGACTTCGTCCAGTCGGCAAAGGCCCGCTCGCTCTCCCACATCGTGTGCGAGGCATAGAGCCGGTAGCCCTCCCGTTCCGGCCCCTTCATCAGGTGGAAGGCCACGAACCCGGGCACCTCCGGCAACTGGCTCTCGCGGCCCTTCCAGACCTGCTCGAACTCCTCCTCGCAGCCCGGCTTCACCTTGAACCGGTTCATCGTCAGGTACATGGCACTCTCCTGCTGTCGCCGCCGGGACCACGGGCTGGCAATCCGCGGCAGTTCACGGCATGACAAGGGCAACGTCAACCGGATCGCAACAGGACGCTCGCCTTGCAACTCTTCGTCGGACTCGGCAACCCGGGCGCGAAATACGCCCAGAACCGCCACAACATCGGATTCATGGCGGTGGACCGGATCGCCGAAGATCACGGCTTCGGCCCCTGGCGCAGCAAGTTCCAGGGCCAGCTGTCGGAGGGCAGGCTGGGGTCCGACAGGGTCCTGCTGCTCAAGCCCGAAACCTTCATGAACCGTTCCGGCCAGTCCGTCGGCGAGGCGATGCGCTTCTTCAAGCTCGAGCCGGGCGACGTGACCGTCTTTCACGACGAGCTCGATCTTGCCCCCGGCAAGGTGCGGGTCAAGCAGGGGGGCGGCCATGCCGGGCACAACGGGCTGCGCTCGATCCATGGCACGATCGGGCCGGAGTATCGCCGTGTGCGGCTCGGCATCGGCCATCCGGGCCACAAGGACGCGGTGGCCGGCTACGTGCTGCGCGACTTCGCCAAGGCCGAAGCGGGCTGGCTCGACGACCTGCTGCGCGGCATCGGAGACGGCGCGCCCGCGCTGGCCGACGACGATTCAGCGAAGTTCCTCAACGCCATCGCCCTGCGCGTAAACCCGCCCCGCTCCTCCACCACCAAGCCCAAGGCGGCCGACGCGCTGGCGTCCGCACCCGAAGCGACGCAGGAAGAGGCACCTCGCAGCCCCCTGCAACGCCTCGTGGACAAGTTTCGCTGAAACACGCCGCCGCTGGCGGACCATTCGCCGCAATCCCCTCGACAGGGCGCGACACCCGTCTATCCTTCAAGGGGAGCCAGTCGCGAGGCCCGCATGAAGAAAGATCCGTCCATCAACGTCCTTGGCAGCGCCCTGCAGCCCTGCTCGACCGATCCGCTGACCGGTTTCTTTCGTGATGGGGCATGCAACAGCTGCGCCGAGGATCGCGGCAGCCACACGGTCTGCGCGATCATGACGGCTGAGTTCCTGGCCTATTCGAAATACGTCGGAAATGACCTCTCCACACCGCGGCCCGAGTTCCGCTTCCCCGGCCTGAAGCCCGGGGATCGCTGGTGCCTCTGCGCGGGGCGTTTCCTGCAGGCGCACGACGAGGGCTGCGCCCCGAGGGTGAACCTCGCCGCCACCCACCGTCGCGCGCTTGAAACCGTTCCGCTGGAGATCCTTTACGAACACGCGGTGCCGGAAACGGAAGAGTAAGCCCCGGGCCCGGCGCGGTCGCGTCAGGCCCGGTGGAAGGGATGCCGCCTAGTCGGAATCACTCATGTCGAACCCGAGCGCGCGCGCGACGGTAAAGATGTCCTTGTCGCCCCGCCCGCACATGTTCATGCAGATTACGTGATCCTTCGGCAGCTTTGGCGCGATCTTCATTACATGGGCCAGCGCGTGGGACGGCTCCAGCGCGGGGATGATCCCCTCCTGCTGGCAGCAGAGCTGGAAGGCGGCCAGCGCCTCGTCATCGGTGATCGAGACATATTCCGCCCGGCCCGTGTCATGCAGCCAGGAATGCTCCGGTCCGATCCCGGGATAGTCGAGCCCGGCCGAGATCGAGTGACCCTCGAGGATCTGCCCGTCCTCGTCCTGCAGCAGGTAGGTCCGGTTGCCATGCAGCACGCCGGGCCGCCCGCCGGTGAGCGAGGCGCAATGCTCCATCTTCTCGTTCACGCCCTTGCCGCCCGCCTCGACGCCGATGATCTTCACGTCCTTGTCGTCGAGGAACGGGTGGAACAGCCCCATCGCGTTGGAGCCGCCGCCGATGCAGGCGATGATCGTGTCGGGCAGGCGCCCTTCGCGCTCCAGCATCTGCGCCTTGGCTTCCTTGCCGATGATCGACTGGAAGTCGCGCACCATCGCCGGATAGGGGTGCGGCCCGGCCACGGTGCCGATGCAGTAGAAGGTGTCGCGCACATTGGTCACCCAATCACGCAGCGCGTCGTTCATCGCGTCCTTCAGCGTGCCCCGGCCGCTCGTCACCGGAACGACCTCGGCGCCCAGCAGCCGCATGCGGAAGACGTTCGGCGCCTGCCGCTTCACGTCGGTCGCGCCCATGTAGACCACACATTTCAGGCCGAACTTGGCGCAGACGGTGGCGGTGGCCACGCCGTGCTGGCCGGCCCCGGTCTCGGCGATGATCCGCGTCTTGCCCATGCGCCGCGCCAGCAGCAGCTGGCCGAGCACGTTGTTGATCTTGTGCGCCCCGGTGTGGTTGAGCTCGTCCCGCTTCATGTAGATCTTTGCGCCGCCCAGATGCTCGGTCAGGCGATCGGCAAAGTAGAGCGGCGACGGCCGGCCGACGTAGTGCTTCCACAGGTCGTCCATCTCCGCCCAGAAGCTCTCGTCGGTCTTGGCGTGCTCGTACTGCGCTTCCAGGTCGAGGATCAGCGGCATCAGCGTCTCCGACACGAAACGGCCGCCAAACATGCCGAAGCGCCCCTTCTCGTCAGGCACGTTCATGAACGAATTGATCAGATCCTCGGGCATCGCCATCCTCATTGCTTGCGCGCCGCCCAGCCGGACAGCCCGGCGATCCTATACCGGCACCGAAGCGGCGAAAACCACCCCCGCTTCTTCTGTCCGAAAATATCCCCGCCGGAGGCACGATTTTTCGTACGAAAAATCGCCGGCCCCGACACATTCCGTTTCGCCTCAGTCCAGGCTCTTCTTGAAACCGACATGCGAAGCGACGTAGCCGAGCCCCTCGTAGAACGCATGCGCCCGCGTTCGGGCACTGTTCGTGGTGAGCTGCATCAATCCGCATCTTGCGTCCCGCGCCCGGCGCTCCGCATCGGCGAACATCTCCGCGCCGATCCCCTGGCCCCGTGCCTGCGACGCCACCCGGACGCTCTCGATCTGGGCGCGCCGCGTCGCCTTGAGAGACAGGCCGGTGATGAAGGTCAGCTGGTAGGTGGCAACCACTTCCCCCGCGCGTTCGCCGACGATGAGCCGGTTGCCGCCCTCGGCCTGCATCGCCTCGAACGCCGCGACATAGGGCGCCAGATCGCCGCTCTCCCGCCCCTGTCCAAGCGCGTCATCCGCCAGCATGGCGACGATCGCCGGCACGTCCTCGCGCCGCGCCTCGCGCCACACGAGGCTCATGCCTGCGCCGCGTCGATGAAGGCCCCGATCCTGGCCGCGTCCTTGATCCCGGGTGCGCTTTCGACGCCGGAGGACACATCGACCTGCCGCGCACCGGTCAGGCGGATCGCCTCGGCCACGGTCTCCGGCGTCAGCCCGCCGGCGAGCATCCAGGGCACCGGCCAGCGGCGGCCGGCGATCAGGCGCCAGTCGAAGGCCAGCCCGTTGCCGCCGGGCAATTCCGCGCCCTTGGGCGGCTTGGCATCGACCAGAAGCTGATCGGCCACCCGGCCGTATTCCACCAGCGCCGGCAGGTCCGCCTCGGTTGCGACGCCGATCGCCTTCATCACCGGCAAGCCGTAGCGGGCGCGCAGGTCGGCCACCCGCTCGGGGCTTTCCGCTCCGTGAAGCTGCAGCATGTCGAGCGGCACCGTCTCGACGATCGCGTCCAGTTCCGCGTCGCTGGCATTGACGGTCAACGCGACCTTGGCCAGCCCCACCGGCGCCTCGAGCGCCAAGGCGCGGGCCGTCTCGATGTCCAGATGGCGGGGGGATTTCGCAAAGAAGACGAAGCCGGCATAGGCCGCCCCGGCCTTGGCGACGGCATGCACGTCCTGCGGCCGTGTCAGGCCGCAGATCTTGACCCTGATGTCGGACGGCATGGCGCGATCAGCTGGCCTTGCGGGTTGCGGCGTCGTCCAGGATGGCGAGGACCTCGTCCTTGCCCTGGTTGGTCTCGACCTTCAGGCGCGAAACCTCCCGGTTGAGCGACTTGACCTGCTTCTGACGCTTGGCGACCTCGGCCCGGTGCTTGCTCTCGCGGATCCACTCCAGCACGTAGCCGAGCAGCAGCCCCACGGCCACGCCGCCGAGTACCACCACGAAGAGCGGCAGATCGATCGAGTAGTTCCAGGCGGCCAGATCGGCAAGGCCGGTCGGCAGCACGGTCAGCGTGACAAGCTGGCGATTGGCCATCGCGCCGATCACGAGCGCGACGAGAATCAGGGCAACGAACAGGTAACGGATATAACGCATCGCGGGTCGAACCTCTCAGGTCTCCAGTCCATTCAACCGGTCGCGCAGCAGCTTCCCGGTCTTGAAGAAGGGGACGTGCTTCTCGTCCACATCGACCGCTTCGCCGGTGCGCGGGTTTCGTCCCGTCCTCGCATCCCTTTTCTTCACGGAAAAGGCGCCGAAACCGCGCAGCTCGACCCGGTCGCCCCGGGCCATCGCGCCGATGATCTCCTCGAAGACCGTGTTCACGATCCGCTCGACATCCCGTTGATAGAGGTGGGGGTTCTCCTCTGCGAGGATCTGTATGAGTTCCGATCGGATCATGTTCCTCCCCCTCTCTCGACGAACAAGCGGCGGCCCCGCCAGCCGTCCCGCTCCTCGGACTATACGGGCATTTTCCGGAGCGCGGAACGGAAAAGGCAGGGTGAAGTGCCAGAATCTGCCGACTAAAGCTTGGAAATCAGGCGAGAAATCTCGTGACCGAACGGCGCTCTGGCACTTCGCGCGTTTCCGGGCGCGCCACCGATCATCCGCAGGAGGCTCGATTCGCAAGGTTGAACACTGTTCTCGCGCCCTCGCGCCTGGCCGCCCGGCCCCGGAAAAGGAAAGCCCCCCGCGCCGGGCGCGGGGGGCTCTGTGGTTTCTGCGAAGGTCTCGCGCAGGACGTCAGTCGTCGCCCTTCAGCGCGGCGCCGAGGATGTCGCCCAGCGATGCACCCGAATCGGAGGAGCCGAACTGCTCGACCGCTTCGCGCTCTTCGGCGATCTCGCGTGCCTTGATCGACAGGCCCAGACGACGGGTCTTGCTGTCGATGTTGGTGACGCGCACGTCGACGTGATCACCGACCTGGAAGCGCTCGGGGCGCTGCTCGCCACGGTCGCGGCTGAGGTCGGAGCGGCGGATGAAGGACTTCATGCCCTCGTATTCCACCTCGATGCCGCCGTCCTCGATCGCGGTGACGGTCACGGTGATGACCGAGCCGCGCTTCACGCCGCCAACGGCTTCCGCGAACTTGTCGCCGCCCAGGGCCTTGATGGAGAGCGAGATGCGCTCCTTCTCGACGTCGACCTCGGTGACCACGGCCTGAACCACGTCACCCTTGCGGTACTGCTGGATGGCCTCTTCGCCGCGCTGATCCCAGCTGAGGTCGGAGAGGTGCACCATGCCGTCGATGTCGCCCGGAAGGCCGATGAACAGACCGAATTCGGTGATGTTCTTGACCTCGCCCTCGACCACGGTCCCTTCCGGGTGGGTCTCGGCGAAAACATCCCACGGGTTGCGCATCGTCTGCTTGAGGCCGAGCGATACGCGACGCTTCGCGGTGTCGATCTCGAGCACCATGACTTCCACTTCCTGGGAGGTGGAGACGATCTTGCCAGGGTGGACGTTCTTCTTGGTCCAGGACATCTCGGAGACGTGCACCAGGCCCTCGACGCCCGGCTCCAGCTCGACGAACGCACCGTAGTCGGTGATGTTCGTGACGCGGCCGGTGTGCACCGACTCGAGCGGGAACTTGGCTTCGACGGAATCCCACGGGTCGGCCTGCAGCTGCTTCATGCCGAGGCTGATGCGGTGGGTTTCCTTGTTGATCTTGATGACCTGGACCTTGATGGTCTCGCCGATCGACAGGATCTCGGAGGGGTGGTTCACACGGCGCCAGGCCATGTCGGTGACGTGCAGCAGGCCGTCAACGCCGCCGAGGTCGACGAACGCACCGTATTCGGTGATGTTCTTGACCACGCCGTCGACCGCATCGCCTTCGGTCAGCTTGCCGATGACCTCGGCGCGCTGCTCGGCGCGGGATTCCTCGAGGATCGCGCGGCGCGAGACAACGATGTTGCCACGGCGACGGTCCATCTTGAGGATCTGAAACGGCTGCTTGAGGCCCATCAGCGGGCCGGCGTCGCGCACGGGGCGCACATCGACCTGAGAGCCGGGCAGGAAGGCCACGGCGCCGCCGAGATCGACGGTGAAGCCACCCTTGACGCGGCCGAAGATCGCGCCTTCGACGCGGGCTTCGTCGGCATAGGCCTTCTCCAGGCGGTCCCAGGCTTCCTCGCGGCGTGCCTTGTCACGGGAGATGACGGCTTCGCCACGGGCGTTCTCCACGCGATCGAGGAACACCTCGACCTCGTCGCCGACGGCGATTTCCGGGGCCTCGCCGGGGTTGGCGAATTCCTTGAGATCGACGCGGCCTTCCATCTTGTAGCCGACGTCGATGATGGCCTGACCGGCCTCGACCGCGATCACGCGGCCCTTGACAACGCTGCCCTCGGACGGCGTGTCGATCTCGAAGCTTTCTTGAAGGAGGGCTTCGAATTCCTCCATGGATGCATTAGCGGACATTCAGTCGGTTTTCCTTACGTTTCGCTTTTACTGGCCGAGCGGTTGTCTCCGCCGGTCTTTGGATTGGTCGGAAAGGCGCCCCTCCTGAAAGGGCCGGGAAAGACAATCAGGGCCGGAGGTATCCCCGACCCTGCCCGTATCCCGACGTTGACCGCCTTTTGTGTGACAGCGGGCTCTATACGCGCATCCGGCCCGCGAAACAAGAGCGTCGCGCATATCTCGGACGATGCCACCGGCGGGCGTGTTACCATGGGTAAGCCGACCGGAACCTAGCAGTAGCGTTCCGGGCCCTGCCACTGGGCGGCGTTGTAGCGATCGCCGTGGCACCAGCCGACCGGCAGCACCGCCTCGATCCGGGCGAGGTCCTCGGGCGAGAGCGTCAGGCGGGCGCCGCGCAGCAATTCCTCGAAATGCGCCACCGAGCGCGTGCCGGGGATGGCGATCACATGCTCTCCGCGGGACAGCACCCAGGCGATGGCGACCGATGCCGCTGGCTGGCCCATCTCTGCTGCAAGCGCACGGAAGGGCTCGGTCGCTGTCAGGTTCGCGGCCAGGTTGGGCGCCATGAACCGCGGGTTTCCAGAGAGGAACGGCAATGCCGACACGCGCTCCGCGGTGGGCGGGGTATCGGTCAGCAGGCCGCGACCGACCGGGCAGAAGGCCACCAGCGCGGTGCCCAGCTCGGCGCAGGCCTGGACGAGACCAAGGTCCGGCGCCCGCGTGGAGAGCGAGTATTCCGATTGCACCGCGGCCACCGGATGCACCGCTGCCGCCCGCCGGAGCGAGCTGGGGGCAATCTCGGAGAAGCCGAAGGCGCGGGTCTTGCCGGCCTTGACCAGCCCGGCGAGCGTCTCGGTCACCTCCTCGATCGGAGTCTCGGGGTCCCGACGGTGGACGTAGAACAGATCGACGTGATCGGTGCCGAGCCGGGCCAGGCTGGCGTCCAGCTCCGCGGCGAGGTAGCCGGCCGAATTGTCGAAGCGGTTCGCACCGGCGCCGAGCGGGCCGCTGCGCAGGATGCCGGCCTTGGTCGCGATGTGGAAATACTCGCGCGCGGCGGCGCCCCGAGCCTTCAGGAAACTGCCGATGGCGGCTTCCGACGCGCCGCCGCCATAGACATTCGCCGTATCGATATGGGTGACACCCTGCGCCATCGCGGCGTCGAGAATGGCGTGGGAGGCGGCCTCGTCGGTCGGCCCGTAGAAATCCGAGAAGGACATGGCGCCGACCCCGAGCGCGGACACCTGCGGCCCGTCCGGGCCCATCCTGCGAAGCTGCATTCTCGTCTCCTGTCTGGTATGTCGCCCGCGCCGGGTCAGGACACCGCGCTCTGGCCGGTCCTTCGAAGCGCGTCGCCGACCACGGCAAGCGCCGTTTCGACGGCGGTTTCGATGCTCATGGTGCTGGTATCCATCCGCACGGCATCCGGCGCCGCGGTGAGCGGGGCGGTGGCGCGGGCCGCGTCGCGGCGGTCTCGCTCGGCCAGGTCGGCGGCGACCTCGGCGAGCGTCACGCTATGCCCCTTGCCGGACAGCTCCTTGAAACGCCGCTCTGCCCGCACCGCGTCAGAGGCCGTCACGAAGAGTTTCACGTCGGCGTCGGGGCAGATCACGGTGCCGATGTCGCGCCCGTCGAGCACCGCGCCGCCCATGCGGCGGGCGAAGGCGCGCTGGAAATCCACCAGCGCCGCGCGCACCTCGGGCATCGCGGCGACACGGCTCGCGGCCTGCGCCACATCGGGCGCACGCAGGGCGTCGGCATCGGCGACTTCGGCCGCGGTCAGCGCCTCGGCGGCGTCGAGCGGCGCCATGCCCTGAAGCGTCCGCCGACCGACCGCGCGATAGAGCAGCCCGGTGTCGAGATACCGGTAGCCCAGCCGCTCCGCGAGCGCCCGGGCGATGGTGCCCTTGCCGGATGCCGCGGGCCCGTCGATGGCAATGGTCAGACTCATTGCGCCCTCCCTCCTGTCCGGATTCCGTCCAGCGGTCTTAACGCAGGAACCGCTGCGGGTGAAGGCGGCTGTGCCGCCGGTGGCTCAGGCGTTCGGGCGCAAAAGCGTTGCGCCGAGCTCCCGCATCAGGGCCTCGAAGATCGGAAAGGAGGTGGCGATGGGCCCTGCGTCGTCCACGCTCACGGGCTGTTTCGCGGCCATCCCGCAGATCAGGAAAGACATCGCGATCCGGTGGTCGAGCCGCGCCGCCGCCGTTGCCCCGCCGGGCACGCCCCCCGCACCAAGGCCGTGGACGGTGAAACTGTCCTCGGTCTCGTCGACCTCGACACCGCAGGCGCGCAGCCCCACGGCCATCGCGTCGATCCGGTCGCTCTCCTTCACCCGCAACTCGTGGACGCCGGGCATGTAGGTGCTGCCCTCGGCGAAAGAGGCGACGACCGACAGGATCGGGTATTCGTCGATCATCGAGGGCGCGCGCTCGGCCGGAACCTCGATGCCCTTCATGTCGGGCGAGAAGCGGGCCCGCAGATCGGCCACCGGCTCGCCGCCCTCCTCGCGCTCGTTCTCGTAGCTCAGGTCGGCCCCCATCTCGCGCAGCGTGGTGAACAGCCCCGCGCGGGTCGGGTTGAGCCCGATGTTGGGCACCAGCACGTCCGAGCCGGGCACGATCAGCGCGGCGCAGACGGGGAAGGCCGCCGAGGACGGGTCGCGCGGCACCGCGATGGTCTGGGGCTTCAGCTCCGGCCGGCCGGTCAGGGTGATCCGGTAGCCCTCGCCGGTCTGCTCGGTCACCACCTCGGCGCCGAAGCCGCGCAGCATCCGCTCGGTGTGGTCGCGGGTGGCGGAGCGCTCGGTCACCACCGTCTTTCCCGGCGCGTTAAGCCCGGCCAGCAGCACCGCCGACTTGACCTGCGCGGAGGCCATCGGCGTCACGTAATCGACCGGGACCGGGTCCGCCGCGCCGACGATCGTCATCGGAAGCTTGCCGCCGTCGCGCCCAACTGCACGCGCCCCGAACAGCGCCAGCGGATCGGTGACACGCCCCATCGGGCGGGAACGCAGGCTGGCATCGCCGGTGAAGGTCGCGGTGATCGGCATGGTGGCCATGGCCCCCATGACCAGCCGCACGCCGGTGCCGGAATTGCCGCAATCGATCACGTCCTCCGGCTCGGCAAAGCCGCCGACGCCGACACCGTGTATCGACCAGTCTCCCTCGCCATGCCGGGTCACCTCGGCGCCGAAGGCGGCCATCGCCTTGGCGGTGTCGAGTACGTCCTGCCCTTCGAGCAGCCCGCTCACCCGCGTCTCGCCCACCGCGAGCGCGCCGAGAATGAGCGAGCGGTGCGAGATGGACTTGTCGCCCGGCACATGCGCGATGCCCTTCAGCGGGCCGCCGGCGCGGGCTGTCATCTTCTGGGCGGGTCCGTGTGACGACATGCGCGGCTTCCTCCTCTGTCGGGCCTTTGTCCGGAAGCCGGTTACCGCAGCGCGCCGCCAGCGTCCAGCGACCGCCGGGGGTTTTGCATCCCGGCCGGGATCGCGCTAGCCAGTGCCAAGATCCGCGTCATGCATCGAGGAGCCCCCCATGACCGATGTTCCCACCCTCCCCCTCAACGACGGCCATTCGATCCCGCAGCTCGGCTTCGGCATCTGGCAGGTGCCGGCCGGCACCGCCACCGGCACCATCCGCAGCGCGCTGGAGGTCGGATACCGGCTGATCGACGGCGCCTATATCTATGGAAACGAGGCCGAACTCGGCGAGGGGCTGCGCAGCTCCGGCGTCCCGCGCGACGAGGTCTTCATCACCACCAAGGTCTGGAACCGCGACCAGGGCCGGGCGGCGGCCCGCGCCTCGGTGGAACGCAGCCTCGCCTCGATCGGGGTGGAGCAGCTCGATCTCGTGCTGATCCACTGGCCGGTGCCGAGCCGCGATCTCTATGTCGAGACGTGGCAGGCGCTGATCGAGATGCGCGACGAGGGGCTTATGCGGTCCATCGGCGTGTCGAACTTCAATGCCGAACATCTGGAGCGCATCATCGCCGAAACCGGCGTCGTGCCCGCGCTGAACCAGATCGAGGTGAACCCGAAACTGCAGCAGCCCGAGCTGCGGGCGGTGAACGCAAAGCACGGCATCGTGACCCAGGCCTGGACACCGCTCGGCAACGCCCGCTCCTTCGAGGACGCGCCCATTGCCGAGGCCGCCGCACGCACCGGGAAGAGCCCGGCCCAGGTCGTCCTGCGCTGGCACATCCAGCTCGGCAACGCCGTGATCCCGCGCTCCGAAAAGCCCGCGCGCCAGGCCGAGAACCTCGACGTCTTCGATTTCGAGCTGACCCCGGCCGAGATGGAGGCGATCGCCGGGCTCGACATCGGCCTGCGCTGCGGGCCGGACCCGTCGGTCTTCCGCCTGCTCTGAGCGGCCCGCCTGCGGGTCAGTCCCGCAGGAAGGTCAGGTAATGCGGCACCCGGCCCTCGCGCAGCGCCTTCTGCTCGTAACGGGTGGAGATCCAATCATCCCAGGGCTCGCGCCAGTCGGCCGGGCCCTCCGCCGTCCACCGGAACCCGTGGCGCGGCACCTGCTCCAGCGTCTGGCGCACGTAGTCGGGGATGTCGGTGGCCACCCGCAGCTGGGCGCCGGGCTTCAGCACCCGGGCCAGCGGCGACAGGTGCTCGGGCGTGACGAAACGGCGCCGGTGGTGCCGCTTCTTCGGCCAGGGGTCGGGATAGAGCAGGAAGGCGCGCGAGATCGACGCCTCGGGCAGCACGTCGAACATATCGCGGGCGTCGCCGGGGTGGACGGCGATGTTCTCCGCCCCCGCGGCCCGGATCTTGCCGAGCAGCATCGCAACACCGTTGATAAAGGGCTCGCAGCCAATGATACCCGCCTCGGGATGGGTCACGGCCTGGTGGACCATGTGCTCGCCGCCGCCGAAGCCGATCTCCAGCCAGACCTCGCGCTCACCGAACAGGCCGGCGAGGTCAAGCGGCCGGCGCTCGGGGTTGGACTCCCAGTCGACGGGGCCGGGCGACAACTCCGCCAGGTCTTCCTCGAGATAGGTCTGCTGGCTCGGGCGCAGGGTCTTGCCATGGCGCCGGCCATAGAAATTGCGCCAGGGGGCGGCGGTGGGGCTGTTCTTCGGGGTCATGGGCGCTGCCTTTGTCAAAGGCGGTGGCCGCGGTCAAGCGGCGAGGCGACGTAGCGGAGCGGAGCGCGACCGCCGCGCGCGAAAGCGCGCGGCCCGGCCCAACCGGATGAGCCCCCGGCAGGGGGCGAAGACGGGCGGGAGAACCCCGGTGTCGGCCGTAGCGCATCCTGGAGGGGGCGGCCGGGGGCTGTCTGCCCCCGCGCCTCCCGGACAGGTCCGGAAGGCTCCCCCGAGGATATTTCAGGACAGGCGAAGCCGGCGCCGCCTTCAACTTCAGGCAATCGCTTTCTTCAGGGCATCCACGAGATCGGTGCGTTCCCAGCTGAAACCGCCGTCGGCATCGGGGGCGCGACCAAAATGGCCGTAGGCCGAGGTGCGCTGGTAGATCGGCTTGTTGAGGTCGAGGTGGGTTCGAATGCCCAGCGGCGTCAGGTCCATCACCTGCGCGACCGCACGCTCGATCGCGGTCTCGTCGACGAGGCCGGTGTCGTAGGTATCGACATAGATCGACAGCGGCTTGGCGACGCCGATGGCATAGCTCAGCTGGATGCAGCAACGCCGGGCAAGTCCCGCGGCCACGACGTTCTTGGCGAGGTAGCGCGCCGCGTAGGCGGCCGAGCGGTCGACCTTGGTCGGGTCCTTGCCAGAAAAGGCACCGCCGCCGTGCGGGGCCGCGCCGCCGTAGGTGTCGACGATGATCTTGCGTCCGGTCAGGCCGGCATCGCCGTCCGGGCCGCCGATGACGAAGGTGCCGGTCGGGTTCACCCACCACTCGGTCTTGTCGGAGATCCATTCGGGCGGGAGAATCTCGCGGATGTAGGGCTCCACGATGGCCCGGATGTCGGCCGAGGACTGGCTTTCGTCCGCGTGCTGGGTCGACAGCACGATCGACGTGACCTCGACCGGCTTGCCGCCTTCATAGCGGATCGAGAGCTGCGATTTCGCATCCGGGCGCAGCAGCGGCTCGGCGCCGCTCTTGCGGGCCTCGGCGAGGCGGCGAAGGATCGCGTGGGCGTACTGGATCGGCGCTGGCATCAGCTCGGGCGTCTCGTTGACGGCATAGCCGAACATGATCCCCTGGTCGCCGGCGCCGTCGCGGTCCACGCCCTGGGCGATATGGGCCGATTGCTCGTGCAGGAAGTTGAGCACCCGGCAGGTGTTCCAGTGGAACTGGTCCTGCTCGTAGCCGATGTCCTTGATGCAGTCGCGGGCGATCTGGCCGATGCTGCCCATGAACGTCTTGAGACGTTCCTCGTCCGACAGGCCGACCTCGCCGCCGATCACGACCATGCCGCTGGTGGCAAAGGTCTCGCAGGCGACGCGGGCGTTGGGTTCCTCGGTCAGGAATGCATCGAGAACGGCATCCGAGATCCGGTCGCAGACCTTGTCGGGGTGCCCCTCGGAAACCGATTCCGAGGTAAAGGTATAATTCTGTCGGGACATGGGTGCTCCATTGAGGTTACGCCGCCACGCCAGGAAGCCGTTGTGACGGACTGACGTATTCCTTATGCCCGCCGCGAGTCGCGGTCAACTCATGCCGCGACGCCGCCCGACGGCAGCCGTGACGATGGCCAGAACCAGCAACACCGCGAATACCGGCAGATCCCCGAAGCGCGCATAGGGCGTCGGCGCGAGCGGCGCCGGCAGCGGCAGATCGACGAATCCGGAGGTCTCCAGCGGGAGCCGCGCGATCGTGCGGCCGTAGGGATCGAAGGCGGCCGAGACCCCGGTGTTGGCGGACCGGACCAGCAGCACCCCCTGCTCCACCGCCCGCAGCCGCGCCAGCGCGAGGTGCTGGTAGGGGCCGGAGACACGGCCGAACCAGGCGTCGTTGGTGATCTGGACGATCCAGTCCGCCCGGCCCGGCGCGCGGGCGATGTCGTTTGGAAAGATCGCCTCGTAGCAGATCAGCGGCAGAACCTGCCCCATCGGGCCAAGGTCGAGGATCTGGGGTCCGGGGCCGCTGGCATAACCGCCGATGTTGGCCGCGAGCCCGTAGATCCCCAGCCGCCCGAGCAGGTCGGAGAAGGGCACGTATTCGCCGAAAGGCACCAGGTGGTGCTTGTCGTAGAGCGCCTGCATCTGACCATCCGCCCCCACCACGGCGAGCGAGTTGAACCAGCGGCCCAGCTGGTCCTGCCGTTGAACGCCCATGATCGTCATGGCGCCCGCTGCGGCGGTCGCCGTGCGGTCGAAGGCGGATTGCGCGTTGTGCAGCAGGTAGGGGAGCGCGGTTTCCGGCCAGATCACGACGTCGGGCCGCGGCGCGCCGTCAAGCGGCTCCGCCTCGGTCAGGGCGATCAGGCGCTCGAAGAAGACGGGCACCATCTCCGGAGACCATTTCAGGTGCTGTGCGGCGTTCGGCTGCACCAGCCGAACCGTTGCCGCCGGCTCGCGCAGTTCGGCCGGCCCGGTCGGCACCCGCAGCTTGCCATAGACGCCAGGCAGCGCGACGAGCGCGAGACCGGCCAGCGCTCCGACCAGCGCCCGCCGTGCGCCGAACAGCACCGGCATCGCAGCCGCGACGAGCGTCAGAAGGGTCAGACCGTGGGCGCCTGCGATCGCGGCGAACTGCATCTGCGGCCAGCCGATCCAGATGTGCCCGACGAGCGCCCAGGGAAAGCCGGTGAAGATCACCGAGCGAAGGAACTCCGCCGCGGTCAAAGCGAGAACGGCCCAGGCCGCCCGCCCGCGCTGCCCCGCGCCCAGCCGCGCCGCGAGACCGAAGGCCAGCGCCCAGAACAGCGCCAGCCCCCCTGCCATGAAGAACAGCGCGAAGGGCGCCATCCAGCCGTGGCGCGCGACATCCACGAGGAATGGTTCGACGATCCAGAACAGGGAGGCCGCGAAATACCCGGTGCCGAGCGCCCAGCCACGCCACGCAGCCACCCGCCACCGGGACGGGACGGACAGGAGCCAGAGCGACACGGCGAAGGCGGCGAGCGAGACCCAGGCCCATCCGAGAGGGGCCTGCCCCACGGCCGCCAACGCCCCAAGGCCAAGGCACAGCGCGATCCCCGAGCGGCGGTTCTCCACCGCCCGTGTGATTGCGGCCGCCATCGGAGCCTACTCGGCTGCGGCGGTGGATGTGGTGCTCAATGCCACGCCGGGAAGCCGGACACGCAGGCGCTTGATGCGCCTCGGGTCGGCATCGACGACCTCGAACTGGGCGCCGGACGCGTGCGGGATCACCTCGCCGCGCGCAGGAACCCGGCCGGTCTCCATGAAGACCAGCCCGCCCAGGGTGTCGACCTCTTCCTCGTCCTCCTCCTCGACCAGCTTCATGCCGATCTCGGATTCGAACTCCTCGAGCGGTGCACGGGCGGAGGCGAGGTAGCAGCCGGGCTTTTCCTCGACCCAGTAATCCTCTTCCTCGACGTCGTGCTCGTCCTCGATCTCGCCGATGACCTGCTCGATCAGGTCCTCGATCGTCACCAGCCCGTCGACCCCGCCGTATTCGTCGATGACCAGCGCCATGTGACGCCGGTCCGTCTGCATCTTCTGGAGCAGGACGCCGATCGGCATGGAGGGCGGTGCGAAGATCAGGGGGCGCAGCATCTGGCGCAGGTCGAACCCCTCTTCGCCATTGCCGTTGAACCCGTAGCGCAGCGCGATGTCCTTGAGGTGGACGAGGCCGAGCGGCTTGTCGAGCGTGCCGTCATAGACCGGCAGGCGCGTGTTGCCGCTCTCGCGGAACACCTCGATCAGCTCGCCGAGTGCGATGTCGACCGGGACGGAGGTGATCTCGACTCGCGGGATCGCAACATCCTCGACCCGCATCTGGCGCAGGTTCGCCATGCCGCGACGATGTCCGCCGGAGGCCGTGGCCACGCCCGTGCTCGGGGTCGTGCCGTCCTGTTCGTCAGCGGGGTCGTCCTCCGACCCGCCTTCGGTGAAAAGATCCGCAATCCGGCCAAAAAAGCCACGTTGCGAGGATATGTCTGTCTCCTGCGCGCTTTGCGCTGCGCTAGAAGCCCCGTCGGGTGTATCGCCCATCGTCCCTTTCCAAACATGCCGGTCCCGCCGGCGGGACCCTAATACGGGTCCGGAAAACCAAGGTCAGCAAGTATCTCAACCTCGAGCCGTTCCATCAAGACGGCATCTTCGTCGCAGATGTGATCGTACCCCAGCAAATGCAAGATCCCGTGAACAATCAGGTGCGTCACGTGGGCTTGTAGTGGCTTTTCCGCCGATTCCGCTTCGCGGCAGCAGGTTTCCCAGGCCAGCGCAATATCGCCGAGAAAGGCCGGTTCGCCGGGAAAATCCGCCTCCGGAGCCTCCGGCTGCCCGCCCGGTGTGTCGGGGGACAGGTCCTCCGCCGGCCACGACAGCACGTTTGTCGCCGCTTCCTTGGCCCGGAACTCGGCGTTGAGAACGGCGATTCGCGCGTCGTCGGCCGCCAGCATGGCACATTGGCAATCCTCGGGCAGGCCGAGATGGCGCAAGGTGGCGGCCATGGCGCGTTCGGCGATCGCTTCGAGTCCGATACCCTCCCAGGCCGGCGCCTCGATGACCACGTCGACGGTGTCGCTCATGCGGGGACGCGGCTCATCCGACGGCGGCCTCGGTGTCGTAGGCCTCGATGATCCGCGCGACGAGCGGATGCCGGACGACGTCCTTGGCCGAGAAGTAGTTGAAGGAGATCCCCTCGACCCCACTCAGCAGTCGCTCGGCCTCCACCAGCCCGGACGTGACGCCGCGCGGCAGGTCGACCTGCGTGCGGTCGCCGGTGACGACCATCCGGGAGCCTTCGCCCAGACGGGTGAGGAACATCTTCATCTGCATCGTCGTGGCGTTCTGCGCCTCGTCCAGCACCACGGCGGCGTTCGCGAGCGTGCGGCCGCGCATGAAGGCCAGCGGAGCGACCTCGATCTTCTTCTCTTCCTTGAGCTTGGTCACCTGCTTGGCCGGAAGGAAGTCGTTCAGCGCGTCGTAGAGCGGCTGCATGTAGGGATCGACCTTCTCCTCCTGCGTGCCGGGCAGGAAGCCCAGCCGCTCGCCGGCCTCCACGGCCGGGCGGCAAAGGATGATCCGGTCCACGTGTCCGCCGATGAAGAGGTTCACCGCGACGGCGACGGCGAGGTAGGTCTTGCCCGTGCCCGCCGGCCCGATGCCGAAGGCGAGCTCGTGGGCCATCAGCGAGCGCACATAGGCCTTCTGCGCCTCGGTGCGGGGCTCGACGATCTTCTTGCGGGTCTTGATCTCGACCTTGCCGCCCTGGAACATCTCGAGCTGGTCGCCGGCTCGCGGCGCGGCCTCGTCCTCGAGCGTTCCAAGCCTGATCGCGCCGTCGATGTCGCCCGGCTCCAGCGGCCGGCCGGCCTCCAGACGCTCGTAAAGCTCCTGCAGCACCACCGCACCGCGTGCCCGCGCCTCGCCATCGCCGATCAATGCCAGGTGGTTGCCCCGCCGAATAATCTGCAGGCCAAGCTGGTGTTCGATCTGGGACAGGTTCCTGTCGAACTCACCGCAGAGTTCGACGAGCAGCCGGTTGTCCGGGAACTCCATCGGAGTTTCGAGAATGTCATCGGGAGTTGGCGGGGTGGTCAGGGCACTGATTCCCAAAAATGCGGCTCCGCTGCTCGTGTTTGCGTTGAGTGAATGCTGCCCTCCCACCCGGTCACTTGGCAAGTGAAAGGGTGGAAATTTCACGCGAGTGACACAAAAAGCGCCACACCCGGGCGGCCATTGCGCCAGATATAGAGGTTCCCTACCGCAGATGGCGCAGCCTGCGACGGCATACATACCCGCGATACGCGAGGCGTCAGGCCGCCGCGCGGTTCCTCCGGCCGCATGAAATGGATCGTTTCCAAGAGCACGACTTCACACCACGCCCTGCGCTGATATACTTTTACGACCTGTCTTTCGCATCGAGCTGGTACTGGGTGGGGACCCCGACCGGCGTGTTGTTGTGTAATCTTGCCGAAAGGGAACTGAAACCATGACCGCGACTATCTGCAGGGTGGCGCTTGCTGCCGGCCTGACCCTCGGACTTGCCTCCTCCGCGATGGCCCAGATGAAATCGATTCCGTCGCCGGCCGACGACAATCCCAACCAGATCAACGTGAGCTGCTATCGCGGCCCGCTGAAGACGGTGGCCTGGGATCGTCCGAACGCCGTGTTCATCGAGGACCTCGTGCAGCTTGGCTATTCCTTCCAGGAAGCCCATGCGATCGGCGAGCGCGTCTGCCGGGACGAATACGGCGTCGGCAATGGCGACCACAAGATCGCCACGCTGATGAAGCTCCTCAAGGAAAACCCGCCGCGCTGACCGGATGGTCGGCGCCGGGCAGGTCCCCTGCCCGCCCGCCGGCACCAGCGCGTGTCAGACGAGCGTGCCCGCCAGCGAGTTGGGCGCGCTTTCGGTGATCCTGGCCCGGACCAGCGAACCGGGCGCCAGGTTGGCGACCATGTGTACCGCGTGCAGGTGGTCGGACTTGCCCACCACCTGGCCGGGCAGCCTCCCTGCCTTTTCCACCAGCACACCGACCTCGCGGCCGACCATCGCGTCCTGCGCCGCGCGTTGCTGACGGGTCAGCAGGGCCTGAAGCCGCTGCAGCCGGTCGTCGGCTTCGGCCGGGTCCACCAGCGGGCGCTCGGCCGCGGGCGTGCCGGGACGCGAGGAATACTTGAACGAGAAGCACTGGCCGTAGCCCACCTCCTCGACCAGCGCCATCGTCGCCAGGAAGTCTTCCTCGGTCTCCTCCGGGAAGCCGACGATGAAATCGCCCGACATCAGGATGTCCGGCCGCGCCGCGCGGATGCGCTCGACCAGCCGGATGTAGTCCTCGGCGGTGTGGCCCCGGTTCATGCGCTTCAGGATCCGGTCGGAGCCCGATTGCACGGGCAGGTGCAGGTAGGGCATCAGCTTGTCGCAATCGCCGTGGGCCGCGATCAGGTCGTCGTCCATGTCCCTGGGGTGCGAGGTCGTGAAGCGGATGCGGTCGAGCCCGTCGATCTCGGCCAGCCGCCGGATCAGCCGGGCCAGCCCCCAGGTCTCGCTGCCCTCCTCACCGTGGTAGGCGTTGACGTTCTGGCCCAGCAAGGTGATCTCGCGCACCCCCTGCTCCACCAGCCCCTCGGCCTCGCGCAGGATGCGGGAGACCGGGCGAGAAACTTCGGCGCCACGGGTATAGGGCACCACGCAGAAGGCGCAGAACTTGTCGCAGCCTTCCTGCACCGTCAGGAAGGCCGTCGGTCCGCGCTTCGGCTTCGGCCGCTGAGGCAGGTGGTCGAACTTCATCTCCTCGGGGAAGTCGGTGTCGAGCGCCTTGCCGCCGGCCCGCGCCTGCCTTTCCAGCTCCGGCAGCCGGTGATAGCTCTGCGGTCCCACCACCAGGTCGACCATCGGCTGGCGGCGCAGGATCTCCTCGCCCTCGGCCTGAGCCACGCAGCCGGCGACGCCGATCTTGAGGTCCGGGTTCGCCACCTTCAGCGGCTTGTAGCGACCGAGTTCGGAATAGACCTTCTCCGCCGCCTTCTCGCGGATGTGGCAGGTGTTGAGCAGGATCATGTCGGCGCCCTCGGGGCTGTCGACCTGCTCATAACCCTGCCCGCCCATGGCCTCGGCCATGCGCTCGCTGTCGTAGACGTTCATCTGACAGCCGTAGGTCTTGATGTAGAGCTTCTTCGGCGCCTCGGTCATGGCCTTGCCTCCTGATCGCTGGCGGGCGGCATAGCGCAGCGAGCCCGGCGGCGCAACGCCGCAGGGGCGGTTGCGCGGGCCCCTGCCTTGCTCCTATCTTGCGCGACGACACGGGCAAACGCCCCGCCCGGCAGGAGCAGGAACGGCATGGTACATCCCGATCTCGACAGCCTTCTGGCCGGCGACAGCGACGCCCTCTCCCGCGGGCCGGTGGCGGTGATCCTGGCCGAGGACGCCGTCGAGCTGGACTCGACCATCGAACATCACCTCGGCGCGGGCTTCCGCAGCCTCGTCGTGCTGACCGGCGAGGGCGTGACGCTGCCCGCAGACCTGCCCGACAGCGTGCGCGCGGCGCGGTTCGATCCCCATGCCGAAGACGCGCTGACCGCGAACATGAACCGCCTGATCGCCGCGGCGCCGCCGGGAACCTGGATGTATTACTGTTACAACGGCGAGTACCTGTTCTTCCCGTTCTGCGAACACCGAACGGTGGGCGAAATGCTCAGCTTCCACGCCGAGGAGCGGCGGGACGCAATGCTGACCTTCGTGGTCGACCTCTATGCCGACGATCTCGGCGCCCATCCCAACGCGGTCAGCCGCGCGCGGGCCCATATCGACCGGACGGGCTATTTCGCGCTGGCGCGGGAGGGCGCGAAGGAGCGCCAGCTGGACTTCTACGGCGGGCTGCGCTGGCGCTTCGAGGAACACGTGCCGAAGGCACGGCGCCGGATCGACCGGATCTCCCTTTTCCGCACCAGGCGCGGCCTGCACCTGCGGCCCGACCACACGTTCGACGACGAGGAATACAACACCTACGCCTGCCCCTGGCACCACAACCTGACGGCGGCGGTCTGCTCGTTCCGCGCCGCCAAGGCGCTGAAGCTGAACCCGGGTTCGACCTTTGACATCCCGAGCTTCTGGTGGACCAACTCGGTTCGTTTCGACTGGTCGTCGCGGCAGTTGATGGATCTGGGATTGATGGAGCCGGGCCAGTGGTTCTGACCCGGCTCTCCATGTCCTTTTGCGGCGCTGCAGGCTGAGGTTCCGACACGGGTATTTCAGCCAACGAGACGCCGGGGGCGCGGCCCTGTCACTTGGCCGGCATGTCCGTATGCGCGAGGCCGCCCGAGATCTCCTCGGTGGCTTCATCGCTCAGCGGCTCGGGCAGCACGAGGTTCAGCACGATGGCGATCAGCGCCGCGGGCAGCAGGCCGGAGGTCATCAGGATGCGCAGGGTATCAGGCAGGTGCTGCACGGCGCCGGGTTCCAGCTGCAAGCCCAGGCCGACCGAGAGTGCAATGGCGAAGATCACCATGTTGCGCTTGTTCCAGTCGACATCCGACAGCATCGAGATACCGGCCGCGACGACCATGCCGAACATCACGATCACGCCGCCGCCCAGCACTTCGATCGGCACCGTGCGGATCACCCCGCCGACCTTGGGCACCAGCCCGCAGAGGATCAGGAACAGCGCGCCGATGGTCACCACGTGACGGCTCATGATGCCGGTCATGGCGATCAGGCCGACGTTCTGGCTGAACGACGTATTGGGCAGGCCGCCGAAGATGCCGGCCACGGCGGAGCCGAAGCCGTCGGCGAACGTGGCGCCTGCGATTTCCTTGTCGGTGGCCTCGCGCCCCGCGCCGCCCTTGGTGATACCGGAGACGTCTCCCACCGTCTCGACCGCCGAGACGAAGGCCATCAGGCAGAATCCGACCACCGCGGCGAGGCTGAACTCAAAGCCGTACTTGAATGGCTGCGGCAGGGCGAAGGCGGCCGCGTTGTTCCAGCTCCCGGAGATCGAGGCGAAACTCAGCATGCCGGTCAGCAACGCAAAGAGGTAGCCGGCGAGGATGCCGATCAGCACCGCGGAGACCGAGAGCATGCCCTTGGCGAAGAACTTGAAGCCGAGGGTGACAAACACCACCACCAGCGCCGCGGACCAGCTGTGCAGGCTGCCGTATTCCGGGGTGCCTATCTTGGGCACGCCGCCGGCGGCGTACTGGATGCCAACCTTGACCAGCGCCAGGCCGATCATCGTCACCACGAGGCCGGTCACCAGCGGCGGCAGGGCAAAGCGGATCTTGCCGATCACCGTGCCGAGAGCGGCGTGAAAGAGTCCGCCGATCAGGATGCCGCCGAACAGCGCGCCGAGCCCATCCACGCCCTTTCCCGCAACCAGCGGGATCATGATCGGGATGAAGGCAAAACTGGTGCCCTGCACGATCGGCAGCCGCGCCCCCACCGGCCCGACCCCCAGGGTCTGGAACAAGGTCGCGATGCCGGCAAACAGCATCGACATCTGGATCAGGTAGAGCAGCTCCGGGAAGTCGGGCGAGTTCGAGCCGAAACCGAAGCCCGCCGCGCCGGCGACGATGATCGCGGGCGTGACGTTGGAGACGAACATCGCCAGCACGTGCTGGATGCCCAGCGGCACGGCCTTGTGCAGCGGCGGCGTGTAGTCCGGATCGCGGAGCTGTTCCGGCGTTCCGATGGAATCTGTGTTCATGGTGTCCGTCCCCGTGGTTCTTTGTTTCCGTCAGGGGACAGAATGGCCGGCCCGGAGTCCCGCGATTTGAGGGATCGCGGCCGAACGGCAGCGGATCGGTGAACCGATTCAGGGCACGCGGGCCGCACTTGCACAGATTTTAGGCAGAAGCCTTTCGCTGGCGCATGGCCGCGGCGCCCTCAGCGCTTGCGCAGCCGGATCACCACGTCGACGCTCGCCACCTCCGCGCCCTCGGGGGCTTGCGGCAGGCGCGCGATTTCCAGTTCCTCGGAAGGGGCGTCGGTCAGGCGCTGGCTGTCTTCCCAGTAGAAATGGGGGTGATCCTCGGTGCAGGTGTCGAAGTAGCTCTTTGTTCCGTCCACCGTGATCTCGCGCATCAGCCCGGCATCGCAGAAGGCGCGCAGCGTGTTGTAGACCGTGGCGAGCGACACCTGCTCGCCGGCCTCGCGCGTCGCCTCGAACAGGCTCTCGGCCGTGACATGGCGATTGCGTCCGTCCCCGACCAGCAGCGCGGCCAGCGCGACGCGCTGACGCGTGGGCCTCAACCCGCCCCGGGCGAGCCAGTCCGATCCGCGTGCACGATGCTGGTTGGTCATGTGGTGGTTTCCGGTAACCTGTTCGATCTCGCTCTATATGCCCATTTCCTGTAGGATTTCAAATTAAAACAGGTCGCAACCGCGCATCGGGGCCGCGTCTCCCCGCGCCCTTGCGCCGGTCGGACACGCGGTGCTAGAGAGCGCCAAACAGAGTAAAAGGCGCCGGGAGGGCAGGCTTTATGGCCGAGAGACAGACACGTTTCGAGAAAGAAGATCTTCTGCGGTGCGCCCGCGGAGAGATGTTCGGCCCCGGCAATGCCCAGCTTCCGCTTCCGCCGATGCTGATGGCGGACCGGATCACCGATATCTCGGAAGACGGCGGCGAGTTCGGCAAGGGCCATCTCGAGGCCGAGTTCGACATCACGCCGGACCTCTGGTTCTTCGAATGCCACTTCCCCGGCAACCCGGTGATGCCCGGCTGCCTCGGTCTCGACGGCCTGTGGCAGCTCACCGGGTTCAACCTCGGCTGGCGCGGGATGAAGGGCCAGGGCTTCGCGCTCGGCGCCGGCGAGGTCAAGTTCTCCGGCATGGTGCGCCCCGAGACCAAGCTCGTGAGCTACCGGATCGACTTCACCCGCATCATCGACCGCAAGCTCAAGCTCGGGGTGGCCAATGGCAAGGTCTTTGCCGATGGCGAGGAGATCTATAACGTCACCGGCCTCAAGGTCGGCCTCGCCGAAGCGAAGTCCTGAACCGTCCCGGAATCGAGGAAGGGAGATCCACCATGCGTCGCGTCGTCGTCACCGGTCTTGGCATCGTCTCGCCGATCGGCAACACCGCTGAGGAAGTGACCGCCAGCCTCAAGGCCGGCCGCTCCGGCATTGCCCGCGACGAGGCGATGGTCGAGCACGGCTTCCGCAGCCAGATTTCCGGCCAGTTGAAGATCGACCCGGCCGAGCACATCGACAAGCGCGCCCTGCGCTTCATGGGCCCCGGCGCGGCGTACGCACATATCGCCATGAGCCAGGCGATCGCCGATGCCGGGCTCGAGGAGAGCGACGTGGTCAACACCCGCACCGGCCTGATCGCCGGCTCCGGCGGGCCGTCGACCTCGGCCATGTTCGCTGCGCACCAGACGGTGTTGAAGTCCGGCGGCACCAAGCGCATCGGCCCCTTCGCGGTGCCCAAGTGCATGTCCTCGACGATCTCGGCCAACCTCGCGACGGCCTTCAAGATCAAGGGCATCAACTACTCGATCACCTCGGCCTGCTCGACCTCGCTGCACTGCATCGGCAACGCCGCGGAGCAGATCATCATGGGCAAGCAGGACGTGATGTTCGCCGGCGGCGGCGAAGAGCTCGACTGGACGCTCTCCTGCCTGTTCGACGCGATGGGCGCGATGTCGTCCAAGTACAACGACACCCCGGAGACCGCCTCGCGCGCCTTCGACGCCACCCGCGACGGTTTCGTCATCGGCGGCGGCGGCGGCATGGTGGTTCTGGAGGAGCTGGAGCACGCCAGGGCCCGCGGCGCGACGATCTATGCCGAGGTCACGGGCTTCGCGGCCACCTCCGACGGCCACGACATGGTGGCGCCTTCCGGCGAGGGCGGCGAGCGGGCCATGCGGCTGGCGCTCGACACCATCCCCGAGGGTCGCAAGGTCAGCTACATCAACGCCCACGGCACCTCCACGCCGGTCGGCGACGTCGGCGAGATCGAGGCGGTGCGCCGCGTCTTCGGCGAGGGCAACACGCCCCCCGTCTCCTCGACCAAGTCGATGACCGGCCATGCCCAAGGCGCCGCCGGCGTTCTGGAATCGGTGTTCTGCCTGCTGATGCTGAAGGACGATTTCATCGCGCCCTCCATCAACGTGACCGAACTCGACCCGGCCCTGAAGCCGGATGAGATCGCCACCAAGCTCGTCGAGAACGCAGGACTCGACACGGTGATGACCAACAGCTTCGGCTTTGGCGGCACCAACGGCTCCATGCTCCTCTCCAAATTCGGCGGGTAACACCAGATGGCTGAACTGATGACCGGCAAGCGCGGCCTGATCATGGGCGTGGCGAACGATCGCTCCATCGCCTGGGGCATCGCCAAGGCAATGGCAGGCGCGGGCGCCGAGCTGGCCTTCTCCTACCAGGGCGAGGCCTTCGGCAAGCGGGTGGAGCCGCTGGCCGAGAGCCTCGGCTCAGACATCCTTGTCGACATCGACGTGACCGACGACGAGTCGCTCGACGCCGGCTTCAACCTGCTCAAGGAGCAATGGGGCAAGCTGGACTTCGTGGTCCATGCCATCGCCTATTCCGACAAGAACGAACTCGGCGGCCGGTTCATCAACACCACGCGGGAGAACTTCCGCACCTCGCTGACCATCTCCTGCTATTCGCTGATCGACGTCGCGCGCCGCGCGGCGCCGCTGATGCAGGGCGGCGGCACGATCCTGACGCTGACCTACCAGGGCTCCAACCGCGTGACGCCGTATTACAACGTCATGGGCGTGGCCAAGGCGGCGCTGGAATCCACCGTGCGCTACCTCGCCAACGATCTCGGCCCCGACGGCATTCGCGTCAACGCGATCTCGCCGGGCCCGATGAAGACGCTCGCCGGCGCCGCGATCAGCGGGGCGCGCAAGACCTTCCGCCTGACCGAGGCCAACGCGCCGCTGCGGGCCAACGCGACGCTCGACGCCGTCGGCGGCACTGCCGTATACCTCGCCTCCGAGGCCGGCGCCTGCACCACCGGCGAGATCATCCACGTCGACGGCGGCTACCACGTCCTCGGCATGCCGCAGCCGGAAAACATCTGAGCCGACGCGCCACGAGCGGCGCGTCGCACCAATCCGAAATCAGACCGGGAAATTGTCCTCGTCCAGCTCCGCCTCGGTCACGTGGCGCCTGTCCTCCGCGACGAGATCGTCGGTCGGGAAGACCGGCGTCAGAAGCCCCAGCGGCGCCCCGCCCGCGTCGCTCACCAGCGCGATGCGCCCGACGCCCGCCACGTCCATCGGCGCTTGAACCACACGCCCGCCGGCAAAGCGCGTGCGCTCAAGCGCCGCGTCGACGTCATCCACCGCGATATAGGTGAACCAGTGCGGGTCGGCGCCTTCGAACTCCTCGAGCCCGGTCACGTCCCGGATCCCGGCCACCGGACGCCCATGCGCGACCGCGACACGGTAGTCCTCCTCGCCCGCCGGCAGTTCCTCGAAACTCCAGCCGCAGACGTCCGCGTAGTATTTCACCGAGCCCGGCAGGTCGCGGGTCATCAACTCGCTCCACCAGATCGCTCCATGATTCAGGCTCATGCCGATATTCCTCCCTGAATGTCGCTCCAACCTCCCTCTTCGCGCGCCCCATGATACCGCGTCGGCCCGCGTCGGGACATTGGACGCCGGGGCGCAGGGCGGCATCCGGATCGGCCATTTCCATCCGCCGGTCGTTATGCCAGTGTCGCCGCCGTAGGAGGCCCTCCATGACCATTCGCATCGCTGTATTCGACGCCTACGGCACGCTTTTCGACGTTGCAGCCGCCGCCCGCCGCGCCGCGGCCGAGCCCGGGGGCGCCGCACTCGCGGAGCACTGGCAGTCGCTGGCCGCGATCTGGCGCGACAAGCAGGTGCAATACACCTGGCACCGAGCGATCACGGGGGCGCACACGGATTTCTGGCAGGTGACCTGCGATTCGCTCGACTACGCGCTCGAGGCGACCGGCCTGCTCGGCAACGCGGCGCTGCGCGACCGGCTGCTGGCGCTCTACCGCGAACTCGACGCCTATCCCGAGGTGCCGGAGATGCTGGCGCGGCTGCGCGAGGCCGGGATGCAGACGGCGATCCTGTCGAACGGCGCGCCCGGGATGCTGGCCGACGCGGTGAACTCGGCCGGCATCGGTGACAGCCTGGACGCGGTGCTTTCGGTCGAGGAGGTCGGGGTCTTCAAACCCGACGCGCGGGTCTATGACCTCGTGGGCAAGCATTTCCCCGGCGACCGGGCAGAGGTGCTCTTCGTCTCCTCGAACGGCTGGGACGCCGCCGGCGCGTCGGGATACGGCTTCACCACGGCCTGGGTGAACCGCATGGGGCTGCCGATGGAGCGCCTGCCCTGGACGCCGCAGCACGTGCTCGCGGACCTCACCCCGATCCCCGACCTGGCGACCGGCACATGACGGAGTACTTCCAGACCGACGACGGCCTGCGGCTCGCCTATGACGACCAAGGCAGCGGCCATCCGCTCCTGTGCCTCGCCGGGCTCACGCGGAACATGGCGGATTTCGAGCCGGTGGTGGAGCGTTTCGCAGACCGCGCCCGCATCATCCGGCTCGACAGCCGCGGCCGCGGCCTCTCGGACCACGATCCGGATTTCACCAATTACAACCTCGTCCGCGAGGCGCAGGACGCGGTTGCGCTGCTCGATCACCTCGGCCTCGACAAGGCGAGCATCCTTGGCACCTCCCGCGGCGGGCTGATCGCGATGGGGCTGGCGGTCGGTCACCCTGACCGGCTGACCGGCGTGGTGCTCAATGACATCGGCCCGGTGATCGAGCCGGACGGCATGTCCCAGATCATGGGCTATCTCGGCTTCCGGCCCGGCTTTCGCGACTACGATGAGGCGGCGGACAAGCTGCCCGAGATCATGGCAACCCAGTTCCGGAACGCCTCCCGCTCGCAGTGGCGGGACTTTGCCCGTCGCGTCTGGACCGAGGCCCCCGACGGGCTCGACCTGCGCTACGATGCGGCGCTGCGCCAGGCGGTGCTCGAGCACTCCGCCACCGGCGACATGCCCGACCTCTGGCCCCTCTTCGACGCGTTGCAACCCCTGCCCACCGCGTTGATCCGCGGCGCCAACTCGAACCTGCTGTCGCGCGAGACCGCGGACGAGATGGTCCGCCGACAGCCCGACATGATCTTTGCCGATGTCCCGGACCGCGGCCACGTGCCCTTCCTCGACGAGCCCGAAGCGGTATCGGCGATCGAAACCTACCTGGAGCGTGCCACATGAACATCGGTGAAATCGAAGCTGCCGCGCAGCGCCTGGAAGGTCGGGCGCGGCGCACGCCGCTGCTCGGGTCGCCCTTCCTCGACGAGATCGCGGGCAGACAGGTTCTGGTGAAGGCGGAATGCCTGCAGCACACCGGCAGCTTCAAGTTTCGCGGCGCCTGGTCGGCGGTCTCGACGCTGCCCGAAGACACCAGCGGCGTGCTCGCCTTCTCCTCCGGCAACCATGCCCAGGGCGTGGCGATGGCGGCGCGGCTGCGCGGGCTGCCGGCGGTGATCGTGATGCCTGCCGACGCGCCCCGCCTGAAACGCGAGAACACCGCCGCGCTCGGCGCCGAGGTCGTCACCTACGACCGCGCCACGGAAGACCGCGACGCGCTCGGCGAGGCGCTGGCCGCCGAACGCGGGCTGGCCCTGATCCGCCCCTTCGACGACCCGCGCGTGATCGCGGGGCAAGGCACCTGCGGGCTGGAGATCGCCGGCCAGGCGGCTGACCTGGGGATCGACAAGGCGACCGTGCTGACCTGCTGCGGCGGCGGCGGGCTGACCTCGGGGATCGCGCTGGCGCTGGAAGCCCGGGCGCCGCGGATGAAGGTGCGCACGGTCGAGCCCGAGGGCTTCGACGACACCGCCCGCTCGCTCGCCTCGGGCCAGATCGAGACCAACCCGGCGATGACCGGCTCGATCTGCGACGCGATCGTCACGCCCTCGCCGGGGAGGCTCACCTTCCCGATCATGAAGCGGCTCTGCGGTCCCGGCCTCGTGGTGAGCGACGAGGAATGCCTGCGGGCCATGGTGCTCGCCTTCCTGCGGCTCAAGATCGTGATCGAGCCGGGCGGCGCGGTGGCGCTTGCGGCGGCGCTGTTCCGGAGCGACGACCTCGACGACGGCCCGGTGATCTGCACCGCTTCGGGCGGCAATGTCGACGCGGAGCTGTTCCGCACCGCCCTCGAACGCTACGGCGACGCCTGACCAGCCCAACGGAGACCACCAGATGCAGATCGCAGATCTCGGCGACATCAAGCTTCACTGGCGCGAGGACGGCACGGCGGACGGCCCGGCGATCGTCTTTGCCAATTCGCTCGGCACCGACCTGAGGGTCTGGGACAAGGTGGTCGCCCGCCTGCCGCAGACCTACCGGATCATCCGCTACGACATGCGCGGCCATGGCCTGTCCGACTGCCCGCCCGCGCCCTATGCGATGGGCGCGCTTGTGCGCGACGCCGAGCGGCTGCTGGACCTGCTCGAGGTTCGCGACGCGGTCTTCGTCGGCCTCTCGGTCGGCGGCATGGTGGCGCAAGGGCTCGCCGTGAAGCGGCTGGACCAGGTGCGGGCGATGGTGCTCTCGAACACCGCCGCCAAGATCGGCACCAAGCAGACCTGGGACGACCGCATTGCCGCGGTCCGCTCGGGCGGCATCGAGAGCCTCGCCGACGGCATCATGGAAAAGTGGTTCACCCCCGCCTTCCGCGCCACCGCCGAATTGGCCGGCTGGCGTAACATGGTCACCCGCTCGCCGCTCGAGGGCTATATCGGCACCTGCCACGCCATCGCGGGCACCGATTTCTACACCCCGACCTCCGGGCTCGGCCTGCCGACGCTCGCCATCGCCTGCTCCCATGACGGCTCCACGCCGCCGGATCTGGTGCGCGAGACCGCCGAGCTGGTGAAAGGCTCGGAGTTCCAGCTGATCCGCAACGCCGGGCACATCCCCTGCGTCGAGGCGCCGGACGAATATGCCGGCCGCCTGACGGAGTTCCTCACCGCCATCGGCCACTGACCGGCGCCCTCCCGGGGCCAGCGCGCCAGGCTGGCCGCCAACAGCAGGTCCAGATGACCGAGACAGCCGAGCCCCTCCCAGCGTCCGGACGCCACCGGCTTCCGCTCACCTTCGTCCTGATGACGCTGGTGATCGACGCCATGGGGATCGGGCTGATCCTGCCGGTCATGCCGGAGCTGATCCGCGAGGTGAACGGCGGCTCGCTCGCGCAGGCGGCGGTCTGGGGCGGGATCCTCGCCACCGCCTTTGCCGCCATGCAGTTCCTCTTCGGCCCCGTGCTCGGCTCGCTTTCCGATGCCTGGGGACGCCGTCCGGTGCTGCTGATCTCCCTGGCCGTCATGGTGCTCGACTACCTTCTGATGGCCTTCACCCATTCGATCTGGGTGCTGCTCGCCGCGCGCGTCGTTGGCGGCATCCTCGCGGCCACCCATGCCACCGCCATGGCCTTCGTCGCCGACATCTCCCGCCCGGACGAGAAATCCGCCCGCTTCGCCCTGACCCATGCCGCCTATGGCGTGGGCTTCGTGCTCGGGCCGCTGATCGGCGGGATGCTTGGCACCTTTGGGCCGAGGGCGCCGTTCTTCGCCGCGGCGGCTCTGGCGCTGCTCAACCTCGTGCTCGGGATCTTCGTGCTGCCGGAAACCGTGACCGACCGCATGCGCCGCCGCTTCACCTGGAGGCGCGCCAATCCGTTCGGCGCGATCGGCCACATCAGCCGCCTGCCCGGCGTCGGTCGCCTGCTGGCGGTGCTCGCCATCTACGAGTTCGCGCTCTACGTCTACCCGGCGATCTGGGCCTATTTCACCCCGGTCCGCTTCGGCTGGGACACGGCGCTGGTCGGCGTCTCGCTCGGCGCCTTCGGCATCGGATACACCATCGTGCAGGCCGGGTTGATCCGACCGATCCTGAAGACCCTCGGCGAGCACGGGACGATCCTGTTCGGCCTGAGCTTCGAGGTCGTGCTGCTGACCACGCTCGGCTTCATCACCTCCGGCACGGTGGCGATGATCCTGACGCCGGTTTCGGCCATCGGCTCGGTTGCGGTACCGGCGCTGCAGGGGCGAATGTCGCGCGAAGTCGGCGAGGACGCGCAGGGAGAGCTGCAGGGCGTGATCACCTCGACCATCTCGCTCGCCACCCTTCTCGCGCCGCTGCTCATGACGCAGGTGTTCTACTTCACCACCCGTGAGAACGCCGGCTTCCACCATCCCGGCGCCGCCTTCCTGCTTGCCGCAGCGTTGATGGTCGTCTGTGTGCTGATCTATGTCGCCGGAGCACAAGAACGGGCGCGGGTTCCTCGCTGAAGCTGCCGCGAAACACCTTGCGGAGCCACCCATGACCCGGATCCAAGCTGCCGTCTGCCGCGCCTTCGGCACCCCACTCGAGATCGAGACGCTCACCCTCGCCGCCCCCGGCCCCGCCGAGGCGCAGGTGCGCATGGAGGCGGTCGCGGTCTGCCATTCCGATATCTCCTTCATCGACGGTGGCTGGCAGGGGCAGTTGCCGGCGGTCTATGGCCACGAGGGCGTCGGGCGCGTTACCGCGATCGGGGCGGAGGTGCACGGGCTGCATGTGGGCGACCGGGTGCTGGTGACGCTGATCCGCGCCTGCCACCATTGCCCGAGCTGCGCCACCGGCCACCCGGCCCATTGCGAGACCGCAACAGACCCGGCTGCCGGCCCGCTCCGCGACGCCGATGACGGCCACGTGTTGAACGCGATGAACTGCGGCGCCTTTGCCGAGGCGGTCACTGTCCACCACAGCCAGCTCGTGCCGATCCCCGACGAGATCCCCGCCGAGAGCGCCTGCCTGCTCGCCTGCGGGGTGATCACCGGCGTCGGCGCGGCGATCAACACCGCGGGGCTTCGTCCGGGCCAGACGGCCGTGGTGATCGGGGCCGGCGGGGTCGGGCTCAACGCGATCCAGGGTGCGCGGATCGCCGGTGCCGCGCGGGTCATCGCCATCGACATGTCGGAGGAGAAACTCGCCGCCGCCCGGGACTTCGGCGCGACCGACGGCATTCTCGCCAGCGATCCCGATGCGGCCGCCGCACTCCGCCGGATCGCCCATCGCGGCGCCGATGCCGTGCTGGTCTGCACCGGGGCCATCGCCGCCTACGAGAGCGCCCTGCGCCACCTCGGGCGGCGCGGCCGTGCCGTGCTCGTGGGGATGCCGCATTCGGGGCAGATGAGTTCCTACGAGCCGGTGATCCTCGCCGCGCTCGGACAGGGCATCATCGGCTCCAAGATGGGCGACACGGTGCTCGCGCGCGACATCCCCTGGATGATCGACCTCTACCAGCAGGGCCGGCTGAAGCTCGACGAGCTGGTCTCCGGCCGCTGGTCCCTGGCGCAGATCAACGAGGCCATCGCCGACACCCGCACCGGCGGCGCCCGCCGCAACGTGATCCTGTTCCCGGCCTGACCGGCGCAGACCGGGATCAGGCTTCGAAAAGGGAGATCAGCGCAGGGCGGACAGGTTTGCGACCAGCAGGGTCCGGCGCCGATCCGTCTCCTCGTTGATCTGTTCGGCGACGCCCGTGGCATGGGTCAGGTGCTGTTCGACCACGGCGGCGTTCTCCTTGCAGCAGACCTCCATGGCCGCGTGCATGGCCTTGTCGATGGCGGCCAGGATCTCGGCTTCGTGGCCTTCGGTAACGCCCGTGCCCTCGATCGCCTTGATCTCTTCCAGCGCCTGATGCGCGATCGCGTTGAGTGTCATTGCTCGCTCCTCCTTGCCCGATATCTAGGCATGGCCGCGCGCCCGCCTCAAGAGCGTGCGACAGCGCGACACCGGGCTGACGTAGAGGCAAAACGCATGGAAAAGGCCGGGCACGTCCAAGGACCTGCCCGGCCTTGATCGGTATCAAGGAATGCCAGCGGTTCCACGACTATCCGGAACCGCGTGCGCCCCCTGTGCGAAAGGACCTCTCATGCTCCGCCTGACGCTGTTGCTTCACGCGATCACCTCCACCGTCATCATGGGCACCGGGATCGTGGCGGTGCTGGTGATGGGCTTTGTGTCGGGCGTGGCGATCCTGGCCTGCGTGCTGGCCGGGATTGTGCTCGGCTTCCCTTTGGCGTGGCTGATTGCGAAGAAACTGGGCGAGGGATGACTCGCCCGCGAGCGGGGTATTGGAAAACAACCTGATCTGGTGGGTCATGCGGATCCGCGCGCGGCCTCGGGATGAACCTTGATGAAATGCTGCAGCGTGCGGAAAAGTTCCTTGGCATGACTCACGTCGTCGCGATGCATGGCGACACGCATGTCATCGCAGATCATCTGGTGTACCTTCTGCGGCCCCTTGGGCAGATGCATGAGGTACTCCGCCAGCATGGCGGCATCGAATTCCCCGATGTGCTCATGCTCGGCTAGCGCGGCGATCTCCGCCCGCGTCAGGCAGTTCATATCCTCGATGTCGTCGAGTGTGATCATCCTATCCTCCCCTTTCGGCTGACCCACCTGAGACCTTTCTAGCACGCAGTTTCCGCTGCGTCATTGATTCCGATCAAGCGGTCACCCGGCGAGGAAGGCGGCGATCGTGGCTTCGAACTCGCGGGGCTTTTCGGCGTGTAGCCAGTGGCCGGCACCGGGGATCTTGGCGAAGCGTGCCTGTGGGAAAAGCCTTTTGATATCAGATCTGTATTCCGGAAGAACGTAGTCGGAGGCGCCGCCCGAGAGGAACAGGGTGGGTCCGTCGAAGCGGCCGTCGGGAGCGGGCCAGCCGAGGATCTTGTCCATCTCCTGGGCAAGCACGTCGAGGTTGAGCTTCCAGCGCGGCGGGGTGGACTTGAGGTCGAGCGACTGCAGCAGGAAGGCGCGGGTCTGGCTGTCGGGGACGATGCGCTGGAGGTCGCGGTCGGCCTCGCTGCGGCGGGTCAGGCCATCGAGGTCGAGTTCCTGCATGGCTTCGACAAGGTGGAGCTGGGTGTGGCTGTAGGCAACGGGGGCGATGTCGGCGACGACCAGGCGGCGGAGCAGGTCCGGGCGGGTGAGCGCCAGCATCATCGCCGATTTGCCGCCCATGGAATGCCCGACGATGTCGACCATTCCTCCATTCTTTTCAATGACCTGCGCGAGATCATCCGCCATATCGCGATAGCCGTTGGCCTCGGCACGGAAGCTGTCGCCGTGGTTGCGCATGTCCACCGTCAGCACGGGCCGGTCGACGCTGAGCCGTTTGGCGACGACGCCCCAGTTGCGGGCGGAGCCGAACAGGCCGTGGACGATGAGCAGCGGCAGGCCCTCCTCGGGGCCGTGGCGGTAGGTGGTCAGCATGGTTTTTCCGAACGAATCCTGATGGTTGGGCCTGTTGTTGATTCCCTGTTTCCGGCGGGTGGGCAACGGGGTAGAAAGCGCCATGATGGAGAACTCGCTGCCGGAAACCAATGCCGCTCTTGCCCTGCTGATGCGGGAGAAGCTGGGCGTGCGGGGCGCGGACCGGCTGGAGGTGAAACTCCGGCGGGCCGGCGGGCTGTTGCCAAGGGCGCTCCGGAAGGACGCCAAGTACTTGGTGGACATGGAGAAACTCTACGACAACCCGAAGCTTCGGCGGCAGATCGACAGCGCGCGGGTGAGCGAGGCGAGCGCCAACCTGCGGCGGCACCTCGAGGCGATCGACCCGCGCGACCGGCGGATCGGGTGGATCCTGGGGGTGGTGGCGCCGCTTGCCTTCAACCTGTTGCTGATCGCCGCGGCCTTCATCACCTGGCTGGTCTGGACCGGCCGCGTCTGAGCCCGGGAACCGGTCGAAACGCACAATCCGGGCCGCGAAACGACCAAACCCGCGGTCGTTTGCCAGCGCCTTCCGGTCATTTCCGCTGCGGCCCCTGCCCTCCCGGCACGAAATCGCGGGAAACGACCGAAACGACCGCCGCGAACGACCGGAAATCGGCGCAACACCCACCGCACGCCGCGCTTTCGGCGCGTTAACCGGATGCTGGTGGAATGGCGCCATGACCCGCATGATCCCCGCCCCCTACATCCGGACCGAGATGATCTCGGTCACCAACTTCCGGACCAACATCGCGATGCTGCTGCCGCAGGTGGTGAACATCCCGTCGCGGCTGCTGCTGACCCGGCATGGCCGGCCCTATTGCGCCGTCGTCTCGATCCGCGACCTGGAGATGGTCGAACGGTTCGACGGGCATTCGCTGGCCAGCCTTCGGCGGGAACAGGACGACATCGCCTGCCGTTTCGCCGCCGCGCAGGAGGCCGGCGAACGTCCGCCCGGGCCGGGGCTGCGGAGCCTTTGAGAACGGTTGCGCTGGTTCGCAAGCGGCCATAAATTGCGCCGCCGAGACCAAGACCGGAGACCTCGCATGAAACGCCTGATCCTGCCGCTGCTGCTTCTGACGCTCGGGGCCTGCGCCACCGTCGACGGGGCGGGACAAGACCTGTCCAAAGCCGGCGATTTCGTCTCCGACAGTGCCCGCTCGGTCCAGCAGAAGCTCTAGGCCCTCAGACCAGCTGCCGCGCAACGAGGTAGCTGACCGGCACCGCGGCGAAAAAGCCCGCGGCGGCGGCCACGAGGATCGGTGTTTGGGTGTCGAGCCCGGCGACGAGGGCCGCAACGATGAAGATGCCGGCCATCGAGGCGCCGATCACGACGAAGAGAAGCATGGCAAGACGAAACATGGGACCTCCGGGCCTGTGCCTGTGAACGGGGACGTGCTGCGTAAAAGCGATATTTGTGATACGCCTTATCGTCCTTGATTCAGGTCAAGCGGTGCGGCGGCGGAACGCCGATGCCTCCCCTGCCGGCACTCGGCGCTTTGCCCGCGCCGCGCTGCAGCGTAGGCTGGCGCCAGTTTCGGACGGACGGAGAGCACCGATGGCCGGCAAGAACCCCTACATGAGCTGGTGGCTGAGCGAAGCGAACAAGGCGGCAAGCGCGAGCCGCGGCCTGTTCGCAGCCGAGATGAGCCGCCAGCAGAAGGCGATGACCGACGCCTGGACCGAACAGGCGGTGGAGATGTGGATGGCGTTCTGGTTCCCCTGGATGCCACGTGGCGGCAAGCGCCGGGGCGGCCGCTAGGCCCGTTCGCGCGGGGCGCGCGCCTTGCCGGCACAACGCGGGCAAGGAGGCGCGGCCACCGTCCCCGGGGGGACAGGCGGCCGCGCGAAGCTGGCGTCAGCCGACGACGTTGTAGCCGCGGCCGCGCATGCAGTTGCGGATGATCGCTTCCTTGTTCTGCTGCTGCTGCAGCGCGCCACCGGCCACACCGGCCGCAGCACCGATCAGCGCGGCGTCGCGGGCGTTGGTGCCACGGTTGTTGAAGACGGCCGTGGTGCCACCGGCCAGCGCGGCGCCGGTCGCGGCGGCGGCGGCGGTGTTGTTGTCGAAGGCGCCCTGCTGGGCGGCGATCGACTGGCAGGCCGCCAGATCATTGGCGTAGTTGGGCCCGATCGGACCATCAATCACCGGCTGGTAGCTGGACCCGGTATTCGCGCAGGCAGCAACGATGCAGATGAGCGGAATGGCGGAAAGATTCTTGAGACGACGCATGGGTAGCCCTTTCGGCACTTTGGTTCGCATTGGTCGGGTTTCGTCCGTGGACAGACCCCTTTCAATTTCTAGCGAATTATCCGGCGAACGGAACCGGTTTGCTGCTTATCGCGGCATCCGCCGGCCCTGGGGACGGCCTTTTCAGGCCGCGACCGGCGGTGTTTTGCCGATCGTGTCTGGACGTAAGAGATCTGTCGCGGCGACCGGTCAGACGGTGGCGCCGCGGATCCGGACGAGGCTGCCCAGCACGGCGAAGGCCGCGCCGACGCAGATGCCGATCACCAGTTCCAGGGGTTCGACCGCGGCCATGGAGAAGCCCGCGAAGACCAGGGTCTCGATCGCGCCGATCAGGACACCGGCCACCGCCGCGATGGCGAGGTTGCGCGTCATCATCCCTGCCGCGAAGCCGAGGATCCCCGGCAGGCTGAGAATGTTTGCGGCGATGGTTCCGAGAAGATCGAGCATGGCATCCTCCCCTGTTGCTCAGGCGGGAGTATCCGCCAGCCGGATCGGCCGGTAAAGGCGCAATACGCCACGGGGGGGCTGCCCCGTGGCGCCGCCGGTCAGTAGCTGTAGGTGGTGCCGCGCACGATGGCGGAGAAGAGCGAGGCCTCGGCCCAGCTGCCTTCGCCGCCACGGGCGCGGATCTCGGTCAGTTGCGCGCGGGCGGCGGCCGTGTCGCCCTGCTCCACGAAGGCCTGGCCCATGTAGGACCGGGCAAGCAGGTTGTCGGGGTTGGCGTCCAGCGCGGCGCGGTAGAAGGCCATGCCGCCCTCCACGTCGCCCATCGTACGGGCGACGAAGCCGCGGTAGGTGGCGACGCGGTCGTCCTGCTGGTCTTCGATGGCGTCGAGCGCGTCGAGGGCGTGGCGGTACTGCCCGGCATAGGCGAACTCGCGCACCGCGCCGTGCAGCGTCTCGTCGTCGAGGCTGCCGCTCTGCGGGTTGACGCATTTGCCGGACTTGGCGTCCCAGACCATGCCCTTGTCGCAGCTCTGGGTGGTTTCGGTGGGCTTGGGGGCGGAGGTGTCGTCGCTGCCGGCCGCGAAGGCGGCGAAAGGCAGGGCGAGGGTGAAGGCGGCGGCGAGGATGGGCAGGCTGGGGCGCATGGGAATCTCCTGTCGCGGTTCGAGACGGAGGATAGCCCGGAAATGCGCCCCGTCTGCATCCGGCGCCTTCACGGCCGCGTGAGCGGGGCGGAAAGGCGCCGGGGCCGGTCAGCCGGGCGGCGCGTAGGCGGAGGCGATCTTGCCCGCCTCCTTCTGCATCTCGGTCAGCTCGGCGGAGGAGAAGGCCCGCTGGGTCCGCAGGTTGGACGCGGCGCCGGAGGCCCCGGCGACCATCAGCCCGGCGAGCAGCTTGGCGACGTCGTCGATGGTGACGATGAGCATGAAGTCGGTGTCGCCGGTGGTGACGTAGAACGCCTCCTGCGTGCCGCCCGCGGCCTTGACGAGCGCGCCCGAGGCGGCCTCGCGGTCACTGGGGCTGGCGATCATGCCCTTCATGGCGGCCTGGGTGTAGCATCCGGTTACGATGAAACGTGGCATCGTCTGTCCTCCCTGAACGGGGCGCCGGCACCCGTCCGCGTTGCGCGGATCGTTTCCCGCCCGCGGCCCCATCGGGGGATGGTATCACAATTACTTGACCTTAGGGAAAGAAACCGGGCGCGGCTTGACCCATGTCATGGACCGGGCGGGCGGGAATGGGGTCTGCTGGAGACAGGAGCCGGCCCGGGCGCGAAGGGGCGGCCGGGTCATCGGCACTTCAGGACCTTGGAGGAGACGCGATGACGACGGTAGGACAGATCCTTGAATCAAAGGGGCGCACGGTTCACCAGGTGGGCACGGACGCGATGGTGCTGGACGCGCTGAAGCTGATGGCGGAGGCGAACGTCGGCTCGGTGATGGTGATGGACGGCGAGACGGTCGCCGGGATCTTCACCGAGCGGCAATACGCCCGGCGGGTGTTCCTGATGGGACGCGCCGCGCCGAGCACGCCGGTGCGCGAGGTGATGGAGCCGGACGTGATCTTCGTCACGCCACAGGACACGGTGGACGAATGCATGGCGCTGATGAGCGAGAAGCACATCCGTCACCTGCCGGTTATGGAGGGCGAGCGGCTCGTGGGCATGGTCTCCATCGGCGACCTGATGAAGACGGTGATCGACGAGCACAAGTTCCACCTGGACGAACTCGTCAAATACGTGAGCCGCTGAAGGGTGACCGGGCCCCGGGCCCAGTCAGTCGTTTTGGTGGGGTGGGAGTGGAGGAAGCGCGGTACAATAGGACCGTTGTACGCTGGGCCTGTGAGATTTTCATCCAAGCAATATCCAGCGTGTCCTTTTTCCCGATGATCAAACAACTAGAGAATTGCACGTCCGAGAAAGCAAAGGCACTCTATTCGCCATCTGTTCGTCGTGCGAAAGGCGACACCAACGAATTAACTTGCGTATCCAGACCAGATCGAAACAAGTCCAGTTCTAGTTGTTCCGGTCGAGTTTGAAGCAAGTAGGGTTGCGACAATGGATCCAATGCTTCGATCACCTCCAGAACCGAGAACTCTCTCCGATCAGCCAGTAGTCGAGCGACCTCTCGTTGCGCGGGACGCGGAAGGTTAGCAGGTTTAGGGACCCGGCAGTCTGCAGCTAAAACCTGCAAAACTGTCTCCCAAGCACACCAAAATACTTCCATGAATGCCCCGTCATACGGTACGGGGACGACAATGAGGTTCTTTGTTTCTTCTAGACGAACGGTATCAGATTTTCCTTGGTCAGCAGGAACAATAGCAAGCCGCAATCCACGTGCAGCTTCCAGATGGCGCTGGTTGATCTTCACAGTTGTGCCTACCCATTGATCAGTGCTTGGCCGCCCAACAAAGAGATCGGCCTTCCAAAGGCCTGAAATGGATGTCGGAAGGTTCTTCCGCTCTGATGCCTTACGGAAGGCTGCAGCCAACTGGTCCACGCGTTTTTTTAGCTTGATCGGCTGGCCACGGCTTCCCGCCAAAAGTCTGGAATCATTAGTTAAATTATCCCTAACGCTTTCGATGAGATTGATCTTCCCGGTCTTTTCAACGCCAAACAGCAGTGAGTTCACGTCACCCCCAGCAATCTTGCAGTGGCGTTTCAAAGCTGTGTCTATCCGATCAAGGACCATCGGGTCGTTGTTAATGATCGCATCGTGAACGGCGTACTCGAAGCAAACGCCAGATTCGCCATCATGCTTGGCCCTGTTCCGAGACAGCTGCCGCAAAAGGACGTTCTGATAACCGCCGTAGTCATTAACGACTTCACTTTTCAATGAATACAGCAGCGCCCCTAAGATCGGCCGCACCACCGCAGTGATCGCCGGAACCTCGCCAGCCACTGCGTTCTGCTGAACCTCTTTCCTAATTTCCATGAATCAATCCAACTTCATTAAGCCAATATGACAACTAAAAACTCTATCCCTCGATTAAACGTCAATTCCTATTGATAGCCATATCCTTCAGCTTGTCTACGGGCCTTTGCGGCCGCAATGTGAAACGGTCTTGCTGCGCCCGACCCTCCCCCCGGGAGGGCGCTTTGGCGGTACCGGTGGCCGCTCGGAGCGCGGTCGGGGCTTTGGGATAAAGGGGAGACCACAGGCGTTGGGGCGCGCCCACCCAGGGTCGGACGCGGCCCTTTGTGCGTCGGATGACCGGGGAGCGCCGGGACTGAGGCCCGAGCAAAGAATCCTTGCCGCAACGTCAATGACGGGCGCATTCTTTCCCATCCGTTCAGGATCATTTCAGAAAAGGGAGAGAGACATGGCGATTTTCGACGTGATGAATGCGGCCGTTCAGAACAATGACGCCGACGCCTACCTCGGGCTATACGCCGATGATGCGGTCTTCGTGCGCCACCAGAGCGGGACCACCATGAACAAGGCGGAGTTCGACGCGCTGATCCGCAAGATGATGGCCTCGGACGCCATGGTCATGGGGCCACGCCGCAAGATCTACGAGAACGACGACATTCTCGTCATCCACTCGGTCAACGACTATCCGGACGGCACGCGCGAGGCGGTGCTGATGGCCTGCTCGCTCGACGGCGGCAAGATCAGCCGCGTCGAGACAGGGGCAACACCGCTGAAAACGTGAGACCGGGGGTCAGCTGTCCATCTTGAGGGCGTTGATGAATGCTTCCTGCGGAATGTCCACCTTGCCGAACTGGCGCATCTTCTTCTTGCCCGCCTTCTGCTTTTCCAGAAGCTTCTTCTTCCGGGTGGCGTCGCCGCCGTAGCATTTGGCGGTCACGTCCTTGCGCATGGCGGAGAGGGTCTCGCGGGCGATGACGCGGCCTCCGATGGCGGCCTGGATCGGGATCTTGAACATGTGGCGCGGGATCAGCTCCTTGAGCTTCTCGCACATCGCCCGGCCGCGCATCTCGGCGCGGTCGCGGTGGACCATCATGGAGAGCGCGTCGACGGGCTCCTCGTTCACCAGCACCGACATCTTGACGAGGTTGTCGGTGCGGTAGCCGTAGAGCTGGTAGTCAAAGGAGGCGTAGCCCTTGGTCACCGATTTCAGCCGGTCGTAGAAGTCGAACACGACCTCGTTGAGCGGCAGGTCGTAGACGGCCATGGCGCGGGCGCCGGCATAGGTGAGGTCGAGCTGGATGCCGCGGCGGTCCTGGCAGAGCTTGAGCACGTCGCCGAGGTATTCGTCGGGCACCATGATGGTGGCCTTGATGCGCGGTTCGTCGATGTGATCGACGGTGGCCGGGTCCGGCATGTCGGCGGGGTTGTGCAGCTCGATCTCGGTGCCGTCGCGCATGTGGACCTTGTAGACCACGGAGGGCGCGGTGGTGATGAGCTCGATGTCGTACTCGCGCTCGATCCGGTCGCGGATCACCTCGAGGTGCAGCAGGCCGAGGAAGCCGCAGCGGAAGCCGAAGCCCAGCGCGGCGGAGGTTTCCATCTCGTAGGTGAAGGAGGCGTCGTTGAGCGCCAGCTTCTCGATGGCGGTGCGCAGGTCCTCGAACTCGGCGTTGTCGACCGGGAAGAGGCCGCAGAAGACCACGGGCTGCGAGGGTTTGAAGCCGGGCAGCGGCTTGTCGCAGGGCTTCTTCTGGTGGGTGATGGTGTCGCCGACGCGGGTGTCGCGGACCTGCTTGATCGAGGCGGTGAGCACGCCGATCTCGCCCGGGCCGAGCTCGGCGATGTCGGTCATCTTGGGGCGCAGGACGGCGAGCTTGTCGACGCCGTACCTGGCGCCGGTCTGCATCATCAGGATGTTGTCGCCCTTGCGGATCACGCCGTCCATGACGCGGATCATGACGACGACGCCGAGGTAGGCGTCGTACCAGCTGTCGACCAGCATCGCCTTGAGCGGCGCGTCGCGGTCGCCGGTGGGGGCCGGCAGGCGCTTGACGATGGCTTCAAGCACGTCGGGGATGCCGATGCCGGTCTTGGCGGAGATCAGGCAGGCGTCCGAGGCGTCGATGCCGATGACGTCCTCGATCTGCTCGGCGATGCGCTCGGGCTCGGCGGCGGGCAGGTCGATCTTGTTGAGGACCGGGACGATCTCGTGGTCGGCGTCGATGGCGGTGTAGACGTTGGCGAGCGTCTGCGCCTCGACCCCCTGCGTGGCGTCGACCACCAGCAGCGAGCCCTCGACCGCGCGCATGGAGCGTGAGACCTCGTAGGCGAAGTCGACGTGACCGGGGGTGTCGATCAGGTTGAGCGTGTAGGTGCGGCCGTCCTTGGCGGGGTATTCGATCCGCACGGAGTTGGCCTTGATGGTGATGCCGCGCTCGCGCTCGATGTCCATCGCGTCGAGCAGCTGCTCCTTCATGTCGCGTTCGGCGACGGTGCCGGTGAGCTGGATCAGCCGGTCGGCCAGGGTGGATTTCCCGTGGTCAATATGGGCGACGATGGAGAAGTTGCGGATGTGGCTGAGATCGGTGGTCATGGGCGGCATATGAGGAGAATCCGTGCAGCGGTCAAGCACGATAGAACGCCGCGGGGAAAAGGGAAACAGGGATCGGCACGGATCGGGATTGCCGGAGGTGCGGGAATGGCATAGCGGTGGGCATGCGGCCCGGCACGGGCCCACACGGCGGGGCGGCGCGCGGCTGGCGGTCCTGGGACGAACCTGGTGCGGGCCGCGAGGACGAGTGCATGGCGCGTTTCGAGACCACGGGCGATTTCAGCATCCGGAACCTGGATTTCCACCGGCTGTCCGATGGGTTGCGCGAGTCCGGCCTGGAGGACGACGTTTTCATCGAAGCCGGGACGCGGACGCTGGAGGATCTCTATTTCACCAACTGGCTGCTGGGCGGACGGGAATACCTGACGGTGTTTCTCGGCAGCGGTTTCGAGGTCAACCGCAAGGGGCAGCTCGTTGCCGGCACGGTGGAGATGGTCCTTGAGGTCGATGAGCAGTCGGACGGCTCTTCATGGGGGATCGACATGGTCGACGCCCCGCTCGAAGCGGCGGAGCTCCTGGCCGCGATCCTGACCGAAGACACCTCCGACGACCTGGCGCTGATCGAGGCCGCGCTGAGCGGGCGGGACGTGATCCGGCTCGGAGCGGGCGACGACCGGATGAACGGGTTCGACGGCGGCGACCGGATGCTCGGCAGGGCCGGCGACGACACGCTGGGCGGCGGCGGCGGCCGGGACGTGATCAAGGGCGGCCGGGGGGCCGACCGGCTCTATGGCGACAACGGGGCCGACCGGCTGTTCGGCGAGGCCGGACGGGATCGGCTCGACGGCGGCGCGGGCGACGACCGGCTGAACGGCGGGCGCGGGGCGGATCAGATGACGGGCGGCGCGGGGGCGGACAGCTTCGTGTTCTCCGCCGGAAACGGCCGCGACGTGATCGCCGATTTCGAGAATGACATCGACGGGATCGAGCTCGACAGCGGGCTGTGGAACAACGACCTGACCGCCCGGCAGGTGCTCAAGCGGTTTGCCACCGACACGGGCGACGACGTGGTGCTGGCGTTCGGCGACGATATGCTGCTGGTGAAGGGCGTAGCGGACAAGTTCGACCTGGCTGACGATCTGACCCTGCTGTAAACGCGGCGGGTCTCGGCCGGGGGCGGGAGCGCCCTGCCCTCGCGGCCACCCGCCACTGGCGCGCGTTCACATAAAGAAGAAGTCGCTGCGGCTCAGGTCATCCGGCGAGACCCCCAGAAGGGTGATCGAGAACTCGGTGTCGTTGTCGACGCGGATGATTGTATCCACATCGCCCTCGATGATCAGGTCCCGGTACTTCTCGCTGATCCAGATGGTCTCGATCCCGGGCCGGAAATCGGTGATCACGTTGTGGCCGATGGAACTGTAGAAAAGGAACTCGTCGACGCCTTTGCCCCCGGTCATGGTCTGCTTGCCAAAGTTCCCGTAGAGCCTGTCGTTGCCGCGGCCGCCCATCAGGATGTCGTCGCCCATACCGGCATAGAGGCGGTCGTTGCCGCCGTTGCCGCGCAGGACGTCGTCGCCCCTGTCACCACGGAGATCGTCGTCACCCTTGCCGCCGGACAGCCAGTCATTGCCGTAACCGGCGTCCAGAAAGTCGTCGCCTCGGTTGCCGAAAAGGCGGTCGTCACTGGTAATAGGTATCCAGGGATGCTCGCGGTCGATCAGCGTGTCGTTGTCGACGCCGCCGCGGAGGGTGTCGTTGCCCTCGCCGCCGATGAGGTAGTCGCCACCGCGCCCGCCGGAGAGCAGGTCGTCGCCCTCGCCGCCGATGAGCTCGTCGCTCCAGCCGCGCCCGTACAGGGCATCGTTGCCGGCACCGCCGGTCAGGACATTGCGGCCCTCGTCCCCGAAGAGCCGCGAGGCCTCGCTGCCGCCGATCACGTTCTCGATGCGGACCAGCTTGTCCCAGCCGACCCCGGTCTGCTGGTAGGAGGTGATGGCGAGGTCGACCGTGACCGACCCGTGCGAGGAGTAATCGGCGACGTCGATCTTGATGCCGCCGTCGAGGACATCGTTGCCTGGACCGCCGATCAGCCTGTCGTCGAGAGCGCCGCCGCGCAGCTTGTCGTTGCCATCGCCGCCCCAGAGCACATCCGAGTTCTGTTCGCCGAAAAGGATATCGTCGCCCGCCATGCCGTAGAGCGTGTCCCACCCGTGGCTGGCATGCAGGATGTCGTCGCCGTCGGTTCCGACCAGAACGTCGGGGCCCAGCGAGGGGGCATCCGGCAGAAGCGCGGCGGGATCGACCGAGCGCACCTCGCCCTCTGGGGTGATCTCGTAGGCGAAGACCGTCGAATTGAGCGCACCGCTCGCCTCCAGCGCGGAGGCATCCTCCTGAAAGCTGCTCAGATAGCCGCGGACCGCATAGTCCACCTCACCTGACCGCAGGGTGTCGACCAGTTCGGAGAACGGCACCACGACGAGGGTGGCGGCAGGGAAGGCCCGGCTCAGCTCGGTCTTTGCATTGAGCGTCGTGCCGACCGGCGCGGTGTCGAACAGGGCGGCGGCGTCGGCACCGTCGAGGGAATCGAAGGCCGAAAAGAGGAAGAAGCGCAGCAAGATGATCTCCATGATGCGGGGGCGGGGACGTTGGAGCGGGCCGGGCCCAGCGGGAGGCTAGCAAGCGGCGGGCACGGCGCGCATCCGGGACGTGGGGTCACCCGGACCGGCGGGAAACGGCAACGAACCGCCAGCCCGGTTTGACAGGATCGCGGGGGCATGGAAGGTGGGCGGAAAGAGCAGATGACCGGAGAGCCCAATGGCGAGCGTGAACGCAGTCGATTCCTTCAACCAGTTCGTCTACAACCTGAACGACGCGTGGAAGGGCGCGGAATTCTTCTATTATTACAACAACAAGCCCTTCGACTACTGGGACACGACCTATCGCGACGCGTTCGAGATCGACTTCGAGGACAACGGCTCCTTCCTGCTGCTGCAGTTCACCGGCCAGCGGATCGTGGCGGAAAGCTCCGACGAGGCGAGTTCGGACAACGCGATGACCGGTGGCAAGGTCGAGGGCCTGCACCTGAGCATCTGGTCGGGCAGCGACTGGATCGACCTGTGGACGATCCAGGATTTCGAGGTCTCGGCCAAGGCCGTCAACGACGCGATGGAGACCAAGCGGACCGGCGACGATGTCCGGATCTTCAAGGCGATGTTCGCCGGCAACGACACCTTCGACCTCAGCCGCTACGACGACGCCGCCATCGGCTATGCCGGGGCCGACAAGATGCTGGGGCGCGCGGGCAATGACACGCTGCTCGGCGCCGGTGGCAACGACACGATCAATGGCGGCAAGGGCGCCGACACGATCGAGGGCGGCAAGGGCAAGGACCTGCTGACCGGGGGCAAGGGCGCCGACGCCTTCCTGTTCGCCGAGGGCGACGGGCGCGACATCATCACGGATTTCGCGGACGACACGGACCGGCTGGTGCTGGATTCCGACCTCTGGAACAACGATCTGACGCGCCGCAAGGTGGTCAACAAGTTCGCCGAGGAGAAATCCGGCAAGGTGGTCTTCGACTTCGGCGACGAGGTGATTGTGCTGCGCGGGGTCGAGGACAAGAGCGACCTGATCGACGACATCACCATCCTCTGACCGCCGAACGGCGGGCGACGCCGGCCGTCAGGCCACGTCGCGCGCCGCGCCCGGAGCCTGGGGCCGATGGTCCGAGGCTTCGGGATGGGCGCGGACCGCGTCGCGCGCCTCTCCGACCGTCACGCAGGGCCGCACCATCGCGCCGTAGCCGCGTTTCGGGTCCTTCAGAAGCGCCGGGAAGAGCCGCAGCACCTCGGCGCGCTGCGTCGGGGTCAGCATCCGCAGGGCCATCGGGCCGGGCAGGAAGCTCTCGGTCTCGAGCCCCTCGGACAGGATCACGGCGTGGCGCGGCAGCAGCACGTGGTAATAGGTCACCCGGCGGCAGCCCTTCATCTCGCGGACGCCGCGCAGGCCGGCCAGGCCGCGGGCCGGGGCCAGCACCTCGCGCCCGTCCCAGGCCGTGCCGCCCAGCAGCACGCGGTGCTGGGGCGAGACCACGAGGTCGCGTGCGGGCGCGCCGGGACCGAAGGTGTCGGCGCGGATCTGCATGGGGCGGTCGAGATCCCGCGCGCCGGGCCAGCGCAGGGTGCTGAACGAGACCCAGCGGATCGGCAGCGCCCCGCCGTCGCGGGTGACCAGCAGGTCACCGGGGGCGAGGTCCTCGACCGGCACGGGGCCCTTGGGGGTCATCAGCAGGGTGCCGGCGGCGAAGCAGATCTCTCCCGGCCCGGTCTCGTCGACGTTCTGGATGTCGATCGCGCCGTTGCCGAAATTCTCCATGTCGGCCTCGGTCGCTTCCTCGCCGGGCATGAAGCTCAGGCGCGCGGTGTCGCCGGGCGTGGGGTAGTCGTAGACCGTGATGACGATCACGTCCGCGCCACGGAACTCCACCGGGACCTGGTTGGCTCCGTTGTTGTTCGTTGTGGGCAGGGTGCCCTGGACCGCGAAGCTGAAGTCGTAGCTGACCCCGTCGATCACGACCTGGGTGTCGGGATCGGGCACGCCCTCGCTGCCTTCGAGAATGATGTCCCCGTCCGGCCCGCTGGGCACGAAGGTGATCTCGACGGACGGGTCTCCAGTCAGGTTCAACGCCGGGTTGTTGGCGGAATTGCTGTCGAACCTCGCCCAGTATGTCGTGCTCACGATGCCCTCACCCTCTCGGTATCTCGCAAATTGGAGTCAATTTAGAAACCAATCGCGGCAAGAATGGGACATTCCGCGCGTCGGAGTAACCCCTGAAGCCCAGCTTTCCCTACGGAAGGCGGAATTTGACCGAAGCCCGCAATGCTATACGCTGTTGCAACGTTTGGGTGTCATCCGGGGGAGACAGGCATGCGCAAATTGCAGACACAGGGCGTGCACCACATCACGCTGACCGGTGCCGATCGCAAGACATCCATCGATTTCTGGGAGGGCGTGCTCGGCATGCCCTTTGTCTTCGACCAGCCCAACCTCGACCGGCCCAGCGAGGGGCATCTGTATTTCGACCCCGGCGACGGCCGGCTGATCACCGTTTTCACCAACGAGAACCGGCGCCCCAACCCGGCGCGCACGCCGACCGACGCGGGCTGCGTGCATCACCTGGCGTTCAACGTCAGCCGGGCGACATTCAGCCAGACCGTGCGGCGGCTGGACGAGCGCGGCATCCGGCATTCGGGGCCGAAGGACCGCGGGTTCATGGATTCGATCTATTTCACCGACCCGCTCGGGTTGCTGATCGAGCTGGCCTGCTACCGGTTCGAGCCGCCGGCGGGGTGCACCCATGCCGACGTGATGATCGAGGCGCACCGGATCCGGGTCGCGCGCGGGGATTACAACATCCAGGAAGTGCACCTGGCGGATGCGATCGAGCTGTTGGTGGAGCGGCGCCAGCAGACGCTCTCGGAGAGCCGGGCGCCGGCCGACCCCTATCGCGGGCGCTGAGGCGATGCTGGCGGTCGCGGTGCGGGTGCGCGGACGGGTGCAGGGCGTGGGCTACCGCGCCTGGTGCCGTGGCGAGGCGGCGGCGCGGGGACTCGCCGGATGGGTCCAAAACGAGGCCGACGGCTCGGTCTCGGCGTGGCTCGAGGGCCCCGGAGAGGCGGTCGATGCGATGATCGAGGCGATGCGGAGCGTCCCTCCGGCGGGCCGGGTGGACAGCATTGACTGGGAAGCGCGCGGAGCGACGGGAGCGGACGGCTTCCGGGTGCTGCGCGGATGAACGCCTGTGGCCGGCACCCGACAGACGGGCACGGATTTTCCGCCCGGCGTTCAGCAAACGTTGATATTTCCCGACAATTCTGGCACGAAGAGCGGATCGGACCATCGACCGCGGCAAGACGGCCGGTCCAGGCAATATCGAGGCAGAGCACATGAAAACCCTCACCACACTCCTGTTGGCGGCGGCGCTTGCGCTTCCGCTTGGCATGATCTCGGCACCCTCGGCAGAGGCCGGCTCGACCATCGAGCGCGCCTGCATGAGTTCCAACCGCCGCGCGGCCTCCCGGCCGCTGTGCGATTGCATCCAGCGCGTCGCCGACCAGATGCTGACCCGCCGGGACCAGCGGATGGCCGCGAAGTTCTTCAAGGACCCGCACCGTGCGCAGGAAGTCCGTCAGTCGGACAGGGCCTCGGACGAGGCATTCTGGAAGCGCTACAAGGCGTTCGGCACCACCGCGGGCAACGTCTGCAGCTGATCGCAGTGCCGGCCGGGCGCTCCGGCCGGTCCGCACGGGGGCCACGCCCCCTGCCCGCCGGCCCGCGTCACCGCGGCCGGCGCAACTCCCCCAGAAGCCCCATCGCGGCATGTTCGATGAGCCGCAGAACGAGATCGAATCCGCCCTCGTAATAGGGGTCGGGAACGTCGACGCGTTCCGACGGTCCATAGGCCAGGAACAGCCGGACGGGCGTTTCGTTGCCCGGCGGGCGTTGCGCCTCGATATCTTCCAGGTTCTGGCGGTCCATCGCGACGATCAGGTCGAAGCGGGAGAAATCCGCCGGCACGAACTGCCGCGCCCGGAGGCCGGAGAGGTCGTAGCCAGAGCCGCGCGCGGTGGCCTGCATCCGCCGGTCGGGGGGCTCTCCCACGTGCCAGCTGCCGGTGCCGGCGCTGTCGAATTCCACCGCCTGCCCGGCGCGCGTGGCCAGCTCCCGCGCCACGCCTTCGGCGGCGGGAGAGCGACAGATATTGCCAAGGCAGACGAAAAGGATACGGGGCGGGGCGGCGTGGGTCGGCTCGGTCATGGTCCATGGGTGCGCCCGGGGCGGGGCCGGGTCAAGGCTGCCATTCGGACAGGTCGGACGCGCCGCGTCGGCGATTCGCCGCTTCGGCCTGCGCCCGCGGCTGCCGCCTCTGCCCTCGCCGTTGGCAGGACCGCGCGGAATTTCGGCGCGGACGGGCGCCAGCGATCCCGGATCGCGAGACGTCGCCGGCGGCTTTCCGGTCCCGGCCCTTCGACCGTTGCCTCCGGCCGCTGCCTGTTCCAGAAACGGGGGGTGAGTGATGCCCCCCGTCCCGCCTTACAGCGAACCGGGGCGCCGGGTCTGAAGGAGCGAAAGATGCGCAAGATCGTGATTCTGACCGGCGCGGGGATCTCGGCCGAAAGCGGGCTGGGAACGTTCCGGGATGTCGGCGGGATCTGGTCGCAATACGACCTGGAGGAGGTCGCCACGCCCGAGGGCTTCGCCCGCAACCCGGCGCTCGTCCACGATTTCTACAACGCGCGGCGGGCCAATGCCCTGGCCGCCGAGCCGAACGCGGCCCATGCGGCGCTGGCGCGGCTGGAGCGGGACTGGCAGGGCGAGGTCGTGCTGGTGACCCAGAACATCGACGACCTGCACGAGCGCGCCGGCCACCAGCGGGTGATCCACATGCATGGCGAGCTGACCGGGGCGCTCTGCGCGCAATGCGGCGCCCACTGGACCGCGCCGCTGGTGATGCGGGCCGAGGATCCCTGCCCCGAATGCGGCGAGGCGGCGACCCGGCCGGACATCGTCTGGTTCGGCGAGATGCCCTACGACATGGACCTGATCGAGCGCCACGTGATCAGCGCCGACCTGTTTGCCGCCATCGGCACCTCCGGCCAGGTCTTTCCCGCGGCCGGTTTCGTGATGCACGCGAACGCGGCCGGGGCGGAGACGGTGGAGCTGAACCTCGAGCCGTCGGAGCTGAGCGGGATGTTCGACCGGCGCTTCGAGGGGCCGGCGACCGAGGTCGTGCCGGGTTGGGTCGAGGGGCTTCTGGCCGGCGGGCTCCGTCAGCAGATCTGAGCGCCTCGGCGGTGCGGGCGGAGGGGGGCTGTCTGCCCCCCGCGCGGCATGGCCGCGCGCCCCACGAGGATATTTTCCGACAGAAGAGGCCGGGCGCTTCGGGGGCATGGCCCCCGGCCGGCGCGCGACGGCCGGCAGCGCCGGCCCGAGCGGGTCGGCGCCACCGGAATGGTCCGGTCAGTTGCTCATGCCGTGCTGCATCGGCTGGCCGGGCTGGCGCTGCAGGTCGACCGGGATCTCGACGGTGATGTCGCCGGCCTTCTCGAAGCTCAGCGTCACCGTGACCGTCTCGCCGTCGTTCATCGGGCCGGTGAGCCCCATGAACATGACATGGTCGCCGCCGCGCTGGAGCATGTGGGTGCTGCCGGCGGGGATCGGGAAGCCTTCCTCGACCTGCACCATCTGCATCACGCCGTTGGCGTCGCCGATGTGGGTGTGCAGCTCGACCCTGGCGGCGATGTCGGAGGCGGCGCCGACGAGGCGGTCGTCCTCGCTGCCGGTGTTGTGGATTTCCATGAAGGCCGCACCGGACTTGGCATTGGCCATGGCGGCGCGGGCGTAGGCGTCGACGATCTCGATATCGGCAAGGGCCGGGGTGGCGAGAACGAGCGCGGCTGCCGCCGCGAAGAGGGGTTTCAGGGACATCTGGGTCTCCGTCTGATCTGTGTCTGGTCTGGGTGGGGCCTCGGCAGGCTGCCGGGGCCGGTCGGACGGGATCAGGCGGGAGGGGCGCGGGCGCCGCGGCCGTGCGGCACCCTGGCGGGGGCGATCGCGACGTCCTGCAGCCGGTCGCGCCAGGCCGGGGCGAGATCTGCCGGCGCATTGGTCGCCGGCGGCGCCGGCGGTTCGGCCCAGAAGGCCAGCGCGGCGTCGGGGCAAAGGCCGTGCGATTCGACCGGGTTGCCGTCCGCGTCGAAGGAGATCGTGACCGCGCCGTAGCCGGTGCAGATGACCATTTCGCCCACGGCCGGCGCCCTGCCGAGCGCCATGCCGAAGCCCAGGGACGAGAGTCCGAGGCTCAGGATCAGCACGAGGGATAGCAGGCGGCCAGTCATCGGATGCACACTAGACAGGCATCCGGGAAACGCAACGCACAAAAGAAAGCGGCCCCGCCGGATGGCAGGGCCGCGTCAGAAAGAGCCGGAGGCCGGATCAGGCGGCTGCCTGGGCCTTGGCGATATCCTTCTTGATCTTCAGCGCCTTGGCGGAGAGCTCTTCGTCGCTGGCCTTGGCGAGGAACGCGTCGAGGCCGCCGCGGTGGTCGACCGACCGCAGGGCGGAGGACGAGATCCGCAGCTTGAAGGAGCGCCCGAGGGCGTCGGAGATGAGCGTCACGTCCTGCAGGTTCGGCAGAAAGCGGCGCTTGGTCTTGTTGTTGGCGTGGCTGACGTTGTTGCCAACCATCGGACCTTTACCGGTCAGTTCGCAGACACGCGACATTGGATGATCCTCGACGTTCGTATGACAAATGGGGCACAACCCGGGCCAGGGTGTCCGGCCGGGGCGCCCCGAATTCCGTTCGCGCGTTTAAGAGCATGCCGGAGCCGGTGTCAAGCCGATTCCCCCCTTTGCCTGCCCGGTCCGCCGCCCCGGCCTCGTGCGCGCCCATCAGCGGCGGCGCAGCCCGCTTTCGCGCAGCATGATATAGAGGCCGGCGGCGAGGATGACAGCGCTGCCCGCAAGGGTCATCGCGTCGGGGCGTTCGGAGAAGACCACCATGCCGAGGCCGACGCCAAACAGCAGCCGGGTGTAGCGGAACGGCGTGACCGCCGAGACCTCGCCCATGCGCATCGCGGCGGTGAGCCCGGTGTAGGCCGCGACGCTGCACAGGCTGGCGAGGGCCGCATGGCCGATGCCGGAGGCCACGAAGGTGAGCGGGTTGCCGGTCAGGACCAGCAGCAGCGCGCCGGTGGGTACCAGGATCGAGTAGCCGCAGATCCCGATCTGGGCGTTGGTGAGCCCTTTCGGCGCGGCGCGGGTGGCGAGGTCGCGGCCCGCGAAGCCCAGCATGCCCAGAAAGGCCAGCAGCGCGCTGCTGTCGAAGCCCGAGAGCCCCGGGCGCAGGATCATCAGCACCCCGGCGAAGCCCGCGAGAATCGCCAGCCAGCGGCGCCAGCCGACCTGTTCGCCCATGAACATCGCGGCGCCGGCGACGACGACGATGGGGGTCGCCTGCAGGATCGCGGTGGCGTTGGAGAGCGGGGCCACGGCGATGGCGAGAGTATAGAAGATGCGGCCGCAGGCCTCGAAGGCCGCGCGGAGCCACATCCGCGGATGGATCATGCGGCGGTCGGCGACCGGCTCGCCGCGGACCAGGCCGAGCAGGACGAAACCCGCGGTTCCGAAAAGGCCCAGCAGCATCAGCGCCTGCCCCACCGCCATGGTGACGGTGGCGGACTTGAGGAAGGTGTCCTCGAGCGCGAAGGCGGCCATGGCGGCGGTCATGAAGAGCGCGCCGCGGAGGTTGTCGGACAGCGCCGTCACCTCAGGGCGCCGCGTCGAGCAGGGCGAGCATCTCGTGGGCGGCGGCGGCCGGGGCGAGGTCGCCCTCGGCGACGCGGGTGCCGAGCGCCTCCATGCGGGCGCGCATCTCGGGCGAGCCGGAGAGCCGGGCGAGCAGGCCGAGGCGGACCTCCTCCTCGAACCAGTGGCGGGACTGGCGGGCGCGGCGGGCCTGCCAGTGGCCGGTCTCGCGGCGCCAGGCGGCGAGGGTCTGCATCTCCTCCCAGGCGGTTCTCAGGCCCTCGCCTTCGACGGCGGAGACGGTCATCGCCTTGGGGAAGCCCTCCGGGTCCTCGGGGCGCTTGCGCAGCAGGTGCAGGGCGCCGGCGTAATCGGCGCAGGTGCGGGTCGCCACCGGCTTCAGCGCGCCGTCGGCCTTGTTGACGAGGATCATGTCGGCGATCTCCATGATGCCGCGCTTGACCCCCTGCAGCTCGTCGCCGCCCGCCGGGGCGAGCAGCAGCAGGAAGATGTCGGACATCTGGGCGACCATGGTTTCGGACTGGCCGACGCCCACGGTCTCGATCAGCACCACGTCGAAGCCTGCCGCCTCGCAGAGCGCGACCACCTCGCGGGTGCGCCGGGCGACGCCGCCGAGCTCGGACTGGCTCGGCGAGGGGCGGATGAAGGCGTTGGGGTTGCGCGAGAGCGTCTCCATGCGGGTCTTGTCCCCGAGGATCGAGCCGCCCGATCGGGCCGAGGACGGGTCGACCGCCAGCACGGCGACGCGCAGCCCCTGCTCGGTCAGCATGTTGCCGAAGCTCTCGATGAAGGTCGACTTGCCGACGCCCGGCGTGCCGGACAGGCCGAGGCGCAGCGCCTGGTTGCCGGTGCCGGAGAGCCGGTCGGCCAGCTGGAGCGCCAGGGCGCGGTGGTCGGCCCGGTTGCTCTCGATCAGGGTGATGGCCCGGGCGAGCGCGCGCCGTTCGCCGGCTGTCACCCGGCGTGCCAGGTCTTCGATATCCATGCGCCTGCGATCCTCCGCGTTGCCTCGGGGCGGGTTCCTCGGCGCCTGTCTTCCTCCTCCCGGCCGGAAATGTCCAGACGCCGCCACGGGCCTGCGCGCCGAAGGCGCGCCCGGCCCAACGGGCGTCCGACGCCCTGCGGGCGGAGGGCGTCGGCGGGAGCCGCCCGGGTTGGGTGCGGTGCGCCGATCCGGGCCGTTGCGCTGCCGGAGGGGTGGGACGGGGGGCTGTCTGCCCCCCCGCGCGCCCCGTGCCGAGGCTCCCCCCGAGGATATCTCCCGACAGGCGAAGGCCATGGGCGGGAGCGCGCTGCTTCACCGGCTCGTGTTGGGCCGCCGGTTGACCTGACGCGGGTTTTGCGGCCCTTTGGCGGCGTTTCAGCCCCCAGCCGGAGACGCCGATGCGCCGCCTGACTGCCGTTCTTCCCGCGCTTGCCCTCGCCCTTGCGATCCTGCCCCTACGCCCGCTTGCCGCACAGGAGGAGCAGGCGGTGTTCGACGTGAGTTTCGCCGGCATTCGAGGCGGCACGCTGTCGATCGGCGGCGCCGAGCGCGACGGGCAGTACACCGCCGCCGCCGTCGCCGAGAGCAGCGGGCTGGTCGGCGGCATCTACCGTCTGCGGGCGGAGGCGCGGTCGTCGGGCCGGGTGTCGGGCAACCGCTACACCCCCGCCGCCTATGACGAGGCGACCCGGGAGCGCGGCGAGAGCAAGACCAAGCAGATCCGCTTTCCGGGCGGCATCGCCACCGTGACCCAGGACCCGCCCGACACGAAGCGCAAGGACTGGCATGCCGAGGGCAAGGACCACCCCGGTGTCGTGGACCCGATGACCGGGCTCTTCGCGCTGCTGCGGAGCCGGCCCGCCGGGCTGGCCTGCGACCTCGACATCTCGACCTATGACGGGCGCGAGGTGCACCGGATCAAGCTCTCGGGCGGCCGGCAGGAGGGCGACCGTTTCGTCTGTCCGGCGCAGTACATCCGGGTGGACGGCTACAAGCCCAAGGACCTCGCCGACACCAGCTTCCGCAATTTCGAGGTCACCTACGACACCTCGCGCGGCGATCTCTGGCCGGTGGTGGAGGTTCGGGCCCGCACCAGCTATGGCAGCATGGTGTTCTCCCGCCGCTAGGCCCGCCCATGCCCCCTGCCCCACTTCCGATCGACGCCGTCCTGCCAGAGCTGGTGGAAGCGCTGAAACGCGCCGGACATGCCGTTCTGCAGGCGCCGCCGGGGGCCGGCAAGACGACGCGTGTGCCGCTTGCGCTGCTGGAAGCGGGGCTGACGGAGGGCCGGATCCTGATGCTCGAGCCGCGGCGGCTGGCGGCGCGGGCGGCGGCCGAGCGGCTGGCCGAACAGCTGGGCGAGGCCCCCGGGGCGACGGTCGGGTTCCGCATGCGCGGCGAGACGCGGGTCGGGCCGCGCACGCGTATCGAGGTTGTGACCGAGGGCATCCTGACCCGGATGCTGCAGGCCGATCCTGAGCTCTCCGGGGTCGGCGCGGTGCTCTTCGACGAGTTCCACGAACGCTCGCTGAACGCCGATCTCGGGCTGGCGCTCTGCCTCGAGATCCGAGAGGCGCTGCGCGACGATCTGATCCTGCTGCCGATGTCGGCCACGCTCGATGCCGCCCCGGTGGCCGAGCTGATGGGCGGCGCGCCCGTCGTCACCGCCGAGGGCCGCGCCTTTCCGGTCGAGATCCGGCACCTCGAGCGGCCGCTCGACAAGCGCGCGCGGCTGGAACAGGCGGTGGCCGAGCAGGTGCTGGAGGCGCTCGGCCAGACCGGGGGCAGCCTGCTGGTCTTCCTGCCCGGCGAAGGCGAGATCCGGCGCACGGAGGCGCAGCTCGCCCCGCGCCTGCCGGAGGGCGTGGCGCTGCATCCGCTCTTCGGGGCGATGCCGTTCAAGGCCCAGCGTGCGGCGGTCGCGCCGGCCCGCGACGGCCGCAAGGTGGTGCTGGCGACCTCGATCGCCGAGACCTCGCTGACCATCGAGGGGATCACCTGCGTGGTGGACGCCGGCCGGGCCCGGCGGGCGCGGTTCGACCCCGGCTCCGGCATGTCGCGCCTGGTGACGGAACGGGTGACCCGCGCCGAGGCGACCCAGCGGGCCGGCCGCGCCGGGCGGCTTGCGCCGGGCACCTGCTACCGGCTCTGGACAAAGGGCGAGGAGGGCGGGCTCGCGGCCTTCCCCCCCGCCGAGATCGAGGCTGCCGACCTGACGGGGCTGGCGCTCGAACTGGCGCTCTGGGGCAGTACGTCCCTGCCGTTCCTGACCCCGCCGCCGGAGGGCGCGCTGGCCGAGGCGCAAGCGCTGCTCGCGGGCCTCGGCGCGCTGGATGCCGCGGGGCGCATCACCGAACACGGCCGCGCCATGGCCGCCCTGCCGCTGCACCCGCGGCTCGCGCATATGCTGCTGCGCGCCGGCCGCACGGCCGCGCCGCTGGCCGCGGTGCTGGCGGAGCGCGATCCGCTGCGGGGCGCGCCCTGCGACCTGTCGCTGCGGCTGGCCGCGCTGCGCGAGCCCAGGAGCGCCCCGGTGCCGCCGGACCGCGGCGCGCTGGAGCGCATCCGCACCGAAGCCGCGCGCCTCTCCCGGCTGGCGCCGGACACCGACGCCGGGGTCTCGCCGGCCGAGGCCGCCGCCCTCGCCTATCCCGACCGGATCGGCCTGCGCCGCCCCGGCGACGCGCCGCGCTGGCTGCTGTCGGGCGGCAAGGGCGCGGTGATGAACGAGGCCGATCCGCTGGCCGGCCAGCGGCTGATCGTGGCCACCGACCTGGACGGCGACGCGCGCGAGGCGCGGGTCCGCCTCGCCCTGCCGATCACCGAGAGCGAGCTGCGCGGGCTATATGGCGACCAGATCGGCTGGGTCGACGTCGCCGAATGGTCGAAGCGCGAGCGCCGCGTGGTGGCGCGGCAGCAGGAGCGCTTCGGCGCGCTGGTGCTGGCCGACCGGATCTGGCGCGATGCCCCCGCCGAGGCGCTGGCGCAGGCGGCACTGGAGGGGGTCCGCCAGCTCGGCCTGCCGTGGAGCGATGCCGCGCGGCGGCTGCAGGCGCGCGCCCTGCTCTACCGCGCCGAGGGCGGCGAGATCGCGGACCTGTCCGAGGAGGCGCTGCTGGACGAGGCCGAGGACTGGCTGCTGCCCTTTCTCGGCACCGCGCGCAGTGCCGACCAGATCCGCGGCCTCGACCTGACCGAGCCGCTCCGCGCCCGCATCGGCTGGGACGCAATGCAGCGGCTGGACCGGGAGATGCCCGGCGCCTTCACCACGCCGCTCGGGCGCAAGGTGCCGATCGACTACGCGGGCGAGGCGCCGGAGATCGCGCTCCGGGTGCAGGAGATGTTCGGCCAGACCATCCACCCGACGGTCGGACCCCGCCGCCTGCCGCTGCGGGTCACCCTGCTCTCCCCCGCCGGACGCCCGGTGCAGACCACGATGGACCTGCCGGGTTTCTGGGCCAGCTCCTACGCCGACGTGCGCAAGGACATGCGCGCGCGCTACCCTCGGCACCCCTGGCCGGAGGACCCGACGGAGGCCGACCCGACCCTCCGCGCAAAACGCCGCAAACCGGGCGCCTGACCCGGTCTCTCCTGGTGAAAATACCCTCGGGGGGAGCTTCCCGGACCTGTCCGGGAAGCGCGGGGGGCAGACAGCCCCCCGCCACCGAACCGGTCCGCGCCTGCGCCGGGGTCAGACCCCGAGGCACCAGCGCATGATCGCCTTCTGGGCGTGCAGGCGGTTCTCGGCCTCGTCGAAGATCACCGATTGCGGCCCGTCCATCACCGCCGAGGTCGCCTCTTCCTCGCGGTGCGCGGGCAGGCAGTGCATGAAGAGCGCCTGCGGGCCGGCGGCGGCCATCAGGCGTTCGTTCACCTGGTAGGGGCGCAGCTGGTTGTGGCGGCGTTCCTGCGCCGACTTGGAATCGTGCATCGACAGCCAGGTGTCGGTGACCACCAGGTCCGCCCCCTCGACGGCCTTGTGCGGGTCGCGCTCGATCTGCACCGAGACGCCCTGCTCGCGGGCGAAGCCGACGAACTCGGGCTCGGGATCCAGCGTCGGCGGGCCGGTGAAGGTGAAGTCGAAGCCGAACTGGCCGGCGGCGTGCAGAAACGAGGCGCAGACGTTGTTGCCGTCGCCCGACCAGACCACCTTGCGGCCGGCGATCGGGCCGCGGTGCTCCTCGAAGGTCAGGATGTCGGCCATGATCTGGCAGGGATGCGAGCGGTTGGTGAGCCCGTTGATCACCGGCACCGTCGCGGCCTCGGCCAGCTCCAGCAGGGTGGCCTCCTCGAAGGTGCGGATCATGATCATGTCGACGTAGCGCGAGAGCACGCGGGCGGTGTCCTCGATGGTCTCGCCATGGCCGAGCTGCATGTCGCTGCCCGAGAGCACCATCGTCTGGCCGCCGAGCTGGCGCACGCCGACGTCGAAGGACACGCGCGTCCGCGTCGAGGGCTTTTCGAAGATCAGCGCCACCATGTGGTTGGCAAGCGGCAGGTCGGCATCCGGGGTGCCCTTGGGCTGGCCGTTGCGGGCCTCCTTCATGGCGCGGGCGCTGTCGATCATGGCCCGGAGGTCGGCGGGGGCGGTCTTGTGGATGTCGAGGAAGTGGGTCATCGGTCGGTCTTTCTGGGCCGGGAGGCCGGGGGGCTGTCTGCCCCCCGATCGCCCCGGGCTTACCCGGGGCGCCCCCCGAGGATATTTGGAAACAGGAGAAGCAAGCGGCTCAGGCTGCCTTGGCAGCGCGCTGCGCCATGCGGTCGAGACGTGCCAGCGCCTCGGCGATCTCCTCGTCGGAGATGTTGAGGGCCGGCAGCAGCCGGATCGTGTTCTCGGCGGCGGGCACGACGAGGAGCTCCTCGGCATAGCCGGCCTGCACGATCTCGGCGGCGGCGGGGCGGCAGCGGAGGCCGAGCATCAGCCCTTCGCCGCGCACCTCGTCGAAGACGTCGGGATGGGCGGCGACGAGGCCCTCGAGCCCCTGGCGCAGCAGCGCGGCCTTGCGGTTGACCTCGGCCAGGAACGACGGGTCTGCCACGGTGGCGAGCACGGCCAGGGCCACGGCGCAGCCCAGCGGGTTGCCGCCGTAGGTGGAGCCGTGGGTGCCGGCGGTCATGCCGGCCGCGGCGGCCTCGGTGGCCAGCACCGCGCCGATCGGGAAGCCGCCGCCGATCCCCTTGGCGACCATCATGATGTCGGGCGTGACGCCCGCCCATTCATGGGCGAAGAGGCGGCCGGTGCGGGCCACGCCGCATTGCACCTCGTCGAGGATCAGCAGCGCGCCGGCGGCGTCGCAGGCAGCGCGGACCTCGCGCAGGGCGCTGTCGCCAAGGCTGCGGATGCCGCCCTCGCCCTGGATCGGCTCGATCAGCACCGCGCCGACTTCCGGGTCCTCGAGCGCCTTGCGCAGGGCCGGGAGGTCGCCGAACGGCAGGTGGACGAAGCCAGGCAGGACCGGGCCGAAGCCGCCGATCATCTTCTCGGTCCCCGCGGCGGCGATGGCGGCGGAGGAGCGGCCGTGGAAGGCGCCGTCGAAGGTCAGGATCTTGACCCGTTCCGGCTGGCCCTTGGCGTGCCAGTACTTGCGCGCCATCTTGACCGCCAGTTCGCAGGCCTCGGTGCCGGAATTGGTGAAGAAGCACGTGTCGGCGAAGGTCAGCTCCACCAGCCGGTCGGCGAGCGCCTGCTGCCGGTCCACCTGGTAGAGGTTGGAGGTGTGCCAGAGCGCGCCGGCCTGGTCCGTCAGTGCCTGCACCAGGCTCGGGTGGGCATGGCCGAGCGCGTTGACCGCGATGCCCGCGCCGAGGTCGAGAAAGCGTCGCCCGTCGCGCTCGATCAGCCAGCTGCCTTCACCCCTGGTGAAGTTGAGCGGTGCACGGTTGTAGGTCGGCAGGACGGACGGGATCATCGACGGAACCTTTGGTCAGGAGTGCGAAGGAGTGCCAGCGGGCGCGAGATGTGTCAATGCGACAGGGCGCTTGCGGGCTTTTCTCGGGGAAATGACGGCAGAACGGGCGCAGGCGGGCGGCCCGCGGGAGGCGGGGTCAGCGGCGACGTCGGATGCGTCGGAGCAGGGGCCGGGTCTGTGTCATGCGCGGCGTCTAGCGCAGAACGCGCCGCCGCACCAGAGGTTTCCGGTCAGGGCTTGAGGCGGTAGCCGCGGCGCACCCAGTGCCAGCACCAGACGATGATGATCGCCGTGACCGTGGAAAGGATCGCGAGGCCGAGCAGCGGCGAGCGGTCGGAGATGCCGAGCACGCCGTAGCGCACGCCGTCGATCAGGTAGAAGATCGGGTTCCAGTGCAGCAGGTGCGCCATCACCGGCGGCACGGCCTCGACCGAGTAGAAGGTGCCGGAGAGGAAGGAGAGCGGCGTGATGACGAAATTGGAGATCGCCGCGACCTGGTCGAACTTGTTGGCGAAGATCGCCGCCAGCAGGCCGAGCCCGGCCATCAGCGCCGCGCCGAGCGTGATGAAGAGCAGCGCCAGCAGCGGCGATTGCACGGTGATGCCGAGCACCGGCATCATCACCAGCCCGATCGGCAGCGCCACGAAGAGCCCCCGCCCGACCCCGCCGGCGATGTAGCCGGCGACGATCTCGCCGGCCGAGAGCGGCGGCATCAGCGTGTCGACGATGTTGCCCTGCACCTTGGAGACCAGCAGCGAAGAGGAGGTATTGGCGAAGGCGTTCTGGATCACCGTCATGGTCAGGATGCCCGGCGCGATGAAATGCAGGTAGCTGAAGCCCATCACCTCGCCCCGGCCGGGCCCGATGGCGATCGAGAAGATCGCGAGGAACAGGCCGGCGGTGACCAGCGGCGCCATGATCGTCTGCATCCAGATGCTGAGGAATCGCTGCATCTCGCGCCGCGCGAGCGTTTTCATGCCCAGCCAGTTGATGCGCCCGAAGCGGCGCATGCCCATTGCCGATGGTTCGTTCATGGACCTGGTCCTCCTGCCTTTGGCCGCCTCTTGCCGGGGGTCGCTTGTAACCCCACGGCCCGCGTCTTAATATAGGGACGAGATGAACGTAAGGGCGGCGCCGTGGAGTTTCCGCGGGGGCGCTTTTTTCCATTGGAGATGGCTGGCAGATGTCCTGGACCGAAGAGCGCGTCGAGACCCTCAAGAAGATGTGGAGCGAAGGCCAGAGCGCCAGCCAGATCGCCAAGGAGCTTGGCGGTGTGACCCGCAACGCCGTGATCGGCAAGGTGCACCGGCTCGGCCTGTCGAACCGCAACGGCGGTGGCGGCACGGCCGAAAAGGCGAAGCCCGCCGAGGTGGAAGTGCCCGAGAAACCCGCCGTGAAGGCCGAGGCGCCGCGTCCGAAGCCGGTGCGCGAGGCGCCGGTGGCGGCCGAGCCCGTCGAGGAGGTGAAGGCCGAGCCGGTGGCCGAGGCAGAGCCCGAGCCGGTCGAGGCGCCGGTTTCCCCGGCCCGCCGCCAGATCATTCCCGCCGGCCAGCCGCTGCCGCCGCAGCCCTCGGCCAACGAGATCAGCCCCGAGGCGCTGGCCTCGGTGCGCGAGGTCGAGAAAAAGGCGCGCCGGCTGACGCTGATGGAGCTGACCGAGCGGACCTGCAAATGGCCGATCGGCGACCCGGCGACCGAGGATTTCTGGTTCTGCGGCCTGCCGGTGCAGGCGGGCAAGCCCTATTGCGAGGCGCATGTGGGCGTGGCGTTCCAGCCGATGTCCTCGCGCCGCGACCGGCGCCGCTGACACGATCCTGAATCTGGACATTCGAGGGGCGCCCATTGGGGCGCCCCTTTTTCGTTCTGCGCCGGGCGCCTTTTTCGGGCTTCCGCTGGCGCGGCCCGCGTGCCGGGATCAGGGTTTGATCCGCCAGCCGGTGCGGAAGATGGTCCAGATCACCGCCAGGCAGGCGGCGAGGAACACGGTGATCGCGGCAATCGAGAGGCCCACCGGCACGTCGGCGACGCCGAAGAAGGTCCAGCGGAAGCCCGAGATCAGGTAGAGCACCGGGTTGAAATAGGTGACCGTCTGCCAGCCCGGCGGCAGCATCGAGACCGAGTAGAAGGCGCCGCCGAGGAACACCAGAGGCGTGATCACCAGGAGCGGGATCAGCTGCAGCTGTTCGAAGTTCTTGGCCCAGATGCCAATGATGAATCCCATGAGCGCGAAGCTGACGGCGGTGAGCAGAAGGAAGATCACCATCCAGACCGGGTGCGCGATGTGCAGGTCGACGAAGAAGGTCGAGGTGATCAGGATGATGACCGCGATCATCAGCGCCTTGGACGCCGCCGCGCCGACATAGCCGATGACGATCTCGATGAAGGAGAGCGGCGCCGAGAGCAGCTCGAAGATGGTGCCGATGAACTTGGGGAAATAGATCCCGAAGGAGGCGTTGGTGACCGATTGCTGCAGCAGGGTCAGCATCACCAGCCCCGGCACGATGAAGGCGCCGTAGTCGACCCCTTCAACGGTGTCGATCCGCGCGCCGATGGCGGCGCCGAAGACGACGAAGTAGAGCACGGTGGACAGAACCGGCGAGACGATGGACTGCGCGATCGTCCGGAAGGTGCGGTTCATCTCGTAGCGGTAGATGGCAGCGACGGCGTTCCAGTTCATGCCCGTTCCTCCTCCCGCCCTTCGCGGACCAGTTGCAGGAAGACCTCCTCCAGCGAGCTCTGCCGGGTGGAGAGGTCGCGCAGGCTGAGACCGGCGGAGGCGATGTCGCCCAGCAGCCGGGTCATGCCGGTGCGCTCGGCATGGGAATCGAAGGCGTAGCTCAGGTGCATCCGGTCCTCGGAGAGGGTGAGGTTGTGGTCGGCCAGCGCGGCCGGGATGGCGTCGAGCGGCTCGCCGAGTTCCAGCCGAAGTTCCTTGCGGCCGAGCTGGTGCAGCAGGCGCGCCTTTTCCTCCACCAGCAGCAGGCGGCCGCGGTCGATCACCCCGATCCGGTCGGCCATTTCCTCGGCCTCCTCGATGTAATGGGTGGTCAGGATGATGGTGACGCCGCTGGCGCGCAGCTCGCGCACCAGGTCCCACATCTCGCGGCGCAGGGTGACGTCGACGCCGGCGGTCGGCTCGTCGAGGAACAGCACGCGGGGTTCGTGGCTGAGCGCCTTGGCGATCATCACCCGGCGCTTCATGCCGCCCGAGAGCTGCTGGTTGCGGTTGTTGCGCTTGTCCCAGAGGGTCAGCGCGCGCAGCACCTTCTCGATATGCGCCTCGTCGCGGGACTTGCCGAAGAGGCCACGCGAGAATCGCACGGTGTTGATAACCTTCTCGAAGGGTTCGAGGGCGATCTCCTGCGGCACCAGGCCGATGAGGCTGCGGGCGGCGCGGTACTCGTGCAGGATGTCGTGGCCGCCGACGGTGACGCTGCCGCGCGTGGGGCTCACGAGGCCGCAGATCGTGGAGATCAGCGTGGTCTTGCCGGCCCCGTTCGGGCCGAGCAGGGCGAGGATCTCGCCCTCCTCGATGTCGAGGCTGACGCCCTTCAGCGCCTCGAACCCGCCCTCGTAGGTCTTGGACAGGTCGGTGATGGAAATGATGGGAGCCAAGGGCCCTGCCTCCTTGTCGCGCAGCCCCCTATGTAGTCCTGTCCGGCGGCCGCGCCAAGCCGCCCGACGCGCGGGAAGCCGGGCGGCGGCGCACAGGTCATGTGCCCCGGGCGCGAGTTGTTCCGGGCGGCGCGCCGCCCGACCGCGTCAGCGGCGGCCCTCGCGGAGCCAGGCGCCGAGGGTCAGGCCGATGGCCATCAGCAGGAACAGAAGCGGTGCGACCAGCGGGATCACGGTGACATCGGCGGTGCGGTAGGCCTCGCGCGGGGTGATGCCGATCCAGCCGCGGCCGGCGGCGCTGCGGCCCTCGCGGACCTGGCGGATGGCGGGCAGGCCCTCCTCGATCCGCAGGGTGCCGCCGCGATGGGCGTCGACCGCATCGGCCAGCGGCGCGCCGGAGGCGATGGTCTCCTCGAATTCGCGCGGGGCCGCCGGGCCGAGAGCGACGACGCCGCTCAGCTCGTCCTGCGCCAGCCGGTAGAGGCCGGTCTCGGGCCCGGTGAACTGGCCCATGAAGAGGCCGGGGCTGGCTTCCCGAAGCTCCACGAGGCGGGAGGAGCCGTCGGGGGCGGTGACCTCGACCGGGCCGGGCGCCTCGCCCAGCGTGCGGCGGGTCAGCGTGACGTCGAGCCCCTCGGCGCTGGCGGTCAGCGCCTCTTCTTCCAGCTCGGGCTCCTTCATCATCCAGTGGGCCAGCCGGCGCAGCAGTTCGAGCTGCGGGCCGCCCCCCTCGAAGCCGCGCGACCAGAGCCAGGCGTGATCGGAGGCGAGCAGGGCCACCCGGCCCTCGCCGACCCGGTCGAGGATCAGCAGCGGGCGGTCGTCGGGGCCGCTCATCACGGTCTGGCCGCTCTCGGGCAGCAGGTCGACAAGCCGGAACCAGCGGCCCCAGCCGGGGCCTTCGGCGCCGTCCTCGGGCGGCGGGGCGAGCGCCTCGAGCCCTTCGGTGACGGGGTGCTTGTGGCCGGTGTCGGTGATCTGCGGGCGGTAGCCCTGTTCGAGCACGCGGGCGGAGGGCGCGGCGGGCAGCGCCTCGGCGAGCGGCGAGCGGTAGATGCTCTCCGCCCCGGCGAAATCGGGACCCGCGGCGACCAGCACGGCGCCGCCGCGCTCGACATAGGAGACGACGTTCTCGAGGTAGATCATCGGCAGGATGCCGCGGCGCTTGTAGCGGTCGAAGATGATCAGGTCGAACTCGTCGACCTTTTCGAGAAACAGCTCGCGGGTCGGGAAGGCGATGAGCGAGAGCTCGGTCACCGGCACGCCATCCTGCTTCTCGGGCGGGCGCAGGATGGTAAAGTGGACGAGATCGACCGAGCTGTCGGATTTCAGCAGGTTGCGCCAGGTGCGCTCGCCGGCATGGGGCTCGCCGGAGACCAGCAGCACCCGCAGGCGGTCGCGCACGCCGTTGATCTGCACCACGGCAGCGTTGTTGCGCTCGGTCAGCTCGCCCTCGGTGGCGGCGACCTCGATCTGCACCACGTTCATGCCGCCGTGGGGCAGTGTCAGCGGCAGTTCGAGATCCTGGCCCACCGGCACGGTGAAGGGCATCGGCTCGCCGCCGTCGATGGCGATGGCGAGCTGGGCAAGACCGGACTGGGCGACCTCTTCGGGCACCGCGCCGCTGTCCTCGATCCGCAGGGTGAGCGTGAGCTGTTCGCCGACGATGGCGAAGGAGGGCGCGTTGCGGACCATCAGCCGGCGGTCCCAGTCGGTGTCGTGGCCGGTCAGCAGCAGGTGCAGCGGCGCCGGCAGGTCGGGTGCGCGCTCGACGTCGTGGACCTGGCCGTCGCTCACCAGGATCGCGCCGGCGATGCGGCCGCGTGGCTCCTCGGCCAGCAGCTCGGAGAGCGCGGTCATCGCCAGCGAACCGGCGTTGTCGGCGCCGTCGCGCAGGGTGACGGTGCGCAGCTCGGTGTCGGGCAGGGCCGCGACGGCGGCGGTGATGCGCTCCACGGCGGCGTCGGTCTGCTCGGCACGGTCGGCGATCTGCTGGCTGGCGGTGCGGTCGACCACCAGCAGCACGATGTCGGTGAGCGGCGCGCGGTCCTCGACCTGGAAGGACGGGTTGGCGATGGCGACAAGCAGCGCCGCGGCGGCGAGCGCCCGGAGCCACCAGCCGCGCAGGCCGCGCCAGAGGCCGAGCGCCACGAAGGCGAGCGACAACGCGCAGGCGGCCCAGACGGCGGGCCAGGGCAGGAGCGGGTCGAAGAGGATGTCGGATGCGCCGTTCATTGGCCGAGCCTGTCGAGCAGTGCGGGCACGTGGACCTGGTCGGATTTGTAGTTGCCGGTCAGCACATGCATCACGAGGTTGACGCCGAAGCGCAGGGCAAGCTCGCGCTGCCGCTCACCGGCGAAGCCGCGGCCCACCGGGTAGAGCGGCATGCCCGAGGCGTCCACAGCCCAGGCAGAGGCCCAGTCGTTGCCGCCGATCACCACCGGGGTCACGCCGTCGTTGAGGTTGCGGAAGGGCATGCCCTCGACCTTCTCGGCGTCGGCCGGCGCCGCCTCGACCCAGACATCGCGGGAGGTGTAGCGGCCTGGGAAGTCCTGCAGCAGGTAGAAGGTGCGGGTGAGCACGTGGTCCTGCGGCAGCGGCTCCAGCGGCGGAATGTCGAGCGGGCCGGCGAGCTGCTGCAGCTTGCGCCCGGTGGGCGTGGCCGAGCCGAAGCCGCCGATGTCGCCGTCGCGGGTGTCGAACAGGATCATGCCGCCCGAGCGCAGGTAGCGGTTGAGCCGGGAATAGGCCTCGGCGGAGGGGATCGGCTGGCCCTCGGTCACCGGCCAGTAGAGGAACGGGTAGAAGGCGAGCTCGTCGGTCTCGAGATTGACCGCCATCGGCTGCGCGGGCTCGACCGAGGTGCGGGTGTAGAGCGCCTCTCCGAGCCCGGTGAGCCCGGCCTGCGCGAGGCGGTCGATACTTTGGTCGCCGGTCACCACGTGGGCGAGCACGACCTCGGTGGTGGCCAGCAGGGCGCGGGCCTCGTCGGCCTCCTGCGCGCTGGCCGGGGGCGCGGGGGCCATGAGCGCCAGCGCCAGCAGCGCGACCGCTCCGCCCTGCCCGCCGCGCAACCGTCCGGACAGCCAGAGCGAGGCGACGAGGTCGGCCGCGAGCAGGAGCAGCGCCAGCGCCAGGACCGGGCCGGCAAGGCGGGTCTCGCGGGCGATGGCGAGCCCCTCGACCGGGATGCGGGCCGGCCATGCGGCGGGTTCGAGCACATCGTCGGCGGCGAGCACGTTGAGCGCGATGCGGCGGTCGCCGCCGGTGTAGAGGCCGGGCGGCATGTCGGGGCCGAAGGCGCGGGAGGCGAGGCGTTCGCCGGGCACGCCGGGCAGCGTCTCGGCCGGTTGCAGCTCGCCGAAGCCGTCGAGCACCGCGTCGGCGGTCCAGGTAGTGCCGGCGAGATCCTCGGCCGAGGGGCTGGCCGGGCGGGTGGAGACGGCGAGACGTTCGAGCATCTGCACGAAGAGGCCGGAGAGCGGCAGGGTCGACCACTCGGCATTGGCGGTGACGTGGAACAGCACCACCTGCCCCGCTCCGATCCCGCGGCGGGTGACCAGCGGCGTGCCGTCGGCCAGCGCGGCGATCACCCGCTCGCCGAGTTCCGGGTCCGGCTGGGCCATGACCTGCGATTGCACGGTGACCTCCTGCGGCACCTCCAGCCCGTAGAAGGGCGAGCCCTCGGCGAAGGGGCGCAGGGCGCGTGGCTCGCCCCAGCTCATCGCGCCGCCGACGCTGCGTCCGCCTTCGCGCAGGCGCACCGGCATCAGCGGGTCGAGCTCGGTACGGCTGACCTCGGAGGATGCGAGCCGCGGGCCGGCGAAGCGCACCAGCAGGCCGCCCTCCTCGACCCATTCGGTCAGCGCCGCCTGCTCGGCCGGAGCGAGCTGGGCGACATCGGCGAGAATGATGGCGTCGGGATTGGCCGGCAGAATGTCGGTCAGCCCGCCGTGCAGCAGCTCGGCGGTGGGGGCCAGCGCCTGTTCGAGGTAGTGCAACGGCGAGAGCAGCTCCAGCCCCTCGCGGTCGTCACGTCCGGCGATCAGCGCAACCTCGCGGCGGCGCAGGCTGTCGTCGGTGAGGCTGACGGCGGCGGCGGAGCGATGGCCGGCGATTTCGAACCGGGTCACCCGGTTGCGCAGTTCGTGCGGCAGCGCCAGCGCGGTCTCGGCACCGGCCGCGCCGGCCTCGAAGGTCAGCGTGGCGGCGGCAAGCGCGCGCTCGGTGCCGGCGGGGTCGAGGCCGATGGCGGAGACGGCGACTTCCGCCTCGCTGGCGGTGATCGCGCGCAGGCCCGAGAGCTTCACCTCGCCGTCCTCGTAGAGCACCGGGGCGAGGCCGAGCGCCGGGCGGCCGCCCTCGATCACCCGGACGTCGCCGCGCGCCTCCAGCGCCTCCAGCAGCGGAGCGCGGCTGGCGCGGGCCAGCCCGTCGGAGAGCCAGACGGTGTCGAACCGCGCGTCGCCGAGCCCCGCGAGCCAGGCTTCCTGCGCCTCGGGGTCGGGCTCCCAGGGCTGCGGCGCGAGGCCGGCGATGCGGCTGACCCAGCGGTCGGCGGAGAGGAACTCGGGCGGGCCGGGCGGCAGGTCGGTCAGCTGCACCAGCGCCACCGGACGGCCGGAGCGCCCGGCCTCCTCGATGAGCGCGGCGAGCCGGTCCTGCCGGCGCGACCAGTCCGGTGCGTCGGCCCAGGTGGCGTCGACCACCGCGAGCAGCGGGCCGCTGCCCGTCTCCTCGACCTGCGGGTTCAGAACCGGGCCGGCGAAGCCGACGATCACCGCGGCGGCGGCCAGCATCCGGAGCAGCAGCAGCCACCAGGGCGTGCGGTCGGTCTGGGTCTCGTCGTCGGTCAGGCCGAGCAACAGCGCCACGCCGGGAAAGCGGCGGCGGATCGGCGCCGGCGGCACCGCCCGCAGGATGATCCAGAGGATCGGCAGCGCGATCAGCCCCAGCAGCAGCAGGGGCGCGGTGAAACCTATGGGGCCGAGCATCCACATCAGCGGGAGCGCTCCAGGGCAGCGTAGAGCCAGAGCAGCGCCGATTGCGCGCTGTCTCCGGTGTGATGGCAATCGTAGAGCCAGCCGGAGACGCGGGCCAGATGTTCCAGCCGGTCCTTGCGCTCGGCGAGGCGCTGCAGGTAGCGCTCCTTCAGCTCGCCGGCCTTCAGGGTTTCGTGGCTGAGGGTGCCGCCCATGCTCTCGAAGATGGTGCGGCCGTCAAACGGGAACGTCTCCTCGACCGGATCGAGGATCTGGAAGAGCGCGCCGCGCACGCCGCGGTCGGCGGCCTTGGCGAGCGCGGCCTCGACGCCGGCGATATCACCCATGAAATCGGAGAGAAAGACCGCGCGGGCATGGGCCGGAAGGCCCGGCGTCTCGGGCGTGCCGTAATCCTCTTCCGACAGCTCGCCGGTCAGCGCCTCGGCGAGCCGCACGAGCTGAAGCTGTCCGCCGCGCGGCGGCGCGCCGGTGTTGGCCAGCCCGACCCGCTCGCCCGCGCGCACCAGCAGCACCGAGAGCGCCAGCGCCAGCAGCCGGGCGCGGTCGGACTTGGCGGCGCGGTTGCGGTCGCCGGAGAAGCCCATGGAGCGCGAGCCGTCGACCCAGATCACCACGCTCTGCGCGGCCTGCCATTCCTTCTGGCGGATGAAATGCACGTCCGACCGGGCCGAGCGGCGCCAGTCGATCTCGCGGGCCTCGTCGCCTTGGGCGATCGGGCGGTATTGCCAGAACTCGTCTCCCATGCCCGAGCGCCGCCGGCCATGCGAGCCGAGCAGCACCGTGGAGGCGAGGTGTTCGGCCTGCGCCAGCAGCGGCGGCAGCGCGGAGGCGAGCCCCTCGGCCCGGGTCCGAAGCTGCGGGCCGGCCTGCGCGGACTGGGTTGCGGCGGGAGGCTGGCTCACGCCGCGGCCTCGCTCCGGCCCACCTGTGCCGCCACTTCATGGATCAGGTCGCCGAGGTTCTCGCCGCGGGCGCGGGCGGCGAAGGTCAGCGCCATGCGGTGCAGCAGCACCGGCTCGGCCATCTGCACCACGTCCTCGGTCGAGGGCGCCAGGCGACCGTCGAGCAGGGCGCGGGCGCGCACCGTGAGCATCAGCGCCTGCGCGGCGCGCGGCCCCGGACCCCAGCTCACGTTCCGCGCGACGGCCTCGGGCACGCCCGGCTCGCCGGGGCGGAAGGCGCGCACGAGGTCGAGGATCAGCTCCACCACCTTCTCGCCGACCGGCATCCGCCGCAGCACGACCTGCGCGGCCAGAAGCTCCTCGGGGGTAAAGACGGCGTGGGCCTTGTCCTCCTCGATGCCGGTGGTGGCGAGCAGGATGTCATGCTCGGTCTTGCGGTCCGGGTAAGGCACGTCGATCTGCACCAGGAAGCGGTCGAGCTGGGCCTCGGGCAGCGGATAGGTGCCTTCCTGCTCGATCGGGTTCTGGGTCGCCAGAACGTGGAACGGGCTGCCGAGCGGACGATGTTCGCCGGCGATGGTGACTTCCTTTTCCTGCATCGCCTGCAGCAGCGCCGACTGCGTCCGGGGGCTGGCGCGGTTGATCTCGTCGGCCATCAGGAGCTGGCAGAAGATCGGCCCCTCGATGAAGCGGAAGTCGCGCCGGCCGCTCTCGCCGGTCTCGAGCACCTCGGAGCCGAGGATGTCGGCGGGCATGAGGTCGGGCGTGAACTGGATCCGGTTGGTGCCGAGTCCCATAACCGTGCCGAGCGTGTCGACCAGCCGGGTCTTGCCGAGGCCGGGCAGACCGATCAGCAGGCCGTGCCCGCCGCAGAGCAGCGCCGACAGCACCAGGTCCACCACCCGTTCCTGCCCGATGAACCGCCGGGTGATCGAGGCGCGGGCCTCGGCCAGCTTCTGCCCGAGGGCTTCGATTTCGGCGACGAGTTCGTTAGGATCGGACATGACGGGAACCTCGGGCTTTTCTCTCGGGACCAGTAAGGCAGATATTCCGGACGGAACAAATGACAAAAACGGGATCGGGGACAGGTCGGGCCACAGCCACGGCGGAAAGCCTTGCAGCCGCTTCGGGAAAGGCCGCGAAAAGCGGCGGTCTGCCGCCGGTGCACCTCTGGGATCCGCCGTTCTGCGGCGATCTGGATATGGAAATCCGCCGCGACGGCACCTGGTTCTACAACGGCACCCCGATCGGCAGGGCGCCGCTGGTGCGGCTCTTCTCGACGATCCTGCGCAGGGACGGCGACGCCTATTTCCTGGTCACGCCGGTCGAGAAGGTCGGGATCCGTGTCGAGGACGCGCCCTTCGTGGCGGTCGACGCCAATGTCGCAGGCGAGGGCGACAGCCAGGTGATCAGCTTCACCACCAACGTGGGCGACAGTGTGACCGCGGGGCCGGAGCACCCGATCCGGGTCGTGCGCGATCCCGAGACCGGCGAGCCCGCGCCCTACGTGCTGGTGCGGGTCAATCTCGAGGCGCTGATCGACCGCAAGACATTCTACCGGCTGGTCGAGCGCGGCGCGCACCATCCGCACAGGGGCGAGGAATGGTTCGGCCTGTGGTCGGGCGGCGTGTTCTTCCCGATGATTCCCGCGGCCGAACTGCCCTGAGCCGGCACGGGCCCGCATGGTCCCGGCAAGGGTGCACAGCGGGCCTGCGCGGATGCGGCTTCCCGGACGCGCGGTTTCGGCGTAACGGTCGGGCGGAGCAAACGAGGCCCGAATGATTCCCGCACGTTACGAACATTACCTGTTCTCGCTCGTCCTTTCGGGGATGATGTCGCTGATCGTCTCCGGCGTGTCGACGCTGCGCGCCATCGGCCTTGTCGAGGGCTTCCTGCCGATCTGGCTGTCGAGCTGGATCGCCGCTTGGGCGATCGCCTTTCCGGTGGTGATCTTCGTGGCCCCGCTGGCGCGGCGGATCGTGCACCGGATGGTGAAACCGGCGCCGCGCCCGGAATAGCTCCGAAGGTCGCGCAGGGGCGGAGGGCTCCCGCGCGTCGTCACGGCATCGAAGATGCCGCTCCTCCCCTTGGGCCGGGCCGCGCGCAGGCGCGCGGCAGGCCGGCGATCTTCACTGGTAGGACGGGCTGCGGTTCTGCAGGTTGGCCATCACCGCCTCGAGCTGGTTGGGCGAGCCCATCAGGCCGGCCTGCAACTCGGCCTCCAGCCGCAACTCCTGCTCGGCGTCGCCCTGGTACATCCGGTCGACCAGCCGCTTGGCGGCGCGCAGCGCGTCGGGCGAGCGGGCCGCCAGCGCCTCGGCAAAGGCGCGCGCCTCGGTCAGCGGATCGTCCGACAGACGCGTCACCAGCCCCATGCCCTGCGCCTCGGCGCCCTTGAGCACCCGCGCCGTCATCACCAGTTCCTTGGCGCGGTCCGCGCGCACCAGGCGGGGCAGGCTCTGCGAGATGCCCATGTCCGGGATCAGGCCCCATTTGCCCTCCATGATCGACAGCCGGCTGTCGGGCCGCGCGATGCGGAAATCGGTGCCCAGCGCGATCTGCAGACCGGCACCGAAACAGACGCCGTCCAGCGCTGCGATGACCGGCGCCGGCACCTCCGACCAGATGGTCGCCGGAAGCTGGAACCGGTTGGCGGCGGAGCCGTCGGGCGGCGCCAGCATCTCGGCCTTCACGGCATCGAGCTTGCCCGCCATCGCAGCGAGGACCCCGGTGTCGAGACCGGCGGAGAAATCCCCGCCCTCGCCCGCGAGGATCACCGCCCGCACCCCGGGCGCCGCGGCCAGCTCGCGGCCGACCTCGACCAGCCGGTCGAGCATTTCCAGCGTCAGGGCGTTCTTCTTGTCGGGTCTGGCCAGCCAGACCTCGGCCACCGGCCCTGACGGGCCGACAACACGAACATGGTGTTGGGACATCGATCTCTCCTCCGGGTTCCGCCGAGGAAACGCCACGCTTGCCCCGCACGTCAAGCATGACCGAGGGTCGCGGACCTGGAGGCGCCGGGTTTGGCGTTGCGGCGCGGCAGTACCGGCTGCGAGCCGGCCCGCGGAACGTGGAAGAAATGCCCCGCAGGTCTGGAATTCCATACCTGCCGCGATGCCAGGTTTACGTTAGGTTAGAGCATCTGAATTGACGAAGATGACACTCTCCTGACCGGCCAACGCCCGAAATTCATGCGGGCAGGATCGGAAGCCCACAGCCCGGGCCTCTCCGGAGGCCCGACAGACGAGACGGCCCCGACCCACCGGTCGAGACCGCCGGAAAGGTATTGCGACCACGCGTTCATTCCCGGGCCCAGACCCATCGTTTCGGGCGAGGCCAGACATCGATTATCGGACGACCATTATGATTGACCATTTTTCCCTGCCCGCCCATGTGCCGCTCCTGTTGCAGATCTGCGGCGTCATCGGTTCCGTCATTTACGTTGGCGGCTTCGCCCTGGTGCAATGCGAGCATGTCTGCGGCAATGGAACGGGCTATGCCGTTTCCAAGATCATTGCCGCGATGCTCGTCCTTCTGAGCCTGATCGACGCGTTCAACCTCGGCTCATTCCTGATCCAGATCGGGTTCATCACCTTCGGGTACTGGGGGCTGACCCGGCGACGGCCCGGCACGGCCGAGATCGCAGCCGCAGAGAGCGACGCGGTCGCGCCGGCGGCCGAAACGGGGCGCGCGCCCTTGCCGGCCGCGACGCCGCGCCGGGCGGGCACGCCTGGCGTCAGTGGGCTTCGGCCCAGTTTGCCCCCTGCCCCGCATCGACGACCAGCGGCACGTCGAGCTTCACCGCCGGCTCGGATGCGCTTTCCATCACCGTCCGAACCCGTTCGATGACCTGATCCACCGCGCCCGCGTCCACTTCGAAGATCAGTTCGTCGTGGACCTGCAGCAGCATCGTCGCGGGCAGGCCGGCGATCGCGTCTTCCATGCGGATCATCGCCCGACGGATCACGTCGGCGGCGGTTCCCTGGATCGGCGCGTTGATCGCGGCGCGCTTGGCGAAGCCCGCACCGGGGCCCTTGGCGTTGATCTCCGGCGTGTGGATCTTGCGGCCGAACAGGGTCTGGACGTAGCCGTGTTCCTTGGCGAAGGCGACGGTGTCGTCCATGTAGGCGCGGATGCCCGGGAAACGCTCGAAGTATCGGTCGATGAAGCCCTGCGCCTCGGCTCGCGGAATGCGCAGGTTGCGCGCGAGGCCGAAGCCGGAGATGCCGTAGATCACCCCGAAGTTGATCGCCTTGGCCTGCCGGCGGATGTCCGGCGTCATCTCCGCCATCGGCACGTCGAACATCTCCGACGCGGTCATGGCGTGGATGTCCTGCCCCTCGCGGAAGGCCTGTTTCAGCGCGTCGATCCCGGCGACATGGGCGAGGATGCGCAGTTCGATCTGGCTGTAGTCGAGGCTGACCAGCACCCGGCCCGGCTCGGCGACGAAAGCCTCGCGGATGCGCCGGCCCTCCTCGGAGCGGACGGGGATGTTCTGCAGGTTCGGATCGGTCGAGGCGAGGCGGCCGGTGTTGGCGCCGGACTGGATGTAGGAGGTGTGGACCCGCCCGGTATCGGGATTGATATGATCCTGAAGCGCGTCGGTATAGGTCGACTTGAGCTTCGAGAGCTGCCGCCAGTCGAGCACGCGGGCGGGCAGTTCGTGCTCGGTGGCCAGATCCTCCAGCACGTCGGCGGGGGTGGAATACTTGCCGGTCTTGCCCTTCTTGCCGCCTTCGAGGCCCATCTTCTCGAACAGGATCTCGCCGACCTGGCTCGGGGAGCCGACGTTGAAGCTCTCGCCGGCAAGCTCGTGGATCTCCGATTCCAGCGCCGCCATCTTCTGGGCGAAGGCGTTGGACATGCGGCTCAGCGTGTCGCGGTCGACCTTGACGCCGGCCATCTCCATCCGCGCCAGCACCGGCACCAGCGGCCGCTCCAGCGTCTCGTAGACGGTGGTGACCCGGGCCCGGTGGAGCTGCGGCCGGAAAGTTTCCCACAGGCGCAGGGTGATATCGGCATCCTCGGCGGCGTATTTCGCGGCCGTGGCGATCTCCACCTTGTCGAAGGTGATCTGGCTCTTGCCGGAGCCGATGAGTTCCTTGATCGGGATCGGCACGTGGCCGAGGTAGCGCTCCGACAGCGCGTCCATGCCGTGACCGTGCAGGCCCGCGTGCATGGCGTAGGACATCAGCATGGTGTCGTCGAAGGGCGCCACGTCGATGCCGTGGCGGGCAAGGATCTTGGCGTCGTATTTCATGTTCTGGCCGATCTTGAGGACCGCCGGGTCCTCGAGCACCGGCTTGAGCAGCGCCAGCGCCTCGTCCATCGGCATCTGCCCTTCGGCCAGCGCCTCGTCGGCAAAGAGCCCGTCGCCGCCGCCGGCCTTGTGGGCCAGCGGGATGTAGGCCGCCTGCCCGGCCTCGACGCTCAGGCAGATCCCCACCAGTCCGGCGGTCATCTCGTCGAGCCCGGTGGTCTCGGTGTCGACGGCGACATGGCCGCGGGCGTTGATCCGGTCGACCCAGACCTGCAGCGCGGCGGCATCGCGAACGATCTCGTAGGCGTCGTGGTCGAAGGGCCTGGCCACCGGCGCCTCGGAGGTCTCGGCGGCGGGCGCGGTCTCGGTGATCGCCGGGGCCTCGACGCCGAGCTGGTCGGCGATGCGCTTGGAGAGAGTGCGGAATTCCATCTCGGCGAGGAAGCCCAGCAGCGTCTCCGGGTCGGGTTCCCTGACCTCGAGATCGTCGAGCGTGAAGCCGAGCGGCGTGTTGCAGTCGAGCTGAACCAGCCGCTTCGACAGCTCGATCTGGTCGCGTTTCTCGATCAGGGTCTGGCGGCGCTTGGGCTGCTTGATCTCCTCGGCGCGGTCGAGCAGAGATTCGAGATCTCCATATTCCTGAATGAGTTGCGCGGCGGTCTTGATGCCGATTCCGGGGGCGCCGGGCACGTTGTCGACCGAATCGCCGGCCAGCGCCTGCACGTCGACCACCCGGTCGGGGCCGACGCCGAACTTTTCCTCGACCTGCTCGATGCCGATGCGCCGGTTCTTCATCGCGTCGAGCATCTCCACCCCGTCGCCGACGAGCTGCATCAGGTCCTTGTCCGAACTGATGATGGTGACCCGGCCGCCGGCGTCGCGGGCCTGGCAGGCGAGCGTGGCGATGATGTCGTCGGCCTCGAATCCCTCGATCTCCTCGCAGGCCACGTTGAAGGCGCGGGTCGCCTCTCGGGTCAGCGGGAACTGCGGCACCAGGTCTTCCGGCGCCGGCGGACGGTTGGCCTTGTAGAGGTCGTAGATCTCGTTGCGGAAGGACTTGCCCGAATAGTCGAAGATCACCGCCGCATGGGTCGGCGCGTCGGGGCCGGTGTTGCCCTCGATATAGCGGTGCAGCATGTTGCAGAAGCCCGCCACGGCGCCGATCGGCAGACCGTCGGACTTGCGCGTCAGCGGCGGCAGGGCGTGATAGGCGCGGAAAATGAAGGCCGAGCCGTCGATCAGGTGCAGGTGGTGTCCCTTGCCGAATGCCATTGCCGCGCGCTCCTTCGTGAATGCCCGACAGACCTACCCCGGCTTTCCGCGACGGTCCAGCGGAAGGCACTTGCGGAGCGGCGATGGCGCGCCCATCTGAGCGGTGCCGCACCCGGGGGCCCGACGGGCGGCACGCAGCAACCGGGCCCTCGGACAGACAGATGGATCTACTTCTCGTCGCGGCCGGCCTCGCCGCGCTCTTCTTCGGCGGCGACCGGCTGGTTGCCGGCGCCGTGGCCCTTGCCGGACGAGCGGGCCTTCCGCCGCTGGTGATCGGGCTGACCATCGTCGGCTTCGGCACCTCGATGCCGGAGCTGGTGACCAGCGTGCAGGCCGCCCTGCAGGATTCGCCCGGCATCGCGGTCGGCAACGTCGTGGGCTCCAACATCGCCAACATCCTGCTGATCCTCGGCGCGGCGGCGCTGGTGGCGCCGATTGCCGTGGCGCCCGACGCGCTGCGCCGCGACGGCACGGCGCTCGCCGTCGTCACCCTGCTGGCCGCGGCGCTGCTCCTGCCCGGCAGCCTCGGGCGCGCCGGTGGCGCCCTGCTCCTCGCGGGGCTCGGCGCCTACCTGCTGCTGGCGCTCCGCGGCGCGAGAGCCGAACCGGAGCCCGCCTATCCGGTCGAAATGGAGATTGCGCCGCAGACGATGTCGCGCGCGGCGCTGGAGTTCGGCTTCGGCCTGCTGCTGACGCTGGCCGGCGCGCACCTGCTGGTGCGTGGCGCGGTGTCGCTGGCCGCCGGGCTCGGCGTGCCGGACGCGGTCATCGGGCTCAGCATCGTCGCCATCGGCACCTCGCTGCCCGAGCTGGTGACCTCGGTCACCGCAGCGCGGCGCGGCCATGCCGACGTCGCCCTCGGCAACGTGATCGGCAGCAACATCTTCAACCTTCTGGGCATTCTCGGCACGACGGCGCTGGTGCGGCCGATCGGCGGGCTGCGCCCCGAATCCACGATCGACCTCGGCGTGATGATCGGCGCCACCGCGCTTCTGCTGCTGGTCGCCTTCACCGGGCGCAAGGTCACGCGCACCGAGGGCGCGGTGCTCTGCGGTCTCTACGCGGCCTATCTCGGCTGGCTGGCGATGCAGACGCACTGACCCGCCGGGTCAGTGCGCCTTCGCGTCCTTGGCCAGCACGAATTTCTTGTCGCAATAGGGGCACTCGACCTCGCCGTCCTCACCGAGGCTGAGCCAGACCCGCGGATGGCCCAGCGCGCCTTCGCCGCCGTCGCAGGCGACGCGGTTCGTGGTGACCACTTCGGTTTCGGGCGGCTCGGGAATCACGCTCATGAACAAGGCTCCTGCGGAACTTTCGGGCGGCCGGCTTGTCGCGCCGGCCGGCGCGTCTTAGGTTCCCGGCATCATAGGGAACGCCCGGTTGCGGGCAAGTGCCGGAGCGCCACATATGAGCCAGTTCGCCATCGAGATCGAGGGTCTCACCAAGACCTACGCCGGCCAGCGTGGCGTGGCCCCCAAGACGGCGCTCGACGGGGTGGACCTCAAGGTGCCGCAGGGCAGCATCTTCGGCCTGCTGGGGCCGAACGGCGCGGGCAAGTCGACGCTGATCAACATCCTCGCCGGGCTGGTCCGCAAATCCGCCGGCACGGTGCGGATCTGGGGATTCGACCAGGACGTGAACCCGCGCCAGAGCCGCGCCGCCATCGGGGTGATGCCGCAGGAGCTGAACATGGACCCGTTCTTCACGCCGCGCGCCTCGCTCGACGTGCAGGCCGGGCTTTACGGCGTGCCGAAGGCGCAGCGGCGAACCGACGAGATCCTCGCGATGATCGGGCTGTCGGACAAGGCTGACGCCTATTCGCGCACGCTCTCGGGCGGTATGCGGCGGCGGCTGCTGCTGGGCAAGGCGCTGGTGCACGCGCCGCATGTGCTGGTGCTTGACGAGCCGACGGCGGGCGTCGACATCGAGCTGCGCCAGATGCTGTGGCAGAACGTGCGACGGCTGAACGCCGAGGGCATGACGATCATCCTGACCACCCATTACCTCGAAGAGGCGGAGGAGATGTGCGACGAGATCGCCATCATCCACCAGGGCCGCAAGATCGCCCATGACCAGACCTCCCGCCTGATCGGCCGGCTTGACGCGAAGACGCTGGTGATCCACCCAGCCGAGGCCGCGCCGGAAGGCCTGGCCCTGCCCGAGGGCGTCGAGATGGAGCGCCGCGGCGACGGCGCGCTCGCGCTCTCCTATCGCCGGGGCCGGACCTCGGCCGAGGATGTGCTCGACGCGGTGCGCGCCGCCGGCATCCGCATCCAGGACGTCGCCACCGAGGAGCCGAACCTCGAGGACGTGTTCCTCGCGCTGACCCGCAGCGAGACCGAGGCGGCCTGAATGCGGCTCGCCCCGCTCGACGCCGCCCGGGCCGGCGCCGTCCCCTACCTGCGCGCCCTGTCCGAAGCCGCCGAGGCGCTTGGCGGGCGGCTCGAGCTGGAGACGGAGCACGCCTTCATCGGCCGCTACACCCCGCCCGGCCGGCCGCCGCGCCCGATTCTTGGCCGGTCCCTCGGTCTCAATGCCGATGCCGCCGCCGCGCTGGCCGGCGACAAGGATTACACCGCGCGCTGGCTGGCCGCCGCAGGGCTGCCCGCACCCGAGGGGCTGCTGGTCTTCTCGCCCGCCTTCCGCGACCGGATGGCGCTCAAGAACGCCGCGGTGGCCGAACGCCTGCCCGGCCTGGAGGCCGCGCGGACCTTCGCGGCGGCACATGGCTTCCCGGTGGTGCTCAAGCCGAATGACGGCGCGCAGGGGCGCGGGGTCCGGGTCGCCGCCGATGCCGCGGACCTGGAGCAGGACATCGCCGCCGGCTGGGCCGAGGACGACAGGCTGCGCCTCGAGGCGCATGTGCGCGGGCGCGATTACCGCCTGCTGGTGCTGGAGGACCGCGTGCCGATCGCCTACGAACGGCTGCCGCTGTCGATCACCGGCGATGGGCGGCGCAGCGTCTCCGCGCTGATCGCCGACACGCTCGCCCGGATCGCCGCGAGCCACCGCGGCGCCAAGGTCGCCGCCGACGATTCCCGCCTGCTGCGCCGCCTCGCCGCCGAAGGGCTGGACGGGTCGAGCGTGCTTGCCGAGGGGCGGTGCCTGCCGCTCCTGTCCAGCGCCAACCTCTCCACGGGTGGCCGTCTCCGCGACCTGAGCGGACAGCTTCCCAAAGCGGCCGAAGCCCTCGCCGTCGCTGCCGTTCGGAGCCTCGGACTGACCTTTGCCGGGGTCGACATCCTCGCCCCGGATCTCGCAACCGGCACCGAGGGCGCTGTGATCCTCGAGGTCAACGCCTCCCCCGGGCTCGACTTCTACGCCGCCGAGGGCCCCGAGCATTTCGCCCGCACCCGCGACGTGCTCCACGCCGCCCTGTCGCGCCTCGGCTGAGCCGGGCGCCGACCGCCCGAAGGGCTCAGGAGGAATGCGCCGCAGGCGCGCAATCTGGCGAGCGGCTCTCCCCCCCGCGGCCCGGAGGGTCTTACTCTGCCGGCGCCAGCATCCGGCCGAGCATCCGGCCGCCCAGAATGTGCACATGCAGATGCGGCACCTCCTGCACGCCGTGGACGCCGGCATTGGCGATCAGCCGGCAACCGTCGCCCGCCGCGTCGGCCTGCACGCCGAGCATCTTGCAGATCTTGCCGACCGCGCGGGTGAAATCGAGGATCTCCGCGTCGGAAGCCTCGAGCGCGAAATGGTCGTAGCAGACGTAATGCCCCTTCGGGACCACCAGCACATGCACAGGCGCCTGGGGCGCGATGTCGTGGAAGGCCAGCGAATGCTCGGTCTCCAGCACCGTCCTGTTGGGGATCTCCCCGCGCAGGATCTTCGCGAAAACATTCTGGTCGTCATAGACATAGGCCATGGGAGCCCCCTTCGATCTGGTCAATCCGCATAAAGGTCCTCGGCAGAGGCGATCTCGCGTGCCGTTTCCATCGGTATAGACAGGAATTGCGCCAGCCGCATCGCGTTCTCGTCCACCGAGGCGCTTTGCCGTATCCGCAGGTGGCGCGAGAAGCCGGCCGCCTGCATCCTCTCGGCCTCGTGGCGGATCGAGTTGCGCACCGCCGGCAGCACCTGCTCCAGCGCCTCCCGCGGCGCCGACTGGCCCAGCAGCCCGACCCGGCGGGCGTGCCCGAGCAGGTAATCGTCGTCGAAATCGCAGTCGATCTCGAGGATCCGGGTGGTCGAGGGGTCGGCGTCGAAATCCTGCATCATGTCGAGCATCGCCGGATCGAGGCAGAGCACCAGCCGCCGGGTGTCGAGCGCGCCGAACAGCATGTTCACCAGCACCCGCCGGTGCCGCATCCGCTTTTCCAGACCGCGCTCGATGCCGCCGAGATCCGGCAGCGGCGTGCTCTCCTCGTTGAACAGGTACTCGATGCCCGGCAAGCCGGTTCGGTGCCGGATCAGCCCGAGCAACCGCTTGGCAACATGCCACTTCTTGCAGACCACGAGCAGCAGTTCCTTGTCGCGCCCGAGGCTGCCCTCGCTCTCCCAGAACCGCGGGGCGAAGCGCCGCCCCTCACGCCCCCGTCCGGTGAGGAAAGCGAAGAGGTTCCGCCCCTCGTCGGAGATCTCGAAGCTCCGGCCGGTCTCGGCATAGAGCCGCCCCAGCCGCAGCCGCAGCTCCGTGGCCTCCGGGCTGATCTTGCGGGCAAAGAGCGCGTCCTGCCGGAGCAGCAGGTCGTAATGGTCGTTGTAGAAGGTCACCGGCATTCCGTAGTCGGTGAACATCAGGAAGGTCAGGGTGCGCGAGCGGATCTCCTCGCGGCGCACGAGGTGGCGCACGAGGGTCTGGAAAAAGGTCTCGTCCGGGATCCAGGTGGTGGAGAAGAAGCGCAGCACGTCGGGCCGCTCGGTACAGAAGGCCAGAACCGCCTCGATGGTCGACCGGCGCAGGCACCACCATTGCGAGCCGATCATCACCTGCAGATCCGGCGGCACCTCCCGGGTCAGCCCCAGCCGCTTCTGCACTTCCAGAGAGGCATAGAACAGCCGCTTGCGCTTGCGCTCGTTGAACAGGTGGCGATAGATCAGCCGCTCTTCCCGGAAGCCGGTCTTGATCCAGCCGCCGTCATGAAAGTCGACGGATTCGATGTAGTCCACGTCCTCGGCGGCCAGGAAGGCATGGGTGTATTCCGCCGACTTGACCGGCAGGCAATCCCCCGAGAGCATGTAGAAATGGCTGGCCTGCGGAAAGGCCGCGACGGCCGCGCGGACGGCCTCGAGCGTCGCGGCCACCAGAGACCATTCCCCCCATCCGCACTTGTAGCGCCGTGCGGCGAAGGTGACATTCGGATTGTCGTCGAGCTCCGTTCGGATCGCCGCATCCAGCGCGCGCGGCGCCCGTGCGTCGAAATGGATCGAGACGCAATCGCCCGCCGCCGTGAGCCGCCGCGCCTGCGCGACGACCGCGTCTGGGTCCTTGTGACAGAGCAGGATATAGGCGATCTGGACCATGGGGCTCTAGTTCGTTGTAGTTCTGTCGCTGGTTCAAGGGGATATCTTGATCGGCGATTGAATTGACAGGGTTTGTTTGCTTTTTTGTGCGCATTTCCGCGTCGAGCGCGGACCGGCGCGAGGGGAAGGACGGGCGCAATGGGATTTCCCGGGATCTGGATGACCGAGAGCGAGAGCATGGTCTATCGCGTGGTGCCGAAATGCGCCTGCTCCACCATCGGGCAGATCATGTATTTCTCCGACCACGGGCGCTTTTACGAGGGCGACATCCACGACGCGCAGGATGGGCTGCACAAGTGGATGCGCGAGGAGAGCCAGGGTCCGATCGAGGCCAACGTGCAAGCGCACCGCTCGCTCGCCTTCACCTGCGTGCGCAACCCCTATGCGCGGATCCTGTCGTCGTTCTTCGACAAGATCTGCGGCATCCAGCGCAACGGCCGCCGGTATCGCGGCAACCTGGTGCCGCTGCTGATCCAGAAATACGGGATCGAGGTGGGCGACCCGGAGAGCGGCTTCGAGTTCGACCAGGTGCGCAGCTTCCGCCGGTTCCTGCTGTTCGCCCGCGACACCATCCGTTTCCGCCGCCCTATGGATCCCGACATCCACTGGTCGGCCATGTCCGGCCACATCTCCACCTTCATCTGCAACGGCGGCCGCTACGACCGGATCTTCTGGACCGAGCGGTTCAACGACGGAATGCAGTCGGTGCTCGACTCGGTGGAAACACCGCACCCGGTGGTGCTGTCCGAAATCCCGAGGTTCAACGAGAGCGAGGGGCACGGACCGAAGCGCGCCCACCCGGTGAGCGCCTATTTCGACGACCTGTCGATGCATCTGGTCTACGAGATCTACAAGCAGGATTTCGAGCTGTTCCGGTACGATTTCGACAATCCCGACAACAAGATGCCGACCAGCGAGATCGACCTCGACGAGGTCCACGCCAAGCTCGGCGACTGAGCGATGCGCCAGCGCCGGCCAGCGGCCGGCGCCACCCCCAACGCCCGGCAAGCGCGTCAGCGCGCAGACCGGGGGGCGGGAGGCTCCCGCCGCTCGTCGCGGCATCGGGGATGCCGCTCCTCCCGTTGGGCCGAGCCGCGCGTTCCGCGCGGTGCGATCTTTCGGACGAAAGATCGTGCCTCCGGCGGAGATTTTTCCGGACGGGTGAAGACGCGGGACCACTTGAGTCCGGCGGGTCAGTCCTTGGCCTTGGAGCCGAGGCGGACAGTGAGCTCGTAGCCACCGTCGGTCTCGCGCCAGGTCGCCCCGTGCCTGGCAAGGGCGCGTTCCAGCGCACGGACAGTGGAATACCCTGCCCCGGCGCCCCCTTCGAGGCGCTTGAGGGTCTGGACATGGACACCGGCCGCGGCGGCCAGTTCCTTCTGCTTCAATCCAGCGGCACGACGTGCGCGGGATATCACCTCGCCGATCTTCATTGCGGCCGAATGGCACCTCAAGGTGCGAAAATCAATCGCAAAGTCCGATAACGCTACGCAAGGTACAGGATATGTTTCCTCGCGCCCACCCGTCGTGGCGGGTGCCCGCGTCAGACGAGGCCAGCCTGGCGGAACAGGTCGTAGGTATCGGTCTCCGGGCGCGGGCCCATGTGGCCGATCACCTCGCCAGCGCAGATCACGCCCATGCGCCCGCAGGTTTCAAGGTCGCGCCCGGTGCTGAGGCCGTAGAGGAAGCCCGCTGCGAACTGGTCGCCCGCGCCCGTGGCATCGACCGGGGTCACCCTGTGGACCGGCACTTCGACCCGTTCCTCGTCGCGGATCAGGATCACGTCGTCCCCCGACCGGGTGCAGACCACGAGCCCGCAATCGGCCGCGGCGTGGGCCAGGGCAGTCTCGAGGTCCTCGGTCTGGTAGAGCGAGGCCCATTCGTGGACGTTGCCGATGACGTAATCCATCTGCTCGGCCACCAGCTTGCGGAAGTCGTCGCGATGGCGGTCGACGCAGAACGGGTCGGAGAGCGCGATGCCCGCCTGCCCGCCCGCGGCCTTGCAGAGCTGCGCCGCCTTGAGGAAGGCGTCCTTGCCCTTGTCCTTGTCGAAGAGGTAGCCCTCGAGGAACAGGATCTCGGCGCCGGAGGCGACCGTGTCGGGCACGTCGTCGGGACCCAGCTCGGCGGAGATTCCGAGGTAGGTGTTCATCGACCGCTCGCCGTCGGGCGAGACGAAGATCATAGAGCGCGAGGTCGGCAGTTCGCCGTCCGGCACCGGCGCGTTGACGAAATCGGTGCCGCCGGCGGCGAGCGCATCCGCGTAGTAGCGGCCAAGCGCGTCGTCGTGCACGCGCCCCATGAAGGCGGTCTTCAACCCGAGATGCCCGAGGCCGGCGAGGGTGTTGGCCACCGAGCCGCCCGGCGCCTGCTTGCGGTCGTTCATCGCGGCATAGAGGATCTCGGCCCGCTCGCGCTCCACGAGCTGCATGATCCCCTTCCCGATACCCATGATGTCGAGGAAGCTGTCGTCGGAATGCGCCAGCACGTCGACGATGGCGTTGCCGATACCGGCGACCTTGTAACTCGGGCTCATTCGACACCTTCCTTCGGGCAGAGATCGGCGATCACGCAGATTGCGCAATTGGGCTTTCGCGCCTTGCAAACATAGCGGCCGTGCAGGATCAACCAGTGATGCGCGTGGCGGGCGAAATCGGCCGGGACGTTGTCCTCGATGGCGCGCTCCACGGCGATCACGTCCTTGCCGGGCGCGATCCCGGTCCGGTTGGCGACGCGGAAGATGTGGGTATCGACCGCCTGGGTCGGCATCCCCCACCACATGTTCAGCACCACGTTGGCCGTCTTGCGGCCCACCCCGGGCAGGCTTTCCAGCGCGGCGCGGGAATTGGGCACCTCGCCGCCGAATTCCTCCACGAGGATGCGGGAGAGCTTCATCACGTTCTTCGCCTTGTTGCGGAACAGCCCGATGGTCTTGATGTGCTCGATCAGGGCCTCCTCGCCCAGCTCCAGCATCTGCTGCGGGGTCGAGACCTTCTCGAAGAGCGGCCGGGTGGCGCGGTTCACGCCCTTGTCGGTCGCCTGCGCCGAGAGGGCGACGGCCACCAGAAGCGTGTAGGCATTGGTGTGCTCCAGCTCGCCCTTCGGTTCGGGCTCGCTCTCGCGAAACCGTTCGAAGACCTGCCGCATCGCGGAATAGGGAAGTTGCCGGACCATCTGAGCCTCCGCTGCCACCGCACCGGTTTAGCCCGATCGGCGGCAGATGCAACGCAAGGCGCAGGAAACGGGTCGCGCGGGACGCCGCGGCGGCCTAGGTTTCGGTCCAGCGGGAAGGAGCCGAGATGAACGTCCCTAGCAACAACTACCATTTCCAGGTCATGCGCCGGGCGCTCGACGAGATCGACGCGGCGGCGGAGGCCGGCGAGGCGCTGTCGCTCGACGCGCTGGCGGCACGGATGCAGATGAGTCCCGCGCATTTCCAGCGGCTGTTCAGCAGCTGGGTCGGCGTGTCTCCGAAGCGGTATCAGCAATACCTCGCGCTCGGCCAGGCCAAGGCGATGCTGCGCGAGCGGTTCACCACGCTGGAGGCGGCGGACGCGGTGGGGCTGTCGGGCAGCAGCCGGCTGCACGACATGTTCCTGCGGTGGGAGGCGATGACCCCCGGGGAATATGCCAAGGGCGGCGCGGGGCTGGAGATCTTCTGGGGCTGGTTCGAGAGCCCCTTCGGCCCGGCGCTGGTGATGGCGACCGAAAAGGGGATCTGCGGCATCGGCTTTGCCGCCGAGACCGGCGCGGAGGCGGCGATGGAGGACATGCTCTCGCGCTGGCCCGAGGCCAGCTTCACCGAGGATCCGATGGCGATCCGCCCCTGGGTGCAGGCGGCCTTTGGCGAGACGACCGGCGAGGCGCGGCTGTTCCTGATCGGCGCGCCGTTCCAGATCAAGGTCTGGGAGGCGCTGCTGGCGATCCCCACGGGCCATGTGACCACCTATTCCGAGATCGCGGGCGCCATCGGAAACCCGCGGGCGGTGCGCGCGGTCGGCACGGCGGTGGGGCGCAACCCGATCTCATGGCTGATCCCCTGCCACCGGGCGATCCGCAAGTCCGGCGCGCTCGGCGGCTATCACTGGGGCCTGCCGGTCAAGCGCGCGCTGCTGGCCTGGGAATCGGCGCGGGCCGACGCCCGCTGACCGGACCGCGCGCCGTGCTACGGGCCGTTGCGCGAATCCCCGCTCTTTCGGCGATAAGTGGCTGCAATTGCAGGTCGCGTGGCATAGAATCAGGCCAGACAAAAAAACCAACGCGAGGCAAAGAGCATGATCCCCCTCCGTCTGACTGCCGTGGCCCTGTGCGGCACGCTGGCCCTGACCGCCTGTACCGATCCCGCACAACTCAATCCCGATGCCAACTACACCCAGCAGGGCGCGCTCACCGGGGGCATCCTCGGCGCGGCGACCGGGCTCGCCGTTGGCGGCCCAAGCGTGAAGAACGCGGCGATCGGCGCGGCGATCGGCGCCGGCGCCGGTGCGATCGCCGGCAACCAGCTCGACAAGCAGGCCGAGGCGCTGCGCCAGTCGATCGGGAACCCGAACATCATCATCAACCGCCAGGGCGACGTGCTGGTCGTGACCATGCCGCAGGACATCCTGTTCGACATCGACAGCACCGAGGTCCGTCCGGCGCTGGCCGGCGACCTGGCCGCGCTGGCCGCGAACCTCAACCAGTATCCCGACACCACCGCCGAGATCGTCGGGCACACCGACAACACCGGCGAGGCGCAGTACAACCAGGACCTCTCGGTGCGCCGTGCGCAGGCCGTGGCCGGGATCGTCATGGCCAATGGCGTTCCCGCCTACCGGGTGAGCGCGATCGGCCGCGGCGAGGATGCACCCGTTGCCTCCAACCTGACCGAAGAGGGCCGCGCGCAGAACCGCCGCGTGGACATCCTGATCCGGCCCACCGGCGCCTGAGACCCGGCCTGACGAACGTGCCCCGCGCCTTCGCGCGGGGCCGCTTGCCGTTGCCGGTGAAAGGTGGTCAACTTACTTGACCAATTTCCGCAGGCCGCCCCATGCCCTTCACACCCGTCGATTCCGAGAAACTCAGCCAGGCGGTGGTCCGGCAGATCGAGCTGCTGATCCTGCGCGGCGTGCTGCGGCCGGGGGAGCGTCTGCCGGCGGAGCGCGACCTCGCCGAACGGCTCGCAGTCTCGCGCCCGTCCCTGCGCGAGGCGCTGTCGGAGCTCGAGGAGCGCGGCCTGATCCTGCGCCGCGCCAGTGCGGGGATCTTCGTGGCCGACGTGCTGGGGCCGGCCTTCTCGGAGCCGCTGATCCGGCTGTTCTCGGCCCATGACGAGGCGGTCTTCGACTTCATCGCCTTTCGCCGGGACATCGAGGGGCTGGCCGCCGAACGCGCCGCCCGGCTCGGCTCCGACACCGACCTCGCGGTGATCGCCGAGATCTTCCGCCAGATGGAGACCGCCCACGAGGGCCGCTCCGGCAGCGAGGAGGCGCGGCTCGACGCCGAGTTCCACATGGCGATCATCGAGGCCGGCCACAACCTGGTGACGCTGCACATGATGCGGGCGATGTACCAGCTGCTGCAGGAGGGCGTGTTCTTCAACCGCAAGGCGATGTTCCGGCAGCGCACGACCCGCGTCGCCCTGCTGGACCAGCACCGCGCCGTTCACGATGCCATCCGCCAGCGTGATCCGGCCGCAGCGCGCACCGCGGTCGAGGCCCATCTGGACTATGTCCAGCAGGCGATGCTGGACCAGCGGCGGGCCGACCACCACGAGATGGTCGCGCGGCAGCGATTGCAGCACGCCAGCAACTCCTGAGGCGCGCGGGAAATTCCCGACCGATTGTGCTAGGCTGACGCAAGGGCAGTGAAGCCGGCGCAGATCGGAGCGACAATCGAAACGGGAGGACACCGACATGTATGCACGCATCACGCCCTACAAGCTGAAGCCCGGCTCGCGCGAAGCCGCGACCAGGATCGTCCACGAGTTGAAGCCGCGGATCATGGCCCTGCCGGGGATGCAGAGGTTCACCAACGTATTGGCGGCAGACGGCAGCGGCTATGTCGTGGCGCTGACCACCGAGCCGGAAATGACACCGGAGGTGCAGGAAAAGGTGAAGGCGCTCTGGGGCGCGCTCGGCGAGCACCTGGAAGCGATACCCGCCGCAACCTCTTGCGAGGTCATCGTCGATTGGTCGACCTGAGACGGCCCTGACCCGGCGGCGCGGGCCTCAGGCGAGCCTGCCGCGCAGGTGCTCGGCGAGCCGCGCCGCCATCGACACGATCATCAGGGTCGGGTTGCAGTGCCCCCCGGTCGGAAAGACCGAGGCCCCGGCCACGAACAGCCCGTCGGTGCCATGGACCTGGCAATTCCGGTCGACCGCCCCGTCCCGCGAGGTTTCCGAGATGCGGGTGGTTCCCATCGGATGCCCCATGTCGATGAGCGCCGCGTCGTCCGGCGCGTTGTCCACCACCCAGTCGGCGAGGTCCGGCTGCGGATGACCGACGCTCCCGAGCGTTTCCGACAGCGACCGGGCGAGAAAGCCGAGCGACCTGCGGGTGGCGGAATCGACCCGCCAGGAGACATCGGCCAGCGGCAGGCCGAAGCGGTCGACCTCGTCGGAGAGTTTCACCCGGTTCGTCGGATCGGGCGTCTGCTCGCCGATCAGCTCGACGTCGAGCGTGGTGCCGAATTGCGCGGCATCGCGGCGGCGGGAGTGGCGCACGGCGAAATTGGGAGCCAGCGCGATCATCGACTGCACCGCCAGGCTCTTCACGCCCACCGGCATGGCGTCCGAGGTGACGACCTGCTTGGCCATCCCGATGGCCGTCCCGGTCAGCGAGCGCCCGCCGGCCGCGGGCTCTGCCTCCGCACTCGGGGGGGCTGCCGGCGCAAGCGAGGGCATGAAATGCGCCGCCGTCTGAAGCAGCCCGTGCTCTTCCTGAACCTCCGGCGTCAGAACGAAGCCGCGCTGATAGAGCGTGTACCGGCCCCGGCTGCGATGCCCGAAATAGCCGAAATGGCGCTGCACCTCCGGCACGGCCTCCGGTGCGAAGGATCCGGCCACGGCAGAGACATGGTCGACCAGATAGCGCCCGACGGCGTCGTGATCGTTGCCAAGCCCGGCGGGCTTGACCGACCGCGAGGCCAGCAGAAGCCGAGGGTTCTCGATCGCGCTGCTCGCCAGCACGACGCAACCTGCCTTGACCTCGCGGTGGTGTCCGGCGCTGTCGGAGAAACGCACGCCCCGCACCGCCCGGCCGTCCTCGTTGGTCAGGATCTCGGTCACCGTGGCATCCAGAAGCACGGTCAGGTTCGACGCCGCGACGCACGCAAGTTCGCTGCCAAACCGGATCCTGTCGATGGGATTGACCGACGACATGGCGAACTGCCAGTGGAATGGCGCCAGCGGCGACCGGGAGAAGTCATAGCCGTTCACCTGCCGCGTACCGGCAGCGTTCAGGTCGTCGCCGAGGTTGAGGATGCTTGTGGCCCGTTCGATATGCGGCAGAAGGTCTTGGCGCCCGATCGGCCAGCCGGAGTTCCGAACCCAGGATCGCGGTCGGAAATCCACCTCGTCAAAGGTGCCGCATTTACCGGCCCAGGTCAGCGTCGACCCGCCAAGACCGCGGCACCGCAGGCCGTAGGGCTGATCGTCGTGGCTCCACATCGTGCCGCTCATGCCATGGAAGCGGTTGCGACGTTCTATCTCGGCATCCGACCACGAAACGCCCGACGCCCGGACGGTGTTCAACGTGGAATGCGTGGCGTCCTGGTCCAACAGGCCACTTTCGAGCACAAGAATGTCGCGTCCGGTGCCGACCAGTTCCTGCGCAACGGTCAACCCCGACGCCCCGGCCCCCACGATCACGACGTCGGTTTCAAAAACGTGGTCCTTGGCAAAATCTTCGATCCGTTTGAGCATGATCAAAGCCTATCAATTGGAAACAAAATCAATCTTCACGTGCCAGCGCTATGAATCCCCGCGCTGCCAACGGGTCTATTTTACGGGATTTTTCTTCATTTTTCCAAAGTTGCGTTTCGATATGGGCAACGATCCGCGGATTTACTCACCTCTGTCACCGCGGACAGCGGAGCGTCAGCGACGCTCAAGGCGCTAAAAAATAGCGTAAAAATCCGGAACGAGCCTAACCTGCGGATCGCTCCGGTCCGCAAAACGACAAAAAAGGCTCCGGATCAAATCCGGAGCCTTTTGCTTCTTTTCCGAACACAAAGTGAAAAGCTCACCTCGTGGTGCGTCGCAAAACGACTCAGTGCAGCTTGGCCTCGACGACCTTGATGCTCTCGTCGATCATGGCGGCAGCGTCGGCATCGGACATGCCCTTGGCGACCACGTCGGCAGCCGCGGCGACGGCCACGCTGATCGCGGTGTCGCGGACTTCCTTGACGGCGTTTGCCTCGGCCGAGGCGATCTGGTCCTCGGCTGCCTGAAGCCGGCGGGCGATCGACTTCTCGAGATCGATCTTGGCCTGCTTGGCGGCGTCGTTGGCGTCGGCCTTGGCCTGGGTGACGATCAGTTCCGCCTGCTCGGCCACGTCCTTCTGCTTGCGCTCGAACTCGGCCAGGATGGTCTGGGCCTCTTCACGCAGGGCGCGGGCCTCGTCCAGCTCCGAGCGGATGCTCTCGGCGCGGTTGTCGAGCATCTTGCCGAGCATCCCGGGGACCTTGAAGTAGACAAGGATCCCGATGAACACGAGGAAGGCGATCAACACCACGAAGTTGGTATTGGCCAGCGAGAAGAAGGGGCCGGAGGCCGCGAAGGCCGGCGCGGCAGCGCCGGCGAGAGCGACGGTCAGGGCGATCTTGCGCATCATGCGCCTCCCTTCAGACGGGCGTCCACCGAGGCGGCGACGGCCGCGGCATCGACCGGGCGACCGAGCGCCGAGACGATTTCGCCCGCGGTTTCCTTGGCGACGGCCTCGACGGCGCTCATCGCGCTGTCGCGGATCTCGGCGATCCGGGCCTGGGATTCGGCGGTCTTGGCGGCGATCTCGGCATCGGCCTTGTCGGTGGCGACGTCGAGTTCTTCCTTGATCGCGGCACGCGCATCGGCAGCGATCTTCTGCGCCTCGGTGCGGGCCTCGGCCAGCGCCTTCTGGTACGCCTTTTCCGCCTCCACGGCCTTGAGCTTCAGCTCTTCGGCGGCGGCGATGTCATTCGTGATGGTGCCCCGGCGTTCGGCCAGCACGCTCGCGATACGCGGCAGAGCGACCTTGGACAGGACATAGTAGATCGCGAGAATGGTCACGATCAGCCAGAAAATCTGGTTCGGGAACGTCGAGAAGTCCAGCTGCGGCATGCCGGCGCCTTCCGCTGCGTGCGCAGCGTCGGCGGCCCCGTGCGCGGCGTCCGTCGCGTGTTCCATAGCTGTGGTAGCTTCGCTCTCGCCTGCCATGCGTTCCTCCTGGATCTGATAGTTCACCAAGGGGGCCGAGCGGGTCGGCCCGCCCCCCTGGCGGCAAGGATCTCGGAAGAGGTCTTAGACGGCGAACATCAGCAGAAGCGCGACCAGGAACGAGAAGATGCCCAGGGCTTCCGCAAACGCGATACCGATGAAGAGAGTGGCGGTCTGACCGGCAGCGGCGGTCGGGTTGCGCAGGGCGCCCGCCAGGAAGTTGCCGGCAACGTGGCCCACGCCGATGGCGGCCGCGCCCGAACCGATGCCTGCGAGGCCGGCACCGATGAATTGACCCATGCTTGCGATATCGCCTTCCATTTTCGTATCTCCTTGCGATTGGAAGTGAACGTTTGGGGTGTGTCGTGTGTCCTGCGCGGCGCCGGACCCGTCAGTGAGACGGGTGCAGCGCGTCCTTGAGGTAGACGCAGGTCAGAATAGTGAAGACGTAGGCCTGAACGAAGGCCACCAGCAGCTCCAGCCCGTACATGGCGGTGATCGCCAGGATCGAGAAGGGCGCCACGGCGAGGATCGCGGCGAAGCCGGCGAAGACCTTGATCACGGCGTGACCGGCCATCAGGTTGCCGGCGAGACGAATGGAGTGGCTGACCGGGCGCACGAAGTACGAGATCAGCTCGATGATCGCCAGCACCGGACGCAGCGGCAGCGGCGCGGACTTGACCCAGAACAGCTCGAGGAACTTGGTGCCGTTCTTGACGAAGCCGACGACGGTCACGGTGATGAACACCGCCAGCGCCAGCACCGCGGTCACGGCGACGTGGCTCGTGGTGGTGAAGGACATCGGCAGCAGGCCAAGCATGTTGGCCGTCACGATGAACATGAACAGCGTCATGATATAGGGGAAGAACTTCAGCGCGTCCTTGCCGGCCACGTCCTCGACCATCTTGTAGACGAAGCCGTAGGCGAGCTCGGCGATCGACTGGCCACGCGAGGGGATGATCGCCCGGCCGCGGGACCCCACGACGAGCAGCAGCACCACGACCAGAACGGTCAGCGCCATCCAGAGGGTGACGTTGGTGGGCGTGTACCAATGCACCGTGTCGCCCCCGAACAGGGGTTTGACCACGAACTGATCCATCGGGTGGATCTGGATGCCGCCGCCGTGCGCTTCGTCTGCCACGTCTTCAGTCCCTCTCGTCCTTGGCGGCCTCTGCCACCTGCTTCTTTTGGATATCGGCGGCGGTCCGCATCATCACGCGCACACCGGCCACGAAACCCAGCAATATGAACAGCACCAGCATGATGGGCTTCGTGCCAAGCAGCGCGTCCAGCCCCAGTCCGATGCCAAGGCCGAGCACGATGCCGGCCACAAGCTCTGTCACCATCCGCCAGGCGGTGTTCGCCTGGGAATACTTGTCGGAGGCCATCGAGCCGCTCTTGTCGTCTCCGCCCTTGGCGCGTGCGATCTTCTCGTCGAGCTGCCTGAGCCGCTCGTTGTCGCCGTGGTTCGCCAATGCGGGCAGTCCTCCAACAGTTGCGGCGGACACTAGGCAATCCGGGCGCCCTGAGTCAATCCGCGATTCTGCGGCTGCAAAGGCGGGCAACTAACTGATTGTATTATAAATTTTTCGGAAGCGCGAATCCGCGCCCCGCCCCGCGCACCGGATTTCTCCGGATCGGCAAATTCAACCTTTCGGTTGACGATCTTCAGGGACCGCCGCGCGGGCGGGCACCAGGAGGGCCAGCCCGGCTACGCGGCAGCCCGCCGGAAACGCCTCAGGACGCGGCCATCGATCGCCAGCAGACCGAGGAAGATCATCGCCATGCCGAGCAGGTGCGAGGGTGCGATGGTGTCGCCAAGTACGAGGTGGCCGAGCAGGACGGCGGAGACCGGCGCGATGAAGGTGACGGTGGACGCGTTGGTCGCGCCGATCCGCGGCACGATCGCGTAGAGCACGATGAAAGCCAGCCCGGTGAGCACCACGCCCAGCCCCATGACCGAGAGCCAGCCTGTGGCCGTCGCGATGCGCGGCACACCTTCGGCCGCCAGCATCACCGGGGCAATGGCAAGCGCGCCGCCGGTCAGCGCCATCGCCGCGATCACCGCGGGGTCGATCCCCTTGAGACGGCGCAGGTAGTTCATCGCGACCGCGTAGCAGACCGGCGCCAGCAGGGTGAACAGGATCGCCCAGACCTCGTTCTCCGCGCCGCCGCGAAGCGCGGGCAGGGTCAGCACGACGATCCCGGCAAAGCCGAAGAGGATGCCGAGCGACTTGGCCGGCGTCGCCCGCTCGCCGCCCGGCCAGAAATGCGAGACGATCACCACCATGATCGGCATCATCGCATTGACGATGCCCGCGACGCCGCTGGTGATGTATTTCTGCGCGATCGGGTAGACCGCGAAGGGAATGGCGTAGTTCACCACCCCGAGCACCAGCGCCTGCCCGGCGAAAACAGCGCCCCAGGGCACGCGCTTGCCGGTGGCGAGCACCCAGGCCCAGCAGGTCGCCGCGCCGAGCGCGATGCGCAGGAACGAGACCGACAGCGGCCCGACCTCGCGCAGCAGCACGGCGTTGAAGATGAACGCCGCGCCCCACCCGATTCCGAGCACGACGACGATGAGCCAATCCCTGATCGACATGCCGGACCTCCTTCGAATTTCCGTGTGCCCCGCCTCCATGACATCCCGCGCCGCAGGGCGCTATCCGTTTCCTGCGCAATTGTCGGGCGGTTTCCGGCGGCCAACGCCCGATCCCGCAGCGCGGCATGTTGTCGCCATGCGTTTGCTGCAATGCGGCAATGATGGCGCAGGCGGTTTCGCCGTTAGCGATAACGACTTACCTTGAATGCGGAGGTGGAAAAGACGCGAACAGTGAAAGGTTTGAAACATGAAACGCTCTGAAATGACCAGCTTTGATCTTCTGCAACTCGATCCGGCCGACCCGGTGGATTTCCTCGAAATCGAACGCCGCGCCCACAAGCTGCGCGCCGAGGCCGTTGCCGAAATCGCTTCTTCCTTTGGCCGCTCCTTTGCGCGCCTGTTCAGCCGCAGCGCCGGCGCCAGCGAAGCTTCGCTCTGATTTACGACACCGGCGGCGGGGCGCCTGACGCCCTGCCGCGGTTCCGCCCCGCGCCCTGAAGCGCGGCGCCCCCCTGGCCTCCGGGCCACGCATCTGGTCAGCGACATCGGCCGGCTCCCCCCCTCTCCAGATATTGTCGAGACCGAAACCCGGCGCGCGGCCCCGGTGCGAGTCGGCCGATCTGCCATGCACGCAAGGCAAGACGGCCTTGCCAAGGTTGCGGGTGGTGCAACGACCGCCGGAGACATAGCTCCCTGCCCGCAACAGAGCATACGCGAACAACAGGACGCACAGGCAATGAACCGCTTCGACCAGCGCAGCCCCCGGGCTGCTTTCTCCGCTCCGACACGGGAGATGGACCACACCGAGCTGCATCTCCATGCATCTCAATACCGGGCAAAGGTGCTCGGGGAACTGGGCCGGGAGCTGTGCAACCGCATCGCCGCCGTCCTGAACCCCGGCGGCTATTTCCCGCTCCCCAATTCCGTCGCCTGACGACAGGACGGACGCAGGCACCGCGCGACGGGCGCCTGCGTCCCCTTCCCTGCCCCCTGGCAAGAGCGTAGACTCGCGCCCATGCAGCCCTCGCTCGACGCCATCTTCGCCGCGCTGTCGGACCCGACCCGTCGGCAGATCCTGTCGATGCTGCTCGAGGACGACATGGCCGTGACCGACGTGGCGCATCCGTTCGAGATGTCGCTGGCGGCGATTTCCAAGCACCTCACGATCCTTACCCGCGCCGGGCTGATCAGCCAGGAAAAGCGCGGCCGTGTGAAATGGTGCAAGCTGGAGCCCGACGCGCTGCGCGACGCCTCTGTCTGGATGCAGGGGTTCGGGCAGTTCGAGCCGGTGAACCTCGACGCCTTCGAGCGTTTCCTCGAGATCGAGCTGGGCGAAGAGCGGGAGCTTCAAGAAAGCTCCCCGGCCGACCGGATCGCCTGAGACCGGGCCTCAATCCCCTTCGACGAGCAGCACCAGCGCCAGCACGGTGAGCCCCACGCCCGCCATGACCAGCAGCGGGGGCATCGGCTGCCCGAGCGCGACCTCCCATCCGATCACCCATGTCGGCACCAGGTAGGTGTAGGCCATCACCTTGGACGCCGGCAGCCGCATCGCGGCATACTGGACCAGCACGAAGGTCACCGCCGCACCGATGGTCGCGACATAGATCAGGGTGATCCAGACGATCGCGGGGAGCGCCGCCCAGTCGGTCGCCATGATGTCGGTCCAGCCATAGACGAACAGCAGCAGGCAGGAGGCGAGCAGCGTGCCGAAGGTAAAGACCACCGGCGGCTCGCCCCGGTTGAGGCGCGGCACCATCGGGGTGTAGGCCGCGTGGGCGACGCAGCCCCAGAAAAAGATCTCCTCGCCGCGGCCGATCTCGAACGCCAGCAATGCGCCGATATCGGCGCGGAAGATGACCCAGAGCGCCCCTGCCGCGCCGATTGCCAGCGCCAGGGCTATCCGCCCGGTCATCCGCTGGCGCTCCAGCATCCAGCCGAACCCGGCGGCGATCAGTGGGGTCAGGGTGAAGACGGCGGCCGAGGACACCGGCGGGGCCGTCTTGAGCCCCTCGAACATGGTCACGAAGTAGATCGAGAACAGCCCACCGAGCACGAGGTAGCGCCATGGCGCCCGGAAGGCGGAGCGCGGCAGGCCGGTCGTGGCCAGCGCGGCAACCGCGATCAGCGCCGCGGCGATGGCGAAGCGCGCCGCGTTCAGCGCGGTCGGCGATATCTCATCGGCCGCAAGCGCTCCCAGGCTGAAGGACCCGGCAACCAGCGCCGAGAACAGGAGCATCGCTAGGTGGCCGCGACGGCCCTCGCCCGGAACCCGGACACCGCTTATCGAACGTCCCAATCCCCGGCCTTCTTCTTGAGGAAGTCCACCAGCGTCTGGACCTTGGCCGTCCGGTGCAGGTCCACATGGGTTACCAGCCAGATGCGGCTGACCCACTCCTCGCGCAGCGGCATCATCTCGACGAGGCTGTCGTCGTCGCGCGCCTCCAGCACCGGCATGAAGCCGATGCCGGCGCCAGCGCGGATCCCGTCGAGCATCACCCGGTGCTGCGAGGTGCGGAACTGGATCCTGTCGGGCGGAATCGTCTCGAACATCCAGCGGAAGAACGGTGCGCGGGTCATCGGCTCGTCGGGTCCGACGAAACGATGCCCGTCCCATTCCCCGTCGGTCAGCATGCCGAACCGTTCCACGTAGCCGCGCGACGCATAGAGCGCGTGGTGTTCCTCGGCGAAGGCCTGGACGATGTTGTCGGGCTGGTCCGGCTTGGCTCCGGCGCGGATCGCGAGGTGCGCCTCCCCGTATTCCAGCTTGAACAGGCGGTGATCGGTCAGGAACCGCACCCGGATCTCGGGGTGGAGATCCATGAACTCCACCAGCATCGGCGCCAGCCGCGAGGACAGGACAGGCAGCGAGGTCACGATCACCTCGCCCGCCACCTCCGAGCCGCGCCCGCGAATACGGCCGACAAGCTGTGTGAACTGGTCGTCCGTCGCGCTGGCGACCTGAAGGAGATCCAGCCCCGCCTCGGTCGGCGTGTAGCCGCGGGCATGGCGCTGGAACAGCTTGGTCCCGAGCCGCGCCTCCAGCGCGTCGACATGCCGGATCACGGTCGCATGGTGCACGCCAAGCGCCTCGGCCGCCCCCGAGACGGTGCCGAGCTTTGCCACGTGAAAGGATGTCCTGATCTCGTCCCAGGTCTCTACTGTCATGAACTCGAACCTGTATCGTAAATTTGACGCTCCAATGTGCATATCCGAACAGATTGTGCCAGAGCAGGGAAGTCATTTTTCCATGAGCGCCGGTTTCTCGTCGGGGAAACCGGGGCTTGGCGGCATGGCTGCAAAATAATTGTGCCCCCTGCGACGGAACCTCCGCCAATCCACGTATCTAAGGCATAGGTTTCGATAACCAGGATGGAACAGCCATGAAACGCACCGCCTTTACCGCAGTCGCCGCCGCCCTGATCACGGCCCCGGCGTTCGCCCAGCAGGCACCGCAGCAGATGCCGGCCCCGGGCGAGAACTTTCTGAACACCTGGGATCTGGACGAGGATGGCCAGGTCACGCTGGAGGAGATCCAGGAACGACGCGCCGAGATCTTTGCCGGTTTCGACGGGGACGAGGACGGCGCGCTGAGCGTCGAGGAGTTCGACGTCCTGGACGCCGCCCGGATGGACGGGATGCAGCGGCCCGAGAAGCGCGGGCAACTGCTTGGGCGCGGGGAGCAACCCTTGCGTCGCGAGGCGCTCGACGCGGATCAGGACGGCAGCATCACCGCCGAGGAATACGCCGCGGGCGCCGAGGCCTGGCTCCGGGTGATGGACGGCAACGGAGACGGCGTGCTGACCATCGACGATTTCGGCCGTGGCGCGGCGCGGGTCGGCATGGGTCAGGGCATGGGTCAGGGTCAAGGCCAGGGGCGCGGCAACGGTCAGGGCATGGGCCAGGGGCGCGGTCAGGGTCAGGGCATGGGCCAGTTCGCCGGTCCGGGCAGCGGACAGGGCCGCGAGATGATGCAGGGCCAAGGCGGGCAGCGGATGGCCCGGGGCGACATGCAGCGCGACGGCAAGTGGCGCGACGACATGGGCCGCGGCGGCCGCGACGGCAAGGGCCAGCGTCAGGCCGACCGGCCGGCCGCCTACGGCGCCTTCCCGACCGCTGACGGCGGGCTCTGGATCGTGGATTCCCGGACCGGCGACATCCTGTTCTGCCGTTCTTCGGTCGACAGCGGCGCACCGGCCGGATTTACGCCGGTTTGCGTCGAGGCGAAGATCCAGCCGGAATAAGACACCGCGTACAAGGAGATACTACGGGAGGGCCGTCCGGGAGACCGCGGCGGCCCTTTCAGCTTTATGCGCATTTTCGCACATCAATTCGGTTATTGGCGAAGATTGATCGCACAATCGAACAGACACATCTTCCTCGAGACGAAACGAACATCACTCTGATCCTGCTCGAAGGAAGACCCGACATGGCCACGAAATCCATCCTCCGCATCGACACCTCCGCCCGCCGCCAGGGCTCCGTGAGCCGCGACCTCGCCGACGCGGTGATCGCCCGCTTCCCGGAAGCGGAAGTCGTGACCCGCGACCTCGCCGCCGATCCGCTGCCCCACATCGACGAAGGCTTCGTCACCGTCACCAAGGGCTCGGCTCAGGACACGCTGAGCGACAAGCAGCGCGCGATGCTGGCGCTTTCCGACACGCTGATCGACGAACTGCAAGCCGCCGACACGATCGTCATCGGGCTTCCGGTGTACAACTTCGGCGTGCCTTCCGGCCTCAAGGCCTGGATCGACCTGATCGCCCGTGCCGGGGTGACCTTCCGCTACACCGAGGCCGGCCCCGAGGGCCTGCTGACGGGCAAGCGCGCGATCATCGTCATGGCCTCCGGCGGCACCGAGGCCGGCTCGCCCATCGACTTCGCCACACCCTACCTGCGCCATGTGTTGGGCTTTGTCGGGATCACCGAGGTGGAGCTGATCCACGCCGACAAGCTGGCCTTCGACGCCGAAGCCACGATCGCGGGCGCGCGCGAGCAGGTCGCCGGCATCGCCGCCTGACCGGGGTTGTCAGCAGCCCCCCGTCTCCGCGGCCGTCGTCCATCCGGGCGTGAGCGGCCGGCGGTCGGAGATCTGAAAGACATGCGTGCCGAACATGGCGCGCATGCCGCAGAAATTGCGGCACCCGGCCTCGTCCCCGGCGGTGAAGACGAGCGTCCCGCCCCGCTGGACCAGCCGGAAGGTACACCCGCCGGAGATGGCGGCATAGCCGTCTCCGGTCCGGGCCGCCCGGACCTTTCCGGTTCCGCAGCTGTGCCCCCCGCCCTGGAAACTGAGCATGTCGAAATCCACGACGTTGCCGTGATCCTCCACCAGCATCATGTCGTCCCCGGCGCAATAGGTGCCGCTCAGGCCCGTCGACGCGGGCGCGACGGCAACCCCCGACGCCTGCAGCACCAGAAGCCGGTTGCGCATCTGCGCCTCGAGGCAGGCCGCGTCGGCCCCGCAGCTGTCACGCACCCCGATCCAGGCGATCTGGTCGCGCCGTATCGCATCCGCCTGCGCCGAGGACACACCGCTGCGTGCGGCCCCGTAGCTGTCGGCCAATTGCCGATCCAGTTGCGACAGCACCGGCGAGGCGCAGATCGCCTTTTCCGGCGCCGTCGACGCTCTGGCGCAGTCGAAGCTCGGCTGGGCCGACGCGGGCCCCGCGAGGAAAAGGGCGGCAAGTGTTGCGCTGAGGCGTGTCCATCGCATGGCGGCACCTTGTGAAATGGGTTTCCTGGAAATGATCTCGCCGTCGAAAATACCACGCCCCCGGCAGCCGGGCAAACCCGGCGAAGGCCCTTCCGGGCTTGACTCACGGGAGTCACGGGCCTAGAGACCCGGCCAATACCCGGAAGTGCGAACTTCCGGTCCTCCGTCATATCGGGGGATCGCCACCAGTCAGCGCGTTGCGCCCACTGGTGCGTTTGTCGTTTGGAAACCGGCTCCCTACATCGGAGCCACGTGCAGCAACAGAGGCCGCAGGAGGGCCGGGGCATGTTTGAAAATCTGTCAGAACGCCTCGGCGGAGTCTTCGACCGGCTGACCAAGCAGGGCGCGCTTTCCGAGGACGACGTCCGCACCGCCCTGCGAGAGGTCCGCGTGGCGCTGCTGGAGGCCGACGTCTCGCTGCCCGTGGCGCGCTCCTTCATCAAGGCCGTCGAGGGCAAGGCCACCGGCCAGGCGGTGACCAAGTCGGTCACCCCCGGTCAGCAGGTGGTCAAGATCGTCCATGACGAGCTGGTCCATTTCCTCGCCGGCGACAACGAGACCCCGGGCGACCTGAAGGTCGACAACCCGCCCGCGCCGATCCTGATGGTCGGCCTGCAGGGCTCGGGCAAGACGACCACGACCGCCAAGCTCGCCAAGCGGCTGACCGAGAAGAACGGCAAGCGGGTGCTGATGGCCTCGCTCGACGTCAACCGCCCGGCCGCCATGGAGCAGCTGGCGATCCTCGGCACCCAGGTCGGCGTGGACACGCTGCCGATCATCAAGGGTCAGAAGCCGGTCGACATCGCCAAGCGCGCCAAGCAGCAGGCGACGCTGGGCGGCTACGACGTCTACATGCTCGACACCGCCGGCCGCCTCTCCATCGACGACGAGCTGATGGCCGAGGTCGAGGCGGTCCGCGACGTGACCAGCCCGCGGGAGACGCTGCTGGTGGTCGACGGCCTGACCGGCCAGGACGCCGTGCACACGGCGGAGAATTTCGACCAGCGCATCGGCATCTCCGGCGTCGTGCTGACCCGGATGGACGGCGACGGCCGCGGCGGCGCGGCGCTTTCGATGCGCTTCGTCACCGGCCAGCCGATCAAGTTCGTGGGTCTCGGCGAGAAGATGGACGCGCTCGAGGAATTCCACCCCGAGCGGATCGCCGGCCGGATCCTCGGCATGGGCGACATCGTCTCGCTCGTCGAGAAGGCGCAGGAGACGCTCGAGATCGAGCAGGCCGAGCGCATGATGAAGCGCTTCCAGAAGGGTCAGTTCAACATGAACGACCTGAAGGCCCAGCTCGAGCAGATGCTCAAGATGGGCGGCATGGAAGGCGTCATGGGCATGATGCCCGGGATGGCCAAGATGAAGAACCAGGTCGCCGAGGCCGGGTTCGACGACAGCATCCTCAAGCGCCAGATCGCGCTGATCCAGTCGATGACCAAGAAGGAGCGCGCCGCGCCGCAGATCCTGCAGGCCTCGCGCAAGAAACGTATCGCCAAGGGCGCTGGCCTCGAGGTGAGCGAGCTGAACAAGCTTCTCAAGATGCACCGGCAGATGTCGGACATGATGAAGAAGATGGGCAAGAAGGGTCTGCTCAAGCAGGCCATGGGTTCGATGTTCGGCAAGGGCGGCGGCATGCCCAAGGATCTTGCCGACATGAACCCCGCCGATGTCGAGAAGGCCGCCAAGGCGCTCGGCCGCATGCCCGGTGCGGGCGGCGGCCTGCCCGGCCTCGGCGGCGGAATGCAACTGCCGCCCGGCCTCGCCGGCTTCGGAAAGAAGAAGTAAGCCCATGCGCAGCCCCGTTCTCGAGACCGACCGCCTGTTCCTCCGCCGCCCGAGCGCTTCCGACATCGGCAGCCTGCTGGCGCGCCTGCGCACGGATGCCCCGCGCCTCGCGACCGCGCCGCTCAGCGGCGAACGGGCGCTGGCGCAGACCGTGCCGATCGTCTGCCACTGGGATCTCTGCGGGCTGGGGCTGTTTGCCGTGGTCGCCAAGGGCTGCGACGAGCCGATCGGGCTCGCCGGGCCGTGGCATCCGACCGGCTGGCCGGAGCCCGAGCTGGGCTGGCTGTTCTGGGACACGCCCGATGCCGACACGCTGGCCCCCGAGGCGCTGCGCGCGGCGCGGGATTTCGCTGTGCGCGGGGTCGGCTGGCGCGAGGTCGTGAGCCTCGTCGCCCCCGAGGATCGCCGCTCCGCAGCCCTGCTGCGCGGCGTTGGCGCCATTGCCGATCCGTTCAGCGACGGCCCCTCCGAGGCGCTTACCTTCCGGCATCCGGTCCGCATCATGCCCGCCCGCCCGGCGACGGGACGCCGCGCCGCGTGAGACAGCAACCGCATATCCTCCTTGCCAGCCCCCATGGCCGGGCCAGCGCGTCGACGACCGACGCGCCGTTCCGCCGTGCCGTGGCGCCGGGGGATGCGGCATGATCGAGCGGCTGGAAACCGAACGGCTGGTCCTGCGCCGGCCGACGCCGGCCGACATGGCGGCCTACCAGGACTATTACGCTTCCGACTGGCGGACCACGCATGGCCCGGTGGCCCGGGACCGGCAGTCGCGCGGCCGCTTCGAGGCGATCCTCGCCCATTGGCAGCAAAAGGGCTTCGGCCGCTTCGTGGTCGAGCTCAAGGGCCAGCCCGGCGGCATCGGGCTGGTGGGGCCGCATTTCCCCGACAGCTTCATCGAGCAGGAAATCACCTGGCAGCTCTGGCGCGCGGACGTGGCCGGCTACGGCTATGCCTACGAAGCCGGGATCGCCACGCGCCGCCACGCCTTCGAGACGCTCGGCTGGGCCACGGCGGTCACATATATCCACCCGGAGAATCGCAGCGCGATCCGGCTGGCGCTGCGCATGGGCGCGACGCTCGATCCGGAGGCAGTCTGCCCGGCCTCGATCGGCCCGCACGACGTCTATCGCCACCCGGCCCCGGCCGGCGCGGCCCGCCTCGTGCGCACGCCCGCCCGCCGTCGGCGCCGGAGCCAGCAGGCGCCGACCCTGCACACGCCCCGCACCGTGCTGCGCCCCTACCAGGTCGAGGATTTCGACGCCTACGCCGCGTTTCTCGCCTCGCCCCGCGCCGCAAGCCTGCACGGCCCCTATTCCCGCGCCGCGGCCTGGACCTGGTTTACCAACGAGATCGCGCAATGGCATCTGCACGGCTTCGGCGGGCTGATGATCGAGGTCGACGGCCGGCTGGCGGGCCGGGTCGCGGTGACGCTCGGCCCCGATCAGGCGGAGCCTGATCTCGGCTGGGCGCTGTTCGACGGCTACGAGGGCAAGGGCTATGCCGCAGAGGCGGCACTGGCGCTGCGCGAGCACGTGTTCTCCCACGCCAGCGTGGCGAGCCTGGTGAGCTTCCTTCAGGCCAATAACGCGGCCTCGATCGGCGTGGCCGAACGGCTCGGCTGCACGCCCGATGCCGACGTCATTCGCCCCGAAGGCATCGACTGCCTGGTCTATCGCCACCCCTCCGCGGACGGCGACGGCAGCCCGGAGGCCTACGCATGACGCAGGCCGGCCTGACCCTCACCATCCCGACGCTCGAAACCGAGCGGTTGGTCCTGCGCCTGCCGAAGGTCGCCGATTATCCGGTGTTCGAGGCCTTCATGCATTCCGACCGCTCGCGCTTCGTCGGCGGCCCGCAGACGGACCGCTGGCAGAGCTGGCGCGCCTTCGCGCATCTGACCTCGATGTGGCTGCTGCGCGGCTACGGGATCTTCGCGATGGAACGGCGCGACACCGGCGACGTCATCGGCAGCGTGGGCCCCTGGGAGCCGATCACCTGGCCGGAACGGGAGCTTTCCTGGTCGATCTGGTCGGCGGCGGACGAGGGCCGCGGCTATGTCACCGAGGCGATGCGCGCTGTGCATGCCTGGGTCTTCGACGGGCTGGGCTGGGACACCTGCGTCTCCTATGTCGATCCGGAGAACCACCGCTCGGCGGCGGTCGCGCAGCGCCTCGGCGCCGTGCTCGACCCGGACGCGCCGCGCCCGGCCGAACCGCTCGACGACGCGCCGCTGCAGATCTGGCGCCACCGCAGGGGGGCCGCCTGATGGGACATCGCGACATCCCCGTGCTGGAGACGGAACGGCTGATCCTGCGCGGGCCGGAGCCGGGGGATTACCCGAACTTCAAGGCCACCTTCGCCTCCTACCGCTCGCGGTTCATGGGCGGGCCGCTCAATGCCTACGAGACCTGGATGCTCTATGCCGCCGAGATCGGCCATTGGGAGATCCGCGGCTTCGGCATGTGGATGATCCACTCCAGGGAGACCGACGCGACGCTCGGCATGGCCGGCGGCTGGTTCCCGCCCAAGTGGCCGGAGCGCGAGATCGCCTGGTTCATCTGGCCCGAGGTCACCGGCCGCGGCTACGCGCTGGAGGCCACGCATGCCGCGCGCCGCTATTTCTACCAGAAGGCCGGCTGGGAGACCGCCGTCTCCTATCTCGACCCGAAGGATCTCGACTCGATCCGTCTTGCCGAGCGGCTGGGCGCGACCAAGGACAAGGACGCGCCGTCGGTCGACGGCAACGACGTCGTCTATCGCCACCCCTCGCCCGCCCGCCTGCGGGACGGGCAGCTGCGCGACGGCATCGAGATGGAGATCCGCTCCTATTGCGACCCGCTGTTCAAGCCGAAGGGATATGCCATTGACTGACGCAACCGAACGCGCCGCCGAGGTGCTCAAGGAGCACCGCGAGAGCATCGACCGGCTGGACGCGATCCTCGTCTACACGCTCGCCGAGCGTTTTGCCCATACGCAGGCCGTGGGCCGGCTCAAGGCCGCGCACGACCTGCCCCCGTCCGATCCCGCGCGCGAGGCGCAGCAGATCGAACGGCTCGAGAACCTGGCGGACCGGGCCGGCCTGGACCCCGACTTCGCCAAGGCTTTCCTGAATTTCATCATTCAGGAAGTCATCCGACATCACAAGAAACACCAGGAATGACAGCCGGCCAACCGGCTGAAACCACGCCATTAAAGGAGAAAACACAATGGCCATGAAAATTCGTCTCGCCCGCGGCGGTTCCAAGAAGCGTCCCTTCTACGCCATCGTCGCCGCCGACTCGCGCATGCCGCGCGACGGCCGCTTCATCGAGAAGCTGGGCACTTACAACCCGCTCCTGCCGAAGGACTCGGAAGAGCGCGTGAAGATGGACATGGAGCGCGTTCAGTACTGGCTCGGCCAGGGCGCACAGCCGACCGACCGGATCGCCCGCATGCTCGAAGCTGCCGGCGTCAAGGAGAAGGCCGAGCGCAACAACCCGAACAAGGCCAAGCCGGGCAAGAAGGCGACCGAGCGCGCCGAAGAGAAAGCCGCCAAGGCCGCTGCCGCCGAGGAAGCTGCGAACGCCGAAGCCGAGGCGCCCGCCGAGGAAGCCGCTGCCGAGTGATCGGCAGCCTGAGGCGCGGCGGGCATGATCCGGCTGATATTCTGGGCCACGCTCTTCGGGGCTGGCTTCTGGTTCGGCATCAAGGTGCACGGGAACGTCATGGACGACCGCTGCCTTGATGCCGGCGGCCGGATCGGTGCCCTCGGCCTCTGCGAGGGAGTGGCAGCCGATGGCTGATCGCGTTTGCGTCGGCGCCATCGCCGGCGCCTTCGGCGTCAAGGGGGAGGTGCGGCTCAAGAGCTTCTGCGCCGTCCCCGAGGATATCGCCGCCTATGGCGCCCTGTTCACCGAGGACGGCGCGCGCTCCTTCACGGTCGAGATCACCCGGCCGGTCAAGAACGGGCTGGCGGTGCACCTTTCGGGAATCGCCAGCAAGGAACAGGCGGACGCGCTGAAAGGCATCCGCCTGTTTGCCGACCGCAGCCGGATGCCGGCGCTGCCGGAGGACGAGTTCTACCATGCCGACCTGATCGGCCTGGAAGTGCGCGACACCGGCGGCACCTTGCTCGGCACGGTGCGCGCGGTGCAGGAATACGGCGCCGGCGACATGCTCGAGATCCACGGCCCCGGCCTCAAGTCGACGGTCCTGCTGCCCTTCACGCGGGAGGCCGTCCCGACGGTCGATATCGCGTCGGGACGTATCGTCGCCGACCCGCCCGAGGGGCTTTTCTGATGAACCGCTGGGGCCTCGGGCTCTCCGGGGCCCTGTTCTATGCGGCACCGATCGGGGCCGGCGCGACGGGCGCGTCCTATTTCGCCGTGCTGCCCTTTGCCGGTCTGTTCCTGCTCTGGGTGCTGATCATGCGGGTGGAGCCGTTCCGCGAAGGTCTCGTGATGCTGGTGCCGACGCTTATGGTCCACCTCGCGCTCGCCTCGCTCTGCATCGGCTTCGGCCACATGCTCCGGGCCTTGCTGGGCATCGAGGCCACCACCGGGCTGCTGCCCTGGCTGGTGATGGGGCTGGGGGCGCTGGCGCTCGGCCGGGTGATCTGGCAACCGCGGAAGGAAGCGGAGGCGGAAGCCTTCGCCGAGGCCGCCCTCAAGAAACTCAACGAATTCGCCGACGAGGCCGAGGAGATTCTCGACCGGGAGCCGGACCTGCCGCTCAGCCACCCGACCGGCGCGGAGGCGGCGGCGCTGGCCGTGGCCTATGGCGCGATCGACGCGATGCCCGCCGACGCCCCGGAAGAGGCGGCGCTGTCGGCGGTCGTCATGCCGCTGGAAGCGGAGGTGCGCGCGCCGATCCTGCTGGAGGCCTTTCTCAACCGCGCCGAGCGCACCGGCACGCGGCGGGACCGCCACGCGGCGCTGCTGCTGGCGGCCGACGGCGGGCTGGCCTGGCGGCAGCTGGGCGAGGGCCGCATGGCGCAGGCCTTCGACCAGATCGTCGCCTCGGCCGATACCGTCACGCTGGCGCATTTCCTGCGCCTGGCCAACACGTTGCTGGACGGATTCCCGACCACCCGCAACGACCTGCCGGAGGTTTCCCGCCTGCTCGACATCGCGGCGCAGATCGAGCCGGGGCATCCCGAGCTGTCGGACGCGCTGGTGCATCTCGCCAACAGGATCGAAGACATCGACCGGGATCTGAACACCAATGACTGACACACCGAAATCCCATGGCCGCCTGTCGATCTCGGCGAGCCTGATCCCGCGCGACCTGATGACGCCCACGCCGCGGCTCAAGGGCGCCTGGACCGCGAAGATCGTCACGCTCTTTCCCGACGCCTTCCCGGGCGTGCTGGGCGAGTCGCTCACCGGCAAGGCGTTGCAGGACGGGCTCTGGGCGCTCGAGACGCTGGACCTTCGGCTCTTCGGCGAGGGACGGCACCGCAACGTGGACGACACGCCAACCGGCGGCGGCGCTGGCATGGTCCTGCGCCCCGATGTGGTGGCCCGCGCGCTCGACGAGGCCGCAAAGGGCACCAACCCGGACCGCGCCCGCTGGCCGCTGGTCTATCTGAGCCCGCGCGGGCGCCGGTTCAGCCAGGCCAAGGCGCGGCAATGGGCCGGGGCGGAGGGGCTGACGATGCTCTGCGGCCGGTTCGAGGGGGTCGACCAGCGGGTGATCGACGCTTACGGGATCGAGGAGGTCTCGCTGGGGGATTTCGTCCTGACCGGCGGCGAGATCGCCGCGCAAGCGATGATCGACGCCACCGTGCGGCTGCTGCCCGGCGTGCTGGGCAACCAGGCCTCGACCGAGGAGGAAAGCTTCTCCGACGGCTTGCTGGAACATCCGCAGTTCACCCGGCCCAACGACTGGCAGGGGCGCGCGGTGCCGGAGGTGCTGCTCTCCGGGCATCACGCGAAGATCGCGGAATGGCGGCGGGAGCAGGCCAAGGCGCTGACGCGGGAGCGCCGGCCCGACCTCTGGCAAGCCTGGGCCGCGCGCCACGGCGAGGAGTAGAGCCTCCTCCCCGCGGCGGCGCGCGACGGATCAGTTGGTGATCACGTGGCGGATGACGCCGATCTCCGCGGCGAGGGAATCCGTGTCGTCGCCGCAGGCATACCAGTTGCCCTGTGCGGAGATATGGATATCGCCGCCGACATAGAAGCTCGTGCCCAGCTTAGTGGCCTGGCTCGAGGTGCCCGACGCCAGGTGCGCATCGCCCACGATGTAGAAGTCGACGTTGTTCGTCTCCATCGCGGCCGGAACGGACAGGTCGCCCTTGGTCATCACGACGACCTTCTCCGTCGAGGGGCAGGTCATTTCGCCGGAGCCGATCCGGGCCTTCGAACTGGCGCTGATCGACTGGTTGGACGTCGACGTTGTGGCGATGATCGAGTTCTGGATGTAGGCCGCGTCGCCGAACTTGATCTTGCAATCGGTCACGATAGCGACGTCGGTGATGCTCGTCCCGGCGGTGGTCTCGAAATCGAGGGTCTTCACGTTGGCGTTGGAAGAGCCGCTATTCTTGCCGTTTCCGTTGCCGCTCGACGGGCTCGGCGAGATCGCGCCATAGGTGCTGAGCGGGGAAGAGCAGTAGACGGCGTAGATCAGGCCGCTCGGAACCGTGGGCATGGATTCGAAATCGCCGCCGGAGATCGAAATGATCGAGCCCTTCTTGATCTTGGCCGTGTTGTAGTCGAGCGCCGCCAGCGCGCTGAGGTCCGAGAGGGCGCCGACATTGGCGAGGAAATCGTCCGTCGGGCTGGTGTCGTAGCCGGTGCCGAGCAGCGAGTAGACAACGGTGTCGACATGCGTCTCGACGTCCTCGAGCTGCATGTTGGCCTCGAAGAGAGCGGCCTGGACTCCCGGGTTGTGGCTGTCGGTGCAATGGCTGCAGTTCGCCGTATCCGGCATCCCGATATTCGACCCCGGCAGGAAATTGTTGTGGTTGGACATCTCGACGACGTCCTTCGAGTAGATGCAGAAGCCCGCACCGATCTCCGATGTCGAAGTCATCTTGATCTCGCCGAAGGCAAAGATCCCGTCGTTCGAGGCGCATTCACCGGCCTCGTCCATGACGGCGGCGCTGGTGGTGGCGATGTTCCAGGAACTGAGGCCGATCAGCTTGAGCAGGAAGGTCGGCACCGCGTTTCCGAGCGTGGTGTTCTGTTGCAGCGTCACCGCGACGGCATTGTCCGCGGCGGAGTTGCTCGGGCCGATCGAGCCATTCTGGTAATGGCCGATGGTGATGGTGTTCGACGCCGTTCCGATCGTGTTGCCGAAGACGGTCTGCGGCATGTTGGTCTCGACGCTGGCGGCGACGGCCGAGCGGATCTCGTCGTCGCTGCCGCCGCGGATCAGTTCGATCAGCCCGGCGTGGGAGGCGATGTCGGCGGTCGCCTGAAGGTGCTCGCGGGCGCGCATGGCGTTGGTGCCGTCGACGGCAAGGCCGGCCACGATGGTACAGGTCACGAAGATGAACAGGCTCCAGATGCCGGCGGCACCGTCCTCGTCCCAAAACAATTGGCGTGCACTCACGACAGGGTATCCTTTTGGATCAAAAAGGCTTTCGGATCAGACCGGCTCGAGTTCGTAAACGACGGTCGCGGTCAGTTGGGAATTCTGCAGGAAGGACAGGAAGCCGAACTTCGCCATCGCGCTGATCGGCGCGTTGATGGTGACGGACACGTCGGAATTGCCCTTCTCGACCTGGACCTCGGCCTCGGCATTGCTCAGCTCGGCGATGCGGGCGACGGCGTAGCTCTCGGCCGAATCCTCGGTCATTCCGTGACGGGAAACGATCCGGGCGGTGTCGCGGGCGACGCTGTAATAGTTGGCCTGGTCCACGTAGACCCGGCTCAGGTCCACCACACCGGAGACCATTGCCACGAAAAGCGGGACCATGACCACGAACTCGATGGCCATCATGCCATCCTCGCGGCGGCGGAATTGGCGGAGTGCAGTGGAGATCGCGCGAATTTTCATCTTCTTGCTCCCGAAGATTCACCATTTAATATCCGTAATGGATGCCAGCGCTTGAGAGCGGTTTCGTGGCGCAGGCATGGAATTTACGCCGAGTTGGGCACGGGAAGGACACCATTCCGCCAAAGTTGCCGCGATTGAGGCTAAGGGTCTCGGCCCAATGACCTTTTTCTCCCAGGCACGGGCCTTGCGCCGCGCGGCATGCCCTGCGGGTTGCAATGCAGTCGCGCTTGCCCTAGACACCGTCCATCCTGAGCGGGAAACCGACTCGGGTGGTTTCGTTATAGGGCATCGGAACACCGGGCGGGCCTTCTTCGGCCCCAACCTGCCGCTGACCGGAATGCGACCATTCAAGGAATGACGACCTGACCTCCGGCGGGCGCCGTGCTGCAAGCACGGACGGACCCGATGAAGACCAGGAGCTCCGGGGCGCGAGAAACACTTTGCGGGTCCACCGCAAGCAGTCAGAGGAGCGTTCAGATGGACCTGATCGCAGAACTGGAGGCCGAACAGATCGCCTCCCTCGGGAACGAGATTCCCGATTTCAAGGCCGGCGACACCGTTCGCGTCGGCTACAAGGTGACCGAAGGCTCGCGCTCGCGCGTGCAGAACTACGAAGGCGTCTGCATCTCCCGCAAGAACGGCACCGGCATCGCCGGCTCGTTCACGGTGCGCAAGATCTCCTTCGGCGAGGGCGTCGAGCGGGTGTTCCCGCTGCACTCGACCAATATCGAAAGCATCACCGTCGTCCGCCGCGGCCGCGTCCGCCGGGCGAAGCTGTATTACCTGCGCTCCCGCCGCGGCAAGTCTGCCCGGATCGCGGAAGACAGCACCTACAAACCCAAGGATTGAGGAGCGCCGCGATGAAAAAGGATCTGCATCCCGACTACCACGTCATCGACGTCAAGATGACCGATGGCACCGTGGTGAGCATGAAATCGACCTGGGGCAAGGAAGGCGATCAGCTCTCGCTGGACATCGACCCCTCCTCGCACCCTGCCTGGACCGGCGGCTCCCAGAAGCTGATGGACACCGGCGGGCGCGTGTCGAAGTTCAAGAAGAAATACGAAGGCCTGGGCTTCTGAGCCAAAGGCTTCCGGACAGTGCAGAACGCCGCTCCCACGGGGGCGGCGTTTTTCGTTGCGGGACTCGGTGGACGGGGGCTGCCTGCCCCCGCGCCGGCCGGACGCCGTCCGCCCCTCCCCGAGGATACCTTCGGACAGGTGAAGACGGCGCCGCTTCGCGGTTGAATGTCCGGCGCGGCCGGCACTAGGGTCGCGGGCAAACAGGATTGTCGAGGCGGGATATCATCATGAACACCGAATTGCTGAAACGGCTGTGCGAGACCCCGGGCGTGCCCGGCCACGAGGAACGGGTGCGGGACCTGATCCTGTCCGAAATCGAGGGGCTGTTCGACCACGTCGAGGTGGACCCGATGGGCTCGCTGCTGTGCCGCCGCGACGCGCGCGGCGGGGCGGAGACGCCGCAGAAGGTCATGCTGCTCTGCCACATGGACGAGATCGGCTTCATGGTCAGCCATGTGACCGAGAAGGGTTTCCTGCATCTTCAACCGGTTGGCGGCTTCGATCCGCGCACGCTGTTCGCACGCCGGGTGCTGGTGTGCACCGAAGATGGCGACCTCAAGGGGGTGATGAACCCGGCCGGGCCTGGCGTGCACATCACCAAGCAGGAAGATCGCAAGAAGGTGCCGGAGGTGCACGAGTTCATCGTCGACACCGGCCTCGGCGAAGCGGCGCGCGAGCGGGTGAAGATCGGCGACATGGTGGTGATGGACGAGCCGTTCCTCGAGATGGGAGAGAAGTTCGTCTCCAAGGCGCTCGACAACCGGGTCGCTTGCTGGCTGGGCATCGAGGCGATCCGCGGGCTCGGCGATGCGGCGCATGCGGCCGAGATCCACGTGGCTTTCACCACCCAGGAGGAGGTCGGGCTGCGCGGGGCGCGCACCGCCGCCTTCCGGGTCCAGCCCGACATCGGCCTCGGGATCGACACCACCCTGGCCTGCGACACGCCAGGTGTGCCGGAGCAGGACCGGACGACCGAGCAGGGCAAGGGGTTCGGCCTGCACGTGCGCGACAGTTCCTTCATCGCCGACAAGGCGCTGGTGGCAGAGATCGACGCCCTCGCGACAGCCGAAGGCATCCCCTTCCAGCGCACCATGCTGCGGGCCGGCGGCCAGGACGGCGCAGCCGCCCAGCAGGCCGCGGCCGGGGCGCGGGCGGTCGGTATCGTGGTCGGCACCCGCTACATCCACACCGTGACCGAGATGATCGACCGCAGGGACCTCGCTGCTGCGCGCGACATCCTCGTGGCCTATCTCTCCAAGGCGAAGGCCTGACCGGGCGGGATGGCGCGCAGGTCGTGGGTGCCGCGCGCGGAACGCGCGCGGCCCGGCCCAACGGGAGGAGGCGCATCCTTGATGCGCCGACGACGGGCGGGAGCCCCCCGGCCGGAATTGCCGTGCCTTTCCTTGACGCTGGCCCGGTTCACATCCATGTCGTATAAACATGAACAGGTGGGTCGAAGGGGGCAACCACATGCGAATCCTCATGTCTCTCGCTCTGGCGTTGGTCGTCATGGTCGCATTGGTGGTCGGGATCGCGCTGGCCGGGGCCGCGCTCGCCGGATCGGCGGGAAAGGCGTTTGACCAGGGCCCCATGGCAAGCGGGCTGGTGCCGCGGATCGCCTTCATCCTGCTATGGGTGCTGATCTTCGGCGTCTCCCTCGGCATGATCGGAGGCATGTGATGGCCCAGCGGTACGGCGGCAAGTATTCACCGGACGCAGGGACCTCCGGCAACGGCGCATCGCCCGCGCCGTCCCGCCCCACCACCGCGCAAAGAGCCCGGGGCGCCGCGCGCGTCAACCTGCTCTATCTCGCGCCGATCCCGCTGCTTTTTTCCGCATTCGGCCACGGCCCCGCCGGGATGGCGCTGGACCTCGCGGCCGCGGCGGTGCTCGTGTTCTCCGTCTTCACCCTGTCGGAGGGCCTCAAGGCCGAGGCCGCCTATGACGCCCGCAAGGTCGCGCGCCGCCCGGCCCTGCCCCGCAAGATCATCGCCGCCGTGCTGACCGGCTTCGGTCTCGTGCTGGCGCTGATGGCCGGCGATGGCGGCAACCTCGGGCAGGCGCTGCTCTACGGGGCGATCGCCGTCGTGCTGCACCTGACCGCCTTCGGCATCGATCCGCTGGCGAACAAGAACGTCGACGGCGTGGACAGCTTCCAGCAGGACCGCGTCGCCCGCGTCGTCGACGAGGCCGAGGAACAGCTCGCCCGCATGGGCGCCGCGATCCAGCGCGCCGGCGACCGTGGGCTGGAGCGCCGTGTCGAGGGCTTCCAGGCCACCGCCCGCCACATGTGCCGCACCGTCGAGGAAGACCCGCGCGACCTGACCGCGGCGCGCAAGTTCCTGGTCGTCTACCTGCAGGGCGCGGCCGAGGCGACGATCAAGTTCGCGGATATCTACGCCCGCAACCGCGACCAGCAGGCCAAGGCCAACTACGTCGCCCTGCTGGACGACCTCGAGCGCAACTTCAGCGCCAAGACCGAAACGCTGATGGTGTCCGACCGCACGGCGCTCGATGTCGAGATAGAGGTTCTGCGCGACCGGTTGCAGCGTGAAGGCGTGAGAATGGATTGAAACGGATCTTCAGGGAAGGATGATCATGTCACAGGAAGTGCAGAAGAAAGCCGCCGAAGTGCTGACGCAGGTCGAAGAGGTGACAGCCGTGATCCTGCCCGAGCCGGCGCCTGCCGCCGACATCGTGCCGCTCGAGGCCGCCGATGCGCCGGTCTCGGCCGAGATCCGCAAGCGGATGGACGAGATCAACATGAGCGACACGAATTCGATCGTGTCCTTCGGCTCGGCCGCGCAGGCCGAACTGCAGGAAATCTCGCAGGCGATGCTGGCCGACGTGAAGAACAAGGACGTCGGTCCCGCCGGCGACAGCCTGCGCGACATCGTCACCACGATCCGGGGCTTCTCGGTGTCGGAGCTGGACGTGCGCCGGGAGCGCACCTGGTGGGAGAAACTCCTCGGCCGCACCGCGCCCTTTGCCAATTTCGTCGCCCGCTACGAAGACGTGCAGGGCCAGATCGACCGGATCACCGACAACCTGCTTGGCCATGAGCACAAGCTGCTGAAGGACATCAAGTCGCTCGACCTGCTCTACGACAAGACGCTCAATTTCTACGACGAGCTGGCGCTCTACATCGCCGCGGGCGAGGCCAAGCTGCAGGAGATGGACACGTCCGTGATCCCGGCCAAGGAGGCCGAGGTGACGGCGGCCCCGGAAGCCGATCAGGTGATGAAGGCGCAGGAGCTGCGCGACCTGCGCGCCGCCCGCGACGATCTCGAGCGCCGGGTGCATGACCTGAAGCTGACCCGCCAGGTGACGATGCAGTCGCTGCCGTCGATCCGGCTGGTGCAGGAAAACGACAAGTCGCTGGTGACAAAGATCAATTCCACGCTGGTCAACACCGTGCCGCTGTGGGAGACGCAACTGGCGCAGGCCGTGACCATCCAGCGGTCTGCCGAAGCCGCGACCGCGGTGCGCGAGGCCAACGACCTGACCAACGAGCTGCTGACCGCCAACGCCAAGAACCTGCGCGAGACCAACAAGGTCGTGCGCGAGGAGATGGAGCGCGGCGTCTTCGACATCGAGGCGGTGAAACAGGCCAATGCGGACCTGATCGCCACCATCAACGAAAGCCTCGCCATCGCCGACGAGGGCAAGGCGCGCCGCGCAGCCGCGGAGGAAGAGCTGATCAAGATGGAGCACGAACTGCGCGACACGCTGGCCTCCGCAAAGGCCCGCAAGACCGGTCTGGGCGACACCGCCTCGACCGCCGTCCCGGCAGGTTGATCTTGCGGAGCGGAGCGGCAGCACGGAACGGCCTGCTGGCGGTGTCGCTGGCATTGCTTGCAGCTTGCGAGGCGACAGCGCCGAGTGGGCCCGTTCCCGCTCCGCCGCCCCGTCCCGAGGCGACGGCGACCGCTGGCGACGTGCAGGCGCCCACCCGGTCGAGCGCGTCCTACGAGCTCGAACAGCATTACGCGCGGGTGCAGGCGGACTTGCTGGCGCAGGGCCTTCTGCGCACCGACGGCGGCGGGCCGGACACGCCCTTCGCGGCTCATACGCTGGCCAAGAACTTCATCCGCATCGCGCTTTACGACGAATACGTCTCCCGCGCCGGCACCCTTGTTGCGGAGCAGACGGAAAGCCAGCTGCGCCGCTGGCAGGCCCCGGTGCGGATGCAGATGGTGTTCGGGGACACGGTTTCCCCCGAGCAGCGCCGCAAGGACAGCGCGTCGCTGCAATCCTATGCGCGGCGGCTCGCCATCGCGTCCGGGCATCCCGTTTCCGTCACCTCCGGCAACAACGCCAATTTCCACGTGCTGATGCTGCACGAGGATGAGCGGCGCAATTACGGCCCGCAACTGCGGGCTATGGTCCCGGGGATTGGCGAGACCGCGGTGCGCACGGTGGAGGACATGCAGCGGGACACCTTCTGCCTCGTCTTCGCCTTCTCGCAGGGCAGCAACCCGGCCTATACCCGCGCCGTCGCCGTGATCCGGGCCGAACATCCCGATCTGCTGCGGCTTTCCTGCATCCACGAGGAGTTGGCGCAGGGCATGGGGCTGGCCAACGACAGCCCCGCCGCCAGGCCCTCTATCTTCAACGACGACGAGGAGTTCGCCCTGCTGACCCGGCATGACGAGCTGCTGCTGCGCATATTGTACGACCGCCGTCTCAGCACCGGCATGGACGCCGCCACCGCCCGCCCGATCGTGACAGAGATCGCGAACGAGCTTCTTGGCGGCGAGAGTTGACAGAATTCATCTAGGAGGAGCGCCACGATGGGCATCTTCGATTTCCTTTCCGGCCAGTTCATCGACGTCATTCACTGGACCGACGACACCCGCGACACGCTGGTCTGGCGGTTCGAGCGCGAGGGGCACGAGATCAAGTATGGCGCCAAGCTGACGGTGCGCGAGGGCCAGGCGGCCGTGTTCGTGCACGAGGGGCAGCTCGCCGACGTGTTCACCCCCGGTCTCTACCTGCTCGAGACCAACAACATGCCGATCTTGACGACGCTTCAGCATTGGGATCACGGCTTCAAGTCGCCCTTCAAGTCCGAGATCTACTTCGTCAACACCACCCGCTTCACGGACCTGAAGTGGGGCACCAAGAACCCGGTGATGCTGCGCGACCCGGAATTCGGCCCGACCCGCATCCGCGCCTTCGGCACCTATTCCATCCGCGTCACCGACCCGGCGAAGTTCATGACCGAGATCGTCGGCACCGACGGCGAGTTCACCACCGACGAAATCACCTTCCAGATCCGCAACATCATCGTGCAGGAAAGCAGCCGGGTGATGGCGGGTTCCGGCATCCCGGTGCTCGACATGGCCGCCAACACCGCCGACATGGGCAAGCTGATCGCCGCCAAGGTCTCGGAAGTGCTGGCCGATTACGGCATGGTGATGCCCGAATTCTACATCGAGAACATCTCGCTGCCCCCGGCGGTGGAAGAGGCGCTCGACAAGCGCACCTCGATGGGGCTGGCGGGCGATCTGGGCAAGTTCACCCAGTATTCCGCCGCCGAGGCGATGACCTCCGCGGCGCGCAATCCGGCTGGCGGTGGCATGGCCGCCGGGCTCGGCGCCGGGATGGGCATGGCGATGGGCGCGCAGATGGCGAACCCGGGCTATGCGGCCGGCCCCTGGGGCGCCGCACCGCAGACGCATGCCGCTCCGGCCGCGGTGCAACCGGCCCCGCCGCCGCCCCCTCCGCCGGTCGAGCATGTCTGGCACATCGCCAAGGCCGGCCAGACTTCCGGCCCGTTCTCCAAGGCCGACATGGGCCGCATGGCGGGCGCCGGCGAGCTGACCCGGGAGAGCCTGGTCTGGACGCCCGGCCAGGACGGCTGGAAACCGGCCGAAGACGTGCAGGAGCTGGCGCAGCTCTTCACCATCCTGCCGCCGCCCCCGCCGCCGGGCGCCTGAACCGGAGGCAAAGGTGTCCGACACGCCCTGGACAGACGACGACGCGGCCGGCCCGGCCACCGAAGCCGTGGCCGAGCAGCACCGCTTTCCCTGCCCCGCCTGCGGGGCGGACCTGCGATTCTCGGCCGACCGTGGCAGCCTGGTCTGCGACCATTGCGGGCATGTTGAACATGTGAGCGCGGGCGGACGCGGCGAATGGGCCGAGGCGCTGCAGGAACTCGATTACGAGCGCGGCCTGCGCCGCGACCTGCCCCCCGGCGAGATCGTCTCCGCCCGCACCGCCCATTGCGAGAGCTGCGGCGCGAGTTTCGAGATGGGCGAGGCGGAGCAGGCCACGGAATGCCCGTTCTGCGCCTCTCCCGTGGTCACCGATACCGGCATCCAGCGCCACCTCAAGCCCACCGCCGTGCTGCCCTTTGCCCTGACCGAGGAAACCGCCCGCAAGGCGATGTCGGACTGGCTCGGCCGGCTCTGGTTCGCGCCTGGCGGGCTCAAGGAATACGCGCGCAAGGGACGGCGGATGAAGGGGATCTACGTCCCCTTCTGGACCTACGATTCGCGCACGCGCACCGAGTACCGGGGGCGGCGGGGCGACGATTACTACGTCACAGAAACCCGCGTCGTGAACGGCAAGCGTCAGAACGTGCGGGTGCGCAAGACCCGCTGGCGCGCGGTGCAGGGCCGGGTGGCGCGGGATTTCGACGATGTCCTGGTGCTGGCCGCCGACAGCCTGCCCCGGCAATACGTCGACGCGCTCGACCCGTGGGACCTGGCCAAGCTGGTGCCCTTCCGGCCCGAATACCTCGCCGGCTACATCGCCGAGGCCTACACCGTCGACCTGGAACCCGGCTTCGGCTATGCGCAGCGCAAGATGGACGCGGTGATCGCCGCCGACATCCGGCGCGACATCGGCGGCGACCACCAGCAGATCACCGACGCCCGCACCCGGCACGGCAACGTGACCTTCAAGCACATCCTGCTGCCGGTCTGGCTCGCGGCCTATCGCTTCCGCGGCAAGTCCTATCGCTTCGTGGTGAATGCGCGCACCGGCGAGGTGAAGGGCGAACGGCCCTACTCCGCCTGGAAAATCGCGCTTGCCGTTCTCGTCGCGCTCATCGCGGCGGGGCTGCTGCTCTACCTCGGGCAGGAGCAGGGCGGTTTCAGCACCACCCTGCCCCAGGGTTTCTAGGTCAGGCTACCCGGCCTTGATCTTCACCCGCTTGGACGGATCGACCGAGGGCGTCCGCTTGGGCACCGTGATCGTCAGCACGCCGTCTTTCAGATGCGCGTCCACCGCTGCGCCGTCGGCATCCGGCGGCAGGCGGAACGAACGGCTGAACGAACCGTACTGGCGCTCGCTGAAGAACCAGGTCTCGCCCTTTTCCTCGCGCGAGGTGCGTTTCTCGCCGGACAGCGTCACCACGCCCTCCTCCACGCTCAGGTCTATGTCCTTTTCCTCCACGCCGGGCAGCTCCACGGCGATCCGGTAGGCGTTTTCGGCGCCGGATGCTTCGGCAGCCGGGGCGACCCATTCGGACACCCGTTCGCCGAGGCCGCGGAACGGCTCGTAGAGGCTCGGCCAGAAGCCGCTGGTGTGTGATTTCTCGACCATTTCCTCCTCCTTCGACTGCGATTCCCCAACGCCGCGATCATACCACCGGCGGCCCCGGTCCACCTTGACCTGCAGCAGGATCGGCGGCGGCTGTGGACCTTTTCCGAGGACGGCGCTAGGAGATGAAAACCGCAAACCGGGATGGGAGGGACACGATGATCCTGTGCGCTGGCGAAGCCCTGATCGACATGCTGCCGCGCGTGTCCACCGCATCCGAACCCTGTTTCTCGCCCGTTGCGGGCGGGGCGGTCTTCAACACTGCGATCGCGCTCGGTCGCCTCGGTGCGCCGTCGCGCTTCTTCACCGGGCTCTCGACCGACCTGTTCGGCGTCCGTCTCGAGGCGGCGCTGCAGGCAAGCGATGTGGATTACGCGCTCTGCGCCCGCTCCGACCGGCCAACGACGCTGGCCTTTGTCGAACTGACCGAGGGCCACGCGAAATATGCCTTCTACGACGAGAACACTGCGGGGAGGATGATCACCCCCGCGGACCTGCCGGCGCCAGAAGCGCTCGACGGGGTCGAGGCGCTGTTCTTTGGCGGCATCTCCCTCGTGGTGGAGCCCTGCGCCTCAACCTACGAGGCGCTTGCGCTGCGCGAGAGCGGCAAGCGCCTGGTGATGCTCGACCCCAACATCCGCCCCGGCTTCATCAAGGACGAGGCCGCCTACCGCGCCCGGATCGACCGGATGATCGCCGCCGCCGACGTGGTGAAGGTCTCCGACGAGGATCTGCACTGGCTCGCGGGCGACGGCACGCTGGCCGACCTGGCCGGGCAGTTGCTCGCCAAGGGGCCCAAGGTGATCTGCGTCACCGAGGGGGCCAAGGGCGTGACCGCCTTCATGGAGGGCCGCCAGCACAGCGTGCCTGCCAACCGGGTCGAGGTCGTCGACACGGTGGGTGCGGGCGATACGTTCAACGCAGGCTTCCTCGCCGGTCTCAAGCGGGCCGGCCGGCTGAGCAAGGCCGGGCTGGAGGACATCCCCGAGGCCGATCTCGCCGCCGCGCTCAAGCTCGGAGGCGATGCCGCCGCCGTCACCGTGAGCCGCGCCGGGGCCAACCCGCCCACAGCCGCCGAACTGGGCCTGTGAGGGCGCTGATCCAGCGGGTCACCCGCGCCTCCGTGACGGTCGATGGCGAGGTGATCGGCTCCATCGGCCCCGGGGTCCTGGCGCTGGTCTGCGCGATGCGCGGCGACAGCGAGACCGAGGCCGAGAAACTCGCGGCCAAGCTCTCCAAGCTGCGGATTTTCGAGGACGACGCCGGCAAGATGAACCGCTCCCTGCCCGACATCGGCGGCGCGGCCCTGGTGGTCAGCCAGTTCACCCTCGCCGCCGATACCAGCCGCGGCAATCGCCCCGGGTTTTCCGAGGCCGCCGACCCCGAGACCGGGCGCCGTCTCTACGAGCATTTCGCCGACCACCTGGCCAGCCTCGGCACCCCCGTCGAACGCGGCCGCTTCGCCGCGGACATGGCCGTGGAACTGGTCAACGACGGCCCGATCACCATCTGGCTCGAAGTCGCCCCACCGACCGCCTGAATATTGTGCAACGGTCCAAAAAACTGTCGCAATACACCACCGGTTCGTGAACACTTCGAGAGAAGAGTGCGGACATGAAGCCGCAAAAGAAAACAGCCAGTTGCGGCCGCCAGCGGGCGCAGTCAAGGTGATCGCATGAGCGAGACGGGTACGTTTTTCAACGAATTGCACGGCCCATCGGGAGATCCCCGGCGGCCGTACAAGGAATACAGCAAATGGTTCGAAGGCGAGGATCTCTCTCGGCTTCGCAAGAAGTCCCAGGAGGCGGAGCAGTTCTTCCGCCGCACGGGCATCACTTTCAACGTCTACGGGCAGGACGAGGCCGACGAGCGGCTGATTCCGTTCGACATCGTGCCGCGCGTCCTGTCGGCCCGCGAATGGGACAAGCTGACCCGCGGCATCGACCAGCGGGTGCGGGCGATCAACGCCTTCCTGCATGACATCTATCACCGGCAGGAGATCCTCCGCGCGGGTCGGATTCCGGTCGAGTTGATCGCCAACAACGACGCCTTCCTGCCGCAGATGATCGGCGTTTCGCCGCCGGGGAACGTCTATACCCACATCGTCGGCACCGACCTGGTGCGTACCGGCGAGGACCAGTTCTACGTCCTGGAGGACAATGCGCGCACGCCCTCGGGGGTCTCCTACATGCTGGAGAACCGCGAGACGATGCTGCAGATGTTCCCGGAGCTGTTCAGCAAGATCCGCGTGCGACCGGTGCAGGATTACCCGACGCGCCTGTCACGCTCGCTCTCGGCCTGCGCGCCGCCGGCGACGAGCGGACGGCCGGTGCTCGCCGTGCTCACGCCCGGCATCCACAACTCGGCCTATTTCGAACATTCCTTCCTGGCCGACAACATGGGCGCCGAACTGGTCGACGGCACCGACCTGCGGGTCGTGGATGGCCGGATCGCCATGCGCACGACCGAGGGCTACAAGGCGATCGATGTTCTCTACCGCCGCGTCGACGACGATTTCCTCGATCCGCTGAACTTCCGCCCGGATTCGATGCTGGGGGTGCCCGGGATCCTCGACGTCTACCGGGCGGGCGGCATCACCATCGCCAACGCTCCCGGCACCGGCATCGCCGACGACAAGGCGATCTATTCCTACATGCCGGACATCGTCGAGTTCTACACCGGCGAGAAGGCGCTTCTTGAGAACGTGCCGACCTGGCGCTGCTCGGACCCCGACAGCCTTGCCTACGTGCTCGACAACCTGAAGGAACTGGTGGTCAAGGAAGTGCACGGCTCGGGCGGCTACGGGATGCTGGTGGGCCCAGCCGCCAGCAAGAAGGAACTGGCCGCCTTCCGCGACAAGCTGGAGGCCCGGCCCGCAAACTACATCGCCCAGCCCACGCTGGCGCTCTCCACCGTCCCGATCCTCACCAAGGCCGGCCTCGCGCCGCGCCACGTCGACCTGCGCCCCTTTGCGCTGGTCTCGCCGCAGGGAATCGACCTGACGCCAGGAGGGCTGACACGGGTTGCATTGAAGAAGGGATCGCTGGTGGTGAACTCGAGCCAGGGCGGCGGCACCAAGGACACCTGGGTGCTGGAGGAATAGCGGGATGCTCGGCAAGACAGCAGGCGGTCTCTACTGGATGTACCGCTATCTCGAACGCAGCGAAAACACGTCGCGCCTCATCGAGGCCGGCCTGCGCAACGCGCTCACACGACCGGCGAGCTCGACCGACGAATGGTCGAGCATTCTCGACGCCACCGGCGTCCGCCAGACCTTCCTAGAGAGCAACGACTCCTTCGATCAGCAGAAGGTCGTCAACTTCCTGCTGCGCGACACCGCGAACAGCTCGAGCGTGCTGTCGATGATCGAGGCGGCGCGCAACAATGCCCGCATGGTCCGCACGGCGCTCTCCCGCGAGGTCTGGGAATCGACCAACGAGTTCTGGATGAACGTCCGGACCGCCCTGTCCCGCCAGGTCAGCGACCGCGATCTGCCGGCCGTTCTCAGCCTGATCCGGCAGCAGAACGCCCAGGTCCGCGGCGCCACCCACGGCACAATGCTGCGCAACGACGTGTTCAACTTCGCCCGCGCCGGCACCTTCCTGGAGCGCGCCGACAGCACCGCGCGCATCCTCGACGTGAAATATTACGTGCTGCTGCCATCGGTCAGCCATATCGGCTCCGCGCTCGACAACGTCCAATGGGAGAACATCCTGCGCGCCGTCGGCGGGCAGAGTTCCTATCGCTGGCTGAACGGGCCGGACATCAGCGCCATGGGCATCGCGGACTTCCTGATCCTCGACAGCCGGATGCCGCGGTCGCTGGCCTTCTGCGCCGCCAAGGCGCGGGCCAACATGTCCTACCTCGAGAAGGAATACGGCACGCGCCACGCCTGCCACGAACAGGTGGAAGCGCTCGTCGGACGTCTCGCCTCGACCACGACCGAGCAGATCTTCGACGCCGGCCTGCACGAGTTCATCCAGGAATTCCTGTCCGACCTTGCGCGGCTGGGCTCCACCATCGAATCCGACTACCGCTTCTATGGATAAGCCATGCGCCTGACGATCCAGCACCGGACCACCTACACCTATTCCGAGCCCGTCCCCTTCGCGCTGCAGCAACTCCGGCTGACGCCGAAACAGGGCATCGGACAGAACGTCGTGACCTGGCAGACCCAGGTTTCCGGCGGCAAGAAGGAGCTGGAGTTCGTCGACCACAACGCCAACGACGTGATGCTCATGTCCTTCGGTGGCGAGGGGCACGAGATCGTGGTCACCAGCCAGGGCGAGGTGGAGACCTCCGACACCAACGGCGTGGTTGGCCGGCACAGCGGCTACGCTCCGCTGTGGTACTTCCAGCGCCAGACGCCGCTGACCAAGCAGGGCATGGCGATCCGCTCGCTGGTCAAGGGTCTGTCCGGGGACTACGACGACGACATCGCGCGCTGCCATGCGCTGTCGGCCCGCGTGCTGGAGGCGGTCAAGTACGAGACCGGCACCACGACCACCACGACCACCGCCGAAGAGGTGCTGCATGCCGGTTCCGGCGTCTGCCAGGATCACGCCCATGTCTTCATCGCCGCCGCCCGGCAACTCGGATTCCCGGCGCGTTACGTCTCCGGCTACCTGCTCCTGAACGATCAGGTGTCGCAGGAAGCGAGCCACGCCTGGGCCGAAGTCCATATCGACGCCCTCGGCTGGGTCGGTTTCGACGTGCCGAACGAGGTCTGCCCAGACGAGCGCTACGTGCGCGTCGCCACCGGGCTGGATTACTCCGAGGCCGCCCCGATCTCCGGCCTGCACACCGGCCAGGCCGGAAGCGAGACCTTGGGCGTTGACATACAGGTCCAACAATAGGCTCTTGCCATTGCGGCAAACCGGAGCACGCCCATGACCTATTGCGTCGGCCTGCGCATGAAGCGCGGCCTTGTCTTCATGTCCGACACGCGTACCAACGCGGGCGTCGACAACATTTCGACCTTCCGCAAGATGCACACCTGGTGCGTGCCCGGCGAGCGTCTCGTCACCCTGATGACCGCCGGCAATCTCGCGACCACCCAGGCGGTGATCAGCGTGCTGGAGGAGCGCAGCAAGGCGCAGGGCGAGCGCAACCCCTCGATCCTCGAACAGCCTTCGATGTTCCAGGTCGCCCGTCTGGTCGGCGAGACCCTGCGCGAGGTGATCTCCGAGCGTTCGACCCAGGGCCAGGCGGCCGATTCCGCCTTTGGCGCGACCATCATCGTCGGCGGCCAGATCGACCCGGGCCCGCCGCGCCTGTTCCTGATCTATCCCGAGGGCAATTTCATCGAGGCCTCGGAGGACACGCCCTTCTTCCAGATCGGCGAGACGAAATACGGCCGGCCGATGCTGCTGCGCGGCTTCTCCGAGGATCTCACCTTTCCGGACGCGATCAAGCTGCTGCTGGTGAGCTTCGATTCCACGCTCAAGGCGAACCTATCGGTCGGTATGCCCTTCGATCTCCAGACCTATGTCGCCGACAGTTTCGAGATCGGCCACGAGGACCGGATCACCCGGGACAACCCCTATTACAACGAGATCTCCGAAGGCTGGGGCCGCGCCCTGCGCGAGGCGCTCGGCCAGCTTCCCCCCTACGACATGGGCTGACCCGTGCCCTCCACAGCAACAGCCGCTTCCCGCCCGGTGCCCGGCGCGGAGCCTCCCGGCCTGTCAAACCATGCGGTTCGCGCCTGAAAGCCCGCCCGCAATACATTCCCGATAAAATTAATCGGAATTGACAATCCAAAGTGTTTTAGTAGGCTATCCGCATTCAAGGAGAGCCCGATGCCAGATTCCATGCCCCACAGGTCCCCGACGGTCGTTCTGCCGCCGAACGCCCCGGGCCTTTGCCACGGGCTCGAGCTCCATGCCTCCCCCCTCCAGACCAAGAGCGAGTCGCACCGATGACCATGATGAACACGATCAGCCTCACCGATTCCGCCGCCCTTCCCGGCCGCCCGACCTTCGACGCCCGCGCCATGACCGGCGAAAACGGCCTCGCCCAGATCGTCCTCGACGAGAAGGTCTACACGCTCCGCATCACCAAGGCCGGCAAGCTCATCCTGACCAAGTAAGCGCCCGCTTCAGCTTCTTCTGTCCGAAAATATCCCGGGGGGCTCCGGGGGGCTGCCCCCCGGCGCCGACCACGGTTTTCAGGCCGCCGGCAGAACCGGCGCCGCCGCCAGCAATTCCCGCGTGTAGGCATGCTCCGGCGCGGAAAACACCGCCTCGGTGGGCCCGGCCTCCACGATCTTGCCCGCCCGCATCACCAGAACCCGGTCGGTGATCGCCCGCACAACCGTCAGGTCGTGCGAGATGAACAGGTAGCTCAGCCCGAAGCGCGCCTGCAGGTCGGCCAGAAGATCGAGGATCTGCGCCCGGATCGAGACGTCGAGCGCCGAGACAGCCTCGTCCAGCACGATCAGCTCCGGCCGGGTGATCAGCGCCCGCGCTATCGCGATCCGCTGCCGCTGCCCGCCGGAGAACTCGTGCGGGAACTTCTCCGCGTCTTCCGCACGCAGCCCGACGTCGCGCAGCACCTCTGCGATCCGCGCCTCCGCATCCTCCGGCCGCCCGGTCAGGTGAAACGGCTCCGACAGGATCCGCCCGACCCGGTGCCGCGGGTTGAAGCTGCCATAGGGGTCCTGGAACACCACCTGCATCCGCCGCCGCAGCTCTGCCGGCATCCCCGGAGCGACCTCGGCCCCGTCGAGCCGGATCTCGCCCCCCTGCAGGGCTTCGAGCCCGAGGATTGCGCGGGTCAGAGTCGACTTCCCGCAACCGGATTCGCCCACCAGCCCAAGGCTCTCGCCCCGCGCCAGGGTGAGGCTCACCCCGTCCACGGCGCGAAAGGACGGCCTCGGCCCGAAGAGCCGGCTCCGCCTGAGCGGGTAATCCCGAACCGCCTCGCGCACCTCCAGCAGCGGCGTTCCGGTCTCGCGCACCGCGCGTTCCGGCCGATGCCGCGAGGCCTCGAACAGCGCGCGGGTGTAGGGGTGCCGCATCTCGCGCAGCAAGCCTGCGGTGGCGCCGTGCTCCACCACTTCTCCCGCCTTCATCACCGCCACCTCGTCGGCCATCTCCGCCACCACGGCGAGGTCATGGGTGATGAACAGGCAGGCCATCCCCTCCTCGCGCACCAGCTCCCGGATCAGCGACAGGATCTGCGCCTGCGTGGTCACGTCGAGCGCGGTTGTCGGCTCGTCGGCGATCAGCAGTTTCGGCCGGAGCGCGACCGCGAGCGCGATGCAGACCCGCTGACGCTGCCCGCCGGACAATTCGTGCGGATAGCGCCCGAGCGGGAACCGGTCCGGCGAGAGCCCTACGCGACCCAGCCGCTCCCGGGCGATCGACGCCGCTTCCGACCGGCCGGCGGCGCCATGCACCAGCAGAGTCTCGGCCACCTGGTCGCCGATGCATTGCACCGGGTTCAGCGCCGTCATCGGTTCCTGGAAGATCATCCCGACCTCCGCGCCGCGCACCGCGCACATCTGCCGCTCCGAAAGCGCCGTCAGCTCGCGCCCTTCGAGCAGCACCCTGCCCCCGAGCGCGGCTCCCTGCGGCAGCAACCGGATCACCGAGAGTGCCGTCATCGACTTGCCCGAACCGCTCTCGCCGACCAGCCCGAGGATCCGCCCGGCCTCCAGAGCGAGCGAGACGTCGCGCAGGATCGGTGCGCCGCCGATCCCGACAGAGACCCCCTCCAGCGCGATCACCGGACATTCCTCCGAAGCCGCGGGTCGAGCAGGTCGCGCAGCCCGTCCCCCATCAGGTTGAGCCCCAGCACTGTCAGCACGATACAGAGCCCCGGCAGGATCGCGAGCCGCGGGTAGCCGTAGAAGAAGGTCTGCGCATCAGCCAGCATCCGCCCCCAGGAGGGAGTCGGGGGCTGCGCGCCAAGCCCGACATAGGAGAGCCCGGCCTCGGCCAGAACACCCATAGAGAACTGGATCGTTCCCTGCACCACCAGCAGATTGGCGATGTTGGGCAGGATATGCTCGGCCGAGATCAGCGCCGCGCCCTTGCCCGCCACCCTTGCCGCCAGGATGAACTCCCGCGGCCAGACGGTCAGCGCCGCTCCCCGCGCCACGCGGGCGAAGACGGGGATGTTGAAGATCCCGATCGCCAGGATCGCGTTGAGCGCCGAGGGGCCGAAGACCGCGGTGATCAGGATCGCGATCACCAGCGAGGGAAAAGCGAAGATCAGGTCGTTGCCGCGCATGATCACCTCGTCGAGCAGCGAACCGCGCCGCGCCGCCGCCGCCAGCCCAAGCGGCACGCCGAGCAGGATGCCGATGCCGACGGCCACCAGCGCCACGGCGATCGAGGTGCGCGCGCCGGCCATCAGCATCGAGAGCATGTCGCGCCCGAGGTGATCGGTGCCGAGCAGGTGCCCGCCCCCCGGAGGCGCCAGCTTGGCCGCGATGTCGAGATCGGTCACCGGGAAGGGCGTCCAGACCAGAGACAGGAGCGCCGCGCCGAGGAACAGCGCAAAGAGCGCCGCCCCGAGAACGAGTTGCACCGGCACCCTCATCGCCCGTGCCTCAGCCGCGGGTCGACCGCCGCGTAGGCGAGGTCGACGAGGAAGGTCACCACGATCACCGCGAAGACCAGCAGCATCACCACCGATTCCACCACCACCAGGTCGCGCTGCGTGATCCCCTGGAAGATCAGCAGCCCGAGCCCGGGCAGGAAGAAGACCTTCTCGATGATGATCGCCCCGGCCAGCAGGAAGGAAAACTGCAGCCCGATGATCGTGAGCACGGGGATCAGCGCGTTGCGCACCCCGTGATTGCGGATCGCCTGCCCTTCCGACAGCCCCTTGGCCCGCGCCGTCCGGATATAATCCTGCCCAAGCGTGTCGATCAGCGCCGAGCGCATCACGCGGGCGAGGATCGAGGCCTGCGGCAGCGCCAGCGCCACCGCCGGCAGCGTGAGCGCCCGAAGCGCCGGCCCGACCCCGGCGTCCCAGCCGGGAAAGCCACCGGCGGGAAAGACCTGCCACGTGATCGCCAGCAGCACGACCAGCAGCATCGCGAACCAGAAGTTCGGCACTGCGATGCCAAGCTGCGTCACCCCCATGATGCCGTAATCGACCGCCCGCCCCCGCCGGGCCGCCGCGAGCATTCCGATCGGCAGGGCGATCAGGGTCGAGAGCGCGAGGGCGTAGAGCGCCAGCGGCAGCGAGACGCCGAGCCGCTGCACCACCAGTTCGGCCACCGGCACGCGATAGGTGTAGGAGGTGCCGAAATCGCCGCGCAGCATCCCGCCCGCCCAGGAGAGATAGCGCTCGACCAGCCCCCCGGTCAGCCCAAGATCCCGCCGAAGCGCCTCAACCGCCTCGGGCGAGGCATTGAGCCCCAGCATGTAGGCGGCGGGATCGCCGGGAATGACTTCCACCACCGCAAAGATCACCAGGCTCGCCGCGATCAGCGACAGGGCGAGCGAGACAAGACGCGTGGCGGCATAATGAACCATGCGGCGGAGCCTAAGGATTTCGGAGCATCATTCAAACGCCGCGTGAGCCGGCACGGTCGGATTTGGGTATTTTTGCCAAGAAGATAGTGCCGCAGCCTCTTCCTGGATCAGATACCCGGATCCCGCGCCGCAAGCCCGCGCAAGCCACCCCGGACAGGCGCGAGCGCCGCGCTGGCGCCTCATGCGCCCGCGTCCGGCAGCAGCAGTTCGGCCAGGGTCAGCGCCATCACCGTGGCGCTGTCCACCATGTCCTGCACGCCGACCCACTCGTCAGGCTGGTGCGCAAGGTCGAGAATTCCCGGGCCATAGGCGATGCAGTTCTTGAGCCGGCCGATGCGGTCGATGTGTTTCTGGTCGTAGGTGCCGGGGCTGACGACGTAATCGGGGCGCGTCGCGAGCACCTTCTCGATCGCGCGCGCCACCGTCCGCACCACGGGGGCGTCCTCTTCGGTCATGCTGGGCTGCACCTCGAAGAGGTCCCGGATCTCGTAGTCGAAGCTCGGCCGCTCCGCCTTGACCCGTTCCAGCATCGCCGCCACCTCGGCCTTCACCTCGGCAATGTCCTCCTCGATCAGGAAGCGCCGGTCGATGGTGATCCGGCAGCGGTCGGGAACACAGGGCGCCGGCAGGCCCGTGTAATCCGGGTCCTGCTCCGGTTCGCCGCCATGGATGGCGTTGATGTTCAGCGTGGATTGTTTGGCCCCATCGGGCACGACCGGCATCGCCGTCCGCTTGCTGGCGAGCAGCGGGAAGAGCGTCGCCTCCATCTCGGCGAGGACTGCCCCCATGTGGCGCACGGCGCAATCGCCGAGGAACGGCATCGAGCCGTGAGCGATCCGCCCCTTGGTCTCGATCTCCGCCCACCAGACACCGCGATGGCCGAGGCAGATCCGGTCCTTGTTGAGCGGCTCGGGGATGATGACGTGCTGTACGCGCGACGGGTGGAACCAGCCTTTCTCCGCCAGGTAGGCGACGCCGCCGTAGCCGCCGGATTCCTCGTCGGCGGTGGCTGAGATCTCCACCGCCCCGGCGAAATCCGGGCAGGTCGCGATGAAGGCCTCCGCAGCGATGATGGAAGCCGCGAGCCCCCCCTTCATGTCGCAGGCCCCGCGGCCATAGACGCGCCCGTCGATCAGGTCGCCGCCGAACGGATCGACCGACCAGCCGTTGCCCACCTCCACCACGTCGTGGTGGGAGTTGAAATGGACCGTCTCGCCCGCCCGCCGGCCCTCGCGACGCGCGATGATGTTCCAGCGCGGATGCGCGTCGCTGTCGGCCAGCGCGCCCTCGGCCCGTATCAGCTCGACCGTGAACCCCGAGCCTGACAGCCGCCCGTCGAGATAATCGCAGATTTCCCGGTAGTTGCGCCCCGGCGGGTTGAGCGTCGGGATGCGGATCAGGTCCTGCGTGAGGCCGATCAGGGAGTCCCTGCGCGCGGCGATTGCAGCGACCAGTCTGGTTTCGATGTCTTGAGCCATGGGCGGAGGCTAGTCCCGGCCCGCGCCGTCGACAATGGGGCATGTGCCGAGAGCGGCCCCTTCGACGCCCCTGCCGCTGCGGCAGCCCAGATCGCCGATGACGTCCCCCGGGACGGAGGCTATGGTTCCGGCCGGAACTGGCCCCTGCGAGGACGGATGAACTGGAAGCAGAAGGCCCTGAGCGGGCTCATGGCCGGGGGATTCGGCCTGCGCTGGCTCGCCGGGCACCATGTCGACGCGGACGACCCGGCCCTCGCCGCGGCGCTCCATGCCGTCGACGTGGCCCTGGGCTGGATGCTGGCCGTGGCCGTGGTGCTCGCGTTGCGCTGGCTCTTGCTCACGCTGCGACGGTGGCTCGCCCGCGGACGGCGCTCCGAAGGCTAAGATAGCCTGCCTTTTGAGAAATCCGGTATCGCGCAACGGCTGCAAGCGCGGTATCAGGGAAGAAACGGGGCCCGATGCGCCCCCCGGATCGACCACGACGGGAAGGTGGGACAAGAACCGTATGGCTGCGCTGGCAAAACTCCTGCTGATCCTCTTCGTGGCGCTGAGCGTTGTCTACGTCAGCCTCTCGCTCTACTCGCGGTCCGTCCGGCGCGAGAAGCTGGAGCGGGAATGGGACGAGGAGATCGGAGAGGGCGACCGGGAGGCCTTCGTGCGGGACGGGCTGGAGGCCTACGACTCGTCGCTGCGCCGCAAGCTCATCCTCGGCGTCTACATCGTGCCGATCCTGCTCATCGGCACCATCATCTACTTCACGAATTACAGATGAGGCTACCCCATGTGGTACTACATCAAATGGACCTTCTGGCTGGTGATCGTCGTCATTGTCGGCTCGTTCCTGCATTACACCCTGCCGCGCAATGACGTCGTGCGGATCGTCGATACCGAGGTACGCCGGATCGACTATGGCGAGAACTCGATCTTCTGGGCGGATTCCAACACCGGCGAGGCCACCGGAATCCCGAGCCGCGATGTCCACTTCATCAATGCCAAGAAGTCGAGCGGCAAGGACATGGTCTATCGCAACGAGGACACTGGCTGGGGCTGGCCGCCCTATTTCAAGTTCAACACGTCGAACCTGCACACAAGGGCGACCGACATGCGTTCGACGCAGGAGAACCCGAAGTGGGTGGCGATCAAGCGATACGGCTGGCGGAACCAGTATTTCTCGATCTACCCGAACGCGATCAGCGTGAAGCCGGTCGAAGGGCCCGATGTCCGGATCATTCCCTGGGTGTCGATCTCCATCCTCTTCGTGCTGGGTTGCCTGTGGCTCGCGATCTGGTCGCGCTGGCGCAAGTTCAGGGCCAACCGGATCGACCCGCTGCTCGACGGCGAGTGATCCTTCCGGCCGGCGGCGAAAGATCGTGGCCGGCCTCCCAAGGATCGGCGTCCGGGCCGCGTCATACCCGGTGAAATGCGCATGATGACCGATGACGAAGCCCTGGCCCGGGCCGCCGCAGGCGGCGACCGCGATGCCTTTGCCGCCCTGCTCGGGCGGCACTACGATCGGCTGTTCGCCTTTGCGATGCGCCTCACCGGACAGCGGGCCGAGGCCGAGGACCTGACCCAGGATATCTGCCTCGCCCTGCCTGCCAAGTTGCGGGGCTTTCGGGGCGAGGCTCGGTTCACCACCTGGCTCTACCGGGTCGCGGTGAACGCCGCCCACGACCGCCGCCGACGCTCCGCAAGCCACGCCCGCGCCGCCGACGGCTGGGGCGACTGGGAAGTCGCCCGCCGCGCTGCCGACAGCGAGAGCCGCGCCGCCACCGACTGGCTGGCCGAGGCCATGGCCACGTTGAAACCCGACCTGCGCGACACCGCCGTTCTGATCCTTGCCGAGGAGTTGACCCAGGCCGAGGCCGCCAGCGTGCTCGGCCTCTCCGAGGGCACTGTCGCCTGGCGCATGTCGGAGGTGAAGAAGGCTCTGCGCGCCCGCGCCGCGGAGGATATGGAATGACTGACGATCTCGACCGCCTGCGCAAGGCCCTCAAATCCACGCCCGCCCCCGACACGACCCGCAAGGCCGCCGATCTCGGTGCGGCGATGGCCCGTTTCGACGCGGAATTCGACACGGCATCCGAATCCGGCCGCCAAGAAAACGCCGCCCCCGTCCGTCCCACCTCCGAGCGCGGATGGATCGCGCGACTGATCGACGGAGGTGAGACGATGTTCCATGCAATGACCACGCGCGCCGGGCTGGCCGCGACGACCGGACTGGTAACGGCCGGGCTCGCGCTGTTCCTCGTGCTGCCGCCGGAAACGCTCAGGCAGCCGGTGCAGCTCGGCCAGCCCGAACAGGAGAGCGAAGCCCTTGCGGAGAGCGACGCCCCTGCGGGTCGCAGCCTTGCTCCCGCACCGCGCGCGGACACGACGGAGCTCGCCCCGCTCGCGGACGAGGCCATGCCCGCGCCGATGGCCGAGGTCGCCGCGCCGATGGCCGCGACCACCGCCTTGCGGGCGGAAGCCCCCGCCGCGGCCAAGATGGCGGCGGATATGGACGCGGCCGTGCGGCTCGCCCCGGCGACGGACACGGAAGCCTTCACGAATGCCGAGGCGAACCCGGTCAAGGTCACGGCGGAAGAGCCCGTCTCGACCTTCTCCGTCGACGTGGACACCGCCTCATGGTCGATCGTCCGCTCCTCGCTGATGAACGGACAGTTGCCTTCGCCCGACGCCGTGCGGATCGAGGAGATGGTGAACTACTTCCCCTATGCCTACCCCGCCCCGTCGCCCGGCGACGCTCCGTTCTCGGTCTCGACGTCGCTCAGCCCGACGCCCTGGAACCCGGACACGCGGATCCTGCAGATCGGCCTGCAGGGCGTGATGCCCGAGACCGAGGCCCGGCCGCCGCTGAACCTGGTGTTCCTGATCGACACCTCCGGCTCGATGCAGGGCCCGGACCGGCTGGGGCTGCTCGCGCAATCCTTCCGGCTGATGCTGGGCCAGCTCCGCCCCGAGGACCAGGTGGCGATCGTGACCTATGCCGGCAGCGCGGGCGAGGTGCTGGCGCCCACGCCAGCCAGCGACCGCGCCGCCATCCTAGGCGCGCTGGACCGGCTCGAGGCCGGCGGCTCGACCGCCGGGCAGGCTGGGCTCGACCAGGCCTACGAGGTCGCGCGCGGCATGGCGGGCGCGGGCGAGGTGACGCGGGTGATCCTGGCGACGGACGGCGATTTCAACGTTGGTCCCTCGGACCCGGAGGCGCTCAAGGCCGACGTGGCGCGCAAGCGCGAGGACGGTATCTACCTCTCCGTCCTCGGGTTCGGGCGCGGCAACCTGAACGACGCGCTGATGCAGGCGCTGGCGCAGAACGGCAACGGGCAGGCCGCCTATATCGACACCATCGCCGAGGCCCAGAAGGTGCTGGTGGACCAGCTGACGGGCCAGCTCTTCCCGATCGCCGAGGACGTCAAGATCCAGCTCGAGTTCAACCCCGCCGAGGTCGCCGAATACCGGCTGATCGGCTACGAGACCCGCGCGCTGCGGCGCGAGGATTTCAACAACGACCGCGTCGATGCCGGCGAGATCGGTGCAGGCCACCAGGTAACCGCGCTCTACGAGGTCACACCCGTGGGGTCGCCTGCCGTGCTCAACGAGCCGCTGCGCTATGGCCCGGAGACGCCCGTAGAGGCAGCCGACGGCGAGCTGGGCTTCCTGCGGCTGCGCTACAAGGCCCCGGGCGAGGCCGCGAGCCAGCTCATCGAGGCCCCGATTGCGGCAGAGGCACAGGAGGCCGATGCCGAGGCCCGTTTCGCAATCGCCATCGCCGGCTTCGGCCAGCTCCTGCGCAACGGCCTCTATACCGGCGAGTGGTCCTGGGGCCACGCCATCGCCCTGGCCGAGGGCGCCCGCGGCGAGGACCGGTTCGGCTACCGCAGCGAGGCGCTCCGGCTGATGCGGCTGGCCGAGACGCTGGACGCAGCGCGGTAGCCCCCAGCGGGCCGCTTGCATCCCGAGCGGCCCGCTCGTTTAAAGGAGCGACGCCGACACAGGATTCGCCGCCATGGTCATTCCCGCCCTGCTCCAGCAGAACTCTCTTCCGACGCGCCTGCGGCGCCAGCGCATCGAGGCGGCCGGCAAGGCGGCGAACCCCAAGCCCTGGCAGCGGCTCGCGCGTTTGGAACTGCTGGCCGAGACCGACGCCGAGGCCGCGATAGCGGGGCTCGAGCAGGAGCTCGAGGACAGCCCCGCGAAGCCCGGCATCCTCCAGGCGCTGCTGCGCCTGCAGGTCGAGCGGGGCGATGCCGCCGGGATCGACGCCATCTGCGACCAACTCGAAGCGGCCGGTGTCGCCTCGAACGGGCCGATCTGGATCGGGCGTTTCCTGGAAGCCTGGAAAGGCGGCAGGATCGCCATGGACGGCGTGACCCTCGCCGTGCCGCGTACGGCCGTCGAACCGCGGGTGCTGCGCGGACTGGCCGGCGGCAGCTACGAATCCCACGAGGTCGCCATGGCCCGCCACGCGCTGCGCCCGGGCGACCGTGTGCTGGAGCTCGGTGCCGGGCTGGGCTACGTCGCCTGCGCGACGCTCTCGGGGCAGCAGGGCATCCAGTGGCGCTCGGCAGAGGCAAACCCGCGCCTGATCCCGGTGATCGAGCAGAACCGCGCACTCAACGGCGTCTCCTTCGATCTCGAACATGCCGCCTATGGCGTGACAGACGGGCCGGTGCAGCTCGCGCTCAGCCATCACGGGTTCTGGGCCGCCTCACTGCTCGACGAGGGCGACGCCGGCAGCGTCGAGGTGCCGGGGGTCGATGGCGCGCGGGCCATCGCCGCCTATGCGCCGAGTTTCCTGATCATGGATATCGAAGGCGCGGAGTACGACATCCTCGCCCGGCTCGACCTCGCGGGGATCGAGCGGCTGCTGGTCGAGTTCCACCCGTCGCTCGTCGACAAGGCCACCCATACCGCGATCCTCGGGCGGCTGATCTCCGAAGGTTTCGTGATCGACACCGATTGCGGCATGGGCCAGGTGCTGCTCTTCGATCGCAGCGCCTGACAGGCCCGAACGGAAAGGGCGCGCCGCCTGTTGGCGACGCGCCCCGAAGGTCGGTCTGTCTGACGCGGAGGGATCAGACCTCGACGGTCTCGGCCTCGATGGCCTTCTTGCCGTTGGTGATCTCGATCCGGCGCGGTTTCAGCGCCTCGGGCACTTCGCGCACCAGGTCGATGTGCAGCATGCCGTCCACATGGCTGGCGCCGGAGACGCGGACGTGGTCGGCCAGCTGGAAGCGGCGCTCGAAGGCGCGGGTGGCGATGCCGCGATGCAGGAACGTCCGCTCCTTGTCGTCCTCGGCCTTGCGGGCAGAGACGATCAGGGCGCCTTCCTTGACCTCGACGTTGAGTTCGGATTCAGCGAAACCCGCCACGGCAACCGAGATGCGATAGGCATTCTCGTCGATCTTCTCGATGTTGTAGGGCGGATAGGTGGGAGCGGAAACCTCGGTTTCCATGACCCGGTCCATCATGTCGGCGATACGGTCGAAGCCGACGGTGGCACGGTAAAGCGGTGCAAAATCAAGTGTACGCATCTGGTCATCCTCTCTTGAGCGATGTCTGTGTGGTGCGCCCTCCGGTCTGTCGGACGGACGCCGATTGGAGTGCCCGGACCCGACTTCGGCATCCGGACGAGACAGATGTGTGCACCCTCCCGCAGCATTTCAAGACCTCGGTCCGCCGGGAATTATCTCACGGTTTCAGGAACCTGGCGCCGGTGTCGTGGTTGCGCTGGAGGGTCCCGCCGGTCGGTGCCGTGAGCCGGCGCGCCACGAAACCCGTCTCCGGCCAGACCCCGCGCCCCTCGCGCAGGGCCCGGCGCACTTCGGCCAGCGGCGCCGCGATCTCCGGACCGAAGACCCGGATCTCTCCGTTCTCCCGGGAGCCGCGCGAGACCAGCGACACGATCCGCGCGCGTCCCGAGGAGGTCTCGAAGACCGGGGCTCCCGACGAGCCGAAATTCGCGTCGCAGGTGAAGAGCAGCGCGCCCTGCCCGCGCCCCAGAACCGCGCAGGCGCGCTGCCAGCTCAGCGCCTCCTCCCGCCCTGTGGCAAAGGAGACGAGGCTCACGGTACCGCCCGCGCCGACCGTGGAGCCCGTCACGAAGGGCGCCGCGGTGGCGGCCGGGATCGGGCGTTCAAGCTCCAGCAGCGCCACGTCGGCAAGGAGCTGCCGCAGCCCGTCGCGATCCTGCGGATCGTATCCGGGATGCAGCACCGCGCGGGCCCCGGCCCGCACGGCAATGGCCTCGCCGTCGCGCAACCCGGCCCGAAAGGTCAGCTGCCGCGGATCGCGCCGCGCGCCGGTGGCCCCATCGACAAGGCAATGGGCCGCCGTCAGCACCAGATCGGTTTCGATCAGAACCCCGGTGCAGAAGCCGCTGCCGCCGAGGTCGAGCCGGCCGACCGCCTCCCAGCCGAGGCTGTCCTGCCGCAGGGTGAGGCGCTTCAGCCCGGTATCGGCCACCGCGACTCCGCCCGCGGCGGCCAGCGCGGCCGCCACCAGCAGGGTGCGGAGCCCGCCCCGCATCACGGTTTGACGAACTTCGCGCCGAGCCGCCCGTCATCGCGCCCCGTAGCCAGCGCATTTCCGCGGTTCATCACGTTGTCGGGCGACTCCTGCAGCGCCTCGCGCAATTCCTCGATGGAGGGGCGCAGCTCGCCGGCCAGCGCCACCGGTTCGCCCTTGGCCTCGGCCTTGGACGAGACCACCGAGACGATCTGCGGCTCGCCGTCGACATCGGCAAAGATCGGCGCGCCGGAGGAGCCGAAATCGACCGAGCAGGACAGCATCACCACCCCGCCGAACCGCTCCAGCACATGGCAGACCTGCTGCAGCGACGGCGCCTCGGAGCGATGCTCCGCGTAGGAGACGATGCCGACCTCCGCGCCCTTCTCCAGTTCGAAACTGGTGGCAAAAGGCTTGATGCGCGCGCTGCGGATCGGCCGGTCGAGCTGCACCAGCGCCAGATCCCGCGCCACCCGCGCCACGTTGCGCGGCTCGCCGAAATCGTAGTCCGGATGCACCGCCGTCCGCCGCACCCCGCGATAGGCCTCCGCCCGGCCGTTGCGCCAGCCGGCAAGGAACTCGATGCGCTCCTCGGGAATGCGCCGTCCGGTGTCGGCGTCGAACAGGCAATGCGCGGCGGTGAGCACGAGGTCGGGCGAAATCAGCGCCCCGGTGCAGAAGGTTCCCGGCCCCATGTCGAGCCGCCCCACGGCCTCCCATCCGCGAGTCGCATCCGCGGTGGAAAGCTCGGTCAGCCGACTCGCGCGCTGAAAGGCGTCCTGCGCCTGCAATGGCGCGGCAAGGGTCAGGAATGTCAGGGCAATGAGGCAAAACAGCGAACGCAAAACCATCTCTCCAGTAACCTGCGGCGACGCTACCCATCGGGTCTGGCGAGAATATGGCACGGTTCGCGTCCGCGTTTCAGCCCCCGATCTGTGCCAATGCCGGAGGCCGCGGCCCGCCGGTTGCCCAGTCGAGCAGCTCGACCGTATGCACCACCGGAATCCCGGTGCCCGACCCGATCTGCATCATGCAACCGATGTTCCCGGCCGCGATCACGTCCGGCGCCTTTGCCTCCAGCGTGCGGACCTTCCGCGCCTTGAGTTCCGCCGAGATCTCCGGTTGCAGCAGGTTGTAGGTGCCAGCCGAACCGCAGCAGAGATGCGAATCCGCGGGCTCCACCACCTCGAAGCCCGCCGCCTTCAGCAGCGTCTTGGGGTGGGTCTTGATCTGCTGGCCATGCTGCAGCGAACAGGCGGCGTGATAGGCAACCCGCAGCGGCGCCGGCGGTTCGGCCTCGACCCCAAGCTCCACCAGCAGCTCCGATACGTCGCGCGCCAGCGCGCTCACCCTTGCGGCCGGCTCCGCCATCGGATCGTTGCGGAACATGTGGCCGTAGTCCTTGACCGTCGTGCCGCAACCCGAGGTGTTGATGACGATCGCATCGAGCCCCTCCTGCTGGATCTCCGCCATCCAGGCGTCGATGTTCCTGGCGGCGGCGTCCATCGCCGCGTCGGCCTTGCCCATGTGATGGGTCACCGCCCCGCAGCAGCCCTGCCCGCGCGCCACCACGACCTCGCAGCCCAGCCGCGTCAGCAGCCGGATCGTGGCGTCGTTGATGTCGGTGTTGAGCGCCCGCTGCGCACAGCCCGTCATCAGCGCCACCCGCTTGCGCCGCTCGCCCTTCGCCGGGAAGACCTGCGGATCGTCGTTGCGGCTCACCGGCGGGATGCGCTTCGGCGCCATCGCCAGCATCGCCTTGAGCCGCGCATCCGGCATCAGGAAGGAGAACGGCCGCCCGATCTTGGCCCCCAGCAGCGCCAGCCGGAACCGCCCCGGATAGGGGATCACCCGCGCCAGCACCGCGCGCAGCATCCGGTCCATGAAGGGACGGCGATAGGTCTTTTCGACATGCTCCCGCGCGTGGTCGATCAGGTGCATGTAATGCACGCCCGAGGGGCAGGTGGTCATGCAGGCAAGGCAGCTCAGGCAGCGGTCGAGATGCTTGACCGTATGCGCATCCGCGGGCCGGTCGTTCTCCAGCATGTCCTTGATCAGGTAGATCCGCCCCCGCGGCGAGTCGAGCTCGTCGCCCAGCACCTGGTAGCTTGGGCAGGTCGCCGTGCAGAACCCGCAATGCACGCAGGTGCGCAGGATCTCGTTGGCCCGGGCAATGCCGGGATCGCTCAGTTGCTCGGCCGTGAAATTCGTCTGCATTCCGCCTGTCCTGTCCCGTCGCGCCCGCGCGCTGTCATCCCATCAAGCCGGGGTTGAGCACCCCGCGCGGATCGAACTTCGCGCGCAGCCCCGCCGCGAGCGCCGCCACCGGCGCGGGCTCCGGATGAAACACCGCCAACCGCGCGCGGGTGTCCTCCGACGCCCGTACCAGCGTGGCATGGCCGCCGATCCCGGCCAGTGCCGCCCGCGCGTCCGTTCCTTCCGGGGTCAGCGCCCAGACCAGCCCGCCGCCCCAGTCATAGATCACCTCGGCCCCGTCCAGCGCCTCGGCCACGGCCGGCCCATCCGAGGGCTTCACCGAGACGCGCCAGACGTCGCCGGGCTGCCCGGCAAAGGCTTCCACATCCCGGATGGCGCGCCACGCGGCCGCCACGCTTTCCGCGTCCCTGTCGATTTCGCCGTCCCCGAACGACCCCAGCAGGGTCTGCATCCGGCCCATCCGGTAGGCCACCGAGTCGGCGAACCCCTCCAGCCGCAGCATCGTCACCGGCCGCCCGTCCGCGCCCCTGGGCAGATGTGCGGCTCCCGATACCTCGCAGGGCGAGCCCAGTGCCGCCGACATCGCCGCTACCGCGCGCCGGTCGTCCAGACCGTGAAGCCGCAGGGTCCCGACAGCCTCCGCCGCCGGCAGCACCTTGAAGCTGACCTCGGTCAGCACGCCGAGCGTGCCGTAGCTTCCGGCAATCAGCTTCACGAGGTCATAGCCGGTCACGTTCTTCATCACCCGTCCGCCGTTGCGCAGCACCCGCCCGGCGCCGTCGACGAACCGCACTCCCAGCAGGCTGTCCCGGCAAGCGCCGACCTGAATGCGGCGCGGTCCCGAGACATTCGCCGCCACGACACCGCCGATGGTCGGCGTTCCCGTCGTCCCCAGCAGGCCCCGATGATCCATCGGCTCGAAGGCCAGCCGCTGCCCTTCCGCCGCCAGAGCGGCCTCGATCTCGGCCACCGGCGTTCCGGCCTGCGCCACCAGCGTCAGCGCGCCCGGCTCGTGAAGCGTGATCCCGGACATCTCCGCCACCGACAGGGTCTGCCCCGGCAGGGCCCGCCCGATCGGCCGCGTGCCGCCGCCACGCACCGTCAGCGGTGCGTCGGTCCCGGCAATTGCCTCTGCCAGTTCCTGTTCGCTTTTCGGGGTCATCATCCGCGCAGCACCTCGTGCGTCTTCTGTCCAGAAGTATCCTTGGGGGTGAATTTGCCGTCAGGCAAAGAGGGGGCAAACGGCGCCCTCACGCCGCGCGCCGCCCCTGCGACGCCTGCAGCGGAAAGACCTTGGCCGGGTTCAGCAGCCAGTGCGGGTCGAACACGTCCTTCACCGCCATCTGGATCTCCAGATCCTCCGCCCCGTACTGGTGCACCATCAGGTCCCGCTTCTCGATCCCCACGCCGTGCTCGCCGGTCAGGCAGCCGCCCACCTCGACACAGAGCTTCAGGATCTCCGCCCCGAAACGCTCGCACAGCTCGAGGTCGCCGGGCTTGTTGGCATCGTAGAGGATCAGCGGGTGCATGTTGCCGTCGCCGGCATGGAACACGTTGCCCACGTCCAGCCCGAATTCGCGGCTCATCTCCCCGATCCGGCGCAGCACCATCGGCAGCGCGCTGACCGGGATCGTGCCATCGAGGCACATGTAGTCGTTGATCTGCCCCATCGCGCCAAAGGCCGATTTCCGCCCCAGCCAGATCCGCGCGGATTCCTCCTCCGAGCCGCTCTCGCGCAGTTCCACCGGGTCGTGCTTGCGCGCGATCTGCGAGATCATCCCGAGCTGCGCGTCGATCTCGGCCTCCGATCCCTCGACCTCGACGATGAGCAGCGCCTCGCAATCCGGGTAGCCCGCATGGGCGAAGGCCTCGGTGGCGCGGATGCAGGGCCGGTCCATGAACTCGATCGCCACCGGCAGCACCCCGGCCTTGATGATGTCCGAGACGCAATGGCCGGCCACCTCGTTGCTGTCGAACCCGATCAGCACCGGCCTTGCGCCCTCCGGCTTGCGCAGGATCCGCAGCGTGGCCTCGGTCACGACGCCAAGCTGCCCCTCCGAGCCGCAGACCAGCCCGAGCAGGTCGTAGCCCGCCGCGTCGAGATGCGCCCCGCCCAGTTCGACCACCGTGCCGTCCATCAGCACCATCGTCACGCCGAGCAGGTTGTTGGTGGTGACTCCGTATTTCAGGCAATGCGCCCCGCCCGAGTTCATCGCGACGTTGCCGGCGATGGCGCAGGCAAGCTGGCTCGACGGATCGGGCGCATAGAAGAAGCCCTCCTCCTCGACCGCGCCCGACACGCTCAGGTTGGTGCGGCCGGTCTGCACCCGGATGAACCGGTTGGCATAGTCGGTCTCGAGCACCTCGGTCATCCGCGCCACGCCGAGAATCACGCAATCGGCGGTGGGCAGCGCCCCGCCGGCGAGCGAGGTGCCCGCGCCGCGCGGCACAACGGGCACGCCCTCCTCGTGACAGATCCGCAGCACCGCCGCGACTTCCTCGGTCGAGGCGGGGAGTACCGCGGCCAGCGGCGGGCAGCGATAGGCTGTCAGCGCGTCGCACTCGTAGGCGCGGGTCTCGGCGGGGTCGTGAATGACGGCATCCTGCGGCAGGACCGCCTGCAGGCGGCGCACCACGGCATCCTTTCTGGAAAGGATCTTCTGATCCGGCGCAGGCATTTCCATGGCGCGTCCTCCCTTGCGCAATTGGTCAGTTTTTATAACCAATTTTGCCGTATTGCAAGCACCCATCAGAACGCTAGGGTCCGCCTATGGTGCTCCAAGAAACCCTCAGCCTCTTTTCCTGGCTCGATGCTGCGGCGCTGGCGCTGCTCTTCGTCGCCTGGTTCGGCATCGGTTGGCGGATCGAGCATCCGATGCATGATCGGGAATCGATCTCCAACATGATGGGCACCTACCGCCAGGACTGGATGCGCGAGATGGTGACGCGCCAGCCGCGGATCTTCGACAGCGCGATCCTCGACTCGCTGCGGCAGGGCACGATCTTCTTTGCCTCCTCCTCGATGATCGCCATCGGCGGCGGGCTGGCACTGATCGGCAATCCCGAGCCGTTGCGCGACGTCGCCACCGACCTGACCCTCGGCCAGGCGCCGGAACTGGTCTGGGAGATCAAGATCCTCCTGATCCTGTTCTTCCTCACCAGCGCCTTCCTCAAATTCGTCTGGTCGCACCGGCAGTTCGGCTATTGCGCGGTGCTGATGGCCTCGGTTCCCAACGACCCCGAAGACCCGCGCACCTACCCGCGCGCCCAGAAGGCGGCCGAGATCAACATCCTCGCCTCCCGCAGCTTCAATCGCGGCATGCGCTCCATCTACTTCTCGCTGAGCGCGGTCGGCTGGCTGGCCGGCCCGCTTGGCCTGATCATCGGCACGCTCGCCGTGCTGTTCGTAATCTGGCGGCGCGAGTTCGCCTCGCACAGCCGGGACGTGATCCGCCGCGATGATCTCGACCCCGCATCGCCCGAGCCGCGGGCAAAGCTCACGGAGTGACGTGATCGTGACCCGCCGCACGCTCTCGACATGGCAGGATGACCCCATGATTTCCATCATCTCCCTCTCCCGCGCCGCCGTGCTCTGCCTCGGCCTTGCCGCCGGCCCCGCCCTGGCCGACCCGGCCGTGATCGAAGCCGTCGAGGCCCGCCGCTCCGGCCCCGCCTGGACCTTTTCGGTCACCCTCAGCCACGCCGATACCGGCTGGGAGGACTATGCCGACGGCTGGCGGGTTCGTGCCCCGGACGGGCGCATCCTCGGCACCCGCGTCCTGGTCCACCCGCATGTGGAGGAGCAGCCCTTCACCCGCAGCCTGTCCAACGTCATGATCCCCGACGGCATCACCGAGGTCGCGATCGAGGCCAGCACCCTCACCGGAGGCTGGGAAGGCACGCTGTTTCCGGTGAGTCTCGCCGACTGAGCGACTGGCCCCTTCCCCGGACGGCACGCCACGGCTATATGCGCCAGCATGTCCAGCAACCCGCCCAACCTCCGCCCCGACCTGGCACGCGCCCAGGTGACCCAAACCGCCCGTCCCGGCCAGCCGACCATCGGCATGGTCTCGCTCGGCTGCCCGAAGGCGCTGGTCGACAGCGAGCGCATCCTGACGCGCCTGCGCGCCGAGGGCTACGGCATCTCGCCCGACTACGCGGGCGCCGACGCGGTGATCGTGAACACCTGCGGCTTCCTCGACAGCGCCAAGGCCGAGAGCCTCGAGGCGATCGGCGAGGCGCTGAAGGAAAACGGCAAGGTGCTGGTGACCGGCTGCCTCGGCGCGGAGCCCGAATACATCACCGGCGTGCATCCCAAGGTGCTCGCGGTGACCGGCCCGCATCAGTACGAACAGGTGCTGGACGCGGTGCATGCCGCCGTGCCGCCCGACCCGCACCCCTTCATGAACCTGATGCCCGCGAGCGGGGTGAAGCTCACGCCACGCCATTACAGCTACCTCAAGATCTCCGAGGGCTGTAACCACAAGTGCAAGTTCTGCATCATCCCCGACATGCGCGGCCGCCTTGCCAGCCGCCCCGCCCACGCGGTGCTGCGCGAAGCCGAGAAGCTGGTGGAGAACGGGGTCAAGGAGCTGCTGGTCATCAGCCAGGACACCTCCGCCTACGGCGTCGACCGCAAGCACGACAGCCATCCCTGGAAGGGCCGCGAAGTGCGCAGCCACATCACCGACCTCGCCCGCGAGCTGGGGCAGTTCGGCGCCTGGGTGCGTCTGCACTACGTCTACCCCTACCCCCATGTCCGTGACCTGATCCCGCTGATGGCCGACGGCCTCGTGCTGCCCTACCTGGACATCCCGTTCCAGCACGCCCACCCCGACACGCTGAAGCGCATGGCCCGGCCCGCCGCTGCGGCCAGGACGCTGGACGAGATCGCCGCCTGGCGCGCGATCTGCCCGGAGCTGACGCTGCGCTCCACCTTCATCGTGGGCTACCCGGGCGAGACGGAGGCCGAATTCGAGACCCTACTCGACTGGCTCGACGAGGCGCAGCTCGATCGCGTCGGCTGTTTCCAGTACGAGAATGTCGACGGCGCGCGCTCCAACGACCTGCCCGACCACGTTCCGGACGAGGTCAAGCAGGAGCGGTGGGAGCGCTTCATGGAGAAGTCGCAGGCGATCTCGGAGGCCAAGCTCGCCGCCAAGGTCGGCCAGCGCATGGAGGTGATCGTCGACCTCGTGGAGGACGACGCCGCCACCTGCCGCACCAGGGCCGATGCGCCCGAGATCGACGGCAACCTCTTCATCGACGAAGACCATGCAGCGCTGTCTCCGGGCGACATCGTCACCGTCGAGGTCGACGAGGCCAGCGAATACGACCTCTGGGGGCGTCTGGTCCGATGATCGACACGCCGGACCGGGGACCGAAACAGGTGACGGCCGCGGAGATCGATCCGCTCCCGCTGATCGACCCGGAACGGAAGCTTGTCCTGATCACCAACGCGAAATGCGGCGGCACCAGCCTGAAGGACGGGTTCTTCAAGATGCTCGACCTGCCGGTCTCGCCGCTCAAGGCGCTCTCCCTCGCGCGGCGGCTCTCGCCGGGGTTCGCATGGGATTTCCACATCGGGACAGGCGCGCGGCGCTACCGATCGCTCGCAGCCGGCCAGGCCGTCGGCGAGTTCACCGGCTTCTACGTGCGCCGGATCTCCCGCCCCTTGCTCGACGCCGCGCGAGGACCGGACTGGCGCAAGATCGCGGTGGTCCGCGATCCCTTCGCCCGGTCGGTCTCGGCCTTCCTGGAGAAGTTCTGCACCGACAACCGCAACCGCCCCTGGGTGGCGGAGGTGACCGCGGCCGCCGGACACGACGGCACGATCACGTATCGCCAGTTCGTCCACTACCTCGCAACCACGGACAACAGCACGGTCAATCGTCACTGGCGCCGGCAGACCTATGTCATCGACTTCTTCGGCGAGGTGGAAATGGTCCGGCTGGAGCACCTGGCTGAGGACATCGCGGCGCTCGATCCCCCACTTCCCGCCGCCCTGCAGGAGCCGCCGGCGCGGAACGTCAGCCCCTATGCGGCTGGCGCGCCTTGGGTCGAGAGCGGAACGGCGGCCGCGGACATCGACAACGTGACGCTGCTGGAGCTACGCGCCAGGCGCGAGCCCACGCCGCGCCCGGAGGATTTTCTCGCGCCCGAGCTCCGGGACAGCCTGCAACGCGTCTACGCGCGCGACTTCGAGCGCCTGCCCTACGAATAAGCCCGCGGCGGCCGTGTTCTACTGACGTCAGGGACACCCCCGCCGGCGCGTGCCGCTGGAGCAACTGCGCGACGAGGACCGGTTCCCTAGCGGACCGGCACCGAATAGAGGACGTAGCCCCCCACCCGGTCGACCTCGACGCCGCCGGTATCGATGGCGAAGACGCCCAGGTTCTCCATGTCTTCCGGACAGGCAACCAGGTCGGCAGCGTCATCGAGGAACTGGTTGGTGTAGGCGCTCTCGCCGACACGGCGGCATTGATCGCCGTCAGCGCGATATCCATCGCCGAAGAGCGGCAGCTCGACCGTGGCCGGCTCGGTTTCGGATGTGCAGGCAAGAAGAAGCGGGCTCAGGGCGATCAGCAGAATCGGTCGCATGGGGTCCTCCGGGTGGCTGATGATGCCAGCCTAGCACGGAAAGCGCCGCTGTCTGCGCTCAGCCCCGATGTTCCAGGTAGTAGCGCACCGCGTCCTGCACCCGCCGGAACCTGTCCCCGCCCAGCTTCACGCCGCCATACCAGCGCGTCACCACCACGATATGACCGTGCAGCCCCTCGCGTTCGAGCATCCGCAGGATCACCATCCCCGCGCCGCTCTCGCCGTCGTCGTTCTTGAGCGGCCCGCTGTCGAGCAGCACGCCCCAGCTGTTGTGGGTGGCCTTCGCGAACTTGCGGTTGCGGCAGAGCTCCAAGACAAATGCCTGCGCCTCCTCCCGGCTCGCCACCGGCCCGCCGGACACCGCGTATTTCGACCCGCGGTCGCTCAGAATACCCTCGAAGACCTCCAAACCGGCACTCCCGACTGACAGGCCGGCACCCCAACACATCCGGGCAGCAGGCACCACCCCTCGCCGGACCGGATCAATGCGGGCGCAGCGCCTCGAGGTTCCGGGCGTTGCGGCAGAAGGCCGGCGGCTTGGCCATGGCCGGGGCGCCGCGCTGGCAGCCCAGCCAGATCTGGCAGTTCTCCACCTTGTCGCAGCCGCGGCAGGCGTGCACGAGCTCCATGTAGTCATCGACGCTGAGGCGCCCCTCGTCCATCGCGGCGCTGAAGTTGAGCCCGATGCACCGCCCGACGCTGCGGGTGAGCCAGAAGTGAAGGTCGGTGTCGCCTGGAATGCTCATCTCGGCCTCCTCTGGCTGGTGTCACTCGGCGCCGTCGCGGCGTGCATCCTCGTCCTGCGCCGCCTTGAGCGTGGCGAACAGGCGCGCGTTCACGCAGGCCTGCGGCGCCTCGTCGACGGTCGCATGTTCGCGCAACCAGCTCGGGCAATCCTCGCCCCAGTCGCAGCCACGGCACTTCTGAACCGTGCTCGCCCATTTCTCCTGGCTGAAGTGCCCGGCCTCGATGGCCGCCTGCAGGTCCACGCCCGCGGCCTTGGCCATGCCAAGCGCCATCCAGTAGTGATCGCGTTCCGGGCCGAGAGGTTTCATGGCAGTGATCCTGTTCTGTTGTCCTGCCGTCAGGTTGCACGCCACCGACGCCCGGACCTTGACTCAGGTCAATCCGCAGCGCTGGCGCCTTGGCTGCAGGGCAGCCTTTCCCCAAGTGCAGCACTTGCGCTGCATTTTTGTGCAGTTGGCGAACGAGCACCCGTCGAGGGCCCTTGCAATTCCGAGATCCCACCGCGAGGGTTTCGGCTGACAGCGTCTTCGGCAGGAGCTAGGGTCGGCCCATGTTTACCATCGAGCATGACTTCGACGCGACCGTGATCACCCTCGTTGACGAGGGCCCGACCCCGCACAGCGAGGACATCACCATCAATGCCTTCGAGGATTGCGTGACCGTCGAGCAGCTCGACGCCCGCACCGACCAGGTCCAGAAGATCACCCTGTCGATCCAGCAGCTGATGGACCTGACGGCCGCGCTCGACCTGCCGGAGGGGATCTACCGGATCAGTCCCCGGAAGGGCTAGCGCCGCTCCAGCCGCCCGCGATCGCCTGCGCGAGCGCATCCGACCAGCGCATCTCGTGATCGAAGCCACCGGTCTCCAGGAACGTCAGCGTCTGCGCGATGACCATTGGGTTGTTCATCATGAAGGTGTGCGAGGCCGTCACCACGAGGTGGTCCGCCATTCCCGGCAGCGCCGTCGCCTCGACCGAGACCTTGCCGTCGTCGGTGCCCGGGATGATCGAGGAATAGATCGGGTTGAGCGAGGCGGTGCCGGCGATCACGCCCGCCTCGAATCCCACGGGCCCGAGCGCGCGCGGCACGCTCTCCGTCCCGGTGCCGAGCTGCGCCCCGGCGGGGCCGTTCACCCAGTCGAACGGAGCGAGCCCCGCCAGCGCGTCGACCAGTTCGCTGCCCGCGTTCGGCGGCCCGAGCATCACCGCGCGCCCGATCCGCCCGGGATCGCCGGTCTCGCTCCAGGCCCGCAGCAGGATGCCGCCCATCGAATGGGTCACGAAATCGACCGGCCCCTCCTCGGGGCAGAGCGCCAGCGCGGCGTCCACCTCGGGCAGCAGCGCCTCGATCCGGGCCTCGGTCGAAGGGTAGCCCCGGTTGATCACCCGGTATCCGGCCTGTTCCAGCGCCAGTCCCATCAGCATCATCGAGGCCTCGCCCCGCGCCAGCCCGTGCAACAGCACCGCGCAGCGCGCCTCGGCGGCGCCCGTGCCCGCGACCAGGGCCAGAAGTGTCAGCAATGCCATGCGCATGGCCGACAGATAGGCATTTCCGGCGCGACTTGCGAGGCGCCTGTTGCGCCGCGCCGCATCGCGGGTCAGGAATGTCCCATGACACTCCGTTCCGGCAACTCCCCGCGCCTCGCCGTCCGCGCCGTCCTGCTGCACCAGGACCGCCTGCTGCTGGTCAACGCCTGGCCCGGCGGGGTCAGCGACCTGTGGTGCGCACCGGGCGGAGGGGTCGAGATCGGGCAATCGCTGCCCGACAACCTGGCCCGCGAGGTCCACGAGGAAACCGGCCTCGCGATCGAGGTCGGCGCGCCCTGCCTCGTCAACGAGTTCCACGAGCCATCCCGCAGCTTTCACCAGGTGGAGATCTTCTTCCGCTGTCAGCTCACCGGTGGCGCGCTCGACGACGGCTGGCAGGATCCGGAGGGCGTCGTCACCCGCCGCCGCTGGGTCGCCCGCGACGAGATCGGTGGCTTGCGCCTCAAGCCGGGCAAGCTGGCCGAGATCGCCTGGGGCGGCGGGCCGGCCTACGATCCGCTCGAACGGCTGGTGCGCTGAGCCGCGCGCCGCGGCACCAGCACGCCGACGGCGATCCCGCCCAGCACCAGCGTTGCCGCCAGAACGAAGCGCAGCGTCAGCGTCTCGCCGAGAAAGAGCATGCCGCCCGCCATCGCGATCACCGGCACCGAGAGCTGCGCCAGCGCCGCCACCGTGGGGGCGAGGCGCGGCAACAGCATGTACCACAGCGCGTAGCCCAGCCCCGAGGTGACCACGCCCGAAACCACGGCCAGCCCGACGCCGGCCGCGGTCAGCTCCGCCGCCGGATCGCCCCCCGCTTCGAAGAGAGGGGCCGCCAGCATCAACGCCAGCGCAATCGGTGTGGCCAGCGCAAAGTTCGCCGCCGTCGCGGGCAGCGGCGCGCCGGCCTTTGCCCCCGCCAGCGAATAGATCCCCCAGCCGAGCGCCGCCGCCAGCATCAGCGCCGCGTGCACCGTGGACGGAGCCGCACCGCCCGAGGGCCAGAGCAGCCAGCACAGTCCGCCAAAGGCGAGCGCCGCGCCCAGCCACTGCGCCGGGGGGATCGTCTTGCCCGCCAGTATGGCGCCGCCGAACATCGTCACCTGCACGCCGCCGAACAGGATCAGCGCGCCGACGCCGGCCTCGATCCCGACATAGGCCACCGAGAAGCCGGTCATGTAGAGCGTGAGCGACGCCACCCCGATCCAGCGCCCCGGGGAGCGCAACGGCACCGTCTTGCGCTGGAGCATCACCAGCGCGCAGAGCACCGCCGCCCCGGAGGCCAGCCGCAGCGCCGCGAATGGCAAGGCTCCGATCAGCCCGTCGGCCAGCGCCAGGCGGTTCAGGATCGAATTGGCCGCGAAGGCCACCATGGTCAGGACGACGAGAAGAAACAGCTGCATCGGGCCTGCCTACCCCGATCCGAGCCGGCCGTCAGCGGAAATTGCGAGGCATCAACCACGCGTGACAGGCCCGAGGGCGCGCACCGCCGTCGCTACAGGCGCCCCCGCAGCGCGCCTGCGCGCTGCCCGGCCCAAGCGGGGAGGCGGCATCTTCGATGCCGGCGCCACGCGCGGGAGCCCCCCCCCCCCCCCGCGCCCCGGACCCGCGCAAAAAGAAAGGGGCCGCGCGAGGCGACCCCTTCCCGATGTCTGCAGGCAGACGGCTGATTACATCATGCCGCCCATGCCGCCCATGCCGCCCATGTCGGGCATGCCGCCGCCGGCCGCGCCTTTCGGCTCCGGCTTGTCGGCAACCATGGCCTCGGTGGTGATCAGCAGCGAGGCAACCGAAGCAGCGTCTTCCAGCGCGGTGCGGACGACCTTGGCCGGGTCGATCACGCCGAACTTGAACATGTCGCCATACTCTTCGGTCTGGGCGTTGAAGCCGAACTTGGCGTCGTCGCTCTCGCGGATCTTGCCAGCCACGACCGAACCGTCGACGCCGGCGTTCTCGGCGATCTGACGGAGCGGGGCTTCCAGCGCCTTGCGGACGATGGCGATACCGGCGTTCTGATCGGAGTTCGCACCTTCGAGGCCAGCCAGCGACTTGGCGCCGTGCAGCAGGGCGACACCGCCACCGACGACGACACCTTCCTGAACCGCAGCGCGGGTCGCGTTCAGCGCGTCGTCGACACGGTCCTTGCGCTCCTTCACTTCCACTTCGGTCATGCCACCGACGCGGATGACGGCAACGCCGCCGGCCAGCTTGGCAACACGCTCCTGGAGCTTCTCTCGGTCGTAGTCCGAGGTGGTTTCCTCGATCTGCTGACGGATCTGGGCGACGCGGGCCTCGATCTCGGCCTTCTCGCCATGACCGTCGACGATCGTGGTCTCGTCCTTGGTGATGGTGACCTTCTTGGCGGAGCCGAGCATGTCGATGGTGACGTTCTCGAGCTTCATGCCGAGGTCTTCCGAGATCACCTGGCCGCCGGTCAGGATCGCGATGTCCTGCAGCATGGCCTTGCGGCGGTCGCCGAAGCCCGGAGCCTTGACGGCGGCGATCTTCAGGCCGCCGCGCAGCTTGTTGACCACCAGCGTGGCCAGCGCTTCGCCTTCCACGTCCTCGGCGATGATGAGGAGCGGCTTGGACGACTGGATGACCGACTCGAGCAGCGGAACCATCGGCTGCAGCGAGGAGAGCTTCTTCTCGTGCAGCAGGATCATGCAGTCTTCGAGATCTGCGATCATCTTGTCGGGGTTGGTGACGAAGTAGGGGCTCAGGTAGCCGCGGTCGAACTGCATGCCTTCGACGACCTCGGTCTCGGTCTCCAGGCCCTTGTTCTCCTCGACGGTGATGACACCCTCGTTGCCGACCTTCTGCATCGCGTCGGCGATCTGACGGCCGATCTCGGCCTCGCCGTTGGCGGAGATGGTGCCGACCTGGGCGACTTCGTCGCTGTCGGTCACGTCACGGGCGGAGGTCTTGATCGACTCGATGACCTTGGAAACGGCGAGGTCGATGCCGCGCTTGAGGTCCATCGGGTTCATGCCGGCGGCAACCGACTTGAGGCCTTCGCGGATGATCGCCTGGGCGAGAACGGTGGCGGTGGTGGTGCCGTCGCCGGCCTCGTCGTTGGTGCGGGAAGCGACTTCCTTCACCATCTGGGCGCCCATGTTCTCGAACTTGTCTTCCAGTTCGATTTCCTTGGCGACCGAGACACCGTCCTTGGTGATGCGCGGGGCACCGAAGGACTTCTCGATGACCACGTTGCGGCCTTTCGGGCCGAGGGTCACCTTGACCGCGTCGGCCAGGATGTTGACGCCCTTGAGCATCTTGTTGCGGGCATCGGAATTGAACTTGACGTCCTTAGCAGCCATGTCTTGCTACTCCTGAATTTGTGTGTGTCGTGAACGGGAAGCGATGGGCGATCAGGAAATGATGCCCAGGATGTCGCTTTCCTTCATGATCAGCAGTTCCTTGCCGTCGAGCTTGATCTCGGTGCCCGACCACTTGCCAAAGAGGATCTTGTCGCCTTCCTTGACGTCCATCGCGATGCGATCGCCATCTTCGTCCTTGGCGCCGGCGCCGACAGCAACAACGAGACCTTCGGCAGGCTTTTCCTTGGCGCTGTCAGGGATGATCAGGCCGCCAGCGGTTTTCTCTTCGCTCTCGACTCGCTCGACCAGGACCCGGTCATGCAGCGGGGTAAATGCCATCTCGGAACGCTCCTACGTTCTTGGTGTTTCGACTTTTATCACTCACACTCGGCGAGTGCTAACGGCAGGTGAGATAGGCAAGAGCCCGAGTCGTGTCAACCGCCCAGGCGGCAGGAAAATCACACCGGGCTTCGTCTGGCATATAAGGATGCGGGATCGCCATTTAACGGGTGGCTTTTCGGTGAGACCCGTGCTACCGAGCGGCCATCGCGTGCCCCACGTGAGGAGGACCTTGTATGATGAGCCAACTTACCCGCGCCTGCTGAGCAGGCCCCAGCTCTCCGGCCATGCGCCCGTCGCAGGCTGACCTCCGCCCTTTTCATTCGCAACATAGGTGATCCGCCTCCGCCATTCGGCGCGGCCTGACCATCTGCTTCTGAAAATCCGTCGCGAGTCCGGCTCACCGGAGACCCATCCATTTCAACCGGCGTTCCCTTCGCGGCAACGCCCCTTTCCTGCCGACCAAACCCTTCGAAAGGAGTCTTTCATGACGGCCAATTGCCTCTCGCTCCGAAGCGCATCGCTTCTTCCCATTTCCACCGGCGCCACCGCCGGCCCCAGACCCATTTCCATTCCATGCGAGGCCCACAATGCCCCATCCCTTCATCGACAGCGCCCACCTGCGCGACATCCACGCTGATCGTTTCCGGCAGGACGCCTTCCTGCTGCACGGCAGCGTCAACCTGCCCGACAACCCGGCCGTCCGGGCCGAGATCGCGGCGATGCTGCGCGAGATAGCGGCGGACCCTCCGCCCCCGCGCCCCCCGGCCCGGCCGCTGATCGCGCGGCTGCAGAGCTGGGTCCCGCGCTGGTTCGGCTGGCTGCGCGCCATGCCGCTGCCGTGACGGGCGCAGGTGACAGGCAAGACAAGGCCCGGGCAGTCCCCTGCCCGGGCCGTGTTGCGACAGCGCCTGCTTCCTAGAAGAAGAAGCCGAAATCGTCGAAGTTCAGGCCGGTGAGCGGGCCGAGGTCGTTGGCGTCGAGATCCTCCACGAAATCGTCCCGGTTCAGGTTCTTCGGCGCGATATTCCGCACCACCGCGATTTCCTGCGTCGCCGTCGAGATCAGCGTGTTCTTCCCCTGCTTGGTGAAGATCAGGTCATCCACCCCGAAGGACGAATCGAGCGGCGAGACCAGCCCGATGAAATCGGTGCCGTTCTTGAAGTCGGTGATGATCACGGGCGCCTCCATGCCGGTCGGAAAGGCGAAGGCCGGCGGAATCTCGATGGCGAACAGGTCCTTGCCAGCCCCTCCGGTCAGCACATCCGCCACCTGGCCGGAGTATCCGTAGGCCGTGCCGGCGAACAGGATGTCGTTGCCCGCGCCGCCGACGACCTTGTCCTTGCCGGTCCCGCCGATGAGGATGTCGTGCCCATCGCCGCCAAGGACTGTGTCATTGCCGTCCCCTCCGTCGAGCATGTCATTGCCGCCACGCCCTCCGACGATGTCGTTGCCGCCGCCGGCATAGATGAAGCTGTCGCCGTTGCTCAGGCCCGGCTTCAGCTTGTCCGCCTTCTGGGTGCCGTAGAGACCATCGACGTTCTTCAGCGTGTCGGTGCCGAGATCGCCTTTCTCGACCAGCACCGCGCCCTTCTTGCCCTTGGTAAGGGTCAGGCCGACATTGATCTCCTGGTACTGGACCCAGTCGACCCCGCTCTTGCCGCGGATATCGTCATCGCCGGCAGAGCCCTTGACCCAGCTGCCGCCCTTGTTGAGCACAAAGGTGTCGTCGTGGCGGGTGCCGGCGAAGTAGGAGCCGACATCGTCGGGCCACGGGTAGTCGGCCATGTCCTTTCCGACAAAGGTCGGCACGAAGGCGTCGAGCGAGCGCGTCGCGTCGCCGGATTCGCCGCTCGTCCGGTAATGCGCGTCGAACCCGTTCTTGAGCGCCTTCAGCCCCGGCTTCGTGCTGTTGAACTCCACCGTCAGAACGTCGGCGTACTTGTGCGCGCCGTCGATGTTGGTCCAGGAGGACACGGTCAGCTTCGAGACCTTGCCGCCGCCGGCCGTGATCTCGACCTTGGCTTCCGACCACATGTCCTCGTAGGTCCAGTTCGACCCGTCCCTGGTGGCCTTCACCGCGCCGCGCAGGATGTCGTTCACCACGTCGATCCAGGTTTCAAAGAAACTGTGGACCGCAAAGTATCCCTTGTGCGCTGTTACCGTCATTGTCTTGGGCATTGAAATCGCTCCCTGGAAAATCAAACCCGGGCGCCCCCCATGCGCGCCCGTTCCGGAAGCTTGTCGGCCAGCCTCACGTAAGGTCAAGGATTCTGTTGCAGAGCTGCAGGCGTGCGTAATCGCCTCATGACAGCCCCGCCGAGGCCCCCTATAAGGGCCGCGATTTTCTGACTCTCAAGGACGGACCGCTTCCATGACCATCAAGGTTTTCGGCCACAAGGCCCCCGACACCGATTCCACCGGCTCGCCGATCATCTGGGCCTGGTACCTCTCGGAGATCAAAGGCACCCCGGCCGAGGCCAAGCTGCTGGGCGAGCCCAACACCGAGGCCGCCTTCGTGCTGGAGCGCTGGAACCTCGACAAGCCCGAGATCATCACCGAGGCCGGCGCCGGTGCGCCCTGCGTCGTGGTCGACACCAACAACCCCGAAGAGCTGCCCGCCGACATCAACGAGGCCGACCTGCTCCAGATCATCGACCACCACAAGCTCACCGGTGGCATCGAGACCAAGTCGCCGATCGACATCACCATGCGCCCGCTCGCCTGCACCGCCACCATCATGTACGACCTGATGGGAGACGACGCGGCGAGGATGCCCGAGGCGATCAAGGGCGCGATGCTGTCGTGCATCCTGTCCGACACGCTGGAATACCGCTCGCCGACCACGACCGAGACCGACAAGGCGCTGGCGGAGAAGCTGGCCGCCGAGCTGGGCCTGAACGTCACCGACTATGCCGCCGAGCTCTTCGCCGCCAAGTCCGACGTCTCGGCCTTCTCGGATGCCGACCTGATCCGGATGGACAGCAAGATCAACGAGGTCGACGGCGTGAAATTCCGCGTCTCCGTGCTCGAGACCACCGCGCCGCAGATCCCGCTCGACCGCAAGGCGAGCCTGATGGAGACCATGAAGACCGTCTGCGCCGAGGACGGCGTCGACCACGTGCTGCTCTTCGTCGTCGACATCCTCAAGGAAGAGGCGACGCTGCTGGTGCCGAACGACGTGGTCAAGGGCGTGGCGGAGAAGAGCTTCGGCGCCTCGGTCTCGGGCGACGCGGTCGTCCTGCCCGGCATCATGAGCCGCAAGAAGCAGATCATCCCGAACCTCAAGGTCTGATCCGGCCGCAAGACCCCGACCGTCGAAATGCCCGGCCATCCGCGCCGGGCATTTTGCGTTCTGCCCCCACGTCACACCGCGACCGGCGTTGACCGGTCCCATGCGGCTCTCCACCTTCTCGGGCAGGTTCAGACGGAGGAACGGACCATGCCCGACGGCGCTCCCAACACCGATCCGACCGGCGGCGCGGCCGAGTTGCTGGCCCGCCAGCGCGACGCCTTTCTCGCCCACGGCACGCCCGACCTCGCCCACCGCCGCGATGCGCTCAAGCGCCTGCGCGACGCGATCGTGGCCAGCCGGGAGACCTTCGAACAGGCCGCGATGGCCGATTTCGGCAACCGCCCTGCCACCGAGACCGCGCTGATCGATCTCGGCCCCACCGTTCAGGCGATCGACCACATGCGGCGCCACCTGCGCGGCTGGATGCGGCCCGAACGGCGGCGCGTCGGCCTTCTGATGCAGCCCGGCCGGGCGGAGCTGCGTTACCAGCCGCTCGGCGTGGTGGGGATCCTGTCGGCCTGGAACTACCCCGCGGGCCTCGCGCTGGTGCCGCTGGCCACCGCGCTCGCCGCGGGCAACCGGGCAATCGTCAAGGCCTCCGAACTTGCCCCCGCCACGGCCGAGGTGCTCAAGGCGATGCTGGGCGGGATCTTCGAACCGACCGAGGTCGCCGTGGTGATCGGGGACGCGGAGCTTGCTGCCGCCTTCACCGCCCTGCCCTTCGACCACCTGTTCTTCACCGGCTCCACCGCCGTCGGCCGCCACGTGATGCGCGCCGCCGCCGACACCCTCACCCCGGTGACGCTGGAGCTCGGCGGCAAGTCCCCGGTGATCCTGCAGGACGACGCGGATATCGACCTCGCCGCCGGCGACATCGCCTTCGGAAAGGCCGCGAACGCCGGCCAGACCTGCATTGCGCCGGATTACCTGCTCGCCCCCGCGAAGCTCATCCCGGCCTTCAGGGAGGGCTTCACCGCCGCCGTCCGCGCCTCCTATCCCGGCGGGCTGGCCGATCCGAACCTGACCACCATCGTCAGCGACCGCCACCATGCCCGCCTGCTCGGCCTGCTGGAGGACGCCCGCGCCCGCGGCGCCGAGATCGTCCCGGCGCTCACCGAGGGCGGCAACAGCGCCCATCCGCGCGCGGTCTCTCCGACGCTGGTGCTGAACGCCACGCCCGAGATGGCGATCATGCAGGAAGAGATCTTCGGGCCCTACCTGCCGGTCGTTGCCGCCGAGACCCGGGCCGAGGCCATCCGCTTCGTCAACGCCCGCCCGCGGCCGCTGGCGCTCTATGTCTATGGGCGGGACCGCGACGGCATCGCCGAGGTGCTGGACCGCACCACCAGCGGCAATGTCACCGTGAACGGCATGATGCTGCACTATGCGATCGAGGGGCTGCCCTTCGGCGGTGTCGGCGACAGCGGGATCGGCGCCTATCACGGGGTCGAGGGCTTTCGCCGCCTCAGCCACGCAAAAGGCATCTACCGCGCTGGCCGCTGGCACGGATCGCGCCTGATCCGCGCGCCTTACGACCGGGTCGCCCGCCTCGCCGTCCGGCTGTTGCTGCGCTGAGCGCCCCCTGTTCGGCCCGCCCCCGCTGCGCTATAGCGCGGGGGACCGCGTAGAGGACGCGCATCCCCAGGCTCCGGAGACCCCATGACCCGCATCATCGAGCATTTCGCCGAGATTTCCGACATGTACGACGCAGCCTTCGTCGATCTCTGGGGCTGCATGCACAACGGGATCGCGGCCTTTCCCGACGCGGTCGAGGCCTGCCGGGCGTTCCGCGCCAGGGGCGGCAAGATCGTCATGCTGACCAATGCGCCGCGCCCGCGAGCGACCGTGGCCGAGCAGATGGCCCGGCTCGGCATCCCCGACGACGCCTGGGACACCATCGCCACCTCCGGCGACAGCGCCCGGCTGGCGATGTTCACCGGCGCGGTGGGCAGCAAGGTCTACCACATCGGCGAGCCCAAGGACGACCCGTTCTTCGAGCCGCTCAAGATGCTCGACGACCCGGTCGAGATCACCCGGGTGCCGCTGGAAGAGGCCGAGGGCATCGTCTGCACCGGCCCGTTCGATCCCCATGCCGACCCGGAGGTCAACCGCCCGGCCTTTCTCTACGCCAAGACCAAGGGGATGAAGCTGCTCTGCGCCAACCCCGACATCGTGGTCGACCTCGGCGAGACCCGGCAATGGTGCGCCGGCGCGCTTGCCCAGCTCTACACCGAGATGGGCGGCGAGAGCCTCTACTTCGGCAAGCCCTACCCGGCGATCTACGACCTCGCCCGGCGGCGCCTCGCGGAGGTCGGCTTCGTCCAGGACGACCGAATCGTCTGCATCGGCGACGGGATCGGCACCGACATCAAGGGTGCGGTCGGCGAGGGGCTCGATTCGGTTTTCATCACCGGCGGCCTCGCCGCGCAGGAGACGATGACCAAACGTCACCCGGAGCAGGTCGCGCTCACCACCTACCTCGAGGCGCACGGCATGTCCGCGCCCTACGCCATGGGCTTCTTCCGCTGATCCCCGCGCAGGGCGCGTTTCAGCCCGTTTTGCCGGATGTTAGCGCCGCAACGCAGCACGCAGGACGCTGCCATGCGGCATTGCGCGACCGCGCGAGAACCGCCGATCCGGCACGAAACAAAGTTGCCAGAATCGCATGGCAGCTTTGCACTTTGTTTCTTTCTGCATTGCAGCAGGACGTGATTTCCGCTAGATAGGCCGGCAAGAAACCAAAGGATTGTCATGATGCTCGACAACGATACCGGTCACACGATCTTCCTCGAGGATCTGGAAATCGGCATGAAGCGTGATCTGACGAAACTGATCACGGACGCGGACATCGAGAAGTTCGCCGAGGTCTCGACCGACCACAACCCGGTCCACCTCGACGAGGAATACGCCAGGGAAACCGTGTTCGAGGGCCGCATCGCCCACGGCATGCTGACCGCCGGCCTGATCTCCGCCGTGATCGGAGAGCAGCTGCCCGGCCACGGCACGATCTACCTCGGCCAGACACTCAAGTTCATGGCCCCGGTGCGCCCCGGCGACATCGTCCATGTCGAGGTCGAGGTGGCCGAGATCGATCACAAGAAGCGCCGGGTCCGGCTGCTGACGCAGGCCAGCATCGGCAAGACCGTGGTGCTGCGCGGCGAGGCGAACGTGCTGGCGCCGTCCAAGAAACTGGACTGATCGTCGCCCCGCTTGCGCTCTCCTGTCCTCGCGGCTAGGGGAAGCGCATGAAGCGGATCACCTCCCTGGCCGACATCACGGACTCCGACCGCGGCGCGTTTGCCGCGATCGGCAATTTCGATGGCGTGCACCGGGGGCATCTGACCGTTCTGGACCTGACCCGCGACGCCGCCGCCCGCAGCGGCGCCCCGCTCGGCGTTCTCACTTTCGAGCCGCACCCGCGCGAGGTCTTCATGCCGGACGCGCCGCCCTTTCGGCTGATGAACGCCGAGGCACGGGCGCACAGGCTGTCCAAGCTCGGGGTCGACCTGCTCTTCGAGCTGCCCTTCGACGCCCAACTCCACGGCCTGACCCATGACGCATTCTGCCGGGAGGTGCTGTCCGACGGGCTGGGCCTTGCCGGCGTCACCGTCGGGGCCGACTTCTGCTACGGCAAGGGACGGGCCGGCAATGTAACCACGCTGCGCGACGCCGGACGCGACATGGGGTTCGACGTGGTGGTGGCCGAGCTGCTCGGCAACGGCTCCGGCGAGCGCGTCTCCTCCACCGCCATCCGCGAGGCGCTCTCCGCCGGGGAGCCGCGCAAGGCAGCGAGCATGCTGGGCCACTGGCACCGTCTCGAAGGCCCCGTGGAACACGGCGCCAAGCGCGGCCGCACCCTCGGCTATCATACCGCCAACATGAGCCTCTCGGGCCTGCACCAGCCGCGGTACGGTGTCTATGCCGTGCTGGTCGAGGTGGTGACGGGGCCGCACGCGGGCAATTACCGGGGCGTGGCCTCCATCGGCATGCGCCCGATGTTCGACGAAACCGTCCCCAACATCGAGACCCACCTGTTCGACTTCTCGGGCGACCTCTACGACGCCCACCTCTCGGTCGGCCTCGTCGCCTACCTGCGCCCGGAGATGAAGTTCCCCGGCGTCGATGCCCTCGTCGCCCAGATGGACGCCGACAGCGCCCGCGCCCGCGAGATCCTCTCCGAGGTGCCGCTCACCGGCTTCCCGACCGCCGCCATCCAGGCCGAATGACCGCCCGCGCCCCCAGGAAACCGCGCCGGCCCGGCGCCACGGCCAAGACCTCGACGGAGCAGCTGCGCCCGCGGTTCTGGGAGCGTGTGCCGCTCGAAAAGATGAACACGGCGGAATGGGAGGCGCTCTGCGACGGCTGCGGCAAGTGCTGCCTCAACAAGCTCGAGGACGAGGATACCGGCGAGGTCGCCTTCACCCGCATCGCCTGCCGCCTGCTCGACGACGACACCTGCCGCTGCACCCATTACGAGATCCGCCACCAGTTCGTGCCCGATTGCGTGACCCTGAGCCCGCAGAACATCGGCAGCCACGCCTACTGGATGCCCCGCACCTGCGCCTACCGGCTGCTGGCCGAGGGCAAGCCGCTCCATTCCTGGCACTACCTGATTTCCGGCGACCGCGAGAGCGTGCACCGCGCCGGCGTCTCGATGCAGGGCATGACCCTGTCGGAATTCGACGTGCCCGAGGAAGACTGGGAAGACCACCTGCTCGACGGCGATCTCTGACGCGCGGGCGCGAAATCGGCCATTAAGCCGACGTTATTCCCTGTCGTCTAGGAAGAGCGGGACTTCAGGTGAATTGGACTTCCCGATGCTACGCTCCCTACTCTCCCGCCTTTCCACCCGTATCTACGGAATCGTCGCGCTTGCGGCCCTGCTGATCTTCGTTCTCGCCGAAGTGCTGTTGTCGATGGCGGTCGACAGCGCCTTCGAGATGCGGCAGCAGCACCTGAACGACGTGGTCGAAACCGCCACCAGCCTGCTCGACAACTACGCAGATCACGTCGAACGCGGCGAACTGACGTTGGAAGAAGCGCAGGCGGAAGCCCGGGACGCGCTGGGCAAGGCGACCTATGGCACGGACGGGTACTTCTTCGCCTTCACGCCGGACGTCGACATCCTCGTCCTGCCCGCCAAGCCCGAATGGGTCGGCACCAACCAGGCCGATTACGAGGACGCCAAGGGCCTGAAGCTCTACGAGGCGTTGCGCGACGTGGCGATCAAGGACGGCGCCGGTTCGGTGACCTATCACTTCATCAAGCCGGACACGACCGTGCCGGAGGAAAAGATCGGCTTCGTCGTCCATTACGAGGCCTGGAACTGGATCGTCGGCACCGGCTCCTACGTTTCCGACATCCACGGCGCCCTGTCCCACCTGCGGACCTTCAGCCTGATCGCGATGGCGGTCAGCATCGTCGCCATGGTCGGTGTCTCGACCCTGCTCGTGCGCAGCGTGACCCGCCCGCTCGCCGCCCTGATCGGCCGGATGCGCGGGCTCAAGGAAGGCGATGTCGAAACGCCGGTTCCGCTGATCGACGCGCAGAGCGAGGTCGGCGACATGGCCCGCTCGATCGACGTGTTCCGCACCGCCCTGGTCGAACGGACCCGGCTCGAGGCCGAGCAGGTCGCCAAGGACAAGGAACTCGCCCGGCAGCGCGAAGCCGCGCTGGAGCAGGAGAGCCTGATGCAGAAACGCGAGGCCGAGGCCGCCACGCATCGCCAGCAGGAGGAGGCCCGGCAGGCCGCCGAACGCGAGGCCCAGCGTGCCGAGGCAGAGGCGGAGCGGGAGCGCGTGCGCGCCGAACAGGAGCTAGTCGTCAGCAGCCTCGCACAATCGCTCAACGCGATGTCCCAGGGCGACCTGTCCACCCGCCTTACCCAGACCTTCCCGCCCGCCTACGAGGCGCTGCGGAAGGATTTCAACAACGCGGTGGAACGGGTCTCCGAGCTTGTCGGCTCGATCGTCGAGGGCGCGGGCCACATCAACTCCGAAACAAGCAGCCTCAATGCCGCCGCGGTGGAACTTGGCCGGCGCACCGAATCGCAGGCCGCCTCGCTGGAGCAGACCGCCGCCGCGGTGACCGAATTGACCTCTTCGCTGGAAAGCTCCACCCACGGCGCCCGCGAAGCCGCCGGCACCGTCTCGCGCACCCGCGACCGCTCGCGCGCCGGCAAGGAGGTCGTGCACCGCACCATCGACGCCATGACCGAGATCTCCGAGAGCTCGGGGCGGATCTCCAAGATCACCGGCGTGATCGACGACATCGCCTTCCAGACCAACCTTCTCGCGCTCAACGCGGGCGTCGAGGCCGCCCGGGCGGGCGATGCCGGCCGCGGCTTCGCCGTCGTCGCCTCGGAGGTGCGGGCGCTGGCACAGCGCTCCTCGGAAGCCGCGCGGGAGATCGCCCAGCTGATCGCGACCTCGGGCCATCAGGTGGAGACCGGCGTGCAGCTCGTCAACGAATCCGGCACCTCGCTCGAGGAAATCGAGAAGCTGGTGGCCCAGCTCGACGAGTTGGTCAGCGACATCGCGGAATCCTCCGCCCAGCAGGCCACCGGGCTGAACGAGATCTCCTCGGCGATGAACCAGCTCGACCAGGTGACGCAGCAGAACGCCGCCATGTTCGAGGAAACGAACGCCGCCGTCTCCGCCCTGCAGGCCCAGGCCACCGCCCTCGAACGGGACAGCGCCAGCTTCACCCTCGCCCGGCAGGAGACCGACACCCTCCGGATCGCCTCCTGACCGCATGAGCCGCCGCGCACCGCTCCTGCCGGTGCGCGGCCCCTTCCCTTGCCCGGGCTGCGGGACTAGACCGGGGCCATGTATTTCGCCTCCGACAACACCGGCCCGATTCACCCCAGGATCCTCGACGCGCTCGCCCGGGCGAACACCGGCTACGCGCCGGCCTACGGCGCGGACCCGCTGACCGCCGAGGTCGTTCAGACGCTCCGCGAGATCTTTGAAGCGCCCGAAGCCGCGGTGCATCTGATGGCGACCGGAACCGCGGCGAACGCGCTCCTGCTCTCCACCGGCACCGCCCCCTGGCAGACGATCTTCTGCTCCCGCGTCGCCCATATCCACGAGGACGAGTGCAACGCGCCCGAGTTCTTCTCCGGCGGCGCCAAGCTGACCCTGGTGGAGACGGTCGACGGCAAGATGACCCCGGAGGGCCTCGCGGCGGCAATCGAGGCCGAGGAGACCCGCGGCGTCCACGGACCGCAGCGTGGGCCGGTCTCGCTCACCCAGGCCACCGAGAAGGGCACGCTCTACACCCTGGAAGAACTCCGGACGCTGTCCGACGTCGCCCACCGCTACGGCCTGCCCGTCCACATGGACGGTGCGCGTTTCGCCAATGCGCTGGCCGGTCTCGGATGCAGCCCCGCCGAAATGACCTGGAAGGCCGGCATCGACATGCTGAGCTTCGGCGGCACCAAGAACGGCCTGATGGGCGTCGAGGCCGCGATCCTCTTCGACCCGGCCCGCTCGATGGAATTCGAACTGCGCCGCAAGCGCGGGGCGCATCTGTTCTCCAAGCACCGCTACCTCGCCGCGCAGATGCAAGGCTACCTGGAAGGCGGGCTCTGGCTCGAGATGGCCGGGGCCGCGAATACCGCCTGTCAGCGCCTCGCCGACGGGCTGCGCGACGCACCCGGCGCCAACCTGATGTTCCGCCCCGAGGCCAACATCGTCTTTGCCCGCCTGCCCCGCGCCACCCATCGCCGGCTGTTCGAGGCGGGGGCACAGTATCACCTTTGGGACGACACGCTGGACGGCGGCCCGGAGGACGCCCCGCTCGCGGCGCGCTTTGTCACCGACTGGTCGGCCGACCCCGCGGAGACCGACCGCTTCCTGTCCTTGCTCTGAGGCCGACCGGCGCCGCAGGGCGCCAGGCCCACCGGAGCCGGGGCGCCACCCAACCCGGCGGGCCGCCGCGCCAAGCGACGAGGACGCCATGGGCAAACGGAGCCGTTTCTGGGACCTGATCGCGCGGCGCTACGCCCGGATGCCGGTGCGCGACGAGGAGAGCTACCGGGAGAAGCTGGCGATCACGCGCTCCTACCTGCAGCCGGACTGGGACGTGCTGGAGATCGGCTGCGGCACCGGCACCACCGCGCTGGAGCACGCGCCCCATGTGCGCCGCTTCCGCGCCGTCGATTCCTCGCCGAAGATGATCGAGATCTGCCGCGAGAAGGCCGCCGCGGCCCCGACCGAAAACATCGCCTTCGACTGCGCCGATTTCGACGAGATCGACCAGCCCGACGCCAGCCTCGACGCGGTGCTTGCCATGAGCATCCTGCACCTGCTCGACGACCCGGACACGGCCCTGGCCTGGATCCACGCCATGCTGCGCCCCGGCGGCATGTTCTTCAGCAGCACGACCTGCATCGCCGATATCGACAATGCCGTCTCCCGCTACCTGCTGCCTGCCGCCGCGGCGCTCCGGCTGGTGCCGCGGATGACGCAGCTCGGCCGCGCGGAGCTCCACCGGAGTATCGAGGCCGCGGGTTTCGAGGTCCTGCGAGACTGGCAACCGGACGACGATCCGGCCAAGGCCGTCTTTATCGTCGCCCGCAAGCCGGCGCCCTGAGGCGCGCGCTACAGACGCCCGGCCAGATGGGCGTCGAGATCCTCGAGCCGGTCATGGCCCCAGAACCGCTGATCCTCGCCGGTAATGTAGAAAGGCGCGCCGAAAACGCCCCGGTTCACCGCTTCCTCGAGGTTGGCGGCATAGGTCTCGGCCCCGGTCAGGAGACCGGAATCGGCGAGGCTCGGATCGAAGCCGCAATTCCCGAGGCACTCGCGCACCACCGCGTCGTCGGCGATGTCCTTTTCCTCGGCCCAGACGGCCCGCAGAAAGGCCTGGGCCAGCGGCCCCACGTCGCCGCCGGACTTCTGGGCCGCGATGATCGCATAGGACGAGGGCGCGGCGTTGGTCGGGAAATGCGCCGGCTTGAAGTTCATCGGCATCCCGGCCTTCTTCGCGCCGCGTTGCAGCTCCTGCATCCGGTATTCGAGCCGCGCGGGATGCCGGTCCTTCACCGGAATGCCGCCGGTGCGGGGAAACAGCGCGATGATGTCCAGGGGCTTGTAGGCGATGGTCGCGCCGTGCCTGGCGGCGATTTCCTCGAGCCGGTTTCCGGCGAGATAGGTGAAGGGCGAGATGGTCGAGAAGAAATAGTCGATCTGGGTCATGTGGGCCTCCTGGGGTGCGTGGCGGAGCCTAGCCTCCGGAATGTGGCGGGCAAGCCCTAATCGGGTGTCGAAAACCGCACTCGGGGGCCTGTCGGGCCGACACGGTGTTTCCAAGCCGCGCCCCATGCGTTACGGCGATCACGTCACATCCCTGTCACGATTCCGTTCACTCCGGAGCCTGCTGCCATGCCAAACCACACCCAGCCGAAGCTGATCTCCGGCAATGCCAACCTGCCATTGGCGCAGGCGATCTCGCGCCGCGTCTCGATGAGCCGCGGCATGTCCGTCGGGCTCGTCGACGCCCGCGTCGAGCGGTTCAACGACCAGGAGATCTTCGTCGAGGTCTACGAGAACGTCCGCGGCGAGGACATGTTCATCATCCAGCCGACCTCGAACCCGGCCAACGACAACCTGATGGAGCTGCTGATCATGTCGGACGCGCTGCGGCGCTCCTCGGCGGCCCGCATCACCGCAGTGATCCCGTATTTCGGCTATGCCCGCCAGGACCGGCGCACCAAGGCACGCACCCCGATCTCGGCCAAGCTCGTGGCCAACATGATCGACGTGAGCGGGATCGACCGGGTCCTCACGATGGACCTGCACGCAACCCAGATCCAAGGCTTCTTCGACATCCCGGTGGACAACCTCTACGCCGCGCCGGTCTTCGCGCTCGATATCCGCCACAAGTTCAAGAAGAAGCTCGACAAGCTCACCGTGATCAGCCCCGACGTCGGCGGCGTGGCCCGCGCCCGGGAACTGGCGAAACGCACCGGCAGCGCGCTGGCCATCGTGGACAAGCGCCGCGAAAAGGCCGGCGAGGTCGCCGAGATGACCGTGATCGGCGACGTGAAGGGCCAGACCTGCATCATCGTCGACGACATCTGCGACACCGCCGGAACGCTCTGCAAGGCGGCGGACGTGCTGATGGATGCCGGCGCCAAGGAAGTCCATTCCTACATCACCCACGGCGTGCTGAGCGGCCCGGCGGTGGACCGGATCACCAAATCGTCGATGAAATCCCTCGTCATCACCGATTCCATCGAGCCCACAGAAGCGGTGCAGAAGGCGGAGAACATCCGCATCGTGCCCACCGCGCCGATGTTCGCCCAGGCGATCCTCAACATCTGGAACGGCACCTCGGTGTCGTCGCTGTTCGACCACGAGGCGCTGGCGGCGATCTACGAAGGCACCTACTGACCGCCACGCAGCGGACCCGGGCCCGAGGGCCCGCGCTGACGCGCGGGTGCCTCCGGCGGGGGTATTTCAGGACAGAAGAAGCAGGGCCGCGCCCCTGCCCTAGAGCTTCCAGTCGTCCTCGTGCGGCAGCTCGCCTATGGCGAGCCACGTGGCGCGGACGCGGGCGACCTGGGTGTCGCCCCAGGTGCGGAACACCAGATCGAAGCCGGTTTCGGTGACATTCTCGGCCGAGATGTCGGCCCGCTGGTTGGAATCGCGGTCGATGTCCCACATGGCGAGACCGGCGTGCACCACCGGCGGCTGGCGGAAGGGCTCGGAAAACCGCACCGCCTCGCGCACCTGGCGCGGTCCGGTTCCGGCCCACATCGGGCCGCCATCCTGGAAATCGGAAAACAGGACGCTCTGTCCCTGATCGACCCCGATGAGATAATTGCGCATCCGTTCCATCAGGTCGCGATAGCAGCATATTCCGGCATAAATTGGAACGCCTTGCGAGGCCGTGGGCGCCCGGAGACGAAAAGGGCCCCGCGTCCGGAGACGCGGGGCCCTGGAATGTCCGAATGGCGCGGGATTACTCCATCGCTTCCATCAGGTGCACGAGGTCGGCGACGAATTTCTCCGCCACGTCCCGCGTGTCGCCGGTGGCCTCGGCGGCGCGCTTGCGCGCGTCCTCGAGAAAGCCTTCCAGCGCCGCACGGGATTCCGCCGCGCCGACATAGGCTCGCTCGGCCAGGACCGACATGGATTCGGCGTTGATCTCGGCGAAGCCGCCGGTCACCGCGAAGCTGGTCTCGGAGCCGTCGGCGCCGGTGACCTTCACCAGGCCGGGGCGCAGGGTGGTGATGACAGGAGCATGCTCCGCCATCACCGTCATGTCGCCCTCGGAGCCCGGGATCTGGACCTGGGTGGCCTCAAGCGACGCCAGCCGCTTTTCCGGGCTTACCAGATCGAACTGCATCGTGTTGGCCATGGGCCCTCCTTATGCGGCGTCCGCAGCCATCTTCTCGGCCTTGGCAACCGCTTCCTCGATATCGCCGACCATGTAGAAGGCGGCTTCGGGCAGGTGGTCGTACTCGCCGGCGACCACGGCCTTGAAGGACGCGATGGTCTTCTCGAGCGGCACCTGCACACCGGGGAAACCGGTGAAGACCTGGGCCACGTCGAAGGGCTGCGACAGGAAGCGCTGGATCTTCCGGGCGCGGGCCACGACCAGCTTGTCCTCTTCCGAGAGCTCGTCCATGCCGAGAATGGCGATGATGTCCTGCAGCGACTTGTAGCGCTGGAGGATACCCTGCACGTCACGGGCCACCTTGTAGTGCTCCTCGCCGAGGACCGCCGGGTCCATCAGGCGCGAGGTGGAGTCGAGCGGGTCCACGGCCGGGTAGATGCCCAGCTCGGAGATCGCGCGCGACAGCACGGTGGTGGCGTCGAGGTGGGCAAACGACGTGGCCGGCGCGGGGTCGGTCAGGTCGTCCGCAGGCACGTAGATCGCCTGCACCGAGGTGATCGAACCGGCCTTGGTCGAGGTGATGCGCTCCTGCAGGGCGCCCATGTCGGTGGCCAGCGTCGGCTGGTAACCCACGGCCGAAGGAATACGGCCGAGAAGCGCCGACACCTCGGAGCCCGCCTGGGTGAACCGGAAGATGTTGTCGACGAAGAACAGAACGTCGGTCCCGGACTGGTCGCGGAACTGCTCGGCGAGCGTCAGGCCGGTCAGCGCGACGCGGGCACGGGCCCCCGGAGGCTCGTTCATCTGGCCGTAGACCAGGGCCACCTGCGACTTCGACAGGTCCTCGGGGTTGATAACGCCCGATTCGATCATCTCGTGGTAAAGGTCGTTGCCCTCACGGGTCCGCTCGCCAACACCGGCGAACACGGAGAAGCCCGAGTGCACCTTCGCGATGTTGTTGATCAGTTCCATGATGAGAACCGTCTTGCCCACGCCGGCGCCGCCGAACAGGCCGATCTTGCCGCCCTTGGCGTAGGGAGCGAGCAGGTCGACGACCTTGATGCCTGTGACGAGGATCTCGGATTCGGTGGACTGCTCCTTGAACTCCGGCGCCGGCTGGTGGATGGCGCGGTGCTCGTCGGCCGTGACCGGCGCACCTTCGTCCACCGGCTCACCGACGACGTTGAGGATCCGGCCCAGGGTCGCGTTGCCCACGGGAACGGTGATCGGGCCGCCGGTGTCCTTCACCGGGGCGCCGCGCACGAGGCCTTCGGTCGCGTCCATCGCGATCGCCCGCACGGTGCTTTCGCCGAGGTGCTGGGCGACCTCGAGAACCAGGCGCTTGCCGTTGTTCTCGGTTTCGAGCGCGTTGAGGATTTCGGGCAGGTCGCCGTCGAACTGAACGTCGACGACGGCGCCGATGACCTGGGTCACTTTGCCGTTGCTAGCCATTTGTTATGTGTCTCCGGTTTCTCAGAGCGCCTCGGCGCCCGAAATGATTTCGATGAGCTCGTTGGTGATGACGGCCTGACGGGAGCGGTTGAACTCGATCGTCAGCTTCTCGATCATCTCGCCGGCGTTGCGGGTCGCGTTGTCCATCGCGGTCATCCGCGCGCCCTCTTCCGAGGCGCCGTTCTCCAGCAGCGCGGTGAAGATCTGCGTCGAGATCCCCCGCGGCAGCAGGTCCGCCAGCACACCTTCTTCGCTCGGCTCGTAATCGTAGAGCGCGCCGCTCTCGGCGCCTTCTTCAGGGGCCTCGAAGGTCGCAGGGATGATCTGCTTGACCTGCGGCTCCTGGCTGATCACCGAGAGGAACTTGTTGAAGAAGATGGTGCAGACGTCGAACTCTCCGGCCTCGTAGCGGGCCAGCAGGTCATCCGCGATCCCGGCCGCGTCGTCGTAGCCGAGCTTCTTCACGCCGCTCATGTCGACGTGGTCCACGAAATACTGCTTGTAGTCCCGCTTGAGCTGTTCGCGGCCCTTCTTGCCGACGGTGATGATCTTGACCGTCTTCCCCTCGGCAAGCAGCGCGTCGATCTTGAGGCGCGCGGCCCGCACGATCGTCGAGTTGAAGCCGCCGCAGAGGCCGCGTTCGGAGGTCATCACGACCAGCATGTGAACCTGGTTGGAGCCCGTCCCGGCGAGAAGCCGGGGCGCGCCTTCGCTGGCGCCGACCGCCGCGGCCAGGCCGCTCATCACGGCCTGCATCCGCTCGGCATAAGGCCGTGCGCTTTCGGCCGCATCCTGGGCCCGCCGCAGTTTTGCGGCGGCCACCATCTGCATGGCCTTCGTGATCTTTCGCGTCGACTTGACGCTATCGATCCGATTCTTGAGATCCTTGAGGCTGGGCATCTATGCGTTCCTCAGCCTCACGCGAAGCCTTTGGCGTACTCTTCCACCACGGCCTTGATACGGTCGGCGGCATCGCCCTTCACCTTCGGATCTTCCTTGGTGATCCAGTCGAGAAGATCGGCATGCTTGGTCCGGATGAAGGTCAGCAGGCCCGACTCGAAGCGGCCGACGTCGCCGACCGGGATCTTGTCGAGGTAGCCGTTCACGCCGGCGAAGATCACGCAGACGATCTCGGCGTTGGTCAGCGGCGAGTACTGCGGCTGCTTCATCAGCTCGGTCAGGCGCGCGCCGCGGTTCAGCAACTGCTGGGTGGCGGCGTCGAGGTCGGAACCGAACTGGGCGAAGGCGGCCATCTCGCGGTACTGCGCGAGTTCCAGCTTCACCGGGCCGGCGACCGATTTCATCGCGTTGGTCTGGGCCGAGGAGCCCACGCGCGACACCGACAGACCGGTGTTCACGGCCGGGCGGATGCCCTGGTAGAACAGTTCGGTCTCGAGGAATATCTGGCCGTCGGTGATCGAGATCACGTTGGTCGGAATGAACGCCGACACGTCGCCGCCCTGGGTTTCGATGATCGGCAGCGCGGTCAGCGAGCCGGCACCGTGGTCCTCGTTCAGCTTCGCGGACCGCTCCAGGAGGCGGGAGTGCAGGTAGAAAACGTCACCCGGGTAGGCTTCACGCCCCGGCGGACGGCGCAGCAGCAGCGACATCTGACGGTAGGAGACGGCCTGCTTGGAAAGGTCATCGTAGATGATCAGGGCGTGGCGGCCGTTGTCGCGGTAGTACTCGGCCATCGCGGTGGCGGAATACGGAGCCAGGTACTGCATCGGCGCCGGGTCCGAAGCGGTGGCGGCAACGATGGTGGTGTACTCGATCGCGCCGGTTTCCTCGAGCTTCTTCACGAGCTGGGCAACGGTGGAGCGCTTCTGGCCGACGGCCACGTAGATGCAGTAGAGCTTCTTGCTCTCGTCATCGCCGGCGGCGTCGTTGTAGGACTTCTGGTTCAGGATCGTGTCGAGCGCCACGGCGGTCTTGCCGGTCTGACGGTCGCCGATGATCAGCTCGCGCTGGCCGCGGCCGATCGGGATCATGGCGTCGACCGACTTCAGGCCGGTGGCCATCGGCTCGTGCACGGATTTACGCGGGATGATGCCGGGAGCCTTCACGTCCGCCACGCGGCGCTCGGAGGTCTCGATGGCGCCCTTGCCGTCAATCGGGTTGCCGAGGCCGTCGACCACGCGGCCGAGCATGGCGTCGCCCACCGGCACGTCCACGATGGCGTTGGTCCGCTTGACCACGTCGCCTTCCTTGATGTCGCGGTCGGAGCCGAAGATCACGACACCGACGTTGTCGATCTCGAGGTTCAGCGCCATGCCCCGGATGCCGCCCGGGAACTCGACCATCTCGCCGGCCTGGATGTTGTCCAGACCGTGAACGCGGGCAATACCGTCACCGACGGACAGCACGCGGCCGACTTCGGCGACTTCGGCTTCCTGACCGAAGTTCTTGATCTGGTCCTTGAGGATTGCGGAAATTTCCGCAGCTTGCAGTGCCATTACCCGACCTCTTTCATAGCGTTCTGGAGATTGGCGAGCTTCGCGCGGACGGACGTGTCGACCATCTTCGAGCCCACCTTGACGATGAGACCGCCGATGAGGCTTTCATCCACGGCCGTGTTCAGTTTGATGTCCTTGCCGAAGCGGGACTTCAGCATCTCGGCGACGGCGCCGGATTGTTCGGCGGAGAGCGGGACGGCGGAGGTCACCTCTGCGGTCACTTCGCCCTTCTCGTCGGCGATCTTTGCGCGCAGCGCCTTGAGCACCAGCGGCAGCGCGAACAGGCGGCGGTTGGACGCCATCAGGCCGAGGCCGTTGCGGGTCACGCCATCGAGGCCCATCTTGTCGGCGACCGCGGTGATCGCGGCGGCCTGTTCTGCGCGGCTGTAGACCGGGGAACCGATCATCGCCTTCAGGTCGTCCGAGGTCTCGAGCGCTTCCGACAGGGAGTCGGTATCGGCTTCAAGAGTGGCAAGCTTGCCCTCGTCCTTGGCCAGTTCGAACAGCGCCTGCGCGTATCGCGCGGCAATGCTGGAGGAAATCGAAGCCGTTTCTGACACGTCCACCCCTCTTGTTGTCGCGCACCGGTACACGGCTGTCCGGGCGCATCCTGTTTCGGGCGGCAACCATCGTTCCCCCCATAAATCGAAGAGCGATGTAACAGACCCGTTTCGGCCTCGCAACTCTCTTGACCAAAGCAATTTACCGCTCTTCTTCAGCCGCCGCCCGGCAATTTCCGGCATCAAATCGGCCCTCTCAGGCGCTGAAACTTGCGAAGCGCCGAGAATCCCGCATCAATTGTGTGCGATTGCATACAGAAAATGCCGCAGCGCGGCAAAACCACCCCATTCTGTGCCTCTGCGGCAGATTGCCCTCGTATCGGCGCTAACATGGCCGCTGGCGCCCGCGAACCGCGCAACACCGGCGTCAGGCGCGCAATTAGGGCCGCATCGGCGGCCGGCAAGGAGAATCACCGCAGGTGTGGCGCTCTCAGGCCGGTTTCGGCCCGGACGGCGCGTTCACCGCGTCCAGCACGCGCAGCGGATCGCGCACCATGTCCTTGACCGCCGCCCCACCCGGCGTCTGCATCTGCTTGGAGGCCTCGAACAGGAACACCCCGCCCGCGAGCGACGAGGACAGCCGCCGCCCGTATTGCTCCAGAAGCCCCGAGGAGCGCAGCCAGAAACGCCGCTCCGAGGGCGGGCCATAGAGCGCCGCGGCGTGGCGCTCGGTGCGGAAGGCGTGGCGCAGGAGCTGCGTCTCGAGCTGGCCTAGCGAATAGGGCCGCCCGTAGCCGAAGGGCGTCGCGTCGCGGCGCGCCCAGAGCCCGGAGCGGTTCGGCACCACGAAAACCACGCGCCCGCCCGGCCCCAGCACCCGGTGGATCTCCTCCAGCAGGTCGGAGGGGCGGTCGGAGGTCTCCAGCCCGTGCATCAGCACCAGCCGGTCGACGCTGCCGGTCTCGAGCGGCCAGAGCGTCTCTTCGCTCAGGACCGAGACATTGGGCATTCCCGAGGGCCAGGGCATCACCCCCTGCGGCGCCGGCATCAGCGCGATCACCCGCCGGGCGACGGCGAGGTAGGGACGCAGCAGCGGCACGGCAAAGCCGAACCCCACCACCGTCTGCCCGCGCACCTCGGAGGCCGGCCAGAAGGTTTCCAGCTGATCGCGCACGGCGCGCTGCGCGACACGGCCCAGCCGAGTCCTGTAGTAGAATTCCCTCAGGTCCAGCACATCCAGATGCATTGCGCCCGGCCTGCTCCATCTCCATCTTGAGAGGCAACCATAACGGCTCCCGAAGAAAAGGAAACGCCATGCCGCTCGAAATCGTCACCGTTCCCTGCCGGGCCGACAACTATGCCTACCTGCTGCACGACGCCGGAACCGGGGCGACCGCCGTGGTGGACGTGCCCGACGCCGCGCCGATCCGCGCCGCCCTCGCGGAGCGCGGCTGGTCGCTCACCGACATCCTGATCACCCACCACCACAACGACCACATCGACGGCGTGGCCGAGTTGAAGGCCGAGACCGGCGCCCGCGTGGTCGGCGCCGCCGCCGATGCCCACCGCCTGCCGCCGCTCGACCTCGCCCTGCGGGAAGGCGACAGCGTCGCTGTGGGAGCGGAGCAGGCGCAGGTGCTCGACGTCTCAGGGCACACCCTCGGCCATATCGCCTTTTCCTTCCCCGGCGCGGTCTTCACCGCCGACAGCCTGATGGCGCTCGGCTGCGGCCGGCTCTTCGAGGGCGACGCGCGGACCATGTGGGCCTCGCTCTCCAGGCTCGCCGCCCTGCCCCCGGAGACGCTGGTCTATTCCGGCCACGAGTACACCGCCGCCAACGGCGCCTTCGCGGTGACCGTCGACCCGGACAACCCGGCGTTGAAAAAGCGCGTGGCCGACGTCGCCGCCGCCCGCGCCGCCGGCCGCCCGACCGTGCCGTCGGAGCTGTCGCTGGAGCTGGCCACCAACCCGTTCCTGCGCGCCACCGACCCGCAAATGAAGGCGCGCATGGGGATGGCCGGCGCGCCGGACGCGGAGGTCTTTGCCGAGATCCGACGCCGCAAGGACGCGTTCTGATCGCCTTCCGGGCGAGTGGCCCGCGGCGGGACCTCGACTCATCGGGCAGCGCGGGGCATGCTGGCATCCCGCGCCGCCCTGCCTCAGCGTCAGCGGCCTTCCAGTGCTGCGCCGGACTCTGCGGAGAACCGATCACATTTTGTGCATATGCAGCACGAAGCGGCGTTCGCCGAGAAAAAAGACTTGAAGCCGCGCCAACACCAACCAAACTTTAATACCAAGAGCACAGGCTGACTGCGGTCCTCCCTCCGCGCATGGCCTACAGGAAAAGGAGCGCGCCCCGTGCCGTCATTTTCGAACACACTCGAGCAAGCCATCCATGCCGCGCTTGGATTTGCGAATGCCCGTCGCCATGAGCTGGCAACGCTGGAGCACCTGCTCCTCGCGCTGATCGACGAGCCCGACGCCGCCAAGGTCATGCAGGCCTGCGACGTCGACCTGGAGGAGCTGCGCCGGAAACTGGTCGAGTATATCGAAGAGGATCTGGCAACGCTCGTCACCGAGGTGGAAGGCTCCGAAGCCGTGCCCACCGCCGCCTTCCAGCGGGTGATCCAGCGCGCCGCGATCCACGTCCAGTCCTCCGGCCGTACCGAGGTGACCGGCGCCAACGTGCTGGTCGCGATCTTCGCCGAACGCGAGTCGAACGCCGCCTATTTCCTGCAGGAACAGGACATGACGCGCTACGACGCGGTGAACTTCATCGCCCACGGCGTCGCCAAGAACCCGAGCTTCGGCGAAAGCCGCCCGATCACCGGCGCCAACGAGATGGACGAGGACAGCTCGCGCTCCGAGGACAGCGGCTCCGGGGAGACGGAGCAGAAGGAATCGGCGCTCGCCAAGTATTGCGTGAACCTCAACGCCAAGGCCGAGAAGGGCGATGTCGACCCGCTGATCGGCCGCGACCACGAGGTCGAGCGCTGCATCCAGGTGCTCTGCCGCCGCCGCAAGAACAACCCGCTGCTGGTCGGCGACCCGGGCGTCGGCAAGACCGCCATCGCCGAGGGCCTCGCCCGCAAGATCGTCTCGGGCGAGACACCGGAAGTGCTCGCCGGCGCCACCATCTTCTCGCTCGACATGGGCGCGCTGCTGGCCGGCACCCGCTACCGCGGCGATTTCGAGGAGCGGCTCAAGGCCGTTGTGACGGAGTTGGAGGACCACCCCGACGCCGTGCTCTTCATCGACGAGATCCACACCGTGATCGGCGCCGGCGCCACCTCCGGCGGTGCGATGGATGCCTCCAACCTGCTGAAGCCCGCGCTTCAGGGCGGCAAGCTGCGCTGCATGGGCTCGACCACCTACAAGGAGTTCCGCCAGCATTTCGAGAAGGACCGCGCGCTCTCCCGCCGGTTCCAGAAGATCGACGTCAACGAGCCCTCGGTCGAGGACAGCGTCAAGATCCTCAAGGGCCTCAAGCCCTATTTCGAGAAGCACCACGACATCAAGTACACCGCCGACGCCATCAAGACGGCGGTGGAGCTGTCGGCGCGCTACATGAACGACCGCAAGCTGCCCGACAAGGCGATCGACGTGATCGACGAGGCCGGCGCGGCGCAGCACCTCGTGCCCGAAAGCAAGCGGCGCAAGACCATCGGCACCAAGGAGATCGAGGCCGTGGTCGCCCGGATCGCCCGCATCCCGCCCAAGAACGTCTCCAAGGACGATGCCGAGGTGCTCAAGGATCTCGAAAGCACGCTCAAGCGCGTGGTGTTCGGCCAGGACAACGCCATCGAGGCGCTCTCGGCCTCGATCAAGCTGGCCCGCGCCGGCCTGCGCGAGCCCGAGAAGCCGATCGGCAACTACCTCTTTGCCGGCCCCACCGGCGTCGGCAAGACCGAGGTCGCCAAGCAGCTCGCCGACACGCTCGGCGTGGAACTGCTGCGCTTCGACATGTCGGAATACATGGAGAAGCACGCGGTCTCCCGCCTCATCGGCGCGCCTCCGGGCTACGTCGGCTTCGACCAGGGCGGCCTGCTGACCGACGGCGTCGACCAGCACCCGCATTGCGTGCTCCTGCTCGACGAGATCGAGAAGGCGCATCCGGACGTGTTCAACATCCTGCTGCAGGTCATGGACCACGGCACCCTGACCGACCACAACGGCCGGTCGGTGGACTTCCGCAACGTGATCCTGATCATGACCTCGAACGCCGGCGCCTCGGACATGGCCAAGGCCGCCATCGGCTTCGGCCGCGACAAGCGCGAGGGCGAGGACACCGCCGCCATCGAGCGGACCTTCACGCCGGAATTCCGCAACCGCCTCGACGCGGTGGTCAGCTTCGCGCCGCTCGGCAAGGAGGTGATCCTGCAGGTGGTCGAGAAGTTCGTGCTGCAGCTTGAAGCCCAGCTGATGGACCGCAACGTCACCATCGAACTGACCAAGCCGGCGGCCGAGTGGCTGGCCGACAAGGGCTACGACGACAAGATGGGCGCCCGCCCGCTCGGCCGGGTGATCCAGGAGCACATCAAGAAGCCGCTGGCCGAGGAACTGCTCTTCGGCAAGCTGACCAAGGGCGGCATCGTCAAGGTCGGCGTCAAGGACGGCGAGCTGGAACTCACCGTCGAGGAACCGGGCAAGCTGCGCCTCTCGGCGCGCAAGCCCCCGCTCCTTACCGCGGATTGACCGGCTTGACCGCACAAACACGGACAGGGCGCCTCCGGGCGCCCTTTCTGCGTGCGGCCCTCGCCTGCGCCGCCACCGCCCTGCCCGCCAGCGCCGAGCCGCCGGCGCTCGGCCTGCCGATCGACTGCACCTTCGGCGAGACCTGCTACATCCAGCAATATGTCGACCGCGACCCCGGCCCCGGCCAGCGGGATGTCGGGTGCAACGGTCTGGCCAACGACGGCCACAAGGGCACCGATTTCGGCATCCCGACGCTGGCGGACATGGCCGCCGGCGTGCCGGTGATCGCCGCCGCCCCCGGCGTGGTGCGCGGCGTGCGCGACGGCATGCCCGACATCGACACCACCGATCCCGCCGCGCCCAACGTCTCGGGCCGCGAATGCGGCAACGGCGTCGCGATCGACCACGGCGACGGCTGGGAGACCCAGTATTGCCACCTGCGCAATGGCAGCCTGGCCGTGAAACAGGGCCAGCAGGTGGCGCGCGGCGAGGTGCTCGGCCTCGTCGGGATGAGCGGCGAGGCGACCTTCCCGCATGTCCATTTCTCGGTCCGCGAGGGCAACGCCGTCATCGACCCGTTCAACCCGGACATGACCCGCGACTGCGGCGCCGCCGGCGACGGGCTCTGGCTCGCCGCCCCGCCCTACCGCGACGGCGGCCTGCTCGCGGCGGGCATTCTCGACCGGGTGCCGAGCTACGAGGAGGTCAAGGCCGGCCTGCCGCTCCAGGCCCTGCCCGAAGGCGCGCCCGCGGCGCTCGTGGTCTGGGGCTATGCCTATGCGGGCCTCGAGGGCGACGTGGTGGAGATCGCGCTCGACGCTCCCGGCGACGCCCCGCCCCGCAGCCACAGCGAGGCGCTGCCGCGCTGGCAGCCGTTCTTCTATCGCGCCTGGGGCATCCGCGCGCCCGAGGGCGGCTTCGCGCCCGGCGCCTATCGCGGTGAGGTGGTGCACCGGCGCGGCGAGACGGTGCTCGACCGCCGCGAGATCCGCTTCGAGCTTCCCGCCCCTTAGCGTTCGGTCAGCTTCAGCTCGATCCGCCGGTTCTGCGCCCGCGCCTCCGGCGTGTCGGCCGGGTTGATCGGCTGGAACTCCCCGAACCCGTTGGCCGCCAGCCGTTCCGGCGGGAAGCCGAGCGCCTGTGTCATGTAGCGCACCACCGAGAGCGCCCGCGCCTGGCTCAGCTCCCAGTTGTCGCGGTATTGCCCGCCCAGCACCGGCGTGTCGTCGGTGTGGCCGTCGACCCGGATCACCCAGTCGATGCCTTGCGGAATGTCGCCGGAGACGTCGGAAAGGATGCCGGCGACGCCGGCGATCTGCTCGCGGCCCGCGGCGCTGATCTCGGCCGACCCCGGCTCGAACAGCACCTCGGAGGAAAAGACGAACCGGTCGCCCTCGATCCGCACGCCCTCGCGCCCGCCAAGGATCCGGCGCAGCTCGCCGAAGAACTCGGAGCGGTAATTGGCGAGGTCCTTCTTCTCCTCTTCCAGCCGGAGCTTCTCCTCCTCCAGCCGCTTGCGTTCCGCCTCTTCCAGCCGCACCCGCGCATCCTGCTCCAGCGCAAGCTGCGCCATGGCGCGGTTCAGCCGGGCGCCGAAATCCTGCACCTGCGCCTGCGATTCCACATCGCGGGCCTCGGCGGCGTCCAGCAGCCCCTGCAGCTGCCCGAGATCGCGGCGCAGCGCGGCGACCTGCTGGTTGAGCAGCGTGACCTTGCGCTGGCTCTCCTCCGACTGCGCCTCCTCCTGGCTGAGCTGGGTGCGGGCGGCGGCGAGCAGCGCGGCGCGGCGCTCGGCCAAGCTCTGCGCGTCCTGCGCCTCGGTCTCGGCGGCGAGCTTTGCGGCCAGCGCGGCGGCAAGGCGGTTGCGGATGTCCTCGGCATTGCCGTTGGCGTCGCGCAGGCTCTCGTTCTCGGCGGCGAGCCGGGCCAGTTCGCTGCGCAGCCCGGCAAGGTCGTCCGACAGCGTCTCGATCGTCCGCTGCGCCTCGGCCAGCGCCTGCGCGCTGCCGGCGCCGTCGGCCACCGCCGTGTCACGCTCCTCGGTCAGCCGCGCCACCGCCGCGCGCTCGGCTGCCAGTTCCTGCGTGCGGGCGGCCAGCGCCGCCTCGGCCTCGGCCAGCGCCGCGGTGTCCGCCTCGGCGGTCGAGAGCCGCGCCTCCAGCGCCGCGCCCCGCGAGCGCAGGTTGGTGAGCTCGGTTCCCAGCTCGGCTATCTGTGCCTCGGCCGCGGCCAACGCCTCCGCGTTCGACACCTGGCCGCCCCGCGCCTCTTCCAGCGCCGCGGTCAGCCGGGCGCGTTCTGCCTCGGCCGCGGCCAGCGCGTCGCGCATACGCGCGGCTTCCGCCTGCGCCTCGGCCAGCGCGGCGGCCCGGGCCTCGCCCTCCTCGGTACGGGCCAGGAGCTGGCTCTCCAGATCGGTCCCCGACAGAAGCGCCGCCGCCAGTTTCTCGTTCAGCTCGGCCTCCGCCGATTCCGCCGCCGCCAGCAAGGTCAGCGTCTCCTCGGCGCGCCGGCGCTGCTCCTCGAGCGCCAGTGTCATCGCGGTCAGCTCGTCCTCCGCGCCGGCCAGCTTCTCGCGCAGCGCCTGGGCCGCGGCGGCCTCGGCCAGCCGCGCGGCTTCCTCGTCGCCGAGCTCGGCGCTCAGGCTGTCGCGCTCGGCCTCCAGGTCGGCCACCATCGCCTCCAGCGCCTCGCGCCGCGCCGCCGCCAGCCGGGCCGCCTCGGCGCTCGCGTCGATCTCGCTGCGGGCGCTGGCCAGCGCCGTCTCCAGCGAGCTGCGGGTCTGTTCCAGGTCGGCCACCTCGCCGCGGGCGTCGTCGCGCTCGATCAGAAGCTGCGCCACCTGCGCCTCGAAATCGGTGATCCGCGTCGCCGCCTCGGCCAGCGCGTCCTGCTGCTCGCCCACCTGCGCGGTCAGCGAGGCGATCAGCGCCGATTGCGCATCCGCATCCTGCTGCGCCTGCGCCAGCGTATCGTCCAGCAGCCCCACCTGCCGCTCCAGGTCGGCGCTGCGGTCCTGCTCGAAGCCAAGCGCATCGGCGAGCTGCGCCACCTCCTGTGTCAGGATATCGAGCTCGCTCTCCTGCCCGGTGATCGTCTCGCGCAGCATGAACTGCACGATCATGAAGATCGACAGCACGAACATCAGCACCAGCAGCAACGCCGTCATGGCATCGACGAACCCGGGCCAGATCGAGGCCGAGAAGCGGTCCGTCCTGCGGCTTCGGAGGGCCATGCGCTACTCCCGAGGCTCGCGCGGCTCGCGCTGGATGACCCGGGACGAGCCCTGTTCCGGCTGCGGATAGACGAGGTTGCGCAGCTTGCGCACCTCGCGGGTCAGCGTCGAGATATCGGCGCGCAGGTCGGCCACGGTCTCCTGCCGGCCGGCCGCGATCTCCTCGAGGATGCGCAGCAGCTGCACGTCGATCGAGCGCAGCCGCATCCGGCTCTCGGCATCGGAGCCGCTGTCGATCATCTCGCCTTCCTGGGTGCGGCCGCTGGCGGTCCGGTGCAGCACCTGCTGCTGGGTCTCGACCATGCGTTCCTGCCCCTCGGCGATGCGTTCCAGCAGGTCGGTGCTGCGGTCGCCGTGCTGCATGGCGCGGGTCAGCGAGGTCACCGCGACGGCCACCTCGGACAGCCTGTCGTCCACCATCGCCCGGCTGACGTCAGACTGGGTGAACATCTCGCGCATCGCCTCCATCTGCTCGGCCATGTGGTCGAGCACGGCGATCAGCGCGCCGGCCTCACCGGTCACGTCGCCCTCGGCGCCGGCAAAGCCGAGCCGGGTGATCGAGCTGAGCCATTCCTCCAGCTCGCGGTAGAACCGGTTCTGGCCGCGCGAGGCAAAGAGCTCCAGCAGCCCCACGACCAGCGAGCCGGCCAGGCCCAGCAGCGAGGAGCCGAAGGCCGTGCCCATGCCGCCGAGCTGCGCCTCGAGCCCGTTCATAAGCTTGGAGAACACCTCCACCCCGGTCTCGCCCTCCTGCGGGGCGAGCGAGCGGATGGTCTCCACCACCGCCGGAACGGTCGTGGCAAGGCCGTAGAAGGTTCCGAGAAGACCGAGAAAGATCAGCAGGTTGACGATATAGCGGGTGATGTCCCGCCCCTCGTCGATCCGGGTCGCCACCGATTCGAGGATCGAGGAAGCGGAGGTCGAGGAGATCTGCCGGTTGACCCCGCGCGAACGCAGCAGCGCCGCCAGCGGCGCCAGCAGCCGCGGCGCCGGGCTGTCCGCTGCGGACTGGTGGTCGCGGGCGAAGGCCTCGATCCAGCGGACAGAGGAGCTGAGCTGGGCCACCTGCAGGAAGCAGGCGAGGATGCCGAACAGGAAAACAAGCCCGATCGTGCCGTTCAGCCAGGGGTTGGCCAGGAACACCGGCTTGACGCTCGGAAAGATGATCCAGCCCCCCGCGCCGACGAGGCCGCAGACCACCAGCATCTGGACGATCTGGCGGACGGGCTGCGAGAAATGCGTATACGCGGAGGAATCACTCAACGTCGGTCTTCCGGGACTGTGGCAACTTCGCCCGCACGATAGGAGTGCAGTCGCAGAATGCCAATGACCCGAACGCGATCAGCGGCGGGGCGATGCGGTGAGGGCACGCACCCGCGCGGCCAGCCAGTCGAGGTCCGGATCGGCAAGGCCCAGCTCGGTCAGGTGCTCGGCGGTGTTGTAGAGATAGTCGCAATTGGGCCCGCGGTCACCGCAGGCGCGGGCGATGATCCGGGCCTGCTCCTCCAGCTCCAGCGCGCCGCAATACTGGACGTGGTCGCGGTCGACCACATAGGCCAGCGCCGTCACCACCCGCCCGTCGCGCAGCCGCAGGGTGACCAGCTCCTCCAGATAGGCCGAGGAGATCAGCTCCCGCTCGCGCAGCGCGGCCAGCGTCTCGGCCTCCTGCCCCGGCACCACGCGGAACGCCAGCCCGTCGCATTGCGCGCCCTCGGCGGCGTCGAGCGCCAGCACCAGCCCCGGCGAGGCCTCGGTGCCGCGATGGTGGATCGAGGACATGCAGAACGCCCGGTGATAGCCGGTGAGCCGCGCCACCGCCTGCTCCTCCACAGCGAAGCCCGGGTGCCAGATCAGGCTGCCGTAGCCGAAGACCCAGAGCGGTTTGCTGAGATCGATTTCCTGAAGCATGGCTGTTCCCTCGCACGTCGGAGGGTGTAAACCGCAATTCGGAGCGAAGCGAAAGGGGCCGAGGCAGCACGATGAAACCGATCCGACTTCTGTGGCTGACGCTGCTGGTGGCCCTGGCCTGGAGCGCCTGGTGGGGCTGGGGCGCGTGGCGGGCGAAATCCGACCTGGTGGGCTGGATGGAGGCGCGGCGGGCCGATGGCTGGCAGGCGGAATGGGGCGACGTCTCGGTCGCCGGCTACCCGACCCGGATCGACCGCACGATCACCGACATCACGCTGGCCAACACCGAGGCCGGCTGGGTCTGGAACGCGCCCTTCGTGCAGATCCTCGGGCTGAACTACGAAAAGGACCACGTGATCCTGGTCTGGCCCGACAGCATGACGCTGCAGACACCCCGGGAGCGCATCGCCATCGGCGGCGAGGAACTGCGCGGCAGCCTGACCTTCCGGCCCGGCCCGGCGCGGGAGCTCGACGAGGCGGTGCTGGTGTTCCGCGACCTCACGCTCGCCTCCGATGCCGGCTGGACCTCCGCCGTCGCCGAGGCGCGGCTGGCGACCCGGCCGGTGGAGAGCGAGAGCGTCGCGCAGCAGATCGGCCTCGAGATCACCGGCCTGCGTCCGCGTGCGCCGATGATGCAGCGGATGGCCGAGCGCGGGCTGGTGCCGGGCACCATCGAGACGCTCTCGGCCGATCTGGTGGTGACCTTCGACCGCCCCTGGGATCGCAGCGCACTGGAACAGGCGCGCCCGCAGCCGCGCGAGATCGAGGTTCGCAACGTCGCGGCCAGCTGGGGCCAGCTGGAACTGCGGGTGGCGGGCGATCTCACGGTCGGCCCGGACGGGCTGGCCAGCGGCGACCTGCTGGTAAAGGCGACCAACTGGGAAGAGATCCTCGAAGTCGCCCGCGAGAGCGGCGCCCTGCCCGACGGGATCGCCGATACCGTGGAATCGGCGCTGAGGCTGGTGAGCGGCCTCGCCGGCAGCTCCAGCACGCTCGACATTCCCGTCACCCTGTCGGACGGGCGGATGCGGATGGGGCCGGTGCCGCTGGGCGCGGCCCCGCGGCTCCGGATTCCCTGACCGGCGGGCGAACGCCCGGCGAAACGGCCTTGCGGGAGACGCGTGGCTACTTGCAGTAGCTGCCGCTGCGGTAGCGGGCGGTGTCGAAGTGGAAATGGTCCTGGTGGTAGCGGTCGGCATTGGGGCCGAGCACCGTGCCGAACGGGCCGCAGGCCGCCTTGTGCAGCTTTTTCATGGTCTTGCCCCATTCCCGGCTGTTCCAGTTGCCGAGCAGCGGGACCTTGCTGCCATTCTCCAGCTCGAAGCCCGACACGTCCACGGCATGGCCGCGCGCATGTTCTGAGAGCTTGCCGCCGGGGATGTTGTTTCGGGTGCGGCAGGCGTAGGAAGCCGCAACCGTCACCTTCTCGACGCCGCCGCCCTTGCGCCCGACGGCGGGCTTGAGCGCATCCGCCACCCAGGTGTTGAGCGCCCGCGCCGTGGTGCAATCCACGGTGATCGGGGTGGAGAGCCGGACCCCGGACATCTCGGTGATGCGCACCGGGTTCTCGATGCCGCAGCCGCTCGAGGGCCGGCCGACGGTGGGAATGGCCACGCCCTTGATCGCGTTGACCTCGCAGACGGCGCCGGCGGCGGAATAGCGGTCCTTGCGCTTGAAGAGCTTGGCGAAGCCCGCCGGCCGCGCCTCCGGATGGGGGCTGTCGGGGGTTAGCGGCACCAGCAGCATCGCCGAGGCCAGCTCGATGCCGGCCAGCGGATGCTCCGGGCGCGGCGTCGGACGGCCCTCGGCGCCGAAATGGATCCGCGTCGTCTGCCGGCTCACCTCGACGAGGCTGTCGGCCGGGATCTCCCAGCGGGCAAACAGCCCGTCGCGCGGCTGCGGGCGGATGTCGGGGCCGGCGGCCTCGGCGGGTTCCTGCCGAGACGCCGCCTTGCGGGGCGCCGGAACCGCTGCCGAGGCAAGGATCGCGGCCTCTGGCGCGGCGGTTTCCGTGGCGGGCGCCGGGCGCTGCACGGGCTGGATCGCCGCGGTTGCCTGCCGCAGATGCGGGCGCTGGCTGTCGGTGGGTGCGTTGGCCCATGTGGCCGTCGCGCAAAGAAAAATCCCCAGAGTCGCGCCCAGCTTCGTTCTCATCCCTTGCTCTGTCCCTGCCCGTGACCGCGTCCGAAATCCGGCGCGGATGTATCCTGACCAGCCTGGATAATACCACGGCGGATCGCGCGGGTTCGAGTGAAATACTCGTGGAGCAGGTCGCCGTCGCCCTTGCGGATCGCCCGCTGCAGCCGCATCAGCTCCTCGATGAACCGGCCGAGGATTTCCATCGTCGCCTCGCGGTTGTTGAGGAAGACGTCGCGCCACATCGTGGGGTCGGAGGCGGCGATCCGGGTGAAGTCCCGGAAACCGGCGGCGGAGTACTTGATGACCTCGCTGTCGGTCACCCGGCGCAGGTCGTCGGCCACCCCCACCATCGTATAGGCGATCAGGTGCGGCGCGTGCGAGGTCACCATCAGCACCAGGTCATGGTGCTCGGGCTCCATCAGCTCCACATGCGCGCCCATCCCGGCCCAGAAACGCTCCAGCCGCGCCAGCGCCTGCGGGTCGGTGTCGCCCTCGGGCACGATCAGCGTGTAGCGGTTCTCGAACAGCTCGGCGAAGCCGGAGCGCGGCCCGGAATGCTCGGTGCCCGCCAGCGGGTGCGCGGGGATGAAATGCACGCCCTCGGGCAGGTGCGGCTTCACCGCCTCGATCACCGCGCGCTTGACCGAGCCCACGTCGCTCACCGTGCAGCCGGGCTTCAGGTGCGGGCCGATTTCCTCGGCCACCGCCCCCATCGCGCCCACCGGCACGCAGAGCACCACGAGGTCGGCGTCCTTCACCGCCTCCGCCGCCGTCTCGGTGACCACGTCGCAGAGCCCGTCCTCGGCCGCGATGGCGCGGGTCTCGGCCGAGCGCGCGGTGCCCACGATCTCGCCCTGCAGCCCGGCGCGGCGCCCGGCGTGGATCATCGACGAGGCGATCAGGCCAAGCCCGATATAGGCGACGCGGTCGTAGACGCGGCTCATCGCCGGGCCTCCTGGAAGCTGCGGATGCCGTCGACCACGCGCTGGCAGCCGGCCTCGTCGCCCACGGTGATGCGCAGGCAGTTCGGCAGGCCGTAGCTCGCCACCCGCCGCACGATCACGCCGCGCGACTTCAGATGCATGTCCACCGCCTCGGCCTCGGCCACGTCGGCAAACCGGGCGAGCACGAAATTTGCGAGGCTGGTGTCGGAGGGCACGCCGAGCGCCGCCAGCTCCCGCGCCAGCCACGCCCGCATCCGGGTGTTCTCGGCCCGACAGAACTCGGCGTAGTCGCGGTCCCGCACCGCGGCGATCGCGGCGGCCATCTGGATCTCGGAGAGGTTGAACGGCTGCCGGATCCGGCTCAGCACGTCGATGATCTCCTTCGGGCCATAGCCCCAGCCGATCCGCAGCCCGCCAAGCCCGTAGAGCTTGGAGAAGGTGCGAGTCATGAAGACGTTGTCGCGCGCATCGACCAGCGACACGCCGCCGTCATAGCCCTCGACGAACTCGGCATAGGCGCCGTCCAGCACCAGGATCGCCCCCTCCGGCAGGCCGTCGGCCAGCCGGGCGATCTCGTTGCCGCCGATCATCGTGCCGGTCGGGTTGTTGGGGTTGGCGATGAACACGAGCTTCGTGCGTTCCGTGCAGGCCGCCAGCAGCGCGTCCACGTCGGTCACCCGCTCGCGCTCCCTCGCCACCACCGGCGTCGCGCCGACCGCGTGGGCCAGGATCGGGTACATGGCGAAGCCGTGCTCGGTGTGCACCACCTCGTCGCCCGGCCCGGCATAGGCCTGGCAGAGGAACTGCAGCACCTCGTCGGAGCCGACGCCGCAGATGATGCGCTCCGGGTCCAGCCCGTGCACCTCGCCGATCGCCGCGCGCAGCGGCGCGTGGTCGGTGTTCGGGTAGCGATGCACCTCCGCCACGGCCTCCGCGATGGCCTGCTTCGCCTTCGGGCTCGGGCCGAACGGGTTCTCGTTGGACGACAGTTTCAGAACGTCCGAGACGCCCTCGACATGGCTCTGCCCGCCCTGGTAGAGCGCGATCTCCATGATGCCGGGCTGGGGTGTGATGGGTGCCATGGTCTTCTCCGTTTCCGAGCGCTTCTAGACCACAATCGCGCCCGGTGGAACAGACCCGTTGACGCTCCGCAGATGCCGCAGGAAGCAGGTCCGGCAAGGCCGGGATCGCCGCCGCGCACCCCGAATACCTTACTTATTCAATTTTTGATATATACATAATTAATTTCCGGAAAGTCCTCTGAATTTGCCACAAATCAATGAAATCCGGAAAAGTCGGATATAGGATATTTCTATTCGCGGGCCGCAAGGTCCGAGGCGACACGTCGCCGGAGCGATCCGGAGGCCTTCGCCGGCATGAGCGGCCCTCGAATAAACAAGGGGGAGATCGGTCATGAAAAACGCTGACAAATTCACTGAACTGATCACTGACGTCATACCCGAAGTGGTCAAGGGGCCGGGAGGCGGAATCCCCGGAGGTAGCGGCGGCGGTGGCGGCCGTGGCGGTGGTGGAGGGCCGCCGGGCGGCGGCGGCGGAGGCGGCGGGTCGCCGGGGGGCGGGCCCATGAAGGGCGAGCTCTACGGCGACCAGATCGTCGTGCTGCGGGATCTCGATCCGACGGACGGCGGTGGCGATGGTGAGCCGTTGCTCGATGTGAACGAGCAGCTGATCGCCGTGGGCTTCGACCCTGCCAACCTGCATCCGACCGAGGTCGACACCCTGTTCCCGATCTTTTTCGAACTGGTCGAAGGGGAAGAGGACGATTACGAGATCCCGTCCGTGCTGCAGCCCTATGTGCAGGAAGTCGAGCTCGAGCGGGCCAACGTCGCGCGGGCTCCGTCCAGTGTCATGGAAAAGGCGCTGGATGCCGCGGTCGAAAAGCTGCTGACCGCTGACGTCGTCGACACCGACGCCGCCGGACGGCTGATTTACAGCACCGACGACGGCGCGAGCTTCCTGACCATCGACGCGCCGCTCGAGAACCTGGCACTCTACCAGGCGCTCATGACGGCCGGGGCCGACAACACCTGGACCTCCGTGACAGAGGCCTGGCCCGAGTTCTTCCAGGAGCTGGAGAACTGGGATCCCTCGGCCCTGCTCGGCGCGGCCTGGAGCAAGGAGGGCGAGATCACGCTCGATGCGATGCTCTACGAGAACACCACGCTTGGTGTGAACGTGGTGACGGGCGGAGACGCGCTGGTGATCGACTACTTCTCGTTCAACGAGAACGGCACGGAAGCCTATGACTACGTGCGCTCCGAACGCTATGCCGATACCTGGATCCGCTGGATCGAGGTCGAGGACGGCGCACCGGTCTACAAGGAGGCCACGGTGATGGAGGCCGTGTTCGGCAACGAGGAATGGGGCGTCGAGGATGACGACGGCGTGCTCGAAGCCAACGAGGACGTCTACCTCGCGCTGGCGCCGAACCCGGACGAAGACCCGCTCGATCCGTACGACGACTTCCTGTTCGTCTACGAATCCGCGGCCAACGACGGGGTCAACGACTTCGCACAGGCGGCCGACGATTCCCGCGCGGTCATCGAATTCATGCACGAGTTCATGGCCGTCGAGATCGCACCGCCAGAGGTGCCGGAGGCCATCGCATGACGCGATGCCACGGCTCGTACCAAGGGAACCGGCGGGCAACCGCCGGTTTCGCCGTTCCGGGGCCGCGTACAGGCTTGATCGAGGTCATCGCCGGAGACCGCCCTGAGTGGTAACATATTGGGAAGATGCGGCATTTCCGGAAAGGAGGCCGGCAATGACAAGGCTCAACGCTTACATCCCCGTAAACATGACGCTCCTCAACCTCAACAGGATCTGGGGGGAGGCCTATCGCACCGAGCTCGTGCAGGACGTATCTGACATTCCGGAGATCCGCGACTGGTTCTCGGTCTTCTCGGAACTCGACGGCGACTACTACTGGAGCGTGATCGCCGGGCCGTCCCTGACGCTCATCAACGACACGGTCCCCACCGGGACCGCCACCGCCTATTGCGAGTTCATGTACTGGGGCGACCGCTACGTGCCGCTCTGGGAGATCTGGGGCGCGGAATTCCCCGCCCAGGCGCTCTACGAAGCGGCCGGCACCTCCTCGACCGAGGACGACCTCGCCCTGATGCGTGAAGTCCTCGCCGGGGACGACCTCATGCTCTTCAGCAACGGCGACGACGTCGGGCTCGGCTACACCGGCAGCGACGAGCTGCGCGGCTTCGACGGGAACGACGTGCTGCGCGGCGGGTCCGGCTCGGACCTGCTGATCGGCAACGCCGGGGCCGACAGGCTCTATGGCGGCGAACACAAGGACACGCTGAGCGGCAACAGGGGCGCCGACAGCCTCTACGGCCGCGCCGGGCGCGACGTGCTGCAAGGCGGGCGCGGCAACGACGTGATGATCGGCGGCAGCCATGCCGACCGCTTCATCTTCAACGACGGCGACGGCCGGGACGTGGTCCGGGACTTCACCGACGACGTCGATACCCTGGTGCTCGACAGCGATCTCTGGGAGGGCGACCTCTACCGGATCCAGGTGATCAACCGCTACGCCGAGGTGGTCGACGGCGCGACCCTGCTCGACTTCGGCGAGGAGCAGATCACGCTCGCCGGCTTCGACGATCTCGACGCCCTGCGCAACGACATCGAAATCGCCTGACAGCCGCCGAAACAGGCAAGGGGCCGCGCCGGTGCATCCCGGCGCGGCCCCTGTCCCGTCAGCCGACCAGCACGTTGCGGAAGGCCCAGGGTTCGTCCTCGATCACCTGCTCGGGGAACTGGCTCTGGCGGTCGGTCAGCGGCGTCCAGTCGGTGTAATGCGCCTCGACCGGGCCGAGATAGGGCTGCTGCACCTCGAGACACCGGGCGTGATCCATCTCGTCGGTCTCCACGATCCCCGCGCCGGGGTTTTCCAGCGCCCAGACCATGCCCGCCAGCACCGCCGAGGACACCTGCAGCGCCGTCGCGTTCTGATCCGGCGCCAGCTCCCTCGTCTCCTCGTTCGACAGCCGCGAGCCGAACCACAGCGCGTTCTTCTCGTGGCCGTAGAGCAGCACGCCCAGCTCGTCGATCCCGCTGGTGATCTCGTCCACCTCGAGAATGTGGTGGGTCTCCTGGATCGCGTTGGAGCCGAACATCTCGTGCAGGCTCAGCACCGCGTCGTCGCAGGGGTGATAGGCGTAATGGCAGGTCGGCCGGAAGTCCGGCGCGTCCGGGGCGCCGACGGTGTAGTAATCGGCGATCGAGATCGCCTCGTTATGGGTGACCAGGAAGCCGAACTGCGGCCCCGGCGTCGGGCACCAGGTGTTGACCCGCGTATTGGCGCCCGGCTGCTCCAGCCAGATCCCGGCGCGGCAGCCGGTCTCGTGGCGATGGCCGTTCTCGGGGAACCACGGCTCGAAGGTGCCCCAGCCCAGCTCGGCCGGCTGGAACCCCTCGGCGATGAAGCCCTCGACCGACCAGGTGTTGACGAAAGCGCCCAGCGGACGCGGCTCCAGCCGCACCTGGGTGTCGCGCTCGGCGATATGCACGCCCTTCACGCCCAGGTCCCGCATCAGCGCGGCCCAGCCGGCGCGGTCGGCCGGCGTGGTGGCGTCGCGGCCGGTGTCGCGCGCCAGCGTCAGCAACGCCTCCTTGACGAACCAGCTCACCATGCCCGGGTTGGCGCCGCAGCAGCTCACCGCCGTCGTCCCGCCCGGGTTCGCGGCCTTCTCGTCGCGCACGGCCTGGCGCAGGGCATAATTGGTGCGCGCCGCGTTGTCCTCGGTGCCGAAGTAATAGCCGGCCCAGGGCTCGACCACGGTGTCGATATAGGGAACCCCGATCTCGCGGCAGAATTTCATGATGTCGAGCGACGAGGTGTCGACGCTCAGGTTGACGCAGAAGCCCTTGCCCGGCTCCAGCAGCCGGCCCAGCACCTCGCGGTAGTTCTCCGGCGTCAGCGCCGTGCCCTCGTGGGCATAGCCGCGCGCGGCAATCGCCTCGGCCTGGCCCTGTGCGGGCTCGATCACCGTCAGGCGGGCGCGGTCGAAATCGAAATGCCGCTCGATGAGCGGCAGCGTGCCGCGACCGATGGAGCCAAAGCCGATCAGGACGATGGGACCGTCGATGCGGCCATAGACAGGATAGTGGGTCACGTTGGGCCTCCTTGCGGGCATAGAGACAGCGGGGGATGACGGTACCATGACGGCCGGCGCCGCAAACCGCCACCGGCCGCATCGGTCTTCTGAACGCAAGAAGGGCCGCGCGTGAACGGCGCGGCCCTTCCGAAATCCCGGCGCCCGAACCTTAGTTCTGGGCGTAGAATTCGATGACGAGGTTCGGTTCCATCTGAACCGCATAGGGCACGTCGGCGAGGCCGGGCGCGCGCACGAAGGTCGCGGTCATCTTGGAATGGTCGGCATCGATGTAGTCGGGCACGTCACGCTCGGCCAGGCCAACGGCCTCGAGCACGACGGCGAGCTGCTTGGAACGATCGCGCACCTCGACCACGTCGCCTTCCTTGACGCGGTAGGAGGGGATGTTCACCCGCTTGCCGTTCACCAGCACGTGGCCGTGGTTCACGAACTGACGCGCGGCGAAGATGGTCGGCACGAACTTGGCGCGGTAGACAACGGCGTCCAGGCGGCTCTCCAGCAGGCCGATCAGGTTCTCACCGGTGTCGCCCTTGACCCGCTCGGCCTCGGCGAAGATGCGGCGGAACTGCTTCTCGGTCAGGTCGCCGTAGTAGCCCTTCAGCTTCTGCTTGGCGCGGAGCTGCAGGCCGAAGTCGGACATCTTGCCCTTGCGGCGCTGGCCGTGCTGGCCCGGGCCGTATTCGCGGCGGTTGACCGGGGACTTCGGGCGGCCCCAGATGTTTTCGCCCATGCGGCGATCGAGTTTGTACTTGGCAGACGTGCGTTTGGTCACGGCTGATCTCCTTCTTTGAACCGGCGCCCGGGGGCACCTATGAAGGGCGTTGTCCTTTCCCTGCCGGGAGACAGGCATCCCCTTGCGGGGGCCACCAACACCAATGAATAGCCCGGCCGCCGCGCGGGGCGCGGTGCCGGGATGGCGCTCCTTAGAAGGTCAGGCGCAGGCTGTCAAGCAACCGCCCGGAGCGTGCCGCGGGCCAGCAGCAGCGCCGCCTCGCCCCGGCTCAGCCGGCGCCCCGCCACCGGCCCGTAGCGCGACGGCTGCGCCAGCACCTTCGGATCGAGATGCTTGAGCAGGTCCGGATCGACCAGCCCCTTGCGCGGCATGACCGCGGCATCGGGGTGGAAGCTCTCGCAGCCCATGCCGTCGGCCACCACCACACCGTGGCGATCGAGCAGGAGCTGGACATAGGTCACCTCCTGCATCACCGGATCGACGCAGACGCCCGGATGGTCCAGCAGGTCGCCCGCCCGGACCAGCACCGCGCTCCGGCCGAACAGCGCCCGCCCCGCGGGCCCGCCCAGCTCCAGCGTCTGGTCCGGCGCGAGATGCAGGTCGCGCCCGGTCCAGCGCGGGCCGAGGGCCGCCTGCGAGAACCGGATCGGCCGGTGCGCCGGCACATGGCGCAGGTCCGCCGAGGTCAGCCGCAGCTTGCCGGCGAAGCGCACCACGCTGGTGTGGCCGCCCCGCGTGAGCACCCGGTCGCCCGGCACCAGCCGGTCCACCGGCCGCGGCCCCTGCGGCGTCTCCACCCGGCTGCCCGCCACCAGCCCGGTGACCGGCGGCGGCGGCGCCAGCCGCGCCCGCGCCTCGGCGCGCCGGTTGGTGACGATCCGCGCGATCCACAGGTCGCGATCCTGCGGCGGCGGCGCGCCCACGAAGAGGACCAGCGCCGGTCGCCCGTCGCCGGGCTCGATCCGGCTCGCGGCATAGCCATGCCGCCCGTCGGTCACCACGAAGCCCTGGTCCAGCAGGTGCTCGCGGCTCACGTCGATCCGCCCCGGCGCGCCCATCGGCACCACCGTCGCGCACATCCGCCGCGCCGTCCGCGCCGCCCGCTCGTGCAGCTCCGCGCTGCCCAACGCCTGTCCCAGCAGCGCCGCGCCCGAAGGCCCGTCCACCCGCATCGCTTGCCCGGCCCAGCGCCAGCTCGCGCCCACGCGCAATTCTCCCGGCGACGGCGAGGCGTTCCCCTCGATGACCGTCTGTGCCCAGGAGATGACGAAGGCCGCATCGGTCCCGTCTGTCATCCTTGATTGCCTGCTCGATGTTTTCTCTATTTTGCCCGATGGTTTACCACAGGTTCTTCATCTGGCAAAGCCCGTGATTCGCGACGGCGTGACGACCTTCCGCCCTGCCTGTCGCCCTCCCCGTTCCAGCCCGGCAGAACGCACGGACCGGCCCCGGCACCCCCTGCCGCGCGCTTGCGCGCGGCCCGGCCCAACGGGAGGAGATGCATCCCCGATGCATCGACGACGGGCGGGAGCCCGACCGTTTCAGGCCGCGCGCCCGGCGAACAGCCGGCTCCCCGGCGCGTGCAGCCGGGTCGGTGCCAGCGGCTCGCAAACGGCCACGCTGCCGAGCTTGAACCGCACCAGCCCCGGCGCCGCGTGGCTGTCCAGCAGGTCCAGGTCGAGCCCCCGCACCCCCTGCCCCGCGAGCCACAGCATCCCCTCCCAGAGCAACAGGTTGTGCGCCCCGACCGCCCGCCCCTCCGGCCCCGACCAGCCTACATGATAACTCGCCCCCGGCGGGTGCAGCAGGAACAGCATCGCCGCCACCGGCGTGCCCTCCATTGACGCCGTGAAGAGCCGCGCCGACCCGGGCCCGCCCGCGGCCACCCAGGCCGCCGTGAAGGACGCCGGCAGCGCACGGTAGCCCCGTGTCCGCGCCTGCGCGGCCTCCCGGCGCAGCAGCCAGTGGTCCGGGTCCGCCGGCATCGGCCCCGCCGCGACCACCAGCCCCGCCGCCTCCGCCCGCACCAGCCGGTTGCGCCACTTGCCATGCATCCGCCCGCGCAACGCCTCCGGCCCGCCCTCGAGCGACAGCCGGGCGAGCGAACAGGCGCTGACCGCCGGCAGCCAGCCGCTGCCCGCCATCGGATCCACCCCGCCCGCGCCGGGTTCCGGGGTCACCACCACGCAGCGATGCTCCCGCCGCAGCCGTTCCAGCAACCCGCGCAGCCCCGCCACGCGCCGCGCCTCCGGCACCGACCCCGCCCAGACCGGCCCGCGCGACAGCAGCGCCGCCGTCCCCAGCAACGGCCAGCGCCGCACCAGCACCTGCGCCGCGCCTTCCACCTGCCCGTCGCGCCGCATCACGAAGCGCCGCACGCCGGCTCCCAGGCTCCGGCAGGCCGCGCCGTAGAGCCCGTGCTGCTGCATCGGCAACGCCGCCAGCCCCCCGGGCAGGCGCATCGCCGCCATCTCTTCCCAATCTGCGTCCAAGCGGCCTTCCTTTCGCGCCGCCATTAACGCCCCCGCAACCTAAGGCGTGGTTAACAGGGGCCATGAAACGCTCCCCGCCGCCCGTGATGGGCATCAAGGCCCCGCCGCCCCGCCCCACCTTCCGCAGCGCGCTCTGGCTCGCCTGCACGCTCTCGCTGCCGGTGTTCGCCCTTCTCGCCCTTGCCGAGGCGGCCTTGCGCTGGCTGCTGTGATCGCGCCGCGACGGGGCGCGGGCCGCAATCGCACCGGGGGCGGTTTTGCCCTTTTCCTCCCGCCCGTCCGGCATTAGTGGCACAGGCTCCGGTCGCACCCGCCGCACCCCTGTCACATCGCCGTGGCAGAGCCAGCGGCACGGTTCCTGGGGGAGCCGCGGCCACCAGAGAAGTCTGCAGTCGGAGAGCGCACCTTGGCGCATATCATCGTCGTCGGTAACGAGAAGGGCGGATCGGGCAAGTCGACCACCTCGATGCATGTGGCAACCGCGCTGGTGCGCATGGGCCACCGGGTCGGCACGCTGGACCTCGACCTGCGCCAGCAGAGCCTTGGGCGCTACATCGAGAACCGCCGCGCCTTCTGCGAGAACGAGGGGCACGACCTCGCCATCCCCGCCTACATGAACCTGCCGGACATCCCGCCCGAGCAGGTGCCGCAGGGCGTCAACATCAACGACCACCGCCTGTCGCTCGCCGTTCAGGAGCTGCGCCAGGACAACGACTTCGTCCTGATCGACTGCCCCGGCTCGCACACCCGGCTGAGCCAGCTCGCCCATTCGCTGGCCGACACGCTGATCACGCCGCTCAACGACAGCTTCGTCGATTTCGACCTGCTCGCCCGCACCCGCCCCAAGGACGGCGCGATCCTCGGCCCGTCGGTCTATTCGGAGATGGTCTGGGCGGCGCGGCAGACCCGGGCCGAGGCCGGGCTGAAGCCGATCGACTGGATCGTCACCCGCAACCGCCTCGGCTCACAGCAGATGCACAACAAGCGCAAGGTCGGCGAGGCGCTGGGCAAGCTCTCGCGCCGCATCGGCTTCCGCGTGGCGCCCGGCTTCAGCGAGCGGGTGATCTTCCGCGAGCTGTTCCCCCGCGGCCTCACGCTGCTCGACCTGCGCGACATCGGCGGCGACCGCCTGAACCTGTCGAACATCGCCGCCCGGCAGGAGGTCCGCGACCTGATCAAGACCCTCGCCCTGCCCGGCGTCACCGTCCGCTTCTGATCCCGCCGCCCGGCAAAAGGAAAGGCCAGCCGCAAGGGCTGGCCATTCGCTCCGAGGTATGGCGGAAAGCAGGGAAGGCGCGGCGGATCAGCTGATCCGGGCCAGCCGCTTGACGAAGGGGTCGGCCTCCAGACGGGCCTTGGCGCGCGGCGACAGGTCCACGTCCTGCGCCCAGTTGTTGCCGAAGTGGACCGCGTTGGCCAGCGAGGCGGAGGGCGTCCGGCTGCGGGTCGCGGCCGGCTCCGGCTGCGCCTCGGCGCGATGCGGCGCCGGCGGGAACAGGCGGACATTGCTGCCATAATGGGTTTCGAGCGGGGCGTTGGAGGCACGGGCGACGGCGCGGGCGCGGGCGACGTTGGCGCGGCGCGGCGGCGCGCTGTGCCGTTCGCCGGCCGGCGAGAGCACCGCGTTCAGCGCGGCGACGCCGTTCGAGCCATCGGCCATGACCGGGCGGTAGGGGGCAATGCGCTGGCAGGACATCCGGCGGGCCTTCGCGGCGCGGGCCTCGCTCACCTGGCTGCGCAGCAGAAGCAGCAGGCCGGCAAGCGCCAGCGCCGGACCGGCAATCAGCGGCAGGGCGGCGAGGTCTGGCGCGAGCGCCTCGACGAATTCGACGGCGACGCAGCTCGCGGCGCCGAGGCCGAGCATCGGGATGGCCAGCATCCGGCTCGTGCTACGCGTCGCCCGGCTGGGGGCGGTGAACTGCTGTGCAGCCTGATCCGGCTGGTTCTCCTTGGTCTGCTCGATCGTCACGGCGCTACTCCATACTTTACACAACTTTGACGCTAGTGAAGGACTGGGGCCGGTTTGTGGCGGAGGTCGGGAGCTTTCGAGCCTTGTTCAAGCCGCAACGGTGCCGGATTCGGCCATAAAGCATTGGGCTGGAAACAACTCCCGGCATTCCCTCGAAACTGTCGCCGAACCGCGGGAACAACTTTGCAACCGGGGCGTTAACACTTTGCCTCGCGCGGCAACCTCCTCCCCCCGTGCCGCGCGGGGCCTGACACGACGCGACGCGCAGCAAGGGCCTCCGGGATCAGGCCCTTGCTGCTGCTCGCCGCATCGGGCCTCCTGCCCCGGCACCGATGCGGCGCGGCAAGACCACATCGTCCACCGCGGGGCCAATCCCTCAAGCAAAGGATCCAGCAGATGCGTGACTTCTCCTATCAGCTTCATTCCTCGCGCAAGTTCGGCCCGCTGCCGGACACTCTCAGGATGCTCGCGGGGCTCGGCTACAGACAGGTGGAGGGCGACCCCGCCCTGTTTGCCGGCCTCGAAGACCCGGGCCAGCTTCGCGACGCGCTGGCCGCGGCCGGCCTCACCATGCCCACCGCTCATGTCTCGCTCGAGATGGTCTCCGCCCGGCCCGACCGCGTGATCGAGATCGCCCGCGCGCTCGACATGGAAGCGGTGTTCGTCCCCGCGCTCCCCGAGGACGAGCAGGAGAAGACCGCCGAAGGCTGGGCCGAACTGGGCCGGGTGCTGGCGCTCTCCGGCGCGCGGCTGCGGGAGGCGGGCGTCGCCTTCGGCTGGCACAACCACGCCTTCGAATTCGCCGAGACCGACAGCGCCGAGACGCCGCTGGACCTGATCCTCGCCGGCTCCGACGATCTCGCGCTCGAACTCGATATCGCCTGGGTCGCGCGCGCCGGGCAGGACCCGGTGCACTGGCTCCGCAAATACGCCGACCGGATCGTCGCCGTCCACGTCAAGGACATCGCGCCCGAGGGCGAGAACGCCGGGGAGGACGGCTGGGCCGATGTCGGCGACGGCATTCTCGACTGGCGGCGGATCCTGCCCGAGGTCGAGGCGGCCGGTGCGCGCTTTCTCGTCATGGAGCACGACAACCCCGCCGACGACGCCCGCTTCGCCCGCCGCTCCATCGCCGCCGCCTCCGGATTCTGAGGGGCGCGCGGCGCCGCTCCGGCCGCACCGGTCGTTCCGGTCATTCACGGCGGTCGTTTCGGTCGGTTTGACCGGAATCCCGCTCACAGCGCCAACAGCGGGCGGGCGGTTCCCGGCAAACGACCGCAAGTCCCGCGGTTTCGGTCGCCGTTCCGGTCGTTTTCGGCCCCGAAACCTGCATTCCGACCGAAACTCCCGCCTCCGCCCGCTTGAATCCTCCGCACGGATCGACTACCTGCATCCCCGAGAGGTTGGCGCGGGCAGGCGCCTCGCCAACCCGGTCAGGTCCGGAAGGAAGCAGCCGTAACGAGCCCCGCTTGGGTCGTTGTCCAGCCTCTCACCCAACCAACCTGAACGGAGGACACATGACAGAGCTTGTGACCATCCTCCGGGTGCGGGCCGCCTGACCAAGGCCTGACACCCGACCGTCGAACCCGCGGCCTGATGGCCGTTCTCCAGACGTGTTCAGGGATCAAACCATTGACATCTCTTACGCTTTCCGACCTCGGATGGTCGGCTTTCCACGCAGCCCGCGCCGCGGGCGAACCGGGCCTGCCCGCGCGTGTCTCCCTTGTCGCCCGTGACCGGCTCGAGGCGCTCGCCGAGATCGGGCCGGTGACGCTCACCCTGCCGGGCAAGCAGAGCACCGGCGAATTCGCCGTCGGCGACTGGCTGCTCTTTGAGCCGGAAAATCACCGCGTTCTCAACCTGTTGGAACGCAAGACCCTGCTCCATCGCCGCGCCGCCGGCACCGCCTCCCGCGACCAGCTGATCGCCGCCAACGTCGACACGCTGGGCATCGTGACCTCCTGCAACCACGATTTCAACGTGGCCCGGCTGGAGCGCTACCTCGCGCTGGCCTCCGCCGCCGGCTGCCTGCCGCTCGTCGTCATCACCAAGGCCGACGAGGCGGAGGATCCCGACGCCTACCGCCACCGCGCCGAGGCGCTCTCGCCGCTGGTCGCCGCCGTGACGCTGGATGCCCGCGACCCGGAGCAGATCGCCCGGCTGCACCCCTGGTGCGACCGGGGACAGACGCTGGCCTTGCTCGGCTCCTCCGGCGTCGGAAAGACCACAATTTCCAACGGCTTGACCGGCCGGCACGACGGCACGCAGGACATTCGCACCGACGATTCGAAGGGCCGGCACACCACCACCGCCCGGGCGCTCTGGCGCACGGCGGCGGGGGGCTGGTTGATCGATACGCCGGGGATGCGGGAGCTGCAGCTGACCGACGCCGCCGAGGGAATCGACAGCGTCTTCGCCGACCTCTCCGAGCTCGCCGCGCGCTGCCGGTTCTCGGATTGCGGCCATGACAGCGAGCCTGGCTGCGCGATCCGCGCGGAGATCGACGCCGGGCGGCTCGATCCGGCGCGGCTGGCGCGCTGGCGCAAGCTGCAGCGGGAAGACGCCCGCAACTCCGAGACCATCGCCGAAGCCCGCGCCCGGTCCAGGGGATTCGGGAAGATGGTGCGCTCGGTAATGGAGGAGAAGCGCCGCTGGCGGGGCGACTGAGCCCGACCGGGAGCGGGGGGCCGTCTGCCCCCCGCGCCCCCCGAGGGAATTTTCACCAAGAAGACCCTGGGTCAGCCGGCGACCCTGTCGGCGTGCGCCTCGGCCCAGTCCTGCAGGGAGGCGGACATGGCCTCGTCGCCGGCACCGCGGATCGTGTCGCCGCGCAGGGGCGCGCCGGCCTCGAGCGCCAGTTCGGCGCATCGGACATGGTCGCGGTCGGCGCGGGCCGGGCAATTCTCGGAACCGTGGACGATCGTGTCGAGCAGGCCGCCGCCGTAGCCGTTCACATGGGTCAGGTCGGGCGATTGCGCGAGGAAGAAGGCCATGACCTCCGGCAGCCCCTCCCAGCCCGCGACCTGCACCGGGGTGAGGCCCTCGGCATCGGGCCGGTCGGGGTGCAGCCCGAGGGCAACGAGGCGGCGGACATGCTCCAGCTTGCCGGGCAGGTGGAGGATCATGCGGAGAATGTCGGCATAGGCCTCGGGCATCTCGCCGGCCGGGCCTTTGGCCGGCTGGTCATCGGCGGCTGCGGCGAGCGCCGTCTCGACCGGGGTGAGGGGTGGCTGCGGGCCGAGCGCCTCCAGCGCGCCCGCGAGGGCCCGGTTGCCGAAGACCCGGGCGAAGGCATAGGGCGTGGCGCCGAGGAACCGGCGGGCCGGGTCGGCGCCGGCACGCAGCAGCAGCTCCACCATCTCGGCATCGCACATCCGACGGGCGGCCTGGTGCAGGGCGGGCACCACCCAGGGGCGCTCGCCACCGACATGGGTGCCGTCGAAATCATCGGCGCGGGCGCCGTGGTCCAGCAGCACGCGAACCGCCGCGTGGTCGTTGAAATCCATCGCCCGCAGAAGGGCATTGGTGCCCTTCGGGTCCGCCCCGTGGGCGAGAAGCAGCTTCAGCCCCTGATGATGGCCGAGCTCGGTCGCGTGGTAGAGAGATTCGCCATCGTTCGGGTCGGCGCCCTGCTCCAGCAGCCAGGCCGCGAGCACCATGTTGTCGGCGTGGCCGATGGCCCCGTAGAGGGCGGAGAGCCGGTGCGGGTTGCCCGGGCCGACCGGGCACGTGTCGTTCACGCTGGCGCCGTGGTCGACCAGCATCCGCGCGATCGCCAGCATGTCGTCGGCCCGTTCGGGGCGGGCGTGGATCCAGCGCGAGAAGGCGAGGTGCAGCATCGGGCGGCGCGGGCCGAACTCCCGCGTGGCGCGGGCCGGGTCCTCGGCCAGCATCCGCGCGACCTCGGCGCGGTTCAGCAGCACGACCTGGAGGGCAAAGAGCCCGTCGGCAAGGTCCGGCGTCTCCTCCAGCAGTCGTTCGGCGACCCAGGTCTGGCCATTGTGCAGCGCGATCTTGAGACGCTGGATCCGGGCGGCGCGGTCGAGCCCCTCCGTCTCGGCGGCAAGCTTCAGCCGCGGCCAGGAGGCAAAGCCCTGTTCCTGCGCGATCACGTGCAGGTAGTCGGCGTGTTGCAGGGCGCCGGCGCTTCGCGACGGGTGGGCGGCAAGCCGCAGCGCCGCCTCGGGCGCGCCGGCGAGGTGGGCTTTTTTCAGCGCCTTGGCGTCGCGGCGCAGCTGTTCCAGGGATTTCATGTCGGTTTCTCCCGTTCACGCCCGTTGGTCCGCCGGTTCGGGCAACGTGAAAAACCGGTGTGGGTTCTTCGTCGGACGAGGTGCCGATGACGGCTTTCCGCGGACCTAGACGCCGCCTCGCGAACGGCCCTGACAGGATAGCAGAGCGCCGGGCCATCGCAACGGTGGACCTCCGCCGCCAGCGCCACTAGGTTGGGCCGGTCAGCGAAGCGAGGCAAGATGAGCGAGACGGGCGAGAGCGGCTACCAGGTCCTGGCGCGGAAATACCGCCCCGCCACCTTTGCCGACCTGGTGGGCCAGCAGGCCATGGTGCGGACGCTGAAAAACGCCTTCGCCGCGGACAGGATCGCGCAGGCCTTCGTGATGACGGGCATCCGCGGCACCGGCAAGACCTCGACCGCGCGGATCATCGCCAAGGGGATGAACTGCGTCGGCCCTGACGGCAGCGGCGGACCGACGACGGAGCCCTGCGGGACCTGCGAGCATTGCGTGGCGATCGCCGAAGGGCGGCACGTGGACGTGCTGGAAATGGACGCGGCCTCCAACACCGGGGTCGGCGACATCCGCAGCCAGGTGCTGGACTCGGTGGCCTATGCGCCGACCTCGGCGCGCTACAAGGTCTATATCATCGACGAGGTCCACATGCTCTCGACCAGCGCCTTCAACGCGCTGCTCAAGACGCTGGAGGAGCCGCCGGCGCATGTGAAGTTCATCTTCGCCACCACCGAGATCCGCAAGGTGCCGGTGACGGTGCTGAGCCGCTGCCAGCGGTTCGACCTGCGCCGGATCGAGCCGGAGGACATGGTGGCAATGCTGCGCCGGATCGCGGATGCCGAGGGCGGGCAGATCACCGACGACGCGCTGGCGCTGCTGGTGCGGGCCTCCGAAGGTTCGGCGCGGGACGCGACTTCGCTGCTCGACCAGGCGCTGAGCCAAGGCGTGGGCGAAACCGACGCCGAGACGGTCCGCGCGATGCTGGGCCTCGCCGACCGGGGCCGCATTCTCGACCTGTTCGACATGATCCTGAAGGGCGACGCCGCGGGCGCGCTGACCGAGCTGGCGACGCAATATGCCGACGGGGCCGACCCGGTGGCGATCCTGCGCGACCTGGCGGAGGTCTGCCACTGGGTCTCGGTCACCAAGATCACGCCGGAAGCAGCCGACGACCCGACCGTGCCCCCGGACGAGCGCGACCGCGGCCGGGCGATGGCCGAGGCGCTGTCGATGCCGATCCTTGCACGGATGTGGCAGATGCTGCTGAAGGCGCTGGAAGAGGTCTCCGCGGCGCCGAACGCGATGATGGCGGCCGAGATGGCGATCATCCGGCTGACCCATTTGGCCGACCTGCCGACGCCGGGCGACCTGGTGCGCAAGCTGAAGGATGCAACGCCGCCGCCTGCCGGGCCGGGCGGCGGTGGCGGACGGGCGCCGGCGCCCGCTCCCGGCGGCGCGCCGGTGGGCCATGTCGCCCCGCCGCCCTCCGCCCCGCGCGGCACGCCGCCGGGCGCCGGGCCGGTGGCCGCGCTGCAGGTGGCCCCCGAGGAGGCGCTGGCGCGCTACGCCAGCTTCGACCATGTCATCGAGCTGATCCGGGCCAACCGCGAGGTGACGCTGCTGATCGAGATCGAGCGGACGCTGAAGCTCGCCCGCTACAGCCCCGGCAGGATCGAGTTCCAGCCCACCGAGGACGCGGCGCCGGACCTGGCCCAGCGGCTCGGGCAGCGGCTGCAGTCCTGGACCGGCAACCGCTGGGCGGTATCGGTGGTGCGCGAGGGCGGCGGTCCGACCATCGAGGAGGCCCGCGACAGCGAGCGCCGCGCGCTGGAGGAGGCCGCCCTGGCCCATCCGATGGTGCAGGCCGCGCTCGCCGCCTTCCCCAAGGCCCGGATCGCCGAAATCCGCACCCCGGACCAGATCGCGGCCGAGGCCGCGATGGAGGCCCTGCCAGAGGTCGAGGACGAATGGGACCCGTTCGAGGACGAATAGCCCCGCGGGCAGCGTTGCCGCCGGGACCGAGACACGCCATATGATCCGCCAGAACGACAGCGGGTCGGACACCGGAACACAGGACGGAAAGGAATTCACATGCTGAAGGGACTCGGCGGGCTTGGCGATATGGCCAAGATGATGAAGGCCGCGCAGGAGATGCAGACCAAGATGGCCGCGCTCCAGTCGGAACTGGAGAACACCGTGGTGATCGGCGAGAGCGGCGCCGGGCTGGTCAAGGCCCGCTGCACCGCCAAGGGCGAGCTGACCGGGCTGGACATCGATCCCTCGATCTTCAACCCCGACGAGAAGGAAGTGGTGGAGGACCTGATCCTCGCCGCGATCAAGGACGCGCAGAGCAAGGCGCAGGAGAAATCCCGCGAGGAGATGGAGAAGCTCACCTCCGAGCTCGGCCTGCCCGCCGGCATGAACATCCCGGGCATGTGAGGTGAGCCAGGGCCCGCGCGACATCGAGGACCTGATCGAGCTGATGGCCCGGCTTCCCGGCCTCGGCCCGCGGTCGGCCCGTCGCGCGGTGCTGCAGCTCATCAAGAAGCGCGCGCTGCTGCTGGTGCCGCTGGCCGACGCCATGCAGCAGGTCGCCGCCACCGCGCGCGAATGCGTGGTCTGCGGCAACGTGGGCACCACGGAGGTCTGCGAGATCTGCACCTCGGAGAAGCGCGCCACCGGCGAGATCTGCGTGGTGGAAGACGTGGCCGACCTCTGGGCGATGGAGCGGGGGGGCGTCTTCAAGGGGCGCTACCACGTGCTCGGCGGCACGCTCTCGGCGCTCGATGCGGTGGGGCCGGACGAGCTGCGCATCCCGCGTCTGCTCACCCGGGTGCGCGACGAGGGCATCGCCGAGGTGATCCTGGCGCTCAACGCCACCGTCGACGGCCAGACCACCGCCCATTACATCGCCGAACAGCTGGAGCCGATGGGCATCGCCGTCACCTCGCTGGCCCAGGGCGTGCCGATCGGCGGCGAGCTGGATTATCTCGACGACGGAACGATCTCGGCCGCGCTCCGGGCGCGCAAGGCGCTTTAGCCCGGCCGTCTCACCGGAACGTCATCGCCGGGTGCTTGCCCGTGCGGCGCGCTCCGCTAGGGTCCCGGAAACCAGCCCGGAGGCCCCATGCGACTGCCCCTTTCCATCGCCGCACTGATCACCGCCGCCACGTCCGCCAGCGCCGAGGTGCCCTGCGGGGGCAGTTTCGATGCGTTCCGCCAGGCGATGACGGAAGCCGCCGTCGCGGCCGGTCACGATCCGGCCCAGGCGGCGCGCTTCTTCGCCGCCGCCCGCCAGGACCCGGCGGTGCTCAGGGCCGACCAGCGCCAGGGGATCTTCCAACTCCCCTTCACCGAGTTCGCCCGCAAGCTGATCAGCAACAATCGCATCGAGAACGGCCAGACCAATCTCGCCCGCCACCGCGACACTTTCGACCGCGTGCAGCGGACCTATGGCGTCAGCCCCGGCGTCCTCCTCGCCTTCTGGGCGCTGGAGACGGATTACGGCGCCTTCCAGGGCGACTTCAACACCCTGAACGCGCTGATGACGCTCAGCCACGACTGCCGCCGGCCGGAGCTGTTCCAACCACAGGTGATGGCCGCGCTGACGCTCTTCGAGCAGGGCGATTTCGACCCGGCGACGACCACGGGCGCCTGGGCCGGCGAGATCGGCATGGTGCAGATGCTGCCCAGGGACATCCTGGAAAACGGCGTGGACGGAGACGGCGACGGGCATGTCTCGCTCAAGACCTCGGTGCCAGACGCGCTGATGTCGGGCGGCGCGATGCTGCAGGCACTTGGCTGGCGGCCGAACGAGCCCTGGCTGCAGGAAGTCACCGCGCCGGGCGGCCTGAACTGGGCCGAGACCGGGCTCGAGCACCGCAAGACCGTCGCCGAATGGGAGGCGCTCGGGGTGCGGGCCAAGTCGGGAAACCTTGCCCGGGGCGATCTGCCGGCGGCTCTGCTGCTGCCGCAGGGAATCGGCGGCCCGGCCTTCCTCGCCTACCCGAATTTCGACGTCTATTTCGAGTGGAACCAGAGCTTCACCTACGTCCTGACCGCCGCCTATTTCGCCACCCAGCTGGAAGGGGGTCCGGTGTTCGACGCTGGCAACCCGGCGCCTGCGCTCTCCGGCGAACAGATCCAGACGTTGCAGACCCGGCTTCAGGCCCGCGGCCATGACGTGGGCGGGATCGATGGAATCCTCGGCGCGCAGACCCGTGCGGCCGTCCGGTCCGAACAGCTGCGGCTCGGGCTGCCGGCGGACGCCTGGCCGACCGTCGAGCTTCTGAACGCGCTCTGAGTCCGGAAGCGCCCGTTCCGGGCGCTGCCTCCGGCGGGGGTACTTGCACCAAGAAGAAGGACGGCGCGCGCCCTTGTCTTCTTCTTGGCCAAAATACCCGAATCCCGAATTCGCCGCCCGCTCCAAAGGCGGGTCAGGCGACCAGCGCTTCTGCCTTCTTGAGGTCGACCGACACCAGCTGGCTGACGCCTTGCTCCTGCATCGTCACGCCAAACAGGCGGTCCATCCGGCTCATGGTCACCGCGTGGTGGGTGATGATGAGGAACCGGGTGTCGGCGCGCTGCACCATCTCGTCGAGCAGATCGCAGAAGCGGGTGACGTTCGCGTCGTCGAGCGGCGCGTCGACCTCGTCCAGCACGCAGATCGGCGCCGGGTTGGCGAGGAAGACGGCGAAGATCAGCGCCATCGCGGTCAGGGTCTGCTCCCCCCCCGACAGCAGCGAAAGGGTCGAGAGCTTCTTGCCCGGGGGCATGCACATGATCTCCAGGCCGGCGTCGAGCGGGTCCTCGCTCTCCACCAGTTCCAGCTTGGCCTCGCCACCGCCGAAGAGGTGCTTGAAGAGCATGGCGAAGTTGGAATTGACCTCTTCGAAGGCGGTCAGCAGGCGCTCGCGGCCCTCGCGGTTGAGGTTGGCAATGCCGGTGCGCAGGGTGCGGATTGCTTCCTCGAGGTCCTGTTTCTCCTCGACCAGCGTGGCGTGTTCGCCGGCGACTTCCTTGGCGTCTTCCTCGGCGCGCAGGTTGACCGCGCCGAGCGAGTCCCGGGCGCGGCGCAGGCGGGCGATGTCGGCCTCGATCTGCTCGGTCGAGGGCATCTGCTCGGGGTCGGTGTCCAGCTTTTCCAGCAGCGCCTCGGGCGTGGTCTCCAGCTCCTCGCGGATCCAGCTCGCGGCGGCGTCGCGGGTTTCCTGCGCGGCCTCGGCGCGGGCCTGGGCGGCGGCGCGGTGCTCGCGGGCGGCGCCGGCGGCCTTCTCGGCCTCGCGCTCGGCGCGTTCGGCGTCGCGGAAGGCGGTCTCGGCCAGCGCCAGCGCGTCGGCGGCGGCGCGGCGGCGGGCTTCGGCGGCTTCCAGCCCCTCGGCGAGCTTCTCGCGGCGGGCGATGATGTCGTCCGGAGCAGCGCGAGCCACGTCCAGCTCGGCCTCGGCGGCATCGCGGCGGGCTTCGAGATCGCGGGTGCGGGACTCGGCGTTCTCCAACCGCTGGCGCCAGCCGCCGATGTCCTTCAGGATCTCCTTGATGCGGCGCTCGCGGGCTTCGCCGACCCGGCGCAACTCGTCCTGCGCGGCGCGGGCGGCCATCATGTCGCGCCGCGATCCTTCGACCTCGGTCTTGGCGCGCTCGATGCCGAGCCGGGCCTCCGAAAGGTCGGGCAGCTCCTCGCGGGCGGCGCGCGCCTCTTCCAGGCGAATGCGGGCGTCGGCGGCCTCTTCCTCGTGGCGGGCGACGGCGAGTTCGGCGGCTTCCAGCCGGGTCTCGGCCATGGCGCGGTCGTTCTCGGCGCGCGACAGGTTGCGCGAGGCGTTGGCGACCGCGATGTCGGCCTGCTTGCGCGCTTCGCGGGCGCGGCGGTCGGCGTCGGTCAGGTCCTTCAGGCGCTGGTGCAGCACCTCGTGGGCCTGCGCCGCCCCTTCGGCCTTGGCGGAGGCCTCTTCGAGGTCGCGCTTGAGTTCCACCAGCCGGTTCAGCTGCTGCAGGCGCAGCGCGGCGGCGGAGGGCGCATCCTCGGCGCCGGCGCGGAAGCCGTCCCACCGCCAGAGATCGCCTTCAAGGCTGACCAGCCGCTGGCCGGGCTTCAACGCGGCCTGGAGGCGCGCTCCGTCCTCGGCCGCAACCACGCCAACCTGCGCCATGCGGCGGCCCAGCACGCCGGGAACCTCCATCCGGCCGGCAAGCGACTCCACGCCCTCGGGCAGCGGCTGCGGCGTTTCGTAGGGCGGCAGCAGCGCCCAGCCGGACGCGGCGTCGGCACCGACCTCGGGCGCGCGCAGGTCATCGGCGAGCGCGGCGCCGAGCGCCTTTTCGTAGCCGGTATCGACACGCAGGTGATCGAGCACCTGGTCGCCGGCCCCGGCATCGCGTTCGACAAGGCGGGCAAGGGCCCCGACTTCGGCGCGCAGCGCCTGGGTCTCGCCTTCGGCAGCGGAACTCGCGGCGCGGGCCTCGGCCTCGCGGGCGGCGCAATCGGCGCGGGCAGCGTCGGCTTCGGCCAGCGCGACCTCGGCGGCTTCGGCGGCCTCGGCGGCAGCGTCCTGTTCGGCCTCGGCGGTCTCGGCGGCCTCGGCGGAGGCGGCGAGCACACCGCGGGCGTGATCGGCAGTCGCGGCGGCCTTGCGGGCTTCCTCCTCGTGCCGCAGCACGGCCTTGTCGGCGTCGCTCTCCATCCGCTCGGCGGATTGGTGGCGCGCGGCGAGGCGGGCGACGTCCTCGGTCTGCTGAGCCAGTTCGCTCTCGCGTCCCTGCAGGTTGGAGGCGGCGATCCGGGCAGCCTCGACGGCCGCGGCAAGCTTCTCCTCGTGGCCCCGGTTCGCACCTTCGAGCTCGGCCTGCTCGGCCTCGAGGCGGGAGATCGTCTCTCCGGCGTCACGGTTCAGGCCGCTCTCACGCTCCATGTCCTTGGACATCTGGGCGATCTGGCGTTCGAGGGTCTCGATAGCGGCGGTGGCGCGGGCCTCTTCCTCGCCGATCGCGCCCAGCTCCACCTGCAGGCGCTGCAGGACCGCGGCGGCGATGGCCTCCTCCTCGCGCAGCGGCGGCAGCGCCTCGTCGGCGGCCTCGCGCATCCGGCCGGTTTCCAGCGCCAGGCGCTCGGCCTGGGCGGCGGCGGTGGTGCGCTCCCGCAATTCGGTCCGCGCGGCCTCCAGGGCGTCCATCGCCTCGCGCCAGCGCCGGTAGAGCAGCAGCCCCTCGGCGTGCCGAAGCTCGGAGCCGATGGTGCGGTAGCGGGCGGCCTGCTTGGCTTGCCGGGCGAGCTGCGCCAGTTGGCCGGCGAGCTGTTCGACCACGTCGTCGACGCGCGACAGGTTCTGCTCGGCGGCGTTCAGCTTGAGCTCGGCCTCGTGGCGGCGCTGGTAGAGGCCGGAGATGCCCGCGGCCTCTTCGAGGATGCGCCGCCGCGCCTTGGGCTTGGCATTGATCAGCTCGCTGATCTGGCCCTGACGGACCAGCGCCGGCGACTGGCTGCCGGTGGAGGCGTCGGCAAAGAGCATCTGGACGTCGCGCGCCCGCACGTCCTTGGTGTTGACCTTGTAGGCGGAGCCGGCGTCGCGGGTGATGCGCCGGACGATCTCCACCATGTCCTGGTCGTTGAAGCCCGAGGGCGCGAGCCGCTCGCTGTTGTCGATGGTCAGGCAGACCTCGGCGAAGTTGCGCGCCGGCCGGGTCGAGGCGCCGGCAAAGATCACATCTTCCATGCCGCCGCCGCGCATCGCCGTGGGGCGGTTCTCGCCCATCACCCAGCGGAGCGCTTCGAGCAGGTTGGACTTGCCGCAGCCGTTCGGACCGACGACGCCGGTCAGCCCGTCCGCGATCAGCAGATCGGTCGGGTCGACGAAGCTCTTGAAGCCGTTGAGGCGGAGCCTTGTGAAGCGCACGGGGCCGGATCCTGTTCGAGTCGCGGGGTGGAGCACAGTCTTGCATCCGCGACCACAAAGTCAAGACGAAGCCCCAGCATCTGGGTCACCGCCGGCAGTTTTCCACAACATATGCCGATTTCGGGGCGCCTGCTACCCTGCCCCGTCGATGTCGGTTTCCGCGATGGCCGCCGGAATCCGCCTGAGTTCAACGCCTTGGGGTGCCGCTTGCGGGCGCCGGGGCAAACTGAACCGATCAGTTCATTTTTGCTTGAAATGCACGCCCTCCCGTGATTTCATATTCACATACTCGAATTTGATGGAGAGAATCGATGTCCTCGTCCACACGCCCTGCCGACAACTACTCACCGCTCTACTTCCTCGCCTCGCTCGGCGCTGGCGGCTTGTCCGTGTCGTTCTTCATGTACCTGTTCTTCTGGGTGCCGCACCCGGGCGTGCCGGTGCCGACCTTCGAGCACATCTGGGCCGCGCTCACCACCGGCGGCGCAATCCAGCAGGCGGCGATCCTCGTGGCCTGGATCGGGATCGCGGTTTTCGTCTTCCTTAACCTGAAATACCTGGTCTGGAACCTGCGCGCCTTCTCGGCCTTCCGCCGGACCGAGGCCTTCGAGCGCCTTCGCAACTCCAACGGCGAGACCTCGATCCTCGCAATGCCCCTGGCGCTGGCGATGGCGGTGAACGGCATGTTCGTGGCCGGGCTCGCCTTCGTGCCCCAGCTCTGGAGCATCGTGGAGTATCTCTTTCCCTTCGCCATGATCGCGTTCCTGCTGATCGGCCTGCAGGCGCTTGGCTATATCGGCGATTTCCTCGGCCGGGTGTTGGCCAAGGGCGGGCTCTTCGACGTCACCGCGCACAACTCCTTCGCCCAGCTCCTGCCGGCATTCGCGCTGGCGATGGTGGCGGTGGGCTTTGCCGCGCCGGCCGCGATGAGCCACAACACGGTGATCGCCGGGATCGCGCTGATCGGGTCGACCTTCTTCGGCTTCGCCTCGGTCATCTATACCGTCGTCGCCGCGATCACCGCCTTCAACTCGATGCTGCATCACGGCACCGCGCGCGAAGCCGGGCCGACGCTGATGATCGTCGTGCCGATCATGACGGTGCTGGGGATCATGTTCCTGCGCCAATCGCACGGCATGCATGTGACCTTCGACGCCCATTCGGCGCCGGTCGAGACGCTGGTCTTCCTGACCCGGCTGATGACGGTCCAGATCATCTTCCTCTCGCTCGGACTGCTCGTGCTGCGCCGCCAGCACTACTGGAACGACTTCGTCTTCGGCTCCAAGACCTCGCCGGGTTCATACGCGCTGGTCTGCCCCGGCGTCGCGCTCTCGGTCATGCTGCACTTCTGGCTGAACAAGGGGCTCGTGGCCTCGGGGATCGTTGACAAGTACTCGCTGGCCTATCTCGCCATCTCGGCCATCGCGGTGGCCCTGCAGGTCGCGATGATCGCCCTAGTGGTCCGGCTCAACCGGCAGCATTTCGGCAAGAGCCACCCGGGCGCGGCGGTGCCGGCCGAATAACCCGCTCACGCGCGGCACGGACAGGACGGGCGGCCCGCGGGTCGCCCGTTTTGCTGCCCGCTCCCTTACGATGTTCTATCCTGCATTTTCCGGGCCTTGGGGGGTCGCATCCCGCAGCGGCCTCCGCTAGCCTCGGTCGGACCGGCAGCGAGAGGAGCGTGCGATGGAACCGATCCCCGACCGTATGAGAGCCGTGTGCCTGACGGGCCACGGGGGCCCCGAGGCGCTCTCCTTTCGAACCGACGTTCCGGTGCCGAAGCCGGTCCGGGGCGAGGTCCTGGTCCGGGTGCACGCCGCCGGCGTCAACAACACCGATATCAACACCCGCGTCGGCTGGTACTCCAAGCGAGACAACGACGCGGCGGATGCGGGCTGGACCGGCAAGGCGCTCCAGTTCCCGCGCATCCAGGGCGCGGATGTCTGCGGCGAGATCGTCGCCGTCGGCACCGGCGTGCCGCACAGCCGCATCGGCGAGCGCGTTCTCGTCGAACCGAGCCTCCGCGAGGCCGGCGGGCGGATGCTGGAGCAGCCGTGGTACTTCGGCTCCGAGGTCGACGGGGGCTTTGCGGAGTTCACCGTGGTCGCCTCCCGCCATGCCCATGCCGTGCGCAGCCCGCTGAGCAGCGTCGAGCTCGGCTCCTTTCCCTGCTCCTATTCCACCGCCGAGAACATGCTCACCCGCGCAAGCGTCTGCGAAGGCGACCGGGTTCTGGTGACCGGCGCCTCGGGCGGCGTGGGGTCGGCGGCCGTGCAACTCGCCAAGGCGCGGGGCGCGCATGTGATCGCGGCGACCAGCTCCAGCAAGGCGGCCGCGCTGAGCCAGATCGGCGCCGACGAGACGGTGGCCCGCGATGCCGACAGCCTGAAGGCGCTCGGCGAGAACTGCGTGGACGTGGTGATCGACCTCGTCGCCGGCCCGGACTGGGCGCTTATGCTGGACGTGCTGCGCCCGGGCGGGCGCTATGCGGTGTCGGGCGCGATCGCGGGCCCGATGGTGACGCTGGACGTGCGCACGCTGTACCTGAAGGATCTCAGCCTGTTCGGCTGCACGGTGCTCGACCCGGATGTGTTTCCCAACCTGATGGACCACATCGAGGCCGGCCGGATCGCCCCCCTCGTGGCGCGGGTCTTTCCGCTGGAGGAGATCGGTGCGGCGCAGGAGGCCTTCGAGGCCAAGGCGCATATCGGCAAGATCGTTCTGGCCGTGAACGAGGAGACGTGAGCCGGAGGCGTCCGGCGCACGTCGTTGTTCCGAGCGAAGGCTCTCAGAGATACAGGCCGGGGTTCTGTGCCCGCTTCTTTTCCTTCTCGGCGTTGAGGCGGCGCAGCGTGTGCTCCATGTTCTCGGCGGCTTCGGGGACCTTCTCGTGCCGGTCCTCTCCCGCCTTCGCGGCGGCCTTCACAGCCTTGTCCGCGTCCTTCTTCGCCTTTTTCGCACCCTTGTTTGGCTTGCTCGTCATGGCCTCCTCTCCACCAGCATGACAATCCGAGTCGGGTCTTGCGTGTCGCACGGGATCCGATGCCTCACAGGCTGCCGCGTCGCGAAGGCCATCCCAATGATCTGGATCAAGGCTTTGCCCGGACGGGCCGCGCAGCGCACCGACCGGGGCAATGATAGCAAGCGGATCAGCGCTCGGGAACGGATTTCGGAGGCGGCAGCGGCGCCCTGCGGCCGGGGGTCAGCCGCGACCGCAGCAGCGCCAGCGGGTGGGCCCGCAGGGTGAGCCGCATGGAGACGTAATCCTCCACCACCTGCTCGCCGAGCGTCATCTCCGGCAGGTGGGCCGCGGGCTCCACGATCCCCTCGCCCTCCAGCCCGCCGGCGAAGAGCGGCAGCGGTCGCGCCGCCCGAAGCGCCCGCGCCTCCCACAGCGCCTCGCGCCGGCTCAGGCCGATATCGGCAAAGGCATCGGCCTCGGCCAGCACTTCCAGCAGGTTGGGCGGGGTGCCGGCGCGGCGCCAGACCTCCTCCAGCGCGAGGTAGCCGTTGCCGCGGGCGGCGGCGATCCAGCCCGCCTCCTCCTCCCGCATCGCCTTGATCTGCCGGAACCCGAGCCTGAGCGCCAGCCCGCCGCGCCCGTCGGGTTCCAACACGTTGTCCCAGTAGGAGGCGTTGATCGAGACCGGCAGCACCGTCACCCCGTGCTCGCGCGCATCGCGGACGATCTGCGCCGGGGCGTAGAATCCCATGGGCTGCGAATTCAGCAGGGCGCAGGCAAAGACGCCGGGATGGTGCCGCTTGAGCCAGGCCGAGGCATAGACCAGCAGGGCAAAGCTCGCGGCGTGGCTTTCGGGGAAGCCGTAGGAGCCGAAGCCTTCGATCTGGCTGAAACAGCGGGCGGAGAAGTCCTCATCGTAGCCGTTGGCGCGCATTCCGGCCATGAAGCGGTCGTGGAACTCGCTGACGTTGCCGTGCTTCTTGAAGGTCGCGAGCGAGCGGCGCAGCCGGTCCGCCTCTTCCGGCGTGAAGCCCGCGCCGACGATGGCGATCTGCATGGCCTGCTCCTGGAAGAGCGGCACGCCGAGGGTCTTGGCCAGCACCGCGCCGAGGGCGTCGGAGGGGAAGCGCACCTCCTCCTCGCCGTTGCGGCGCCGGATGTAGGGATGGACCATGTCGCCCTGGATCGGGCCGGGGCGGATGATCGCCACCTCGATCACCAGGTCGTAGAAGCAGCGCGGCCGCATCCGTGGCAGGAAGTTCATCTGCGCCCGGCTCTCGACCTGGAAGACGCCAAGACTGTCGGCCTTGCAAAGCATGTCGTAGGTCGCCGGGTCCTCGGGCGGCAGGGTGGCGAGCGTGTAATCGAGCCCATGATGCTGCTCCAGCAGGTCGAAGGCCTTGCGGATGCAGGTCAGCATGCCGAGCGCGAGGATATCGACCTTGAGGATGCCGAGGGTGTCGATGTCGTCCTTGTCCCAGGGGATGACCGTGCGATCCTCCATCGTGGCGTTCTCCACCGGGCAGAGCTCGTCCAGCCGGCCCTCGGTGACGATGAAGCCGCCGACATGCTGGCTGAGGTGGCGCGGGAAGCCCTGGATCTCGGCGATCAGGCGCATGGTCTGGCGCAGGCGGCGGTCGGTCGGGTCGAGCCCGATCTCGCGCATCCGCGCATCCTCCATCCCCTTCATGTTGCCCCAGCCCCAGATCTGGCTGGAGAGCGCGGCGACGGTGTCCTGGCTGAGCCCCATCGCCGCCCCCACCTCCCGCACGGCCCGCTTGCCCCGGTAATGGATCACGGTGGCGCAGAGCCCGGCCCGGTGGCGGCCGTAGCGCTCGTAAATGTGCTGGATCACCTCCTCGCGGCGCTCGTGCTCGAAGTCGACGTCGATGTCGGGCGGCTCGCCGCGGGCCTCGGAGACGAAGCGCTCGAAGACCATGGTACCGATCTCCGGGCTGACGGAGGTGACGCCGAGCGCGTAGCAGACCACCGAATTGGCGGCCGACCCCCGCCCCTGGCAGAGGATATTGCGCGAACGGGCAAAGGCCACGATGTCGTGCACGGTCAGGAAATAGGGCGCGAAGCCGAGCTTTGCGATCAGCGCGAGTTCGTGCTCGAGCTGCGCCTTGACCTTGGGCGGCGCACCGGAGGGGTAGCGCCAGCGCAGCCCTTCGCGGGACAGCCGCTCCAGCCGGCCATCCGCGCTCTCGCCGCCCGTGACCTCGGACGGGTACTCGTAGCGCAGCGCGTCGAGGCTGAAACGGCAGCGCGCGGCGACCTGACCGGTCCGGTCCACCGCCGCCGCGTGGGGCCCGAGCATCTGCCGCATCTCGGCCTCCGTGCGCAGGCGGCACTCGCCATTGGCCAGCGCCGCACGGCCCAGCTGCTCGATCCGGCAGCCGGTGCGGATCGCGGTGAGCACATCGGCCATCTGGCGGCGGCGGCCGTGGTGCATGCGCGGCTCGGCAGAGGCGATTGTGTCGACCCCGAGCCGCTCGGCCAGCCGCGCCAGCCAGTCGAACCGCGCGGCATCCTGGCCGTCGTAGCGCGGCGCCATCACCAGGTGCACGGACCCGCCGAAGCGGCGCGTCAAACGCTCCGCCCGTGACAGCCACGCGCCCGCGCCGCCCGAATCCGGCGGCGCGCCTGGAGAGGTCCCGGGGTGGAGAAGCAGCTCCATCCCCTCCCCCCATTCCAGCAGGTCCTCCAGCCGCAGCAGGCATCCCCCCTTCTCGGCCCGGAGCCGGCCCAGCGAGATCAGCCGGCAAAGCCGCCCCCAGGCCGCCCGGTCGCGCGGCAGCGCGGTGACTGAAACCCCGTCCTCCAGCACGATCCGCGCGCCGGGGATCAGCCGCGGAACATTGCGGATGGCGAGCGAGGGCGGGGCCGGCAGATGCGCGGGCCGTGGCGGCCCGATCGGGCCATCCGCCGCCTCCGCCGCCCGCCGCTCCGCCACGATGCGCGCGATCTCCCGCGCCTGCGCATGGGCCCGCACGATCCCGGCCACCGAGTTCTCGTCCGCGATCACCAGCGCCGCCAGCCCGGTCAGGGCCGCGCGTTCCATGTATTCCTCCGGGTGCGAGGCGCCGGTCAGAAAGGTGAAGTTGGAGGTGGCCGAGAGTTCCGCGAAGCCCGCACCGAGATCGCCCTCGGGCGGAGATGGATCAGAACCAGAGATATGGGGCGGCGAGTCAGGCATCCCATCATTTTATTCCCGTTTTGTTCTCTTTCGAAGCGGGAATCTCGGCGCGCCACGCAGGCGGGATCAGATATGCTCGGAGAAGGCCTCGACCACGGCCTCGTAGACCGCGCGCTTGAAGGGGACGATGTTCTCGACCAGCTCGCTGGCGGGGAGCCAGCACCATTCGGAGAACTCGGGATGATCTGTCTCGATCCGGATCTGGTCGTCGCTGCCAAGGAAGCGGCAGAGGATCCATTTCTGCTCCTGGCCGCGGTACTTGCCCTTCCAGACCTTGCCGACCAGTTCGGCGGGCAGGTCGTAGCGGACCCAGTCCTCGGTTTCCGCCACGCATTCGACGAGGTCGGCGGTCACCCCGGTTTCTTCCCAGAGCTCGCGCAGGGCCGCCTCGCGCGGGCTCTCGCCCTTGTCGATGCCGCCCTGGGGCATCTGCCAGGCGGGCACGTCGCTGTCCTTGCGCTGGCCGACGAAGACATGGCCCTCGGCGTTGACGAGCATCACGCCGACGCAGGGGCGATAGGGGAGCTTTGCGGGATCCTTGGTCATGCCGTCTTATCCGGGGCGGTGCGGCCGAGCGCAAGGGGCTGCGGAGGTGCCGGAAAAGCAAAGGGCGGCCGAAGCCGCCCCTCGTCCGGGTTGTCTCCCCGTCACTCCGACGGATCGAAGGCCGAGAGGCCCTTGAGGATGTCGATGGCGTAGGCCAGCTGGTAATCCTCCTCGCGCAGGGCGGCGGCGTCCTCGACCTTCTGGCGCTCTTCCTCGATCTGGCGGCGCTCGTCCTCGGTCAGGCTGTCGTTTTCCAGACGGCCGCGCAGGTCCGCCTCGGAGCGGGAGAAGCGGTTCACGGCCTCGTTCTCCTCCTCCTCTTCGGAGGCCGGGCGGTTCGGCGGCTGCTGCACGACGATGTCCGGCGAGACGCCGAGCGCCTGGATCGAGCGGCCGGAGGGCGTGTAGTAGCGGGCGGTGGTGAGCCGCATCGCGCCGTCGCCCTTCAGCGGCATGACCGTCTGCACCGAGCCCTTGCCGAAGCTCTTGGTGCCGACGACGATGGCGCGGCGGTGATCCTGCAGCGCGCCGGCGACGATCTCGGAGGCGGAGGCGGAGCCGCCGTTGATCAGCACCACCACCGGCTTGCCCTCTGCGAGGTCGCCCTCGGTGGCGTTGTAGCGGTCGCCGTCCTGCGGGTCGCGGCCGCGGGTGGAGACGATCTCGCCCTTGTCGAGGAAGCCGTCGGACACCTTGATCGCCTGGGTGAGCAGGCCGCCCGGGTTGTTGCGCAGGTCGAGCACGAAACCGTTGACGTTGTCCATGCCGCCCAGCTCTTCGACCGCTTCCTTCAACCCTTCCTCGAGGTTGGGGTAGGTCTGGTCGTTGAAGGTGGTGATCCGAAGGACCACGGTGTCGCCCTGGGTGCGGGTGCGAACGGCGGTGAGCTTGATCGTGTCGCGGATGATGGTCACGTCGAAGGGCTCGTCCACGCCCTCGCGGACCACGGTGATGAGGATCTCGGAGCCGACCGGGCCGCGCATCATGTCCACGGCCTCGTCGAGGGTCAGGCCGAGTACGCTCTCGCCGTCGACATGGGTGATGAAGTCGCCGGCCTCGATGCCGGCCTCGTCGGCGGGCGTGTCGTCGATCGGGGAGACGACCTTCACGAAGCCCTCTTCCTGGGTCACCTCGATGCCGAGACCGCCGAATTCGCCGCGGGTCTGCACGCGCATGTCGTCTGCGTCGTCGGGGGAGAGGTAGCTGGAATGCGGGTCGAGCGAGACCAGCATGCCGTTGATCGCCGCCTCGATCAGGTCGCGCTCGTCGACCTCCTCGACATATTGCGCGCGGATCCGTTCGAAGATGTCGCCGAACAGGTCGAGCTGTTCGTAGATGGAACTGTTCCTGTCGGCTTCCTGGGCGATCAGCGGACCGGCTACCTGGGTGGTCACGACCGTGCCTGCCACTATGCCGCCCACTGCGGCCATCACGAACTTCTTCATGCGGTCCTCATTGTCCTTGTGTCGGGGTGAACCACTCAGCCGGGTCCACCGGGGCCTCGCCCAGTCTCAGCTCCATATAAAGCGTCTCGCTGCGCCCGACGCCACCACTCTCTTGCATCTCCTGCGGTTCTTCCGCAACCGCCGGAACATTCGGCGGCGCTTCGCCCATCAGGCCCAGGGGGGCACCGGCGACCACGAGCTCGCCTGCCTCACCATAGACCGTTCCCATGCCGGCAAGCACCACAAGAGTGTCATTGGCCGGCTCAAGGATCATCACGTTTCCGTAGTCCAGCAGCGGCCCGACATAACGGATGGTGGCCTCGGCCGGGGCGGTGACCAGCGCGCCGGGGCGGGTGGCGAGCACCAGGCCGGGGCGGGTGACCCCGGCGGCATCGGTCGCGCCGAAGCCATGCAGCACCACGCCCTGCACCGGATAGGGAAGCTGGCCCCTGAGCGCGGCGAAGTCGGGATTCTCGGACGGGCCGAGCGCCAGCGTGCCGAGCCCGGCGGCGAAGGCGTCGATGGTCTCGGCCGTGGCGAGCAGGCGGCGCATCCGCTCGGGATCGGCGGTGAAGCGCCGCGGCAGGTCGGTGCGGTCGGCCATTGCCTGCGACAGGGCGGTGCGGGCCTCCTGCGCGCCCTTCAGCCCGGCCGTCACGGCCTCCTCCGCCTCCTCCCGAAGCGCCTGCAGGACCGCGATCTCGGTCAGCGAGGCGCGCAGGCTCTCGACCTGGCCCTGGATCTCCGGGGTGAGGTCGCGCAGCATCATGCCCGAGCGGGCCATGCCGACCGGACCGGTGGGGTGGAGCAGCAGCAAGGGGGCGGGCGAGCGCTCGATGGAGGTCAGCGCACCGAGCAGCTGGGAAATCTCCGCGTCGCGGGCATCGAGCTGCTCGGTCAGCAGACGCTCCTGGCGCGCCGCCTGGCGCATACCCGCGCGCAGGGCGGCCAGCCCCTCCTCGTAGGCCTGAACGGTCTGGGTCAGGGCGCGCACCCGGTCGCGGGCGCCGCCCGCGGCCTCCAGCGACCGCGCCGCCGCCTCGAGCTGCTCCGCCGCCTGGCGGGCAATGACGGCGGGATCGGTCTCGGCCGTGGCCGCACCGGCAAGGCAGGCAAGCGATGCGGCCAGCAGCAGGCGCCGGATCATGCGTCGATCAGGCTTTCGCCGGTCATTTCCTCGGGCTGCGGCAGGCCCATCAGCGCGAGGATCGAGGGCGCAACGTCGGCCAGCTTGCCGTCGTGCAGCTTGGCACCCTCGGGACCGTTGAACAGGATCACCGGCACGAGGTTGGTGGTGTGGGCGGTGTGCGGCCCGCCATCCTCGGCGATCATGGTCTCGCAATTGCCGTGGTCGGCGATCACGATCATCGCGCCGCCCACCTTCTCCAGTGCCGCGACAACCTTGCCCAGCCCCTCGTCCACCGCCTCGACGGCCTTCTCCGCGGCTTCGAGGATGCCGGTATGGCCGACCATGTCGGGGTTGGCGTAGTTGGTGACGATCAGGTCGTAGCCCTTCTCGATGGCCTCGACGAATTTCTCCGTCACCTCCGGGGCCGACATCTCCGGCTGCAGGTCGTAGGTCGCCACCTTGGGCGACTTGGGCATGAAGCGGTCCTCGCCGGGATAGGGCGTTTCCACCCCGCCGTTCAGGAAGAATGTGACATGCGGGTATTTCTCGGTCTCGGCCAGGCGGAACTGCGTCTTGCCCTGCTTGGAGACCCACTCGCCAAGGGTGTTCACGATGTCCTGGGCGGGGAAGATCACCTCCATGAACTCGTTGTGGCGGTCGGAATACTCGACCATGCCGCAGATCGCGCCCCACTGGGGCCGGGCGGAGGCGTCGAAGTCGTCGAACTCGGGATCGGCCAGCGCGGAGAGGATCTCGCGGGCGCGGTCGGCGCGGAAATTCAGGAACAGCAGGCCGTCGCCGTCCTTGGGCTGGGTGTAGCCCTTGATCCGGGTGGCCTTGACGAATTCATCGGTCTCGCCGCGGGCATAGGCGGCTTCACAGGCGGCGCGGCCGCTTTCGGCCTCGTTCTCGGCCTTGCCGGAGGCGATCAGGTCGAAGCCCTGCTGCACGCGCTCCCAGCGGTTGTCGCGGTCCATGGCAAAGTAGCGCCCGATCAGCGAGCCCACATGCGCGCCCTCGGGCAGCGCCTCCTCGAAGCTGCCGACCTGCCCCGCGCCCGATTTCGGCGCCACGTCGCGGCCGTCGGTCAGGGCGTGGATCTGCACCGGAACGCCGGCGCCGGTGATGACCCGCGCGGCCTCCAGTATGTGATCCTGGTGCGAATGTACGCCGCCGGGCGAGACCAGCCCCGACAGATGCGCGGTGCCGCCGGTTTCCTTGAGCCTGGCGATGAAGCCCTGCAGCGCTTCGCGGGCGGCGAAGCTTCCGTCCTCGATCGCCAGGTCGATCTGGCCGAGGTCCATCGCGACCACCCGGCCCGCACCGATGTTGGTATGCCCGACCTCGGAATTGCCCATCTGCCCTTCCGGCAGGCCGACCGCATTGCCGAAGGTCACCAGCGTTGCGTTCGGGCAGGTCGCCATCAGCCGGTCGAAGGTGGGCGTCTTGCCCAGCACCGGGGCGTTGCCCTCTTCCTCGGGCGGGCGCGTACCGATGCCCCAGCCATCGAGAATGCACAGAACGACAGGTTTGGGAATGCTCATGCGGAGGTCTCCTTGGTTGCGCCTTTGGTAGTGCTGTTAGCGCCGGAATGGAACCGATAGAGCGCCGCAGGCAGGGCAATCCGCGCACCCGCGCGGCGCATGGCTCAGCGGCCGGTCACGCCATAGGCGACAAGGCCGATGTATTCGCGCAGGCCGATCCCGAGCAGGTCCAGGTTCTGGGTGAAGTTCCATCCCAGAAGCGGATCCTTGCGCCCCCTGAAATCGACCGGCCAGGGCACCACGCCGGTCCAGCCGGCGCGCTCGAAACTGCGCAGCGCCCGCGGCATGTGAAAGCCCGAGGTGACCAGCACCCAGCTCTGCGCCGGCTCAGGCTGGATCATCTCGTAGCTCAGGGCGGCGTTCTCCGCGGTGTTGCGCGAGGCGGTCTCGAAGCTGAGGCGCTCCATGTCGAGCCCGGTGCGCTCGAAGAAGAGCCGGGCGGACCGGGCATGGACCCCGGGCGCGTCGAGCGCGTCCTTCAGCGCACCGCTGCCGCCGACATAGATCACCCGCGCCTCTGGATGGCGCAGGGCGAGCGCAAGCGCCTCGATATAGCGCTCGCCGCCATCGCCGACCTGCGGCTGGCCGAAACGCGGCGCCCATTCGCCGCCACCAAGGACAATGATCCCGTCCACGCGCCCCAGCGACGGGTTCGCCGGGTAGCGTTTCTCCAGCGACGTGACCACCCGGCCACCGAGCGGCAGGGCGCCGATGGCGAGCACCAGCCCGAGCGTCGCCGCGGTCCAGAACCGGGCGGCGCGAAGCCGCTCCCGCCAGACCGCGAGGCAGCTCAGCCCGGCACCGATCAGGATCCAGGTCTCCGGCTTGAGAAGCGCCCATACGAGCTTGGAGAAAATAAAGAAAATCGTATCCACTGGCAAACCGTCCTGACGCTGCGCGATGGCGCAAAGAAATGTCCGCCCCGTGTAACACTGTCGCGACGCCAGGCGCCACGCCGCCCTCGGGTGACGTTACGCAGCCCTAGGCGCGGTGATAGGGGGCGCCGGCCAGGATCGAGACGGCGCGGTAGATCTGCTCCGAGAGCATCACCCGCACCAGCATGTGCGGCCAGACCATCTTGCCGAAGGAAAGGGTGAAATCGGCCTCGGCGACCAGCTCCGGGTCGATCCCGTCAGCGCCGCCAATGACAAAGGCGATGTCCTGCGTGCCGGTGTCGCGCCAGTCGGCGATGCGCTGCGCGAAATCGGGTGAGCCGATCACCTTGCCGCGCTCGTCGAGGCAGACCAGACGCGCGCCCCGGGGCAGCGCCTTGCGGATCAGCGCGGCCTCCCCGGCCTTGCCGCCGCCCTTGCGGTCGTCGACCTCGATCACCGAGGCGGAGCTTATCCCCAGCGGCCGACCGCTACGTTCGGCACGCTGGAGGTAATCGGACACGAGCGACAGCTCGGGCCCCGGTCGGAGGCGTCCGACCGCAACGATCGACAGACGCATCAGGACGTGGGCGTCGCCGTTCCGGAGGTGCCCGCGGGCATCCACATCTTCTCGAGCTGGTAGAACTCGCGCACCTCGGGCCGGAAGACGTGGACGATCACGTCGCCGGCGTCGATCAGCACCCAGTCTCCGGCATCCTTGCCCTCGACCTTCGACGAGATCCCGAAGTCGGCCTTGAGCCGCTCCACGAGCTTGTCCGAGATCGACGCGACCTGACGCGAGGAACGGCCGGAGCACACGACCATGTGATCGGCCATCTCCGTCTTGCCGCGCAGGTGGATCACGACCACGTCCTCGGCCTTGTCTTCGTCGAGAGAGAAAAGGATGCGTTCAAGCAGTGCGTCGCTCGTGGCGAGGGTCCGGTTGAACTCGTTCGGCACGCTCATGGGTGCCACTTCTGCCGCCGTTTGCGTGGCGACCTCCGCTTGGTGAGACAGGACATTGCCCTCCGTAAATGGCGCCGACTGCGTCCCGGCGCTGGACGTGATGCCACGATAGCATCCAATCGGCGATGGCTCAACGACGGCGCGCCCGACACCGAAATCCGGCATCCGCAGCCGTCTTCAGGCCTGCCGCACCGGCGAAATCAGTTGGCGAGACCGCTTTGGATATCGGGCGGGAAGTCGATCCATACAGGCTGCATGCGATCCTCGGCCGTGGCCTCGAAGGCGACGGCGAGCAGGAAAAGCGCTGCGATCAACGCGATATGAACGTTCATATAGACCCGGGACATGGGCGTAACTCTCGATGTGACGGCGGTTCTGTTCGGCGAAACCGTTAAGAAAGCTCTCCGACAAAAAGAATCAAGCCCTGCGACAATCTGTCGGCGGAATTGTTCCTGCGGCTCAGGCGGAGGGTGGCGCATCCGCAACAGGGGCGTGGCCAAGCAGGCGGACCTCGCGCTGCGGGAAGGGAATTTCGATGCCCTCGGCCTCGAACGCGTCCCAGAGCGCGAGGTAGACGTCGCCCCGTACGTTGGTCAGCCCCTTCGTCGGGTCGGTGATCCAGAATCGCAGCACGTAGTCGATGGAGCTCTCGCCGAAATTGGTGATGTGGCAGACCGGGTTGCGGGTCTGGACGACGCGCCCGACCGAGAGCGCCGCCTCGATCGCGGCGGCACGGACCTTGCGGGGATTGCTGCCGTAGGCGGCGCCGAAAGTGATGTCGAGCCGGACGAACTCGTCGGAATGGGTCCAGTTGACCACCTGCCCGGTGATCAGATCCTCGTTCGGGATCAGGTATTCCCGCCCGTCCCGGGTCACCACCGAGACGTAGCGCGCGCCGAGCGACTGGATCCATCCGAAGGTCTCGCCCAGAGAGATCACGTCGCCGGGCTTCACCGACTTGTCCATCAGGATGATGATGCCCGACACGATGTTGGACACGATCTTCTGGAGCCCGAAGCCGATGCCGACGCCGATCGCACCGGAGAGCACCGTAAGCCCCGTCGGATCGAAGCCCACCGCCCGCAGCCCGAGGAAGATCGCCGAGACATAGAGCAGCGCCTGCAGGATCTTGGTCAGCAGCACGCCGAGCGTGGGCGAGATGTCCTGGCTTTCGCGGATCCGGCGGCTCAGGGCGTTGGAGAGCAGCCGCGCCAGGAAGACCAGCGTGCCCACGATCACCAGCGCCTTGAGAATGCTCAGAAGCGACAGCCGGAACGACTGGATCTCGAGCCCGATCGAGTCGAGCAGCGAGAAGGTGTCGTCGAGCAGGCCGGTGAAATAGAGGGTGGCATAGATCCACGCGGCCCAGGAAACGATCCGCCGGGTCAGCGGATTGCCGATGAACGGGGTCGCGATCCCGATCAGCAGCCAGGCCAGCGAGATGGTCCCGACCACCACGAGGATGTAGCTTCGGGAGGGGAAGAGGCCCATGATCTCGCGCATCACGAAGATCGCCGCCCAGCAGAGCGCCACGAAGGTGATGAGCGCGATCCGCCGCTGCAGGATGACGAGGAAACGCAACTGGCCCTTGCTGAGCCCTTCCATCTCGCGAATCCGCTCGCGAACCCGTTCCGCAAACAGCCATCGGGCCAGCAGCGAGAGCAGGATCAGCACGACGATCAGGCCGATCTGGAAGAGTCGCGAGGGCAGCAGCATAAGGCGGGCCGAAAGCCCCAACTGACGCGCCAGCGCCTGCACCTCGAGGAGAAATGCCTGGATATCCTGCTCCATGAGGCAGGATTGCATGCGAAATCGGCACCGCGCAATGCCCAAGCCCTTGCGGCGAAGGGCGAGTGATTGTACCGGAAGGCGCATGGCAAAGACTGTCGACATGGATGACCACGCGCGCCTGCCCTGGCGTTTCCACGGCCTCGAAGGCCGCGCCACCGCGCACCTATGATTGCCGCCCGCATCGACTGCGGCGCCGCAATCCCCATGTCTTCATCACATACCCCGAACGGGAGATTCCCAAATGACCGCCCCCAAGACCCTCTATGACAAGATCTGGGACGCCCACGTTGCCCACGAGGCCGACGACGGCACCTGCCTGCTCTACATCGACCGCCACCTCGTGCACGAGGTGACGAGCCCGCAGGCCTTCGAGGGGCTGCGCATGGCGGGCCGCAAGGTGCACGCGCCGGACAAGACCATCGCCGTGCCGGACCACAACGTGCCGACCACGCCGGACCGCGAGCAGGGCATCAAGAACGAGGAGAGCCGCATTCAGGTCGATGCGCTCGACAAGAACGCGCGGGACTTCGGGATCAACTATTACCCGGTCAACGACATCCGCCAGGGCATCGTGCACATCGTCGGCCCCGAGCAGGGCTGGACGCTGCCTGGCATGACCGTCGTCTGCGGCGACAGCCACACCGCGACCCACGGCGCCTTTGGCGCGCTGGCGCACGGGATCGGCACCTCGGAGGTGGAGCACGTGCTGGCCACCCAGACGCTGATCCAGAAGAAGTCCAAGAACATGAAGGTGGAGATCACCGGCCAGCTGCGGCCGGGCGTCACCGCCAAGGACATCACCCTCGCCGTGATCGGCAAGACCGGCACCGCCGGCGGCACCGGCCACGTGATCGAGTATTGCGGCGAGGCGATCCGCTCGCTGTCGATGGAAGGCCGGATGACCGTCTGCAACATGGCGATCGAGGGCGGTGCCCGCGCCGGCCTGATCGCGCCGGACGAGACCACCTTCGAATACATCAAGGGTCGTCCGCACGCGCCCAAGGGCGGGCAATGGGAACTGGCGCTCGAATGGTGGAAGACGCTCTTCACCGACGAGGGCGCGCATTTCGACAAGGTTGTGACGATCCGCGGCGAGGACATCGCCCCCGTCGTGACCTGGGGCACCTCCCCCGAGGACGTGCTGCCGATCACCGACAAGGTCCCCGCCCCCGAGGATTTCGCCGGCGGCAAGGTCGAGGCCGCGCGCCGCTCGCTGGAGTACATGGGTCTGAAGCCCGGCACCCCTCTGTCGGAGATCGCCATCGACGCCGTGTTCATCGGTTCCTGCACCAACGGCCGGATCGAGGACCTTCGCGCCGCCGCCGCCATCGTGAAGGGCAAGAAGATCGCCGAGGGCGTCCGTGGCATGGTCGTGCCGGGCTCCGGCCTCGTGCGCGCCCAGGCTGAAGAGGAAGGCCTCGCCGAGATTTTCCAGGAGGCCGGCTTCGAATGGCGCATGGCGGGCTGCTCGATGTGCCTGGCCATGAACCCCGACCAGCTCGCGCCGGAAGAGCGCTGCGCCTCGACCTCGAACCGCAACTTCGAGGGGCGCCAGGGCTTCAAGGGCCGCACCCACCTGATGAGCCCGGCGATGGCCGCGGCAGCCGCGGTCACTGGGAGGCTGACAGACGTCCGTGACCTGATGTAAGAAGGGGTCATTCGAGCATGAATTGATCCGGGCATATCAAGGGGAAGCGGCATGAGTGAATGGGCGAGGTGGCTTCTCCTTGGGTGCCTGTCGATCCTGTTCGGCGCCCTGGCGCTGGCCAATGCGGTGGCGGTCTCCTTCGGGATCACCATCGTCACGGGCTCGCTGCTGATCCTCGCCGGGCTCATCCAGGTCGGCATCGGCTTCAAGGACGATGGCGGCCTGAACAAGGCCATCTCCATTATGCTCGGCCTGCTTGTTGCCGTTCTGGGCCTGTCCTTCGTGCGCAACCCGTTCGAGGGCATGATGTCCCTCACGCTGGTCATCACGCTGTTCATCGGCGCGGCCGGCGTGTTGCGGCTGTTCTGGGCGTTTCAGATGCGCCAGACGCGGTTCTTCTGGATGATGCTGCTGTCGGGATCGCTGTCGATCCTGCTGGCGGGGTTCATCTTCGCCAATTTCGAACAGGCCTCGGCGCGCCTGCTCGGCATCCTTCTAGGCATCGAACTGCTGTTCAACGGGCTGGCGCTGGTGGTGCTGGCGCTGTTCCTGCGGACCCGGCTCGACAACCTCTGACGCCCGGCCGCCCCGCTCCCTAGAGCCCCAGCACGCGCTGCAACGTCCACCAGGCGCCCACGAGGGCGATGGCGGCGGAAGCCGGGATCGCGATCACGCCGCGGTACCAGCTTTGCTGTCCGAACGGCAGGCCGACCAGCAGGAAGGCCACGAGGATCACCGCCAGCTGGCCGAATTCCACGCCGACGTTGAACCCGATCAGCCCGGTCACGAAGCGTCCCGCCTCCATGCCCACGTCGCCAAGCACCGAGGCAAACCCGAGCCCGTGCAGCAGGCCGAAGCCGAACACCACCGCGATCCGGGCCCAGCCGATCCGCCCGCCGACGATGTTTTCCAAAGCGATGTAGACGATGGACGCCGCAATGAGCGGTTCGACCACCGAGGCGGGGACCGAGACGATCCCGAGGCTGGCGAGCGCCAGCGTCGTGGTATGGGCCAGGGTGAAGGCCGAAACCTGGAACAGGAGCGGCCGGAGGTGCAGCGAGAAGAAGAACAGCCCGAGCACGAAGAGGATATGGTCGAGCCCCTTCGGCACGATGTGCTCGAAGCCCGAGACGACGTAGCGGGAGAACACCGGCCAGACACCCTCGTTCACGAGGTCCTCGCGCGGCAACGGGGCGCTGACGTCGCCGCCTTGCAGGATCGCCGAATAGGCAGTCTCGCCGCCGCCGACCTGCCGGATCACCAGCGGCCCGTTGCCCGCGGCCCAGCCCACGGTGACAGGCGTGCCGTCATCGGGCAGAGCCGCCTCGATCTCGAGCGTGGAGTCGCGCGGCAGGGCGGTGTCGCCAATCTCCGGGATCCGGACCGAGATCAGCCCAGGGGTCAGCGGCGTTTCTCCCGCCGACAGCAGGAAGCTCTCCGACAAGGCCGGCCAGGCCTCCCGGAAGGCTGCGTCCAGCGCCTCGGGCGGCATTTCGCGCAGCCTGTCATGGTATCCCGAGAGCGGGGAGTCGTTGGTGTCCTCGAGCCCCGCCAGGCTCATGCCCGCGACCAGCGGCTCAAGGGTCAGGCGGATGACGATGTTCACCCGGTCCGCCCCCACCTCCACATCCGCCACCGCAGGCCGCACCTCGTGTGCCTGTGCCGGATGCAGCAGTCCCATTGACAGGGCGCAGATCAGCAACAGGTTCCGTGTCATAACGGCGAAGGATCGAATAGACATGCGCACCCTGACCTTCCTCTTCACCTGCTGCCTCGGCCTCGCCGCAGCGCCATCGCTCAGCCATGAATTCTGGATCGCGCCCGAGCAATATCAAGTCGATGCACGCGCGGTGATCCGCGCCGACCTCCGCGTGGGACAGGAATTCACGGGCTCTACCATGATCTTCAATCCCGACGAGTTCGCGCGGTTCGACCTGATCCGGGACGGCGCGGCAACGCCGGTGTCCGGGCGGCTTGGAGACCTGCCCGCTCTGACGCACGCCGCCGGCGCCCCCGGGCTCGTCGTCGTGGTGCACGAAACGCAAGACCGCGTGGTCACCTACAAGGATTGGGAGCAGTTTCGCCATTTCGTCGAGGAAAAGGATCTCGGGCCGGCGCTGGAGAGCCACCGGCAGCGCGGATTGCCGGACGCCGGCTTCGGCGAGAGCTACCGGCGCTTCGCCAAATCCCTGGTGGCAGTCGGCGATGGCGCGGGGGCCGACCGACGGGTCGGGCTGAACATGGAGATCGTGGCGGAAGCGAACCCCTACACCGACCGGCTGGAAGGCGGCATGCCGATGCGGGTCTTCCTCGACGGCGCGCCCCGCGGCAATGCGCAGCTCGAGCTGTTCGAGCGCGACGCGGAGGGCGCGGTCACGTTGAGCCTGCATCGGACCGATGCGGAGGGGCGGGTCACTGTGCCGGTCACGCCGGGCGCCGCGTATCTCGCCAACAGCGTCGTGCTCCGCACGCTCGACAACGACGCGGCAGACGCCGGACCGGTCTGGCATACCGACTGGGCCTCGCTGACCTTCGCCGTTCCCGACGCGCCCCGCTGACACACGCCTCGCTTGCCCCCAAGGCCCGCCTGCGGTAAGCCCCGGCAACCCATCCCAGGAGCCTTTTGCCATGGACAAGTTCACCACGCTGACCGGAATCGCCGCCCCGCTGCCGCTGATCAACGTCGACACCGACATGATCATCCCCAAGCAGTTCCTGAAGACCATCAAGCGGTCGGGCCTCGGCGTGAACCTGTTCGACGAGATGCGCTACGATTCCGAGGGCAACGAGAACCCCGATTTCGTGCTCAACAAGCCGGCCTACCGCAACGCCGAGATCCTCGTCGCGGGCGACAACTTCGGCTGCGGTTCCTCGCGCGAGCACGCCCCCTGGGCGATCAAGGATTTCGGCATCCGCTGCGTGATCGCACCCAGCTTCGCCGACATCTTCTACAGCAACTGCTTCAAGAACGGCATCCTGCCGATCGCCCTGCCGCAGGAAGAGGTCGACAAGCTGATGGACGACGCCGAGCGCGGCTCCAACGCGATCATCACCGTCGACCTGGAAAGCCAGACGATCACCGGCCCGGACGGCGGCACGATCTCCTTCGAGGTCGACGCGTTCAAGAAGCACTGCCTGCTGAACGGCCTGGATGACATCAGCCTGACGCTCGAGAAATCGGCCTCGATCGAGGCCTTCGAGGCACAGGCGCAGACTTCCCGTCCTTGGGTCTGATCCCCCTCATACCACTAGATATTGGGCCGCCTTTTCAGGCGGCCTTTTTTTTACCACATCTTTGATGCAAAGCCGCACCAGTTCCCTCGCAAAACGGCCCAATTAAATTTGTTAACCTTAACCGAGACTTGCCGGGAAGAGTCGAAGTGAGGCAAAAATTGGGCAAAGTTGAGGCAAATCGCTGTCAAAGGCGAAACAACAACGTCCGGCGAGGCTCGCGGCAAAGAATCGTGACCGGTCGAGACGAAGGAAACGGGTAGTGCTGACGAAGCTGACAAGTGCCGGAGTCCGTGCCGTTCTCGTGGCGATCGTCGTTGCCACGCCGTCGCTTCTGCTGCCCTCCGTCAGTGGGGATACCTCCCAGATCGTCGTGCTGATCGGGTTGGCCTGCGCGGTGCTCACTTTTGTCGAATACGCCTCCGTCTACCCCAGCCTCGTCGAGTTCCGCGACGCCCCGCCGTTCAATCGCACCCGCTACCTGTCGCTGTTCATGACGGTGTTCTTCCTGTCGGTGCTGGCGCGCGGGCAGGTGATGCCGAACGGTCTGACCATGTTCATCCAGGCGGTCGGCGCGCTGATCGGCCATGCGCTGGACTTCCCCTATTCGCCCGTGCGGCTGGTGATCCTGAGCCTGCCCGACACCGCAACCGTCCAGGAGGTCGCCCAGGTGCGCGCGGCGGCCGGCATGGCCTACCTGATCGGGTTGCTGGCGATCACCTTCTTCTACCTGATCCTGAAGCTGCACAACTGGCCCAACCGGTCCGGCGCCTTCAACGTCTGGATCAACCTGCCGACCTTCGACCCGACGGCCGGCGGCGACGTGGTGGACCGGCTGAACCGGGACGCGCGCGTTAACCTCGCCTTAGGCTTTCTCCTGCCATTCCTGATCCCGGCCATCGGCAAGGCGGCGGCGGAGCTGTTCGGCAACGCCATGGTCAACGAACCGCAGACGATGATCTGGATGGTATCCCTATGGGCCTTCCTGCCGCTGAGCCTGTTCATGCGCGGCATCGCCATGGCGCGCGTGGCCGACATGATCCTGGAGATGCGCAAGCGCACCTCCGCGGCGGAAACGCCGGGCGGCCTGCTCGTCACCTGATCACACTTTGTCTCGTCTGGATGCTGGTCACGCTGCCGTTTGCCACGGCGGCGGAGACAGTGCGGGTGGCGACCTACACGGTGGAGCTCTCGCGCAAGGGGCCCGGGCTGCTGCTGCGTGACATCCTGCGCGGCGAGGACGAACAGGTCGCCGCCGTCGTTGGCGTGATCGCCCGTGTCCATCCGGACATCCTGCTGCTCACCGGGTTCGACGTGGACCACGGCAACGCCGCGCTCTCGGCCCTCGCGGACCGCATGGCCGAGGCCGGCGCGCCCTACCCGCACCGCTTCAGCCTCCGATCCAATGCCGGAATGGCCACCGGGCTCGACCTTGACGGCAACGGCCGCGCCGGCGAGCCGCGCGATGCTCAGGGCTATGGCCGTTTCGCCGGCCAGGGGGGCATGGCCATTCTGAGCCGTTTCCCGGTCCTCGCGGACGAGGTCACGGATTTCTCCGCCCTGCTCTGGAAGGATCTGCCCGGCGCACACCTGCCCGAGGCGGAGGGCGTCCCCTTCCCGTCCGAAGCCGCGCTCGCGCTGCAGCGGCTGTCGTCCACCGGGCATTGGGTCGTGCCAGTCGCCCTGCCCGGCGGAGGCAGGTTGCACCTTCTCGCCTATGCCGCCACGCCGCCCGTGTTCGACGGCCCCGAAGACCGTAACGGGCTGCGCAGCGCGGACGAGACCGCGCTCTGGCAACGCTATCTCGATGGGGCGCTCGGGCCCGCGCCGCCCGAGCGCGACTTCGTCATTCTGGGGAAGGTCAATCTCGACCCGCTGGACGGTGACGGGCGGCACGCGGCGGTGCGCGCGCTGCTCTCCGACCCAAGGCTGCAGGACCCCGCGCCCACCGGCGAGGGCGGCGCGCTGAACCCCACGGCCGGGCACCACGGCGCGCCAGAACTCGACACCGCGGATTGGCCGGAGCCGGCAGAGGGCGGGCCCGGCAACCTGCGGGTCGACTACGTACTCCCCGCCGCCGGCATGCGCGTACTGGCGGCGGGCGTTCACTGGCCCTCAGGCGGCCTGGCCGGGGAGGAGGCCGCTGCCGCCTCGCGCCACCGCCTCGTCTGGGCCGACCTCGAGCCGGAGGGCTGAGGCGATCGCGGCGTCCAACGGGGTGCCTGTAAATCCGGGCAGAGCGGCGCGGAAGGCGGTCCCGTCCAGGTAATGCGGCTTGCGCCAAAGATAGCTCATCTCGAGCAGCCCACGCCCCATCGGCCAGAGCGGCGCAGCAAGCTGGAAGGGCAGCCAGTTCATCCTGCGGGCGCGCAGCGGCCGGCCCAGCACCCGCTCGAAGGCTGCGTGCATCTCCGCCCCGGTGACGCCGAAGCCCGGGAACGGAAGGTCGGTGAAACGGTCCAGGCTGTCGGCGCGCTCCGCCAGCGCGACCGCCGCCCGCGCCATGTCCGGCAGGTAGGCCCAGGCATGGCGGCACTCCATCGGGCCGGGGTACTCGAACACCCCGCGCGACAGCCGGGAGGCGAGCACCCTGTCAAACCAGAGACCGCTGGGCGCGGGATCGATGAAGTCTCCCGCCCGCAAGATCAGCGTGCGCACACCGGACTCCCGGAAGGCCGCGTTCATCTCCGCCCGGATCTGGCCGAGTCGGTTACGGGCCGCGTGGGGCACGTCGGCGGTCAGACGCTCCGGCGCGGTGTCGCCATAGGGGTAGACGTTGCCGGGAACGATGACGAGTGCGCCGCTGGCCCGCCCGGCCGCGATCACCTTGCGCGTGAGCCCCGGCACCTCGGCCTCCCAGCGATGGTAGGGCGGATGCCAGCCGTGGACGATCACCTCCACCCCGCGGGCGGCGTCTTCCAGCCGGTCTCGGCGGCGGTCGAAGCGGCGGACGTCCCATCCGGCGGCAGCAAAGGCGGTTGCGGTATGGCCCCCGAAGCGTCCGCTGGGGCCGAGGATCAGGGCAGTGCGCGTCATGGCGTTTCCTTTCGGGCTGAAACCTTGCTTGGATCTGCCACGAGACTGCGCCATGCGTTTGCTTATGAATATTGCGAAAATTCCGACATCTGATATTCAAAATTGAATGCCTCAGGATCTCTCCTCCCTCGACTGGTCGCGCGTCCAGTCCTTCCTCGCCGTGGCCGATACCGGGTCGCTGTCGGGTGCCGCGCGCGAGCTGGGCCTGAGCCAGCCGACGCTCGGGCGCCAGATCCGGACGCTGGAGGAAGCACTCGGCGTCACGCTCTTTACCCGCCAGCCGCGCGGGCTCGCGCTGACCGAGGCCGGGCAGGCGCTGGTACCGCCGGCGCGCGCGATGCGGGAGGCGGCGCAGGGATTCGCGCTGACCGCCGCGGGGCGGGTGGACGTGATCGCCGGCACGGTGAGGGTCGCCGCGAGCGACGTGGTGGCGCTCCATGTCCTGCCCGAGATCCTTGCCGGAATCCGGCGGGCGGAGCCGGAGATCGAGATCGAGATCCTGCCTTCCGACCGCAGCGCCAACCTCCTGTTCCGGGAGGCCGATATCGCCCTGCGCATGTACCGGCCGGACCAGCTCGACATGGTCACCCGGCATCTGGGCGACGTCCCCCTCGGGCTCTACGGCGCGCGCAGCTATCTCGACCGGCGCGGACGGCCGGAGCGCCTCGATGACATCCGCTCCCACGATCTGATCGGCTATGACAGCGACGAGACGCTGATCCGCGGCATGCGGGCGCTTGGCCTGCCGGTGGACCGGCACTGGTTCGCGCTGCGCTGCGACGACCACAACGTGCTGTGGCAGCTGGTCCGGGCTGGCTGCGGGCTGTGCTTTGCCCAGGTACCGCTGGCCGAGGCCGACGCGACGGTGCAGCGCCTGCTGCCGGAGTTGCCGCTCCCCACCCTGCCGATCTGGCTGACCGCCCACGAGGCGATGCGGCGGACGCCACGGATCCGCCGGGTCTGGGACCTGCTTGCCGATGGACTGGGGCGCTACCTCGCGGACGGCAATTAGTCCGCGCGACACGGCCCGGGAGTGGCGCCACGGTAGGCGGTTCTTGACCGTTCCCCGGCGCAGGGGTAACCCCGCCGGGACACATGTTGCGAGGATCCACAGACCATGAGCACCCCTTCCCTTCTCATCCTGGCCGGTGACGGCATCGGCCCCGAGGTGATGACCGAGGTTCGCAAGATCATCGACTGGTTCGGCGCCAAGCGCGACCTGGCCTTCGACGTGAGCGAGGACCTGGTGGGCGGGGCGGCCTATGACGTGCACGGCGTGCCGCTCGCCGACGAGACCATGGCCAAGGCGCAGGAGGTCGACGCGGTGCTGCTCGGCGCCGTTGGCGGGCCGAAGTACGACGACCTCGATTTCTCTGTGAAGCCGGAGCGCGGGCTGCTGCGCCTGCGCAAGGAGATGGACCTCTATTCCAACCTGCGCCCGGCCCAGTGCTTCGACGCGCTGGCGGATTTCTCCTCGCTCAAGAAGGACGTGGTCGCCGGCCTCGACATCATGATCGTGCGCGAGCTGACCTCGGGCATCTACTTCGGCGAGCCGCGCGGCATCTCGGTCAATGCCAGTGGCGAGCGCGAGGGCGTCAACACGCAGCGCTACACCGAGAGCGAGATCGCCCGCGTTGCCCGCTCCGCCTTCGAACTGGCAAAGCGGCGTGGCAACAAGGTCTGCTCGATGGAGAAGGCCAACGTCATGGAATCCGGCATCCTGTGGCGCGAGATCGTCCAGAAGGTGCATGACGAGGAATACCCCGATGTCGAGCTCAGCCACATGTACGCCGACGCGGGCGGCATGCAGCTCTGCCGCTGGCCCAAGCAGTTCGACGTGATCGTTACCGACAACCTCTTCGGCGACCTGCTCTCCGATGTCGCCGCGATGCTCACCGGCTCGCTCGGGATGCTGCCCTCCGCCAGCCTCGGCGCACCGATGGAGAACGGCCGGCCCAAGGCGCTCTACGAGCCGGTTCACGGCTCGGCCCCGGACATTGCCGGCCAGGGCAAGGCCAACCCGATCGCCTGCATCCTGAGCTTCGCGATGGCGCTGCGCTATTCCTTCGACCAGGGCGCGGAAGCCGACCGGCTGGAGAAGGCCGTCGAGAAGGTCCTGGCCGACGGTCTGCGCACCGCCGACCTGATGGGCCCCGAGGGGGGCAGCCCGGTCTCCACTTCGGCGATGGGCGACGCCATCGTCGCGGCGCTCGACGCCTCGCTCTGAACCAGACGGCGGGCGCCCGCTCCAGCGCGGGCGCCCTCCCACGACTGCCGGGCCGGTTTTTTCTTCCCCCGCCGGAACATTGGCAGTATCCCTGCATTGTCCCTGCAGACAGCAAGCCGGGTTTGCCCACATGACGAACAACTCGAAAGGCGCCCTGCTGGCGCTCGTCGCCTTTGGCATCTTCTCCACCCATGACGTGCTGGTGAAATACCTCGGCGCCTCCTATTCAACCTTCCAGATCGTGTTTTTCAGCGTCCTGCTCGGCTTCCCGATGGCGACGCTGATGCTGATGAACGACAAGATCGACGGCAACCTGCGCCCGCGCCACCCCTGGTGGACGGCGCTGCGGACCATCGCCTCCGTCATCGTGGCAGCCTGCGCCTTCTATGCCTTCTCGGTGCTGCCGATGGCGCAGGTCTATGCGATCCTCTTCACCGCGCCCCTGCTGATCACGATTCTCGCCATCCCGGTTCTGGGCGAACAGGTCGGTATCCGCCGCTGGTTGGCGGTCATCGTGGGCCTCAGCGGGGTGATGATCGTCCTGCAGCCCGGATCGACGCAACTCGAGCTCGGCCATGCCGCGGCACTGGTGGCCGCCTTCGGCAGCGCCTTTGCCTCCATCATCGTGCGCAAGATCGGTCACGAGGAACGCAGCGTGGTGCTGCTGCTCTATCCGATGATGGCCAACGTGGTGCTGATGGGAATCATCCTGGCCTTTGTCTATGAACCCATGCCGCTGATCGATTTCGGCGCCGTGGTGATGATCGCCGCCATGGCATTCGTCGCCACGCTCACGATCATCGCGGCCTACAAGACCGGCGAGGCGGTGATCGTCGCGCCGATGCAATATTCGCAGATCCTCTGGGCAACGGCCTACGGGCTGATCTTTTTCGACGAGCGCCCGTCGCTGAACACCGCCCTCGGCGCCGCCGTGATCATTGCCAGCGGCGTCTACATCGTGCTCCGCGAAGGCCGGTCGAACGCTTCGGAAAATCGCCCGGTGCTGCGCACCCGCAGCCGTTTCGACGCCGGCACCTACCTGCGGGTCGGGGCGCTCCTGCGCCGGCAGGCGGATTCCGAAGCGGCGGCGTCGAAAAAGGCCACATCGTGACCGCAGGCCCTTGCCATTCCCGACGGGCTTCTGTAATCGCCTGCGTCACGGTCGGAGTGTAGCTCAGCCTGGTAGAGCACTGTCTTCGGGAGGCAGGGGTCGGAGGTTCGAATCCTCTCACTCCGACCAATATTTCAAGAACATCGCCAAACGGCACCACAGCGCCTCCCCGGGCGTCGCGCTTTGCGCTGGCCGCCGAACGCTCGATGGCGTGGATCCGATCCACGCCCGCGCCTGACGCTTGCGATTCTGAAATTCCGTTGAGTTGGATGGCGTCCGCGGTCAGCCCGCGACACCGGTTCCGGGGCTTGCCGGACGTGGCGTGGCGCGGTTCTTGAGCCTGAGCGCGGGGCGTTCGATCAGACGCCAGGACAGCTCGGCCAGGGCAAAGGTGACCGCGATCCAGAGCAGGAGCCGGGCGATCTTGAAAACCATTCCAAGGGCGCCTTCCGGGACCGGCGGCAGGACAAGGTACAGGGCCTGCGGCACGAGGTAATGAAAGACGTAGAGGCCATAAGAGATCCGGCCGATATGGACGAGGCGCGGGTTGGCCAACCAGGCCAGGGCCGGGTCCTTGCCTGCAACGCAGCTGCGCACGAGGCAAGCGCCGGCGGCGCTGATGAGCATCGGGACGAGCACCCATCGGATGAACTCGTTGTGCAGCAAGCCGACGACGGGCGCCCAGGTCACGGACAGCATGAGAAGCAGCGATCCCCACACCACCGCCGGCCGAAGCAGCAGCCGATCCAGCCAGGCGAGGGCCGGCTCTCGCACCGTGAAGGCGAGGAGCGCGCCCGCGGCGAGGCTGTCGAGCTGGCCGGGCAGGAGCACGTCGATGAATGGGCTGGCGCCCAGGGGGATGGCGGCGCGGAACAGCGGCGCGGAGACCAACGCGGCCAGCACCGCCGGCAGGAGCCAGCGCCGGGGCGCGAGGATGACGATCGGGAACCAGAACAGGTAGAAGTGCTCCTCCACGGAGAGCGTCCAGAAATGTCCGGCCCCGGACCAGAACTCCCCGATCGCGATCTGGACGTTGGAGAGGTACAGCAGATGCAGCCAGGCGTCGGAGCGCATGTTGGCGATGCCGATTGCCGCCGCGAGCGCGACGGCCAGCCAGAATGCCGGCAACAGCCGCAGCGCGCGCCGCCAGTAGAAGCGCCGGGCGAGCGACGCCGCCGGCGCGGTGCCGCGTTCCGACAGCAGGATCGACGTGATCAGGAATCCGGAGAGGACGAAGAAGGTCTTGACCCCGATCATCCCCGGGCTGAAGTTCCGGATGAACTCGTTGTAGGTGAAGTGCTCGACGAAGACGAGCAGCACCGCGATGCCGCGCAGCCCGTCGAGCCTGGGATACCAGGGCAGCGACCTTGCCGCCGGACCGTCACCGCTCATTGACGCTTCCTTCCGCGATTGACGGCGAAGGCCATCGCGCCGGCCAGGTTCTGCTTCAGGACGGACGCCCAGGACAGCTCGTGGTTGCCGTCGAAGAAGGCACCGCCGAGCTGTTCCTTCGCCGCGTTTCGGGCCGCGTAGTAGAAGTGCCACATGAGCCACGGGTGGCCGGCCAGGTGCTTGGCGTAGAGCGCGCCGTTGGCAAAGGAATAGTCGCGGTGGAGGCGCTGAACCTCCTCCCGGGTCTTGCGCCCGTGATGGTGGTTCACGCGCATGTCGGGGAAGTAGAGGATCGGGATGCCGAGACCATGCGCCCTGATCAGGTAGTCCGTGTCCTCGCCCGCGCGCATGGACGTGCCGGCCCCGAACCGCCGGTCGAAAGGACCGATCCTGAGGCTCACGTCGCGGGTCATCGCGAAGTTGCAGCCCTGCACGAATCCACCCGGATGCGAGGAGCGGTCGAACACCTGCGGCTCCACAGCGTCCTTCATGGTGAAATGCTGGTCATCGGGGTCCGGCACGATCACGCTGCCGCCAAAGATCGCGTCCCGGCCTTCGCTCTGGACGTGCTTCCAGAGTTCGGACAGGTAGGGCACGGAGACGGTGCAGTCGTCGTCCGTGAAGACAAGGAGTTGCCCCCGTGCTGCGGCCATGGCCGCGTTGCGCGCGACCGAGAGCCCGCCGCCGTCAAGCCAGAGCAGGCGGCACTCCGCGGGCCGGCTTACCGACTGGACTTCCTCCGCATCGAGCCGAAGGTCGGGCTGGCTGCCGTTCTCCACGATCACGATCTCGGAACGCAGCTCGGGGCAGGCCTCGATCGTCCGCGAGATCGAACCGATCGCCCGCAGCAACTGGCGCGGCCGCGACCGGGTGCAGACGATGAAGCTGACGTCGGGATTGTCCATCGCCGCTATGCCCCTTCGGACGTGACAGCCGGTGGCACGCCTGTCGTCAGGGTTTCGGCCTGTCGCTGGATCGCGTCGAGGTCTGGCACGACCGAGGCCAACTTCCGGTTGTGAAACGCGCCAAGGATCTCGCCGCGGGCGACGAGTGCGGCCCAGAGTCCACGTGCCAGCGTCGGCTGGCTGCCGGCAAGCCCGAGCACGGCCCGTTCCGTCCGGCGGAACAGGGCCTGCTTGCCCGAGGCCTCCACGAAATCTCGCGCGGCAGCGAACTCCTGCAGATCCACCAGCCACGCATAGAGAAAGTAGAGCGTTACGCGCTGCCCGAGGGAAAAAGCGCGGCGCTCTTCCGGCGGCTGCTGCGGCAGGAGCGCGTCCAGGCGATGCACCAGCTCGGCCGCCGCGGCGATCGCCTCCGGGGTGACCTCAGAGACCAGCGACGTGAAGCCGGTGCCGGCAGCCTCCGGGTAGTGCCGGAGGAAGTTCTCCTCGAGAATCCGGACATGGGTTGCGCGCAGGGTGGCGGCGCGGGTGACGCTGACGCTTTCGGCATGCAGCCGGTAGGCCAGCAGCGGCGTGTCGAGCTGGCGGACCGGGCAAAGCTCGGCGATGCGGCGGAACAGGTCGAAATCCTCGGCGCAGGGATAGGCCGGGTCGTAGCGCAGCACGCCTTCCGGGATCGCGCTGCGGCGGAACATCACCGTGGGATGTCGCAGGATGGTGCAGAACCGCGACAGCACCCGCAACTCTAGGCTCTCGGTCACGTCGGGCGTGTTGGGCGGCAGCGCCGCGCCCCGCGGGACGATGGTGTCGAAATGCGTACCGCACATCGCAAGGCCGGGCTCGGCGGCGAAAGCGGCGAGCTGGGTGCTGATCCGATCCCGATAGGCGATGTCGTCCGCATCCATTCGGGCAATGAAATCGCCACGCGCGAGGTCCAGCCCCTCGTTAAGGGTAGCGATCAGGCCGCGATTCTCGCGCTGGACGACCCGGATCCGCGAATCGGACGCCGCCGCCCTCCGGAGGATGGCGGCGGAATCGTCGGTCGATCCGTCATCAATCGCGATGATTTCGAGATCGTCGTGAGATTGCAGCTGCAAGCTGGCCAGCGCGAGGGGCAGATGCCGCGAGGCATTGAAAACAGGCAACAGAATCGAAACGAGCACTTCTGGCAGGCCGCAATAAGAGCTTCGACCGAAAGGACCGAAGCGGAAGGGAATTATTTCCGGGACCGAAACATCGAAATGGCATGCCGGCGACCGGAAGGGCGATGACTTTCAACGCCTTCCCTTTCAGCCTTCTGCGCATGTTGCTTTTGCGTCAAGTCGGTATTTACTGGGCGTAGGCCCAGTGATCCGGTAGCAACATTCCGACGCGCTCGGGCTGCGCCACAGGCAAGGGACTGTTCGCCCCTCCCCCGGCGCTCGTATTGTTTTTTTCGGGTATTGCCGGGTGTTTGTCCCGACCGTCCCGGCCATTAACGGGGCAGCATACGTTGCGATCGCTTTTTCAGACCTACGTTCACGGCAGCATTTCCGCGGTGCTGGGGCCTTTCCGTCGCTACCTGCCGGCGGTGGTCCTGCTCGGGCTTCTGGCGACCGCACTGGAGGGGATCGGGATCGGCCTGGTGATCCCGCTGCTCGATGTCGTCGTCTCGGGAGGGTCCGATGCGCAGGGGTTCCTGCCCGGGCTGCTGGTGTCCTTCGGTGAAACCGTGCCGCGCGAGACCCGTGGCCTGCTGATCGGCGGCGCCATCCTCGCGCTCCTGTCCGTGAAGAATATCGTGGTCTACGCCAACGGGCTGTTGCAGGCCTGGATCTACGGGCAGGCCGGCCACAGGCTGCGCACGGCCCTGGCGCGGAAGCTGACCGCGATGGACGCGTCCGACCTGCTCTCCGAACCGCCGTCACGGATGCTCAACATCATCTCGAACGAGAGCTGGCGGTCTGCCGATGCGGTCGCGGCGGTGATGGGGATCATGGTGAACGCCACGGCGGCGCTGATCCTGCTCGCCTTCCTGATGGCGATGTCCTGGCAACTGACGCTGGTCGTACTGCTCGGCATCGCGGCCATCCAGTTCGCTCATGAGCGGATGTCCCAGCACTTCGCCGGGCTCAGCAAGATCATCACCGACCAGAACCGCGGGCTGGCCGGGCGCATGCTGCACCTGGTGGCGGCCTGGCGGCTGATCCGGCTGTTCGGCCGCGAGGATTTCGAGGAGGATCGGTTCGCCCAGGCCTCCGACTCGGTCCGTCTGGCTGCGCTGGATCTGCAGAAGCGCCAGATGGCCGTGGCGCCGATCACCGAGATCGCCCATGCAACCCTGTTCATGGCGGTCATCTTCTTTGCCTGGAGCCTCGGCATCACCTTCGGCACGGCGGCGGCCTTCATCATCCTGCTCTACCGCCTGCAGCCGCAGGTGCGGCAGATCCAGGCCGGGCTCGCAGCGCTGCGCGGCTGGACCGGGTCGCTGGACGAGGTGCAATGGCTGATGACGGCCGCTCCGGCGGAACCGGTCACGAGCGGCCACCTGCCCGCCCCCGCGCTGACCCGCGGCCTGGCCTTCGAGCAGGTGAGCTTTCACTACGCGGGGGCCGCCGCGGACCGGCCGGCTCTGCATGACGCGACCTTCGAAGTGCCCGCGGGCACCTCGCTGGCGATCATCGGGCGCTCCGGGTCGGGCAAATCCACGATGGCGCACCTGTTGTGCCGCCTGCTGGAGCCGACCAGCGGCCAGATCCTTGTGGACGGCACGCCGCTGTCGGAGATCGACCGGGTCGACTGGCTGGCGCACATGGCCGTCGCCAGCCAGGAACTGGAGCTGTTCGACGGCTCGGTGACCGACAACATCCGGTACGGTGCGCCCGAGGCCGACGAGACCCGCGTGCTGGAGGCGGCCCGGCAGGCGGACGCCGACGAGTTCATCCGGTCGCTGCCGCAGGGCTACGACACCGGGGTCGGCGACCGGGGCCTGAGCCTCTCGGCGGGGCAGCGGCAGCGTATCGCGCTGGCCCGCGCGCTGGTCCGCGAGCCGCGGCTCCTGATCATGGACGAAGCGACCAACGCCATGGACCTGCTGTCCGAGCGGGCGGCGCTGCGCATCCTCGAACACAGGCGGGGCAAGGGGACGACCCTTGTCATCAGCCACCACCTGTCGTCGATCACGCGCTGCGACCGGTTCATCCGACTGGACCGGGGACGGATCGTCGAATCCGGCACGACGATGGATTTCAACGAGGAACAGCTGGCGCGGATGCTGCGGACGACCGGCACCTGATCTGCCGTTGCGGTCCGCGCAGGGAGCGACGGGCGGCACCCTGCCCCGCTTCCGTTCACCGCCTGTCGTGCAGGTGATCCGGGTCGGCGGGGCGCTCGATCCAGCGGCGGGCCCTGGGAGGCTCCGCCCCGGCGTGCAGGGCGATCAGGTGCTTGAAATTCTCCGCATCGGTCGTGGTGCGCCGGGACATGTGCCGCAGATAGGCCGCCCAGGTCGGCACGCGGTAGCTTTCGTGCCAGAGATCCGGCGCAGTCAGGTCTCGATAGAGCGACCAGCTGTGCGCGCCGTCGCGCAGGCGGATCACCCGTCGCTGCTCCATCAGCGCCAGGAATTCCGACGTCCGTGCCTCGGGAACGATGAACTCCACCGAGACCTTGATCGGGCCGCTGTGCATGTCGATGTCAAGCGCGGGTTTGATCGGTGAGAAGCCGCCGTGGGGGTCGAGGTTGCTCCGCCCCTCGCCGGGCAGCCGGAGCAGGAACCCGAGCGCCGCCCCGGCGAGGCAGATGACCGCCGCCGCCGTCAGTGCGGTCTGCACCCCGGCCGCACCGGCCACGCGCCCCCATACGTAGCTGCCGATGGTCATGCCGCCGAAGGTGCAGACCTGGAGCACCGACATGACCCGGCCCAGCACCCACCGCGGGGTCGACAGCTGGGTCGCGACGTTGAACAGCGCCATCGAGGATTGCCAGGCCATGCCGCAGAGCGCGGCGGAGAGGCTGGTGAGCCAGACGGACCGGGCATGGCCGATCCCCAGCAGGCCGAGCGCCAGGAGGATCGCGCCGATGCGGACGATGGTTTCGGTCTCCATCCTTTCGCGCAATTGGCGGAGCGTGAGCGCGACGACCACGGCGCCCAGGCCGAAGGCGGCGAGCAGGGCGCCGAAGGTCGCGGCGCTGCCCTTCAGCAGATCGCTGGCCACCAGTGGCATGAGCGCCAGCACGGCGACCGCCGAGAATCCGAACACCCCGGCACGGACGAGGATCTTGAGGTGGTCCGCCGAGAGCGAGACGTAGCGCAGCCCGGCCCGGAGCGCCCCTCCCAACGGCTCGCGCGGCAGCGGGTCGGGCACGCGCTCCGCGCGCCAGGCATAGAGCGCGAACAGGACCGGCAGATAGGTCAGCGCATTGATCGCGAAGGCCATGGCCGAGCCGAAGACCGCAACGATCATCCCGCCGACCGCAGGCCCCGTACTGCGCATCAGGTTGAAGCCCATGCCGTTGAGCATGACCGCCTGCGCCAAGTGCTCGCGCGGCACCAGATCGCCCACGGATGCCTGCCAGGACGGCATGTGCATCGCCGCGCCGCAGCCGATGGCGAAGGTGAAGGCAAGCAGGCTCCACGGCCCGATCAGCCCGGTCCAGCTTAGCACCGCGAGCAGCGCCGACATCACCAGCATGAAGGCCTGCGCGGCGATCATGACCGAACGGCGGTGGTAATTGTCGGCGAAGACCCCGCCCAGCAGCGACAGCACCGCCATCGGCAGGGTCACCGACCCCTGCACCAGCGCCACCATCGCCGGGTTGTCGGAAAGCGAGGTCATCAGCCAGCCGGCGCCGACGTTCTGGATCATGCCGCCGAGGTTGGTCACCAGCGAGGCGAACCAGAGGTTTCGGTAGGTATTGTACCGGAAGGGCGCAAATGTGCTGCCGGGCATGATGAGGTCTCTGAAATAGCGCGCGGGGTGGGGGCAGGCCTGGGGCTGGGGTGACAATGGACCAATCAGGCCGCCGAGGTCCATTCAAAGCATCGCCCCTGCTGCGAGGTCGTTCCCGGATCGGAGGCGCACCTGGCGCTGGCCTGCGCGGTGCGCCATGCGGGCTGATCGCGGACGCCGGCGCGGGCGCCCGCTCTATCGGGCGGACCTAAAGCCGCAGATGCCGCGACAGTTGCAGCGCGTCGTCCGAGAGGATCATCACGTGATCCCGCATCGCCTCGGCTGCGGCCTCGGCATCGCGGGCGGCCAGGGCGTCGGCGATCTGACGGTGCTCCGTCTGGCTGCTGCTCTGGCGGCCGGGGTGAAAGGTGATTTGCCGGCGATAGGGCGAGACGCGGCGGTCCACGATGCGGATCTGCTCCACCAGCATCGGATTGTGCGCGCCCTCCCAGATCGACCGGTGGAAATGACCGTTGGCATCGAAATAGCGTTGCGCATCGCCGGTACCGGCCTCGCGCTCGCAGGCGTCGTGCATCTCCGCCACCGTCCGCAACTCGGCATCGGTCGCCCGCGTCGCGGCCAGCCGGGCGGCGAAGGCCTCCATCTCCGCGACGACCTCGAACAGGTCGATCACCTCCGACATCGTTGGCCGGCTGACCGTCGCCCCGGAGCGCGGCCGGACCGCGACCAGGCCAATGGAGGCGAGCGTCCGCAATGCCTCGCGGATCGGCGTCCGCGAAGTGTTGAGCCGCGCCGCCAGTTCCTCCTCGTCCAGCCGATCACCGGGCAGGAACACGCCCTCGACGATGTCTTGCTCGATCTGCGATTCGACCTGTTTCGCCAGCGTTCCGCCGGTGCGGGCGGACGATTTCGTCATTGTGCTGCTCATTTTTCAGGCAAGACCTCTCACAATTCATCAATTGCATGCAGAAGATCACCAATTGGCGCACCTCTTGTATACAAGAAAGTCCACAACCGAACATGACTGATATGCATAAACCAACGCGAGAAATTGCCCAGAGGAAAACATGGATCTCGGACTGAACAACAAGACGGTGTTGATTACCGGTGCCTCCCAGGGGATCGGCGAGGTGCTGGCAGCATCCTTCGCCGCCGAGGGTGCACGGCTGAAACTCACCGCCAGACGGGCCGAGCTTCTCTCGGCACTGGCGGAGAAACTGCGGGCAGACCACGGAACAGAGGTCGAGATCTACCCCGCCGACCTGACCCAGGCCGGCGCGGTCGAGGCGCTGGCCGAGGCCGCGGGCGAAGTGGACATCCTCGTCAACAACGCCGGCGCCATCCCCGGCGGCGACCTGCAGGCCATCGACGAGGCGGCCTGGCGCGAGGGATGGGAGCTGAAGGTCTTCGGCTACATCAACCTCTGCCGCATCTATTATGCCCGGATGAAGGCCGGCGCGGGCGGCGTGATCATCAACAACATCGGCAACGCGGGCGAGAAGCTCGACGCCAACTACATCGCCGGCTCGACCGGGAACGCCAGCCTCATGGCCTTCACCAAGGCGCTCGGCGGCCCCTCGCTCGACGACGGCATCCGCGTCGTCGGCGTCAATCCCGGCCCGGTCGACACGCCGCGGATCTACAAGCTGCTGCGCAACCGCGCCCAGGAATGGTTCGGCGACGAAAGCCGCTGGGAGGAGCTGCGCGACCGCTACCCGCTGAAGCGCCCGGCCAAGGTCGCCGAGGTCGCCGATGCCATCGTCTTCCTGGCGTCGGAGCGCTCCGGCTACACCAGCGGCACCATCCTGACGATCGACGGCGGGATCGCGTCGCGCTCGTCGATCATCTGAAACGCCCCTCCCCCAAACTCCAACCAAGTCGAACAGGAAAAGAGGACCCTCCCCATGAAAGGCACTGCATTTCTGGCAACCGCGGCGTTCTGCGCCGCCGCGAGCGGCGCGCTTGCGCAGGATTTCCCCGACGGCCCGATCACCTGGGTCGTGAACTGGCCCGCCGGCGGCGGACAGGACACCACCAGCCGGCTCGTGGCCGAGCGCCTGACGGATGTGCTTGGCGTCCCTGTCGTGGTCGAGAACTACGACGGCGCGGGCGGGCTCACCGGGATGCGCGAACTGGCCGGCGCGGAGCCGGACGGCTACACCATCGGCATGCTCGGCGCCTCCAGCATCATCCAGCAATATACGACCGATGAGCCCGTCATGCTCGACCAGTTGAGCGTGCTGTCCTTCTTCGGACCCGATCCGGGGGCGCTGACCGTTGCCGGGAGCACCGATTTCGCGTCGCTCGACGACTACCTCGCTTCGGTGAAGGAAGCTCCGGGCGAGATCCCGAACGGCAACGACCCGCCGGGCGGCGCCTCCTACATCTCGGCCGCGATCATGGAATCCGCGCTCGGGCTCGAGCTGAACAAGATCCCCTATGCCGGCTACGCGCCCACCGTCACCGCGCTGCTCGGCGGCGAGGTGCAGAGCGCGACCGTGCCGGTGCCGCAGGTTCTGGAGCATCACGCGGCGGGCGATGTGAAGATCCTCGGCGTCATGGCCGGCGAGCGCCACTTCCTCGCTCCCGACATCCCGACATTTGCCGAACAGGGCTACGATGTCGTGGCCGGGGACTTCCGCGCGGTCGTCGGACCGGCCGGCATCCCCGAAGACCGCGCGGCCGTCCTCTCGGAAGCGCTGGTCGCCGTGCTGTCGTCGGAGGAATTCGTCTCTGCGGCCAACGCGGCCGGTTACATGATCGAACCGCTCGGCGCGGAAGAGGCGGGCGCGCGCATCGCGTCGTTCGATGAACAGGTGTATCCGGTTCTCGAGGAGGCGGGACTTGTCACCAACCCCAAGTGATACGGAAGCCCGGCGCGAGATCCGCAACGATCTCGTGTCGGGCGCCCTCTGCCTGGCGCTCTCGGCCGGATTGGCGACCGTCCATTTCGGCCAGTCCGGCAGGCTGCACGAGGCCACGGGGCGCGAGCCGGGGCCCGCGCTCCTTCCCGAGATCCTCCTGCTTCTTCTCGCCATCGCCGGAGCCGGGCTGCTCTTCAGAGGGCTGCGCGGCAACCGGGACGCGGGGACCGAGCCCATGGACATGCGCGCCGCCCTGACCTCCGCCGCCCCGCCCCTCCTTGCACTCCTGCTGCTTGCCTCCCTGCTACCGCTGCGCAGCGTGATCGGCGCAGGCCTTGCCTTTGCGCTGGTCGGGGCCGGTCTCGCCGTGCTCGCCGGGCGCGGCGAGAAGGTGTCGATCCTGCGGACGGCCGCCCTGGGCGGCGCCATCGCCGCCGGGTTCCAAGCTGTTTTCTCCCATGCGCTATCGGTGCCGCTTTGATGATTGACCTCCTCGCCGCGATGCTGGCATCGCTCACCGACCCCGTGCTGCTGGGCCTCTCGTTCGCCGGCGTGGTTCTCGGCCTCGTCTTCGGGGCGCTGCCGGGTGTCAGCTCGACCATGGCACTGGCCGTGGTGCTGCCCTTCACCTACGGGATGGAGACGCCCGCGGCGATGATGCTGATGCTCGCGGTGTTCTTCGCCAGCGTCTACGCTGGCTCGGTCTCGGCCATTCTTCTCAACATTCCCGGAACCCCGGGGGCGATGTTCACCCTGCTCGACGGGCACGCGATGGCCCGGAAGGGACAGGCCGCGCAGGCGATGGCCTATGCGCTGATCGCCTCGATCCTCGGCGGTGTCGTGGGCTGGGTGCTGCTGGTCGCGCTGGCCCCGGTGATCGCCGCCTACGCGCTGAACTTCGGCTCACCGGAATACGCGGCCGTGGTGTTCTTCGGCCTCGCGCTTGTCGCCTATGCCTCTTCCGGGGACACGCTGCGCGGCCTCGCGGCTGGGGTGATCGGCCTGCTGGTCGGCGTCGTCGGACGCGACAAGGTCACCGACGTGCCGCGCTTCACCTTCGGCACGGCGGACCTGCAGGGCGGGATCGACATCATTCCCCTCGCCATTGGCGTTTTCGGCATTGCCGAGGCGCTGAACATGCTTTCCCGCCGGCAGGACGCAGCGACCGCCGTGCCCGCCTCCAGCGGACCCACCTGGCCGAGCTGGCGGGCGCTAATGCCCGAATTGCCGACCGTCCTGCGCAGCTCCGCGATCGGCACCTTCGTCGGCGCCATTCCGGCGGCGGGGTCGGCGGTCGCGGTAGCGCTCGCCTATGCGGTCGAGAAACGCCTGTCGAAACGCCCGGAAACCTTTGGCACCGGCCTGCCCCGGGGCGTCGTCGCACCCGAAGCGGCCAACAACGCCTGTGTCGGCGGCGCGCTGATCCCGATGATGACGCTCGGCATTCCCGGCGACAGCATCACCGCGGTGCTGATCGGCGTCCTCCTGCTGCACGGTCTGCGGCCCGGGCCGGGCCTGTTCGAGAGCCAGCCGGACCTGATCCTGACGATCTATGCGGCGCTCTTCGTGGCGATCGTGCTGACCGCGCTCGTCGCCGCCACGCTCGGGATCTCCGTCTATCGTCGCATCCTGGCGATCCCGCATCGGCTGTTGCTCTCGGCGGTGCTCGTTCTCTGCGTGCTGGGCGCCTTTTCCGTCCGAAACGCGACGGTCGACGTCTGGGTCGCGATCTTCTTCGGCGGGGTCGGCTTCGCATTCCTGCGGCTTGGCATTCCGGTCCTGCCGCTGGCCTTCGGCGCGGTTCTCGGCCCGCTGCTCGAGGACAACCTGCGCCGCACGCTGATGATCCACGGAGACCCCTGGGTGTTTTTCGAGCGCCCGATCTCTTTGGTCCTGGTCGTCGTCTCGCTGGCCGTTCTGCTGGTGCCGACCGTGACATCGGCCATTCTGAACCTGCGCAGGGAGCGCCAATGATGGGTTGCAATGTCATGCGGGCAGGGCTGATCGTGCCCTCCTCCAACACCGTCGTCGAGGATGTCTGGAGCAGCCTCGCTCCGGCGAGGCCGGACCTGCGGTGTCACTTCACCCGCCTCTCGGTCACCAGGATCGACCAGTCCAACGCCACCGATGCCCAGTTCGAGCGCGACCGCCTGCTGCGGGCCGCGGCGCTGCTGGCGGAGCTGGAGCCCGACCGGCTCGTCTGGGCCGGCACGGCCGCGGCCTGGCTCGGTTTCGAGCGCGATCGCGCGCTCTGCGACCTGATAGAGGCGGAGACGGGCATCCCCGCCACAACCTCGCTGCTGGCGATCAACGCGGCGCTGGCGGAGCTTGGCGCAAAGCAAATCGGCCTGCTGACCCCCTACACGGCCGAGACCGAGGCCGCCATCGTCGCGAACTACGCGGCTGCCGGGATCGAGGTGGCCGCGAAGCGCCGGCTCGACCTCGAGGTGAACCGCGATTTCGGGACCATCCCGCCCGAACGTCTGCGGGACCTGGCCGAGGAATTGGCCGCGCAAGGCGTGGACGCGATCGCGATCATCTGCACCAACCTGCTCGGCGCCCCTCTTGTCACGGAAAGCGGCCTGATCGGCGGCGCGCCGGTGGTGGATTCGGTGATGGTCACCTTCGACGCGCTCGGCAGGGCCGCCCCCCGCCCCGCCTGAGATCCGCGGGCATCGCGGCATCGCCTCGGCGCCGGCGTGAGCGGGCGGCTTGGCGGCGGGCGGACACATCAGATAAAGTTCCGGAAACGGGGACGCAGGGAGCGGAGCAACAGGACAAATCCCGGAGTGGCCGACGTTCGGATTGCTGCGTTGCCACGCGCCCCACAGGCTTCCCGATGCACCAACAGGACCTCTCGCAGACATGACGATCACATATCTAAAGCAGGCGGCCCCCCGGCCGGCATCGGAAAGCAACGACATCCGCGACACCGTGCAGGTCATGCTGGCCAATATCGCGCGCGGCGGCGAGGAGGCGGTGCGCGACTATGCCCGGCGGCTCGACGGCTGGACCGGCGAGATCGTCCTCTCCGATGCCGAGCGCCGGGCCGCCTGTGAGAGGGTGTCCGAGGAGGTGCAGGACGACATCCGCTTCGCCCATGCCAACATCCGCCGCTTCGCCGAGGCCCAGAAGGCCACGATCACGGATTGCGAAGTCGAGGTGATCCCCGGCCTGATCGCCGGCCAGAAACAGATCCCCGTCTCGGCCGCCGGATGCTACGTGCCGGGCGGGCGCTACAGCCACATCGCGAGCGCCCTGATGACAATCACCACCGCCAAGGTCGCGGGCGTGCGCCACATCACCGCCGTTTCGCCGACCCGGCCCGAGACCGGCATTCCCGACGCGATCATCTTTGCGATGGATCTTGCCGGGGCGGACCTGATCCTGAACCTCGGCGGCGTGCAGGGGATCGCCGCGATGGCACAGGGGCTGTTCGGCGCAAGGCCCGCCGACATCCTGGTCGGGCCGGGCAATGCCTTTGTCGCCGAGGCCAAGCGGATGCTCTTTGGCCCGGTCGGGATCGACATGTTCGCCGGCCCGACGGACTCGCTGGTGATCGCCGATCACACGGCGGCCGCCGAAACCGTTGCCTGGGATCTGGTCAGCCAGGCCGAGCACGGCGCCGACAGCCCGGTCTGGCTGATCGCGACCGACAGGGCGTTGGCGGAAGAGGTGCTGGCCCATGCCGACGCGCTGATCTCCAGCCTGCCCGAGCCGAACGCCTCCACGGCGCGGATCTCCTGGGCGGAGCGGGCGGAGGTGATCCTGTGCGACACGCGGGAGGAGGCGGTCGAGGTCTCGGACCGTTACGCGCCCGAGCATCTGCAGGTCCAGGCGGAGGACCTTGACTGGTGGCTCGAGAACCTCGGCTCCTATGGCTCGCTCTTCCTCGGCCGCGAAACCACCGTGCCCTTCGGCGACAAGACCTCCGGCCCCAACCACGTGCTGCCCACGGGCGGCGCGGCCCGCTACACCGGCGGGCTGTCGGTGCACAAGTTCACCAAGACGGTGACCTGGCAGCGCTGCACCGCCGAGGCCGCCGACGAGCTGGCGCGGCGAACCGCCCGGATCAGCCGCATGGAAGGCATGGAAGGCCACGCCCGCGCCGCCGAACTGCGCCGCAAGATCGCGCCCTGAGCCGCTGACACCCCGGCCTGGCGCCGCCCTGTCCTGCCCCTTCGGATGACGCGACGGAGGGCCGGTTTCCCATGGATATTCCCCGGGTTTTCCGAATTCCCTGCCTCAAAAGCCTCGACTTTCGGGACCGTTCTGAACATCGTCGGACCTGGACGAGACGGTGCGGGATCCGGCTGCGAGTCGCACCTTTGGCGGGAATTGGCGGTAACGCCGGGAGGACGCGATGACCAAGACGGAAGAAGAGATCTTCGGCGAAAAACTGGATGAAATCCGCGCCTTGGGCGCCGAACGTCTGGACAAGGCCGAACGGGAGGGATTCGTCGAGGCGGTCGGGCAATTGTTCTCCCGGGCATCGCTGGAGGATCTCGACGGCCGGGACATCGACGAGGTCTACGGCTCCGCGCTGGCGCTGTGGAAGTTCGCCTCCCGGCGCAAGGTCGGAACGGCACGGGTGCGGATGTACAACCCGCGGATGTCCGAGCACGGCTGGGAGTGCTCCCACACGGTGCTGGAGATCGTCAACGACGACATGCCGTTCCTCGTGGGTTCCCTGACCGCCTATCTGACCGACCACGGAATGGCGATCCATTCGCTGATCCACCCGCTGCTGACCGTGCGGCGCGACGAGAGCGGCGCGCTGACGGACCTGCTGGAGCCCGGCACCGACGGCGGCATCCGCGAGTCGCTCATCCAGGTGCAGATCGACCAGATCGGCGACGAGGAGAAACTCGCCCGTTACGAGGCCGAGATCGAACAGGTGGTCCGCAATGTGCGCGCCGCCGTGGGCGACTGGCAACCGATGCTGCAGCGCCTGACCGAGGTGACCGAGACGCTGAAGGCGACCGCTCCGAAGCTGTCCGGCGGCGGTTCGGAAGAGGTGGTCGAGTTCCTCGAATGGCTGGCCGAGAACCATTTCACCTTCCTCGGCTACCGCGAATACGAGACCACCAAGGGCGAGCCTTCGGTGCGCAGCGTCAAGGGCACGGCGCTCGGCCTGATGCGTGATCCGGACTACACCGTGCTGCGCGACCTGCAGGGCAATGTCTCCGACTGGTCGCCGGAGATGGACGCCTTCATCACCGATGTCTCGCCGCTGATGATCATCAAGGCGAACCGGCGCTCCACCGTCCACCGCTCGACCCATTTCGATCTGGTCGGGATCAAGCGCTTCGATGCCAAGGGGAAGGTGACGGGCGCGCATGTCTTCATCGGCCATTTCACGGCGACCGCCTACAACCGCAGCCCGGGATCGATCCCGCTGCTGCGCCAGAAGGTCGAGCGCCTTGTGACCCGCGCGGGCTTCGCGCCGTCGAGCCATGACGCCAAGGCGCTGGCCCATGTCCTCGGGACCTATCCGCGCGACGAGCTGTTCCAGAGCTCGGACAACCAGCTCTTCGAGAACGCGATGGGCGCGCTGCACCTGACGATCCGGCCCCGCACCCGGCTGTTCATCCGCCCGGACCGGTTCGGACGCTTCGTCTCCTGCCTCGTCTACGTGCCGCGCGAACGCTACAACACCGAGCTGCGCCAGCGGGTCGGGGACATCCTGGCCGAGGAGTTCGACGGCCGGGTCGCCACCTGGACACCCTCCTTCGGCGACGAGGCACTGACCCGCGTGCATTTCGTGATCGCGCTCAAGGGCGAGGTGGCCTCCAAGCACGAGGCCGCTGCCATCGAGCAACGGATCGTCGATGCCGTGCGCAGCTGGGGCGATCACCTGCGCGACGCGCTGATCGAGCGGAAGGGCGAATCCGAGGGCAACCGCCTGCACATGCTCTATGGCGCGGGCTTCAGCCCCTCCTACCGCGAGCAGTTCAGCGCCGTTTCGGCGATTTCCGACATCGACAAGATGGAACGGATCAGCGCCGACAACCAGCTGGAGCTGAAGTTCTACCGCCGGCTCGAGGACCCCGAGCGCAACGTCCGCTTCAAGCTGTTCCGGCTCGGCCGCTCGGTGCCGCTTTCGGACTGCCTGCCGATCCTCGAGAACATGGGCTTCCGGATTCTCGAGGAGCATCCCTCCCGCATCGACCGCGAGGACGAGGAGATCTGGCTGCACGATTTCTACATGCAATCGGCCGATGGCAGCGACATCGACCTGCCGGCCGTGCGGGACGAACTGGAAGAGGCCTTCTCGCTGCTGTGGAACGGCAAGGTCGACGATGATCCGCTGAACCGGCTGGTGCTCAAGGCCGGCCTGACCGCGCGCGAGACCGCACTCCTGCGGGCCTATGGCGGCTATCTCTGGCAGGCGCGGATCCCCTATTCGATGCCCTACATGCAGGATGCGCTGAATGGCAATCCGGAGATCGCGCGCCAGCTCGTCGCCCTGTTCGCCGCGCTGTTCGACCCCGCGGCCCATACCGACGACGCCGAACGCGCCAAGGCCGGAGACCGGATCGCGGCCGAGATCGAGACGGCGTTGGAAGCAGTCGACAGCCTCGACTTCGACCAGATCCTTCGCCGGTTCCGCAACGCGATCCTGGCCACCCTGCGGACCAACTACTTCCAGTCCGACGCGGACGGTGCGCCGAAGCCCTACATCTCGTTCAAGTTCGACTGTGCCGAGTTGGACGCCCTGCCCCTCCCGCGCCCCTGGCGGGAGATCTACGTCTATTCCTCCTCGGTCGAGGGCGTGCACCTGCGGTTCGGGCCGGTCGCCCGCGGCGGGCTGCGCTGGTCGGACCGCAAGGAGGACTACCGCACCGAGGTCCTGGGCCTGGTGAAGGCGCAGCAGGTCAAGAACGCCGTGATCGTTCCGGTGGGCTCCAAGGGCGGCTTCCTGCCCAAGACGCTGCCGGCAGACGGCACGCGGGACGAGGTCGTCGCGGAAGCGGTGCGCTGCTACCGCATATTCCTGTCGGGCCTGCTCGACGTCACCGACAACATCATCGGCGCCGATGTCGTCCCGCCGAACGCGGTGGTCCGGCGCGATGCCGACGATCCCTACCTCGTGGTGGCCGCCGACAAGGGCACCGCGACCTTCTCGGACTTTGCCAACGCGCTGGCGACGGAATACGGCTTCTGGCTGGGTGATGCCTTCGCCTCCGGCGGCTCAAACGGCTATGACCACAAGGGCATGGGCATCACCGCCCGGGGCGCCTGGGAGGCGGTGAAGCGGCACTTCCGCGAGCTTGGCCACGACACCCAGACCCAGCCCTTCACGGTGATCGGCTGCGGCGACATGTCGGGCGACGTGTTCGGCAACGGCATGTTGCTCTCCGACCAGATCAAGCTGGTCGCGGCCTTCGACCACCGCGACATCTTCATCGATCCCGACCCGGACCCGGCGGTCAGCTTCGCCGAGCGCAAGCGGCTTTTCGCCCTGCCCCGATCGAGCTGGAAATCCTATGACGAGTCTCTGATCTCGAAGGGCGGCGGGGTGTTCTCCCGCTCGTCCAAGTCGATCGCGCTGACGCCGGAGATCCAGGCGCTCACCGGGCTGACGGAGAGCCGGGTGACGCCCTTCGAGCTGATCAAGGCCATCCTCAAGAGCCAGGCCGACCTCATGTGGTTCGGCGGCATCGGCACCTACATCAAGAGCGAGGCGGAGAGCCACGCCGACACCGGCGACCGTGCCAACGACGCGGTGCGCATCAATGCCGGCGAGGTCCGGGTGCGGGTGATCGGCGAAGGCGCCAACCTCGGCATCAGCCAGCGCGGGCGGATCGCGCTCGCCAAGGCGGGGGTCAAGGTCAACAGCGACGCCGTCGACAACTCCGCCGGGGTCGATTGCTCGGACCACGAGGTGAACATCAAGATCGCGCTCGGATCCGTCGTCGATGCCGGGGACATGACCGAGAAGCAGCGCAACACCCTGCTCGCGCGGATGACCGACGAGGTCGGCGAACTGGTGCTGCAGACCAACTACCACCAGACCCTCGCGATCTCCCTGATCGAAGCGGCGGCGCCGGCGCTGCTCGACAGCCATTCCCGGTTCATGCAGAGCCTCGAGGCTGAGGGGAAACTCAACCGCGAGGTCGAGTTCCTGCCCAGCGAAGAGGAGATCGCCGAGCGGCGCGAGGCGAGACAGGGCCTGACCCGGCCGGAGATCGCCGTGCTGGTGGCCTATGCCAAGATCGATATCTTCGCCGATCTCGTGCAGTCCGACGTGCTGGACGATCCTTACATGGAACGGTTCCTCTTCGAATACATGCCGACGCCGCTGCGCAAGGAGCATGCCGCGGCGCTCAAGGAGCACCGGCTGCGGCGCGAGATCATCGCGACCGTGGTGTCCAACATGCTGGTCAACGAAGGCGGGCCTGCGATGTGCGCGCGGCTGCGGGAGGACAGCGGCGCCTCGGTGGGCGAGATCGTCAAGGCGTTCATCATCGTGCGCGAGATCTTCGGGCTGGCGGACGTTGCCGACGAGGTCAACGCGCTCGACAACAAGATCGCCGCCTCGGTCCAGATCGAAATCCACCGCGCGCTGTCCGACATGCTCGCCGCACAATGCGAGCGGCTGATCAAGGAGGATTGCGCGGGGATCGGCGAGGCCATCGAACGCTTCCGCCCCGGGATCGCCGAGATCGCGACCATCGCGGAGGCAACGGTCAGCGCCTTCTCCCGCGAGCGGCTCGCCGCGCGGACGGCGGAACTGCTTGGCCAGGGCGCTCCCGAACACCTCGCCTCGCGGGTGGCGCTCGCGGAGCTGCTTGGCGGTGCGATCGACGTCTTCGATGTGGCCGACCGGCTCGGCCGCAGCGTGGCCGACGTGGCCGCCAGCTACTATGCCGCCGGCGCCCGGTTCTCGCTGGACTGGCTGCGTTCCACGGCGCGCGGCGTGGTGGTGGCCGACCATTGGGAGCGGATGGCGCTTGGCCGGCTGATGGCGGACATGCGTGTCCACCAGTCCAACATCGCGGCCGCTGCCCTGAGCCTCGACGAAGCCGAGCCCGGCGCGGATTGCATCGCGAAGTGGGTCGAAAAGAACAGCCAGCTCGCCCAGAGGGCGGACAAGCTGATCAACGAGTTGCGCGCCGGCGGTCCGCTCACCGTGTCGAAACTCGCGGTGGCGTCGTCTCACCTGACCCTGGCGGGGCGCTGAGCCAGCGCCCGGCCGGGCATCCGTCAGGCCGGGCTCACTTCGGGAACAGGAAGGTGACCACGAAGCGGAGCCCGCGCTCTGGTCCGCCCTCCGGGGCTTCGAGGTATTCGCGATAGCCGAGCTGAAAGCTGACCGGCTGCTGCCCGAACTGCACCAGCTTGGCGACGCCCAGGTTCACCGGCACGGTCCATTGATCCGTGTTCCAGTCGTAAATGGATTCGGTGTTGAGCGAGAACGTCCAGGCATCCGGCGTGGTGTAGGTGAGGAACGGCTGGACGAAGCTGCTGTTCACCTCGTCGCGGTCGTCGGGCGCATCGAAGCCCCAGATATGGTTGACCAGCGCGCCCACCGTCCAGCCGTTCGACTGGCGCAGCGCGACGGCGGTGGGACCGATGCCGAACTGATCGCTGCCGAGCGCATCGTCGGTGGCGGTCGGCAGCAGGAAGACCGGCCCCGCGCCGAGGATCCAGCCGTTCACCGGCTGCTTGGGCGAGAAGAACAGCGATTGCGTGATGTCGCCGACTCCCGAAGCATCGTCGAGCCCCGGCGCGGCCGCCTCCACGTCCAACAGCGGAATGATCGTTCGGGAGATGACGTTCCAGCGCTCGTTCAGCGAGATCGGTATGACCGGCTGGACGTTGAGAAGGCTACGGTCGGTGTCGTTCGGTCCGAAACCCGTGTCGAAGTTGTATTGCAACGGCAGACTGATCAGGTCGGCCACCGGGTTCGACAATTGCTGGGCCAGATCCGAGGCATTCCCTCCGCCTGCGGGCGCAGGTGCATCCGTCCCGACGGCTTCCTGCGCCAACGAGGCGGCAGGCAGCGCAAGGGAGATCAGCACAGCCCCCAACCACGACGACGGACCGCCGGAATTACCCGAATGAATGCCGATCATCTGCGTATCCTCCTGCTGCGGGATGCCATTGCCAGGCGGGCGATCAAGGAGCGGCCCGACCCCAAATATCCGAGCCGGCTGTCACAGCCACAGTCTACGCCGCCAACGGCGATCTGCGAAGGAAAACGCCCCCTCATGGTCCAACACGTCTCCGCTCCTTTCGGCACCGCGCCGAGCAATAACGCACCGCGTCCCAATCCCGACGCCACTTCTTGCGCCAGGTGAACGGGCGTCCGCAGTGCGCGCAGATCTTGCTGGGCAGGTAGCGTTTCGCCTTCATGGTCCGTCGGGCCCCGCGAAGGGCAGCGACATCTGGGCCGTCGCCCGGCTGCCGGCGCGGCGCCGAGGTCTCTTTCGGCTACCGTGCTTCGCCGCCAGCCCCGCGGCCTCGTCCCGAAAGCCCGGCGATTTGCGCACCGCCCAAACCTTCTGGCGAGCGAGACGCGCCGCCTCCAGGTGATCGAGGATCGGGAACGGATAGCGTCGCCCAAGCACCGCCCCCGCATTCTCCGCCAGCCAGGGCTCCTGGATGTGGCGGTCGGGAATGTCGCGAAGTTCCGGCACCCATTTTCGCACGAATTTTCCCTGTGGATCCTGATCCTTGCCCTGCTTGACCGGGTTGTAGATCCGGTGCGTGTTGATCCCCGTTGTGCCGGACTGCATCTGCACCTGCGGCCAGTGGATACCCGGCTCGTAATCGGTGAAGCACCGCGCCAGGTGCAGCCCCGGCGCGCGCCAGTCGAGCCACAGATGATAGCTCGCCACCGCCATCAGCATCGCCCGCATGCGGAAGTTCAGCCAGCCCGTGGCCAGCAGCGCCCGCATGCAGGCGTCGACGAACGGCAACCCGGTTTCGCCCTTGCTCCAGGCGTCAAGGCGCGCGGTATCGGGCTCCGAGGGGCGCAGATCGTCGTAGGCGCGGTGCATGTTCACAGTCTCGAGATCCGGCCGGTCCTCGAGCTTCTGGATGAAATGGCAATGCCAGTGCAGCCGACCCGTGAAAGAGCTGAGCGACGGCCGCCAGTCGCGCCCCTCCGGACCGGCCGATGCGACGTCGCGCTGACGTGCCCATGTGGCCTGCGTGATCTCGCGCAGAGAGAGGGTGCCCAAGGCGATATGCGGCGAGAGGCGGGAGCAGGCGCGGGCCCCGGTCACCGGGCTCGACATCTCGCGCCTGTAACCGATGCCGCGCCGGGTCAGGAAACTGTCGAGCCGTTCCAGCCCCGCAGCGCGCCCGCCCGCCTGCCGCCCCGGACAGGGATCGGCGGCGAGGCCCAGATCGGAGGCACGCGGGATGCCGCCAGGGTCGATGCCGTCCAAAGGCCCAAGCGCGACTTCCGGGACCAGCGGGCCGCGCATCTGGGCGTCCCACCTCGCCGCCCAGCCATCGCGCGTGCTCCGCCCGCGCTCGACACCGTGCTGCCGAAACTCGTTCCAGGCGATCCCCTGCGCCCTGCACCAGACCGCGACGCGCCGGTCGCGGGCGAAGGTCCAGGCACCGCCGGTCTCCTCGTGGGAATACAGCGCGGCGATTCCGTGACGGGCATCGATCGCCGCAAGCACGTCCACGATGTCCCCGGTGCGAACAACCAGAGGCTGGCCCAGCCGCGCAAGATCCTCCGACAGCCCCTCCAGGCACTCGGCAAGGAACGCCCAATGCCGCCCGGACGCCTCCGGCTGCCGCCAGAGCTCGGGCTCGACAACATAAAGCGGCAGCACCGGTCCGGCGGCAGCGGCCGCCGACAGCGCGGCATTGTCCTGCACGCGGAGGTCGCGCTTGAACCACATGACCTGCAGCCCGGTGGAGCCTGATTTCCTGTCGCGATTGTTCATGTGCGCAGAGATAGCGCCTGCCTTCAGAGCGACCAGCCGCCTGCCGACGTCCGCAGCGCGGCCGCGCCGAGGATATCCTCCGCGATGGCCGTCCCGCTTTCCCAGGCTGCTTCCGCCCGAGGGCCGAGGCACCAGTCACCGCCCGCGTAAAGCGTGGCGGAGGCGTCGCGGGCGAAGCTGCGGCCCAGCGGGGTGGTCACCAACGCGTAGCGCCAGCGATGCGCCACCGCGTGGATGGCCGTGCCGGGATCGGCACCGATCCGCTCGCACAGCATCGGCAGCATCCGCGCCGCGATGTCCTCGAAGCTGCGCTCCAGATGCTCCGCGCTCCATTCGGGCGAGGCATGGGCGACCCAGGTCTCGGCATCGCCGCGACCGGGCTTGGACCCGTCCCGCGCGATCCACGCGAGCGCGTCTTGCGGGTCGCGGCGGGCGGGAAACGGGCGCGGGGCGCCGGGCTCGAAGGCTGCCATCAGCGCGAGGCAGGGCGCCATCCGGACCGCCGCCAGGTCTTCGGCCAGGGGATGGTCCTCGCCGAGCAGCGCCATCGCCTGCGGGGCCGGCGCGGTCAGGACCAGCTTGTTGCAGCGCCACTCGCCCATTTCCGTCACGATCGACCAGCCCACCGAAGCGGGCTCCACCCGGCGCGCATGGACCCCGGTCCAGATGTCGAGTCCGCTCGCCAGGTGCTTGGCGAGCGCGTTCATGCCGGGCACGCCGACGACATGGCCGGCACCGGATCCGTCCTCCCATTCGGCCGCCCGTTTGGCGCAGCCGGTCTCGTGCAGGATGGAGGCAAAGCCGGGCTGCCGGCTGGTGACGAACTGGGCGCCGTGATCGAACTGCAGGCCGCCCTCCGCGCGCCGCGTGGCAAGCCGGCCGCCAACGCCGCGCGACTTTTCCAGAACAACAACCCCCGCGCCAGCATCCGTGAGCGCACGCGCGCAGGCCAGACCCGCCAGCCCGGCGCCGATGATCGCAATGTCGATGTCGGGCATCACAAATCCTCCTTCGCGGAGGAATTGGGGCCGTTTTTCCGTCTGTCCAATCGCGCCGCGAAAAAACTGCGGGTCCGGCGCAGAGCTCGGTATGCCGCGCCACGGGTGGCGCGGCAGGCTACCTTCACTCGGGCGGCGTCTGGGAGACCTGGGAGGCCTCGGTGGCGACGGTCATCGGGAACAGCAGGTCGACGAAGCGCTGCGCCGTAGGCTGGGGCTCATGGTTGGCGAGGCCCGGGCGTTCATTGGCCTCGATGAAGATATACTCGGGCCGCCGCGGGCTCTTGACGATGAAGTCGATGCCGGTCACCGGGATGCCGATGGCGCGAGCGCAGCGGATCGCGGCGTCGATCAGCTGCGGATGGGTTTCGCCGGTCACGTCGATGATCACGCCGCCGGTGTGCAGGTTGGCCGTCTTGCGAACGGTCACCTCGGTGCCGGCCGGCACCACGTCATCGAAGCCGTAGCCCGCCATCGCCAGACAGCGCTCGGTTTCCGCATCCAGCGGGATCGTGCTTTCTCCGCCGGTCTGTGCCGCGCGACGGCGGCTCTGGGCCTCGATCAGGTCACGTGCGGTGTGCTTGCCGTCGCCGGTGATCCTCGGCCGGCGGCGAATGGCGGCCGCGACGACCTTGTAGTCGATCACCACGAGGCGCAGGTCGTCGCCCTCGAGATAGCTTTCGACGATGATGTCGCTGCAGACGCCACGGGCCCGCTCCACCGCGGCCTCCACCTCCTCGGATGTGCGCAGGTCGACGGAAACGCCGTCGCCCATCTCGCCCCGGGCCGGCTTGACCACCAGGGCGCCGTGCTCCTTGAGGAAGGCGGCGCGCGCCTCGGGGCTGTCCTCCTTCGCCTGCTCGGCGACCTTGACCCCGGCCTCCGACACGATCCGCCGGGTAACGCGCTTGTCGTCGCAGATGGACATGGCGACCGCGGTCGTCAGCTCGCTCAGCGCCTCGCGGCAGCGGATCCGCCGGCCGCCCATCTGCAGCTCGAACAGCCCGGCCTCCGCGTCAATCACCTCGACGAAGATGCCGCGGCGGCGCGCTTCCTTGACGATGATCTTGGCGTAGGGATTGAGCCCCTCGGCCTCGGTCTCGCCCACGAACAGCGGCTCGTTGATCGGGTTCTTGCGCTTGACGGTGAAGGCCTGAAACCGCCTGAACCCCAGCTTTTCATAGAGCTTCATCGCCTCGTTGTTGTCGTGCAGAACCGAGAGATCCATCGTCGTGGCGCCGCGCGCGCGGAACTCCTCGGCGAGACGCAGCACGAGCGCCTGGCCGATCCCGGGATAGCGCGCGTGGGGCGAAACCGCGAGGCACCACAGCGAGGAGCCGTGGTCGGGGTCGTTGCAGGCCAGCTTGTGGTCGACGCCCATCACCGTGCCGAGGATGGCCCCGGTGTCGTCCTCCTCGGCGACCAGAACGGTGATCGCCCGCGCATCGCGGTTCGACCAGAAGAAATGCGACGGCACCTCCACCATGCCATGGGCGGCGTAGATCGTGTTGATCGCGTCCGCGTCCATCTCGGTGGTCAGCCGCCGGATCGAGACATTGGCGAGCCGCGGGCCGTCCGTGTCCTGGCCCTTCAGGTCCAGCCGGAAGGAGATGGACGGATCGAGGAACAGCTCCTGCGGCGCCTCTGCGAGCACGACCTGGGGATCGCGGACGTAAAAGGCGATGTCGCGGCGGGTGTGCCGCTCCGCCGACAGGGTCTCGGCCAGGACCTTGGGATCGGCAAAGGTGTTGCCGAAGATCAGCCGGCCCCAGCCGCAATCGATACTCGACTCCGGCGTCGGGCCGGTCACGGCGCTGTCGCTCATTCGCCGATCCCCTGCGCTTGCAGCCACAGCTCCAGCATCGCCACCTGCCAGAGCTCGGACCCGCGCAGGCGGGTGATGTGCTCCTTGGGGTTGGCGAAGAGCGTCTCGAGGTAATCCTGACGGAAAATCCCGCGGCTGCGCGCCGCCTCGTTGGTGAGCGCACCGCGCACCATGTCGAGATAGGGGCCTTCGATGTATTTTAACGCCGGCACCGGGAAATACCCTTTCGGCCGGTCGATGACCGCACTCGGGATCACCTTGCGCGCGGTCTGCTTCAGGACGCCCTTGCCGCCGTGGGCCAGTTTCAGCGACGCCGGCATCCGCCCGGCCAGTTCGACGACCTCGTGATCGAGAAACGGCACCCGCGCCTCCAGGCCCCAGGCCATGGTCATGTTGTCGACCCGCTTCACCGGATCGTCGACCAGCATCACGTTGGTATCCTGCCGCAGCGCCTTGTCGACTGGATCGTCGGCTCCGGGCTGGGCGAAATGCGCCTCGACGAAGGCGAGGCTCTCGTCCTTGTCGGCCATGTACTCGGGCGCAAGATGCGTCGCGAGCCGGGCGTGGGTACGGTCGAAAAAGGCCTCGGCATAGGCCGACACCGGGTCGTTGGCGTCGGCAAGCGGCGGATACCAGTGATAGCCGCCGAACACCTCGTCGGCCCCCTGCCCGGATTGCACAACCTTGATCGTCTTGGAGACCTCGCGGGACAGCAGGTAGAAGCCGATGTTGTCGTAGGAGACCATCGGCTCGGACATCGCCGCGATGGCGTGGGGCAGGTTTTCCCGCATCTCCGTCGAGGGGATCATCAGCTTGTGATGATTGGTCCCGTAATGCGCGGCGATCAGGTCGGAATACTTGAACTCGTCGCCCTTCTCGCCGTGGGCTTCCTCGAAGCCGATCGAGTAGGTGGCGAGATCCTTCTGCCCTTCCTCGGCCAGAAGGCCCACGATCAGCGAGCTGTCGACCCCGCCGGAGAGCAGCACGCCCACCGGGACGTCGGCCACCATGCGACGGCGGACGGACCTGCGGAGCTGCTCCAGCAACATCTCTTCCCAATCCGCTTCGCTCCGGGACGCATCCTCGGGGCTGCGCTCGAAACTCGGGGTCCAGTAACGCTGCTCGGAGACAACGCGGCCGTCGGCCTCGAGGATACGGATCGTCGCCGGCGGCAGCTTGCGCACGCCGGCGAGGATGGTCCGCGGGGCCGGCACAACCGCGTGCCAGGTCATGTAGTGGTGCAGCGCCACCCGGTCGATCGACGTATCGATGCCACCCGCACGCACCAGCGCCGGCAGGGTCGAGGCAAAGCGTAGGCCCTTGCCGGTCTCGGCGTAGTAGAGCGGCTTGATCCCGAACCGGTCGCGCACGAAGATCGTCCGCCCGCTCTCGCGCTCGCGGATCGCGAAGGCGAACATGCCGTTGAAGCGCGGGATCGCATCGGCGCCCCATTGCGCCCAGGCCTTCAGGATGACCTCGGTGTCGGAATGGGAGGCGAAGCTGTGGCCCTTGCCTTCCAGCTCGGCGCGCAGTTCGGGATAGTTGTAGATGCAGCCGTTGAACACGATGGTCAGGCCGAGATGGGTATCGACCAGCGGCTGCGCTCCGGCCTCGCTCAGATCGATGATCCGCAGGCGGCGGTGGCCGAAGGCCCAGTCTCCGCGGGCCACCACGCCGGCACTGTCCGGGCCGCGGGGCGCCATGCAATCGGCCATCGTGGCCACGGCATCGACCCTCGCCGGGCTTCCGTCAAAGGTAATCTCGCCGCAAATGCCGCACACAATAAATTCCTTCCATGTCTTTGCTATTGAAGCGGAACCTAATCAGCCTCCCTGCGCAGGTCAAACGGATGCACGGTCGACGAACAGGACGCGCGGAATTGCGCAGGAAACCACCCAATTCGGTGCATCCACGATCTCGCTGACACGCAGATCCGCCGCGACGGAGCACAGCATGTAGGCATCCTCCGCAGGCATGCTGCGGGACAGATGGTCGATCATGCCCGAAACCGCGTCGCGGCAGGCAGCCATCAGGTCCGGCCCGATTCCCGTCGTCGCGACCACGCCGTCGCGCTCCAGCGCGCCCGGGCGGGGGCCGGATGTCTGGTAGCGCGGGAAGCGGGGTGCGCCGCCGGGCAGCAGGTCGACCTTGAGCGATACGTCCATCGCGCTCTCGATGGCGGTGCCGCAGACCTCGCCGTCTCCCTGGGCGGCATGGGTATCGCCAACGGAGAGCAGCGCCCCCTCCACCTCGACCGGCAGCCACAGCACCGTGCCCGCCCGCATGTCGCGGATGTCCATGTTGCCGCCGACCCGGCGGGGCGGGATCACCGAATGCGGGCCCGGAGCGGCGGGCGCGGTGCCGATGGTGCCGATGAAGGGCGCGAGCGGAATCTCGGCGATACCGTTGAAGGCGAGCGGCCGACTGCCGGACACGTCGTAGTTCCACAGGTGCAGCCGCGGTTCGGGGAACTGGTCGGCCAGCAACCCGAAACCGGGGATCAGACCGGTCCAGCCGAAGCCGGAGGGCGCGAATTCCTCGATCGTAATGACAAGCGCATCGCCGGGCTTCGCGCCGTCCACATGGATCGGCCCGGTGAGCGGATTGGCCCTGTGCGGATCGAGCCGCGCCATCAGCTCGTGCGTCGCCGCCGCGTCCACCTGCCCGTCGCCGGCGTCGCGGCAGGCGATGGTGACCCGCTCGCCGGGCGTCACCGTCATCACCGGCGCAAGGGCGCTGTCCCAGCCGAAATGGGCGTGGCAGGAATGCAGGGTCCTGATCTCGGGAAGGCTCATGCCCGCGCCTCCGCGGCCAGTCTCCGCAGGAAGCCTTGCAGGACGGCAACGCCATGCCCCATGTCCCCGGGCGCGGCGTATTCCTCCGGATGATGGCTGACGCCGTCGCGGCAGCGCACGAAGAGCATCGCCATCGGGCAGAGATCGGCCATCGCGGACGCGTCATGCGTCGCGCCCGACATCAGCCGAAGCGGCCGTATCCCCGCGGCCTCGACCGCGGCTGCGAGCGTCTCCTGCAGGTCGGGCGCGCAGGCCTTGGCGGGCTGCTGGTAGGTCCGCTCCATCCGCAGCGTGCAGCCACGCGCCTCCGCCGCCTCCCGCGCGACACCCGCAATGCGCGCCGCCACCTCGGCCCGGACGTCATCCTCCGCCGACCTCAACTCGACCGTCGCGGTCACCTCCGCCGGCACGGCATTGACGACATTGGGCAGCACGTCGAGCTGGCCGACCGTGCCGACCGCGTTCTCGGTCTCCCGGCAGATCCGCTCGACACCCGCAACCAGCTCCGCCGCCGCGCAAAGCGCGTCCTGCCGGAGCCCCATCGGCGCGGTGCCGGCATGCGCGGCACGTCCTGTGATGGTCACGGCATGGCGTTCGATCCCGGCAATCGCCGTCACGATGCCGACCGGCAAATCCTCCGCCTCCAGCACCGGACCCTGTTCGATATGGGTTTCGAGGTAGCCAAGGACGCCCTGCGGCGCGCGCGCGATGGCGGCGATCCGCGCCGGATCGCCAAAGCCCTCCAGCGCCGCACGCAGGCTGATGCCCGCACGGTCCGTCATGTCGAGCACGGCGCTGTCGAGCGTGCCCGCCAGCGCCCGCGGTCCGATCAGGGCGGTCGGGAACCGCACGCCCTCCTCGTCGGCAAAACAGAGCACCTCCACGGCGAAGGGCAGCGGCTCGTCGCGCAGCCCCTGCAGCGCAAGGATCGGCAACAGCACACCCATGATCCCATCATACGCGCCGCCGCCGCGCACCGAATCCTGGTGGGAGCCGAGCAGGAAAACCGGCGCGCCGGGGTCCGCGCCCTCCCGCCGACCGATCAGCGTTCCGGCGGCATCGCGGGAGGTCTCCAGCCCCGCCGCTTGCATCCATCCCGCGATCAACTCGTTGGCGTCCGCGTGTTCGGGAGTAAAGGGCAGACGGGTCACGCCCGGGCCCGGCTCCGAGATTTCCGCCGCCTCCGCGAGCATCGCGGCGGCACGTTGTCCGATATCTGTCGTCATGTCCTGTGCGGGTCCTGTCGTGTGGGAAGGGTGTCGAGCCAGGCGCTGTATTCCGGTGCGCCCGTGCGCTCCAGCAGCGCCTCCAGGCGGTCCACCGGGGAAGGGTCGAGGTCGACGCGCAGGTCGAGCGGCGGCCGGGTCTCCGCCAGAACCAGCAGCGCCGCGGACAGGGTGCCGCGCCTGTCGCTGCCGGCCGCGATGCCGGCGCGGAGCCCAGCGACCAGCCGGTCGGCGAGCGCGGGGCCGGGGCGCGCGAGCGCCTCCGCAGCCTGCGCAAGCACCTCGCCCGAAGCCAGCCAATTGCCGGCCGCGATCCAGCCGTCGCCCTCGAGATGGCCGGTGTAGGGGCGGTTTCGCGCGCCGTCATGGACCGCCGTGCGACCGCCCCGTTCCAGTATCGCAAGCTGCCGCATCTCGCGCCCGGGATCCGGCGCGATCACGGTGTCCAGCGCCTCCTGCGCCGTGGCGCCCTGTGCCAGCAGGCCAAGGGCATCCTCGCCCCAGATCGTCGAGGGCGTATGCCCCTGCGCGGCCGTGATCCCGAAGCGCGGGTCTCCTCGCAGAACCCAGCCACCGACACAGAGGTTTCCCGTCGCGGCAGCGGCGCCGATGGCGCCGGTTTCACGGTCGAATGCCAGCAGGGAAAAGGTCATGCGCGTCCTCCTTGCCCGGGTTTATCATGAAAAATCCTTTGGGCGCATAATTTTTCATGATAAATAGACATCAACCAACAGGAGAGAAAACGATGACGATCCTTCCGATGACGCGCCGCGCTGTCAGCGCGCTCGCGCTGGCCGCATGTATCGCCTCTGTGGGCCTTCCCTCCGCCGCCCAGACGCCCCCCGGCGTGCTGGTGGTCGGCCAGATCGCCGAGCCGAAGTCGCTCGACCCGCACGCCGTCACGGCGGTCAACGACTTCCGAATCCTGATGAATGTCTATGACGGGCTGGTGCGCTACAAGTCCGGCACGCTGGAGGTCGAGCCGGCATTGGCGGAAAGTTGGGAGATCAGCGAGGACGGCACCGAATACACCTTCACCCTGCGCGAAGGCATCTCCTTCCACGACGGCACGCCGCTGACCGCCGAGGCGGTGAAGTTCAACTTCGACCGGATGCTGGACGAGAACCACCCGTTCCACGACACCGGTCCCTTCCCGCTCTCCTTCTTCTTCTCCGCCATCGAGGCGACGGAAGCCGTGGATGAGCGCACAGTGAAGTTCACGCTGAACGCGCCTTACGCGCCCTTCCTGTCGAACCTCGCCTACCCGACCGGGCTGATCGTCTCGCCCGCTGCTGTCGAGCAGCATGGCGCCGATTTCGGCCGCAATCCCGCCGGCACCGGGCCGTTCAAGTTCGCGGAGTGGCGGTCCAACGAGGCGGTCGTGATCGAGAAGAACCCCGCGTACTGGGATGGCGAAGCCGGGCTGGAAGCGGTGGTCTACCGTCCGATCACCGACGCCAATACCCGGACCGCCGAGATGCTCGCCGGCGGCATCGACCTGATGGTCGAGGTGCCGCCCAACGCGCTCTCCGAGTTCGAGGGCGACGCCTACACGCTGCACGAGCAGGCCGGCCCGCATCTCTGGTTCCTGATCCTGAATGCCAAGGAAGGCCCCTTCGCGGACGTGAAGGTCCGCCAGGCAGCGAATTACGCGATCAACAAGCAGGCCATCGTCGAGAATGTCCTCGAAGGCACCGCCGAAGTCGCCGCCGGCCCGACCCCGCCGGCCTTTGCCTGGGCCTACAACGCGGCGCTCGAACCCTATCCCTACGACCCGGAAAGGGCCAAGGCCCTGATCGCCGAAGCCGGGGCCGAAGGCGCCGAGCTGACCTTCTACGTGACCGAAGGCGGCTCGGGGATGCTCGACCCTGTCCCGATGGGAACCGCCATTCAGGCCGACCTGGAAGCCGTGGGCTTCGACGTGAAGATCGAGACCTACGAGTGGAACACCTTCCTCGGCGAGGTGAACCCGGGCCTCGAGGGCAAGGCCGACATGGCCGAGATGGCGTGGATGACCAACGACCCCGACACCCTGCCCTTCCTGGCGCTGCGCACGGAAGCCTGGCCGGACAAGGGCGGGTTCAACTCCGGCTACTACTCCAACCCGAAGGTCGACGAATTGCTGGAAGCCGCCCGCGTCTCCACCGACCAGGACGAGCGTGCCGCGCTCTACAAGGAGATGCAGGAGATCGTGCAGGAGGATGCGCCCTGGGTCTTCGTGGCCAACTGGAAGCAGAACGCGGTGACGGCCGCCGGCGTCGAGGGCTTCGAGCTTCAGCCCTCCTTCTTCCTGCTGCTTGACGGTGTGACCAAGAACTGACCTCTCCGCGGGGCGATCTTTCGTCCGAAAATCGGAACGAGATTTCGGCAGAAATTTCGCCTCGCGACCAATCCGACAGGGCGTGTCCTTGGCCAGCTATATCCTCAAGCGTCTCCTTGCCGCCATCCCGGTGATCCTTGGGATCACGGTCATCGTGTTCCTGATCATGTCGCTCATCCCCGGCGACCCGGCCACCGCGATCCTCGGCAGCTACGCCACGCCCGAGAACGTCGAGAAGCTCAACCGCGACCTCGGCCTCGACAAACCCCTGTTCCAGCAATATTTCATCTGGCTCGGCAACATGGTGCAGGGCGACTTCGGGCGGTCGTTCTCGCTCAACCGGCCCGTGCTGGACGAGGTGCTCGAACGGTTCGGCGCGACGCTGATCCTCGCCGGCACGTCGCTGGTCCTCTGCTCGATTCTCGGCATCCTTGCCGGTGTCATCTCCGCGGCACGGCAATATGGCGCCGCGGACAAGGCGATCACCTTCGTCGTGCTCATCGGCATCTCGATCCCCTCCTTCTTCCTCGGCATGATGATGATCCTCGTCTTCGCGGTGAACCTGCGCTGGCTGCCCGTTTCGGGGATGTACGCGATCTATGGCGGCGGCGACTTGCCGGACCTGGTCCGGCACCTGATCATGCCCGCGACGGCATTGGCGGTCGTCGCCACCGGCGTCATCGCCCGGCTCTCACGCTCTGCCATGCTCGAAGTGCTGCGGCAGGATTTCATCCGCACCGCCCGGGCAAAGGGCGTTCGGGAAAGCCGGGTCGTGTGGCGGCACGCGCTGAAGGCGGCGATGGTCTCGATCATCCCGGTGATCGGCGTGCAGGCGGGGTTCGTGCTGTCGGGGGCGGTCTACATCGAGACCGTCTTCCAGTGGCCCGGCGTCGGGCGGATGCTGGTCACTGCGATCCTGACCCGCGACATCCTGCTGGTGCAGGGCGGCGTGGTGATCGTCGCCGCTTGCTACGTGCTCTTCAACCTCGCCGTCGACGTGGCCCAGAGCCTGCTCGACCCGCGGGTGAAGACATGAGCGTCGCCGCCTCGCTCAGGCTCTTCGCCCGCAACCGGCTCGCCGCGGCGGGCGGCGTCCTGCTTGTCGTCGTCGTCGTGATCGCGCTGCTCGCGCCGGTCTTGCCGCTGGCGGATCCCTATGCCCAGGACACGGCCAACAAGTTCCTCCGGCCGTTCTCCGACGGCCACCTGCTCGGCACGGACCACCTCGGCCGGGACATCCTCTCGCGGCTGATCTGGGGCACGCGGCTGAGCCTCGTCGTAGGGCTCGTCGCCTCCTTCGGGGCGGCCTTCTTCGGCTCGACCATCGGCATCGTCGCGGGCTACTTCGGCGGGCGGGTCGACAACTGGCTGATGCGCGGGATCGACATGCTGATGGCCTTTCCCTACATCCTGCTCGCCCTCGCCATCGTCGCAGCACTTGGCCCGGGCCTGGTGAACGCGCTGATCGCGGTTTCGGTGGTCAACATCCCCTTCTTCGCCCGCAACATCCGCGGCGTGACGGTGACTCTCGCGCACAAGGAGTTCGTCGATGCCGCGCGGCTGGCCGGGATGACGGACCTGCGGATCATGACGTCCGAGATCCTGCCGAACGTGCTGCCGGTCATCGTCATCGCCATGTCCACGACTGTCGGCTGGATGATCCTCGAGACAGCGGGGCTCTCCTTCCTCGGGCTCGGCTCGCAACCGCCGGTGGCCGACCTCGGGTCGATGCTCGGCGAGGGACGCAATGCGCTGATCACCGATCCACATGCCTCGATCATCCCCGGCCTCATGATCTTCGTCATCGTGATGAGCGTGAACCTGATGGGCGACGGCATCCGGGACGCGCTCGACCCGCGGCTGCGCTCCGGCGCGCTGACCCGGCCGATGGCACGCACGACGGTCGACCGCGACAGCGTGCCGGAACCTCCCGCCGATCCCGCCCTGCTCGATCTGCAGGACCTGCGAACCGAGTTCCGGGTTGGAAAGCGGACGCTCAAGGCGCTCTCGGGCGTGACGCTGCAGGTGCGGGCGGGCGAGTGCCTCGGGCTGATCGGGGAATCCGGCTCCGGCAAGTCCGTAACCGCGCTTTCGGTCATGGGGCTCGTCGCATCGCCGCCCGGCGTCATTGCCGGCGGCGCGGTGCGCTATGCCGGGCAGGAAGTGCTCGGCGCGCCGTTTTCCGAACTGCGCAAGCTCAGGGGCGACCGCATCTCCTACATCTTCCAGGACCCGCTGGCGACGCTGCACCCTCTCTTCACCGTGGGCGACCAGATCGTCGAGGCGATCCAGTCGCACCACGCCGTGCCGCGGGCCGAGGCCCGGGCCCGGGCGCTGGCGTTGCTGGAAGCCGTGCGAATCCCGAACGCGGACCGGCGGATGGACGATTTTCCGCACGAGCTTTCGGGCGGCATGCGCCAGCGCGTCGGCATCGCCATGGCCCTCGTGAACGAACCCGACCTGATCATCGCCGACGAGCCCACCACCGCGCTCGACGTCACCGTGCAGGCACAGATCCTTGCGCTGCTCGACGACCTCCGCCGCGAACGAGATGTGGCGATCCTGTTCATCACCCATGATTTCGGCGTCGTGGCGCAGCTCTGCGACCGGATCGCGGTCATGTATGCCGGGCGGATCGTGGAAACCGGGCCGACCGCCGAGATCCTCGCGGCGCCCGCGCATCCCTATACCCGCCGTCTCATCGCCTGCGTGCCGGAACTGGGCGGCGGCCGGCGGGAGCTGCACGCGATCCCCGGCCTGCCGCCCGCGGTCGACGACCTTCCCGACGGCTGCGCCTTTGCCCCGCGCTGCGACAAGGCCACCGAAGCCTGCCGCCGCGGCGAGATCGCACTGGAGGGCTTCGGGCCTTCGCGGGCGCTGCGCTGCCTCCATCCGGAGATCGCCCCCGAGGAGGCCCGCGCATGACCGACACCCTGCGCATCCGCGACCTCGACAAGCGCTTTGGCGGCGGGCGCGGCCTGCTTGGCTTCGGCAAGGAGAAACCATCGGTCCATGCGGTTCAATCGGCCTCGCTCGATGTCGCGCGGGGCCAGACGCTGGGCATCGTCGGCGAATCCGGCTGCGGGAAATCGACGCTTGCGCGGATGATCGTGGGCCTGCTGCCGCCCTCGGCCGGAACGATCGAGATCGAAGGCGTGAACTATGCCGAGCGGGCGGGCCGCGACCCGGCCGCCTTCGGCAAGGTCATCCAGTACGTCTTCCAGGACCCGCTGTCCTCTCTGAACCCGCGCAAGACGATCCGGCAGATCCTCGAGGCACCGCTGAAGCGCCTGCATCGCATGCCTGCCGAGCAGCGTGCGGCCCGGATCGCCGAGATCCTCGACGCGGTGAACCTGCGCCCGGAGTTCCTGGATCGCTACCCGCACGAGTTCTCCGGCGGGCAGGCCCAGCGGATCGGCATCGCCCGCGCGCTCGCGGCCGCCCCGCGCATCCTCGTTCTGGACGAGCCGGTCTCGGCGCTCGATGTCTCGGTGCAGGCGCAGGTCCTGAACCTGCTTTCGCAGTTGCGGGAGGAATTCGACCTCACCTACCTGTTCATCAGCCACGACCTCGCCGTGGTCGAGGCCGTGGCGGACCGGGTCGCGGTGATGTATTTCGGCGCGATCGTCGAGCTGGCCCCGGCGCGGGAGATCTTTGCCCGGCCGCGCCACCACTACACCGCGTTGCTCGCGCGCTCCGCCCCCGTCGTCGGGCGCCCGCTCGCCGCCCCCGAGGCCGCGGATGCGGAGCTGCCCGATCCGCTGAACCCGCCGCCCGGCTGCGCCTTTGCCCGGCGTTGCCCGGCCGCCACCGAGATCTGCCATCGCACCAAGCCGCCCCTGGAGGACCATGGAACGGGACATCACGCCGCCTGCCACCACCCTGCCCGCTGACACGCCCCGGATGAGCCGGCCGCAACGCGCCGCGGCCGCCATCAAGGACTGGGTCGTCGAACGCGGCATGCGCCCCGGCGACCGGCTGCCGGGCGAGGCGGAGCTGATGGCCCATTTCGGCATGGCCAAGGGCACGATCCGCGAGGCATTGCGTGTGCTGGAGGCACAGGGCCTGATCCGCACGCGCACCGGACCCGGCGGCGGGGCCTTCGTCAACGAGGTCTCCGAGGCGCGGGCCCGGGCGCTCCTGGGCAATTACTTCTACTTCAACGAGATCGGGATCGCCGACATCTACGCGCTGCGGCGCGCGCTGGAGCCGGTGCTTGTCACCCAGCTCGCCGGGCAGCTCACCGACGCCCAGATCGGCGAACTCGAGCAGGTGATGACGGCCTACGAGACACCGCCCGAGACCATCGAAGAGGCCGAACGGCAGCGCATGGCGGAGCTCGATTTCCACGCCCTGCTGGCAGATTACTCACCCAATGCGCTGCTGCGCTTCCAGTGCCGGTTCCTCATCAGCCTGCTCAAGGAGCTCACGATCTGCCGCAAGATCTACAGCCGCGAGATTCCGGGCTTCCGGGAATCCGGCCGGGACTACCAGTCGCGCCTGCTGCAGGCGCTGCGGGCGGGCGATGCCGGCGCGGCCAAGGCGATCATGCGCGCGCATCTGAACACCGCGCAGGACATCATGGAGCAACAGGAAAGCGTCGTGCTCCGCCAGTTCCTGCGCGAGACGGACAGGCAGTGACCCCTGCCTGCCCGGCCGCGTCACGCGGGGTCGGCCGTCCGCTCCGACGGCGCCGGGGCCGGAGAGCTCGCCGCGGCGGTGGGCTGGCGAGTAAAACCCGACAGATCGCCAATGTCCTTCTCGTCGCGCGGGATCGCTACGGGGCTGAGCGTGTAGGCCGTGAGCAGCTCGGAGAGCGAGCGCAGCGCGTGCATGTGGATGCGCTCGTAGCCGTGGCTGGCATCGACCCCGAAAGTCACCAGCGCGGTGCGTACATCCGCGCCGGCCTCGAGGGCCGAGGCGCTGTCGGACCGGTAGTAGCGGAAGATGTCCTTGCGCATCCGGATGTCGTTTTCCTGGCACAGCTTGGCGAGCTTGCGGGTGAGGTGATAATCGAAGGGTCCGCCCATGTCGGCCATCGACAGGGTAACGCCGAATTCCGACGAGTTCTGCCCCGGCGCCGATGTGCCGTTGTCCACCGCCACCATCGAGGCGACCTCGGGCGGCAGGATCGCAGCCGCGCCGTGCCCGACCTCTTCGGCGATGGTAAAGAGCCAGTAGACGTCCACCGGCGGCTGCGGCGCATCGATCAGCGCGCGCATGGAGGCCAGCATGACCGCAACGCCGGCCTTGTTGTCCAGGTGGCGGGAGATGATGTAGCCGGTATCGGAGAATTCCGGTTGCGGATCGACGGCCACGATGTCGCCGATATCGATCCCGAGCATGCCGAGCTGCTCGGCGGAGTCCGCCCGTGCATCGACGCGCAGCTCCACGTGGTCCCAGCCGATGGGCATCTTGTCGATCTCGTCGCCGTAGGTGTGACCGGAGGCTTTCAGCGGCAGGATCGTGCCGCGATAGGCCCCCTTCTCGGTAAAGATCGTCACCCGCGCGCCTTCGGCAAATCGCGCCGACCAGGTCCCGATCGGCACCAACTCCAGCCGCCCGTTGGGCTTGAGCGCCTTGACCTGCGCGCCGAGGGTATCGAGATGCGAGACGATGGCGCGGGCACCGGCCGAGCGCCGTCCCGGCAGGCGGGCCCGAATCGCGCCGCGGCGGGTCAGCTGGTATTCGATCCCAAGGCTTTCCAGCTCCGTACAGACGGAACGGACGATCTCGTCGGTGTAGCCGGTCGGGCTCGGGATCTCCAACAGGCCCGCGAGGCAGCGCTGAAGATAGTCGACGTCGATGTCGAGGCGTGTGGGTGTTTCGGACATGTACGGTCGGGTCCCCTGCTGTCTGACGATGCGCCCTCTGTGAGCCATGGCCCGGGGCATTGGTCGGGGCATACCATGATTTCGCCGGCTGCACATGGAGCGGCGCCAGAAAATCCCATGCATGACGCAGCATGGCCCGCTGCCGGGACGCCGCGCAGTCGACCCGCGGGCCTTGGCTTTCCCGCGCCGGTGCGCAATAGCTTCAGGGATGCGGGCGAGCCGCGGAGGTCCTGGGGATAGGAGCGGGAGACAGGTTCATTGCCGACAGGTGCAGGAAATCTCTCGAAGAAAGGCCGGCGGCGGAACGAGATCCTGGCCATCCTCGCCGATGAACCGACGATGCGGGTCAAGGCGCTCGCGAGCCGGCTCGACGTGACGACCGAGACGATCCGGCGCGATCTCGAGGAGCTAGCGGAACAGGGCCTGATCAGCCGCACCTACGGCGGCGCGATGCTGCGCGCGGGCAACGAGCCGGTGCTGTCGCAGCGCGAACGGCAGCTGGTGCGCGAGCGGGAGGCGATCGCCCGGCGGGCCTTCGTCGAGCTGGCGAAAGGCAAGACCTTCCTGATCGGCTCCGGTGCGACGACCGCGATCCTCGCCAAACGGCTCGCTTTCGAGCTGCGCAACGTCACCGTCATCGCCCACAGCTTTGCCGTGGCGACAGCGCTGGCCCAGAACCCGACGATCCGCACCATCATGGTGCCGGGCGAGTACCATGCCGCGGAAGGCGCGATGCACGGGGCGCAGGCGATCCGGTTCCTTCAGGACTACACTGCCGACTGGGCCATTCTTGGGGCCTCCGCCCTGTCGCCCGACGGCCCCAGCGACGCGCTGATCGAGGCGGCGGAGGTCTATGCGACCATGCTCCGGCAATCCAGCCGCAGCATGATCGTTGCCGACCATTCGAAGTTCGACCGCATGTCGACCGCGCGCTACGCCGAATGGAGCCAGATCGAGTGCCTGGTGACGGACAGGACGCCCGACGGCCCGCTGGCCCGCGCGCTCGACCGCAACGAGGTCAGGGTGATGGTGGCCGACAAGGCCTGATCATCCGGCGAGCGCGGCGCGGAACGCCTCGACGAAACGCTCGGCCTCCTCCCGGGTCAGGCAGAGCGGCGGGCGGACCTTGAGCGTCGCGCCATATCGTCCAGCCGCGCCGATCAGCACCTTGTGAGCCCGCATCGCGTCGATCAGCTGCACCGTGAAGGCCGGGTCGGGGCGGCCGGTCTCTTCGGCCAGATCGATCCCGATGAACAGCCCCGCCCCGCGGACATCCGTGACCCGCGCATCACCCTCAGCGACCTGCCGCAGCCCGGCCAGCAGGTGCGCGCCGGTCTCGCGCGCATTCTCCTGCAGGCCTTCCTCGCGGATCACGTCCAGCACCGCGTGGCCGGCGGCAGCGGCCACCGGGTTGCCCCCGAACGTGTTGAAATACCCCACGTCCGCGCAGAACTGCTCCAGGTGATCGGGCCTGGCGACCATCGCAGCCATCGGGAAACCGTTGCCCATCGGCTTCCCCATGGTGACAATATCCGGCGTCACGCCGTGGCGTTCGTAGCCCCAGAAGGCGTCGCCGGTGCGGCCGAAGCCCGGCTGCACCTCGTCAGCGATGAAGAGCCCGCCGGCGGCCCGGACCGCCTCCACCACGGGCGCCAGGAAGCCCGGAGGGTCCGCGAGGATGCCGTCGGAGGAGAAGATGGAATCCGCCAGGAACGCGGCGGGCCGGATCCCGCGGCGTCCGAACTCCGCCAGCGCGGCCTCGACACTGGCGCGGAAGCCGCCGGCGATGTCCTCGCCGAAATGCGCCGCGCCGGGCGGTGGAATAGCGATGACCGTCTCCGGCAGGCTGCCACGCTTGAGCGCTGAAGGGGACACCTCGGTCACCAGCGCCGTGTTGCCGTGATAGGCCGTCTCCGTGACGATGATCCCGGTGCCCCCGGTCGCCGCCCGCGCGACGCGAATGGCGAGATCGTTTGCCTCGCTGCCCGAACAGGTCATCATGACGTTGGAGAGCTCAGGCGGCAGCAGGGCCTTGAGCGCCTCGAGGTAGTCATCGACCACCGACACGATGTAGCGCGTGTTGGTGTTGAGCTGCGCAATCTGCCGGCTGACCGCCTCGACGACCCTCGGATGGGAATGTCCGACGCTGGGCACGTTGTTGTAGAAGTCGAGATAGCGCGTGCCGTCCTTCGCGATCATCCAGGCGCCTTCCGCCCCGACCATCTCGATCGGCTGCCGGTAGAAAAGAACCGAGGCGGCGCCGAGGTTGGCGAGCCGCCGTTCGACCGGGCGGCTCTGGCCGTCGCCGGGCCGATAGGCGTTCATGTCGAGGATCTGCCGGGCCTGCCCCTGAGCCGTTTGGGCGCTCATGCCCGCCCCTCCAGATAGGTGCGCGCGATCGTCAGGGTGCCGTCCGTATAATCGGACAACCCGGCATCGCGGGCCGTCTCGGTCTCGGAATGGCTGGCGATCCAGGCGGTCAGCAGCAGGCGGCGGAACATGATGAAGTCGGGAATCATCGCGACGTCCGCCGCCGAGAGCTGCCGAACCGTCCGGTAGCCTTCGAGCCAGGCGGCGGTGAGGTCCGGCACGATCGGATTGAGTTCGTGAAAGGAGATGGCCGCCGCGAAGTCGTAGACGAACCAGGAATACCCGCAATCGTCGAAGTCGATCACGCCGAGGCCGGTCTCGCTCTGGAGCAGGTTGGCAAGTCGCAGATCCGCGTGAACGAGGCCAAACCGGTCGCGCCCCTTTCCGTAGCTGGCCAGACGCGCCTTCAGACGCTCCAGCGCCTGCTCCAGCAGGGCCTCGCCCTCGGGAGTGAGGCCGAGAGCGGCGCGCCAGTCTCCCCAGAGCGGGGCATCGCCGAAGGCGCTGTCGAAATCCCAGGTCTTGCGTGCGAACCCCTCGGGCGCGTCCCAGCTTTCCACATGGCGGTGCAGCCGCGCCGAGATCTCTCCCAGCAGGCGGAACCCGTCGACCAAGGCCGCGTCGGCATCCGGCTCCGTGCCTTCCATGAACTCGAAGGCGACGACGTGGCGGATGTCCGCGCCGTCCTCGAACGAGACGACTAGCGCACCGTCCTCGGCCGGCACCAGCGCCGGCGTGTCCACCGCTCCCGATTGCCGCAACGCAGAAATCCACGCGAGTTCGGAGCGGATTTCTTCCACTTTGTGGTAGTTTGGCCTGTGAAGTCGCAGAATTACGGGATTTTGCCGCGCCGGATCCCGGGCGATGAAGGTCGCGTTCTCGGAAACGGTGAGCAGCCGAAGATCCGACTCCTCCGAGAGATTCCACTTGCAAAGAAGGGGTTTCAGGCCCTGCTGCAAGCCCGCGATGAAATCATCTTGATAGAGCATGGTGAAAATTTCCTCGCTTCGGGATCCGATACATGGTCTGTAGATCATTTTTTCTGTTACTTGCAACATTTGTGTTGCAAGTGCAGAAATTTTTTGGAAGCGTCCAGGCAAGGCGACGGCACGTTCGCCAAACGAACCACATGCAGTTCCGCATGCCGCGCGGCCCGATCCGCCGCATGGCGCCACTGAACGCGCAGGCTTCCGGCCCGCGCATCCGACAGAATTGGAGAGCCCGATGAACCTCACCCGCCGGTCCTTTACCGCCGCTCTCGGTGCCGCAGGCGCCGCGTCGCTGCTGCGCCCGTCGATGTCGCTCGCCGACCGAAGCGGCGAGCTGAACATCCTCTGCTGGGAGGGCTACAACACAGATGACGTGCTCGGCCCCTTCCGCGACATGTTCTCCTCCGCCACGGTTCGCGCGGAATCCGGCACCTCGGACCCGGACATGATCAACAAGCTGCGCGCCGGCGAGGTGAATGTCTGGGATCTCATCAACCTCAACCAACCCTGGGCGCGCGGCATGCTCTACCCCGAGGGGCTCATCAAGCCGCTCGACAAGGAGCGCTTCATGCCCTTCTTCGAGAAGATGACGCCGGAATACGGCACGCCTCCCTACCCGCTCGCCTTTGCCGAAGATGACGAACTGATCGGCATGCCGCAGCGCTATGGCCCGTTCTCCTTTGTCGTGAACACCGACAAGATCAGCCGCGAAATGGCCGAGGACATGGGCTGGAAGCTGTTCCTGGAGCCGGACATGGCCGGGCGCTTCGGCATCCTGACCTATGACAACTGGAACCTCATCCACATGTGCCTGACCGGCGACCTGAACCCGTTCCAGCCGCTGGACGAGGCCGGCTTCACCACCTTCGAGGACACCGCCAAGACGATCTTTGCCGGCGCCAAGATGATGACCGACGACCTCGTCGCCATGAACACCGCCCTGATCAACGGCGAGATCGATGCCTATTTCACCGGCGGCACCTACACGGCCTCGCCCGCGCGTCTCGACGGCATGACCCAGATCCGCGGCATCACGCCCAAGACCGGGCCGATCGACGGCAAGGGCGGCGTTGTCTGGGCCGAACTGACCTCGCTCGTCAACAACCCGGACCCGAGCCCGCTGGCTTCCGACTTCCTGGAGTTCGTCCAGAAGCCGGAGATCGCCAAGGCCGTGGGCTTTGCCGAAGGCACCTATAACCCGGTCGCACAGATGGGCGACCCGGAGGTCTTTGCGCTCTACGACGAGGACGAACTCGACGCGATCCAGTGGGACAGCCTCGAAGAGGAGAGCGCGCGCTCGGTCGAGTACGACAGCGTCGCCGACTACGACAAGCTGATGGAAATCTACACCGCCGCCCGCCGCGGGTGAGCCACAGCACCATCCCCATGCGCTCGCCGCCGGTTCGCCGGGGGCGGCGCTACTTCCGGATCAGACATCGCACATGACCGACGCCTCCCAACCGATCCTCCGCATCAATGCCCTGACCAAGCGGTTCGACGACTTCACCGCGCTGCATGGCGTCGACCTGAACGTTGCCGAAGGGGAGTTTCTTGCCATCGTCGGCCCGTCCGGCTCCGGCAAGACAACCCTCATCCGAATCCTCGTCGGCATGGACGAGCTGAGCGACGGCGCGGTCTGGCTGCGCAACACCCGGATCGACGTGGTGCCGGCCAACAAGCGGCCGACCTGCATGGTGTTCCAATCCCTGGCCCTGTTCCCGCACCGCACGGTCGGGCAGAACATCGAGTTCCCGCTCAAGCTTCGCAAGGTGCCGCCGGCCGAGCGCAAGGCCCGCGCGCTGGAACTGCTCGATACACTGCGCCTGCCCCGGGATTATTATGACAAGCGCATCCAGCAATGCTCGGGCGGGGAAAAGCAGCGCGTGGCGCTGGCCCGTGCCCTCGCCTTCGACCCAGAGATCCTGTTCTTCGACGAGCCGCTGTCGGCGCTCGACTACCGGCTGCGCAAGACATTGGAAAAGGAGCTGAAGGATCTGCACCGCCGCACCGGCAAGACCTTCATCTACATCACCCATTCCCTCGAGGAAGCGATGGTCATGTCCGACCGCATCGCCATCATGAAGGCCGGCCGTTTCGAACAGATCGCCCCGGCGGAGGAGATCTATGCCCGGCCGGTGTCGAAATTCGTCGCCGAGTTCATGGGCGAGGTGAACTTCTTCGACCTCCGCAACGGGCAGGCAGAGGGCCTGCTGATGACGCCGGAGACCGCGGCCGCGCTGGCTGGCCGCTCCGGCACGCTGACGATCCGCCCCGAAAGCCTGCGGACCTTGCCGGAGGGCCAGGCCGCGGATCTGACCTTCGAGGGCGAGATCGTGGCTGAATACCTCCTCGGCTCACGGATGCAGTACCGAATGATGCTCGCCACCGGGCAGGAGATGATCGTCGAGGTTCTGCGCGAGAACGGCGTCGCAGGCGGCATCGGCGCGGCCCTGCGCGTCGGTTGCGACCTGAGCGCCGCGCACCTGATCGAGGAGGCCCGGGATGCAGCGGCGTGACGCCCGGCTGGGGCTGCTCTATTCGGCCCCGCTCTCGCTCTTTCTTCTCCTGACCTTCCTGGCCCCGATCCTGCTGGTGGCGGCCTTCTCCACCATGCCGGAGAAGGTGTTCAACCTCTCCCAGGCGCCAGATTTCTCCGCCTATCGCACGGTGCTCGCGCAGGGCTACTGGAAATCCGTCGCCTGGTCGCTCTTCATGGCGCTGGCGGCGACGCTGATCCTGCTCGTCGTCTGCTGGCCGCTTGCCTATGGCATGGCCAAGGTCTTCAAGCGCTTCACGCTGGTGCTGACCATCGGCGTGGTGATGACGCTCTTCGTCTCCGAGAACATCCGCCTGTTCGGCTGGGTTCTGACGCTGATGAAAGGCGGGCTGATCGAGGGCTACTGGCGGCACTGGACCGGCACCGGTTTCGACGCGCCGCTCTACAACGGTCCGATCATCGTTTTCGGCCTCGTCTACGTCTACCTGCCCTTCATGCTCTTCCCGCTGGCGCAGGGCATCTCGATGGTGCCGGACGACGCGCGGCAGGCGGCCTACGACCTCGGCGCGACCCGCTGGCAGATCCTCAGGGAGATCGACCTCCCGCTGGCGATGCCGGGGATCATGGTCGGCTCGCTCCTGACCTTCGTGCTGGCGGCGGGCGCCATGGCCGAATCCAAGCTGCTCGGCGGGCGTGCGATCATCACCATCGCCGACGAGGTGCAGACGGCCTTTACCTATGGCCAGAACTGGCCGCTTGGCGCGGCGCTGGCAATGGTGCTGATCGCCATCATCGGAACCGTCGCCATCTGGGCGATTTCCAAGGCCGATCTCGACAAGATGATGGGCGGAAAATCATGAAGACCTCCCGCTTCGCCACCTTCCTGCTCGTGCTATACGGCCTGCTGATCCTTGGCTTTCTTTACCTGCCGCTGGTCTCGGTCGGGCTCGCCTCGATCTCCAAGGCGCGCTACCTCTCCTTCCCGATCCGGAAATACGCCTACGGCTGGTACGAAGAGGCCCTGACCTCCGACACCGTGCGCGACCTGCTGGTCGTGTCGCTCAAGGTGGCGGGCGTCGTCACGATCCTGTCGATGATCATCGGCTTCTTCGGCGCGCTCGCCTTTGCCCGCTACAACTGGCGCTTTCGCAAGACGTACCAGAAGCTGATTCTGCTGCCGATCTTCTTCCCGCAGACGGTTCTCGGGCTGGCGCTCCTGATGTGGTTCAACGCGCTCGGCATCATCCCGAGCTGGAAGACGGCAATCGTGGCGCACCTGGTCTGGATCGCGCCCATCGCGACGCTCGTGGTCTCGATCCGCGCCTTCTCCTTCGATGCCGCGCTGGAAGAGGCCGCGCGGGACATGGGCGCCAACCAGTGGCAGACGCTGCGCGAGGTGACCATCCCGCTCTTAATGCCGGGCGTGACCTCCGCAGGGCTCTTCGCCTTCCTGCTGAGCTGGGGCAATTTCCCGCTCTCGCTCTTCTCCACCGGCGCCGACAGCACGCTGCCCGAATGGCTCTTCGCCAAGATGGTCTCCGGCTACTCGCCGTTGGTGCCGACGGTCGGAACGCTCACCGTCGCGACCTCGGCGATCCTCGTGATCCTCGCACTGCTGCTGGCCTGGGCGATCCGGAAACTCCGCCCGGCCACCTGACACTCCCCATCGGAAAGGATTCATCATGCTCACCTCCATCGCCGGAAAGGCCGTGATCGTCACGGGTGGCTCCAAGGGCATTGGCAAGGGCATCGCCAGGGTGTTCGCCGCCCAAGGGGCCAAGGTCATGATCGCCGCGCGCGGCGAGGACGCCGCGAAGGCCGCCGTGGCCGAGATCGAGGCTGCCGGCGGCTCCGCCGCCTATCATCTCTGCGACGTGGCCGACTGGGACGATGTGCAGGGCCTCGTGGCGGCGACGAAGGAAGCGTTCGGCGCGGTGGATATCCTCTGCGCCAATGCCGGGATCTTTCCGCAGATGAAGATGGTCGAGATGTCGCCCGAGGACTGGGACGGCGTCATGGCGACGAACCTCAAGTCGACCTTCCTCTGCGTCAAGGCCTGCATCCCCGAGTTCGAAGCCGCCGGCAAGGGGCGCGTGATCGTGACCTCGTCGATCACCGGGCCGGTGACGGGCTTTCCCGGCTGGTCGCATTACGGCGCCTCGAAGGCCGGCCAGCTCGGTTTTCTCAAGACGGCGGCGATGGAACTGTCGCGTTACAACACGACGATCAACGCCGTCATGCCGGGCAATATCTATACCGAGGGGCTGCAGGACCTGGGCGAGGACTACCTTGCCACCATGTCAGCGTCGATCCCGCTGAAGCGCCTCGGCGCGGTCGAGGATATCGGCAATGCCGCGCTCTTCTTCGCCTCCGACGAGGCCGCCTACATCACCGGCCAGCAGATCGTCGTCGATGGCGGGCAGATCCTGCCCGAGAGCCTCGAAGCGATCGCGGAGATCTGATCATGGGCTGGAAGACCGACTGGCGCTCCTTCTACTACGCAGGGGCAGAGGAGCCCGAGGACATCGCGATCGACGCGGCGAAGACCGCGTTGCTGGTCATCGACATCCAGAACACCTACCTGGAGCCTCCGGAAGATCCCGAGGAGGCCGCTCGCTGGGCACCATTTCTCGAGCGCATGAACCAGACGGTCATTCCGAACACCCGCGCGCTTCAGGATTGGGCCCGCGGCGAGGGGATCGAGGTGATGCATGCCCGGATCGCCTGCCTGCGGGAAGACGGCCGGGACCGGTCGCTCTCGCAGAAGAAACCGGGGTTCAACTACCTGCTGCTGCCCAAGGATCGCGAGGACAGCCAGATCGTCGAACAGGTCGGGCCGCAGGGCGACGAGATCGTCGTCACCAAGACGACCGATTCCGCGCTGACCGGCACCAACCTGCGGATGATCCTGCACAACATGGGCATCGAACGGGTGATCTGCGCCGGCATCTTCACCGATCAATGCGTGTCCTCCACCGTCCGCAGCCTCGCCGACGAGAGCTTCGAGGTGCTGGTGATCGAGGATTGCTGCGCGGCGGCCACCATGGAGCTGCACGAGCACGAGCTGCGGGTGATCAACATGATCTATTGCCATGTCATGAGCAGCGCCGAGCTTCGTGGCCTGCCCATCGGCGCCGCGGTGTCATAGAGCGTCCTCAGCCCCTGCGTGGGTTCAGCTTGCCGAAGCCACCCGCCGCGGGTCGGCTCCCATACGGGCGCAGAGTTGCAGGAACGCCTCGGAGATCTGCGGCTCGGCCCCGCTCCACGCTCCAACCGGACACCCGAGCGCGCCGGTGACGAGCAGGCTTTCGCCCGCGGGTAGCCTGCCCACAAGGCGCGGGATCGCGGTTCGCGGGTGCAGGATGTTGGTGTTGGGGGCGGCGCGGATGACCTCTGCCTCCCGCACCCCGTTCATATCACGGAGTCCCGAGACGAGCGAGGCATTGCGCAGGAAGACCACCCCGCTCTCATCCGGATCCGCCGGCTCCACCATGCTAGTCCGGTCGATCGCGAAGCCGGATTCGGCAATCTCCAGCGGATCGGCGCTGCGGATGCGGTGGAGGCGCAGATGCCATCCCTCGCCCGCGAAGTCGCACCAGGTCTCGACTTCGAGCCGGCCGTCGGGCGCCCATCGCCCCCATGCCATCCCGTCCCGAAGCCTCGCGTCGGTGACCCTGCCCCGCCGCAGCCAGGCGAGGCCATCCCGGCTGACCGCCAGCCCCGAATCCATCGCCGACATCTCCGGCCGCTCCGGCGCGGTCGCATCGCTGGGCACGGAGAAACCGAAGGCGGAGGAATAGGCGAAACCGCCGTATTTCGCGTCGCAGCCACGGAAGGCGCGCGCGTCCTGCCCGCCGGTGAGCAGGATGGCATGCCCGCGCGCCCGCCGCAGCAGGAACCCCGCGGCCGGCACGGCGGTCTGCACTTCGGGCAGATCCTCCGGCGGTTCCTCCTCGGCGCGCCAGAACGGGTGGTCGCGGCCGAGCGCCAGGACGAGAAAGGCCTTGAGCGCCCAGTTCGGCGCGCCGATCCCGTTGTAGCCCTCGGACATCAGCGGATTGGGATAGGCATAGCCGATGGAGAGCACACCATCGCGATCGGTGATCGGCTGGCCGGCCCACCAGCGCAGGTTGCGCATCAGCAAGCCCTTGATCCGGGGCCAGGGCAGCACCTCCTCGCCAGCAAAGGCGCAGGCCGCCCAGAAGGCCGACTGCGCCATGCGGTAGGTCATGGACCGGCCGAAGGGGATGGCCGCGCCGTCGGACGCGAAGAAAACCTGGAAGCTCTCGGCAAAGGCGCGCGCCCGCGACCGCAGAACACGCGCCCGCTCGGGGAACTGATCGCCCCCCAGCTGCGCAAGGACCAGCCCGTAGAAATGGAAGGCCATCGGGACGTAATAGTCGATCTGCCTCTTCTCGCCGTCGCGATACCACCCTTCGCCCAGGTAGAACGTGTCCAGACGGTCCAGCGCCGCTTCGACCGCGGGGCGGGACCAATCCTCGCCCAGCCGGGCTAGCGCCAGGTTGACCAGCACGCGGAAGTACAGCCAGTTGTTGTCCGAAGGTGGCTGGTCGTTGATCTGGCGCATCCAAGCTGCGGCGCGGGTCTGCGCTTCGAGGCCCAGCGGCTCCCAGAACGCCTGCGGCGCGAGAAGCCATGCCATGGCGATCCCCGCCATCTCGACCATGCGCTGATCGCTCGGCCCGACCTCGCCCCAGTAGTCCGGATGCGCCGGGTCGGTGCCGGCGGCAATGCCGCGGAGAAACGTCCCGGCCTCGGGCGCATCGAAGCCGCCCGCGACAAGCGGAGCGAGCCCCCAGAGCGGCCGGACGAAGGCCTCCATCTCGGCGGGTACGGCATCGTAATCCGCCCCCCAGACACCGAGCCGGAGACGGGCGCCGCCCTCTGGCACCAGCGCAGCCACAGGGCGGATCAACGCACCGGCCCAGGCGGCGAGGTCGTCGCGATCGGACATGGCGGGTCTATCGGGCATGGCTAGGCCAGTCGCCTCGAGGCTCTGTCAGCGGGTGGAAGACGGGGCCGGCGGGTGCGGGAGGGGGCACCCGCCGGGCGCGGACGCAGCCTGCACCGCACGCGGCGGCAAAGGCGTCGTCCAAACGGAATTGGCGATACGGATTGGCGCGCTTTGGCCTCAGCCCCGGCGCGGCCCGGTCGATTGACGATCTTCGATGTGCACCCCGACCGTGACGCGCTGCACCGCCCGCTGAGGGAACTCGGCGCGCTCGGCCAGCAGCTGGATCGCGATCCGGCCAAGCGCCTCGCGGTCGGTCTCCATCGAGGTCAGCGCCGGTGTCGAATGGGCGCCGATCGGCAGACCGTCGAACCCCATGATCGAGATATCGCCGGGCACCGACAGCCCCCGCGCCTGCAACTCCTGGATCGCGCCGAGCGCCACGATGTCGTTCACGCAGAACAGTGCATCGGGCAGCCGGTCGCGACGGTCCAGGTAGGCGCCGATCGCCCCCCCGGCCGCCAGCGTCATCATCTCCGGCGACCCGAGGTCGAGCAGGTTGCGCTCGGCACTGAAGCCGATGCCCGCCTCCTCCAGCGCATTGCGGAAGCCGTCCACGCGCCGGACGATGGATTCGCGGTAGGGATGGGTCACATGGACGATGTCGCGATGGCCGAGCGAGAGCAGGTGCCGCGTCGCCGTCCAGGCCCCGAAGTGATAGTCCGGCGAGACGCTGGGCAGCCGCATCGTCCGGTCCATTCCGTTGACGATGACCGCAGGGCAGCCGAACGCCACCGCCTCCGACACGAGCTCCAGCTGGTCGATCCCGACAAGCACCAACGCCGTCGGCGGCTCGTCCCGGAACCGCTGCTGCAGGCAGCGCGGCTCCGTACCGGCGACCACCGAGACGCTGATGTCGATATCCGCCGCCTTCCCATGCGAGAGGATCCCCGCGATGATGGCGCCGTAGAACGCATCGTTCATCACGTAACGGTCGAGCGTGACCAGCGTCGCCCGCGCAAGCCCCCGCGCCGCGCCGCGCCCGCCCCGACCGCGATAGCCGAGATCCCGGGCGATGCGGGAGATCCGCTCCCGCGTCTCCGCGCCGACGCCCTCGCGGTTGTTCAGCACCTTGGAGACCGCGGCGACCGAGACGCCCGCCTCGCGGGCGATGTCCTTCAGCGTCGGTTCTTCCGGGGTTTCTGCATCCACGGGCGCTGGCTCCACTGGTCAGGTCGATGAAAGGGTTTCGGGCCTCGCGAAACTTAACCCGCCCGCCGCCGCGGCCGCAAGCACCGGGGCGGCCGCCTCGCCCGGGTTCACCAGAAGAAGTCTGCATGGCCCTGGGCGCGCATCAACGCCTCCATGAAATAGTAATCGCCATAGGGCAGCATCGTGTCGCTGCGCCCGGAATGGACGAAGGCCGCCCCATGCGCGAGCAATCCCTGCGCCGTCGGATCCCCGGTCAGGTCGCAACTCGCGAGCAGGCCGTCGAGGCAGCGCTCGCCGAAGGCCCGCCATCGCGCGGCCTCGTCGCCCTCGGTCAGGCTGGCGAGCAGCAGCAGGCCTGCCGCCATGACGGCGCCAGCGGAGCTGTCCACCGGGTGGGTGCCGTCCGCCGGCAGCGCGAAGTCCCAGACCGGCACGGCGCTCTCGCCCATCAGGGCCTCGGTCCGGTGCGCCACCTTGCGCGCCGCGTCCAGCCATTCCGCCGCGCCTGTCGCTGCGTGGCATTGGGCGAAACCGTGCAGCAGCCAGGCCTGCCCCCGGGACCAGCAGGACTCGTCTGCATATCCCTGATGCGTTTCACCCCGCAGCGGCTCTCCCGTCGCCGGATCGAAGACATATGTGTGAAAACTGGTGCCGTCCTCCCGCAGGAGGTAGCGGGCGGTGGTGGCGGCGTGGCCATCAGCCACCTCCCGGAAATCCTGCCGCCCGGTCTCCCGATGCGCCCAGTGCAGCAGGGCGAGGTTCTGCATCGTGTCGGCGATCATCCGTCCGTTGGCGAATTTCGAGCGGGCGCGATCATCGGGGCCGGACGGCGACCAGGCCTGGATGTAGCCGCCCTCCTCGCGAAAGCGGGACATCAGGATGCGCGCCGCCGCGAGCGCCATCTCGCGCGCGGCGGGGTCACCAGTCATCCGCCAGTCCGCGACCGAATGCAGGGAGAACAGGAACCCGAGGTCGTGGTCCTGGGCCCGGCGATTATCCAGAACCCACTGGAACTGCGCGCGCCGCGCACGGGCCGCACCGGAGAACACCGGATCGCCGCTGAGCTGGAAGCTCAGCCACAGCTGGCCGGAAAAGAAGCCCATGACCCAGTCGTAGCCTTCGCACCAGACCCACCGGGTGCCGCCGCCCGCCTCACCGATCCGCGGGTTGCGCAGACCGGCCACCAGCAGCAATTCCCGCGTCCGGTCAACCACCCTGCCCAGAGCGTCCGCATAGGCGGCATTCCCCGCGGCAATCTCGTCCGACGCGAAATAGCTTGATGACTTGCTGTCCATGACGGCCTCCTCTGACGCCATCTTTCGCACAATGCGAAACTTTCGTCAATTGCGAAATCTTTATTGACGATAATCTCGTTTTCGGCCTAGTTTTCGGCAGCTCGTGAAGTGAAGCGTGATTCCAGACCAGGATCGATCAGCCGCGGCCACAGCCAACGCCGAAAGTTTCGCAAGAACGAAAGCCTTCCGATGGGCGGAGGAACCGCACGGGCCCACGAAGCAGATGGAGGAACCCATGGACATCCTGAAGATTGCGAAGAAACCATTGATTGCCGCGCTGATGATCTCGGCCATGGCGGTGCCTGCCGCCGCCAAGAGCTATCGGCTGGCCACCAACGTCTCCGACGACAGCACCGCCGGCCAGCTGATCAAGCAGTTCGCCGACGCCGTGGCCGAGCGCACCGAGGGGCGCGTCGAGTTCGAGCTGTTCATGAACGGCCAGCTTGGCGACCAGCTGCAGTATTTCCAGCAGATCCAGCGGGGCGTGGTGGATGCGGGCCTGATCAACTCCGCCGCCCTGGAAAACGTGATCCCCGCGTTCGGCGTGGTGAACCTGCCCTACGTCTTCCGCACGTCGGAGGAATACGGCGCCGTGATGACCAACCCGGAGGTGCGTGACGCGCTCTTCGCCGCCGCGGAACAGCACAATTTCTGGCCGCTCGGCTTCCTCTCCTCGGGCTTCCGCAGCATCTACACCACCAAGCCGGTCGAGAGCATCGACGACATCAAGGGCATGAAGCTGCGCACGATGTCGAGCCCGACCTATATCGAGATGCTGAACCTCTTTGGCGCGGTGCCGACGCCGCTGCCCTTCGGCGAGCTCTATTCCGGCCTGCAGCAGGGCATCGTCGATGGTGCCGAAGGCGGGCTTGCCGGCCTTTATGTCGCCAATTTCGGCGAGGTCGCGAAATACGCGCTGGAAACTAACCAGACCCGACTCACCGACTTCGTGGTGACCTCCGTCCGCTTCCGCGAAGACCTCTCCGACGAGGATCTCGCCGCCGTGGTCGAGGAATTCGAGAAGGTCAGCCTCGAATCCATCGCATTTGCCGACGCGACCGAGGCAAAGCAACTCCAGCAGGCGGTCGACGAGATGGGCGTCGAGGTCATCAAGGTGGACACCGCCCCCTTCATCGCGGCCGTCGGCCCGATGTACGAGGCCGCGCGCGCCGACGAGGCCAAGAAGCCGCTGATCGAAACGATCTTCCAGATCGAGAACCGCGAGTTCTGAGGTCTCGAAGCCGGATCTGGCATCGGGCGGCAGGCGTCGCCCGGTGCCGCGTTCAGGGGAGCAGCCTGCGGCCGCGCCCCGGTTGAAGGGGGAGATCATGGAAAGCAGCGAACTCGGCGTCCACACGGAGAGCGGCGTCATCCGGCATTTCGGCGGCGCCTACGCCGCGCTCGGCCGGACATTGTCCGTCGTCGTCGCGGCGCTTCTCGCGGTCATGGCGACGGCGATCTGCTACCAGGTCTTCTCCCGCTACCTGTTCAACTCCCCCAGCGTTGTCACCGAGGAAGTGCTGCGCTTCTCGCTCATCTGGATGGGCTTTCTCGCGGCCGGATACTGCTTCATGCGCGGGCAGCACCTGAGCCTGACGCTCGTGCTCGACCTTCTGCCGGAACGGGCTGCCAACTGGTTCGGCGTGCTCAATGCGCTGCTGATCATGGTATTCGGCGCGATCCTGATCTGGGGCGGCTGGCAGAGCTATTTCAACAACACCTTCATGAAGACGCCGATCCTGCAGATCCCGATGGGCACGTTGCAGCTGGTCGTGCTGATCTGCGGGGTGCTGATGGAGGTCTCCCAGGTCGCGCTCATCGCACGGAAGCTGCGCAGCGGCGAGGCGCAGCTCGCGGCACTGATTTCCGCCGCCGCGGTCATTGCCGCTCTGGGCGTCACGCTGGCCGCGCTTCTGGCGAGCGGATGGGCTCAGACGATGATCGTGGAGCGGCTGGAGCTCAGCTCGCTGGTCGTGCTCTTTGTCACCTTCACGGTCTTCCTGCTGATCGGCGCGCCCATCGCCATCGGACTGGCCTTTGCCGGGGTCTTCACCCTCTCGCTGCAACTGCCGCCCGATCTGGTCTTTCCCACCGTGGGCGAGACCGTCTTCAACGGGATCGACAGCTTCGGCTTCCTCGCCCTGCCCTTCTTCATCCTCGCCGGCAACATCATGAACCGGACCGGCCTCGCGCGGCGGCTGATCGACCTCGCCATGATCCTCGGCGGGCGGATCCCGGGCAGCCTGTGGCAGTCCAACGTGCTGGCCAACATGCTCTTCGGCACGCTCTCCGGCTCCGGCATTGCGGCCTCCACGGCAATCGGCGGGATCATCACGCCGGTCGCGCGCGAAAAGGGTTACGACATGGCGGTCAGCACCGCCGTCAACGCGGCCTCCGCCCCGGCGGGCATGCTGATCCCGCCCTCAGGCGCACTCATCGTCTATTCGCTGATCACCGGCGGCTCCGCCTCGATCATCGCGCTGTTCATCGCGGGCTACCTGCCCGGCATCATCATGGGCGGCGCGGTCATGCTGGTGGCCTGGTGGCACGCCCGCCGGCTCGGCTACGAGAGCGAGAACGCCCGGCACAGCCTCGGCGAGGTGCTGCGGGTGTTCCTGCGCGCGGCACCCAGCCTGCTGCTCGTTCTGATCGTCATCGGCGGCATCCTCGGCGGGGCCTTCACGGCGATCGAAGGCTCGGGCATCGCGGTGCTCTACAGCTTCGTCCTTGCGCTGCTCTATCGCAGCCTGTCACCGCGGGCACTGCTCGACGTCCTTTCGGAAACCGCGGCGGTCTCGGGCGTGATCCTGTTCCTGATCGCCTGCTCTGCGATGATGAGCTGGTCGATGACCTTTGCCTCGATCCCCGCCACGGTGGGCGAGCTGCTGACAACCATCACGCAGAACAAGATCCTGCTACTGCTCCTGATCAACCTCGTGCTGCTGATCGTCGGCGTCTTCATGGACATGTCGCCCGCGATGCTGATCTTCACCCCGATCCTCTACCCGGTGGTGACCGAGATGGGGATCGACCCGGTGCATTTCGGCATCATCCTCGTCTACAACCTCGCGCTCGGCATCGTTACGCCACCGGTGGGCACCGTGCTCTTCGTCTCCTGCTCCATCACCGGCGAGAAGATCACCAGCGTCATCCGCCCCCTGCTGCCGATCTTCGCAGTGCAGGTGGTGGGGCTCCTGCTGGTCACCTTCGTGCCGGCGATCTCGCTGGCGCTGCCGCGCATGCTCGGGCTGATGTGAGCGCCGCGCTTTCGGAACGCGACCGATCGACCGTTGCCGATCCCGCCGGACGACCGCATAACGCAGCCGACCGGCATGGCCGGCGCCAGCTCGGAAAGCGCTCAAGATGAACGAAAATACCCGCGGCATCCTGTTCATGGTTCTCGCGATGGCCACTATGCTGACCTCGGATACGGTGGTGAAGAGCCTCGCGCAGGAGATGCCACTGTTTCAGGTCATCTTCATTCGGCACATCTTCATGACCATCGGGCTCGTGGCGCTGGCGCTGCGCGACGGCGCATTTCGCGCGCGCCCGTCCCCGCGCGAGACCCGGCTGATCACCCTCCGCACGCTCGGCGAATGCGGCATCGTCTGTTTCTACATGATCGCCCTGACGATGATGCCGCTCGGCACCGGCACGGCGATCTTCCAGCTTCAGCCACTCGCCGTGACGCTGGCCGCCGCGGTCTTTCTCGCCCAGCCGATCGGCCCACGGCGCCTGATCGCCATCGCCACGGGCTTTGCCGGCGTGCTGCTGATCGCCCGGCCGGGCTCGGAGGCCGTCGGTCCGGGCGCCGTCTTCGTGCTGCTGGCCGTGGCCTGCATCTGCGTCAGGGACATCGTGACCCGTAAGCTGGGCGCGAGCGTCCCCGCCTCTCTTCTCGCCAGCCTCGGCTCGGCGGCGCTGCTGGTTCTGAGCGGCGCGATCCTGCTGATACAGGGCAACTGGGCGCCCGTGACCCCAACGCAGCTCGGCCTGATCTTTGCCGGCGCCTGCTTCCTGCTGGTCGGCTTTCTCGCGATGGTCCTTGCCATGCGCTTCGGAGAGATCGCGGTGATCTCGCCCTTCCGATATGTCTCGCTGGTCTTCGGTCTCGTCTACGGCTTCCTGTTCTTCGGTGAGGTGCCGCAGCCGATCATGCTACTCGGCGCGCTGATCATCGTGGCCAGCGGCCTCTATACCTTTATGCGGGAGCGCTCGGTCAACGCCCGGTGACGCGCCCGGGGCGGTCGGGACGCACGGGTGAAGGGGAATGGCGATTGCGGCACGGGGGGATCTGTGGGATCACCGGCCGCGTTACCCTTCAAGCCGGCGGCTGAACAGGATGGAAGAACTCATCTACATCGGGGCCGTCCACGCGTCCTTCACCGCGATCTTCCTCGCCACCAAGCGCGAGCGGACGCTGAACGACACGGTTCTCGCCCTCTGGATGGTTTTCATGGCGCTGCCGCTGCTGTCCGGGATCGCGGCCCAGCGGCTCGAGGGCGTCTCGATCCCGCTGCTGACGTCCAACCTGATCTACCCGCTCACCTACGGGCCGTTCCTGTGGCTCTATGTCGAAACGCTCACCGGCGATGTCGGGCGGATCAGGCGCGGCCATCTCCTGCATTTCCTGCCGTTTGCCGCAGTGAGCGCGGTGCAGTTGCTGTTCGGCTGGAAACCCGCGATGCCGAACCCGGACGCCGCGGCCTTCGGCACAACGGTGCGCAGCATCGGTGCGGTGAACCTTCTGCTGCTCCTGGTCTATACCGGCGCGGTCGTCCGACGCCTCCGCCAGCACGGGAGAGAGGTCGTCGATCACTTCTCCGAACTGTCGAGCCGGATCACGCTGGTCTGGCTCTACTGGATCACGCTCGGCGTGTTCTGCGTGTTCCTGCTGCTCTTCCTCGGCTCGGCGCTGTCGCTGCCCGCCCTGCTCGACGTCCACATCGCCACGCTGGTCGCGCTTATCCTCGTGCTGAGCTTCTTCGGCCTGAGGCAGACGCAGGTGTTCGACCGCCAGCCCGAGGCGGCCTCCGTTCCGGAGGACACCCAGAAGCGGAGCCGCCGCCGCCCCACCACCGTCGCACCGGAGCCGGCCGAGCCACGCGCCGACACGTCCGAGGACCCCGCAAGCCCCCGCTACAGCCGCTCCGGCCTGACCGAGGAACGCGCCGAGACGATCGCCAGACGGCTCGACGCCTACATGCGCGCCGGGCAACCATATATGGACGCCGAGCTGACCATCGAGAAACTCGCCAAGCGCATGGCCGTGCCGCGCCACCACCTGACGCAGGTGATAAGCGAGCGCTACGGCAAGAACTTCTACCTCTTCGTCAATGAGTACCGGATCGAGACGGTGAAGCAGACGTTGCGAGCCCCCGAAGCCGCCGACCGGACGCTGCTGGAGATCGCCTACGACTGCGGGTTCAACTCCAAGTCGACCTTCAACACGGCATTCAAGCGCCTGACCGGCATGACGCCGTCGCAGTATCGCGAACAGAAGTCCTGACTTAGCGGCCCCCAGCCCCCTGACTCCAAACCGCTTTCCGGTCCGCCGCCGTATTCGGACGCTCCCCCGGGCCCGCAGACGGTTCGGGATCAGCGGGCCGCACGACCTGCGGCCCTGCGTTCCCTATCTGATCCTTGAGCTTCCCGCGAGCCACGACGCGCGGCGGGCCCCATGCGGCCCGTGTCCCAGCCCAAGGAACACCACATGACCAGGAATCCCCCGGGGCGCACGCCCTTTTCGACCCTTTCGCGGCGCGACCTGCTGACCATCGGCGCGGTCGGCGCCACCGCCCTCGCCGCACCCGCTGTCATCCGCAACCTCGGCGCCCGTCCGATGGGCCAGTCGGTAAAGGAGAGCTACGACACCGACGTGCTGGTGATCGGCAGCGGATTTGCCGGCACCTTCGCCGCCGTCGAGGCCAGCCAGAAGGGCCAGCGCGTCCTGATGCTCGACAAGGGGTCGGTCGGCTGGTCCGGCCTCTCGCCCTGGGCCTCCGACAGCCGACCCTTCGACCCGGCGATCTACGACCGCGAAGAGTGGATGGAGAACATGTCCACCAATTGCGAATGGATCAACGACCGCGGCTGGTTCGACATCTTCATGGACGAGTCGCTCTCGATCCTCGACACGCTCGACGCCTGGGGCGCGAGCCGGTGCAAGCCCTTCGAACGCTCAAGGGTGTTCCGCCGGGTTCTGGAGGAGAATGGCGTCGAGATCGTCGAGCGGGTGATGGTGACAAGCCTGCTCAAGGATGCGGCCGGCCGTGTCGCCGGCGCGGTGGGCTTCACCTTCGACGACACCTCGCAGGACTGCCGCGCGATAACGGTGACGGCAAAGGCCACGATCCTCTGCACCGGCGCCGGCGCTTACAAGAGTCCGGGTTTCCCCAACTGGGGCCAGACCTTCGACGGCGACGCGATGGCCTACGAGGCCGGCGCCGCGATCACCGGCAAGGAGTTCCACGACACCCACGGCACTTTCTCGAACCATTCGGCCGCCTCCTACCAGAACTGGAACTGGGCGCAGGAGGTGACCGGCGCATTCATCATGGTCGGCGCGCCGGACCGCGCGACCGGCGGCCTGACCATCGACGCGGCGCTCCGGGCTTCCGCAAGCGGCGTCGCGCGCGGCGGCGGCGCTCCCGGTGGCGGCACCGAGATGCCCCCGGACATGGCCGCGATGGCCGCCGCAGCCGAAAAGAACCTCGCCTACAAGGGCAAGGGGTTCCTGGCGCGGGAGGGGCTGACCCTCGACTTCGGCCTGCCGCCCGAAGGTCCGCCGCCGGGGGACGGCCCGAACAAGGGCTACCAGGTGGGCGGCGCCACCGCCGGCATGGGCGTGCACAAGTCCGAAGGGGTCTTCTGCGCGGACTACACCTGCAAGGCCGACGGGGTCGAAGGGCTCTACGCCGCGGGCGACGCACTTGGCTCGATGCTCTGCGGCGCGTCCTATCCGGGGCGAGGTTTCTCCTCCTACGGCTCCGCCATCCAGGGACGGCGCGCGGCCCGCTTCGCCAGCGAGGCCGTGGCCGCGACGTCGACCTCCGAGGTTCCGCAATCGGAAATCGACACCAAGATCGCCGCCATGTGGGCGCCGCGCGAGCGCCAGCAGGGCTATTCGCCCGACTGGGTGACGCAGGTGCTGCAGGGCACGATGACGCCCTTCCACATCCTCTACATCAAGGAGGAACGCCGCCTGGCGGGCGCACTGTCGTCTATCGAGTACCTGCGCAAGCACATCGTGCCGAACCTGATCGCAAGCTCCGGGCACGAGCTTCGGCTGGCGCACGAGACGGCCAACATGCTGCTCAATGCCGAGATGAAGCTGCGCGCGGGCCTCTTCCGCACCGAAAGCCGCGGCACGCACTTCCGCGAGGACTACCCGGCCCGCAACGACGACGACTGGCATTGCTGGGTGCTGATGCGCAGGGGCACGGACGGGGCGATGCGGATGTCCAAGCACATGCTGCCCGAAGCGTGGAAACCCGACGCCTCCGCCAGCTACCGCGACACCTATCCCCGATCCTATCCCGGCGAGGACGCATTCCGCGCCACGGGTCAGGCCGGCTGAGGGAGACACCAGAGATGCCAATCGAACGTATACACGGCTGCACCGGGTGCGAGAACTGCGTGAAGGCCTGCCCGACCGACGTGCTCCGGATGGACCCGGACACGGGCCTGGCTTTCATCGCGCACCAGGAGGCCTGCCAGATCTGCCACCTCTGCCGGCTCGCCTGCCCGGTGGACGCCATCACGCTCACACCCGACAAATCCATCCTGCCCCTGGTTTCCTGGGCCTGAGGGAGCATATCGGCATGACTGACATTTCCAACACCACGCCCCGCTCCGGCGCCGTCACCCTCCCCCGCCTGCTGGTGTGGCTCGCTGCGCTGGTGCTGCTGCCCTACGGCCTCGCGCTCAGCCAGGGTCTGGAGATCCGCAACGTCTACACCGAGCTTGTCACCGCGCTCTCCGTCGCGGGGCTGGCGGCCATGTTGCTGCAATTCGTGCTGGCGGGCCGGATCGGCTGGTTCGTGCGCCGCGCGGGGCTGGACCAGTCCATGCTGCTGCACCGCAAGGCCGGACAATGGATCGCGGCGCTGTTCGTCCTGCACCCGTTCCTGATCGTGCTGCCCCGCTTCATCGTGGCGCCGCAGCTTGCGGCCTCGGACATCTGGCTGACCTTCACCGCGCCCGAGACCGCCACGGGCGTCTATGCCATGGCGTTGATGGCGGTGCTGGTACTGACGTCGGTCTTCAAGGACCGCCTGCCGATGAGCTACGAAGCGTGGCGGTTGTCGCACGGTGTCGGATTTGCCGTCGTGGCCGTGCTCGCCACACTGCACGCAATCACCAACGGTCGCCACGGCGTCTACAACCACTGGTTCGACGCGATGTGGATTGCGCTCTGCGCCGCGGCCGTCGCCTCGCTGCTCGACACCTACCTGTGGCACCCCTACCGGCGCGCGCGCCGCCCTTTCCGCGTGGCCGCCGTCGAGCGGGCCAGCGCCCGGGACACGCTGCTCACCATCGAGAAGGACGGCGATTTTCCGTTCGATTTCAGGGCAGGCCAGTTCGCCTGGATCAACACCAGCGGCCATGCGGGCAACCTGACGGAGCACCCGTTCTCCATCGCTTCCACCCCACGGGACCTGCCGCGGCTTTCCTTCGTGGTCCGCAATCTCGGCGACTACACCTCGGACCTGGCCGGACTCGCACCCGGGCAGAGGGTCTATCTCGACGGGCCCTTCGGTGATTTCACGCTGGAGATTGCCGCGTCGCAGGACATCGTGCTGATCGCCGGCGGCGTCGGGATCGGCCCGATCCTCGGCCTGCTCCGCGCGCTGCGGGACCAGGGCTGCACGCGGCGGGTCCGGCTGATCTACGGCAGCCGCAATCCCGAAGACGTGGTGGCGCGGGACGAGATCGCCGCCGCCGAGGCGCAGATGGCCGACTTCAAGGCGACGCTGGTGCTCGAGAACGCCGGCGACGGCGCCGAGCGCGGCCTCATCGACCGGATGGTCCTTTCCCGCAAACTCGACGCCGACCAGATCGCCAAGGCCGCCTTCTACGTCTGTGGCCCGCCCCAGATGACCCGCCTTGTCGTCCGCACACTGAAATCGCTCGGCGTGCCCCGTCGGCATATCCGTTTCGAGCAACTGGCGTTCTAGGCGGCATTGCCGTTCAGGAGACACAGATCATGAAAACCGAGCAGCCGCTGCTGGGCCGCAGGGGAATATTGTTTCTCCTGATCATCCTCGCGGCTTTTCCGCCCATGACGATGGACCTCTACCTGCCGGCCCTGCCGCAGCTTGTGGAGGCCTTCCAGACCAGCCGCGGCACCGTCAACCTGACGCTGGGCGCCTACATGGTCGCCTATGCCTGCGGGATGCTGTTCTGGGGGCCTCTGAGCGAGAAATACGGCCGCAAGCCGATCCTGCTGATCGGGCTCGCGCTCTATATCCTGGCCTGCCTTGGCTGCGTGCTCTCGACCGGCATCGAGGGCCTGATCGCCTTCCGGGCCTTGCAGGGGATCGGCGGCGGCGCGGTGACGGTGGTGCAGACGTCCATCGTCAAGGATCTCTACGACGGCCGGGAGCGGGAACGGATCATGGCAACAGTGATGTCGCTGGTGATCATCGCCCCGATGATCGCGCCTGTGCTCGGGGCTTTCCTGCTCAGGATCGCCTCCTGGCAGGCGATGTTCGTGGTGCTGGCACTGTTCGGCGGCTGCGCGGCGGTGCTGGTGACGCTGTTCCGGGAGACGCTGGAGGAGAGATACGATGGCTCCATGCTGACGTCCTGGGCGCGGCTGGGCACGGTGATGCGCAACCCGCGCTTCGCCTGCCTGCTACTGATCTTCGGCCTCGCGCCGATGTGCCTGATGTCCTTCATCGGCAGCGCCGCCTATGTCTACATCGGTAATTTCGGGATGTCGGAGCAGGCCTTCAGCCTGATCTTCGCCTTCAATGCCGCCTGCGCGCTAGCCGGTCCGACGCTTTACATGCGGCTGTCGCGGACAGTGCCGGTTCAGACCCTGATCCTCGCAGCCTTTTCGGTTGTGGTGCTCGGCGGGACGATGATCGCCCTGATCGGCCCCCTCTCGCCCTTCCTGTTCGCCGGGGCGGCGGCGATCTCGACCGTCGCGGTGATCCTGTTGCGGGTGCCCGGCGCGAACCTGATGCTCGAACAGCAGCAGCGGGACACCGGATCGGCGGCCGCTCTGATCCACTTCGTCACGATGATGCTCGGCGCGGCCGGGGTCCAGATCGTCGCCGCCCATTCCGACGACCTGATCCAGACGCTCGGAATGCTGTTCGCAGTGATCGGGACGATCTGCGCGGTCCTCTGGCTGGCGGTCCGGAACCGGCCCTTCGTCGCCGGGAAGGTCACGCAGCCCGGCTGACGCTCGTCAGGACGTGCCCGGTGGCCGGCTCGTGCCCAAGGTGCGGAAAGCCGCTCATGTCGGGGCCGTGAGGGAAGAGATGCCGATTCCGCTGGCCATCAAATCCGGTTAGGTCGTCCAAATGGATATCGTTCTGGTCACCACCGTCATCGCGTCGCTCTTCTTCGTCATCGGCGCGGCCGAGCCGCTCGCGGCGCGGTTGCGGCTGCCCTATAGCGTGATCCTGGCTGTGCTCGGGGTCCTGATCGGTGCCGGCGCGACGTTCTTCCTACGCACCGAGCTGACCGATGCGCTGAACCCGGTCGCCGAGGCGATCCTCGGGCTGCCGATCCGGTCCAACGTGTTCCTCTACGTGTTCCTGCCGACGCTGATCTTTCAGGCGACCATCGAGATGGACATCCGCCGGATGGTCGACGACTGGGTGCCGATCCTCGTGCTGGCGGTGGTCGCTGTCGTCGTGGCGACGCTGGGGGTCGGCTATGCGCTCTCCTGGACCAGCACGATCCCGCTGGCGGCCTGCCTGCTGATCGGCTCCATCGTCTCCACCACGGACCCGTCGGCGGTCGTCTCGATCTTCCGGTCGCTCTCCGCCCCCCGCCGGCTGGCTCGGATCATCGAGGGCGAAAGCCTGCTGAACGACGCCGCCGCGATCGCGCTGTTCGGCCTGTTCATGGGCTTCGTGATGCTCGGGATGCCGGATCCGGATCTCGGCGATGCGCTCGCCCAGTTTCCGATGCTGATCGTGGGCGGCGCCGTCACCGGCTGGGTCGCGGCGCGCTTTGCCGTCTGGCTGATGTCGCTGTTCGGCCGTCACGAGCTGGCGCAGATCTCGCTCTCCGTCGCCCTGCCCTACCTGGCCTATATAGGCGCCGAACAGATCGTCGGCGCCTCGGGCGTGATCGCGGTGGTCGCGGCGGGCCTGACGCTCAACCTGACCGGCCCCGGCCGCCTGCCCCCGCAATCCTGGACCAACCTGCGCGAGCTCTGGGCGGTGCTGGCCCATTGGGCGGGGGCGCTGATCTTTATCCTCGCCGCCCTGCTCATCCCGCGCCTGCTGGAAGAGGTCCGGGCGGCCGATTTCGTGCTGGTGGGCGTGGTGATCGTCGCCGCCATTGCAGCACGGGCGGTGATCCTTTTCGGGTTGCTGCCGCTGCTGACCCTGCTGCGCGCCTCGCCCCCGGTCGAACGCCCATACCGGGTCGCGATCCTGTGGGGCGGGCTCCGGGGCGCGGTGACGCTCGCCCTGGCGCTGGCCGTGACCGAAAGCATCCTTGTCCCGGTCGAGATCAAGCGACTGGTCGGCATCCTGGCAACCGGCTTCACGCTCTTCACGCTGATCGTGCAGGGCACCACGCTGCGCGCGGTGATCGGCTGGCTCGGACTGGACCGACTGTCGCCGATCGACGAGGCGCTGTCGCGGCAGGTGGTCGCCGTGGCGCTGCAGACGGTGCGCGAGGACGTGGCGCGCAGCACCGAGAACTACGACCTCGCCCACGACATCGTGCGCTCCGAGGCCATCCGCTTCGGCGAACGGCTGGACGCGGCGGTCAAGACGGCGGAGGAAAGCGCCGACATCCTGGACCGCGACCGCATCACCCTGGGGCTGATCGCGCTGGCCGGCCACGAGCGGGACACGATCCTCGCCCGCATGCGGGAACGTACGATCTCGGCACGGATGGCCGAGCAGGTGCTGGCGAATGCCGACCAGCTGATCGAGGGCGCGCACAGCGGCGGCCGGAGTGGCTACCAGCGCGCCGCGCGCAAGAGCGTCGCCTATGGCACGGTGTTCCGGGCCGCGGTCATCCTGCACAGCCGCCTCGGTCTGTCCGGCCCGCTCGCGCGGATGACGGCAGACCGGTTCGAACTGCTGCTGTCTCAGCGCCTGATCCTGCGCGATCTCGGCACCTTCATCGAGGGCCGCATCCGCCGGATCCACGGGCGCCGGGTTGCCGACCTGCTTCGCGAGTTGCTGGCGCGCCGGATCGAGGCGGTGGAGACGGCGCTGGAAGGGCTGCGCCTGCAATATCCCGGCTACGCCGAAGAACTGGAACGCCGCTTCATCCGCCGCACGGCGCTGCGGCTCGAGGAACGCGAATACGCCGCCATGCGGGAGGACGGGCTGATCGGGGCCGAGGTCTATACTGCCCTGATGCAGGACGTCGCCACCCGCCGCGCCGCGGCGGAGGAGCGCCCGCGGCTCGACATCGCGCTGCAGAGGATCGAGCTTGTGCGGCAGTTCCCGCTCTTCACCGATCTCAAGGAATCCACGCTCAAGCGTCTCGGCCGTGCGCTCAAGACGCGCTACGTCAACGCCGGAGAGGTCCTGTTCCGCAAGGCCACACCGGCGAAGAGCGTCTATTTCATCGCCTCCGGCGCGGTGGAACTGGAGATGGCGGGCCAGACGTGGCGGCTCGGACGCGGCGAGATGTTCGGCCAGATGTCGATCCTCATGCGCAAGGCGCATCGCGCCGATGTGCGGGCCATCGCGCCCTCGACCCTGCTCGTGCTGGACGAGGCACGCTTCCGCCGCCTGCTCAACCGGAGCGCCGCTCTGCGGGAGGCGGTGCGCGCCAGCGCCGAGAAACGCGGGATCGATCCGGACACTCTGCTGATGGACGACGTCGGCGAAGCCTGACCGGGGTGCCGCAAGCGGTTGCGGGCAGACGACAAATCCGTAAGTCTGCGGCCTCCGGCCGGGCGTTTCGTCCGGGCGCTGCAACGTCGGGGACGGAGATCCTTTCATGCCAGTGATCGACCTGGTCATTTTCGACTGTGACGGTGTCCTGATCGACAGCGAGCTGATCTCGGCACGGATGCTGGTGGCCGAACTCGCGGCCTGGGGCATCGATGTGGACATCGACTACGTGCGCCGTCACTTCCTCGGCCGCAGCTATCCGGTCGTGCTGCAGCAGATCCGCAAGGAGTTCGGGCTGGCGCTGCCCGACAGGTTCGAGGCGGAGTATCGCCGGCGCCTGCTCGAGGCGTTTCGCAACGAACTGCGGATCATTCCGGGGGTGCGCGATGTGCTCGCCTCGCTCGCGACGCCCTTCTGCCTCGCGACCAGTTCCAGCCCGGAGCGGCTGGCGATGTCGCTCGATCTCGTCGGCCTGACCGAGACCTTCGCGGGCCGCGCGTTCACCGCCTCGCAGGTCACGAACGGCAAGCCGGCGCCGGATCTGTTTCTCTTTGCCGCCAGGCAGATGGGGGCAAGTCCGGAGCGCTGCCTGGTGATCGAGGACAGCATGAACGGGGTGCGCGCGGGGCTCGCCGCGGGCATGCAGGTCTGGCAGTTCCTGGGAGGCAGCCACATGCAGGACAGCCCCCCGCAGCCGTCCGCCGACGAGGCAGCGCCGCACAGGACATTTGCATCTTTTGCCGATTTCTATCACCCTGTACCGCACCTGAAGTCAGGTGGGGTCACCCGATGAACGATCTCAAGGCCGCCGTTTTCGAGGCAACGCCGCTCGATCAGGCCGCCCGAGCGGCCTGGCTCTACTACGTCGGCCAGAAGACCCAGGACCAGATCGCGCAGGAACTCGGCATTTCGCGCCAGCGCGCCCAGCGTCTCGTTGCCCGCGCCGTGTCGGAAGGGCTGATCCACTTCCACCTCGACCATCGTATCGCGCGCTGCCTGGAGATGGAGGCGGAGTTCATGCGCCGCGGCCTGCGGCTGTGCCGGGTGGCGCCGAGCCTCGGCGAGGGCGCGCAGCCGCTGCACGCGATCGCCCCGATCGCCGCCGCCGAGATCGAGCGGATCCTGAGCGTCGAGCATCCTCTGGTCGTCGCTGTCGGCACGGGGCGTGCCATGCGCGCGGCGGTGGAACAGGTTCCGACGCTCAACGGCGCGCATCACCAGATCGTTTCGCTCAACGGAAATATCTCGCCCGACGGCTCCGCCTCGCATTTCGACGTGCTGATGCGGCTGGCCGACCGGGTGGGCGCGCGGCAGTACCCGATGCCCCTGCCGGTGATCGCCTCCTCCGAGGACGAACGTGAACTGTTCCATTCCCTCGGTCCGGTCCGGCGCAACTTCGCGATGGCGCGCAAGGCAAGCGTGACCTTCGTGGGAATCGGCCAGGCCTCCGGTTCCGCCCCGATGCTGAAAGACGGATTCCTGACGGCCGAAGAGCTCGAAGAGATCCGGATGGCAGGTGGAATCGGCGAGATCGTGGGCTGGTATTACGACGAATCGGGATCCTATCTCGATGGCGGCCCGAACCGCCGCGTGGCCGGTGTCCGGGTCGATCCGCCCAGCGAAGACAAGCTGGTGGTCGGCGTGGCCGGCGGCCTCGAAAAGCTTCCGGCGATCCTTGGCGCGATATCCGGCAAGATCGTCAATGGGTTGGTTACCGACGAGCAGACGGCCGAAGCGCTCCTCTCCCAGTAGGCCGCATATAAATCAGGCAGGTTGAGAAACATCTTGACTTAAGGGCGACCTTGGATGAGCATTAACTCACTAAATGAGCATATGCTCACATTTGGGAGGAAACCAATGCGACTGAAGGCACACGCCCTTTTCATGGGCGCTTGTGCGGTGGCGGCGCTGACGACGGCGGCCACTGCGGAAACGATCACCATTGCGACTGTGAACAACGGCGACATGATCCGCATGCAAGGCTATACGGATGATTTCACCGCGAAGACCGGACACGAGGTCGAATGGGTCACGCTGGAAGAGAACGTTCTGCGCCAGCGCGTCACCACCGACATCTCGACCAAGGGTGGCGCTTTCGACATCATGACCATCGGCATGTACGAAACTCCGATCTGGGGCGCCAATGGCTGGCTGATCCCGTTGGATGATCTGAGCGCCGAATACGACGTCGACGACATCCTGCCGGCGATGCGGAACGGCCTCAGCCATGACGGAACGCTCTATGCAGCGCCGTTCTATGGCGAAAGCTCCATGATCATGTACCGGACCGACCTGATGGAGAAGGCCGGCCTCGAGATGCCCGAAGCTCCGACCTGGGAGTTCATCCGTGAAGCCGCGATCGCGATGACCGACCGCGCCAACGAGATCAACGGCATCTGCCTGCGCGGCAAGGCCGGCTGGGGTGAAGGCGGCGCCTTTATCACCGTGACGGGCAACTCGTTCGGCGCTCGCTGGTTCGACGAAGACTGGAAGGCCCAGTTCGATCAGCCCCAATGGGCCGAGGCGCTCAACTTCTACGTGGACCTGATGACGGAAGCTGGCCCTCCGGGCTATGCCACCAACGGCTTCAACGAGAACCTGTCGCTGTTCCAGCAGGGCAAGTGCGGCATGTGGATCGACGCCACCGTTGCGGCATCCTTCGTGACCAACCCCAATGACTCGACCGTGGCCGACAAGGTCGGCTTTGCGCTGGCGCCGAACAAGGACGGCGTCGACAAGCGCGCGAACTGGCTCTGGGCCTGGGCGCTGGCGATCCCGGCCGGCACGCAAAAAGCCGACGCCGCCAAGCAGTTCATCGAGTGGGCGACCTCGAAGGAGTACATCGAGCTCGTCGCCGAGAAGGAAGGCTGGGCCAACGTTCCCCCGGGTGCGCGGACCTCTCTCTACGACAACCCCGAGTACCAGAAGGTGCCGTTCGCCAAGATGACGCTCGACTCCATCAACGCGGCCGATCCGACCAACCCGACGGTCGATCCGGTGCCCTACGTCGGCATCCAGTTCGTCGCCATCCCGGAGTTCGCCGGTATCGCGACCGAGGTCAGCCAGGAGTTCTCGGCGGTTTACGCCGGTCAGCAATCCGTCGAAGAGGCCCTTGAAAAGGCCCAGGCTCTGACCACCGACGCGATGGAAGCCGCAGGCTACTAAGCTCTCCTCCCCGACCCCGGGGGGCGGCCCAGCTTGCCGCCCCCCGGGCCCTTCGTACCCCGACTTCCCTTGCCAACATCCGGTAGAGGCGGGCTTTCGTTCCGTCACAGGAGAAGGAGTCACCATGGCAACCCAACATTCACGTTCAGCTGCTCGCTTGATGATGGCTCCGGCCGTCGTACTGCTCCTGGGATGGATGCTCGTCCCGCTGACGATGACATTGTTCTTCTCGTTCAAGAAGTACCTGCCACTTAGGGGCGACTCTCTCGCCAACGGCCTCGACTGGGTCGGTTTCGAGAACTACGTCCGGTTCGTGACGTCCAGCTCATTCTGGCCCTCGATCTATGCCACGCTGGTCATTGTCGGCGGCGTTCTGGCCATCACCGTGACGCTTGGCGTGCTCCTGGCGATCCTGCTCAACCAGCCGATGTGGGGACAGGGTATCGTCCGCATCCTCGTCATCGCGCCCTTCTTCGTCATGCCGACCGTGTCGGCGCTGGTGTGGAAGAACATGTTCATGGATCCGGTCAACGGCCTTCTGGCACATCTGTGGAAGGCCTTTGGCGCAGCGCCTGTCGAGTGGCTGAGCCAGGCATCGCTGCCGTCTCTCATCCTGATCGTCTCGTGGCAGTGGCTGCCTTTCGCCACGCTTATCCTGCTGACCGCCATCCAGTCTCTCGACAGCGAACAGCTCGAAGCCTCCGAGATGGACGGGGCTCAGCCGCTGTCCCGGTTCTTCTATATCATCCTGCCGCATCTCGGCCGCGCCATCACCATCGTCATCCTGATCCAGACAATCTTTCTGCTCGCCATCTTCGCCGAGATCTTCGTCACCACCGGGGGCGCATTCGGCACCAAGACGCTGAGCTACCTGATCTTCCAGCGCGTGCTGGAGAGCCAGAACGTCGGCCTCGGATCCGCGGGCGGTGTCTATGCAATCATTCTCGCCAATATCGTTGCGATCTTCCTGATGCGCATCGTCGGCAAGAACCTGGACGCGTGAGGAGGACATCATGGCTCGCTCAGCAACGACTAAACGCAAGGTCATCAACACGACCGCAGCCTGGATCGTCGGACTGCTCATCTTCTTCCCGATCCTCTGGACCATCCTGACCAGCTTCAAGACCGAGGCCCAGGCGATCGCCGATCCGCCGATATTCCTGAACTTCGACTGGACGCTGGAGAATTACGGCGTGGTCATGGAGCGCTCCAACTATATGCGCTTCCTGTGGAACTCGATCATCATCGCCGGTGGCTCCACCATCCTCGGCATCATCATCGCTGTGCCCGCCGCCTGGTCGATGGCCTTCGTGCCCTCGAAGCGGACCAAGGACATCCTGCTGTGGATGCTGTCCACCAAGATGCTGCCGGCGGTCGGCGTGCTCTACCCGATCTACCTGCTGTTCATCAAACTGGGTCTGCTGGACACCCGCCTCGGCCTGACCATCGTGCTGATGCTGATCAACCTGCCGATCATCGTCTGGATGCTCTACACCTACTTCAAGGAGATCCCCGGCGAGATCCTCGAAGCGGCCCGGATGGACGGCGCGTCCCTTCGCGAAGAGGTTTTCTACATCCTGACGCCGATGGCCATTCCCGGCATCGCCAGCACGCTGCTGCTGAACGTGATCCTGGCCTGGAACGAGGCGTTCTGGACGCTCAACCTGACCGCAGCAAAGGCAGCTCCGCTGACAGCCTTCATCGCCAGCTACTCCAGCCCGGAAGGACTGTTCTACGCCAAGCTGTCGGCCGCCTCGACCATGGCCATCGCACCGATCCTCATTCTCGGCTGGTTCAGCCAGAAGCAACTCGTCAGCGGCCTGACCTTCGGCGCCGTCAAGTAAGGGAACTGACCAATGGGACAAATTCAACTGAACCAGGTGACCAAGAGCTTCGGCGACGTGCAGGTCATCCCGCCACTGGATCTGACCATCGAAGACGGCGAGTTCACTGTCTTCGTCGGCCCCTCGGGCTGCGGCAAGTCCACCCTTCTGCGGCTCATCGCCGGGCTGGAAGACATCACCTCGGGCCACATCGCCATTGACGGGAAGGACGCGACCGACGTGCCGCCCGCCAAGCGCGGCCTCGCGATGGTGTTCCAGTCCTACGCGCTCTATCCGCACATGTCGGTTCGTAAGAACATCGCCTTCCCGATGCGGATGGCCGGCGTGCCGGAAGACGAGCAGAAGCGGCGGATCGAGGCCGCGGCCAAGGCGCTGAACCTGACCGACTACCTGGACCGGCGCCCCGGCCAGCTCTCGGGCGGTCAGCGGCAGCGGGTCGCCATCGGCCGCGCCATCGTGCGCGAGCCCGCGGCCTTCCTGTTCGACGAGCCGCTCTCCAACCTCGACGCCGCCCTGCGGGTCGGCATGAGGCTGGAGATCAGCGAGTTGCACAAGCGTCTGGCGACCACGATGATCTACGTCACCCATGACCAGGTCGAGGCCATGACAATGGCCGACAAGATCGTGGTCCTGCGCGCCGGTAACATCGAACAGGTCGGCTCTCCGCTCGAGCTCTATCACGAGCCGCGCAACACCTTCGTCGCCGGCTTCATCGGCTCGCCCAAGATGAACCTGTTCGACGGCGCGGAAGCGCAGAAGCACGGCGCCACGACCATCGGCATCCGTCCGGAGCACATCGACGTCAGCAAGACCGAGGGCACCTGGAAGGGCCGGGTCGGGGTGGCCGAACACCTCGGGTCGGACACGTTCATCCACGTCCACGACACCGGCCTTGTGGACATGGTCACCGTGCGCATCACCGGCGACATCGCGGCGCGTCACGGCGACGAGATCTATCTGTCGCCGCAACTCGACAAGCTGCACAAGTTCGACGCCGAGGGGCTCGCGATCCGATGAAACGGTTGGACGGCAAGACCGCACTTATCACCGGCGCAGCGCGCGGGATCGGTCGTGCCTTTGCAGAAGCCTATGTGAAGGAGGGCGCGCGGGTCGCGATCGGCGATCTCAACATCACGCGCGCCCGTGAAACCGCCGCCCAGATCGGCGACGCCGTCATTGCCGTCGAGATGGACGTCACGCGGCAGGACAGCATCGACGCCGCCGTCTCCGAAACCGTGGAACGGCTCGGCCGGATCGACATCCTGATCAACAACGCGGCCCTCTTCAGCGCCGCGCCCATCGTGGAGATCGAACGCGCCGAATACGACACGCTGTTCTCGGTCAACGTCGCCGGCACGCTCTTCACCATGCAGGCGGTGGCGCGCCACATGGTCGAGCGCGGCGGCGGCGGCAAGATCATCAACATGGCCAGCCAGGCCGGCCGGCGCGGCGAGCCTCTGGTGGCGGTCTACTGCGCCACCAAGGCCGCCGTCATCAGCCTGACCCAATCCGCCGGGCTGAACCTGATCGGACACGGCATCAACGTGAACGCCATCGCGCCCGGCGTGGTCGATGGCGAGCACTGGGACGGTGTCGACGCCTTCTTCGCCAAGTACGAGAACAAGGCCCCGGGCCAGAAGAAGAAGGAAGTCGGAGAAGCGGTTCCCTATGGACGCATGGGCACCGCCGACGACCTCACCGGCATGGCGATCTTCCTCGCCACGCAGGAGGCCGACTACATCGTCTCGCAATGTTTCAACGTCGATGGCGGCCAGTGGATGAGCTGACATGACGTTCGAAACCGAAGCGCCACCGACACCGGCCCGCCCGACCGCGGCGGGGCGGCAGAGCCTCTGCGCCGGGATCTGATCCGGCCGGCTCGCCCGTTCTTTTCCGCTCCGACCACGCCAACCCGTGGTCGAGCCCACCGATCAAAGCGATGGCGGCATGTTGCCCACCATCCGAATGGAGGCCCCGATGACCACGAAACTGTCCCGCGAAACGCTCGGCGCCCTGCCGGAAGGCATCGCGCGCCCGGCTTACGACCCCGCCGGCGTCAGGCCCGGCATCCTGCATGTCGGCATGGGCAATTTCCACCGCGCACACCAGGCGATCTACATCGACGATGTCCTGGCGCTCGGCGGCTCGGACGACTGGGGCATCCTCGGCGCCGGCGTCATGCGCTACGACGCCGAGCAGCGGGAGGCGCTGATCGCCCAGGACTGCCTTTACACGGTGATGGAGCAGGACGGCTCGGGCGACAGCGCACGCATTGTCGGCGCGATGTGCGGCTTCGCGGAGGTCGAGGAAGGCCACGGACCGATCTTCAAGGCAATGGAAGATCCGGCCATCCGAATCGTCTCGCTGACCGTGACAGAGGGCGGCTATTTCATCGACCCGGCGACCGGCGTCTTCGATCCGAAAAACCCGCAGATCCAGGCCGACATTGCCCGTCCCGACCACCCGACGACGATCTTCGGCGCCATTGTGGCGGGCCTGCGGGCGCGTCGGGACGCCGGCGCTGTTCCCTTCACGGTGATGTCCTGCGACAACGTCCCCCATAACGGCAAGGTCGCCCGCGCGGCGGTCGTCGGCATCGCCCGGGCCCAGGACCCGGCGCTGGCGGACTGGATCGAGGCCAACGTCGCCTTCCCGAACGGCATGGTCGACCGGATCACCCCGGCCACGACACCCGAGCGACAAGCGCACCTGCGCGACACCTACGGGCTGGACGATGCCCGCCCTGTCTTCTGCGAGCCCTTCCGGCAGTGGGTCCTCGAGGACAACTTCACCGCCGGCCGGCCCGCGCTGGAGAAAGTCGGCGTGCAGTTCGTGACCGACGTGACGCCCTACGAACACATGAAGATCCGCATTCTAAATGGCGGCCACGCGCTGATCGCCTATGCCGGTCATCTTCTGGGCTGCACCTACGCCCACGAGGCGATGACTCACCCGCTCGTCGGCGGTTTCATGAACAAGGTGGAGCGCGACGAGGTCGTGCCGATCGTGCCGCCGGTGCCCGATACCTCGCTGTGGGACTACCTCGACCTGATCAAGACCCGCTTCGCCAATCCCCGGATCGAGGACCAGATCCGCCGGCTGTGCTTCGACGGCTCCAACCGCCAGCCCAAGTTCATCGTGCCGTCGGTCGCCGACTGCCTGGCGGCGGAACGCGGTGTCGACGGGCTGGCGCTCGGCAGCGCGCTCTGGGCCCGCTACTGCTTCGGCGAGGATGAACAGGGCGTGAAGATCGAGGCGAACGACCCCGCATGGGAGCGCCTGGTCCAGCAGGCCAAGGCCGCCCGCACGGACCCGATGGCCTGGCTCGAGATGGTCGACATCTACGGCGACGTGGCCAGCAACGTGACCTTCCGCGCCGCCTTCGGCGCGGCGCTGACCTCGCTCTGGCAGCAGGGCACCGCGGAAACACTGAAAACCTATCTCGCCGGAGAGTGAGACAGCTCACGGCTGCACGTCAGAGCCGCAGTCGCGACACCTGAGACCGCCGGGCAGAAACCTGCCCGGCGATTTTCATTTTGCGACGGGGCCCGTCAGGCCGGTTCCTTGGCCTCGGCGCTGATCCTTTCCGCCTCCTTGCCATGCAACTCCTGGTAATGGTCGAAGCTGGCCTCGAACCAGGCGGTGCCCTGCGCCGCGCCGCCGAGCGCGCGGGACAGTTCGTCCAGCGAGGAATCGGGCAGCATCGCGTGGAAGATGTCCCATCCCTTGGCGTTCGGATTCGGGTCGAAGCCGAGCACCTGCCCCTTGAGCGAGGACACCAGCGTCACGATGGCGCCGGAGAAGATCGACGGCACGTGGATGTTCACCTGGTCGATCGGCTGCAACAGCACCGGCCCGGCCTCTCCGAGCGCCTCCTTGACGCAGGCCTTGCCCGCGGCGCGGAACGCGAAGTCGGAGCTGTCGACGGAATGCGCCTTGCCGTCGGTCAGGGTCACGGCGACGTCGATCACCGGGAAGCCCAGCGGACCACGGACCAGCGCATCCTGCGCCCCGGACTCGACCGCCGGGATGTAGTTGCGCGGCACCGCCCCGCCCTTCACCACCTCGTCAAAGGCAAAGCCGGTGCCCCGGTCGCGCGGCGCGATGGTCATGTGGACATCCGCGAACTGGCCCGCCCCGCCCGATTGCTTGCGGTGGCGGTGCTGGTGCTGGACGGTCCGGGTGATCGTCTCGCGGTAGCTGGCCGCCACCGGCGCGGTCTCCACCGAGATGCCGAAATCCCCTTCCAGCTGCGCCTGGACCCGCCGCAGGTGCATCGGCCCCTGCAGCCGCACGGCGGCGTGGCCGCTGGCCTCGTCCTGCTCCACCGCGAGCCCCGGATCGATCTCGGCGATGCGGGCGAGCGCGCTGGACAGCCGGGCGTCGTCCTTCTCGTGCACCGGCGTGACGAGGCAGGCGTGGCTGGGCGGGTGGCCGCGGCACCAGTCATCCAACGCCTCGCGGCCATTTGCGGTATAGGTGTAACCCGCATCCAGATGGTCGGATTTCACCGCGACCCCCACCGCACCCACGGGAATGGACTGCACGGGATGCTTGCCGTCGATGCCGCTCAGGTTGCCGATGCCCGCGCCGCCCAGGTTGGCGCCGGCCCCGATCTCCGAGCCGAGGGCCCGCAGCACGACGGCCTTGCCCATGTGCTTGCGGAAGCTGGCGAAGACACCGATGGCGTCGGCCTCCCGCCCTAGCCGTTCCGCCGTCGCCTCGACCGAGGGCGCCTCGTGGCGCAGCGATTTCATCAGCCGGGTGATGCCGTTCTTCGCGGCGGCCGACCCGAGGAAGGCCGGGATGTCGTCGTTGTCGCGCAGCACGTGGGCGGCGACGTCGTAGACCTCGTCGCGCGGTGGCGCCTTGTCCTCGATCAGCTCCTCCAGCAGGTGATCGTCGAAATCCGACAGGTGCTCCAGCAGCTCGGCGCGGGCCTCCTCTTCCCGCGCACGTACGCCATCCGGGATCTCGATAAGGTTCGAGGGCTTGCCCTCCTGGAATTCCCAGGCCCGTTCGGAGATCAGGTCGACGGTGCCGACGATCTCTCCACCGTCGTGGATCGGCACCTGGCGCAGGATGATCGTGTGGTTCGCATAGGATTGCAGCGCCGCGACGATGTCACGGACGCGGTTGTCCGTGGTGTCCATGCGGTTGATGAAGAGCACGCAGGGCGTGCCGCTCTCCTCGATCAGCCGCAGGTAGGGGGCGCAGAGCACCGCCGCCTCGGGCTCGGGCGGCACGCAGAGAATCGCCGCGTCGCTCGCGGCCAGCGCCTCGCCGGCGAAACCGAGGTAATCCGCGCCGCCGGCAATGTCGAAGGCGCACCACGGCTCGTCGAGATAGGTGAATTCGGTCAGCGAAAAGAACTCGGAAAGCTCGGACTTGACGGGTTTGGAGTCGAGTTGGCTGAGCGCCTCGATCAGGGTCGTCTTGCCCGAGCTCGATGGGCCCAGGACAGTGAAGCATCGCATCTTAGAGTTCCTCCAAACTTTGCCGGTTTGGCGGTCGGAGACCTCGATGCGCGATCTGGCCCGCTTCTTGGGGCGGACCTTGCCGGATCCCGCGCGGACTCTGGCCGCCGTCTGATCCTGCCCCGTGGCCCGGCCGGTACGTTCCCGGTCTGGCTCACCGGGATGACCGCGCCGCGCGGCCCTCTAGTATTCCGCCCAGCCATGGGAGGTCGTCAAGGCCCGGCATCGCGATTTGCCTGCGACATTCCCGTGTCTGCGCACGTGTTTACGCTCCCGCTAGCGCCACCGCCCGGCGCAAGGTCGCAGATGCGCAGCCTGCCCGCGTCACTGCCGCTTGCGCCCGTCGATGCGCAGGCTAGACAGAAGGGACCGCCGACGGAGCGAGGTACGTCATGTCCTGGATCGATCTGTTCACCGGCCTTGCTGACCTGGAAGGCAACGCCCGGGATCTGCTCGAGGCGCGCAGCCAGGTACTCCGCGTGCCGGAGGGGACAACGGTCTTCGGCCCCGGCCGGGAACCGGACTCGCTGCTGCTGCTGCTCGACGGCACGGTTCGGGTTCAGAAGATCTCCGAGACCGGCCGCGAGATCGTGCTCTATCGCGTGAAGGCCGGCGAAAGCTGCGTCCTGACCACCGCCTGCCTGCTCGGCCAGGAGGAATACGCCGCCGAGGGCGTGACCGAGACCGCCGTCGAGGCCGCGGCGATTCCCCGGCCGGTGTTCGACGAGCTGATCGCCGGGTCCGACGCGTTCCGCCGCTTCGTGTTCGACAATTACTCCCGGCGGATCACCGACCTCTTCATGGTCATCGAGGAAGTTGCATTCCGACGGATGGACATCCGGCTGGCACAAAGGCTGCTCGATCTCGCACAGGACGGAACCGTCAAGGCCACGCACCAGAAACTTGCCGCCGAACTCGGCACCGCGCGCGAGGTCGTCTCGCGCCAGCTTGCGGAATTCCATCGGCGCGGCTGGATCGAACAGGCCCGCGGGACCATCGAGATCACGGACCGCGCCGCGATCGCCGGCATCGCCGCCACGGCAGCCTGACCTTTTCCCTTTACAAATTCACATTCTTGAATTTATAAATCGCGGTACCCAAGTGAGCGATACCGCCCTCCTGGGCAAAGGAAAGAAGGGCAGTTCATGTCCGACGCCGGCGCGCCCGCCCCCGGATCCCGGTCCGGGATCTTGGAATGCGCATTTGCGGCATCGGTTTCGGTGACATCGTCACTGAAACCTCACTGCGACTCGGGGTAGACTCGCCTCGAAACTGACCATGAAGGGAACGCTACCATGACCAAGAATATGGGCACCGCCGACCGCGCCATCCGTGCCGTCATCGGCGTCGTGCTGTTGATCGCGGCCTTCAGCGCCGGCTGGAGCGGATTGTGGTCCACCATCGCGGCCATCGTCGGCCTCGTGATGCTCGGCACCTCAGCCATGGGATACTGCCCGCCTTACCAGATCCTCGGGATCAAGACCTGCAAGACCAAGACCTGACACATGGAAATCGTGAACTTCACGCCTCTGGCGTCTCTCCTCGGCGGCAGCCTTATCGGGCTGGCCGCCGTTCTGCTCATGCTCGTCCTGGGCCGCATCATGGGCGCCACGGGCATCCTTGCCGCGGCGATCTGGGGCGAGGACGACCGCTCCTGGCGGTGGGCGATCCTCGCCGGAATGATCAGCGGCCCCGCCCTCTTCCTGATGCTGACCGGCGGCTGGCCGGAGATCACCGTGCCGAGCTCGACGCCGATGCTGGTAATCGGCGGTCTGCTCGTCGGCCTCGGCGTCTCCTACGGATCCGGCTGCACATCGGGTCACGGCGTCTGCGGGCTGGCGCGCCTGTCGCCGCGCTCGCTGGCCGCGACGCTCACCTTCATGCTGACCACCGGGCTGACCGTCTACGTCACCCGGCACGTGATGGGGGTCTGACATGCGCCTGCTGCTGACATACCTGATCGGCCTGATCTTCGGCCTGGGGATCTCGATCTCCGGCATGGCGAACCCGGAGAAGGTGCTGAACTTCTTCGACATCGCCGGCACCTGGGACCCGTCCCTCGCCTTCGTCATGGGCGGTGCACTGGTCGTGACCTTCTTCGGCTACCGCTGGGTTCTTGGCCGGCCGGGACCGAGCTTCGACCAGATGTTCCACCTTCCGCAGAACCGCAGCATCGACCTGAAACTGCTCGGCGGCTCGGCCGTCTTCGGCGTGGGCTGGGGAATGTCCGGCTTCTGCCCCGGCGGGGCGCTGCCCGCGATCGGCACCGGCCGCTCCGAGGTCCTGATCTTTGCCGCGGCGCTGATCGGCGGCATGGCGCTGGCCCGGTTCATCAACACCCACATGTCCGTCCGGTTCCAGACACCGAACTATGCCGAGCACAAGCCCGCCCCGCATGGCCCGCTGACCCACCTGCCCCGCGATGTCGCGCCCGAAGCCGACAACACCTGAGGAGGAAACCATGGAATACCCTGTCGATACCTCTCTGAAACCCGAGGTCACCGGCTTCTTCGACCCGGCGACCAACACCATCAGCTATGTCGTGAAGGACCCGGCCTCCGACGCCTGCGCCATCGTCGACTCCGTGATGGACATCGATTACGCCGCCGGCCGGATCACCTATGAACATGCCGACGAGCTCATCAAGTTCGTGCAGGAAAATGGTCTCAAGCTCGAGTGGCTGATCGAGACCCATGTCCACGCCGACCACCTGTCCGCCGCGCCCTACATCCAGGAGAAGCTGGGCGGCAAGATCGGCATCGGCGAGCACATCGTCACCGTGCAGGACGTTTTCGGCAAGATCTTCAACGAAGGCACCGAGTTCCAGCGCGACGGGTCGCAGTTCGACGCCCTGTTCAAGGACGGCGACACCTACATGGTCGGCCAGATGCCTGTCTTCGCGATGCACACGCCGGGCCACACGCCGGCCTGCATGGTGCACGTGATGGGCAATGCCGCCTTTGTCGGCGACACGCTCTTCATGCCCGATGGCGGCTCGGCACGGGCCGATTTCCCCGGCGGCGACGCCGGCACGCTCTACGACAGCATCCAGAAGGTGTTGGCCCTGCCCGACGAGACGCGGCTCTTCATGTGCCACGACTACGGCCCGAACGGCCGTGACATCCAGTGGGAGACCACAGTGGCCGACGAAAAGGCGCACAACATCCACGTCGGCGCCGGCAAGACCAAGGAAGAGTTCGTGAAGTTCCGCACCGAGCGCGACGCCCAGCTCGCCATGCCCAAGCTGATCATCCCCTCGCTGCAAGTGAACATGCGCGCCGGCGAGGTGCCGCGCGACAAGGATGGCGTGCCGATGCTGAAGGTGCCGGTCAACGGCCTCTGAGACCACGAGGCGCCGCGACGCTCCGAAGCGAGCCGCGCGGCGCCTTCCCCGGGACGCCGTTCTCTTGGAGGAGACGAGAACCATGGATTTCAAGACACTGACCGACCGCCTGTCTGTCTCCGGCCAGATCAGCGCGGACGACCTGCCCAGGATCAAAGATGCGGGGTTCCGCGCCATCATCTGCAACCGTCCCGACGGCGAAGGCAACGACCAGCCGACCTTCGAGGAGATCGAGCGCAGCGCGGTGGAGCTCGGGCTGGAGGCCCGCTACCTGCCGGTGACCTCCGGCATGGTCGAGGATTCGCAGGCCGACGCTTTCGGGCGCGCGCTGAACGAGTTGCCCGGCCCGGTGCTGGCCTATTGCCGCTCCGGCATGCGCTCGACGACGCTCTGGTCGCTGTCGCACGCCAAGGACATGGACCCGACCCGGATCCTCGCCACGGCCAAGGCCGCCGGCTACGACATGGGCGGCGTGGTCCGCCGCATCGTCAACGGTGGCAAGACCCCGACCGACAGCGGCGACGCCAAGTTCGACGTGGTGATCGTGGGCGGCGGAGCTGGCGGCATCTCGGTCGCTTCCTCCCTGAAGAGCCGGATGCGCGATCTGAACATCGCCGTCATCGACCCGGCCGACATCCACTATTACCAGCCCGGCTGGACCATGGTCGGCGCCGGCGTGTTCGACCCGACCACCACCGCCCGCACCATGGGGAGCCTGATCCCCAAGGGTGTGCACTGGATCAAGGCCGCCGTGGCCGCCTTCGAGCCGGGCAACAACGCCGTCATTCTCGACGGGTGCCGGGTGGTGAAATACGATCGCCTGATCGTCTGCCCGGGGCTCAAGCTGGATTGGCATGCGGTCGACGGGCTCGTCGACACGCTCGGCAAGAACGGCGTCACCTCGAACTACCGCTACGATCTCGCGCCCTACACCTGGGAGCTGGTGCAGGGGCTCCGCAAGGGCCGCGCACTCTTCACCCAGCCGCCGATGCCGATCAAATGCGCCGGCGCGCCACAGAAGGCGATGTATCTTTCCGGTGATCACTGGTGGCGCGAAGAGGTGCTGGGCAACATCGACATCCAGTTCATGAATGCCGGCGGGGTGCTGTTCGGGGTGAAGGACTACGTGCCCGCGCTGATGGACTACGTGCGGAAATACGACGCCAAGCTCAATTTCTTCCACAACCTCGTGGCCATCGACGGCCCGGCGAAGAAGGCGACCTTCGCGGTGAAGGAGCCAGAGCAGGAACCGCGCACCATCGAGGTCGAGTTCGACATGATCCATGTCTGCCCGCCGCAGACCGCGCCGGACTTCATCCGCGTCTCGCCGCTCTCCGATGCCGCCGGCTGGGTGGACGTCGACCAGATCACGCTGCGCCACAAGAGCTTCGACAACATCTGGTCGCTTGGCGACGTGATGAACGCGCCCAACGCCAAGACCGCCGCCGCAGCCCGGATGCAGGCCCCTGTCGTGGCCGCCAATGTCACCGCCGACATCCTGGGCGGCAACCCGCAAGGGGCCTACAACGGCTACGGCTCCTGCCCGCTGACGGTCGAGCGCGGCAAGATCGTGCTGGCCGAGTTCGGCTATGGCGGCACGCTTATGCCCTCCTTCCCCAAGTGGGTGATCGACGGCACCAGGCCGACGCGCGCAGCCTGGCTGCTCAAGGAGATGCTCCTGCCGCCGGTCTACTGGGGCGCGATGCTCAAGGGCCGCGAATGGATGGCCAAGCCCGAGAAGATCACCGGCGAGGGCACCGTCTCCGCCTGACACCCACGGCGCGTCCGGCCACCGGGCGCGCCAACGCCTTACGTTTCCCCGAGGTTTCATGATGCCCCCGTTCCTGCGCCGCTACCTTCCAGTCCTCGACTGGGGCAGCCAGTACAGCCGCCAGACCTTCGAAAGCGACGCCCTCGCGGCGGTCATCGTGACGATCATGCTGATCCCGCAGTCGCTGGCCTATGCGCTGCTCGCGGGTCTGCCGGCCGAGATGGGCCTCTATGCCTCGATCCTCCCGCTGGTGGCCTACGCCATCTTCGGCACCTCGCGGGCCCTCGCCGTGGGGCCGGTCGCCGTTGTCTCGTTGATGACCGCCGCCGCGGTCGGCAACCTCGGCCTCACCGACCCCGGCGCCATCGCCCTCGCCGCGATCACCCTGGCGTTTCTCTCCGGCGTCTTCCTGACCGCGATGGGGCTGATGCGGCTCGGTTTCATCGCCAATTTCCTGTCCCATCCGGTGATCGCGGGCTTCATCACTGCCTCCGGGATCCTGATCGCGACCTCGCAGCTCAAGCACATTCTCGGGGTCAAGGCGTCCGGCCACAATCTGATCGAGACCGTCGAGAGCCTCCTGTCGAACCTCGGCCAGACCAACCTCTGGACGCTGATCATCGGCGTCGCGACCACCGCCTTCCTGTTCTGGGTGCGCAAGGGACTGAAGCCGCTGCTCCTGGGCTACGGCCTGAAGCCGCGGCTCGCCGACGTGCTGACCAAGGCCGGCCCTGTCGCGGCCGTCGTTGCGACGACGCTCCTCGCCTGGGCGTTCGGCCTCGCCGACCGCGGCGTCGCCATAGTCGGCGACGTGCCCCGCGGCCTGCCCCCCCTCACCGCGCCCAGCTTCGACATGGAGATCTGGGTCGCGCTTTTTGGCTCGGCGGTGCTGATCTCGATCATCGGCTTCGTGGAATCCGTCTCGGTCGCGCAGACCCTGGCCGCGAAGCGGCGCCAGCGCATCGACCCGGACCAGGAGCTGATCGGCCTCGGCACCTCCAACATCGCCGCCTCGCTGACCGGCGGGTACCCGGTGACCGGCGGGTTCGCCCGCTCCGTGGTCAACTTCGACGCCGGAGCCGAAACACCGGCCGCCGGCGCCTTCACCGCCATCGGCATCCTGCTTGCCGCGCTGCTTCTGACGCCCCTGCTCTACTTCCTGCCCACCGCAACCCTCGCCGCGACGATCATCGTCGCCGTCCTGAGCCTGGTGGACTTCTCGATCCTGAAGCGTGCCTGGGCCTTCTCCCGCGCCGATTTCTTCGCCGTTGCCACGACGATCCTGCTGACCCTCGGCATGGGCGTCGAAGTGGGCGTCTCGGCCGGCGTGGTGCTCTCGATCTTCCTGCACCTCTACAAGACCTCCCGCCCGCATATCGCCGAGATCGGACTGGTCCCCGGCACCCATCATTTCCGGAACATCCTGCGCCACAAGGTGACCACCGATCCCAAGGTCCTGACCCTGCGCGTCGACGAGAGCCTCTACTTCGCCAACGCCCGCTTTCTCGAGGATTACATCTACGACCGCGTCGTCGGGGACTGCGAACTGGAGCACGTGATCCTGAACTTCCCCGCCGTGAACGAGGTCGACCTCTCGGCGCTGGAGTCGCTGGAGGCCATCCTCCAGCGGCTGAAGGACATGAACATCCACCTGCATCTCTCCGAGGTGAAAGGTCCGGTCATGGACCGCCTGCAGCGCAGCCACTTCCTCGACGAGATGAACGGCCGGGTGTTCCTGTCGCAGTACGACGCCTGGATGGCGCTCTCCCGCGACGAGGCCTCGCCACAGGCGGCCGAATGATCGGCACGCCTTGCCCCTGATCCCGCCGCGCAAGCCAGTTGGCAGCGCCCCCGATCTTGCCTTAAGAGACGGCATGGAAACGCCGGATTTCTCCATCTCCGAGATGCAGAGCCTCTCAACCGAGGGCTCCCCCCTGCGCCGCGAGGTGCTCGTGCCCGAGGGCGCGCGCGGCGAGGGCTTTGACGCCGCCTATGACTGGACGACGGTCTGGTATGACGCCGTACAGCGGGATCGCGAGATCCTGCTGGTCTGCCCCAAGCTCCTGAACTTCAAGGCGCTCATCGCGGACGGCGCGCTCAAGGTCGACGGCCAGCCCGCCCGCATCGCCCGCCGCGAGAGCTTCCGCCGGCACGACATCGTGCGCCTGCGCACCGGCGCTCCCGCCACCCGGCTGTCCACGTCGGCCGGGCGCTGGCAGGGCGAAAGCGGCGTCAGCCCCGACCAATCCGCCCTGTTTGCCGGGCTCAACGCCTCGCTCCACATCTCGCGCGACAACCGCCCCGAATGGATCGCCGACTGGGCGCGCTTCCACATTGCCGAACACGGGCTGGAAGCGATGCTGGTCATGGACAACGCCTCCGAAACCTACCCGCCCGAAGCGATCCTCGACGCACTCGCCGGGACGGGCCTCAAGCGCGCCGTGGTGCTCAGGGTGCCGCAGCCCTACGGTCCGGTCCGCCAGAAGAAGGGCGGCGGCGGCGCCAAGTTCCTGCAACCGGCGATGCTCAACCTCGCCCGGCTCCGCTTCCTTCACCGGGCCCGCGCCGTGCTCAACGTCGACCTCGACGAGCTGGTCTGGACCCGCGCGGGCTCTGTCTTCGACGCCACGGTCGCCAGCCGTTTCGGCTTCGTCACCTTCGAAGGCCGCTGGCGGATGCCCTCCCTCGACGCCGAGCCCCCGTTTCACCACGCCGACCACAGGTTCCTGCGCTACAAGGATGCCCCCTGCCCGACCAAGTATTGCCTGCGTCCGGATGGCTGGCGCGCGCGCATCGGCTGGGACGTCCACCGCCCCGAAACCTGGCTTCCGACCGGCGCGTTGAAACGCACGGACTTCGGCTACTGGCACTGCCGCGGCGTCACCACCAACTGGAAGAGCTACGACCGTCTCGGCTTCGACAAGATCGGCCCCGAAGACCCCTTCACCGCCGAAACGCTCGACCGCCTGCTGCCCGGGTCGTGAACACCCGCAAACCGCGCCGTTTCTCCTGGCCGAAATACCCCCGCCGAAGGCTCGATCTTTCATCCGAAAGATCGGCCGCGCGGAACGCGCGGCCACGCCCAACGGGAGGAGCGGCATCTTGATGCCGTGACGACGGGCGGGAGCCCTCCGGAAACGGAAAAAAGCGCCCGGCCGGGACCGGGCGCTTTCCTGTCTGCGTACCAAAACGATACCGCGGATCAGCCGATGATCGCGTTCAGCGTCGCCGAGGGGCGCATCACCTTCGCCGCCTTGGAAGGATCGGTGTTGTAATAGCCACCCAGATCGACCGGCTTGCCCTGTGCAGCCGCCAGCTCGGCAAGGATGGTCTCCTCCTTGTCGGCCAACTCCTTCGCGATCGGCGCGAAATGCGCGGCAAGCTCGGCGTCGTCGCCCTGTGCCGCCAGTGCCTCGGCCCAGTAGCGGGCGAACCAGTAGTGGCTGTCGCGGTTGTCCGGCTCGCCGACCTTGCGCGAAGGCGAGCGGTTGTCGTCGAGAATGCCCTGCGTCGCGGCTTCCGCGGCCCGACCGAGCACACCGGCCTTGGTGTTGCCCTGGCTGTCGGCAAGGAAGTTGAAGCTCTCGCCGAGGGCGCAGAACTCACCCATGGAATCCCACCGCAGGTGGTTCTCCGCGACCAGTTGCTGCACGTGCTTCGGCGCAGAGCCGCCGGCGCCGGTCTCGAACAGGCCGCCGCCGTTCATCAGCTTGACGATCGAGAGCATCTTGGCCGAGGTGCCGAGTTCCAGGATCGGGAACAGGTCGGTCAGGTAGTCGCGCAGCACGTTGCCGGTGATGGCGATGCTGTCGTTGCCCGCGGTGATCGTCTTGAGCGACTGCGCCGTCGCCTCGCGCGGTGCCATGATCTGGAACTTGTCCGCCACCCCGGCCGCTTCCAGCGCCGGCTTGACGTACTTGATCAGCTCCGCGTCATGCGCGCGCTCCGCTTTGAGCCAGAAGATCGCTTCCGAGCCGGTCAGGCGCTGGCGGTCCATCGCGAGCTGGATCCAGTTCTCGATCGGCGCCTTCTTGACGGTGCAGGAACGCCAGATGTCGCCCGTCTCCACCTCGTGCTGGTGCAGCACCTCGCCGTTGGCCAGGACGATGCGGATCGTGCCGTCGGCGGGCGCCTCGAAGGTTGTCGGGTGCGAGCCGTATTCCTCCGCCTTCTGCGCCATCAGGCCGACGTTGGCCACGGCGCCGGCGGTGGAGGGGTCCAGCGCGCCGTTGGCCTTGAAGAAGTTGATCGCCTCGTCATAGACCGGCGCATAGCAGCGGTCGGGGATGACGCAGTTGGTGTCGCCCTTGGCGCCGGTCTGGTCCCAGCCCTTGCCGCCGGCACGGATCACCGCCGGCATCGAGGCGTCGACGATCACGTCGGACGGCACGTGCAGGTTGGTGATGCCGCGGTCGCTGTCGACCATGTACATGTCCGGCCGCTCGGCCGTCACGGCCTCGATGGCGGCCATGATCTCGGCATTTCCCTTCACCCGCTCCAGCAGGTCGCCCATGCCCGAGTTCGGGTTGACGCCCAGAGCCGCCAGCTCGGCGCCGAATTTCTCGAACACCGGGGCGAGCCAGGCCTTCACCGCGTAGCCGAAGATGATCGGGTCGGAGACCTTCATCATCGTGGCCTTCAGGTGCAGCGAGAACATCGTGCCATCGGCCTTGGTGTCCGCGATCGCATCGGCGAGGAACGACGACAGCGCCTTGACGGACATGAAGGTCGCATCGGCCACGGTGCCTTCCTCGAGCGGCCAGCCGTCCTTGAGCACCGTCACGGCGCCGTCCCTGGCGACGAACTCGATCTTCGCAGGACCGGCCTGCGCGGCGGTGATGGTGGCCGATTTCTCGTTGGCGAAGAAATCGTTGCCGGGCATCGAGGAGACCTTGGTCTTGCTGTCGGAGGCCCACTTGCCCATCGAATGCGGGTTCTTCTGCGCGAAGTTCTTGACCGCCTTGGCGGCACGGCGGTCGGAGTTGCCCTCGCGCAGCACCGGGTTCACGGCCGAGCCCTTGATCGCGTCGTAGCGGGCGCGGATCGCCTTTTCCTCGTCGGTCTTCGGCTCTTCCGGGTAGTCCGGCACGGCAAAGCCCTGGCCCTGCAGTTCGGCGATGGCGGCGGTCAGCTGCGGCACCGAGGCCGAGATGTTCGGCAGCTTGATCACGTTGGCGTCGGGTGTCTTCACCAGCTCGCCCAGCTCGGCCAGGTCGTCGGAGATCCGCTGCTCTTCCTTGAGGTATTCCGGGAAGGTGGCGAGGATCCGGCCCGCGACAGAGATGTCCTTGGTCCCGACCGAGATCCCGGCAGCACCGGCGAAAGTCTTGATGATCGGCAGCAGGGAGGCGCTGGCCAGCTCGGGCGCTTCGTCTACCTTGGTATACAGAATGTCTGGTTTCACCGTTTCAGCCATGTTTTCCTCACCTTTCAGTTGTCCGGATGTTGTCGTGTCTCGGTTTCGCGTACCCAAGGTCGCTCGGTGTGCCGCGGATCATGCGTCTCGTCGCGGCCCCCCTGCATGCGACGACGGGTCGGGTCCCCGCCCTTATAGTCGGGGGGAACAATCCGTCAAACGACTCGCTGCGTGCAATGATGACGCGGGCGGACGAAGCGCCGGCGTCCGGCTCAGGCCAGAACCCGCATCCGGGTCATCATGCCCGAGGCCGCATGGGTCAGCATGTGGCAGTGGAACACCCATTCGCCGGGGTTATGCGCAACAAAGGCGATCTCCCGGCTCTCGTCGCCAAAGACCAGCAAGGTATCGCGCATGGGTCCGAGGCCGCCGTCCGGCAGGACCTCCCTGAAATGGTGGCCGTGCAGGTGCATGGCATGGGGGAACATGGTGTCGTTCTGCATCACAACCCGCACCGTCCGACCGCGTTCGGCGATGAACAGCGGCTCCTCGGGCATGCCCACCATGCCGTTCATGGCCCAGAACTTCATGTTCTGCGCCGCATCCCGGAAACCGACTTCCCGCCCGTCCATCGTGGCCGTCTGGAAGCCGCGCATCGCGCCGCCCTCCATGTGGAGCCGGCTCGTCAGGGCCTCCTCCAGGCCCGCGACCTCCATGTCCGGGTTCGGCGGCAGGGCGGCGGGCGCCGCGCGGCGAGAGGCCGAGGCGCTGCCGCGGACCTCGAAGAGCACATGGCTGAAACCCTCGCCGCCCTCCAGGCGCAGCAGGTGGGCCTCCGCGCCGTCCTCCGCCGTCACATCGACGATCAGGTCCGCGCGCTGCGCCGGTGCGAGCAGGAACGATTCCCCGATCGGTTGCGGTGCCTCCAGCGGCATCCCGTCGAGCGCGACGATCCAGCCCTCCAGCCCCTGCAGGGCGAGCTCGAAAATCCGTGCGTTGGCGCTGTTGATCAGCCGCAGGCGCAGCCGCTCGTTGTGCCGCGCCCCGAGGGTCTTGTTGAAGATGCCGTTGGTGACCGCAATGTTGCCGATCCTGCCGCCGTGGCTGAAATCGTGCATGTTGCCGAATCCCGCGATCTGGCCCGTCTCCGGATCGAGGCGGAAATCGTCGAGGACGAACACCTCCTCGCGGTCGATATCGGGCGCCTCCGTCTCCTCGACGATCAGCGCCCCCTGAAGGCCGCGCGCGACCTGTTCATAGGACTGGTTGTGCGAATGGTACCAATACGTTCCCGCATCCGGCAGGTCGAATTCGTAGAGAAAGTCCCCGCCGGGCGGAACCGCCTCCTGCGTCACGCCCGGCACACCGTCCATCGCATTGTCGATGCGGATGCCATGCCAATGCAGCGACGTCGGCTCGGGAAGCGCATTGACCAGCCGCCGCCGCAATCGGCTGCCCTGGCGGGCGCGGATCTCGGTGCCCGGCACCACACCGCCGTAGCCCCAGATCTCGGTTTGCGGATAGCCTTCCGGCGCGATCTGCACCGTCGCAGGCGCGGCCGTCAGTTCCTCAACGGCCAGGTTGGACGCAAGAGCGCGCCGCCCCGCGAGCGGAACCGCCGCCAGCGCCGCCGTTCCCGCCAGCATGGATCTGCGTGTGATCATTGCTCCCTGTCCCCCCTGAAGCCGGGCGCCTGCCCTCCGACGCGGCGATCCTAGCATCAAGATTGCCTCGCATGCACTTCACGCCATCGAGACCGACATCGGATATGCGAAACGGGGAGGGGATTTCTGGTGGAGCCGATCGGGATCGAACCGACGACCTCGTCATTGCGAACGACGCGCTCTCCCAACTGAGCTACGGCCCCACGACGGCCTCCATTCGCCCAACCGTCGGGCGATGTCAAGCCGGCAGCGTCACGATTTCCCGCAGGAATGCCTCGATCTGTCCCGCCGGTCGGGCGCCGGAGAGCCGGGCCACTTCCCGGCCGCGATGGAACAGGATCAGCTGCGGGATGCCGCGGATATTGTAGCGCACGGTCGCATCCGGGTTGGCCTGGGTGTCGACCTTGACCAGCCGCGCCTTGCCGCGCAGCGATTGTGCCGCCTTGGCGAACTCGGGTGCCATGGCCCGGCACGGGCCGCACCAGGGGGCCCAGAAGTCCACGAGCAGCGGCAAGTCATCGACCTTCGACGCCTTCTCGGCCTCGCGGAAGGTCATCTCGTGCACCTTGCCGTCGGTCAGGCGCGCCCCGCAGGTGCCGCATTTCGGGCCGGCGTCGAGCCTGTCGGCCGGGATCCGGTTGGTCACGCCACAGGCATGACAGGTCAGTTTCAGGCTGCCGCTCATCGGCTCCGCTCCATGATATTCGACTGATGGAATATATAGGATTCGCGGCGGGCGTTAAAAGAGCATGCGGCAACGGATGGCCACGCCATGTCCGGCGTGCGCGAATTGCCGAAATCCTGGACGTCTGGATCGCCCCGTCGAGCGAAATCCGGTCCCAAAGGTCGCAGTTTGCGCTAAATCAAGTTGGCGCCTCGCGGATCCATGACAGGCTTTGGCCACAACGGCCGAATGCCAGCAAGGAGTCCGACATGCCGCCGACGGAACTGGAGATGTCCCAGGTCAAGCAGAGCTTCGAGGATCTGCGGCCCTATCTCGAACCCACGTCGCTGTTTTTCTACGAGGCGCTGTTCAAGCGGGCGCCGGAGCTTCGCGAGCTGTTCCGCGAGGATCTCAAGGGCCAGGGGATGCGTTTCATGAACACGCTCGGCCTGATCCTCGCCGACATGGAGAAAAGCAACGGCTCCTCGGTCGACTACGCCGAGTTGGGCCGCCTGCACGCAACGCTCGGCATCCGACAGGCGCATTTCGCGCCGATGGAGGAGGCGCTGATGGAATCGCTCGGCGACAAGCTGGGCGAGCGATTCACACCGGAACTCGAACAGGCCTGGCGGGCTGCGTACGAGGCGTTCAGCAAGAAGCTCATCGAGTCCGGCAACATCCCGGCCTGAGACCGAGCCTGGGGCCGCAATCCCTCCGCGCTCAGACCGAACGAAACAGGGGACGACGCCATGGCGGCGCCGTCCCCCTTGATTCCCGCCCGGGCCTCCGGCCTCAGCCGAGCGCGTCGTTGCAGCGCTGGCAGGTGCCCGGATGGGCATGGGTGCCGACGTCCGGCAGGATCTTCCAGCAACGCTGGCATTTCTCGCCTTCCGCCAGTGCAAAGACCACGCCGACGCCCTTCACCTCGTCGAGCGTGAAGGCGCCGTCCGGCGCGGTGCCTTCGACCAGCGTCAGCTGCGAAGCGATGCAGATGTCGGCGAAGTTCACCGTGCGCAGCAGTGCCACCAGGCTCGCATCCTCGACATGGACGACCGGCGCCGCCTCGAGGCTGGAGCCGATGACCTTGTCGCGGCGCTGCACCTCCAGAGCCGCGGTCACGACGCGGCGCACGGCCCGCACCCGCTCGACCAGCGCGGCCAGGTCCGGAACCTGCCAGTCCGTCGGGGTCGCCGGCATGTCCTGAAGGTGGACGGAGCTGTCCTCGCCCGGGTAGCGCTCCAGCCAGACCTCTTCCATCGTGAAGGGGAGGATCGGCGCGAGCCACGTGGTCAGCCGCTGGAACAGCGTGTCCAGAACGGTCAGCGCGGACCGCCGGAACAGGCTGTCGTCGGCGTCGCAATAGAGCGAGTCCTTCCGGATGTCGAAGTAGAAGGCCGAAAGATCGACGGTCGCGAAGTTGAACACCTTCTGGAACACGCCCTGGAAGTCGTAGGCGGCGTAACCGGCGCGCACGGCCTCGTCGAGTTCCGAGAGACGGTGCAGGACCCAGCGTTCCAGCGGCGGCATGTCCTCCGGCGCGACCGGCGTGACCGTGTCCAGATCGCCCAGCGAGCCCAGCAGGAACCGCATGGTGTTGCGCAGGCGGCGATAGCTGTCGGCCACGCCCTTCAGGATCTCGGGCCCGATCCGCTGGTCCGCGGTGTAGTCGGTCTGGGCGACCCAGAGGCGCAGGATGTCCGCGCCGTACTGCTTCACCACCTGCTCCGGCAGGATGGTGTTGCCGAGCGACTTGGACATCTTGTTGCCCTTCTCGTCCAGCGTGAAGCCGTGGGTCAGCACGCCCCGATAGGGCGCCCGGCCGTTGGTGCCGCAGGACTGGAGCATCGAGGAGTGGAACCAGCCGCGGTGCTGGTCGGTGCCCTCGAGGTAGAGATCGGCGATGCCGTCTTCCGTCCCGTCGGCGCGGTCGCGCAGCACGAAGGCATGGGTCGAGCCGGAGTCGAACCACACGTCGAGCACGTCGAAGACCTGCTCGTAGGCATCGGGATCATATTCGTTGCCCAGGAACCGCGCCTTGGCGCCCTCGGCATACCAGGCATCCGCGCCTTCCGCGTCGAAGGCGGCGACGATGCGGGCATTCACGGCCGGATCGCGCAGCAGGAACTCCGGATCGTCGGGCAGCGCCCCCTTCTTGACGAAGCAGGTCAGCGGCACACCCCAGGCGCGCTGGCGGGACAGGACCCAGTCCGGACGGGCCTCGATCATCGAATGGATCCGGTTGCGGCCCGAGGGCGGCGTCCACTGGACCATCTCGTCGATGCATTTCAGCGCGCGGGCGCGGATCGTCTTGCCGTACTCGTCCTGCCCGTCGCCGACCTCGCGGTCGATGGCGGCGAACCATTGCGGCGTGTTGCGGAAGATCAGCGGCGCCTTGGACCGCCAGGAATGCGGGTAGGAGTGCTTGACCCGGCCGCGCGCGATCAGCGCGCCGACCCCAGACATGGCCTCGATAACCCGCTTGTTGGCGTCCTTCTCCTTGCCCTTGTGATCGAAGATCACAGCCCCGCCGAAGAGCGGCAGATCGGGGCGGAAGGAGCCGTCTTCCAGCACGTTGTAGGTCATCTTCAGGCCATGCCGGACGCCGAGGATGTAGTCGTCGGCACCGTGGCTGGGGGCGGTGTGGACAAAGCCGGTGCCGGCCTCGTCGGTCACATGGGCGCCGGGCAGCAGCGGCACGTCGTAGTCCCACTCGCCCTCGCCGCCCTCGATTTCACGGAACGGGTGCGCACAGACCATCAGGTCGAGCTGTTCGGCGGTCACGTCCTGCAGGCGCTCGAAGCCATCGACGCGCGCGGCCTTCATGACCTCGCCGGCGAGGTTGTCGGCCAGCAGGTACTTGTCGCCCACCTTGGCCCAGTTCTCCTCCGGCGCGGCCGTCACCTCGTAGAGCCCGTAGGACAGCTCCGGGTTGAAGGCCACCGCGCGGTTCGACGGGATCGTCCAGGGCGTCGTGGTCCAGATCACGACGTTGACGCCGCGCAGGCTCTGGCGGGCGCCGGTCGCATCGACCGAGCGGATCACCGGGAACTTCACCCAGATCGTGTGGCTCTGGTGCTCGTGGTACTCGACCTCGGCCTCGGCCAGCGCCGTCTTCTCGACCACGGACCACATGACCGGCTTGGAGCCCTGGTAGAGCGTGCCGTTCATCAGGAACTTCATGAACTCCTCGGCGATCACCGCCTCGGCATGGAAGTTCATCGTCAGGTAGGGGTCGTCCCAGTTGCCGGTGACGCCGAGGCGCTTGAACTCCTCGCGCTGGATGTCGACCCATTTCTCGGCAAAGGCGCGACACTCCTGCCGAAGCTCGACGACCGGAACCTCGTCCTTGTTCTTGCCCTTCTGGCGGTACTGCTCCTCGATCTTCCACTCGATCGGCAGGCCGTGGCAGTCCCAGCCGGGGATGTAGCGGGCGTCCCGGCCCATCATCTGCTGCGAGCGGACGACCATGTCCTTGAGGATCTTGTTGAGAGCATGGCCGATGTGGAGGTGGCCGTTCGCGTAGGGCGGGCCGTCATGCAGCGTGAACGGCGGACGCGGTGTCGCCTCGGCCTTGTCGCGCAGGCGGTCGTAGACGCCGATCTTCTCCCACCGCTCCAGCCATTCGGGCTCGCGCTTGGGCAGGCCGGCGCGCATCGGGAACTCGGTCTGCGGAAGGTTGAGAGTGGACTTGTAGTCGGGGGCGGTCGTCTCGGGCGTATCGGCGCACATGGTTGCGTCCTTCGGAATGTCAGCTTTTCGGGGATGTCGGTCGGCGCGGTCTTTCATACGCCTTGGCCCGGCGGCTCGTCTGATCAGAGCGCCGGGCAGCTAATTCGAATGATGATCGACCGTTTCAGCATCTTGATTGCGCTATACCGCCCCACCCGCCGAGCGTCCAGAGTGTCGGCCGCGACGCTTCGGCAAGGCCGAAGTCCGGCTTTGGCGATGAAGTGCCCGCGCAGTCCGGAGCGACCGGACCTGCGCATGATCTCCATTCCCGGGCTTCGCCTTGGGTCAGGCCGGGAGAGCGAGCTGCCATGCCCAGCCTTGCCCTTGTGCTTCACCTCGGACAAACTCGTAGCCGGAGGAGGGATGTCTGTCTTTTCGCCGGGCCTGTTGGCGAACGGCCCCGCGGCGAGACATGCATTGGGAGGCGCGTGTCATGACATCCAAGACCACAGGGTCCACACCACCGGAGGACCTGACGCCGGAGCCGCCGGCCCTGCCCGAGGTCAACACGGTGACGGCGGACGATATCAGGGCGTCGCTGAAGGCCGGGTTTGCCGACTTCCTGGCGCGGCCCTTCATGAGCGGCTTCTTCGGCCTCTTTTACGCGGTTTTCGGGATCCTGTTCGTCTGGTGCCTGCTCTGGCTCGGCAAGATCTGGATGATCATCCCGGCCGTCATCGCCTTTCCACTGGTCGCCCCATTCGCCGCCGCCGGGCTTTACGAGATGTCCCGCCGGATGCAGGCAGGCGAGAGCTTCGGCTGGTCCGACATTCTCACCGTCATGGCCAATCAACGCAAACGCGAGATGGGCTGGATGGCCTTCGTCACTCTGTTCATCCTGTGGGTCTGGTTCTACCAGTTCCGGACCGTGCTGGTGATCGTGCTGCAGGATTCGTCCTTCTCGGATCTGGACGGGTTCCTGAACACGGTGTTCTTCACACCAGAGGGCTGGACGTTCCTCGCGATCGGCACCTGCGTCGGCGCGTTTCTTTCGGCTGTGCTGTTCTCGGTGACCGTCGTCGCCATGCCGATGCTGCTGGACCGGGAAATGGACTTCGTTTCGGCCATGATAACCTCGGTTCGCGTGGTCAAAGAGAACCCGGTGGTCATGTTGACCTGGGCGGCGATCATCACGGTCACCATGCTGTTGTCGCTGGTTCCGGCGTTCCTGGGCCTGATCTTCACCCTGCCGATCCTTGGCCACACGACATGGCATCTCTACCAGCGGGCCGTGTCGCCCGTTCAGCCATCAGCCTGATCGCCGGGTGCATCTTTCGTCCGCGGGGCCTGTTTGTTCTGCCTAGTCGGAGCCGAACAGCCCGGAGAGGGCGCGCTTCACCAGCGAACTGACCGATGGCTTCTTGAGGCGCACGAAGGGCAGCGGACGGCAGACCTCGATTGCCGCCACGCCGACGCGGGCGGTCAGCGCGCCGTTGACCACGCCTTCGCCGAACCGGCGCGACACCTTGCTGAGCACCCCGCCCCCCGCAACGGAGCCGATCAGGTCGTCGCCCACGGCCACCGCGCCCGTCGCCACAAGGTGCGTCAGGACCGACCGGGTCAGCCGCAGGCTGCCCAGCGTGCCGGAGCGGCCGCCATAGATCTCGCCGATGCGCCGGATCATTCGCACGGTCGAGACCAGCGCCGTGACGATATCTGCCAGTGCGAGCGGCACGATGGCGGTGACCGTCGCCACCTGTCGGGCCGCGGCTTCCACCTCGGCCCGAGCGGCGGCGTCGAGCGGCGCCATCAACTCGGCCTCCGCGAGCCCCAGAAGGGCGTCGGCATCGAACTGCTCGTCAGCCCGCTCCTGCAGCCGCTTGCGCCCCCAGTCCAGCTCGCGCCGCGGGGCATAGAGCGCCTCGAGCCGCCCGACCACCTTGCGCGCTGCGCCAAGGTCATGCGTGGCAGCGGCGGCCGTGGCGTCGGCATGGATGTCGTCGAGCCGGCCAAGCCGGAAGAACCCGGCCGCCTCGCGGATCGCCAGCCCGAGGAAGGCCAGTAGCACCAGCGCCACCAGCCCGAGCGCCAGCGCGCCGAGGAAGGTGTTGCGGCCGAAGAGCCCGATCACGAAATCCCAGGCGGCCACCGAGGCGGCGAAGAGCAACAGCGACCCGAGCGCCCCCCAGAACAGCCGCCCGAGCGACGAGGGCCGGCGCGCCCCGATGCTGACGACACGCTGCATCGCGCGCCCTTCGGGCAGGCCGGGCTCCAGCTCCGGCACCGGCGGCGCATCGGCAGGGCCATGCTGCGACGGCCCCGTGTCCTCGCCGACCTCGATCATCACCGGTCCCTTGGGTGTCTCGCTCATCTGAGGCTCCAATCCGGGTGCCGCACGGCCTGCCGCGCCCATGCATTTCCGATGCCTGCGCAGGCCTGCGCCACATGCCACCGGCTTGCGTGCATATCCAGGTCTGTCCGGGTCCGGGCGGCTCGTCGGATCATCGCAGCTTGTCCCCGATCAGGAACTCCGCGGCGAGATCCAGCCGGATATGCGGCGGCCCCTCGCCCGGCTTGAGCGTCCGCGCCGCCGGAGCGAAATGCATCACCGAGTAATCGCCGTCGAGCCAGCGCTCGGCCCCGTCCTGCGCCGGCACCAGCAGGCGCGATGGCTCCTCCGGCAGGGTGCCGGGATAGAGCAGCGCCTCCTTGCCGGTGTCGAGCAGCCGCCCACGCACCATGCCGAGGCTCTCTCCGTTCACCTCGCGGGTCTCCTCGACGGTGGCCCGCAGCGCCGCGATCGCCATCGCGCGCGTCTTCGCGCCGGCGAAATCCGCCCGGTCCCGCGCCTGCCGCAGCAGGGCCTCCATGATCGCGGTCATCCGTCCGTGCTGGCTGTGGTGGATATGATCGGCCTTGGTGGCGGCAAACAGAATCCTGTCCACCCGCTTCTGACCGAGAAGCCGCGTCAACCAGGCCGTCGGACCGGGACGAAAGGCGCCGAGGATATTGTTCATCGAGCGCCCGAGATCCTCCATCGCCCGCGGCCCGGCGTGGATCGCCCCGAGCAGGTCGACCAGAACCACCTGCCTGTCGATCCGGGCGAAATGCTCCCGGAAGAAGGGTTTGACCACCCGCGCCTTGTAGGCTTCGTAGCGCCGCTCCATCTCCCGCCGCAGCGAGCCGCGCGGCGCCCTGCCGTCTGCGGCCGGCATTGGCACAAAGGTGAGCGCGGGCGAGCCCTCCATCTCTCCGGGCATCAGGAACCGCCCCGGCGTGCAGTCGGAATAGCCCGCGACGCGCGCGGCGCGGAGGTAGCCGATGTAGCTGCGGGTCAGCCCCTGCGCCACGGGCTCATCGAGCGTGGCATCGCCATCGGCCGCGTCGAGATCGGCGAGGAAGCCCTCGGCCTCGCTCCGCCCGCGCGCCAGCGACAGCACGTCGGCCGACCAGGCGGCATAATCCTTGTCCAGCAGTTCCAGGTCGAGCAGCCATTCGCCAGGGTAGTCGATGATGTCGAGATGCACCGTGCGCGGCCCGGAGAAGGTTCCCCAGATCCCCTGCGGCTGCACCTTGAGCGACAGGCGCAGCTCCGACACGGCGCTCGTCGGCTCGGGCCAGCGCGGCTCCGGCCCGGTCAGCGCGGCAAGGTGCTCCTCGAAGGCGAAACGCGGCACGGTGTCGTCGGGCTGCGGTTGCAGCCAGGCGGCGGTGATATGTCCGGACGATGCCGCCTGAAGCCCGGGCATCCGCCCGCGGTCCATCAGGTTGGCCACCAGCGAAGTGATGAAGACGGTCTTGCCGGCCCGGGCGAGCCCCGTCACGCCAAGGCGGATGGTCGGCTCGCGGAACACCTCGGAAATCGCGGCACCGGTGTCCTCGACGCCCTGCACGATGCCATCCGCGATCCGACCGATAACCACCTGAATCCCTTTCAACTGCCCCGTCCTACATATGGCCCCCCGGCCGCCCTGCAAAGGGGCCAGCCGCCGAACGTCGCCGGCGGGGGCGGATCACGGCGCGGCCCTCCCCCGGCAGCAACGCAACCGTGGACAGCCCGCCCGACACAGGCTAAGCGCCCGCCATGCCCCGCTATGCCCTCAAGATCGAATACGACGGCGCCCCGTTCGCCGGCTGGCAGCGCCAGAAGGAGCACCCCTCCGTCCAGCAGGCGGTCGAGACCGCGATCTCCCGCCTGCAGAAGGCACCCGTGACCATCGCCGCCGCCGGCCGCACCGACGCCGGGGTCCACGCACTGGCGCAGGTCGCCCATGCCGACATGGAGCGAGACTGGGAACCGTTCCGCCTGTCGGAGGCGCTGAACTACCACCTCAAACCGCACCCGGTCGCGATCGTCGCCGTTGCCCGGACGCCGGAGGACTGGCACGCGCGCTTCTCCGCCACCGAACGGCGCTACCTCTTCCGGCTGCTGAACCGCCGCGCGCCTGCCGCCCTGCTGGCCGGCAAGGTCTGGCAGGTCGCGCACCGGCTCGACCCCGAACCGATGCGGGAGGCGGCGCGGCACCTCGTCGGGCGGCACGACTTCACCACCTTCCGCGCCTCGGAATGCCAGGCCGACAGCCCGGTCCGCACGCTCGACCAGCTCGACATCGAGACGGTCGATACCGCGATGGGGCGCGAGTTCCACTTCCACGTGCGGGCGCGCGCCTTCCTGCACAACCAGGTGCGCAGCTTCGTCGGAACGCTGGAACGGGTCGGCGCCGGGTCATGGTCGCCCGAGGATGTCCGCCACGCGCTCGAGGCGCGGGACCGCGCCGCCTGTGGGCCGGTCTGCCCGCCGCACGGGCTCTACCTCGCCGGTGTCGTTTATCCCGACGACCCGTTCGACGCCCCGCCCACAGCCTGAACCCGCGCGCCCACGCGCCGAAGGCGCGCCCGGCCCAACGGGAGGAGGGGCATCTGCGATGCCACGACGAGCGGCGGGAGCGCCGCCGTGCCGGCACCTCCCCTGTTGCGATCGATCAGGTCAGAAACGGTCGAGCAGCCGCCGCAGGTAATCGAGTTCGATTTCCGGACGTTCGCGGTCGCTCGACCGGCGGCGGATCTCGTCCAGCAGGTCGCGGGCCCGGCGGTATACATCGTCGCCCTGCAGCAGGTTCTCCTCGCTGCCGAAGCTGCCAGAGGTGCCGGCTTCGCGGCCGAGCGGATCGCGGCGCTGGTTGCCGTCGGCATTGCCCATCTGCTCGCCCTGCTGGCCCTGACCGTTCTGCGGCTGTTGCTGGGCCATCGCCTCACCGAGGTTGCGCATGCCTTCGCGGATCGCCTCCATGGCGCGCGATTGCTCGTCGATCGCCTCGGCCAGGTTGTTGCCCTCCAGCGCGTCCTCGGCCCGGTCCATCGCCCGTCCGGCCTCGCCCAGGGATTCGCGCGCAGCGTCCCCGGCCTCGGTGCCCGCGCCCGGCAGGTTCTCCCGCAGACCGTCGAGCCGCCGCCGCAGCGCGCCCTGCCGTTCGGCCAGCGTCTCGGCATCGGGCATGCCCTGCTCGCCGCCCTGGCCGCCCTGCCCGGGCTGGTTCGGCTGGCCGCCATTGCCCTGCCCCTGCTGCTGGCCCTGTCCCGGCTGCTGACCCTGTCCCGGCTGCCCGGGCTGCTGGCCTTGCTGGCCGAGTTGACCCTGCTGCTGACCCTGCTGGCCCTGCTGCTGGCCGGAATTCGGGCCGAACTGTTCCTGCAGATCCCGGAACGCATCGTCCGACAGTCCCTGCTGATCCCGCAGCGTCTCGGCCAGCCCCTGCATCGCCTGGTCGCCCGGGCTCTGGCCGGACTGGCCCTGCTGGCCCTGGGTGACCTGCATGTTCTCCATCATCTGGCGCAGCTGCTCCAGCAGCGCCATCGCCTCCTCGGTGCGGCCCTCTTCCATCAACTGCTGGAGACGGTCGAGAAGCTGCTGCAACTGGTCGCCGCTCATGTTCTGCGTGTTTTCCGAGAGCTCGCGCTGCGCATCGGGGTCGGATTGTTCCGCAAGCTGGCGCATGTATTCCTGCAGCGCCTCGCGGAACTCGTCCATGAGCTGGGCGATCTCGTCCTCGGAGGCGCCGTTGCGGATCGCTTCCGACAGCCGGTCCTGCGCCCGCCGCAGCCGTTCCAGGGCGTCGGAGAGGTCGCCCTCCTCGATCTGCAGCGCGATGGTCCAGAGCGCCTCGGCCACTTCGTCCTGCACCTCGGTCGACAGCCCGTCGGGCGCGGCGACACCTGCCTCCAGCCGCCGGATCGCCACCCGGAGCGGCAGGTAGCTGCCGCCGTCGCGGATGATCTCGTCCGGCCGGTGGGTCACGGCGCGCAGGACCTGCGCCACACGCCCGCCATTGGCACGAGCCCAGAGCAGGTCCCGGCGTTGCTCGATCAGCGCCGCGGCGAGCGGATCGAAGAAGCGGCGGCCGGGCAGAAGGATTTCAACACCTTCGCTCACCCCCTCCTGGCCGGAGGCGTCCACCGCCGTCAGCGTCAGGGTGACCGGCAGGCCGACCCAGGGATGCTTGGAGAAATCCTCGACCATCGTTTCGGTGAAATCCCGGCGGTCGCCGGAGATGGTCATCGGCAGGTCGAGCGTGATCGCCTCGCGCGGGTCGGGCTCCGCCTGCAGGCCGTGGCGGCGGGCCAGCCGCCCCATGTCGAGCGCGATTTCGCCCCGCCCGGCCACGACACCGTAGTCGTCCTGCGCCCGGAACTGCTGGGTCATGCGGCCGCTGGCTTCGCGTTCGAGTTCGCCCGCGGGCGCGATGGTCGGCGCGGCATCGGCCACGATCTCGACCTGCCAGTCGCGCCCACCGGGGCCGAGGATCGCCAGCCGGCCGTTCCGAGTGATCTCGAAGTCCTGGCTCGGCTCCGTCGCCGGAACCACCGCCTCGCCGACCCGGCCGGACACCGTCTCGTCGACGCTGAGCGCGCCGATCTCGCCGTAGAGCCGCAGGGTGACGCGGCTCCCGACCGGCACCGACAGCACCGCACCGTCGATATCGTTCAGGTAGAGGCTCGGAAGGCCGGTGTGCGCGGGCGGCTCGACCCAACCCTCCCAGGCCGGCCCGCCGGCGAGGTCCACGTTGCCGCCCGGCACGACGGCCTGTCCCACGCTGGCGACCCGCCAGACGGAACCGAAGAGGAGCGCCGCGACCAGCGCCACCAGCGCCACGTAGCGCAGGGCATAGGGATCGCGCCGCGCCAGCCGCAGATCCGGCGGCACCCGGCGTGCCGCCGCGGCCCGCTCGGCCATACGTTTGAGGTGCGCCTGCCATACGGCGACCGAAGCATCATCGCCCGACCCGATCGCCTGCGCGTCGCCGAGCGCCTGCAACGGCCGGCCCGGCAGCGTCGCATCGAGCCGCTCCAACGCCTCTGCCCGGCTCGGCCAGCGGAAGCGACGCAGCCCACTGAAGAGGAACCACAGCAGGGCAGCCAGAAACGCCATCCCGCCGATCCAGACCGCCTCGACCGGCGCGGTCTCGTGCAGGCCGAACATAAGCGCGGCGGCAACCGCGAACACCAGCGTCCAGACCGGCCAGAAACACAGCGTGAGTCGCTCAGCGACCATGCCCGCGCGGGTCAGGCGCAGCGGGCGGACAAGTCGTTTCAGGGCTTGTGCGCGGGTGGCGTCCGGCTCCATGACTCTCCTTTCACCGGCCCGCAAATCGGGCCGGGAGGGGCGGGCCGCCTCAGGACAGCCACTCGGGAATGTTATCCCGCGAGATCATTTCGTCAAAGGTCGGACGTCCGCGGATGACAGCGAATTGATCCCCATGCACAAGAACCTCCGGAATCAGGGGCCGAGTGTTGTATTCCGAGGCCATTACCGCACCGTAGGCCCCCGCCGACCGGAAGGCGACGAGGTCGCCCGGCGCCAGCGGCGGCATGGAACGACCGCGCGCGAAGGTGTCGCCGGTCTCGCAGACCGGGCCGACGATGTCGAACACCGACGGCTCCACGCCCGGTGCGGGCTCGATCACGGGCACGATGTCGTGGTGCGCATCGTACATCGAGGGCCGGATCAGGTCGTTCATCGCGGCGTCGAGAATCAGGAAGTCGCGGCCCTCGCCGTTCTTCACGTAGATCACGCCGCTGACCAGGATCCCCGCATTGCCGGCGATCAGCCGTCCGGGCTCGATCTCGACCTCGCAGCCAAGGTGCCCGACTGTCCGCTTCACCATCTCGCCGTAGTCGCTGGGCAGCGGCGGCGCCTCGTTGCTGCGGGTGTAGGGAATGCCCAGGCCGCCCCCGAGATCCAGCCGCCGGATGTCGTGACCATCCGCACGCAGCGCCTCGGTCAGCTCAGCCAGCTTGCGGTAGGCCATCTCGAAGGGCTCCAGCTCGGTCAGCTGCGAGCCGATGTGCACGTCGACGCCCACGACCTCGAGCCCAGGCAGTGCCGCCGCCCTTGCATAGACTTCCCGCGCCCGAGCGATCGGGATGCCGAACTTGTTCTCCGACTTGCCGGTCGCGATCTTGGCGTGGGTGCGCGCGTCGACATCGGGGTTGATCCGGAGCGCCACCGGCGCGGTCACGCCGAGCGATGTGGCGACGGCGCTCAGCGCCTCCATCTCCGGTTCGCTCTCGACGTTGAACTGGCGGATGCCCCCTTCCAGCGCCGCCCGCATCTCGCCCGCCGTCTTGCCGACACCGGAAAAGACGATCCGCTCACCGGGCACGCCGGCCGCCTTCGCCCTCGCGTATTCGCCGCCCGAGACCACGTCCATGCCGGCCCCCAGTTCCGCCAGCGTCCTGAGGATCGCCTGGTTCGAATTGGCCTTCATGGCAAAGCAGACGAGGTGGTCGAGCGGATCCAGCGCCTCGTCGAACAGCCGGAAGTGCCGCTGCAGCGTGGCGGTGGAATAGCAGTAGAAGGGCGTGCCCACCGCGGCCGCGATCTCGGAGACGGGAACGTCCTCCGCGTGCAGCGCGCCGTCGCGATAGAGGAAATGGTCCATTCGGGCTCGTCCTTGTGCTGTCGTCGGGCTGTCGTCAGGCCCTTGCCGCGCCGGACGGAGCCCCCCGGAAGGTGGGCAGATCGGTCACGGGTCATACCACACCGGCAGGCCACCGCAATTGCGGGACTCGCACGCTCGCGCCTGGCGGGGTATCACATCGATTTGACAGGCACCCGGTGCGACCGAAGCACGCCAAACGACGGGGCCGCAAAGAAGGGGAAGGGCCGCAATGCCGTCGATGATGAAACAGGCGCGCCGCAAGATCGACTCAGCACTCTGCAGTCCCAGCGTTGCCGGGCCGGTCAGCCGGCTGATCACCTCGCACCTGCGCAAACGGCTGGAGGGCACCCGCTGGACCAGCGACGGGAAGGAGGCGCTCGCCGAACACGTGCAGGCCGGCAACGGGGTCATCATGGTGCTCTGGCACGGCCGCCTGCCGGCTGCCCCCATCGGCTGGGACACGGATTGGGGCAAGCTCTGCGTCGTGACCTCGGCCGCGATCCCCGGCCGGATGGTCGGTCGCGTGATGGGGCAGTTCGGCCACGACACGATCCCGATGCGCGAGCGCAAGGCAAACACCGGAACCTCGCTGCAGATCGCCCGGATGGTCCGCGGCGGCACCTCCATCGGCTTTGCCGCCGACGGCCCGCTCGGCCCGGCCCGCAAGGCGAAATCGGTGCCGATCGACTGGGCACGGCTGACCGGCGCCCAGATCTGGCTCTTCACCGCCTCCTACCGGAACTACAGCTGCGTCAAGGCCTGGGACAGGATGGCCCTGCCCATCTCGGGCGACGAAGGGATCATGCTCTACCGCCGCTGGGACGCCGAGATCCCGAAGAAGCTCGGCGCCGATATGCGCGAAACCCTCCGCCAGCGGCTGGAGGACGACCTGAACGCGCTGACGCTCGAGGCCGACCAGCGCATGGGCCACGAGACCCTGATCAACTAGGGTCCGGCCTCCGCTGCCCGGTCTGTTAGTTCGTCGAGGAGATCGACGAACTGCCGCTGCCACCGGACACGCCCATGTTCACGTTGCCCGACAGGGTCACGCCCGGCTCCGGCGTCTCCGGCTCGTCGGAGGGCGGTATAGGCGCGCCGTCCACGCCGCAGGCGGCGAGTCCCGCGATCAGGGCAAGGCAGCCGGCCAGTCTGATGAACTTGCTCATGTCAGCTCCTCGAAGGGTAGCCGGCCCCGTGGTGCCGGTGAACATGCCGGGCGATCCTCTGCAGGAACGCCCGGATACACTGTGGAGACGTCAGAGACGCGTCTTCCATTCCGCGATGCGCTCGCGCACCTGCGCCGGAGCCGTGCCGCCGAAAGACGTCCGGCTGGCGACCGAGTTCTCGACGCCCAGCACCTCGAACACGCCCTCGGTAATGTCGGCATGGGTGGCCTGCATGTCCTCCAGGCTCAGCTCGGGCAGGTCGCAGCCGCGCTGTTCGGCCAGCGCCACCAGCGCGCCGGTCACGTGGTGCGCCTCACGGAACGGCAGGCCCAGTTCGCGCACCAGCCAGTCGGCCAGGTCGGTCGCGGTCGAGAAGCCGCTGCCCGCCGCCGCCGCCAGCGCCTCGCGGTTGGCGGTCATGTCGGAGACCATGCCGGTCATCGCGGCGAGCGACAGCATCAGCGTGTCGGCCGCGTCGAACACCGGCTCCTTGTCCTCCTGCGTGTCCTTGCAATAGGCCAGCGGCAGCCCCTTCATCACTGTCATGAGGCCGACGTTCGCGCCCATGATCCGGCCGATCTTGGCCCGGATCAGCTCGGCGGCGTCCGGATTTTTCTTCTGCGGCATGATGGAGGAGCCGGTCGAGAACCGGTCGCTCATGATCACGAAGCGGAACTGCGCCGAGGACCAGATCACCAGCTCTTCGGCCAGCCGGCTTAGGTGCATCGCGCAAAGGCTCGCGGCGGCCAGGAACTCCAGCGCGAAATCACGGTCGCTGACCGCGTCGAGCGAATTGGCCATGGGGCGGTCGAAGCCGAGCGCCGCCGCCGTCGCGTGGCGGTCGATCGGGAACGAGGTCCCGGCGAGCGCGGCCGCGCCGAGCGGGCATTCGTTCATCCGGGCACGGGCATCGCGGAAACGTCCGGCATCACGGCCCAGCATCTCGACATAGGCCATCATGTGATGGCCCCAGGTCACCGGCTGCGCGGTCTGCAGATGGGTAAATCCGGGCATCACCCATTCGGCGCCGGCCTCGGCTTGCGCCAGCAATGCGCGTTGGAGCTCTTCCAGGCCGGAAACCGCCGCGTCGCACTGATCCCGCACCCAGAGGCGGAAATCGGTCGCCACCTGGTCGTTCCGCGAACGCGCGGTGTGCAGGCGGCCCGCGGGCTCGCCGATCAGCTGCTTCAGCCGCGCCTCGACGTTCATGTGGATGTCCTCCAACGCCGTCGAGAACTCGAAGCTGCCGCTTTCGATCTCTGACAAGACCGTGAGCAGCCCTTCCCGGATCGCCTGCGCATCGCTATCGCTAATGATGCCTTGAGCTGCCAGCATCGCGGCATGGGCGCGGGAGCCTTCGATGTCCTGTCGGGCCAGCCGGCGATCGAAATCGATGGAAGCGTTGATCGCCTCCATGATCGCGTCGGGCCCGGCGGCGAAGCGCCCGCCCCACATCTTGTTGGCGGCCTGTTTGGAAGCATCGGTCATGGATCGGACCTCGGAGGAATGAGATGAAGCACTTGTTGGCCGCAGTGGTCTATACGGGCGTCGCGCTGTTGGCAAACCCGGGACTGGCGGACATGGCCGCCGTGGAGGCGCTGCGCGACGGCACGATGAAAAAGCTGGTGTTCCACGACGAGCCGCAGCCAGTTCCCGCGACCACCTTCATCGATGTGTCCGAGGCGCCGATCAGCCTGGAGGAGATGCGCGGCGAGTGGCTGGTGGTGAACTTCTGGGCCACGTGGTGCGCCCCCTGCCGCAAGGAGATGCCGACGCTGGCCAATCTGCAGACGCATTTCGAGGGCGCGCCGGTCGAGGTCGTCACCATCGCCACCGGGCGGAACGCGCCCGAGGGCATCCGCCGCTTCTTCGAGGAGATCGGCGTGGACAACCTCCCCCAGCACCGGGACCCCAAGCAGGCCCTGGCGCGAGAGATGGGCGTGCTCGGCTTGCCGATCACTGTGATCATCGACCCAGACGGCCGCGAGGTCGCCCGCCTGCGCGGCGATGCCGACTGGGACAGCGACAGCGCCGTGGCCATTCTCGAGGCGCTGTCCAGCGGCTCCTGACCGTCCTGACTGCCGCGCGCGGAAGCGCGCGGCCCGGCCCAACCGCCGGCAAAGCATCGCACGATGCGTCGCCGGCGGGCGGGAGCCCTCACCTCCGGCCAAGCCGCGACCGAAGCTCCGGTAGGAGATACCGGCAGAAAAGCCACATTCGCGCGCAATCCAAGGTTGTCCCGTTTGCCGTTTCCCGGCGATTGCCTCAAATCGTGGCAACGATCCAGGCAGGACACCATGTTCCACCCAACGCCCATTGCCGGCGCATCAACCCACCCCGGCTCCAGTCCCCTCGTCATCACCGTGCCGCGCATTCGCCGTGACCGTTTTCCGGCCACCCTCCACGGGCGGCGCTAGCGCCATGCCCTGCCCTTTCAGGATCCACGAGGACCTTCACCTGCTCCGAGTGCGCTACGAGGGAAACGTCACGCTCGAGGAGCACCGCGCGCTCGAGACGAACATCATCGCCGAGCCAGCCTTCCGGGTCGATCTGATGCGTCTGTCCGACTGTTCGCGACTGACCGAAACGGACCTCGGCCTTACCGATTTCATGCCCTTCCTGGACCGCCTGCAAGCCCGGGTCGCCGGCGTCGAGGGCCGGATACGCTGGGCGATCCTGGCCCCCTCGGACCTGTCCTACGGCATGGCGCACATGTGGCGGTCGCTGCTGGAAAGCAGCCCCACCTTCGACGTGCGGATCTTCTCCGACGTCGAAGAGTTGCTGGAATTCCTCGACCTCGACCGGCCGGGAATGGCGGAGATGCTGGAGCTGGACCACGGCCCCACCAGTGCCTGACCGGCCTTGCGGCGCGCCGGCCTCAGCGGTCGAGCCTGCCACCGGCGGCAGACCAGGCCGTGATCGGGCCGAGATCATAGACCGTCTGGTGCCCAAGCTTGCGCAGCACCTTTCCGGCCATCCCCGAGCGGGCGCCGGACGCGCAATACAGGATGACGGGCGCGCCGCGCTTCAGGGCCGGTTCGCAATGCGGGCTGTCTGGATCGGCCCGGCGCTCCAGGGCGGAGATCGGAACGTTGATCGCTCCCCGCGCCCGGCCCCCCTGTTCAAGCTCCGAAGGCTCGCGGACGTCGAGCAGCACGGCCTTTCCGGCCTTCACCATCGATACCGCCGCCGCGCCGTCGAGCGGTTCGGCCTTGGCGCCGAAAGGATTGAGGAGTGTCAGGAGCATCTGTGTTCCGCCATCATATAACGATTGCGGAATATATTGTACTGCCTCCGCCGGGTTCAAGCGCAAAGCGTCAGCCGGCGGCCTGCGCCACCCGGTCATGGCTCGGACAGGTGACGAGGTGGTCGTTCACCATGCCGGTGGCCTGCATGAAGGCATAGACGATGGTCGGCCCGCAAAACCGGAAGCCCTCCGCCTTCAGGTCCCGCGAGATGCGTTGCGACAGCGCGGTCTGCGCCGGGACCTCGGCCATGGTCGCGAAGCGGTTCTGGATCGGCGCGCCGCCGACGCGATCCCACAGGAATGCGGAGAAGCCCTCGCGGGCCTCGATCGCCAGGTAGGCCCGGGCGTTGCCGATCGTCGCCTCGATCTTGCCCCTGTGGCGCACGATACCCGGATCGGCCAGCAGCCGCTCCACCTCCTCCTCGCCCCAATCGGCAATCACCCCGGGTTCGAAACCGGCAAAGGCCGCCCGGAAATTCTCCCGCTTTTTCAGGATCGTGATCCAGGACAGGCCAGCCTGGAACCCGTCGAGGATCAGCTTCTCCCAGAGCGCACGCGAATCGTACTCCGGAACGCCCCATTCCGTGTCGTGGTAGTCCACGTAGATCGGTTCGCTCCCGACCCAGCCACACCGTTCACCCATCTGGCCCTCCGCAGCGTTTCCCGAAAAATGATGCAAAATGCGAAGCTTTACCAGTTGTTCAGGCCCCGGCGCTGAAATGGGGCGGAATGAAGAGCGGAGTCGCGCATGCTGCCTGAAGAGGACATGGAAAAGATCGGTCGTGTCGGGATCGAGGGGCAGGCCAATCCGCTCGCCTTTGCCATTGCTCAAAGGGACAGGGACATCCTGTCGATGGTGCGCCGCTCGCTCGACCGAGGCAATGTCCTGCTCGCCTATCAACCGGTGGTGGACGCGCGACGCCCCGACCGCACGGCCTTCTACGAAGGGCTGATCCGGGTGATCGACGACACCGGCCGAATCATCCCGGCCTCGGATTTCATGGAGGCCTGCGAAGCCCACGAAGTCGGCCGCATCATCGACTGCCTCGCCCTCGAGTTCGGGCTGAGCGCGCTTGCCTGCGCCCCGTCACTGCGTCTGGCCGTCAACATGTCGGCGCGCTCGATCGGCTATCCGCGCTGGATGGAGACACTGGAACGCGGGCTCGCCGCCGCTCCCCATATCGGCGAACGCATGATCGTGGAGATTACCGAATCCTCGGCGATCCTGATGCCCGACATCACCATGGTCTTCATGCAGCGGCTACAGGATAGGGGTGTAGCCTTCGCGCTGGACGATTTCGGCGCCGGCTACACCGCATTCCGATACCTCCGGGATCTCGATTTCGACATCGTCAAGATCGCCGGGGAGTTCATCACCGGCATCCACGACAATCCCGACAACAGGGTCCTGACCAGTGCACTGGTCTCCATCGCCCGCCAGTTCGACATGCTGACCGTCGCCGAGGCGGTGGAAAGCGCGGCGGAGGCACGGCTTCTGGCCGAGATCGGGGTGGATTGCCTGCAGGGGTTCTATTTCGGCGTCCCCTCCACCCGCCCGCGCTGGCCGGAGTTCCCGCAGAGCCTGCGTTCGGCCGGGTAGGTTCCTCCAATTCAGCCGCCGACCTCAAAGGGCCGGCGGCACACTGCCGATCCATGCCCCGCGCCCGGGTTTCTGCAGGGGTGGGACACCCTGTCCGTTGCCTATTGCAAGAGGTTCCCCTTACCGGTTTCTTGGAGCGGGGAGAGGGAGACGGCCAGCACGGCCGTCCGACCCCGAGAGGATGACTTTAAGAGGAGCCATCATGACCAACGTCGTTATCGCATCGGCCGGCCGCACTGCCGTCGGAAGTTTTCTGGGGTCTTTTGCCAACACGCCAGCCCATGACCTCGGAGCCACTGTCCTGAAGGCCGTTGTCGAGCGCGCCGGGGTGGATCCCTCGGAGGTCTCCGAGACCATTCTCGGGCAGGTCCTGACCGCAGCTCAGGGTCAGAACCCGGCCCGCCAGGCCCATATCAACGCCGGCTTCCCGCAGGAATCGGCCGCCTGGGGCATCAACCAGGTCTGCGGCTCGGGCCTGCGCACCGTGGCGCTCGCCGCCCAGCACATCATGCTCGGCGATGCCTCGATCGTTGCCGCCGGCGGACAGGAAAGCATGTCGCTCAGCCCCCATGCCGCGCCGCTGCGCCAGGGCCAGAAGATGGGCGACATGAAGTACATCGACACCATGATCAAGGACGGCCTTTGGGATGCCTTCAACGGCTACCACATGGGCCAGACGGCCGAGAACGTCGCCGAGAAGTGGCAGATCTCCCGCGACATGCAGGACGAATTCGCCGTCGCCTCGCAGAACAAGGCCGAGGCCGCCCAGGCCGCCGGCAAGTTTGCCGACGAGATCGTTCCCTTCACGGTGAAGACCCGCAAGGGCGACATCGTCGTCGACAGTGATGAATACATCCGCAAGGGCGCCACGATCGAGGCGATGCAGAAGCTGCGTCCCGCCTTCATCAAGGACGGCACCGTGACCGCCGCCAACGCGTCGGGCATCAACGACGGCGCCGCCGCCGTGCTGTGCATGTCCGCCGACGAAGCGGAGAAGCGCGGCATCGAGCCGCTCGCCCGCATCGCCTCCTACGCCACCGCCGGGCTCGACCCGTCGATCATGGGCGTCGGGCCGATCTATGCCTCGCGCAAGGCGCTGGAAAAGGCCGGATGGTCGGTCTCCGATCTCGATCTCGTGGAAGCCAACGAGGCCTTCGCCGCGCAGGCCTGTGCGGTGAACAAGGACATGGGCTGGGATCCGTCGATCGTGAACGTGAACGGCGGCGCCATCGCCATCGGCCACCCGATCGGCGCATCGGGCTGCCGCGTTCTGAACACCCTGCTGTTCGAGATGAAGCGCCGCGACGCCAAGAAGGGCCTCGCCACGCTCTGCATCGGCGGCGGCATGGGCGTGGCGCTCTGCGTCGAACGCCCCTGACCTTTCCGCCCCGCTGAACACGAGAGTCGAGGGGCGCCGCCGTGGCGCCCCTTTCTTCTGACGCCCGCCGATCACCCCTTGATGCGGCGGGCACCGTGCGCAACATTGTTGCTCAGGGAGAGCCTGCGCAATTCGCAGTGTTACAAGATATTTACGCCAGAGTGGAGGGAACCATGGCAAGAGTTGCAGTCGTCACCGGGGGGACTCGCGGAATTGGAGCCGCGATCTCGAAAGGGCTGAAAGACGCCGGATACCTCGTCGCCGCGAATTTCGGCGGCAACGAGGAAGCCGCCGCCAAGTTCTCCGAGGAGACGGGCATCAAGACCTACAAGTGGTCGGTCGCAGACTACGAGGGCTGCGAGAACGGCATCAAGCAGGTCGAGGCCGATCTCGGCCCGGTCGACATTCTTGTCAACAACGCCGGCATCACCCGGGACGCCATGTTCCACCGGATGACGGTGCAGCAGTGGAACGACGTGATCGACACCAACCTTCACGGCGTCTTCAACATGACCCACCCGGTCTATCCCGGCATGCGCGAGCGCAAGTGGGGGCGGATCATCAACATCTCCTCGATCAACGGCCAGAAGGGCCAGGCCGGGCAGACCAACTACTCCGCCTCCAAGGCCGGTGACCTCGGCTTCACCAAGGCGCTGGCCCAGGAAGGCGCGCGCTTCGGCGTGACCGTCAACGCGATCTGCCCGGGCTACATCGCGACCGAGATGGTGAAGGCCATCGACGAGAAGATCCTGAACGAGAAGATCATCCCGCAGATCCCCGTCGGCCGCCTCGGCGAGCCCGAAGAGATCGCCCGCGCCGTGGTGTTCCTCGCCTCCGAGGACGCCGGCTTCATCACCGGCTCGACCCTGTCCGCCAACGGCGGCCAGTTCTTCGTCTGATCGGTTCAGGCCCGGGAACAACGCCCTCCGCCGGCCAGCCCGGCGGAGGGCTTTTCATTTCCGGCATCACCATGCTTGACGCATGCGCGTCGATCCCGCAGGAGGCGCCATGACCCGCGCCAACGCCACCGCCATCGGTTTCGTCGCCGTCCTGCTCTGGGCGCTCCTCGCATTGTTCACCGTGGGCAGCGCGCCGGTCCCGCCGTTGCAGCTCACCGCGATGAGCTTTGCCATCGGTGGGGCGATCGGCGTGGTCTGGACCCTTGCGGCGGGCGGGCTGCACCGGCTGCGCGGCGTAAGCTGGAAGGTCTATGCCTTCGGCACCACCGGGCTCTTCGGCTATCATCTGTTCTACTTCTCCGCCCTGCGGCTGGCCCCGCCGGCGCAGGCCGGGCTGATCGCCTATCTCTGGCCCTTGCTGATCGTGCTGATGTCCGGACTGCTGCCCGGCGAACGGCTGCGCGCGGGGCATCTCCTCGGCGGTGCACTCGGGTTCGCAGGCGCAGCGCTGATCATCCTCGGAGACGGCGCCGGCCTCAGCGGCACGGCCTTGCCCGGGTATGGTATGGCGCTGCTCTGCGCCTTCTTCTGGTCCGGCTACTCGGTCTTGTCGCGGCGGATCGGAGACGCGCCAACCGAGACGGTCGCGGTCTTCTGCCTGGCGACCGCGCTGCTCTCCGGCATGGCGCATCTTGCGCTGGAGGAGACGGTCCTGCCCGCCACGCCGCTCGCCTGGGCAAGCGTCATCGCCCTCGGCCTCGGGCCGGTCGGTCTGGCGTTCTATGTCTGGGATATCGGGGTGAAGCGTGGGGATATCCAGCTTCTGGGAGTTGCGAGCTATGCCGCGCCGCTGCTCTCGACCCTGGCGCTGGTGCTTGCCGGTCTGGCTGCGCCGACGCCAAAACTTCTGGTGGCGGCGGCACTGATCACAGGGGGCGCGGTGCTGGCCGCGATGGCCAGCCGCCGCGCCGATAAGGACGTCACACAGCGCTCAGCCGCGTGATCTCTTCCTTGATTCGGAGTTTCTGCTTCTTCAGTTCTACGATTTCGAGGTCGTCGGAGCCGGGAGACTGCTGAACTTGTTCCACCTTGGCCGAAAGTGCGGCGTGCTTCTTGCGAAGTTCCGCAACGCGGGCGGATTCGGGCATGGTCGATTTCTCCTCTGAAGCTAAGGTCAGGACTCAAGTGCAGCACGAAACATTTCGGTTGTCACGCCGAACTGGCACTGAATGAAAATATTTTGAGACGCCTCTGTAACGATCAGACGACAATGCCTATATGGCAGTCTCTCCGAACCCTGGAAGGGCAGCGCCATCACGCAGAACTGCGGTGAGCGCCGGAGTGTAATCCTCTCCATCCCGCTGATGCTCGGCCCCTTCGTGAACGACCAGCGGCGCATGAAGCCTCAGCGGCGTCCGCCCGCCCTTCCGCGCGCGCATCAACAGCAGGCGCGCGTCCCGGCCGCGCCTCGGTGAAAGCGGCTGGATCTGGACGGAGCCGAGCCCTCGCAATCCCGACAGAAGATCGCCCAGGCGTTCGGCGCGGTGGATCATGGTGAGCGATCCGCCCGGCACCAGTCGGCGCGCAGCGACGTCCAGCCAGGTCTCCAGCGGGGTTTCCTCCCCCATCGCCGCCTCCCGCGCGGCATGGCCCGAAGCATGGGAGTCGCTGCGCAGGAAATAAGGCGGGTTGGCGATGACGTGGTCGAACCCGCGTTGCCGTAGCGAGGCTGGCAGGTCGGCCAGGTCCGCGGTCACGATGTCGAGAGAGGCGGAGGCCGCACGGGCGTTCAGGCGGGCGATCTCGGCGATGTCCGGCTGCCGCTCGACGCCGGTGAGCTGCAGGCCGGGCACCCGCACGGCAAGGCAGAGCGAGGCCGTTCCGACGCCGCACCCCAGCTCCAGCACAGTCTCGCCCGCCCTTGCCGGGCAGGCAGCGGCCAGCAATACCGGGTCGATCCCGGCCCGATAGCCCTTTTTCGGTTGAGAAATGGAGAGCCGACCGCCGAGATAGGCGTCGCAGGTCAGCGCCTCGTCCACCTCAGCGATCCTCGGTGACGGGCAATTCGTTGTCCCGAAGCACCGCCCGCGCCATGAAGAGATCGCTGTCCAGAACCATCAGCCTGCGGGGCAGAATCCCGATGGACCCTTCAAGGACGCTCATATGGACGTCCATTTCGAACCAGTCTATATCCTCCCCATCGAGGAGGGATTTCGCCAGCGCGATGACAGTCGGGTCGGTGGTGCGTAAAACCTCTTTCATGAAATGGACTTAAGCAAAGCCCCCTCCGGCTGTCGAGACGGGGTGACGAGACCGTGATGAGCCTGGACGACGCCTCCCAGAAACCGCACGACCGGCTTGCCCGGGTGCTGGCCGACGACATGGAGCGCGTGAACGCGCTGATCCGGGCCCGGATGGCCTCCGAGCACGCCCCACGCATTCCGGAAGTCACGGCGCACCTGGTCGAGGCCGGCGGCAAGCGGCTGCGCCCGATGCTGACGCTCGCGGCAGCGCGGATGTGCGGGTATTCCGGCGAGAACCATGTGAAGCTGGCGGCCACCGTGGAGTTCATCCACACCGCCACGCTGCTGCATGACGACGTGGTCGACGAAAGCGCCCAGCGGCGCGGCCGGCCAACAGCGAACCTGCTTTGGGACAACAAGTCCTCGGTGCTGGTCGGCGACTACCTGTTCGCCCGGTCCTTCCAGTTGATGGTCGAGACCGACAGCCTGCGGGTGATGGACATCCTCGCCGACGCCTCCGCCACCATCGCCGAGGGCGAGGTGCTGCAGCTGACCGCCGCGCAGAACCTGGCGACCGACGAAAACGTCTACCTGCAGGTGATCCGTGGCAAGACCGCGGCGCTCTTTGCCGCGGCCTGCGAGGTCGGCGGGGTGACTGCCGGCGTCGAAGAGGAGAAGATCGCGGCGCTGCGGGCCTATGGCGACGCGCTCGGGATCAGCTTCCAGATCGTCGACGACCTGCTGGATTACGACGGCGACAGCTCCACGACCGGCAAGAACGTGGGCGACGATTTCCGCGAGCGCAAGCTGACGATGCCGGTCATCAAGGCGGTGGCGAAGGCCGATGCCGAGGAACGCGCCTTCTGGGTGCGGGTGATCGAGAAGGGCCGCCAGGAAGACGGCGACCTGGAACAGGCGCTGGCGCTGCTCGCCCGCCACGAGACGCTGGAGGAAACCCGGCAGGAGGCGCTTCGCTGGGCGGAAGAGGCCAAGCAGGCGCTGGCGCTGTTCCCCGAGAGCGATCTGCGCGAGATGCTGTTGGACCTGGCCGATTACGTCGTCGCTCGGGTCCGCTGAGCGCCTCCGGCCCTGCGGGCCGCGCCTCCGGCGGGGGGTATTTTCACCAAGAAGATGAAACCGATCAGGCGAGTGTGCAATCGGCCGTCCACCAATTCGGATGACGGGCGCGAAGCTGCGTCGCGGCGGCGCGGGCGGCGGCGGCATCGGGGAAGATCGCGAAACAGGTGGCGCCCGAGCCGGACATCCGGGCGATCAGGCATCCATCGAGTTGACGGAGCGCTGACAGGACAGTCGCGATCCGGGGCTGAAGGGCCATCGCGGGTGGTTCGAGATCATTGCGTTGCGTCCGCAGCCATCCGGCGAGGTCGCCGGGCGTTCGGAGGCCGGACGGGATGGCCTCCATGGCCGGGTTCTCGCGGCGCTCGAGGGCGGCGAAGACCGCCGGGGTGGCGACGCCGACGCCGGGGTTGACCAGAACCGCGGGCAGCGGCGGCAGCTCAGGGACCGGCGAGAGGCTTTCACCGATGCCTTCCATGCGAACCGGGCGGCCTTCGAGGCAGACCGGCACATCGGCGCCAAGGCCGAGGATCGCCTCCGGTGTCGGCAGGGGCTGGCCGGTCAGGCGCTGCAACGCCCGCAGCGTCGCTGCCGCGTCGGCCGAGCCGCCCCCGATTCCGGACGCGGCGGGCAGGTGCTTGTCCAGGGTGATTTCGGCGGCCAGGTCGTCGAAAAGCGCCGCGGCGCGCAGCACGAGGTTCGAGCTGTCCGTCGGAACGCCCTCGGCGCGGGGGCCGGTGACGTTGAAGGTCAGCGCCTTTGCGGGCCGGACTGTGACGCGATCGCCATGATCGGCGAAGACAACGAGGCTGTCGAGCGTGTGATAGCCGTCCGCGCGGCGGCCGGTGACGTGAAGGGCGAGGTTGACCTTGGCGCGGGCGGCTTCCTCAACCGTCTTCATTTGCGACGGACAGCGGCTCTGCGCCTTCCTCCGCCAGGACAGCGTCCAGCCCCACCTCGAGCTTGCGGCGGATGCGCTCGGCCTCCTCCGGCTCCGGCTCGAAGGACAGCGCCCGGTGCCACTGGAACCGGGCCTCGATACGGCGGCCGACGGCCCAATAGGCATCGCCGAGGTGGTCGTTGACGATCGGGTCCACCGCCATCAGCTCGGCGGCGCGTTCGAGATGGATCACCGCTTCTTCGTATTGGCCGAACCGGTAGAGCACCCAACCGAGAGAATCGATGATGTAGCCGCTGCCCGGCTCAGCCGCGACGGCTTCCTCGATCATCTCCAGCGCCTCGTCGAGGTTGGTCTGCATCTCCACGAAGGAATAGCCGAGATAGTTCAGCACCTGAGGCTGGCCGGGGTTGAGTTCCAGCGCCTTGCGGAAATCCGCTTCGGCCAGCTCCCAGCGTTTCTCCCGCTCGTGGGTGATGCCGCGGGCGTAATAGACGATCCACTGACCGGCTTCGTCCCCCTCAAACAGCGCGATCGCCGCATCGTAGGCCTTGCTCGCCTCGTCGTACCGTTCCTCGCCGCGCAGCGCATCGCCGAGGGTGACATGCACGATCGGCAGGTTGCCGCGGGCCTCCGCGAGCTGCTGCAGTACCTCGATCGCCTCGTCGGCGCGCCCGGAGCGGCGCAGCGCGTCGGCGCGGCCGATCTCCGCCACGTGGAAGCCGGCATCGTCGCTCGAAACCCGGTTGTACGCCTTGGTCGCAAGCTCGTACTGACCCTGGGATTCCAGCAGGTTGGCGCTCAGCAGGATGGCATCGACGTGATCGGGGCGCAGGTACTCTGCGATCCGGGTGTAGAGAAGCGTGTAGCTGTCGGCCGCCTCGCCCTCCAGCGCGCCGGCAACGGTGTAGAACACCTCGGCCAGCCCGTCGCGCACGCTGCGGACCTGGGTGAAAGGCACGGTCTCGCCCGCCTCCAGCTGTTCGACCAGCTTCTCGAGGCCCGGATCCAGATCGCTGCCAAAGCCCACCTCGATCAGCTCGAGGGCTGCGCTGTTGCGGTCAAGCTGGCTCAGCACCTGCGCATGGGCGAAGGCGCCGCGGCGGGTGAGCCGAAGCGGCGCGCCGGCGGCGCCGGAAAAGATCACTTCCGCCTTCTCGAAATCCCCGGCCAGGGCAAGCGCCAGCGCCTTGTGATAGAGCGCGAAGGCATCGAGCCCGGTGGTCTCGGCGGCGGCGTCGAATTCGGCCATCGCGGCCTCCGCCTCGCCCTCTCCCATCAGGCTCCAGGCCTTCACCAGCCCGTCCACGAGCGGGCCCACGGAGAGTTCGTCCGAGACGCCGTCGATCACGTCCCGGTAGCGCGCATCGCCCAGCAGCTCGGCCATCAGCACCATGCTGGCCATCTGGCTGTCGAGACCGAGTTCCCGCATCTGCCGCGCGATGGTCACGGCCGCGTCGATCCGGCCGAGGCCGGTAAAGGCCAGCAGCGCGTTCTCCTGCAGCGCGGGGTTGTTCCGGTCCCTGGCAAGGGCGCGGGTGTAGTAGTCCGCGGCCGCGGTGTAGTCGCTGTTGTAGCTCGCGTGCCGCGCGGCGAGATAGGATCCGGCAAACCCGCTTCCGAGGGTTTCCGCACCGGCGGTCTGCGGCAGCGAAGCGGTCAGACCAAGAGCGAGCGACAGGCAAAGGGGACGGAGCAGGGGCAAGAGCGGCCTCATGTTCATTGGGTAAGACGAAGCCTACCCGCGCCCGTGGGATGAAACAATACGGGGGCAGCGCCTCCTACCCCCGCATTCCCCTTGCCTGACGGCATCGTGAGCGGCATTTCGCGCTCGGCGCCCGGAAAGGCGCCGACGCGAGGCTCACATGTTGGGATAATTCGGCCCGTCGCCGCCCTGCGGGACCGTCCAGGTGATGTTCTGGGCCGGGTCCTTGATGTCGCAGGTCTTGCAGTGCACGCAGTTCTGGAAATTGATGACGAAGCGCGGCTGCTTGCCCTCTTCCTCGACGAACTCGTAGACGCCGGCCGGGCAATAGCGGGCCGAAGGGCCTGCGTACTTTCCGAGGTCCACCTTCACCGGCACGTCGGGATCGGCGAGCTTCAGGTGGCAGGGCTGGCTTTCCTCGTGGTTGGTCATCGCGAAGGAGACGTTCGTCAGTCGATCGAAGGAGAGTACGCCGTCGGGCTTGGGATAGTCGATCGGCCGGAATTCCCGGGCGTCGCGGGTGGCGGCCGCGTCGGTCTTGCCGTGCGACATGGTGCCGAACGGGTTCCAGCCGGTCTTGGAGCCGAGCCACATGTCGAGCCCGCCAAGCGTCAGGCCACCGACGAGACCGAATTTCGACCAGAGCGGCTTCACGTTGCGCACCGGCTTCAGGTCCTGCCCCACCGGGCCGGTCCGTAGCGCGTCGTCATAATCGGCCAGCTCATCGCCCCCGCGGCCCGCGCCGATCGCCGCGAAGGCCGCTTCGGCCGCCGCCTTGCCCGAATGCATGGCATTATGGATGCCCTTGATCCGCGGCACGTTGATCAGACCGGCGGAACAGCCCAGCAGAACGCCGCCGGGGAAGGCGCTTTTCGGGATCGACTGGAAGCCGCCCTCGGAGATCGCCCGCGCACCATAGGCCACGCGCTTTCCGCCTTTCAGCAGGTCGGCCACCATCGGGTGGTGTTTGAACCGCTGGAATTCCATGTAGGGGAAGAGATACGGGTTGGCGTAGTTCAGGTGCACGACGAAGCCGACGCAGACCTGGTTTTTTTCCATGTGGTAGATGAACGACCCGCCACCGGCGTTGGAGCCAAGCGGCCAGCCCATCGTGTGGGTGACGGTTCCCTCGCGGTGCTTGGCAGGGTCGATCTCCCAGATCTCCTTCATGCCGAGGCCGAACTTCGGCACGTCGCAATCCGCATCGAGCGCGTATTTCGCGATGATCTCCTTGGCCAGCGAGCCACGCACGCCCTCGGAGATGAACACGTATTTGCCGTTGAGCACCATGCCCGGCTCGTAGCCCGGCCCCGGGGTTCCGTCGGCGTTCTTGCCGAACTCGCCGGCGACGACGCCCCGGACCTCGCCGTTCTCGCCATAGACCAGCTCGGAGCAGGCCATGCCGGGGAAGATCTCGACGCCCAGCTCCTCCGCCTGCTCGGCCATCCAGCGGCAGACATTGGCAAGGCTGACGATGTAGCAGTGATGGTTGTCCATCAGCGGCGGCATCATCATGTTGGGCAGCCGGATTCCTCCGCCCTCGCCCAACACGTAGAATTCGTCGCGTTTCACCTTGGTCCGAAGCGGCGCGCCGCGTTCCTTCCAGTCGGGAATGAGCGCCTCCAGCCCGGCCGGGTCCATAACGGCGCCGGAGACGATATGCGCCCCGACCTCCGAGCCCTTCTCCAGCACCACGACGTTCAGCTCCGGATCCAGCTGCTTCAGACGAATCGCGGCAGACAATCCCGAGGGCCCCGCGCCCACGATAACGACATCGTAGTCCATCGCTTCGCGTTCGATTTCGCTCATGTCTCTTCCCGCTTCTGGCTCTGGTTCGCTTGAAATCTGGTGTCCGCCATGCGTAGCGGACAGGAAACTTCGCCGTCAATTGAAACGCGGCATCACATTGCCGCAGGGCAGCGAAGGACCGCTGCGTCACATCCCTGCGCCCGCGCCCGTGCGATCCGTCCGCGCCTCACTCCCGCGTGGGGTCCCCGGGGGGCGGTGACCGCAGCAGTTCCAGGACATGCTGCATCATCAGCTTGCCGAAGGCGGCGTTGCCATGATGCGCGTCATCGGCCCGTTCCGCCCGAAACTCCTGTTTCATGAAGCCGTCCGCGTCGCGGCAATCTGCCGGGAGGTCCACCGCCTCGATACCCCGCCGGTCGAGCTGGTCCAGAACCTCGGAACGATGCAGGCGTTCGATCCGCATCGCCTGCGCGGCCCCCAGCTCCGAAACCAGCGGGTTGTCCGCGAAGGTCCCGGGGGCCGAGATCACGAAGACCCTGTAGCCGGCCGAAAGCAGGAGGTCGCACAGTTGCAGGACGTACGTCTGGTCCTGGCGGGACAGTTCGCGGAACAGGGCGTCCGAAATCGCCTGCCGTCCCGGAATGAAATCCCCGACGCAATATCCGCCCCGCAGGATCGAGCGCATGATGCGAGACGGGTGGAACAGCATCGATAGGCCGATGGCGTCGTAGACACCGGTTTCCGGCGGGATGCGCTCCATGTACTCGCGGAACTCCGGCTCCACGACCTCGGCGTAGCCGTCCATGGGGCGGAAGAAGCGGGTGGCCAGGAGGCGGCCCGTGCCGAGGCCCTGCACCTTGATGTGCAGACCGTCATCCACGGCCCACTCGTCCTGCAGGCTGCGAAGCCCTGCCGACAGGCGCCGGGTGTGCGAGTCGCCAAGTATCAGGACCTTCACTTTTTCGCCTCGCCGAATTCCGCCAGCAGTTCCTCGTCGCAGAGGATGCGTTCCAACCGCTCTTCCTCGCTCATCGGCTCCCCGCTGGCCTTGCCCGACGCCTCCGGCTCGCCCGGTGTCCCTGCGCCGGCGGTTCGCGCCGCGTTGCGAGCCGAAAGCGGGGCGTGCTCGGCAAAGAAGATGTCCATGACATGGTTCACGCCGTGAGCGGACACCTCCCGCATGTCGGGGTTGAAGAACTGTCCCCGCATGAAGGGCGAGGAGATGATCTCGTAAGACGGGAAGTAATCCACGAATTTCATGCCGCCCGCCAACCTGCCCGCCGCCGCTCTGAGCGCGGATTTGGAGTACATGGTGGCCACGGCGACATTGTCGTTGGTGGCGGTGGCCATCAGGGGCACCGGGCTGACCGTCAGGATGAACCGCATCTTCGGGTTCACTGACCGCACCAGCTTGATGAACTCCTGCATGTCCCTGTGGATTTCCCCGGGGCTGAGGTTGTGAAAGACGTGGCGATCCTCGGAGAAGGTGCCGCCGGCCGTGCCCGGGCACAGCGGGAAGGCCGCGCCGTCCTCCTTCGACAGCCAGGTCTCCGTGAGGCCCATCGTGAAGATAAAGAGGTCGGATTTCCGAAGGATCTCGGCCACGCATTCCAGGTGGCTGGCTCGCAGCGCCTCCATTTCGGCGACCGAGCCGAACGGTTCCGGCTCGATCGTCGGGCGGAACGGGTCCACGACGCCGTCGCCCTTTACCCAGGCAGGCTCGGCAGGCTTCCATTGTCCGAGGGCGCGCTGAAACAACTGCAGCAACTGGCGCGAGGTATAGACGTTGCCGTAGCGCGCCGAATACATCCCGTAGCCGTAGTCGAGGTGCCGATCCGCCGAGAGCGCCTCGGGGGCGGGTTCGGTGTCGACCACCGAGAAACCCCGCGCCCGCAGGTTCCGGCCGATATGCTGCGCGAAGCAGCTTCCAGCGGTCGCGACACGCATCTTGTCGATGGAGAATTTCTTGCTGTACCAGCCCTCCACATCGAGCGGATGCACGCCGGAGACCGTGCGTTTCCAGAACGCCTTGGGTGGCTGAGATCTGTAGGGATGGTCGGTCTTCGTCACCACGGCCTCTTCGGGAGCTCTTTCGCACAGGTTATCGGCTTGCCCGTACCAAGAGAATCGCTGGCGCGCCACGGGTCAAGCGGGTCCTGCGCAGCCCGTTGCGACCTGCATCCGCTCTTGACTTTCGACAGGCCGCTTGGGTTAAGGGCCATTAGCCCAATCCCCACAATCCAAGCCGTGCAGGGAAAGAATGGAAAAGATACCTATGACCCGCGCGGGCTATGCCGCGCTGGACAGCGAACTGAAGACACTCAAGAGCGTCGATCGTCCCGCGATCATTCGCGCGATCGCCGAGGCCCGCGAGCACGGCGATCTTTCGGAGAATGCCGAGTACCATTCGGCACGCGAGAAACAGAGCTTCATCGAGGGCCGGATCAAGGAACTCGAGGGCATCATCTCGCTGGCCAACGTGATCGACCCGTCGACGCTCTCCGGCCCGATCAAGTTCGGGGCCACGGTGACCATCGTCGACGAGGACACCGACGAGGAGAAGACCTACCAGATCGTGGGCGAGCCCGAAGCCGACCTGGAAAAGGGCCTTCTGAACATCAAGTCGCCCATCGCGCGTGCCCTGATCGGAAAGGAAGCGGGCGATTCCATCGAAGTTCGCACACCGGGCGGCGAAAAGAGCTATGAGGTACTCAGCATCAAGTATGTCTGAGTCGGATAGTTCCTGCTGATGAACTCGAGGTTGCCTCCGAAACGCTCCAACAAGGCCGGGACCGCCGCGAACAGCGAGGGGCTCGACAGTGCCGACTGGATCGCACTTGGCCTGAGCGCCCTGTGGCTGTTCGGGGCCGGGGTGTTCTTCCTCGTGCTGCCGCAGCCGGAAACGCCGGGCGCGGACCCGGTCCGGATCATCATGACGGTGCTCGCGATCTTCCTGCCGGTGGCGCTGATCCTTGTCGGCGCCGCAGCGGCCAAGAGCGCACGGCTCATGCGCGAGGAAAGCGCCCGGCTGCAGGCGGCGATCGACGCGATGCGCCATGCCTATGTCGACCAGGCCGAGCGCCAGCCCAACGGCATCCGACAGCCGCTGGAGCAGAAGCTCGACGAGATCGTCCGGGTCCAGAAGAAGACCGAGGCGGCGCTGGCGCATCTGACCGCGGTGAACGCCCGCATGACCGCCGCGAGCCTTGCCGGCTCCGGCGAGCGCGAGGCGCTGAGCGGGCCGAAGAAACCAACCGGCAAGCCGGAGCTGGACCAGCCCTCGCTGGCGCTCGGCTCGGTGCCGGAGGAGAACGCCCCGCCCCTTACCGCCGCGGATTTCATCAAGGCGCTGAACTTCCCCGAGACCGAATCCGACAAGGAAGGCTTCCGGGCCCTGCGGATGGCGCTGAAGGACCCGATGGCCGGGCCGCTGGTGCGCTCTGCGCAGGACGTGCTGACTCTCTTGGCCGAAGACCGCATCTACATGGACGATCTCGCCCCCGACCGGGCCCGCCCGGAGATCTGGCGCAAGTTCGCGCAGGGCGAACGCGGCCGCGCGGTGGCGGCGCTTGGCGGCGTGCGAGACCGTTCCAGCCTGGCGCTGACCGCAGGACGGATGCGGCAGGACCCGGTGTTCCGCGACAGCGCGCACCATTTCCTGCGCCGCTTCGACTCGACCTTCGCAAGCTTCGAGAAGGAAGCCACCGACGCCGAGGTCGCGGCCTTCGCCGAGACCCGCAGCGCCCGCGCCTTCATGCTGCTCGGCCGCGTCTCGGGCACCTTCGACTGAGCCTCAGCGCGACGACAGCTCCAGCCGCATGGTCGTGGCGTGATGGAACCCGTAGAGCACCGAGAGCAGCCCCGACTCGATCCGCCCCGCGGCTCGGAACCCGTGCCGTTCGTAGAGCGCCCGGGCGCGCAGGTTGATGTCGATCACGTCCAGCCGCACCTCTTTCATGCCAAGCGCCCGCGCCTCCGCGATCACGGTGCGGATCAGCGCCGAGCCGACCCCCTCGCCGCGCGCCTCTGCATCGACGAAAATCCCGTCCATCAGCATCTCGCCCTCCGCGAGCGGCCGCTCCATCAGATCGAGCAGCGGGCCGCGCCAGAGCGCGCCGAACCAGCCGTAGCTGCGCGCGAGATCCGAGAACCCGCCGGCCACGAGTCCCCCTTTCTGGGTCTTGAAACCGACGACGCCGAGCAGCCGCCCGTCGTCCGTCTCCGCCGAGAAGGCGTGGGCCGGGCGCAGGGCGTGCGTTATGAAATCGAGCGCCCGCCGTTCGGGTGCCATCACCCGGCCGAGCTTGCCCGAGAAGGCCTGCCAGAACAGCGCTGCCACCTCGTCGCGCCGCTCGTCGGGGAAGCCGCGCACGATCCTCATGGCGCGCGTTTCAGCGGATGCCGCCCGGTTGCCCATGCCTGCCTCAATACTGCCAACCGTATAGGCTGGCTTGGGAATTCCCTGCCCTGCCGGATTGCATGTGGTCCCCGCATCGCCTAAGCGCCAATGGGTACAGCCTAGAGGTCCCGCGTGCCCTTCTCCACCACGAAATCCGCCTATCTCGCGGGCTGCCGCGCCAGCGCGCCGTTCCTCCTCGTGGTGGCCCCCTTCGCCCTGCTCTTCGGTGTGGTGGCGACCGAGACCGGCCTGGACGTCCTGCAGGTGATGGCCTTCACCTCCGTGGTGGTGGCCGGGGCGGCGCAGTTCACCGCGCTGCAGCTCATGAACGACCACGCGCCGGCGATTATCATCCTGGTGTCGGCGCTGGCGGTGAACCTGCGGATGGCTATGTACTCTGCCTCCCTCACGCCGCATCTCGGCTCCGCGCCGATGTGGCAGCGGGCGCTGGTCGCATACATGCTCTTCGATCAGAACTTCGCCACCGCGCTCTCCCGCTACGAGATGGAGCGCGACATGCCGATGCAACAGCGCGTGGCCTATTACTTCGGCGCCTCCACGCCGCTTCTGCCGGTCTGGATCGCCTTCACCTTCATCGGCACGGTGATCGGGCGCGGCATCCCGCCCGAATTCGCCCTCGACTTCGCCCTGCCGATAACCTTCATCGCGATCATCGGCCCCGCCGTGCGAACGCCGGCGCACCTGGCGGCGGCTCTGGTCTCCGTGACGCTCGGGCTGGCGCTGGCCGGGCTTCCCTACAATTTCGGCTTGCTGATCGCCGCGGTGGCGGCGCTGGCCGCCGGCGCGGAGGTCGAACGACGGCTCTACCCCGGAGGCCTGCCATGAGCTATTCCGACGCCACGATCTGGGGCCTGATCATCGCCCTCGGCATATGCACGTTCCTGATCCGGTTTTCGTTTCTTGGACTGATCGGTGACCGCAAGTTGCCGGACTGGGTGCTGCGCCACCTGCGCTACACGCCCGTCGCCGTGATTCCGGGGCTGATCGCACCGCTGGTGGTCTGGCCCGATGCCACTGGCGGCACGCCGGACCCGGCCCGGATGGCGGCAGCCGCGGTGACCGCGATTGCCGGCTATCTTACCCGCAACGTGTTCCTGTCCATCCTGTCGGGGATGGTCACGCTCTACGTCGGGCTTGCCCTAGTTGGCGGGTAGCTGAAGCGCCGCCGCGCGGCCCGCGCGGGTCGTCGGCTCCGGCCCTTCGAGCACGCGGATGTCCTCGCGCGCGGCAGGGCTGTCGGTGATCAGGTCGGAGCGGTCATCCGGGCTATCGTCGTAGTAGCGCCGGATCCGCACGCCCGGGATCTCGTCGAAGGCCCGCATGATGCGCTTGGGGCGCGGCGAGGCGGGAATATCCTCGAAGCCCGGCACACCGCGCAGGATCCGGTGGATCGACGTCGTGCAGAACGCCTTGGACACGGCCCCGTATTGCTGCGCGCGTTGCAGGGCGATCTCGGCCTGCTCCGGGGTGACGACTACGTCCTGCCGGACGACGTGGTACGTAATCCGGGCGTGGTAATCGATGTAGAAATCCACCATCCGGTCGGTGATGCCATAATGCACATCGGCGCGCTGCGGCGCATAGGGGTGGTAGAAGGTGCCCGCCGGGTCGAAGATGATCCGCTGCGAACCGCTGACCATCAGCCCGCTGTGGGCCCCGTCGCCGGTGCGGTTGTTGATCATCGTGAACAGCGTGATGGTGGGCGGCCCGTCATCGCGGACCGCCGCCGCCTGGATCTCCTGCTCCGTCGCCCATGGGCCGGGCTCGGTGCATGCGCTCAGAAGAAAAGGCAGAAAAACCGCCAGAAGAATGGCTCTCATCCGCCTTCCCCGTTCTTTCCCGAAAGATGTCAGCCGTTGACCAGCGCGATGAAGATCAGCACCACGATGCAGAGGATCGAGGTCCGGACCACCATCTTGATGAAGCCGTCAAAGGTCTTTTCCTGCGTGGAAATATCCATGCTGCCGTGCTTGTGGCTTTCTCCCGACACGTCCTGTCTCCTCGTCGATGTCCCGTCGCTTGCCTTGCTTAGCTCAGTTGTTCGGGGCTGTTAAGGCCACGTCTGTCGATTTTGCGCAACCCGCGTCAGGATTGCGCCTCGCCGGCCAGGCCTTCGGCGAGACGAAAGCCGATGCGGCGCGGTTCTGCGGCCTCCGGCCGCTTGGGAAGCGCCCGCAGGATCACGTTGAGCTGGCTGACATGCTGGATGAGCTGGGTGCGCGTGCCGTCCGCATCCGAGCCGTAGAAGGTCACGATGTCGGGGTCGAAATAGCCGATTCCCTCGATCCGCAGAACGCCGGCGCTGGCACCGGTGAAGCCCATGGCGACCTCGTGGTCGGCGTCCAGCAGCTCCTCGAAATTCTTGATGTAGAGGATCAGCCGCTCGTAGGCCCATTTCGCCGGGCTCTTCTGGGACGGTGGGGTCCGCGCGATATCGGGCAGCGGCTGGCACTCGACCGTGTGTGGCGCCTCCGGGTCGGCGTGAATCGCGCGCGCGCGCGGCAGATGCTGGTGGGTGTCCTCGGTTTCCCTGCTGTCCATCGCGCGCTCCCCGGCTGTGTCCTATCCGTCCCCCGACCGCTGCCACAGCCAGGCGCCATCCTCGCGGCGCCGGCGGGTGACCTTGCCGGAGTGGTACAGATGATTGAGGTGCCCGACGGATTCCACAAGGGCCAGACCGTATTCTCCGGCGCCGATCTGCCGCCGATAGAGCGCGGGGAAGCAATCATGCGCGGTGCGTGGCTCCGCCAGATGCTCGAGCAGCCGGTCCAGTGCGCCGTGGTGGTTGTCGATGAGCTGGCGCAGGCGGGTCGGCAGCCCGTAGAATGGCAGCTTGTGCCCCGGCATCACAAGCTGGTCGTCCCGCGCATGGACCGACAGGCGCTCGCAGCTCTCCAGCCAGTCGCCCACCGGGTCGGCCTCCGGCTCTGTCGGATAGACCCCGAGGTTGGGCGAGATCGAGGGCAGGAGCTGATCGCCCCCGAGCACGAGGCTGTCGTCCCGGCTCCAGAAGGTGGCGTGTTCGGCGGCATGGCCATTGCCCATCCGCACGTCCCAGGTCCGACCGCCGAGGCGGATCGTATCGCCCTCCGAGATCCGGCTGAAACCGAGCGGCATCGGCCAGACCGTGTCGGCGAAGTTGAACGGCCGCCCCGCCGCGCGTTCGGCAAAGATCGCCGGGTCCATCCCGGCCGCGCGGTAGAAATCGAGCGTCTCCTTCGGCCAGCTCTCCTGCACGTCGAGCGTCAGCATCCGCGCATAAAGCCAGGCGGTGCGGCTCGCCACCAGCTCGGCCCCGTGTTCCGCCTGGAACCAGCCGGCGAGGCCGACGTGGTCGGGATGGTGATGGGTAAGGATCACCCGGCGCACCGGCTTGCCCGCCAGCGGACCGGTCTGCATAAGGCTTTCCCAGAGCGCACGGACCCGCCGGCTGCTGATCCCGGCGTCGATGATGGTCCAGCCGTCGCCCTCGTCGAAGGCATAGATATTGACGTGGTCGAGCGCCATCGGCAGCGGCAGGCGCATCCAGAGCACGCCCTCGGCCAGCTCCACCGCCTCGCCCTCGGCCGGCGGCGTCGGGTGGGGATAGCGAATCGGGCTGCGACCGGCGCCGTCCACGGTCACACGGCCTGCAGCTCTTCGACGCTCAGGTCATAGAGCCCCTCGGCCCCTTCCCGCACCTGGGCGATCAGCGACTCGTGCTCGGGCAGGATCCGCTTGATGAAGAACCGCGCCAGGCCGGTTCGCGGTCCGCTGCCGCCCTCCGCCATCGCCGCCAGCAGGTGGTAATGCGCGCCGAGCACCCGGGCAAAGGCCCGCAGATAGGCGACGCAGCCTGCGAACCGGTCCTGCATCTCCTGCTCCACCAGCCATTCGGTCGCCTCGCGGAAATTCTCCGCCGCGTTGAAGATCGGCTGGGCAAGGTCCGGCAGCGTCTCCCGCGCGGCCTCCGCCGCCGCCTCGACCTCGTCGAGCAGGGCATAGGCCGCCGCGCCGCCGTCCATCATCTTGCGGGCCACCAGGTCCATCGCCTGGATGCCGTTCGTGCCCTCGTAGATCTGTGTCACGCGCACGTCGCGGGCGAACTGGGCGGCGCCGGTCTCCTCGATGAACCCCATCCCGCCGTGCACCTGGATGCCGAGCTGCGCCATTTCGTGCCCGATATCCGTCCCGTGAGCCTTCGAGATCGGCGTCAGCAGCGCGGCGCGCGCCTTCCAGTCCTCTTCGCCGGTCGCCTCGCCCATGTCGATCGCGACCGCATTGGCCAGCGCGATGGCGCGCACGGCAAAGGTCTCGGCCTTCATCGTCGTCACCATCCGCCGCACGTCCGCGTGCTCGATGATCGCGCCGGTGCCCCCGACCTTGCCCTGCTTGCGCTCCAGGGCATAGGCAAGCGCCTTCTGGGTGGCCGCCTCGGCGATGCCGATGCCCTGGCACCCAACCCCTAGACGGGCGTTGTTCATCATGGTGAACATCGCCGCCATGCCACCATGCTCTTCGCCGACCAGCCAGCCGGTGGCCCCGTCGAACTCCATCACGCAGGTCGGCGAGCCATGAATGCCCAGCTTGTGCTCTAGGCTGACGACCTTGAGGCTGTTGGCGACACCCGGTGCCCCGTCGGCATCCGGCAGGTTGCGCGGCACCATGAACAGGCTGATCCCCTTGGTGCCCGGCTTGCCATCGGGCAGCCGCGCCAGCACCAGATGACAGACGTTGTCCACGAAATCGGCGTCCCCCCAGGTGATATAGATCTTCTGGCCCGTCACGGCGTAGGTACCGTCGCCGTTCGGCTCGGCCTTCGAGGTCAGCGCGCCGACGTCGGAGCCTGCCGCGGGCTCGGTCAGGTTCATCGTGCCCGACCATTCGCCCGAGATCAGCTTGGGCAGGTAGAGCGCCTTGATCTCGTCGCTCGCATGGGCGGCCAGCGCCTCGATCTGCCCCTGGGTGAGCAGCGGGTTGAGCTGCAGCGACAGGCAGGCCGACGACATCATGTCGTTGATCGCCGTCTGCAGCGTCACCGGCAAGCCCATCCCGCCATAGTCCGCAGGGGCCGAAACACAAACCCAGCCGCCCTCGGCAATGGCCCTGTAGGCCTCGGCGTAGCCGGGGGCCGAGCGCACCTGGCCATTCTCGAGCGTCGAGGGGGTCTCGTCGCCAGGGCGGTTCACCGGCGCGATGACTTCCTCGCAGAGTTTCCCGGCTTCCGTCAGGATCGCATCCGTCACGTCCTCGCCGGCTTCGGAGAACAGCTCGGTCGAGCGGAGTTTGCCGAAGTCCACCACATGCTCCAGCAGGAAGCGGAGATCGGCGATCGGAGCGCGGTAAGTCATGGGGGAGGTACCCTCGTATCTGCGGCCTTGGCATGGCGGAGCCGCCGGCGTATCACCGAGCCCCAAAGGAAAACTAACGATTGCACCGTTGCGGCACAAAGCGCAACGCAGCGTCACGAAAGCGCATGACCACCGTTACCGAACGTCTCGAACCGGATTCCGCGGGACTGGACCGCGCCGCCGCCCTTCTCGCCCGGGGCGACTGCGTCGCCTTTCCGACCGAGACGGTCTACGGCCTCGGCGCCGATGCCCGCCAGTCGCGGGCGGTGGCAGCGATCTTCGCGGCCAAGGGGCGCCCGCAGTTCAACCCGCTGATCGTGCACGTGGCCGACCTGGCCGCGGCCGAGGCGATCGCCATTTTCGACGCCGATGCCCACGCCCTCGCGGATGCCTTCTGGCCCGGCCCGCTGACGCTGGTGCTGCCGCTGCGTGACGGCTCCGGCATCACTGAACTGGTCACCGCCGGGTTGCGGACGGTCGGCATCCGGGTACCGGCGGGCGAGGTTGCACAGAGCCTTCTGCGCAGCTTCGGCGGACCGGTCGCCGCCCCTTCGGCCAATCCATCGGGCAAGGTCAGCCCGACCACGGCCGATCACGTGCTCGAAGGGCTCGAGGGCCGGATCGCGGCGGTGCTCGACGGAGGCCCGGCCGATGTGGGCATCGAATCGACCATCATCGGCTGCTTCGACCATCCCCGCCTGCTGCGTCCCGGCGGGTTACCCGCCGAGGCCATCGAAACCGCGCTCGGCCGTCCGCTCGCCCATGCCCCGACCAGCGACAGCCCGAACGCTCCCGGCCAACTGCCCTCGCATTACGCGCCCGACGCGCCGATCCGGCTGAACGCAACGGAAACCCGCCCGGGCGAGCGGCTGCTCGGCTTCGGCCCGGATGTCAGGGACGCCGCGCTGAACCTCTCGCATTCGGGCGACCTGGTGGAAGCCGCCGCCAACCTCTTCGCCTATCTGCGAAAGATGGATGCCGAAGGCTCCGGACCGATCGCGGTCTCGCCGATCCCCGATCACGGCCTCGGCCGGGCCATCAACGACCGCCTCACCCGCGCCGCCGCACCGCGCGGCTGACCCCCCCCTCTTCTTGGCCAAAATACCCAATGCGCGCCGCAACTGCCGGGCGCGTTCATCAGGGTTGAGCGGCGAAGGCCGGTGTCAGGCGCGGCCGGCGCTGGCGCTGAGCGTCAGCGGGTCGACTCCGAGCGTGGCAAGGGCCAGTTCCCATTTCTGGGCATTGTCACGGGAAAACACGATCTCGCGCGAGGCATCGCAGGTCAGCCAGCCATTCTGGGCGATCTCGCTCTCCAGCTGACCGGGTGCCCAGCCGGAATAACCGAGCGCCAGCAGCGCGTCCCGCGGGCCGCGATGGCGCGCCATGTCCTCCAGGATCTCCAGCGTCGCGGTCATCGCGAAACGCTCGTCTACCCGCAACGTCGAATCGGCGATGTCATACTCGCCGGAATGCAGCACGAATCCCCGCCCGTGCTCCACCGGCCCGCCGATGTGGATCTGAGTCGGCAGATCGGGATCGGCGACCTCGATCTTCAACTGTTCGAGCAGATCGGCGAAATCGAGGTCCGGCGCCGGCTGGTTGATGATCAGCCCCATCGCCCCTTCTTCGGAATGGGCACAGATGAAGACCACCGACTTGTCGAAGCGGGGGTCGCCCATGCCCGGCATTGCGATCAGGAGCTTGCCTGAGAGATCCATCGTGAAATCGGTCATTGCCCGAACAATGCGACGCCTGCCGGGTGCTTACAAGAGGCCGTGAGGCCACGCCCACGTTTCCGTCGCCACTATGTGATTTCCCATTTCACCGGCTCTGACTACTGTTGCCACCATGTTCACAACCCGCCTTGTTCCCGCCCTCGCCATCGCCGCGCTTTGTGCGCTGGCACCTGCCGCCGATGCAGCCGGCGAAGTTCCCGCCGATGTGGTGCGGGGCGAGGTTCTGAGTGGCTGGGTGACGGATTCGGGAACCCGCATGTCGGCGCTCCGCCTGACGCTGGCGCCCGGCTGGAAGACCTACTGGCGCGCGCCGGGCGACACCGGCATCCCGCCGAATTTCTCCTGGGCCGGGTCGGACAATCTCAAGGCCGTGGTCTATCACTGGCCGAGCCCGGAGGTGTTCGATTCCTACGGCCTGCGCACAATCGGCTACAAGAAGGAACTGATCCTTCCCATCGAGCTGCACCCCACCGATCCCGCCGCGCCGATCCGCCTTCGCGGCGCGATGGAACTCGGCGTCTGCGAGACGATCTGCGTACCGGCGCATCTGTCCTTCGAAGCCGAACTGTCGGGCAAGGGCGCATCCGACATGGCGATTCACGCGGCGCTGGCAGAGCGCCCGGTCTCCGCGCAACGCGCCGGGGTGTCGGATGTCGACTGCGACATCGCGCCTATCAGCGACGGGCTGAAGATCGACGCCACGATCCGGATGCCGCGCCTCACGGGCGGGGAAGTGGCCGTGGTGGAGACCAACGATCCGCGGATCTGGGTTTCCGAGCCTCAGACAGAGCGCAATGGCGACGACCTGCGCGTGGTCGCGGAACTGGTACCGCCCTCGGGCATGCCGGTGGCGCTCGACCGCAGCGCGCTGCGCTTCACCGTGATCGGCGCGCATTCCGCGGTCGACATCCGCGGCTGCACCACCCGCTGACCGCCTCTGGCGAGCCGGAAGACCGCGCCGCGGCTTCAGGCCGCGGGCTCGTTCTCCTGACCGAACCCGCCATCCGTCCGCGCTCCCCGCGTCCGCGTGAGAAGCAGTCCAAGCGCCCCCACGACGAAGACCGCCATCAGGATCGCGAAGGCACTCGCCGCGAAGAGACCCAGCACCACGATCGGCCGCAGCTCCGGCAGGCCGAGCGCCGCGGCCAGGGGCGGCCAGATTTCACCCGTCAGCGCGACATGGCCCATGGTCATCGCAAACACGCCGGCCACCAGCAGCGCCGCGCAGATCGTCAGCCAGGAGATGGCGCGCGCCCTGCCCCGGTGCCGCAATGCCCGCCGCAGCGCATCCCACTGGCGGATCACGTCCTGCTGGATCGCCAGCAGCGACGGCACGATCAGCAACACCAGCACCACGCCGAAGCCGAGCCCGTAGACCATGGTGATCACCGTGGGCTTCAGGAACTGCGCCTGCCGCGAAGGCTCGTAGAGCAGCGGCGCGAGGCCGATCACGGTGGTCATCGTCGTCAGCAGAACCGGCCGCAGGCGGTCCGACGTGGCGTCCACGATCGCCGGGAACAGGCCCCGGTCGCGGGAATACTCGTCGACCGTCGTCACCAGCACGATGGAATCGTTGATGATGATGCCGGACATGCCGATCAGCCCGACCACGGTGAACATCGAGAGCGGCATGCCCCAGGACGCGTGACCGTAGATCGTGCCGATCAGCCCGAACGGGATGACCGCCATGATCAGCAGCGGCCGCGTCCAGCTTGAAAACACCCAGGCAAGGGTGATGTAGATGCCCATAAGGCAGAAACCGAAGCCGACCATGGCGTCGTTGAGGAAATCCTGCTCCTGCTCGGCAAGCCCGGACAGCCGGTAGGAAACGCCCATCTCCTCCTCGATCCGCGGCAGGATATCGGTGCGCAGGGTCTCCACGATCTGCTGCGCACGCGCCGGGTCGTCCTCGGCAATGTCGCCGGTCACGCTGACCACCCGGATGCCGTTCTCGCGGCGGATGGTGGAGAAGCCGTCGCGCCGGCTGACCTCCACGATATCGGCCAGCGGCACGTAGGCGCCGCTCGGCGTCCGAAGCTGGGTGCGGCTCATGAAATCGGCGGTCAGCTCGCTCTCCGGCAGCTCGACCCGGATCTCGGCACTGCGCACGCCCATTGGGTAGGTCGCCGCCTCGATCCCGTTCAGCCGGTTGCGCAGCACCCGGCCCAGCTCGTCGATGGTGAAGCCCAGGGCGGCCCCCTGCGGCGTCAGGTCGAGGATCAGCTCCTCCTTATCATAGGCAAGGTCGTCCTCCACCGCCGAGACCTCGCCGAACCGCGAGACCTCTCGCTTGAGCCGTTCCGCGGCGGCCTTCAACGTGTCGGCACTCGCGCCGAAGAACTGCACGTCGAGCGCATCGCCCCCCGGCCCCGACCGCCAGCCGCGGAAGCTGATCGTCTCCACCAGCGGGTGCCGCTCGACGCGGTCCTGCAGGTCGCTGACGAACTGGAAGCTGGAATAGGGCCGCAGGTCCGGGTCGATCAGCTCCACCGCGATGGAGCCGAGCTGATCGGGATCCTTGCCATCCGTTCCCGACAGCCCGCGCCCGGTGTTGCCGCCGATCTCGGCCAGCGCGTAGGTCACCGGGTTGGTGCCATAGGTCTCGGCGTATTCGGCCCCGAGCTCGTCCACCGCAGCCTGGAAGGCGCGCATCTGTTCCAGCGAGTCCGCACGCGTCGCCCCCGGCGCCATGGCGAAGTTGCCGGAGACGGAGCCCTCTTCGGGGGCCGAGAAGAAACGCCACTGCACGTCGCCCCGCACCAGAAGCACCACCTGGCTCGACAGCAGCACGATCAGGCCCGCGATCACCGGGTAACGGAACCGCAGGACCAGTGCGACGAAGGGGCGGAACAGGGTGTGGCGAAACCAGCCGAAGCCGCGGTTCACCATGCGCGACGGCCAGTCGTACCAGGCATCCGCCTTGGCCGAGGCATGCAGCGAATGCGCGAGGTGGCTGGGCAGAATCAGGAAGCATTCGACCAGCGAGGCGATCAACACCACGATGACGGTAAAGGGAATGTCGGCGATGAGATCGCCGAACCGCCCCTCGATCGCGGTCAGCCCTGCAAAGGCGATGACGGTGGTGATGGTCGCGGAGAAGACCGGCGCCACCATCCGGCGCGCCGCGTTTTCCGAAGCGTTGACCGGATGCTCGCCGAGCCGCCGCACCCGGAAATCCGCGTGTTCGCCCACGACGATCGCATCGTCCACGATGATGCCGAGCGTGATCAGCAGTGCGAAGAGCGAGATCATGTTGAGCGTCAGCCCCGCCGCCCACATCAGCGCAATCGCCGTGAGCATGGCGACGGGGATACCGGCGGCAACCCAGAGCGCGGTGCGCGCGTTCAGGAACAGGAACAGCAGGCCCACAACCAGCACGAGCCCCATCGCCGCGTTCTCGAGCAGCACGTTGAGACGGCTGGAGATTGACTCCGACCGGGTGCGGATCAGGTCTATGGTCACGCCCTCTGGCAGCCCCTCGAGCATCTCGGCCGCGACCCGCTCCACCGTGGCCTGGATCTCCAGCGCGTCGCCCTGGGTCGAGCGGTCCACCCGAACCGAGATTGCCGGGTTGGGGCCGACGAAATAGGTGCGGTTGCGGTCCACGCCCTCGACCCGGATCGTCGCCACGTCGCCGATCGTCAGCCGCGAGCCGTCGCGATTGGAGCGCAGGGCGATGCCGGCGATTTCGTCGGCGGAGCGCTTTTCCGTGCCGGTCCGAACCCGCGCGTTGGCGCCGGCCACGTCGCCGGCCGGGGAGGCGTCGACCTCGCCCGCGATGGCCTCCGCGATGTCGGCCATTGTCACGTTGTTGCGTACGAGCGCCAGCGTCGGCACCTCGACGATGACCTGTGGCGCGGCCAGCCCGCGGATCGTGGTGCGGGTCACGCCCTCGGCGTAAAGCCGGGCGATGAATTCGTCGGTGAACCGCCCAAGCAGGTCCACTCCGACCGGCCCCGCGATCACCACATCCGAGACCCGGTCACGCCATTCGTCGCGGATCACCCGCGGGTCGTCGGCGTCCTCGGGAAAGGTGGTGATGGAATCGACCGCCTGCTGAACGTCCTCGCTGGCGCGCCCCATGTCGTAGCCGGGCTCGAACTCCAGCCGGATCGAGGCGTTCCCCTCCCGCGCGGTGGAGCTGGAGGCACTGACGCCGTAGACCGCGAGCAGCGCCGGTTCCAGCGTATCGACGATGGCGCGGTCGATGTCTTCCGCGCCGGCGCCGTCCCAGTTGACGTTCACGGTGACCGTATCGAGCACCACGTCCGGGAAATATTGCGCCCGCATCCGTGGAAAGGCGGCCAGACCGGCGACGATGAGCACGACGAGAAGAAGGTTCGCCGCCGTCCCGTGGCGCGTGAAATACGAGAGCAGACCGCGGTGCCGGGGATCGGGGACATTCGTCTCCATGCGCTCAGCCTCCCATCCGGCTTTCGATGCGCTCGACCATCTGCATCGGCACGCGATCCTCGCGCAGTTGCGACAGGATCCGTTCCTTGGCCTCGGCAGGCATCCGGCCATTGGCCTCCACGGCGGCGATCAGGGCCGCGCGCCGTTCCGGGGAGAGCGAGATCGTCTCGTCCTCCGGCTCCGGGCTATCCGCGACCGCCTCGGTGCGTTCGGCGGTCAGATCGCGCACGCGGATGCCCGGGCCAAGCAGCGGGGTCCTTTCGGCCACGACCCGGCGGCCCGCGATTCCCGCGGCGTCGATGATCACGTCGTCGCCCTGCCGGCGCAGCACGGACACCGGCAGCACTTCGAGGCGCGAGGCGTCGGTTATCGCGAGAACGGTGTTCGCCGCGTCCACGGCAGTCGCGGGCAACAGCGCCACGCCGGTGAGCTCCGGCTCCTCGACATGGACCGAGACGAAATCCCCGGGACGGAAGCCGGCGAAACGGTCCAGGCCGGCAAAGAGCTGGCGGCCGGTCTGGCCCTCACCCACCGAGGCATCGACCCGCGAGATGCGGCCCGCCGCCTCCAGATCGAGCCCGAGCACGTCGAGCGTGACGCGCACCGGCGCGTCGATCAGTCGGCCGGACTCGTCGAGCAGCCGGGCGTATTGCGTCGTCGACAGGCGAAAGGCGACCTCGAGCGCCTCCGGGTCGATCAGCGTGGCGAGTCGCTCGTTCTGCGTCACCAGCCCGCCCTCGACCACCGTCACATCGGCCAGCGTGCCGGTGAACGCGGCGCGCACCTCGGTGTCGGCGAGGTCGCGCTGCGCCTCGTCGAGCGAAATCCGGGCCCGCGCGAGGATGTTGCCGGCGTTGTCGAGCCTGTTTTCGGCCGCCGCCTCGGCCATCCGGCGGCTCACGACCGCCTGGTTCGCGCTCGCCTCGGCCAGCGCCGCGGTCTCGATGGCCGCCTCGGTTCCGACACCGCGCGTGGCAAGGTCCTGCTGACGCTTCAGCGCCTGGGTGCGCAAGTCGGCCTGGGCCTGCGCGGCGACCAGTTCGTCACGGACGAGTTGCAGATTGCGTTCGGCCTCGCGGAGCTCCGCCTCGGCCTCGGCCACCCCGGTCCGGGCGACGGCCAGCGCCGCCTCGGCCTCGGTCGGGTCGATCCTTGCGAGCAGTTCGCCTGCCTGAACCAGCCCGCCCGCTTCCATGCTCTCGGCCATCTCGACGATCCGGCCCGCGGCGCCGGCGCGGATCTCCAGCGTGCGGCGGCTCTGAATCTCGCCAAAGGCCACCATAACCGGAACCACGTCCGTCGGAGCGATCTCCACGGAATTGACCGCGAGCACCCGCTCGCTCGCGGGGGTGCGGTTCACCTCGCGATTGATGCGTTCCTGGACGGCCTCGTAGAACATCCGCCCGCCATAGGCGAGAAGACCGACCGTCAGGGACAGCAGAAAGATCCCCATAAGGGACCTGCGAAGAAACTGCATCAGGGTGCCCTTCTCGAAATATGCCGCGGCCCTCAAGAGCCTAAGCCGAAAGTCGGAAACGGCAAAGCCACATGGGTGTTACGGGCGACGGGCGCTTTTCCGTCACCTTCGTATTTCACATTTCCGCTACTTCCTGCGCCGATGCTCGTCCAGCCGGGGCAGGATCTCGACGAAATTGCAGGGCATGTGGCGATAGTCGAGCTGCGCCGCGAGGATCTCGTCCCAGGCGTCCTTGCAGGCCCCGGGGCTGCCGGGCAGCGCGAAAAGGTAGGTGCCACGGGCCACGCCGCCGGTGGCGCGGGACTGAACCGCCGAGGTCCCGATCTTCTGCATCGAGACGATGGTGAACACGGTCCCGAAGGCCTCGATCTCCTTTTCATAGACGTCCCGATGCGCCTCGACCGTCACGTCGCGGCCGGTCAGCCCGGTGCCGCCGGTCGAGATCACGACGTCGATCCCGGGATCGTCGCACCAGGCGTTGAGCTGCGCGGCGATCTCGGCGCGTTCGTCGCGCAGGATCTTGCGGTCCGCCACGACGTGCCCGGCCGCCTCGATCCGGCCCACCAGCACGGCACCGGAACGGTCCTCCTCGAGGCCACGGCTGTCGGAGACGGTCAGCACGGCGATTCGGACCGGGATGAACTCCTTGGTCTCGTCGATACGGCTCATTCAGGGTCCTTTCATCCGAGGCTGCGCAGGCGGGCGGACAGCTCCAGCATGTCGGCCCAGGCCTCCCGCTTGGCGGAAGGATTGCGCAGCAGGTAGGCGGGGTGGAACATCGGCAGCGCCGGCAGGCCGAGCGTCTCGGCCCAGGTGCCGCGCAGCCGGGTGATGCCGCGCCGGCCGAGCATGGCCTGACAGGAGATATTGCCCATCAGCACCAGCAGGTCGGGTTTGGCCAGCGCGACATGGCGCTCCACGAAGGGTTTCATCATCGCGATCTCCTCCGGCTTGGGATCGCGGTTCTGCGGCGGCCGCCAGGGCAGGATGTTGGTGATGTAGAAGGCGCCGTCCGGCTCCGGCGCGGTGCGCGACAGGCCGATTGCCCCGAACATCCGGTCGAGCAACTGCCCCGCACGGCCGACGAAGGGCTTGCCCTGCATGTCCTCGTCGCGGCCCGGCGCCTCGCCGATGATCATCACCCGCGCCTCCGGGCGTCCGTCCGAGAAGACGAGGCTGCGCGCGCCCTTCTTGAGCTCGCAATGATCGTAGGCGGCGATCGCCTCGTGCAGCTCCTCGAGCGTGCCGGCGGCATCGGCCGCCCTGCGGGCATCGCTGATAGGGTCGACCTGGACCACCTGCACCGGCGGCGGCGCGGCCTTGGGCATGGAGATGCTGGACGCGGGTGCCGCTGCGGCGGCGGCCTCGCGGCGCCGCTCCGCCTCGGCCTCGGCCTGCGCGTACCGGTCGAGCGGCTCTTCCGAGATGCAGTAATCCGCGCCCAACTCGACCTGGAAATCGAGGGCGGCAAGCATCGCGTGATAGGACATGTCCTGGGCCATGAAGCCTTGCTAGCCGATCCCCGCAGAGTCGGAAAGCCGCCGCGACATCAGCGGCACCCCATGCCGTTGCCCACCCCCGCACCTCTGCTATAACCGCGCCAGACCACCCGGAGGGCCCCATGACTTTTCGCGCCAGACATCTTTTGGGGATCGAGCCGCTGCACCCGGTCGAGATCACGACGCTGCTGGACCTTGCGGACGATTACGTGGGCCTCAACCGCGCTGCGGTGAAGCACTCGGACGCGCTCGCCGGGCTCACGCAGATCAACATGTTCTTCGAGAACTCCACTCGCACCCAGGCGAGCTTCGAGCTGGCCGGCAAGCGGCTCGGGGCGGACGTGATGAACATGTCGATGCAGGCCAGCTCGATCAAGAAGGGCGAGACGCTGATAGACACGGCGCTCACGCTGAACGCGATGCACCCGGACCTGCTGGTGGTGCGCCATCCGCATTCCGGTGCCGTGGACCTGCTGGCGCAGAAGGTGAACTGCGCCGTCCTGAATGCCGGCGACGGGCGCCACGAGCACCCCACGCAGGCGCTGCTCGACGCGCTGACGATCCGGCGGGCCAAGGGAAGGCTGCACCGGCTCACCATCGCCATCTGCGGCGACATCGCCCACAGCCGGGTGGCGCGCTCCAACATCCTGCTGCTCGGCAAGATGGAGAACCGCGTGCGGCTGGTCGGCCCGCCGACGCTGATCCCCGCGGGCGCCGAGGACTGGGGCGTCGAGGTCTATGGCGACATGGCCGAGGGGCTGAAGGATTGCGACGTGGTGATGATGCTGCGACTGCAGAAGGAACGGATGGACGGCGGCTTCATCCCATCGGAGCGCGAATACTTTCACCGCTTCGGGCTGGACGCCGCCAAGCTGGCGCATGCGAAGGACGATGCCATCGTCATGCATCCCGGCCCGATGAACCGCGGGGTGGAGATCGACGGCACGATCGCGGACGACATCAACCGCTCGGTGATCCAGGAACAGGTCGAGATGGGCGTGGCGGTGCGCATGGCCGCCATGGACCTGCTGGCGCTCAACCTTCGAGAGGCGCGCGCCAATGGCTGAGCCCGTTCTCGCCAGCTGGACCTCCGACAAGGCAACCTATGTCCGGGGCAGCGTGACGCTCGCGGCGATCTGTTCGGTCGCCGCGGCAGCGGTGCTGGTCGTCATGGGCAACCCGACCCCGTGGGTTGGACCGGTGGGCGTGGTGCTGGCGCTCGGGGTGCGGGGTTTCTACCTCGCCTCCGAAGAGATCGGCGTTCGCTGGGAGCTGACCGAGACGACGCTCTCGAGTTCCTTCGGCAAGCGGATCGCCCTTCGGGACGTGGAACGCGTCCGGACCATCGGCACGGCGGTGCAGGTGGTGACACGCGGCGGCGACAAACACCTGATGAAGCACCTGACCGATCCCGAAGCCGCCCGTTCCCGCATCGCCGCGGCCGCGGGCGTGGAAACGGCATGACGGCAGGCGCTGGCGCCCCCGCACCCGCCGGCTGGGAGGGCATCCTGCAGCCGGGTGAGCGCGTGCTCTGGCAGGGGCGGCCCTCGGGAAAGGTCATCTTTGCCGGGCTCGATCCGCGACGCACGATCTTCGGCATCGCGTTCCTCTGCGTCGCGTTGATCTGGACAACGAAGTCGATGGGCCTGGGTGCCGGCGCGCCCTTGCCGATGCGCCTGGTCGCGCCGCTTGCGGGGGCGTTCTTCGTGTTCCAGGGCGCAAAGCTCGCCGGCGGCGAGCGCCTTTGGCAGGCCTATGTCCGGCGGCACAGCTGGTACACGCTGACCAGCCGGAGGGCGCTGATCGCGACCGAACTCTTCGGAAAACGTGCCCTGCAGGACTGGCCGATCACGCCGCGGACCGTGATCGATCTGGTCGAAGGCCCGCCGGCGAGCGTGCTGTTCGCTGATAGCGGCCGTCGCTTCGCCGGGGGCCGGCGCATCGGGTTCGAAATGATAGAGGACGGGCGCGAGGTGTTGAGCCTCATGCGCCAGGTCCAGAGGGGAGCCTCATGACTGAACTGGTACTGACCAACGCACGGCTGATCGACCCGGAGGCCGGCACCGAAACCCTCGGCACGCTGACGATCCGCGACGGGAAGATCGAGACGATCACTGGCGGCCGGACGGACGCGCCGGGGTCGGTGGATTGCGGCGGCAAGTACCTTGCGCCGGGGATCGTCGATCTTGGCGTGAAGGTCTGCGAGCCGGGCGAGCGCCACAAGGAGAGTTTCCGCTCGGCCGGGCGCGCCGCGGCGGCGGGCGGTGTCACCACGATGGTCACCCGTGCCGACACGCTGCCCGCGATCGATACGCCGGAGACGCTCGAATTCGTCACCCGCCGTGCCGCGCAGGACAGCCTCGTGCGCATCGCGCCGATGGCCGCCCTGACCAAGGAACGCGCCGGGCGCGAGATGGTGGAGATCGGCTTCCTGCTCGATGCCGGGGCGGTGGCCTTCTCCGATGGCGACGCGGTGACGACGGATACCAAGGTGCTCTCCCGCGCCTTCACCTATGCCCGGTCGCTCGGCGCGCTGGTGATCGCCCACCCGCAGGAGCCGGGGCTGTCGAAGGGTGCGGCGGTGACCTCGGGCAAGTTCGCCTCGCTCCGCGGCCTGCCGGCGGTCTCGCCGATGGCCGAGCGGATGGGGCTCGACCGGGACATCGCGCTGGTCGAGATGACAGGCGTGCGCTACCACGCCGACCAGATCACCACGCGGCGCGCCCTGCCCGCATTGGAGCGCGCCAAGGCCAACGGGTTCGACATCACCGCCGGCACCTCGATCCACCACCTGACGCTGAACCAGCTCGACGTGGGAGACTACCGGACCTTCTTCAAGATCAAGCCGCCGCTGCGGTCGGAGACCGACCGGCTGGCGGTGGTGGAAGCGGTGGCCTCGGGGGTGATCGACACGATCTCCTCCTTCCACACGCCGCAGGACGAGGAAAGCAAGCGGCTGCCTTTCGAGGAGGCGGCCTCCGGCGCCGTGGGCCTGGAGACCTTCCTGCCGGCGGCGATGCGGCTCTATCACGCCGACCTTCTGAGCCTGCCGCAGATCTTCCGTGCGATCTCGCTCAACCCGGCGAAACGGCTGGGCCTGCCCTGCGGGCAGCTGGCGGCGGGAGCGCCGGCTGATCTGGTGCTCTTCGATCCCGACGCCCCCTTCGTGCTGGACCGGTTCCGGCTGCGCTCGAAATCCAAGAACACGCCGTTCGACGGGCACCGCATGGAAGGCAAGGTTCTGAGAACCTGGGTCGGCGGCGTGGAGGTCTTCGGCGGAGAGGAATGACGCCGGGGCGCTCCCGCCCCCTCGTCCGGCGCTTGCGCGCCGGCTCGGGGTTGGGCCGCGCCGCCCTTCGGGCGGCAGCCTGTGGCCGGTCTGGCGCAATACGCATGCGGCTGCGGCGACGGGCGCCGCGCGCATGGACTTGGATGCCTCCGGCGGGGATATTTGAAGACAGAAGAAGACAGGAGTTGCCATGCCACCGCTCGAATCCGGCGGCCTCGCGCTGATCGCCACCGCGCTGCTTGCCTATCTGCTCGGCTCGGTCCCGTTCGGGATCGTGATGGCGCGACTGTTCGGGCTGGGAGACCTGCGCGCGATCGGCTCGGGCAATATCGGGGCGACCAACGTGCTCAGGACGGGCAACAAGCTGGCGGCCTTCCTCACCCTGGTTTTCGATGCCGCCAAGGGCGGTGTTGCCGTCCTGATCGCGCGGGCGCTCGTGGGAGAGGACGCGGCACAGGTGGCGGGGCTCTTCGCGTTTCTCGGCCATCTCTACCCGGTCTGGCTGGGGTTCCGGGGCGGCAAGGGCGTCGCGACCTTCCTCGGGGTGCTGCTGGCGCTCGACTGGCGCGTCGGGCTCGCCTGCTGTGCGACCTGGCTCCTGGTGGCCGTCGTGACCCGCTATTCCTCGCTCTCGGCCCTGGTGGCGGCGGCGCTTTCGGTGATCTGGATGCTGGTGTTCGGGCAGGCACAGATGGTCGTGCTGGCCCTGCTTCTGGGATCGCTGGTCTATGTGCGGCATGCCGAGAACATCCGCCGGCTGCGGCGCGGAGAGGAATCGCGCATCGGGGGCTGACAGACCAGCGGGCGACGGCTAGCCTGAGGTCGTTGCAGTTACCCGGAGAGTCCCGATGAAATTCCAGGACGCGGTTCGCACATGTCTCAACAAGTACGCGGTTTTCAGCGGGCGGGCGCGGCGCCCCGAATACTGGTGGTTCGCCTTGTTCAACCTGATCGGATCGGCGGTGACACAGTCGCTCGACCGCATGGTCTTTGGCCCCGACATGGGCGTTTTGGGCGTGATCTGGGGGCTGGCCCTGCTGGTGCCGTCGATCGCGGTGGGCGTGCGACGGCTGCATGACCTCGACAAATCGGGATGGTGGCTGCTGATCGCCCTGATCCCGATCCTGGGGACGCTGTTGCTGATCTACTGGCTCATCCAGCCCGGCACGCGGGGGCCAAACCAGTATGGCCCGGAGCCGCGCGTCGTCGTGTAGTTGGGAGCGCCGGGCCAGGACCGGCGCCCCGAACGTTCAGTAGGAATATTCGGCGAAGACGCGGTTCAGGTCGCCGCCCCAGTCACCGTGGAAATGCTCCAGCAGCTCGTCCGCCGGCACGCGGCCGGTTTCGACGCTGTCCTGCAGGGCGTTGAGGAAATGGGTTTCGTCGGGCACCAAGCCGCCGGCACCGGGGATCGCGCGGGCCTTCAGGCCGGACATGGCGATCGCCACCGACTCGCGGGCGAGGTCCTGCAGGCGCACGCCGTTGCTTTCGCCCTGCAAGCCATGGATCGAAGCGCCCACGCGCAGACCCTCGCGGGTTTCGGCATCGAGCCCTTTCACCAGGTCCCATGCGGCGTCCATCGCGCCCTGGTCGTAAAGCAGGCCGACCCAGAACGCGGGCAGCGCGCAGAGCCGCCGCCAGGGGCCGCCATCGGCGCCGCGCATCTCCATGTATTTCTTGATCCGCGCCTCGGGGAAGATCGTCGTCAGGTGATCGGCCCAGTCCGACAGCGTGGGCGTCTCGCCGGGCAGCGCCGGCAGCTCGCCCTTCAGGAAGTCACGGAAGGACTGGCCGAGCGCGTTGATGTACTTGCCGTCCCGGTAGACGAAATACATCGGCACATCGAGCGCGTAATCGACCCATTGCTCGAAGCCGAACCCCTCCTCGAAGACGAAGGGCAGCATCCCGGTGCGGGCATCATCGAGGTTGCGCCAGATGCGTGAGCGCCAGGACTTGTGGCCGTTGGGCTTGCCCTCGAGGAACGGCGAGTTGGCGAAGAGCGCGGTGGCGACCGGCTGCAGCGCGAGCGCGACCCGCAGCTTCTCGACCATGTCGGCCTCGGAGGCGAAGTCTAGGTTCACCTGCACGGTGCAGGTGCGGTACATCATCTGCTTGCCCAGCTCGCCGACGCTGTCCATGTAATCGGTCATCAGCCGATAGCGCCCCTTGGGCATCTGGGGCATCTGCGCGTGGGTCCAGGTGGGCGCCGCACCGAGGCCGATGAAACCGGCGCCGATCTCGTCGGCCACGGTCTTCACCTCACGCAGGTGCTCGTTCACCTCGTCGCAGGTCTCGTGGATCGACCGGAGCGGCGCGCCGGAAAGCTCAAGCTGCCCGCCGGGCTCGAGGCTGATATTGGCCCCGTTCAGCTCCAGCCCGATGATATTGTCCTGCTCGAAGATCGGCTCCCAGCCGTAGCGGTCGCGCAGCCCTTCCAGCATCGCCTTGATCGAGCGCGGGCCATCGTAGGGCAGCGGCAGGAGCGTGTCGCGGCAATAGCCGAACTTCTCATGTTCGGTGCCGATCCGCCACTGGTCCTTGGGCTTGCAGCCGCTTTCGAGGTATTCGACGAGTTGTTCGTACCGTTCGATCGGGCCGCCGCCGGACTGGGGGATGGACATCGGGTAGGGTCTCCGGGCAATCGCGCGTTCGGGGTTAGGTGCGACGCGTGGAGCGACAAGTCAAGGGGCGCCGAGCGAAGCGAGGCGCCCCGCCGGTCGACGCGCGCCAGCGCGGCGAAACCGGCCCGCACGGGCGGGCGGCGTCAGTCGGTCAGCAGTTCCTGCACCGGGCCGGAGCGCGTCCAGATGCGCCGGGCCTGTGTCGCATCGCCCTCCAGCGCCGACATCAGGGCGGCATTCTCGATGCCCGGCAACACGGCAAATTGATCGTAGAGCATCTCGGCTCCGGCGGCTGCCAGTGGCACCAGCAGCGCGTGTCCATCGGCCTGGCGCAGCAGCCAGCAGCGGCGGCCGCCCGCGACATCCAGAATCGAAAGCTCGACCAGTTCCGACAGGTCGACCGCCCCGCCGGTCACCGGCCCCATGTAGAAGATCCGGCCCTCGTCGACCTTGACCACGCCGGGCGCGTCGACCTCGAGCCGAAACCGCGCCCGCCGCCATGCCAGCACCGCGAGCGCCAGCGAGGCCAGGGTGACGATCCCGCCAAGCACGAACATCGCCGGGCCGCCGAGCCGGGCGAGCCAGATCCCTGCGAGCGCGCCGGCCAGTGCGGCCAGAACCTCGCGCCAGCGGGCGGCGGCGCGCGCAAGTTCGGGACGGATGAAGCTCATGCCGCGGCGCAGATCGTCTGCGGCTGCTCGAAAATGAGCAGCGTGAAGCGGCCGATGCGGTCGAAGCCGATCGCCTCGTAGGCCCGGGAGGCCGCCGGACCGGAGGCAAAAAGCATGGCGCGTTCCACGCCGGCCGCACGGGCCCGTTCGAGATGCAGCGCCACGGCGCGGCGGGCATGGCCCTGCCCGCGCTTCTCGTCCGGTGTGAAGACGTTCCCGATCTGCACCATGTCGGGCAGGATCGCATTGAACGAGGTCATCGCGCAGGGCGTGCCGCTGGTGTCCTGCAACAGCATCAGTGCGCCGCGCTCCATCATGCCGTCGATATCGCCGGGCGCGGTCTCGATCGCCTCCTCTGGCGAGAAATGGATCGTCTCGACGAGGTATTCCTCGCGCCAGTTGATCAGCAGATCGCGGTCGGACGGCAGCGCGCGGCGGAGCCTGGTCTCGCCGGGCGGCACCCAGAGGTGATCGAGATCGAGCGAATAGAGCGGCTCGTCGTCGTCGAGCTTGGCCGGCGCGGCGCCGAGCGCAAGCGCCTGCTGCACCGCGCGGGCCTGGTCACTGGCCCCGAGGATGCCCTTGATCTCCGCGCCGCAGAGGACGCGCCGCAACTCGACGGGCTCGGCGCCGCCGGGGAGCTGCACGAGGACGAAACCCGCCGTGCTGATCCCCAAGACGCCGCAGAGCGCTCCACCGGCCTCCGACTGAAGCCACATCCGCGTGGCGTGGGGCGCCTTGCCGCCGCAGGGGCCAAAGGCGCGCAGGTTGGAGCGCAGGAACATCGAGGTGTCGGATCGCGCACGCAGGAAAGTGTCGATCGAAGCGGTATCGTGGAGGGTTGCGGGACGGAATTCCATCACCAGTCTCCCAGGTGGCTCTGCCACAGCGTCATCGCCGCGACAGCAGCGGTGTCCGCTCTCAGGATACGCGGCCCGAGGCTCACGGCAACCGCCTGCGGCATGGCACGTAGCCGCACCCGCTCGGATTCCGAAAAGCCGCCCTCCGGCCCGATCAGGATCGCCCAGGGGCCGGGCGCGCCGGCCAGCGCCTCGCCGGCACCTACCAGCGTCTCGTCGCAGAACATCAGCCGGCGCTCCTCCGGCCAGTCCGCCAGCACCCGGTCGAGCCGGGCAAGCTCGGCGACCTCCGGCACGAAGGTTCCGCCGCATTGCTCGGCCGCCTCGACGGCGTGCGCCTGCAGCCGGTCGCGGCGGATTCGCTCGGAATTGGTGAATTCGGTCTGCACCGGGCAGATCCGCGCCGCGCCCATCTCGGCGGCCTTCTCCACGATGAAGTCGGTGCGCGCCTTCTTGATCGGCGCGAACATCAGCCACAGGTCCGGCGGGGTCTGGAGCGGCCTCGTCTGTTCGGCGCAGAGCAGCGTTCCGCCGCGCTTGCCGGCCTCGCCCACCTCGGCCCGGAACTCGCCCGAACGGCCATCGAAGAGCAGGACCTCGTCCCCCACGCCGAGCCGCATCACGCCGAACAGGTAATGCGCCTGCTCCCGCGTCAGTGAAACGCCTTCCCCCTGACGGAGGCTTTGTTCTACATACAGACGGACCTTAGCCATCGACCCTGTTCCCAATTTCCGGGCGGACCATATGACCGACTTGCCAAAGACGCCAGAGAGCACCCCCGAAACCTCCCCAGCCCCGGTTCCGGGCGCGGTCTCGGATGCCGTCGCCGGCAACTGGGTCGACGGCGTTTCGCCACCGGTGCTGCGCCCCTACCTGCGCCTGTCGCGGGCCGACCGTCCGGTGGGGTTCTGGACGCTGATCATCCCGAGCTGGTGGGGGCTGCTGGCCGCCGCCGCGGCCACGGGCTGGCGGGCCGTCGACTGGTGGATCGCCATCGCGGTCGTGCTCGGCGCGGTGCTGATGCGCGGCGCGGGCTGCACCTGGAACGACATCACCGACCGCGAGATCGACGCGCGGGTGGAACGCACCAAGTCGCGCCCCCTGCCCTCAGGCCAGGTGACCGTGAAGAACGCGATGATCTGGATGGGAATCCAGCTTCTGCTGGCTTTCCTGATCCTGCTCACCTTCAACGCCACCGCGATCTGGATCGGCATCGCCTCGCTCGGCCTCGTGGCGCTCTACCCGTTCGGCAAGCGCTTCACCTGGTGGCCGCAGCTGATTCTCGGCCTGAACCTGAACTGGGGTGTGCTGGTCGCCTGGGCGGCCCATACCGGCGAGATCAGCCTCGCGCCGCTGTTCCTGTTCTTCGGCGGGGTCTTCTGGACGCTCTACTACGACACGATCTACGCCCACCAGGACATCGAGGACGACACGCTGATCGGCGTGAAATCCACCGCGCGGCTGTTCGGCGACGAGACGCCCGGCTGGCTGCGGCTGTTCATGATGAGCACGGTGCTGATGATGACCGTCGGCGTGATCCTTGCCTTCGCCCCGGCGGGCAATCCGCTGGCGCTCGCCATCGCGCTTGTCGGGGCCTGGGGGATGGGTCTGCACATGACCTGGCAGACCGCCCGGCTCGACATCTCCGACCCAGCGTCGTGCCTCTCGACCTTCCGCGCGCTCACGCAGACCGGGATGATCCTGGTCGCGGCGTTCCTGCTGGCGCTTCTCGTCTGACGCCCGGACGATCTCACGCGGTCGTGAATCGGCGGCTCCCCGCCTGTCTGGCGGGGGTCGCGGCGATTGATCCCAATGCCTTGGCCCACTAAGACAACCGGACAGGGAATGAGGAAGAAGTGAACGCATGCGCCTGGGTCCGAAGATCATCTCCGCCGTCTCGCTCTTCCTTGCAGCCATCGGGTGCTGGATCGTCGCCACCCTCGCGGCGAACACGATCGAGACCCGGTCCGGGGATGCGGTCCGCATCGCGCTGATCGAAGCCGGCCATGAATGGGCCGATGTCAACACCGACGGCCTGCAGGTTCACATCGGCGGCATTGCCCCGACCGAGGCGCAGCGCTTCAACGCGCTGCACATCGCCGGCACCATGGTCGAGGCGACCCGGATCGTCGACGGAACGACCGTGACCCCGACCGAGCCGCTCGCCCCCCCGAAGTTCTCCATCGAGATCATGCGCAACGACGAGGGCGTGACCCTGATCGGCCTCGTCCCCGAAAGCTTCGACCGCGAGGCGACGGTCAAGACCATCACCGAGATGGCCAGCGGCGCCCAGGTCACGGACCTGCTCGAGGTCGCCAGCTACCCCGAGCCGCGCGGCTGGGACGCGTCGGTGCAATACGGGCTGACGGCGCTGTCGCGGCTGCCGCGGTCAAAGGTCTCGATCTCGTCCGGCAGGGTCACGATCGACGCGATCGCCGATTCCGAGGAACAGAAGCAATCCTTCGAGACCCTCATCAACCGGCGGGTTCCCTCCAGCGTCAACGTCCGCGTCAACATCACGGCGCCCCGGCCCGTGGTGACCCCGTTCACCCTGCGTTTCCTGATCGACGACGGCCAGCCGCGGTTCGATGCCTGCTCGGTCGACACCGAGCGCAACCAGGGCCGCATCCTGCAGGCCGCCGCCGAGGCCGGCCTGACCGAGGGCCTGGACTGTACGCTGGCGCTTGGCGTCCCGAGCCCGGACTGGACCAACGCGACCATCCTCGGCATCAAGGCCGTCTCCGAACTGGGCGGCGGCTCGATCACCTATGCCGACGCCGATGTCACGCTTATCGCACCGGAAGAGACACCGCAGGCGGTATTCGACCGGATCGTCGGCGAGCTGGAATCCAACCTGCCGGACGTCTTTTCGCTGCATTCCGTCCTGCCGGAGCCCGCCACGCCGGAGGATGACGAGGCAGAGGCCGCTCCGCCGGAATTCTCGGCCACCCGCAGTCCCGAGGGCCAGGTGCAGCTGCGCGGCCGGCTCAACAACCCCCTCGTGCGCAACACCGTGGAGAGCTACGCCAAGGCGCGGTTCGGCGTCGGCACCGTCTACACCGCCACGCGGATCGACGACGGTCTGCCGGAGGAATGGCCGGTGCGCGTGCTGGCCGGGCTCGAGGCGCTCACCGAGCTGGAACACGGCTCGGTCACCGTCACCGCCGATTTCGTCGATGTGCGCGGCACCTCCGGCAACGCCGACAGCCAGGCCGCCGTCGCCCGGACGCTGGAGGAGAAGCTCGGCAACTCGCAGAAATACGCGATCGACGTCACCTATGACGAATCTCTCGATCCGGTGGTCGAACTGCCGACGCCCGAGGAATGCATCGCCCGCGTGATTGCCGTGCAGGCGCAGGAGAAGATCTCTTTCGAGCCCGGCTCGACCGAGGTGGCGGGTTCGGCGATCCGCCTGATCTCCCAGATCGCGGACATCCTGAAATCCTGCCGCGACGTCGAGATGGAGATCGAGATCGCCGGGCATACCGACAGCCAGGGCCGCGAGGAGATGAACCTCGACCTGTCCCAGGCACGGGCCGACTCGGTGCTGCAGGCGCTGATCGCCCGGCGGGTGCTGACCTCCGGCATCACCGCCCGCGGCTATGGCGAAAGCGAACCGATCGCCGACAACGACATCGAAGAGGGCCGCGAGGCCAACCGCCGGATCGAGTTCCGGCTGGTGACCGAGGACGAGGACAGCGCCGAGGCGGAGGAAGGCTCCGACGAAGCCGCCGAAGACGCGGAGCAGCCTGAAGAGGGTGCCGAGACGGACGAGGCGGACGCGCCCGAGGCCGAAGGCGAGGCCGAGGAACTCGACGCCACCTCGGGCGCCGCTCCCGCGAGCAACGAAGAAGCAGACGACCAGCCGGCCGACGACAGCGGCGACGGCGACACGGAGGATACCCAGTGAACCGTTCCGAATTCATCATCGCCACCGCCGCGGTCCTGTTCGTCGCGTTCCTGCTCGGCTGGTTCGCCTCCTGGCTGATCCATCGGGTGACCCGGGTGACCCAGTCCGAGATGGGCGAGCTGGACCGCATGGCGCAGGAGCTCCACGACGCGGAGGAGACCCGCGACCAGGCGATCACCTATCTGCAGCAGCGCGAGGCGGAGCTGTCCAACCAGCTGACCCAGACCGAGGCGGAACTGCAGGCGGCGATGGAAGGGCTTCGGGACGCCCGGCGCGAGGCCGAGGAGCTGCGTTCCGAGGTGGACCGGCTCGGCGGCGCGGCCTGAGCCGCCGCACCAGGAGCTACCAGCGGGTCAGCGCGTCCTCGTCGCTGTCCTTCGCCGCGACCCAGCTTTCGCCGTTGCGGCTGCGCTCCTTCTTCCAGAAAGGCGCGCGGGACTTGAGGTAATCCATCAGGAACTCGGCCGCATCGAAGGCGTCCTTCCGGTGGCGGGAAGCCGTGGCGACCATCATGATCTGCTCGTTCGGCGCAAGCGGGCCGAAACGGTGAATCACCAGCACATCGGCGAGGCTCCAGCGCTCGCAGGCCTCGGCAGCGATCTTCTCCAACGCCCGCTCGGTCATGCCGGGGTAATGCTCGATCACCATCTCCGCCAGTGCACCGCTGTCGTCGCGGACGATCCCCGTGAAGCTCACGACGGCCCCTGCCCCGTCGACGCGCGCGGTGAAGGCGTCCAGCTCCTCGCCCGGCAGAAAGGTTTCGCTCTGGACCCGGATCTCCATTCAGCCCCCCGTCATCGGCGGGAAGAACGCAACCTCGCGGGCACCGGCAAGCGGGGCGTCGAAATCGGTCAGCTCCTGGTCGACGGCGACGCGGAGCGCGGAGAGATCGGAAAAGGCCAGCGCATACCGCTCCTCGCGGCCGCGCAGTTCCTCGACAAGCTGTGCGACCGTTTCGGCCTCCGTCTCGACCCGCTCCTTCGGCAGGCCGACCCGCTCGCGAACCCAGGCAAAATAGAGAACGTCGATCACGCGCATCAGTCCTTCAGATAGGGCCGGGCCTTGTTGAAATAGTCCCAGCCGGTGATGGCCGTCAGCGCCGCCGCGGCCCAGAGCAGCACGATCCCCGTGACGAAGCAGACCGAGGCGGCGGCGGCCTTCCAGCGCAGGCCGAAGTGATCCGCGGCCTCGCCGTCGAGGATCGCCGTTGCGACCTGCGAATCCATGCCGGCCGTGTTCGCCTCGATCCCGCTCACCAGCCCGCCAAAGGCCAGGAGCACCGAGATTGCCAACATCTGCACCGTGGTCTTCCACTTGGCGAGTTTGGTCACCTTGAGCGTGCCGGCGGTGTCACCGAGGAATTCCCGCAATCCGGAAACGAAGACCTCGCGCAGCAGGATCAGCGCCACCGGGACCACGACCAGCGGGGAGAACCCCATCAGGCCGACCAGCGCAGCGAGGGCGATGACCACCATCGCCTTGTCGGCGATGGGGTCGAGCATCGCGCCGAGCTTGGTTTGCAGTTTCCAGGCACGGGCGAGATAGCCGTCGAACCAATCCGTCACCGACGCGCCGACGAAGAGCAGCAGCGCCACCCAGTCCGACAGCGGACGCGGCAGCAGCACGAAGATCAGCAGCACGAAGGGTGCGGCCACCAACCGGGCGACTGTGAGGATATTCGGAAAGGTCCACGTCATGGCACCGGTCTACCGCTCCGGGCGGAGACTGGAAAGAGCCGATGCAACCGCTTGCCGGCCGGGAACCGGCAAGCGGCGCCGCGGGATCACTCCGCGTTGAGGAAGTCGGCGACGTCGAGCAGGATGAACTCGTTGTCGTCGGCGCGCCCCTCTTCACGGCCGACCGAGAAAGGGAAGTTGTTGTCGTTGGCGACCACGATGGTCGTCTCGTCGACGCGGTCCACGTCCTCGATGGTCACGAACGGGAAGGTGAACACCCTGTCCGTGGTGCCGCGCGGCGCGACGCCGTCGGGATCCGCGATGTCCATCAGGTCGATATAGGCGATCTTCTCCAGCACGCCGTTCTCGTCGGCACGGTCGAGATCCACCAGGTAGATCCGCTTGAACATGGCCGGTTTCTCCGACCAGTCGCCGCCCTGCCCGCCATCGCGCTCGATGATCAGCGCGCGGGTGCCGCCGATGATGTTGAAGTCGCCAATGGCGTGATTGGCGGCCTCGAGCGGGTAATAGCGGATCGTGTCGCCCCAGGCGCCGGCCTCGGTGTCGAACTCGAACATCCGCAGCACGGGCTTGTCGGAGACGGTCTCGGGCGCGCCGGCCCCGGCGTCCCAGACGAGTTTCTCGAGCAGCGGGTAGAGCGTCTTGCCGTCCTCGGACAGGGCCATGCCCTCGTAGCCGCCGGATCGCATGGCGACCATCTCCTCGGCCGCCGCACCGCCGGCATTCGGGGTGGCGACAAAGGCGTTGTCGGGCGAACGGTGGAGCACGCCGCCCGGCTCGGTGGCCAGCACCTGCAGGATGCGGCCCTCGGCGTCGACCTCGAAGAGCCAGGGGCCGAACTCGTCCCCGATCCAGAAATGGTCTCCCACAGGCTGGATCGACTCGATGTCGAAATCAGCACCGGTCAGGAAACGACTCTCGGTCGCCTCGTTGACGATCGGAAAGGGCACGATCCGGTCGGGATCGGAGAGCCAGGTGGTCTTCTCGACCATCACGCGGCCAGTCTCCCAGTCGACCTCGATCACGTTGAACATCAGCAGCACGTCGGCGGAGTTCGCCTTGGAGCCGAACCCATTGTCGGTGAGCACGAGAAAGCGGTCGTCGCCCAGCGAGCGGATGCCCGAAAAGCCCTGCAGCGGCTGGCCGGGAAAGGGACGCGAGAGGCCGGTCTTCTCGTCGAAGATACCGTAGAGCGTTTCGACGCGTTCGCCATCGGTGAAACGGCCGGACATGTCGAACATCTCGGGCGCATCGGCGGGCGCGACGAGGAAGGACGGGCCGGGCAGCTCCGCATGGGCGCGCAGGGTCGCGGTGAAGACCTGCGGCTCGGCGGCGGCGAGCGTCGCGGCCGATGCGGAGGCGAGGAGGAAGGTGGCAAGGGAAGCCAGGCGGGTCATGGCAAATCTCCGTGAGCTAGAACCGCCCCGTTCCTCCTGCCGAACCGTGACAGGCAGGTGTAAGCATCACGAAACACATGTGAACTTCGCGCGACACTCCGGTCGCCGGGAGTCTCAGCCGCCCTCGTTGAAATGGTCGTAGATCCGCTCCGCCAGCCCTTCGCTGATGCCGTCCACGGCCTTGAGGTCCGCAAGGTTGGCCCGGCTCACGGCCTTGGCGGAGCCGAAATGCGCCAGCAACGCACGCTTGCGGGTCGCGCCGACACCGGGGATCTCCTCCAGAGGCGTCGCCCCCACGGCCTTCGCCCGCTTCTGGCGGTGCGCCCCGATGGCGAACCGGTGTGCCTCGTCGCGCAAGCGCTGGATGAAATAGAGCACGGGGTCGTTGTGGCGCAGCGCGAAGGGGCGCTGTCCGGGGCGGTGGAATTCCTCCTTGCCGGCATCGCGGTCCAAGCCCTTGGCCACGCCGACGAAGGGCACGTCTTCCACGCCAAGCTCGGCCATGATCTCGGCCACCGCGCTCACCTGTCCCGCGCCGCCGTCGATCAGCAGCAGGTCCGGCCAAGCTTCGGACTGGCGGTCCGGGTCCTCCTTCAGCAGACGCTGGAAGCGCCGCATCAGGACCTCCTTCATCATGCCGAAATCGTCGCCCGGCGTCAGGTCCTCGCCACGGATGTTGAACTTGCGGTACTGGCTCTTCACGAAGCCCTCCGCCCCGGCCACGATCATCGCGCCGACGGCGTTGGTGCCCTGGATGTGGGAGTTGTCATAGACCTCGATCCGGCCCGGCGGTCCGCCGAGATCGAACGCCTCGCCAAGGCCCGCCAGCAGCCGCGACTGCGCCGCCGATTCCGACATCTTCCGCGCCAGCGACTCCCGCGCATTGCGCACCGCGCCGACCACCAGTTCCGCCTTCTCGCCCCGCTGCGGCACGAGGATCTCCACCTTGCGCCCGGCGCGCTCCGACAGGATCTCGACCAGCAATTCCCGGTCCTCGATGTCGTGCGACAGGATGAGCTGCCGCGGCGGCTCCTTGCCGTCGTAGAACTGACCGAGGAAGGAGCGCATGACCTCGCCCACCGACTGCGTGCCGCCGGTGCGGGGATAGTAATCGTGGTTGCCCCAGTTCTGGTTGGCGCGGATGAAGAACACCTGCACGCAGGCCTGCCCTCCCTCCATGTGCAGCCCGATCACATCGGCCTCCGCCACGCCGCGCGGGTTGATGCCCTGGGCCGACTGCACCTGGGTCAGCGCCCGGATCCGGTCGCGCAGGGCCGCCGCCCGCTCGAACTCCATCGCGTCGGACGCGGCCTGCATCTGCTCGGCCAGTTCCGCCTGGATATTGGTCGACCGGCCCTGCAGGAACATCTCGGCGTCCTGCACCAGGGCCGCGTATTCCTCTTCGGTCACATGGCCGACGCAGGGCGCGCAGCAGCGCTTGATCTGGTAGAGCAGGCAGGGCCGCGTGCGGCTCTCCAGCGTCGCATCGGTGCAGTTGCGCAGCAGAAACACCTTTTGCAACTGGTTCAGCGTCCGGTTCACTGCGCCCGCGCTGGCGAAGGGGCCATAATAGGCGCCCTTCTCCTTCTTGGCGCCGCGGTGCTTCTTGATCTGCGGAAAGGCGTGGTCCTTGGCCACGAGGATGTTCGGGAAAGACTTGTCGTCCCGCAGCAGCACGTTGTAGCGCGGCTTGAGCTGCTTGATGAGGTTCTGCTCCAGCAGCAGCGCCTCGGCCTCGGTCCTCGTGGTGAGGAACATCATCGAGGCCGTTTCCGAGATCATCCGGGCGATGCGCGGGCTGTGCCCTGTCGGGCGCGCATAGCTCGAGACCCGTGCCTTGAGGTTGCGCGCCTTGCCGACATAGAGAACCCGGCTCTCGGCATCGAGCATCCGGTAGACGCCGGGCGAGCTCTCCAGCGTCTTCAGGTAGGCGTGGATACGGCGGTGGCCTGTGAGCGTTTCCGCCGGCGCCTGATCGCCATTCGCCTCCTGGTTGTCGGCCGGTGTCACTCTAACCTCCCGTTAACTTTCGATTCCTTCGATCCGCTGCAACGTAGCGACGGCAAGGGCAACTGGAAACATGTCCACGATTTCTGTGGATAACCCGTTGGATAACCCTTCGACGTCCGGAAATTCTCGTTGTTTTTTCAGCGATTGATTAATATGCCTAATTTTTGGGCGGAAAAATAAGGCATTGTTTTTGAATGAAATTTTAAGGGGCTTCGGCCAATTGCTTGATTTTTATAAAGGTTTCCTAACGGATTTGTGAAGCGCTTGCCAAACGTGCATAAGTGACGTGAGGGCGCTGCAATACTGCTACTCCGGACCAAGCACATCCGGCGTCTTCCACCCCAGATGCTGCCCCCCGTCGACACAGAGAAGCTGCCCCGTGACGCCCGGCGCATCGATCAGATATCCGAGCGCGGCGGTGATGTCCTCGGGGTTGGCGCCACGCTCCAGGATGGTCGCGCGCCGCTGCCGGGCGAAGTGATCGTCGGTCTGCCGCTCGCCGATGAGCGTCGGGCCGGGACCGATCGCGTTGACCCGCACGTGGGGTGCCAGCGCCTGTGCCGACGTCCGCGTAAACGCCCAGAGGCCCATCTTGGCGATGGTATAGCTCATGAAGGCCGGCGTCAGCTTGCGCACCCGCTGGTCGATCATGTTGACGACGAGCGATTGGGGCAGCGGCTCGTGGTTGTGGTCGAGGATCGCCCTTGGCGCCTGCTCGGCGAACCGCTGGGTCAGCACGACCGGCGCGCGGAGGTTGGATTCGATGTGACGGTCCCAGCTCTCACGCGTCGCGGTCGCGATGGTGTCGTAGTCGAAGATCGAGGCGTTGTTCACCAGCAGGTTCAATGGCCCGCCGAGCGCCTCCGCCGCGGCTGGCACAAGCGCCTGCATCGCCGCCTCGTCCGTCAGGTCCGCCCGGACGGCCACTGCCGCGCGGCCACGGTGCCGGATCTCCTCCACCACCGTTGCGGCCTCCTCGGCCGAGCCGTTGTAATGGACGGCGACGTCATGCCCGCGGTCGGCCAGGTACAGCGCCATGGAGCGGCCCAGCCGACGCGCGCCGCCCGTCACCAACGCACGTTTCTCGGTCATTCCCGTCCCTTCGGCTGTATCAGGCAATCACCACCAGAAGGTAGCCAACATAGAGCGCCGTGAACAGCCCGCCCCAGACGCGGGTGATGTCGCGCTTCATGAAGACGAATGGGACGAGGAGCAGCGACGAGGCGAGCATCGCCCAGACATCGAAGCGCAGGGTGTTCGGATCGACCGGGATCGGCCCCACGAAGCTCGCGATGCCGATGATCGCCAGCATGTTGAACAGGTTCGAGCCGATGACGTTGCCCATGGCGATCTCGGTCTGCCCGCGCAATGCGGCCATGACCGTTGTCGCCAGTTCCGGGAGCGAGGTCCCGATGGCCACGAGCGTCAGGCCGATCACCGTTTCGGGAACATCCAGCGCCTCGGCGATGCGAACCGCGGAGTCGACGAGGATATCCGCCCCGAGCGGCAAGCCGATCAGCCCGAGGCCGAGAAAGACCAGGATCTTCCACATCGGCAGCGAGGGATCGGCGCCTTCGACCTCCTCCTCGTCGCCGTTCAGGCTGCAGGACTCAGCCGCCAGCTTTGCCGCGGCCTCCGCACTGCGCACTTCGCGGCGATGCAGGTAGGCGGTGCGGAAGGCGTCGCCCAGCATCAAGGCCAGCATGAACAGCAGCACTGTCCCGTCGACCCAGTTGAACAGGTCGGTATAGGCGAGCCCGATGAAAACGACCGTCGCGACGATCATCATCACATAGGTCTTGCGGGTGTCGCAGCCTGAGGTGTGCAGCCCGGTCAGGATCGCGGGTACGCCGAGCACCATCAGAACGTTCGCGATGTTGGATCCGATGACGTTGCCAAGCGCGATGCCCGGCGCGTCCATCAGGATGGCCTGGATCGAGACAAGAAGTTCCGGTGCCGAGGTGCCGAAGGCCACGATCGTCAACGAGACGAGCAGGGCCGGAATGCCGATACGCAGCGCGAGGTTCACCGCGCCTTTCACCAGTGCGTCCCCCGCCAGAAGGAGGATCACAAGCCCCAGCCCGGCCAGGGCAACATCGATCAGCATTCACTTATCCTTCTGGCAGGGGCATGGGCCATCGCCGATGATAAAGGCGCCGCATGCCTTGCATTTTGCAGGTTTTGCAGGTCGCGGGTCTTTCCGGCCGATCCGTCGTGCCCCGCCCGGCCAGCGCAGCCGGCCGAACATCGCCATCACGGCCATGCCGATCAGGAAAAAGGTGACGACCTTTACCAGCACGTCAGAGTCCGTACCTTGCCCAAAGCGCCCGCTCCTCCAGCCCGGCGACAACCTCGGCCCCGGCAGAAATGCCGAGGCGCCGAAGCAGGCTGCGCCGCGGCCCGTGCACCGCGAATTTCGTCTTGTCGCCGTAGCGTCGTTTCATCACCGGCACCAGATGACCCACCTCGTCCGCCAGACCGACCTCGACAGCCTTGCGCCCGACCCAGACATCGCCGGTGAACAAACGTGTTTCCTTGTCGAGCTTGTCGCCCCGCCGAGTCTGGACGTGGGCGATGAAATTGCCGTGGATCTGCTCCTGCAAGTCCTTCAACCGCGCCACGTCCTCGGCTTTTTCCGGCTGGAAAGGATCAAGGAAGCTCTTGCTTTCCCCGGCCGTATGGACCCGCCGCTCGACACCGAAACGGGCGATGAATTCCTGCAGTCCGAAAGAGGCCGAGATCACCCCAATCGAGCCGACAATGGAATTCTCGTCGACGATGATGTCATCCGCGGCGCAGGCCAGCCAGTAACCGCCCGACGCCGCCGCGTCCTCGACGAAAGCCGTGACGGGGATGTTCTTTTCCTCGGAAAGACGCCGGATGCGGGCGGCGATCAGCGAGGACTGGCTCGGCGAGCCGCCGGGCGAGTTGATGACCAGCGCCACCGCCTTCGGCTTGCCGCGCGTGAAAGCGCGTTCGATCATCGCGCCGGTGCCGGCATTGTTCAATCCGCGCTGGCCAGCCACGATCAGGCCGTCCAGACGGATGACAGATACCAGTGGATTCCTGTTCAGGAACGGCAGGGCGCGCATCATGCACCCTGATCTAGGTGCCGGTATGGGGAGCGACAAGGACGGGACCTGTATGCCGCACACCTGTTGCAGAACTGCCCTACCTCCGTGCCCCCAATGTCACGAAGCCGGTTCGACGAGGATCGCCCTGAAGTCGTTGACGTTGGTCAGCGTCGGCCCGGTGATCACCTGGTCGGACAGCGCAGCAAAGAAGCTGTGGGCGTCGTTACGTTCCAACGCAATCCGCGGATCCCAGCCCAGCTCGGCCGCCCGCGTCAATGTCGACGGGTCGATGATCGCGCCGGCGACCTCCGCCGCCCCGTCGACACCGTCGGTGTCGCAGGCGATGGCGTGGATGCCCGGCGCGCCGGCCAGCTCGATCGCCAGAGCCAGCGCGAACTCGGCATTCGGGCCGCCGACGCCGTCGCCGCGCCGGGTGACGGTCAACTCGCCGCCCGACAGCAACAGGACGGGACGTTCCCCTCGCGCCGCCAGGGCCGCGCGCGCCTGCTGGCGCGCCACCAGACGCGCTTCGCCCTCGACGTCACCGCCGAGCATGACCACCTCGCAACCGGCGGCACGGGCCTTCTCCTCGGCCGCTGCGAGCGAAAGCGACGGCGCGGCGACGACACGGTTCTCCACCAGCGACAGCCGTGGATCGCCCGGAGGGATCACGCCGGTTTGCTCGTCGAGCGCGCCGTAGACCGACTCGGGCATCGGCACGCTCCATTGCTGCAGGATCGCCAGCGCATCACCCGCGGTGGTGGCGTCGCCAACGGTCGGCCCGGAGCCGATGAAGGCCGGATCGTCGCCCGGCACGTCCGAGATCATCAGCGCCAGCATCCGCGCCGGATGCGCCGCCGCGGCGAGCTGGCCGCCCTTCACGCGGCTGAGGTGCTTGCGCACGGTGTTCATCTTGTCGATGGGCGCGCCGGAGGCGAGCAAGGCCGCGTTGACCGACTGCTTTTCCTCCAGCGTGATCTTGCCGGCAGGCTGCACCAGCAGCGCCGATGCGCCGCCCGAGATCAGCGCCAGCACGTAATCCTCCGGCCCGAGGCTGTCCAGCAGGGCGAGCATGCGTGCGGTGGCCTCGAGCCCCGCGGCGTCCGGAACCGGATGCGCCGCCTCGACGATCTCGATCCCGGCGCAGGGCCGGGCATAGCCGTAGCGCGTGATCACCAGCCCCTCGCAGGGCCCCCACTGGCTCTCCACGGCCTCCGCCATCCGCGCCGAGGCCTTGCCCGCACCGACAACGACGACCCGACCGGCGGGTTTCGATGGAAGTTGGTGCGGGATCACCGCCATCGGGTCGGCGACTTCCACCGCCCGCGCGAACAGGGCGCGCAGCAGGGCGTCCGGGGTATCGATCTGGGTCACTGTCGCCCTCCCTTCCTGGACCGGCGCTTCGCCGGAACCGCAGCAGCCTGGACGATCCGGCCAGAGGCACACGTCCTTGTCGAAGAGATACGTGCCTGACAGCGGAGACTCAACAGGATCCGGGCGGTCCGGGACCACCACCGGTCTTCCGGTTCAAGCGACGGCTGCGCTCCCGCAAATCGTTCCCTCTGTCCGAGGTCAGCCTGAGGGAGGCGGGTCATCCCTGTCGGAGCCGTCGTTGTAGCCGTGGTCTTGCTTGGCGCGCCGGATCAGGTGATCCGCCATGGCGCTTGCAAGGGCCACGAAAAGGCCGATCCCGAGGATGATGTAGCCCACGGTGAACAACCGCCCCAATGTCGTCTGCGGCGCAAGATCCCCATAGCCGACCGTGGCCAGGGTGACCGTCGCGAAGTAGATCGAGTCGACGAAGCCCCAGCCCTCGAGCAGGGAATAGACCAGCGCCCCGCCGAGGATCACCGTCGCCGTCAAAGCCAGAAGGATGCGGACCCCGGGGTCATTGATCGCCTCGATGAAACCCCGACCGATGGTGCGGGAGTTCTTGCCGGTGGGTCTGGCGGGCATTCGGGCCTCCTGTCTGCTGCGGCCCCGGCCAGACCGATGGCGCGCAGGTGTCCGACACCCTTGAGGTTAGGCAGATCGATGCGCCTTGAACAGCAGCAAGCGCAGAGTGCCCCAGCGTAAGCTACAGCGGGGATTGTTGTCCGAAGAGCGGGACTTGGCTAGGAATCGAGGGGTAAATCCTATGCGGAGGGCGAATTCCATGATGCGTACGCTGATATCGGTTCTCTTCTATATCCTCGCGAACGGCGTCGGGCTCCTGGTTGCAGCCCTGCTGCTCGATGGGCTGACGCTGAGCTTCACCGGCTTCCTGGTCGCGACGCTGCTGCTGTCGCTGGTCGAGGCCATCGCCGCGCCGATCATCACCAAGCTTTCGGACAAGAACGTGCCGGCGCTCAAGGGCGGCGTGGCGCTGGTGACGACCTTCGTGGGCCTCGGCATCACCAACGCCATCGTGTCCAACATGTCGATGGACGGGCTCGCGACATGGCTCGCAGCGACGCTCCTCGTCTGGCTCGGCGCGCTGATCGCCAACATCCTCCTGCCGATGTTCCTGTTCAAGAACCGGCTGGAGGCCAGCAAGCAGAAACCGCACTAGCCTTCAGTCCGCTCAGCCTGGCCCTTTGTCGCTCACCGCAGTACCCAGGCGCCGGCAGCAAAGGCAGGGCATGCTGACCTACGGCGGATCATTCGGTCCGACAGCCCTCACAACGGCAAACGCCCCGCCGGCATCCCGGCGGGGCGTATTATTGTGAGACCGCTCCCCTCAAGGGAGCGAAGCTCATTCCGCGGCGGTCACGGCGATGGCAACGGCACGGTCGATCACCACGACGATGCGGTCCCCCGGCACGCGCGCGGCTGCGAAGGCCTGCATCTCCGGCTGAACGCGGGCGGTCTCCAGGGTGCCGTCCTGCAGCTTCACGGTCGCGATCTGCGTATCGGGGTCGTAGGACACGAACTCGACCACGCCGGTCACCGAGCCGATCACGCCGGCCGCGGGCCGTTCGCCGGGCGCGGCCACGCCACCAATCACCTCGCCGACCGCCGTGCCGGGATCGTCCGGATCGGCCATGCCGACCGCAACCGACTCGTAATAGTCGAGCGTCACCTGGTCTCCGACCATCACCTGGTCGAGGTTCTGCACCTGCGGACCGGCGCGGAACACGACCGCGGTTCTGCCGTCGCGCACCTTGAACAGGCGGCTTTCTAGGTCCACCTCCTCGATGGTGCCGGTCAGCGTCACGGTTTCGCTCCGCTCGGCATAGCTCGTGTCACGGTTCATCATGCCACAGCCGGCGGCGAACAGCAGCGTCGAAGCTGCAAGCAGGATCTTCAGTTTCATCAGGACATTGCCCCCTTTTCCCGGACACCCGGATCGGTGCCTGCGCGGCAAGGCTAGGTGAGTGCCCATCACATTGAAAGGGGGCAGACCTGCCCCGTGTCAGATCGTCGTCCGCACCTGCCAAAGCTCGGGGAAAAGCTCCACGTCGAGCATCCGGCGCAGGTAGCTCACGCCGCTCGTCCCGCCGGTGCCGCGCTTGAAGCCGATCACCCGCTCCACCGTTGTCACATGGTTGAACCGCCAGCACCGGAACCGGTCCTCGATCCCGACCAGCGCCTCGGCGAGGTCGAAGAGCGCGGGGTATCGGTCGGGGTCGGCATAGACAGCGCCCCAGGCCCGCAGCACGTCCGGGTCGGGCGCGTGGGCATCGCTGCGAGGGATACAGGCCCCCGACAGGTCGACGCCCAGTTCCGCACCGAGGCACCCGAGCGCCTCCTGGTAGACCGAGGGGCGCGCCAGTTCGGCGTTCAGCGTGTCGGCGACGGCCGGGTCGCCAAGATGCGGCTCCAGCATCTCGACCGACCGGTTGCCCAGCATGAACTCGATCATCCGGTATTGAAAGGACTGGAAGCCCGACGCCGTGCCGAGTTCGCCGCGGAAGCTCGCGAAATCCACCGGGGTCAGGGTGCGCAGCACGTCCCAACTGCTGACAAGCTGATCGAACACCACGCCCGTCCGCCCGAGCGCCTTGAGCGCTCGGCGCAGGTCGCGGGCGCGCAGCCCGGACCGGGCGGCCTCCAGCTCGGCAATGACCAGCCGCATCCAGAGTTCGCTGGTCTGGTGCTGGATGATGAAGAGCATCTCGTCATGCCTGCCCGACACCGGCTGCTGCGCCGACAGCAGGCGGTCCAGCGCAAGATGGCTGACGTAGCTGAAATCCTCGCCGCTCGACATGGGACCTCTTTCGGATGGGGCGGCGTTGCGGGCCGGCCGTGGGCCACGCTAACGGGCGGCGGCGCGGGCATCAATGCCGGCCATCAGGAGGGAAGCATCATCGCGTTGAGGTCGAGCAGGTACCGATCGGACAGCGGCAGGCTCGCCGCGCCGAGGGACCTTGCGTCCTGTCCGATGGTGCCGGGGCGCACGTTCGGCTTCTCGATGCCGCCGACGTCGAGGTCCTGCAGGACACGGTCGGTGCCTTCCACCAGCCTGCGGCGCACGTCGACCGGAAGCCAGCCGTCGATCATCACCACCTCGGAATCGATGACCGAAGCCGCGGCGGCGATGGCATAAGCCAGGCTCGCGGAGGCCTCGCTGATCCAGGTGTCGAGGATCGCGGGCGGCACGTCCCAGCCCTCGGGCGGGTTCCAGAGGCTTTCCGTCGGCCTGCCTGCGGCGCGGACCTCCTGCTCCAGCACGCAAAGCGAGGCGACATCGACGAGCTGCGCATAGGTGCCTGCCGGCCCCGGGATCGGCAGAGACCCAAGCGCCGCGGCATTGCCGGTCCGCCCGGTATAGAGATTGCCGTTCAGAACCAGCCCGCCGCCGATGAAATAGCCGATGAAGAAATGCAGAAACACCTGCGGCCGCTCTCCCGTACCGAACACCAGCTCCGCCCCGCAGGCCGCGGAGGCGTCATTGCAAAGGTAGACCGGGAAATCGAGGCGGTCGGCCAGTTCGGTGCGGATATCCCGGTCGCGCCAGGCTTCCATGTCGTCCAGCGGCGCACCGATCGAGACCGCCCAGTCCCAGAGCCGGAACGGCATGGCGATGCCCAGACCCGCGATACGCGGCCGCTTCTCTGGCGGAAGCTTGGCCTGCAGTTCTCCGAGCGCCTCGAGCGCAAAGCCCATGACGGCGTCCGGGGTCGGATAGGGATGGGTCCGGTGGACCCGCCCCAGCACCTTGCCGAGAAAGTCGATCAGGATCAGGTCGACCGAGCGGCGACCGATCTTCAGCCCGAGGAAATAGGCGCCATCGTGAGCGAGGTGCATCGGCATCGAAGGTTGGCCGACTTTGCCGCGGATCGGCTCGCCCCGTTTCAGCAGCCCGTCCTCCTCCAGCCGTCGCATGATGCCGGAGATGGTTTGCGCCGACAGCCCGGAGACCCGCGCGATCTCCGCCTTTGCCATCGGTCCCTCGCGGCGCAACAGCGACAGCACGAGACGTTCGTTATGCGCCCGCAAGCCGCTCTGGTTCGAGCCGCGCACCGAACTTGTCCAATTGCGAGAGGCCGGCTGTTCCGGTGTCGTCACCACGTCTGGTCCTCCGGTTGCACCGGGGAACAGGGCCTTCTCCGAACCCCGGTCAGAAAAGCTAACGGGGTTTCACTTGGCTTGACAAGGCATCCGGATTCCCTGTGTCCTGAAGCCGGGAAGAGCCGGCCTGACCGGGAGGAGAATGCGCGATGGACGAGGATCGGCTGACGGAGCTAGCGGAAATCGCGCTGTCGGTCCGGCCAAGCGGGGTGCGCAGCCTTATCGCCATCGCGGGCCCGCCCGCCTCCGGCAAATCCACGCTTGCCGCCCGCCTCACCGACAGGCTGAACCAGCACGGCGCGGCGGCGGTCCTGGTGCCGATGGACGGGTTCCACCTCGACAACGCCCTGCTCACCGCCCGCGGCTTGCTGCACCGGAAGGGCGCGCCGGAGACCTTCGACGGCGAGGGCTTTGTCCATGCCGTCCGGCGCCTGCGCGAGGAACCGCAGGTCATCCTGCCCACCTTCGACCGCGAGCGCGACATATCCATCGCCGGTGCGGTCGAGATCGGCCCGCAGGACCGGATCGCCGTGGTCGAGGGCAATTACCTGTGTTTCGCCGAAAGTCCCTGGGACAAGCTCGCACCCCTTTGGGATTTCAGCTGCTTCCTGAAGGTCGGCGAGGATGTCCTGCTGGAACGGCTGATCCGCCGCTGGCTGGATCATGGCCTGCCCCCCGATGCGGCGGAGGCCCGGGCCCGCTCCAACGACCTCGCCAATGCGAGCCGGATTAACGCCGCCATCGGGGCCTGCGACCGAATTTTCTGAGGTGGCGCCCGGCTCAGGTCTCGCGGAGGCTGGCGGCGCGAAACACAGGGACGGACCGGCCCTTGTCGAGATAGGGAAGCCCCTCGGTATAGCCCGTGCCGGAGCGGTTGCCGAGAAAACGGCGGGCGATCTGGTAATGCGCCTGCCGCCAGCGGAGCAACTGGCGGGCAAAGGCGGCAAGCTCCGCCTCGATCTCCCCGCGCAGGGCAACATCCGCTTCGGGATCCTCGTTCATCGCCGCCAGCGCATCCTCCAGCGTGGGCAGGCCTTCCTGCACGGCGGCCTGCACCTCCGGCACCGAGCGGTAGGCGGGCGAGTCCAGCCGCTCCGCATCGGGCCGGCGGCACAGCGCCTCGACCGTCTTGTAGCCGGCCGACTGGATGGCGCTGGCGCCCTCGGTATAGCGGCGGAACTCGTGAAAGGCCGCGGGCTGCATCGAGCCGATCAGCGGAAAGAGCCGGGACACCTCCCGCAGGAGCTGGTTTGCGAGGTGCAGCCAGCCGAGCGACGCCGCGGGCGCAGATGGCATGGCGTCGATGGCCTGCCGGAGCGAGACGGCGATCCAGGCAAAGCTCAGTTCGAAGCCCTGCAGCACCCGCAGGAACAGGTATTCGTCGTGCACGACGTGAACCGGCAGCATGCTGGCGGCGAGCCGGCGCCGCATCTGCTGCGAAACCCGTGGTCCGATCGCCTCGAGCACTTTCCGCGCCGCGTCCTCTGGCTCGTCCGAGCGGATCGCCAGCCCGGCCCGGTCGAGCGACGGGCGCAGCGCCGCCCGTGTCAGGCGCAGTCGGCGCCGCCCAAGCTCCGCCCCGGGGCGCATCAGCGGCAGGATCTCCGCCCGGCCTTCCAGCGCGTCGAGTTCAAAGCCGAGCAAATCGCCCATCAGCGCGAGCAGACCGAGATCGCGCTGTTCGAGCACCCCTGCGGGATCGTGGAAACCGGTACCGTCGTCCGGGAAGTCGAGAACCTTCAGGGCGCAATAGGTGGCGTAGTCGTAGCGGCCCTCGTGCTTGTCCAGCGCGCAGTCGAGGAAGCCGTCGAGCAACCGCTGCGCCTCGGCGCCCCCACCAACGCGGGACCGCGCCTCGCGCAACCGGGCAAGGCAGCCGATCATTTCTTCAGGCAGGAACTGCTTGCCAACCTCATGGCTGGCATCGACGGCGGAACCGAAGGGAAACCCCTCGGCGCCGGGATCCTGCCACCAAAGATCGAACGCGGCCACGAAATCCCGGGCACGCGCCGACCTGGACAAAGTCGATATGGGCCGACCGGAAATGATCGGGACCTCCTTTGGCTGTGTCCGCACCGCTCGGCGGGGGCCGCAGGCGAAGTGTAGAAGCCCTTGGCCAGCCCTTCAACAATTCTGCACTGCGGCGAGATTCCGCAAGATCACACCGCGACCCGACGATCACTCCGGGAAGTGGCAGGCCACGGCGTGCGGCTGGCCTTCCAGTTCCGGACGCTCGGTCCGGCACTTGTCGGTGGCCTTCCAGCAGCGCGGGCTGAACGGGCAGCCGGGCGGGATGTTCACCGGCGACGGCAATTCGCCCACCAGCTTGATCCGCTCCTTGCGCAGGGTCGGGTCGGCAATCGGCGTCGCCGAGAGCAGCGCCTTGGTGTAGGGATGCCGCTGGTGGCTGAAGATCGCCTCCTTGCTGCCCACTTCGACCGGCCGGCCGAGGTACATCACGATGACATCGTCGGCGACGTGCTTCACCACCGACAGGTCGTGGCTGATGAAAAGGTAGGCAAGCCCCAGCCGCTCCTGCAGGTCGACCAGCAGGTTCAGGATCTGGCTCTGGATCGACAGGTCGAGCGCCGAGACCGGCTCGTCGAGCACCAGCACCTTGGGCTCCAGCATCAGCGCCCGGCCCACGGCGATCCGCTGCCGCTGGCCACCCGAGAACATGTGCGGGTAGCGGTCGAAATGCTCGGGCCGCAGGCCCACGAGTTCCAGCATCTCCCGCGCCCGCCGCGTCCGCTCCTCGGCGGACATCTCGGGGCGGTTGATCACCAGCGGCTCCTCGAGGATCTGGCCGCAGCGCTGCCGCGGGTTGAGCGAGCCGTAGGGGTCCTGGAAGACGATCTGAACGGTGGTGCGCAGCTTGTCGTGGGTGTCCGGCCCGGCTTTCGTCCCGTCGAGCACAAAGCTGCCCGCGACCGGCTCCTCGATCATGGTGATGCAGCGCGCCAGCGTCGACTTCCCGCAGCCGGATTCGCCAACCACAGCGAGTGTCTTGCCCGCCTCGAGGGAAAAGGACGCGCCGGTCAGCGCGCGCACGATGCGGTCCTGACCGAACAGGCCGCCTTTCAGGACGTATTCCTGCGTCAGGTTCTCGGCGATGAGGACTGGCTCGGTCATACGCTTTCCTCTTGGGCCACGTTGAGCGGGTAATGGCAGCGGGCGAAGCCGAGCTCCGGCCCGCCGACGGGCGGCGCGACGGTGCGGCAACGCTCGTCGGCATGGGCGCAGCGCGGGCTGAACAGGCAGCCGGCCGGGCGGTCGAACTGGCCCGGAACCACGCCGGGGATCGTCGGCAGGTGCTTGGTGGTGGCGCGCTCCGGCAGTGCGGCCAGCAGCGCGGCGGTGTAGGGATGATGCGGCGTCGCAAACAGCGAGCGCACGTCCTGCATCTCCACCTTCTGACCGGCATATTGAACCGACACGCGCTCCGCGGTCTCCGCCACCACGCCCATATCGTGGGTGATCAGGACCAGCGCCATCCCGGTTTCTTCCTGCAGCGAGGTCAGAAGCTCCAGGATCTGCGCCTGGATCGTGACGTCGAGCGCGGTCGTCGGCTCGTCGGCGATCAGCAGCTTGGGCTTGCAGGCGATCGCCATGGCGATCATCACCCGCTGGTTCATGCCGCCCGACATCTGGTGCGGGAAGGCCGAGAGCCGCGTCTCGGGCGCCGGGATGCCAACCTGCTCGAACAGCTCGATGGCACGGGCGTGGCGCTCCTTGCGGTCCATCCCGAGGTGGATCCGCAGCGCCTCCTTGATCTGGAAGCCGACCGTGTAGCACGGGTTGAGCGAGGTCATCGGCTCCTGGAAGATCATCGACATGTCCTTGCCGATGATCTGGCGCCGCTTGCGGGGCGAGATGCCGCGCAGGTCGTTGCCGTCGAAGGTGAGCTGGTCGGAGGTGATCGTCGCGGTCCAGGGCAGCAGGCCCATCATCGCGAGGAAGGCCACCGACTTGCCGGAGCCGGATTCGCCGACCACCGCGGTGATATCGCCCTTGTCGAGCGTCAGGTCGAACCCGTCCACCGCACGGAACGTGCCCGAGGTGGTGGCGAAATCGACCGAAAGGTTGCGGACTTCGAGAAGCGCCATGTCGTCAGCTCCTCTTCAGCTTGGGATCGAGCGCGTCGCGCAGACCGTCGCCCATCAGGTTGATGGCCAGCACGGTGACCAGGATCGCAAGGCCGGGGAAGGTGACGACCCACCAGGCCCGCAGGATGAACTCCCGCGCCTCTGCGAGCATGGTGCCCCATTCCGGTGTCGGCGGCTGCGCGCCCATGCCGAGGAAGCCGAGCGCCGCCGCGTCGAGGATCGCTGTGGAGAAGGACAGCGCCGCCTGCACGATGATCGGGGCAAGGCAGTTCGGGAGCACGGTGATGAACATCATCCGCCAGCGCCCGGCACCCGCCACGCGGGCCGAGGTAACGTAATCCTTGTTGCGCTCCGACATCACCGAGGCCCGTGTCAGGCGCACGTAATGGGGCTGCAGCACAATCGCGATGGCGATCATCGCATTGAGCAGTGACGGGCCTAGGATCGCGACCAGGACCAGCGCCAGCAGCAGCGAGGGGAAGGCGAGGATCACGTCCATGATCCGCATGATGATCGAGTCGAGCCATTTCGGCGCGAAGCCGGCGAGAAGGCCCACGGTGATGCCCCCCGTTGCCGCCACGACGACGACGACAATCCCCACGAAGAAGGAATAGCGTGCGCCCATCAGCAGCCGGGACAGCAGGTCGCGTCCGAGCGCGTCGGTGCCGAGCACGAAGGACCAGTCGCCGCCCTCCTGCCACGCCGGCGGCTGCAGCAGGTGGTCGCGGAACTGCGCGGAGGGATCGTGCGGAACGATCAGCGGCGCGAAGATCGCGACAAAGAGGAAGGCGAGGAACACCCAGAGCCCGAACACCGCGCCGCGGTTCTCGCGGAAGTAGAACCAGAATTCCTTGAGGCGGCCCGGCCGCTCGACGTTTGCAGTTGCCTCGGCCATGTCAGGACTTCCGGATCTTCGGGTTGATGAAACCGTAGAGCACGTCGACGGTCAGGTTCACGATCATCACCATCACGGCGATCAGCAGCAGACCGCCCTGCACCACCGGGTAATCGCGGCGATAGATCGAGTCGACCATCCACTTGCCGATGCCCGGCCAGGAAAAGATCGTCTCGGTCAGGATGGCGCCGGCCAGCAGCGTGCCGACCAGCAGGCCGATCACCGTGACCACGGGGATCAGCGCGTTGCGCAGCGCGTGGATATAGGTGACGCGGGAGGGCGGCAGGCCCTTGGCGCGGGCAGTGCGGATGTAATCCTCGCTCAGCACCTCCAGCATGGCCGAGCGGGTCTGGCGGGCGATCACCGCAAGCGGGATGGTGCCCAGCACGATCGTCGGAAGGATCAGGTGGTTCACCGCCGAGGAGAAGGCGCCCTTCTGGCCCGAGAGCAGCGAGTCGATCAGCATGAAGCCTGTGACGTCGTCGAAGAAATAGATCAGCGAGATCCGCCCCGAGACCGGCGTCCAGCCGAGCCAGCCGGAGAAGACGATGATCATCAGCAGCGCCCACCAGAAGATCGGCATCGAGTAGCCGACCAGCGCGGTGGACATCAGCGTCCGGTCGAACAGCTTGCCCCGGTTGATCGCCGCGATGACGCCGGCGGGCAGGCCGAGGACCACGGCGAAGATCATCGCACAGATCGACAGCTCCAGCGTCGCCGGGAACAATGCGAAGAACTCGTCGAACACCGGTTTCTTGGTGACGAAGCTGTTGCCGAGGTCGCCCTGAAGCACGCCGGTCATGTAATCCCAGTACTGGACCAGGAGCGGCCTGTCGAAGCCGAACTGCGCCTGCAGTTCCGCGTAACGTTCCTCGCTCATGCCCCGCTCGCCGGCCATCACGATGATCGGATCGCCCGGCAGCACGCGGATGAAGGAGAAGGAAATCAGCGTCACCCCGATGAAGGTCGGGACGAAGGTGAGCAGGCGGGACAGGAGGAAATTCAGCATTATCCGATTACCGTCAGGTCCTTTGGAAAGGTCGTCAACGAGCGGCACCCGGTGTCCGTGACGAGGACGTCGTCCTCGATCCGGATCCCGAGGTCACCGATGGCGTATAGCCCAGGCTCCACGGTGATGACCATGCCGGGTTCAAGGATCTCGTGGTTGCCGCGCATCACCTGCGGCGCCTCGTGCACCGCCCGGCCAAGCCCGTGGCCCGTCTTGTGGCGGATCCGGTCGGCGAAGCGGGAGGCCTCGAGGACCGAGGTAGTGGCGTCGTCGATGTCGTGGGCGGTGACGCCCGGCCGGGTCGCCTCGATCCCGCGCAGGTTGGCGGAAAGCACCGTTTCATAGACCTCCTGCGCCGCGTCCGGCGCATGACCCACGAAGAAGGTCCGCGTGATGTCGGCGTTGAGCCCGCCGATCCGGGCGCCGAAGTCGAACAGCAGGCAGTCGCCGTCGCGCAGCGCGTAGTCGACGCGCGCATGGGCGTGGGGGCGCGCGGAATTGTCGCCGCCTGCGACGATCGGGCCGAAGGCGTGATCCTCGGCCCCGTGACGGAACAGCGCCTGGGTGAGGAAGCTCTGCACCTCGGCCTCGGTCTGGCCGATGCGCACCTGCTCCAGGACCTCGGCCAGCGCCTTCTCGGAGGTGGCGATGGCGCATTCCATCGTGGCGATCTCGTCGGCGGTCTTGACGCGGCGCAGCGCCGAGATCTCGCGCTCGGCATCCAGCACCTGCAGGCCCGGGATCGCCGTGACCAGCGCGTGGTGCACAAAGACCCGCATCACCTGGCCCTCCACCGCGAGCGTTTTCAGCGGCAGGTGCCGGGCGAGCGCGGCAAAGGCTTCGGAATGGCCGTCCTGGTCGCGCCAGTCGAAAACCTCGCCCTCGAAGCCAAGCGGCTCGAAGCTCCGGAGCTCCAGGTTCGGCACGATGGCCGCCGGCGCGCCCTCGACGGGGATCACGACGACCAGCGGTCGTTCGTGGCTGTGGAAGGAGGCATTGAAAAGGCGCTCGAAATTCGCACCCGGAACGAGCGCGACCGCATCCGCGCCAAGCGAGCGTGCGATGCGGCGATAGTCGCTGTAGCGGTCCATATTGTCAGGGAACCCGAAAGAGGGACCGGGGCGCCTGAGCGCCCCGGACCACGGTTGAGATCATTCGGCGATGCTGACGCCGTAGAAGATGTGGCCACCGAGCGGGTGGACCTTGTAGCCCTCCACTTCGGGACGCATCGGCATGAAGACGACCGAGTGGGCGATGGTGGCCCAGGGCGCCTGCTCCTTGAAGATGACCTGCGCCTCTTCGTAGAGCGCGGTGCGCTCCGCGACGTCGGTGGTGATCTTGGCCTTCTGGATCACTTCCTCGAAGGGCTCGTAGCACCACTGGGCACGGTTGGAGTTCTCGACACCGTCGCAGCCGAGCAGAACGGCGAGGAAATTGTCCGGGTCGCCGTTGTCGCCGGTCCAGCCGAGCAGGATCGCACCGTCGCGGTCGAGTTCGCGCGAGCGGCTGAGATACTCACCCCACTCGTAGGAGACGATCTCCACGTCGACGCCGATGTTGGCCATGTCGGCCTGGATCAGCTCGGCCATGCGGCGGGCGTTCGGGTTGTACGGACGCTGCACAGGCATCGCCCAGACCTTCATGCTGAGGTCGGTGACGCCCTCGGCCTCGAGTGCGGCCTTGGCGGCTTCCGGATCGAACGCATCGTCCTCGATCGCGTCGTTGTAGGACCACATGGTCGGCGGGATCGGGTTCTTGGCGATCTGGCCGGAGCCCTGGAACACGACGTCGATGATGGCCTGCTTGTCGATGGCCATGTTGAGCGCCTTGCGGACCTTCGGGTTGTCGAAGGGCGCCTGGGTCGTGTTGTAGGCGAGGTAGCCCACGTTCAGGCCTTCCTGCTCCATCACGTTGATGTCCGGGTTGTCCTTCATCGCCTGGATGTCGGCCGGGTTCGGATAGGGCATCACGTGGCATTCGCCGGCCTGCAGCTTCTGGTAGCGCACGGAGGCATCGGGCGTGATCGCGAAGACCAGGTTCTCGATGGCCGCCGGCTCGCGCCAGTAGTCGTCATTGCGCACGTAGCGGATGACGGCATCCTTCTGGTAGGCCACGAACTTGAACGGACCGGTGCCGATCGGCGCCTGGTTCAGTTGCTCGGGCGTGCCGGCCTCCAGCATCGCGTCGGCGTATTCCTTGGAGACGATCGTGGCGAAGCCCATGGCGAGGTTCGCGATCATCGGCGCCTCGGGCCGGTTCAGCACGAATTTCACCGTGTAGTCGTCGACCTTGACGATCTCCTTCAGCAGGTCGGGCATCGACATGCCGTCGAAATATTCCCAGGTGCCGCCGGAGACTTCCTTGTAGGGGTTGTCGTCCTTCCACTGACGCTCGAACGAGAAGATCACGTCGTCGGCGTTGAAGTCGCGGGTCGGCGTGAAGGCGTCGTTGCTGTGGAACTTGACGCCCTGACGGAGGTTGAAGGTGTACTCCAGCCCGTCCTCCGACACTTCCCAGCTCTCGGCGAGGCCCGGAACCACGTTGGTGCTGCCGGTCTCGAAAAGCACGAGCTTGTCGTAGATCGGGTGCTCGGAGGCATCGAAGGTCGTGCCCGAGGTGTAGAGCGCCGGGTCGAAGCCCTCGGGCGAACCCTCGGAGCAATATACGAGTGTCTGCGCCGAAGCCGCACCGGCGAGCACGCCGGCACACATGAGCGCTGCGGTAAATGTCCGCGTCTGTTTCATAAGTAGTCTCCCTGCGAGATCTGCCCACTTCCGGGGCACATGCCCAAAGTTAGACATCCAAACCAAAATGGATGCAAGCCGGGCCTCCACTTCCCGTAACGACAGCAGGACCGCTCCATGCACGGAGCTGGATGTTCTATGGGCGGTTGCCGGGTTCGTGACCGTTGGACGCAGCGAGCGCCGCGAGATCGGCCACTGTATCGACATCGGCCAGCATATCCGCGGACACCCTCACCAGCGCAGTTGCGGGCAGGCCGCGCAGGAGCGCGCCGGCCCCGCGGTCGCCCTGCAGCCCGGACAGAGCGGCGAGATCGGATTTCGGGAAACAGGCGGGGGGCATCCTGCGGCGGCCGTCCGTCACCGCGCTGGCGCAGGTGTCACTGCACCGGGCCAGCACCGCCTCCATCACCTCGGCCCCGACCTGCGGCATATCGGCCAGCGCGATCAGCAGGCGCTCCGCACCAAGCGCCCAGGCCCGCGCCACGCCCGCCCGGAGGCTGTCGGCCTGCCCGGCCATCTCGCCCGCGCCGGGCACTACCTCGAACCCTTCGAACAGGGCCGCGACCTCCGCCGAGGAGGTGACGACCAGCCGGTGATCGAGCGCGACACCCCGCATGGCCTCGGCCGCCCAGGCCGCGAGGGGACGGCCCCGGAACGGCGCCAGCAGCTTGTTCTCCAGCCCGAACCGCGCGGATCGGCCCGCCGCCAGGACCAGCCCGACCCGTGTCATGCCCGCACCCAGGGCGCCTCCGCGAGGATCTCGGCGAGGACAGAGACGGCAAGCGTGCGCGCGTCCCGTGCGGAGGGAATCAGCCCCACCGGCCCGTGCAGCCGCGCCCGCGCGTCCTCCGGCACGCCCATGCCTTCCAGCATCAGCAGTCGTGCATCCCGCGCCCGCTGGCTGCCCTGCGCGCCGATATAAAACGCCTTCGTCGCGAGCGCGCCCTCCAGGATCGGCGGCTCCCAGTCGTGATCGTGGAAGAACAGAACGATCGCCGTCCAGGCATCGACGGCCACATCCTCCGGCAGGAATGGCCGCACCAGGTGCCGCGTCTCGCTCCCGGCGCGCGCGGCTTCCTCCAGCGTCTCGGCGTCGGGCGAGAGCAGCATGTTGGGATAGCCTGCCGACTTCACCAGCGCGGCGAACGTGCTCGCCTCGGGTCCCTTGCCGAACACCAGGAACCGCAGCTCCGGAAGGCAGCGCAGGCGGAACAGGCCGGCGTCGCGGCCGGTCTCGCCGGTCTCCCGGATCGCCATCGCGCCGGTCTCCTCCGCCACTTCCAGCGTGCAGGGCTGCCGCGCCGCCCGCCGCTGCGCGAGATCACCCAACGCCTCGCGGTCCGGCCGCGGCAGGAGCAGGATGTCGAGCCCGCCGCCGCAGGGAAGCTGGATGTCGATGAAGGGCGAGCCGCGCCCGTAGCGCAGCACCGTGGGCCGCCCCCGCTCCAGCGTATCCAGCCCGTGCAGCGCGATGTCGGATTCCACGCAGCCCGACGACAGCGTCCCCGCCCGCGCGCCATCGGCAAAGATCGCCATCGTGGCTCCGACCGGCCGGTAGGATGGCCCCTCGACCCCGACGATCACCGCCAGCACGGACTCCTCCGGCCGAGAGAGCAGCTCTGAAATTGGATCCCTTGCCGGACCCGAAACGATTTCGGTCATTTTCCCCCCGCGTTTCGACCATTCTTAGACCGCCGCCGCCGCGGGGCAAGCGCTCCCAAACGTGGACAGCGGCGAAACTGCCGCCTAGTCTTCCCCGAACCGCAAGCAGGAGGAGCGCGCGACCTTGGGCGAGATCCCTTCATCCATCGACGACACCATCGCGCTGCTCAACGGGCAGAACTACGTCTGCGGCCGCGACCTGGGCACCGTCGCCTTCCTGGCGCTGCGCCTCGGAAAACCGCTCTTCCTCGAAGGCGAGGCCGGCGTCGGCAAGACGGAGATCGCCAAGGCGCTTGCCGCGGCCCTCGGCCGCCGCCTGATCCGCCTGCAATGCTACGAGGGGCTCGACGCCGCCTCCGCGATCTACGAGTGGAACTTCTCCGCCCAGATGATCGCGATCCGCACCGCCGAGGCCACTGGCGGGGCCGACCGGGCCGCCCTCCAGAGCGAGCTTTTCTCCGAGGATTTCCTGATCCGCCGCCCGCTGCTGGAGGCGATGGAACCCCATGCCGAAGGGCCGCCCGTGCTGCTGATCGACGAGATCGACCGCACCGACGAACCTTTTGAGGCCTTCCTGCTCGAGGCGCTGTCCGATTTCCAAGTCACCATCCCCGAGCTTGGACCGATCCGCGCCCCCGAACCGCCGATCGTGGTGCTGACCTCGAACCGCACCCGCGAGGTGCACGACGCGCTGAAGCGGCGCTGCTTGTATCACTGGGTCGATTACCCCAGTTTCACCCGCGAGATGGAGATCCTGCGCGCCCGGGTGCCGGAAGCGACCGATGCGCTCTCCGCCGAGATCGTCGCCTTCGTCCAGAGCCTGCGCGGCGCTGACCTGTTCAAGACGCCCGGCGTGGCCGAGAGCATCGACTGGGCGCGCTGCCTGATCGCGCTCGACACGGTGGCGCTCTCGCCCGAGGTCATCTCCGACACGCTCGGCGGGCTGCTGAAATACCAGGACGACATCACCCGCATCGCCGGCGCCGAGGCGACGCGCCTGCTCGACGAGGCCAAGGCCCGCCTCGCCACCGCGGGATGACCGCCGCGCGCCGGCCCGGCGAGGTCGACGGCCGGCTGGTCGAGAACATCGTCCATTTCACCCGCGCCCTTCGCAAGGCGGGCGTGAAGGTCGGCACTGCGCAGGTCGAGAACGCGGTGCGCGCGGTCGAGGCTGCGGGCTTCACCCACCGGGTCGATTTCTACCACACCCTGCGGGCGACCCTGATCAACCGCGCCAGCGACCTCGAGATCTACCACCAGATCTTCGCCATGTTCTGGCGCGACCCCGACTTCCTCGAACACATGATCCACATGCTCTCGCCGGCCCTGCGCGGTCAGCCGGAGGACACCCGCCCCAAGGCCGCCGAACGCCGTGCCTCCGACGCACTCGGCGACCGGCCGGAGCGCCCGCCTCCGAAAAAGGATCGGCAGGAGATCGAGATCGAGGCGCATCTGAACTGGTCCGACACCGAGCGGCTCAGGGCGATGGATTTCGAACAGATGAGCGCCGCCGAACTGGCCGAGGCCACCCGCGCGATCCGCAGCCTGCGCCTGCCGGTGCCGCCGATCCGCACCCGGCGCCAGGCCCCTGCCCCCCATGGCCGGCACCCCGACATCCACGCCACGTTACGCCGCTCGCTGCGTCGGGGCGGCGAGATCGATCGGCTGTCGACCACCCGTCCCCGCCAGCGCCCGCCGGACCTGGTGGCGCTCTGCGACATCTCGGGGTCGATGTCGGTCTACTCGCGGATGCTGATGCATTTCCTGCACGCCCTGGGGCAGTCGCAGGACGGCGCCTGGGGCCGCATCCACAGCTTCACCTTCGGCACGCGGCTGAGCAACGTCACCCGCGCGCTGCACCACAAGGACCCCGACCTCGCGCTGGAGGCGGTCGGCCGCGAGGCGCAGGACTGGCGCGGCGGCACGCGGATCGGCGAGGCGCTGGAGCGGTTCAACAAGGACTGGTCACGCCGGGTGCTCGGGCGCGGTGCCGTGGTGCTGCTGATCTCGGACGGGCTGGAACGCGGCGACCCGGACCTGCTCAACCAGCAGGCCGAGCGGCTCGCCCTGTCCTGCCGGCACCTGATCTGGCTCAACCCGCTGCTGCGCTTCGACGGCTTTGCGCCCCAGGCCGGCGGCATCCGGGCGCTGCTGCCGCATGTCGACAGCTTCGCCGCCTGCCACTCGCTCGACACGCTCGCGGACCTTTCGTCTGCGCTGACCGGCGCGGGCCACAAGACCCGCCTTCTGGCCGGGCTCGACAGCTGATCCGCCGGGCACACTTCGCTTCTTCTGTCCGTAAATATCCCCGCCGGAGGCACGATCTTTCTCCGAAAGATCGGCCGCGCCCTATGGCGCGGTCATTCCTTTTCCATGGTGCATTGCAGCGGGTGCTGGTGCCGGCGGGCGAAATCCATCACTTGCGCCACTTTCGTCTCGGCCACCTCGTGGCTGAACACGCCCACAACGGCAACGCCGCGCTTGTGGACCACCAGCATCAGTTCGAAGGCCTGCGCATGGGTCATCCCGAAGAACCTCTCCAGGATATGGACCACGAACTCCATCGGCGTATAGTCGTCGTTCAGCAGCAACACCTTGTAGAGCGGCGGACGCTGGGTGCGCGGCCGCGTCTTGGTGGCCACACCCGTCTCGCCGTCGGTCCGGTCGTCATCGTCTGCGGACAGGATGGGATCGCTCAGGCGTTTCAAGGCGCGGTGCGCTCCATTGGCTACTGGGAATTGGGGCGTTCGTTGCGGTTATATAGTCGTCACACAGGGTCTGAAAAGGGTTCAGACGCGCGTGGCGGGGGGAATGGGCGATGAAAATCACCACAATCGGTTTCGACGCGGACGACACGCTTTGGCACAACGAGCGCTTCTACGTGCTGACGCAGGACCGATTCGCCGACCTTCTGAGCGATTACAGCGACCGCGACAGCCTCGACGAGCGCCTGCTCGAGGCGGAGCGGCGCAACATCGGCCACTACGGATACGGCATCAAGGGCTTCATGCTGTCGATGATCGAGACCGCGATCGAGGTCACCGATTCCCGGGTTCCCGCCTCGGTGATCCACCGGATTCTCGAGATCGGCCAGGACATGCTCCGCCACCCGATCGAACTCCTGCCCGAGGCCCGCGCCGCGGTGGAGGCGATGGCGAATTCCGATCACCGCGTGCTGCTGATCACCAAGGGTGACCTTCTGGACCAGGAGCGCAAACTCACGGAATCGGGGCTTTGGGAGTATTTCGACGGGGTGGAAATTGTCTCGGAAAAGACGCCCGAGGTCTATGCCCGCGTCTTCTCCGCCCATGGTGACGGGCCGGAGCGCGCCGTGATGGTCGGGAATTCGATGAAATCCGACGTCCTCCCGGCCATCGAGGCCGGGGCCTGGGGCGTCCATGTGCCGTTCCAACTGGCTTGGGCGCTGGAGCAGGCCGAGGCGCCCGAGGGCCACGCACGTTTTCGTGTTCTGGAGAACCTCGGGCAGTTGGCCGGCCTGGTGGACGAGATCGGCTGAGATCTGGTGCCTTGGGCCAAACTGGCCCCGAGATGTTGCGATGTGGCTTGAATGTCACCTCGAAAGCGCTTGAAAGCGAACGCTTTTCGACTCCCCTTTGTCGTGCTACCTTTGTCACGAGCAAAAGAATCCGACCCGGAAAACCGGGCGGGACGAGGCAGACAGAGGCAGGCTTCGAGATGACGACGAGCATTGGCGGGCGCCGTGCGCTCGCGATTTCCGTGATATTTATCCTCACCTTCAGTGTCATGATCGGCACCAGCATCCGTGCCGGCGCGGCGCCGTTCGCCGCCATGGTTATGGACGCACGCAGCGGCGAGGTGCTGTATTCCCAGAACGCCGACACCAGGGTGCACCCGGCGTCGCTGACCAAGATGATGACGCTCTACGTGGCGTTCGAGGCGATCGAGCATGGCGAGATCGGGCTCGACACCAAGGTCCGCATCTCCAAGAAGGCGGCGAACGAGGTGCCCTCGAAGCTGGGCCTGCAGGCCGGGCAGACCATCGAGCTCCGCTACCTGATCCGCGCCGCGGCGGTGAAGTCGGCCAACGATGCCGCCACCGCAATCGGCGAGGCGATCGAAGGGAGCGAGGCCGCCTACGCCCGGCGCATGAACCGCACCGCCAAGGCGCTCGGCATGACCCGGACGACCTTCAAGAACATGCACGGCCTGACCGAAGAGGGGCATCTGTCGACCGCCCGCGACATGACGATCCTCGGCCGTCACCTGTTCTATGACTACCCGGCTTACTACAACCTGTTCTCCCGCCTCGAGACGGATGCCAAGCTTCGCACGGTCGCGAACACCAACCGAAAGTTCCTGAGCTCCTACAAGGGCGCCGACGGGATCAAGACCGGGTTCACCAACGCCGCCGGTTCCAACCTCGTGGCCTCGGCGCATCGCGGCGACACCCGTATCATCACCACTGTCATGGGCGCCACCTCCAGCACCGCGCGCAACGCGAAGGTGGCAGAGCTGATGGACATGGGTTTCAGCCGCGCGCCGCGGCTGGCCAACGTCCGCAAGCCTTCCCCGCCGCAATATGTCGGCAATGGCGGCGCTCCGGGCGCCAAAACCATCCAGGTCGCCCGCGCGGTCAATCAGTCGATCCGGCCGGTCGGCCGTCCGGTCCGTGGCGCGCCTGCCGACGTGAAACTCGCGGCGATGCAGACCGGGATCGAAGCCGCCGTGGCCCTGGCCGCCGGGGCGAAGGAAGCCATCGAGGACGCCGTGGAGACCGCGGCCGTCACCTCGACCGAGGCTCCCGAGGCGCGGCCTCAGGCAGACACCGAGACGGAGACGGTCCAGATGGCCGCCTTCACCACCAGCCCCAACCCGGAACCCCGCCCGAAGCGGCTCGACTTCGCCGCCGCCAAACCGCAGGCGCAGGCCGCGGCCGAGCAGGTCGTGGTGAGCCGCGTCTCCACGTCGGGCGGCCGCCGCTGGGGCATCAACGTCGGCGCCTATCCCTCGCGGTACAAGGCCGAGCGCGTGCTGCTGAAGACCGCCCTGACCGAGATGGCGACGCTGGACGGCGCGCTGCGCAAGGTCGCCCAAGGCGCCAAGGGGTTCGAGGCCAATTTCATCGGCCTCAGCGAAGAGCAGGCCGGCCTCGCCTGCCGCAAGCTCGAAGCCCGCGGCACCGAATGCAGGACGATCAGTCCGAACGGTTCCTGACGGAACGCGGCTCAATCCAGACCACTCACGCGCAAATGGCGGCCTGTCGGGGCCGCCATTTTCGTATCGCCGGCGCGCGACCGATCAGGACTTGGGCTTGTCGTCGAACTCGTCCGACAGGATCCGGTGACTGTCGCCTTCCGGATCGTCGTATTGATCGCTGCGGACCGTCCAGAAGAACGCGACAAGTCCCAACCCGCCGAGAAACAGCGAGATCGGGATCAGGAAGGCGAGGACTTCCATTGCGTCACCTCAGGCGGAGCGAGTTCAGGGAGACGGTGATCGAGGAGGCCGACATCGCGAGCGCCGCCGCCAGCGGGGTGGCGAAGCCGGCGATGGCGATCGGCACGGCGATCACATTGTAGACCGTGGCGATGGTGAAGTTCTCCCGGATCCGGGTCACGGCGGAGTGTGCCGTGGTGACCGCGGCAGAAATCGGGGCGATGTCCTCGCCGAGCAGCACGATGTCGGAGGCCACCCGCGCCGCATCGAGCGCCGAAGCCGGCGAGATCGAAGCATGGGCGGCGGCCAGCGCGGCGGTGTCGTTCAGGCCGTCGCCGACCATCAGCACCCGCCGTCCGGCCGCGGCGAGTTCCTCGACCCGCGCGGCCTTGTCCGCGGGCAGCGCCTCGGCCGTCACGTCCTCGATGCCCAGCCGCTCGGCAAAGGCGCGGACCGCCGGCGCGGCGTCGCCCGAGATCAGCGCGACGTGCAGCCCGGCGTCCTTGAGCCCGCGCACGGCCTCCTCGGCGCCCGGCCGCAAACGGTCGGTGAAGCCGAAGCAGACAGGCGCCTCGCCCTCGACCGCGAGCCAGGCCGATGTGCGCGCGCCGGGCGCCGCGCCGACCCAGGCCGCCCGGCCGAGCCGGACGCGCCGCCCCTGCCACCTGGCCTCGGTGCCATAGCCCGGCACTTCCGCGAGCGAATCGACCGACGCGGGCGCAATGCCACGCGCCTGCGCGGCCTCCGCGAGCGCGCGGGAGAGCGGGTGCGACGATCCCTCCGCCAGCCCTGCCGCGAGCGCCATGACTTCTTCGGGGATCGCCTCCGGCTCCTCCAGCTCTGGCGCACCCAGCGTGAGCGTGCCGGTCTTGTCGAAGATCACCGTGTCGACCTCGGCCAAGCGCTCCAGCGCGGTGCCGTCCTTGATCAGCATGCCCTTGCGGAAGAGCTTGCCCGAGGCGGCGGTGGTCACCGCCGGGACGGCGAGCCCGAGTGCGCAGGGGCAGGTGATGATCAGCACCGCCGCAGCGATGTTGAGCGCCAGCCGCGCGTCCTGCGTGTAGAGATACCAGCCGATTGCCGCAACGGCGGACAGGATGTGCACGCCCGGCGCGTAGAGCCCCGCCGCGCGGTCGGCGAGCGAGGTGTAGCGGTTCTTGGTGCTCTCGGCCATCGCCACGAGGTCGGCCATCCGGTGCAGGGAGCTGTCCCGCCCGGCGGCGGTGACGCGGATCGTGAGCGGGCCGGTCAGGTTGACCTCGCCCGCGCTCACCTCGCGCCCCGGCTCGGCAAAGACGGGCAGCGTCTCCCCGGTCAGCAACGACCGGTCGATCTCGCTGGTTCCTTCGCCGATCACCCCGTCCACCGGCATCCGCCCGCCGGGACGCACGCGGATCAGGTCGCCCGGAGCGAGCTCCGCCACGTTCACCACCTGCGGCGCACCGTCGACCAGCCGCTCGGCGCGTGGCACCTCCAGCGCCGCCAGTTCCTCGGCGGCGGAGCGGGCGATGGCGCGGGTCCGGTGGTCCAGGTAGCGACCCGCGAGCAGGAAGAAGGTGAGCGAGATCGCGGCGTCGAAATAGGCGTGCTCACCCGAATGCGCGGTCTCGTAGAGCGAGGTGCCGAGCGCCAGCAGGATCGCCAGCGTGATCGGCACGTCCATGTTGAGCCGCCCGTGCCTGAGCGCCGCCCAGGCATTGCGGAAGAACGGCTGGCCGCAGAATGCGATGGCCGGAAAGGCGATCAGCGCAGAGATCCAGTGGAACAGGTCGCGCGTGGCATCGGCCGCCCCGGACCAGACCGCCACGGACAGCAGCATGACGTTCATCGCAGCGAAACCCGCCACCGCCAGCCGCATCAGCAGTTCGCGCCCCTGACGGTCCGTCGCCGTGGCGCTGAGCGCCGCGCTCTCCAGCTCGTGCGCCTCGTAGCCGACACCGTTGACCGCTTTCACCAGGTCCCCGGCGGTCACGCCGGGATCGGCCTCCACCGTGGCGCGCTTCAGCGTCAGGTTGACCCGGGCCGAGCGCACGCCCGGGTGGGCGTCGAGCGCCCGCTCCACCGTGGTGATGCAGGCAGCGCAATGGATGCCGGGAAGCGACAGAAGCAGCCGGCCGGGTCCGGCCTCCTCGGTCCGTGCGCCGCTCGCTGCAATGCGCCGGGCCATCGGCGCGGCATCGCAGGCCGGGCAGGCGGAGGCGGTGGGCGGAGCGCTGTAGGTGCTGTCGGTCATTCCCGCTCAGTCGACGACATGGAGAGCGATTCGCTGGCGGAACGGCGTGCCGTCCGGCGCCGTTGCGACCATGCGAATATTCCAGTTTCCGGGTGCAAGGTCCACTGGCGCGGTGAAGGTGCCGTCCCGATAGCTGAAGTCGGGTTCGAAATCGTCCTTCACATGGGTGGCCCGGCCGAGGATCGCCTCGAGGCTCTCGACCTCCACCGGATAGCCGCTGCGGCCGGTGAAGGCGATGGTCAGCAGGCCGTCTTCCACATCGGCATCCACCGTCCAGCCCAGCGCCTCCTGCGCGGCCTTGTCGTCGTTGAAGGTCTGGCTGGCGACGTAGCTGTTCTTGACCTCGAGGCCGGGAAAGCTCCCGACGGCCAGCACCGCCATGGTGATGTTGACCGCGATGATCACGCCGAAGGCGCTGGCGGTGATGATGAACACCTTGCGACCGGTAAGGGGCATGTTCAGTTGTCTCCTGTGCCGACGAACGTGGAGTCCTTGTACACCCTTTCGCCATTGGAAAGGTCCTCGATCCAGAAGCGGATCTCGCTCCGGTCAGCCATCGCCGCCTCCGAGCCGGCCGGCGCGAGCACATAGACCCGCTGCTTGCCGGTGGTGTCGGCGGGCACCATGAAGCTCTCGTAGGGCGTGCCCTCGACGGCGAGGCGCAACTCGAGGTGATCGGAGACCAGCGTCACGCGGAAGCGCCGGTCGTCGCCGTGCTTGTTGCGCAGACCGAAATCGTAGGTGTTGCGAATCGTGCCGTCCGACATGGTGACATAGACCGGCTGGCGCACCGGATGGACGGTGGCCGAGATATCCGGCCGGACGAACAGCGCCACGACGAGCCCGACGCCGACAGCGGACCATAGGAAGGTGTAGAGCATGGTGCGAACGCGGAACACGTGCGACCAGGCCGACCGCGGCGTCTCCCCTTCCCGCTCGCGGGTCTCGTCGCTCAGCGCCAGGTAGCCGATCAGGCCGCGCGGCTTGCCGATCTTGTCCATGATGTCGTCGCAGGCATCGATGCAGAGCGCGCAGGTGATGCACTCGAGCTGCTGCCCGTCGCGGATGTCGATCCCCATCGGGCAGACGTTCACGCAGGCCATGCAGTCGATGCAATCGCCCAGCTCTCCCGCCTCGGCTTCAGCCGACTTGCGATGCTTGCCGCGCGGCTCGCCGCGCCAGTCGCGGTAGCCCACAGTGATCGTGTCGGGGTCCATCATCGCCGCCTGGATCCGGGGCCAGGGGCACATGTAGATGCAGACCTGCTCCCGCATGAAGCCACCGAAGACCAGCGTTGTGAAGGTCAGGATGGCGATCGACGTATAGGCGGCGGCGTGGGCGTTCAGCGTGAAGAGATCGCCCAGCAGGGTCGGCGCGTCGGTGAAATAGAACACCCAGGCGCCGCCGGTGGCGATCGCGATCAAGGTCCAGACGACATACTTGGTGACCCGCAACCGCAGCTTGCGGGCATCCATCTTCTTCTGGCGGTGCAGACGCAGGCGGGCGTTGCGGTCGCCCTCGATCCAGCGCTCCACGAGGATGAACAGGTCCGTCCAGACAGTCTGCGGGCAGGTATAACCGCACCAGACCCGCCCGAGCGCGGAGGTGAACAGGAACAGCCCGAGCCCCGCCATGATCAGCAGGCCGGCGACGAAATAGAACTCGTGCGGCCAGATCTCGATCCAGAAGAAAAAGAACCGCCGGTTGGCGAGATCGACCAGAACCGCCTGGTCGGGCAGGTTCGGGCCACGGTCCCAACGGATCCAGGGCGTCAGGTAATAGATGCCCAGGGTGACTACCATGATCACCCACTTCAGGTTGCGGAAGCGACCGCTGACCTTGCGGGGAAAGACAGGTTCACGGGCGGCGTAAAGCTGTTCGGGCTGTGTGCCTGTATCGCTCACGGAAAATCTCCGGTGGATGAGGGTTCGCGGTCCTGCCCCTATACGGAGCGCACGGAAAAGGTGTCATTGACATGCATCAATTGCGGTCGTGCCGCCCGCGGTTCCGGAAGTGATACCAAATGCCGGAACCGCAGAAACTGCGCCCGCGTGTCGCGCGCGGTAAATTGAATGTGAAACCGTGAGTGGGGGCCGAAAAGAAAGGCGCCCCGGACCTCCTAGGAAACGCGCGAACAGGACGGAGGGCCGGGGCGTATCTTCCAGGGGAGGACACCCTCTGGAAACGCTATGTTTTGTTCGACTTGGCGGATCATCGGGCCGTTTGGCCGGCTGGCTCCGTCGTTGCCGTTGAACCTGTTTTAGGTTCCGCGGCCGTTCCGAACCTTGATCCAGATCAAACGCGGATGCCCGATGTGCCTTTGATTTGTCATATCGGCCATGCACTTAGATCATGCCGGAGTGTCGTGGCCCGTCTCAGGGGCCACTTGTTTCCACGGTGTCCCTTCCAAAAGAGAATGCCCCGCCTCCGGCACACGGAGGCGGGGCATCGGGTGGATACCGCTTTTGGGCGATCACTCGGCGGAGGCAACCCCACCGCCCAGGCTGTGGACATAGGTGGCCACCGCACGGACCAGCGCCTCGTCGACCGCCGATTCCGGGGCCCCGCCACGCGGCGGCATGACGCCGGCGCGACCGTTCCACAGGGTCTCGAACAGCGTTTCCTGATCGCCGCCGTAGAGCCAGATCGCGTCGGTCAGGTTGGGTGCGCCCAGCGTGATGTCGCCGGTGCCGTCGTCCGCATGGCAGGAGGCGCAGTTCTCGGCGAAGAGCGTCTCGCCCTCCGCGGCCAGCGCCGCGTCATGCTCCTGGCCGGAGATCTGCTGCACATAGGCGACGACCTGGTTGATCTGCTCTTCGGTCAGCAGCTGGTCGCGCCCGAAGGCCAGCATGTCACCGAAGCGCGAATCGTCGTTGTAGCGGATACCGTAGGTGATCGTGGTGTGGATCTCCTCGATCGTGCCGCCCCAGAGCCAGCTGTCGTCGAGCAGGCTCGGGTAGCCCGCCGCCTGCGCGCCTTGTGCACCGGCACCGTGACACTGGGCGCACCAGGTCCGGAACACGGCAGCGCCGGCGTTCTGGGCGTAGCTGTTCAGCTCCGGGTCCGCCGCGATCTCGGTCAGCTCCGCCTCGACCAGCCGCTGCTTGATGCCGGCGTTGGCGTCCTCGAACATGGCGATCTCCTCGGCCACGTTGGCCCGGGTCGAATGGCCGAGCAGACCGGCCGTCGCCCCGTTCACCAGCGGCCAGGCGGGGAAGAAGATCGTGTAGATCAGCGCCCAGACCACCGTCGCGTAGAAGGTCCACAGCCACCAGCGCGGAAGCGGGTTGTTGTACTCTTCGATCCCGTCCCAGCTGTGTCCGGTCGTGCCGACGTCGTCGGTCTTTTTCTTCACGGGTTGTTTGCTCATTCCCGAACCTCCTTGGGGTCCAGTTCCGTCGGGTCCGCTGGCGCGTCCTCGTGCCGGAAGATGATATTTGCACTGTCGCGTTGAGCCTTGGCGCTGCCGGGCCGGAAGACCCAGAGAATCACGCCGAGGAACACGAGCACGAGGAACAGCAGCATCCAGCTGTCCGCGAACTCGCGCATGAGGGAGTATGTGTCCACGCTCCCCTCCTCCTTAACGGCTGGCGTCAGGTTCGAAGGTCGAGAAGTCGACAAGGGTGCCGAGCATCTGGAGATAGGCGATCAGCGCATCCATCTCGGAGATACCGGGCTCGCCGTCGAAGTTGCGCACCTGCGCACCCGGGTACCGCTCCAGCAGCGCGTCGTAATCGCTGTCCGGATCGGCCTGGGCGACGAAGTCCGCCATCGCGTTCTCGATCATCTCGTCGGTGTAGGGCACACCGACCGCGACGTTCGTCTCCATGACCTCCTGAATGTATTTCCCGTCCAGCATCCGGTCGAGCAGGAAGCCGTATTTCGGCATCACGGATTCGGGAACCACCGACTGCGGGTTGACCAGGTGGTCGACGTGCCAGTCGTCGGAGTAGCGCCCGCCGACGCGGGCGAGGTCCGGCCCCGTCCGCTTTGAGCCCCACTGGAACGGGTGGTCATATTGCGATTCCGCCGCGAGGCTGTAGTGGCCGTAGCGCTCCACCTCGTCCCGCATCGGCCGGATCATCTGGCTGTGGCAGACGTAGCAGCCTTCGCGGATGTAGATGTTGCGCCCCTCGAGCTCGAGCGGGGAGTAGGGGCGAACGCCCTCCACGTCCTCGATCGTGTTCTCGAGATAGAAGAGCGGCGCAATCTCCACGATGCCACCGATGGTGACGACGAAGAAGCTGAGCGCGAAGAGGATCGTCGCGTTGGTCTCGATGATCTTGTGCTTGTCGATAAGAGCCATCTGTCCTGCCCTCCCTTACTCGGCCGGCGCCGCAACGGCGGCCGGGGCGGCTTTCGGCTGACCGCGGGTGACGGTGAGCCAGAGGTTGGCGCACATGATGATCGCGCCGGTGAGGTAGAGCACGCCGCCGAGGCCGCGCACGACATACATCGGGAACTTGGCTTCGACGGTGTCGGCGAAGGAGTTCACGAGGAAGCCGTTGGCGTCGACTTCACGCCACATCAGGCCTTCCATGATGCCGGTCACCCACATCGAGGCCGCGTAGAGCACGATGCCGATGGTGGCGAGCCAGAAGTGCCAGTTCACCGCGGCGTTGGAATAGAGCCCTTCGCGCTTCCACAGGCGCGGCGTCAGGAAGTAGAGCGCGCCGAAGGTGATCATGCCGTTCCAGCCGAGCGCACCGGAGTGCACGTGGCCGATGGTCCAGTCGGTGTAGTGGCTGAGCGAGTTCACCGCCTTGATCGACATCATCGGGCCTTCGAAGGTGGACATGCCGTAGAAGCCGACGGAGACGACCATCATGCGGATGATCGGGTCGGTCCGCAGCTTGTCCCAGGCGCCCGAGAGCGTCATCAGGCCGTTGATCATGCCACCCCAGGAGGGCATCCACAGCATGATCGAGAACACCATGCCGAGGGTCGAGGCCCAGTCCGGCAGCGCGGTGTAGTGCAGGTGGTGCGGACCGGCCCAGATGTACAGGAAGATCAGCGCCCAGAAGTGGATGATCGAGAGCTTGTAGGAGAACACCGGGCGCTCGGCCTGCTTCGGCACGAAGTAGTACATCATGCCCAGGAAGCCCGCCGTCAGGAAGAAGCCCACTGCGTTGTGGCCGTACCACCACTGGGTCATCGCGTCCTGCACGCCGGAGAACAACTGCACCGACTTGGACCCGAAGATCGACACCGGCAGGCTGAGGTTGTTGACGATGTGCAGCATCGCGACCGTGACGATGAAGCTCAGGAAGAACCAGTTTGCCACGTAGATGTGCTTTTCCTGGCGCTTCAGGATCGTGCCGAGGAACACGGCGAGATAGGCGACCCAGACGATCGTCAGCCAGAGGTCGACGTACCATTCCGGCTCGGCATATTCCTTCGACTGGGTGGCGCCCAGCAGGTAACCGGTGGCGGCCAGCACGATGAAGAGGTTGTAGCCCCAGAAGACGAACCAGGCGAGGTTGCCGCCCCAGAGACGCGCCGCGGAGGTCCGCTGCACGACGTAGAACGAGGTCGCGAGCAACGCGTTGCCACCAAAGGCGAAGATCACCGCCGAGGTGTGCAGCGGCCGCAGCCGTCCGAAGTTCATGTAGGGTTGCGCCCATTCGAAGTTGAGCACCGGGAAGGCCAGCTGAAAGGCGATGAACGTGCCGGCGAGAAAGCCGACCACGCCCCAGAAGGCGGTCGCGACCACGCCATAGCGAACGACGCCGTCGAGATATCCCACGGACACCTCCGCCGCCGGTTTTTCCTCGTCGATCTGACGCACGCTCCAGATGAATGCGACCCCGGCAGCGACCATGATGATGATCGCATGGACGAGATAGGCTGCGTCACGTGCGTAGTTGGCTGCGATGGCGGCTGCCAGCGCCAATAGCCCCAACGCCGTGACCTTGGCGTAATCCCACATGGTTTGTCCCTTGGTTAGTTGGAGGAGGGAACAATATCCCTCCCCTTTGCGTTTCTCACTCGCTTCTGAGGATACGGGTTCGCATCCGCATTGATCTAGGTCAATGTCGTCGCAGGGACTGCTTGAGACAGGTCAAGGTGCCACGATGGCTGCGGCCCTACATTCCAGATCAGACACCGACTGCCCGGAGGTGGGCCAGATGGCTTACAAATCGATCCTCACGATTCTGACCAATACGAACCTCGACGGCTCCGCGTTGCGCGGCGCCATCGCGATGACCCGCAACCAGGATGCGCATCTCGATATCCTGGCCCTTGGCATCGATCACTCGACGCCCGGCTACTATTATGCCGGCACCAACGCGATGATCGAGCAGGCAACCCTGGAGCGCGCGCGCCAGGAGGCCCAGGAAATCGACGAGGCCGTGCGCGCCGCCATGGCCACGGAAGATTGCCGCTGGTCCAGCGATGCGGCGCTGGCGCAGATCGGCACGATCCAGAACCTCGTCGGCAACCGCGCACGCTTTTCCGATCTCGTGGTGCTTCCCAAGCCCTATGGCGACGACAAAGGCGTGGCCGAGGAGGCGGTGATCGAGGCGGCGCTCTTTGCCGGCAACGTGCCGGTGCTCGTCATGCCCGATGGGACCCTCGCCAGGAAGCCCGAGCGGATCGTCGTCGCCTGGAACCAGAGTGCCGAGGCGCTCGACGCCGTGCGCGCCGCGCTGCCGCTGCTCAAGCAGGCGTCGATGACCAATATCGTGATCATCGACCCGCCGCGGCACGGGCCGGACCGCTCCGACCCCGGCGGGATGCTGTCGCAGATGATCTCGCGCCACGGCGTGAAGGCCGAGATCTCGGTGATCGCCGCCACGATGCCGCGCACTGCGGATGTGCTGGCCCGTCACTGCGAGGACCAGCAGGCCGACATGCTCGTGATGGGCGCCTATGGTCACTCGCGCTTCCGCGAGGCGATCATGGGCGGAGCGACCCGAGACATGCTGGAAGCCGCGAAGGTCCCGGTGTTCATGAGCCACTGACGGAAGGGCCGACAATTGGGAGCAGGGCCGAACCGGCCCGCTCCCGTTCCGAGGCGTTTACGGACAACCCTTGATCTGAAGTAGGCCGGATACCCCCGTCTCAGACAGGGATGCCGCCGTCGGTATCGTCACCCGTCTCAAGCATCAGGCGGTCGAAATCCGGCACCGACACGTGCCGCTTGCCGGCCAGCTCGATCACCCCTTCGCGCTTGAGCGCCGAAACCTGGCGGCTCACCGTCTCCAGCGTCAGGCCGAGGTAATCGGCCATCGCCTCGCGGGTCAGCGGCAGGTCGAACTCCATGCGCCCCCCTGCCCGGCCGAGGTTGATCGAGGCATTGCGGCGGGCGATGATGGCCAAAAGGCTGGCGATCTTTTCGCGCGCGGTCTTGCGCCCGAGCAGCAGCATCCATTCCCGCGCCGCGTCCAGCTCGTCGAGGGTCATCTCCAGCAGGCGTTGCGCGATATGTGGGGTGTTCCGCATCAGGTCCTCGAAGGGCCGCCTACGGAAACAGCACATCACGACGTCGGTGGTGGCCGTCACATCGTAGCTCGCCATCTCGCGCCCGGGCCGCCCCATGAAATCGGACGGCAGAAGCAGACCGACCATCTGCGTGCGCCCGTCCTCGAGCGTCTGGCTCAGGGTGGCGATTCCGCTGACCATCGTGGCGACGAAATCGAGCTTGTCTCCCGTCCAGGCGATGGTCTGGCCAGCCTCGAAGGTCCGGTAATACTTCATTTCCTCGAGCTGATCGAGTTCCTGGGTATCACAGCGCGCACAAACCGCGCGGTGACGGATCGGACAATCCGAGCATTCCAGATGCGTCAGTTCGATTTCCTGCATTTCCATCCGCGCGCGCCATCCTTGATTGAGATCAAGGTTCCCTGTTCAGAGCCTCTCTAAAGGTAAGCGCATGGAAACGGTATCGCAACTTGCGAAGCTCGGGCTCTTTGACGCCCGCGTCCCTCGCTACACCAGCTATCCCACGGCCCCGCACTTCGGGTCCGGCATCGGATCGAGGCATTTCTCGGATTGGGTCGGCGCCCTGCCGCCCGACTCGAGGGTGTCACTATATGTTCATATTCCGTTTTGTAGAAGGCTTTGCTGGTTCTGCGCCTGCCGCACGCAGGGCACCTCGAGCCTGTCTCCGGTGGCCGGATATCTCGAGACGCTGAAGTCCGAGATCGCCATGCTTGGCGCCGCCCTGCCCGAGGGCGTCAAATTGTCCGCGCTGCACTGGGGCGGCGGAACACCGACACTTCTGTCGGCGGAAATGATGCTGGACCTGGCCGATTCGATCTTTCGCGCCGTGCCGATGGCGGAGGGCGGCGAATTCTCGGTCGAGATCGACCCGAACGAGATCGACGACGCCCGGCTCGATGCACTGGCCGCCGCCGGCATGACCCGCGCGTCGATCGGGGTGCAGGATTTCGATCCGGAGATCCAGAAGATCATCGGCCGCGAGCAGAGCTTCGAGATCACCGAAGCCGCGGTGAACGGCATCCGCGCCCGCGGGGTGACGAGCCTCAACGCGGATATCCTCTACGGCCTGCCGCACCAGAGCCGCGCCAGGATCACCGACAGCGTCCAGAAGCTGCTCTCGCTCTCGCCGGACCGCGTGGCGCTCTACGGCTATGCGCACGTTCCCTGGATGGCGCGGCGACAGACGCTGATCCCCTCCGATGCGCTCCCGACCCCGGAAGCCCGGCTGCAATTGTTCGAAACCGCCCGGAAGCTGTTCGTCTGGGACGGCTACGACGAGGTCGGCATCGACCATTTCGCCCGGACCGGCGATTCCATGGCGCAAGCCGCCCGTGACGGCACCCTGAGGCGCAACTTCCAGGGCTACACGGTGGACCCGGCCCCGGCGCTGATCGGACTTGGCGCCTCGGCGATCTCACGCTTCCCGCAAGGCTATGCGCAGAACATCTCCGGCACCGGTGACTACACCAAAGCAATCCGCGAAGGCCGCTTCGCCACAGGCCGCGGCCATGCGTTTGCCGGGCAGGACCTGATGCGGGCCCGCATGATCGAGACACTCATGTGCAATTTCCGCATCGACCGCGAGGAGATCCTCTCCGGCTGGGGCGGCAGCGCCGATCAGGTCGACAGCCTGTTCGCGGAGGTGAAACGGACCTTCGGGGATTTCGTGACCGTCGACCGCTCGGGGCTTCAGATCCCGCCTGCTGGACGGCCGCTCACGCGGATGATCGCCAAGGCATTCGACGCCTACGAGATGGACAAGGCCGGCCACAGCCACGCGATCTGACACGCGCGCGCCCCGCCGCAGACCTCATCCGGTCTGCGGCATCTCCTCGCCCAGGTTGAAGGCCGCCGCGATCAACTCGCGAGTGTAGTCGGTTTTCGGCGAACGGAATATCTCCTGCGCCGTGCCGCTTTCCACGATGTCGCCCTGCTTCATCACGATCACCTTGTGCGACAGCGCCCGCACGACCCGCAGGTCGTGGCTGATGAACAGGTAGGCGAGGCCGTGGCGCTCCTGCAGCCGCCGCAGCAACTCGACGATCTGAACCTGAACGGTCATGTCGAGCGCCGAGGTCGGCTCGTCCAGCACCACCAGACGCGGCTCGAGGATCATCGCCCGCGCGATTGCGATGCGCTGCCTCTGCCCGCCGGAGAACTCGTGCGGATATCGGTGCATGGTCGCCGGATCGAGTCCGACCTCGACCATGATGTCGCGCACCATCTCCTGCCGCGACCGACTGCGAACGGCCTTGTGGACGCCGAGACCCTCGGCGATTATCTGCTCCACCGTCATCCGCGGGCTCAGGCTGCCGTAGGGATCCTGAAACACGATCTGCATGTGCCGGCGCAGGTCTCGCAACTGCCGCTGCGGCCGCCCCTGAACGTTCTCGCCCATGAAGACCACCGGCCCTTCGGAGGCGATCAGCCGCATGATCGCCAGCGCCAGCGTGGTCTTGCCGGAACCGCTCTCGCCGACGATCCCGAGCGTTTCGCCCGCCCGGACCGACAGTGTCGCGTCGTTCACAGCCTTAACGTGGCCCACGGTCCGGCGCAGGAAGCCGCGCTGGATCGGGAACCAGATCCTCAGCCCGTCGGTCGACACGATCTCCTGCGGGTTGCCCTGGATCGGAGCCATCACCCCCTTGGGCTCGGCCGCGAGGAGCTTCTGCGTGTAGGGATGCCGGGGGTTGGCGAATATCTCGTGGGTCGGCCCTGTCTCGACGATCTCGCCGTCCTTCATCACGCAGACCCGGTCGGCGATCTTGCGCACGATGCCGAGGTCGTGGGTGATGAACAGCAGGCTCATCCGCTCGGTTTGCTTCAGCTCCGCCAGCAGGTCGAGGATCTGCGCCTGGATCGTCACGTCGAGCGCCGTGGTCGGCTCGTCCGCGATCAGCAGGTCGGGACCGTTGGCCAGTGCCATCGCGATCATCACCCGCTGCCGCTGGCCGCCCGAGAGCTGGTGCGGATAGGCGCCGAGCCGGCTCTCCGGGTCGCGGATCCCGACCTTGTTGAGCAATTCGATAACCCGCGCCCGGGCGGCATCTCCCACAAGCCCCTGGTGCAGCGTGATCGATTCCACCAACTGCCGCTCCAGCGTGTGAAGCGGGTTCAGCGAAGTCATCGGTTCCTGGAAGATGAAGCTGATATCGTTGCCGCGCACCTTCATCAGGTCCGCCTCGGGCGCGCCCACCATCTGGGTGCCGAGGTAGTCGATCGAGCCCGTGATGGTGGCATTCTCGCCCAGCAGGCTCACCGTCGAGAGCGCCGTGACCGACTTGCCCGAGCCGGATTCGCCCACCAGCGCGACGGTTTCGCCCTCCGCCACGTCGAAGGACACGCCCTTGACCGCCGGGATGTCGCGCCCGTCCTGCCGGAACGACACCCGCAGGTCGCGCACAGTCAGAAGGTTTCGCTCAGACATCGCGCGGCCCTGCCTCATCATCTGGTCTCAAGTAGCCCCGGAGTGCGAGGGGCAGGAAGCCCCGCTCCGTCCTGTCCGCCGGCCCGGTCATTGGAAGGTCTTTCGCGGATCAAAGGCATCGCGGACGCCTTCGAAGATGAACACCAGCAGCGACAACATGATCGCGAAGACGAAGAATGCCGTGAAGCCGAGCCAGGGCGCCTGCAGGTTCTGCTTGGCCTGTAAGGTCAGCTCCCCCAGGGAGGGCGCCGAGGACGGAAGCCCGAAGCCGAGGAAATCGAGCGAGGCCAGCGAGCCGATGGTCGCCGTCACGATGAAGGGCAGCATGGTGAGCGTCGCCACCATGGCGTTGGGCAGCATGTGGCGGAACATGATCTTCCAGTTCGATACGCCGAGCGCCTTGGCCGCGCGCACGTATTCGAGGTTTCGCGCCCGCAGGAACTCCGCCCGCACCACGCCGACGAGGGCCGGCCAGCCGAAGAGCACTGTCAGGAAGACCAGCAGCCAGAAACTTCGCCCCAGGATCGCGAACATGATGATGATGATGTAGAGCGACGGCGTGGAGACCCAGATCTCGATGAAGCGCTGGAACACGAGGTCGATCCAGCCGCCGAAATAGCCCTGAACCGCGCCCGCGACGATACCGATGATCGAGGCACTGACGGTGACGATCAGGGTGAACAGGATCGACAGCCGGAAGCCGTAGATCACCCGCGCCAGCACGTCCCGGGTCGCGTCGTCGGTGCCAAGCCAGTGATCGGCGTCCGGCGGCGAGGGCGCGGGCTGCCCGAGCGTGTTGGGCGTGTTGTAGCTGTAGGGCACGATCGGCCAGATCATCCAGCCACGGACGACCTCATCGCCCTCGATTTCCGTGGCGCCGGCCTCGACCTGCTCGATGACCCCCTCGGGATCGTCGAAGCACCATTCGAGCCCGCCCGAGACGATCAGGCATTGCACCTCGACGTCGCGATAGACGGCCTCCGTCGGGAAATCGCCGCCAAAGGCCGTCTCGGGATAGAAGTTCCGGATCGGGAAATAGTATTCGCCCCGATGCTGGATCAGGATCGGCCGGTCATTGGCGATGAATTCGGCGAACAGCGAGGTCACGAAGAGCACCGCGAAGATGATCAGCGACCAGTAGGCCCGCCGGTTGCGCTTGAAGTTGCGCCAGCGCCGCTGGTTCAGCGGCGAGAGGGAGAATAGGCCCTTCTTCGGGCGCACGGGGGTGTCGAGCGGCTGGTCCGTCATGTCACACCTGCCGGCTTTCGAAGTCGATCCGCGGATCGACGAAGACATACATCATGTCGGAGAGGATCCCGACCAGCAGGCCGATCAGCCCGAAGACATAGAGCGTGCCGAACACCACCGGATAATCCCTTGCGACGGCGGCCTCGAAGCCGAGCCGCCCGAGCCCGTCCAGCGAGAAGATCGTCTCGATGATGATCGAGGCCCCGAAGAAGACGCTGAGGAATGCCGCAGGGAAGCCCGCGATCACGATCAGCATCGCGTTGCGGAAGACGTGGCCATAGAGCACGCGGCTCTCGCTGAGGCCCTTGGCCTTGGCGGTGATCACGTACTGCTTCTTGATCTCGTCCAGGAAGGAGTTCTTGGTCAGCAGCGTCAGCGTGGCGAAGCTGGAGATGGTGGAGGCGATCACCGGCAGGGTGATGTGCCAGAAGTAGTCGCCGATCTTGCCCAGCAGGCTCATGTCCTCCCAGCCCTCCGAGACCAGCCCGCGCAACGGGAAGATCTGCCAGTAGGAGCCGCCGGCAAAGAGCACCAGCAACAGGATCGCGAACAGGAACCCCGGGATCGCGTAGGCGACGATGATGAAGCCCGAGGTCCAGGTGTCGAAGCTCGATCCGTCCTTCACCGCCTTGCGGATACCGAGCGGGATCGAGACGATGTAGGCGATCAGCGTCGACCAGAGCCCGAGGGTGATGGAAACCGGCATCTTCTCGATCACCAGGTCCACCACGGAGATCGAGCGGAAGTAGCTCTCGCCGAAGTCGAAGCGCAGGTAGTTGCCCATCAGGATGGCAAAGCGCTCCATGATCCCGATGGCCTCCTTCTCGCAGGCCGGGTCGTCGAGCGTGGGTGTGCCCTCGAACCCTTCCGCGCAGGTGATCCGGGCAAATCCCATGTCCACTTCGAGTTCGTCGAGGAAATCCTGCGGCAGGCCGCGCGCGCCGAGGTAGCGGTCGTCCGCCGCGCTCTCCATGCCGGCCCCGCCGCCGGCGTCACCGCCGCCCGCAATGCCCTGGAACACGTCGCCCTCGCCCTCGACCTGGGCGATGATCTGTTCGATCGGCCCGCCGGGGACGAATTGCGTCAGCACGAAATTGATCAGCATGATCCCGAACAGCGTCGGAATGATCAGCAGCAATCGCCGTAGGATATAGGCGCCCATGAAGGTGCTCTGCCCTGCCTGTTGTTGTTATCGCAGCACGCCGGCTGCTTTCAGCTTCTCGGCCTTTTCGGCGTTATACCACCAGAAATCCAGATTGCCGAGCGCATAGGGCGGCAAGGGTTCGGGGTGCTCGTACATATCGAAATAGGCTACGGTGTGCTTGTTCTTGTACCATTGCGGCACCCAGAACCGCTCGGCCCGGAGCACCCGGTCGAGCGCGCGCACACCGGCCTGTAGCTCTTCCTGGGTTTCGGCGGCGGTGATGGTGTCGATCAGAGAATCCACCGCCTCGGATTTCAGGCCCATGGAGTTGAAGACCGAGCTGTCGGCCGTCTCCGAGCCGAAATACTGCTGGAGCCCCGCACCGGGGATATACCCCATCGGGAACTGGTCGGTCATGATGTCGAAATCGTAGGAGCGTTCGCGGTTGGTCGCTTCGGCCTGGTCCACGCGGTTGTGCACGGCGTCGATGCCTGCGCGGCGCAGGTTCTCGACATAGGGGTTGATCACGCGGTCGAAGGTCTGACTGTCGTTCAGGAATTCCACCTTCAGCGTCTTGCCGTCCTTGCGCCGCATCCCGTCGGAGCCCACTTCCCAGCCCGCCTCGTCCAGCAGCGCCAACGCCTTGCGCAGGTTGCCGCGGTCGAGCTGCCGCGGGCCGGAGACCGGCGCCATGACCGGCTCGCTGTCGAGCACGCCTTCGGGCAGCTTGTCGGCCAGCGGTTCCAGAAGCGCCAGCTCTGCCTCGGAGGGCAGGCCCGTCGCGGCGAGGTCGGAGTTCTCCCAGAAGGAATTGATCCGCTCGTAGATGCCGTAGAAGAGTTGCTCGTTCGACCATTCGAAGTTGAACAGAAGCCCGATTGCCTCGCGCACCTTCGGATCCTTGAACTGCTCCCGCCGCAGGTTCATCACGAAGCTCTGGCCGGTCGCGATCGTCCCGTCGTCCAGCTCGGCCTTGACGACATGGCCGTTGTTGACGGCCGGGAAGTCATAGCTGGTGGCCCAGTTCTTGGAACTGGCCTCGTTGCGGAAGTGGTAGGCCCCGCCCTTGAAGCCCTCGAGCGCCACGTTGTAGTCGGCAAAGTATTCCAGGCGGATACTGTCGAAATTGTGCCGGCCGATGTTCTGCGGCAGATCCTTGCCCCAGTAGTCGGGGTTGCGGCGGTAGATCGTGCGTTCGCCCACGTTCATCACCGCCGGCACATAGGGGCCGGAGCCGAGGAACGGCGTCATCGAGTTTTCCTCGAGGTCGAGCCCGTTGGCCTCGTAATGCGCCTTGGAGAACACCGGCAGCCCACCCACGGTCTGGATCAGGTCGCGCTTGGGCTGGTCCTCGACAAAGACGTAGCGGATGCGTCGCTCGTCGAGCACCGCGGCGCTCTCGACCTGCTGGCGCAGCACCGCGCGAAAGCTGGGGAGGCCCTTGTCGCGGAACAGCTCGTAGGTGAACAGCACATCCTCGGCGGTCAGCGGCGAGCCGTCGGAGAACTTCGTCTCCGGACGCAGGGTGAAGATCACCTCGCTGCGGTCCTCCGGGTATTCGATGCTTTCGGCGAGCAGGCCGTAGTCGCTGCCGATCTCGTCGGCCACACCTTCCAGCAGGCTCTCGTAGGGGGCGCTCGCGAGCCGGTCGGCGCGGCCCTTGATCGTGTAGGGATTCATCGAATCGTAGCCGCCAAAGGCCCAGATCGACATTTCGCCGCCCTTGGGAGCGTCAGGGTTCACATATTCGAGATGCGGAAAGTCGGCCGGGTATTTCAGCTCGCCCGGAAAGGTCGATATGCCGTGCGACGTGATCCACCCCTCGGGCGCGGCCAGGGCTGCCGTCGACAGCGCGAGCAGGGCCCCGGCGGTCAGGGCGGAGCGCAGGGAAGGCAGGAAGCGGGTCAGAGTCATCGGGCATCCTCGCGGCGGTTGTGTCTCGAGCGTTGCAAGGCAGGCTAGTGAGCATGCGCAGCATCGACAAGGCGAGATTCCGTGAGCCCGTGTGAGCACCGGTCATCCGGGCGGGCGCGACCGACCGGAACGAAAAACCGCCCCTCCTTGCGGAGAGGCGGCATGTCTTTCGCCGAAATGGCGCGCGGTCAGCTGCCGGCGCTTTCCAGGTAGGCGATGATGTCGGCGCGGTCCTCGGCCTTCTTGAAGCCGGCGAAGGACATCTTGGTGCCCGGCGCGTAGGACTTCGGGTTCTCAAGGAAACCGTTGAGGTGCTCGGGGGTCCAGACGTCGGCCACGGCAACCAGCGCGCCGGAATAGGCAAAGCCTGCCTCTGCGGCAACCTGCTTGCCGACCACGTTGTGCAGCGACGGGCCAACCTTGTTCACGCCCGGCTCCAGCGCGTGGCAGGCCTGGCATTTCTTGAACAGCGTCTCGCCCGAGCCCACGTCCGCGTTGGCGAGCAGGGCTCCGAAATCCACTTCCTCGGCTTCTTCGCCGCCGGCTTCCTCGCCTTCGTCGGTTGGGATCACATAGGCCTGATGGTCTTCATCTCCGTGGCCGCCACCCACGTGGTAGAGGGATTCGGCGGCCCAGACGCCAAGCAGAAAGACCAGCAGGGACCCGCAGAGGGCGCCAACGGTCTTGGTGAGTGTCATCGTGTCGAACATGTCGCATCCCGCTGAATGAACGTTTCGCGCATCTATCGTGGTTCACGGCCCATGGTGCAAGTTGAAGTTTGCCCGGTCACCCGCCATATCGTCGCATCAACTTGATAATCAGGGGCTAAAACCAATGACAGATCGTCCCCGCATCGCGTTCCAGGGCGAGCCCGGTGCCTATTCGCACCAGGCCTGCCACGACGCGCGGCCCGAATACGAAGCCCAGCCCTGCCATTCCTTCGAGGAAACCATCGAGGCCGTGCAGAGCGGAAAGGCCGATCTGGCGATGCTTCCGGTGGAAAACACCACCTACGGTCGCGTGGCCGATATCCACCGCCTGCTGCCCGAAAGCGGGCTGCATATCGTGGATGAAGCCTTCGTGCGCGTGCACATCAGCCTGATGGCCCTGCCCGGCGTGCAGATGGAAGAGATCGAGACCGTGCGTGCCCATCTCGTCCTGCTGCCGCAGTGCCGGGGCTTCCTCGACCAGTTCGGCATCCGTGGCGAAGCGGCGGCAGACAGCGCCGGTGCTGCGGCCGACATCGCGCGGCGCGGGCTGCGCAACGTCGGCGCGCTGGCCTCGGACCTCGCGGCGGAAGCCTATGGCCTCAACATCCTGGCCCGACACATCGAGGACCAGGCGCATAACACCACGCGCTTCCTGATCATGTCGCGCCAGCCCGACCACAGCCGGCGCGGCGACGACGGCATGATGACCACCTTCGTCTTCCGCGTCCGCAACATCCCCGCCGCGCTCTACAAGGCGATGGGCGGCTTTGCCACCAACGGAGTCAACATGACCAAGCTGGAAAGCTACATGGTCGACGGCTCGTTCTCGGCGACGCAGTTCTATGCCGACATCGAAGGCCACCCCGACGACCGCAGCGTGAAGCTCGCGCTCGAGGAGCTGGCCTATTTCACCGACCGGCTCGACATCCTGGGCGTCTACCCCGCCGATCCGCGGCGTCACTGACGCCGCGCGGCGATCAGAGCTGTTCCATCTCGCGGGCGAAGCGGCGCACCCGGCGCTGGAACCGGTTGGTCAGCGTCGTCTTGGCCAGCCGGAGCGTCTGGATCAGCACGCGGCCCGGGATCGAGGTCGGCTTCATGTCCACCGAGGCAGCGAGGCGCGTGCGATTGCCGGGAAGCTCGGTCAGCTCGACCTGCGCCACGGCGTCCACCCCGCCCACGACCGAATCGAGCACCAGCAGGTTCGGCGCGTCGAAGGTCGAGATCTCGGTGTGAAGCTCGCGCTGCAGCCCCCGGAAGTCGAACTTCGCGGTCCAGGTCGTGCCGACGCCGAGATCGGCACCTTCCGAATGACGCGTCACTTCCACGCCCTTGCGCCGCACCTGGCGCTCGTAATCGCCGGCATTGGTGACCGCGGCCCAGATCCGCTCGATCGGCGCGTCGATCTCCTCTTGGGTCGAAAGCTTCATTTGGTGTCCCCGGTGTTCGTGCTTTTCACGGCGATGTTTCGCGTCAATCCAGCCGATCCGCAAGCCAGTGTGACAGGATGAAGCGCGCAATCGCGCCATTGCGCGGCGCCCTGATGCGCGGATGCCCGCCCGTGAAGACCTCGAGCATCTCCTCGCGGCTGACCCAGATGGCCTCCTCGATCTCTTCCGGGTCGATCCGGATCGCGCGGCTCTTCGCCTGCCCGCGGCAACCGATCATCAGGGAGGCCGGAAATGGCCAGGGCTGCGAGGCGAGATAGGAGACCGCGCCGACCTCGACCCCCGCCTCTTCGACGACCTCCCTCCGCACCGCCGCCTCGACGGTCTCGCCCGGCTCCACGAAGCCCGCGAGCAGCGAGAACATCCCCTCCGGCCAGCCGGGGCTCCGCCCGAGCAGCACCGAGTTGCCGTGGGTGATGAGCATGATCACCACCGGGTCGGTGCGCGGGAAATGCGACGCGCCGCAGGCCGGGCAGTCACGCTGCCAGCCGGCCTTGGCCGGGTGGGTCTTTACCCCGCAGCGGGCGCAGAACCCGTGGGTTCCGTGCCAGGCATGCAGCGCCCGCGCCGTGGCCGCGATCTCGGCATCCAGTGGCGAGAGCCGGGTCATGCTGGCCCGCAGCTCGACGAAGCGGCTGTCCTCGCCGAGATCGGGATAGAGCTGTTCGGAGAGGTCGACGAAGGCGCCGACGGTTTCCACGACCTGCCCCTCCGGCACCCAGGCGGAGACATCGGCAGCGAACCATGGCACCTTGCCGTCGAGGCCGAGAAAGATCGGCGGCTCCTCGGCATGGCGCAGGATCTCGGCATCTGCCGGCACGCCGCGCAATCCCAGCGTCGCCTCGCCATGCACCAGGGGCTTGGCCTGCCACATCGGCAGGATCTTCGCGGCCGGATCGGCCATGAGTCGCTCGATGGCGTCCCGGTCGCCGCGCAGTTCGGCCACGCGCGCGAGACCGCCGCCGCCAAAGGTCACCGTCTCCGCGAGTCGCATTGCACCTGCCTCCTGCCATCGATCCCGCGACCCTTGCCACGTGCCGGGCGCAGGCGCAAACCTCTGAAGGCATTCGGTTTCGGCTCGCTTGCATGGAAACAGACAAATTCGGCGCGGCGGCCTTGCGACGAGAAGTTTTTCCACCGACTACGGAATCAGGTTCATACAGATGTTATCGCGGTGCCATACTCCCGACAGACACTCATGACCCGGGAGCTGGCCATGCCGCATAACACCACTTTCCAACTTTCCCGCCGTGGATTCCTCGCGGGCAGTCTTGCAGGCGCCTCGTTGATCACTCTCCACCCCTTCTCCGCCCGCGCCGCCAACAACCAGGCCCACCTGCGGATCATGGAAACGACCGACCTGCACGTGCACGTCTTCCCCTACGACTACTATTCCGACCGCGCGATCGACACGGTCGGCCTGTCGCGCACGGCCACGATCATCGAGGGCATCCGCGCCGAGGCGACCAACTCCATGCTGGTGGACAACGGCGACTTCCTGCAGGGCAACCCGATGGGCGACTACATCGCCTACGAGCGGGGCATGAAGGAAGGCGACATGCACCCGATCATCACCGCGATGAACGCGGTCGGCTACGACGCCTCGACGCTGGGCAACCACGAGTTCAACTACGGGCTCGATTTCCTCGAGAAGTCTCTCGCCGGGGCGGAATTCCCCGTGGTCTGCGCGAACATCGCGAAGGAAATGGGCGCAGACCCGACGAAGGACACGACCTTCATCAAACCCTACGTGATCCTCGACCGCGAGATCACCATGGGCGACGGCACCACCCATCCGATCCGCGTCGGCCTGATCGGCTTCGTGCCACCTCAGATCATGAACTGGGACCGCCGACACCTCGAGGGCAACGTCCAGACCCGCGACATCGTCGAGACGGCGCAGGCCTGGGTGCCGCAGATGCGCGAGGAAGGCTGCGACCTGATCATCGCGCTCAGCCATTCCGGGATCGGCTCGGCCGACCGGACAGACCTGATGGAGAACGCCTCGGTGCCGCTTGCGGAGGTCGAGGGCATCGACGCGCTGATGACCGGGCACAACCACCTCGTGTTCCCGTCGCCCACCTTTGCCGACTACGCCGCCGTCGACGCCGAACGCGGCACGATCCACGGCAAGCCCGCCGTGATGGGCGGCTTCTGGGGCTCGCACATGGGCCTGATCGACCTGATGCTGGAGCGTGACGGCGACGCCTGGCGGGTGGTCAATTTCGAGACCGAGGCACGCCCGATCTCGAAGCGCAACGAGGACCGCTCGATCACCGCGCTGGTGGAGGACGACGAGTCGGTTCTCGACTCGGTCCGGGACGTGCACGAGGAAACGCTGGCCTATGTCCGCCGCGCGGTCGGCAAGACCGATGCGCCGCTTCACAGCTACTTCGCGCTGGTGGCGGACGATCCGTCGGTGCAGATCGTCTCGATCGCCCAGAAATGGTATGTCGGCCAGATGCTGAAGGGCGCGGAATACGAGGGCCTGCCCCTGCTTTCCGCCGCCGCGCCGTTCAAGGCCGGCGGCCGTGGCGGCCCCGAGTATTACACCGACGTGCCGGTGGGCGACGTGGCGATCAAGAACGTCGCCGACCTCTACCTCTATCCCAACACCGTGCGCGCGGTGAAGGTGACCGGCGCCGAGCTCAAGGGCTGGCTGGAGCGGTCGGCTGGCATGTTCAACCAGGTCGCGCCCGGCAGCACCGACGCACCGCTGCTGAACCCCGAGTTCCCGTCCTACAATTTCGACGTGATCGACGGGGTAACCTACCAGATCGACCTGTCCCAACCGTCCCGTTTCGGGCCGAAGGGCGAGGAGCTGAACCCGGAGGCGAGCCGGATCGTCAACCTGGAGTTCGAAGGCGCACCGGTGACCGACGACATGGAGTTCGTCATCGCCACCAACAACTACCGTGCGAGCGGTGGCGGCTCCTTCCCCGGTGCGATGGGCGACACGATCATCCTCGAGGCGCCCGATACCAACCGCGACGTCATCGTGCGCTACATCGTCGAACAGGGCACGATCAACCCGACGGCGGACGGCAACTGGAGCTTTGCGCCGATGGAGGGCACCACCGTCCTGTTCGAGACCGGCCCCAAGGCGGCCGACCACATCTCCGACGTGAAGGCCGTCACCATCGAGCCCGCCGGCGAAGGCGCCGACGGCTTCGCGAGCTATCGTATCACGCTCTGACAAACCCCGGGCGGGCCGCTCCGGCGGCCTGTCCCTCCTTTTGCCGCGACAGCGAGGCAGTTTGCGGCGTAAGGTCCTGAGAGAACGGCAGCATTGCTCTCGCAGCTTCGGAAAAGCTGCCCTAGGATGCCACCGATGGAGCGGGCCGCGACGGCCGCGCGCAACCTTGGAGTGCCGTATGCGGAATCCCCCGTTGATCGTCTTCACCGACCTCGACGGCACCCTGCTGGATCACGAAACCTACTCGCCCGAGCCGGCCCGCCCGGCGCTGGACCGTCTGTCAGAAGCGGGCATTCCCCTGATCCTCGCATCCTCCAAGACCGCCGCGGAACTGGCCCTGCTTCGCGATCGGATCGGCTGCTCCGATTGCCCCGCGATCGTCGAGAATGGTGCGGGCCTCCTGGATTCAGGTTCCGAAGCCGAGGCCGGCTCCCCCGACCACGCCCGGTTGATCGCGGCGCTCGGCGCGACTCCGTCCGATATCCGCGGCTTGTTCGAAGGCTTCTCCGACCTCGGCCCCGACGGGGTCGCGCGTGTGACCGGCCTGCCGCCGACCGAAGCGCATCTTGCCGCGAGCAGGCAGTTCTCGGAGCCCGGGCTTTGGCACGGCACCCCAGAGGAGCTGGAACGCTTCCTTGAGGCGCTCGGCGCGCAGGGCGTGACCGCAAGGCGGGGCGGACGTTTCCTGACCCTGTCCTTCGGCGGCACCAAGGCCGACCGGATGGACGAGATCGCAGCCCGGTACGGCAATCCGCCGCGCCTGGCGCTCGGCGATGCACCCAACGACCGCGAAATGATCGAGGCCGCGGAGTACGGCGTGATCGTCGCCAACCCGCATGGCACGGCGCTGCCCGCGCTTGACGGCGAGGCCGACGGACGGGTCCGCCGGACCGCCGCCCCTGGCCCGGAAGGCTGGAACACCGCGGTGCTCGATCTGCTCGACACACTTGGCATCTAGGAACAGGAGAGGCGCCCCATGGCGGACTTCCACCAGAACGGCAACATCGCCACGCTGCACAACCTGCGCTCCACCAGCACCGAGGCGCTGACGGCCGAGTTGTCGACCTTCGCGGCCAGCCGCAGGATCTCGCTTATCCTGCCCTCGCTGTTCTCAGAACTGGAGGGCGAGGCGCTTCCGGCGATCCTCGACGAACTGGCGCAGGTGCCTTACCTGCACCGGATCGTGATCGGGCTCGACCGGGCGGACGAGGCCCAGTTCAAGCACGCCAGCAAGTTCTTCTCCGTGCTGCCGCAGAACCACGTCGTGATCTGGAACGACAGTCCCCGGATGCTGGCGATCCAGCAGCGGCTCGAAGATCTCGGCCTCGCCCCCGCCGAGCCGGGCAAGGGCAAGAACGTCTGGACCTGCCTGGGTTACCTGCTCGCCTGCGCCGACAGTTCGGTGGTGGCGATCCACGATTGCGACATCGTCACCTATTCGAAGGACATGCTGGCCCGGCTGGTCTACCCGGTCGCCAACCCGACCTTCCCCTATCAGATCGCCAAGGGATACTATCCGCGGACCGACGGCAGGAAACTGAACGGCCGGGTGACCCGCCTCCTCGTTTCCCCGCTGCTGATCGCACTCAAGCGGGTCGTCGGCGATCGCGACTATCTCGATTACCTGCGCAGCTTCCGCTACCCGCTTTCAGGCGAGTTCGCCATGCGCGCTCCGATCCTCGCCGACCTGCGCATCCCGTCCGACTGGGGGCTGGAGATCGGCGTGCTCTCGGAGGCCTGGCGCAACCTGGCGCCCAAATCGGTCTGCCAGGTGGAGATTTCCGACGCCTACGACCACAAGCACCAGCCGCTGAGCGAGGAAGACGCGTCCGCCGGGCTGTCGCGGATGTCGATCGACATCTGCAAGGCGATCTTCCGCAAGCTCGCCGCCGACGGGACGGTGTTTTCCGAGGAGGTCTTCCGCTCGCTGAAGGCCACCTACTACCGCTCCGCGCTCGACCTGCTCGACTGCTACTACAACGACGCGAAGATGAACGGGCTCGCGATCGACAGGCACAAGGAGGAGCAGTCGATAGAGCTGTTCGCGCGCAACATCGTGGTCGCCGGTCACGTCTTCCTCGAGAACCCTGCCGATACGCCCTTCATCCCGACCTGGAACAGGGTCCACTCGGCCGATCCCGACCTGTTGAAGGACATGCTCTGGGCGGTGGATCAGGACGCAGCGGAATACACCTGAGGCATACGATTTTTCGAACGAAAATTCGGTGTCGGCGCGGCTCGTGTTCCGCACCGACACTCCGATCACGTGCGGAACACACGGTAGATTGCCGGGATCACCAGCACTGTCAGCAGGGTCGAACTGAGCAGACCGAACAGCAGCGACAGCGCCAGCCCCTGGAAGATCGGATCGGCCAGGATCACCGCGGCGCCGATCATCGCGGCCACGGCCGTCAGCAGGATCGGCTTGAAGCGGATCGAGCCCGCCTCGATCAGTGTCTCGAGCTTGTCCTTCGACGGGTCCGCGTGACGGATGAAGTCGACCAACAGGATCGAGTTCCGGACGATGATGCCCGCGAGCGCGATGAAGCCGATCATCGACGGGGCCGAGAACGGTGCGTTGAACAGCCAGTGCCCGGCCATGATCCCCAGGAAGGTCAGCGGCACCGGTGTCAGCACCACAAGCGGCAGCAGGAACGAGCCGAACTGCGCCACCACGAGGATGTAGATGCCCAGCAAAGCCACGGCAAAGGCCGCGCCCATGTCGCGGAAGGTGATCCAGGTCACCTCCCATTCGCCATCCCAGAGCAGGGTCACGACGCTTTCGTCCTCGGGCTGGCCGTTGAGGCGGATCTCGGGCTTCGTGCCCTCTTCCCACTCCATGGCGTCCAGCACCTCGGCCACGGCGAGCATGCCATAGAGCGGCGCCTCGAATTCGCCCGCCAACTCGCCCATCACCATTTCGGCCGCGCGTCCGTTGTGACGGAAGATGGGGAAGGAGGCGCTTTCCTCCGCGATCTCGACGACGTCGCCCAGTTCCACCACGCCGCGCGCACCGGGAAGGACGTTGGCCGGGATCGGGGTGGAGAGGAACCTCTCGTCGACCACGCGGTCGGATTTGTCCCGCTCGATGGTGATAGGGATCGGGTAGCGGCCGTCGCCGCGATGCGAGTAGCCCACCGTCGTGCCGGCATTCAGGATCCCGAGCGTGTCGAAGACGTCGCTCTCCTGGACGCCGAAGAACTCGAGCTGGTCGCTGGAGATCGTGGCCCTGAGCCGCCGCGGCTGGACGCCGAAGCTGTCGTCCACGTCGACCACGAACGGAACCTCCTCGAAGGCCGCGCGGATTTTCTCCGCAGCCGCGCGACGTGTCTCTCCGTCGGGGCCGTAGACCTCGGCCAGGAGGGTCGCGATCACCGGTGGCCCCGGAGGCGGCTCCACCGTCTTGAGGCTGGTGCCCTCCGGCACCTCAATCCCGGCAATCCGCTCGCGGATCTCCAGCGCGATGTCGTGGCTGGTCCGGTCGCGGTCGGTTTTAGGGGTCAGGTTGACCTGCACATCACCCATCTCCGGCCGCGCACGCAGGTAATAGTGCCGCACCAGCCCGTTGAAGTTGAAGGGCGCCGCGTCGCCGGCATGGGTCTGCGCCGAGACCACCTCGGGCAGTTCCAGAACTTCACGCGCCACCGCCTGTGCGACCGCGTCGGTCTCCTCCACCGAGGCGCCTTCCGGCAGGTCGATCACCACCGAAAGCTCCGATTTGTTGTCGAAGGGCAGCAGTTTGACCGTCACGTCGCGGGTGTAAAGCGCGGCCAGCGAGCCGAACGACAGCGCCGCCGCGAGCAGCAGGAAAACCAGGCTCCCGCCCTTCGTCCGCAGAAGCGGCCGGGCGACAGCGGCATAGATCCGCCCCAGTGCGCCACCATGATGCGCACTGCCTTCGGGGTCGTGCGCGGGCGCGCGCCCCGCGATCTTGACCATCAGCCATGGCGTGATGATCACCGCCACGAAGAAGGAAAAGATCATCGCGGCGGAGGCGTTCGCCGGGATCGGGCTCATGTAGGGGCCCATCAGTCCCGACACGAACAGCATCGGCAGCAGCGCCGCCACCACGGTCAGCGTCGCCACAATGGTCGGGTTGCCCACCTCCGCCACGGCGCGGATGGCCTTGGTGACGCGGTCGGCCTTGTCCGGCATCGCCCAGTGGCGGGCGATGTTCTCGATCACCACGATGGCGTCGTCGACCAGGATGCCGATCGAGAAGATCAGCGCGAAGAGCGACACCCGGTTGAGCGTGTAGCCCATAATCCATGCCGCGAAGAGCGTGAGCAGGATGGTAACAGGGATCACGATGGCGACCACGATGGCCTCGCGCCAGCCGATGGCAAAGAGCACCAGAGCGACGATCGAGACGGTGGCGAGGCCGAGATGGAACAGCAGTTCGTTGGCTTTCTCGTTCGCGGTCTCGCCGTAGTCGCGCGTGACCTCGACATACACGCTGTCGGGGATCAGCTCGTGTTCGAGTTCGTGGACACGGTGCAGAATCCCTTCGGCCACGACCACCGCGTTGGCGCCGGCGCGCTTGGCGATGGCGAGCGTCACCGCCGGAGTACGGGTGATGGTGCCGTCCTCCGCCCGGGTCACATTGGCGACGATGCGGTCCGACGTGTCGGGCACGAAGCTCACGTCGGCCACGTCGCGCACATAGACCGGGCGCTCGTCGCGGGTGGTCAGCAGGAGGTTCGCGACCTCGGACGGGACCTTGAGTGTCTGACCGGCCACGAGCGCGATCTGCTCGCCGCCGTCGCGCACCAGCCCGGTCGAGAAGGCGCGGTTGGCCCCCTGCACCTTGCCGGCGAGTTGCTGAAGCGTGACGCCGTAGAGCGCGAGCCGCTCCGGGTCCGGCGCGATGCGGATGGCTTCCGGGGCCTCGCCGACGATATAGGTGAGGCCCACGTCCGGGATCTTGGCGACCTCGACCTGCAGTTCGCGCACGATGCGCGTCAGGTCATTCGCCGTCACCTCGCTCTGTGGGTCAGCCGGCGTGAGGGTCAGCGAGACGATGGCGACATCGTCGATCCCGCGGCCGACGATCAGCGGGTCGTCGATGCCCACAGGGATCCGGTCCATGTTGGCCCGCACCTTCTCGTGCACCCGCAGGATGGCCGAGTCCGAGGAGGTGCCCACCAGGAACCGGGCGGTGACCATCGCGTAGTCGTCTGCGGTCTGGGAATAGACGTGCTCCACGTCGTTGATGCCCTTGACGATGGTCTCCATCGGCTCGGTCACCAGCTTCATCGCGTCCTCAGCCTTGAGCCCGGGCGCCTGGATGTGGATGTCGACGAGCGGAACCGAGATCTGCGGTTCCTCCTCTCGCGGCAGGCTGACAAGGGCGATCAGGCCAACCGCCAAGCTGGCGAGGATGATGAGCGGGGTCAGCGCGGAACGGATGAAGGCGCTGGTCAGGCCGCCGGCAATGCCGCGGCGCATGGGATCGGACTGGTCACTCATGGTGCGCCACCAGTGTCTCGCCGCCCTTCAGCCCGGACAGGACCTCGATGGCGGGCGCACCGTCGATCTCGACGGCCTCCCCAAGGACGATCGTGCGCTGTACGGGCGCGCCGTCCGGCCCCTCCACGGTGACGAAATCGAGCCCCATGCGCGAGCTCACGGCCTCCGGCGGCACGATCACGGCCTCGGTCACGCCGACAGGCAAGCGCACCGGAACGCGGGCGTCGACGAAATCCTGGCTCAGGCCCTCGACCTCGACATCCGCGATCACCCGGCCGTTCTCGATCTGCGGATAGACCTTCGCCAGGGTGCCGGTCTGCGTCTCCGCTCCGCCGCCGATCCGGATCCCGGCCCCCTCCTCGAGGAACCCCGCGTGGCGCTCCGGCACCGCAAGCCGCAGGAAGAACCCGCCGCCGCCAATGGTCGCGATGGTTTCGCCCGGCATGACGACCGTGCCCGCCGTCACCGGCACGTTGAGCACCGTCCCGGACAGCGGCGCCAGCACCGCGCCCTCGGATTCCTGCTGAAGCAGCACCTCGCGGTTTGCCTCGGCGGCATCGATCTGGCCGGTGATCACGTTCACCTGCGTGCGCAGGGAATCGAGGTTCTGTGCCGTCGTGACACCGCGTTGCAGCAGGCTTTCGCCCCGCCCCAGCTCAGTCCGGGCGTTTTCGAGCTGCGCCTGGAGCGATCGCAGCTGCGCGTCCACGGCGCCAAGCTGCAGCGCCAACTTCTCGTCGCTGACGGTGGCGATCAGGTCGCCCTCCTCCACCCGCGTTCCCTCGGCAACGCCTAGCTCCACCAACGTTCCCCCAAGGCGCGAGCGCGCAGGTATGCTGTCGCGGGTCTCGATGCGCCCGAAAACGGCCTTCCACTCGGGGATTTCCACCTGACGTGCCTGCATGGTGTCTTGCGCCTCGGCGGCGAGCGGCAGGGTCAGGGCGAGCAAGAACGGGATGATGTGACGTGGCATTCGGGACCTCCTGTCCAACCGGCGATCGCCAACATATGCTATTTTGTGAATATTTATCAAGCCCCACCGGGCGAGTCGCGGAGCGAAGCACTGGGAACATCGCAAGCCTACGCCTCAAACGCCCGGAAAACATGGGGTTTGGCCTGCCACATCCCGTCGCAGTGCGGGGTTCGGCGCAGGCGAAAGGCGGCGCATCGCGCCGCCCTCCAGTCTTACCCGCGCTTCTGCCTCAGGCGACAGGCTTGATCCGGCCGGGTTCGTCGGCCTCCAGGTAGGCCTCTTCCGCCGGTGTCAGTTCGATGTCGTCATAGCCCGTGAACATCGGCCGGATGTGCTGCCAGACCGAATGGCCGGTGGTCATCAGGTAGAGATGCATGACGATGAACGACAGGATCCCGAAAGCAGCCAGCACGTGCAGGTTGCCCACGATCTCGATCCAGAACCCGGACCCGGCCGCCGGCTCCCACAGGCGATAGGTCAGGTAGGCGATGCCGGTGATCCAGATCGTCGGGAAGATCAGCAGCTTGAGCGCCAGGTAGGCCATCGCCTGCAGCGGGTTGTGCTTGCGCCAGTAGGCCTTGCGATAGGGGTGCTTCTCGCCCTTGAAGATGCCGAAGGAGTAGAAGCGGATCACCTGCCACAGCCCGTCCGACGTCGGCACGTAGTGCTTCCAGGTGCCGGTGGTGAAGTGCCAGAAGATCGCGAAGACCCAAAGCACCATCAGCAACAGCGCCGAGTAGGTGTGCACCACCACGGCCTGATCGTAGGGGATCATCTCGTGGATGCCGTAGAGCCGGAACCCGGTGAAGGTCATCACCAGCACGAGCACCACCTGGCCCCAGTGCCAGAACCGTTCGAACGGCGGGTAGATCTTGACCAAACGTTCGGACATCTCAGTGCTCCTTCATGTTCTTGCGGCCGAAAAAGCGCATGATCGCGTGGCCGATGATGCCGAGAAGCGTCAACGCGAGGATCACGGCGCCCAGCTTGCCGCCCGGTCCCATCGGGTTGGCGCCCGGAATGTGGATGCCGGCGATATTGGCGAGACGGCCGTTCTCCTTGTGGCACTCCTCGCATTGCACCGCGTCCTTGGCCGGGGCGACCATGTGGGTGATGGGCCAGAACATCTCGGTGGAGACGAAGTCGAAGCTGCCCGAATACTCGGTGCCCGACGCCGCCGCGCCCGCCTCGAAGGCCGTGTCCCAATCCCACTTGCCCCAATAGGCGGTATCGGAGCCCGGGCCGAAGAGATGCGGATAGAGCAGCCGGTTGCGCTCGGTGTCATAGGGCTGCTTGCCCCGCATGACCTTGAACGGCCAGATCCGGCTCTTGTCGTCCTCCTGGCTGCCGGAGATCGTGTTGACCAGCATGATCTCGCCCGGAACGACGTCCTTGTCGGCATTGGCATATTCGACCTGTCCGTCGAACCAGAAGTATTCCGGCTTCAGGTCCTCGCCCCACTCGAAATCGCCCTTCATCGAGTCGTAGGTCGGCTTCTTCTTGCCGCTCTTCGATTCGTATTCGGCGACCTTGAACGGCTTGCCTTCATCGTTCTTCTTGCCGGCCGTCGACCAGTCCCAGACGGTCTTGGTCGGCACGCCGCCCTTGGCATATTCGGGAATATGGCAGGTCTGGCAGGCGATTTTGTCGCGGTGCGAGTTCAGCTTGAAGCCGATCAGCGTCAGGCTGTCATGCGGCTCGGTGTCGTGGCAGCTCTCGCAGGTCGCAACATCGTGCCGCTGGCCCGGGAGCGGAACGCCCTCGGTGTCCTTGGCCGTCACGTTGTAGCGCGAGCCGTGCCACTGGTGCTGGTCGGAGACATGGCATTCGCTGCAGGTGAAGTTCAGCCCGTCGGAGGCCATGTGCACGTCGATATCCTCGGTCGGATTGTGCATCACCGAGCTGAGGTCGCCGTGTTTCACGTTGTCGCCGCCGCCGCCGTAGAAGTGGCAGTTGCCGCAATTGTCGCGGTCAGGAAGGCCGACGCTCTGGGCGACCAGCTTGAGGTCCACCGGCTGGGCCGGCTTGCCCATGTTGGTCATGGCGCCTTCCTTGACCTCCTTGCCGAAGGGCTGGCCGGCGCCGGCGGGGATCTTGGCATAGGTGTCGGACTTGTCGTGGCAGACAAGGCAATCGACCGCATTGGCCTCCTGCGGAGGCGCTTCGTTCATGTCCTTCCAGCCGAAGCCCACGTGGCAGGAGGTGCAGCGCGGTTCGTTGGCCGCAACACCCACGCAATAGGAGTTGATGACATTGTTCTTGCCGAGGTCCTGACCGGTCACCGGGTGCTCGTAGTCCCAGGTCCAGTGGATCGACTGCTTCACCTGGTCCGAGGCCTCGGTGTGGCAGGTCAGACAGGCCGCCGTGACCTCCGGGCCGCTGGCGAACTCCTTCTGGAGCACCTCCAGCTTCGAATGGTCGACCGTCGTGCCGGAGCCCTTGTCCGGCGGCACGGCCGCCTCTTGAGCCGCCACGGCTCCGGCTCCTCCAAGAGCGAGAGCGAGGCTGACGATTGCCAACGTCTTTCCGGGTAGCATGAACGGGTCCCTCCATCTCCAGGCGGCGCGGGCGCACCTGACCGCCTCCAGAGATACAGGGGCGCGAAACGCCCTGCCTTGATCCAACACAAATTATGAATATTTGAATTTATCCGACGAAAACAAAAATGTATTTCACAGATACTTCTATAATCGACCCCAAATGCCCACAATGAGGCGAAGGGTAACGCCATCAGATTTTTTTGTGCATTTATTATACACATTAAGAGCTGCCGACACCGAAAAATCGTGCCCAAATCACCATCTCGGGAGCCCATCGCACGCGCCCCTTGCTCAATGATTCTCGACGCAGCCGTCGCCGATTCGCTTGCATTCGTGCCGCTTGCGCTCCTGCGAGCGACGTCGACTGCCGCATCATCGTCAGGCCGGGCCGCGCCCGACGCGGCCCGCCACACAAGCGGTTAAATCAACAACGCATATGCATCTTGAACGGAGCACGTCAGCTGCCCGCCAGCTCAGTCCGGGGACCGGAACAGCCGGGTCGTCGAGAACATGGCTTCGAGCTCCTCGATCCGGTGGCGGCTCTGCTCCCAACGAGCGCGCTGCACCTCGGCAATCAGCGCCTCGACGATGAGCATGATCGCGATGGTGGAGTCCCAGCTCGACGGCACCTCCACCTGCGCATGGAAGACATGCTGGGCGACCTTGCCGATGGGCGAGCCCCACTGGTCGGTGAACAGCACGAGCTTGCAGCCCCGCTCGCGGGCAAGCGTCGCCAGCCGGAACATGTCGCTCTCGTAGCGGCGAATGTCGAACAGCACGAGCGTCGCCGTCTCGTCCATGTCGAGGATGTACTGCGGCCAGACATTCACCGAATTGCCGATCTGGGTGACGTTCGGGCGAATGATCTGCAAGTGGTTGAAGAGGTAGTCGGCGTTCGACCGGGTGATCCGCCCGCCGGCAACATAAACCTGCCGGCCGGTGTCGGCGAGCAGCCCCGCGACCGCATCGAACTGCGCCCGGTCCAGCCGTTCCAGCGTGTGGCGCAGGTTGTCGGCGACGGCCTCGGCAAAGCGGTTGACGGCATGCTCGTCGCTGCCCCCGGAAGCCCAGTCCTCGTGCTTGGAGATCGGCTTCTTGATCTGCGCCGCCACCTCGTCGCGCAGCGCCTCCTGAAGCGTCGGGAAGCCGTCGAACCCCAGCTTGCGCGCCATGCGGATGACCGTCGGGGTAGAAACCTCCGCCGCGGTGGCGAAACGCGTGATCGATTGCAACCCGACCATGGGATAGTCGCGCAGCAGGACATTCGCGAGCTGCAGTTCCGAACGGGTCAGCTCCGACATGTTGTCCTGCAGAAGCTGCTTCACCGTTTTCCTGGGGACGGTTCCGGACACGACCTGCCTGCTTTCATAACATATTCTACAGGCTAAAATCGCTTTGTAACGATGTCTACAGAAATCTTGTTGACAGGTCAGGAACGGGTCTGACCAATGGGAGGCATGATCCAAGCGACCGAGTCATCCCTGCTCGGGCCGAAGGAAGGCCCGCCTGTCCGCACCCTGAATGCGGGCGGCCGCGGTGGCTTCGTGCTGGTCTGCGAACATGCATCGCGCTTCATTCCGGCAGCCCTGGGCGAGCTCGGGCTGGACGAGGAAGCCAAGCATTCCCACGCGGCCTGGGACATCGGCGCCCGCGACCTGGCTGTCGAACTGATGGCGGAGCTCGACGCGCCACTTGTCGCCGCGCGGGTCTCCCGGCTGGTCTACGATTGCAACCGCCCGCCCGAGGCCCACGACGCCGTCCCCGCCCGGAGCGAGCGTTTCGAGATTCCCGGCAACCGGGACTTGGCCGCAGCCGCCCGCGAACAACGCGCCCGCGAGATCTACGCCCCCTTCCGCAAGGAACTGACTGGCACGCTCGACCGGCGCAACGGGCCCGCCCTGCTGGTGACGATCCACAGCTTCACGCCCGTGTACATGGGCCGCGCGCGCGAGGTCGAGCTGGGCCTGCTGCATGACGCCGACGCGCGGATGGCCGACGCGATGATGGCCATCGCGAGCCGTCACACCGGGATGGCCACGGCGCTCAACGCGCCCTACGCCGCGAGCGACGGGGTTACCCATACCTTGCGGGACCACGGGGTCGCGCGAGGCCTCGCCAACGTGATGATAGAGGTGCGCAACGACCTGATCGACACGCCGTCGGGCGTGCACCGGGTGGCGGCGGAACTGGCCGGCTTGCTGCGGGAGATCGCCCCTCCCATGCTCGCCGATACGGCCGCGCCGGCCACCGCAGAGACAACGACGGACTGACAGGCAGGAAGACGAACGGGCCGGACATGGAATTCGCCAGACGCTACATACGCCTCATAGACGGGATGAACCGCATCATAGGCCGCATCGTGATGTACGGCATCTTCGTGATGATGGGCATCCTGCTGTGGTCCTCGATCTCCAAGACCTTCTTCCTGCCATCGCTCTGGACGCTGGAAATGGCGCAATTCGCCATGGTGGCCTATTACATGCTCGGCGGCCCCTACTCGATCCAGATGGGCTCCAACGTGCGGATGGACCTGCTCTACGGCGAATGGAGCAACCGCCGCAAAAGCCAGATCGACGCGATCACCGTGCTGTTCCTGATCACCTACCTCGGCTTCCTGCTCTGGGGCGGGATCGACAGCACGATCTACTCGTTCCAGTACGGCGGCGAGCGTAGCCCCACTGCCTGGCGTCCCTATCTCTGGCCGATCAAGGTGATCATGGTGACCGGCATCTTCCTGATGCTGCTGCAGGCGATCTCGGAACTGCTCAAGGACATCCTGCGCCTCAAAGGCGTGCCCTATCCGCGCGAGGAGCAGATCTGATGTCCTACGACATGATCGCCATCCTGATGTTCTCCTCGATGATGCTGATGCTGCTCACCGGGCAGCGCGTCTTCGGCGCCATCGGCTTCGTTGCCGTCATCTCCGCCTACTTCCTGTGGGGCGACCGCGGGGGATACGACCTCGGCTTCTCGGCCGCGATGAAGCTGATGAAATGGTATCCGCTTCTGACGCTGCCGATGTTCATCTTCATGGGGTACATCCTCAGCAACAGCCGCATCGCCGACGACCTCTACAAGATGTTCCATGTCTGGATGGGCGGCCTGCGCGGCGGTCTCGCCATCGGGACCATCGGATTGATGGTGCTGATCTCGGCGATGAACGGTCTGTCGGTCGCCGGCATGGCGATCGGCGCCACCATCGCGTTGCCGGAGCTGCTGAAGCGCGGCTACGACAAGCAGATGGTGACGGGCGTGATCCAGGCCGGCTCCTCGCTTGGCATCCTCGTGCCGCCCTCCGTCGTGCTCGTGCTCTATGCGATGATCGCGCGCCAGCCGGTCGGCCAGCTCTGGCTCGCCGGCGTCGTCCCGGGGCTGATGATGGCCGCGATGTTCGTCATCTACATTGCCCTGCGCTGCCGGCTCCAGCCATCGCTCGGCCCGGTTCTGCCGGAGGAGGACCGCGACATCCCGATGTCGGAGAAGCTGGCCCTGCTGCGCGCCGGCCTGCTGCCGATCTTCATCTTCGCGGCGATGATGGTACCCTTCGTCAATGGCTGGACCTCGCTCGTCGAAAGCTCCGCCATCGGAGCGCTCGCGGCCTTCCTCGCCGCCGTGGTGAAGCGCCGGATGACCTGGGAGGTCTTCGAGCATTCGGTGCGCGCCACCCTCGGCATCACCTGCATGTTCATGTGGATCATCCTCGCCGCCCTCGCCTTCGGCGCGGTGTTCGACGGGCTTGGCGCGGTCAAGGCGATCGAGAGCGTCTTCACCGAGAAGCTCGGGCTTTCCCCGTGGATGATCCTGATCCTGATGCAGCTCAGCTTCATCCTGATGGGCACCTTCCTCGACGATACCGCCATGCTGGTGATCGTCGCGCCGCTCTACGTGCCGCTGGTCAAGGCGCTCGGCTTCGACCTGATATGGTATGGTGTGCTCTACACCATCACCACGCAGATCGCCTACATGACCCCGCCCTTCGGCTACAACCTGTTCCTGATGCGCGCGATGGCGCCGCCAGAGATCCGGCTCAAGGACATCTATGTCTCGATCATCCCCTTCGTCTTCGTGATGGTCGGCGCGCTGACGCTGGTGATGGTCTTTCCCCAGATCGCGCTCTGGCTGCCCGAGTACGTCTATTCGAAGTAACCACCAGACCCCGAGAACGGGGCGACAACCCTAGGAAACCAACAGGAGGTTGGACATGACGACGAGACGGAATTTCCTCAAAGGCTCCGCCGCGCTGGCGCCCGGAGCGGTGCTGGCGACGCCGGCGCTCGCCCAATCCACGATCAAGTGGCGGATGCAGACCTATGCCGGCCCGGCCCTCGCCGAGCATGTGATCGACCCTGCGATCAAGATGTTCAACACCATCGCCGGCGACCGGATGCAGATCGAGCTGTTCTACGCCGACCAGCTCGTGCCGACGGGCGAGCTGTTCCAGGCGCTCCAGCGCGGCACCATCGACGCCGTGCAGTCAGATGACGACTCGATGGCCTCGCCGACCGAGGTGACCGTGTTCGGCGGCTACTTCCCCTTCGCCTCGCGCTACTCGCTCGACGTGCCGGTGCTGTTCAACCAATACGGACTGAACGAGATCTGGGATGCCGAATATTCCAAGGTCGGGGTCAAGCACATCTCCGCCGGCGCCTGGGATCCCTGCCACTTCGCCACCAAGGATCCGATCAACTCGCTGGCAGACCTGCAGGGCAAGCGGGTCTTCACCTTCCCCACCGCCGGCCGCTTCCTGACCCAGTTCGGCGTGGTCCCGGTGACCCTGCCCTGGGAGGACATCGAGGTCGCCGTGCAGACCGGCGAGCTGGACGGCATCGCCTGGTCGGGCATCACCGAGGATTACACGGTCGGCTGGGCCGACGTGACCAACTACTTCCTCACCAACAACATCTCCGGCGCCTGGGCCGGCAGCTTCTTCGCCAACATGGACCGCTGGAACGAGCTGCCCGACGATCTGCAGACCCTGTTCCGCGTCTGCTGCGACCAGTCGCATTACTACCGCCAGTGGTGGTACTGGGGCGGCGAGGCCAGCCTGCGCGTCAACGGCGACAAGATGCAGCTCACCACGATCCCCGATGCCGAATGGGCGACCGTCGAGGAAGCCGCCGTTGCCTTCTGGGACGAGATCGCCGCGGAATCCGAGACCAAGGCCAAGGTCGTGGAGATCATCAAGAAGTACAACGCCGACATGCAGAAGGCCGGCCGGCCCTACCGCTACGGTTGACCCCGCGACCACAGAAGGGATCGGCCCGCAAGGGCCGGCCCGACAAAAGGAAAATGACCGGCCCCTCGGGGCCGGTCGCCGATTGACAAGAGGACGAACATGCCCGCCCCGCTCACTTTCGACGCCCTGAAAGCCGCCGTCGACGACGGCTCCATCGACACCGTCCTGGTCTGCCAGGTCGACATGCAGGGCCGGCTCATGGGCAAGCGCTTCCATGCACGGAACTTCGTGGACCATGCCTGGGAAGAGACCCACTGCTGCAACTACCTGCTGGCGACCGACCTCGAGATGGCCACGCCCGACGGCTACGCCTCAACCTCCTGGGCCGCAGGCTACGGCGACTACGTGATGAAGCCCGACCTCGCCACCCTTCGCCCGGTGCCCTGGCTCGACGGCACGGCTATGGTGCTCTGCGACATCCTCGACCATCACAGCCACGAGCCGGTGCCCCATGGTCCGCGGCAGGTTCTGAAAGCGCAGATCGCCCGGCTCGAAGCGATGGGCCTCAGCCCGATGATGGCGACCGAGCTGGAGTTCTTCCTCTTCGAGAAGAGCTTCGAGGAGATCCGCAAGTCCGGCTACCGCGACCTGGAGACGCTCTCCGGTCACAACGCCGATTACAACATCCTCCTGAGTGGACGCGACGAGCTCCTGATGCGCCCGCTGCGCAACCACCTGGTCGCCGCCGGCATCCCGGTGGAGAATACCAAGGGCGAGGCCGAGACCGGCCAGGAAGAGCTGAACATCCGCTACGCCGATGCGCTCGCCTGCGCCGATCACCACACCATCGCCAAGCATGCGACCAAGGAGATTGCCTGGCTGCACGGCCACGCCGCGAGTTTCCTGCCCAAGTGGCACCATGACAAGGTCGGCAGCGCCAGCCACGTGCACATGTCGCTCTGGAACGGCAGCGAGCCTGCGTTCTATGATGCCGAAGCGCCGCATGGCATGTCCGGCCTGATGCGCAACTTCTGCGCCGGCCTGCTGCGCTATGCGCCGGACTACACCTTCTTCATGGCGCCCTACGTCAACAGCTACAAGCGCTTCGTGAAGGGCACCTTCGCCCCCACCAAGACCGCATGGTCGGTGGACAACCGCACCGCCGGCTTCCGGCTCTGCGGCGAGGGCACGAAGGGCGTGCGCATGGAATGCCGTATCGCCGGCTCCGACATGAACCCCTATCTCGCCCAGGCCGCCTTTCTGGCCGCCGGGATCAAGGGGATCGAGGAGAAGCTGGAGCTACCCCCCGCCACCGTCGGCGACATCTACGAGGACAGCGACGCCGGCGAGATCCCCCACACGCTGCGCGACGCGACCGAAACCCTTCGCAACTCCGCGATGTTGCGGGAGGCGATGGGCGATTTCGTCGTCGACCATTACACCCGCTGCGCCGAAGTCGAGCAGGAAGCCTTCGACCGCGTGGTGACCGACTGGGAGCTCTCGCGCGGCTTCGAGGGCGCTTGACCCATCTGCCCAGCCCCTGCCGCGGGGCCGGGCCACTCACAACGGCTGAACTGGAAGAGCCATGACAAAAACCGTGAAATGCATCTCGCCGATCGACGGATCGGTCTATGCCGAACGTCCCGTGCTGAGCCGGGACGACGCCTTTGACGCCGCCGCCCGCGCCCGCGCCGCACAACCCGCCTGGGCCGCCCGCCCGATGGCCGAGCGCATCGCGCTCGTCCGCGCTGCCGTGGCCGAAGTGGGCAAGACCACCGACCGCATGGCCGTGGAACTGGCGCACCAGATGGGCCGCCCGGTCCGCTATGGCGGCGAGTTCGGAGGTTTCAACGAACGCGCCACCTACATGGCCGACATCGCAGATCAGGCGCTTGCTCCGATCGTGATCGAGGACAGCGACACGTTCCTCCGCAAGATCGAGCGCGAGCCGCATGGGGTCGTCCTCGTGGTCGCGCCGTGGAACTACCCCTACATGACCGCGATCAACACGGTCGCGCCGGCGCTGATCGCCGGCAACACCGTGGTGTTGAAGCACGCGGCCCAGACCCTGCTGGTGGGCGAGAGGATGGCGGAGGCCTTCCACGCCGCCGGCATCCCCTCCGACGTGTTCCAGAACGTCTTCCTCGACCACGACACCACCTCCGCGCTCATCGCCGGCCGCGCCTTCGACTTCGTGAACTTCACCGGCTCCGTCGGCGGCGGGCAGGCGATGGAACGGGCCGCCGCAGGCACCTTCACCGCCGTCTCGACCGAGCTTGGCGGCAAGGACCCGGGCTACGTGCGGGCCGATGCCGATATCAATGCCGCCGCGGAAACGCTGATCGACGGAGCGATGTTCAACTCGGGCCAGTGCTGCTGCGGGATCGAGCGGATCTACGTGCACGAGAGCGTCTTTGACGCCTTCCTCGAGAAATGCGTGGAGATCGTGAAGGGCTACAAGCTCGGCAACCCGCTGGACCCGGAGACCACCATCGGCCCGATGGCCAACGTCCGCTTCGCCAACGAGGTGCGCGCCCAGGTGACCGAAGCGCTGGAAGCCGGCGCCGTGGCCCATATTCCGGCCAGCCCGGCGGATGACGGCGGCACCTACCTCAGCCCGCAGATCCTGACCAACGTCACCCACGACATGCGGGTGATGCGCGACGAGACCTTCGGCCCCGTCGTCGGCATCATGCCGGTCAGGGATGACGAGGAGGCCATCGCGCTGATGAACGACAGCGTCTTCGGCCTCACCTGCTCGCTCTGGACGGCCGACACCGCCGCCGCGGACGCCATTGGCAAGCGGCTCCAGACCGGCACCGTCTTCATGAACCGCTGCGACTATCTCGACCCGGCGCTCTGCTGGACCGGCTGCAAGGACACCGGCCGCGGCGCCGGCCTGTCGGTGCTGGGCTTCCACGCCCTCACCCGCCCGAAATCCTACCACCTGAAGAAAGCCTGACCGACATGAAACTGGTTGGAAACTGGAACTATCCCACCCCGGTCCGCTTTGGCGCCGGACGGATCACCGAGATCGCCGATGCCTGCGCCGCCGCCGGCATCACCAGGCCGCTGCTGGTCACCGACCGCGGGCTCGCCAGCATGGCGATCACAACCCACACGCTGGACCTGCTGAACGAGGCCGGTCTCGGGCGGGCGATGTTCTCCGATGTGGACCCGAACCCCTCCGACAAGAACGTCGAGGCCGGGCTGAAGGTCTATCGCGAGGGCGGCTTCGACGGCGTTGTCGCCTTTGGCGGCGGCTCGGGCCTCGACCTTGCCAAGACACTCGCGTTCATGGCCGGGCAGTCTCGCCCGCTGTGGGATTTCGAGGATGTCGGCGACTGGTGGACCCGCGCCGACCCCGCGGGCATCCACCCCATCGTGGCCGTGCCAACCACCGCCGGCACCGGCTCCGAGGTCGGCCGCGCCAGTATCATCACCAATTCCGAGACCCACGAGAAAAAGATCATCTTCCACCCGAAGATGCTGCCCTCCGTGGTGATCTGCGATCCGGAACTGACGGTCGGGATGCCGAAGTTCATCACCGCCGGCACCGGGCTCGACGCCTTCGCGCATTGCGTGGAGGCCTTCTGCTCGCCGCATTACCATCCGATGAGCCAGGGCATCGCGCTCGAAGGGATGCGGCTGGTCAAGGAGTACCTGCCGCGCGCCTATGCGGACGGCACCGACCTCGAGGCGCGGGCGCACATGATGTCGGCCGCCGCGATGGGCGCCACCGCGTTCCAGAAGGGGCTCGGGGCCATCCACGCGCTGAGCCACCCGATCGGCGCCGTGCACCATACCCATCACGGCACCACCAACGCTGTCTGCATGCCGGCGGTGCTCCAGTTCAACCAAGCGCCCTGCGAGGGCATCCTCGGCCAGGCCGCAGCCTATCTGGGCATCGACGGCGGGTTCGACGGGTTCTGCGCCTATGTGGATGAACTCAACGCCTCTCTGGGCATCCCCCGGACGCTGACCGAGCTCGGCGTCACGGACCCGGATCTCGACGCGCTGACGAAATCGGCGCTGAACGATCCGAGCACCGGCGGCAATCCGGTCGAAATGACCTATGAAAATACCCGGAAGCTGTTCGAGACGCTTCTCTAGAGTGCTCAACGCGGCGCGCCTCCGGGCGCGCCGCGGCCCTTCCGGGGGACGATTTCTGCACTGCGCTGCAGAATCCCGATTGACAGCCGCACGCCCACTCTGTGAAATTTATGGCGAAAATTTCACGAGAGCGGATCAGCCATGAGCGGCAACGATACCCTTGGAAAGGACCTCCGCGCCCTGCGGACCTCGCGCAAGATGACGCTGGAAGAGCTCGCCGGCGCGCTCGGCCGCTCCGTAGGCTGGGTCAGCCAGGTGGAGCGGGACATCTCGACGCCGCGCATGTCCGACCTGCAGGCCATCGCCAAGGTGTTCGACGTCCCCGTCTCGCTGTTCTTCGGCAATGCCGATGCGCCGGAGGCCGAGCGCGGCCGCGTGGTGCGCGCCTCGGCCCGGCGGGTCATGGGCGAGAACGAAGGCGGCCTGGTCGAGACGCTGATCTCGCCGGACCTGACCGACAGTTTCGAGGTGATCCACTCCACCTTCCTGCCCGGCGCCAGCCGCATGACCCCGGTCGCCCGCCCGACCCAGGAGGTGGTCTGGATGGCGTCGGGCAAGCTCGACATCTGGCTCGACGACCAGAAGTTCACCATTGCCGCCGGCGACAGCTTCCGCATCCGCGAGCAAAGCTACTGCTGGGCCAACCCCTACGACTCCCCCTCCATCGCCATCTGGGTCATTTCTCCGCCCGTCTACTGAGGAACCACCTTCATGCCTCTTCCCCCAAAGCAGGCCCGCGTCGTCATCATCGGAGGCGGGGTCATCGGCTGCTCCGTCGCCTACCACCTGACCAAGCTCGGCTGGACCGACGTCGTGCTGCTCGAGCGCAAGCAACTCTGCTCCGGCACCACCTGGCACGCCGCCGGGCTGATCGCCCAGCTGCGCGCGACGCAGAACATGACCCGGCTCGCCCGCTACAGCCAGGAGCTCTACGGCACGCTTGAGGAAGAGACCAGCATGTCGACCGGCTTCAAGCGGGTCGGCTCGATCACCGTGGCGCTGACGGCGGAGCGGCAGGAGGAACTGCTGCGCCAGGCATCGATGGCGCGGGCCTTTGGCGTGGAAGTCGAGCCGATCTCGCCCACGGAGGTTCAGGCGCGCTACGGGCACCTGAACTGCGAGGGCGTGGTCGGCGGCGTCTACCTGCCGCTGGACGGCCAGGGCGACCCCTCGAACATCGCGCTGGCGCTGGCAAAGGGCGCGCGGATACGCGGCGCGCAGGTGCTGGAACGCACCAGGGTCACCGGCCTGCGCAGGGACGGCCGGCGCGTGACCGGCGTGCACTGGCAGAGCGCCGAGGGCGAGGGCGAGATCGCCTGCGATCACGTCGTCAACTGCGCCGGCATGTGGGCGCACGAGGTCGGGCGCATGGCCGGCACCAACGTGCCGCTGCACGCCTGCGAGCATTTCTACATCGTCACCGACAAGATCCCCGGCCTCGAGCAGCTGCCCGTCCTGCGGGTGCCGGATGAATGCGCCTATTACAAGGAGGACGCGGGCTCGATCCTGCTCGGCGCCTTCGAGCCGAATGCGAAGCCCTGGGGGATGAACGGCATCCCCGAAAGCTTCGAGTTCGACCAGTTGCCGGAGGATTTCGACCATTTCGAACCGATCCTCGAGATGGCGGTGAACCGGCTGCCGATGCTCGCGGAAGCCGGCATCCAGACCTTCTTCAACGGCCCCGAGAGCTTCACGCCCGACGACGCCTATCACCTCGGCCTCGCGCCCGAGATGGACAACGTCTGGGTCGCCGCCGGATTCAACTCGGTGGGCATCCAGTCGGCAGGCGGCGCCGGGATGGCGCTGGCCGACTGGATGGAGACGGGCGAGAAGCCGTTCGACCTCGGCGACGTCGACATCTCGCGGATGCAGCCCTTTCAGGGAAACAGGCACTATCTGTTCGAACGCTCGAAGGAGACGCTCGGCCTGCTCTATGCCGACCACTTCCCCTATCGGCAGAAGGCCACGGCTCGCGGCGTCCGCCGCACGCCGTTGCATGAACAGCTCAAGGCGCGTGGCGCGGTCTTTGGCGAACTGGCCGGCTGGGAGCGGGCCAACTGGTTCGCGAACGAGGGCGAGCCGGGCGAATATCGCTACAGCTGGAAGCGCCAGAACTGGTTCGAGAATTCGGCCGCGGAACACCGCGCCGTGCGCGAGAGGGTCGGGCTCTACGACATGTCCTCCTTCGGCAAGCTCCGCGTCGAGGGGCCGGACGCGGAGGCTTTCCTGAACTACGTCGGCGGCGGCGATTACTCGGTGCCGGTGGGCAAGATCGTCTACACCCAGTTCCTGAACAGCCGCGCCGGGATCGAGGCCGACGTGACCGTGACGCGCCTGTCGGAGACAGCCTTTCTCGTCGTCACGCCGGCCGCGACCCGGCTGTCCGACGAAACCTGGCTGCGCCGCCACGTGGGCGACCACCGCGTCGTCATCACCGATGTCACCGCCGGCGAGGCGGTGCTCGCTGTGATGGGGCCGAACGCGCGCGCCCTGCTCCAGTCCGTCTCGCCCAACGACTTCTCGAACGAGGCGAACCCCTTCGGCACAGCGCAGATGATCGAGCTGGGCATGGGCCTCGCGCGGGTGCACCGGGTGACCTACGTGGGCGAGCTGGGCTGGGAGGTCTATGTCTCCGCAGACATGGCCGCCCACGCCTTCGAGACGCTCTGGGAGGCGGGCGCCGATCACGGGCTGAAGCTCTGCGGCATGCACATGATGGATTCCTGCCGGATCGAGAAGGCGTTCCGCCATTTCGGGCACGACATCACCTGCGAGGACCACGTTCTGGAAGCGGGGCTGGGGTTTGCCGTGAAGCGCGACAAGCCGGAGTTCATCGGCCGCGACGCGCTGCTGCGCAAGCGGGACGCCGGGCTGGAGCGGCGCCTGGTGCAGTTCCGCCTGACCGACCCGGAGCCACTGCTCTACCACGCCGAGCCGATCCTGCGGGACGGCGAGGTCGTCGGTCACCTGACCTCGGGCAATTACGGGCACACGCTGGGTGGCGCTGTCGGGCTGGGATACGTCCCCTGCCCCGGCGAGACGCCGGCGGAGCTTCTTGCCTCGCGTTTCGAGATAGAGGTCGCCGGGGTGCGGGTGGCGGCGGAAGCCTCGCTCAAGCCGATGTACGACCCGCGCTCCGAGCGCGTGAAGGACTGATCCCGATCGCCGCACGCCCCGGGTTCCCATGCCGGGGCGCCGCGTGCAGTGCGTTTCCCCCGTTTCCTGCCGCCCTGCTCTGTGAGAGGAAGGGGCATGGAGAGGCGAACACACCGCAGGCAAGGCAGTTTCGAGATCCGCAGCGAGGCGGAGCGGACCCGCGTCGAACTCTCCGGCCGGCTCACGGTGCGGGATCTGCCGTCGCTTGAGGCGGCGCTTCGGGAGATCGATGGCGAGGGGCCGGTCGAGTTCGACCTCGCCTCCGCCGAAAGCATCGACACGAGCATCGCCTGGGCCATCGATGCCGCCCGCCAGCGGTTCGACGCCCGGCAGGCGGAGGTCTCCGTCACCAGCGCCGCGCCGAACGTGGCGCAGGTGATCGAGACCGTCACCGAAGCCCGCCCCACGCCCGAACCGGCCGAGCCCGGCGCGCCGTGGCTGACCGCCTTGCTGAGCCGGATCGGCGCGGGCGTGGTTGGCATGGGCGCCCTGCTCACGGAATTCGCCGGCGTCTTCGGGATGTTCCTGGCCCGCGTCGCCCAGAGCATCATCCGGCCACGGGAGTTCCGCCTCACCGCGCTGGTTCACCATTGCGAGGCCGTGGGCCTGCAGGCGGTGCCGATCGTGGCGCTGATGTCCTTCCTGATCGGCGTGGTCCTGGCGTTCCAGGGCTCGGCCCAGCTCCGCCAGTTCGGCGCCGAGGTCTTCGTCGTCGACCTCATCGCGATCTCGATCCTGCGCGAACTCGGCGTGCTGCTGACCGCGATCATCGTCGCCGGCCGCACCGCCTCGGCCTATACCGCCGCCATTGGCTCGATGAAGATGCGCCAGGAGATCGACGCCATGCGAACCCTGGGCATCGACCCCGGCCACGCGCTGATCGTGCCGCGCGTGCTGGCGCTTTTGCTGATGCTGCCAATTCTGGGGCTGATCGCGGATGCCGCGGGCCTCTTCGGTGGCGCGCTGATGTCCTGGATGGAGCTTGGCATATCGCCCGCGATGTTCGCCACGCGGCTGGTCGAGGGTACCAATGTCTCCAACGTCTTCGTCGGGCTTGTGAAGGCGCCGGTCTTTGCCATCCTGATCGGCGTGATCGGCTGCCAGGCGGGGCTGAAGGTGGGCAGCACGGCAGAGTCGCTGGGTCGGATGACCTCTTCGGCGGTGGTTGCGGCGATCTTTGCGGTCATCCTCGCTGACGCGATCTTTTCCATCTTCTTCCAGCAGATCGGGTTGTAAGCATGGCGGAAACGGTGATCGAGGTCCGGGGCCTGCGCAACCAGTTCGGCAGCCACGTGGTGCACGAGAACCTCGACCTCGATGTCTATCGCGGGGAGATCCTCGGCGTCGTCGGCGGCTCGGGCACCGGCAAGTCGGTGCTGCTGCGCACCATCGCCGGGCTGCAGCGGCCGGCGGCCGGCTCGGTTCGAATGCTCGGCACCGACATGGAAACGGCGAGCGAGGCCGAACTGCGCGGCCTGAGCGAGCGGATCGGGGTGATGTTCCAGGACGGGGCGCTTTTTTCCTCGCTTAGCGTGCTGGAGAATGTCGAGGTGCCGCTCAAGGCGATCCCGGGGCTCGGGACGGAACTGACCGAGGCGCTGGCGCGGCTCAAGATCTCGCTCTCGGGCCTGCCCTGGATCGCCGGCGACAAGTATCCCGCCGAGCTGTCGGGCGGCATGCGCAAGCGCGCGGGCCTGGCGCGGGCGCTGGCGCTCGATCCGGAGATCGTGTTTCTCGACGAGCCCACCGCCGGGCTCGACCCGATCGGCGCCGCCGCCTTCGACGAGGTGATCCGCGACCTGTCCCGCTCGCTCGGCATCACCGTCTTTCTCGTGACCCATGATCTCGACACGCTCTACGCGGTCTGCGACCGCGTGGCGGTGCTGGCCGAAAAGCGCGTGCTCGTGACCGGCACCGTCGAGGAGATGGCCGAGGTCGATCACCCCTGGGTCAAGGAGTATTTCCTGGGGCCGAGGGCACGCGCGGCACGCGGCGCAATTGCTGCGCCGCCGACAAAAGGCTAAGCGAGTCTCATGGAAACCCGTGCAAACTACGTGCTGATCGGCGCTTTTACCCTGGCGGGCTTCGTCGGGCTGCTGCTGTTCTTCGTCTGGTTCGCACGGGTGGAGCTCGACCGGCAGTACGATTACTTCGACATCGAGTTCGAGACGGTCTCGGGCCTCTCGAATGCCTCCGACGTGCGCTTCAGCGGGTTTCCCGTCGGCCAGGTCGTGGATGTCGGCCTCGCGCCGGACAGGAGCGGCAAGGTCCGGGTGCGGGTCGAGATCGCGGCCGACACGCCGGTGCGTACCAGCAGCGTCGCAACCATCGAGTCGCTCGGGGTCACCGGGGTTTCGTTCGTCGGGATCTCGTCGGGCGATCCGCGCGATCCGCTGCTGTCGGACAGCTCGGACCAGACCATTCCGCTGATCCGCTCCGGACGCTCGGTGCTGCAGACGCTGAGCGAGGACGCGCCAACCATCGTCGAGGAAGTGCTCTCGGTCAGCCGCCAGCTCGGCGAGTTGCTGGGGACCGAAAACCAGGAGCGCGTGGCCACGATCCTGCAGAACGTGGAGAGCGCCTCCGCCAACCTCGAGCAGACGCTTGCCGATTTCTCCTCCGTCGCCGACACGATTGCCACCTCGAGCTCGGAACTCGTCGCCTTCACCGGCAAGCTGGAGGAGATCTCCGCCGCAACCGAGAGCGTGCTGAACACGGCGGACACGACGCTGGAGAGCATCACCGACTTCGCACATCGCGCCGAGGGCACGCTGGACAAGGGCGATGCCGCGCTCGACAGCGGCCGCACCGCGCTCGACACCGCGAACCGCTTCATGAACGAGGAGCTGCCAAGCCTCGTGGCCGACCTCCAGCAGACGACCGAAACCCTCCGCCAGCAGCTCGACCAGGTCGCCGGGGACGCCAGCGACACGATGGCCGAATTCCGCACCGCCGGGAGCCGCGCGACGGAATTCATCGACACCGCGGAGCAGACGCTGGCACTGGCCGAAACCACGCTCGACGAGATCTCGACGGCGGTCGAGGCGGTGGAAGTCGCGGCGACGGATTTCGACATCCTCGTGACCGAGAGCGGCACCGAACTGGTCAGCGAGACCCGCGCCTTCGTGGCCGAGGCGAGCCGCGTCGCCACCTCCGCCGCGCAGATCGCCGAAACGGACCTGCCGGCGATCATGCAGGACATCCGCACCGCCACCGAGACCGCCGCGCGGGTGGTCGAGACGGTCGGCGCGGACCTTTCCGCCGCTGCGGGACGCACCGACGCGATCTCGGCCGAAATCGGCACCGCGGTGGACGCGGTGACCGAGACCTTCACCAATGCCAACGAAACACTGGGACGCCTGAACACCGCGCTCAAAACCGGCGACTCGGCGCTTTCCGCCGCCGACAAGGCGTTCACCTCGGCGGATGCCTTCCTGACCGAGGACATCGGCCCCCTGAGCGATCGCCTGCGCGAGACGCTGGACCGGCTGGACGCGGCGATCGCCGAGGTCACCGAGGACGTGCCGGTGATCAGCGCCGAACTGCGCAGCACGGTCGAGGCGGCGAGCGCCGCCTTCAACGAGGTCAACCGCACCGCCGCCAGCATCGGCCCGCCGCTGCGCGCCTTCAGCAACGAGGGGCTGCCGCAGTTCTCCCACCTCGCCCGCCAGGCTCGCGATCTGGTCACCAATCTCGACAAGCTCGTCCAGAGGATCGAGCGCGACCCCGCGCGCTATTTCCTCGGCCGGGACGAACCGGTCTACAGACGATGAGGATGCCCATGCTCCGCCCCCTGACGGTCGCCGCCCTTGCCCTGTTCGCCCTCGCCGGGTGCTCGGCCGTGGGCGCCCTGAACCAGGCCAGCGCACCGCTCGACGTCTACGAGCTGCGCGCGCCCCGGTCGCTGCCCACGACACGGGGCGGGCCGCAGGGAATCGATTTCATCGTCGAGGAGCCCACCGCCAGCGGTGTCATCAACACCGACCGGATCCTGGTACGGCCGTCCTCGGCCCAGGTGCAATACCTTCCCGACGCGCGCTGGAGCGAGACCGCCCCGGCGATGATCCGCTCGGCCCTGGTCGAGAGCTTCGAGCGCATGGGCGCGTTCCGCTATGTCGGCCGGCAGCCGCTCGGGCTTTCGGGCGATGTGGCGCTGGTGAGCAACCTGACCGAGTTCCACGTCGACGTGCAGCCTGATGGCGACACCGGCACCGTACGGATGACCCTCGTCGCCCGGCTCGTGCGGGAGGACGACGCGCGGATCCTGTCGAGCCGCACCTTCACGCGAGCCGTGGCGGTGCCCGACACCGCGACCCCCACGATCATCGCCGCCTACGAGGCCGCGTCCGGCAGCCTGCTCGCGGAGCTCTCTTCCTGGGTGCTGAGCGCCCGCGGAATCGCCCAGGCGCCGAGCTGAGGCACGGGCCCCTCCCGGCACCGGCAGCACGGCGCGGTCGGCTGTGTCGGCAGGTCGTTTCCGCGACCGACGGGTGCGCCGCCGGTCACGCCAAGCCTGTTATCTCGAAAGGCTTTTTCGCCCCGCGCGGCACGACCGGAATTTTGCGACGCAGAATATCAAGAATGTGGTGTCGCCGCCGGTCAGTTTCGCTATATTTGGCATCCGACCAGCAGATCTCCACTCCATCGGATACCACATGACCCGCTTTGCCGCCCCCATCGCCGAGTCCATCTGGGACATGAAATACCGCTTCAAGAACGCGGACGGAACGCCGCTGGACCTGACGGTCGAGGATAGCTGGCGCCGGATCGCCCGCTCGCTCGCCGAGGTGGAGAAGGACTCCGCCCACTGGGAAGACCGGTTTTATGCCGCGCTGGAGGATTTCAAGTACCTCCCCGCCGGGCGCATCACCGCCGGCGCCGGCACCGGGCGCACCGTCACGCTGTTCAACTGCTTCGTCATGGGCACGATCCCCGACAACATGGGCGGGATCTTCGACATGCTGAAGGAGGCCGCGCTGACCATGCAGCAGGGCGGCGGGATCGGGTACGATTTCTCGACGATCCGCCCGCGCGGCGCCGACGTGAAAGGCGTGGCCGCCGATGCCTCCGGCCCACTGTCGTTCATGGACGTCTGGGACGCGATGTGCCGCACCATCATGTCCGCCGGCTCGCGCCGCGGCGCGATGATGGCGACGATGCGCTGCGATCACCCCGATATCGAGAGCTTCATCACCGCCAAGTCCGACCCGGCCCGGCTGCGCATGTTCAACATGTCGGTGCTGGTGACCGACGCCTTCATGGAGGCCGTGAAGGCCGACGGTCCCTGGGAGCTGGTGTTCGACGGCAAGGTCTATCACACGGTCGAGGCGCGTGACCTGTGGAACCGGATCATGCAGTCGACCTATGATTACGCCGAGCCGGGCGTGATCTTCATCGATCGCATCAACGCGATGAACAACCTCGCCTATTGCGAGACTATCGCAGCCACAAATCCCTGCGGCGAGCAGCCCCTGCCGCCCTATGGCGCCTGCCTTCTGGGCTCGGTCAACCTCGCACGCCTCGTCGCGGCACCATTCGAGGACGAAGCCGAGATCGACGAGGAGGCGCTGGACGAGCTGGTCGCCACTGCCGTGCGGATGATGGACAACGTGGTCGACGCCTCGCGCTTCCCGCTGCCGCAACAGGCCGAGGAGGCCCGTACCAAGCGCCGGATCGGGCTTGGTGTAACCGGCCTTGCCGATGCGCTGCTCATGGTGGGCCTGCGCTACGGCTCTGAGGAAGCGGCGCGCCAGACCTCGCGCTGGTTGCACCGGATCGCCCGCGCCGCCTACCTGGCGTCGGTGCAATTGGCGAAGGAGAAAGGCGCCTTCCCGCTGTTCGACGCTGAAAAGTACCTCGCCAGCGGCTCTCTCCAGCACATGGACGAGGACGTGCGCGACGCAATCCGCGAACACGGCATCCGCAACGCATTGCTGACCTCGATCGCTCCCACGGGCACGATCAGCCTCTATGCCGGCAATGTCTCCTCCGGCATCGAGCCGGTCTTCGCCTACAGCTACACCCGCAAGGTGCTGCAGAAGGACGGGTCGCGAACCGAAGAGGAAGTGGTCGACTACGCGGTCCAGATGTGGCGTGACAAGTTCGGCGAGCGCGAGTTGCCGGAGCATTTCGTCAACGCCCAGACGCTCAGCCCGGGCGATCACGTGCGGATGCAGGCGGCGGCCCAGAAATGGGTGGACAGCTCGATCTCCAAGACGATCAACGTCCCCGAGGACATCAGCTTCGACGATTTCCAGGACGTCTACATGCAGGCCTGGGATTCGGGCTGCAAGGGCTGCACCACCTATCGTCCGAACGATGTGACGGGCTCCGTGCTGTCGGTCAGCGAGACCACCGAGGACACGCCCGAGGCCGATCAGGGCGCCGACGTCATCTACCTGAGCGAACCGCTCGACCGGCCGCAATCGCTCGAGGGGCACACCTACAAGGTGAAGTGGCCCGACAGCGAGCACGCGATCTACATCACGATCAACGACATCATCCTGAACGGCACGCGCCGCCCGTTCGAAGTGTTCATCAACTCCAAGAACATGGAGCATTTCGCCTGGACCGTGGCACTGACGCGGATGATCTCGGCCGTGTTCCGGCGCGGGGGAGACGTGTCCTTCGTGGTCGAGGAACTCAAGGCCGTGTTCGACCCGCGCGGCGGGGCCTGGATGCAGGGCAAGTACGTACCGTCGATCCTCGCGGCCATCGGCGGCGTGATCGAGCGCCACATGGTCTCGATCGGCTTCATCGAGGGCGAGGGGCTCGGCCTCAAGGCGGACCCGGAAGCCGAACGCATGGTCGTCGGCGACCGCCCCAAAGGCCAGGCCTGCCCGTCCTGCGGACAATACGAGATGCGCATGGTCGAAGGCTGCATGACCTGCATGAGCTGCGGGCATTCGAAGTGCGGCTGAGGCCTAACCGGGAGCAATTTGTTCCGTAGGGCGTCACGAAGCCAAAACCGGGTGTATTGGCTGCCAAATGTCGGGATCAAGAGCACCAAGGGCCTTGAAGCGATTGGAAATACTCGGCTTTCGGCGAACGCCTTTCTGAACTGACGAATTCGCCCTGTCCGATAGTGTCCCACCGGATGGTGTAAGAGCGCGGAGCTTCGGAGAGGCTCGAGGCTGATCAGGTCGCCACAGCGGGCAGCCTGAAGGTTGGATCGTCGGTGCGCGGGCGAGAGTTTCAAGCGACATGTACCTTCGCGTACCTTCGCGCGACGGTCCACTCGTCGTTGGCCTCCAGCATCAGCGCTCCGACGAGCCGAATGATGGGCTCCGTCGTGGGAAAGATCCCAATAAGGTCATTGCGGCAAGTAGATGCTTTTGCGCAATCCTCTGGGAACGGCAGACACAGCCAATGGAAAGAGAGCTCTTGCTTGTAGCCCATCGCTTTGGCTGATCTCGGGAACAGGCAGATGCGTGGCGTCGGGAGGGGCGCCAGCAGGGGTCACCAATGCTCGGTGCCCGGCGCGCCCTTTGGGATCCCGATGAGGTTTGGCGTGACCCAGCCGCCATAGAAATCACCCGGCTGTGGAACGACGCGAATGCCATCGACCATACATGCGTCCATCTTGCCGGCGTAGAAAGCGACGTGGTTTGTCAGCGGCCGAAAAAATCGGGTGGGAGCGGCGTAGCACCAGGCCGCGCGGGCCGCGACCTGTCCGCCGGAGATCACGTCGAAATAGGAGGCAACGCCCTTCCACTCGCAATAGCTCCTACCCGGTACAGGGCGCAGATCGGCGACGATGTCGTCCGGCCAGAGATAGTAGGTCGGCGCATGGTGGGTTTCGAGAACCCTGATTGCCCGGGACGTGTCGGCCACCGTTGCACCGCCGAGGATGATCTGGATGCGGTTGCTCACTGGCTCCAACCGCGGTGGCCTCGGGTAGTGCTGAACGTTCTCGGGCAGAAGCGGCATTGCGACGATCAGGTAAAGCCGACGAGGACGGCCGCGGTAGCTGCGATATGGCACAGGGTCAGGGCGACCGACAGCCCATGCAGGACCTTGAAGCGCTTCGTATGGCCCGTGACGGTCGCTTCGTTGATCGCCGGCATCAGAACCTGACGGGCCGGAATCACCGTAAGAGCGACCAGTCCCATGAGCCATGCGCCCGATGCGTCGGCCCCCACCAGGAGCAAGGCCGAAAGAGCCGATGCGGCGAGCACGAACAGGTAGAAGTGCGGGAAGGCGCGTCGCAGCAGTTTGCCTGCCTGCGCAGCCGGCAGAGCCGAGAAGAGGAACGCCGCGAAGCCAAACGAATACAGGATCATACCACCGAACAGAAGCGCTGTTGCGAGAAGCGCGAGGCTCGTCATTGCGCGCCCCTCCCGCGCCCCATGATGCGCCGTGCGAGGCGCGAAATTGCGGGACGGACCGGCAGAAACGCACGGTATCCGATCTCCAGGAAGACCGACACAGGCCACGTCCGGGCGAGACGTCCGGCAATGCGCCAGCCGGGCAACATGCTCCAGATTTCCGCGAAAGCGGCAGCGCCCGACAGCAGAGTGCCGTCCGTACGGCGCACGTGAAACCTCTGCATCGCTGCAGTCCTGTCCGGGTCCGGGCCGGTTGTCGCAGTCTCGTCGGATACGTCGATGAAATGCAACGCCTCGCTTCCTCTTCGGGAGGCATAGTGCTGGATCTCTGCCGTGCACAGAGGACAGGATCCGTCGAAATAGACCGTGAGTGAATCGCCCGGCGCTGACGCGTCCCTGTCCAGCCTTCCCGCCGCTATCGATGATTGCATATCGCCAATTCGCTCCCGACCGCCTTTCGCAGTGCTACATAAGTCGAGCGGACGAGATGTCTCGTCCGAGTATCATGCGAGGCAGTCGAAGCCTGCATGGACAAACGGTGCCGGCGGCCCAGTTTCAACGCCATGACCAGTTCTCAGTACAGTTCCGACAGACGGCCCGGCACCCGAAAGGCCGGGCTGGACCTGCTCGACGCTTTCCGTCCGCGCATGGGCCGAAGCTACGCAGCAAACCGCAATGTCGATGCCGGGCCAGGCAAACAGACCTCGGCCAGCCATCTCTCGCCGTATATCCGTCGTCGCCTCGTAACGGAGAGCGAGGCCGTGGCGGCCGCGCTCGACGCGCACGGCCCGGCCGGAGCCGAGAAGTTCATCCAGGAGGTTATCTGGCGCGGTTATTTCAAGGGGTGGCTGGAGCATCGACCGTCGATTTGGGAAAGCTATCGTTCGGGGCTCGAACACGATCTTGCGGAGGTGCAGAGAAATGACGATTTGCGGAGCCGGCTCGAGGCCGCCGAGAGCGGCAAGACCGGGCTGCAATGCTTTGACTTCTGGGCGCGGGAGTTGGCCGAGACTGGGTACCTGCACAACCACGCGCGCATGTGGTTCGCTTCGATCTGGATCTTCACCTTTGGCCTTCCATGGCGAACTGGGGCGGACTTCTTCCTGCGTCACCTGATCGACGGCGATCCGGCCTCGAACACGCTGGGTTGGCGATGGGTTGCAGGGCTGCACACACGTGGCAAGGCGTACCAGGCAACCGCTTCGAACATCGAGCGCTTCACCGAAGGTCGGTTCCAGGTGCGCGAGTCCGACCTCGCAGCGGAGATTGTCCCGCTGGATCATACCGAGCCGGACGGCCTGCCACCTTTGCGGCCGCTGCGGGAGGTTCGACCGCCGCAAACGCGTGTTCAGACCGCGCTCCTCATCACCGAGGAAGACTGCCGCGTCGAGACCTTCGACCTGTCCGGGCTGGATATCCATACCTGCGCGACCTTGGCAGGCAGTGAACTGCGGTCAAAGCGTCCCATTTCGGCGGCGGTTTCGGCCTTCGAGAACGAGGTCCTCGACGATACCGTGCGGCGCTGCGGTCTGGTCGCACGGCGTCTCCGAGCGGCGGAGCCGACGGCTCTTGCCGATTGGGCGACAACCGAAGGCGTTGGTCAGATCGTCACGCCCTATGTCCCCGAGGGTCCTCTGCGAGACTATCTGCTGACGCAGGCGCCTGCACTTGAACGTCAAGGCATTTCACTTTGCGAACTGCGCCGCACCTGGGATACGGCGATCTGGCCTCATGCGACCGCGGGCTTCTTCAAGGTGAAGAAGCGGATTCCCGATGTTCTACGAACGCTGGAGATGACGCAGCGGTGACGATGAAAACCGTCAAGACTGAAGGCTGTTGAGCGGATTGCGCCGACACTCGCGAAATCGGAGCGCGTACAGATGCCATTCCGGATGCATATTGCGTTGGATGACCACCGCAATTCGAGCCGCCGGTGACGGCCATCTCGCTACGACCGGACGTCGCCCATCCTCATGGTTCCGAGCCTGATGCTGACGACTGCTCAAGTTGCCGTGCAGTCGCCGCTCCCGGGCACCCGCAGCGCCAAACCGGTCTTCCCCCTGCGAAGGATTGCCTCAGCAATGTGACTTGGCGAAGGGCGCAGCTGCACCAGCTCGTGCGGTGAGCAAAGCACCAGAAATAATGGGCATACAGGGACCATGGAAACATTCCTGGGTCTCGAAGCCGTGATGCTGGGCGGTGCTCAGCCGGTGCTGGTGGCGAGCACGACGGACCAGACCGACCTCTCTACGCTCAAGACGCTGCTCATCGGCGCGGGCCGATTCCGCCCACGCCGGGAGGTCGTCTTTGCCCCGGCCACCGGCCAGCGCGTCATGCAGGCAATGGCGGCTCTTCTGGCCAACGAAGACACCGATCTGCCGCCGGTCCTTCTTGACGGACCAGATACGGGACGGATCGAAGGAAGGCAGCGTCGCTCTTCGAGCCACGCGACCTGCCCGGATCGGGTGATCGGGCTCGAGGAGATCGTTGGCATGGAGCGAGCGCGGATCGAGGATCTTTTCGGACGCGATCTCGTGGCGCCGCTTGTCGACCGGATAGAACGCCGACCGGAGCGGCTCTTCATCGACCAGGTCAAGCCCGGCTTGCCTCTCGTGGACCAGGCAGAGGCCTGGGCCGCACGGGAGCGTATTACCTTGGCGCCTGACTGGCGGCTCCAACTTGCAACGCGGGTCAATCCTCTGCGATCTGGCAGCGATCGCTTTGCGCCTCCCGCAATAGCCAATCAAACGGAAGGCTGGTCATGATCCTCGACGTTCCTGTCGAAGGGCCTGCTCAGGGGCGCCAAGCGCTTCAGGCAAGGCTGCGCCGAAGTTCGAGGACGGCCGGTGGAATTCGAGCAAGGCGAGTTCCGGATCTGAGAGCTGGACTTCCTCCGGCATGATGGCAAGCGACTATTGAATCGCAGGCAAGTGCCCGTCGCCAGCATCCGAAAGACATAGATGCGTTCCAGGCCAGCGAGCAACGACCCTTGGCTTGATGGAAGAATGCATGGCAAGTACGCCGTTGAGAGAAGCGAGCACACACGAAATGCATGACGACACCAAGACCTGCTGCGGTCCGGCGACCGAAGCCTCTGCAAGGGACTCTGATGCGAGGTTCGAGGCCCCTGCCCTCTCGGTGCCTCAGGCGCCGCTTGAACTCAGATCTGAGCTACGTGACCGGCTGGTGAAGCTCGATGGAGGGTTCTTCGATATGGGCGCACGCCAGTCGCGGTATCCCGATGACCTCGACAGCCCCCGCCGACGCGTCCGGGTGTCGCCGTTTCGGATTGCGCCACACGCTGTCACCAACGCCGAGTACGCAACCTTCGTCGAGGCGACCGGATACCGCACGGTCGCGGAGCAGGAAGGGTGGAGCTACGTCTTCCACCTTTTCCTCGACAACACCGCGAAATATCCCGATTTCGCCGGCACCGCTCCCTGGTGGCGGCTCGTGGAAGGCGCGTGTTGGCGTACGCCGGAAGGCCCCGGAAGCAACTGGCAAGACCGGCCCGACCATCCGGTCGTGCAGATCGCCTGGTACGACGCGTTCGCCTATTGTCGCTGGGCAGGGTTGCGCTTGCCGAGAGAGGCCGAATGGGAGTTTGCCGCGCGAGGGGGGCTGGCCAGAAAGAAGTTCCCATGGGGCAATGAAATGATGCCGGGCGGGGTTCATGCAATGAATACCTGGCAAGGCAACTTCCCGGCGGCCAACACGGCAGAAGATGGCTGGGTCGGGACCGCGCCGGTTGGAAGCTTTCCGCCCAACGGCTATGGCCTCTACGAGATGACGGGAAATGTCTGGGAGTGGGTTCAGGATTACTATGGACCCCGCCCAGATCCAAAGCGCCTTGCGCTGCATGTGTCAACGGCGGCGCAAAAACCGACCACTGGGCGGAGCAAAAGTCGGCCAGTCTGGGCATGACCGTCGCCTTGGCAAACGTGCTCCTCGTATAGC
>NZ_FZOY01000024.1:2500-5904 GCF_900188335.1 Tropicimonas sediminicola | reverse complement strand
CTACCCGTGAGACGGGAACAGCCCTGGTTGGGTTTTGTCCAACTGGGGCTGTTTTATGTTTGGGATATCGTATTGAGAGTTTTTGGATTTTTTCTAGGTTTGGCGGTGACCTACTCTCCCACGTCTTGAGACGCAGTACCATTGGCGCGCCGGCACTTAACGGCCGAGTTCGGGATGGGATCGGGTGTTTTGCTCGTGCTATGACCACCAAACCGAGGAAAAATCCATGTTCGGCGCTTTGCGTTGCAAAGCGCCGGGTGGCGGAAGCGATTGCGCTTTCGCAATTGCGTGCCACACCTGCGTAAGCTGGGCGCGGCTTTTGCCACCAACATCAGGTTTTGTCCAGGTCATTTCTGACTTCTGATTGTGTTCCAGTCTTGCTTTTACTGGATCAAATCAAGCCTATCGGGCCATTAGTACCGGTCAACTGAACGCATTGCTGCGCTTACATCTCCGGCCTATCGACGTGGTGGTCTACCACGGCCCTCAGGGATACCTTGTTTTGAGGGGGGCTTCCCGCTTAGATGCCTTCAGCGGTTATCCTTTCCGGACATAGCTACCCTGCACTGCGGCTGGCGCCACAACAGGTCCACCAGTGGTCCGTTCACCCCGGTCCTCTCGTACTAGGGGCAACTCCTCTCAAGTATCCTACACCCACGGCAGATAGGGACCGAACTGTCTCACGACGTTCTAAACCCAGCTCACGTACCTCTTTAAACGGCGAACAGCCGTACCCTTGGGACCTGCTCCAGCCCCAGGATGAGATGAGCCGACATCGAGGTGCCAAACGGTGCCGTCGATATGGACTCTTGGGCACCATCAGCCTGTTATCCCCGGCGTACCTTTTATCCGTTGAGCGATGGCCCTTCCACTCGGGACCACCGGATCACTATGGCCGTCTTTCGACTCTGCTCGACTTGTCAGTCTTGCAGTCAGGCTGGCTTCTGCCATTGCACTCAACGAGCGATTTCCGACCGCTCTGAGCCAACCTTCGCGCGCCTCCGTTACGCTTTAGGAGGCGACCGCCCCAGTCAAACTACCCGCCACACAGGGTCCCGGATCCGGATAACGGACCGCGGTTAGACATCAAGCAGAACAAGGGTGGTATCTCAAGGAAGGCTCCACAGAGACTGGCGTCCCTGCTTCGAAGCCTACCACCTATCCTGCACATGTTCGGCCTAATGCCAGTGTGAAGCTGTAGTAAAGGTGCACGGGGTCTTTCCGTCTAACCGCGGGAAGCCTGCATCTTGACAGGCAATTCAATTTCGCTGAGTCGATGTTGGAGACAGCGGGGAAGTCGTTACGCCATTCGTGCAGGTCGGAACTTACCCGACAAGGAATTTCGCTACCTTAGGACCGTTATAGTTACGGCCGCCGTTTACCTGGGCTTCAATTCGGAGCTCTCACCCCTCCTTTTAACCTTCAGGCACCGGGCAGGCGTCAGACCCTATACGTCGTCTTGCGACTTCGCAGAGCCCTGTGTTTTTAGTAAACAGTCGCCACCCCCTGGTTTGTGCCCCCGGATCCAAGTTGCCTTGAACCCGGGCCTCCTTCTCGCGAACTTACGGAGGTATTTTGCCGAGTTCCTTCAACATCGTTCTCTCAAGCGCCTTGGTATTCTCTACCAGTCCACCTGTGTCGGTTTAGGGTACGGTCTGATGGAGGGCTATTTCCAGGAACCGCTCAGCAGCAAGGTCAATCCGATAAGACCTCACTACACCTGCGATCCGTCACATCCTCCTGGCCTAGGAATATTAACCTAGTTCCCATCGTCTACGCATTTCTGCCTCGACTTAGGGGCCGGCTTACCCTGCTCAGATTAGCTTTAAGCAGGAACCCTTGGACTTTCGGCGAGAGTGTCTCTCACACTCTTTGTCGCTACTCATGTCATCATTCTCGCTAGTGATCTCTCCACCGGATCCCTCACAGGCCGGCTTCACAGAAAACTCCGAGCCTCCAACACTCCCGAAGGAGTTAAGGAGGCATGGAGTTATATCACACTACGCTCCGCTACCATGCCTTGCGGCATCCTCAGCTTCGGCTCATGGCTTGAGCCCCGTTACATCTTCGCCGCAGGACAACTTGATTAGACCAGTGAGCTGTTACGCTATCTTTAAAGGATGGCTGCTTCTAAGCCAACCTCCTGGTTGTTATGGTCGTCCCACCTGCTTTCCCACTTAGCCATGAATTAGGGGCCTTAGCTGGAGGTCAGGGTTGTTTCCCTCTCCACTACGGGCGTTAGCACCCGCAGTGTGTCTGCCATCTAGTACTCCCGGGTATTCGGAGTTTGGTTAGGATCAGTAAGCCTGTGGGGCCCCATTACCCATCCAGTGCTCTACCCCCCGGGGTATTCGGATGACGCTCTACCTAAATAGATTTCGCGGAGAACCAGCTATCTCCGAGTTTGATTGGCCTTTCACCCCTAGGCACAACTCATCCCGACCTTTTTCAACAGGTGTGGGTTCGGACCTCCAGTAAGTGTTACCTTACCTTCATCCTGGTCATGCCTAGATCACTCGGTTTCGGGTCTGATCCAACATACTCGACGCCCTATTAAGACTCGCTTTCGCTACGCCTACACCTATCGGCTTAAGCTTGCATGTTAGACCAAGTCGATGACCCATTATACAAAAGGTACGCCGTCAGGGCTCGAGGCCCCTCCGACTGCTTGTAGGCGTCCGGTTTCAGAAACTGTTTCACTCCCCTCGTCGGGGTGCTTTTCACCTTTCCCTCACGGTACTGGTTCGCTATCGGTCAGCAAGGAGTACTTAGCCTTCGAAGGTGGTCCTCCGATCTTCAGACAGGATTTCACGTGTCCCGCCCTACTTAATTCGTACCTCAAAGCTTCCCATACGGGACTGTCACCCACTATGGTCAATCTTTCCAGATTGTTCTGGTCACTTATCGGTCTCGGCTGGTCCCCGTTCGCTCGCCGCTACTAGGGGAGTATCAATTGATTTCCTTTCCTCCGGGTACTTAGATGTTTCAGTTCCCCGGGTTTGCTCTTTGAAGCCTATGTATTCAGCCTCAAAGTACCTGGTTCAACCTCATAAAGATAACCGAGGCTATCTATATGATGCTGTCAGGTGGGTTGCCCCATTCGGAAATTCCTGGATCAAAGCTTATTCTCAGCTCCCCAGGACTTATCGCAGAGTATCACGTCCTTCATCGCCTCTTGCTGCCAAGGCATCCACCAAACGCCCTTCTCGCGCTTGATCTGATCCAGAAAGAGCAAGACTTGCGTCTTCCGGCGCCAGGCTGGTTCGACCAGCGCCTCTCTTCCCGTTCAGAAGTCGTACATTTCCCGCATGTTCCCGAAGGAACATACTGTTTGGTTAGTGTACTTGACTTGGACAAAATTGCCGTTTCATGGCCGGTTGCAGGCTCGGAGGCAAATCCAAGCA
>NZ_FZOY01000011.1 GCF_900188335.1 Tropicimonas sediminicola | reverse complement strand
GAAAGAGACACGACCTGCGACCACCGGCTGCCCTATGTGCGGTGGTCGCATCCCCCCGGCCGGATCCGCGCAGGACCGCCCGGAACGGCTCCTCACCTTCGACACCACGAAACCCGGGGCGCGCGATGCGTCGCCGGCGGCTTCGGCTGTTCGAACAGGGGCTGCTCGGCGCGGACGCGGCACTCCCAACGCTCAATGTGCGACATCCGCTCGAAGGAGCCTGGATCTTCCCTCCCTGCAGGTTCGCGGAGTGGGCGCCAGCCTACTGCCGTCCGGACATAGCTCACGCCGACCGGAGTGGACGGCGATGACTGCCTGAAACCCTGACGGCAATGGCGGATTGAAAACTCAAGGCCAACTCGGGCAAGCTGCTACAGGTCGGCTAGGTGGAGGAAGATGGACCAATGAAACGCTCCCTGCTCTCGGTTGCGCTCTGCGCCACGGCATCCGTTGCGGTGGCAGATCCCAATCCTCTGCGCGACGCCTATTTCGGCGAAACGCACCTTCACACGGCCTTCTCGCTCGACGCCTATATCGGTGGGACCCGGCTGATGCCGGCCGACAGTCTCGCCTTTGCGCGCGGAGAACCGGTGACGCTGCCGGATGGCAGGACTGCCCAGCACAAGCGGCCGCTCGATTTCGCCGCGGTGACAGATCACGCGGAGTACCTGGGCGAGATGTATTCGGCCATGTTCGAAGACGCGCCCGGGCACGACAACGAGGATCTCGTCGCGCTCCGCGGGCTGCAAGGCATGGAGGAGCGTCAGCAATGGTTCATCAAGTACGTGGTTTCCTCCAACCGGTCCGCCACGCCCCAGCATCCGCCCTATTACGCGGGGCCGGAAACGTCCAGGTCAGGCTGGCAGGCGATCGTCGATGCGGCCGAGCAGGCCAACGAGCCGGGCGTTTTCACCGCGCTCATCGGTTTCGAATGGTCGGCGGCGCCCAATGGCGCGAACCTGCACCGCAACGTGCTTTTTCGTGACAACAACGTCCCCGCCAGCGTTCCGAGCTACATCGACATCAACGAGGAAGAAAACCTCTGGGCCTGGATGAAGGCGCAGGAGGCCGAGGGGCGTCGTCTGCTGGCCATCCCGCACAACTCGAATGCCTCCAAGGGGCGGATGTTTCCGGATACGGACAGTTTCGGCGAGGCGATGGACCTCGAATATGCCCGGACCCGACAATCCTACGAACCGCTGATCGAGATGATGCAGGTGAAGGGCAATTCCGAGGTGCACCGGAAATTCTGGGCCGCCGACGAGTTCGCCGGTTTCGAGAACGCGGATTCGATCCAGAAGAACTCGGGGCGAATCTTCCGCCAGCGCGACTTTGTTCGCGGCGGGCTGATCGACGGCATCGGGTACGAGTTCGCGCTCGGCGTGAACCCGTTCAAGTACGGCTTCATCGGCGGAACGGACAACCACAACGGCATGACGGCGGCCGTCGCCGAGGACGAGTTCGTCGGCACCCACGGGCCGGAGGACGGCACGGTCGAGCGCCGCCGCACCGGCAGCGTGGCCGGCTGGATCGACGGCAAGGACCTTTCCATCGGGTCGCTCGCCGGAGTCTGGGCCACCGAGAACACGCGCGCCGCGATCTGGGACGCGATGAAACGGCGCGAGACCTTCGCGACCTCCGGCCCCCGCATCAAGGTGCGGATGTTCGGCGGCGTGGGGCTGTCGGAGCCATCCGATCCCGTTGCGATGGCCGAGGAGGGCTACCTGCTCGGCACGCACATGGGCGGCAACCTGCCGCCGCTCGGCGCCGCGCCGACCTTCACGGTCCATGCCGAGAAGGATCCGATGGGCGCCAATCTCGACCGGATCCAGATCATCAAGGGCTGGGTCGATGAATATGGCGACGCCAATGAAAGGATCATCGACGTTGTCTGGTCCGGCGAGCGCGAGATCGATCCGGCGACCGGCAAGCTGCAGCCGGTCGGCAACACCGTCGATCTTGAGACGGCGATGTTCACCAACGACATCGGAGCGCCGGTGCTCATGGGAAGCTGGACGGACGAGGATTACGACCCGCAGGCGATCGCCTTCTATTACGCCCGCGTCCTCGAGATCCCGACCCCGCGCTGGTCCACCTATGACGCGGTGCGCAACGACCTGCCGCTTCTGGCGGACGTCCCGGCCGTGATCCAGGAACGCGCCTGGGGCTCGCCGATCTTCTACTCTCCGGCGAACTGATCCGTCGCCACCATCACGCGGCCGCCCTTATCAAGCTGTCGGGCGGTGGGGCAGGATGCGTTGCAGGAGCGTGGTCAGATCGTCGGTGGTGAAGGGAATGGGAAGTCGGGTCCAGCCGGGTGGCAGGTCGATCCGCTCGCCGGCGCCGGTGACGATCGCGGGCAGCCCCTTGCCGGTCAGCAGGCCTCGGAGGCGTTCGTTGCCGATTTCCTCGGACGTGCCGTGGAGCATCACCGCGTCCCAGGCGCTGTCGGCCGCCTCCAACGCTGCGCAGGCGGCGTCGACCGAGGCGACGATCATGACGTGCGGAAGGTCGAACACGCTGCGAACGATTTCGGCGATGTCCTCGGCGATCACCATGTCGCGTTCGAGAAGAATGAGCTGCATCGGAGTCTGAATGTTCTGTTGATCGGGGAGGTCTGTGGAACAAATTCAGGGAGTGCGCATTAATCTGTGACATAGATGGAGGGGTTTCAAGATCAAGACGGATTGCAGGAATTGCCCGCTGAGGCAGCTTGAGGCCTTCGTCCCGATGAGCGCCTCCGACATCGATTTCATGCGGAAATTCAAGATGGGCGAGATGGCCGTGGAGGCCGGCACGCCGATCCTTTCGGAGGGTGCGAACGCGCCGCAGATCTACACCGTTCTGAGCGGAATGGGCCTGCGGGCGAAGCTCACCGAATGCGGGCGGCGGCAGGTCATCAACTTCGTCTTTCCCGGAGATTTCTTGGGGTTGCAGGCCGGTATCATGGGCGAGATGACGCATTCGGTGGAGGCGAGCACGGAGATGACGCTCTGTGTTTTCGACCGAAAGGCCATCTGGCAGGTGTTTCGCGAGCAGCCCGAGCGGGCGTTTGACCTGACCTGGCTGGCGGCCATCGAGGAGCACTTCCTGGGCGAGACGCTGCTGACCCTGGGCCAGCGGGACGCGCTGCAGTCGGTCGCCTGGGCTCTGCATCGGATCGGGCGGCGGGGACTGGGCCTGGGGCTGATGGAAGCGGGCAGCATGCCGCTGCCCTATCGCCAGCAGGACCTTGCCGACGCTCTCGGCCTGTCGCTGGTGCACACCAACAAGACGCTGGGCAAGCTGCGAGACCGGCAGTTGGCAACCTGGGCCGAGGGGGTGCTGCGCATCCATGATGCGGCCGGGCTGGCACGTGTGGCGATGGTGGAAAATGTCGCGCCGATGCGCCGGCCGTTGATCTGAAAGCGGCGGTTCTCGCGGGGCGGTTCACGCGCGGCGCCACTCCGGGCCGATGCGGTTGAAGCGGCGCAGATCGGTGGTGGCGAAGGCCGGGGTTTTCCAGGTCATGCGGCGCACTTCCACGCCCGCGTCGTCGAAATCCAGCACCGCGAAATCATTCGGTTGGCCGCGCACTCGGCGCGAGAGGCTGGTACCCACCTGGACCTGCAGCAGGTGTCGGTCCTGCTGGCGGGTGACGAAGGGATCTGCGCGCCATCGGTGCAGGTGCCCGGTCAGGATCACCTGTGCGCCGCACTCGGCCAGCGCGCCGGCAGCGGCGGCTGCGTGGCGCATCAGGGTCTTGTCGGCATCGGGGAGTTGGTCGAACGGGTGGTGGGCGACGACGACGCCAATGCCACCGGCCTCGGCAAGCGTCGCGCAGGCGCGGCGCACGGCGCGGCGGCCAATCCGGCCGCGCTGCCAGGAACGCGGGTCGACCGTGTTCAGCCCGACCAGCGTCACCGGCCCCACTTGCCGCACCGGGCAAAGGTCCTCTCCAATGATCTCGCGATAGCGTCCATAGGGGCGCAACAGCCTGTCCCAGAGCTTGTCGAGCGGCACGTCGTGGTTGCCGGGCACGCTGATCCACGGGGGGGCGAGGCTGTCGAGAAAGGCGCGCGCGGCGCGGAACTGGTGGCGGCGGGCGCGTTGCGTCAGGTCGCCCGAAACGGCCACCACATCCGCCTGCGCGGCATCGATCGCCTGGCGCAGCGGGGCGAGCAGGTCTGGGTGTTCGGTGCCGAAATGCAGGTCGGAGATATGAACGATCCGGGGCATCAGCCGCTGGCCTCGCGCGGGACGATCACCCGCAGCGGCCGGGCGGCATGGCGGATCTGCAGGGGGCTGGCCAGCGCCTGTCGTTCGCCGTCCAGCGCCAGCAGGTTCCGGCGGCGGGCCGGGCGTATGGCGATCTCGCGTCCGGTGCGCAGGTCGAAATCCTCGGCCTTGCGGGGGCGGCGGAGGGCCAGCCGCAGGGCCGCGCGCAGCATCGCGAAGCGGCTTTCGTTACGCGAGGTGAGCAGCACGAACTCGCCGCGCTCGACCGCCTCGGAACCGTCCACGCCGAACTGACGGAGCTGGTAGGCGCTGTTGCAGACAAAGGCGAGCGCGGTGCGCAGGTGCACCTCGGCCCCGTCGATGCGGATTGCGAGGTCGAGCGGGCGCTGCCGGCCCGCCAGCACCGAGAAAACCGAGCCGTAGGCCGCGAGGCGGCTGCGGCCCCAGCGGCGATACATTCCTTCGCGCTCACGCAGGATCTCGGGATAGACGCCGAGACTGGCGTTGTTGAGGAACACGCGTCCGTTCACCGTGCCGATCGGCACCTCGCGGACGATGCCGTCGCGCAGGACGGCGACGGCGGCCTCCTGATCCTCGGGGATGCCAAGGCCGCGTGCGAAGAAGTTGAACGTGCCCTCGGGGAGAATGCCAAGCTCCGCGCCCGCGCCGTGGACGACGCCGGCCAGCGCGGCGATTGTTCCGTCGCCGCCCGCGGCGATCAGCCGGCCGTAGCCCTCGTCGAGGCAGTCGCGCGCGGTCTGCTCCAGGTCTCGGCCGCGGGTGACACGGCGCAGGTCGGCGGTAACGCCCTGCGCCTCCAGCAGACGGGCCAGCCGCTCGCGCCGCGCGCTGCCGCCGGCGTCCCTGCCGGCGCCGTCATTCAGGATGACGCAGCTTCGCCGTGTCCGGAGGCTGGCCGTTGCCGTGCTGTCCTCGCTGGGGAATGCGGCAACCGGGCCTTTGCCCGTTTCCGCAAGCACGCGACGGGTGGACCGGCGGTCCACCTTGTCGCTGGCGGGGCGCATCACTGCGGCCCCGCCGGGAAAGTTGGCGGCCATCACTCGGTCCACCGCTCCATTCCTTCCAGTTCTTCCTCGGTGTAGCGAACGCGCACTTCCCGCAGGTCCAGGATGTCGCCCTCGACCAGTTCGATGTCCTCGAAGGGCAGCGCAACCGGCTTCTCGCCGATGCCCAGGAAGCCACCCACGTCGACGATCACGCGCTCGACCATGCCGTCCTCGGAGAGGATGATCTGCGAGATCTCTCCGACGTGGTCGCCGTCGCTGCCGATCACCCGCATTCCGTCGAGCTTCTCGGCGGTCAGCGGGCCGGTGTCGAGGGCCGGGCCGTTGGTGCCCAAGGGGGCGGCGACGGTGTCTGGGTCAGTGTCCGGCTCGGCGGAGCCGGCCATCTCGGCGGCCTCGTTGGGCTCCGCCACCTCTTCCACGGTCTCGGTTTCCTCGCGGGACATCGCCTCGGGTTCTGCGGCACCCTTTGCGGCCATCTCGCTGTCGCTTGCCGACACCTGGCCCTCCGCCTCGGCACCTTCGCGGTCGAAGGGCTCCGCGGTCTCGAGCGAGGTCATGTCGCCGAGGTAGAGCGCAACCGGCGTGCCGTCGCCCCCTGCGCGGCGAAAGGTGAGCTGGCCGGGGTCGATGCCGATCTGGGACTGGTCGCCGGAAAGCGCCGCGCCCGGGGCGATCAGCACTGTGGCCACTTGCCGGTCAGCGCTCAGGTAGACATCGTCGATCTGGCCGATCTCGACCCAGCTGTCGGGCACGTCGAGGCCCGTTTCGGTCTCGGATACTTCGCCGGCGGGATCGATGAAGACCGGGGTGCCGACCATATCGGCGACGGTGAAGTCGCCCTGCTGGATCGAGATGCCAGCGAGATCCACGCTCTCGGTCTGCTGATGGCTCTCGGCGTAAACGGGAAGCGCCGTCATGGCGACGAGCGCCGTGGTGGTCAGGAATTTCCGCATGTCATGCCTCCTGCATGGCTGGTTCCCAGCGGCGCGATTGCCGCCGGAATCTCTGACAGACGAAACCGCCTCGGCGCGGAATCGTTCCCGTGCGAGGGGCAGGAAAATCACCGATTCCGTAGGGAACAAATGCCCCGGGAAACGCGTTTGCAGCGCGCGTCCGCGACCGGCGCGAAAGGCCGTCGTGGGCAGGGCGAAGATGGCGCGAAAATGGGTGGGGACGGCGGGGCAGGTAGCCCCGCCGCCGGCCTAGCTGGCGCGGGAGAGCACGCCTTCGTCGGAGGCCTCGGAGGGCACGAGCGCGCGCACGAGGTCCTTGACCGAAAGCACGCCGACCTGCTCGCCCTTGCGGATCACACGGTAGGAAAGCGTCGTATCGCCGCCCGAGAGCGCGATCACCGATTCCAGGTTGGCGTCGTGGTCGACCTCGCCGGCGAGCCCGTCGCGGGGCTCGCGGGTGGGCACCATCACCGAGCGCACCCTGAGCACGCGGGCGCGGTTGATGTCGGAGATGAAGTCCGTGATGTAGGGATCGTTGGGGTGCAGCAGGATCTTTTGGGGCTCGCCCTGCTGGATCACCGCGCCGTCCTTCAGGATCACCAGGTGATCGGCCAGCTTCAACGCCTCGTCGAGATCATGGGTGATGAAGACGATGGTCTTGTGCAGCTCTTCCTGCAACTCGAGCAGCAGGTTCTGCATGTCGGTGCGTATCAACGGGTCGAGCGCGGAGAAGGCCTCGTCCATCAGCATGATGTCGGCGTTGGAGGTCAGCGCCCGGGCGATGCCCACGCGCTGCTGCATGCCGCCCGAGAGCTGGTGCGGGTGCTGCTCGTCCAGCCCCTCCAGCCCGACCCGGTTGAGCCAGGTGCGGGCCTCGTCCTCCCATTCCGCGCGCGACAGGCCGCGGACGGAAAGCGGGGTGCCGGCGTTCTCCAGGATCGTGCGGTGCGGCAGCAGGGCGAACTTCTGGAACACCATCGACATCCGCTCGCGCCGCACCTGGCGGAGCTGTTTCTCGTCGAGTTCCAGGATGTTCTCGCCATTGACCCAGACCTCGCCCGCGGTGGGCTCGATCAGGCGGTTCACGTGGCGGATCAGGGTCGACTTGCCGGAACCGGAGAGCCCCATGATCACGGTGATCTTGCCGGCATGCATGTCGACGTTGATGTCCTGCAGGCCGAGCACGTGGTCGTGGGCGTCGAGCAGTTCCGTCTTGTCGACCCCGGCGCGGACATGTTCCAGCGCCGCGGCCGGGTCCTCGCCGAAGATCTTGTAGAGCTTGCGGATCGAAATCTTGATTTCTTCTGTCATCGGAACCTGCTCACATCTGGTGGGTGCTGTTGACCCGGGCCAGCGCGGCCTTGGTGGTCCGGTCGAGGATCACCGCCAGCAGCACGATGCCGAGGCCGGACACGAGGCCCACGCCCAGCTCCAGGTTTCGAATTCCGCGCAGCACCAGCACACCGAGCCCGGGCGCCGAGACCAGCGAGGCGATGACGACCATGGCGAGGCTCATCATGATGGTCTGGTTCACGCCAGCCATGATGTTGGGCAGCGCCAGCGGGATCTGCACCTCCCAGAGTTTCTGGCGCGCGGTCATGCCGAAGGCGTCGGCGGCCTCGATCACCTGCTTGTCGACCAGCCGGATGCCGAGGTTGGTGAGCCGGATCACCGGCACGATGGCATAGAGGATGATCGCGATGCCGTAGAGCTTGGGCTCGGTCACCGAGAACAGGAAGATCAACGGGATCAGGTAGACGAAGGTCGGCAGCGTCTGCAGCATGTCGAGGATCGGGATCGCCGCGCGCTGGAAGCCGTCGCTCCGGGACATGGCGATGCCGATGGGCACCCCGAGCAGCACGCATATGAAGGCGCAGACGAAGATGATCGCCAGCGTGTCCATCGCGTAGCTGTAGTAATCGATGAAAGCGAGGAAGCCGAGGCAGGCGGCCACGAAGACCACCAGCGCCGCCGAACGGGTCACGAGCTGGACCACCAGCAGCAGCAGCGGGATCATGATCCACCAGGGCGTTGTGTCGAAAAGCCAGAGCGCGCCTTCGAGCGCCCAGGAAAGCGGTTGGGTCAGCGGGTCGAGCACGAAGGAGAGGCTGTCCTTGATCGACAGGAAGCCGTCTTCCAGTCCGCGGGTGACCTCGCGCGATTGGGGAAAAGCGGGGCAGGCGTCGTTGAGCGCGTCCATCGAGGGGAAGGGCAGTTGCCAGATAGAGCCTTCGGGCTCTGCGCCGCCGGCCTGGCCGATCAGGTCGGCCATCGACATCGGCGCGGACGAGGAACCGGCATCGCACCAGTCACGCAATCCGAGCGTGTCGAAAAGGGAATCGTAGGTTGCCATGAGGCCTCCGTCTTGCGGCAGCCGGGGAGGGGTGCCGAACAGGGGGACGGGGCGGCGCGCACGCCACCCCGCCTCGGATCTGTGGCTCGCGTCAGTTCAGCAGGCCGGCCAGCTTTTCACGCGCCTCGTCGTTCAGCCAGGCAGACCACTTGTCCTTGAAGGTGGTCAGGTAGTAGACGGCCGCCTCCTCGCCGGAGGCACTGTTGGCGTCCATCCAGGCCAGCGTGGCGTTCATGTCGTCGACGTCGAAGCTGACATTGGCCAGGAATTCGGCGATCTCCGGTTCGCGCTCGGCGAAATCGGTGGTGACGACGGTGACAACCGGGGCCGCGGGGAAGGCCGAGGGCTTCGGGTCCGCGTTGTCGGCGTTCTGGTTGGCGGCGTGGACGTCGGCGTCATACGCGCCGAGGTCGACCGCGACCATCTCGTACTTGCCGAGCAGCGCAGTGGGCGCCCAGTAGTAGCCGAACCAGGGCTCCTCGTTCTCGTAGGCCGAAGCCATCGAGGTCGCCAGCGTCTCGCCGGAGCCGTGGTTGAACACCTCGATGCCGTTGTCCTCGAGGCCAAAGGCGGGGATCAGGTTGTCGTTGACGATCCGGCAGCCCCAGCCGTCGGGGCAGTTGTTGAATTGCCCGCCGACCAGCTCCGGATTGGCGAGCACGCCTTCGATGGTGGTCAATTCGGGGTGCTTCTCGGCAAGGTAGGCCGGGATCCACCAGCCTTCGACGCCACCCGGCTCGAGCACCGCGCCCAGTTCCTGGACCTTGCCTTGTTCCTTGAGCTTGTCATAGGCGTCGCCGGCGGAGTTGACCCAGAGTTCCGAAACGGTGTCGGGCTCGTTGTTCTCGGCCAGTGACGTGACGGCGGGCACGGTGTCGGAAGGCACCAGCGAGACGGTGCAGCCGTAGCCCTGCTCCATGATGAATTTCTCGATCTGCGAGACGACCGAGGCGGAGGCCCAGTTCATCTCGGCAATCGAGACCTCGCCGCAATCGGCATGGGCAAGGGTGGGAACGGCCAGCGCCAGGGTGGCGGCGCCGAGGGAGGTGGCGAATTTCATTAGATGCTCCATTTGGCATTGAAATGCCCCCACGCGCCCGATCGGGAGTGTGAACCGGTCGGGCCGCCGGGACGGATGCAGGCGGCAGCGTGGACCTCGGGCCGGGCTTCGCAGAGGGTTCGCAAAGCACGCTGATGCGCCGCTGCCGCGGGGCGATCAGGTCGTGAGCGGATCGGCTTTCGCCGGGTAATGCGCGTTTGATATGGGCGCTGCGCTTCGACTGGGTACGAGGTCACGGGCGGCCAGATAACGGAGCGCGGCCGGAAAGCCAACCGGAAGAGCAACATTTGCGACATGTGGTGTCGTTTTTCGTCGTCTCCACGCGGAGTTCGGGTGGGCACACCGCGTTTATGAGCAAGCTTCCGCGATGGGGCTCGCAAGGATCTGGCCGGAGCGCCGTGCCGGGTGAAGAAAAATCTCGTGGCGCAGGGAACAAGATCCCGGGTCGTGCGTTAGGGCAGGTGGATCCCCTGCGATGGACATGATGAACGCTCCGAAATTGCTTGCCGAGAACCCGCTGGCGGGGCTTGCCCCTGACACAACCGCGTTGTTTCCCAATGGCGGGACCGCGCGCCCTGACCGGTCAGGCGCGGCGCCGTACTTTTCCTCGCTGGGGCCGGGGGAGCCCGGGTGTTGAGGGCGGCCCCGCCCGCGCAGGCCCCCGTGCTCGGGGCGAAGGGGGCGAGGCGATCCGGGGAATCCGGGTCCGGCCTGCTTGGCTGGGATCGCAAGGGCCTGACCTTTCGCATCGTTTCCATGCTGTCGCTGGTGCTGCTGCCGCTGGCGCTCGTGGCCGCATGGCAATCTCAAAGAGCCACACAGGCGGCGACGGAGAGCTATCGCGCGAGCCTGCTGGCCAAGACCGCCGCCTCTACGGCGCCGGAACGCGACTCCATCCTGAGCGCTTTCGCCACCGCCGCCACCCTCGCCGAGACGCTGGCCCTGCAGCGCCCGGCCATGCAGGAATGCGTCGCGCTGATGCAGCAGATCGCGGGCGCGAACCCGCGCTTCGCCTTTGTCGGCCACACGGAGTCCGATCAGCTCAATCGGTGCAACGACAAGGACGCACTCTACGATTTCTCGGACAATGAGGCGTCGCGCCGCCGTTTTGCCAATCCCCGCGCGGACGTGACCTTCAACCCCTCGGGCGCGGTGACGAAACAGGCCGTGGTGGTGGTGAGCCAGCCGGTGCACCTGGCCGACGACAGTTTCCAGGGCTTCGTCTCGATCTCCTTCCCCTCGTTGCCGCTGGTGCTGTCTAGGCCCGACGAGACCGAGGACCCGGAATTCCAGATCCTGACCTTCAACGCCCAGGGCGAGGTCCTGACCGCCGATGTCGCGCCGGAGGACCTCGCCCGGCTGCTGCCCCGGGACCGGGACCTGAAGAGCCTCGCCGGGCCGGGCCGCTTCGTCTTTACCGAGCCGAGCGTCGCCGGGCCGATCCGGGATTTCGCGGTGGTGCCGCTCTATGGCGACCGGGCCTATGCGCTCGGCAGCGCGCCGGCCGGGGCGGTGCCGGTCAATCGGCAGCTCTACGGCGGGGCGGCGCTCTATGCGCCTATCCTGATGTGGCTGGTCAGCCTGCTGGTGGCGGTGCTGGTGCTGCGCCGCCAGGTGATCGCGCCGACCCGGCAGCTCCGGATGCGGATGCGCAGCTTTGCCGACGGGCGGGCCATCCTCTCGGGCGAGACGATGGCGCGGGCGCCGAGCGAGCTGCGGGAGATCGGCGAGACCTTCGACTCGATGGCGGAGAAGATCCTGCATGACGAGGCCGAGCTGGAGGACCGGGTGCACGAGCGCGAGCTGCTGCTGCGCGAGGTGCATCACCGGGTGAAGAACAACCTGCAGCTGATGTCGTCGATCATCAACATGCAGATCCGGCAGAGCAACGGACCGGAGGCGGAGGAGGCGCTGCGACGGGTGCAAGGGCGGTTGAGCAGCCTCGCCAAGTTCCACCGCGAGCTCTACCAGAGCTCGTCGCTCGTAGGGTTGCGGGCCGATCAGCTTCTGGAAGACCTCGCCCGGCAGCTGATCGCCGTGGCGCAGGAAACGGAGCAGCGGATCGAGTTGCATCTCGAGCTGGAGCCGGTCGCCATGTCGCCCGACCAGGTGAGCCCGCTGGCGATGCTGGTAACCGAGGCGATGACCAATGCCATCAAGTACGCAGGCACACGGGATGGGACGCGGCCCTTCGTGCGGCTGGCGCTCCGCGTCCACGGCGCGCAGGATGCACAGGCGGCGACCGTCAGCGTCGAGAACTCGGTCGGGTCGACTCCCACCGATCCCGTGGCCGCCGACGGATCGGGTCTGGGTTCGCGGCTGATCAGCGCCTTCGCGGTGCAGCTCGGCGCCGAGGTGGAGCAGGAGCGGGAGAACGGCTTCTTTCGACTGTCGGTCACCTTTGCCTTGGAACCTTTTCGACTCGAGGAGGGAACCGGCGCGGCGTTTTGAACGTTGAGGGGGTGTCTGGGCAGGGAGCGGGTGAGAGAGGGCTGGCATGTCGACAGAACCTGACGACCAAAGCGCCCCCGTCGGGGACATGCGCGATCTCCGCGTCCTGATCACGGCCGAGGAAGCCTATCCGGCCTACGAGCGGGCCTTTCTGGACGCCAAGTACGAGATCTGGGCCTGTTTCCGCGTGTTCGATCCCGATACCACGTTGCGCAGCGAGGAAGGGAAGGCCATCGGGGAGACCTGGTTCGACCTTCTGGTGCATGTCCTGAAGCGCGGTGTCGCGATCCATTTCGTGCTCTCGGATTTCGACCCGATCCTCGCTCGCAAGCTTCACCGGGTCTCGTGGGAGGCGCGACGATCGTTCGAGCAGGCGGCCCGGGCGGCGGGGCCGATGGCGCGGTTGCGCATCGTGAACGCGCTGCACCCGGCGCGGGTCGGCCTGTTGCCCCGGCTGCTGCTCTGGCCGCTGCTGATCAAGGAGCTTCGGCGGGCGGCACGCGACCTGAACGCGCAGCCGGCGGAGGAACGGGCACGGCAACTCTCGGACAGCCCCGGCCTGCGCAAATGGCTCAAGGAAGAGACCGGCGGCCGCCTGTCGGCGCGCAAATGGCCGCCACCGCCGCTGGTGCCGGGCACCCATCACCAGAAGATCGCCGTCTTCGACCGGGAGCTGCTCTGCATCGGCGGGCTCGACCTGGACGAGCGGCGCTATGATGACAAGAACCATCAACGGCGGCGCGACGAGACCTGGCACGACGTGCAGGTGATGTGCCGCGGCCCCATCGTGGCCGAGGCGCAGCGCCATCTCGAGAGCTTTCGCCAGGTGGTGGAGGGCCAGGCGGAAGCGCCGCCCACGGGGCGGCTGCTGCGCACCCTTTCGCGGCGACGCGACTTTCCGCTGCCGTTCCTCGGTCCGCGGCCGCTGGTGGGAGAACTGGCGCAGGCGCATCTCGAGGCGTTCCGAGCGGCGCGTCGCCTGATCTACCTTGAAACGCAGTTCCTCCGCGACCGGCGGGTCGCCGATGCGCTGGCCGAGGCGGCGCAGGCGCAGCCCGACCTGGGGTTGATCCTCGTTCTGCCCGGAGCGCCGGAGGACGTGGCATTCGAGGCCGCGTCGGGGCCGGATGCGCGCTATGGCGAATACCTGCAGGCGCGCTGCATCCGGCGGGTGGAGGCGGCCTTCGGCCCGCGCGCGGCGATCTGCTCGCCGGTCCGCCCCGAAAAGTCGCCGGCGCGCGGGCGCGACACTCTCTGCGGCGCGCCGATCATCTATGTTCATGCCAAGGTCGCCTGTATCGACGACGAACGGGCGCTGGTCTCTTCGGCCAATCTCAATGGGCGGAGCCTCTGGTGGGACACCGAGGCCGGCGTGGCGCTGGACGACCCGCGCGATGTCCGCCACCTGCGTCAACGGGTGATGCGGCATTGGTTGCCGAAGGATGCAGGCGATGACCTGTTCGACCTGGACAGCGCCGCCGGAACCTGGCGCGGGCTGGCGCAGGCCAATGCTGCCAAGGCGCCGGAGGCGCGGGCGGGGTTCCTCGTGCCCTACGATCCGCGCCCGGCCGAGGAATTCGGCTATCCGCTGCCCGGCGTGCCCGACGCGATGGTCTGAGCCGGCCCACGACTGGCCTGCCATGGAACACCCGGGTCGTTGCCGCGTTGTAAGGCATGACGAAACACATGCCCCATCCCCCCGCCGAACCGCCTGAGAACAGTGCGGCCCGTCACCGGTCCGAAGAAGCCTCCGTGCTGGATGCCGCCCGCCTGTCGGCGCGGCTGATTTACGAGGTGATCCGCCGCGACGGTGGAGAAGAACTCGAGCGGCCGGCAACCTCGCTGATCTGGTCGGGGCTGGCGGCAGGGATGCTGATCAGCCTGTCCGTTCTTGGCGAGGCGGTGCTGGGCAGCCACTTGCCTGACACCGATGGCGCCTTCCTGGTCGAGAACCTCGGCTACTCGCTGGGCTTCCTCGTGGTGATCTTCGGACGGATGCAACTCTTTACCGAGAACACGATCACCACGGTTCTGCCGGTGATGCACCGCGGCAGCCGCGCCTGCCTGATGCAGATGCTCCACCTTTGGGGAATCGTTCTGAGCGCCAACGTGGTCGGCGCGGCGATGGCGGGGTGGTTCTTTACCCTCGACGGCGTGGTGGAGCCCAAGGTCGGCGCCGCGATACGCGCGCTGTCGGAGCATGCGGTCGGCATGGGGCCGGCGCAGGCTTTCCTACGGGCGATCCCGGCGGGGGTGCTTGTGGCTTCCATCGTCTGGATGATGCCGACCGCGCAGGGCAACGCCTTTCTCGTCATCACGGCCTTCACCTGGCTGATCGCGGCAGGCGATTTCACCCATATCATCGCGGGCTCGGTAGAGATGACGCACCTGATGTGGCTGGGCGAGCTTGGGCCCGGCGAGGCGCTCGGCGGGTTCTTCCTGCCGGTGCTGGCGGGCAATATCATCGGTGGCACCGCGATCTTCACCCTGCTTGCCTGGGGGCAGGTGAAACGGGAGGTCGCGCATGGAGCGGAGGCCGAGGGGAGCGACTGATCGCGCGTCCCCTCTCGCCGCGCCGAACCCTGTCTGTGTAGGCGGGCGGATCAGCCGAGCAGCAACCCGAGGGCGAAGCCAGCCACGGGCAGTGCGCCGAAAACCAGCCAGCGGGCCCTGTCTCCATCGACCACGCGCCCGCCGCCGCTCGCCAGGCTGCCGAAGCTGCCGTGCGGGGTGGCATCGATGCCGGGGACAGGCGTGTCGAGGTTGTCGTCTCGGTTCCCCGGCTCCTCGGCTTGCGACTTCTGCATCTCCGCGCCCCGGTCCGCCAGCCGATGATCGAGCCAGTCGGGAAAGACCATGTTGGCAAAGACGAGCTGCAGCACCGAGGTGCCCACAAGGTATTCCCGCCGTCCCTCGCGCACCGCGCGCATCACCGCCGCGGCGGCGAGTTCCGGCTGAAAGACCGGCGCTGCCGGCCGGGGCTTCTTCGACAGCCGGTTGCGGGCCCAGTCGAATTGCGGCGTGTTCATCGAGGGTAACTGAACGAGGCTGACTGTGACCCGCGCCCCTTCCCGGATCAGCTCCGACCGGATCGCGGAGGAGAAGCCGTTCACCCCGTGCTTGGCCGTGCAATAGGCCGATTGATAGGGCACCGCGCGGTAGGAGAGGCCGGAACCGATGTTGACGATCCGCCCCCGGTTGCGCGCTTCCATCAGCCTGATCGCGGTACGGGTCCCGTTGACCACGCCGAGCAGGGTGGCATCGACGATGCGGTCGAACTCGCAGGAGGGCATCCGGGCGAAGGGGGAGAAGCTCGTGAGCATCGCGGCGTTGACCCACACTTCGACCGGCCCGAGCGCCGCTTCGATTTCGGCGCCCGCGCGTTCCACGGCCTCGGCGTCCGAGACATCGCAGCTCCGGGTCAGGACCTGCGCGCCATAGGTGGCCTCGAGCTGTTGGAGCCGGTCTTCCCCGCGGGCGATGATGCCGACGCGGTAGCCCGCGTCGATGAGGCAGGACACAACGGCGCGCCCGGCACCGGCGCTGCCGCCGGCCACCACGGCTGTCTTTCCGGACTCTTCCACGCGGCGCTCCTTGGTCGATTCCAATTTCCTCAAAGGGCAAACGCCTTTCGAGGCTTGAGGTTCCGTCGAGTGGGGATGCGGGAGCCGTCACGCCCGAATGGCGGCCCCGGAGTTGGCGTGCGCCGCTATGCAGCCGGCGCGACGTGCCCGGTCAGCGTCAGGTTCGGCAAGATTCGTCGCAGGGAATGGGCGAGGCGGCGTTCGAAACGGACCTCGGGATCCAGGCCGGGAGCCCTGCCATTCCAGCACGCCTGTTGCCGCGCGCCCCGATCGGGAGCGCGCGGCGTGTTCTCTGGCGTGCCGGATTACTTCTCGAGCTTGAGGAAGTAGTCGTAGATTTCCGGCACGTTACCGTCGCCCAGGCCGGCATCGAAGGCCGCCTGGAGGTTGTGCGAGGTGCCTTCGGCGATCTCGGCGCGGGTGCCGAGGTCTTCGACCATCTTGAGGAAGTAGCCGAGGTCCTTGTTGGCGTTGGCGATGGAGAAGCCCAGGTCGCTCACGCCGTCGACGGCATAGTTCTTGCAGAAGTTCATGAAGGGCGAGGCGGACGGGCCGGTCGACATGATGTCGAAAAGCTGCTGGCGGTCGACGCCGGCCTTGGTGGCGACGGCGAAGGCCTGGCTCATGGTGCAGACGGTGGTCATGCCCATGAAGTTGTTGATCAGCTTGGTGGTGTGGCCGGCGCCGAGCGCGCCGAGGTAGAAGACGTTCTCGCCCTGCTCGTCGAGCACCGGCTTGACCTTGTCGAAGGTCTCCTTGTCGCCGGCGGCCATGATGTTGAGCAGGCCATCCTTGGCGTGGGCCGGGGTGCGGCCCAGCGGGGCGTCGACCATGCCGGCGCCCTTGGCGGCGAGATCGGCGCCGATCTTGCGGGTGGAGGCCGGGATGGAGGTGCCGAAGTCGATCAGGACAGCACCTTCCTTGATGCCGGCGAGGATGCCCTCGTCGCCATAGACCACCTTTTCGACCACGGCCGAGGTGGTGAGGCAAAGCATCACGATGTCGCTGGCCTCGGCCAGTTCTTTGGGCGAGGAGGCCTCCTTGGCGTTGCCGCGAGCGAGAACGGCGGCCACGGCGTCCTTGTTGAGGTCCATGACGACTAGTTCGTAGCCCTTCTTCTGAAGGTTCTCGACCATGTTGCCGCCCATCAGGCCAAGGCCGATGAAACCAATGACGGGTTTTGCCATATCTGACTCCTCGAGAGTTTGTTGTGTGGTTGGCTGAGAGCGCTATACCAATTTTTACAAATTTCCCAGAGGCAGAATTGTCTCCCGTGCGTTCTCGCAGCGCAGCTTCCGCGGGTAGGGGCAAACCACCCCGGTGCATCAACAATATCTTGAGAAGGAGAGGAGTGGAGGCTGCGACGCTGGGTCGGAGGGGGCATCCCTTACCCTGCGGCATATCGCCCGGACGGTCGTGCATAGAGCGATTCGTCACAGTGGCAGGGGGCGAAGCACGAGGGGCGCAGATCAGGTCGAGAGGAGGAAGCCTTCGACTGGTTTTCTTGATGAGCGGCGTTCAGTCAGCAGCCGAGCAATGCAAGTTGAGCGACGTCAAAACGAACCACGGACGCAACCTGGACGTGCGTCAAACAAAGTCCAAAGGGGGATTTGGTGGAGCCAAGGGGAGTCGAACCCCTGACCTCTTGCATGCCATGCAAGCGCTCTCCCAACTGAGCTATGGCCCCGGTAGCGCGGTGTGTATTCACCCGCTCTGGGGAGTTCAAGAAGAAAGTGAACTCCCCGCACCGACTTTTTCAGGAATCGTCGTCGTCGGACCCGACGTCAGCGATATCGTCGAGCGACACGTCGTCCTCGTCGGCGTCATCGTCCAGAACGTCGTCACCGAGATCGACATCGGTGTCGTCATCGTCGTCCAGCACGTCGGCATCATCATCGATCAGCACGTCGTCTTCGGCCGGGCTGGCCTTTTCCTTGGCGTCCTTGATCTGGACGCGCGACTTGCTGTTGGTCTCGAGGTTGACGATCTCGCCCGTGTACGGGCTTACGATCGGGTTCCGGCCGAGATCATAGAACCGCTTCCCCGTTGTCGGGCAGAGGCGCTTGACTCCCCATTCTTCCTTGGGCATCGCATGGTCCTTCAGCTGTAGGCGATAAATTGAATGAAGCCCGATGCCACAGGTCCCCGAGCCTGTCAAACTCAAAGAGTCGAGGCGGTCGCGGAGGGGGCGCGTTGAGCGAACATTATCTGCCGGGAGACCCGCCAGTGCGGCTGGTCCTGCGAAAATCCGCGCGTGCGCGTCGGTATTCGCTGCGCGTGTCGCGGCTCGACGGGCGTGTGACGCTGACCATGCCGAGCCACGCGCCGGAGTCCAAGGCTCTGCAGTTCGCTCGCGAAAAGGCGGCCTGGGTCCGGGAGAAACTCACCGAACGCCCGGACGAGGTCATCGCCGAACTGGGTGCCGTGCTGCCGGTCGAGGGGGCCTGGCTGACGGTCGCGCACGGGGCGCGCGGGGCGGTGCGCCTCGAGGAGGGGCGGATCGAGGTCTCTCCGCGCGCGGCATCGGTGCCCGCGGCGGTGGCCGGCGTTCTGAAGTCGCTGGCCCGGGATCGTCTCGCGGCCGATTCGGATCGGTTCGCGCTGGCGCTCGGGCGGCCCTATTCACGGATCACCCTGCGGGACACGCGCTCCCGGTGGGGGTCCTGCTCGGCGGATGGGGCGCTGATGTATTCCTGGCGGCTGATTCTCGCGCCGCCGCAGGTGCTGAGCTATGTTGCGGCGCACGAGGTCGCGCATCTGGCACACATGAACCACGGGCCACGATTCTGGGCCACGGTCAAACGGCTCTGGCCGGAGTACGAGGCGGACCGGGCCTGGCTGCGGGAGAATGGCGAGGCGCTGCATCGCTATCGCTTCGGCGATTGACCGCCCTTCAACCGCGTGCTCACATTTGAAGATGCTTCCCGCCACCCGCACCGCAGACGGCCCAGCCACCTTCGCGCCGACCTCGGCTGCGCATGATCGGCTGTATCGGATCATGCGGACGCGGATCATGCACGGCGAGATGCTTCCGGGGCAGGCGCTTACCCTGCGCGGGATCGCGAAGGAGTTCGGGGTCTCGATGACCCCGGTTCGGGAGGCGCTGCGACGGCTGGTGGCCGAAGGTGCGCTGACCCTGTCCGCCTCCGGACGGGTGTCCACGCCGGAACTGACAAACGAACGGATCGAGGAATTGGCGGCGCTGCGGGCGCTGCTGGAGCCGGAGCTGTCCTCGCGCGCCCTGCCGCGTGCCCACATGGCCCTGATCGAGCGTTTGCAGACGATCAACAACTCGATCGAGGATTCCGGTGTCCTGAGGTCGGCGTCGGCCTATATCCGGACCAACCTGGAATTCCATCGCACCCTCTACCTGCGCGCACAGGCGCCGGCGATGCTGGCGATGGCAGAGACGGTCTGGCTGCAGCTCGGCCCGACGATGGGCATGTTCTATGACAAGCTCAAAAGACAGGAAGCGCCCTACCACCACAAGTTGATCATCGCGGCGCTGCGCGCGGGCGACGAACCCTCGCTGCGGCTGGCCGTGCGCACGGATGTCACGCAGGGTCTGCGGTTCCTGGTGCAGTGACGGGGATGCCGCCCACGGCTTCGCGCCAGTGGCGTCGGCACAGCGACACGTAGGTCTCGTTGCCGCCGATCTGCACCTGGGCGCCATCGCGCAGGGCACGCCCGTCAGGCCCCATGCGGGCGACCATCGTCGCCTTCTTTCCGCAATGGCAGATCGTGCGGACTTCGCGCATCTCGTCGGCCAAAGCCAGCAACGCGGCGGAGCCGGGGAAGAGCTTGCCCATGAAATCCACACGCAGGCCGTAACACATCACCGGTACGCGCAGGTCATCGACGGTTCGGGTAAGTTGCCATACCTGGGTCTCTGACAGGAACTGCGCCTCGTCGAGAAAGACGCAGGCGACGGGGCCGGCGTCGAGGCGGCGCGAGATGATCTCGAAGAGATCGTCCTCCGGGCCGAAGACATCCGCCTCGGCGTCGATCCCGATGCGGGACCCGATCCGGCCAACGCCTGCCCGGGTGTCTACCCCGGCGGTCAGCAGAAAGGTCTCCATGCCGCGTTCGCGGTAGTTGTACGACGCCTGGAGCAGGATCGTCGACTTGCCGGCGTTCATCGTGGAGTAGTGGAAGTAGAGCTTGGCCATGCGCAGCGATTACCCCGCGATGGCCGCCCGGACAAGCTGGTCCGGGCGGAAGGGGCTGGATCAGGCGAAGGCCGCCTGCAGCGCGATCTCGACCATGTCGCCGAAGCTGCGCTCGCGATCCTCGCTCGGAAGGGCCGCGCCGGTCAGCAGGTGATCGCTGATCGTGAGCACGGCCAGCGCGCGCCGGTTGTAGCGCGCCGCGACCGTGTAGAGCTCGGCCGCCTCCATCTCGACGGCGAGGACACCATGCCGGGTCATCTGTTCGTTCAGGTCAGGCCGCTCGTCATAGAAGCAGTCAGAGGAATAGATGCCACCGACATGGGTCGTCACACCTTTGGCCTCGGCAGCCGCCGCCGCCGCCGACAGCAGGGACCAATCGGCGCAGGGCGCGAAGTTCAGTTCGCGGAACATTCCGGACGACGGCGTCGAAAGCGTCGTCGACGTCATTGCCAGAACGACATCGCGCACGTTGATTCGCTCCTGCATGGCACCGGCAGAGCCGATCCGGATCAGGGTCTGGGCGCCGTAGTCGCGAATCAGTTCGTTGGCGTAGATGGAAAGCGACGGCATTCCCATACCGGACCCGTGAATGGTGACCCGGTTACCTTTCCAGGTGCCGGTGAAGCCCAGCATTCCGCGGACCTGGTTTACGCAAATCGGATCGTCGAGAAATGTCTCGGCCGCCCATTTCGCTCGATAGGGATCTCCCGGAAGCAGGACCGTTTCGGCAATCTCTCCCGGCTTCGCCCCGATATGAATCGTCATCCTCGTCTCCAGTCGAAACGGGCCGCCCGAAGCGACCCGTTATTCCTTGTTTTCCTGATTGATCAATCAGATCTCGAATGTCGCGAGATCGACGCCGGCATCCTCGGCGTCCTTGATCCAAGCGGGTTTGCGGCCCCGCCCGGTCCATGTCTGGGAGGGATCTTCGGGATTGCGGTATTTCGGCGGATTTTTCGATTTGCCCTTCGCACCGGCCGCGGCAAGTGCCTTCCCGGCGGCGCCGGTCAGTTCCTCGAGTTTGAACCCGTGTTCGCTTGCCGTCTTCTCAAGCGCCTCGAGCGCCATCTTGCGTTCACGCTTGGCGAGATCGGCGATTGCCGTCTGCACGTCCTTGGCCAGCTGTTCCAACTCCGCGCGGGACAAGTTGGAAAGATCGATCGACATTGGTATCTCCCAATTCCTGTTTTTTTATCAATTACACCGAAATCGGGAGATTTCAATTCGTGATAACACCTATGTGCAGTCAACTGTCGAAAAGTCTATTGCGCGGCGATTTCGGGAGGCGCCGCGAGAGTGACGATATCCTTCATGATCACGTTGAGCTCGAAGTCCTTTGGTGTATAGACCCGCGCAACCCCCATGGCCCTGAGCCGTTTGGCATCCTCCTCCGGAATGATTCCGCCGACGATCACCGGGATATGGGAGAGGCCAGCCTCCCGCAATTTCTGCATCAGGTCGGACATTAGCGGGACGTGGCTGCCCGACAGGATCGAAAGGCCAAGAACATGCGGCGCCTCGCGTTTGGCGGCCGAAACGATTTCATCGGGCGTCAGGCGAATGCCCTCGTAATCGATTTCCATTCCGCAATCGCGGGCGCGGAAAGCGATCTGTTCGGCGCCATTGGAATGACCGTCGAGCCCCGGTTTTCCCATCAGGAACTTGAGCCTGCGGCCCAGGCGATCGGAGGCGGCATCGACGGCTTCGCGGATCTCATCCAGTCCCTCGGTCTTGTTGGAGACCGAGCGGGAAACGCCCGTCGGGCCGCGGTACTGGCCGAAGACCTCGCGCATGACGCCGGCCCATTCGCCGGTGGTAACGCCGGCCTTGGCAGCGGCGATGGAAGGTCCCATCACGTTGTCGCCGTTTCGGGCGGCGGCGGTCAGGGCCTCCAGCGCCTTGCGCACGGCGGCGGGGTCGCGCCCGGCGCGCCAAGCCTCGAGCCGGTCGATCTGTTCCTGCTCCACCGCAGGGTCGACGACCATGATGCCGCCTTCCTCGTCCACCAGCGGTGAAGGCTCGCCCTCTGTCCAGCGGTTGACACCGACGACGACGGTCTCGCCCTTCTCGATCTCGTTCAGGCGGTCGGCGTTGGAGTTCACGAGCTGCGATTTCATGTACTCGATGGCCCCGATCGCGCCGCCCATGCTTTCGAGGTTGGCCAGTTCGGCGCGGGCGCCGGTCTTGAGCTGTTCGACCTTGGCTTCCACCGCCGGGTTGTTGTCGAACAGGTCTTCGTACTCCAGCAGATCGGTTTCATAGGCCATGATCTGCTGCATGCGGAGCGACCATTGCTGGTCCCAGGGGCGGGGCAGGCCGAGCGCCTCGTTCCAGGCGGGAAGCTGGACCGCGCGGGCGCGGGCCTTTTTCGACAAGGTCACGGCCAGCATCTCGATCAGGATGCGGTAGACGTTGTTCTCCGGCTGCTGTTCGGTCAGGCCAAGCGAGTTGACCTGAACGCCATAGCGGAATCGACGGTATTTCGGTTCTTCGACGCCATAGCGGTCGCGGCAGATCTCGTCCCAGAGATCGACGAAGGCGCGCATCTTGCACATTTCGGTCACGAAGCGGATGCCGGCGTTGACGAAGAAGGAAATGCGCCCGACCAGTTTCGGGAAATCGTCCTCCGCCACCTTGTCCTTCAACCCGTCGAGCACCGCCTGCGCCGTTGCGAGCGCAAAGGCCAGTTCCTGCTCGGGCGTCGCGCCGGCTTCCTGCAGGTGATAGGAGCAGACGTTCATCGGGTTCCACTTGGGGATCTCCCGATAGCAATACTCGGCGACATCCGTGATCAGCTTCAGCGACGGCTTTGGCGGGCAGATATAGGTGCCGCGCGACAGGTATTCCTTGATGATGTCGTTCTGCACTGTGCCCTGAAGCTGGGCGATGTCCGCGCCCTGTTCCTCGGCCACTGCGACGTAGAGCGCGAGGAGCCATGGCGCGGTCGCGTTGATCGTCATCGAGGTGTTCATCTGTTCCAGCGGGATCCGGTCGAACAGCGCCCGCATGTCTCCGAGGTGAGACACCGGCACGCCAACCTTGCCGACCTCGCCGCGCGCGAGCTGGTGGTCGCTGTCGTAGCCGGTCTGGGTCGGCAGGTCGAAGGCCACCGAAAGACCGGTCTGCCCCTTGGCGAGGTTGGTCCGGTAGAGCGCGTTCGAGGCGCTTGCGGTGGAATGCCCGGCGTAGGTGCGGAACAGCCAGGGGCGATCTTTCTTCGTCTCGGACATCGGAGGGCCTCGCGACTCGGGGTGGGCAACAAAATTCCGTTCGAAGGGTGATATTCGAAATAATGTGCCCCTGTCAATTCGCTGCGGCGCGGCGCGCGGCCCGTCGAGGCAATGCAGCCGCAGCGCGCGTGAATCCTGCGGAAAAGCTAAGGTCCGGGCCATGCTCAGCGCTCAGCGGGACATAAAATTTCAAAACGAAGCATTATTGCATTGCAATGTTGCTTTCTCGTTCGTATCAACGCTTTCAATCCGCTGCGATTCTGCAATGCGGCAACTCGGATCAAGGAGGCTTGGATGGCCCTGGATGACATGACCCACGCAACCTACGATGCCCCTGAGAAGGAGCTCTACGAAATCGGCGAGATGCCCCCGATGGGCTACGTGCCGCCGAAGATGTACGCTTGGGCGATCCGCCGCGAGCGTCACGGGGAGCCCGACAAGTCCTTCCAGGTCGAGGTCGTCGATACGCCACAGCTCGACAGCCACGAGGTTCTGGTTCTCGTGATGGCGGCCGGGGTCAACTACAACGGTATCTGGGCCGGCCTCGGGGTTCCGATCAGCCCCTTCGACGGCCACGGCGCGCCCTATCATATTGCCGGCTCGGATGCTTCGGGCATCGTCTGGGCTGTCGGTGACAAGGTGAAGACCTGGAAGGTCGGCGACGAGGTCGTCATCCATTGCAACCAGGACGACGGCGACGACGAGGAGTGCAACGGCGGCGATCCGATGTACTCCCCGACCCAGCGGATCTGGGGGTACGAGACGCCAGACGGCTCCTTCGCCCAGTTCACCAACGTGCAGGCCCAGCAGCTTCTGCCGCGCCCGCAGCACCTGACCTGGGAGGAAAGCGCCTGCTACACGCTGACGCTCGCCACCGCCTATCGGATGCTGTTCGGTCACCATCCTCACGAGTTGAAGCCGGGCCAGAACGTCCTGGTCTGGGGCGCCTCGGGCGGTCTTGGCTCCTATGCCATCCAGCTGGCCAACACCGCGGGTGCGAACGCGATCGGCGTGATCTCCGACGAGAGCAAGCGCGACTTCGTCATGGCGCAGGGCGCCAAGGGCGTCATCAACCGCAAGGACTTCGATTGCTGGGGGCAACTGCCCACGGTCAACACGCCGGAATATGCCGCCTGGTTCAAGGAGGCGCGCAAGTTCGGCAAGGCGATCTGGGACATCACCGGCAAGGGCAACAACGTCGACATCGTGTTCGAACACCCGGGCGAAGCGACCTTCCCGGTCTCGACTTTCGTCGTCAAAAAGGGCGGCATGGTCGTGATCTGCGCCGGCACGTCCGGTTTCAACTGCACATTCGACGTCCGATACATGTGGATGCACCAGAAGCGCCTGCAGGGGTCGCACTTCGCGCATCTCAAGCAGGCCGCCGCGGCGAACAAGCTGATGGTGGAGCGCCGGCTCGACCCGTGCATGTCCGAGGTCTTCCCCTGGGAGGAGATCCCGGCCGCGCACATGAAGATGATGCGCAACGAGCACAAGCCGGGGAACATGGCGGTCCTGGTTCAGGCCCCGCGAACCGGGCTGCGGACCTTTGAGGACGCTCTGGCGGCGCGCCGCTAGATCCAGAGGGACAATTCCGGGAACTCCCGTCTGCCCGACCCGGCCGGCGGGAGTTTTCATTTGCTGCAGAAAGGCCGGGAATCGGTCTGAATTGATGCCGCGAAAACGCGGAAATGACGGTCATATTCAACGGCCGATGCGGCGGGAAACCGCGCAAAGCTCCCAACCTGTCGCGAAGCTGACAACTTCCGCGAGCGAACGCATGGCCGGTACATCCCTGCTGCATGGCCCGCTTGAGTTCAAGTTCGCAGGCATTCGGGAATTGGTAGAAAATCAATGAAACAAGGGTCTTGGTGCGCCTATCCTCGCTAGATATGGGGAGGCCAAAGCCGTGAATTATGCAACAGCAGCACTCGTGCTAAGGTTGTTCGGACATTTTGGTGATGCCCCCGGGAGGGGTTCTGATATGACACATTCCTGGATACTGGATGTACTTGCCGACCTGGGGACCTATGCCCGCGCTCACGACCTGAAGGCGCTGGCCACGCAACTGGACGAGGCTCAGCGTGTCGCTGAGGCCGAGTTGAGATCTGCATCGCTCACCTCCGGGGCGGCGACTCGGCAATCGAAGGAGCTGAAGTCAGTCGAAGATGGAGGAGAAGCTCGAAGCTCTTTGTGAATTCCTTCAGGAAGCTGCCGACGTGAGTCACCTTCAGGCTGCGACAGAACAGCTGCGCAACCACTACCAAATCGCCCATATCGTCTATCACTGGGTCAACTCGGCCGGTGAACGGTTCGGCGCCGGGACCTACAGCCAACTCTGGGTCGATCGCTATGTGGAGAAGGACTATCTCCGCATGGATCCGGTGATTCTTGGCTGCCTGCAGCGCTTCAATCCGGTCGACTGGAAGGAGCTGGACTGGTCCAGCCGCGCTGCCCGATCCTTCCTTCGTGAAGCGATCGATTACGGGGTGGGAAACCAGGGCCTGAGCATCCCGATCCGAGGGCCGGCGGGGCAGTTCGCCCTGTTCACGGCATCTCATAATTGCGACGACGATGTCTGGGCTGCGTTCGTCGATCTCAACATGAGAGACCTGATCATCATCGCCCACGAGTTCAACCGAAAGGCGCTCGAGTTCGAGCAGGGGGGCGATTCGGCGCCGTCGCCAAGCCTCTCGCCGCGCGAACTCGCGGCCATGACCTACCTCGCCAAGGGGCTGAGTCGGGCACAGGCTGCGCAGGAGATGGAGATCTCGGAGCACACGCTCCGCGTGTATATCGAGGCAGCACGCCACAAACTCGGGGCGCTCAACACCACCCACGCCGTCGCCCGAGCCCTTAGCCGCGGGCTGATCGTCGTCTGATCGCCATTATTTTGCCGGATTCCTGAAATCAGTTGGCTACAACCGGGCCCGCCGTAGGGGTCTGTTAACTATCTTTCGACAATCCTTTCCCTATCAGACGGAAAGGAGCCACTCGTCATGCTGCGTTACATCTACGGAAATGCCCTGAATCACTTCCCCACCCTCCGCGAGACCATGTTCCAGGACCGCGCCGAGCAATTCAGCCGCCGGCTTGGATGGGAGGTAAACGTTAACGAAGACGGTGAAGAGCGCGATCAATATGACGTTCTGAACCCGCTCTACGTGATCTGGGAGCTGGAAGACGGCACCCACGGCGGGTCGATGCGTTTCCTGCCGACCGTCGGGCGGACGATGATCAACGAACATTTCTCCCACCTGATGGACGGCGTGAAGATCGAATCGCCGCTGATCTGGGAATGCACCCGATTCTGCATCTCGCCCCGCGCGGACCGCCGGGCGGCCGCCGCCCTTGTTCTCGGCGGCGGGGAACTGATGGACAATTTCAAGCTGGAGCATTTCTGCGGGGTCTTCGACCCGCGCATGGAGAGGATCTATCGCCTGTACCACGTCGATCCCGACGTGATCGGCAGCGCCGGCGAGGGCAAGGACCGGATCGGCGTCGGCCTTTGGGAAATGAAGCCCGACGCCTGGGCGCCGACGCTCGGACGGCTCGGCATCGACAGGAACACCTCCCTGAGCTGGTTCAACCGGTCCTTCAACCGTCCCGAGCCGAAGCCGATCGAGCTGGCGGCGATCGCCTGACGCGCTTGCCGGATCCGTCGGTCCCGCGTTCGCGATCTCTGGAACCTCCATGGCGCGGCCTGTAGGGTCGCGCCATGTCCGTGCCCAATCTCACACTTTCCGACGACCAGGCCGAAGCCTGGGACCGCGTGGCCGAGCTGCTGGCCTCGGCGGGCGTGGACCTGCTGAACGAGAGCCTGACACCCCGTATAGAAAGCGGGACGGGCGCTCTCGCCATCGTCGGCAAGGCGGGATCGGGCAAGACTCTCCTGCTGGCGCGTCTCGCGCAGGAGCTCGAGGCGGCCGGCGTGGATATCGTCTCCGGCGACTGGGAAGGACGCCGACGCAAGGACCGGCGCACGCTGGCGATCCTGGCCCCGACCAACAAGGCCGCGAGCGTGCTGCGCAGCCGCGGCGTGCCGGCGACCACGATTCACCGCATCCTCTACACGCCGGTCTACGACCCGGAATACGAGCGCATCGCCGAATGGCTGGCCGGGCAGGGCGAACGGCCGGAGGTCGAGGGGCTGACCGATGCGGCGCTCGACCGGGCCTTCGCCTTTTACCAGGCCAACAAGTCGATACCCGGGGCGATGGCTGCGGCCGGGTTGCGCGGCTCGGATTTCATCACCGGCTGGAAGCGGCGCGAGGAGCCGCTCGACATCGGCTTCATCGACGAAAGCTCGATGCTGGATGCCCGCCAGCTCGACGATCTGCGCGAGATCTTCCCGACGTTGATCCTTTTCGGCGACCCGGCCCAGCTCGCGCCGGTCAATTCCTCGGGCGCGATGGCCTTCGAGACGCTCCCAGAAGAGCGCAAGCTCGTGCTGCACCGGGTCCACCGGCAGGCGGGCGACAACCCGATTCTCGATCTCGCCCATGCGCTGGCCGACCCGGAACTCGGTTTCGAACAGTTCGAACGTATGGTCGAGGATGCCGCCCGGGACGACGAGCGGGTGCAGATCGGCCAGCGCGTCGACTCGGATCTCATGGCGCGCTCGCCGGTCCTCGTCTGGCGCAACGCGACCCGCGTGCGCCTGATCCAGGCCTTTCGCTCCGCCCATGGCGCGCCGGAGAACAGCCTGCTGCCGGGCGAGCCGCTGATCTGCGACGGGATCGAGCTGCCGCTGAAGCACCGCAAGCGCCGGCTCGACCTCGAGGCGCGTGGGCTGATCAAGGGCGCGCAGGTCGTCTACCTCGGGCCGGGGCGCAAGCCGGGCTTTTCGCTGCTGCACGTGCTCGGGGCCGAGGATCCGCGCCTGTCCGCTGCCTCGATCATCAAGATCGAGAAGCCGGACGAGGAGGAGCCCTTCATTCCCTTCGCCGCGAACATGGGGGCGGCATTCCTCCATGGCGCGGCGGTAACGATCCACAAGGCGCAGGGGTCGCAATGGCCCGCGGTGCAGGTTTTCGCGCCCGATCTTTACAGCGCGGCGCGGGCGGGCCGGGTCGAGGCGGGGCAGCCGCTCTGGAAGCGCCTTGCCTACGTGGCGATCACGCGGGCCGAGGAAACGCTGATCTGGGTGACGCGATACCGGCTTGGCCGCCCGAAGGAGACGCTCGGGACGAGCGATCTGACGGTCGCGGCCCGGCCACTGGCATTGGAGCAGGAGGAGGCGACATGAGCCGCACCATCATGATTACGGGCGCGTCGAGCGGAATCGGCGCGGCGACCGCGCGACGGTTTCTCGAAGAGGGTTGGCAGGTCGGGCTCTTCGCCCGTCGTAAGGAGGCGTTGGAGGCCGTCGCCGAAGGGCACGCAAGCGCCCACGTCCTGTGTGGGGACATCACCGAGCCGGAGCAGGTGTCGCAAGCCTTCGAAAAGCTCTCCGCCGCCGCCGGCCGGATCGACGCGCTGTTCAACAATGCGGGGCTCTTCACGCCCCAGGCTCCGATCGACGAAGTCCCGATCGAGGATTGGCGACGCGCCGTCGACGTGAACCTGACCGGCATGTTCCTCGCTGCCCGCGCGGCCTTCGGCCAGATGCGCCGGCAGGATCCGCAGGGCGGGCGGATCATCAACAACGGGTCGATCTCGGCCTATGTGCCGCGCGAGGGGGCTGCACCTTACACGGCGACGAAACACGCGATCACCGGGTTGACCCGGCAGATCTCGCTCGATGGCCGGCCGTTCGATATTGCCTGCGGGCAGATCGACATTGGCAACGCGCTCACCGACATCATGCAGGAGGTGACCGAGCGGGCGCGGCGGCTGGGCGAGGCGCCGCCCGAGACCTTCGAGGTCGAGCATGTCGCTGACGCGGTGCTCCAGATGGCGTCGCTGCCGCTTCACGCCAACGTCCAGTTCATGACGCTGATGGCGACCAAGATGCCCTATATCGGCAGGGGGTGACCGGCCTTACCCGTCGTGCAGCGCCTCGAACTCTTCGCGGCTCAGGCGCGGCACTTCCAGCGACCCGAACCCTTCCGGACCCTCGGTGTGCGGAAACAGGCTGAGATAGAGCGCAAGCGTGTTGCGATCCATCCTGGACTGGAATTGGGGGCCGGGATGGAAGCTCTCCAGCTCCAGGCCATTGGCCTTCACGATCTGCTGTCCGGCGAGGCCCAGGTGGAACACGCGCACGGGCGCGACGGGCGTGACCTCGATCACGCTGAGGCTGTCGACAAAGGCATCGGCAGGCACGAAGGCCTGTGCGGTGCCAAGCGCGGAAAGACAACCGGCATTGCGATAGAGCAGACGCGCCGGCGAGCCGATCACGAGGTCGGGCAGGGGGCGGTCCGGGCCGAAGGCTTCCGTCGCGATCCGGATCAGGCGCGCCGGTTCGCTGCCGCGATCCCCGCTGCTGGAGGGATACAACGTCATCGATCCGACCCATTGCAACGGCATCAGGCCGTTGGTCGCCGTCTCGATCCGGATGCCCGGTTGGAGGTCTTCGACGGCAATGGCCCCGAACTCGGTCGCGATCAGGGCGCCGCGTCCGAAGGCGGAGAAGGCTTCCTCGAAAACCGGGAGGGCAGGAGCGACGCGCGTGAAGGAATCGATCAGCCCGTCGGGGCTGAGAAACACGACCTCGTAGCGGCGCGTGAGCGGCGCGACGCGCCGGGCCTGCCAGTCCGATCGGACAGGTCTGGTGGTGATATCGGCCTTCCGGCCGACCTGCTCCGTCGCGGTCATCGCGACGCCGTGTTGGTGCCGTTCCAAGCAATCGATCCTTTCGGTCGGTCGCTTCTGCCGGCCCCCACCAGTGCGCAGAAGTTCCTGTTTCGAGTTCGATAATGTTCGCCGGACAGAGGGATTGTCAAAGAGGTTGCCCCGTTCGATGAGGCCTCCGGGCCAATCCGATTTCCGGCTGAGATATGTTTCGGCGGAGGCGGCGGGATTGCCACATTTTCGATCCGGTCAGGAGCGCCGAACAGCGCACCCGACTCCGGCATGTGACAACGCGCGTCGCCCCGAGGTCAGGCGCTCAGGGCCTGCCGCAGATCGCCATGGCCGTCGCGATGGACAATCCAGGCGGCCCGGCGTGCGCCGCGCTCCCAGGGAAGCTGCACATCCAGCGTCCGGGCCGAGGCCATCGCCGCGGCGATCCAGCGTCTGTTCGTCTGCATAGGGCTCTCCTTCGTTCCTGATGCGGTCGACGGCTGCGCGGTGCGTCGGCTCGTCGTTTCCCGTTCGTGACCAGTTTCGCGGGAGACTGGGGCATTGCTGCGGCAAAGGCAGGGAAATCCGCGGGCTTGCGCCTGGGCGGAGCGATCAGAGACGAATGACCGAGATCAGGCGGCCATAATCCGCCTCTTTCCGATGCACCGAACGGCGGTACGAGTAGAACCGTTCCTCGTCGGAGTAGGTGCAATGCCTGGTCCAGACAGCCTGGGCGACGCCGGCGCGCCGAAGCCGTTGCAGGCCGTAGCCGGGCAGATCGAACTGGGCCTTCTCGCCGTTGCCGGCAAAGAACCTCTGGTTGGCGGGATCGTCCGCGACGAACTCGTCCATGAAATCCCAGTCTACCTCGTAGGCGCGCTGGCTGATCGTCGGGCCGATGACCGCCGTGATCCGCCCCCGCTGGGCGCCGAGCTTTTCCATCGCGTCGATGGTCGCCTCCAGCACGCCGGACAGGGCGCCGCGCCAGCCGGCATGGGCCGCGCCGATCACGCCGGCCTCATGGTCCGCGAAGAGCACGGGCTGGCAGTCCGCGGTCAGGATGGAGAGTGCCAACCCAGGCCGGTCGGTTACGATCCCGTCGGCGCGCATGCGTTCGCTTGGCGGTTCCTCCACCGCGACGACATCGGCGGAATGGACCTGGTTCATGGTAACGAGGCTCTCCACAGGCACGCCCATGGCCTGCGCGACCCGCTGCCGGTTGATCGTCACGATGTTCGCCTGATCCGAGGAGCCCTGACCGCAGTTGAGCCCGGAAAACACACCCGAAGACGCGCCGCCTCGGCGGGTGAAGAACCCGTGGCGGAGGGGCGACAGGCTGTCTGACGTGAGAATTTCCAGCGTCATGGGGCAAATCCGGGAGGTGGTGCCGTGTCCGGGCGATGAATGGCGATTGTCTTGAAGAGCGAACCCATTTCCTGCGGATGCGTCAAGCGCCGATGCGCGGCGACATGGCTCTCCATTTGTGCAGGATCGCCGATATGGCGGGCCAGTGCCTGCGCCCGCGCGGTGATCCCGAGGCGCTCGAGAAAGACGCCCTGGGGCACCATCGGCGTCACTGCCGCGCCCGCGGCTGTCGCAGCGCGCGCGACGGCTTCGAAATCAACGTGGGCGGTCAGGTCGGCCAAGCCCGGGGCCTCCAGTGGGTCGACCGGCCGGTGGTCTTGCAGCGCCTGAAAGGTGTCCCCGCGGGAGCGCCAGTCCCCGTAGTCGATGAAGATTGCCGCGCCACCGTGGGCCACGATCCGCTCCGCGACGGTGCTGACGATCCCGGACAGGGCGGGGCAGATTTCGACCACGTCGCCCTCGTCGGTATCCGCAAGCCGATGGGCCAGCGCGTCGCCGGGGAGCGGATCGGACAGGCCGAAGGCGAGCGCCCCATCGACGAGGCCCAGCATGCGCTCCCGCCAGCCGTCGCCGCTGCGCTGGAACTGCCGGATCGGCAGCGCATCGAGGAACTCGTTTGCGACGAGGAAAAGCGGCCCCGTGGGAAGGCTGTCGATGTCGCGGTGCCAGCTTACGTCGTGTCCCGCCAGTGCGCGTTGTTGTTCGTGCTGCAGGCGGGGGCTCGCCTCGATCAGGTGAACGCGGGATTTCTCCGCAAAGCCCGGCACCGATCTGGTGGCGCGCAGCGCATCGGCCATCAGCGTGCCGCGCCCGGGGCCGATCTCGGCCAGCAACGCGCCTTCGGGCCGGCCCTGATCAAGCCACGCGCCGGCCAATGCGAGGCCAAGCAGTTCGCCGAACATCTGGCTGATTTCCGGCGCGGTTATGAAATCCCCCGCCGCGCCAAAGACGCGCGCGTTCGTGTAATAGCCCGCGGTCGGATGCAGCAAGCATTCCGCCATGAAGTCGGCAAGGCTGATCGGGCCGGTCTCGGCGATGCGCCGAATCAGGATCCGCTCCAGCTCGGTCATGCCGGAGCGGGGCGCTGTCTCAGGGCGTGGGCCACCAGCGCGAGGCCGAGCAGAACCATTGGCAGCGACAGGAGCTGTCCCATGGTCACCCCGACAGCGCCCTGGCCGATCACGAAGCCGATCGGATTGTCCGGCGTGACGAACTGCGCGTCGGCTTCGCGGAAGTACTCCACGATGAACCGGGCGATGCCGTAACCGGCAAAGAAGGTGCCGGCGATCAGGCCGGGCCGCTTGAGCGCGCCGCGGCGCATCGCCATCCAGAGCAGCAAGAGGCCCAGCACCAGCCCCTCCAGCGCCGCCTCGTAGAGTTGGCTGGGGTGCCGCGCGAGCTCGGTGCCGTAGTAGAACCATTCGCCGAGCACCGGGCAGCCCTGCATCTCGGGAGCACTGCACATGGTGGGGAACTTCATGGCCCAGGGCATATCGCTCGGCCGGCCCCAGAGTTCGCCGTTGATGAAATTCGCCACACGGCCGAAGAACAGCCCCGGCGGGGCGGCAAGGGCAAGCGCGTCGGCGGCACTGAGCTTGGGGATCGCGTGGCGCCCGGTGAAGAGCCAGACCGCAATCACCACCCCCAGAAGGCCACCATGAAAGGACATGCCTCCCTGCCAGACCGCGAAGATCTCGGCCGGGTGGGCGAGGTAGTAACCGGGCCGGTAGAACAGAACGAATCCGAGGCGGCCGCCGAGAACAACTCCGAGGATGACCCAGGTCAGCAGGTCCTCGACCTGCGCTGGCTTCATCGGCGGCGTGTTGTCCGGCCATAGCGCGGGCCGGCGGACCAGCGCCACGATCAGCCGCCAACCCAGCAGCAGACCCGCAATATAGGCCAGCGCATACCAGCGCAGCGCGAACTCCATGCCGAAGAGGGTGATGGAGAACAGCTCGGGGCTCGGTTCGGGGAAAGGGATCACTGCGTGCATCGTCACCGCTCTTGCCCGTCGTTTCGAGGCGAAGTCAACCTTGAGGCCGGAGGCCATGCGGGCCATATAGGGAACGGATGTAACGGACGGGTGCCCCATGCAAAGCCGCAACAGGTTTTTCGACGACATGTCCCAGCTGATGACCAACGCGATGGGTGTGGCCCAGGGCGCGCGGGAAGAGGCCGAGACCGCTTTCAAATCCATGATCGACCGCTGGATGGCCGATCGCGACTTCGTCACGCGCGAGGAATTCGACGCCGCCCGCGCCATGGCGCAGAAGGCGCGCGAGGAGAACGAGGCGCTGAAGGCGCGCATCGAAGCGCTGGAAGCCGCCGTCAAGAAATAGTGACCGAACCGACAGGCGCCCGAACACAGGACGGGCTGCCAGGGAAGGCCGGAGAATCGTGCTGCGCCCCCGAGGGGGCGCTTTCTGTTGGGGGCCGCGCAATGGCTCTGGCTGTCTGATGTGACCGCCTCCCAATAGTTCCGCACCGGCGCAATATCTTGCGTGAGCCGCTCTTGCTGTCACAAAAATTCTTCTTTACACGGCGGTCTCTTTGCACGCACCATATGTTGTAAGGGCGGCGGGAAGCCCCGCCGGACCTAGAGCAGGCACCAAGCCCTAGTTGCTGCCAAGAAGGCTGGGGCGACAACAAACGAGGCCCGGCATGTCACTCTCCGAAGAGTTCCTGACTGAAGACCTTCACCCGATCGACATTGTCGAATCCCTCGCCGAGAGCAACGAGTGGGATTTCGACCGCGTCGCGGATGACCAGATCGCCATGGCGGTCGAGGGCCAGTGGCGCACCTACTCGATCACCCTCGCGTGGTCCGCCTTCGACGAGACACTTCGACTGATCTGCACCTTCGAGATGGAGCCGCCCGAGGACAAGCTGCCCAAGCTTTACGAGGCGCTGAACCGGGTCAACGACCAATGTTGGGCGGGTGCATTCACGTACTGGCGCGAGCAGCAGCTCATGACCTACCGCTACGGTCTGGTGCTGGCGGGAGGGCAAGTGGCCAACCCCGACCAGATCGACCGGCTGATCGGCACCGCCGTCATGGCCGCCGAACGCTACTACCCCGCGTTCCAGTTGGTGATCTGGGGCGACCAGGATCCCGAGCAGGCGATGCAGATCGCGATCGCCGAGGCCTTTGGTCGCGCCTGACCCAACCAGCCCCGGCGGGTCGGTTCCCTGTCCGGCCGCCGGGAGATGCGGCGTTGCGGCGGCCGTTCGGCCAGCCTAATCTCCGCCGAAAAGGCGACAGGGAGACATCATGGACATCGACACTGTGCACCGCCGCGGGCTGGTGCTGATTGGCTGCGGCAAGATGGGCTCGGCCATGTTGCAGGGCTGGCTGGCCGATGGCCTGCCGGATGACGCCGTGACCGTGCTGGACCCGAAACCTTCCGACTGGCTGCAGGCACAGGGCGTGCGATTGAATGCCGGACTGCCGGAGACGCCGGCAGTCGTCCTGATCGCGGTGAAGCCGCAGATGATGGACGCGGTCCTGCCGGAACTGCGGGAGCTGGCCGGTGGAGAGACGCTGTTCCTGAGCATCGCCGCGGGCACGCCCATCGCCCGATTCGAGGAGGCGCTCGGTTCGGACGCGACGGTGATCCGTGCAATGCCCAACACGCCGGCTGCGGTCGGCCGGGGAATCACCGCGATCATCGGCAATGCCCACGCCTCCGATGCGCAGATGGACCTGGCGAGCCAGTTGCTCGGCGCGGTGGGAGAGGTTGTCCGGCTGGAGAACGAGGGCCAGATGGATGCGGTGACCGGGCTGTCCGGCTCCGGCCCGGCCTATGTCTTCCACATGGTCGAGGCGCTTGCAGTGGCGGGTGAGGCCCAGGGCCTGCCGGCGGACCTGGCGCTCAAGCTGGCGCGGGCGACGGTTTCCGGTGCGGGCGCGCTGCTCGATGCCTCGGACGAGACGGCCGCGCAGCTTCGGATCAACGTCACCTCGCCCAACGGCACCACGCAGGCCGGGCTCGAGGTCCTGATGAGCGAGGAAGACGGTCTGCCTGTCCTGATGTGTCGGACGGTGGGCGCCGCCGCGGATCGTAGCCGGGAGTTGCGGAAATGAGCAGCATCAGTTTCGACGATTTCCTCAAGGTCGATATCCGGGTCGGCAAGGTCGTCCGGGCCGAGCCCTATCCCGAGGCGCGCAAGCCGGCCTTCAAGCTCTGGATCGATTTCGGCCCGGAGATCGGGGAGAAGCGCTCCTCGGCCCAGATCACCAAACACTATGATGTCGACACGCTGCCGGGACGGCACGTCATGGCGGTGGTGAACTTCCCGCCGCGCCAGATCGGCAAGTTCATGTCCGAAGTGCTGGTGCTCGGCGTTCCGGATGCCGACGGCGAGGTCGTGCTGCTGGCGCCGGATCAGGACGTGCCCATCGGCGGCCGGATGCACTGAACACCGTCACCCGCCGATCCCGTGGCTCCCGTCGTAGCTGCTGACCGGCGGCTGGCTCCAGCCGTCCTTGTCCTCGGGGGCGAAGACCTCGACCAGGAGCGGGTAGCAGGCGGCGGTGTCCGAGGAATGTTCGGACGAGCAATCGCCGCCGGGGCAGGCTGAGAGCGCGCCGAGCAGCGGGATCTCGGCCAGGAACTCGATGTAGTCGCCGGGCCGGACGGGGCTGGCCTTCATGAAATACTGGCCGGTGTCGCGCGTGAAGCCGGTGCACATGAAAACGTTGAGCACGTCGTGGACATGCCGTTCCGCGACATCCGGTGCGAGGCCGCCCCGGTTGGTCAGCGCCCGCGTCAGGTTGGAATGGCAGCAATGGTGGTATTGGCCGCCGCTCAGGAGGGCGTTCGTGTAGGGATCGCAGCGGGTGCCGATCACGTCATGCACCGAGCCGCCGAAGGAGTCGATTCCGTACCAGTCGAGCGTGTCCTCCAGGATCGTCGCCATCGGCCGCAGGAACGGAAAGACGGACCAGAGCCTGTCGCCGGTGCTGACGTGAGTGCCATGCAGCGCCCGCGTCTTGCCGGAAAAGAAGCGCTCGTCGAGGTTGTCCGCGTTCCAGAGGTTCAGATCGCCGACCTGCGGCCCTTCGACCGAGGTGATGCGAAACGCGCCGCCGGCAGGCACGTCGAAGCATCGCGCGTCGCGCGGCGGCACCAGCTTTTCCGAGACCTTTCGCATGCCGGCGCGGTGTTGCCGGTACCTCGCGAGGTCGGGGCGGGGAAGCGTGTCGTCGGGGTAGCAGATCACCGGCTGGACGGCGCGGCGGGTTTCGGCGTCGGCGGGTTCTGTCATGGGAGTCCTGTGGCGTTTCGACCGGGCGAGGGTGGCCGGGTTCGCGACGCGGCGCAAGGGCGCGCGCGGGCTGTCGGCGGCGCCTTCGGCTGTCGCATTGATGGGGCCGGTATGTCATACCTTCGGCAAATTTGACTCAAGGAGTAGAGAGATGTCGGACATTACCGACTACGGATCCAGCGTGATCAACGATATTTCAGGCCGGTTCGGGCTGTCGCGCGACGCGGTCGAACAGATGGCCCGCGCGGTCGCCAACGGTGGCGGCACCATGGCGCAGTTCAACATCCCCGAGCTTGGCGGCAACGGCCAGTGGATGGCCGGCGGCATGACCATGGTCGGGGACATGTTCAACCACGGACTGAAGGCGCAGGTCGACTCGCTCTGCGGGGCGCTCTCGGCGGCCATGGCGAGTGGCGCGTTCTTCATGGCGCCGCAGACGATCGCCGGTTCCGCCTGGTGGCCGGCGGAACTGGGCGCGCCGGCGTCGGTCGGCGGGCAGAACACCGTCCGCTATGCCTACTTTCCGCAGGCCTGCCGGATCGCCTTCGACCCCGGCAATGGCGCGCCGGTGATCCTGCTCGATACCCTGAACCACTCCATCGGTGGCTTCAGCCAGCAGCAATCCGCGCCCGGCGACCCCTTCGTTGGCATCTCGTTTTCGAGCCAGTTCGGGCAGTTCGCGTTGTCGTCACTGCCGCAGGTCGGCCCCAATATGGCCGCACAACCCCAGACGGTCGCAGCGCCCGCCGAGCCAGGCCCGATGCAATCGACGCCCCAGCCGGACCCGGCGCCGGTTCCGGAACAGGGGAGCGCGAGCTCGGCCGATATCATGGGTATGATCGAGAAACTCGGTGCGCTGCACGCCGCTGGCGTCCTGACCGACGCCGAATTCTCCGAGAAGAAGGCGGAGCTGCTCCAGCGTCTCTGAGACGCCAGCCCGACCTGAAACGAGAAAGCCCGGCCGATTGGCCGGGCTTTGTGTTTCTGGCTTCGGGCCCGTGATCAGTGCAGGCGGGCCTGCGCCATCAGCCGGATCTCGGCGATTGCCTTGCCAGGGTTCAGACCCTTCGGGCAGGTTTGCGTGCAGTTCATGATCACGTGACAGCGATAGAGCTTGTACGGATCCTCGATGTCGTCGAGCCGCTCGCCGGTGGCCTCGTCACGGCTGTCGATCAGCCAGCGATAGGCGTGCAGCAGCGCGGCCGGGCCGAGGTAGCGGTCGCCGTTCCACCAATAGGCGGGGCAGGAGGTGGAGCAGGACGCGCAAAGCACACATTCATAGAGGCCGTCGAGCTTGGCGCGGTCCTCGGGGCTCTGCAGCCATTCCTTCTCGGGGGCCGGGGTCTTGGTTTCCAGCCAGGGCATGATCGAGGCGTGCTGGGCATAGAAATGCGTCAGGTCGGGGATCAGGTCCTTGACGATCGGCATGTGCGGCAGCGGGTAGATCTTGATGTCTCCATCCTGCCCGTCGATGCCCCAGATGCAGGCCAGACGGTTGATGCCGTTGACGTTCATCGCGCAGGAGCCGCAGATCCCCTCGCGGCAGGAGCGCCGGAAGGTCAGCGTCGGGTCGATCTCGTTCTTGATCTTGATCAGGGCGTCCAGAATCATCGGGCCGCAGTCGTCGAGATCGATGAAGTAGGTGTCGAGCCGCGGATTCTGGCCGTCGTCGGGGTTCCAGCGATAGATCTGGAACTTGCGCACGTTCTTGGCGCCTTCCGGCTTCGGCCAGGTCTTGCCCGTCACGATCTTGGAGTTCTTGGGAAGTGTGAATTGAACCATGGGGTCACCTCAGCAATGTGCATGCGGCGGGTCGGCCGCTGCAAGGCTTGGGTTCGAAGGAGTGGCGAGGGGTGCGCCGCATGTCAGCGCCGCGCCCACTGGCAATAGAGATCGCCCTTGTAGAGGATGGCCGGACTGCGGCCGCAGTCCATGCCGTAGTAGCCGCCCGGCGCCCGGATCGAGCGGACGACCGTCCGCTTCTTCGAGGTCAGGCGGCCCTCCGCAGGTGCGAGGCCGACGCGCTTTGCGGCGCAGGCATTGATGTAGTCCGCATCCATGTAGGTCACGCGGTCGTACGGAACGATCCGCACGGACATCTGCGTGGTCCCGGCAGAAGGCTTCTGTTGCTCCAGGTAGGCCGAGCCGCCGACTCCCCGAATGCGCTTGCAGTCCAGAATCGCCGTACGTTGTTCCTCGACGGCGGTCAGGGCGGATGAAGCCCCGGGAAGGGCAATGCAAAGTGCAAGTGCGGCAGTCAGAAGCTTGACCCGGTTGGACATCAGTAAACCCTCGCTTTCGGTGCAATTCTCGCCAGTTCGATTCCACCTTCGTCGGGGGTGGTCAGCGGGTCAAGGTGCACGGGACGATAGGTCAGCGCGACATCGGGACCGTCCACCACGGCGAGGGTGTGCTTGCGCCAGTTGACGTCGTCGCGGTCCGGGTAGTCCTCGTGGGCATGTGCCCCGCGGCTTTCCTTGCGCGCCTCGGCCGAGACGATGGTGGCCATCGCGTTCGGCATAAGGTTGGTCAGCTCGAGCGTTTCCATCAGGTCGCTGTTCCAGATCATGGAGCGGTCGGTGACCTTGATGTCGTCCAGCTTGCCGGCCACGACCTTCATCTTCTCGACGCCCTCGGCGAGGGTCTTGTCGGTGCGGAAGACGGCTGCGTCGGATTGCATGGTCTTCTGCATCTCGTCGCGCAGGTCGGCGGTCGGGACCGCCCCATCGGCGTGGCGGATCTTGTCGAAGCGGGCGAGCGCCGCATCGAGACTGGCCTGGTTCAGTTCCGGGTTCGCCTCGTTCGGGTTGACCACTTCGCCGGCCTTGATGGCCGCCGCGCGGCCGAAGACCACGAGGTCGATCAGCGAGTTGGAACCGAGACGGTTGGCCCCGTGGACCGAGGCGCAGCCCGCTTCGCCCACAGCCATCAGGCCCGGTGCGATGCGGTCCGGGTCGCCCTCGACCGGGTTCAGCACCTCGCCCCAGTAGTTCGTCGGGATGCCGCCCATGTTGTAGTGGACCGTCGGCAGAACCGGGATCGGCTCGCGGGTCAGGTCCACGCCGGCGAAGATCTCGGCGCTCTCGGTGATCCCCGGCAGGCGCTCGGCGAGCGTCTCCTTCGGGATGTGGTTGAGGTGCAGGTAGATGTGGTCCTTGTTCGGGCCCACGCCGCGGCCTTCGCGGATCTCGATGGTCATGCAGCGGCTGACCACGTCGCGCGATGCGAGGTCCTTGTAGGTCGGCGCGTAGCGCTCCATGAAGCGCTCGCCCTCGGAGTTGGTCAGGTAGCCGCCTTCGCCGCGGGCGCCCTCGGTGATCAGGCAGCCCGAGCCGTAGATGCCGGTCGGGTGGAACTGCACGAACTCCATGTCCTGCAGCGGCAGGCCCTGGCGGGCGATCATGGCGTTGCCGTCGCCGGTGCAGGTGTGGGCCGAGGTCGCCGAGAAATAGGCCCGGCCATAGCCGCCGGTAGCCAGTACGACCATCTTGGCGTTGAACGCGTGCAGCGTGCCGTCATCCAGTTTCCACGCCAGGATGCCCTGGCATTGGCCGTCTTCCGACATGATCAGGTCGGTCGCGAAATACTCGATGAAGAACTGCGCGTCGTGCTTCACGGACTGGCCGTAAAGCGTGTGCAGGATGGCGTGGCCGGTCCGGTCGGCGGCGGCGCAGGTGCGCTGCACCGGGGGGCCTTCGCCGAATTCGGTGGTGTGGCCGCCGAACGGGCGCTGGTAGATCCGGCCGCTCTCGGTGCGCGAGAACGGCACGCCGTAATGCTCGAGTTCATAGACGGCCTTGGGCGCCTCGCGGGCGAGGTATTCCATCGCGTCGGTATCCCCGAGCCAGTCGGAGCCCTTCACGGTGTCATACATGTGCCACTGCCAGCTGTCGGGGCCCATGTTGCCGAGCGACGCGGCAATGCCGCCCTGGGCTGCCACGGTGTGCGAGCGGGTCGGGAACACCTTGGTCACGCAGGCCGTCTTGAGCCCTTGTTCGGCCATGCCGAGGGTGGCCCGGAGACCGGCGCCGCCGGCCCCCACGACGACGACGTCGTAGGTGTGGTGGGTAATGTCGTAAGCGGTCATTGTTTTCTTCTCTCCCAGGGCTCAGCCAGCGATCATGGAGGCGAACAGGATCTTGGCGAGGGCAAACAGGCCCAGTCCGCAGAAGAACCAGCCAAGCGCGGTGGTGATGATCATGCCGGCGAAGTCCCAGCCATGGGGAACGTAGTCTTCGAACACCTTCTTGATGTTGAAGCGCCAGTGGTAGGTCGTGGAGACGATGAACAGGCCCATGATCACGAAGTTGAACGGGCGGGTCAGACCTTCGATCACGACCTCGTAGGGCGCGCCGACCAGCGGCGCGATGCGGAACAGGAACAGGATGACCAGCGCGGCCATCATGTAGGAGCTGTAGGTGACTTGAAGCTGATGCTCTGCGCCGTGGGCGATGGAGCCCTTGCCGGCGGCACGCTTGCGATCTGTCAGGTATTGCATGGCGTCCTCCGGATCAGACGATGAGCAGGATGATCGAGGTCAGCACCGCGCCGACGACCGATCCGATGACGATGGCCCAGCCGAGTTTCTCGGCGGTCTCGAGTTCGAGGCCGACCGCCTCGTCCCAGATCAGGTGCCGGATGCCGCCGAGCATGTGGTACCACAGCGCCCAGATGAGGCCGAACCAGACCAGCTTGGCCAGCCACCACTTGGTGAGCCAAGCCATGTTCGCCTCGTAGGCTTCCGGTCCGGCCGCGGCGGCCAGAAGCCACCAGAGAACGAAGATGATGCCGACCGTCAGACCGTTGCCGGAAATCCGGATCAGGATCGAGCTGACCATCAGGATATGCGGCTTGTAGATCTGGAGGTGGGGCGACAGGGGACGGTTCCCCCGGTTCACATCTGCCATGAGATCTGGCTCCCTTGGTTTGCGCGGGCTGGATCCCGCATTTGACCCCTTCTGTAATACTTCCGGCGCGCGTGTCACGAGGATGCAGCAAGATTCGGCGCGGTTTATTGGCGCAAGCCGGAGAAAACAGTCGCAGAGGCGGTTGCTTTCCGAGGCCTAGCCGCCTGATCTCGCCCGGTTTCCCGTCCCCCGGCGCTGGTTCCGGCTCGCAGGCGGGCGGGGTGCGTTCCAGCATGGTCGCACTGTCTCGGCGGCTTGAAAGAAAGGCTTTTGCTGCCCGGACGATGGCTTCCGGGATGTGGTTATTCAGACCGCAGGCGTCGCCTGCCGCGGCCGTAGGCGTCCCTCCAACGGGCGGGAGGAGGTCGACATTACAGCAGTGGCCGTCGGGAACCCGTTGCGCCGGTGCCGTTCCACGGTCTGCCCTTGGAACACCGCCCAAGAGGGAGCGCATTGTTCGGGTTTTGTCTCGGAGCCGGGCAAACGTCTTGGCTGGTGTCGGAAGCATACGGCTATCGGCAGGGCGTCGGTGATTCGCACCTCGCGACGGGCTTCAGTCGGATCGCCGGTCGTCACGGCGGAACCCAGGGACCGATATCGCATATGCCGCCCGGGCGAGGTTGACCCCGTCCGTTGCCGGCTCGCCGGGATCAGAGCGGCATCAGCGCCCAGTAGTCGAGATCAAGGAGCACCTCGGGCAGGTACTTTCCGTCCTCGCCCTTGAGCCGGAACGGATCGCCGCCCTTTGTCGCCACAAGGCGCAACCGGATCGCGCCGACGCCGGGCGCCGATGTCTCGGCCTTGTCCAAAACCTCCGACCAGGCCTTCACGGTATCGCCTGCAAAACAGGGGTTTGCATGGGCACCGGCGTTCAGCCCGACAATCATCTGAGCATTCGCCAGCCCGTTGAAGCTGAGCGCGCGGGCCATCGAGATGACGTGGCCGCCATAGATCAGCCGTTGCCCGTCGGGACGGAAGGTGGCGTCGAAATGCACCTTGGCGGTGTTCTGCCAGAGCCGTGTGGCGAGCATGTGCTCGGCTTCCTCGATGGTCACGCCGTCGACGTGGTCGATCTGCTCGCCGATCTCGTAGTCGCCCCAACGGTGAGGCTCGCCGGCGAGCGCGAAATCGTAGCCGGAGAAGTTGAGCCCGGTCGGAACCACGAGCTCGGAGGCCGGGACGACGGCGGCCAGCTCGGGCACGACGGTCTCGGGGGCCGGCGCGTCGAGGTCGCCCTTGCGGACCATCACCCAGCGGACATAGTCCAGCACCACCTCGTCGCGCTGGTTGCGCCCGGTGGTGCGGACGTAGACGACACCGGACTTGCCGTTGGAGTTCTGCTTCAGGCCGATCACCTCGCTCTCCGAGCGCAGCGTGTCGCCGGCGGCGACCGGAACCCGGAAGTGGCCTTCGGCATAGCCGAGATTGGCCACCGCATTGAGCGAGATGTCCGGGACGGTCTTGCCGAACACGGTGTGGAAGGTGATCAGGTCGTCCATCGGGGCCGCGCCGAGGCCGCAGGCGCGGGCGAACTCGTCGGAGGAGGCCAGCGCGTGGCGGGCGGGGTACAGCGCATGGTAGAGCGCGCGCTCGCCGCCCGAGACGGTGCGTGGCACCGCGTGCACGATGGTCTCTCCCAGCCGGTAATCCTCGAAGAAGCGGCCGGGATTGGTCTTGGCCATGGTCAGAGCTCTCCCAGCTTCAGGTCGGGGTTGTAGGTGCCGGGCACGTCCTTCACCACCGCCTGGCCGCAGCGCATCACGCCCTTGGCGGCGTCGAAGGCGTAGGTCGGATCGCCGTGCAGGTGCCAGCCCTTGGAGAGGGCAGCGGTAACCTTGTGGCAGAAGGCCGAGGTGTCGTCCTCGGTCAGGAAGCGATAGACTTTCATGAGCTTATCCAAACGGGTAATAGCCAAGCCAGCTGTGGATCAGGCCGATCACGACCAGCAGCACGACGCTGCCGGCCAAGAACATTCCGTCCTTGGCCAGCGTGCCGGGGGCGGGGGGCGTCCACTCGGGTTCGGCGCGGTTGATGAGAACGGGGGCGACCAGCGACCAGGCCAGAAGGCCGCCGAACAGAACGATCGAGGCGAGGTCGCCATTGACCAGCAGGTGCGCAACCGCCCAGAGGCTGAAACCGGCGAGCATCGGGTGCCGCATGCCGTTCAGCAGCCGGCCCTTCTTGGGCGCCGGGCTCATCATGAAGATCGCGATCAGCACCAGCAGGTTGTTGAGATGGGTGAGGAAGGCGGGCGGATACCAGACGTTCACGAAGGCGGTCATGCGGTAGCCGACGACCATCAGCACGATGGACAGGAGCAGCCCGCCGGCCACGATCCCGCGGCCCTTTTCGTCGCCGAGCGAGGCGCGAAGATCGGGAGCGAGGCGCTTGAGAAGATGTGCGCCGCACCAGAGCGCCACGCCGAGAACTAACAGTATCCAGGCCATCGGGGCCTCCTCACGTCAGGGATGCAATGGCCTCCGCCTTCGCCAGCGTGGCCTTCGCTGTGACGATATGCAGATTCTCCACGATCTTTCCATCGACGACCGCGACACCGAGCCCTTTCGCCTCGGCCTCCTCGAAGGCGGCGATCTGGCGGCGGGCAAGATCGACTTCCTGCGTGCTCGGGGCAAACACGTCGTTCGCGATCTCGACCTGAGCGGGGTGGATCAGCGTCTTGCCGTCCATGCCGAGATCGCGGCCCTGTTCGCATTCCTGGCGCAGGCCGGCCTCGTCCTTGAAGGCGTTGTAGACGCCGTCGACGCAGACGATTCCCGCAGCGCGGGCGGCCAGCAGGGCCATCTGCAGCGAGGTCTGGAGCGGCAGACGGTCGGCCCTGAACCGGCAGTTCAACTCCTTGGCAAGGTCGTTCGTCCCCATCACGAAGCCTCCCATGCGGGGCGCGGCGGCGATGTCCTCCGCGTTCAGCACCCCGCGGGGCGTTTCGATCATCGCCCAGATCCGGGTCTCGGCGCAGGCCGGGTGGGCATCGAGCGTCGCGGCCACGGACGCGACCTGCTCGGCGCTCTCCACCTTGGGCAACAGCACGGCCTGGGGGCCGATTTCCATGATCGCGGCAAGATCCTCCGCACCCCAGTCGGTATCGGCACCGTTCAGTCGGACGATCTGGCTGCGTTTGCCATAGCCGCCTGCGGAGAGCGTCGCCGTCAGCAAGGCGCGGGCGTTGGCCTTTTCCTCCACCGCGACCGCGTCTTCGAGGTCGAAGATGATGGCGTCCACCGGCAGCGTCTTCGCCTTCTCCAGCGCGCGTTTCTTGGAGCCGGGGATGTAGAGCACCGAGCGGTAGGGGCGGGCGGCAAGATCCATGTCTCTCTCCTGTCGTTGCGCCTTCGCCTGAGACCATACCTTTGCTGCGAGCGCAAGATATGAAATGCCGCAGCGCGGAATTGCGCAAGAAACGTGCGCGCCGGATTCGCGGCGTTCCTGAGTTGACCCAATGTTAACCTTCCGTGCCCAAGCATTGTTTCCGAAACGGGGAGGATCGGATTCATGCGTTTCCATTGGGTCAACCGTCGCCGCTGGATGCGGCGCCTGCGCTGGACGGTGCGCCTTGTGTGCCTGCTGATCGCCGTGGTGGCGACGGTGTGGTCGGAAGCGGCGGCCAGCGAACGGGAATCGCCGTGCATCCCCTGCCAGCAGCCGTGCCGAACGGAGGTCTGACGAAGGATAGGCGGGCCGCTCAAGGCGCGTGCAACCGCGCGCCGCAATGCCTTCAACCCGGCCCGGACGCCAGATTCGGAGGCATTGGAAAGGCCAGAGGGGGGTGTGCAACCTTGTGCCGCGTCGCCGCGACCTTGCGCGCGCGCAGGCAAATGGCTAGGCACGCGCTCGAACAGACAACCAACCCAGGGAAGATACAGACAATGGCCAGACCCAAGATTGCCCTCATCGGTGCCGGGCAGATCGGCGGCACCCTTGCTCATCTCGCTGCGATGAAGGAACTCGGCGACGTCGTTCTCTTCGACATTGCCGAGGGCGTTCCGGAGGGCAAGGCGCTCGATATCGCCGAGTCCGGCCCGTCCGAAGGGTTCGACGCCAAGCTCAAGGGCACGCAGGACTACGCCGACATCGCCGGCGCCGACGTGTGCATCGTGACCGCCGGCGTGCCGCGCAAGCCGGGCATGAGCCGCGACGACCTTCTGGGCATCAACCTCAAGGTCATGAAATCCGTGGGTGAAGGCATCCGCGACAACGCCCCCGACGCCTTCGTCATCTGCATCACCAACCCGCTCGACGCGATGGTGTGGGCGCTGCAGCAGTTCTCGGGTCTGCCGACCAACAAGGTCTGCGGCATGGCCGGCGTGCTCGACTCCGCGCGCTTCCGCCACTTCCTGAGCCTCGAGTTCGACGTCTCCATGAAGGACGTCACCGCCTTCGTGCTCGGCGGCCACGGCGACACGATGGTTCCGTCGGTGCGCTACTCCACCGTTGGCGGCATCCCGCTGCCGGACCTGGTCGAGATGGGCTGGACCACGCAGGAGAAGCTTGACGCGATCGTGCAGCGCACCCGTGACGGTGGCGCCGAGATCGTCGGCCTGCTGAAGACCGGCTCCGCCTACTACGCTCCGGCGACCTCCGCGATCGAGATGGCTGAAGCCTACCTCAAGGACCAGAAGCGCCTGCTGCCCTGTGCCGCCTGGTGCGACGGCGAGCTCGGCCTCAACGGTCTCTACGTCGGTGTGCCGACCGTGATCGGCGCCGGCGGTGTCGAGAAGGTCGTGGACATCAAGCTTTCCAAGGAAGAGCAGTCGATGTTCGACAGCTCCGTCGCCGCCGTGCGCGGCCTGGTGGAAGCCTGCAAGGCCATCGACTCGAGCCTGGCCTGATCTTTCTTGCGCGGCGGCCAAGGTCGCCGCGCGATTTCCCCTTCTGACGGGCGAATGGCGCCGCGTGAGGACTGGCGCAGCAGCGGGCCATGCAAGGCGAGAGCCCGGCTCGACGCCGACATCCGAACTCACCCGACATCTCTGATCTTTTCAACGTTTCGACGCTGCCCATGCGCCTGCTTGCAGGAGCCGGCAGGCCGTTCCGGTCTGCATGTGCGCGCTACCTCGACGCGCCAGGTACGCGCGTCATCAGTCGTGCGGCGTTCTCCGGACCCAGCATCTCGTCGAAATGCCGCGTTTCGAACCGCGGTCGGTGTCCCGGCAGGAGGCGGGCGATCTCGGCCTCCGGGTCGATTTTCGCGCTGCTGAGTGCGCCGATCAGGCTGAGCGCGAGGTCTTCCTGCTCCGACAGGTGAAACAAGTCGCCATGGAAATCGAGGATCGCACGGAGGTCCGGACAGGCGTCCCGCACATGGCGCACCTGCGCCTGCCGTTGTGGATGCAGGAGCGCGTCGATCGCTGCGTCACCCTGTTCGGCATAGCGCAGGGTCTTTGCGGCCCAGTGCAGCGGGGTCAGCCCGTCGAAATGCAGCAAGGCGGCATGACGGGCGGTGCGGTAGGGGGGCAGGTGGTTCTCCGTGCCGCGCCCCGCGCGCGGCGAATGGGTGTTGATGCGGAAGTCGCGGCCGGTAGCAGAGAGCGCCTTGCCGATCGGATGCCCGGCGAACCCGTTCCACAGGAAACGCGCCTTGGAGCCGTAGATCCGCGCGAGGTCGTCGTCGGCGTCCTTGACCGGTTTGCGGAACACCCCGTCAAAGATCGTGTCGCCCTGCGTGCCGGGGCGCCAGACGCGCTCGAAGTTGCGGATCTTGAGCCATCCATCGCCGGGGCGCAGCGCCTCCAGTTCCTCGCCGAGGGGAGTGGGCAGGTGGAGGAACTCGTCGGCATCGATGTGCAGGAGCCAGTCGACGGAGGTTCGGTTGTACGTCCATGTGGCATTCAGCATCTGGCGTTGCGATTGAAGCGCCGGGCGTTCACGCCGGCGCGTGCCTTGCCAGTAGTCCTCGCCGCAGCGGTGGACGGTGCAGCCGGGGACCTGCTCCAGCAGAGCGGCGCCGGGATCTTCCGGGTCGTCGAAGAACAGCGTGACCTCGGCGGCGCCGAGCCCGAGGTGGTGCGCGGCGAAGGCCAGAACGAGATCGGCCGGCTCCCGCACCGTCGCCACCACGCCCCAACTGAAATCCTGCGCCACGCTGCTCCTCCCGTTTCCGGCCAAGGGGTCACCCCGATCCGTTCATCCTACAGCCCGATGGTGCAATCTGGTTTGCGAGGCGGCGATTCCGTGGCAGGGTGCCGTTGGGTAAGATCGAGCCACCGCTTTGGCACCGCTCGATGGCCAACGCGTGTCCGACAACTGATTCTGTTGGCCTCGGACGCCTCGGCGCGCTGGACTCCCGCTTTGTGATCACACCTTTTGGGGCTGTGATCACAAATGTCGCTTTTTGCGCTAACAAAGGGCTCCGAAGCGAAAAAACCGTTCACTTGCACACGACGGCATGCCAGTGAGGCAAAAATCGCAGCAAGACGGGACAAGTTCATGAACATCCATGAATACCAGGCGAAAGCTCTGCTTCGCGACTACGGCGCCCCGGTCAGTGATGGCCGCGTCGTCCTCAAGGCCGAGGAGGCCAAGACCGCAGCCGGAGAAATGGACGGGCCGCTCTGGGTCGTCAAGGCGCAGATCCACGCCGGCGGCCGCGGCAAAGGGTCCTTCAAGGAAGCCGACGCGGGCGAGAAGGGCGGCGTCCGTCTTGCCAAGTCGGTCGAGGAAGCCGCCGACGAGGCGCGCAAGATGCTCGGCCGCACGCTGGTGACCCACCAGACCGGCCCGGCCGGCAAGCAGGTCAACCGGATTTACATCGAGGACGGCTCGGGCATCGAGCGCGAGCTCTACCTCGCGCTTCTGGTCGACCGCGGCACCTCGCGCATTTCCTTTGTCTGCTCGACCGAGGGCGGCATGGACATCGAGGAGGTCGCGGCCTCCACGCCGGAGAAGATCCTGTCCTTCTCCGTCGACCCGGCCACCGGCTACCAGGCGTTCCACGGCCGCCGCATCGCCTTCATGCTGGGCCTCGAAGGCCAGCAGGTGAAGCAGTGCGTCAAGCTGATGGGCACGCTCTACAAGCTCTTCGTGGACAAGGACATGGAGATGCTCGAGATCAACCCGCTGATCGTGACCGACGGCGGCGACCTCAAGTGCCTCGACGCCAAGATGGGCTTCGACGGCAACGCCATCTACCGCCACCCGGACATCGCCGCGCTGCGCGACGAGACCGAAGAGGACCCGAAGGAGCTCGAGGCTTCGAAGTTCGACCTGAACTACATCGCGCTCGACGGCGAGATCGGCTGCATGGTCAACGGCGCCGGCCTCGCGATGGCCACGATGGATATCATCAAGCTCTACGGCTCCGAGCCCGCCAACTTCCTCGACGTGGGCGGCGGCGCGACCAAGGAGAAGGTGACCGAGGCCTTCAAGATCATCACCTCCGACCCGAACGTGAAGGGCATCCTGGTGAACATCTTCGGCGGCATCATGCGCTGCGACGTGATCGCCGAGGGCGTTGTCACCGCCGTCAAGGAAGTGGGCCTGAAGGTCCCGCTGGTCGTCCGTCTCGAAGGCACGAACGTCGAGAAGGGCAAGGAGATCATCAACACCTCCGGCCTCAACGTGATCGCGGCCGACAATCTCAAGGATGGTGCCGAAAAGATCGTTGCAGCTGTCAAGTCCGCGGCCCAATAAGCCCCCGACACCTGCAACCGGGGGCGCCTGTCCGGTGCCCCCCTTTCGAAGAGAGATCACCCCATGCGTGCCGTCGTCCACATAGGCCTTCCCAAGACCGGAACCACCTCGATCCAGGGCTGGTTGCAGGCGAACGCCGACCGTCTGCCCGAACGCGGGGCCGCCTATGACCGGATCAACTATCCGGACCTGAAGCGGCGTCGGGCGCATGTGGAGCTTGGCATCTGCCAGATGGATCGTGCCGGCGAACTGATGCCGCACAAGGAGACGCGCCGGTTCTACGGGCTCACCGACCTGGAGGCCCAGGCCGAGGTCGCCCGCGTCTATACCGAGGTCTTCGGCAAGGCCGTGAAGCGCGGCAAGGACCTGACGTGGATCTTCTCGAGCGAGGATCTCGGCAGCCTGACCACCACGCCGCAGCTGGCAAAGGCGCTTGACGGCTGGATGGGGCAGTTCTTCTCCGACGTTCGCTATGTCTGCTACATCCGCCGGCAGGAAGACTGGCTGCTGAGCCGCTACTCCCAGACCCTGCGGCATGGCGCGACGCATACGCTCGACGAGTTCCTCGAGAACGCGAAGCAGCGCAATTACCACGAGATGGGCAAGCTCTGGTGTGACGCCGTCGGCTCCGATCGCTTCGTGCTGCGCCTGCTCGAACCCGATGCGATGAAAGACAGCGACCTGATCGCCGATTTTGCCGATGCGGTCGGCATCGACCATACCGGTCTGACCGTGCCCCCGCGCAAGAACGAGGCGTTGAGCGTTGCTGCCGCAGAGTTCCTGCGCCAGGCCAACGTCAAGCTGCAGCAGGTCGGCGGCCGGCGCGCGGTTACCGATCTGATGCGCGACGCCGAGAGCCGGCTGATGCAGCTGCCGTCCGCCGAGCGAAAGCTGGTGCTGACGGCCGGTCAAATCGCCAGCATCCGCGAGGCGAACGAGACCACCAACCGCAAGCTGCGCGATGATTTCTTCCCCGAGCGGGCCGAAATGTTCCCGCCGAAGTCGAAGCCCGCGCCAAGCGATCCGGCCGTCAACCAGCCGACGATCGACGAATTGTGCGAGGCTGGGCTCGAGTTCGTCATTCCGACGCCGGCCTCTGGCGGCGACGGCAAGGGCGGCCGCAAGAAGGGTCGCAAGGGCGGCAAGAAGCGCCGTCAGAACAGGGAAGCGGCACAATGAAGGCCGTCTTCCATATCGGCCGACCCAAGACCGGGTCCACGACGCTGCAGGTGTTCCTGGAACAGAACTGCAAGGTGCTGGCCCGGCGTGGCGTCTTCTATGACCGGATCGTGCCGGACATCTCCAGCCAATGGGAATTTCCCATCGCCGCGCTCGCGGAACTCGGTCACCTGCCGCCCGATCCCTACATTCGGCGGATGCTCGGGCTGGAGGATGTCGCCGACGCAAGGGCCTATGCCGACGAGATGATGCAGGCGGTCACGCAGCACCTGGCCGCTGCGCCCAAGTCCATGCACACCTGGGTCGGCTCGAGCGAGCACGCCTGGCCTTACCTGTTCGACCAGGAGCGCATCGGCACCTTCGACCGTCTCATGAAGTCGCATTTCGACGAGGTGACCTACGTCGTCTACCTGCGCCGCCAGGAGGACCTGATCCTGAGCGCCTATTCAGAGGCGGTCCGGCGGGGCGTGGACAAGAGCTTCCAGGATTTCGTGGAAACCTTCCTCAAGAAGGGCCACGGCAACCACATGAAGAACCTCCGGCAATGGGCGAATGTCGCGGGCGAGGAACGTCTCGTCGTCCGCCTGCTGGAGCGTGATGCGCTGAAGGGCGGGGACCTCGTCGAGGATTTCTGCGACGTCCTCGGCACCGACGCCTCCGGGCTGGTCCGGCCGGACATCTACAACCCGTCGCTGACGCAGAAGTCGCTCGATGCCTTCCTGCTGATCAACCGGCACATCGCCTCGGTCACCACCAAGGACGAGACGCTGCAGTCGCTGCGTACCGAACTGTGCCGTGCGTCCGAGTACTGGGGCGCCGACGGACCGGCCCTGACGCTGCCCTTGCCGCTGCTCAACCGCATCCGCAGCCAGCTCGGGCCGAGCAACGAGAAACTGCGCGAGAGGTTCTTTCCCGACCGGGAAGAGCTCTTTCCGCCGAAAACCCCGAAGGCGCCGGACGGCGCCGCGCGGGCCCGCAAACTTGAGCCTACAAACGATTCCAACTGAGAAGAGACCATCATGGCCGTACTCGTCGACGAAAACACCAAGGTTATCTGTCAGGGCTTCACCGGTAGCCAGGGCACGTTCCACTCCGAGCAGGCAATCGCCTACGGCACCAAGATGGTCGGCGGCGTGACCCCCGGCAAGGGCGGCATGGAACACCTCGGCCTGCCGGTGTTCGACTCCGTCCACGAGGCCAAGGCCGTGACCGAGGCGAATGCCTCCGTGATCTACGTTCCGCCGCCGTTCGCCGCCGACTCCATCCTCGAGGCGATCGACGCCGAGATGGAGCTGGTGGTCTGCATCACCGAGGGCATCCCGGTGCTCGACATGATGAAGGTCAAGCGCGCGCTGGTCGACAGCAAGACCCGCCTGATCGGCCCGAACTGCCCTGGCGTCATCACGCCGGATGCCTGCAAGATCGGCATCATGCCGGGCCACATCCACAAGCGCGGTTCGGTGGGCGTCGTGTCCCGCTCCGGCACGCTGACCTACGAGGCGGTCGCCCAGACCACCGCCGCGGGCCTCGGCCAGTCCACCTGCGTCGGCATCGGCGGCGACCCGATCAAGGGCACCGAGCACCTCGACGTGCTGGAATGGTTCCTGGCCGATGACGAAACCCACTCGATCATCATGATCGGCGAGATCGGCGGCTCCGCCGAGGAAGAGGCCGCCCAGTTCCTCAAGGACGAAGCCAAGAAGGGCCGTTCCAAGCCCTGCGCCGGCTTCATCGCCGGCCGCACGGCGCCTCCGGGCCGCCGCATGGGCCACGCGGGCGCCATTGTCGCCGGCGGCAAGGGCGGCGCCGAGGACAAGATCGAAGCCATGCGCTCTGCCGGCATCGTCGTGGCGGAAAGCCCGGCCAGCCTCGGCGAGGCTGTGCTCGAGGCCATCGGCTGACGTCATGAGACAGCGCGCGGCCATCCGGAACAGTCTGCAAGGACACCCGTCATCCGACGGGGGGATCGGCCGCGCCGGAATTCGGCGGCTCCTGTCATCCGCGACAGGGGCAGTTCCGCTGTCTCCGTGTCAGGGCAATGGTCGCGGCGGCCGCGGCGTGTTCCCGCCGATCGGTCCGCAGCCCCTGTCGGGGCAGTCGTCCAACGACCGGGCCTTTCTGGATTTGCGGGGCGCCCATGCCTAGCTTCTCCGACATGTATCTCAAGACCCTCCGCAATCCGTGCGGTCTCAAAAATAACCAATAGGTGCCAACATGACCGAGCACAGCAAGAACGACATCTTCCACGCCTCCAGCTTCCTGCAGGGGCACAACGCCGAATACGTGGAGCAGCTCTACGCCCGCTACACTGCCGATCCGGCATCGGTGGACGAGGCCTGGGTGGAGTTCTTCCGGCAGCTGGGCGACGGAGAGGCCGAGGTGCGCGCCGAGGCGAAAGGCCCCTCCTGGGCCCGTCAGAGCGGCTTTGTCGCCGACGAGCTGACCGCGGCGCTCACCGGTGAATGGCCGGTCGAGGAGGTCAAGGACGCCGGCAAGAAGATCAAGGCGAAGGCCAGGGAAAAGGGCGTCGAGGTCACCGACGATCAAGTCAAGCGCGCGGTGCTGGACTCGATCCGGGCGCTGATGCTGATCCGCGCCTACCGGATCCGCGGTCACCTTGTGGCAGATCTCGATCCGCTGGGCATGCGCGACCAGACCCCGCATCCGGAACTCGACCCGGCCTCCTACGGCTTTGCCGAGGCCGACATGGACCGGCCGATCTTCATCGACAACGTGCTCGGGCTGCAGATGGCCTCGATGCGCCAGATCCTCGACATCGTGAAGCGCACCTATTGCGGCACCTTCGCGCTGCAGTACATGCACATCTCCGATCCCGAGCAGGCCGCCTGGCTGAAGGAGCGGATCGAGGGCTTCGGCAAGGAGATCCAGTTCACCCGCGAGGGCCGGCGCGCGATCCTCAACAAGCTGGTCGAAGCAGAGGGATTCGAGAAATTCCTGCATGTGAAATACATGGGCACCAAGCGCTTCGGCCTCGACGGCGGCGAGGCGCTGATCCCGGCGATGGAGCAGATCATCAAGCGCGGCGGTGCGCTCGGCGCCACCGAGGTCGTGGTCGGCATGCCCCACCGCGGCCGGCTTTCGGTTCTGGCCAACGTGCTGAGCAAGCCCTACCGCGCGATCTTCAACGAGTTCCAGGGCGGCAGCTTCAAGCCCGATGATGTGGACGGCTCGGGCGACGTGAAATATCACCTCGGCGCCTCCTCTGACCGCGAGTTCGACGGCAACATCGTCCACCTAAGCCTGACCGCGAACCCCTCGCACCTCGAGGCGGTGAACCCGGTGGTGCTTGGCAAGTGCCGCGCCAAGCAGGACCAGCAGAACGACCAGCAGCGCACCAGCGTGATCCCGATCCTGCTGCACGGCGATGCGGCATTTGCGGGGCAGGGCGTGGTCGCCGAATGCTTCGGTCTTTCGGGGCTGAAGGGCCACCGCACCGGCGGCACGATCCATATCGTGGTGAACAACCAGATCGGCTTCACCACCGCGCCGCACTTCTCGCGCTCCTCGCCCTATCCGACGGACATCGCGCTGATGGTCGAGGCGCCGATATTCCACGTCAACGGCGACGACCCGGAGGCCGTGGTGCACGCCGCCAAGGTCGCCACCGAGTTCCGCCAGAAGTTCCACAAGGACGTGGTGATCGACATCTTCTGCTACCGCCGGTTCGGGCACAACGAGGGCGACGAGCCCATGTTCACCAACCCGATCATGTACAACCGGATCAAGAAGCATAAGACCACGCTGGCGCTCTACACCGAGCGACTGGTCAAGGACGGCCTGATCCCGGAAGGCGAGATCGAGGACATGAAGGCCGCCTTCCAGGCTCACCTGAACGACGAGTTCGAGGCCGGCAAGGAATTCAAGCCGAACAAGGCGGACTGGCTCGACGGCCGCTGGTCGCATCTCGACCGCGAGGGCGATCAGTACCAGCGCGGCCAGACGGCGATCTCGGCGGAGACGCTGGAGGAAGTCGGCCGGTCGCTCGTGACCGGTCCCGAAGGCTTCCCGCTGCACAAGACTGTCGGGCGGCTTCTCGAAGCCAAGAAGCAGATGTTCGAGACCGGCGAGGGCTTCGACTGGGCGACGGCCGAGGCGCTGGCCTTCGGCTCGCTGCTGACCGAGGGCTACCCGGTCCGCCTTGCCGGCCAGGACTCGACCCGCGGCACCTTCTCGCAGCGGCACTCGGGCTTCATCAACCAGCAGGACGAAGAGCGCTACTACCCGCTGAACCACATCCGCGAGGGGCAGGCGCAGTACGAGGTCATCGACTCGATGCTCTCCGAATACGCCGTGCTCGGGTTCGAGTACGGTTACTCGCTGGCCGAACCCAACGCGCTGACCCTGTGGGAGGCCCAGTTCGGCGACTTCGCCAACGGCGCGCAGATCATGTTCGACCAGTTCATCAGCTCGGGCGAGAGCAAGTGGCTCCGCATGTCCGGCCTGGTAATGCTGCTGCCGCACGGCTTCGAAGGGCAGGGCCCGGAGCACTCCTCCGCCCGTCTCGAGCGCTTCCTGCAGCTTTGCGGTCAGGACAACTGGATCGTCGCCAACTGCTCGACCCCGGCGAACTACTTCCACATCCTGCGCCGCCAGCTGCACCGCTCGTTCCGCAAGCCGCTGGTGCTGATGACGCCCAAGTCGCTGCTGCGCCACAAGCTCTGCATCAGCCGGAAGGAAGACTTTATCGAAGGGTCCTCCTTCCACCGCGTCCTGTGGGATGATGCGCAATACGGGAATTCCGAGACCAAGCTGAAGCCGGACAACGAGATCAAGCGGGTCGTGATGTGCTCGGGCAAGGTCTATTTCGACCTGCTGGAGGAGCGCGACGCGCGTGGCATCGACGACATCTACCTGCTTCGCGTCGAGCAGTTCTATCCCTTCCCGGCGATCTCGCTGGTCAAGGAACTGGAGCGGTTCAAGGAGGCCGAGATGGTCTGGTGCCAGGAAGAGCCCAAGAACCAGGGCGCCTGGACCTTCATCGAGCCCAATATCGAATGGGTCCTGACCCGGATCAAGGCACGGCACAACCGTCCGGTCTATGCCGGCCGCGCCGCCTCCGCCTCGCCGGCCACCGGCCTCGCCAGCCAGCACAAAGCACAGCAAGCCGCGCTCATCGACGAAGCGCTGACCATCGAAGGAAAGTAAGACCATGACCATTGAAGTCCGCGTGCCCACCCTGGGCGAGAGCGTCACCGAGGCCACTGTCGCCACATGGTTCAAGAAGCCCGGCGACGCCGTGGCGGTGGACGAGATGCTGTGCGAGCTTGAAACCGACAAGGTGACCGTCGAGGTGCCGGCCCCCGCAGCGGGCGTCCTGGGCGAGATCGTCGCCGCCGAGGGCGAAACCGTCGGGGTCGATGCGCTGCTGGCCACCCTGAACGAAGGCGAGGGAGCCGCCGCCGCCCCCGCCGCTGCTGCCGCGCCCGCCGCCGAAGCCCCCGCGGCCGCGCCTGCCGCCGGTGGTGCTTCGGTCGACGTGATGGTCCCGACGCTGGGCGAAAGCGTAACCGAAGCGACCGTCTCCACCTGGTTCAAGAAGGTCGGCGATGCCGTCGCGCAGGACGAGATGCTCTGCGAACTGGAGACCGACAAGGTTTCGGTCGAGGTTCCGGCCCCCGCAGCGGGTGTCCTGACCGAGATCGTCGCCGCCGAAGGCTCCACGGTCGACGCCACCGCGAAGCTCGCGGTGATTTCCGCCGGTGAGGGAGCCGCCGCAGCCGCGCCGGCACCGCAAGCCGCCCCGGCCGCTGCTCCGGCGCCCGCCGCAGCCCAGGCGAAGGATGTGGCGGACGCTCCCTCTGCCCGCAAGCTGATGGCCGAGAAGGGCATCGACCCGGCCGCCGTCCAGGGCTCCGGCCGCGACGGCCGCGTGATGAAGGAAGACGTGCTCAAGGCGCTCGCCACCCCGGCCGAGAAGCCCGCCGCCCCGGCCGCGCCCCGTGCGCCGGTCCCGGCCGAGGACGCCGCGCGCGAAGAGCGGATCAAGATGACCCGCCTGCGCCAGACCATTGCCCGCCGCCTGAAGGATGCCCAGAACACCGCTGCGATCCTGACCACCTACAACGAGGTGGACATGACCGAGACCATGGCGCTGCGCAGCCAGTACAAGGACGAGTTCGAGAAGCGCCACGGCGTCCGCCTCGGCTTCATGTCCTTCTTCACCAAGGCCTGCTGCGCCGCGCTGAAGGAGGTGCCCGAGGTCAACGCCGAGATCGACGGCGACAGCATCGTCTACAAGAACTTTGTGCACATGGGCATCGCCGCGGGAACGCCCCAGGGCCTCGTCGTCCCGGTGATCCGCGACGCCGACCGCATGTCCTTCGCCGAGATCGAGGCCGCCATCGCCGAGAAGGGCAAGCGCGCCCGCGACGGCAAGCTCTCGATGGCCGAGATGCAGGGCGGCACCTTCACCATCTCCAACGGTGGTGTCTACGGCTCGCTGATGTCCTCGCCGATCCTCAACCCCCCGCAGTCCGGCATCCTCGGAATGCACAAGATCCAGCAGCGCCCGATGGTCATCAACGGCGAGATCGTCGCCCGCCCGATGATGTACCTGGCGCTCAGCTACGATCACCGCATCGTCGACGGCAAGGGCGCCGTGACCTTCCTGGTGAAGGTCAAAGAGGCCCTCGAGGATCCGCGCCGCCTGCTGATGGATCTGTAAGGTTCAGGCCGGGGCGGCACCAAGCGGCCCTGGCGATCGTCTGGGTGGGCAGGTCACAGGGTTGCCTGCCCAGGGGGGCAGATGCCGCGGCGGCTTGGTGTCGAGGCCGGTTCTTTGGAGCCGAACGGAACAGCGCACCTCGGCTCAGGGCAATTCAGGGAAGCGAAGGGCAAAATTGGTTTGAGCGATGGAGAAAACCGGGTCAAAGCTCTTCTTCGACCGGCCGGCGAAACCCGCGCAAAGGGCGCATTTGCTGGCGGCATCCTATGAAAAGATCGGTTCTTGCTTCGAGAGTCGTGCTGCTCACCACTTGTTCTTCCAATACATCTTCACCCCGAAAAGCAACGCCTGGGCCTATTCGCCCGCAGGCAAGACAGGTACCAACTCGGCCCTGGCACTCCTGTTCGAACTGGAGTTCGGTGTGCCGCTCAAGGCGACAGTCTCAAGTGAGGCCAACCTGTCGGATTCCGCCTTGCACCTCACCATGGCGGCAGGGGTCTTTCGGGAGCTTCTGGCGCGGCACGATATCGAGAGTCTGGCCGGTTACCTAGACAAGACGGTTCGTATCGCCACGATCCGCAACCCCACGGGGCGCGCCTGGTCGTCCTTCCGGTATCTATGCAAATCGAACAGGCTCGGCAGTCCGCAATTCGTCGAGGAGCGCATTCGGCTAACAGCGGCTACTGGATTCGACTGGGAGGAACACCCGTTCACGCAGGATGGCTTCGAACGATTTCTCGATTACGTGCATCTTTCGGTTTCCGGTTTTGCGGGCCGGGCTCCCAACAGCCACTGGCGGCCCCAATGGTTGGACATCCGTCCGGACGTCTACAAGCCCAACGTTGTGGGAAGACTGGAAGAGGCAGACAAGTTCGAAAGGGACCTATGCGAGGCCCTTGGAAAACGGCCGAAGGGCGCAAGCGCGCGGCTCAACGTGAACGACGAGATGGCGTCGCTGCCGGAATGGATCGGCAGAAGCGAAGTCAGGTCGCGCCTGATTTCCGTCTACGGCAAGGACTACGAGGCATTTGGCTATGAGCCCTGACCGGTCTGCGTCGCAGAGTTCGAGACGAAACAGAATTCAGGCGAACGCGGGAGAGCGTCCTCGCCAAAACAACCAGAGGAACATCACATGGCATCCTATGACGTCATCGTAATCGGCGCCGGCCCCGGCGGCTATGTCTGCGCCATCCGCTGCGCCCAGCTCGGGCTCAAGACCGCCTGTGTCGAGGGCCGCGAGACCCTCGGGGGCACCTGCCTCAACGTCGGCTGCATTCCCTCCAAGGCGCTGCTGCACGCCTCCCACCTCGTCCACGAGGCGGAGCACAATTTCGACGCCATGGGCATCAAGGCCGCGGCGCCGAAGGTCGACTGGGAAAAGATGCTGTCCTTCAAGGACGACGTGATCGGCGCCAACACCAAGGGTGTCGAGTTCCTGTTCAAGAAGAACAAGATCGACTGGCTCAAGGGCTGGGGCTCGATCCCCGAGGCCGGCAAGGTGAAGGTCGGCGGCGAGGTCCACGAGGCCAAGCACATCATCATCGCGTCGGGCTCCGACGCCGCGTCGATCCCGGGGGCGGAGGTGACCATCGACGAGAAGATCGTCGTGACATCGACCGGCGCGCTCGAGCTGCCGAAGATCCCGAAGAAGATGGTCGTTGTCGGCGGCGGCGTGATCGGGCTGGAGCTGGGCTCGGTCTACAAGCGGCTGGGCTCGGAGGTCACCGTCATCGAGTTCATGGACGGCATCACGCCGGGCATGGATGCGGAGATCGCGCGCAATTTCCAGAAGATCCTCAAGAAGCAGGGGCTGGAGATCATCACCGGCGCAGCGGTTTCCAAGGTCGAGACGCTCAAGACCAAGGCCAAGGTCACCTATGCGATGCGCAAGGACGGGGCCGAGAACACGATCGATGCCGATGTCGTCCTCGTCTCCACCGGCCGCGTGCCCTACACCGAGGGGCTGGGGCTCGACGCGCTCGGCGTGAAGCTGACCAAGCGCGGCCAGATCGAGGTCGATGCGCATTACCGGACCAGCGTGCCGGGCGTCTACGCCATCGGTGACGTGATCGAAGGCCCGATGCTCGCCCACAAGGCCGAGGACGAGGGCGGCGCGGTGGCGGAGATGATCGCCGGCCAGAAGCCGCATATCGACTACAACATCATCCCCGGCGTGGTCTACACGACGCCCGAGGTCGCTTCGGTCGGCGCGACGGAAGAGCAGCTCAAGGAAGCGGGACGCGCCTACAAGGTCGGCAAGTTCAACTTCATGGGCAACGGCCGCGCCAAGGCGATGATGCAGTCCGACGGCTTCGTGAAGATCCTGGCCGACAAGGAGACCGACCGGATCCTTGGCGCCCATATCATCGGCCCCGTCGCGGGCGAGATGATCCACGAGATCTGTGTCGCAATGGAGTTCGGCGCCTCTGCCGAGGATCTCGCCCGGACCTGCCATGCCCACCCGACGACGTCGGAAGCGGTACGCGAGGCGGCGATGGCCTGCGGCGACGGTCCGATCCACGCCTGACGGGACGGGCGGGGGTAGCTCCCCCGCCCTCCATCCTCCCGCTTCGGGGGCTCAGCCCGGAACCTGGGCGGCCCTCGCCGGGACTGCCGCCACCGGTGCGGCCACGGCTGGTACTGGAGCAACGTGCGGCGCTGCCGCAGGTGCCAGATTTCGCGGTAAGGGGCCGAAGCAATTGGCGGCCAGCAGGCATACGGCGGCCGCAAATGCCATTCGTTTCATGCAGTCAGGCACTCCCGGATGTTGGATCTCATGGAGCGACCCGCGACCTGTGAAGGAAGCGGGCCGTTCTCTCCATCCGGCATCCCATCCCGGAAATGTGGACTGGCTATGTGGAAGTCATGGAGCGGGCCGACCGCGGCGTCCGGCCGTCAGATGAACGGAACGAAGGGCACGCCGCATCCGGCAAGCATTGTCAGGGCGGCGAGAGCCAGCAGGCGCCGGATCATGCGGTCTTCCTTTCCACGATGACGGAGCCCACCGAATAGCCCGCGCCAAATGAGCAGATGATGCCGAGGTCACCCTCGGCGAGATCCTCGGAATGCTGGGCGAAGGCGATGATCGAGCCCGCCGAGGAGGTGTTCGCGTAGTCCTGCAGAATGTTGGGCTGTTCGTCCGCATCCGGCGTCCGGCCCAGGACCTTCCTGCCGATGAAGTCGTTCATGGTCTTGTTGGCCTGGTGGAGCCAGAGCCGGCTGAGCTGGTCGGCCGCGATGCCCTCGGCTTCCATGTGATCCGCGATATGGGCGCAGACCAGCGGCAGCACCTGTTTGAAGACCTTTCGGCCCTCCTGCATGAAGAGCATGTCCCGGCGGTCGTCCATGTGCCCCTCGCGGGTGCGACGCAGGAAGCCGTTGTTGTTGCGGATGTTGTTCGAGAACTCGGTGGCGCAGCGGGTGGAGCGGATCAGGAAGTGATCCCCCTTCGCGTCCTCGGCCCGTTCGACGACGGTGGCGGTGCAGACGTCGCCGAAGATGAAATGGCAATCCCGGTCGCGCCATTCGAGATGCGCCGAGCAGATCTCGGGGTTCACCACCAGCGCCTTGCGGACGGACCCCGTGCGGATCATGTCGGCCGCGGCCTGAAGGCCGAAGGTGGCGGAGGAACAGGCGACGTTCATGTCGAATCCGAAGCCGCCGCAGCCCAGCAACTGCTGGATCTCGATGGCGATGGCCGGGTAGGCGCGCTCGTGGTTCGACGCGGCGCAGATCACCAGGTCGATCTCCTCGGCGGCGATACCTGCCTGGCGGAGCGCGGCGTTGCAGGCCTCCACGCCGATCTCGGCCATCAGGGAGGGTTCGTCGTCGCTTCGCGCCCGGAAGACGGGGTGCATGATCTCGGGGTCGAGGGTGCCGGTCTTGTCGAGCACGAAGCGGCTCTCGATGCCGGAGGCGTGGACGATGAATTCGGAGGAGGAATGGGCCAGCGGCTCGGCCTCGCCGGCGGCGATCGCCTCGGCATTGGCGGCGTTGCTGCGGTCGGCATAGGCGTTGTAGGCGGCGACGAGTTCGTCGTTGTAAATGGCCTGCGACGGCGTGAAGACCCCCGCACCGGTTATCGCTGGCTGATGCATCGATGCCCCTCCTTCTGGGTGCCCGTCCTTGCACCCGGTTGCGAAGGAAGGTCAAGCAAATCCGGCGTGAACGCCGTCGCGTCGCAGCGGCATTTCCGGGCAGGTCGGCACCGGTCAGATGTCAGTGCGACAGGTCCGCCGCGAGTTCGGGCTCGGTGTCTTCGGAGGCGTCGGCATCCTCCTCGTCCGGGCTGCCGGTACCGGAGGCCTCGGCCACCCGTTCGGCCAGTGCCGCGGCCAGCGCCTCGGGCGGAATCTCCTCGCCGAGCCATTGCAGCAGCGGGCGCAGGCCCTCGGGGTCGGAATTGAAGCTGGCATGGTCGAGGAGAAAGGTCTGCTCAGGGAAGTCCTCGTGGGCGTGCCTGAAGCGCTCGATCGTGGCTTCCAGAACGTCGATCACGATGTCGCGGTCGCGGGTCTGCCACCAGGCGGAATCGGCCACTTCATCGGGGTTCCGGGTCAGGAAGATGACACGGGAGTCCTCGAACTGGGTGAGCATGAAGCGCAGGATGCCCCGGAAGGCCTGATCGGTCAGGCCGTCGGCGGTGTAGCGGATCTCCTTGAAGCCGGTGAGCCGCGTGCCGTCGGGCGGCGCGAGCACGTCGCGGGTAAAGGCCTGGGCGAGGTTCGTGCCGAACCTGTGCGGCCGCATCTCCCCGGCGCCGTACCAGGGATGGGACACCGGCCCGCTGGCCTCGCCATGGCGCCGCCGGGAGCGCTGCGAAATCATGAAGGCCTCGGCGATCGGACGCAGCAGGCCGCCGTTCTCCCCGCGCAGGCAGGCGCCCTTAATGGAGTTGAGCGCCTTCATCAGCGCGGTGGAGCCGGTCCGGCCATAGGTGATTATGAAAACGTGCTTCATCGGGCTTCGGGTGCTTGGAATGTGGTCTTGCCCGGGCAGGGGTATCATCCGAAGCCGCCGCCGAAAACCGGACATCCTGTAGCCGCCGTCAACGGGCTGCTCCCGCCCGGGGCCGAGGCATCGAAGATGCCCCGGTCCCGGTTGGGCGTGGCCGCGCGCTGCGCGCGCGGCGGCCCGTTCCGGCCGTCGGTCCTCAGGCGTCCTGAAGCGCGCGGACCCCGATCTCGCCTTCCTCGCGGGCCTTCATGGCCAGCGCCGCGGCATGGGCGGCGGCGAGGGTGGTGAAATAGGGGATCTTGTCCATCAGCGCGACGGTCCGCATCGAGCGGCTGTCTTCCACGGCCTGAGCACCCTCGGTGGTGTTCATCACCAGGTTCACCTGCCCGTCCTTCATCACGTCGACGATGTTGGGGCGGCCTTCGTAGACCTTGTTGACGATCTTCGCCGGGATCTCGTGTTCCTTGAGGAACGAGGCGGTGCCCCGCGTCGCGAGGATCTCGAAGCCGAGTTCGTGGAGCGTGCGGGCGGTTTCCACCAGCTGCGGAGTCTTGTCCTCCGGCTTGATCGACAGGAAGACGCAGCCCGCGTCGGGCAGGTCCGCGCCGGCGCCTATCTGGGCCTTGAGGAAGGCGCGGTGGAAGTTCTTGTCCGAGCCCATGACCTCGCCGGTGGAACGCATTTCCGGTCCGAGCAGGGTGTCGACACCGGGGAAGCGGGCAAAGGGCATGACCGCCTCCTTGACCGCGAAGGTGTCGATCTGCGGATCGATCAGGTCGAAGGTGTCGAGCTTTTCGCCGGCCATCAGCCGCGCGGCGATCGAGGCGATGGGCGAGCCCACGGCCTTTGCCACGAAGGGCACGGTGCGCGAGGCGCGCGGGTTCACTTCGATCAGGTAGATCTCGCCGTCCTTGATCGCGAACTGCACGTTCATCAGGCCGACCACGTTCAGCGCCAGCGCCAGCGCCTCGGTCTGCCGCTTCAGCTCCGCAATGGTCTCGGCCGACAGCGAATAGGGCGGCAGCGAGCAGGCAGAGTCGCCGGAGTGGACGCCGGCTTCCTCGATGTGCTGCATGATGCCGGCCACGTGCACCTGCTTGCCGTCGCAGAGCGCGTCGACGTCGATCTCGATGGCGCCGGAGAGGTAGCTGTCGAGCAGGACCGGGCTCTTGCCGGAGACCACGACGGCCTCGGAGATGTAGCGCTCGAGCTGGGCGTGATCGCGGACGATCTCCATCGCCCGGCCACCGAGCACGTAGGAGGGCCGGATCACCAGCGGGAAGCCGATCTCGCCGGCGATCCGGATCGCGGCGGCGTCGGAGGAGGCGATGCCGTTCTTCGGCTGCTTGAGCCCGAGCTTGTTCACCAGCGCCTGGAACCGCTCGCGGTCCTCGGCAAGGTCGATCGCGTCCGGCGTGGTGCCGAGGATCGGGATGCCGGCGGCTTCGAGGTCGTTGGCGAGCTTGAGCGGGGTCTGGCCGCCGAACTGCACGATCACGCCGTGCAGCGTGCCCTTTTCCTGCTCGACCCGCAGGATCTCCATGACATGCTCGAAGGTGAGCGGCTCGAAGTAGAGCCGGTCGGAGGTGTCATAATCGGTGGAGACGGTCTCGGGGTTGCAGTTGACCATAATGGTCTCGTAGCCCGCCTCGGTCAGCGCGAAACAGGCGTGGCAGCAGCAATAGTCGAACTCGATGCCCTGGCCGATCCGGTTCGGGCCGCCGCCGAGGATGACGACCTTCCTGGCGTTGGACGGGCGCGCCTCGCACTCCGTCTCGCCCATCGCCGGGACCTCGTAGGTCGAGTACATGTAGGGCGTTTGCGCCTCGAACTCCGCGGCGCAGGTGTCGATCCGCTTGAACTGGGCCACGACGCCGAGGTTCTCGCGGGCACGGCGGACGTTGGCCTCGTCTCGGCCGGTCAGCACCGCGAGGCGCGCATCGGTGAAGCCCATCATCTTGAGCTCGCGAAGCCCGTGTTCGTCCATCGGCAGGCCTTCCTTGCGGATGCGGGCCTCGGTGCCGATGATCTCGCGGATCCGGGCGAGGAACCACGGATCGAAGGCGGTGATCTCCTGGATCTCGTCATCCGAGAAGCCGAAGCGCATGGCGTGGGCGATCACCCGCAGCCGGTCGGGCGTCTTGAGCGCGAGCGCCCGGGTCACCGCCTTGTCGATGGCCATCTGGTCGCCCTTTTCGCGACCGACGAGGATCTGCGGGACGACCGGATCGTCGCTCTCCGCATAGACCATGTTCTCGGGTCCGGGCAGGCCCTCAATCGCGACCTCGTCGAAGCCGGTCAGCCCGGTTTCCATCGAGGCCAGCGCCTTTTGCAGGGATTCGTGGATCGTCCGGCCGATCGCCATCGCCTCGCCCACCGATTTCATCGCGGTGGTCAGCTCGGGCTTGGAGCCGGGGAACTTCTCGAAGGCGAAGCGCGGGATCTTGGTGACGACGTAGTCGATGGTCGGCTCGAAGCTCGCGGGCGTCACCTTGGTGATGTCGTTGTCGAGTTCGTCGAGCGTGTAACCCACGGCGAGCTTGGCCGCGATCTTGGCGATCGGGAAGCCGGTCGCCTTGGAGGCCAGCGCCGAGGAGCGGGAGACGCGGGGGTTCATCTCGATCACGACCATGCGGCCGTCCTCGGGGTTGATCGCCCATTGCACGTTGGAGCCGCCGGTCTCGACGCCGATCTCGCGCAGAACGGCGATCGAGCCGTTGCGCATGATCTGGTACTCCTTGTCGGTCAGCGTCAGCGCGGGAGCCACGGTGATGGAATCGCCGGTGTGCACGCCCATCGGATCGACGTTCTCGATGGCGCAGACGATGATCGCGTTGTCCGCCTTGTCGCGGACGACCTCCATCTCGAATTCCTTCCAGCCCAGCAGGCTTTCGTCGATCAGGATCTGGCTGACGGGCGAGGCTTCGAGGCCGGAGCGGCAGTAATACTCGTAATCGTCCCGGTTGTAGGCGATGCCGCCGCCGGTGCCGCCGAGGGTGAAGGCGGGGCGGATGATCGCCGGCAGGCCGACCGTCTCGATGGCTTCCATGGCCAGCGCAAGGCCGGCCTTGATGTCGTACTTGCCGTTTTCGCCCTTGGGCGAGGAGACGATGGTGGCACGCGGGTTTTCAAGACCGATCCGGTCCATCGCCTCGCGGAAAAGCTTGCGGTCCTCGGCCATCTCGATGGCGGTGCGGTTGGCGCCGATCAGCTCCACCCCGAATTTCTCGAGCACGCCCATATCGGCCAGCGCCAGCGAGGTGTTGAGCCCGGTCTGCCCGCCCATCGTGGGCAGCAGCGCGTCGGGGCGCTCCTTCTCGATGATCTTGGCGACGATCTCGGGAGTGATCGGCTCGATGTAGGTCGCGTCGGCCATGCCGGGGTCGGTCATGATTGTCGCCGGGTTGGAGTTGACCAGGATGACCCGGTAGCCTTCCTCGCGAAGCGCCTTGCAGGCCTGGGCGCCGGAGTAATCGAACTCGCAGGCCTGGCCGATCACGATTGGCCCCGCGCCGATGATCATGATGGACGAGATATCGGTGCGTTTGGGCATGAGTGAGTCTCCGGGCAGCAGGGTCGGCGCAAATTGCCTGCGTTATAGACAGCGGGCGGGGGGGCGCAAGGGGCGGGATGACCGGAGGTGGAAACGGATTGGGCGTACACAGGCCGTCGCGAGGGAAAGTGATGACTTCCGAGGCGATCCGCCATTGCGTGGCTCTGCGCTTCGGCACAGGGTCCGCGCATGGTGAGCAGGCGATGATCGAGGCGGGATCGAGCAGCAAACGCGGTGCGGGACGGCTCCGCGCCGAGTTCCTTGCCCTTTTCGTGCTCGCGCCGCTCGTCATGGCGATCCTTGTGCCGCCGCGCCAGATGTTTTCGGTGCTGTTCGGAATGACCGCCGTCGGGCTGGTCCTGCTGCACCGCACAGCGGCGTTCCGCTGGCGCGACCTGTTCGCAGGGCGCGACAGGATCGACTGGGCATGGATCTGGCTGATCGGCCTTCTGGTCATGCTTTTCGGAGCCGCGCTGCTCTGGCTGGTGCGGCCGGAGGCGCTGTTCGCGCTGGTGCGGCGGCAGCCGGAGCTGATGATCATGATCCTGCTGCTCTATCCGCTGCTCTCCGCACTTCCGCAGGAGTTGCTCTTCCGGGCGCTCTACTTCCGCCGCTACCAGTCGATCCTGCCCCGGCAGCGGTGGGCGGCGCTGCTGCTCAATGCAGCGATCTTCTCGCTGGCGCACCTCATGTACTGGTCCTGGGTGGTGCTCTTCATGACCTTCGTGGGCGGGTTGGCATTTGCCTGGGCCTACGAGATGCGTCGGTCCTTCCCGATGGCGTTCCTGCTGCATGCCGTGGCCGGAGACGTGCTGTTCCTCGTGGGGCTCGGGGTGTTCTTCTACTCGGGCAATGTCGTCCGCCCATTCTGAGGCGACTCCATTTCGGCAGTGACCAGGTGGGGGCAGGTCGGTTCGTCGCAGGGCGTGGCGATTGAATCTTCTGGGGAAATGCTTATTTCGGCGGCTTGCGAGGCTGTTCAATGGCACATCCACTCAATCTCACGATCGACCTTTTTCTGAGCCGCATGGAGGCGCGGGGCGAGTTCGACGACCTCTCCGGTTCCGGCGAGCCGATCCCGGATCTCGAAGGCCCCGCGCCCAGCGTGATCGACAAGCTGCTGGCCGAGTCCGACGCGAGGCCCGTTCCGGTTCTGCTCAACATCGAGATCGCCGCGCTTCGGGAAAGACTGAACGGCGAGCATGATCCGGCGCTGCGCAAGGACATCATGAAGGAGCTGGCGGACAAGCAGACGCGGCTCGCCATCGAGATCGAGGCCTACAATCGATAGCCAACCGCCCCGTAGGCCTCAGCTTTCATCAAACTGAAACATAGCCGTTACCTGAGCGTCGTCGTTCGTGGCCACAGATCCCCCCGTGAAATCCAACGGGGGTTCCCTATGAACAGACTACTGACCGTCAGCTCGGTGCTGGCTCTTGTCGCCGGCTCGGCGCATGCGGAGATGACCTTCAATCGCATCGCCTCCTTCGCAACGCCGCTGAACATGGCCGAGGGTGAAGACGCCGCGCGCGAGACCTCTGCCGAGATCATCGCGGCGACGCCGGATGGCATGACGCTGGTCTACACGGACAGCCCGCTTGGCGTGATCGGTCTGATCGACATCACCGATGCCGCGGCGCCGAAGCCGCTGGGCAACATCGCGCTGGACGGTGAGCCAACCTCGGTCGCGATCATCGGCGACCGCGCCTATGTCGGCGTCAACACCTCCGAGAGCTACACCGACCCCTCGGGCCACCTCGCGGTGATCGACATTGCGGGCAAGGAGATCGTCGGCACCTGCGATCTGGGCGGTCAGCCGGATTCGGTGGCCGCGGCCAAGGACGGCTCCTATGTCGTCGTGGCCATCGAGAACGAGCGCGACGAGGAAGCCGGCGACGGCCGCGTGGGCCAGATGCCCGCGGGGTTCCTCGCGATGATCGATGCCGCCGACAACACCGCGGTCTGCGATACGCTGAAGACGGTCGAGCTGACCGGCCTGGCCGAGGTCGCCCCGGAAGATCCGGAGCCGGAATTCGTCGACGTGAACGGTCTGGGCGAGACGGTGGTGACGCTGCAGGAGAACAACCACATCGCCGTGGTTGCCCGTGACGGCACGCTGCTGGCGAACTTCTCCGCTGGTGGGGTCGACCTCGAGAACATCGATGTCGACGAGGAAGGCGCGCTGACCTTCGACGGCGAGCAGATGGGCCGCCTGCGCGAACCCGATGCCGTGAAGTGGCTGGACGACGACTATTTCGTCACCGCCAACGAAGGCGACATGGACGGCGGCTCGCGTGGCTGGACGATCTTCAGCAAGGACGGCTCGGTCGTCTACGAGGACGGCGCGTCGTTCGAGTATGCCGTGGCGGAGATCGGCCACTATCCCGAGGGCCGTTCGGGCAACAAGGGCGTCGAGCCCGAGTCGGTCGAGGTCGCGACCTTCGGCGGCACGCCCTACATCTTCATCGGCGCCGAGCGTGCCTCGGTGGTCGGCGTCTACGACGCGACCGACCCGTCCGCCCCGGTGCTGAAGCAGCTGCTTCCCTCCGGCATCGGGCCCGAGGGCTACGTGGCGATCCCCGAGCGCAACCTGCTGGTCTCCGCCAACGAGACCGACCTTGGCCCGGACGGCGGCGTGCGTGCCCATGTGATGATCTTCGAGATGGCCGAGGGCGACGCCGCCTACCCGATGCTGACTTCCGGGGGCATCACCATGGAGAACGGTGCGCCGGTCGGCTGGGGCGCGATCTCGGGCATGGTCGCGGACGCCGAGGTTCCCGGCATGATCTACGCCGTGAACGACAGTTTCTACGGGATGCAGCCGACGATCTTCAAGATCGACGCGACCGGCCATCCGGCAAAGATCGTCGAGGCGATCCGCGTGACCCGCGAGGGGCAGCCGGCCCAGAAGCTCGACCTGGAAGGCATCGCGCTCGACGGCGACGGCGGCTTCTGGCTCGCCTCCGAGGGCCGCACCGACCACGTGATCCCGCATGCGCTCTACCGCGTGGACGCCGAAGGCGCGATCGAGGAAGAGATCGGCCTGCCGGCAGAGCTTCTGGTCGGCGAGACCCGTTTCGGCTTCGAGGGTGTCACCAAGATCGGCGACACGCTCTGGATGGCGGTTCAGCGTGAGTGGGGCGGTGATCCGATGCATCACGCGAAGCTCGTGGCCTACAACCTCGAGACCGGGGAATGGGGCGCCGTGCACTACCCGAAGGCCGCGCCGGACTCCGGCTGGGTCGGTCTGTCCGAGATCGTCGCCCATGGCGATTGGGTCTACGTCGTCGAGCGCGACAACCTGATCGGCGATGCGGCGGTGACCAAGAAGGTCTACCGCGTGCCGGCTGCCGAGATGGTGCCGGCTGCGCTCGGCGGCGAACTGCCGGTGGTGAGCAAGGAGGAGGTGCGCGACCTGATCCCTGACCTGCTGCAGCTCAACGGCTACGTCCAGGACAAGGTTGAGGGCCTGGCCATCGACGCGACCGGCGAGATTTTCGTCTCGACCGACAACGACGGCATCGACGACCATTCCGGCGAGACGCTGTTCTTCTCGATCGGCATGGCCGAGTGATCCCTGCCTGACAGGTGGAAATTCGGACGGGGCGCGCGGGAGACCGGGCGCCCCGTTTCGTTCCGCGCGCTGCTGCGCGCGTGCCTTCGGCGAGGGTATTTGAGCCAGGAAGATCAGGGGCGCGAGAAGTGGAAGCGCGTCACCTGTTCGGAGGTTTCGCCCGCCTCGAGCTCGATGCTTGGGAAGCCGGGTTTGTTGGGCGCGTCGGGCCATCCCTGCGCCTCGAGGGCGATACCGCATCGCGGGCCGCAAGGGCGGCCGTCGAGCCCCTCCGCGCCGGAGACGGGCATGTGGCGGGCGTCGTAGAGCTGGAGGCCGGGCTCGGTCGTCTCCAGCGTCATGGCGAGGCCGTCCGGCGCGGTCAGGGTTGCGGCGGGCGCGAGCGTGCGGCGCGCCTCGGCGAGGCAGAGGTTGGTATCGAACACGTCTGCAGGGCTGAGGACACGGGCCGCGCGGAAATCGAGTGGCGTTCCGTCGACAGGGCGGACCTCGCCGGTGGGGAGGGCCGTGGCGTCGGTGGGCAGGTAGGCGCGGGCGGCGACCTGGAGCGTGTGGCCGTCGAAGGTCGGGTTTCCCGAGAGGTTCCAGTAGCTGTGGTTGCAGAGGTTCGCGAGCGTCGCCGCGTCGCTCGTCGCCCGGAGAGCCAGGGTAAGGTCCAGGCCGTCGCCCAGGGTGAACTCGGCCTCGAAGCGCCGGTTGCCGGGCAGGCCGCCTTCGCCATCGGCCGCCGTGCAGCTGAGCAGGAGCCGGGTGTCCGTGGCGGCCTCGACCTGCCACACCTTGCCGCCGAGCCCGGTGCTGCCGCCGTGCAGGTGGTTCACGCCGGCATCGTTGGGTTCGAAGTCGAGGCGGCGCCCCCGGAACCGGGTCGTTGCGCCGCCGATCCGGTTGGCGACGGGACCGACGATGGTTCCGAAATAGCCGAAGGCGCCGGAGGCGTAGCCGGCGAGGTCGGGGCTGCCGAGGGTCAGCGACCGGTCAAGCCCGTCAAGGTAGAGGCTCTGGAGCGTCGCGCCGTAGGTCAGCACGCTGGCCCGCATCGCGCCGTTGTTCAGCGTGATCCGTTCGACGGGGGTGCCGGACCGGGTGCTGCCGAAGGGCGCGCGGGTCATCGGAACGGCGTCCAGGTGACGCCTGCCGCGGGCACGGTCACGCCATCGTGGTTCAGCGGTTCGGGCGCGTAGTTGATGTAGAAGCGATGGGTGGCAGTGTCGCGGATGCGCAGGCCGTCCGGCAGGTCGGTCGTGGCGACGCCGGCCTCGGCGCAGGCGCTGCGCAGGATACGAACCATCGCCTCCGGGTCCGGCCAGCCGGCGAGGTAATGCAGGCCACCGGAGCGGACCAGCACCGGCTGGCCAGCCGTTGTCCGCTCCACGACCTCGGCGCTGCCTTCGAGCCGTTCGAGCCAGCGACCGATGCATCCCCCGGCTTCCAGCGGTTCCTCCGCGCCGTTGGGCAGGCTCTCGGTGAGTGCGATCGTGGTGTCGAGGCCCGGGAGCGCCGGAGGCAGCGGCACAGGGATGGCGAAGTTCGGCGTGCGGGTGCCGGTGCGCGGGCCGAGGATGGCAAGCCCGCTGTGGGTCGCGAGCGCCGCGCGCAGCGCGTCGGGAAGGGTGAAGAGGCCGGGGCCGAGCACGAGCTTGTAGGCCGAGAGGTCGGCGCCGGCGAGTGGCAGGATGTCGACGTTGACGCCCAGCCGGCGCAGCCCGCGATAGACCTCCGTGACAAGGCGGAAATAGTCGAAGTCGGCGCCTTGCGGTTGGGTCTCCCACGCCCAGGACGAGGGGTAGTCGAACAGGATTGCCACGCGGGCCTGCGCCGGGGTGACGTCTGGCATTTCCTCGATCTCGCGGGCGACCTGAGCGGCCTCTGCAAGCGCCGGAGCGGGGGCGCTGTCCGGGCGCAGCAAGCCGGCGTGCATCTGTTCCTGTGCGAAGGGGGCCTGCCGCCAGCGGAAGTAGCAGACCGCTTCCGCGCCGTGGGCAATGGCTTCCCAGGCCCAGAGCCGCGCCATGCCGGGCAGCGGGGCGGGGTTGTGCGGGGCCCAGTTCACGGGGCCGGGCTGCTGCTCCATCACCCACCAGCGGCCGCGCCCCACGGCGCGGTAGAGGTCGTGATGGAACGCCTGCATGTCCGGGTCGCCCTGACGCAGGAAGCGGCGCTTGTGTTCGGCGGTGTCCTCGAGCCGGTCGGACAGGAAGCCGATCGGGTAGCTGTCCCAGCTCGCGATGTCGAGATCGGCGCCGGTATCGAAATGGTCGAACTCCAGCACGCGGCCCATGTAGTTGTGGATAAGGGGAGCGTCGGTCAGCGGACGCAGCGCCTGCGCCTGGACCCGGTTGTAGGCGACGACCTGGTCGCTCGAATAGCGGCGCCAATCCATCACATGCGAGGGGTTCGGCTCGGTCACGGTCAGCGCCGGCGGATCGATCTCCGAGAAATCGGCGTATTCCATCGACCAGAAGACGTTGCCCCAGGCGCGGTTCAGCGCATCCGGCGACTGGTATTTCTGCGCCAGCCAGTTGCGGAAGCCGGCGATGGCAGCGGCGGAATAGCTGACGGTCGTGTCGTGGCAGGCGTATTCGTTGTCGATCTGCCAGGCCTGCACATGCGGATTGCGGCCGTAGCGTTCGCCGAGGATCCGGGCGATGCGGACGGATTCCTCGCGGTACCCGAGGTGGCTGAAGCAATAGTGACGGCGCGAGCCGAACTTGCGCGGCCGGCCCTCGGCGTCGACGGCGAGCATGTCGGGATGCTTCTCGACCATCCAGCGCGGCGGCGTGGCCGTGGGTGTGCCGAGAACGACCTTGAGCCCGGCGGTGCCGAGCGTCTCTATCGCGCGGTCGAGCCAGTCGAAGGTAAACTGCCCCGGCTGCGCTTCCAGCCGCGACCAGGCGAATTCGCCGATCCGGACCCAAGTGAGGCCGGCCTCGACCATGCGGGCCGCGTCCTCGGCCCAGATCTCCTCCGGCCAGTGTTCGGGGTAGTAGCAGACGCCGAGTGCAGGTTTCACAGGATCACCTTGTGTTCGGGCTGGCCCTTGCCGACAGCTTCGACGGCGAAGGTCATGCCGTTTTCGGGCCGCGCGACGATGGCGCTTTCGGGAAGACCATCGCGGGCGGAGGTCACGAAGAGGGTAGAAAGGTCGTCGCCGCCAAAGGCGGGGCAGGAGGTCTGGTGCGCGCCGAGCGGGACGGTTTCGGTCAGGCGGCCGTCGCGGTCGTAGACGGCGACCCGCGCGGCGCCCCATTGCGCATTCCAGAACCTGCCGTCGGCGTCGATCACGGCGCCATCCGGCCCCCAGTCATGCTCCCGCATGTCGATGAAGACCTCGGACTCGCCCTCCGGCCAGCCGTCGGCCTCGTTCAGACGCAGCCGTCGGATGACGTGCTCGCGGGTGTCGCAATAGCAGGCGTGCCCGCCATCGGGGTCGAAGCAGATCGCGTTGGGGATGGTGATGCCGGGCAGGATCCTGCGCAATTCGCCGCGGAAGTAGCGATAGATCGCCCCGGCGCCGTCTTCGGCGTTGAAGCCCATCGTGCCGATCCAGAAGCCGCCCCAGGGATCGGCCCGGCCATCGTTGGAGCGGGTATCGGGATTGTCGGCTTCGAGCGGGCAGATGTCTTCCCGCGCGCCGGTCTCGAGCTCGAACCGGAACAGGGCGCTCGAGGAGGCCACCAGAAGCGCCGTCTCGTCGAGCCAGCCGGCGGCCGAGACGTGGTCGTCGAATTGCCAAACCCGGGTGTCGCCGTCCCGGCGCGTCAGCAGCTTGCGGTCGAGGATGTCGAACCAGAAGAGCTGACCGAGCGCCGGATGCCAGAGCGGCCCCTCGCCGAGCCGGCAGGGGGTGGGGTCGAAGATCCGTGTCATGAGGTTGCGGCGTCGTAGGCCTGCACGATCCGGGTGGCGCGGGCGAAGATGTCTCCGGCGTCCATGCCCGGGGTGTAGAGCGCCGAGCCGATGCCGAACCCGTCGGCTCCTGCGCTCAGCCAGGTCTGGAAGTTCTCCGGTCCGGCCCCGCCAACGGCGTAGACCTCCGTCTTCGGCGGCAATACGGCGCGCAAGGCCTTGAGACCGTCCGGTCCGGCCATGTTGCCGGGAAAGAGCTTGAGTCCGTCGGCGCCTGCCTCGAGTGCGGCGAAGGCCTCGGTCGGGGTGAAGATGCCCGGCCAGGATTCCATGCCAAGCGCCTTGGTGGCCCGGATCACCTCGGGCACACAGTTTGGCGAGACCACGAGCTTGCCGCCGGCCTCGGCGACCTGCTCGACCTGCGCGACGGTGAGCACGGTGCCCGCGCCGATCAGCGCCCGGTCACCCACCGCGACGGCCATTTCGCGGATGCTCTCCAGCGGGTCGGGCGAGTTGAGTGGAACCTCGATCCTGTCGATGCCCGCGTCGAGCAGCGACAGCGCGGCGGGAGCGGCCTCGGAGGGCGAGATGCCACGCAGGATGGCGATGATGGGGCGGCTCATGTGGGTATCTCCGTGGTGTTCGACCGGGCGGCGATCAGGCCCTTCAGGACCATCGCGTCGCCATCGGCCAGCGTCGCCGTGACCCCGAGGCCGGACAGCGCCGCGCCGTAGCGTCCGGAGATCCCGGTGGCGCCGACGATGGCGATGTTCTGGCCCAGCCAGTAGGGGCGGGCGGCGGCGAGTTCCGCTCCGATCAGCAGGCCCGAGAGCCGCGCCCGCGCGGCGGCCGCGGGCAGGCCATTGAGCAGCCCTTCGGCGCGCAGGCCGAACAGGCGCGCGGCCAGCTTCTCGGGGCGCGAGACCGCGTCGTCCACGGCCTCGGCAAAGGCGTCGTCGTCCCAGTCCTCGCCGCCGACCGAATGACGCAGCACAGTGTGGCCGGCGAGCGCGGCAAAGAGTTCGCCGGTCATGAAGGTCTGGAAGCTCACGACCTCGCCCGCGCTGACATGGACCCACTTGCTATGGGTGCCGGGCAGGCAGATCACGCCGTCGAACTTCGGGTTGAGCGCCTGGAAGCCGGCAATCTGGGTTTCCTCGCCGCGCATCACATCGGCCGGATCGGCCTGGCTGAGCCCGCCGATGATCCGGAAGCTCAGGCGCGGGTCGCTCGTCGGGGCGGCGGTCAGATCGGGAGAGAGCGGGGTGCAGGGCACCGCTCGGTAGCCTGCCTCGGCCCAGCCCTGCCGCGCGCCGACCATGCCGCAGGCGATCGCCTCGATCCGCTCCGAGGGGCCGACATGCGGGGCGACCAGCGCCAGGAAGGTCGGCTCGAACTGCTCCGGTGCGAGGCCGCCCATGCCGGTCGGCGAGCTTTCGGCCCAGAGCACGGAGCCGTCCGTACCGATCCCCCAGGCCCGGAGCGACGAGGTGCCCCAGTCAACTGCGATCCAGTCCAATCTGCTCATCCTGTCGTCACCACCCCACCGTCGAGCACCAGCGCCTGCGCCGTCATGGCTGCAGACGCGCTGGATGCGAGAAAAAGAACGCCCCCGACCATGTCGTCGGGCGCAAGTGTCCGCTTGAGGCACTGCCGGTCGATGTGTGCCTCCATGCCTTCCGGCGTCAACCACTTCTCGAGTTGCCGGTCGGTCACCACCATGCCCGGCATCACCGCGTTGGCGCGGATGTTGTCGGGGCCGAATTCGCGCGCGAGCGTCCGCGTCAAACCGGTGATGCCGGCATTCGCTGTGATGTAGGGGGCATAGCCGCAGTCCGCCATCATGTAGCTGATCGAGGACATGTTGACGATCGACCCGCCGCCGGCGGCCTGCATCCCCGGGATCACCGCCTGAGCGGCGAAGAAGTAGGACTTGAGATTGATCGCCATCGAGGCGTCCCAGAAAGCCTCGTCGACCTCCAGCGTGTCGTGCCGCTGGTCATTGGCGGCGTTGTTCACCAGCACCCGCACCGGGCCATGCGCCTGCGCGGCCGCCTCGATGGCGGACTTGAGGCCGGCGGTGTCGGTTATGTCGCAGGGCAGGAACAGCGGACGGTTGCCCGTCCGGCGCTCCATCTCGTCGCAGAAAGCGCCGGCGTCCGATCGCTGGACGAAGGCCACGCGGCTGCCCTGCTGCAGGAAGCCCTCGGTCAGGGCCGCCCCGATGCCGGAGCCGCCGCCGGTGATGAACACCGATGCGCCTGCGAGATCGGGAAAGATCGGGTGGTCGCTCATGCGAGTCTCCTCGGCAATGCTCCATGCGCTACATGCCTGCTCCAATGCCCGGAAAATGCAACGAGACGGACGGTCGCGCGGGACATTTCAGAGCCTCCGGCCCTCGATGACCCAGATGGTTTCGGGGAAGCTCCACGGCAGGGCCAACCCGGCCTGCATCAGCGCGGCGCCGCTCATCTCGAGCGGACCGGCCTTGAGCGCCGGGGTGCCGCGCGAGAGGCCGACCACTTCCGCCCGGTTCGCCAGGTCCACCCGGTAGCGGGCGGCAGGCTCGAGCCCGGTCAGTTGCAGCGGGCGAGGGGCGATCTGTGCCGGGCTCGCCGCGCGGCCGGCAAAGACGACAAATCGGCTGCCGTCGCGTGCGAGCTGCTCCTCGGCGATCAACGTGGGGTCGGCGTGATCGAGCCGCAGGATATCCGCCCCGCGCATCCAGTCGCGGTTGGCCTTCCACCAGCTGGTGACCTGCTTCAGCACGGCGGCCTCCTCCTCGGAGAGCTCCCGCGGGTCCATCTCGAAGCCCATGTGCCGCTGCGCCGCCACCCAGGCGCGGCAGCGGATGTCGAGGTTGCGCCCCGAGGTGTGGCAATGCCGTGGCCCGACATGCGAGCCGGTGACGGCGAGCGGCAGGAACAGCGCGGCCTCGTGCTGGATGCGCATCCGCTCCAGCGCGTCGTTGCTGTCCGACAGCCAGACCCGCTGCGCGCGCCGCATGACGCCGAAATCGATCCGCCCGCCGCCAGAGGAGCAGCTTTCGAACTCGACGTCGGGATGCGCGGCGCGCAGCCGGTCGAGCAGGGCGTAGAAACCGCGTGCCTGTGCGCCATCGGGGGCTGGCAGGACGCGGTTGTGGTCCCATTTCACGTAGTCGATCGCGCAGCCGCCGAGCACGGCCGAGATCTTGCCGAAGAGGTGGTCGCGCACATCCGCCCGGGCCATGTCGAGCACCATCTGCTGCCGGCCGGGGATCTGGTCCGCCGGGCCGAGCCGCCAGTCGGGATGGGCGCGGAAAAGGTCGCTGTCCTCGTTGACCATCTCCGGCTCGAACCAGATCCCGAAGGTCATGCCGAGGCCGTGGATGTGATCGATCAGCGCTCCGAGACCCTCGGGGTACTTCCGCGGGTCGATGTCCCAGTCGCCCAGGGAGGACGTGTCGTCGTCGCGGAGCCCGAACCAGCCGTCGTCCAGCACGAACCGCTCGGCGCCGAGCGCGGCCGCCCTGTCGGCGATCTGCCGGAGGGTCGGGATGTCGTGGTCGAAATAGATCGCCTCCCAGCAATTGTAGTGCACCGGCCGCGGCCGATCGGGATGCGGCCAGGTGACGAGGTGATCGCGCAGGTGGCGCTGGAAGCTGGTGGCGCAGCCGTTGAGGCCGGTGTCCGAGAAGGTGGCATAGAGCGTCGCCGTCTCGAAGCGGGAGGCAGGCGCCAGCTCGGAATGGGCGGCGTGGCCGAACTGGACCTGGCGGCGGCCGTCCGGCAGCTCTTCGGCGAGCATCCTGTGCCCGCCGGACCAGCCGTAATGCAGCGCATAGGCCGCTCCGCGGGTGTTGGTCGCGCCGCGGCAGGGCAGGATCAGGCCCGGGAAATGCGCGTGGTCGGTACGCCCGGTGCGGTTGTCGCGCATCCGGATCCCCGCGTCCCAGGGCGTGCGGACGGGGCGGAACTCGCCGATCCAGCGGCCGGCGAAATCGATCATCTCCGTCGCGTTCTGCGGCGCCGGCAGCACCGGGGCGGCAAGCCAGTTCAGGCGCAGCGGCCGGTCGGCCTCGACGGCGGCGCGGGCCGCGATCATGTCGCTGTCCGCAGTGGTCTCGAATTGCGCGCTGTAACGCAGTCCGAGGGCGGCGTCTGCGTAGCTGAGCGTCAGCCGGCCCGGGGCTTCCTCCGCGGAGACGAAACGGAACGCGGGGGCGAGCGGCGTGCCGTCGGCCTCGGCGATCTCCATGCCGGGCTGGCCGGGAAAGGTGCGCGAGGTCTCCGGGCAGATCGAGAGATCCGGGTTGCGGTCGATCATCCCGCCAGTCACGTCGAGCTCGCAGGCGGAAACGAGGACCGCGAGGTCCTCGTTCTCGGGCAGGTTTGCCCCCCAGTAGATCACTTCCGCCAGCCTGTCGGATCGGGCTCCGAGCACCAGCGTCTGTCGCGGCGTGTCGAGCCGCCAGGTTCGTGTCATTTCACGGCTCCGAGGGTCAGGCCGGCGATGAAGTGCCGCTGCATCAGGAAGAACATGGCCACCGGCGGCAGGGCGGCGATGATGGCGCCGGCCGAAACCAGCTGCCATTGCGCGATCCACTGGCCGTTGAGCGAGTAGAGACCGGCGGTGACAGGCTGGGTTTCCTTCGAGGTGGTCAGAACCGTCGCCCAGAAATAGTCGTTCCAGATGAAGGTGAAGATCAGCACCGCAAGCGCCGCGATGGCAGGCTTCATCAGCGGCAGCACGACGTACCAGAAGATCTGGAATTCGCTGACCCCCTCGACCCGCGCCGCTTCGATCAGCTCCTTCGGCAGGGCACGGATGAAGTTGCGCATGAAGAGCGTGCAGAAGCCGGTCTGGAAGGCGACGTGGAACAGAACCAAGCCGGTGGTGGTGTTGTAGAGGCCGAGGTTCACGGTCATGTCACGGACCGGGACCATCAGGATCTGGAACGGCACAAAGTTGCCCGCGACGAACATGAAGAAGATCCAGATGTTGCCGCGGAACCTGTAGATGCCGAGCGCGAAGCCGGTGAGGCAACTCAGGATCAGTGTGCCGATGACGGTGGGGATCGTCACCTTGAACGAGTTCCAGATGTACTGGCCGATCGGCGAGTTGGTGAACACGTCGCCGTAGTTGGAAAATGCCAGCGCGGAGGGCAGGCCGAAGTAGTTGCCGGCCGCCAGGTCGGATGCGGGCTTCACGCTGGTGATCGCCACGCCGATCAGCGGCAGCAGCCACAGGATCAGCGCCAGCGGGAGGGCGATCTGGTAGCCGATCTGGACCGCGCGGGATTGCTGTTCGATGGGACGGGGGAACATGTCAGAGCCCTTTCCGTTCGTCGTCGACCATCTTCCAGATGAAGCCGGAGATGAAGACCATCATGATGAGGAAGAGAACAACCGCGATGGCAGCGCCGTAGCCCATGCGGTAGCCGTATTCGGAGAGCGCCTGCTCGTACATGTAGAAGCTGAGCACGCGGCTGGAGCCGAACGGGCCGCCGTCGGTCATGATCGACACAAGGTCGAAGGAGCGCAGCGCACCGATGACCGTCACGACCACGGCCATGAAGGTGGCTGGGCGCAGCTGTGGCAGGATCACGTACCAGAGCATCTTGAAGCCCTTGGCGGCGTCGAGACGTGCGGCCTCGATCTGCTCGGGATCCACGGCGTTCAGGCCGGTGAGGTAGAGGATCATGCAATAGGCGATCTGCGGCCAGAGACCGGCTGCGATGATGCCGTAGGTCACCAGGTCCGGGTCGGCGAGCACCGCGATACCGGAGCCGGTCGCCCATTCGATCAGCTTGTAGAAGAGACCGAAGTTGGGCGCATAGAACCAGGCGAAGATCAGGCCCACGACAACCTGCGAAATCACGAAGGGGAAGAAGAACAGGGATTTGTAGGCGCGGATGCCGCGGACCTTCTGGTTCAGGAAGATCGCGATTCCGAGGCCCGCCGGCACGGCGAGCATGTAGAGCACCAGCCAGATCACGTTGTTCTTGAGCGAGGTGTAGAAGGCGTCGTCGTCGAACAGTTCCTGGTAGTTCGAGAAGCCGATCCATTCCTTCTCGCCCAGCCCATCCCAGTCGAAACCTGAGAGCCAGAAGCTCTCGAAAATCGGGATGATGACGTAGACGAGGAAGAAGATGACGCCGGGGATCAGGAAGATGTAGGGCGTCAGCTTCTGCTGGTTCTCGCGCCACCAGGAGCGATGCTGCGGACGCGATTGCGTGCCTGCATGGGTCATGCGCGCACCCCTTCGATTGTTGGATGGACCGATGGTCGGCGCGGGGCCGACGGGAATCGTGTGGCCGGATGGACCGGCCACACGGGATCAGGCTCGAGGCCTATTTGTAGATGCGCTGACGCGCTTTCTCGAGCCGCTCGAGGATGTTGTCGAGCTGATCCGGCTGCACCATGTACTGCTGGAAGCCTTCCATGCCCATCTTGGCCATCTCGGCCGGCGCGTCGCGGTCGAAGAACTGCGCGATGCCGCCCGGGGTGGTCGACAGAAGCTCGAAGCCGGCCTTGATGAACGGGTCGTCCTCGTTGACGGAGGCGTCCTTGTTGATCGGCAGCTGGCCCATGGCCGCGTTGATCTTGGTCTGGGCGTCGGGGCCGGCGAGATAGGCCAGGAACTTCTTGGCGTCTTCCACGTTCGAGGCGCCCGACGGGATGTGCACGGTATCGGTCGGCGCTTCTTCGGCGCGCGGCACGTCGGGGTTGATCGTCGGGAAGGGCAGGAAGCCCAGGGTCTCGTCGGTCATCCCGCCTTCCTTGAAGACGGCGACGGCGAAGTTGCCCATGACGTAGTTCGCGGCCTTGCCCTGCACGAGAAGCGCGGCGGCGTCCTGCCAGTCGAGCGCGGCGTGGTTCTGGGTGATGTAGCCCGGTTCCACCAGCTTGGCCCATTCGGCGAAGGTCGCCTTCACGCGGTCGTCGGTCCATTCGACTTCGCCGTTGGCGAGCGCCATGTGGAACTCGTAGCCGTTGGTCCGCATGTTCAGATAGTCGAAGATGCCGGCTCCGGGCCACAGCGCCTTGGTGCCCGTGGTCACGCAGTCGATGCCGGCTTCCTTGAAGGCGGCGCAGTTCTCGATGAACTGGTCCCATGTCTCCGGAACCTCGACGCCGGCGGCGGCATAGGCTTCCTTGTTATAATAGATGCCCCACTGGTAGTAGGTATAGGGCACGCCCCACTGCTTGCCGTCGATGGTCATCGAGGGCAGGGCGGAGGCCAACGACTCTTTCAGGCCGTGCTCTTCCCAGACATCCGAGACATCCATGAACTGGCCCGAATTGACGAAGGGGGCCATGCGGTTGCCGGCGTACCAGTTGGCGAGATCCGGCGCTTCCGCGGTCAGGAAGTTGCGGATCGAGGTCTTGTAGCCTTCGTGGTCGAAGTTCTGGAACTCGATCTTGATGTCCGGGTTCGCTGCTTCGAAGTCGGCGATGACTTCCTGCATGGCGGCCAGAGGGGCCGGGTCGAAGTCGCCGTAGTACTTGACCGTCCGTTCCTGCGCGAAGGCAGCCGATCCCGCGATCACGGCAATCGCCGAGACCGACACGGTAAAGATGGAACGCATTTGGTTTCCTCCCGTTTGCGCTTCTCAACGCAGTTCCATTATATGAAACTGCATTTTGAATATTGAAACTCTAACCGCGAATCGCCTAGAGTTGTCAACAGTCGAACGCCTGCAGGGCGCTTGTCCGCGGCAATTCGGCAGGGAGGAAATGTCATGTCTGACGGCGGCGACGGTACGGTCGGAAAAGCCCTGAGCGTCCTCGACCTTGTCGCGGCGCAGGAGCGGCCGATCCGTTTTGCGGAGCTGCACCGGATGAGCGCCCTGCCGAAGGCGACGCTCTATCGCCTCGCCCAGACCCTGGTGAGTCAGAACATGCTGGTGCAGGACCCGGAGACGGGGGCCTATTCGCTCGGCGTCCGGCTGGTGCGGCTGGCCCATGCCGCCTGGCGCCAGGCCTCGCTGGCGCCCGTCGCGCGGCCCTTCCTCGACCAGCTTTCCGCCGAGACCGGGCTCACGGTGTTCCTGGCGCAGATGGACTACGGATACGTTCTCTATCTAGACCGTCGGAACGCTCGGGATGCCGCGGCGACCTTTTCGGACGCGGGCAAGGTCGGGCCGGCCTATTGCACGGCGCTTGGCAAGGCCATGCTGGCGTACCTGCCCGAGGACGAACTCGAACAGGCGCTGGGTCAGCAGAGTTACTATCGCTTCACGCCGACAACGCTCGGCAGCGCCGCGGTGCTGCGGCAGGCGCTGGAGCGAACCCGGGCCCGCGGCTATGCGCGGGAGCGGGAGGAGCACGAACCGGGCGCCATTGCCGTGGCGATGCCGGTGCGTGCCGCCGACGGGCGGGTGCTCGGGGCGGTCAGTATCAGCGGCACCACGGTACAGACGGATATCCGGCGACTCGAAGGCCTCGTGCCTCGGCTCCGACAGACCGTCGATCGGGTGTCAAGGGAGGCGTCCCACTGGGAATTCCCGGTGGAGGGCGAAACGGAACGGGAGGGCAGGGCCGTATGACCGGAGTTGTACTGAGAAACGTGATCAAGAGGTTCGGACAGGTGGAGGTGATCCACGGTGTCGACCTGGAGATCGAGGACGGCGAGTTCTGCGTCTTCGTCGGGCCGTCGGGCTGCGGCAAGTCCACGCTGCTGCGAATGGTGGCGGGGCTCGAAGAGACGACCGAGGGTTCGATCCACATCGGTGCGCGCGACGTGACCCGGATGGACCCGTCCGAACGCGGCGTGGCGATGGTGTTCCAGACCTACGCGCTCTACCCGCACATGACGGTGGCCGAGAACATGGGCTTCGGCCTGAAGATGACCGGCCATCCGAAGGAGGTGATCTCCGAGAAGGTCGGGCATGCCGCCGACATCCTGAAGCTCGGCCCCTATCTCGACCGGCGGCCCAAGGCGCTCTCGGGCGGCCAGCGGCAGCGGGTCGCGATCGGGCGGGCGATCGTTCGGGGGCCGGAGGTGTTCCTGTTCGACGAGCCGCTGTCGAACCTCGATGCCGAGCTGCGTGTGGAGATGCGGGTCGAGATCGCGCGCCTGCACAAGGAGATCGGGGCGACGATGATCTACGTCACCCACGACCAGACCGAGGCGATGACGCTGGCCAAGAAGATCGTCGTGCTGCGCGACGGCCGGATCGAGCAGGTCGGCCGGCCGATGGATCTCTATCGCGACCCCGACAACCGCTTCGTGGCCGGGTTCATCGGTTCGCCGGCGATGAACTTCCTCGACGCGCAGATCTCGGGCGGCAAGGTGTCCGTGCCCGGCCTTAAGGCCGATCTCGGGCTTCCGGTGAACATGCCGGAAGACGGGCGCAAGGTGAGCCTCGGGCTGCGGCCGGAGCATCTCGAGCTCGATCCGGAGGGCGAGAGCCATCATGTCGAACTGACCGAGGCGCTCGGAGGCGTTTCCTACGCCTATCTGGTCTCGCCCTCGGGCGAACGGCTGATCGTCGAGGAGCGGGGCGATTTCCGCACCGAGGCCGGGGCCCGTGTGGGCGTCCGCTTTCCGGTCGAGAAGGCCTATCTGTTCGACGCCGAGACAGACCTGCGCCTGCGCTGAGACAGACGGAGTTTCGGGGCCGGGGAGCTTCCCCCCCGGACCTGATCATGCGCGCCGGATCCATCGCGGGTCCGGCGCGTTCCATTTCGGCGGTCGCGCCACCGGGCCGGGCGCCTCCCCTCGGGGATCGACGCTGCCGCGTCTCACCCCATTGGGGCCGGGCGCGCCTTCGGCGCGTGGGCGAGGCCGAGCGTCGGGCTCAGGACGTGCGGATCGGAATGCGGCGGGCGCCAACGGCGTCGAGCTGCTCGTCGACGAAACCGCGCTGCCGGGCCGTCAGCCGCTGGTGGCGGGGGTAGATCGGTGCGGCGCGGTCATCGAGAACCGGCGCGTCCCACCCGGCCGTGCTGGCGAAGAACCCCGTCGCACCGGACTCCCCGAAGACCTCGAGATAGCCCTGCACCACGACGTCGATATAGCTCAGTCGCAACGGGTGGCGCACATCGGGCGCATCGGCGTGCTCTTCCGGAACCGAGTAGACCTGTGCGGCCTCCCCGGAGCCGCATTCTTGCAAGACCGCGGCGACCGCCTGCCGGCGGTAGGCACCCTCGCGGAGATCGAGCGCGCTCCAGTCGCCGCCCGGCACATCCGCCAGCAGCCCCTCGATCGCGCCCTCTGCAGGCTCCACCGACAGGAAGGCCCAAGGCCGCAGGACCGTATGGACCCAGACCCTCCGCCAGCCTTCGATCCGCGCCGCCCGGGTGCGCGGATAGGTGTGCGTTGCCCGGTTCACGAGCGATCCGTAGCCGAAGAACTGCCTGTCATCCATGCAACCCATGTCGTGCCTTGCGCCGCTGAAGGCAAGGCTTGCCGGAGCCCGTTCCATTCGCTATGCGAAGAGAAACCCCGCGTCGGGAGAATCCGGTCACTGACCGGTGCCGAAGGAGCAACCGCCCCGGTAAACTCTCAGGCTCAAGGACCGCACGGGGACAAAACTCTGGAGAGAGGGGCATGAGCCCCCGCCGAAGGGATAACGATCTCAGGCGAAAGGACAGAGGGGGCATCGGGTGACTGGCACGGGACGTGCCACAATCGGTGCCGGACGGTTTTCCCGACGGCCGCAGACGCGAAGGAGAGGAGAGCCGGTGGCTGATCTGAAAACGACACCGCTGCATGCCCTGCACCTTGAGCTGGGGGCGCGGATGGTGCCCTTCGCCGGGTACGAGATGCCTGTGCAATACGCCATTGGGGTGATGAAGGAGCACCAGCACACCCGCGCCGCGGCCGGGCTGTTCGACGTGAGCCACATGGGGCAGGTCCTGCTCACCGGTTCGCAGGCGGCGGCGGAGCTGGAATCGCTGGTGCCGCAATCGATCCTCGGGCTGGACGAGGGGCGGCAGCGCTATGCCTTCTTCACCGACAGCAACGGCGGGATCCTCGATGACTTGATGGTGGCGAACCGGGGCGACGATTTCTTCGTGGTGGTGAACGCCGCCTGCAAGGAAGACGACATCGCCCACCTGCGCAGCGGGCTGACGCTGACTGAGGTGACCGAGGTCACGGACCGGGCGCTGATCGCTCTGCAGGGGCCGGCCGCCGAAGCGGCGCTGTCACGGATCGTGCCGGTGACAGACATGGGCTTCATGTCGGTGGCGACCCTGCCGAGCCCGTTCGGCGGGCTCTGGATCTCGCGCTCCGGCTACACCGGCGAGGACGGCTTCGAGATCTCCGTTCAGGAGGGGCAGGCCGAGGCCTTCGCCCGGGCGCTGCTGGAGATGGAAGAGGTCGAACCGATCGGGCTTGGCGCGCGCGACAGCCTGCGGCTGGAGGCCGGGCTCTGCCTCTATGGTCACGACATCGACACAACGACCGACCCGGTGCAGGCCAACCTGACCTGGGCGATCCAGAAGGTGCGCCGGCCCAGCGGGTCGCGTTCCGGCGGATACCCGGGCGACGGCGTGATCGGTCGCAAGCTCTCGGCCGCCGAGGTGGATCTGGACGACGCCCGCCGCGTCGGGCTGATCCCCGAGGGGCGCGCCCCGATGCGCGAGGGCGTGATCCTGTTCGAGGCCGAGGATGCGGCGCTCCCGGTGGGGCGCGTGACTTCCGGCGCCTTCGGCCCGACGGTGGGCCACCCGATCTCCATGGGATATGTCCCGGCCCGTCTTTCGGCCGTCGACACGCGGCTCTGGGGCGAGGTGCGCGGCAAGCGCCTGCCCGTCCGCGTCGCCGCCCTTCCTTTCCGTCCCGCAACCTACAAACGCTGAGGAGCATGCCAGCGATGAAGTATACCGAAGACCACGAATGGCTCAGCCTCGACGGCGACGTCGTCACCGTCGGGATCACCGACCACGCGCAGGAACAGCTGGGCGATATCGTCTTCATCGAGCTGCCCGAGGTCGGCACGCAGGTGTCGAAGGGCGACGAGATCGTGGTGATCGAGTCGGTCAAGGCCGCCTCCGACATCACCGCGCCGCTCGACGGCGAGATCGTCGAGGTCAACGAGGCGATCGTGGAGAACCCCGCGTCCGTCAACGAGGACGCCGAGGGGAGCGCCTGGTTCTTTAAGGTCAAGGTCGAGGGCACCGCGCAGCTCGACGACTACCTTGACGAGGACGCCTACAAGGATCTGATCGGCTGACTGGGCAGGGGGCCGCGTGCCCCCGCCCCGCACCGGCCCGCGAGGCCCGACCGACAGGGGCCTTGACGGCCCCGTCCCGCGGCGCAGCCGCCAAGTTCGCGGATGGTCCCGGCCACGGGACGCCGCATCAAACAACAAGAACGACTGACCGGGAAACCCGCCCATGCCTTTCCAGCCAACCGCCTACGACCCCTATGATTTCGCCAACCGCCGCCACATCGGCCCCTCGCCTGAAGAGATGGCCGCGATGCTGCAGGCCGTCGGCGCCGACAGCCTCGACCAGCTGATCGAACAGACCGTGCCGGCCGGCCTTCGTCAGGACAAGCCGTTGACCTGGGCGCCGCTGGCCGAAGGCGATCTGCTGGTGAAGATGCGTGCGGTCGCAGGCCGCAACAAGGTGCTGCACTCGCTGATCGGGCAGGGCTATTACGGCACGGTCACGCCGCCGGCGATCCAGCGCAACATCCTGGAGAACCCCGCCTGGTACACGGCCTACACGCCCTATCAGCCGGAGATCGCGCAGGGCCGACTCGAGGCGCTGCTGAACTTCCAGACCATGATCTCGGACCTGACCGGCCTCGAGGTCGCCAACGCGTCCCTGCTGGACGAATCCACCGCCGCCGCCGAGGCGATGGTGATGGCGCAGCGGGTGGCGAAGTCGAAGGCCACCGCCTTCTTCGTCGACGAGAACTGCCATCCCCAGACCATCGCCGTGGTCGAGACCCGCGCCCAGCCGCTCGGCATCGAAGTGATCACCGGCCCGGCCGATGCGCTCGAGGCCGACAAGGTGTTCGGCGCGCTGTTCCAGTACCCCGGCACCGATGGCAAGCTGCGTGACTTCACGCCCGAGATGGAGGCGCTGCACGAGCACAAGGCCGTTGGCATCGTTGCCGCCGATCTCCTGGCGCTCCTCCTGCTGAAGGAGCCCGGCGCGATGGGGGCTGACATCGCGGTCGGCTCCGCGCAGCGCTTCGGCGTTCCCATGGGCTACGGCGGGCCGCACGCGGCCTACATGTCCTGCCGCGACGCCTTCAAGCGGTCGATGCCGGGGCGGATCGTCGGCGTCTCGGTCGATGCCCGCGGCAACAAGGCCTACCGGCTGAGCCTGCAGACCCGCGAGCAGCACATCCGCCGCGAGAAGGCCACTTCCAACGTCTGTACCGCGCAGGCGCTGCTGGCGGTCATGGCCTCGTTCTATGCCGTGTTCCACGGACCCAAGGGCCTTCGTGCGATCGCCGAGCGCGTCCATGTCATGGCCGTCCGGCTGGCCGAGGGGCTGCGGGAGGCCGGGTTCACCGTCGATCCCGAGGAGATCTTCGACACCGTCACCGTCGAGGTCGGCCCGCTTCAGGGCGCGATCCTGCGCGCCGCGGTGGCCGAGGGGATCAACCTGCGCAAGCTGGGCGACACCCGCATCGGCATCTCGGTGGACGAGACCTGCGTTCCCGGCACCATCGAGGCGGTCTGGCGCGCCTTCGGCGTCAACACGGCCTTCGGCGCGCCCGAGGGCGTGGCGCTGCCCGAGGCGCTGTTGCGGGAGAGCGAGTATCTCACCCACCCGATCTTCCATCTCAACCGGGCCGAGGCAGAGATGATGCGCTACATGCGCCGGCTGGCCGACCGCGACCTGGCGCTCGACCGCGCTATGATCCCGCTCGGCTCCTGCACGATGAAGCTCAACGCGGCGGTGGAGATGATGCCGATCACCTGGCCGGAATTCGGCCAGCTTCACCCCTTTGTTCCGCTCGACCAGGCGCAGGGCTACGCCGAGATGCTGACCGACCTGTCGGAGCGGCTGTGCGAGATCACCGGCTATGACGCGATGTCGCTGCAGCCGAACTCCGGAGCGCAGGGCGAATACGCCGGCCTCATGACCATCGCCGCCTACCACCGGGCCAACGACGAGGATCGCGACATCTGCCTGATCCCGGTCTCCGCCCACGGCACCAACCCGGCCTCCGCGACGATGGCCGGCATGAAGGTCGTGGTGGTCAAGTCGGCCGGGAACGGCGACATCGACCTGGAGGATTTCCGTGCCAAGGCGGCGGCTGCGGGCGACCGCCTCGCGGCCTGCATGATCACCTATCCCTCCACCCACGGCGTGTTCGAGGACACGGTGCGCGAGGTCTGCGCGATCACCCACGAACACGGCGGGCAGGTCTATCTCGACGGCGCGAACCTCAACGCCATGGTCGGGCTGGTGAAGCCGGGCGAGATCGGCTCCGACGTGAGCCACCTCAACCTGCACAAGACCTTCTGCATCCCGCACGGCGGCGGTGGCCCCGGCATGGGCCCGATCGGGGTGAAGGCGCATCTTGCGCCCTTCCTGCCCGGGCATCCGGAAACCGGCGGCAGCGAGGGGCCGGTGTCCGCCGCGCCCTATGGCTCGGCGTCGATCCTGCCGATCTCCTGGGCCTATTGCCTGCTGATGGGTGGGGCCGGTCTGACCCAGGCCACCAAGGTGGCGATCCTCAGCGCCAACTACATCGCCGCGCGGCTCTCGGGCTCCTACGATGTCCTCTTCAAGGGCAAGATGGACCGCGTCGCCCACGAGTGCATCCTCGACACCCGTCCCTTCGCCGAAGCCGGCGTGACCGTCGATGACATCGCCAAGCGGCTGATGGACTCCGGCTTCCACGCGCCGACCATGTCCTGGCCGGTGGCGGGGACGCTGATGGTGGAGCCGACCGAGAGCGAGACCAAGGCGGAGCTGGATCGCTTCATCGAGGCGATGCTCTCGATCCGTGCCGAGATCGCCGAGGTCGAGGCGGGCGAGATCGCGGTGGAAGACAGCCCGCTGCGCCACGCCCCGCACACCGTCGAGGACCTCGTGGCCGAGTGGGACCGCAAGTACCCGCGCGAACGCGGCTGCTTCCCGCCGGGCTCCTTCCGGGTCGACAAGTACTGGCCCCCGGTCGGGCGGGTCGACAACGTGCACGGCGACCGGCACCTCATCTGCACCTGCCCGCCGGTCGACGCCTACGCCGAAGCGGCGGAATAGGCCGGGGCGGAGGTTCGGTGCTTCACCAAGGCCGGCCGGCATCCGGGATGCCGGTCGGCGCGGTCAGGCGTCCGACAGCTCCCGCTCGGGGAACATCTGCTGCACGATGCCGGCCAGGAGCAGGTAGAGGCTGGACAGCACGAGTCCGACCTTTGCCCAGCTCTGCGGGTCGAAGGCGACCCAGGCCGCCCAGGCCGCGCAGACAGTCCAGACCAGCACCACCGGCAGCGAGATCATCCGCCAGCGGCGGGTTCGGACGGGGTGGATGAACCGGATGTCGACGAACATCGCCCCGGCCAGTAGCACCACCGCGGGCAGCACCGCCCAGGCCGGCGGCGAGATGGCGAAGATCACGATGACCACCATGTTCCAGCAGCCCGGAAAGCCGGAGAAGGACTTGTCCTCGGTCTTCATCCGGGTGTCCGCGAAATAGAGCGCGCTGGCGAAGGTGATGATCACCAGCGCCACCCAGCCCGGCCAGCCCGGCATCAGCCCGGAGGCATGCAGCGCGAAGGCCGGGATGAAGACGTAGGTGAGATAGTCGATGATGAGGTCGAGCAGCGCGCCGTCGACCCGCGGAGCAAGGTTCAGCACGTCGTACTTGCGCGCCAGCGGGCCGTCGATGCCGTCCACGGCAAAGGCGACGACCAGCCAGAGGAACATCATCGGCCAGTCGTAGCTCACCGCCGACAGCAGCGCGAGCATCGCGAGGACGGCGCCGGTCGCGGTCAGGAGGTGGACGGAATAGGCGCGGTGCTCTGGCTTCATCGGGCTCTTTCGGAATGGGCTGGGCCGTGGCTTTCCTGCACTCTAGACAATTCCCCGCAGGATGAAATGCCTCCGCGCACCTGTCTCGTCATTCTGCCGGATTCAGGCCCTGGGGTGGGCGCTCTGGTAGACTTCCATGAGGCGCGCGGTGTCGACGGCGGTATAGGCCTGGGTCGTGGCGAGCGAGGCGTGGCCGAGCAGCTCCTGGATCGCCCGCAGGTCGCCGCCGGCGCTCAGCAGATGGGTGGCGAAGCTGTGGCGCAGCGCATGGGGCGTGGCCGAGGCGGGCAGGCCGAGCTGCATCCGCGTCCGTTCCATGGCCTTGGCGATCAGTCGCGGGTTCAGCGCGCCGCCGCGTTTGCCGCGAAACAGCGGCGCGCCGGGCGCCAGCTGGATCGGGCAGAGATCGACATAGGCCCGAACCGCCTCGCGTGCCGCGGGCAGAACGGGCACCATCCGCTCCTTGCCGCCCTTGCCGCGAATGCGCAGGCTGTCGCCCATCGGCAGGACATCCGCGGTCAGCCCGAGCGCTTCGGAGATCCGCAGGCCGCAGCCGTAGAGGAGGGTGATGACGGCGGTGTCGCGGGCGGCGATCCAGGGCTCGTCCGACTGGAGCTCCACGGTGCCGATCACCGCCTTCGCGGCGTCCTCGCTCAGCGGGCGGGGCAGGCGGCGGCGGTACTTCGGGGCGCGCGCGGCGAGGATCGCGGTGGCGTCGAACCCGTCCCGCTCCGCCATCCAGCCGGCGAAGTTCTTGACCGCCGAGAGCGCGCGGGCCAGCGACCGGGCCGAGACGCCGCGCGCCCGCTCATGCGCCATCCAGGCCCGCATGTCGGTAACCCGAAGGCGCGCCAGCGCCGCCTCGCCAAGGCTCTCGCCCTGGTGTTCAGTCATGAAGGCAAGAAAGCCCTGAACGTCCCGCTGGTAGGCGGTGAGCGTCGCGCCGGCCGCGCCGTCGATCGCCCGCAGATGCTCCAGCCAGCGCGCGAGGGCGTCGGCAAGGCCTTGGGAAATCCGGATCAGCTCAGCCAACGCCGCATCTGGCGTTCGAAGACCCCGGCGAAGAAGGCCAGCAGGTCGGTCGCCTGGTTGGGGCGGAACTGGTGCGGGTCCTCGGCGCCGAGCGCCAGCATCCCGGGCTGGCGACCCTCGCCGAAGTCGAGCAGCAGCAGCGCCTCGGAATTGATCCAGTTCGCCGCCTCGCCATAGAGCCCTTCGGATTCCGGGCGCAGCTGGCGCAGGGTCACGGGGCGCACGGGCGCGCCTTCGCGGCCATGGGTAACGTAGTCCTGGATATAGCCGGGCTTCACCACGTTCAGCACGTCGCCGAGCTTGCGGATGGCGACATCGCCCTCGGCATTGGCCGGCGATTCGAGCACCAGGCGAATGCAGTCGACCCGCAGGATCGCGGCCACGTCGCTGCCCAGACCCTTGAGGAACCCCTCGAAGGTCACCGGGTCCAGCATGGTCAGGATCGCACGGTGGATCTGGTTGGTGCCGGCCAGATTGTCGTAGGCGGCGGCGATGACAGACCGGTGTGTATCCTCGAGCCGGTCCAGCCGGCTTTCGAGCCGTTCCATGGCGATTCCGCGCAGGTCGACGATGTTGGTGCCAAGGGATTTCTCGTTGGCCGCGATCAGAGCCCGCATGATGTCGCGATCGTCCAGGATCACGTCCGGCTCGGAAAGAATCTTCTCGCGCATCTCGTCCAGGTCCACCGCCACTTCGTTCATGCCTGTCCCGTTCACTTCAACTTCGCCCGGCAAATCTACACGAGCCATCAGAATTCTCCGACATCTTTCTGCACCGGTGATCCGGCGCCGGTCCAGCCTGCTGCGCCGGATCTGGCGCGATCGCCTTTCGGGCGCGGCCCGATCGCCACACATCGGAGGCACGCGCGCCTGTCCCTTCGGGCCATGTCGTGGGAGGCGAGGCGGGGCGTGGATGCCCCGCTCTCAGGTGGTCTATCGGGCAGATCCGGCGGCCGGAGCCGCCGGTGCGCAGGTGATCAGAGGATCTTCTGACCGGTCTTCGCCCAGTCCTTCATGAAGGCGTCGAGCCCCTTGTCGGTGAGCGCGTGGCCGGCCATCGCCTTGATCACGCCCGGCGGGGCCGTCGCCACGTCGGCGCCGATCAGGGCGGCTTCCTTCATGTGGTTGATCGAGCGGATCGAGGCCGCGAGGATTTCGGTCGAGAAGTCGTAGTTGTCATAGATGGCGCGGATCTCGGCGATCAGCTCCATGCCGTCGATGGCGAGATCATCCAGCCGTCCGATGAAGGGAGAGATGAAGGTCGCGCCGGCCTTGGCCGCCAGCAGCGCCTGGTTCGCCGAGAAGCAGAGCGTCACATTGACCATACGGCCCTCGTCGGACAGGACCTTGCAGGCCTTCAGGCCGTCCCAGGTCAGCGGCACCTTGATCGCGATGTTGTCGGCGATCTTGGCCAGCTCGCGGCCCTCGGCGATCATGCCCTCTGCGTCCAGCGCAACGGTCTCGGCCGACACGGGGCCGTCGATCATGTCGCAGATCTCTTTCGTGACTTCCTTGATGTCCCGGCCGGATTTCATGATCAGCGAGGGGTTGGTGGTCACGCCGTCGACCATGCCGAGATCGTTCAGTTCGGCGATGGCTTCGACTTCCGCGGTATCAACGAAGAATTTCATGCTGTGTCTCCTCTGGGGCTTCGCATGCGAGTCGCGCCCCTGTTATCCCAATCACCGGGCGCGCGGGAGTCCCGCCCTGAGGGTATCAGGCCGAGCGACCTCACGCCAGCCGCCCTTGCCGACCCTCGATCATCTGGGCTACCCCGGTCGGGCCGCGGAACGGGCCGGTCCGGTGCCCGTTCGCGCCAGATGCAGTCGGGAGCATGATGGAATGGAAGTCGAGCCCGGGTATGCGGAGGGCCAGCCGGTTGCCGTTCTGACAACCCAGCCGATCGATCGGCTGCTCGACTATGCCGCGCCCGAAGGCGGCTGTGTCACCGGCAGTTTCGTCGAGGTTCCGCTGGGCCCGCGCAAGGTGCCCGGCGTGGTCTGGGGGCCGGGGCAGGGGGGCTTCGATCGGTCCCGCCTGCGGGCCATCGACAGGGTGCTCGACGTGCCCCCGATGCGCGAGGAAATGCGCGAGTTCCTGGGCCGTGTCGCCGATTACACCCTGACCCCGATGCCCGCGATGCTGCGTCTCGCGACCCGAGCGCCGGGCCTGAGCGATCCGCCTTCGATGCGGCGGATCTATCGGCGCGGCGAGGGCCAGCCCGACCGGATGACCGATGCCCGACGCCGGGTGCTGGAGGTGCTCGAGGAATACGGCGGGCTTGCCTTCACCATGACCGAGCTTTCGGCCCAGGCCGGGGTGACGTCCAGCGTGATCAAGGGGCTGGTCAAACAGGGTGTGGTGTCCGAGGAGGATACGCCACGCGACCTGCCGTTCCCGCGTCTCGACCCCGACCGGCAGGGCCTGGCGCTGAGCGAGGCGCAGTCCGAGGTTGCCGGCGCCCTGCGCGCCTCCGTCCGCACCGGGCGCTACGGCACGACGTTGCTCAAGGGCGTGACCGGCTCCGGCAAGACCGAGGTCTATCTCGAGGCCGTCGCCGAATGCCTGGCCCAGGGGCGGCAGGCGCTGGTGCTGCTGCCGGAGATCGCGCTGACCGGCGAGTTTCTCGCCCGCGTCGACGCCCGCTTCGGCGCCCGCCCCGCCGAATGGCATTCCGGCGTCACCATGACCGAGCGGCGGCGGACCTGGCGCATGATCGCCCGCGGCGGCGCGCAGCTCGTCGTCGGCGCGCGCTCCGCCCTGTTCCTGCCGTTCCAGGACCTCGGCCTGATCGTCGTCGACGAGGAACACGACACCTCCTACAAGCAGGAGGATGGCGTGCTCTACAATGCCCGCGACATGGCGGTTCTGCGGGCCTCGATCTGCTCTGCGCAGGTGGTGCTGGCCTCCGCCACCCCCTCGCTTGAAAGCTGGGCCAATGCCGAGGCCGGGAAGTACAATCGGTTGGAGCTCGGCTCCCGTTTCGGCGCGGCGGAGCTGCCCGAGATGAAGGCGATCGACATGCGGTTCGACAAGCTGCCCGCCGGCCGCTGGATCTCGCCGCGCCTGGCGCAGGCCGTGGAGGCCCGGATCGCCGAGGGCGAGCAGTCGCTGCTGTTCCTAAACCGCCGCGGCTATGCCCCGGTGACGATCTGCCGGGCCTGCGGCCACCAGATCGGTTGCACGCAATGCGACGCCCGCATGGTCGAGCACCGCTTCCAGAAGCGGCTGGTCTGCCACCAGTGCGGCGAGACACGGCCGCTGCCGGAGGTCTGCCCCTCCTGCGAGGTCGAAGGGCGGCTTGCGCCTGTCGGGCCGGGGGTTGAGAGGCTCGCGGAGGAAGTGGTGAGCCTGTTCCCGGAGGCCCGGATCGCGGTGCTCTCGTCGGATCTCTTCGGGTCCGCCCGTGCTTTGAAGGCAAAGATCGAGGAGATCGCCTCGGGCGCCGCCGATATCGTCATCGGCACGCAGCTCGTGGCCAAGGGCCACAACTTCCCGCTGCTCACCCTGGTCGGCGTGATCGATGCTGATCTCGGCCTGCAGGGCTCCGATCTGCGAGCCGCCGAACGCACCTTCCAGCTGGTCCGCCAGGTCGCCGGCCGGGCCGGGCGCACGGCCGACCGTCGCGGCGTGGCCATGCTGCAGACCTACCAGCCCGAGCACCCGGTGATCCGCGCCATCCTCGCCGGCGACGAGGAAACATTCTGGCGGGCCGAGTGCGAGGAACGGCGGGCGGCCGGGGTGCCGCCCTTCGGCCGCATGGCGGGGATCGTGCTGTCCTCGCCCGACGTGGCGCAGGTCTTCGATCTCGGCGGCGAGATGGCCCGCCGCGACGGCCCGTTGCGCGAGATCGGGGCACAGCTCTTCGGCCCGGCCCCGGCGCCCATCGCCCGGATCCGCGGCCGCCACCGGGTTCGCCTGCTGGTCAAGGCTCGAAAGGAGGCCCCGCTGCAGGCTGCGCTCGCGCGCTGGCTGGCGCAGTTCAAGCCGCCAAACAACATGCGCATCGCGGTCGATATCGATCCGCAAAGCTTCCTCTGACCGACCCGGTCATTTCTCCTGTTTCGAAATCTCCTCGGGGGGAGCCTTCCGGGATCGCCCGGAAGGCGCGGGCGGCAGAAAGCCCCCCGTTACCGACTTCCCCATTCTGCCTCAGGCCGGGACGGCCGCGCCGCCCTTCTGGTCGACCAGGTAGTCGGTTGCCACTGCGCCGACCCACATGAAGGTGAGCGCCAGCCAGGCAGTTCCCACAAAGATCGACGTGCCGGTGACGCCCGCCCCGATGGCGCAGCCGCCGGCGAGCATGCCGCCAAATCCCATGGCCGCGGCGCCGATCATGGCGCGCTGCATGTTGCCGGCGCCCTCGAAGCCCTGGAACTTCACTTCCCGCGCCAGCGAGGCGGCGATGAACGCTCCCAGGAACACTCCGGGCACCAGCCCGATGTCGAATTGCAGCACTGTGTCCGGCAGCAGGAAGAACATCAGCGTGTTCGCCGAGGGGCCGGTGAAGGTGGCGCTCTCGATCTGGATCGGCTCGAAGGCCACCTGGCTCAGCCCGAAGGTCAGCACCCATCCCACCGCCACCGCAAAGCCGACGCCGGAGGCCATGAAGAGCTTGGTGATCCCGAGCTGGTTTCGGACCGACAGCACGATCGCGAGCGCCGCGAGGACAAGCCCGAGCACGAGCCCGCCGGTGTCCGGCAGGTGCAGCGCCGCCAGAAGATCGACATTGCGCCCGCCTTCGGTGATCCAGAGCGAGGAGAGCCCGTCCCGGACCGGCGACAGCGCGCCATGCAGGGTCATCTGCGCTACGACGGCAAAGACCAGCCCGGAGACAAGCGCCCGAAGGTTGCCCGTCGCCGCCAGCACCAGCAGCCGCCCCGAACAGCCGCGCGCCAGCACCATGCCCATGCCGAACAGAAGGCCGCCGATGATCGCGCCGGACCAGGTGCCGGGCACCGCCATCATGCGCGCGTCCTCCGCCCGCATCAGCCCCGCCATCTGCGCCGCCTGGACCCAGACCATCGCGGTCGAGAAGGTCAGCAGCCAGATCGACATCCGCGGCCCCAGCCGGCCGCGGGCGAATTCCACCGTGGCGGCCCGGAGGCAGAAGTCGGAGCGTTGCGCGGCGATGCCGAAGATCATGCCGGTCACGAGACCGAAGAGCGCCGCGGTCGGCGCCTCCCCGATCCGTTCGACGATTGCCAGAAAGTCCATGCGTGTCCCCTGTGCGCGTCCTATTCATATACGTGCATGATACCTGCCTCAGGGGAAGCCGCTGCGCCTTGATCCAGATCAGGCGGCGGACCCCGGCGAAGCCGCCGGCTGCCTGCGCTCACGCGACCGCTGCGTGCGAGCGTGGGGCATGTGCAGTTCTGCTGGGTGATTTTTCTTCCCAAGGCCGGGGGCGAGGGATACAGGCAAAGCATGCAAACCACATCGCTCATCGAGGTGCAGAGCCTGCCGTTCTGGCGACGTCCCATGACGTTGCTCTTCGTGATGGCCGCGGCGATGCCCATCGCCTTTGCGACCTGGTCGGCGCTGCTGAACAATTTCGTCATCGAGGTCGCCAATTTCGACGGCTCCGATATCGGCTGGCTGCACACGGTGCGGGAGATCCCCGGCTTTCTCGCCATCGGGGTGATCGCGCTGATCCGGGTGATGCGTGAGCAGGTGCTCGGCCTGGTGTCGCTGCTGCTCCTCGGGGTTGCCACCGCCTTGACCGCGTGGTTTCCGACGCTGGGCGGGATCCTGACGATCACCATGCTCAGCTCGATCGGCTTCCACTATTACGAGACGGTCAACCAGTCGCTGCAACTCCAGTGGCTCGACAAGGAGCGCGCGCCCAAGGTGCTCGGCTGGCTGATGGCCACCGGATCGGCGGCAACGCTCGTGGCCTACGGGCTGATCGTGATGACCTGGCGCGCCTTCGACCTGGACTACAATACCGTCTACATGACCGCCGGCCTGATCACGGCCACGGTGGCGCTGCTCTGCCTCGCGCTCTACCCGCAGTTCGAGTCGCCCACACCGCAGGTCAAGAAGTTCGTCCTGCGCCGCCGTTACTGGCTGTACTATGCGCTGCAGTTCATGGCCGGGGCACGGCGGCAGATCTTCGTCGTCTTCGCGGGGTTCATGATGGTGGAGCGCTTCGGCTTCGACGTCCACCAGGTGACCGGTCTGTTCATGATCACCCTGCTGGCCAACATGTGCCTTGCACCTGTGTTCGGCTGGGTCGTCTCGCGGTTCGGCGAGCGGCGGGCGCTGGCGTTCGAATACACCGGGCTGGCGCTGATCTTTGCCGCTTACGGCGGCATCTATATGTTTGGCTGGGGGGTGGCACTGGCGGCAACGCTCTATGTGCTCGACCATATCTTCTTTGGCCTCGCCCTGGCGCTGAAGACCTATTTCCAGAAGATCAGCCACCCCGCCGACATCGCCCCCACCGCCGCAGTCGCCTTCACGATCAACCATATTGCCGCGGTCTTCCTGCCGGCGGCGCTCGGCTATCTCTGGCTCAAGGCGCCCGAGGCGGTGTTTGTGCTGGCCGCGACGATGGCCTGCGTCTCGCTCGGCCTGTCGCTGCTGATCCCGCGCCACCCGCGCCCGGGCAACGAGACGATCCTGTCCCGCCTTCGGCCCGCCGCGGCCCCCGCGGAATAGGCTTCACGCTCCCGGGATGCAGGTGGACGCGGACATCGTGCGTCCCCATATTCCGGGAAACCCGCAGAAGGAGACGCTGCATGTTCCTGTTCAAGCGCGACAAGATGGAGATGGTCCGGCCCGAGGATGCGCTTCCCGGCCGCGCCGAGCCGATCCCGACCGCCCCCAAGCACTTCGTTTTCGACCGCCCGCTCACGCTGGACGTGCCCGAGGGCATGGAAGCGGCGATCTTCGGCATGGGCTGTTTCTGGGGCGCCGAGCGGCTGTTCTGGCAGACCGAGGGCGTCTGGTCGACCATGGTCGGCTATGCCGGCGGCACCACGCCCAACCCGACCTACGAGGAGACCTGCACCGCCAAGACTGGCCATGCCGAGGTCGTCCGCGTGGTGTTCGACCCGAAGGTGGTGAGCTACGACAGCCTCCTGCGCCTGTTCTGGGAGAGCCACGATCCGACGCAGGGCATGCGGCAGGGCGGCGACATCGGCACCCAGTATCGCTCCACCATCTACGCGACGTCCCCCGAACAGCTGGACCGCGCGCGGGCGAGCCGGGATGCCTACCAGGGCGCGCTGTCCGCCTCCGGTCGCGGCGCAATCACCACCGAGATCGCCGAGGCGCCGGTCTTTTACTTCGCCGAGGATTATCACCAACAGTATCTGGCGAAGAATCCCGGAGGGTATTGCGGAATCGGCGGCACCGGGGTCACTTGCCCCATGGGTACGGGCGTGACGTCCGGCAGCTGAAGTCACGGGGGCGGCGACGGGGCATCGCATACACATATTCGGAGCCAGCGGGTCTGGCACCTCGACGCTCGGCCGCGCGCTGGCGACGGCTCTCGCGTCGCAGCACTTCGATACAGACGATTTCTACTGGTATCCGACCGACCCGCCCTTCCGTGACAAGCGCCCGATCCCCGAACGCCGCCGGTTGATGGAGACGATCTTCCTGCCTCGGCGGGACTGGGTGCTTTCGGGGTCCATGGACAGCTGGAGCGAGGGCATCGACCATCGCTTCACGCTTGCCGTCTTTCTCGACCTTGATACCGAAACCCGGCTCGCGCGGCTGGGTGCCCGCGAGCGGGCGCGGGTGCACACCCCGGACGAGGCGGAGGAGGTCGAGGCCTTCCTCGAATGGGCGGCGGCCTATGACGACGGGCTGCTGCCGGGCCGGAACCGGGCGCGCCACACGACATGGGCCAGCGAGCTCTCCTGCCCGGTGCTGACGCTGAATTCCACACCGCCTGTCGCGGACCTGGTCTCCCGCATCCTGGCGTTTCTCGGCGCGGAAGGTCGGCGCTGCTCCGAAGCGGCCCTTGACCCGGAGCACCGGCTGCCCTAGCCGCAGCCCATCACTTTTCCAAAGGCGCGCCGCGCCGGACCCGCCCCCTGCACGAGGAGCCTGCCATGCCCACATACACCGCCCTGACGACCCTGCCGGGCCGGGAGCAGGCCGAGGCGCTTGGCGAAGCGATGGAGCGTCTCGACCCGGTTCCCACCGGCGTCGGCGTCTTCGAGATCGAGGACGGCTCCGGGCTCTGGGAGGTCGGCGGCTACTTCATCGAGACGCCCGACGCGGCCGGGCTCGCGCTGCTCGCCGCGGCTTTCGGCGCGCGCGACTTCGCGGTGTCCGAATTGCCCGACGTGGACTGGGTCGCCAAGGTGAAGCGCGAGCTGTCGCCGGTTCGTGCCGGCCGCTTCTTCGTCTACGGCAGCCATGATTCCGACCAGGTGCCGGAAGATGCCGCGCCGCTCCTGATCGAGGCCGCGATGGCCTTCGGAACCGGGCACCACGGCACCACGCTCGGGTGCCTGCGGGCGCTGGACCGGCTGGTGGAGGCCGGCGAAGAGCCGCTGCCGGTGGCGGACATCGGATGCGGCACGGCCGTGCTCGCCATGGCGGCCGCCCGCGTCTGGCCGGGAACCATGCTGGCCTCCGACATCGATCCCGTCGCGGTCGAGGTCGCCGAGGCCAATGCGAAGGCGAACGGCCTGTCCGACCGGCTGCAGTGCATCGAGGCCACCGGACTCGATCACCCGGTGCTGGCCGAGGCTGCGCCCTTCGGGCTGATCTTCGCCAACATCCTCAAGGCGCCGCTGATCGCGCTCGCGCCCGGAATCGCCGGCGCGCTGCGCCCGGGCGGCTACGCGATTCTCAGCGGCTTGCTGAACGAACAGGCCGCCGAGGTGGTGGAGGCTTACGTTGCCGAGGGGATGATTGTCCACGAGGCCGAGGAAATCGGAGACTGGACGACGCTCTGTCTCCGAAAAGTGGCTTAACCGTCCATAATAAGGCCATATTCCGGCCCTAGTCTGATCTGTGGTGGGGGCGCCATTAGAAGGATTCCGGGTTGTCATGAGTACTCCCCAGATGAAAGAATTTTCCGGGCGCCTTCGGAGGATCCACAAGATCCACCGGCGGGGCGGCGGTTTCGAAGCCGCCGGCACTCTCGGTCAGTCCCATTACACGCGCGAAAAGGAACGACGCGAGCGTCGGTCCGCCCTTCGGCCGGCCCTGGTGGTCCTGCTGGTCATGGTCGTCTTCAAGGGCTTCCTGCTCGCCGCGCTCGGCGCCGAAGCCTATGCCGCGAAGGTCGTGGCCCTGAAGGATGGCAGCATTGTCGAGCAGTTCGGCGGCTTCGTGATGGCCGTGGACCCGCTGAGCCGGGCAATCGCCACCTGGGTTTCGCCGCTCTTCGGCTAAGGCTGCACGCGCCAGCGGCATCCTGAGCAAACGCAATTGGGCCGGTCCAGTCATGGGCCGGCCGAAGGTCGTTGGTAGATCCGAGTGAGCAAGAAGCGGGCGCTGGACGCCTCGCCCCAACAGCGATCAGGCGCCGCGCAGATCGTCCCGGCGCGACAGCTCGAGATCGGACCGGTTCAGCCCGATGTCGCTCAATTCGCGGTCCGAGAGCCGCCCAAGCGTATGGCGGGAGTCCGCATCCTCGCGCCAGGCCATGATCTGGCCGAGCAGAATCCGGAACGCGCGGCGAAGACTGGTGTGGGCGCCGGTTCGGCTGGTGTCGTAATAGGCCATGCGCTCCTCCATTCGTGGGCTGGCAACCGAGGTGAAACCGCCACCCCGTCCACGGCAGCTAGCGACTCTCGGGGACGCGCACAAATGCCAGTTTCGCGCAGCTTTCATGCACGGATCGCATAGCTCGGAGGCGGATTCCGGCCCTTTTTTCAAAAGGTTTCGCGGATCCCCCTCGGGATGTCGCAAAGGGCGTATCCGGTGTCGCTCCCGTGCGGCGAAAGCCCGGAGATCGAACGCCGGAGGCGGGACATTCGAACCCCGAAACCGCGATGGGTGCTGGCCGATGTTCTCCATTCGTGCTAATCGGAGAAAAACAACGAGCGAACGAGGCAAAAGGGCAACAAAATGCGTGTCATCGGAATCGATCCGGGGCTGCGGACGCTCGGCTGGGGCGTGATCCAGGTCGACGGATCGCGACTCACCCACGTCGCCAACGGGCTGTGCTGTTCCGCGGGAACCGACCTGGGTGCCAGGCTGCTCTCGCTATTCGAGCAACTCACCGACATCATCGCCCGCTTCGCTCCCTCGGCGGCCGCGGTGGAGCAGACCTTCGTCAACCGCGATGGCGCCGGCACGCTCAAGCTCGGCCAGGCCCGCGGCATCGCCATGCTGGTGCCTGCGAAGGCCGGTTTGCCGATCGGCGAATACGCCCCCAACGCGGTGAAAAAGGCGATCGTGGGCGTGGGCCATGCCGACAAGAAACAGATCGCCCACATGATGGGGGTGCATTTCCCTGGTGTGAAGCTTGCCGGACCGGATGCGGCCGACGCGCTCGCCATCGCGGTCTGCCACGCGCACCATCTGCAATCCGCCGGACGGCTGCAGGCCGCCATCGCGAGGGCGACATGATCGGGCGGCTGGCCGGGCGCATCGACTACCGCGGAAGCGACCACGTCCTGCTCGACGTCGGCGGGGTGGGCTACATCGTCTACGTTTCCGATCGCACGCTCATGGCGCTCCCCGCGACCGGTGAATTCGCCGCGCTCTACACCGACCTCGTGGTGCGCGAGGACCTCCTCCAGCTCTTCGGCTTCCCCAGCCTGCAGGAAAAGGAATGGCATCGCCTCCTGACCTCGGTCCAGGGGATCGGCGCCAAGGCCAGCATGGCGATCCTCGGCGCGCTCGGCGCCGATGGCACGAGCCGCGCCATTGCGCTCGGCGACTGGACGGCGATCCGGGCGGCCCCCGGTGTCGGGCCCAAGCTCGCGCAGCGGGTGGTGAACGAGCTCAAGGACAAGGCCCCCGCCGTGATGGCCATGGCCGGGTCCCTGTCCGAGGTCATCGAGCCCGAACCGACCGCGCCAGCATCCCGCCCGACTGCCGCGCCGAGGCCCGCGCCGGCCCGGTCGCCCGCGGCCCAGTCTGACGCCCTCTCGGCCCTGATCAACCTGGGTTACCAGCAGGGCGAGGCCGCAGCCGCCGTCGCGCAGGCGCTCGGCGAGAGCCCGGAGGCCGGTGCCTCGGATCTGATCCGCGCCAGCCTCAAACTGCTTGCTCCGAAGGGATAAGCCCATGACCGGACATTCCCTTCACCTGTTCGGAAATATCCTCGGGGGGAGCGCACCCCGGGCGCGCGGAGGGCAGACACCCCCCTTCCGTCGACGCCATCCGTCGCTTCGCGAGGGCATCGCATGACCGATCCCGACCCGATCCTGCGCCCGGACCAGCAGCCCGGAGATGCCAGCGAAGACCGCGCCCTGCGCCCGCAGGCTCTGACGGAGTTCATCGGTCAGGCAGAAGCCCGCGCCAACCTCTCGGTCTTCGTCGAAAGCGCCCGCCGCCGGGGCGAAGCGATGGATCACACGCTGTTTCACGGCCCCCCGGGCCTCGGCAAGACGACCCTCGCCCAGATCGTCGCCCGGGAGCTCGGGGTGAACTTCCGGATGACCTCCGGCCCGGTCCTCGCCCGGCCCGGCGATCTCGCCGCGATCCTGACCAATCTCGAGGCCCGTGACGTCCTGTTCATCGACGAGATCCACCGCCTCAACCCGGTGGTGGAGGAAGTCCTCTACCCGGCGATGGAGGATTTCGAACTCGATCTGGTGATCGGGGAGGGGCCTGCGGCGCGCACGGTGCGGATCGAGTTGCAACCCTTCACCCTGGTCGGCGCCACCACGCGGCTCGGCCTGCTGACAACGCCGCTGCGGGATCGTTTCGGCATCCCGACCCGGCTGCAATTCTACACTGTGGACGAGCTCCACGAGATCGTCAGCCGGAACGCCCGGCTGCTGGACCTGCCCGCCGACCGCGACGGTACCCGCGAGATCGCCGCGCGCTCCCGCGGCACGCCCCGTATCGCCGGACGCCTGCTGCGCCGGGTGCTGGATTTCGCGCTGGTCGTGGGCGACGGCCGGCTCACCCGCAGCCTGGCCGACGAGGCGCTCACCCGGCTCGGCGTCGACGGCCTCGGGCTGGACGGCGCGGATCGCCGGTATCTCTCCCTGATCGCGGAGAACTACGGTGGCGGGCCGGTGGGGGTCGAGACGCTGTCGGCCGCGCTGAGCGAGAGCCGGGACGCGCTGGAAGAGGTCATCGAGCCTTACCTGCTTCAGCAGGGGCTGATACAGAGGACGCCGCGCGGGCGGATGCTGGCTCAGAAGGCCTGGACGCATCTGGGTCTTGCCGCGCCGCAACCGCCGGGGCAGGGGGCGCTGTTCGACTGAAGGTGCCTGCGACGACGCACGGAAGGGGGCATTCTGCCCCCCTTCCGTGCCTTGCGGCGCTCCCCACTGAGGATATTTTCGGACAGAAGAAGCGGGACGCGCGCAGCCTTGGTGAGGGGGCGTGATCGGGTTGGAAAGGGGCTGAAGGATGACGCCACAGGATATCGAGGATCTGTTCACCCGGTCGGATGGCCAGTACCTCTGCGCCCGCTGGGGACGGCCGATCGTGCCGATCGTCTTCGGGGTCGAGGACGCGACCCTTGCAGTGGTCAAGGGGGCCTGCGAGGCGGTGGTGGCGCTGGCGGGCCACAGGATGGCCGAGACGGACCCGGAAATGGGCGCAAATCTCATGGTCTTCTTCTTCCGGGACTGGGAGGAGTTGCTGGAAGTGCCCGACCTGGGTGGGCTGGTGCCTGGGCTGGACGAGATGGTCGCTCGTCTCGTTGCCGCGGGGGCCAACCAATACCGCATGTACCGTTTCGAGGAGAGCGGCGCGATCCGCGCCTGCTTCGTCTTTCTGCGGATGGATGCGGAGATGTCCGAGGTGCCGGCGGAGGACCTCGCGTTGGCACAGATGGCGCGGTCGATCCTGCTATGGTCGGATAGCGCCTTCCGTGACCGCTCCCCGCTGGCCGTGACGCCGGAGGGGAACGCGGTGCTGCGGCCGGAGATCGCCGGCGTGATACGCGCCGTCTATGACCCCATGATGCCGGAAGTCGCCAACGATCCGAGCCACGCGCTGCGCCTGTTCGCGAGGATCGGGCCGGCCGCCGAGTGACGGCCGCTCCGCGCCTGGAGGCTTGCGGGCGGCGCGGCATCGGCGTAGCCCCAACCCGTCAGATCCCGGGAACCACCCATGCCTCATATCCATTCCCTGCGCGTCTATTACGAAGACACCGACATGGCGGGGATCGTCTACTACGCCAATTACCTCAAGTTCATCGAGCGCGGCCGGTCCGAATGGGTGCGTGACCTCGGCGTCGATCAGAATGCGCTGAAGGACGAGCAGGGCATCGTCTTCGCGGTTCGCCGGGTGGAGGCGGACTACCTCGCGCCCGCGCGACTGGACGACCTGCTGGATGTCGAAACCCGTCTGGTGCAGGTGAAGGGCGCGAGTTTTGTCATGGAGCAGCGGGTGATGCGGGGGGAGCGGGTCCTCTTTGCGGCGCGGGTCGTCGTGGCCACGATGACCACCGACGGCCGTCCTGCCCGGATTCCGGCCTATATCAGGGCGCGGATGTAGCGGCCGGAACGGCCATTCGCAGGCCGAAGGCCTGCTACCCCCAACCACGCGCAAGCGCGTCAGCGCGCCGTCGCGTGGGCGGGAGCCCCCCGGTTTTTGGCCCCTCCCATGGCGGATATCCGCGCACTCCGGCCCCGGTGCGCCGGATCCGTGTCGGAATATTGTCGCCGTCACGCCTTCGTGTTGGCGTTTCCCCTGTAAACCGGGTAGATTCGGGCGCAAGAACGGCCGCCGAGAGAGCGGCAGGTAACACGAGCAGGCAGTATGGATCCCTCGACCCTTCCCCTTGCAACGGAGATGGATTTCTCCATGTGGGCGCTTTTTGCCCGCGCGACATTCACGGTCAAACTGGTGATGCTGATGCTGATCGTCGCCTCGTTCTGGGGCTGGGCGATCATTATCCAGAAGCACATCATGTATCGCCTCGCCCGCCGCGAATCCGACGCTTTCGACGCGCAGTTCTGGTCGGGCGAGCCGCTCGACGAGTTGTTCGACGAGATCGGGGCCGATCCGACCAGCGCGTCGCAACGCATCTTCGCCGCCGGCATGATCGAATGGCGCCGCTCGCATCGCGAGGACGGCGGCCTGATTGCCGGCGCGCAAGCGCGGATCGACCGGTCGATGGACGTGGCCATCGCCAAGGAGGCGGAGGGCCTGAACCGTGGTCTCGGCTTCCTGGCAACCACTGGCTCGACGGCGCCCTTCATCGGGCTTTTCGGCACCGTCTGGGGGATCAAGCACGCCTTCGAAGAGATCGCGATCGCCCAGAACACCAACCTCGCGGTCGTCGCGCCGGGTATCTCGGAGGCGCTCGTGGCCACCGCGCTCGGCCTGCTAGCGGCGATTCCGGCGGTGATCTTCTACAACAAGCTGAGCTCCGACAGTGACCGGATCATCGGCGGCTACGAGAGCTTTGCCGACGAATTCGCCACCATCCTGTCGCGCCAGCTGGACTCCTGAACCATGGGTGCGGGGGTCATCAAATCCCAGGGCGGTGGCGGCACGCGCCGGCGCCGCCGGGCGGGGCGGCATCCGGCCGCGATGTCCGAGATCAACGTCACGCCCTTCGTGGACGTCATGCTGGTGCTGCTGATCATCTTCATGGTCGCGGCACCGCTGCTGACGGTCGGCGTGCCGGTGGAGCTTCCCAAGACCGCGGCGCAGGCGCTGCCGCACGAGCAGGAGGAGCCGCTCGTCGTCACGCTCACCGCGGAGGGTCAGCTGTCGATCATGACCACCGAGATCGCCGAGGACGAGCTGGTCTCGCGCCTGCGGGCGGTCGCGGCCGAGCGGGCCGACGACAAGGTGTTCCTGCGCGCCGACGGGGCGATCCCCTATGAGCGGGTCGTCCAGGTGATGGGTGCGCTCAATGCCGGCGGCTTTTCGAACATCGGCCTGGTGACAGACACCGGCGGTCCGACCTTCGATGGCGAGGATGGCTGAGACGGCTTTCATGAATACCGGGGTGAAGATCTCGGGCGCTGCGCATGTCGGGCTGATCCTCTGGGCGGCTTTCGGCGGCCTTTTTGCGTTCGACCGGCCCGAGCCGATGGAATTCTCCGAGGTCACGCTGGTCTCCGGAGAGCAGTTCGCCGCCATGCTGGCGGCGGGGAGTGCCGCGCCGGAGGTTCCGGAGAACCTTGACGCGCCGAGTGCGCCCGAAGCGCCGAGCCCGGAGGAGGTCGCGCCCGAGCCTCCCGCGGAGGACCCGGCGCCCGAAGCGGCGGAGGCCCCAGAGCCCGCCGCGACCGAAGCGCCGGAACCGGCGCCGGAATTCGACGAGACCTTCGAGACCCCGCAGGCCGAGGTGGCCCCCGAGGCGCCGCCCGCGCCGGTTTCGCCCGAAACGCCCGAAGGGGCGGCGGTAGAGCTTGCGCCGGAGGTGGCGCCGGTGCCGCGCGTCGCGCCACGGATCGCGCCCGAAGCCGCTCCCGCGCCCGAGCCCGACACCGAGGTCGCCGAGCAGGTTCAGGAGGCCGTGCGCCCCGACGAGAGCGCCGCCACCGAGACCCCGGCCGAGCCGCAGGACGCCGCCGCGCCCGAGGAGGCCGCGACGCGGATCGTGCCGGAGGCCGTAGAGGAATCCGGCGGCGCGCAGGTCGCGCTTGCGCCGTCCGGCACGCCGCGCCCGCAGAGCCGTCCGCGCCGTCCGCAGCCTGAACCCACGCCCGCCGCCCAGCCGGCGCAGCCCGAGCGCCCGACGCCGCCGAAGCCGGCGGCCGAGACGCCGCGCGAGCCTCCGGCCGAGGATGCCATGGCCGATGCCATCGCCGCCGCCGTTGCGGAGGCCGCCCCCTCCGGCGGCTCCGGCGCGGGCGAGGCGGAGGCCGGCACCGGCACCGCGCCGACCGGTCCGCCGCTCACCTCCGGCGAGAAGGACGCGCTGCGGATCGGGGTCCAGCAATGCTGGAACATTGGCTCGCTGAGCTCCGAGGCGCAGCGGGTTACCGTCACCGTCTTCGTCCGGATGAACGAGAACGCCACGCCCGACACCGGCTCGATCCGCATGATCAGCGCCGAGGGCGGCAGCGACGCCGCCGCCGCAACCGCATTCGAGGCCGCGCGCCGCGCGATCATACGGTGCGGCAGCAGCGGCTATGATCTGCCGCCGGAGAAATTCGGCCAGTGGCGGGAGATCGAGATGACCTTCAACCCCGAGCAGATGAGGATACGCTGATGCCCCGGCTCGCCGTCCCAGAGACACGGCCGCGACGGCCAGGGCATCGCAGCCTTGTCGCCAAGGTCCCCGCATTCCAGCCCCGACAGAAAGGGTTCCAACCGATGTTCCTGCGCTCCATTGCCTTTGTCCTCGCCCTGCTTTCCGCAGGCGGGCTGCCCGCGACGCCGGTTACGGCGCAATCGGGTCCGCTGCGGATCGAGATCACCGAGGGGGTGATCGAGCCCCTGCCGTTCGCGCTCCCGGCCTTCGTGGCCGAGACGCCGGCCGCGACCCAGCTGGCCGCCGACATCTCCAACCTGATCGCCGCCGACCTCGAGGGAACCGGGCTGTTCCGCCGGATCCCGGCGGAGGCGCACATCAGCCGGGTCACCAGCTTCGATGCGCCGGTGGCCTATGCGGACTGGAAGGCGATCAACGCCCAGGCGCTGATCACCGGTGCGGTTTCGGCGGATGCCAACGGCTCTGTCAGCGTGAAGTTCCGGCTCTACGACGTCTTTTCCGGCGGCGAACTGGGCGAGGGGCTGCGGCTTGGCGGCTCCGCCACCTCCTGGCGGCGGCTGGCGCACAAGGTGGCCGACCAGGTCTATTCCCGGATCACCGGCGAGGGCGGCTATTTCGACAGCCGCGTCGTCTTCGTCTCCGAGAGCGGCCCGAAGGACAACCGCGAGAAGCGGCTGGCGGTGATGGATTACGACGGCGCCAACGTGCAGTACCTGACCGACAGCTCCTCGATCGTGCTGGCGCCGCGTTTCTCGCCCACCGGGGACCGGGTGCTCTACACCTCCTATGCCACTGGCCAGCCGGAGATCTACCTGATGCAGGTCGGCGACGTGCGGCAGCAGGCGCTGAACACCGGGCAGGGGGCGATGACCTTTGCGCCGCGCTTCGGTCCGGACGGGCAGACGGTGGTCTATTCGCGCTCGGTCGGCGGCAACACCGACATCTTCGCCACCCGGATCGGCGGCCAGCCGGTTCAGCTGACCAACACCCCGGCGATCGAGACCGCGCCGAGCTTCTCGCCGGACGGCAGCCAGATCGTCTTCGAAAGCGACCGCTCCGGCACCCAGCAGCTTTACATCATGCCGGCGAGCGGCGGCGAGCCGCGGCGGATCTCCTTCGGGCAGGGCCGCTACGGCACGCCGGTCTGGTCCCCGCGCGGCGACCTGATCGCCTTCACCAAGCAGAACCAGGGCCGGTTCCACATCGGCGTGATGCGCACCGACGGATCGGAGGAGCGCCTGCTCACCGGCGCCTTCCTCGACGAGGGCCCGACCTGGGCGCCGAACGGCCGGGTGATCATGTTCACGCGCGAGAGCGCCGGCGCCGGCGGGCAACCCTCGCTGTGGTCGGTCGACATCTCCGGGCGCAACCTCAAGCGGGTGCCGACGCCCGGCGCCGCTTCGGACCCGGCCTGGTCGCCGCTTCTGCCTTGATCGGTGCCCATCACCCCTTCCGGCCCGGTTTTCGGGCCGGATTCACGTCAAAAAATGCACGTCTCGCTGCCGTGCACACGCAGCAGGGCGTTCCCAACCCGCTGGCAGGGTGCTAGGAGAGGTCAGAGGCAGCAGGCAGTCATGGAGAATAAGATCATGGCCCACCCCGTCATCACGGCAGTTCTTCTCATCGGTGCGGTCGGCCTGACCGCCTGCACCAATCCCGATCGGTTCGGCTCCGGCTCGGACAGCTACGGCGCGGGCGGCGCGGGGGCGGGGGCCGGCATCACGCCCGGCAGCGCCTCCGATCCCTCCTCGCCGGCCTATTTCCAGGCCGCCGTCGGGGACCGCATCCTGTTCCCGGTCGACCAGTCGAGCCTGACCCCGGAGGCCCGCTCGACGCTGGACGGGCAGGCCAACTGGCTGTCGACCAACACCGCCTACAACGCGACCATCGAAGGCCATGCCGACGAACAGGGCACGCGCGAGTACAACCTCGCTCTCGGCGCCCGTCGCGCCAACGCCGTGCAGGAATACCTGATGTCGCGCGGCGTCGCCGGCACCCGGCTCAAGACCGTGAGCTACGGCAAGGAGCGTCCGATCGAGATCTGCTCCGAAGAGGCCTGCTATGCCCAGAACCGCCGCGCGGTGACCGTGCTGCAGGCCGGGCTGGGAAGCTGAGGAGGCTGGCATGCGCCTGACCGTTCTGGCCGCCGTGTTCGCGGCGGCCATTCCTGTAACCGGTTTTGCCCAGGACCGTTCGCAGACCCTCGCGGACATCCGCCAGGAGCTTTCCGTGCTCTACGTGGAACTGCAGGGGCTCAAGCGTGAGCTTTCCACCACGGGCCCGGTCGGCGCGCTGGCGCCCTCCACGACCGTGCTGGACCGGGTCAACGTGATCGAGAGCGAGCTGCAGCGGCTGACCGCCAAGTCCGAAGAGCTGGAGTTCCGCATCGACCGGATCGTCACCGACGGCACCAACCGCATCGGCGATCTCGAGTTCCGTCTCTGCGAACTGGAAGAGGGCTGCGACATCGGTGCGCTCGGAGACACGCCAACCCTCGGCGGCGGTGCGTTGCCCGAGGCGCCGGCCACGGCGTTGCCATCTGAAAACAACGGCGGCGCACAGCTCGCCATGGCCGAACAGGCGGAATTCGATCGAGCGAAGGCGGCGCTCGATGACCGTAGCTTTCGCAGCGCCGCAGATCTCTTTGCGGCCTTTACCGAGGCCTACCCCACCGGTCCGCTGACCGCCTCGGCGCATTTCCACCACGGGGATGCGCTGACCGAGCTGGGCGAGATCGCCCCGGCGGCCCGGGCCTATCTCAACTCCTTCTCGGCCGACCCGCAGGGGGCGCAGGCGCCGCAGGCGCTGTTGCGGCTGGGTCAGAGCCTCGGGCGGCTTGGCCAGACCAACGAGGCCTGCATCACGCTGGGCGAGGTCGATACCCGATTCCCGGGCAGTACCGAAGCGACCGAAGCCCTGGCATCGCGCTCCGGCCTGGGATGCCCCTGAGCCGAGGCATCCGATCCGCCGGCCCGTTGCCCGATCTCCCATCGCTGACGGGCCTATGACCCTCTCCCAACGCTTCGACGCGCGCATGAAGGCGCTGATGCCGGCGCCCCTGCCACCCCGGATCGGGGTGGCGGTGTCAGGCGGCGGCGATTCCATGGCGCTGATGCATCTTGCCGCCCACTGGGCTGGTGCCGCCGGGCTGCATGCCGAGGTGGCGAGCGTCGACCACGGCCTGCGCGCGGCCGCGGCGGAGGAGGCGGCGATGGTCGCTTGGGCGGCCCGCGGACTCGGCCTGCTGCACGAAACCCTGCGATGGCGCGGCAGCGAGGCGCAGGGAAACCTGCAGGATGCCGCGCGACGTGCCCGTTACGGATTGCTGGCCGCATGGGCGGCGCGACGCCGGCTCGACACCGTGCTGCTGGGCCACACACGGGACGACAACGTGGAATGCCTTGTGCTGGGACTCGCCCGTGGGGCGGGGCTGGACGGGTTGTCGGGGATGCGCCCCGCGTTCCGCCGCGACGGCGCGCGTTTCCTGCGACCGCTGCTGGAGGAGAGCCGCGCGGATCTGCGCGACTGGCTCACCGGCCGCGGGATCGACTGGGTCGAGGACCCGTCGAACGAGGATCCCCGCTTCGCGCGGGTGCGGGTGCGGCAGGCGCTGGAACTGCTGGCGCCGCTAGGCGTCACGCCGGAGGCGTTGGCGCGGAGTGTCGAGAATCTCCGCAGCACCCGGGAGGGGCTCGACGCTTTGCTGCGGGCCTTCATCCGCGACCATTGCCGCATTGCCGCCGGCGACGTCCTTGTCGCGCCGGACGCCTTCGCCTCCCTTCCCGACGACCTTGCCCGCCGTTTCCTGAACGCCGCGCTTCGATGGGTCTCGGGCGCGGAATACACCCCGCGCGCGGGCAAGCTTGCCAATGTTCTCTCCGACGACGGCGCGCTTCGCGCCGGGCTCACGCTGCACGGCTGCATCCTTCGCACCGGGGGCCACGGGCTCCGGATCTCCCGCGAGCCTGAAGCCGCCGCCCGCGCCGCGCCCGTCGCCCCGGGGGCGCGGTGGGACGGTCGCTGGATGGTGTCCGGCCCATTCGAGCCGGGGATGGAGGTGCGCTGCCTCGGCCCCCATGGGATCCTGCAACGCCCGGACTGGCGCGAGGCCCGGCTTCCGCGGGTCACATGCCTTTCCGGTCCGGCCGTCTGGAGCGGTGAGCGGCTTGTCGCCGCGCCGCTGATCGAACCGGATTGCGCCTTTGCCGCCGAGGTCGCGACAGGGTTCGCCGACAGCCTCTGATCCGGGACCGGCAACCGATTTCTCCACACGTCGGTTATCGCGTTGAACCTCAGCGCCGATCCACTATCTTAGGGAGAACCCGGTCTGCACGCGCTGCAGGCCTGATTGAGGAGTCGCACCCCCGTGGGAAATGCCCGTAATATCGCCTTCTGGGTCGTTCTGTTTCTGCTGATCCTGGCGCTTTTCAACCTCTTCAGCGGTGGCCAGAGCACCATGGCGACCCGCACGTTGAGCTATTCCGAATTCATTCAGCAGGTTGACGACGGCACGGTTTCGTCCGTCACCATCGACGGCGAGCGGGTCCGCATCCGCAGCACCGATGGCAACGTCTATTCCTCGGTGATCCCCGAAGGAACCGACCTGGCCGACCGCCTGATCGAAGAGGGCGTGGACGTCACCGCCGAGCCGCAGCAGCAGAACGGTCTGCTGGCCTATATCGGCACGCTGCTGCCCTTCATCATCCTGATCGGCATCTGGATCTTCCTGATGAATCGCATGCAGGGCGGTGGCCGTGGCGGCGCGATGGGCTTCGGCAAGTCCAAGGCCAAGCTGCTGACCGAGAAGTCCGGCCGCGTGACCTTTGACGATGTCGCCGGCATCGACGAGGCCAAGGAAGAGCTCGAGGAGATCGTCGAGTTCCTGCGCAACCCGCAGAAATTCTCGCGCCTCGGCGGCAAGATCCCGAAAGGTGCGCTGCTCGTCGGCCCTCCGGGCACCGGTAAAACCCTGCTGGCGCGTGCGATCGCCGGCGAGGCGGGCGTGCCCTTCTTCACCATCTCCGGCTCCGACTTCGTCGAGATGTTCGTGGGTGTCGGTGCCTCCCGCGTGCGTGACATGTTCGAGCAGGCCAAGAAGAACGCGCCCTGCATCGTGTTCATCGACGAGATCGACGCCGTCGGTCGCTCCCGTGGCGTCGGCTATGGCGGCGGCAACGACGAGCGCGAGCAGACGCTGAACCAGCTCCTCGTCGAGATGGACGGTTTCGAGGCCAACGAGGGCATCATCATCGTCGCGGCCACCAACCGCCCCGACGTGCTCGACCCCGCGCTGCTGCGTCCCGGCCGTTTCGACCGCCAGGTGCAGGTGCCGAACCCGGACATCAAGGGCCGCGAGAAGATCCTCGGCGTCCATGCCCGCAAGGTGCCGCTCGGCCCCGACGTGGACCTGCGCATCATCGCCCGCGGCACGCCCGGTTTCTCCGGTGCGGACCTTGCGAACCTCGTGAACGAGGCCGCGCTGATGGCCGCCCGTGTCGGCCGCCGGTTCGTCACGATGGAGGATTTCGAGAACGCCAAGGACAAGGTCATGATGGGCGCGGAACGCCGCTCCATGGTCATGACCGAGGACGAGAAGAAGCTGACCGCCTATCACGAAGCCGGTCACGCGGTCGTCGGCCTAAACGTCCCGCAGCATGATCCGATCCACAAGGCGACGATCATCCCGCGCGGCCGTGCGCTCGGCCTGGTCCTGTCTCTGCCCGAACGCGACCAGCTGTCCGTGAGCTACACCAAGTACAAGTCCAAGATCGCCATGGCGATGGGCGGGCGCGTCGCCGAGGAGCTGATCTTCGGCAAGGAGAACGTGACCTCCGGCGCCGCATCGGACATCCAGCAGGTCACCAAGATCGCCCGCGCGATGGTGACCCAGTTCGGCATGTCGGACGACCTCGGCTACATCGACTATGCCAACGAACAGCAGTCGTATCTCGGCAACTACCAGGCCGCGGCCAATGCCTCGCCCGAGACGCAGGAGCGGATCGACGAGGAAGTGCGCCGGCTGGTCGACGAAGGCTACGAGCGGGCCAAGCAGATCCTGACCGAGAAGCATCAGGACCTCGAGAACCTCGCGCAGGGCCTGCTGGAGTACGAGACCCTGACCGGGCCCGAGATCCAGAAGGTCATCAATGGCGAGCCGCTCAATCGCGGCGACGACGACGACAGCCACGCCGACAGCGGCAGCACGCCGTCGCTCACCGCCATTCCGAAGACCAAGCCCAAGGCGCCGAAATCGGATCCCGATCCGGACCTGGAGCCCGATCCCACGGTCTGATCCGTGGAGGACGGCACAGCCCGATGAATCCCGAAGCCCCGGAGCGTCTGCGCCCCGGGGCTTCTTCTTTTGAGTCCCGTGCCGCAGCGCCTTCGCCGCTGGCGGGAGGCGAAATGTCGGAATGGTTCGCCCTTTCGCCGTGTTCCGGGGCTATCAGCGAAGGGAGGAGCGGCGGTTTCCGCCGGTAGGGAGGACGAACATGAACCAGAAATCCGACATCGAGATCGCGCGCGCGGCCCGCAAGAAGCCGATTCAGGAGGTCGGGGACCGCCTGGGCATTCCGACCGAGGCGCTGATTCCATATGGCCACGACAAGGCCAAGGTCGGACAGGCGTTCATCCGTTCGCTTGGAGAGCGCCCCGACGGCAAGCTGATCCTCGTTACCGCGATCAACCCGACCCCGGCGGGCGAGGGCAAGACGACCACGACCGTCGGCCTGGGCGACGGGCTGAACCGGATCGGCCGCAAGGCCGCGATCTGCATCCGCGAGGCGAGCCTCGGACCGTGCTTCGGCATGAAGGGCGGCGCGGCCGGCGGCGGGCACGCGCAGGTGGTGCCGATGGAGGACATGAACCTTCATTTCACCGGCGATTTCCACGCCATCACCAGCGCCCACAACCTGCTGGCGGCGATGATCGACAATCATATCTACTGGGGCAATGCGCTGGAGATCGACGAGCGCCGGGTCACCTGGCGCCGGGTGCTCGACATGAACGACCGGGCCCTGCGGGATATCGTCACCTCGCTCGGCGGCGTCTCGAACGGCTTCCCACGGCAGACTGGATTCGACATCACCGTGGCCTCCGAGGTCATGGCCTGCCTCTGCCTCGCGGCGGACCTTGAGGACCTGCAGGAGAGGCTGGGCAACATCATCGTCGCCTATCGCCGCGACCGCAGCCCGATCTACTGCCGCGACCTGAAGGCCGACGGCGCCATGACCGTCCTGCTCAAGGACGCGATGCAGCCCAACCTCGTGCAGACGCTGGAGAACAACCCGGCCTTCGTCCATGGCGGTCCCTTCGCCAACATCGCCCATGGCTGCAACTCCGTGATCGCAACGCGCACCGCCCTGAAACTCGCAGATTACGTCGTGACGGAGGCCGGCTTCGGGGCCGACCTCGGGGCGGAGAAGTTCATGAACATCAAGTGCCGCAAGGCCGGGATCGCGCCCGACGCCGTGGTGATTGTCGCCACGATCCGCGCGCTCAAGATGAACGGCGGCGTGGCGCGGGCCGACCTTGGGGCGGAGAACGTCGCCGCGGTGGAGGCCGGCTGCCCCAACCTCGGCCGCCACATCGCCAACGTGAAATCCTTCGGCGTGCCGGTGGTGGTCGCGATCAACCATTTCACCTCCGACACAGAGGCGGAGATCGCGGCGGTGCGTGCCTATGTGGAGGCGCAGGGCTCCGAGGCGATCCTCTGCACGCACTGGGCCGATGGCTCGGCCGGAACCGAGGCGCTGGCGACGCGGGTGGCGGAGATCGCCGATTCCGGGCGGGCGCAGTTCGCGCCGCTCTATCCCGACGAGATGCCGCTGTTCGCGAAGATCGAGACCATCGCCAAGCGGATCTACCACGCCAGCGAAGTGCTCGCCGACCAGAAGATCCGCGACCAGCTCCGCCAGTGGGAGGCGGCGGGCTACGGGCACCTGCCGATCTGCATGGCCAAGACGCAGTACAGCTTCTCCACCGACCCGACCCGGCGCGGCGCCCCCACGGGGCACGGCGTGCCGGTCCGGGAGGTGCGCCTGTCGGCCGGCGCCGGCTTCGTGGTGGTCATCTGCGGGGAGATCATGACCATGCCCGGACTGCCGCGCGTGCCGTCGGCCGAGGAGATCGGTCTGAACGCGGCCGGTGACGTCGAGGGCCTGTTCTGAGCCGACCGCTCTGTCCCGCGGAGCCAGGCCACGCTCCGGGCCTTCGCTTTTGATAGGCACACTGGAGCGGATCGGAACGCCACGGCACCCGTGACCGGCATTCCGCGGGCGGCAGGGGCAACTCGCCGCCCGGGCGGGCTTGTGCGACGGGCCGCTTCCAGTATGTGTCCTGCGGTATGCCGTCCCGGCCAGGGATGCGACGGCGAAGACAGCGTTTCGGTCGTTTGAAGGCCCGGAACGACCGGAAAGATGAGCAAGACGGAGCAAGACACATGACGGCACAGATCATCGACGGCAAGGCGTTTGCCGCCAGCGTACGCGAGAAGGTGGCAGGCCATGTGGCGCGCCTGAAGCAGGATCACGGGCTGACCCCGGGCCTTGCCGTCGTTCTCGTCGGGGAGGATCCGGCCAGCCAGGTCTATGTCCGCAACAAGGGCAAGCAGACCAAGGAGGCTGGGATGCTCTCGGTCGAGCACCGGCTGCCCGACACGACCTCCGAGGCGGAGATCCTCGCCCTGGTCGAGACCCTCAACGCCGACCCGTCGATCCACGGCATTCTCGTGCAGTTGCCGCTGCCGGAGCATGTGAACGCCGAGTTGGTGATCAACGCCATCGATCCGGCGAAGGACGTGGACGGCTTCCACATCTCGAACGTCGGGCTGCTGGGAACCGGGCAGAAATCGATGGTGCCCTGCACGCCGCTCGGATGCCTGATGATGCTCCGCGCCCATCACGGCTCGCTTTCCGGCATGGACGCCGTGGTGGTCGGGCGCTCCAACATTGTCGGCAAGCCGATGGCGCAATTGCTGCTCGGCGAGAGCTGCACCGTGACCATCGCCCACAGCCGCACCAGGGACCTGCCGGAGGTGGTGCGCCGGGCCGACATCGTCGTGGCCGCCGTGGGACGGCCGCAGATGATCCCCGGCGACTGGATCAAGCCGGGTGCCACGGTGATCGACGTTGGCATCAACCGCGTCCCGAAGGATGACGGCAAGTCGCGCCTCGTCGGGGACGTGGATTTCGACAGCGCGGTCGAGGTGGCGGGCGCGATCACGCCGGTGCCGGGCGGGGTCGGCCCGATGACCATCGCCTGCCTTCTGGCCAACACCGTCACCGCCTGCTGCCGCGCGAACGGCCTGCCGGAACCCGAGGGTCTGACCGCCTGATCGGAGGGCTCCCGCCGGCGTCGGCGCCCGTGCGGGCGCCCGAAACCGTTGGGCCGGGCGCACGCTGACGCGTGCGCCGCCAGCTCAGGCCGGGATCATCGTGCCTTGCAGCAGCGCGACGGGACGGCGGGCGCCGTCGCCTTCCACCAGCACCTCCGCCGAGACCACGTGGAGCCGTCGACCGGGTTTGACCACGCGCCCGATCGCCAGAAGGCGCTCTCCCTTGGCGGGAGACAACAGGTTGATCTTCATCTCGACGGTGAGCACCTCGGCATCGTCCGGCATGAGGGAGAGCGCAGCATAGCCCGCCGCCGTATCGCCGAGTGCGAAAGTCAGACCGGCGTGGCCGAACCCATGCTGCTGCCGTGCGCCCGCGAGGATGGGCGCAGCGATTTCGACCTCGCCCCGTGCGATGCGACGCATTTCCGCTCCGAAGGTCGCCATGAGGCTTTGCGCCTCGAAGCTCCGGCGCAGTTTACTTTCGAGTGCGGGGGCGACTTCGCTCATGGCGACTTCTTCTCCATTCCTTCCAATGGCTGAACTGTTCCGCGCCGGCCGGCCTCTGTCCACACATATCCCCGCAGGAGGCGCCGCGCATGCAATGCGCGGCCCGGCCCAACCGGGAGCGGCACATCTATCGATGTGACGCCTCCCGGGCGGGAGCCTCCGGGATCAGGCGACCGGGACGGAGACCTGGGTCGGGCCGGTCAGGATGGCGCGGGCGTTCGGGCCCAGCAGCGCGCGCAGTTCCGGCGCGGTGACGTCGAGCCCGCCGGTGTAGGTTCCGAAGGCGGGGAGGATCAGCCTTGCGCCGTCGGTCAGGAAACAGGCCCGCCGCACGCGCCTTCCCCGCGCGGCAAGCGCGGCCTTGGGGTGGTAATGCCCCGAGATCTCGCCTGCCTCCGCCGTGGTCCTGGCGATGTGGCGGAACCGGAGAGGGCCGAGGTGCAGGTCAGGGACGTGGCGACCGGCCAGGCCCGGCGGGCCCGGGTCGTGGTTGCCCTCGATCCAGATCCAGTCCCGGCCCGACGCAAGCCTTGTCAGCCAGAGGCGGGCGTCTTCCTCAAGGGCACCGGCCGCCGCGAGGTCGTCGAAACTGTCGCCGAGGCAGACCACCGTTGCCGGGTCGAGCCGCGCAACTTCTGTATCCAGTCGCTGGAGCGTGTCCCGGCTGTCGTAGGGGGGCAGGAGGCCGCCGCCGCGCCGCGCCATACGCTCCGATTTCCCCAAATGAAGGTCGGAGACGCAGAGCAGCTGCCTTTCCGGCCACCAGAGCGCTCCCGAGGAGAGGGCGCAAAGGCGTGTTCCGACGAAATCGAGCGCGTGCATGTTCATGCTGTGTTCCTGCCGTGTCCGCTGCGATTTGGCAAGGGGCGTGATGCGGCCGAGGCAGTTCGGTCACCCGGAAGGCGTGGCGGGTGGCCCGGCCGCGCCATTGGGTATTTCGACCAAGAAGACGGAAGCCTAGGCCTCTGCGGTCAGCGATAGACCTCGTCGTCGCCGGGGAAGCTGCGGCTGCGGACATCCTCGGCGTAGTTTCGGACCGCCGTTTCGATCCGGTCGCCGAGGTCGCCGTAAACCTTGACGAATTTCGGCGGACGCGGGTTGAGGCCGAGCATGTCTTCCAGCACCAGGATCTGGCCGTCGCATCGGGCGCTGGCGCCGATCCCGATGGTGGGGATCGGGATCATGCCGGTGATCCGGGCGGCGAGCGGCTCGACCATGCCTTCGAGCACCACGGCAAAGGCGCCGGCCTCGGCCACCGCCACCGCATCGGCCTCGTGGCGCGGCCAGCTCTCGCTGTCGCGTCCTTGCGTCCTGAAGCCGCCCATCACGTTGCTCGATTGCGGGGTGAGGCCGATGTGGCCCATCACCGGGATGCCGCGCTCGGTCAGGAAGCGGATGGTCTCGGCCATGCGGGCGCCGCCCTCCAGCTTGACCGCACCGCAGCCGGTTTCCTGCATGATCCGCGCGGCGTTGCGAAAGGCGGCCGAGGGGCTTTCCTCGTAGGAGCCGAAGGGCATGTCGACGACCACCAGCGCGCGCTGGCTGCCGCGCACTACGGCGCGTCCGTGGGTGATCATCATGTCGACCGTCACGCCCAGGGTGCTGTCCATACCGTGCATCACCATGCCGAGGCTGTCGCCCACCAGGATGAAATCGGCGTGGCGGTCGACGATGGCGGCGGTGTGGGCGTGGTAGGAGGTGAGCGAGACTATGGGATCGCCGCCCTTGCGGGCCATGATTTGCGGGACGCTCACGCGCCGGACGGATTTCTGGACACTCACGGAAGGATCTCCCTCTGGTCGATCAGCAGGACGCCGCCGAATTCGGCCGAGAGCATCACCGCGAGCTGTCCGCCGGGGCGGCCGGTGGCTGGCCTCAGGGTAACGGCCTCGGTCACGTCGACCGCCCGCAGGTGCGCACGCGGCTCTGCCTGGACAAGCGCGGTGATCCCGGCCTGGATCTCTTCCACGGTCGCGCCTGTCGCGGCCAGCTCCTGCGCCCGGTCGAGCGCGCGGTTCAGCACCAGCGCCGCGGTGCGGTCCTCCGGGCCAAGCCGGACATTTCGGGAAGAGAGGGCGAGCCCGTCGGCTTCCCGCACGGTCGGGCAGCCGATGATGCGCAGCGGGAAATGCAGGTCGCGCACCATGGTGCGGATCACCTGGAGCTGTTGGTAATCCTTCTCGCCGAAACAGGCGCAATCGGGCTGGACGATGTTGAAGAGCTTGGCCACCACTGTCGCCACGCCGCGGAAGTGGCCTTCGCGCACCTCGCCGTGCAGCACGTTGGCCAGGCGCATCGTCTCGACGATCGTTTCGGAGCCCTCGGGGTAGATGTCCTCGACCCCGGGCAGGAAGACGGCTGCGACCCCGGCCTCTCGCAGCATGGCGAGGTCGCGTTCGGTGTCGCGCGGGTAGGTCTCGAGATCCTTCGGGTCGCCGAACTGGGTCGGGTTCACGAAGATCGAGACGACGACCCGGTCGGTCTCCTGCGCGGCGCGGTCGACCAGCGCCATGTGGCCGGCATGCAGGAAGCCCATCGTCGGTACGAAGCCGATGCTCTGGCCCTGCCGGCGCAGACCGTCGAGGTGGCGGCGCAGGTCGCCGGGATGCGAGAAGGTTTCCATGGTGCGGTTGGGTAGCCGAAGGCGCGGATCAAATCAAACGCGGAAAGCGGATGCGGCATCGGCTGCGCGCGGTCTGACGGAACGTCCCTGCCGGCTGGGAGGGGCTTCGGCGGGGCGAGGGGTGCACGAGGGCAGGTCGCTTTCCGCCAATCAAGGGTCGGCGGGGTATGGCGCGGGGCAGGGTGGCTGCGCTTAACTCGCCACAGCATGCTGGCAGAGGGATCGGAGCCATGAAGACTCAGGTGAAAGCGCTCGTCGTCGGTGGTGGCGCGGTCGGAACCGCCATTGCCTATCATCTCGGCAAGGCGGGCTGGGATACCATGCTGCTGGAGCGCGACGAGCTGACCTGCGGGTCGACATGGCACGCGGCGGGGCTGCTGCCGCTCTTCAACATGTCCTTCGCGACGAGCCACATCCACGATTACTCGGTGAAGTTCTACAAGACGCTGGAGGCGGAAACCGGCCTCAATCCCGGCTTCTCCGTGGTGGGCAACCTGCGGATGGCGCAGACCCGGGCCCGGATGGACGAATACATGCTTTATGCCACGACCGCGGAGACGGTGGGCATTCCCTACGAATGGCTGAGCCCCGCCGAGATCGGGGAGCGCTGGCCGCTGGTGCGCACCGAGGACCTGGTCGGCGCGTTGTTCCACCCGACCGACGGCTACATCAACCCTGCCGACGTCACGATGGCGATGGCCAAGGGCGCCCGGCAGCACGGGGTGTCGATCGAGCGCAAGTGGCAGGTCGACGGGTACGAATGGACCGGCTCCGAGTGGCGCGTTACCTGCACCAAGATGGCGGAGAAGGGCGGCAACCTGGTTCCGACCGAGGAGCAGGTGGTGATCACCGCCGAGCATGTCGTCACCGCCACGGGCAACCACGCGCAGCGCTCGGCGCGGCTGCTGGGGATCAAGATCCCGGCGATCCCGGTGGAGCACCAATTCATCGTCACCGAGCCCGACCCGGCGCTGGTGGAATACCGCAAGACCCATGGCGAGCACCCGGTGCTGCGCGACGCCGACGCGAAATGGTACGTCCGGGAGGAGCGGGGCGGCTGGATCCTCGGCCCTTACGAGGAAGGCGCGCCGGCGCGGTTCAGGTATGCCGTGCCGGAGAGCTTCCGCGCCGACCTGTTCCAGCTCGACCTCGAGCGGATCGAGGAAGAATACATGTCGATGATCCACCGGATTCCGACCTCGGAGACGGTGGGGCTGAAGGACGATTTCAACGGGCCGATCTGCTACACGCCGGACGGCAACCCGCTGGTGGGGCCGGCGCCGGGGCTGCGCAACATGTGGCTGGCGGAGGGCTTCTCCTTCGGGATCACGGCGGCGGGCGGCACCGGGCATTACCTCGCCCAGATGATGGTCGAGGGGGAGGCCGAGATCGACATGGCCGCGCTCGATCCCAAGCGCTACGGGCCTTGGATGACGACCGAATACGCGGTGCAGAAGAACGAGGAATGCTACTCCCACGTCTACATCCTGCATCACCCGGACGAGGAGCGGGAGGCCGCGCGCCCCTTGCGGACCTCGCCGGCCTATGACCGCCAGAAGGCGGCGGGAGCGCAGTTCGGGCAGGTCAATGGCTGGGAGCGGCCGAACTATTACGCCCCGGACGGGTTCGACGATCACGCCGCCCGCAGTTTCCGGCGCGGTGGCTGGTGGCAATATGCCGTCGAGGAGGCGAAGGCGATCCGCGAGGGTGTGGGCCTGATCGACGCGACGGCCTTTACCAAGCATATCGTCAAGGGGCCGGGCGCGACGGCCTTCCTCGACTGGTTCACCACCAACAAGCTGCCGAAGGTGGGGCGGATCAACCTGACCTATGCCCTGACTGCGGCCGGGACGACGCGGACGGAATTCACCATCGTCCGCCTTTCCGAGGACGAATATTACCTCGTCTCGGCGGGCGCCTGGTCCGCCTATGACCAGGATTACCTGCGCAAGGCCATCGAGGACAAGGAGGCCGATTTCGGCCGGATCGAGCTGCAGGACGTCACCACGCAATGGGGTGTTTTCGCCATCGCGGGGCCGAAGTCGCGGGATGTTCTGAATGCGCTGGTGCGGGACGCGGAACCGGAGACAGTTCTGTCGAACAAGCGGTTCCCCTGGCTTTCGATGCGGCAGATCGAGCTGGGCATGGTGCCGACCATGGCCGTGCGGGTGGCCTATACCGGCGAACTGGGATGGGAGCTGCACCATCCGATCGAGATGCAAAACCACCTCTGGGACCGGCTCATGGAGGCGGGCGCGCCGCACGGGCTGAAACTGGTGGGGGCGCGGGCGCAGAACTGGCTCAGGCAGGAGAAGTCCTACCGCGCCTTCGGCACCGAGCTCGGGCGGGACGCGACGCCGCTGGAGGCGGGGCTGGACCGGTTCGTGGACCTGGGAAAGGAATTCCACGGCAAGGCGGAGATGGAGGCCAAGGGCATCCGGAGTCTCTGCGTGACGGTGCTGGTCGACGGGCCGGAAGATGCCGATCCCTGGGGGCGCGAAGCTTTGTACGCAGGGGGCGAGAAGGTCGGCCGCCTGACCTCGGGCGGCTATTCCGTGGCCTTCGGCAAGTCCATCGGCATGGGCTATGTCCGGCCGGATCTCGCGGTGGAGGGGACGCGGCTCACGGTGAAGATGTTTGACCGGATGTGGGAGGCCGTGGTCGTCGAGGACAGCCCCTATGATCCCGCGAACCTGACGATCCGCAAGGACGGCTGAGCGCGGGGGCTCCCGCCCGGGGCGGCTGCATCGAAGATGCATTGCCCCGGTTGGGCCGGGCCGCGCATTTCATGCGCGGCGCCTCCGGCGGGGTCCCTTCCGATCAGGTCATCGGGCGGGGCCGCCCGTCGGACCGTCCCTTGCGTCTTGTGGTCAGGCCTGCTCGGTGACGAGCTGGTCCCAGGCGGCCAGCGTCTTGGAAGCATACATCAGGGCCGGGCCGCCGCCCATCTGCACGGCGACGCCGAGGATGTCGCAGAGCTCCTCGCGGGTGCCGCCGGCCTTGGCCAGCGCCTTGACGTGAAAGCCGATGCAGGGCTCGCAGCGCAGGCCGATGGCGATGCCGAGCGCGACCAGTTCCTTGGTCTTGTGGTCGGTGGCGGTGCCGGAGGTGACGCCTTTCTCTAGGGCGCCGAAGCCCTTCATGGTCTCCGGGGCGCTCTTGTGCATCTCGCGCAGGTTGCCCTTCATGTCGTCGAGGTAGCTGTTCCAGTCCATAATCGTCGTTCCCATCCAATGCTGCCGTGGCACGTGCCGATCACGCCCATCCGGAGGGCCCGGCGCCGGCTGCTGGGGGAGGGAGCAGGCGGTATTGCGGGCGGTCCACTTCCCGTCTGCGCTACGAATGCAGCATTCGCAATATGATCGTCGGTCGCAGTTGCGCGGGGATCATGCCGGGAAGCGCGCGGGCGACAGGGCTGCGCACTGGTCGGGAGCGAGTTCCGGCGGGCGCCCTGCGACGAGGTCTGCCAGCAGGCGGCTCGCGGCCGGGGCGGTCTGGAAACCGTAGCCGCCCTGGCCAGCGCACCAGAGGAAGGCAGGGTCCGAGGGGGCGGGTCCAATCACCAGCGCCCGGTCCGGGGCGAAGCTGCGCAGGCCGGCCCAGGTGGTTTCGACTCGCGTGACCGGCTCGGTGACGAATGCCTCGTAACGCGCGAGGCCCTCGGCGATCACCATGTCGTCGGCCCAGGCATCGTGCGGGTCCATCGGGTCTTCCTCGGCCGGGGAGACCAGCCAGGCACCGGCGTCGGGCTTGGCGTACCAGCGTTCGGCGACCTCGTCGACGAAGGGCCAGCTGCGGGTGTCGAGGCCACCGGGCGCAGGCAGGCGGGCCATGGAGCGGCGGTAGGGCTGAATCCCCGGGCTCGGCACGCCGGCCATCGCGGCGACCTGGTCTGCCCAGGCGCCGGCGGCGTTGACCAGCATGCGCGCCTCGATCGTCGTGGTCTCGCCGCCGGACCGGGCCTCAACGGCCCAGCCGCCGTCGAATCGGGTGACGGCGGACGCGGTGTGGCCCGTCCGGATGACGGCGCCGTTCTCGCGGGCGGTGCGGGCGAAGTGCTGGAGCAGGCGGTCGGTGTCGAGGTCGAAGACCTCGCCGAGATAGGCCGCGCGCGTGCAGGCGGCGGTGTCGAGGATCGGCCAGAGCGCCGCAGCTTCGTGCGGCGTGACGGGCGTGGCGCCGAACTCGGCATGGGTCCGCGCGAAGCGCTCCTCCTCGCCCGGGCCCGCCACGATCAGCAGGCCGCGCGGGCTGAGCACGCCGGTTTCGCGGTGGGTCGCCGCGCTGGCGGCGTTCAGCGCGCGAACCGGGCCATTGCCGTAGGTTTCGAGGAACATCGCGGCAGAGCGGCCGCTGGCGTGGTAGCCAAGGGCGGGTTCGGCCTCGAGCAGGATCGCGGAGCCGAGGGTGGAAAGCGCCGCCGCGGTGGATGTGCCGGCGATACCGCCGCCTATCACGAGGAAATCGATCATGGAGTCCTTTTGGCAGGGCGGGCCGGGCAAGGGAAGCGCCCATGGCTCTGCATCGCGGCGATTGAGGCTACTATCCGGTACGACGGATTCTTGCTACATTCCCTTACGTAAAGTTCATTTTCAGTATGGGAGGCCAATGTGATTATCAGGTCCATTTCAGAGGTTTTGAAAGGTAGGGTTCTCGTGTCGATAGGGCCGACCGAGACAGTACGTGTTGCCTGTGATCGGTTGAATGAAGCCAATGTCGGTGCCTTGCCGGTACTGGATGGCGACAGGCTTGTCGGTATCATCTCGGAGCGCGACGTGATCCGCCGGGCGATCGGGCGGCGGCGGCCCACGGCGGAGACCCGGGTCGAGGAGATCATGACGAGGGAGCCCACGACCGTGGATCTCTCGGTTTCGCTGTCGGATGCGATGCGTCTCATGATCAAGGGGAAGTTCCGCCATTTGCCCGTCATCGACGAGGGACGGGTGGTCGCCATGTTGTCCATGCGCGACATTCCCACCGAGTATCGCCTGATGGTGGAACGCTACGAAGAGTACCTGACGAGCGCTCCGCCCAGGGAACCGGTTGCAGCCCAATGAAGAGATCGGGCGGCGCACTTGCCGCCCGATGCCATGCCTTACTTCCTGAGCAACTCGGATGCGGCGCGCTCGTAGACCGGCGCAAGCTCCGCATGGAGAAATCCCGACACGCAGGCGCCGCCATGGGGTGAAAGGGCGGCCACCCGTTCGGCCAGGAGCCGGCGGGCGCCCGTCAGGCCGGATGGCATCTCCGCGGCGAGCGCGGCCTTGCGAAAGAACTCGCCGGCGGTGTCGATGCCGCCCGGACGCGGGCGCCAGTGCAGGCCGCCGTCCTTCTGCATCGCCGCGTCGTAGACCACCTCGTCCTCCTTGATCGTCTGCACGACGACGAGCGTGTCGAGCGTTTCCGGGTCGATGGCCGTGGGGTCGTCGGAGAGGATCACCAGATCGGCCAGCTTGCCGACCTCCAGCGAGCCCTTCCTGTCTTCCTCGAAATGCTGCCAGGCGGGCCAGATGGTCATGGCCTTGAGCGCGGTCATGACGTCGACGCGATGGTCGGCGCCGATGATGTCGCCGGACCGCGAACGGCGGGTGACGGTGGCGTCGAGCACGCGCATCGAATCCGGGAAGGCCACCGGCGCGTCGTGGTGGGTGGAGAACCGCATGCCGCGCGCCATCAGCCAGCCCGTGGGGGAGATGTTGTCGGCGTTGACCGGGCCCACCGTGCGCTCGCGGTGCCAGTCGCCCCAGTAGAACGTGTGCATCGGGAAGAGCGACGGGAAGACCTCGAGCTGGTTGATGCGGTCCACCTGGTCCTCGCGCAGGAACTGGCCATGGATCAGGACCGGACGGCGATCGGCCATGCCATGGGCCGCCTCGGCGGTCTCGATGGCGGCCAGCAGCAGGTCGCTGGCGGCCTCGCCGTTGGAATGGGTCAGGATCTGGATGTCGTTGGCGAAAGCCCAGTCGATGGCGTCGAACACCTGGTCGGAGGTGGCCGCCGCATAGCCGCGGTAATCGGCGCGGAAGTTTTCCGGCGGGTTGTAATAGGGCCTGTCGCGCCAGGCGGTGAAGCCCTGCGGTGAGCCGTCGATGGTGAGCTTCGCGCCGGCGACGCGAAAGCGGTTGGCGTAGTCGCGGGAATGGGTCTCGGCGATGTAGTCGCGGTCGACGAGCACGTCGGGATAGGCCACCACGTCGATGTCGAGCCCATCGTGCTCGGCCACGGCTGCCATGAGCTGCGCCTGACCGGTGGTGGCGCGCCCTTCCTGCGCGGTGGTGTAGCCGTAGGAGGCGATGAGTTCGGTGCCGGCGCTGAACATCGTCATCGCGCCCTCGGCATCGAGATGCCGGAGCACGGCCATCATCGCCATGAAATGCGGCGTCTCTTCAAGCACGCCGTTGGGGCGGGTGCCGCCGGGCTCGCGCCGGATCACCCCGCCTTGGACCTCGGGGCTGCTCTCGTCGAAACCGGCGAGTTCCAGCGCCTTGGAGTTGGCGACGCCGATATGGCCGGATTGGTGGACGATGTAGACGGGCACGTCGGTCGAGATCGCATCCAGTTCCTCCCGGGTCGGATGGCGCAGCTCGGCGAGTTGGGAATCGTCGTAGCCGAAGCCGATGATTGCATCGACCGCCTCGATGCGCTCGGGATTGGCTGCCATGTAGTCGCTCAGGATGCCCTGCAGCGCGGCCACGGAATTGCCCTCGCCGTCGGGGGCAGGCAGCAGGTTGGCCGCGAGCGCCTGGAGGCCGATCATCATCACGTGGCCATGGGCGTCGACGAAGCCCGGCAGCAGCGCCTTGCCGTCGAGATCGCGCAGCACCGTCGCCTCGCCCTGGTGTTTCATCACCTCAAGCAACGGGCCGACCGCCAGGATGCGCCCGTCCTTCACGGCGAGCGCCTCGGCGCGGGGGGCCGCGTCGTCCATCGTCAGGATCGGGCCGCCTTCGTAGATCGTGTCGGCAATCTCCTGCGCGGCTGTCATGGCAGGACAGGCCAGCAGCACGCAGGGCAGTGCAAGCGTCGTGAGATAGGTCCGCATGGTGTGCTCCAGACTCGGCTCGTGGAATGGCCGGGATTGGAACATGGGCGCGCGCATTGTGTCTACAATCTCGACGGCGGCGACCCGCGGCAGGTTATCCCTTCAGACGATTGCCAGGTCGTCGGCCAACTCGCCGAGGTCGGTGAAGTTCTCGATGACGAGCCTGTCCTTGCCGAAGTCGAACACGACGTCGCCGTTCACCACCTCGGCGAAGCGGTTCACCACCTGCTTGCGGACGAGGTCGCCGTCCCAGAGCGCGTCGTCGAGCTTGATCGTGTCGAGGTCGTCCTCGAAATCCTCGATCACGTCCTCGCCGTAGCGCTTCCGGAACAGGAAGACGTCACGGCCGTCTTCGCCGCGCAGCGCATCGTCGCCCTTGCCACCGTCGAGCGTGTCCTTGCCTTCCCAGCCGGAGAGCGTGTCGTTGCCGTCGCCGCCCTTCAGCACATCGCTGCCGGTGCCTCCGAACAGCCGGTCGTCGCCCTTGCCGCCGAGCAGCCTGTCGGACTGGTCGTTGCCATAGATCTCGTCGGCCCCGAGGCCGCCGTTCAGCACGTCCTTGCCCAGGCCGCCGTAGAGCTGGTCGCTGCCGTCCTTGCCGAAGATTCGGTCGTTGCCGTCGTAACCCTCGATCAGGTTGCGCCCGTCATTGCCGTAGATCTTGTCGTTCAGCGCGAAGATGATCTTCTCCGCCTCCCGCGCGCTGCTGAGGAAATCCAGACGGGTGAAGACCTGGTACATGTCGGCGCCGATATCGGTGATCTTGAGCCGAAGGTTTCCGCCGACCTTGTAGGTATAGGTGTCGAGCGTGCCGAACGGGCTGCCGAAGATACCGTAGGTGAACTGCCCGAGAAACGTGGCGGTGACGTTGCCGTCCTCGAGGACGAAGCGCTTGGCCGTCTGGACCGTCGGCTCGCCGTCGGTGACCTGCAGGCGCGTCAGGGTATTCTTGCTTCCGTAGTATCTCGCAATCGCCATGATTTCCCCTCCCAAGTAACTCGTGCGAAATCGGAAAATGATCTGAAGCAATGATCAACCGCAGGTAGAATAGCAGAAACCGCCCGTTCTGGCGATTCCGCCCTCTTGGGGGCAAAAAAAAGGCCCGCCGGGGGCGGGCCTTTCTCGGATCGTTCTGCCGGAGGCTTATTGCGGGATCTCGCCCGTCAGGCCCTCGACGTAGAAGTTCATGCCCGCGAGCGTGCCGTCGTCGGCCACTTCGCCCTCGGCCAGCCAGGCGGAGCCGTCTTGCTTGTTCAGCGGGCCGGTGAAGGGGTGGTACTCGCCAGCGGCGATGGCGTCGCGCAGCGCCTCGGCCTCGGCCTTCACCTCGGCGGGAACGGCGTCGGTGATCTCGCCGATCTCGACCATGCCCGGGCCGATACCGTCCCAGGTGTCCATGCTCTCCCAGGTGCCGTCGATCACTGCCTGCACGCGGTCGATGTAGTAAGGCGCCCAGTTGTCGATGATCGAGGAGACGCGCGGCATCGGTGCGTATTCGGCCATATCGGAGGCCTGGCCGAAGGTGATCACGTCACCGGCTTCCTGCGCGGCGGCCTGCGGCGCGGTGGAGTCGGTGTGCTGCAGGATCACGTCGGCGCCCTGTTCGATCAGCGCCTTGGCAGCGTCGGCTTCCTTAGCCGGATCGAACCAGGTGTAGGCCCAGATCACCGAGAACTCGACATCGGGGTTCACCTTCTTGGCGTGGATATAGGCGGAGTTGATGCCGCGGATGACCTCGGGGATCGGGTAGGAGCCGATGTAGCCGATCTTGTTGGTCTTGGTCATCTTGCCGGCGATGTGGCCCTGCACCGCGCGGCCTTCGTAGAAGCGGGCCGAGTAGGTGGAGACGTTGTCGGCGCGCTTGAAGCCGGTGGCGTGCTCGAACTTCACGTCCGGGAACTTGGCGGCGACGTTGATCGTCGGGTCCATGTAGCCAAAGGAGGTGGTGAAGATGATGTCGGCCCCGCCGAGCGCCATCTGGGTCATCGCGCGTTCGGCATCGGCGCCCTCGGGCACGCTCTCCTGGTAGACGGTCTCGACCGCATCGCCGAAGTGCTCCTCCACAGCCAGGCGGCCCTCGTTGTGCTCGTAGGTCCAGCCGCCGTCACCGATCGGGCCGACGAAGATGAAGCCCACCTTCGTCTTGTCCTGGGCAACGGCCGCCCCGGCGAGGCCGAGCGCCAGCGCGGTGCCGGCGAGCAATGCCTTTATGTTCATGTTCAGGATCTCCTTGTTGGTTTTCGCTTGAAAGGTGCCAGGTCCTTGCGGACCTCGCGTTCGATTTCACCGACCTCTTCCTCGACCTCTCTCTCGATGGTCTCCTTGAGGTCGGTGTTGATCAGGGCGGTGGTGATGATCGCTGTCGGCACGGCGATCACGCCGAGGCCGAGGAACAGGATCACCGTGGTGAAGAATCTCCCCTCCGGCGTGATCGGATACATGTCGCCGTAGCCGACCGTGGTGAAGCTGACAATGGCCCACCAGAGGCCCTTTGGGATCGACGAGAACACCTCCGGCTGGGCCTCGTTCTCGAAGATGAAGATACCCACGCCGGCGATGTAAAGGATGATCGCGGCAAGGAAGCTGAACACCAGCAACTCCCCGCGGCTCTTCGCCAGGGCCTGCTCCAGCCGGATGAGCGCGCGGTTGGCGTGCAGCAGCTTGAGCAGCCGGATCAGGCGCAGCAGCCGCAGCGACCGGATGGCGGCCCATTGCTGCTGCACGATCAGGAGGGCCGGGAGGCAGGCCAGCAGGTCGATGATGCCCCAGAAGCTGAAGATATAGCGGAACGGGCGCTTGGCGCAGATGATCCGGGCGAGGTATTCGACGACGAAGGTGGCGACCACGAAGGCTTCGAAGGCGAAGAGCGCCGTGTGTGCCCAGCCGGGCAGGTCGGGTATCGTCTCCAGCGAGATCGCCAGCCCCGACAGCACGATCAGCCCCTGGTGCACCAGCGCCACCCCCCGACCGTGGTCGGGGTGTGTTCCGTCGAGGATCTGTATGTATTCTTCGCGGCGCATCGGCGGTCATCGGCAGGGTCACGACGAGGCGTGGAAGGACCGGCCGAGCTCCGCCGGGGCGTTGAGCGCGGCGCGCCCGCCACGGGAGGACATGACGACCAGAACGAGGATGGTGATAATGTAGGGCGACATGGCGAGGTACTCGACCGGGATCTTCATGCCCGCGGCCTGCAGGTTGAGCTGCAGCACCGTCAGCCCGCCGAAGAGGTAGGCGCCGATCAGCACGCGCCAGGGCTTCCACGAGGCGAAGACGACCAGCGCGAGGGCGATCCAGCCGGCACCGGCGGTCATGCCCTCGGTCCACTGCGGGACGCGCACGAGGCTCAGGTAGGCGCCGCCGAGACCGGCGCAGGCGCCGCCGAAGGCGATGGCCATGAGCCGGATCCGCACGACCTTGTAGCCGAGCGCATGGGCGGCGTCGTGGCTTTCGCCCACCGCGCGCAGGATCAGCCCGCCGCGGGTGAATTTCAGGAAGGCCCAGACACCTGCCACGATCAGGATCGAGACATAGACCATGGCGTCGTGGCGGAACAGGATCGGGCCCAGCACCGGGATATCGGAGAGGATCGGCAGGTGGATGTCGGGCACGCTCAGCCCCTTGATGCCGACATAGCCCTGGCCCATCAGCGACGACAGCCCCAGCCCGAAGAGCGTCAGCGCGAGGCCCGTGGCGACCTGGTTCGACAGCAGGTACTGGGTCAGGAAGCCGAAGAGCAGGGACAGCAGGGCGCCGGCCGCGGCGGCGGCGATGAAACCCAGCGTCACGCTGCCGGTGTTGATCGCGATGGCGAAACCGCTGATTGCGCCGGTGATCATCATCCCCTCGACGCCGAGGTTCAGCACGCCCGCGCGCTCCACCACCAGCTCGCCGATGCCCGCCAGCAGGATCGGCGTCGCCGCCACCATGAGCGAGGCCAGCAGCAGCACCCAGTTGATCGAAGACAGGTCCATCAGGCCACGCCCTCCCGGGGCAGTCGGAAACGATAGTTGGAGAGCACGTCGAGCCCCAGAAGAAAGAACAGCAGCATTCCCTGGAAGGCCTGGATCGCGGCGGCCGGGATCTGCATCGTCGCCTGTGCGGCCTCGCCGCCGATATAGGTCAGCGCCATCAGCAGGCCGGCCATCAGGATGCCGATCGGGTGCAGGCGGCCGAGGAACGCCACGATGATCGCCGTGAAGCCGTAGCCGGAGTTGAAGTCGATCGAGATCTGGCCGGCCGGACCGGAGACCTCGAACATGCCGGCCATGCCGGCCAGCGCGCCCGACACGCCCATGCAGAACACCACCAGCGCGGTCGGATTGACGCCGCCGAAACGGGCCGCGCGCGGGCTCTGTCCGGCGAGCCGGATGTGAAACCCGGTCAGGTGCCGCGACAGCAGGACATAGGCGAAGACCACAGCGATCAGCGCCGCGGCGACGCCCCAGTGCATGCCGGTGCCCGGAATGATCTCGGTGTTGGCGGCGGAGGGGTATTGCTGGAGGTTGCGGGAGCCGGGGAAGCCCGAGGCCTCCGGATTGCGCAGCGGCCCGAGCGCCATCGCCGCCAGCAACTGCTCGGCGACGTAGACCAGCAGCAGCGAAACAAGGATCTCGTTGGTCTTGAAGCGGACCTTCAGAATCGCCGGGATCATCGCCCAGAGCAGGCCGCCGAGCGCGCCCGCGACGATCATCAGCGGAAAGATGATCCAGCTTTCCGCCGGGTAGAAGGCGAGCCCCACCGCGGCGCCGCAGATCGCGCCGATGATGTATTGCCCCTCGGCCCCGATGTTCCAGATGCCGGCCCTGAAGCCCATGGCGAGGCCGACGGCGATGAGGATCAGCGGCCCCGCCTTCACCAGCAGTTGCCCGCGGTAGTAGAAGGCGAATTCGCCGAGGATCGGATCGTAGAAGATCGTCTTGATCGCGATGAAGGGGTTCTTGCCGAGTGCCGCGAACATCAGCCCGCCCGCGATCATCGTGAGCAGCACGGCAAGAACGGGGGTGGACCACGTCCAGAAGCGGGACGGCGTGGGGCGTTTCTCCAGCCGGATCACTGGCGGCCCTCCTCGTAGCTTTCCTTGATGTGATGGGCCTCGTCGGTATGCGCCACGTCCATGTCATGTGCGCCGCCGAGCATCAGCCCGATCTGCTCCATCGTCAGCCCCTGGGTGGGCCGTGGCGCCGAGAGATGGCCGGCGTTGAGGGCCGCGAAGCGGTCGGCCACCTTCATCAGTTCCTCGAGGTCCTGGCTGATCACGATCACCGCCGCGCCGCCGGCCGCGAGGTCCAGCAGCGCCTGCCGGATCGCCGCCGCCGCCGCCGCGTCGACGCCCCAGGTGGGCTGGTTGACGACCAGCACGTCCGGGCGCTGGAGGATCTCCCGCCCGATCACGAATTTCTGCAAGTTGCCGCCCGAGAGCGCCCGCGCCGCGACCCCGGGGCCGGGCGTGCGGACGTCGAAACTCTGGATGATCGTCTCGGCAAAACCGCGCGACTTGCCCCAGAGCACGAAGCCGTTCCGGGTCAGGTCCTCGCGCTGCCAGCCCGAGAGCACCGCGTTCTCGGTCAGGCTCATGTCAGGGGCGGCGGCATGGCCGAGCCGTTCTTCCGGCGCCGCCAGCATTCCGAGTGCGCGCCGTGCGTTGGGCCCGAGATTGCCCACCGGCTTGCCACGCAGGCGCACCGTCTCCCTGGGGCCGAGGGTCTCGCCCGAGAGCGCGCTCAGAAGCTCGTCCTGGCCGTTGCCCGCCACCCCGCCGATGCCCAGAACCTCGCCCGCGTGCACCTCGAAGCCGATGTTCTGCAGCCGCGTGCCGAAGGCTTCGACGTGCTGGCTGGTCAGGCCCGCCACCTGCAGCACCACCTCGCCCCGCTCGCCCGGTGCCCGGTCGGGGGTGTGCAGCGCCTCGCCAACCATCATCTCGGCCAGCTCCGCCGCCGAGCTTTCGCGGGGGTTGCAGGCACCCACGACCTTGCCGCGTCGCAGGATCGTCGCGCGGTCGCAGAGGGCGCGGATCTCTTCCAGCTTGTGCGAGATGTAGAGGATCGAAGTGCCCTCGGCCTTCAGCTTGTTCAGCGTTGCGAAGAGGATCTCCACCTCCTGCGGCGTCAGCACGCTGGTCGGCTCGTCCATGATCAGGAGCTTCGGGTCCTGAAGCAGGCAGCGGATAATCTCCACCCGCTGGCGTTCGCCGGCCGAGAGGTCGCCCACCAGGCGGCGCGGGTCGAGAGGCAGGCCGTAGGCGTGGCTGACCTCGCGGATCTCGCGCGCCAGTTCCCGCATCGGCGGCGGGGTCTCCATGCCGAGGCCGACGTTCTCGGCCACGTTCAGCGCCTCGAACAGCGAGAAGTGCTGGAACACCATCGCCACCCCGGCGGTGCGCGCCGCGCTGGGCCGGGCGGGGGCATAGGGCTTGCCGAACAGCTCCATCTTGCCGCTGTCGGGCTTTACCAGCCCATAGATCATCTTCACCAGCGTCGACTTGCCGGCGCCGTTCTCGCCCAGCAGCGCGTGGATCTCTCCCGGCGCGATGTCGAAGGACACGTCGTCATTGGCGACGACGCCGGGATAGGCCTTGGTGAGCCTCTGGATGGAAAGCAGGTCGGTCACGCGGGGCGGTCCATGGCCGGGGCCGCGGCGGCGGCGGTTTTCAGTAGCATGGCGGTCACTCCAACGGCGATGGCCTGGGGGTGCTTGCCGAAGGACGGGTCGCCGATCGGGCAGGTGATGCGGGCTATCTCGGCCTCGCCATGGCCAAGGTCGCGAAGCCGGCTGCGGAAGCGGCGCCACTTGGTTGCCGAACCGATCAGCCCCGCAGAGGCGAAACCGCGTTCCAGCACGGCGTGGCAGAGCGCCAGGTCGAGTGCGTGGGAATAGGTCAGGATCAGGTGATGCACGTCGCGCGGCGCATGGGCCACCGCCCGCGCGGGCTCGGCGGCCACCAGCGGTGCCACGCCGTAGGGCAGGGTCGCGGGAAACCGGTCGGCATGGGTGTCGACCCAGGTCACGTGCCAGTCGGGAAGCGGCGCGACGGCCCCGGCGATGGCGCGGCCCACATGGCCCGCCCCGTGCAGCCAGAGCTCGTGCCGCGGCGCCGCGAGCGGCTCCAGCAGCCATCCGCCGCGCATGACGGCGCCGGGCGCGGCCGATCCGTTGCGAATGTCGCGCAGGATCTGGCGCAGGCCGAGCGAGGGCTCGGCTGCCGCCTCGACGGCACGCGCGATCCACCCGTCCCGTGCCTGCCGCAGCAGCGCGTCCAGCGCCACCGCGTCGAACACCTCCGTCACCAGCGTCACGACGCCACCGCAGCACTGGCCGAGCGACGGCCCCAGCGGATGCCGGCTGACCGCGCCGGAGCCTGTCTCCAGCGCAACACGGGCCGCTTGCGTCGCCTCGAGTTCCAGCGCCCCGCCGCCGATCGTGCCCTTCTGTCCGCTATGCCAGACCAGCATCGCCGCTCCGGCCTCGCGCGGGGCGGAGCCGCGCACCTCGGCCACCACGACGCGGGCGACGCGGCCATGACTTGCCACGGCCTGTTTCAGCGGGTCGGGAGCAAAACTCACGCGCGCACCCTCTCGATGGCCGCGAGCACCCGCTCCGGCGTCGCCGGCGCGTCGAGCGCGGGATAGCCGGGGCCGCAGGCGGCCACCGCATCCGACAGCGCGAGGAAGGCCGAGATCCCGAGCATGAAGGGCGGCTCGCCCACCGCCTTGGAGCGGTAGATCGTGTCGGCCCGGTTCGGGGCGTCCCAGAGCGCCACGTTGAAGACCGCGGGCCGGTCGGAGCAGGCGGGGATCTTGTAGGTCGAGGGCGCGTGGGTCATCAGCCGGCCCTTGTCGTTCCAGACCAGTTCCTCGGTGGTCAGCCAGCCTGCCCCCTGGACGTAGCCGCCCTCGATCTGCCCGATGTCGAGCGCCGGGTTTAGCGAGGCACCGGCATCGTGCAGGATGTCGGTGCGCAGGATGCGGTATTCGCCGGTCAGCGTATCGACGGCGACCTCGGTGATCGCCGCGCCATAGGCGAAGTAGAAGAACGGCCGCCCTGTGCCGCGGATGCGGTCCCAGGAGATATCCGGCGTCTTGTAGAAGCCGGTCGCGCTGAGGCTGATCCGTGCCTGGTAGGCCTCGAGTACCACGGTCTCGAACGGGATCGCTTCCGTCCCGACATGGACCGCGCGCCCCTCGAACCGAACGGTGGCCGGGTCCGCCTGGAACCGTTCGGCCACGAAACCCGCCAACCTGTCGCGGATCGTGTCGCAGGCCGCCTGGACGGCCATGCCGTTGAGGTCGGAGCCGGAGGAGGCCGCCGTCGCCGATGTGTTGGGCACCTTGCCGGTATCGGTCGCGGTGATCTTCACATGGTCGAGGCCCACGCCGAACCGGGATGCGGCGACCTGCGCGACCTTCTGGAACAGCCCCTGGCCCATCTCGGTGCCGCCGTGGTTCAGGTGGATCGAGCCGTCGGTATAGACATGCACCAGCGCGCCGGCCTGGTTCAGATGCGTCAGCGTGAAGGAGATGCCGAACTTCACCGGGTTGAAGCCGATCCCCTTTTTCACCACGGGGTTCTCCGCGTTCCAGGCCGCCACGGCCTGCCGGCGCGCCGCATACCTCCCGTCTGCCGCGAGCCGCTCGACCATCCCGCCCAGGATGAAATCGGTGACCTCCATGTGGTAGGGGGTCGTTTGCGGAACGCCTGCCTTCGCCTGTCCGGAAATATCCTCGGGGGGGCTCGCCTGCGGCGAGCGGGGGGCAGACGGCCCCGCTCCGGCCTCGCTCGACGGCGCCTCGGCATAGAAATTCGCCCGCCGCACCTCCAGCGGATCGCGCCCGACCACATGGGCCACATGGTCCATCACCCGCTCGATGCCGAGCATCCCCTGCGGCCCGCCGAAACCGCGATAGGCGGTGGCCGATTGCGTGTTGGTCCGCAGCCTGTGCGAGGTGATCCGCACGTTCTCGAGAAGGTAGGCGTTGTCGGCATGCAGCATCGCCCGGTCGGCCACCGGCAGCGAGAGGTCGAGCGACCAGCCGCAGCGGCAGAAATGCTCGAAGGCGATGCCGGCGATCCGGCCCTCCGCATCGACCCCGGCGCGATAGCTGATCCGGAAGTCGTGGCGCTTGCCGGTGATCACCATGTCGTCGTCGCGGTCGTAGCGCATCTTGCAGGGCCGGCCGGTCGCCCGCGCCGCCACCGCGCAGGCCACCGCGAGGTGGTTGCCCTGGCTTTCCTTGCCGCCGAAGCCTCCGCCCATCCGCCGCACCTCGACGCGCACGCCATGCATCGGGATCCCGAGGGCCTCCGCCACCTTGTGCTGGATCTCGGTCGGGTGCTGCGAGGAGGCATGGATCACCATGTCCCCGCCTTCTTGCGGCAGGGCCAGCGCGGCCTGGCCTTCGAGATAGAAATGCTCTTGCCCGCCAATCTCCATCGAGCCTTCGACGACATGCGCCGCGCCGGCGATGGCGGCGTCGGGATCGCCCTTCGCATAGATCCGGGGGCCTTCCTCGAACCGCCAGTCGGCGGCCAGCGCCTCGTCGATGGTCAGGATCGGCCTGGTCTCCGAATAGCGCACCTCGCCGAGGCGCGCCGCACGGCGGGCGGCGAGGTGGCTGGTGGCCACCACGAGAAAGATCGGCTGGCCAAGGTAGAAGACCTCGCCGCTCGACAGCAGTTCTTCGTGAAAGGTCGGCGCGGGCGAGACGTCGTTCTCCGCCGGCAGGTCCTTGGCCGTCAGGACAGCGACGACCCCTGGTGCGTTGCGCACCGCGTCGAGCTCCATAGACGTGATCTGCCCGGCGGCGATGGACGAGAGGCCGAAGGCGAGGTGCAGGCTGTCGCGCGGGGTCGGGATGTCGTCCACGTAGCGGGCCTGGCCGGTGACATGCAGCCGCGCGGCGTCGTGGGGCAGGGGCTTCGCGACGCTCATGGACGCAGCTCCAGAACGCTGGTGGCATGGCCCGATGTTTCGGCGAGGCAGCGGCGGAGCATGTTCTGCGCCACCGTCAGCCGGTATTCTGCGGAGGCGCGCATGTCGGAGATCGGCGTGAAATCTTCGGCAAAGGCGGGCAAGGCGGCCTCGACCGTGGCTTCGGAGAGGGGTTTGCCGTACAGCGCCGCCTCGACATGGGCGGCGCGCTTCGGGGTGGCGGCCATGCCGCCGAAGGCGACGCGCGGGCCGGCGATCACCCCGTTCTCGATCGGCAGGTTGAAGCAGCCGCAGACCGCGGAGATGTCCTGGTCGAAACGCTTGGAGAGCTTGTAGCAGCGAAGGGTATCCGGCTGGCGCGGGATGCTGATGGCCTCGACGAACTCGCCCGGGGCCCTGTCCTGCTTGCCGTAGTCCAGGAAGAACGCCTCGAGCGGGAGGCTTCGGCGGGCGTCCCCCATTCGCAGGTGGAGACTGGCGCCGAGGGCGATCAGCGCGGGGGGCGCGTCGCCGATTGGCGAGCCATTGGCGATGTTGCCGCCCAGCGTTGCTGCATTGCGGACCTGCCGGGAGGCGAAGCGGCGGAGCAGTTCACCGAGGCTCGGGTGGAGGGGTGCCACGGCGTTGCGAAGCTCTTCCATCGTGGCCATGGCGCCGATGCGGATCTCGTCCTCGCCCACGGAAATGGCCCGGAGGTCGTTGCAATGGCCGAGGAATGCGAGGGGGCGCAGGTCGCGCAGCCCCTTGGTGACCCAGAGACCGACATCGGTGGCTCCGGCCACGAGGGTGGCGTCGGGATGGGCCGCGTACCAGGTGGCGAGCGCGTCGGAGGAGGTGGGCCGGGCCACCTCCGCCTCCTTGCTCGCGTCGGGGCGTTGCCCCTCCGGGGTGCTGTCTGCCCCCCGCGCGCCGTCGGCGCGCCCGCCCGAGGATATTTCGGGACAGGTGAAATCGGGGGCCTGCGCGAGCCAATCCGGCACCGGTTCGGAGGCGGCGGCCTCGGCGGCGCGGACGATCGGGGCGTAGCCGGTGCAGCGGCAGAGATTGCCGGCCAACTGGTCGTCGTGATCCGTCTTGCCGTCGAGATGGGCCACGGCCATCGACATGACGAAGCCGGGGGTGCAGAATCCGCACTGGCTGCCGTGGTGGTCGATCATCGCCTGCTGGACCGGGTGCAGCGTGCCGTCCGGCCCGGCCAAGCCTTCGACGGTGCGCACGGATTTCCCTTCGAGCTGGGGCAGGAAAAGGATGCAGGCATTGAGCGCCCGCGCCTGGCCTGCGGGATCGGTCACCATCACGGTGCAGGCGCCGCAATCGCCCTCGTTGCAGCCCTCCTTGGTGCCGGTCAGGCCGCGATCCTCGCGCAGCCAGTCGAGCAGGGTTCGCGTCGGTTCTGCCGTGACATGCACGGTCTTTCCGTTCAGGCGAAAGGTGGTCTGCATCCGGTCGTCCGCCGCGGTACCATTTGCCCTGACCCCGGGCGCGTCCTCGATGCGGCGTAGAAGACGCGCGGCCCTGTTGCACAGGGCAGCAAAGCCAAAACCGGCGGGCATTGCAAGCGCGTGGGCGGTGGAAATGCCTTAACGCGCCGCATCTGCCCGATTTCTGGGCGGCGAGAGAATCGGGGAGGGCGGGATGCGGCGCCTGGGCCCCTGTCTCAGGCCCAGAGCGTGTCGATCAGCCGGTAGATGCCGATGCTGAGCGCCAGCAGGCCGACGCCGATGGTGAGCGGACGGCGCGGCGCTCTGGAGGCGAGCCAGCCGCCGAACACCGCCGCGGGCACGCCGCCAGCGAGCAGGCCGAGGACCGGGATCAACAGGCCCCGCCCGGGCTGCGGCGCCCAGCTTCCGGCGAAGTACCCCACCGCGAGGGTCGCGAAGACCGCGATCGAGACGAAGAGTTCAGCCACCGCGCCGCTGCCGATCGCGCGGTTTGGCGGCACGCCCGACGCGGTCAGCGCAGGGGTGACCACGGGGCCCCAGCTGCCGCCGATTCCCTCGATCAGGCCGCCGGCCGCGCCGATGACGGCTGTGTTGCGGCTGCGAAGGGTCCGCGGCGCGCGTCCGCGGATCCCGCGCAGGATGACGGTCGTGCCCATGAAGATAAGGTAGGCGGAAATCAGAAGGGTCAGCACGCCGCCCTTGAGATGCGTCAGGGTCAGGCCGCCGGCGACCCCTCCGAGGATGCCGCCGATGGCGAGCGTGCGCAGCAGCGCCGGGTCGATGTTGCGGAAGCGCCAGTGCGACAGGCCGGCGACGAAGCCGGTCGGGATCTTGGCGGCGTTGACCGTTGCGGAGACCAGCGGCGGGGCGACGCCGCTGCCGAAGAGGATGGCGGAACTGATCACGCCGAAGCCCATGCCGAGCGCACCGTCGACGAGCTGCGCGAGGAAGCCGACCACTGCGAAGAAGAGAAAATCAGACACCGGCCAACCCTTTCGCGGACGATGAAATGCGACGCGCCAATGTCCGATTTGCGCGGCGATTCGCAATGGCAAATCGCGGCCCCGCAATCAACCCGTTTCATTGTCCGCGGCGCTCGCCTAGGGTCTCCGGCATGAGCAGCTCCCCCCGATTCATCCACCTCCGTCTTCACACCGAATACTCGCTCCTCGAGGGCGCGATCCGGACCAAGAAACTCCCCGGCCTGTGCCGTGACATGGGCATGCCGGCGGTCGCCGTGACCGACACCAACAACATGTTCGCGGCGCTGGAGTTTTCCGTCACCGCGAGCGGCGCCGGCATCCAGCCGATCATGGGATGCCAGGTGGACCTGGAGTACGAGCCCGTGGCGCCGGGCGCGAAGCCGGTGCCGCCGGCGCCGGTGGTGCTGCTGGCGCAGGACGAGCAGGGCTATGGCAACCTGATGAAGCTCAACTCCTGTCTCTATCTGCGGGGCGATCATTCGCAGCCGCATGTGACGGAGGAGGAGCTTGCCGCCCATTCGGCGGGGGTGATCTGCCTGACCGGCGGGCCGAACGGCGCGCTGGGGCGGCTGGTGCGCGGTGGCCAGGAGCCGAAGGCGCGGGCGCTGCTGGAGCGGATGGCGCAGGCATTTCCGGACCGGCTCTACGTGGAGTTGCAGCGCCACCCGGGCGAGGACGGGCAGCCGGAGGCGGAGCGGGCGACGGAGCGGTTCTTCGTGGAATCGGCCTACGAGCTTGGCCTGCCGCTGGTGGCGACCAACGACGTCTACTTTCCCAAGTCCGAGTTCTACGAGGCGCACGACGCGCTGCTCTGCGTCGCCGATGGCGCCTATGTGGACCAGCAGGAGCCGCGCCGCAGGCTGACGACGCAGCATTACCTGAAGACGCCGGAGGAGATGATCACGCTCTTCGCCGATCTGCCGGAGGCGATCCAGAACACGGTGGAGATCGCGAAGCGCTGTCACGTGGTGTCCGAACGGCGCAACCCGATCCTGCCGACATTCGCCGAGAACGAGGTGGAGGAGTTGCGCCGCCAGGCCAAGGAGGGGCTGGCCGACCGGCTGGCGGTGATCCCCCATGCGGCGCCGGTCGAGGAATACGACAAGCGGCTGGAATTCGAGCTGGGCATCATCGAGTCGATGGGCTTCCCGGGCTACTTCCTGATTGTTGCCGACTTCATCAAGTGGGCCAAGGCGCATGACATTCCGGTGGGGCCGGGCCGGGGCTCGGGGGCGGGCTCGCTGGTCGCCTATGCGCTGACCATCACCAACCTCGACCCGCTCCGTTACAGCCTGCTGTTCGAACGCTTTCTGAACCCGGAGCGGGTCTCGATGCCCGACTTCGACATCGACTTCTGCATGGACCGCCGCGAGGAGGTTATCCGCTACGTGCAGGACAAGTACGGCCACGACAAGGTGGGGCAGATCATCACCTTTGGTGCGCTTCTGTCGAAGGCGGCGGTGCGGGACATCGGCCGGGTGCTGCAGATGCCGTTCGGCCAGGTGGACCGGCTGTCGAAGATGATCCCGGTGGAGGGGGTGAAGCCCGTCTCCATCGAGAAGGCGCTGGCGACCGAGGAGCGGCTGCGAGAGGAGGCGCGGAACGACGAACAGGTCGACCGGCTGATGACCTACGGCCAGCAGGTCGAGGGGCTCTTGCGCAACGCCTCGACCCACGCCGCGGGGGTGGTGATCGGCGACCGGCCGCTCGACGAGCTTGTGCCGCTCTACCAGGATCCGCGGTCCGACATGCCGGCGACCCAGTTCAACATGAAATGGGTCGAGCAGGCGGGGCTGGTGAAGTTCGACTTCCTCGGCCTCAAGACGCTGACGGTGATCCAGAACGCGCTGGACCTGCTCAAGCTGCGCGGGGTGGAGATCGACATCGACCACATCCCACTCGACGACAAGAAGACCTACGAGCTCTACGCCGCCGCCAAGACGGTCGCCGTGTTCCAGGTGGAAAGCTCGGGCATGATGGACGCGCTGCGGCGCATGAAGCCCACCTGCATCGAGGATATCGTGGCGCTGGTGGCGCTCTATCGCCCCGGCCCGATGGAGAACATCCCGACCTATTGCGAGGTGAAGAACGGGCTGCGAGAAGCGGAATCGGTCCATCCGCTGATCGACCACATTCTCGAAGAGACGCAGGGCATCATCGTCTACCAGGAGCAGGTGATGCAGATCGCCCAGGTGATGGCCGGCTACAGCCTCGGCGGCGCCGACCTGCTGCGCCGCGCCATGGGCAAGAAGATCAAGGAGGCGATGGACGCCGAACGGCCCAAGTTCGAGAAGGGCGCGGGCGAGAACGGGGTCGACAAGAAGAAGGCCAGCGAAGTCTTCGACCTTCTGGAGAAGTTCGCCAACTACGGCTTCAACAAGTCCCACGCCGCGGCCTATGCGGTGGTGAGCTACCAGACGGCCTATCTCAAGGCGAACTACCCGGTCGAGTTCATGGCCGGGATCATGAACTGCGATATCCACCTGACGGAAAAGCTCTCGGTTTACGCCGAGGAGGTCCGGCGGGGGCTCGATATCGAGATCGTGCCGCCCTGCATCAACCGCTCCATCGAGACCTTCTCGGTTGAGGACGGGAAGATCATCTATGCGCTGGCCGCGCTCAAGAACGTGGGCGCCGACGCGATGCACCTGATCGTGGAAGGGCGCGGAGAGACGCCCTTCGTCACCCTTTTCGATTTCGCGCGCCGGGTGGATCTGAAGCACGTGGGCAAGCGGGCGCTGGAGATGCTGGCGCGGGCGGGCGCCTTCGACGTGCTGGATCGCAACCGGCGGCGTGTGCTGAACTCGCTCGATGCGCTGGTCGCCTATTCGGCGGCGATCCACGAGCAGCGGAACTCCAACCAGGTGTCGCTGTTCGGGGAGGCGGGCGAAGACCTGCCGGAGCCGCGGCTCGCGAACCTCGACGATTGGCTGCCCAACGAGCGGCTGGCCGAGGAGCACGCGGCGATCGGCTTCTACCTCTCGGGCCATCCGCTCGACGATTACATGAGCATGCTGAAGCGCCGGGACGTGAAGACCTTCGCCGAGGTCCAGGAGCTGGTGAAACACGGGCCGGCGGTGGTCAAGATGGCCGGCTCCGTCTCCGGCAAGCAGGAGCGCAAGTCGGCGCGGGGCAACCGCTTCGCCTTTGTCCAGATGTCGGACCCCACGGGGCTGTTCGAGATGACGGTCTTCTCCGACACGCTGGAGAAGGCCCGCGACCACCTCGAACCGGGGCGCAACGTCGTGGTGACGGCGGAGGCGACCTTCGAGAGCGAGCAGCTCAAGCTGCTCTGCAAGGGCGCGCGACCGGTGGATGAGGAGGGCGGCCCCCGCGCGGGGGGCGGCGGCTTCCGCCTGTTCGTGAACGACGGGAGCGCGCTGCCGGTGCTGCAGTCGATCCTCGTCCGCACCGCCGAGGCCGGGCCCGTCCGCATGAAGGGCCCGATCCATGTCACCCTGATCGATCCCGGCCTGCCCGGAGAGGTGGACATGGAGCTCGGCACCGACCTCCCCGTCAGCCCGCAGGTGCGCGGGGCGCTCAAGGCGGTGGGCGGCGTGGTGGACGTGGAGGACCTCGACCTGCGGTGAGAAGGAAGCGCCCGATGGGCGCTGCCTTCTGCAAGGGTATCGGGACCAGGAAGAACGTGAGGTCCCGCGTCGCTCAAAGCACCTGCGCGAGATCCGCGATCAGGTCCGCCGGGTCTTCGAGCCCGACCGAGAGCCGGAAGACCCCGTCGCCGGCAAAGGCGCGGTAGCTCTCGAGCTGGCGGCCCTGCAGGCGGAACGAGGTTTCCATCAGCGGGGCGGTTTCCATCCAGAAGATCAGGCTGCGGTGGTGTCCGAGCGAGACGGCGTAGTGGATCACCTCCAGCCGGTCGATCATCTGCTGTGCCAGCGCCTGGCCCTTGGCGGCGTCACCGACCTGGAAGGAGATCATGCCGGCGGTATTGGTCATCTGCCGTTCGGCCAAAGCGCGCTGCGGGTGCGAGGCAAGGCCGGGATGGATGACCCGGGTGACGCTGTCGCGGCTTTCGAGCCAGTTGGCCAGCTCGAGCGCGCCGGCCTCGTGGGCCTTCATGCGCAGGGGCAGGGTGGCCATGCCGCGGGCGATGAGCCAGGCGTTGAAGGGCGACAGGATGCCGCCGTGGTGGATGCTGGCCTCCAGCCGCATCCGGCCGATCAACTCGGCAGAGCCCGCGACGGCGCCGCCCACCGCGTCGCCGTGCCCGCCGATGTACTTGGTGATCGAGTGCATCACCAGGTCGACGCCGAGACCGGCGCTCTCCTGGCCCAGCGGCGAGGCGAAGGTGGCGTCGCAGGAGACCAGCGCGCCGGCGTCATGGGCGAGCCTGGTCACCGCCGAGAGGTCGGTCAGCCGGCCGATCGGGTTGACCGGGGTTTCGCAATGCACCAGCCGGGTGTTGTCGCGCAACGCGGCGGCCACGGCCTCGATGTCGGACATGTCGACGAGGCTTACCTCGATGCCCAGCCGGGGCAGGGTATCCCGGGCGAGCTCGGCAACGCCGGCGTAGGAGACGTCCGAGACGACCACGTGATCGCCGGAGGAGAGGAAGGTGAGGAAGATCGCCGAGGCCGCGGCCATGCCGGAGGCGGTGCAAAGGCAGGCGTCGGTGCCTTCCAGAGCGGCGATCTTGCGTTCCAGCATGTCGACGGTGGGGTTGCCCCAGCGGGTGTAGAGGTAGCCGCTGGCATCCTCGAGGTCATGGGCGGAGAAGCCTGCGACCTGGTCGGTCACGAAGGTAGAGGACATGTGCAGCGGCGGCGCGGAGGCACCGGTGCTCGGGTCGGGCCCTTCGCCTGCGTGGATGGCAAGGGTCATCGGTCCGCGGGAGTTCTTTCGGTCTGTCATGGTATCCTGTCGGGCTATTGCGTTACGTCTCCTGCGGCCTCAGCGCGGTTTCGCGTTGCAACAGCCTTTATGGCCCCAGGTGCCCCGATGCAGCGACAGGCGCGCCGCGATGTCAACCTCCGCGGGTGCATGAATTTTCGGCGGATTCGTGCCGTCCGGGCATCTCGGGGACTGTTGCGGTTGCGCCACGCGGAAGGTTCGGCTAGCCCGGACTCGTTTTTCACACGAGGTTTGACGATGCCCATTTCCCACGCCGCCGCGCGGGTCTGTGCCGTGCTATGTGTGACGCTGGCCGCCTTCTCCGCTTCGGCGGAGCAGCAAGGACAACCGCGCGCTTCGACCAAGGCGCCGACGACCATCGAGCAGGGGCCGCTGGCGCAGGCCTGCGGCGTACGCGGCAAGGCGCTCGGCAGCCCGGTCGAAAAGGGTCCGGGCAAGTGGAAGCTCTATGACACGCGGCCCGGCAGCACGGCACCGCGCGATTTCTACCTTACCGGGTTCAGCGATGGATGCCCGCGGCGGATCACGGCAGCGGTTGCGATGTTCGGGTCGGTCGCGCTCTATGAGGCGGTGCATTACGGCCCGGTGGGATTGAAGCCGAAGGGCGATGCGACCGATGCCGCTTATGCGCAGCTGCGGGCGCGCACCTGCGGCTCATCGAAGTCCGCCTGCTCCGAGCGGGAGATACGCCGACTGGAGCGGAGTGCCGCGTTTTTGAGCGTCTATCCGTCCAAGGGCAGCCCGTCGCGGCTGGAGCTTCTGATGACGCGGGGGCGGCTGGCGGCGGTGGCGCAGAAATAGGCCGCGCCGCTCACCCCTTTGCCGGCATCCCGAGGTCTCGGGGCGCAAGGAGATAGGCCTTGCCAAAGCCGCCGTTCAGGAAGCCTCGCGAGGCCTCCAGTATCGCGAAACCGAAATCGCCGAAGTCGATGTAGAGCTTCGCCTTCGGGTGCTGTTCCAGCCAGCGATCGCGCAACTCGGCGTGTTCGGGGGCGCCTCGCGCGACCAGTCGGGCCCGGCATTGCAAGGTGAGCCGTGGATGGGTGAGCGGATCGCCCTTGTCGCCCGGCTCGCCTATCAGCACAGAGCAGTCGGGGTTTGCCTGCAGCGCGGCGGTATGCTGGGACAGCGACGAAATCAACGTGGCGGGCCGGCCGGAAGCATCCGTGCCGATCGCGATCCGCGTCACCATCGGGGCGCCTGTCCCCGGCTCCAGCACGCCGAGCGCCGCGTGACGCGCGCCAGTCAGCAGTTCGCGGGCCAGTGCGCGGGCTTCGTCATCGGTCGGTCGGATCGGATCGATCATTTTTTTCGATATCATGGTATCTTGCGTCTTTGCGCCGTCGAGCGCAGGGTAACGCCGGCTCGGGAGGATTCAAGGAGGAGAGCGGATAGGCGAACCGATGCCCGGCGCTTGCACGCGCCCGAAACCCGAGTGTCGGCGGAAGGGCGTCTCCATGGCGACGCGTTCTTTTCCGGCCCGGATCGTGACCTGAATCAAAGCCTCGCCAAACCGCTTCGGCTAGCCTGCCGGCACCAAGGAGAAACAGCACCATGTATGACAATGTTCTTGTCCCCGTTTCCTTCGAAGCAGACCGCAACGCGCGCGCGGCGATGGAGATCGCCCAGGCCATCCGCGCCGAGGGCGGCAAGATCACGCTGCTGCACGTGATGGAGCATCTGCCGCAATATGCGACCGAATACCTGCCGGCCGATCACCTTGAAAAGGCGCGTGCGGATATCACGAGCGGCCTGTCCGCGCTGTCGGAATCGGTGAAGAACGCCGATGTGGTCGTGGTCGAGGGGCATTCGGCCCGCACCATCCTCGACTATGCCGAGGAAGCCGGCACCGATTGCATCGTCATTGCCAGCCACCGGCCGGGGATGCAGGATTACTTCCTCGGTTCGACCGCGGCCCGCGTGGTGCGTCATGCCAAATGTGCGGTGCATGTGGTCCGCTGACATGGTACATGTCGGCTCCACCGGGCGGGGTATGCCGGGCGTGGCCTGAACCGCGGGAGAGGAATGGCGCAGACTGAAACCGAACTCCGTGACCTGCTCGAAGCCGGAAGGACGGAGCAGGGCGAGCCGATTTCCCGGCTTGGCTACTTCTGTGCGCCGTTCCGTCCGTCAGGTGGGCCATTCGCCGGCAAGGTCATCAAGCGCTACCCGTCCCATGCGACGTCGGCCGAACTCGACCGTCTGGCCGACGCCCATGACGCCTACCTCTGCCTTTTGCTCAAATGCGGGGTCGCTGTTCCGCAGACCGAATTCCACCTGGTCGAGACGCGTGGACGCCGGGTGCCGGTGATCGTTCAGGAGGGGTTGTCGGACGCCAGCATGATGCGCCGCCAGATGATTTCCGGCACCCCGGCGGAGGCGCTAGCACTGATGCAGGCCGCCGGTGAGCTGATCGCCGATTTCTGGGCGGCGGTGGAGGGGCGGACCGAGCGGATCGGCTTCCACCCGTCGATCCGCAATCTCGCGGTGATCGATGGCCGGGCGATCTTCTTCGACACCTTCCCGCCGCTCATCGGCTACGACCGCGACGAGATGGGGCAGCTGCTGATCACCTTCTCCGGCTCGCCCCTGATGCGCGCCGTCGGGCCGCTCTTGCGCAAGCGTGTCACGGCGATCCAGGACGAATGGTATTCACCCGCCGGCACCCTGATCGGGCTGGTCGGCAGCGCCTGCCGGTTGCGGCCGGTCGAGGCGCCGGACTTCCTCGACTGGGGATGCGACTTCGCGGAGCGGCGCATGCCGCGTCATGCGCAGGAGGTCCGCGAACATCTTGCCGTGCCGCCGCGGCTTCCCGGCTACTGGACGGCGACGCGCAAGCTTCTGGGCCTGAAAGGCGAGCCGAACCTTTGACCGGAGGGCGCGACCGCCAGTTTCTCCTGTCTCGGGCGGTATTGCGTGGTAGGCTCGCCATACCGTCAGGAGAGTGAAATGCCCACGATTTCCAAAGCCAACACGGGCCAGACCGTCATCACCACTTTCGAGATGACGCCCGGCACCTGCCAGGACCTGCTCGACGAACTCGAGGACGCCTACGAAAACTTCATCTCGCATCAGCCCGGCTTCATCGGCGCGGGCGTGCATGTGAACGATGCCCAGACCCGGATCGCCAACTACTCGCAATGGGAACGGCGGGAGGATTTCCAGGCGATGCTGCGCAGCGAGGAGATGCGCGCCCGGAGCCGCCGGTTGCACGAGCTGTGCCGCAGCTTCGAACCCGTGATGTACGACGTGGTCGCGAGCTACGGCTGAGCGCAGCGCCGTGCCCGATGCTCATGTTGTCTCGGCCCACCCGGAGCCGCATTCCTTCACCGCGGCCTGGGCGCGCGCCTCTGTCGCCGCGGTGCGCGCGCTTGGTGGTGTGGCCGAACATTCCGACCTCTACGCGCTCGGGTTCGATCCCGCGGAACGCGCGGCGCTCTATGCCAATGCCGACATCGCCGAAGGCCATTTCGACCCGCTGAAGGTTCAGCAGCGTGCGGTTGCCCGCGACGCCCTGCCTGCCGATCTTGCCGAGCAGGTGGCGCGAATCCGGCGGGCCGGCCTGTTGATCCTGCATTTCCCGATCTGGTGGTTCAGTCCTCCCGCCATCCTCAAGGGCTGGATGGATCGCGCGTTGGTGCACGGGGCCCTGCATGCCGAGGACGCGCGGTTCGATCGCGGCGTCTGTCGCGGGAAGCGGGCGTTGATCTGCGTCTCGACCGGGTGCAGCGCCGCCGAATGCGGACCCGACGGGCGCGAGGGCGATCTGCGCCTTCTGCTCTGGCCGCTGGCGCAGACTTTGCGGTATTGCGGCTTTGAGGTCTACGAACCGGTCGCGGTCCACTCCGTGCACGGCTACCACGAACCGCCGCAGCGTCGGGCGCTGGAGCAGCGGCTTTCCGAGACGCTCGCCGCACAGGAGGGCCTTGTCGCCGGCCTTGAGACGCGCCCGCTCTGGCCCTTCAACAGGGATGCCGATTTCGATTCCGAGGGGCGGCTTCTGCCCGAAGCACCGTCCCATTCGCCGTTCATCCGGCATATCTAGGCGGCGCCCCGCGTCTCCAGCGGCGTTCATCCGTTCTTTGTCCAAAACCGGCCCGGGCTGACCTGGATCAATGCGCTGCTGCCCCGTCCGCAGGAGGATGGCTCGAGCAAGTTGCGGGAGGGGAATGATGTACCACAACATCCTCGTGCCGATTGCGTTCGACGGCGACAGCAAACCGAACGCTGCTCTGAGCGTGGCAAAGACGCTGGCCGCCAAGGATGCGACTGTGACGCTCCTGCACGTGATCGAACACGTGCCGGCCTATGCGATCCACTACATCCCGGAAGACCTGATGCGCGCCACGCGCGATGGCCTCCATGCCGAACTGAGCCGGCTTGGAGAGGACCTGCCCAACGGCAATGCCCTTTTGCTGGAAGGGCACGCGGGGCGCAGCATTCTGGACCAGGCGAGCCGGATGAAGGCCGATTGCATCGTGATCCAAAGCCATCGCCCCGGATTGCAGGATTACGTGCTCGGCAGCACCGCGGCGCATGTCGTGCGGCATGCGCATTGCGCGGTCATGGTGGTCCGTTGATCAGCCGGGGCCGCCGGGCCTGATCAGGTAGTAGAGGAAGGCCGGCACCTCCCTCAGTGCCGACCGAAGGCGCTTCCAACCGGGCGTGCCTTCGGGCGCGGGCGCTGCGGTGGTGTATGCGAGCCCGAGCCGTCGCGCCACGAGCGCGGCGCGCGGTGCGTGGTAGGCGTCCGTGACAATCACGACGCGGGCGATCCCTTCCGCGTGCAGGAGCGGCAATGCAAAGGCGATGTTCTGGTAGGTGCTTGTCGAGACCGGCTCGCACCGCAGGGCCGGCTCCGGCACCCCCTCGGACGCGCAGATGCGCCGGATCACCTCGGCCTCGCTTGGCGGAAGAGCTCCAACCCCGCCGCAGCCGATGACGACGTGGACATGCCCGTCGCGCCAGAGTTCGGCCCCCTTGCGCGCCCGTCGGTCGAGCGTGGGAGAGGGACGTCCGCCTGGCCAGACCGCCGCTCCCAGAACCAGCGCCGCCACGCGCGCTTCGGTAGCGCGCGGCGATGAGGATGGCTCAGCCGATCGCCAGATCATTCTGGATCTCGTCCAGAGAGATGTCCTTGATCAGAACCGAGCCCTTGTCGCCGAAAACGAACAGAGCGTCGCCATTCTGCTCTTCTCCGAAACGCTTGACGACCTGCGCCCGTGTGAGGTCGTCCTTCCAGAGGTTCTCCAGCACGAGCACATCCACATCGTCGCGGAAATCGCGGATCGTGTCGTCGCCGTCGCCCTTGTGAAAGACGAAGCGGTCGGTTCCCTTGCCGCCGCCGAGACTGTCGTCGCCGGCCCCGCCCACAATCCGGTCGTTTCCCGTGCCGCCGGACAGCGTGTCCTTGCCGTCGCCGCCGAACAGCTTGTCGGCGCCACCGCCTCCGCGGAGCGTGTCGTTGGCGCCGCCGCCCCACAGCATGTCCTTGCCGCCAGCGCCGTTCAGCAGGTCCCGGCCATTGCCGCCATGGAAACTGTCCTCGCTCCGGTTGGCTCCGATCAGCCGATCATGCCCCTTGCCGGCGTAGATCTCCGGATCGGTCATGCCACTTTGATCGGTTCTGAAAACGTCGTCCTCAGTGATGTCGACGAGGGGAAGGGACGACAGAGAGATGGTCTTGCCAGGGGCGAAAGCCTTGGGATAGCTGCTGAAATCCAGATAGCTCGGATCGCCGGCCCCCAACTCGGAATAGAGCTGCCGCGCATCCGCGCGGGTGTCCAGCTTAACGGCCTTGCCCGAAACCTGGAAAAGGCTCCACTCCCTGAGGATGCTGTCGACATATCCGTAGAAGACCTTGCCTTCATGCTTGCCCTTGGCGACGGTGAAGACGACTTCGCGGGTGCCCTCGGCTCCCAGTTCGACGCTCCCGTCCACGTTGGTCTGGTAGGGCGTGTCCAGTGGGTTTGCGCGCGGTCCGAATTCGAGATCCGCGAGCGCATAGATGAAGAAATACCCGTCCTGCTCATAGCGGAACGAATTCGCGTAGTCCGGCAGAACGAACTCGAGTTCGGCCTTGCCGACGCTTCCGGTGTCGTTGTTGTAACGAAAGCCCTGTATCGCGTAGGTTGTCATGCTTTTTTCCTCTTCGCGCTGCTCTGCGAAGTGGACCCTAACAGCCCAGGTGCCGGAATGGGACCGCAGTTTTTCAACTATCGCGGCTCAGAATTCGAACCAGGTGCCGAGCTTCACGCCCTGTGCGTCGTCGTTGTGGAGGCCGAGTTGCAGTGCGGATTCGACGCTCAGGCCATGACCGAGGCGGCGGACATAGGTCGGCACGGCCCGGAGATAGGCGGGGGCGCTCTCGATCCCGCCGGATTGCATCTGCAGGTAGACGAGGTTCCGTTCGCCGGGTTTGAACCCGACCGTCGTGTCCAGTTTCCAGTGGCCCTCTTCGGCCTCCATCTGCCAGCCGGCCTTGGCGTCCACATCGACCCAGCCGTCTGCCCATCGTGTCTCGAAACCCCGCCCCCAGGCAAAGCCGGTGCGCATCATGGTGTCTTCGAGCCCGCGCCAGTCCTGAACGGGGCCAAGCCCGATCTCGACGGCGTAGCGATTGCGCCAGGAAAGATCGCCGAGGCTGCCGCGCAGAAACCAGATCGCCGCATTTATGTCGCTCTCGGGGCGAGTGTGCCGATCAAGGCCGAAAGTGAGGCGTTCGCTCAGTCCGATCTCCGCGTATAGGCCGAGCTCGTTTTCCAGCTCGACGCGGCGTCCCTCCACGATCGGATGCGAGACCTGCGCGAGATACCCTTCCACGTCGCCGAACGTTGTCCAGGATATCGAAGCAAAGACGTTGCCCTTGCCCCGTGGCCAGGCACCGCCCGCAGCGGCAGGGAGCGCCGTCATCATGGCGAGGAGGAAAAGCAGGAGATGCATCACGGGGCGCATGCCCCCGACCCTCCGCCAGGATGGTTAATAAGTGCTTTAGGCGTGGAGAGCGCGTGCGCTTTGAGTGGAAGCGTTGTGTCGCTCCATCTCCTGCAGCGTGGGCTCGAGGCAAAAGGGCGTTTCTTCGGAGCGAGCGCTGCCCGGCGAGGTCGGACCATTTCCGGACAGCAGATCCCGGACCACGGCCAGCGCGACAAGCGAGATTGCACATATCCAAGCGGTGATGAAATAGCTCATCACGATGGCAATCCAGCCTGAGCCACCAAATCCCACGACGACAGCCGCAATCAATCCGGCAATTGTTGAAAGCAGCGTGACGCCAATGATCATTCCAGGTCTCCGAGGCACGAACCGATTCTGGCCCGTTGTTCCAACCATTCCATGGAAATCCTTGTCGTCGGGTTAACGGTGGCGAGAAAATTCCCGTCTGCGACACATGGGGAAACACGTGGACGCATATTTCGACGGTGGTGGTCGCAATAGGTTGGGCCCGGGAAGGCGGTGGAGTCCGCTCGAGCACGAGGCGACCAGTCTGTCTGGGTAGGTGCGGTCAGTCCGGCTCAGCAGGCGTGTGAGCGCCATGCCGCTATGTTGAAATGATTTCAGCGTGTCAGGCGGTGACGGGTTGGCGATCGTCGTCGCCGGAGTCGGGCTTGGGGACGTAGGCCCGCAGCACCATCAGCACCGTAAGGACGATGGAGGCAACCCACCCGGATACGCAGAATGCGGCGATGATCGTCAGTACGCCATGGCCGGCCAGCGCGGCGATGATCGCAGCGCCAGAGGCGATGAAGGTCGAAATCAGAAGTACTGCGATCGCCATTTTCTGCGCCTCCTCGATCCCGGGCGTCATTCGGCCCGTTTTTAGCAATGCGGTTCAGTCCTTTATGAACTTTCGCACTGCCGGACATTTGTACCTGGGGCGATGTGGCACCAAGAAATGGGCGAGAATGTGGCGCGGGCGTGGCGTCTCCTGCCGCAGTTCAATTGTATCCAGATACAGGATGCCGCATGCGGGTGCCGGAATTAGAAACCGGCCCGGGACAATTGCCCGGGCCGGAAGCTTTCGTCTTTTATGGCGAAACGGTGGCTGGGGATCGCGATGATCAGCCGGCCCCGCTTTGAAAGAGCGTTCAGACGATCAGGTCGTCGGCGAGGCTGCCGAGTTCGGTATTGGCCAGAATGAGCTTGTTGCCGTCTCCGAAGTCCAGAATTGCGTTGTCGCCCCGCTGTTTTCCGAAGTCGTCGATGACCTCTTCGGCCGTCTTGCCTGTCACGCCGGAGACCTTGAGGACAAGCCGATCCTCGTCGTCCTCGAAGTCGCGGATCTTGTCCTTTCCGTCATGGTAAACGAACGTGTCGTTTCCAAAGTCGCCTCGCATGACATCGTCGCCAATTCCGCCCATCAGACGGTCGTTGCCCATGCCGCCGCGGAGAAAATCGTCTCCCTTGCTGCCCTGGAGTACGTCATTGTCCTTGCCGCCGAACAGGCGGTCGTCGCCCTGTCCGCCAACCAGATGGTCGTCGCCGTTGCGGCCGGACAACATGTCCGCCCCTGCCGATCCGGTCATCTCGTTGTTGAGGAAGTCACCGCGGAAGGAATCGTTGAATTCGGTTCCGAGATAGGGGTTCTCGAAGAACTCGTGCGGAGCATTCGAGATATCCAGCGACGCGACGAGGGCGCCTGTCAGATTGGGCTTGTCGTCCGGGAAGTGCAGGAAAGTCTGGCTCCCTGCGCTGAAGACGACCACGTTCACCGCCGCGCCGGTCGGGACGTGCAGGCCGGCAACGGTGACGCCGGGCTCGAAAGTGCCGGAGCCGATATAGGCCAGCGTCTTTCCGTTGAAGAGCGACAGCCCGTCGTCGTCCGACGTCATCGTGCCGTTGCCATCTCTGAGGGTTCCCTGGATCTCCGAGTCCATGTCGCTCAGAAGAATCGTGGGGTCGTCGGAAAGCAGTTTCAGGGTCAGCAATGCGCCATCGTATGGGGTAACGTTAATACTTTTTGTCGGCATTATGGGTGTCCTCCAATCGCCGTAAAGGTGGCGGACCAAGTACCAAGACTAAACTCCACCACAGGTTGAGTCGGTTCGCCCGCTCATCGCACCAAGTGTGTGTGGCTTTTTTTCCGTGAACTGCGGCAAGATCATGAACTTTGACCGTACGGAAACGACCTCCAAGGCGGCGTTTTTGGGACATTTTTAGTAAAATCAGACACTTGTCGCCGGGCTCTTCCGGCCGTCTTGCCTTGGAAATGACACAAGGATTAACGTTTTCCGCGCGGTTTGACCTGTCGGTCTCGTGATCTAAAAAACGGCGGTCGGCGGCTTCAGGGGCGCTTCATTCACACGCCTTGATTGAGTCGCGATGTGCCTGGCCGACCGGGTTCATCGCTCGCTGCATGGTGTTTGCGGCCGTGCCATCGCGTTCGGCCACCGCTGCGACGGCACCGTCCCACGCATCGACCCATCCGAGCCCCTCGGAGCGCTTCTCGACAAAGGCCGTTGAGATGGCGTCGTACCGGGCAAGGTCTTCGGGGCCGACCTGTTCGGCCAGGGCTGCGGCCGCGCATGTGCAGACCGCTTCACTGGCGCCGGTGTCCACGCACATCGCGATGTTGTCCGCCGAGGCGGGAAGCGCTGTGACGGTCAGAAGTGCGGCCAAGATCGATCTCACTTCGATTTCCTCCGTTTGACGTTGCCGCCGCGTTGCCCCGGCCGGCCGGCCGTGGATCTGCCCCTGCCGGCCACCGCCGCTTCGCCGGCCGCCTCGATGGCGGACTGACGGGCCAGCGGGTCGTCGGCGATTGCGAGGTCGACCGCTTCCAGCCGCTTGATCTCGTCGCGCAGACGGGCCGCCTCCTCGAATTCCAGGTTCTCGGCCGCCTTGCGCATCTCCTCGCGCAGGCCGTCGAGATGGGCCTCGAGGTTCGCGCCGTGCATCGGCTTGTCGATCGTCGCGGTGACGCGCGACATGTCGACATCGCCCTGGTAGAGCCCCTGCAGGATGTCGTCGACGTTCTTGCGGATGGTTTCAGGCGTGATGCCGTGCTCCTCGTTGTAGGCGATCTGCTTGACGCGCCGGCGTTCGGTTTCCTTGAGCGCGCGCTCCATCGAGCCGGTGATCCGGTCGGCATACATGATTACCCGGCCTTCGGCGTTGCGGGCGGCGCGGCCGATGGTCTGGATCAGCGAGGTCTCGGAGCGCAGGAAGCCTTCCTTGTCCGCGTCGAGGATCGCCACCAGCCCGCATTCGGGGATGTCGAGGCCTTCGCGCAGCAGGTTGATGCCCACGAGCACGTCGAAAGCGCCGAGGCGCAGGTCGCGCAGGATTTCGATCCGTTCGATGGTGTCGATGTCGGAGTGCATATAGCGGACCTTGATGCCCTGCTCGTGCAGGTACTCGGTCAGATCCTCCGCCATGCGCTTGGTCAACGTGGTGACGAGGGTGCGGAAGCCATTGGCGGTGACCTTCCGGATCTCGTCCAGCAGGTCGTCCACCTGCATCTCGACCGGTCGGATCTCCACCTCCGGGTCGAGCAGCCCGGTCGGGCGGATCACCTGTTCGGTAAAGACACCGCCAGTCTGCTCCAGCTCCCACGCCGCCGGCGTGGCGGAAACGAAGACCGACTGCGGTCGCATCGCGTCCCATTCCTCGAACTTGAGCGGGCGGTTGTCCATGCACGAGGGCAGGCGGAAGCCGTGCTCGGCCAGGGTGAACTTGCGCCGGTAGTCGCCGCGGTACATGCCGCCGATCTGTGGAACGGAGACGTGGCTCTCGTCGGCGAAGACGATGGCGTGATCGGGGATGAATTCGAACAGGGTGGGGGGCGGCTCGCCCGGCGCGCGCCCCGTCAGGTACCGCGAGTAGTTCTCGATGCCGTTACAGACGCCGGTGGCCTCCAGCATCTCGAGGTCGAAGTTCGTACGCTGTTCCAGCCGCTGCGCCTCCAGCAGCTTGCCCTCGTCGACCAGTTGGGAGAGGCGCAGCTTAAGCTCTTTCTTGATGCCCTCGATCGCCTGTTTCATCGTCGGCTTGGGCGTCACGTAGTGCGAGTTGGCGTAGATCCGGATCCGTTCGAACGTGTCCGTCTTCTCGCCGGTCAGCGGATCGAACTCGGTCAGGCTCTCCAGTTCCTCGCCAAAGAACGACGCCCGCCAGGCGCGGTCTTCGAGGTGCGCGGGCCAGATTTCCAGCACGTCGCCGCGGACCCGGAACGAGCCTCGCTGGAATGCATGGTCGTTGCGGCGATACTGCTGGGCCACCAGATCGGCGATCACCTTTCGCTGGTCGTATTCCTTGCCGGCGTGCAGATCCTGCGTCATCGCCCCGTAGGTCTCGACCGAGCCGATGCCGTAGATGCAGGAGACCGAGGCGACGATGATCACGTCGTCGCGCTCCAGAAGCGCCCGGGTCGCGGAGTGGCGCATCCGGTCGATCTGCTCATTGATCTGGCTTTCCTTCTCGATATAGGTGTCCGAGCGCGGCACGTAAGCTTCGGGCTGGTAGTAGTCGTAATAGCTGACGAAATACTCGACCGAGTTCTCCGGGAAGAAGTGCTTGAACTCGCCGTAGAGCTGGGCTGCCAGTGTCTTGTTGGGTGCAAGGATGATCGCCGGTCGCTGCGTTTCCTCGATCACCTTGGCCATGGTGAAAGTCTTGCCGGTGCCGGTGGCGCCCAGCAGGACCTGGTCGCGCTCGCCATCGCGCACGCCCTGCGACAGCTCGACGATCGCCGTCGGCTGGTCGCCGGCGGGTTCGAACTCCGAATGCATGATGAACCGCTTGCCCCCCTCGAGCTTCTCCCGGGTGCGCACGTCGGGCGCCGGGCTGTTCAGCACGGGCGCGGTCTTGTCGGAATGGGCATAGGGCATGGGCGACTCGTCTGGCTGCAATACGGTCTGCTTTTGTTCTTTTCGGCCGGTGCGCCGGAAAGTGCAAATTCTTTCCCGGCGCACCATCGTTTCAAGGCGCTTTTCCGCGATCACGATGTTGCCATTGGCGATCGGAGGGGAAGCATGGGGATGACAATCGGGGACCTGTTCGTTGCCAGAGGTAGCTTGCCGTCGGTATCGGGCAATAATTGGCGGAGCCAGGCGCTGCCTTGGTGCTCGCTTGAGCACTGACATGGGCGGTTCTTCGGATCAATTTGGAAGCAATCCGCGAGAAAACGCATTTATTGTTGCTGATTCGGAAAAAGTTTCGCACCATTCCGCTACGCAGCAGACAGGTTGCCGGCCTCAACTGCGACCCACCCCCAACCCCCGCACGCCGTTGCTGGCCGGCAGCCGCTGCGCTCGGCGGGGTCGATTGGGCCCTTGCAGCCTCGATACGCTTGGCAGTAAATCTCCTTGAAGCCAAGGAGAGACGATCCATGCGCGCGAGAATCTACCAACCGGCGAAGAACGCCATGCAATCCGGCACCGGCAAGACCAAGGTGTGGCTGCTCGAGATCGTCCCGGCCGATGGCGCCGAGATCGATCCGCTTATGGGATGGCCCGGCGGCACCGATGTCAGCAGCCAGGTTCGCCTTCGGTTCGACAGCAAGGAAGCTGCCGTGGATTATGCCCGCGAGAAGGGCCTCGATTTCACCCTCGTCGAGCCCAAGAAGCGCAAGCCGGTGATCCGTCCGAATGGCTATGGCGAGAATTTCGCCACCAACCGGCGCGGCGCCTGGACGCACTGAAAGACGGCGGGGCCGTCAGACCGCCGCGCTCTGCTCGGTGAGGTTCGACAGGATCAGCTCGATCATCCGTTCGATCTGAGGCCTCGGCACGCCGGAGATGCGCTGCTCCAGCCCGAGCGATACGATCCCGTGGACTGACGAGAACAGCGCCCGCGTCATGAGTGCGATATCCGTCGCCGAAAGGTCGGGGAAGATTTCCCGAAGCGGGCCGCCGATCATCGCGAACAGGTCTTCGAGCGCCGCGCGATACCAGGCGGGAACGGCATCGAGTTCCGTCACGCGAAGGTCGAACAGGCAGCGCCACAGGTGCTCGTTCTCGGATGCGAAACGCAGATAGGCGACCGACATCACCACCAGCCGCTCCTGCGGGCTGGCTTCCGGCACGTCCGCCAGATCCGCCTCGATCGCCGCGCCGAGCCGACGGAAGGTGCGTCCGTTCACGGCCATGGTCAGCTCGTTCAGGTCGCTGAAGACGTTGTAGATTGCCCCGACCGAACAGCCCGCCTCGGTCGCCAGCGTCCGAGCCTTGAGAGCGCCCAGCCCTGCTTCGGAGATCTGCCGTTCGGCGATATCGACCAGGCTGGTTCGCAGGGCATCGCGTCGGGCGTCGGTCTTTGCGCTCATGGAATCCTCGTGAACTCCGTTCAATGCTAAGCCAAAGTCGCGAAGAGGGAAACACCCGCCGGAGAGGCTTGAAATCGTCCGCGCTGCTGCGCAAAAGGGGCGAAGCGGTCCCATAGCTCAACTGGATAGAGCAGCTGACTTCTAATCAGCAGGTTCGGGGTTCGAGTCCTCGTGGGATCGCCAATCACGCCAGATTCGAAAACATGCGCGGTCCGACCGTCGTGAGGGCCCAGTTATGCCTGCCCGGCCTTGCTGGCGGCGGCGCCTGTGCGACCGCGCAGGTGGTCCGCCAGACGCAGCGCGAGGGCCACGATGGTCAGGGTCGGGTTGACGTAGCCGCCGGTCGGGAACACCGAGCTTCCGGCGATGAAGAGGTTGTCGATCTCGTGCACGCGGCAATCGGGGTCGACCACGCCGCGGGCCGGGTCCGTGGACATGCGGGTCGTGCCCATGTGGTGCTTGCCGCCTTCCATGCTGACGGGAAAGCCGTCTGCATCGCGCGCACCGTGGAGCGAGAGCTCCCCGATGCCGCCGTCGGCGAACAGGCGTGCAAGCCCGCCGCGGAGCCGTTCGAGACCGCCAGGGTCGCCCCGGGTCAGCCTCCAATCGACGGTGACGTGGGGCATTCCGAAACGGTCGTGCCGGCGTGGATCGAGCCTGACCCGGCTCTCGGGGTTCGGCAGGGCCTCCAGCGTGAAGCGGGCGGCGAGGGTGCGTCGCTTCGAGACCGCGCCGCGGAGCCGCTCCAGCGTCGAGCGGCCGACCTCGCCGGGATGCGTGAGCAGGGCGGGCAGGTGCCGCCCAAGCCGGCCATCGGGCAGTTCGCGGTGCATCAGCACGTCGAGCACCCGGGTCATCGCGACGCCGCCTGTGGAGAGAAAATCCTCGGAGGACTTGTGCGCGGCGCGCTCGACAAAGAACACGGCCGCCCCGTTCAATCCCTCGTCCCGTCGCAGGCCCTCGCCAAGGGCGAAGGCGCCGTGGCTGCGCTGCGCGACGCCGGCCTGCTCGTAGCCTTGCAGCGCGTCGACGGCCTCGGGCCCGACGCCCGGCGCCAATTCCAGTGCGCCGCCGAAGAAGAACGGATGGTCCATGAAATAGCGCCCAACGAGGTCGCGCTCGTTGCCGAGGCCGTTCGGCGACCCGGCGGTCGAGGCCAGCAGCAGGCGGGCGTTCTCGAGTCCGCCGGTGGCCAGGATATAGTTCCCGGCGGCAAAGCGTATCCGCCGGCCATCCGGACCTGTGGCCTCGACATGGGAGATCCGCGAACCTGCCTGCACGATCCCGGTGACGTGAGTGTCGAGATAGACCTTTGTCGTATTCGATTGCGCGAGCTTTGGTCCGTAACTCACTGCGAAGTCGACGTTATGGCCGTGCCGGTACCGGACCGGCGCGGCGTCTTCGTGAGTTTCGAGGCCGGTCAGTGTCGGTGGGTCGAAGCGCCAGTCGTCGAGGTCGCAGACCTCCGCCGCCGCGCGATACCAGGGCGCGAGGGTCTCTGCGCCGATGGGCCAGCCGGTGTCCGGCAGGCCGGGGCGCGGCTCGAAATCCACCGGGTCGAGGGGGCGGCATTGACCGGCCCAGCGGGTGGTCGAGCCGCCGAACATGCGAAACCGTGCCTTGCCGGGGGCAAAGCTTTCACGCCCGATGTTGCGACCATGATAGAGCATCTGATCGCGGTGCCGGAACTGCTCGCCCCCTCCGGCCAGCATCGCGATGCTGAGCCCGCTGTCGGCCAGCGCGCAGGCGATCGAGATGCCGGCTGCGCCGGCGCCGATGATGCAGAGATCGGCCTCGATGGTGGCGCCGGGGTCGATATCGGTGGCGTGCAGCAAGGTCATGGATCAGGGCTCCCGAACAGCGGGCGGCCGCGCATCGCGGCGGGCGGGGTCAGTCCGAGGCGGCTGAGCACGGTCGGCGCAAGGTCGAGGATGTCGCCGCCCGGTCCGGCGCCAGACGGCAGGCTGCAGCCGCAGGCGAGGTAGAAGCCCCCGGCGCGGTGGTTGCCGGCGCGCCCGCTCGGATGGCGGCCCGGAGTTGGCCAGTCGATCGTGCCGAACTCCGGCGAGACCACGGCGCGATGAAGCGCCGCCGGGCTCTCCGCCCAGTCCACCAGCAGGTCAGGCAGCATCCGGAGGTTCTCGCCAGGGGGCAGGACATCTTCGATCCGGGCGGTGCGCCGGACCACCGGCGCACCGGTGTCGGCGTCCGCGAAGCTCGCCAGGCCGTCGATGATGCGCTCGGAAAGATCGCGGGCCGCTTCCGGCGAGAGCATCCCCTGGCTCTCCCGGTCGGCGAGGTTGAGGCGCAGGTAGCCAGTCAGGTCCGCCACCTGGGTCAGGACCGGGGTGCTCTGCCAGTCGCGCCCACCGGTGCGCCAGAAGCCGGTAAGCCTGTCCTGCAGGGCGGTTGGGAGGCTGTCCTTGACCCGGTGCCGAAGCTCCGCCGGCACCGCCTGCCGCAGCCGTTCGATGCCGCGCATCGGTCCAGTGGCGTCGCTCGCGCCGCCGAGCACCCGGTGCAGCATCTCGTCGAGGATCTCCAGCCGGCTGGTGTTGGGGCCCATGCCGTGCAGCGAGAACAGGATCACCTCGTCGGGTTGCGCCGCATCGAGCAGCCGCCCTAGGGCGGCGTCGGTGGCGGCGTAGACCTCGGGGAGCGCCTGCGCCAGTTCGGCCCGTTCCGCGGAGGTCGGCTCGGAGGCGAGACCGGTCTCGTCCCAGAGCCAGTGGCCGCCCCGGTGCAGGCCCGGAAAGGTCATCGCCAGCAGGTCGACGCGCTCGCGCGCCAGTAGGTCCTCGGCGATCTGGGCCAGCATCCCGGCGATCGCGACCTGCTCGTCGCGCAGCTTGCGCAGCGCGGCCATGGATTGCAGGGCGTGCATCTCGGCGACCCGGGGCGAGGGGCCGTGCCGGGCCTCGATCTCTTCCAGCAGGCCGGGCGGGCTGGCGTGCGGCGGCTCGAGGCTGTCGAGTGTCGCCCAGCCGGTCAGCTCGGTTCCCGAGGTCGGGGCGGGCGCGAAGGGCATGTCTAGTGCGATCACCTTGCCGCCTTCGGCCGTCACATGGCGCCAGAACGGCGTGCCGACCTGTGCAGGGTCCGGCCGCCGCATCGACATCTCGTCGGGCGACCATTGCAGGTAGTGGTGGAAGCCCGTCTGGGATGGTGGCGTGGAGGTGAAGAAGGTGGGCCAGACCGAGCCGGGCAGCCAGCCGCCCCAGGAGGACAGCCTGCCAAGCGCACCTTTGGCCTTCAGCCCGCCAAAGACGGGCGCGCGGCCCTCGTCGACCAGCCGGTCGAGCAGGTCCAGATCCGCCGCGTCGAGCGCGATCAGGGCGACACGCGCGCCGGTGCTCATGGCCGGGCCTCCCCGCGGAGCAGCGCTGAGATGGGCCTGCCATGGGTTCCGGCCGCTGTCGGCAGGCCGAAATGGGCATGGATCGTGGCGGCGAGGTCCTGGACCGAGTGCTCTTGCAGGGTTTCGACCCCGTCGCCAGGCCCGCGCGCCATTGCCCATCCCCGGGGCTGATGGTGGCCGGAGCGGCCATCCGGCGGGTTGTCCTGCCAGCGGTTGAGAAAGGCGCCGTAGCGGTCCGACCGCAGCGCGCGGAGCCCGACGGCAGAGCGCCCGGCCCATTGCACCAGAAGATCAGGCAGATCCTGCCGCTCCTGTGCGTCGGGCCAAAGCTGTGCGGGGCGCAGCACACGGGCAATGACGGGCGCGCCGGTGTCGGCGTCGACGAAGCCGGGCAACCCTTCGGCGATCCGGTCGCACAGCGCCTCGTACTCCGCGCCCGGCTCGACGATCCCGTCGCGCTCGCGGCCTTTCAGGTTGATCTGGATCTGCCCTTCGAAATCGCTGCCCACCAGCCGGAAGGCGCGCACCTGCGACCAGTCGCGGGCCTCGGCGCCGCGCCAGAAACGGCCCAGCCGGTCCTTCACCGGTCCCGGCAGCCCCTCCTTGACCGCACTGCGCCACTCCAGCGGCACCGCCTCGCGCAGCCGATGAAGAAAGGACGGGCGGGGCAGGGGGCGGCCGGTCGTGTCGCTGCTGTCGCCCTCGACGATGCGGCGGAGCATTTCGGGCAGCAGGAAATGGTGCGACGTGTTGGGGACCATTCCGTTCAGGGAAAACAAGATCACATGACACTCTGGCGGCAGGCTCTCCACAACCTCGCTGATGGCGGCGTCGCAGGCAACATAGACCTGCCGCAACGCGTCGCGCAGATCGTCGCTCTCCGCGCCAGAGCGGAGCATCATCGGAGTCTGCAGCTTGTGGCCCGCCCGGTGAACGGCGCCGAAGCCGAGCAGAAAGAGGTCCCAGTCGCCACGCGCGGCGAGATCGCGCGCCAGCGCCGATTGCTGGGCCGTGCTGGCCACCAGCCGGTCGCGTAGGCGGAGCAGTCCGGCCGGCGTCTGTGGTCCGTAGATCTCGTCCCGCATCAGCGGGGCGCCGTGGGCGCGGGCAGCCTGCTGCGCGATATCCGCCGGAAAGGCGCCGCGCGGTCCCATCGTGGCGTGGGCGTTCCACGAGACGATCTCGCGGCCGTTGAACGGCGTTGCAGTGGGCGCAAAGGGCATGTCTATGGCAAGGACACGCGGGCCGTCCTCGCCAAACCCCCGGTAGAATGGCCGGGTTTGCAGCCAGTCCGGGCTGTCGGGGCGCTCGTGCTGCATGTGATCGGGCCGCCACTGGATCACGCCGAAGATCCCGTGCTCCGGGGGCAGGCGCCCGGTGTAGAAGCTCGGCCAGACGGTGCCGACCATGATGTCGCTTTCCGACCGGATCGACACCATCGCGCCCGCCTCGCGCAGCCGCGCCAGGTTCGGCAGCCAGCCCTCGGCGATGCCGCGTTCGATCATGCTGATCTCGGCGGCGTCGAAGGCGATCACCGCGAGAGGGCGATTGGACGTGCTCATACCAGCCCCTCCGCCTGCATCCAGCGCACCGAGCGCTGCACCGCTTCGGCCACCGTGAACCTTGGGGCAAATCCAAGCTGCCGGCCGGTGTCTGCTCCGTCGTACCGGCTGGGCCAGGCATAGATCCTCGCCGTGAAAGCGTATGGCAGTTCGTGCCGAAACGCCTTGAACACGGCGTCGCCAAGCCGCTTGTAGGCGCGCGCCGGCCCGCCGGGCAGACGCCGTGGCGCGAAGTCTGCGCCGAGCATGTCCGCGATGCCTTGCAACAGGCTTTCCATGGGTTCGGGTTCGGACGCGGTCAGCACATAGGTCTGCCCGGCCTGCGCCCGGTCGCCGGCGCAAAGGCGCAGTCCGGCGACCACGTCATCCACGTCGCAGCTGTGCATCGCACCGCCGGTCGGCAGCCAGCGGTAGCAGCTGTCGCGCACGGCGCAGACGACGCCGCGCCAGTCCCTTGCGCCGGGGCCGGCGACCCGCTCGGCGATCCGGGCGATCCGCCAGTCGAGGCCCCGAGGGCCCCAATGCCCGGCCAGCCGGGTCTCGCAGGCCGCGCGCGAGGCGCCGTATCGCGTGTTGGGCCGAAGCGGCAGGCTGTTCGCCGGCGCTCCGGGCGGGCAGCCACCGAGCACGCTGACCGTGCTTGCCGCGACCAGAACCGCCCCGGCGCCAAGCGCCGCAGACGCCGCCGCATCCAGCAGCGCGGTGTTCAGACGCTCATAGGCGTGGAGCGAGAGCTTCTTCGGTCCGCGGGCCGCTGCCAGGTGGTAGATCGTGCCGCAGCCTTTGGCGGCCTCCACCATCGTCTGCGCGTCGGCCGCATCGCCGCGCAGGATCTCCACACCGAGGGTTTGGAGGTCGTCCACCTCGTGCTCCGGCCGGACCAGGGCACGCACCGGCTGGTCGGCGCCTCGGAGCGCGGACACCAGCCGTCGGCCGATGAACCCGGCGGCCCCGGTGACAAGGGCAGGGTGCGATTCCGTCACGGGGCGCTTTCTCCGCCGCCGGGCGACAGCGCCTCGACCGGCGCGCCGCGCATCTCGGGCCGCATCGGCTGGCCGATCAGCTCATGGACACTTGCCAGGAGGTCGAACTCGTGGATCCGCGCGAGTTCGCCGCGGCCGGAGATGTCCGCGCCGGCTGCGGCGAACCAGCCTTCTCCGACGTGGTGTCCGGGCCGACCGTCGACGTAATTGCCGAAGTCGTAATTGCGCACCGTTCCGAATTTCTCGGACCGGAAGCCGCGGATGTCCCGCGCGCTGCGGATGCGGGAGCGGACGAGCAGGTCCGGCATGGTCCGGCGCAGCACGGCCTCGGGCCAGATGTCGCGGCCGCGGTTGATGTCGCGCACCAGCGGCTCGCCGGTGTCCATGTCGACGAAGGTCTCCAGCCCGGCCGCGATCTCCTCCAGCAGCGCGTCGTATTCCGCGCCCGGCTCCACGATTCCGTCGCGCTCGCGGCCCTTCAGGTTCACCTGGATCAGCCCTTCGAGGTCGCCTGCAAGCACGAAGGCCTTGGTCCGGGCCCAGTCGCGTTTCTCGCTGCGCCAGTACATCGTCATGCTGTCCTGCAGGCTGAAGGGCAGCCGCGCCTTGACCCGGGCGCGCACGCCGAGCGGGATCGTCTCCCGCAGGCGGGAGATCGGCGAGGGCGCGATCGTCTCGGGGTCGTCCTCGCGCTGCCCGGTCAGGATACGGCGCAGCATGCGCCCGAACAGCGGCTGCACCGAGAAGTTCTCGGTCATTCCGTGCAGCGAGAACACGATCACGTTCACGTCGTCTCCGGCCGCTTCGATCAGTTCGCCGACGGCCTTGTCGGTGGCGATCGCCACTTGTCGCATTGCGTCGTCCAGTTCCGCCTTCTCGGCGTCGGTCACCGGGCCGGCCGCGCCGTGGTGGTTCCAGAGCTTGTGGCCTGCCCGGTGGACCGAGCCGAAACCGAGCATGAAGAGGTCCCAGTCGTTCTCCCGCATCAGCATCCGGCCCGCCCGGCTGTGCCAGTCGGCGGCGTCGATCAGGTCGTCGCGCAGGTCGAGCAGTTCGCGCGAGCCCTGCAGGCCGGCGAATTCGTCGGGGATCGGCATCGGACCGATCTCCTTGCGGACCCTGTCGAGCAGCCCCAGCGGGTAGGCGCCCGGCGCGCCGATCTTGTCATGGGTCCCCCAGCCGGTGAGTTCAACGCCGTTGAAGGGCTTGGGCGCATAGGTGATCGGCACGTCGATGGCGATCACCCGCGGCCCGTCGAGCGGGAAGTTCCGGTAGAAGGGCTCGATCGGCTGCCAGTCCGGCGTCGCCCGGACAAAGCGCATGAGGTCGGGCCGCCAGGCGAGGTAGAACATCCAGCCATGTTCCGGCGGGTAGGTGCCCGTGTAGAAGGTGGGCCAGGGCGTGCCCGCGAGGTATTCCGCCGTGGAGTCGATCCTGCCATGGGCGCCGGCGGCGCGCAGCCGGGCGAGGTTGGGCAGCGAGCCGTCCTCGATCCAGCGGGTCATGCGCTCCGCCGGCGAAGCGTCGATTGCCAGGAGCATCAGCTTTCTGCGTTTCTGTCCCATGCGCTGCCTTCCTTCTGCGTGCGGCGTGTCATCCATCTTCCGGTTGCGTCTCCGCCCCGGCCGGGGTGGAGGGCGCGCTTTCGTTCAACCCGCGGCGAAAACCTGCGGTCCAGGCGACCGCGCCGATCAGCAGCAGGGGGCTGATGAGCAGAGTCGCGGGCAATTTCCCGGGGGCGAGCCGCACGACGCGGCCGGTGATGTAGCTTAGCCGCCTCAGCACCACGGCAGGGGCCATCACCGCCATCCGTCCAAGGCGGGCCTGCCGCTCGGTCAGCAACAGGCGCAGCCGCCCGCGGGAATGGCCGAAGGCGTGGTGATGACGGATCATGGCCGGGATCGTCCGACGGCCGGCATGGCGGATCGCCATGCGCGGTTCGAAGCGGATCGCATCGGGGAAAAGCGCGGTGGCGCGCTGGCAGAAATCCACGTCCTCGCCGGTCGGCAGGCCCTCGCGGTGCCGGAAGCCGCCGAGCCGGTCGAAATCCTCGGCGCGAAGGGCGAAATTGCACGATGGCGCCATGTGCAGAACGCCGGGTTTGCGCTCCCGCGGCAGGTCGGCGAACTGGAGCAGGTTGTCGGCGCGGGCCACGGGGTGGAGCGGAGCGAGATCCGCGACCGGTCCGGTGGCGATCAGGGCCCCGCCGTCGAGCGTGCGGACGGCCGCTGTGAGCCAGCCGGGATCGACCCGGCAATCGGCATCGATGAAGGCCAGGATCTCGCCGCGGGCGTGGTGCGCCCCGAGGTTGCGGGCGGCGCCGGGCAGGTGGCCGGTTCCCTCGCGGACGGGCCATGCACCATGCGCCAGCGCCGTGTCGCGGATCGCGTCGTCGGCCCAGGCGTCGACGACGATCACCTCGAACGCGTGGGGAAAGTCCTGCGCCGTAAAATCCTGCAGCAGCCGCGCAAGGCCGTCCGCGCCGCCCTTGCAGGGGATCACGACCGAGACGACGGGACCGCTCATCGCGTCCCTCCCTCGGAGGTGCGGGTGGCGCGCAGGATCAGCACCATCAGCGCCAGCGCGGCGAGGCATTCGGTGGCGAAGGTGGTCCATGCCGCCCCGAGCGCGCCGAAGCGTGGGATCACCATTGCGTTGGTGCCTGCGTTGACGAGGGCGGTCAGCATGAGGATGCGAAGGCCGCTGCGTTCCCTGTGGAGCGCTCCGGCGAGGTGCAGGCTGGCCAGTCCGAGGAACAGGGGCACGGTGGCGAGCGCCAGCACGGAGAAGATGTCCGCGCCCGACCGGTAGGTCTCGCCCCAGACGGTCACCACGATCGGCTCGGCGAAGGCGATGCTGACCAGCGCCAGCACGGCACCGGCGAGGCTGACGCCTGCCAGAAGGCGCCGCACCACGCGCGCGAGGCCGGCGTGGTCGCCCGTCGCCGCCATCGCCGCGGCAATCGGCACGAAGACCATCATCAGCGGCCGGATCAGCGTGCGGGTGACCTCGAGCAGGCGGTAGGAGGTCTCGTATTCCGCCACCGCCGCCGGGGTGCTCATGGCGTAGATCATCAGCACGTCGATCTTCGCCTGGATCAGAAGCACGATCTCGATTGCGAGGAAGGGGGCCGAAAGCAGCAGCACGGGCCGCAGCGCGTCGAAGTTCCAGACGAGGTCCGGCCGGCCAAGGCGCGCGCGGGTCACCCGGATCGCGACCGCGACCATCAGCGCGTTGGCGCAGCAATAGAGCGCGAGGACTGCCGGCAACGACCACCCGAGGAACACCGCGCAGGAGGAAAGCGCGATCAGCAGCGGTCCGATGGCTCCGATGACCAGGCGCAGGCCGGCCCACCGCAGGCCGACGAAGACGGCGGAGAAGGAGAAGAAGAGGTTGCCGAGCAGCATGTAGCCGGTCGTCAGCGCGCAGATCGCCAGCAGATCCGGCGCCACGAGCGCCACGATGCCGTTGATCCCGACCCAGAGCCCTGCGATGGCGACCAGTCGCAAGGGCAGCACCTTGCCCAGCATCTCCAGCGCGCCCTCGGGGTTCTGGGCGACGGAGCGGTTCAACGCCCGGTCGGTGCCGAGATGGCTGACGGTCGCGGCGATGGCGGCGATCACGCCGCAGAAAAAGAACTGACCCATCAGGGCGATGTCGAAATGCCGGGCGAGCACCACGGCGCCGACCAGCCCGGGCAGTTTCTGCACCAGTTGCGACAGCACCGACAGCACGAGGTCGCGCTCCCAGCCGGTGATCCGCGCGATCAGCGAGGCGCTTGGCGCGGGGCGGGGTTGCCCTGTCCGGATCTCAGTTGGCTGCGACACGGGCGAGCCTCCAGTAGGCGGCCAGCAGGCGGGAGAAGGCGTCCGTCGCGGCTGTGAGCAGGCGGCTCTTGAAAAGCCCCTGCGCCAGCGGCAGCGGACTGCCGGCAAGCACCTCGCTGTCGCGCAGCTTGCGCCGGGCCTGCATGCTGCGCCGCATCTGCCGAACCTCGCGCCCATGGGTGAACATCCAGGCCCAGCCGCGCGCCCAGAGCGGCAGCCACCCCCGCATCAGCGCCAGCACCAGCGTCGCGAGTTCATAAAGCAACAGCGCCGGGGCGATCACGAGGATCGTGCGCCAGTGGAAGCAGATCGCGATGGTCAGCAGCCGATTGCGCATCGAGAGATAGGCGCGCTGGCGCGGGTAGTTCCCGGTGCCGCGGAACGACAGGCCGGCATAGCCGCTGCCGCGGTCGTGGATGACGACGGCCCGCGAGGCACAGACGATCCGGTGACCGAGCAGGCGCATCCGGAGGCCGAACTCCAGATCCTCGAAATAGAAGAAGAAGGTCTCGTTGAAGCCGCCGGCGTCGAGCGCGGAGGCGCGATCCACGAGCAGGCAGGCGCTGATGATCCCGCCGACGTCCCGCGGCGGGCCGCCCGCATCCGGCGCCGCGTTGGCATTGCGCAGGATCAGCGTGCCGACGAAATGCGGCGCCGCGCCGTCGCATTGCACGGTGTTGGTGCCGGGCGCAAAGACAAGGCGGGGGCAGACGATCTCGGCCCCGGTGTCGGCATGGGCCTGCAGAAGGGTCTCCATCGCGCCCTCGGTCAGCCGGGTATCGGCATCGGCCAGCAGCACGAGCCGGCCGCGCGCCGCCTCGAGCCCGCGATTGCGCGCCACCGCAGGGCCGGGATTGTCGTTCAGCCGGATGAGCCGGGTCTCGGGGAAGGCCGCCAGAACGGCATCGGCGCTGCCGTCCTGCGAGCCGTTGTCGATGAGGATGATCTCCTCGACCATGCCGCCATGACGACGGATCGACTCCACGCAGCGCAACAGGCGCTTTCCGCCGTTGTAGTTCACGACGACTGCACTCAGCATCGGTGGCGCTTCGCGCCGCACAGCTTCCATCCGGTCTTCCCGTGGCCTTCTGCTCCCGGCAAGCCTAGCAGAATTGGACGCCGCGCAAGCCTCGGCATACCGGAACCACCGCTTTTTTTCGCAGGTGTCCCAAGGGTGCACCTGCGCTGCTCGGCGGCTGCACAAACTCAGGGCGGGTTCGGAGGTTGCGCGTGCCGGCGCGCCGCGTCACGATCCGGGCGGGTTCACGGCCAGGTCGGGCGCGCCGGACGCGGGCAGGGCGCAGCCTGCCATGCCGGCAAGGTTCTGCGCGGTCTGGTCGGCTGCCGCCCGCACGGCACGGTCGATCAGCACGGATGGATCCTCGATGGCCGAGTCGATCCGCTCGCCAAGCTCCGCGAACCGGTCCTGGGTCGTTTCGAGGCGGGCGTCCAGCGCCTCGAGCCGCGCGTTCAATGCTGCGACCCGCTCTGAAGATGCCTCGCCGGCCTGTGTCGTGACCGCTGCGAGATCGGCGCGCAAGGCGCGAAGCTCCTCCGTCATCTCGCCGACCCCGTCGCGCAGCGGCGCAACCGAGGCGAGATTGCCCGTGAGCCGTTCGGTCACGTCCTCCACCGTGCCGGCCAGCCGGAGCCCGAGAAACAGGCAGAGCGCCACGAGGATCAGCGTCGCGTTCAGCATCGCCAGCAGCAGGTCGCTCAGGGTGCGGCGCAGCCGCGACGGGGAGGAGGGCATGGAACGGGCCTTTCAAGATGCGAACGTTGCCCGAAGCCTAGCGCGCGGGCCGGCCCGGTGGGAGTGCAAATCCCTTCCCGACCGGCTTTGCCCGCGCGAATGCCGCACGGCGCAATCCCGCGGAGTGGTAAGGTTTTTTCGCTGCCGGGGCTTGAACTCGACCGCCGCAATGTCCGACTCTGTCGCATATCTTTCATTCGACATGCCTTCCGGGCGCAGCTAAGTCAGCAAGCCAGCGGAAGAGCAGAAACGTCAGCGACATGACGAAGAGGAGTTGACCATGCGTATTGCAGTTCTCGGCGGTGACGGTTTCTGTGGCTGGCCAACCTCACTGCACCTGTCGAACCTCGGGCATGACGTGCACATCGTGGACAACCTGTCCCGCCGCTGGATCGATACCGAACTGGGCGTGCAGTCGCTGACCCCGATGGATTCCATCCAGGAACGCTGCCGGATCTGGAAACAGGTGTCCGGAAACGAGATCCATTTTCACCTGCTCGACCTCGCCAAGGAATATCAGCGCTTGCGCCTCTGGCTGGAGGAATACCGCCCCGACGCGATCATTCACTTCGCCGAACAGCGCGCCGCGCCCTATTCGATGAAGTCCGACCGCCACAAGGTCTACACCGTCGACAACAACGTCAGCGCCACGCACAACCTGCTGACCGCGCTGGTGGAAACCGAGATCGACGCGCATCTCGTGCACCTCGGCACCATGGGCGTCTACGGCTATTCCAGCGTCGGCGCGGCGATCCCGGAGGGCTATCTCGACGTCGAAATCGAGAACCTCGAGGGCGAGAAGAAGGGTCTCGAGATCCTCTATCCGACGCGTCCCGGCTCGGTCTATCACATGACCAAGTCGCTCGATCAGATCCTGTTCCAGTTCTACGCCCAGAACGACGGGCTGCGTATCACCGACCTGCACCAGGGCATCGTCTGGGGCACCAACACCGACCAGACCTCGCGCCACGAGCAGCTGATCAACCGCTTCGACTACGATGGCGACTACGGCACCGTGCTCAACCGCTTCCTGATCCAGGCGGCGATCAAGTACCCGCTGACCGTCCACGGCACCGGCGGTCAGACCCGGGCCTTCATCCACATCCAGGATACCGTGCGCTGCGTCGAGCTTGCCCTGAGCGATGCGCCGGAGCGCGGCGACCGGGTCAAGATCTTCAACCAGATGACCGAGACCCACCGGGTCCGCGACCTGGCCGAGATGGTGGCCAAGCTGACCGGCTCCGAGATCGCCTTCCTGCCCAACCCGCGCAAGGAAGCCGCCGAGAACGACCTGATCGTGAAGAACGACAGCTTCCTCGCGCTCGGCCTCGATCCGATCCGGCTGGAGAGCGGCCTGCTCGACGAGATCGTGCATATCGCCGAGAAATACGCCCACCGGATCGACCGCAAGCACGTACCGGCGGTTTCGGCCTGGACCAAGGATATCGCCCGACGCGTCGTTCACGACCCGGAGGCCGTGCACCTGAAATCCGTTTCCTGATCTCCCATGATCGAAGGACTGCAGGCAGACCGGCCGGCGGCGAGCCGCCTTGCCTACGTGACGCTGGTCACCAATGCCGATTATGCCCTGGGGGCAAAGGCGCTGCTGCGCTCGATCAGCCTCACCGGCACCGACGCGGACAGTGTCGTCCTGCACACCGGCGGGGTGGCGGGGGAGGATCTTGCGCCGCTCAGGGCGCTTGGCGCGCGCCTGGTTCAGGTGGACCTGCTGCCCACGTCCACCAGCTTCAACGAGGCCCATGCCCGTGACAGGCTGCACGGGTTGGCGCCCTTCACCAAGGGCGGCAAGCCGAGGTTCCATACGCCGCTGGACAATTTCGCCAAGCTCAGGCTCTGGCAACTGGTGGAATACGAGCGGGTCGTCTTCATCGACGCCGATGCGCTGATGCTGAAGAATTGCGACCGGCTGTTCCATTACCCGGAGTTCAGTGCCGCGCCGAACGTTTACGAGAGCCTCGCGGATTTCCACCGGATGAACTCCGGCGTCTTCACCGCCCGGCCCTCCGTCGCGACATTCGACATGATGCTGGCCGAACTCGATACCCCCGGCGCCTTCTGGCGCCGCACGGACCAGACCTTCCTGCAGCATTTCTTCCCCGACTGGCACGGGTTGCCGGTGTTCGACAACATGCTGCAGTACGTCTGGTTCAACATGCCGGAGCTGTGGAGCTGGCCCGCGATCCACATCCTGCACTACCAGTACGAGAAGCCCTGGCAGGACGACCATCCCAAGGCCGAGAAGCTGGCGCCGCTGATCGCGCTCTGGGAGGCGTTCGCCGGCGACGGCCCGGTGCCGGTTATCGCCTCGTTGCCGGGCCCGCAGGGGTGAGGCTCGCCATCACCGGCGGCACAGGGCTCGTCGGGCGCTTCCTGGTGGAGGAGGCGCTGTCGGCCGGAGACAGCGTGACGATCCTCTCCCGCCATGCCCCGCCGCCCGGTCTCTTCAGTGCCGAGGTCGCGCATCAACCCTACGAGCTCACCGGCTCCGTGCCGGACCTCTCCGGCTGCGACGCGCTGCTTCATGCCGCATTCAGCCATGTGCCCGGCCGCTACCGCGGCGGCGAGGGCGACGACAGCGAGGGCTTCCTGCGCGCCAACCTGCAGGGCTCGCTCCGGCTCTTTGCCACGGCGCGTCGGGCCGGCCTGTCGCGGCTCCTCTTTCTCTCCAGCCGCGCGGCCTATGGCGAAGGCTGGCCTCCGGGCGCCCGGCTGGTCGAGACCATGGCTCCACGGCCCGGCACGCTCTACGGCAAGGTCAAGCTGGAGGCCGAGCAGGCGCTCGCCGCGATGGCGACGCCGGAGTTCGGCACCGCAAGCCTGCGGGTCACCGGCGTCTACGGCCCCGCCGGACCGGGCCGGACGCACAAGTGGGCGGAGCTGTTCGAGGGCTTCGCCGGGGGCGAGCCGGTCACGCCTCGCGCGGCGACCGAGGTGCATGGCGCGGACCTCGCCGCTGCGATCCGGCTCCTGCTGACCACAGACCGCGACAGCCTTGGCGACGGCGGGCTGTTCAACATCTCCGACATCCTGCTCGACCGCCAAGACCTGCTGGCCGAGGTCGCCCGGATCACCGGAGCCACCAGCCCGCTTCCCGAGCGTTCGGACGCGGCCAGGGTCAACGTCATGGACACTGCGAAGATCGAGGCGCTGGGGTGGCGCCCCGGCGGGATGGACCGGCTCCGGGCGGCCCTGCCGGGGATGATCGCCGGATAGCGACCACGCCCGACTTTCTGGTCGAATTACCCAAGGCCCTTATTCGATGTTCCGCCGTGATCAGGACCGGATGAAGGCCTCGAAGGTTTCGGCATAGTCGGGATGCCACCGCGACAGGGCAGGGCGGTTCTCGATGATGTCGCCGATCGCCCAGGCCATGCGCTTCTGGTCCAGTTCCCGCGTCACGTCGTTGTCCGGGCATAGGATGTAGAAATCCCGCGCCTTGAGCCGTTCGATGAAGAAGGCCGCGAGCTCTTCCGGCGTCCAGGCGCCGGCCGGCTTCTCGGTGCGGCCACGCGAGTTCAACTCGGTGAAGACGAAGCCGGGGATCAGCAGATGTGCCGACAGCCGGGCGCCGTCGGTGTTTCGCAACTCGTGGGCCAGCGCCTCGGTATAGGCTTTCACCCCGGCCTTCGCGACGTTGTAGGCCGGATCGCCGGGCGGGGTGGTGATGCCTTGCTTGGAGCCGGTGTTGACGATCATTCCGGGCCGGCCGCGTTCGATCATGCGCGGTCCGAAGGCGCGGGTGCCGTTGATCACGCCCCAGAGGTTGGTGTCCAGCACGGCCTCCCATGCCTCCACCGGGCCGAACATCGCGCTGCCGGGCTGGATCCCGGCGTTGTTCACCAGGATGTCGGTGCCGCCGAAGCGCTCCGCCACTGCCTGCTCCAGTGCCGCCAGGGATTGCGGGTCCGCGACGTCGGCAACCTGCGCCATGGCGTCCTGCGCGCCTGCGGCCTTGAGCGCCGCCTCGATGCCGGTGAGCCTGTCCGCACGGTTGTCGGCCACCACGACGCGCATCCCGAGGGCGGCGAACTCGAGGGCGATTGCCCGCCCGATGCCTGCCGCGCCGCCGGTGATCACCGCAACGGACTCGGAGTTGAGAACGGAATCGACCATGGCTTGTCCTCCTCTTGCCGGTCGGCGGGAGCCTAGTCCCGCGGTCCCACAGGGAAAAGGGCGAAACCGCCCGCGTCAGGCCGCGCAGGGCTCCAGCCACTCGCGCGTCACCTGACGCACCGCCGCGCTCAGAGGCGCCAGAGCGGCCCGCGCCACCCGGCTGGTCTGCCAGTGGAGCGGCGTTTCGAGCGGCAGGTCTGGGTCGAGCGCAACGAGCTTGCCGGCCGCGATCAGCGGGCGCGCCAATGGCTCCGGATTCATCCCCCAGCCGATCCCGAGCAGCGCCGCGTCGACAAAGGCCTGGCTTGCCGGCAGGAAATGCGTGGGCGGCATGATCCCGTCCCCGGCCTTCATGGAGATCCACCGCGCCTGCAGCGCATCCTTGCGGTCGAAGGTCAGCGCCGGCGCTTCGGCCAACGCCTCCGGCGTGACGCCCTGCGGGAAATGGGCGGACATGAAATCCGGGCTCGCCGTGGCGAGGTAGCGCAGCGCGCCGAGGGGATGGCTGTCGCACCCCTGGATCGGCGCGGCATGGGCAGTGACTGCCGCCACGACCTCGCCGCGCCGAAGCCAATCCGCGGAATGGTCCTGGTCATCGAGGATCAGATCAAAGAGCAGACCGGGGTCGGCCGCCTGCGCCGTGGCGAGCGCGGCGGGAAACCACGTTGCAAGGCTGTCGGCATTGACGGCGATGCGGATCGTCTGCCGAGACGCCGGCGTGCCGCCACCGAGATCGCGCTCCAGCGCATGTTCCAGCATCGCGACCTCCTCCGCATGCCGGAACAGCCGCATCCCCGCCTCGGTGCCGGTGCAGGGCTGCCCCCGGCGGATCAGCACCGCCCCCTGCCGCTCTTCCAGCGCCCGGATCCGTTGCGATATTGCCGACGGCGTCACCCCGAGCACCGCTGCGGCACGGTCGAAGCTGCCGGTTCGGATCACCTCTGCCAGCGCGGCGAGTTGTGCTGTGTCGAGCGTAAGCAATTCTAATCTGGCTCCAGAAGGTTGAATTTGGATTATCCCCGCCGAACCGATAGACGCAAGCCGTTGACGCAAACGGGCAGGAAACGGGCATGGACGCATTCATTCAGGGATTTGGCCTCGGCTTCGGGCTGATCCTGGCCATCGGCGCCCAGAACGCCTTCGTGCTGCGGCAGGGGCTGCGTCAAGAGCATGTGCTGCCGGTGGTTCTTGCCTGTGCGCTGTCGGACGCGGTGCTGATCACGATCGGCGTCTTTGCCTTTGGCGCGATCTCGACGCTGGCGCCGGCACTGGTTCCGGCGATGCGATGGGGCGGCGCGGCCTTCCTGCTGGCCTACGGCGCGCTCAGCTTCCGGAACGCCTGGCGGGGCGGGGAGGTGCTGGAGCCCGGCGGCGCGGGGGTGCGGGCGCTCGGGCCGGTTCTGGCCACCTGCCTCGCGCTCACTTGGCTCAACCCGCATGTCTATCTCGATACGGTGGTGCTGATCGGGTCGGTCTCATCTACCTTCGGGGAGGCGCGCCCGGCCTTTGCAGCCGGGGCTGTCGCGGCTTCGTTCACGTTCTTCTTCTCCCTCGGCTACGGGGCGCGTCTGTTGCAGCCCGTCTTCGCCCGGCCGCAAAGCTGGCGCCTGCTGGACGTTCTGATCGGCTGCGTGATGTGGAGCATCGCGGTGGGCCTGATCCGGGGTTGAAACACCGGCCGAGGGCTGCGCTTTCCGCCTTGTGCCGCTCCGCCGGATCGGGTCTGGTCGCCGCCATGTCCGTCGCTCCCGCCATGCCCGATCAACGCCCGCTGGTCGCCGTCCTCTGGATGGTGGTCACCGGGCTGTGCTTCGTCGGGGTGCAGGCGACGGTAAAGTATATCGGACCGCGCGTGCCGGCTGCCGAGGCGGCGTTCCTGCGCTACCTGCTCGGCCTTGTCTTTCTCCTGCCGATGCTTCCGGCGCTGCGGCGCGCCAGGATCAGCCGACGCGCCTGGGGGCTCTTTGCGTTTCGCGGGCTGGTGCAGGCCGTGGCGGTGATCTGCTGGTTCTACGCCATGACACGGATCACGCTCGCCGAGGTCACGGCGATGAACTACCTCAACCCGATCTACATCACGCTCGGAGCGGCGGTGTTTCTGGGCGAGCCGCTGGCGGCGCGGAGACTGGCTGCGATCGGCGTGGCCTTTCTCGGCGCGCTGGTCATCCTCCGGCCGGGGCTGAGGCCGCTGGATCCGGGGCATTTCGCAATGATCGTCACCGCGCTCTGCTTCGCCGCCTCCTACCTCATCGCCAAGCGCATGACCGGCGAGGTCGGCCCGACGGTGGTCGTCGCGATGCTTTCGATCATGGTGACGATCGCTCTGGTGCCATTTGCCGCCGCCGTCTGGGTTACGCCGAGCTGGGGCGACCTCGGCTGGCTGATGATCGTCGCGGCCTTCGCCACGGGGGGGCATTACGCGATGACGCTGGCCTTTCAGGCGGCGCCGATGGCGGTGAGCCAGCCGGTCACCTTCCTGCAGCTGATCTGGGCCACGCTGCTCGGGGCCGTCGCCTTTGGCGAGGCGCTGGACGGATGGGTCGTTCTCGGGGGCGGGCTGATCATGGCCTCGGTGAGCTTCATCGCCTACCGGGAGGCGCGCCTTAGAATGCGCGCAACGCCGCCGTCGACCGAAGGCTGAGCCGCCTGGCCGGGGTCAGTTGGTCTTGCGGCGGGGCATGAAGGGCAGGGGGAGCACGGGAATGCCGTCCTCGATCAGCCCCTTCGCGTCTTTCGCATTCGCCTCGCCGTGGATCGAGCGCCGCGGGGTCTCGCCGAGATGCATCGCACGGGCTTCGCGCGCGAAATCGCTGCCGACGTAATCTGAATTCGCCTCGATCTTCTGGCGCAGTTCGGCCAGCGCCTGCTCCGCCGGAGAGCCGGGCGACGCCAGCGGGCGCTCTGCCGGCGGGGTGGCCTCGGGCGCGGGATCGGCCTCGCGCGGTTTGGCGGGCTTGCTCTCCGCCGTCTGGACGCTGGGGGCCATGATCGCCTTCTCGACAGAGGTCGAGCCGCACACGGCGCAGGAGACCAGGCGGGAGGTCCGCAGGGTCTCGAACGCGTCGGCCGAGGCGAACCAGCTATCGAACCGGTGCTTCTCGCCACATATGAGGCTGTATCTGATCATGCCCTTCAGATGTAATCCGTTGTGCGGCAACTGCAAAGGGGGCGCGCGCTGTCCGATAGGCCGCCTGCCCGTAATCGTGGCAGGGCGCACGGTCCGGGATGCGCGATGCGCGCGCGATTGGCAATCCGGGCGGGCCGAGGCTACGTATTCATCGACAAGGCTCCTTGCAGCACAGGTCGTCTGCGAAGGGGGGCAGAATGGGAAGGGCGCGGGGTGCAGCGGGACGGACCGGTCTTCATCGGCTCGGAGATCTACCGGGGATCGAGCTACGGCCACTGGCATCCGCTTCGGGTGCCGCGGGTTTCCACGGTGATGGACCTGACGCGGGCATTGGGCTGGCTCGGACCGGCGAATTACCTGGCCTCTCCGCGAGCAAAGCCAGGGGCGCTTTCGGTCTGGCACGCGCCGGACTACGTCGCGGCGCTGGAGCGGGTCGAAGCGACGCAGCTCGGGACGGAGGAGGACAGAGAGCGGTTCGGGCTCGGCACGCATTCGAACCCGATCTATCCGGAGGTCTATCGTCGCCCGGCCACGGCCGCGGGTGGCTCGCTGCTGGCCGGCGAATTGCTGGTAGATGGCGGGGTCGTCTATCATCCCGCTGGTGGCACCCATCACGGTCTGCCCGGCCGGGCGAACGGGTTCTGCTATCTCAACGACCCGGTCCTCGGCATCCTGTCGCTGCGGCGGATGGGCGTTCGGCGCATCGTTTATGTCGACATCGACGCGCACCATCCCGACGGTGTGGAACTCGCCTTCGACGGCGATCCCGAGATCCTGATGATCTCGGTTCACGAGGAACGGCGCTGGCCCTTCACCGGCCACCTGGGCGACAGGGCGGGAGGCGCAGCGGTGAACCTTCCAGTGCCGAAGGGGCTCAACGACAGCGAGATGGCGTTGGTACGCGAGGCGCTGATTCTGCCGCTGGTCGCACGGTTTGCACCCGAGGCAATCGTCCTGCAATGCGGCGCGGATGCGGTGGAGGAAGACCCGCTCTCGCGGCTTACGCTGTCGAACAACGCCCATTGGGAGATCGTGGCGGCGCTGCGCCCGCTGGCGCCGCGCTACCTCGTGCTCGGCGGCGGCGGCTACAACCCATGGTCGGTGGGCAGGCTGTGGACGGGCGTCTGGGCGGTGCTGAACGGGATCGAGATCCCGGATCGCCTTGAACCGGAGGGCGAGGCGGTGCTGCGCGCGCTCCGCTGGGAGGGCAACAGCCGGGGCAAGGCGCCGCCCGACCACTGGTTCACGACCCTGCGCGACGCCCCGCGCCCTGGGCCGGTTCGGGATGAACTCAAAGAGCGGTTGGCCGTCCTGCTGCGGCGCGAAGGCCTAGGCTGACCCCTCAGGTTCGCCGGTCGAACTTCGTGCTGAGATGGATCAGCGACTCGGTCGCCCGAACGCCCTGGAAGGCTCCGATCCGGTCGAGCGCCTGGTCGAGTTCCTCGGTCGTTTCGGCGACCAGCTGCAGCACCATGTCGGCGCGGCCGGTTGTGGAATGGCAGCTCTCGATCTCCGAGAGCGCGCGGAGGCGCGACAGCACCGACGCGGTCGCGCGTGGCTCGATCTGCAGCAGCACCGTGGCCCGGATCCGCCGGCGCTCCACCGGTTCGCCGAGCCGGATCGTGTAGCCGGCAATCACGCCGGAGCCTTCCAGCCGTTCGATCCGGGCCTGAACGGTGGAACGGGCGACGCCGAGGTTGCGCGCCAGTTCGGCGGTGCTGGTGGAGCTGTCGGCGGAGAGCGCCGCGATCAGCTTGCGATCCAGGGTGTCCATGCAATCTGCCCTCCTGTTTCGTCAGATTGTATCGAACTGAACGTCATTTCAATCAAGATGACTGAACAGAACGACGGATTCCTGAGTGACACTGAAGTTGGCGGGAGTTTGTTCCGCCGCAACAGGAAACGCGCATGGTGCCGTGCTCGATACCAGGGAGCAGGCGGCGGACACCGTGCCGGCAGAGCAGGAAAACGCGCACATGTATCCGGCCCGACAGATCTGGTCCGACCCGGCGGAGTTCATCCGCTCCCACGACGGCGCCCGCCCGGTGCTGTTCTTCGCCCCCTCGGTGCTCCAGGACACGGCGCGCCGGTTCCAGCGGGGATTTCCCGGAAGGGTCACCTACGCGGTGAAGGCCAACCCCGACAGGGCGGTGCTGGAGAACCTCTGGACGGCCGGCCTGCGCGGTTTCGATGTCGCCTCGGTGCCGGAGATCGAACTGCTCCGCGAGATCGCGCCGGACGCGGCGCTGCACTATAACAACCCCGTCCGGTCGCGGGGCGAGATCGCCCGTGCGACGGAGTTGGGCGTCCGGTCCTTCAGCGTGGACAGCCATAGCGAACTGGAAAAGCTCCTTGCCCTGGTTCCGGCGAGCACGGAGGTTTCGGTGCGCATCCGCCTGCCGGTCAAGGGCGCGGCCTATGATTTTGGCTCCAAGTTCGGCGCAGATGCCGAGCTTGCCCGAGACCTTCTGCGCCGTGTAGCCGCTGGCGGCCTGATACCCTCGCTGACGTTCCATCCCGGCACGCAATGCACCGACGCGGCGGCCTGGGAGGTCTACATCCGGGCCTCTGCCGCGGTGGCGCGCGCGGCCGGCGTGCGGCTGTCCCGGCTCAACGTCGGCGGTGGCTTTCCCGCTCACCGGGAGGCCGCATCGCCGCCCGACCTCGAGGCGATCTTCGCTCGCATCGCACAGGCCACCCGCGAAGCCTTTGGCGCCGCGCCCCCTGCGCTGGTCTGCGAACCGGGGCGCGGGATCGTGGCCGGCAGCCAGTCGCTCGCGGCGCGGGTGCGCGCGGTGCGTGACGGCGGCGACGTGTTCCTGGACGACGGGGTCTACGGCGGGTTGATGGAATTTCCTCAGATCGGCGCCACCGACCGCTACGAACTGCGCGACCCGGTCGGCAGGCCGCGCATGGGCGCGCGCGTGGAACGGGTGGTCTTCGGTCCGACCTGCGACAGCCTCGACCGGCTGCCGGGCACGCTCCACCTGCCGGGCGACGTCGCCGAGGGCGACGTGCTGATCTTTCACGGCATGGGCGCCTACGCGACGGCGACGCTGACGGGGTTCAACGGGTTTGGCGTTCTCGAGCGGGCAACGGTCCGGTCGCTCTGTGGCTAACCGTTCACACATCGAACACCATTGCGCGTGCAACGTTACCGGGTGCTGGATCGAAACACCCCGCGGGGCCACATTTCTGTTATGCTAAACAACGGAGTGTTCAGGAGTCGCGAGTGATGGTGCGGGTAGGGCAAGCCGATCTCTTCGGCAGGGGGCGCGCATGAAACGTCTCAACAGGCAGTTCGCCGCCTGGGTGCGCCTGCGCCGCGCCAATCGCCATCGCCAGTCCCGTCCGGCGCTGCGGGAACGCGGGCCGGTCACCCACGTGATCGTACTCGATGGCACCATGTCCTCCCTGTCGCCGGGAGACGAGACCAACGCCGGCCTCACGTACAAGCTGCTTGCTTCCGAGGGACCGCGGGCGTCGCTGTCGCTCTACTACGATGCCGGCATCCAGTGGCAGGATTGGGTCAGCACCCATCACGTCGTGCTTGGCTACGGGCTCGACCGAAAGATCCGGCACGCCTACGGCTTTCTCGCCTCGCGCTACCGGCCGGGCGACAGGATCTTCCTGTTCGGCTATTCCCGCGGCGCCTTTGCCGCGCGCTCGCTGGCCGGTGCCATCGACCGGCTTGGCTTGCTGGAAGCCCGTCATGCCACGGTTCGGAACGTGCGGCAGCTCTGGCGGCATTACGAATGCGCCCCCGAAAGTGTTGCCGCCGCGGATTTCAGCCGCCTGCATTGCCACTGCGACGTGCCGATCGAGATGATCGGGGTCTGGGACACGGTCAAGGCGCTCGGCGTCCGCCTGCCGCTGGTCTGGCGTCTGAACGAACCGACCCACGCTTTCCACAACCACGCGCTCGGGCGTCACGTCAAACGCGGCTGCCATGCGCTGGCGCATGACGAGAACCGGCTGGCCTTTGCGCCGGAGCTCTGGGAGACGCATGGCGGCAACGGCGGGATCGTGGAACAGAGGTGGTTTCCGGGCTCGCATGGCGATGTCGGCGGACAGCTCGGCGGCTTTTCCGAGGCCCGGCCCCGGGCCAACGTGCCGCTGGTCTGGATGCTGGAACATGCGGAAGCCGCGGGGCTGATGCTGCCCGATGGCTGGCGCGAGCTCTTTCCTCAGAACATCGCGGCGCCGTCGGTCGGCACATGGCGCGGCTGGGCCAAGCTGTTCCTGATGCGCGGACGTCGGCGGATCGGGATGGACCCGTCAGAGACCTTTCATCCGGCGATTGACCGCCAGGCGGACCTCGCCGCGCTGGCGACCGGGTAGCGCGGGCCTCAGCTGCGGAGCCGTCGGGCGTTCGTGCTGGCCTGGATGCTGAGCGGGCTGACAGCGAGGCGGGCGACGGTCGCGGGATCCTTGCCGAGGCTCACCGCCATCCCGGCTTCCTGCGCCGCCTGGGCAAACGCCACGGGTTTTTCGATGAACATGCGGGCGATTTCTGCCTGGGTCATGGTGCCGGTCATCATCTGAACGCTGCGCAGCCAGATGACCTCGCCGGCTGAGAGCCACATCTGGCCATAGGCCGTCGCGGCGTCCTGCCAGTTGCGGCCGTTTTGTAGAACGGTCTGAAATCCAAACATCGAAGCACCCCGTGAACCCAAAAGGAAAATTGGCAGGATTTGTAACCTGCCAATGCCCTATGCGCATAGGTGCCTTGCAAAATTTACCAGGGCTGCGGCGCGAGAACCACAGCGGAGCGGCGGCGCGAGCCGTCCGCCTCCGCGTCCCGGTTCAGGCGACGTCCTCGAGGTGCAACTCCGGCGTCACCCCAAGCGCGCGGCAGATGTCCTGCGTCAGGTGCGGCTTGTTCAGGGTGTAGAAATGGAGGTGATCGACGCCGCCCTCGAGAAGGTTGGAGCAAAGCTCGGTCGCAACGGCGATGGAGAGGATCTCCTCGCGGCCGTCGCGAACGGCGGTCTCGAAAGCCTCGTCCAGCCAGGCCGGCACGGTGGCACCGCAGCGCAGGGCGAAGCGGCGGGCGGCGGCCCAGTTCTCGATCGGCAGGATGCCGGGCAGGATCGGCGCATCGATGCCGGCCTTGGCGCAGGCATCGCGGAAGCGGAAGAAGGTCTCCGCCTCGAAGAAGAACTGCGTGATCGCGGCGTCTGCGCCGGCGTCGATCTTGCGCTTGAGCCATTCCACATCGGCGGTATCGCTGGCGGCCTCGGGGTGGCGGTCGGGGTAGGCGCCGACCCGGATCGTGAAGTCGCCGGTCTGTTTCAGCGCGGAGATCAGCTCGCAGGTGTCGCGGAAGCCCTCGGGATGCGGCTCGAACCGCGCAGCCCCTTTCGGCGGGTCGCCGCGGAGCGCGACGATGTCGCGGACGCCGGCCTCGGCATAGCTGCGGGCGATCTCCAGCGTTTCCTCGCGGGTGGCGTCGACGCAGGTCAGGTGGGCGGCGACGCGCAGGTCGCTGGTGTGGTGGATCGCCGAGACGGCCTCGTGCGTCAGGCGACGGGTGGTGCCGCCGGCGCCGTAGGTGACCGAAACGAACTCGGGGTTGAGCGGCGCCAGCGCCTGGACCGTGTCGTGCAGGCGGAACGAAGCCTCGACCGAGCGCGGCGGGAAGAATTCGAAGGAGACTTTCGGGGCGGGCATGGCGGTTTCGGGTCCTCTTGTGTCGCCCGTTGGAATTGCATATCGCTCCGGATGAAGCAATTTCATAATTCTCACAAAGGTTATGAATACGGCATGCATATCGAACTTCGCCATCTGCGCACGATCAAGGCGATCCACGAAGCCGGCGGGCTGGCCCGCGCGGCCGAGATCCTCAACATGACACAGTCGGCTCTGAGCCATCAGGTCAAGGGGCTGGAGGAGCAGGCGGGGATGGAGCTCTTCGTGCGCCGCTCCAAACCGCTCAAGCTGTCGGCGGCCGGCATCCGGATGCTGCGCGCGGCGGAGCGGATCCTGCCGGAGGTGTCAGCGCTGGAGGAGGAGTTCCGCGGCCTGCGCGCCGGCAAGTCAGGCCGGCTGCACATCGCCATAGAGTGCCACGCGTGTTTCGAGTGGCTCTTCCCGGTTCTGGAGGAGTTCCGCAAGGCCTGGCCGGACGTGGATGTCGACATTCGTCCCGGGCTCGCCTTCGACGCGCTTCCGGCGCTGTGGAAGGAGGAGGTGGACGTGGTGATTTCCTCCGACCCGGAGGAGATCGACGGCGTCACCTTCAACCCGCTCTTCGACTATTCGCCGGTTTTCGTCGCCTCGTCGCGACATCCGCTGGCGGAGAAACCCTTTGTCGAGGCGGAAGATTTCCGGAACGAGCTGCTGATCACCTATCCGGTGGAGCGCACGAAGCTCGACGTCTTCAGCCAGGTGCTGATGCCGGCCAAGGTCGAGCCACGAGCGGTGCGGCAGGTAGAACTGACCGCGGTGATATTGCTTCTGGTGGCCTCCAACCGGGGCGTCGCGGTCCTGCCGGACTGGGTGGTGCGGGAAGTGCGCTACAATTCCGACTACGTGACGCGCCCGATAACCGAACAGGGGATCTCGCGCCGGCTCTTTGCGGCGACGCGGAGCGAGGAAGTGTCGAAACCGTTCATGGCGCATTTCCTGCGGTTGGCCCGAACGATCCCGGTCAAGTTGCAGCGCGAGGGGTGAGCGGCGCACGCCTCCGCTCGGGCGACGGCGCGGGCGGCTGGTACGGGAGCCTCCGGCGGGGATATCTGACGACAGAAGAACGAGCGGGCTGTGCGCCTTGCCCATTGCCAACGGGTCGGGCGTCGGAATGCTGTATTCTGGCCTTGGAATCGGGGCACCTGCATCGTATAGCGCCCCCTTGAACATCAGGAGCCGGGTCGATGCAGGGCAGCGCCAATCTCAACGTCATGATCAAGGCCGCGCGCAAGGCCGGCCGGTCTCTGGTCAAGGATTTCCGCGAGGTGGAGAATCTCCAGGTCGGGTCCAAGGGGCCGGGCGACTTCGTCACGAGAGCCGACATGGCCGCCGAGACCATCATCCGGGACGAGCTCCTGGGCGCGCGGCCGCAATACGGCTGGGTTGGCGAGGAGACCGGCGAGGTTGCCGGGACCGACCCGACGCGGCGCTGGATCGTCGACCCGCTGGACGGCACCACGAACTTCCTGCACGGGCTGCCGCACTGGGCCGTGTCGATCGCGCTGGAGCACAAGGGCGAGATCGTCTCGGGCGTGGTCTTCGATGCCGCCAAGGACGAGATGTTCGTGGCAGAGAAGGGCGCAGGCGCCTGGATGAACGACATGCGCATCCGGGTCTCCGGCCGGCGTTCGCTGAATGATTCGATCTTTGCGACCGGCGTGCCTTTCGGTGCCAAGCGGACGCTTCCGGCGACGATGCAGGATCTTGCGCGCCTTATGCCGCAATGTGCCGGGGTGCGCCGCTGGGGAGCCGCTTCGCTCGACCTCGCTTACGTGGCCGCGGGCCGGTACGACGGCTATTGGGAGCGGGAAATCAACGCGTACGACATCGCCGCGGGGATCGTGATCGTGCGCGAGGCCGGCGGTTTCGTCGAGCCGCTGCGCGAGGGGGGTGACATTTTCGCCGATCGGGCCGTGATCGCGGCCAATGGCGACGTGTTCACCAAGTTCGCCGAAACGCTTCGGAGCCGCGAAGGCGCCTGAATCGCGACACAATTCGCATCTAGTGTCGTGAACATGATGAAAAGCGACACACATATCCAACGCCTTGGGCGGTTCTTCGGGGAAGAAGACGGCGCCGTGACCACTGACTGGGTCATGCTTACGGCGTTGGTGATCGGCCTCGCACTTGCGACGCATACCGTGTGGCGCAGCAGTGCCGGCGAGATATCCAACGACATCGCGTCCACGGCCTCGGATTACCAGATCAAGACCAGCTTCGACTGACAAACGCACCCGTCAGCGGTGTTTGCGACGCACGACCGGCACACCCGGCGCGGTGATCGGCCGGGCAGGGTGCGGCGGCAGCCCGTGGGTGCGGTTCCAGAAATCGCGCCCGCCGCGTCTGAGCCAGAGCGGGACAGCGAAGGCTGCGCCGATTGCGAAGCCGCCCGCGTGGGCCCAGTAGGCCACGCCGCCCATGTCGGGATCCGACCCGGCGGCGCCGATCACCTGCATTCCGAACCACAGCACCAGCATAAGCCAGGCCGGGACCGTGATGATGCGGAAGATGATGATGATGATGATCAGGATGTCGATCCGCGCCCGGGGGAACATCAGAAGGTAGCCCCCCATCACCCCGGCAATCGCACCCGAGGCGCCGACCGTCGGCACGGTGGAGCCTTGTGAGAGCGCGACATGCACGATCCCGGCAGCGACGCCGCTTGCGAGATAGAAGAGCAGGAAGCCGATGTGACCCATCTCGTCTTCGAGGTTGTCCCCGAATATCCAGAGAAACAGCATGTTTCCGGCGATGTGCCAGAAGCCGCCATGAAGAAACATCGAGGTGACGAAGCTATGCGGCTGCGGCCATGCCGGGATCAGCGCGTAATCGACGTAAAACCGCATCAGCGCCGGAGGGTTGCTGAAAAGGTGCCAGTAGGACAGGAAAACGGCGATGTTCACTGCGATCAGCGCCATCGTGACATAGGGCGTTCGGCCCGAGGGGTTGTGGTCGCGGATCGGGAACATGGGCGGAGGCTAGCGTCACCGGGGCGGCGGTCAAGGGCTGCCTCGCTCCGGCGGCTGACACAGCCGTGACTTGACCCGTTGGGTCGACTGGGCAGACTGAAGGTATGTCACGCACCCTCGCAACCGCCCTCATCCTCTGTGCTTCCATGGCCGGGGCATCCGAGCAGGTGGGGTGCGCGCCTGTGCAGGTCGACGAGACGCGCCGGCTTGCGCTGATGGAGGCGGTGCGGGAAGCGCCGAACGCCGAGGAGGCGCAGCGTCTCACCAACGGGTTGTGGGAGATCTGGGCCGACGCGCCGGACGACCATGCGCAGGAACTGCTCGATGAAGGCATCGATCGGCGGGCGGTGTTCGATCTGGACAAGGCGCTCGCCGCGTTCGACGCGCTGATCGCCTATTGCCCGGAATATGCCGAAGGCTACAACCAGCGCGCCTTCGTGCTGTTCATCCGGCAGGATTATGCGCCGGCGCTGGTCGATCTGGACCGTGCGCTCGAGCGCAGCCCGGAGCACCTTGGCGCCCTGACCGGACGGGCGATGGCGCTGATGGCGCTCGGACGCAACGCCGAGGCCATGGACGACCTCGAGGCGGCGCTTGCGCTCAACCCCTGGCTGAAGGAGCGCAGCCTGCTGCCGGTGCTGCGCCAAAGGCTTGGCGAGCAAGACATCTGAACAATGCCGGCGGAGACCTCGCGTAGCCGCTTGCCGAGCGCCCCGCTTCCGCCTATCCCGATGATCCGTGCGGGCGTGGCGGAATGGTAGACGCATGGGACTTAAACTCCCTGGGCCGTATGGCCGTGCCGGTTCAAGTCCGGCCGCCCGCACCAATTTCTTTTATAATATTGATGTATATCATGAAGTTCTGTCGTTGCCGATACTATGTATCCACCCTATAGACCACCCTTCTACGCTTGGTGGATCCTGTCGACCAACTCTGCCACCGCCACCGCCTTGAGGGTGTGGAGGGCTAAGTTGCCACGCCTGAAGAGCAGGATCATGTCACTGATCGCTGAGCCAGGCCATTCCGAGGTAATCCAGGGTCGCACCGCACTGGCAATGCAGGTTCCACCGCGGGCTGACAGGTCTGCCGCGAAACTCATTCCCACAGAATGGGCAGATGCCGCCGGTTCCGCGGGGCACGGAGACCCGGCGATAGGGAACCTTAATCCAGCTTTCTGGCGCCTCGGGGCTGAGAGCGTCGGCTAGGCGGCCTGCACCTAGGACCAAATCAATGGCCTGCTCTGGGCTCGGAAGTTTCTCCTCCCGCCTCAGATGGCACTCGAGGAATCTCCGCACCCGATCCCTGGGTGAGAACAGGCTCTTGCCGCCCACTTGTTCTGGCGTGTGATCCAGCCCCGCCGTCAGTTCATCGATGGCCTCCTGGTGTCGCGCAACCAGGGCATCGATGCGGGCATCGTCGCTTCTCTGTGCCTGGCTGGCCCGGCGCTCGAGGAGTTCTTCACCACGGCGGAACTGGTCGCCCACAACCGGGTCGAGCTCGGCGACGACATCCGCCACTGGATCGATGTCGTCCAGATCGATGCCACACTCGTTCGAGGCAATCATAGTCATGAAGCTCTCGTAGATGTCGGCACCCTCACGAAGCCCTGGTATGTCGGCGACCTCCAAGGGTTCGTCGCCTTCATCGGCCTTAATGAGCTCCTGCTCAGCCGACAGGGTGAATGATCCGTCAGTGAGTCTTTCGAGATAGAAAAGCCAGCGCCACTCGTAGTCCGCGAAGTTGCTATCCCATCGTTCAAAGATTGCCTTCTTCATGGCCATCACTCCTCTTCGCGACAGGCTACGCCGCATCGACCCTCAGGATCTCGTGATGCCTCAGCGGCAGCGAGATGCGCCCGGGTTGACGGACGCGGCGTTCTGCCAGGCGTGCAGCACCTTGCAGCGTCGGCAGATCCGTTCTCCGAAACCCTCGCTCCAGAACAACGCAGTGCATCGCAGGCATCGCCGTTCTTGCGCTACGTCTCCCAAGGCCCTCGCGGTCTCGATGTCCGGCGCTGCACTTCCCGCGATGGCCCTGTCCGCCATCAAATCTGTCCCACGACGTCGCGGCTGTGCGATCGCGACAGTTTTTCCGGTCTTGAGGGCATGCCTTCGTTTTCGGCTGCCGGGATCGACGCATCGTCCCGCGTCTTTTGGGTGGTCGTCTTCGACGCCGGCGCATTCAAGCTGTGATCAGGCGTGCCATGCCCTGAGTAGAGATGTCTCAGATGCGCCTCAGAGACTCCATCAGCCTTCATCACGAGACGCACCATCGGATCTGCCAGCATTTCCTCGAGAAAGAAGTCGGACAACGCCTTGCCCGACAGCTTGTCCCTGGCGCGTGCGTGGTCCAGGTCGGCAAGCGAAACGGTCAGAGTCCGCGCAAGTCCGGGATGCGAGCTCCGCGGATGAAGCTTTACCATTACGTTAGCTTTCCAGGCCGCGGGATCCTTTTGATCCGGGGGCGAAACCAACTCCGTTTCGATCTCGTACTCTCCCGCCGGGAGAGTCTCGGCAAAGCTTGGAACTACGAACGGTCTGGATGAACTTGCCCCCATTTGACCGGACACCTACGCGGTTTCGGTTTGGGCCCTTATGAACTCGCGGGGCGAGCGCCATTTCAGGCCGGAGTGTGGGT
>NZ_FZOY01000002.1 GCF_900188335.1 Tropicimonas sediminicola | reverse complement strand
ATGCTGACGAATTGGAGTCTCATCTTCGTTCGGGCGGGATCCTGTTCTGGGTAGCCGTCAGTGACGACATCGAAGAGAGCCGAGCCAGTGAGGTCCTGAAGAGGTGTGGCGGAGAGCATGTGCATGCCCACATGATCGAGCGTACGTTCGGAGAGGAGCGGTTCAAGTACCGCAACCCTGACCCGTTTCTTGACTAGGCCGTAGCATCGCTCCGTCATTCGACCGGTCCGTCGGCAACCAGCCGGAGTTCGTAGTTCCCTTTGGCCCGCGCCCCGAGAGGATCTGCGAAAAGCGTCGACAGGCGCCTGCGGGTTTCTGTGGCTTGCGGCACCAAGGTTGCAGGCCCGGTAGATGGACAGCTTTCGGCAACCGATCCCGAATGCGCGGCGCCGGGGCAGGGGGGCGAGGCGTCATGGTAGACGGCCGGACCTGACCTGCGTGACCGGCTGTATCACGGCTTCGATTTGCTCGCTCATCACAAATTGGGCGAAATGCAGGTCCGAGCGTCGGATCAGCCTAGGTCCTGTCCATGATCCATTCGGTAAAGCGAGCCTTGATTGGGCGGGGAGCCACGTCGGCCGCGAAAGCGAACAGCTTGTTTCGGAGCCCCGGTATGACCATCCGTTTACCCCGCATCATGGCCTCGTAGCCATAGGTCGCGACCTCGGAGGGTGACATGGTCCGCATCGGCCACCCACTTGCCAGCCGGACATCGGTCATCCCGGCGCGCCGGAAAAAGTCCGTCTGCATGGGGCCGGGACACAGGCAGGTGACGTCGACGTCTGTCCCGCGGAATTCCTCGAAAAGCGCGAGAGAGAAGCTGAGAAGATGCGCGCGCGTCGCGAAGTGGACCGACACGAACGGCCCCGGTACGAGGGCCGCTATGGAGGACACGTTGACAATCCGGTTGCGCCGGCTCCGGTCCCGCGCGTGGAGAAATCCCTTCGTGAGCTGCATCACCGAAATTGTGTGGAGCCGGACCATCTCGATTTCTGCCTCCAGGTCGGACTCTTCGAAGCGGCCATAGACGTTGAACCCGGCGTTGTTGATGAGCGTGTCCGCAATGGTGCCGTGCCGCCGCAGGTGCTCGAACACAGCCGATGCCGACTCCGGAAGCGACAGATCGAGTGCAAGGGCGTCCGCCTGCACTCCGTAGCTCTTGGTGAGATGCTTGCCGCAAGCGTCAAGGCGGGCCTGATCCCGTGCCAGGAGGATGAGGTCGCTGCCTGCTTCTGCAAGACGCTCCGCAATCATGCGGCCCAACCCGCTCGAGGCCCCGGTAACGATCGAAAGTCGCGGTGGTATGCGGTCCGTTGATCTGGCCATTCCCGAGTTCTCCCGATCCGATGGCGTTCAATGACCGGAGGTCGTGGGAAGTGTCACAACCCGAAACCGCTCACGCAATGATCCAGAACAGGGCGGCATCGCCGAAATCAGGCTACGAGGGCGCAGAGACCATCAGCGAAAACGAAAGATCAGCGCCAGGCTCGCGATCATGCTTGAACCGGATGTGACCCTCACGGACCTGGTCCTTGCCGCGCAATGCATGGCGTTCTCTCTCCTCCTTTTACGCAGGGCCGACGCGGCGTCGATGGTCCGCCGTCTTTACGCATTGCTTTTCGCGGCTCTCGCCTTGGCCTCCCTGTTCGGAGGCCTCTGGCATGGCGTCTTCTCCGACGCCGAAACAGGGTTGGGGCAATGGATTTGGTTTTGCGTCATGGTAGCGCTCGCCGTCGCGGCGGCCGTGCTCTGGTTCATCTCGGCGGCGCTGTTCTGTTCGGAGACATGGGCACGCCTCGTCCGGATGATTGCCCCGGCGCACCTCGTTCTGCAGATCTCCGTTTCGGCTTTCGTGACCGACAGCTTCGCCGTGGCGACCGTGGGGTTGTTGCCGCCGGTCATCTCCATGATCGCGGGGAACGCATCGCGTTTCAGGCGGACGGGGTCCCGACGGGCTCTATACGGCGCAGCGGGGTTCTGCCTTGCTGCACTGGCGGGCCTGATCGTCGCTTTCGAGGTCTCTCTCCATCCCAGCTGGGCAACCACGCTCGCAACCTACCACATGGTCCAGTTCGTGGCGTTCTGGATGATCTTCCGATCCGTGCCAGGGGGCGCCGCTCAGCCCCGATAGAGCGTCCCCAGGCGCGGCTCGATCCGCGCCTCTTCCAGGCTCCCCTGTCGTTTCTCGGTGATGTTTGCGCGGGTCCAGCTGGTGGGAATGCCCAGCGGGTAGAGGATCAGTGCGATCAACACGACGATCTGAAGCCAGCTTGGGGACTTTGGCGCTGGCTGCGGGGGAGACTCGGATTGCCTCGGAGACCGCAACGTCCGGATCAACAGGATCAGGCCGGCCACGGCCATCAGCAGGTTGAACACCTGTCCGGTCCCGATACCGAGCCAAGCCGCCTCGTAGTCGCGGAACAGGTCCACGAGAAAACGCAGTCCCGCGTAGAGGAATATGAACAGGCTGGCGACCACCCCACGACCGGGCGGCCATTTCCAGATCGCAAGAACCAGAATGGGCAGGATCAGGAAGTTCTTCGCGCTTTCGTAGAGGGCGACGGGATGGCGGGCCCCTTCGAGATCCGGATAGACGAAGCCCCAGGGCATGCTGGTCGTCGACCCGATCACGCCGCCTTCGATGAAGTTTCCGAGGCGACCGACGGCGAGAAGAAACACGGCGGGAACCGCGACCTCGTCCAGCATCGCGATCAGCGAAAGGCCCCGCATCCGCGCAAAGATGGCCGTTGCGATCAATCCGCCAAGCAGCACGCCATGAGAGGCCATGCCGCCCTCCCACCAGTTCAGCGCGGCCAGCGGCTGTTCCCGGTAATAGTCGAGTTCATAGACGAGGATGTCGAAGACGCGTCCACCAACCATGACGCCGATTGAAAAGAGGATCGTGAACGAGAACACGTCGGCATTCGTCAGGCCGCGCGCACCGCGCCGGATCCAGAACCAGAGGAAGATCCCGAGGAACCCGATCGAGTAAACAGCGCCGTACCAATAGATTGCACCGACTGGAGTAACGGCGATTGCCGGATCGAAATCATGTATCATCCTGTGCCTCCCTTCAGTTCGTCCTGTGGACGCCGGCAAGCGATGCGCATTGGAGTGATATGCGCGACGCCCCGTTCGCCTCGAGATCGTGTTCGGGTCATGAGGCAAGTCTATCGCGCCTCGAGCATTCACCGTTTGATCGGTGTCAAGCCGAAATACGTGGATTCTGAACGGTTTGCCTGTGCGGCTTCATCCTCTCGTGGCGGAAGCGGCCATCTGGGGGCAGAGCTGCAATCGGCGGGGAAGAGCCCAATTCGCCAGTTCGCCAGGCCGTGCCGAAAGCTTGGGCGCCCCAACTGACAGCAAACGTTTCAAGACCTCGATGATTTCGCCTCATGGACCTGTCCGGGGGATCCGTTGGGCGTTCCGGCGAGCGGGAGGAGGGGCAGGACCGACCGTTCTTGGCGAATGGGCCTTGGCGCGGGGGATTTGACCGCCCGCCACCCAATCAGGGCGAGCCGCTCTTCTTCAAAGACCGAGTTCTTTGGTGATCAAGGCAATGATCCCTGCATGTATCGCAGCGCGATCGGAACCTGCCGGGTCCGTGGACACAGGATCATCCTTTTCCTCAGCCAAGATGGCTTCGCCGGAAGGGGTGCAGATCGGCATGGCGTTGAAATAACAAGCGGGGTCAAACCGCCCGAGCCTCCGATTGCCCAAGTGGCTGGAAAGCCCGCTGCGATCACGGTCGGTTGCGAGCATCCTGTCGCCATCGCCGCCAAGGCCGATCACAAGGGTTGATGGCACAAGGTTGGTGACGTCCATGGATGCCAAACCCCAGACGAACCCCGGATCAATGGCTGCAACATGCGTCACGCGCGTATCCGCACAGCTGGCCCCCCAGGTCGCGGGATTTATCCCCTGCATATTGACCTCTTCGGACAGCAGGGGCCCACAGGTCTCCATTTCCGTGACCGTCATGCAAGCCTCCGCGATGCCAGCAGGGTTGCCCGTCGCCCCGCCCAAAGACAATGCGGTCCACCCTACATAGGAGAACCCGGCCGCCATGACACGTTTCAGATCAAACCGGCCAATAGCCGTCCCTGGTTTCACCCCAAGGGGTGCGAACCACTCTCCAAAGCAGCCACTCGAAGATGTTGCAGCGCTCTCGGCACCGAAGCATTCGACGCTGCGCGGACAGGGGGGATCGGGAGGGCTTGCCGTCATTGCGCTGGTGCCCCCGCGTTCAACACGAGACTTTTTCTGTATTCCGTCGGCGTTTGACCTGTCCAACGGCAGAATGCGCGCGTGAAGTTCGGAGGGTCCTCGTAGCCAAGGCTGTAAGCGACATCGCCAACGGATAGGTCGGTCTCCCGCAGCAACGCCCTTGCGCGGCGCTCCCTCACTCTTTTCAACACTCCGCGATAGGTCAGGCCCTTTCGCCTCAGGCGGCGCTGCAGGGACTGGACGCCGATCCCGCACAACGCAGCGGCACCGTCGATATCTGTTTCGCCATCCAGGAGCCGGAACGCGGCAACATTCAGTGCCGAACGCAATGGCTCCGGCGTCCTTGCAACGGATGCCTCGGCTGCGACGTCATGAAAGGTCAGGGCAGGGGCGCGGGTGCCAGTTGGTCGCTGCCGGAGATCTTCTTCAGCCACGGCCACCCCCGTCACGCCGGCGCCAAACCGGATCGGTGCTTCCATGGCGTACTCAAGCTGCCGCCAGCCGGCATCGCGCGGGTAGTCGAGTTCGATCCAGGCTGGGCGCCAGTCCTCCCCGAGAAACGCGGCTGCAAGCCGAAGAAGCGATCCCACGATATGGTTGGAGTGCTGCGGATATCTGCCGATCCAGGCCGGGAAGTAGCGCAAGACCCCGACCCCGCCTTCGCGCTCGAACGTGAAGTGCGTCCCGGTCTGGTGGAAGTGAATGGCCCTGGGAATGCGCGCAAGCACTTCGCCGAAGGTGGGGGCGCCCGCGCAATACTGCAGCCAGAGACCATATGTCTTTGCCGTCATCCGCCGGCCGCCGTCAAACCCGAAGGTCCGGTCCCCGGTTGCGCGGGCGGCCGCCTCCCAAAGCGTCGTCAACCCGCGCAGGGGAATCGGCTCCCTGGGAGCCTCGATCGCGAGAAGCGGCAATTCGGCAGTACGAAAGGCCCGTTCGACGGCCCTGTCCCCGGCGCGTTCTGTCAGAAGTCCGGGGATCGGCCCGATCGCGGATGCGCCCGTCATCGGAATGAGTGCGTTCCGGGTCATCGCGGGGCTGCTTGACGCAAAATGATATCTGGCCTGATCGCCATCAAGTTACGCTAGCTGATGATGGAAAATGGACGCAACAGTTCATTTGCGTCCGGCCCAGCCATCGATTGATGCGAGCGAAAAGCAGCAAGCGGAGGATGCAGACATGAAATCCCCAACATCCCGTTTTCTTTCGACCGTCGCCTTTGTCGCCGCGTCAACGGTCGCCTCGGGAGCATTCGCCGAGGACATCGCGATCCCGCCGCTGATGGAACAGATCAACGGAGGCAATTGGCTCGATCCGGCCGAGGCCGAGGAGCTGCGTCACGAACAGTTCTATCAGCGGGCGATCTACGCCTACCACACCATGCTGCCGGCGCTGAACACGATCGGCATGCGCGACGGGTCCGAAGCCGCTTTCGGTGAAGGTTACAACATCCTTCCGATCTGGAAGGACCGGATGGACAGCCGCACCTGGGTGCCGACGCCCAACGCCGACGTGATCTATTCGATGTCCTACCTCGACCTGAAGGAAACCGGACCGCTGGTCATCGCCGCCCCGGCGAACGTGATCGGCATGTTCACCGATTTCTTCCAGCGCACGATCACCGACGTCGGCGCCATCGGGCCCGACCGGGCGCGTGGCGGACTCTATCTGCTGTTGCCCCCCGGATATGACGGCCACGTGCAGAGCGGCTATTTCACCTTCGAATCTTCAACTTACAACGTGTTCCTGTTCTTCCGCACGGTGATGGAGCAGGGCGACGACGGTCCCGACCCGGCCCCGGCCGTGGCAGCGGCCGAGCGGACCCGGATCTATCCGTTGTGGGAGCAGGAGAAAGACGTCGAGCCGATGGAGTTCCCCAATGCCTCCGGGCAGCGGGTCGACATGATGTACCCGGTGGACAACACCTTCTGGACCAAGCTGAAGGACTTCGTGGACTATGAGCCGACTGCCGCGATCACGCCCGAACTGCGCGGCGTGCTGGCTTCGATCGGCATCGTCAGGGGCCTGCCCTTCGAGCCGAGCGAGAAGGAGCGGGAACTGCTGCAAAAGGCGGTCGAGACGGCGCCCAAGATGATCCTCGCCAGCCGCCAGTTGGGCCGGAAGGACAATCGGCATCTCTACTACGAAGATCGCCAGTACGAACGCGCCTGGGCCGGTGGAACGGCGGAATTCATGCAGGACGGCTATCTAGACACAGACCAGCGGGCGGGCTTCTTCCAGTATGCCTATTCGTCGGCCCCGGCGATGGTCATGCGCACCATTGGCGCCGGATCGAAATATCCAGTGACGTCCCGCGACGCCGATGGCAACTTCCTCAACGGCGCCAACACCTACAAGCTGCACCTGCCGCCGAACCCGCCGGCCGCGCTCTTCTGGGCGGTGACCGCCTACAACGTCACCGACGGGTCGATGCCCGAGACGCCGCAGCTGATGCCCTCGATCAACGGCTTCAACACCGTGGCAGAGAATGAAGACGGCTCGATCGACATCTGGTTCGCGCCGGAGCTTCCCGCCGACGTTCCCGAAACGAACTGGATCCAGGTCGTCGACGGGCGCGACTTCATGGCGGTGCTGCGCCTCTACGGTTCGGACATCGAGTTCTACGACCAGACGTGGAGACCCGACGACGTCGTCAAGGTGGAGTAATGCCCTGCGCCGCGGCGCCCAGAGGGCGCCGCGGTTTCCTTCATTCCCAAGTGAGTAAGGAGAACCCAAATGTTGAAGCATCTTACAGTAACCGCTTCGGCGCTTGCCCTGCTGGCAGCAACCTCCCTTTCTGCGGAGACCGTCGATACCCGCATCGGTCCGCTCGAGTTCACCCATGATTTCGCGAACGGTTACCCGACGACCGAAGCGCAGGAGAAACTGTTCGACGAGATCGATTTCCAACGCGCTTGCCAGGTCTATCTGTGGGCACTGCCGATCGTCTCCATGGAACAGTGGCGGTGGTCCCATGAGAACGAGCTGGGGGTCGAGAACGGCCAGGCTCTTTACGCCCTGAGCTACGAAGACAAGATCGGCGGACTGACCTACAACGCGACAACGCCCTACGTGCTTCCATTCATCGATCTGACCGAAGAGCCATGGATTGTCGAAGTGCCGAGTGCGGAACTCCGCGGCGCGTTCAACGACTTCTGGCAGGTCGGGGTCGCGAAGGTCGAGGGCGGCCGGAAGTACATCCTCGTAGGTCCGGACGCGGATCCGGACCAGGATGATGTACTGGAGGCGGCCTACTGGGGTTTTCAGGTCGTCAAGTTCAACACCAACAACGTGCTCCCCGGCATTCGCCTGATGGCCGACGATGACGAAACACGCCAGGCCATTCTGGACAACCTGAAGATCTACCCCTTCTCGGAGCGGAAAGACCCGAAGCCCAGGGGCTATGTTCCGGCCGACGGAAAGGCGTATTCCGCATGGCAGCCGCGCGGCATGGCCTATTGGGAGCGACTGGCCGATGTGATCAACAAGGAACCCGTCCAGGAGCGTGACAGGTTCTTCCTGGCAATGCTGAAGCCGCTGGGCATCGAGAAGGGCAAGCCCTTCGAGCCCGGCGAGCGCCAGCGCAAGATCCTCGAGGAAGCGGCATTGGTTGGCGAAGCCATGGCCAAGGCCAATGATTTTAACAAGGAACGTCTCGAAGACGCGTTCTATGTCGAGGATTCGATGTGGGAGTTTGCCACGGTGAGCCATCCCAGCCAGAGACGCGAGCACCACGACGATCTGGATGCCCGCGCGGCATGGTTCTACGAAGCGGTTACCAATGACCCGAGGATGCACGCGCAGCGCTACGGCGGTGAGGGGCAGATCTACATGGCGACCTATCGCGATGGCGATGGCGACTGGCTGGACGGCGGGACCAACTACACGCTCAATGTGCCTCCCGACGCGCCGGCCGAGGCGTTCTGGTCGATGACAGTCTATGACGTGGCGACACGCGCCCTGACGATCAACAACGAGAAACTGGCGGACCGGTCTTCGAAGATGGACCTGCTCGTCAACGATGACGGATCGGTCGACCTCTACATCGGCCCAGACAAGCCGGAGGGCGACAAGGCCGAGAACTGGATCGAAACGCTGCCTGGCAAGGCATGGTTCCCGTACTTCAGATTCTATTCGCCGAAGGACGCCTTCATTGACAGAACCTGGGTCCTTCCCAACATCGAGAAGGCGAATTGACAACCGGACTCGGGCGCGTGACCACGACCGGCAGCCCAATGCCCCTGCGGACAAGGGCCGGCTGCAATGGTGAACGCGCACCGGTTCCACGGCAGGCCGGCTCGGGGCCGGCCTCCCTTGTCTTGCGTCCCGGGCGCAGGGAGCGAACGAACAGGAGCATCGGGAATTCGGCGTCAGAGTCGGTGCCGCTTCGATTCCCCAGTCAGCAGGTCTTTCTCCAAGATCCTCGAGCCCCCTAGCGAGGCGGCTCGCGCGCGGGTTGGACGAAGCGCTCTCGGCAGCGGCTTATGTACCTGCGAAGGCCGTGGCCGGCCACGTAACCTTGGAGCATCGCCTTGGAGGGCTGACCGCCGACGAGCGTCACCGCGCTTTCCAAGGCCCCGAGTTGCGCGCGCAGCGCCGCTTGCAACGCGCTTTGGCAACGGGACGCGCCCGGCGCAATCGAGTTGGGCTGAGGGCGTTTTAAGGATCAAGCATGAGGCAGGCTGGCGGTGTCGACCGGCGGCAGGGAAGAAGCCCAAGGCTCAAGCCCGGAACAGATCACCCGTTGTCCAGAATGTCGGGATCTTGCGTTGAACCTGACGGATGTCCGCAATCCATCGTCTCTGAGGGGCTTACGCGAACGGCTCACGCCTGCCATCCACAAGGTCGGCCCTTGCTGCAATGCGGCTTCTCCGGCGTGGACAGGCAATCCCGACGGCGCGATCCATCAGCCGCCCGGGCACGGGATGCCCGGGCGGCTCTCAGCGGCTCTATTGCCAGCGGAAAGTCACGCCGAGATAGGGGCCGTGCTGGCTGACGTCATAGGCGAAGTCGCCGTCATCGGTTTCGAAGTCGAGGCTGTAGTAGCGGTAGCCGAACTTGATCGAGGTGTTTGTCCAGCGCTCCGGTCGCCAGTCGAAGCCGGCTGTTGCGATGACCTGCAGGTCGTCACCGCCAACACCGAAACCACCGAAATCGGCAACAATGGCCGCAGCCCAGTTGTCGTTTAACTCCCAGACTCCACGGGCACCGATCACCGGCTCCCACCAGGTCTCTGTGCCGCCGAGCTTGGTTGCCGGACCTGGTGTGTCAATATCGACCTCCTGCTTCAGCGAGTTGTAGCGAAGGCCGCCCTGCAGATCCAAGGCGAAGCGGCGCCCGGCATCTCCATAGGTGGTGTCAACGGCGCGATAGGCCGCCATGAAGGTCAGCCAGTACTGTTCGATATCGACCTCGACATCGAGCGAGCCGCCGCCCGGTCCCGGAAGCCCGATGGATTCGTCGCCCCCGAGGCTGACGTAATTTCCATCGAACAGCAGGCCCCAATCGCCGCGCCAGGCCTCGAACCGCCCCGAGAAGGCCAGGTTGAGCGCGTCGAGCGCTTCATCGAGGCTCAGGTCGAGATCCACCGAAGTGCCGTCTATGGTCGAGGTGCCCGTCGTTCCGGCGGGGATGAAGGCATAGGGCGTGAAGACGTAGCGCCACTGGCCGTCGTCATGACCGGTCAGCGCGAAGGGCTCTGCGATTGCGGCGTCCGCCCACGCGATCACGGCGATCGCGCAGGCTGCAGATGCAAGTTTGTGGTTCATCGTTCACCTCCCTTTGGTCAATGCCCCTGCGCCTTCAGGCGCGCCTCTTCGGGGGTCATCGGGGCCCGGTGCGGGAACTGCTGGACGCGGCCGTAGTGTTGTCCGAGGAGCTGCTGCATGGGTTGAACCACCCAGAGGCCGGGGTAGAGCGCGCCATAGCGTTCACCCGGGTCACGCTTGACGTTGTAGAAGTCCATGCCCGGAAGGCCGCCGTGGCCTTCGGTCAGGTGGATCTTGAAGTCGTCATAGCGGAAGGCGCCCAGCACATCGCCGCTGTAATGGGCCATGAAGTTGCGCCGTCCGTGGCCCTCGCCATTGAGGAACAGCGCGGTCTGGTCGACGCCGTCGGTGATCCGGTCGCTGGGGATAAGGTCCAACGCGCCTCCGAGACGGGCGGCAGTGGTGAAAAGGTCGGTCACGTGCAGGATGTCGGTCGGGTCCTGTCCGGGCGCGATCATCCCGGGCCACCAGGCCATCGCCGGCACGCGCACGCCGCCTTCGAGCACATCGCCCTTGGCGCCTTGCAGAAGCGTATAGCCGGCGGTCGGCCAGAAAGCGTACATCGGGCCATTGTCGCTGATCCAGACGACCAGCGTGTTCTCTGCGATGCCCTCCTGCTTCAGCGTGTCGAGGAGCTGTCCGACATGCTTGTTGTGCAGCGCCATGAAGGAGGCCTGCCGGTTGTTCTTGTCCACGCCCGGCGCGTCGAGGAATTCCTGGCTCGCGGCGATCTGCTGCGCGTAGGAGGCCCAATAGATGTAGAACGGGTTCTCGTCCTCTGCGTGATCCTTCACGTATTGGGTGATCTGGTCGATCGACTCGTTCTCAAAGGCTTCCTGCCGCTCGGGCGAGAGCACCCCGGCCACGCCGTCGATCGGTGTCCGGCCCTCTCCCTTGCGTCCGACATAACCGCCGATGGACAGGTCGATCCCGGTCCCCTCGAGATAGGCCTCGTTGCCGGGGAAATCGGCGAAGGGGAAGGTGCCGCTCTTGTCCTCGAAGGACGCCTGCCAGTAATCCGGCGCGCCGTTGAAGAGGCCGTAGTAGGCGTAATCATAGCCCTGGTTCTCGGGCGCGTGCTCCTCAAGGTCGCCGAGGTGCCACTTGCCCCACATCGCGGTGTTGTAGCCGACCTCCGAAAGGATCTCGGCGGTCGTTACCTCCTCCGGCGACAGGCCGTCGACCTGCCCGGGCCAGAGCACGGTCAGGAGCCCGGTGCGCACAGGGTGGCGGCCGGTGTTGATGGCGATCCGTGTGGGCGTGCAGGAGGGCTCGGCATAGGACGACCAGAACCGCATGCCTTCGAACGCCATCGCGTCCAGCGCCTCGGACGGGGTGCCGCGATGCTTGCCGCCGCCCTGCCAGCCAAGCTCGCCCCAGCCGATATCGTCGGTCAGGATGTAGATGATGTTCGGCTTCTTGCCGAAGCGGCCCTCGAGCTCGGCAAGCCGCGCGTCGATCTCGGCGTCCTCGGCCGCCCAGGCCTCGGCGTTGCGCTCGGCGTGAGCCATGTGAGGCCCGTCCGGTTCGATGGCAAAAGCCTGTGTCGCGAGCATTGCCGCCGTCGCTGCGGCCAGTCCTGTTCCAGTCCGATGTTTCATGGTTTCCTCCCCAGTTGAATTGATGGTCGGCGGTGCAATCCGTCACAGCGTGGGGGCGTCAAACGGCCCCTTCACGTGGCACCGCTCGGTTTCCGGCGGACTCGACGCCAAGGATCACGTCGCGCGCATCGCCGTAGGTCTGTTGCCAGAGCTTCAGCATCTCGACGGTTTCCGGGCGAATATTCTCGACATCCTCGTAAGGCATGCCGGTTGCGGGCTTGCGGTCCGGGAACTTGTCCTTCAGCCGCAAATGCTGGGTGAGCATCCGGGAGAAGGGAGTGCCGGTCCAGACGCCCTCCCGCTTGAGCGGATGCTCTTCGCGCGGATCCCAGTAAAGGTTGTAGACCTTGGCAAGCGAGGGGTTCACGCCGGGGCCGGGCCAGCGGATCTTCATGTTCTGCTTGACCGTGGCGGCGAGCTTGTCGACCTCGTAGAGGTGGATGTAGTCGCGTCGGCCGTGGGTATCGCCATTCACCAGAAGCGCGGTCTGGTCCACGCCATCCACCACGCGGTCCGTGGGGATGCCCACCATGTTTCCGGCGATGCGAGCGAAGGTCGTGTAGAGGTCGCCGACAAAGACCATGTCGCCGGCAATGGAGCCGGCCTCGATCACGCCCGGCCAGCGCAGGAAGGCTCCGACCCTGTGGCCGCCTTCGAGCGCGGACCCCTTGGTGCCGCGAAACAGCCACTCAGAATAGCCCGAGTCCGAAATCTCCTGCTTCATCGGTCCATTGTCGCCCATCACCATCACGATGGTGTTGTCGGCAATGCCGAGCGCGTCGGTCTCGTCGAGAAGCGTCATGCCATTGGCCCAGCGGCCGCAATTGGCATTGAGACATCTGTTGTCAGGAATGGCCGCAAGAATTGCCGCCGGGATCTGCGGCCAGTAGTTGAGGAAAAACGGCTTGTCCTGCGTGGCCATCGCCCGCAGCGAGTCCAGCGCCTGCTCCTGGAAGCGCTGGTTCACCTCCATGTACATTTCCATGTCGGGGCGCTCGCCGGGCTCTATGCCCCATTCAGTGAGCGTGCCGCCCTTCTCGCCCTCTACCTGAGTCACCCAAGCCTCCCCATAATGCGACAGCAGGACATAGTGCTCGGTGTCATGCTGGATGCCCCGGGCCGCGACGAGGTTACCGGTGCAGGCCAGAATGGCCGCGCTCAGCCCGACATGTGCCTTCATGATCTTCCTCCCCTCCGCCTTGGCCAATTCTGGCCCAAAGTGTACGCATCCGTCTATCTATATGTACGATTGCGTATAGTTGTTCTCTTGTCGCGAGTTCTCTATCAAACGATCCATGACGCAGATGAAACTCGTGCCCGATGGCGCCCGGCCAAGGGTCAGCAAACAGGATTGGCTGGATGCCGCTCTGAAGCTTCTCAGGATTGGCGGGATCGAGGCCGTGCGCGTCGAGCGGCTTTCGGCCGAACTCGGCGTCGCCAAGAGCGGCTTCTATTACCATTTTCGGGACCGGGCCGATCTGCACAATGCGCTGCTGGACCACTGGCGCGCGCTCGACGAGCTTCCGGCACTGCGAAAGTCGGCGATTGCCGGCATGTCTCCGGCTGCCCGGCTCGCCCTGATTGCCGAGATCGTCGACCGTGACGACCTCAGCCGCTACGACTTCGCAATTCGCCAGTGGGCGCGACAGGATGCCCGGGTCCGTCGTATATGGCGTGCCGAGATGAACTACCGCATCGACCTGATCCGCGGGTTGTTCGCCGAACTTGGCTTCACAGGCGACGATCTCGAGAACCGGACGCGCCTGTTCGTGGCCTATGCCGTCAGCGAGCGCGATATCTTTTCGGAACTCTCCGCCAAGGACCGCGTGCGCCTGCGCGAGATGCGTTTGCAGCTTCTGCTTTCCAGGTAACCGCCCGAGTGCGTGGCGTGCCCTTGCTATATGGTGCATGATCGCCTCCCCGACGGCTTCAGGTTTCATCTTCAGCCAGGTCAACCGCTCGCAGACGCGCATCCACGGCCTCGGCAACCGCGAGCTCCGCATCGACCGCCGCGGCGAGCGCGTGATCCACGGCCATTCCGGCATTGCGTTCCAACCGCTCCGCACGAAGGGCGGCGTCCTTTGGATCTTTGGCGTCTTTCCTCGGCTCGACCAGAAGCTGGACGGAGTCGATGCGCCCAAGTATCGACCTGCCGAACTTCGCCCAAGCCGCCTCGATGTCATCCTCGCCGGCCGGATCCGAGACCAGAAGGCTCGCACGATGTGCCTCTGCGACGGCCTTCAACTCGTCGAGTTTCCGGGTGCGACCGGCCTGGCTCTCGGACCGGAACGCTTCGGCCCTCGCTTCGACATCACCGACGCGGACGGACAGGTCGGAAAGCTTGTCTGACAGCATCGTCATGCGGTCCCTTTCTCGGGCAATGCCTCTCGCAACGGGGGCGGCAATGCCGTCCCGGCACCTCGGGCTACTCGAGCCGCAAGGCATTGTTTCGGAGGTCTGTGTCGGGTGTAGACCGCTGTTCGGTCGTGATGACCCTTGCACAGACTTCGCGATGGGCCAATATTCCTGGGGGAATAATAAAAATTCCAATATGGAATAATGAATATGGACCAGCTGCTTGCAATGCGCTCCTTCGCACGGGTTGCCCAGACTGGCAGCTTCCAGGAGGCCGCCAAGCTGGAAGGGCTCGCGCAGGGAACGATCAGCAAGCGGATTGCCGCGCTCGAAACGCACCTGGGCGTTCAGCTTCTGCGCCGGAATGCCCGACAGGTCACGCTGACAACGCTCGGCGAGACCTACCTGGAGAATTGCCAGCGCGTTCTGCGGGATCTCGATGCCGGTGAAGCCCAGCTCCAGGCGGATGCCGGAACGCCCGCTGGCAACATTCGCCTTTCGATGTCGCCCGTGTTGTCGCGGATCGTCATCGCGCCGCTTCTCGTCGAGTTCCTGCGGGAATATCCCCGGATCGAGGTCGTCTCCTTCCTGACCGAACAGCATCTCGACATTGTCGGTGAGGCCATCGACGTGGCCATCCGGGCGAGCCATCTGCAAGACTCCACCCTGATCGCCTCGCGCCTGTCCTCCAACCCCCTGACCCTCGTCGCCGCTCCCGGTTACCTCGAGGGAGCCCCGGGAATCTCGGAGCCGGAGGATCTCGCCTCCCATAACTGCCTGACTTTCGGCCGGATGAAGGCTTCCCAGACTTGGCGCTTTACCCGAGGGAGAACCGTTCGGGACATCCCGGTGTCCGGCAACCTGACAGCCGACCAGGGGGACACTCTTGTCGAGTTCGCGGTCGCGGGAGCTGGGGTGGTTCTCATGCCTGAGTGGGTGATGGACCGCCACATCGCGAACGGGGAGTTGGTGCGCCTGCTTCCGGAATGGTCCCCGCCCGCCATTCCACTGCACATCGTCTATGCCGGCGGCAGCGTCGTGCCGCTCCGCATCCGCCTTCTGGTCGACTTCATCCGGCGGAACGTCCGTGCCAGAGACCTGCTTCTCCGCTAGCGCCCAAGAACATAGCCTCGAGGACGAAGCCGTTGGCAGGCAGGTCCAACTTGGCGGGCTGACCAAGACTGGAGCGGGCGGAAACCCGAACAACGAGATCTCGGGTTGTCGCGATTGACCGCCGTGGCGACGAACGTCAATCACCGTGGCGCCCGCAGCGAATGAGCGCCATCGCGCGGGGGCGTGCGAATTCGCCCGCTACGAGCCGGAAATCGGCAGCCGGATGGCCGCAATTTCTCCCTGCGGCATTCGGTTTTCGAGGGAAACTTCGCCGCTATGGAGTCGGACGATGCGGCGAGCGATTGAATGGCCCCGGGCGGGCTCCGCCGGATTCCGCGTTCCCGCACCCTTCACCGCGCGTGAACGGATCGAAGTTGGTCGGGAACAGGCGCTCCGGGATGCCCGGTCCCGTGTCGGTGGCCGTGATTGCGATCGCCGTTTCCGTCTGCGAGATTGCCGCCCAGCTTGGATACTCTACGGCAGGCCACCTTGCCCGCGCATTCAAGAAATCGGTGGGTATGAGCCCGATGGAAATTCGCACCCTTTGGCCAAGTCCCTGGTGATGGAAGTCGTGCGGCCATTCCGCTCATGCTTCCGGCGCCGACTAACGGCTCGCCAATCTGCCCGATTGCCGCGCCCGCAGTCCAGCAGACTCCGTAGCCGCATCGACGAGCCGCTTTGTTGGAAGCACGGCCTTGAGGCGCGCGCGACTTCCGAGTTGGCCGTCTCTGTAGTTGTCGCGATGCTCAACGTTGGATTCGATCACTCTTGGGCAAGCTTCCAGTTAGACCGGTGAATTCAAGCTCCGCTCCAAGAAAATGAAGCCTGTCCCGCGGATCGATCTATAATGGTGGAAATCAGACGCGCTCTCCGGTCCTTTCCGGGCCTCGCGGATGAAGCGTCTTCCTGGCCCCAATGGGTCCGAAGACCGTTCAAGATGCTGGCGCTTGGTGCATGCAATCAGTCGGGAGATGAGTACGAATGGACGATCCGCGGGTCATAGAGATCGATACCGATCGCGTGCTGTCCCATCGGCCGGTACATTACGGGATCATAGACCTCGGCTCGAACTCGATACGGCTCGTCGTCTACGACGATCTCGGTCGCGCGCCGTTTCCAAGGTTCAACGAGAAGTCCCTAGCCGCTCTTGGCGCCGGCCTTGATGACGATGGCCGTTTCACACGGAAGGCCATCGACAACGCCCTGGCCGCCATCCGTCGCTTCGACGCGATTGCGAAGGCCATGGATGTGCCGCAGGTCGACATCCTCGCGACCGAGGCGACGCGGAAGGCAAAGAACGGCGATGACCTCGTCTCGGCCATACGGGCCGAAACCGGCATGGAGCCAAGGGTCATCTCGGGCGAGGACGAAGCCTATTATTCGACACTCGGTGTCATCTCCGGATTCTTCCAGCCGAGAGGTCTCGTCGGAGATATTGGCGGCGGGAGCCTGGAGGTGGCCGAGGTGCTCGGCGACTGCGTGGGGGACCGCCGGGCCAGCATGCCGCTGGGGGCGCTTCCGGTCCGGGCGATGCTGGAGGATGGCATCGACGCGGCAAAGAAGCAGATCGACGATATCCTGGATGGCGCGCTGCCGCCGATGCTGACGGAGCCGGTCTTTTACGCCGTCGGCGGCGGGTGGCGGGCGCTTGCGCGCGTACATATCGCCATGACCAACCACCCGATCTCTGTCCCGCACGGCTACGAAATGCCGGCCAAGGAGCTTTCGTCGCTCGCCAAGAAGATCGCCAAGATGTCCACGGACGAGATCGCGGCCCTTCCGGATGTGCCCGGAAGGCGGGTTGAAACGCTTGCGGCGTCAGCGCTTGTTCTGTGGCGCGTTTTCCGGAAACTGAAGCCCGAGAGGGCTGTCTTCTCGGCTTTCGGTCTTCGGGAGGGCTGGCTCTACAGCCAGCTCGGCGAGGCGGAACAGTACCGTGACCCGCTTGTGGAGGGGGCGCTGGCGATCGGTTTGCCGGTGGCGCGCGTTCCGAAGTTCAGCGAGGCGCTGGGCAACTGGACCGCGGACCTTTTCCCCGGTGAAACCCAGAGCGAGCGCCGCGTCAGGCTGGCGGTGTGCGCGCTGACCGATATCGCGTGGCGCGACCATCAGAAGGTGCGCGCGATGGACAGCTTCCTGCGGCTTCTGGAGTTCCCGTTCATCGGGATCAGCCACGGCGAACGCGCGTTCCTCGCCGTTTCGGTGATGGCGCGCTATGGCGGCAAGGTGGATGAGCAGATCAAGGACAGGCTCTCCGGCATCCTGTCCCGTAACGATTTGCAGCGTGCCGAGATCCTTGGGCGGGCGCTGTTGCTGGGACACCGGTTCTCGGCCAGCGTTCCGGAGATCCTCGAGAAATCCCGCCTCAGGATCGAGGCAGATGCCGTCCGGCTGGAGGTGCTGGAGGATGCGAGCGTTCCCGACAGCGATGCCGTCCAGAGCCGCCTCAAGCAGCTTGCCAAGGTGGCAGGTATCGAAGGCGCGGAAGTCGTCTCGGAATAGGCTTCCGGTCTTGTGTGCGCCCTTGGCCGAATGCTGCTGACTGGCGTCCCACACGCCGGGCGAGGGGCGGGCTGCCGGGCCTCCGACGCCGTCGGCACGGTTGGTGTCGTCAGCCGGCGCCTTCCGTCTCGATCCTGAGCATCTCGCCGCAATGCTTGCAATGGACGGCATCCGGATCATGGCGCGTCAGCCCGCATTGCGGACATGGGTGATGCACCCGCGAGCGGGTGAAGACCGCGCCGGCAAGGCGGAGGAACAGGGATACCCCGATCACCATGATCGCCACGGCTGCGATCTTCTCCACCGGAGTCTGGGGTGTGAGGTCGCCATAGCCGGTCGTCGTCAGCGTCGTGACCGTGTAGTAGAGCGAGTCCACGTAGCCCGATGCACCTCTCTTCGGTTCTGCGAAGAAAATGAACACGGCGGATGTTGTGACGAACACGAAGACCACGAGGTTGAGTGCAGCCACCAGCGCGTCTTCGTTCTCGCGGAAGAACTTCCAGCCGCGCCGCAGGTCCTGAAGCAGATACTCCGACCGCCCGAGCCGGACGCCACGCAGTATCCGTAGAAAGGTAAGATCGAGGTGCAGCAAGGGGTCGAGCACCAGCGACAGCAGCACGATCAGATCGGCAAGCACGTAGATCTGTCCAAGGTGCCGCCAGCGATTGTCCGAGATCCAAAGCCGACAAAGGAAATCGATCGCGATCAATACGGCCAGTGCGAAATTCACAATGCGTATCAAGGGGGTTGCCGGTAGCGGGACGGTCACGATGAAATAGACAACCGTGGCCAGGTCGAACAGGATCAGCCAATAGCGCAGCCTCCGCGCGGTTGGCGTCTGCCCGGTGTACAGTTCGGATACCCGCGCTTTCAGCAGCTCCATGTTGTTCCCTCTGCCTCAGTGCCGCGCCGGGTTGCAGTACCCGCGCCTGACCAGCTCTGACCCCAAATGGGCACGCGCCCTGAAGTGAAGCAATGACTGCACCATTCGGTCTAGGGCCTTTGGTGATATTTGCACTGCGCTTTAGCGTCCCGGCCCAGTGCTTGATTTCGTATCGGAAAGGACGCATGCGGATGTCTTTCGGAACGGGGCGTGGAGATCCGCCGGGTCGAGCGCCGGTCTACTGCCTGGAACCGGAGCGCAGACATAGCCGTCTCAGGGGCGCCGATCGTGATCAAGATCAAGGTAATGGTTCTCTCGTGGAGGCAATAAGCTTGCGACGGCCCAGGAGCGAAAAGACATGGATCTCAAGTCCAAACGAAAGGAGCTGCAAGCAGTCAACGGAGCGGTGGGGCTGGTCTTGGGGCTCGGCGGCTATATCGGCCAACTCTACTCGGCATCTCTGGCAACCTTCTTGATGTTTGCCGTTTGGATTGTGGGTGCGACCGTGATCAACCTGTGCACTGATCCGGCGAACAAGAAATAAGTCCAAGCGCTTCGATGTAGTCACCGACATTCGATCCATCGAGCAGGAGGGGGCGGCAAATCATGGTTGCGCCCACGGCTCCGGATATATCAGTATATTTGCATGCAACTCCGCGCCGGGACGGATAGCTGCCTGCCTTGGGATTGCATCAGATAGAGCCCCTTGAGGGACGTATCGGGAGGACACAATGCAAGCCACACGACTTCTCGCCGCGGTTCTGGCAACTTGTTATGCTCTGGTCGGAATACCGGCTCTCGCGCATGATGACGCGCCCGACCACGAAACGCACCGGATCGTCATTCAAGTCAGCGACGACAGCCCGGGAACTTTCACCAAGGTTCTCAACAACGCTTCCAACATGTCGAATTTCTTCCTGTCCCGGGGAGAGGAATACGAAATCGAGATCGTAGCCTACAATGCCGGCCTCCACATGCTTCGAACCGACACGTCTCCGGTTCTGGAGCGTGTCGAGAGCTTCACCGACAGCGTTCCCAACGTGACGATCTCCGCCTGCGGCAACACCATCAAGGGGATGAGCAAACAAGCTGGCAATGATATCGAGATCGTCGCGAACGCGCGGGTGGTTCCCGGCGGCATCGTCCGGCTGATGGAGCTCAGTGACCAAGGCTATTTCATGATCCGCCCCTAGGGATCTACGTGGCCGGTCGGCAAGACCGCTCCGAATTCCCGAGATCTGTGCAGCGACCCCCATTTGCAAGATGAACAGGTCGGTTGCTGCGCAGAGCGTGAATGGTTTGCCCCGTCCGGCCTCGTCCATCGGATCTCCGGGAAACGGAGAACAGCGAATGGCGAGCAGGCGGCACAGGCCACAGGAAAGAGCTCCGGGGCCACGGCCTGTTGATGTGCTGATCGGGCAATGAGCGACGTTCGCGGATGTGATCGACGAGGTTCATGTGAACCGGCGGTCGAGCCAATCGGCACAGGCGGCGCCGTTCTGGAGCGAGGCAGGGCGCTAGGCCTTGTTGTGGACCCGGGATTGCGATCGTGCCGCGTCGGCAGCGGGACGGCCCATCGAGACCAACCTCGCCATGTCCCTCAACCGCGCATCCGCATGGCGAAAGAACATCGTGTAGCCCTCGCAGAAATAGTTATGGCCGGGCTCTCCATTCCTGGACGTCGCGATGCGGTGCTTGGGGCAGCCGCCGTTGCAGGCGAAACGATAGTCGCAGTTCTTGCACTGCTCTGTCAGGGTGGTCGACTTCGCCCTTCCGAATTCTGCCTGTCGCTCGGTCCAGAGCATTTCGCGCATCGGCGTCTCGGTAATCCGGCCAAGCCGGTACTCGGGATAGACGTAGTGATCGCAGGAATAGAGGCTGCCGTCATGTTCCAGCGCCAGGCTGTCGCCGCAGGTCTCTGCGAACACGCAAAGCCCGCCCGGCGCACCGACCCACTTACCCAGCATCACGTCAAAATGCTGGACGAACACCTTGCCGATATCGTTCCGAAACCAGATGTCGAACACATCGCAGAGGAACTTGCCGTAGGCGCGCGGGCTGACACTCCACTCGGTCACGCTGTTCCCGGGGTCCATGTCGACCTGCGGCGCGCCGGCGAGGCCGTCGGCCCCGTTGCGCTCCACGATCGGAATGAACTGCATGAATTGAATGCCCAGCCCCTTGAGAAAGCGGTACACGTCCTTGCCCTTGCCGCCATTTGCACGGTGGACGGTCGTCAGTGCATTGTGCTCGATCTCGTGACGCTGGAGGATCTCGAGCCCGCGCATCACCTTGTCGAAGGTCGGCTGCCCCTGCCGGTCGATCCGGTAGCGGTCATGGACCTTTTTCGGTCCGTCGATGCTGATGCCGACGAGAAACGCGTTGTCATGCAGGAAGGCGCCCCACTCGTCATCCAGCAACATGCCGTTGGTCTGGAGTGCATTGGTGATCTTCGCTGCCGCGGGCGCGTGTTTGGCCTGAAGTTTCACGATCTTCCGGAAGTAGTCCACGCCGAGCATCGTCGGCTCGCCGCCCTGCCAGGCGAAGTTGATCTCGGTCGTTCCGGCCTCGAGCGAGGTCTCGATGACCTGCCTGACGTAGCTTTCCAACACCTCGTCCGACATCCGGAACTTTTTCTCGGAGGGGTATAGCTTCAGCTTTTCAAGGTAATAGCAGTACTGGCATTCGATGTTGCACCGCGGTCCGATGGGTTTCGTCATGAGGTTGAACGGGCGCGGTTGGGTCACGGGAGGCCTTCTCACTCAAGGGCACCGGCCGGGTCTCTGCGATCCGGAAATGGGCGATCTTCACCACCGCGCTTACCTCAGTGACGCTTTCCAGTAAACCGCGGGACGTGCGGCCGCGACGTTGGAACCCCGTGTCAAACATGCCGATCATCGGGCGCACGAAGCCGACTGGGTGGCCCCGGTTGACTGGTCCAGCCCGATTGTCAGTGCGCGAGCGGACCTGGTTTGATCGGTTCGATCATCGGGTTCCGATTTCCGGCTCTTCGCAAGGGTAGGGGCGACCATCCGGAAGTCGGCATATGCTTTCGAGGAAGTCCGACGCCAGAGCGCCATAGCGCGGAAGGCTATGGCTTTCGTCCTGTCGATCGAGATAGTCGCTGCATGCGGCGAGATAATACGACTGGCGCCGCCAGTCGGACACGTACCATTGGGCGAAAGCCTGCGCTGCGGCGTGCATCGGATCGCCCGTCTCCGTCATCGCGCGTTCATAGGCTGCGGCCAGATCCGAATGCGTTGGCCATGCCGCAAGCGCGTCCCACACGCCGGGGGCGCCGGCCTCTCGCAAGCTCCATCCGACAACGAGACTGATCGCGCTTGCATCGGCTTCGAGCGCCAGCGTCATGCGCGCAACCGCCTTCATCGAGTTGTCCGGCTCCGGACAAGTCCCCGAATGAACCTGGTGAAGGTGACGGACCTCGTGGATGGCCACCGCGCGCATCATGTCCGGAGACAGGCTTTCCCGCAGAACAATCGCGTTGCCATCCACATCGAAATAGCCCTCGGCGCCGAAGATCTTCTCCGCGAGACAGATCCTTGGCGCGCTCTCTTCCAGCGAAAACAGAAGATCCGGATGGCGGGCAAGCGCGGTCCGGAGCCAGGCCGCCAGCGCTTGTATCCGGGCTTCGTGATCCGTCATTGCCCGGTCGTAGGGGGCTTGCAGACACACGACCTGATGCCCGCCAACAACGTCCGCGATCGCGTGCGTCGATGAGCACGCAAGTGCGATGCCTGCCAGCCTCGAAATCCAACTCATGCGCCCCCCATCACAACCGACGCGCCAGATTTTTGCAGATCGACGGGAATTCTCAAAGAGCTGAGCGATCAGGTCTTGCCGGCACTCCGATACCTGTCGATCACGTCGTTCAGGTCCGTCGACGAGATATCCAGGCACCAGGTCGCGATCATGAGATGGTTCGGCCCGACACGTTTGTGCATCGCCTTCACAAGCTTCTGTTCGACCGGCACCGTGTAGGTTTTCGAGAAGCCGGGGCGAAGCGTCAACACCACGAAATCGCCTCTGCGGACACAGTTCCGTACCGCTGCCCAGGGGATCTCTGCGCGGTTCATTCGAAGGTCGATCAGGCCGGACCTGCGGATGCGCAAGGGGGCTCCGAATGGGACAAGCAGGCGCCAGATCGCAATGCAGAGCAGGAAGGATGCCAGCGGGAGAATGACGAAGGAGTCCCTGTGGAACCTGCGATCCCGGTAGCCGTCGACCTCCATCTGCACACCATAGGCCGATACCGCCATGAGAAGCAGGCCGATGGCGATCAGCCCGACGGTCCTCGGCCAATCGCGTTCAACCCGGAATTCCTCCGAAATCTGTGTGTCCGATGTCATCGTTCTCGTCCGGGTTTACGGATCTTTCCTCTCTCGCGGCCGGCTAAAAACCCTCCGACCCCGCGTTCCATATCGGCACTGCCATCCGTTGCTCTGGCCTGGCGGGCGACAGGACAGGGGAAGCGCCCGCCGCGTTGATCGGCCGGCTTGTGCCGACGGGGATGCTGGCCCGCTTCGGTGGATTTCTGCGTGCGGCTAGGAGAACAGGAACATGTCGGTGTCGAGCTGCGTCTTCGTCAGATCGTCGATGACGATCCGGGCGTCGTCGAGAGAAATGATCAGATCGCCGTTCTTCGTTCTCGAATTCTGCAACACGTCCTCGAAGTTGCGCGCCTGCAGGAACTGAAGGTGCAGAACATCGTCCTGACCGCTGCGGAAATCCTTGACCCGGGCCTTGCCGATCTCGCCCACGAAGCGGAACTCGTCGGCGCCGCGGCCTCCCGTCATGATGGCGCTGCCGGTCTCCACCACCAGCACATCGTTGCCCGCGCCGCCCTTCATCGTCGTCTTGCCGAGGCCGCCGCGCAGGTCGTCGTTTCCCTTGCCGCCGATCATCACATCGTTCGAGGCGACGGTTTCGTCGTCGATCAGTCGGTCGTTGCCGGCGCCGCCGTTCATGTAATCGGCACCGCCGTCGCCGCGAAGCACGTCGTTTCCCTTGCCGCCGAACAGCCGGTCATCCCCGTCCGCGCCGTTCAGCCCGTCCATGTCCCCGCCGCCTTTCAGCACGTTGTCGAACTCGTCGCCGGTCAGGTTGTCGTTGAAGCGCGTGCCAACGAGGATCTCGATGCTGCGGAACGTATGGCCCTGGGTGAACCCGCCCACGATCACCGGCACCGTGAGGCTGATGTCCACGCCAAAGCCGACATGCGCGTAGCTGACCGTGTCGCGTCCGGGGCCGCCGTTGAAAAGGTCGGCGCCCCAGGACGCGATCATCAGGTCGTTGCCACGGCCGCCTCGCAACTCGTCGGCCCCGTCGAACGTATCAGACAACTCGTTGCCATCCAGCCGGTCCTTGCCCTTGCCGCCGATGAGCAGATCGTTGCCCAGCAGGCCGACAAGGTTGTCGTTGCGATCCGTGCCGACCAGTGTGTCGTCATTGCTCGTGCCAATGATTTCCCTGTCGAACATGGTGTCCCCCCTATCTATTCATGGGACCATACTACCACGAAACGGCACCTCGATGGGCGCCGAGGGGCGGAGGCCAGGGCGAAAGGGTCGGTTTGACGGGAGTGGATGTCGGACTGATCGGAGCCGGTTGGCAACCAGCACCGGGCGTCTTTCGGAAACGCTTCTTGAATGACGGACCTCTGCTGTGCAGAGAAGAGCCCGCCCAGAACCGTTCGGGGCGTCACCCCTACTTGAAGAATGACAGGGCCAAGGGCAGTCCAAAAACCACCAGCACTACGAATACGAGGCCATCAATGACAGGGTCCATTGTTCCATCCTCTCATGGTTTGGTGAGCCCGTGATGCAGGAGATCCGGTGGTTCCCGGGCTCTGTATGCGCCTACCTGGCCAAGGCACTCGTACCCTCCGCAGGGGCGTTGTGGTTGGGCTGCACAGGTTGTTGCCCATTCCAGTGCAAGGGGCATATCGCCCGAGGCGCGCGGTTTCATTTGGCGCCTCGGGCGAGAGGCCCGGGATCAGGCGAAGGTCGAGAACGTCTCTTCGCCAAATGCCAGGTCGAAGGTGTCATCAAACACGTCGATATCGCCAACGGGCACCGAGAAATCGTAGCTCGCCAGCGGACCGAAGCCGACGCTGTCACTGAACCCGACCGTTTCGCCGAAGAACGTAAAGGAAGCGTCGTATCCGGCCTCGACCGACAGGATGTCGACGCCGCCGCCGACATTGAATCCCAGTTCGGTCAGGTTGCTAAGCTCGGATTCCGAAATGACGGTGAACTCGAATTCGACCATTCCGTCATCGTCGCCTCCCTCGTCGATCGAGGAGGCATCGCTGAGTTGAAGGCTGTCGCCAATGGTAAAGGCCGTGCTCGAACCATCTTCAAAGGTGACCAGCCCGACCAGATCCCCCATGGCCATCTCGAATTCCTGGAGCAGGTTGATGCCCGCATTTGCGTAGACGTTCAGGATGTCGAGTTCGGCGTAGAAGAGCCCGCCGAGGATGTCGAGGCTCGGATTGAAGGGGTTGATGGGAAGCCCTGCAAGCGTGGTGATCAGCTCGTCGATATCGAGGTTAAGCTGCAGGAAGTTGTTGCTCGCGCCGCTTGATGTGACCGGGTCCAGCGGTGGCGCGGTGCCGTCGGTCGAGACGTTCGGCCAGGCGAAGTCGACGGACAGGGAATCCGCAGGAGGCGGCAAGGTGAAAGACCCACCCAGGGTGTCGCTGTCGAGATCCAGGATGTTCACGCTGCCGGGGCCAATGTCGACGGCCGGGAAGTTGAGCGTCTCGTCGATGCCGCCGAGGTCGACGGTTTGGTCGCCGGGGATGATGCCGAGAGGATCGAAGTCCACGGACCCGAAATCGATATCGAGCCCTACATAGGCCTGAAGCAGGATATCCCAGATGAAATCGAGCGTGTAGCTGCCCGATGGACCAACCGTCGAGAAGGCGGCGTCCACCAGGAGGTCGGCGGTCTCGATCAGGAGTTCGTCGACCGTCTTGTTGTAGTTGGTCTCGACCGTGACGTCATAATCGGCCGTGGCATCGATGCTGCCGCCGTTGAAGGACAGGGTGGACTGGAACCCGGCCTTGATGTGCCCGTTGATCCCGGCTTCGAACGGTCCGAAGGAAAGGCTCTCATCGAAATCGCCGGTGTCGATTCCGATGAACCTGTCGTCGTTGAACAGGAACTGGTCGCCCGAGCTCCAGATGCTCTGATCGATCGCTTCGAACTGCAGCTGGTTGAGCGACTGCCTGTACTCATAGATGATGTCGATCGTCTCTGAGCCGGTCTCGGTGTCGCCGTTCGAGATCTCCTCCGATGTCGCGGTGAAGGTCAGGTCGAAATCGGTGTTCTGATCCATCGGCAATATCAGCAGGTATTCCTGCACGAACTGCTGTGGTTGCCCGGCCGTTCCGATCGTGGGCCCCGCGGGAGAAAGCGTTACCCCGGCAGGCAACGCGCTGCTCACGAGTTTCTGGATGAATTCCGAACCATCGTCATCGGTCTGGGTCGCGGTGACCTTGAGGAGGATCTCGTTCACATTGCTGGTGGCGAACGCCTCGATGGACACGTCCGGGATATCCGCGACAGCTTCTATCGCGACCGCAACGGTTGCGAAGTCCGTTCCGCCGTTGCCGTCGGAAATGCAGTAGGTGAACTCGTCGGTCCCGCTGTAATCGGTGTTTGGCATATAGAGGATTGCATCGCCCGGCAGCAGGTCCGCATCGTCGCCATCGACGATCTGCACGGTCCCGTGCGCCGCGCCAAAGACATGGGTGATGGTCAACGTGTCACCGTCGGCATCGGTGTCGTTGGCCAGGACTTCGAACTTGACGCCTTCCGACACGCTGGACGGATCGTTCAGGCCGGACTGACCATCCTCGAAAATGTCGTAGGAATCGTCCATGGCATCGGGGGCTGCCGGAGCCACCGCCAGCAGCTTGGCCGAGCCATCGCGCTTTCCGTCAACCGTGCCCACGCTGGTGAGCCGTGCGCCGAAATTGACATGGGCAATGTCATCGAGCGTCAGATCGCCGGCTTCGTTCGTCAGAACGAAACTCGTGGACTGGATGTCGCCCTTGTTCTTGCCGATCCCCGGTTGTCCGAACTCGACGCCAGCGTCGAAGGGGGATGCGGCGCCGCGCATGTTTGCGCCATGGCCCAGATCGATGACGTCGCCCGTCCGGTACTCCGACACGTCGGCGCCGGTGGCCGCGAGGCCCGCCAACTTGGTTTCGTCATCCACGTCAAAGAACAGACCGCGAAGATCGGCGATGACGCCGTCGGTCTCCAGCACGGTGATCGTGAATTCGATCGTTCCGTCGTTCTCAACGGCCAGCACCTCGACGTCTGGCGCGCCATCGACGCCGGGAATTATGAATGTGATGCTCCGTACGCAGTCCATGTGCATCCTCCCAGTTGGACATGAGAAACATTTTCCCCAACTCGAAACTGCGCGGCCATTTATGTTTGTGTAATTGTTACTGTCACACGTGCGCTCATTCGCACGACGCGTGCGTCGACACCTTTTATATTGGAGTTTTTGCGCGCCGCCTCGAAGGGGCTCTGCCAGGTCTCTTCTGGCAATTACGGATCAATAATGTGTCACAATTATGGTCGCGTCCGAGGTGAATGGTAATCTCCCGGGTTGGATTGGTGGTCAGGAAAGTTTGTCAGGAAATATCGGAAGGGTTCTAATAGGTTGTCCAAAGGAACTCATTCATTTGTCCATGGGCGCCATTGTTTCCTCTTTGACCGGTAATTGGCTTGTCCCGGTGGTGTTGTAAATCTCTTCGGATTGAAGGACTGGGCAAGGGGCCGACCGCGCGGTCTCTGAAATCTGGATGTTCTCAGCCGTCTCGTATCTGGAACGAAGAATTCGTTTGCGATGTTTGCCAACAATGAGAACCGTTACTCGATCGCTAAAACACTCACGAGGCGCTGCCAGCCGGCATGGAGGCCGACGCATGGGGCACATAGTCTTCCACCATGACGCCCAAGTTTTCTTGACAGGGGCGGTGTCGAAGACGAGATATCATTCCCAAGCGTGACACGAGCCGGAAGCCGGAACGATGCCCAAATTTCCAACGTACCTCGTCGCATGGTTGCTGATCTGCCCGATGGCGCTTCCCGTCGCCGGCCAGGAACCATCGGATCTCGCGACCCTTCAGAAGGATCTTTCATCGGCCGAAGCCGCCACCCGCGATGCCGCCGAGGCAGAGTTGCGCGTCCTTGCGGGCGAGGGCAACGCGGAAGCCGCGGGTCTCCTGTCGCGGGCGTTCGACAAGAGCGGCGATCGTCAGGCGGCCATTGATATCCTCGGGCCGGCCGCCGCTGCGGGGGACATTCCCACGATCCAGCGCCTGACTTGGCTGCTCCGTGAAACCGGTGCCGAAGCCGCGGAGGTTCGCGATGCCCTGCGGCTCGGGTGGGAGGCCGGCGACGTCGCGTCCGGCATCAGCTATGCCCGTAGCCTGATGGAAGCGGGCGATCCCGACAGCATTGGCATCGCACGTCAGACCCTTGAGGCCGCGTCTGAGCAGCCCGACTTCACCGCCTGGGCCGATCTTGCCAGCATGCGCAAGTCCGGCGTCGGCGGCGCCGCCGATCCGGAGGGCGCGTTTCTCGCGACGCAAGAGGCCGCCAATGCGGGGAATGCGTGGTCCGAGCTTCACCTTGCCCGAATGCTTCTGAATGGCGAGGGGACGACGGCCGATCCGGCCCGCGCGCTGACGCACTTCCAGACCGCGTTGCAGGGCGAGGCCGAGCTTGCCGCCACAGCACGACGCGACCTCGCCGCAGCGCATCTCTATCGGAAATTCGGCGCCCTGTCCGATCCCGACACCGGTCTTGATCTGGCGGCCGAAGGGATCGCTGCGGGCGATATCGGCATGGTGCGCGTCGCCGCCACGATGCGGGAAGAAGAAGGCGCCCTTGGCGAGAAGGCCGAAACGATCCGGCTGCAGGCGCTCGACGCTGCCAGCCAGGCCGCCGCCGGCGGCGACGAGGTCGCGGCCCGCAGCCTGTTCGACTACTGGCACAAGCTGGCGGTCCGGTCCCCGGACGCCGCCCGAAAGGAGGCCGAGATCGTCGAGGCGCATGGTGCGCTGCTCGACCGGCCGCGACTTGTCCGGCACGAACTCCTGAACCAGGCGCAACGGGTCAGGGGATCGGCGGAGCGTGCGGAGGCGGTAGCCCTGCTCGAGACGCTCGACGGCAAGGACTACACGGCCGCGTTGCTCGACCTCCGGTCGAACCAGAATCTCTACGTGCAGGCGATACAATCACGCCTGGCGCAACGTGGATTTGACCCCGGCGTGCCCGACGGTCTCCTCGGCCCGCGCACGCTCCAATCGGTCGCGGCGTTCTGCAAGAGCTACGGTGTCGAAGAAGAATGCGAGAATGGGCCTCTCTCCTGGCAACTCGGCCAGGTCGTGGGAATCCACCTCGACCCGGCCGACGACCCTGCCGAGCCCTGATCCGGGTGCTGGGGGCGTATGCTCCCATCCCTGGGCGATCCAAGGCCGTTGGCCTGGCTCTTTCGAGTTACCGAAATACCCGAGCCGAGTTGGGTCGGCCCGTCGGCACAGGCGGCTCGGGCCTTCTTGAACCAGGCGCAGGCGCGAACATGCGCTGCGGCTCAGACGAGAATATCCCCGGCAAGGTCTGCGACGGTGACCGAAAGGATCCTCAGGACATCGTTGCCTGAAAGGGCGAACTCGACCGCGCTGCCAACCTGGGTCGCCGCTGCCAGTGCCGATGCCTCGTTCGCAAAGCCGAACCCGGTCAGGTCGAGCCGATCGATGCCGTCCTCGAAGTCCTTGATGAGATCGGACCCATCGCCGGGAGCGATCACGAAGACGTCGGCGCCGCGCCCTCCTTGCAGGACATCCGCCCCCCGGGACCCGTCGAGCACATCCGCGCCCCAGCCGCCGACGAGCCGGTCGTCACCCCATCCGCCCAGAAGCAAGTCGTTGCCGCCTCGGCCGTAGAGCGAGTCCTTGCCGCCGTTGCCCCAGGCCCGGTCTCCGCCCTTGCCGCCGTCGAGGAAGTCATTGCCTTCGGCACCCCACATCCGGTCCTTGCCAGCATCGCCGTAAAGGCTGTCGTGGCCCTTTTCACCGTAGAGCCAATCGACCTTGTCGCCGCCCGAAATCCGATCGTCTCCGCGTCCCCCGCGAAGCGTGTTGCTCAGTCCATTTCCGGCGAGCACGTCGTTGCCATCGCCAGCGGCCGCGTTCTCGATCGCGCTGCCGGCGGCGATGCTCGCCCATGCGGCGCCGTCCACGGACAGAGTTCCCTGCTCGAGATCGAGCGTCACCGGCCCCGAGACCGCCACGAGGTTCAACCAGTCCTTGCCGCCGTTCGTGTCGCTGATCGTGCCGCGTCCGGGCTCGGCGGACCTGAGTTCCAGGAAGTCATCCGTGAAATGATGCACGTCGTTGACGCTCGCCGACGCCCCGTAGAAATCGAGACTGAAGCCGTCGATCTGTCCGGTCTTTCCGTCGGCGTTGTAATCCTCGACCTTCAGCGTCCAGGTGCCCGCGGTCGACATGCCGCGGAAGGCGGTGACCTCGAATGTCCATTCGAAGCCGTTCTCCATGAGCGCGTCCCCGCTTTCGAAGGTTGCGGTGTAGACATATTCCTCGCCCTCGCGGACGAGAAACGGGATTTCCGTGCCATCCGGCGCCACCAGCGAGAACACCGTGTCGACGGCGCGCGCGTGTGTCACGCCGAGCTTCACGGCGATGGACTCGATCTCGATGTTCTCGGAGACCACCAGATCGATCTCGGCCGGCGTGCCCGCGGTCCCCGAAGCAGCCGAGTCGTCCGGGATCGCAACGGCGTCACCACCGTAGCTCGCCGAGACGTGCTGTTCGTTGGCCGATGTCTGAGGCGTGGAATGGAATCGTGACCAGGCTTCGGCCATTCGAACCGCGGCAAAGGCGTCCACCATTCCGAAACCGTAGTTGAAATGGAAACTCATGCCGCCGCCGTTCCAGTTGCTGGCCCCGTTCGAGTCCCAGTTCGAGATCTCCAGTCCGGAAGCTGCCCCTCCGTAGGTCGATCCGGTAAGGGCGGCGGACGTGGCGAGGATCGTCTGTACGTCCCTCCAGCCGAGGGCGTCGTTGGCCTCGAGCATCAGGGAGATGACGCCGGAAACCAACGGTGTCGCGGCCGACGTTCCCGAGAAGCCGTCGAAGTAATCGCCATCGTCCCGGTTGGTGTTCACCCCGTTGGAGCCGGACAGGTCCGTGGTCACCGAAGCTGCCGGTGCCGACAACAGCAGCGACGTGCCCCAGTTCGAAAAGGCATCGGCGGCGCCTGTGGCATCCGTCGATCCTACGGTGATGGTGAACCTCGACGCGTTGAGCGCGTAACCATTGGCATTGCGCGCGTCGTTGCCCGCGGCCTGCACGATGAGCGTGCCGAGCCCGTCCCGACCCGTCGCCGCGATCCCGGCATAGGCGTCGTGCCAGGCGGATGCGCGGCTGGTCGGGTCCGCTAGGCTACCCGGGGCTTCGGGGTCGACCTCGCCACCGAAGAAGGACGGACCGTAAGGAAACTTCAGCAGGTAGCCGTATCCCGCGGCCTCGCCCCAGCTGTTGTTCATGATGTCGAAGTTGCCTGCCCAGGCGAAGGCCTCGAGCGAGAGCGTCTCTGCGTCCGGCTGGAACTGGATGTCGCCGACGAAGTTCACGCCGGTCATCATCACGCCCGGTGCGACGCCGACTCCGCCGGCATCGTTCATCGCGGTCGCGCCCAGCAGCCCGGCAACCGCCGTGCCATGCACGCTGGTCGTCGTCATCGGGTCGTAGGTCGTGCCGCCGCTGTCTGTGAAGTGGAGGGTGGGATCGTAGTTCGCCGCAAGGTCGGGGTGGGTGTATTCGACACCGTCGTCATAGACGCCAACGGTCACGCCGCGCCCTGCGTAGTCGTTCCAGATCGTCTCGATGTCTCCGATCAGATCGAAATGCCATTGCGTGTCGAAAAGCGGGTCGCTGGGGCGGGCCATGGGTATCCTCGACGTGTCGGGTTCAGGGAGGGTCGGTCAGGGAGAAAGCTGGTGGATGCGAGCAGGAACCACGGTCTCTGCCACATGCGGCTGGACCGAACATGCCGAAGGTCCCGGGAACTCGGGTTCCTGCTGGGGGGACCACGTGAGGTCAGGTCGTGCCACCGCTTCGCCTTCCTGCCCCCGCGTTAAGATCTAGTCCGGAACGAGGGCAATTCTGTGGCACTTGTGGAAGATTTGCCTCGCATTGGAGGGAAGGCGGGATCTCACTCCATCTCTGCCAGGATCCCGGCTCAGTGGATTGAGCAGCGAGAGGACGGCATCGGCGGTGAAAGCGAAAGCTGAAGAAGCCCTGCTGGGCACTCGTTGCAGCGGCTACTGCCCACGGCCTATCCCACATGGACCGGACATGTTTCCGATACGGTTACAGCGGCCCGAGGCTTCGGCAACAGCGGGCAGGCTGGCGTCATTCCCGCCCTTGGTGCGTCCGGCCAGGCGTCTAGTCCGGATCGAACACGTAACCGATCCCGCGCACGGTCCTGATCAGGCCGGGTTTTTGAGGGTTCGCCTCGATCTTTCGGCGCAACCGGGAAATCCGGATGTCGATGCTTCTGTCGAACGGATCCCAGGATCGGTCGTGCGCCTGCTCGAGGATCTGGTCCCGGTTCAGCACGCGTGAGCGGTTCTCGGCAAAGAGCTTGAGAAGGCGGAACTCCATGGCGGTCAGAGGGACTTCCTCGCCGGTCTCCCGAAAGAGCTTCGCCGCGTCGAGATCTAGCGTATAGGAGCCGAAGGGCACGGAAGCCCTGCCATTTGCGCTCGCGGGGGCCTCTGCCTGCGCGGGGGCGCGTCTCAGCACTGCCTTGATGCGTGCTTCCAGCTCGCGGAGGTCGACCGGTTTTCCGAGATAGTCGTCCGCTCCCATCTCAAGTCCCACGATCCGGTCGATCGTCTCCCCGGCCGCCGTCAGCATGACCACCGGCGTCTTGTCATCGGCGCGCAGCGAACGCAGCGCCGTCAGACCGTCCTCGCCGGGCATGTTCACATCCAGCAGGATGAGGTCGACCTCGGTTTCCGCCAGTCGCGCGCGCATCTGGGCGGCATCATGAACCGATATGACCTCGAAGCCCCGCTTGCCGAGATATTCGCAGAGCATCTCGCAGAGATCGACCTCGTCATCGCAAACGAGAATGGTCGGCTGTGCCGCATCGGTCATCATCTGCCTCCTCCGGCAAGAATACCGGCCACGAAATCCCGCAGCTCCGTTGGCGAGACCGGCTTTTCGAGATAGGGGCGCGCGGCTTCCAGCAGAAAGGTCTGCGACGCGCGTCCCATCGTGTCACCGGTCACGATCCCGATCTTCGACAGGCTGTCCGGATGGCAGCGGCGAACATGATCGTACACCGCTCTCCCGTCTGTCTCGGGCATGTTCAGGTCGCACAGGATGCAATCGAATGCGGTTCCCTCCATCGCCTCGATTGCCTCGGCCCCAGAATAGGCGATCGTCACCTCGTATCCAACGCGTTGCAGGATCTCGGCGTTGAGATCGGCGACATCCGGTTCGTCGTCGACAACGAGGATGCGGGCAGTCGTTTCATCTTCGCCGTCTTCCTGCGTGGCCTCGGGGGTGGCTTTCACGGCGGGAAGGTCGATGACGAAGCGGGCGCCATTCCGGTACGTCCTGTCGATGTGGATCTGCCCGTCAAAGGCCTGCAGGGTGCTGTGGCACCACGTCAGGCCGACCCCCTTGCCATTTCCGACGCCCCGGGTCGTGAAATAGGGCTCGAAGATCTTTCTCGCGATGTCCTCGGAGATCCCCGGGCCGTCATCTTCGACAACAAGACGAATGCAACCGGTCTCGGGCGCCGCGCCGGTGGTCACCCGGATCCGGCTGCCCTTGCCGGCATCCGAGATCGCGGCATGGGCGTTCTGCAGCAGATTTATCACGACCTGAGCCATCTGGTCCGGATCGACGAGAACCTGCGTAAGTTCGGGGGCAAGGTCCGCGGTGGCAACCGTGCCGTCTTCTCCGAGCTCATGCCGAACCACGTCCAGCGCGGTTCCCACGATCTCGTTGATGTCCGAGCGTTCCAGCGCCGCATCCTCCTTTGTGGCCATCGTCAGGTAGGTCCGGACGATATCCGTGCACTTGGCCGCGGCCTCGCCGATGCGTCTGGCCTTGCGAGCGACCTCCGGATCCTGGCTCTCTTCCTCCAGCATGAGTGCATTTCCGGAGACCACCGAAAGCGGGTTGTTGAGTGCGTGGGCGACGTTCGCAAGCAGCCCGCCCAGAGCGGAGAGCTTTTCGTTCTGGAACAGCCGTTCCCGTCTCCTCGAGAAGGTGGCCTCCGTTTCGATCTGCTCGGTGAGGTCCCGCGAGTAGGAGACGATCACATCCCGCCCCTCGTAATCGAACATCCGGGCGGAAACAGCGCCCCAGAACGGCTCTCCGTTGGCGCGATGGAACCGTGCCTTGTAGTCGAGGACGAGCCCGTCCTTGCGCAGGGCGTCGAGGAACCCCTCACGGTCCGACGGATCGATGTAGAAGTTCTTGGTGTTGGACTTGTTGCCAAAGATCCGGTCGATCTCGGGGCTGCGGAACAGGACCTGGCCGCTCTCCGCGTCGGTCATCAGGATCGGCGCGGGGCAGTTCTCGACCACCTTCCGGGCAATCGCCTCGCGGGCAGCGGAGTCTCGAAGGTCGACCAGTGCCGTCACCACGCAGGCTTCGCCGTCGTATTGCGTGAGCCGTCCGTTGGCCGACATCGGAATGCGGCTGCGATCTGCTCCGAGGAAGACCATCCGGAAATCGTCCACCTTGCCTTCCTTGCGGAGAGCGCGGACGTAGTGTTCCCGGTCGGACGGGTTCTCGTAATGCTCAACGGCATTCACGGTCTCTCCAAACAGGTCCCGCGCGGCAGGTGAGCGGTACAGGATCAACCCGTCGCGAAGGCGCGACATGACGACGGGGGTGGGGTTCGTGCCCAGAATGTTGCTCAGAAGCGCCTCGCTCTCTTCCAGCAGCCGCTTGTTCTGACGCGAAACCGTCACGTCGTTTCGGACGATGACGAACCCTCCCGAGGGTGTAGCATTGTAGCGGATCGCGTAGACGCATCCGTCGGTCTGGGAAATCTCGACGTCCTGCGGGCCGTCGGCGCCGACCTTCGCTCGCCACTCACGGTCCCGGTCGGAGACGTCCGCGTAGATCCCGCCGGCCACGCAGGCCTGCAGCATGTCTTCCCACCGCAGTCCGGGCACGATCATGTCCCGGATCGGGCCGAGCATCTCCGCGAAACGCTCGTTGCTGATGACGAGGCGCCGCTCGGAGTCGAAGACGGCAATGCCCTCGGAGAGCGCCTCGATCGCGTCCAGCAGGACGGTGTCCGGCGAGGGGACTGTAGCAGGAGAGGAAGCGGGGTGCTGGTTCATGTCCCGACACTGGACCGCGGGTGTTTCACCGCGTTTTCACTCCCGGCGGGAAACGTTTCAATTGTATCAGCGCGGGTCACGGGAAACGGTCGGGTGTCGCGGTTTTGGGCGTGATTTCAGGGCGATCGGCTGTCAGCGGCGCGGCGCGCGTCCTGATGCTTTCGAAACACTTTCCCGGCGTTTCTGACACGGGCCCGCAACGCTGGATGAGCAGTCTTTCCTGCATCGGCATTGCAGCCACGGCATTTCATTCGAGAGGACCGAAACCATGAGCGCCCAACGGAACCGCAACAGCCACTACAGGATCGATGGCGCCATGGACGTGCTCGTGCCGCGCCGAACCTCCGGATATCCGCCGGACAATCGTCTGCGTGCCGATGTGTGGGAATCCGCGAGAGGTACCCGTCACGTGCACGCCGCGCGCCAGCCCATGCTGTCCGCTTCGGGCTTCTGAGAATTCCTGACCGTATCCATTTCATTCGAGGGCCAAGCATATGTCCAACCTGAAATCGTCCATTCTCGACACCGTCGGCAAGACCCCCGTCGTTCGTATAAACAACATCGCGCCCGAGGGTGTGGAGCTCTACGTGAAATGCGAGGCGTTCAATCCGCTTGGCTCCGTCAAGGACAGGCTGGCGCTTGGCGTGATCGAGGCCGCGGAACGGAGCGGAGAGCTGACGCCCGGCCAGACGGTCATCGAGGCCACCTCCGGCAACACCGGTATCGGGCTGGCGATGGTCTGTGCCCAGAAAGGCTATCCGCTCGTTCTGGTCATGGCCGAGAGCTTTTCGGTCGAGCGCCGCAAGCTCATGCGCTTTCTCGGTGCAAAGGTTGTTCTGACGCCGGCCTCCGAGAAGGGCACCGGAATGGTCGCGAAGGCGAAGGAACTCGCGGAAAAGCACGGCTGGTACTGGACGAAGCAATTCGACAACCCGGCGAACTCCGAGATTCACGCCCGAACCACGGCGATCGAGATCCTTGAGGATTTCGGAGAGGATGGACTGGATTACTGGGTTTCCGGCTTCGGTACCGGCGGCACCATGAACGGTGTCGCCCGCGTCCTGAAGGAACGCAGCCCCAGGACAAGGATCATTGCCACCGAACCCGACAATTCCCAGTTGTTGAACTCCGGCGTGGCGCAGGGCTTCGGCTCCGATGGTGCGGCCGTCGGCAGTCATCCGAGCTGGCGTCCGCACCTGATGCAGGGCTGGTCGCCCGACTTCATTTCCCAGCTCGCGCAACAGGTTCTGGACGCCGGCCATATCGACGCGTTCAGCCCTGTGAGCGGCGATGATGCAATCCGTTGCGCCAAGGAACTGGCTGCACGCGAAGGGATCTTCTGCGGCATCAGTTCTGGGGCGACCTTCGCCGCCGCGCTGCAGATCGCAAGGACGGCGCCGAAGGGGTCGAGGATCCTCGCCATGCTGCCCGACACCGGCGAGCGCTATCTTTCGACGCCTCTCTTTGCCGATGTGCCCGAGGACATGACCGAAGAAGAAATGGACCTCTCGCGCTCCACCCCGAATTACCGCTTCGACGTGACCTCCCCGGCTCCTGCGCCCGCCGCGACCGAGACAGAGCCGGTCGTGGATCCGGCGACCCGGGCGGAGGTCGAGGAACTCGTCGCAAGCAAACCGGTCGTGATCTTCGCGCTGGAATGGTGCGAGTTCACCTGGTCGGTTCGCAACATGTTCGCGGAAGCCGGCATTGACTACGAGAGTGTGGATCTCGATTCAGTGGCTTTTCTCGACGGCGACCCGGGCAGAAGCACGCGTTACCGCGCCGTGTTGCGCGACATGACAGGCGCGCCGACCATTCCCCAGGTATTCGTCGGCGGTCAGTCGATCGGCGGCGCGACGGAGACGTTCGATGCGTTCAATTCCGGGGAGTTGCAGGCTGCCTTGGCCAAGGCCTCCGTGGCCTTCGATCCCGGCATGGAGTGCGATGCCTATTCCTTCCTGCCCAAATGGCTTCACGCAAGGTAGTATGATGAAACTGGATTGCATTCTGCCGCCGGATCGAGGGGGCCACATGAGAGACGCTATGAAACTCGCCGCGGATCATGGCGCGGCTTGGCGCACGGGCGCGACCTCGTCGGTTCGAGCCGACGCCAACGCGCGCTCGATCCATCCCACCGCGAGCCTGGAGGAGTTGCGCCATGCCTTCGGCGGCCCGCTGCCTGACGCTCCCGAGGAGGGGCAGGGCGTCATCCGTCACCTGATTGCCGCGGCAGAGCCGGGGCTGGTCGGCAATACGGACGCAAGGTTTCATGCCTGGGTCATGGGGGCTTCGCATCCCGTCGGCGTCGCCGCGGATTGGCTGACCTCGGCCTGGGGGCAGAACCCGGGCATCTACCAATGCTCTCCGGCCGCCGCCACGGCGGAGGAGGTCGCCGCCGGCTGGCTGCTCGATCTGCTCGATCTTCCCCGCACCGCATCCGTGGGCTTCAGCACGGGCGCCACGATGGCCGGGTTTACCTGCCTCGCGGCCGCGCGCGGCGAGGTGCTGCGCAGGTCGGGTCACGACTTCGCCGACTTGGGGCTTGCCCATGCGCCGCCCGTCACAGTCTTCGTCGCGGCGGACACGCACGCCTCGAACCTGGCCGCGATCAGGTATCTCGGGATCGGCAATCGCGACATCGTCCGGATTCCGACGGATGGCGACGGCAGGATGGCGGTGCCGGAACTCGCGCAGCGTATGGCGGGGACGGAAGGGCCGAAGATCGTCCTCGCGACGGCCGGCCAGATCAACACCGGCGCCTTCGACGATTTCCATGCCCTGGCCGACCTCGTGCGCGAACACGATGCCTGGCTGCATGTGGACGCGGCCTTCGGTCTCTGGGCGCGGGCCGCGCCGGGGCGAAAGCACCTTGCCGACGGCTTGGATCGTGCGGACAGCTGGTCCACCGACGGTCACAAGTGGCTGCAGGTCCCCTACGATTCCGGGTTTGCCATCGTGCGCGACCCGGAGGCGCATGTGCGGGCGATGGATATCACTGCCAGCTATCTGACGCAGTCGCCGGACGGCGGCCGCAACCCGACGCAGTTCAGCCCGGAGCTGTCCCGAAGGGCCCGCGGCTTCGCGGTATGGGCGGTGCTGCGCGCCCTGGGGCGTCAGGGCGTGGCCGAGATGATCGAGCGCCATTGCGCCGCTGCCGCACTCCTCGGGGACCTGCTCGGCGGGCTATCCGGCGTTCGCGTGCACAACGAGGTCGTGCTCAACCAGCTCGTCGTCTCCTTCCATGATGGCGCGCGGGGCGAAAACCTGACCGCGGCGATGGAAGAGCGACTGAACGCAGGCGGCCGGTATTTCTTCCGGACGGCTGAATGGAAGGGGGAGACCGTGCTGCGGGTCTCCGTCATCTCCCGGGAAACGGGCGAGGCCGAGATCCGAGACCTGGCCCGGTGCATGGAAAGGGAATGGAGCGACCTCCAAGCCGCTCGACGTCAGGGCTGAGCCTCCTGTCATCCGTACGATCATCAAGCCCGCCGGCGCGCCCGGTGGGCTTTTTCGTGCTGTATTTCAGCCCGTTACACGGGGCTTCGGATTCGAAACATTTGATACGCTGAACCCCGCTTCCTGACCGCGAACTGAAATGTGCCAGCCGTAGAACCTTTGTCACGGCCAAACGAGACCGGTCGTTCGATCCAACAGCACATACCAGACAGGAAGACATTTTGATGAATACCGCAGTCATGGAAAAGCCCGCCAAGGTCGCCAAGAACGGCGTCGACGTTCCGACGCTCCTGGCCACCATCGGTGCCGTCAAGGACATGCCCGCCGCCGCGAAATTCCAGTTCCGCGCCCGGGGCGAATGGGTCAGCGGCACCCATAGCCGCGCCACCGTCAACGGCTTCTTCGGAGCCGGAGAGGAGCAGGGCAGGGCGCAGGATTTCGTGATCGAGGGCGACCATCCCGCCGTCGTCTGTGGCGCCGACCGGGCACCGACCCCGGTCGAGTACCTTCTCTCTGCGCTCGCCGCCTGCCTGACCGCCGGCGTCGGCAACATCGCCTCGGTGCGCCAGATCGACCTCACGTCGGTCGAGACCACCGTCGAGGGTGACATCGACATGCAAGGCATCCTCGGTCTGAACGACGAGGTTCGCAACGGATACGAGGGCATCCGGGCCACCGTGAAGATCAAGGGCGACGCCCCGGTCGAGCAGCTGGAGAAGGTCGTTCGCCAGTCGATCGCCCGCTCCGCTGTCTTCGACATGCTGACCAACGGCACTGTGGTCGATGTGACCATCGACGCCTGATCTCTCCTGTGCGGCGGGCACCGCCCGCCGCAACCCTTCCCAACTCCAGAAAGGAACTCACATGCTGCCGACCCTGTTTCGCAACCCGCCCCGGCTGAACCCCGATCTGCGCGAACGCCATGCATCTGCCGCACGCATGATGCAACGCCGTGCTCCGGTTCAGGTGATCTGACCATGACCCGTCGCACTGTTTCCGCCCCCGTTTCACCCGATCCGATCCGCCGCGCCGCCTGGCGCGCCCTGCGCCTGCCCGGGATCCTCCCGGATCGCAGGGACGGCTGGATCGCCTGACACCGAAGGGAAAACCGATGGCCCGTTTCGCCAGAAGCAACCGCCACGCCCAACGCCTGATGCATCGAAACGCGGCGCGCAAACCCATGTCGCGCCGCGGTATCGGGACCTTCATCGCCAGTCTCAACGCTGGCTGAGCACCAGGGGAGCCGAGCATGATCCGCAAGACAGATGTTCTCATCATTGGTGCCGGGCAGGCAGGACTGGCCATGAGCCATTGCCTGACCGGCCGGGGGATAGATCACGTCGTTCTCGACCGCGGCGCGGTCGGGCAGCGCTGGCGGGCGGAACGCTGGGCTTCCCTGCACCTTCTGACGCCCAACTGGATGACCCGCCTGCCGGGCTGGCGATACGAGGGAGCCGATCCCGACGGCTACATGCACAAGGATGAAGTCGTCGGCATGTTGAACCGCTATGCCCGTTCCTTCGCCGCTCCGGTCGAGGAATTCACGGACGTCGAGGGCATCTGCCGGACAGCGGATGGGTTCTGCGTCGTTACCCGGACAGATCTCTGGACAGCGCGGTCGGTGGTCGTTGCGACCGGCGCCTGCGATCGGCCGGCCGTTCCGGGCTTTGCCGATGAGGTCGCGCGTGACATCGAACAGGTCACGACGGCGACCTATGTCCACCCCGGACAGCTCGACAAGGGCGGGGTGCTGGTGGTGGGCGCCTCTGCGACCGGCGTTCAACTGGCCGAAGAGATCCACCTCTCGGGCCGCCCGGTGACGCTCGCCGCGGGAGGGCACGTCCGTCTGCCGCGGCGCTATCGCGGCCGCGATATCCTCGACTGGCTGGACCGGTCCGACGTTCTGGCCGAGCGCCGGGATCCGTCGGTCGCGGACGCACGCGCCCTGTCGCAGCCATCCTTGCAACTGGTCGGGTCCTCTCCGCCGCGCGACATCGACCTGATGAGCCTGTCCCGACTGGGCGTGACGGTCATCGGGCGGGTCGAAAGCATCGGCGGGAACATCGTGCACCTCGCCGACAATCTGCCCGCCGATATCCTGGCGGCGGAGGCTCGGCGCGAACGCACGCTCTCTCGGATCGATGCATTCATCCATTCGTCCGGTGACGCTGCGCCGGAGCGCGAAGCCCATGCGCCGCTGACCATGCCGGTCAGCGCCGGTCTGCGCGGTCTCGACCTGCGGTCGGCCGGAATCCGGACCATCGTCTGGGCCACGGGCTTCCGGCGCAGCTACCCCTGGTTGCAGTTGCCGGTCTTCGATGCCGCGGGCGAGATTCTGCAGACCGGGGGCATCACCCCATGTCCCGGCCTCTACACGCTCGGCCTGCCATTCATGCGCCGGCGGAACTCCACCTTCATCGATGGCGTCGGGCAGGACGCGATCGAGATCGCCGTCGAGATCGCTCGACATCTCGAAAGAACAAGCCGCGCCGCTGCCTGACTCAGGAGACCATCATGCAAACTCACCCGGAATCGAACCATTTCGACGCCCTGATCGTCGGCGCACGCTGCGCCGGTGCCGCAACCGCGATGTTGCTGGCCCGGGCGGGGCTCAATGTGCTGCTGATCGACAGGGACGCAGCCGGCTCCGACACCATGTCGACCCATGCCCTGATGCGCGGCGCCGTCATGCAGCTCGACCGATGGGGGCTGCTGGAAGAACTGCTCGCAGGGGGCGTGCCGCCAGTGCGCAGGACGACATTCCACTACGGCTCCCAGACGCTTCCCCTGGACATCCGCCCGGGCCACGGTGTCGGGATCCTGATGGCGCCTCGCCGAGCGGTCCTTGATGCGCAGCTCGTAGCAGCGGCGCGCAGGGCAGGGGCCGTCGTCCGGCACAGGACGGCGCTCAGGGAGGTGACGTTCGATCCCGAGACAGGCCGTGTGAGCGGCGCGGTGCTGAGCGATCCGCGCGGCAAGACCTACCGGGTCTCCGCCGGCATCACGATCGGCGCCGATGGACGGCGCTCGTCGGTGGCCCGGCAGGTTGGCGCTCGGACCATGTTGGAAAGCACGCATCTGACCGGCTGTGTCTATGGCTACTTCGGCGGGCTCGAGGACAATGGGTACCGTTGGTACTACGGTCACAATGCCGCCGCCGGCGCGATCCCGACCAATGCGGGCGCACATTGCGTCTTTGCGGCCGTCTCGGCTGAGGAGTTCCGGATCCTCAAGGCAGGCCATCAGCCGGCAGACCTCCTCGCCTTGCTCGCCGAAAGGACCAATCCGGAGCTGCGCGCGCTTCTGGATGGGGCCGAGGCGCTGTCGCATCCGATTATGTTTGCCGGCGCGCCCGGACATGTTCGCCACAGCCATGGCCCCGGCTGGGCGCTGGTCGGCGATGCCGGCTATTTCAAGGATCCGCTCACGGCGCATGGGATCACGGACGCCTTGCGCGATGCGGAGATCCTTGCCGATGCCGTGATCCGTGGGACGGCGGATGCATTGGCCGGCTATCAGGACACACGGGACAGGCTGTCGCGCGGTCTGTTCGGCATCACGGACCGGATCGCCTCCTTCGATTGGTCCCTGCAGGAGCTTCAACGGCTCCACAAGCAGCTCAACGGAGAGATGAAGAACGAGCAGACCTGGATGGCGGAGACATTCGCGCCCGGTTTCCTGGCTGCCTGAGATGCGTACGGAAGCAATCGAACACGGTGTGAAGCCCCTCGGGGCCATGACCTGTTGGCGGGATCTGCAGGGGAATTCGATATGAACATGAGGCCACGAGATGACGTTGAAGACCCGCGCAGGCACCGCGAGGGACTGTGCCCTTCGTGCGGGATTAGGTGATCGGCAAGGCCGGACATATCCCGCATCTGACCGCCGCCCGCCTCGCAGATCCGATGATCGCTGAATTTCTTGTGCGTGTGGACGGTCGGTGGCAGGATAACGAAATTACCTTGCGGAAAGCTTTGTGAAGCCATCCGCAGACCAGGAAAACTGGGGAGGACCGCCCCGTGGAGAAGTCCCTGTTCGACAAGTACGGTGGTTTTTCGACGGTCAGCAAGATCGTTATGCGCCTGTACGACCAGCTTCTGGAGGACGACGACGTCGGTCCGTTTTTCGACGATGTCGACATGCCGCGCCTGATCGATCACCAGACCAAGTTCGTCGCCTCGCTCATGGGTGGCCCTGCCTCGTTTACGGATACCCATATCCAGAGGGCCCACCACAACCTCGAGATCGCACCGCTCCATTTCGACCGTCTCAAGGAGATCATCGCCGAGACCCTTGGCGAGTTCGACGTCGAAGAGGACGATATCGAAACCGTGCTCGCGGCTTTCGAGGGACGCCGAAAACTGCTGGTTGACGGCTGACATGACGATCGAAGCCATCAACGAACAATTGCTGCGGGCAATCGGCGTCGGTGTCGCCCTTGTCGATCTCGGTTCCCTCGAGCTGAACTTTCGCAACGACACATTCATCGAATGGTTCGGCGGGCCGGAGGCGAGTGTCCGCCTCGGCGACGTCTTTCCGTCACTGGACCTCGAGGCGCTGTCCCGCGAGATGGCCGACGGAGGCAAGTTCACGGGCGAGGCCAGCTTCAAGCTCAAGCGGCGCCGGATGACGGTCGCCATCGACCTCACCCGCGCCGGGACCGCGTCCGAACCGATCGCGGTTCTGGTCTGTCAGAATATCACGCGGATCAAGGAGCTGGAGTCGATGATCGATTCCTATTCCATGATGGTCGAACGGAATACGCACGAGATCAAACGGGAGAAGGAGCAGGTCGAGAAACTCCTTCTCAACATGATGCCGCGGTCTGCCTACGAGGAGTACAAGTCCTTTGGAGTGGTCGCTCCGCGGATATTCGAGTCCGTCTCGGTGCTGACCCTCGACTTCGAGAACTTCGACAAGATCCTCGAGGCCAACGACCCGGCCGTGATCGTCAGCGAATTGAACGACATCTACACGGCCTTCGACCGGATCGGCGAGCAGTTCGGTTGCGAACGCGTTCGTACCAACGGCGACAGCTATTTCGCGGTTTCCGGCGTTCCCGACCCGGTGCTGAACCATGCAGAATCCGTCGCCAATGCGGCTGTCCGCTTCTTGCGCTATCTGACGCGCCGGAACGAAAGCCATCCCATCCGGTGGCAGGCGCGCCTCGGACTGGCGTCGGGGCCGGTCGTCGGATCCGTCGTTGGCGTTCAGAAATACATCTACGACGTCTTCGGGCCCGCGGTCGAACTGGCGGGCAGGACGCGGGGCCGTGCACCCGGCATGTCGATCGCAGCGGATTCCAGCATCTGCGACCTGCTGGACTCGCGCTTCTCCCTGACGGCTCTGCCGCCGGCCAAGGTACGGCCGGAAGCGCCGGGTGGCCTGTTCCTGCTTGAGGAGGCGAGCCAGAACGAGGCGCATGGGGTGTCGTGAGGCGGCCTAGCGACATGTCTTCCGCCACCGTAGATCCCGCCATCGAAGCGGTGCCGGTGCGCGAGGTGATCGACCTTCTGCAGGAGGCCGTCGCGTTCTTTGACGCCGACGGTCGGATTTCGGCGATGAACCGCAGTTTCCGCGAAAGCTATGGTGCGATTGGCCAGTACCTGCAGGACGGCTCGTCCTGGGATATCTTTCTGCTGGAGGCCGAACGTCATGGTGCCCTCGATCGGTCGGCCTGTCAGGACCTCCGTCTGGCGGAAACGATGCTGGGTGCGCAGAGCGCTTCCACGGAGCCGATCGAGCATCGCGACGACGGCGGGCACGCCCACGAGATCAGGTTGAAGCCGACATCGAATGGCGGTTTCGCCATGATCCAGACCGAGGTGATAGACATGCGCGGTCGCGCCGCGGGGGACGAACTCGCGGAAGTCCTGATGTCGAAGGTTCTCGAAGCCTGCCCCGCCAACCTCACGATGTCTCGCATCGGCGACGGCCAGATCCTCTATCGAACCCCTGCCGCCACGGAACTGCTAGGCGCGGTTCGCAACAGCCGCGATCATTTCGCCAGGATGGAGGAACGCGCCGACTTCGTCACGGCCCTCCTGCCGGACGCGCGGGTCGACGACATGCGGGTGACCGGGCGGCGCGGTGACGGTTCGGAATTCCCCGCCTCGCTCTCCGCGCGGCTGATCGACTACCGCGGCGAGGAAGTCGTCGTCGCAAACATGATCGACCTGAGCGACGAGATAGCCCTGCAGGCGGAGTTGGAACGGCAGAAGGACCTCGCGTTTCAGTCGGAGAAGATGTCGGCGCTCGGCGAACTCCTCGCCAGTGTCGCGCATGAACTGAACAACCCGCTTTCGGTCGTGATCGGCAATGCCACCATGTTGAAGGAGGAGGGCCTCGGCGACGCGGCGCTCAAGCGGGTGAACAAGCTCGGCGACGCGGCGGACCGCTGTGTTCGCATCGTTCGAACCTTCCTGTCCATGGCGCGACAGCAGCCGCTGAACCTTGCCGACGCCTCAGTGGTGGAACTCGTGGAAACCGCAACGGATGCGCTCGAGAGCCATGCGGACCGGACGGCCGTCGAAATCGAGCTGTCCCTGCCACCGTCGCTGCCGGAGGTGCGCGTGGACGAGATTCAGGTGGTTCAGGTCATCATCAACATTCTCGCGAATGCCGATCAGGCAATCACCCAGTCCGGGATCGGAGACCTGATCCGGGTCAAGGCGCAGGCACGCCCGGATGCGGGCCTGGTGCGACTGGTGATTTCCGACAATGGCCCCGGTATCCCGGCTCAGATCCAGGGGCGGATCTTCGACCCGCTGTTCACGACCAAGTCCAAGGGCAAGGGAACCGGTGTGGGTCTGGCATTCTGTCACCGGGTGATCGCGGCACATGGCGGCTCGATCCAGCTCGATCGAAGCAGCGGGCAGGGCGCGACCTTTCACATCGATCTTCCGGTCTCGACCGGCTGATCAGACGGCCGGCATCCAGGTTTCAGTTCGAGGCGGCCATGGATGGCGCAAACAGCATGTCGAGATAGGCGCGAAAGTGCTCCGACTGGCGTGCGGTGATCGCCGTGTTGCCATAGGCCCGTTGGAGGATCAGGCCGCCTTCGATCAGCGACACGATCATCTCGGCCAGTTCCTTGGCCGTCACAGGTCGCGCGGGCGGATAACGGTCGATCACCTCCTGGAACTTGCGGATGTAGATCGCGCTCCACTCGCGCAACGTCTCCGCGACGACGTCATTCACGTCCTCGTCGAATGCTTCACTTTCGTAGGTATAGACCGCGTACATGCAGCCCCGCGACGGCTCTGTCGGGTTGGAAATATACCCCTCGAAGGCCTTTAGGTAGAATTGCAGCTGCTCGTAGGGGTCGTCATGCAGCGCCTCGGCCCTTGCGGCAAGGTCGCGAAACATCCGGATGTCCTGTGCGGAATGCCAGCGCATCAGTTGCGACGCCAGGTCGGCCTTCGAACGGAAATGGTGGAAGAAGGCGCCCTTGGAGACGCCGGCCGCCTTCAGAATGTCGTCGATCGACGTGCCGGCAAATCCCTTGTCCATGACGAGGCGCTTCGCCGTCGCCAGGATGTGCTCGCGCGAGCGCTCTCCCTTCTCTGACATCTCACCCTCGGATCAGTCCATTCGGTCTGTTCAGGCTAGCTTGGATCCTGATCGCGAGCAATGGCGCAGGGTGGATTTGTAGATTCCCGACGTGGTTCCTCCCGGAAACAATTGAAACGTCCCCTGACCGACTTCTGAAACAGACTGAATGGTATGTTTAAAACAGACCAGATAGTCCGATTTCAGATGAGGAACACGATGACCAGCCTGACGATCCTCTCCGCAGAAGTGCCGCTGGCGCAGGTCTTTGGATTGGCCGGCCTGGCCGGGCAGTTCACATGGCCGCTGCTGCGCAACCGCAACGGCATCCTCGCTACACAGATTGGAATCGCTGGAAGCTACGCCACGCATTACGCGCTGCTGGATCAGTGGAGCGGTATGAGCGTCTGCCTTGTCGGGGCGACCCAGAGCGCGATTGCCCTCCTCGCCGGCGACAGGCCTTGGCTGAGCCGGATGGGCCTCGGGTTTATCCCGGTGGTGATCACGCTTTGCTACCTGACGTGGTCCGGTCTGCCATCGCTGCTGGCCGCCTGTGCCTGTTGCCTCGTGATGATCGGGCGGATGCAGCGCGACATGCTTCGAATGCGGGCGATCATGCTCTCAGCCTCACCCTTCGGAATCGGCCACGACCTGATTGTCGGCGCCGTCGCAGCGCTCGCCGGTGCTGTCCTGTCCTGCGCCATAGGGGCCGCCGCGCTTCGGCGCGAATGGATCGGCCATTCGCGTGCGGCAATGCCCGGCTGAGCCGACCGAAAAGACCCGGATCACTCGTCTCATCAAAAGGAGGAACGCAAGCACCGAACCATCAGCACACGGCCATACCGGCCCAAGACGAACGACCTTCACGATTGAAGGAAAGCAACTGAACTTCAAAGGAGAAATGAAATGGAAAGCACGACACGCAAACTCGCCATCGTCTCGTCGCGGGGTCATGACGACGAACGCGGTACCGTCGCCTGGACCATCGCGAACACCGGCCTGGATTCAGGGCAGCAGGTGACGATGTTCCTCGTGAGTTCTGCCGTCGACACGGTCCGCAAGGGCGCCTCGGACAATGTCCGGATGAACCCTTTCGACCCGCCGATGGGCGAACTGATCGCGAACTTCCAGGAAAAGGGCGGACGTATCCTCGTTTGCCCGCCCTGCGCAAAGGTCCGCGGCTATGCCGAAGACGACCTGATCGACGGCGTCCAGATCGTCGGCTCGCCGGCGCTCCACGCCCTGATCAATGACGGCGCAGCAACGCTGAGCTTCTGAGGAACACTGGAAAGGAGACCTGAAATGACCAGCTGCTCGAGCACCTTCACGGCCGCTGACGAAGCCGTCGTGATCCCCATAAGCCCAGCCGAGGCAGCAAGGCTGCACAACCGGGCGGGCGTCGAGTTCGTCGACCCGCGGCCGGAAGAGGTGATCTCCGCGACCACCGGGCGGATCCCGGGGGGCCGCGTCATACCGCTTTCCCGGATCGAGGCCGGCGACCTGCCGCCGGCCTTCGCCGACCGCTCTATCCACGTGGTCACGTCCTGCCAGGCCGGACCGATGGCGGCGCGCGCGGCGGCGGCTTTCTCGAAGCTCGGCTTTGCCCGCGTGAGCTATGTCAGCGGAGGGACCCAGGCATGGGTCGATGCCGGATTGCCGACTGTTCGTTGACCGGCGCGACTTGACAGGGAGGATGGGCGTCAGGGTGCAGTTCGCCCCATGCCCGCCTCGCAAGTTCGGACCGCTCGTTCCTGCATGGCACGAGCGGTCGCTTTTGGGGCCGGCAACCGGACGGGTTGGGCGGCCCCATCAATTCAATGGCAATCGGGCAGGGGAGGTCGCCTAGGTCAATGGCGGCTTGGATCTGGCGGTCAGGCTGGAAGGTTGCGGCGCGTGGACCGGTGGCAGAGGGTCCGAGGAGCCGTTGTCGGCCGACACCGGCGTGGCAGGCGCCGAGGGTCTGCCTTTCGCCGCATCGGCGAGAAAGGCCAGTCCGACAAGCGCGGCCACCCCGAGCGGCGGAAGCACCCAGGCCAGCCAGAGGGCGTCCGGCAGCGAGAGCATCAGCGCCTGGGCCGCCAGCGACAGCACGGTGCCTGCCGCGAAAACCAGCAGCCCGTGCCGCCCCAGCAGCCGCAGCGGCAGGGCGTAGCGATGGGCGGAAAGTCGGGACACGATGGCGAGTTGGGAGAGGACGTACGCAAGGGCGAGGATATGCAGGAAGCGCGGCGCGGCGAGATAGGTCTTGTCGTGCGACGTGAAGATGAACGGAACCCCGGCCTCGGCCAGGTGATGCATCTGGACGTTGAAGAAATCCTCAAGGCCGGGGACGTATTTCCAGGCCAGAACGAACACGAGGAAAGCCGCCGAAAGCCAGAACAGCAAGCGGGAGCGCGGGAAGAATGCCTTGCCCTGTCGCAGGCTGAGGCCCGTCACAAGCCCGATCACGAAGATGGCTTGCCAGGCGAAGGGATTGAAGAACCAGCCGCCCTCGTTGGGATAGTTGGGCAGGTTGAGGCGGAAGAGGCCGGTTACGAGCCAGAGGCCGAGGGAGGCCGCGAAGAGAACCCGAGGCCAGCGGATCCCTAGCAGGATCGCCGCCGGTGCGCAGATCAGCAGGACCGAGTAGGCCGGGAGGATGTTCACGTAGCCGAACTGGTGCGTCAGGATCGGCAGGCCGATCAGCCCCTCGGTCGGGTTCTCGAACACCTGCCGCATGTTGTTCTGGGTGAGAAGGTCCGGCAGGCCGGAGAGCTGGTAGGCAAGGCCGAAGATGGCGAGCGCACAGGCCGACAGGGTCATCTGGACGAGGTAGAGCGTCCAGGCCCGCTTCCAGAGCGGCGAAACGGCGTGCCAGAGCCCGTTGCGGGCAAGTGCGTCCGGAAGGAACCGCGCGGTATAGGCGAGCCCGGCGGCGATGCCGGACATCAGGAAGAACGCCTCCGCCGCATCCGCAAAACCGAGGTTGCGGATCGTCAGGTATTCGTAGGGATTGCCCGGCACGTGGTTGATGAAGATCATCACGAGGGCAATCCCGCGAAAGGCGTCGATCCGGAGGTCGCGGGGACTCCGTTCGCCGGGGGCCTTTCTGGTCGGAAAGGCAATGAGTTCCGCGCTTGGTCTATGCTGGGACATGATGTTCAACGGCCATGCCGGCACTTGGTTCCGCCGGCGAGTTTTTCCAGGTCATTTCCCAACGGGCGCAGACCTCGTGATAGGTGGCGACCACCGGTGGTGACGCGATTTCTTCCGGCACCCTGAAAAGCGCATGGGTGAGCGGGCGCGATGTCCAGGCGATCAGGAATGGGGCGGCCAGCATCGGCAGTCCGACCGGCAATAGCCATATCAGGAGGTCGGGCGCAATCCAGTACACGGTCGTCAGTGCAGTGGCGCCAACCAGAACGATCCAGCGTCCCGAACGCCAGCCGTCCGCCAGGCCCAGGAGCCCCTCTCCGCGCTGATTGGCCGGCCATCCGCCATCCTGGCCGGAGAGCACCTGCAGCACGGCCCGGCTGTGGTAGAGCAACATGAGCGGCGCGAGGAGCGTTGTGAGAACGATCTCGGCCAGCACCGAGGAGGTCGCCCGGATGACGCCGCCGAACCCTTGCACCCGGTTCGAGGCGATGGCGCCGGTCAGGATCGTCAGCTTCGGTATGATCAGGAGCCCCACGACGCCGAAGACCAGCATTGTGATCTCGCGCGTGGATGTGTTCGGGAACACGGGGTAGAGCTGGTGCGCCTCGGGGAAATAGTTCGGCGGCGGAGCGGTGACGGTCGCGACGAAGGACGCGACGAGGAACGCCGCCCAGAGCGTCGAGACCACGTAGGCGGCGATGTTCTGCAGGAAGACGAAGCGGCTCCAGCTTGCGAGGCCGGGCGCGAGCAGAAGCCGGGAATGCTGAAGGTTGCCCTGGCACCACCGCCGGTCCCGGCGGGCAAAGGACAGAACGTTGTCCGGGCCTTCCTCGTAGGAGCCGGCTATGGAGGGATCCACCTCGACCTTCCAGCCTCCCCGAGCCAGCAGCGCCGCTTCCACGTAGTCGTGGCTGAGGATGTGCCCTCCGAACGGCGGTTTGCCCGAAAGCTCCGGCAAGCCGCAACTTCCGGCAAAGGCGCGGACGCGCACGATGGCATTGTGGCCCCAGAACGGGCCGGTCGCGCCCTGCATCCGGGCCAGCCCGCGCGAGAAAACCGGGCCGTGGAAGCCTGCCGCGAACTGGAGCGCACGGCCAAAGAGCGATCGCGCGCCGATAATCCGGGGCAAGGTCTGCAGCAGGCCGAGTTTCGGGTCCTCCTGCATCCGCGCGATCATCGTGCGGATCGCCTCGCCGGACATGAGACTGTCCGCGTCCAGGATCACGGCTAGGTCGTAGGCGCTGCCGGACCGGCGGAAGAAATCCTCGATGTTGCCGGCCTTTCGCCCGACGTTCTGCGTCCGCCGGCGATAGAAGATCCGTCCCTCACCCCCGGTTTCCCGCAGCAATCGGGCAAAGGCGAAGCGCTCCCGCCGGGCAGCGGCTTCGTCTCGCGTATCGGACAGAACGGCAATATCAGCGGTCACGCCTGCCTCAGCGACCGATGCGTCTATGGCCGCGATACGCGCGAAGGTGGTCAGCGGGTCCTCGTTGCAGATCGGGATCAGGATGACCGTCCGCGGTTGAGGCATCCGAAGGTCAGGTTGCGCGCGGCGGCGCTGCAGCCCCGGCGCACCGATCAGCGCCAGCGAAGCGCCCCAGGCGAGCCAGGCCGTGGTCAGGAAGATCAGCGCGGCTCGTGCCCCATCCAATGCGCCGAACCCGTCGCGCGCGGCTGCTTCGGCCATCAGCAGCGAGGCCGTGATTGCCGCGATCAGCGAGAAGCTCAGCGCAAGAAGACGACACAGGCGCGTCGGCCTGTCGGGGGAGAGATGCGAATGCATGGCGGATTACACATGCACCCCCGTCACGCCTTGCGGCGGGACAGGAACAGTCGACCGACGAGCGCGAGGTCTGCCCAGCTCGTGCGCGTCTCGAGCACTTGCTTCTGCATCGCGAGGGGCGCCTCCGGCGGCGCCCAACGCAATGGGCCGGAGTCCGGCGCGTCGCAGGGCAGGGCGTCTTCGAAGTCCTTGGCGTTCAAGCGTTGATCCATTGGTACACCCATGTCTCGGTGAGTATGCGATCGTAGCCTGCGATGCCTGCCTTCAATTCAACGATCGAGCCCGGTTGCGCCCGGACCTCCATGACCAGCCGCCACACGTCCTTGCCGCTCACGGGGCTCAGGACGGTCTCGACAATCTCGCCATTGGTTGCGCTGGCGACCGGTTCAATCTCGGCGTTTCCAGGCAGCGAGCCCAACAGCCCGCCCGCGAAATCCACCACGAACTTTCGCGTGCCCGTCTCGGTCTCCACACCGGCGACGCCGCCCTTGCCGATCCGCGTCCGAAGCACCCTTGCGAGGGATTTCGGCTGCGCGCCGGGCGGGGTCATGCCCCAATGGAGCCGGTAGGAGAATTCGAGCGCATCGCCGGCGCGGGTCGGGGCGTCAGGCACCCAGAAGGCGACGATGTTGTCGTGAATCTCCAGGTCCGACGGTATCTCGACCAGCCGCACGGAGCCCTCGCCCCAGTCGCCGATCGGTTCGACCATGAGGGAAGGGCGCAGTTCGTAATGGGCCTGCGCATCCAGGAAATGCTCAAAGGCACGTTCACGCTGAACGAGACCGAAGGAGGCCGGGTTCATCGCGCCGAGATAGGAACTCGCCAGTTGAGGCGGGTTGTTCAGCGGTCGGAAGTAGGTTTCGCCGGGCCGCGTGTTGAGTACCAGCGCCTCGCTGTCATGGACCGCCGCGCGGTAGTCGTCGAACGGACCCATGTCGGCGCCGCTGAACAGGAACATGGATGTCAACGGCGCCACGCCAAGCTGCTCGATGTCCTTGCGCAGGAACAGGCGGGCGGTCACCTCCATCGAGGTCGTGTCGCCGGGCGAGATCACGAACCGGTAGGCACCGGTGACGGACGGGCTGTCGAGCGCGGCGTAGAGTGTCACCGACCCATCGCCCTCGTTCGGACGGCGAAGCCAGACTTCGGTGAACACGGGGAATTCCTCGGCCTGGGAAAGGCCGGTGTTCACGGCAAGCCCGCGGGCGCTGAGCCCGTAGGTGTTGCCGCTCCCGAGCGCACGGAAATAGCTCGCCCCCTGGAAGACGACCAGCTCGTCGAAGATGTCGGCGCGATTGAGCTGGGTGTGCAGACGGAAGCCTGCAATGCCAGGCATCTCCGCATTCGCCGGGATCGACGCGGCGAGGTCCTCGTCGTCATATTCGAAATCGGCGGTCGTGAAGGTCATCTGCCGAACGGTGTCGCCGACGATCTCGTTGATCTTCACCGGCTCCTTGAAGAGCCATCCGGGGTGGAAGGCGTGAAGCCGGAAGGCGCCCCCGCCATCGCTCCAGCGCGCCTGTTCGGGCCGAAAGCGGATACGTTGGTAGGCGTCATAGTCGAGCTCCGCGAGGAACCCGTGCAACTGCTCGGCAGGGGCGAATTCCTTTCCGGCAGCCTCCTGCATCGCGGCGCTCAGCACGTCGAAGGAGAACGCGGCAGGCGCGTCCTGCTGCGCGTGAACGAGAGCGGGCGACATGATCGCCGGCGCGCCGATGGCAGCGGCCGCCGAACACAGGAACTGGCGTCTCGCCCACTTTCCCTGCGACAACGCCCCACTCTGTTTCATGTTGGTCTTCAACACGGAACTTCCCCCAATACAGAAATGGCACTAATCGAATGCATTCCTAAAATGTACTGGCGTCTGCGTTGCGGCAAACACCTCGCATCCACTCTCGGCATGATTCCGCGTCGCGATGCGGAAAGCCGCCGATCCGGGACATGCCGCCCGGAACCCTGCGCACTGATGAACCGGATCTTCGTCGAGGTGCTTGCATGATGGGCATATCTTCGATGAGCTCAATTCAGTCGGGGCAGTTAGGATCAGAACGCCGACGCTTCAAGTGCTTCAAGTGGCAGAGGTGAAAATAGATTGATGGCACGATCTGCCCGGTCCTGGACCGAAGCCGACCGGAGCAACGCGGTTCCGACGGAAAGCCAGCCAATTCCGCTGGTTGTGGCCTCGCCAGGCGAGTCCGTGCGGGGGACCGTTCTGCTTGTGCACGGCCGCAATGGCGCGCCGGATCAGCCGCATATCGCACAGATCGCGGAGGCGTATCTTGCCCGCGACTGGCGCGTGGTGGCGCCCGGGTTGCCGAATTCCTCCGCCTTGCCGGGCTCGGGAGCCCCTGAGAAGCTGACGTTCACCGGTCATTGCAAGGCTGCGTCGGCGGTATGGGGCTGGGTCCGTGAACGTTGGCCGGACACGCCGCTTGCGCTTGCCGGACACAGCATCGGCGCCTTCGCCGTCGCCCATCTGGCCGCCGAGACGCCCGGCCCGCACCATGTGCTGGCCGTGTCCCCGGCCGTGTCGGGGCGGGCGTTGCTGCTGGCGCGGGTGGCGATGGGGCCGCCGGCCGTGGAGGCGGTAGAACGGGAGGCGCCGTTGTTCCGCGCCGAGATGGAGGCCGCCGACGCCGCGCCCGCGCTCGCCAAGACCGACGCGCCGCTGGCTGTCGTGACAGGCGCGGAGGACGGGCTGGTTCCGCTAAAGGACGCGCGAGCCTATTTCGCGGCTGCTGCCAACGCGCGCTTCTTCGCGGCAGTTCCGGGGCAACACCACTGCCCGGTGGGCCCGGATGTCGGCGAAGCGCTGACCGCTGCGCTGTCGGCGCTTGAAGCATCGGCATGAAGCGCACACCCGATCCGGACTGGATTTCGGCACGGCGTCTGGCTGCCGCCCGTGCGCTGCGGGCGGCAACCTCGGCCACGCATCTGGAACGCCATCGAGCAGGCTTCGGCTGGACCGTCCGTCCGGCAGCCGGCTCCATCCTCGCGTCGACACGCATTGCGAGCTGGGATCCGGAGCCCGACTATTTCCACCACTGGATCCGCGACGCGGCGATTGCCCTGCGCGCCGTTCCCCTCGCGATCGCTGCTGAGCCCGAAGCACGGGGCTTCTGGCTCGAGGCGATTGCCGACACCGTGCGGTTTTCCCTCCGGATCTCCGATCCGAGCCGCCGTGGTCCGGCGACCAATCCCCTGCGCGCCACCACCCGGCAGAGCCACGAGCAATTTCTTCGCCCTGACGGGGAACTCGCGGGTCTCGCTGGCGAGAAGTGGCTGGAGGAGCCGAGGTTCGCGGCGGATGGCTCCCCGGATCTCGAGCAATGGGGCCGCCCGCAGGACGACGGCCCAGCGTTGCGGGCCTCTGCGGTCATGGCGCTGATCGATGCACTGCCCGAGGTCGCCTCGCCGGATACCGATGCGCTTGTCGCGCGGGACCTCGAACACAGCCTCCGGGTCGCGGGCCGCCCCTGCATCGGTCCGTGGGAGGAAGCGCCGGCACGGCGATCCACCTTCACCCTGATCGCTGAATGGGATGCGCTCGACAGGGGATGCGCCCGGGCAGCCGCGCGGGGGGCATCCGCACCGGCGATGCGAGCGGCCGCGGACCGTATCGTCACCTTGATGCAGGAGGCGCGAGATGCGCGGTCGGGAGGCTGGCGGGAGAGCGTCGAGGCGCCCGAAGGGCATTTCGACAGCGCGACCGTGCTCGCAATCTTGCATGCCGGACGCCGCGACGGGCCCTTCGCCATTTCGGCCCCCGCGACCCGTGCGACGGTCGCCGCGCTGGAGGCGTGTTTCGCCGCCCTCTATCCGATCAACCGGGGCCGAGGTGCCCCTGCCATCGGCCGCTGGAAGGAAGATGTCTATTTCGGAGGCAACCCCTGGTATCCGACGACGCTTGGCTTTGCCGAACTGCACTACCGCCTCGCCGCCATGGGAGAGGCCGAAGCGTTCGAGAAGGCGGAAGCCTGGATGGGACTTGTCCAGAGCGTTGCACCAGACCCGGCCGAGCCGCTGGCGGAGCAATTCGACCGCCGCACCGGAGCGCCCGTTTCATGCCTCGCTCTCACCTGGTCAGCCGCCGCATTCCTCGAAGCCGCTGCCGCGCGCGATACGGCGCTTCAGGCGATGGCGGGGGCCAGATAGGGCGCGGTGAAGCCCAAGGCGCGCAGCCCGCGCTGCACTTCCGGCCGTCCGGACACCAGCTCCCACAGCAATCCGGTGCGATGGTTCTCCAGCCCGATGAGAATCGGGGCCTGGTCGATGGCAAGCCGGCTCTCGGCGACCCATCCCTGCGTTTCGCAGAAGGCATCCACGAAGCCCGCTTCGCCCCAGATCCTGTCGCCCAGAACGTCGTGCAGGTGCCGCAGGACCGGCATCGCCTCCGCCGGAGCGAAAGGGAACGAGGCCAGCGCGGCGGTGGGCGTGATGACCCCGGTGTCTTCGGTCGGAGAATGCGCGACGTAGCCCGACGGATCGTCACTCGCGGTCAATCCCCAGCAATCGGCCCCGTAGCCGTCCCAGCCCTTCGGATTGAGCAGGCAGTGCTGGCGGTTCACCAGGGCATGAGCCCGTGCCTGCGCGCCGTAATCCGCATAGGCATCGCGCAGCCCCCGTGGATCGATGCCGAGGAAGGGATACTGGGACAGGAACAACGGCCCGCCCCAGTCCGGACCGAGGGGCAGCGGCGTTCCGCCGTAGCTGCGGCCATTGAGGAACGCGGGTGCGGTGGCCCAGCTTCGGTGGTAGGCAGATGCGGGGATCGGATGCGTACGAGAGCCCGCGCCGAGCACAAAGACAGGAAAGGCTTCGTTCCAGCCGCGGATCGGCAACGCGCTCGGACACCAGGGGCGGTCCGGATGGTGGTGCCACATGACGGCGCCGTCCTCGCGCAGATGCGCCGCCCAGTTCACCGCATCGAAGAGCCCCTCGATCCGGGCGCCGAGCGTCGGCTCCTCCGCGAAATAGGCTGCAGCCCCCAAAAGGCCCATCATCAGAAAGGCGGTCTCTACAAGGTCGCCGCCATCATCCCCGGGCATGAAAGGGAGCACGCGCCCTGTCGTCCCCTGCAGGAAATGCGGGAAGACGCCATCGAACCGGTCGGCGCGTTCCAGAAAACCGACGATCCGTTCCGTCCGGTCGAGGATCTCGCGCTTCGGGCGCCAGCCGCGTTCCGCGGCGACGATCTGGGCGAGCAGGCCGAAACCGGTGCCGCCGGTGCATACCGTCTCCTCGATATCGTAACCGAAGGCGCCGCCGCTGCGCTCGCGCGCCATGCCGCTCACCGGGTGGCTCCAGTCGAGAAAGTAGAGGGCCGTGGCTTGGGCAACCCGGTCGCGGAGCGCGGCGTCGTCGAGCCCGCGGATCACGATTGCCATGTCAGCTTCACGCTCTGCGTGTCGCGGCTGTTCGGGCCGACATGCAGCACCACCTCGCCGGGATCGCGGACCCATTGGGCGGCATCCAGGGACGGAGCGATGGGGTAGCGGAATTGCTCGGAACTGATCTCAAAGACCAACTCGCGGCTTTCCCCGGCGCTCAGTGCCACCTGTTTGAAGTCGATCAGCATCCGGCCGGGGCGGGTCACACGCGCTACCGGGTCCGTCGCGTAGAGTTGCACCGTCTCGACGACCGCACCGGGGCCATCGTTCTCGACGTGAAGCCGCAGCAGGACCTGCTCATCCGCAGGTGCGGCCTCCGCCGACAGGCTCGGCGCGCCGTAGGTCACCTTGCCGTAGCCGAGCCCGAAGCCGAAAGGAAACCGTCGTGCGTCATCGGGCATGTCGAGCCAGCCTGTCCGGAATTTCATGAAACGCCCGGTGAAGGGGCGCCCCGTCGGGTCGCTGGCGTAGCTAAGCGGCACCTCGCCCGGGTGCGCCGGCAGCGACACCGCCAGCCGCCCCGACGGCACCGTCGCACCGAAGAGCAGGTCGGCGACGCCTTCCGGACCGGCGATGCCGCCGTGCCAGGCGTAGAGCACGGCGTCGGCTTTTTCCGCGATCTCGCCCAGGGCGAGCGGACGACCGGCGAACACCACCACCACCAGCGGCTTGCCGGTGCTGGCCAGGGTATCGATCAGACGGCGCTGCGGGGCGGGGAGGTCTGGCGACAGCCGCGAAGAGGACTCGCCCGCGTGTTCCTTGGCTTCGCCCACTGTGGCGATCACGACCTCCGCGTCGCGGGCGGCATCGAGGGCCTCTGAAAGCAATTCGGCCTCCGGCCGCTCGTCCGCATCTACGGTGACGCCGTGAACGTTGAGGCGCTGCCGGAGCCACGTTTCGTCGACGATATTCGCGCCCCAGGCGACCAACGGGGCGGAGCCGGTCATGGCAGCCACGGCATCCCGCAGGCTGACGACATCCTCCGCCCGGCCGGAAACCGACCAGGTGCCGAGCATGTTCGCCCGATCCATGGCAAACGGGCCGATGAGCGCCACGCGGCTCTTGGGCCTCAAGGGCAGAAGGCCGTCGTTCTTCAGCAGGACAGCCGAGCGGGCGGCGGCCTTCCTGGCCAGCTTGCGCCCTTCCAGGCGCGACGGCGCCGCGGGCGATCCCTCCAGCCCGCGAAACGGGTTTTCGAGAAGTCCGAGCCTCTCCTTGAAGATCAGCACACGATAGCAGGCACGGTCGACGAGGCCCACGATGTCCTCGGGCGAAAGGGCAAGTCCGGCGTCCGGTGCGTCCAGCCCGCTTCGTGCCAGTTCCGGAAGCTCGGCAAGGTAGTCCTCGCCGACCATGTCCATGTCGACCCCTGCGTGGAGCGCTCGGGCCACGGCCACGTTGGCTGGCCCCAGCCCATGCGGCGTGAGCTCCTTGACGCCCGTGTAGTCGGACACGATCAGCCCGCCGAACCCCGCCTTGCCGCGCAGCCAGCCTTCGATCAGGGGCCCATTGGCGTGCATCGGTAGCTTGTTGACCGCGTTGAAGGCGACCATGACGCTGGCGGCTCCCTCGGCGATGCCGGCCTCGAATGGGGGCAGGTAGACCGAAAGCAGGTCTTCCCAGGCGAGGCTAACGTTGTCGTAGTCGCGACCGCTTTCCGGCGCGCCATAAGCAACGAAATGCTTCAGGCAGGCCGCCACCCGGCCGGGCCCGGCGAAGTCCTTTCCCTGGAAGCCGCGCGTGGCGGCCGCCGCGATCCGGGAGGCGAGGAGGGGGTCTTCGCCCGGACTTTCCGCAACGCGGCCCCACCGAGCGTCACGGGAGATGTCGATCATGGGGGCGTAGACCTGGTGCAGGCCCTCTGCTGAAGCCTCCGCGGCCGCGAAGGCCGAGGTTTCCTCGATCAGGTCGAGGTCCCAGCTGCAGGCCAGCGCGATGTTCAGCGGAAAGACCGTGCGGTGGCCGTGAATGACATCCTCCGCAAAGAACAGCGGGATCTTCAGGCGCGAGCCGGCAAGGGCGCGTTCCTGCATCGCGCGCGCGGAGGCCAGCGACTTGGTGCCGAAGATCGCCCCGACCTGACCCGCGTCCAGCCGCCGCGCCAGCGGGGTGTTCTGCGCGCTCCCCGTGACCAGGCCTTCGCCCGCGGCGAGCAGGTTGAGCTGACCGGTCTTCTCGGCGAGCGTCATTTCGGCCATCAGCCGTTCGACATTCGTCTGCTTTGCCATGCGGGCGCCTTGTTTGCTGAGCCTTTACTCCGCCGCGTGGCGCGCTGCGTATCCTGTCGCCACGATTGGGCGCAACTGCCCGATACCGTTTCGGATTTCGAGAACCGAGGAATAGAACGGGTCGCCATCCGGGTCATGCGGCACGGTCTCCCCGTGCAGAACCGCAAGAATTGCGGTTTCGGGCAAGCACTCGCACAAGGTGAGATGGAAGTCTACCGCGGCATTGACGTCGAGCGCCGACGTGGCTTCGTCCAGCAGGAGGATCCGGGGTTTGGCCAGCAGGATGCGCGCCAGAACCAGCCGTTGCTTCTGGCCGCCGGACAGGACATTGCGCCAGTTCTTGCCCTGGTAGAGGTCGTCCTCGAGGCAGTTGATGAAGTCCCCCAGCCCGACCCGCGAGAGGGCATGGGCGGCGGCGATATCGGAATGCTGCTCGGGATAATCGGGATAGGCCACAAGCGCCTTCAGCGTCAGGCGGTCCGGGATGTCGGGCTCCTGCCCGGCAAAGAAGATCTCCGCCCCGTCCCGCATCTTCACGCGGCCTTCGCCATAGGGCCACAGCCCGGCGACGGCTTTCAGCAGGCTGCTCTTGCCGCAGCCGTTCTGACCGCGCAGGTAGACCCGCTCTCCGGGGTAGAGCGCCATGCGCGGCACTGTCAGGAAAGCCTGCGTGTCGTGCCCGCGATGGTTCAGGCTCAGATTTTCCATCGCCAGAACCGGTCCGCTCTCGGTCCGGACCCGCTCGAAGCGACTGACCCCGGTTTCGGCGTAGAAATCCTGCCGCTGGCGCACCCGTTCGATGGCGCGGGCAACCTCGGTCAGTCGGGCCGAGTTCGCACGGAGCATGGCGATCGCGGGCATCACGTTGATGAACCAGGACACGTCGCCGATGAGTTCCGCCGTCAGCTCGCTGCTCGCCGCAAAGTCCCGGAACGACAGGCTGCCGGCCATGAATGCGGGCAACGCCGGGAGATAGGCCAGAAGACGCGCGGAGAGAAAGCTGTAGGTGTTCCGGAACATCAGCATGCCCGCGTCGAGCCGGTTCTGGCGCCCCCAGGTCTGATCGACATCCGCGTAGAGCTTGCCGTTGATGCGGCTCTGTGCCCGCTCGCCGCGGGAGGCCGCCATCTGGGCGACGCGGTTGAGCATCACGCCCCACTCGCCCCGCCAGGCGCCGTCGCGCCGTTGCCGCTGGAGGTTGAGCCGCTCCAGCACCCGTCCCAGCAGCCATGCGACATAGGTGATGGACGGGACGTAGACGGCGACCATCAGGATCGCCAGCAGCGCCGTGCCATATTCGCCGGGTACGAGGTTGACGTGGGAGGCCATCTCCGGACCCACCGTCCGTTCCAGAGCAAGATTGGCCTCCTGTCCCCAGCGATCTAGGAAGGGCACGGGTTTGGTGTGTTCGAGCAAGGCTTCGGAGATGAAGTAGATGGACGTCACGGCTCCCCAAAGTCCCATCGAGAGGCCAATCACGCCGCCGTAAAGCCCTGCGGAGCATTCGTCGATCCGCTGGTCGATGGCATCGGGCATCCGGGAGGTGCCTCCGGCTTCCGAGCGGTCGCTCATCAGGTCCAGGGCCGTGCGTTCGTCGGACAGGATCGCCTGGTTGAACTGCGCCACCAGCCAGCCGCGTGCCCTGCGGTGGAGGGTCGTCGAGATGAAATGCCGAAGCGCCACGCCGGCGGTCCGGGCGACGAAGATCGCGAGGTAGGTGCCCGCAGCGAGGAGGACAACACGCACCGGATCCGTCGCGGCTTCGAGGGAATGGAAATTCGCGAGCGATGCGAGGAATTCGGCGCTCGCCATGGCGACCCAGACGCTTGCCTTGCTGAGCAGGGTGGTCAGCGCGATGATGACCGCGGTGAGCAACCACGCTTCCCGCCACCGCTCGGACACCCAATATGCCGACAGGAGGCCCCAGAACCCCGAAAGACGTTTCATTTAGCCTGCCCCACTGGTGTCCTGACACACCGGCATTACCTCAGAGCAACGACCTGTCGCCTGAGGCGCCGACTTGGCACCATTTCTTGTTGATTTGGGGCCGATACGCGCCAGTTTGTTGCGCCTCGACCAATGCTCGTGAGGTACAATAGCCATTTTTCCGATCGGCAGTAAACCGCCGGGACGGCACCGGACTCCATATTTTGCTGGTCAAAGCGAAGTTGCGTCGCACTTCTGCAACGGTCCGCTCACACAGCTGTCCGGACAACGACGTCACGGGCGCCACCGATGTCGCTGATCCCGCGGGCTTTTTCGGTGGCGCGACGGTGCAGAAGTGCGCCTTTCCGGCCGCTCTCGGTCTCTCCTGCCTTACGTGGATGGAGGTGGCGTCCGGCGGGGCGCAGAAAGACCGTCATTTCGGGCGTACCCGCCGTGTTCGTTGATCCAGGTCATGGCGAAAAACGACCCGCCTGCTACAAGAAATCATGGGTTGCGGGGATTGGAACAGCCGCAACCCGCTGCACTGTCCCTCGTTCCACACTCGGCGCTCAGCCGTCACGGCGGGCGCCGTTTCTTGTCGGCCAAGCCCGGATGCAAGGGGGCGACCGGAGCCGACGGCAATCTCCCGGCAGGCCAACAGAAAGCGCGCGAACATGAACCGCCGTCATGTTCGCGAACTTGAGGTGCCCACGCGCCGCGACAGGGCCGCATCGCTCGGCGCCGATCTTGTCCGGCCTCAATGGATCCGGCGCACTGCCGTCGCCTCGGTGGACGGATAGATCGGCAGCATCGCTTTCTGCCAGATCTCGACGACTTTTTCTCGGGGAATGCCCTGCGCCGAGAACTCCCTCAGCAGCGCGGTGGTGGCGAGCGACAGGGCTTCGGTCAGTCCGATGTTCTGGCTGCGGGCTGCCATCACGGCCGCCTCCAGGTATCCATCGAGCCTGATCTGCAAGAGGGCTTTCTGCTGGTCGCTCAGGTTGTCGAAATCGCTCATGGTTTCCTCCTTGGGGTCGGGTTTCTTTTTCTTCCCGGCCGGACGATCCGGTCGTGCGGCAAGCAGCGCCTCGGCAAGTTCGAGCGCGTCGTCGGGCCAGTATTCCTGCGGGCGCGGGTGCCGGATGCCGCGCGCCTTGACGGGACGACAGGACAGGACGGCATTGCGCCATTGGAGCGGCAGGGCCTCTCGGCCATGGAGCGCGGCAAGGAGCGCACCGCAGATGGCGGCGTTGGTGTCCGTGTCGCCGCCGCGGGCAACCGTCTCGGGCAGCGCCTCGGCCGGGGGCGTGCCGCGCATCAGCTGGTGAAACGCGTTCTGGAAAGCGATGAGAACCCATCCCATCTGGCGTTCGAACTCGGCCGGCCCCTCGTGGCGCGAGACGGCAAGCACCTTGCGAATGGTCTCCGCGCCCGGGCCTTCGCCCGCATACCTGTCCGCTGCAGCCCACATGTCCTCCGCGCTGCCGCCGGCGATTCCGGTTGCGATCGCCGCCGAAAATGCGGCGCTTGCGGCCTGACAGATGGGATGTGGATGGGTCAGGCGGGCGTCGCGCGCCGCGAGATCGGCGGCGCCCGCCGGGTCGCCCGCGGCGAAGATGCCGATCGGACTGACCCGCATGAGCGCGCCGTTCGCCTGGCTCCGGTCATTCCTGGCCTGCTGCCCGGCCGCGATCGCTGCGATGCCGGCGCGCGTGGTGCCGCCGATATCGAAGGGGCCCGACCGTTCCCAGCGAATATAGGCCTTGCCGACCTTGTCAGGATCGAAGCGACGGGCCGCCACGAGCGACCGTGCCAACGCCAGCGCCATCTCGCTGTCGTCGGTCGGTTGCCCGGCGATGAGATCCCACGTCCCGCCGTCGCTCAGTTGTGTGACGCCCTCGGGGTGGCTGCGCGCGATCTCGCGAGACGAGCGGAACTCGACGGCGGATCCCAATGCATCGCCCGCCAGCTGACCCAGCAGGCAGCCTTGCGCCCGAGACAACCGCTCTGCATCTGCAATGGGCGAGGCCGGCCGCACGCGCTTGCGGACCTGGCGCGACCCAGGGCGGGGCCTCAAAGCCACGAGTTCCGCAACCGCCTCGGCGTCGCCACCGATGCAGCCATCGAAGCTGCGCCTGCCATAGTCGATCGTACGGCCGGATCTCTCGACCAGCACACAGCCCGCCCCGATCAGCAGGGCATGGCCGCCCGCGATGTCCCAGCGATCCAGCCCCGACACGAGACTGACGGCGGCGTCCACCTCGCCAACGGCGGCCAGAGCCAGCCGGTAGGCCGGGCTCGGCATGCCGAGGATCCGCACATCCGGCAAGGTTTCGTGATTGTGCTGGGCGTGATCCGCCGCATTTGCGTTCATCGCGATGACGATGCGGCCGCCGGCGGGCTGTCGTCTCACCGGCGTTCCGTTGCGGGCAAGCTGCGCCCCCTCGGCCCAGGAGATCAGGTCGCCGCCATCGTCCGGCGCGAGCGGCGCGAGGACGACACCGAGAACGGGTCGGCCATCGCGGAGCAGGGCCACCGAAATGGCCGATCCCCGGCGGCCGGCCAGGAAATCCGTCGTGCCGTCCTGCGGGTCGACCACCCAGGTGTCGCCAGACGGGGACGCGGCCCTGTCGGCCTCCTCGCCGATGAAGCCGCAATCGTGCAGCCCGAGCAGACGGTGCTTCAGAAATGTTTCGATCTCGGCATCGACAGGCGCACTGGAACCGCTTCCGCGCGGTCCACCCGGGCGATGGAACTCGGCCCGGAGCATGGCGCCGGCCTCGCGGACTGCGCCGACCACATCCGGCAGAAGATCTGCGACGACGGGCGCATTAAGTGTCTGGATCATTTCAGTCTCCTTTGCTTCGATGCAGCATGGATACGCCCGGATCGGCGCCCGCTGGGGGGCGCTCGGGATTTTCCGGTTCTTGCAAGGGAGGGAAGGCAGGCCATGCAAAACGCCGTCGGCTTCTACTGGACGCTGCCCGTACCCTGGGCCGGGTTCGAACGTCTGCCGGACAACGTCGAGGAGGCGGCCGTCGCAAGTCGCACGATCCGCTATCAACGCGAACGGATACGGCGCTTCGCCAAGGACGAGACCTACCGGCTCGTCGCCGAGGAGATCTTCATGGAGATCGCTCCGGACCGTGCCAGCGCATATGTCCGGGCCCCCCTGGCACAGGTCGCGAAGATCTGCAGGGCGCAGGATGCGACGCTTCTCTTCGTCGATTTTTCGCAGGCGCAGGGATGGCGCAGCCATGCCCCGTTTACCGATTGGGCACGGCGGTTGGGCATCAGGGTCACGCCGGTTTACCCCGACGAGGTCCTGATCGACGGCAAGCCGTTCGATCCGGCTGCGCATTTCTCGCAATGGCGTGAGAGGCAGGACGAGTGGACGAGGGGGAAGGGCGAGCGCGTCGCCCGTGCCCTGCAAGAAGCGCAACGGCTGCGTGCGGAGAAACGAAGCAACAGGGAGATCGCCGAGGAGTTGAACGCCCGGCAGGTGCAAAGCGCCACTGGCAAGCCCTGGAAGGAGGACAGCGTCCGCAAACTTCTGGGGCCGGCGAAAGCACCCAAGGCGGGTTGAGTCCCTCGTCTTCCATCAAGGGCTGAAGGCTTGCGGGAGGCAGCGTTGGTGATGCCCTTTTCTGCACCTGGGACCAGACCCTGAGCGGATGAGGTGGATCGCTCCTGCTCCACCGGCATCGATTGCGCAGCGGTGCGTCCACTACCGTCGGCAAGGCGAGCCTTGGGCGCTGGCTTCGGGTTGCTCGGCGTCCCATCGCTTCGGAGAACAGGCTCCCCCGGAATGCTCTGTTACCGCAACGGTGAACCCGACAAGGAAGGACGCACCTTCAGAACACGATCCTTGCGCGCAAGCCAAAGATTGTCAGGTCGTCGGACTCGGGGTTGAGGAGCGGGTTCGAGACGTACTGGATCGAGGGGGTGATCTGGAAATCGGTCGAGATGTTGAAACGGTAGAAGGCCTCCGTCGTGAACTGGGTGTCGTCGAACCCCTTGGCCTGGGCCCAGTTCAACCCGATTCCGGCGAGGTCCGTGTTGCGCCGGTACCATCCAAGGCCCGTGGACAGCGACCGGTCATAGAGCGCCGCCGTCCCGTCCGATCTCCCGGCGCGGATAAACGGCATCCATGTGTTGTCGATGAACCAGGCCGCCGAGAAGGTAACGCCCTTGTCCTCGGCGCGGCTGCCGTCCTCCGCCTCGTCCGATTGCCAGAATGTCAGGTGGATGTTGTCGAAATAGATCCTGTCGGACCCAGCCGTGTAGCCGATCTCGATGGACTTGAAGGTCTCGCCGGTATCGAACACGTCGACTGTCGGTTCGGTCGGGTCTCCGTTGGCGTCGGCGACAGCGCCGACGACGTAGACATGCTCGCCGAGCTTCGCGCCGGCGGCGATCCCGAGGCCGGGGTTCGGTGCATTGATCGTGGGGTTGGTGTTGAAGGCGAGATTCTGGAACGCCGTGTAGGGGCTGACCAATCCGTAGACATCGACGAAGTCGGTGACATCGAGCTGACCGAGCTGGATCGTCCATCGCCCTTCCGGGTCTCGCTGGGTCCAGAACAGGTTCGTCAGCATGGTGCCGTTGTCATTGAAGGCCGTTCCCGTGATCGAGAGCGCGCCTCCATCGAAGCCGAAGAATTGTGGGGCCACCTCGCCATAGGCCTGCCGGTTCTCGACCTTGAATGTCAGGGACCCGTTCTCGGTTGCCTGCCAGGCCCCGTAGAACCGAAGCAGCCCGCCGCCTGCATCGCCTTGCCCGAGATCGCTGTCGCTCCATTGGCCGAGGGCGAGATAGTCCAGGTTGAACCGGAAACCGCTCTCCGCGAGGCGGTCCTTCCAGGCGAAATAGCCGGGCAGGGCGTTGCGAGGAAAGCTGCTGCGCGGTTGGGGATCGGTCAGGCCGTCACCGGGCTCCAGGTCGGCCGCGACCGACGACGGACCGGACAAACCCTGCTGCGCCGCTGCCAGTCCGGGCAGCAGTGCCAGCGCTAGCGCCATGGAGAGAGCGCGACACGTTGCCATAGTCAGCCTCCTAATCCTTGGCCGTCTTGCTGCTGGCGAGTTTGACACGAAGTTGCTCGATCCAGTCGGCGCTGCCGCCCATGCCTCCCGGTGACTGGGTGAGGGGGGCCAGCGAGACCGCTTCCAGCCGCCAGGTGGCCTTCATCGGCACGTCTCCATCCACCACCCTGAACATCCGGTCCGAGGGATCGATGTGAAGGCGCCCGGTCAGGCTCACCGGCTGGTGCATGAAGTCCGGCGTCCAGTCGCTCGCCAGGCGGACACGGACCATCTGGTTCGGGGACGGTGGCGGCATGTGACTGCACATTCCCGGCGCCTCCACGAGATAGATGACGGATGCACCGTCCTCGTCCCGTGGCGCTGCAATGGCAAAGCCCGAGATGCTTACGGATTGATCGTCGAGAGCCGGGTTGCCGGCATTGGCAGCTGCCTCCCGACGCTCGGCAACGATCCAGCGTTGCGAAATGAGCCAGTCGGCGTCGATCCCGGCCCCGGCGAGGCTGGTCTCCGCCGCCGCCAGGCCGGTTTCGATCTCCGTGCGCCTCTCCGGGCCGAGCGCCCCGTCTTCAAGGGCGTCGCGCAAACGAACGACCGTCATCAACTGGTCGAACTGATCCTCGTCCAGCTCCCGGTAGGGATCCTCGAACATCTGCGCCTGCGTATCGACCAGATCGCTCCAGCCGATCTGCGCGTTGTCGGCCATCGAAGCACTTGCCAAGATGCCCAGCCCAAAGGCGGCGATAAAGATTCGCATGTGCACTCCTATCTGATCGGCGCAAGAAGCGCCGCGCGTGTGGCTGGGTCAATCGGGGATGCAGGTGGATTGGACTGGAAGGGGTTCTTGACGACTGGGCTGATCTGCAGCGTGTATTTCCAGTCGGACGCGAAAGCTTCCGGCGCGATGACATTCTTTTCGACACCAAGGCTGAGTTTCACCAGCTGATTTCCCCACGCTGCCGTCTTGGCAAGGGTCAGCCCGATCGGAACGGTCCAGCCATCGTCGGTGTCAGCGTTCCAGTCATAGCTATTGGTGGGGCCGGTCCCAATCTGCCAACCGTCCCCAAGTCCGTAGAACAGGAAGTACTGCAGCGAGGTGATCGACGTCTCCGGGCCGTTGCCGCCAATCTTCTCGTTATGGAACGGAAACAGACCGGCCACCCCCCAGTCAAAGGTCTTCACCGCCAGAAAGCTTGGGCCGAGGGTCCAGTTCTCCGACGACAGATCGGTGTAGGTCGGGATTGATCCGACGATCCCAGCGCCCAGTGTCCAGGCCCCGGATTGCCAGGAGTAGAGAAGATCGTAGGGAATATCTCCGAAGGAATCGACGTTCTCGAACGCCAATTCCTCAGCGTTGAAGCCGGGTTGATCCCAGACATAGGGAAACGCAGGGCGGAAGATCAGATTGTTGCCATTTGGCAGCTTGAAGGGCAACACCGGCTGGAACGTCAGGGTCAGGCTGTCCTGATCGTCGGCACCCGGGAGGTCGCCGTCAAATGTCCGGTACTCAAGCTTGAAGTTCAGCGTGGCATTCGCCGCGCCCGGATTGGCCAACTCCTTGGCGAGCTCGTCAATATTGGGGCCCACTTGCGCTAGAATTGCACAGGGTACCAACGCCAGAACGGCAATGCAGAGGCTGAGATGTTTCAGGGTCTCAACTCCAAGTCTGACAGGAAAACGGTCGCGACACCCGGAAGCTTCGTTCTCCATTCAATCAAAGAAAGGCGGGGCGGCCGAGATCGGAAACCGCCCCGATGCTCGATCAGTTCAGTGTGTTCTTGTAGATTACACCGTCCTTCATGATGATCCGGATCGTCTCCGGGCTCTCGGGCCGCGGTTCCGCATCGAACCACTTGTCGCCGGTGCCCGTTACCGAGAAATCCTCCAGCGGATTGCCGTCGATCAGAAGGATATCGGCATAGGCGCCTTCCTCGATCACGCCGAGCTTTCCTTCCGGGTAGGGATTCGTGAAGTCACCGCTGAGCGCCACGAGCTCGCCACCCGTCGATGTCAGGGTGACCATTGACGTGTAGGGGCCGAAGAACTCGTTGCCCAGATACTTCTCATAGGCGATCTGGATGTTGCACGCCTCGACCGAGCCAACACAATCCGTCTGGAAGGCGCGTTTGACCGGGCATTCCTTCATGTTCGGAATGTAGTTCTCGAAGGTCGCTGATGCAGATATCGCTTTCCGGAGGCTGGATGGCTGGTTCTTGACCGCCGGCACGTCCAGCAGACCCGGGTCGAAGGCGGTCAAGTTGGTCGTGAGGTACGCGCCTTTTTCGTTCATCAAAGCCGCAATCTCGCAATCGAAATGAAAACCATGTTCGATCGACATTACACCCGCTTCGAGTGCGCTCATGATCGCTTCCTTGCGGTAGGAATGCGCCATGACATAGGTGCCATATTCACTGGCAACCTGAACGGCGGCTTCGATTTCTTCCTTTGATCCGGCGAGCAGTTGCCACGGATCGAAGGCCGAAACGACCCCGCCCGACTGCATGAATTTCAGCTGTGTCGCGCCCATGCGCAAGTTGTTGCGGCCGAACAAGTAGACATCGTCCACGCCGCTGACTTCCTGCGCCATGTTCAGGCGGCTGAAATTGGTGTCGGTCCCCGGTGGCGATGTGAAATTGGCGAAGTCGGCGTGGCCGCCGCGCGTGCTGATGAATGCACCCGAAGCGTAGTGACGCGGACCGACGATCTGGCCGGCGTCGATGGCGCGCCGCAGGCCGCCATTGGCGCCGCCCGCGTCGCGCACCGTCGTGAATCCCTGCATGAGATACATCTCCGCCATCCGCGTGGCATGAATGCCGAAGTCTTCCCAAGTCGAATTTGCCTCCATAGCGGAGAGGGACGGCCCCATCAGCGCCAAATGCGCGTGAGCCTCGATGAAGCCCGGTGTCAACGTCCTGCCGCCGCCGTCGATCACCTCCGCATCCGGAGCTTCGATGACCTCCGTCGATACCGTCTTGATCAGGTTACCTTCGACCAGAACGCTTGCGTTCTCGATCCGGGCCTCGTTCACGCCGTCGAAGACATGGACATTGGTGAAAAGCACCTGGGACGGTGCATCGTCCTGCGCCATCGCGGTGCTTGCGAAAAGAATCGCGCCGAACGCTCCGATTGCCTGAGGTTTCATCTCTCTCTCCCTGTTATTCGCCTCCATGAGTGTTAGCGTCGATTTCGCGCCCGCCCACGTCATCCCTGGAAGGGCGGAGTCGATTTCTTGCCAGAAATGACATGTCAGTCTGCAACACGCCGGCCGATGGACCTACATTTCTGGAAACAACGATGGACGGAATGATGCCGGACAGGAAAGCGCCGCTGATCCAGGTTTCGACGATGGCACCATTTGTTCGCGCGGTCACGGAAGCGGGATTGCCGGCGGGCGCGCTGAGTGCGTCCGTCGGCATCACTTCGGAGATGCTCAATGACCCGCAGTCCGTCGCTCCCGCGCAGTCGATCTACCGGTTCACCGAGTTGGCCGCGAAGGAACTGGGCGAGCCAAATCTTGGCGTGAAACTCGGGCTCGATCCCGCGATCATGGACTGGCCGGTGATCGCGGAGGCCTATTCGGACTCGCACGTCATGGTCGAGTTCTTCACCCGGTTTCTGCTGGACGCGCAGAAGTTCACAACCAACGTGGCGTTCCGCCTGAAGATCGGATCCGGCGTCACATGGTTCGAGAGAGACCGCGGGTTTGTCCCTATGGAGCCTCCGGCCCAGATCGATGCCTTTGCTCTCGGCCTGTTCGTCACCTTGTTCCGGGTCGCCCTTGGGGATGCGTGGCGGTCGTCCGACATGGTGTTCAAGATCTGTGATCCGGAAGTGGCGAGGGTGCCGGAAATCGGGAACTGCAACCTGCTCAGGGGCGACCCCCGGGAGCTGTCGTTCTCCTTTCCCTCCGAGTGGCTGGTGCTGCCAATCCAGCGCCATCCACACGCAATTCCCGACAGGAACGCCCAGAAGCCCCCTACGGAGGCCCTGATTGCCGCGATCCGTTCCAATATCCGGTCGAACATCTCGGACCCGGCATTCGGAGTGCCGCAGCTGGTCTCCCAGATGGGGTTCAATCGACGGGATGTTCAGAAATACCTCCGGGATCGCGGATCAGGCCTCGCCGACCTGATCGAGGACGAGCGGAAGCAGCTCGCCTGTGACCTTCTCGAGCGCGGCGCTCCCAAGCTCGAGGATGTCGCGCAGGCCCTTGGCTACACTGATGTCTCCAACTTCTCCCGGGCCTTTCGGCGCTGGACGGGCGTTGCACCGTCCCGCTGGCGGGACGGGAAGGGCGGGGAGGCTTAGGGAAGCCGGGCACGGGGGCTTGTGCCGCCGCCCTCTGGGGGCAGCCATGCTTCCTGACACCCGAAAGTGCGGTTGGAGATCGCGATCAAGTTCGGCTGGGGGCGCCGCGAAGTTACCGCACGACCCCGAAAGGCTCCGAGGCTGTGCGTGTCCGGGTGTCTGATGCGAAAAGGCCATCGACCAGGCGACAACACCCGCGAGGTCAGAACATCCCGTTGTCGTGGGCGCTTGTCTCGGGCATCTCCTGCAGCACGTCCCAGTGCTCGACGATCTTGCCGCTGTCATCGAGGCGGAAGATGTCGATGCCGGCGTATTCCAAACCCCCAGGCCAGATCTGGTGGCAATGCAGGACCACGTGATTGCCTTCCGCCAGGGCGCGTTTCACCTCCACGCGCTTGCCCGGGTATTCCGCGGCCATCTTCTCGAAATAGGCGATGAAGCCATCCTTTCCGGTGGCGACATGGGGGTTGTGCTGGATGTAGTCGTCGCCCGTGAAGGTCTCGATCGCTCTGCGCGGCTCGCAGGCGTTGAACATCATCTCGTAGAAGGCGATGACGTTCTGCTTGTTCTGTTCGAGGGTGTCCATCTCGGATCTCCAACTCAACGCTGCGGACCGACGCCCGTGCCCCGGTTCGTGTGGGCTGTTCCAGCTTGGGAAAGGTCTCGGAAACCTTCCAGAACGATCTTGCCACGGGCCTTGCCGGATTCGACCAGGGCATGCGCCTTGCGCAGGTTTGCCGCGTCGATCCTGCCCGCCACCTCCGTGACCGTCGTCCGCAGGCGTCCGGCATCGATCAGGTCGGCAACTTCGGACAGTATCTTGCCCTGAACGCCCATGTCGGGGGTCTTGAACATCGGCCGGGTGAACATGGTGAAGTTGTAGACCGCGACGGATTTCATGCCGAAGGGGGTGAGGTCCACCGGTCCGGAATTGTCCACAGGGCTGAACCGGCCCTGGGGCGCGATGATCTGTGCGATCTCGCCGATATGGCCGGCGGTGCCGTTGGTCGAAAGGATGAAGCCCGGCGCGCCAAGGCCAAGCGCCTCGATCTGCGGCCTCATCGGTTCGCGGTGGTTGACGACGTGGTGCGCGCCGAGATCCCTGACCCAGTCCACCGTTTCGGGGCGCGAGGCGGTGGCGATGATCGTCAGATCGGTCAGCTCGCGCAGCAATTGCACCGCAATGGAGCCGACGCCACCGGCACCGCCGATCACCAGGATCAGCTTGCCGCCCTCCGCGGTGGGGGTGCGCACGTCCAGACGGTCGAACAGCGCCTCCCAGGCGGCGAGCGTGGTCAGCGGCAGCCCGGCCGCCTCGGCATGGCTCAGGTTCGCCGGCCCGCGCCCGACGATCCGCTCGTCGACGAGGTGGAACTCGGCATTTGTGCCCGGGCGCATGACGTCGCCGGAATAGTAGACCGCATCGCCGGGTTCGAAGCCCGTCACGTCCGGCCCGACCGCCTCGACCACGCCGGAGGCGTCGTAGCCGAGCACGATCCATTGCCCGTCCGGCGGCGCCATGTCCTGCCGCACCTTCGTGTCGGCCGGGTTGAGTGAAACCGCCTCGACCCTGACCAGCAGGTCACGGCCGGCGGCCACGGGCGTGTCGAGCGTGATATCGACCAGCGCATCTTCGCGGTCCAGCGATCCGGGGGTCTTGAAGCCTACGGCTTTCATGGGGTCTCCAATGCTATCGTGTCCGGAACACAGGATAAGTATGAAGCCAGGCGGCGCTATCTGCTGGATTCTGGATGCATTATCCCAGAATGGACGATAATGAGGGGCGTCCCGACCGCCGGAGCCTGTCCCATGTCCTTCGACCTCAAGAACCTCGAACTCTTCGTCCGCGTGGCCGCACTTGGCGCGATTGGCCGGGCCGGCGCCGAGTTCAGCCTGTCCGCCACCAACGCCTCGCAGCGGATCCAGTCGCTCGAGGCCGATCTCGGGGTGAAGCTGCTGAACCGGACCACGCGCTCCGTCTCCCTGACGCCGGATGGCGAGATCTTCCTCGAACATGCCAGGCGCATCGTGCAGGACGTACAGGACGCCCGGACCGTGCTGTCCCACAAGGCGCATTCGGTCTCGGGACGGCTACGGGTCACCGCTTCGGCGACCTTCGGGATGTCCTTCGTCGTGCCATTTGTGCCGGAGTTCCTGCGGCTCTACCCCGATGTGCAACTCGACCTCCACCTGACGGATGCGCTGGTCGATATCGTCGATCAGGGATACGATCTTGCCTTCCGGCTTGGCGAGTTGGCGCCCTCCAGCCTGCTGGCGCAGAAGATCGACGAGAATCCTCGCGTGCTGGTGGCCTCGCCGGAATACCTCGAGCGCGCCGGGGCACCGCAGAGGCCGCAGGACCTGACCCGGCACGCCTGCCTGAACTTCGGCGACCAGAGCCTTTGGAAGCTCGCCAACACGGCAGGAGAGGTCCACGAAATCCGCGTCTCCGGGCCCGTCACCGTCACCCATGGCGAAGCGGTCGGCGAATGGGCCCTGGCCGGAATGGGGATCGCGAACGGCTCGCTCTGGGCCACGGGGCCGGACCTTCGTGCCGGCCGGCTGGTGCGCGTCCTGCCGGACTACCGCGGTTGGCCGGAGACCAGGATCTGGGCCGTGCGGCCGCCGGGGCGGCTGATGCATGCCCGCGTGAAGGCGTTCCTGGATTTCATGCGCGACCGGATCGTCGCCACCGGACGCGAGCGCACCGAGGGGATCGAACTTGGGGTTATGCAGAATTCCGGGAATGTGAATTCCGAACTGCGTGGATAGTCGCGCGACCGCGGGGGGAATAGCTGTCTCGGCAACAATCCTGGAGCCGAGACCCATGAAAGATATCGTTGAAATCGCTGACGTTCAGAGCCAGATCCTGGAAGCCTTCAGCTTCCGTCACGCGACCAAGCTCTTTGACGAAACGCGCAAGATCCCCGAGGCCGAGTTCGACACGATCCTCGAAGCGGGCCGCCTGTCGCCGACTTCTTTCGGTGCCGAACAATGGCAGTTGTTGATGATCCAGACCCGGGAAAAGCGGGAGCTTTTCCGTGATTTCGCCTGGGGCGCCAACGGCATGATGCACGGCACCACCGGGCAGCTCGGCAGCGCCAGCCATTTCGGCCTGTTCCTGGCGCGCACCTCCGAGACGATGAAGGCCGGCAGCGACTACCTCGCCCGCCACATGCGCGAGGTGAAGAAGTTCCCCGACGAGGTCGCCAACGGCTTCGAAGCCGTGCTGAGGAAGTTCCAGGAAGAGGATTTCGGCCTGACCTCCGACCGGCTGCTCACCGAATGGTCCGCCCGTCAGGCCTATATCGCGCTCGGCAACATGATGACCGCCGCGGCGCTGATGGGCATCGACAGCTGCCCGATCGAAGGCTTCGACGTGAAGCAGACCCAGGCCACCCTGCAAGAGCATTTCGGCATCGATCCGAAGGAGTTCTACCCGGCGGTCATGGTCGCGTTCGGCTACCGCGCCGGTGCTCCTGCCTATCCGCAGACCCGCCGCGACCTCGACGAGGTCGTCGCCTGGGCCTGAGCCCGCGGGCCACATTGAAGGAGCCGGTCCGGCACCGGCTCCGAAGCGGGCAGGGGGCTACGTCACGTCCCCTCTGGCAGTCTTGTGACGTCGTGCCTAGGTCGGCCGAAGAGGTGCCCCATGAAACATTTCTCCCTGCTCGACCTGTCGCCGATCACCGAAGGCGGAAGCGCTGCGGATTCCTTTGCCACCACGGTGGCGATGGCCCGGCTGGCCGAGGCGAAGGGATATCACCGCTACTGGCTGGCCGAGCATCACAACATGCCCGGCATCGCGAGCGCGGCGACGCCGCTCCTGATTGGCCACGTCGCGGCCAACACGTCGACCCTTCGCGTGGGCGCCGGCGGCATCATGCTGCCAAACCATGCGCCGCTGGTGGTTGCCGAGCAGTTCGGCACTCTGGCGACGCTGTTCCCGGGGCGCATCGATCTCGGCCTGGGGCGGGCGCCCGGTACCGATGGCGGCACCGCCCGCGCGCTGCGCCGCCACATGGCCCCGGAGGACAGCTTTCCGGCGGATGTTCAGGAACTCATGGCCTATCTCGGCAAGCCGCGTGCGGGCGCGACCGTCCGAGCCATCCCGGGCGAGGGCACCGGCGTGCCTGTCTGGATTCTCGGCTCGAGCCTCTATGGGGCGCAGCTGGCGGCGCATTTCGGTCTGCCCTATGCCTTTGCCTCGCATTTCGCGCCGACGATGCTGGAGCGGGCGCTCTCCGTCTATAGGGCGCATTTCCAGCCATCGGAGCAGCTCTCCGAGCCCTATGCGATGGTCGCCGCGGGCGTCTGCGCCGCCGACACCGATGCCGAGGCGGAGCATCTCCGGTCCTCGCAGCTCCTGGCTTTCGCGCGGCTCACCATGGGGCGGCCGGGGCAGCTGCCGCCGCCGACCGACGATCTTGAGACGCTGGTTCCCGATCATGTTCTTTCCAGCGCCAAGGCGGCGCTCGGCTTCGCGGCCACCGGCTCGCGCGAGACCATCCGGCAGCGCTTCAGCGCCATGATCGAGCGGCTTCAGCCCGACGAACTGATGGTGACCGGGATGATCCACGATCCCGCGGCCCAGCTCCGCTCGGTCGAGATCGCCGCCGAGATCCTGTCGGAGCTTCAGTCCGGATAGACGTCACGTGGGAAGCGGGCTGTCGGCCTTTGCCTCGGCCATGACGATCTGGCTGTGAACCCGCGCCACCGAGGGCTCGGGCAGCAGAACCTCATGCACCAACCTGTTCAGCGCCGCGAGATCCCGGCAGTAGACGCGCAGCAGGTAGTCGGCCTCGCCGGTCAAGGTCCAGGCGCCGATCACTTCGGGCTGATGGTCCAGCAGCCGCTGGAACGCCTTGGCCTCCTTCGGCGAATGCCCGGCCATCTGAACCTGGACAAAGGCCTGAACGCCGAGGTCGAGCTTTGCCGGGTCGAGGCGCGCGACATAGGAGGTCACGACCCCTTCGCTCTCCAGCCGTTGCCGCCGCCGCCCCGCCTGGCTGGGAGACAGATTCAGCAACTCCCCGAGTTTCTCGGCGGTCAGTTGCGCGTTGCGCTGCAGCGCGTTGAGAAGGCGTCTGTCCGCTTGGTCCATTTCGTGCGCGTTCTCCGCGTTTTTTCCTGATTTGGTGCGCAACTCTCGCAAAGTTCCGCGGAATTTGCCAGTCGATCGCGCAACGTCGGCGCGGGTTTGCGCCTATCCTGATGCTCAGCGAACAGGAGAGGAAAACCATGGGACCCTTCCCCCACGACGCCCCCGAGGCGACCATCAGCGATGAGAACCCAGCAGGCACCGACGGTTTCGAATTCGTCGAGTTTGCGCACCCGGAGCCGGAGAAGCTCCGCGAGCTTTTCACCCGCATGGGTTATGCCCGCACGGCGACGCACCGCGAAAAGGCCATCGAGGTCTGGCAGCAGGGAGACATCACCTACCTGCTGAATGCCGAACCCGGCTCCATGGGAATGCGCTTTGTCGAGGCACACGGACCCTGCTGTCCCTCGATGGGCTGGCGGGTCGTTGATGCGGCCCATGCCTTTGCGCATGCGGTCGCAAAAGGCGCCACGCCCTATGAGGGCGACGACAAGGTCATCAACGCACCGGCCATCGTCGGCATTGGCGGCTCGCTGATCTATTTCATCGAAGGGGCCCGCAAGGCCAGCCCCTACAACGCCGAGTTCCGCTGGGAGGCGAGTGCCCATCCGCCGGGCGTCGGCTTCTACTACCTCGATCACCTCACCCACAACGTCCAGAAGGGGAACATGGACGTCTGGTTCCGGTTCTACGGCGAGATCTTCAACTTCAAGGAGATCCGCTTCTTCGACATCGAGGGCAAGTATACCGGTCTTTTCAGCCGCGCGCTGACCTCGCCTTGCGGCCGCATTCGCATCCCGATCAACGAGGACCGGGGCGAGACCGGACAGATCGTCGAGTATCTCAAGCGGTACAACGGCGAGGGCATCCAGCATATCGCGGTCGGGACCGAGGATATCTATACCTCCGTCGAGGCCATCGCGGAGCGCGGGGTGCGGTTCATGCCGGGGCCCAACGAGACCTACTACGAACAGAGCCAGGAGCGGGTGAAGGGCCATGACGAGCCCGTGGACAGGATGATGAAGCACGGCATCCTGATCGACGGCGAAGGCGTGGTGGACGGCGGCGAGACACGCATCCTGCTGCAGATCTTCTCGCGGACGGTTGTTGGCCCGATCTTCTTCGAGTTCATCCAGCGCAAGGGAGATGACGGTTTCGGCGAAGGCAACTTCAAGGCCCTGTTCGAATCCATCGAGGCCGACCAGATCCGCCGCGGCGTGCTCGAAACGAACTGAGCGTGACGATCAAGCGCATGTCGTCCGAAGGGGCGGCAAGCGCGTCGTTTCGTTCGGGGGCCGCCCGAGCAGTTCATTGCAATTGAAACGAGAAACTCTATTCTTGCCAGCGATATGCAGCTCGATTCCTTCTTTCCCTATCGCCTGGCCGTCGCGTCCGAAACCTTCTCGCGGAAACTCACCGAGGTTTACCAGCAGGGATTCGGCCTGTCGCGCGAGGAGTGGCGGTTGCTGTTCCTGCTGTCCAATGCGGAGAGCCTGACCTCGCGCGAACTGACGAGCCGCGGGACGCTGGACAAGGTACAGGTGACGCGCGCGGCCCAGCGGCTTGAGGACAAGGGGCTGATTTCCCGTGCGATCCTCGACGAAGACAGGAGGATCCGGGTGTATCAATGCACGCCCGAAGGCCGCGCGTTGTTCGCCAGTCTGCTGCCGCAGGTCGAGGCGCGCGCGCAGGCCATGCTGTCAGCCATGTCCGACGAAGACCGCATGGCGCTGGAACGCGGCGTCTCGGCGTTGCTGCGCGCGGCGACGGAGACCTGACTCCCGAGCGCGGGGCGACCCGGTACCCCTGGAAGGGGGACGAAGTCGCGCACCGGGATGTCGTTCAGCCGTAGGGCGTTTCGGTTGCCGCGAGGATCTTGCCGGAGCAGCTGCCGAACCCGATCCGGTACCCATCGCCAATGGCAGCGCCGCGCAGTGTGAGCGTGTCGCCGTCTTCAAGGAAGCTGCGGGTCTCGCCGGTGTCGAGGGTCAGCGGCTCCTTTCCGCCCCAGCTGAGTTCCAGCAACGACCCGCGATTGGCCTTCTCCGGGCCCGAGATCGTGCCGGAGCCAAGCAGGTCGCCCACACGCATCGGGCAGCCGCTCGTGGTGTGATGCGCCAGTTGCTGGGCGGCGGAATAGTACATCTCGTTGTAGTTCGTACGCGACAGGATCGTCTCGGGCTTGCCCTCGGGCGCGAGTCCGACCTCGAGGTCGATATCGTAGAGCATCGGGCCGGGTTCCCGCAGATAGGGCAGAAGCTCCTTCTCGCGCGCGGGCGTGGAGGTTCGGAAGGGCCCGAGCGCCGCCTGCGTCACGATCCACGGGCTGATCGACGTCGCGGTCGCCTTGGCCTGGAACGGTCCGAGCGGCTGGTACTCCCAAGCCTGTATATCGCGCGCCGACCAGTCGTTCAGCAGGACGTAGCCGAAGATCATGTCGTCGGCCTGCTGCACGCTGACTGGCCCGGAAGACGAGCGGCCCACGATGGCGCCCATTTCGAGCTCAAGGTCGAACCGCCTGCTTGGGGCGAAGATTGGCGCCTCCATGTCCGGCCCCTTGAGCTGGCCCCAGGGGCGGCGGATATCGGTGCCGCTGATCACCACGGAGGACGCGCGCCCGTTGTAGCCGATCGGAATGTGCAGCCAGTTGGGAGGCAGTGCGTTTTCGGGACCTCGGAACATGGTGCCGACATTGAACGCGTGGTGACGCCCGGCGTAGAAGTCGGTGTATTCCGACACGCGGAACGGCATCTCCATACATACCTTTCCACTCTCGACGAGATAAGGCTCGAACTCGGCCTGACGGGGCGAGCCCTCGGCCAGCGCCTCGGTCAGGAACGTCCGGAAATCGGCCCAGGCCTTGGGGCCCAGGTCCATGAAATCGTTCCAGATTCCGCTGGCAAAGGTTCCTGCGGGAAGGGATAGCTTTCCGTCCGCCTCCAGCCGGGTCACATCGAGGATCATTTCCCCGATGGCGACGCCACAATGCAGCGGCCCGCCAGCGAAGCGGAAGGCGCCGTAGGGCAGGTTGTTGAGCGGGAAATCGGTCTGGGGCGCATTGGCGCTCTCGACCCAGGAGCGCAGGAGCTTGGTCATCGGAGGTCCTTCAGGCTGCGTCGGGCTGGTTTTCGGGGCGGGCGGCCTCAAAGGCCGGGAGTTGCAGGGCACGCTGCTCGATGTCGAGAAGCCGCGGGAACCGGGTGAGGTCGACGCCCCAGCGATGCGCATTGTAGAGCTGCGGGACAAGGCAGATATCGGCGAGTCCAGGCTGGTCGCCGAAGCTGAAGGCGGGGCCTTCCGGAAGAAGCGCCTGATAGGCCTGGAGCCCCCGCTCCATCCAGTGGCGCATCCAGTCAACGCCGTCTTCGGCGCTCAGCCCATGTTCGGCCTTCAAACGCCCCAAGACCTTGAGGTTGTTGACCGGGTGGATATCCACCGCGATGGTCTGCACGGCGGCCTGCACATGGGCCCGCGCGATCGGATCGCCGGGCAGAAGCGGCGGCTCCGGCGCCACAGCGTCCAGGTAGTCCAGGATCGCAAGCGATTGCGTCAGGACACTGCCATCGTCCAGCACCAGCGTCGGAACGCCCTGGCCGGGGTTCAGCGCCGTGTATTCGGGCGAGCACTGCTCTCCGGCCACGAGGTTGACGGGAACCGGCTCGAAAGCCAGCCCCTTGAGGTTCAGCGCGATCCGCACCCGGTAGGAGGTCGTGGATCGCCAGTAGGTGTAGAGCCTCATTTCTCGCCCGGCGTGCCGTCGAACTTCTTTTCCAGGTCGGCCCAGCAGTCGATGTAGTCGTCCTGCAACGGTGCTTCCTTGCCGGCGAATTCGGTCAGGTGCTGCGGGAAGCGGGTCTCGAACATGAACGACATGGTGTTGTCGAGCTTCTCGGGCTTCAGGTCGGCATTGGAGGCGCCCTCGAAGGCGTTCTTGTCCGGCCCGTGCGGGATCATCATGTTGTGCAGCGAGGTGCCGCCGGGGACGAAGCCCTTGGGCTTGGCGTCGTACTGGCCGTAGATGTTGCCCATCAGCTCGGACATGATGTTCTTGTGGTACCAGGGCGGGCGGAAGGTGTCTTCCATCACCATCCAGCGCTCGCGGAACAGCACGAAGTCGATATTCGCGGTGCCGGGCACGCCCGAGGGCGCGGTCAGGACGGTGAAAATCGACGGGTCCGGGTGGTCGAACAGGATCGCGCCCACCGGGCAATAGGTCTTCAGGTCGTATTTCACCGGCGCGTAGTTGCCGTGCCAGGCCACGACGTCGAGCGGCGAATGGCCGATCTCGCAACGGTGGAACTGGCCGCACCACTTGATGGTGACGGTCGAGGGGGCTTCGCGATCCTCGAATGCCGCCACAGGGGTCTTGAAATCGCGGCGGTTGGCCATGCAGTTGGCCCCGATCGGGCCGCGGCCGGGGAGTTCGAACTTCTGGCCGTAGTTCTCGCAGACGAAGCCGCGTGCCGGACCCTCCAGCACCTCCACACGGTAGACCAGCCCGCGCGGGATGATGGCGATCTCCTGCGGCTCCAGGTCGATGACGCCAAGCTCGGTGGCAAAGCGCAGCCGGCCTTCCTGAGGCACGATCAGCAACTCGCTGTCGGCGGAGAAGAAATAGTCGTCCGTCATGGACTCGGTCACGAGGTAGATGTGGCTCGCCATTCCGACCTGGGTGTTGACGTCGCCCGCGGTGGTCATGGTGCGCATGCCGGTGATCCAGGTCAGCGGCGCATCCGTGTGCGGCACCGGATCCCAGCGGTATTGGCCGAGCGACTGGACATCGGGCAGGACGTTTGGCGCCGATTTCCAGTAGGGAACGTCGATCTTCCGGTAGCGCGAGGAATGCTTCACCGACGGACGGATGCGGTAGCACCAGGTCCGCTCGTTCTGATGGCTCGGCGCGGTAAAGGCGGTACCGGAAAGCTGCTCGCCGTACAGGCCGTAGTTGCATTTCTGCGGCGAGTTCATGCCCTGGGGCAGGGCATCGGGCAACGCTTCGGTTTCGAAATCGTTGCCGAAACCGGGCATGTAGCCTGCATGCGGGCCGGGGATCGAAGGGGCCTGAGTGAGGCCGCTGATGGTCTTGTCCGTCATGGCATTTCTCCCTGGTGGTGTCTCCCTGCCGGGGCAGGGGGCGGTTCGGTTCGTTTGTCCGGGCGATGTAGGCCCGGGGCTGGTACGGGTGCCCTGCCGCTCACATCAGGCCGACAAGCCAGAGCGAGAGCGCGGGAACGAGGATGAGCAGGGTCAGCCGCACGATGTCGGCGATCCAGAAGGGCAGCACGCCGCGGAAGATCGTACCAAGCGAGACGTCCTGCAAAACGCCCTTGAGCACGAAGACATTCATGCCCACCGGCGGCGTGATCAGGCTGATCTCCGTGGCGACCACCACGACGATGGCGAACCAGATCAACGCGTTCTCCGGGTCGAGCAGCAGCTCGTTGGCGAAGTCCAGCTCGAACATCAGCGGGTAGAAGACCGGCACCGTCAGCAGGATCATCGACAGGCTTTCCAGCACGCAGCCCAGCAGCATGTAGACCAGAATGATGAAGCCGATCACCGCCCAGACAGGCATCTCGTGGTCGATGATGAAACCCGACAGCGCGTCCGGCAAGCCGGCATAGTTGATGAAATTGGTGAAGAGCTCGGCGCCGATGATGACGGCGAAGATCATCGCCGTGGCGCGGACGGAATCGAGCGTCGCGGCGAAAAAACCGGTCCAGCTCATGGTGCGCAGCGCAAGCGCGATCAGCACGGAAGCGCCGGCGCCCATGCCGGCCGCTTCGGTCGGGGTGAAGAACCCGCCGTAGATGCCGACCATGATGAACAGAAACAGGCCCAGCACGCAGACGACGCCGATCATGTCGGTCCGGCTCATCGGCTCGGCGTCCTCCTTCTCGGGCGCGAGGTGCGGGTTCACCCGAACCGCGACCATGATCGCGCCGAGGTAGAGCCCCACCCCGATCACGCCCGGGATGATGCCTGCGATGAACAGCTTGGCGATGTTGGTCTCCGTCAGAAGACCGTAGATGATCAGGATCACCGAGGGCGGGATCAGGATACCCAGCGTACCGCCGGCGGCGATGGAGCCGGTGGCGAGCCGGTCGTCATAGCCGAAGCGGCGCATCGAGGGCATGGCGACCTTGGACATGGTGGCCGCCGTGGCGAGGGACGAGCCGCAGACGGCCGAGAAGCCGCCGCAGGAAAAGACCGAGGCCATGGCCAGCCCGCCGCGCATCTGCCCGAAGAGCCGGTTTGCCCCTGCGAAGAGCCCGTGCGCGACGCCCGAGCCCGCCAGCACGTTGCCCATGAAGATGAACAGCGGGATGACCGACAGGCTGTAGGAGAGCGCGGTGTCGAAGGCCACTTGGCCGGTCATCGCCCAGGCGGGCTCGAAGCCGCGCAGGAAGGCGAAGCCGAAGCCGCCGACCGCGGCCATGGCAAAGGCGATCGGGACACGCAGCAGGATAAGGGTCAGGAGGACGGCAAAGCCGATCAGGGATTCGATCATGGCGCGTTCTCCAGGTGGCCCTTGTCGGTCTCGTGTTCGACCGGCGGTTGCAGCCCCCGGAGGAAGGCGATGAAGGCCGAGACCATGCAGGAGGCGCCCGCGAGGTAGCCGAAAGGCGCCAGCGGGATCTCCAGCGCGTTGGTTACGGCGCCATCATGGCCCGCCTTGGCGGCATGGGTGAAAAGACGCCAGGCAAAGGTGGCGAGCAGCGCCGCCGAGAACAGCCCGGCAAAGGCGGCGAGCAGGCGCTGCGCCTTCCGGCCAAGCGCCATGTTGAGCAGGTCCACCTCGACGTGCTCCCGCCGTTCCGTCGTCAGGGGCAGGGCGAGAAAGACCAGGGCGGCCAGCAGGATCTCGGTGAGCTCGAACGCGCCGGTCAGCGGCGCATTCAGGAAGTATCGCCCGATCACGTCTGCGCAGGTGATCAGGACGAGGCTGAACAGGATCAGAGCGGCTCCGACACCCAGCGACCGGTCGAGCAGCAGCCCGATGTCCAGCCCCTCGTCGGGGGGCTGGTCGGGGAATCTGTGGCGAAGCCGTTCCATGGATCAGAAGTCCACGCCGGCCTGCTTGCGAAGCTCTTCCAGTGCCGCGGCGCCGTCATAGCCATCGGCGGCAAGGGCTTCGGACCATGCGGCTTCGTATTTCTCCGCGCTCGATCTGATCGTGTCGAGCACCTCGGCAGGGGCGTCGTAGATCTCGATGCCGGCCTTCTCGATCGCCTCGAGCGCGGCCTCGTCGGCGCCGTTCCACGCCGCGCCGACGGATTCGGCAAAGGCCTCGCCGGAGATCGCCTCGATGGCGGCCTGGTCCTCGGGCGAGATCTCGTTCCACTTGTCTTCGTTCATCACGAAAAACCAGGTGGTGTTGTAGATGCCGCCGGGCACCTTCATCGAATACTTGAGATCGTCGGTCAGCTTGAACGCGGTCAGCGCCTCGAAGGTGAAGGTGGCGCCGTCGATGACCCCGCGCGAGAGCTTCTCGTAGACTTCGCCGGAGGACATGAAGAGCGTCGTCGCTCCGAGGTCGGCCATCAGGTCGGAGATGTAGCCGCCCGGTACCCGGATCTTGAGCCCCTCGATGTCGCCGGTGGACTCGATCTTGCGGACATTGTTGTGCAGAACGCCCGGGCCATGAACGAAGAGGCCGAGAAGCTTGGTGCCTTCGTGCTCCTTCTGCGCCTCCAGCGGGCCGGAATAGACGTTCCAGAACGCCTTGGACCCTGCCACCGCGTCATCGCCGATGAAGGAGAACTGTCCGATCCGCGAGCGGGTGAAGCGGTCGTCGGTGGTGAAGGAATGCAGGCCGTAGGTGATGTCGGCTACCCCGTCGGCGGCGATGTCGTAATGCGCCGGCGGCGCGCCCATCGGCTTGGCGAGCACGCGGACGGTGACGCGGCCATCGGTGACCTCCTCCACCTGCTTGGCCCAGGGCTTCATGGCGCCGACGACAATGGGGTGGCGCGGCGGCAGCCAGCTGGACATTGCCAGGGTGGTTTCCGCGGCGACCGCCGAAGTGACAGACAAGGCGGCCGTTGCAACGCCTGCGAAAAGCAGCGCGTTGCCGCTCAGGTTGAAATTCATGGTGGGTCCTCCCTTGGTAGTCTCAGAGTTCCGCGGCCTTGAGGGCCTGGCTCAGCACGGCACGATCGCCGATGTGATTGGCCAGGATCAGGATGAGCCGGGCGTTGATCGCGTCGCTTTCGGCCTTGGACTTGCCGTCGTGGCTGGCCAGAAGCTCGGCATAGAAATCGTCGGGGCCGTCGATGTTCGGGGTCAGGGTCAACGCGTTCATTGGGCGATCTCCTTGCCGGTGGCGCGACGGATCGCGGCACGGATCCGGGGTTCGTCGAAGCTGTCGAAACGGGCCGCGACATGCTGGTCGGGGCGGATCAGGTAGACAGCCTTGCCGGCTTCGCCCAGGTACCGATCCCTCAGCGCGCCGGTCGGGTCGTCGGCTACCGAGAGCGCCAGCCGTCGGGCTGTGATCCCGTCCTCCTCGACCATCTCGGGCGCGTCGGCATCGATGCTCAGCAGGATGAAATCGTCGCCCAACTGGCGCAGCAGGAAGTCGTCGCCCATCGGTGCATCGGGGCAGGGGGATCCGGGGCGGGTCCGGTCCGGGCCGCCGTCCAGCGCATCGGCCGTGTTCAGGGGCGAGCCATCATAGGTGCAGGGCACGCTGAGGCGGCCGGAATTCACCATGGGGCGGGCGAATTCATACTTGCCACTCAGGCCGAGAACAGCGTCGCGAAAGATCCGGCTGATCTCCGATTTCGGCGTGATGAAATCCGTCGAACGGGTCGAGTTTAGGATGTTCTCATCCGCCCCGTGGATGCGCTCTTCGTCATAGCTGTCCAGCAGGCTCTCGGGTGCCTTGCCGCGGATCACCAGCCCCAGCTTCCATCCAAGGTTGTCGACATCCTGAATGCCCGAGTTGGCGCCCCGTGCCCCGAAGGGCGAGACCTGATGCGCGGCATCCCCGGCAAAGAGCACCCGGCCGGACCGGAAGCTTTCCATCCGCTTGCACTGGAAGGTGTAGATCGAGGACCAGACCATCTCGTACTCGACCCCGCCAAGCATGGCGTCGAGACGGCGGCGGATGTTCTCCTCCTTCATTTCCTCCTTGCGGTCGACATCCCAGCCGATCTGGAAGTCGACCCGCCAGACATCGTCGGGCTGCTTGTGCAGAAGCGCCGAGGCGCCCGAACCATGCGAGGGTTCGAACCAGAACCAGCGCTCGGTGGGGAAATCCACTTCACCCTTCATCCGGATATCGGCAATCAGGAAGCTGTCCTTGAAGACACGGCCAGTGAAATCGAGCCCCAGCATCTGGCGCAGGGCCGAGTTGGCGCCGTCGCAGCCGATCAGCCAGTCGGCTTCGACCGTGTAGGGGCCATCCGGGGTCGTCACCGTCAGGACGACATGATCGTCCTTGACCTCGACGGTATCGACCCGGTTCTTGCCACGCAGCTGGATCGGCGCGCCCTTTGCCTGCAACGCGCGCAGGCGTTCTATCTGGAACTGCTCGAAATAGGGCTGCTGGAGATTGATGAAGGCCGGGTACTGGTGGCCTTCCTCCGGCAACAGGTTGAACTCGAACACCTTGTCGTCGCGGTGAAACACCTTTCCGAGGTTCCAGACGATCCCCTTCTCCAGCATCGGCGCGGCACAGCCATAGCGGTCAGCCACTTCAAGGCTGCGCTTGGCGAAACAGATCGCCCGGCTGCCCATGCCGACGCCCTCGTGGTCGTCCAGCACAAGGACCGGAATGCCCTGGCGGCCGAGGTCGAGCGCGGTGGCGATCCCGATCGGGCCGCCTCCCATCACCACGACAGGGTGGCGCACAGCTTGGTCCAGCGCCTGATCTGGCGATTTCTCGTATGGATAGGCCCTGTAGGCCAGCGTGTAACGGTCATCGAACATGGCTGCCTCCTCCCCTTGAGCGCCGTCTCAGCCCTGCAGTTGCTCCCACATCTCGAGGTCGCGCTGGGCGGTCCAGATCCGCGGCGTGTCAATGCCGCGGGCCTCGTCAAAGGCACGGGCGACGTTGAACGGCAGGCAGTGCTCGTAGATCGCGAAGTCGGCGAATTTGGGGTCGCATTCCGCGCGCACCGCGTCCCAGGCTTCCTTCAGGGAGCCACCGCGTGCCGCAATCTTCGCCGCCGGGCGATAGGTGCTTTCGACGAAATCGCGGGTGCTTTCGATGGCGGCGTTCACCATCTGCTTTCCGATGAGCGCGTCGCCGCGACCCGGCGCGATGGCATCCACGTCGAAGGCCGCGATATTGTCGAGCGTGCCGCCCCAATCGTTGAAATGGCCGTCGCCGCAATAGCAGGCGGAGTGGTATTCCACGATGTCACCGGTGAACATGACGTTCTGATCGGGGATATGGATGACGATGTCCCCGGCCGTGTGGGCCCGGCCCAGATGCATAAGGTCGACCTGCCGATTGCCGAGATAGACGGTCATCCGGTCCTTGAAGGTGGTGGTGGGCCAGGTCAGGCCGGGAATGCTCTCGTGCCCCTCGAAGAGGCGCGGGAAGCGCTGGAACTCGCTGTCCCAGTCCTCCTGACCGCGTTCGACAACCATCGACCGCGCCTTCTCGGACATCAGGATCTGACCGGCCCCATAGGCCGACGCGCCGAGAACCCGCACGGCATGGTAATGGGTCAGCGCCAGATGGGTGATCGGCTTGTCGGTCACTTCGCGGACTTTCTCGATCACCTTGTTCGCCAGTCGCGGAGTCGCCTGCGCTTCGACGATCATCACGCTGTCATCGCCGATAATGACGCCGGAATTCGGATCGCCCTCGGCCGTGAAAGCCCAAAGGCCATCGCCCACCTCGGTGAAGCTGATCTTCTTTTCAGCGGTGTCGCCCTGGGATGCGAATGCCTTGGTCATCTGTTCCTCCTTTTGCCCGTTGCCCGACCTTCCCGGATCCCGGTCGAATCGATGGGCTCTCTGCACGTTCGCAGATAACGTTTCATTTGAAACCGTATCATTGCAACCGAGATGAAAGTCAAGAACGTTTCAACGGAAACGAACTTGGGCCTGGACGGACCCAAGCCTTCACGATGCATCTGTGACGAATGATCGGAAGCTGACGGGGGTGCCGCTGAGGTCGTGCTGCCTTTTCGGCCACGTCTGCGGGATGCCGTCAAAGATGCCGCGCCCGTCCGCCTGGTTGGAGGCGTGCCCTTCGTTGCCGCCAAATGGTCCGACACGAATGGAGGCCGGCGCCGGACTCGGCGATTCTTCACGAATCCACTGTTGACCCTCCAGCGCTGGAGGGTCGGCAAATAGGGGATGGCTGCGAAAGACGCTCGACCTCGTGAATAGACTGATTGCCGTTCCCATTCTGGCCGTCGCGCTGATTGCGGCCGCGATGCTGATGTCGAGTGGCAGGGAACCCACTGGCGGGATACCGGCAGGACTGGTCTCCGATGGGGGCGGCGGACCTATGGTCGAGGTGCAACTTCCTGTCGAGCTCTCGGCGGATGCGCAGCTCGGGAAGGCGGTTTTCGATGCAATCTGCGCCGATTGCCACGGAGAGAACGCAGCCGGCCGGCACGGGGTGGGGCCGCCTCTGGTTCACAAGATCTATGAGCCGGGCCACCATGGCGACATGGCGTTCCAACTTGCGGTCAGAACGGGCGTGCGGGCGCATCACTGGAGCTTCGGGAGCATGCCGCCGGTCGAGGGTGTCTCGGACTCCGAGATCGCCCGGGTTACGCTCTACATCCGGGAGTTGCAGAGGGAGAACGGGATCGACTGATGGGCCGCAACCTGAGATTGGCAGTCTGGAACCGCGGCCTTGTGCTGGTGCTCATGTGCGTCCTGATCGTACCGCAAGTGGTCCCTGCCGTGGCCACTGACGCTGCCGAGCATCACGTTTCGGCGCCCGCTGATCCCCACCACGACACAGGCCATCACCATCCAGAGGCGACCGACCATTGCCATCCGGGGATCGATTGCCATTTCCAGGCCATCGTCGAGATCAACGGAATGCCGGTTCTGATTGCCCGACTTGACGGTCAGGCGGTTCTGCCCGATGGCCTTTCGGAGCCGGGTCTCGAGCACGGCTTTGATCCACCGCCGCCGCGCGTCAGGTCCTGATCCGCGACCTTTCGAACGACAGGACCAGACAGGACGAGATCGATGAAAACGACACGAAATCTGAGCCTTGCGGCCGGTATCTCTCTGATTGCGGCCATGGCCTTTGCCCACAGCGGGGCGATGGGCGTGGTCAAGGAACGCATGGACGGGATGACCGCCATGGCGGATGCGGTGAAGGCGCTTGCCCCGATGATGCAGGGCACCGAGCCCTATGACGCCGATGCAGTGCGCACAGGGGCGGCTACGATCGCCAGCCACGCGGGCGAGGCCATGACCTCCAAGTTCCCCGAAGGCAGCACCGACGCCCCTTCGGAAGCGCGGCCCGAGATCTGGCAGGATTGGGAAACCTTCACCGGGCTTGCGCAGCAGCTTGAGATATTTGCCGAGGGCCTGGAACGTGCCGCGGACAACGGCGTCGGCGGCATGCCGGCGCAGGGAGGGACGATGGGCGGCCAGGGCATGATGGGCGGCCAGGGCATGATGGGTGGCCAAGGAATGATGGGCGGTGGCGCGCCGATGATGAGCGCCGAGCACATTGGCCAGATGCCCGCAGGCATGGCCTTTGCCATGGTCAGTCAGGCCTGCACGGCCTGCCACACGAGGTTCCGCGCCGAGGAGAAGTGACATGCTGGCCCTGCTGCGCGTTGCGGCCATCTTCGCCATGGTCGGCGGGGCCGTCGTGGTCGGCCTGATGGTCTGGCCGGTCGGACGGGAGCCTGCCCCGATCACATTGACCGGAGACGTGAACCGCGGCGCGTACCTGGCGCGGGCCAGCGGGTGTATCGCCTGCCATACCGATGCCACGGGTGGCGGCGTGCCGCTGGCCGGAGGGGCGCCGCTGGAAACGCGGTTCGGCGTTTTCTATCCGCCCAACCTGACCACGGACCCCGTCCACGGCATCGGCGACTGGACGGTCGAGGACTTCGCAAGGGCCGTGCGGCAAGGGATCTCGCCGGACGGCGAGCCCTATTTCCCCACTTTCACCTACCCGTTCTACGCGAACTTCTCCGATCAGCAGATCGCGGATCTCTGGGCGGCCTTCCGGACCGTGCCACCGGTGCCGGTCCCCGCTCCGGAGCACGAGGCACCGTTTCCGGTCAGCCAGAGATGGGGCCTCAAGCTCTGGAGGGCGGCGTTCCTGACCCGCCCGGAAACCGCCCCGGTCGACGGCCGGAGTGCCGCGTGGAACCGGGGACGTGAGCTGGTTCGGGGCGCGGCGCATTGCGGGGCCTGCCATACGCCCCGAAACCTTGCTGGTGCACGTCTGAGGGCCGCGGTCTTTGCCGGCAGCGGGGATCTTCCGGGGGGAGGCACCGCGCCCTCGCTCAAGCCTGCCGACCTGCGCGCCGAGGGCTGGACGGTCGCAAACCTCGCCTTCGCACTCCGGACCGGGGTGATGCCCGACGGCGACGCCTTTGGAGGGAGCATGGGCGAAGTGGTTCAGGGCGGCACAGCCTTCCTGACCGACGCGGATCTGACCGCGATGGCGACCTATCTGCTCGATTCCGAATGAATGCTTCCGTGGGAAAGCCATGGCCAGCGGAGCCCGCATTGCGCACCTTCGGAACCGGCTTGCCAGACTCCGCGCACACCTCCGGGACAAGGGTTTCCCACGGGTTGATCGCAAGATCGCCAAGATCGCAGAGAGTCGGATCGCCCTGCTCGAAACACGGGACTCGCGTGACCAAGAGGACAGTTTGGACCGCCGCACACCGTACCATCGCACTGATCCCATGCCTCTCGCGGGTGATCGGCCGTCTTTCCCTGGTCAGCGGCGGGTTGCAGCCCGCCGCTCACGCGCATCATTCGGCGGTTGCGGATGTTGGCTCGGAGCACTGCCCGTCAGGCAAAGGGGAGGCATCTGGGTGCCATATCGCGGGATGCTGCCCTTCCGGGCTTCAGCCCGCGCATCTTCCGGCTCCCGAGATCCTCGAACGTAGCGCGGAGGTTATGCGGTGCTCCGTGTTCCTGCCCCGGACGCGGACACGGCAGGTAGAGCGAATCTTGAGAGGCCCTGCCTCGATCCGGCGACCGAGAACGGCCTCGACGAGCCGGGGACACCATATTCGGTCGCGCTCGACTGGGGCGACCGCATGGCCACTGCCACCCACGACGTGCTGGAGAGCCTCGACTGGCCCGCGATGACCTCCCGGTTTCGGGGCCGGGCGGGTGCCTTCGCGACCGCGCTTGGCGCTGACGGACGGCTCGGACTGCTGGACCATGGTGTCGCCGCCACCGAGACCGGCATGGCGCTGGCGGTCACGCCCGATGGCAAGCTGCCGCTCGAGCATGGTCCGATACCGGACCTCCTCGGCTGGCAGGCCATGACGATGCATCTGCGGCTTCTGGAGGGCACGGGGATCACGGGCGGGGTCTCGTCCGGCGACGAGGTCACGACGATGCTGATCAAGGGCGATGACGGCATGTATGTTGTCGGAGCGATCCTGCCGAACTGGTGACCAGACTCGGCCGCCGATGCGCCCGGCCACGACGCCGCGGCGTTTCTCGGCCTGTGCCCTGTGCATGGCGCCCAATCTCTCGGACGCCGTCGTCGCCGGTTTCAAGGCGCCGAGGCCAGGACGAGCGGCATGCGGTTTCGTGGCGACCGCCCGTGAGATGGGAGCCGACCCGGGCATCGGCAATCGGCGCGATCGCGATGCCTGTGACCCTTCCGAAGGTTGACGCATCCGTGATCGCCCGCGGCCTGCCCTGACGTGCGCGGTCAAGTCTTTGACACGGCCGGTCAAGACCGTTTCGCCCCCTCCGCCTATCTCGAAATTGTTCGTCGACGCGGGAACGCATGTCACCGCCGTTCCGGAAATCAGAGGTCCCGCTGTCGGGCGAACATCAGTCAACCGCTCGAAAAGAGTAGACACTTCAGAGTTCAAGGAGAAACCCAATGTCCCGGATCGCAATTCCTGCAACCATCGACGCCGCCCCCGAAGCTTCCCGCCCGCTGCTGGAAGCCGTCACAAAACAGCTCGGCAGCGCGCCCAACATGTTCCGTCTTGTCGCCCAGAACCCGGCGGCCCTCGAAGGGTATCTCGGGCTGTCCGGTGCGCTCGGCAAGGGCCGCCTGCCGGCTGCCACGCGCGAGCGGATCGCGCTGGCCATCGCCGAGTTCAACGGCTGCGGATACTGCCTGTCGGCCCATAGCTATGTCGGCGCGCATCTTGCCAAGCTCTCGCCCGAAGAGATCGCCGCCAACCGTCGCGGCGACTCGACCGACGCCAAGGCACGCGCCGCCGTCCGGTTCGCGGTCCAGATCGCCGAGGCCCGCGGCCATGTCACAAATGGCGAACTGCAGGCCGTTCGGGACGCCGGTTACGACGATGCGCAGGTGATCGAGATCGTCCTGCACGTGGCCCTGAACACCTGGACCAACTACATGAACGAGGTCGCGAAGACCGATATCGATTTCCCCGTCGCCGACGGCGTCGCCGCCTGATCCCGGCAACAGGAGGAAATCCCGATGTTTCTCAGAAAACGCCGCATGGAGGAAAGGCGCGAGACCTGTCTTCCCTGGCGGGTCGCGCGCCACCTCTCCCCCGAGCAACTCCGCGATGTCGGCCTGAAAGCCTGCCCCGGACCGGCGCCGGTCTTCCTTCGCCATCTCTGGTGACAGGGACTGCCTGCCTCAGCTGACCCAGGCGGCGCGCCCTGCGCGCGCCGCCGCTTCGCCAAACGAAAGGACACCGACATGCAGCGCCCACCGCTTCCGCCGTTCACCGCCGAGACCGCCGCTCAGAAGGTGCGCATGGCCGAGGATGCCTGGAACAGCCGCGACCCGGAGACCGTCTCGCGGGCCTACACGCCCGGGAGCCGCTGGCGCAATCGCAGCACCTTTGTGACCGGCCGGGACGACATCGTCGCCTTCCTCGCCGAGAAGTGGCAGAAGGAGCAGGAATACCGCCTTATCAAGGAGCTCTGGGCCTTTGAGGGGAACCGCATCGCCGTCCGCTTCGCCTATGAATGGCTCGGGCCGGCCGGCAAGTGGGTCCGCTCCTACGGCAACGAGAACTGGCAGTTTGACGCGAACGGTCTGATGGAAGAGCGCCACGCCAGCATCAACGACCTCGCCATCGACGATGCCGACCGTCTCTTTCACTGGCCGCAGGGCCGTCGTCCGGACGACCATCCCTCGCTCAGCGATCTGGGCCTCTGACGACCGCCGGGCCGACGTCGCCGCTATGGCGGCATTCAAGGCCGAACGCGGCGCCCGGTCACCCGGCGCCCGAGACCTGCGTCCCTGCTTGCCGAAAGGCCCGCGGGGACAATCCTTCCCATCGCTTGAAGGCCCGTGTGAAGGCGCTCTGCTCGGAAAAGCCGGTCAGGAAGGCGATCTCCGACAGGGAATAGCGCTTGTCGCTGACAAGTTGCTGTGCGAGGTGCCGCCGCGCCTCGTCCACCAGCGCCTGGTATGTCGTACCGCGCTCGGAAAGCCGCCGCTGCAGCGTTCGCGTGCCCATTCCGAGCGTCATGGCGACCTCCGCAAGGGGAGGCACGCCGCCGCTGAGAAGCTTGGCAACCTCTTCCACCACCTGTGTTTCCAGGGACAGTTCCGCCGGATCCTCGGCCTGTAGCAGGCTCTCCAGGTGGTCGGTGAAGAACCGCCAGATGCTGGCGTCCCCGATGATCGTCGGCCGGTCTACCTCCTCGATCGCGAGCTGTAGCCCGTCGACCTCCGCCCCGAAAACCGGCTCGATGCCGAAATGCTCCACCAGTGCGTCCTTGGACCCGTCGCGCCGATGCGTGAACTGGACCCGCACCGGCGTCAGATCCGAGGTCGTCGTTTCCCGGCAGAGCGTCAGCGTGGTGGCCATGGCCGCTTCGTTCGACAGGTAGACGCCCAGCCGCGGCAGGACGGGCTGCCGATGCGTCCAGCAGAAGACGGCTCCCCGGTCGACCGCCGAGAACTCGGAAACCCCGTTGTGAAGCCGTGTATAGCGGCTCAGGCGCTGGAACGCGTGGCGCAGGGTCGGCGCGGATTTGAACGCCAGCCCGAAGGCGCCGAAGGCCTCGCAGCGCATCCCCGCGCAGACGCGCATGTGAAAGCGCAGGTCGGGCCATTCGCTCTTTGCTATGGCTTCCAGAAGCGCGTGATAGGCCTCCGGCCTGACCACCGCGTCGGGCTCCTGGATGCTTTCGGGCGTGTGCCCCACGATCTCGTAGAGCGCCGAGGCGTCCGCAACATGGATCGCCTGTTCGATCTGCTTTCGGGCATAGAGAGCCGACAACACCGGATGGATCCTCCCGAAGACTGTGGCTAGCCCGCCTTCGGAGCGGCCGCGCTCCGCGGAAGGTAACGCCGCCGTGAACGCTTGTCTCCCGTTTTGACGCGACCGGTCAAGGCTTTGACACGCCCGGTCAAGACCGCGCGGCCGCCTCGGACCTATTCAGTACGTGTTCGATGACGCAGCCACAGGCCAACGCATTCCCCGCCGGAACCCGCCAGCCCCGCCTCGGAGAACGCCAGTTCAAACCGCGAAACGCGCAGAAAAAAATGAGAGGAAACGACCATGAAGAACACGCATGACAACCTCGGCCTGACCGTCGCCACCGCCCTTCTGGGTGCCGGCATGGCCTTTTCGTCCAGCATCGCCATCCTTGGCCTGGGAAGTGGCGCGGCCATCGCACAGGAGGTGGAGCCCCGCGCCGCCACCGCCAAGTTGCCGCCGGTGAATGATGGCCTGCCGATGCCGGGCTTCGAAATCACGCCTGCCAACACCGCCATCGTGATCACCGATCCGCAGAACGATTTCCTCTCGCCCGACGGTGTCACCTGGGGCGTTGTCGGCCAGAGCATTACCGAGAACGGCACGGTCGAGAACCTCGACGCGCTCTTCGCGGTGGCCGAGAGGGTCGACATGCCGGTTTTCGTCTCGCCGCATTACTACTTCGAGCATGACCACGAGTGGCATTTCGAGGGCACGCTGGAGACGCTGATGCATTCCATCGGCATGTTCGACCGGCCGCATGCGCTCACGCTCGACGGGTTCGACGGCTCCGGCGCCGACTGGCTCGAAAGCTACAAGCCCTACTTCGAACGCGAGGACGTGGTGGTGACCAGTCCGCACAAGGTTTACGGGCCCGACAGCAACGACCTGGCGCTGCAACTGCGCAAGGCCGGCATCGACAAGGTGATCCTCGGCGGCATGTCGTCGAACCTCTGCACGGAATCCCATATGCGGTCGCTGATCGAGGCCGGCTTCGAGGTCATGGTGGTCACCGATGCGACCGCAGGCGCAATCACCGCGCATTATGACGGCTACGCTGCTTCGCTCACGAATTTCCGCATGATCGCCAGCGCCGTGGACAACACGGAGAATACCGTGCGCGCGATCGAGGCCGCCTACGGCATGTAACCCGGGGCGTTCGGCGCCGCTCCCGCGCCAGTTCGTCCCGCGGCCGACGGAAGGCCTCGCCACATCCCCGAACGCGAGGTGTCGGCCGCCATGCCCGACCCCGGCTGTCCCACAAGGGCAATGTCCCCACCGGGGTCGGGCGCCCTGTCTTCACTCCCGACCCCCGGCCGGACCGCAGCGCGGTTCCGTCCGGGCTCCCCAATCCCGGATGCGCTCCGCTCCGGGCAACCGCCAGACTTTGGCACAATCCAAGGACCAAAATCGTGAAACGCAAAACCACACTCCTGCTCGCCTCCATCGCCCTCGCCAGCCTTGCGGCTCCCAGCTTTGCCGAGGACGAATACAACGTCTCCACCGGCTTTTCGCTGGAGGGAACACCGCTTGCCCTGCGCGGCGTGGACACGGTCGCGCTCTCGACGCTGAATGCCGTCGCCCAGGGTGATGCGGCGCACGTCGTCGAGCATGACGGGGTGGCCTATTACTTCGCCTCCGAGATCACGGCCGAAAAGTTCACCGCCGATCCTGAGGCTTACATCCCGCAGTACGGCGGTTTCTGCGCCTTCGCCGTTGCCATCGGCAAGAAGCTCGACGGCGATCCGCGCTATGCCGACATCGTCGACGGCAAGCTGTATCTCTTCGTGAACGCTGCCGTTTTCGCGAAGTACAAGGAGAACCCCGAGGAAACCCTGCGCAAGGCCGAAGAGACCTGGCCGTCGATCCAGCACGCGGCCGCAGGCAGTCTGTAGTTCGCACCGGCGGCGGGGCGCGACGATCCCGCCGCTTACGAACGTCGAGAACCGGGGAAGGGGGCGGACATCGTCCCCTTCAACCACGTGCCAGGGTGGGATTTCGCCCGTATGTCAGCCCCCGCGGCAACGGGTGCCTGCTCTCATCCGGAGTCACCCATTTGGGCTGGTCGACGCGCCTTCTGCCAGGGCGAGGAGCTTGCCCTGGACGTCGACGACCTGTTGCTTCAGGTGAGACAGGTCTTCCGCGATCCGGCTCCGGTCGCCTTTCTCGGCCTTGGACACGATCTCTCTCGCGCAGTGCGAAATGGACTCCAGCCCAAGTATTCCCGACGCTCCGGCGAGGGCATGTGCGGCCGCGGAGACCTCGTCCCAGTCCCTTTCGGAGACGCCCTTGTCGATAGCCTCCAAGCGGGCCGGTGCGGTGTCCGCGAAGGCTTTGAGGATGCGCTGGCTCCGTTCGGGGCCGAGATGCGACATGTGCTGAAGGAGCGTGGTCAGATCCGCGTCGGAGGGGGGCGGTGTCGTGCGGGGCGACGCGTTGCCATGCGCGGGGGCAATGCCGCGGTCAGACAAGAGCGTTCCAAGCTCCCGCGCCAGATCGTCCATGTCGTATGGTTTGCCGAGTACCCCGTCCGGAGCCATCGCGCCGGCAGCGCCTGCTTTGACGTCACCGACCGACGCCGTGACGATGACGACGGGAACCTCGCGGTTGGGGCCGGTCCGCAGCGCACGGATCCTCGTCAAGAGCTCCAGGCCCGTGATGTCGGGCATGCGGTTGTCACTGAGGACGAGGTCGAAGGGCTGTGACGAGAGCATTTCGAGGGCGTCGGCCGCAGAGGGAACGGAGACTGCGACATGCCCGAGCTTGCTGAGAAAGCCCTCTGCAACCGCTCGGTTGACGTCATCATCATCCACCACAAGGACCTTTGCCCCGACGGGATGCGGCTTGTTTCCGGCCGGTTCGACGACCGAGACGCCCGGTTCCAGGGGAAGATCGACCTGGAACACGCTGCCGCCGGGGCTGTTGGCGAAGCACCGGATCTCGCCGCCAAGGGAGGAGACGATCTTCTTGCAGATCGCAAGGCCGAGGCCGACACCTCCCTTGAGAGAGGCCCTGTCACGATCGTGCTGGGTGAACGGATCGAACAGCCATTCGCATGGCCCGTCCGGAAGGCCCACGCCTGTGTCGCGCACTTCGAAACGGATGCGTTCGGAACCGTCATCCCGTGTCAGCGGGGCGACGCGCACGGTGATCTCGCCCTGCTCGGTGAATTTGACCGCGTTGTGGGCAAGGTTGAGCAGCACCTGCCGGATCATGGAGGTGTCACCACGCAATTGTGCCGGCGTTTCGGGGGCGATCTGCGAGACCAGACGAAGCCCCTTGTCGGTCGCTGCCCGCTCCACGACCATGAAGATCTGCCGGACCACGCCGGCCACGTCGAAATTCTCCGGCACGGGTTTCCGTCCGCCGATCTCTGCCTGCGAGAAATCGAGAATGTCGCTGACAACCCCGGCCAGCAGCTCTCCCGAGGAGAGAATGCCTTCGACATGACGGGACTGCCCCGGCGTGAGCTCGGTGTCCCGCAACAGGCGCGCGAGCCCGAGCACGCCGGCAATCGGGGTCCGGATTTCGTGACTCATCGCCGCAAGGAAGGTCGACTTGGCCTGGTCGGCCGCTTCGGCACGGCGCAGGGCGCGCTTGTATTCCGAGACGTCGTTCAGGATGATGACCGTTCCGTCGAACTTGTGGCTGACATCCAGCATCTTCTGGGTGTTGACGTTGAATTCCCGCGGCCCCGACAGGGTCTTGATCACCGCGTCGTGCCCGCCGTCGGTGGCGCCTTCGAGCATCGAGGTGATCTGTGCATTCAGCAGCGGGCTGTTCGAGGCGCCGTAGTAGGACGCACCCGGGGTGACCTCGCCGCAGAACAGCAGGTGGGCCGCGTGGTTCAGATGGGTCGGATGATGGTTGGCGTCCAGCAGGATGACCGGTTCCCGGATGCTCTCGAAGATCGTCAGGTACTTGTTTTTCTCGTTGGTCAGGCTTTTCGCCCGGTCCTGAAGGTCGCGCAGGCGTTGCGCGTCGGAGGCCGAGATCCATTCGCCGCACAGGCCGATTTCCACCTGGTCGAAGAAATCCAGAATCCATCCGCGCAGGCGCCGGGCATCGGATTCCGGCATCGGGTGTTCGTCGATCAGATCGAGATAGGCGCGTCGATAGTATTTCAGCAGGCCGAGAAAGTCCGTCAGTTGAATGCCGCGGGCGCGATGCTTCAGCGCCTGATCCACCCCGAAGGCCACGATGGTCTCGCGGGCTTTCCCGAAGCCTTTCCGGGAGTTCGACGTGTCGCCGGCAGCGGCGATTGCTCCGAGGATCGGGGTGGACAGGCCGCAGATCGACGCACGCCAGGCTTCCCGCAGGGTCGAGGTGTAATCGGAGAACCCTTCGGAGACGGCGTAGTAGACAACCCGGTCGACGAGCCAGTCCTCGTTCTCCTGGATCAGGGCTTCAAGTTTGCGCATGATTACCTCCCGGGGGCGATGACCGCGCCGGTTCGGGTGTTCGGACGTTGGGCGATGGTATCGCTGGCGTGGTGCTGGAGGAAGGCCAGAATCAGCATCTGCTCCTCCTCGGGCAGCCCGGTTCGGGGTCCCATGACCTTGATCAGGCTGCGCCACTGGTTGGCCGTGTAGTGGTCCGGAACACGACGCTGATGGCAGGCCGTGCAGCGCTCGGTAAAGAAGGTCCAGGCCGCGGACCAGATCGGGTCTATCTGCGGTTCCGCCGCCGCTTCGGGTATCCAGCCTTCGATGCGCATGCGGTTCCATGTGATCCCGGTATCCGCATCGACGACCTCACCCGTCTGCTCGAGCGTGTCGACCTGGTCCTTCGCGATGCTGGCCACGAGGATCCTCTTGCCGGGCAGGGCAAAGAGCACGCGGGACGCCCCGGCGCGCGCCCAGCCTTCCAGCGCGACGCGGTGAAAGCCGTCGGTGGTCTCCAATCGCTCCACGCGGGCGGCAACCGAAACCGTGGCGAGTTCGGAGCTCTGGCCCGACGGGGCCGCCGACAACGCGGCGGACGAAGAGAGAAAGAGAGGGTCGGCCAGGGCCATGGTTGCGCCCGCCAGGACGCCGAGCGCGAACGAGGCAAGGCCGCGCCGAAGCGCGACCAAGCCCGGGGAGGTTGCCGTTTTTGCAGGGAAGCCCATGCGCCTTGCCGTGTTTGCGAGGGCCGGTCCCGGCCCTCGCGATTGGGCCTGTCAGCCTTCGGCGGGCGTCGTGAAGACCACCGGGTCGCCTGCTTCGCCGGTGTACTTCTCGACATCGACCAGCGCGGTGTGGCCGCAGTTGCCCTGGGCCAGGCTGGAAGTGCCGACGCCGACCGTCAGCATGTTGACGTCGCCGTATTCGCAGAGCGTTCCGGCCTCGCTGCCGGCCGCCGGGCTGTACCAGCCGCCTTCGGACACCCGGATCACGTTCGGCCGGATCTCGTCGGTGACGACGGCGCCGGCAAGGATCGCCCCGCGATCGTTGAAGACCCGGACGATATCGCCGTCGACAATCCCGCGAGCTTCGGCGTCCGCCGGGTTGATCAGGCAGGGTTCACGCCCCGCGACCGTGTAGGTGTCGCGCAGTTTCGTGCCGCAAAGCTGCGAGTGCAGGCGTGAGTTCGGGTGAGCGGTGTCGAGGTGGAACGGGAATTTCGACCCGTTCCCAAGCCGTTCGATCGGTTCCAGCCACATCGGGTGCGGCGGGCAATCGTCATAGCCCATCTTCTCGATGTTCTTCGAGTAGATCTCGATCAGGCCGGAGGGCGTGCCGAGCGGTTCAAGCAGCGGATCCTCGCGGAAGTCCGAATAGCGCACGAACTGCTTGTTCTCCTCGGGGATCTCGAACTCGACGATCCCGACCTCCCAGAACGCGTCGAACCCGGGCACCTCGATGCCGCGTGCCGGTGCCTGCTCGGCAGCGGACTCGTAGAAGCCCTTGATCCAGGCCATCTCGTCCTTGCCCTCGGTGAACTTGTCCCGCGCGCCGAGTTTTTCGGCCAGATCGGCGAAGATGTCGAAGTCGTTGCGGGCTTCGTACATCGGCTCGATGACCTGCTTCATCGCCACGATGGCGCGGGCCGAGTAGTCGCCGACATTTTCGATGTCGTTGCGCTCGTAGGCCGAGGTCGCGGGCAGGACGATGTCGGCCATGCGCGCGGTCGGCGTCCATTGGAAGTCCTGCACGACGACGGTTTCGAGCCGCTTCCAGCCCTCGATCAGCTCCTGGGTGCTGGGGTGGTGGGCAAACGGGTTGCCGCCGACCCAGTAGACCATCTTCACGTCGGGGAAGGTCTGCGTCTTGCCGTTGAAGTTGAACTCCTTGCCGGGGTTCAGGATCATTTCGGCAACGCGCGACACCGGGATGGAAGCCGCACCGGCTTCGGTGAGCCAGGCCGCGCCTTCGACCGCCGCGCCGCCATCGGAGATGCCCGGAAGCACGATCGAGTTGGCAGAGGGCGCGCCGCCGTTGGCGTAGTGGTAGGAGAGGCCGAAGCCGCCACCCGGCAGACCGATCTGGCCGAGCATAGAGGCGAGCGTGACCAGCATCCAGTGCGACTGCTCCCCGTGGTGCTGCCGCTGGATCGACCAGCCGGAGCTGAGCATCGTGCGGTTCGACTGGAAGAGACGGGCCAGCTCCTTGATCTTCTCGGCCGGAACCTCGCAGATCTCGGCGGCCCATTCGGCCGTCTTCGGTGTGTCGTCCGTCTCGCCCAGCAGGTAGGGCAGGAACTTGTCGAAACCGGTGGTGTATTCGTCGAGGAAGTCGGCGTCATGCAGTTCTTCGGTGTAGAGCGTGTGCGCGATGCCGAGCATCATCGCCACGTCGGTATGCGGCCGGATCGGAATCCACTCGGCGTCGAAGAACTTCGCGGTGTGCGACCGCCACGGGTCGATGCAGATGACCTTCTTGCCGGTCTTCTTGAACTCCTCCAGGCCGATGTAGCCGTCGTGGTCGGCGACGGTCCATCCGATCTGGTTGGTGCGAACCGGGTCCGCGCCCCAGAAGACGAGCAGATCGGTGGATTCCACGACCACCGGCCACACCGTCTGCTGTTCGTAGACTTCCAGCGTGCCCATGACATGCGGCATGATGATCTGGCTGGCGCCGGTGGAGTAGTCGCCCGACGAGTTCACGAAGGCGCCGTTCAGGCCCACGTTCAGCATACGCCGCAGCAGGCTCTGGCAGTTATGGAGCTTGCCGGAGCTTTTCCAGCCATACGAACCGCCGAAAATCCCGGTGGGCCCGTAGGTGTCGGAGACGCGCTTCAGCTCGCCGGTGACCAGTTCGAGCGCCTCGTCCCAGGTCACGCGCACGAAGTCGTTCATGCCGCGGGTTTCAGGCTTTGCGCCCGGGCCTTCTTCAAGGAAGGCGCGGCGAACCATCGGGTACTGGATCCGCGTGGGCGACATGACTGAATCCATGACGCCCGGAAGCTGGTGCGACGGGTGCGGGTCGCCTTCCCAGGGACGCACGTCCACCCATTTGCCGCCCTCGACCTTGGCGTAGAAGGCGCCCCAGTGCGAGCCCGTCAGAACCTCGCCATCGGCAATTGCGGCCCGGGCCGGGTTCACCCAGGCCGACGGGGCCAGCAGCCCGAGCGCGCCGAGCGCCGTCGCGCCCTTCAGAACGCCGCGTCTCGAGATTTCTGTTCGATGGTGTCCGGACATGATCCGCCCTCCGCTTGTACGGTATGTTTCTCCCGCGCGGCCCCGGGGTTCTCGCCAGGGGAGCCTTCTGGTTCGACTCCACGGCCGCGCGCACGCGAGGAGCATATTGCGGGGGTGTAAACAGCGTTCCGGAAGGCGGTGAACCGGCTGTAAAATTCTGTGAACGGGTTGTAAACGGCGCGGCCCTGGGGGCGGACGAACAGGAAATCGGCCGGCGGGATGCCCGCCGGCCGACTGCTGCTCGTTCCCTCTATTTCAGCGTACTTCGCCTGTGTGGCGGTCAGTGGCTGGCGCCCGCGCCGCCGGTGTCGCTGGCATGCATCTGCAGGTATTTCTGCAGGAACCGGTATTGTTCCTTGTCCAGCGCGATGAACCGTTCCATCGCCTTCAGCGTGCCGATCCACTGGTTGGCCAGCAGGTGCTCGGGCGGCACGGCAGAGTGGCAGATCCCGCAGCTGGCGTTGTTCATTTCCGCACCGTAGGCCCAGAGGTCGTCGATATTGTCGAGCAGATCGGTCTTGTCCACCCAGGCATCCAGACTGACCTGGTGCCAGACCAGATCGGTATCCGGGTCGGTCTCGGTCGCGTGACGTTCGATCTGTTCGGCGGCGCTGGCCTTTGCGGTCGCGGTGAAGATCCGCTGTCCACGCAGTTCATAGATGACCTTGTCCACGCCGTCCTGCTGCCAGCCGTCGATCCGGACCTTCAGCGCATCGCCCTCGCGTTCCAGCACTTTCAGATGCGTGGCGGCGAGGATCTGACCGATCGAGTCTTCACCGGACTTCGCGTTGTCGGCGCTGCCGAAGTACGGCTTGGTCTGCAGCACGTAGAGCTCCTGGGCTTCCGCCCCCTGACCCAGTGCTTTCGCCGTCAGGTCCTCGAAGGTCTTCTTGTAGCCTTGCGACATGTCCGGCAGCTTGTGGGCGATGCCCTTGTGGCAGTCGATGCAGGTGTCACCATTGGCGAATCCCGCCTGCATCGTCTTGGCGGCTTCGGGAGATTGTTTCGCGAAATCCATCGCATGATCGACATGGCACGACCGGCATTCCCGCGAGTCGCTCGCCTTCATCTCGCCCCAGACACGTTCGGCCATTTCGAGCCGATGTTCCTCGTATTTCTCCGGGGTGTCGATCTTGCCGGTCCAGGAACTGTACGCCTCGCCGAGCGCCTTGTAGTGGTCGACAACCCAGGGCACGAAGGGCTCGGGCACGTGGCAATCCGGGCAGCCGGCCTGGACGCCGGACGCGTTGGAATAGTGCACGGAGAGCTTGTATTCCTCGTAGGCCGGCGCGAGATCATGGCAGGAGACACAGAACTCCGTCGTCTCGGTCGATTTGATCGCGGTATGTCCGCCGACAAGCAGGACCGCCGCGACGAACCCGCCGATCAAGAGAAGGAAACCGCTCGAAAGGAACCCCGAAGGTGTCCTCAGCCAGTTCCAGATCCGTCTCATACCGCAATTCTCCCGAAAACAGTGCGACGGAACGTCCGTCTGCGCTTACGTCGGGGACTGGATAAAGGATCGCTGTAAATCCGCTGTTTTCCATATTTGAACGGGCTGTAGAAAATTGTAAACGGGTTGTGAACGGGGAGGGGTGGCTGCATGGATGCGCCAAAGCGCGTGCTTATCGTCGAAGATGACCTGACCAGCCTCGAGCTGCTGGCCAGCTATTTCGAGGTCGAAGGGTTCCGGGTGCTTCGGGCAAGCAACGGGGACGAGATGGACGTCGCCCTGCGCAAGGCCAATGTCGACCTGCTCTGTCTCGACATAAGGCTTCCAGGCCGGGACGGCCTGAGCCTACTGCGGGAATTGCGGCGCACCTCCGATATTCCCGTCATCGTCATCAGCTCAAAGACCGAAGACATCGACAAGATCGTCGCGCTCGAGATCGGCGCCGACGACTACCTCGACAAGCCCTACAATCCCCGGGAGTTGCTCGCCCGCGCCAACAACATCCTGCGCCGGGTCGCACGCAGCGCACAGCCGGCCCGGGACAGCTCGGATCAAGTGCTCCGGTTTGACGGATGGGCGCTGACACCGGCCTCACGTCGGCTGACCGCCCCCGATGGCCGCGATGTGCACCTGACGCGCGGCGAGTTCGAACTGCTTCTCGCGCTGGTGCGCCATCGCGGTCGGGTGATGCAGCGCGACGCCCTGCTCGACGCGCTGAGCGGACGGGAAAGAGACCCCTTCGATCGGACGATCGATGTCCTTGTCGGGCGTCTGCGCAAGAAGATCGAGCGCGACCCGAAGAACCCGGAGCTGATAATCACGGTGCACGGAATCGGGTACGTGTTTCTGGATGGGGCCGCAGGCCAACTAGAATAATAAGGGGGCGCCCGCGTCGTGGGCCGGCGCCGGTCGCTGGCGGATCTGGTTGTCTAGAGACAGAAGAGCAAGGCTCTAGGGGCAATTGAAGACCCTCGGCACGTTCCCCGGAAAGCGACCGGAATGCTGAACGGTTCAACAGAGGCCGTCCCAAACCGACAACCGTCGCCACCCGCACGAGACACCTGCGATGCACGGGCCCAGGGAGGCAATCGGATTTGCGGCTGTTCTTGGGCGAAGACCGTCGGATGGGGAGCACAGCTCCCGTAAGCCAGCCTTCCAGACACCAGCTCTCGCGTTCGAGCTGAGGCCCATGAATTCTATGGAAAAGATGTGGAGGCGAGTACCGGAATCGAACCGGTGTACACGGATTTGCAATCCGCTGCGTCACCACTCCGCCAACTCGCCGAAGGGTGACGTCGACCTAAGCGTATCGTGCGGTGTGGTCAAGCCGGAACTTTGATCCGAAGAAAAGCCGGTCCGCCCGCGCCTCGGGCGGGCCGGCATGGCCTGGGTCAGGCGTTGAACAGGAAGTGCAGGACGTCGCCGTCCTTGACGATATAGCTCTTGCCCTCGACCCGCATCTTGCCGGCTTCCTTGGCGCCCTGTTCGCCGCCAAGCGCGACGTAGTCGTCATAGGCGATGGTTTCCGCGCGGATGAAGCCGCGCTCGAAATCGCCGTGGATTACGCCAGCGGCCTTCGGGGCGGCGTCGCCCTTGTGGATCGTCCAGGCGCGGGCTTCCTTGGGGCCGACGGTGAAATAGGTCTGAAGGCCGAGAAGGTTGTGGCCGACGCGGATCAGCCGGTCGAGGCCGGCTTCCTCGAGGCCAAGTTCGGAGAGGAACATCTCTGCTTCCTCGGGGTCGAGCTGGCTGATCTCTTCCTCGATCTTGGCCGAGATCACCACCGTTGCGGCGCCTTGTTCGGCGGCCATCGTCTCGACCGCCGCAGTGTGGGCATTGCCCGTCGCCGCTTCGTCTTCCGCGACGTTGCAGACGTAGAGAATCGGCTTGGTGGTCAGGAGCTGCAGCATGTTCCAGGCCTTCGCGTCCTCCTCGGTGACCTCCACGGCGCGTGCCGGCTTGCCATCCTCCAGCGCGGCGAGCGCGGCCTTGAGCAGCCGTTCCTGCTGCAGCGCGTCCTTGTCTCCGCCCTTCACCTTGCGCACCAGGTTCTGCAGGCGTTTCTCGATGCTTTCCATGTCGGCCAGCATCAGCTCGGTCTCGATGGTCTGGGCGTCGGCCACCGGGTCGACGCGGCCGTCGACGTGGGTCACGTCGCCGTCCTCGAAACAGCGCAGCACATGGGCGATGGCATCGCATTCGCGGATGTTCGCGAGGAACTGGTTGCCGAGGCCCTCGCCCTTGGAGGCGCCTTTCACCAGGCCCGCGATATCGACGAAGGTCATGCGGGTAGGGATGATCTGCTTGGACTTGGCGATCGCCGCCAGTTTCTCGAGCCGCGGGTCGGGCACGGCAACCTCGCCCACGTTCGGCTCGATGGTGCAGAACGGGAAGTTCGCCGCCTGGGCGGCCGCCGTCCGCGTGAGCGCGTTGAACAGGGTGGATTTGCCGACGTTCGGCAGGCCCACGATACCGGTCTTGAAGCCCATGGCGGTCCCCTTCGGAAAAACTCGCCGCCTTCTAGTGTCCCGCGCGGTGTGCCGCAAGCCAACTTGGCAAATACCCGACGTGGGGCGGTCGCCGCTCGCGCCTTGATTTTCCCTTCCGCATTCTGCAAGTGGGGCCGGACCACTTGCGAGGATGCCATGACCCGGATCGACGATACCTTCCAGCGCCTGAATGCCGAGGGCAAGAAAGCCTTTGTCGCCTACGTCATGGCGGGCGATCCGGATTACGAGACCTCGCTGGAGATCGTGAAGGGCCTGCCGGGCGCAGGGGTCGACATCATCGAGCTGGGTGTTCCCTTTACCGATCCGATGGCCGACGGCCCGACGATCCAGCTTGCGGGCCAGCGCGCGCTTGACGGCGGCCAGACCCTGCAGAAGACGCTCGATATGGCCGCCGCCTTCCGCGAGACCGACCAGACCACGCCGATCGTCGCGATGGGCTATTACAACCCGATCTACAACCGTGGGGTCGACCGTTTCCTCGAGGATGCGAAGGCCGCCGGGATCGACGGTCTGATCGTGGTCGACCTGCCGCCGGAAGAGGACGAGGAGCTGTGCATTCCGGCCCAGAAGGCCGGGCTCAACTTCATCCGCCTCGCCACGCCCACCACCGACGACAAGCGCCTTCCCAAGGTGCTGCAGAACACATCCGGCTTCCTCTACTACGTCTCGATCACCGGCATCACCGGTTCCGCCGAGGCCCAGGCGACCGACGTTGGCCCGGAAGTGGCGCGCATCAAGGCGGCGACCGACATTCCCGTGATCGTGGGCTTCGGCATCAACTCGCCGGAGAAGGCCGAGGCCATCGCCTCCGTCGCGGACGGCGCCGTGGTCGGCTCCGCGATCGTCAAGCTGATCGGGGAGGGGCGTCCGGTGCCCGAGATCCTCGATTTCGTGAAAGGGCTGGCGGACGGCGCGCACCGCGCCTGATCGTCCTCATTTGCCGAAAGAGATCCCCGAGGGCGTCGAGACCCTCGGGGCTCGGGCCGTCGGTGGCTGAGGGCCCCCGGGACAATGAGTCCTGCAATCGCGCAGTTGTGCGATCCGCGCTGAATTGGTAAGCGAACCTAACCAATATCGCGCGGGGAGGGTGCCGCTTATGACCGTCATCACCAATATCGGAGATCTCAAGCGCATCTATCGCCGCCGCGTGCCGAAGATGTTCTACGACTACGCCGAATCCGGCAGCTGGACAGAGCAGACCTTCCGGGAGAACAGCTCGGATTTCGAGCAGATCCGCCTGCGTCAGCGCGTGGCCGTCGACATGACCGGCCGATCCACGGCGACCGAGATGGCCGGCCAGAAGGTTGAGATGCCCGTCGCGCTGGCCCCTGTGGGCCTGCTGGGCATGCAGCACGCCGATGGCGAGATCCACGCCGCCCGCGCGGCCGAGCGTTTCGGCGTGCCGTTCACGCTCTCGACCATGTCGATCTGCTCCATCGAGGACGTGGCGGAGAAGACGCGCAAGCCGTTCTGGTTCCAGCTCTACACCATGACCGACGAGGATTTCGTCCGCCGGCTGATTCAGCGCGCCAAGGATGCCGGCTGTTCCGCGCTGGTCATCACGCTCGACCTGCAGATGATCGGCCAGCGTCACAAGGACCTGAAGAACGGGCTGTCCGCTCCGCCCAAGCCGACTCTGAAGAACTGGATGGACCTGTCCACCAAATGGTCCTGGGGGCTGGGGATGCTGGGCACCGAGCGGCGGTCCTTTGGCAATATCATCGGCCATGTGAAGGGGCTCGACGATCCCTCGCGACTCTATGAATGGACCGCCAAGCAGTTCGACCACGCGCTCGACTGGGCGAAGGTGGAAAAGCTGATCCAGATGTGGGGCGGCAAGACCATCCTCAAGGGTATCCTCGATCCCGAGGACGCCCGGATGGCGGTGAAGGTCGGTGCCGATGCAATCGTCGTGTCCAACCACGGCGGACGGCAGATCGACGGCGCTCTGTCTTCGATCCGCATGCTGCGGCCGATCCTCGACGAGGTCGGCGGCGAGATCGAAGTCCACCTGGACAGCGGCATCCGCTCCGGCCAGGACGTGCTGAAGGCGATGGCGATGGGGGCGCAGGGCACCTACATCGGACGGGCCTTCGTCTATGGCCTCGGCGCCAATGGCGAGCAGGGCGTGATGGACGCCCTGGAGGTGATCCGCAAGGAGCTGGACACCAACATGGCGCTGTGCGGGCGCAAGCGGATCGAGGATCTGGACCGCAGCGTGCTGCTGATCCCCGAGGGCTTCGAGGGCCGCTGGCAGGCAGTCTGACACGCGCGCCGGGCAACCTCGCAGCGCGGCCCCAGGGGGACGCGCGCGAGAGAATCGGGTGATCCGATTCCCCGAGGCGAGTCGGCCTGGCGCAACAATCTTCCACTTGAGGGCGGGGCAGGCGTATTTGTCGCAGCGTAAGCTGGGGCGAATGGCGCAGGATTGCTGCGTCCGTCTGCGGCCGTCCGGACCGAAATTTTCGCCCGCAAGACATTGCGCAACCGCTTGTCAAAGCGTGATTTTTTTTCGCCTACAGATAAATAATTTACAACAGAATCGGATCTGCCGTCAAAATATTTACAGAAAAAACCTTATTAAAAAAAGGGTTACGTGTTTTTTGACGGATGGGTTATGGTGCGGGCAATTCGCTTCTCGGGAGGAGGCGGGGCGAACAGTTTTGCTGACCAGAGGCCGCCTTTCTCCTAGCGTTGCGCAGTACAGCTAGACAGCTACAGGGAGGGAGACCCATGTCCGCAAAAGCCAAGGCCGCCGCCACGCCCGAAGTCGGCGCGATTCCCGAGAACTTCAAAGCCACTGCGCATATCGATGCCGCCGCCTACGACAAGATGTATGCCGCCTCTGTCAGCGACCCGGAAGCGTTCTGGGGAGAGCACGGCAAGCGCCTCGACTGGATCAAGCCGTATACCAAGGTGAAGGACACGTCTTTCGAGCCGGGCAACATCTCGATCAAATGGTTCGAGGACGGCACCCTGAACGTCGCCGCCAACTGCATCGACCGGCATCTCAAGAAGCGCGGCAACCAGACCGCGATCATCTTCGAGCCTGACGATATCCACGAACCAGCGCAGTACATCACCTACCGCCAGCTGCACAACCAGGTCAGCAAGCTCGCCAACGTTCTGGAACAGCTGGGAATTCGCAAGGGCGACCGGGTGGTGATCTATCTCCCGATGATCCCCGAGGCAGCCTATGCGATGCTCGCCTGCGCCCGGATCGGCGCGGTGCATTCCATCGTCTTCGCCGGCTTCTCGCCCGATGCGCTGGCCGCCCGGGTCAACGGCTGCGACGCCAAGCTCGTGATCACCGCCGACTACGCGCCGCGTGGCGGCCGCAAGACGCCGCTGAAGTCCAACACCGACGCCGCGCTGCTGCACTGCATCCACGATCCCAAGGTGCTGATGGTGCGCCGCACCCGCGAGCAGACCACCTGGGTGGACGGTCGCGATTTCGACTACGGCGAGATGATGCTGGAGGCCTCCGACGTCCAGCACCCGATCGAGATGAACGCCGAGGATCCGCTGTTCATTCTCTACACCTCCGGCTCCACGGGCCATCCGAAGGGCGTCGTGCACAGCACCGGCGGTTATCTCGTCTATGCGGCGATGACCCACCAGTACACCTTCGACTACCATGACGGCGATGTCTTCTGGTGCACGGCGGACGTGGGCTGGGTCACCGGCCACAGCTACATCGTCTACGGTCCGCTGGCCAACGGCGCCACGACCGTGATGTTCGAAGGCGTTCCGACCTATCCCGATCCGGGCCGCTTCTGGGAAGTCTGCGAGAAGCACAAGGTCAACCAGTTCTACACCGCGCCGACCGCGATTCGTGCGCTGATGGGGCAGGGGGACGAGTGGGTCGAGAAGCACGACCTCTCCTCGCTCAAGCTGCTGGGCTCGGTCGGCGAACCGATCAACCCCGAGGCCTGGAACTGGTACAACGAGAAGGTCGGCAAGGGGAAATGCCCGATCGTCGACACCTGGTGGCAGACCGAGACCGGCGGGCACCTCATCACGCCGCTTCCCGGCGCGATGTCGACCAAGCCCGGCTCGGCCACCAAGCCCTTCTTCGGTGTGCAGCCGGTGATCCTCGACCCGCAGTCCGGGCTGGAGATCGATTCCGTGGAGGCCGAGGGCGTCCTCTGCCTCAAGGACAGCTGGCCCGGTCAGATGCGCGGCGTCTGGGACGATCACGGCCGCTTCGAGCAGGCCTATTTCTCGGACTACAAGGGCTATTACTTCTCCGGCGACGGCTGCCGCCGCGATGCGGACGGCTATTACTGGATCACCGGCCGGGTCGATGACGTCATCAACGTCTCGGGTCACCGGATGGGCACCGCCGAGGTGGAAAGCGCGCTTGTCGCCCATGCCAAGGTCGCCGAGGCCGCGGTTGTCGGCTACCCGCATCCCGTCAAGGGGCAGGGCATCTATTGCTACGTCACCCTGATGAACGACGTCGAGCCGACCCAGGAACTCTACCAGGAACTGCGGCAGTGGGTGCGGCACGAAATCGGCCCGATCGCCAGCCCCGATCTCATCCAGTGGGCCCCTGGCCTGCCAAAGACACGCTCCGGCAAGATCATGCGCCGCATCTTGCGCAAGATCGCCGAGAATGACTACGGATCCCTTGGAGACACCTCCACCCTCGCCGACCCGTCTGTCGTCGAGGATCTGATTGAAAACAGAATGAACAAGGGATGACGTCATGAGCGACGCACGAACCCCACCCGTCCTGATCCTTCTCGGCCCTCCGGGGGCCGGCAAGGGCACCCAGGCGAGGATGCTCGAGGAGAAGTTCGGCCTCGTCCAGCTCTCCACAGGCGACCTGCTGCGTGGGGCTGTCGCGGCGGGCACTGAAGCCGGCAAGGCCGCGAAAGCGGTGATGGAGGCCGGTCAGCTGGTGAGCGACGAAATCGTGATTGCGGTGCTGAAGGATCGCCTTGCGGATGACGACGTGAAGAACGGCGTCATTCTCGACGGGTTCCCGCGCACGACCGCGCAGGCCGAGGCGCTCGATGCGCTGCTCACCGAGCGCGGGCAGAAGATCAACGCCGCGATCAGCCTCGAGGTCGAGGACGAGGCCATGGTGGCGCGGGTTTCGGGCCGCTACACCTGCGCCGCCTGCGGCGAAGGGTATCACGACAGCTTCAAGAAGCCGGCGGTCGAGGGCGTCTGCGACAATTGCGGCGGCACCGAGTTCAAGCGCCGGGCCGACGACAATGCCGAGACCGTCCGTTCGCGGCTGGAGGCCTACCATGCGCAGACCGCGCCGCTGATCGCCTTCTACCAGGAGCGGGGCCAACTGCAGGAAGTGGCTGCGATGGGCGCCATTCCCGAGATCGCGGCGAAGCTCAACGAAATCGTCGAACAGGCGAAAACCTGAACGGCGGGGCAGGGGGACGCCTCCCCTTGCCCGCAACCGGGCCGGGCCGGTCAAGGCCCGGAAGGTAAGGGACGCATCGCGCGGGAGGCACGATGCGGAGTGAGAAACCAATGGGAGGACCGCATGTCGGACAAACCTGAAAACAACGCGTACTGGGCGGCGAATATACGTATCGTCACCTGGTGCCTCGTGATCTGGGCCATCGTGCCCTTCGGCTTCGGCATCCTGCTGCAGCCCGTCATGCCGGGCTTTGCCTTCTGGGTCGCCCAGCAGGGCTCGATCCTCGTCTTCCTGGCGATCATCTTCTTCTACGCCTGGCGGATGAACGCTCTCGACCGTGAACACGGCGTCGACGAGCAGTAAGGGGACAGGGACAGATGGATCAATTCGTACTCAACTGGATCTTCATCGGTGCGAGCTTCGCGCTCTACATCGGGATCGCGATCTGGGCCCGCGCGGGCTCGACCTCCGAATTCTATGCCGCCGGCCGGGGCGTTCACCCCGTCCTGAACGGCATGGCGACCGGCGCCGACTGGATGTCCGCCGCCTCCTTCATCTCCATGGCCGGCCTCATCGCCTTCGTCGGCTATGACAACTCGACCTTCCTCATGGGCTGGACCGGCGGTTACGTGCTGCTGGCGCTGATGCTCGCGCCCTACCTGCGCAAGTTCGGCAAGTTCACCGTGCCCGAGTTCATCGGCGACCGTTTCTACAGCCCGACCGCGCGCCTCGTGGCCGTGATCTGCCTGATCGTCGCCTCGATCACCTACGTGATCGGCCAGATGACCGGCGTGGGCGTGGCTTTCGGCCGCTTCCTCGAGGTGGACAACACCACCGGCCTGCTGATCGGTGCCGCGGTCGTCTTCGCCTATGCCGTGTTCGGCGGCATGAAGGGCGTGACCTACACCCAGGTGGCCCAGTACGTCGTGCTGATCACCGCCTACACGATCCCGGCGATCTTCATCTCGCTCGAGTTGACCGGCAACCCGATCCCGGGCCTGGGCCTGTTCGGCAACGAGGTCGCCTCCGGTGAGCCGCTGCTTGCCAAGCTCGACCAGATCGTCACCGAGCTGGGCTTCGCCGAGTACACCACCCGCAACAGCGACACCCTGAACATGGTCCTGTTCACCCTGTCGCTGATGATCGGCACCGCCGGTCTGCCCCACGTCATCATGCGCTTCTTCACCGTGCCCACCGTGGCCGATGCGCGCTGGTCGGCCGGCTGGGCGCTGGTGTTCATCGCGCTGCTCTACCTGACGGCCCCGGCCGTGGGCGCGATGGCGCGGCTCAACATCACCAACCAGTTCTGGCCGGAAGGCACGCAGGGCGAGGCTGTCTCTCTCGAGACCATCGAGACCAGCCCCGAGTACAACTGGATGCTGACCTGGCAGAAAACCGGTCTGCTGAACTGGGAAGACAAGAACGGCGACGGCAAGATCCAGTACTACAACGACGCGAACGCGGACATGCAGGCCCGCGCCGAGTCGAGCGGCTGGACCGGCAACGAGCTGACCAAGTTCGACCGCGACATCCTGGTTCTCGCCAACCCGGAAATCGCCAACCTGCCCGGCTGGGTGATCGGTCTGGTGGCCGCCGGTGGTCTCGCCGCCGCGCTCTCCACCGCCGCCGGTCTGCTGCTCGCCATTTCCTCGGCCGTCTCGCACGACCTGATGAAGGGCCAGCTGACCCCGGACATGTCGGAAGCCAACGAGCTGCTGTCGGCCCGGATTGCCATGGCCGTTGCCATCGCTGTCGCCACCTACCTGGGTCTCAACCCGCCGGGCTTCGCCGCCCAGACGGTTGCGCTGGCCTTCGGTATCGCGGCTGCGTCGATCTTCCCGGCGCTGATGATGGGGATCTTCTCCAAGCGGGTGAACAACACCGGCGCGGTTGCCGGCATGCTGGTCGGCCTGATCGTGACGGTGATCTACATCTTCCTGCACAAGGGCTGGTTCTTCATCCCGGACACCAACAGCTACACCGATGCGGCTCCGCTGTTCCTCGGCATCAAGTCGACCTCCTTCGGGGCCGTCGGGGCGCTGCTGAACTTCGCCACCGCGATCCTCGTCTCCAACGCGACCGCCGCGCCGCCGAAGGAGATCCAGGAACTGGTCGAGAGTGTCCGCATCCCGCGTGGTGCAGGCGCCGCCGCCGCGGATCACTGATCCGAAGGCATCGGGCAGGGCCTTGCGGTCCTGTCCGCTCCAGAACGCCGGCGCGTCCCTTTGCCCTGAAGGGGCGCGCCATTTGCTTTGTCCAACCTCATTCCGACGGAACGACGATGACCGATTCCCCGCTCGACCGAGACACCCGAATCCTGAGGTTCATCGAACACGTTCACCCGTACGACAGCCTCGACCGCGAGACGCAGAAACGGATCGCAACTGTCTTTGTAGAAAAGCTTGTCGCGGCCGGGAGCCCGATCTACGGCGCCGGTGAGCCGCTCGACGGGCTTTACCTTATCGAACATGGCACCGTGGAAGTGACGGACGAGAACGATGCTCCGGTCTCGATCCTGCATGGCCGCAATTCCTTCGGCGAGCGGGGGCTGACCCGCGACGGCCGGGCGCTGACCAACGCGCGCGCCGCCGAGGAGACCCGGCTTCTGCTGCTGCCCGCCGCCACCTTCCACGACCTGATTGCCGAGGCGCCGAGCTTCGCCCGGTTCTTCGACCGCGGTCGCAGTCCCGCCCGGGAGCGCAGCGGCGATCTCGCCACCCAGCGGGTGGGCGACCTGATGGCGCGCAACCCGATCACCGTCGACCCGGCCACGCCGATCCGCGCCGCCGCCGGGATGATGCGCGACACACGCGTGTCCTGCCTGGCCGTGACGGAGGCCGAGGACCGGCTCGTGGGCATCGTCACCCTGCGCGACATGGCGACCAAGGCCGTTGCCGAGGGCCTCGCCGGCGACACCCCGGTGCGTGAGATCATGACCGCGGACCCGGCCAGCCTGCCACCGTCGGCGCTCGGCTCCGACCTGCTCAACATGATGCTGGAACGCAAGGTCGGCCATGTCACGGTGACCGAGGGCGACCGCGTGGTCGGCATCCTCACCCAGACCGACCTGACCCGCTTCCAGGCGATCAGCTCGGCCTCGATGGTCCACGAGATTGCCGAGGCCGCCTCCGCCGCGGACATGGCGAAGGTCACCGCGCGGCTGCCGAAGCTGCTGGCCCAGCTCGTGGGTGGCGGCAATCGCCACGAGGTCGTCACCCGGCTGATCACCGATGTCGCAGACGCGGTCACGCGCCGGCTGCTGGTGCTGGCCGAGGCGGAACTCGGCGCGCCGCCGGTGGAGTATCTCTGGCTTGCCTGCGGCTCCCAGGGCCGGCAGGAGCAGACCGGCGTTTCCGACCAGGACAATTGCCTGATCATCGCCGACAATGCCCGTTCCGGCGACGCCGCCTATTTCGAGAAACTGGCGAAGTTCGTCTCCGACGGGCTCGACACCTGCGGGTATTTCTACTGCCCCGGCGACATGATGGCGACCAATCCGCGCTGGCGGCAGCCGGCCGCCGTCTGGCGCCGCTACTTCCGCGGCTGGATTGCCAAGCCCGACCCGGAGGCGCAGATGCTGGCTTCGGTGATGTTCGACCTGCGGCCGATCGGCGGGGCGATGCATCTGTTCGACGATCTCAAGGAAGAGACGCTGGCCGAGGCGCGCAAGAACTCGATCTTCGTCAGCCACATGATCGCCAACTCGCTCAAGCACACGCCGCCGCTGGGCCTGTTCCGCGGCTTTGCCACGGTGCGCTCCGGTGAGCACAAGAACGAGATCGACCTGAAGATGAACGGCGTGGTGCCGGTGGTCGATCTCGGGCGGGTCTATGCGCTGCAGGGCGGGCTGGGCGAGGTCAACACCCGTGCCCGGCTCGAGGCGGCGGAGGCCAACGGCACGATCTCGCGTTCCGGCGCGCACGACCTGCTCGACGCCTACGATCTGATCGCCGAAACCCGTCTGAACCGTCAGGCGGACGAGATCCGCGCCGGGCAGAAGCCTGACAACTTCATGCCGCCCTCCGACCTGAGCGACCTCGAACGCAGCCACCTGCGTGATGCATTTGTGGTCGTTCGGACGATGCAATCGGCGGTCGGGCAGGGTAAGGGCATTTTGAGCTAGACACGCCGAGGCGTGGCCGCAGAGTGGCCGACGACCCAATGCGTCGGCAGAGCGTCAAGTTCCGGGTGAGCCAGGGAGAGGCCATGTTCTTTGAATTGATCGCTGCCATCGTTGCCGGCCTGGCCGCCGCGGGCGGGGTGCTCCTGCTCAACCGGATCAGCGGCGGGCGCCTGCCGCGCTGGTCGATGCCGGCGGCGGCGGGCGCCGCGATCATCGGCTTCACGATCTTCATGGAATACAACTGGTTCGACCGTACGACCTCGGACTTCCCGGAAGGCGTGGAGGTGACCTTCACCCATGAGGCCCGCGCGCCCTGGCGGCCCTGGACCTATCTCTGGCCGCTGGTCGACAGGTTCTCCGCCGTCGACCTCGCCTCGATCCGGACCAACGACGCCGTGCCGGAACAACGCATGGTCAACCTTCTGCTGTTCGCACGCTGGTCGGGGCCGAAGGTGGTGCCGGTGATCTACGATTGCGCCGAGCGGCGCATGGCCCCCCTGCTCGACACCGTCGACTACGACGAAAGTGGCGCAGTCGCCGAGGCGGACTGGGGGCCGGTGCCCGACGACGACCCTACCTTCTCCATCGTTTGCAAGGAGGCTTGACCACCATGTCCAGCGACGCACCCGACCGCATCCTGATCGTCGAGGACGAGGACAACATCGCGCTTGCGCTGAGCCATGTACTGAAGCGAGAGGGGATGGAGGTGAGCCGCGCCACCGATGGCGAGGCCGGCCTGAAGGCGATCCGCGACACGCGCCCCGACCTGGTGCTGCTCGACGTCATGCTGCCGACCATGTCGGGTTACGAGGTCTGCCAGGCGGTGCGCGCCGACCGCGAACTCGCCGGGATCAAGATCCTGATCATGACCGCGCGAGGCAACGCCATGGAGCAGCGCAAGGGGCTCGCGCTCGGCGCCGATGGGTTCATCGCCAAGCCCTTCGATCTCTCGAAGCTGCTGGAACGGACCCGCGCCTTGCTGGCCGGCGAGGCGGAGTCGAGCAATGCATGACTGGCTGGCAACACGGCTCAGCCTGCGCCTGCGCGTCTTCCTGTTCTTCGCCCTGCTCGCGGTTGGAGGCATCGGAGCGGTGATCCTCGGCGAGATCCTCGGCTATCGCCGGGTGGAGGAGAGCGGCATCAAGGCGGGGTTCATCTTTGCCGGTCTTGTGGCCGGCTTCGGCATTCTCGGGCTGGTGGCCTGGATCTGGATCCTCTTCGACGAACACGTCGCCAAGGCGATCCAGAAACTCGCCGGCGGCATGCGGGCCCGCGCCCATGCAGAGATCGCGGAGGAACTGGACGAGGAACCGGCGCGTTATCTGGGGGACCTCGCCCCCGCAGCCAAGGCGATCACCGGCACGCTGACCGAGACCAAGAACGCGCTGGCCGAGGCGGTCGAGCGCGAGACGACGCGGCTCGCGGTGGAGAACGCGCGTCTGCAGGCGCTGCTGGCCGACGTGCCCGCGGGCGTGGTGCTTTGCTCCTCCGACCACCAGATCGTGTTCTACAACGCCCATGCGCAGGAGCTCCTGTCTGGCGAGGTCTCGGCCGGGCTCGACCGGTCGATCCTCGACTACCTGCGCCCCGCGCCGCTGCGCAACGCCTTTGCCCGGCTGATGCAGAGCGAGGACGCAGATGCCGCCTGCAACGTGCTCTGCGCCTCCAGCCAGTCCGGCGAGGTGATGGCCGGCCGGATGCGCCTGGTGAAACTGCCGCAGCGCGGGGCGGAAGCGCCGGGCTACGTGCTGACGCTGCGCGATGTCACCGCCGACCTGGCGCTCCATGCCGAGCGCGAGGCGCTCCTGGAAGACGTGTTCGACAAGGTGCGCCGCCCGGCCGCCAACCTGCAGACTGTTCTGGATGCGGGCGAGGCCGAGGCGGCCGAAGGCGGGCGCGCGGCGCTTCTGTCCGAAGTGTCGGCGCTGACCCATGCGATCACCGATCTCGGCACGCGCTACGACCGCGCACGTGGCGGCTGGTGGCCGATGGACGAGATCCGCGCCAGCGAACTCGTCGACAGCGTCGTCGCCCGGGCGGCGCTGGACGGCATCCGGCTGACCGGCGAGGCGGAGCGGCTGATCCTGCGCTGCGACGCCTTCCAGCTTGTCGCCCTGCTCGGGCATCTCTGCGAGCGGCTGGTTTCGGTGATCCGCGCCTCGGCCCTGTCGCTCCGCATTTCGGAGGACAGCAACGGCGGCGCCCTGATCACACTTGGCTGGAAAGGCAGTCTGCTGCAGGTCGGGTTGCTCGACGGCTGGCTCGACGTGGCGCTCGAGGTGGGGCTTGCGAACGTCACCGGCCGCACGGTGCTCTCCGCCCATGCCACCGAGGCCTGGCCCGAGGCCGGTGCGGTCGGGCGCAACCTGATCCGCCTGCCGCTGCCCGAAGCCTGGCCGGTCTCGGCGCAGCCGGCGACGGTGCGGCGCTCGGCGGTCTACGATTTCGACCTGATGGACCGCGAGCCCAGCGGGGAGCTGGCCCAGACGCCCCTGCGGGAGCTGACCTGCGTGGTGTTCGACACCGAGACGACAGGGCTGCTGCCGTCTTCCGGCGACAAGATCGTGCAGATTGCCGCGCTGCGCCTGCTTGGCGGCAAGCGGATCCCGGGCGAGGAGTTCGAGAGCCTGGTGAACCCCGAACGCCCGATCCCGGCCTCCGCGATCGAGGTGCATCACGTGACCAACGAGATGGTCGCCGATGCGCCCACGATCGCGACGGTCGGCCGCCGGTTTCATGCCTTCGCGCAGGATGCCGTGCTGGTCGCGCATAACGCGCCCTTCGATCTGGAATTCCTGCGGCTCAACGAGGCGGAGATCGGGGCGCGCTTCGACCATCCTGTGCTCGACACGGTGCTGCTCTCGGCGGTGGTCTTCGGGCAATCCGAGACACACACGCTCGACGCCCTCACGGAGCGCCTCGGCATCGTCATCCCACCGGAGGCCCGCCACACCGCCATGGGCGACACCATCGCCACCGCGGCGGCGCTCGAGATGATGATCCCGATGCTGGAGGGGCAGGGCTATCGCACGTTCGGCGAGGTCATCACCGCGGTGCGCAAGCACGGACGGCTGCTGCGCGACGCAAACAGCCCCCAGAACGTTCCACCGGAGCGTCAGAAAAGCCGGGCCTGATCGTATCGCGGCGGAGCGCTCCCGCCCGTCAGAGCCGCATCGAAGATGCGACCCTTCCCGTTGGGCCGGGCGCCGCCTTCGGCGGCGTGGACGGGCGGGGCTGATCGTCGTTGACCGAGCCTGGGGGCTTCGATCCATCCCGCGGGCAAATGAGGCTGGCAAGGCGCAAGCCCTTTGGGCTGATATCCAAGCTCTGCCAATCGGCCCCGCGTGCGCAAGCACGCGCCCGGCCCAACGGGATGAGGGGCCGCAAGGCCACGAAGACGGGCGGGAGCACTCCGCTCCGGTTTCAGAGCGCCCGCCAGCCGATGTCGCTGCGATAGAACCCTTCGGGCCAGTCCACCGCCTCGGCCATCGCATAGGCGCGGTCGCGGGCTTCCTGCAGGGTCCGGCCGCGAGCGGTGGCGTTCAGCACCCGCCCGCCGGTCGCGGTGATCTTGCCGTCGACCTCGGTCGTGCCGGCGTGGAACATCATCTCCCAGCTGGTTTCGGGGAGGTCCTCCAGCCCGCCGATCACGCTGCCCCTGGTGTAGCCGCCGGGATAGCCGCGGCTCGCCAGGACCACCGTCATCGCGAAATCTTCGGCCCAGTTGACCTTGCGCTCCGCCAGGCGCCCCTCGGCGGCCGCGAGCATCAGGTCCAGCGCCTGGGCGCCGAGCCGCATCATCAGGGCCTGGCACTCCGGATCGCCGAAGCGGACGTTGTATTCGACCAGTCGGGGCGCGCCGTCCTTGATCATCAGGCCGACATAAAGCACCCCGCGATAGGGCGTGCCGCGCCGTGCCATCTCTGCCATCGTGGGCTTCACGATGCGCTCCAGCGCCGCCTCGGTCACCTCCGGCGTCATCACCGGCGCGGGCGAATAGGCGCCCATGCCGCCGGTGTTGGGGCCGGTGTCGCCTTCGCCCACGCGCTTGTGGTCCTGCGCCGTGCCGACCGGCAGCACTGTCTCGCCGTCGCAGAGCACGAAGAAGCTCGCTTCCTCGCCCTCCATGAATTCCTCGATCACCACCTCGGCGCCGGCCGCGCCGAAGGTGCCGGAGAACATCTCGTCGATCGCGGCGAGGGCTTCGTCCTCGGTCATCGCCACGATAACGCCCTTGCCGGCGGCCAGTCCGTCAGCCTTCACCACGATCGGCGCGCCCTGCTGGCGGATGTAGGCGCGGGCCGGTTCGGCGTCGTCGAAGCGGGCCCAGGCGGCCGTGGGAGCGCCGGCGGCGTCGCAGATCTCCTTGGTGAAGCGCTTGGAGGCCTCGAGCCGTGCGGCCGCCGCAGACGGGCCGAAGGCCGGAATGCCCGCCTCCGCCAGCCGGTCCGCCACGCCCGCGGCCAGCGGCGCCTCCGGCCCGATCACCACGAAGTCGATCGCTTCGGCCTCGGCGAATTCCACCACCGCCCCGCCGTCGCAGATGTCGAAACTCGCGCATTCGGCGATCTGCTCGATCCCGGCATTGCCCGGTGCGACGATCAGCCGGTCGCATTTCGGGTTCTGCAGGATCGCCCAGGCCAGGGCATGTTCGCGGCCGCCGCCGCCCAGCACCAGAATGTTCATCGCCTTGATCGCCTCCGCTTGGCCTTCGTCGTCCCGCGTTCTAAGGTCGGCGCCGATCCGACACAAGCGAGCCCCGATGTCCGACCTGATCGACGACGAATTCGACGCGCCCGGCCCGGGCAGCAATGCCCCCGAATACACGGTTTCGGAGATTTCCGGCGCCGTGAAGAAGACGCTGGAGGGCGCTTTCGGGCGGATTCGCGTGCGCGGCGAGGTGGGACGGGTGTTCAAGGCCCGCTCCGGGCATCTCTACTTCGACATCAAGGATGACCGGTCCGTGCTCGCCTCGGTGAGCTGGAAGGGCCAGCTCGAGGCGCTGGCGGTGATTCCGGAAGAGGGGATGGAGGTGGTGGCCTCGGGGCGGCTCACGACCTTCGGCAGCCAGTCCAAGTACCAGCTCAACGTCGATCAGGTGGAGCCCGCCGGCGCCGGGGCGCTGATGGCGATGCTGGAGAAGCGCAAGAAGCAACTCGAGGCCGAGGGGCTGTTCGCGGCCGAACGCAAGCGTCCGCTGCCGTTCCTGCCAGAGGTGATCGGCGTGGTGACATCGCCCTCGGGCGCGGTGATCCGCGACATCCTGCACCGCCTGCGCGACCGCTTCCCGCGCAAGGTGCTGGTCTGGCCGGTGGCCGTGCAGGGCCGGGACTGCGCGCCGCAGGTGGCGGCCGCCATCGAGGGGTTCAACCGGCTCTCGCCCGGGGGCGCACTGCCGCGGCCCGACGTTCTGATCGTCGCGCGGGGCGGGGGCTCCATCGAGGATCTCTGGGGCTTCAACGAGGAAATCGTTGCCCGCGCTGCGGCGGCCTCGCAGATCCCGCTCATCTCCGCGGTGGGGCACGAGACGGACACGACGCTGATCGACTATGTCTCCGACCGCCGCGCGCCGACCCCGACCGCCGCGGCGGAGATCGCGGTGCCCGTGCGGCTCGACCTGCTGGCTCACGTGGAAGGGCAGGGCGCGCGCGCCTCCGCAGCGCTGGCGCGCGGCATGTCCCGGCGCGGTGAGCGGCTGCGCGATCTGGGGCGGGCGCTGCCCCGCGCCGAGGCCTTGCTCGCCACCGCCCGCCAGCGGCTCGACCACACGTCCCATCGCCTGCCGGCGGCGCTCCGCTCCGGGGTGCAGGCCCGCAGGCCGCGGCTCGTGCGCTTCGCGGCGCTCCTGCGCCCCGCTTTGCTGACGGACCGGGCAGACCGTGCGCGGGAGCGGCTTGATGCCCGAGCCGCGCGGCTCGATCCGGCGCTCACCCGAACCACCGAGCGCGCCCGCGCCCGGTTCGACCGCTCGGCCAGCATGGTGAAGCCGGCCCCGGTCCAGCGCGAGATCGCACGCCAGAAAGACCGGCTCGGCGGTCTGGTTCGCCGCTTCGGCAATGCCGCAGCCGCGCAGGAAGCCCGCCGTCGGACCAAGCTCAGCGCGATCGACCGGATGTTGCAGTCCCTCAACTACGAGGAAACGCTGAAGCGCGGTTTCGCCGTGGTGCGCGGTGACGGGCACATCGTCACCACACGTGCGGCTGCCGAACAGGCGCAGGCGCTCGAACTGCAATTCCATGACGGAAGGGTGAAGCTGGGCGGCGCGCCGCGCAAATCCGCGGCCCGCGACACCAAGCCGGACCAGGGCAGCCTTTTCTGAGCCCCATCGCCCATTCGGACATGCCCTTGCCGGGCGTCAGGCCCCGACCTCCGGGCCGAGGCAGAACAGCGGCTCCTCCGCCTCGCCGGCCTCGTAGAGTTCGGTCGCGCCTTCCCGGTCCTCGAAGAGCGCCCGCAGCCCGTTGCCGGAATCGAAGAAGGTCCAGCATTGCGGATCCGGCGTGTCGTCGTAGACGAAGCAGATGAAACGCCCCTCCGGATACCAGCGCCCTTCCTTGCATTGGCCATCGAGGAAGGTCCAGGTGACCCGCCCGTTCTCGCGATACCGCTCGGCACCATAGGCCCGCCCCTCGGAATAGAAGAACAGCGTGCGTCCCTGCGTGCGTGCGTCGAATTCCTCCGCGGTGAGCGGCGTTTCGGCGGCGGCAAGGGCCGGAAGCAGCAGGAGCAGGCAGGTCAGTAGGGGGCGCAGCGGCATGGTCACTCCTTGCGATCGCCGAGCGGGCGCCATTCGGAGCCCGGATCAGAATGGCAGATCGTCAGGATCGCGGCCAGTCACCATCCCGTCAGGGCGTCGCTGCATCGGTGGGTGACAGGCCTGCCCGTCGCGGCTATCGCGGGGGAATGTCCTCGATCGCCTTCGCCCTTGCCGTCTTGGCTGCCGGTTTCGCCGTCGTCTACCTCCTGCGCCATTGCGGGGAGGCGGAGAGCCGCGCCCGCAGCGCGACCAAGACCCTCGCGACCGGATTGCTCGCCGCCTCCGCGCTTGTCGCGGGCGCGCCGAGCTTGCTGGTGGCCGGCCTTGCGCTCGGGGCCGTCGGAGACCTGATGCTGTCGCGTTCCGGCGCGCGCGCCTTCCTGGCCGGGCTTGCCGCCTTCGCCATCGCCCATTTGGCCTACACCGCCCTGTTCCTGACCATCGGAGCCGCCCCTGCGCGTCTCATGGCGCCGGAGCGCAACCCCGCCGCCCTTGCCCTGCTGGCGCTCGGGATCGCCATGGGCTGGCGTCTCTGGCCGGTCACCGGGGCGTTGCGCTGGCCGGTGCTCGTTTATGTCGGGATCATCGTCGTGATGGGAATGGCCGCATTGAGCCTGCCGATCCCGCCCACAGGGCCCTACGATCCGCTCGTCGCGATCGCCGCCGCCGCCCTGTTCATCCTGTCGGACGCCATTCTCGCCTTCGAACTCTTCCTGCTGCCTGCCACGCACCGGCTGCGCCGCATCTCGCCCTACGCGGTCTGGACGTCCTACTGGCTCGCACAGGCGCTTTTCCTCGGCGCCTTCGCGGGGTTAACCTGAGCGCGCAGGCTTCCAAACCCGTGGCCATGGGATTAGGTGATACCTGCGGCAAAGCGAAAGGCCCTGCCATGGCATTTTTCAAGAAACTGAAGGACCGGCTCTTCAAGTCGTCCTCCAAGCTCGAGGAGGGGCTGGAGGCGATCGTGCAGGAGGGCGGCGAGGAGGAACTCGTCGAGGCGGCAGCGCCCGATGAGCCCGATCCGCAGCCGGAACCCGAACCGCAGCCCGTCCCTCCCGCCGAAGAGCCCGAACCCGCCCCGGCGCCCCCCGGTGTGCCGGACCGCCCGGAAACCCCGCAGCCGGTGCCGGCGGATCCGATCCCGGAGCCTGCCGAGCCTGTCCCCGGATCGCCGGACTACCCCGAGGAAGTGCCCGAGGCGCCGGAGCCGGAGCCGGTGACACCGCCCGCCGAGGCGCCGCAACCGGCCGATCCGATGCCGATGGACCCGTTCCCGGAAATCCCCGCCGGCGATCCCATGGGCCAGACGGCGCGGCCCGGCATCCTCGGCCGGCTGCTCGGACGCGGCGAGCCGAAGACGGTGGTCCGCCGGACCCTCGACGACGATATGCTGGAGCAGCTCGAGGAGCTGCTGATCGCCTCCGACATGGGGGTCGACACGGCGCTTCGCGTCACCGCCAACATGGCCGAGGGCCGGTTCGGCAAGAAGCTCTCCACCGAGGAGATCAAGAGTCTGCTGGCCCAGGAGGTTGCGCGGATCATGGAGCCGGTGGCCCGCCCGCTGCCGCTCTATCCGAAGAAGCCTCAGGTGGTGCTGGTGGTCGGTGTCAACGGATCGGGCAAGACGACCACCATCGGCAAGCTCGCCAGCCAGTTCCGCGCCGCCGGCAAGAAGGTGGTGATCGCGGCAGGCGATACCTTCCGCGCTGCCGCGGTGGAGCAGCTTCAGGTCTGGGGAGAGCGTGCCGGTGTGCCCGTGCTGACGGCCGCGCAGGGCTCCGATCCCGCCAGTCTCGCCTGGGACGCGATGGAGCAGGCGCAGCGCGACGGCGCCGACCTGCTGATGATCGACACCGCGGGCCGCCTGCAGAACCGCGCCGACCTGATGGAGGAGCTGGCCAAGATCGTCCGCGTGATCCGCAAGAAGGACCCCGACGCGCCGCACAACACGCTGCTGGTGCTCGACGCGACGACGGGCCAGAACGCGCTCTCCCAGGTCGAGACCTTCCAGAAGCTTGCCGACGTCTCCGGCCTCGTGATGACCAAGCTCGACGGCACCGCCAAGGGGGGCGTGCTGGTGGCCTTGGCAGACCGCTTCGGGCTGCCGATCCATGCCATCGGCGTGGGCGAACAGATCGACGACCTGCAGGCTTTCGACCCCGAGGAATTCGCCCAGGCGCTGACCGGCGCGGCGGCCTGATCCGTTTCAGGAGGCCCGCATGACCGGTTCCCACGTGGCGATCAACCGCGACTACTGGAACGGCATGGCCGCCGATTGGGTCGCTGCGGGCGAGAGGAACTGGCGCCGCGAGGCGCCTGTCTGGGGGATCTGGGGCCTGCCCGAGGCCGAGCTGGGTCTGCTGGCGGAGGATCTCGACGGCAAGGCGGCGATCGAGCTGGGCTGCGGCACCGGGTATGTCTCGGGCTGGATGACGCGGCGCGGCGCCCGCGTAACGGGCGTGGACGTCTCGTCGGAACAGCTCGCCACCGCGCGCAGGCTGGCCCGGGACCACGGCGCGGACATCGCCTTTCTCGAAGCCAATGCCGAGGCGACCGGCCTGCCTGCGGGCAGTTACGATTTCGCCATCTCCGAGTACGGCGCGGCGATCTGGTGCGACCCAGATCTCTGGCTGCGCGAGGCCTGGCGGCTGCTCCGCCCGGGGGGAGCGCTGGTTTTCCTCGGAAATCACCCGCTGGCGTTGGTGACCGCGCCCGACAGCGGCGCCCCTAGCGAGGCCATTCTGCACCGGCCCTACCGCGGCCTCGGGCGGCTGGACTGGACCGGCGTGGAAATCGACCCTGGAGGCGTGGAATTCACCCGCACCACGGCGGGCTGGATCGCGGTCTTTTCAGAGATCGGCTTCGACATCGAGGGATATCTCGAACTCTACGCGCCCGACACGGCCGAGGGCACAAGGTTCAGCGTTCCTGCGGACTGGGCGAAGCTATACCCTTGCGAACAGGTCTGGAAACTCCGAAAACGCGCCTGACGCAGGCACCCGAGCTCCTGTCTCAAGATATCCTCCGGGGGTCCGGGGGTGGAAAACCCCCGGCCGGGCGCCATGCGCGGGCCGCTTGCACCGAGGCACCGCCATGTCCCAGTGGATCCAGTCGCTCGAAGGAACCGCCGCCGGCCACGACCTCGCAACCTTGCTCGCGCTCGCGGCGGCCTTCCTGCACGCCGTCTTCGGGGCGCTTCAGAAGGGGCGGCACGATCCCTGGCTGAGCCGCGGGGCAATCGACGGCTGGCTGGCGCTGCTGTCGGCACCGATCGCGCTTTTCGTCGTGCCCTGGCCCGAGGGCCATGTCTGGCTGCTCCTGCTCGGCGCGATGGTGATCCATTTCATCTACAAGATCGGCATGGCGCTGGCCTTTTCCCGCGGCGCCTTCACCGTGGTCTATCCCGTGGTGCGCGGCTCGGGGCCTCTCTTCGCGGTGATCGGCGCCTGGCTGATCTTCGGCGAGACCTTCACACCCACCCAGTGGCTCGGCATGGCATTGCTGCTGACCGGGATCTTCGGGCTGGCCGTCTACAACCTGATCCATGTCGAGGTCGCCCGCGAGACGCTGGTCCCCGCGCTCTGGCTGGCGCTCTTCACCGGGGCGATGGTCGCGCTCTACACCACCTATGACGCCTACGGCATCCGCGCCACGCCCGATCCATTCACCTTCCTCGCCTGGTTCTTCTTTGTCACCGCCTTCGACATGCCGGTGATCGCGGCGCTGCGCTGGAAGAACATGCGCTACCGCCCCGCGGCCGGTCCGCTGCTGTGGCGCGGTTTCGTGGGGGCGCTGGTGGCCTGGGGCAGCTTCGGCTCGGTGATGCTCGCGACCCGGCTGGACAAGGTGGGCGAGGCGGCGGTGCTGCGCGAGACCTCGACGGTCTTCGCCGCCCTGATCGGGTGGCTGATCCTGCGCGAACCGGTGGGTCCGCGGCGGATGCTGCTGATGGCGACGATCGCGGCCGGGGCCGTCGTTGTCGAGCTTGGCGGTTGACTCCCGCGCCGAAACGCGGTGTGCCATCGGGCATCGAACCCGATGGAGGCTTGCAGGACAGCATGGAAGAAAAGACGGTCAACCCGATCCTGAAACAGGTGCTGGAGCTGGGCCCCCCGCTGCTGTTCTTCGTGGCCTACATCTACATGCGCGATCAGACCTACACGATCGGCGGGACGGAATACGGCGGTTTCATCGTCGCCGCCGGCCTCTTCGTGCCGGTGCTGCTAGCCTCTATCGCGGCCCTCTGGAAGCTGACCGGGCAGATATCGCGCCTGCAGGTCGTCACCGCTTTCATGGTGGTCTTCTTCGGCGGCCTCACCGTCTGGTTCAACGACGAGACCTTCTTCAAGATGAAGACGACCATCGTCTACGGGCTCTTTGCGACGATTCTCGGGATCGGCCTGCTGCAGGGGCGGAGCTACCTGTCCTGGGTTCTGGGCGACCTGATGCCGATGGCGGAGGAGGGCTGGATGAAGCTCACGTCGCGCCTGGCGGCGGGTTTCGCCGCACTGGCCGTCGCCAACGAGATCGTCTGGCGGACGATGTCGACCGACGCCTGGGTGAAGATCGAGACCTTCGCCTTCCCGATCGCGCTGATGATCTATCTCTGGGCGCAGATCATGACGCTGCAGAAATACATGGAGCCCGAGGGCGAGAAGCCGGGCGAGTAGCCCTTGGTCCTTTGCTGAAGCGCCGCCGGGGCGGCGCTGTCTCCGGCGGGGATATTTCCGGACAGAAGAAGCCGGTCGCGCCCGCGTAAATCAGGAGGGCTGTCGGTCGCCGATCTCCAGCGGGCGTCCGGCGAGTTGTGCCAGCCGTGACCAGAACGGCGACGGAGCGGGGGAGGCATCCGGAATGCGCAACGCGGCGAGCGGGATCTTGCGGTCGAGTACCGCCCGGTAGAACGGGAACAGCCCCGGCCGCAGGTAGACCGACCAATGGCAGACGCGCCGGTCCGAGGCCGCGACCGGGTAGCCTTGGGCGGCCAGCAGGTCGCGGGTCGCGCGGTCGTCGATGTTGATATCGGTCCAGTTGCCGGCGAGCCGGCTCAGCCCGGCGCCGAGGGCGCGGTCGCCGAAGCGGTGGGGCGCGACCAGCCATTCCAGCGCGCGGTCGTAGAGCCCGTTCTCGCGGCTGGTGACGTTGATCACCTCCACCGCCCGCCCGGCCGGGCAGTCCAGCCGGGCGCGGGCGACCGAGCGCATCTCGGCCGGAGCCATCAGGACCGCGCGGCCCATCGCGCCGGCCGGCAGGTGGGGCAGGGCGGAAAGCGCGACGCGGCAGCCCAGCGAATGCGCCAGCACGTCGACGCGCTGTCTCGGGCGCAGGTCGCGGATCAGGGCGATTAGGCGGGCCAGGGCGAGCCCGGTGTGCGGCGCGCGCCCGTAGGCCTTCCAGAGCGAGCCGCGCGCCTCCCAGCCAAGCGCGATGCAGAGCGGTTCGGCGGTTTCGCCCGTCCCGAGACCGAGTTCGCGCGGCCAGGACAGCGCCTTTCGGCAGGCCCTTGCGGGGGCGAGAGACAGGATATGGGTGTGCGGGCTGGTGCGATCGTTGGAGGGGGAGAACTTGTAGCCGTGCACCAGAACCACCACCGGGGCGCCCGGCGCGGTCCGCTCCAGCGCCGCGCGCAGCCGGGCCCTTGCCTGCCCGGGGGCGGCGAGGTCGGCTCCAGCAACGTTGATCCGGCACAGGGGCATCGCATCGGTCCACAAGATCTAGTGGAGGGGGTAGCGCGACTCTGCTTCATCGGGGTGACGGTCAGGTTACGTCGGGGTGACGCGTACGTAACGTGCAGGTAAAACCCGGCAGGTTGCTTGACGAAACCGCCGCGAAACCGATACGTGGGGCGCGTGGCGATTTGTTCACCGGATTGCGGGCCACGATAAACATGCCGCTAAAGAGGTCAGGAGCGGGACGCCCCGCCGCTGGCTCGCGGTGGGGCTTTTGCTTGGAGGTCCTCGGAATGGACGACTGGAAGACACGCACCAAACTCATTCACTCGGGCATCCGACGCAGCCAGTACGGGGAAGTGGCCGAGGCCATCTTTCTCACCCAGGGCTTCGTCTATGACAGTGCCGAGCAGGCGGAGGCACGGTTCCTCGAGGCCGGGCCGGACGAGTTCATCTATGCCCGCTACGGCAACCCGACCGTCCGGATGTTCGAGGACCGGATCGCGGCCCTGGAAGGGGCGGAGGATGCCTTTGCCGCGGCCTCGGGCATGGCGGCGGTCAACGGCGCGCTGACCTCGATGTTGAAGGCCGGCGACCACGTGGTCTCGGCCCGCGCGCTCTTCGGCTCCTGCCTCTACATCCTCGAGGAGGTGCTTGCCCGCTACGGCGTGGAGGTCACTTTCGTCGACGGCACCGATCTCGACCAGTGGAAGAAGGCGATCAACAAGAACACCAAGGCGGTGTTCTTCGAGACCATGTCGAACCCGACGCTGGAAGTTGTGGACCTGCCGGCAGTGGCCAAGCTGGCGCATCGCGTCGGCGCGAAGGTGATCGTCGACAACGTGTTTGCGACGCCCGTGTTCTCGCGCGCCCTGGAACTGGGGGCCGACGTGGTGGTCTATTCGGCGACCAAGCATATCGACGGGCAGGGACGGGCGCTTGGCGGGGTGATCCTCGGCACGAAGGAGTTCATCCGCAAGACGGTCGAGCCCTACATGAAGCATACCGGTGGCTCGATGAGCCCGTTCACCGCCTGGGTCATGCTCAAGGGGCTTGAGACGCTGGACCTGCGGGTCCGGGCGCAGGCGGCGTCGGCGCAGGCGATGGCCGAGGCGCTGCAATGGGACGCGCGGCTGGAGCGGGTGATCTACCCGGGTCTCGAGCAGCATCCGCAGCATGTGCTTGCCACCGAGATGATGGAAAAGCCGGGCACGGTCCTGTCGATCGACATCAAGGGCGGGCAGGAGGCAGCGTTCCGCTTCCTGAATGCGCTGAAAATCATGGTGATCTCGAACAATCTTGGCGATGCCAAGTCGATTGTCACCCATCCGGCAACGACGACCCACCAGCGACTGCCCGACGATCAGAAGGCGGCGCTCGGGATTTCGCCGGGCCTGGTGCGGATCAGCCTCGGCATCGAGGACACCGAGGATCTGATCGCGGATGTGAAACAGGCGCTGGACGCGGTCTGAGCGCCTGACCTCACGGGCCGGCGTCAGAGCGGACGGCGGCCCCAGCGGATGCGGGCCCATACACGTTCGTGCAGCACATAGGTCAGCATCCCGCAGGCCGCGCCCGCCAGCGCGATGGCGCCGCCGGTGGCAACCGATCCGGTGATGGCCCAGGTGATCAGGGTCATCACGACGAGCCCGAGGATCTGCCAGGTGGTTGCCTTGACGATGCTGCGCAGTGCTGTCTCTCCCATGCCTCTCTCCAAAACCGTTTCTGTTTCGGCACTTATCGCGCCCTGGGACGGGGAGGGGAATTTCGGGAATTCTCTTTCTTTTGCCTGCATTGGTGATAAATATCACCTTCAATGACAAGAATGGACAAGCGCGAACGGGCCGAGCTGTTTCGGCAACGGCTGACCGGGCAGATGATCGCGGCGGGTATAAACCGCAGCGAGCTGGCGCGGTCGGCCGGGGTGGACCGGTCCACCGTGGCGCAACTGCTGGCCGACGGAACCGCGCGGCTGCCAAATGCGCACCTCGCGGCGGAATGCGCCCGGGCGCTCGGTGTCTCGTCCGATTGGCTCCTCGGGCTGGCCGACCGGCCGGAGCGGTCCGGCGATCTGCTGGCCTCGGCGATGACGGTGACCGAGGCGGCGCGCAGCACCGCTGACGCGCAGCTGCACGACTGGCACCGGGAAGCGGCCGGCGCAAAGATCCGCCATGTCCCGGCGACGCTGCCCGATGTGCTCAAGACCGAGGCCATGCTGACCTGGGAATACAGCCACGCCCTCAGCCGCACCGCCGAACAGGCGATCGGGGCCTCGCAGGACCGTCTCGGCCTGCTGGACGATCACCTGACCGACTACGAGATCGCGCTGTCTATGGGGGAACTCCGTGCCTTTGCCGCGGGCGAGGGCTATTACAGCGGGCTCGACGTCGAGATTCGGCGGGAGCAGATCGAGGCCATGATCCGGGCGACGCGAGATCTCTATCCGGGCCTCCGGCTGTTTCTCTACGACGCCCGTAGGGTGTTCAGCGCTCCGGTGACGGTTTTCGGCAGCTTCCTCGGGGTGATCTATGTCGGCCGATTCTACCTCGCCTTCCGCTCGCGGGAGCGGGTGCGGTCGCTGGCGGAGCATTTCGACTGGCTGGTCCGCGAGGCCGAGGTGGACGCGCGCGACGTGCCGGAATGGCTTGAGGCGCTGGCCTCGGGCATCCGCGCGGCTTGACCTCGCGGCCGCTGGTGCGGCAGATGCGGGGGCGAACGAGGACCCGAGCCGATGAAACCCTTCCTGATCCTGCAATTGCGCCCCGAACCTGAGGCGTCGGACAACGAGTACCAGGCCTTTCTGGAGAAGGGCGGTCTTTCGGTGGCCGAAACGCACCGCATTCGCCTGGAGCGGGAAGAGGTGCCGGAGGATCTGGACCTCACGGCGTATGCCGGGGTGATCGTCGGCGGCGGGCCGGGCTGCGTTTCCGACCCGGACGAGACCAAGCCGGTGATCGAGCGGCATATCGAGGCCGAGATCCTCGGGCTCATGCCGCAGATCACGGCGCAGGACATCCCGTTCATGGGCTGCTGTTACGGCATCGGCATCCTCGCGCATCATCTTGGCGGCAAGGTCTCCAAGGAGCGCTATGGCGAGGACGTGGGGGCGGTGGCCTGCGAGGTCATGCCGGAGGGGCAGGGCGATCCGGTGCTTGCCGGTCTGCCGGAACGGTTCAACGCGCTGGTCGGCCACAAGGAGGCGGTTCAGGCCCTGCCGCCGGGCTGTGTCCACCTGCTGAGGTCGGACCCGTGCCCGTTCCAGATGATCCGGCATGGCCGGAACGTCTATGCCACGCAGTTTCACCCCGAGGCCGATGGCGCCGTATTTGCTCTGCGGATCGAGATCTACAAGGAGCGGGGGTATTTTCCGCCGCAGGAGGCACAGGCGCTCAAGGACCGCGTCCTTGCCAGCGACGTGGATCTCGCGCCGATCATCCTGCGCAATTTCGTGGACCGGTATCGGTGATCTCGGCATCCCGAAGTGATCCGCATCGCGACCGCGTGCGTATTATTCCGTGATCTGCACTGGACAAACCGGCCGCTGATACCGACCTTGGGTGAGCGCCGGACAAACCCGCGGGGGGCCGAGATGAACTATATTACCGCCGATTTCGACAGGGATCCGACACGCGAGGACGCGCGCCGGGCGCTGGAAATCCTGCGCCAATGGGCGGACGCGGCCTCCGATGTCGAGATCTCCGATCTCGATCCTGCCGTTGTCCGGCTGAAAGCGGGCGGCGCGGTGGACGCCTATCCGGACCTCAGCCGCAGCTACCCGGCCGATTTCGAAGCGGACGCGGCCTACAAGGCAGGCATGCCCGACCTTCAGAACGGTCCCGAGAGCCTGATCCGCGGCGCCCGCCGGCAGATCCAACACGTGGGGATCTCGAACTTCCGCCTGCCGATCCGGTTCCACAGCCGCGAAGGGGCCGACGTCGCGCTTGATACGTCGGTGACCGGTTCGGTCAGCCTCGATGCCGACAAGAAGGGCATCAACATGTCGCGCATCATGCGGAGCTTCTACCGTTCCGCCGAGCGCACGTTCAGCTTCGAGGTGATCGAGGAGACGCTGGAAGCCTACAAGAGCGACCTCGAGAGCTTTGACGCTCGGATCATCATGCGCTTCGCCTTCCCGATGAAGGTGCAGTCGCTGCGCTCCGGCCTCGAAGGCTACCAATACTACGACATGGCGCTCGAGGTGGTGGACCGCGACGGCGTGCGCACCAAGATCCTGCATCTCGACTACGTTTACTCTTCGACCTGCCCCTGTTCCCTGGAACTGTCGGAACACGCCCGCCGGACCCGCGGGCAACTTGCGACGCCGCATTCGCAGCGCTCCGTGGCGAGGATCTCGATGGTGGTGGACCCGGAAGCCGGCTGCCTGTGGTTCGAGGACATCGTCGAGATGTGCCGCCGGGCGGTGCCGACCGAGACGCAGGTGATGGTCAAGCGCGAGGACGAACAGGCCTTTGCCGAACTGAACGCGGCGAATCCGATCTTCGTCGAGGACGCGGCGCGGCTGTTCGCCGAGGCGCTGCAGGCCGATGCACGGATCGGCGATTTCCGGGTGGTGGCGAGCCACCAGGAGAGCCTGCACAGCCATGATGCGATCAGCGTGCTGACAGAGGGGCCGACGTTCGACGGCGTCGGGCTGGAGCCGCATCTCTTCACCAGCATGATCCACGCCCGCTAGGGGGCGCCAACGTCGGCAGGCGGGCGGTTTGTACCTCGCGTGCGAGGGTTGACCGGGCTTGCACCCGGGGCTGCTTCACAATGGAGCAATCGGTGCGGGTGCAGCATCGGACCTAGCGGCAAGGTGCTTGGGGCGCTTGACAGTCGCGATGCCACGCGCCAACGCTGCGGCCATGTTGGACATTCGCCCTGTGGGATATGTCATCGGCCTGCTGGTGGCCACGCTCGGGGTGACGATGCTGTTGCCGCTGGGGCTCGACCTCGTGGCGGGCAACGGGCATTGGCCGGCGTTTGCCGAAAGCGCGATCCTGACCATCCTGACCGGCGGGCTCGTGGCCCTGGCCTGCCGAAACGCCGTTCAGGAGGGGCTGAGTTTGCGCCAGACCTTCCTGCTGACGACGGGGGTCTGGGCGGCCGCGCCGCTCTTCGGTGCGCTGCCCTTCATGCTGGGCGCGACCGACGCGACCTTCACCGATGCCTATTTCGAGGCGATGTCGGGGCTGACGACCACCGGCGCCACGGTGTTTTCCGGTCTCGATCACCTGCCGCAGGGGCTCTTGCTGTGGCGGTCGCTGCTGCAATGGCTGGGCGGTATCGGGGTGATCGTGATGGCCATGGTCTTCCTGCCCGAGCTCCGGGTCGGCGGGATGCAGATATTCCGCTCCGAGGCCTTCGATACCTTGGGCAAGATCCTTCCCCGGGCGGCCGAGATCGCCGCGCAGATCACCTGGATCTACGTGGCCCTGACGATCTTTGCGATCGTGGGCTATCTCGCGCTCGGCATGAACTTCTTCGATGCGTCGAACCATGCGCTGACCTCGGTTTCGACCGGAGGCTTCTCCACCCGCGATGCCTCCTTCGGGGCGTTTCAGGGGGCGCCGGAATACTTCGCCTCGCTGCTGATGCTCCTCGCGAGCCTTCCCTTCGTCCGTTACATCCAGCTGCTTGCCGGCACCGCGCGGCCAATTCTGCGCGACACACAAATCCGCACTTACCTGGCGGTGATCATCGTCGTCGCGGTGACGCTGGCGCTGTTCCAGGTGTTTTACGACCGGCGCGGGCTGGAGCCGAGCATTCGCGAGGCGCTGTTCAACGTGACCTCGATCATCTCCGGTACCGGCTATGCGAGCGTCGACTACCAGGAATGGGGCGCCTTCGCCGCTACGGTTTTCTTCTTTCTCGGGCTGGTCGGCGGCTGCGCCGGCTCGACCGCCTGTTCGGTCAAGATCTTCCGCTACCAGCTCCTGTTCGGAGCGATCGTGCAGCAGATCCGCCTGCTGCACTCGCCACGCGGCATCTTTCCATTGCGCTACGGCGGGCGGGAAGTGGATGTCTCCACGCTGAGTTCGGTGATGTCGTTCTTCGTGCTGTTCACGGTGTCGCTGGGCGGCTTTTCCGTGGCGCTGGCGATGACCGGGCTCGATTTCACGACCTCGGTGTCGGGCGCCGGGGCGACGCTCGGCAACATCGGCCCGGGGCTGGGCGAGATCATCGGCCCCTCGGGCAACTTCTCCAGCCTGAACGCCACCGCGAAGTGGATTCTCTCGGCGGCTATGCTGGTCGGGCGGCTGGAATTGCTGGCGGTCTACGCGCTCTTCACGGTGACCTTCTGGCGCAAGTGAAGCCCGCGGCCGGAGCCGCGGGGTACAGGCTCAGTTCCAGCAGCTGACCCGGACCGTGAGGTCGCCAGCCAGCGTCGTGAGGTCTTCGGGCGGCAGGGCGGCGTCGCGGTCGGAGGCGCGCAGCGCGACGCCGGCCCCGTCCAGAAACTCCGCAATCGCCGGCACATCGACAGCGAAGTTCACATCGGGGGGCAATTGCCGTCCGTCGCTGTCGGAGCGGGCGCGCAGCATGCCGATAATCGCTCCGGTGCCGTCGAAAACCGGCCCGCCCGCGTCGCCGGGGCGGGATTCGAGCGACAGGCGGTCGAGATCGTCCTCGCCCTGCAGGCCGCGGATATCGGCCAGCGTGCCATAGGTCATCACCGGCAGGTCGAGCACGTCCCCGAAGGAGAACCCGGCGAGCGCAACCTCGGAGTTCAGGCGCGGGACGTCGGATCGGAACTCGGCGACGGCGATCGGTGCGAGCGGCTCGCGCGGCTTGAGCAGGGCGAGGCCAAGGCGGTCGTCGCGGGCGGTGATCTCGGCCTCGGCCTCCTCGCCAAGGGTCAGGCGGCTGCACTGGGCGAGCACATCGGTCGTGGTCAGCACGGACCCGGCCGCGTCGATGTAGAAGCCGCTGCGGCTGCGTTCCGGCCGCCGGATCTCGAGGCCCGACATCAGGTCGATCCGCTGGTCGGCGCCGTCGCCGCTCAGGGCGGTGTCGGGCAGGACGGTGCCCTGGATCGGCGTGAAGCTGTCGCGCATGGTCTGGACGACGCGTTGCATGAGCTTGTCCTGGGCCGGGGGCCAGGCGACGGTGAACCCCTTGATCTCGCCGTCGGAGAGCTGGGCATAGGTGTGGGAGCTCAGGGTATCGGACTGGCCCGTCAGCACGAAGCTCCTCTGCTGGCGCTCGCGAAAGCCGCTCGGCGGGACGATGTTGAGCGTCTGCATGATGTCGTAGAGACCGAACAGCGTCGCCTCGTCGCCCGACTGGCTGATCAGCACGACGCGGATGCCGTCATCGTCGCTGCTGTCGTAGTGCACAAAGGGCGCTTCGGTCTCGCCGTACTCGATCTTGCCGGTGGGCAGGATCATCTCGATCCCGGCGGTGTCGTCGCGGACGGAGGCGAGCGCGAGATCGGCAAAGACGCTGCGGTAGCCATCGACCAGTTCGCCGCGCTGGCGGGTGGTGAGCACGCCAGACGGCTCGTGGCCCCTGGCGGATTGCCAGGCGGCCATGGCGTTGCGGGTTCCGGGGCCGAAGGCGCCGTCGATCCCGCCGGCATAGAAGCCCTCCCATTGCAGGGCTTCCTGCAGTTCCTGGCGCTCCGCCGGCAGCAGGCTGCGTTCGCCGGCCAGCGCCTCGCGCGGTGTCTCGTCGGGGATCACGGCCAGCACCTCGGGGCTCTCCGCCTCGGACTCGGGCTGGGCAGGCGGCGTTTCGGGCTGTGCGAGCGGCAGCGTGCCGGTGGTTCCGGGGCGGGGCGCCGCGCCGAGAAGGTCGGTGCCGACCGGCCAGAACTGCTGCACATAGGTGTCGGAGGTTACGATGTAGCTGTCCGCGGGGATCAACCCGTCGCGCTTGAGCGCGGCCAGCTCGGCCTCGGCGGTTGCCGCCGTGTAGGGGCCGAGCGCAACTGCGTACCAGGTCGTCCCGGTGCGGAAGCCGGCGACATTGGGAAGCGCACCGGCATAGGCGCGGGCCCTGTCCTGCGCCAGCGCCAGGGTGCGGACGGCCTCGATCTGGACCCACGCCGTGTCCTGCTGCGCCCGCGCGCCCGTCGCGACGATCCAGAATGACATGATCGAAAAAATCAAAAGAATGCGCTTCACTGCTCGGTTCCCCGGAAATTCGCCTGTTTCTGCCGACCACGCGGCGTTTCGCGGGAAAATAGCAGAGGCGCATGCGGGCGCACCTCAATTCTGGCTGAGCGGGCGGAGCGTGGCCGTCCTGCATCGCCGGCGGCCCGGGGTGCGATTGACCCTTGCCCGCCTGCCGCCTATTGAGGCGCGACACCGCCAAGTGCGACCGACAACCGAGCAGGGCCGAGCCATGACCGACACCACCCGACCGACCTGTTTCCAGGAGGTGATTCTGCGGCTGCAAACCTATTGGGCCGAGAAGGGATGCGCGATCCTCCAGCCGTATGACATGGAGGTCGGGGCGGGCACGTTCCACCCGGCGACGACGCTCAGGGCGCTCGGCAGCAATGCCTGGGCCGCCGCCTACGTGCAGCCCTCCCGCCGGCCCACCGACGGGCGCTACGGCGAGAACCCCAACCGGTTGCAGCACTATTACCAGTACCAGGTGCTCATCAAGCCGAGCCCGCCGGACCTGCAGGCGCTCTACCTCGGCTCGCTGGAGGCGATCGGCATCGACATGGCGCTGCATGACATCCGCTTCGTCGAGGATGACTGGGAAAGCCCCACGCTGGGCGCCTGGGGCCTCGGCTGGGAAGTCTGGTGCGACGGGATGGAGGTGAGCCAGTTCACCTATTTCCAGCAGGTCGGCGGGCATGATTGCAAGCCGGTCTCGGGCGAACTGACCTACGGGCTGGAGCGCCTTGCCATGTACGTGCTCGGCGTCGATCACGTGATGGACATGCCGTTCAACCGCCCCGACGCGCCGATCCCGCTGACCTATGGCGACGTGTTCCGGCAAACGGAGGCGGAATACAGCCGCTGGAACTTCGACGTGGCCGACACCGACGTGCTGCTCAAGCAGTTCGAGGAGGCCGAGGCCCATTGCGAGTACATTCTCTCGCACGGCGAGGTCGATCCCAAGACCGGCAAGCGCATCGTCATGGCGCATCCGGCCTATGACCAGTGCATCAAGGCCAGCCACCTGTTCAACCTGCTCGACGCGCGCGGGGTGATCTCGGTCACCGAGCGGCAGGCCTATATCGGGCGGGTGCGGGCGCTGGCAAAGCGCTGCGCCGATGCCTTCGTGCAGACCGAAGCCGGGGGGTGGGTCGCGCCGTGACCCGGCCTGCCGCCATCAGCCACCGGGCCGCGCTATTGCGCCAGCCCCGGCAGCAGGGCCTTGGCCCCGCTGAAGATCATGTCGATCGCGATGGCGGCCAGGATCATGCCCATGAGCCGGCTCATGATCACCCGCGCGGTGCCCGACAGGTGCCGGCCGAGACGGCCCGCCTGCGAGAAGACCAGCGCGACGGAGGCGACAACCACGGCGAAGACGCCGAAATAGAGCGCCCAGCCCGCCACGCCCTCCGCCTCTCCGGAGAAGAGGATCAGCGTGGTGATCGTGCCCGGTCCCATCATGATCGGAAAGGTCAACGGGTAGAAGGCGACCGCCGCCGCATCCGGGTAACCGGACTTTTCGCTGTCGGTCCCGTGGTGGGAACTGCTCTCGTCGCCCGAGAGCATGTTGAACCCGAACATCAGCACCACCAGCCCGCCGGCGACGCGCAGATCGTCGATCGAGATGCCGAAGAGCTTGAGGATCTGGGTGCCGGCAAGCGCTGCGGCGACCCCCATGACCGCGGTGAAGGTCGCGACCTTGAGCGCGATCTTCCGCTGGTCGGCCGGGCTGGCGCCCTCCGTCACGCTGAGGAAGACCGGCAGGTTGGTGACCGGGTTCATGATGGCGAAGAGCGCTCCGAAGAACTTGATGGCAAATCCGGCTTCCATGGATGTGGGCTCCCCAATGTCGCGGCCATGATCGGCCTAGCACGGGGCATCGCCCCGGGGAACCGCGCAGGGGCAGCCGGGACGGGGGCAACATGAGCGGCAAGATCATCGGGGGCGGAATCGTGGCAATCGCGCTTATTTTCGGGGCGCTGGTCTACTACCTGCAGGAATACTACTACTACGAGGAGGTCGCGGCCTCCCCGGAGGAGATCTCGCTGACCCTGATCGGCGGCGCTCCGGAGCCGATCCTTGCCGAGAACATCGAGGCGATCGACGCGACGTCCTCGCCGATCCGCTATCGCGCCTGCTTCACCACGCCGATGTCGCTGTCGATGCTGACCGAGACCTACGAGCCCTATGCCGAGGCCGTGCCGCTGGTCGGGCCGCGCTGGTTCGGGTGTTTCGACGCGCAGGAAGTGGGCGAGGCGCTGGAACGCGGCGAAGCCCTGGCCTTTCTCGGGCAGAAGGACGTGGCGAATGGCGTCGACCGGGTCGTCGCGATTTTTGAGGACGGGCGCGGCTATGTCTGGCACCAGGTCAACGAGGAGATCTCCAAATGATCGAGACCGTGACGATCAACGGCTTCGCCTCGGTGACGCTTGCCTTTCTCGTGTACCTGCTCGGAGCACAGCTGACCCGGAAAGTCGCCTTCCTGCGTGACTTCAACATCCCCGAGCCGGTGTCCGGCGGGTTGCTGGTCGCGCTCGCCACCATGCTGATCTACGGCCTGCTCGGGCGGGCCATCGCCTTCGATCTGGCCGCGCGGGACTACTTCCTGCTGGTCTTCTTCACCGGCATCGGGCTGAATGCGCGGCTTTCGGACCTGGCGCGCGGCGGGGTGCCCCTGGCGATCCTGCTGGTGCTGACCATCGTCTATGTCGTGCTGCAGAACCTCGTCGGCGTCGCGGGCGCGCGACTGTTCGAACTGCCGCCGGAATTCAGCGTGCTGCTCAGCTCGGCGGCGCTGATCGGCGGACACGGCACGGTGATCGCCTGGACACCCCGGATCGAGGAACTGACCGGCGGTGCGGCCGGGGTGAGCGAGCTCGGGGTCGCGGTGGCCACCATCGGCCTCGTCTGCGCGGCGCTGATCGGCGGGCCGATCGCGAAATACCTGATCAACCGGCACGGGCTGACGCCCGAGCGCCCGGAGGAAGAGAACACCATCGGCGTCGGCTTCGAGGACGAGGAGGTCGAGACGATCGACCACCTGTCCTTCATGCGCGTGATGCTCTGGGTGCACGTGACCATCGCCATCGGGATCTCTCTCTGGGAGGCGCTGAGCTATGCCGGGGTCGAACTGCCGCCTTTCGTGCCCTGCCTTCTGACCGGCATCGTGCTCGGCAACCTGATCCCCGCGGTGCTGCCGCGCGCGGTCGAGGTGCGCCGGACGCCGACGCTGGCCATGGTCTCCGATTTCGCGCTGGGCACCTTCCTTGCAATGTCGCTGATGAGCCTCCAGCTCTGGACCCTGCAGGGCATGGGGCTGGTGCTGCTGGTGGTGATGGGGGCGCAGGTGCTGCTCTCCGTCGTCTTCACGCTCTTCGTGCTTTTCCCCGCGATGGGGCGGGGCTATCGCGCGGCGGTGCTCGCCTCCGGCTTCGGCGGCGTCACGCTCGGCGCCACGCCCACCGCCATCGCCAACATGACCGCCGTGACCAAGCGCTACGGCCCCTCGCCGATGGCCTTCGTCATCCTGCCGCTCGTCTCGGCCTTCTTCGTGGATATCGTGAACAGTGTCGCGATCCAGTTCTTCCTGCCGCTCTGAGGACCAACCATGCCCGATCTTCTGATCGAACTCCTTTCCGAAGAAATCCCAGCCCGGATGCAGGCGCGCGCCAGCGCCGATCTGAAGAAGCTGGTGACCGACGGTCTGGTCGAGGCGGGGCTCACCTATGCCTCTGCCGAGGCCTTCGCGACGCCGCGCCGGCTGGCACTGACGGTCGAGGGGCTGAGCGCGGAGAGCCCGACCGTGACCGAGGAGCGCAAGGGGCCGCGGGTCGATGCGCCGGAAAAGGCGCTGGAGGGCTTCCTGCGTTCGACCGGGTTGACCCGCGACCAGCTCGAAGCGCGGGACGCGGGCAAGGGGCAGGTCTGGTTTGCCAGCATCACCAAGGCCGGCCGCCCGGCGGCCGAGATCGTGGCCGAGGTTCTGGAGAGCGCGATCCGCAACTTCCCCTGGCCCAAGTCCATGCGCTGGGGGGCGGGCAACCTGCGCTGGGTGCGGCCGCTGCACTCGATCCTCTGCACGCTGACCGACGAGGCCGGCACCAGCACCGTGCCGCTCGAGGTCGACGGGATTGCGGCCGCAGACACCACCGCGGGACACCGGTTCCTGGCCCCGGGCCGTTTCGCCGTGCGGGGCTTCGACGATTACGCGGCCGCGTTGAAGCGGGCGCATGTGATCCTCGATCCGAAGGAGCGGGCCGAGGCGATCTGGCATGACGCGACCAACATGGCGTTCGCGCGCGGGCTCGAGGTCGTCGAGGATCGCGGGCTGCTGGCGGAGGTGGCCGGGCTGGTCGAATGGCCGGTGGTTCTGATGGGCGAGATCGGCGCCGACTTCCTCGGCCTGCCGCCCGAAGTGCTCAAGACCTCGATGAAGGAGCATCAGAAGTTCTTCTCGGTGAGAAACCCGAAGAGCGGCCGGATCGAATGCTTCGTCACCGTCGCCAACATGGTGACCGAGGACAACGGCGCGACGATCCTCGCCGGCAACCAGAAGGTGCTCGCAGCCCGGCTGTCGGACGCGAAGTTCTTCTGGGAGAACGACCTGCGCATGGCGAAGGCCGGGATGGGCGACTGGCTCGACGCGCTCGACAACGTGACCTTCCACAACAAGCTGGGCTCCCAGAAGACCCGGATCGACCGGATCGCCGCGCTCGCGCGCGAGATCGCGCCGATGGTGGGGGCCGATCAGGCGCTTGCCGAAAAGGCCGCGCAAGTGGCCAAGGCCGACCTCTCCTCCGAGATGGTCTACGAATTCCCCGAGCTTCAGGGCAAGATGGGGCGTTATTACGCCGAGGCCGCGGGGCTGGCCCCGGAGGTCGCCGCCGCCGCGGAAGAGCATTACTCGCCGCTCGGCCCCTCGGACAGCGTGCCCACCGCGCCGGTCTCCGTCGCCGTGGCTCTGGCCGACAAGCTCGACACGCTGACCGGCTTCTGGGCGATCGACGAGAAGCCCACCGGCTCGAAGGACCCGTTCGCGCTCCGGCGCGCGGCGCTCGGCGTGATCCGCCTCGTGCTGACCAACGGCCTGCGGCTGAACCTCGACCGGCTGATCGACGCGCAGATCCTGCGCCACAAGATCGAGCCGGCCAGCGACCGCGAAGAGGCGCTCTGCAAGGCGCTGCTCGGCGAGATCGCGCATCACGGGGTCTTTGGCGGCGCGGTGCGGGCGATGATCGACCAGATCGAGGGCGATGCCCCGGAATGGATCGAGAAGGTCACCGAGCATTCGCCCGACACCAGCGACGACCTCGTCGGATTCTTCCACGACCGTCTCAAGGTGCACCTGCGCGACGAGGGGCTGCGACACGACGTGATCGACGCCTGCCTGTCCATGCCCAGCAGGGACGACCTTGCGCTGGTGGTGAAGCGGGCGCGGGCCCTGTCGGATTTCCTTGGCACCGAGGACGGGGAGAACCTGCTGCAGGGCTTCAAGCGGGCCAACAACATCCTGACCCAGGCCGAGGAGGCCGACGGGGTCTCCTACGAGTTCGGCCCCGACCGCAAGTTTGCCGAGAGCGACGAGGAGCGGGCGCTGTTCGACGCGCTGGACCGTGCGGAGGGGGCGATCTCTTCGGCCATCGAGGCCGAAGATTTCGCGTCGGCCATGGGGGCCATGGCCTCCCTGCGCGCTCCGATCGACGCATTCTTCGAGGCGGTCCAGGTCAATACCGACAACCAGATCGTGCGTCGCAACCGGCTGAACCTGCTGCACCGGATCCGGGAAATCTGCCTGCAGGCGGCCGACCTGACGCGTATCGAGGGCTGACGGAACGGGCCTGTCCGGCCCGCCGGCCGGGTGGGCCGCTGTTGCGCGAATGCCTGCAATCCGCGATGCTGCACGGCAGCGGTTGTGGCAGGGGGCGGCTCGGCTATCCTTGTGGTGCCGGCGCAATACGAAGGAATCGCCTGTGTTGAACCCGGGAGACCTCAAGGATTTCACGCTGATCACGCCCACGGCGGACGTGCGCACCGACACGCATGGCGGCCGGGCGAAATGCCTTCAGCGCCTGGTGCGGCTCGATATCCCGATCCCGCGCACCGTGGCGATCTCGTTCGGCGCGGTGCACAAGATTGCCGAAGGCGCGCGGCCGGACACGCCGCGGCTGCTCTCCGCCTTCGGGCGGACGCCGCTGGTCTCGGTGCGTCCGTCGAGCGCCGATCCCGACTGGGGCGGGCCCGGGGCCGTGCTCAACATCGGGATGAACAACGAGCGCTACGCGGAACTCTGCAAGACGATCGGCCGCGAGGCGGCCTCCGCACAATACGTCAAGTTTATCCAGGCCTATGCGATCGAGGTCGCGCGGCTCGACCCGGAGCCCTTCGAGGAGGCCGCGGAGGACGACGATCCGGTCCGAGCGGCGCTGGCGGCCTTCGAGATCGAGATGGACGAGCCCTTCCCGCAGGACCCCGCGGAGCAGATGCAGGAAGTGCTGCGCTCGATGGCGCGCGCCTGGGAAGGGGTGAGTGCCCGGCTGCTGCGGCAGGCGCGGGGCGCGCCGGTCGATGCCGGGCTGGGGTTGGTGGTGCAGGACATGGCGCCGGGGCTCGGCACCGGCGAAAGCGGCTCCGGGGTGATCCGGATGATCGACAAGGTGACCGGCGACCGCCAGATCACCGGTCGCTACAAGCGCAAGGGCCGATCAGGGCGCAAGCGCCAGGAGATGTTCCTTGCCGCCGATCCGCGCGGGGCCTCGATGGAGGAGGAGGCGCCTGAGCTCTTCGCGCAGCTGACGCGCATCCTCGACACCTGCCGGACGAACCTGCGCGAGGAGATGGAGATCAAGTTCACCGTCTCGCACGGCGAGCTGCGGGTGCTCGACGCGGTCAAGGTCGTCCGCAGCGCGCGGGCCGATGTGAAGGTCGCGGTGGCGCTGGCCGAGGACGGGATCATCTCGCCCGAGCAGGCGCTGCTGCGGGTGGAGCCGATGTCGCTGACCGAGTTGCTGCACACGCAGGTCGACCCGGAAGCGAAGCGGGACGTTATCCTCAAGGGCATTGCCGCCAGCCCCGGCGGCGCCACCGGGCGGCTGGTCTTCTCCTCCCGCGCCGCGCAGACCTCGGCCAGCCACGAGCTGCCCTGCATCCTGGTGCGGCGCGAAACGACGCCGGAGGATATCCGCGGCATGCATGCGGCGCAGGGTATCATCACCGAGCGCGGCGGCATGACCAGCCACGCCGCGGTGATTGCCCGCGGACTCGGGCTGCCCTGCATCGTGGGCGCGTCGCGGATGCGGATTTCACGCCGCGAGAAGACCGTGACCACCGCCGATGGGCGCGTGTTCCACGAGGGCGACATCGTCACCGTGGATGGCACAACGGGCGAGGCGCTGGCCGGGGCGGTGCCGATGCTGGAACCGGCGCTCGACCGGCCGTTCCGGACGCTCATGCGATGGGCCGACGAGGTGCGCGACATCGGCATCCGTGCCAACGCGGACACGCCCGACGACGCGCGCATGGCCGAGACCTTCGAGGCCGACGGGATCGGCCTCTGCCGCACCGAGCACATGTTCTTTGAGCCCGCCCGCCTGACGGTGATGCGGGAGATGATCTTTGCCGACAGCGAGGTCGACCGGCAGGCGGCGCTGGATCGCCTGCTGCCGATGCAGCGCGAGGATTTCGTGGAGCTGTTCCGGATCATGGCGGGCCAACCTGTCTGCATCCGCCTGTTCGACCCGCCGTTGCACGAGTTCCTTCCGTCCGATCGCGAGGGCCTCATGGCGCTGGCGGAATCCCTCGACCTGCCGCTGAGCGACGTCACCCGGCGCGTCGACGCATTGTCGGAGTTCAACCCGATGCTCGGCATGCGCGGCGTGCGGCTCGGCGTCACCATGCCCGAGATCTACGACATGCAGGTCCGCGCGATCTTCGAGGCCACGGTTGAGGCGAGCCGGCAGGCCGGCGCCGCGGTGGTGCCGGAGGTGATGATCCCGCTGGTTTCGGCCAAGCGCGAGGTGGAACTGGTCAAGGCGCGGATCGACTCCGTGGCCGCCTCGGTGCGTGTTGAGACGGGGCAGGGCTTCGACTACCGGCTCGGCGTGATGGTCGAAACGCCCCGCGCGGCGCTGCGGGCGGGCGAGATCGCGGGCTACGCCGCCTTTCTCAGCTTCGGCACCAACGACCTGACGCAGATGACCTACGGGCTGTCCCGCGACGACGCCGGGCGCTTCATGGGAACATACGTCAGCAATGGCGTGTTCCACGAAGACCCGTTCCACTCGCTCGATCGCGACGGCGTCGGGGAGCTGCTGCTGATCGGCGCGGAGCGCGGGCGGGAGACCCGCAGGGACGTCGTTCTGTCGGTCTGCGGCGAGCATGGCGGCGATCCGGACACCATCGGATTCTGCCGGGACGCGGGCTTCGACTACGTGTCCTGTTCGCCCTTCCGGGTGCCCGTCGCGCGACTCGCTGCGGCGCATCTGGCGCTTCAACCGCCGGGAGTGCCAGACTCAGAAGATTGAAAACGCGCAGTTTTCTGCCGATTTCTGGCGGAAATCCGCCCAGATCCGTCACATTTTGGCCACGATTCTGCCGTTGGGTCAGCTTCCCTGCCGATTCGGGCGGATTGTGGCATTTACACCCGAAGCCGTCGTGCGCTATCGCCCCCGACGGCTCGACGTGGCCAGACGCGTCGCTGGGTGGGAAAGTCTTATGTCGTTTTTGCGTGCAACCGTTCTGTCTCTTGTTTTCGGTATTTCGCTCTCCGGTGCAGCACAAGCCGAAGTCCGTCTGTCGACCTCCACGGACCCGTCAGGGTCTGGGGCTGACCGGCTGGAGAGCCTGATGGGAATGGAAAGCCGCGTGCTGAATTCGCTCAGCGACGACCATCTGGGGCGTCTGGCCCCGAGCAGCTCCCTCCGTGCCAAATCGCGCCCGCGCACCTTCAAGTCCGTGAGCTACACCCGGGGCTGGATCGACAAGCAGCCCTTCGTCGAGGGCGGGCAGGAATGGGAATGCCTGGCCGAGGCGCTCTATTTCGAGGCGCGCGGCGAGAGCGTGAAGGGCCAGTTCGCGGTGGCTGAAGTGATCCTCAACCGCGTCAAGAGCCCGCTCTACCCGAACACCGTCTGCGGCGTGGTCAACCAGGGCACCGGCAAGCGGTACCAGTGCCAGTTCACCTACACCTGCGATGGCAATCCCGAGAACATCAACGAGCCCTCCGCCTTCCGCCGGGTCGGCAAGGTGGCGCGTTTGATGCTGAACGGCGCGCCGCGACTGCTGACCGGTGGGGCCACCCACTACCACACCACCGCCGTGCGCCCGTCCTGGGCGAAGAAATTCCCGCGGACGGCGGACATCGGGGTGCATCGGTTCTACCGCCACCCGCGCTCGTAAGCCCGCGACGCTCCTGATGCCCGATCGCCTGAAAGGAACGTCGGATACGTTCCCCGGGCGCGTCCGGCAGGCCGCAGGGGTCGCATGTGGTCCGAATTCGTCGTTTGCCGCGTGGCTTTGCCGGCGGAACGTGTCATGAAGCCGGCATGACGACCGACATCACACTCGCCTTCGCCCATCCCGAAAGCCGTGCCTCCGCGACGGCGCCCGCGGATGCTCCCCGCGACCGCATCTCCCTGCGCGACTATATCCGCACCGTCGAGATCGGTGCGTTCCAGGAGGAGCGCGGCGTGGAGCAGCGCCTGCGCTTCAACGTCGTGGTCGAGGTTGGTCATGCCGCGGCGCCGCTGGCCGACGATGTGGACCGCATCCTCAGCTATGACGCGATCACCGAGGCGATCGACGCCTCGCTCGCGGCCGAACGGCTGAGCCTGCTGGAGACGCTGGCGGAGCGGATCGCCGAACGCCTTCTTGGCGAGCCGCGGGCGCGCCGGGTCTTCGTGCGGATCGAGAAGCTCGACCGCGGGCCCTATGCGCTCGGTGTCGAGATCGAGCGCTCCCGCGCCGTCGTGCGACCGGCCGAACCGGAGCCCGACCGCTATTCCCGGCCGCTGGTGCTGCACCTGTCCAACGCGGCGATTGCGGACAAGCGGCTTCCGGGCTGGCTCGACCAGATCGAGCGCCTGAAGCGCCCCGTTGTGCTGACCGTCGGGATGCCCGACGCCGCCACGCCGGTTGCGGGCGCGTCCATGCCGCAGCGCCGGATCGATCTTCTGGCGCTGGAGCAGAACGCCTGGGTGCTGGCCGCGCGCGACCGCCGGTGCATCGTGGTCAACAGCCGCACAGAGATCACCCATGCCATCCATGCCGGGCGAATCGTCGTCTGGGCCCCGTCGAAGATCGTTCTGGATGCCGTGGAGGGGCCTGACGCCGGGCCGCGCGAGGCCGCCGCGCTCTCGGGCTGGTTCGCGCGCTCGCTCGAGGCGGAACGCTTCATCGGCCTGGGGGCGGAGGTGCCACGGGGCGACCTGCTGGCACTCGAGGACGAACTGGCGCTATAGCTGCGGCACCTCGTCAGAACCTGAGCAGGGGTCCAATGACCGACTATTATCGCCCGATCCCGAGCTGCGATCCGGCACGCCCGGACGGGGCGGTGACACTGGCCGGCGGCTGGGCATGGTTCGATCGTGTCGAGCTGCTTCGGCGCGGAGCCGCGCCGATGGTGATGGGCTGCGACGCCGTTCCGTCCGCGGTTCTGGCCCGGCTCACCGCGCCCCGGCCGGCCCTCGCGGGGCTGAGCTTCGAGACGCCCGCGATCATGGGCATCCTGAACGTGACCCCGGACAGCTTTTCCGACGGCGGCGAGCACGAGGAGCGGAGCACCGCACTGCGTCGGGCCAGGGAAATGGCGCAGGAGGTCGAGATCATCGACATCGGCGGCGAGTCCACCCGGCCCGGCGCCAACGAGGTGCCCGTACCGGAGGAGATCGCCCGCACCGTGCCGGTGATTTCCGAACTCCGGGCCTCGGGCGTGGCGTCGCCAATCTCGATCGACACCCGCAAGGCAGAGGTTGCTCGTGCCGCGCTCGCGGCGGGCGCCGATCTCGTCAACGATGTCTCCGGGCTTGGCTTCGACCCGGCGATGCTGCCGCTTCTGGCCGAAACCGGCGCGCCGCTCTGCCTGATGCATTCGGTGGCCACGCCGGCCACGATGCAGGACGATCCGCGCTACGACGACGTGCTGCTCGACGTCTACGACTTCCTCGAAGAGCGCCTGATCCGTGCCGAGGCCGGCGGGTTGCCGAGGGAGCGGGTGATCGTCGACCCGGGCATCGGCTTCGGCAAGACGCTGGAGCACAACCTCGCGCTGCTTGCCCGCCTGTCGCTGTTCCACACCCTCGGATGCGCGGTCCTGCTTGGGGCATCGCGCAAGCGCTTCGTCGGCGCTGTCGGCGGTGCGGCCGAGGCGCGCGACAGGGCACCTGGGTCCATCGCCGTGGCGCTTGCGGCCGTGGCGCAAGGGGTGCAGATAGTGAGGGTGCACGACACCGCGGAAACCGCGCAGGCGCTACGCCTCGCGCGGGCTGCCTGGTCAGGGAAACAACCCGAGGGGGGAAGATGAGCAGGAACCTGTTCGGAACCGACGGCGTGCGGGGGCGCGCCAACGCGCACCCGATGACCGCCGAAATGGCGCTGAAGCTCGGCGCTGCGGCCGGTCGGTATTTCCGCCGCGACGGCAAGTCCGGCCACCGGGTGGTGATCGGCAAGGACACCCGGCTCTCGGGCTACATGTTCGAGAACGCACTGACCGCGGGGCTGACCTCGACCGGCATGAACGTGCTACTGCTCGGCCCGGTGCCGACGCCGGCGGTGGGCTTCCTGACCTCGTCCATGCGGGCCGACGTCGGGATCATGATCTCGGCCAGTCACAACCCGCATTACGACAACGGCATCAAGTTCTTCGGGCCGGACGGCTTCAAGCTCTCGGACGAGGCGGAGGCCGAGATCGAGGCGCTGGTGGTGAACGGGGTCGAACTGGCCAAGGCCGAGAACATCGGCCGCGCCCGCCGGATCGACGACGGCCGCTTCCGTTATATCGAACGCGCCAAGGCGAGCTTTCCCACCCATCTGCGGCTGACCGGCATGAAGGTGGTGGTCGATTGCGCCAATGGCGCGGCCTATCGCACGGCGCCGGAAGTGCTGTGGGAACTGGGGGCCGAGGTGATCCCGCTGGGGGTCTCGCCGGACGGACTCAACATCAACAAGGAATGCGGCTCCACCCATACCGAGGCGGCCGTGGCCGCGGTGCTGGAACATGGCGCCGATGTGGGCATCTGCCTCGACGGCGACGCCGACCGGCTGATGATCATCGACGAGAAGGGCCGGGTCGCCGACGGTGACCAGATCATGGCGCTGATGGCCTCCCGCTGGGCCGAGGAGGGCCGGCTGCGGGGCGGTGCGCTCGTCGCGACCGTGATGTCCAACCTCGGGCTGGAGCGTTACCTCGAGGGCCGCGGGCTACGGCTGGAGCGGACGCCGGTTGGCGACCGCTACGTCGTCGAGCGGATGCGTGCCGGCGGGTTCAACCTCGGGGGCGAGCAATCCGGGCACATCGTGTTCACGGATTACGCCACGACGGGCGACGGTCTGATCGCCGCGCTGCAGTTCCTGGCCGGGATGGCGGATACCGGGCTGCCGGCCTCGGCCCTGTCCATGACCTTCGAGACGGTGCCGCAATTGCTGCGCAATGTCCGCTTCAAGGAAGGCCAGACGCCGCTGGAAACGCTGTCGGTCCAGAAGGCGATCGCGGCGGCCGAAGCGCAGCTTTCCGGCAACGGCCGGCTTCTGATCCGCAAGTCCGGAACCGAACCGCTGATCCGTGTCATGGCGGAAAGCGAGGATGCGACGCTGATGGAAGAAGTCGTCGCGGCGGTGGTGGCCGCCGTGGAAGCCGCGGCCTGAGGCCGAAACCGGGCTTCCGAAACAAAAAGGGCGCTCCTCGGAGCGCCCTTTTCTTTCAACGGGGTGGCGGCTTCAGTTGCGCGCCTTGTCCACCATCTTGCCGGCGGAGATCCACGGCATCATGCCGCGCAGCTTCTCACCGACCTGTTCGATCTGGTGCTCGTCGTTCAGGCGGCGGGTGCCCTTGAAGAACGGCTGGCCGACGGTGTTTTCCTGCATGAAGTCACGCACAAACTTGCCGGTCTGGATGTCGGTCAGGACGGCTTTCATGCGGGCCTTGGTCTCGTCGTAGGGCAGGATGCGGGGCCCGGAGACGTACTCGCCGTATTCGGCGGTGTTCGAGATCGAGTAGTTCATGTTGGCGATGCCGCCTTCGTAGATCAGGTCCACGATCAGCTTCACCTCGTGGAGGCACTCGAAATAGGCCATCTCGGGGGCGTATCCCGCCTCGACCAGTGTCTCGAAGCCCATGCGGATCAGCTCGACCAGGCCACCGCAGAGAACGGCCTGCTCGCCGAACAGGTCGGTTTCGCATTCCTCGCGGAAGTTGGTCTCGATGATGCCCGAGCGGCCGCCGCCGATGGCGGAGCAATAGCTGAGGCCGATCTCCAGCGCCTTGCCGGAAGCGTCGTTATGCACCGCGACGAGGCAGGGCACGCCGCCGCCCTTGGTGTATTCGCCGCGCACGGTGTGGCCGGGGCCCTTGGGGGCCATCATGATCACGTCGACGCCGGGCTTCGGCTCGATCAGGCCGAAATGCACATTCAGACCGTGGGCAAAGGCGATCGCGGAGCCTTCCTTCAGGTTGTCATGCACGTATTTCTTGTAGGTCTCGGCCTGCAGTTCATCGGGCATGGTGAACATGATCAGGTCGCACCAGGCGGCGGCTTCGGCGATGCCCATCACTTTCAGGCCTTCGCCCTCGGCCTTGGCGGCGGAGGCGGAGCCTTCGCGCAGGGCGACGACGACGTTCTTGGCGCCGCTGTCGCGCAGGTTCAGGGCGTGGGCGTGGCCCTGCGAGCCGTAGCCCAGGATGGCGACCTTCTTGTCCTTGATCAGGTTGATGTCGCAATCGCGGTCGTAATACACGCGCATGGTGTTTTCCTTCAGTCTTGACTTGAGCGGTGTTGCTGGCGGCATTCTAGGCAAAAGGCGTGCATGGACGTTTCGAATTTCCCGGATTGGCGGAAAAGGCGGTGCATTCTATAAGTGTTTCTAACCAAATTCGGTGAATTCATGCTCGACGACCTCGACCGCCGCCTGCTGCGCCACCTTCAGCCCGACCCGGGAATCGCCATTGCCGATCTCGCGAGCGCCGCGGGCACCACGCCCTCGGTCTGTTCCCGGCGTCTCACGCGGATGCGTGACCGCGGTATTCTCAAGGGACAGGAGGCGGTGATCGACTGGCACGCGCTCGGCTACCAGGTGCATGTCTCTCTTCGCATTTCGCTCGACAAGACCCAGTCCAACGCCTTTGATGTCTTCATTCGCGAGGCGAGAAAGGTGCCGGAGGTGCTTGAAATCCAGACGTTTCTCGGGCGTGTCGACCTCCGGCTGGTGATCATCGCCCGCGACATGGCGCATTATCAGCATCTCTACCGGACGAGGATCCTGACCCTGCCGCATATCGCCGACGTCGAGGCGCTGGTTCACGTGGCGACCATCAAGTCCCGGGAGATCCTGCCGCTGTGATCGACCTGGACGAGACCGACCGCGCGATCCTGCGCGCGCTTCGCGCCGATGCCGCGCTCAGCGCCGGCGAGCTGGGCCGTCGGCTGGGCCTGTCACAACCCGCTGCATGGCGCCGCATTCGCCGGCTGACCGAGAGCGGCGTGATTTCCGGCCGCCGGCTCGTGCTCGATCGCGAGGCGCTCGGCTTCGGCGTCACGGTCTTTCTCGGCGTGAAACTCGCCACCAAGGGGCGTGTGTCGCTTGACGAGTTCGAACGTGCGGCCTCGGCCATTCCCGAGGTCCAGACGATCGAACACGTGCTCGGCCTGTTCGACTACCGGCTGAAGGTCGTGGCGCGCGACCTTGCCGATTTCGAACGTGTCCTGCGTCGCCGCATCATGACCCTTCCGGGCGCCGGCAACGTGGAGGCCAACGTGATGCTCAGCGAGGAACGGCTGCCGGGTCCGCTCGGCTGATCCGGTTGGATGCCGCCGTCTGACGTGTCATAGCTGCGCGGGAGGCTGGCTGGGAGGCGATCATGCAGGGCAAATTCGTGGTGACCGGGTGCGGCCGGTCCGGCACGACCTTCACCACGCATCTCTTTCGCCAGGTCGGTGTCGACGCCCGTCACGAGGAATTCTTTCCCTACATCAAGCGCCGCTGGCCCGGCGTCTTCTATGACCGCAAGGCCGACCGTCACCACCTGTTCGGCCTCGACTGGGGCGATTACGCGGCCGAGATCGCCTGGCAGGCGGCGCCATTCCTGGCCTGGCTACACCCCTCGATTCCGGTCGTGCACCAGCTGCGCCACCCCCGGCGGTTTGTCCTTTCCCGGATCTCCAAGGGCATGACCCATGCCGATCTCAGGAACCGGTACACCCGCATCAAGATCAACAACCGGGGCGCGGAAGCGGTCAACGAGGCGGCCTTTGCCGACAAGGTGCGCTACCTCGCGGAGTTCTGGGTGGTCTGGAACGACCTGGTCGAGAAGAACGCCCGCGGGAGCTACATGCGGCTCCGGGTCGAGGATCTCGATCCGGCCGCTTTCGGCAAGATGCTCGACCACGTCGGCGTCACTGCGGCGCCCGAGGCCATCGATGCCGCTTTCGCCACCGTCCCGCGGGACACCAACACCCGTCCGCCAAGCGGCGAAGCGGTGGATTGGGCGGTGCTGTCAGGCGCGGCGCGGTCGAGGCTGGAAGCAGCCTGTGCCCGCTACGGTTACGACCCCGAAGGGTGATTCCCCCATTTGCCAAACCGATGGGCGCGCGGTAGCAGGGAACGACACGCATCAGGGGAGGCACCTATGGCCGCTTTGCTCGACACCGTAGATCCCGACGGGCTGCTGGAGTATTCCGTCGTTTTCACCGACCGCTCGCTCAACCACATGAGCGCGACTTTCCAGCAGGTGATGCGCGACATCAGCGAAATGCTGCGCGAGGTCTATAATGCGGATGCCGTGGCTCTGGTGCCCGGCGGCGGCACCTGCGGAATGGAGGCCGTGGCGCGCCAGTTCGGCACCGACGCCCATGCGCTGGTCGTGCGCAACGGTTTCTTCTCCTTCCGCTGGAGCCAGATCTTCGACGCCGGCCGCTTCACCTCGCAGACCACAGTGATGAAGGCGCGCCAGGCGGGCAATGACACGCGCGCCCCGTTCGCGCCCGCGCCGATCGAGGAAGTCACCGCAAAGATCCGCGAGGCCAGGCCCGACGTCGTCTTTGCCCCCCACGTCGAAACCGCGGCGGGACTGATCCTGCCCGACACCTACGTCACGGCGCTGGCCGAGGCCGCTCACGAGGTCGGCGCGCTGATGGTGCTCGACTGCATCGCCTCCGGCGCCGCCTGGGTCGACATGAAGGCCACCGGCGTCGACGTGCTGATCTCGGCGCCGCAGAAGGGCTGGTCCGCGTCGCCCTGTGCGGGGCTGGTGATGATGAGCTCCCGCGCCGTGGCACGGCTCGAGGCAACTGAGAGTTCCAGCTTCGCGCTGGATCTCAAGAAATGGCGCGCGATCATGGCCGCCTACGAGAACGGCGGCCATGCCTATCACGCCACGCTGCCGACGGATGCGCTCCGCACCTTCCGCGACACGATGCTGGAAACGCGCGAGCACGGGTTCGAACGCCTGCGGGAGGCGCAATGGGCGCTCGGCGACGGCGTGCGCCGGATGCTGGCTGCAAAGGGCGTCCGCTCGGTCGCTGCCGACGGCTTCGGCGCGCCCGGCGTGGTCGTGAGCTACACCGACGATCCGGAGATCCAGAACGGCAAGAAGTTCGCCGCCGAAGGGCTGCAGATCGCCGCCGGCGTGCCGCTGCAATGCGACGAGCCGGAGGACTTCCGGACCTTCCGCCTCGGCCTCTTCGGACTCGACAAGCTCTACGACGTGCCCGGCGCGCTTGCCCGCCTGCAGGCCGCTGTCGACAAGGTGCTCTGACACGTCTTCCTGACGACAATACCCCGGGGGGCTGGCCCCCCGGTGGTGCCCCTAGTGGCCCATGCCGGCCCGCATGATCGCCTGGCGCAGCCCGGTCAGGTCGTGCACCGCCTTCATCCCGGTCAGGCGAAGCATCTGCACCTGGGGATTGGGTGAGCGCGTCACCCGGTTGAACAGGTCGATGGCGCCCACGCGCCGCCGGATGTCGGCCGACCGCTGCCGGTCATAAGCGTCCAGCATCTTTGCCTCGCCCAGACCCTCGCGCCCCGCCATCAGCGCAAGGTCGCGCAGCAGGATCAGGTCGTTCAGCGAGGTGTTGAGGCCCTGCGCGCCGATCGGCGGGATCACATGAGCGGCCTCGGCCATGATCGCCACCCGCGGCGCCGAGAGGCGTTCGGCGCGCTGGCTGATGATCGGCCAGAGCCGGCGTTCGGATTTCAGGTGCAGCGGCCCGAGGATGTAGCAGGAGCGCTCCGACATCCGGGCCTCGAAGGCGGCCTGGTCCATGCCGGCCAGCGTCTCGGCCCGCGGTCCCGGGTTCATCCAGACCACCGCCGAGGCCGGCTGCCCGTCGAGATCGGGCAGGGGCACCAGTGTGAAAGGGCCGCCCTCGTTGTAGATCTCGGTCGAGACATTGGCGTGGGGCTTGGTGTGGCCGACGACGAAGGCGAGGGTCTTCTGGCCATAGCGCGTCGTCTTCACGCCGATCCCGGCAGCTTCCCGTACTGCGGAGTTACGGCCGTCGGCGCCGATGACGAGTTTCGCCGCGACCGATTCCCCGTTGTCGAGCCGCACGATGGCGCCGGTGTCGCGGGCGACCATCGACTTGAAACGCGTGCCGAAGCGGAGATCGACCGTCTCGAACCCGTCAAGAACCCGCGACAATCCCTTGAGAACGCGCCAGTTCATCAGGTTCCAACCGAAGCTCTGCTCGCCAAGGTCGCTTGCCATGAACTCCCGGCTGTCACGGATCTGCGGCGGCCAGCCCACCGTGTCGACGACACGCAGCACGTTCAGCGGTGTCGCGGTCTCGGAGAGATCGTCCCACAGGCCGATATCCTCGAACAGCGCCCTTGCGGGTTGCAGAAAGGCCGTCGAGCGCAGGTCGGAGCCGTCGGCCTCGCCGTCGGTCACCGGCGGCTCCGGCGAGACCAGCATGGTGCGGAACCCGGCGCGGCCAAAGGCCAGCGCCGCGGTGAGGCCGGCGATCCCGCCGCCGGCGATCAGGATTTCGGTTTCGGTGCGTGCCATGGTCGGACCCTCCTGCAGGCGGATGTAGGGCGCATGGCTGGGAAGTCGCAAGCGGCAAAGGGCCCCGGCCATCGTCCGGGGCGCATCCTGTGCCTAGCCACCCATCGAGATGACGACGAGAATGGCCAGCGAGACGAAGGTCAGCAGCACGAAGAGCACGCCGACACCGGCCGCGCCCATGGTCAGCCCGACCAGCACGGCAATCACGACCAGCAGCGCCACGAGCGCAAAGGCCGCGCCTTCGCCCTCGCTGCGGGAAAGGCCCTTCCAGCCGCGTTCTCCGGTATAGGGTTCGAGGCTTTCGGTCGGTGGGGTGTGGTCTTCGCTCATCTGAATGCTCCGGATTTCGACGTCCATTCACCCTATCGCATATCACGCGGGGACGCGCGCGCCCATCTTGCCGCAGCCGGAGGGCAGGGCCGGGCGTGTCTCAGCGCCCGGCGATCTCGCCGAGAAAGGCCGCGAGGTCGTCCGTATGGTGATGGATATGGGGCGCGCCGGTCGGCTCTGGCGCCACGTGCACGGTGCGCAGACCCATCTCGTGCGGCGCTGCGAGGTTGCGGGGGTCGTCCTCGAACATCGCCGCCTTGTCGGGTTCAAGCCCGTCGGTGGCAAAGACCGTCTCGAAGGCGATGCGTTCCGGCTTGGGATGAAACTGCGCGTGTTCGACGCCATAGACGGCGTCGAACAGCCCCTCCAGCCCGCGTGCCGCGATCACCCGCTCGGCATAGGGCCGCGACCCGTTGGTGTAGACGATGCGCCGCCCGGGCAGCGCCTCGATGCCGCGCGCCAGGTCCGGATCCGGAACCAGGTGCCCGAAGTCGATGTCATGCACCTCGTGCAGGTATCCCGACGGGTCGGTGCCGTGCTCGCGCATCAGCCCGGCCAGCGTGGTGCCGTAGAGGCTCCAGTAGTGCTGCCGCAGCCGGTCCGCCTCGTCGCGCTCGACCCCCAGCTCGCGCATCACCCAGGCCGTCATGCGGACCTCGATCTGATCGAACAGGCGCATCTCCGGCGGATAGAGCGTGTTGTCGAGGTCGAAGACCCAGGTCTGGACGTGGGAGAAGCTGGAATGGATCATGCGCGGACCCTAGGGCGGTGCCGGCTGGCGTGCAAGCAGGGCCATGCGACGTTCCGGCCGTTCGCCGTGGCGCCCAACTTCTTGAGTTTCGGTCGGTATCGGGTAGCGTGTTCCCCCGCGACCTGCCGCGAACCGAGGAATGACCGATGCCCAGCGACAAGCCTGCCCAGAAAGATGCCTACGAGATGATTCTCGAGGCGATCGACGTGGGGATCTACAAGCCGGGCGATCGCCTCGTGGAGAGCGAGCTGGCGGACCGGTTCGGCGTGTCCCGGACGCCGGTGCGGGAGGCCTTGCAGCGGCTCGAGACCCAATCGCTTCTGGCCCGTGACGGACGCAGCCTGATCGTGGCCTCGCTCGACCATAACCAGCTGGCCGAACTCTACGTGGTGCGCTCCGAACTCGAGGGACTCGCGGCGCGGCTCGCGGCCAGGCATGCGGCGGTCGAGGAGGTGCAGGTTCTCCAGAACATGATCGACGCCGATCGCAAGCTGGTCGAGGATCCCGCCGCGCTGGCCCGCGCCAACCGGCGCTTTCACCGGCAGATCCACCTGGCCTCGCACAACCGTTACCTCGTGCAGCAGCTCGACCTCGTCTACCGCTCCATGGCGCTGATGGCGACGACCTCGCTGGCCGCCGAGGGCCGGGGCGCCGCGGCGCTCAACGAGCACCAGGTGATCGTGGACGCGATCCGGGGACACAAGGAGCAGGAGGCCTACGACGCGCTCAAGGCCCATATCTCCAGCGCTTTCGTGCAGCGCCTTACCCAGGACAGCGCGGCCAACACCTCCCCCTGACGCCGGCGCAAGGCGTCAGTCGCTGCGAAGGCCAGTGGAGCGCAGCCGGCTTCGGTCCCGTCAGGCTGCCCCGCTATTCGCAAGGCGTGACTGCCAGATCCTCTTGCAGTGGCGCCGGCGCCTCCTCGGTTTCCAGTTCTTCGGGTTCGTCGTGCAGGCCGTGCTGCGTCTTGTCCCAATAGAAGGGTCGGGCAAGGATTTCGTAGACGGCCTTGTAGGACGCGGCGGCGGCAAGGGGATAGTAGAAGTGCTGCGTCGGCAACCAGAGCATGAGGAACCGACGTCCCGGCTTGCGGACCGCGAAGGCGCTGACGGACAGGTTGACCAGTTCCGAGATCGCGAAGATGGCCATCAGGCCCCAGTAGAGCGGCACCGGGATCAGGCCGGTCAACGGGTGGGGCAAGCCGAGGGTGAGGAGCCAGAAGGACCAGAGCACCGGCGCGAGGATGAACTGGGTGAGGGTGCCGAGGAACAGGATCTGGAAGCCGAGGAATTTCCAGGGACCGAGGTCGCGCCAGAGGCGCCTGGGCGAGCGCATGTGGACCGCCCATGTGATTGCATAGCCCTTGAGCCAGCGGGAGCGCTGCTTGATCCAGGGCACGACGCGGCAGTTCGCCTCCTCCTGTGTCACGGTCTCGACCATCTCGGTCCGGTAGCCATGACGCACGACCCGCATGCCGAGGTCGGCATCCTCGGTCACGTTATGCGCATCCCAGCCGCCCATCTTTTCCAGGGCCTCGCGCCGGAAGTAGAGCGTCGTGCCGCCGAGCGGCAGCGCGAGGTTGAGGCGTTGCAGGCCGGGAAGGACCACGCCGAACCAGCTCGCGTATTCGATGGTGAACATGCGGCTGAGCCAGTTGGTGCTGTGGTTGTAGTAGTCGAGAACGCCTTGCAGGCAGGCGACTTCCGGCCCGCGCTCGTGGAAATGACGCACCACCTTGTGCAGTTGGTCCGGCTCCGGGGCGTCCTCTGCGTCCCACACGCCGACGATCTGCCCGCGGCAGAAGTCGAGTGCGTAGTTCAGCGCGCGCGGCTTGGTCTGGACGCCGCCGCACGGGACGGTGACGACCCGCATCCAGACCGGCAGGCTGGTGCGGGACAGCACCTCCGTGGTGACCTCGTCGGATTCCTCGACGACGAGCAGGATGTCCATCAGCTCCTTGGGATAGGCCAGCCGGGTCAGGCGCTGGATCAGGCGGCCGGCGATGTCCTCTTCGTGGAACAGTGGCACCATGACCGAAACGGTCGGCAGCCGGGCAATCGCCGGGCGGGTGTCCGGCGCGGGGGAAAAGAGCGCCCGGCGCATTCCCCGCAGGTGCCGGGCCGTGGTGACGAGCGCCGCGCCCTTGAGGGACGCCGTGGCGACCAGCGTGAACACGGCCCAGCTGGCGAGAACCGAGAAGATCGTGGCGGGAAACACCAGCGCGGCGGCGGTCACGGCGAGGACACCGGCGAGCATCAGCCTGGCCGCCGCCGGCGTTCCCCAGCCACGGCAGGAATAGAAGGACGGCACGCGATGTTCGGCGCGCATGGCCAAGGTCGGGTTGCGCACCTGCATCAAGGCGCGGTGCAGTGCCGCCTCCGTGGTCAGTGCCATGACCACGGGGCCGAGCCGGGCCTCCAGGTCCGGTCGCATTGCGGCGAAGCGTTCGGGGTGGGTGGTGGCGACAACCACGGCGCTGCCGCTGCGACGCCAGGGCAGCAACCGGTCGCGCAGGCATTGCGCCGCACCGAGCGCGTCGATCAGCCGGGCATCCGGCGCCGTGGCATCCAGATCGGCGATGGCGGCGGACCATTGCTCCGACAGCGCCTCCATCAGCTCCGATTCGCTGACCATCCGATTGCAGAGCAGGATGTCGCCAAGCCGCGCGTCCTGCCGGGCCTGCATGGCCAGCGCCTTGACGAGATCGCCGGGATCGAGCGCGCCGCGATCGACGAGGCGTTGCCCGATCAGGACATGCGGTGCGGGATTGACGCGGACGAGCTGCGGCCCGCTGTCGGGCAGGGTGCGGGCGCGCCGCAGAAAGGACTGCGCCGGGACGGGCTTGAGCGGCTGTCGTGTCGGCGCGGTCATGTAACTGGCAAGCTGCCCCCACTGGAATTGGGGGCAACATTGCCTAGTCCTTGGTTAACAGTACGTTAACCGGCGGAGCGAGAGTGTCAGGCGAGCTCCGTCCGTGCCGCCATGGCCGCAGCGAAGCGCTCGAACAGGTAGTAGCTGTCCTGCGGGCCCGGGCTTGCCTCGGGGTGATATTGCACCGAGAAGACCGGGCGTTCGGACATCCGGATACCGCAGTTAGACCCGTCGAAGAGCGAGACGTGGGTTTCCTTGACGCCCTTGGGCAGGGTCTGGCTGTCGACCGTGAAGCCGTGGTTCATCGAGGTGATCTCGACCTTCCCCGTCTCGAGGTCCTTCACGGGGTGGTTCGCGCCGTGATGCCCGTGGTTCATCTTGATCGTCTTGGCGCCAAGTGCCAGCGCCAGCATCTGGTGGCCGAGGCAAATCCCGAACAGCGGCAACTCGGTCCTGTCGAGGATCTCGCGGATCATCGGCACGGCGTACTGGCCGGTCGCGGCCGGATCGCCCGGACCGTTCGACAGGAACACGCCGTCGGGATTGTGCGCGAGGACTTCCTCGGCGGTCGCGGTGGCGGGCAGGACGGTCACATCGCAGCCGGCGGAGGCGAGGCAGCGCAGGATGTTGCGCTTGGCGCCGTAGTCCAGCGCCACGACCTTGTGCTTGGGGGCCTCCTGCCGGGCATAACCCTCCGGCCAGGCCCACCGCATCTCGTCCCAGCGGTAGGATTGGGCGCAGGTCACGTCGCGGGCAAGGTCGAGGCCGACGAGGCCGGAGAAGCCCCGGGCCGACTCGATCAGCGCCTCGATGTCGAACTTGCCCTCCGGATCATGGGCGATGGCCACGTGCGGCGCGCCCTGCCGGCGGATCGCCCGGGTCAGGCGGCGGGTGTCGATGCCACCGATGCCGATCCGGCCGCGCCGCTCCAGCCAGGTCTTCAGCGGCTCGGCGGCACGCCAGTTGGACGGCGTGGTCGGATCCCACTTCACCACCATGCCGGCGGCGACCGGGTCTGCCGTCTCGTCATCCTCGGGGTTCACACCGACGTTGCCGACATGCGGGAAGGTGAAGGTCACGACCTGTCCCGCGTAGGACGGGTCCGTCATGATCTCCTGGTAGCCCGTCATCGCGGTGTTGAAGCAAAGCTCCGCCACCGTCTGGCCGGTCGCTCCGAAACCTGTGCCGTAGAACAGCGTGCCATCTGCGAGGGCGAGGCATGCGGTGGGGGTGGGCTGGGGCATCGGTCAACTCCTGCGGGCAAATCGGCGGCAAACTATGGGGGAGGAGAGGGGGCGTCAAGCCAAGCTTGTCAGGCCCGGGCACACGCACTAAGTTGCGCGTTCGAGTTTGGGGAACCCGAAGGAAAATCGATGACGCAGCTGAGAGAACGTGTGAACGCGGGTCTTAAGGATGCCATGCGCAACAAGCAGGCAGACCGCCTTTCGACCCTGCGGCTCATCAATGCCGCGATCAAGGACCGGGACATCGCGACCCGGGGGGAGGGTTCGACCGAAGGCGCGACCGATGCGGACGTGCTGCAGATCCTCGGAAAGATGGTGAAGCAACGCCAGGAAAGCGCCCGCGCCTACGAAGAGGGCGGCCGGCTTGAACTGGCCGAGAAGGAACGCGCGGAAATCGTGATCCTCGAGGAGTTCCTGCCGCGGCAGCTGAGCGACGAAGAGGTCGAGAAGGCGATTGATGCGGCCATTTCCGAGACCGGCGCGCAGGGGATCCGCGACATGGGCAAGGTGATGGGAGCGCTCAAGTCCCGCTACACCGGCCAGATGGATTTCGGCGCCGTCGGACCGGCGGTGAAGAACCGCCTGGGCTGAGCGCCTGTCTCGCATCCCGGGGCCGGTCGCTCATGCCATGGGGAAATCGGCCTCGATTCGCGCCAGGGCGGCGTCGTCGGTCACCTTGAAGCGGGCGACGTAGCGGGTCTTGAAGCCCACGCGGCCACGCCGGACCCCGAAATTCTCGCCGTGGTTGACGATATACATCGCCGCCTCCTGCCGGAGTGGAGCCAGCGGTCTGCCCGCCAGCGAAGCGAGATAGGGAAACATGCGGTGCTCGTGCGCTGTGGCGGCGGCGAGGAATTCCGCGTCGCGATGCGCCTCCACGCTCAGGTCGAAACGGAAGGCCGCACAGCTGCCGCACATCTTCCAGAATGGCTTGCGCCCGGGATGCAGCAGGCTCTGCGGTGCGCAGAGACCAACCTCCCGGCTCTTGGCGTCGAAGACCAGCCCCCGTGTCACGAGGTACCCGTTGGGCTCCCGCCGCGAGACCATCTCGGCCACGGCGCGACGGTTCAGCAGGTCGTCGGCATCGAAGCTCATCGCATAGCCGGTGCTGATCCCAAGCTCCGGCAGGTGGCGGCAAAGCATGTCGAGCTTGGACCACTTGTCGTTGCCCTCGACCACGCGGGTGAAGGGCAGGAAGCGGACCTGGCCGTCGAAATCGATACTCTCCGGACGGTCCTGCCCACAGATCACGGCCATCCACCGATCCGATGTCTGCCCACGGAAGCTGGCCACGGTATCGGCGAGCCGGGCCTCCACCTCGTGCCAGTTGCCGACATGGTGGCGCCCGACGAGGGGAAGGAGGAACACGACCGTGGGACGCTCGATCGGGCTGGGGCGGCCGTTGACGCGCCGTTCCAGTGCCTCCTGCTCGGAGGGTTGGAGGACACAATGGTCAAAGGTCCAGCGGGCCCCGAGGGTCGATGCTGCCAGCCGCCGCAGCAGCCGCCGCGTTTTGGGTGTTGCCGGTACCTGGGCCATGAGACTACCCCCTTGCGGGCAGATATCGCGACAGATCGTGGTAGAGGTCAACGCGCTCTTCGTCGCTGAGGAAGGCGCCGATCTCCACCTCGCGCCCGGCGCCGCGCAGGGTGACGTAGTTCGGAACCGGGCCGTCCGTCGCATGCAGTACGACCTCGATCCAGTGCGGGTTGGCCTCCCAGTCCTGCGTGGCCCGGTGGCGTGCATGCCGTTCCAGCCGCACCCGGTCCTCCCAGATCCGCAGCTCCTCCAGCACGTCGCCGTCGCGATAGCTGCGCTGGATCGCCCAGTAGAGCAACCAGAGCGTGCCCATCAGGAACGGCAACAGCCCCCAGAGCACCGGCGAGCCGATGGCCGGGTAGAGCGGCAGGAGCAGCAGCAGGAAGGTCCCGCCGATAAAGCCTGCAAAGCCGCGTTTGGGCAGCGAGCGGTGCGGCCAGAGGTGAAGCTCGTGCTGCGGAGACGTCGCGTCGCCGAGGTCCGGGGTGATCCATTCGTAAGGCAAGTCAGGCATCCAAGATCCGATCGGCCGATCTTATCGGCTGCCGAAAGCGGCCGGAACCCTCGGGCGGCAGATTTCCCGGTGACGCCACCCGCGCCCCGGTCCATGGTGTCCCTGCACCTATGCCTCGGGAGAGCGGGATGAAGCAGCATATGACCATGGTCGGCCTCGGCGTGCGGGACCTCGATGCCGCGCGTGCATTCTATAACGGCGTGCTGGGCTGGACGCCGATGAGCGATCAGGGCGAGATCGTGTTTTACGACCTCGGCGGGGTCGTGCTCTCGCTCTACGGTCTCGAGGCGTTGGCCGAGGATGCCACGTTGCCATTCGACGGTGCCTTGCCCGCCTACCGCGGTGTGACCTTGGCGCACAACACCAACAGCCGTGCCGAGGTCGATGCGATCTTCGAAAAGCTGCGCGCGGCCGGAACGGACATCCTGAAGGAGCCCCAGGAGGTGTTCTGGGGCGGCTATTCCGGCTATTTCCGGGATCCCGACGGTCATGCGTGGGAAGTTGCGCACAATCCGTTCTGGACCATCGGTCCGGACGGCGGCGTGGTCCCGGAAGCGCCCCCGCAGGAGACCTGAGCTCACAGGCGCACAATGACTGCGCGGCGGCCCCTCGTGCTGCCTTCCGAACCAGCTGATTTCGCAGCCTTGAGTGCGGGTTGGATCACGCATCCGCGAGACCGGCGGAAATTCTGATTTCCCGCGACGGAAACGCGGTAGTGCTTCGTTGAACCTGGAAGCGAGGCGACAGGACGGCAGGATTCTCTGCCGGCGACAATCCACGGAGAACGACGCGTGAAACGGATTCTTTCCCTTTTGCTGGGGGTGGCCATCGTGGCTGCGGCCTGGATCTACACCTTTGGCCTGCCCGTAGAGACCGACGCCGAGCGCGTTGCGGGCGCGGGCAGCCAGCAGGCCGCGGGCGCGCGGTCCGGTGGTGGCGGTCCGCGGGGCGGTGGCGGTCCGACCGTGGTGACCCTTGCGGATGTGGAGGTGTCGCCCTTCGTCGATACCTTCCGCTCCGTCGGCACCGCGAAGGCCAAGGCGAACGTCCGGGTCGAAAGCGAGGTTTCCGGCCAGGTGCGGCAGGTCCATTTCGGGGCGAACGAGGAGGTTGCGGCCGGCGATCCCCTGATTTCGCTCGATGACCGGGTGGAGCAGATCGCCCTGCGTTCGGCGATGGCGAGCCTCTCGGAGGCGCGCTCCACGCTGGAGCGCTACACCACCCTGCGGCAGGCCAACAGCGGCGTGGTCTCGGCCGTGGCGGAGACCGAGGCCAGCACGCAACTGGAGATCGCGGAAGCCAACCTCGCCCGCGCCGAATACGATCTCGAGCAAAAGACGATCCGGGCCCCGATCTCCGGCATGCTCGGCCTCACCGATGTCGAGCCCGGCGCCTTTCTCGGGGCCGGCACGTCCATCGTGACGATCACCGACCAGTCGGTCCTGACCATCGAGTTCGGCCTGCCGGACCGTGCGGCGGGGATCGTCGAGGTCGGCCAGACCGTGCGCCTGACCACCGGATCGCTTCCCGGCCGGGTATTCCAGGGCGTGATCGAGGGCTTCGACCGGCAGATCGACAGCACCACCCGCACCATCAAGGTGCGCGCGCGGGTCGAGAACCCGGACGGCTACATGCTGCCGGGGATGATCTTCAACGTGATCCTCGACACCCAGAACGAACCGCTGCCGAGCGTGTCGGCAAATGCCATCACCTGGGGCCGGGACGGGGCCTCCGTCTGGGTGGTCGAGAACGGCGTGGCGCGTTCGCAGAGCGTCGCCATTCGCCACCGGAGCGAGGACCGGGTCTGGCTCGACGCCGAGCTTGTGGCCGGACAGCAGATCGTGGTCGAGGGCGTCCAGAAGATGCGTGAAGGGGCCGAGGTCGGCACCGCCGCGGACATGGCGGCCCCGCGCCGCGAGGCGCCGACGGGCAGCGCGGGCGAGGCCGGGGCAGGGGCGGCGTCCGCCGCTGAAAGCCCGCGACCGGCCAGGGTCGCCTCCGCCGAGGCCGCGCCGGGCGCCTCCGCCGAGGGGAGCGCCAACTGATGGCGCACCGTCTGATCCGTTCCGGGTTCGCCGATCTCTTCGTGTCGCGCCCCATCCTCGCCATCGTGCTCAACCTGCTGATCGCCATCGCCGGTCTCGCCGCCCTGACGAGCGTCGAGATTCGCGAGATGCCCGATGTAGACCAGCCGGTGGTGTCGGTCCGCATCAACTGGGACGGCGCCGCGCCGGAGACGGTCGATGCCGAGGTGACCTCGGTCGTCGAGGACGCGCTGGCGCAGCTCGACGGGCTGAAATCGATCTCCTCCTACTCCGGCTACGGCAGCAGCCGGCTGACGCTGGAGCTCAATGACGGCACCGATGTCGATACCGCCGCCAACGAGGCGCGTGAGATCATCAGCCAGACCGAACGCCAGCTCCCTGACGGCATCGACGATCCCACCATCGCCAAGAACGATTCGGATTCCGACCCGATCATCCGTCTCGCCCTGATCGGCGAAGCGCCGATGGCGGAGATGACCGAACTGGCCGAGGGGCTGGTGACCGACCGGCTGTCCTCGATCGACGGCATTGCCGAGATCGAGGTCATGGGCGGGCAGGAGAACGAGTTCCGCGTGGAGGTCTTCCTGACGGCACTGGTGGGCCGCGGCCTCGAACTCGACGATATCGGCGACGCGCTCAGCACGCTCCGGATCGACACGGCCCTTGGGGACCTCGATTCGGGCAGCCAGTCCGTGCTCCTGCGCAGCGCGAACCCCGAGATCACCGCCGAGACCATCGCCGATCTCCGGGTCAATGCGCATACCCGCGTGGGCGATGTCGCTCTGGTTCAGCTCACGGCCAAGGAACGCGAGATCTTCTCCCGCGTCGACGGGCAGAGCTCGGTCGGCATGTCGGTGGTGCGCCAGTCGCTTGGCAACACGCTTGCGATCTCGCAGGGCGTCCGGGCCGCCGTGGCGGAGCTCGAATCCGATTTGCCGGACGACGTGCGGCTGATCGTGGTGTCGGACGACGGCGTCTTCATCGAGAAATCTATCGAGGAAGTGTCGATGACCATCGGCATGGCCGTGCTGATCGTCGTTGCGGTGATCTTTGCCTTCCTGCGGTCCTGGCGGGCGGTCCTGATCCCGGCGGTGACCATTCCGGTCTCGCTGCTCGGCTCGGTGGCGGCGATCTGGCTTGCGGGCTTCTCCATCAACACGATCACGCTCCTGGCGCTGGTGCTGGCCACCGGCATGGTGGTCGACGATGCCATCGTCGTGGTCGAGAACATCGTGCGCCGCCGCCACCAGGGCATGGGCGCGCGCGTTTCCGCCGCGACCGGCACCAACGAGGTGTTCTTTGCCGTGGTCTCCACCACGGCGACGCTGGCCGCGGTCTTCGTGCCGATCTCCTTTTTGCCGGGGCAGGCGGGTGGAATCTTTGCCGAGTTCGGGTTTGTGCTGGCCTTCTGCGTGATGCTGTCCTCGGTCGTGGCGCTGACGCTCGCCCCGATGCTGGCCTCGAAGCTGGATCCGGGCGGAGACAAGCACGTCACGGAGGCCGAGGAAGAGGCGCGCAGCCGCCGCGGGCTCTCCGGGCTCTACCTGCGGATCGTGGACGGCACGCTGGCCGCGCCGGCCATCGCGATCGGGGTCGCCATTGCCTTTGCGATCGTCGGCTACGGGACCTTCACCAACCTCTCGTCGGCCCTCACACCGTCCGAGGACAGGGGCGCGTTCTTCATCGTCGGCTCGGCGCCGTCCGGGGCGAGCCTGAGCTTCACCGATGCACAGGTCAGCAAGATCGAAGAACTGATCGAGCCGTACGTGGAGAGTGGCGAGATCGCCGCCGTGCAGTCGCTGATCGGTCGGGGCGGTTCCTCCGGGGCGGCGGTGATCGTGCGCCTGTCGGATTGGGAAGAGCGCGATCGGACGGCCCAGGAACTGCTAGGCGAGCTGAATCGTCTGCTGCGCAACGTTCCCGGCATCTCGGTCTTTGCGGTCTCGCCCAACAGTCTCGGGATCCGCGGCGCCGGGCGCGGGCTTCAGTTCGCGCTTCTCGGCAACGACTACACCGCGCTGGCCGCTGAGGGCGACGCGCTGATCGCGGCGATGGAGCAGGACCCGACCTTTGCCAACCCGCGGCTGTCCTACGACACGACCACACCGCTCCTTTCGGTGGATATCGACCGGGAAATGGCGACCCAGCTTGGCCTTTCGCCGGAAAGCATCGCCACCACGATCAACACCCTGACCCAGGGCGTCGTCGCGACGGAAGTCTTCGCCAATGGCGAGGAGACGGATGTGCGAATGGTGCCCGGCGGCAAGCCGATCCAGGACCCGTCCGATATCGAGAACGTATGGTCGCTGAGCCGGGACGGCGTCTTCGTGCCGCTCTCCTCGGTGGTGACGCTGTCCTCCTCCTCGACAGCTTCCCGGCTGTCCCGCGAGGAGCGCTCTCGCGCCGTGCCGGGAGAGGCCAACCTCGGCGACGGCGTGAGCCTCGGCGAGGCAGCCGCGCGGGCCGAGGAACTGGCCGCGGAGATCCTGTCGGACGACGCACGCCTGATCTTCATGGGCGAGGCGGCGACGCTGGAGGAAAGCCAGTCAGGCACCGCGCTGGTGTTCGGCGTGGCGCTGCTGGTGGTCCTGCTGGTGCTGGCGGCGCAGTTCGAGAGCTTCGCTTCGGCGGTGGTGATCATGCTGACCGTGCCCTTCGGGCTCGGCGCGGCTGTGATGGCGATCTGGCTGACGGGCGGCACGCTCAACTACTACAGCCAGATCGGCCTGGTGATCCTGATCGGCATCATGGCCAAGAATGGCATCCTGATCGTCGAGTTCGCCAACCAGCTCCGGGAGCGCGGGCTCGACATCGACACGGCGATCCGCGACGCGGTGCGCCTGCGGGTGCGGCCGGTGATGATGACGGCGGTGTCCACCGTGGTCGGTGGCCTGCCGCTGGTGATGGCCTCCGGCGCGGGCGCTGAGGCGCGCGAGGCGGTTGGCTGGGTCATCGTCGGTGGGCTCGGATTTGCCACCGTCTTCACCCTGTTCCTCACGCCGGTCTTCTATCGCCTGCTCGCGCCGCTCGGCGGCGAACCGGGTGCGGCGGCCCAGCGGCTGGAACTGGAGAAGGGGCAGGCGGCGCAGGGCGCCTAGCGGCCTGCCACTGACGACACAATCCCCCGAAGACGGGCCGGCCGACACAGCCGGCCCGTCTTTCTTTTTGCTCGATGCACTGACTCGAAGGGCGCTTCAGGTCGTGGCTCTGGTGGGCTCTTTTCCACCGTCGATCGCTCGGGCCTCCAGCCAACCTTCAGGCAAGAAAAAACCTGCCGCGCGGTGCGCGGCAGGTCGATGTCGTCCGTGTTCCGATGCGGGCGTCGCCGCGCCGGAAGCGGGATCAGTGCGCGTGGCCCTTGTCCCAGTCGCTCTGCTTGGGGAGCGTCTCGAAGGTATGCTCCGGCGGCGGCGAGGGCAGGGTCCACTCCAGCGTGTCCGCGTATTCATTCCAGTAGTTCGCCTCTGCGATCTTCTCGCCCCGGCGGAGCGTGACCCAGACGATGTAGAAGAACAGCACGAACGAGGCGAAAGACAGGAACGCACCGAGCGACGAGACGTAGTTCCAGGTGGCGAAGGCCTCCGGATAGTCGATGTAGCGGCGCGGCATGCCCTGGCGGCCAAGGAAGTGCTGCGGGAAGAACGTCACGTTCACGCCGACGAAGAACAGCCAGAAATGCACCTTGCCGAGGAATTCCGGGTATTGCCGGCCCGACATCTTGCCGATCCAGAAGTATACCCCGGCAAAGATCGCGAAGGCCGCGCCGATGCTCATGACATAGTGGAAATGTGCCACCACGTAGTAGGTGTCGTGATAGGCCCGGTCGACGCCGGCCTGGCTCAGCACGATGCCGGTGACACCGCCCAAAGTGAACAGCGCCACAAAGCCGGCGGCGAACAGCATCGGTGTCTTGAATTCGATCGAGCCGCCCCACATCGTGGCGATCCAGCTGAAGATCTTGATGCCTGTCGGCACCGCGATCACCATCGTCGCCAGCATGAAGTAGCTCTGCTGGCTGAGCGACATGCCCACGGTGTACATGTGGTGGGCCCAGACCACGAAGCCGAGCGCGCCGATTGCGACCATCGCATAGACCATCGGCAGGTAGCCGAAGATCGGCTTGCGCGAGAAGGTCGCGATCACCTGGCTGATGATGCCGAAGCCCGGCACGATCACGATGTAGACTTCCGGGTGGCCAAAGAACCACAGGATGTGCTGATAGAGCACCGGGTCGCCGCCGCCGGCCGGGTCAAAGAACGTCGTCCCGAAGTTGCGGTCGGTCAGCAGCATGGTGATCGCACCGGCCAGAACCGGCAGGCTGAGCAGGATCAGCCAGGCGGTGACGAAGATCGACCAGGCGAAGAGCGGCACCTTGTGCAGGGTCATGCCCGGGGCGCGCATGTTCAGGAAGGTGGTGATCATGTTGATCGCGCCGAGGATCGACGAGGCGCCCGAGACGTGGACGGCGAAGATCGCCAGGTCCATCGAGTAGCCGCCTTCATTGGTCGACAGCGGCGGATAGAGCACCCAACCCACGCCCGAACCCAGCTGGCCGTTGCCGCCCGGGCTGAACACCGAGGCCACCGCAAGGCAGCAGCCGGCGAAATACATCCAGTAGCTGAGGTTGTTCAGCCGCGGGAACGCCATGTCCGGCGCGCCGATCTGCAGCGGCATGAAGTAGTTGCCGAAGCCCCCGAAGAGCGCCGGAATCACCACGAAGAACATCATCAGGATGCCGTGGGCGGTGATCAGCACGTTCCAGATATGGCCGTTCGGCGTACAGCCATCGGTCGAGCTGGCGAAGAGCCGGAAGCCCTCCATGCACATGTGCTGCACGCCCGGCGTCATCAGCTCGATGCGCATCAGAACGGTGAAGAAGACCGCAATGAAGCCCATGGCGGCCGCGGTCACCAGGTAGAGAATCCCGATGTCCTTGTGGTTGGTGGACATGAACCAACGGGTGAAGAAACCCCGATTGTCCTCATGGTCATGCCCGTGAATGGCTGCATCGGCCATGCATTCCCTCCGGATGAAGTGTGTCCTGTTTTCCGGGGGCAGCATCGTTGGATCGGCGCCCCCCGCGTCCGACGCTCACATTAGGGTGTTAGGTGGGCGCCAGCAACCAGCAATGCGCTCAGAACATGGGCTATATGCAGTTTGCGGAATGCAATTCCGGGTCCATACTGCGGCAGTCTGTCCCGAAGCGGGACGAGGCGGCGGGGAGTGCCCCATGCGAGCCCCCTCGGCCACGAATCGCGCTATGGCTGGGCGGGGGCGTGTCGAGGGCTGCCTGTGGAACGCTCAGCGAAGTGGCAGCGCGTCCTCGAAGGTGCTGCGGAGCGCGACGTCGAGGTCGTTCATCGTCACCGGGAGCCCGAGGTCGACAAGGCTGGTAACCCCGTGGCCGGTGATGCCGCAGGGCACGATTCCATCGAAATGGCTCAGGTCCGGCTCCACGTTGATCGAGATGCCGTGGAAGCTCACCCATTTCCGGAGCCTAATGCCGATCGCGGCGATCTTGTCTTCCCGCGGCGAGCCGTCGGGCAGGGGGGGCTTCTCGGGGCGCGTCACCCAGACGCCGACGCGGCCGGGACGGATCTCGCCCTTCACGTTGAACGTGTCGAGGGTGTCGATGACCCAGGTCTCGAGCTGCTCGACAAAGGCGCGCACGTCCCGCCCGCGCCGGTTGAGGTCGAGCATCACGTAGACCACCCGCTGACCGGGGCCGTGGTAGGTGTACTGGCCACCCCGCTTGCTTTCGTGGACCGGAAACCGGTCCGGCTGCTTGAGGTCGTCGGGCCGGGCCGACGTGCCGGCGGTGTAGAGCGGCGGATGCTCGAGCAGCCAGACCGCTTCGCCAGCCGTTCCGGCCGTGATCTCCGCCACGCGCCGCTCCATCTCGGATACGGCCGTCTCGTAGGGGACGAGCCCGTCGGACGTGATCCACTCAACCATGCTGGCCCCCAAGCTTGACTCGAATCGGTGTCGGCCATGACCATTAGCCAAACGTTATTGGGGCCGCCATGGCCCAAGCCTCTTTTTTCGACCGTGAATACATCAGGAGATTGACATGAAAGGACGCATCCTCGTCTCGACCTTGCTTGCAGGAAACCTCGCCATCGGCCCGGCCCACCGGGCGGCCGCAGATGCGGGGGACGCCATCGCCGGCGCGATCGTCGGCGGCATCATCGGCAACGCCATCGCCCGCGATCAGCAGCGCCGGACCACCACCGTCTACCGCCAGGCGGCGCCTTCCAAGAAGACGTACAGTTCCGGCATATCCTCGGCGCAACGGGCCGAGAACCGCTCGGTTCAGCACGCGCTCAACTATTTCGGGTTCAACGCCGGCGGCGCCGATGGCGTGCTCGGGCGCAATTCCCGTGCAGCCATTTCCGGTTACCAGGCGCATATGGGCTACCCGGCGACGGGCCAGCTGACCCAGTACGAGAAGGACTTCCTGCTGACCTCGCACAACCGTGTGCTCGCCGGCGGGCCGACGACGAACCAGCTCATCGCGGCGAACCCGATGGGGCCCAAGGGGCTGCTGATCACCTATCGCGACCAATTGGCGGGCGGGGCCATGGCGGGCGTCGTGCCGCCGGCAACCACAACCGTTGTCGTAAACCCCGCCGTCGCGCAACCTGCCGCGCCGGCGCCGGTCCCGGCGGCCGCGGAGCCTGCCGCGCCCGTGACCGAGGCAGCCGTGGACGAGGGGCCGAAGATGCCCAGCTTCCTCGGCGAAGCCAGCGAGGCCTCGCTCGCCTCGCATTGCAACGCGGTCAACCTGATGACCAACGCCAACGGCGGCTTTGCGACCCTCGCCTCCATGTCCGATCCCGCGGTTGCGCTGAACGAACAGTTCTGCCTCGCGCGGACCTATGCCATCGCCCAGAGCGAGCAATTGATCGGCAAGGTGCAGGGTGTCTCGGCGGCCGAGATCACCGCGCAGTGCAAGCAGCTTGCGCCGCTTCTGAAGGACCAGGTTGCCGCGATGTCGGTGAACGACAAGGAGGCGGTCGTCCAGCAGGTCTCGCAATTCGTGCTCTCGACGGGAATGTCGCCGGCCCAGATGGTGCAGACGGCCAAAATCTGCCTCGGCGACGGCTACCGGGTCGATGATCTGAACGTCGCTCTGGGCTCGGCGCTGATTCTCGTCGTGCTGGGCGAGCCGGTCTATGGCGAGCTGCTCGGCCATCACCTCTCGCAGGGATTCGGCGCGTCGAAACGTCCGGATCTCTCGCTGGCCTGGTACCAGTCCAGCGCAGACGCGATCGCCCGGGGGACCACGCCGGTCTTTGCGCCGGGGCAGGAGGGTCGCAACGAGCTGATCCTTACGGCGGCGTCCGAGATCAACGGAACCGGAGGCGCCCCGAGGGCGATGCAGCCGCAGGCGGCCTCCTCGACGGCGATGCCGAGCTTCCAGATCAGCCAGTGACCCTTGCAAACCAGGGGTGGTGCGGGCGCCCGGAGTATCCCTCGGGCGCCCGCCCGCGCGATTTGTGAAAGAAGCTTTGCGAAAGCCGAAAAAACCCCTTTTCATCCCCGCGCGGCTTCGCTAGAAGCGCCGAGCCTACCTGATCACGTGCGGTCGTGGCGGAATTGGTAGACGCGCAGCGTTGAGGTCGCTGTGGGGTAACTCCCGTGGAAGTTCGAGTCTTCTCGACCGCACCAGATCCCCTAGGGGCCGCCGTCCGGCGCCCCGGAATGGCAACCTTCCCAGATCAAAATGTGCATGTGGAACGGCGGTCATCCGGTCCGGTTCGGGGCGTTTGCCTCGCGCAGACATCGCCCGTTCGCGATGCCGTTCTGTGCCGATAATCAGGGGGATTGCAGGCGGGACGCGTGACGGTCAGGAGCCAACTGATACACCTCGCGCCCCGCTGCGTTGCCGGTATAACGCCGAATTCGTCACCGTTGCGTAAACAGGCGGGCAGCGTTCGGTGGCGGCGCGCGGGATCGCAACGCCCCGCGCTTGCGCCCGCGCCCGCTGCCTGCCACGCTCGGCTCATGGAGGAGCCCGCGATCCGAAAGCGCTTGATGGAGCGCCTGCAGACCCTCGATGAGGAGGATGCCGCCTCGGCCGGGGCGCGTTCGGTCGTGGAGCTCGACCAGGCCGCCACAGGCCGCCTGTCCCGGATGGACGCGCTGCAACACCAGGCGATGGCGCAGGCACAGGCCCGCCGGCGCGCGGCTGAGCGGGTTCGGATCCGTGCGGCGCTCGCGCGCCTCGACGAGGGGGAATACGGCTATTGCACCGATTGCGGCGAGCCGATCCCGGCGGAGCGGCTGGAACTGGACCCGGCCCTTGCCCGGTGCGCGGAATGCACACGCGGCGCCTGACCCCTTGCCGGGCCATGCCCCGGCGCTACCTCCGCCCCAACCGGAGGTGACGATGCCCTTTCTCGTTCTTTTGCTGACCACTGGACTGGTCTTTCTCGCGCTAGATGCGGTGATGCTGAGCACGGTGATGCGCCCGCTCTTCGAACGCCATCTGGGCGAGGGGCTGCTCGACGGGTTGCGGCTCGGGCCCGCGATCCTGTTCTACCTGCTCTACATGGGGGGCGTGATGTACTTCGTATCGCTCCCCGCGTTGCGAGCGGATGCGCCGACCCAGGCGCTGATCAACGGCGCGATCCTCGGCCTCGTCGCCTATGGCACCTATGAGCTGACCAGCTATGCGGTGATGCGGGACTGGCATGTCTCCATGGCGGCGGTGGACATGTGCTGGGGCGCGGTGCTCACCGGGGTCTCGGCCTGGTGCGGGGTGATGGCGGCTCGCGCCATCGGCTGACGCTTGCCGTTCACGGGTCGCCATGCGAAGCGAGGGGGTGACTGGAGCGAACCCGGAGTAGAGCGATGATCCTTTTCGGCATTCCCACCTGCGACACCTGCCGCAAGGCGCGCAAGGCGCTCGAGGCGGCGGGCCATGCGGTGACCTTCCGCGATATCCGGCAGGAGCCGCTGACATCCGATGAGTGGGAGCCGCTCATCACGGCCTTCGGCGATGCCCTGATCAACCGGCGCTCGACCACTTGGCGGGAGCTTTCGGAGGCGGAAAGGGCGTGCGGCGTTTCCGAACTTCTGGCCGCCCATCCGACGCTGATGAAGCGCCCGGTGGTGCAGGAGGGGAACCGGCTGACGCTGGGATGGGATGAGGCGACTCGCGCGGAGTGGAACGTCTAGGGCGGCCGTTCGACAGCGTAGGCTAGGCCGGCGTTTCCAGAAGCTCATGGCGGGCGGCGCGTTGCATCTCGTCCACCAGGTCAGGGTTGTCTGCCTCCCACTGCTTGAAGGCGAGATAGGCGTCGACGTTCTGCCGCGTGCCGGACATCGGATCGCTGCTTCCTGCCTCGGGATCGTCCATGAACTGGGCCTTCACGACTTCGAACACCCCACTGCAGGCGACCGCCTCGTCCGAGGACAGGACCCGCACTTCGGCCGCTGCATTGCACGTGTAAAGAACTGCCAGGATCGCGAGAAATTCGGTCATGGTAACGCCTCCAAAAATGCATGGAGACAGTGGACGCAGAACCTTGTCAGTCGCGCACGGGGAAGCGGAGCGCCACTGCGTCACTGCCTCCCATCAAGATGCGTGCCCTCCGGCAACGCTTGAGCAAGTATACCACGAATCGAGCGATCGTTCATCCCGAACCGGTGGCCGCCCGGCGCTCGTGCAGCGGGGCCGGGGATTTGAGCGTCGCGAGACCGCTGTTGTCCGATAATCAGGCGTAGCTCGCCCGGTCGAACACCTGGCGCTCGGCTTTCCGGCGGAGCAGGGCGGCGATATCCGGGTTGGCGGCTTCCCAGGCCTGGAAGCGCAGCGCGCCCTTTCGAAGTCGGAGCTGGCGGTCGCAGGCCGGCACCTTTGCCAGCGCATCCCGTTCAGCCGGGCTCAGGAATCGGCGCAGCACGATCTCTCGTTCGGGTTGGGCCATCATCGCCGCCTCGTCTGGAAGGGCACCGCTGACGGCAAACCGGGCGAGGGCTCTGTAGAACGAGAGAATGGCGACGAGATCGGGCATGATGCGTGCGTACCTGCAAGTTGTGCAAGGAGACGCGTCGTCATGGCAGGATGCAGCTGACGGTGCCGCGCCTCCTCCCAATTGGCGTTGTTTCGGGAATGATAGCACGGAGCAGCACAAGGGAAACCTTCGTTGCTGCAATGCGGAAATGCGTGTGCCGCAAATGACAGCCACGCGTCCTGAGGCGCGTGGCTGTCGGAAAATGATAATTTTTACAATGCTTTGAGGTCTGTTGCCGAAGACCGCCCGTCACGACCTTCGCGCAGCTCGTATTCGATCTTCATGTTGTCGGCGAGGCCCGTCATTCCAGCGCGCTCAACCGCGCTGATGTGAACGAAAATGTCCTTTCCGCCGTCATCGGGGGCAATGAACCCGTAACCCTTGGTGGTGTTAAACCATTTCACGGTGCCGGTCGGCATATCCCGCGTCTCCTTCGTCTCAACTTGATCCGCCCGCGAGATTGCGGCGGCGTGGTCACGCAGCCGGACTTTCTCTTGGGGGCAGGGCCAGTGAGTCGTAGTGGCGTCGTCACGCCTAGAGGGTGCCTCACTTGTGAAATAAAACAACCCTCTTTGAAAAATCATTGTTTGTGGGGCTGTCCGATGCCGATCAAACGGTCAATCGACAGCGGACCTGCCCCGCGCAGCACCAGCGTGATCAGAAGCAGCATCCAGAATGCCCGCTGGTCCATGATCAGCGAATCCGAGGCGCGGTCGAACCAGGCGCCGATGGTTGTAGCGTCGGCGTGGTGTCCGTGAATGTCGGTCAGGCTCTGGACGGTGACGAAACCGATCATGCCGAGCGCGGCGAGGCGTGTGAACAGCCCGATCACGATGAGCAGGGGCAGCAGGAACTCGGCCCAGGTGCCGGCGAGGATCACCAGTTTCTCGAAGATCGAGAACTGGCTCGGGTCGTAGAGAACGGCCTCGGCCTTTTGCGGGAAGATCTGGGCATAGGCGCCGGTGGAGGGCACGAAGATGCCGAAGATCCCATCGCCGAGCTTCGTCATCGCGGACGCCCAGAAATACATCAGTAGCACGGCGGCAAAGGCGAACCGCGCCAGGGTCGGGATGGCCCAGCCGGCAAGGGCGGTTTCGAGGGCGGAGAACACCCGGTCGTGGATCGCGACGATGCGGTTGAATACGGCGCGCTTCTGCGAGGTTGCGGTGTCTGTTGTGGTGGCGGTCATCGGGTCAGTCCTCCTCGATGGCGATAAGGGCGCCGCCCGAGATCAGGGCGCCAAGGGTCGGCGTCAGGTCGAAACCGGCGTCGATTTCGGACGCGCAGGACAATGCCTCGCCCAGGCTGCCACCGGCAGCGATGGCGGAAACGAAGGTGCCGGCTGCGGGTGTCAGCGCGGCGATTTCGGGGTCGAACTGCGGCCGGGTGATCAGGGCCGTTTCCGGTACCGGGCGCGGCTTGGGGCCGTCTTCCATGTTGAAGCGCCAGATAGACACGATCGGCCAGTCGGACTCGACAAGCTGCAGCGCGGGCGCGAGGCGGAACCGGGCTTCCGCCAGCGCGTCGGGCGGCAGCGCCTGCAGTTCCGCGGGCGGCAGCGACAGGGTGTCGGCCGCATGATAGGCGCGGCGCAGCGCAAGTTCGAGGCGCGCCACGTCGGGCAGGTAGCCGAGTGAGCGCACCGGTTCGAACTGCTCGAGAAAGCCGGGCAGGGCCTCGCCGTAGAGCGCGATCAGCGGAGAGACGGGCGGATGCGCCCGGACGAAATGCCCGGCAAGGATGCGGAAGTTGTTCTCTCCCAGCAGCTTGCGGATCACCGGGAAGGCCTCGCCGAGGGCGTTCGACAGGCTGACGACCACGTTGTTGCGGTAAACGTCGAAGCGTTTGCCCGCCGCACGGCCCTCCGGGTCGACCAGCCCCTCCGGGACCGGGCGGACCGGATCGAGGACCGCGGCGCGAAAATCTGTCTGGCTCACGGTCATGACAACACCGCCTGCCGCGCCGGGGTGAGAATGGCGGCGGCGCGCTCGGCCTCGGCGGCCAGTACCGGCCACTCGGGCACGTCGGTGTCCCATTCTATCAGGCTCGGGCGCGGGCCCATGGCGGCGATGGTCTCGGCATAGAGCGTCCAGACGGGGTCCACGACCTCGGCGCCGTGGCTGTCGATCAGCAAGGGCGCGCCATGCTCGTCCTCCTGTTCGTCATGTCCGCCCAGGTGCACCTCGCCCACGTGCTCCAGCGGGAACTCGGCGATATAGTCGCGCGGGTCGGTCTTCTGGTTGGTCGCGGAAACGAAGACGTTGTTGACGTCGAGCAGCAGGCCGCAGCCGGTGCGGCGGGCAATCTCCCGCAGGAAATCGGTCTCCGACATCTCGCTTTCGGCAAAGGCGAGATAGGTCGAGGGGTTCTCCAGCAGCATCCGCCGGCCGAGCGCCTCCTGCACCTGGTCGATATGGGAGGCGACGCGGGCCAGGGTGGCCTCGGTATATGGCAGGGGAAGCAGGTCGTTCAGGAAGGCCGTGTCGTGCGTCGACCAGGCCAGGTGTTCGGAAAAGCTTGCGGGGTTCAGCCAGCCCACCAGGTGAGCAAGGCGGGCGAGGTGGTCCCTGTCGAGCGGCGCCTCGCCGCCGATCGAAAGCCCGACGCCGTGCACCGAGATCGGGAAGCGTTCGGCCAGGTGACGCAGCTGCGCCAGCGGGCGGCCACCGTCGCCCATGTAGTTCTCGGCGTGGATCTCCAGCCAGCGGACCGGGCCCGGATCCGCCATGATCGCTGCGAAATGCTGCGGCTTGTAACCGACCCCGGGCGCCAGTGGCAGGGTCTCGTGGGCGGTGCTGTCGAGCATGTCAGGTCTCCGGAGCGGTCATGGGCAGGGGGCGTGCCCGGCGGTTCGCGCGCCGGGCACCTGGCGGGGCGGCTTACGCCGGCAGGTCGCGGTCGAGGGCTTCGAGCGAGCCCATGCGGCCGTCGGGCAGTTCCATGCTCTCGCAGGTGCCGGCGTCGACGAGCGTCCAGGCGTTGCCCTGGTAATCGACCGTCGAGGTGCCGGCGCAGGTGGTGCCGGGGCCGGCCGCGCAGTCGTTCTGACCGGCGAGCGAAACGCCGAAGCACTTCTCCTTGCCGGCTTCCTGCGCGGTGGCGTGGCCGGCGCTGATGCTGACGAGCGCGGCGGTCATGGCAGAGACGAGAACGGTCTTGTTGGTCGATTTCATATGACTGTATCCTTCGGTTGATCGGCGCCGTCTTGGCGTCCGTGCATACCTGTTCGTCGCTCCGGGCATGGATGTTACGGACCTCACGAACAGGTTACTGAAATCGCCAAAATCGCCGCCCGGCTGTAACGTTTCGCTGTTTCGCGCGAATGGAGGATCAATGACGGATCGCAACGACCGGTGGAGAGATCTCCTTCGGAGGGCGAACAGGGGCGAGGCAAAGGCCTACGCGCAGTTCCTCACCGAGGTCACACCGGCGATACGAACCATCGTTCTCGGGCGTTCCGGAAGGGATGCGGGGAGCGAGGACATCGTGCAGGAGGTGTTGCTGGCGGTTCACGCCAGGCGGCATACCTGGCGAGAGACCGACCCGGTGGCGCCGTGGCTCTATGCCATTGCGCGATACAAGACCGCCGACGCATTCCGCCGCATGAAGCGCGGTGGACACCAGGTCCCGATCGAGGATCTGGCCGAGCAGTTGCCGGACGAAGCGCAGGTCGACCCGACCGCCGCGCGCGACCTTGGACGCCTGCTGGACGGAATAGATGACCGTTCCGCGCAGATCGTGCGCGCCGTCGGTCTGGAAGGACAAAGTGCCGGCGATGTCGCTGGCGGGCTCGGAATGAGCGAAGGGGCCGTGCGGGTAGCCTATCACCGTGCGCTGGCCCGCCTGCGCCGGCTGGCGGCAGGAGACGAGAAAGAGGACGAGACGAGGAAATGAAGACCGAAGACCTGATAGCCTCATTGGCCGCGGAGCCCCTGCCGCCCGCCGGCCCGTCGCTGGAGCGGCGGGCGGCAGGGGGCCTGGCGGCGGGCGCGTTCGTGACGCTGGCGCTCTTTGCCGTCGTCCTGGGCCCCCGGCCCGGGCTGGGCATCGCCGTGTCGGATCCGGTGACCCTTGCCAAGACGGTGCTGCCGCTCGTTCTGGCCGTATTGAGTCTTGGCTTGGTGCTGCGCGCATCGCGCCCGGCCGTGCCGTCCGGGGCGGCTTCCAGGATCATCTGGGCGGTGCCGGCGGCTGTTTTTGGGCTCTTCGTCTGGGCGTTTGTCACGACCCCTGCCGGTCAGCGGCTGGCAGACTTCGTTGGGCATTCGATCCACGTCTGCCTGCCGTCGATCACGGCGCTGTCGCTCCCGATCCTCGGTGGACTGCTGATGGCCCTGCGCCAGGGCGCCCCGGTGAACCCGGTGCGCTGCGGCGCGCTGGCCGGCCTGGCGTCGGCCGGCCTTGCGACGGCGATCTACTCGCTGTTCTGCATCGAGGATACGCCGCTCTTCTATGGCGTCTGGTACAGCCTCGGAATCCTGATCGTCACCGGGCTCGGCGCCGTCCTCGGGAACCGGCTCTTGCGCTGGTAAAGCATTCTTCCCAGATGCTTACGGGCGCCTTCGGGCGCCCGTCGCGTTTCTGTCGGCCGTTGCTCCGGTCAGCGCAGATCGGGGGGGAGGGCCTCGTCGGCGAGCTGTGCGACGAGTTCGTCGAGCGGCACGGTCGCCGTCTGTTTCTCGCCCAGCCGTCGCACGGTGACGGTGCGGTTCTCCACCTCGCGCTGCCCGATGGCGAGGATCACCGGCACCTTGCCCACGGAGTGCTCCCGCACCTTGTAGTTGATCTTCTCGTTGCGGATATCGGCCTCGGCGCGCAACCCGGCGTCCTGCAGGGTCTTCGTCGCCTCCAGCACGAACTCATCCGCATCCGAGACGATCGAGGCCACCACGACCTGCCGCGGCGCCAGCCACATCGGCATCCGGCCGGCATAGTTCTCGATCAGGATGCCGATGAACCGCTCGAAGGAGCCAAGGATCGCACGGTGCAGCATGACCGGGCGGTGCTTTTCGCCGTCGGCGCCGATGTAGCTCGCATCCAGCCGTTCCGGCAGGTTGAAGTCGGCCTGGAAGGTGCCGCACTGCCATTCGCGGCCGATCGCGTCGGTCAGCTTGAAGTCGAGTTTCGGTCCGTAGAAGGCGCCTTCGCCCGGGTCGATCTCGAAGTCGTTGCGGACGTTGAGGATCGCCTTCTCCAGCGCCGCCTCGGCCTTGTCCCAAACCTCGTCGGAACCCACGCGCACCTCGGGGCGGGTGCTGAGCTTGATGTCGAACTTCGAGAAGCCCGTGTCGCGGTAGATGTCAGACAGCAGTTCGATGAAGCTCGCGCATTCCTGCTCGATCTGGTCCTCGGTACAGAAGATATGCGCGTCATCCTGCGTGAAGCCGCGCACCCGCATCAGGCCATGCAGCGCACCATGCGCCTCGTAGCGGTGGCAGGAACCGAATTCGGCCAGCCGCAGCGGCAGGTCGCGGTAGGACTTGATGCCCTGGTTGAACACCTGCACGTGGCAGGGGCAGTTCATCGGCTTCAGCGCGTTCATCCGCTTTTCGTTGGCATGTTCTTCATCGATCTCGGTGATGAACATGTTCTCGCGGTACTTGTCCCAGTGACCCGAGGCTTCCCAGAGCTTTCGGTCGACCACCTGCGGCGTCTTGATCTCGCGATAGCCCGCGCGGTCGAGCTTGCGCCGCATGTAGTCTTCCATCTCGCGATAGATGGTCCAGCCGTTGGGATGCCAGAACACCATGCCCGGCGCTTCCTCCTGGAAGTGGAACAGCTCCATCTCGCGGCCCAGCCGCCGGTGGTCGCGCTTCTCGGCCTCCTCGAGGAAGGTCAGGTAATCCTTGAGCTGCTGGCGGTTCTGGAACGCCACGCCGTAGATCCGCTGCAGCATCGGGCGGTCGCTGTCGCCGCGCCAGTAGGCGCCTGCCACCTTCATCAACTTGAAGGCGTCGGCGGGCACCTGGCCCGTGTGCTGGAGATGCGGGCCGCGGCAGAGATCCTGCCAATGGCCGTGCCAGTACATGCGGATCGGCTCGCTGCCCGGAATGGCGTCGATCAGCTCCACCTTGTAAGGCTCGTTGTTGGCCTCGTAATACTTCACCGCGCGGTCGCGCTCCCAGACCTCGGTGGTCACCGGATCGCGGCGGTTGATGATCTCCTTCATCTTGGCCTCGATGGCGCCGAGGTCCTCCGGCGTGAAGGGCTCCTCGCGGTCGAAGTCGTAATACCAGCCATCCTTGATCACCGGGCCGATGGTGACCTTAACCTCGGGCCAGATTTCCTGCACGGCGCGCGCCATGATATGGGCGAGGTCGTGCCGGATCAGCTCAAGGGCAGGGGCCTCGTCCTTCATCGTGTTGATGGCGATGGTGGCGTCGCCTTCGACCGGCCATTGCAGGTCCCAGTGCTGGCCGTCCACGGTTGCGGAGATCGCCTTCTTGGCCAGCGAGGTGGAAATGGCGGCGGCAACTTCGGCGGGCGTAACGCCCCGCGGGAAGTCTCGGCTCGCGCCATCGGGGAATGTGAGGGAAATATCGGCCATGTCGGCTCTCCTCGTCGGTTCGGCGCCCACGGAACGCCCGGTTGCGATGCCCCCATTGAAAACATTTCATTCTTTCAGTGGTCGTCACTGAAATGCTCAGCGGGGTGGATTTATTTTCGGAACTGGGTTGTGCCGCCAGACGGCGGAGGATGCAAGTGATACCTCGCGGCGCTGGGCTGCGGTTGGCCTAGTCGGGTCGCGCCGGAAGCGAAACACCCCCCACCCCCTACCCATGAGGCTCTCGGGGGCGGCGGACGAGGCAGAGCCATACACAGCCGACCCCTCAAGTTTTTTTCGAGATTTTTTTCGACGGCGCGGCAAGCCCTAGCCCGTTGCGTGGCAGCGGAACTCAGTCGTCGCCCACTCCCAGAACGCCAAACATCCTTCCTCCGGATCAAGCGACCCAACAGCGTCTCTGCCTCCGTCTTGTCGGGCAGCCGTAGGACCGGAAAGAGCGGTTTGCAGAGACTTTCAGAGTTACGGCTTGGTAAGGGGTGCCGTCGCGCCAACTCCTGGCCACCAACCGCTCCTGTGTCCCCCAAGGGGGCGCCGACACACCGCAGTGCTGATGCCGCTAGGCAGCCAAGGTTCTGGTCCTTAGGCAGAAGGAAATTGCAGCTTCAGTACCGCCCGAACCGGCGACGAAGACAAGTAGACCTCCTAGGCGGGTACTTTGCCGACTTGCCGAACCTTGGCTGCGGCCGAAACATCGAACGTTGCGCTCACCAGACCATCGATGAAGCGGGAACGGACCGGACGTTCGCGGTGGCTCACATCAACGTCAAGTCAGCGGGACAAAACGGGCCATCGGCCAGATCGCTCGAAGGCGCGCAACCGGCCGGTTGCGGCCACTCTTCGGTGTTCTGGGATGCTGCAGTTCTCCCGTTGAACCTGCCTTTCGCTACGTGTGCAAATTTTGCAGCCATCACGCGGTAACCTTAGTCCACTTCGAACACACACCGAGCCCCTAAGCGGCCACCCCGCGTGTATGGTGCGGTCAGACATTCCCGAAAATCAGATAGACGATGCCGCCCTATCGACTATGGTCGCAACGAAGAGCATCTAGGCGGAAATTTTTTTTTCATGCACGACGCGGCCCGAAATCAAATTCGACAATTCCTATTGCGTTGGGTCAATTCTCCTGACAATCCAAAGTTCGCGGTAATGATTGAAGGTCGATGGGGTTGCGGCAAGACGCACTTTATTCAAAGCCTCGTGAGTGAAGATGACTTTACAATGCGAAAGACCATATATCTATCGTTGTTCGGCATCAGCAACTTGCAAGATTTTGAAAGGCAGCTGTTTTATGCCGCATCGTCCAAAGCCATCAAGATTATGCATCAAGGGCTTGGCTTCGCCTCCTCCCTTTTCTCTGGTGCTATCTCGGTTGGCTCTGGAGGTGTGTTTTCAGGATCGGCAGACATCGGACAAGCCGTTGAAAGCACTTTGAAGCAAGTGACCAAAGCGTCTGATGCAATCAATGAGGCTTTGGTTATAATTGACGACCTCGAACGGTGCGGCTTTAATCAATCTGAACTACTCGGCGTCCTTAACCGCTACATCGAGCATGGCAACTGTCGTATCATTCTAGTGGCAAACACACAACGGATTAACGACGAAAAGTTTGGAGAGTTTCGGGAGAAGGTTATCGGCCAAACTTTCGAGATTCCACCTGACCCCAAGGCTGCGGTCGATGCGTTCATTGCGGAGATATCGGAGGGCGTTGCAAGAACATTAATCGCTTCTAGAAGCGATAGGATTGAAGAACTCTATCGTCTCTCTGGATTCAATAATCTCCGTGCTATCCGACAGTTCTTGTGGTTCCTGGCAGGCATGCTTGAAGCTACAGATCGGAGATTTCGGGAAAATAGTGAGCTGATAGATAGCCTCATCACTCAGGCTTTCATTTTCTTCATAGAATTCAGACTGAACCTTGGCGGCCCAGAAAATCCTCTGACCCCTTCAGATCTAGTGCCGGAAATCGGGCGCGACGACCCTGAACGACGAACATTCTATGCCTTCAAGATGAATAAAGACGATCCTGACACTCCCACTCGGAAAGTAATTCTGAAATACAACCTCATCCATGGCATCCGGACGGCAATCACACTTCGTCAATGGGTTGACATCCTCAATAGCGGAGTCGTCGATGCGAAGCGGTTCAACGCTGAACTGGCTGGCGCCCCAGAAGTCAACGGCCCGGATAGCTGGCCTTCTTGGAAACGGCTCTGGCATATTTCGAGCTGGGATTTTTCAGACGGTTCGGTGACAGAGTTTGATGCCGACATTGCCGATATTCGCAACGGAATTGAAGAGGGCCGTTATGAGAATCCTCTTGTTGTGATGCACGTTGTTGGCGTCGTATTGATGCTACTTGACGAAGGGTTGATCGAGGACGTCGAGAGCGGCTGGGTTCAGAGGTTCAAGCGCTATATTGATGAGATTGTAATCCCCTCGCTTGATCTCGACAGCTTTGGTGCAACACGTTGGAGTTTTGACTCAGGCTATGAAGGACTCGGCTATATTCGCCGCGAGAAAGAGGATTTTATGGAAGTGCTTTCTCATCTGCAGCAAGCTGCACATGATTGGTACTCCCAATGGAAGGCACAATCAGTGGCTAAGCACTTAATCGAGGCTTTGAAGTCAGATTACTTCGAGTTTCTCGGTGAGCTTAAAATTGTCAATGGTAAGGGTACTCAGAGGTTTCTCCGAGAGCCAATTCTTCAAACCATTGAAGAGGATGATTTCGTGAATGCATGGTTGTCGTTGGACAGGGAATATGAGCGCGCGCTTGCGGGTTGTTTCGAAGACCGATATGATCAAGTGCCAGAGTTGATTTTGACCGAAGGCCCCTGGTGGCAAAGCGTTGCAAATAGGCTTTCTGTCAAGATGGATGATGAGCCGATCATGCCGCGAAAGGCTCAACTGCGTGGGTTGATAAAGGGAATTGATCGATTGGTCGACGACAGGCTTGAGAAAGCGAGATTGAGAGGTCTCTTCGCCGAACCAACGTGCGAAACGGAAATCGACCTTGGCTGGACCTTGGCACCCTCAACAACCGCCACCTAATTCGTCTGACACCCAGCCCACCTTCCCCGTACGATAACCCTGCGTAACACATCGTCTACGCAGGCGCGCCGATAGACCTTTGATAGAAGTGAGAACCTGCGCACGTCGGAGCGGCGGTTGTTCGCTTTCATTAAAACCAAGTCCGGCTTTCGCGGCTGCCGCGAAGGTCGTCTTCCCGCCCCTATGCTGCTCTGGACGCGTATGGCGGCTCCCGGTTCAATTGAAGAAGCTGCACTAGCGAAGCGCTGATGCGCCGTGACCGGCAGCTTTGCGCAGGAAGCTGTCGCTGCTTACACGCATGCTTCGCCCGTCCTGCTTCCAAGCTGACCTTATTCCAAACTTGAAGTCGGCTCACAGATGGCTCAGTTGATCTGCTTGCGTCGCGTCGATACCGGTCGGTTGCTGAAGCCGGAGTAATCAGCTGGGGCACTACAACGTCCGCATTCATCTCGTCGCGAGCAGCCCGGCAGCTCTGCTCAGCATTGCTTGGCCGGGGTCTGATCGTTGTTGGCCCCAAAAGGGCCGACCTGCCCTCAAAGCGGTGGGGCCACATTTGGGCGGATTACGGCGTCTTCCCGCACGCTGGCGTGGTAAGGGGGGCTGATCGGTAGATATCGCGTCACAATCCGCTCTTTGGGCGGGCAGACAGCGAACGGATTGCAGTGAGAGGGTCGATTGACCCTCCTGCGTGCCGTCAGTTTGCATCGGTTGCCTTCTCCGCGTTCAGGAGTTCGGGCAGCACTCCGTCCTCTCGCATCGTTTCATACACAGACCTCATCAACTGACCCAGTTCCATTCCGGTCGGTCCGTGTTCGTCGTTCGCCAGCCCATGGCTGCCGAACGCCCGAACGATTGCGGTTTCCGCCAGTTGGACCTGCACCTTTGGGTCGAGCCACCCGTCCGGTCCCCACGCGGTGTCGTCGTCCAGCAGCTCACGCATCCGCTCCACGCCTGCGACGCCGTTCTGGCGGATCGCCTCGCGTACCTGCGGGTCCATGCGCGGGCGTCCGCTCGGGTTGCCGCTCTGGCCCTTCACCCATGTCATCCTTTTCGCCTCCAGTTTGGTAGCAAATTGATAGCATGGCGGGATCGCGGTGGTCCAACACGGCGTACCAAGGCAACATGACCGACGCTACCAAGGTCACTTTCATTGGCGATCGTCTTGCGCCACTAATGATCCGGCCATCCGACCTATGAAAAACAACCCCGAACCGCCGCTTAGGTGACACGACCGGCAAACCAAGCCAACCCTAGGAACGCTAGAGCGGCCGTTTGCTGTTTTTTGGTAGCTCCAGTACGAACGACCGCCTCCCGTTTGTTGCAAAGACTCCAAATTGCCAAGACAATCACTGTGAACGTGTATCGATCCCGAGGGGGATCGAAAGAACTGTCTCTGCTCTGACAAGGCGGACATAGCTAAACTCCCGTTGGCTCAAAACCTGAAGGTCTTAGGTTCAAATCCTACCCCCGCAACCAAAAATAAAAAACAATATCAAAGACCTGAAGTCGGATTCGGCCGATCAAGTTTTTTGATGTCGCGTTTTACATCAACGCCACATCAACGTTTGGCGAGTCCTTCAGAAAGGCGTTTGGGAATCTGGGCTAGAGGTGGATGATGCCCCTAACCGCTAACCTTCCAGGTGCCGGAGGGGGTGGGCCTGACGTCTAACCCCATCAGACTCTTAATATATTGATATTGTGTGTTTTTTGAGGGCATGCCCTCAGTCGGTGGGCGTTTCGGACGCACTCGTCTGGCACCGCACGATGCCTTCTTGGGTGGGCAGCATCCGACCCATTTCGTTCTGAGGTCTCGTGGACGCGACGCCTTCGCCGACACGTACAACCCGCCATGCCGAGATACCGATCTGTCCCATGCCTCGTCGTTCACCCGCCATATTTCTCGACCAGCACCGGCTGCATCGAATAGCTCACGGAGACCGGGGCCCGTCCATCGACGTACCCGACGTCCTGAACCGAACTCTGGGCGACCATGGTCCCGGTGATCCAGACGGGCCTGAAAAGTACGTCCACCTCGATGCCCTCGGGATACACGACATGGACGATCTGGTTGGCGGGCGGTGGTGGGGTGTGGATGCAGGCGCCGACGGTGGGCACGAGAAGGAACTCAACCGCCTTTCGATCCTTGAATTTCAAGGGCAGCATATATCCCGGTAGGCGGACACTCGTGCCGACGATGTCCTCGTTCACCGCTGAGGCTGCCGCTTCACGTTTCTCCATGATCGCCACACGCGCAGCGAACAATCCGTCGACATCGAGGCCGTCCTTGGACAGTTGTTCGCGTAACGCTTGCGCCTTGGCGCGCGCCTCTGCGTCATCGCTTTGCTCGGCTCCTGTCTCGAACCGCAGGATCTGGCGGAGGGTGTCCATCTGGTGGTAGGTGATGGTCTCGAACGGGTTCTCGATCACGGCGGCCGGAGGCGCGAGCGTCTCCCAGGAGATCTCCTGAGGGTCTGCCGCCTGCGCCAGCCCCGGAGGAACGGCAAGCGAGAGCATCAAGACGAGACGAGCAAACATGGGCATGGAGACTTCCCCTTGGTTTGTCATAGCCGAACCGACAGCCCGTCGGCCAGCGTCATGCGATAGACCCGGACTGCCGGGACAAGCGAGGCGAGCAGCCCGGCGCAGAAGATGACGAAATGGGTGGTCAGTTCGCGCGCCCCGAAGACATTCCATCCCAATCGCAGACCGAAGCGGGCGGACAGGATCGGGTCGGTCACGAACGTGGCCACCGTGAGCAGAGCAAGGCCAAGGATCAGCCCCGCCGCGGTGAGGACGGCTGCTTCCGTGACGATCAACGTGAAGATACGCGTGGGTGTGGCCCCAACAGACCGCAGGATCGCAAATTCGCGGCGGCGGGTCTCGAGGGTCGCAGAGAGCATGACCACCATGCCGATCATTCCTGCCAAAGCCACGGCCCAAGCCATCAGTCGCATCGCGCGTTCAGCCGTCCCGGTGATCCCCCAGAGCTCGGCGAGCGCGACCGCCGGGAGGACGGCGCTCAACGCGTCAGAGGGGCGTTGGTTGACGGCCCGCTGCAGACCGAGGACACTGGTCCGATCGATCAGCCCAATATAGACGGCATTGATCCGGTCCGGTTCGTGTCCGTGTCCGACCTCCGTGCCTTCATGGTCGCCATGATCTTCGTGGTCGTCATGGTCGTCGTGTGCGTCATCCTCACCATGACCGTCGGCGGGCATGGCGGCCGGGTCGAGGGGGGCGGCCAGCGGCGCGTCTTCCTGCGCATGCAGGGTGTCAAAGCCCTCGAGCGTGACGAAGACCATCCGGTCGACGGCGGTACCGGTCGGCGCGAGCACGCCCGAAATGGTGAACGGCGCGTCGTCGTGGAGGTCGAACGAGACCTCTCCTGAGCCATGGGCGTTGACGATCACCGCACCGGGCGCATAGCCGAACCGCGCCGCGACTTCGGCCCCGATCACGGCGGCGTCTGCCCCATCGCCGGTGTAGAACGTGCCAGCCGCCAGAGAGAGCGGTTGGCCGCCGGAGTGCCGGAAATGCTCGAAATACGACGCATCCGTCCCGATCACCGGATAGCCGCGATGATTGTCGCCCATCTGGATCGGGACCGCCCAGGCGACTTCGGGCCGATCCTCCAGCCACTTGAAGCTCTCCCAGGTCATGCCGGTCCCGGTACCGCCGACGCCAAACACCGTGGCCATCAGGATCTGGACGGAATTGCCGCGCGGCGCCACGACCAGGTCGATCCCCGAGGCGGAGTTGGCGAAGCTGTCGCGCGCGCCCCCCCGAATCCGCTCGACACCGAGGATCAGCGCGACGCTGAGGCTGATGGCCAGCACGGTCAGGCCGGCGACGAACCGGCGGTTCCACAGGCTGCGCAGGCTGAACCCAAGCATCAGGCGGCGCTCCGGTTCAGTTCGAGGAAGTCCACACTGCGGTCGAAATGACGCTCCAGGCTGCGGTCGTGACTGACAAAGAGAAGCGCGGCGCCCGCTTCGGCGCATTCCCGCGCCAGCAGGTCGACGAAGGCCGCCTTGGCCGCCTCATCGAGCGCCGAGGTCGGCTCGTCCGCCAGGATCAGGTCCGGCTTGCCGATCAGAGCCCGCGCGGCGGCGACCCGCTGCTGTTGCCCGACACTGAGCTCGTTGGCCGGCTTCGACGCCAGCGCCGGATCGGACAGACCCAATTCGTCAAGCAGTCGGCGGGCCGTTCCCGCGGGATTGTCGCCCGCACGCACGCGGCGACGCTGCGAGAATGTGCAGGGCAGAAGGACGTTCTCGAGCGCACTCTGCCACGGAACGAGATTGAACACCTGAAAGATAATGCCGATGTGATCCACCCGGAACCGGTCCCGCGCACCACCGCGCAGGGCGCCAAGATCCTGTTCCGCGACGCGGATGACCCCCTTCGGCACATCGACCACTCCCGCGATCGCGGACAGCAAGGTCGATTTTCCGCACCCGCTCGGTCCATACAGGAACAGGCTCTCGCCGGACGCCAGAGACAGCGCGCCAATCTCCAGCGTGCAACGCTCCGCGCGCGGCCACCGGTGGACAAGCCGATCAATCCGCAATGGGTGCAACTATCGGTCTCCCGGCCATGAAGTCGCCCGCCGCGTTTTCGCGGCGGACGGTCGTTGTCACTGAAGCGTGTTCTTGTAGATCACGCCGTCCTTCATGATGATGCGGATCGTTTCGGGGCTTTCAGGGCGCGGCTCTGCGTCGAGCCACTTGTCTGACGCGCCGACGACAGAGAAGGCTTCGAGCGGATTCCCGTCGAGGAGCAACAGATCAGCGTAAGCGCCTTCTTCGATGACGCCGAGCTTGCCTTCCGGATATGGGTTCATGAAATCGCCAGACAGGGCGACAATTTCTCCACCCACCGATGTCATCGCCACCAGTCCATCGAAGGCGCTGAAATATTTCTCGTGCAAATGCTTCTCGTAGGCAATCTGGATGTTGCAGGCTTCAACCGTGTCAATACAATCCGTATTGAAGCCACGCTTAACAGGATATTGCTTCATGTTCGAAATGTAGTTCGCAAACATCTCCTTTGCCGCTGTCGCTTTGGCCAGGCTTGATGGCACGTCGCGCACTGGCGGAATCTCCAGTATCGACGGATCGAAGCTGGTCAGGTTGGTAGTGGTGTAGGCGCCTTTCTCTATCATCAAATCTGCGACTTCCTTGTCGAACCCCAAATTATGTTCGATGGACTTAACGCCAGCATTCAGTGCGGCCATCGCGGCTTCTTTTCGATAGGCATGTACCATGACGTAACTGCCGTACTCGTTGGCGACCTGAACCGCCGCCTCAAGTTCCTCTTTTGATCCGGCAAGCAATTGGAACGGATCGAATACCGAAACGATGCCACCCGATTGCATGAATTTAATCTGAGTGGCACCCATGCGGAAGTTGTTGCGCGCGAATTTCAGCACGTCGTCAGGGCCGTTGGCCTGTTGCGAGATGTTCAATCGAGATACGTTTGTCTCTGCATCAGGCAGTGCAGTGAAGTTGGCGAAATCGGCGTGCCCCCCTCTCGTGCCGATAAACGCACCGGAAGGATAGTGGCGCGGACCGACGATCAACCCGCTATCGATTGCCCTACGAATACCACCGTTAGCTCCGCCCGCGTCGCGTACGGTGGTGAAGCCCTGCATCAAGTACATCTCGGCCATCTTGGTGGCGTGGATGCCGAAATCCTCCCAGGTCTTACTGGCTTCCATGGCCGGCACCGATGGCCCCATGAGCATGAAGTGGGCATGGGTCTCGACGAATCCCGGCGTCATCGTCCGCCCGCCACCGTCGATCACTGTCGCATCCGGGGCGTCGACGGCGTCGGTCGACACGGTTTTGATCTTGTTGCCCTCGACCAGAACCGAAGCGTTTTCGATGAGGGCCTCGTTCACACCGTCAAACACCTGCACATTCGTAAACAATACCTGCGGCAGCGCATCTTGTGCGCACACCGGGCCTGCCGCCAGGACAGACAGCACAGCTATTTTCATCAAGTTTTTCAAACCGTTTTCTCCCGTTTGCAGTGGCCACATACGCCTTGCGCGGGCCGTTCACCGCTCCAACATGAGCGCTTGTAATTCGCCGTTCGCGCGAACCGAATCTTTCGGGCGATGCCTCAGCAGTCGGCGCAGACTAGCAACCTGAGGCGGCAGAAAATTATCAAAATGGGATGAAATTATCCCGAGAATCCCACTCTTTGATAAGTTTTCACTGCATCTCGAAGTATGATGGGAAGCATGAAGTTACCTGATGCCGATTTCCTCCCGGGAAGCCCCGTAGCCCGGGCGAGCGCCTTGGTGCAACTGAACACGATTTCCCCTTTGCTTGGCTATCTGAAGGCGCGGTCCTATGACGTGGACCAACTGATGGAGGCTCACGGGCTTACGCTGGAAGCCGCGAAAGATCCTTCGCGGCTCGTGCAGGCCGAGGTGATCTATGGGCTCGTCGAGTCCCTTGCCCGGGCCATCGGCGACCCGTGGCTCGGCGTGCACGTCGGGGAACACCTCGACCTGGAGGCATGGCCTATCACGCAGGACGCGCTCAAGGGTGGCGAAACTCTTGGCCAAATCCTGACAGGCCTCGTGCTTTCCACAGTGAAATTCACCGCATCGGCGCGGCACCGTCTGGAAATCGGCCCCGTGCAATCCTCCTACTGTGTAGAACGCACGTTTCGTCCGCGCCAAGTGCCGCTTCAGAACATCGGATTCACATTTGCAACATTTCTCCGGATTCTCGATCTGCTCGACGACACTCGGGCAACCGGCGACGTGGTGCTCGAAACACCTTCTGCACTCGCATTGCCGCCGGGTTACAGAGGCCTCGACATTCGGGAAACCGGGTCTCCAGTGCAGGTGATCCGCTTTCCGTCAAAGCTGCTGCGGTCCCGTGCTGTCAACCGTCTTGCCCGCACCCCTGCAACCGAGGCTTTACTGGAGCGCCCGTCGCTGACCCGCGCCATCGCCGCCGTAGCGCCGGAGATCCTCAATCGCCACGAAGACAACCTGCAGCAGGCCGTGGCCGAGGCGATCGGCCTGGCTCCGGCAGAACTGGAAGCCGGGTTGTCTGTCCTTGGCACGAGCCTCGCGAGCGAACTCCGTCGCGCGCGCCTTGCGCTGGCTTGTGACGCGCTGGAAACGACTGACACGCCGATCGCGGACATCGCGGCCCAGTTGGGTTTTTCCGCTGCCGCCAACTTCTCGAGGTTCTTCAAGTCCAACACGGGCGAAACGCCGCGCGCTTATCGTCAGCGGCTGCGGCGCGTTCCAACCGGAAAGCGGTAGAAGCGGGTGGCTGTGATCAAGCAGGCCGGCGCCGAGCATCACGGTGACGATCAGCGCTAGCTACACCACTCGACAGGACACTGCCGCCATGAAACTTTTGCAGGCCTCCCACCACACTCTGGTTCACGTTTTTCCACCAACGAAACGACAGGGAACAAAGCCCCGTGAAACCCACCCTCAAGTCCTACATCCTCGCGCCGACACTTTCCGGATTGTTCGCCGCAGCGCCGATGGCAACTTTTGCCCAAAGCGCCAGCAACCTCGCCGGCCCCGACTCAACGCCAAATGTCCTGGCATCCGACGCGGAGGATTCTGACGACCTGCTTGGTATCAACAAGCAGCAATCCTGGTCGGAGTGGAAAGCAGGCGTAAAGGAGCGCACAGGGTTAGACTTTGGGATCGACTACAACGTTCTGGGCTACAAGGCGTCCTCAAGCCTTGGAGAAGACAACACAGCCAGCGGTGCGCTTCGCTTCTTTGGTACTTGGGAATTGTTGAACCGGGGGCAGGCCAATTCGGGCAAGCTCGTCTTCAAACTTGAGCACCGTCATGCCTTTACAGACGTGGCACCGACTGACTTTGGCAGCGAGCTTGGCTATGCTGGGGCGATCAGTTCCGTCTTCAGCGACCAGGGCACGCGGATGACGCATTTCTACTGGCAACAGGATTTTGCTGAAGGCCGCGGCACCGTTTATGCCGGGTGGCTGGACGTGACGGATTACACCGATGTCTATGCCCTTGCCAGCCCGTGGTCCGGTTTCTCGAACCTCGCTTTCCAGACCGGATCGGGCACCATCGGCGGGTTGCCTGACGGATCTCTGGGGGTGATGGCCGGCGGTTTCTTGAGCGAAAACTACTATGTCGCGGCCAGCATCGTCGACGCCAACGGAGACCCGACCGATCCGCTTGCCGGGTTTGACACCTTCTTCAACGACTTCGAGACCTTCAAAACGCTGGAGTTCGGGTGGACCTCTGGGCCCGATGCCCTTTTCTTCGATAATGCCCACGTGACCCTATGGCAAATTGATGAACGCACGGCGGCAGGAACCCCCAGCGGGTACGGGGCTGCATTTTCTTACTCCAAAGCGATCGACAACACGTGGTTTCCGTTTATACGCGGTGGTTGGGCCAAGGATGGCGGCAGCCTCTATGAAACCGCTCTGAGTGCCGGTTTCGGCTACACGACCAACCCGAGCCAGAACATGCTTGGTGCGGGGCTGAACTGGTCCCGACCAAATGAAGACACCTTCGGGTCCAAGCTGGACGATCAATATAGCCTTGAGGTATTCCAGCAATGGCAATTGACCGAAGGCATTGAGCTGACCCCGAGCATTCAGGTGATCAAAAACCCGGCGCTGAGCCCCACAAAAGATACGGTTGCCATGTTCGGGCTGAGGCTGAGGGCTGCTTTCTGAAACGACTCCCGCCAATATGTTTCCACCGGAAGGGGCCCTGATGCACAAATCGCGTGAGGCATTCATCTCGTGAATCCAGCGTGATAGCTGGGATGCATGAGCAAACCGACTCCCCCCCCCCCCGCCTACAAGGCCCGGAACTGGCCGGCTGTCCAGACCCATTTCTATAGGCCACTTCTTGATAGGGTTTCAGGCACAGGAGGCCGCATTCCGAGTGCCTGATGCGGGCGGGTGCCGCCCTTTACAGCGCCCGGTGGCACGCTTGCTATCAGGCGCACTTCAACTGCTGGTGCGGTCGGCGAGTTGTGGGCTGCGGGTTTGTCGATCCGAGGTATGTGGGGCGACGTGGCGCTAGTTGACCGTCAGCACGGACGCCGGTGCCCACGCGCGTGAGAGGCTTCCTGCCGAGGATGGTGCTCCTCGCGGCGTGCTCCACCAGAAGAGGCCGGTCCGGGATCGCTAGACACCCATTCGACCCGCGTCGGTGCGCCCTTTGGGGCAAGAAACCAGTTCATCGAGGGGTGGGTCTCTATACATCCCCTCTCTACTGTCTGGGTCCCTGTCCACCCAGACAGAAATCCAGACATAAACCCAGACGCACATGGGGGGTGTATGGGACAGTAGAATGTTCTCGTCTTGTTTCGCCCGCTCGCCCCAGACAGAAATCCAGACAGCACCCAGACAGAAGACACTTCATTCCCCCATCGCCAGGTGCAGGTTTCCGTCTTCGTCCTCGACAATCACACCCCCCTCCAAGAGCCTGTGCAGAGACCGCTGGATGTTCTCCGAGGTGTGGTTCGGCAGCGTCCCTCGCAGCTCGTCCCGGGTCATCGGACCCTTCAACATAATCGTTTCCAGAATGTCCTTCCGCGCCCCTGCCTTCATCCTCGTCAGCATGTCGAGAGACCTGTTCATTGCCCCGGACAGCGGCGACCAGCGGCCCTCGTCTTCACGGCTGTGATCGAGGTTGATAGTGCGGTCCTCGCGCACGTCTCGGCCTCCTATGTAAAGCCTCCCCAGCGTCGTCTCACGCTCTCGGATAAGCCGCAGGAAACCGTCAGCTGTGGCGAGGATGCCCGCCGACCCGGAAATGGCATCGAAGTGATCCCCTGTCTGTCTCTGTCGTCCGGGTGGCGGCTTTCGCTCGTGGAAGGTGGCGAGGATGGCGACACCGGACATGTCGGCCAGCATCTTGAACACCGCCAGCATTTCCACGTCCTGCTCGTAGGCGTTCTTGCGGCTGTCCTCTCGCGTGCCGGACGCCAGCTTGAAGGTGTCGATTATCACCAACGCGACGTCACCGCCCACCGCCTCAATGTCCCTTGCGATATCCTTCGCCAGGTCCGTGGGGGTCGGTGATCCTTGGAACACCAGTGACAGCCGATCAGGGTCGAACCGGACGCCCATTTGCTTCACGCGCCTACGCAGGCGGTTCACCCCATCCTCGACGGCATAATACAGCACCCGACCTCGCTGCGTCGGCATATCCAGGAAATCCCTGCCGGTCGTTATCGCCTCCGCAAGCTGGATCAGCAGAAACGACTTGCCTACCTTCATCTGGCCTGCCAACGCCGTCAGGCCGGGCGGGATGCACTCATCTACCACCCACCGCAATGCACCCGGGTCGTAATTGAGGAAGTCGGGGCCGCTGATGATGCGTCCTTCGGGCTTCCCGCTCTCCTGCTTCTTGCGGGTCTTCGTCAGCAACTCGCCCAGATCTTCCGCTAGTCGTTCGCGGCGCCTCACCTCGGCCTTCTGCCGCCACGGCTCTATGTCGAACCCGTGTTCCCTGGCATGGTGCAGCAGCGTGAAGATCGTGACGCCCTTGTTGGGCTGCAGTCGCCCCCAAAAGTAGCGGTTTTGGGCCGGGTTGTAGTTGGCGTCGCCCGTCCTGATCCTGAAGAAGCCAGCGCGATACACTGCGCCGCTCTCGCTCCACTGGTCCCAAATGGTCTCCGCATCCCAGATGACGAGAACGCTCAAATGGTGCAGGGCCATCGATATTTCCAGCCACTGGGAGTACTCTTCGCAGAACTCCTTCGGCAAGGCTTTCAGCATTTCTGTCACAGCGGCTTGCTGGTCCTCTGGTGAAAGGTGGTTCAACCAGTGATCCTTCCACTTGCGGTCGAATTCGCCGTTGTGGGCGACCTTCTGCTCCGCCGTGTAGAGACCCGGGCGCGCCTCGTCATCGGCGGCGTCCCGGCGGGCGACAATGCGATCCACCAGACCATCGTCGCGCACCAACTCGTCCAGCTTGTCCGCCAGTTCCAGCGGCACCGTGAATGCACGGGCCTCCGTTGCAAAGAACCCCACGTCGTTTCTTTCCTTGGCGCTGCCCCGGTCCTCGTCGCCAGGCGCGCGGGGCATCATGATCCGCACCCCCTGTCCGGACGGGGTGACCGCATCCGGCCCATCGTAGTCGCCCAGCAGGTCGTCGGCCCAATCCTTGAAAGTGGCCCCGTCGTTTTCGAGGCACTTGTCCAAGTCGGCCCCAACATAGGTGCTGTCAGGTGCAGGCAGGTAGCCCAGCATCGTGGAGCCGCCGTTCAGCTTCGCCTTGGCTTCTTCAAGGGAGTAGGTGAAGGCCGACTTCGCGGCGACCGGAGATTTCCCTGTCGTCAGGTCCATCGGTATCTTGTCCGGCTTGCCGTTGGGCTTGTCGTTCGAGACGATGGCGAACAGGCCCCAGTGGTTGTCAGTCATCGCCGTTCTCCCGGTGCACCTTCCGCCTGGCGGTGGAGGCCGCCATCTCCTGGAGCAGCCAATCCAGAAGCGCTTTGCTAGGGGCCGGAGCCGGATGCCACTGTCTCCCGGTCACGTCGCAGACCCTAGTTTTGGTGGATGTGAGCCGCATCACGCCTTCGGGCGTCGTTACATACCCGAGGACCCGCCAAGCCCCCCCAAACCGCTTGTTCCCGGGCTGTCGGCCCTTCCGCCGCTCGACCACAAACTGAAAGTCATCGAGGCGCCGGGCTCGGTAGTTTCCATCGACGATCATCGGTCGGCCTCCAGTTCCAGTTGGAGCCTGGATCTGGAGAGCATGATCAGGTCCATCACGCGGCCCCCTTCGGTTCGAAGGGCTGGCGCCGCTTCAGCGCGTCAACGCTCTGGCGGGTGATGCGGGTGGACCAGTTGTTCTCGCCGAACTTGTAGCCTGCCAGTTCACCGGATTTCAGCATCCGGTAGACGGTCGCCGGGGCGACCCGCAGTTCGCTGCAGACTTCCTTGATGGTCAAATCGGAGGTTTCGCTCCGGGGCGGAACGCTGTGATCGGGAGGTTTGGGCATGGTGTCATCTCCATAGGATGTTTCGGGACGACCCCTTTCAATGCACACGACCTCCCAGCGCCCAACAGCAAAGAAGGGACACACATGTGTGTCCCTTCCAGAAAGTGTGGACACACATGTGTGTCCTGTTTTTTCAGGTGCTTCCGGGCTACCCGGTCGGCGGCTTCATTCCGTCGAGGGCGCGGTGGACCGTCTTGGTGCTGACGCCGAACCGGGTCGCCAGTTCCGCCTTCCACTGCGACTTCTGCATCCCCACGTACTGTTCCTCGATGGCGGCGGCGCGGATTGCGGCGGCCCCGTCTTTGGCAGTCTGCTGGCGCTGGGCGTTGGTGCCGGTCAGCGGTCGGCCATCCTCGGCGGCACGCTTGGCGGTGGCGGCAAGCCCCCGGATGGCCGGACGCACATAGTCCACCGGGATCGGCATACCAAGCTGCTGCACCAGCCAGTCCGGCGCGGGTTCCCAGGCCTCGATCTCCCCCTCGGCCATCGTCAACCAGTCGGCTTCGGAGAGGATGGGGTTGCCGTCCTCGTCATGGCCGATGGGCGTCAGCTCTATCCGAGGCTCGACGGACCTCGCATCAAGCGAAGACTGCAGGTCCCGCGCCAGCTTGTGGGCCGCGAACGCCTGCCGCAGTTCCTCGGCGCTCCTACCCGGGGTGGATGCCCAGCAGTTGGCGAGGGTGGGGTCTTTCGGCCCGGTCATGCCCGGGCCTCCGAAAGCAGGCCATCGGCGGCCCCCTTCAGCACGCGGATCAGGGCCTCCGTGAAGATCGGGTCCAGCTTCAGGCGCTGGGCTGTGATACATGCAAGGGTGCGTTCGGAGGCTCGGAACTTGGATCGCACGTCGAGGTAGACGGTTGGCACGGCCACTACGTTCGGCGGCACGAGGCCGTCGATGTGGCATCCGGTCATGAACCACATCGTCCAGTGTTCGGTCTTGTAGTCGGGGAGGCTCATGCTCGGACCTCGTCGATCAGGACGACGCTGCCGCCGGTCTCGATGGCGTCGAGCCGGTCGGCCCACTTCTGCCAGCACTTGGCGGCGGGCTGGTTCAACAGGGCGAGGTTGTAGTGCTTGTCCACGCCGCCCCGGCTGTGCGCCAGCATCCGGTCACGCATGTCGAGACCTTCGCCGCTCTCGGCGAGCCACGATCCCAACGCCTTGCGCAGCGTGTGGCTGGTGAACGCCTTCGGCAGGCCCAGTTCGTCGCGGCGCGTGGCCCACAGCTTCGACACATGTTCGCGGGTCGGTGCGGTCTTGCCGAACACCGTGCCGGTTCGGGTCGGCTGGCGTTCCAGCAGGGCGATGGCCTGATCGGACAGCATGACGATGTGCTGTTCCTTGTTCTTCATCCGCTCACCCGGGATGGTCCACCGCCTCTCGTCGAGGGATATTTCGGACCAGTCGGCCCCGCATACCTCGCTGATGCGGCAGCCGGTCAGCGCCTGGAGGCGCAGAATGTCGGCGTATTCGGGCTTCAGGGTGTCGAGACCCTGCAGCATGGTGCGCAACTCGCTGGTGCCCGGATGGTATTCCTTCACCTTGGCGCGGCGCGTGTCCTTCAGCTTGGGCGCGGTCATTCCCACGGGAAGCCGCTTCTGGGCCTCGGCCCAGTTCATCATGGCGCTAAGAGGGGCGCGGATGTTGTGGGCGGTGCCGGGCTGGGTGTCGATCAGGTGTTCGTAGCAGCCTTCCAGAACCTCAGCGGTCACGTCGGCGAGGGGCATGGCGGCGTGCTTGTCCAGCAGGTGCTTCTGCAAGACCTTCAGCGTCCGCTGCCATGAGCGGTTGCCCTTCGCCTTCAGGTGGTCAACGTAGTGGTCCACCAGCGCCTCCAGCGTGGTCTCGGAGCGCTTGTCTGCCGGAGCTGTGTTCCACCCTTCGGACTTGATGGTCACCCATTTCTCGCGCGCCTCGGCGAGTGTCAGGGCCGGATAGTGGCCGACGGTCTTCTGGCGCTGCTTGCCCCCGGCCTGAGACCGGAGGACCCACCGCTTCCCCCTCGTGGATGCGACGAGCATCAGGCCCGCGAACTGCGGGTCGCTGAGACGGTTGCCCGGCTTCAGCCGACGACAGGCCAGATCGGTCAGTTCCTTGGGTGCGTCGCCACTCGCCTGTTCCAGCGCAAGCTGCACGGTGCTGCGCAACTCCCGGCGGATGCCGGTTTCGAGGGCGACTTGCATCAGCGCCTTGGTGATGGCGCGGGGGTCGGTGCCGCGCTGGGCCGCCTCGTCGGCGAGGGTGGCAATGGCGGTGGTCAGATCGTATGTGTCGGTAGGTATGGCAGGCTTCCTTAAGCGGTGTCGGTCGTGTGGCCGGGTCGGTGCTTCCAACACCGCCCGGCACCCCTCCCATATAGTCGATCCGGTCGCTCAGCACCAGAGCAGTCACTGATCCGTCACTTCCGGTGTGTGATATTTGGTGAAGCGGCACGAAACGTCTGGGGGCATCCTGCGACGGAGAATTCCGCATAGTGGCCTGATAATGATTGGGGTTTCTGCTGGTAATCCGGGGCCTTGCCGGTGCCCGCCACGGAACGCCCGGTTGCAGGATATGTGTGCGAGAGGGTGCATCGCGCCGCAGACCGGCGAAGTCAATGCCGCGGACCGGACAGGCGACGATTTTTCGGACGAAAAATCGTAGCTTCGTGGCCGGCCTAGCGGCGCAGGAAGACGCGGCGCGCTTCCTGTTCGATGCCGAGCCGCATCTGGACCCGGGCGATTTCTGCCATCAGGGCTTTCTTTCGCGTCGGGTCCGTCTCGGCAGCGTAACCTTCCTGCAAGGCGAGAAGTTCTTTCTTGAGCGTGATTTCCCGGGGCAGCGCCCCGGCTTCCGCCATGATCCGGTGGCCGACGGCGATGCCTGTGTCGATATGCGCCGCCTCTGGCCTTTCGGGCAGGGGCGCGCCCTCGCCCGAAAGGTTCTTCAGCGAGCCGTCCGCCTCTGCCTTGCGCATCCGGTGTTCGGCGATGCGGTCCCACCGCTGCACGGCCTCACTCCACCTCGATCTCGGACCAGCCCTCGCCGGGGTTGAAAAGTTCGATTGCGGCGGCGACGGAGAGCGTGTCCTCGCCGAGATCCGCCTCGTAGATCCGGCCGTTCTCGCCGACCATGAAGGTCATGACGCCGGTCACGCCATATTCTGCCGGGACGGCCAGCAGAGCGTGGCCCGCCACCTGGTTGCCGTTGACGACATAGCTCATCTCGCCGCCTGGCGCGTCCGGCCCCTGGCCGTCGAGCACCTGGAAGACATAGCCGAGGTAGGGCTCCGGATCCGTTTCCTCCCCGGCCTCTGCATAGCCTTCGAAGCTGGCTTGCGCGACGAGGTCGCCGATCGGGCTGTCCTCGCCGGGCCAGTAGAGCCCGTCCCGCGTGCCCTCGGTCGAGATCACGTGCGCGGCGAACTCCATGACCCCGTCGCCGTCGTGGTCGACCAGACGGTAGGCGGCCTGGATCTCCACATAGGCTTCGAGCGCGTCGATCACGTCGAGTTCGTTCAGGCCGATCTCGCGGGCCGCGATCTCGTCGAGGCCGGAGGCCACATCGAAGGACCATCCTTCCGCGCCGCGTTCCAGCTCGAACGGGAAGGGCCAGTCGTCGGCACCGAGGACGATCTCGACACGGCCGTCCGCCAACGGCACGAAGCGATAGCCCTCGCCATAGGCCGCCAGAAGCTCGGCCCAGTCCTCCGCGCGCTCTACGTCGTCGTCGGGGCGCATCAGCTCGGTCACGTCGGGGCCGATGGCGTCGACCACCTCGGCGGTCTCGCCAGAGGACAGCGCCGCGACCAGGGTCTCCAGCGCGTCCTGCGGGGTCGGGTATACGGGGGCTTCCTGCGCCGAGGCAAGGCTTGCCGCGGCGACCAGGGCCGGGGCGAGAATGGGAACATGACGCGTCATCGTCTCACCTGCGCTTGATTTTCTTTGAGCCCCCACGGGAGGAGGCCTTGCGGACCTTGCTGCCGGAGGCCTTTTTCTTGATCGAGCCACTGGAGGGTTTCTTCGCCACGGTCTTCGGCGCCTTTCGCTGGACGGCCGCCGCGGGCTTCTTCGCTGGCGCCGCGGCCTTTTTCGCCGGTGCGGCGGCCTTCTTGACCTCCGGTCTGGAGCCGCCGCTGGGGCGGGAGATCTGCTTGGGCTTGCTGCCGCCGGATTTCTTCAGCAACTCCTTGCCCGCAATGGCCCCGGTGGCCCCCGCAGCGCCGGCCGCCGCGGCGCCCAGCCCGCCACCACCGGAAGCTTCGCGGAGCGCACCGGCATTTTCGGGACGCGTGATGTCGCGTGCGCCGGTGCTCGACGAGAGCTTCTCGCGCAACTCGTCGCCCTGGCTCTTGCCGCCGCCGGACTTGCGTTCGATCGGCAACGTCGTTGCGCCCATTTCGTCGCGCCGCGCGGCGATCTTGTCCTGGGCCTGGGATTTCCGCTCGGGGTCGGGCTTCCAGCCGCCGGCCTGGATCTTGTCCTTGTCGATGTCGATGCGGTTGCCGTCGAGCTTGATGTCGTCGGCGTTGATCTTGTCCCGATCGATATCGAGCCTGTCCCGGTCGATCTCCAGCCGGTTGCCGACGTTCACGTTTCCGTCGACGTCGATATCGATGTCGGGCTCGCGATAGATCGGTCCGCCGCCCCAACCGGCGCAGTTGCGGCAGCCCCAGTAATCGTCCCAATCGTCGTCATCGTCGAAGATCTCGTCGATCAGCGCGACGGTGCCGAAGGCGACGGCGCCGGTCAGCAGCGCATCTCCGACGCCATATTGATTGGTGTCGTAAACAACGTTCGGATCGTATTGCGGGACGTAGACGGTCTGTGGATCGGCGGGCTGGATCACGACCGTCTCCGCCGGCGCGTCGCTGGTCGAGAGCGTCGCGTCCATTTCCTCCACCGTGACAGATTGCTGGTCGCTATCGACCAGCGCGCCGGTCTGGATCGCCTGCTGGCGGAGCACCTGAACCGCGTTCATCACGTCGTCGCTCTGGGCCAGCATTGCGTTGCCGACGGACTCGGTCCAGTCGAGGTGCTCGGCCATCTCGCCGACGACGGTCGGGAAGGCCGTCGCCAGCACCGCGACGCTTGGGTCGAACGCCTCCTGCGCGATCGTCGCTTCGAGCGCCTCTGCGTCGAGCCCCTCGTTCTTCTCGAGCAGGATCTGCGCCTTGGCTACGTCCAGCGGGTAGGTCGAGGCGACCAGAACCTGGATCAGCAGCGTGTCCGGATAAAGCGCGACCGGCGCAACGAGCGTCTGAAGCTCGGCATCGGTCAGAAGGCTGGCGCTTTCGGTGGCCGGTTCGGCCGGGGCCTCGGTCTGGGCCATCGCAGGGCCGCATAGCAGCGCCAGAAGAGCCAGGGAATGGTGTAGTGAGCGACGCGTCATCGCGGCCTCCTCGTGGCGTCAACACTTTCGAACGCTAGGGGAGGGCGTGCCACCGGTCAACGATTCCGGGGGGATGCGGCCGGGCATTTCGCCCGGCCGCCGATTTCGCGGGGAGCGCTCAGCCGATTTCGGCCAGCCGCTCCAGGGCTTCCTTCAGGCGGTCCTGCTCCGAGGTGCGCTCGGCGAGGTTGTCGCGCACTTCCTCGACCACCTCTTCCGGGGCGCTCTCGACGAACTTCGGGTTGCCGAGCCGCTTGGAAAGCCCGCCGATCTCCTTGTCCAGCTTCGCGATGGATTTCTCCAGCCGCGCCTTCTCCTCGGCCACGTCGATGATGTCGGCCACCGGCAGGCCGAATGTGGCGCCGGGGACGGGAACGGTGATGCAGCCCTTGGGCATGGACTCGTAGCCCTGCAGGCTCGCGATCCGCGCGATCCGGGTGATCAGCGCCTCGTTGTTCTCCCATGCCGCCTGCGCCGCGGCGTCAAGCCCGGTGTGGACCATCGGCACCTGCAGCCCCGCCGGCACCCGCACTTGCGCGCGCGCCGAGCGGACGCCTTCGATCAGGGTGATGACCCAGTTCATCTCGGCATCGGCCTGCGGATCCACGAGATCGGCGGCGCTATAGGTCGGCCAGTCGCCATGGACCAGCATCTTGGACCCGCAGCCGAGGGTCTGCCAAAGCTCCTCGGTGATGTAGGGCATGATCGGGTGGAGCATCACGAAGCTCTGCTCCAGCACCCACCGCATCGTGGCGCGGGTCTCGGCCTTCAGCGCCTCGTCCTCGCCCTGCAGCAGGGGCTTGGCGAACTCGACATACCAGTCGCAGACCTTGCCCCAGACAAAGGCGTAGAGCGCGTTGGCCGCATCGTTGAAGAGATAGCCCTCCAGCGCGGAATCGACCGCCTCGCGCACCTTGGCCGTCTCGCCGATGATCCAGCGGTTGACCGTCGCGGCAGGTTTCGAGGCCGGGTCGATCGGGGCGACCGACGGCTCGAACACGCCGTTCATCTCGGCAAAGCGGGCTGCGTTCCAGATCTTGGTGCCGAAGTTCCGGTAGCCGGCGATGCGCTGCATGTCGAGCTTCAGCACCCCGCCGAGCGAGGCCATGGCCGCGTTGGTGAAGCGCAGGGCGTCGGCGCCGTACTCGTCGATGATCTCCAGCGGATCGACGACGTTGCCGGTCGACTTCGACATCTTCTTGCCCTTGGCGTCGCGGACGAGGCCATGCAGGTAGACCGTGTGGAACGGGATCTCGTCGACCACGGCGAGCTGCATCATCATCATACGGGCGACCCAGAAGAACAGGATGTCCTGCCCGGTGACCAGCACGTCGGTCGGGAAGTACTTCGCCAGCTCCGGCGTCTGCTCTGGCCAGCCGAGGGTGCCGATCGGCCAGAGTCCAGAGGAGAACCAGGTGTCGAGCACGTCCGGGTCGCGCCAGATCGGGTAGACCAGATGGGTCGGATCCTGGCTCAGATTATAGTCTGCCAGGCTCGCGGCCAGACGGTCCATAGCCTCGGCCCGGTCGGCGACCTCGACGATCCGCGCGGCATGGAGCGGCGCGGGCAGGGCGCCCAGGTCCTTGCGGAACTTCTCGCAGACCGCGTCAAGTTCGGCGGCGCAGTGATAGGTCGGCTGGGCGTGGTTGAAGGCACCTTCCTCGAGCAGGCGGAAGATCTCCACCTCGTCGAGTGCCGCGTCGCCCTCGTCGTCACGGAAACCGGTCGGCCAGATGTCGAGCCCGTACCACACCGGCACCTGGTGGCCCCACCAGAGCTGGCGGGAGATGCACCAGGGCTCGATGTTCTCGAGCCAGTGGTAATAGGTCTTCTCGCCGCTTTCCGGCAGGATCACCGTGCGCCCGTCGCGCACCGCATCGAGCGCCGGCCCGACGATCTTCGCCGCATCGACGAACCACTGGTCGGTGAGCATCGGCTCGATGACGACCTTGGAGCGGTCGCCGAAGGGCTGCATGATCGGCTTGGACTCGACCAGCGGCTCGAACTCGGCGCCGCTCTCCGGATCGGCCGGGTCGTATTCCACCCGGCGCACCATGACGGCGAGCCCTTCCTCGGTGATCTGGGCGACGACCCGCTTGCGGGCCTCGAACCGGTCCAGCCCGCGCAGCTCGTCGGGCACCAGGTTCAGCGCGTCGACCTCGGATTCGGTGAAGGCGTCGCCCTCGGCGATGGCCTGGGCGCGGGCCGCGGCGTCAGCATAGGCCGGGCCGTCCTCGCGCATGTGGCCCTTGGTGTCCATCAGCCGGTACATCGGGATGCCGCCGCGGGACGCAACGCCGTAGTCGTTGAAGTCATGCGCGCCGGTGATCTTGACCGCGCCGGAGCCGAATTCCGGGTCCGGGTACTCGTCGGTGATGATCGGGATCAGGCGGCGGTGCTCCTTCGGACCGACCGGGATCTCGCAGAGCTTGCCGACGATCGGCGCGTAGCGCGTGTCGGAGGGATGCACCGCGACCGCGCCGTCACCCAGCATGGTCTCCGGCCGCGTCGTGGCGATGGAGATGTAGTCGCGTTCCTCTTCGAGGATGACCTTACCGTCCTCGTCCTTCTCGACGTAGGTGTAGGTCTCGCCGCCCGCCAGCGGGTACTTGAAGTGCCACATGTGGCCGGCGACCTCGATGTTCTCGACCTCGAGGTCGGAGATCGCGGTCTCGAAATGCGGGTCCCAGTTGACCAGCCGCTTGCCGCGGTAGATCAGGCCCTTCTGGTACATGTCGATGAAGACCTTGATCACCGCCTCGTGGAAGTCGGGCGAGTTCTCGTGCCCGGTGCGCGGGTCGCCCGGCGCGCCTGCCATGGTAAAGGCATTGCGCGACCAGTCGCAGGAAGCGCCCAGCCGCTTGAGCTGGTTGATGATCGTGCCGCCGGACTGGCCCTTCCACTCCCAGACCTTCTGCAGGAAGGCCTCGCGGCCCATCTCACGGCGGCTGGCGTTGGACTTGTCCTTGACGAGTTCGCGTTCGACGACCATCTGGGTCGCGATGCCGGCATGGTCCTGACCGGGCTGCCAGAGCGTGTCGAAGCCGCGCATCCGGTGCCAGCGGATCAGGATGTCCTGCAACGTGTTGTTGAAGGCGTGGCCCATGTGCAGGGAGCCCGTCACGTTGGGCGGCGGGATCATGATGCAGAAGGTCTTGGTCCGCGTGGCGTTCGCACCGGCCTTGAAGGCGCCGGAGCTCTCCCAGGCGTCGTAGATCCGCGGTTCCGCCTCGGCGGCGTCGAAGGTCTTTTCCATCGGCATGTGTCTGGTCCTCGGATGGGTCGCAGGACCCTCTAGCGAATGCGCGGCCCAAGGAAAAGGCCGCGCTCCAAATTGCTGTAACGACGCGGCGGATCTTGGGGGCCAGATTGGCGCCGGCCCCTGTTCTGGTTCAAATACCGATCCCGGAGGCGCCGCGCGGCGACCGGCGGGCCGTCTCTTCATTCAGCCCCGTAACCGGTCATCTCCAGGTAGCCGCGGCCGGGGTGGCTGCCGGTGATCCGCACCGGCCCTTCCCAGTACGGGAAGGAGGTTGCCATCCATGCCTGCGGATTGAGGGCGTCGAGTTCGACCGAGAGTTCCCTTTGGGGCAACTCGACCTTCCAGCGCGTCGGAATGGCGGCGCCGTTCACCTCGGTCTCAGCAAGCGGCGTGAGCCGCAGCGCCCCGTCGCCGAGCGCCGTGGCGCTCCCGTCGGCGGCAATCCAGGTGGCCGAGGTGAAGGGTGGGCCTTCCCGGTCGCGCAGGCGGAAGCCCATCAGCTTGTCGCCGCTGTCGAAATGCAGCGAGACCCAGTCCCAGCCGTCCTGCGTCGGGGCCAGCGGCTGCGAGGACCATTCCCGGTCTAGCCAGCCTTCGCCCGTCACGGCAACCTCGCCCTCGGGCAGGTAAAGCGTGCCTGTGACCTGGTAGTAGGGCTGGGAATAATAGTGGCTGGCCTGGCCTTCGGGGGATTTCACCGAGTAGCCGCGTTCGCCGTGAAAGACGAGCGGACCGTTGGCGTGAAGCTCGAGGCGATAGGCGAAGTCCGACCCGGTCGCGCTCAGGGCCAGCGTGTCGTACTCGTCGGAGCCGCCCCCCGTGCTGGCCATCCGCCAGTCGTCGATCCAGGCCTCGAAGGGGGCCGCAACCGCGCCCGCCTGGCCGATGCCGCCCCGTGCCAGCCGTTCCGCGCTGAAATGCGCCTCGGGCGTGGTCAATCCGGCGTGCCCCATCCAGATCTGCGGACTTTGCCAGCCCTCGACCGGGACGCCCGCTTCCGGCGCCACGGCGGAGCGGAACAAGGTCCACTGGATGCCGTAGTCGCGGCCGTCTTCCCCGGAGAGGTTCGCGGTCAGGTACCACCATTCGATGCGGTAATCCGGATGCGGGCCATGGTCGGCGGGGAAGGCGAGCGCGGTCTCGCGGGAGGGCAGGGCGAACCCTTCGGCATCGGTGCCCAGCCCCGCGAAGCCCTGGGCGCCGGCTTCCATGGCGAGAGAGGCGGCGAGCGCCGCGAGGGCGGCGAGGGCTGACCGCCTCCGGCGGGGGTATTTGTGCCAGGAAGAGAGGTCAGCGTTCATCGGCGAAGACCTTGAGGAATTGCGAGGGCGCGGTTCGGGCGAGCCTGCGGGTGGGCAGGGCGGCCGCCAGTGCGGCAGCGGCAAGGGCGAGGGCGAAGAGCGCGCCCCATTGGCCGGGAAACAGGAACATCGGCAGGCGCCAGCCGAAGGCCTCGACATTGACCACCGCCAGCAGGCACCAGGCCAGCGCCAGCCCCACCGGCAGGGCGGCGAGGAAGGTCAGAGTGGCGAGCGCGAGGGTGCGCAGGATCTCCAGCCGCGCGAGCCGGCGGCGGGTCAGGCCGAGCGCCCAGACCGGGGCGAGCTGCGGCAGGCGCATGGTCGACAGCGTGAGCAGGGCGGTCAGGATCGCGAAGCCCGCGACCGAGAGGGTCAGCACGTTCAGGGCGCCGGTCACGGTGAAGGTGCGCTCGAAGATCTGCAGCGACGTGGCCTTGAGCCGCGCCTGGTCGATCAGGTTGGCTTCGGGCAGGCCGTAGTCCTCGAGGAGGGCCCTGCGCAGGGCGTCCGGATCGGCGGTGACGATGCCGTGGCGAAGCTTGGACACATCCGGGTGATGGGCGAGCAGGGCTTCGCGCGCGACGACGGCCTGCCCGATCGGGTTGCCGTAGTCGGAGTAGACGCCGCTGATCGGCAGTTCCCAGTCAGGCCCGAGGGCGAGCGGCGCGCCGAGCCGCAGGTTCTCGCGGCGGGCGAGCTGTTCGTTGATCAGGACGCCGCGCCCCTCCATCACCGCGTCCCAGGTGTCGGGCGTGGAACGCAGGAGCGGCCAGTGGTCGCGATAGACCGCGTGGTCGATGATGCCATAGAGCTCGCCCGGGGCGCCGGCGAGGGGCAGGTCGACAGGCCAGATCGGCAGCACCGCATCGGCACGGGGGGCGAGCCAGGCGCGCAGCGCCTCGCCGTCGGCCTCGCTGCGGGCGGTGACGTAGAGATCCGAGACAAGCCGCTGGTCGAGCCATCCGGTGAAGCTGAGTCGGAAGGAGGAGACCATGGTGGAGACGCCGATATTGGTCGCAAGCGCGAGGAGCAGCGACATCAGGGCGAGCGACAGGCCGGGCATCTGCTGCCGCGTGTCGGCCCAGAACCACTGCGCGAGCGGGCCGCGGGCGAGCCTTGCGCCGAGGCCGAGCGCCGCGGCAAGCAGGCGCGGCAGGATCAGAGCGGACCCGAGCAGAAGGCCGCCAAGCAGGGCGAAGCCGGCCACCAGGCCGTCGGCGAAGATAGCCGCCAGGATGCCGGCGGCCAGGAGGGCGAGGCCCGCGAACGCCTGCCGCCGCAAAGCGCGGGCGGAGACGGTTGCCCAGGCGCGGGGCTGTGCCGAGGCCAGCAGCGGCATGCGGTGCACGGTCAGCAGTCCATGCGCCGCCGCCACCAGCGCACCGGTCTCCGCAATGGCGAGGCCGGCGAGCGCCCAGCCGGGATCGAAGCTCAGCACGCCGCGGACATCGGCTCCGTAGAGACCGCGCAAGGTGGCCGCGACGTCGGGCAGCAGGGCGCCGGCGATCAGGTAGCCCAGCAGGAGGCCGAAGCCGCCGGCGAGCAGTGCCAGCAGCAGGACTTCGGCGAGCAGGAGGGTCAGCAGGCTGCGTGCGGGCAGGCCAAGGGCGCGCAGGGTTCGGAACATCGGGCGGCGCTGTTCGAAGGCGAGCCCGATCGCGCCGTGGACGATGAAAAGGCCAACCGCGAAGGACAGCAGGCCAAAGGCGGTCAGGTTGAGGTGGAAGCTGTCGGTCAGCCGCGCGATGTCTCCCTGTTCCTGCGGCGGGCTGAGGGTGAGGCCGGAGGCAAGCTGATCAAGGGGGCGTTGGTTGGCGGGCTGATCCGGCAGGACAAGGAGCCGGTCGATCTGCCCGGGTGTGCCCAACAGGGTCTCGGCCGTGCCGATATCGGTGAAGAGGCGGCCGGGAGGGATGGCGGGATCCGGGATCAGCCGGGGCAACCCCTCGGTTTCCTTCAGCAGGCGCGCGGTTTCCGGGGCGACAAAGCCGACGCCGGGCGGGCGCAGCAGGTCGAGCGGTGTGGTGCCGGCGCCGGCGCTGAGGTCGGTGGGCAGGAGACCGGGCGGGGCGGTGAGCAGTTCGAGGCCGGTGACTTGCAGACGTATATCGCCGCGCTGCAGGCGGCCTTCGACTAATGGGGAGACCAGCCAGCCGCCGCGCCTGAGCGCGACATAGGTGGCAACGGAGAGTGGGCCATCTGTGTGCGTGAGGCTCGCATAGCTGCCGATGCCGAGCGTGGAGGCGGCCTGGTCATAGCTCCGGCGCGCCTCGCCGTTGATCGCCTGCACGGCAGACCAGAGCGCCGTGGCGAGCGCCAGCCCCGCCAGAAGGGTGAAGAGCTGGAGCGGCTGACGGCGCCAGTGCGACAGCAGTGCCGCGAGGGCCGCGCGCCTCATGCCAGCCGCCCGCGGCTCAGGTGCAGGCGGCGAGCCAACCCGGAGGCGAGCCGCTCGGAATGGGTGACCACGAGCAGGCTGGCACGGGTCTCGGCGACGAGTTCCAGGATCAGCTCGAAGACCTGCCCGGCCGTACGCTCGTCGAGGTTGCCGGTCGGTTCGTCGGCGAGGAGCGCGCTCGGACGTGGCGCCAGCGCGCGGCCGATCGCGACGCGTTGCTGCTGGCCGCCCGAGAGCTGTTCCGGGTAGCGGTCGGTCAGGTCAGCGAGGCCCAGCCGATGGACCAGTTCGGCCGACCATTCCGGGTCATGGCGCCCGGCGAGGCGGGCCTGAAAATCGAGGTTGCCAGCGACGGTAAGCGACGGGATCAGGTTGAACTGCTGGAAAATCAGGCCGATCCGGTCCCTGCGGACGGCGGCACGACCGGCGTCGCCCAACCCGGTCACCTCGGTGCCGTCGAGCCGGATCGAACCGGCGTCGGGCAGGTCGAGTGTGGCGAGCAGGTGCAGCAGCGTGCTCTTGCCGGAGCCGGACTCGCCGGTGAGGGCGAGGGTCTCACCCGGGGCGAGGGTGAGCGACACGTCCTCCAGAACCGGCTGGGGGCCGTCGGTGGTGTGATAGGACTTGCTCAGCCCGGCTGCCTCGATCCGCATCTTCGATCCTTCTTGCTCTTCGGCCCAGAGGTAGCCCGGTGCGGGCGGCAGGAAAAGAGAGGCGAGGGCCGCGCCGCGGATCGGTCGAGCCGGGCGGGGGCGGCTCCCGCCGACGGGACGGCGCGCTGGCGCGCTTGCCCGCCGTTGGGCGTGGCAGGCCTGCGGCCTGCCGGTCCCGGCACGACGGCCGTGGTTCGGGGCCCAACGCCGAGCGCCCGCCTCGGGCGGGCGACGAGGGGGCGGGAGCGCCATCGTTGCGGCCGCGACGCCGCGGATCGGGATGCCCGGTCGGCGTCAGCCCCGGGTGCCGGCGTAGCTGCTTTCCCATTCTTCGCGCTGTTCGTCGGTGATCTTGGCGAACAGCGTATCCGGCACGGCAAAGCCATGGCCCGGCGCGAGCACTTCCAGCGCGGGACCCATGCTTTCGGGCCAATCCGTGACATCGGTCTGCATCGACTCGAGGAGCTTCGCGGACGCGTCGGGAATGAAGGGGGCCGAGATCACGGCATAGACGCGGATCAGGTTCAGCGCCAGCCGGACGTCGGCCGCGGCGCGTTCCGGGTCGGTCTTGAAGCTCGTCCAGGGCGCGGCCGTCTGCAGGAACTCGTTGCCCGCGACCCAGATCGCGCGGAGTTCGGCAGCGGCCTTGCGCACCTCGATCGCTTCCATGTGCCCGTTGTAGGCCGCAAGACGCGCGTCGAGATCGGCGATCAGCTTCGCGCCCTCCGGCGTCACCTCGCCGCCGGCAGGGATCTCCTCGCCGAACTTGGAGCGGCAGAACTTGGTCACCCTGCTCACGAAATTGCCCAGCACATCGGCGAGGTCCTTGTTCACGCCGGCCTGGAATTTCTCCCAGGTGAACTCGCTGTCCGAGGTCTCCGGCGCATTGGAGAGCAGCCACCAGCGCCAGTAATCGGCGGGCAGGATATCCAGCGCCTGGTCCTGGAAGATTCCTCGGCCCTGGCTGGTCGAGAACTGCCCGCCGTCGTAGTTCAGGTAGTTGAACGACTTGATGTAGTCGACGAGCTTCCACGGGTCGCGGCTGCCGATCAGCGTCGAAGGGAAGGAGAGCGTGTGGAAGGGCACGTTGTCCTTGCCCATGAACTGCACGTAACGCACATCCCCGGCGCCCGCATCGGTGCGCCACCAGCGCCACCAGTCCTCCTCGTCCTTGCCCTGGGCCTCGGCCCATTCGGCGGCGCAGGCGATGTATTCGATCGGCGCGTCGAACCAGACGTAGAAGACCTTGCCCTCCATGCCGGGCCAGTCCTCTTCGCCCTTGCGAACGGCAATGCCCCAGTTGAGGTCGCGGGTGATGCCGCGGTCCTGCAGGCCGTCGCCGTCGTGCAGCCATTTCTTGGCGATGGAGGTGGTCAGCACCGGCCAGTCGGACTTGCTGTCGATCCAGGCGTCGAGTTCGTCCTTCAGCTCCGACTGGCGCAGGTAGAGGTGCTTGGTCTCGCGCACCTCGAGGTCGGTCGAGCCGGAGATCGCGGAGCGCGGCTCCAGCAGGTCGGTCGGGTCGAGCTGCTTGGTGCAGTTCTCGCACTGGTCGCCGCGAGCCTTGTCGTAGCCGCAGTTGGGGCAGGTGCCCTCGATGTAGCGGTCGGGCAGGAAGCGGCCATCGGCGGGCGAGTAGACCATCTTCTCGGAAACCTCCGAGATGAAGCCGTTCTCGGCCAGCCGGCCGGCGAAATACTGCGTCAGCCGGTGGTTCTGCGGGCTCGAGGAGCGGCCGAAGTGATCGAAGCTCAGGCGGAACCCGGCGGCGAGCTTGGCCTGGGTGCGGTGCATCTGCGCGCAATAGGCATCGACCGGCATCGCGGCCTTGGCGGCGGCGAGCTCCGCCGGCGTGCCGTGCTCGTCCGTGGCGCAGAGAAACAGGACCTCGTGGCCCCGGGCCCGGCAGTAGCGGGCATAGAGATCGGCCGGCAGCTGGCTTCCCACGAGGTTGCCCAGATGCTTGATGCCGTTGATGTAGGGTAGCGCTGAAGTGATGAGAATTCGCGACATGCCTGGCCTGCTCCGTTACCGACGGAGGTCGCTTTAGCCGATGCACCGGCGAAGCGCCACCGCCCAGTTCGGCGGAGGCGTCTCAGTCGCAATCGCAGGGCGCGCCGCCCAGCTCCGGCAGCATGTGCAGGATCGCGATCACGCCTTCCGCATTCAGATCCACGCTGCCCCGGATCACGAACCCGAGCTGTCCGTCGCCGAAATCCCGGAAGCCGCCTTGCGCGATATGGGCGTCGAGGGCCTTCAGCGCATCGGGCATGTCGAGGCACATGTCGGTGTCGGCCAGTTCGGCATTGAGGTCCTCGCGCACGGTCTGTGACACTCTCTCGGTCAGGTTGAGAAGGTTCATGACGCCGCCGATCAGCCCGCTCGGGTCGATGGTCAGTTCCTCCAGGCTGGCGAAGAGGCAATTGTTGCGGATCTGACCGTGCAGCAGCGCGTCGACCTGGGTGATGTTGCTGATGGTGCGGCGCCGGGTGTCGAAATCCCCCTCGGCATCGCAGCGGTAGCGGATGAGCTGGACCCGTCCGAGCAGCCGGATGTGGTCGCCTTCGGAGCGGGCCTTGTCGAGCTGGAGGGCGATGCGCTGTTCGCAGGTGTCCTGCACGACACCGGACAGGAGCGCCGGAATGTTCACCTGGACCGCCCGGAGGTTGCCCGCCACCTTGACCGCGATCTTCGAGCGGCTGGCGGGTTCGAGATAGACCTCCATGAAGATCGGCATCCGGTGGCCGTTGATCTCGACCCGCTCGGTAAAGGTCATAGGCTGGGCCGCCCCAGCCGGGGCAACCGATGCTGCAAGCAAGGCTGCTGCCAGGAAGTACTTCATCGCCGCCCTCCGTCCCGTATCAGGATGGAAAGGCTGCGTCGCCCGGTCAAGGTTCCTGTCTGTCGCGGGTCGGCGCCGGGGGCGGGCGGTTGTCGCGGCTCTTTCGCAGCAGCCGGCCGATGGTGAAGGAGGTGCGCGGCGTGTAGACATACGGGGTTCGCCGGACCTTGATGCGGCCCACGCGCATCCGCGCGATGCTGAAGACGAGCAGCACCGCATGCGCCGCCGCGATCATGCCGAAAAGCGCGGAGGGACCGAAAGCCTCGATCAGGCTCGAGGCAAAAAGCGGCGCGCCGATTGCGCCCACGGCGAAGAAGAACATCAGCGCCGCCGAGAGCTCCACCCGCTCGGAGCTGCGGGCGAAATCGTGGGCATGGGCGGCGGCGACGGAATAGACCGGGAAGGTCGTGATGCCGAAGACGAGCGCATTGGCAAAGATCGCGACGTTGCCGGCGGCGCCGAGCGTGACCGTCGCGAGACAGCTCGCAATCGCGGCGACAGAGAGCGCCACCAGCACGTGGCGGCGGTCGAACCGGTCGGCGAGCCAGCCCACCGGAATCTGCGCCAGCGCCCCGCCCAGCACCCAGGCGGCGAGGAACCAGGCGATCTGCGCCGGTTCCAGTCCGACTTCCTGGCCATAGATCGGCCCGACCATGCGGAACGAGGCCGAGGAGACGGCGGCGACGATCACCGCCGCGGCGGCGAGCGGTGACATGCGGACCGCGAGCAGGGGCCGCAGCCGGGGCGCCGAGGGCGTGTGGGGTTGCGGCATGGTCGACAGCGTGATCGGGAACAGCGCCGCGCAGCACAGGATCGCGAGGATGTTGTAGGAGACATAGCTCGCCGGTTCGAGCACGCCGATCATCAGCTGCGCCCCGATGGCCGCGACAAGGTCGACCACCCGGTAATTCGCCATCACGCGGCCACGGTTTGCGTTGTCGGCGCGTGCCTGCAGCCAGGACTCGATCACCGTGTAGCAGCCGGCGACGCAGAGCCCTGTGGCCAGCCGAAGAAGCGTCCAGGCCAACGGCGTCTGCCACATCGGGTGCGCCAGCAGGCCGATGGCGCCGGCGGCGGCAAAGGCCGCGAACGTGCGGGAATGGCCGACGGAGCCCATCAGGCGCGGCGCCCACCAGCAGCCGACGAAGAAGCCCGCGAAATGCGCCGAGCCGAGAAGGCCGATCTCGGCGCGCGAAAAGCCCAGCTCGAGGCCCGAGAGCGCGTCCAGCGGACCGACGCCGCCCGAGGAAAGCTGGAGCAGCAGCACCGACAGCAGAAGCGCGGCAAGGGAGATCAGGAGGCGCATGGGAAGGGCTCGTATTTCACCCTGCCGGGGTGGACTGGCGGGCTGCGCCGGTCTGGCCTGTTTGCGACACGGAAGTCAAGAAACCCGCCCGCCTCCGGCCGGAAAAATGCAATCGGCGGCCAAGGGGGCCGCCGAAAGCCGGTGTGATCTGTCACGCGCTCAGACGAAGCGGTTGATGTAGTTTTCCAGCCGTTCCTGGCGGCCCGAGCGGGGCTCGGGGTCGATGCCTTCGGACAGCACGCGCTCGGTGATGCTCTCGAGCGTGCCGTTCTCCAGCATGTCGCGGTTCTTGGGCGCATCCCAGCCGGCGTAGCGTTCGCCGCGCGCTTTCTCCAGCCCGCCGTCCTCCAGCATCGCCGCCGCGGCCTTGAGGCCACGGGCGCAGACGTCCATCGCCCCCACATGGCCGGCGATCAGGTCCACCGGGTCGAGCGATTGCCGCCGCAGCTTGGCGTCGAAATTGGTGCCGCCGGTGGTGAATCCGCCCGCCTTGAGGATCTCGTAATAGGCCAGCGCGACCTCGGGGACGCTGTTCGGGAACTGGTCGGTGTCCCAGCCGGACTGGTAGTCGTTCCGGTTCATGTCGATCGAGCCGAGGATGCCGAAGGCGGCCGCCATCGCCAGCTCGTGCTCGAAGGAATGGCCGGCTAGGATTGCATGGCCCTGCTCGATGTTCATCTTCACCTCGCCCTCGAGGCCGAACTCCTTGAGGAACGAATAGACGGTGTTCACGTCGTAGTCGTACTGGTGCTTGGAGGGCTCCTGCGGCTTGGGCTCGATCAGGATCGCGCCGTCGAAGCCGATCTTGTGCTTGTAGTCCACCACCATCTGCAGGAAGCGCCCGGCCTGTTGGCGCTCGCGCACGAGGTCGGTGTTGAGCAGGGTCTCGTAGCCCTCGCGCCCACCCCAGAGCACGTAGTTCTGGCCGCCGAGTTTCTTGGTGGCGTCGATGCAGTTCTTCACCGTCGCCGCGCTCCAGGCGAAGACGTCCGGATCGGGGTTGGTCGCCGCACCGGCCATGAAGCGGCGGTGGGTGAACATGTTGGCCGTGCCCCAGAGCAGCTTCGTGCCGGTGGCCTCCATCTTCTCGCCGAAATAGTCGACGATCTCTTCGAGGTTCCGCTGGCTCTCGGCAAAGCTGGCGCCTTCTGGGCGCACATCGGCATCGTGGAAGCAGAAGAACGGCTGGCCGAGCAGGGCGAACATCTCGAAGGCCACATCGGCCTTGGCCCTGGCCATCTCCATCGAGTCCTGCGGATACCAGGGGCGATCGAAGGTCCGCCCACCGAACGGATCGCCGCCCTCCCAGGCGAAGCTGTGCCAATAGGCGACGGCGAAGCGGAGCTGGTCCTCCATCCGCTTGCCCATGACGATCTCGTCGGGGTTGTAGTGGCGATAGGCCAGGTCGGTCTCGGCACTGGGATCGTATCTGATCGGCTCGATGCCGTCGAAGAAGTTAGTCATGAGAGACCTCTGAGGGCTGAATATGTGTCGCGGTAGCGCGTCTGCGCTTCGGCGAAGGCGGTCGTCAGCTCCTTCTCGGGCTCGACGACCTTGGAGATTTTCGGGACGGACGCGATCTCGGCTCCAGCGCCGGTCGCGGCCATCATCGCCAGGCGTGCGGCCCCGAAGGCGCCGCCGAAATCGCCGGCGACGGGGACCTGCACGGGCATGTTGAGCGCGGTCGCGATGGCCCGCAGCCAGTAGTCCGAGCGCGAGCCGCCGCCCACCGCGATCAGCCGGTCGAACCGCGTGCCGGTGGAGGCCAGCGCGTCGTAGCAGTCGCGGATCGCGAAGGTCACGCCCTCGAGCACCGCGGCGGTGCCGGCGGAGCGGTTGGTCGCGTGCTCCAGCCCGGTCAGGCTGCCGCGGATCTGCGCGTCGTTGTGCGGCGTCCGCTCGCCGCCGAGATAGGGCAGGAACATCGTCCGGCCGGGTGCACGGAGGCTGGCGCCGAGGTCGCCGGTCAGCGTGGCGGCGTCGGAGCCGACCAGCCCCGCATACCAGTTGAGCGCATCGGTCGCGGCGAGGATCACGCCCATCTGGTGCCAGGTGCCGGGCAGGGCATGGCAGAAGGTGTGCACCGCCGTGGCGGCGTCGGGCTGGTAGGCATCCGATGCCGCGAACAGCACGCCCGAGGTGCCGAGCGAGATGAAGGCGTCGCCCGCCTTGACCACGCCGACGCCCACGGCCGAGGCCGCGTTGTCGCCGCCGCCGCCGGCAACCACCACGCCGGCCGGCAGGCCCCAGCGGTCGGCCAGTTCCTTGCGGAGCGTGCCGGAGACCTCGGAGCCCTCGACCAGCCGTGGCATGTGATCCCGCGTCAGGTCCGAGCTGTTGAGCAGGACGTCCGACCAGTCCCGCTTGCCGGTGTCGAGCCAGCTGGTGCCGGCCGCGTCGGACATCTCGGAGACCGTCTCGCCGGTGAGCCAGAGCCGGAGGTAATCCTTGGGAAGAAGGATTTTCGCAACCTTCGCAAAGATATCCGGCTCGTTCTTCTGCACCCACATCAGCTTGGGAGCGGTGAAGCCGGGGAAGACGATGTTGCCGGTGATCTCCCGCCAGGCCGGCGAGGCGTCGAGCGCGGCGGCCTCCTGGTAGGAGCGGGTGTCGTTCCAGAGCATGCAGGGGCGCAGCACGTTCTGGGAGGCGTCCAGCAGGGTCGCCCCGTGCATCTGGCCACTGAGTCCGATCCCCTTCACGCCCGCGAGCGAGGAGGCGGCCGCGAGCCCGTCCATCGCGGCCGAGGCGGCCGCCAGCCAGTCGGCTGCCGACTGCTCCGACCATCCGGGATGCGGCCGCGACACCGTGAGCGGTGCCGTGGCCTCGGCGATGACCTTCTGGTCGTCGTCGATCAGGAGCGCCTTGAGACCGGAGGTCCCGAGGTCCAGACCGATATACATCACGCCATTCCTTTTTCCGGTTGCTTGCCGAGAATGATCATCCCGAGGATGTCGTCCTCCGTGACTTCGTCGACCTTGACGGTGCCCACCAGCCGGCCGTTCTTCATCACCGAGGCGCGGTCGCAGAGCGCCTTCACCTGGTGGATGTCGTGGTCGATCAGGAAGATGCCGAGTCCCTGCGCCTTCAGCTCGTCGATCAGTTTGGCCACCATCGCGGTTTCCTCCACGCCGAGCGCCGCGGTGGGCTCGTCCATGATGAGGATCTTGGCGTTGAAATAGACCGCTCGGCTGATCGCCACGGACTGCCGCTGGCCGCCCGAAAGGCCGGCCACCGGGGTGTGGAAGCGCTGGAAGTTGGGGTTGAGCCGCGCCATGATCTTGCGCGTCTCGGCCTCCATCAGCGCGTCGTTCACCAGCCCTGCGGACGTGACGAGCTCCCGCCCGAGAAACAGGTTGGAGGCGGCATCGAGGTTGTCGGCCAGCGCGAGCGTCTGGTAGATCGTCTCGATGTTGTACTGCCGGGCATCCCTCGGCGAGTTGATATGCGCCTCCTCGCCGTTGACGAAAATCTGCCCGCCGTCGCGCTTGTAGGCGCCCGAGAGCATCTTCATCAGCACCGACTTGCCGGCGCCGTTGTGGCCGAGCACGCCCACGACCTCGCCCGGGTAGAGGTTGATCGTGACGTCGTCGACGGCGTGGATCCCGCCGAACGACTTGCGCATGTTGCGCATCTCGACGAGCGGGGTGCCGCGGTCCTGGGTATCAAGTGGCATGGGTCAGTCTCCCGTCCGCTTGCGGTAGAGGATGTCGACATAGACGGCGAAGACGAGCACGATGCCGACGACGATGTTCTGGTAGGGCGCCTCGACGCCGACCATCGCCATTCCCGATTGCAGCGACTGCATGATCAGCGCGCCGAGGATGGCGCCATAGATCGTGCCGATGCCGCCCGAGAGCGCCGTGCCGCCAATGACGGCCGCCGCGATCACGCGCAGTTCGTCCAGCGTGCCGATGTCGTTGGAGTGGAAGTTCAGGCGGGCCGAGGCCACGACTGCCGACAGCGCGCAGAGGAAGCCGACGATCGCAAACACCTTCACGGTGAGAAAGCGGATGTTGATGCCGGCGAGCTCCGTCGCCTCCGGGTTGCCGCCGGTCGCGAAGATGTAGCGTCCAAGCCGGGTGCGCTGCGCGACGACGGTCATCACGATGGCCACGACGATCAGGATCAGCACCGAGTAGGGCACGCCGTAGACGGCCGTGTAGCCCTCGGGCATGGTCTCGCCTCGCGCGTCGAAGATCCGGCGCAGGCGACCGATCGGCACCTCGTAGGAGTTCAGGATCCAGACGAAGCCGAGGATCGCGCCGACGGCGATCGCACCGATGACCGCCTCGGCCCAGATGGGCTTCACGGGGAAGTCATGGCGCACCTTGTTCCGGCGGGCATTGATCATCAGGTAGACCGTGAAGGCCGCGGCGAGCGCCCCCAGGATCCAGGAGCCGGTTGCGCCCATCGTGCCTTCGATGCCGCCCAGCGTGACGTAGGTCTCGTCGAGCGGGCCGATTGTCTGGCCGCGCGACAGGTGCCAGGCGACGTTGCGCCAGACGAAGAGGCCGCCCAGCGTGACGATGAAGGCCGGGATCGTCAGGTAGCCGATCAGCCAGCCGTGGAAGGCGCCGATGGCGGTGCCGACGACGAGGCCCACGAGGATCGCGATCGGCGCGATCATCGGCGAGCCGAGCGGCAGGCCGACCAGGTTCGGCAGCCAGGCCGTCTGCGTCATCGCCATGAAGGCGGAGCATGTGGCGAGCAGGGCGCCGACGCTCAGGTCGATGTGGCGGGTGACGATGACGAAAACCATGCCGGTCGCCATGATCGCGACGGAGACGGTCTGGATCGTCAGGTTGAAAATGTTGCGGGGTGTCAGGAACCGGCCGCCCGTCCAGACATCGAAGACGATGCAGATAACGACAAAGGCCCCGATCATGCCGAGCAGGCGGGTGTCGATCTCCATGGTGTCGAGGATGTTCCGGCGGGTCTTTTTCGGCAGGTCGCGGGTGTCCGTGCTATCGGCCATTTGGGCGCTCTCCGGGGTGCGCGTTCCGAGGGCCCCCGCCGCATTCGGCGGGGGCTTGGTGCTTTCAGCGGATGTGCTGTGCGTCAGTTACAGGGCGCGGGGCCGCTCTCGACGCCCTGGCAGAGCGCCTCGACCGAGATCCAGCCGGCGTCGGTGACGGCGGTCAGGTTGTCCTGGGTGACCGGAACCGGCTCCAGGAACTTCGCGGTCATGGTCGTGCCGGCGGGCGAGGTCCACTCGGCGGCGCCTTCGATGTCGGCCATTGCCGTGCCACCGGCCAGCGCCACGGCGATCTCGCCGGCGGCCTTGCCGAGGTCACGGGCGTCCTTCCAGACCGAAACCGTCTGGGTGCCCTTGGCGACGCGGTTCAGCGCGGCGTGGTCGCCGTCCTGGCCGGATACCGGAATGCCTTCCATGCCCTGCGCGGTGAGCGCGGCCACGGCGCCGCCGGCGGTGCCGTCGTTGGAGGCGACCACGGCGTCGACCTTGTTGTCGTTCGCCGTCAGGATCTGCTCCATGTTGCGCTGCGCGTTCGCCGGCAGCCAGCCGTCGGTATAGGCTTCGCCGACGATGGTGATGTCACCGGCGTCGATCGCCGCCTGCAGCACTTCCTGCTGGCCGCCGCGGAGGAAGTCCGCGTTCGGATCGGTGGGCGAGCCCTTGATCATCACGTAGTTGCCGTTGGGCGCGGCCTCGAGCACGGCGCGGGCCTGCATCCGGCCGACCTCGACGTTGTCGAAGGTCAGGTAGAAGGCGCGCGGATCTTCGATCAGGCGGTCATAGGCGATGACCGGAATGCCTTCGTCCGCGGCCATCTGAACCGCGGGGATCACCGCTTCGGTGTCCTGGGCGAGCACGATCAGCGCATCGACGCCCTGCGCCATCAGCGCCTCGACGTCGGAGAGCTGCTTGGACGAGGACGACTGGGCGTCCGCGGAGACGTATTTCGCGCCGCCGGCCTCGAGGGCCGCGACCATCGCTGCCTCGTCGGTCTTCCAACGCTCTTCCTGGAAGTTCGACCAGCTGACGCCCACGGTCAGGTCCTGGGCGAGCGCGGTTGTGGTGAACGCGGTCGTCAGTGCGGCAGCCGCAATGAAAAGGTTACGCATGAATTCCTCCCGATTTTACCCTGCGTGAAGGGCAGGGGTAGCCCATGGGCTCCCCTGGTGCCGACCATCGCGTCATTTATTTCATTTGTCAAAATAAAAATCGACAAGGATACGGGTGTATGTTTGATTGGATGGCGCGAGTTGTGTCTCTTCGGCACTTTTTGCCCGGAATTTCTGCATTGCAGAATTGTTATTATTTGGAAGGCTGAATGAATGGTGGGTCTGAAAGCTACGGATTCGGTGTCACGACTTCTGCCGCCTTCAGGTTGCGGGCCCATCCTTTCGCCCCGAGAGACGGCCGTGCTGCCGTTGCGCCAGCAGGTTTTCGACTGCATCCGCTCGCAGGGGCAACTCTCGCGGATCGACGTGGCGAAACGGCTCGAGGTCAGCCCGGCGAGCGTGTCCACCCAGGTCGCCGATCTGCTGGGCGCGGGGCTTCTGCAGGAAGTCGAGGTTCCGCGTGATCCAAGCAGCCGGGGACGGCCGCCGGTGGCGCTGGAGGTGCGCCCCGAGGCAGGCTACGTCGCCGGCATCAAGCTAAGCGACCTGGTCCATACCGGTGTCATCGTCGATTTCTCCGGCCGCCCGGTCGCCGAGGCGAGCCTTCCCCGCACCAGCCTGCGCACCGACCTCGATCTGCTGGTCGAGGAAGCCGACGCGCTGCTCGTCCGTCTTCTGAGCGAGGCCGGCATGAAGCGGAGCGACATCGCGGCCCTCGGGGTCGGCGTTCCGGGGATGGTCGACCACGCACGGGGCGTTGCCCTCTGGTCGCCGATCATCCGCGGAATCGATCTGCCGCTCGCCTCGCTGATGTCAGACCATCTGGGCCTGCCGGTCTATGTGGACAACGACGCCAACCTGCTGACACTGGCGGAACTCTGGTACGGGGCGGGCAGGGCCTTGCCGGATTTCGCGGTCGTCACCCTTGAGTATGGCGTCGGGATGGGGCTGGTGATGGATCACCGTCTTTACCGTGGCGCGCATTCCGTGGGGATGGAGATCGGCCACACCAAGGTGCAGCTCGACGGCGCGCTCTGCCGCTGCGGCCAGCGCGGCTGTCTCGAGGCCTACGTGTCCGATTATGCGCTGGTGCGCGAGGCCTCGGTCGCGCTCGATCTGCACCGTACAGCGTCGGGCAGCGCCCAGGTCATGCTGGAAAGCCTCTACGACCAGGCCAAGGCCGGCAACGAGGCCGCGCGCACGATCTTTCGCCGCGCCGGGCGTTTCCTCGCGGCCGGGCTCGCCAACGTGATCAACCTGTTCGATCCGTCGCTGGTGATCCTGTCCGGGGCGCGGATGAAATACGATTACCTCTACGCCGAGGACGTGCTCACGGAGGTGCGGGAGATGACGGTGAACAAGGGGCGCACCCTGCCCAGGATCGAGATCAACGCCTGGGGCGACCTGGTCTGGGCGCGTGGCGCGGCGACGCTGGCGCTCGAGGCACAGACTGCGGCCCGCTGCGCCGGGGAGGCCGCGGCATGACGCGCCTGGCGCTCGGGCTGCTTCCGCTTCTCGCCGGTTTGCCCGCCTTCGGCGGCGAGGTCCGCTTCGAGGATGCACGCGCTGCGCTGCCGGTCGAACATGTCTATTCCGGTGGCTGGGAGCATTTCGTCGGCGGCGGGCTCGCCACCTTCGACTGCAATGGCGACACCCTGCCGGACATGTTCGTGGCCGGCGGCGAGGCCCCGGCGCGGCTATTCGTGAATCGGACCGAAGGCGCCGGCGCGCCGCTGTCCTTTGCGCTCGGGCAGGGCATCCCGGAGCTTTCCGGCGTGACCGGCGCCTATCCTCTGGACATCGACGACGACGGATTGCTGGACCTGGCCATACTGCGGGTGGGGCCCAACGTCCTGCTGCGCGGGCAGGGCGACTGCCGTTTCGAGGATGCCACGGCGGCGTTCGGGCTGGAGGCGGGGGACCGCTGGACCACGGCCTTCTCCGCGACCTGGGAGCCAGGCGCATCCCGTCCAACACTCGCCTTCGGCAACTACGTCGACCGCAGCGATCCCGAGGGCCCCTTCGAGGCCTGCGACGTGAACGAGCTGCACCGGCCCGAGGGGCTGGGCTACGGCCCGCCGGTCCTGCTGGAGCCGGGCTTCTGCGCGCTGTCGATGCTGTTCTCCGACTGGATGCGTGCCGGCCGGCAGGACCTGCGGGTCTCGAACGACCGTCATTATTATGTGCGCGGCGGCGCGGAACAGATGTGGCGGATGGGCGAGGCGCCGGCACTGCTCGGAGCAGAGGATGGCTGGAAGAAATTCTCGATCTGGGGCATGGGCATCGCCAGCCGCGACCTGAACGGCGACGGTCGGCCCGACCTGGTGCTGACCTCCATGGCGGATCAGCTGACGCTGCTGTCGGACGGGGTGTCGGACTACGTGCAGGCCCCCTACGAGATCGGCACCTTTGCGCAACGCCCGCACCTCGGCGACGACGGTCGGCCCTCCACCGGCTGGACGGCGCAGTTCGGCGATGTCGACAACGATGGCCGGGACGACCTGTTCATCGCCAAGGGCAACGTGGACCAGATGCCGAGCAACGCGATCAACGACCCGAACAACCTGCTTGTGCAACAGCCCGACGGCACCTTCGCCGAACGCTCGGTGGAGGCCGGGGTGGCGACGACGGAGCGGTCCCGAGGGGCGGCTCTGGCCGATTTCGACGGGGACGGCCGGCTGGATCTCGCGGTGGTGAACCGCCGCGCGCCGATGGAACTCTACCGGAACGTCACCGAGGGCGCCGGCAACTGGCTGACGGTGCAGCCGCGTCAGCAGGGCGGCAACGGCTTCGCCGTCGGCGCTTGGCTGGAGCTGCGCGATGCGGAGGGGCGGATCACGGCAAGGGAGATCACGGTCGGCGGATACCACGCAAGCGGCCGCGCACTGCCGGAACACTTCGGGCTCGGCGCGGCGGAGGCAGTTGAGCTGCGAGTCATCTGGCCCGACGGTGCAATGAGCGATTGGGTCGAGGTGGCGGCAAACCAGGCGGTAGAGGTCTGCCGCGATGCGGAGCGCGGACTTGAGGTCCGCCTCCCGGGAGGGCCCGCTCCGCACTGAGAGGCAACCGGGGCTCCCGCCCGTCGTCGGCGCCGCGGCGCCTCCTCCCGTTGGGCCGGGCACGCTTCGCGTGCCGGCGCCCCTGGCAAGCAATAAGCAGAACACCCGCTGAATGCTCGCGCCGCCGCGCGCCTGCGCGCGGCCCGGCCCAACGGGAGGAGGCGCATCCTTGATGCGTCGACGACGGGCGGGAGTGCTCCGTGGCTACCTGTCGACCGGCAGGCCGCTGGGCACGCTCTCCGGTACGCCGAACCGGCCGGAGAGGCTGGCATCGTCCGTCAGGCTCTCAAGGAAGGCAACGAGCGCCGCCAGATCCGCGTCACCGATCTCGCGCGCCTCACTCCCCGCGGCCGCAGAAATGCGCGCCGCCTCCGCCGGGTCGTCAAGCGCCGCCCAGACGGGCTTGCCCTCGAAGTCGTGCAGGATCGGCTGGCTCCTGTCGAAGCTTGAGAGGCCGGCACTCGGGTCGACGTGATGGGCGAGGAAGGCCGCGAGGTCGCGGTGCGAGCCGGTATGTCCGTAGGGAGCGGTCGCCGCGACGTTTCGCAGGCTCGGCGTGAGAAAGGCGTAGAGGTCCTCTTCGTGCCCGGTCACCCGGAACCGGCCCTCGTCCCGCGAATGGCTCTCGAAACGCTCCGCCTTGCCCGGCCCGAACTGCGGCACGCCCATCGCGTGAAACCCGTGGTCGGTGAAGAAGGGGCCGGAATGGCAGGTGCTGCACCCGGCCTCCCCGAAAAACAGTTCCATTCCACGCAGCGCGTCCCCGGTGAGAGGCTCTTGGCCGCGGAGGTGGCGGTCGAACGGGCTGTCATCGGCGCGCCATTCGACGGCGATGAACTCGGCGATGGCGTCGGAAATGTCGGTGAAGCTCACCGCTTTTCCGGCGGCCACCTCCGGAAGGGCGGTTTCGAAGGCGGCCTGGTATTCGGGAATGCCGCGCACCCGTGCGGCGATCAGGTCCCAGGCGCCGCCCTCGCCGGTCAGCCGCCCGGAGCGCACGGCCTTGGAGATTTCGTTCTCGCCGTAATGGCCGGCCATCTCGTCGGGACTCAGCACCGGGAACATGGTCTGGGCGGAGAGCACGCCGGAAAAGCCCTGGACCATCTCCTGGGCGAGCGGCGTGCGCAGGCCGTTGGGCTGCGACGGGTCGGCCTGGATGCGGCCGTCGTGGAACAGCGTGGTGAATTCCCGCGCGCCGAGGTTGAACAATGCCGGCGCGTTCCGGGGTACGCGCTGCTCGGGCATGTTGTCGGGGTCGGGGCGGCGCTCCGGGCCGAGGCCGATGCCACCCTCGCCGATCGTCAGCGAGACGCCGTCGGAGGTGCCGAAGCGGGGGTGGTGGCAGGTGCCGCAGGCGATGTTGCGGTTGCCGCTCAGGATCGGATCCCAGAACAGCAGGTGTCCGACCTCGGCCAGCGGCCTGATGACCGGCGCATACATGTCGTCGGTGACGGGCGGTGGCAGGTCGAGCGCCCGCCCGGTGGCCGGTGCAAGGCCGAGCAGCAGGGCAAGGGCTGCGGCATGTGTCGTCTGTCTCACGGTTCCTCCTCCCGCGGGCCGCCTAGCCGGCGTTCTGCCGGGCGTCGACCGGAGGCGGCGCGGTGCTGAGCCTTTCCACCAGTTCGACCGGCAGGACCAGCCGCGGCACCGGTCCACGCTGGCGATCCTGCGGCGGGATTCGCATCCGTTCAAGCAGCATCCGCGCCGCGGCGCGACCGATCTCCACCCGGGGCTGGTGGATCGTCGTGAGCGGCGGGATGAAATGCGCGGTGATCTCGAGGTCGTCGAACCCGACCACCGACACATCCTCCGGCACCCGCACGCGCCGGCGATGCAATTCGCCGATGAACCCCATCGCCATCTCGTCGCTGGCGCAATGCACCGCCGTCGGGCGGTCGGGCGTCTCGCACCAGCGCCGCGCGGCATCGGCGCCGGATTGCAGCGAGAAATCTCCCGCGTAGAACCAGTCGTCCCGGCAGGGGAGGCCGGCCGCCTGAAGCGCCTCTCGTGTGCCTTGCCGGCGGGTGACGGTCAGCACGTTGTCCGGCGGGCCGCAGACATGGCCGACGCGCCGGTGCCCGAGCTCGATCAGGTGGCTGACCGCGCGTTCCGAGGCGGCGCGGTTGTCGATCGTCACCTTCGGCCGTTCGATCTCGTCGATCCATTCGCAGGCAAAGACCATCGGCGCACGCACCTCCGGCGTGCCCCGGTTCAGCAGCAGCTCGCGATTGAGCATGCCATCCAGCACGATCAGCCCGTCGGTCTGGTTGTGACTGAAGTATTCCGGGAAGCGGTGGTCGTCGGGTGAGGTCGGCGTGGTGTCGGTGATCAGCACGTTGTAGCCGGCGGCCGACATGACCTCGGCGATCCCCGACAGGATCTTGGCGAAGAACGGGTTGCCGAGGTTGGGGAGCAGCACCGCGATCGCGCCGGTCTCGCGTCGCCGAAGGTTCCGCGCCATGACGTTGAGCCGGTAGCCGGTTTCCGAGATCGCCCGGTACACGGTCTCCCGCGTCTTCTCGCTCACCACTTCCGGCGAGGAGAGGGTCCGGCTGACGGTCGCCGTGGAAACGCCGGCCGCGATGGCCACGTCTCGGATGGATGGGGCACGCTTTGTCATTGCTGTGTCTCGTTCTGCCGGCCTGCCGGTGTTTTCGGGTGCCGACGCTTTTGCCGAGATTAGCAGCTCGATGGTACTTGTAAACGATTACATCAACCGTATGATGCCAATGTAATGGATTACATAAGGGATTCGCGGGGCCGAGGAGGGGCTGTGCGAATGCTGTCTGTCTCGTCGCTCGAGGAGGAATACGATGAAGACGATCAAGGGGCCCGCCCTGTTCCTGGCGCAGTTTGCCGGTGACGAGGCGCCGTTCAATTCCTGGAACAGCATCACCAAGTGGGTCGCCGATTGCGGCTATGTCGGTGTTCAGGTGCCAAGCTGGGACGGCCGGCTGATCGACCTCGCCAAGGCGGCGGAGAGCAAGGATTACTGCGACGAGTTCAAGGGGGTGGCCGAGGCCAACGGCGTGCAGGTGACGGAGCTTTCCACCCACCTGCAGGGGCAGCTCGTGGCCGTGCACCCGGCCTATGATACCGCCTTCGACGGCTTTGCGGCGCCGGAGGTGCGCGGCAACCCGACGGCGCGGCAGGAATGGGCCGTGGAGCAGGTGAAAATGGCGCTGACCGCGTCGAAGAATCTCGGCATCACGGCGCATGCGACCTTCTCGGGCGCGCTGGCCTGGCCCTATATCTACCCGTGGCCACAGCGGCCGGCGGGGCTGATCGAGACGGCCTTCGACGAGCTGGCGCGGCGCTGGAAGCCGCTGCTCGACCATGCCGAGGCATGTGGCGTGAACGTCTGCTACGAGATCCATCCCGGCGAGGACCTGCATGACGGGGTCACCTTCGAGATGTTCCTCGAACGGGTGAACAACCACCCGCGGGCGATGATGCTCTACGATCCCAGCCACTACGTGCTGCAATGCCTTGATTACCTGGACAATATAGACATCTACAAGGACCGGATCGGGATGTTCCACGTCAAGGACGCGGAGTTCAATCCGACCGGCCGGCAGGGTGTCTATTCCGGCTATCAGAGCTGGGTGGACCGGGCCGGGCGGTTCCGGTCGCTCGGTGACGGACAGTGCGATTTCGGGGCGATCTTCTCCAAGATGGCGGCCAACGACTTCGACGGCTGGGCCGTGGTCGAATGGGAATGCTGCCTCAAGCACCCCGAGGACGGGGCCCGCGAAGGGGCGCAGTTCGTCCGCGACCATATCATCCGCGTGACCGAGAAGGCCTTCGACGATTTCGCGGACAGCGGCGCCGACGAGGCCGCCAACCGCAAGATGCTCGGAATCGGAGGCTGACATGGCGGATCGCATCAGGCTTGGCATGGTCGGCGGCGGCAAGGACGCCTTCATCGGTGCCGTCCACCGTATCGCCGCGCGGATCGACGGGGAATACGAGCTGGTCGCCGGGGCGCTCAGCTCCACGCCGGAAAAGGCGCAGGCAAGTGGCGCGGCGCTCGGGCTGGCGCCCGACCGGACCTATGGCGATTTCCGCGAGATGGCGATCCGTGAGAACCGGATCAAGGGCGGGATCGAGGCGGTGGCGATCGTCACGCCCAACCACATGCACTACCCGGTCGCGCGGGAATTTCTGAAACGCGGCATCCACGTGATCTGCGACAAGCCGCTGACATCGACCCTGCCGGACGCGCGCAAGCTCGCCAAGCTGGCCCACGAGAGCGACGCGCTGTTCGTGCTGACCCACAATTACACCGGGTACCCGATGGTGCGTCAGGCCCGCGAGATGGTGGCGCGGGGCGAGCTGGGCAAGATCCGGGTTGTGCAGGTGGAATATCCGCAGGACTGGCTGACCGAGGCGGTCGAGCAGACCGGCACCAACAAGCAGTCCGAATGGCGGACCGATCCGGAACGCTCCGGGGCGGGGGGCTCCACCGGGGACATCGGCACCCATGCCTTCAACCTCGCGGGCTTCGTGACCGGGCTGGAGCTGGAGGCGCTCTCGGCCGACCTGCAGAGCTTCGTGCCGGGGCGGCGGGTCGACGACAACGGCCACGTCATGCTGCGCTACAAGGGCGGCGCGCGCGGGATGCTCTGGTGCAGCCAGGTGGCGCCGGGCAACGAGAACGCGCTGCGGCTCCGGGTCTATGGCGAGAAGGGCGGGCTGGAATGGGCGCAGGAGGATCCGAACTACCTCTGGTACACGCCCTTCGGCGAGCCCAAGCGGTTGCTGACCCGCGCCGGCAGCGGCGCGCGGGATGTCGCGGCGCGGGTGTCGCGGACGCCGGGCGGGCACCCGGAAGGCTACCTCGAGGGCTTCGCCAACATCTACGCCGAGGCGGCTCGGGCGATCCGGGCGAAACAGGCCGGCGCAGCGATCCCGGGAGACGTGGTGTTCCCGACGGTCGATGACGGGCTGGCCGGGGTCGCCTTTGTCGATGCCTGCGTCCGCTCTTCGGCCCGCGACGCGGCCTGGGTCAAGCTGGCGTGAGGGAAACCATGCAAGCGACGACCCTTCAATCGGGCCAGCCGGAGCCGCCGCCGGGACAGGCGGCGGTCCCGGCGCTGGCGCTGCGCAACGTGCAGCGCTCCTTCGGGCCGATCCGGATCCTGCATGACATCGGCATCGAGCTGCATGCCGGCGAGGTCCACGCGCTGATCGGCGAGAATGGCGCCGGCAAGTCCACGACGATGAAGATCATGTCGGGCTATCTCGCCCCCTCGGCGGGCGAGATCCTGCTCGACGGCGTGCCGGTGAGCTTTGCCCGGTCGCGGGAAGCCGAAGCGCGCGGCGTGACGCTGATCCACCAGGAGTTCAACCTCGCGCAGCTTCTCTCGGTCGAGCAGAACATCTTTCTCGGCCACGAGCTGAAGCGCGGCTGGCTGCTGGATCACGCGACGATGCGGGCGCAGACCCGCGATCTGCTGGCGCGGCTGGAAACGCCGCTCGACCCGAGGGCGCAGGTCTCGTCGATCTCGGTGCCGGAAAAGCAGATGGTGGAGATCGCCAAGGCGCTTACCCGGCAGGCGCGGGTGCTGATCATGGACGAGCCCACGGCGGCGCTCACCAATCGCGAGACCAGCGTTCTGTTCAAGCAGATCGAGCGGCTGAAGGCGGAAGGGGTGGCGATTCTCTATACCTCCCACAAGCTCGACGAGGTCGCCCGGATCGCCGACCGGGTGACGGTGATGCGCGACGGGCGCATCGTGCGCAGTGCGCTGCGCGGCGAGATGAACGAGGACCAGATGGCCGAGGCCATGGTCGGGCGCGAGCTGAGCGACATGTTCCCCGCCAAGCGCCCCGCCGATGGCGCCCCGCCGGTGCTGGAGGTGCAGCGCTTCTCGGTCGGCGATGCCGTCCGCGACGTGTCGTTCACGCTCCGGCGCGGCGAGATCCTTGGCTTTGCCGGGCTCGTCGGATCGGGGCGGACCGAGCTGATGGAAGGGCTGATAGGCGTGCGCCACTCCAGCGGCTCGGTCGCGATCAATGGCGCGCCGGTTCACCTGCATTCGGTCGAGGCGGCGATGGCCGCGGGGCTGGTCTACCTGCCCGAGGACCGCAAGGAGCACGGGCTGATCCTGACGCAGGACATGCGGCGCAACCTGACGCTCCTGGCGTTGAAAAAGTTCTCCAACCTGCTTGTCGACAAGCGGGCCGAGGAGGCCGCGCTCGACCGCGCGATCCAGGAGTTCGACATCCGCGCCCCGGAGCGCAGCGTGCTGGTGGGCAACCTCTCGGGCGGCAACCAGCAGAAGCTGCTGCTGGCCAAGATCATGCTGGCCGATCCGCAGATCGTCATCATCGACGAGCCGACGCGCGGCATCGACGTCGGCACCAAGCAGCAGTTCTACGGCTTCATCCACAGACTGGCGGGAGCGGGCCATTCGGTGATCGTGATCTCCTCGGAGATGACCGAGGTGATCGGTCTCTGCGACCGGGTGGCGGTGATGCGGCGCGGCCGGATCGCAGGCGAGGTTCAGGGCATGGACGTGAACGAGGATACTATCGTCCGCCTCGCGATGGGACTGGAAAAGAAGGGCAACAGCAATGGCTGAGCAAACCACGAATGCCCCGGGCAAGGCAGGGTTCAAGTTCGATCTTCAGGCGCTCGGGCCGATCCTGGCGCTGGTTGTACTGGTGGTGATCGGCACGCTTCTGAACCCCGATTTCCTCGGCCAGCAGAACATCACCAACGTGCTGTCGCGCTCGGCCTTCATCGGAATCATGGCGGTCGGCATGACCTTCGTGATCACCGCGGGCGGGCTCGACCTGTCCGTCGGGTCGATGACGGCCTTTATCGCAGGCATCATGATCATGATCATGAACGCGCTGATCCCGTCGCTCGGCACAAGCTGGGGGGTGATCCTGATCGGTATGGGCGCAGGGCTGGCCCTGGGCGCGCTGGCAGGGGCGGTCAACGGGTTCCTGATCACCCGAATGGGGATAGAGGCCTTTATCGTGACGCTGGGCTCGATGGTGATCTTCCGCAGCCTCGTGACCTGGCTGGCGGACGGCGGCACGATTTCGTTGAACTTCGCGCTCGGCAGTCTCTACGAGCCGGTCTACTACGGCGGGCTCTTCGGCATCCGCTGGCCGATCATCGTCTTCGCCGTCGTGGCGATCCTCGGCGAGATCGCCATGCGCCACACCGCCTATGGTCGGCATTGCGCCGCCATCGGCTCGAACGAGCAGGTGGCGCTCTACTCGGCGGTCCATGTCAAGCGCGTGCGGATGCTGACCTACGTGGTGCTCGGCACGCTCGTCGGGCTCGCCTCGGTGCTCTACGTGCCGCGGCTCGGCTCGGCCTCGAACTCCACCGGCCTGCTCTGGGAGCTGGAAACGATCGCGGCCGTCATCATCGGCGGCACGCTTCTGTCGGGCGGCTTCGGCCGGGTCTGGGGCACCGTGGTGGGCGTGCTGATCCTCGGGCTGATCGACAACATTCTTAATCTCACGGACCTCGTGAGCCCCTATCTCAACGGGGCGATCCAGGGCGTGATCATCATTCTGGCCGTTGTGCTGCAACGCGCCAGGAAGTCATCCCGCTGATGGGAGGCGCGCTCCGGGGAGGGGCGCAGAACTGGGAAACCTAGGGAGGAAGAGTATGATTATGAAACACCTTTTCGGCGCAACCGCGGTTGCCATGGTGCTTGGCGCCTCTGGTGCCTTCGCGCAGGAGACCACGGTGATCGGCGTGTCGATCCCGGCGGCGACGCATGGCTGGGCCGGCGGCATGAACTTCCATGCGCAGGAAGCCATCGACCGGCTCGAAGCGACCTATCCCGAGCTCGATTTCGTGCTCGCCACGGCCTCCGACCCGGCCAAGCAGGTCAACGACATCGAGGACATGATGGCCACCCGCAACATCGACGCGCTGGTGGTGCTGCCCTTCGAATCCGAGCCTCTGACCGCGCCGGTGAAGCGCGTGAAGGACAGCGGCGCCTGGGTGACGGTGATCGACCGCGGCCTTTCGGAAGACGGCATCGAGGATCTCTATGTCGCCGGCGACAACCCGGGCTTCGGCACCACTTCCGGCATGTTCTTCAAGGAGATGATGCCCGACGGCGGCAAGATCGTCGTGCTGCGCGGCATCCCGACCACGATCGACAACGAGCGGGTCGAGGGCTTCCAGGCAGCCATCGAGGGCTCGGGCATCGAGATCCTCGGCATGGAGCACGGCAACTGGAACCGTGACGACGCCTTCACCGTGATGCAGGACTTCCTGTCCAAGTATCCGGAGATCGACGCGGTCTGGGCCTCGGATGACGACATGGCCATTGGCGTGCTGGCGGCGATCAAGGAAGCCGGCCGCATGGACGAGATGTGGGTGCTCGGCGGCGCCGGCATGAAGGAAATGATTGCCCGCGTCCGCGACGGCGACCCCTATGTGAAGGCCAATGTGACCTATCCGCCCTCGATGAGCGGCACGGCGATCGAGCTCACGGCGCTCAACTTCGTCTCCAACGCCCCGGTCTCGGGCAAGTTCGTGATCGGCTCCGTGCTGGTGACCCAGGAGAACGCCGAGAAGTTCTACTTCCCGGACAGCCCGTTCTGATCCAGTCGCACGGCAAACAGCAAAGCGCCCGGCATCTCTGTCGGGCGCTTCTTTTGTCACGCGCTCGCTGCGCTCAAGGGCGCATGGTGCCGGTGTCGATGAACCGCTGGTGCCAGGACAGCGCCTCGCTCGGCAGCGACGGCGTCTGCAGGCCATAGGCATCCCGCTTGGCGCGCTCGAAGTAATCCTCGAGCATCGGGCGATAGTCGGGGTGCGCGCAGTTCTTGATGATCGTCTGGGCCCGCTTCTTGGGCGACAGGCCGCGCAGGTCGGCAAGGCCCTGTTCGGTGACAAGAACCTGCACATCCTGGGTGATGTGGTCGACGTGGCTGGCCTGCGGCACGATGGTCGAAATCTTGCCGCCCTTGGCGACCGATGGCGAGACGAAGATCGAGATGAAGGAGTTCCGTGCGAAATCGCCCGACCCGCCGATGCCGTTCATGATGCGCGAGCCCATCACCAGCGACGAGTTCACGTTGCCGTAGATGTCGGCCTCGATCATGCCGTTCATCGAGATGCAGCCAAGGCGGCGGATCACCTCGGGGTGGTTCGAGATCTCCGTCGGGCGGAGGATCACCTTGTCACGGTAGAAATCGAGGTTCTCCCGGAACCTGACGGCGGCTTCGGGGCTGAGCGAGAAGGCGGTGGAGGAGGCGGTCAGTAGCTGGCCGGAATCCAGCAGGTCCATCATCCCGTCCTGCAGAACTTCGGTATAGGCCTTCAGGTCGTGGAACGGCGTATCCTTCAGCCCGTCGAGCACCGCGTTGGCCACGTTGCCGACGCCCGATTGCAGGGGCAGCAGCCGGTTCGTGAGCCGGCCCATCTTCACCTCGTGCTGGAGGAACTCCATCAGGTGCGCGGCGATGGTGCGGGAGGTGTCGTCGATCGGCGAGAACGGCGCGTTGCGGTCCGGCAAGTCGGTCACGATGACGCCGGCGACCTTGTGCGGGTCGCAGCGGAAGGTCGGCTGGCCGATGCGCGCGTCGGCGGAGACCATCGGGATCGGCACGCGGTTGGGGGGCAGGGCGGTGCCGTAGTAGATGTCGTGCATCCCCAGCATCCGCTCGTCGTGCCAGCTGTTGACCTCGAGGATCACCTTCTCCGCGCAGTCGATCCAGGTCTTGTTGTTGCCCACGGAGGTCGCGGGGATCAGCGAGCCGTCCTCGTTGACGCCGGTCACTTCGATCACCGCGACATCGAGCTTGCCGAAGAACCCTTCCCAGACCATCGGGGCGACGTGGCTGAGGTGCATGTCGAGATAGTCGATCTCGCCGCGGTTGATCTTTTCCCGGCCCACCGGATCGGAGTTGTAGGGCAGCCGGTATTCGATGGCATCCGACTTCGACAGGGCGCCGTCCAGCTCGGGGCCGGTCGAGGCGCCGGTCCAGAGGTTGATCTTGAAGTTCTCGCCGGCGTCATGGGCCGTTTCGATACGTTCGGCCAGCGCCGGTGGCAGCGCCTTGGGGTAGCCGGACCCGGTGAATCCGCTCATCCCGACGGTGTTGCCCGACTGGATGAGCGAAGCCGCGTCTTCCGCGGTCATGATTTTCGAGCGCAGGAAGGCGTTCTTGATACGGTCCGACGATGTCACGATTGATTCCTCCGGGTTTTCCCGGCGCGGGGCCGGGGGATGTCCAGCGGCGCGGGCCAGTGCCCGGCGCCTCCTCAACGACAAACCTCATCGAAAGCTACCGCTGCGTCCGCATGCCGGTGGTTTTGTGAGGCTTGACAGATTGATAGGCAGAAACCCCACCCCTCAGCAATGTGACGAGGCGCCACTTGACCGCCCAAAACGGGATACCCGCTAGGCCCTGGTGGCATGGCAGGCCGAAGCCTTCCCTGGCGCGGCTTGCCGGGCCGCGGCGGCTTTGCGTTGACAGCGCGGCGAATACGCGGGACAGGCTGCGCGCAGAGGGGGAGTGCCCGGACGGCATCGGGGCGCTTGCGGCCCCCGCGCTGGCAGGCCCCGCCAGACCTTGCCCCGATCCGGAAGGACACCCGTTGCAAATTCTCAAGCGCCTCGCGCTCATCGTCATCGGCCCGGCGCTGTTCCTGTTCATCTGCGCGGCGCCCTATGTCTGCGACCGCAGGCGTGGTTTCCGGGCCTGGTACTGGCGGCTCGTGCCGCGCTCCTGCGGCTGGCTCCTGTGGTTCCTCAGCATTCGGGTTGAGATCAGCCCCGAGGCGCGACAGCGCCTGGATGTGGATGTCAACAGCCTCTTCGCGGTGAACCACCGCAGTCACCTCGACGGGTTCGCGCTTCTGGCGAACGTGCCTGCCACGAAGTGGGTGACCTTCGGCGCCAAGAAGGAACTGTTCGACAATCGCCTGATCGGGCGCGGGTTTCGCGCGGCCGGCCTCGTGGAGATCGACCGCAAGAGCGGCAGCCAGGCGTTGCAGGTGCTTACGCGGGCCGTTGAGGCGATGCCACTCCGCCGCTCGCTGATCCTGTTCCCCGAGGGTACGCGGGCGCGGGGCGAGGCGCTCGGCGGGTTCAAGGCAGGCATCCTGCTGGTCGCGCGCGCAACCGGGCGCAGCATTCGCCCGGTCGTCATCGCGGGCTCGGATGCACTGCTTCCGCGTGGCGCTCTCATGCCGCGGGCGGGGACGATCCGGATCGAGGTGATGGAGAGCTTTCACCCGGACACGGGTGCGAGCGTGGACGCCGATGTCGATCGCCTGCGCGCCGGGATGGTGGCCACCTACGACGCGATGCAGGGCTGAGCCTGTCGTCTAGAAGGCGCGGAAGGTCATGGTCGTCAGAGTGCGCTGCACGTTCTCGACGCTGGCCAAGTTCTCGTTGATGTAATGGCCCACGTCCTCGCCCTCCGGGATGTAGAGCTTCAGCAGCAGGTCGTATTCGCCCGAGGTGGAGTAGAGCTCCGAGTGGATCTCGCGCAGGGCGATGGCATCGGCCACCTGGTAGGTGGTGCCGGGGGCGCAGCGGATCTGGACGAAAACGCAATGGCTCATGGCGAGGCTCCTTCCGGTGGTGCCCGCCAACCATCGCGGATTTGCCGCCAAGCGCAAGCGGCAAGTGGGGCGGCATGGGAGGCGCGTGTTTTGTCGCGGGCCTCGCAGCGCCTTTGAAGTTCCGCGAAAAAGTGTCTAACTCCGTCGCACCGACGGGCAGAGAACATGGAGGAGCGCCGATGGCCACCGAGGATCACCCCAACACCCCCGAGCTTGCCCGCGCGCGCCCCGCGCCGCTGGTCTGGGAGGACCCGTTCCTGCTGGACGATCAGCTGAGCGAAGAGGAGCGGATGATCCGGGACGCGGCCCATGCCTATTGCCAGGACGGGCTCGCGCGCCGCGTGCTCGAGGCCAACCGGCACGAGGTCTTCGACCGCGAGATCATGACAGAACTCGGCGAACTCGGCCTGCTGGGCGCGACGATCCCCGAGGAATACGGCGGGGCGGGCGTGAACTACACCTCCTATGGGCTGGTGGCCCGCGAGGTGGAGCGGGTCGATTCCGGCTACCGCTCGGCGATGTCGGTGCAATCCTCGCTCGTGATGCACCCGATCTTTGCCTACGGCACCGAGGAACAGCGCAGACGCTTCCTGCCGAAACTCGCGACCGGTGAACTGGTCGGCTGTTTCGGCCTGACCGAGCCCGACCACGGCTCCGACCCCGGCGGCATGGTCACGCGCGCCAAGCCCGTCGACGGCGGCTACCTCGTCTCCGGGGCGAAGAACTGGATCACCAACAGCCCGATCGCCGATGTCTGCGTGGTCTGGGCCAAGTCCGAGGCCCATGACGGCAAGATCAAGGGCTTCCTGCTGGAACGCGGCATGAAGGGGCTGGAGACGCCCAAGATCGAGGGCAAGTTCAGCTTGCGGGCCTCGATCACCGGCATGATCATGATGGACGAGGTCTTCGTGCCGGAAGAGAACCTGCTGCCGGAAGCCAGCGGCCTTGCGGGGCCCTTCGGCTGCCTCAACCGGGCCCGTTACGGTATCGCATGGGGTGCGCTCGGCGCGGCGGAGGCCTGCTGGCACATGGCGCGCGACTACACGCTCGAGCGGAAGCAGTTCGGCCGCCCGCTCGCCGCCAACCAGCTGATCCAGAAGAAACTCGCCGACATGCAGACCGAGATTGCCCTGGGCCTGCAGGGCGCGCTGCGCCTCGGCCGGCTGATGGACGAGCACCGCGCGCCCGCGGAGTTGGTGAGCCTGATGAAGCGCAACAATTGCGGCAAGTCGCTCGCCATCGCGCGCGAGGCGCGGGACATGCTGGGCGGCAACGGGATCTCCGACGAATACGGCGTGATCCGGCACGTGATGAACCTCGAGGCCGTGAACACCTACGAGGGCACCCACGACGTCCACGCGCTGATCCTCGGGCGGGCACAGACCGGGATCCAGGCGTTCCAGTAGGCAGGCGGGCCCTGCTGTCACGGAAATTTCGCAACAACCCCATCGACGGTGGACCGGCCATCGGCCATCCTCGTCGTCGGGCCGTTGCGCGCCCGCCTGACAAGGAGTGCCGGCGCCACCCGCCTGCATGCCGAGGCGCCGATCATTCCGGGGGATTGCACCGATGACACAGGGAACCACCTTTGAGAACCGCACCTACGAGGAGCTGAAGGTCGGCGACGAGGCCAGCCTGGCCCGGATCGCCCGCGAGGAGGATTTCCTGGTCTTCGCCACGGCCTCCGGCAATCACAACCCGATGCACCTCGCGGCCTATGACGGCGATGGCGACGGGGTTCCGGAGGCGATTGCGCCGTCGCTCTGGGTCGGCTCGCTCGTCTCGGCGGTGCTGGGCAACCTGCTGCCCGGTGCGGGCACGCTCTATCGCCACCAGAGCTTCGACTTCTCCGGCCATGCCCAGGCGGGGGACGAGCTGGTGGTGACCGTGCGGGTGCTGGAGAAGCTGCCGGAGCACGAAGTCCGGCTGTCCACCGAGGTGCGGCGGGCTGCAGACGGGGCGGTGATCGTCTCCGGCGAGGCGCTCATCTCCGCGCCGACCCGCAAGCTGCGGTTCGACGCGCTAGACGTGCCGGGCCTGATCGTGCAGCGCCACCGGCATTTCGAGAAGCTTGTCGCGCTGGCCGCGCCGCTGGACCCGCTGGTCACGGCCGTCATCGCGCCGGAGGAACCGCGGTCCCTGGGCGGTGCGCTGCTGGCCCATGCGCAGAACATCATCACGCCGATCCTGGTCGGAGCGCCGGACAGGATCGCCGCCGCCGCGGCCGAGACCGGGCTGTCGCTGGAAGGCATCGAGATCATCGACGAGCCCGATCACGCGCTGGCTGCGCATCGCGCGGTGGACCTGGTGGCCGACGGCCGGGCCGGGGCGCTGATGAAGGGGCACCTGCACACCGACGACCTGCTGCGGGCGGCGCTTCGCAAGGAGCGGGGCCTGCGCGCCGGGCGGCGCTTCACCCATGTCTTCGTCATGGACGTGCCCGGCGTGCCGCACCCGCTGCTGGTGACCGACGCCGCGGTGAACATCCAGCCGGACCTGAAGACCAAGGTCGACATCGTGCAGAACGCCATCGACGTCGCGATCTCCATCGGGATCGCGGTGCCGCGGGTCGGGATGCTGTCGGCGGTGGAGACCGTGAACCCCGACATTCCGTCCTCGATCGACGCCGCGCTTCTGTCCAAGATGGCCGATCGCGGGCAGATCACCGGCGGGCTGGTGGACGGGCCGCTGGCCATGGACAACGCCGTCGACATCGGCGCCGCGCGGACCAAGGGGATCACCTCGGAGGTGGCCGGGCGCGCCGAGGTGCTGGTGCCGCCCGACATCGACTCCGCCAACATGCTGGCCAAGCAGCTGGCCTATATCTCGCACGCCGAGGGGGCAGGTCTGGTGCTGGGGGCCAGCGTGCCGATCATCCTCAACTCGCGGTCCGACGGCGACATGGCTCGTCTCGCCTCCTGCGCTGTGGCGGCGCTGCACCACGCGCGCACACGCGGTCTCTCGCCCAAGCACTGAGACAGCGGAAAAGGTCCGGCCGTGTCAGGCCGTCCCGCGCGCGGGACGGTTGTGGGCGATGTTGAACTTCATGCCGTCCAGCAATTCCGCCAGGTCAGGGCGTGCGGCGGGGCCGTTCGACAGGCAGACCACCTGGATGATCCCGTCGGGGCGCACGCAGAACACCGCCGGCTCGGCAAAGCGGCGGTCTGTCTCCTGGGGCGACAGCGGTTCGGAGACGTAGAGGCCGAGTGTCCGCATCTGCGCCTCGCCCAGGTCGTAGCCGACATCGAAGCTCCAGCCGAACTCGGCCACGTCGGACTGCGCCTTCGGCTCGGGATCGGCGGAGACGGCGATCACGTCGAAGCCCGCGTCCTCCCAGTCGCCCTTGAGCGCCTCGAGCCCGGCGAGGTATTTCTTGCAGCGCCCGCAATGCTTGCCGCGGTAGACCACCAGCAGCGTGTGGCGCTCCCGTGGGCCGCCGATCTCGATCTGCCCGCCACCGAGCTTCGGAAACGCCATATGGGGCAGGGGGCCGCCGGCGGCGGGCTTGGAGTCGGTCATCTGGTCTCTCGCTTCGTGAAGGGGCGTTACTTGGTGTCGATCGGCTGCTTGCCGTCGCCGACCTCGTCATACCCGGCCCAGCCGTAGTCGCCGCCCGTGGGAGGCAGATCGCGCTCCTTCACGTCGCGGTGCATGTGGGCTTTCGCGACGAAATTGGCGGTGATCGGCGCGGTGATCAGCAGGAAGGCGGTGATCAGCAGTTCATGGAACGACACGCGCTCCATGAAGACGGCGAAATAGACCATCGAGGCGATCAGCACGCCGCCGACGCCCAGCGTCGTGGCCTTGGTCGGTGCATGAAGCCGCCGCATCGTGTCGTTGAGCTTTACCAGCCCCCAGGACCCGAGCAGGCCGAAGATCCCGCCGACGATCAGCATGAACGATATGACTATCTCGGCAATCAGGCTCATGGCTTCCTCACTCGATGATGTTGCCGCGCAGGATGAAGCGGCAATAGGCGACGGTGGAGACGAAGCCGAACATGGCGATCAGCAGCGAGACCTCGAAATAGACCGCGGTGCCGACGAGGATGCCGTAGATGTTCAGCAGGGCGATGGCGTTGATGACCATGGTGTCGAGCGCCAGGATCCTGTCGACGACGCCTGGGGCGAAGCGGATGCGCCAGAGGTTCAGCAACAGGCCGATCCCGTAGCAGGCGATGGCGAAGTAGAGCGCAAAGGTAATCATTCGAAGATCTCCTTCAGGCGCCGCTCGTAGCGGTGCTTGATCTCGTCGCGCACGGCGTCGGGATCGTCCGTATCGAGGCAGTGGACCAGCAGGTGGCTGGCGTCGGCCGAAAGCATCGCGGTCACGGTGCCCGGCGTCATGGTGATCGTGCCGGCCAGCATCGTGATGGCTTCCGGCGAGCGCAGCTCCAGCGGCACCGCGATCCACTGGCTGTGGGTGTTCGCGTTCGACTTGAACAGGATGATCTTCGCCACCGCGATGTTGGCGATGCAGATGTCCCAGAGCACGAGCAGAATGTATTCCGCCGCCTTCAGCGGTTTGCCGACCTTGGGACGGTCCGGCCAGAAGGGCTGCGTGATGCCGGGGATCAGCACGCCCAGAACGACGCCCAACAGCAGGTTGCCGAGGGTGATGGTGTTGACCAGCAGAAGCCAGATGATCACCAGGAAGCCGGTCAGCTGCGGGTGCGGAAAGACGCGTCTCAGGATGGCTCCAACCATGGTCCTACCCCTCCTCCTGCGGCCCGAGCACCGCCTCGATATAGCGATCCGGATCCCATATCTGCGCCGCGGTGTCCTCCATCGCCTGCAGCACCGGGCCGGCGGCCAGGGTCAGCAGCACCATCATCGCCAGCGGGATGCCGGCGGCAGTCAGCGCCAGCGGGCGCAGCGGGTGCGCCGGGATCGGGTTGCCGTCGAGATCGAGGTTCTTCGGATTGGCGAAATGCGGATCGAGCGGTTTCCAGAAATACCGGCTGCCGCGCAGGGTGAAGCCCACGATGACCAGCAGCGAGGTGATGAGGATAATCGCCCAGATCGTCGGCATCCAGGCCGCGTCCCTGCTGGCGTCGAGGATCAGCAGCTTGCCGAGGAAGCCGCTGAGGGGCGGCATCCCCGCCGAGGCGATGGCGGCGGCAAAGAACAGCGATGCGACGAAGCCGCCCGGTGCGCGGACGGTCGGCCCTTGCGAGGCGAGGATCAGGTCCACCACAAGGAACAGCGCGGCTGCGGCGAAGGTCGAATGCAGCAGGTAGAACAGCGCCGCCGCCGTGGCCTGCTCGGTGCCGAGGCCGATCGCGGTCAGCAGCGTGCCCATCGAGGCCAGCACCGCGAAGGCGGCCTGCCGCGGCGGTTGTTTCGCCCCGAGCACGCCGATGGCGCCGATTATCAGCGTCGCCAGGCCTGCCGGCAGGATCAGCCCGATGAAGAAGTCGCCGATCGCCGGCGAACCCGTGCCGAAGACAAGCGTGTACATGCGGATGATCGAGTAGGCGCCGACCTTGGTCAGAATGGCGAAGAGCGCGGCCACCGGCATCGGCGCGTTGCGGTAGGTGCCGGGCAGCCAGAACTGCACCGGAAATGCCGCCGCCTTGATGCCGAACACGATCAGCAGCAGCGCCCCGCCGACCAGCAGCAGCGCCTGGTCGCCCGCGGGCACCTCCCGCACGCGCAGGGCCATGTCGGCCATGTTGAGCGTGCCTGTGACCGCGTAGAGCGTGCCCATCGCGAACAGGAACAGCGTGGAGCCTGCGAGGTTCATCACCACGTACTGTAGACCCGCGCGCAGCCGCACGCCGCCGCCGGCGTGGATCATCAGCCCGTAGGAGGCGATCAGCAGCACTTCGAAGAAGACGAAGAGGTTGAAGGCGTCGCCGGTCAGGAAGGCGCCGTTCACCCCCATGAGCTGGAAGGCGAAGAGCGCATGGAAGTGCCAGCCGCGCCCGTCCCAGCCGCTGCCCATCGCGTAGAGGACCACGCCGATGGCCAACAGCGAGGTGAGCACCAGCATGGTCGCGGCCAGCCGATCCAGCACCAGCACGATGCCGAAGGGCGCCGGCCAGTCGCCCAGCCGGTAGACGTGAATGGTACCGTCGAGGGTGGAGATGTAGAGCCCGCCCGCGATGGCGATGAGCGCCACCGTCATGGCGATGGAGAACACGCGCTGCAGCACGAGGTCGTGGCGCATGGCCATCGCCATGACCGCGGCCACGATGGCCGGCATCACGACGGGAGCGATGATCCAGTTGCTCATCCGAAATCTCCCCTCGGCCGTTGCAGGCCCGGTTCGGTGGGGTCCTCCTCCCAGGGGATTTCGTCCGGATCGAGGTCCATCTCACCCGGCGAGCGGCGCAGGTCGATGTGGTCGGTGTCGGATTCGAGGAAGGCCCCGAGCGCGATCAGCACCGCCACCGCCGTCATCCCGAACGAGATCACGATGGCGGTCAGCACGAGCGCCTGGGGCAGGGGGTCGGTGTAGCCTTCGGCATACTTGGAATAGACCGGCGGCATGTTGATCGCGAGCCGGCCGCTGGCGAACAGGAACAGGTTCACGGCATAGGTCAACAGCGCGGTGCCGACGATGACCGAGAAGGTCCGCCGCCGCAGGATCAGGTAGATCCCGCCGGCCGTCTGAAGCCCGATAACCAGTGCGAGAAGTGCTTCCATCTCAGTTCTCCGGGCCGTCGTCGGCGGCCAGCGCCGAGGGGTCGTAATCCATCGGCGAGACGTTGACCGATTCACCGGTGCGCCGCGCCAGCCGGCTCAGCGAGTAGAGCGCCAGCATCACCGCGCCGACCACCGTCAGGAAAACGCCGAGGTCGAATGCCATTGCCGTCGCCAGTTCGAATTCCTCGATCGGCGGGATGTGGAAATAGCCGTAGGCGCTGGTCAGGAACGGCAGGCCGTTGAACCAGGCGCCGATCCCGGTGATCGCCGCGATCAGCACGCCCCAGCCGATGAAGGCGTGGTAGGGAATGCTGATCCGCTCGGTGGCCCAGGCGAAGCCGGAGGCCATGTACTGCATCAGCAGCGCGATCGCGACGACGAGGCCGGCAATGAAGCCGCCGCCGGGGTCGTTGTGGCCGCGCAGGAAAATGTAGACCCCGACCATCAGCGAGATCGGCATCATCACCCGGGTCGCGACCACCATCATCAGCGGGTGGCGGTCCTTGGAATAGCGCATCTCGTGGACCCAGTTGGCCAGCTTGCGCGAGGCCCGGCCCTCCATCAGCGCTTCCTCCAGCGCGTAGATCAGCAGGGCGGCGATGCCGAGCACGATGATCTCGCCGAAAGTGTCGTAGCCGCGGAAGTCCACGAGGATCACGTTCACCACGTTGGTGCCGCCCCCTTCGGGCTTGGCGTTGGCGATGTAGTAGCCCGAGATCGTCTCGAAATCTCGGGTCATCAGTGCCCAGGCCAGCGCCGCCACGGCGATGCCGGCCGCCCCTGCGACGGCCATGTCGCGCCCGCGCCGGCTCCAGCTCGATTCCCGCGGCGTGTGCTTGGGCAGGAAGTGCAGGGCCAGCAGCATCAGGATCAGCGTCACGACCTCCACGGTCACCTGCGTCATGGCAAGGTCGGGGGCCGAGAGCCGCACGAAGATGATCGATACGATCAGGCCGTTGATCCCGATCAGGACCAGCACCAGCAGGCGGGAGCGGTGGTAGGTCATGATCGCCATCGTCGAGGCCGCGAGCAGGATCGCGCCGATGTAGTCGACCATGGTCGGATCCAGGGTCGCCCGCGTGCCCGGCGTGTGCGTGCCCGAGGAGAAGGCATAGAGCCCGGCCGCCACCGTCGCCGTGCCGAGGATCGCCACGAACTTGGTGAGGCGCCCGTCATGCAGGTTGTTGGACAGCCGGCCGGCGCTGCGGTGCAGGGTTTCCACGAGAGATTCGAAGATCCGCTTCGCCTCCGGTTTCGGCATGGCCGCCCAGATCCGGTCGAGCGGCGCGAAGGCATAGAGGATCGCAAGGCCGCCGATCGTGGCGATGACGCTCATCAGAAGCGCCGGGGTGAAGCCGTGCCAGATCTTGAGCTTGTGCGCCTCGAGGTGCTGCGCGGTCGTCGCATCGGCCACGACATGCAGGAAATTGCCCACCGTCGCCTGCGGGAAGATCCCGATCACCACCGCCATCACCGACAGCAGGGCGGGCGCGGCCCACATGCCGAACGGCGGATCGTGCGGCTTGGACGGGTAGTCGTCGCGCACCGGGCCGAGGAAGACGTGGCCGACATATCGGAAGGAATAGGCCGCCGAGAGCGTCGCCCCGAGCGTCGCCAGCACCGGGATCACCCAGTAGCTCCCGGCCCATGCGGTGTGCGAGGCCTCCTCCAGCATCAGCTCCTTCGAGAGGAAGCCGTTGAGAAGCGGAATGCCCGCCATCGACAGCGCGGTCACGGTGGCCAGGGTGGCGGTGATCGGCATCAGGTGCCGAAGCCCGCCCAGCCGCTTGATCGAGCGGGTGTGGGTCTCGTGATCGACGATGCCGGCTGTCATGAAGAGCGCGGCCTTGAAGATCGTGTGGTTGATGATGTGGAACACCGCCGCCGTCGCCGCCGCCGTCGTGCCGAAGCCTAACAGCATCGTGATCAGCCCGAGGTGGCTGACGGTCGAATAGGCCAGCAGCGCCTTGAGGTCGTCCTTGAAGATCGCGATGGCCGCGCCCACCACCATGGTCACGAGGCCGGTGGTGGCGACGAGGTAGAACCAGAGGTCGGTGCCCGACAGCACCGGCCAGAGCCGCGCCATCAGGAAGAGACCGGCCTTCACCATGGTGGCCGAGTGCAGGTAGGCGGAGACCGGCGTGGGGGCCGCCATGGCGTGCGGAAGCCAGAAGTGGAACGGGAACTGCGCCGACTTGGTGAAGGCGCCGAGCAGGATCAGCAGCAGCGCCGGGACGTAGAGCGGCGAGGCCTGGATCGCGTCGCGCTGCGTCAGGATCTCGGAGATGTCGTAGGTGCCTGCGGCTTCGCCCAGCAACAGCATCCCCCCGATCAGCGCCAGCCCGCCCATCCCGGTCACCGCGAGCGCCATGCGCGCGCCCTGCCGGCCCGCGCCCGTGTGCCGCCAGTAGCCGATCAGCAGGAACGAGGAAAGCGACGTAAGCTCCCAGAAAATAACCATCATCAGGATGTTGTCGCTCAGGACGATGCCCAGCATCGCCCCCTGGAACAGCATCAGGTAGGTGTAGAACTGGCCCATCGGGTCTTCGCGCGAGAGGTAGAAGCGCGCGTAGAGGATGATCAGCAGGCCGATGCCGAGGATCATGGTGGCGAACAGCAGCCCGAGCCCGTCCAGCATGAAATGCGCGTTGAGCCCGAGCAGCGGCATCCAGTCGAGCCGGTAGGTGACGATCTCGCCGCGCCAGACGGCGGTGGAGTGAATCCCCAGCAGGATCAGCGCGGAGAGGGTGGCCCAACCGGCGGACAGGGCGCAGGCGTTCCTGCCGACGCGGATCATAAGTCCGGGAAACAGCGCGCCGATGAACGGCAGGGCCGCGATCAGGGCAAGCGTCACATCCGTGTGCTCTGTCACGTCATCGTCCCCATCTTCTCCTGGTAGGCTGTCGCGCAAGCGTTTCGGGGATTAGTAGGAAATTTGTCGGGAAAAGCAAATCGGTCCTTGTCGAAACCGGCGTCGCAGGCGGGATACATCAGCGAATTCACAGGTTGCCGGAGGGCGCCAGATGCCCCCGTGAGGCGTCGGCGCGCAGGGTGGCTCGGTGCGGCGGCTGGGTCTTGATTCGAAGGTGTCCGGACGATCCGGCCCGGCTGCTTCCGCGAACATGGGAGCGAGGGGGCGTGCCCGGCGGGATCGGGCTGCGCGGCTCCGCTCCTGCGCCGAGATGCCGCTCCAGGGCCGCTCCAGGCCGCTGTGATGGCCTGCTTGCATGACGGCCATTCCGCGGGCTGGTGGCGCGGCGGACGATTGCGATTCCGCTGATCCTTGCCCCGTGGTAAGCGGGCGTCCTGCGAGGGGTGCATGGGCGCGATCCGGCGCCTCTGACCCGTCGCAGCAATCCCCCCGGCCGCGCCATGTTCCCTGCGCCGGTCTATCCCAGGAGCCCCAAGATGTACTCGTCCATTCTGCTTGCCATCGACCTGAACGATGGCCCCTCCGCGCACAAGGTCGCCGAGGTGGCATTCCGCCTGGCGAAGGATCACGGGGCGTCCCTGCACATCGTCAACGTGATCCCGGATTTCGGCATGTCGATCGTCGGCTCGTATTTCAGCGCGGCGCAGAAGAAGCAGATCATCGACGACGAGCGCAAGCGCTTCGCCGACTGGGCCGCGGAGGAAGTGCCGGAGGGCATTTCCTACGATCTCACGGTGGTGAAGGGCAGCGTCTACGACAACATCCTCCGGACTGCGGACAAGATCGGCGCCGACGTGATCGTGCTCGGCTCGCACAAGCCGGAGCTGGAGGATTACCTGCTCGGCCCCAATGCCGCGCGCGTCGTGCGCCACGCCAAGCAATCCGTGTTCGTGGTGCGCAGCTCGGACTGACGCGCCCTGCCGGCCGGTCAGTTCGTCGCGCGGTTGGCGACCCGTGCGCCCTCGGCAAGGCCGGGGGCCGGGTAGAGCACGATCCGCTCGCCGGGCTCGAGGCCCGAGGCGACAGCCGCCTCCAGCCCGTTCGAACGCTCGATCTCGACCGGGCGCAGCCGCGCCACGCCCTCCTCGACGACAAAGACCGCCTGTCCGCCGTCCTGCCGGAACAGCGCGCTGGCCGGCACGATGGTTGCGTCCCCGGTCTCCCAGACCACGATCCGCACCTCGACGCGGAACCCGTGGCCAAGGGCCGTGCGGGTGTCCGGCGGGTCGGTCAGGGCGATCCGCGCCCGCACCCGTTGCTCCTCCACGCCAAGCGCCGAATACTTGGTGAAGCCCCAGGGATCGATCCGGATCACTTCTCCGGCCAGCGGCTGCGGTCCGCCCCATTTGTCGACGATCACCCGGTCGCCCTCGCGCACCTGAACGGCGTCAGTCGAGAGCAACTCCACCACGACCTCGAGATCCTCCTCGATATTGCCGATCTCCATGATCGGCGTTCCGACGGGCAGGGTGGTCTCGCTCTTCTGCATGACCTGCAGGATGCGGCCTGTGGCAGGGGCGAAGAGCGGCGTCGCCTTCTCGGTGTTGATCTGCAGCGCGGTGGCCAGCCCCTGGTCGTCGAAGCCGATGAGCTGGGCGCGGGCGTTGGCGACCTCGGCCTCGCGCATCGAGATCGCGGCCTCGGCGGTGTCGAGCGCGGCCTGCGCGGCCCGCGCCGTGCCCTCGGCCCGCTCCAGCGCCGCCTGCGCCAGCGTGCCGGTCTGCGCAAGCTGCTGGGCGCGTTCAAGGTCCGACTGGGCCACGTCGTTGTCCGCGATGGCCTTGTTGAGGTCGGCGCGGGCCACCCGGAGCGCGGCCTCGGCGGCGGTCACGGCGGCGCGGGCCTGTTCCCGGGTCCGGATGTCGAGCGCCGAGGGGTTGATGGGCAGCATGTGGGCCACCACGGTCGTGCCGCGCACCACCGCGTCGCCCGGTTCCACCGCGACCCGCAGCAGCCGTCCGGTGACCGGGGTGGAGACGACATAGGGGTCATGCACCCGGGTGCGGGCCTCCTCGTCGATGGTGACGACCAGCGGGCCGCGCGTGACTTCGCCGATATCCACCAGCATCGGGCGCGGCCAGAAGGCGAAGGCCAGGGCACCCGCAACGAGCGCCAGCACCAACAGCGTCAGCAACCTGCGGGATCGTTTCCTGCGTGCCATGACGGTCTCACTCCCCCATCTTGAGCGCCGTGACCAGGTCCACCCGGTCGAGATCGCGCTTCACCAGCCAGCCCGAGAACGCAGCGCTGGCAAGAACGGCGAGCGCGGCCGAGCCCACCGACTGCGCATCGAAGGTCAGCGGAATCGAATAGACCTCGGTCGAAAAGGCCGCCGACACCGCCGCCGCCATGCCGTATCCAAGCAGCGCCCCCAGCGGCAGCGCGGCCAGCGTCACGAGGCCGAGCTCGCCCAGCAGCACGAAGGCCGCCTCGCCCCGGCTGAAACCGATCACCCGAAGGCTGGCGAGGTCGTGCACCCGCTCGGCAAAGGCGATGCGGGCCGAGTTGTAGACGATGCCGAAGGTGACCACCCCGGCAATCGCCAGCATGATGTAGCGCATCATCCCCATGCCGCTGTCCATCATCGTCTGTATGGAATCCCGGGTCTCGGCCTTGAGCGCCACCCCGGCGACGCCCGGCATGTCCTTGATCGCCACGAGCACCTCGTCCTGCACCGCGCTGTCGATCCGCAAATAGGCGCCGGAGACCCGGCCCGGCTCCTTCAGCGCGGCGTTGAGGGCCTCCATGTTCATGTAGGCCGGCGACCCGAGCAGGCTGTCGGCCACCGCCACCACCGGGATGTCGAGCACCGGCCGGCGGCCTTCGCGCACTTCCGCCGTCACCACGTCGCCCGGCGCCGCTTCCAGCACGCGTGCTAGGGTGGTGGAGAGCACGATCCCCTCCTCGGGCAGGGTCAGCGGGCGTTGCGCCTCGTCCATCGCGCGGGCGAGCCGCGGCGCGGACAGCATCCCGTTGATGGTGCCGCGGTGATCGTTCAGCCCGTGGCGCAGCAGCACGGGCACGTTCCGGACCGGCTCCACCTCCTGCACGCCGGGCAGCCGGCCGAGCTCGTAGATCGCCTTGTCGGATTGCGGATGGGTGAAGCTGACCTGTGCGTCGGATCGGTCGAGCACGCTGAACCCCAGATCGATCGATTTCGAGAAGCCGGCCTGGACCCCGATCATGCCCACCGAGAGCGCCATGCCCGTTGCGATGCCGAGCGCACCGCCGGCCATCCGCATCGGCTGCCGCTGAAGCCGGCGAAGCACCATCCGTCCGGGCTGGTCGAGCAACCGGCTCCAGAGGCCCGCGAGCCGCCCGGTGCCGCTGTAATCGGCCGGGGCGGGCGGGCGCATCGCCACCGCCGGGGCGAGGCGGAACACCCCGCGCAACACCCCGAACCCGCCCGCGCAGGCCGCGAGGACCGAGGTCATCACGCCGATGACGAAGCTGCGCGGATCGAGCTGGAACACGAGGAAGGGGAACTTGTAGTAATCCTGGTAGACCCCGGCCATCGCCCGCCCGGCCGCGATGCCGCCGAGCGAGCCCGCGATGGCCCCGGCAATCGCGATCGTCAGCATCAGCTTCAGGTAATGGCTCGCGACCTCCCAGTCGGTGTAGCCGAAGGCCTTGAGCAGCCCGATCTCCTCCCGCTCGGCCTGCACGATCCGACTTATGACGATGTAAAGCAGGAAGGCCGAAACCCCGAGAAAGATCGGCGGCACGGCGATCGCGTTCTTGCGGCCGCCCTCGATCTCCTCGGTGATGAAGAAGTTCGATGGCAGGTCCTCCAGCCCGTAGGCGCCGAGCCCGCCGCGGGGTTCGAGTACCCGGTCGATTGCATCGAGCACGCTTTGCAGGTTCACCCCGCGCTCCAGCCCCACCAGCGCCTCGTTGAAGGCGCCCTGCATGTCATAGGCGGCGGACAGGGCGTCGCGCCCCATCCAGATCACGGCGAAACGGGCGTCGTCCGGCACGATCTCTCCCGGCGCGGTGGTGTAGAGGAATTCCGGACTCTGGGCGAGGCCCGCGACCCGGAAGCCGTGGCGGGCGCCGTTCATGGTCGCCTGCAGCCGGTCGCCGGGGGCGAGGCCGCGGGCATCGGCGAACCCCTTGAGCAGCAGGATCTCGTCGCCGCGGTCCGGGTCGGGCATCCGCCCCGCCGTCAGGTGGATGTCGTTGAGCCGGGCCGGACCGTGATCCGGCAACGACACCGCCTGCGCGCGCACCGGCACGATCTCGCCCTCCAGGTCGATCAGCGCCGAGCCCGTGACCCGGCCGACCGCCACGGCGACGCCCGGGATCTCGGCCAGCCGCTCCAGCACCCGGTCGGGCGCGCGCTCCACCGGGGCGAAGACGTCGGCGAGACGGTAACGGTCGTAATAGGCCCGGCGCGTCTCCTCCAGCGTGTTCACGAGGCCCGTCATCATCACCAGCATCAGCACGCCGAGCGCGATGACGGCGGCGATGGCGAGCGCCTGCCCCTTGATCCGCCAGAGGTCGCGCAGGAGCTTTCGGTCGAGCGGTGCGAGCAGGGTCACCATACGATCTCCTCCGGCGCGAGGCGGGTCTCGTTGACCTGCACGTCACGGATCGCACCGTCCGCGAAATGGATCACCCGGTGTGCCATTGCGGCGGTGGCGGCGGCATGGGTGACCATCAGGATCGTGGTTCCGAGCGAGGCGTTCACATCGGCCAGCACCTTGAGCACCGCCCGGCCGGTGGCACTGTCGAGCGCGCCGGTGGGCTCGTCGCAAAACAGCACGTCCGGCTGCTTGGCCACGGCCCGGGCGATGGCGACCCGTTGCTGCTCGCCCCCCGAGAGCTGTGCCGGGAAATGGTGGCGCCGCTCGCCGAGCCCCACGAGACGCAGCGCCTCTGCGGGGTCCATCGGGGCGCGGGCGATCTCGGTCACCAGCTCCACGTTCTCCTCGGCGGTGAGCGAGGGCATCAGGTTGTAGAACTGGAAGACGAAACCGACGTGGTCCCGCCGGTAGCGCGTGAGCGCGCCGTCGCCCATCCCGGTCAGCTCGCGGTCGCGGAACCGGGCGGTGCCGCCGCTGGCGCGGTCGAGGCCGCCGAGGATGTTGAGCAGGGTGGACTTGCCGGAGCCGGAGGGCCCGAGCAGGACGACGAGTTCGCCGCGCGGCACAACGAGATCCACCCCGCGCAGCGCGTGTACGGCGGCTTCGCCCGCGCCATAGACCTTGGTCAGGCCCTCGGTGCGGAAGGTCGGCAGGGACATGGGATCGTCTTGGCCCGTCATGACCGGAACTCCCTTCCTTTCACGTAGGATAGCGGCTGCAACGAAACAAGCCACGCCTGCCGGGCGGGGCGCGGGGTCGCACGGAGTAGGCACGGCTGGTCTGGCGAGCCGGGCCGGGCGCGACACCGGCCGGAGCGGCTCCCGCCGACGTCCTCCCCCTTGCGGGGTCGGACGCCGTTGGGCCGGGCGCCCTTCGGGCGAAGCGCGATGTCCGCGGTGTGGGAGGAGGCGACCGGGTATCCGGGCGCGTGTTCGGTCGTTGCGCGCTTTGGTGTACCAGCCTGCACTTGCGATGGAGGCGTCGCCTCGCAGGAAAGTTCAGGTTTGTCTCGTAGTGTTCGGAAAATTAACATAAATGACCTGGGCGAGCGCCGAGCCGCGCGCGCAGCGCGCGGCTCGGCCCAACGGGAGGAGACGCATCTGCGATGCGGCGACGACGGGCGGGAGGCCTTCGAGCCTGCGGTCCTTCGGTCAGAGCTGGACGATGGCGAGTTCCACGTTCTTCGAACCGATCACCGAGGAGACATGCCCGCTTCCTGTGGTGTCCTCCATCCGCCAGATGCCGCCCGGGCCGATCTCTCGCACCTCGCCGTCCCCGGCCACCACGCGCAGCCGGCCCGCGAGGCAGAAGGCCACCTGCCGGCGCGGCGAGGGATGCTGCGCGCCGCTCCAGCCGGCGGGCAGCACGAGGTAGAGCAGGGCGGCGGCCGGTTCGGCCTCGGAGACCGGCATCGGCGGGGCCGGGGGCGCGAAGTCGGCGGCGCTCATCTCGATCGGGCGGTCCTCGAAATGCGAGATGCCTTCCGCGTCCTCGGTCAGGTGCAGGTAGTTCATCCGGTCCTCCTCCCAGGCAGTGTCACGAGTCCCAGTTCTTGCTCAGTCGCCTTCGCAGGCCTGGAGGAACCGTTCGCCAAGCACGAGGTCCCAGCCCTCGTCGTAATTCGCGGCCGCAGCCTCGCCGGCCGTCCCGAGCCGCTCGAACCCGCCGTGGGTCAGCAGGAGACGGGTCGCGTCCGGGCCGTCGGAGGCAAAATCCAGCATGATCGACGTGGCGTCGGTCCTGGCGCGGCCGACATACCAGTCCAGTTCGAGCCGCTCGTGGGGCAACCAGGTGGTGAGCGTCGCCCAGTCGACGACGCTTCCGTCGTGGCGCCGCTCCCGGATCCGTCCGCCCTGCCGCTGTTCCATCCAGATCTCCAGCGGCAGGCGGCCTTCGGAAGCCGACAGGGAATGCGACCCGACCGGCCACCACCCGCCGATCTCGGCCGTGAAAAGCCGGAAGGCGGTGTCGGGTGTCACCGGAAGCGAATAGGTCTTTCGAACGATCAGAACGGTGTCGGGCATCGGGCCGGGCTCCTCCTGGGGGATGGGAATGGGCTGCGGTTTGGGCACGGGCGCCGGTCGGGAAGGGAAAGGAAATCGGGCACGGGCGACAGAAACGGGCACGCCGGCGTCGCGGGAAAAGTATTGACCCAAGGTAAATCTCCGTGCGGCCCGGAGTCAAATCCGATCGTGCCGGCTGCCCTTGCAGCCCCCGGTGCCCGACACTAAGACTCAGGGACAGAACCGCAGCGGCGTTTGCGAGAGCGACCGCCCCCCACCGAGGCAGACCCCCATGCAGCACCCCGTTGAGACCTACATGAACCTCGTCCCGATGGTCGTCGAACAGACCAGCCGCGGCGAACGCGCCTATGACATCTTCTCGCGCCTGCTCAAGGAGCGGATCGTCTTCGTCAACGGCCCGGTGCACGACGGCATGAGCCAGCTCGTCGTGGCCCAGCTGCTGCACCTGGAGGCGGAGAACCCCTCCAAGGAGATCTCGATGTATATCAACAGCCCCGGCGGCGTCGTGACCTCGGGCCTGTCGATCTACGACACGATGCAGTACATCAAGCCCAAGGTCTCCACCCTCGTGGTCGGTCAGGCCGCCTCGATGGGCTCGCTCCTGCTGACCGCCGGCGAGAAGGGCATGCGGTTCTCGCTTCCCAACAGCCGCATCATGGTGCACCAGCCCTCCGGCGGCTACCAGGGTCAGGCGACGGACATCATGATCCACGCCCAGGAAACCCAGAAGCTGAAGGATCGTCTTAACAATATCTACGTTAAGCACACCGGGCAGACTCTCAAGAAGGTCGAGGCTGCGCTGGAGCGCGACAACTTCATGTCTGCCGAGGACGCGAAGGAATGGGGGCTGATCGACGAGATCGTCGAGAGCCGCAAGACGGCGGAAGACGGCGCCAAGAGCTGAGGCGTCTTTCACATCGATCCGGCGCGTCCGCAGCGTGGCCTTGCCCATCGACATTTGGGCATTGTGCCTCGCCGGGGCGTGCCATACTCTTGGCGGGACGGGGCGATCAGGACCGTCCCCTCACATGGGCCGCCGGCGCGGCTGGGACAGCGGGCACAGGGCCCTAGAGGATTGGCATGGCGAATTCATCCGGTAGCGACAGCAAGAACACCCTCTACTGCTCCTTCTGCGGAAAGAGCCAGCACGAGGTGCGCAAGCTGATTGCGGGGCCGACGGTTTTCATCTGCGATGAATGTGTCGAGCTCTGCATGGACATCATTCGCGAGGAAACCAAGTCTTCCGGGCTGAAGTCCTCCGACGGGGTGCCGACCCCGCAGGAAATCTGCAATGTCCTCGACGATTACGTGATCGGCCAGGCCCGCGCCAAGCGCGTGCTCTCGGTTGCGGTCCACAACCATTACAAGCGGCTCAATCACGCGTCCAAGAATGCCGAGATCGAGCTGCAGAAGTCGAACATCCTGCTGATCGGCCCGACCGGCTGCGGCAAGACCTATCTCGCCCAGACGCTGGCGCGCATTCTCGACGTGCCGTTCACCATGGCCGATGCGACCACGCTGACCGAGGCCGGTTACGTGGGCGAGGATGTCGAGAACATCATCCTCAAGCTGCTGCAGGCGTCGGAATACAACGTCGAGCGGGCGCAGCGCGGCATCGTCTATATCGACGAGGTCGACAAGATCACCCGCAAGTCCGACAACCCCTCGATCACCCGTGACGTCTCGGGCGAGGGCGTGCAGCAGGCGCTGCTGAAGATCATGGAGGGCACCGTGGCCTCCGTGCCGCCGCAGGGCGGGCGCAAGCATCCGCAGCAGGAATTCCTGCAGGTCGACACGACGAACATCCTGTTCATCTGCGGCGGCGCCTTTGCCGGGCTCGACAAGATCATCGCCCAGCGGGGCAAGGGCTCGGCCATCGGTTTCGGCGCGGACGTCAAGGACGAGGGCAACCAGGACATCGGCGAACTGTTCCGGCATCTGGAGCCGGAGGACCTGCTGAAGTTCGGCCTGATCCCGGAATTCGTCGGCCGTCTGCCGGTGATCGCCACGCTGGAGAACCTCGACGAGGACGCGCTGGTCACGATCCTGACGCAGCCGAAGAACGCCATCGTCAAGCAGTACCAGCGGCTCTTCGAACTGGAAGACACCGAACTGGCCTTCACCGATGATGCGCTGCGCGCCATCGCCCACCGCGCCATCGAGCGCAAGACCGGTGCGCGTGGCCTGCGGTCGATCATGGAAGACATCCTGCTCGACACGATGTTCGACCTTCCCGGCCTCGAGGGCGTGGACGAGGTCGTCGTCAACGAGGAGGCCGTGACCTCCGAGGCCCAGCCGCTGCTGATCTACGCCGAGAACAAGGACAGCGCCTCGGCGAGCTGAGCCAGCGCGGATACAGATACGAAAGGCCTCCCGGATCTTCGGGAGGCCTTTTTCGTTCCGGTGAGCCGGGCGACGGGAGTTCGGTCATATGCGCTTTGCATTGATTGAAATCATGTCGGGGACGCTTCCGGGCGTTTAGCCTTGCCCTTGGGTAAACTTGGGAGGAGGCAATGACACGGACACTCAATCTGGTGAGCGTTCTTCTGGCGATGACGGCGTTCGCCATCCAGCCCGCCGCGGCGGAAACGGTCGGGCAGGACGAATACATGAACAGCTGCGCCCAGTGCCACGGGGCCGGCGGCAAGGGCGACGGCCCGATGGTCGGGTTCCTGACCGGCACAATGCCGGATCTGACCACGCTGGCCGCCGAAAACGGTGGGGTATTTCCGATCACCCGGGTCTACTCGATGATCCAGGGAGCGGCCGAGCCCGGCGCGCACGGCACCCGCGAGATGCCGATCTGGGGCAACCGCTACCGGGTGCAGGGCGAAGCGGCGGGCAACCCCGATTTCTCGCTGTCCGAGGCGGAAACCTATGCGAGGTTCCGCATCCTGGCGCTGGTCGAGTATCTCTCGACGATCCAGGCGGAATAGGACGGGGCGAAACGGAGCGCCGCGGCTGAAAATCCTGCGTGAGGCATCACTATCCGCCTGACGGCGCTGCCCGTTCTGCGGCATGGTCCGGATGAACCAACTTCCGCAAGGAGGCGGACCGGACCATGCCAAGGCAGTTGATTTCCACAGGATCGCCCTTCGAGGAGCAGATCGGCTATTCCAGGGCCGTGGTCTGCGACGGATGGGTCTTCGTTTCCGGCACCACCGGATACGACTACGCGACGATGCAGATGCCGCAGGAAGTCGAGATGCAATGCTCGAACGCGCTGGCCACGATCGGCCGGGCGCTGGTCGAGGCGGGGGCGAGCCTCGATGACGTGGTGCGCGTGCGTTACATCCTGCCCGACGCCGGTGACTGGCCGGCATGCTGGCCTGCCACGCGGGCGGCGTTTGGCAGGGCCAAACCGGCGGCGACGATGATCACCGCGGGCCTTCAGGAGCCGGAGATGAAGATCGAGATCGAGGTGACGGCCCGCCTGCCGGACTGATCGGCGGGCTCTGCCGCGCTGATCACTGGACCTCGGGGCGCAGTTGGTCCATACCGGATCGCGACACGCATCCGGAGGCTTTCATGGGTATCCTCAATTCGGTTCTCCGCGCCATCATCTGGTGGGACGGCCAGACCTACGGCACCCAGCTTTTCACCTCTCGCCACGGCCAGAAGGTCGGCGAGGACAAGGACGGCAACGTCTATTACCGCAATGCCGACGACAGCAAGCGGTGGGTGATCTACGACGGGGAGATCGAGGCCAGCAAGGTGCCGCCCGAGTGGCATGGCTGGCTGCACCGGATGTACGACGAGCCGCCCAGCGACCGGCCGCTGCCCCACAAGCCGTGGGAAAAGCCGCATGTCGAGAATCTCACCGGGATGCCGGACATGGCCTACAAGCCGGCCGGCTCCCTGCGTCGCACCGATCCGGTGGCGCGCAGCGATTACGAGGCGTGGACGCCTGAATGACCATTGCGTTCGCGCGGCGTTGCGACCTCGGGCCGGCCACAATCCTGAGGCGCGGAGGTAGCCATGTCTGAAAGTCCCGGAGAAATCCTCGCCGGTGCGGCAACCCTTGCCGTCGCTGTCGGCTTCCTCGTCTATGCCAGCCAGGGCGCGGGCATGTCGCCGAGCCAGGGCGCGGGCTATGATCTCACCGCCAGCTTCCGCTCCGCCGAAGGCATCACCGTCGGCACCGACGTTCGCCTCGCAGGGGTCAAGGTCGGCACGGTGACCGGGCTCGACCTCAACCACCAGACCTTCCGGGCCGATGTCACGCTCAACGTGGCCGACAGCCTCGAAGTGCCGGAGGACAGCTCCATCGCGATCTCCTCCGAAGGTCTGCTCGGCGGCAACTTCGTCGAACTGGTGCCCGGCGGCTCGCCCTTCAACCTCGAACCGGGCTCGGAGATCGAGGACACGCAAGGGGCGCTCAGTCTCCTGGGTCTGCTGGCCAAGTTCGTCAGCTCGACCGAGGACGAGTGATGCGCTGGCTGGCGATCGCGTTGCTCGCGGCCGCGCCCGCGTTCGCCCAGCAGGAGGCGCGGAGCGCCAGTGGCGGCGAGATCCGCCTGCTCGACAAGATCAACGGCGAGACCACCGACATCAGCATCGGGCGCGGCGAGACCAAGCTCTTCGGCCGCCTGTCGATCACGCTTGGCGATTGCCGCTACCCGGCGAGCAACCCCAACTCGGACGCCTTCGGCTGGCTCGAGATCCGGGACGTGACCTCCGGCGATCCGGCCTTCTCCGGTTGGATGATCGCTTCCTCGCCGGCGCTCAAGGCGATGGACCACCCGCGCTACGACGTCTGGCTGCTGCGCTGTAGCAACGACTGAGCCGAGGGCAGGGGGCCGGTGGCGTCGAAATCGGCCCGCACGGCCAGCGCCTCGGCCAGCCGCTTCCGATACTCCGCCTGCGTGATCTCGATGGCCCCGAGGCTGGCGAGGTGCGGCGTCAGGAACTGCGCGTCGAAAAGCGTGAAGCCCCCCTGCCGCAAGCGATCCACGAGGTAGGCCAGCGCGACCTTCGAGGCATCGGTGCGCCGCGAGAACATGCTCTCTCCGAAGAAGGCGCCGCCGAGCGTCACACCATAGACACCGCCGACCAGTTCCTCACCCTCCCAGACCTCCAGCGAATGCGCGTGGCCCGCCGCGTGGAGCTGGGTGTAGAGATCGAAGATCGTGCGGTTGATCCAGGTTTCCGGACGGTCGGCGCATCCCTCGAGCACGCCGGTGAAATCCCGGTCGGTCGAGACGGTGTAACAGCCGCTGCGGAGGCGTCGGCGGAGCGAACGGGAGATCCGGAACCCATCCAGGGGAAAGATGCCGCGCATCCGCGGCTCGACCCAGAACACTTCGGTGTCCTCCCGGCTCTCGGCCATCGGGAAGATGCCGGAGGCATAGCCACGCAGAAGGAGATCGGGGGTCAGGTCCATCGCGTCCGGATCCGGGAGGCGGCCGCCGCGATGCGTGCCGGCCCGGAGACGTCGCTCCGGGCGCGGCGGGGGTCGTTGTGCGGGCGTGTCACGCGCCCTGGGCGGCCAGCCATTTCTCCAGCCAGTGGATGTCGTAGTTCCCGGCACGGATATCGGGTTCCGCCAGCAGGCCGTCGAACAGCGGCAGGGTCGTGTCGATGCCCTCGATCACGATCTCGCTGAGCGCGCGTTGCAGGCGCGACAGCGCCTCTTCGCGGTCGCGGCCGTGCACGATCAGCTTGCCGATCAGGCTGTCGTAATAGGGCGGGATCGTATAGCCGCCGTAGAGCGCCGAATCCATCCGCACGCCCAGCCCGCCGGGGGCGTGGTACATGCCAACGGTGCCGGGGCAGGGGGTGAAGTTCGGCAGCTTCTCGGCGTTGATCCGTACCTCGATGGCATGGCCGTTCACCACCAGGTCGTCCTGGCTGAACGAAAGCGGCAGGCCTTGGGCCACGCGGATCTGCTCGCGCACGAGGTCGACGCCGAAGATGCCTTCGGTGACCGGATGCTCGACCTGAAGCCGCGTGTTCATCTCGATGAAGTAGAACTCGCCGTCCTCGAACAGGAACTCGATCGTGCCGGCACCGATGTAGTTGATGCGGGCCACGGCGTCGGCGCAGATGTTGCCGATCCGGTTGCGGGTCTCGGCATCGATCACCGGGCCGGGGGCCTCCTCGAAGACCTTCTGGTGCCGGCGCTGCAGCGAGCAATCGCGCTCGCCGAGGTGCACGGCATTGCCCTTGCCGTCGCCGAAGACCTGGATCTCGATGTGGCGCGGCTTGGTGAGGTACTTCTCGATATAGACCTCGTCATTGCCGAAGGCCGCCTTGCTCTCGGAGCGGGCGGTGCGGAAGGCGTTGGGCAGGTCCGCCGCCGTCTTGGCGAGCTTCATCCCGCGACCGCCGCCGCCGGCGGTGGCCTTGACGATCACCGGGTAGCCGATCTCGGCGGCCACCTTCTCGGCGGTCTCGAGGTCCGGCACGCCGCCGTCGGAGCCCGGCACGCAGGGCACGCCGAGGTTCTTCATCGTCTCCTTGGCGGTGATCTTGTCGCCCATGACGCGGATGTGCTCCGCCTTGGGGCCGATGAAGGTGATGTCGTGGTCTTCCACGATCTGCACGAAGGCCGCGTTTTCCGAGAGGAAGCCGTAGCCAGGGTGAATCGCGTCCGCCCCGGTGATCTCGCAGGCCGAGATGATGTTGGGGAAGGACAGGTAGCTCTGGGGCGAGGGCGGCGGGCCGATGCAGACGCTCTCGTCGGCCAGGCGCACGTGCATCGCATCGCTGTCCGCGGTGGAATGCACGGCGACCGAGCGGATGCCCATTTCGCGGCAGGCCCGGATCACGCGCAGGGCGATCTCGCCGCGGTTGGCGATCAGGATCTTGTCGAACATCATTCGATGATCATCAGGGGGGCGCCGAATTCCACCGGGGCGCCGTTCTCGACCAGGATGCGCTTGACCGTGCCGGACCGCGGCGCGGGGATCTGGTTCATGGTCTTCATGGCCTCGACGATCAGCACCGTCTGGCCCTCGGACACGGTCGTGCCCACTTCGACGAAGGGTGCGGCGCCGGGCTCGGCGGCCATGTAGACCGTGCCGACCATCGGCGAGGTGACCGCGCCGGGCAGCTGAGCCGGATCCTCGACGGGGGCTGCGGCCTCGGCGGGAGCGGCCGGTGCGGCAGCGGGGGCCGGCGCAGCCGCGGGAGCGGCATAGGCGACCGGCGCCGGCGCCGCGGCGAGATGGCGGCACACCCGCACGTTCAGGCTGTCGTCCTCACCGTATTCGCGTTTGACTTCCAGCTCGGTCAACTCGTTTGCCCGCAGCAGCTCCGCGAGCGCCTCGATGAAGGCGACATCCGCGTCCTGACTCTTCCTGGTCATGTGGCCCTTGCCTCTGGTTCCTGAAAAATATGCTTCCATGTAACGGAACGTCACGGCCGTTAAAAGGGACGTTGCGCATAGAAGGCGCCCGCGCCGATGCCCGGAGTCGGGTTTTTGAACGCCGGCTCTGCCTTCTGAGCCACCAATCCACCCGTTCCGCTGCCCAAAATCGCGCCTCTCGCGGAATGCAGCCCTGGCCGCAGGCAAAATCACAAAATTTACCGTTTGATAAAAAATTTGACCTGTGCCAGCGTTGAAGAAAGGAAATGTCTCCAGCAGGGGTTTGCACGATGCAAAACAGCCAGAGGACGCCAGGGGTCGTGCCCGGACGACTCGATCAGGCCAGCTACAACCGGAATTTCGACGAGCTTCACCCGCCGCTTGACGCGCACGAGGCCCATGTCGCGGCGGACCGTTGCTACTTCTGTCACGACGCGCCCTGCGTCACGGCCTGCCCGACCGACATCGATATCCCGATGTTCATCCGGCAGATCCAGACCGGCACCCCGGACAACGCGGCCCGGACGATTCTGGAGCAGAACATTCTCGGCGGCATGTGCGCCCGTGTCTGCCCGACCGAGACGCTCTGCGAGGAAGTCTGCGTCCGGCAGGTGGCCGAGGGCAGCCCGGTGGAGATCGGCCAGCTTCAGCGCTACGCGACCGACCACCTCATGGAGCAGGGCATCCACCCCTTCACCCGCGCCGCCGAGACCGGCAAGCGCGTCGCCGTCGTCGGCGCCGGGCCGGCCGGGCTGTCCTGTGCCCACCGGCTGGCGATGCGCGGCCATGACGTGGTGATTTTCGACGCCCGCGAAAAGGCGGGCGGTCTCAACGAATTCGGCATCGCCGCCTACAAGACGGTCGGGGATTACGCCTCCTTCGAGGTCGACTGGCTGCTGAAGATCGGCGGGATCGAGCTGCGGACCGGCATGAAGCTCGGCGAGAACCTGACACTGGACGAACTCCGCGAGGGTTTCGACGCCGTCTTCCTCGGCATCGGCCTGCCGGGGGTGAACGCCCTGCGGGTCGAGGGCGAGGCCCATGCCCATGTGCGCGACGCGGTTGATTTCATCGCCGAGCTGCGCCAGGCCGAAGACCTCTCCAAGCTGCCCGTCGGCCGCGAAGTGGTGGTGATCGGCGGCGGCATGACCGCGGTGGACGCGGCGATCCAGAGCAAGCTGCTGGGCGCCGAGCATGTCACGATGGTCTATCGGCGCGGGCGCGAACGGCTCTCGGCCTCGACATTCGAACAGGAACTGGCGGCGGCGCGTGGCGTGCGGATCATCCTCAACGCCCAGCCGGTGGCCTTCAATACCACGGATGGACAGACCGTGTCCTCCGTGACTTTCGCCTATACCGAGGACACGCCGAACGGCATGCAAGCCTCCGAGGAGACCTTCACGCTGCCGGCCGACCAGGTTCTCAAGGCCATCGGACAGTCGCTCGAGGGCGTGCCCGGCGTGGTCGAGACCGAGGGCGGCAAGATCGTGGTCACCGGCCCGGGCCGCACCTCGCTCGACGGCGTCTGGGCCGGCGGCGACTGCGCCGCGGGCGGCGACGACCTGACGGTGACCGCGGTCGCCGATGGCCGCGACGCGGCCGAGGACATCCACCTGGCGCTGGTCGGCGAAGCCGCCGTCGCAGCCGAGTGAGGGAGATCTAACAGATGGCAAATCTTGCGAGCGAATTCGTCGGCATCAAGTCGCCCAACCCGTTCTGGCTGGCCTCCGCGCCGCCGACCGACAAGGAATACAACGTCCGCCGCGCCTTCGAGGCCGGCTGGGGCGGCGTGGTCTGGAAGACCCTAGGCCAGGAAGGCCCGCCGATCGTCAACGTCAACGGTCCGCGCTACGGCGCCGTCTGGGGCGCCGATCGCCGCCTGCTCGGGCTCAACAACATCGAGCTGATCACCGACCGCCCGCTGGAGGTGAACCTCCGCGAGATCAAGGCGGTGAAGCGTGACTATCCCGACCGCGCCGTGGTGGTGAGCCTCATGGTCCCCTGCGAGGAGGAAGCCTGGAAGGCGATCCTGCCGGTGGTCGAGGAAACCGGCGCCGACGGGATCGAGTTGAACTTCGGCTGCCCGCACGGGATGGCGGAGCGCGGCATGGGCTCGGCGGTGGGGCAGGTGCCCGAGTACATCGAGATGGTGACCCGCTGGTGCAAGCAGAACACCAGGATGCCGGTGATCGTGAAGCTCACGCCCAACGTCACCAACATCGTCTACCCGGCCGAGGCGGCCAAGCGCGGCGGGGCGGATGCGGTCAGCCTGATCAACACGATCAACTCGATCACCTCGGTCGACCTCGACGCGATGAGCCCGGAGCCGATGATCGACGGCAAGGGCACGCACGGCGGCTATTGCGGCCCGGCGGTGAAGCCGATCGCGCTCAACATGGTGGCCGAGATCGCCCGCAACCCCGAAACCGCCGGCCTGCCGATCTCCGGTATCGGCGGCGTCACGACCTGGCGCGACGCGGCGGAGTTCATGGCGCTCGGCGCGGGCAACGTGCAGGTCTGCACCGCGGCGATGACCTATGGCTTCCGCGTCGTGCAGGAGATGATTGCCGGGCTTTCCTCCTGGATGGACGAGAAGGGCTACACCTCTGTCGACGAGGTCGTCGGCCGCGCGGTGCCGAACGTCACCGACTGGCAGTTCCTCAACCTCAACTACATCACCAAGGCCGAGATCGACCAGGAGGCCTGCATCAAGTGCGGCCGCTGCTTTGCCGCCTGCGAGGACACCTCGCACCAGGCCATCGTGATGAAGGAGGATCGCGTGTTCGAGGTCGACGACAGCGAATGCGTCGCCTGCAACCTCTGCGTCAACGTCTGCCCGATCGAGGGCTGCATCACCATGCGGCGGCTCGATGCCGGCGAGCTCGACCTGCGCACGGGCGAGAAGGTCCCGGCCGAGCCCGGTGACTGGACGACCCATCCCAACAACCCGCAGACGGCCTGCGCCGCCGAATAAGGGTCTGACATGTTACGATATTCAGCGGGGCGCTTCGGCGCCCCGTTCTCGTTTGCCAGGGCTCAGGGCGTGAGCAGCTTCGTGAAGAGCGCCACCAGGTAACGTTCGGCTTCGGGAAAGGGGTCCGCGCCCTCGTCCCCCAGAACGGTGCGCACCTGCACGTCGAAATCCGCGTAGTGCTGGGTCAGCGACCAGATCGAGAAGATCAGGTGATAGGGGTGCACCTCGGCGATCCGCCCGGCGGCGATCCAGCCACGGATCACCTCGACCTTCTCGTCGACCAGCGGTTTCAGCACCGTGCCCAGGGTATCGCCCAGATGCGGACCGCCCTGCAGCACCTCGTTGGCGAAGATCCGGCTTTCGCGCGGCATCTCGCGACTCATCTCCAGCTTGCGCCGCACGTAGCCCAGAATCTCCGACACCGGATCGCCCTGCGGATCGAGCGTGCGCAGCGGGTCGAGCCAGACGTCGAGCAGCGTCGACAGGAGCGCCAGGTGCATCGCCTCCTTGGTCGGGAAGTAGTAGAGCAGGTTGGGCTTGGAGAGGCCCGCCGCCTGCGCGATCTCGTCCACGGTCGCGCCGCGGAAACCCTTGGAAGAAAAGACATCCAGAGCCGCGTCGAGGATGGCCTTGTGGTTGCGACGCTGGATGCGGGTGCGGGGCTCGCTCGGGATTCGGGGCGGAGACTTCTCTGAATTCATGCGTCGCTCAAGTTTCCATCAAACTGCCTGCAAAAACGGGAGTCCTGTGAGGCATCTGACTGCATTTCGTGCCCCGCGCTTGACTGCCCCCCGACCCGTGGTAGCGTGTTCCTGACCATTTGGTCAAACAAACAAGCTCGCACCCCGCAAGAAGGGCAGCCAGCAGGGAGACAACATGGCGCTCGATCGCAACCCCGCACCAAACGATCTCAGTGCGTTCTGGATGCCGTTCACTGCAAACCGCCAGTTCAAGCAGACCCCGCGCATGTTCGTGGCTGCCGAGGGTATGCATTACACCACCGACGACGGCCGCCAGGTTCTGGACGGCACCGCCGGCCTCTGGTGCTGCAACGCCGGTCACCGCCGCCCGAAGATAGTCGAGGCGATCCAGGCACAGGCGGCCGAGCTGGACTATGCACCGGCCTTCCAGATGGGCCACCCCAAGGCGTTCCAGCTCGCCTCCGCAGTGCGGGACATGGCGCCCGAGCCCTTCGAACATGTGTTCTTCACCAACTCCGGGTCCGAATCCGTCGAGACCGCGCTGAAGATCGCGCTCGCCTATCACCGTGCCCGCGGCGAGGGGCAGCGCACCCGCCTGATCGGCCGCGAGCGCGGCTACCACGGTGTCAACTTCGGCGGGATCTCCGTCGGCGGCATCGTCAACAACCGCAAGGTCTTCGGCACCCTCCTGAACGGGGTGGACCACCTGCCGGCGACGCATCTGCCGGAAAACGCCATGACCCGCGGCCAGCCGGAACACGGCGCGCATCTGGCCGACGAGCTGGAGCGGATCTGCGCCCTGCATGGCGGCGAGACCATCGCCGCGGTGATCGTGGAACCGATGGCCGGCTCGACCGGCGTGCTGCTGCCGCCCAGGGGGTACCTTGAGCGCCTGCGCGAGATCTGCACCCGGCACGGCATCCTGCTGATCTTCGACGAGGTCATTACCGGGTTCGGCCGGCTCGGGTCGTCCTTCGCGGCGGAGCATTTCGGGGTGATGCCGGACCTCATCACCTGCGCGAAGGGGCTGACCAACGGGGTGATCCCGATGGGCGCGGTGCTGGCCACGGGCCAGATCCACGACTCCTTCATGACCGGCCCGGAGCACATGATCGAGCTGTTCCACGGCTACACCTATTCCGGCAACCCGATTGCCTCGGCCGCCGGCCTCGCCACGCTCGAGACCTATCGCGAGGAAGGGCTGTTCCAGCGTGCGGCGGATCTTGCGCCCTACTGGGAGGACGCCCTGCATTCGCTGGCCGATTGCCGGCATGTCGTCGATATCCGCAACATGGGGCTGATCGGGGCGATCGAGCTGGAGCCGATCGCCGGCGCGCCGACCAAGCGGGCCTTCAGCGCCTTCCTCGATGCCTATGACAAGGGGTGCCTGATCCGGACCACCGGCGACATCATCGCGCTCAGCCCGCCGCTGATCATCGAGAAGCCGCATGTCGACCAGCTCGTCGGCACGCTGCGCGATGTTCTGAACGCGCTGGACTGAGGCGGGCGCGGTGACCGAGAGGGTGAAAGAAGGGCAGGCGATGGTTCGGCAGATGGCGCCGCGCCTCGTGCCGGGCCATTTCGCCTTTCGCACGCTCCTCGATCCGGATGAGCTGGCCGAGGTCCTGCCGCGCGCGCAGGGCATGTTCCGCGAAGCCGAGGGGATCTCGGTGATCGTGCCGGTGCCGCCCCGCGCGCCCCTCGCGATGCGACAGATCACGCTGGAGGTGCATTCCGCCCTCGACGGCGTCGGGCTGACCGCAGCGGTGTCGGGGGCGCTCGCCGCCCTTGGCATCCCCTGCAACATGGTGGCCGCCCACCACCACGACCATGTCTTCGTGCCGGAGGACCAGGCCGAGGCAGCGCTCGACGCGTTGCGCGCCCTGGCCGAGGGCGCGAGTTCGTAGCGAAGAACGGAGAAAGAGATGCCTGCACCTGGCGCGAACCTGAAGATCAACGGCACCCGCCTTTGGGACTCGATCATGGAAATGGCAAAGATCGGCCCGGGCGTGGCGGGCGGCAACAACCGCCAGACCCTGACCGATGCCGATGCCGCGGGCCGCGCGCTGTTCCAGAAATGGTGCGACGAGGCGGGGCTGACCATGGGCGTCGACAAGATGGGCACCATGTTCGCCACCCGCGCGGGCGAGGATCCGGACGCGCTGCCCGTCTACGTGGGCAGCCACCTCGACACCCAGCCGACCGGCGGCAAGTATGACGGCGTGCTCGGCGTGCTGGGCGCGCTCGAGGCGGTGCGGACGATGAACGACCTCGGCATCAAGACAAAACACCCGATCGTGGTGGTGAACTGGACCAACGAGGAGGGCGCGCGCTTCGCTCCCGCGATGCTGGCCTCCGGCGTTTTCGCCGGGGTGCACACGCTCGACTACGCCTACGACCGCGAGGACCTCGAGGGCATGAAGTTCGGCGACGAGCTGAAGCGGATCGGCTGGGTCGGCGACGAGGAAGTCGGCGCGCGCAAGATGCACGCCTATTACGAGCTGCACATCGAGCAGGGGCCGATCCTCGAGGCCGAGGGCAAGGACATCGGCGTCGTGACCCATTGCCAGGGCCTCTGGTGGCTGGAGTTCACCCTCACCGGCAAGGAGGCGCATACCGGCTCCACGCCGATGGCGATGCGGGTGAACGCGGGGCTCGCCATGAGCCGGATCTTCGAGATGGTGCAGGAGGTCACGATGGCCGCGCAGCCCGATGCCGTGGGTGGCGTGGGGCAGGTGACGTTCAGCCCCAACTCGCGCAACGTGCTGCCTGGCAAGGTGGTCTTCACGGTCGACATCCGCACCGTCGACCAGGCCAAGCTCGACGGGATGCGCGACACGATCGAGGCCCGCGCGGCGGAGATCTGCGAGGAACTGGGCGTCGGCTGCGCCGTCGAGCGCGTGGGCCATTTCGACCCGGTCACCTTCACGCCGGATCTGGTGGAGAACGTCCGCGCCGCGGCGGAGCGGCTGGGCTATTCGCACATGAACCTGGTCTCCGGCGCCGGCCACGATGCCTGCTGGGCGGCCAAGGTTGCGCCGACGACGATGGTGATGTGTCCCTGCGTCGGCGGGCTGTCGCACAACGAGGCCGAAGAGATCACGCCGGACTGGGCAGCCGCCGGGGCGGAAGTGCTCTGCCACGCGGTGCTGGAGACGGCGGAGATCGTGGAGTGAAACGGCGCGGCCGGGGGCGTTGCCCCCGGGCCCCCGGGATATTTTTCAACAGATGATGCGGGAGCCGTGCAAAGGTGGCGCGGCAGCTCGACAGGGAGACAGACCATGACCACTCTCATCAAGAACGGAACCATCGTCACCGCCGATCTGACCTACAAGGCGGATGTGCTGGTTGACGGCGGCAAGATCGTGGAGATCGGGCCGGACCTGAAGGGCGACGAGGTGCTCGACGCCACCGGCTGCTACGTGATGCCGGGCGGGATCGACCCGCACACCCATCTCGAGATGCCCTTCATGGGCACCTATTCGAGCGACGATTTCGACAGCGGCACCCGTGCCGCGCTGTCGGGCGGCACCACGATGGTGGTTGATTTCGCCCTGCCGAGCCCGGAGCAGGGGCTGCTCGACGCGCTCAAGATGTGGGACAACAAGTCGACCCGCGCGCATTGCGACTATTCCTTCCACATGGCGATCACCTGGTGGAGCGAGCAGGTCTTCAACGAGATGGAGGAAGTGGTGAAGCGCGGCATCACCACCTTCAAGCATTTCATGGCCTACAAGGGCGCGCTGATGGTCAATGACGACGAGCTCTACGCGTCGTTCCAGCGCTGCGCCGAGCTGGGGGCCATTCCGCTGGTCCATGCCGAGAACGGCGACGTGGTGGCCGAGCTCTCCGCGCGGCTGCTGGCCGAAGGCAATACAGGCCCCGAGGCACATGCCTATTCCCGCCCGCCGCAGGTGGAAGGCGAGGCCACGAACCGCGCCATCATGATCGCCGACATGGCCGGCGTGCCGCTCTACGTCGTGCACACCTCCTGCGAGGAGAGCCACGAGGCGATCCGGCGGGCGCGGATGCAGGGCAAGCGCGTCTGGGGCGAGCCGCTGATCCAGCACCTGACGCTGGACGAGAGCGAGTATTCCAACCCCGATTGGGACCACGCCGCGCGGCGCGTAATGTCGCCGCCGTTCCGCAACAAGCAGCACCAGGACTCGCTCTGGGCTGGGCTGCAGTCGGGCTCGCTCTCGGTGGTGGCGACGGACCATTGCGCCTTCACCACGGAGCAGAAGCGCTTTGGCGTGGGCGATTTCACCAAGATCCCCAACGGCACCGGGGGCCTGGAGGACCGGATGCCGATGCTCTGGACCCATGGCGTCGGCACCGGGCGGCTGACGCCGAACGAATTCGTCGCCGTCACTTCAACGAACATCGCCAAGATCCTGAATTGCTACCCGAAAAAGGGCGCGATCATGGTGGGGGCGGATGCCGATATCGTGGTCTGGGACCCGGAAAAGACCAAGACCATCTCGGCCAGCACCCAACAATCGGCGATCGATTACAACGTCTTCGAGGGCAAGAAGGTGAAGGGCCTGCCGCGTTACACCCTCACCCGTGGCCGCGTGGCCGTGGTCGATGGCGAGGTGAAGCCCAAGGAAGGCCACGGCGAGTTCGTCGCCCGCGAGCCGAACGGCACCGTCAACAAGGCGCTGTCCACCTGGAAGGAGCTGACCGCGCCGCGGCCCGTGGAGCGCTCCGGCATTCCGGCGAGCGGGGTGTGATGGCGAAAGCACTCCCATCCGGCCTTCCGCGCTCCTGCCGGAGCGCGGCGCAGGGATGACCGGAATCGCGGCGATCTCGGGCGTGCTGGAATCGGCGGTTTACGTCGACGACCTCGACGCGGCCGAGGCCTTCTACGGGGAGACCCTGGGCCTGCCGCGTATCGTCCGGGTCGACGGCCGGCACGTCTTCTTCCGCTGCGGCGCGGGCGTTGTGCTGATCTTCATTCCGGAGGTCACCCGCGTCCCGCCGGCGGAGGGCGCGCTGCCGGTGCCGCCGCACGGGGCGGCCGGCGCGGGGCACATCTGCTTCGCGGTGGCGTCATCCGATATGGACGCCATGCGTGCGGGCCTCGAGACCGCCGGAATCGAGATCGAGGCGGATTTCGCCTGGCCGAACGGAGCACGGTCGATCTACGTGCGGGATCCGGCCGGCAACAGCGTAGAATTTGCCGAACCACACCTGTGGGGCGACACATGACAAGAACAGGATCCGCCACCAATGTCGGACCACAGAAGCAGCGGCGAGGGACATGAGTGAACCCAGCATGGAAACCGATAGCGTGAGACCTTCCGGGGCAGGGACATCCCAGCGTTCGCCGGTCATAGAGGCCCGCAAGCTCGACCTCACCTTTCAGACCAACGACGGCGCGGTGCAGGCGCTGCGGGACGTCAACCTGACGATCAACAAGGGCGACTTCGTCTCCTTCATTGGCCCGTCCGGCTGCGGCAAGACCACGTTCCTGCGGGTGGTGGCGGCGCTGGAGCATCCGACGGGCGGGCAGATCACCGTGAACGGGATGAGCCCCGACGAGGCGCGGCGCAAGCGGGCCTATGGCTACGTGTTCCAGGCGGCCGGGCTCTATCCGTGGCGGACCATCGCCAAGAACATCAAGCTGCCGCTGGAGATCATGGGCTATTCCCGGGCGCAGCAGGACGAGCAGGTGGCGCGGGTGCTGAAGCTGGTCGACCTCGAGGGCTTCGGCGCGAAATACCCCTGGCAGCTGTCGGGCGGCATGCAGCAACGGGCCTCCATCGCGCGGGCGCTGGCCTTCGACGCCGAGATCCTGCTGATGGACGAGCCTTTCGGCGCGCTGGACGAGATCGTCCGCGACCACCTGAACGAGCAGCTGCTGGCGCTCTGGGACCGGACCGGCAAGACGATCGGCTTCGTCACCCATTCGATCCCCGAAGCGGTCTATCTCTCGACCAAGATCGTGGTGATGTCGCCGCGGCCGGGGCGGATCACCGACGTGATCGAGAGCACCCTGCCGCGGGAGCGTCCGCTGGACATCCGCGACACGCCGGAATTCCTCGCCATCGCGCACCGGGTGCGCGAGGGGCTGCGGGCGGGGCATGCCTATGACGATTGATCCGAAGCCCGGGCGGAGGGCCGTGCGATGAAGACCGCCTTTCCCGTTCTCGTGGTGCTCGCCGCGATCGTGGCGCTCTGGTACGCGGCCGTGGCGCCAATGAACATCCGCACCGCGCTGGACCAGGCCGAGCGGGCCGGGGCCGCGGTGGAGCCCGCCGGGGCGCGCGAGCGGCTCGAAGTCTCGGTCTGGCGCCTGATGATCGACAATCCGGACCATGTCTCGGAAGGCTATGCCCTCGACCGTCCCCGCCTGCCCACGCCCGTCCAGGTCGGCGAGGAATTGTGGAAGACCACTGGCGAGATGGTGCTGAAGGGGCGCGCCATGTCGAAGCGCTCGCTGATCTACCACGCCAGCATCACCCTGCAGTCTACCCTCTGGGGGTTCCTGCTCGGAACGACGCTCGGCATCCTCGGCGCGGTGGCGATCGTGCATTCCCGGGTGATGGACATGAGCGTCATGCCCTGGGCGATCATCAGCCAGACGATCCCCATCGTGGCGCTGGCGCCGATGATCATCGTGCTCAGCGCACAGCTCGGGATCGAGGGCCGCGGAGTGCCAAAGGCGATCATCTCGGCCTACCTGTGCTACTTCCCGGTGCTGGTCGGCATGGTGAAGGGGCTGCGCGCGCCCACGGCCTCGCAGCTCGACCTGCTGCGCACCTATAACGCCTCGCAGCGGGAAACCTTCTTCAAGCTGCGGCTGCCGGCCTCGCTTCCCTATCTCTTCACCTCGCTCAAGATCGGCATCGCCTCGGCGCTGGTCGGGACCATCGTCGGCGAGCTGCCCACCGGCGCGATCTCCGGGCTCGGCGCGCGCATCCTGATCGGCGACCAGTTCGGCACGCCGCTGGCGATCTGGGCGGCGCTGCTGGCCGCGGCGATCCTGGCCGGGGTGCTGGTGACGCTGCTCGACATCCTGCAGCGCGTCACGCTCAAGCGGATGGGGATGCCGACATGACGCTGCTGATCTTCTCCGTCGTCATCTGGTGCGCCGTCTGGGCGATGAACCGGCAAATCGCCAATTCCCCGGACCGGGACGACCGCGCGGCGCGGATCTTCGTGCCGGTGGTGCTGGGCGGGGCGACGCTGTTTCTCTGGGAAGGGCTGGTGACCGGGCTCGGGGTCTCGCCGGTGATCCTGCCCGCGCCCTCGGACATCGCGGCCACCTTCGCCGCCTCCACCGCCATACTGTGGGAGGATTTCGTCCAGACCGTGCTCAAGGGGGCGCTCACGGGCTATGTCATCGGCTGCACCGCGGCCTTCGTCATTGCCGTGCTGATCGACCGCTCCAGCTTCCTCACCCGCGGGCTGCTGCCCATCGGCAACTTCGTGGCCGCGCTGCCGATCGTCGGCATCGCGCCGATCCTGGTGAGCTGGTTCGGCTTCGACTGGCAGTCCAAGGCGGCGGTCGTCGTGGTGATGGTGTTCTTCCCGATGCTGGTGAACACCGTGCAGGGGCTGCGGGAGACCGACGCGATGCAACGCGACCTGATGCGCACCTATGCGGCGGGCTATCTCCAGACCCTGGTCAAGCTGCGGCTGCCGGCGGCGATGCCCTTTGTTTTCAACGGGCTCAAGATTGCATCAACGCTGGCGCTGATCGGCGCTATCGTGGCCGAGTATTTCGGCTCGCCGACGCGCGGCATGGGGTTCCGCATTTCCACCGGGGTCGGGAGCCTGTCCATTGACCTCGTCTGGGCGGAAATCGCCGTGGCGGCCATCGTGGGGACGTTGCTTTATGGCGGCGTTTCGTGGATCGAAAAGGTGGTGACCTTCTGGCACCCCTCGCAACGCAGGTAACCAAGCTGCCGAAAAGGCAGGCAAAAACTGAAGAGCCAACAAGGAGAGAGAAGATGAAGAAATTTCTAGCGGGAACGGCGCTGTCGCTGATCGCCGGCTCGGCCATGGCGGCCGACGAGGTCACGCTGCAGCTCAAGTGGGTCACCCAGGCCCAGTTCGCGGGCTATTACGTGGCGCTCGACCAGGGCTTCTACGAGGAAGAGGACCTGGACGTCACGATCCTGCCCGGCGGCCCCGATATCGCGCCGACCCAGGTGATCGCCGGCGGCGGCGCCGACGTGACCATCGAATGGATGCCCGCCGCGCTCGCCGCCCGTGAAAAGGGGCTGCCGCTGGTCAACATCGCCCAGCCGTTCAAGTCCTCCGGCATGATGCTGACCTGCTGGAAGGACACCGGCATCGAAGAGCCCATGGATCTCGTCAACCGCACGCTGGGCGTCTGGTTCTTCGGCAACGAGTTCCCCTTCATGAGCTGGATGTCCTCGCTCGGGATCTCGACCGACGGCAAGGCCGAGATGGGCGTCGAGGTGCTCAAGCAGGGCTTCAACGTCGATCCGCTGCTGCAGCGGCAGGCCGACTGCATCTCGACCATGACCTACAACGAATACTGGCAGGTGATCGACGCCGGCGTGTCTCCGGACGAGCTCATCACCTTCAAGTACGAGGATCAGGGCGTCGCGACGCTGGAAGACGGCATCTACGTGCTGGAAGAGAATCTCGCCGACCCGGAATTCGAGGACAAGATGGTGCGCTTCGTGCGGGCCTCCATGAAGGGCTGGAAATGGGCCGAGGAGAACCCGGACGACGCGGCGATGATCGTGCTCGACAATGACGAGACCGGCGCCCAGACCGAGACCCACCAGAAGCGCATGATGGGCGAGATTGCCAAGCTGACCGCGGGCTCCAACGGCGCGCTCGACCCGGCCGATTACGAGCGCACCGTGTCGACGCTGCTGAGCGGCGGCTCTGACCCGGTCATCAGCCAGGAGCCGGAAGGCGCCTGGACCCACCAGATCAGCGACAAGGCGCTGAACTGATCGACGGGACGCCCCGGATGACATGACCTGCCTCCAATCGCAGGTGCGGCGCCGCCCCTCGGGGCGGCGTCTTCGTTTTCGCGGCCGGATTAGCGGGTGATGTCCAGCGTCAGCGCCCCGGGCGCCTGGATCTGCCGCATCGTGCTGAGGCTGGTGCCGATCCTTTGCGCCGCGTCCCGCTCGGGGCCTGTGCTGGCGGAGGCCGGGACGATACCTGCGTCGCTTTCCGGGCGCGCCGATCTGGCTTCCTCTCGCAGGCGCTGGATCTCCGCCGTGGTCTCGGTGGGAATTTCCACGAACTGCGTCAGCGGCGGCACGGGCTCCCGGATATGCGCGGCCTGCGTTTCCTGGCCCTGCGCATCGCCGCCCCGCTCGCCGAGATCCGCCAGCGGGCGCTCGGGCTCGGAGCGGGTGCGATCCGTGGCGGATGGCCCGCCCGCGGGAACCGGCTGGAGTACCCGGGGATCGGGCTGGGCCGTGGTGGCCCCCTGAACGGTCCCCTCCGCGACCCGCGAGGTGGGCGAGACGGAAGAGGAAGGGGATGTGGCCCGTCGGTCTTCGGCGGTGGCGCTGTGCGGCCCACCGACCGCCGGCAGGAACGGGCTGGAGCCGATGGAGATCATTTTCGGAGTCCTGTCTCGAGGAACCCCCACCCGGGAGAAGGATGGCGCGAGACTGTGAACCGGGAGTTAACGCGTGGGGCTGGCGGCCGGTCGAAACGACCGGAACATGCGGTCAATTCGACTTAAATGCCGAGAGTTGGTCAAGCCGGCTCAGAGCGCCTGTGACTGCCGCCAGGAGTTCAGCGGCGCGAGACTGGAGACCCCCTTGCTGTGATGCCGCGCCATCCGGCGCAGGATCCCATGCAGAAAGGTGATCGCCTGCGGGGCATAGGGGCCCTTGTTCAGCATCACGCAATCGGCGCGCTGGCCCATCGCGGCGTCGGTCACCTCCGCACGGCTGGCACGCCCCTGTTTCATCATGTTTTCCAAGACTTGCGTCGCCCAGACCGTCGGCACATGGGCCGCCAGGCACAGCCAGAGGATCTCCTCCTGCATCTCCGAGGTCCGGTCCATGCCCAGTTCGACCGACAGGTCGCCGCGGGCGATCATGACCGCCACCGGCAAGCGGCCTCCGGCCTCGACGAGCAGACGGGGCAGGTTGCGCACCGCGAGGTCGGTCTCGATCTTGAGCATGACCCCCGGCGGCTGCGCGCCGTCGAGCCGCGCGTCGAGCGCGGCGAGCAGGTCGCGGACGTCGCGGGGCGACTGGACGAAGGAGAAGCCGATGGTGTCGGCGTGCCGCAGCACGAAGTCGAGATCCTGCAGATCCTTTTCCGTCAAGGCGGGGATGTCGACCTCGACGCCGGGAAGGTTGACGCCGTTGCCGTGCTTGAGCTTCTCGCCCTTGGGCCGGACGGAGGTGACGAGGAGGATCACGTCATCGCCGCTCCGGCTGTCGATGCGGGCGCCGATCTTGCCGTCATCGAACCAGATCTCCGTGCCGGGGCGAAGCGAGGCGACGAGCTCGGGGTGGTTGAGGCTCAGGGCCGGGAGTTCTTCGGCGCCCGCCGGCGCGGCTTCGAGGCTCTGAGCCATCCGGAACCGGTCGCCCTGCCGCAGCTTGATCCCCTTGGTCCGGCCGCCGAGGTCGGTGCGCACCTTCGGCCCGCCGAGATCCATGTTGATGCGGATCTGGCGGCCCAGGTCGCGGGAGACCCGGCGGACATTGGCGATCATCGCCGCCCATGTCTCGGCATCGTCATGGGCGCAGTTGATACGGACGCAATCGGCGCCGGCGAAGATGAAGCTGCGCGCGATTTCCTCATCTGCAGCGGCCTCGGTCGGCAGGGTCACCATGATGCGCGTGCCCGGTTCGCCATCGCCGGTGCCGAACATCTCGGCCTGGGCTGCGGCAACCCGCTGCCGGCCCTTGGTGAACTCGGCGGCCGGCGGGTAGCCCTCGGGCGTCAGCCCGGCAATCGAGGCGAGGGAGGCGCAGGCGGCGTCCAGCGCGGGGCGCACGGCCTCCTCGCAATGGCCGAGCGAGGAGAGCCCGAGCGCGATGAGCCGGTCCTGATGCGGACGGAGGTCGATCTTCCGCAGGGCGAGGTAATGGGCGAGATTGCGGGCCGAAGGCAGGAAGTCCGGCCGGTGGATCGCCGGCTGCCAGCTTGCGAGCGTCGCCTCCGCCTCGCGCGAGATGGCGGCGCGGATCTGGGAAACAGAGGCGTAGAGGTCGGCTGCGCTTTCGGTCGGCGGAAGCGGGGGAGCGTTTGGCGAGATGTCCATGACGTGCCTCGTGACAGTTCATGTCTGAGACGGCGGTCGCGGCGCTGTCATGCCAAGGTCTTTCCCCGGCACCCCCTCAAGTCAACGGAAATCTTGACGCAGCGAACCGCGAGAGAACGCCCGATGGACCCCGAACCTCAGACGCCAGGGCCCCGGAACTCGCCGGAGTTCACGCCGCCCACGGATTCCGCCGCAGCCCTCGAGTAATCGGGCTCGACCGGATTGCCCGGTTCGCTCACGGCATAGGTGCCGGTGGGCGCGCAATTGGCAAGGAAAAGAACGGCGAGGGTGGCGAGAAGAATGCGCATCGGTGTCTCCTGGTTGCGGCAGGGCGGCCGCCGCCGCGTCGCGCGGCGATCCCTCCCATGGCTAACGGTGGGCGGGGCGTCCGTCCAGCGTTTCGCGATGGCGTTGCGTCGCAGGGGAGCGGGGGGAATGTAACCAGCGCAAGAAAAACGGCCGCGCAGGGCGCGGCCGGGATCAAGGATGCCCCGAAGGGCTCTGGACGGGCCTCTCTTCGCGGAGGCGCCGCGAACCTTTGTTCAGATCGCGAGGTATTCCGCCCGCAGCTCGGCGTTTTCCAGCACTTCGGCGGCGGTGCCGTCAAAGACGATGGAACCGGTGTCGAGGATCACCGAGCGGTCGGCCAGTTCCAGCGCGCGGACGGCGTTCTGCTCCACGATGACCGTGGTGATGCCCTGTTCCTTGATGTGGATGAGGGTCTTCTCGATCTCGTCGACGATGACCGGAGCGAGGCCCTCATAGGGCTCGTCGAGGAGCAGCACCTTGATGTCCCGCGCCAGCGCCCGGGCGATGGCCAGCATCTGCTGTTCGCCGCCCGAAAGGGTGACGCCCTCCTGCTTGCGGCGTTCGCCGAGGCGGGGGAAGAGGTCGTAGAGGCGGTCGAGCGTCCAGCCGATCGGCTCGACGATCTGCGCCAGCTGCAGGTTCTCCTCCACCGTCAGGCCGGGGATGATCGACCGGTCTTCGGGCACCAGCCCGATGCCCGCCACGGCGGCCTGGTGGCTCTTCATTGTGTGCAGGTGCTGGTGGTCGAGCCAGATTTCGCCGTGGGTGACCTGTGGGGCATCCATCCGGGCGATCCCGCGCAGCGTGGTGGTCTTGCCGGCGCCGTTGCGGCCGAGCAGGGCCAGGATCTCGCCCTCGTGGACGTTGAAGGAGATGCCCTGGATGATGTAGCTCTCGCCGTAATAGGCGTGCATGTCATAGACCGACAGGAAGGCCGGAGCGGTGGACGCCATGTTGGCGTTCTTGGAAAAGTCCGGTTTGACGTTCATGTATCAGCCTCCGGCGGGGATATTTGCGGACAGAAGAAGGGCAGGGCGCGACATCAGGCGGCCTCGCCGAGATAGGCTTCGCGCACCTTGGGGTTGCCGCGGATGTTTTCGGGGCTGTCCTCCACAAGCGGCGAGCCCTGGGCCAGCACGGTGATCCGGTCCGCGAGGCTGAACACCACGTGCATGTCGTGCTCGATGATGCAGATGGTGATGTCGCGCTTCTGCTTGATCTCCTTGAGCAGGTCGATCGTGTTGTTGGTGTCGGCGCGCGCCATCCCGGCGGTTGGCTCGTCGAGCAGCAGCAGCCGGGGCTCCTGCAGCAGGCACATGGCCATCTCCAGACGGCGCTTGTCGCCGCGCGAAAGGGAGGCGGAATGCATGTGGAGCTTGTCCAGCATGTTGACCTCCTCCAGCATCTGCTGCGCGCGCTCGACGATGTCCTGCTCCCGGGCGACGCTTTCGAAGGCATGCATCCGGAAGGCGCCGTCGCGCTTGGCGAAGGCGGGGATGACCATGTTCTCGAATACGGTCAGGTCGCCGAAGATCTCGGGCGTCTGGAACACCCGCGAGATCCCCATCTGGTTGATCTCGTAAGGCGTGCGGCCCAGCACCGAGCGGCCGTCGAACATGACCGAGCCGGTGTCGGGGATCAGCTTGCCCACCAGGCAGTTGAGCAGGGTGGACTTGCCGGCGCCGTTGGGGCCGATGATCGCGTGGACGGTGTTTTCCTCCACGCTGAGGTTCACGTCGCCGAGGGCCTGCAGGCCACCGAAGCGCTTGTTCACCCCTTTGACTTCAAGAATTCCCATCTGTCAGGTCTCCTCATTCCGCCACGTGGGGCGTTTCCTTGGGGTGATGCTCGGGATCGGGCGTGTCGGTCTTCTTGCCGCGGCGCCGGAACAGCCGGGCGATCCGCTGGCCGCCCTCGACAAGGCCGCCGGGCAGGAAGGTCACCACGAGCATGAACAGGATGCCGAGCGTCAGGTGCCAGCCCTTGCCGACGAAGGGATGGACGATGAAGACCATGAAGTCTTCCATCCCGTCCGGCAGGAAGGCGAACCACTGGTGCAGGACGTTGTCGTTGATCTTCGAGAAGATGTTCTCGAAGTACTTGATGAAGCCCGCGCCGAGGACGGGGCCGATCAGGGTGCCCGCGCCGCCGAGAATGGTCATCAGCACGACCTCGCCGGAGGCGGTCCACTGCATGCGCTCGGCGCCGGCCAGCGGGTCCATCGCGGCCAGCAGGCCGCCGGCGAGCCCGGCGTACATGCCCGAGATGATGAAGGCGGCGAGCGTGTAGGGCTTGGGGTTCAGGCCGGTGTAGTTGAGGCGCTGCTGGTTCGACTTGACCGCGCGCAGCATCAGGCCGAAGGGCGACCGGAACAGCCGGATGGCGAGGTAGAACACCACCAGCAGGATGACGGCGCAGAGATAGTAGCCGTTGTTGAAGGTGAATTCCCAGCCGGCGACCTCAAGCTCGAGGAAGTTGTCCCGCATCGCCCAGCCGAACAGGTGCGGCACGTCGGGCAGGCCCTCGCGGTGCAGGATCTGCGGGTCGTCGCCATAGACCTGCAGCCCGGTTTCGCCGTTCGTGAGGTTGAACTTGGGGTTCGACAGCACCGAGTAGGCGAGGGCAAACGACATCTGTGCGAAGGCGAGCGTCAGGATCGAGAAATAGATCCCCGAGCGGCGCAGCGAGACATAGCCGATGAGCACGGAGAACAGACCGGCCACGATGACCGCCAGGATGATTGCCGGGATCACGTTGTAGCTGAGCAGCTTGAACATCCAGACCGCGGCGTAGGAGCCCACGCCGAGGAAGGCCGCGTGACCGAAGGAGAGGTAGCCGGTGAGACCGAACAGGATGTTGAAGCCGATGGCGAAGATCCCGAAGATCGCGAAGCGCTGCATCAGGTCCGGATAGCCGGCGTTGAACTGTGCGAGCGAGCTGTTCGTCGGGAAGGGGTTGAGAAGGAACGGAGCCGCGAGCGCCAGGAAGGCGACAACGATCAGCAGCATCGTGTCCTTGGAGTTGAGACCGAGCATGTGATTATTCCTCCATCACGCCCTTGCGGCCCATCAGGCCCCGCGGACGGGTCAGCAGAACGATGATGGCGACCAGGTAGATGATGATCTGGTTGATCCCCGGAAGGGTGGTGGTGGCCCAGGTCGTGGAGGCGAAGCTCTCCAGGATGCCGAGCATGAAGCCCGCGAGCACGGCGCCGGGCAACGAACCCATGCCGCCGACCACGACCACGACGAAGCTGAGCACGAGGAAATCCATCCCCATGTGGTAGTTCGGCGCAACGATCGGGCCGTACATGACACCCGCCAGACCGGCCACGGCGGCGGCGAGGCCGAACATGATGGTGAAGCGGCGGTCGATGTCGATGCCCAGAAGGCCCACGGTTTCACGGTCGGCCATGCCGGCGCGGACCACCATGCCGAAGGTCGTGAACTGCAGGAAGGAGAAGACGCCGCCGATGACCACGATCGCGAACAGGAAGTAGACCAGTCGCCAGATCGGGTAGGGCAGGTCGAGCCCGAGCCAGGAGCCCAGGTTCACGACACCCAGCAGCGCGTCGGGCGGCGGGGTCTGGATCGGGTTGGCGCCGAAGAAATACTTGATGACCTCCTGCAGCACGATGGCCAGGCCGAAGGTCACGAGGATCTGGTCGGCATGGGGGCGCTTGTAGAAGTGCTTGATCAGGCCGCGCTCCATCGCGAAGCCGATGCCGATCATGATCGGGATGGCGACGAGAATGGAAAGGGGCACCGCCCAGTCGATGATGGCCCCGCCGACCTCCGGCCCGAACCAACCTTCCACGTAGGGCGTCTTCACCTTGAGCGGATTGCCGAGGAAGTCGGTCTTGGTCTCGTCGATCGTCTCGAAGGACAGGCTCAGCAACCGCTGCAGCGTCACCGCGCAGAAGGCGCCGAGCATGAAAAGCGCGCCGTGCGCGAAGTTCACAACGCCCAGCGTGCCGAAGATGAGTGTAAGCCCGAGCGCGATCAGCGCATAGGCCGAGCCCTTGTCGAGCCCGTTCAGAATCTGAAGGAGGATCGCGTCCATGTTCCCCACCTGTATCGTGTCCGGGGCCTCGGCTGGGAGATGCCACCAGAATTCAGAGGTGCCGGTCGCGCGTGAAACGCGACCGGCGAGAGTTGTGTGAGCGGATCAGGCGCCGTCGTTGCACTCGCCGAGCGAGGCTTCGTCGCCACCGAACATCGGGTGGTTCGGCGGATACTCGACCTGCGCACGCGGCGTGACTTCCACGACCTCGAGCGTGTCGTACTCGTTGGTCGGGTTCTCGGCGCCCTTCACCACGAGCACGTCCTTGAAGCACTGGTGATCCTCGGCGCGGTAGAGCGTCGGGCCGTTGCCGAGGCCGTCGAACTCGAAGCCTTCCAGGGCCTCGACGACGGCGCAGGGCGCGAAGGAGCCGGCGCGGGCGACGGCATCGGCGTAGAGCAGAACCTGCGCGTAGCAGGTGTGGGCCGAGTTCGACGGCGGACGGCCGTACTTCTCGCCGAAGGACTTGACGAAGGCCTTGGATCCCTCGTCCGTCAGCTGCCAGTTCCAGTTCATCGAGCCCAGCACGCCCTTGATGTTCTCGCCGGCGCCGGCGGCCATCAGTTCGGAGTAGAGGGGAACGACGATCTCGAACTGCTTGCCGTTGACCATCTTGTCACGCAGGCCGAACTGCACGGCGTTGGTGAGCGAGTTCACCATGTTGCCGCCGTAGTGGTTGAGTACGAGCACGTCTGCGCCGGAGTTCAGAACCGGCGCGATGTAGGACGAGAAGTCGGTCGACGCGAGCGGCGTCAGCACGTTCTCCACGGTCTCCCAGCCCAGTGCCTCGGTCGACGCCTGGATCGACTCCTGCTGGGTCCAGCCCCAGTTGTAGTCGGCGGTCAGGTGATAGGCGCGGCGCTCCTTGCCGTAGGCGTTCGCCAGCACCGGCGCCAGCGCGGCGCCCGACATGTAGGCGTTGAAGAAGTGGCGGAAGCCGTTGGCCTTGCGGTCCTTGCCGGTCGTGTCGTTGGCGTGGGTCAGGCCGGCCATGAAGATGATGCCGGCTTCCTGGCAGAGGCCCTGCACGGCCACCGCAACCCCCGAAGAGGAGCCGCCGTTGACCATGATCGCGCCGTCTTTTTCGATCATCGACTTGGCCGATGCGCGCGCGGCGTCGGACTTGGTCTGGGTGTCGCCGGTCACGAAGGTGACCTTCTTGCCCAGGATGCCGGTTCCGTCCAGTGCCTTGGACGAGAAGGTGTTCAGCATGCCGCCGTCACCTTCGCCATTGAGGTGCTCGACCGCGAGCTGCTGAGCGCGCAGCTCGTCGGCGCCCTCGTCGGCATAGGGGCCGGACTGCGGAACGTTGAAACCCAGGGTGACGGTCGAGCCGGTGGGCTCGTTGGTGAACGCGTGGGCCGAGCTGGCCGTGAAGATCGTGGGCAGTGCCAGGCCGGCACCTGCGGCGGCACCAGTCTTGAGCGCGCCACGGCGCGTCACGTTGTATTTCGACATGTAGTCCTCCCAATGTAGTGTCGCCCGGAGAGTCCTCGGTCCCCGGCTGCCCGTCTTGCAGGCCAGTTCAGTATCCGCCTCATCTGTCAAAGCTGGCAACAAATGCTTTTGTTCGAACGATTTTTTTGTAAAAATATACACACGCGTTACGAAAAACTTGTAAAAGCATTCTCAATGCAGCGCAGAAAGCCATTGGGATGATGGGGAAAAGTCGATGGCACGTCCCTCTCTGACAGGCAGCCGAATCCGCGAGCGGCGGACGATGACCGGCCGCAAGCAGGCCGATCTGGCACGGTCGGTGGGTATTTCTGCGTCGTATCTGAACCTGATCGAGCACAATCGCCGAAGAATCGGCGGCAAACTCTTGAGCAATATTGCGCGCGAGCTCGGGGTGGAGCCTTCCGCGCTGTCCGAGGGGGCGGAGGCGGCGCTGCTGAACGCGCTGAGGGAGGCCGCGGCGGACCACGAGGGCGCGGCGGAGGATCTTCCGCGGCTGGAGGAGTTCGTCGGCCGCTTTCCCGGCTGGGCGCGGCTGCTGGCCGAGACGCGGCAGCGGGCGACCGGGCTGGAGCACGCGGTGGACGTGCTGTCGGACCGGATGACCCACGATCCGTTCCTTTCGGCCTCGCTGCACGAGGTGATCTCCACCGTGACCGCGATCCGCTCCACGGCGACGATCCTGGCCGAGACGCGGGACATCGATCCGGAATGGCGGGACCGGTTTCACCGCAACATGGCCGAGGAATCCGCCCGGCTGGCGGAGAGCGCCGAGGCGCTGGTGCGCTACCTCGACGAGGCGAGTTCGGCCGAGTTCGCGGCCTCCACGCCGCAGGAGGAACTCGACGGCTGGCTGCGGCAGTCCGGCTACCACGTCGCCGAGCTGGAGCGCGCCTTGCCGACCGACCCGGAGAAGATCGTCGGACGCGCCGAGAGCCTGCGAAGTGCCGCGGCGCGGTCCTTGGCGCTGAGCTATCTGCAGCGCTACCGAAAGGATGCCGAGCACATGCCGCTGGCCGCCTTCCAGGAGGAGGCGCAGAAGGGCGGGTTCGATCCGGCGGCGCTGGCGATGCGCTTCGGCGTCGACCTGGGCGCGGTGTTTCGTCGCCTCGCGACGCTCCCGGCGGATCGGATCGGCGGCGAGATCGGGCTGGTGTCCTGCGACGCCTCGGGCACGCTGACCTTCCGCAAGCCGGTGGACGGCTTCCCGCTGCCGCGCTACTCGGCGGCCTGTTCGCTCTGGCCGCTCTACCAGGCGCTGTCGAGGCCGATGGCGCCGGTGCGGCGGCTGGTCGAGATGGGAGGACGCAGCCCACGCCTGTTTCTCACCTATTCCGTCTGCCAGAGCCTCCAGCCGGCGGGGTTCGACGGGCCGCAAGTGCTTGAGGCCGCCATGCTGATCCTGCCGCAGGACATGGTCGATGCGGCCGAGGCCCGTGCGCCTCTGGAGATCGGGACGTCCTGCCGGATCTGCCCGCGCGCGGCCTGCGCCGCCCGCCGCGAGCCGTCGATCATGGCAGAGGCGTTTTGACACGCACCCCGGAAGGGGTGATAGTGCGCACAAGCGGCCGCGGGGAGGCGCGCCGCTTCTTCGGGGGGATGCCGAATGGAAAAACGTGTTTTGCTCGTTGAGGATGAGCCGAACATCATCGAAGCGATCCGCTTCATCCTGTCACGGGACGGATGGTCGGTGGAGACGCATGTGGACGGTGCGACCGCCGTGGAAAAGGTGCTGGCTGCACCGCCGGACGTGCTCGTGCTCGACGTGATGCTGCCCGGCCGTTCCGGCTTCGAGATCCTTCGCGACCTGCGCGCCAATCCGGAGACGGCGGAACTGCCGGTTCTGATGCTGACGGCCAAGGGGCAGGAGCGCGACCGCGAACAGGCCGAACGCTATGGCGTGAGCTGCTTCATGAAGAAACCCTTTGCCAATTCCGAGGTGCTCGAGACCGTCAACGCCCTGCAGGCCGGCGCCCTGGGGCGGGTTTGAGCAGACCGACCGGACCGGAGACTGACGCCGCGCCGGGCGGCGGAGCGCGCCCGTCCTCATCCCAGCAGCCCGAGCCCGCCAAGGCGGGGTGGGACGAGTGGGAGAACCTCGCCCTTGAAGGGGACGACCGCAAGCGCGCCCCGGTGTTTCTCGGGCGCGACATCTATCGCCGCCGCCGCGTCATGGATGCGGCCCGGTTGCTGCCGGCGCTCGGCACGGTCTTGCTGCTGTTGCCGATGCTCTGGGCGCGCAGCCACGGAACGGCCGCGGGCGTCGTCTATCTGTTCGTGGTCTGGTTCGGGTTGATCCTGGCGGCGGGCTACCTGTCCCGCCGTCTGTCGGAGCCGTTGCGGCAGGTCGGTCGCCCCGAGCAGGGCGCGCCGGCGGATGGCGCAGGCGAGCCGGGCGAGGTCTGAGCCATGTCGTTCAACGCGCTCGTCGTCATCTCGCTGGCCTATGTGATCTTTCTGTTCAGCGTGGCTGCCTTCGCCGACCGCCGGGCGCGCAGGGTCGGCGGCGGCTGGCTGGGCTCGCCGCTGGTCTATACGCTGTCGCTCTCGGTCTATTGCACGGCGTGGACCTTTTACGGTGCGGTCGGCTACGCGGCGCGCTCTGGGCTGGAGTTCATCACGATCTATCTCGGGCCGACGCTCGTCTTCACCGGCTGGTGGCTGCTGCTGCGCAAGCTGGTGCGGGTGGGGCGGAGCCAGCGCATCACCTCGATCGCGGACATGATCTCCTCCCGATACGGCAAGTCGAACTCCCTTGGCGTGCTGGTGACAATGATGGCGGTGGTCGGTACCACGCCCTACATCGCGTTGCAGTTGCAGTCCGTGACCCTGTCCTTCGGCGTCTTCGCCATCGAGGATCCGCAGGGCTGGAACCCCGCCAACCCGGCTTCGACCGGGCTCTGGGTCGCGGGAGGGCTGGCGCTCTTCACGATCCTGTTCGGAACCCGCAACCTCAACACCAACGAACGGCACTATGGCGTGGTCATGGCCATCGCGGTGGAGGCGGTCGTCAAGCTGCTCGCGCTCATGGCTGTCGGGGTGTTCGTCGTCTGGGGGATCGCGGACGGGCCGGCCGACATGCTGGCGCGTATCGACGCCTCGTCGATCGCCGGCTGGGATATCGAGCCGTCCCGCTGGGCCGGGCTGATCTTCACCTCGGCGGCGGCGATCCTCTGCCTGCCGCGTATGTTCCAGGTCATGGTGGTCGAGAACACCGACGAGGCGCATCTCGGCGTCGCCTCCTGGGCCTTCCCGCTCTACCTGTTCCTGATGAGCCTCTTCGTGGTTCCGATCGCGGTGATCGGCCTGGACCACATGCCGGAGGGGTCCAACCCGGACCTCTTCGTGCTGACCCTGCCGCTCAAGGAGGAATGGGATTACCTCGCCGTGTTCGCCTTTCTCGGCGGCTTCTCCTCGGCGACGTCGATGGTGATCGTGGCGGCGCTGGCGCTGGCGACGATGGTGTCGAACCACGTGGTGATGCCGCTCTACCTCTCGCGGCGCCCGGGTGGCGCGACGATGGCGGGGGACGTGCGGACCGTGGTGCTGCAGGCGCGGCGCTTCTCCATCGGCGGGGTGCTGCTGCTGGGCTACCTCTATTACCGCTTTTCGGGCGGCTCGGCGGCGCTGGCGTCCATCGGGCTGATCTCCTTCGTCGGGGTCAGCCAGGTGCTTCCGGCCCTGCTGGGCGGGCTGTTCTGGCGCGGCGGGACGCGGGTCGGCGCGGCGGCGGGGCTGCTCACCGGCTTCGCAGTCTGGGCCTATACGCTGTTCCTGCCGAGCTTCGGCCCGGCCGGCCCGTTCAACGCCGCGATGCTGGCCGATGGCCCGTTCGGAATATTCTGGCTCCGGCCGCAGGCGTTGTTCGGGATCGGCGGGATGGACCCCCTGATCCACGCGGTCTTCTGGTCGATCCTGCTCAACACCATCGCCTATTGCGGCGTCTCCATCGCCACCTTCCCGACCCCGCTGGAGCGGCTGCAGGGCGCGCAGGTCGTCAATGTCTTCGAGCACACGCTGGGCGCGCGCGGCTGGACGCGGGGCAGCGCCGAGGCGGAAGATCTGCTGATGATGGCGCAGCGTATCCTCGGCGCGACCGAGGCTCAGGCGCTGTTTCATGGCGAGGCTGCGGCGCAGGGCAAGGCGGGCTACCTGCCCGATACGACGCCGGAGTTCTTGGACAGGCTGGAACGTGAGCTGTCGGCCAGCGTCGGTGCGGCGACAGCCCACGCGATGGTGGCGCAGATCGCGGGCTCCTCCTCGGTGCTGGTGGAGGACCTGATCCGCGTCGCCGACGAGGCGCAGCAGATCCTCGAGTATTCCAACCGGCTCGAAGCGCAGTCCGAAGAGCTCGAGCGCACGGCGCGTCAGCTCCGCGATGCGAACCAGAAGCTCACGGAACTGTCGATCCAGAAGGACGCCTTCCTCAGCCAGATCAGCCACGAACTGCGCACGCCGATGACCTCGGTCCGGGCCTTCGCGGAGATCCTGCGAGAAGGCGGGCTCGCCGAGGAGGAGACGACGCGCTACGCCGGGATCATCCATGACGAGGCGATCCGGCTGACGCGCCTGCTCGACGATCTGCTCGACCTGAGCGTGCTGGAGAACGCGCAGGTCAGCCTGACGCTCGGACCCGCCCGGCTCAAGGAACTGATCGACCGGGCGATTGCGGCCACCGGCGCGATGACGGAGGTGCGCGCGAGCAACGGGCTGGAACTCCACCGGACTCCGGCCGACGAGCAGATCCACCTGGTGACCGATGCGGACCGTCTGACCCAGGTCTTCATCAACCTCATCGGGAACGCGCGGAAATACTGCGATGCCGAGCACCCCGAACTGACGATCCGCGTGCGGCGTCAGAACGGGCAGGCGGTGGTGGATTTCATCGACAACGGCACAGGCATTCCGGCGCGCAGCCAGGACATCATCTTCGAGAAATTCTCGCGCCTGTCCGACCAGTCCGCCGCCGGCGGGGCCGGGCTCGGGCTGGCGATCTGCCGCGAGATCATGGCGCGGCTGGGCGGCGCGATCGAGTATCTGCCGGGGCAGGGCGGCGCGGCCTTCCGCGTGACCTTGCCGCTGGCCGAAGCCGCCGACACGGCCCGCGCGGCGGAATAGTCTGCGCGAACGGGGCGGGTCTTAACCCTTTGCCAAGGGAGTCCGGTGCAACCTGCTGCGGAACCCTCCCTGCCGCGATCCCGTCGGCGGACCAAGGACAATGTCGCAATGGCCGAGACAGAGGCGCAGTCTGTGCTCCAACGCATGGCGTCTGCCGGGCGGGATGCCGCTCCGCGCAGCCAGGCCGTGCTGCCGGCTCGCGCCCTCGCCAACGGGATCAGCCGGGCCCTCCAGTCAACGATGTCGCTGGGTGCGGTGGCGAACGGCAGCTCGGATCGCACGGGTTCGCTGGCGGAACTGCTGGAGCTTCTGCCCGAGAACGGGCTGCTTGCCGTGCTCGACGGCCCGGGCGAGACGCAGGGGCTGATGGCGCTGGACAACGCACTCTTGTCCTCCCTGATCGAGATGCAGATGACCGGCAGCCTCGGGAACCGTCCGCCGCCGCCGCGCCGCGTGACCCGAACCGATGCGGCGCTCGTCGCCGATCTGATCGATGACACCCTGCGCGAATTCGAGGCGCCCTTTATGGCCGGGCCGGAGGCTGCCTGGGCGGCCGGTTTCGGATATGCGAGCCACGTGGAAGACGTGCGGCCGCTCGGTCTGCTGCTGGAGGACCAGGACTACCGGTTGCTGACGCTCGATCTCGATCTGGCGGAGGGACAGCGCACAGGGAGCGCCGTCCTGGCCTTGCCCGCGGAAGGGCGTGGCCTTGCCGGGAAGGCCGCCGTTGCGCAGGAGCCACCGCGGGACGCCCGATGGGAGAGCGCGATGGAAGCTGCGGTGATGGGCGCCGATGTGCGGTTGGAAGCGATCATGCATCGGGTCCGCATGCCCTTCGCGAAGGTCGCGCTGCTCAAGGAGGGCGACGAGATCCCGCTGCCCGCGGTTTCCATCGACCAGGTGCGGCTGATCGGCCTCGAAGGAGGCACATGCGCCATCGGGCGGCTGGGGCAGAGCCGGGGCAACCGTGCGTTGCGGTTGAATGCCCTGGGCGACCTGCCCGGGCGTCTGGAAATCGCGGCGGAGGCCTTGGCCGGTGCGCCTCAGCCGGGGCTGCCGCACACGGCCGCGCCGTTCGAGCCGGTGGCGGTCGCAGGTGGCGCGGAACCGGAGGTACGCTCCACGCCCCAGCCCGTGTCGCAGGCGAGCGATGCGAACCTGCCAACACCGGGGCCCCTGCCGATGGCCGGGCTGCCGCCGTTATCGGACGGTTGAGTAAGCTGATGCCAGAAATGCCGTTGGCGCGTGACGCAGTGACGTGGTGCCACGCGCGTCTGCAACCGGAAAAAAGCGCGGACCATGGGGGTCGCTACGAGCGGTAGGGCGGGACGCGCGGGCGCCTCCGATCAGGAGGCTTTGCCGACGAGTTCCCCGATGTGATCGAGTTGATCCCGCAGATTGCCCAGCGGATAGCCCGCCCGCTCTGCGGCCGCGACCAACTCGTCGGCAGGCTGGGACCCGGCATTGCCGAACATCCAGGCCACGGTCGACCGGGTTCCCGAAGCGCAATAGGCGAGCACCGGTCCCTCGGCGTCCGCGATCGCGTCGCGGTTGGCGCGGACGGCGGCGGGCGTCATGTCGCGCGAGGTGAGCGGGATGGTGACGAAGGCGAGCCCGGCCGCCTCGGCTGCCGCACGCACCGCTTCGGCGCGCATCGGGGGCGGGATTTCCTCGTCCGGGCGGTTGCAAAGGATCGTGCGGAAGCCGGCCGCGGCGATCGCGGGGACGTCCTCGGGCGTGATCTGGGGCGAGACGGCGAAGGCCGGGGTCAATGCGCGTATATCCATGCGCTCAAATTGCGCGGCAACGGGTCAAGGTCAAGCGTCAACGGTGTTGATTTGCGTCAAGGACGAAACGCCGCCCGTTTTCTAGCCTGTCGGTCCAGGGACCTGCTCGAAGGAGAACAACAATGGTCGCGGTTCTGGAACGCAAGGCCCAGCTCGAGGCCCGGCTCGTGGCGCTGGAGGAGAAACTGCGCGAGATCGACGCCGAACTCGACAGCCACCAGTCGCGCGACTGGGAGGAACTGGCGGTGGAGCGCGAGACCGACGAGGTTCTCGAAGGCGAGGGCCGGGCCGGGCAGGTCGAGATGACGGCCATCCGCGCCGCACTGGCGCGGATCGAAGAGGGCACCTATGGCGAATGCGTCAAATGCGGCGACGAGATCTCCGAGGCGCGTCTGGACCTTCTGCCCTACACGCCCTTCTGCGCTGCCTGCGCGCGCGCCGTCGCCAAGTAATCCGGAAGCTTTTGGCCCGATCCGGGCCGCGAGGCCGCGAGGTGGCTTGCCACTGCCGCGAGGCGCGGGTTTGATGGGCGCACCGGTCGAACCTGTCGCCCGGTAGGGGAGTTTCGGGATGGCGGCGCGGCCGGTCGAGGTGGAACGCATTGGATCGGTCGGATTGCTGGCCCTTGCGCCGGGCTGGCCGGGGCCGCGTGTGCGCGCAGGTCTGATGGCCGCCCTTGACGCCTTCGAGGAGGATGCCGAAGTCAAGGCCGCGGTGCTTGTGTTGCCCGAGGTATCCGGCCGCTGGCGCCCGGAAGCGACCGTTCCTGCCCTGCCGGACCTCTGCGACACCCTCGAATGCTGCCGGTTTCCCGTTGTCGCCGCGCTCGCGGGTTGCGCGCGCGGGCCGCTCGCCGAGCTGGCGTTGGCCGCCCATTTCCGTCTCGCCGCCGATGGCCCGTGCCTGGAGTTTCCAGGCATCGCGACCGGCACGCTAGAAGGCGGCGGTGCGACGCAGCGGTTACCGCGGATCGCGGGTGCCGAGGTCAGCCTGAACCTGCTGCTGGGCGGAGCGCCTTTGTCTGCGGAGGCGGCGAAGGAGGCCGGATTGCTGGACGGGCTGGTGCGAGGCGATTTGGTGGAGACCGCCCTTGCGCTGGCGGAGCGCCTGGCCGAGGGCGGCGTCGCGCCGCTGCGCGCCCGCGACCGGCGCGAGGGGCAGGCAGACCGGGATGCCTATCACGCCGCGATTTCCGTGGCGCGCGAGCGTGCCGAGCAGCCGGGGTCTTCGCGGATCATCGAATGCGTCGAGGCAGCGTTGCTCTTGCCCTTCGAGGCCGGCGTCGGTTTCGAGAGGGCGACGGCCGACGCGCTGCAAAATTCCGACGAAGCCCGCGCCTTGCACCATGTGGTGACGGCCGAGGAGCGGTTGGCGTCGGCGCGGCCAGCGGAGGCGCCTACGATCGGGACGGTGTCGCTGGAGGCCGATGACGAGGCCGGGGCCGATCTTGCCCTTGCGTTGCTGGAGGCGGGGGTGGCGCTGCGCGTGCGGGAAGCCGAGGCCGGTGTGCTTTCGCAGATCGGACAGGCGCTGTCCGATGCCGTCCGCGAGGGCCGGATCGGGGAGGCCGAGCGCCGCGCCCGACTGGCGCTGCTGCGGTCCGATGCTGGTGCGTCGGACTTTGCCCGCAGCGATCTGCACCTGCGTGTTGCATCGGGCGATGGACGCTTGCCGCGGTCGAAGGCCCGCGCCGGGGCGCTCGCCACCGTGATCGCGCCACGGGATCCCGACCCGGCGGCGGATGGTGCGAGGATCGTCCTGAGCCGCCCTTTCCGGGTTGGCGACGTGGCGGAGATTTTGCCCGACCCGCAGGGCACGGTCGGCGAGACGGAAGGGCTTGCGGCTCTGCTGCATCGGATCGGTGCCCGCCCGCTGATTTGCCGGAGGCCTGGGCGCTCTGCCCTGGGGCGGCTCGTCGAGCGGTTCCGGGCTGCTGCCGAGCACTTGCTGGAGGACGGCGCGACCCCGGCTGAGATCGATGCCGCCATGGAGGCCGCGGGGTTTTCCCTCGGGCCGTTCCGGTCATTGGATCGCGAGGGGCTGCTCGGCCCGGCCCGACGCCGCCAGCAGGCGGCCACCATCCGAGATCCAAGGGACAGGTACGTGACCGTCCTCGACCGCCTGGTCGCTGCGGGGCGGCTTGGTCAGGCCAGTGGCAGGGGCTTTTATGACTATCCGGCCGGTATCCCGGAGGGCCTGCCCTCCGGCGAGGTCGAGCGGCTGGTGGAAGAGGCGCGCCGGGATGCGGGTACGGTGCCGCAGCGGATCTCGGCAGAACGTATCGTGGAGCGCATGGGCCTCGCACTGGCGCTCGCGGGGCTGGAGGTGATCGGTGATGGCCTGTTGCGCGATCCGGCGGAGGTGGACCTTGCGGCGGTTCACGGGCTCGGATTTCCGCGTCATCGCGGCGGGCCGATGTACCAGGCAGGGCTGATGGGATGGAGCGAGCTGCGACGGCGGCTCGGCGTCCTCGCGTCGCGGGAAGATGCCCGCTTCTGGGCGCCGCCCGCCATCCTCGACGAGGCGGTGGCGCGGGGTGGCGGGCTATCGGCGCTGGCGCCCGCGGCCTGAGCCGCTAGCTCAGGATTACGCCGACGGCCACCATCGCCAGCCCGATGGCCGAGGTGAAGAGCGAGCCGAGGTTCCAGGCCACGACCTTCTGCAGCCGCGCGCGCATCGCCTCGTCGTCCAGCCCGGCGCGCTTTGCGCGGGTCACTGCCACGACACAGCCGACGATGCCAGTCAGCCCCAGGAGCGAGATCGCCGCCCCGATCCAGATCAGCAGCTCCATCGAGCCTCCTCCGTCTTGCCTCGCGCCTGCGCTACAGCCTGCGCGGCCGGGGCGCAACCGCTCTTGCAGGGGGCTGCGCGGCTCGGTAGGACAGGGCTCCCAAGCGTATTTCACACCGAGAAACAGGGCAGGGGCGGCAATGAGCGAAATGACAGGCGATATCGAGAGCGGATCCTCGGCGGATGCGACCTACAAGGTTGCGGCAGGCGAGTTGCGCCAGTTCATCGAACGTTTCGAGCGGCTTGAAGCCGAGAAAAAGGACATCGCCGAGCAGCAGAAAGAGGTGATGGCCGAGGCGAAGGCGCGCGGCTACGACACCAAGGTGATTCGCAAGGTCATCGCGCTGCGCAAGCGCGAGCCCGATGACATCGCCGAGGAAGAGGCGGTGCTGGAAATGTACAAGGCCGCGCTCGGCATGTGAGCCGGCTTTGACGGAGGGCGATCATGCGCGCAGGAAGCGCACGCCCTCCATCGCGGCGACCTCGGCGACGTCAGCCTCGTATCGCTCGCTGAGGCGGGCAATCCGGTCGGCGGTCCATCCGGGCAGATCGTATTCCTCTTCGACAGCCTCAGGGGTGGCGAACTCCTCAAGGAAGGTTGCGATCACGCGCCGGCGCTGCTCACCGTTCTCCGACGGGTGGCTCTCGAAATAGCGTTCCATCCGTTCGACGCCTTCCTCGGACATGATCGTCCGGTGGAACTCGTGCACGCCTTCGAGCTCTAGCGCATTCGGACAGCTGGTAAGCGCCTCCAGAATATCGTACCAGATCAGCGGTGTATCCTCGTTGCACCAGATCGTCAGCGGGCAGTCGGGCACCGCCCGCTGGAAGCGCGCGACCATGTCGGCCCAGGAGAGGTCCTCGGGCTGGATGCGCGCGAGATAGGCCGCGAAATCCTCTTCCTCCGCGAAACGGGCCTGCAGGGCGGGGATCAGCGTTGCCGGGTTGCGGATACCGAAGGCGAATTCCGCGGGGTCGTCTGGAAAGAGGTTGCGGATCCAGGGAGCGCGTTCCTCCGCGAGGGGGTAGAGCGCCCCGCCGGTGATCGCGCGTTTGGGGACACAGAGAAAGCTATCGTTGGAGAACAGGAGCCGTTCGGTGGTGTCGTGGTCGATCACCTCGTCGAGCACCTGTTCCTGGATGTGCCGGCTCGCCGGAGCGCCGCGCAAGTGGATCATCGCCTGCCGCAGCACCGGCCGGAACTGGCCCGGCGCAGGGGCGATGGTTCCGACCTCGGCCAGTTTCTCGGCATTCTGGAGCAGGCATCGCAACGCGCGATCCTCATCGGTGCTGTGAAGTCCGATGTGATAGACGAGCTTCATCACGCCCCCTGGTCATGCCGGTCATCCGCCGGCGCATGGCCCCATCGGCAGGGGCAGATTTCGGCGTGACTATAAGCGCTTCGCAGGCGAGGTAAACCTCCGCCCGCCACCGCCACAGCACGCCTCGTACCCAGCCCCTTGCGCTCGAGGCCGCTGTCGGCGTATCTGAACGCGGAGTGCCCCTATAGCTCAGCTGGTAGAGCATCTGATTTGTAATCAGAGGGTCGGGAGTTCGAGTCTCTCTGGGGGCACCATTCCGCGTTGCCGACTGCAACGCACCTGCAAATTCTCTAAAACTTTCCCATGCAGTCGTTTCTGCTGCCTTGGAGGCCAGGCAGTACGACAGAACCACGCTGGGGCAAGGACGCGCTGCCTCGGTTTCACGCGGCGTCTGGAAGTCAGATCGGTCCACCCTAGCGCCGGAGATCCTCTCGCGACAAGGGCCGGTCGGGGGAGGTGGCTCGTCCGGCTCGTTCCCAGGATGACATGAGCTTTCTTGCCTGATTGTGCAACTAAAAGCGATGAACGCTCAATTGACTTGACCCTTTTGGTGCTGGATCGTGTAACGAAAGTTATAAGTCATAATCAATTTGCGGATGCGCCGTTTGCCGGCAGGTTCGACAGATTGAACGACAGGTTGATCGACCAGGGAGGACACGATGATCAACACGCGCAGGAGTATTCTGCAATTCATGGGGGCGAGCGCCCTGACGGCCGTGGGGCTTGCGAGCATGGCAACCGAGGCCTTGGCGGCGGACGTCACCCTGCGCCTGCACCAGTTCCTGCCGGCGCAGGCCGCCGTTCCGCGGAACATCCTTCAGCCGTGGATGGACAAGATCGCGGCGGAGTCGGACGGGCGGATCGAGATCCAGCACTTCCCGGCGATGCAGCTCGGCGGCAAGCCTCCGGAGCTTTACGACCAGGTGGTCGATGGTGTCGCGGATATCGTCTGGACGTTGCCGGGCTATACGCCGGGCCGCTTTCCCCGCACCGAGGTGTTCGAACTGCCGTTCTCGATGACGGACACCGAAGCCGGCTCCAAGGCCTATTGGCAGCTTGGCGAAGAGACCATGCTCGATCAGGACTTCAAGGACGTGAAGGTCCTCGGCCTCTGGATGCATGGCCCCGGCGTGATCCATTCCAAGGACCCGATCGAAACGGTCGAGGACCTCAACGGCGTCAAGCTGCGCGCGCCCACGCGTGTCACCAACCAGATGTTCAGCTCGATGGGCGCCACCGCTGTCGGTATGCCGATCCCGGCGGTTCCGGAGGCGCTCTCCAAGGGCGTCATCGACGCGACCGTGATCCCGTGGGAGGTGACCGGCGCGCTCAAGACCTCCGAACTGGTCAAGAACCACACCACCTTCGGCAACGACGTGCTCTACACCGCCACGTTCGTTCTGGCGATGAACAAGGATCGCTACGAGTCCCTGCCGGACGATCTCAAGGCGGTGATCGACGCCAATTCCGGCATGGATTTCTCGGCCATGGCCGGCAAGCAGATGGCGGCGGACGATGCCGCGCCGGCTGCCATGGCCGCCGAGATGGGCAACAATATCATCGAGCTGTCCGACGATCAGATTGCCGGGTGGAAGGCCGCTGCCGCGCCGACCATCGATGCCTGGGTCGCCGAGATGGACCAGAACGGTCTCGACGGCACCGGCCTGCGTGCGCGGGCGCTGGAGCTGATCGAAGCAAACTCGAACTGATCCTGATCGCCCCCGGACGAGCCTGCCCGGGGGCGTCGCAACTCAATGTGAGTCCGTTCCAATGATGCTGTCGCTCATGGAGCGCCTTGCCCGCGTCATGGCGGTGCTTGGCGGTCTCGTCCTGACCTTTCTGGTCGTCCTGACCTGTGCGAGCGTTCTGGGCCGCGGCCTGAACACGCTCGGTCACTCGGCCTTCCTGACGTCGCTCTCCGAGGGCGCCGGTGGGGCGCTGCTCTCCACGGGCGTCGCTCCGATCACGGGGGATTTCGAGCTGGTCGAGGCAGGGATCGCCTTCGCGATCTTCGCCTTTCTCCCCTATGCACAGCTGCACCATGGCCATGCGACGGTCGACATTTTCGCGACGGCGTTCCCGCGCTGGTTCAACCGGTTCCTGATCGTCTTCTGGGAGTTCGTGCTATCGGCCGTGATCCTGCTCATCACCTGGCGCCTCTACGCCGGGATGGAAGGCAAGATGTCGAACGGCGAGACGACCTTCCTGCTGCAATTCCCGGTCTGGTGGGCCTACGCCGCCAGTTTCGTCGCCGCCGTCGCGGCCTCGATCGTCGGGATCTACTGCGCCATCGCGCGTGTTCTCGATGTCGTCACCGGCCGCAGCCACCTGCCCAATTCCGAAGGAGCGCACCATTGAGCATGCTCGAGCTGGGATACCTGTCCTTCCCGATCCTGCTGGCGATGATCTTTCTCCGGGCGCCGATCGGGCTGGCGATGCTGCTCTGCGGGATCGGCGGGCTCTACTTCGCCATGGGCGGCTCGAACATGTTCATGTCGAAGCTCAAGACCGAGACCTACTCGACCTTCTCAAGCTATTCGCTGTCGATCATCCCGATGTTCCTTCTGATGGGGCAATTCGCAACCCTCTCGGGCATGTCCTCCGCGCTGTTCAAGGCGGCCGAGAGCTGGCTCGGGCACCGCAAGGGCGGGGTGGCGATGGCGGCCGTGGGGGCTTGTGCTGGCTTCGGAGCGATCTGCGGCTCCTCGCTGGCGACCGCCGCCACGATGAGCAAGGTCGCGCTGCCGGAACTGCGCCGCTACGGCTACTCGGGGGGCTTCTCCACCGCGACGCTGGCCGCCGGCGGCACGCTCGGCATCCTGATCCCGCCCTCGGTGATCCTGGTGATCTACGCCATCCTGACCGAGCAGAACATCGCCAAGCTGTTCCTCGCCGCCTTCATCCCCGGCATCCTCGCGGCGATCGGCTATATCATCACCATCTCGATCTATGTCCGCGTGAACCCCAAGGCGGCGGGCACCCGTGAGCCAATCCCCTATGCCGAACGGTTCAAGGCGCTGATCGACGTCTGGCCGGTGCTGCTGGTCTTCGGCCTCGTCGTCGGCGGCATCTACCTGGGCTGGTTCACCCCGACCGAAGGCGCAGCCGTGGGGGCGGCGGGTACCGGGCTGATCGCGCTGCTGTCCGGCAGCCTGACCTGGAAGATCTTTGTCGACTCCATCCTGCAGACGGCGCTCAGCACGGCGATGATCTTCTTCATCGTGCTCGGCGCGGGCCTCTACAATTCCTTCCTCGCCCTGTCACAAGTCCCCCAGGAGCTTTCGGGCTGGGTCGTGGGGCAGGGGTTCAGCCCCTGGACGGTGCTGACGCTGATCCTCGTGTTCTACCTGATCTTCGGCTGCCTGATGGATAGCCTTTCGATGATCCTGCTGACCATCCCGATCTTCTTCCCGGTGATCAGCTCGCTCGAATTCGGCATGAGCCCGGAGCACGTGGCGATCTGGTTTGGCATCCTCGTGCTGATCGTCGTCGAGGTCGGACTGATCACGCCACCGGTGGGGATGAACCTCTTCATCATCAACGCGATGGACCGGCAGACCGCCATGACGGACACCTACAAGGCCGTTCTGTGGTTCGTGACCTCGGACATCGTCCGGGTGATCATCCTGGTCCTCTTCCCTGCAATCACCCTCTTCCTGCTGCCCGGCTAGATCCGGGCAGCGCCCTCACCAACCGACCGGGTCGCCGGCAGATAGATATGGAGCATAATGATGATGCTTAATAACGACCCGGTGCGATCGCCCGATCAGGAGCGCAGCGGCGGGATCACGCCGTCAGGTGTCAGGCCACACACCCCTGCGAAAGAGGAGACCTCGATGAAACGCAAACTGGCGCTGGCGCTTGCTGCCACGGTCTGCAGCGCGTCCGGGCTACTTGCCCAGGACGTGCATCAGGATCTCTCCTATGGCCCGGGGGAGCGCAACGTCCTCGACCTTTTCCTGCCGCAGGGTGTCGAGCACCCGCCCCTCGTCATGTACATCCATGGCGGGGCCTGGTTCCGTGGCGACAAGGCGCAGGTCGAGGAATATGACCGTCGCAAGCGGATGAACGAGGCCGGGATCGCGGTCGCCACGATCAACCACACGTGGTCGCAACAGGCAACCTGGCCGGCGCAGAAGGATGACGTGGTCGCTGCGATCCGGTTCCTGCAGGAGAATGCGGGAACCTATGGATACGACATGTCACGCTTCGCGGTCTGGGGGCAGTCCTCGGGCGCCCATCTCGCGCTCTGGAGCGCCGTGCTGGCGGCGGAAGACGACAGCCTCGGCATCGATGCAGTGGTGTCCTGGTGCGCGCCCTCCAATCTCTACATGCTCTGGCATGACCGCCTCGCCGACGACGTGCCGGGCGGCAATGAAAAGGAGCGGCTTCCGTCGCCGGAAACCAACCTGATCGGTGTGGACGCGCAACAGGACAAGCCCGCGGCGGATGCGGTGAGCCCGGACATCCAGGCCGCCAAGCTTCCCCCGGAGGCCGCGCTGCCGCCGATCCTTCTGGTCCATGGCGACGCGGATCCGCGCGTTTCGCCGCTGCAGAGCAAGCGCGTGCTGGACGTCCTGAGCGGACGCGGGAGCGATGCGGAGTTGATCATCGTCGAAGGCGGCGGACATGGCGGAGATCCCTTCAATGCCGCGGTGCAGCCGTCGCTCGATTTCATCATCGGCCGTTTTCGAGCCGATGGAGCGAGCTGAACGGGTCTGTCAGCCGCCCGGTGGGCACGAAAGAACAGGAGCAATCATGATGACTTTCGAGAAGGATTTGACAGATGCAGATTGAGGGACAGGTGGCCGTCGTAAGCGGTGGAGCGAGCGGCCTTGGTGCCGCGACGGCACGGCATCTTGCCGAGAAGGGCGCGCATGTCGGTGTTCTGGACTTCGATCTCGAGCGGGCAAAGGCAGTTGCCGCCGAGATCGACGGGTTCGCCGTGCAGGCCGATGTTTCGGACGAGGCCGCGGTTGACGTCGCCATCGGTGCCGTGGCCGAGCAGTTCGGCACGGCGCCCCGCATTGCCGTGAGCTGCGCCGGGATCGGCCCGGCGGCCCGGATCGTCGGCCGCGAGGGGAAGACCTCGGGCGACCTGTTCGAGCGGACGCTGCGGGTGAACCTCTTCGGCACCTATTTCGTCATGAGCCACGCGGCGAAGCGTATGATGGAGCTTGAGCCGCTCGCGGACGGCGAGCGCGGCGTGGTGGTGAACACCGCGTCGGTGGCCTGGCAGGACGGGCAGCTCGGTCAATCCGCCTACGCGGCCTCCAAGGGCGCCATCGCGTCCATGTGCCTGCCGGCGGCGCGCGAGTTCGCCCGTTTCGGCATCCGCGTCGTGGCGATTGCCCCGGGACTGTTCCACACCCCGATGATGGAGGGACTTCCGAAAGAGACCACGGACGAGATCGTCGCCAACATTCCCTTCCCGCACCGCCTCGGCGCGCCGCGGGAATACGCGCTGCTGGCCGAGCAGATCATCACCAACCCGTTCCTCAACGGAACGACCATCCGGCTGGACGGCGCCGTGCGCCTGCCGCCGCGCTGAGGAGCCGGGCCATGTCCGAAGAGATGCTGAATGTCGAGGTCGAGGATGGCATTGCCGTTCTGACCATGAACCGTCCCGCCAAGCGCAACGCCATGTGCGATGCCCTGCTGGAGAAGATCGACGCCGTCTTTCGCGCCCCGCCGGACGGGGTGAAGGTGGTCGTGCTGACGGGAACGGCGGGGCATTTCTGCTCTGGCCTGGACCTGAGCGAGCATGTCTCCCGCGATGCCGAGGGCACCATGCGCCATTCGCGCGGCTGGCACGAGGTGATGAACCGGATCAAGTTCGGCGGGGTGCCGGTGGTCTCGGCGATGTTCGGCGCGGTGATCGGCGGCGGGCTGGAACTGGCTTCCGCCACGCATGTCCGCATCGCCGAGCCTTCGACGATCTTCCAGCTTCCCGAGGGGCGGCGCGGGATCTTCGTCGGCGGTGGGGCCTCCGTGGGCGTGGGACGCATCCTCGGCGCCGACCGGATGACAGAGATGATGCTGACGGGGCGCAAGTACGGTGCCGACGAGGGTCTGGCGCTCGGGCTCGCCCATTACAGCGTCGGCGAGGGCGAGGCACTGCCGCTGGCAATGGAGCTGGCGCGCAAGATCGCGTCGAACGCGCCGCTGTCGAACTACATCATGATCCAGGCGCTCTCCCGGATCGAGGACATGCCGCGCCACGAGGGGCTTTTCACCGAGAGCCTCTGCGCGGCGCTCACCCAGACCAGCGCGGATGCGCTCGAGGGGCTCGCCGCCTTCCTCGAGAAGCGCGCGCCGAAGTTCCGGTAAGCCGATGCCGGATGCCCTCACCGCGACAGATGACGTCCATCACGTCGACGACAGCGCCCTTCGCGCTTTCTTCGGCTATCGGATGAAGCGCAGTTTCAACGTGATACAGGCCGATCTTGCCCTGGCGCTGAAGCCCTTCGAGCTGCGCATGCTGACCTTCACGGCGCTAACGCTGGTCGTGAGCAATCCCGGCCTGCGCCAGTCACAGCTTGCTGAAGCGATGGATGTCGAACGGCCGAACCTCGTCACCATTGTCGAGGAACTGGTGCGCCGGGACCTGATCTCCAAGGAGAGGGTTCCGACGGATCGGCGGGCCTATTCGCTGCAGGCGACGCGGCAGGGGCGGATGCTGTGCGCCGAGGCAACGACGGCCGTGACGGCCCACGAGGAGGCGCTTCTGGGAGGGCTCGACGAAGAGATGCGGGCCGGTGCCATCGAAGCAATGAACAGGATCGAACAGGGACGCCAGCGCGGCTGACGCCGGAGGGAGGACATTCCGATGAAACGGACGACGAGATTTCGCCCGCATTCCGTGACGCGTGAGGATCGCGCGGACGGAAGCATTCTCCTGACATCGAACCACGCCCTTGGCCCCGTGGTCGAGACGACCGGGGACTGGCTGCACCACTGGGCAGAGGAGGCGCCGGACCGGGTGTTTCTGGCCGAGCGCTACGGCGCCGGCTGGCGGCGGGAGAGCTACGTCTCGGTTCTGGAGAAGGTGCGCGCCGTCGGGGCGGCGCTGCTGGCGCGGGGCATGGGGGCGGATACGCCGATCCTGATCATGTCCGGCAACGGGGTCGACCACGGGATCCTGTCGCTCGCGGCGCAATACGTCGGCGTGCCGACCGCGCCGGTCGCGGAGCAATACGCGCTGATCCACGGGGCGCACGGACGCCTGCGCGGGGCGATCGAGTTGCTGAAGCCGAAGATGGCCTATGTGGTCGATGCCGACCTCTACGTCGAGGCGCTCGGTCTCGATGCGCTGGTCGGGGTGGAGATCGTCTCCAGCAAGCCGGGCCACGTGCTGGGCGTCACGCCCTTCGAGGAACTGCTCGAGGGCGATGCCTCGGTGGACATCGATGCAGCCCATGCGCGGGTGACGCCCGACACGGTAGGCAAGATCCTGATGACCTCCGGCTCGACCTCCAGTCCGAAGGGGGTTCTGACGACCCAACGGATGATGTGCACCAACCAGACCCAGCTCGCCGATGCGCTGCCTTTCCTGCGCGAGCGTCCGCCCCGGATCGTCGACTGGCTGCCCTGGAATCACGTCTTCGGCGGGTCGCACAATTTCAACATGATGCTGGCCAATGGCGGCTCGCTCTACATAGACGACGGCAAGCCGGTGAAAGGGCTGTTCGAGCGGACGCTGGAGAACCTGTCGCTGGTGACCGGGACGCTCGCGTTCAACGTGCCGCTCGGCTTCGGCATGCTGCTGGCGGCGCTTCGCAAGGATGCGGAGCTGCGTCGGCGCTTCTTCGAGGACCTGGATCTTATCTTCTACGCCGGTGCCTCGCTGCCGCAGGAAGTCTGGACCGGCTTCGAGCAGATGGCGATGGAGGTGAAGGGCGAGGTGCCGCTGATCACCTCCTCCTGGGGGCTGACGGAAACCGCGCCGTCGGCAATGATGCAGATGGAGCCGACGGATCGGTCGGGGATCGTCGGCGTCCCCGTCACCGGAGTGACGGTGAAGCTGCTGCCGGATGCGGACCAGCGCTGCGAGGTGCGGGTGAAGGGGCCGAACGTGATGACCGGCTATTTCGAGGACCCGGAAAAGACCGCGGCCGCCTTCGACGCGGAGGGTTTCTTCATCACCGGTGACGCGATGGTCTTTATCGATCCCGACGATCCGAACAGGGGGATGCGCTTCGACGGCCGGATCTCGGACGACTTCAAGCTGCTGACCGGCACCTGGGTCCGCGCCGCGCAACTCCGGCTCGACATGCTGGCCCATCTCGCGCCGCTGGCCGCGGACATCGTGATCACCGGGGCGGACCGCAACCAGATCGGGGTGATGATCTTTCCGGACCGCGCGGAGCTGGAACGCGAGGGGTTCGAACTGCACGAGGACCGGGGCGCGCTGACCTGCAGGCTGCTGCAGGGCGAGATCCACCGCCGCCTCGCCGAGCGGGCGCGGGAGGTGTCCGGCAGTTCGTCGCTGGTATCCCGGGCCATCGTCCTGTCGGAGCCGCCATCGATGCCGGAAGGCGAGATGACCGCCAAGGGCAACCTCAACTTCCGCAAGGTGCTAACCCGCAGGAAGGACCTGCTGGAGCGGCTTTACGACGACAACGATCCGGCCGTGGCGCTGGCCTGAGCCGCAACCCATTCCACCCGAAAGGAACGCCCCATGGTTGATATCTCCAAGGTCCGCGCGATCGACATTCATACCCATGCCGAGGAACCCTGCGGCTGCCATGCCGACGACGGCTACGACGACCTTCAGGCGACGATGGCGAAGTATTTTCGCGCGCCCTGGGAGCATCCGCCCACGGTGCCGGAAACCGCGGCGCATTACCGGGAGCAGAACATCGCCGCGGTGATCTTCCCCGTCGATGCCGAGCGCGAGACCGGCTATCGCCGCTACCGGAACGAGGAAGTGGCGGAACTCGCCGCCGAGAACGACGACGTCCTGATCCCCTTCGCCTCCATCGACCCGCACAAGGGCAAGATGGGCGCGCGCGAAGCGCGCCGCCTGATCTCGGAGTTCGGCATCAAGGGGTTCAAGTTCCACCCCACCATGCAGGGCTTCTTTCCGAATGACCGCATGGCCTATGACCTCTACGAGGCGATCGCCGAGGAGGGCGGCATCGCGCTCTTTCACACGGGGCAGACCGGCGTCGGGTCCGGCATGCGAGGTGGCAACGGGATGCGGCTGAAGTATTCCAACCCGATGTACATGGACGACGTCGCGGTGGACTTCCCGGACATGAAGATCATCCTCGCGCACCCGTCCTTCCCCTGGCAGGAAGAGGCGCTGGCCGTCGCCCAGCACAAGCCGAACGTCTACATCGACCTCTCCGGCTGGTCGCCGAAGTACTTCCCGGAGATCCTGGTGAAGTATTGCAACTCGATCCTGCGGAAGAAGGTGCTCTTCGGGTCCGACTGGCCAATGATCACGCCGGAACGCTGGCTTGCCGATTTCGAGAAGATCGCGATCAAGGACGAGCTGCGCCCGGACATCATCAAGGGCAATGCGGCGCGGCTGCTCGGGCTGGCATGAGATGAAACCGTTCCAGGCGCCCTTGGAGGATATCCTCTTCACCCTGAACGACGTGGCCGGCGCAGGGGAGCTGCCCGACTACGACGCGGATCTTACGGCCGAGATCGCCGGCCACTTCGCCAGTTTCGCCGAGGCCGAGATCGCGCCGCTCGACGAGCCGGGCGATCGGAAGGGATGCCGGCTCGAAGGCGGGCGGGTGCTGATGCCCGATGGCTTTGACAAGCTCTTTCGGGCGTTTGCCGAACAAGGCTGGCAGGGGCTGACGGCGCCCGAAGCCTATGGAGGGCAGGGGCTCGACGCGACCTTGCTGGCCGTCACCTCGGAGATCTTCACCGGGGCGAACCACGCGCTGCAGATGGTGACCGGGCTGGTGCCGGGCGCGATCCGGACATTGCTCGCCCACGGCACCGAGGCGCAAAGGGCGGCGCATATCCCGCGGCTGGCGTCGGGCGGGATGCTGGCCACGATGTGCCTGACGGAGCCCGGTGCAGGCTCGGACCTGTCGCGCATACGCTGCCGTGCGGAACCCGCCGGCGATGGCTGGCAACTGACGGGCGAGAAGATCTTCATCTCCGGCGGCGACCAGAACCTGAGCGAACGCATCCTGCATCTGGTGCTGGCCCGCACCTCGGACGACGGGATCAGGGGGCTGTCGCTCTTTCTCTGCCCCTGCACGCGGCGGGACGGCCGCCGGAACGGCGTCTCGGTCACGCGGATCGAGGAGAAGATGGGGCTTCACGCCTCGCCGACCTGCCAGCTTGCCTTCGACGGTGCCGAGGCCGAGCTGATCGGCGACGAAGGGCAGGGGCTCCGCGCGATGTTCACCATGATGAACCACGCCCGCGCCGACGTTGCGCTGCAGGGCGTGGCCCATGCCGCCCGCGCCACCGATATCGCACGCCACTACGCCGCCGAGCGGGTGCAGGGGCGCGGCCCGGACGGGGCGCCCGTGGCGCTGGAGGCCCATGCCGATGTACGGCGGATGCTCGACCGGATGGACGCGCTCGCCCTTGGCGGCCGGGCGCTCGCACATCTGGCTGTCGTGGCGATGGAGCGGGGCGATGCGGAAGATCTCGTGGAGGCCCTGACGCCGATTGCCAAGGTTCACTGCACCGAGGCCGGGATCGAGGCGGCGAACCTGGGTGTTCAGGTCCTCGGCGGCTACGGCTATCTGGCTGAATACCGGATCGAGCAGACCTATCGCGATGCCCGCATCACGGCGATCTACGAAGGGGCGAACGGTATCCACGCGCGCGCGCTCGTCACGCGCCTGATGCCCGGTCGTTCCGGCGACGCGCTGGAACGTTTTCTGGAGGCGGAGGCGGGCGAGGCCGTGGAAGGTGTTACGGCCTGGAAGGCCGCGCGGCGGGACCTTCTGGGACGTAGCGGCCCGACGCCCGCGGCCCATGACTTCATGGCGCTGACGGCGGAGGTCCTGTTGCAATGCCTGTGGCAGCGGATGCTCTCGGCCTCGGAGCGTCACCCCGATCCCGAGAGGATCCGGCGCGTCGGCGCGTCGGCGGTTGCGACCGGGCGTGAGCGCATCCTGTTTCACGCGGCGATGGTGCGCCTTGCGGCGTGACCGGCCTGGGTGGGGCGCTAGGCGGGCAGCTTGGCCACGACGTTGTTGATCGCCACGCGAAACACCTGTTCCTCGGGCGTCGACTGCCCGTCCGGGCGCGCCATCAGGCCCACCGGCCCGGATGTGATCGCGTTGTCGAAGGGCAGGCGCACCAGCGAGCCCTCGGCGATCTCGTTCGCCACGACGCCGGCCGAGATGATCCAGATCGCATCCGACTTGCGGGCATAGTTCCTCCCGAAGGCGCCGGAGACGCTCTCGATCCGGTGCGGGATATCGCCCACCCCGTGCGCAATGAGCACACGCTCCACCAGCGAGCGAATGGCCGAGGCTTCGGGCGGGAAGATCACCGTCCACTCGCCGATCCTGCGCATGTCCGGATCGTTCAGCAACGGGTGGCCGCAGCGCACGACAAACTCGACATATTCGTTGTAGAGCTGGGTGAAGGAGATGCCCTTCATCGTGTCCGGCGGGCCGAGGCGGCCGATCACGAGGTCGAGGTTGCCGCGCCGGAGCTGGTCGATCAGGTAGGCGTGCGGTCCGTCCGTGATCCGCAGCGTCGTCTCCGGAGCAAGCTCGGCGAACTCGCGCGCCACGTCCGGCATCAACCGCGCCGCCACGCTCGGCAGCGCGCCGACCGAGAGCGTCGCCCTGTCCCCGCGGCCAAGCTGCTCGACACCGTCCAGCCCCTGCTGGAGCGCCGCCACGCTCATCTCGGCGAAGTGGAGAAAGACCTCTCCCTGCCGGGTCAGGGCCACGCCGGCCCGGTTCCGCACGAGGAGCGCGGCGCCGATGATCTCCTCCAGTTCCTTGAGTGTCTTGGAGATCGCAGGCTGGGTCAGGTGGAGCCGCTCGGCGGCGCGTTTCATGCTCTGCTGCCGGACGATCTCCACGAAACACTGGATGTGGCGGAACTTGATGCGTCGGTCGATCATGGTTTCATTCCAAATTCGGAAATCAAAGGGTCGAATATCTCATTTTACTTTGTGTGTTCAACAATTCATTTTCGATGGAGAAGGAGGCTGAACATGCGGACACAGGTAGCGATCATCGGCGGCGGGCCTTCCGGGCTTCTGCTGTCGCAGCTTCTTCACCGGAAGGGGATCGACACGGTCGTTCTGGAACGGAAGACCCGGGATTACGTGCTTGGCCGCATTCGCGCCGGCATCCTCGAGACCGGCATGGTCAATCTGATGCGGGAAGCGGGCGTCGGCACGCGGATGGATGCCGAATGCTTCACCCACGAAGGCACCGTCATCGCCTATGGCGACGAGGAGTTCCGGGTCAGTTTTCGCGAGCACACCGGCAGCGACGTGATCGTCTACGGCCAGACGGAGCTGACGCGCGACCTCTATGACGCGCGCGAGGCCGAAGGCGCCAAGCTGGTGTTCAATATCGAGAACGTCGTTATCAATGACGCCGACAGCGACGCCCCGTTCGTGACCTACACGGTCGAGGGACAGGCGCAACGCCTCGACTGCGATTACGTGGCCGGTTGCGACGGGTTTCACGGTGTCAGCCGCCAGACAATCCCGCTCACCGTGCGCCGCGAGTACGAGAAGGTCTATCCCTTCGGCTGGCTCGGCGTCCTGTCCGAAACGCCGCCGGTGCATGAGGAACTGATCTATTCCTGGTCCGAGCGCGGCTTCGCGCTCTGCTCGATGCGGAATGCAAACCTCAGCCGCTACTACATCCAGTGCTCGCTTTCCGACAGCCCGGAGGACTGGAGCGACGACAACTTCTGGGAGGAACTCAAGCGCCGCATCCCGGCCTGCCATGCCGAGGCGCTCGTCACCGGCCCCTCCATCGAGAAGAGCATCGCGCCTCTCAGGAGCTTCGTGACCGAGCCGATGCGGTGGGGGCGGCTGTTCCTGTGCGGAGACGCGGCGCATATCGTGCCGCCGACCGGCGCCAAGGGGCTGAACACCGCCGCCTCGGACATCCACTACCTCTACCACGGGCTCGTGCAGTTCTACGAGGAGGGCGATCCGGAAGGCATCGACCGCTATTCCGAGAAGGCGCTGGCGCGGATCTGGAAGGCGGAGCGCTTCAGTTGGTCCACGACCAACCTGCTGCACCGCTACCCCGACCAGTCCGGGTTCGACCTGAAGATGCAGCGCGCGGAAATCGAGTTCCTGCGCAGCAGCGAGGCCGCGCAGAAGGTCTTTGCCCAGAACTACGTGGGGCTGCCCTATTGATGCGGATGGTCGAGGCAAATGGCGTTGCGCTGCATGTGCGCGAGGACGGCGATCCGAACGGGGCGCCGGTGGTCTTTTCCAACTCGTTGGGCACGGACCTGCGGCTCTGGGACGCGATCCTGCCGCACCTGCCGGCGGGCCTCCGTATGGTCCGCTACGACAAGCGCGGCCACGGTCTGTCGGACTGTCCCGCGGGACCATACCGCCTCGAGGACCTTGTCACCGATGCCGAGGCGCTGCTGGACGCACTTGCCATTCGGGACTGCGTGTTCGTCGGCCTTTCGGTCGGGGGATTGATCGCCCAGAGCCTCGCCGCAAGGCGCCCCGACCTCATCCGCGCCGCCGTGCTTTCCAACACCGCGGCGACGATGGGCGACGCCGCCATGTGGGAGGCGCGCATGGAAGCGATCCGCACGGGCGGGCTCGACGCCGTCGCCGAGGCCGTCATGGATCGCTGGTTCGGCAAGAGCTTCCGGCATGACCCTTCGGTTGCCTTGTGGAAGAACATGATGATCCGGACGCCGCAGGAGGGCTACCTCGGCTGCTGCGCGGCCATCGCCGCCGCCGACCTGACCGAAAGCACGGCGGCGCTGGCATTGCCCGTTCTCGGCATCGCAGGGGCGGAAGACGGCGCCTGTCCGGCGGAGCGGACCGCAGCGACCGTCGGCAGCATCAAGGGGGGCCGAATGGAGACGATCCCGGCCACGGGGCATCTGCCCTGCGTCGAGGCGCCGGAAGCCTATGCCACCCTGCTTACCCAGTTCCTGAAGGAGATCGGACATGTCTGAACGCTACGAGGCCGGCATGTCCGTCCGTCGCAAGGTGCTGGGCGATGCCCATGTCGACCGGGCGGAAGCCAGCAAGTCGGAGTTCGACGCGCCGTTCCAGCAACTGATCACCGAGAGCGCCTGGGGCACGGTCTGGGCGGGCGAGAGCATCAGCCTGCGCGAGCGCTCGATGCTGACGCTGGCCCTGCTGGCCGCGGCCGGGAATTTCGACGAGATCCCGATGCACATCCGCGCCACCGCGCGCACGGGGGCCAGCAAGCAGGACGTGCTTGAGGTGTTCCAGCACGTGGCGATCTATTGCGGGGTGCCGCGGGCCAATCACGCGATCAGGCTTGCCAAGCAGACCTACGAAGAGATGGAAAAGGAGTGAGCCGGGCGCACCCGGCCGGGGGAGGAGACGGACGATGAAACAGCCTGGGGAGTTCTACCAGCGCGACCGGGAATGGCATCCGCCGGCGGCGACGCCGGATTACAAGACCTCGGTCACCCGGTCGCCGGAATACTCGCTTCTGAGCCTCGAGCAATCGGCGAGCGAGATCACCGGGCCGACTTTCGGCCACAACGACATCGACCCGCTCGACAACGACATGATCCACAACTACGCCCAGCCCGGCGAGAGCGCCATCGGCGAGCGGATCATCCTGCACGGCCAGGTGCTGGACGAGAACGGGCGCCCGGTGCGGAACACGCTGGTCGAGGCCTGGCAGGCCAATGCCGGCGGACGCTACCGGCACAAGAAGGACACCTACCTTGCGCCGATCGACCCGAATTTCGGCGGCTGCGGCCGCGTGCTGACGGATGACGAGGGCTATTATGTCTTTCGCACCGTGAAGCCCGGCGCCTATCCCTGGCGCAACTGGGTCAACAGCTGGCGGCCGGCGCATATTCACCTGTCGATCTTCGGCACATCGTTCAGCCAGCGGCTGATCACCCAGTGCTATTTCGAGGGCGACCCGCTGATCGCCCGATGCCCGATCGTGAACACCATCCCCGACCAGACGGCGCGGGATCAGCTTGTCGCGGCGCTCGACATGAACGCCACGATCCCGCTCGACACGATCGCCTACAAGTTCGACATCGTCCTGCGCGGGCGCCGGTCGACCGTTTTCGAGAACCGGCTGGAGGGGAACTGACGATGGTGCAGAAGCTCGACTACCTCAAGGAGACGCCCTCCCAGACCGCTGGGCCCTACGTCCATATCGGGCTGGCGCCCGGCGCGGCCGGCTTCGAGATCTACGACAAGGAACTGGGCTGGGACATTGCCGGGCCGAACGCGAAGGGCGAACGCATTCGCGTGGAGGGCATCGTCATCGACGGCATCGGCTCGCCGATCAAGGACGTGTTGCTGGAGGCCTGGCAGGCCAATGCGGACGGCATCTATGCCCATCCCGAGCATCCGGGCGAGGTCGAGGAGGGGTTCCGCGGCTGGGGCCGTGTGATCACCGATTTCGAGACCGGAGAATGGGGTTTCGACACCGTCAAGCCGGGCCGCGTTATGGGGCGGTCGGGCAAGCTGATGGCGCCGCATATCAACCTGTGGATCGTCGCCCGCGGTATCAACGTCGGGCTGAACACCCGGATCTATTTCGACGACGAGGCCGAGGCCAACGCCGCCGATCCGGTGATCAACCTGATCGAATGGGAGCGCCGCCGCGCCACGCTGATCGCAAAGCGCGGCGAAAGGGACGGGCAGATCGTCTACCGTTTCGACATCAAGCTGCAGGGGCAGGACGAGACGGTTTTCTTCGACATCTGAGCCAGAACCGGCGCGCTCCGGGGAACGCTCCCCCCGGATATTCTTGAACATATGATGAGATCGGGGCCGCACAGGACGGACCCGTAACCGGAGGCCCCCATGACCAAACCCTGTATCCTGTGTTGCGCCATCACCGGATCGGTTCCGACGAGAGCCGACAACCCGGCGGTGCCGATCACGATCAGCGAGCAGATCGAAAGCAGCCAGGAGGCGTTCGAAGCCGGGGCCTCGATCATCCATGCCCATGTGCGCAACGACGACGAGACCCCGTCGAGCGATCCGGACAAGTTCGCGCGGCTCAAGGAGGGGCTCGAGGCGCATTGCCCGGGGGTGATCGTGCAGTTCTCCACCGGCGGGCGGTCCGGGGCAGGCAAGGCGCGCGGGGGGATGCTGTCGCTGCGGCCGGACATGGCCTCGCTCTCCGTCGGCTCGAACAACTTCCCGACCCGCGTCTACGAGAACCCGCCCGACCTCGTGGCCTGGCTGGCGGCCGAGATGCGAGCCTTCGAGATCACGCCGGAGGTGGAGGCATTCGACCTTAGCCACATCCTGCAGGCGATCCGGATGCACGCGGCGGGGGAGCTGTTCGGCAAGCTTTATGTCCAGTTCGTGATGGGGGTGAAGAACGCGATGCCCGTCGATCGCGAGGTCTTCGACTTCTACGTCCGGACGATGCAGTCCCGCGCGCCCGACGCGGAATGGTGCGCGGCAGGGATCGGCGCGGCGCAGCTCACCGTGAATGAATGGGCCATCGCCGCGGGTGGGCACACGCGGGCGGGGCTGGAGGACAACGTGCGGCTTGACCGGACTACGCTTGCGCCGTCCAACGCCGCCCTGATCCGCCGCGCCGCCGAACTTTGCGAGAAATACGAGCGCCCGGTCGCCACGCCCGCGCAGGCACGCGAGATCCTCGGGCTGCGTCCGGCATGACGGAGGCGATTGACCCCCGGGCTAGGTCGGGGTTCCAATGGCCTGGACCTGACCGAGACTTTCTGACCTCCCCACAAGGCTAAGACGCATGAACCCACTGAGCCGGCAAGACCACCTGTTCGGGGCATTGTTTGCCGACCCGGAGGTCGAGAGCCGTTGGTCTTCGGAGCGCTTCCTTTCTGCCTTTCTGACCTTCGAAGGCGCACTGGCGAGAGCACTGGCAGAGAGCGGTGTGGCGACAGCGGAGCAGGCGGGCGCGGCGGCGGAAGACATCGCCAGTTTCGCGCCGGATGTCGCGAAGATCGCCGCAGCGACGCTGGTCGACGGTGTGCCGGTGCCGGAGCTGCTTCGACAGCTCAAGGCCCATTGCCGGGAAGAAAGCCTGCCGGCGATCCACCGGGGGGCGACCTCACAGGACCTGATCGACACCGCCTTCGTGCTGATCCTGCGGGACATCAATGCCTTGCTGGAGGCCCGCATAGGGTCGGTGATCGACGGCTTCGCCGCGCTCGACGCGAAATGGGGGGCGGGTTCCATGATGGGGCGCACGCGCATGCAGGCCGCCGTGCCGATCCTGGTGTCGGACCGGATCCGGGCCTGGACGGCGCCGCTCAGGGACCATCTGCGCTCCCTGACAGCCTTTCGGCCGCGGCTGGAGGTTCTGCAATTCGGCGGTGCGGTCGGAAACCGGTCGGCGCTCGGGCCGGACGGCGAGGCGGTCGCCCGGGTGCTGGGCTGCGAACTGGGGCTCGGGGAGCCGGGGCGTGGTTGGCACACGGAGCGCGGCGTGTTCGCGGAATACGCGGGGCTGCTGTCGATGATCTCGGCAACCCTTGGAAAGTTCGGTCAGGACATCTGCCTGATGGCGCAACAACAGGACGGCGAACTGGAGATGCTCGGCGGCGGTACCAGTTCCGCCATGCCGCACAAGCAGAACCCCGTGCTTGCCGAGCTTTTGGTCACGCATGCCCGGTTCAACGCGACCATGCTGCCGAACATGCACCACGCGATGATCCACGAGCAGGAGCGCTCCGGCGCGGCCTGGACGCTGGAATGGATGACCCTTCCGCCGATGACGGTCACGACCGGCAAGGCGCTTCTGCTGGCGACGGAGCTCCAGGGAAAGATCGTTCGGCTCGGCGGGTGACCCTGGGCAGGTCGAGTGGGTTCGCGGGCGAGGCGCCTTGTGCGAAGGACTGTCAGGCCAAGGGCGTTCGGTTGCCGTGTACGCAGGCCGGGGTGCAGATCGGATCTGCCGGATCCCCGCGACGATTTTTCCCGCCTCGGTCACCGGCCGCCGGCATTCGGCGACGCCCGGATGTGATAAGGTGACGGCAAGGAGGCGCAGATGCGATTTCGGGCATCTGCCATCTGGGAGGATCAGGACATGACAGACGTGAAATCCTTGGCCTTCGCCTGCATTTCTGGCGTTGCGCTTTGTGCCGCCACCGGCCAGCTGGTCGCGCAGGAGGTATCGCCGGGAACGGATCTTCAGTCCGGGGATACGGCCGGGCCGGCGGCGCCGGAGCCGAACCCTCTCGGGCTGTTCTCGCATGGCTATGTCCGGATCGGCGTCGGCTCGACCGACGACGACCCGATGCTGGCCTTCCAGCTCGATGGCGCCGAGAGCAAGTATCGCCTCGGCAACGAAAGCGACTTCTACGGCGAGGCGTCGCTGGGCATTCGCACGCCGATGGGAGGCGCCTCGGACTTTGTCGCCGAGGTCATGCTCAACGGATGGGCCGATTCCAACTTCCTGATCTGGGGCGATGACCCGAACGAGGACGGTGGCGTCGCCCAGGCCTATGCCGGCATCGAGCGGCTCGGCAGCGGAGCGGCGGCGGAGGCGTTCCTTTGGGCCGGGCGGCGCTATTACCGGCGGCGCGATGTGCACATGACCGATTTCTACTACGAGAACTACTCGAACGACGGGATCGGTCTGGAAAACCTCGACCTCGGCAGCTTCCACCTCTCGTCGGCGCTGTTCTACTACGATGACGACGACATCGACTACCAGGCGGGGACCCTCGATCTGCGCTTCCACGACATCGCGCTCGGCGGCGGATGGCTGGGCGAGGTCGGCCTGTCCTATACCGGCACCGACGGGCAGGACGCGCCGTCCGACAACGAGGGCTACGCGATCCGGCTCCACGCGGCGAACCTCGAGCTGCCCTGGGGCGAATGGCAGAACGCGCTCATGTACGGGCGCGGATCGGGGATCAACTTCAACTCGTCCGGCAATCCCGGTGTCTCGTCCGACGACGACCGCTGGCGCTTCGTGACACAGGCGCTCTTCGCCACCACCGAGGAGTTCCAGACCCAGGCGACGGGCGTCTGGCAACGGACCCGGATCGGCGATGATACGGAAACCTGGTGGTCGGTGGGTGCGCGCCCGCAATACAACATCACCGACGATTTCGGCGTCGCGGTCGAATTCGGCTACGACGTCGTGGTCCCGGAGGAGGGTGACAGCGCAACCCTCGGCAAGGTGACCTTCGCGCCCTTCTACAGCTTCGGAAAGACCGGGTTCTTCGCCCGGCCGCAGCTTCGGGCCTTCGTGACCTATGCCAAGTGGAGCGACCCCGGTGTGATCACCCAGCAGGCGGCGCTCGGAAACGCGACGGACGGAACCACCTTCGGCATACAGTACGAGAATTGGTGGTAAGCCCGGACCCTCGTTCGCCTGCGTGCCCGGACGACGGAGCGGGCGGCCCGGGACACATTCGACAGGGACCCTGTCCGGGAGGGCAGGGCGGCCAGTGGTGCTTGGTGGGGGGGGCGGTCGGCAGCCAGAAATGGCTTCAGCCCTGCGGTGTCTCTCTCGAGAATGACTTCTCGATCTCGTGCCGTGTCTTGAGCAATGCCTCCTCGGTCCGTTTGCGGGTCTCCGCGAGGCGGGTTGACGGCACGGGGACGGAGATCGCGTGGAGCTCGCCGCCCCAGTCGCGAAAAGCGAAGCCAATGCCCGAGATGCCCGGGGTGTGCTCGTCGAGATCATAGGCAAGTCCGGTCTCCCGGACGCGCGCCAGCTTGGCCATCAGTTCGTCCGGGTCCGTGTCGATCCCCCTGCGATCCCATTCGGCCTGGATCAGCTTGCGGGCGACATCCTCCGGAAGCTCGGCAAGGCATGCCCGCCCGTTGGCGCTGTTCGTGAGCGGAAAGACCTCTCCAACCTTCGACACCGTGGTCAGCCGGTGCGTGCCGGGGACCTGGTCCAGAAAGACCATGCCAGCCCCGCGCATGACGGCGAGATCGGCGGTCTCGCCCGTGCGTTGGGTCAATTCCGTCAGGAGAATCCGGCAGTGCTCCACGATGTTGTAGCGCGCGGCGCCGGCAAGGGAGCTGAGTTCCGGACCGAGCCGCAATCCCCGGCCTTCCGGGTCGCTGATCAGGAACCTTTCCGCGGCGAGGGCGCCCGTGATTCTCTGTACCGTAGAGCGGGGCAGATCGACCTTCTCGGCAATCTGTCCAAGGCTCATTCCGGACTTTGAACTCTTCAGGACACGCAGAATCGCAGCCGCCCTCGAGATCACCTGGATTCCGGATCGTCCGTTTTTGTCTTCCCTGTCAGTCATTTGCCGCGTCTCTCGTGGATTCCCCAATCTGTTCCCGGAACCATATCGTCAGAAAAATTGTACCGCAATGCGGTCTCTGCGATCCGCAATGCGATTTACATGTTGACCGTTATGCGGTGCGAATGCATCATCATTCGGGACAGGTGGGAGGAGCCATCCTGACAATTCAAAACGGACAGCGCCGGGTTTCCGGCGAACAGAGGAGTTGTGCCCAATGGTCAAAATTCGCGGCATCGAGTTCCAGGGAAATACCGACAACACCATGGGGCTGGAGTTCTACAACCTGAGCCATCGGTTCGGCTTCCAGAACCCGAACTGGCCCTATTTCGAAGACACCAAGATCGAACGCATTCACTACATGGCCAAGTCGGGGGTGCTGAGCCAGCGCATCACCACCACGATGCACGCCACCACTCACATCGACGCGCCCGCCCACGTGGTTCAGGGCACGCCCTTCATCGACGAGGTGCCGCTGCCGCATTTCTTCGGCACCGGCATCGTGGTCTCGCTGCCCAAGAAGATGTGGGAGCCGATCACCGGCGACGACCTGGAAAAGGCCTGCGGGCACGCCATTCGCAAGGGCGATGTGCTGATCATCAACACGGGATGGCACAAGCAGTACGAGGATGGCGACTACTTCGCCTATTGCCCGGGCTTCGTGGCTTCCGCCGGCGAATGGATGGTCGAGAAGGGGATCAAGGTCGTCGGTCACGACACCCAGGCCAACGACCACCCGCTGGCCACCGCGATCGGCCCGCAGCGCAACGGCCCGCTGCTTCCGCACCTCGCGGACGAGTACAAGGAATGGTCCGGCGGCCGCGACTGGAAGGATGACTTCCCCGACTGGGAACCCGTTCACAACATCCTGTTCAAGAACGGCATCATGGGCATCGAGAACGTCGGCGGCGACCTGGATGCCGTGACCGGCAAGCGCTGCACATTCGCCTTCTTCCCCTGGAACTGGGATCGCGGCGACGGCTGCATCGTCCGCCTCGTGGCGATGATCGACAAGGGCCAGAACTACCGGATCGAACCCGGCGAGGACTTCTGAATACTCCCCGACTGGCCGCCGGGAGACCGGCGGCCCCTTTCACCGCGACATGTGCCAAGGAGGAGAGGCATCATGGAGTACAAGTCGACCACCCTTGTGGCGACGCTGCTCGCCAGCCTGATCGGCGCATCGGCGGCGGCGCAGGATGCAAAGCCCGATTTCGTGGTGACCCTTCTGGGAACCGGGGTTCCCGATCCGCGAATTGACCGTTTCGGGAGCAGCACTCTGGTCCAGGCGGGCGGGCTCAACCTCGTGTTCGACGCGGGCCGGGGCGCCATGCAGCGGATCGACCAGCTGGGCATCGTGCCGGCTGAGATCGACCACATCTTCCTGACGCATTTCCACTCCGACCACACCATCGGTCTGCCGGATCTCTGGCTGACCCCCTGGCTGCCGCCGCAGGGCCGCCGCGTGGAGCCGCGCACCATCACCGGCCCGGTAGGCACCAGGCAGCTGACCGACGGGCTGACGCTCGCCTATGCCGAGGATCACCGCATTCGCATTGCCGATGCCGGGTTGGATCCGAAAGGCGTCGAGTGGGACGTGACCGAGTTCGACCAAGACGGGTCGGTGTTCGAGGAGAATGGCGTTGCCGTGACCGCCTTTGCCAACTTTCACGGTGAACACCTCAATCCGTCCTACGGTTATCGGATCGATTACGACGGTCGCTCGGTCGTCATCAGCGGCGACACCAAGCCGAACGAAAACGTCGTCAAGCACGCCACCGGCGTCGACCTGCTCATCCACGAAGTTGCCATGGCCGACCCCAAGATCGCGGAACGGCCGCCGATCAAGGTGATCATGGGTCATCACACCAACCCCACCGAGGCCGCCGAGATATTCACGCGAACCCAGCCGAAGATGGCCGCCTTCACCCATTTCGTGTTCCTCGGCCAGGGACCTGGCCGGCCGGATGCGGAAGATGTCATGGCGGAGGCTAAAGCCGGCTACGACGGTCCGATGATCGACGGAGTGGATCTGATGCAGTTCGTCATCGGCGACGCGGTCGAGGTCATCGACCCTCGCGAAGGAAACTGAACCATGCATGTAAAACCGTTCAAAGACGCTCAATCCTATGATGCACCCAACCATTTCGCCTGCCACGGCCTGCGGCTGCAGGGCTTCGAGGAGGGCGGGCCTACCAACCAGTGGGTCGGGCTCAGCCAGTTCCTCCCCGGCGGCGGCGCGGGGCCGGATTCGACGCCGTTCGAGAAGGTCTACGTCGTGCTGGAGGGGCAGATGACCGTGGTCATCGACGGGCAGGAAACGGTGCTCGGCAAGTACGACAGCTGCACCATCGCGCCGAACGAGGTCCGCACGCTGGTGAACCGCTCGAACCTGACCTGCACCATGCTGGTTGTCATTCCCTATCCGGCGCCGCCGGCACAGGAGGCCTGAGACATGAATGTTATGGCGAACCCCCTTTCCATGTTCGATGTAAAGAACAAGGTCGCTCTGATCACCGGGGCGTCGGGCGCCTTCGGGATGGTCGCGTCACGCGTGCTTGCGGGCGCCGGATGCCGGCTGGTGCTTGTCGCCGGCAACCAGGGGGCTCTGGACGAGATCTCCGAGGAATGCCGCGGAATGGGCGCGGAGGTGCTGGCCGTCAACGCGCGCCCGACCGACGAGGAGACCTGCGAAGGGCTGGTCGCCCAGACGGTCGAGGCCTTCGGCGCGCTCGATGTCCTCGTCGTGGCCTCGGGCATGAACAAGGTGGCGCTCGTCACCGACATGGAACCCGTGACCTTCACCTCGGTCATGGATGCCAATGTCACGCAAAGCTGGCTGATGGCGCGTGCCGCCGCACGGCGGATGAAGGAGCAGGGCAACGGCAAGATCGTGCTCGTGTCCTCGGCCCGCGGCCTTCTCGGCCATCCGGCGGGATACACGGCCTATTGCGCCTCCAAGTCTGCGGTCGACGGGATCACCAAGGCCCTTGGCTGCGAACTGGGCGCGGCCGGCGTCACGGTGAACGCCATCGCACCGACGGTCTTCCGCTCCCCGCTGACCGCCTGGATGTTCGAGGACACCGAAGAGGCGAAAAAGGTCCGCACCGGCTTTCTCGCACGCGTTCCCGTGGGGCGGCTCGGTGAGCCCGAGGACCTCGCCGGACCGCTGCTCTTCCTGTCGAGCAAGGCGTCGGATTTCTACACCGGGCATATCCTCTATGCCGACGGCGGCTACACGGCGGGTTGAACCATGGTCGCGAAGAAACAGCAGATGGCGGTGATCGGCGCGGGGCTCATGGGGCACGGGATCGCCCTGACCCTGGCGCGGGCCGGGCACTACGTGGCCATCACCGATCCGATGAAGGAGGCGCGCGACGGCGTCGCCGCCCGCATTCGCCAGAGCATGGGAGCGATGGGGATCTCCGAGACGGAGATCACCCGCGCCCTGAAGATGGTGGAGATTTTCGACAGCACCGCCGCGGCGGTCCGGCGGGCGGACGTCGTCTTTGAAGCCGCGCCGGAGAAGATGGCCCTCAAGCAGGCGATCTTTGCCGAGGTCGAGGCGCATGCGCCCGAGACCTGCATCCTCGCCTCCAACACCTCGGTCATGCCGATCACCGAGATCATGTCGGGCCTGCGCCTGAAGGCGCGGGCGCTCGGGACACACTGGTGGAACCCGCCGCACATGATCCCGCTGGTCGAAGTCATCAAGACCGCCTGGACCGATCCGGAGGTCGCGCAGCGGATGGTCGACCTGCTTGCGGATGCCGGCAAGACGCCGGTGATGGTCGAAAAGGACGTGCCCGGCTTCATCGGCAACCGGCTTCAGCACGCGCTCTGGCGCGAGGCGGTGAGCCTGGTGGAGAACGGGATCTGCGATGCGGAGGCGGTGGATACGGTCATCAAGGCGAGCTTCGGGCGTCGGCTTGCGGTTCTCGGGCCGCTGGAAAATGCCGATCTCGTCGGCACCGACCTGACGCTCGACATCCACGAGAACGTTCTGGCCGACCTCGAGACCCGCAGGGGGCCATCGCCCTACCTGCGCTCGCTCGTCGAGACGGGGCGGCTGGGCATGAAATCCGGCGAGGGGTTCCGGACGTGGACGGAGGCGGAGGCCGAGGCGGTGCGCGCCCGCGTGGCCAGCCACCTGCGCAAGCTCGAAGGCATACTCGAGACCTGAGGCGAAGCCGGCAGAAAGCCGGGAAAGGGAGGACACATGACCAAGCAATTCAAGACGCCGAACCGCAGGGGCTTCCTGCTGGGGGCGACCGCCACGCTGGCGGCGCCGGCCATCCTGCGCAGTACCCGCGCCTATGCGGCCAATCCGGTGCTCAGGGTCGGGCACGTGAGCCCGCGCACCGGCCCGCTCGCGGCCTTTGCCGAGGCGGACGACTACGTTCTGGAGGCCATCCAGCAGACCTTCTCGGCCGGGCTGGAGAACAACGGCAAGACCTGGAGCGTCGAGATCATCTCGAAGGACAGCCAGTCCAACCCCAACCGCGCCGCCGAGGTGGCCGCGGACCTGATCCTCGGCGACGAGGTCGACATCATCGTCGCCGCCTCGACGCCGGAGACGGTGAACCCGGTCTCCGACCAGGCCGAGATCAACGAGGTTCCCTGCATCACCACGGACTGCCCCTGGCAGCCCTACTTCTTCGGCCGCAACGGCGTGCCCGGCGAAGGCTTCATGAATACCTACCACTTCTTCTGGGGGCTGGAGGACGTGATCGCGGCCTTCCTCGACATGTGGGGGCAGGTCGATGTCGCGAAGTCGGTCGGCGGCCTCTTCCCCAACGACGCCGATGGCAATGCCTGGGGCGACGCGGAGAACGGGCTGCCCAAGCCGCTCGCCGCGGCTGGCTACAGCCTTGTCGATCCCGGCCGCTACCAGCCGCTGTCGGACGATTTCTCCAACCAGATCGCCGCCTTCAAGGAGGCGGGATGCGAGATTGTCACCGGCAACATGATACCGCCCGACTTCGCGACCTTCTGGTCGCAGTCGGCGCAGCAGGGTTTCGCGCCCAGGATCGTCACCATCGGCAAGGCTCTGCTCTTCCCGTCGGTGATCGAGAGCCTGGGGGAGCGGGGCGAAGGCCTCAGCTCCGAGGTCTGGTGGTCGCCAAACCATCCCTTCTCCTCGTCGCTCACCGGAGCCTCCGCGAAAGACCTGGCCGAGGGATATTCCGCGGCGTCGGGCCGTCCCTGGACCCAGCCGATCGGCTTCAAGCACGCGCTCTTCGAGGTCGTGGCCGACGTGATCCGGCGCGCCGAGGACCTCGAGGATCCCGCGGCGATCGTCGAGACCATCGCGGCCACCAACCTCGAAACGATCGTGGGGCCGGTGAACTGGGCCAACGGGCCGATCAACAACGTCACCAAGACGCCGCTGGTTGCCGGCCAGTGGCAGAAGGACGGCGACGCGATGGAGCTCAAGATCGTCGCGAATTCGAACGCGCCTGACATCCCGACCACCGGCGAGATGAAGCTTCTCGGCTGACCCAACGGGGCGACCGGAGACGGTCGCCCGAATTCCCCCGAGGACCGGATGACGACAATTCTGAAACTCGACGCCGTCTGCAAGGCATTCGGCGCGGTCAAGGTCGCCGATGACCTGAGCTACGAGGTGGCCGAGGGCGAGGCTCTCGGCGTGATCGGCCCGAATGGCGCCGGCAAGACCTCGATGTTCAACCTGATCACCGGGACACTTGCGCCGAACAGCGGCCGGGTGATCTTTGCAGGCAACGACGTGACATCGCACAACGCGGCCCGGCGCTGTCATGCCGGCATCGCGCGCTCCTTCCAGGTGCCCCAGCCGTTCAGCCACATGACCGTGTTCGAAAATGCGATGGTCGCCGCCACCCAGGCGGCCGGCCTTAGGGAGCACGCGGCGGAGCGCTTCTGCATCGAGGTGCTCGAGCAGACCGGGCTGCTGGCCAAGGCGAACACCACCGCCGGGTCGCTCACGCTGCTGGAGCGGAAGCGGCTGGAACTGACCCGTGCGCTCTGTGCGAAGCCGAAGCTGCTGCTGCTCGACGAGATCGCCGGCGGACTGACCGAAGCCGAATGCGTGTCCCTGATCCGCACGATCAAGGACATCCATGCCGTCGGCGTCACGATCATCTGGATCGAGCACGTGGTGCATGCGCTTCTTGAGGTCGTCGACCGGCTGATCGTGATCGATTTCGGGCGGCTGATCGCGGAGGGCGAGCCGCATGCGATCATGGACAGCCCCGAGGTCAAGGAAATCTACCTGGGGATCGAAGCCGATGCCTGACGACATTCTCCGGATGCAGGGGCTCGACGCCCATTACCAGGATTTCCAGGCGCTCTACGGTGTCGACATGCATGTCGACACCGGCGAGGTCCTCGCCATCATCGGCGCCAACGGGGCCGGCAAGACCACCCTGATGCGCTCGATCACCGGGCTGATCGCCAACGGGCCGGGGCAGATCCTCTATCGCGGCGTCGATATCGGCGGGATGCGCGCGGACCAGGTCGCGCGCCTCGGCCTGGCCATGGTGCCGGAGGGCCGCCAGCTTTTCCCCTCGCTCTCGGTGGAAGAAAACCTAGTCATCGGCGGCCAGATGGGGCGGCGGGGGCCGTGGAGCCTCGAGAAGGTCTTCGCGCTGTTCCCGATCCTCAAGGATCGCCGCGCGGTGCCCTCGACCTCGTTGTCCGGCGGACAGCAGCAGATGGTCGCCATCGGCCGGGCGCTGATGTCCAACCCGGACATCATCCTGTTCGACGAGATCAGCCTCGGGCTCGCCCCGATCGTGATCAAGGACATCTATGACGCGCTGCCCGGCATCATCGGCGAGGGCATGAGCGCGGTCATCGTGGAGCAGGACATCACCAAGGCGCTGTCGGTCTCCAGCCGGGTCTACTGCCTGCAGGAAGGGCGCGTCTCGCTTGAAGGGGCGTCCGCCACAATCTCCCGCGAGGAAATCTCCCGCGCCTATTTCGGGATCCAATGACATGGAATGGTTGAACGCAATCGTGCAGGGCGCCCTGCTTGGCGGGCTTTACGCCCTGTTTGCCGCCGGGCTGTCGCTGATCTTCGGCGTCATGCGTCTGGTAAACATCGCGCATGGGGACCTGATCGTGCTGGCGGCCTATCTCGGGCTCACCGTCACCGCCGCGACCGGGCTGCACCCGCTGCTGGCGCTCGTGGTCGTGGTTCCGGCGATGGGGGCGATCGGCTACGCGCTGCAGCGCGGCCTGCTGAACCAGACGCTCGGCGACGACCTGCTGCCGCCGCTGCTGGTCACCTTCGGGCTGAGCGTGATCATCCAGAACGGCTTGCTCGAGGTCTATTCCGCCGATCCGCAGAAACTCGACGCCGGCGCCCTTGAAACGGCCAGCCTGTCCGTAGGTGGGCTGTCGCTGGGTATCCTGCCGGTTCTGACCTTTGCGGTCGCGGTCGCGGTGATCTGGGCGCTGCAGTGGACCTTTTATCATACCTCCCTCGGACGGGCGTTCCGGGCCGTCTCCGACAACCAGGACATCGCGCAGCTCATGGGGCTCAACCGGCGCCACGTCTTTGGCCTTGCGATGGCGCTTGCGCTGGTGGTCACGGGTATTGCCGGCATCCTGCTCGGTATCCGGACCAGCTTTGACCCGTCGATCGGCGGCGGCCGGCTGATCTTTGCCTTCGAGGCGGTGATCATCGGCGGGCTCGGCAATCTCTGGGGCACGCTGGCCGGAGGGGTCATCCTGGGGGTGGCCCAGACCGTCGGCGCAAAGATCGATCCGGGCTGGCAGCTCCTTGCCGGGCATCTGGCCTTCCTGTTCATCCTGGCGGTTCGCCCGAACGGCCTCTTCCCGAGGATCGCGGCATGAGCAATCAGGAATACCAGGTCACCCGCTCCTCGAACGCCGCGCGCGTTGCCGCGATCCTCGGCGCCATCGTCGTGGTCGTTCTGATCGCCGCGCCCTGGTGGGCCGGGCGTGCCGACATGCGGCTGATGGGCGAGATGTTCCTCTACCTCGCGCTGGCCAGCCTCTGGAACCTGATGGCGGGCTATGCCGGGCTGGTTTCGGTAGGACAGCAGGCCTACGTGGGCTTCGGCGGCTACATGCTCTTTGCGCTGACGATGTTCGCCGGGCTGCATCCGCTCACCGCCATCGGTCTCGCCGGGGTGCTCGGCGCGCTGATCTCGGTGCCGGTCGCGGTGCTGATCTTCCGGTTGCGGGGGGCCTATTTCGCCATCGGGACCTGGGTGATCGCCGAGGTCTTCCGGCTCTCCTTCGCGCAGGTCTCGGCGCTTGGCGGCGGCTCGGGGTCGTCCCTGCCGGTGGGCATCGTGAAGTCCCTCGCGGATGCGCGGGACACGCGCGAGGCGCTCAGCTACTGGCTGGCGCTCGGCGCCGCCGTGCTCGTGGTGGCCGCCGTCTATTTCTTCCTGCGATCCCGCAGGGGGCTGGCGCTCACGGCGATCCGGGACAACGAACTCGCCGCCAGTTCGCTCGGCATCGACATCTGGCGGACCAAGCTCGTGGTCTACATCGTTTCCGCCGCGCTCACCTCGATGCTGGGGGCTCTCATCTTCCTCCAGAAGCTGCGGATCTCGCCCGATGCGGCCTTCAGCGTCAACGACTGGACAGCCTTCGTGATCTTCATCGTGGTGATCGGCGGCATCGGCACGGTCGAGGGGCCGATCATCGGCACGCTGATCTTCTTCGCCCTGCGCGAGACGCTGGCGGATCTCGGCACGGTCTACCTCATCGTCCTCGGGCTTGTCGCGATCGTGGTGATGCTCAAGGCGCCCCGCGGTGTCTGGGGCCTGATCCGCAGCCGCTTCGACCTGCAACTCTTCCCGCTACGCTATCGCGTGATACGCCGCGGGCCATCCAAGGGAGCCTGATCCATGGCACGCCAGAAAACCGTCATCACCTGCGCAATCACCGGCGCGATCCACACGCCGACCATGTCAGACGCGCTGCCCTATACCGCCGACGACATTGCCGCCCAGGCGGTCGCCGCGTCCGAGGCCGGCGCCTCCGTCCTGCACCTGCACGCCCGCAATCCCGATAACGGGGCGGTGTCGATCAACCCCGACGATTTCGCGAACTTCCTGCCGCGCATCAAGCAGGCGACGAACGCGGTGATCAACATCTCGACCGGCGGTAGCCTCAAGAACACGATCGAGGAACGCATCGCCCCGGCGCTGCGGTTTTCGCCCGAGATGTGCTCGATGAACATGGGCTCGATGAACTTCTCCTTCCATCCGCTGGCGAAGCGCTACGACAGCTTCAAGTTCGATTGGGAGAAGGACTACATCGAGAACTCGGACACCTATATCTTCCGCAACACCTTCGCGGACATCCGGAACGCCGCCACGCAGCTGGCCCCGCACGACATCAAGTTCGAGCACGAATGCTACGATGTCGGGCACCTCTACAACCTGAAATTCTGCATGGATATCGGGCTCTTCAAGGCGCCGATCTTCATCCAGTTCATCTTCGGCATCCTCGGCGGGATCGGCCCCGAGGTGGACAACCTCGTCTTCATGAAACGCACGGCCGACCGGCTCTTCGGCGACAACTACCGCTGGTCGGTTCTGGGCGCCGGCGGGGCGCAGATGTCGCTCGCCACGACGGCGAGCCAGATGGGCGGGAACGTGCGGGTCGGCCTCGAGGACAGCCTGTTCATCTCGCGCGGCGAGCTGGCGGAGAGCAACGCCCAGCAGGTCGCCAAGATCCGCCGCATCGTCGAGGACCTGGGGTGCGAGGTGGCGAGCCCGGACGAGGCGCGCGAGATGCTGGCGCTCAAGGGCGGCGACCGGGTGGCGTTCTGAGCCCGACGGCCGCACGTGGTGATCCGGTCAGGCGCCGTAGCGTGCGGTCGCCTGCGCCCGAAGGTGCGCCTTGAAATCGGACGTCAGCTTGGATTCCGCGCGTTCCGCAAGGGTAATGGCGCTGATCACATGTGGCTGTGTCGGAAGTTCGATGGGGGCGATGGCAAGTCCGTCGCCCCCATCGGCCTTGATCGCGTAGTTCGGCAGCACGGTCAGGAAATCCGACTGTTTCAACAGTTCGAGAACGGCCTGGGCGGACTCGCTCTGGAAGGCGACGCGCGGCGATCTGACGCCCAGCATCCGCAGTGCGTCTTCCATGTCGGCGAGCAGGATGCTCCGCTCGGAATGGCCCACCCAGGTGATGCCGTCGAGGTCGCCGGCGGACGGGGCATCGACCTGCATGACCGGATGTCCGGCCCGGCCGACGATGACGATCCGGTCGCTGAACAGCGGCTCGAGTACGAGTTCGGTGTTTCCCTTGTCGACGAATTTCGACGGCCCGACCACGATGTCGAGCTGGTTCCGGTAGATCCGCTCCATCAGCCCGGAACGGTAGTCGGGCGTCAGGTCGATCCGGATGTTTGGCCGGGCCGCGAGGAAGCTCGCGACCGCATCGGACATCAGGCTTCGGCACAGGAACGGCGGCGCGCCCAGCTTCAGAACGCCGAAGAAGCCGCGGGAGCCGAAGTCGACCGTCTCGATCGCCCGGAGCCGCGCGGTCCGGATCGCGCGGCCCTGGTGCGACAGCTCCAGCCCGAGCGCGGTCGGGGTCAGTGGCCGGGTGCTGCGTTCGAAAAGCGGCATGCCGATCCGCGCCTCGAGCGTGCCGATCATGCGGCTCAGGGCCGGCTGCGAGGTGCCGATCCGCTCGGCGGCAAGCTGGAGGGTTCCTGCCTCGACGATGACGGCGAGTTGTTCGAGGTGCCGGGGGTCAATCTGCATATCAAAACCGAATGCTATCATACCGAGATGTCATTGGACTGATATGATAGCGCAGCCAATACTCAGTCAAGCCATGGGGAACGGCGCTGTCGTTTCCAACGCAAGGGAGGAGACTTGCGATGCCCGAGATCGAACCCAAGGACCGGAGTCTGAAGGCTCTAAAGGGCCTGCACCTGTGGCACGCGCCGATGTCGAGTTGTTCGCAGCGCGTCCGTATCGTGATCGAGGAGACGGGTCGGGCGTGGGAAAGCCATCCGATCGATCTCGAGAAGGATGAGCACGCGACGGAAGCCTACCAGGCGATCCACCCGAAGGGCCTTGTGCCCGCGCTGGTCGATGACGGGCGGCTGATGATCGAGTCGATCGACATCATCCAGCATGTCGCGGGCCAAGGGTCCGAGCTGCTGGAGAACGCCGAGGCCGACCTGCTGGAACGTGCGAACGCGGCCCAGGCGGATCTCAAGCTCCTGACATTCGAATTCCTGTTCCGGGCGGGGCCGCCGCCTTCGACGGAGCAGGTCGCGGCCTTCGAGGACGGGCACCGGAACGACTGGCTCAAGCAGTTCCGCCGCGATTTCGCACAGGGCTTCGGCCGCGAGAGGATCGACGCCGCGGTGCGCCGGACGGCGGAGGGCTTCCGGCATCTGGACGCGTTGCTCGCGGACGGGAGGCCCTTCCTGTCGGGCGAGACGTTCTCGCTGAGCGATGTGGCCTGGATGCCGAACGTGCATCGCTTCGCCCTGATGGGCTGGCCCTTCGAGCAGACGCCGCGGCTTCAGGACTGGTTCGACCGGGTGTCCCGGCGCCCGAGCTACGGCGCGGCGCTGCTTGCCTGGCAGAACGAGGAGGTGGCCGGCGTCTTTGCCGAGTACACCCGGACGCGGCGGGCGGAAGGCACCGACATCCGCACTTACGGCGGGCTTCAGAGCTGACAGAACGACCGCGAGAAATTGCGGATCAAACCGGATCGGCCACCCTGCGCGCGCGATCCCAAGGGAGGACTACCATGAACAAGACGCTGATCGTGGCGACACTCGCCCTGACACTTGGAACGACGGCGGCGGACGCGAAAACCCGCCTGCTGGTCAACTGCTTCTGGCCGTCCAGCCATTTCGCCTGCAGCGAGGTCCTGCCGGCATGGATCGACGAGGTCGAGCGCGTGACGGAGGGCAGGGTCACCGGGATCATCCCGCCGAAATCCGTGGCGCCGCCGCCGGATCAGGTCGCCGCGGTGCAAAAGGGCATCGCCGACGTCTCCGTGATGTTCAACGGCTTCTTCGGCGAGAGCGTCACCGGGCCGCTGGTGGCCATGCAGCCCTTCGTGGGGTCCAACAGCGCCGAGGCCATGTCGCGGGCGCTGTGGAGGACGAACCGGGAGTTCTTTGCCGACGAGATCGACACGGTGCAGTTGCTGTCGCAATTCGTGATCTCTCCGGCCGAGCTCTACAGCCAGACGGACACGCCGATGAATTCGATCGAGGACCTCGCCGGCCGCAAGATGTGGGTATTGCCCGGGCCGCTCGCCGAAATCGCCAAGAAGCTCGGAAGCGGCGTGGTGTCCAGCCCGGCGGTCAGCTCCAACGAGATCATCTCCCGTGGTGTCGTCGACGGGCACCTCGGCCTCGACCCGCAGGCGGTGCAGGCGTTCCAGCTCATGCCCTACACGAAATCGACGACCGCCTTCTCGACCCCGATCTATTCGACCTCGTTCTCCGTCTTCGCGAATTCCGACAAGTGGGCGGAGCTCTCGCCGGAAGATCAGGAAGCCATCATGAGCGTGTCGGGGGAGGCTCTGGCGGCCGCGTTCGGCGCCCGCTGGGACAAGGCCGCCGCGGCGGCCGTGGCCGCCTATCCCGAGGCCGGCATCGAGGTTGTCGAGGCCGACCCGGCCTTCGAGGCCGCGCTGACCGAGGCCGCCGCCTTCGTGACCGAGGGCTGGCTCAAGGCCGCCGCCGATGCCGGGATGGACGGGCAGGGGGTTCTCGACTTCTACACGTCGCAACTTGCCCAGTGATCAACCGAAGCGAAGGGAGGAGGGATCATGGCGGCAAGAACGCTGAACGCGATTGTCCGGATGCTGGAAGTGCTCTGCAGCGTCGTGCTGCTGGCGATGATGCTCCTGACCTTCGTTGACGTGGTGGGGCGCTACCTGCTGGGGGCACCGGTCTTCGGGGCCTCCGAGATGATCTCGACCATGCTGGCGCTGACGATCTTCCTCGGTCTTGGCATTGCCAACGCAAGGGACAAGCACATCGTGGTCGAACTCGTCGATCATCGCGTGCGGTCTCTTGCGCCGAGGGCCTATGACGTCGTCGTCCAGGGCTTCTCGATTGCCGCGATGTGCCTGATCGTCTTCGTGCTGTTCCAGCAGGCCATCGAGGCCGCCCATGCGGGCACGACCACCATCGTTCTGGAATGGCCGCTCGCCTGGATCACAGGCACCGTTGCGGGGCTGGCGGCGCTCAGCGTCGTCAGCCAGGTCCTCGGCCTCGTGGTCGGGCGCGGCGGCGCTGCCGGGCATCACCTGGAGGACGTGTGATGGCGACCGCGCTGATCGGATTTGCCGCCCTCCTGCTGCTGTGCTTCGCCGGCTTCCGCGTCGGGTTTGCCACCCTGATCGTGGGCTTCGTCGGCTTCGCCATGGAGCGCGGCTGGGACGCGTCGTTCGCCATGGTGGGGCAGCAGGTCCTGCATGATTCCATGAACTACAACCTCAGCGTGATCCCGCTCTTCATCCTGATGGGGGTGCTGATCGTGCACGCGCGCATCAGCAAGGATCTCTACGATGCGGCCTATGCTGCGCTCGGCCGTTTCCGCGGCGGCCTGGCCCTGGCCACGGTGCTCGCAGCGGGCGGATTCTCGGCAGTCTGCGGATCGACGCTCGCCACCGCCGCCACGATGGCAAAGGTCGCCATGCCGCCGATGCGCGCCTACAACTACTCGCGCCGCCTGGCTTCCGGAACCATCGCGGCGGGCGGCACGCTCGGGATCATGATCCCGCCCTCGGTACCGCTGGTCATCTACGGGCTGATCGCCGAGCAGGACATCGGGCTGCTGTTCATCGCCGGCATCCTGCCGGGGCTGATGCTGGTGGTTCTGTTCCTGATCTGCGTCGGCATCGTGGTCCGCCGCGACCCGTCCGCCGCACCGCCGTCGCCGCCGCTCGACCCTGAGCGCCGCAAGGCGGCGATCCGTGGCACGATGCCGGTCCTGATCCTGTTCCTTGTCGTGCTGGGCGGTATCTACACCGGCGCCTTCACCGCGACCGAGGCCGCCGGGATCGGCTCCTTCGGGGCCGCCGTGATTGCCGTCCTGCGCGGGCACATGCGCAGCTTCTCGGAGTGGCGCGAATGCCTGGTGGATGCGACGACGACCACCGCAACGATCTTCATCGTCCTGCTCGGGGCCATCGTCTTTTCGCAGTTCATCAACCTCTCGGGGATGCTCTACGACCTGCTGGACTACGTGGAGGCGTGGGAGCTCTCTCCGACCGGGCTGGTGATCTTCGTCTGCGTCATCGCGATCCTGATGGGGATGGTGTTCGAGGCGATCGGTATCCTCGTCCTGCTGGTGCCAGTGTTCCTGCCCGCGCTGATGATGAACGGGGTCGACATGATCTGGTTCGGGATCCTCGTGGTGCTGGTCAGCGAGATCGGCCTGATCACGCCCCCCATAGGCATGAACGTCTTCGTGGTGAAGTCCGTCCTGCCGGACGTGCCGCTTGGCAAGATCTTTCGCGGCGTGACGCCCTACATCATCGCCCTGACGACCGGCCTCATCCTGGTGCTGGCCATCCCCGGTATCGCGACCTTCCTGCCCAACCTGATTAGGTAATCCCGGTGACGAAGATCAAGAACATCCTCTTCATCATGGCCGACCAGCTCCGGTGGGACTACCTGAGCTGCTACGGGCACCCGCACCTGCACACGCCCAACATCGACAGGCTGGCGGAGCGGGGCGTGCGGTTCGACCGTGCCTATGTGCAGTCGCCGGTCTGCGGTCCGTCGCGGGCCTCCTGCTACACGGGGCGTACCGTGTTCAGCCACGGCGCAACCTGGAACCGGGTGCCGCTGCCGATTGGCGAGCTGACGCTTGGGGATTACCTGCGGCCGCTCGGCGTAAGAACCGCCGTGGTCGGCAAGACCCACATGGTGCCGGACCGGGAGGGCATGGCGCGGCTGGGCCTGAACGGCTCCACCGAGATAGGCATCCGCGTCAGCCAGCCGGGCTTCGATCCCTACGAGCGTGACGACGGCCTGCACCCGACGCCGATGCTGCGAAACAAGGGCGGCACGCTGCATTACAACGACTGGCTGCGGCGGCAGGGCTACGAGGGCGAGAACCCGTGGAACGACTATGCCAACGCGGCCGAAGGACCCGATGGCGCGCTTCTGTCCGGCTGGCACCTGAAGAATTCGAACCTGCCGGCGCGGGTGCAGGAAGAGCACTCGGAAACCGCCTACATGACGATGCGGGCGCGGGAGTTCATCGAGGAGACGGGCGACCGGCCCTGGCTCTGCCATCTGAGCTACATCAAGCCGCACTGGCCCTACATGGCGCCGGCGCCCTACCACGACATGTTCGGCCCGGAGACCTGGCTGCCGGCAGTCCGCAGCGAGGCGGAGCGCGAGAACCCGAACCCGGTCTACGGCGCGTTCATGGGCATGGAAGTCAGCGAGACCTTCTCCATGCAGGGGGTGCGGGAAACCGTGCTTCCCGCCTACATGGGGCTGATCAAGCAGATCGACGACCACCTCGGGCGGCTGTTTTCCTGGCTGGAAGAGACCGGCAAGGACAAGGACACCATGATCGTGTTCACCTCCGATCACGGCGACTACCTGGGCGACCACTGGATGGGCGAGAAGGAGCTGTTCCACGAGGTCTCGGTCCGGGTTCCGCTGATCATCTACGATCCGCGCCCCGAGGCCGATGCCACGAGGGGCACGGTCTGCGATGCGCTGGTCGAGGCGATCGACCTTGTGCCGACCTTCCTCGAGGCGACCGGCGCGCCGAGTGCCAGTCACCGTCTCGAAGGGCGCTCCCTGCAGCCGTTGCTGCACGGTGGCACCCCGGAGGACTGGCGCGACGCGGTGTTCTCCGAGATCGACTATGCCTTCTACGCAGCCCGCGAGGCGCTCGATGTCGACGTGTCCGAGGCGCGCGGCTACATGCTTCGGACGGCTCGCTGGAAATACATCCATTTCAAGGGGTTCCCGCCGCAGCTCTTCGACCTGCGCCACGACCCGGACGAGTTCGAGGATCTGGGCCGCAATCCCGATTACGAAATGGTCCGTCAGGAGATGCACAGCCGCCTGCTGGACAGGCTCACCAGCCGCAAGAACCGCGTCACGATGACGGACGAGGGCGTGCGCGCGCTGCGGCGGGACGAGGACAGCTCGGGCATCCTGATCGGCAAATGGGCGCCATGAGTCCGTCGTGACCGACCGGATCAACAAACTCGCCGGCCGTGTTGCCGGATTCGAGTGGCTGGCGCTGGTCACGCGATCCAGCCTGCGGACGGATGCCTTCGCCGGCCTGACCGGCGCCGCGGTGGTCCTGCCGCAGGCGGTCGCCTTTGCCGCCATCGCGGGCCTGCCCCCGGAATACGGGCTCTACACGGCGATGGTGACACCCGTCGTCGCGGCCCTCAGCGGGTCGTCGCTCGTCATGGTCTCCGGCCCGACGACCGCGATATCCGCCGTGGTCCTGTCGGCGCTGGTGGGCCGGATGGAGCCGGGGTCGCCGGAATTCGTCGAGGCCGCGATCCTGCTCGCGTTCCTTGTCGGCCTGTTGCAGACGGCCTTCGCGCTGGTCCGCGTCGGGCGGCTGGCGGGGTTCGTTTCGCATTCGGTGATGACGGGGTTCACGGCCGCAGCGGCGCTGCTGATCGCGGTCAGCCAACTCGGCCCGGCGCTCGGACTGGAAGGCGGCGGGGCAGGGGGCATCGGCGAACGCCTCGCCTCGGTCGCAGGCCGCCTGCCGGCCTATGACCCGGCAGCCCTGGTCTGCGCCGGTCTGACCCTCGCGACCGTCCTGCTTTGCCGCAGGTTCCTGCCCCGCTGGCCCGGTTTCCTGATCGCGATCGCCATCGGCACCATCGCCGCAGCCTTGATGGGCGACATGGCCGGCAAGCTCGCCTTCGTCGGGGAGCTTCCCGCGGCATACCCTGACTTCCGGCTGCCGGATTTCGGCGTCGGCAACATGGCGGAACTTCTGGAGAGCGCCTTCGCCATCGCGCTGATCGGCCTGCTGGAGGCGATCGCGATCGGTCGCAGCCTGTCACATCGGACCCGTACCGATTTCTCCGCCAACCGGGAGGTCCTCGGACAGGGGCTCTCCAACATCGCCGGCGGCATGTTCCAGTGCTACCCGGCATCCGGCTCCTTCACGCGTTCCAGCGTGAACCTCGAGGCCGGCGCGAGCACCCCGTTCGCGGCTGTCTTCGCAGCCATCTTCCTCGTCCTTCTGGTGGTGCTGTTTCGGCCGGTGATCGAGCACGTGCCGATTGCCTCGGTGGCCGGGCTGATCCTCTACGTTGCGTGGAAACTGCTGGACTTCGCGGAGTTCAACCGCCTGATCCGGACCAGCCGCCGCGAAACGATCATCGCCGGGCTGACCTTTCTGACCGGCCTGTTCATGAACCTGGAGTTCGCGATCTACATCGGGACCTTCGCGTCGCTGGCCGTGTTCCTCAACAAGAGCGCCAACCCCGATCTCGCGATCGGCGCGCCGGATCCGGGGGCGGAGCACCGCAAGATCCGCAATGCCGAGTTGTTCGAACTCGAGGAATGCCCGGCAATTGCCATCGCCCGACTGGACGGTCCGCTCTTCTTCGGGTCGGTGGACTCGCTCAACGGGAAGTTGCGCGCGCTGGCGCGGCGGCGTCCCGAGCAAACCAACCTCGTTCTCATCCTCCACGGCGTGGGCGACGTGGACCTCGCCGGCGTGGAATTGCTGGAAATGGAGGCCGAGAGGCGCAGGGCCGTTGGCGGCGATGTCTTCGTCGTCGTCCATTATCCGCCGCTGGCGAAACGCCTGGAGCAATTGGGGTTGGTAGACATGCTCGGGCGCGACCGGATCTTCGATGGCAAGGGCGCCGCAATTGCCGCCGCGGTGAGCCATGTTCCCCTGTCCAGATGCGAGGTCTGCACGGCGCGCGTGTTTTCCGAATGCGCCGCGCGCCCGCAGCCTCCGGAGTTGGCCGACATCCCGCCCCTCGGGGCATGAGTTTCCGTGTCTCCGGAGTGGCTTATCAATGCCGCCCGGGATGGACCGAACCGCGGCCCGCGGATAGATTGCCGATATGACGGCCGACCAGACACTCCTCTTCGCGCTGTTCGGCGCGGTCTTTGCGATGCTGCTCTGGGGGCGGCTGCGCTACGATATCGTTGCCTTTGCCGCGCTCATGGTGGCCGTCGTGCTGGACCTCGTTCCCGCCGACGCGGCCTTCGCCGGCTTCGGACATCCCGCGACGCTCGTCGTCGCACTCGTGCTGGTGGTTTCGGCCGGGTTGGAGCGGTCGGGGGCGGTCTTTCTGATCACCCGGACGCTGGTGGATCCCGCCCGAAGCCTCGGGGCGCATATCGCCTTCATGGGCGGGATCGCCGCGGCGCTGTCTGCGTTCATGAACAACGTGGCCGCCCTGGCGCTGCTGATGCCCGTGGACATCCAGACGGCCCGCAAGGCGGGGCGGGCGGCGCGGCTCTCGCTGATGCCGCTGTCCTTCTGCACGATCCTCGGGGGCATGGTCACGCTGATCGGCACGCCCCCCAACATCATCATCGCCGGCATTCGCGAGGATCAGCTCGGCGAGAGCTTCACGATGTTCGATTTCGCGCCCGTGGGCGGGGTGGTGGCGCTGGCGGGGCTCTGCTTCGTCGCGTTGATCGGCTGGCGGCTGATCCCGAAGGCGGAGGGCGAGGGCGCCTTGTCAGAGACGCGCGAGCGGGTGAAGGACTACATCGCCGAACTCAAGGTCCCGGCCGGATCGGAACTGATCGGCAAACGCCTGTTCGAGACCTACGAGGCGGCGGAGAAGAACGACGTCGCCGTGCTCGGTCTCGCACGGGAGGGCAAACGGCTTTACGGGACACAGCGCAACACGATCCTGCAGGCAGGCGACGCGCTCGTGCTGGAGGCCCGGCCCGAGGCACTGGACGAGTTCCGCGCCGCGACCGGTCTGGAGTTCCTCGACGGCGACGAGCAGGAGGTGACCGGCATTGCCGGGGAGGGCCTGTCGATCGTGGAGGCGGTGGTGACGGACCGGGCGCGGATCGTCGGCAAGTCGGCCCGGCAGGTTGGGCTCGCCCTGCACCACCGCACCGTGCTTCTGGGGATATCGCGCGGCGGGCAGCGGATCACGAGGGAGGTGCGCACGACTGTCGTGCGGCCGGGCGACATCCTGCTGCTTCTGATGCCGGAGGGCGACGAGGAATCGGTGACGGACTGGCTCCGCGTGCTGCCGCTGGCCGACCGCGGCCTCGTGGTCACGGACCAGCGCAAGGTCTGGACGGCGACCGGGATCTTCGCCCTGGCTGTGGCGGCCGCCTCGCTGGGGCTGATCTACCTGCCGGTGGCGCTCGGCATCGTCGTGATCGCCTATGTGCTGACCGGCGTTCTGCCGATCTCGGAACTCTACGACCGGATCGAGTGGCCGGTGATCGTGCTGCTGGGGTCGATGATCCCGCTCGGTGCGGCGCTCGATGCCGCCGGGGGCACGGCGCTGATTGCCAATGCGCTCGTCGATCTGGGGGCGGGCTGGCCGGCCTGGGCACTGCTGGCGCTGCTGATGGCCGTCACGATGACCCTGTCCGACGTGCTCAACAACACCGCCACGGCCGTGGTCGCCGCACCCGTGGCGATCCAGATGGCCCAGAGCCTCGGCGTCAGCCCCGATCCCTTCCTGATGGCGGTCGCGATCGCTGCGTCCTGCGCGTTTCTCACGCCGATCGGCCACAAGAACAACACGCTGATCCTCGGGCCGGGCGGCTACGCCTTTGGCGACTACTGGCGCATGGGATTGCCGCTGGAGATCCTCGTCGTGGTAATCGCGGTGCCGATGATTCTGCTGGTCTGGCCGCTGTAGGTCTCCGTCTCAAACGAGGAAGGACGCGCGGCGGGCGTTCCGTGCTCCAGCGCGATGTCGAGAGGGCGCCGCGCAACGCATCCGCGCCCGTTTGGTTCCCGAAATTATTCGAGAATTTTGCATCCCCCCAAAGGAACTCCCCGGGGGTGTCGTCGTTGTTCGTACAGATGCAAACGGCACCGAAGCGCCGCTTGCGAAGCATGTGAAAGGAGACATTCGATGACCCGCTTTTTCACTACGACCGCGACCGTCCTTCTGCTGACCCTGCCGACCTATTCCCAGGCGCAGACCACGGTCGGTGAAACCGGCGAGGCGAGCCAGCCCGCCGACACGATGAACCAGACCCCCGTGCTTGACGGTCAGACTGCGCAGTCCGGCGACATGATGTCCGAAGAGCCGTCCACCCTTGCCGGTGACATGTCGATCCCGGCGTCGGATCTGATCGGCCACAGCGTCTACATCCGCTCCGACGCCGAAGTCGGCGCCGATATCGCCACGAGCCTCGAGGACGTGCCGGCCGAGTGGGAGCAGATCGGCGAGGTTGGCGACGTGATCCTGTCGCCCGAGCGCGAGATCGACTCGGTCGCGCTGGATGTCGGCGGTTTCCTCGGCATGGGCGAGAAGAACGTCCAGACCGGGATGGACTCGCTGGAGTTCGTGACGGAAGCCGACAGCGAGGACTCGTTCTTCGTCGTCTACACCGGCGACCGTTCCAAGCTGGAGATGGAGCGTGACTACGACCAGACCGTGCTGGAAGAGAGCGGCTACAGCTCCTGGACCGCGCAGCGTGAGACGGCGCTGATGGCGAACGACACCGGCGAGATGTACGAGCCCGAGCAGGCCGAAGCCACGAGCGACGAAAGCGCGATGTCCGATGATGCGGATCCGTTGATGGCTGATGCTGCGGACTCCCCGCTGACCTCGGAGGAGCTGCAGGGCATGCCGGTGATCGGCAGCGACGGCGAGCGCGTCGGCGAGGTGTCCGAGATCGTTCTGGCCGAAGACGGCAAGATCGAGAACCTGATCGTGGAAGTCGGCGGCTTCCTCGGCATTGGCGAGAAGCCGGTCGCGATCCCGTTCGCCGAGATCCAGGTCGAGGAGAACGATGGCCTGGCCGACCAGGTGGTGCGGATCAACAGCACCGAGGAAGAGCTCGAGTCCATGGACGCCTGGGAGAGCTGATCTCCATGAACGTTCGCGATGCCGCGCTCCGCGCTGCGGCATCGCGGGTCCGGTGGCGATAGGCCACCGGACCTTTCCCTCGCTTGTCGCCATCGTGCGGACAGGGCCGGGACTTGGCCACCGTGCCACCAAAGCAGATTACACGCAGATTGATTCCGGCAGGAGGATGCGATGCAGCTCAATTCAGATTTCGGACTTCGGGCAGAGACGGGCGTGCGGGCCCCGAGCGCCGCTCCCAAGGTGATCCACGTCTATTCGGACAGCCGGGCCGTCGTCGATTTCGAACCCGCACAGGAGCGGGAGGGACGGCGGCAAAGAGGCCGCATCCGTCTGCCGCTGGACGCCGCGAGCGATGTGCAGATGGCACGTCCGAAACCGGCCGAGGACAGCGTGGCGGAGATGCCCTCCCGCGCGCCATCCGTTGCCGGCCCCGACGAAATATCGTCCACGCCAAGCCCGAGCTGGGTGGCGGCGTACCTGGCCGTGGGCGCAACGCTGCTGGCCGGGGTGGTGTTCATCGCCGTCACCATTTGACCCACGGCGTTTCAGCCAGAAGTGACGAGAGACGTTCGATGCAAGGCAGCACGACGATAGATCAGGGGACCGATCCGGAGCGCCCGGTGCGCAGCATCGTGGAGAAGCTGTCGGACTTCGCGGACGAGGACTGCGTCTCTCTGGGCGACATCGCGGACGCCTTCGGTGCGCAGTCCTTCCTGCCAATGGTGATGATCCCGGCCATCCTCGTCGTGACCCCGCTGAGCGGCATTCCCCTGTTCTCCTCGGCCTGCGGGCTGACAATCGCGATCGTGGCCGGCCAGATGCTGCTCGGACGCGACCAACTCTGGCTCCCCGAATTCCTCAAGCGCCGGGAGATCGACGGCGAGAAAGCCCAGGGGGCGATGAAATGGGTGCACCGGATGGCAGACTGGCTGGACGGTCATTCCCGCAAGCGCCTGTCCCCGCTGACGCGGTGGCCGATGCGCAAATGGTTGCAGGCGTTGTGCCTCGTCAGCGGGCTCTGCATGCCGTTCCTGGAAGTGGTGCCGTTCTCCTCCTCCATCCTCGGCGCGGCCGTGCTCCTTTTCTCGACATCTCTGATGACCCGCGACGGGCTCTTCGCGCTGATGGGCATCGTGGCCATGGGCGGCGCGCTCGTGTTGCCGCTGACGGCCTTCGGAATGCTGTGACCCCGTCAGCCCTTGCCAGACTGGAGGGCGATCTCGAGCAGGTTCCGGAAGGCGCGTTCCTCGTCGGCCTTGGCCTGGCGGATCGCGAAGGCGATGGCGTCCACGGCATCCTCGGCCGACGCCCCGGGGTCTTCCTGACCGTCCTGCACGACTGTGTCGAGCGCTGCAAGCAGATCCGCGCCCGCATGGCCGGAGGCGAGCAGGCACAGGATATGGCGCAAGGCGATGAGTCGGCCTTCGAGGACGGGATCGGAAAGTTCGGACATGATGTGCCTCCAGGTTGCCGGGACCGTCGCCGGCCAGTCTGACATGCCGGGAAGCCGGGGATCAACGGCGACCGTCAGGAACCATTGGGGCGGAGCTGCGTTGTCCTTATGCAGAGCTACATCTGCGAAGGGAGGTCCGGATGCTTCAATCCCTGCGAAACCTGCATGGCAGTCGGCTTCGCGCCGGTGATCGGGAGGGCACGTTCAGCGATGCGTTCTTTCGCGTCGAGGACGGTTGCCTGACACATGTGCTGGTCGATGTCGGCGGCTGGTTGAGCACGGACAGGGTGCTCGTCTCCAGCGAACTCCTGATGCCGCCTGAAGGCGCCGAGGGCGACGATCGCTGGAGGCTGTCGCTCAGCGAGGAGGCGCTCGAGGCGGCGCCGCGTTGGGGCGGGGCGAAAGAGGCCGAGGGTATCGACCTTCTGAAATGGCCGCCCGTCATCGTCGGCCCGTTCGGGAGTACGGTCTCCCCGATCCTGATGTACGAGCAGATCCGCGCGTTGCAGGAGCGGGAAGAGGCATCGATAGCGTCGGACGGACGCGGGCCGCAGATCTCCCGGGACATGCAGCGGGCGAGCGCCTGGTTCGGCCTTCCCGCGTTCGACGCGTCGGGCGAACTGGGCCGGGTGCAGGACCTGGAGTTTGATCCCGACAGCCGCCGTATCCTGGCCATCGTGCTGGAGGCGAATGGCGCCGGGCCAGACGGAGGACGCGAGATCCCGTACGGCGCCTTGCGGCACATCGGAGGGGAGGGGACCCATCTCGTCTTTCAGGACCTCGGGGTGCGGTCCGGCTAGGCCAGCCTCCTTGTCCCGGAAAGCGCGCGCAAGCGGTTGCCCGCCCCCCGCTCACCGGCGAGATCGTGCGATGATCCCGTTAGGCGATCGCGGCGATCTATAGTACGCTTCCGGTATTATGCCCAAAGCGATTGATGCCAGCTTTTCCGATCCTGGAGCGCGCACCCGCGCGCCGCTGGGCCGCCGTCTCCGCAGGGGACCGAGGCCCGGGGAGAGCGTCGGCGCCGACGGGCCGGCGTTCGGACGACCTGAACCGAGGCATTGTTGCTCACGCAGGGCACGTCAGCGCATCACGCATAGGTCAACACCCGCCATCGCCATGTCATTCCACGATTTTCCGCGCCGGCAGAGTCGCACGGACAGTGGTCGCACGTGTCCCGCGGCGATCTATTGTTGCGCCTGCTGTCTCCCGCGTTTCCCAATCTGTCGCCGCGAAATAATTGGAATGCTGCGGGGCAGAATCCGAAAGGTGGTAACCCGTGCGATTCCATGCGCGGCGCGCATTGCCGTCCTGACCCCCTTTGCAACGTATTGAAAAATAACGGATTTGAATTTTGCAACCCACGCGGCGCCAGTTGAACGAAATCGTGTACACGCGATATGTTAGCGTAGCGACGACGCAAAGGTGGCGTTGTCGACCGGGCCGGGAAGACGCCTTTGAAATACCTCCCCGGCAGGCCTCCACCAAGGCCGACCACGCAGACCGAGACAATGTCGCGGACCAGTGATTGCTGTCCGCTCGAAATGTAACGCCAGGAGGCGACCATGAACGCACATTCATCCACCACCACTTCCGAACCCTGGGACGGGTTTTCCGACGGCGCATGGCGCCAGGCGGTGGATGTGCGTGGGTTCATCCAGGAGAACTACACCCCCTACGAGGGCGACTACAGCTTCCTTGCCGGCCCGACCGAACGGACCGAGAAGCTCTGGGGTCAGCTCGGGGAGCTGCTCAAGAAGGAACGCGCCGCCGGTGTCCTCGATGTCTCGGCCGACCGCCCTTCCACGATCACGGCCCATGACGCCGGCTACATCGACAAGGATCTGGAGATCATCGTCGGGCTGCAGACCGATGCGCCGCTGAAGCGGGCGATCATGCCGAACGGCGGCCTGCGGATGGTCGAGAACGGCCTCGAGGCCTATGGCTTCAAGCCGGACGAGATGGTCCACGAGATCTGGACCAAGTACCGCAAGAGCCATAACCAGGGCGTCTTCGACGTCTATTCCCCCGACATCATCGCCTGCCGCAAGTCCGGCGTCATCACCGGCCTGCCGGATGCCTATGGCCGCGGCCGGATCATCGGCGACTACCGCCGGGTCGCGCTCTACGGCCTCGACTTCCTGAAGGAAGACAAGAAGCGCGAGCATCGCGAACTCGACGACGCCGTCTTCGACCACGAGACGCTGCGCCTGCGCGAAGAACTGAGCGAGCAGTACCGTGCGCTCGAGGAACTGCGCGAGATGGGCCTGAAATACGGTGTGGACATGTCGAGGCCGGCCGCCACGGCCCGCGAGGCGATCCAGTTCACCTACCTCGGCTACCTCGCCGCGGTGAAGGAGCAGAACGGCGCCGCGATGTCGATCGGCCGGGTCTCGACCTTCCTCGACATCTACATCGAGCGCGATTTTGCCCGCGGTACGCTGACCGAGAGCGAAGCGCAGGAAATGATCGACGACATGGTCATGAAGCTGCGCATCATCCGCTTCCTGCGCACGCCGGAATACGACGAGCTGTTCTCCGGCGACCCGACCTGGGTGACCGAGGCGATCGGCGGCATGGGCCTTGACGGCCGCACGCTGGTGACCAAGAACTCCATGCGGATCCTGCACACGCTCTACAACCTCGGCCCGGCACCCGAGCCGAACCTGACGGTGCTCTGGTCCTCCAGCCTGCCGCGCGGCTTCAAGGATTTCTGCGCCAAGGTCTCCAAGGACACCTCCGCCATCCAGTACGAGAACGACGACCTGATGCGCCCGAAATGGGGCGACGACTACGGCATCGCCTGCTGTGTCTCGGCCATGGCCATCGGCAAGCAGATGCAGTTCTTCGGGGCCCGCGCCAACCTTGCCAAGGCGCTGCTCTACGCGATCAACGGCGGCGTGGACGAGAAGTCGGGCAAGCTCATCGCGGCCGGCTTCGAGCCGATCACCGGCGATGTGCTCGAATATGACGAGGTGGTGGCCAAGTTCGACAAGACGATGGACTGGCTGGCCAAGACCTATGTCAAGGCGCTGAACTGCATTCACTACATGCACGACAGATACGCCTACGAGCGGATCGAGATGGCGCTGCACGACCGCGACATCCTGCGGACCATGGCCTGCGGCATCGCCGGCCTCTCGATCGCGGCGGACTCGCTCTCGGCAATCAAGAACGCGAAGGTCCACGTCGTGCGCAACGAGCAGGGCCTGGCCGTCGACTACCGGATCGAGGGCGAATACCCGGCCTTCGGCAACAACGACGACAGCGTGGACGACATCGCCGTCTGGCTGACCCGGACCTTCATGGAAAAGGTCGAGGCCCAGCCGCACTTCTACCGCAAGTCGATGCCGACGCAGTCGGTGCTGACGATCACCTCCAACGTGGTCTACGGCAAGAAAACCGGCGCCACCCCGGACGGCCGCGCCGCCGGCGAGCCCTTCGCCCCCGGTGCGAACCCGATGAACGGCCGCGACAAGAACGGCTTCGTTGCCGCCGGCGCCTCGGTTGCCAAGCTGCCCTACGAGTTCGCCAAGGACGGCATCTCCTGGACGGCCTCGGCCACGCCGACCTCGATGGGCCACACCGAAGCCGAGCAGGTGCGCAACCTGTCCAACTGCCTCGACGCCTATGTCGATGCCGGCGGCTTCCACGTGAACGTCAACATGCTCAGCCGTGAAACGCTGATGCACGCGATGGACCACCCCGAGGAACACCCGCAGCTCACGGTGCGCGTCTCCGGCTACGCGGTGAACTTCGTCAAGCTGACCCGCGAGCAACAGCTCGACGTGATCGGCCGGACGTTCCATAACAAGATGTAACGGGGAGGGGGGGCCATGTGCCCCCCCCCGCCTGCACCGGAGCGAGGACATGACGATCTCCCATCCAGACGACACGTTCGACGGCATTCACGAAGCCGCCTGCCACGGGTTCCTCCACTCGGTCGAATCCGGCGCCGCCGTCGACGGCCCGGGGATGCGCTTCGTGTTCTTCATGGCGGGCTGCCAGTTCCGCTGCCTTTATTGCCACAACCCCGACACCTGGAAGCTGCACAACGGCACCCGGGTGGAGGTCGACGACATGCTGGCCCAGGTCGGCAAGTACTCCCGCTTCCTCAAGTTCGCCGGGGGCGTGACCTTCTCCGGCGGCGAGCCGCTGATGCAGGCGGAGTTCGTCGGCGCCACGGCGCGGGCGATCAAGAAACGGTGGGACCTGCACATCGCGCTCGACACCCAGGGTTTCCTGCACGCCAAGGTGCCGGACAGCTGGTTCGAGCCGATCGACCTGGTGATGCTGGACATCAAGCATATCGATCCCGTGCGCTACAAGGAGCTGACCGCGCAGGAACTGCAGCCGACGCTCGATTTTGCGCAGCGGCTGGTGCGGCTGGGCAAGCAGATGCGCATCCGCTACGTGCTGGTGCCCGGCTGGACCGACGCGCCCGACGACGTGGCGAAGATGGCCGACCTCGTTGCCAGCTACGGCGATCTGGTCGAGCTGGTCGAGGTGCTGCCGTTCCACCAGCTCGGCATCTCGAAATGGGATCGCCTCGGGCTGGACTACAAGCTTCGTGACACGCCCACACCTACACATGACGACGCCGAGGCGGCACGGGACATCTTCCGCGCCCGCGGGCTCGTCGCGACCTGATCCGCGGGCAGGGCGGGCCGGACGACCCGCCGCCCGCTTGACGACGGACTTCGACACAGATGCAGCATCAGACTTTCGACGCCCTGCTTCCGCAGGCGATGGCCTGGAAAGCCGAGGACATGGGCGTGGCCAAGGCCACCAAGAACCCGGTCTCGACCTTTGTCCTCGCCATCACGGCCGGCGCCTTCATCGGCATCGCCTTCATTTTCTACACCGTGGTCACCACCGGCAATACCGGCATGGGCTGGGGCGCCAACCGCCTGATGGGCGGGCTCGCGTTCAGCCTCGGGCTGATGCTTGTGGTGGTCAACGGCGGCGAGCTCTTCACCTCGACCGTGCTGACGGTCGTCGCGCGGGCCAGCCGCAAGATCAGCTGGTCGCAGCTCGCCCGGAACTGGGCGCTGGTCTACGCCGGCAACTTCGTCGGCGCCTTCGGGCTGGTGCTGATCATGCAGGCGGCCAAGCACTACGACCTGGCCGGCGGGCAGCTTGGGCTCAACTACATGTCCATTGCCCAGCACAAGCTGCACCACGAGTTCGGGCAGGCCGTGGCCCTCGGCGTGATGTGCAACGTGATGGTCTGTCTCGGCGTCTGGATGACCTTCTCGGCGCGGACAGTCACCGACAAGCTGCTGGCGGTGGTCCTGCCTGTGGCGATGTTCGTCGCGGCCGGTTTCGAGCACTGCGTCGCCAACATGTTCCAGATCCCAATGGCGATCCTCACCCGCGACGCCGTGGGTCCGGAATTCTGGGAGGCGACCGGCGCGAGCGCCGCGCAATTCGCCGATCTCACCTGGTCGAACTTCCTGATGCACAATCTGCTCCCCGTGACCCTCGGCAACATCATCGGCGGCGGGCTGCTTGTCGGGCTGCTCTACTGGTTCATCTACCTGCGTCCCTCCGAAGGTCAGCGGCCCTAGTCCGGCCGGCTGAGGCGTCGACGGCGCGCAAGCGCCACGCCGGCGGCCAGGCAGGTCCCCAGCATCACCCCCGGGGCCGGCAACGGCACGGGGGCGGTCGGGGCAGGGACGAAGGAGTCGATGGCCACGACCATGCTGAACCCGTCGCGGAAATCGTAGACCCCGGTCATGTTCGACCAGGCATGCCTGGTGTCGTCGGCATAGCTGTATTCGGTCGCGGTCAGCCGGAACTGCAGGTTCGACGCCGCCGAATGGATCGGGAGAACCATGGCGCCGTCCTGCACCTGCGCGACACCGAGGCCACTACAGAACAGCGTCAGGAAGCCCCGGCACTCCGACCGGTCGACCATCGCCCAGCCGCCGCGCGCCTCCCGGAGTTCCAGATCGACCGAAGCTGTCTGGCTCAGCAGAGCCGCTCCCGACCAGTTCTCCAGCCGCCGGTCGCCGGCTGCGAACTCGGTAATGAAGGGGCCGCCGTCCGCACCGAAGAACCGGAGCCCGGTGACGGTCCCGGTCGCCTCGATGGTCACGGCCACGCATGGCGATGCAGACAGGCATGCCAGCAGCAAAAGTTGGAAAAGGACAGGGGTTTTCACGGGAACACTCGTCAACACGTCGCGACTCCGGATCGTCGCTGATCTCAGGTCTAGCATTAACGGTTTGTTAATACGTCCGGAAACCGCGGCAATGGTTAACGGAACGAATGAGCGCCCCGTTCTGGCGCGATACCCTCAAAAGATCGGAAAAAGACAGGCTGCGCTGACCGGAAGTCCCCGGTCAGCGCCGTCGTAGCCTGGTCAATCGGTCGCCAAGCAGCTTGTCAGGCTTCCGCCTCTGCCTCCGCGACCAGTCGCTTCACCGCCAGGAAGCTGTCGGGCGTGACCGAGACCGAGTCGATCCCGTACCCAACCAGCAACCGGGCGAAGGCCGGATCGTTGCTCGGCGCCTGGCCGCAGAAGCCGACCTTGGAGCCGACCTTGTGGGCGCGGGTGATGACGCTTTCGATCATCCACTGCACCGCCGCGTCGCGTTCGTCGAAGAGTTCCGCCAGCATCTCGGAATCGCGGTCGACCCCCAGAGTGAGCTGCGTGAGGTCGTTCGAGCCGATGGAGAAGCCGTCGAACCGCTTGGCGAAATCCTCCGTCCGGATCACGTTCGACGGGATCTCGCACATCACGTAAACCTGCAGCCCGTTCCTTCCGCGCTCCAGCCCGACGCCCTTCATCACCTCCAGCACCTTGTCGGCCTCGGTCGGGGTGCGGCAGAAGGGGATCATCACGATCACGTTGTCGAAGCCCATCTCCTCGCGCAGATACCGGATCGCCCGGCATTCCAACTCGAACCCTTCGCGGTATTGCGGCGAGTAGTAGCGCGATGCGCCGCGGAACCCGATCATCGGGTTCTCCTCCGCGGGCTCGTACTGCCGGCCGCCCAGCAGGTCGGCGTATTCGTTGGTCTTGAAGTCGCTCATCCGAACGATCACCGGCTCCGGATGGCAGAAGGCGGCGATTCGGCTGAGGCCGCGGGCCAGGGTCTCTACGAAGTATGTGGCCTTGTCTTCGTAGCCCAGGGTCAGCGCCTCGATCTCCCCGCGCACGTGCGGGTCGGTCAGGTCGTCGAACCGGGTGAGCGCCAGCGGGTGGACCTTGATCGTGTTGGAGACCACGAACTCCATCCGCGCCAGCCCCACGCCCTTGGTCGGCAGCCGCCACCACCGCGCCGCGGCAGAGGGGTTGGCGAGGTTGAGCATGATGTTGGTGCGGGTCTCCGGGATATGCTCCAGAGACAGATCCTCGACCGTCACCTCCGCGATCCCTTCGTAGACGTTGCCGGTGTCGCCCTCGGCGCAGGACACGGTGACCTCCTGCTCGTCATGCAGCAGGTCGGTGGCGTTCCCCGTGCCGACGATCGCCGGCAGGCCAAGCTCGCGGCTGACGATGGCGGCATGGCTGGTGCGCCCGCCGTGGTCGGTGATGATCGCCGCGGCGCGTTTCATGATCGGAACCCAGTCAGGGTCGGTCGTGCCGGTGACGAGGATGGCGCCGTCGACGAAGCGGTCGATCTCGGCCGCGCTCTCGATCAGGCAGACATGGCCCGTCGCCACCGCCGAGCCGACGCTCAGGCCGGTCAGCAGCAGCTTGCCCTTGTTGCCGATCCCGTAGGAGCGGATCGCGCCCTTCTCGGCCTGGCTCTGAACCGTCTCCGGACGCGCCTGCACGATGTAGAGCGGTCCGCCTTCGCCGTCGCGGGCCCATTCCATGTCCATCGGGCAGGCGTAATGGTCCTCGATGGTGCAGGCCATCCGGGCGAGGTCGAGGATCTCGGCATCCGACAGCACCAGCCGCCGCCGCTCGTCGCGCGAGGTCGGCACGTTGCGGGTCGTGGTCTCGCCGTGCGGACCACGGGCATAGACCATCTTCTTCTCTTTCTTGCCCCGGCGTTTCTCCAGGATCGGCACGAGGTCGGGGCGGTCGAGGAAGGGCTTGAAGACCTGGTATTCGTCGGGCGTCACCGTGCCCTGCACGACGTTTTCGCCCAGACCCCAGGCCGCGTTGATCAGCACCACCTTGTCGAAGCCCGACTCGGTATCGATCGAGAACATCACGCCCGAGCCGCCCTTGTCCGAGCGCACCATCTGCTGCACCCCCACCGACAGCGCCACATCCCGGTGATCGAAGCCCTGCAGCTTGCGATAGGTGATCGCCCGGTCGGTGAAGAGAGAGGCATAGCAGCGCCGGCAATGGTCGAGCAGGCTCGCCTCGCCGGTGACGTTCAGGAAGGTCTCCTGCTGGCCGGCGAAGCTCGCCTCCGGCAGGTCCTCGGCGGTGGCCGAACTGCGCACCGCGACGGAGGGGGAGGCCGCGCCGAGCCGCTGGGCGAGCGCGGCATAGGCTTCGGAAATGGCGACGCGGATGTCCTCGGGCCATTCGCCCTCTGCCACAGCCTCGCGGATGCGCTGTCCGGCCTGGTGCAGGGTGATCCGGCCGCTTTCCAGCCGGTCCATGTTGCGGTCGATCAGGGCGTCGAGGTCGTTGTGGCCGAGAAAGGCGCGGTATGCGGCCGCCGTGGTCGCGAAGCCGCCCGGAACCCTGATGCCCTTCGCGCCAAGCTTCTGCACCATCTCGCCGAGTGATGCGTTCTTGCCGCCGACCAGGCCGACATCCTCGCGGGCCAGATCCTCGAACCATATGACAAAATCGGACATGATCTTCCTCCCCGATCGCGCCTTTCCGCGAGCCGGAGCGTATCACATCCGCCGGATGACCTCGTTGACAGGCATCAAGCCCGGGTCCGCATCCGGCCTTCGCCTGTCCGGAAATATCCTCGGGGGGAGGCCGGCGCCGTGGCGCCGGACGGGGGGCAGACAGCCCCCCGACAACGCCGGTGTCAGGTGCGCACGTCCGGGCCGTTGCGGCCGGTGCGCTCGGAAATGCCGGCAATGGCGTCGGCGGCGGCGATGATGTCGGAAAGCGCTTCCTGCGGATCCCGGTGCATCGCCGCCGGGTCCTCGCAGAGGTCCTCGAGGTACACCCGCAGCGTCGCGCCAACGGTGCCGGTGCCCGACAGGCGGAACACGGCCCGTCCGCCGCCCTCGAAGCCGATGCGGATGCCCTGGCCGGCGGAATGCGAGCCGTCGACCGGGTCGTCATAGGCGAATTCGTCGGCGCTTGCGACGGTCCGCCCGGCAAAGCTCTGACCCGGCAGGCTGTCGAAGCGGGCGCGCAGGTTGTCCATCAGACCTTCGGCCGCGGCATTGTCCACGCCCTCGTAATCGTGTCGTGAGTAGTAGTTGCGTCCGAACTCCGCCCAATGGTCGTCGAGCATCTGCTGCACCGACTTGCCGGTCGCCGCCAGGATGTTCAGCCACAGGAGCACCGCCCAGAGCCCGTCCTTCTCGCGCACGTGGTCGGAGCCGGTGCCGGCGCTTTCCTCGCCGCAGAGCGTGGCGCGGCCGGCGTCCAGCAGGTTGCCGAAGAACTTCCAGCCCGTGGGCGTCTCGTAACAGTCGAGCCCGCGCTTCGCGGCGACCCGGTCCACCGCGCCCGACGTCGGCATGGAACGGGCCACGCCCTTCAGCCCTGCGGCATAGCCCGGCGCCAGGTGCGCGTTGGCAGCCAGCAGCGCCAGTGAATCCGAGGGCGTCACATAGGCGCCCCGGCCCACGATCATGTTGCGGTCGCCATCGCCGTCGGAGGCGGCGCCGAAATCCGGCGCGTCGTCGCCGTACATGACGTCCATCAGTTCCTTGGCCCAGATCGGGTTCGGGTCCGGATGGCCGCCGCCGAAATCGGGCGAGGGCACGGCGTTCACCACCGAGCCAGCCGGCGCGCCCAGACGCTCCTCGAGGATCGCCTTGGCATAGGGGCCGGTGATCGCGTGCATCGCGTCGAAGCGGATGCGGAAGCCGCCCTTCAACAGCCCCGCGATCGCGTCGAAATCGAACAGCTTCTCCATCAGCGCGGCGTAATCCGCGACCGGGTCGACCACCTCGACCACCATGTCGGCAAGCCGCGTCTCGCCGAGCGTGGCGAGGTCGATATCCTCGCTGACCAGGATGTCATAGCTCCCGATCGTCCTGGTGGCGTCGAAGATCCGGTTGGTCACTTCTTCCGGCGCGGGCCCGCCGTTGGGCGTGTTGAACTTGACGCCGAAATCCTCCTTCGGCCCGCCCGGGTTGTGAGAGGCCGACATGATGATGCCGCCGTCGGTCTGGCGGATGCGGATCATGTTGGAAGCGGCCGGGGTCGACATCAGCGCGTTCTGCCCGACGATGATGCGCGCGCAGCCCTGCGCGGCGGCCATGCGCAGGATCACCTGCGCGGCGCGATCGTTGAAGTAGCGGCCGTCGCCGCCAAGCACGAGGGTCTTGCCCTCCACGCCGCCGATGCCGGTGAAGATCGCCTGGACGAAGTTTTCGAGGTAGTGCGGCCCCATGAAGACGTCGGTCTTCTTGCGGAGGCCGGAGGTGCCGGGCTTCTGCCCCTCGATCGGCTGGGTCTGGACGGTAATGCGTTCCATGGCTCACTCCTGTCGGCCAGTTGCGTCTTGGCCAGTCAATCTCAGGCCTGTGTCATCTTGGGGCAAGTCTACCCTGATCCGACCCGGTTGCGACCGGTGTCGCTCATGATTTCCGCGGCGCGCCGGACCGCGGGGTGCCCGCCAAGCTCTTCGGCCGGGACGGTCAGGCGTCTGCGCCAGTTCGGATGGGTGTCGACGGTGCCTGGCAGGTTGGCCTGCTCGGTCAGGCCGAGGATGTCCTCGAGCTGGAGGGCCACCAGCCGGCTGCGGACGCCGCCGAGAAAGCAATGCATCTGGTCGGGGTCCTCGCTTTCGGCGCCGGAGAGCGCATCGAAGCCCCGGACCTCGCCCGCGCGCCAGTCCAGACCGTTGTGATAATCCTCGTCCGAGAGGATGCCGATCTCGTGCCGGACCTCCACGTCGCGGCCCCGGCGCCAGCCCACCCAGGTCGGCAGGTCGTGCGTGCCGAAGGACGCCAGCGCGGCCTCGGTATATTCCTCGGGGCGGCGGAAGTTGCCGTGGTGATATTGTTCGAACATCGCGACCCGGCAGCCCAGCACGCCGGAGGCCGCCAGTTCCGCCTGCAGCCCGTCGGGGATGTTTCCCAGATCCTCGCCCACCACCGTCGCGCCTGCGCGGGTCGCCTCGATGCGCACCACCGCCAGAAGCGCGTCGCGCGGCATGGCGACATAGGCGCCGGGCTCGGCCCGGTCGTCGGGCACCCAGAAAGCGCGTTCGAAGCCCAGAACATGGTCGATCCGGAGCAGCCCGGCATAGCGCAGCTGGCGGCGCAGGGTCTCCGCGAAGGGGCGGAAGTGCATCCGGGCGAGCGCATGCGGGTTGAACGGCGCCAGGGCCCAGACCTGCCCGTCGGGCGAGAAGGCGTCAGGCGGCGCACCGAGCGAAACACCGGTGGCAAAGCCCGCGCCCTCGGACCAGGTCTCGGCGCCGTGGGGGTGGGTGCCGACGGCGAGGTCGAGGTAGAGCCCGTACCGCATTCCGGCCTCGCGGGCGATCTGCGCCACATGGCCGAGCTGGGTTTCGCTGCGCCATTGCAGCCAGGCGTGGAACAGGACCGCGCGGGCGTTCTCGGCGCGGAACTCCGTGACCGCAGGTGCGCCGTGGTGCTGCAGCGGTTCGGGCCAGTCCAACCAGTAGGGGCCGTGACGGTCGGCCAGCGCCTGATAGGTGGCGAACCGTTCAAGCGAGGCGCCCTCGGCGGCGCGCCAGGCCTCGAACGCGGGGGCACCGCCAGCGGCCTCGAAGGCGGTGAACTCGTCTTCCAGCCGCGCGCGCAGGCGAAGCCGGGTGTCGGGATAGTCGATCAACGCCCCGCCACCGTTCAGCCGCGCGCCCTCCAGCGCGATATGCATGGTGTTGAAGCGCCGCCGGTGCGACGGAGAATAGGGGCTGAAGGCGTTGGGATCGCTCGGGAAACCGGCATGGACCGGGTTCAGGCCGACGAAATCCGCACCGGCTTGGGCGAGCCCCTCGGTGGCGCGGGCAAGGTCGGCGTAGTCGCCGAAGCCGCCCTCGGCCTCGGTTCGCAGACCATAGAGCGGCAGGGTGACACCCCAGCCCGGCTCGGGCAGGGGCAGGCTCGGCGGGGCGACGAGCAGCGTGGTCGCGTCGCCTTCCAGCTCCAGCCTGTGGATGCCGAGCGGCAGCGCCGGCAGGTCCAGCACCGCTCCGGCCGCGAGCGGCATCTCGGTGCCGTCCTCCAGGACGAGCTTGCCGCCATCGGTCGGACGGGCGAGCGGATGGTGGCTTGGCTGGCCGGGTTCCAGGATCAGCCATCGAGGCAGGGCGCGCCGCGCGGCCTCCGCGAGCAGGCGGTCGAGGGTTTCGCGGGCCGCGTCGTCCGTCTCGGCCGGCAGGCCCATGGCGGCAAGCAGCCTGCGCGCCGTGCCGTCCGAGGTCGGCACCTGCGTGCCGGTCTGGTCCCAATAGTCGAAATGGATGCCCGCCAGGTCGGCAAGCGCGCCCAGTACGTCGTTCATTCGGCGGCCTCCAGCACGAAAACCGAGACCGACTGCGCGCCGATCAGCACTTCGGTCTTGCGGACCGGTTTCTCGGGGGCGTCGGGGGTCGCGGTGTTGATCGACCAGACCCAGTTCTGACGCTTGGGTGGCACGGGCAGCCGCACCTTGGTGTCGCCGCCTGCGTTGAACACCATGAAGATCGCGGATTCGGTCGCCGCGAAGACGGGTGTTCCGGAGGCAGTGCGCATTTCCACGCAGACGATCCGCAGCGAGGGGTCCACCCAGTCTGGCGTCGACATCGGCTTGCCGTCGGCGCGCCACCAGAACAGGTCTTCGCGCCCGTCGATGCGGCGCTCGCGCGAGTGCAGGAACACCTTCTGGCGCAGGATCGGGTGCTCGCGGCGGAACCGGATCAGCCGGGCCGTGAAGGCCATGAAATCGGTGTCCGCCTCGGCCCAGTCGATCCAGCTGGTCGGATTGTCCTGGGCATAGGCGTTGTTGTTGCCGTTCTGCGAATGGCCGAGCTCGTCCCCCGCCAGCAGCATCGGCGTGCCCTGGGAGAGCATCAGCGTTGCGATCATCGCGCGCTTGCGGCGGTTGCGGCCCTCGATGATCTTGGGGTCGTCGGTCGGACCTTCCCAGCCGAAATTGTCGCTATAGTTCTCGGAATGGCCGTCGCGGTTGTCCTCGCCGTTGGCCTCGTTGTGCTTGCCGTTGTAGCTGACCACGTCGTGCAGCGTGAAACCGTCATGGGCGGTGATCATGTTGACCGACGCCGTGGCCGGGCGGCCGGAATGGTCGAACTCCGCCGCCGAGCCGGTGAGCCGGCCCGCGAGGTCGGGTGCGCGGCCCGGGTCGCCGCGCCAGAACCGGCGCACGCCGTCGCGGAACCGGTCGTTCCACTCGTGGAACGGGGGCGGGAAGCCGCCGAGCCGGTAGCCGCCGGGGCCCACGTCCCAGGGCTCTGCGATCAGCTTGACCTGGGTCAGCACCGGGTCCTGCCGGATCGCGTCGAAGAAGCTCGCACCGGGGTCGAACCCGTGATCGGTGCGGCCGAGCGTGGAGCAGAGGTCGAAGCGGAAGCCGTCCACATGCATCACCTCGACCCAGTAGCGCAGGGAATCCATCACCATGCGCAGCACCATCGGGTGGTCGAGATTGAGCGTGTTTCCGGTGCCGGTGTCGTTGATGTAGTAGCGCCGGTCCTGGATCAGCCGGTAGTAGCTGAGGTTGTCGAGGCCGCGGAAGCTGAGCGTCGGGCCGAGCTCGTTGCCTTCGCAGGTGTGGTTGTAGACCACGTCGAGGATCACCTCGAGCCCGGCATGGTGGAGCCGCGCCACCATCTGCTGGAACTCGCTGATGCGGCCTTCGGAGAGATAGCGCGGGTCCGGCGCGAAGAAGCCGAGCGTCTGGTAGCCCCAGTAGTTCGACAGGTTCTTCTCGTGCAGGAACCGGTCGGTCAGGAAGGCGTGCACCGGCAGCAGCTCGATCGCGGTGATCCCGAGCTTGTGGTAGTACTCCAGCATCGGGTCGGTGGCGAGCCCGAGGAAGGTGCCCTCCGGTGCCACGTGGGGGTGCATCTGGGTCAGCCCCTTCACATGGGCCTCGTAGATCACCGAGTCCGCGACCGGGGTGCGCGGCGGGTGATCGTAGCCCCAGGAAAAGGCCGGGTCCTCGACCACGCAGCGCGGCATGTAGGGGGCGCTGTCGCGGGTGTCGAAACTCAGGTCGCGGGCATTGGAGCCGATCTGGTAGCCCATCAGCGCGTCGTGCCAGACCGGCATCCCGGTCAGCCGCTTGGCGTAGGGGTCGAGCAGCAGCTTGTTCGGGTTGAAGCGGTGGCCGACGTCGGGCCGGTAGGGGCCGTGGGCGCGCAGCGCGTAGTATTGCCCGGGCCGGAGACCGGAGACATAGCCATACCAGACGTCGCCGTCCCGTTCCGGCAGCCGCAGGCGCTGCAGCTCGGTCTTGCCGTCGGCGCTGAACAGGCAGACCTCCATGGCGGTCGCATGCTGCGAGAACACGGCGAAATTCACGCCGTCGCCGTCAAAGGTCGCGCCGAGCGGCGCCGGGCGCCCTCCGGAAATAGCGTATTCGGGATGCCTCACGGGTGTTTTGCCGCCTCTGCAAACAGGGCCGCATAGGCGGCGGCCGATGTGTCCCAACCGACCGGGAACTTCATGCCGTTGCGCTGCATCTGCTGGTAGGCCTTGGGGTCGGCCCAGAGGTCGCAGAGCGTGTCGATGGCGTCTTCCAGCGCCTCGACGCTGTCCGGGGCGTGCTGGATGCCGGTGGCGACCTTCGCCGTGGTCGTCGCGACCGTCGCCGGGATAACGGTGTCGGCAAGGCCCCCGGTCTTTGCGACCACCGGAACCGTGCCATAGCGCAGCCCGTAAAGCTGGGTCAGCCCGCAGGGTTCGAAGCGCGACGGCACCAGGATCGCGTCGCCGCCGGCGATGATCCGGTGCGAGAGCGGCTCGTCATAGCCGATCCGGACTGCCACGCGCCCGGGATGGCTGCCCGCCGCGGCCAGGAACTGGCTTTCGAGCCACGGGTTGCCGGAACCGAGCAGGGCGAGCTGGCCGCCGCGCTCGATCAGCCGGGGCAGGGCGGCCAGCAGCAGGTCGAGCCCCTTCTGCTCGGTGAGCCGCGAGACCACCACGCAGAGCGGCCCGCCGTCGGAATCGAGCCCCATCTCTGCGATCAGCGCCTCGCGCGCCCTGGTCTTGGCGCGCGGCGCCTTGTAGGTGGCGATGTTCGGGTCGGTCTCCGGGTTCCAGGCATCGGTGTCGATGCCGTTCAGGATGCCGGTGAAATCCTTGCCCTTGTACTTGAGCGTGCCGTCGAACCCCATGCCGAAGGCTTCGGTCGTCAGCTCCTTCGCATAGGTCGGGCTGACCGTGTTGACCTTGTCGGCATAGGAGATGCCGGCCTTGAGCGCCGAGATCCGGCCGTAGAACTCGTAGCCACCGGCGTTGTAGCCCTGCATCGGCAGGCGCAGGCGGTGGACCATGTCGGCCCCGGCCGAGCCGGTGAAGGCGATGTTGTGGATCGTCATCACCGAGCCGGTGTGATGCGCCGCCCCCATCCGCTGCAGGTAGACAGGCGCGAGGCCGCCCTGCCAGTCGTGGGCCTGCAGGACGTCGGGTTTCCAGCCGTGCAGTTGCCCCTCGGCACAAAGCCGCGCGCCCATCCAGCAGAGCGCCGCGAAACGTTCGGCATTGTCCCACCAATCGTACCCGTCCGGCGCCGCGTAGGGGCCGCCCTCGCGGTAGAACAGGTGGGCCGCGTCGAGCACGTAAAGCTCCAGCCCCGCGGCCATTCCGAACACCACCTGCGCCGGGCCGCCGTAGAGGTCGCCATCGGTGATCACCTGCCGTCCCTCGCCGAGCGCATCGAGAACCGCCGGATAGCCGGGGACCAGGGTGCGCATCTCGACGCCTTGTGCCTTGAGCGCGGCCGGCAGCGCGCCGGCCACGTCGGCCAGCCCGCCGGTCTTGATCAGAGGGGCGATTTCCGAGGCGACGGAGAGGACCTTCATGAGAGCGCGGCTTCCCTTCTATCGAGCATGTCCTGCGTGATCAGCGTGATCCCCTTGCCGGAGACCCGGAACCACTTGGCGTCTTCCTCGGGATCCTCGCCCACGATGAGCCTCTCGGGGATGACCACGCCGCGGTCGATCACGCAATTCTTCAGCCGCGCATGGCGGTTGATCGTGACATACGGCAGCACGACCGCACGATCCAGTACCGAGAAGGAATTGGAGCGCACCATGGTGAAAAGAAGCGAATTGCGGACCTCGGTGCCCGAGATGATGCAACCGCCCGAGACCATCGACGACACTGCGGTGCCGCGCCGGTCGGCCTCGTCATGGATGAACTTGGCCGGGGGGACGGATTCCGAATAGGTCCAGATCGGCCATTCGTGATCCCACAGGTCGAGTTCCGGCGTGAAGTCGGTGAGATCGATATTGGCCTTCCAGAAAGCGTCCACCGTGCCGACGTCGCGCCAGTAGGCCGGGGCATCGGGGGTGGATTTCACGCAGCTGTCGGTGAAGCGGTGGGCGACGGCCTTGCCGCCCTTCACGAGCTTCGGGATGATGTCGTTGCCGAAATCGTGGCTGGAGTTCGGGTTCTCGGAATCCTCGATCAGGATTTCGCGCAGGAACTTCCAGTTGAAGACGTAGATCCCCATCGAGGCGAGCGTGACAGTGGGGTCGTCCGGCGTGCCCGGCGGATCGGCCGGCTTTTCGAGGAAGCTGATGATGCGCCCGGCGGCGTCCACGTCCATCACGCCGAAGGCGCTGGCCTCTTCCCGCGGCACAGTCAGGCAGCCGATGGTGACGTCGGCGCCCGAGTCGACGTGCTGCTGCAGCATCATCTCGTAGTCCATCTTGTAGATGTGGTCGCCGGCGAGGATCAGGATGTAGTCGATGTTGTAGCTGTCGATGATGTCGATGTTCTGGGTCACCGCGTCGGCGGTGCCCATGTACCAGTTCTCGCCGCCCGTCCTTTGCGAGGCCGGCAGGATGTCGAGATATTCGTTGCGCTCGGCGCGGAAGAAGTTCCAGCCGCGCTGGCAGTGCCGGATCAGCGAATGCGCCTTGTACTGGGTGGCGATCGCCATCTTTCGGATGCCGGAGTTGAGCGCGTTGGAGAGCGCGAAGTCGATGATGCGGCTCTTGCCGCCGAAGTAGACCGCGGGCTTGGCGCGGTTGTCGGTCAGTTCCTTGAGGCGGCTGCCCCGTCCCCCGGCCAGCACAAAGGCCATCGCCCTCGAAGACAGTCTCACATGTGAATTCGGCATGGTTGGTTTCCCTCCCTCAATGTCTTTCTACGGGCGCTTCTCAGTCCTCGTCGTGAACCAGGATGATCGTCGACAGCGGCGGCAGTGTCAGCGGCGCGGAGTGATCCTGACCGTGCCAGTCCTTCTCCTCCGTGGTCACGCTCCCCATGTTGCCGCGCCCCTGTCCGCCATAGGGCTCGGCATCGGTGTTGAGCGCCTCGCGCCACCGCCCCGGCAGGGGGAGGCCCACGCGATAGCCGCTGCGTTCCACCGGCGTGAAGTTGCACACCACGACCGCCGGCGGGTCTCCGGGCCCGCCTCGGCGCACCCAGGCATAGATCGAATTGTCCATGTCGTTGGCCTCGAGCCATTCGAAGCCGCCCGGTTCGCAATCCTTGAGATAGAGGCTCGGGGTTTCGCGGTAGAGATGGTTGAGATCCCTGACCAGCCGCTGCACCCCGGCATGGGTGTGATACTCCGCGGCCTTCCAGTCGATCTGGTCCTTGTAGTTCCACTCCGACCACTGGGCGATCTCGCAGCCCATGAAGAGCAGCTTCTTGCCCGGATGCCCCCACATGAAGCCGTAATAGGCGCGCAGGTTGGCGAACTTGTCGCCCTCCAGCCCCGGCATCTTGGTGAGCATCGAGCCCTTGCCGTGCACCACCTCGTCATGGCTGATCGGCAGGATGAAGTTTTCGCTGAAGGCGTAGTGGATGCCGAAGGTCATCTGGTGGTGATGGTGCTTTCGGTGGACCGGCTCGCGCTCGATGTAGTCGAGCGTGTCGTTCATCCAGCCCATGTTCCACTTGAAGCCGAAGCCGAGCCCGCCGGCGTCGACCGGCTTGGAAACGCCGGGGAAGGAGGTGCTTTCCTCCGCCGCGGTCAGGATGCCGGGCACCTCGCCGTAGCATATCATGTTGGTGCGCTGGAGCAGGCTGATCGCCTCGTAATTCTCGCGGCCGCCGTCCTTGTTGGGGATCCACTGGCCCTCCTCGCGGGAATAGTCGCGATAGAGCATCGAGGCCACGGCATCCACGCGCAGCCCGTCGACGTGGTATTCCTCCAGCCAATACAGAGCGTTGGAGATCAGGAAGTTGGCAACCTCGGTGCGGCCGAAGTTGTAGATCATCGTGTTCCAGTCCTGGTGGAACCCTTCCCGCGGGTCGGCGTGCTCGTAGAGCGCGGTGCCATCGAACTGCGCCAGCCCGTGCACGTCGGCCGGGAAATGCCCCGGCACCCAGTCGAGGATCACCCCGAGCCCGGCCTTGTGCGCGGCATCGACGAGGTCGCGGAACTCGTGCGGAGGCCCGTGGCGGATCGTCGGCGCAAAGAGCCCGATCGGCTGGTAGCCCCAGGAGCCGTCGAACGGGTGCTCGCTGATCGGCAGGAACTCGATATGGGTGAACCCCATGTCCCTGGCATAGCCGACCAGCTCGACGGCCGCCTCCTTGTAGGAGAGCGGGCGGTTGCCTTCTTCGGCGATCCGCTTCCAGGAGCCGAGGTGCACCTCGTAGACCGAGATCGGGGCATCATGGGCGTTGCTGGCGGAGCGGGACTTCATCCACTTGCCGTCGTGCCAGCCGTAGCCGGCAATGTCGCGCACCACGCTCGCCGTCTCGGGCGGATGCTGCGAGCCGAAGCCGACCGGGTCGGCCTTCTGCGCCATCAGCTGCCCCTGGGCGCCGATCAGTTCGTACTTGTAGGCCGCGCCCTCGCCGATGCCGGGGATGAAGATCTCCCAGACCCCGGTGGAGCCGCGCAGCCGCATCGGATTGCGGCGGCCGTCCCAGGAATTGTAGTCGCAGACGACGGAGACCCGCCGTGCATTCGGTGCCCAGACCGCGAAATGGGTGCCGCGAACGCCTTCGTGATCCATCACGTGGGCACCGAGCACCTTCCAGACGCGCTGGTGGGTGCCTTCGGCGAGCAGGTATTCGTCCATCTCGCCGATCACCGGGCCGAAGCGATAGGGGTCCTCGTGCTCCCAGGTCTCGCCGGCAGCGTTGCGGCCGCGCAGCATGTAGGGCGCGCGGGCCGGTACGGGGCCGCAGAACACCCCGGGCACGCCATCGACCGGCTGCAGCGGGTGGCCGGTGCCGTCCATCACCGCTTCCAAGGCGCTGGCGCCGGGGTCGTAGGCCGTGACCCAGACCTGGCCCGCGTGGTCCTGCGGGCCAAGGATCGCAAAGGGATCGTGCAGCGCGCCATGGGCGATCTGCTGTGCCGTCTCGTGGGACAGCGGCGCTTGCGGGTGGGGAGCGGAGGCGTCGGTCATCATGACCTCAGGCTACTCCTTCGCACCACTTCCGCAAGCAAAGACCTCAGCCTGCGGCGTCTTCGACCGTTGGCGCGGCCTCGGCGTGCCAGACATCCGCCATGTAGCCGCGGATTGTCCGGTCGGAGCTGAACCAGCCCGACCGGGCGGTGTTGAACGCCGCCATCCGCGCCCAGTCCTTCGGCGCGGCAAAGGCCGTGTCGACCTCGCGCTGCGCCCGCCAGTAATCGGTGAAGTCGGAACAGACGACGAAGTAGTCGTGGTGCACGAGGTTGTCGACGATACCGTGATAACGCCCGGGGTCGTCGGGGCTGAAGCGGCCGGCGCGGATCGCCTCGATGGCGCGGGCGAGGCGCGGGTCGGCGGCGATCGCCTGGCCGGCATGGCCGCCGATCCTGCGGCGCTCCATCACCTCGTCGGCGGTCATGCCGAAGAGGAAGAAGTTCTCCGGCTTCACGTGCTCGCGGATCTCGACGTTGGCGCCGTCAAGCGTGCCGATGGTCAGCGCGCCGTTGAGGGCGAACTTCATGTTGCCGGTGCCCGAGGCTTCCTTGCCGGCGGTCGAGATCTGCTCGCTGAGGTCGGAGGCCGGTATCAGCTTCTCGGCGAGGCTCACGTTGTAGTTCGGGGGGTAGACCACCTTGAGATAGCGCGAGGTCAGCGGGTCGCTGTTGAGCACCTTGGCGACGTCGTTGGTCAGGCGCACGATCTCCTTGGCGAAGACATAGCCCGGCGCCGCCTTGCCGCCGAAGATCTTCACGCGCGGCACCCAGCCCTGGTTGGGGTTGTCTCGGATCTCCAGCCAGTGGGCGATGGTCTCCAGCAGGTTCAGGTGCTGGCGCTTGTATTCGTGGATCCGCTTGATCTGCACGTCGAAGATGGCCTCGGGGTCGATGCCGACTTCGAGCTTCTCGGCGATCCAGTTCGCGAGGTCGTTCTTGTTCTGCCGCTTGGCAGCGGCGTAGCTCTCGAGGAAGGCCGCGTCGTCGATATGGGGCTCGAGCTTCTCGAGCTGCTCCAGGTCGTCGACCCAGTCGTCACCGATCGCGTCGGTGATCAGCGTCGACAGCCGCGGGTTGCACGACAGCAGCCAGCGGCGCGGGGTGACGCCGTTGGTCTCGTTGACGATGCGGTTGGGGTGCAGCTCGTGCAGGTCCTTGAAGACCGTCGATTTCATCAGCTCGGTGTGCAGCGCCGACACGCCGTTGACCCGGTGCGCCATGATGAAGCTGAGCTCGCCCATCTTGACGTGCCCGTCGTCCACCGCGGTCACCTTGCGGGTGCCCACGTCCTTCATGTGCAGCTCGTTGATACGGAAGATGAGCTGCAGGTGGCGGGGCAGGAGGCGGCCCATCAGGCCCTCGTCCCAGCGTTCCAGCGCCTCTGGCAGCAGCGTGTGGTTGGTGTAGGAGAGCGTATTGCGGGCGATGCCGACGGCTTCCTCGAAATCGATCCCGCGCTCGTCCACCAGCAGGCGCACCAGCTCCGGCCCGGCGATGGCCGGGTGGGTGTCGTTCATCTGGATCGCGGCCTTCTTGGGCAGCAGCCTCAGGTCGTCGTACTCGCTCTCGAAGCGGCGCAGGATGTCGCGCAGGCTCGCGGAGGTGAAGAAGAATTCCTGCTTGAGCCGCAGCTCCTTGCCCTGTTCGGTCGTGTCGTCGGGGTAGAGCACGCGGGAGAGCGTGCGCGCCAGCGCCTCGGGCTCGGCGGCGGCGGCGTAATCCCCGCGGTTGAAGCGCTGCAGGTCGAAGCCGTGCATCGGCCGAGCTTCCCAAAGGCGCAGCGTGTTGCCCCAGCGGCCCCGCCAGCCGATGATCGGCGTGTCGTGGCCCATCGCGATCAGCATTTCGGAGGGATACCAGTTCGCCCGCTTGCCGATCTCCTGGACGTGGCCGCCGAAGCCGATGTCGATGGAAACTTCGGGGCGCTCGAATTCCCAGGCGTGGCGCTGGCTCAGCCAGTCTTCGGGCTCCTCCACCTGCCGGCCGTTCTCGAAGCGCTGGCGGAACAGGCCGTTCTCGTAGCGGATGCCGTAGCCCATGGCCGGGCAACCGATGGTCGACATCGATTCCATGAAACAGGCCGCGAGCCGTCCGAGGCCGCCGTTGCCGAGCGCGGCATCCGGTTCGTCCTCGAGGATCGCCTGGTAGTCGACCTTGAGCTCCTGCAGCGCGTCGATCGCCGCCTCCTCGAGGCGCATGTTGATGATCGCGTCCTTCAGCAGGCGGCCGATCAGGAACTCCATCGACAGGTAGTAGACCCGCTTGTGCTGGCCGGCGTAGGTGCGGCGGGTGGCCTCGAACCAGCGATCGACGATCTTGTCGCGGACGGCGAAGGACAGGGCCATCCGCCAGTCATAGGTCTGCGCGTGCGCAGCGTCCTTGCCGAGCGTGTAGACAAGGTGATGGAGGATCGCGTCTTTCATCTGGGCGGGTGTCATCTGTCGTCCTCGGTTGGTGCCACAGGAGGGGAGGGCGGCACGTGTCGTTCAGCGAGGTTATTCCCGAGCCACCGAACCGGCGCAACCCCGGCCGCGTCCACAGGGCCGCCGCCCCGCCCAACGGAGCAGGGCTGTTGCGGAATCGCTCACGGCACAACGCCGCCCGGGCGCCCGCTGCCGTGAATTCAGGCAGGCTGCGTGAAGCGGGTGAAGGGCTCGGCGCCGGTCGCGGCGGGGGGCAGGGCGTCGAACCCCGGGCCGGCCTCCGCCAGCCAGCGCTCCGAGGCGGGCAGCAAGCGGCGGTAGTGCACGGCCACCATCCGGCGCAGGTCGGTGTCGCCGGTCGGGTCGACCCCGGCGGGCAGATCCGGGAACTTCAGCACCAGCCGCCGCCAGCGGTGCAGGAGCAGCAGTCGCGCCGCCATGGCGTCGAGCGGGGCGAGGTCGGCGGGGAAAGCGTCGAGAGCGGCGAGGTCGCTGCGCATCCGGCGGCGGGCGTCGAGGTGCTGTCGTGGAAGCGGGATGCTGCCCGAGAGGTCGAGCTTGCCGGTGATGCGGAGCCCGGCCCCCTTCTTCGGGGCGGCCTCGGCCGGCCAGAGCACCGTGCCCGGCGCGAGCAGCAACCCGCCGCGCGCATCGGGCGCCACCCCGATCGTCAGAACCCAGTCCTGCATGTCGCCCGCTCTGGGCGCGGCATATATCGCACGCGCGGCCTTGCGGTATTCGCTCAACCGGTCGCGGCTCAGGCGGTGAAAACTGGCCCGGCCCTCCCGCTCGCGTTCCAGCCACCCGTCGGCGGCCAGTCGCGACAGCGCCGCCCGCATTGCGCCGGGCGCGATGCCCACGCGTTCGAGCAGTTCGGACAGCCGCGCGGAGGCGATCCAGCCGCCATGCGGCTCCACCGCATCGCCCAGAACCGTGACAATGATCGACCAGACCCGCGGCCGCCCTTCGGCAAGCAGCGATCGGATGAGGGGGGCGACTGGGTCTGTCGGCGGCAGGTCCATGAGCGGCACAATCCGCCAGCCGATGCCGGTATGCAAGTGCCTGTTTGCCGGGCGGAAATCGGCTGCCCCTCAGTCACCCGGATGGCTGGGGGAGAAGCGCCCGTAGGAGCCGAGCGCGAAGACGAGTGGCGAGCCCGGCGTATGGGTGACCCGGTCCACCTGGCCGATCACCACGGTATGGTCCCCCGCGCCATGGGCGGCGAAATGCCGGCACTCCAGCCGGGTCAGGCAACCGGCGATCTCGGGCACGCCGCGGGCGTCCTCGCGCCAGTCGATACCGTCGAAATTGCGCGCCTCGGCGGCGAAACGCTCCGACAGGTCGAGCTGGCGGGCTTCCAGCACATGGATCGCGAAATCATGCGCCGCGACGAAGGCGTCGTGGCGGGGCGAGGTGATGGCCGGCGACCACAGCACCAGCGGCGGGTCGAGCGAGACGCTGGTGAAGCTGTTAGCGGTGAAGCCGAGTGGCCCGTCGGCATCGCGGCAGGTGACGACGGTGACCCCCGTGGCGAAGGCGCCAAGAGCGGTGCGGTATTCGCGCTCGCGGCCCGGTCCGGGGGCGAAACTGTCGGTCATCTGTCGGTCCTTCCGGCTCTGTTCGACGCGCCGCCCGGTGCGGATCAGGGAACCTCGTGCCCGAGCGCGGCGGTATAGAGCGTGAACCACGTCTGGCGGTCCATGTCGACCTTGAAGGCGTCGGGAATCCTACGGATTCGCTCCAATGTGTTGGTGCCGATAACCGGCAGGATGCAGGCGGGATGCGCCAGCAGCCAGGAGATCGCCACCGCCATCGGCTCCACGCCGTCGCGTTCGCCGATCGCGCGCAGCGCCTCGTTCATCGTGTTGTGCCCCGAGGACAGCAGCGCGCCGCCCGCGAGCGGGGACCAGGCCATCGGCGCGACGTCCAGTTCCTGCAGGAAAGCGAGGTCGCCGTTGGTCATCGGGGCGTTGGCCAGCAGGCTGATCTCGATCTGGTTGGTGGCGAGCGGCGTGTCCATCGCGCTCTGCAACAGCCGCCAGTCATGCGGGCGGAAGTTCGATACGCCGACCGCGCGCACCTTTCCCGAAGCGACCGCTTCGTCCAGCGCCCGGCCGGTCTCGTAGTGATCCATCATCGGGTCGGGGCGGTGCAGCAGCAGCAGATCGATCCGCTCGATGGCCATGTTCCGCAGCGACGCCTCTATCGAGGACAGGATGTGGGAGGCGCTGGTGTCGTAATACTTGACCCGCCGGTCGGCATACCGGCCCATGGGGGCCACGATGCCGCATTTGGTCACGATCTCGATCTGCCGGCGCAAGTGGGGCGCTGCCGTGAGCGCGGCACCGAGCCGCGCCTCCGCCGAATAGCCGCCATAGATGTCCGCCTGGTCGAAGCTGGTGATGCCGGCCTCGAGGCAGGTCTCGATCTTGGCCTGCACCCGGGCGGGCGAGGGGTCGGGGTCGTCCAGCAGCCGCCACATCCCATAGACGATCCGGCTCAGTTCGAGGCCGACGGTCAGTTCCACGCGCTCCATGGCGATCCCTTCCAAGATGTGTCACGGCGAGTTTGCGATGCCCCAACACGACCACAAAGGGCCGCCTGCGAACACCCCTTTCGGCAGGGTAAAGGCGCATCGCCAGTCAGCCTCGGCTCCTGCCCGTGTACTTGGCGGGGCGTGCCGCCCGTGCGGCGCCGCGCCTTCGGTCTTTGGGGATGCGCCCGCGCGCCGGCTGTGATTGAGTGCGCCACGAAGGGCCCCGTGGCGGGCCGGGCAAGAGCGGAGGCGGGCGCATGAACGGTGCGGAATCCCTGGTGAAAACCTTTCTGGCCGGAGGCGTGGACGTCTGTTTCGCCAATCCCGGCACGTCGGAGATGCATTTCGTCGCGGCGCTCGACACCCATCCCGACATGCGGTGCGTGCTGAGCCTGTTCGAGGGCGGCGTGACCGGGGCGGCGGACGGCTATCACAGGATGAGCGGCAGGCCCGCGGCGACCCTGCTGCACCTCGCGCCGGGCTTCGGCAACGGCTACGCCAACGTGCACAACGCCCGCAAGGGGCACAGCGCGATGATCAACGTCGTGGGCGAGCACGCCGACTACCACCTGAAATACGATGCCCCGCTCAAGGGCGACATCGAGGGCGTCACGCGCGGGGTTTCGCACTGGCTGCGCACCTCGGCCGACGCGCTCTCCGTGGCGCAGGACGGGGCCGAGGCGATCCGGGCGGCGCGGGCCCGCAATGGCCAGATCGCGACGCTGGTGCTTCCGGCCAACACCGCCTGGGAGGAGGCCGAGGCGCCGGCCACGCCGCTGCCGCCGGTGCGCCTGCATCGCCCACGCCCGGATCAGATCGCCGCGGCCGCCAAGGCTCTTCGCGCGCCGGGGGCGGCGCTCTTCGTCGGTGGCCTCGCGCTTCATGGCGAGTTGGCGCGGGTGGCGGGCCGGATCGCGGCCCAGACCGGGTGCAGGCTCATGGCCGACCTCTTCGTGCCGCGCATCGAACGAGGGGAGGGGGCGGTCGCGATCGAGTGCCTCCACTACCCGGTGCTGGAGAATGTCGAGATCCTGCGGGACGTTCGGCACATGGTGCTGCTCGGCGCCGGAGAGCCGGTGGCGTTCTTCGCCTATCCCGACAAGCCCTCGACCCCCACACCCGCGGATTGCCGGATCCTGGATCTCTGCGGGCCGGACATGGACATCGCCTGGACGCTGGAAGCGCTTGTCGAGGCGACGGGCGCATCCGGAGCCGCGCCTGCCACGCTTCCGCTCGATCTGCCGGACCTGCCCACAGGCCCGATCGATGCGGTGAAGGTGGGGCAGGTAATGGCGGCGCTGATGCCCGAGGGGGCTATCGTGGCCAACGAGGCGATCACCTCGGGCCACCCCCTGGCCAAGGCGACGCGAACGGCTCGCCGCCACGACTGGCTGACCAATCCCGGCGGCGCCATCGGCGCGGCCCTGCCGCTCGCGGTGGGCGCGGCCGTCGCCTGCCCGGACCGCCGGGTGATCGCTCCCACGGGCGATGGTTCTGCCATGTACACCCTGCAATCGCTCTGGACCATGGCGCGCGAGCGGCTGGACGTGCTGGTCATCGTGTTCGCGAACCGCGGCTACCAGATCCTCCGCGGCGAGCTTGCCAACGTCGGCGTCAACAGCGTCGGGCGCAATGCGGAACGCATGTTCAACGTCGAGGATCCCACGCTCGACTGGGTGGCGCTTGCCGCCGGTCACGGGGTGGAGGCCGCGCGGGTGACGGATGCGGAGGGCTTCGCGGAGGCCTTCCGGCGCGGTGTCGGCGAGCCTGGCCCCTACCTGATCGAAGTGGTCCTCTAACGCGTCGCCCGGCAATGCCGATGGACTTGGGTATTTCAGCCAAGAAGAAAGCCCGGCTCTCGTCTTCTTGGTGAAAATACCCGCATCCGGCGGTTGCAGGATGTCTGGTGCCCGAGAGCGGAGCGCTATTCCGCCGCCATGTCCAGCATCGCGTTGAAACCGGCGAAGCGCCGGGCCGCGCCTTCGCCGAGATGGGTGACAACGCCCCCCGCAATGGTCATCTCGACTTCGCGGGTCCGGGTGTTGACGGCGACGACGTCGGCACGCTTGCCGAAATCGAGCGTGCCGCGATCGGTCAGGCGCATGATCTCCGCCGGGCCGGAGGAGATCATCGTCCAGGCGTCGGGCAGGCTGCGCAGGCCCCTGTCGACCAACGCCCACGCCGCGGCCGCGAGCGACGGGTAATGGTCGTCCGAAACCAGCGCGTCGCACAGGTGTTGCGCGACCAGGTCGACGGGGCGGGTGCCCCCGGTCTTCTTTCCGCCGAACAGAACGTCATGGGCGGAAAGGATCACCGGGTCGTTCATGGCCTTGGCTGCGGCGGCGGCCTGGCGCGAGCCGGGCATCGCGGCGATGCTGGCGCCGATCATCGAATAGGTCTCGCGGGTCTCGCCGTCCGGATCGGCCTTGCTGCCGTAGCAGACGCCGAGCACGTCGAAGGCTTCCGCAAGCCGGCAGAGATGCCGCGGAACCTCGGAATGGCGCGCGAGCATCTCCTCGATCCCGTCCCGGAGATCGCTCGGTGTTCGGCAGGCCCGCCGGGCGCGAACGGCGAATGCCTCCGGGTTGCAGCGCGCCATCTCCAGCGCCTGCTCGAGGCGGTTGTCGAAGAGGACGAAATCGACGCCGTGGCGGCGGATCGCGGCGAGCATCCGGTCGGCCGTGCCGAGCAGGTGCGTCTCGCATCTGAGCTGCAGCCGCAGGTCGGTGCCGAGGGTCGGCTGGCGGGCGAGATGGGTTGCGAGCAGGCGCTCGGCGAAATCCGGGCCCTCGGTGCCGCCCTCCCAGGACCAGCCCTGCGCCAGCCAGCCGGTGGTCACGCCATGGGCGGCGGCGTCGCGGTCGATGGCGGACAGCACGCGCTTCAGGTCGTCATGCGGTTCGGGCCAGAGGTTGCGCGCGAGCGCATTTCCGTTCAGATCGATAATCCCCGGCAGCAGCAGGTAGCCCCGCATGTCCACCTCCGGCAACGGACCCTTGGTGATCCGGCCATCGGCAATCGCCAGCGAACGGCGCTGGATGGCGCCGTCGCGGAGGATATGCGCGCCGGTCAGGCGCACCGGGGGCAGGGCCGTGTGCATCGGGTGAGTGCTCTGAGTTGCCGCTTCGTCACTTTGTCTCACCGGGATACGCATATTCTGTATCGCGATTGTGACGAAACGACCGGTTTTCAGGGCGTTTTCGCAGGAACGTGACGTGGTCTCAGGCCGGTGATCCCGTGCCGGGCTGCGTTCTTGCACGCGCGGTTCGTCGGGGCACGGACGTGACAGCGGGGCTGCGTCGCACAGCCGTCATTCAGGGGGGCAGCAGTTCGTGCGCCGCAGACGGGGCCGTCAGTCCTGGTCGCCGGTATCGATGAGCCAGCCGCCCGGGCCGGCGAGATGGTCCGGCAGGACAACGACCAGCGTTTCGTGGATCAGGCAACAGGCGAGGAAGGTCATGATGACTTCTCCGACGGTGATCTGCGACAGCCATGCCATGATGTCTTCCTCCGCTACCTATTACGCCGATGACCATGCCGCCCAATTGGGGCGGTGGCGTGGCGGCGGAGGGTTCGAACGGGGACAATTCGAACCGCGCCGTGTCCAACAGCCCGTGCGCTGCCCGATTGTCTCGACATTCCCATGCGCAAGCGTCGCGCCGAGGGCGAGAGGGGCTTGGATCGTCGAACTTACAGGTATACCCAGATCCCGATTTGATCGCCTCGCGGGTCCCTCTCATGCTCCATGCCTACCGGAACACCGAACGGGGCCTGCGCCCGATCCTGTCCCAGGAGGAGGGGCTCGAGGATTGCGTCTGGATCGACTTGTTCGGGCCGCAGCCCCAGCAGATCGAGAGGGTCGAGGCGCTCGGGCTCAGCGTTCCGAGCCTGACGGACCTGGAGGAGATCCAGATCTCCAGCCGGCTCTACCGGGAAGGCTCCACCGATTACATGACTGTGGTGCTGCCCGGCCTGACGCCCGAGGGGCGCCGAAAATCCCTGCCGGTCTGTTTCATCCTGGCCCACGAGCGGCTGGTCACGGTCCGCTACCACGATCCCGAGCCGTTTCGGCGCTATGTTGCCAATTCCGGGCGGGACGGCATCGGCTCGGCCACGCCTGGGCGGGTCGCCATGGGGCTGGTGGAGGATATCGTCGACCATCTCGCCGACACGCTCGAGGAGATCGGGCGCAAGCTCGACGAGATCTCGCTGCAGGTGTTCGACGAAGGCGGGCTTGGCCGTGCCAACGTGCTGCAACGGGCGCTGATCGCGGCCGGTCTGCTGGGCGAGCGGATCGGCAAGGTGCGGCTGTCGCTGCTGACGCTGGAGCGGGCGCTGAACTACATTGAGCAGTTTCCAACGGAAAAAGAGACCAGCCGGGATGCCAAGCGGCTCGCCCGCGGACAGGCGCGCGACATCGCAGCGCTGGAGGTCCATGCAGATTTCCTGTCGCAGCGCGTTTCCTTCGTCACCGACGCGACGCTGGGCCTGATCGACCTGGAGCAGAACAAGGCGGTGTCGGTGCTCTCGGCGCTGGTGGCGCTGTTTGCGCCGGCAACGCTGATTTCGTCGATCTACGGGATGAATTTCGACTGGATGCCCGGGCTGCATGGCGAATGGGGCTTCCTCTTCGCAGTGCTTCTGATGGTGGGGTCCGGGGCGATCGGGTATCTGTATTTCAAGTGGCGCGGCTGGCTCTGAATCGGGCCGGAGCGACCAGGGGAGGCAGGGGCATGAGAATTGAGGCGGGCATGTGTGGCGGCCGACGCAGGGCGCTGTCGGTGGGCGACGTCACGCCTCTGCGACAGCAGTTCGATAGCAGCGCCAGCAGGATGAAAGAGAGCTGACATGGCGGGGCGGCTGTTCGCAGTGGTCGGACCTTCGGGCGCCGGCAAGGATACCCTGATGGCGGAGGCCAAGCGCCGCCGGCCTGACCTGCATGTCGTGCGCCGGGTCATCACCCGGCCGGAGGTGCCCGGGGGCGAGCAATTCGACTCGGTCAGCGTGGAGGAGTTCCAGCGTCGCAAGGCCGAGGGCGATTTCGCGCTCGACTGGGAGGCGCACGGGCTGTTCTACGGGATCCCGAGCAGCATCGACCTTGCGGTCTCCGAGGGGCGCGACGTGCTGTTCAACGGCTCTCGCGGTGTGATGGGGCGGGCCTGGGAGGAATTTCCCGGCCTGTCGGTTATCCTGGTGACGGCCTCCGTGCCGGTGCTGGCCGAGCGGCTGGCCGCGCGCGGGCGCGAGACCAGGGACGGCATGGCGACGCGGCTTGCGAGGGCTGCCTATGAGATCCCATACGGACCGCCGATCCGTGTGGTCGAGAACAACGGAGAGCTCGAGGCCGCGGTGCAGGCCTTCCTGTCCGTGCTTCAGCCGTTCAACGTGTAGCGGTGCAGGTTGTGAAAGCGCCCGTCCTGGCCTTCGCCGAAGAGACAGATGTCCCGGATGCGAAGGGGGGCGGGCAGGATCGGCTCGAGCACGGGGGAGAGGAGGGTTTCGATCTCTTCGGCCTCCTCGTCGGGCAGCGGGCCGGAGAGCGTGAGGTGGAAACGGTATTCCTCCATCACGTAGGGATAGCCCCATTGCTGGAGCAGTACCTCCTGCCGGTGGCTGAGGCCGGCCTGCCGTCTGCGTTCCAGCTCGGCCTCGCTCGGTACGGCGCGGAAGGCGTCGAGCGCCTCGACCACGCGGGCGGCCAGCAGGGCGAGCGGGGTGGGGTCGCCCTCGGGGACGAGGGCAAGAAAGCCGTCGATCCGGTCAAGCCGCAGCCCGTCCACCATCACCGGCTCGAGAGAGGAGGCGAGCGCCTCCACCGCGTTGTGCAGCTCGGAGACGTCGAAGCCCGGCGCCAGCCGGAAGGGCGGCTTGAGCGTGGCGTGCAAGCCGTAGCGGTGCGGGGGCTCGGTGATCTTCGCCACCGGCATCGGCAGGCCGGGCAGGGTGGTGCGCGCCACCTTGCGGCCGCCGCGCGGATCCCAGCCGAGCCATGCGGCACCGAAATCCGCCAGGGCGCCAGGTGGCGGAGCGTAGTAGAGCGCGTATCGCGTGAAACCGTCCATGGCTTTCCTCCTGTCTCGCGCCTAGCACGTCACGGCTCTGGCCGCGAGATCATAGAAGAACGGAACCTCTCATGTCGCTGACAATTCTCGCCAATGCCCGGATGGTGCTTCCCGACTGCGTGCAGATGGGCAGTCTGAGGATCGACGGCGGGCGGATCGTCGACATCGCGGCGGGCGGCGGCGTGCCCGAGGGGGCGGTCGATTGCGAGGGCGATCTTGTGATGCCGGGGCTGATCGAGCTGCACACCGACAACCTGGAGCGGCACATTCAGCCACGGCCAAAGGTCGATTGGCCCCACGCGGCGGCGATCGTGGCCCATGACGCGGAACTGGCCAGCGTCGGGATCACCACGGTCTTCGACGCGATGCGGGTGGGTTCGGTGCCGAATCCCCGCAACGACTACGCCGCCTATGCCCGCGGGCTGGCGACCGAGCTGCTGCAACTGCGCGCCGAGGGCGTGCTCCGGATCAGCCATTACCTGCACCTGCGGGCCGAGATCTGCTCGCAGACCCTGATCGAGGAGATGGCGGCCTTCGGCCCCGGGGACCGGATCGGCATCGTCAGCCTGATGGATCACACGCCGGGACAGCGGCAGTTCCGGGATGTCTCCCGCCTCAAGCAGTATGTGCAGGGCAAGCACGGCATGTCCGACGACCAGTTCCTGCAGCATGTGGCCCATTTGCGCGCCCTCCGCGACAGGTATGGGGAAGCGCACGAGGCGGCGGCGGTGGCGGAGGCGCGGCGCTACGGTGCGGTGCTGGCCAGCCACGACGACACCATCGGCGAGCATGTCGAGGTCTCGGCGGCGCACGGGGTCCGGTTGGCGGAATTCCCGACCACGCTGGAGGCGGCGTCCGCCTGCCACGACCACGGGATCGCGGTGATGATGGGAGCGCCGAACCTGATCCGGGGCGGCAGCCATTCCGGCAATGTCGCCGCCAGTGCCCTGGCGGAGGCCGGGATGCTGGACATCGTCAGCTCGGATTACGTGCCTTCGGCGCTGCTCTCGGCGGCCTTGATGCTGGGCGATTTCTGGGGGGATCTGCCGCGCGGCGTGCGCACCGTAACGACGGCGCCGGCGGATGTGGTCGGGCTTGCGGATCGCGGGCGACTGGAGATCGGCGCCCGCGCCGATGTGATCCGGGTGCACAGGGTCGCCGGCGCCGGCGCGGTTCGGGGCGCCTGGGTTGCCGGTCGTCGCGTGGCCTGACCCGTGGAGGCGGGAGCCCGAGGCGCCCGCCCGAAGCTGTCAGAGCCCGAAGCCCACGTCGGTGCGGCTGCTGGCGTTCAGCACGGCCATGCAATCCGGCGCTTCGCCCTCGCTGGCGGCGCATTCGGTGACGTTGTTGATCAGAAGGCGGTTGATGCCTTCACAGGGCTGATCGGCGAGATCGAACTGGACGACCTTGGTCTTGCCGTCGGTCAGCGCCCCGAACTCGAGGATCAGCAGCCGCGATACGATGTCGCTCGCGTCGAAGACGGCAACCTCGAAGGAGATCGCATCGAGATCCGTGCCGGTTGCGTTGCGCGCGACATAGGTCATGCGGCAGCCGTTCTCGGAATCCCGGACGTTGTTCAGTTCCAGCCCGAAGCCGCTGTCCTGGGCAAGTGCAGGGGCGGCGCTCAGGCCTGAAATGGCGACCATGGCCAAGGCCGCAATGGATTTCGGCATCATCGGATTGCTCTCTCAAGGTAACCAAAAAAACGCTCGTTCCTAAGGGTTAGCACGTTGCCGGCGGTGCGCAAACCTTTCTGAGCAGGGCGCTTGCGACCGCGCGGGGTGCGGCGCGGGCCTTTCAGGGGCGCTGCATTCGGGAAACACCCGGCCCGAGAGGCGGCCTGCGGCGACAGATCGTCTGTCATGAACTTGCGGCCCTGAGATAGGTCTTGGCGGGCAACACCTGTCGATGCACTGGCCGCCCGGGGGCCGCCGCATCTCACGACAACCGCGACCGGGACATGGGATGTGACGATGACGACCATCAGGAACACGCCTTGGGACGCGCTGGAAGTGGGAATGGAGGCCGAGCTGCGCCGGGTCTGCCGCGCCGACGACTTCTTCGTCTTCGCCAACATCACCGGCAACATGAACCCCAAGCACTTCCCACGGTTCAAGAATGTCGAGGGGGCGCTTCAGGAGCCGGTGGCCCCGGCGATGTGGATCGCCACGCTGGTTTCGTCGGTGCTCGGCAACAAGCTTCCCGGGCCGGGCACGCTCTACAAGTCCCATTGCCTCGAGTTCTTCGAACGCGCCTTTGCCGGTGACGAGGTTGTCGTCCGGATCAAGCTGACCGAGAAGAAGGACGATTGCATCGCCGTTTTCGAATGCGCCATCGACACCACCGACGGCAAGAAGCTGGCGCGGGGCGTGGCCGAAGTGATCGCGCCGACCGACCCGATGGACTACAGTTTCGACGACATCCCCGGCCTGATCGTCGAGCGGCATGTCCATTTCGACAAGCTGTTGGCGGAGGCGCGGCCGTTGCCGCCGATCCGGACGGCCGTTGTGGCGCCCGAGAGCGAGGATGCGCTGCTTGGGCCGTTGCTCGGCTACGACAACACGCTGATCGACCCGATCCTGATCGGCGATGCGGCCAAGATAAGGGAGGCGGCCGCCAAGGTCGGCCGGGACATCTCGGCATTCGAGCTGATCGACGAGCCGCGCCACCGGGCCGCGGCCGCGCTCGGTGTCCGACTTGTCAACGAGGGGCGTGCGGCGGCGCTGATGAAGGGCAACCTGCACACCGACATCCTGCTGGCGGAGATCGTCAAGCGGGATGGCGGGCTGCGGGTGGGGCGCCGGCTGAGCCATGTCTTCGTGATGGACGTGCCGGGGCTCACCCACCTGCTGCTGATCTCTGACGCCGCGATCAACATTGCGCCGGACCTCGAAACCAAGGTGGACATCACCCAGAACGCGATCGACCTTGCCCATACGCTCGGCATGGCCGAGCCCAAGGTCGGCATCCTCTCGGCGGTGGAGACGGTGAACCCGAGGATCCCCTCCACGCTCGAGGCTGCCGCGCTCTCCAAGATGGCCGAGCGCGGGCAGATCACCGGGGCGCTGGTCGACGGACCGCTGGCGATGGACAACGCGATCAACCTCGAGGCCGCCCGTACCAAGGGCATCCAGTCGATGGTCGCGGGGCAGGCCGAGATCCTGATCGCGCCGAACCTCGAATCCGCCAACATGCTTGCCAAGGAGCTGACCTTCATCGCGCATGCGGAGGCGGGCGGCATCGTGATCGGGGCGAAATGCCCGGTGATCCTGACCAGCCGTGCCGATGACGACAAGGCGCGGCTCGTCTCCTGCGCGGTGGCGGCGCTCTATGCCCATCGCAAGCCGCCGGCCTGAGCGTGGGGCGACCTTCGCAACGTCGCGCAGCCCCCTGAAAAGACGGGAGTCATTCGCAAACATGTAGCGCGCTCGGACGCGATCTGCTCATATTCAGTCTGAGGAGATCCTGCTGGGGAGGGGGAGATGGAACCGATCGGCGCTGCGGCCTTGTACGACAACATCAGCTTGCCGTATTTCTCGATAGGCGGGGCAATGCTGATCCTTCTGGTATCGCTGCCGGCGGCCGCGGTCCTCGGCTTCCTGTCCGGCGCGCGGCGTCGTCAGGTTCTGATCAAGACCGGGCGTCCGGTGGACCAGGTGGCCGGGGAGACGACGCTGGGCGCCGCGCTGGCGCTGCTCGGGCTGCTGATCGCCTTCAGCTACGGCAACTCCCTGAACCTCTCGCAAACCCGCAAGTCTGTCCTCGTTTCGGAGGCTGCGGCCCTAGGAACCGCGTTCCTCCGGGCGGACTACCTCGCCGAGCCCGGCAGGACAGATCTGCAGGTGGCGCTTCTGGACTATGCGCGGACGCGGCTCCTGCCGGGAGACAACTCGATCACCTCGCTGGAGGAGGCGCAGCGCTTCATCGCCACGACGCTCGAGTTGCAGGCGAGGCTCTGGCCCCTGACGCTGGAAGCCACGGCCGACCCGCTGCCGCCGCCGATGAAGGCCTTTGTCGCAGGCGCCGTGAACGAGGCGCTGGATTCGCACCTCTACCGGGTGGAGACGCTCTCGGTGCCGGTCTCCGAACTGGCGCAGGCGATGTTGCTCGCCGCGGCCCTGCTCGCGCTGTTCCTGCTCGGCAACCGGGCCGGGACCATCGGACGCAAGCTCAGTTGGCGCACCTTCGCATTCTCCGGCTTCCTGTTCCTGGTGATGGCCTCGATCCTCGACATGCAGCGCGCCACCGAGGGCCTGATCCGGACAGATGCAACGGCGATGCTGGTGACAATCTACGACATGGAGCAGGCGCTGGCCGGCCGCAGCTGAGCGGCGCCGGCGAGGGCAGGTCAGGCGACGTGCTCAGGGGGCGCGTCCGATGGTGCAGTTGACCCTCTGGGGCAGGGCACCGATAACGCGCCCGAGGTCCGCTGTCCTCCGCAGGGGTGCGACGGCGCGGGGCCCAATCAGCGAGGCATTCATGAAGACGAGACAGCTGGGCGCGAAGGGATTCGACGTGAGCGAGGTGGGGCTGGGCTGCTGGCAGCTCGGCGCCGACTGGGGCAGCGGCGTGGCGCGCGACATCGGGCTCGAGATCCTGACCACCGCCGCAACGCATGGTGTGAGCTTCTTCGATACCGCCGATGTCTACGGGGCAGGGCGCAGCGAGGATCTGATCGGGCAGTTCCTGAAGCACTGGGACGGGGCGCCGATCCGGGTGGCCACCAAGTTCGGGCGGGGCCCGGGCGTCTATCCCGACGGCTACACCGAGGACGCCTTGCGCCGCGGCGTCGAGGCATCCCGGGAGCGGCTGGGCGTGGAGGCCATCGACCTTGTGCAACTCCATTGCATCCCGACCGAGGTGATGCGGCAGGGCGAGATATTCGACTGGCTCCGCAAGCTGCAGGACGAGGGCGCGATCCGGCATTTCGGCGCCAGCGTCGAGACGGTGGAAGAGGGGCTGATCTGCCTTGAGCAGGAGGGGCTGCTGTCGCTGCAGGTGATCTTCAACCTGTTCCGGCAGAAGCTGGTCACCGAACTTCTGCCGCAGGCGGACGCGAAGGGCGTCGGCATCATCGTCCGTCTGCCGCTGGCGAGCGGAGTGCTCAGCGGCAAGTTCACCGCCGAGACGACCTTCGATGCGAAGGACCACCGCAACTACAACCGCGACGGTGCGGCCTTCAACGTGGGCGAGACCTTCTCCGGACTGCCGTTCGAGAAGGCGGTGGAACTGGCCGAGGCGCTCAAGGGGATGCGGCCGGAGGGCATGACGCTGGCCAAGATGGCGCAGCGCTGGATCCTCGATCATCCGGCGGTGTCCACGATCATCCCGGGGGCCTCGGCGCCGGACCAGATCCTGCGGAATGCCGCGGCGTCGGACGTGGCGCCGCTGCCCAAGGCACTGCACGAGGAGCTTGCGGCGTTCTACGCGGCGGAGATCAAGGACCACATCCGGGGCGCATACTGAGGCGTCGGATCGCGGGGGGCTGAGAGCCCCCCGAAGATCTTTCCGGGAGGCCGCCGGGGCGTCAGAGCGGGGCGAAGCCGTGGATCAGCTGCCGCAGCCCGAGCCAGGCGCCGATCATGATCGCGCCGAGCGTCAGGGGGGCCGAGAAGGCCAGCAGCGAGAAGGCGGAGAGCCCCTGTCCCACGGAACAGCCGATCGCGACGGCGCCGCCCGCGCCCATCATGACCGCGCCGCCGATCTGGCGGCGGAGTTCCCTCGGGTCCTCGCAGGCTTCCCAGCGGAAATGCCCCTTGCGCAGGCTGCCGATGAAGGCGCCGCAGAGCACGCCGGCCACCGAGCCGACGCCGAAGGAGAGGTTCATGCCCGAGGCGAGCATGGCGTAGAGCACGGTGTCGCCGAGCGGGGCCGAGAAGGTGTGGCTCTCGACCGGTATGGCGCCGAAACTGCGGTGGGACATGTAGGTAGTGGCGGCCCAGCCCGAGACGATCGACAGGCCGACGACCGCCGCCCAACCCATCGCCTTGCGGCTCGCCCGCACCCGCGCCGGCGCAAGCGCGGCGGCAAGGATCGCGGCCCCGATCAGGATCCCGATGGCGGCGGGGGCGAGGCCGGTTGCGTCGGACAGAAGATGCGCGAAGCCCGCGGGCGTGCCGGTGCCCAGCAGGGTGTCGGGAAAGACCGCGACCCGCAGCGCGGCAAAGGGACCGGAGATCACCGAATAGGCGGCGATCGCCATCACCAGGACGATGATGAAGGCGCGCAGGTCGCCGCCGCCGACCCGGGCGAGCACCCCGTAGCCGCAGTTTCCGGCCAGCGCCATGCCATAGCCGAAAACGAGGCCGCCAACGATATGGGCGACCGGGTTCCAGCCGGTTCCGAGGTAGAAACTGTCGGTCGGTTCGAAGAGGCCGGCTCCGGCGAGACCGAAGGCGCCGATGACCGCGACGCCGATCGCAACCGCCCACATGCGCATCCGGATGTCGGACCCGCCGTAAAGAGCGTCTTCGATTGCGCCAAGTGTGCAGAAGCGGCCGATACGGGCTGCAAGCCCCAGGCCCAGGCCTCCCAGGAATCCAAGCAGCGCGACAAGCACGCTGTCTTGCAGGATCTCGCCCATAAACAGCCCTCCCCAGCTGTTCAGGCCGGGTCGATGCCCTGTCGTGGCAGTCGGCCGACGGCCTAGTCGGCGCTCTCTTCCTTGCAGAAAAGGTCGTAAACGACCTCGAGTATCCTGCGGGGCCGGTCATCGGTCAAGGAGTAGTAGATCGTCTTTCCGTCGCGCCTCGGGGTCACGAGACCCTCAAGACGAAGCCGCGACAATTGCTGCGAAACCGCCGCCTGGCGGACCGACAGCAGGTTCTCGAGTTCGGTGACCGATTTCTCTCCCGTGACCAGGTGGCACAGGATCATCAGCCGTCCCTCGTGGCTGATCGCCTTCAGGAAGTTCGACGCCGTGGTCGCCTTGGAGACGATCTTGTCGATTTCCTCTTCGGTTGTCTTGGCGTCGATGATCGGCAATCCCATGGCGTCCAATCTACTTTCATCAGCTTCACAGAACCCAAAATTGCATTTGGGCGCAGAGTTTTCAATGCGGTCGGGCGGTGTTGCCGGCAATCCTGACTGCGTATGGCCGGAAACGCCAGCGGATTGTGCGGTTTCTTCCGCATTCCCGGCCGGCGCGCGCGCGTCCGGCTGGTGTGTCGGCGGCTTAGCCACCGGCGGCCACAGGAGGGCGGTAGGCCGTGTTTTCCTGCAGCATCCTTTCGATCAGACCCCAGAAGAAGTCCTCCCCGGGGTAGCCTTCGAGCCGAGCGATTTCCTGTCCATCGGCGTCGATCAGAATGAAGGTCGGTGTGAAGTTGACCCGGCGTTTCAGGCGCAGCGCGTCGATCTCGTCGCCGCGCAGATCGACACGCCGCAGCGGCGCATGGGCGCCCTCGGGCGTCTTCGGATAGATCGGTCCGATCTCGTCTTCCCAGCGGGCGCAGTAGCTGCAGCCGGCCTGCTCGACCATCACCAGCTCCACGGCATGACCGGGCAACGCGGCCAGCGCCATCATGGCGGACACGGCGAGAACGCGAAGAATTCCGGACATGGGGTGTCGGCTCCGATTGACGGGTCACATTCGACAAAGATAATATGAATATATGAATGGGACAAGGGAGGGACGTCCATGCTCGAGGTTTCCTGGGCGGGGGCCGCGCTGGCGGGCCTGCTGTCCTTCCTCTCGCCATGCATCCTTCCGATCGTTCCATTCTATCTGTCCTACATGGCCGGCGTCGGGATGAACCAGATCAGTGCCGAGGGGACGATCCCGCCGGAGGTGCGGCGCCGCGCGGTGATCTCGGCGATCTTCTTCTCGGCCGGGATCATCACCATCTTCATGGCGCTCGGCGCCTCCGCCTCGGCCTTCGGGCAACTGGTGTCGCAATACATGGACATGCTGCGAATCGTGGCGGCGGTGGTGATCATCGCCATGGGGCTGCATTTCCTGGGCGTGATCCGCATCGGCTTTCTCTATCGCCAGTTCCGGGCGGAGGCGGGCGACACGGTCCGGATGTCCTGGCTCGGGGCCTATGTCATCGGTCTGGCTTTCGCCTTCGGCTGGACGCCCTGCGTCGGCCCGGTTCTGGCGGCGATTCTGTTCACGGCGGCGACCGAGGCCGAGGGCGCCATGCGGGGCGCGATGCTGCTTCTGGTCTACGGCATCGGGATGACGCTGCCCTTCGTGCTGGCGGCCTTCTTCATCGGGCCGTTCATGCGCTGGATGAAAGGCTTCCGGAAGCACCTGCCGAAGATCGAGAAGGCGATGGGTGTCCTGCTGATCGTCTTCGGGGTGCTGATCGGGACGAACTCGGTGAACCTGATTGCCGAATGGATGCTGAATTACCTGCCCGCGATCGGCTGATGCCGTCGGGCCAATTTCATACCTTGGGAGGAGACGCGGAATGTCGAGGAGAATGTTCGGCGCCACGGTGGCGCTCCTGCTGGCTGCGCCGATGCTGCTTGCGGCCGAGATCGGGGACGACGGGCTTCACAAGCAGCCCTGGATGCGGGACACGTTCAAGGACCTGCGCGAGGACCTGGAAGAGGCCAATGCCGAGGACAAGCGGCTGATGGTGATCTTCGAGCAGCGCGGCTGCATCTACTGCAAGAAGATGCACGAGGAGGTCTTCTCCAAGGCGGAGGTCTCGGACTTCATCGCCGAGAACTTCTTCGTCGTTCAGCTCAACATGCACGGTCAGACCGAGGTGACCGATTTCGACGGCGAGGTCCTGAGCGAATCGGACATGGCCAAGAAGTGGGGCCTGATGTTCACGCCTCTGATTCTTTTCCTGCCGGAGGAGGTGGCGGAAGGCGAGCCTGCGAACCGCGCCGCGGTGGCCACGATGCCGGGCGCTTTCGGGGCCAGCACCACGATGGATCTGCTGGTCTGGGTCACGGAGCACGGCTACGAGACCGACGAGGACTTCCAACGGTATCACGCACGCAAGCTCAAGGAGCGTCAGGGGTGATCGGTGTTTTGTGTCTGATTTCATGCGGGAATTGAAAGGATTGACTGCCTTCGCGTGACCTGATGAACGGATCGATCAACAGGCAAAATTCAAAAAATAGAATTTGTTGTTGCGTGGGTCGATTTCTGTGCGCTACGGTACACGGAGCGATCCAGATCAGACATCGCACGAAACGCGAAGGCGTCGCTACGGGAGGACATATGAAACGCGCTATTTCAGCGGCAGCCGCCGCCATGACTCTGGCTATCCCGGCCATGGCCGAGACCGTCGATCCGAACGACGTGGTCTACGAGGAGGGCGCGATCACGGCGTCTCTTTCCGGTGCGGCAGGCAACCCGGAGGAGGGGGCCAAGGTCATCAGTGAGAAGTCGATCGGCAACTGCGTGTCCTGTCATCAGGTCAGCGCGATGCCGGACGTGCCCTTCCAGGGCAATGTCGGCCCGGCGCTCGACGGTGTCGGCGATCGCTGGTCGGAGGCCGAGATCCGCGGGATCGTCGCCAATGCCAAGATGACCTACGACGGCACGATCATGCCCTCGTTCTACAAGACCGGTGATTTCATCCGGCCCGGTGTCGGCTTCACGGCCAAGCCGCTGGCGCCTGAGGATGTCACCCCGCTGCTCACCGCGCAGCAGATCGAGGATGTCGTCGCCTATCTCGTGACGCTCAAGGAATAGCACTTCCCGACCGGGCGGGCCCGACAAGGGTCAGCCGGTCCCAACCAAGGAGAGAGAGATGAACTTCTCACGACGCGAGACGCTGGCCCTGGGCCTCGGCGCCGCCGCGATGGGCTTCATGCCCTTCCGTGTGAACGCCGCCGCCGAGGATGCCATTGCCGCCTTCACCGGAGGCGCCGAGGTCGGCTCCGGCGGACTGACCCTGACCGCACCGGAGATCGCCGAGAACGGCAACACGGTTCCGATCGCGGTGGATGCGCCCGGCGCGGCCGCCATCCTGCTGCTGGCCACCGGCAACCCGACCCCGGGCGTGGCCGAGTTCAAGTTCGGCGAGCTGGCGGGCAGCCAGGCGGCCTCGACCCGCATTCGCCTCGCCGGCACGCAGGACGTCGTCGCCGTCGCCAAGATGGCGGACGGCAGCTTCGTTCAGGCTTCTTCGACCGTGAAGGTCACCATCGGCGGCTGCGGCGGCTGAGAGAACAGGAGACATAGAAAATGGCAGATGGTGTCAAACCCCGCGTCAAGGTGCCGAAATCTGCGGCCGCCGGCGACGTGATCACGATCAAGACCCTGATCTCGCACCCGATGGAATCCGGGCAGCGCAAGGATGGCGATGGCAACCCGATCCCGCGGTCGATCATCAATCGCTTCACCTGCGACTTCAACGGCAAGAACGTCATCGACGTGACGCTCGAGCCCGCGATCTCGACCAACCCGTACTTCGAATTCGAAGCGACGGTGCCGGAAGCGGGCGAGTTCAAGTTCACCTGGTACGACGACGACGGCTCCGTCTACGAGGACGCCAAGTCGATCTCGATCGGCTGAGCCCGGGCAGGGCAAGGGAAGGACAGCCGGCTCCCGGAAGCGCTCCGGGGGCGGGCCACCCACAGGGAGGACACGAGACATGAAATTCAAGGCAATGACGGCGCTTGCCGGTGCACTTGCCATCTCCGCCGTCGGAGCCGCGAATGCCGACCCCGTCGATGACACGCTGGTGATCAACGACGAGATCGAGATGACCGTGAAGACGGCCGCGCCGGAGCACATGGAATACGTCGACGAGGTCATGTCGGGCTGGATGTTCCGCAACGACGACACCCGCGACATGGAGCGCGACGACTTCGACAACCCGGGGATGCTCGGGGTCGAGGCCGCAATTGAGGCCTGGGACACGGTCGAAGGCACTGCCGGCAAGGCGTGCTCCGACTGCCACGGTGCGATCGACGAGGACCAGATGGTCGGCGTCAAGCCTGTCTATCCCAAGTGGAACGAGGCCGCAGGCGAGGTCTGGACCATCGAGATGGCCATGAATTCCTGCCGGACGGAACAGATGGGCGCCGAGGCCTGGGGCTACAACAGCGACGACATGATCAACATGTCCGCGCTGATGTCCTATGTCTCGCGCGGTCTTCCGGTCAACGTCGCCATCGACGGTCCGGCCGCCGAGACCTGGGAGCAGGGCAAGGAGATCTACTACACCCGGTACGGTCAACTGGAGCTTGCCTGCGCGAATTGCCACGAAGACAACTACGGCAACATGATCCGCGCCGACCACCTGAGCCAGGGCCAGATCAACGGCTTTCCGACCTATCGTCTGAAGAACGCCAAGCTGAACGGCATCCACAACCGGTTCAAGGGCTGCATCCGCGATACCCGCGCCGAGCCCTTCGGCATCGGCAGCCCGGAGTTCGTGGCGCTGGAGCTCTACGTGACGTCCCGCGGCAACGGCCTGTCGGTCGAAGGTCCGTCGGTCCGCAACTGAGCTGACATGCCCGCATCGGCCCCGAGCCGGTGCGGGTTTTTTGCGTTCAGAAATATTCAAATTTGCGCATGTTTGCCGCATTGACAGGGCAGCCAGCGCCACCACGAGGAAAAGAATCGCATGATCTCGCGCCGTGACTTTCTGCAGGTCTCGATGGCTGCCTCCGCCATCGTCGGGGCTTCCGGTTTCGGAAACTGGGGCCGCCTTGCCGCCCAGCAGGCGTTGACCCAGGACCAGCTCCTGGAATTCGACACCTTCGGCAACGTGACCCTGATCCACGTCACCGACATCCACGCGCAGCTCAAGCCGATCTATTTCCGCGAGCCGGAGATCAACCTCGGCGTGGGCGATGCACGCGGCCAGATCCCGCACATCACCGGGGCGGAGTTCCGGAAGCTCTATGGCATCGAGGATGGCAGCCCGTCGGCCTATGCGCTCACCTACAACGACTTCGCGGCGCTCGGGAAGGAATACGGGCAGGTCGGGGGGCTCGACCGGGTCTCCACCGTGATCAACGCCATCCGCGCCGCCCGTCCCGACGCGCTGCTGCTCGACGGCGGCGACACCTGGCACGGCTCCTACACCTGCTATCACACGCAGGGCCAGGACATGGTCAACGTGATGAACAAGCTCGCGCCCGACGCGATGACCTTCCACTGGGAGTTCACCCTGGGCTCCGACAGGGTGCACGAGATCCTGGCCGATCTGCCCTTTGCGGCGCTCGGCCAGAACATCTTCGACCAGGAATGGGACGAGCCCAGCGAGAACTTCGAGAGCTACAAGCTGTTCGAGCGCGGCGGGACGCTGGTCGCCGTGATCGGTCAGGCCTTCCCCTATATGCCGATCGCCAACCCCGGCTGGATGTTCCCCGAATACTCCTTCGGCATTCGCGACGAGCGGATGCAGGAGATGGTGGACGAGGCGCGTGGCGAAGGCGCCGAGCTGGTCGTCGTGCTCAGCCACAACGGCTTCGACGTCGACAAGAAGATGGCCTCGCGCGTGTCTGGCATCGACGTGATCCTCTCGGGCCACACCCACGACGCCGTGCCAGAGCCGGTGCTGGTGGGCGAGACGATCATCATCGCCTCCGGCTCCAACGGCAAGTTCGTCTCCCGCGTGGACCTCGACGTTCGCGACGGCAAGATGATGGGCTTCAAGCACAAGCTGATCCCGATCTTCTCTGACGTGATCGAGCCCGACGCCGAAATGACCGCGCTGATCGACGAGCAGCGTGCGCCCTATCTCGACCAGCTCACCGAGGTGATCGGCCAGCTCGACATGGAGGCGGTGCTCTACCGCCGCGGCAATTTCAACGGCTCCTGGGACGACCTGATCTGCGACGCGCTGCTCTCGGAGCGCGAGGCCGACATCGCCATGTCGCCCGGCGTCCGCTGGGGGCCGTCGCTGCTGCCGGGGCAGGAGATCACCCGCGAGGACATCTGGAACGTCACCTCGATGACCTACCCCAACGCCTATCGCACCGAGATGACCGGGGAGTTCATCCACGTGATCCTCGAGGACGTGGCCGACAACCTGTTCAACCCCGACCCCTATTACCAGCAGGGCGGCGACATGGTCCGGATCGGCGGCATGGGCTACGACATCGACGTCACCAAGCCCCAGGGCAGCCGGATCACCAACCTGACCCTGCTCAAGACCGGCGAGGCGATCGACCCGGCCAAGACCTACATGGTCGCCGGCTGGGCGAGCGTGAACGAGGGCACCGAGGGCCCGCCGATCTGGGACGTGGTCGAGAGCCACATCCGCAAGCTCGGCACCGTCTCCACCCGTCCGAACAATTCCGTCACAGTCACCGGCGCCTGACGCCGGCGTCATCGAACATCGCCGCGGGGCCACCCCGACGGCCGAACGCAACATCAAGGAGGGACATCCCCGATGACCACCAAAGACAAGGGGCCCAGCCCGTCGCGGCGGCAGTTCCTGACCGGCGCCGCCGCCGTCGGTGCCGGAGCCATGGCCGCCGGTGCCAGCCGCGCTGCCGGACCCGATCCGCTGATCACAGAAGTCCAGGAATGGGCCTCGGGCATGGGCGCAGGCGTCGATGCCACGCCCTATGGCCTGCCGATCGAGTTCGAGGGCGACGTGGTGCGCCGCAACGTGGAATGGCTGACCGCCGACACGATCTCCTCGATCAACTTCACGCCGATCCATGCGCTCGACGGCACGATCACCCCGCAGGGCTGCGCCTTCGAGCGGCACCATTCCGGCGCGATCTCGCTGCGCAAGGAAGACTACCGGCTGATGATCAACGGTCTCGTCGATCAGGAACTGGTCTTCACCTATGCCGATCTCGAGCGCTTCCCGCGCGAGAACCGGGTCTATTTCTGCGAATGCGCGGCGAACTCGGGCATGGAATGGGCCGGGGCGCAGCTCAACGGCGCGCAGTTCACCCATGGCATGATCCACAACATGGAATATTCCGGGGTTCCGCTTCGCACGCTGCTGAACGAGGCGGGCGTGAAGCCGGAAGGGAAATGGGTCTACGTGGAGGGCGCCGATGCCTCTTCCAACGGCCGCTCGATCCCGCTGGAAAAGGCGCTGGACGACGTGCTGGTGGCCTTCAAGGCCAACGGCGAGGCGCTGCGCATGGAGCACGGCTACCCGGTGCGCCTCGTGGTGCCCGGCTGGGAAGGCAACATGTGGGTGAAGTGGCTTCGCCGGATCGAGGTGACGGACGCCGCCGTGGAAAGCCGCGAGGAGACCTCGAAATACACCGATACCCTGGCCGACGGCACCAGCCGCAAATGGACCTGGGAGATGGACGCGAAATCCGTCATCACTTCGCCCAGCCCGCAGGCCCCCATCACTCACGGACCGGGCCCGCTCGTGATCACCGGCCTGGCCTGGTCGGGACGCGGGGCGATCACCGGGGTCGACGTTTCGGTCGACGGCGGCAAGAACTGGCAGAAGGCCCGTCTTGCCGCACCCGGTCAGGACAAGGCGCTCACCCGCTTCTACCTCGACACGGTCTGGACCGGCGAGGAGATGTTCCTGCAATCGCGGGCGCGGGACGAGACCGGTTATGTCCAGCCGACCAAGAACCAGCTCCGCGAGGTGCGCGGGCTGAACTCGATCTATCACAACAACGGTATCCAGACCTGGTGGGTCAACGCCGACGGGGAGGCCGAAAATGTCGAAATTTCCTAACCAGCTCGCCCTTGTGAGCCTGGTCGGCGTCTCGGCCATCGCTCTGGCGGTCGGGATGTCGGAACGCGCCGCCCACAAGGCGGCGGAGGCGGCCCACGAGGCGGCGCTGCATGCCGAGGCGACGGCGAAGTCCGCCGTGCCGCACGAGCCTGCGGCAGCCGAGGTCGCCGATGCGGCGCCGGCGGAAGAAGCCCCGGCCGAAGAGGTGGCCGAAGCGCCCGCTCCGGACGCCCCCGCGGAACCGGTTGCCGTCGCCGTGGTCGATGGCGCGACCGACAAGCTCGATGGCCAGGGCGACACCGATGCGATGACGGGCGAGGACACCGCCGCCGCGCAAGGCAAGTTCGGTCTCGGCCGCGCCGCGCTGCCCGAGGAGGTCGCCGCCTGGAACCTCGACATCATGCCCGACGGCACCGGGCTGCCCGATGGCGAGGGCGATGTCTGGACCGGCGAGGAGGTCTTTGCCGACAATTGCGCCGTTTGCCATGGCGACTTCGCCGAGGGCGTCGACAACTGGCCCAAGCTGGCGGGCGGCATGGACACGCTGGACCGCGAGGATCCGCTCAAGACCGTCGGCTCCTACTGGCCCTACCTGTCCACGGCCTTCGACTACGTTCGCCGCTCGATGCCCTTCGGCGCGGCCCAAACGATGAGCGACGACGACGTCTATGCCATGGTGGCCTACATCCTCTATTCCAACGACCTGGTGGATGACGATTTCGTCCTCTCGAAAGAGACCTTCCTCGAGGTCGAGATGCCCAATGCCGACGGGTTCATCGTCGACGACCGGGCGGAAACGGAGCTGGGGCTGTTCAGCGCCGAGCCTTGCATGGAGAACTGCAAGGAGAGCGTCGAGATCACCATGCGCGCGGCCGTCCTCGACGTGACGCCGGAGGATGCGGGCGTCCCAGCGGGAACCGCCGAGGCCGAGCCCGTGCAGGTCGCTGCCGCGGCCGAGCCGGCGGCCACGCCGGAAGCGGAGGCAGCCCCTGCTGCCGAGGAAGTCGCCGCAGCCCCTGCCGCTGCTGCCGATACGCCCGATCCGGAGCTCGTCGCCGCAGGCGAGAAGGTGTTCAAGAAGTGCCAGGCCTGCCACCAGGTGGGCGAAGGCGCGGTGAACAAGGTCGGCCCCACGCTCAACGGGATCGTCGGCCGCGCTGCCGGTGCCGGAGAGGGCTTCAAATACTCCAAGGTCATGGCCGGTGCCGGTGCCGACGGCCTTGTCTGGACCGACGAGACGCTCACCGAATACCTGACCAATCCGAAGGCTTATCTGAAGGGCAACCGGATGTCCTTTGCCGGCCTGAAGAAGGCGGAGGATACTGCAGCGGTCATCGCGTATCTCAAGGCGCATCCCTGAGGGGGGGGGCTGACGCAAGACCATCTGCTTCGGCCCCGTGGGGCCGGGGCTGACCGCGCAGGACGCCACCTCGGGGCCACGGATCAGTCGGGGCAGGGCTGTCAGAGAGCAGAAGACGGACAACAGAGGAGGAAGAAATGCGCTACCATATCTCTACCATCGCAGCGGCGGCATTCGCGCTGGCGTTGCCGGCCAGTGCCCAGGAGGCTGTTCTGCACGACTTCGACGGCTCCTTCGAGGATGCGACCTTTGCCGTCGAATCGGCGATCGTCGGGCGCGGGCTGGTTGTCGATTACGTGAGCCATGTCGGCGAGATGCTCGCACGCACCGGTGCCGACGTGGGCAGCGACGTGACCATCTTCGACGCGGCCGACGTCTTTCTGTTTTGCTCCGCCGTGGTGTCGCGGAGCGTGATGGAAGCCGACCCGATGAACGTGATCCACTGCCCCTACAACGTCTTTGTCCTGGAAACGGACGGCAAGGTGCAGGTCGGTTACCGGACCTATCCCGAAGGCCCGATGCAGGAAGTGCAGCAATTGCTGGACGAGATCGTGCGGGAGGCAGCCGACGGGTAGATCTGTTCCGGGCCGGATGGCCTGCCGTGCGGACTAGCCAATTCCTGTCGCCGACAACGACGGGGGCGATGCCTCCGTCGCGGCACAGGGCGCGCCATTCTAGGGGTGTTTCAACGCAGGCGACGTGTCGCGCCTGAACCGGATGACCCTGTGCGATTTCATGGCGTCGCACCCGTGGGCTCGGCGCTTGACCTCCGGCGCGGGAACCGCAAGCTGAAGGCAAGTGCGCTCGCTGCCCGGGCGAGAATGCCCGTGCGCGGCACGGCAGGGGAGCCGCCATCATGCCCGACGCCGCTCAGGATGCCGTCATCGCCTTTCTGACCGATCCCGCCAACCAGCGCGGGGCCGAGCCGGCGACGGTGATCCGCACCCATATCTCGGTCGTCGTGCTGAACGGGGACCGGGCCTACAAGCTCAAGCGCGCGGTCCGGCTGCCCTATACCGATTTCTCGACGCCGGACCTGCGGCTCGCCACCTGCAAGGCGGAATTTGCGCTCAACAAGCCCACGGCGCCCTCGCTCTATCTCGGCGTGCGGCGGATCACCCGTGCGGCGGGCGGCGGGCTGGAGTTCGACGGGCCGGGAGAGCTCGTGGATGCGGTGGTCGAGATGGTGCGGTTCGACGAATGCGACCTGTTCGACCGGCAGGCCGAGAGCGGCGTGCTGACCCCCGCGATCATGGCCACGCTGGCGCATCGCATCGCGCAGTTCCACGCCGAGGCGCCCGTGATCCACGCGGGCGGCGGGGCAGAGAACCTCGCCGGCGTTCTGGACATCAACCGGGCCGGCTTCGCGACCGGCGAGGTGTTCGGCGAGGCCGAGGTTGCCGCCTTCGACGCCGCCTTTCGCCAGCGTCTGGAGCGGCACGCGGCCGTTCTGGACGCGCGCGAGGCGCGGGGACTCGTGCGGCGGTGCCACGGCGACCTGCACCTGCGCAACATCTGCCTTTTCGACGGCCGGCCGACCCTGTTCGACTGCATCGATTTCAACGACCAGATCGCCACGGTCGACGTGCTCTATGACCTCGCGTTCCTGCTGATGGACCTCTGGCATCGCAACCTGGGCGGCCTGGCGAACCTCGTGGCCAACCGCTATTTCGACGAGATCGGGGAGGATGCCGGTTATGAGCTGCTGCCGTTCTTCATGGCCGTGCGGGCGGCGGTCCGGGCGCATGTGACGGGGACCTTCGCGAAGGATTGCGGGGCGGATGCGCCGCGACAGGCGGCCATCGCGCGGGAATACTTCGATCTCGCGCTGGAGTTGCTGGACGCGGAACCCTGCGGGGTAACGGCCATCGGTGGGTTCTCCGGCAGCGGCAAGACGACGATCGCCGAGACGCTGGCACCGCGCATGCCGCCGCCGCCCGGCGCGCGGGTGGTGGAAAGCGACCGCACCCGCAAGGCGATGTTCGGCGTGCCGGCCGAGACGCCACTGCCGCCGGAAGCCTATGACACCGAGGTTTCCGACGAGGTCTATGCGCGCTTGGCGGCCCGGTCGCGGGCGCTTGTCGAGGCTGGCGCGAGCGTGGTCGTCGACGCGGTCTTCGACCGCTCAGATCGGCGCGCGGCACTGGCGGAGGCCCTGCGCGAGCACCGGTTTGCCGGTTTCTGGCTGGCGGCGGATCCGGATGTCCTCCGCCACAGGATCGAAGTCCGGCCCAAGGGGCCGTCCGATGCCACGGTCGAGGTGCTTGAGGCCCAGTTGGCCCGCGCGTCCGGCTCGGTGGAATGGTCCACAATCCCGAGCGAGCGATCCGCCGAAGAGGTGGTGCAGGCGATGCTGGCAGGATGCCTTCAGGGCCGGTGACGCTGATGGAGCGTGGCCTGCGCTCCGCAGTCCAGGCACTTTGTCGAAACACTGTGACCTGAATTCCGGCCGGGCGTGTTAGGTTGGCCGAAATCGCTCGCGGCGCGCAAGCCGTCGCCTTTCCGTCACCAGGGAGCGCCCCATGCCGATGATTTATGTCGAAGCGAGACCGGTTTCACTCGGGCTTGTCCCGCTCGGGGCCGATCACCTCTATCTCGTCTATCGGAATTACCTCGGCCAGGACTACATCATCGGGGGTGGCCCGGACGGGCCGGAGGATGTCGTAGGGGGAGGGTTCGACATTCAGGTCAACGAGCCGATCGAGAGCTCTCCGGAAGCGCGCGGCGGCGAGAGCCCGTCGGATCGGGATGCGGTGGCGCTCGACTTTCCGGACCTGACGGTGGACGAGGCCTGGGCGTTGATGGTGCGTTACGCGCGGATGATCGACGAGGCCGACGTCCGCTACGATTTCAGCTCCACAAACAGCAACGCCCTGATCGGCGCGCTGGTCGAGGCGGCAGGGGGTGATGACGATTTCCCGCCCGATACCGGCAGTCCGCTCGGTCCGGTGGGACTGTCATCTGCGGAGGATATCCTGTCCAGCGTCACGCCGCCGGCGGACGGCGTGCTGCGCGGAACGGCGGCGGACGATTCCTTCGTGATGGCAGAGGTGCATGGCGAGGAGATCCGCGGCCGCGGCGGCGACGACCTGCTGGTGGGCGGCGGCGGGGACGACAGCCTTTATGGCGGTGCGGACGACGATGTGGCCCGCGGCGGTACCGGCAGCGACCTGCTCGCCGGTCAGCGCGGCGCGGACCGGTTGTTCGGCGGACGCGGCAGCGACACGCTTGCCGGCGGGGCACAGGCCGACCTGCTGAACGGCGGGCTGGGGGCGGACGTGCTGACGGGCGGTGGCGGCGCGGATCGGTTCATCTTCAGCGCCAAGGTCTTCGGGCAGGACATCATCGGCGATTTCCGCCCGGACGCATTGGGCGGGGCCTCGGACCGTCTTGTCCTGTCCACGGCCGAGGTTGCGGATGCGGACGCGTTTCTCGAAGCCTGCCGGGAGGAGGGCGGGGACACCGTATTCGATGCCGGTGGCGACGGGCTGAACACGATCACTCTGGCCGGCGTCAGCCTTTCGGACCTCGGGGCGGCGGATCTGGAGTTCGTCTGAACCTCGCGTGGTTCAGGGCATCAGCACATCCTTGCGAGCATAGCTCGCCTCATCGGTCATCCCGTCGTCGTAGGTCAGCCGCAGCCGGATTGTCTCGACGCTGCCGAGCGGTGCGGTGACGTAGATCGGATGCGCATCGCCGGTGATCGCATTCGGCGTGGCGGTGTCGGTGTGGCAGGGCTCCATCTCCAGCGGCGTCTCCGCCGGCGCGTCGTTGAAGCCGTAATGCACCGACTCCAGCCCGCAACGCCAGGCGAGGACGGAGGTGAAGTAGACGAGGTCCTGACCATCGTATTCCCGCACGGCGATCCAGCTTGCCCTTTGCATGTTCAGGATCGGGCGAACCTCGGCGGCGGTCGTGAAATCCTCCGCAGCGAGCGGCGTGGCCAGAAGCGCGGCAAGGCAGGCAAGGGCGGGGCGGATCATGGCGGCCTCCTGAGCGTCTGTGACGACGGGAAAAGCCTGCATCGGGGGCGGCCGTCTGGCAAGCGGGGAGAGGCACGGCGCCGAAAATTGCCGCGCTCGGTTCTTCATCTGGCCCTTGTTGCCGCCTATGGTCGCGGGAAGAACGAACCGCGGGCGGCACGGGCAGGATGCAGACCATTTCAGGCAAACCCTTCAACATCGCGGCCATCGCCCAGGGCGGTCGGCTGCAATACGAGGCGTTGCTTCTGGTTGCCTCCCTGCGGGCCTGCGATCCGGACTTCCCGGGCCGGGTGATCCTGCTGGAGCCGCAGCCCGGCGGCGCCTGGCCGGAGGATCCCCGGATCCGGGGCGAAGCGACCCGCGCCGCCCTCGACCGGCTTGGTGCAGAAATCATCCCCTTCGAGGCCCGTCATTTCGGCGCGGCCTATCCGCAAGGCAACAAGATCGAGGCACTGGCGGCCCTGCCGGAAGGGGAACCCTTTCTCTTTCTCGACAGCGACACACTGATCACCGGCCCGCTCTCTGCGGTGCCCTTCGACTTCGACCGGCCATCGGCCTCGATGCGGCGGGAACCGACCTGGCCCGAGATCGAGCTTTACGGACCGGGCTACAACGATATCTGGAGCAGCCTCTACCGCCGCTTCGGGCTCGATTTCGACAGCTCGCTCGACCTCTCGCAGCCCGACGGCTACTGGCAGCGATACCTCTATTTCAACGCGGGCTGGTTCTTCTTCCACGACCCGCAGGCATTTGGCGCGCGGTTTCTCGAGTTCGCCCGGTCGGTGCGGGATGACCCGCCGGAGGAACTGGTCTGCCAGTCGCTCGACCCCTGGCTGGACCAGGTGGTTCTGCCGCTGGTGATCCATTCCTTCGGGGGCGGCCGGCCGGGGCCGGAGCTCGCGGCGATGGACGGCGATGTAACCTGCCACTGGCGGGTCTTGCCGCTGCTCTACGCGCGCGAAAGCGACCGGGCCGTCGAGGTGCTCGAGCAGGTCGCGGCCCCGAACTGGATCAAGAAGGCGCTGAAGGAGCACGAGCCCTTCCTGCGGATGATCTACCAGGGGCGCGGACACAAGGTGCGGGCCATGTTCGACCGCGCGAACCTGCCGCGGCCGGAGCAGAAGATCCGCAACAGGATCAAGGCCGCGAAGCTCTGGATGCGCTGATCCCGGCCACCTGTCGGACCGGGCGCGCCAAGCCGCTTTTCGCAGGCGCAGCATCTTTTGCTTGATCGCGGAGGCCGGGCGCGTTTAGTCTGCCGTCGGTGGCAACGGCGCCGCCTTTCCCGAAGACCGGGCCCATGAGCAAGGCTGCTCGACTTGTCGCGACATTCGTCGCGCGCATGTCGGCGGCCTTTTTTGCATTTGAAAGGCGATCAAGATGAAGAACTTTCCGATGTTCCTCCGCATGGACGGCCGGCGGGTGGTGATCTGTGGCGGTGGGGGCGAGGCGGCGCGCAAGACGCGGCTGGTACTCAAGACCGAGGCCGAGATAGTCGTGTTGGCGCCGGAGCTGGACCCGGAGCTCTCGGGGCTGGTGGCCTCGGGGCGCGCGGTGCACCATCCGGCGTTGCGCGAGGATACCTTCCACCGCGCCGCGCTGGCCTTTGTCGCCACCGGCTGCCCGGGGCTCGATGCTACGCTGGCGGATGCCGCGCGCCGGGCAGGGGCCGTGGTCAACGTGGTCGACCGGCCTGGCATGTGCGATGCCTTCACGCCCTCGATCGTGGACCGCGACCCGGTTGTGGTGGCAATCGGCACAGAGGGCGCGGCGCCGGTGCTGGGGCGTGCGATCAAGACCGAGGTGGAAACCATGCTGCCGCCCCGCCTCGGGCCGTTCGTGGCGCTGGCCGGGCGCCTGCGGGATGCGGTCGCCGAGCGGATCGCGCCGTCCGCGCGCCGCGGCTTCTGGGAATGGGCGTTTTCCGGCGCGGCCTATCGCGCGCATATCGACGGACGCGAGACGGCCGCGGCCGAGATGCTGAAGGCCGCCATCGAGGCCGCGCAGGCACCGGACGCTTCCGGCCATATCGCGCTGGTCGGCGCGGGGCCGGGGGCGAGGGACCTGCTGACCCTGCGGGCGGTACAGCGGCTGCAGCAGGCCGACGTGATCTTCTATGACCGGCTGGTCGACCCGGAAGTGCTCGAGCTGGCCCGGCGCGACGCGGACCGGGTGTTCGTGGGCAAGGAGGTCGGCGCCAGCAGCTGGCCGCAGGACCGGATCGACGCGCTGATCGTCGCCGAGGCGTCGCGCGGGCGGCGGGTTGTCCGGCTCAAGTCCGGCGATCCGTCCGTCTTCGGCCGCGCCGGGGAGGAACTCGCCGCCGCCCGCGCCGCGGGCATCGCGGTCGAGCTCGTTCCCGGCATCACCGCCGCCTCGGCGGCTGCCGCAAGCCTGCAGCAGCCGCTGACCGAGCGGGGGGAGATCGACACCTTCGTCGCCACCACCGGCACCTGCCGCCCCGGCGACGCCAACCCGCAGCGCGCCGGGCTGGCGCGTCCCGGAAGCTCCGTCGCCTTCTACATGGCCGTGGAGCGGGCCGCCGAGGTGGAGGCCGACCTGCTGGCCGACGGGGTTCCCGCCGGCTGCCCGGTCGATATCGTAGCCTCGGTCAGCACGGACCGCGAGAGGCATGTCCGGGCGACGCTCGGCACGCTGTCGGAGACGGTCGCGGGCGAAGGCATCCAAAGCCCGGCGATCCTGTTCCTGCGCTATCCAAAGTCGATGGAGGCTGCCGGTTCCGAACAGGCCCGCGCGGTGGCCTGAGCAGGCGGCTCGCGCTGTCCTGTCGTCTGGACATGCCACGCGCATTGCCGCATCACGGCTGCGTGGTGAGCTTTCCCGAGGATCCGACCATGACGACCCAGGCTTTGGCGCACGGCGTGGCGCGGGCAGAGACAGGCATCGCACGCGTCGAGGTCGACACCGGCACCGGCGGGTTGAACAGCCTGAGCTTCGCCTTTGGCGGGGGCGAGATCGCGCCACTGCACCGCGCGCCGTGGGTGGACGAGGGGCGCGAGGACGAGCTTGCGTTGATGGACCCGGTGGAGCGCCGGCTCGCGGGCGATTTCTTCTGCGCGCCTTTTGGCGGCAACGACGTGGAGCCGGGGCCGATCCACGGCTGGACCGCGAACAGTCCCTGGCGGGTCGTGGGCGCGGGGGACGGGGCGCTCGACCTGCGGCTCGATCGGCTCGTCCAGGGCGCCGAGATCACCAAATCGCTGCGGCTCGGCCGGCAGGTGCCGGTTCTTTGCCAGGAGCACCGCATCCTCGGCGGCGAGGGGCGGCTGCCGGTGGCGCATCACCCGATGATCCGGATGCAGGGCGCGGCGCGGTTTTCCTGTTCTGCCAAGCGCTTCGCGGTCACACCTGATGCGCCGCTCGAGGCTGGCCGCAACCGGCTGGCATGTCCTGCGCGGGGAGCGGACCTTTCCGCCTTTCCGGCGGCGGGTGGCGACACTGTCGATCTCCACGCCCTGCCGATCGCCGAGGGTTGCGAGGATTTCATCCTGTTGGTGGAGGCGGCGGGCAGTCCGCTCGGCTGGAGCGCTGTAGTGCGCGACGCCGAGGACGACGTGGTGCTGATCCTGAAGGACCCGGCGACCCTGCCGGTGACGATGCTCTGGCACTCCAACGGTGGGCGGGACTATGCGCCCTGGGACGGGCGTCATACCGGCGTGCTGGGCATCGAGGACGGCTGCGCGCCCGGCGCCGGCGGACACAGCGCCGCGTTCCACCCCAACGCGGTTTCCGCCGCCGGTGTGGCGGATGCTTTGGACCTGGCGCCGGGGCGGGAGCACCGGATCGCCCATGCCATCCTCGCTTTCCCGCGCCCCGGGGGCTGGCGGGAGGTGGCCGAGGTCACGCTGGAGGGCGGGCGCCTGCGGGTTGCGGACCGGTCCGGCGATGCGCTGCAGTTCGACGCCGAGCCGGCGTTTGCGGCCGTCGGCCTCTAGCGCCACGCCTGCGTCCCCGCCTCAGCGGATACGCAGGGTGGTCTCCGGATCGAAGAACACGGCCTTCGTCATGTTGAAGGAGATCGGGGAGAAGCTGCCGAGCTGGATCTTTGCGTCGGCGCGGAACCGCGCGATGCATTCCTTGCCGCCGAGCGGCGTCAGGGCAAAGGTGTCCGATCCGGCGGGCTGGCTGACCTCGATGTAGCAGTCGCGGGTCTCGATCCGCGGCGAGGTACGGTCCGCGCCGTCGGGGTCGGTCATCGCCTCCGGGCGTATGCCGAAGACCACCGGCTTGCCGAGACGCTCGCGCATCGCGGCAGTGTCGGGGGCGGGCAGGGCGATCTCGCTGCCGCCGTGCCCCTTGATCCGGACCTCTAGCCCCTCCTGCCCCTGGTCCAGCATCCCGTCGATCAGGTTCATCGAGGGCGAGCCCATGAAATCGGCCACGAACATGTTGGCGGGGTCGTTGTAGATCTCGTCCGGGGTGCCGAACTGCTGCAGGTAGCCGGCCTCGAGCACCGCGATCTTGGTGGCAAGGGTCAGCGCCTCGATCTGGTCGTGGGTGACGTAGACGATGGTGGTGCCCATCCGCTGGTGCAGCCGCTTGATCTCGGTCCGCATGTCGACCCGCAGCTTGGCGTCGAGGTTGGAGAGGGGCTCGTCGAACAGGAAAACCTGCGGATGACGGACCAGCGCCCGGCCCATCGCGACCCGCTGGCGCTGCCCGCCGGAAAGCTGGGACGGCTTGCGGTCCAGGAGTTCGCCGATCTGAAGGATGTCGGCCACCTCCTCGATCGCCTTCTCTCGCTCGGCCTTGTCGATGCCGCGGATCTCCATCCCGAAGGAGATGTTCCCCCGCACCGTCATGTTGGGGTAGAGCGCATAGGACTGGAACACCATCGCGATGTCGCGCTTCGAAGGATGCAGCCCCTCGACGTTGCGGTCGCCGATCCGAACCTCGCCGGAGCTGATCTTTTCCAGCCCCGCGATACAGTTGAGCAGCGTGGACTTGCCGCAGCCGGAGGGGCCGACGAGCACCAGGAAGCCGCCGTCCTCGATCTCCAGGTCGATGCCCTTCAGGACATCCACCACCCCGAAACTCTTGGTCAGTTTGTCGATGGTCAGTGAGGCCATGGGATCATCCCTTCACGGCGCCGGCCATCAGGCCGCGCACGAAGTAGCGTCCGGAGACGATGTAGACGACGAGGGTGGGCAGCGCGGCAAGGATCGCGCCAGCGAAGTGAACGTTGTATTCCTTCACCCCCGTGGAGGAGTTCACCAGGTTGTTCAGCGCCACGGTGATCGGCGTGGAATCGTAGCTGGAGAAGGACGCCCCGAAGAGGAAGTCGTTCCAGACGTTGGTGAACTGCCAGATGATGGTGACGACGAAGATCGGCCCGGAGGAGGGCACGAGGATGCGCCAGAACACCTGGAAGAACGAGGCGCCGTCGATCTGCGCCGCACGCACGAGTTCTGTCGGGAATGCGGCGTAGTAGTTGCGGAAGAACAGCGTGGTGAAGCCGAGCCCATAGACCGTATGCACCATCACCAGCCCCGGGATCGTGCCCGCCAGCCCCAGCATGCCGAGGATCCGCGCCATCGGGATCAGCACGATCTGGAACGGGATGAAGCAGGCCAGCAGCATCAGCCCGAAGACGAGGTTGGCGCCGCGGAACGACCACTTGGTCAGCACGTAGCCGTTGAGCGCCCCGAGGAAGGTCGAGATCAGGACCGCCGGCACGACCATCAGGATCGAGTTGAGGAAATAGGGGCGCAGCCCCGTCGCCTCGACCCCGACCTGTGTGGTGGACCAGGCGGCCTTCCACGGTTCGAAGGTGATCGCCCTGGGAGGCGCGAGCATGTCGCCGCCGTGGATCTCGTCCAGCGTCTTGAGCGAGTTCGAGACCATCACCCAGAGCGGCAGCAGGTAATAGAGCACGAAGAAGATCAGCAGCGTGTAGATCAGCGCCCGCATCAGGCGGCCGGACTGGATCGCGTTGTCCTGGCTTGGAATGCTCATCGTCTGTCGGCCCCCGCCCGGATTTCGCTGTAGAGATAGGGGATGATGATCGAGAAGATCATCACCAGCATGATGATCGCCGAGGAGGCGCCCACGCCCATCTGGTTGCGGGTGAAGGTGTAGGAATACATGAAGGTCGCCGGCATCTCGGTCGCCCGGCCCGGGCCGCCGCCGGTCATCGCCACGACGAGGTCGTAGGACTTGATCGCGAGGTGGGTCAGCACCACGAAGGCCGAGAGGAACACCGGTCGCATCATCGGGATGATGATGCGGCGGTAGATCAGGACGCCCGAAGCGCCATCGACCTGCGCAGCCTTGATGATCTCGTTGTCGACACCCCGCAGCCCGGCGAGGAACATCGCCATCACGTAGCCCGAGCTCTGCCAGATCGCGGCGATGACGATGGTGTAGATCGCCATGTCGCTGTCCTTGATCCAGGTGAACTCGAAGCTCTCCCAGCCCCATTTGTGCATGGTGTTCTGAAGCCCGATGCCGGGGTCGAGGAACCATTTCCAGGCGACGCCGGTGACGATGAAGGAAATCGCCATCGGGTAGAGATAGACGGTGCGGATGAAGCCTTCGTTGCGGATCTGCTGGTCGAGCAGGATCGCGAGGAAAAGGCCGAGCACCGAGCTAATGAGGATGTAGAGCGTGCCGAAGATCGCCAGGTTGACCAGGGCGATGTTCCAGTGCTTCAGCCCGAACAGCTTGACGTAATTGGCCAGCCCGATGAAGTCGTTGTTGGGCAGCATCCGCGAGTTCGTCATCGACAGCCATCCCGTGTAGAGGATGAAGCCGTAGACAAACAGCAATACGGCGGCAAAGCTAGGGGCCAGCACGATGCGTGGCACCCAGTCCTGAAGGCGGTCTCTCATGAAGGCTCCCTCGGTCCTGAGGGGCCGGCAGACAGGCCGCCGGCCCGGATCGCGGTCGCGCGGGGGCAGGCCCCGCGCGGCGAGACGAGGTTACTGCGCGGCCTCGACGGCGGCGGCGAGTTCTTCGGCGGCGTCCTCGGCGCTGTATTCACCGTTCAGATGCGCGGTGACGACGTCGAAGATGGCGCTCTTGATGTTGGAGCTGGCGCCGTGGCCATGCGCCATCGAGCCCTGCAGCGTGCCGTTGGCAGCGGCTTCGGCCAGGTCGGCCATGCCCTTCTTGCCGCAATCGTCGAAGGCTTCGTCCGAGATGTCGGTGCGCGCGGGCACCGAGCCCTTGACCGTGTTGAACGCGACCTGGAAGGCCGGGTCCATCACCGCCGACGCCATCAGCTTCTGAGCGGCGACCTTGTCCTCGGAGACGTCGAACATGGCGAACTGGTCGGAGTTGAACAGGACGCTGCCCTGCGTGCCGGGGAAGCGGATGCAGACGAAATCCTCGCCCGGCACCTGCTCGGCCCGCAGGAACTCGCCCTTGGCCCAGTCACCCATGGCCTGCATCCCGGCCTCGCCGTTGATCACCATCGCCGAGGCGAGGTTCCAGTCGCGGCCCGAGAAGTTGTCGTCGAAATAGCCGCGCAGCACTTCCATGCGCTTGAACGCCTCGACCATCTGCTCGGAGGAGAGCGCCTCCGGGTTCTGCTCGATGATGGCGGCCTTGTAGAAATCGTCCCCGAGGCCCAGCACGACCGAGTCGAAGATCGTGCCGTCCTGCCAGGGCTGGCCGCCGTGGGCGAGCGGGATGATCCCGTTCTCCTTCATCTTGTCGAGCACGGCGATCAGCTCTTCCCAGGTGGTCGGGGCCGCGCCGCCAGCGGCGTCGAGCGCCTCCTTGTTGATCCACATCCAGTTGGTGGAGTGGACGTTCACCGGTGCGGCAATCCACTTGTCGTCGAACTTGGAGAACTCCTGCAGCGCCGGCGGAACCACCTCGGCCCAGCCTTCTTCCGCAGCGAGGTCGGACAGGTCGCCCAGGAAGCCCTCGGCCGCCCAATCCTTGATGTCGAAACCCAGCATCTGCACGGCGGTGGGCGGGTTGCCCGAGGTCACGCGCGAGCGCAGCACGGTCATCGCCTCGACGCCGGAACCGCCGGCGACCGGCATGTCCTGCCAGGTGACGCCCTTGGCCTCGAGGTTCTCCTTGAGCACGTTGAGCGCCGCGGCCTCCCCGCCGGACGTCCACCAATGCAGGACCTCCACTTCTTCGGCCTGGGCCAGCGGCGCGGCGGCACAGAGTACGATTGCCGAGGCCGTAGCCTTCAGGGCTAGTCTGAGTTTCATGGTTTCCTCCCAATGAAAACACGCAGGTTCGAAAGTGAGCTTTATAACGATTTAACTTGGCATATCTGTCAACACTGTTTTCGCAAACAGTCTTTCGTTATCTTTCATTGGCGGTATGATCCAAGGTCAAGCCGCGGTGTCGCGGAATTTGAATCGTTTTAATCTTCGGTGTCGAGCCAGCCCATGCCGACCGGCGACCACGAACAGCCCTCCGTCCGAAGCGGCCCCCCAAGGCCCACGCTGAAGACCATCGCCGAGATGTCGGGGCTGGCCGTGGCAACGGTTTCGAGGGCGTTGGCCGATGATCCCAAGATCGCCGAGGCGACCCGCAAGCGGGTGGCGGAGATCGCGCGCCTGATCGGCTACGAACCGGACCGCGCGGCGCGGCGCCTGCGCACCGGCCGGACCATGGTGATCAACCTGATCCTCGACCCGCATTTCGAAGTGCTGGGTTTCGGCAACGCGCTGCTTGTCGGTCTGACTGGCGCGCTGGAGGGCACCGGCTACAACCTCGTCGTGACGCCCCATTTTACCGAGGAGGACGTCCTGCCGCCGATCCGCCGCATCGTCACCAACCGGCAGGCCGACGGCTTGATCTTTACCCGGACGGCGCCCTTTGACGAGCGGGTGCGGTTTCTGATGGAGCAGGGCTTTCCCTTCGTCTGCCACGGGCGAACGGAGTTCACCGAGCCGCACCCCTGGGTCGATCACGACAACGAGGCCTTCGCCTATGCCGCGGCCGGCCGGCTGGTCGCGCAGGGGTGCCAGAGGATCTGCGCGCTGCTGCCGCCCGAAAGCCTGACCTTCCGCCAGCACCTGCGCTACGGCCTGATGCGCGCGGTGCGCGAGACCGGCGTTGAGTTTCATATTCCCGATGAGGTCACGCTGGATTCCCCGATGGACCGGATCCAGGCCTGGGCGCAGGCCATTGCCACCACCCCGGACAGCCCGGACGGCTTCATCTGCGGGGGCGAGGCATCTTGGCTCGCGATCCGCAACGGCTATCGCGCGGCGGGACAGGGCGCGCGCTTTCGTGCCGTTGCGAAATCCATCTCCGGCATCCTCTCCCAGATCGATGCCGGCGCCGAGGTGATTCACGAGGATATCGAGGAGGCTGGCCGGCTCCTGGGCGACCACCTGCTGCGCCGCATCGCCGAGCCGCACCTGCCGCCGCCGCAGACGCTGCAGGCGCCGGTCATCCAGTTCCGGGACTGACCACAAGCGCCCGGAGCGCACAGCGCGCTCCCAGCCTCTTCTTGGCTCAAATACCCCAATCCGACGACTTGCCTCCGGCGCACGGCGGGGGGCAGGCCGAAGCGGTGTCAATGAGCGATCATCACGTGCCGCACGGCGGTGTAATCCTCCAGCGCGAACATCGACATGTCCTTGCCATAGCCCGATTGCTTCAACCCGCCATGCGGCATCTCGTTGACCAGCATGAAATGCGTGTTGACCCAGGTGCAGCCATAGCTGAGCCGGGCCGAGGCCTCCATCGCCCGCCCGATATCGGTGGTCCAGACCGAGGAGGCGAGCCCGTAGCGGCTGTCGTTGGCCCAGGAGATCACGTCGTCGTCCGCGCCGAAGCGGGTGATCGAGACGACGGGACCAAAGACCTCGCGCTGCACGATCTCGTCGGTCTGAAGCGCGCCGGCGATGACCGTGGGCTTGTAGTAGAAGCCGGGCCCGTCATGCAGCCCGCCGCCGGTGGTGACCTCCATGTGGCCCTGGTCGGCGGCGCGCTGCACGAAGCTGGCAACGCGGTCGCGCTGGCGCTGGCTGATCAGCGGCGGGATCTCGTTCACGGTGTCGTCGGCATTGTCATAGACGATGCCGGAGACCGCCCCGGAGAGATCCGCCACCAGCTTCTCGTAGATGCCGGCGCCGGCATAGATCCGGCAGGCGGCGGTGCAGTCCTGGCCGGCGTTGTAATAGCCGAAGGCGCGCAGCCCCTCGACGACGCGGGCAAGATCGGCATCGTCGTAGACGATCACCGGCGCCTTGCCGCCCAGCTCCAGATGGGTGCGCTTGACCGAATTGGCCGCCGCAACCAGCACCTTCTTGCCGGTCGCGATATCGCCGGTGATCGAGATCATGTCGACGCCGGGATGGTTGATCAGCGTGTTGCCGACGCTCGCCCCCTGGCCGACGATGACGTTGACGACGCCCTCGGGCAGGATCTCGGATAGCACGCCGGCCAGCTTGAGCGCGGTGAGCGGCGTCTGTTCGGAGGGTTTCAGGACGACGGTGTTGCCGCCCGCCAGTGCCGGGGCGAGCTTCCAGGCCATCATCATCATCGGATAGTTCCAGGGCGCGATGGAGGCCACGACTCCGACCGGGTCGCGCCGGATCATCGAGGTGTGGCCCTCCATGTATTCCCCCGCCAGCGGCCCGTGCATGTTGCGCACCGCGCCCGCGAAATAGCGGAAGCAATCGGCGATGGCCGGGATCTCGTCGCCGCACACCGCGCCGATCGGCTTGCCGCAGTTGAGCGCCTCGAGCTGCGCCAGCTCCTCCGCATTCGCCTCGACCGCGTCGGCAATCGCCAGCAGCTTTTCCGAGCGCTCCGCCGGCGTGGTGCGGGACCATTTGACGAAGGCCTTGCGCGCCGCCGCCACCGCCCGGTCGATCTGCTCGCCGCTGGCTTCCGGCATCTTGACGATCAGCTCGCCGGTTCGCGGGTTGAGCACCATCTCCTCGGTCTCTGTCCCGGCCTCGAAATCCCCGCCGATCAGCATGTTGGTTTCCATGGTTGTCTCCCTGTTGTCATTTGCCCTGTCCGGCCACCGTGTCGGTGCCGCGGGTCAGGTAATAGGCGCCGAGGATCGGCAGGAGCGTCACCAGCGCCACCATCATGGCGACGACGTTGGTGACCGGGCGTTCACGTGGCCGGACCAGCTCTTCGAGCATCCAGATCGGCAGCGTCTGCTGCTGGCCCGCGGTGAAGGTGGTGACGATCACCTCGTCGAAGCTGAGCGCGAAGGCGAGCATGCCGCCTGCCAGCAGGGCGGTCGCGATGTTTGGCAGGATCACGTATCGGAAGGTCTGGAACCCGTCCGCGCCGAGGTCCATCGAGGCCTCGATCAGCGAGCCCGACGTGCGCCGGAACCGCGCCACCGCGTTGTTGTAGACGACCACGACGCAGAAGGTCGCGTGGCCTAGAACGATGGTCCAGAAACTGAACGGGATGTCGGCGAGGTGGAAGGCCGAGCGCAGCGAGATGCCGGTGATGATGCCGGGCAGGGCAATCGGCAGGATCACCAGCAGCGACACCACCTCGCGCCCGAAGAACCGGGTGCGGCTCACGGCGGCGGCGCAGAGCGTGCCCAGCACCAGCGCGATGCCGGTGGAAATGGCGGCGACCTTGAGGGAGAGCGACAGGGCCTCCCACACGTCGGGCCGTTCCCAGGTGACGCCGATCCACTTGGTGGTGAAGCCCGGGGGCGGCCACTGGTAGGACTTGTCCTCCGTGGTAAAGGCATAGACGAAGATCAGCAGGATCGGCAGGTGCATGAAGGCCAAGCCGGCGGCGGCGGCGATCTTGAGGGCGAGTGGCGCGCGGTCAGAGTGCATCGAAGGCCCCCATGCGCTTGGCCGCCCAGAGGTAGATGGCCATGATGACGATCGGCACTACGGCGAAGGCGGCTGCGAGCGGGATGTTCCCGGCCGTGCCCTGGTAGGCATAGACGGCTTGGCCGATGAAGCGGCGCGATGTGCCAACGATCTGCGGAATGATGTAGTCGCCCAGCGTGAGTGAGAAGGTGAAGATCGAGCCTGCGATCACGCCCGGAAGCGCCAGTGGCAGCAGCACGTGGCGAAAGGTCTGTCCCGGCGTGGCGCCGAGATCGCCCGAGGCTTCAAGCATCGAGGCCGGTACCCGCTCCAGCGCGGCCTGGATCGGCAGCACCATGAAGGGCAGCCAGACATAGAGGAACACCAGGAAGGTGCCGGTGGCACTGACTGAAAGCGAATTGCCGCCCACCACCGGGATCGCGAGATAGGCATTCAGCAGCCAGCTCAGGTGCAGGGTCTCGAAGAGCCAGTTCAGGATGCCTTCCTTGGCGAGGATCAGCTTCCAGGAATAGACCTTGACCAGGTAGCTCGACCAGAGCGGCAGCATCACCCCGAGGTAGAACAGCGCCTTCCACTTTCCGCGGGCATAGCGCGCCGCGTAATAGGCGATGGGGAAGGCGACGATGGCGGCGGCGATGGTGACGGAGGCGGCCATCACCACGGTGCGCAGGATGATGTCGAAATTCGCGGGGGTGAACAGCTCGCGATAGGTCTTGAGCGTGAACTCGTACTGGATCAGGCCCGAGAACTCGTCGATGGAGAAGAAGCTCTGGGCCAGAAGGGCGAAGAGCGCGCCGAGGTAGACGATGCCGAGCCAGAGCGCGGGCGGCCCGAGCAGCAGCAGGATCACCAGCCGCGGGTTGCGCCAGAGAAGGTCCGAGAGCGCGGGCAGGATGCCGCGCCGGCCGGGGTCGATCGCGTGTTCGCTCATTCCGTGGCCTCCATCATGTGAAGGTCCTCAGCCGCCCAGCTCACATGCACCTGCTCGCCGGGCTGAGGAATGCGCGCGCCCTTGGGCAGGAGCGCCACCATCGAGAGGTCTTCGAGATCCAGGGACACCCGCGTCGCGGCGCCGAGGAAGGCGGTGGAATGAACGGTTGCGTGCAGCCCGTCGGCACCCAGCCCGGCATCGCCCAGCCGGACGGCCTCCGGGCGGAGCGCGCCGTGGCGCCACTGGCCGGTGACCTTGGCGACGAGATGCGGCGGCAGCACGTTGGAGGAGCCCACGAAGTCGGCGACGAAAGGCACTTCGGGGCGGTAATAGACGTCTTCCGGGGCGCCGATCTGCACGATCTTGCCGGCGTTGAATACCGCCACCCGGTCGGCCATGGAGAGCGCCTCGCCCTGGTCGTGGGTGACGAAGACGAAGGTGATGCCGAGCTTGCGCTGCAGCGCCTTGAGTTCCTCCTGCATCTGTTCGCGCAGCTTCAGGTCAAGCGCACCGAGCGGTTCGTCGAGCAGCAGCACTCGGGGGCGGTTGATCAGCGCGCGGGCCAGCGCTACCCGCTGCCGCTGGCCGCCAGACAGCTCGGACGGCTTGCGGCTGCCGTAGCCGGGCAGGGCGACCATCTCCAGCGCGTCCTCGGCGGCGCGGTGGCGCTCGGCCTTGGGCGTGCCGGCGATCATCGGCCCGTAGGAGACATTGTCGATCACGTTGAGATGCGGGAACAGCGCGTAGTCCTGGAACACCGTGTTGACGTGACGCCGGTAGGGCGGCACGCCGTGGGCGCTCTCCCCGAAGATCGAGACCTCGCCCGCGGTCGGCTGCTCGAAGCCGGCGATCAGCCGCAGGCAGGTCGTCTTGCCGGAGCCGGAGGGGCCGAGCATGGCGAAGAACTCGCCCTCGGCGATGCTGAGGTCTACGTCGTCGACGGCGCGCACGTCACCGTAGTGGCGCGAAACGCCTGAGAATCGAACCGCTGCTGTCATGGGTCTTCCGTTCAAGGGCCCACCGCCCGCAACCGGGCGGTGGGTCGTTGCCGTGAGTGGTGTTTCAGCGGCCGCCGATCACGCCGATGTAGTCCGACACCCAACGATAGTAGGGCACGCACTCGCCCTGGCTTTCGCAGCTCGAGACCGGGGTCTGCCAGAACTTGATCTTCTCGAAATCGTCCATGCCGTTGGTGGTGCAGCCCTCGGCGGTCTGCATGCCGCGACCGTCGGTGCAGGCGTCCGGCACCGAGGGGTTGGCGCCGAACCAGACCGAGAGATCGGACTGCAGGTTGGACGAGAGCGTGTGCTCCATCCACATGTAGCTGCAGTTGGGGTTCTCGGAATCGACGTGCATCATCGTCGTGTCGGCCCAGCCCGTCGCGCCCTCCTCGGGGATGACGGAGGCCACCGGCGCGCCGTCGGCCTGCAGCAGGTTCACCTGGAAAGGCCAGGAGCCGGAGGCGACCATGCCCTCGTTCTTGAAGTCGTCGATCTGGATGAAGGCGTCGTGCCAGTAGCGCGACACCAGCTCCCGCTGCCCGCGCAGCAGGTCGAGCGCGGCGTCGTACTGCTCCTGGTTCAGCTCGTAGGGCGAGGTGATCCCCAGTTCGGGCTTGTGGAACATCAGGTAGTTCGCCGCGTCGGCGATGTGGATCGGGCCGTCATAGGCCTGCACGCGGCCCTTGTTGCTCTCGCCGTCGGCCAGCGTGGTCTCCTCGAACACGACCGACCAGCTGGTGGGAGCTTCGGGGAAGGCCTCGGTGTTGTACATCAGCACGTTCGGGCCCCACATGTAGGGCGTGCCGTAATGCATGCCGCCGACGTAGTGCCACGGCGCTTCCTTCAGCCGGTCGTCGACGCTGTCCCAGCTCGGGATCAGACTGATGTTGACCGGCTGCACGCGCTTGCCCGCGATCATGCGCAGCGAGGCGTCGCCGGAGGCGGTCACGAGGTCGAACCCGCCCTCGTTCATCAGCGCGACCATCTCGTCGCTGGTGTTGGCGGTCTTCACGTTGACCTTGCAGCCAGTGGCTTCCTCGAAGCTGGTGACCCAGTCGAAGGCGGCGTCGGTTTCGCCGCGCTCGATGTAGCCGGGCCAGGCCACGATATTGACCTGGCCTTCGCCTTCTCCGATCTCGGTGAGCATCTCCTGGGCCGTGGCCTGGGATGCGATGAGGCTGACACTGGTCAGCAGTGCCAGCGTCCTTGGCGTCGCTTGCATTGTGGTTCTCCTGTTGGACTTGGGCGCGCCCCTTTCCGGGGCTTCATTGGGAGAAACGATGCGGGCGGGCGCTTGCTTTCGCAAACGCAAAATACAAAACGCAGGTATCGGAGAAACCGATATCGGCCTTTAACGCTGCTGCGCGGACTGGTGTTCCTGCGCGATGGCGATGAAATCCCGCGCCGCGGGGGAGAGCGGCGAGCCCTTGCGCCAGGCCATGCCCACCTGGACCACGGGCAGTGCCCCGGAGACATCTCGGGAGACGATGCGGTCGCCTTCGAGCGACCACGGGCGATATACAAGGTCCGGAAGCAGGGCGATGCCCGCGCCGGTGGCCGCGAGGCTGCGCACGGCCTCGACGGAACGGGTGCGAAAGGCGATCCGTGGCCGGGTGCCGAGCGCCGAGAGCAGCTTGACCGCCGCTTCGCCCATCTCGTCGATGTCCAGCATGATGAGCTGCTCGCCGGTCAGGTCGTCGAGCGAGATGCTGTCCTGCGCCACCAGCCGGTGCCCGATGGGAAGCCAGAGCCGGTAGGGCGAGACGTCGAGAATCTCCACCTGCAGCGCATGCCGGTCATAGAGGTTGGAGGTGACCATGACGGCGACATCCAGCTCGCCGCCGACCAGCAGGTGTTCGAGGTATTCGCCCTTGTCCTCGATGGCCGAGATGTCGACCAGCGGGTTGGCCCGCCGATAGCGCGCCAGCAGGTCGGACATGACGTAGCCCGCCATCAGCGATGTCACCCCGAGGTTCAGCCGGCCGGTCAAGGCCTCGCCCTCGTGTTCCAGCGCCCGCCGCGCGCCGGAGACCTCGGCGAGGATCGCGGTCGCATGGCGCAGGAACTGGTGGCCCTTGTGGGTGATGTTGAGGCCGCGCGGGTGGCGGTCGAACAGGGTGACGCCGAGGTCTTCCTCGAGGAACCGCACGGCCTCCGTCACCGCGGATTGCGAGATCGACAGGGCCTTGGCGGCATGGCTGATCGAGCCGTGTTCGGCGACGGCGACGAAGTACTGGATCTGACGCAGGGTGAAGGCCAAGGTGTCTTGCGGTCCGGTTGTCGGGGCGGGGCCAGTAAATCACGTTCGCCGCGAGCGGTCACCCTCCCGGCGCCCGATGGGGCGCAGGGTCAGTTGGCGCCTGCCAGGAGCGCGGCGCCGCCGACGATGCCGAGAATCCGGGCCGCATCGGCCACGTTGGTCACGCCGCTGTCGTAGCAGGCGATGGCGTCGCCCGGCAGCAGGAACGGGTCGTAATCGTCCCGGTCCTGGCGCACGCGCATGTCCTCCACGTCGCGTTCGACCACGATGGAGACATCGGTCAGCGGGTTGCGGGAGAACAGCGCCGCGGAGCGGCTGGCATTCGTCGCGCGCACGCCGCCGACGCAGTTGGTGCCGACGATGCCCTGCATCATCCGGGTGCCGTAGGGCACCGAGCGCGCCTCGCGGCCGACGGCGGCCGGTGCGTTGCCCTGGGTGGGCTGGATGAGGTTCGACAGGAACAGGCTGATGCCCGGCGGGCTGATCGGGCTCGGCACCATCAGTTCGTCCTGGAAGCAGAGACGGCTCGGCACGATGACCTCGTCGCCGCTCACCAGCATAACGTCCTGGAAGGCGCGGCCCTCGATCACCGGGCGCAGGTCGAAGCGATAGCTGCGTCCGCCACGGCGCAGCTCCACCGCAGAAAGGTCGGCGTCCGGGCGCACCCCGCCGGCCCGGCGCAGGGCAACGGTCAGGTTGCGGGCATCGGTGGACGCTCCGCGGGCGTTGATCCGCCGCTCGTCCGTCAGGGTGCCCTCGGGCTTGCCGAGGTCCATCGGGCTCGGCTCGAAGACGGCGCCGGCCACGGTGACCCGCACCGGGCCGAGATCCGAGAGCAGCACCGACACCCGCGGCGCCTCGTTGTAGAACTCGCCCCGCTCCAGGGCCGAGGCAATCTCGGCGGCCAGAGATTCCGGCGTGCGCCCGTCGGCACGGAAGGCGCCGATGAACGGCAGCTTGATCGTGCCTTCGCGGGAGATGATGTAGTCGCCGGAGAAGATGGCCTGCTCGCCCAGCACCGCCTGGTCACCCTCGACATGCACCTCGACGAGATCGCCATCGGACAGGCTCTCGCGGCGAAGCTCGGCGGGCAGGGGGCTCGCGGCCTTGGAGCCGTCGCCGCCCGCCCAGGGGCGGCAGCGATCCGCGTTCATCTGCTTGGCGACGAGGATGTCCGCTGCCTGGCTGCGCGGCACGGGCAGGCGGTACTGCGCCTGGTAGGCCGCGTCGGCAGCGGCCCGATCGACGATTTCCAGATTGTCCGCCTTGCCCTGCGGACCACAGCCGTTCAGCGCGACCGTTCCGAGAACCGCAAGGATGATACCGGCTGCCTGTCTCACGTTTTTTTCGTCTTCTGCTCTGTCCTTGTGGGCACGATAGTCCCTGCGGCGGGCCAAGTCTATCCGCAGGGTCCGGCCTATCCGAAGGGATAGGAGCCTGTCCGGGCTGGACATCGACGTGTCCGTCGGCGTCCGCGCATCGCGACCCGCCACGGTTTAGACAGTCCTCACCGGTCGTCAACGTGGCGGCAGATCGAGGACAGGTTTCAAACCGCATGACTTTGCAAGACCATATCGCCCGGCTCGGCCCCTTCGCCCGCGACCTGCTGGCGTATTCCGTGTCCGAGGTCGCCGCGAAAGCCTCGCGCCTGTTCGTCGTGGTCGCCGTCGCCCGCACCATGGAGGCCGAGGCGATCGGTCTTGCCGCTGCCGCGCTCGCCACCTCCGACATTCTCAAGTCCCTGACCGAGAACGGCGCCGTCCAGCGTATCATCGCCGCGCCCGCTGCCACTCTGGAGAGCACCTGCCGGACCGCGCAGCGCATCTTCTGGGCATGGTGCCTTGGCCTTTTCGCCCTGCAATGCGCCGTCGCCGCGGTGTTCTTCGCCGTCAGCGGCAGCGCGGTGATCCCGATGCTGATCGTGATCCTCGCAGCCGAGTACCTCTTCATGCCGGCCGGCCTGGTGCAGGTCGCCCTCGCGATGCGCGAAGGCAAGCTGCAGCAGACCGCCGCCATTTCCGCCGGGCAGATCGTCGGCGCGAATGTCGCCTGTGTCGCTCTGGCGATCGTCTGGCCGGGGCCGCTGGCCCTCGTCCTGCCGCGCCTGCTGTCGGCGCCGATCTGGCTGATCGCGGTGCGCCGCCTGCGCCCCTGGTCGCCCGACACCACCCAGCCGCTCGCGCCGCTGCGCCCCTTCGTCACCTACGGCTGGGCCGTGCTCGGGGTCGAGGTCGTCAAGGCGCTGCGTCTTCAGGCCGACAAGCTGCTGGTCGGCGTGCTGATGGGGGCCGAGATCCTGGGGCTCTACTTCATGGCCTTCAACGCCGGCCTCGGGCTTGCCAACTCCTTCGCGATGGCCTTTGCCAACGTGCTCTTCCCCCACCTTTGTGCCAGCGACGATCGTGCCTCCTCGCTCCAGCGTGCGCTGATCATGGCGCTCTCGGTCATCGTCCCGATGGTGGTGCTCCAGTCGCTCGCCGCGCCGCTCTACGTGCCGCTCCTGTTCGGCCCGGACTGGCAGGACCTGAGCGGGGTTGTCTCGATCCTCTGCCTCGCGGCGATCCCCGGCGTGATCTGGGCGGCGACGGCGCAGTGGCTCCGGGCCGACAACCGCCCCGAGATCGAGTTTGCCGCGACCCTGGTCATGACCCTCGCGCTGATCGTCAACACCGTCCTGATGGCGCCGCACGGGCTGATGGCGCTGGCCTGGGGCTACCTCCTCGTTGCCACCTTCACCCAGCTCGTCGCCGCCGCGCTGCCGTTCGTCGGCGCCCGCAAACCTGCCCTGTCGGAGGCCTGATCGATGCCGCTCTTCACCGTTGTCATCCCCTGCTACAACGCGGCCGATACCCTGCCGGAGACCCTGGCCAGCCTGTCGGCCCAGACCCTGACCGACTGGGAGGCGATCTGCGTCGACGATGGCTCGACCGACGGGACCGCGGCTCTGATCGACCGCATCGCCGAGACCGACCCGCGCATCCGCCGCATCGCCAACCCGGGCAAGGGACCGAGCGCCGCGCGCAACCATGCCGCGCTGGAACTGGCCCGCGGCCACTGGATCGCCTTTCTCGATGCCGACGACATCTGGTCGACCGAGAAGCTCGCCCGCACCCATGCCGCCTGCGTTGCCAGCGACCACGACGCCTGCTTCGCCCGCATCGCCTTTTTCGATGCCGCGCCGGACGCGGCCCGGGTCTTCTCGACCGTGCCCGCGTCCCCGCTGGGGATCGACGACCTGCTCGGCGAGAACCCGGTCTGCACGATGTCCAACCTCACGGTCCGTCGCGACGTCTTTGCGGCCACCGGCGGGTTCGACGAGGACATGGTCCATAACGAGGACCTGGAATGGCTGATCCGGCTGGTCGGCCAGGGCTATCGCCTTGGCGGCGTTCAGGATCTGCTGGTCTGGTATCGGGCCAGCCCCACCGGCCTCTCTGCCGATCTCGAGCGGATGCGCCAGGGCCGCGCCGCCGCCCTGGCCACCGCCCGCCGCTTCGGCGCGGTGCCTGCGGCGCGGCACGAGGCGGTGCACCTGCGCTATCTCGCCCGCCGGGCGCTGCGCCTGCAATCCGGCCGGGTGCTGCCGCTGCGCCTTGCGCTCTCCGGCATCTGCACCAGCCCCGCCGGTTTCTTCTCCGACCCCCGCCGCGGCGCCCTGACCGCGCTCGCCGCCGCGCTCTCCCCGGTGCTGCCGCGGCAGCTCTCCCGCACCCTCTTTGCCCGCTGACCGAAAGGACCTTCCGATGCCCAAGGCCTCCATCGTCGTCCCCGCCTACAACGTCGCCGCAACGCTGCCCGCGACCCTGCAGTCGCTGCGCGCCCAGACCTTCGCCGACTACGAGATCGTTCTGGTGGACGACGGCTCGACCGACGAGACGCTAGAGATCGCCCAGAGCTTCGACTGCGACCGCCTGCGGATCGTCGAACAGGCGAACCGTGGTCTTGCCGGGGCGCGAAACAGCGGCATCGCGGCCGCCCGGGGCGAACTGGTGGGCTTCTGCGACAGCGACGACCTGTGGCATCCGACCAAGCTGGAGCGCCATGTCCGGCACCTCGACGCGCGCCCGGAGGTCGGTGTGAGCTACAGCGCCTCGGCGATGATCGACGAGGCTGGCCTCCCGCTCGGTCTCAGCCAGACGCCGCGCCTGACCAACATTGACGCCGCCCACATCTTTCGCCGCAACCCGGTCGGCAATGGCTCCGCCCCGGTGATCCGCCGCGCCGCGCTCGACGCGATCGCCTGGCGCCCGGCCGGCGAGTTCATCCGCGACTGGTGGTTCGACGAGAGCTTCCGCCAGTCCGAGGACATCGAATGCTGGCTGCGCATGGCGCTGACCACCGACTGGGCCTTCGAGGGGATCCGGGGCGACCTGACGCTCTACCGGATCAACTCCGGCGGCCTTTCCGCCGGCGTCGAGGCCCAGTTCCGCGCCTGGGAGCGGCTGGTAGAAAAGCTGACCCCGCTGGCGCCCGGCTTCTTCGAGCGCCACACCCCGGCCGCGCGCGCCTACCAGCTGCGCTACCTCTGCCGCCGCGCGATCAGCGACGGCGATGCCGCCGCGGCCGCGACGCTCGCCCGGCGCAGCTTCCAGAGCTCGCGCCGCCCGCTCTGGGAAGAACCCGCCAAGAGCGCAACGACATTCGCCGCCGCGCTGGCGCTCGGCGCTCTGGGGGCCGACCGGTTCCAGTCCCTGCGCAACGCTGTTTCGGGTCGCACCGCGACCTCCGACCAAACCCTTTGAAGGAGGAATAGATCATGAGCCCCAAGACCATTGTTCACCTTGTTGACGATACCACCGCCGGCGGCGTGATGCGGATGCTGGACTTCATCGAGACCAACCCCGAGATGGCACGGCTTGGCAGCCACCGGGTGCAGGTCGTGGCCCGCGGGCGCCTCGCGGCACCGCAACTCGACGAGGAGATCATCGTTTCCCACCTGTCGGTGAGCTGGCGCAACCTGCCCATGCTGGTCGGTCTGCGGGCCCGCTATGCCGACCGCACATTGATCCACGTCGAGCACAGCTACACCGGCGCTTTCACCGGCCTGAAGGTGCGCCACCGCACCCGGTTCTTCGCTCTGCTGCGCACGGCCTATTCGCTTTTCGACCGCGTGATCGCGGTGAGCGAGGGGCAGGGGCGCTGGCTGGCCGAGCGCGGGCTGGTCCGCGAAGAGGCCCTTGCCGTGATCCCGTCCTGCGTCGATCTCGCGCCGTTTCTTGCCCTGCCTGGGCGCTATGGCGCGCCGCGCATCATCGGCGCCATCGGCCGCTTTGACGAGCAAAAGGGGTTCGACACCCTGATCCGCGCCTTCCGCGAGACCGCCGATCCCGACCTGCGCCTGCGGCTGATCGGAGAGGGGGCGGACCGGGCCGCGCTGGAGGAGCTTGCCAGCGGCGACAGCCGGATCTCCTTCCACGGCTACAGCAGCACCCCCGCCGCGGAGATGGCGAAGCTCGACATGGTCGCGATGCCCTCCCGCTGGGAAGCCTACGGGCTGGTTGCGCTCGAGGCGCGGGCCGCGGGTCGCGCGCTGCTGGTGGCGCAGGTCGACGGGCTGCAGGATCACATCGAGGGCGGCGCCCGCGCGGTCGCGGGTGGCACCGTCGAAGCCTGGCGGGAGGCGATCGAAACCGCCTGCAAGACCGGTCCGGCGCTGCATATCGGCATCGCCTGGGGCCGCATCTCCGCGGCCGATGTCCAACGGACCACGCCCGAACTCTGGGCCAAGCTTCTGAACAAGATCGCCGGTCACCACCACTCGCGAGACGCAGCATGACCGGCGGAGGCGCGGCAGGTAAGACCGGCCCCGACTTCGTGGTAGCCGGCTGGCCGAAAGCAGGAACGACTGCACTCTGGGCCGCCCTGTCGCGCCATCCATCCACCTTCATGCCCGGCTCGAAGGAGCCGGGCTTTTTCGCCTTTGCCGGGAGCGATCCACGGCCCGCTTCCGGACCCTTCGACCCGGACTATTTCTCGACCATCGTGACCGATCCTTCCGCCTACCAGGCCCTCTTTCGTGACGCCCATGGGAAATTGCGCGGCGAGGCATCGCCCGTTTATGCCCTGGTGCCGGAGGCCGCGGGGCGGATTGCCGAATGGTCGCCCGAGATCAAGGTGCTGCTGGTTCTCCGCGATCCTGTGGCGCGCGCGTTCTCCCAGTTCGCCCACCATGTGCGCGACGGGCTGGAGACGACGTCGGACTTCGGACAGGCGCTCGCCGACGAGCCGTCCCGCCTCGCGGCCGGCTGGTCCCCCTTTTGTGGCTACGCCAGCGGCAGCCGATACGCCGAGACCCTGCGCCGTTTCGAGGCGGTCATTCCGCGCGAGCGGCTCTGCGTGCTGTTCCATGATGACATGGAGGCCGATCCCGCAGGCTTCCTCTCGACATTGTCCGATTTCCTGGGGATCCCGCCCTTTCCGGCCGATGAGCTGGCTGCGAGGACCAACCAGGCCTCAGCCGTCGCGACCACGGCGCGGAGCCCTGCGCTTCGGCGGATGCTGTCCCACCCGGGCGCGGGCGTAAAGGCGGTGTCGCGCCTGGTTCCCAAGGGCGGGCGCCGCCGGATCCGCGCAGCGCTCGATCGTCTCAATGCGGGAAAACGCCCGACGCTCGACCCACACGTCGCGCGTCGGCTGGCTGCCGAGCTGGAGGAGGACATCGCGTGGCTGGAGGAGCGGTTCGGGCGTGACCTGAGCCACTGGCGCCCGGATCAGGCGGCCCGGGCCTGAAGAGTGCGTTGCTTCATGCGCTCCATCTGCTCATCGGCCAGCTCCCGCGCGTGCAGGCCGAGAACCATCAGGCCCGGCCACATCATGTAGGCCTCGATCTCGATGTTCTCTCCCATCGACAGCAGGACCAGCGTCATGACGATGCCGAGCGGCAGGCGTCCGCGCGGATTGCGGGCGGCGTCGAGCAGGGCGAGGCAGGTCTGCCAGAGCAGCGGCACGAGCATCGCCAGAAAGCCCACGAGCCCCTTCACGAACAGCAGGCCCCACCAGGTATGGTGGCTGCCGATCGGCATGTATTCCACGAGGTGCGGACCGGGTTGCACGGTGCCGTGGCCGAACCAGAAAGCCTCGTTCTGCCAACGCTCTCCGGCGATACGTTGAAGTGTTTCGCGAACCCGGGTGCTGTCGGCCCGCGCGCCCTTGAAGGCGGCGACGCCATCCTTGAACCCCTGAAGGAGCGCCGGCCCGATGACCGCCAGCGAGGCGGTGATCAGCGCAACGATCTGCCAGGCCCAGCCGCGCAGGATCAGCGGCAGCATCCGCGGCCCGATGGTGCACGCCACGAGGCCGACAAGGCCCATGCGGGATTTCGACATCAGGATCATCGCGATGCCGGCAGCGATGCCGGCGGCCCGCCAGCGGCGGTCCTTTTCCTCCAGGGCGAACAGCACCATCACCACGCCGAGCAGCGCGGCAAAGGGCGACCAGGGGGCGAAGAACTGCCAGCGCGGCGTCCAGCTCGAGGGGTCGTAGGTGAAGAAGTAGACGCTGAAATATTCCGGGCCCGGGCCGCCGACGGCCTTGAAGGGCGAGGTGAAGATCTTCTCCGGCAGGCCGATGTAGGGGGCCACGGCGAGGATGGGCAGCAGCGCCAGCGTCCACAGGCCGACGATGCACTGGCCGCGCGCGAGGATCTCGCGGCGGATCGGCAGCACCGCTCCGATCAGCGGGAACAGCGCGAGCAATGCCCAGCCCTTGGCCCAGCCGATGCTCGACTTGATGGTCTTCTTGAGGCCGAGCCCCCAGTCGACATGGCCGACCCAGAGCGCGACCAGCATGACCAGCATGCCGAGAATCCAGGCCCAGACCACCGGCGGGATCGTTCCGGTCGCCCGCAGGTCCGGCCGGATGGCCGGGCCGAGGTATAGCGAGAGGAGCGCGAGGCCGCCAAGCGTCCAGGCCAGCACCGGCCCGACCACGTAAAGCGCGCCGATGAAGTAGAAGGGCCAGGTCCAGGCGAGGGTCTTGAGAACCATCGCCTCGGCCGGGTTGGCCGGGCGCAGCTTGGCGGGGGCGTCGCTCATGCCGCGGCCTGCGCCGCCGCTGGCGCGGTGGCCTTGCCGTCGGCCAGCAGCCGCGAGATCAGGCGGGCGCGGACCCAGCCGAGGATCAGGCCGAAGAGCAGCATCATGGTCGCCGCGATGCCGGCCGCAACGGCGAGCACCCGCTTGGGCGAGGTCGGGTCGGTGGGCAGCGAGGGGTTCTCGAGCACCTGCACCAGCGGATAGGAGGCGAAGAGATCGACCTTGGAGGTCTTGGACCGCGCCGCGGTGGAGGCGAAGACGGCCTCGGCCACGGAGAAGTCGCGCTGCAGGTCCTCGAGGCGCGCGGCGGGCTCGATCAGGTCGATCACCCGGGCCTCTGCCTCGACCAGTTGCTGCTGCAGCGCCGCCAGTTCGGCGGCCTGGCCGGAGCGTTCGCTGTCGTATTCGACCAGCCGGCCCAGCAGTTCGGCGCGGCCACCGACGGGCGACATGTCGAGGCGGGCGACCTCGGTCACCGACAGGCCGGTGATCTCGACCGCCTTGTCGAGCGCCCGCATCCGGGTGGCGTCGTGGCTTTCGCGCGCGGCCTTGAGGGCAGGGTGGCTGGGACCGTAGCGGCCCTCGGCCTCGGCCAGGCTGGCCGCGTGCTGGCTCATCTCCTGGATGACCGTGTTGAACTCGCTGTCGGCATGCAGCTTGAGCGTCGCCGCCGCGGCGCGAGGGTCGATCCCCAGCGTGGCGCGCAGGGCTTCGGTCGCCTGCGTGCGTTCGCTCAGTTCCGACGAGACCTCGGCAATGCGGCCGCGCAGGGCGTCGGTGTCGCGCACGAGGTCTTCGTACTGGCTGGCGTTGATCAGCCCGGTCTCGCGCTGCAGGCGGCTGATTTCCTCGCGGGTGGCGGAAACCGAGCTGCGGTATTCCTCGAGTGCGCCGCGTCCGCCGTCCTCGCGCACGGTCAGCTCGTCGCTGCGCAGGGCGTCGATCTCGGAGAAGAAGGCTTCGAGCAGCGCATCGCCGCGCGCCTGCGAGTCCTCGGGCGAATTGCCGGTGACCTCGACATGTATCAGGCTCGTCTGGTCCACGAGGTTGACCCGCGGCATGCCGAAATCCTGTCGCGCCATGCCAACCTTGCCGGCAGCGGCCGCTAGGATGCGGTCGGCGGCGAGCAGGCGCTTGTAGGTCTCCGTCGGGCTGACCGAGCTGCTGGCGAAGGGCGAGTTGGCAAAGGAGGAGGCCTGCCCGATCCGGTCGAGGTTGACGGAAGCCGACGCGCCGGAGCCGGGCAGGATCAGCGACATGGTGGAGGTGAAGCGCAGCGGGGCTGTCGACAGGTAACCCACGATGGGGGCCCAGATCACCGCTGCGCCGAGCAGGAAGATGAAGATGTACCGAGGCAGCCGGCCTGCATCGTTGAGCCGCCCGCCCCGAAAGATCCGCGCAGCGCTCAGCTCGCGCAGCGGCATCCGGAAGATCCAGAAGTTCCGCGACGGCTTGGCGGCGGGGGCATCGGGCAGGGCGGTGGTGCAGTCGGTCATGGCGGCTCTCCTTTGCCGCCTTGTCTACATGCCTGCGCAGAATGATGCTGCGCCGCCGAAGGATAGGCGGCGACGCATCCGGAGTCGGACCTATCCGTTCGGATGGGTGCGGCGCTCAGAAGAGGCCGGATTCCTTGGCCACCATGGCGGCCTGGGTGCGGTTCGCCACGCCGATCTTGCGATAGAGCGTCTTGACGTGGAGCTTCACGGTCGGCTCCTGCACATCCAGATCGCGCGCGATCTCCTTGTTGGACTTGCCCTGGGTCAGCCCTTCGAGCACCTGCAACTCGCGCCGGGAGAGTTTCTCGGCCAGCTCGTGCTTCGGCGCCTCCTCCTCGGCTGTCATGAAGTCGAGCGGCGCGTATTGCTCGCCCATCGCCATGAACCGAACCGCGTTGACCAGGGACTTGGCCGAGAGCGTCTTGGGCAGGAAGCCGGCGGCGCCGAGCGCCAGCGCCTTTTCCGCCACGTCCCGCGCCGCCACGCCCGAGATCAGCGCCACGCGTTGCCCGCGTCCGGTGGTGATCGCCCGCTCCAGCCCGGACAGGCCGTTCATTCCCGGCATGTTGTAATCGAGAAGGACCAGGTCGAAACTGTCGTCGTCCGCGATCCGGGCCGCCGCCTCGTCAAAGGTCGAGGCGCTGGCGGTCGTGATGTCGCTCTCGCTTTCGAGGAAAGCCACGAGGGTGTCGCGGAGCAGGTCGTGATCGTCGGCGATAAGTATCTTCATCTTGTCCTCTGAAGCGGAAGATCGCGCCGATCATATCGCGGGCCTTTCAAATGTCCCACGAATAATGGACCAGCCCCGCCGGCGAAGTCGTTACCATCCGGGTACTTTCTCTATCCGAAAGGCGAGGGAGCGGGGCGCGATCGGCCCATCGCGGGCTCCGGGCGGACAGCCGGCCAGCCGATAGGCCCCGCAACCTCTCCCTCCGCCACGTTGAGAGACGGCGGCCGGGGCGGCATCCATGGTGACCAACCGATACCCCCGACCGGAGACACCGATGCCCTTCGACGCTGCCATCACCGCCACCGCCACCGCCCCGTTCCACGCCGACACCCAGGACGTTGCCGCCGCTCCGGCGCGCAAGCCCATGAAGCGTATCCCGCTCTTCGATCTCGCGATCGTCGATGCGGATGCGGACCAGGCGATCGACCACCTGCTCGACGGTCAGCGCCATCGGGTCGCCTTTCTCAACGCGCATTGCGCGAACGTGATGGCGCGCGATGCGGCCTATGCCCAGGCGATGGCCACGGCGGACGCGGTCCTGCCCGACGGGATCGGCATCGATCTGGCGGCGAAGATGACCGGCCAGCAGCTCAGCGCCAACCTGAACGGCACCGATTTCACCCCCCGCCTGCTGCGCGAGGCGGCGCGGCGCGGGCTCTCCGTGTTCCTGTTCGGCGCGGCTCCCGGCGTGGCGGACCAGGCGGCCGATAAGCTCTGCCTCGACATCCCCGGCCTCCGCATCGCCGGCACGCGCGACGGGTTCGATGGCGCGGCCGACGACGAGGCCGCGATCGATGCGATCAACCGCTCCGGCGCCGACATCCTGATCGTCGCGATGGGCGTGCCGCGCCAGGATATCTGGCTGGAGCAGAACGCGGACCGCCTCGCGCCGAAACTGAGCCTCGGGGTTGGCGCGCTGTTCGACTTCCTCGCCGGCCGGGTGCGCCGTGCGCCCGCCGCGGTGCGCAACGCGCGCATGGAATGGGCCTGGCGCCTGGCGATGGAACCGCGCCGCATGGCGGGCCGCTACCTCGTCGGCAACGTGACCTTCATGGCGCGTGCGGCCGCCCACGCCGTCGCTTCCGCCAACCGCGACGCCGTGGCCAAGCGGGCGCTGGACGTTGCGCTGACCGGGGCAGCGATCCTTGCTCTGTCGCCGCTTTTCGCGCTGGTGGCTCTCGCCATCAAGCTCGACAGCCGTGGCCCCGTCTTCTTCCGCCAGACCCGGGTCGGCCGCGACGGCCGCGCCTTCGAGATGCTGAAGTTCCGCTCGATGCATGTCGACGCCGAGGCCCGCCGGGCCGCGCTGCTGGCGCAGTCCGACCGCGAAGGCATCTTCTTCAAGTCCCGCCATGACCCCCGCGTTACCCGCGTCGGCCGGATAATGCGCCGCTACTCGATCGACGAGCTGCCGCAGATCCTCAACATCCTGAAGGGCGAGATGTCGGTCGTGGGGCCGCGCCCCTCGCTGCCGCAGGAAGTCGCCGCCTATCCGACCCGCGCCCACGGCCGCCTGGCTGTCCGGCCCGGCCTGACCGGCCTGTGGCAGGTCTCCGGACGCGCCGACATCGGGGCGGAAAAGATGTTCGACATGGACCTCGCCTATGCCGCGTCCCGCACGATCCTGCTCGACATCGCCTTGATCCTGATGACCTTCCGCGCGGTCTTCTCCGGGCGTGGCGCCTACTGACACGAACGTTGCCGAAGGGCCTCACGGGGCCTGCGGCATGGCGACCTATCCGATCGGATAGGTCGCTATACGCTTGACCAACTGGCCCCCGTGCCGATCCGTGCTAGGGACAACTTACGCAAGCAGCGAACAGGATCAGGACATGCGCACGCTCCACGGACTCTCGACAAGCCTCGCAGCCATCGCATTCACCGTGTCAATTTCCGGCGCAGCCGGTGCGGCGGACCTGCCGCAACCGGAAGGTGAGGTCGTCCTGACTGTGAGCGGTGCGATATCGACAACAAACGGCGACGACGTGGCCCGGTTCGACCTGGACATGCTCAGCGCCCTGGAGAGCCGCACCATTGCCACCACCACGATCTGGACCGAAGGGGAACAGGAGTTCACCGGCGTCGGTCTGGATACGCTGCTCGACCTGCTCGGGGTCGGCAGCGGAACACTTTCGGCCACCGCGATCAACGACTACTCGGTCACGATCCCGGTGGCCGACGCCATCCCGGACGGTCCGATCGTCGCCTATGCCAATAACGGCGAGCCGATGTCGGTGCGCGACAAGGGGCCGCTGTGGATCATCTATCCCTACGATTCCAACCCCGAGTACCAGGCCGAAAGCATCTATTCACGCAGCATATGGCAACTTGACCGGATCGAGGTTCAGCCGGACTGAGCCACCGGTTTCGAATAACACACGACTGAAGAGGCACCATGCAAGGCGGGATCAGGACTTCCATTCTTCGCGGGATTCGGCCGGTCCTGGTCGTCGTTGCCGCACTTGCCTTTGCCGGCGCGATCATCATGCTGTCGAGCGAGGTGTCGCGGAAGCTGAGATCGCTGGACGTTGCGCATTCCGACAACGTGCAGTGGACGCTGTCGCAGCTCGAGGTGGAGTTCCTCCTTTTCCAGATGTCGCTGCGCGAAGCGCGGGGCGGCTCCGAGACCGCGCTGCTTCAGATGAAGCGGCGCTTCGACGTGTTCTATAGCCGGGTCGCGACGCTGCAGAATGGCACGGCCTACCAGGATCTGAAGGATGACTATTCGTTTGCCCTGAGCCTCGTCCCGGTTCAGCGCTTCCTGGAGGACACGATCCCGCTGGTCGACGGCCCGCTCGACGTGCTTGCCTCGGAGCTTCCTGCGCTGGATTCCACGGTCGCCGAGCTTCGGGAAGACGTTCGCAATCTCTCGCTGCGCGCGCTGGAGCTGTTTGCCATCACCTCCGACGAGCGCCGTGATGCGGTCTCGGCCACGCTGTTGAAGCTCGCCATCACGCTTGCCGCGCTGGTGTCGCTGCTGGTCCTGCTGTCATTCGGCCTGTGGCGGATGAACAAGACCGCGGTGCAGAGCGGGCGCGAGCAGAGGCTGCTTGCCGCGCGTCTGCGGGCGATCATCGGCACCTCGCTCGACGCGGTGATCGAGTCCGACGGCAAGGGGGTCGTCAAGCAGTTCAACGGCGCGGCGGAGCGTGTTTTCGGCTATACCGAGAAAGAGGCGGTGGGCCAGTCGCTGGTGGACCTGATCATCCCCGACCACTACGCGGCGGCGCATACCGCCGGCATGAAGCGCTTCCTCGAAACCGGCAAGCAGCGCGTTGTCGGCGCGGGGCGGGTCGAACTGGAGGGCAAGCGCAAGTCGGGCGAGGTGTTCCCGGTGGAGTTGTCGATCGACATGATCGAAAGCGAGGAGGGGATCAGCTTCGTCTCCTTCCTGCGCGACATCACCGAGGACAAGCGGGCGCAGGAAGAGCTGGTCGCGGCGCGCGACAAGGCGCTGGCGGGCGAAAAGGCCAAGGCCGACTTCCTTGCGGTGATGAGCCACGAGATGCGCACACCGCTGAACGGTCTGCTCGGGACCATGTCGCTGCTGCGCGAAACCGAGCTGACACAGCGGCAGTCGACCTATCTCGACAACATGGACGCCTCCGGCCACTTGCTGCTGCACCACGTCAACGACGTGCTCGATATCTCGAAGTTCGAAGCTGGGCGGATGGAGATCAACTCGGAGGTCTTCGATCTGGCCGCGCTTCTGAGCGATGTCGTCGCCGGTCAGAGCAGCGTGGCCGCTGCCCATGGCAACAAGCTTGTCGAGGTCTGGACGTCGCCCAAGCCGGGCGAGGTGCGCGGAGATCCGGTGCGGTTGCGCCAGGTGCTGCTGAACCTCGTCAACAACGCGCTGAAGTTCACCCATGCCGGCGAGGTCCGGCTCGAGGCCGAGGTGAACGGAACCGGCCGGCGTCGAGTGGCGGAATTCCGGGTCATCGACGACGGGATCGGCATTTCCGACGCCGACCAGGCTCGGATCTTCGACGATTTCGAGACCATCGACACGTCCTACGGCCGAAAGACCGGCGGCACCGGGCTCGGCCTCGGGATCGCGCGGCGCCTGGCCCGGGCGATGGATGGCGAGATTGGCGTCGAGAGCATTGAGGGCGAAGGGAGCCTGTTCTGGGTGCGGATCCCGCTGGAGATCGCAAGCGGCCCCAAGACGGCCGCGTCCGATCCGCGCAAGAAGGCGTTCGAGGACAAGCTCTCGATCCTCATCGTCGAGGACAACGAGATCAACCGGAGCGTGCTGCACGGGATGCTGACCCAGGACGGCCATGCCGTGACCGAGGCCTTCGACGGCCGGGAAGGCGTTGCGGTCGCGGGGGCGGAGGCGTTCGACGTGATCCTGATGGACATCAGCATGCCGGTGATGGACGGGATCGCCGCAACCCGCGCGATCCGCGAGGGCGACGGTCCCAACCGCGGCACGCCGATCCTGGCCGTCACCGCCCATGCAATGCCTGCCGACCGGGAGACATTCCGTTCCGCAGGCATGGTCGGACTTGTTACCAAGCCGATCGAGCGCGACAGTCTCCGGCACCAGCTCAGCCTGATCGAGAAGCGGGTCGGCTCCGCCACCCCCGCACCGGCGGAGCATGCCGGCACATCGAATGGCCCTGCGGATGATGCCTTGCGTGATCTGGTCGAGACGCTGGGGGCGGAAAAGGTGACCGGCCTGGTCGGCAGCTTCGTGCAGGAACTCGACGCGGGCGCGACGCTTTTCGGGTCCGAAACCCTGGATGCGGAGCCGCTTGGCGACCTGGTCGCCCGGGCGCACAAGATGGCCGGCTCCTGCGGGACGTTCCAAGCCAAGTCCCTGCACCGGGCGCTCGGCGACATCGAAACTCTCGCGAAATCCGGTGACGAGGCCGGCGCGCGGGCCGCGATGCGCGCCTTCCCCCATCTCTGGCAGGCGGAGCGCCCGCAGTTCACGCGCCACCTGTCCTGACGGCGCGCGCGCCCTAGTGGTCGGTGCCGGACAGGTAGCCCCGGATCGCGCTGCCGAGACCTGTCGGATCGATCATGCCCACCCGCGTCACTGGCCCGTCGGCCTCGGTGCTGGCCATCTCGTCCACCACCCGGCGGTATTCCTCGAGATAGCCCGCCGGCAGCCCGTGGGCGATGCCCTGGTGGCAGTCGATGCATGTCATGCTCTCGTCGATCGCCTTCTGGTGCTCGGCGGCGGCACGGGTCTCCTGGATGGTGAAGTCCATGAATTCGAAGGCATGGCAGTTGCGGCACTCGCGGCTGTCCGTCTTCTTCATCTTGGTCCAGACCGCGCTCGCCATGTGCAGCCGGCGCTCGTCATATTTCTCGTCGGTGTCGATCGTGCCCATCAGCTCGTGATAGACGTCCTTGCTGGCCATGATCTTGGCCTTGACCTTGTGCTGCCATTCGTGGGGCACGTGGCAATCCGGGCAGGTCGCGCGCACGCCGGAGTGGTTGTTGTAATGCACGGTCTCCGTGTACTCGTCGAAGTTCTTCGTCATCGTGTGGCACGAGGTGCAGAATTCCTCGGTGTTCGTTTCCTCCAGCGCCCAGTGGAACCCGCCCCAGAACAGGACGCCCGCCACGAAGCCCGCGATCATCACGAAGCCGAAGCTGAGGACGCTGCTGGGGCGCCAGAACCACTCCCATGTGCGCCGAAGGAAACCGGGCCGCTTGCCGTCTGTGCTGTGCTCTGCCATCACTTGTATTCCTTGTCTGACGCCTGGCTCAGCGGCCGGTGGACGGTTCGAAGGTGTTCTCCACCAGTTCCGGCGCGTTGGCCTGCGGCACGTGGCACTGGTTGCAGAACCAGCGGGTGCCGGCGACGTGGTCCATCTCGTTGCCGTCGCGGTCGAGGTAATGGGTCATCGACAGCGTGGGCGCGCCGCGGTCGCCGGCATTGGTCCAGTCGTGGCAGCTCAGGCACTGGTTGGCGCGCAGGTCGATCTGGTACTGGTCGATCGAATGCGGGATCAGCGGCGGCTGCTGGCGGTACTCGCGGTTGAACCGCTGGGTCTCCTGCTGGAAGACCTGCTCGACCGCGACCGGGTCTTCGACCGAGGCGCCGCGCAGCGTGGAGAGCCCGCCGGCCGACTGCGCCAGGGCGGCGCCGACAAGGGCGAGGGACGCCGTGAGGGCGAAGGCGCCTGCAAGGATCGGCTTGTTCATCATGGTTCTCCGTTGCTCAGTTCACGCTGCTGTCTTTTCACGCGGCCGACCGTCGGTCGCCGCGTCGGGCGGGGTCTCGACGTGATCGTCGAAACGGTGGGTGAAGGCGAAGACGTCCATCGCGCAGACGTCGATGCATCGCCCGCAATTGGTGCAGTCGGGCGACAGGATCAGGGGAGTGCTCGCGCCCTTGCCCCTGAGGGCGGGCGAGATCACCTGGTTTTCCGGGCAGACCTCGTAGCAATCCATGCAATCGTCGCAGGCGTCGCGGCGCACCGCGCTGACCCGCAGCAGGCTCTTCGCGCCGACGAGGCCGTAGAACGCGCCCACCGGGCAGACATGACCGCACCAGCCGCGCCGGGCGACGATCAGGTCGAAGACGAAGATCGCCGCGACAAGGGCCCAGACGAATCCCATGCCGAAGACCAGCCCGCGGTGCACCATGGTGACCGGGTTGATGACCTCCCAGGCGATGGTGCCGGTGAGGGCCGAGACGATCAGCACGGTCGCCAGGATCCAGAGCCGGGCGGACCGCTTGGGCTGCCAGCCCTTCTGCAGGCCGAGCTTCACATGCAGCCAATGCGCGGCGTCGGTCACCGGGTTGATCGGGCATACCCAGGAGCAATAGACGCGGCCTCCGATCAGCGCATAGGCGACCAGAACGATCAGCCCGCCGATCAGGGCGGTGGTTTCCGGCCAGTGGCCGGCGGCCATCATCTGCGCGAGGATCAGCGGGTCGTTCAGCGGCAGGAAGCCGAAGGTCATAGAGCCCGCCAGGTTGCCCTGCACCCACCAGATGCCGAACCACGGACCGAGCAGGAACAGCAACAGGAAGAACGCCTGGCTGAGCCGGCGCAGCACCAGGTACTTGTGTGCACCGAACCAGCCCTTCTTCTCCAGGGCTTCCTGTCCGGTGGGAAGATGGACCTTGCCAGTGGTGCTCATTGGCGCACCTCCGGCAGCTGGAAGGTCGGCCGGAAGCCTCCGGCGCTGCCGTCGACAGCGCCGAGACCGGGCTCGTAGCCGCCGGGCGCGGCGAGGTTGTCGGTGCCGGGGCCGGGCAGGCGGTCCGGCAGGTCGATGATGCCCTCGACCACCGGGGCGCCCTTGGCGTCCTTCTCCTCCCAGCCCTTACGGTAATGCTCCGCTGGCGCGCCGCGGGCCAGCCGCACGGGCAGCACCTTGATCGCGGCCTCGGGCAGCACGCATTTCTTTTCGCAGATGCCGCAGCCCGTGCAGGCCGCGGCATGAACCGTCGGCGCAAAGATCGCGTGGTGGCCGGAGCGCTCGTTGTGTCGCACGTCGAGCGTGATCGCCTCGTCGATCATCGGGCAGACCCGGTAGCAGACGTCGCAGCGCAGGCCGAGGAAGTTCAGGCAGTTCTCCTGGTCGACCAGCACGGCGGTGCCCATCCGGGCGTCCTCGATGTCGGTCAGGTCCTTGTCGAGCGCGCCGGTAGGACAGGCGGCGACGCATGGGATGTCGTCGCACATCTCGCAGGGCACGTCGCGGGCGGTGAAGAAGGGTGTGCCGGTGGCCGGCCCGTCCTCTCCCAGAGCCGCGAGGGTCAGCGTGTCATAGGGGCAGTCCCGAACGCAGAGGCCGCAGCGGATGCAGGCGGCGAGGAAGTCGTCCTCGGGCAGCGCCCCCGGCGGCCGCAGGGCCTGATCCGGAAGCGCCCTCGCATCGCGTGTCACATAGGCCAGGAGCGACCCCGCCACCGCACAGCCCGCGGCCATGCGCGCGCTGTCGGTCAGGAACCGACGGCGGTTGACGGTGCTGGGCGTGGCGGCGGCCATGGCTCACTCCTGCGTGCTTCGAGGCAACGCGCGTTTCCTGTTTCGCGATCAGGCCCGTTCGACCTTGCAGGCGCATTTCTTGAAGTCGGTCTCCTTGGACAGCGGACAGGTCGCGTCGAGGGTCAGCTTGTTGGTGAGCTGGCTCTCGTCGAACCAGGGCATGAAGACGAGCCCGCGCGGCACCTTGTTGCGGCCCCGGGTCTCGACCCGGGAATTCACTTCGCCCCGGCGGGTGGAGAGCACGATCTCCTGGCCCCGGCGCAGCCCGCGTTCGCTGGCGTCGTCGGGATGCATGAAGACCACGGCGGAGGGGAAGGAGCGGTGCAGTTCGGGCACGCGGCGGGTCATCGAGCCGGAATGCCAGTGCTCCAGCACGCGGCCGGTGCAGAGCCAGAGGTCGAACTCCTCGTCCGGTTCCTCGGCGGCGGCCTCGTAGGGGGCGAAGATGATCTTGGCCTTGCCGTCCTTGTGGCCGTAGAACTTCACCTCCTCGCCTTCCTTGACATAGGGGTCATAGCCCTCGCGGAAGCGGTAGAGGGTCTCCTTGCCGTCCACGACCGGCCAGCGCAGCCCGCGGGCCTGGTGATAGGTGTCGAACGGCGCGAGGTCGTGGGCGTGACCGCGGCCGAAAGCGGCATATTCCTCGAACAGGCCCTTCTGGACGTAATAGCCGAAATCGGTGCTCTCGTCGTTGTCGAAGCCCTCGGCGGTCTCGGACAGCGGGAACTGGTTGACCACGCCGTTCTCGAACAGCACCTCGTAGAGCGTCTTGCCGGCAAGCTCCGGCTTCTGGGCCACGAGTTCCTCGCCCCAGGCTTCCTCGACGGTGAAGCGCTTGGAGAACTCCATCACCTGCCAGAGGTCGGACTTCGCCTCGCCCGGTGCCTTCACCTGCTGGCGCCAGAACTGCGTGCGGCGCTCGGCGTTGCCGTAGGCGCCTTCCTTCTCGACCCACATCGCGGTGGGCAGGATCAGGTCGGCCGACAGCGCGGTAACGGTCGGGTAGGGGTCGGACACGGTGATGAAGGTCTCGGGGTTGCGATAGCCCGGGAAGCCTTCCTCGTTGATGTTGGGCGCGGCCTGCATGTTGTTGTTGCACTGCACCCAGTGGCACTTGAGCTCGCCGTCCTTGAGCATCCGGTTCATCAGCACGGCATGGTAGCCGGGCTTGGGCGGGATCGTGCCCGCCGGGACGTTCCAGGCGGTCTCGCAGATCTCGCGGTGTGCGTCGTTGGCCACGACCATGTCGGCCGGCAGGCGGTGCGCGAAGGTGCCGACCTCGCGGGCGGTGCCGCAGGCCGAAGGCTGGCCGGTGAGCGAGAAGGGCGAGTTGCCCGGCTCCGAGATCTTTCCGGTCAGCAGGTGGACGTTGTACATCAGCCCGTTCACCCAGGAGCCGCGCGTGTGCTGGTTGAAGCCCATCGTCCAGAGGCTCATCACCTTGCGGTTCGGGTCGGCGTATTGCTGGGCCAGCCGCTCGAGCTGCGCCACCGGGACGCCGGAAAGCTCGGAGACATACTCGGCGGTGTATTCGGAAACCGCCGCGGCGTATTCCTCGAAGGTCATCGGCGACAGCTCGCCCGAGTTCGGGTTCGCCGCCTGCATCTGGAGCGGGTTGTCGTCGCGCAGGCCGTAGCCGATGTCCGTCGCCGTCCGCGTGATGTTGACGTGCTTGTCCATGAAGTCCTGGTTCACCGCGTCATTCTGGATGATGTAGTTTGCGATGAAGTTCAGGATCGCGAGGTCGGTCTGCGGGGCGAAGACGATGCCGTTGTCGGCAAGCTCGAAGGACCGGTGCTCGAAGGTCGAGAGCACGTGGACCTCGCAGCCCGGCTTGGTCAGGCGCGTGTCGGTGAGGCGCGACCACAGGATCGGGTGCATCTCGGCCATGTTTGAGCCCCAGAGCACGAAGGTATCGGCGTGCTCCAGGTCATCGTAGCAGCCCATCGGCTCGTCGATCCCGAAGGCGCGGATGAAGCCCACCACGGCGGAGGCCATGCAGTGCCGCGCGTTGGGGTCGATGTTGTTGGACCGCAGGCCGGCCTTCATGAACTTGGCGTTGGCATAGCCTTCCCAGACCGTCCACTGGCCCGAGCCGAAGATCGACACGCCGGCGCCGCCCTTTTCCTTGATCGCGGCCTTCCACTTCTCGGCCATCACGTCGAAGGCCTCGTCCCAGCTCACCGGTTCGAACTCGCCGTTCTTGTCGAAGACGCCGTTCGTCTTGCGCAGCATCGGCGTGGTCAGGCGGTCCTCGCCATACATGATCTTGCTGAGGAAATAGCCCTTGATGCAGTTGAGTCCGCGGTTGACCGGTGCGTCGGGGTCGCCCTGGGTGGCGACGACCTTGCCGTCCTTGGTGCCCACGAGCACCGAGCAGCCGGTGCCGCAGAACCGGCAGGCGGCCTTGTCCCAGCGGATGTCGGGCGTCTGGATCTGGGCCTGGGCGGGTGCGCCGGGCAGGGTGATCCCCGCTGCGGAGGCCGTCGCAGCCGCTGCGGTCGATTTCAGGAAGGTCCGGCGGGATTCCGACATTGTCATGCTCAGGTGCTCCGGTTCAGAGGGTGCAAGGGGTGGCGACCGGCTGTGGCCGGCTGTCGCCGCCCTCGGGGTCTTCGAAGTGGTGATAGGTCAGGGTGACGGAGATCACCCCGGGGATCTGGTGCATCTCCATGATCAGTTCCGAGGCGCGTTTCGCTCCGGTGTCCTCGACGACGACGACAAGGCGTTCGTCCTCGGTCACGGCATGGACCTCGGTGCCGTTCATCGCCTCGATGGCGGCCCGGGTGGCCTCGCCGCGTCCGGGGGCGGCATGGACCAGGCATCCGCAGATGTTCATTGGGTGACCTCGCATTCGGCAGGGGCGCGATGGGACAGGGAAACCGCCCCGACGGGGCAGATGGAGATGCAGCCGCCGCATCCGGTGCAGCCTTCGTCATCGACGATCGGCTGGGCCCGGCCGCCAAGCGCCGGCCGGAAACGGATCGCCCGTGGTTCGCAGGCGTCCTCGCAGGCGCGGCAGGACACGGCGTTGAGCGACAGGCATTCGGCCGAGATGGTCGCGACCCAGGGCCAGTCTCCCAGCCGGTCTGCGGACAGGGCGTCGGTCGGGCAGGCGCGGGCGCAGTCGCCGCAGAAGGTGCAGGCGCCCAGGGCAAGATCGAGGCGCACGGCGCCCCGGTTGTCGGTCTGGATGATCGCTTCCGGACAGGCCGCCGCGCAATCGCCGCACCCGGTGCAGGCGCGCTCGAATCCCGCAGGCCGCGCGCCCGGCGGACGCAAAAACTCACCGCCGCGGAGCGATCCACGCAAAAAGTCGCGTCGGCTTGTCGGGATTGGCATGAAGGCATCCGAACTGGCTGTATGTTCTCGGAGCCTATTATCAGGGCAGCGATAAATCAATCTTGACCAAAGTCAAGGCGCGCAAAGAATCACAATAACGTCAGCACACTCCGCGCGGCACTGCGGACGGTGGCAGGATGGGCCGCCGTTCGCAGGGAAACCACCTGCGGCATGCTGGGGGGCACACGAAGAACGCCCGAGGCGCAACTGGACGCCTCGGGCGGGTGTGTTGAGTTACCTGTGCGTTGCAGCGGGCGCAGGATCCTAGGCCGCAGGGTCCCGGGTCAGCTTGTCCTGGGTGCGCAGTTCGAAGTCGGACGCGTCGTGGCGCTCGTGCAGTTGCTCGGAGGGGTCGCCCGCGAGCCGGTTGACGATGCGGCCGCGCTGGACGGCGGGACGCGCCAGGATCTCTTTCGCCCAGCGGCGCAGGTGGGTGTAGCTCTCGACGTCGAGGAATTCGCCGGCATTGTAGGAATTGCCGAGGACGAGGTTCCCGTACCAGGGCCAGGTCGCGATGTCCGCGATGGTATAATTGTCGCCGCCAAGAAATCGGTTCTCGGCCAGTTCACGGTTCAGCACGTCCATCTGGCGCTTGGCTTCCATCGTGTATCGGTTGATCGGATACTCGAATTTCTCGGGCGCATAGGCATAGAAGTGCCCGAAGCCGCCGCCGAGGTATGGCGCCGACCCTTGCAGCCAGAACAGCCAGTTCATCACCTCGGTGCGAGCCGCGAGATCCGTGGGCAGGAAATGCCCGAACTTCTCCGCGAGGTAGAGCAGGATCGCACCGGACTCGAACACCCGAAGACCGGTTTCCGCGTCGAGCAGGGCGGGGATCTTGGAATTCGGGTTCAGTTCCACGAAGCCGGAGGAGAACTGGTCGCCCTTGCCGATGCGGATCAGGTGGGCGTCGTATTCGGCCCCGGTCTCGCCGAGCGCCAGAAGCTCCTCGAGCAGGATCGTCACCTTCTGACCGTTGGGCGTGCCCTGCGAATAGAGCTGCAGCGGATGCTTGCCGCGCGGCAGTTCCGCGTCGTGGGTCGCCCCGGCGATCGGCCGGTTCGTGCTGGCCCATTCGCCGCCGTTCTCGGCATCCCAGGTCCAGACGGCAGGCGGTTGGTAGGTGTCGTTCCCGGTCATGGGGTAGCTTCTCCTGCTCAGTGAGTCTCTGCCCGCATTTGTGCGAGCTGGTTCAGTATGTCGATGTAACCGTCTAAGCCCTGCGCGCCAGTCACGAGGTGCCGACGGTCGAAAACCATGGCCGGAACGCCACGGATGCCTTGCCGGAGCCAGAAATTCTGCTCGGTGCGCACGTCGGAGGCATGACGCTGCTCGGTCAGCACTTCCAGCGCCTTGGCCCGGTCGAGCCCGACCTCGGCCGCGATGTCGGCCAGCACCTCGTGGTCAGAGATGTCCCGCCGGTCCGTGAAATAGGCCGCGAAGAGCGCCTGTTTCAGGGCGTGCTTGCTGCCTTGCAGGTCGGCCCAGTGCAGAAGCCGGTGCGCGTCGAATGTGTTCGGCATCCGCATGTCGTCGGTGTAGTTGAACGCAAAGCCGAGGTCGGCGCCGATCTCGGCCAGCCGCTGGCGGTTGCGTTCGGATTCCTCCGGCGATGCGCCGTACTTTTCCGCGATGTGCTCGCGCAGGTTCTGGCCTTCGGGTGGCATCTGCGGGTTCAGTTCGAACGGATGCCAATGGATCTCGTGCTTGGTGCCGGTGGCCTCCAGCGCCCGGACAAGCTGCCGGTAGCCGACGATGCACCAGGGGCAGACGACGTCGGACACGATGTCGATCCGCAGTGTTTCGGAAGTGTCGGTCATGGACGCGTCTCCTTGGTCAGGTCCGGCCCGGAGGCCGGACCCTGTTCGGCGATCAGCTCGCCTTCTTCCATTCGAATTTCTGGAACACCTCGTCGACCGGCGTGTCCACAAGGTGGTTTACGTAGTTTGACATCACCTTCTGCGCCACCCCGAGAACGACCTCGAGGACCTGCCGCTGCGTGAACCCGGCATCGAGGAACGCCTGGACGGCCGCTTCGTCGACATCGCCACGGTTGCGCACGACCGAGAGGGTGAAATCGCGCAGGGCCTCGAGCTTCGCACTCGGCAGCGGCGTCTCGTTGCGGAGCGCTTCGGTGATCGCGTCGTCGACCTTCATCATCTTGGCGATCGCGGTGTGCGCCGGCACGCAGTAATGGCAGTTCTGTTCGACGTTGATGGCCTGCCAGACGACGGTCTTTTCCTCGGCGTCGAAGCTGGAGCTCATGAACTGCTCGTGCGCGAAATTGTAGGTCGCCAGAAGGCCCGGCGCCTCGGCCATGGCGGCGTGCAGGCCGGGGATGCGCCCGTTCTTCTTGCGGCTCTCGGCCAGCAGCGGCTTCGACGCCTCGGGCGCGGTGGTTTCGTCGTGGAGTGTGTACTCGGTCATTCTGGTCTCCTGCGGTATGGCCGCACTTGCGTGAGCGGATCGGGACTGCGCCGGCTGTGCGCCGCGATCCCTGTCCGCGCTTCGATGACCCTCAACTAGGTGTCTTTGAGTGATTGCTCAATGCGCGATTTGAGCGTTCACTCAATCGTGAGCCTTGCGCGCGCTCTCTGACGGGACAATGCCCGCGCAACCTCTTATGTTCCCGGGTGATGACACGAGCTCTGCCATACAATCGCGAGACCGCCCTGGAGGCGGCGATGACGCTTTTCTGGAAAAAGGGCTATCACGCCACGTCGCTGAAGGATCTGGAAGCGGCGCTGAACATGAAGCCCGGCAGCATCTACGCTGCCTTCTCCAGCAAGGAGGGGCTCTTCCTTGAGGCGCTTGCCCGGTACTACGAGACCTCCCGAGGCGCGTTTGCCGCGGAGATGGCCAAGGCCGGCTCGCCGCTTGAGGGGGTTGCACAGCATCTCCGGAGCTATGCCGATATCCCGACGGACCATCCCCGGGCGCAGGCGTGCATGCTCTTGAAGACCCTCGTGGACACGCGCGCGACCGAACCGGCTATTGCCGAGAAATCGCGGGAATACCTCTCAGGGATGCGGGACGCGATGACCGAGGTCTTCGAGCGCGCAATCGCGGCGGGTGAGCTTCCCGAGGATACCGATCCCCAGCGGCTCGCGCGCCGCTTGCAGGCCTGTATCATGGCGCTTCGTTTCGAGCTGCATCAGGGCACAGGCGAGGCCGACCTCTCGGCCCTCGCCGAGGATATGGCACAGGAATTCGAACGGCTGCGCAAGGTCTCGACCTGAGCTTCGTTCCGGGTCCGGTGAATTCCTTCAGCCTGCGTGAAGACGGGCCTGTCCTCTCGGGCGGGTATTCTCCGGTCAACGGCGGTGTTCGGAAACAAGGTCGTTGCACGTGATTTGATCTCGGTCAACGACGCTCCATCTAAAATTTAATAAATCAGATATATAATTTGTGCTGGGCGTCTCGGGGAAGGGAGAGCTTGGCGTCTGGCCAGGTTAATCACCAGAATCTCTAACTATGGGGGATAGAGATGGCCCAGAAATCGCAGAGAAATTACCTGAAAGACGCGCTTAGCGACATTCCCTGGGAAACGCCTTGGAGCACGGCGGAGGCTCGCAAAGGGGCGAGGTATGACATACCTCTCACTCAGGATATATCTTATCTGGACTCTGTTCTGGACAGCGTGGCCGCATCCCTCGCGGCGTCGGGCACAAAGACGTCCAAGGCGGCCATTTCGAGGGCCGGTCAACTGTCCGAGGTCATAGCCAACATCCCTGGCTCGGCCCGGGCGGCCGATCTTTGGGAGCGCGTCGTTTCCGACCTCGCCGACCGGGTCGGCGGCAAGCCTGATGGAGCCGGAACCGGAGGCGACGGCTACGGAGCTGGCGGAAATACCGACAAGGGCGGCGACGGCTACGGCGCTGGCGGCAATACCGACAAGGGCGGCGACGGCTACGGCACTGGCGGCAATACCGACAAGGGCGGTGACGGCTACGGCGCTGGCGGCAATAACGACAAGGGCGGTGACGGCTACGGTGCCGGCGGCAACCCTGACAGGGGTGGCGACGGTTACGGTGCCGGCGGCAATCCCGACAAGAACGGCGACGGAGAAGGTGACGGGGACGGGATCCCCGACAAGCCCGACGACGCCGGCAATCCCGGTCACGGAAAGGGGGACGGCACCGGCGACGGTGACGGCATCTCTGACAAGCCGGCCCCGGCACCCACGCCGCCGGACGTCCCCTTGCTGGATCCCGAAACGGTTCAGTACAAGGCTGGCTACACCTTCAAGGTCGGCGACATCACGGTCGGCTGGGGCGGCGAAACGCTCGCAACCCGGCCCGAAAGCCTGTCCGACTCCGTGGCGATGACGACCAAGGCCGGCGTTGAGATGTACGCGGTCGACAACGAGTTCGGTTTCTACGTGACCGATTTCATCGGCGCGCAGCCCAAGGTCTTTGACGGGGACTTCGGCGAAGGCTTCGTGGGTGAGCTGGCGGATGGCGGCATCGCCGTGTCCAACGCGCGCACCGTCACCTTCTCGGTGCCGGCGCGTTTCGGAACCTGGCTGGAAGGCATCGGTGGCAACTTCGTCAAGGCATCCACCGAGCACTACACGGTGATGCAGGCGATCCTGTCCGACCAGGCCTATCCGGGCGACACCAGCGGCTACTATCAGCTCGATGACGATCTCTGGATCGTCGACTATCGGACCGGTGACGACGGCATGCCGGTGGACGAGGCTGGCAATCCGAGCAGTTCGCTGGTCGATGACGCCATGCACGGCTTCTATGTCAAGGAACTGATCGGGGCGCTGGAGGACGCCGGTGGCTACACTGCGCCGACGGAGCTCTGGAAGGACTTCGACCGTGACGGCACGGACGATCTCTACGCCGCCTATATGACCGATATGGAAATCGATGGCGTAACGCGGAACGTGGCTGTCGTGGACATCGGAAACGACGGCACCATCGACTACTACGACGGCAACCTCAACGGTTTCGGCACCTATGGCCTCGCGGATGTTCTCAAGCCGAACGAAAGTTCGATCATCGAGGATATCGCGGTCGGCGATGACTACTCGGTCACGCTGAAGGACGACGGCAAGCTGCTCTATCGCTGGGGCAACGCGGTCAAGCGGCCCAACGACATGCGGATCGATGCCAAGCTCGACCTGCCGGATGAATGGCAGACCGACGCAGACGGTGACGGTTTCGCGGATGTCCTTTTCCGTATCACGGCCGCCGAGCTGGTGGTGAACCACACGGTCACCAACAACCCGAACGACCAGATCCGGCCGGAAGACTTCGAGAACGAGGCCGCCATCGGCATCCTGCCAAGCTACGAGGTGGATGCGAACGGCAACTGGGTGTCGATCAACGACTACTATGCCGGTGACGGGACCTTCCTGCCAATGGGCACGATCCTTCGCGATTTCTCGCTGATCGACGCCGTTGACGGCTCTATGCTCGACACGATCGGGGGGCTTTCTTCCGACCTGTTGGGCGGCTTCACGGAAGCCTGGTACACCACAATGGATCGGGAGCCGTTCATGGCCGACCTGACCGAGGACGGGACTGCGTATGACATCGGTCCGCGCTGGCGGCTGCAGCCTGACAAGTTCGGCCAGGATCTGCCGAGCGTGATCATCCCGCAGGATCCGAGCGAGGCCCCGCCGGTTGCCAATGGCGAGGAGAAATACGAGGTCGGGGTCGACACCACGACCGTGCTGAACCTGCTCGACTGGAACGGCACGTCTCCGATGACCCTGAGCGCCGGCTGGATAACCGGTGCCGGAGAGGTCTCGGCCAATGGCGTCAACATGACCGAGGACTTCGATGTCGCCTTCTACATCAAGGGGGACATGAAGCCAGTGAACCTCTACGATGCCGAACTTCTCATGGAATATGAGGAAGTTGCGATCGAGGTTGCTGGCGTCGATGTCGTCGGAAGCACCAGCGGCGACACCCTCGTGGGGTCCGGAAGCAATGCGTTCTACCTCAGCGGTGCCGGTTCCGGGACCGCCGATGGAGAGGCCGACCTTCTGGTTCTCGGCTACGGCGAACTGACGGCCGCCGGGGTCGGCGCCAACGAGGTCTACGCCTTCGGTGCCGAGGAGGGGGATGCGGTTGGACTGATCGGGTTCGATCTCGATCCGGACAATTACAACATCCACCTGACGCAGAAAATCGTCGATCAGGATCTGGAGTTGAGCTTCGACGGTACGCAGATCGCCACCCTGTACGGCGTGGACGAGTACCTTGATGCGGACGCCTTCTACTTCGCATAGGCGCGTCAGGCCATCACCGCATGGGCCATGGCTCCATGCGCGACCAACGGGAGCACCGGGCATCGCCCGGTGTTCCTTCGCGTGGAACGTGCTTTCGGACGGCGTGGGTGGAGTAATCCGGACGCCTCCACCCTGATTGGGCGAGCGAAAGCGTGTTCCTCATTTCCCGCTTCAATCGCGGCAACCGGCTGCCGCCTTGTAGGATGGGCCGGCGACGGGGCGCTGAGGGCCGTCAGCGGATGGCGCCTTGTCCACCGGGCTGGCATCGTTCAGCCGCCTGAGGATCAGTGCGCCGGCCGGACAGGCGGCGCGAGGCCCGATCCCCAGGCCGATGGTGAGAAAGGCCGTGATGCTGGAGCAGACCTCCTCGGGCGGGATCCCGAGAAACCCGTTGCCGGGAACGGCCTCCTCGCGACTTCGGAGGTCCTCCGCGAAGGCCTTCACCAGCCTCTCGCTGACCTGCCGCCCGAGGGCCGACGGGTCGAGCGACGGGCTCGCGGAGCCGATCAGCCCCTCGATTGGTCCTTCGCTGATGGCACTCGCGAGAATTTCGCGCCCAAGCCTCTCCTCCAGCCATGTATTGCCCGCCACTTTCGACTCGCCCTGGTCCAGGGCAATCGATTCCGCCAGAAGGGCGAGCGTCAGATTCTCCAAAGACGGCATGCATGACTCCTTGCGATCGCGTCGTGCAGTCAAACAAGGCCAGCGTTAGTGCAGCGTGATCCGGCAGGAGGTTACTCGAGGCCGCGGAGGAACTCGGCGTCGGAAAGCCCGGCGCTGCGCATCATCGAGACCGGATATGTCTCGTCCTCGATCAGGCGCCTGACGGTGAATTCGGGCTCGACCGACCGCAGCAATTCGATCGAACGGCGCGTGGCTTCCTCGTTATGGGCCAGCGAATAGAGCCCGATCAGATACCGCAACGGCGGCCGGAACGCGGGGTTCAGCGACCGTGAGGTCTCGAGATGGGCCGTGGCCTCCTCGAGCCTGCCGGTGACGGCGGCGGTCAGGGCGACCTGGAATTCCGTCCAGAAGCGGAAAGAAGCGTTGTAAGACAGCATCTGCGCCGTCTTGGCGGCGGAATAGGCCTTCTCGCTGTCGCCGGTGTACAGCAGCGCGGTCGACCAGGACCACCAGGCGAGCGGGTTCGATGGGTTTGCCGTGACCGCGATCTTGGAGAGCTCGCGGCTCGCCTGACCGTCGCGTTCCAGCGCCATCCGGGCATTGGCGACCGAGCAGAGCACGTTGGAATTCGTCGGCTCGTCGGCGAGCGCGTCCGCACAGAGCCGCCGGACGGCTTCTGCCGTTTTCGCGCGGTCGACGTCGCAGAACTCCACGTAGCGGATCACTTCGAGCTGCGCGAGCCAGGCGTCGAACAGGCCGCGGGCCTCGATCTCCCGCGCCCGGAGGAGGAGCCGCTTCGCCTCGTCGAGATCCTTGCGCCGCATGGTGAACATCTTGCGCAACGCGGTGTTGGCAAGCGCATCCGCATCGTGGTCGTGCTGGCGGTTCGGGGCGGACCGGCAGACCAGGCCCATCACGGCGACCACCGCCCGGTGGCTCAGCGCCATGTGCGCGATGCCGACGACGCCTTGAGAGGCGGGTTGGCGGGCGATCACGCTGTCGGTCCAGACGGCGCGATGCGTGCCGCTCTCCACGATCGACATGCGCAGCCCCAGCTCTTCGGAGCTGCCCGTCGAGAAGGCCTCGACCTCGGCCACGAGCAGATCGGGCTCGACGGAACTGGGCGTCGCGAAATGCGCGTCGATGTCGAAGTTCTCGCGCAGGGACTTCGAGAAGTGGTCGCAGAACTGTTTCTCGAACATCCGCAGCGCGGAGCCCTGCGCACTGCCGAGCTGGAGCACGATCTGCCGCTGCGTGCGGTGATGATGGGCGAGGGGGGCGGACGGCGCGCGCGGGGGCGGTGCCTGCGTCGGCTCGGCGCCCGTCGGCTGGCGTTTGCTGCGCATCAGCGTCAACCAGTCGTTGAACTCCGGGCTGTCGACATCGAGCCCCTCGAGGAACTCGGCATCGGGCGCGTCGCTGTCGATCACCGTGACCCGGCCGGTGTCGAGGCCGACATTCACCCGGTCGGTCAGCAAGGCCGCGTCGAGGGCTTCGGAGGACCGGCGCAGCGTCCGCAGTGTCTGGCGCAGGTTGGCCTGGCTGGACTTGGTTTCCCCCTCCCAGAGCTTGTCCTGCAGCCAGACGCGCGTGCGGGTCATGCGGGCCTCGGTGGCCAGCAGCGCGAGTAACCCCTGGGCCTTGCGTCCGACAGGAGTCACTTCTTCGCCCGCCCGGGTCTCGACCCGGAATCGGCCGCATAGATGGATCGTCAGTTCCGGGTCCGTGGTCATGGCTAATCCGTCCGACCGGGGCGCGTTGGCCTCCCTCTGTCCTTACGTTAACGATTTCGCGGGTGCCCGTGAAGTCAGCGTGAGTCAATTGAAAAGTGCTTTGTTCAAGGGGGGATGTCGGTCACACTGGCGGCATTTCGAGGGACAGAGGGTTTGGACATGGCAAATGGGTTGGCAGCCGGAGGTGGTTTCGGCGGCGGATTTGGAGGCGGTTTCGGGGGCGGCTTCGGCGGAGGTTTTGGCGGCGGCTTCGGGGGCGGTTTCGGCGGCGGATTTGGAGGTGGTTTCGGCGGCGGTTTCGGCGGAGCAGGGGGCGCGGCCTCGCCGCTTCTGTCCTCCGCGCTGACGACATCGCACGACGCGCTGGCCGGCTACTGGAACACGGGCTCCGGCCTGACCAGGCCATCGCGGACCTCGGTGGGAAATGACCTGAGTTACCTGTCTCCCGGCCGGCGGGCCGAGGTGCTGCTGGGCCAGATGCTCGGCCCGCTGTCGGTGAGCAACCCCGCCAAGGGGGCCGCGAGGCTGCGGGTCGGAGAGGCGGATCTCTTCGAGATCCGGCGACCGGGAGAGAAGGATTTCGAGGAGCAGATGCGCTACCTGCGCAACTACGCAGACCTGCGCTCGGACCGCATTCCGGAGATCGTCGCCCAGACGGCGACGATCATGCCGTTCTTCGGCACGCTGACCCATCTGAACGAGACCGCCCGGAAATCGACGCTGGACCTTCTGGTGCTGACCCAATCCCTTGCGATCGCGCTGGAAATGCAGGTGAAGCATTTCTGCTGGGCGGCCCGGCCGGTGGAGCGCAGCGAAAAGGTCCAGCCGATCATCCAGACGCCGGATCATTCGAGCTTCCCCTCCGGCCACGCCACAGAAGCCTTCGCGCTGGCGACCGTGCTGGACCGGTTGCTGATTGGCGACAAGGGATCGGTGCAGACCCGCATGGCCTATCTCGCCGCATACCGGATCGCGGTGAACCGGACGATTGCCGGCGTGCACTACCCGGTGGATTCCGCGGCCGGCGCGGTGCTCGGCTGCACCATCGGCGAGCTGGTCCTTGCCGCGGCCGAGGGGCGGCACATGCGTCCGCGCGGCTATGGCGGGAAGGGGCCGGGGCAGTGCAAGCTCGACGCCAAGGCGGATTTCGACCTGAGATGGCTCGCCCATTCCTTCTTCGACGAAGCATGCGAAGAAGGTGGCGGGGTAAAGGTCGAGAAGATCCCGCTGATCGCCGAGCTCTTCAAGGAAGCCAAGAGCGAGTGGCCGTCGTGACCCGCTGGAGCGCGTGGCGCCCGGTGCGGGAGCCGGGCGAGTCGCCCTATCACGACTGGTGGAGCAGGATGGAACGCGGCAGCGGGCACCCCCAGCCGACCGGCCGGATGCACGACGTGGTGCCGCTGCGCTCGCTCCTGCCCGGTGCACGCGGCAAACCCGTCGAGCCCCGCCTCAGAATGAGCAATGCCCTGACCGCGCCGACCCCGCCGGGCACCTGGAACGCCGGGTTCAAGGCGCATCTCGAGGCGCAGGGCGACTGGCTACCGCCTCTGGAGCGTCTGCCAGTGGTGCCGGAGGGCACGGTGATGGTCGGGGTGATCGACGCCGACATTCCGCTCGGCCACACCCGCCTCTGCGATGCCTCTGGCAACACGCGTATCGCCGCCGCTTGGCAGATGGGGCTGCCGGACGGGCCGGATTACCTTCCGTTCGGCCATGAACTCTACGCCGCCGATATCGACCGCTATCTGAGCGAGTACCGGTCCGGGCCGGAGAACCGGCTCGATCAATCGGCTTTCGACCGCCGCACCGGGATGGTCAACATGAAGGACCGATACGCACGCCGCGCGCTGGCCAGCCGCTATTCGCACGGGGCGCACGTGCTGGACGTCGCGGCAGGATGCCGACCAGAGGGCGACCAGGATCCGATTGCCCAGACCCGGGTCCTCGCGGTCAACCTGCCGCCGCGGATCGCCTTCGGCGCGTCGGGCGAGTTCCTCGACTATTACATGGTGCATGCGCTCCGCCGGATCGTCGACCTGAGCGATGCGATCTGGCTGCGGAACCACCCCGAGCCGGGCGACGGCCCCTACGGCTATCCGCTCGTCGTCAACCTGTCGTTCGGGCGTCAGGCCGGGATCAAGGATCGCAGGGGGATATTCGCGCGCGCGGTCAGCCAACTGCTTGAACTGCGGCGGGCGGATTATGCGCCGATCGACGTCGTGACCCCTGCGGGCAATGACAACCTCGAGCGGATGCACGCGGTTGCCAGCCTCGCACCCGGCCCGGAAGGCGCGGGCGAGGCCTCGGAACTCGAGCTGCGCATCCAGCCGGGGGACCAGTCCTCCGGCTATGTCGAGATCCTGTTCGAGGCGGATGTCGAGGGACTCGATCCGCGCTATGCGCCGCTTGAGATCGATGTCGTGCCGCCCGGCGGGACGCCGCAGCCGCGGCGGACCCGCGTGAATGCGCGGTCGCTTTGGGGAGAGGTGGCCGAGATCCACTGCGGGATGGACCCGGCCGACCGTCAGGACGGCAAGCAGCTCTTCCGTATCCTCGTTTGCGTCGCGCCGACGAGCCGACCGGGTGACACCGGTCCTTGCGCTCCCTCCGGCGCGTGGAAAATCCACCTGCGCAACCTGGGCCCGCACCGGCTGGAGATCGACCTGAACATCCAGACCGATCAGGCGATCCTGCCCGGCAGCACCGCGGGCCGCCGCGCCTATTTCGACAGCCCCTACTATCACCGCTACAACGAAGCCGGGCGGCTGCTCGACACGGCCGCGACCGAGCCGGTGCCGGTCAACACGCCTCCGGGGGCGCCGCCCGGCACGCCGGTCGTGCTGCGACACGGTACGATCAACGCCACCGCGTCGAGCAAGGAGGTTGCCTGCCTCGGCGGCTACCGGCTGAACGACGGCCGCGAGGCGCCGTATTCCTCCACCGGCGCAGGTGTGCCGCTGCCGAACGATGGGCGCAGCGCGCCGACGGCGGCGCTCCCGACCGACGACGGGGCGGCGATCTACGGGCGGCTCGCGGCGGGCTCTGCCGACGGGTCGGTCGTGGCGATGCGAGGCACGAGCTTCGCGGCGCCCCAGGCCGTCCGGTTCATCGCGCTCGCGCGCCTGAGGGGCGAGACCGATACTTCCGGAAGCGAGCTGCTGGCCGAGCAGGCACGCAGGGACGAGGCGCAGGCGGACTTCCCGACAGGCCGCATGACCGTCAAGTCGGGCGCGGGCCGGATGCGATCTCCCTTCCCGGAGCCCGTGAAGCGTCTCTGAAACGAATTTGTGAATATCTTCAGGTTCTTGCGTTTGCGTGAGAGCCGCATCACGCATGATTCACGCAGCGGCTGTCATGGTGTCGCTGCGCTTCATTTCCAGACCGCATTGCTCGACATGCTGGGAGATATTCCATGACCAGAGTGATCAAGGTATTCGCGTCCGACAGATCGGACCTGCTCGCTTTTCTTGCCAACAGCCAGACCGGTTTCGGCCCGGGCTCTTTTGTCCTCCCGCAGCGTCGCGGGGTTGCGACCATTGTCTTCGCGGACAAGACGGCGGTCGAATTGCTCCGCTCGCGCCGGTCTCCGGGCCGCCGTCTCGAGTTTCTCGACATCTTCTCCGACCCGCGCGATTGCCTCGAATTCGACGTCGACTCGGTCAGCGCCCGGTTCGACGTCTGAGCCCGCACACGACCTGCTAGGCGAGCATTTTCTCCAGCACGCCGACGATCATCGCGTGGTCATCCTCGGAGGCCAGACCGGAGACGGTGACCGCGCCGATCACACCCACTCCCTTCACGCGAATCGGAAAGCTGCCGCCATGGTCGGCGAAGTCCATGGGGTCGAGGCCGAGCGACGCGCCGACCACGTTGCCCTTGGCGGCGTTCCGCATCCCCACCAGCATTGAAGAGCGATGCTTGCGGAGCACGGTATTGCTCTTGCGCCGTGCCCAGTGGTCGTTGTCCGGGGCGCTCCCCGGCAGGGCCGCGTGGAACAGCGTCCGGTCCGGGGTGCGGATGTCGATCACCACGGCCGCCGCTTCAGCCTGCGCGGCCGCGACGAGCGCGGAGCCAAGATCCAGCGCGGTGACCTCGTCGAACGCCTCGAACACGAGCGTCGCTTCCTGGAGTTCAAGCTGTTCCATCGTGGGAGCCTTGGAAGGGGTGGGCATGATCGGTCGTCCTGTACATGGAGGCCATGGGCGTTTTGGCATTTCCGTTTCGATTCTCGTCTCCGGCCGACCGCCCGTGATCGGCGGTTTTCGTCCGGTCTGCACCCCGCCGGCGCGCCTCGGGGGCGGGTCAAAACCCACCATGCCCGCCGGCGACTCACTTGAGAAGGCCCCCGGCGGAAGTGCCGCGTTTAGCGGGTTGGGATGATTCCCCAGATCTCGGCTTATTGTGCCCGCATCCACCCCTGATTTCGAAGATTCCGTGCCGTGAGACGGCAGGCTCACGGGCCGATCACGCAGGCACTGTTAGGTTGATTTCACTGACACGCACACACCCCGTTACGAGTAAATCTGTTACCCCCGGAAGATTACATTGTTGTTCCCGAGTAGCGGTCCCGGCCACGCATTCCCCATCGCGTTGGCCGGGACCTTTTCGTTTGTGGTGCCTGTCGGGTGACCGGTCTTCGATTGGAGCCTGCCGTTGCCTTTACCGGAGCCGCAGTCCGAGACCTCTCCGATATCCGAAAGCCGGTGCGGTCAATTCGGGCGGAAGCGAAGTCACGGTCGTGACGAGCCCGCATTCAGGTTTCCTGACCGCTCACCCCGTCAAAATGTCCGATGGCCGGCCGCCGGGCCGCAGGCTAGTCCGGTTTTGAGCCCGCTGCATCTGCGGGTAGTCTGGGCGCGCGGGGTCGCCAAGCCCGGACTGTGCGACAGCGAAGGATCGCCAGGATGTTCAGGATCGACGAAGACCTCAGGCCGATGGTTCTGACCGGGCTGACGCTTGCCGGGATGCTCGTCGCGGCCATTGCGCATTGGGCGCTGCCGTCGGAACTGGCCTGGGCGGGTGTCCTCGGAAGCCTCGCGCTTCTGGTTGTCTACGCGGCGGGCGGGGTTCCGGCAGGGCTGCGGGCGCTTGCCGCGCTCTGGAAGGAGCACGAGCTCGACATCGACCTGCTGATGGTGGTCGCGGCGCTCGCCGCGGCGCTCGTCGGGGCGGCGTTCGAGGGTGGCGTGCTGCTCGCGCTCTTCAGCCTGTCCACGACTCTGGAAGAGCGCGCGATGGGGCGTGCGCGGCGGGCCATCGAGTCGCTGATGGAACTGCGGCCCGACAGGGCCCTTCGCCGCACGGCCACCGGAACGGAGGAGGTCCCGGTGGAGGATCTCGTGCCCGGCGACGTGGTGATCCTGCGGCCTGGCGCGCGGGTGCCGGTCGATGGGGCCATTATCGAGGGCGAGGGCGAGATCGACGAATCCACCATCACCGGCGAGTCCGTCCCGGTCCGCAAGGCGGCCGGTGCGCAGGTCTTCGAAGCGACGGTGAACCAGAACGGCGTGCTCGCGGTGCGGGTCGACCGGGCGCTGGGAGAAAGCACCGTGGCCCGGATGATCGCGCTGGTGACCGAGGCACAGGCCGCACGGGCGCCCTCCGAGAAATTCTCCGACTGGTTCGGACAGCGCTACACCATTGCCGTGCTGAGCGGATCGGTGCTGGCCTTCCTTGTGTTCCTCGCGCTCGGAAACGGCTGGAACGAGGCGCTCTACCGTGCAGCGACGCTGCTGGTCGCAGCCAGCCCCTGTGCCATCGTGATCTCGGTGCCCGCGGCGATCCTCTCGGCGTTGTCGGCCTCGGCGCGGGGCGGGGTGCTGTTCAAGGGCGGGGCGGCGCTGGAGACGCTGGCGTCGGTCTCGACCTTCGCCTTCGACAAGACGGGCACGCTCACCACCGGGCGGCAGGAACTCACGGGCATTCACAGCGACGGCGACGAGACCGAACTGCTGGCGCGTCTCGCCGGGCTCGAGGCCCATTCCGAGCACCCCGTCGCAGATGCCATCCGGCGCGCCGCGGAGGAGCGGCAGATCGAGCCCGTCGAGGTGCGCGAGGCAAAGGCCGTGCCGGGGGAGGGCATGGTCGGCGTCGATGCCGAGGGCATGATATGGGCGGGCAACGAACGGCTGGCGCGGCGCATGGCCCGGCACAGCGCGCCGATGGATTGCCCGGCCTTCCTCGCCGCGCTGCACGACACGCCGATGACCCTGGTGCTGATGGGGCGGGGCGCGCGGATCCTCGGGGTTGCCACGGTGGAGGACCAGCCGCGCCAGACCGCGCGCGCGGGCCTTGCCGCGCTGCGCGCGCGGGGCGTCACGCAGATCGCCATGCTGACCGGGGACCGGCAGGCGGTGGCGGACCGCGTGGGGTCGGAACTGGGCATCGCGCCGGAAGCGATCCACGCCGGTCTGCGCCCCGAGGACAAGGTGGCGCTGGTCGCTGACTTCGCCAGCCGCGACCGGGTGGCCTTCATCGGCGACGGGGTGAACGATGCTGCCGCGCTGGCGCGTGCCGACGTTGGGATCGCGATGGGCGCTGCGGGCTCCGAGGTCGCACTGCAGGCGGCTGACGTGGCGCTGCTGTCGGAAGACCTGCGGCGGCTGGCGGCGGCGCACCGGCTCGCGCAGCGGGCTGCACGGATCATCCGGCAGAACCTGATCTTCGCGACCGGGGCGATGGTGACGCTGGTCACTGCCGGGCTGTTTTTCCACCTGCCGCTGCCGATCGCGGTGATCGGGCACGAGGGCGGCACGGTGCTGGTGGTGCTCAACGGATTGCGCCTTCTGGCCGACCCGATCCGCAATCCGGAGGATTCCGGAGGACCCGGGCAACTTGCCGCACGCACCGCCGCGGGAGCGCAGCCAGCAACGGCCCGGTGCTGATCCACGTCCGCGTGGCGCGCTGGTCGGAGCGCCGGCTCATTCTTGCCTGACAGAGACGCTTGGCATAGGGCAGACGCGCGCCCGGGCGGGTTTGCCCGGCTGCGCACCGATCCACGGAGGATGACACGATGCCCACCCGGGAAAGCCCTGCAACCGTAGACGGCGCCGCGCGTGCGGCCAGCTTTACCGACGTTTTCCTGCCGGCCTGGCTGGATATCGCCTTGCCCGCGGGAGAGGGTCCGGCGCCGGTGGTGGAGGAACTCCCCGACAAGGGCGGGCCGTCGACCACGCTGGCGCAGGCGCGCACGGCGTTCTTTCTCGCGCAGCTGGGCTATCTCGGCGGGCAGCCGCGGCTGATCGATGCCGCGCGCCGGATCAACGGCTTTATCACCCGCTATCTGCGGGATCCAGACGGCGGCTGCGTCTTTGCCGTCAATCCCGACGGCTCGCGGATCGACAGCATCGAGGCGACCACGCGTCGGACCTATGACCAGACCTTCGTGCTGCTGGCACTGGTCACCTTGCGACGAGCCGATCCCGAGGCCGTATCCGAAGAAGAGATCGAGCTTTGCTGGTCCTTCATCGAGACCTCGCTGACCGATACGGCCAATGCCGCGCTCTGGGAAAACGACCGCATGGCCGCCGCAGGCGCGCAGCCCGGCGATCTGCGCGCGCAGAACCCGCACATGCACATGCTGGAGGCCGTGCTCCAGTGCCTGGAACTGACCGGCGATCCGGTATGGGCCGACCGGGCGCGGGCTCTGGTGCGGGCGGGCGAGCGCTTCTTCTTCGATCCGGCCACCGGGGCGGTGCGGGAATTCGTGGGCCATGACCTCGTGCCGATCGACACCGCCGATGGCAACCGCCGGGAGCCGGGGCACCAGTACGAATGGGCCTGGCTGCTGATGCGCCATGTCGACCTCACCGGCGACGAGGACGCCCGACGCTTCGTCGGCCCGATGGCCGATTTTGCTGCCGCGCATGGCTGGCAGGTTGAAGGGCCGATGGCCGGGGCGCTGTTCGATGCGCTGTCCGCCGACGGGCAGGTGACGGAGGCGACGCACCTCCTGTGGCCGCTGACCGAGGCCGGGAAGTATTTCGCCGCCCTGGCGCGCGATACCGGCGACGCGGCCGCCGGCCAGAAGGCGCGGGAAATTGCCGACGTGATCTTCGGCCGGTACTTCGCGCCCGGCGATCAGCCGTCCTGGGTCAACCAGTTCGATGCGCAGGGCAATGTCACTTGGGACGCGGGGCTGTCGCGCCTGCTGTACCACGTCGGGATCTTCGTCGCCGAGGGCGCATCGGCCGGCCTTTGGCCGCTGACCTCCAGCGGCCGCGCCGCCGGCTGACGGGACATCGCCGGTTTCGACCGGGCAGATCTTCAGGGGCGGGCAGGGCGCTGAGTCGCTTCTGCCCGTCGTCTATCGGGGCGGCCTGGCCGTGCCGCCTTCGTCTTTCGGACCCCATCGTTCGAGCCGGGTGATTTCGGGCGGCAGCCGGCCGTCGCGAACCGCCGTTTCAAATCGCTTTGAATCCTGCTGCGCCCCATCGGACTCCCAGTTTGGCGGCGCCTTTTACACCTCTCGCGATGCCGGCTGCGAAATGTCAAAATTTGTCTTTCTCATCCCCCAGAATTGATATATCAGTTTGCGCAAGGAGGAGGGGCGGTTTTTGGAACCAGCCGATCCCGACATTGGGATGAAACGCGGGGAGGGCGTTGTGCAGGAGCGAGCGGAAAAGCTGTCGACGCTGCCGGAGCCGACCCCGACGATTTCGGAACTGCTTGTGGGCATCCGCCTGGACCCTGAAAAGAATATCACTTTTCAGGTGTTCGACATCCTGCGCGACCTGATCGTCTCGGTGAAGCTGCGGCCGGGGCAACGGCTCTCGGAGAAGGAGATCGCGGCAGCGCTCTCGGCCAGCAAGACGCCCGTGCGCGAGGCGATGATCCGGCTGGACGAGATCAGACTTGTAAAGATTGTTCCGCAAAGCGGGACATACGTGACGAAAATCTCGGTGAAGCGCTACCGGACGGCCTGTTTCATCCGGCGTCAGCTCGAGCTTGGCGCGGTCCGTGCGGCAGCGTGCTCGCCGAACTTGAAGCAGGGGATGAAATTCCTCGACAGGATGCTGGCGCAGCAGGCCAAGGCCGTCGCCAACGAGGACTACGAGAGCCTCTACAGACTCGACGAGGCGTTTCATTTCCAGCTCTTCGAGATGGCGGGGTTCGGGGATGCCTGGACCACGGCGCGCCGTACCCAGTTCGACGTGAACCGCGCCCGCCATGTGCGGCGGCTGCACGGCGTCGTCAACGGGCCGAAGATCCTCGCGGAGCACACCGCGATCGTCGAGGCGATCCGGGCGCAGGACCCGGACCGCGCGGCGGCGGCGCTCAATGCGCATATCGGCGACCTGGAGCAGCAGATCAGCGTGCTGTTCCGGGACAAGGCAATGCTCGGGACCATCGAGGCGCCCGACGACGATTGACAGCTCCGGCCGCGGCGGTGCCGCCGGCCGAAGCAAAGGAACGACGTTCAACATCGCAGACAACCCCAGGGAGGAATCCATGCGATTTTCGACACTCACGGCCCTTGCGCTGACGACATCGGCGCTCTGCAACGTCTCGGCGGCCTGGGCCAATGACGACCTCCGGATCGTCGATGAGCCGCTGGAGCTGACAGTGCACCTGCACCATTACCTCTACACAAATTACGAGGAAGACTGGCCGATCGAACAGAAGGCCCGCGAGGTCACCGGCATCCACCTCAAGAACGCCACGGTCGGCTCGAACTCGACCAACAGCGAAGAGGCAATGAACCTGCTGCTGGCGACCGGCAAGCTGCCCGACATCGTCGGCTCCCACCTGATCAAGGATTTCGTGAACCAGTACGGCCCGCAGGGCGCGTTCGTGCCGCTCAACGACCTGATCGAGGAGCACGCGCCCAACGTCAAGGCGCTGTTCGAGGCGAACCCAAAGATCAAGTCGGCGATCACCGCGGCGGACGGCAACATCTACTATCTGCCCTATACCCCGGACGGGAAGTTCGGCCGGGGCTATTTCATCCGCTACGACTGGCTGGACAAGCTCGGCCTCGAGGTGCCCGGCACGGTCGACGAGTTCTACGAGGTTCTGACCGCCTTCCGGAACCAGGATCCGAACGGCAACGGCCAGAAGGACGAAGTGCCCTTTTTTGCCCGCCAGTGGGAAGAGCTGATCCGCCTCGTGACGCTGTGGGACGGCCGTTCCTCCGGCTCGGACACCTACCACGACTTCTATGTCGACGATGGCCAGATCCGGCATCCCTACATGGGCGAAGGGTATCGCGAAGGCATCAAGAATCTCGCCAAGTGGTATTCCGAGGGGCTGATCGACGCCGAGGTGTTCACCCGCGGCTCCTCCTCGCGGGAATACCTGCTGTCCGAGGACCTCGGCGGCTCGACCCATGACTGGTTCGCCTCCACCGCCGGCTATAACGACGTCCTCCAGGAGAAGGTGCCGGGCTTCGATTTCCGCGCCTTCGTGCCGCCGGCCTCGATCTCGGGCGTGCAGATGGAAGAGCACCGCCGCATTCCGGTCAAGCCGGACGGCTGGGCGATCAGCGCCACCAACGATCACCCGGTCGAGACCATCAAGTATTTCGACTTCTGGTTCGGCGGCAAGGGCCGCGAGATGGTCAACTTCGGCGTCGAGGGGCTCACCTATGACGTGATCGACGGCGAACCGGTGTTCAAGGAGGAGTTCCTGAGCAACGGCCGGCCGATCAACTCGCAGCTCTACGAGATCGGCGGGCAGCTCGCCGCGCGCGGCTACTACCAGGACTATCGCTACGAGATCCAGTGGACCAACGAGAAGGCGCTCGAAGGCATCGCGCTCTACGAGGCCGGCGATTACCTGATCGAGGACTTCCTCGGCGTCGCCTTCAACGAGGAAGAGCAGAAGGTCTACGACAAGTACTACTCCGCCGCCCAGACCTACATGCTCGAGAAGCAGCAGGCCTGGATCCTCGGCGCCTCCGATGTCGAAGCCGAGTGGGACGATTACCTCGCCCAGCTCGATCGCATGGGCATGGGCGACGTGCTCGAGGTCATGCAATCCGCCTACACCCGCCAGTACGGCGGCTGACGCCAACCCTGGCGCTTCCGCCTCATGGCGGCGGGAGCGCCACTCCGTTCGTTCGAAACACACGATCCAAGGAATTTCACATGTCTCCCACCGCCACGAATGACGCCACGCCCAGCAAATCCGGAGACGCAGGCAAGCGGAAACTGACTGTCCTCGTCTCCGGAACCGGCTTTGCCGGGCAAGGCCATGCCGATGCCTTCCGCGGTGCGGGCGTCGAGGTCGTGGGAATGGTCGGCCGCACTCCGCATGTGGTCTCCGAGGTGACCGGGAAGATGGGCATCCCATTCGGCGGCACCGACTGGCAGGAGGCGCTGGAGACCTGCAAGCCCGACATCGTCTCCATCGCGACGCCGGGCGGCGCCCATTACGAGCCGATCAAGCAGGCGCTGGACGCCGGCTGCCACGTTTTCGTCGACAAGCCGATGACCGAGAGCGGCGAGACCGCGGTGGAGCTCTTCGAACTGGCCAGGGACAAGGGCGTCAAGACGGCCTATGCCGCGAGCTTCCGCTATTCTCCCTCCGTCCTGCACGCGAAGCGCCTGGTCGCCGAGGGGGCGATCGGCGAGCCGACCGAGATCGAGTGCATCTCGCATTTCAACCTCGAGCGGGAGATCCCCTTTGGCTGGTCCCACCGCAAGGAGGATGGCGGCGGCCGGCTCAACAACAACTTCACGCACACCCTGTCGATCGCGACCTCCGTCGTCGGCGACAAGATCCTGTCGATCATCGGCGAGGTGCGGGACGACCTGGGCCGCGCGCCGATCGTCGAGGGCGTGCACAACTTCGCCACCCGGCGGAACTTCATCCCCAAGGACCTGAACGACCCCTCGCTCAAGTGGGGCGAGAGCAATGTCGAATGGTCCTACACGGTGCTCGCGCAGCTCGAGAGCCCCTTCGCGAAGCAGCCCGTCTCGGTGCTCTTCAAGCACGGCGGGCTGGTGCCTCGGTTCCACGAGGATCACATCGTGTTCTACGGCACCAAGGGCGCGATCTACATCAAGGGGCATTACGGCAGCGGCCAGCTCTACCTTTACGGCGCCGACAAGAGCTGGAACGAGGTGCCTCTGCCGCAGGACATCGCCGCCAGCATCCCCGACGTGAAGGGCGAGACCGAGCAGTGCTGGCACTACCTGGCGCGGGAATTCGTCAACGACATCCGCGGCGAGGCCGTGGAGCCCTATCCGACCTTTCAGGAAGGCAGCCAGTACCAGCAACTGATCGACCTGATCCGGAAGAACGGCAACTGGACGGACGTGTCCTCGCTGGGTTGAGCGAGGCCGGTATCAAGGGGCCGCCGCGCACCGGCGCGCGGCGCCCCGCCAACAGACAAGACAGAGGTCGCCCCATGAAGATTACCGGTGCAAAAGTGTTCGTCGGCGGGCCCGGCAAGAACTACGTCACGCTCAAGGTCGAGACGGACCAGGGCATCCACGGCCTCGGCGATGCGACGATCAACGGGCGCGAGACCCTGACGGCGGCCTACTTGCAGGACTACATCGTCCCGAACCTGATCGGGAAGGATCCGCGCAACAGCGAGGACATCTGGCAGTTTTTCTACCGCGGGGCCTATTTTCGGCGCGGCCCGCTGGCGATGACCGTCTTTGCTGCCGTCGACATGGCGCTCTGGGATATCAAGGCCAAGATCGCGGGGCTGCCGCTCTACCAGCTCTTCGGCGGCAAGAGCCGGGAGGGGGCGCTGGTCTATGCCCATGCCACCGGCTCCGATCTCGAGGACCTGATGGACTCGATCTCCTATTACGTCGAGCAGGGCTACAAGGCCGTGCGCGTGCAATGCGGCGTGCCGGGCATGCCGAGCGCCAGCTACGGCGTCTCAGAGGGCAAGGGGCAGAACCGCAACTACATCACCGATTTCAGCGGCATCATCCCGAAGGAAGAGATCTGGGACACCGATCTCTACATGCGCTACATGCCCGGCGCGCTTGCCGAGATCCGCGACCGTTTCGGCCCCGACCTCAAGATCCTGCACGACGTGCACCACCGCCTGCTGCCGCGCGAGGCGGCGGAGTTCGCCAAGGCGGTAGAGCCGGTACGGCTCTACTGGCTGGAAGACCCGACACCGGCCGACGATCAGGACGCGCTGCGCCTGCTGCGGCAGCATTCCACGGTGCCGATCGCCATCGGCGAGGTGTTCAACTCGATCTGGGATTGCAACAAGCTGATCGAGAACGAGTTGATCGACTTCATCCGCGTGGCCGTGAGCCATGTCGGCGGCATCACCCACGCCCGGCGCATCGTCGATCTGGCGGCGATGCATCACGTACGCACCGGTTTTCACGGCGCCCCGAGCCATTCGCCGATCTGCATGGCGGCGCAGGCGCATCTCAATGTCTGGGCGCCGAATTTCGGCATCCAGGAATACCTGGTGCTGGGCACGCCGGAGTGCGACGCGCTCTTCCCCTCGGAGCATTACCTCAAGGACGGTCTGTTCCATGTCAGCGACACGCCGGGTCTCGGGATCGATTTCGACGAGAGGGAAGCGGCCCGCTACAGCTACACGCCCGGAAGCCTGCCTGTCGCCCGTCTCGAAGACGGAACGCTCTGGAACTACTGAGGCCGTCGAGGGGAGCGCAGCATGGCAGACAGGGACCGGATCACCGACGTCGTCACCAACGTGGAGTACGAAGGTGTGCTGTGGGAACGGATCTGCGAGATCTTCGCGCCGGCGACCGTCATCCGCGTCGCGACCGGAGACCTCGACGGGCTGAAACAGGCGATGGACCGGGCCGAGGTCGCTATCCTGGCCGAGCTTCCGGCGCCCGGGGAGATCAAGGGACGCCGGCTCGAGTGGGTTCACATCACCCATGCCGGGCTCGACCGTGTGGCGCGGCCCGAGATCCTGGAGCGCGGTATCCGGCTCTCTGGTTCGGCCGGCTACTCGGTGGAAACGCTGGCCGAGCATGCGCTCTTCTTCATGCTGGCGCTCTCCTGCCGGGCGATGGACCTCTTCGACAGCCAGAGGCGCGGGGCATGGGAGAAGTCCGGCCGCCAGCACCTGCGCAGCCTCTACAAGCAGACCGTCGGGATCGTCGGGCTGGGTCACATCGGCAAGGCGCTGGCCGTGCGCTGCGAGGCGATGGGGATGAACGTGCTGGGCTATCGCCGCCGCGACGGCGAGGCGGTCCCCGCCGTTCACGAGATCTACTGCGAGGAGCGGGGCGGGAGCCTTGGGGACATGCTGGCCCGGTCGGATTACGTGGTGCTGGCGGTGCCGCTGACCAACGCGACGCACGGGATGATCGGCGTGGTGGAACTGGCGCAGATGAAGCCCACCGCGCATCTCGTCAATATCGCGCGTGGCAACGTGGTTGACGAGCCCGCCCTGATCCGCGCCCTTGAGACCGGACGGATCGCAGGTGCCGGGCTCGACGTGTTCGCGCAGGAACCGCTACCCGCCGAAAGTCCGCTCTGGCGCCTGCCGAACGTCATCGTCACCCCGCATACCTCTCCGCGCGAGCCGGACCGCGACGAAAGGGCGGTCGAGTTGATCGCCGAGAACTATTGCCGTTTCCTGGCCGGCGAGCCGCTGAGAAATGAACTCACGGCCGGTTCGATCTACACGGCGTGATGCCTCCGGGCCGGTTTTCGCCGGCGCGGAAATTTATCTTGCTTTCCGCCGCTTGCGCCCCGAGGCTGATGCGAGGGGTCATTATCGATCACGCGGCCGGCCCCAGGGCGGCCTGCCTCCAGAAAAGGAGCCACCATGTTCTACGACCGACTGACCCTCCGCCGTTTCCTGCTGCAGGAATACCGCACCCATGGGGTCGAGAAGGATCTCGTCTTCCTGCTCGAAGACATCGCCACCGCCTGCCGCGAGATCTCCTTCGCGATCCGCAACGGGGCGTTTTTCGGCACACTCGGCAGCGCGGCGTCCAAGAACGTGCAGGGCGAGACCCAGAAAGAGCTGGATATCTTCGCCAACGACCAGTTCGTCAGCCATATCCGCAACTGCAGCCGGGTCGCGGCGCTGGTCTCGGAAGAGGTCGAGGAGGTCATCTGGCTCAAGGACAGCCCGGCGGCAGGCGATTACATCGTCTATTTCGACCCGCTCGACGGTTCGTCCAACCTGGACGTCAACCTCTCCGTCGGCTCGATCTTCTCGATCGTGCAACTGCCCGAGGCCATCGAGGCCGGCGACGTCGCCTCCGTGCTGCGCCCGGGCACCGAGCAGATCTGCGCCGGATACTCGATCTACGGCCCCGCCACGACGCTGGTGATCACGCTCGGTCACGGGGTGCATGAATTCGTCAACCACCTCGGCACAGGGGAATTCAGGATCGTCTCCGGCCACATGAAGGTCGCCGAGGAAAGCGCCGAATTCTCCATCAACGCCTCTCGCTTCGGCGACTGGGACGCGCCGGTGCGGCGCTATATCGAGGAGTGCCTCGAAGGCGAGGCGGGGCCGCGGCGCAAGCGGTTCGGCATGCGCTGGAGCGGGTCCATGGTGGTCGACATCCACCGCATTCTGACGCGCGGCGGCGTCTTCCTCTATCCGGAAGACCGGGACAACCGGGCGACCGGTGGCAAGCTGCGGCTGCTTTACGAGGCCAACCCGATGGGTTTCCTGATCGAGCAGGCGGGAGGCATCGCCTCGACCGGCCGGGCACGGATCCTCGAAGTCCAGCCGACCTCGATCCACCAGCGGACGCCCGTGGTCCTTGGCTCGCGCTCCGAAGTCCTGCGGATCGAGGACCACCACACCCAGATGGACGGAGTCGCGGCGGCAGACTGACCGCCGCCGGCTGACGCGCCACCTCCGGCATTTCGCAGCGCAGATTGTGGAGAACCCGTGGGCATTGCCCGCGGGCGCGGCATCCTGCGCGCGGCTTCATTCTTCAGATCCCAATAATCGTCGATTTTTCAGCGTGTTGCGGCGGCGCCCGAAGCTGTTGTCCTGGCCTTCCAAACTTCGTCCTCGCTGCACATTCGTTGGCCAGACTCGCCCCGAGGCGCCGTTCGGCCAGTGCGCATGCTTGCATCCTTCTGAAGTCTCCGAACGGCGCCGCCTGTCCACGCGACGTTCCGGAGGTTCTTCCGACCATGACGATCAAGAGCATTCACGGCTGCATCGGCTGCGGGGAATGCGTGAAATCCTGCCCCTGCGACGTTCTTCGCCTCGACCCGGGCAACGGCAAGGCGGTCATCGCCTATCCCGCCGATTGCCAGATCTGTCACCTGTGCCGGATGTACTGCCCGGTCGATGCGATCGAGATGGCGCCGGAGAAATCCATTCCCGTCATCCTTGCCTGGGGGTGAGCATGAAACGCGATCCCAAAGCCCTTGTGCTCCTCGCGGCCATCACCCTGTTCGCGGTCCTGCCGCTTGCCTTCTACGTCGCGGCCGACGTACCGCGCCGTTCGTCGCTGAAGGAGGGGCTGTCGATACTGACGGTTCTGGCGCTCGTCGCGGTTGTCGCGCAGTTTTTCCTCGCGCGCAGCCTTCCGGTCCTGATGCATCTGTTCAAGGCGCCTGCGGTACAACGCGTGCACAAGGTCGTTGGCTACTGCGCCATCGCTCTGCTCGCGGTGCATCCCTGCCTGATCGTACTGCCGCGTTATCTCGAGGCTGGGGTCCGGCCCCTCGACGCGCTGGTGACCCTGCTCACGCAGTTCGAGAGCCTCGGCGTGGTCCTGGGGCTCGCTGCCTGGGCGTCGATGGTGCTGCTTGTTGCCACCGCTTACGGGCGGATGCGGCTGATCCGGCGTCGCGGGCTCCGCTACCGGTCGTGGCGCTCCCTGCACGGGGGCTTGGCGGTCGGCTTTGTCGTGGTCGGGCTCTGGCACGCGATCGAACTGGGACGGCACACCGGCCTGTTGCTGGGGGGCTTTCTCCTAGTCCTGGCAGCGGTGGGGCTCGCCTTGCTGCTTCGCCTCTATCTGCTCGACCGCCCGCGGCAATCGCGCGGTGTTCCCGGAGTTCCGTCATGAACCAGAGAGATCCCTTCCACCAGCCGAGCCGACGCACCTTCCTTGGCCTTGCAGGCGCGGCCACCGGACTGGCCGCAGCCGGCATGGGCGCGGGCTGGGCCACCAACCGGCCCGGGATCGACGCCGCCGCCATTGTGGGAACCGCGCATGAGACAGATGTGCTGGTGATCGGCGGCGGCATGGCTGGCCTGTTCGCTGCCGTGAAGGCCCACGATGCCGGGGCGCGGGTGTTGATGGTCTCGAAGGGGCGGCTCGGCGCTTCCGGCATGACGCCCTTTGCCAAAGGGTTCTTCGTCTTCGATCCGGAGACGGAGAGCGGCAGCATCGACGATTTCGTGGACTCCGTTTCGCGCTCGGCGCTCGGCACCAACAACCCGGTCTTCACGCGGCAACTGGCCGAGCATGCGCTGGAGCGTGCCCGAGAGCTGCGCGACTGGGGCTTCTTCGATCAGACGCTGTCGCATCGCCCGTTCCTCAAGCCGATCGCCGCCCGCGCCATCGCGCGGCTCGAGCGGGTCATGATCACGCACCTGATCCGCGAGGAGGGGCGGATCGCCGGCGCTGCGGGCTTCGGTCTCGATGGCGCGGGCGAGGTCATCACCCTGCGCGCCCGCGCCGTGGTGCTCTGCACCGGGGCGGGGGGCTTCAAGCCGAACGGCTTCCCGGTCTGCGACCTGACGCACGATGGCACGGTGATGGCCTACCGCATCGGCGCCTGGGTGACCGGGAAGGAATGGAACGACGGCCATGTCACCCGTTCCACGAACCCCGCCGCCTGTTTCGACGCCTGGGGCGACATGTTCGAACGAGTGCCCGGGACCAACGGGGTGGAGATCCACCACGACCTCGGGGTCGACATGAACTATGCCGCCTACCGGACCGGGAATCCGCTGGCGGGCGGCCCGCCGGGCAGCATCGACACCGCCGGGGTCAGCGGCGGGCCGGTGACGCCCGAAGAGTTTCGCCGTAGGCCGGGAAGGCCGGGAGACGAAGGCGGCCCGCCTGAGCGCGGCGGCATGGACCGGCGTCCGCCGCCGCCGGGCGGCAAGGGCGGCGGGCCGGGGCCGATGCAGGGCGGGCAGATGGGCGGCGCCTCCGCCGGCATGGCCATCCACAAGTCCGAGGGGCTGGTGCCGGTGGACGACCGCGGAGCCTCGACGGTTCCGGGGCTCTACGCCGCCGGGGACGCGCTCGGCTCGCACATGGCGGGCGGTATCTACACCCAGATCGGTTCCTCGCTGGCAGGGTCGGCGGTGCAGGGGGCGATTGCCGGAGAGGCGGCTGCGGAATATGCGCGCGGGGTCGACCTTGCCGAGGTGCCTTCGGGGCGGCTGGACGCGATCCGCGCCGAGATGCTTGCGCCGCTCACGCGCAAGGAGGGCTATGGCCCGGCCTGGGTGACCCAGACGCTGCAGGGGGTCATGATCCCCAACTTCGTGCTCTACATCAAGAAGGAGAGCCTGATGCGGGCCGCGCTGGCCTATGTGCAGGAACTGCGCGACCACCATGTGCCGATGCTGCGCGCAGGCGACCTGCACGAGCTGCGCCTGGCGCACGAGACGGCGAACATGATCGTTTCGGCCGAGATGAAGCTGCGGGCCTCGCTGATGCGGACCGAGAGCCGGTGCAGCCACTACCGCCTCGATTACCCGGACCAGGATGACGAGAACTGGCGTGCCTGGATCACGATCCACCGGGGCGAGGACGGGCAGATGACGCTGGCGAAGCAGCCTTTCGACGCATGGCCGTCGTTGGGTTAGGTCGCATTGCGTGGCGCGCGATGGGGAGGCGCGCGCCACGCAATGGATCAGGCCGGATCGAGGGCGCCGGTCGTGCGAACCAGTGGCACCCGGTCAAAGATCCGGCGGCCGATCGGGCTGTGCGGCCTTGGGGTGTTCACGTGTCCAGGGTCGGCCGCTGTTGGAGTTCGGGGGGCGCGGCCGCCCTGGACAGGGCTCCAGAGATGTTCGACCCGGTCGCCTGCGGGCTTGCCTGCCGCATTCTGCAACCGGGGTCCGTGAGTGGGAGAGGTCTGGAGCGGTGTTTGCGCCGGTTCGGCCGCCATGGCCTCCGGCAAAAGGGTGATGATCCTGGCGCCGCTGTCCGGGAAGATGCCGGGAAAACGCCGCTTGACGTGGGCCAGTTCGGCCGCGTTGGGGAGCCGCCAGTCGGTGAAGCCGAAGCGGGCGTCCGTGTTGTTCTCCGCCACCCAGGCAAGGGCGTCGTACCAGTCGAGCCGGCCGGGGCAGGTGGCGAGTGTCCAGGTCAGGCCCGTCTCGGCATCACAGAGAAGCGCCGTGCGGGCGGGGCTGTGCCCCCGAGCCAAGCTTTCTGCACGGGCGCCGGTCCGCGAGGCGACATCGAGCCTGATCATCCGTATTCGATCCCTTCGGTTCTGCGACCGTGCCGGCGTCGCATTGAAGCCGGTACGGCAGGCAATCCGAAAATCGATTCAAAATGTGTAGAGAGTAGGGAGATGCATGCCACCGCATGACCGTGCGGCGGGCTGTGGGCGCTGGAGATCAGCGAAGACCCGGAGCCGCGGCGCGAGGTACGCGTCGCGGCTCCGGTTGGTTCACTCGGCCGCAGGCGTGTACCAGATCGGCGAGGTATAGGCGCGTTCGGTGGTGATCATCGGCACCTCGTCCGGCATCTCGATGCCGAACCGCTTGGCCTCGTAGGCTGTCCAGCGTGGCGTCGGGATCTCAATCACCCGGGCATAGTAGAACGCGGGCTGAGCGGGGTCGAAATCCGGGTCTTCCCAGACCCCGATCAGTTCCGGCGCGCCGATCGTGTTGGTCCAGGTGGCGTTGGCGACGTCCACCGTGTTGCCGACCTCGGGGAGCTTGCCGTCCGCATCGAGTTCCCGGTCGCCCGACCACGCTGCGTTGTAGATCTTCTCCTGCGTCTCGCCATTGGCGTCGATCCAGCCCTTGACGATCTGGATGCGGTCGAGATTTCCGGAGATGGAATCCTTGAGGGCAACGAACAGGAAGTTCGGCGCCTCGCCATCGGGCGCAGCACTCAGGTTGCCGCCCATCGGAACGCCCTTGGCATATCCCAGATCGGCCGGAAGCCGGCTGAGCGTATCCTCATCGGTGAAGTCGTATCCGCCGAAGAACCGGACCAACATGCGCGACCCGGTGGTGGCATAGGTCTCCTTGCGCATCATTGCGTCGAAGATCGCGGCCCGCGTGTTCTCCCGCGCCCAGACGGCGCCGAGCCCGCCCGCGGCCTGTTTCCAGCCATAGATCGTCAGGTCCGGATCAGGCGCTTCGATCACGACATGCTCCCAGCGGCCCGGCTCCGGCTCGACGCCGGAGTGCTTGCCAAAGAAGTTGTCCTCCTGCGCGGTCGCCATGCCGGTGTGCGCATCGGTGGCGCCGACCATGCCGAACTTGAACGGGTTCACGCCTAGGTCCTGCTCGATCCTGAGGCCACGTTTCAGCGCCTCGCGGGCGTATTCCCCGGCGAGCATCTCGGGCTCCTTCACCTCGGTGCCGTTCAGGTTCGCCGCGTCCCAGGTGTCGAAATCGGCGAACTCGTCATCCGGGCTGAGGAACGGGTGCGCCTCGCCGTCGCCCTTGATCTGTGTCGCCTCGTAGAGCGGCTCGAACCGGGCGCGAAGCGAGGCGATCTCCTCGGTCAGTTCGGACCCGTCATAGGCATTGAACGAGAACATCCGCCCGTTCGACAGGTTGCCGTTGTGGGCGATCGCCAGTACCTCGCCGCCGGTGCGGGCCTCGTAATCGGCGAGATAGGCCCAGAGGTCCTCGGGGTTCTTGCTGTCGTATTGCGAGAACGGCAGCGTCTGGTTGGCGCGGAACCGGCCATCCCGGAACAGGACGTTCCGGTGCAGGTTGTTGGCGCCCTCGGTGGTGTATTCGTAGCCGATGATCGCCGAGAAGATCCCCGGCTCGTTGTAGCTGTCGGCCAGGGCGGTGTAATCCTCCCAGGCGTGCTTGATCGCCTTGGGGTTGTCGATCGGCGGGGTGTCGTCGGAGAGCGATGCGACGATCTCCATCGCGGTGTCGAAGGCGAGTTGCGGGTCGCCCGAGGTCAGCGCCTCGTACCAGAGCCTGCCCTGCTCGTTGGCCAGCACCTGGCCGTCGCCCGCGAGAAGCTGCGGCATCAGCCCGTACATCTCGGCATGGTCGGATACGACGAGCCAGTCGAGCGGGCGGGACAGCTTCGCCCGCAGCCCGTGGGTCGTCGTCACCTCTTCGCCGCGTGCGAAGCGGAACGCCTGCTCCTGGGTGAGGCGGGTCATCGTGCCGGCGTCGACCGAGACCATGGTGTGAAGGTGGGAATCGCCCCAGAGCGGCACCTGCGGGAAGTTCCGCCCGGCATAGGGCGAGAACCCGTCCGGCGCGAGCACCGCCTCGGTGTCTTCCTGCTCGGTCGTATATTCCTGTGCCTCGGCCGTCACCATGCCAAGCGCCGCGAGACAGGCCGCGAGTCGCAGGGTCATGGATCCTGGATTGATAGAAATGTCCTTCATCATGAGTGATCTCCATCCCGGAAAAGGATCTATGGACGTGTCTGAACTCCGTCTGCGCCACTCGAGCCGTGTCGGAAGCATCATGTCGGCACGCGAGGGTATCTGCGATACAGCCACCCGCGCAGGCCGATCTTCCGAAGATCACGGGCTGCGCGGGTGGTAAACCGCACGAGGGCAGCGGTTATTCGGCGGCTTCGAGCGTGACCTTGTACATGTTTCCGTTCGACAACGTCATGTCGACGTCCATCGGATCGGACAGGTTCGAGGTGTCGATGTCCCCGATCACGGCGCAGACGTCCCGGGCGAAGTTCTCCTCGCCTGTGACTGCCTTGATCTCCATCGTCTGCTTCTCGTCGATCGTCACCTTTATGTCCTCACACACGACCGTGGACATCGTCTCGGCACTTGCTGCGCCGGCGGTCAGGACCAGCGCGGCCATGGCCAGAAGGCGAACAGGTTTCATGATTGCATCTCCCCCTTTGGTGAAGTGATCCCGCTGCGGCTACTGGAGCGCGCGGTGCGGCATCACGTGAGGGGGGAACGGCTGTGGCTGCGGCAAAAGGCGGGACTGCCGCGTCGAGTCAGGATGTCGCGATGATCTCACGTGGCCAAGCCATTCCCCCTGCGTGGCCCTCGGCGCTCCGGTCCTCTCCCAACCCGGTACGCTCCCGCATGCGTCGCTCCAAGACACGCCGGGCCAGCTTAGGCACGTGACACCCGCCGATCTATTCAAATCGTGCCAAAAAGTGTCGGCTTGCGGAGTTCCCGCCGGGAACGGAGGCGGGTCAGTCGGCCTCAGCAGACTGGAGTCGCAACGCGCCCGCCAGGGTCTGTGAGGGAAGTTCGCCGAAGAGGTCCCTGTAGCTCCCGGACACCCGGCCGAACTGGTCCAGTCCGGAGATGGTGGCGGCCCGGGTGACGGACATGCGGCCGTCGCTTGCCCGCAAGAGCGTTTGCCGCATTCGGTGCAGCCGCATGGTCCGCAGGTAGACATGCGGCGGCTGGCCCATCACCTCCCGGAACGCCCTGTAAAGGGTCCGGCGCGAAGTCATCGCCGCGTCCGCGACGTCGTCGACGGTCAGGGGCTTGTCGAACTGCGTATCGATGAAGCAACAGGCCCGCGAGACGATCCGCGTATGGCCGCGCTGGTGATCCGGGCGGACGAGAGGGGCAGTGTTTCGGGAGACCTGGTGGGCGAGATGCCCCAACAGCCTCTCCTCCACACCACGTGCCTGCAGTGCGCCGTCGTGAATGTCGTCCATCGCACGGCAAAGCGCGTCGGCATTCGGGGTGGGGCATACTGGGTTCCTGAACCCGGTTTCCCGGATCGCCCGTTCGTCGATGCTCAGCCCGAACTCCGCGGCCACTTCCATCAGCCGGTCCTGTGGCATCGTCACGGCGGCATAGAGCGTGCCGGGCAGGAACAGGGCCTGCTGCCTGTCGCCGGGGCGCAGGACTACGAGAACGCCGGTGTGGATCTCCTGGTGCCAGAGCCGGGATCCGGGGGCGATGCGTAGGCCGACGGCAAGGGAAATCCTGTTCTCGGGCAGAGCGCCACTGATGCAGACATGTCCGAAGATCCTGCCGCAGCTGAAACGGATGTCGTCCTGCTCCCGAAAGACGATACTGCCTTTGACAGGATGCGGCGGCATCTGGATCGCTTCGAAGCCGGCATCCTTGATGGCATCGCCCAGATCCTCGATCTGGCGGATCTCGGTACGCTCCCATGTGGACACACCATCTGGAGGCCGCGAAATCGCAGCATTGACGCCCGTCCGGGCGTCATCGGCTCGCTCTCCCTTGCGTGCCATAGGCTCTGTCCCTCTCTCCCCACGCGAAAAGATAGGGCGACGGGGCCGGTTGTCATTGATCTCGCGCAAGTTCCTTGCGGCGGGATCTCTGGCTTTCGTGGCGCTGGGGGGCCGTGAGGGTTGGCCTGATGCTTGCGATTGCGAGGTCGCAAGCCCGGACAGAAGGGGGGCGCGCTCGTTTCGCCGCCGGGGCGCAGCCGTCCGGCTGCGTCGCGACAGCTCCCATCCCAAAAGCGTCAGACCACGCCCGGAACCGACGGCAGATCCCTGTGGGCGATCTCCCAATCCGGATGCTCGTCCTGCGAAAGCACCCACTTGCCCTCTGCCGCGGAACTGAGGGTCCAGGGGCGCGTTTCCTGCTGTGCGGTGCCGGTCCACATGAGCGCAGCGAGGGTGAGGCGCTCGCCCGCGATCTCGTCGGAGGTCAGGACCGGAACCATGTGGTACGGCCGCCGGATGTTGACGCGCGGGGTGGCATCGCTCAGCCGCTCCTCGAAAACGAGACCGGTGAAGCCCACGAGCCCCTGCAGGGCGACCGACCGGTCCGCCGAATGAGCCGTGCCGAAGAGGTCGTGCGCCCGCGACCTCAGCGCCGTCGCTTCCGCCGAGGCGACGGCATGTCCGCCAAAGCTGAAGACCGACCGAGATTGCGCGGCGATCCGGTTGAGGCAGAACGTCCAGTTCCCGTTCCAGAACAGCGTCGTCTTGATCTGCGTGATGAACGGATCCTCGCGCAGCCCGTAGCTGTACATGTAGGACAGGTGATCGGTGCCGACATGGGTGGGGAACGTGGAATTCCGTCCGTAACGCTGCTTGCCGTCGGAGGAGAGCACCGTCAGCGCGGCGTCGATCGGGGTGAAGGCGGGATCGTAGGTGATGTTGAACCCGTGCCCGGTGCGGTAGCTGGCGCGGCCCCAGTTGGCGGAGCCGTAGCGCTTCGTGCTCCCGAAGGCGATGGCCGAGCCGGCGTTCAGCAGCTCGACCTCGCCGCCGATGCCGCGCAGGACGAAGCCGGGTGTCTCGATGGCATGCGCGAAATCGCCGCGTTCGGCCGGGTAGGGCTGTTCCTCGTCGGTCCAGAACGGATGCGCGGGCGGAAGCATCATGAACAGCAGGCCCTTGGAGGCCCAGTAGGGCGAAGCGGCGCAGCTATATGGCTCGACCATCTCCTGGAACTCGTCGGTCCAGCCCATGGACAGGCAGCCCTGCGCCTGGGTGATCGGCTGATCCATGAAGAATTCGAGGTTCTTGCGGCAGATCCGGCGCATCTCGCCCATCGGAAGGACGCCGAGGTCGTGCCGCGCGGCGAGGCCGAACACGCTGAGCGCGTTGAACCGGTAGGTGATCGACCGGCCATAGGCGACGTGCTGTCCGCTGGCGGCGAAGAAATGGGCGTAATCCTTCACGAAGCTCCTGGCCCATCCGAGCCACCGATCCGCGCGCGCGCGGTCGTTGTGACCGTATTTCAGCGACCACCACATGCCATACGTGTGGAAGGCGAAGGCGTTGTAATAGTCGAAGCTCTGGTTGGAGCCGTCCATGAACCAGCCGCCGCCCTGGTGCATGCATTCGAGCTGCCGGAACATGTGCTCGATCAGCGCGCCGTCTTCCGGCTCTGCAAAGCCGTTGTTTCGCAGGAACTCGATGGTCAGCACGCCGAAGAACAGGTGGTTGTTCCAGTAGCGAGCGCTGCCCCGCATGGCACCGAACCACGCGGCGACCTGGGCCTTCTCGGCTTGCGAGAGCGGCTCCCAGAGCTGGGCCTTGGCGACCTCCAGCGACATCGTGATGATCGCCATCTCGACGCCGTGCTGATGGAAGTTCCGCAGGTGACCCCAGAACTTAGGACTCTCGGGATCGGTACCGAGCAGCAGCGCCGCGCGCATCCACTGCGCCACCTGCTCCCGGTCGAGCCCGATCTCGTCGCGGTCGGCCGGAACAGGCGTCGATTGCAGCCAGAGCGAGATCAGCAGGCAGGGCCGGGCGAAGCTCTCCAGTTCGTCGGCCATCTGGTCGTGGTCGCTCGCGGGGCCGGCGATGGGCAGCGTCGCTTCCCCGGGGCGCATGAGCGAAACCAGCGGGCGCACGAGCTTCTGGGTCGTCTGCTCGAAGTGGATGTAGGCTTCGTTCATCTGCTCACCTTTTGAAGTGGTTGCGGCGCGGAGTTCATGCCGTCGACGGCCCTGCGCACGCGCGCCGGGGCGGGGAAAGGCTGGGACCGTCAGGTGAGGTGACGCTTATGCCTGCGACCGGGTGGCAACAAGGCTCGGAACGGGGGGCTGGCGCGCGACTCCGGGACGCGGGGCGCCCCGGAACGGGTTTATGAAAGGGCCTGCCGCCCGTTGGAGCGGCGGGCAACGCTTAGGATGCCCTGCGCCGCGCTGCCGGAGGGTCAGGCCAGCTCGAAGCGGATTTCCTTGGCCCCTTCCCACAGCACCAGGTTGCCGAGCTTCATGAGGTTCTCGTGGCCGCTGGTGATCGTGATGAAGTGGTTGCCGGCAAGCTGGCCCATCTTGGACGAGAAATCCACGCCCCCATAGGCCAGCAGGATCTCCGTTTCCGAGATGCCGCCGGGATAGAGGATGAAATGGCCCGGCGCGGGGTGCGAGGTGTGGTTCTCGTAGGTCACGCCGAAATCGTGGTCGCCGAGGGGGATCCAGACGCCCTCGCCACTCCAGCGGACGTGGACGATCTGGCTGGTGTAGGGGAGGGTCTTGCGGAAGGCCTCGCAGGTCTTGGGCGCGGCCTCCTCCTCGAGCACGGCGTCGAACTCGTAGGGGCCGGCATGGATCTTCAGCTTGGTCATGGTTTGCCTTTCTTCAGGATTGAAAGCGTTCGAAGGAGAATGCCGCGAGGTCTTGCCGGAGCTGCCCGGAAAGCGCGGCGGCCGCGGCTTCGCGCCCCATGAAGGGGCCGAGCGTGTAGCCGTTGGCGGTGGCGGCGACGGTAATGCCGGGGTGGCCGGGCAGGGCGCCGATCAGCGGCGCGCCGTCGATGTCGATGTTCATCGCGGCCCAGCTGCGCAGCACCCGCAGGCCACCGACCGAGGGGACCGTCCGGGCGGCGACCCAGAGGTTGCCTTCGAGGCTGGATGGCAGCACGCGGGATTGCCCGGCAGGGCCGGTCTCCGCAGTCCAGGCGCCGCCGATCAGGATCGTGCCGGCCCGGGTCTGTTTCATGGTCAGGTGACGGTCCACATGGGCGACGAGGCAGGGCAGGATCGGCGCGGTGCGCTCGGTGACCACCATCTGCAGCGGCGCGCCCTTCACCGGGATCTCCGCACCCAGCATGCGGCCGATCTGCGACGACCAGCCACCGGACGCGATCAGGATGCGCGGCGCGCGGATAGTCCCGCGCGGTGTCTGCACTGCGTAGCCCGTTCCATCTCGCGCAATCGCGGTGACGGGGGCCTGTTCCTCGAACACTGCGCCGCGTGCGCGGGCCTCGGCGATCAGCGCCAGCGAGGCGGCGAGCGGGTTGATCTTGCCCTCGCCGGGGCACCAGGCGGCGGCGACCATCCGGTCGGAAATCTCCGGCGCGATCTGCCGCAGCCGGTCTGCGCCGATGATCTCGGTCCGGATGCCGACCCGCGCTTCGGCCTCGGCCTTGCGTTCGAGGAACGGGATCTGCGCCTCGGTCTCGGCCACCATCAGGCCGCCGGTGGTCGCCATCTCGAAATCCGCGCCGAGGCTCCGTTGCAGGTCGGCCCAGAGCGCGATGGATTCCTGCTGAAGGGGCAGGGTGCGCAGTTGGAGGTCCCCGCCGCCCACGGCCTTCTGGCCGAAGTCCCAGGACAGCAGCTGCAGATGCAGGCTGCCGGCGTTGCCGCCCGACGCCTCCGCGTTCAGCCATCCGCGCTCCAGCACCGTGACCCGCACGCCGTCGCGGGCGGCAAAGAGCGCGGCGGAGATGCCGGTGATGCCGCCGCCAATCACCACGAGGTCGGCTGTCTCCTGTGCCAGCGGGGTTTCGGGCGGCGTGCCGGGGCGCGCGGCCGGGGCGCTTTCCCTGTGGCCACCCCATTCCGGCTTCTCGATGCCGAGGGCGGAGACGGGCACCGGCTTGGCGGGGACCTGCGGGGCGAAGAGCCGTTCGGGGCCGGTCGGCTGCCCGGCCTCGGCCAGCAGCCGCTGCGCGGCGGGCAGGCAGTACCGCCCCTGGCAGCGCCCCATGCCCATGCGGGTCGCCCGCTTGAGGGCGCCGGGGTCGCAGGCGCCGTCGCGCATCGCCGCCCGCAGCCGCCCCGCGTCGACCGCCTCGCAGCGGCAGATCATGGTTGTGTCCGGGCAGGGCGCACGGCGGGGGGCGTCGAAGAGTGCCCAGAGCGCGGCCTGAAAACGCCGTGCCCGATGCAGCCTCCCGGCACTGGCCAGCGGCGCTTCGAGCCCGAGGTGGCGCGCGATGGCCGCGGCCGCCATCGCGCCCTGGGCCTCAGCGGCGGGCGCACCTCCCATGCCGCCCGCATCGCCGGCGATCCAGAGGCCGGGAACAGAGGTGGCCCCGTCCGGCGTTCGTGTCGGGACGGGCAGCCCATTGCGCGGATCCGGTGAGAGGTCTGCCCCCAACAGGCGCGCCAGGTCGAGCTGCGGAGCAAGGCCTTCGCCGATGCAAACCGTCCCGGCCGCGATCATGCGGGACTCTCCGCCGGTGACGGGCGCGACAAGCGCCCCTGCCTCCGTGATCTCCGTCACCTCCCAGCCCGTCAGAACGGGCACGCCCGCGCGGGCCATGGCGAGCCTCTGCTGCGCGCCTTTCAGGATCAAGCCGGGCGAGGCCATTCCAGCCCTCAGAACCGCGCCGGGGTCGCGAAGCCGGGCCCGCTCGACGAGGGCCGCGACCTTGCCGCCGAGTTGCAGGATCTCGTCCGCGAGTTGCCAGCCCAGGGGGCCGTTCCCGGCGATCAGGACGGGGCCCGGCGGCAGCACGCCGTAGCGCCGGACAAGCGTCTGCGCGCCGCCGATGCTGAGGACGTTGGACCGCGTCCATCCCGGCACCATCGGCGGCAGTTCGTATGCTCCCGTCGCCAGCAGCACGGTGCGCGCGGTGATCTCGAGGCCACCGGTCTCCCCGTGGCTGCGCAGGATGAACTGTTCGCCCGCGCGGGCATGCCAGACGATCTGCCCCTGCGCGACTGGTACACCTGCGGCCTCGATCGCCGCGCGCAGGGCGGTGCCGGCGCGGTGTTGCGCGCCGTGGGGCGTGTCGGCGCGAAAGCCTTCGGTGCGGGGCTTGTAGAACTGTCCGCCCGCGGCGTCGCGCTCGTCGAGCACCTGTACGCGCAAGCCCGCCTGCACCAGGGCCAGCGCGGCGCGCAGGCCGGCCGGCCCGGCGCCGACGATCACGCAGTCCACCGTCAGGGACGTCGGCGGGGTCGCCTCTCCGGCCCACCGGCCGGGCAGAGTGGTGAGGTCGTCCTGCTGGTGGACGTCCATGCCCGGTTCGACCTTGGTCATGCAGGCCAGCCGGCCCACCTGACCATCCACCTGGACGGCGCAGTCCTGGCAGACCCCCATGCCACAGAACATCGCGCGATCCTGACCGGCGCAACCCGAGCCGAGCTTGCGGATCCCCGCCGCGGTCAACGCGGCCGCGATGCTGTCGCCGGGGCGGGCCTCCAGCGGCGCGCCATTCCAGGTGAAGCGCATGAAGCTCAGGCCTCGGCGGTTTCCAGCAGGCCCACCGCCTTCAGCGCAGCGAGCAGCTCCGGCATGTCCGCCTCGGGCAGGGGCAGGCGCGGGGACCGCGGATCGCCCGTTGGCAGGCCCATCAGCTCCAGCGCCTTCTTCGTGGCGGAGACGTAGCGATGCCCGCCGACCAGCCGGATCACCGGCAGGATACGCGCATAGATCTCGCGCGCGGCGTCGTAATCCTTTGCGTCGGCCGTCAGGGTAAAGAGCCGAGCGCATTCCCGCGGCAGGATGTTGGAGCCGACAGCGACCCAGCCCTGCGCGCCGTTCACGAAGCTCTCGAACCCCATGATCCCGCCAAAGACGCACATCCGGTCACCACATAGGTCCACGATGTCGCGCACCCGAGTCACATCCATCGTGCTTTCCTTGATGTAGTCGACCCCCTTGAGCGTGGAGAGCCGCGCCACGATGGGCGGGGTCAGGTCGACATTGGCCGTGGCCGGGTTGTTGTAGAGCATGATCGGCAGGTCCGTCGCTTCGCTGATGCGGGCATAGTGACGATAGAGCTCATCCTCGGTCGGGGTCGAGTAGAACGGCGGGATGATCATCACCCCGTCGGCGCCGACCGCCTCCGCCATGCGGCAGTTCTCGATCACGTCCTCGGTCCGCTCCGCACCGGCGCCGATCAGCACGGGAACGCGGCCGGCCACCGTATCGACGACGCAGCGCGCCACCGCCTCGCGTTCATTCACCGTCAGGGACAGGAACTCGCCTGTCGAGCCCAGCGGGATCAGCCCGTGGATTCCTTCGGTCACCTGCCAGTCGGTGAAACGTGCCATCCGGGCGGGGTCGAAAGCGCCCGCGTCGTCATAGGCGGTGACCATCACGGAAAATGTACCGCGGAAGCCGGTCTTCATTGCGGGGTCTCCTTCAAGTTCAGCAATCTGAGTGGGGTATCGCGCAGCAGCGCGTCGATCAGGGGCGGCCGGAAATCCAGCCGCAGCATGAGCGCGCGGACGTTGCGCAGGATGTGTCCGTATCCGTGCCCGCCCCATTGGCGCAGGCGGGTCTTGGTGCAGATGTCATGGGAAATGGCGATCTGCTCGCCAAATCCCTGCCGGTCGAACTCCCGGATCAGGCGAAGGCGGCCGAGATCGGTCGGAAGCTCCACCGCGTCGGTCATCCAGTAATGCGATTGCTCGATGCCGAAGAAATCCCATTCCACCGCGCAGCCGCGCTCCAGCAGCGGAAGGATGCCATGGCCGTCGGGGTGGGTGCGGTCCATGTGGCAGAGGATCACCCGCGAGAGGTCGGCGCCGCTGGCCGCGAGGATGTCGAGGATCCGGGAGCAGGCCGTTTCGTGACGGCCAGGGTGGACGCTGATGGCGGCTCCGCTGCGCCGCTGTGCCTCGGCTGCGGCTTCGAGCGCGCGGGTCTCGAATCCGGTGAGCGGCCAGGAGCAGCCGATCTCGCCGATCAGCCCGGCGCGGATCTCGGTGCCGTCGAGCCCCTCCGTCACCTCCCGCGTGAAGCGATCGGCCAGTGCCGCCGCTCTCAGGGTGCGCGTTGCGCTATCCACGTAGGCCTCGACGTAGGTGCCGGCGCTGGCCACGACATGCACGCCGCTGGCCCGGGACGCGCGGGCCAGCCCCCCGGCGTCCCGGGCAAGGCCATGGACGCTCTGGTCGACGACGAGGCTGCCCCCGTCGGCGGCGTAGAACGCCAGTTCGTGCGCCGCCACCTCTGCGTCGGTCTGGAGGGCATTGGCCGGGGTCTCGTTGGAGCGGTAATCCACCTGCCAGCGATCCTCCATGGCGATTTCCGCGTCGCGGTCGCCGTCGGCCTGCGGCGGCACGATGTCGAACAGCAGGTGTTCGTGCATGAGCGCTGGCCCGACCGCGTCTGCCGACACGTCGCCAAGTACCGTCCGGATCACGACGCCGCCCTCTCGCTACAGGATCTTCGACAGGAAGAGCCGCGTGTGCTCGCTCTGCGGATTGGTAAAGAACTCTTCCGGCGGGGCGTCCTCGACGATCACGCCATCGGCCATCATCAGCACCCGGTCGGCGGCGGCGCGGGCAAAGCCCATCTCGTGGGTCACGACGATCATTGTCATGCCCTGGCGGCTCAGGTCGATCATCACGTCGAGGACCTCCGAGATCATCTCGGGATCGAGCGCCGAGGTCGGCTCGTCGAACAGCATGACCTGCGGACGCATCGCCAAGGCGCGGGCAATGGCAACGCGCTGCTGCTGGCCGCCGGAGAGCTGGCTGGGATAGGCCTCGGCCTTGTCGGGCAACCCGACGCGCTCCAGCAGTTCGCGGGCATGGGCCTCGGCCCTGGCGGGGTCCTCTCCCATGATCTTCACGGGGCTGATGGTGATGTTGCGCAGCACGTTCAGGTGCGGGAACAGGTTGAAGGACTGGAACACCATGCCCATGTTGCGCCGCTGCCTGGCGACGCGCCGGTCGCTCAGCTCGGTCTTCTTCCCCATGGAATCCTGGCGGTATCCCATGAGTTCGCCGCAGGCGTGGATAGTGCCGCCCTCGATGGTTTCCAGGTGATCGATGCAGCGCAGCAGGGTCGATTTGCCGGAGCCGGAGCGGCCGGCGATCACCACCACTTCGCCCCGCCGGACCGTCAGGCTCACGTCCCGCAGGACGTGGTTGGAGCCGAAGCGCTTCTCGACGTTGCAGATCTCGACGATGGGCGGCCCGAGCTCGCGCGGCTTGGCCGGCGCGGCGGGGACGACGTCTGCTTCCATGCGGGTCATGTCCTCGTCTCCCATGTCAGACCTGGGCCGCCTGGCCGCTCAGGACCGGATCGGACTTCTTTTCGCTCGAATCGGAAACCGGTCCGAAGGGTTTGTCGTAATGTGCTTCGAGCTGCTTCTGGATCAGGCCCCAGACCGTGGTCATCAGCAGGTACCAGCAAGCCGCGCACATGTAGGCTTCCAGCACCTTGAACTCGAGCTGCGCGAGCTGCTGGGTCCGGCGGAACAGCTCTTCCATCGAGATGACGGAGGCGAGCGAGGTCGTCTTGATCATCAGGTTGAACTGGTTTCCGAGCGGCGGGATGATGACCCGGGTGGCTTGCGGGATGATGACGTAGCGCATCCGCTGCGCCCAGGTCATGCCGAGCGCGCGGCTCGCATCCTTCTGGCCCCGGTTCACCGACAGCACGCCCGAGCGCACGATCTCGGCGAAATAGGCAGCCTCGTGCAGCGACAGCGCGACGATGGCGCTCTCGACCACGCCGAGGCGGATCCCGACCTTGGGCAGCACGGTGTAGATGATGACCATCTGGACCAGCAGCGGCGTGCCGCGCCACACCCAGATGTAGGCGTTCGCGATCTGCCGGAGGATCCAGGTCTTCGACATCTTCATGAAGGCCACGACGACGCCGAGCGAACAGCCCAGCACCATGGCGACGATCGACAGCCAGATCGTGGTCCAGACCCCGTGCAGCATGTAATCGCTGAACAGGAAACGCATGAAATGGTCCCAGCTCCAGGACATGAGAACCCCCCTTCAGGGTATGGGGTGGCGCGTCCGCGCCACCCGCGTTTCGATCAGTTGTCCGAAGCGATCAGTCGCCGGTGTAGAAATAGGTGAACTCTCCCGGCCAGCGGTCCCAGACGTCGATCTTGGTGGTGCCGTAGGCTTCCATCATCGCATCGTAGGTGCCGTCCGCCTTCATCGCGTTCAGCGCATCGGCCACGGCCTGCGCCAGGTCCGGCTCGTCGAAGGCGAAGGCGCCGGGGGTGCCGGGATAGAGGCCGGTCGCGGCCTTGGTGAACTGGCCCTTCTCCTGGTAGTAGGAGCCGATCGCGTCACCTGCGAAGACCGCATCGATCTGGCCGCCGCCGAGCGCGAGGAAGGTCTCGCCGTAGGTGTTGAAGGCGCGGATATCCATCGGCTCCAGCCCCTCGGCCACCTGGGCGTCGTTGATCTCGTTCAGCTTCTTCTCCTCGAAGCCCGCGATCTCGACGCCGACGGCATGGCCGGCCAGGTCCTTGGGCTCGCTCACGCCCAGCGGGTTGCCGGCGGCGGAGATCAGCGCCAGCGCGTTGACCGAGTAGGGCACCAGCTGCATGAAGCCCGCGCGCTCGTCGGTGAAGTAGAGGCCGGTGTTGATCATGTCCCAGCGGTCGGCGTCGAGGCCGGGGATCTGCACGGCGAAGTCGACGTTCTGGTAGACCGGCTCGAGGCACAGGCGCTTGGCGATCTCGTCGCCCATCTCGCGGTGCAGGCCGGCGATGTTGCCGTCGGCGTCGATGTACTGCTTGGGCGGGATGGTGGCGTTGATCGACATGACCAGCTTGCCTTCTTCCACCACCGGCAGGCCGGTCGGACAGTCCTGTGCAACGGCAGCGCCGCCGGTCATGGTCAGAAGGACGGTCGCAGCCATCCGGGTCGCTTTGGTATTCATCATCGTGAAGGTCCTCTGTTGAAGTGAAGCGGGGCCGCTTGACCGGCCTTTCTGTTGTGTTTCGGATCAGGGTTTGCCGGCGCCGCCGCACCAGCCGGTGACGACGCGGGTGGTGACGTCGACCATGCGGAGGAAGTCGGCCACATCGACCCACTCGTCGCGTTTCTCGTTCTGGCTGAGATCGCCGCAGAGGCAGCCGAAGGCGACGCAGGGGATGCCGGCCTCGACCGGCGGATTGCGGATGTCGCTCGATGTGTGCATGGCGTTGACGTAGGGCTGCTCGCCGGTGACCTCGCGGACGGAGCGCGCCGTCACCTGGAAGAGCGGATGTTCCTCGGGGACATGGGCGCCGGTGACGCCGGTGAGCCAGTCGATCCTGGGCGGGTGCGCCCTGAGCCAGTCATCGGCCTCGCAGGCGCGGGCGACGGCGGCCTCGACCTCGGCCTGCACCTCCGCCAGCGTCTCGCCCGGCGGGAAGGAAAGGGCTCCGCCCATCACGCATTCATCGGCGATCCGGGCGAGCTTGGTCATCTGGCCGCACTGGATGCGGGAGATGTGGAGGTTGGTGGCCCGTCCGACCCGCGCCTCGATCTGCGGCTGACGGATGCGTCTGGCGCGATCCTCGGCCAGGGCCATCAACGCGCCGTGGATCAGAATGGCCTTGTCCACCGGGTTGGCGGCAAGGTGGGAGAACGCGGTCTGCCCGGGTTCGGTGGTGTCGGGTGCCTGGCCGGTGACCGTGATGCGGAACTCGAGCTGGCCGGATGCCAGCGCCTTTATCTCGCGCATGCCGACCCCGGATTCCGCCGGGTGCAGATAGAGTGCCGCGTCGGCGGTCAGCCCGTCGTGGAGCAGGGCGGCGACGCCGCGGGCATATCGCTTGGAGGGCGTCGAGGCAAAGACCGCACGCCCCATCGGCCGGCCGCTCGCGGCCGCGGCCTCGATTGCCAGGACGGCGGCGGCGCAGCCCGCAAGGTCGTCCGCAACGCCCCAGCCATAGAGCCGGCCACCGTCGATTTCCCCGGCAAAGGCGTCATGGGTCCATTGATCGGCATCGGTGACGGGTTCACCGTCCGGGTGCGCGAAGATCAGCAGGCTCGGCAGGTCGTCCCGACCTTCCAGCGTGCCGACCACCGCGCTGCGTTGCTCGGGGTTGCGGGAGGAGTCGGCGGCGAATTCTCCCTTCATGGGGACGCTCGCCGGGTCATAGTGATGGCGGCTCACCTTGCAACCCGCCTGCGCCAGCCGCGCGCCGATCACCTGCTGAACCGCGTGCTCGCCGCGCGGCTGTGCGGCGATCAGCTCGCGCAGGAAGGTGATGGCGCTCTGGCTGTCGGCCTCGGGGGCGGCGGTGTCGCTCATGACTGATCCTTTGCAGTTCCGTGTTCCGGCGGTATACAATGCATAACAGACCGTACACCGAAAGAGCGCAATAGATTTTGTTCTGTATCCATGGAATAAGAGAGGCCAGGGATGAGAAGCGTGCTCAAAACGATGAAATTGTCATCGCGGACCCGGCGCTGTGCCTGCCGTGACGACATTGTTGGAAAGTTGACGACATGACGAAGCAGACGCCCGCGCTCGACACCGCTCCCGATTCCGCAAAAGCCACCATTGCCCCGGCCTTCCCGAGGCGGGGCACTCTTTCAGAGCAGGCTTATGACGCGATTTCGGAGATGATCGAGCGGCGGGAGCTCGCCACGGGGAGCCTGATCGTCGAACAGCAATTGGCGGACCAGCTGGGCATTTCCCGAACCCCGCTTCGGCAGGCGCTCCAGAGGCTGGAGGCGGAGGGCGTGCTGGTGAAGTCGGCCAACCGCTCGTTCCAGGTGCGCAAGGTCGAGCTGCGCGAGTATTTGCAGAGCCTGAAGGTGCGGGAGCTTCTGGAAAGCGAGGCGGCGGCGCTCTGCGTCGATCGCGTGGATCGGGAGGCTATCTCGGCGGCGCGGGCCAACCTGCAGGCGGTGGAGACGCGCCGGCCCTATGACATGCTGGCGCACTGGCGCTCGGACGACGAGGTGCACGGGCTGGTCATCGAGAACTGCGGCAACAAGGTCATGGCGGAACTGATCCACGGGCTGCGCGCCAGTACCAAGATGTTCGAGATCGACCGTCTCTACGAACGGCTGGAGCCGGATTCCCGACAGCACGCCGAGATCCTGGACGCGCTGGAGGCGCGGGATGCCAAGGCGGCGCGCAAGGCGGTGGCGAATCATATCCGCTCGCTGTTCCAGTTCGCGATCGAAACCATCGCCTGAAATGCCTGAGTCCGACCTCGCAGGCGCAGCGCCGAGGGTGCGGAACGCCTGCGAATCGGGCATGCGGGGCGGAGCCTGGTGATTGCACGCATCGGCTTGGCTGGCGGGTGACGAAGATGCCCGGAGGGCTTGTGCAGGGCGGCAGGTTTCGAGTGCTCCTTCGCGAATTCAACACGTTCAGTCAAAGAATTGTATTTAATGCATAATTCCTGAGAGCGCGACGTCTCTCCAACTTTTCGGGGAACCACTTCTAACTTTCGGAGTTGACAAAAAAACGCCTGCAGCCAAACGGGTTGCGGCGGATTTCTGCCGATGGCTTGACCCGATGGCAGATTCCCAATTCTGCAGCGCGGCATGGCGCATTATCTACCCGCGATCGACGATGGAGAGTCCCTTGATCAAGAACGAGATTTCCTTCCCCGGGAAAACGGTCGGCCTGGACCGCCGTACCTTTCTGGGAAGGCTCCTCGGAACCGCCGCGCTCGGCTCACTGGTCGGCGGGGTTCCGGCCCTTGCCCAGCAGGCTGACGCGCCCGCTGCCGAAGGCGCGCCTGCCGCGACGCCTGCGGAGGCGCCGTTCTCCTTCGACACCCTGACCGAGATGATGCGGGCCGAGAGCCGCGAGGCGCCTGTCGAGGTGGAAAAGATCGGTAACTTCCTCGCCGAGCTGGATTACGACGAGTTCCAGCGCATCCGGTTCGACCCGGATCGGACCCGCTGGGCCGACAATCCCGACTTCCACATGAACGCGTTCCACCTCGGGTGGCTTTTTAAGGAGCCCGTGCATGTGTATGAAATCATTGACGGTCAGGCTCGTCCCATGTCGTTCTCGACGGCCGATTTCATCTATTCCGATCTGAAGACCGACGTCCCCGCAGATTTCGAGATGTCGGGCGTCGCCGGCATTCGCCTGATGACCCCGCTCAATCGGGCCGACAAGTTCGACGAGCTCGTGTCTTTTCTCGGTGCGAGCTATTTCCGGGCGCTCGGGCGCGGCACCGTCTACGGGCTGAGCGCGCGCGGGCTTGCCGTCAACACCGGCCGTCCGGAGGGCGAGGAGTTCCCCCGCTTCTCCGACATCTGGCTGGAGCGTCCCGCCAACGGAACCGGCAGTGTCACGCTCTACGCGGCGCTGCGCAGTGCCTCGGTGACCGGCGCCTATCGCTTTGTCATTCGCCCCGGCGAGACGACGGAGATGGACGTGACCGCGCGGCTCTTCCTCCGCAAGGATATCCGCCATCTAGGCATCGCGCCGCTGACCTCGATGTATCTGTTCGGCGGTGCCGACCCCGGCGCCTTCGACGATTTCCGCCCCGCGGTGCACGACAGCGAGGCGCTGGTCCTGAACACGGCCTCTGGCGAGACCTTCTATCGCCCGCTGAACAACCCGCCGCAGCTCGCCAGCTCCTTCCTCGGCGCGCAGAGCCCGGCCTCCTTCGGTCTGGTCCAACGCGACCGGGCATTCCAGACCTATCTCGATGCCGAGGCGCATTACGACCAGCGGCCCTCCGTCATCGTGAAGCCGCTCAACGACTGGGGGCAGGGCAGCGTGAGCCTGCTGGAGATCCCCTCGGACCTCGAGGTGAACGACAACATCGTTGCGATGTGGGTTCCCAACCGCGAGACCAAGGCCGGTGAGGAGCTGGAATTCTCCTACAGGTTGTATTGGGGGCTGGCGCCCGAGGGGAACGGGTCTCCAGATCTTGCCCGGGTTTTGCGCACGCGAGTCGGAAAAGGCGGCGTTTCGGGTGTGGATGGCCCCTCCGATCGGCGGAAATTCGTCGTCGACTTCGCCGGCGGCACCCTGGCGGAACTTTCTGGTGAGGCAGAAGTTGCTCCGAATGTCAGTATCCAGAATGGCGAGGTTGTCGAGACCGTCCTGTCCCGAATCGAGGACACAGGCTCGTGGCGACTGGTCATCGAAGCGCGCGCCGCGGATGGCGCTGTCGTGGAGATGAAGGCCTCCCTCGAAGGATACGGACACGCGTTGAGCGAAACCTGGTTGTACCAATGGGTAAACAAATGAACGACACACAGTTCGTGAAAGACACCAAGGCGCCGGAGCTCGATTGCCTGCCTCCGGAAGCGCCGCTGGCGATGCCGCCACAGGTGCTGGCTCCCCGCAGTTCGAGCCGCCTGGCGATGCTGATGCGGCTGGTCTTCGGCTGGCAGTCGGCCTGACATGCGCAAACCGATCCCTGCGTCCGGCACGACCCGGTCCGCGCGCCTGATCGCCCTTGTCGGCGCGACGCTCATGGCGCTGGTCGCCGCTGTCCTGATGGCCGACGTCGCGGCGCAGGACAGCGTTGGCGTCTTCGACTGGTTTCGCATCGTCCTGATCTTTGCAACCACCGCCTGGCTCGGCTGGGGGGTGATGCTTGCGTTGACCGGGCTTGCGCCATGGCGGGCCCGGTCCGTGCCGGCCCTTCAGGGTGCGCAGCCGCCGGCCGTGGTGCTGGTTCCGATCTGCAACGAGGATCCTGTCCTGACATTCGCGCGGGTCGCGGCCATCGACCATTCGATCGCTGCGGCCGGCGTGTCTCTCGATATCGCCATTCTCTCCGACACCCGCGACCCCGAAGCGAATGCGCGCGAGCGCGAGGCCTTCGAACGGCTGCGGCGCGAAGTGAGCGGGCAGGGGCGGGTGTTCTACCGTGTCCGCGAGGACGGGCGCGGCCGCAAGGCCGGCAATGTCGAGGACTTCATCCGCCGCTCGGGCGGCGCCTATGAATATGCGGTGATCCTCGATGCCGACAGCCTGATGAGCGGTGCGGCGATCCGGGACATGATCGCCCGGATGGAGGCCGATCCGGACCTGGGACTGCTGCAGACCTTGCCCCGCATCGTCGGTGCGCGCTCCTTCTTCGGGCGGATGATGCAATTCTCGGCGGCCTTCCACGGCCCGGTCTTCACCCGCGGCCTTGCCCGTATGCAGGGCGCGACGGGCCCCTTCTGGGGGCACAACGCGATCGTCCGCGTCCGCGCCTTCGCCGAGAGCTGCGGCCTTCCGGCGCTTGCCGGGAAACCGCCCTTCGGCGGGCATATCCTGAGCCACGATTACGTCGAGGCCGCGCTGCTGGCGCGGGCCGGGTGGCGGGTCGAGGTCGATCCCGCGATCGCCGGCTCCTACGAGGAAGGGCCGGAGAACGTGCTCTCTCACGCCCGGCGCGACCGCCGCTGGTGCCAGGGCAACCTGCAGCATATCCGACTGCTTCTCGCGCCCGGTCTCGCGGGCTGGAGCCGTTTCGTTTTCCTGCAGGGGATCGTCGCCTACCTGGTCTCGCTCCTCTGGGCCGGTTTCCTGCTCAGCTCGCTGGCCGCTGCCGCGCTGGCGCCGCCGCCGGACTATTTTCCCGAGCCGTACCAGCTGTTCCCGGTCTTCCCGAGCGACCTGACGCAGGAGATCCTGGCGCTGGTCCTGGGGATCGTGGGCCTGCTGATCCTGCCGAAATTCGCCGTCTGGGCGGAGGCCGTGCTGACCGGCCGGGCCGAGGCCTATGGCGGGCCGATACGGGCGCTTGCCTCGGTGGTGACCGAGATCGCGCTGACCTCGCTGCTGGCGCCGGTCCTTCTGGCCTACCAGACCCGGGCGGTGCTGCAGGTGCTGTCCGGGCAGGACGGCGGCTGGCCGGCCAATGCCCGCGGAGAGGGCATCCTGCATCTCGGCCAGACCCTGCGCGCCTGCCTCTGGGTCGTGGTCTGGGGCGCACTGGCCTATGTCGCCGTTCTCCAGATCGCCCCCGAACAGGCGCCCTGGCTGCTGCCGGTCTGCCTGCCGATGATGCTGGCGCCGGTGCTGGTCGCCTGGACCTCCCGGCCGCTGACCCACGCGGTCTTCTCGGTGCCGGAAGAGACCGAGGTCCCGGCCGTGGTCACCGAGTTCCGCGACATCGCCGCCCGCTGGCTGACACCTGCCTCGCCGCAGGAAGCCCCGATGGGGAAGGAAGCGGCCTGAAGTGGTAGCGACCGTTACGAACAGCATGCCCGCGTCCGCAGGGCAGGGCATATCTGTGCCCCGGCGTCGGCGTGACGCCCGGATCGACGCGTTTCGCGGGCTGGCGCTGGCGATGATCTTCATCAACCACATGCCCGGCAATCCCTACGAGAAGTACACGATCGGCAACTGGGGATTCTCGGACGCCGCCGAAGGTTTCTTCATCATGTCGGGCATCGCCGCCGGTGTCGCCTATGCCAGGGGGCTCGAGGTCACCCAGCGAGTGCGTGCAGGTCTTTGGCCCGGCGTCGCCCCGATCTGGCGGCGGGCATGGACGCTCTACCTGGTGCACCTGTTCCTGACGGTCTGCGTCATCGCGATCTTCGGCGTCGCGGCGGCGGCTTTCGGGAAGCCGGATCTGCTGCAGATGCACAACCTCGGCGCCGTCTTCGAGCGGCCGGGAGATGTGCTTTTCGCGATCCCGCTTCTGGGCCACCAGATCGGCTACGTGAACATCCTGCCGGTCTATTGCGTGCTGTTGCTCTTCACCCCGGCCGCGATCCTGATCGGCCTGCGCCGCCCGATGCTTCTGCTCGGGCTGGCGCTGGCGCTGTGGTTCGCCGCCGGATGGTGGCGGGTGAGTTTTTCCAACTTCCCCGAAGGCGGGGTCTGGTTCTTCAATCCGCTGTCCTGGCAGTTGATCTTCGTGATCGGCCTGCTGATCGGCCTGCGCCTTCGGCGTGGCGAGCGGCTGGTGCCCCGGTCCCAGTGGCTGTTCGGCCTGGCGTCGGCCTTCCTCGTCTTCGTGGTCGCGTGGAAGCACATGCCGGAGGTGACGGCGTTCATGAACCACCAGATGTGGCGGTTGGCGGAAGCGGGCGCGCCGTTCCACGTCGTGTCGCACGAAAAGAGCTACCTCGCCCTGCCGCGGCTGCTGCACAGCCTGGCGCTTGTCTACGTTCTCTCGTGCCTGCCCATCGTCGTCCGATTCTCCGAGTCGCGCGCGGCCGCGCCGCTGAGGCTGATGGGGCAGCACGGGCTGGTGGTTTTCGCGACCGGTACACTGATCTCCCTCGGCTTCCAGACCCTGATCCACGGATTCGGTCAGACGCCCTGGCTGGGCTGGATACTCCCGCCAGCCGGCCTCGCAATGCTGCTCGCCACGGCCTGGGTGGCGCAGTGGCGCCGTCAGCAGGAGGGCGGACTGCTGCCTTCCCGGATGCCGCCGCTGTCGCCCTTCGCCCGGCGTGAAAGGGTCGGATTTGCCGAGGCGGGCGCGCCGGACCGGTAGCAAGAGCGGGCGCCGCGCCTTCCGGAGGTGTCGAGGCAGGGGCCGGCCGCAACTCCCGTTCAGCCGTTCATCCCTCCATCCACGAGACATGCGCCGCCACGATCCGCCAGCCTTCGGGCAGACGGACCCAGCTGTGGCTCTGGCGGCCGATCCGCGCCACGCCGTCGCGGGTGAACTCGGTGTTGGCCGTCGCGAAGTCGCGTCCGAAGGTGGTGATGACGGTTCGCGTCAGCGTCCGGTCGAGGCCCTTGGAAGGCCGCGCCTGGCGGAAGGCGAGGATCTCTTCCTGACCGTAGAGGTTCTCGGTCGCGCCATAGCGGATGACATGCGGGCTCGACCAGAAGAGTGCGTCGAGCGTTGCCACGTCGTTGCTGGTCAGCGCGGTCTCGTAGCGATGGAACGCCTCGGTCACTTCGGCCAGAACATCCGGCAGGTTGATCTCGGCCATCGTCACACCGCCAGCGCCGCCGGGCGCGCCACGCCGGGGCGCAGTAGGCGGGGCAGAGGCGCCTCGAAACTCGGCTTGCCGCGCTTGACGCCCCAGATCGGCCGTCCGATTTCGGCCACCGCATCAGCACGGCTGGCGCAGGGCAGGGCGACCAGGTCGGCGGTCGCGCCTTCGCGGATCACAGGGTCGCGCCCCAGAAGCCGGAACGGCTCTTCGCTGACCATCGCAAAGCACCGGGCCAGCGCCTCCGGGCTGCCGAGCTGGGCCACGTTGGCAAAGAGGTTCGCCATGCGCGGCAGGGAGCAGTCGCCGTAGGGCGTGAAGGGGTTCAGCACGTTGTTTGTGGCGACGGTGCAGCACAGCCCTGCCTCGTGGAACCTGTGGGCCGGGGCCACGCCGCGCGGCACGCCGTGGTCGTGGTCGCGGCCGGTCATGAAGAGATCGGTCGCGGGCAGCACCGTCAGGGCGATCCCGGCATCGCGCATCAGGGCGATCGTATCGGTCAGGGGGCCGGGGGGCAGCATCGAGAGCTTGGTGACATGACCGATGGCGACGCGGCCCTGCATGCCGTGGGCAATGGTCTCGCGCGCGACCCAGTCGAGGTGCCGCCAGCTCGTGTCGAGGTCGAAATCGAGGTGGAAGTCGAGATCGACATCATAGTCCCGCGCCATCGCGAAGAGCGCCTTTATATGCCCCTCGGGATCGCTGTCGGTATAGGGGCAGCCGCCCAGAAGGTCTGCGCCCTCGTCCAGAGCCCGGCGCAGAAGCGCCTCAGTTCCGGGGTAGTTCAGCAGGCCCTCCTGCGGAAACACACAGATCTGCAGGTCCACGCCCCAGGCGTAATCCGCCTTGAGCTGGCGCACGGCCTCGAACCCCGCGAGGCCGACGCCCGGGTCGATCTCGACCTGCGTCCGAATAAGCGTCGTGCCCTGGCCGATGGCCTTTTCCAGCACGCGGGCGCCGCGGGCATGGACATCCGCGGTCGTGAAGTCGCGTTTGGCAGCGCTGACCGCCTCGATGGCGCCCTTGAGCGTGCCGGTCGGGTTGGAGGCGCGGTCCAGCAGGCAGGCCTTGTCGAGATGCAGGTGGCTGTCGGCGAAGCCCGCGATCACCAGCCCGCCGCCTGCATCGAGCGCGCGGGCGTCGGTGGCTATGCGCGGTGCGATGGTCTCGATCCGCCCGTTCCTGATGCCCAGGTCCTGCGGAACGCCGCCGTCCTCCAGCAGGGCGTTGCGGATCACGAGGTCCAGCGTCATGCGACGTCTTCCTTCAACAGGGGGGCTTCGGCCTCCGCTGTCCCGCCGCCGAGATAGGCCGCGATCAGAGCCTCGTCGCCCTGCAGCTCCTCGGCCGTGCCCTCTGCCACCACACGGCCCTGTTCGAGGACATAGGCGCGGTCGGCCACCGCCAGCGCCAAGGTCGCCATCTGGTCGACGAGCAGGATGGTGATGCCGTCGTCGCGGAGCTCGGCCAGAATGGCGTAGAGCTCCTCGATCATGGCCGGCGCAAGGCCGAGGGAGGGTTCGTCGAGCAGCAGCAGTCGAGGCTTGGCCATGAGGCCGCGCGCGATCGCCATCATCTGCTGCTCGCCACCGGACAGCAGTCCGGCGGGGGTGTTCATCCGCTCGCGCAGACGCGGGAAACGCGTGAGGATCGCTTCGAGCTCGGAGGGGTCCGGGCGCTCCTTGCGCTTGTAGGCCCCGAGTTCGATGTTCTGTGCGACCGTCAGGTCGGGAAAGACCTGACGCCCCTCGGGCACCAGCACGAGGCCGCGTTCGACGATCTGGTGGGCGGGCCTGCCCTCGATGTTCCGGTCTTCCAGGATGATCTCGCCGGCGCTCGGGGACATCAGGCCCGACAGCGTCTTGAGAAAGGTCGACTTGCCCGCGCCGTTCGCGCCGAGAAGCGCCACCAGCTCCCCCTGTCCGATCCGCAGGTCGACCTCCTGCAGCACGTCCGCCGCGCCATAGCCGGCGCAGAGCTTGCGGGTGATGAGGCGCTCCATCGCGCCCGGCACGTAGTCCAGCTCCCGCGGCGGGGCATCGAGCGTACCTTCGCCGAGATAGGCGGCGATGACCTTTTCGTTGCTGCGGATGGCCTCGGGGGTGTCGAAGGCGATGGGCTGGCCCGCATCCATGGCAAAGATCCGGTCCGAGATGCCCATGACCATCTCCATGTCGTGCTCGACCAGCACCACGGCGATCCCGCAATCGGCCAGCTTGCGCAGCAGCCCGGATAGCGCGCGCTTGTCCGCGTGCATGAGGCCCGCGGCCGGTTCGTCGAGCAGCAGGACATGCGGGCGCATGGCGAGCGCGCGGGCAATCTCGACCAGCCTGCGGTCCACGTGGGGCAGGTCGTCCGCCGGGGTTGCGGGATCGCCTTCGTATTCCACGAGCGCCAGCAGACCGCGCGCAAGGGCGCGGCGATCCGGTGTCGCCAGCGCCGAGAAGGGCGCCCCGCCGCGACCGCGAGGCAGGCCGGCGATCACGTTCTCCTCGGCGCTGAGCGCTCCGAAGAGCCGCGTCGCCTGGTAGGTGCGCGCCACGCCGAGCCGGGCGGTGGCGTGCATCGACCAGCCGGCGACGTTGCGGCCTGCGGTCTCGATGCGGCCGGTTTCCGGCACGTAGAAGCCGGAGACCATGTTCAGCAGCGTCGTCTTGCCCGCTCCGTTCGGCCCGATAACGGCGGTGACCTCGCCGGGCGCGGCATCGAAGGTCGCCCCGTCCACGGCCTTGAGCCCGCCGAAGGTGATGCCGAGGCCCTCGACCTTGAGCCCGCCTCTGGTCTCGGGGCGGATGAAGTCGAGCACCGTGTCGCGCGAGGCGGCCGGCGTTGTTTCGGTGGCGCGCGGCAGGAAGGCCGCGATGGTGCCGACCACGCCGCGTGACGCGAGCAGGAGAACGGCGATCAGAAGCGCGCCGAAGAACAGCAGCCGATATTCGGCCAACCCCGACAGCATCTCGGGCAGGAAGACCACGATGGCCGCGCCGACGAGCGGGCCGAGCACCGTGCCCGCGCCGCCGAGGATCACCGCGAAGAGGAACAGGATCGATTGCGACAGCATGAAGTTCGAGGGCGCGATGAACTGCATCAGCGTGGCAAAGAGCCCGCCCGCCAGTCCCGCCGTCCCTGCGGCGATGGCGAAGGCGGTGAGCTTGGTGATGAAGGGGTCGAAGCCGAGGGAGCCCGCCGCGACCTCCTGGTCGCGCAGGGCGGCCATCGCCATGCCCCATCCGCTGTCGGATAGTGCGCGGTAGGCCAGCAGCGCCGCGCCAGCGAGTACGATGGACAGGATCACCAGTTCACGTTCGCCGAAGGAAAGCCCGAGGAGTCCCGGCATGTCGAACCCCATCAGGCCGTTCTGGCCGCCGGTGAGGCTGCGCCACTCGATGGCGACATGCTCGACGATGAAGGCGAAGGCGATGGTGACCATGGCGAGGAACGGCCCGGCCATCCGCACCGCCGGCACGGCGAGCAGCGCGCCGACGCCCGCGGAGAGCGCGGTCGCCAGCGGCAGGGCCAGCCAGAAGCTCAGCCCGGCCTGCATCAGGATCGCATGGGCATAGGCCCCGATGGCGAAAAACCCGACCTGGCCGAGCGAGACGAGGCCGGTGAGGCCGTAGAGCGCGTTGAGCCCCACGCAGAGGATCGTCCAGATCGCCACGAGGCCGATCACGAATTGCGTGTAGCCTCCGATCACGCCGAGCGACAGGATCGCCGCCGCGGTGAGCGCGAGGATGGTCAGGTCGAGCGGACGAGGGCGGAAAAACGATCTCATCGGCTCAGACCTTCCGCAGGGCCGCCTTGCCGAAGAGCCCGTTGGGCTTCACGGCGAGCACCGCGATCAGCAGCGCGAAGGTGAGGATGTAGGTGTGGGACGAGCCGAGATAGGTCGTCACGAAGGCTTCGACGAGCCCGTAGAGAAACCCCGCAAGCATCACGCCCGAGGCCGAGGTCATGCCGCCCAGGATCGCGACGGCGAAGGCCTTGATCCCGAAGAGCGTGCCCATGTCGGAATGCACCGAGAAGAGCGGCGCGATCAGCAGGCCCGCGGCGCCCGCGAGCATCGCCGAGAGCGCGAAGGAGCCCGAGATCATCAGCGAGGTGTTGATCCCCATCAGCCGCGCGGCATCGGGGTTTTGCACCACCGCCAGCAGCGCACGGCCCTGCCGGGTGCGGCGGAAGAGAAGCTGGAGCGCCACTGCGACGCCGATGGCGACGGCCGGGATGAGGAGCTGTTGCGGATAGACGCCGGTTCCGAGGATCTGCCAGCTCGACTCGACGAGAGGCGATGGCAGGCTGCGGGGCTCGTTGCCGAAGGTGAAGAGCACGGTGTTGTCGAGCAGGATGCCGCCCGCGACCGTGGCCATGAGCCAGGCCTCGGAGCCGCGCGCCGCGAAGGGACGGACCAGGCAGAACTCAACGACCACGCCCATGAAGGCACAGCCCAGAAGCGCGAGCGGGTAGGCCAGGATGACCGGCAGCCCGGCGCGCTCGGTCAGGACAAAGCCCAGCACCGCGCCCAGCATGACCATCGAGCCCTGGGCGAAATTCACCCGGGAGCAGACCGAATAGGTGATCTGAAATCCAAGCGCGATCAGGCCGTACATCGCGCCAAGGCCGATGCCGGTCACGAGGGCGGTCACGAATAGGGTCATTGGGGGCTCCGGGTCTTGGCCTTGAAGAAGGAACGGTCCCGGCGCGCGACCGGGAAGGGGGGCGGCAGCCCTCGGGAGGAAGGCTGCCGCGCCTGGGTCAGTCTGCGAGCGGGACGATCTCGCCCTCGACGAAGTTGGCGAAAATGTAATCCTGCGGGCCGAGCGCGTCCTGATCCTCCGGCGTGAAGGGCATGTCGTAGGTCTTGATGACCCCCTCGACGCCGGAGATCTCGTACATCGCCTGGCGGATCGCCGGACCCTCTGTGGAGCCGGCCTTCTCGATCGCGGCGGCCAGAAGCAGCGTCGCGTCATAGGCGTTGGCGATACCGGTGGCCGGGGTCACGTCGGCGAGGCTCTCGATCTCGGGGAACCGCTCCTGCAGCTTCATGAAGAGCGGATGCGCGGGGTCCGTGAAGAGGAAGGTCTGGATGAAGTGCACCTTCTCGCCCGAGGGCCCCGCAAGCTCGGTGAAGCGGCCGCCGGAGGGGCCCCAGTGCGAGGCGACCGGCACGTCCCAGCCCATCCGGTCGAGCGACTTCACGACTTGCGCCGAGGGCGCCACGTTGGCCACGAGGAACAGGCCGTCGGCCCCGTTTTCCTTCAGCCGCGTGAGCTGCGGAACGACATCGACATCGTTGGATTCGAACTTCTCGATCCCGGCGTGCTCCATGCCGCGCTTCTCCAGCGCAATCATCAGGCCCTTTTCGTTCGACTCGCCCCACGGGTTGTTGATGAGGATCATGCCGGGCTTCTTGGAGCCGTACTTGGTGACGAGGTATTCGGTGATCGCCTCGTCGACGAACTCGTCCACTGCCGAGACGCGGAAGACGTAGTTCTCCTCGGCCCCGTTCTTGGTGATCGGCGTGCCCGCGGCCCAGGGGCCGATGAAAGGCACCTTGGCGTCGTTCGCGAAGGGCACGATGGCGAGCGATACCGGCGTGTCGAGACCGCCGATCATCGCGGCGACACCTTCGCGCTGCACCAGTTCGCGCGCGGCGATCAGGCCCTTGCCCGGGTTGCTCTCGTCGTCGCGGCTGACGAGCTCGAGCGGCCGGCCCAGCACGCCGCCTTCCGAATTGATCTTGTCGAGCGCGAGCGTGATTCCGCGGGTGATGGCCTCGCCGGATTTCGCGGACTGACCGCTGAGCGCGGCGACGAGGCCGATCTTGATCGGGTCATCCTGGGCGGCGGCGGGCAGGGCGTAACCCAGGGTCAGAGCGGCCGCACCTGCAAGCAGCAGGCGGCGCGTGAGGGGAAGGCAGATAGGCATCATATGTCTCCGTGAGCACAACAGCGGGTGCCTTCAGGGGCGTTCGGAGGCTCCGGAGTGTCAAACGCGCAGGGGCAAACGGGCTGCATTTCCGCCAGTCATACAGCGCCTGCACAGAGATGAGGCAGATTGCATGCAATTTTTGTATTTAATTTTCGCATGCAGATTACAGCGGCCGCGATCTGTGGCAGGTCTCGAATCGACTGATCGAAGGAGAAACCTATGCCTGAGCCGCTCAAGATCGACTACGACGCGCTGCCCGAGGAGGCCCGGATCGTGCATGACTTCCTCGAAGCCTCGATGAAGCCCGACCCCGAGCGCGCGGCGACCTACGTGGCCGAGGGCGTGGTCATCACCTTTACCGGCGGGCGGGTCTTCGATCATCCGTCCGGGCCCACGGCCTTCAACGCGATGCGTTATGCCTGGGTGAAGAAGGACATGCGGCAGTTCGACGTGGCGCAGGGCGCCGAGGGCACCGTGGTCTATTCCACGGGCTTTCTCTATGGCGCCTGGCCGGATGGCACGCCGTTCGACGGCAACCGCTACGTGGACCGGTTCGTCGTCGAGAACGGCAAGATCGTGAAGATGGACGTCTGGAACGACAGCGCCGAGCGGATATTGACCGCCCGCGGCATCGAGGCCTGAAGCGGCGCGTCAGCCCTTGGCACGGACGGGGCTGGCGTAGGGTTCCAGCGCATCGAGATGCGAGAACCCGTTGAGGTCGGCCCCGTTGAACTGCGCGCGCGAGGCGACCTGATCGAGATGTTGCCGCGCCACCCTCTGCGCCGTCGCGACATCGCCGGACTTGAGCGCCGCGACGATGTCGCGATGTTCCTGGATGCCGCATTGGGTCGAATGTGGCCGGGAGAATTGCGACAGTGTAAAGCCGCAGCGATAGCCGATCTCGTTCACGTAGCGGATGAGCACCGGGCTGCCGGTCAGCTCTGCCAGCAGGATGTGGAACTCGGTGGCCAGCCGGATCGAGATCGCCGGCGGACCGTCGCTGGCCTCGGCCTCTCTCTCGATATGGGCAAGCAGGGCCTCTTCCTGAGACGGTGTCAGGTCGGCGGCAAGACGGGCGATCACCAGGTCCTCGACCTGCGCCCGCAGTTCGAACAGGTCGCGCGCCTCCTCGAGGCTCGGCTGCGCCACCGCCGCTCCGCGGTTGTGCCGCAGCTCCACCAGCCCCTCCACCGAGAGCCGCTCCAGCGCCTGTCGAATGATCGTGCGGCTCGCCCCGAAGCGCTCGCCCAGCGAATCCTCGGGCAGTTTCATGCCGGGCAGCAGAGCGCGCTCCAGGATCGCGGAGCGCAATGCCACGCAAATCAACTCGGTACGGCTCTTCTGCTGCTCCCGGGACGTCATCGGCTCGCTCCACTTGATCCCTAGCTGAATGGCACCTCGGCCGCTGCTTCTCAATAGGTCGCGGTGCCGCGATGGCCATTTCGGCTCCGGTGCATGCTCGGGATCTGCTCGTGCGACACCGGGCCAAACGCCTTTACCGTGTGGGCTCTGCTGCCGACAGGTGCTCCCGGTAGGCTTCAAGCCGTGCGTTGGCGTTGGTATCGATCATCAGGATGGCGGCCATCATGGCGATGGTCGTGACCAGGCTTGCCCGCCAGATGGGCGCCTCGAACAACAGGATCGCCAGCGCGCAGACGGAAATGATCAGGGGGATGACCCTGAAAACAGCAATCCGGTAGTCGTTGAGGACCTTGTCGGCCCGCCGGATCTCGGATGCGACAAACCCGGCGGCGTCGCTGTTGTAGGCCTCCGCAAAGCTCGAAACCCTCCAGAAACCTGGAAGGAAGATCCCGAGCCCGATGATCAGGAGCAAGCTGCCCGCGACCAGGGTCGGGACGACATAGGCTTTCGAAACATCGGTCTTTCCCAGTTGCCAGAACCCGAGGCTCGCCAGGATAAAGCAAAGGCCGAACAGGACGAAGAAGGCGGAGGAAACCATCTCGGCCTTCGTCCAGTCGGTGGCTGTTTTCAGGATGTCCATGTGATTGGCTCTCGTCTGTGAGCTATGGCCGGGCATGCAGCAGGCTTGCCTCGGAGGATTGGTCGCGCGGCAGAAGGGGAAGCTCGGCGTTCCGAGCGGCCTTCGCTTGGCCCGCCCATCTCTGCCAGGGCGAATGCCCGCTACAGGTTCCAGCTGAACCCGGTTTCCTTTTCCGACAGGTCCCACAGCCTGACCATGACGGTCTTGTCGTGGGCATGCGGGTGCAGCGTGCCCTTGCCGACCGGACCGACGAATTCCATGCGGCCCGTGGGGCCATAGAGCGCCCGCTGTTCCAGGCCGGTCTCGGTCGCACACATCACCTCCGGCCAGGATCCCTTCTCGGCCGATTGCACCATCGGAGACAGCGACATGAGCCCGAACATGATCCGCGTCGCCAGGTTGCCGCTGGTTGTTATGAGAGAGGTGCGCGACGAGCCGGGGTGGCAGACATAGACCTCGACGTCCGTGTTCCCGGCCGCTGCAAGCCGGTCCTGCAACTCGTAGGCAAACATCATCTGCGCCAGCTTGCTCTGGGAGTAGGTCTTGTTCTGGTGGTAGTTCCTGTCCCAGTTCATGTCGTCGAACTGGATGGTCTTGATCCCCATGGTGTAGCCGAGGCTCGAGACGACCACGATCCGGCCCTTCGATGCCTCGATCCGTTCGAAGAGCAGGCCGCACAGAAGGAAATGGCCGTAGTGGTTCGTGCCGAGCATGCTCTCGAACCCGTCCACGGTGAGCTTCTGCGTCGGCACCTGCGCGATGGCGGCGTTGCAGATCAGGGCGTCGATCCGTGGAACCGTCTTCAGGACGTCCGCCGCGGCCTCCCGCACGCTGGCGAGCGAGGCGAGGTCCATGCGGACAAAGGTCAGCTCGGCGCCAGCGCCGAACTCTTTCCTGAGGTCAGCCTCTGCAGCGGCGGATTTCTCGGCGCTGCGGTTCAGCATGACGACTCCGGCACCCTTGGCCAGCAGCGTCCGCGCCGCCTGAAAGCCGGCCCCGGCGTTGGCGCCGGTGATGAGGTAGGTCTTGCCGGAAAGGTCGCCAAGGCGGTCCGGGGTCCAGCCCTTGGGGCCAAATCGTGTATCTGCCATTTAAATGCTCCTGTCAGCCACGGCTGGCTGCTTGTGTGGGGTGTGTTCGTCTTGTCTGGAGCATCAGTTAGACGCGGGCATCGTCGCAAAACAGGCGAATACATCTCGAATACATGCCTGATCGTCTCGCGTGTATTGAATGGTGACATCAAGCGGCGCTAGATCGGTCTCATGAGCAAGGAACGGATCAAGCACCTCATCGAGCGCCGGGTCAGCGCGGCTGGCACCGTCGAGACCGGGATCAGGGGCGTACAGCTTTTTCGGGTCACCGAAGCGCTTCGCTGCGCCCCCGCGGTCTACGAGCCCTGCGTCGTGGCCGTCGTGAGCGGGTCCAAGGAGGCGATCCTGGACGGCGAAAGGCACCTCTACGACAGCACGCGATACATGTGCTGCCCGATGACGATGCCGGTAGAGGCGGGCACGCCCGAGGCGTCCCCTGAAACGCCGCTCCTCGGGGTGCTGATCTCGCTGAACACGCGGGTCATGACCGAACTCGCGATCGAGATGGAAAACGCCGCGGGCGCCATCCGTAGCCCGAAGGGCGGGCCGCTCCCGCAGGGGCTCACCCTGGCTCGCTGGGATGATGCGTTCACCGACGCACTGCTGCGGCTGCTGCAGCTGCTGGACAGCCCGACCGACCGGACCGTCCTCGGAGATGGTCGTCTGCGAGAGCTCTACTACGCCGTTCTGAAAGGCGAGGCGGGGGCGGCGGCGCGGCGGGCCTTTGGTGTCGGCAACGAGATCGCCCGGACGATCGAGTTTCTGTCCTCCCGCTTGAACGAACCGGTCACCATCGACGATATGGCCGCGCAGGTGGGCATGAGCCGTGCCGTGTTTCACCGCAAGTTCAAACAGGCGACCACCATGTCGCCCATCCAGTTCGTCAAATCCATGCGGCTGAACAATGCCGCGATGCGGATTGCCGGCGGCATGACCGTGAACGAGGCGGCGATGGATGTGGGATACGTGAGTTCCTCCCAGTTCAGCCGCGAGTTCAAGCGCATGTACGGGCAGTCGCCTCGGCACTGGAGCCAGTCTCAGCGGTTTCCTGCAGGATCGGCATGACGCCGGTGCCCGTTCCGATGCCGTGGACGGGCGCGCGCAGGTGGAAGGGGGCGGATGCTCAGATCCCCTGTCGCGCGCCGACTGCAACGGCCGGGGGACATGCCGCCAGCTCGCGGAGCAGGGTGCGTTTCAACCCTCGGACGTCGACGGCGAAAGGCCTGTGGCCCATTCACGGGGCGTCAGGAAAACCGCCTTCTGATCGACGAGGAACCGGACGATTCTCGTGAACGCGGCAAACCGGCTGCGGTCTCCGAACCAACTGTTCGGATGCCCTTGGAGAACAAGCACCTGCTTGTCCAGATGCCGGTCGAAGCCCCGCCGGAACGCCTCGTAGTCGGGCACATGGACCGGGTATTCGATGTTCACCTCTGGGATGCGATGAAGAACCCGCTTCGAGGTCGGGAACGGGGTCTCCTTGAACAGCCAGACTTCGAGTTCCTCGACCGAATGCATCGCGGAAACAGTGGCTTGGTCCGTGGCATTGAACGGAGCGCCGAACGTTGCCAGCGTCAGGCCCAGTCGGCGCCGGGCAAGCTCTTGCGTCCGTCGCAACGCCGCAAGTTGATGGCCGAAAGACGTCCCGCGGAACTCGGCGCCCTGCTGGCCGTCGAGAGGCTGCGCATCCTCCGGACGGTCGTGCGCATATCCATGGTTCCAGATCTCGTGGCCCGTTGCCGATTGATCCGTCAGCCAATCCAGGAAGGCCTCTCCCGGCATTTCCAGCCCGCGCCCGATCACTCCGAGTGAGGCGACGACCCGCTGCTCGTTCAGCACGTCCATCGTCTCGCGCCAGCACGCCGGAGCGACGTCGCTCTCCGCGCCAGCGTCGTCGAGCTTCAGGATGATCCTTGGAAGTTCGGTCAATCGTTGCTCCAATTCCGGCAGCGTTCTCATAACGTGCCTTGGGCCAGTATGCGAGCCGGGCAGTTCCCCCAATGCTGTAACCAGCCATCCAGCAACCGAAAATCCGGCTGGATGGCGCGTGTGTCCAGCGTCTCCGTCCGTGTTTCCTATGCTTCGGATCCTTCGCTGGAGAGCGGATGCAACGGACCAGGGCCGGACCAACGACTTGCGGGCCGTGTCTCTGGTCGTGCATGTCTGGGCGGGGGAGGGGGAGACGATGTCGCAAGAACCATTCGACTACATCATCGTGGGGGCCGGGACGGCGGGGTGCCTGCTGGCAAACCGGCTTAGCGCGGATCCGCAGGTGCGCGTCCTGCTGCTGGAGGCCGGGAAGCCGGACACCTATCCCTGGATCCATATCCCGGTCGGTTATCTCTACTGCATCGGCAACCCGCGCGCCGACTGGATGTACAGGACCGAGGCCGACGTGGGTCTGAACGGGCGCAGCCTGATCTATCCGCGCGGCAAGACGCTGGGCGGGTGCTCGTCGATCAACGGGATGATCTACATGCGGGGGCAGGCCCGCGACTATGACAACTGGGCCCGGCTGACCGGAGAGCCCGCCTGGTCCTGGCAGAACGCGCTGGAGGACTTCAAGGCGCATGAGGATCACTACCGGCTCGACGATGGGGCCGACCCGTCGACCGGCCACAACAGCCGGTTCTCGGACACGCATGGCCACGGCGGGGAGTGGCGCATCGAGAAACAGCGGTTGCGGTGGGACGTGCTGGACAGTTTTGCCGACGCCGCCGAACAGTACGGGATAGACAAGACCGACGATTTCAACTCCGGCGACAACAGCGGGGTGGGGTATTTCGACGTCAACCAGCGCTCGGGATGGCGCTGGAATGCGTCGAAGGCCTTTCTGCGTCCGGCACGCTCGCGCAAGAACCTCACGGTCTGGACAGATGCGCAGGTCGAGAGGCTGACCTTTGAGCGGACCGCCGAAGGGCGCATCCGGTGCTCGGGAGTGCACGTGTGCCGCGAGCGGACGTCGGTTCAGGTCGATGCCCGACGGGAGGTCGTGCTCTCCGCGGGGGCCGTGAACACGCCGCAGATCCTGCAACTCTCGGGGGTCGGGCCGGCGGGGCTGCTGAAATCCCATGGCATCGACGTGGTTCTGGATGCGCCCGGCGTGGGCGAGAACCTGCAGGACCATCTGCAGATCCGCACGGTCTTCAAGGTCCGGCACACGCCGACGCTGAACATGCTGCTCCACTCGGTGTTCGGCAAGATGAAGATCGGGCTTCAATACGCCCTCACACGCTCCGGGCCGATGAGCATGTCGCCGAGCCAGCTCGGGGCGTTCACCCGCTCCGATCCGGGCAGGGCGCACGCCAATCTCGAATATCACATTCAGCCCTTGAGCCTGGAGGCCTTCGGCGAGCCGTTGCACGACTTCCCGGCGATCACCGTGAGCGTGTGCAACCTGAACCCGAGCAGCCGCGGCCATATCCGTATCCGCTCCGCCGATTTCAGGGACCGCCCCGCCATTACGCTGAACTACCTCGCGACGGAGGACGACCGGAAGGTCGCCGCCGAGAGCCTGCGCCAGGTCCGGCAGATCATGGCGCAACCGGCCATGCAGCGCTTCGAGCCGGAGGAATACAAGCCCGGCGTTCAGTTCCAGAGCGAAGAGGAGCTGGCGCAACTGGCCGGAGACATTGCCACGACGATCTTTCACCCGGTTGGAACGGCGAAGATGGGCACGGTGGAGGATGCCCACGCGGTCGTCGATCCGCAGTTGCGCGTCAAGGGCGTCAGCGGCCTGCGGGTCGTGGATGCCAGCATCATGCCCGAGATCACCAGCGGCAACACCAACGCTCCCACACTTATGATCGCCGAAAAGGCGGCGGCCTGGATTCGGGCAGACGCCGTCGCTCGCGCTTCATAGAGGCGCGAGTGGGTGGCGCCATTGCCTGGGGCGTCCCGGTGCCGAAGGACGCCGCAACGGCGATTGCCCGCGCCGAGTCCGACGGCATGGCGCAGGAGGTGCGCATTGGCCTCTCGATTCCGTGATGCCGTGTCGATGGCAACACCCGGCGGTTGTTTCAGTAATTCCCTGCCGCGCGCATTCGAGACACGCCGACCTCCGAAGCCGCCGTTCATCGGCACCGCCGTCGGTGCGGCCAAGAGCGGGACGCGGCCCGTGGTGGAGCCGATTTTTCGCGGGTTCCTTCGGGGTCCGCTTCGCCGCGATCCAAAGCCTGATAGCGAAGAAAACCCATGTCGTCGGCGCAAAGTTCAGGGAGCATATGGTGCTGACAACCTTCCCAATGGGGGCTATTCGCACGGTAGCCAACATTCGCAACGCCTCCATTCGCAACGCCTCCAAAGGACCATCGCGCATCTTCCGGGAATGCCCGACCAATGCCTGTGGCGCCACGGGCCCGACGAAGGCAGCGATGCGAGACGACACCCCCTCCGCGTTGCCAAGAAAACACCTTGAGGCGTAGGATGCGCGCGGCCCAAAGCCACCCGGGTTCCTCTGAGGCATGACCGCTTCGGAGCAGTCTTCGCCGTGAGACGCTCCAGTCGCCCCAGGTTCGCACAGGAGTTGAACTCGACATCCCCGACAGACCAAACGGCTCACCTGGCTGCTTTCGGGTCATCGAATTTGCCAGATCGGAGCGGATTCCTCCGCCGCGAGCTCTACTGGAGTGTTTCGACAAGCGGCTGCCCGAGGGAGCCGGATGGCGGTTTGGTACCCAAGTAGGCCGCGATTGTCGGGGCCACATCGACCGTTTCCACCCGCCGAGCCACCCGTGAGGGTTCGATGCCCGGGCCGGAGACGATGATCGGGACATGTGTGTCGTAGCTCCAGGGCGAGCCATGCGCCGAGGCCACGGTAAGCCCGTCGAAATCGGCAACGAACCAGTGCGGTTCGAAGACGATGTAGATATCGCCCGACCGGTCGCTGTGGAAATTGGCCAGAACGGCGTCGTGGATCTTGCCGCGGGGCACCTGACCGGAGCGCAGGGCCGAACTTGTGATCGCATGGGCGATGCCCGGCAATTGCTCCAACTCCTTCGCAACCGCGCGTTCCACGTCCGCGCGGTCGAGACCACGCGCCTCGATCTCGGCGGTGTCGAGGTAGAGGTAGGGATTGGAGAAGTTGAGGATCAGGTCGCGGCTCTCGCCGAATTCCGCCGTCAGTCGGACGAATCCCGGCTCGGTATCCACCCGCCTGAAGTCGAACGTGTCGGCCTCGATGCCAAGGGTCGCGAGATAGCCGGGATGTTCGGGCGCGCCATGGTCCGACGACAGGACGACCAGCGTTCGGTCGAGGCCGATCCGGGCATCCACGTGCGACAGCAGGTCTGCCAGCGTTCGGTCGAGTCGGAGCAGGTTGTCCTCGGCCTCGAGGCTCGACGGACCGAACAGGTGGCCCACGTAATCCGTCGACGACAGGCTCACCGCGAGATAATCGGGCACGTCGTCCTGCCCAAGCGCCTCGGCGTCGATCAGCGCCTTCGCGAAATCCACGGTGATCTCGTCGCCCGCGGGGCTGAGCGTCAGGCGCGTCGTGAAATACCTGTCGTCCAATGCGCCCCAGGTGTGCGGGAAAGTGCGGCCGAAGCCGGGGAAGTCCGTCACCCAGGGCGGGGCCACCGGCTCCCAGGATTGCTCGTCGCGGCTGCCGAACAGGTAGGCGGACGGCGGGGAGGAGAGTTCCCAGGCGCGGTCTGCGTAGCTCGCGACCACGCCTTTCGCCTCCCAGTCGGCAATCCATTCGGGGTAGGTGTCGCGGTAGAAGGTGCTGGTCACGAAGCGGCCATCGGATTTCGAGAACCAGTAGGCCGAGCCCGCGTGGCCCGCCATCGATATGGCGCCGCGATCCTTGACCGAGACGCCGAAGACCTTCGCCTCCGGCCCGAAATGCAGTGCGATCTCGTCCGAGATCGTGGAGGTCAGGATATTGCGCGGCGAGCGCCCGTCGGTCGTGGCCGCCCGCTGGGTCGGATCGATCTCCGCATCGGCATCGACGCCTGCGGCCCCCACGAGAGGAAAGTCCGGGTCCTGCACGTTGTAGAATTCGGTGCCCGCGATCCGGTCGAACCAGAGGTTTGCCACCATGCCGTGAATCGCCGGGTCGGTGCCTGTGGCGAGGGTCGTGTGTCCGACGATCGTCTCGGTGTTGGCGTGCCGGTGATGGACGTCGACGAAGTGCACCCCGCCTTCGAGCAGCCGCCGGAAGCCGTCATCGCCCAGATGCCGTCCGTAGCGGTCGAGCAGATCCCCGCGTAACTGGTCGACGGTGATCTGCAGCACCAGTCGCGGCAGCTCCCGGCGTTCCTCCTGCGCGAGGGCGGGCGCCCCGACCAATGCGCATACCAGGGCCGGAACGGACAGATTTCGGAGCGTCGTCGGGGTGGGCATGTGAGGCGGGTCCTTCAGGTGGCATCTTTGGTCACTATCGCGCGGAGCACTGCGCTGCTCCAAGCGAAGTTTCCGGGCCGAGAGACCGAAATTGCCAACCTGGGCGGTTGAAGCCGTCCAAGCCATCTACGACGCCCTGCCCAGCGAACGCCCGGTCGCCTTAATTGGGCGAAGTTCAAATGCCTGCCCACTCTGGAAAGATTGTCACGGATCGGATGAAGGGCCAGTTCTGCCTTGGCAACGATCGCGGGCGAACACCCAATGTCCTTGAGCATATCGGCGACAGAGGCCCAATCTGCGGAGCCCGGATCCTTGTCACGGCGGTCGGACCACGAGCGAACACGCCGCCCGGCAGGGTGATGCTCGGTCAGGTGCATGTCTTCGCTCAAATAAATCTGTCGCACCCGCGTGGAGCAAACCCGGACATCTCCCGCATCGACGTCCTCGGTGTTCCAGGCATCTAGGGGTGTGACATTGGATCAGCGCTTGCGGACGTAGGGCGTGACGTCACGGCGGGGCCGGCGGAGACGGGAGAACGTCGAAATCCGCACCCGGGAAGGGCATTGATCCCGTTGATTTTTTCTATCCGTAAGGGATTTCATGGCTGGGGTGGTAGGATTCGAACCTACGGTACACGGTACCAAAAACCGCTGCCTTACCACTTGGCTACACCCCAGCAGCGGAGCGGTTCATACTTGCAGCCTCCGGGCACCGCAAGACCCTTGTGACATATTTTTTGCATTTGCCTGTCGCCCCTCTCAGATGCGGAGGGGCGTGGCCTTTGCAAGTTGATCGAATGCCATCAACGTCCCGATCAGGGCCGGCATCTCGGCGAGGGGGATCATGTTGGGGCCGTCGGACGGGGCGGTGTCCGGGGCTTCGTGAGTCTCGATGAAGACGGCCGCGATTCCGAGGCTGACGGCGGCGCGAGCCAGCACCGGGGCGAATTCGCGCTGGCCGCCGCTGGCGCCGCCGAGCCCGCCGGGCTGCTGCACCGCGTGGGTTGCATCCATCACCACGGGGTAGCCGGTCTGCATCATCCGGGGCAGGCTGCGCATGTCGGTTACCAGCGTGTTGTAGCCGAAGGAGCTGCCGCGCTCGGTCAGCAGGATGCGGCTGTTGCCGGTCGAGGCGACCTTGGCCGCGACGTTGTCCATGTCCCAGGGGGCAAGGAACTGGCCCTTCTTGACGTTGACGACTGCGCCGGTCTCGCCTGCGGCGAGCAGCAGGTCGGTCTGCCGGCAGAGGAACGCCGGGATCTGCAGGATGTCGACGGCCTCGGCGGCCGGGGCGCATTGCTCCGGCGCGTGGACATCGGTGAGGACCGGGCAGCCGATTTCCTCGCGCACGCGGGCGAGGATCTCGAGGCCGGCCGCCATGCCGGGGCCGCGACGCCCGGAGACGGAGGTCCGGTTGGCCTTGTCGTACGAAGCCTTGAACACGTAGCCCGCGCCGGCGGCGGCACAGGCCTCGAACATAGCGCGCGCGATCATCAGGGCATGCTCCGCGGTTTCCAGCTGGCAGGGGCCTGCGATCACGGTGAGGGGGCGGTCGTTGCCGATGGTCAGCGGCCCGACGGTGACGTCGATCATGGTTGGGTCCTCAAGCAGAGATCTGTTCGCGCAGCACCGAGGCGGTCAGCGATACCATCAGGTAGATACCGGCAAAGATCGCGAATGCCAGCAGCGTGTTCTCGAAGGCGCGCGGGTAGGTGGGCTCGTCCGGCGCGACGGGGCGCACGCCGACGGCCATGTAGCGCACCTGCCGGTTGGCCTCGATCCGGGCCATCTCGAGCTGCGTGGCGGCCTGCTGGAGCAGAAGCTGCCGGGTGGTCATGTCCGCCTCGGCGATGCGGAGCTGGCCGCTGATGCGTGCCAGCGAGGCCTTTCCGGTGCCGCTCTCGGTCATCGAACCGCGCAGGTCCTCGATCAGCGCTTCGAGCCGGGCGACGTCGCCGCTCGTGCCGGCGACACGCGCCTCGTTCGGGCGGGGATTCGAGAGCAGCTGCTCCAGCATCAGTTTCTTCTCGGAAAGCTGGACCTCGAAAGTGGTGATCTGCTGCATCATCGAGCCGGTCTCCGAGACCGGGTCGAGCACGCCAAGCTCTTCCTGAAGGGCCAGAACGCGGTCCTGCGCGTCGGCCACCTTCTGCTCGGCGGATTCGTAGCTTTGCAGCGCGCCGGACATCTGGTCCTCGCGCAGCCGCTGCGTCAGCTGGTCGACCTGCTCCTCGGCATAGCCTATCAGCGCCTCTGCAAAGGCCTGGCTGGTCTGCGGGTCGGCGGCGATCACCTCCATCTTGAGGATGCCTTCCGTAGGATCGAAGCCGACCTGGACGTTGCGGGTGTAGAGCTTGTAGGCGGCCTCGTTGGTCGCGTCCGGGTCGAGCCGCTGGATCGGGTCGATCCAGTCCTGCTGGAAATGCGCCTTGAAGCCGAGATCGGCGTCGAGCCGCAGCATCGCGTCGCGCGATTGCAGGTAGGACTGCACCGTCGTGCTGTCCTGCTGGACGGCGAGGCCGGTGCCGCGGAACAGGTTGCCAAGCCCGCCGGGGGAGGCGGAGATGTCGGCCTGCTGGATCACGAATTCGGATTTCGTGGCGTACATCGGCGTCGCCATGACGGCGTAGTACCAGCCGGCCAGCAGCGTCGGCAGGAAGACGAAGACGGCGAGGCGGGCGAAGAGCGCCATCGTGTTGCGGCGGCGACGGCGGGCGATGTCCTGCTGAATGCGATAGATCTCGCCGGCGCGGTCCTCGGGCAGCGAGAGCGGAACCTCGGGCAGGGCGGGGGGCTTGGTGGGCTCCACGGTCTGCGGCAGCTGGTAATTCGCCTCGGACGTACCGGTGCGGGCCTCGGTCGGCACGAGCTCAAGCATCGCGGCGCGCTCGAACGGGTCGATCCCGCGGGCGCGGAGCTGGCGGACGGCGTCGAAATCCGAGGTCACCGCCAGCCCGTGCTTCTGGGCCATGCGCCGTGCGAGGCGAAGCTGGCGGCCGGTCAGCCCCTCGCGCCGGATCGCGGCGATGTCGGTCTCGGAGGCGACGTCCTGTGGCGTGGAGATCTCGCCGGACCGCGCCTCGGCGGGGGCGTCGGCGCTGTTGGCCGGGTTCGGCGCTGCATCGGCTTCGGACGCCTGGGACGCGCTCCGCGCGGCCTGGATTGCGGCGCGGGCACGCGCTACCCCATCGGCCGAGACGCCTTCGGCGAGCGCGTCACTGCGCCTGAGACGGTATTTCCTGGCCTTGGCCTTGGTAGTCATAGAGCTGTTTCGCTTCTTCCAGGGTGTCGAACATGTGGAGCCTGCCGTCGCGCAGGACGGCGGCGCTGCGGGCGAATTTCTCGAGCGTCTTGGCCTGATGCGACACGATCACGACGGTCGTGTGCTTCAGTCGCTCGCGCAGGATCGCCCCGGCCTTCCGGTTGAATTCCACGTCGGTGGTGTTGGGCATGCCCTCGTCGATCAGGTAGATCTCGAAATCGAGCGCCAGCATCAGCGCAAAGCTGAAGCGGGCCTTCATGCCCTGGCTGTAGGTGCCCACGGGCATCTCGAAATACTCCTCGAGATCGCACATCCAGCGCACGAATGCCTCGACGTAATCCGGGTCCAGCCCGTACAGGCGGGCGATATAGCGGGCATTTTCGGTTCCGCTGTGGCGGTGGACGACTCCGCCCATGAAGCCGAGCGGAAAGGAGACGCGGCAGCTGCGCCGGATCTCTCCCTCGTCTGGCTTCTCCAGCCCGGCCATCATGTTGATCAGCGTCGTCTTTCCGGTGCCGTTGGGCGCCAGGATGCCCAGCGACCGGCCAAGCTCCACGCGCAGGTTCGCACGGTCGAGGATGACCTTGCGCTGCGTGCCGGTCCAGAAGGACTTGCTGACATTGTTGAACTCGATCATGCACCGTTCCAGGCGGGGCCAGTTATCGCGACTCTGGGCCCGCAGGGTTTCCTTGTGGTTAAACATCGCAGGCGTTTTGGGCGCCAGTATGTCGTGAATGGTGCAGGTGGTCCAACGCAAAGGGCCGCGCGCCATTCCGCCCGCGGCCCAGCTCGTGTCAGCATCTGTTGCGCCGGGATCAGGCAGCCAGCGACCAGGCGATTCCGGCCAGCACCGCGCCGGTGAGGGCGAAGCCGATGTAACCTGCAAAGACCCGCGGCTTGACCAGCGCCCAGACGGCCACGGCTGCCGGGATACAGCTCACTCCGCCGGCCACCACAAAGGACATCGCGGCCCCGTTCGACATGCCCTGTTGCAGCAACGCGTCGATCAGCGGCACCGCGGCATAGCCGTTGAGGTAGGCCGGTGCGCCGACAAGGGCACCCACGAGGATCGGCCAGAGCCCCTCGCCGCCGAGCAGGCGCGCGATCGACTCGGCCGGAACATGGGTGAGCATCAGCGCCTCGAGGATGTAAGCGAGCAACAGCCATTTCGCGAGGAAGATCGCGTTGTTGCGGCCGGTGGAGACGAAGGTCTCGCGCCGGGGCTGCTCGGTCCAGAACTTCCAGACCGGTTCCCCGGAGAGGGGCTTTTTCGAGCAACAGCAGGAACTTGTCTGCGGCTTCTCGCGCAGCGGGTCAACAAAGATGGCGGAGTTGGCGAAGAGCTTGACGCCAAAACCGCCCATCAGGCCCACGCCGACCGCCGCGAGCGTCTTGGCAACTGCGAAATCCAGTCCGAGCGCGCCTGTCGTGATGATGAACATCGCGGGGTCCATCAGCGGCGAGGCAAGCCAGAAGGCCATCACCGCCGAGAGCGGCGCTCCGATGGCCAGCATGGCGGCGATGAAGGGGATGACCTCGCAGGAACAGAAGGGCGAGAGCCCGCCCGCCATGGCGGCGAGCAGGATCATCCGCGTCTCGCGCCCCTCGAAGGCGCGGGCCAGCAGAGTCTCGGCGCCGGTCGCCTTGAGATAGGCGACGGCCAGAACCGCAAACAGGATGAACGGCGCGGTGTGGGCCAGCGCGCCGAGCGCGAAGGTCATGGTGTCCAACGCCTGTGGCGCGTCGAACAGCGCGATGCCCAGCGGGATCGCGGCGATCAGCAGCCACACCTTGTCGGTTCTGCGCCACAAGGCCGGCAGCGGAGAGGGGGTCTGGGTGGTGTCACTCATGGCGATGGTGATCCTGTGGGTTGGTGCTGTCGGCACAGCATTCGGAGAGGAGGAAGTCGGTCAGGGCGCGGATCTCGTGGTAGGCGACGGCGGCGCAGATGACGCTGCGGCCCTTGCGCGTCTGCTTCACCAGCCCGACCTGGGTGAGCGTCTTGACGTGGTGGGTCAGCGTCGAGCCGGTCACCCCGCAGCGTTCGCCCAGCTCTCCGATCGAGAGCCCCTCGGGCCCGGCGCGGACAAGGCTGCGCAACACGCTCAGCCGCTGTTCGGAGCCGAGGGCGGCAAAGGTCGAGGCGGCGATTTCGAGCGCGATGCCCGGGGCGGCGGGGGGAGGGCTGTGAGTCGTCATGCCAATATATTTCTATACTTCTAGAAATATCGCAATGACAGATTTGCATGATCTCCGGACCGGCACTAGATACCCTCGCAGAATGGACGATCTGCCCGCCCGCATATCCGCCTGCCGGCTCTGCGCCGAGCGCTTTGCCGCCACCGAGACGGCGCATGCGCCGCGGCCGGTGGTGTGGTTCCGCCCCGGCGCGCGACTGTTGATCGTGGGGCAGGCGCCTGGGGCGCGGGTGCATGAGGCGGGCATACCGTTCCACGATCCCTCGGGCGACCGGCTGCGCGACTGGCTCGGGCTCGACCGCGACAGCTTCTATGACCGCGACCGGGTGGCGATCATGCCGATGGCCTTCTGTTTTCCCGGCTACCGCAAGGGTTCGGACCTGCCGCCGCCGCCGATCTGCGCGCGCACCTGGCGGGCCGAGGCGCTCCGCTGGGCAGGGCCGTTCCGGCTGACCATCGTCATCGGCGGCTATGCCCAGAAATACCACCTCGGCGCGGCGGCGGCCGGGGGCGTCACCCGGACGGTGGCGCGCTGGCGCGACCATGCGCCCGAGGTATTCCCCTTGCCCCATCCGTCCTGGCGCAATACGGCGTGGCTGAAGCGGAACCCCTGGTTCGAGAGCGACCTGCTGCCGGTTCTGCGACGACAGGTGCAGGAGACGATGCGATGAACGACGAGGCGACCGCCCTCGACCGGGCCCACCAGGCGATGATCGCGGAGCCGGACAGCGACGCCGCGCGGATGCGCTTCCACGAAAGACTGGCCGATTCGGAACTGTTCCTGCTGCTCGAGCGCGAGGCCGACGGCGAGAGCATCGAACCCAAGGTGTTTCCGCTGGGGGACGGGCCGGTGGTGCTGGTGTTCGACCGGGAGTTGCGGCTCGCGGAATTCGTCGGCGCGGAAGCGGATTTCGCCGCGCTCTCGGGACGGCATGTTGTGAAGATGCTTGCGGGGCAGGGGATCGGGCTCGGCGTGAACCTCGGGGTTCCGGCCTCCGAGACGATCCTTCCGGCGGAGGCCGTCAACTGGCTGGCCGACATGCTCGGGCATGGTCCGCAGGAGGCCGAGGAGCGCCCGCGCGAGGTTTCGGCGCCCCGGTCGGTGCCCGAGAGCCTGCTCAGCGGGCTCGACGCGAAGCTGGCCGTCGCCGCCGGACTTGCGCGCCTGGCCTACCTGGTCGCGGTGCAGTACGACAGCGGCCGCAACGGACACCTCCTCGCCTTTGTCGACACGGTGCCGGGCGCGGAACGGGCGCTGGCCTCCGCCGCGGGCGAGGCGCTGACCTTTTCCGGGCTGGAAGCCGGCGAGATGGACGTGGCCTTCATCGCCGCAAGCGACCCGCTTGCCGCGCGGCTGGCCAGGGTGGGGCTGCGCTTCGACCTGCCGGAACCGGCCCGGTCGGAGGTGACCGAGATCGCCCCGCCCGGAATGGACCCCGACGATCCGCCGATCCTGCGCTGAGCACGCCGCCACTCGCGGCAACGGACGGGCTGTCGGCTCGATGATCGAGCGATCCGACATGTGACCGACGGCTCCCGCCCGTCTTCAGGGCCTTGCGGCCCCTCATCCCGTTGGGCCGGGCGCGCCTGCGGCGCGGGGGAAGGCGGTGCTGGCTCGGCTTGACATCCTCCGCCTCAAGGGGTGTATCGGCGCGGACCGAGATTTTCCGCCGAAAGGGCCCCGATATGCACGCCTATCGCAGCATGACCTGCGCCGACCTCACCCGCGCCAACGTGGGCGAAACCGTCCGTCTCTCCGGCTGGGTGCACCGGGTGCGCGACCATGGCGGCATCCTGTTCATCGACCTGCGCGACCATTACGGCGTGACGCAGGTGCTGGCCGACCCGGACAGCGCGGCCTTTTCCGAGGTCGAGAAGGTGCGCTCCGAGTGGTGCATCCGCATCGATGGCGAGGTAAAGGCCCGCGACGACGCGCTGGTGAACCCCAAGATCCCGACCGGCGAGGTCGAGGTCTTCATCCGCGACATCGAGGTGCTGGGCGCCGCCGAGGAACTGCCGCTGATGGTCTTCGGCGATCAGGAATACCCGGAGGAGACCCGGCTGCGCTATCGCTACCTCGACCTGCGCCGCGAGAAGCTGCAGGACAACATGAAGCTGCGCTCCGACGTGGTGGCCTCGATGCGCCGCCGCATGTGGGACCAGGGCTTCCGCGAGTACCAGACGCCGATCATCACCGCCTCGAGCCCCGAGGGCGCGCGCGACTTCCTCGTGCCGTCCCGCCTGCATCCCGGCAAGTTCTACGCCCTGCCGCAGGCGCCGCAGCAGTTCAAGCAGTTGATGATGGTCGCGGGCTTCGACAAGTATTTCCAGATCGCGCCCTGTTTCCGCGACGAGGACCCGCGCGCCGACCGCTCGCCGACCGACTTCTACCAGCTCGACATGGAGATGAGCTTCGTCACCCAGCAGGACGTGTTCGACACGATCCAGCCGGTGCTGACCGACGTCTTCGAGGAGTTCGGCAAGGGCGCCAAGGTCGACAAGCACTGGCCGCAGATCTCCTACCGTGACGCGGCGCTGTGGTACGGCACCGACAAGCCGGACCTGCGCAACCCGATCAAGATGCAGGACGTCTCGGAGCATTTCCGCGGCTCCGGATTCGCGATCTTCGCCAAGCTGCTGGAGCAGGACGGCACCGAGATCCGCGCGATCCCGGCGCCCACCGGCGGGTCCCGCAAGTTCTGCGACCGGATGAACAAGTTCGCCCAGCAGGAAGGGCTGCCCGGCATGGGCTACATCTTCTGGCGCGACGGCGAGGACGGCATGGAAGCCGCGGGCCCGCTGGCCAAGAACATCGGCCCCGAACGCACCGAGGCGATCCGCCAGCAGCTCGGCCTGGGCAAGGGCGACGCCGCCTTCTTCCTTGGCGGCAAGGCGGAGGCCTTCCAGAAGGTCGCCGGCAAGGCGCGCGACGTGATCGGCGACGAGCTCGGGCTGACCGAGAAGGACCGCTTCGCCTTCTGCTGGGTCGTGGACTTCCCGATCTACGAGAAGGACGAGGAGACCGGCGAGATCGATTTCGAGCACAACCCGTTCTCGATGCCGCAGGGCGGGCTGGAGGCGCTGGAAGGCGATCCGCTGAAGGTGCTGGGCTACCAGTACGACTGCGCCTGCAACGGCTACGAGATCCTTTCGGGGGCGATCCGGAACCACAAGCCGGAGATCATGTTCAAGGCCTTCGAAATCGCCGGCTATCCGAAGGAAGAGGTGATCAAGCGCTTTGGCGGCATGGTCAACGCCTTCCGCTTCGGCGCCCCGCCGCACGGTGGCTGCGCGGCCGGCATTGACCGGATCGTCATGCTGCTCGCCGACGAGGCCAACATCCGCGAGGTCATCATGTTCCCGATGAACCAGCGCGCCGAGGACCTGATGATGGGCGCGCCCTCGCTGCCCACCAACGAACAGCTTCGCGAACTGTCGCTGCGGGTGATCGAGAAGGAATGACATCGCCCTGAGCGGCACTGCCGACGCGCCCGGGCCACCGCCCGGGCGTTTCCTTTTTCGGGCCTCTCCGGGCATGGACCTGCGGCGGAAAACGGCGCAACCGCATGCCTCGTGCGCCGCGTTGCGCGCAATGCTATTGAATATCCGGGACCTGCACCCCTCATTGACTGCATGATGGGGCGGTCATCGTCGCGGAGGCATTCTTGACACTCGATCCAACCCTTGCCGCGATCCGCTTCGGCACCGGACGGTCGCCGCGGATCCCGGACCCGCAGGGCGCAGACGCCATGCTGGCGGCGCTTGCCGGCCAGGACCGGATGGCCGCCGCCTATCCGATCCCGGCGTTCACCTCGCTTTTTCCGGCGATCGCGGAGATCAAGCAGGTCAACGACCGACGGCGTGCCGGCACCGCCAGCAAGGCGGACCTCGACCGCAAGTCGGCGCTGCGCCGCGAACTGCAGGCCCGCCAGTGGGACCTGACGCGCCAGACGCTGGCGCGCGGGCTGGACACCGACGACGGCCTGCGCGAGCGGCTGACCTGGTTCTGGGCCGATCACTTCACGGTTCTGGGGAAGAGCACGGATACCCGCGCGGGCGTGTCGATCTTTGCCGAGGAGGCGATCCGTCCACATGTTGCCGGGCGGTTCTCGGACATGCTGCGCGCGGTGGTGAAGCACCCGATGATGCTGCTCTATCTCGACCAGAGCGCTTCCGTCGGTCCGAACTCCGCCTTCGCCAGGACAAGGCCCGCCCGCGGGCTGAACGAGAACCTCGCCCGCGAGGTGCTGGAGTTGCACACGCTGGGCGTCGGGGGCAGCTACGGGCAGGACGACGTGCGTGAACTGGCGGAGCTCTTTGCCGGGCTGACCGGGAACGCGATCAACGGGTTCTCCTTCAACGAGAACCGCGGCGAGCCCGGACCGGAGACCGTGCTGGGGCGGAACTACGGGCGGCGCAAGCCGAAGCTGGAGGATGTGGAACAGGTGCTCGACGATCTCGCCGTGCACCCCGATACCGCGCGTCACATCGCGCGCAAGCTGGCCGTTCACTTCGTCTCGGATCAGCCGGATGCCGAGCTGGTCGCCGCGCTGGAGGCGGCCTTCCTCGAGACCGGTGGCGACCTCGGCGCGGTGACCGGCACCCTGCTGGCCCATCCCTCCGCCACCCGGCCGCGCCTTCAGAAAGCGAAGCAACCCACGGATTTCATTGTCTCAAGCCTGCGTGCGCTCGGCATGACGGGGCAGGAGATGGCGGAGATGGACCCGAAGGCGTTCAAGCGGCTCGTCCTGCGCCCGCTGGAGATGATGGGACAGCCCTGGCAGAACCCGTCCGGCCCGGACGGCTGGCCCGAGGAGGCGGAGGCCTGGATCACGCCGCAGGGGCTCGCGGTTCGGATCACCTGGGCCATGGGGCTGCAGCGCCATTTCGGCGGCGATATGCCCGACCCGCGCGCCTTCGTCGCGACGGCGCTTGGCGACATGGCGTCCGAACAACTGGTCTTTGCGGCCGGAGCCGCCGAGACCCGCGGGGACGGGGTGGGGATTGTCCTCGCCTCCCCGGAATTCCAACGCCGCTAGGAGCGCGCCATGACACGCAAAGCGACCTTCGACCGCCGTCGTTTCCTGCTGACCGGGGCAGCGCTCGGCTGCACCGCTGCGGCCAGCCCGTTCATGACGCCGGTGTCGCTCGCGGCGGCGCCGTGGGACATGCGGCTCGTCGTGATCATCCTGCGCGGCGGGATGGACGGACTCGATGTGGTGCAGCCCTACGGCGATCCGGCCTTTGCCGGCCTCAGGGGCAACGCGCTCAAGGTCGGCGAGGCGGCCGGCGCGGCGGACCTCGACGGGTTCTTCGCGCTTCATCCGGCCCTTGCGCCCTTGATGCCGCTCTGGGCGGCGGGCGAACTCTCCTTCGCCCATGCGGTTTCCACGCCCTACCGCGACAAGCGCAGCCATTTCGACGGGCAGGACTTGCTGGAGGCCGGTACCGCCGATGTGCCGGGCGGCGCGGCCGGGCGCGACGGCTGGCTGAACCGCATGTTGCAGGCGGTGCCGGGGCTGGAGCCGGAGACGGCCTATGCGATCGGGCGCGAGGACCTGCTGATCCTGAAGGGCACGGCACCGGTCGCCAACTGGGCGCCCGGGACCAGGCTTGCGCTCTCGCCACAGGCGGAGCTGCTCCTGAACCGGATCTACGAGCAGGATCCGCTGTTCCACGCGGCCTCCGAGGAGGCCTTGCGGCTGACCGGCGAGCTTGCGGCTGCCGGCTCGCTGGAGGACGCCGGGCCGGACATGGCGGCGATGCAATCGATGATGGAGGCCGCCACGACCGGCGGCGGGCATCTGCGCGTGGCCGAGTTCGCGGTCAACCGCCTGCGCGCCGACACCCGGGTCGCGGCCTTTTCGATCAACGGCTGGGACACCCACAGGGGCCAGTCGCAGGGCCTTGGCCGGGCCTTGGCGCAGCTCTCCGACACGATCCTGGCGCTCAAACTCGGGCTCGGGCCGGTCTGGGGCAAGACCGCGGTACTCGCGATGACCGAATTCGGCCGGACCGCGCGCGAGAACGGCACCGGCGGCACCGACCATGGCACCGGCGGCGCGATGCTGATGGCCGGCGGCGCGGTGCGGGGCGGACTCGTCCACCGGGACTGGCCGGGTATGGGGGAGGGCGATCTCTATGCCGGGCGCGACCTGATGCCGACGGCCGATGTCCGAAGCTACGCGGCAGCGGCGATGCGCGAACTTCTGGGCCTCGATCGCGCGACCCTCGAGGACGCGATCTTTCCCGGTCTGGACATGAGCGGGATCGGCAAAGTGATCCTCTGACGCGGAGACCGGCGAAGGCCGGGTCCGGAGCGATCTTTGAACGGGTGGCTCAGAACGCGCCGGTGCCGGTCATCCGCATTTCGACGAGGCTGGTGACTTCCGCCAGCGCGGCCCGCGCGTTGGGATCCGGCTGCGAGGCCCAGGCCAGCCGGTTCGCCGCGCGGGCCAGCTTGTCGTCGGAGGCGCTGAAGGCCACCGAGCAGAGGAACTGGCGCACATAGTCGAGCTTCTGCCGGGTCATGGGCGATGCGAGGATTTCGGCCACGTGGCTGAGATCGTCCCGCAAAGCCAGCGGATCGGGCGTGACCCGGTCGGCGGAGACCAGGCGCATGCAATTGGGCGCGATCGTGCCGGGATAGTTCGACAGGATCGCCTGCTGGAACACCGCCAGACTGGTGATCGGCTTCTGCAGGAACCCGTGCGCGCCGGCCGCGATGGCGACCCCTTCGGCGGCGTCGTCGCCGCTGGTGCCGAGCAGCACAGGCACCGGCTGGTCCGATTGCGCGATTTCCCGGATCAGCGTGGCGCCGGAGCCGTCGGGCAGCCCGAGATCGACGATCACCGCCGAGGGCCGGTAGACGGCGAGATGCCGGTGCGCCGAGGCGAGGCAATCGGCACGACGGATGCGCGCGCCGCTGCACAGGCACAGAAGCCGCATCGCCTCGCTGGCGAAGCGGCTGTCTTCCACCACAAGCACGGTAAGCCCCTGGAGCGGCCGGTCGACCGACGGCTTGCGGGACGGGATCTGGATGCTGAGGTCGTCGGTCATGGCAGTTCCTTTCAACCTTTGAGTCGATTAAGAGCGATTCTGCCTAACGAGCGGTAAATGGACCCTGCGCCGCAGGCTGGCAGGGTTGCGGAGGGTGGGCCTGCGGAGCGATAAGGCGGCGCATATCCACTCAGGAGGAAGCTGATCATGATCGGTCGTCTCAACCACGTCGCCATCGCGGTGCCGGATCTCGAAGCCGCGTCGGAGCAATACCGCAACACGCTCGGCGCCAAGGTCGGCGCGCCGCAGGACGAGCCGGACCACGGCGTGACGGTGGTGTTCATCGAACTGCCCAACACCAAGGTCGAGCTGCTCTACCCGCTGGGCGAGAACTCCCCGATCGCCGGCTTCCTCGAAAAGAACCCCTCGGGCGGCATCCACCACATGTGCTACGAGGTCGAGGACATCATTGCCGCCCGCGACAAGCTCAAGGCACAGGGCGCACGCGTGCTCGGCAATGGCGAACCGAAGATCGGCGCCCACAAGAAGCCCGTGCTGTTCCTGCATCCGAAGGACTTCAACGGCTGCCTGATCGAACTGGAGCAGGTCTGATCCATGGCAATCACCTCCGCTCTCGTCCTGCTGGCCGTGATCTGGTTCATGGTCTTTTTCATCGTCTTGCCGCTCAGGCTTCAGACGCAGCACGAGGCCGGGGACGTGGCGCCGGGCACTCCGCGCTCGGCACCGACCAACCCGAACCTGAAGCGCAAGGCGCGGATCGTGACGGCGATCACGCTGCCGCTCTGGGCCATCACCTGCGCCATCATCCTCACCGGAACCATCACGGTCGACGACTTCGACCTGTTCCACCGGTTCGGGCCGGGGGCGGGCGCATCCTCATCCGGGGAGCAGTAACGTGAATCATCTGACCACCATATCCGTCGCCGGCCTTCTGGCTTTTGCCGCAACGGGCGGGCAGGCCAACACCACCGCGGCCGCGAATCCGGCGGCCACGTTCTGCATCGAGAGCGGGGGGCAATACGTGATCGAGACAGAGGCCGACGGCCAGCGCGGCTATTGCGTGCTGACCGACGGCACCCGGGTCGACGCCTGGGACTACTTCCGGGAGAACTGGGACAAGGCGCCCGCCACTAACTGACGCGGGCGTCCTGCGGCTCCAGCCGGTGGTAGAGATGCGTGAAGGTCGCCGCGCCGAGGATCGGCACGAAAAGGTTGATCACCGGCACAGACAGCGGAATCGCCATCAGGCCGCCGGCGAGCCAGATCTCCGGCATGTGCCGCCGGCGCGCGGCAATCGCCCCCTGTCGGCCGACCCGGCGCATGGCGACGAGCTGGAAGTATTCCCGTCCGAGCAGGAAGCCGTTGACCGCCCAGAAGAGGACCGGCGCAAACGGCCCGACGAAGAAATACAGGATCAGCGCAAGCAGGTTCACGGCAATGATCACCCCGAGGAAATTGACCGTGTCCTTGAGCGCCTCGCCCATCGGGACCGGCGTGGCCGGGGGCAGATGGGGATAAAATCGGGCCTCCACTGCCTCGGCGACTTGTTCCAGGAAGAGGCCGGTGAAGGCCGACGCCACGGGCACCATCAGGAAGACCGAGGCCACCAGCATCACCAGCACCGCCGCGCCCGAAGCGATGCCGCCGGCGAAGTCGATGGTGAGCCCGAAGAGCGTGAAGCTCTCCGGCACGAGCCAGCCCGCGACCCAGGCAAAGAGCCAGGTCGCGCCGATCAGAAGAGCGAGGGTCAGGCCCAGGCCGAGGAGCAGGACACGCAGGAAGCGCGGGTCCGGGATCTGGCCGACCGCGCGTGCGAAATCGCCGAGAATCCTCATTTACGCTGCCATTCCGTGATCGCGTCCAGGTTCGGGCGCGGTCGCTCCGGCGGGGCGCTGGTCTCGGTGCCGATGTGGATGAAGCCGGCGACGAACTCATGGCTGCGCAGTCCAAGGCCGGATTCGATGAAGGGCCGGTCGAAAGCCGCCCAGCCGGTCAGCCAGTTGGCGCCCCATCCGGCGGCGAGGGCGGCGGAGAGCAGGCCATAGCAAGCGGCGCCGGCCGAAAGGATCTGTTCGATCTCGGGCACCGCGTCATTGTCCCGCGGCACACCGATCACGGCGACGACGAGATCGGCATCGGCGAACTGGCGGACCATCTTTTCGGCGGTTTCCGGCGCGATGCCGAGCGCCTCGGCGCGGTCGGGCACCATCAGCGCCAGCCGCTCCAGCGCCGGCTTCTCCAACACGATGAAGCGCCAGGGCTCCAGCTTCTTGTGGTCGGGCGTGCGGGCGGCTACCGTCAGCAGGGTGCGCAGTGCGGCCTCGTCCGGCACAGGCGTTCGCAGGGTCTTGGCCGGGCGGGAACGCCGGGTCAGAAGGAAATCGAGGGCGGCTTGGTTCGGGTCCGGCATGGGGCCTCCGTTGGATCGGGCTTTGCCCCTTCCTATCGCCGCCGGAACACTTCCTCCAGATCCGAGATCAGCCCCTCGACCATCCGGTCATGCCGCGGTCCCGGTTGCCGCGCGGCGACGGTCTCGGCCAGCGGGTCGGGGGCCGCCACGGGGGCGTCGGACAGCGCCTCGAGCACGGCGTGGCCGCAGAACGGGACGTAGACCTCCGAGTAGCCGCCCTCGTGGACCAGCACGAGCCGCCCGTCGCAGAGATCCTCCGCCGCCGCGCGCAGGCGCTGAGTCATGGCGCGGAAGGTCTCGGCGCTGGCGAGCATCCGCGACAGCGGGTCGACGGCAGAGGCATCGAACCCGCAGGCGACGATGATCGCGTCGGGCTCGAACGCCTCCAGCGCCGGCAGCACCAGCCGGTCGATGGCTTGCAGGTAGCCGCGGTGCCCCGTGCCCGGCGGCAGCGGGATGTTCATGTTGGCGCCCAGCCCTGCGCCGGCGCCACGGTCTTCCGCGTCGCCGGTGTCGAGCGGGTAGTTGCGCTCCTGGTGCAGCGAGATCGTCAGCACCTCCGCCCGGTCGTAGAAGATCGCCTCCGTGCCGTTGCCGTGGTGCACGTCCCAGTCGACCACGGCGATCCGCCCGGCAAGGCCCTGATCCAGCGCCGATTCGATCGCGATGGCGATGTTGGCCAGCAGGCAGAAGCCATTGGGGAACTCTGGCAGGCAATGGTGCCCGGGCGGGCGCGAGAGCGCATAGGCATTCTCGACCTCCCCGCGAAGCACGGCGACCAGCGCGTCGCGGGCGAGGCCGGCCGAGAGGGCCGCGATCTCGTAACCCCCTTGCCCAAAGGGCGTCCGAAGCCCGATCTCACCTCCGCCGGTATCGGAAAGGGCCTTGAACTCGGAGAGGTAGGACAGCGGGTGGACACGGGCGAGTTCGGCCTCGCTGGCGGGCTCGGCGCCGCGCATGGCGAGATGCCGGTCCATCCCGGTCACCCGCATCAGGTTCACCAGCCGGCGCTTGGTCTCGGGGTTCTCGGGAAGCCCGCCCATGGTCGGCTGCACCAGCCCGCCGACGGGCAGGGTCAGGGCGTAGTTGCCGCCAGAGTGCCAGAAACAGCGTTCATCCCAGAAAAAGCCCGTCCGCATCCGTGGTTCTCCCTGCCTGCCCGGGCTAGCCTAGGGGGGCGGGCCAGGAACGGAAAGAGGCGATGGCAAAGGCGGATCTGTCGGAACTTGCGGAGCCCGGGACGGAGATCGCCGTGCGGGTGACGCTCAGGGCGTCGCGAAATGCCGTCGAGGCCGGGCCCGAGGGGCTCCGGGTGCTGGTCACGAGTGTTCCCGAGGGCGGCAAGGCCAATGCCGCCGTGCAGAAGCTGCTCGCCCGCGCGCTCGGCGTGCCGAAATCGAGCCTGACCCTGGTGCGCGGCGCCAAGGCGCGGGACAAGGTGTTTCGCTACGATCCGTGAGCGGCGGGCCTTGGCAAAGAGGTGGCGGCGGGGCTCCAGAGGCGCGATCGAGGCGGCGTGTTCCCCTCGAGGATGCTTTCCGAACAGTTGATGGGTCAGTCGGTCTTCGGAGAAACGTGGTTCGCGTGGCCCATCTTGCGGCCGGGACGGGTTTCCGCCTTGCCGTAGAGGTGCAGCGCGGTGGACGGTGTGGCGGCGAGCTCCGGCACGCGGTCCATGTCGTCGCCGATCAGGTTCTCCATGACGACGTCGGCATATCGGCTGCCGTCGCCAAGCGGCCAGCCTGCAACGGCGCGGATATGCTGCTCGAACTGGTCGACGGCGCAGCCGTTCTGGGTCCAGTGGCCGGAATTGTGCACCCGCGGGGCGATCTCGTTGACCACGAGGCCGGCCGGGGTGACGAAGAGCTCCACGCCGAGCACGCCGACGTAGTCCAGCGCGTTCAGGATGCGGCCGGCCAGCAGCACCGCATCGGTGCGCAGCCGGGCCGGGATCGGGGCGGGCACGGTGGTCCGGCGCAGGATGCCGCCCTCGTGCAGGTTCTGGCCGGGATCGAAACAGGCGACCTCGCCCGAGACGCCGCGGGCGGCGATGACCGAGATCTCCATGGAGAAGTCGACGAACCCCTCGAGCAGCGCCGGCGCGCCCTGCATCGCAGCGTAGGCCTCGGGGACATCGGAGGCGGCGGCGAGGCGGACCTGGCCCTTGCCGTCATATCCGAGGCGGCGGGTCTTGAGGATCGACGGGCATCCGAGCGCATCCACGGCGCGCTGCAGGTCGTCCTCGCTTTCGACATTGCGGTAGGGCGCGGTGGCAAGCCCGAGGCCGCAGAGGAAGTCCTTCTCGTGCAGCCGGTCCTGGCTGACCGCGAGCGCCTTTCGGTTCGGGCGCAGCGGGCGGAGCGCCTCGATGCGGTCGAGCGCCTCGGCGGGGACGTTCTCGAACTCGAAGGTCACCACGTCGACCGAGCGGGCAAAAGCTTCCAGCGCCTCCCCGTCCTCGTAGGGCGCGCGGGTGGTGTCCGCGGCGACATCCGCCGCCGGCGCGGCGCCGGGTTCGAAGATGTGGCTCCGGTAGCCGAGACGCGCCGCCGCGACCGAGAGCATCCGGCCGAGCTGGCCGCCGCCGAGAATTCCGATGGTGGCGCCGGGGGGAAGGGGGGCTGTCATCAATCGCCGCTCAATCTGCTTCGGATCGCTTGTAGAGTTTCGGCCAGCGCCGCATGAGCGCCGCCGTTGGAGAGGCCCTGAACCATCTGCAGGCTGAGGGTGGCCTCGGTGGCCAGCGCGTCCCGCTCTTCGGCCAGCCGGCCGGCGCCGCCCTTGTCCATCGCGGCGAGGAAGCCGGTCATCATCTGGGTGGTGTAGAACTCGGCCGCGTTGGCGTCGCCGGTGCGGGCGCCGAGCCAGCCCGAGGCCGTCGCCATCAGGTCGAGCAGGCCGGGCACCATGGCGCAGATCGCGAAATGCGCGTCGAGGGCCGCCTCGCTGGCGACCGGCACGACCGGGTTCTCGGGTTCGAAGAGCGAGGCGAGCAGATCGGTGTCGCCATGGGCCGCCAGCGGGCAACCGCCATTTTCGACGAAGCCGAGAGGGACCGTCTGCACGATGTCGCCAGCGGGGGCGCAGATCACCTGAAGCCGCTCCACGCCGATGCCGGCCATGACCGACACGATCTTCTGCCCGGCGCGGAAGGTCAGCTCTGCCAGCACTTCCTCGGCGATCTGCGGACGCAGGCAGAGAAAGACGATCTCGGACCGATCGATCACACCCTGCGCGTCGCTCACGCCCACGCCGAGTTCGGCGGCGAGCGCCGCGGAAACCTCGGCATTCCGCTCGGTCACGACGATCTCGTGCCCCTTGGCGGCAAGGTGGCGCACCATCGGGGCCGCGATGTGACCCGTGCCAATGAATCCGATCGTGCTCACTCTTCGATGTCCTCCGGCGCGTCAGGGATCGATGCGGAGAGCGCCGCGCGCCAGGCCTCGAGCCGTTCGGCGAGGGCAGGGTCTTCGTTGGCGAGGATCGCGGCGGCCATCAGCCCGCCGTTTGCGGCACCGGCGGCGCCGATTGCCATGGTGGCCACGGGGAACCCCTTGGGCATCTGGACGATGGAATAGAGCGAGTCAACGCCCGAGAGCGCGCGGGTCTGCACCGGCACGCCGATCACCGGGACGCGGGTCTTGGAAGCGACCATGCCCGGCAGGTGGGCCGCGCCGCCAGCGCCGGCGACGATCGCCTTCAGGCCCCGTTCGGCGGCGGACTTGCCATAGGCCCAGAGCCGGTCGGGCGTGCGGTGCGCGGACACGATCTTCGTCTCGAAGGGAACGCCAAGCTCCTCGAGGATCTTCGCGGCTTCCTTCATGGTGGGCCAGTCCGACTGGCTGCCCATGATGATTCCCACCTTCGGCTCCGGCATTGCGCCCTCCTGCTGTCGCGAGCGCGCACCATAGCAGCGCCGCGGGCAGGGGCAACGGCTGCGTGGCTTCAGGCGATGATGTCGGGGGTGATCTCGTCTTCGAGGACCGCGATACGGTCCTTCAGCACGAGCTTCTGTTTCTTCAGCCGGCGGACGGTGAACGGATCGGCGGTCCCGGTCTCCTCAAGGGCGCGGATGGCATCGTCGAGATCGCGGTGTTCCCGGACGAGAACCCGCAGCTTCACCCGCTTGACCTCGAGCGGATCCATTTCACTGGGAGCGTTCATCGGACCCTTCGTCAACTCTGCGCGATAACTCCCCGAATATAGGCGGGTTCGGTCGCTCGCGCAAAGCCCCAACCTTGCGCGGTGCCCGCATCGCGCCCATATTCACCTTCGGGTGCCCAAGCACGGGGCCCGCAACTGCATGGTCGCTTCATGAAAGGACGTGCCTGATGACCAAGACAGCCCTCGGTTCGCATCCCTTCCTGTTGGGATTCGAACAGTTGGAGCGCCTCGTCGAACGGACTGCGAAGTCTGGAAACGACGGCTATCCGCCCTATAACATCGAACAATCCGGCGAGCGGAACTATCGGATAACCCTTGCGGTTGCGGGTTTCTCGGAGACCGACCTGTCGATCACCGTCGAAGACCGCCAGCTGGTGATCCGTGGCCGTCAGGCCGAAGAGGATGGCGAGCGCTTCTTCCTCCACCGCGGTATTGCCGCGCGTCAGTTCCAGCGCAGCTTCGTGCTGGCGGACGGTGTCGAGGTGAAGGGCGCGTCGATGGAAAACGGTCTGCTGCATGTGGATCTGGAACATGCGGCGCCCGACACCGTTGTTCAGACAATCCAGATCAACCGGAACTGAGGAGGCAGACATGGATCACAAACATCCGATCGGCGAATCGCAGACGACGAACGACAGGCCGATCGTCTATGTCCGCCCCGTCGATCTCGACGATCTGCCGGAAGAACTGCGGCGTCAGGCCGAAGGCGTGAAGGACCTGTATGCGGTGCATGACGCCGAAGGGCAGCGCCTGGCCCTTGTGCGGGGTCGCAAACTCGCGTTCGTCCTCGCGCGTCAGAACGACATGACCCCGGTGAACGTCCACTGACTGCCGCCACTCACGGCGTTTCGAGCGCGCCCGCGGACCCGTCCCGGGCCGCTCCCGTGACGTCGACCGCGACCACGTCTGCCAATGCCGCTTGCACCGGACGCGGCGCCGGCCTGCCGGATGTCATCACCGCCAGCGTCGGCTCGGGCTTGTCTGTCAGGAAATAGTAGGTGTTCTCGACCGGCTCCGGCAGGTCGCTCAGGCGCACGGTTTGCGTACCTTCGACCGTCGGCAGATCGGTGAGTTTCACCACGGGCACCCTTGCAGCGACCGGAAGGTCGGAGATCCGTATCGTGGCGGTTCCGGGCGCGATCTCGGGGTCCCGCATGTGAACCCGCTGCTGCAGCATCTCCGACCGCCCGAGGAGGGCCGCCACGCTTTCCTGGATCGGTGTGACGACCGCAGACGCCCTGGCGTGGATCTTGGTGCGCAGGTGGGGGCCGCCGAAGGAATAGACCGCGACGCAGATCAGGACGGGAAGCGCCAGGTATCTCAGGAGGACCCAGACCCCGGTCGACCTGAATCCGGCGCGATTGAACGTTCCCATGAAATTCACCTCTCAACACATCAACAATGAGCGCGAGGAGGCGCCCGGAATCCGGCGAAATCGCAGGCGGATTGGGGCAATTTGGAGGGGATTTCCCCGAAGGCGCGAACGGCCGTAGGGGCAGGCAGGAAAAGCAGAACGCCCCGCCAGATGGCGGGGCGTCCTTGTGTCGTCAGTTCGAACCTGGGATCAGGATTCGGCGCCGATCAGGCCCATGCTCTCGAGCTTCAGCAGCACTTGCTGGGCGCAGTAATCGACATCGACGCCGTCGGTGTCGAGGCGCAGCTCGGGGTTCTCGGGCACGTCGTAGGGGTCGGAGATGCCGGTGAACTCCTTGATCTTGCCTTCGCGGGCGAGCTTGTAGAGGCCCTTGCGGTCCCGCTTCTCGCATTCCTCGATCGTGGTCGCGACGTGAACCTCGACGAAGGCGCCGTAGGATTCGATATCCTCACGCACCGCGCGACGGGTGGTCGCGTAGGGCGCGATCGGCGCACAGATCGCGATGCCGCCGTTCTTGGTGATCTCGGAAGCCACGTAGCCGATGCGCCGGATGTTCAGATCGCGGTGCTCCTTGGAGAAGCCCAGCTCGCTGGACAGGTTCTTCCGGACGATGTCGCCGTCGAGCAGCGTCACCGGGCGGCCGCCCATTTCCATCAGCTTGACCATCAGCGCGTTGGCGATGGTCGACTTGCCGGAGCCCGAGAAGCCGGTGAAGAACACGGTGAAGCCCTGCTTGGACCGCGGCGGACGGGTGCGGCGCAGCTCGGAAACCACGTCGGGGAAGGAGAACCAGTCGGGGATCTCCAGCCCCTCGGCCAGGCGGCGGCGCAGCTCGGTGCCGGAGATGTTGAGAACGGTCACGCCCTCTTCGATCTCGTCGGCCGGCTCGTACTGGGCACGCTCCTGCACGTAGACCATGTGTTTGAACGGCACCATCTCGATGCCCATCTCCTCTTCGAATTCCTTGAAGAGGTCCTGGGCGTCATAGGGGCCGTAGAAATCCTCGCCGGCGGAGTTCTTGCCGGGGCCCGCGTGGTCGCGGCCGACGATGAAGTGGGTCACGCCGTGGTTCTTGCGGATCAGGCCGTGCCAGACCGCCTCGCGCGGGCCGGCCATGCGCATGGCGAGCGGCAGCAGCGACATGGTGGTGGTGGCGGCCGGGTACTTGTCGAGCACCGCCTCGTAGCAGCGCACGCGGGTGAAGTGATCCACGTCGCCCGGTTTGGTCATGCCGACGACCGGATGGATCAGCAGGTTTGCCTGGCATTCCTTGGCGGCGCGGAAGGTCAGTTCCTGGTGCGCGCGGTGCAGCGGGTTGCGGGTCTGGAATGCCACGACCTTGCGCCAGCCCAGCTTGCGGAAATAGGCGCGCAGCTCGTTGGGGGTGTCGCGGCGGGCGCGGAAATCATAGTGCATCGGCGGCTGGATGCCGATGATCGGGCCACCGAGATAGACCGGGCCGGCGACGTTGTGCAGGTAGTTCACCGCCGGGTGGGCGATGTCATCGGCGCCAAAGACCTTCTCGGCTTCCTTGGCCTTGTTCGGAGTGAACCGGTCGGTGATCGACAGGATCGCGAGGATCACGCCTTCCTGGTCGCGCAGTGCGATGTCCTGGCCGGGCTCGATGCTGTCGGCGAACTTCTGGCTCACGTCGAGCGTGATCGGCATCGGCCAGAGGGTGCCGTCGGCCAGGCGCATGTTGTCCACGACGCCGTTGTAATCCTCTTCCGAGAGGAAGCCCTTGAGCGGGTTGAAGCCGCCGTTCATCAGAAGCTCGAGGTCGCAGATCTGGCGCGGGGTCAGGTCCCAGCTCGGCAGGTCGGCGGCTTCGACCTTCAGTTTCTGGGCGCTCTCATGCGAGACATAGAGCTCCGGAATGGGCGCATGTTGGTTCTGCATCGTCTTGGTCCTGTGTTGAAATGGGTTGAGACCGCTCGTCGTGCCGGTCAGTTCTGCGTGCAGGGCGTCGTATTCCGCGAATTTTCGCGCGAGGAACTGGTCCCGAAGGCGGGATTGCTCTGCCGCGCCGCGGGAGGTGATGGAATAGGCGAAGCGTTGCCGCTTGTCCGGCCCGTCGCGCCCGGTGACCTTGACCAGCCCGGCCTCGGCTGCTGCCCGAAGCTGGGCGTTCAGCCGGCCGAGCGAAATGCCAAGGGCCGCGGCGGTGGTCCGCTGCGACGCTTCCGGCGCCAGATCGAGCTGACGCAGCAGACGGAAGAGCAGGTCCTCCTCCTCTGGTGTCGTGGCTTTCTCTGCGGCGGGTGGCATCGGCGACTCGTTATCTGTTCACGCGTGAACGCATGTCACGGAACCCATGTGAGGCAAAGGGGGGGCGGGGGACAATTTCCCGGAAGTGGCGAAATGCTGCCGGTACGCAACACCTGCCCGACCCGCTCCCTGCGAGCCCGTTGGTCGGCTGCCGATCAGCGGCGCATGGGGGCGCTGCGAACGCGGCTGCGCGCGGGTTCCGTCGCAGATCCACCATAATCCTCTTCTAGGTTCTACGTGGCCGGAAGGCAGTCCGGCACGGCAGCGGAGCGATCCGAATGGAAGGAAGTCTCGACGATATCCTCAAGCTCCTGCTGTGCGTGGGAGGATTGGGCTTTGTCTTCGCGGGGCTGTTCATGCTCCGTGACGCCATCAGGATCGCCGCCTGTCACGATGTCTCCCCCGGTACGATTGTCGACACGAGATTTCACCGGGCCCGGGGATCGGATTCAGACCGATCGGCCATTGTGACCGTGCGGTTCAAGGCCGCGAACGGCGCCCTCATCCAATATGAGCAAGCCGCCCCCGGCGGTGTCTTTGCACTCCATACGGAGCAGGGCATTCGGTCCCTGCAGGGCCGAACGATCGATGTCCACCATGATTGGCGAAACCCGCAGAGGGCGACGATTTCTCTGACCAGGGATTTCCTGATGGGCGGCACCTTCGCGGCGCTCGGGGCGTTCGTCTGCCTTTTGCTCTTCGTGAACTGGGACACGATCGCATTCTAGAGACGGTGCTCGCTCGTCGCGGGCCGTGTGGGTTAATGATACCCTGCACGGCCCACGGCTTTCCATGTACCGGGCCGGTTATTCCGCCGCCGCGACCGTCTCGGCTTCCTGCTCCGCGAGGAAATGCTCCGCCTCCAGCGCGGCCATGCAGCCCATGCCGGCGGAGGTCACCGCCTGCCGGTACTTGTGGTCGGTCAGATCGCCCGCGGCAAAGACCCCGGGGATGGAGGTGGCCGTGGAATCCGGCGCGGTGACAACGTAGCCGCCCATGTGGGTCTCGAGCTGGTCCTTCACCAGTTCCGAGGCCGGCGCATGGCCGATCGCGACGAAGACACCGGCGGCGGGGACGAGGGTGATCTCGCCCGTCTTGACGTTGCGGGCGCGCAGACCCTCGACGCTGAGCGGTGTTTCGGCGCCGACGATCTCTTCGGGCGTGTGATCCCAGAGGATCTCGACCTTGGGGTGCTTGAACAGCCGGTCTTGCAGGATCTTCTCGGCACGGAGGGAATCGCGGCGGTGCACCAGGGTCACCTTGCTGGCGAAGTTGGTCAGGAACAGCGCTTCCTCGACCGCAGTGTTGCCGCCGCCGATCACCACGACCTCCTTGCCGCGGTAGAAGAAACCATCACAGGTCGCACAGGCCGAGACGCCGAACCCCTTGAACTTCTCCTCGCCCGGCATGCCGATCCACTTCGCCTGGGCGCCCGTGGCCAGGATGACGGCATCGGCCGTGTAAGTGGTGCCACTGTCTCCCTGTGCCGTGAACGGGCGGCGCGACAGGTCGATCGACGCGATATGATCCCCGATGATCTCGGTGCCCACAGCGCGCGCGTGCTCCTCCATCTGCACCATCAGGTCCGGGCCCTGGATCTCCTTCTCGCCGGGCCAGTTCTCGACCTCGGTGGTGATCGTCAGCTGCCCGCCCGGCTGGATCCCCTGCACGAGGATAGGGTTGAGCATGGCGCGGCTTGCGTATACGGCGGCGGTGTAACCGGCCGGGCCGGATCCGATGATGAGAACGCGGGTGTGGCGGGTGCTGGACATCTGGAGCCTTTCGTGAACCTGTGGTGCCGCCGGTGGCGCACCGTTCCGTCGGATATAAGACCGGGCCGGTCGAACTGGAAGCTTTTCCCGCATTCAACCATGCACGCAGCGCAAAGCGGATAAATATTGCGCTTCTGTGAAACATTGTTGCGCAGTCCGGCTTGCCTCGCTAAGGTTCGGAAAAAACTCGGAGGGCTGAATGCCGGGAGCCAAACTCGACCCAATCGATCGCCAGATTCTGGCGGAACTCCAGGCGGACGGCCGCATGACCAATGTCGAGCTTGCGCGACGGGTCGGCATCTCCGCACCTCCGTGTCTGCGCCGCGTTCGCACCCTGGAGGAGGCCGGTTTCATTCGCGGTTACCATGCCGAGATTGACCCGCGCGAGCTTGGCTTCGAGGTCCAGGTCTTTGCGATGGTGGGGCTGAACAGCCAGGCCGAGGCCGATCTGAGCGCCTTCGAGCAGAAATGCCGCGAGTGGCCGCTGGTCCGCGAATGCCATATGCTCAACGGCGAGATCGACTTCATCCTGAAATGCGTGGCGCCCGACCTGTCCACCTTCCAGTCCTTCCTGACCGGGCAGCTGACGGCGGCGCCCAATGTCGCCAGCGTCAAGACCTCGCTGGTCATCCGGGACGGCAAGAACGAGCCTTCCGTGCCCTTCGAGGTGCTGGAAGATCGGTTGAACCGGACCGCCTAGCTCAGCTTCCCCGGATGTAGCGGAAGGCCGCGGAGGCGCCCCAGCCCGCGGCCATCGCGATCGCGAGGGAGAGCAGGCCGTAGATCATGGCCTGCTCCTGGGCGAGGTTGTAGATCCAGCGCTCCAGCCCGACCTTCCGCACATCCAGAACGTCCGTGTAGGAGGCGATGACCTCCTTGTCCCGCAACATGAAGATCCGCGCGGTATAACGGCCTTCGGAGATGTTGGACGGCAGGTTGATGTCGGTCCTGAACAGCGGCTGTCCGATCATCGTGACGCCGTGTTCCTCGACCCGGTAGCTGCCGTTCCTCTCCCTCAGGCGGATCAGCGCCTCGGTGAATTCTTCGGCCTCGTCGACCTGGCTGGCCAGGCCCGCAGAGCGGATCGCCCGGGGAATGGTGATCGAGCGGCGCAGGTCTTCGGTCATGGACAGGATCTGCTCCATGCGCCGGTTCGTGGAAATGGCGTAGAAGGCCGGCGCGGCGGTGATGTCCACGGCTTCCGTGTTCACCCAGATCCCGGCCACGCGATCCTTCTTGCGGACGGTCACCGGCTCCCGCGGGCCGGAGACGGTCACGATGATGTCGAACGGGGTGCCGGCGTCCGGTCCGGTCTCCTGTACGGCGCCGAAGACGAGGATCTGGGAGCCGGCGAAATTCGTGGTGATCGCAACCCGGCTCTGGCTCAGGTCGGCGACGACGGTCTGCGCTTTCGCCGCGGCGGTGATGCCGAGGGCGGCCGCGAGGGCGAGGACGGCGGGCAGCACCCTGCGCATCACGAATGCCCCCCGGATTCGCTGATGGAGAACAGCTCGCGCGGTTCGATCAGCAGGTCGGCGGCGAGCTTGCCGCAGACCGCGAGCACCAGCGCGGCCAGCAGCACCCGCAGCTGTTCGGCCTTGAGCTTGGTTCCGATCTGCGTGCCGAACTGCGCGCCGACGACGCCGCCAATCAGCAGCAGAAGCGCCAGAATCATGTCCACCGTGTGGTTGGTGATCGCGTGCAGCAACGTCGAGAAGGCGGCGACGAGGATGATCTGGAACAACGAGGTGCCGACGACAACCTTGGTCGGCATGCCGAGGATGTAGATCATCGCCGGGACCATGATGAAGCCGCCGCCGACGCCCATGATCGCGGCGAGCACGCCCACCGACATGCCGACGAGCAGGGGGGGGATCACGGAGATATAGAGACCGGAGGCACGGAACCGCATCTTAAGGGGCCAGGTATGGACCCAGTTGCGCTGTCGGCGCGTGTAGGGTTTTGGAACGTCCGACTTCGAGCGGCGCAGCGCGCGGAGGGATTCGACGAGCATCAGGCTGCCGACGATCCCTAGGAAGACGACGTAGAACAGGGTGATGAGCAGGTCGACCTGTCCGAGCGCCTTGAGCATGTTGAAGACGGCGATGCCCATGGCCGCGCCCACCAGGCCGCCGGCCTGCAACACGAACCCCATGCGGATGTCGACCGTCTTGCGCCGGAAATGCGCCAGGACGCCGGAGACGGAGGAGGCAACGATCTGGTTGGCTCCGGTCGCCACGGCCACCGCGGGCGGGATCCCTGCGAAGAACAGCAACGGCGTCAGGAGAAAGCCGCCCCCCACGCCGAACATGCCGGACAGGACGCCTACAAGCCCGCCGAGACCGAGCAGTTGGAAGGCGTTAACGGAGACTTCGGCGATGGGCAGGTAGATCTGCATGTGCGACCTTTAGGCCGAGACTTGTGACGCCGCAACGCCCAAGCCGGGGTTCCCAAAACTTTCCTGGCCCGATCTTTCGGGCTGCCGTTGACGTAATGTGCCGCTACGTCAGTTTGGCCCGGCGCCTCGGGAGCTGTGTCCCCGAGGCGCCGGGCCTGTGGCGCTGCTCAGCGCTCCTTGACGTAAGGTTGGCCGCCCGCACGCGGCGGGATCGCCTTGCCCACGAAACCGGCCAGGATCACCACGGTCAGGATGTAGGGCAGGCTGTCGAGCAGCTGCACCGGCATCCGGAAGGGGAAGATCGCCTCGACCACGTCGGTCCGCAGCGCCAGCGCCTGCAGCAGGCCGAAGAGCAGGCAGGCGGAGAGCGCGTACCACGGCCGCCACTTGGCAAAGATCAACGCCGCGAGCGCGATATAGCCCCGGCCGGCGGTCATGTCCTTGACGAAGCCGGCCTGCAGGCCGGTGGCGAGATAGGCCCCGGCGATGCCGCAGAGCAGCCCGGCGATGGCGACGGCGGCATAGCGCAGGCCGATCACCGAGACACCGGCGGTATCCACTGCGGCGGGGTTCTCGCCGACCGCGCGCAGGCGCAGGCCGAAGCGGGTGCGGTAGAGCACCCAGTAGGTCGCCGGCACGGCCAGCAGGGCCACGTAGACGAGGATGGAATGGCCGGAAAGGAGCTCGGAATAGATCGGGCCCAGCACGGGAACGTCCGAGAGTGCGTCCGCGAAGGGCAGGGTGAGCGGCTCGAACCGGGCCTTGCCGAGCAGCGACGGCGTCCGGCCGCCCTGCTGGAACCAGTTCTGCGCGATCAGCACGGTCATGCCCGAGGCGAGGAAGTTGAGCGCCACGCCCGAGATCAGCTGGTTGCCGCGAAAGGTGATCGAGGCAACCCCGTGAATCGCGGCAAAGACCATCGAGGCGGCGATGCCGGCCAGCAGCCCGAGCCAGACCGAGCCCGTGTCATAGGCCACGGCCGCCGAGAAGAAGGCGGAGATCAGCATCTTGGCTTCCAGCCCGATGTCGAAGATGCCGGACCGCTCGGAGAAGAGGCCCGCCAGGCAGGCCAGCAGCAGCGGCGTGGCCAGCCGCATGGTCGAGTCGAGGATCTGGATCAGGGTCGAGAAATCCATGCTCACTCTCCTGCCTTGGCGTTGCGCCGCATCATCAGGAACACCCGCTCGATCGGCATGCGCACCATGTTGTCCAGCGCGCCGGTGAACAAGATCACGAGGCCCTGGATCACCACGATCAGCTCACGCGGGATCGACATCCAGAGCGCCAGCTCCGCGCCGCCCTGGTAGAGGAAGCCGAAGAGGATCGCGGCCAGCGCCACGCCCACGGGGTGGTTGCGCCCCATGAGCGCGACCGCGATGCCGATGAAGCCCGCGCCCTCGACTGAGTTCAGAACCAGCCGTTCGGCCTCTCCCATGACGTTGTTGATCGCCATCAGGCCGGACAGGCCGCCAGAGATCAGCATCGCGACGATGATGATCTTGGCGGGCGAGATGCCCGCATAGACCGCCGCGGATTCGGAGCGGCCGAAGGCGCGCAGCTCGAAGCCGAACCGGGTCCGCCAGAGCATCAGCCAGACGAGGAAACAGGCCAGCAGCGCGATCAGGAAGCTGATGTTGGCCGGGGCGGCACTGGAGAACTCGATGCCGAAAGGGGCGAGGATGTCGTGCAGCGTCGGCAGGTTGGTGCCCGCCGGGAACTTGGCGGAGGCCGGGTCCATGGACCCCTCGGGGCGCATCACGTTGACCAGCATGTAGTTCAGCACGGCGGCGCCGATGAAGTTGAACATGATGGTGGTGATGACGATGTGGCTGCCCCGCTTCGCCTGCAGCCAGGCCGGCAGGAAGGCCCAGGCGGCGCCGAAGAGCGCGCCGCCGATCATCGCGGCGGGAAGCGCAATCGCCCAGTGCGGCCAGGGCAGGGCAAGGCACACCAGCGCCACGCCGAGGCCGCCGAGCGTCGCCTGGCCCTCCGAGCCGATGTTGAACATGCTGGCATGGGAGGCCACGGCAAAGGCCAGCCCGGTGAAGATGAAGTTGGTGGCGTAGAAGAGCGTGTAGCCCCAGCCATAGGTCGAGCCGAAGGCGCCGGTGACCATCAGCTTGACGGCCTCGACGGGGTCCTTGCCGATGCCGAGGATCACGAGGGCGGAGATTCCGAAGGCGAGGATCAGGCTGATCAGTGGCACCAGCACCACGTCGGCCCATCTGGGCATCACATCCATCATGCTTTCCCTTCGCCACTGGTCACGCCGGCCATCAGCAGGCCGAGTTCGCCTTCGTTGGTCTCGCCGGGCAGGCGTTCGCCCATGATCCGGCCGTCGAACATCACCGCGATCCTGTCCGACATCCCCATGATCTCATCCAGTTCCACCGACACCAGCAGGATCGCCTTGCCGGCGTCGCGCAGCTCGATGATCCGCTGGTGAATGAACTCGATGGCGCCGATGTCGACGCCGCGGGTCGGCTGGCCGACCAGCAGCAGGTCCGGATTGCGCTCGATCTCGCGCGCCAGGACGATCTTCTGCTGGTTGCCGCCGGAAAAGCTCTTGGCCGCCAGGTGGGCGTGCGGCGGGCGCACGTCGAAGCGCTCCATCTTGCCGGCGGTGTCCTCGCGGATGCCGGCGTTGTCCATCAGCCAGCCCTTGTTGTAGGCCGGGTCCCACTGGTAGCCGAAGGCGACGTTTTCCCAGGCCGCGAAATCCATGATCAGGCCTTCGGCCTGGCGATCCTCGGGGACGTGGGCGATGCCGCGCTTGCGGCGGGAGCGGCCGTCGGAATGCTTGCCGGTGAGGTCGATGGCCTCGCCGTTGATCTCGACCCGGCCGGTGGCGGGCATCATGCCTCCGAGCACTTCCAGCAGCTCGGACTGGCCGTTGCCGGAGACGCCCGCGATGCCGAGGATCTCGCCCGCGCGCACCTCGAAGGAGACGCCCTTGAGGCGCTCGACCTTGTCGTCATCCACGACCCTCAGGTCCTCGACCTTCAGGATCGTCTTGCCCGGCTGGGCCGGTTTCTTGTCGACGCGGAGCAGTACCTTGCGGCCGACCATCAGCTCGGCCAGCTGCTCCGGGCTGGTCTCGGCGGTCTTGACGGTCGCCGTCATCTCGCCGCGCCGCATCACCGAGACGGTGTCGGTCACCTCCATGATCTCGCGCAGCTTGTGGGTGATCAGGATGATCGTCTTGCCCTCGTCGCGGAGGCCGCGAAGGATGCGGAACAGGTGATCCGCCTCGGCCGGCGTCAGCACCCCGGTCGGCTCGTCGAGGATCAGGATGTCGGCGTGCCGATAGAGCGATTTCAGGATCTCGACCCGCTGCTGCTGGCCGACGCCGATCTCCTCGATCAGCGCGTCGGGGTCGACGTTCATCTCGTATTCTTCGGCGATTTCGGTCAGGTGCTTGCGCGCCTTCGCGAGGGTCGGCCGCAACAGCGCGCCTTCCTCGGCGCCGAGCACGACGTTCTCGAGGACGGTGAAGTTCTCCACCAGCTTGAAATGCTGGAACACCATGCCGATACCGGCCGCGATGGCGGCCTGGCTGTCGGGGATCTCGGTCGGCTTGCCGTTGATCAGGATCTCGCCCCGGTCGGCCTTGTAGAAGCCGTAGAGGATCGACATCAGCGTCGACTTTCCGGCGCCGTTCTCGCCGATGATGCCGTGGATCGCGCCCTTGGCGACCTTCAGCGAGATGTCCTTGTTGGCCTGCACCGGGCCGAAGGCCTTGGAGATGCCTCGCAGTTCGATCGCCGGAGGGGCGTTCGGAGCCGCACCGGGCGGCTGGCCAGAGTTCTCGGCAAGATCCTTCATCGATCACCCCCGTAGTTGAAAGAAAGGGCCACGCGGCTTCACGCTACGCGGCCCCTTCCTGATTAGCCAGTCTCTGCGGCGTCAGATCAGAATTCGAGCGCCGGGCAGGAGTTGTTGTCGTAGTAGCTGACAACCTCGACTTCGCCGGAGATGATCTTCTGCTTGGCGTCCTCGACGGCGGCCTTCATCTCGTCGCTGACGAGCTCGGCGTTGTTTTCGTCCATGGCATAGCCCACGCCCTCTTCGGCGAGACCGAGGACGACGGTGCCGGTCTCGAAGCCAGGGCCGTCATTGAAGGCCTGCTCGACCGCGTTGTCCACGCGCTTGACCATCGAGGTCAGGACCTTGCCGGGGTGCAGGTGGTTCTGGTTGCTGTCGACGCCGATCGAGAGCACGCCGTCCGCGTCGGCCGCGGCCTGCAGAACGCCCACGCCGGTGCCGCCGGCGGCGGCATAGATGATGTCCGCGCCCTGGCTGATCTGGGCCTTGGCGAGTTCGGAGCCCTTCACCGGGTCGTTCCAGGCAGCCGGGGTGGTGCCGGTCATGTTGGAGATGATCTTGGCGTCGGGGTTCACCGCCTTCACGCCCTGGGCATAGCCGCAGGCGAAGTGACGGATCAGCGGGATGTCCATGCCGCCGATGAAGCCGACGGTGCCGGACTTGGAGGCCTCTGCGGCCAGCATGCCGACCAGGTAGGAGCCCTGGTGCTCGGAGAAGACCACCGAACGCACGTTGGGCTCGTCGACCACCGCGTCGATTATGGCAAAGGAGGTGTCGGGATAATCCGGCGCGACCTCGGCCAGCACGTTGCCAAAGGCGAAGCCGGTCATGACGATCGGGTTGGACCCGGCCTCGGCGAGGCGGCGCAGGGCCTGCTCACGCTGGGCTTCGGACTGCATCTCGATCTCGCGGAACGAACCGCCCGTGGTGTCGGCCCAACGCTTCGCGCCGGTGAAGGCCGACTCGTTGAACGACTTGTCGAACTTACCGCCGAGGTCGAAGATGATGGCGGGGTCGGCCGCGGCCGTTCCGGCGACCAGCGCCAGGGTGGCTGCTGCGCCGAGGATGCTCCGCATGAAGGTCATTGGGTATCTCCCGGTTGGACATGTTATGGGCGGGGGGCCCTTCGACCCGAACCGCAAAAACGTCAGATCCACGTTGGATCACGGAGAGAATAAGGCCGCAGCGGCGAGGGGGGGTCAACCGGTTTTTGGTCGTCCCGCCAGTCAGGTGACCCCGTTCCCGTGCGTCATTCGGCGGCACCGGCCCGGCCAGAGGTCCCGCGTCAGGTCAATGACTTGGAAAAGAGCAGGGCGTCGATGCGCCGGCCGTCCGGCGCGGCGTAGTAGCTGCGCCGCAGGCCGCCCCGGAGGTAACCCGATGTCTCGTAGAGGGCGATGGCCGGGGCGTTCTCGGCGCTGACCTCCAGGAAGGCGGAGCAGGCGCCGCGGCTGCTCGCCGTCGCCTCGAACCGAGCCACGAGTTCCCGGCCGACCCCGTTGCGCCGGGCCTCCGGCGCCACGGCGAGGGTCAGCAATTCCACCTCGTCCGCCACGACCCGGCCGAGCGCGAAGCCCGCGTCGTCGGAACACAGAAAGACCCGTTCAGAGTCGAGCAGTTGCGCGAATTCCATCGCCGACCAGGGCCGCGGGGTTTCGAAGCAGCGGGCGTGCAACTCGGCGAGGTGTACCGGTGTCACGGCAGGATGACCGGCGGCGGATCGGACGGCGGCGCGGCATCGGCGGCGCGCACGTAGAGAGGGGCAGGGCGCTCCGGCGCGGCCCCGTCCCCGGCAAGCCGCTCGGCGGCGATGCGCGCAATGCGCTGCGGGATCTCCTCAAGCTCGGCCGGGGCAGCCTGTGCGCCCAGCGACCGGGCGATCTCCTCGGCCCGGTGTCCGGTGACCATGCCGCCGTCTTCCAGCCCAAGGCCGCCGGGCAGGGTCGCGGGATCGGCCAGACGCCCGGGGCCGCTGGCTGTGCCGTGGTGGAAGGGCTGCAGATAGACCTGGTCGCGCGGGGCGGCCAGGCTCACCAGAAGCTCCGCGCCAGCCTGGCCATAGGCCATGAGGTCGAAGGTCGAAACCCCGACCGCGGGAATGCCAAGCGCCAGCGCCAGCCCGCGCGCGGCGGAGACGGAGATGCGGATGCCGGTGAAATTGCCCGGTCCGATGCCCACGGCGATCGCGTCGAGATCCTTCCACCCGAGATGCGCCGCCTCGAGCACATCCTCCAGCAGGGGCATCAGCGCCTCTGCCTGGCCGCTTCCCATTTCGCGGGTCTCTGCCTGCAGGATCTCGCCTCCGAACAGCAAAGCGGCCGCGCAATGCGCGGCCGATGTGTCGAAGGCCAGGATGGCCGGGTCAGACCGCAACGGGGCGGACCTCCACGACCTCCGGAATGTAGTGCCGCAGCAGGTTCTCGATGCCCATCTTGAGGGTCAGGGTCGAGGACGGGCAACCGGCGCAGGCGCCCTGCATGTGCAGGTAGACCACGCCGCGGTCGAAGCCGTGGAAGGTGATATCGCCGCCGTCCTGGGCCACCGCCGGGCGCACCCGGGTGTCCAGCAGGTCCTTGATCTGGTTGACGATCTCGGCGTCTTCGCCCTCGTGCGCGGCATGGCCGCCACCGGAGGATTGCGAACCGTCGGCGATCGCCGGCTGGCCGGACTGGAAGTGCTCCATGATCGCCCCGAGGATCGCGGGCTTCACGTGCTCCCATTCGACGCTTTCGGCCTTGGTCACGGTGACGAAGTCGTTGCCGAAGAACACGCCGGTCACCCCGCCCACGGCAAAGATCCGGCTGGCGAGCGGCGAGCTTTCGGCGGCGTTCGCGGAGGGAAAATCCGCGGTGCCGGCTTCCAGCACGGTCTGTCCGGGCAGGAACTTCAGGGTTGCCGGGTTCGGCGTGGATTCGGTCTGGATGAACATGTGCAGGGCCTCTCTGGAGGGATGGACCGTATATGCGCCCTCGGCTTCCCCGAGTCAATCCGTCTGGAATGATTCTAAAGTGGGCGCCTCAGCTCACCATCTCGAGCTGTTCCTTGCTCAGGCTGCCGGGGACGATGGTGATCGGGATCGGCAAGGTGCCCGCGTTCCGGGTAAGCTGGGTGACCAGCGGTCCGGGGCCGCCCTTGCCGGTGCCGGCGCCCAGCACCAGCACGCCGATGTCGGGGTCTTCCTTGATCAGTGCAAGCAACTCCGGCACCGCCTCGCCCTCGCGGATCACGAGATGCGGGTCGATCCCCTGACGGTCGCGCATCCACTTGGCGAAGACCTCGAAATGGACCTCGATGCGTTCCCGCGCCTCGGCCCGCATGATGTCGCCAACCCCGATCCAGTGCTGGAACTCCTCCGGCGGGATTACCGACAGGATCTCTACGCCGCCGCCGGTATGGGCCGCCCGCATGGCGGCGAAACGCATGGCGTTCAGGCATTCTCGCGTGTCGTCGAGCACGACGAGGAACTTTCGCATGACTACTCCCCCTGCCGGCAGGAAAGACGCCGGCTTTCGGTTGCAGCAATCTGACGCCGCAGGGACCGCAACACAAGCGAAAGCGCCAACCCGGCCAGTTGCGCGACCAGGGCCGCGAGCGCCACCAGCGCGGCGCGGGCCATGTCGCTCAGCCGGACGAGGGTGCGAAAGGCCCGTGCCTTTCCCAGTGCCAGAAGGGCGGGGCGCGTCTCCGGACCGGCAATCGCGGACAGCCTCGCCAGCCGGGCAGCATCCTCTGCCGTGTCGACCTGACGCAGCAGCAGGAGCGTGTCGGCGGGCGAGGTATTGCGCGCAACCGCCCCCAGGTCGGCCGCCAGGGCGCGGAGCGGGCCGAGGCCCTCGCCCCGCAGGAGCGCGCGCCTTGGTGGCAGCGAAGCCCTCAGGACCCGGGTGAATTCCGGCGTGAGGGTGCCAAGCCGCCGCGACAGGCGAAGCGCCGTCACCCCGAGCTTGACCGGCCCCGCGCCGCCCCCGGTCGCGACCACCGCGGCGCTTGCGCCCAGGCCAAGGGTGGCGAGGCCGACCTCGATGCTGTCGACCTGCGCGCCGCTCGCCAGGGCTGCGCCATTCCGGCGGAGCGCGTTCAGATCGCCGATCGGCGTGATTTCGACGGGCAGGGCACAAAGGCTGAGCCTCTGGAGGCTGTCGCAGGTTGTGATGTCCCAGGCGCAGGCCCCGCAGGCGCCCGCCTGTCCGAGCAGGCTCTCACGACGCGCCTGCAGCAATTCGATATCGCGGCGCCGGTCCTCCGGCAGGGCGACGCCGTGGTCCTCCGCAAGCGAGAGGTAGCTTTCCAGCGCCAGCATGTCGTGCTCGGCGAGCGCCGCGTTGATCCGGGGCAACAGCCAGTCGGGGGTGACCTGTCGCGCGACGGCCCGGTCGAGCGCCCGTTTCGCCTCGTCGGCGTTCCGCTCGACCCAGGGCGCGGCGAAAGGCGACTGCGCCAGAAGCCAGACCGAGATAACCCCGCTCGCAAGCGCGCCGGCCCCGAGGAGCCGCCGCAGGAGCCGGGCCCATGGCATCAGGCGGCCGAGAGCGCCCAGTCCCAGTAGAGGTCGCGGGCGCGGCGTGTCACCGGACCGACCTGGTAGGAGACATCGTCGAATGCCGTGACCGGGGTGACCTTGGACATGTTGCCCGACAGGAAGACCTCGTCGGCCGCTTCGAAATCCTCGAAGCTCAGCACGGTCTCCACCACCTCCAGCCCGTCGGCCCGCAGGTTGGAGATGTGGCGCGCGCGGGTGATGCCGGACAGGAAGGTGCCGTTGGCGACGGGGGTGAAGACAACGCCGTCCCGCACCATGAAGACGTTCGCCGTGGCGCTCTCGGCGACGTTCCCGAGCGCATCGGCCACCAGGGCATTGCCGAAGCCCTTGGCCTTGGCCTCGGCGAGCATGCGCCCGTTGTTGGGGTAAAGACAGCCGGCCTTGGCGTTGCAGACGCTCGATTCGAGCACCGGGCGACGGAACCGGGTCCGCGTCAGCGTGGTGGCCTTGTCGGCGGGCGCCATCGGAATCTCCTCGAGGCAGATCGCGAAACCCGTCGCGCCCTGCTTTGGCAGCACGCCCGTGTCGCCGCCGTCCAGCGCCCAGTACATCGGCCGGATGTAGACGGCCGCGCCCTTGGCGAAGGCCGCAAGCCCCTCGCGGGCGATCTCGACCATGTCCTCGGTGCTGATCGTGGGCGTGATCATCAGCGCTTCGGCCGACCGGTTCACGCGGGCGCAATGGGCGTCGAGATCCGGCGTCACGCCCTCGAACATCCGGGCGCCGTCGAAGACGGTGCTGCCGAGCCAGCTGCCATGGTCGGCGGCCCGCATGATCGGCACGTCGCCGTCATGCCAGGTGCCGTTGAAATAGGTTCGGATGTTGCTGCCTATCGCCATGGCCGGTCTCCTTCTCGCGGGCGGTTGCGCAGCCCGCAGGCTTGCGCGGACCCTATGCCCGCCGCCAGCCGAGGTCCAGTGGCCGGCCCCGCGAGAGCGCAGCGCCCCCGATTGTCCCGATCGGGGGCGCTGCTTCGTGGAAAGAAGCCCGAGAGCCGTAGACATGCCGGTGCGGCCGGGAGAGCGTCGCGGGGGAACCCCGGCGGAGATGGGGAAATTCGAACCGGTCGTCGACGCGCAAGCTTCGCGCAGGCGAAACTCTCGACCGGATTCGACTCAGCCATGTGTCGGTGAGGCGACAGTTCGGTGACAGATGTCCACCGCGCGCGCGGGGCGCGCGGTTGCCGTGGTTGAGCGGGGCGGAGGCCGGCCGCCGGGTCAGCTCCCGACGAGACCGACGATCTCGTAGGTCCGCTTCAGGATCGGGTTGGCGATTTCGCGGGCCTGCTCGGCACCATGGGCGAGAATCCGGTCGATCTCGGCCGGGTCATCCATCAGCCGCGCCATCTCGGTCGAGATCGGCGCCAGCTTTTCCACGGCGAGATCGGCGAGCGCGGGCTTGAAACGGCCCCAGCCGGCGCCGGCATATTCCGCGATCACCTGCTCGTCGGTCATTCCCGAAAGGCCGGCGTAGATGTCGACGAGGTTCCTGGCCTCGGGCCGCCCTTCCAGCCCTTCCATGGTCTCGGGCAGCGGCTCCGGATCGGTCTTGGCCTTCTTGAACTTCTTGGCGATCGTGTCGGCATCGTCGGTCATGTTGATGCGTTCCATGTCGCTCTCGCCCGACTTCGACATCTTCTTGGTGCCGTCGCGCAGGTTCATCACCCGCGTCGCCGGACCTTCGATGACCGGCCTGGTCTCTGGGAAGAAGTCGACCTTGTAGTCGTGGTTGAACTTCTGGGCGATGTCGCGGGTCAGCTCGACATGCTGCTTCTGGTCCTCGCCCACGGGGACATGGGTAGCATGGTAGAGCAGGATGTCTGAAGCCATCAGCGCCGGATAGGCATAGAGCCCCAGCGAGACCTTCTCGGCATTCGCACCGGCCTTGTCCTTGAACTGGGTCATGCGGTTCATCCAGCCCACGCGGGCCACACAGCTGAAGATCCAGCCGAGTTCGGCATGGGCAGAGACCTGGCTCTGGTTGAACAGCACGGATTTCGTCGGGTCGATCCCGCTGGCGATGAAGCCCGCGGCGACCTCGCGGGTCGCGGCATGAAGCTCCGCCGGATCCTGCCACACGGTGATCGCGTGCAGATCGACCACGCAATAGATCGTCTCGTGCGTGCCCGCCTCCTGCCAGTCGACGAACCGCTTGATCGCCCCGAGGTAATTGCCCAGCGTCAGCCCGCCCGAGGGCTTGATCCCCGAGAATACGCGGGGGGTGAATTGGCTTGGCGTCTCGTCCGACATCTGAGGATCTCCGGCTGGTCATACGGGCCGCATCCGCTTACCCATGGCGGGAAAGGGCGTCAACAGGAGGCAGGGATGCAGCAGGGCCGGCAACAGGAACCGCACGACAATCCGTTCAACACGATCCCCGCGGTGGTGGTCGTGCTGGTCTTGGCGATCTTCGGCGTCGAGGTGCTCTTGCTCCTCGCGAAATCGGGCTTCATCGGCAATACCCGCGGCGGCGAGGACTGGCGTATCTTCGCGATCCAGCGCTTCGCGTTCTCCGGCGAGATCCTCGCCTGGATGATCGAGACCGGGCGCTGGCCGCTCGATCACCTGCAGCGCTTCGTCACGTATCTCTTCGTCCATGCCAGCTTTACCCACGCGGTGATGGTCTGCGTCTTCGTCCTCGCCCTGGGCAAGATGGTGGGAGAGACCTTCAGCCAGACGGCCGTGGTCGCGGTGTTCTTCGGTGCGGGCATCGCAGGGGCGCTGGCCTATGGGCTGCTGCTGGACAATCCCTATCCGCTGCTCGGTGGCTATCCCGGGGCCTACGGGCTGATCGGCGCCTTCACCTTTATCCTTTGGGTCGGTCTCGGTCGGGCCGGGCAGAACCAGTTGCAGGCCTTTCGGTTGATCGGATTCCTGCTCGGCATCCAGCTTCTCTTCGGGTTGATCTTCGGGTCGAACCCGGCCTGGGTGGCAGAGCTGACAGGCTTCGTTACCGGGTTTGCCCTTTCGGGCGTGCTTCGCCCGGGCGGCTGGGCGCAACTGCTCGACCGGCTCCGCCAACGCTGACGGCCGCCTCGGGACACCGGCGTTTCTTCTTGGTTGAAATACCCCCGCCGGAGGCCCGATTTTTCGTTCGAAAAATCGCCCGCGCGCGCAAGCGCGCGGCCCGGCCCAACGGACTGCAACCCATCTCTGATGGGGCGCAGGCGGGCGGGAGGGCCGGCGGGCGGTTCAGGGCGCGACGGCGTGGCGGCAGCCCGGCTCGGGCGGGGCCAGCCTGCCGTCCTGCAGGCGCAGGCTGCGGGTGCCCAGCCGGCGGCGGAAATGCGGGTCGTGGCTCACGATCACCATCGCCTGCGGCAGAGACAGCAACAGCTCGGTCAGCCGCGCCTCGTTGCGCTCATCCAGCGCGTTGGTCGGCTCGTCGAGCAGCAGCACATCCGGCTCCATCGCCAGCACCGTGGCCAGCGTCACCAGCCGCTTCTCGCCGCCCGACAGCTTGTGGGTGATCCGGTCGCGCAGGTGTATCAGCTCGAGCCCCCTAAGCACCCGGTCCACGATCGCCATCGCCTCATTGCGGCTGGCGCCGAGGTTCAGCGGGCCAAAGGCCACGTCCTCGGCCACCGTTGGGCAGAAAAGCTGGTCGTCGGGGTCCTGGAACACCAGCCCGGCGCGCCGCCGCACCTCGTGGAAATCCGCCTCGGCCGCGCGCTCCGAGCCAAAGGCCAGGACCCGCCCCGCCGTCGGCCGGAGCAGGCCCACCATGATGCGCAGGAGCGTCGACTTGCCGGCGCCGTTGTGCCCGGTCAGGCACAGCCGCTCACCCGGCTCCAGGACAAGGTCGGCCCCGCGCAGGATCGGCGGCTGGCCCGGAAAGGCGAACTCGATGCCCCGCAGGTCAAGAAGCGGCATGGGCAATCTCGGTCGCGATCAGGCCGGCCAGCAGCAGGGAGAAGCCGGCCGTGAAAACGGCATCCCGCCGAGCGAAGGCGAAACGGTCGAGCAGGGGGATGCGGCCGGTGAAACCGCGGCATTTCATGGCGTCCAGAATGCGTTCCGAGCGCTCCATGGAGCGCACCAGCAGCATGCCGAGCAGGTAGCCGAAGCTGCGATAGCAGTGCCAGCCGGTCGAGGGCCGGAAGCCACGGGCCTTCATGGCCTGGCGCAGGCGCAGGTATTCCTCGCGTAGCACGTCGATGTAGCGCACGGTGAACATCAGCAGGTGTACCAGCGCCGCCGGAACCCGCAGCGCGTGCAGTGCATGGCCCATCGTGACCGGTTCCATCGTGCCGACCAGCGCCATCAGCGCCAGGATCACCGCATTGGCGGTCAGCAGGATCTCCACCGCCTGCACCAGGCCCTCGCGGGAGGCCGGCAGGCCCCAGAGCGAGAACATCGGCTCGCCCGGCACGGTGAAGGGCAGCATGACCAGCAGGATCAGGATGAAACCGTCCATCGTGGCCATCCGCCGCAACGTGCGCCCGGCAGGCAGGCGCGAGGCCGCGAGCAGCGCCACGGCGATCCCGAGGGCCGCCAGCAGCACGGGGAGCCGCCCGCAGGCCACGGTGACGACGGCGAAGGCCAGCGCCGCCACGATCCGGACCCGCGGATCGATACGCCCCAGCCAGCTGATCTGCCGCCGCCCGCCGGTCGCGGTCAGCGGTTTCTCGAGGGTGTTGAGGACGGAACTCATGCGGTGTCCCGCAGGCGCTGGCGCGCGGCGACGTAGAAGCCGATGCCGAACAGGCCGAGGATGTAGCCGATCCCGCCGAGGATCGTCTGCAGGTCGTTCTTTTCCTTGTAGGCCGCGATCTCCTGGCGCAGCGAGCGGGTCTCGGTGCGAACGATCTCGGCGATGGCCTCACGCTCTTCGAGGCTCAGCCCGGTGGCGCCGGACGCCGGGGCAGGGGCATAGGCGATGGTCGCACCGGCGGACGGAGTTTTGCTCGCGGCGTTCGGTTGTCGGCCCAGGATCGCCCCGATCTCCTCGGCGCTCATCCGGGCGGACGCCACGTGCCCCATCCCGAGGTCGACGCGGAACTCGTGGGCGACGGGCTGCGTCGGCGTGAACAGGAAGAACCCGTCGGCGTCGGTCGTGGCCTCGCCGAGCTTCTGACCGTCGGGTCCAAACACCTCGACAGTCTGGTCTGCCGCCATGGTGCCGTCTGACATCCCGACCTCGCCCTCGACCGAACTGCCACTGGCAAAGACCGAGGCGATGATCTTGTGCGCGAACGCCGGGCCGGAGCCGAGCGCGAGCACTGCGGCCACGGCCAAGCAAAGCGTAGGGGCGCGTTTCATGCCAGCGCTCCGCCAATCGGCGCGAAGAGCTCCGGTTTCACCTTCTTGACCAGGTGAACCGCCGCCGCCGCCAGCAGCCCCTCGACCACCATCACGGGCAGGTGGACGGCGATCACCGCCTTGGCCGCCAGCACGAACCCTTCGCCCGACAGGGCGAGCATCCCGGCGACGGCGATTGCGGTCAGGGCGATGGCAAGCGCCCCTCCGATCCCGGCCCAGATCGCGGCGTCGCGCGCGGAGCCTCGGCGCACCTGGCCACCGACCAGTGCCCAGACCAGAACCGCCGGGCCGGCAATGACCAGCGTGTTCACTCCGAGCGCCGTGACCCCGCCGAAGCCGAAGAACACGGCCTGCAACAGAAGGCCCACGAACAGGGCCGGGAAGGCCGCCCAGCCGAGCACGAGCCCTGCGAGCCCGTTCATGATCAGGTGCACCGAAGTTGGCCCGACCGGCACATGGACCAGCGAGGCCACGAAGAACATGGCCGAGAGCACGCCGGCCACCGGGATCTTCTCCATCGGCAGGCTGCGAAGTCCCCGCGCGATGCCGCCCACGGCAAGCACAGCGCCGCCGATGACGACCGGGTTGGAAAGCGCTCCGTCTACGATGTGCATTGCGTCACTCCATTTCCCAGGCGCGGATCCAGATCACGGCATCCTGGCTCAAGGGTTTGCCCTCGTGCTCCGTCTCCGGGCCGGTGCCGAGCGCGGCAAAGCCCCAGAACCCGGCGCGCGGGATGCCGAAGGAGAAATATCCTGCGTCGTCGGCGATGGCGACGAGCGCGCCACCGGGCGGCGGGGCGGCGGTTGGCGATCCGGGCTGGCCGGTGGCCATGTCCGGCTCGGCCGCGATGTACTCGATCTCGATCTCCGCCCCCGGCACCGGCGCCCCCTCCGACATCACCCGCCCTGTGAAGGTCGATCCGGCGAGCACGTTGGTGGGGCGGTTGAGCGGCAGGATCTCGGTCGGCAGGCCCTGCGGCTCTGCCCAGTCCGAGGGGATCTGCGCCCGGTTCAGATAGCTCTTGGCGATCTGCTGGATGTAGATGTCCTCGCTCTGCTCGTAATAGGGCGCGGGCACCAGCACCACGACGTAGTCGCCCGAGCGTTTCACCGGGATCGAGGCATCCCAGGCCGCCGCCGCATTGGCGCTGCCGGTGAAGGTCGCGGGCGACAGCCGGTCCCTGAGGTCCACGCGTTCGCCACGGTTGACCATGTAGAATTCCAGCGGCTCGCCCATGTCCATGACATGCCCGTTCTCGAACGGGTGCCAGAAGATCAGCTTGACCGGCACGTCGCCGGGCGTCTCGATCAGGGTCTGCGGGGAATAGATCAGCTGGAAATGGGCCAGGCTTGGCCCTGAAAGCCCGAGACTGGCGAAGGCGGCCAGCAGGAAGCTTCGGTTCAACATCTGTCGTCTCTCTCAAAAGGCCACGCACAGGCGGCGATCCTGAAAGGACGGACGGGGTACGGCTCGATTTGGGGGATTGCTCCGGCCCGCTTCGCGCCAGACGCTCACCCCGGCGCCCGGTGAAACCATGGGGCAAGCCCCATGTGGCCTCGGCAGGTCTCCTGGCTCGCGGGTCTGGGCTCGGCCGGCCTTCCCGGGGATATCCCCAGTGGCATGTTCGGCCTCGCTCTCCGCTTACAGTTGCGGGGGCAGCCACGGTTTTGGTCCCTGATGGGTACGCCGCACCGTGTTCCCTTTTGAATCCCTCGGCGCTGAACCGCCGACGGAACCGAAGATGACCTTTCATTCCCCGCGCGGTGAAAGAAGTCAATCGCGCAAAACGACCGGTCCGGAAAAGGCGGGGCCGGGCGGTGCGTCGCGGGCAATTGTCGCGGTCGGGCAATGACGGGTCGGACCTTGCCGCGCGGCGGTGGCCCTGTTACGCCACCCCGAGACGATGCCTGCGGGCTGAACGGGAGAGATGCGGCGCCGACCCATTCCGGGGGCGCGGCGGATCATCGTCGAATCGGACGCTTGCCGCGCCCGAGCCGTCCCCGTATTGCCGCAGACCAGCGAAGCGAGGGAGCCACGCCATGACTGCTGTCCAGATTTCCCCGTCCAAGGAGGCCGCGCGATGAGCAGGATCGGTGTGATGCTCTGTGGGCACGGCTCGCGTTCCCAGGCCGCGGTGGACGAGTTCGCGGTGCTGGCGCAGAAGCTGCCCGCGCTGCTGCCGCAGGATTGGATGGTCGATTACGGCTATCTTGAATTCGCCAACCCGGTGATCCGGGTCGGCCTCGACAACCTGCGCGAGGCGGGCTGCGAGCGAATCCTGGCGGTGCCGGGCATGCTCTTTGCCGCGATGCACGCCAAGAACGACATCCCTTCCGTGCTCAACGCCTATGCAGCCGAGCATGGCATCCAGGTGGATTACGGCCGCGACCTCGGCGTCGATGCACGGATGATCGCCGCCGCTGCGGACCGCATCGGCGAGGCCATCGCCAGGGCAGATGCGGAGCAGGGCGCGGTGCCGGCGCACGAGACCTGCCTGGTGGTGATCGGCCGCGGCGCCTCCGACCCAGACGCAAATTCCAACGTCTCCAAGATCGCCCGGATGCTCTGGGAGGGGATGGGCTTCGGCTGGTGCGAGGTCGGCTATTCCGGCGTCACCTTCCCGCTGGTTGAACCGGCGCTGGAACAGGCCGCCAAGCTGGGGTTCAAGCGCTACGTCGTGTTCCCCTATTTCCTGTTCACCGGCATCCTGATCGACCGCATCTACGGCTTTACCGACATGGTTGCCAGCGCCCATCCGGAAGCCCAGTGGGTCAAGGCCGGCTACCTGAACGACCACCCGCAGGTGCTTGAAACCTTTGCCGAACGCGTGACCGAGATCCTCGGCGGCGAGACGGCGATGAACTGCTCCCTGTGCAAGTACCGCACGCAGGTGCTCGGCTTCGAGGCCGAGGTCGGGATGCCGCAGGAGAGCCATCATCACCACGTCGAGGGCCAGGGCGCCTCCGCCCCCGGCTCCAACGTGGAGGATTGCACGCTCTGCGACACATTCTGCACCGGCGCCTGCCGGCTCGACGCGGGGCATGACCACCATCATCACCACCATGACCATGACCACCACGGCCACGATCATCATCACGCGCATGATCACGGGCATTCCCACGATCACGACCACCACCATCCGCCCTATCCCCACGCCGATCACCCGATGGGCCCGGAGAGCGTCCGCAAGCATCTGAAGAGCAAATGACGCGCGGCGAGGGGCGGCTGTTCGATGGCTACATGGCCGTGGACTGGTCGGCCAGCGGCACGCCGAAGACCGGACCGGACAGTATCTGGATCTCCTTCAGGGCGCCCGGCGACAGCGAGGTGCTGGAGAATCCCGCGACCCGCGCCGAGGCGGTCGACCGGATCGAGGCGCTGCTCGCGCGGGCCTCGGGGGTCGGGCACCGCATCCTGTGCGGGTTCGACTTTCCCTTCGGCTATCCGGCCGGCACCGCGCAGGCGATCACCGGCGAGGCGGGCTGGACGCCCCTGTGGCGCCGGATCGCCGCATTGATCGAAGAGGGGCCGCGCAATTCCAACAACCGGTTCGACGCCGCCGCGATCCTGAACGCGTCCTTTCCCGGCGAGGGGCCGTTCTGGGGCAACGGGTTGAAACGTGACATTGCCGGACTCGCCAGAACCAAGCGGAAAGAAGGTTGGGGCGAAAGCCTGCCAGCCAATGCGCGGCACGCCGAGACGCAGGTTCGATCCGCGCAGGAGGTGTGGAAGCTCAATGGCGTTGGTTCGGTCGGAGGACAGGCGCTGACCGGCATTGCCGCGCTGGAGCGGCTCCGGCACCGCTGCGGCGCCGCGATCTGGCCGTTCGAGACGCTGGGAGACGGGACGGCTCATGTCTTTGCCGAGATCTATCCGTCGCTTCTGGAGCCGGCTCCCGGCGACATGCCCAAGGATGCACGGCAGGTGACTGCGGTGACCGACAGGCTCGCGCGCCTCGATGCGCAGGGCGATCTCGCCCGGCATCTCGCGGCGGCGGGCGCGATGCCCCTGGCGGTTCGCACCGAGGAAGCGATGATCCTCGGGATGGCGGATCCCGAGGGGTTCCGCTCCGGCGGCGACACCGACCCGGTGATCCATCGGGGCGACCCCGCTCCGCTGACCTACGAGCGCGATCCCGCGGCGATCTACCGGCAGAGCTTCGCCACGATCGAGGCCGAGGCCGACCTCTCCGCGCTGCCCGAAGCCGCGCGTCCGCTGGCGATCCGGCTGATCCATGCCTGCGGTATGGTCGACGTGGCCTCCGACATCAGGCTCTCTTCGGGCGCGGTGGAAGCCGGGCGTGCGGCTGTGCAGCGCGCGGCGAACACGGGAACGGCCTCCGCCGAGACACTCCCGATCTTCTGTGACAGCGAAATGGTTGCCCGGGGCATCATCGCTCGCGCGCTGCCGGCGGGCGTTTCGCCGGTGGTCACGCTGAACGACACCTCCGTACCGGATCTGGCGAAACGCCTCGGCACCACCCGCTCCGCCGCGGCAACCGAGCTCTGGCGCGCGCGCCTGGAGGGCAGCATCGTCGCCATCGGCAACGCCCCGACCGCGCTCTTTCACCTGCTGGAAGGGATCGAGCGTGGCTGGCCGCGCCCGGCGCTGATCCTCGGCTTCCCGGTGGGTTTCGTCGGCGCTGCCGAGAGCAAGCAGGCGCTGGCCGAGCGCCCGCATGGCGTCCCCTTCGTCACGCTGCTCGGGCGGCGCGGCGGCTCGGCCATGGCGGCGGCGGCGGTCAATGCGCTGACCCTCGGACTGGGAGGCGACGGCACATGACGGCCTGGCTCGACGTGATCGGCATGGGTGAGGACGGCTGGGACGGGCTGCTGCCGGCGGCGCGGGCGCGGCTGCAAGCGGCCGAGATCGTCGTCAGCGGCGAACGCCTGATGGCGCTCCTGCCCGACATTGCGGCCGAGCGCGTGCTTTGGCCTTCGCCATTCCGGGACCTTGCGGAGGAACTGACGAAATGGCGCGGCCGCCGGGTCGCGGTGCTGGTGACCGGCGACCCGCTCTGGTTCTCCGCCGGCGCGCTGATGATGCGCCATTTCGCGCCCGAGGAGATCACCTATTACCCGCAGCTCTCCGCCTTCCAGCTCGCCGCCGCGCGGTTGAAGTGGAGCCTCGCCGACGTGGAGACGCTCACCATCCACGGGCGCCCTGCGGAACAGGCGCTGCCCTTTTTCGTCCCCGGGGCGCGGCTGCTGATCCTGACGCAGGATGGCGGCTCTCCCGCCCGCGTGGCCGAAATGCTGCGCGAGGCGGGGATGGGCGCGAGCCGGCTGACCGTGCTGGCATCGCTCGCAGGCCCCGACGAGGCCCGCATCGACGGCACCGCCGCCGAGTGGAGCGCGCAGGCACCCGACTTCCACGTGCTCGCGGTTGCCTGCGCGGGCGATCCGGGGGCCGCGATCCTGCCCCGCACCGGCCTGCCGGACGATGCCTTCGAGCACGACGGGCAACTCACCAAGCGGGAGCTGCGGGTGCTGACCCTCGCCGCGCTGGCGCCCCGCCGCGGGCAGTTGCTGTGGGATATCGGGGCCGGTTGCGGCTCGGTCGGTATCGAGTGGATGCGGGCCGAGCGCGACATGCGGGCCATCGGCATCGAGGCGTCCACGGAGAGGCTCGCCGTGGCCGCCGGCAACGCGACCCGCCTTGGCGCGCCGCGGTTCGACCTCCGGCATGGCTCTGCGCCTGACGCGCTGGAAGGCCTGCCCCCGCCCGACGCGGTCTTCATCGGCGGCGGGCTCTCGGAGGAGGTGGCAAGGGCATCGCTCGACGCCCTTCGCCCGCATGGCCGCCTCGTCGCCAATGCCGTGACGCTGGAGAGCGAGGCGCTGCTTGCGCAGCTCCATGCGGCCCATGGCGGCAATCTCATTCGGGTGGCGGTTTCCCGCGCCGCGCCCGTGGGCAGCCTGCGCGGCTGGAAGCCGCTGATGCCCGTCACCCAATGGAGTTTCACGAAATGACTGGTACCCTTTACGGCTTGGGCCTCGGCCCGGGCGATCCGGAGCTTCTGACGCTCAAGGCGCACCGGCTGATCTCCGGCGCGCAGGTGATTGCCTATCCGGCCCCGGACACCGGCGAGAGCTTTGCGCGTTCCATCGCGGCGGCGTTCATTCCGGACACCGCCCGCGAGATCCCGATCGTGATCCCCATGCGCAGCGAACGATTTCCCGCGCAGGAGGTCTATGACAGCGCCGCCGAGGAAATCGCCGCGGCGCTGGAACAGGGGCAGGATGTGGTGGTGCTCTGCGAGGGCGACCCGTTCTTCTATGGCTCGTTCATGTACCTCTATGCGCGGCTCGCGGAGCGCTTCCCCACCGAGGTGGTTCCCGGTGTCTCGTCCCTTGGCGCCGTGACCGCCGCCGCCGGCCGGCCGCTCATCGCCCGCGACGAGGTGCTGACCGTGCTCCCCGCGACCCTGCCGGAGGCCGAACTGGAGGCGCAGATCCGCAAGTCCAACGCGGTGGCGATCATGAAGATCGGTCGGCACCTCGCGAAGGTCAGGGCGTTGCTGGAGGGCCTTGGCCTCGCCGAACGCGCCGTTTTCGTCTCCCATGCCTCTCTGCCGGAACAGAACGTGCGCCCGCTTCGCGAGGCGCCGGAGACGGCGCCCTATTTCTCGATGATCATCCTGCCGGGGAGGGACGCCCATGTCTGACGCGAAACCGGTGATTGTCTCGCTGCTGCCGCATGGCGATCTGGCCGAGCGCATCGCCACGGCGACCGGCGGCCGCGCCGACCTGCGGGGACGCGATTTCGACGACGTGGCGGCGCACCTGCAGGCGTTGTTCGCCTCTGGCCGTCCGATCATCGGCATCGCCGCCGCCGGGATCCTGATCCGCACCCTTGCGCCGCTTCTCGGCGACAAGCGCAGCGAGCCGCCCGTGCTGGCGGTCGCGCAGGACGGGTCCGCCGTGGTGCCGCTGCTCGGCGGCCATCGCGGGGCCAACGCCCTGGCCCGACAGATCGCCGGCATGCTCGGAACCGAGGCAGCGCTGACCACCGCGGGGGATGTCGCGCTCGGCGTGGCGCTGGACGAGCCGCCGGAGGGGTGGCGGCTGGACAACCCGGAGGACGCCAAGCCGGTCATGGCCGCACTGCTCGCAGGCCAACGCGGTCAGCTCTCCGGCGACGCGCCTTGGCTCACACCGCTGGCGGAGCAGGGCGCGGTGGATGTGCTGCCCGCTGATGCGGACGCCCCGGTGGTGCTCAGCGTGGCGGGAACGCCGCCCTTGATCTACCGTCGCCGCGCCTTTGCCCTTGGGGTCGGCTGTGCCCGGGGCTGCCCGTCGGATGAACTGATCGCGCTTGTCGGGCAGAGCCTTGCAGAGGCCGGTATCGCCGCAGGCGAGATCGCGGCGGTCCATTCCATCGACATCAAGACCGATGAGGCGGCAATCCATGCGCTGGCCCGTCACCTCGGCGTGCCGGCCCGCTTCCATCCCGCCGCGCGGCTGGAGCAGGAGGCACCACGGCTCGCCAACCCCTCCGACGTGGTCTTCGCCGAGGTCGGCTGCCATGGCGTGGCCGAGGGCGCAGCGCTTGCCGCAGCAGGCCCCGAGGGCGCGCTCGACATGCCGAAGTGCAAGAGCGCCAACGCCACCTGCGCCGCCGCCCGGATCGGCGCCGGCGGGACCGAGGGCAGCCCACGCGGCCACCTCTCCGTGATCGGGATCGGGCCGGGCCAGGCCGCCTGGCGCACCCCGGAGGCCACGCGGCTGATCGCGGAGGCTGACGAGCTTGTCGGCTACGGGTTCTATATCGACCTCCTGGGGCCGGAAGCCCGCGGCCGGATGCGCCGCGATTTCGCTCTGGGCGAGGAGGAGGCACGCTGCCGGTACGCGCTGGAAGCCGCGGGCGAGGGGCGGCGCGTGGCGCTGATCTGTTCCGGCGACGGCGGGATCTACGCCATGGGCGCGCTGGTCATGGAACTCCTGGACCGGGACGCGGCGGCGGGCGGGGTTTCGGACGCCGCCCGGCGGGTCGCGCTCACCCACGTCCCCGGCATCTCCGCGTTGCAGGCAGCCTCGGCGCGCGCCGGAGCTCTGCTGGGGCACGATTTCTGCGCGATCTCGCTGTCGGACCTGCTGACCCCGCGCGAGGCGATCGTGAAACGGCTCCACGCTGCCGCGGCGGGCGATTTCGTGATCGCCTTCTACAACCCGGTCTCGCGCCGCCGCCGCACCCTGCTGGCGGAGGCACGCGAGATCCTGCTCGCGCACCGTCCCGCCGACACGCCGGTGCTGCTCGCCCAGAGCCTCGGGCGGCCGGAAGAACGCCTCACCCTGCGGCGGCTCGACGCGCTCGATGTCGACGAGGTCGACATGATGACCATCGTGCTCGTCGGCGCTTCGACCTCCCGCCGCATTCCCAGCGGCGATATCGAGGCCGGCGCCGGAGGCAGCTGGATCTATACCCCGCGCGGCTACGCGAAACGCATTGACGGAGACCAGACATGACCGTCCATTTCATCGGCGCCGGCCCGGGCGATCCGGAACTCATCACCGTCCGGGGGCAGCGTTTGATCGCGTCCTGCCCGGTCTGCCTCTATGCCGGCTCGCTGGTTCCCGAGGCCGTGGTCGCCGGGGCGCCGGAGGGCGCGCGGGTGATCGACACGGCGCCGCTGGCGCTCGACGAGATCATCGCCGAGATCGCGGCGGCCCATGCCAGGGGGCAGGACGTCGCCCGGGTGCACTCCGGCGACCCCTCGCTCTATGGCGCCATCGCCGAACAGGTCCGCCGTCTGCGGGCGCTCGGCATTCCCTACGAAATCACCCCGGGCGTGCCCGCCTATGCCGCTGCCGCCGCCGCGATGGGGCAGGAGCTGACGATCCCCGAGGTGGCGCAGACGGTCATTCTGACCCGCACGGCCATGAAATCCTCGTCGATGCCGGAAGGCGAGGACCTCGCCACGCTCGGCGCCTCCCGCGCGACGCTGGCCATCCATCTCTCGATCCGCAACCTGCTCGAGATCGAACGTCAGCTTTCGCCGCTCTACGGCGCCGATTGCCCGGTGATCGTCGCCTACCGCGTCGGCTGGCCCGACGAGGCCTATATCCGTGGCACGCTCTCGGATATCCGCGACAAGGTCCGCGCGGCCAAGCTCACGCGCACGGCGCTGGTTTTCGTCGGTCGTGTCTTCGCCGATCACGACTTCCCGGATTCGGCCCTCTACGACGCCGACCAGCCCCACATCCTGAGGCCGAAACGCCGGGCCTGAGGTGCCCCCGATCTTCTTCTGTCGAAATTTATCCCCGCCGGAGGCACGATCTTTCGTCCGAAAGATCGCCCGCGCGCCATGCGCGCGGCCCGGCCCAACCGGCGAAGCCCCATCCCTGGATGGGGTGCCGGCGGGCGGGAGGGCTCCCGCCGAGGCGCGACGCTGCCGCGTCTTGCCTCGTTGGGCCGGGCGCGCCTCCGGCGCGCGGGACAGATACGGATTGTTGTGACGAGGATCAGGCCGGGCCGATCACATGGGCGAAGCTGCCACAGACGCGCCCCGAGCAAAGGCCCATGTCCGCGCGTTTTGCTCCGGCCGCATCCGCGGCTCGGAACAGCCTTTCCACCGCGCCTTCGCGGAGCACCGTGGAATAGTGGAACTCGTGCCCGAGCAGCGGCCCCTCCCAGGGCGCGCCAGGCGCGGGCGACAGCCGCCGGTAGCCGAGGCTCAGCCGCCGTTCTGCGAAGGAGGTCTCGAGCGGGAGCAAGCCGAGCATGTCGTGCCGCGTTCCTTCCGCATCGGTGAGACCCTCTCCCAGCACCATGTAGCCGCCGCATTCTCCGTAGATCCGGGCCCCCCGCTGCGCGGCACGGCGCATCAGGCCGAGGAATTTTCCCGCGGCCGCCAGCCGTCCGGCATGGAGCTCGGGATAGCCGCCCGGCAGGTAGATCGCGTCGGCGAACTGGTCCGGCCCCTTGTTGTCGAGGGGCGAGAAAGGCAGGATCTGTGCGCCCTGCGCGTGCCAGTCCTCCAGCAGATGCGGATAGGTGAAGCTGAAGGCGGCGTCCCGTGCGACGGCGATCCGGTTGCCCAGCGGTTTCAGCCGCGGAAACGCACCGGATGCGGAGGGCAGGGGGCGGGCGGCCTCCAGCAACGCATCGAGGTCGAGCGCAGCTTCGATCCGGTCGGCGGCCTGCTCGAGGAAGTGCTCCAGCGCCTCGGTCTCGGCGGCCTGAACGAGGCCCAGGTGTCGCTCGGGCAGGCGCAGGACGTCCTCGCGGCGCAGGGTGCCGAAGACGGTCGTGTCGGTGTCCGCCAGCGGGCCCGCCGCCATCGCGGCGTGCGCCTCCGAGCCGGCGCGGTTCAGGATCACCCCGGCGAGCGGCAGGTCGGGGCGCAGCGCCTGCAATCCGATCGCCGGCAGCAGCGCCGACTGCCCGGTCCGCGAGATGTCGAGCACCAGCACCAGGGGCAGGCCGAGCGCTTCCGCGAGGTCGGCGGCGGAACCGTGACCGTCGCGCCCGGCATCGAGTACGCCCATCGCGCCCTCCACCACCAGCAACTCGCCGCCCTGTCCGGCGGCGCGGGCGCGCAGCGTGTCGGGCGGCATCGCCCAGGCATCGAGGTTCACGGACGGCGCGCCGCAGGCGGCGGCATGGAAGGCGGGGTCGATGTAGTCGGGCCCGCTCTTGGCGGCCCGCACGGCGATCCCGCGACGCCGGAGCGCCCGCAGGAGCCCGAGCGTCACCGTCGTCTTGCCGGCACCCGAACTGGCGGCGGCAATCACGAAACCGCGTGCTGTCATGATGCCTCGGATGTGTCCGCGAGTTTCAGCGGGTCGAGATCGCGCGGCGCCTCGCCACGGAGCTGCGCCATCCAGTCGATGGCCTTGCGCATCTCGACCACGCGGCCCAGGCAGACGATCGCCGGGGCCTGCATTTCGGCGCGCACCGCGTCTTCGGCGGCGCAGGCCAGCGTCGTCTCGAGCACCCGCATGTCGGGCAGTGTGGCGTTGGAGACGATGGCGACCGGATCGTGGCCCGGGCGGCCCGCGTCGAGCAGCGCGGCAGAGATCTGCGGCAGGTGCTTGATCGCCATGTACATCACGATCACCGGGCTGCCCTTGGCCAGCGCCGGCCAGTCGATGCCGCTCGGCGCGAGGCCGGTCTGGTCGTGGCCGGTGAGGAAGGTCACGGCGTGGTTGACGTCGCGGTGGGTGACCGGGATGCCGGCAAAGGCCAGCCCGCCGATCCCGGCGGAGATGCCGGGCGTCACGCGGATCGGCACGCCAGCCTGCGCCAGGGTCTGCGCCTCCTCGCCGCCACGCCCGAAGACGAAGGGATCGCCGCCCTTGAGGCGCAGCACCCGTTTGCCCTCGCGCGAGAGCTCGATCAGCCGCAGCGAGATGTCCCGCTGCTTCGCGGAGGGCTTGCCGCCGCGCTTGCCAGCATATTCGAGCTGCGTTCCCGGCCGTCGCCAGTCGAGGATGCGCGGATCGACCAGCGCGTCATGCACGATCACGTCGGCCTGCTGCATCGCATGCAGCGCCTGCAGGGTCAGCAGTCCGGGCTCGCCGGGGCCGGCGCCGACAAGCCAGACAAGGCCTGCGGGAAAGGCCGGCCAGTCGTGCGGCGGAAGAACGATCGTGGGGGCGTCAGTCATGGGCCGCACCATACCGCCGGCCCACGGCAATGGCGAGATGCCATCCGTGCTCGCGGCGGGCAGCGCGCTTGCCCCTGTCGCATGGCTGCGACATCAGGCTATACCGCTGGCATGACACGCAAACCCGAGGGGCCCCTCCGAACCGGTTTCACCACAGGCGCCTGCGCCACGGCGGCAGCCGCTGCGGCTTGCGGCGCGTTGGTGACGGGCGAATGGGTGGACCCGGTTGAGATCACCCTGCCGCGGGGCGAGACGCCGCTCTTTGCGTTGGCCGAGATGGCCTTGGGCGAGGGCTGGGCGCGGGCCGGGGTCATCAAGGACGCCGGCGACGACCCGGACGTGACGCACGGCGCGCTGATTCTTGTGACGGTGCGCCATGCTGCGCCGGGGCAGGGGATCGTGTTTCGCGCGGGCGAGGGGGTGGGGCAGGTGACCCGGCCTGGCCTGCCCATCGCAGTCGGCGAGCCGGCGATCAACCCGGTGCCGCGCCAGATGATCACCCGTGCCCTCACCGACGTCGCCGAAGCGCGCGGCATCCCCGCCGATTTCGAGGTGGAGATTGCGGTTCCCGGTGGCGAGGGGCTGGCGCGGAAAACCTGGAACCCCCGGCTCGGGATCGTCGGCGGACTGTCGATCCTTGGCACCACCGGCATCGTCCGCCCGTTTTCCTGCGCCGCCTGGATCGCCTCGATCCACCGCGGCATCGACGTCGCCCGCGCCGCCGGCCTGAGCCATGTGGTCGGCAGCACCGGCGCGACCTCGGAGCGCGTGGCGCAGTCGCATTTCGGTCTGCCGGACCACGCGATGCTCGACATGGGCGATTTCGCCGGCGGAATGCTGAAATACCTGGCGCGTCACCCGGTGCCGCGGGTGACGATCGCGGGAGGCTTCGGCAAGCTCACCAAGCTGGCGCAGGGCGCGCGGGACCTGCACTCGGCGCGCAGCCAGGTGGATTTCCTGCGGTTGGCAGAGACGGCGGCAGGGCTCGGCGCGGATCGGGCGCAGATCGCCGCCTGCAACACCGCGCTCGAGGCGCTTGAACGCGTCGGGGTGCCGCTGGCGCAGGCCATCGCGCAGGCCGCGCAGGCGGAAGCGGCGCAACTCGTGGCTGGCGCCGGGATCGCCGTCGACGTGCTGGTGGTGGACCGGCAAGGGCAGATTCTGGCCGAAGCAGGCCCGGCGTGAGCGTGCGGGTGATGATCCTCGGCGGCACGGCCGAGGCGCGGCAACTGGCCGAGGTGCTGGAGGGACGTGGTGTCGCGACCCTGACCTCGCTCGCCGGGGTGACGCGGCAGCCGGCATCGCTTCCCGGCGATGTCCGGCGCGGTGGCTTCGGCGGTGTGGAGGGTTTGGCGGCGGCGTTGGCCGAAGAGCGGATCACCGCGCTCGTTGATGCCACGCATCCTTTCGCGCAGGGTATCACCGCGAATGCCGTCCGCGCCGCCGAGTTGGCGCGCTGCCCGCTCCTGGTGCTCCGCCGCCCGGCATGGGAGCGGACCGACGGTGCGGACTGGAGCCATTTCGCCGACCTTCCCGCCGCGATGGCTGCGCTGACCGCCGGGGCGCGGGCGCTGCTCGCCACCGGATCCGGCTCGGCGCAGGCGCTGGACCTGCGGCCGGACCTGGCGCTGTTCCTGCGTTCCATCGAGCCGGTCGGGGCGCTGCCGGCCCATGTCACCCAGATCCTCGCCCGCCCGCCGTTCTCCCGTGCAGAGGAACTTGAGCTGATGCGGGCGCATCGGATCACCCACCTGGTGACAAGGAACGCGGGCGGCACGGAGGGGCGGGCGAAGCTCGATGCCGCCGCGGATCTCGGCCTGCGGGTGATGATGATCGACCGCCCGCCGCTGCCCGAGGGCGTGGCGCACGTCCTGACGGTCGGCGCGGTGCTCGGCTTGCTCGCCGGCCGGGGTGTGCTTGACACGCCTTCCGGCACGGCTCCATAACCTCCGCCACGAGGTGCCCGGACGATTCCGGGCGAAGAGGGAATGCGCCGGGGCCGTTGCCCCGAACCGCAGCCGCCCCCGCGACTGTACGCGGCGAGCCGACACCCCGGGCCACTGGCGCAAGACGCGCCGGGAAGGCAGGTGCCGGTGATGACCCGCGAGCCAGGAGACCTGCCTCGTGCCGCCGGCGCAGCCGGTGCGGGATGCGGGTTCGGGCGGGGTGCTCCGGGGTCGCGCCGGTCAGAGGCCGCCCGCGTGATTCCTGCACCTTTCGCCGCTGTCGCAAGGAGCCCGCGCCATGGCCCAGAAGATCCCCGCAACCGTCGTCACCGGCTTTCTCGGCGCCGGCAAGACGACCCTCATCCGCCACCTGCTGGACAACGCCAACGGCAAGCGGATCGCGCTCATCATCAACGAATTCGGAGACCTCGGCGTCGATGGCGAGATCCTCAAGGGATGCGGCATCGAGAGCTGCAAGGAAGAGGACGTGGTGGAGCTCTCGAACGGCTGTATCTGCTGCACCGTGGCGGAGGATTTCCTGCCCGCGATGCAGAAGCTGATCGACCGGCCCGACGCGCCGGACCACATCGTCATCGAGACCTCCGGCCTCGCCCTGCCGCAGCCGCTGGTGCGGGCCTTCAACTGGCCCGACATCCGCACCCGGGTCACCGTGGATGGCGTGGTGGCGGTGGTCGACGGGCCGGCGCTCTCCGAGGGACGTTTTGCCGCCAACGAGGCGGCGGTGGACGCCCAGCGTGTGGCCGACGAGACCATCGATCACGAGACGCCCCTGTCCGAGCTGTTCGAGGACCAGCTCGCCTGCGCCGACATGGTCGTCGTCAACAAGGCCGACCTGCTGGGCGGTGCCGCTGCCGAGGCGCTGACCGCGAAACTCCGGGGCGAGGTGCGCGCGGGCGTCTCGGTGCTGCATGCCGAGATGGGCGCGGTGGACGCCGCTGTGCTGCTCGGTCTCGGCATCGGCGCCGAGGACGACCTGGAAGGGCGTCACGAGGTGCATCACCATCATCATCACCACGACGATGACGACGAGGACGACCACGATCACGAACACGAGCACGGCCACGACGAGTTCGAGAGCTTCGTGGTGAGCCGTTCCGAGATCGCCGATCCCGCGGCCTTTGCCGAGCAGATGGCGGAGGTGATCCGCGCCCATGACATCCTGCGGCTCAAAGGGTTCGCCGCCGTGGCGGGCAAGCCGATGCGGCTGACGGTTCAGGCAGTTGGCCCCCGGATCGACAGCTATTTCGACCGCCCCTTCGCCGCCCACGAGTCGCGCGAGACGCGGCTGGTGGTGATTGGCCAGGCCGGACTCGACCGGCTGGCCATCGAGAAGGCACTGGTGGCGTGAGCGCGGCGCAGATCCGCAGGGGCGACCCGCGCGAGCCCGGCGCCACGGCCTTGCTGCGGGCCAGCCAGGAGATCATGCACGCCTCATCGCCGCCGGAGGCGCGCAACTACCTGCCGATCGACAAGCTGGTGGCCCCGGAAATCCACTTCTTCGTGGCCGAGGTTGGCGAGGACGCGCAGGGCTGCGTGGCTCTGGCGGAACGCGACGGCTACGGCGAGGTGAAATCCATGTTCGTGCGCGCCGACATGCGCGGCTCCGGCCTCGCCGCCGAGTTGCTAGCGCATGTGGAGCAGGAGGCGCGGCAGCTCGGCTTTCCGCTGATGCTCCTCGAGACGGGCACCGAGCTCAAGGCCGCGCTGCGGTTCTACGAGCGCAGCGGCTATGCCTATCGCGGTGCCTTCGGGGATTACACGCCCACGCCGTGGAGCCTCTACATGGAAAAGGCGCTCTGAATGCATCTGCTCGCCGCCATCCCCGGTCAGGTCACCGACGGCAGCGAGCCGGTCGATCCCGGGCAAACGCCCGCGGACGTGATCTTCCTGTCCGCCGCCGACACCGAACTGGCGGCGCTCTCCGAAGCCCGCCAGGCCCTCGGAGACGCCGCGCCGGAGCTGCGGCTCGCCAACCTCGGCTGGCTTTCCCATCCCTTTTCCGTCGACACCTATATCGGCGACACGGCGGAGCGGTCGAAGCTGGTGATCGCCCGGGTGCTGGGCGGCGCGGCCTACTGGTCCTACGCGGTGGAGCAGCTCTCGGCCCGTCTGCGCGCGGCCGGCGTGGCGCTGGCGCTGCTGCCGGGGGATGACAAGCCGGACCCGGAACTGCTGCGACTCTCCACCGTCTCTGCCGAGGACTGGCACGCGCTCTGGGCCTATTGCGTCGAGGGCGGGCCGGAGAATGCCGGCAACTTCCTGCGCCTGACCGGTCACATTCTGGGCCGGGGCGAGCGCCCGCCCGAGGCCGAGCCGCTGCTCCGCGCCGGGCTCTACTGGCCGGGCGAGAGCCGCACCGACCTTGCCGGCCTGCGCAACCATTGGAGCGACGGCGCGCCGGTGGTGGCGATCACCTTCTACCGCGCGCTCCTGCAGGGGGCCGGGCTGCACCCGGTCAATCAACTGGTGAAGTCGCTATTGCGGCGGGGGCTGAACCCGCTGCCCGTATTCGTGGCCTCGTTGAAGGATCCGGTTTCGGTGGCGACGCTGGAACGGCTCTTTGCCGTGGCGCCGCCCGATGTGGTTCTGAATGCCACAAGCTTTGCCGTGTCCTCACCCGACCCGGCCGCCTGGGCCGGGGAGCGTCCGTCCACCGTGCTCGATGCCCCCGGCGCGCCGGTGCTCCAGGTGGTGCTCTCGGGTGGCGCGGAGGAGGCCTGGGCCGAGAGTGAGCGCGGCCTCACCGCCCGTGATATCGCGATGAACGTGGCGCTGCCGGAGGTCGACGGGCGCGTCCTGACACGCGCTGTCAGCTTCAAGGCGCAGGCCTATTTCGACGACGCCACCCAATGCGCCATCGCCGCCTACCGGGCGCGGGGCGACAGGGTGCAGTTCGTGGCCGACCTCGCCGAGAACTGGGCGCGGCTCCGGGCGACGCCGGCATCGGAACGGCGCGTCGCGCTGATCCTCGCCAATTACCCAAACAAGGATGGACGCCTCGCGAACGGCGTCGGGCTGGACACACCCGCGGCGACGGTCGGGGTGATGTCGGCTCTGAAGAGTGCGGGGTATCAAATTGATAATGAAACGGAAAGTTCCGACGCATTGATGGCCGCGGTGCTGGCCGGTCCGACCAACTGGCTCACCGATCGCGCCGAGCGGACAGGTGGCGTGCGTCTGTCGCTGGAGGATTACCGGCGCGCCTATGACGCCCTGCCGCTGGAAGTGCGCGAACAGGTCGAAGACAGGTGGGGTCCGCCGGAGGCCGATCCGTTCTGCGACGGCACGGGCTTTGCGCTGTCCGTGCTGGAATATGGCAACGTGGTCGTTGGGGTCCAGCCGGCGCGCGGCTACAATATCGACCCGACCGACACCTATCACGCCCCCGACCTCGCGCCCCCCCACAACTACCTTGCCTTCTACTTCTGGCAGAGGTTCCGTTTCGGTGCGCATGCCATTGTTCACATGGGGAAACATGGCAATCTCGAGTGGCTTCCCGGCAAGGCGGTGGCCTTGTCCGACTGCTGCTTTCCCGAGGCGGTGCTCGGGCCCTTGCCGCATGTCTATCCGTTCATCGTCAATGACCCCGGCGAAGGCACCCAGGCCAAGCGGCGCGCCCAGGCGGTGATCGTCGATCACCTGACCCCGCCGCTGACCCGGGCCGAAAGCTATGGCCCGCAGCGCGACCTCGAGGTGCTGGTGGACGAGTACTACCAGGCCGCCGGCGTCGATGCGCGGCGGATCGAGTACCTGCGCCGCGAGATCCTGTCGCTGATGGAGGCGACGGGGCTCGGGACGGATGCGGGCGTCGTCGAGGGCGATGACACGGACAGCCGACTGCAGAAGCTCGACGCCTATCTCTGCGAGCTCAAGGAAAGCCAGATCCGGGACGGGCTGCACATCTTCGGCGAGGCGCCCGGCGGCCGCCTTGCCCGGGATCTGATCGTTGCGCTGACGCGTGTTCCCCGCGGAGACGGCAAGGGCGGCGATGCCTCCCTGATCCGGGCGCTGGCCGGTGACTTCGGCCTCGACTTCGACCCGCTGGATTGTGCGCTGGCGGCGCCGTGGAGCGGTGCGCGGCCGGATGCTCTGGCGACGCTGGATGTTTCGCCTGCTGACGCAGACGACCCGCGGGGGCGGGAGCCGGGCGCGCAAGGCGCGCCCGGCTCCCGCCCCCCCTCGCGATCTCCGACAGGAGAGCGCAACCCCTGGCGCAGCGCCGGCGACACCGTGGAGAGGCTGGAGGTCTACGCGGCTGCAATGGTCGAAGGCACGCTCGGCCCCCCGGGCCCGGCCTCGGAGGCGGTGCTTGAGGAGATCGAAGCACGGGTTCGCCCGGCGGTGCAGCACTGCGGCGCCGCGGAGATCGGTGGGCTTCTGACGGCCCTCGACGGGTGCTTTCTTGCGCCAGGACCCTCGGGCGCCCCGACCCGCGGCAGGCTCGACGTGCTGCCCACCGGGCGCAACTTCTTCTCGGTCGACAGCCGCGCCATCCCGACCCGGGCGGCCTGGGAACTTGGATGGAAATCGGCGTCGATGCTGATCGACCGGCACCTGCAGGACCACGGCGACTGGCCGCGCGCCATCGCGCTGACCGCCTGGGGCACGGCCAACATGCGCACGGGCGGTGACGACATCGCACAGGTGCTGGCGTTGATGGGCGTGAAACCGGTCTGGGACGAGATGTCCGGGCGGGTCACCGGGTTCGAGATCATCCCCGCCACCGCGCTTGGCCGGCCGCGGGTGGATGTCACGCTCCGCATCTCGGGCTTCTTCCGCGATGCTTTCCCGGCGCAGGTGGACCTCGTCGCCTCGGCGGCACGGGCGGTGATGGAACTGGACGAACCGGAGGCCGAGAACCCGGCCGCCGCCCGGTTCCGCCGCGACTCAGCCGAGCAGGGCGCCGCGCGAGCCGGCTTCCGCGTGTTCGGCTCGAAGCCCGGCGCCTATGGCGCGGGTCTTCAGGCCATGATCGACGAGCGGCTCTGGCAGGACAAGGGAGACCTGGCCGATGCCTTCCTGACCTGGGGTGGATATGCCTATGGCGAGGGGCACGAGGGCGCCGAGGCGCGCGGCGACTTCGCGGCGCGACTCCAGCAGGTCGATGCAGTGGTCCAGAACCAGGACAACCGCGAACACGACCTGCTCGACAGCGACGACTACTACCAGTTCGAGGGCGGCATGGCCGCGACGGTGGAGCACTTGCGGGGAGAGGCGCCGAAGGTCTATCACAACGACCACTCCCGCCCGGAACGGCCGCTGATCCGGACGCTGGACGAGGAGATCGGCCGCGTCGTTCGCGCCCGTGCGGCGAATCCCAAGTGGATCGCCGGGGTAAAGCGGCACGGCTACAAGGGCGCCTTCGAGATGGCCGCGACGGTCGATTACCTGTTCGCCTTTGCCGCCACCACCGGCGCGGTGCGCGATCACCATTTCGACCTGGTCTACGAGGCCTATCTGGAGGACGACGACACCCGCGAATTCGTCGCGGACGCCAACGCGCCGGCGCTGCGCGAGATGGCCGAGCGCTTCCAGGAGGCGATCGACCGCGACCTCTGGACGCCGCGCTCGAACTCCGCCCGGATGCGTCTTGCGGAGATGATCGGGGCGGGGCGCGGCTGATGGCGGAGCGGGGACACTGCCTCTGCGGGGCGATCCGCTGGGAGATCACGGGGCCGCGGCTCTGGTCGGCCTATTGCCATTGCGAGAGCTGCCGGCGGAACTGCGCGGCTCCGGTTGCGGCCTTTTTCGGCGTCCGCAACGGAGACTGGCGATGGACCGGGCAGGTGCCGGCCACCTACGCTTCCGCACCTGGCGTGACCCGCTTCTTCTGCGCCACCTGCGGCACGCCGGTCGCCTACGCGTCGGAAAAGTACCGCGGCGAGATGCATTTTTACGCGGCCGGCCTCGACGATCCGGCCGACTACCGGCCCGGGTTTCATGTCCACCACGCCGAACATCTGTCCTGGATGATGATTTCGGACGACCTGCCGCGCCATCCTCATGGCGGCAACGATGGAGAGAACGCATGACCGACGATACCGAACGCCACAACGCCAAGATGGCCAAGAAGAAGGCCGCGCGCGACAAGATCATGGCCACCAAGACCGAGGAGAAGGGACTGGTGATCGTCCACACCGGGAAGGGCAAGGGCAAGAGCTCGGCCGCCTTCGGGATGATCTTTCGCTGTATCGCCCACGACATGCCCTGCGCGGTGGTGCAGTTCATCAAGGGCGGCATGTCGACTGGCGAGCGCGACCTGATCCTCGGCCATTTTGCCGACAAATGCGCCTTCCACACCATGGGCGAAGGCTTCACCTGGGAGACCCAGGACAAGTCGCGCGACATCGAGATGGCGCAGGCCGCCTGGGCCAAAGCCAAGGAGCTGATCCTCGACGAGACCAACCGGATGGTGTTGCTCGACGAGATCAACATCGCGATCCGCTACGATTACATCGACGTGGCCGAGGTGGTGGACTTCCTGAGGACGCAAAAGCCGCCGATGACCCACGTCGTGCTGACCGGCCGCAACGCCAAGGAAGAGTTGATCGAGATCGCGGATCTCGCCACCGAGATGGAACTGCTGAAGCACCCGTTCCGCTCGGGCGTGAAGGCGCAGGCCGGGGTCGAGTTCTAGGCGTGGGTCGTTCGAATGAGCAGATCGTGCGTGATATGCATGGACACGCACGGGACTACATTGAGGCTTCCGACAAGTTATCGGCTGCACTTGTCGGGTATGGAAATGCCTCCGCGATGCTCGCTACTCTTGAAATGGAGATCTTACTGAAGGCTGCCTATCGCTTGGACAGTGGAAGCGCCAATCGATCTCATAAACACGACTATTTTAAGATCTGGAAGGATCTTGGCAGTGAGCCGCGTGAAGCTATTCTGAACGTCGCACGCGAGCGCTACGCGGAGCACGCGAGACTTCGCAACGCTGAAGATGTGGAAACGGTCCTTAAGGCACTGAAGAATGCGTTCCTGAAAGGGCGTTACGCTTACGAATTCAATGAGGGTCGAACTCTTGTCGATGCCAGCGAGGTCGGTCGGCAATGGCTCAAAGACGGAGGTCTCCCTGAAGAGGCCGACCTCGCCTACTACCCGATGGAATGCGATGGGATCGCTCTGGGCTGCGCTCGTCTGATCGAAGCAAGACTCGGCATTCCAGCGTCGGAGGGGCTGCGGACTTGATGCGCGCGCTGATGATCCAGGGCGCCGGGTCGAATGTCGGCAAGTCGATGCTTGTGGCCGGGCTGGCGCGGGCGTTCCTGCGCCGCGGGCTGACGGTGCGTCCCTTCAAGCCGCAGAACATGTCGAACAACGCGGCGGTGACGGCCGACGGGGGCGAGATCGGGCGGGCGCAGGCGCTGCAGGCGCTGGCCTGCGGGGTCGAGCCCATGGTGGACATGAACCCGGTGCTGCTCAAACCCGAAACGGAGACCGGCGCGCAGGTCGTGGTGCAGGGCAGGCGAGTGGCAACGGTGCGGGCGCGGGATTACGCGGCGCTGAAACCGACACTGATGGCGCCGGTACTGGAGAGCTTTCGGCGCCTGGGCGGAGAGGCCGATCTCGTCCTCGTCGAAGGGGCGGGCAGCCCGGCGGAGGTCAACCTGAGGGCGGGCGACATCGCCAACATGGGGTTCGCGCGGGCGGCCGGGGTTCCGGTCCTGCTGGTGGGAGACATCGACCGCGGCGGGGTGATCGCGCAGATCGTCGGCACCCGCGCGGTGCTTGATCCCGAGGATGCCGACCTGATTTGCGGCTTTGCGATCAACAAGTTCCGAGGCGATCCTGCGCTCTTCGAAGATGGCTATCGGCTGATCGAGGAGAAGGCCGGCTGGCGTGGCTTCGGGGTCGTTCCCTGGTTCGAGGGCGCGGGCCGGCTGCCGGCGGAGGACGCGCTGGATCTGCGCTCCGCCTCCGGCGAGGGCGGGTTTCACGTTGTCTGTCCGGTGCTGTCGCGGATTGCCAATTTCGACGACCTGGACCCGCTCGGGCTGGAGCCGGGGGTCCGGCTCACCATGGTGCGGGCGGGGCATCCGTTGCCGGGCGATGCGGACCTCGTGATCCTGCCGGGGACGAAATCGACGCGGGGCGACCTCGCCTTCTTTTGCGCGCAGGGGTGGGATATCGATCTGGCTGCGCATGTCCGCCGGGGAGGCCGGGTGCTGGGCCTGTGCGGCGGCTACCAGATGCTGGGGCGTCGCATCGTCGACGCCGAGGGGCTCGAGGGCACGCCGGGGGAGACCGAGGGGCTCGGCCTTCTGGATATCGTCACGGAGATGGTGCCCGAGAAGCGGCTGACCCGGGTGCGCGCGACCCATGTGCCGACGGGCGCAGGCTTCTCGGGCTACGAGATCCATATCGGCCGCAGCGACGGTCCGGACCGCGCGCGGCCCTTCGCGATGGTCGACGGGCGTCCGGAGGGCGCGATTTCGGGCGACGGGCGGATCATGGGCAGCTACCTGCACGGTCTTTTCGCCGAGGACGGCTTCCGGGCGGCGTTCCTGCAGGGGCTCGGAGGCGTGGCGTCGGGCCTGTCGCACGGCGCGGCGGTCGAGGCGGCGCTGGATGACCTGGCCGCGCATCTGGAGGCCCACATGGACGTCGACGGTCTGCTGGAGATGGCGCGCCCGGTGCCGGGCTGAGGCGCCCCTTGCGCCGTGGGATGCCTCCGGCGGGGATATTTCCGGACAGGTGATGTGATTGCGTGGGTGCCCTCGAGGGCGGTCGCGGGTCAGTCCAGCGGGGGGACGCGGGCGACGAAATGGCCTTTAACGCCTTGCGGCCATTGCCGGAAGGGCACGGTGCCGGAGGCGCTGGTGGCGTGTTGCCGGGCGTAGTCTGTCAGCGCGGCGGCATCCGCCTCGGTGCCGTCGAAGCGGCCGAGGACATAGGTCATCTTGCCGGTGTCGGAGATCGCCACGTTGCAGCCGTGGTTGCAGCCCATCAGGCAGGCGACCCCGCGCACCGCGATGCCCGATCCTTCCGCGCGTTCGCGGACCAGGTCCAGGAAATCTTCTCCCGTGGGCGCGCCCTTCTGGGTGTCGCGGTTCACCGCGTTGCGGCAGGTGGTGCAGACGGTGATCGTGGTCATCTCGGCTCCGGAACTTCCAACCCGGACAGACATGAAAGCTTCGGGCGGGGATGTCCACACCCCTGCCGCCCCGATCCGGCGGGACGTGGGCCGGCAAACAGTGGCCCGCGCGCCGGTCAGGCCTGCCGATCCGTCAGGGCAGGGAGGCAAGCCGCATCCTGCCGTCGGCGGGATCGGCCCGCTCCGCCAGCCTCCAGCCAGCCGGTGGTGCGGATCGGGCGCGCCGCCGCTCCAGGCGCCAGTGGCTTTCTGCTGCGGTGTGGTCGGGCGCGAGGTGCCAGCGGCTCTCCACCCCCTGCGCGCCGCCATCGCCGGGGGTCAGCAACAGCCCCAGGGGCACGACCGCGCCCTCGGACGCGCCGGTTTCCGCCGCCAGGTGCAGCCGCCGCACGGGCGTCAGCGCCGGCGGTTCGGGCAGCTCTGCCACCACCAGCGCGGTTGCGCCCGAGCGCAGCGCCTCTTCCATCGACCACAGCAGGTCGCCGGCCTGTGGAGCCGCCACGAAAACCAGCCGGCCCGGGTCGATCCGGGCCGCCATCCCCTCTCCGTTGAGCCATTCCGCCTCCCAGCTGGGCGCAATCCACAGCACCGGGCCGGGCCGGGCCGCCGCAACCGCCAGCGCCAGGGTGTGCCGGGCAGGGCCGCAGAATTCATGCACCCGCGCCAGGGCCAGCGACATCTCGCCCGCAACCGGCAGGGCGGGGTGACCGGCATGGGAGTGGCGTGTCAGCAGGGCATGGTGACGGGACATGGGGAGAGAGTATATATGTTCACTTAATGTTCTCAAGTGGTGCCTTGGGTCCGGCCCGGCGCTCTCCCGCCCGTCTTCGATGCCTTTCGGCATCTCATCCCGTTGGGCCGGGCAGGCTTCGCCTGTGGAAAGGGTGGCCAGGGTCGTTGCAAGGGACCAGCGCGGCAGCCCGCCCGATGGACCCGCACGCCCTTTCGTCTGTCGGGAAACATCCCCGTCGGAGGCGCCGCGCGCGCCGGCGCGCGGCCCGGCCCAACGGGAGGCGGCGCATCTGAAGATGCGTCGGCGACGGGCGGGAGGCCGACGATTGGGGGTTGCTCCCGCCAGCCTGCAACGCGACTGTGGGCGCAAGCGAAAAACCAGGGATCACCATGCAGAAGAAACCTCTCGGAACCTCCGACCTGGAGGTGACCGACCTGTGTCTTGGCACCATGACCTTCGGCAACCAGACCGAGGCGGCCGACGGCCACCGCCAGATCGACATGGCGCTCGACGCCGGAATCAACTTCATCGACACCGCCGAGATGTACCCCGTCAACCCGGTGCGCGCCGAGACCATCGGCCGGACCGAGGAGGTCATCGGCGACTGGATCGCCGCCTCCGGCCGTCGCGGCGATATCGTGCTGGCGACCAAGATCACAGGTTCCAACAAGGGCATCTGCCGGGGCGGGCGCGGGATCGATGGCGAGACCATCGTCGCGGCGGTCGAGACCTCGCTGGCCCGGCTCAAGACCGACGTGATCGACCTCTACCAGCTCCACTGGCCGAATCGCGGTTCCTACCATTTCCGCCAGTACTGGGATTACGACCCCTCCGGTCAGGACCGTGCGGAGACCGAGGCCAACATGCGAGAAGTGCTCGCGGCGATGACCGAGCTGCAGCGCGCCGGCAAGGTCCGTCATTTCGGCCTGTCGAACGAAAGCGCCTGGGGCACGGCGGAATGGCTGCGGCTGGCGGCGGAGACCGGCGCCCCGCGCATGGTTTCGATCCAGAACGAGTATTCGCTCCTCTGCCGCATCTTCGACACCGACATGGCGGAGCTCAGCGTCAACGAGAAGGTGCCGCTGCTGGCCTATTCGCCGCTCGGGGCCGGGCTGCTCACCGGCAAGTACCTTGGCGGCGTGGTGCCGGAAGGCAGCCGGATGTCGCTCAACGCCAACCTGTCGGGGCGCGCCAATCCGCGGTCGGACGCCGCGGTCGAGGCCTATTGCGGGTTGGCAGAGCGGCATGGCCTCGATCCCGTCCACATGGCGCTGGCCTTCTGCCGGGCGCGGCCGTTCATGGGGTCGGCGATCTTCGGGGCCACGACCACGGAACAGCTCGCGCGCATCCTCAACGGGATCGACCTCGAACTGTCGGACGAGGTCCTGGCCGAGATCAACCAGATCCAGCGCGATCACCCGATGCCCTACTGAGACAGGCGCACCGCCCGCGAACAGCCGCGGGCCGGCAAGCCTGCGCCGTTCACGCGGTCGTGGGCTTGCGCCGCCCGGCCGCATGGCGTTTCGTGCCGCCGAGACTCGCCCGACGGAGCGTCCGATGCGTCACTTCCTTTCGCTTGCCTGCCTGCTGGCCCTTGCCGCCTGCCTGCCCGACCGCAGCCCGCCCGAACCGCAGGCCGCGCCCGGCACGCCGGAGTTCTTCCAAGAACAGAAGGCGTCCTGCGAGGCCCGGGGCGGACAGTTCGGCAAGGCGCCCGGGGGCGCGACGAGCGTGTGCTACATCACGCCGCGCGATGCCAACCAGACCTGTTCGCAGAACTCCGATTGCGAGGGCATGTGCCTTGCGCGGTCCCGGACCTGCACGCCGGTCGTCCCGATGTTCGGCTGCAACGAGGTGCTGCTCGACGGTGGCATCCGGGCGGAGATCTGTCTGGACTGACCGGCCACGGCCTGCCAAGGGGCGGAGATGGAAACCTGGATCGCCGTCACATTGGCAGCCGCGCTGTTCCAGACACTGCGGTTCGCGCTTCAGAAGCGCCTGAAGCAGGCCGGCCTCTCCGCCGCCGGGGCGACATGGGCGCGTTTCCTGTGGTCCGCGCCGGCGATCGCCTCGGCCGTTGTCGGCTGGATCCTGGCTGGCGGTGCGGAGATGCCGCCGCTCACCGGGCGGTTCTGGGCCTTCGCGCTGGCCGGCGGGGTGGCACAGATCCTGGCGACGATCTGCGTCGTGATGCTGTTCAGCTTCCGCAACTTCGCCGTCGGCATCACCTTGAAGAAATCCGAAGTGCTGCAGACGGTCCTCGTGGGCTGGCTCCTGCTGGGCGAGACCGTCTCGCCAGCCGGGTTCGGCGCGCTGGTACTGGGGCTCGTGGCGCTCCTCGTGCTGGCCGAGCCGCCGGGGCCACGCGGGGCGGGCAGGGCGGTCAAACGCCTCATCAGCCCCTCGGTCCTGCTGGGGCTGACCAGCGGCGCCTTTTTCGCGCTGGCAGGCGTCGCCTACAGGGGGGCGACGCTCTCTCTCGGGGACGGCCCGGTGGCGTTCCGCGCCGCACTGGCGCTGGCGCTCGTGACCGCGACGCAATCGCTTCTGATGCTGCTCTGGTTCCTGTGGAAGGACCGGGCGCAGATCCGGCTGGTGCTGCAGGCCTGGCGGCCGGGGCTGGCGGTCGGGGCGGCGAGCCTCGCCGGCAGCTATTGCTGGTTCACCGCCTTCGCGCTGCAGAACGCGGCATATGTCTATGCGCTCGGGCAGGTGGAGCTGCTGTTCTCGGTGGCCGGCGGGGCGCTCTTTTTCGGCGAGCGCCTGTCGCGGCGGGAGGTGTTCGGGATCGGCCTTCTGGCGCTCAGCCTCGTGGTGCTGGTCCTCGTGACCTGACGGCGGATCAGGTCATCGCAGCCGGGTGATGCCGGAGACGATGTCGTCGTTGCGCACCATCGGCACGCTCTCCGGGACGCCGCCACGCCCGATCAGCGGCGCCAGTTCGGCCAGCACGACTTCGGTGATGAAGGGCAGGTCGAAGCTGCGCACCTCTCCCAGCGGGATCCATTGCAGGTGGCGGAGCTCGTCGCAGGCGTGGGTAAAATCCTCCGGGTCGCCCCTTACGGCGGTCGCGGGGACGAGGAAGAAGCGGGCGTCGAAGCGGCGGGGGCGGCCGGGCGGGGTGATCGCGCGGAAGACGAAGGAGAAGCCCTCGGCCGAGGGCGCGTGGCCGGTGGCCGCGAAGCTCTCCCAATCGGCATCGGGAGGGGCCCAGCGGCCAGGACGGCCGAGGATCAGGCCGGTCTCTTCCCACACCTCGCGCACCGCGCCGGCGAGCAGCGCCGGGATCAGCCGGGCGTCGGTGTCGATCGCCAGCCGCCGCAGGCAGGTCGCGCCCGGCTGTGCCGCCAGCGTGACCGCCGCGTCGCCGGCATCGATCGCGCCGCCGGGAAACACGAACTTGTCCGGCATGAAGGCGGCGGAGGAGCCGCGCTGGCCCATGAGCACTTCCGGGCCGCCAGCGCCCTCGCGCCAGAGGATCACGGTCGCGGCGTCCCGCAATGCGCTCTTGTCGACCATGGGCCGTCAGCTCTCGACGGAGCCGTTCGGCCCGCCGAACCCATGCATCCGCCGCGCCCATTGCAGGCCGATGAAGGCCCCCTTGATACGTGGCAGGAGGTACAGGCACAGGGCCACGCAGATCACTGTCAGGATCGAGGCCATGACCAGCGGCTCGAGCCGGAGCTGGGCGTAAAGGACGTGGATCAGCGGCGCCATCAGGTGCCCGACGATCAGGATCGTCAAATAGGCGGGGCCGTCGTCCGCGCGCTGGTGGCTGAATTCCTGCCCGCAGACGGGGCAGTGGTCGGCCACCTTGAGATAGCCTGAGAGCAGCGGGCCGCTGCCGCAATTCGGGCAGCGCCGGCGCCAGCCGCGTTTGAGTGCCGGCTTCAATGGCCGTTCGTCCGAGGCGCCCGATACGGCGCCTCGCTGGTCGGGTGTATGCATTTCCTGAAGCTCCAATGCCGCCCGGAGGCGGCCGAATTCCGTTCGCGGGCGCTACAATGGCAGCTTCGCCGGCGGATGCGAGGCCGCGGATTGTCAGTGCGTCGGGATGTCGCGAAATCGAGCGGCGGAAAAAAACTTGCACACGCGGCGACGGAAACACCGGGGGGCACCGTGAAAGATGCATGACGCGGCGATGAGAGGTCGCGTCTCAAGAAGACGCAAGTCAGAGACAGGATACAGGAAATGACACGAATCGCACTTCTTACCACGGCAATCGTCACCGGCCTGATGGTCACCACTGGCGCCAACGCCTTCGGCGGCGCGCAGGGATCGCTGGAGCGCCCGAGCTTCGCGCAGATCGACACCGATGGCGACGGCAAGGTGACCGCCGAGGAGATGCAGGCCCTGCCGGCGACCATGGCGTCCGAGCGCTTCAAGGCCGCCGACACCGATGGGGACGGCAAGATCAGCAAGGAAGAGCTGACCGCCGCGATGACCCAGATGCGCGAGACCCGGGATGCCGAGCGCGCCGAGCGCATGATCTCCCGCTTCGACGCGGACAAGGACGGCACGGTCAGCGAGCAGGAAATGCTCGACGGCATGGGCCAGGGCCGAAAGGCAAGCCCGGGCGAGCGCTTCATCGCGATGGCCGATACCGACAAGGACGGAGCGGTCTCCGAGGAGGAATTCGCCGCCGCTGCCGAGCGGATGGAACAGCGCCACGCCCGCTCCGACCGCGATCAGAAGGGCCGCGGCGGCAAGGGCGGCTGGGACGGCCGGGACAATGACCGCATGCCGTTCTGGCGCAACTGAGACCGGTTCGGCCGCAAGACAGGCATGCACGGCGCGAGGCCGTGCATGCCGGATCGCCCGGGCCATTGCGCCCGAGGCGGGAACAAGGCTAGGCCACGGATGCGATGACCATGCCCTACGACGCCGAGTCCGAAACCTCGGACGAAGCCCTTCTGATACGCTACGCCGATGGCGACCGCGCAGCGGCCCGCGCCCTGACGGTGCGCCTGACGCCGCGCGTGCTGTCGCTGGCGCAGCGCATGCTGGGCGAGCTGGCGGAGGCCGAAGACGTGGCCCAGGAGGCCATGTTGCGGCTGTGGAAGATCGCGCCGGACTGGCGCACGGGCGAGGCTCAGGTCTCTACCTGGCTCTACCGGGTCGCCATGAACCTGTGCACGGACCGGCTGAGACGGCGCCGGAGCACCGGGCTGGACGAGGCCTTTGGCGACGGGGTGGAGCCGCCGGACGAAACACCGGGCGCGGACGACCGGCTGCGGCAGGCCGAACGGGCCATCGCGCTGCAGGCCGCGCTGGAAGAATTGCCGGAACGACAGCGACAGGCGGTCGTGCTCCGGCACCTGGAGGGGTTGTCGAACCCCGAGATCGCCGCCGTAATGGACATCGGCGTAGAAGCGGTGGAGAGCCTCACCGCACGGGGCAAACGCGCATTGGCCGCCCGACTGTCCGGCCGCCGCGCAGAACTGGGGTTGAGCGATGACGACTGAACAGGACAAGTCCCGCGAACTCGATGCCGAGCTGGAAGCGTTTTTCCAGTCGGCCAGAGATGTCGGTGGCGATCCGTCGCCCGCCCTGCTGTCGCGCGTGCTGGCGGATGCCTATGCCGAGCAGGATGCCCTGGTCGTCTCCGATGCGGCGCCCGAGGCGATGCCCGTGCCCGTGCCGGAGGCTCCGCGCCGGGGCCTGTTTGCCGGGCTGCTCCAGGCGGTGGGGGGCTGGCCGGCGATGGCCGGGCTGGTCACCGCGACCGCGGCCGGGATCTGGATTGGCTACAACCCGCCCGCCGCGTTCGATACGTTTTCCGAGACCTTTGTCGGTGGCAGCTATGCGCTGACGGCGGATGACAGCCTGTCGATGGCCTCGTCCCTGCCGGATTACGCGTTCCTGCTGTCCGACAGTTGATGCCCGAGACCGAACAGAGATGACCGAGACCTCACCGAACCCCGCCACGCCGCCAAAGGCACCGCGCAGCCGTGTCTGGCTGCGGGTGCTGCTGTTCGTATCGCTTGCCCTGAACCTCGCCGTGGCAGGGGTGGTGCTCGGCACCGTCCTGCAGGTGCGCAAGGGCGACGACACGCGGCCGGACCGGATCACCCGCGAGCTTGGGCTCGGGCCGTTCCTGTTCGCGCTGGACGACGAGAACCGCAAGGCCCTGCGCGACGCCAGCCGCAACCGCGACAAGGATCTCGCCGCCGGCCGCGCCGAATGGCGGGACGCGCTGAGCGAGTCGATCACGCTGTTGCGCCAGGAACCGTTCGACCGCGAGCGGTTCCTCTTCCTGGTCCAGCGCCAGGCGGAGATCGCGGCGCGCGGGCGGATGATCGGGCAGGAAGAACTGTCGCTGCGGCTTGCGGCGATGTCGCCGGAGGAGCGCAACGCCTTTGCAGACCGGCTCGAACGGACGATGCGTTTCGGCGAACGCTCCGACAAGGGTAGGCCCGGCAATGGCCGCCACATGGACGGAGACCGTCAGCCGCGGCAGTGACGCGCGGTTTCGAGGCCGTTGCGGAGGGGAAACCTCGTATCGAAGTGAACGGCCGGCACCATCTCGGTGCCCGCCGCTTCCGTGGCTGGGATCACCGGATCCCCACGCTGAGGCGTTGCGCCAGCATGCTTGGCGCGGAGGGGGCAGGGTAGGTGGGCGGAGCGACGGTGGCCTTGGGGCGGTCGCTTCCCCGCCGCGCGCCGTTCGCGAGCACGACCCGGTTCCGTCCGCTGGCCTTTGCCCGGTAGAGCGCGGAATCGGCGGTTTCGAGAAGCTGTTCCGCGTCGTCCTCCAGTCCGCCCTGCGCCGCGCCGCCGATTACCAGCCCGATCGAGACGGTCTGGGTCAGGTCTACCGGCATCGGGCGGGCCGGGCCGGCGGGAAGCGTGATCGGCGTGTCGGAAATCGCGATCCGCAGCCGCTCGGCCGCATTCAGCGCCGCCTCCGGGTTGATCTCGGGCAGGACGACGACGAATTCCTCGCCGCCGACCCTCGCCACCAGGTCGACCGTCCGAAGGTTGGTCTGCAACCGGTCGGTGACGGTCTTCAGGACCCGGTCGCCCGCGCCGTGGCCGTGGGCGTCGTTGACGGACTTGAACAGGTCAAGGTCTATCATCAGCACCGCGAAGCTGCGCCCGGTATCCAGCGCACGCTCGCGCACGCGCCCGAGGTGGGGCAGCGCATAACGGCGGTTGTAGAGCCCGGTAAGCGGATCGGTCACCGCCATCTGCAGCCCGTCGCGGACCTTGCGGCGCAAGCGGTCGGCCTGCCGCTTGCGGGCCATCATGGATTTCAGTCGCAGTTCCATCTCGTCCATGTCGATCGGGGCCCGCACGACGTCGGAGGCGCCGAGGTCCAGCGCCATGGCCGCATGGGCGCTGTTTCCCGGCGGGACGATGACGATGATGCCCGAATGGCGGGTCTCGGGGCGCGAGCGCAGCTCCGACAGCAGCAGCAACCCGCCGCCGGGGCTGCCCAGATCCGCGTTCACGACGAAGAGGTCGGGCGTCGGTCCGGTCTCGGCCAGCGCTGTCTCGCGGCTGCGCATCTCGACAGTGTCGTGCAGGCGCTCGCTCATCCGGGTCTTCCAGCTCAGCGCTTCCGCATTCGCGTCGGCCACGAGGCAGACACGTCCGGCGGGGACGAACTCGCTGCCCGCTTCGGCGAAGCCGAGCGCCTGGCTGGTGCCGTCCCGGAGCGCCAGCTCCGCCTCGATGCTGCGGGCGCGGAGCAGGCTGCGCACACGGGCCAGCAGAACCATCTCGTCATGCGGCTTGGACAGGAACTCCTCGGCACCCGCCTCGAGCGCGGCCAGCTTGGAGGGCGTGTCGTCATGCGCGGTGACGATGATCACCGGGATATCGGCGGTCCGGGGCGTGGCCTTGAGCTTCCGGCAGACCGACAGCCCGTCGATATCGGGCATCGACATGTCGAGGAGAATCAGGTCCGGCCGATCCCGCTCCGCCACCACCAGCGCTTCGGCGCCGCCATCGGCCTGAAGCACGTCGTAGCAGGCTCCGGCCAGCATGGCCTTGAGGATCATGCGATTGGTTGCGACGTCATCAACGATCAGAATTCGCCCGGGCATTGCGCCGCACTCCTGTTTGATGGCCCCCGCCAACACTTGTCGAGGTCAGTCTTTGTTGAGATTGGTTAAGGAAACCTTTCCCGGCATTTCACAGGGGCGTGCATGAAGACGGAAACCGCCGAAACCATCGGTCTGCAGGCGCTGGCCTGGCTGGCCGGCAACGAGGATCTGCTGCCGGTGTTTCTCGGCGCGACGGGGGCCTCGCTGGAGGATGTGAAGGCGCGCGCCAGCGAGCCGGAATTCCTTGCCGCGGTGCTGGATTTCCTGACCATGGACGACGCCTGGATCGCCGGCTTCTGCGAGGCGGCAGGGCTCGGATTCGATCAGCCGATGATCGCGCGCCAGGCGCTGCCCGGCGGCGCGCTGCCGAACTGGACCTGACCCGGCCGCGCACGGCAAGCGAGGGAACCCCATGACAGAGATTCGCGGCCTGCTCTTCGACAAGGACGGCACGCTCTTCGATTTTCAGCGCAGCTGGGGCGGCTGGGCGGCGGCGCTGATGCTGGAGCTGGCGGGCGGCGACGCGGCGAAGGCCGATGACCTCGCGGATCGCGCGGGGCTCGACCGTCAGGCGGCGGCCTTCCTGCCGCACAGCCCGATCATCGCCGGGACCATCGACGAGTCGGTCGCGGTTCTCCTGCCCGGGCTGCCGGGGATGGAGGCCCCGGCGCTGCGCGCGTTGATCATCGAGCGCTCGCTGACGCTGGAACCGGTGCAGGCGGCACCGCTCGCCGGGCTCCTTGCGCGGCTCGGCGGGGCCGGGCTGGCGCTCGGCGTGGCGACGAACGACGCCGAAGAGGCCGCGCGGGCGCAACTGGACGGGCTTGGTGTTCTGGATGCCTTTGCGATCGTGATCGGAGCCGACAGCGGCCACGGCGCCAAGCCAGCGCCGGGCCAGTGCCTCGCCTTTGCCGAGCATGTCGCGCTCGCGCCGCAGCAGATCGCCATGATCGGCGACAGCACCCACGACCTGTACGCGGGTCGCTCAGCGGGGATGACAACCATCGCCGTGCTCACCGGTCTGGCGCGGGAGGACGAACTGGCGCCGCACGCCGACGTCGTCCTGCCCGACATCGGCCATCTGCCCGATTGGCTCGGTCTGGCCTGAGGCGGGCGCCTTTTCCGACATTTCCGGTCGCATTCCGACGCTCGGGCGATCCGATCTCCCTGCCATCCTGATGGAACCCAGCGGGAGCACAGCCATGACCGACGCCACACCCCCAGCCTCCGACGCCAGCCCGCTCCGCCGCAGGGCCCGGGGCGGCGGCCGCGCCGGCAATGCGCGCCGGGCGAAGTCCGCGGTGATCGAACAGATGCCCTGGCGCCTGCCGGAGAACCCGGACCGCCCCACCGAGCCGCTGGGCGAGGAGGGCGTCGCGGCGATCCATGACGCGGCGATGCGGATCCTCGAGGAAATCGGCATCGAGTTCCTGAACACCGAGTCGCTGGCGCTCTTTGCCGAGGCTGGTTGCAAGGTCGAGGGCACCAACGTGCGCATGGGGCGCGACTGGGTGATGGAGATGGTCGGCCGGGCGCCGGCGCAATTCACCATCACTCCGCGCAATCCGGAGCGACAGATCACCATCGGCGGCCGCACGATCCTGTTCGGCAACGTCTCCTCGCCGCCGAATTACTGGGATGTCGAGCTTGGCAAGACCCCGGGCACGCGCGATCAGTGCCGCGACCTGCTGAAGTTGACGCAGTATTTCAACTGCATCCACTTCGCCGGCGGCTATCCGGTGGAGCCGGTGGACATTCATCCCTCGGTGCGCCATCTCGACGTGCTGCACGACAAGCTGATGCTGTCGGACAAGGTGGTGCACGCCTATGCGCTCGGCCCCGAACGGGTGGATGACGTGGCCGAGATGGTGCGGATCGCCGGCGGGCTCAGCGAGGAGGAATTCCGCGCCACGCCGCGCATGTACACCAACATCAATTCGACCTCGCCGCTCAAGCACGACATCCCGATGATCGACGGTTGCCTGCGGCTCATCCGTCGCGGCCAGGCGGTGATCGTCACGCCCTTTACGCTGGCCGGCGCAATGGCGCCCGTCACCATGGCCGGTGCAGTGGCGCAATCGATCGCCGAGGCGCTCTCCGCCATCGCGCTTTTCCAGTGGGTGCAGCCCGGATGCCCCTGCGTGCTCGGCACCTTCACCTCCAACGTCGACATGAAATCCGGCGCTCCTGCCTTTGGCACGCCCGAATACATGCGGGCGACCCAGATGACCGGCCAGATGGCGCGGTTCTACGGCCTTCCGCTGCGCGCCAGCGGCTCCTGCGCGGCCAACGTGCCGGACGGGCAGGCGATGTGGGAAACCTCGAACGCGCTCTGGTCGGCGGTGCAGTCGGGCACCAACATCGTCTATCACGCGGCCGGCTGGCTGGAGGGCGGGCTGATCGCCAGCCCTGCGAAATTCGTGATGGATTGCGAGATCCTCCAGCAGATCCAGCGGTATTTCGAGCCGGCGCTGACCGCGACCGGGCCGGAGGACCTTGCCGTCGATGCGATCGCGGACGTCGGCCCCAACGGGCATTTCTTCGGCGCCGACCATACCCAGTCGCGCTACACCACGGCGTTCTACCAGCCCTTCCTGTCGGACTGGCGCAACTACGAGGCATGGTCGCTGACCGGCGGCGCCTGGGTCTCCGAACGCGCCCATCTCCTGTGGAAGGAGATCGTGAATTCCTTCGAAGCGCCCCCCATGGACGCCGGGATCGCCGATGAACTCGCCGATTTCGTCGCGCGCCGAAAGGCCGAGGGCGGAGCGCCGACGGATTTCTGATCTGCTGCCGGACAGGCGCGTTTGCTCTTTCTTAAGGCCCGGAGCCTAGCGTCTTGCCTCAAGGAGAGGCCAGGCCATGCACGGATTGATCAATCGCTCCATCCAATGCTTCGTGCGCGACACCTATGGTGTCGAGCGATGGCTGTCGATCGCGAAGGCCGTCGGTATCGGGCCGGAGGGGTTCGAGGCCATGCTGGTCTACGAGGACGCGCTCGGGAACGCGTTGCTTCGCGAGGTCGTGCTGCAGCTCGACAAGCCGGAGGAGATGGTTCTGGAGGACGTGGGCACCTACCTCGTAAGCCACCAGAACACCGAGGCAATCCGCCGCCTGTTGCGCTTCGGCGGCGAGACCTTTGCCGATTTCCTGCATTCCCTTGACGATCTGCCGGACCGCGCAAAGCTGGCGGTTGCCGACCTTGAACTGCCGGAGCTCGAACTCACGGACGAGGACGAGACGAATTTCACGCTCCACGTGCGCGGCGTTCACCCGGGCTTTGCCTTCGTTCTGGTCGGTGTCCTGCGGACCATGGCCGACGATTACGGCGCCTTGGTGCTGCTGGATCAGAAGTGCCTGGGCGACGGCAACATGGCGATCACGATCGGTGTGCTCGATTCCTCCTTCGCCGAAGGGCGGTGCTTTTCCCTCGCCCGTCGCCCGCAGCAGGAGGTCACATGAACATTGGCGCCCCCGTCAACCTCAAGGCCTGCAAACCACGGGCCTGCAGCCCGGACCTTCTGGGGAGGGTCAACCTGCTCGACATGGATGCGTTGTCCGCCTTCATGCCGATGCACATGGTCGTCGCGATGGACGGGCGCATCCTGCGCGCCGGCCCGACCTTGCGGAAGCTGCGGCCCGAGGGCGGCCTGATCGGCGGCATGTTCTTCGACCTGTTCGAGATGCGACGGCCGCGCGGTGTGACCGACATCGAGGCGCTGCCCGCGCAGGACGGTGGCCGGGTCTCGATCGTCTTCCGCGACGGCGTGCGGACCCACTTCAAGGCCCTCGCCGCCAAGCTCTCCTGCGGGCGCGGAATCCTCGTGAACCTGTCCTTCGGGATCTCAGTGGTCGATGCCGTGGAAGCCTACGACCTGTCCTCCCGCGACTTCGCGGCGACAGATCTCGCCGTCGAGATGCTCTACCTGTTCGAGGCGAAATCCGCGGCGATGAGCGAATCCAAGAAGCTGAACCAGCGGCTTCAGGGCGCCAAGGTCGCGGCCGAGGAGCAGGCATTTACCGACACGCTCACCGGATTGAAAAACCGCCGGGCGCTTGGGCACGTGCTGGATCGGCTCGAAGCGACCGGCGTGCCGTTTGGCCTGATGCAGGTGGATCTCGATTACTTCAAGCAGGTCAACGACAGGTTCGGCCATGCCGCGGGCGACGAGGTGCTGCAGGTCGTGGCCCGGGTCCTGGTTTCCGAGACCCGCGAATGCGATACCGTGGCAAGGGTCGGGGGCGACGAGTTCGTGCTGGTGTTCCAGCGGCTCGTCGATACGGAGCTGCTTCAGACGATCGCCCGGCGGATCATCTCGCGCCTCGAGGAGCCGGTCCCGTACGAGGGCAATGCCTGCCGGATTTCCTGCAGCATCGGCATCGCAACGAGCGAGTCGCATCCGGGCGTTGGAAGCGAAACCTTGCTGGAAGAGGCCGACAAGGCGCTTTACGCGTCCAAGCACGCCGGCAGGGGGCGCTGCATGCTTGCGCGTCCGGAGGCAGGTTCCGTCCCCGACGGGTGATCCCGGAAGCAATGGTCGGGGTGGCTCGGTGGGCGTGTTCGGGCAGGGCGGCGATGAAATCGGTTGCGGGGGCATCCGGCCCCGAACGAGTCCGATACGCAGCCGGTTCCAATGATAGCCAGAACTGGTTTTTGCCTGCTATGTCGGGAAAATGCTGGCAGTCCGTAGGGGAATCGAACCCCTCTTTCCAGGTTGAAAACCTGGCGTCCTAACCGATAGACGAACGGACCGTACCAGCGTGGCGCGTGTACTAGCCAAGGATTCGCGCCATTGCAAGCGCCTTTGCGGTCAGAATGCCGCAAAGTTCTCCAAGGATCGGCGGCGGTCACCGGAGAGCCAGCATTGGCTGCACCGGGCGCTCGAAAAGAGGCCCGCGAACGCGTCACGCACCGCTGACGAGGCGATCGGCCAATCGATCCATGAAGGCATCGCAGGCTGCGAGTTGATCGCGTGACAGGAATTCATCCGCAATATGCCCCTGGTCCATCGATCCCGGGCCGCAGATGATGGTCGGGATGCCGGCGGCCGCGAAATGGCCCGCCTCGGTGCCATAGCCGACCTTGATGGTCTGAGCGTGGCCGGAGAGCGTCACGCCCTCGCGGACGCAATCGGCGTCGGACGGATGATCGAGCCCCGGGTAGCCGCCGAGACGCTCCAGCGACACCCCACAGCCGGCCTTGCCGGGGTCGGCCCGTCGGGCCGCTTCCCGAAGCCGATCTTCGATCGCTTCGGAGGATTCGGCTGCCACGTGGCGATATTCCAGGTCGATCACGGCCTGCTCGGGGACAATATTCAGCGCCGTGCCGCCCTGCATCCGGCCGACATGGACGGTGGAATGGGGCACCGCGTAGCCCTCGTCGCGCGCGCCGGTCCGGGCGAGCTCGGCCTGGATCTCCCGCACGCCCGTGATGAAATCGGCGGCGAGGTAAAGGGCGTTGATGTAATCCGGCGCCATCGCGGAATGGCCGGCCTCGCCGCGGCAGGTGGCGCGCAGCGACGCCTTGCCCTTGTGCCCGGTCGCGACCTGCATGGACGTCGGCTCTCCCACGATGCAGAGCCGGGGCGCGCCGATGGTCGGCCCGAGATGCCGCAGCATCTGAGGAATGCCGAGGCAGCCGACCTCCTCGTCCCAGGAGATCGACAGCTTGAGCGGTTCCCGCAGTGGCCGGCCCGTGAGCCGGTCGGCCAGCGCAAGAGCGGACGCGAGAAACCCTTTCATGTCCGTGGTCCCGCGACCGAACAGCCGGTCGCCGTCGCGTCGGAGCTGAAACGGATCGCTGGTCCAGGCTTGCCCCGCGGTCGGGACAACGTCGGAATGGGCCGACAGCATCACGCCGCCGGGACCGAGCGGCCCGGTCCGGGCGAAGAGACCGGCCTTGGTGCCGGTGTCGTCGGCGATCCGGTGCACCTCGAAACCGCGCCGCAAAAGGTAGTCCCCCACGAAATCGATCAGCGACAGGTTGGTGTCGGCGCTGACCGTCGGAAAGGCGACCAGACGGTCGAGGAGGTCGAGGCTTTGCATCTGTCAGTTCTCCGGCGCCTTCAGTCCGGGGATCGTCCCGGCGGTCACGACCTCCCGGCAATGTTCGGCAAAGGCCGAGATATTCAGGATCGACCGCGCGCCGGGCGCCATGGCGAGGCCCCGGCGCAGGCTCCGGACCGTGCCGGTCAGCGGCACCGAGACCACCCGGCGGCCGTCTGGCGAGGTGTCGGAGAGCGGGCGGATGTTGGCGAGCGAGAAGCCGAAGCCGTTGCCGACGAGCGAGCGCATCACCGCCATGTCCCGCGTCCGCTCGACGATCCGCGGCCGGACCCTCTGCTCGTCGAACAGGGACAGGAAGTAGTCGGAGGAATAGGGCAGGTCGAGCAGGATCATCGGAAGGTCCTGCAGCTCCGGGACGGCGACTCCGCTCCGACCGGCCAGCGGATGATCCTCGGGAAGCAGCACGTAGGGCGGCAGCTCCGCGAGCGGCAGAAAATCCAGATCGGCGGGGATCTCGAGGTCGTAGGTCAGCGCCAGGTCGATCTCTGCCCGCCGCAGCCAGTCGAAGATCTGGGCCTGGGTCAGCTCGTGCTGGCGCACCGTGACCTCGGGAAAGCGTGTCTCGAAGGAGCGGCGCAGGCGGGGCACGACGAGCTGCGCAAAGGTCAGCAGGCAGCCGACGGAGAGCGTCCCGCGCACCTTGCCCAACACGTCGCCGGCGAGGTGGTTCAGGACATCCGCATCGTCCAGCACCTTCTTCGCCTGCACCAGGAACTGTCGTCCGGCCTGCGAGAGCGACAGGCCCTGCGCGTGCCTGCGCACGAAAAGCGGGATGCCGAATTCCTTCTCCAGCTGGGCGATGGCGGTGGAGATCGAGGGAGGCGAGACGTTGACTCGCTCCGAGGCCAGTGCGATCGACCCGGCTTCGCCCACGGCGACGAAGTATTCGAGCTGGCGGAGGGTGAAGCGCAACGGCATGGGCGCAGCTAGCCGAAGCCCGCGGGCCGGATCAAGCCCGTCCACCTCACGCGTCGCCGGGCACGCCATAGGACGGAGCCTCACGGGGATCGAGCGCGCGTTGCACGTAGGCGTCGAGCTGCGGCTTGTAGACCTCCCAGGCGGTCGCGACCGCCTCGATGGGGCAATCCTCCGTCCAGTCACAGCGCAGGTCGGCCACGGGCCAGGGCACCTTGTCCACGATCTTGAGGCCCGCCGAATGCACCGGGCCAGCCTCCCCGCCGGCGGCAAGACCCGCGCGGAGGGCTGCGATCAGCCGGTCGCCGAGATGGCCCGTGGCGGCGAGGAACCCCTCCACGATGGCCTGCGGCACGCCCGGGTCTGCCAGCAGGTTGCCGCCGGAGGCGACGTTCTCGGCCCGCGACTCCGACCATGTGCCGAGGCTCCGGGTTCCGGAGTGGATCGCCGTCAGGCCGGCGCGGTCCACCGCGAGGAGTTGGCGGTATTCCATGAACCGACCTTGCGCCACGATGTGCTCGACGGCCTCGCCCGCCGTCAGGCCCCGTTCCATCAGGTCGAGCGCCAGCGGGCCGAGCGCGGGGTCGGTGACGTTCTGCGACGCCACCGCGCCGATTCCGGCGCGCACGTGGGAACAGCGCGCGGCGACGGCGGGAGAAGACGAGGAGATGGCGATGCCGAACATGCCGGTCTCCGCGCAGCGGGCGACGAGGGAGAAGGTCATCGGCTCAATCCGGGATCACGGCGGTGCCGTCGATCTCGACCAGCCATTCCGGCCGGGCCAGCGCCGAGACCACGAGCCCGGTGGACACCGGGTGCACGCCCCGGATGTATTCGCCCATCGTCCGGTAGACCGCCTCCCTGTGCCGCACGTCGGTGATGTAGACCACGACCTTCACCAGGTGCTCCATCGAACCGCCGGCCTCTTCGAGGAGCTGCCGGATGTTCTGCATCACCTTGTGGGTCTGCTCCACCGGGTCGTGGCTGTCGATGGAGCGCGCGTCGTCGAGGTTCTGGGGGCATTGCCCGCGCAGCCAGACGGTGCGGCCGCCGCGGGTGACGACGGCCTGGCAGAGGTCGTTGTCGAGGTTCTGTTCGGGATAGGTGTCCGCGGTGTTGAACTTGCGGATCCGGGTGTGGGCCATGCGGCACTCCGTTCTGTCAGGCGGCGCCGTTGATCCGGCGGTTGAGATACTGGGCGAACTCGTAATTGGGGCGCTCCAGGTGGCTCAGGTGCCCCGGCCGGGACAGCCCCGACAGCAGCCCCTTGTAGACCCGCTCGGTGCAGCCGCGGTCCTCCACGTTCACGTCGTCGAGCAGCACCTTCAGACGCTCGAAATGGGAGGCGGCGTCGGGATCGGCGGCGAATTCCTTGGCCATGCCGCCGCCGTAGAGGATCCGCACCTTTCCCGGGCCCTCGGGATGCAGGGAGAGGTACCAGAAATACCCCGGCGACAGCGTGATGAAGAGCCCGGGATAGAGCGAGATCAGCCAGGTCGTGCGCCGGGCGTCGCCCTTGAGCGCGGTGTTGGTCGGGTGGGCAAGGGCCAGATCGAGCGAGTCGTCCTTGAGGATCCAGTGGTAATTGAAGTTTTCCTCGCCCTCGGGGCAGACCATCTCCTCCAGCTTCACCTGGCCGCCAATGGTGCCCATGTGGCAGACCGGCAGGTGGTAGCTCTCCATGAAGTTCTCGGCGAGGATCTTCCAGTTGGTGTTCCAGATATGGGTTTCCTGGAAGCTCTCCACATAGCCGCCCATGTCGAAATCGCCCACCAGGTCGAGCAGCTTGCCGTAGCGCTCGGCCACCGGCGCCACCTCCGGGGCGAGCGAGACGAAGATCCAGCCGAGCCACTCCTCGCAGCGTACCTGCGGCAGCCTGTAGTCCTGCTTGCAGAACCCTTCGTTCAGCCCCATGCCCGGCGCGCCGCGCAGCCGGCCGTCGAGGTTGTAGGTCCAGCCGTGATAGGGGCAGGTAATGGCGCGGGTGTGGCCACGGCCCTGCAACATGGTCGACATCCGGTGCAGGCAGACGTTGGAGACCGCTCGCAGCGCACCGTCGCGGTCGCGCACCACCGCCACCGGCTGACCGGCGAGGTCGACCGTGGTGTAGTCTCCCGGCTCGGGCAGGGTGCTGGCGCGGCCGACGCAGAACCATTCCTTGCGGAAGATGTGCTCCAGTTCGGCCTCGACGAAGGTTTCCGAGGTATAGACCTCGGGCGGCATCGCCTCGGCGCGCTCGAAGGGCAGGGCGGTGTTGGCCGCAAGCAGGGCTGCGGGATCGGTGTCAACGTGATCTCTGGCCATTCCCGGTTCCTCTTTGCTCCTGTGCTCAGCGCGCGGTGTCGGGCGCGTAGTCCCGATAGACCCGCTGGGTCGCGATGTGATCCGCAACATACCGGGCATCGTGCCAGACGCCCCAGATAAAGGAAGACCCCCGGCGCGATTGCCATGGCAGGCCGAGGAAATAGATGCCCGGCTCGGCGGACACCCCACGCTGATGGCGAGGCTTGCCGTCCGGTCCGAAGGTGTCGACCTTGAGCCAGCCGTAATCGGCGGCGAAGCCGGTGGCCCAGATGATCGTGCTGACGCCAGCCGCCTTCAGGTCCAGCTCGCGGAGCGGATGGGTGAGGCAGTCCGGGTCGGGCAGGGTGGCGCGCGCCTCTGGCTCTTCAGGCAGGTCGAGCCCGTTTCGGGCGACGTAGGCATCCGCCTCGTCCAGAAGCGCCCGGAGGTTGGCGTCTCCCCGCGCGATGTTCTCCGCAAGGTCGCCCGCAAAGGTCAGGACGCCGTCCCGGCACGCCTCGGTGCGGCCGACCAGCGTCATGCCGTCATGGGCCAGCCGGCGGAAATCGACCGTGTGGCCGCCACTCGCACCGCTCACCGCGATAGTCACGTGCTCCAGCCCCGGCGCCATCGCCGCGGCGTCCCATTTCCCAAGGACGCCGAGCCACCAGACGAAATCGCGCCCGCGGTAGCTGCGGGGCGGCCGGTCGTGGGGGCCGACGGAAAGGTAGACGCGCTTGCCCGCCCGCAGCAGTTCGTCCGCGATCTGCACCCCGGACGAGCCGGCGCCGACGACCAGCACGCCGCCGTCGTCCAGTTGGTCTGGGTTGCTATAGCCGGTGGAGTGGATCTGCGTCAGCCCCGGCGTCTCGGGCACGAGCTGCGGGATGATCGGCCGCTGGAAGGCGCCGGTCGCGGCGATGACGTTCGTGGCCTCGATCACGCCCTCCGATGTCTCCACCCGGAAGCCCGGCCGCCCGTCGAGCCTGCGGACCTCGCGCACCTCCACCCCGCAGCGGACCGGAGCACCGATCTTCTCTGCGTAAGCGACGAAATAGTCGGCGACCGCCTCCTTCGGCACGAAATCGTCGCCGCCGAAGCCGCCGAACTCCATGCCGGGAAAGCGGTCGTGCCAGGCCGGCCCGTTCGCCACGAGTGAATCCCACCGCTCCGTGCGCCAGCGCTCGGCGATCCGGGCCCGCTCCAGCACCAGGTGCGGCACGCCGTTCCTGCCGAGATGCTCGCTCGCGGCCACGCCGGCCTGGCCCGCGCCCACCACGAGCGTGTCGATCCGTTCGGAAGTCATGTCCTGTCCTCTCGCGGCGCCCTGGCCGCTGCGCTTTTCCCGGCTGATTTCACGGGTTGGGAGTTTGGAGGAAAGAACTCTTTTCGTCATCCTTGATTAGGTTTTGCTTAATCCCCATGGCCGTCATAAGGCTCTTCGGACGAAGGCGACTAAATCTGCCCGCGCCGCCTCTGTTCGGGTGTCGGAATGCGCTGCCCGTGACCCAAGGCCCTTCAGTTGGAGAAGCGGCGCCGGACTTCCTCGATGTTCAGCAATTGCTCGGTCAGCCCCTCGGGCTCCCATTCGCTGCGCTCGGCCTCGAAGAAATCGCCGCCGTAGACATGGAGCGCTGCGGTCAGCCGGGGGATCGGGTTGGTTACGGAATGGATGATGTCCGGCCCCATAGGGCAGACATCGCCGGTGGTCAGCGCCCGGGCGCCCGCCGCCTCGATGAGTCCCTCGGGGTGGTCCTTCACGCGCCGCCAGAAGATGTTGTCTTCCCGCCCGCCATAGATCCCGATCACCGCCCACATCTCGTGGTTGTGCGGCGGGATCGTCGTGGAGGGCTTCCAGGCAAGGTTCACGATCGTCAGCTTGTCGGACTGGTAGAGCGGCGTGATCCCCGGCTCCGTGGGTTCCCCGAGGGCGGCCAGAACGTCGTCGGGATCGGACATCGCGCGGCGCACCACTTCCTCGACGCTCTTGTGGGTCGGATCGTGGTGCACGGCGGCGAGACAATCGGCAATGAAATGATCGGTGTTGAACATCGAATGCGCCTCCTCTGTCGGGGGCATCCTATCACAAACCGGCCGGTCTTGCCGCTTTGGGGCGCAGGATTGGCTCGCCGCGCCTTCGCCGTTGCAGCGCTCGAGACGGTTGCTGCCTCGAGCGCCGACCTCAATTCGACGAACCTACACCACGAACGATCCCGGGGCGTGACCGCGTGTCCGGCTCACGATCCGGAAAGCGCCACGCGGATCGCAGCATCCGGGATCTGCTGTCCCACGGCCTCTGATCCGTGATGGGCGGCGCTGCAAAGAACCGCATGGATCACCAGCCCCTCTATCGGCCGGCCGCGATCCTGGCGAAGAACCTCGCGCGAGATGCTGCACGAGAATCCGGCCTTGGAGAGCAATTGCTGCAGGTAGCGCTCCGAATGGGCATAGCGGCGGCTTGGGCGCAGCACCCAGGCTTCCAGACCCTCGTGCAGTTCCACCGTGAAGGCGAATTGTCCGCCGGGTCGAAGCGCCTGCGCGACCCAGGCGACGATCTGTTCCAGCGACCCCAGATAGGCGAAGACATCCGCCGCCGTGATCGTGTCCCAGCTTGCGCCCGTCGGTTCGAGTCCCGACAGGTCGCGCCGGTCCAGCGCGTCGTAATGCCCCTTGGCCGCCGCTTCGCGCAGCATCTCGACCGAGATGTCCCACCCTTCGAGCCAGAGAGCGCCGTCGCGCAACTCCCGGCCCATCAGCCCGGTGCCGCAACCGAGATCCAGCACGCGCCCGAAGGGCGGGCGCAGCCGCTCCGCAAGCAGGCCGGGCGCGCGGTAGTCCAGCCGGCCAAGGAGCGCGGCATCGAACTCCGGGGCATACTGGTCGAACATGGTCTCGACGAAGGCCGTCGGCATGTCGGCGCTCAGCGTCCGCTTGCGCAGCAGGTCGCGGCGCAGCCCGGCGCCAAGCCTGTCTTCGGGATCGGCCTCGATAGCACGTTCAAAGGCGTCCGCTGCCCCGTCGAGGCCCGCCTCGGCACGGATTTCTCCGAGCCGGAACCAGCCCGCAGCCCAATCGGGGGCAAGGTCGAGCGCCTGGAGATAGAGGTCGCATGCCGCCTGCGGGCTCTCGACACGACGGGTCTCGGCAAAATGGGCCCGGCGGTCTGCAAGCAGATCCCCCGACGACAGGATAACTGGATTCATGGTGGGTCGCGTGATGTCCGAACGGACTCGTTCCGTCCGCGCCCGGGCGAGTGATCGCTTTTCGCTTCAGCGTCAAGCCGCTCCGACGCCCGTGCCCGGTTCCGCGAGCCTTGGCGACCGCCGCTGCTCTCCTTGGTAAAGGCAGTGAGAATCGCCCCCCGGAATGATGACCGACTTCAAGACACCTCCGGACCCCTGCATGCAGCGCGACAGCTCACCCTTTGCGGCACGGTGGCGGCAGGTGATCGACGCTCCCGCATGGCATCCGCTGGGATCTCGCACCGGTGATCCGGACAACCTCATCATCGGCCGTGAGCCCCTGCCTCGGACATGTTTGCGAATGAATGAAAAAAGGCTCCCGAATGGCTCGAATGCCGCGCCCGTTGAGGTCTCGGGCGCTACGGCAGTCGCCACGCGTCCGGGGACCCAAAAGCAGCGTTCGTGCCAATTTGTGCCGCAATTCGGCCCAATCCGGGACACGGACCGAATGAATAATGAAATTCTGATATGCAGACTGAAAGTGTTATCAAATGACTCGCAGGTTTCTCAAGAGCGAGCGTGGTTCGGTAACTATTGAGTTTGTTATGTGGTTGCCGTTCTTCGCTTTTCTTCTGTTGTTCGCAGCGGACGCATCGCTCGTGTTCATGCGACAAAGCCAGATGTGGCAGGTCTCTCGGGAGACTGCCCGCGTCATTGCCCGCCACGGCATGGACGAGTTGACCGCCGAGACCTATGCCGCCAGCGCCGGCAGCGTCGGAACCCTCGTTCCCACGGTCGACGTGTCGATGGCCTCCGCAAGGGTGACTGTCGACATGGCGATGCCGCTGGAAGGGCTCGCCCCGTTCGGCGTGCTCCGCTGGATCTACGGCGAGCAGCTTGAAGTGCGTGTCACCCACGCGCTCGAGCCCACCTACGAGGCCTCGTGATGAAACAGGTCCAGAGCACAGTCAGGCGCTTCGCAGGCGGCGAGTCGGGCGCCGGAACCGCCTTTTCGCTCTACATGCTGATCGTCGTTCTGGGCCTTCTGGGGATCATGCTGGACAGCACCCAGGGCTGGTGGAACAAGACGAGGCTCTCGGCCGCCGCGGACATCGGCGCCCATGCCGGCGCGGTCGGGATCGCCAATGACATGCCCGAGGCGCAGCTGAAGGCGGAGGTGGTGTCGATCGTCGAGGAGAACCTGCCGCGCACGATCTTCGGGCAGGTCATCGACGGCTCGGTGGACGTGGCCCTTGTCCATTACGACACCACGAAGAACGAGTTCGACAACGCGAACGACCCGAACACCGTGATCGTCAGGCTCCAGAGGACGCGGTCGCGCGGCAACGACATCCGCACCTTCCTGCTGAAGTTCGCCAACGTCCCGTCTTTCGAGACCACGGTCTTCAGCGCCGCCGTCTTCGATATCAACGGCAAGTGCACCTCGTCCGACGGGATCTACGCGCAGAGCACCGTGACCCTGACGAGCCAGACCGATATCGGCGCGGGCTTCTGCGTGCATTCCAACGACAAGGTCTGGCTGCCGCAGCAGAACACCTTCCAGCCCGGCGCCTATGTCTCGATGCCCAAGCTCGCGCTGTGCGAGGACAAGTGCGATGACTCCCAGAATCCGGGGATCGTCGCGATCGAAAGCTACATGCACATTCCGGACATCGCCGCCTGGATCCAGGACACCTACGACGCCTTTGTCTATTCCGGGTTGGTCGGGCAGGCCGAGATCGTGACGGAGTTCTTCGACGGCCTCATTGTTGGCGACCAGACCGAACTGATCGACAAGAACATCCTGACAGCGGCCGTGCCGCTCGGAACCGTCGTTCCGATGAGCCAGGCGCAGTTCAACTCCGTGCAAAAGCTTCCCTCCGGCCTGATCTACCATGTGACCTGCACCTCCGGTGGATCGGGCACGAAAACCTGGCTGAATTTCAGTGCCACCACCGCACAGATGAACGATGCCGCGTTGATGACCAATTGCAACATCAACTTCGCCGATGGCGCGCGGGCGGTTGGCTCGGTGATCGTGACGACGCGCGAAAGCTCGAACGCCACCGTGACCGCGGGCTCGTCCGTCACCGTCGCGGATCCGAGCAAGGCCTGCAACGAGGATGAACGCACCATCCTGATGTCGAAGTCCAAGGTCAGCGTGCCGGCGGAATTCACGATCTCCAATCTCACCCTGGTCGTGGACGACGATGTCGATGTCGCCTCCGCAACCTCCTCGGGGATCGTGTCCAAGGGCCTGTCGATCTATTCGTCGCAGCGGGTGAAATTCTCCGCCCAGCACACCTTCAGGACCTGCGGCACGCCGGACGCCTTCCTGACCCCGACGGCCAAGGTCCTGCGGCTCGTCATGCCGCCGCAGATGACCAACGTGGCCTCGGCGATCTGACAGGTCCCGGTCGCCCTGCGACATCCGAAACCAACGAAGGCCGCGCGATGCGCGGCCTTCTGTTTCATCCTGTCCGCTTCATCCGGAGGGGGAACTGCCGGAACCGGCAGCGCGCGGCAGATAGCGCCGGCGCTGCGGCTTGATCTGTTCCGGCTGGGAACATGGCAGGTGATGCGCGTCCTGGCTCAGCTATGGAAGACGAAGGAGCGCATGGAGACGGAGCCGAGGTCGAAGCTGTCGTTCATGAAGGTCAGTTCGTCGCGTTCGTCCGAAGCGCCGGCGATGGTCAGCGCGGGCAGGTAGTGATCGACCGACGGGTGCGCCTGGTGAAGCAGCGATCCCAGCCCCTTGCGATCCGCCAGCGCGCCCAGATTGCGCTCGGTCAGGCGCTCGGCAAACAGGCTGTCGAACTCCAGGGCGAAGTCCGGCGTCGTGCCGGTCTGGCTGAGCGCGCGCAGGTTGTGCACGATGTTGCCCGAGCCGAGGATCAGCACGCCCCGGTCGCGCAGCTCCGACAGCGTCCGCCCGATCTGGAGATGCCAGTCGAGGTCCTGCGACATGTCGATCGAAAGCTGGAAGACCGGCACGTCGGCCCCGGGGTAGAGGAACTTCAGCACCGTCCAGGCGCCGTGGTCCAGACCCCAGCTGTCATCCTCCTGCGCGTGATGGCTCGACAGCAGGGCGACGACATCGCGGGCGAGCTCCGGGTTGCCCGGCGCCGGGTATTGCTGCGCGTAGAGCTCCTGCGGGAAGCCGTAGAAATCGTGGATGATGCGCGGCATGGCCGAGACATCGACGAGGGTGGTGCCCTTGGTCATCCAGTGCGCCGAGACGACCAGGATCGCTTGCGGGCGCGGCAGGGTGCGGCCCAGGTCGGACCAGCTGCGGCTGTAGGCGGTATCCTCGATGGCGTTCATCGGGTTGCCATGGCCGAGGAAGACCACGGGCAACCGGTCCGAGGCATGGAGCCGGTCGCGGAGGGATTGCAGGGATTGGACAACGCTCATGGGAGATACCTGTGGCAGGGGGCGCCGCCCGATGGGCGGCGCCGTTGGATCAGGCGAACTGGCCGAGGGCCTTTTCGACGGCGGGCAGCTTGAGGGCGTAGGCGCCGCTGCCGAGCAGCGCGAGAGAGGCCTGGGCGACGGCCCAGAACAGCGGGAATTCCCAGCCGCCGCCCTCGTTGGAGAACAGCCACCCGGCGCCCGAATGCACCCAGACGGCGCCGAGCAGGATCGGCAGGACCGCCAGCGAGACGAGCCGCGTCGCCACGCCGAGGATCAGCGCAACGCCGCCGCCGATCTCGGCGATGATGGTCAGGTAGGCGAAGATGCCGGGCAGGCCGAGGCTCTCGAAGAAGCCGACCGTGCCGGGAATGGTGAAGACGAAGAGCTTGAGCAGCCCGTGGGCGAGAAAGGCCGAGCCGGTGGCGATGCGCAGGGCAAGGGCGGCGTAGGGCGCGGTGGTCTGGTCGATCATTGTGTCAGGTCCTTGTATCGGTAATCCGTCCGCACGCTGGCGTTCGGTGTGTTTCGATCTGCACCGAACGTAGGACTTGCCCGTGGTCAACAAAATGGCGAAGGTGTTGTATGACTATCGTCATTTCATTCTCAATTGGGGGCGTCCTTGGATCTCGTTGACGGCCTGAGGGCCTTTGTCGCGACTGCCCAGACCGGCTCCTTCACCGCGGCGGCGGAGCAGATGGGCATCTCCAACCGCCTCACCTCGAAATACGTGGGTGCGCTGGAGGCCCAGCTCGGGGTGCGGCTTTTCCAGCGGACCACGCGCAAGGTCGGGCTGACGGCGGCGGGCGAAGACCTGATGGCCAGGGCGCCGGCCCTGATCGACGAGCTGGACGACATGCTGGCCGAGGTGACGGAAGACACGCGCGGCTTCACCGGCACGATCCGCATCTCGGCCCCGGTGATCCTCGGGGAGACCTACGTGAACGGCATGCTCGGCCGCTTCGCCGCGCTGCATCCCGACCTTTCCATCGACCTGCGGCTGACCGACCGCTTTTCGGACCTTGCCAGCGAGGGGATCGACCTGGCCTTTCGCATCGGCACCTCCGAGACGCTGTCGGTCAAGGCGCGCAAGCTCGGTGCCGTTGCGGGCTGCGTGGCGGCGAGCCCGGCCTATCTCGAGACACACGGGCGCCCCGCGCACCCTGACGATCTTGCGCACCACATCTGCATCCTCGACACCAATCGCCGGTCCCCGGCCCGATGGGTCTTTCGCCATGGCGAGCGGGAGGTCGCCGTGCCGGTCTCGGGCCGCTTCATGGTCAATTCTGCCCGTGCCGCCTGCGAACTCGCGGTGAACGGGCAGGGGATCGCCTACGGGCCGAAATTCGCGCTGCACGAGGCCATTGAAGACGGACGGCTTGTCCCCTTGCTGGAGGATTACGCGGGCGAGGTAAGCCCGATCTCGGCGGTCTACCTCGAAGGGAGGACGCTGCCGCGGAAGCTTCGCGCGCTGATCGACTTCGCGCAGCAGGACATTCGAACGGCGGGCGTCCTGTAACGGCCGTCGGGGCCGAGGCCATCTGTTTTCCCCGCAGCCCCGATGCCCTGTGACAGCAAATCGCCCCCGCTTCGGACCAAAGCCCGTGTTCGCCCCTGCGGTATCGGCGCATAAGGGAAGGGATGGAGCGAGGGCGGACCGAGAAATTCCTGTGGAAGGGCGCGTCTCTGGCGACGCAATACGCGTTTGCCAGCAGCGCTGTGCTCGTGGTGGCCGCGATCCTCGTGGGGACGGTGGTGGCCGCCAGGATCGAGGAGAATGTCGTCCGCAACAGCGCCAATTCCACGGCCATGTTCATGGAAAGCGTGCTGGCGCCGATCGGCCAGCAATTCGCCGAGCAGGACAGGCTGTCGCCCGGCGCCCGGCGCGCGCTCGAGGAGATTTTCGAGAACACGCCGATCGGCGAGCGGGTGATCTCCTACAAGTTCTGGAAACGCGGCGGACGGATCGTCGAGGCCTCCGATCCGGCCATCGTCGGTGAGATCTTTCCCGTGACCGACGGTCTCCAGTCCGCGTGGCAGGGACATGTGGCCGCCGATTTCGAGGCGCTCGGGGATGCCGAGGACGCCGGAGAGCAGGCGCTCGGCCTGCCGCTGCTGGAGATCTACAGCCCGATCCGGGAGTATTACTCCGGCGAGATCATCGCGGTCGTCGAGTTCTACGAGGTGCACGAGCAGCTTGCCGCGGACCTCGCCCGAGCCCGTCGGGATGCCTGGCTGGTGGTCGTCGGCGCCTTTGGCGGGCTGGGCGTCATCCTCTACCTGATCGTCCTGCGCGGCAGCCGCGTGATCGACCGCCAGCAGAGGCGGCTTCTGAACCAATACGCGGAGCTGGAGGCGCTGTCGTCGCACAATCAGGAGCTTCGCCGGCGGGTGCGCGACGCCGCCGGTCGCTCGGCGGAGCGGGCCGACAGGGTGCTGCGCCAGATCGGCGCCGATCTGCATGACGGGCCGGCGCAGCAACTCGCCTTTGCCGCGCTCCGGCTCGATGCGCTGCAGGAGGCGAAAACGGTCGCGGACCGGCAGGGCGAGATCGAGCGGATAGACAGCGCCATCGCCGGGGCCTTGGCCGAGATCCGGACGATTTCCCGCGGGCTGTCGCTGCCGGATGTCGCCGACAGGACTCCCGCCGGGATCGTCGCCCTGGCGGTCGAGGAACACCGCGCCCGCACCGGCAACCCGGTCGAGACGGAGCTGGCCTGCGACGGCCCTGTGGACATGCCGTTCGCCGCCCGGCTCTGCCTGTTCCGCTTCGTCCAGGAAGGCCTGAACAACGCCAGCCGCCATGCTGAAGCCGCCGGGATGGCGGTGTCCCTTGCCTGCGATGCAGACCGGCTCACCCTCTCCGTGCACGACGCAGGCCCCGGTTTCGACCCGGAGGACACGCCGCTCGGCCTCGGCCTGTCGGGGCTCCGGGACCGTATCGAGAGCCTCGGGGGCGCGTTTCATGCCGGGCGGGGAGGCGGCCCGGGGGGCGAACTCCGGCTGAGCTTTGACCTGGGAGAATGGAAATGACACCGCTACGCATCCTGATCGCGGACGACCACCCGCTGTTTCGAGAAGGGGTCGCGGGCCTGCTGGGCGGACATGAGGGAACGGTCGTCGCCGGGCAAGCGGATACCGGACAAGCCGCGCTCGACCTTGCCCGGTCGCTGGAGCCAGACCTCGTCCTGCTGGACCTCTCCATGCCAGACGGCGGGCTCTGGGCGCTCCGTGAGATCAAGCGGCTCGACCCCCCGCCCGTCGTGGCGATGCTGACCGTGTCGGAGGAGGACGACGACGTCTTCAAGGCGCTGCAGGCGGGGGCGGATGGCTACATTCTGAAGGGGATCGGGGGCAGGGACCTGCTGGCCGCCATCGAGGATCTGGCCGCCGGGCGCAGCTATGTCTCGCCGGGCCTCGCCATGAAGGTGCTGCAGGCGATGCGGGGCGGAGCGTCGAAGCCGGCCCGGGAGGACCCGCTGGACAGCCTCACCGCGCGGGAGGAGGAGATCCTCCGCCTCGTCGCCAGGGGCAGCAGCAACAAGGAGGTCGGGCTTGCGCTCGACCTCCAGGAAAAAACGGTCAAACACTACATGACCATCATTCTGCAGAAACTTCAGGTCCGGAACCGGACAGAGGCCGCGCTCATCGCGCACGGCCGCTGGCCGGAGGGCTGAATTACCGCACCGCCTTGAAGAGCCGGGCGCGGTCCGATTGCCGGGCGCGGCGCTCGATGACCGTCCGGTTCTGGGGATCCTTCAGCTCGTAGCGGCCGTTCTCGATCTCTTCCTTCCAGCCGTCGGTGTAAGTGATCTCGATGTTCTGGCCGCTCGTCTCCAGCTTCGCGACCACGCCGCCGCCGCGGAATTTGCCGTTGCCCACAGCCCGCTGACCACCTCCGGAGCCCTTGGCGGCAGCCGCCGACGCGGTGCCGGCCTGCTGGAGCCTGGCGTAGTCGCTCTGCCGTGCCGGGCGTTCTTCCACGGTCCGGCCGTTCGCGTCCTTGCGCTCGTAGCGGCCGTTTTCGATCTCGATCTTGCTGCCGTCCCGGAAGGTCACCTCGATGCTGTCGTCGTCGCTTCTGTTGCCACTCTGGCCGCGCTCGTCGTCGTCATCGCGCTCGTCCCGATCATCGTCGCGGTCATCATCCCGGTCGTCGTCCCGGTCATCGTCTCGGTCATCGTCCCGGTCATCGTCCCGGTCGTCGTCGCGGTCATCGTCCCGGTCATCGTCCCGGTCATCGTCCCGGTCGTCGTCGCGGTCATCATCCCGGTCGTCGTCGCGGTCATCGTCCCGATCATCATCCCGGTCATCGTCTTTGCCGCTGCCCTTGCCCGAGCTGTCATCGTCGTCGTCATCGTCATCGTCATCGCCGCCTTTGGCCCAGGCCGCCGATGTGTCGAATCCGGCGACGACCCCGTCAGGATTGAGCTGCAGGTGAAACGGCGCGGCCGAGAAGATGGCCACGGCCAGCGCAAGGCTGGCGGTGGAGGACAGAAGCTTCCGGAACTCGTTGGACATGTGAGGTCTCCCGTTGGCGCCCCGCTCAACCGGGGCAGAGGTCCATTTGGGCAAGCGCCCGATGCTACCAGCTAACCCCTCGGGAGACGGGGTTTCTTCGGACCAAGGTCGGACGACGTCACGGATATGGTCTGGTCGGAGCCGTTCGCCGTGCGGCAGGGGGGCGAGGTAACGGGATCAGAAGGCGGCGTGCGCCTGGTGCCGGCCGCTCGGGCGCTGCCTTCCGGCACCCCGGAACAGGTCGACCACCACCGGCTCGAACGTCATCACGGGGCGGTGGCTGCGCGGACGGGTGGCCATGAACCTCAGGCAGGTGATGCGGCGGGTGCGGGCTTTTTCGGTAAGGGTCATTATCTCGCCTACTCGTCAGTGTCTCGAACAAGCTCAGAAGAGCACCAAGACCCAACCCCGGGCAGTCCCGCACATGTATAGAGCAATGGGAATATGGGTAGATTTGCCTATGCTTTCGGATAGGTCTTCGGACGTAGCTGGCTCTGTTGGCGCTTTTCGGTCCCCCAAGGCGTTCGCTGCCCCGCCATTGCAAGGACGCAGAAGGGTGGCAGGAGAGCCGCGCAAGCTCGGACCAGTGCGGCCGGGAAAGGCGCCACACGCCGTGCAGTCTCAGGGCGGACCAACCCGCAGAGACCTGAGCGCAGGCCCGTCAGTTCGGCAACGATATGAGGGAAAAGTGGCAGTCCGTAGGGGAATCGAACCCCTCTTTCCAGGTTGAAAACCTGGCGTCCTAACCGATAGACGAACGGACCGCATCGGCGTGACGCGGTATGTAGAAAAGCTGGCCGCGGGGTGCAAGGGGATTTTCGTGTCGGGCGGCGGAATTCTCGCAGGTTTCTCCGAGAGTCCATTCACGGTGGCGCTCAGGCAGGGGCGGCGTCTTCCAGGCGGAGCTGCGGCGCGCGGCGGCCGTTCCATTCGTTGACTTCCAGCCGTCCGGCCAGGTGAAACCTCGCGCCGGCGTGCCCCTCGAGCCGGGGCCCGAGCGGGGTGTCGAAGGCGCCAAAGCAGATAACGTCGAGCTTCGCGCCGAGCCCGTCGCCGACCGAGAGCTTCAGGTGTGATTCCCCGACCCGGCGCGCATGCAGGATCGCCACGTCGGGGATCGCGAATCGCGGGGCAGGGGCGGAGGCGCCGAAGGGGCCGGCGGCCTCGATCTTCTCGATCAGATCGACGCTGGCAGCGCCCGGCATCAGCAGGCTGTCGAGGGCGAGGTCGCGCGGGCCGCCCGCGCCGGCGCCCTGCCGGGCCAGCAGGTCCGCCAGGCGCTCCATCGCGGGTTCCAGCTTGTCCGCCGCGACCGTCAGGCCCGCCGCCATCTTGTGTCCGCCGCCCTTGATCAGCAGCCCGTCCTGCGCCACCCGCTGGATCGCGGCGCCGAGGTCCACGCCGCTGACGGAGCGGCCGGAGCCCTTGCCTTCGCCCTCGGCCAGCCCGATCACGACCGAAGGGCGGTTGGTGGCTTCCTTCATCCGGGAGGCGACGATGCCCACCACGCCCGGATGCCAGCCCTCGCCGGCGGCCCAGACCAGCGGGCCATCCATTCCGCGCGCCTCGGCCTGCGCCAGTGCCGCGGCGGTGACCTGCGCCTCGATCTCGCGGCGCTCGTGGTTAAGCGCATCCAGGCGTTCGGCAAGGGCCTGCGCCTCTGCGGGGTCGTCGGTGGTCAGCAGCCGCGCGCCGAGGTCTGCCTGGCCGATCCGTCCACCCGCGTTGATCCGCGGCCCGAGCAGGTAGCCGAGATGATAGGCCCGCGGCGCTTCTTTCATGCCGGCAACATCGGCGAGCGCGCGCAGGCCCGGCCGCTCGCGCCGCGCCATGATCTTGAGCCCGCTTCGCACCAGCGCCCGGTTCACGCCGATGAGCGGGGCAACATCGGCCACCGTGGCCAGCGCGACCAGGTCGAGCATTGCCATTAGGTCCGGCCCGCGCGCGCCGGCCTCGCGCATCCGCCGGTTCACCTCGACCAGCAGCAGAAAGACCACGGCCGCCGCGCAAAGATGCGCCAACGCGCCGTCCTCGTCCTGCCGGTTCGGATTGACCACGGCGACCGCTGGGGGCAGCGTCTCGCCGCCGAGGTGGTGGTCGAGCACGACCACGTCGGCTCCGTCGGCCGCCGCGAGGGCTTCGTGCGAGAGCGTTCCGCAGTCGACGCAGACGATCAGATCGTGCTTTGCCGCGAGATCGCGCATTGCCGGCGGGTTGGGGCCGTAGCCCTCGTCGATGCGGTCGGGAATGTAGAGCGTCGCCGGCCGGCCGAGCGCGCGCAGCCAGCACAGCAGCAGCGCCGCCGAGCTGCCGCCGTCCACGTCGTAATCCGCAAAGACGGCGATCCGCTCGCGCCGCTCCAGCGCCGTCATCAGGCGATCCGCTGCGGCGTCCATGTCCTTGAGGCTGCGCGGGTCGGGCAGCATGTCCCGCAGGGTCGGGGCGAGGAAGGCGTCGACGGCGTCGATCTCCACCCCCCGGCGGACCAGCGTGTGACACAGCGGCCCGGGCATCCGGGTCGCTTGCGCCATCGCCTCGGCGCGGCGTTCCTGTTCGATGCTGGGGCCGACCCAGGTGCGCCCGGTGAGCGACTGCTCGACCCCCAGAAATGCCGCCATGCCGGGATCAGACCGGGTTGGAATAGATCATCCGGCGCACCGACCCGGTCTTGGACCGCATCAGCAGCGTTTCGGTGGTGAACCGGTGCGGGCTGCGCTTGATGCCGTGGACCAGGTTGCCGTCGGTCACGCCGGTGGCGGCAAAGACGACGTCGCGGGTCACCATCTCGTCGCGGGTGTAGATGTGGTCCAGATCCTCGATGCCCGCCTTCGCGGCGCGCGCCCGCTCGTCGTCGTTGCGGAACAGGAGCTGGCCATACATCTGCCCGCCCATGCATTTCAGCGCCGCGGCGGCCAGCACGCCTTCGGGCGCTCCGCCGGACCCCATGTACATGTCGATATTGGTCAGCTCCGGCTCGGCGCAGTGCATCACGCCGGCCACGTCGCCGTCGGTGATCAGGCGGATCGCCGCGCCGGTCTTGCGCAGGTCCTTGATCATGTCCTCGTGGCGGTCACGGTCGAGCACGCAGACATTGATCTCGGAGGGGTCGCAGCCCTTGGCCTTGGCGAGGGCATGGACGCGCTCGGCCGGGTCCATCTTCAGCGTCACGACGTCGAGCGGGTAGCCCGGGCCGATGGCGAGCTTGTCCATGTAGACGTCGGGGGCATGCAGCATCGAGCCACGCGGGCCCATGGCGATCACGCAGAGCGCGTTGGGCTTGTCATGGGCGGTCAGCGTGGTGCCTTCGAGCGGGTCGAGCGCGATGTCGACCTCGGGGCCCTCGCCGAGCCCGACCTGCTCGCCGATGAACAGCATCGGCGCTTCGTCGCGCTCACCCTCACCGATCACCACCGTGCCGCGGATTTCCATCCGGTTGAGCTGTTCGCGCATGGCGTTGACGGCGGCCTGGTCGGCGGCCTTCTCGTCGCCACGGCCGACCAGGTGCCCGGACGCCATCGCGGCGGCTTCGGTGACGCGCGCGAGGGAAAGCGAGAGCAGGCGGTCGTGGAACTCGGGAGGGTTGTGCATCTGTGTCTTCCTGAATCAAAGGGTTTGATCGGTCAGCTTCGGGGTAGCGGCGCTGTCAGCCGGGGTGCAAGCGTCGTTAGCGCTATCGCGGCAAACAGCCTCGCTTTTTTTCGAAAGACCGTCGAAAGCCCGGGCGTCAGACGTCCTCGATGCGGATCGCCACGGCCTCACCCTGGACGACGCCGGTGCCGGCAAAGCCCGCGAGCGCGCGGTCGAGCGCGTCTCGGCCCGTCTTGTGGGTCACGAAGACGACCGGGGCGGCGGTGTCGTCGTGGTGGGTCTGGCGCATGCGGTTGATGCTGATGCCGGCGTCACCGAGAACGGTCGCGACCTTGGCCATCGCGCCCGGCTTGTCGGTCAGCATCATGCGCAGGTAGTAGGGAGCCGGCGCGGCGGCGCGGGCCGGACGGGCCTTTTCCAGCCCGGCGGCCGGTTGCCCGAAGGTCGTCAGACGGGTGCCGCGGGCGATCTCGATCACGTCGCTCATCACCGCGCTGGCCGTCGGGCCCTCGCCGGCGCCGGCGCCGCGCAGCACGATCTGGCCCACGCTGTCGCCTTCCAGAACGACCATGTTGGTGCCGCCCTGGAGCTGGCCCAGCGGACTGTCGGCCGGCACGAGGCAGGGCGACATGCGCTGTTCCAGCCCGCGCCCGGTCATCTGCGCCACGCCCAGCAGCTTGATGCGGAAGCCCATGGCGGCGGCGGTGCGGATGTCCTGGATCGAGATCTTCTGGATCCCCTCCAGCTCGACATTGCCGAAATCGACCTGCGTGCCATAGGCTATGGATGCCAGCAGCGACAGCTTGTGGCCGGCGTCGATGCCGCCGACGTCGAGGTTGGGGTCGGCTTCGAGATAGCCGAGCTGGTGCGCCTCGTCGAAGATCTGGTCATAGGGCAGGCCCGAATCCTCCATCCGGGTCAGGATGTAGTTGCAGGTGCCGTTCATCACGCCCATGACGCGGGTGATCTCGTTGCCGGCGAGCCCTTCGGTCAGCGCCTTGACCACCGGGATGCCCCCGGCGACGGCGGCCTCGAAGCGGATCACCCGACCGAGTTCCTCGGCGCTTTCCGCCAGCTCCTGCCCGTGGATCGCCAGCATCGCCTTGTTGGCCGTCACCACGTCCTTGCCGGCGGCGAGCGCGGCCTCGGTCGCGGCCTTGGCGGGGCCGTCGGCGCCGCCCATCAGTTCGACGAAGACGTCGACGTCGTCACGCATGGCGAGCTTCACAGGATCGTCTTCCCAGGCGTAGCCCTTGAGCGAGACGCCGCGGTCCTTGTCGCGGTTGCGGGCCGAGACGGCGGTGATCTCGATCGGCCGGCCGGTGCGCGCGGCCAGGAGGTTGGCCTTCTGGCGGACGATCTTCACAACGCCGGTGCCGACGGTGCCAAGCCCTGCGATGCCGAGGCGAAGGGGTTGGGTCATGTGCGGGTCTCCGGTCTGCGTGATGATCGATGTCTGGAGCCGCCGGGAAGCGGCCCGGCGTGACTTAGCGCGTTCAGCTATCCGGTGCAACGAGCGGGGTGAGCCCGCGCAGCCGGCTGTGCGCTGCGTCGATTTCCGCGCGCTCCTCGGGCAGCAGGACGGGTCCGGCGAGCCCGCTTGCCCGCCCCTCGAGCGCAGCTGCGCGGGACTGGAGCGCGACCTGCGTGCTCTCGTCCACGGTGCCGGCGGCCGCCGCGGCCAGCAGCGGTGCGTTGTCCACCAGCTCCGGCTCCGGCGCCAGCCTGCCTTCCTCGGTCAGCGCGGCGTCGAGTTCCGGGAATTGCGCGCATCCGGCAAGGGCCGCGAGGCACAGCAACAGGATCGGGGCAGGGGCGGTTCGCGGCATCTGGGCTCCGGTGAAGCGGTTGGCGCACCCTATCCACGCAGCCGAAAAGGGCAAGCGGAGGATCGGCTCTTGAATTGAACGCCCGTTCAAGGGAAGGTCGTTCAATGGCACGCAAGACAGGATCCCACGCCGAAATCACCGGTCCGCGCATTCGCGCCGCGGCACTGGAGCTGTTTGCGCGGCATGGCTACGCGGCGGTCTCGATGCGCCAGATCGCGGCCGAGGTCGGGGTGCAGGCCGGGGCGCTCTATACCTACACCGCCGACAAGCAGTCGCTGCTGTTCGAGCTGATGCGCAATCACATGGAGCACCTGCTCGGCTGCTGGGAGGAAGAGCCAAGGCCGGACGACCCGCTGGCGTGCCTCGAGGCCTTCACCCGGTTCCACATCCGTTACCACCTCGACCGGCCGGACGAGGTGTTCATCTCCTACATGGAACTGCGCAACCTCGAGCCGGAGCATTTCGCGGTGATCGAGGGGCTTCGACGGCGCTATGAGCGGGAACTGGAGGCGATCCTCGCCAGTGGGCGGGAGGACGGCTGCTTCACCGTGCCCGATACCAAGGTCGCGACCATGGGGCTGATCGCGATGCTGACCGGCATCGGCACCTGGTTCCGCGATACCGGGCGGCTCAGCCGGTTCGATGTCGAACAGCTCTATTGGGACATGGTGCGCGGAGCCGTTGGCGTGCCCGACGCGGCGGCCGGACCCGGGCGGGCCGGATCCGGCGGTGACGCGGCGCTCAGTGCTGCGGCCGAATGAAGCTGCCGTTGCGCAGCTCCCGGAACGCCTGTTCAAGCTCGGCCTGCGTGTTCATGACGATCGGCCCGTGCCAGGCGACGGGTTCCTGGATCGGCGCGCCCGAGATCAGCAGAAACCGCAGGCCTTCTGGCCCGGCCTGAACCGTCACCTCGTCGCCATTGCCGAAGCGTACCAGGGTGCGGTTGCCCGACATGTCGCGGATGTTGACCTCCTGTCCGCGAACCTCCTTCTCGAGCAGGATGCCGGTGGGTTTCGAGGCGTCGGCAAAGGCGCCGGCCCCTTCGAACACATAGGCAAAGGCGCGGCGGTAGGTGTCGACGGGGAAGGTCTTCTTCACCCCCGCAGGCACCCAGATGTCGAGGAACTGCGGATCGGCCGCGATGCCGTCGACCGGCCCGGTCTTGCCCCAGAAGGAGCCGACCACCACACGGACGCGGGTGCCGTCGTCGTCGATGATCTCGGGGATCTCGCCGCCCTGCACATCCTGGTAGCGCGGTGCGGTCATCTTGAGCGAGGAGGGCAGGTTGGCCCAGAGCTGGAAGCCGTGCATCTGGCCGCGGGCATTCCCCTCGGGCATCTCCTGGTGAAGGATGCCTGAGCCGGCGGTCATCCACTGCACGTCCCCGGCGCCGAGCCGGCCGGTGTTGCCGAGGCTGTCGGAATGCTCGACGGTGCCGCTCAGCACATAGGTCACGGTCTCGATGCCCCGGTGCGGATGCCACGGGAACCCGGCCTGGAAATCCTGCGGCCGGTCGTTGCGGAAATCGTCGAGCAGCAGGAACGGGTCGCTCTGGGCAGGATCGCCAAAGCCGAAGGCGCGGTGAAGATGGACCCCGGCGCCTTCCATGGTCGGACGGGCGAGGCTCGTATGGTCGACAGGTCTGATGGACATGGCTGCGTCTCCTTGAGTGACGCAAAGGTAGGTCGCTGGTGGGTTTGTGACAATCCGCACAGGTGATCGGGGATGATCAGGTCACTGTGCACGGACGCTCAGGTTCACGGCGGCTCTCGCCTTGGCGCGCAAGGCACGCTATGGAGCCGCCATGAACGACGATACGCCCGAGATCCTGGCCACCATCACCCCGTCCACCCCGCGAAGGGTCGTCGGCATCATCATCCTGTGCACCTTCGGCAGCCTGCTGGTCTATGTCGGCGTCACGCGCCCTCCGGAGGATCTGCTGCTGCAGCTCTTCATGCTGGTCGTCGGGGGCGGCGGTCTGGCGCTTTCCGAAGCCATGCGCCGCGCCACCGCCAAGCGGCTGGAGCTGACCGAGACCGAGCTGCGCGACAGCAGCGGCGAGGTTCTGGCGCGGATCGACCAGATCGTCGCGATCGACCGTGGCACCTTTGCCATCAAGCCGTCGAACGGCTTCCTGCTGCGGCTGTCGGACAGCGCGGCGGGCAACCACTGGGCGCCGGGGCTCTGGTGGCGGCTTGGCCGCAGGGTCGGGGTCGGCGGGATCACCTCCGCCTCCGAGGCCAAGGTGACCTCCGAGATCCTGACCGCGCTGGTCGCGCGGCGGGCCTACGAGGAAAGCACGCCGTCCGAGTGATCCGGCGCCGGTGCCGGCAGGGGCGACCTTGGCCGGTCCGCGTCGCCCCGCCGGATCAGTTGTTGTTGTTGCAATCCTCGAACGTACCGTCCGAGAGCTCGAACTTGACCTGGCCGGTCAGGCGGGGGCGCGTGAAGACGACGTTCTCGTAGGTCTGGTCCCCGAGCCCGACGTTGAAGGCGGGGGTATAGGCCATGAAGGTCTCGGTCATGATCAGCTGGTCCGCCCACTGGAAGTACGGCACGATGCTGGCCTTCGCGGCAAGGTCCGTGTCGGTCAGGGGCAGCCGGCCGGTCGTCGCCTTGGACCAGCAGACGGCAAGCTGGCGCGTGTCGTCGCTGTCGCACCCGTCGGTGCATTCGATGATCGAGACGCGGAGCTGCGTCGGGTAGACGCCGTCGGTCAGGTATTCGTAGACGCTGTCCAGCCCGTCGAAATAATCCTGGTCGATGGCGTTGAATTCCCGGCTGATCATGTCGGAGATCGTGTAGGTCGCCTTGAGGTTGACCGTCTGCATCCGGAAGGCGTCGAACCAGACGAAGGACCCGACGTAGATGTAGCAGAGCGCCGGCAGGATGATCGCCGCCTCGACGGAAAGCGATCCGTCGGCGCGCACCAGGAAGCGGCGGAGCGGGGCGGTCAGGCGGGATGTCGCGGAACGGAACATGCGGTGCCTCCCCTCAGCTCGGCTCGTTGACGAAGGCTGACATCGAGATCAGCGCGTAATGGTCGGGGTCGACCCGCTGCAGTTGCAGCCCGAGCCCGGTCAACGGGAACAGCGGCTGCTGCAGGGCGCAGACCCGCACCATCATCAGCTCGTGGTCGATCCCTTCCTCGAAGGTCGTGACGGGCTGGATGTTCTGCACCTTGTCGACGCAGGTCGTGGCATCCGGCAGGGGGGCCCAGGTCGTGGTCGACACCGGGCTCAGCTCGATCAGCAGGTTGGTCTTGCAATCGGGGAGCACCGCGGCGGTTTCGCAGATGTAATCCTTCAGATCGTCGTGGTTCGGATCGGACCAGAGGCCGAGGCGCAGGGTGCGCACGGCGATGTCTGTTGCGCGGTCAAGCATCACCTGGCGAACCATCACCAGGCCGATCTCGAAGGCCGACATGAAGAGGACCATGAAGATGGGAAACAGGATAACAAATTCGATCGAGGCGTTCCCATCCTCCCGCCGCGACCGATGGAAGATGCGCGCCTTCCAGTTACTTACAATACGGTTCATGCACATGGCCCCGGTTACAATCTTGAAGCGTCTCCGTCGTGGAGCCGCCGGGCAGTTCAAAGGCAGGCTCGGCCTCTGGGCCGCCGCGCCGGGCCAGGAAACCAATCCCTTCCGACTTGGGCTGCCTGCAGACGCCGAAGATCTTGTGTTTTAACGAAACCTCATACCTGTGGCGGAATTGGGGCAGGCGCCGCGCAGAACTGCGGATTTTGCACCTCCGCGCGACAGTGCCCATGCCGGCTCCTCGATCAGTGCGTCAGGCGCAACTGGTTGATCTGAAGCGCGATCGCCGCGAAAGCCACCGAGATGTCGAGGCTCTCGACGTCGTAGAAGTAGGTCTCCGCCGAGGCGCAGTCCGACAGGGTGGCGTCGCCCTGGCCGTAGGTGTCCATGCCGATCGTGAAGATCGTCACGCCGGCGTCCTTGGCGGCCTGGCAGATCTCGGAGGTCCGGGTGTTCTTGAGCGTCGAGCCGTAGGATTCGACGATTTCGTCGTAGTAGGTGCTGGTGCTGCCGCCGATCGCGTCCTGCTTGATGTTCTTGGCGAAGTTGTTGACGGTCATGTCGGCCCAGACTTCCGGCCAGGTCATGTACTTGGGGTTGGAGCCGTCCGGGTAGGTGTACCACTGGTCGCGATCCTCGTGCCAATAGTCGTAGGTGCCGGACCGTTCGGGATAGTGGTAGGTGTAGTCCTTGGAACTCGAGTCGTACATCAGCGGCGAGTTTCCGGAGCGGTAGCCGTCCTTGATGTCGTACTGGTTGGTGTTCTCGCCGTCCGACATCACCACCATCACCTTCATGGTGTTGTCCCGCTCGTAGGAGAACGGCTGGCCGCGCAGTTCCTCGTCGGCAATTCCCTTGTCGGCGAGCGCGGTAAGGGCGTCCTGCATGCTCGGGTCGAGCAGGGCGGCACCCCATTTCACGCCAAGCTCGATCGAGGTCCAGCCATTGGCCTCCATGGCCTTGATGCGGCCCTTGAGATATTCGGCGTCGGTCGACCACGGCGTGATGGTGCGGCTGCTCCAGTTGGAGCAGACGAGGTCATTCGAGCTCGCTGTCCAGCTGGTGCCGGAGGGGTCGAAATGCGCGGTCTGGCGGTAGGTCTTGGTCTGCGACATCGTGGTCGAGTCGAAGTCGGCTTCCTCGAAGGTGACGCAGTAGGAGCTGCTGTGATCGCCGGTGTGCTTGATCGTGTCCATCAGATCCTTGCCGGCGGTGACCTGGGTCGCAAAGGGGACGATGGAGATCGCGGTGGTGCCGTCGGTGTCGTCGGCATCGCGCGCAACGGCGTCGATGAAGTCCTCGGCTGCCGGCTTCAGGAGGTTGAGCCGGTAGTCGCTGTTGGAGCCCATGGAGCCGGAATTGTCGAGCACCATGACGATCTCGATGTCGGCGAGCGACTCGTCCGCCGTGCCGCTGCCGGGAACCGTCAGGGTCCTGATGCCGACCATGTCCATGAACATCGTGTCGATCTCGGCGCTTGCATTGGCAGTCACGGAGCGGTGGTTGATGCCTTGGGTGACGACGACGCTGTCGAGGTGATCGGCAAGGCCCGCCTTGTCGAAGTAATCCTCGACGACCTCTTTCGGAACCAGTGCCTGATCGAGGTCGGCCGCGGCGAGCACGGCGCGATCGAGCGTGCTCTGCAGGAGGGTGCGGTTGTATTCGAACCGGATCGTGTCGAGCGCCATGCCGATCGCCAGCATCATGCAGAGCATGATGTAGAGGCTGAAGATGATCAGGGAGCCATCCTCGTCGCGCCGAAATCTCGTCACCCGCAGATGCAAGAGACCCGCCATGCTGGCATGCAGGGGGCGGGCGGCAGGTTGGTTCGACTTGTGCGGCGTCGCGGCACGACGTTTTCGCCTGAAACTTTCATTCGGCATTGGCTCACCTGACGGGTTGGATCATGGAGACGGCCCATCCTGAAAGCCGCGCACTTCATAAGGCAGCGCAGTCAGGCATAAATACGGCCCGCGCAGGGCGTGCGCGGGCCGATTCATGGCGGAAATGTGGCGACCAGATGTTGACCCAAGGGCAACTTGCCGTTTGCGTCAACGTCAGCCCTGCACCTCCGGCGCCTAGTCCGTCAGGCGGAGCTGGGTGATGGTCCGGGCGATGGACGCGAAGGCGCTGGAGATGTCCGTGGATTCCACGTCGTAGAAATGCGACGCGCTCGAGGCGCAATCGGCCAGCGTGGCGTCGCCCTGCCCGTAGGTGTCCATTCCGATGGTGAAGACGATCACGCCCTTGGCCTTGGCGGCGCTGCAGATATCCGACGTGCGGGTGTTCTTCTTGCCGGAGGCGATGGAGTTCACGATGTCGTTGTAATAGCTGTTGGCGGTGCCGCCGAGCGCCTCGGACACGATGTCCTGCGTGTATTTCTTGACGCCCATGTTCTCCCAGACCTCGGGCCAGGTCCAGCGCACGGCATCGTTGGCGCTGTTCGGCGTCGACCTCCAGCGGTCCTCGCTGACGCGGTAGTACTTGTCGCTGCCGACGCGGGTCTCATCGTAATAGGTATACCGCGTGCGGCCCGACTCCTCGTAGACGAAGACCGTGGACAGGCCCTCACGATAGGGCGCCTTGATGTCGTACTGGTTGGTGTTCTCGCCGTCGGACATGACGACCAGGAACTTCTGGGTGGCCCGCCGCGTGTAGTCGAAGGGCTGGCCGCGGAATTCCTCGTCCACCAGCTTCTTGTCGGCCATCGCCGAGAGCACGCTGCGCGAGGACGGGTCGAGCAGGGTCATGCCCCATTTCGTCGCGACCTCGATCGAGGTCCAGCCCTGGCCGACCATCGAATCGATCTGCGATTTCAATGCGGTGGCATTGTTGGACCAGGGCAGGATCTCGCGGCTGCCGAGGGTCGAGCAGACCCGGCCGGAATCGTAGGGCGGGGTGCGTGTGCTGCTGGGATCGAAATGTGCGGTCCGGGCCAGCGTCTGGGTCGTCGGAACGGAGGTGGTCTTGAAATCCGCATCCTCGAAGGTCACGCAATGCGAATAGGCATGTTCGGAGGTGACACCGGAGTAATGAGACAGAAGCTCTGCTCCGGCGGTCACCTGGGTGGCGAAGGGCACCAGAGAGATCGAGATCCGCTTCGTGTCGCTGTCGGCCTCGAAGATCGTGTCCACGAACTCCTTCGCCGCCGGCTTCAGCAGGTTCAGGCGGTAGTTGCTGTTCTGTCCCATCGATCCCGAGTTGTCGAGGATCAGGGAGATCTCCAGGTCCGTGACGGATTCCTCAGCCGTGCCTCTCGACGGCGCGGCGAGGCTGGTGATGCCCACCATGTCCATGAACATCGTCGGGATCATCATGTTGCTCTGGGTCGAGACGATCTTTTCGTTGGTGACGTTGGTCACGGTGATCGTGATCGCGTCCTCGTCGATGCCGGCGCGCTTGAAGTGATCCTTGACCACGGCTTCCGGGGACAGGGTCTGTTCCAGGTCGGCGGCGGCCAGCACGGCGGTGTCGGTCGTGTTCTGGATCTTGATGCGCGCGAGTTCGGTGCGAACGATGTCGATGCCCATGCCGATGGCGAGCAGCATGCAGATGAGAATGTAGAGCGTGAAAACGATCAGCGCGCCGTCTTCCCGGCGCCCGAAGGCTCCTGCGCGGCGCATGGCGGCGAGAACGCCATCTTTGCGGCAAGCCGCCGACCGGGACGAATGCAACATGACTGACACCCTGTAACTCAACTCGATTTGGGCGCCCCCACCCAATGACTACTTTTTGCCACAAAGTCGCCACGCAAGTCACTTGTTTCGCGGCGGATTCCCGGGGAATTGCCGGAATTCACCGGAATTCAAAGGTTTTCGCGCGACCGAGAGGCACCGGCTTGTTTCTGCTCGGGAAATGATTGCGGGCATTCCCTGGAACTGTCCTGAAAGGGCGCGTCGGGCTCCGGCCGGCAAGGTTGGCGTCGGCGTGATTCGCACTGGCGGAAAACGGCTTCAGAACACGCTCGGGAACCCGTGAATGCGGATTGTCGGGCGCTTGCGCCTCGGTGGGAAGCGGCCGGGGAGGCGGGCTCCCGCCCGTCGTCGGCGCATCGCAGATGCGTCTCCTCCCGTTGGGCGTGGCGCGCGCTGACGCGCGCGCCGGTCGATCTTCGCTCGCCGCTCGGAGCGGGACGGGTCACTTCTGTTTCAGGTAATGTCCGGAGACGTATCCCTGGAGGCTGCGGGCTTCCCTCAGCGACACCTTGCACCAGGGGGTTCCGCCGATCCGGTCGCATCCGTGGTTGCGAAGGACGGTGCCGTTCGGCAGGCCCACGATGATGCGATAGCCGGTGCCGGGGCCGCTGCGCAGCTTCAGCATTTCCTCGCCGTCCAGGCCGGATACCTCGACCGTGGTCGCGGCCATGGCCGGCGCCGCGCCAAGACCGGTCGCGCATACCGCCAGCGCCAGCGCGGCGCCGCGCATTGCAATTGTCATCTGCTCACTCCTGCTCGTTCTTGATTTGCGTCGATCCTAGCACGCGGTGACGGGCAAGGGGAGGCGGAGGATCGGCGAAGATGTCGCCCGTGGCCCGCCTGATGTCGCGCCGCAGCATTGCAATGCGGCGGCACCGTTGCTTTGCTGGAGGCAGGCCAGCGGGGAGCGGCATGCGCTACAACGCCTTTCAGATCCTGAAGCAGGGGCTTGCGGGCAACCGCGGCTGGCGGCCGGCCTGGCGCAAGCCCGATCCGAAGCCCGAGTATGACGTGTTGATCATCGGTGGCGGCGGACACGGGCTGGCGACGGCCTATTACCTGGCGGCAGAGCACGGCCTGCGGAACGTCGCGGTGCTGGAGAAGGGCTATCTCGGCTCCGGCAATGTCGGGCGCAACACGACGATCGTGCGGGCGAACTACGGGCTGCCGGGGAATTCGCAGTTCTACTCGCATTCGCTCCGCCTCTGGGAGGGGCTGGAGCAGGAGCTGAACTACAACGTGATGCATTCCCAGCGGGGCATCATCAACCTGTTCCATTCCGACGGCCAGCGCGACGCGGCCGCCCGGCGGGGCAATGCCATGCTCAACCAGGGGGACGACGCGATCCTGCTCGACCGCGCGGAATGCCGGGCGATGCTGCCTTACCTGGACCACGACCAGACGCGGTTCCCGATCTACGGCGGGCTCTACCACCCGCGCGGCGGGACGGCGCGGCACGATGCCGTGGCCTGGGGCTACGCCCGCGGGGCCGACCGGCAGGGCGTCGACCTGATCGAGACCTGCGAGGTGACGGGCATCGACATCGCGGGCGGCAAGGTCACCGGGGTTCAGACGACGCGCGGTGCGATCCGGGCGCGAAAGGTGGCGATCGTGGTGGCCGGGCGCTCCAGCCAGGTCGCCGCGATGGCCGGGCTGCGCCTACCGATCGAGAGCCACGTGCTGCAGGCCTTCGTGACGGAGGGGCTGAAGCCGGTGATCGACCACGTGGTGACCTATGGCATGGGGCATTTCTATATCAGCCAGTCCGACAAGGGCGGCCTCGTCTTTGGCGGCGACCTGGATTTCTACCCGTCCTATGCGGCTCGGGGCAATCTGCCGATGGCCGAGCACGTGATGGAGGCCGGGATGACCCTGATGCCGATGCTGGGCCGCGCGCGCGTGCTGCGCTCCTGGGGCGGGATCATGGACATGTCGCCCGACGGCTCGCCGATCATCGACCACGCGCCGGTGGACGGGCTCTTTGTGAACTGCGGCTGGTGCTATGGCGGGTTCAAGGCGGTGCCGGGCTCCGGGCATTGCTTCGCCCACCTGATCGCCACCGGGCAACCGCACCCGGCGGCGGCTCGGTACCGGCTCGACAGGTTCGAGACGGGGCGGGGATTGATGGACGAGGAGGGCACCGGTGCGCAGCACAATCTGCATTGAGGCCATCCGGGCCGCGCTCCCCAGCGTTCCCCGGGGAGGGGGCGTGATGCCGGAGGGACCATGCTGATCCCCTGTCCCCTCTGCGGCCCGCGCGACCTGCGCGAGTTCTCGCCGCGCGGCGCGGCGGTGACGCTCGAACGTCCCGACGCCGAGGCGCTGCCGGAGGAATGGCACGCCTATCTCCACCTGCGCGACAACCCCGCCGGGGCGACCCGGGAACTCTGGTGGCACGGCGCGGGCTGCGGGGCGTGGCTGATCGTGGAGCGCAACACGGTGACCCACGAGGTGATCGGCGTGTCGCTGGTGACGGGGGAGCCCGAGCAATGAGGGTGGATGGGCGCGGCCGCATCGACCGGCGGGTCTCGCTGCCCTTCACCTTCGACGGGAGGCTGCTGACCGGCCATCCGGGCGATACGCTCGCCTCGGCGCTGATGGCCAATGGCATTCACCTGGTCGGCCGGTCGTTCAAGTACCACCGGCCCCGCGGCGTGATGACCGCCGGCTCCGAGGAGCCGAATGCGCTGGTCGAGATCGGGGCCGCCGGGGCCGCGCTGCCGAACGTTCGCGCGACGGTGCAGGAGCTCTACGAGGGGTTGGAGGCGCGGAGCCAGAACCGCTGGCCGAGCCTCGGGGCGGACCTGCTGGCGGTGAACGACCTGCTGTCGCCGTTTCTCGGGGCCGGGTTCTACTACAAGACCTTCATGTGGCCGCGTGGCTTCTGGGAGCGGGTCTACGAGCCGCTGATCCGTCGTGCCGCGGGCCTCGGGCGGCTGCCGGAGGCCGCCGACACCGAGCGGCACGAAAAGGCCTTTGCCCATTGCGATCTGTTGGTGATCGGCGCGGGGCCCGCGGGGCTGATGGCGGCGCTCGCGGCGGGCGAGGCGGGGGCAGATGTGCTCCTCGCCGACGAGAGTTTCGAGCCGGGAGGGCGTCTGCTCTCCGAGGTCGAGGAGATCGGTGGCGGGTCTGCCGCCGGCTGGGCGGACGAGATGGCGGCACGGCTCCGTGCCATGCCCAACGTGCGGGTGATGACCCGGACCGCCGTCACCGGCGCCTATGACGGCGGCGTCTATGGCGCGCTCGAGCGGGTGGGGGAGCACCTGGCCGCGCCCGCGCAAGACCTGCCGCGTGACTGCTTCTGGCGCATCACTGCGCGGACGGCGGTGATGGCCACGGGCGCCATCGAACGCCCCATCGCCTTTGCCGACAATGACCGGCCCGGGGTGATGATGGCCTCGGGCGTGCGCAGCTATCTCAACCGTCACGGCGTCAGCCCTGGCGCCACGGTGGCCGTCTTCGCGGCGAATGACGATGCGCACCGTACCGCGCGCGACCTTGCCGCGGCGGGCGTGCAGGTGGCCGCGCTGATCGACCCTCGGGAAGGCGCGGCCTGCGACGGCGATTTCCCGGTGCTTGCGGGGGCGGAGGTCGTGGGCACGCGCGGCCGCAAGGGGCTGCGGCAGGTGCTGGTGCGGCAGGGCGGCACGACGCGGGCCATCGCCGCCGAGGCGCTGGCCATGTCGGGCGGCTGGAATCCCTCGGTCCACCTGAGCTGCCACATGGGCGCGCGGCCGGTCTGGAGCGCGGCGCACCACGCCTTCCTGCCCGCACCACCGGATGCGCCGGGCGCGGTGCCGGGGCTGATCCCCGCGGGGGCGGCCAATGGCGTGTTCGACACGGCGGGGTGCCTGCGGGACGGGCTGCGGGCGGCGGGTGTCGCCCTCGAACGCCTCGGCCTGCCGGTCGCTGAACTGGATGTGCCGCCGGCGGAGCAGGACGCGGGCCGCAGCAGCCCGATCTGGGTGGTGCCCGGCAAGGGGCGCGCCTGGCTCGATTTCCAGAACGACGTGACGACCAAGGACGTGGCGCTGGCGGCACGCGAGGGCTTCGACAGCGTCGAGTACATGAAGCGCTACACCACGCAGGGCATGGCGCCGGACCAGGGCAAGAACAGCAACATCAACGCGCTCGCCGTTCTGGCCGATGCGACCGGCCGGAGCATCCCGGAGACCGGCACCACCACCTACCGCCCGCCCTTCCTGCCGGTGCCGATCGGCGCGATGGGGGCGGGGGCGCAGGGGCATGGGTTTGCGCCGGAGCGGCTGACCACCAGCCACGCGGCGAGCCTCCTTCGCGGCGCGCCGATGGTGGAGGCGGGGCTCTGGTATCGGCCGGGCTATTTCCCCGCGCCGGGCGAGACGAGCTGGCGGCAGTCCTGCGACCGCGAGGTGCGGATGGTGCGTGAGGCGGTGGGCATCTGCGATGTCTCGACGCTCGGCAAGATCGAGCTGCAGGGGCCGGACGTGGGCGGGTTCCTCGATCTCGTCTATGCCAACCGCGTCTCGACGCTGAAGCCGGGGCGCGTGCGCTACGGGATCATGCTGCGCGAGGATGGCCACGTGATGGACGACGGCACCACCGCGCGGCTCGACGGCGACAGGTGGGTGATGACCACCACGACCGCCGCCGCGGGGCAGGTGATGCAGCATCTCGAACTCGTGCAGCAGGCCTTCCTGCCGCGGGCGCGGCTGCGCTTTACCTCCGCCACCGACGCCTGGGCGCAATTCGCGATTGCCGGCCCGCGGGCGCGGGAGGTGCTGCAGGCGGTGGTGGACGAGGACGTCGGCGGCGCGGCCTTTCCCTTCATGTCCTGCGGCGCGGTCCATGTGGCGGGCACCCCGGCGCGGCTGTTCCGGATCTCCTTTTCCGGCGAACTCGGCTACGAGATCGCGGTGCCCGCCCGTTATGGCGCGAGCCTCTTCCGGCTGTTGCTGGCGGTGGCCGAGGGGCTTGGCGGTGGCCCTTACGGCATGGAGGCGCTCAACGTGCTGCGGATCGAGAAGGGTTTCCCGACCCATGCCGAGATGCACGGCCGAACCACCGCCTTCGATCTCGGGCTGCAGGGAATGCTGTCGCCCAAGAAAGCGGATTTCATCGGCCGGGCAGGGGCGGCGCGGCCGGGGCTGCTCGGCCCGCGCCGGGAACAGCTCGTCGGCCTCGTTCCACTGGAGCCCGACTGGCGGTTGCCGGCGGGTGCGCATCTCTTCCGCAAGGGCGCCTCGGCCACGCCGGAGACCGACCAGGGCTACATCACCTCCTCGGCCTTCTCGCCGACGCTCGGCACACACCTGGCGCTCGGCTTCCTCGCAGGCGGGCGGGAACGGCATGGCGAGGTCGTGCGGATGGTGGACCGGTTGCAGGAGACCCAGGCGCTCTGCGAGGTGCGCGACCCGGTCTTCTTCGACCCCGAAGGAGGGCGGATGCGTGATCAGGCTGGCAGTTGAAACCCCGCTCGGCGGGCTCTGCGTCTCCCACGGCGACCTGACGCTGGCCGAACTGCCGGCCATCAGGCTGACCTGGCTCGCGCCCTGGCCGGGCGAAGCGCGGGCGATGAGCCACGCGCTGCAGGCGGCGCATGGGGTGCATTTCCCGGAGCCGGGAGAAACCCTGGAGAACGGAAGCACCCGGATCCTCTGGGCCGGTCGTGCGCAGGCGCTGCTCGCCGGGCCGGCGCCAGCGACCGAGCTGGCGCATCACGGGGCCGTGGTAGACCAGACCGAGGGCTGGGCCGGACTCCGGCTCGAGGGGGCAGGGGCCGCGCAGGTGCTGGCCCGGCTCTGCCCGCTGGACCTGCGCGGCAAGGCCTTCCCGCCCGGGCGCACCGCGCGCAGCCTGCTGGGGCACATGAATGCGCAGATCACGGCCGTCGACGGGGGCTTAGAGCTGATGGTGATGCGCTCGATGGCGGGGACCGCCGCCGCCGAGATCGAGGAAGCGATGCGCAGCGTGGCGGCGCGCGGCTGAGCCGGATTTTTCATGTGGACAATCCGAGCGATCGCGCCGGGGCCACTGGACTTGCCCGCGGCCGCGACCGATATTGGGCGAATGTCCCTGCCACCCGGATTCCTCGACGAGCTTCGCACCCGCACCTCGCTTATGCAGGTGGTCGGTCGCAAGGTGACGTGGGACATGCGAAAGTCCAACCAGGGCAAGGGCGACTGGTGGGCGCCGTGTCCGTTCCACCAGGAAAAGACCGCCTCGTTCCACGTCGACGACCGCAAGGGGTTCTACCATTGCTTCGGCTGCCATGCCTCCGGCGATGCGCTGGCCTTCGTCCGCGAGACGGAGAACGTGGGCTTCATGGAAGCGGTCGAGATCCTGGCCCAGGAAGCCGGCATGCAGATGCCCGCGCGCGATCCCAAGGCGCAGCAGAAGGCCGACCGGCGGAGCCAGCTCACCGAGGTGATGGAAGAGGCGGTGAAGTACTTCCGGCTCCAGCTTCAGACCGGCGCCGGGGCCGCCGCGCGCGCCTACCTGGGTGAAAAGCGGGGGCTCTCGCCCGAGGCGCTGGAACGCTGGCAGATCGGTTTCGCGCCGCCGGGCTGGCAGAACCTCTGGGATCACCTCACCGCCAAGGGCATCGCACCCGACCTGATCCTTGGCTGTGGCCTTGCCAAGCCGTCCGACAAGGGGCGCAATCCCTTCGACTTCTTCCGCAACCGGGTGATGTTTCCGATCCGCGATGCGCGCGGCCGGGCGATCGCCTTCGGCGCGCGGGCGATGGATCCGAACGACAACGCGAAATACCTGAACTCCCCGGACACCGACCTCTTTGACAAGGGGCGCAGCCTCTACAACCACGGCCCGGCCCGCGAGGCCGCCGGCAAGGGGCAACCGCTTCTGGTGGCAGAGGGCTACATGGACGTGATCGCGCTCTCCGAGGCCGGGTTCGGCGCCACGGTCGCGGGGCTGGGGACGGCGATCACCGAGGACCAGCTCCGGCTGATGTGGCGCATCCACCCCGAGCCGGTCGTGGCGCTGGACGGCGACACCGCGGGTCTGCGGGCGGCTAAGCGGCTGATCGACGTGGCGCTGCCGCTGCTCGAGGCCGGCAAGTCGCTGCGCTTCTGCCTGATGCCCGAGGGGCAGGACCCCGACGAGCTGCTCAAGGAGAAGGGTCCGCAGGCGATGCGGGCGCTGCTCGAGGAGGCGCAGCCCATGGTCTCGCTGCTCTGGCAGAGAGAGATCGAAGGCAAGGTGCTCGACAGCCCGGAGCGGCGCGCGGCACTCGACAAGTCGCTGCGGGAGACGATCAAGAAGATCGCCGACCCGGCGATTCGCGCCCATTACGCCGAGGAGATTCGCGACCGGCGCAGCACGCTCTTCGGCTTCAACCGGGCGCAGGGCAGCCATGGCGCGGGGCAGGGGCGCAAGGGTGAGTGGCGGGCGCCGTGGCGCGGCCGCGGCCCGCAGCCCGAAGCGGCCATTCCGGTGGCTGGCACCCGGGCTTCGCTGCTGGCCGCGGCGGATGCCGACCAGGCGCTGCTCCTGCGCGAGGCGGTGATCCTGGCCACGCTGATCCGCACGCCGGCGATGCTGGAGGAATTCACCCACGCGCTGGAGGAAATGGAATTCGCCGGCCCCGACCACGCCGGGATTGCCGGGCTGCTCTTGCTCTGTGGCCCGGAGGACACGCAGGAGAGCATCGAGGCCCGGATCTGTGAAAGGATCGGGGCGGATGCCCTTGAAAGGCTGCACTCGGCGCGCCATGTCACGCTGGCCCCGTCCGTTCGCAAACCCGGCGACGTGGAACTGGCCCGCCTGTGCCTGACCGAGGAATTCGCCAAGCTTGCCGCCATGCGCGGCGCCCTGCGCGAGATCGAAGAGGCGATGGCCGGTTTCGCGGATGCGCCCGAAGCCTGGATCGACCACCGCCTGACCCTTTCGGCTCGGGCGCGGGAGATGGCTTCGCGCAACCAGGAAGGCGACCGGGCGGATTTCGATATTGCCGAGAATGGTGCCCGCATAGACCGGGACGAACGCTCGGATCTTGAGGCGCTGCTGAACGCCATCGGGTTCGCCGGACCCGGTGAGAGAGGTCGGCAGCGTGAGTGACAACCAGGACCCGGACCTTGGAATTCCGGGCCGCTGTGCATATGCCGGGTGGCGCATCGCGAATCGTGCGCTATTGATTCGTTTACATCGACAACGAATCAGCCTCCCGCGAGATCAGGAGATCTGAATGGCCGCCAAGGACACCGAAGACCGCAAGACCGACGATTCCGACCAGGACGTGACCCTCGACATGAGCCAGGCGGCGGTCAAGAAGATGATCGCCGAAGCCCGGGAGAAGGGCTACATCACCTACGACCAGCTCAACCAGGTGCTGCCGCCCGACCAGGTGTCCTCCGAGCAGATCGAAGACGTCATGTCGATGCTCTCCGAGATGGGCATCAACGTCATCGAGGCCGAGGAAGCCGAGGACGAGGAAGGCGGGGACGATACCCGCAAGAGCGGCTCCACCGAGGTCGTCGAGACTTCGACCTCCCGCGAGGTGGCCGTCGCCACCACCGAGACCGAGAAGCTCGACCGCACCGACGACCCGGTGCGGATGTACCTGCGCGAGATGGGCTCGGTCGAGCTGCTGTCCCGCGAGGGCGAGATCGCCATCGCCAAGCGCATCGAGGCCGGCCGCAACACAATGATCGCGGGCCTCTGCGAAAGCCCGCTGACCTTCCAGGCCATCACGATCTGGCGCGACGAACTCCTCGCCGAGGAAATCCTGCTGCGCGACGTGATCGACCTCGAGACGACCTTCGGGCGCGGCCTCGACGAGGAAGAGGGCGACGAGCCGGTGGTGGAGAACCTCGACGTCGAGGCCTCCTCGTCCGAAACCAAGAAGGACGAGCCCGAGTACGACGCCGACGGCAATCCGATCCGCCGCGAGGAAGAGGACGACGAGGACGAGCAGGCCAACATGTCGCTCGCCGCGATGGAAGCCGCGCTCAAGCCGCGCGTGCTCGACATCCTCGACCGCATCGCCCGCGACTTCTCCGACCTGGAGGAGATGCAGGACGCCCGGATGTCGGCGACGCTGAACGAGGACGGCTCCTTCTCGGCGTCCGAGGAGGCCCGCTACCAGAAGCTGCGCTCCGAGATCGTCGAGCTGGTGAACGAGCTTCACCTGCACAACAACCGGATCGAGGCGCTGATCGACCAGCTCTACGGCATCAACCGCAAGATCATGTCGATCGACAGCTCGATGGTGAAGCTGGCCGACCAGGCCCGCATCAACCGCCGCGAGTTCATCGAGGCCTACAAGGGCTACGAGCTCGACCCCTCCTGGATGGAGCGGATGTCGGCGCAGCCGGGCCGTGGCTGGGCGGCGCTGTTCGAGCGCTCCGCCGACAAGGTTGCCGAGCTGCGCACCGAGATGGCCCAGGTCGGTACCTACGTGGGCGTCGACATCCCGGAATTCCGCCGCATCGTCCAGCAGGTGCAGAAGGGCGAGAAGGAAGCCCGGCAGGCCAAGAAGGAAATGGTCGAGGCCAACCTGCGGCTGGTGATCTCCATTGCCAAGAAGTACACGAACCGAGGCCTGCAATTCCTTGATCTCATTCAGGAAGGCAACATCGGCCTGATGAAGGCCGTGGACAAGTTCGAGTACCGCCGCGGCTACAAGTTCTCGACCTACGCGACCTGGTGGATCCGCCAGGCGATCACCCGGTCCATCGCCGACCAGGCCCGCACGATCCGGATCCCGGTCCACATGATCGAGACGATCAACAAGCTGGTCCGCACCGGTCGCCAGATGCTGCACGAAATCGGCCGCGAGCCGACGCCGGAAGAACTGGCGGAAAAGCTGCAGATGCCGCTGGAGAAGGTCCGCAAGGTGATGAAGATCGCCAAGGAGCCGATCTCCCTCGAGACGCCGATCGGCGACGAGGAAGACAGCCAGCTCGGCGATTTCATCGAGGACAAGAACGCCGTCCTGCCGCTCGACTCCGCCATTCAGGAAAACCTGAAGGAGACGACGACGCGGGTTCTGGCCTCGCTCACCCCGCGCGAGGAGCGGGTTCTGCGGATGCGCTTCGGCATCGGCATGAACACCGACCACACGCTGGAGGAGGTCGGCCAGCAGTTCTCGGTGACCCGCGAACGGATCCGCCAGATCGAGGCGAAGGCGCTGCGCAAGCTCAAGCACCCGAGCCGCTCGCGCAAGCTGCGCAGTTTCCTGGACCAGTAACGCCAAGACCACGGGAGCCGCGCCAATGTCGCTTCTTTCACGCCTGTTCGGCGGCGGTGGGTCGGCCCCAGAGGTCGAACCCGAAACCTACAAGGGGTTCCGGATCCTTCCGGAACCCATCAAGGAATCCGGCGGGCTCCGGGTCTGCGCGACGATCGAGAAGGATTTCGACGGCGAGACCCGAAGCCACCGGCTGATCCGCGCCGACGTCTGCAACAACGAGGACGAGGCGCGCGAGATCTCGACCGCCAAGGCCAAGAAGCTGATCGACGAACGGGGCGACGCCCTCTTCGGCTGAGCCGTCAAATTCCTTGCATCAAAAGCGCTTGAGTGGCGATGCGCATTTGATGTGGCCATGATAAGCGTTACACCGAGTGCACCGGGTGGACCGCACGGCAGGCTCGCATTTTCGTGCCATGGAGTGCCGTGGATTTCCACGTCGGACTGCTTCCCTTTGACGAAGGAGGTCGGGAAGATGACACAGCGTAAAATTCTGCTCTCGATGGCCCTGGTATTGGCACTTGCGCCGCAGGTGTCGGTTGGTCAGTCCGTCCAGCGATTGTCCACGGCCAGCGGCCTCTCGGCGATCGGTCCCGGCCCCACGTTCGAGGTCTGGACGCGGGCCGGCATGGGCAAGGCGGATTACTTCTGCGCGGCGGGCGATTTCGCAAAGCGGCGTCTGGGGGCCGACAATTCCGACACCCTGACGGTCGTCAGCGGACGGGCTCCCAGCAAATACGCGGCCAATCGCGAAGCCTTCACCTTTGCCCTCGGGGCGGCGGGCTCAACCTCTTCGGTCGGAGAGATGGTCGCAGGGCCGCGCACCGGGCAGACCTCCAGCGTCAGACAGGCGCGCGTGCTGTGCAGCCAGGCGCGTGTCAATCAGGACCGGGGCAAGTAAGTCAGGGGGCTGCGCCCTGGATGGCGCGGCGTCCCCGGTTTGGAAGCGGGGCTGCAGGGCAGGCCACCAAGTCGTTTGACCATGAACCATATCTTCGAGATCGAGACCCGGGGTCCCGGGCTCTACGAGTTCACGCCTGACCTCTCGGCCTGGCTGGCGACGCTTCCACCGCGTGACGGATTGTTGACGCTCCTGGTGCGGCACACCTCCGCCTCGCTTCTGATCCAGGAGAACGCCGATCCGGAGGTGCAGGACGACCTCAGGGAGTTCTTCCACCGCCTCGTGCCGCCGAGCAACGATCCCTCCATGCGCTACCTCCGGCACACCTACGAGGGGCCCGACGACATGCCCGCGCACATCAAGTCCGCGCTCCTGCCGGTATCGCTCGGCATCCCGGTCATTGGCGGGCGCATGGCTCTCGGCACCTGGCAGGGGGTCTACCTCTTCGAACATCGCACCCGTCCGCACCGCCGCGAGGTCGCCGTTCACCTGGCTTGATCCGCTGGATGAAGCCGCCATGACAAGTGGCAGAAAATCCTGTGGAATGACCCAATATCCGGTATGTGGACAAATCCTCTACCCAAGCCATGGCCGATTCCCTATAGTCGGTCCAACAAGAGGGGGAGCACCCCCGGGAGCAGAGGTAAGGGGGACGCGATGCGCTGCCCGTTTTGTGGAAATGTCGACACCCAGGTGAAGGACTCCCGCCCGGCGGAAGATCACGTGGCCATCCGGAGGCGGCGCTTCTGTCCGGCCTGCGGCGGCCGGTTCACCACCTACGAACGGGTGCAATTGCGCGACCTGGTCGTGATCAAGTCCAACGGACGGCGCGAGGATTTCGACCGCGACAAGCTGGAGCGCTCGATCCGGATCGCGCTGCAGAAACGCCCGGTCGAGCCGGAACGCATGGACCAGATGATCTCCGGCATCGTGCGGCGTCTGGAGAGCATGGGCGAGACGGACATTCCCTCCAAGGTGATCGGCGAGATCGTCATGGAGAGCCTGGCCCGGATCGACACCGTCGCCTACGTTCGCTTTGCCAGCGTTTACAAGAACTTCCAGGCTGCGGACGATTTCGACAAGTTCGTCAGCGAGTTGCGCCCGAACCTGCCGCCCCAGGAATAGGCATGCAGGACATGGCCGCGATCGATCGCCGCTTCATGGCGATGGCGCTCGGTCTCGGCGCGCGCGGGCTTGGCCAGGTTTGGCCAAACCCGGCGGTCGGCTGTGTCATCGTCAAGGATGGCCGCGTTCTCGGGCGTGGCTGGACGCAGCCGGGCGGCCGCCCCCATGCCGAGACGGAGGCGCTGGCCCAGGCCGGCGACGCGGCGCGCGGCGCCACCGCCTATGTCACGCTGGAACCCTGTGCCCATCACGGCAAGACCCCGCCCTGCGCCGAGGCGCTGGCCAAGGCCGGCATTGCTCGCGTCGTCAGCGCCCTGACCGATCCCGACCCGCGGGTGGCGGGGCAGGGGCATGCGCGGCTCGCCGATGATGGTGTCGAGATGACGACCGGTGTGATGGAGGCGGAGGCTCGGCGCGGCAACGAGGGATTCCTGAGCCGCATCACCCGCGGCCGCCCCCATCTCACGCTGAAGCTCGCGACTTCCTTCGACGGGCGTATCGCGACCGCGACCGGCGAGAGCCAGTGGATCACCGGCCCGGAGGCACGGAGGGCGGTTCATGCGATGCGCGCCAGCCACGATGCCGTGCTGGTCGGGGCGGGGACAGCGCGGGCGGACGACCCGAGCCTCACGGTCCGCGGCCTCGGCATCGACCGTCAGCCGGTCCGCATCGTCGCCTCGCGCCGGATTGACCTGCCGACAGACAGCCGCCTCTTCACCCGGATCGAGGAAGCCCCCGTCTGGATCTGCCACGGCCCCGATGCCGATGCGGAGCGCCACGCTGCCTGGGCCGGGCGCGGCGCGCGCATGATCGAGGTGTCCGCGAACGGCGGCCGGCAGATCGATCCGCTCTCGCTTCTGCAGGCGCTTGGCGCGGCCGGCCTGACGCGGGCCTTCTGCGAAGGCGGCGGGGCGCTCGCGGCCTCGTTGCTCAATGCGGGGCTGGTGGACGAGTTGGTGACCTTCACTGCGGGCATTGGCCTCGGGGCAGAGGGCCAGCCGGGGCTTGGCGCGATGGGGCTGGATCGCCTCGCGGAAGCGCCGAGGTTTGCGCTGGACCGGCTGGACCGGATCGGCCCGGACGTGCTTGCCCGCTGGCGTCCGGCCGAACGCGCCACTACCTGACGAGCTCGCCGCAGGGCCCACGATTTTTCGTGCGAAAAATTGCCCAACGCCTACCGCCAGAGCGCGGCTCGGCTGGCGAGCAGGCCCTGCAGCCTGGAGAGAGAGCGGTTGAACGGTCCGGGCTTCGGCAGCGTGCCGCGCGCCAGACGCTCGACCACCACTTCGGGCGGGCAGGGCAGGCCGCTCACCGGGTCGCGATAGCGGGGGTAGGCGATCAGCGCCGCATGGGCCAGCGCGGCGAGCGAGGGGCGGGCCATCCGCCGTGCCGGCACCGGTCCGAGATCGCGGGTCAGGCCCCAGCCGGCGTAGAACGGCGCGCCGAGGCAGGTGACCCTGCGCCCGCGCAACAGCGCTTCGAACCCCATCAGCGAGGTGAGCGTCCAGACCTCGTCGACCTCTGCCAGCAGCGCGGCGGCATCGCCCTGCCGGATCACCGCATCGGCAAGGGCTTCGAGCTCGCTCGACGGCACCGCGCCCGGGCGCAGCCCGGCCTCGACATCGGGATGCGGCTTGTAGACCAGGACGGCGTCCGGGTTGGCCTCGCGCGTGGCGCGCAGCAGGCCGAGGTTGTCGCGGATCTCCCCGCACCCGAGACGCACCGAGGCATCGTCCTCGACCTGGCCGGGCACCAGGATCCTCCGACCCTCCGGCAGGCTGGGAAGGGCCGCGGCGGCGAGGTTGTACTTCGTAAGCCCTGCCTCGGTGAGGCGAAGCACCAGCCGCTCGGCCCGGCGGAGCCCCTCGGGCGGCAGCGCCGCGGCCCCGGCGATGAGCATCTCCAGCCGGCTTTCGCGGGTGGGATCGTAGTAGATGCCGAGGTCGTCGGCGACCAGCGACAGCGGCGGCACCAGATCCGCCCCGAGCCCGCGCGAGCGCAGGAACCCGTCCTCGACCCGGATCAGCGGCACGTTGGCCCGCTCGGCCGTGTCCTGCAGGTCCGGCCCCACGCTGCCTGCCCAAGCGAGCACCGGGCAGCCGTCCTTCCGGGCCTGCTTGCTGGCCGATCCCGCGTCGCGGAACCGCAGCCGGCGCGTCCCGCCGAAGAACTCCTGCAGGGTCGGCCGTTTCCAGAGCCGCATCCCCGTCGCCACATAGCCCGCACGGTCCTCGCGATAGGCCCGGACCCGGGCCTCGAGCCCGTCGATCGCCTCTTCCAGCGTGCAGAGCTGGTCACGGCAGGGATCGTACCAGGTCGGATAGAGGATCATCGCTCCGGCGAAGAGCTGCGCCCGGGTGAGGCGCCGCTGGCGTCGATAGACGGGGCGCACGTCCTCCGTGAGGCCCCAGCCGGCATAGAAGGGCTGGCCGAAGACCCGCGGACGATGCCCGGCGAGGATGGCCTCGAAGCCGAGCTGCGAGGACACGGTATAGACCTGCACCGCGCCGTCGAGCAGGTGCCAGGGCGAGACCGGACCGGTGCAGACCTCGATGCCCTCTGGCAGGTCCTCCGGGTCGAAATGGCCCGGGCGATGGCCGGCGGTCGTCTCGGGATGGGTGCGCACGAGGATGCGGGCGCCGGGATTGTCGAGCCGCGCCTCCGTCAGCATCTCGGCAAAGCTTGTGGCCGAGGCGCCGGCGTGGCGGATCGAGGCATCACCGCGTGTCTGATCGATCACCAGGATATAGCCGGGCGCGGGCGGTTCCAGGTCGGGGTCGAAGGCGTTGTACTTGCTCAGGTGGCCGCGGCGCAGCCTCTCCGTCGCCTGCCGGGCGCGGTCCAGCAGGGCGGTATCGTCGAGCGGTTCGTTGGCGAGGATCTGCTCGAGGTCGGAGGGCTGGGCGCTGTCGAAATGGACGCCGGAGGTGTCGATGTGCAGCCCGATCGGCGGCTCACCGGCGCGCCCGAGGTGGACGGAGCGGAGGAACGGGTCCTCTATCCGCAGGAGCCGCGCGCCGCTGCGTGCCGCCATCGCCTCGCCCCGCGCGGCGGTCGGGCTGTGCCCCCAGACGCCGACCCAGTCCTCCGGGCCGGGGCGCCCGGTGGTGATCTGCCAGCCGGCGAGCGACAGGATGCGCCGCAGACGCCGGTTCAGGAAGCCGCCGTTGTAGACGAAAAGCCGCCGCGGAGCGGTCTCCGCGGCGGCATCGATGGGGGAATGCTCCACGTGCGCGGCCTAGTTGCCGGCGAGCTGGGAGTAGTTGGCGAAGGGCGTCAGGCTGCCGGTGACCGCCGAGAGCGTCTTCTGCCAGCGCACGAAGGGCGCCTGCGTGACGTAGAGCGTGTCGTCGTCGCGGATCGCGAAGTCGCGGGCCTCGAACATGCCGTTCGGCTCGGTCAGGTCGAGCACGTAGACCATGCGCTGATCGCCCACGAGGTCGTTGCGGCCCAGCACGGCACGCGCGATGGACTCGGGCTCGTTGCGGAACACGAAGACGCCGGTCGGGTCGGCGAGGTTGCTGTTGAGCCCGCCCACCTGCGCGATCGCCTCGATGGCCGAAAGGGTCTGGGTCTCGAAGCGGATGCGGTTCTGGGAGCCGGTCGCGCCGAGGACCGAGAAGGAGCGGGTGTCTTCCTCGACCAGGATGCGGTCGCCGCCGCGCAGGGCGATGTCGAGCCGCGGATCGGCGAAGAGGTCCTGGAACCAGACCTTGGACTGGTGGCTGCCGCGCATCACGGTGATCTGGGCGATCTCCGGGGTGACGGTGACGCCGCCGGCTTCGGCCAGCATCGCGGAGAGCCGCCGGGTGGGGCGCTCGATCGGGTAGACGCCCTGCGAGGCGATGCCGCCCATGACCGAGACCGTTGCGCCGTCGCCGGCGAGCCGGGTGACGATCACCTGCGGGTCCGGGGTCTGGGCGTCGAGCTTCTCGGTGATGATCTGGCGGAGGCGTTCGGGGGTGTTGCCGGCGGCGCGGATGCGCCCGGCATAGGGCACGAAGATGAAACCCGAACCGTCGACCTGCACTTCCTCGAGGGCGGTCGCGGCCTGTCCTGCGCTGGAAAGCAGACCGTCGTCGACGTTCTCCCAGACCGTGAGGCCCAGTGTATCGCCCGGGCGGATCGTGTCGGAGCCGACCTCGCCGGCGTTCAGGAACTCGCTGGAGAAGCCGAGCACCGGGGTGACGGAAGTGGCGCGGGTGACGCGGTCGTTCACGGAGACGACGAAGGCATCGCCGTCCTCGAGGACCGAACCGGAATAGATTTCGGATTTGCTGGGGCCGGATCGCGGCAGCGCGCAGCCGCTGGCAACCGATGCCAGCAGGCACAGGGCCAACGCCTTGGCCCAGCGGGATTGTCTCTTGGTCACTGCTCGGGCTCCTTGGACGGATTTGTGCCTCAAGTTTTGCGGACAAACCTACAGCAGACCGTGGAAAAGGGAAGGCCGCCGCGCAGCCGGACGGCGAGTGTTGCGCCGGCGCCGCGCCCGTTCGCGCAACGGGCGCGCGATGCAAAGCTCACTTGACGAGCCGGAGCTGTTGCCGGGGCGCGGAGTTGCCGGAGGCGAGGGCGTCATAGGGGTCCTGCGGGGCGAGGATCATGTCCAACACTTGCCGCAGGAGCTCGCGCCGGCCGCGCGCGGAGTAGAAGCCGCCGGTGACCTGCGAAGTTTCCAGCAGGTAGGAGCGATAGGCGCGGTAGGCGCGGCTGTCGGGGCGGGCGGGGGCGGCAAAGAACGCTTCCAGCGGCTGATCGGAGACGAATTCCGGCTTGTCGTAGACCGCCGCGCCGAAGCTGCGCAACGGCAGCCCGCGCCAGAGCACCTGCTGTCCGGCGGTGGAGTTCACCGTGACCGCGCTGCGGGCGTGATCGAGCAGCAGTGCGAGCTTGCCGCCAGGCACGAAATGCACCCGCTCGGAGACGCCTGCCTCTGCGGCGAGCCGGGCGATGTCCGGCCGGAGCGGGCTGCGCCCGTCTTCCAGCGGGTGCGCCTTGAAGACGAGGTGGTGATGCCGCGGCGCGCCGGCGGCGAAGGCCTCGATGCAGAGCCGCAGGAACGCCTCCATCGTCTCGAACGGGCCATGGGCCTGGAAGCTGGAATCGTGTTCGAGCTGGAGCAGGACGAGGTGATAGGGCGCGCCGGCACGCAGGATGGCGCGGGTGGCGAGGTGGCGCTCCAGCCGGTGCGCCGGCAGCAGCAGGAGCCGCTTGAGGTGCAGCCGGAATTCCTGCTGCACATTCAGGGCGCGATGCGGGCGAAAGCCGGCGTAGCGGCGGTTCCGGAACATGACGTGCCAGTGGTAGAGCGCGCCGAACCAGATGTGCTGTCGGGTGTCGCCCCAGTGGCTGGGCGGATCCGGCAGGTCGGGGTCGGAATGCGCGAGTGCCGCCCGCATCGCCTCGACGCCGAGCTGCATCAGCCGGGAATGGCCGTTGGAGCCGCCGCGCTCGTAGGTGACCCAGTAGGGGCGCAGGTAACCCTCCTCGAAGACATGCACCGTCAGGCCGCGCGCGCGGGCCTGCCGCACGGCCTCGGCGTGAATCGGGCGGATGTCGCCATAGAGCACCAGGTCGGTGATGCGCTTGTCGTCCAGCAGCGCGGCGCAGCGCGCGGGCCAGGCATCCGGGCTTTCCGCGAAGGGCAGGTAGCTCCGCCCGTCAGGCCAGAAGGCCGCGTCGCCCGCGTTGAAGCCGACCCGCCAGACCTCCGCCCCGGCGGCGCGCAGCATGGCGCCGAGCTGGCCGAAGAACGGCCCGTGCGGCCCCTGAAGGAACAGGAACCGCCGGTCAGGCGCGGGGGCGTCGTCGGTGGGCGTGCCGGGATGTCTCATTGCCCGGCATCTATCGCGCCCCCGGCGGCGCCTGTCACGCCTTTCCTGCGTGCCGGGGCGAGATATGCGGTCCGCGTGCCGGCCTGGCCTCGACCCGGGCGGGAGTGACGGTTTGGCGCTTGCCGCCGGTCCCGCGCGCCGTTACCTCACGGGAAAGCCATGAAGGAGTCCCCCATGTTCACCGGCATCGTGACCGACATCGGCGAAATCCGGGCGCTGGAGCGCCGCGGCGATCTGCGGGCGCAGATCGGCACAAGCTACGACATGGACACCGTCGACATGGGCGCCTCGATCGCCTGCGCGGGGGTCTGCCTGACGGTGGTCGACAAGGGGCCGGACTGGTTCAGCGTCGACATCTCGGCCGAGACCGTGAGCAAGACCAACATCGGCGACTGGACCGTCGGCGGACGCATCAACCTCGAGCGCGCGCTCAAGGTGGGCGACGAGCTCGGCGGGCACATCGTGTCGGGCCATGTCGACGGGGTGGCCGAGGTGATCGCCATGGCCCAGGAGGGGGACAGCACCCGCGTCACCTTCCGCGCGCCCGAGGCGCTCGCCAGGTTCATCGCGCCCAAGGGGTCGGTGGCGCTCGACGGCACCTCGCTGACGGTCAACGAGGTCGATGGCCGGGATTTCGGCATCAATTTCATCCCCCACACCAAGGAAGTCACGACCTGGGGCCGGGTGAAGACGGGCGACCGGATCAACCTCGAGATCGATACGCTCGCCCGTTACGTGGCGCGGCTGGCCGAGGCCGGCTGACCTCGGTCCCCGCGCTTCCACCGGCGGAGCGCACAAAGATTTCATGCCTCCGGCGGGGGTATTTCCGCCAAGAAGACGCAGAAGCCGCTCGGGGCGGTTGAAGATTGCCCGCGTGACGGCTTATCTGAGCGGCACCAGAGCAGGAGGTTCCGCCATGATGCAGCAAATGCCACGTCCCGTCCGCGATATCGAACCCAAGGGGGCGCGGCGGCTCGGCGATCTGCCGGACTGGGATCTCAGCGATCTCTACACCGCGCCGGACGCCCTGGAGCTGAAGCGGGACATGGACTGGCTGGAGCAGGCCTGTCTGAGCTTTGCCGAGGATTACGAGGGCAAGCTCGCCGCGCTCGACGCCGCGGGAATGCTGGAATGCGTGCTGCGCTACGAGAAGATCGACGTGATCGCCGGGCGCATCATGTCCTTTGCCGGGCTGCGCTACTACCAGAACACCACCGACCCCGAGCGGGCGCAGTTCCTCGGCAATTGCCAGGAGAAGATCACCAATTTCACCACGCCGCTGGTCTTCTTCAGCCTGGAACTGAACCGGATCGAGGACGAGGCGCTGGCCACTCTGCTGGCGGAGAACGAGGATCTGCACCGCTACAAGCCGATCTTCGACAAGCTGCGCGCAATGAAGCCCTACCAGCTCTCCGACGAGTTGGAGAAGTTCCTGCACGATCAGTCCACCGTCGGCGCCGCGGCCTGGAACCGGCTCTTCGACGAGACCATGGCGGGGCTGCAATTCGAGGTGCAGGGCGAGACCCACAGCCTGGAATCGACGCTGAACTTCCTGACCGAGAAGGACCGGGAGCTGCGCGAGGCTGCCGCCCGCGAACTGGCCCGCGTTTTCTCCGAGAACCTCTCGCTCTTTGCCCGGGTGCACAACACGCTGGCCAAGGAGAAGGAGATCGAGGATCGCTGGCGTGGGATGCCGACGCCGCAGACCGGCCGTCACCTGTCCAACCAGGTCGAGCCCGAGGTGGTCGAGGCGCTGCGCAACGCCGTGGTCAACGCCTACCCGCAGCTCAGCCACCGCTACTACGACCTCAAGCGCAAGTGGCTCGGGCTGAACGCGCTGGAGGTCTGGGACCGCAACGCGCCGCTGCCGATGGAGGACACCCGGATCGTCGACTGGGAGGAGGCGAAGCAGACCGTTCTCGACGCCTATGCCGGGTTCAGCCCGCGCATGGCCGAGATCGCCGCGCCGTTCTTCGAGAAGGGCTGGATCGACGCCGGGGTGAAGCCCGGCAAGGCGCCGGGGGCCTTTGCGCACCCGACTGTCGTCGACGTGCACCCCTACGTGATGCTCAACTACCTCGGCAAGCCGCGGGACGTCATGACGCTGGCGCATGAGCTGGGCCACGGCGTGCATCAGGTACTGGCCGCGGGGCAGGGCGAGCTGCTGGCCTCCACGCCCCTCACCCTGGCCGAGACCGCGAGCGTCTTCGGCGAGATGCTGACCTTCCGCAAGCTGCTCGACCAGGCCAAGGACAAGGCGCAGCGCAAGGTGCTGCTGGCCGGCAAGGTCGAGGACATGATCAACACCGTGGTCCGGCAGATCGCCTTCTACGATTTCGAATGCAAGCTGCACGAGGCGCGCCGCCACAGCGAGCTCACCCCGGACGAGATCAACGCGCTCTGGATGTCGGTTCAGGGCGAGAGCCTCGGCCCGGCGTTCAGCTTCATGGACGGCTACGAGACCTTCTGGTCCTACATCCCGCATTTCGTCCATTCGCCGTTCTACGTCTATGCCTATGCCTTCGGCGACGGGCTGGTGAACGCGCTCTACGCGGTCTACGAGGAGGGCGATCCGGGCTTCCAGGAGAAGTATTTCGAGATGCTCAAGGCGGGCGGCTCCAAGCATCACACCGAGCTGCTGGCGCCCTTCGGTCTCGACGCCACCGATCCCGCGTTCTGGGACAAGGGGCTCGCCATGATCTCCGGCATGATCGACGAGCTGGAGGCGATGGAGGACTGAGCCCGGCTCAGATCCCGCAGGCCTCCAGGATCTGCTTGCGAAAATCCCCGGTGCCGGTCATCGGCGCCTGGAACACCACATCGCCGGAGCTGCTGGTCAGCTCCAGCGTGCTTCCCTGGGCGAACTCGCGCAGCACGGTGTCGCTGGTCTCCAGCCGGCCGACAAAGGCCTTGTCGGCCTCGTAGTAGAAGCCCGAGATCGGGTGCTTGGCGCGGTTGCCGCCGGACAGGACGATCCACATCATCATGTCGTCCGCCGTGTCGTCGGCGTTCTTCATTCCCGCGTGCGGCCCGCCCGTGAGCACCAGCGACAGCCAGGTGCCGGTCGTGCGGTTGCAGCCGAGCGTCAGCGTCTTCTCTCCCACCGTGATCAGGCCGCCCGCGCTCTCCCCGTTGGTGGCGATCGCCGAGGTCCAGGTTTGCGCCTCGGCGGCGGGGCCGGCGGCGAAGAGCAGGGGGAGGAGAAGGGAACGGAGAGAAACGCGCATCGGAAAAGCCCTGTGGTCCGGATTTCGACGGGCGCCGGCCTCCCGGCACCCGCGTTCCCAGACACATAGCATCCGGGCGACGATTCGCCATCCGCGCCGGCTGGGGGCTAGTACGGGTCGAAATCGACGAGACCGTAGTCGAAGCTCTCGAGACGGTAATCTTCGATCCTGAGCGTGAAATCCTCGGCCCGGAGCAGCGTGTCGCCCTTGCGGTAGAGCAGGTCCACCTCGTTCTCCCGCACCCCTTCGAGAGTAATGATGTCGAACTCGGTGAAATCGGTCACCCTGTCGTCGCCCGCCGAGATGATGAAATGGTCGCCGCCCTTGCCGCCGGTCAGGATGTCGTTGCCGGTGCCGCCGGTCAGCGTGTCGTGGCCGCCGCCGCCGATCAGCCTGTCCGCCCCGGCGTCACCGAACAGCCGGTCGTCGCCCGTGCCGCCGACGATCCGGTCGTTGCCGCCGCCGCCGCGCAGGCTATCCGTGTCGCCGCCGCCAATCAGCGTGTCCTTGCCGCCGTTGCCCTCGATCGTGTCGGCGCCGCCGCCGCCGTCGAGCCGGTCATTTCCCTTGCCGCCGTAGATCACGTCAACGCCGCCGCGGCCTGTGATGTCGTCGCGTCCGCCCAGCCCCCTCAGCACGTCGTTCCCCGCGCCGCCGTGCTGGACGTCGTCGCCGTTGGTGCCGGTGACGCGGTTGCCGGTATCGTCGTCGATCAGGGTGAACTCTAACGTCCGCGGGTTCACCTTGTAGGCGCGAATGCCATAGGCCGCGAAGCCGAGGTAGAAGTCCTCGGACAGCGTGTCGAACACGGCCTTGTCGTCGGTCAGCACCGAGTTGGCCTCCGGGCTCTTGAAGCCCAAGGCCAGAGTGTTGGCCGTGAACGGCACGGGATAGTCGATCTCGACAACCCTGCCGTCGATCGCAAGCAGCTTGGTGCCGTCCCAAAGCTGGGAATAGTCCGAACCGTCCACAGCAACCTTGTTGGCGCCGCGCCCGGAGGTCTCTATCAGGGGAAGCGTTGCCCGGTCGGGCTTCAACTCGTCTCCCACGAAACGGAAATCGGCATCGAGCCGGGTCAGGAAATAGATCATTCAATGCCTCGAAGGTATACGCCCCCGAGGCGTATCACGAAAAGGCACTGAAATCTCTTCCGGAATTCTGGACCGGCGGATTAGTCCAGCTCGGTCCAGGGCCAGGGCTTCACCTCGCTCGCGGCGGTCTGGTAGCGTGCCGCCTTGGCGATCCAGATGCCGAGGTCGGTGCCGAAATCGGCCAGCCGCTCGTTCGGCTTGCGGTGGTTGAGCAGCATGATGATCAGCTGCACCACCGTCGCCACGCCAAGCACCGTCTGGGCGATACCGATCATGAAATAGATGATCAGCATATAGACCAGCCGCAGCAGCAGCGGCTCCTGCGGGCCTGCGTCGGGCTGCGGCCCGTGCAGGCGGCCGTCGATGTCTTCGTTGCGCATGGGGCGGCTCCGTGTCCGGGACGGCCCGACATTAACGCCTGTGCCGCAACGTTCAACACCTCGCAGCGGCCGGCGGCGTCCGGGCGGGCTTGGCAGCGGGCAGGGCGCGTGGTTCTGTGCCGGCCGCGGCGACAGGGGGCGATGCGATGCGGGTTTTCGGGAAATGGCTGGGGCGGGTGCTCTTCGGGCTCGCGGTGCTGCTGGCGGCGTTCCTGGCCTTCGCGCCCGGATACGTGGAGCGGGGCCGCAACGCGGTGGCGCCACACGATCCCTGGCCGGTCAGTGCCGAGGCGCAGGCGCTGCACCAGACGCTGCTTGTGGGCGACTGGCACGCCGACAGCCTGCTGTGGAAGCGCGACCTGCTGAAGCGCGCGTCGCGGGGGCAGGTGGACCTGCCGCGCCTGATCGAGGGCAATGTCGGCCTGCAGGTCTTCACCGCCGTCACCAAGAGCCCCGCGGGCCAGAATTACGAGGCCAACGCGACGGACGCATTCGACAACATCACCGCGCTCGCCATCGGCCAGCTCTGGCCGGTGCGGACCTGGGGCAGCCTGCTGGAGCGTGCGCTCTACCAGGCCGAGAAGCTGCACCGCTTTGCCGAGGCGAGCGGCGGGCAACTCCGCATCATCCGCACGAAGGGCGACCTGGAGGCCGTGCTCGCGGCCCGCGCTTCGGGCGAGACGGTCGTGGGGGCGCTGCTCGGGATCGAGGGCTCACACCCGCTGGAGGGCGATCTGGCCAATCTCGACGCGCTGGAGGCCGCCGGGCACCGGGTGATCGGGTTGCAGCACTTCTTCGACAACGAGATCGGCGGCTCGCTGCACGGGCTGGCCAATGCCGGCCTCACCGATTTCGGCCGCGAGGTGGTGGCCGAGATCGAGCGTCGCGGCATGGTCATGGATCTCGCCCATTCCAGCCCCCGCGTCGCCGCCGAGGCGCTGCAGCTCGTCTCCAGCCCGGTCATCGTCAGCCACACCGGGATCTATTCCCATTGCGAGGTGAAGCGGAACTTCCTCGACGCGCTGATGGTCGAGGTCGCCCGCACGGGCGGCGTGATCGGCATCGGCTACTGGAAGGACGTGACCTGCGACGACAGCCCCGCGGGCGTCGCTGGCGCGATCAAGGTCGCCATCGATGTGGTGGGCGAGGACCACGTCTCGCTCGGCTCCGATTTCGACGGCTCCGTCGCCACCGCCTTCGACACGTCCGAGCTGCCCGCGCTCACCCAGGCCCTGCTGGACGAGGGCCTCACCGAGGCGCAGATCCGCAAGGTCATGGGCGAAAACATGGTCCGCGTGCTGCGGGCGCGCCTGCCGGAGTGACGCCCCTCAGCTCGGCGCGGGATCGGCGGCGAAGATCATGTCCATCGCGGCCTGTGTGCCGCGGCTGAATTCCAGCGGGCAGGGGTAGGGCGCGCCGCTGCGCAGGCTCTCGCCGAAGTTCTGCACCTGCAACACGTAATGGTTCACCCCCGGCCAGCGCTCGGTGATCGTCTCGTTGCCGCGGATCAGGTCGAGCCGCGCCTCGCCGTGGACATTGGCATTGAACGGATAGTCGAGCCGCAGCAGGCCCTTGTCGCCGTGGAACACCATCTCCTGGTAGGGCGCGAGGCGGGTTGAGAGCATCATCGACATCTCGAAGGAGGGGAAGACGAGATGGCTGCGCGAGGTTGTGTCGTAGCCGTCGACCCAGGTGATCCGCGCGGTGGCCGAGACCGGCTCCTCGCCGGTCACGAAGCGCACGGTGCCGAGCGGATAGACCCCGATGTCGGGCAGCGCGCCGCCGCCGCTCTCCGCCTGGTTGCGGATGTTGCCGGGGTCGGGGTTGTTGTAGGAGAACGCGCCGCGCACGTCGGTCAGCTTGCCGATGGCGCCGTCCGCGATCATCTCCTTGGCGCGAATCCACTGCGGGTGATGCACCACCATATAGGCCTCGGCCGCGAGCTTCCCGGCCGCGTCGCGGGCCGCGATCAGCCGGTCGAACTCCCCGGCCTGCAGCGTGATCGGTTTCTCGCAGAGCACCGGCTTGCCCGCCGCCAGCGCCCGCAGCGTCCATTCCACGTGCAGGTGGTTGGGCAGCGGCACGTAGACCGCGTCGATCTGCGAGTCGGTGAGCAGGGCGTCGTAGCTCTTGTGGATACGGATGCCCGGGAACAGCTCCGAGAACGCCGCCGCCTTCTCGTCCGAGGAGGTCGCCACCGCGGCCAGCTGCGCCCCGCGGGCGGCGTGGATCGCCGGCCCCATGTGCTGGCGGGCGAAGTTCGACGCCCCCAGAATACCCCAGCGGATCGTTTTCATGACAAACCTCCTCGTGTGTCTCCCGGATGTGCCGGCCCGCGGCCGGCGCATCCGCCCGGGGCCACCATCGGGCGGGACTCGGGCGTTGTCAAAGGGCGTGGTGAGTCGCGCCGTCACAGGGGCGCCGGTCTGGCCGTGTCTGCCTGTGTGAAAATGCGAGGAAACCGCCTGTTTCCATGCGGGTACCCCAATTATTTCACAGTTTGAATGTATTCTGCCGGAGCCGGACCGGGGTGTTGCGCTAACGGTGAAGGATGGTCGCAGTTACTTCGCCCGGAAGAGGGGCGATAACCGCTCTGCTGCGTTGCGGCACAGGCAGCGCGACGGGGCAAAGACATCCATTCGAGCGAGGTTGAAATGGTCAGCAGGTCCTCAGTGAAAACCCTCAAGCCGGTGGCGGCGTCGGCAAATGCAGACAGCCAGCCGGTCGCCCGCACCGCCCCGGCGCCGGCGGCCTCCAGGCCCCAGCCAACGCATCGCCGCTACCACAACCTCGATCGTTCGATCCGCGCCAAGAACGCACAGATCACCAACGGCATGTCCGTCAACGCATCGCAGGCGGCCTGGACCGACTGGGCCAAGCACCTCGCGCAGGCGCCGGGCCGTCAACAGGAGCTTGCCGAAAAGGCGGTCGACAACGCCCGCAAGCTCTGGTTCGGCGTCATGGGCATCGGCGAGGGGTTCGCGCCGAAGAAGGGCGACAACCGCTTCAGGCACGAGGGCTGGGAGGCGCCGCCGTTCTCGTTCTGGAAACAGAACTACCTCGCTATGGGGGATTGGTGGGAAGAGGCGACCAAGGAAGTGCGCGGCATGCGCCACAAGTCGAGCGAGCGCGTGGCCTTCCAGGCGCGGCAGATCCTCGACGCCTTCGCGCCCTCCAACTACCCCTTCTCCAATCCCGAGGTGATTGCCAGGACGCTCGAGACCAGCGGCCAGAACCTCCTTGCGGGGGGGCGCAACCTCACCGACGACCTCGTGCGGGAGCTGACCGGCGAGAAGGAGCCGATGCCGGAGCAGTTCCGCGTCGGCGAGACCATCGCCTGCACGCCGGGCGAGGTGGTCTATCGCAACGAGCTGATGGAGCTGATCCAGTACACGCCGACCACCGCGAAGGTGCAGGCGGAGCCGATCCTGATCGTGCCGGCCTGGATCATGAAGTACTACATCCTCGACCTCAGCCAGCACAATTCGCTGATCAAGTACCTGGTCGACGAGGGCTTCACCGTCTTCGCCATCTCCTGGGTCAACCCGGATGCCAGCCTCGCCGATTGCGGGCTGGACGACTACCGCAAGCGCGGGGTGATGGCGGCGCTCGACGCGGTGGCGGCGATCGTGCCGGACCGCAAGGTCCACGCCTGCGGCTACTGCCTCGGCGGCACGATCCTGTCGATCTCGGCGGCGACGATGGCCCGTGACGGCGACGACCGGCTCGCCTCGGTCTCGCTGCTCGCCGCGCAGACCGACTTCACCGAGGCCGGCGAGGTGATGATGTTCCTCGACGAGAGCCAGATCGCCTATCTCGAGGACATGATGTGGGATCAGGGCTATCTCGATCAGGACCAGATGGCCGGCGCCTTCCAGGCACTCCGCGCCGAGGACCTGATCTGGGCCCGTGCGATCAACCGCTACCTGCTGGGCGAGCAGGAACGGCCCTTCGACATCTCCGCCTGGAACGCCGACGCGACGCGCATGCCCTACCGGATGCATTCCGAGTACCTGCGCGGCCTGTTCCTGGAAAACCGCCTCACCGGCGGGCGTTACGCTGTGGAGGGCAAGGTGATCGCGCTCTCCGACATCTCCGCGCCGTTCTTCGTGGTGGGCACCGAGAAGGACCACATCGCGCCCTGGAAATCGGTCTACAAGATCCGTCTCTTCAACGACGCGGAGCAGACCTTCGTGCTGACGGCAGGCGGGCACAATTCCGGGATTGTCAGCGAGCCGGGCCATGCGCGCCGCAGCTTCCGCGTCGGTGTGCGCTGCCCGGACGAACTCTACCAGGACCCGGACAGCTGGGTGCAGAGCCACGAGCCGCAAGAGGGCTCCTGGTGGCCGGTCTGGGCCGAGTTCCTGCGCGGCAAGGGCAGCGGCCAGCAGGTGCCGCCGCCGCCGATGGGCAATGCCCGGGCCGGGTTCAAACCGCTCTGCAAGGCACCGGGGACCTACGTTCACCAGGCCTGACGCGGCCCGCGCGGGTCAGTGAGCGCCCCCGCGCCACTGACCCGGCGCCGTGGCGCTGGTAGTCCAGTGCTCCTGACGGAAGTAGCGGCTGCCATCCTCCAGCCAACTGGCCGGCGGCCAGGTGAGCGCCACCAGCAGGACCAGCAGCCCGACGATCCCGAGCGCCAGAAAGGCCTCGCGCCGATGGCCGCCCGGATGCGCGGGCGTGCCGCCCAGCAGCGAGCGATAGACAGGCAGGTGCACCAGCACGTGCCAGGCGACGAGCCCGAGGAACAGGACCGCAGCCGTCGCGTGCAGCGTCTCCCAGCCGCTCCGGTCCAGCCCAAGGACCTGCCAGCCGGACTGGTTGGCGATCCGGCCCGCCGGCGCGATGTAGAGGATGATCCCGCTCAACAGCAGGACCGGAAAGGTCAGGCTGACCCCGAAAACGGCAAAGGCCCGGCCGGTGAAATGCGCGTAGCGCTGCGGAACGGCAGCCTGCGGCGCGGTGGAATGCGCGGCGTTCATCTCTTCCTCCCTCCAGCGGCGGATCCTGCCGGAAGGGCAGGAGATCCGCCCATGGTTGGAACGTGGGAGAGCGGTGGTTCCGTCGCACGTGGGGGGATTTCCGGCGCGCACGAAAAAGCCCCGCCTGCGGAACAAGCGGGGCCTTCTGTGTCGTCACGGGGGCGGCCGGTCAGGCGGCCGTCATGATGCCTTTCTCGCGGGCGAGTTCCTTCATCCGCTTCTGCAGCTTCTCGAAGGCGCGCACCTCGATCTGGCGGATGCGCTCGCGGCTCACGTCATAGACGCTGCTGAGCTCCTCCAGCGTCACCGGCGGCTCGGCCAGGCGGCGCTGCGTGAGGATGTCCTTCTCGCGGTCGTTGAGCGCGTCCATCGCCTCCAGCAGCAGATCGCGGCGCACCGACATCTCGTTGCTCTCGGCATATTGCTCGGCCTGGTCGGCGTCCTCGTCCTCCAGCCAGTCCTGCCACTGGGTCGTGGTGTCGCCGTCGGAGCCAACGGTGGCGTTAAGCGATGCGTCGCCGCCCGACAGCCGCCGGTTCATCGAGATCACCTCTTCCTCGGTCACGCCGAGATCGGTGGCGATACGGGTCACGTTCTCCGGCCGCATGTCACCCTCTTCCAGGGCGCCGATGCGCGACTTGGCCTTGCGCAGGTTGAAGAACAGCTTCTTCTGCGCCGAGGTCGTGCCGAGCTTCACCAGGCTCCAAGACCGCAGGATGTATTCCTGGATCGAGGCGCGGATCCACCACATGGCATAGGTGGCCAGCCGGAAACCCTTTTCCGGGTCGAAGCGCTTGACCGCCTGCATCAGGCCCACGTTGGCCTCCGAGATCACCTCGGCCTGGGGAAGGCCGTAGCCGCGATAGCCCATGGCGATCTTGGCGGCGAGGCGCAGGTGGCTCGTCACCATCTTGTGCGCGGCCTCGGTGTCCTGGTGGTCGACCCACCGCTTGGCCAGCATGTATTCCTCTTCCGGCTCCAGCATCGGAAACTTGCGAATCTCCTGCAGGTACCGGTTCAGCCCCTGCTCCGGAGAGGGGGCGGGAAGGCTCGTGTAATTACTCATCTCTATCGTCCCTCCTAGCCTGTCGGACACTTCGCACGACGTTGGTGCAAAGTTCTTGAGATAGTATCTATGAACTGAACCGTTCGGTTCAAGTGGGCACGTTTGCGATAACCGCGCTTCCTTGTCTCAACTATAGACCCGGGCCAGCCGCCGCGTAAGGCGGCTGCAATGTCTCTCACGGGGTGTTCACTGAATATTACAAGGCCTTCCCGGTGGGTTTTGTTTCCGAAAACCTCCATTCGGGCAGCCGTTTCTCGCGTGAACCCCGCTCCGGGCACAGTTGGGCCACACTCCGGCCCAGCTGCGGCGGTTACCTGCATCAGGCGTCAGTCCTCCGGGGGCAGCGCGCAGAGCCGGTTTCTTGTCAGGACATTTCAATCAATGAAAACCTTCTCCTTCGTGGCGTTCATCCTGGTCATGTTCGTGGTCTTCGTGATCAACACCGGCGTCGCCTCGCATCTGGCAGCTCCGGTCCTGAAAAACGGCGAGACGCCCGATTCCGCGCAGCGCGCCTCGGCGTTCAAGGGGATGATCACCGGCATGCTGTCCGGCAAGGAGATCCTGATGGGGTATCGCCGCTTCGACGCGACGGTCGAGGATGGCAGGCTCATCTTCCACGGCGGCGCCTTCACCTTCGAGGATCGCGACGCCCCCGAGACCTTCGTGCCCTATGTCTTCGAATTCGACGGGACCGCCTTCACCGGGATTTCGCCGCGCCACGTGCCCGATGTCGAAGCCTATTTCGCCCGCTACGACGCGGCCTATCCGGTCCCGACGGCCGCCCCTGCCTCCGATTGCGTGAACCCCCGGCCGGAGAGCGCCACGGCGGAGGGCGTGCCGCTCCGGGCGCCGATCCTGTGCCGCCTGCCGTCCCTGCTGCCCGATGGCGAGGCGGCGATGATCGGCATCCTGTATCCGGATCCTGCCGCCCTGCCGCTGACCGATGGCGATGCAACCTGCCGGGGCGAGGTTCGGCACTGGCAGAGCCTGCCCGGTTTCGAGGACATCGGGATCGTGTTCTGCGTCGTGATGGACCGCGCGTTCGAGCGGGATGCCTACAGCGCGGTGAACTGGATGGATGTCATCTTCTACCAGGCCTACGGCACCCGGCTGCTGAACATGCGGGCCGACCGGCGGAACTTCCAGAGCATCGAGCGCTAGTCCGGGCCCGCCGGGCTCAGGACGTTCCGCCCTGCAGCTTTGCGACCAGCCCGGCCATGTCCTCCGGCAGCGGGCTCTCGAAATCGAGCCGCTCGCCGCTGACCGGGTGGACGAAGCCGAGTGTGGCAGCGTGGAGCGCCTGCCGCGGGAAGGCGTCGACCGCGGCCGCGGCGTCCGCGCCAAGCGCCCTGGCCGAGGCCTTGCGACGGCCGCCATAGACCGGATCGCCGATCAGCGCGTGGCCCACGTGGGACATGTGCACGCGGATCTGGTGGGTGCGGCCGGTCTCCAGCCGGCATTCCACCAGCGCCGCCGCCGGGGGCGCGCCGAACAGATCGAGCACCCGCAACCGGGTGACGGCGTGGCGCCCGCCGTCCCAGACCACGGCCTGCCGCTGGCGGTCGTGGCGGTGGCGCGCCAGCCGGGTGGTGATCCGCAGGACCTCGGCGCTCTCCCAGTGGGTGCCCTTGATCCCGCGCAGCCGCGGGTCGGCGTGGTCGGGGCAGCCGTGGACCAGCGCCAGGTACCGGCGTTCCGCGCTGTGCGCCTCGAACTGTGCCGCCAACCCGTGATGCGCGGCGTCCGACTTCGCCACCACCAGCAGGCCGGAGGTGTCCTTGTCGATCCGGTGCACGATGCCCGGCCGACGCTCGCCGCCGATGCCGGAGAGCGTGTCGCCGCAATGGTGGAGCAGCGCGTTGACCAGCGTGCCGTCGGGCGAGCCCGGGGCAGGGTGCACGACCATGCCCGCCGGCTTGTCGATCACGATCAGCGCATCATCCTCGTAGACCACCTCGAGCGGGATCTCCTGGGCGCGGGTCTCGACCGGCGCGGCCTCGGGCAGGGTGATCTCCACCGCGTCGCCGGCCGCGACCTTGGCCTTGGGGTTGGTCTCCGCCGCGCCGCCGACGCGCACCTGGCCTTCCCCGATCAGCTTCGCCAGCCGCGACCGGCTGAGCGCGGCCTCTTCGGGCACGTCCCTGGCCAGCGCCTTGTCGAGGCGCTCCGGGGTTGGGCTGGTGATCTCGATCCGGAGGGTCCGGAGCGGCTCGGTCATGGCGGATCCTTTTCGGGTTTGCAGGGCCGATACGCTGCCCGCGCCCCCGGCGCAAGCGCCGCCTGCCCACTGGCGCCGGCCCCGCACCTGCCGTATCAGCGGGAAAACGCAACGGAGGCCCAAGCCGTGGAACAGCCCAAAGAGCCCGACCTGAGTGCCGAGGACGCCCGCACCCTGCGCTTCCTGCGCGGCCTGGTGCTGGTGCTGACGGCGACCATGATCCTCGGCATCGGGACGCTGGTGGTGCTCTTCGCCACCCGGTTCCCCGGCGGCGAGCGGAGTACGCCTGCGGCGGCGGAGGGCCTGCGCCTGCCCGAGCGGATCGCGCTGCCCGACGGCGCACGGCCGCTGGCGGTGACGCAGGGCGAAGGCTGGTGGGCCGTGGTGACCGACGCCGACGAGATCCTGATCTACGATGCCGCGACCGGCGCGTTGCGCCAGCGGGTCGCCGTCGAGTAACCGGCCACGCGACGGCGGAAATTCCTGCATCCGGAGCGACTTCCGGCGTCATTGACATGTTGCGGTCACCTGATACCGCCAAAGTGAGGCGGTGTCCGCGACGCTGCCGGACGCTGCAAGAGCAAGACGGGAGGACCGAGATGACCGACGCGCCTGACGACACGCCGCTCGACGACATGCACAAGGACTGGCTCGAAGCCGAACTCGAGGAAACCCTCGACGAGACCTTCGAGATGGAGTTCAGCGAGCCGATGCTGAGCCAGGAGATCCGCAAGATCTATCGCAAGGCGCACCCGGATTCGCTCGACCGGCGCACCTATTTCACCAACCTGCTGCGACTCCAGGCCGAGATGATCAAGATGCAGGACTGGGTCGAGGCCACCGGCGCCAGGATCTGCATTCTGTTCGAGGGCCGCGATTCCGCCGGCAAGGGGGGCGTCATCAAGCGCATCACCCAGCGGCTCAACCCCCGCGTCGCCCGCGTGGTGGCGCTCCCGGCGCCGAACCGGCGCGAGCAGAGCCAGTGGTATTTCCAGCGCTACGTGCCGCACCTGCCGGCCGGAGGCGAGATCGTGCTCTTCGACCGCTCCTGGTACAACCGCGCCGGCGTCGAGCGGGTGATGGGCTTCGCCACCGAGGACCAGGTGGAGATGTTCTTCCGCGACGTGCCGGAATTCGAACGGATGCTGGTCCGCAACGGGATCATCCTCCTGAAATACTGGTTCTCGATCACCGACGCCGAGCAGCAGCTCCGGTTCCAGGTGCGGATCCATGACCCGATGAAGCAGTGGAAGCTCTCGCCCATGGACCTGCAGAGCCGGGTCCGCTGGGAGCAGTACACCAAGGCAAAGGAAGACATGTTCGCCCGCACGAACATCCCCGAGGCGCCTTGGTACATCGTCGAGGGCAACGACAAGAAGCGCGAACGGCTCAATTGCATGGAGCACATCCTGAGCCGGATTCCCTACGAGCCCGTCGAACACGAGAAGGTCGAACTCCCGGAGCGGACCTACAACCCCGACTACGAGCGCAAGGTGCTGCCGGACGATCTCTACGTCCCGAAGATCTACTGAGCGGGCAGGGGGCGCGCCCTTGCGGGCGCGTGCCTCCGGTGGGGATGTTTCCGGACAGAAGAAGGCTGCCGCAAGCGCGGTCGGATGCTGTCGGGAACTGGGGAGATGGTACCGCCTCCCTGGCTTGAACAGGGGACCTCTGGATCCACAATCCAGCGCTCTAACCAACTGAGCTAAGGCGGCACAGGGCGGTCGTTTAGCCGCTGTGCGCGGACTGTGCAAGCCCTTCCGCCGCCTCTTTGCAGATTTTCCCTTAGCGGCCGGCAGAGGCCTCCGGCGCGTTTTCGCTCTGGCAACGGCCACAGGGTCGGGCATAAAGAGGGGCAAGCCGACGACAGGGAGACCAGCATGGGTATCGACAAGGAAAGCGACCTTTCCGCCAACCTCCAGATCGGACCGACCTCGCTCGGCATGGTGCGGATCTATGTCGAGGGCGATGGGGTCGAGCTGCCGCTGGATTTCGAGCCCGAAGAGGCCGAGGAAATCGCCGAGGAGCTGCGCGCCGCGGCGGAGCGGGCGCGCCAGATGGGACGCAAGAAGAAATAGGCTCAGCCGGTCTCGTCGTCCGAGATCAGGCCGCGCACGCCGGGGTCACGCAGGGCCTGCAGCCGCCGGGCGGCATGGCGCGCGAACTTCTGGGTGACCACCTTGCGCCGCGCACCGGCGAGCTTCGACTCCGGTCCCATGCGCAGGATCTCGGCGTCATAGGCATCGGCGAGGATCAGGCCGGTTTCCGGCGGCAGAAGGTCGGTCGGGAAATCGCCGTCGACGGCCCAGAAGAACCGGTCGCACCATTCCAGGTAACCCTGCCACTTGCGGTCCGAGGTGAAGTCGACCCGGCTGGACTTGCACTCCACCACCCAGATCTCGCCTTTCGCGCCGAGCGCCATGACATCGACCCGCAGCCCGGGCGAGGGCACCAGCTCCTCCACGGTGACGAAGCCGTGGCCGCGCAGGTGGCGGCAGACACCGCGGGCCAGCAGTTGGCCGGGCTGCATCTGGTCTTGTGGAGCGGGCGTGGCAAAGGGCATGGGGCCAATGTGAACAATCCGGGAACATTTCGCAAGGGGCGGAGTGGGTATCCGTTGGCGGCGGGGCCTTCGGCGCGGAAAATGACCTTCGCCCTCTTGCCGAAACCTCCGCCGGCCCCTATCTCCGACGCTGGCGGATCTGTCCTTCCCGTGCGGGGCCAAAATTCCAGTGGCCTTAAGCAATTCCGAGGGAGCTGGCTCTGTCCGGACCCTGGTTCGGTTACCTGGCGCCCACCTGTATATACAGGTCCTCGGGAATGAAACGCCCTCACGGTTGCGTACGGTCCCCGCCACGTATTTCGCACCGCCTGTTCTGGTCGCAACGACCGGAACGGCGGTGGGAAACGACCGGACTGACGGTCGTTTGACGGATTTTCATGCAAACATCGGCGACGAAACGACGAACGCCCGGGGATTTCCGGGCGTTTCGGTCATTTCGTCCTGGGGATTCGGTCGTTTCAGCCGCGCTTGTCGCTGGCACTCACCGCCAGGGTGCCGTCCTGCGGGACGGTCGGGGTGGCGAAGGTGATGCGCTTGCCGCGGCCGGCGTCGCCGTCGTCCTGGCTCATCCGCATGATCGAGATCCCGAACTGGACGCCCGCGAAGACGATCCCGTTGAACAACCAGAGCAGGAGCACCGCCACGTAGCCGCCGCTCGAATGGGTCACCAGGTGCCAGAGGTTCGCCACGTTGACCACCATCAGCAGGCACACGAACACGGCCGAGAGCAGAAAGCCGATGATGACCTGGCGGATGTAGAGGCGGACGAGCTGCGGCATGGCCGGTTCCCTGGTTGCGAAAGGTTCGATTTCCTTGATCTCCAAGATAGCGCATCGGGGCTGTGCCGCCAAATTAAAATTATTGAATATGTTTGCCGCCGGTGGTGTCTTGCCGCGCTCATTCCCCGTCGGGCTTGCCGAATGTCAGCCGCAGGAGCTGGCCGCGCAGGGGGGGATCGTCGGCGTCAGCGCCGAGCATCCGGTCGACCGCGTCATGGGTGGCGCGCCAGATCGGCACCGCCTTCACCAGCAGGTCGCGCCCCGCGTCGGTGAGGGCCAGGCGACGGCTGCGGCCATCCTCAGGATCGGGCAGGATCTCCAGAAGTCCGCGCCGGTTCAGGGGCTTGAGGTTCGCCGTGAGCGTCGTCCGGTCCAGAGCGAGCAGGTGGGCCACGTCGCCCATGCGCGGTGGCTCCGGGCGGTTGAGCGACACCAGCAGGGAATACTGGCCGTTGGTCAGGCCGAGGGGGCGCAGCGCCTCGTCGAAGCGCCGGCCGATGGCGCGGGCGGCGCGTTGCAGGTGCAGGCAGAGGCATCTGTCGCGCACCTCCTGGGTGATCTCGAGAGGCAGGTCGTCACGCATGGCCGAGAATTTACGTTGACATCAACATAACGGTCAACCACGCTCGCGGCATTGATTTACGATTGTTGAATCGCGGCACCTGACAGGGAGACCGACGCATGAATACTTACATCAACCTGCCCGTGGAGGACCTCGGGCGCAGCCGGGCCTTTTTCGAAGCGCTCGGCCTGAGCTTCGACGAACGGTTCTGCGACGAGACGGCACTCGGCATGGTGCTGGGGCCGTCGAGCTTCGCGATGCTTCTGACGCGGCCGAAATTCGCCGGGTTCACGCCCCGCGCCATCGCGGATGCGCGGGCGGTGAGCGAGGTTCTGGTCGCGCTCGAGCTGGAGAGCCGGGAGGCGGTGGACGCGATGGTGGCGACGGCGCTGTCCAGCGGCGGGGCGGCGGTGCGCGCGCCGGAAGACCACGGGTTCATGTACGGCCATGCCTTTGCCGATCCCGATGGCCACATCTGGGAGCCGTTCTGGCTGAACCGGCAGGCGATGGAGCAGGCGCAATGACCGAGCCTTGCCCCGTCGTGCATTTCGAGATGCCCTACGAGGACGCGGGCCGGATGGCCGCGTTCTACGAGCAGGTCTTCGGCTGGAAGACCAACGCGCTCGGCCCCGAGATGGGGCACTACGTCCTGGCGGAAACCACCGAGACCGAGGCCGGGCGGGCGGTGACGCCCGGCGCGATCAACGGCGGGTTCTTTCCGCGCCGGGACGACCGGCCGGCACAGGGCCCGCTTGTGGTGATCGGCGTGGCGGACATCGCCGCGGCGATGGAGCGGATCGGCGCCTCGGGCGGCACGGTGCACGGCTCGCCGCACGAGATCCCCGGGGTGGGGCTTTACGTGGCCTTCACTGATTGCGAGGGCAACTCTGCCTGCATGTTGCAGCCTCTGCGGGGGACGGCATGATCTCGGATCTGCGCACCTGCCTGTGGTTCAACGGCGACGGGGGCGCGGCGGCGGAGTTCTATGTCTCGCTGCTGCCCGACAGCCGGATCGACCATGTGGGCCGGAGGGACAGCGCGGCCGCGCCGCGTGTCATCCGGATGACGTTGGGCGGGGTGCCCTACATGATCCTCGACGTGCCGCCGGCCGAGGGGATGCCGCAGTTCACCCATGGGCCCGCGGCCTCGATCTCGGTCCTGACCGGGGACCAGGCCGAGACGGACCGGCTCTGGGCGGCGCTCACGGCAGGGGGCGGGGCGGAGAGCATGTGCGGCTGGCTCACCGACCGGTTCGGAGTGCTCTGGCAGATCGTGCCCGAGGCACTGCCGCGCATGCTGGAGTCGGAAGACCGTGCCGCAGCGGGACGTGCCCAGGCGGCGATGATGCAGGTGGGAAAGCTCGACATTGCGGTGCTCGAAGCGGCCTTCGCGGGCGATTGAAACACCGGAATTTCAGGAGGAAACAATGACGTATGTAGCAGGTTTCGTGCAGGCCGTGCCGGAGGCGAACAAGGCGGCCTATCTGGAGAGCGCGCGGCGCGCCTGGCCGCTGTTCAAGGACCATGGCGCGGTGGAAATGCGCGAATGCTGGGGGGACGCGGTGCCGGACGGCGAGCTGACCTCCTTTCCCATGGCGGTCAAGGCGGAGCCGGGCGAGACGGTGGTGTTTTCCTGGGTGAGTTTCCCGGACAAGGCCACGCATGACGCCTGCATGGCCTCGATGGAATCGGATGCGCGCTGGCAGGAGATGTTCGACCCGCAGGCCATGCCCTTCGACATGAAGCGCATGATCTTCGGCGGGTTCGAGGTGGCCTTCGAGGGCAGGTGACGCGCGCGCAAGCGCGCGCCCGGCCCAACCCTGTTCCCGAGCCCGCAAGGGCGAGGGGCAGGGGCGGGAGCCCCCGGCCGGGGTCAGAACTTTTCGGGCTGCGCCTCGCGGGCCATGTGGTCGAGTACGGCGTTGACGAATTTCGGCTCGCGGCCTTCGGGGAAGAAGGCCTTGGCGATATCGACGAACTCGGTGATGACCACCTTGGGCGGCGTCTCGGCGGCGACCAGCTCGGCCCCGGCGGCGCGGAACAGCGCGCGGAGCGTCGGGTCGATGCGGTCGATCGGCCACTTGGCCACCAGCGCCCGGTCGGTCATCTGGTCGATCCGGGCCTGTTCGTTCACCGCCCGGTCGACGAGGGCGCGGAAGGTCTTGGAATCGCCCTCGGCCATTTCGTCGCCCTCGTAGGTGGCGCCGAAGCGGTAGTTCTCGAACTCGGTCTCGACGGCCTGCGTGGTCTGGCCGGAGACTTCCATTTGGAACAGCGCCTGCACCGCGTAGAGGCGGGCGGCGGATTTCATCTGGCGTTTGTCGCTCATGCCGTGGTCGGCCCCTTGGCCTCGCCCGCGATCTGAATGCCTTCGCGCAGCGGCTTGAAACCGATGTCTTTTTTCTCGTTTCCGAAGCGCCGGGTGAGGGCGATCAGGTGCAGGGCCGCGGCGGCCGCGCCGCCGCCCTTGTTCTGGCCCGCCGCCTCGGCGCGCACGACGGCCTGCTCGCGGTTCTCGACGGTCAGGATGCCGTTGCCGATGCAGGCGCCCTCGAGCCCGAGCAGCTGGATCGCGCGGGAACTGTCGTTGCAGACGGTGTCGTAATGGGTGGTCTCGCCCCGGATCACGCAGCCGAGCGCGACGAAGCCGTCGAAGTTGGACTGGCGATAGGCGATGCGGATCGCGGTGGGGACTTCGAGCGCGCCGGGGACCTCGACCAGCTCCCAGCTGCCGCCGACCTTCTCGATCTCGGCCTTTGCGCCGGCGACGAGCTCGTCGGCGATGTCCTTGTAATAGGGGGCGACCACGATCAGCAGCTTCACCGGCCGGTCGAACTCGGGCAGGGGCAGGACGTGGTGGGTTTCGGCCTGGGCCATGGGTTACTCCGTGATCGGGCGGGTGCCGGTGATCGTCAGCCCGTAGGCGTCGAGGCCGACATAGCGGGTGGAGGGGGAATCCGTCAGCAGGACAAGCTCCGAAACGCCGAGGTTCGACAGCATCTGGGCGCCGAGCCCGGTCTGCTTGACGATCCGCGGGCCTTCCTCCTCGTCGAGTTGCAGCTTGTGGTGGGGGTTGCGGAACAGGCAGACCGCGCCGCGGCCCTCGCGGGCGATGATCTCCATCGCGCGGCCGAGCGTGTCGGGGCGGGTCACGCCGATGCCGAGCAGGTCCTCCAGCGCGTTGAGTGCATGGGTGCGGACCAGGACCGGTTCGGGCGTGGTGATGTCGCCCTTGACCAGCGCAACGTGCTCGACGCCCTCGGAGCGCTCCGTGAAGACATGCATCTTCCAGGTGCCGCCGAAGACCGAGCTGACCTCGCGGGTCTCGGTTTCTTCCATCAGGTTGTCGTGGCGGCGGCGGTAGGCGATCAGGTCGCTGATCGTGCCGATCTTGAGCCCGTGCTTCTGGGCGAAGGCGATCAGCTCGGGCAGGCGCGCCATGGTGCCGTCGTCGTTCATGATCTCGCAGATCACGCTGGAGGGGTTCAGGCCGGCCAGGCGCGAGATGTCGACCGCGGCCTCGGTGTGCCCGGCCCGGACCAGCACTCCGCCCTCGCGGGCGCGCAGCGGGAAGACATGGCCCGGGGTGGCGATGTCGGCGGCGGTGGAGGCGTGGTCGATGGCGACCGAGACGGTGCGGGCGCGGTCGGCGGCGGAGATGCCGGTGGTCACGCCCTCGCGGGCCTCGATGGATACGGTGAAGGCCGTCGAATGGCGGGAGGAATTGTTCTCCGCCATCAGCGGCAGCCCAAGCGCGTCGATCCGCTCCGGCGTCAGGCACAGGCAGATCAGGCCGCGGCCATGGGTGGCCATGAAATTCACCGCATCCGGGGTGGCCATCTGCGCGGGAATGATCAGGTCGCCCTCGTTCTCCCGGTCCTCGTGGTCGACGAGGATGAACATCCGGCCGTTGCGGGCGTCTTCGATGATTTCCTCGACCGAGGAAATGGCGTCGCGATAGTGAGATTCGGTGGTTTCGGTCATGGCGGTCCTTCCTTGTGGGCGCACATAGGCGATGAAGGGCAGGAAGGCCAGAGGTTGCGGCCCGACGCAGCGTTGCGTCTGCTGCCGTTCCGCCGGGCGCGCGATGATCAGGCTGCGGCGCCGCGGGTGTCGAAAAGCGCGGCGCAGGCGTCGAAGAAGGCGGCGCGGATCGGCTGCGGCTCCATCATCAGCTCGTGCTCGGCGCCGGGCACCTCGGTGAGCGCGCCGCCGGACCAGTCGGCCATCAGCCTGCGGATCGCCGAGATCTCCACGATGCGTTCGTTGCCGCCCATCCAGGTGATGCAGGGCGTCGCGGGCGGCGGCAGGCGGCGCAGGCGGCGGCCCTCGCGAAACGCCTCGTTGAGCCAGGTCATCGAGGGGCCGCCGAGCGCCAGCTCGGGCTGCATCTCCACCTGGCGCCGCATCCAGGCGAACATCTCGGGGTCGGTGGTCAGGGTGTTGTTCTCGAACGGGGCGTCGAGCACGTAGGTCACGGGCTTGGTCGAGGGCGCGTAGCGGCTGCCGAAGCCGGTGGCATGGGCCGAGGCCGTGATCAGCCCGGCGAAGGGGCGGGTCGCGGGGTGCAGCTTGATGCCCCACATCGGCGCGGAAAAGGCCACCGCGGCGACCGGCAGGCGCTCGTGCAACGCACGCAGCCCGATGGCCCCGCCCATCGAATGGGCCAGCAGGAAGAACGGCTCCGGCAGGCCCTTGGCGCGGGCGAAGCGGACCAGCTCGGCGACGTCGAGCTGGTACTCGGAAAAGCGGCTGACATGGCCGGTGGCGGGATCGTCGAGCTGCCGGTCGGAGAGCCCCTGGCCCCGCCAGTCGAGGGTCACGCTGGCATAGCCGCGGGCCTGCAGCTCGGCGGCGGCGGGGCCGTATTTCTCGACGAACTCGGTCCGCCCGGTGAACAGCAGCACGGTGCCGCGGCAGTCGTTGGGCGGCGGGGCCAGCATCGCCAGGCGCAGCCGCACGCCATCGGGCGCGACGACCCAGACGGCCTCGGCCCCCTCGGGGGCCGCGGCGATGCCGTGGTGAAACGGTGCTTGCGTCATCCGTCCTGCCCTGCGGTGCCGGGTGTCAGGCGAGCGCGTTCCCGAGCGCCATCGCGACGCCCATGTCGCCGTCGACGGTCAGCTTGCCGGTCATGAAGGCGGCGGTGGGGTTGGTCTCGCCCTCGAGGATCGACTGGAAGGTCTCGGCGTCGGCGGTGAGGGTCACGTCCGCATCCTCGTCGCCGGCGTGCACGCCGGTGCCGTCGATCATCAGCGCGCCTTCGCCCTCGATCACGAACTTGGCGGTGCCGGGCACATTTCCGTCCAGACGCTCGCTCAGCACGGCGACGGCCTTGTCGATAACTTCACTCACGCGCATTTCCTCCAATGGTTGTGATTGCGAGGGTGATTGGCATTTCCCGCAACCGCGCTAGACTGACCTACGTTATGGTTCGCATCGCCCCATCTCTCAACCGGATCGTTACGGCATTTCTTGCCGCCCTCTGGCTGGCACCCGCGGCATTCGCCCAGGGCGCCGATTCGGCCGAGGTCGAGCGGCTGCTGGGAGAGCTCGCCCAGCCGGAGCAGCAGGGCTGGCAGCAGATCGAGGCCAGCATCATGCGCGAATGGTCCAAGTCCGGCTCGCCGGCGATGGACCTGCTTCTGCAGCGCGGTCAGCAGGCGATGGAGGAGGGCGACATGGAGGCGGCGATCGAGCACCTGAGCGCGCTCACCGACCATGCCCCGGATTTCGCCGAAGGCTGGAACGCGCGGGCGACCGCGTTTTTCCATGCCGGCGAGTACGGCCTGTCGCTGGCCGATATCGAGCGGACGCTGGCGCTGAACCCCGACCATTTCGGCGCGATCACGGGGCTCGGGATCATCCTGGAGGAGCTCGGATACGAGACCGAGGCGCTGGAGGCCTACCGCGCCGTCGAGGCTATACATCCCCATCTCGAGTCCGTAAGACAGGGCATCGAGCGGCTTGAAAGCAAGGTCGAGGGCGAGCGCCTCTGAGCCCGCCCGGGCCACCCGAAGGGACCGGAGATGTTGCGAGAAACCACCGTGACCGCGGTGCTGGGTCCCACGAACACCGGCAAGACCCATTACGCTATCGAACGCATGCTGGCGCATCGCACCGGCGTCATCGGCCTGCCGCTGCGGCTGCTGGCGCGCGAGGTCTATGACCGGATCGTCGCGATCCGCGGGCCTTCGGTTGTGGCGCTGGTCACCGGCGAGGAGCGCATCGTGCCGGAGCGGGCGGCCTACTGGGTCTGCACCGTGGAGGCGATGCCGACCGATATCGGGGCCGATTTCCTGGCGGTGGACGAGATCCAGCTCTGCGCCGACCCCGAGCGCGGCCATGTCTTCACCGACCGGCTGCTGCGGGCGCGCGGGCTGCACGAGACGGTGTTCCTTGGAGCCGACACCATGCGCCCGGCAATCGCGGCGCTGGTGCCAAAGGTGCAGTTTCTGCGCCGGGAGCGGTTCTCTGACCTGCTCTATACCGGCTCCAAGAAGATCTCGCGGATGACACCGCGCTCGGCCATCGTCGGCTTCTCGGTGGAGAATGTCTATGCCATCGCCGAGCTGTTGCGCCGCCAGAAGGGCGGGGCGGCGGTGGTGATGGGGGCGCTCAGCCCGCGCACCCGCAACGCGCAGGTGGAGCTCTACCAGTCCGGCGAGGTCGACTACCTGGTTGCCACCGACGCGATCGGCATGGGGCTCAACCTCGACATCACCCACGTGGCGCTCTCCGGCCTGCGCAAGTTCGACGGGCGGCGGATGCGCGATCTTGCGCCGAACGAGCTGGCCCAGATCGCCGGCCGAGCCGGGCGCTACAAGACCCACGGCACCTTTGGCGTGACCGGCGAGGCCAGCCCGCTCGACGAGGGCGTCGTGGAGGCGATCGAGGAGCACCGTTTCGCCCCGGTCCGCAAGCTGCAGTGGCGCAACAGCGACCTCGAGTTCGGCTCGGTGGGGCGGCTGATCGGCTCGCTGGAGCAGCGCACCGAGGAAGAATGGCTCACGCGGACCCGCGATTCCGACGACCTCGTGGCGCTCAAGAGCCTGGCGGGCGAGACCGAGGTCACCGGGCGCGTCAGCAACGCCCGGGATGTGCGGCTGCTGTGGGATGTCTGCCGGATTCCGGATTTCCGCGGCATCAGCCATGCCGAACACGCGAGCCTGCTCGGCCGGATCTTCGGCTTCCTGCACGATGTCGGCCGGGTGCCGGACGACTGGATGGCCCGGCAGGTCAAGCGCATCGATCGCAAGGACGGCGATATCGATACTTTGTCCAAAAGACTGGCATACATCCGCACGTGGACTTATGTCGCGCAACGTTCAGGCTGGCTGGACGACGAAAGCCATTGGCGCGGCGAAACCCGCGCGGTAGAAGACCGCCTGTCGGATGCCCTTCACGGTGCGCTGACGCAGAGATTTGTAGATCGGCGCACCAGCGTGCTGCTGCGCCGGTTGAAGCAGAAGGAGGGCCTGGTGGCCGAGGTGAACGACAAGGGCGAAGTGACGGTCGCAGAGCAATTCGTGGGCCGTCTCGAGGGCTTCCGGTTCAGTCAGGACAAGTCCGCGACGCCCGAAGAGGCGAAGATGCTGCGGCAGGCGGCGATGACGGCGCTGAAGCCGGAATTCCACCTCAGGGCGGACCGCTTCTACAACGCGCCCGATACCGAGATCGACTTCACCGAGCAGGGTGGCCTGATGTGGGGCGAGCATGCGGTGGGCAAGCTGGTCAAGGGCGCCGAGGGCATGAAACCCGCGGTCGTGGCCTTCGTCGAGGAAGACGCCGGGCGCGAGGTCTCCGAAAAGGTGGCGCGGCGCCTGCAGCATTTCATCGACCGCAAGGTCGCGACGCTGTTCGAGCCGCTGCTGGCGATGAGCCGGGACGAGACGCTCTCCGGCCTTTCCCGCGGTTTCGCCTTCCAGCTGATGGAGAGCTTCGGCGTCCTGCCGCGCGATGGCGTCGCCGCCGACGTGAAGGCGCTGGACCAGGAGGCGCGCGGCCAGCTGCGCAAGCATGGCGTGCGCTTCGGCCAGTACACGGTCTTCCTGCCGGCGCTGCTGAAGCCCGCGCCGACGCGGCTGCGGCTGGTGCTCTGGTCGCTCTGGAACGGCCTGGACGAGTTCCCCGAGGCGCCGCCTCCGGGGCTGGTGACCGTGCCGGTGCCCGAGGGCACGCCGCAGATCCACGCCGCGATGTCGGGCTACCGCATCGCCGGCGCGCGGGCGATCCGCATCGACATGCTGGAGCGCCTTGCGGACATGCTGCGCGGCGAGGACAGCCGCGGCGGCTTCGAGGCCAAGGCCGACATGCTGTCGATCACCGGCATGACGCTGGAACAATTCGCCGACCTGATGCAGGGGCTCGGCTACCGCGCCGAAAAGGGCGAGCGGGAGAAGGTCCGGGCGCCCAAGCCCGAGCCGGTGTCGGAAGTGGCGCAAGCCGCTGACGTCGCCGAGGAGGGGGCATCCGCCCCTGACGAGGCGGCCGCCCCCGAGATGCCGGATGCGGATGCCAGCGGTGCGGACGCGCCTGAGGCTGCCGTCGAGCCAGAGGTGAGCTCCGTCGAAGAAGCCGTTGCTTCCGAAGGAGAAACCTCTGTCGAGCTGTCCGAGGGTCCCGCCGAGGCGACCGATGCCGAGGCCCCCGCAGAGGAGGCCGAGGCCCCCGCTGAGCCCGAGACGGAGGTGTTCTATTCCTTCACCTGGGCGCCGCGCCGTCAGGCCGGTGGCCGTCCGCGCCGCCAGAACGGCGAGGGCGATGAACGCCAGGGTGGCAAGCCGCGCGGCAAGGGCGCGAAGGGCGGCAAGCGCCCGCCGCGTCACGACGGCAAGGGCCGGGGCGACAAGCCCCAGGGCGCCAAGACCTACCAGGCCCGCCCGCCGCGGAAGGAAAAGCCGATCGACCCCGACAACCCCTTCGCCGCCGCGCTGATGGGGCTGACGGAAAAGAAATGACCGGGGCATCGGCCGCATGAGCGACGCCTCCGCCAGCCGGGATGACGGGTCTGGCCCGGCGACGCTCAGGATCGACAAGTGGCTTTGGCATGCGCGGTTCTTCAAGACCCGCAGCCTCGCCGCCCGGCAGGTCTCCGAAGGGAAGGTGCGGGTCAATTCGACCCGCATCTCCAAGCCCGCCCGCAGCGTCGGGCCGGGCGACGTCCTGACCTTTCCGCAGGGAAACGCCATCCGCGTCGTCCGGATCCTCGCCCTCGGCATCCGCCGCGGACCGGCCAGCGAGGCGCAGGCGCTCTACGAGGATCTCTCGCCGCCCGAAACCCAGCCGGCCCAGCGGCCGTTGGGCGAGGGCGGGCCCCGGCCGACCAAAAAACAACGTCGCAGACTCGTCAATTCGCGTCCCGACCCGCTTGATTAGCCCCGCAGCCTCCGCTACCTGACACCGACAAGACAATCCGGAGACCCCCATGACCTACGTCGTCACGGAAAACTGCATCGCCTGCAAATACACCGACTGCGTCGAGGTCTGTCCCGTCGACTGTTTCTACGAAGGCGAGAATTTCCTGGTCATCCATCCGGACGAATGCATCGACTGCGGTGTCTGCGAGCCGGAATGCCCCGCCGACGCGATCCGTCCGGACACCGAGCCGGACATGGAGAAATGGGTCGAGTTCAACCGCAAGTACTCGGAGCTCTGGCCGGTGATCGTGACCAAGAAGGATCCGCTCCCCACGGCCGAGGAGATGGACGGCAAGCCGGGCAAGATGGAGCTGTTTTCCGAGGCGCCTGGCGAAGGCGGCTGAGCTGCGATTCGGCCTGTCGGGACCGGGATGTCCGGACACGCGCGGCAGAGGGCGAATTCCCGGCCGCGCGCTTTGCGGATTTCCGCCGATGACGCTGTCCCGATCGTCTTGCGGATCAAGGCGCTCCGCCGGCGCCGCGGCGCGGCGCTTTGAATTTGACCAAATCTGTGCTATATATATCAGACTACGATGATGACTGACGCCGCCTGCAGCGACTGCTCGCCTGTTTGGCGGACTCTTGACGCCCTGGTCCATGGCCGCTCCGGAAGAGGTTCTTCCCGGTGCGGGCTTTTTTGGCCTGTCGCGTCCTGGTGAGGGAACTACATGACCAAAACGAAGAAACCTGATTTCCGCCCGAACGATTATGTTGTGTACCCGGCGCACGGCGTCGGACAGATCATATCGATCGAGGAACAGGAAATCGCGGGGCTCTCTCTCGAGCTGTTTGTCATCTCCTTCGAGAAGGACAAGATGACCCTCCGTGTGCCGACGAACAAGGCCACCGAGGTCGGCATGCGCGGGCTGAGCTCGCCCGACGTGGTCTCCAAGGCGATGACCACGCTCAAGGGCAAGGCAAAGGTCAAGCGGGCCATGTGGTCGCGCCGGGCCCAGGAATACGAACAGAAGATCAACTCGGGCGACCTGATCGCCATCGCCGAAGTGGTGCGCGACCTGCACCGCACCGACGATCAGCGGGAGCAGTCCTATTCCGAGCGTCAGCTCTATGAAGCCGCGCTGGAGCGTCTGACCCGCGAGGTGGCCGCCGTTTCCGGTGTCGGCGAGACCGACGCGCAGAAGACGGTGGACGCGGTTCTGGTGGGCCGCGCCGCCTGATCCGGCGACCCCATCATGCGAGACTGGAAGAGGGGCCTTCGCGGCCCCTTTTTCGTGTCGGGGTCGAACGGGGGCGAGCTGTCGGGTGGGGTCAGGCGAGCAGTGCCGCCGCCGTGGCGAGGGTGACGATCTCGGCGACCTGCTGGGTCGCACCGAGGATGTCGCCGGTCTGGCCGCCGAGCTTGGCCCGGGCGAGTGCCGCGCAGGCGAGCGACGCCAGCCCGGCCAGTGCCGCCAGCAGCAGCGCCTGCGGCCCCAGAAGCGCCAGCGACAGCCCGAGCGCGAGCGCCATGGCCAGTACCGCCGCGCCCGCACCGGGCCGCCCGATGCTGCGCGACAGCCCGTCCGTCCGGGCGTTGGGCAGCGCGGCCATCACCCCGGTCATCGCGGCCCGGCTGAGCAGCGCCGCGCCCAGCAGCGGGGCCAGCAGCAGCGGCCCGAGCGCCGCGAGCAGCGACCAGCGCAGGCCGATGGCCAGCACAAGCGCCAGCACCCCGTAGCTGCCGATCCGGCTGTCCTTCATGATCTCCAGCCGCCGTTCGCGGGTCCAGCCGCCCCAGAGCCCGTCGGCGCTGTCGGCGAGCCCGTCCTCATGCATCGCCCCGGTCAGCACCACCTGCACGGCGAGCGCCATCCCGGCGGCAAAGGCCGGGGGCAGCCCGAGCGCCATCAGCCCGAGCGCAAGGCCACCGGCGGCGAGCGCCACGGGCAGCCCGGCCAGCGGATAGGCCCAGGCGGCAGCGGCGCCGCGGGTGCTGGCGTGCTCGGCGGGCACGGGCACCGGCAGGCGGGTGAGAAGCGCGGTCGCCAGGGCCACGTCGGCAAGGGGGGTAGGACGAATGGTCATCTTCGCTCCGCAAGCACTTGTCGCCAAAGCCATATGGGCGCAGAAGCGCGGAAACAAGACCGAGGCGCAAGATGACACGAACCCCTCCCTTCACCGACATCCAAGGACTCCGCACGGCCCTCGCCGACCTGCCGCAGCCGGACACCACGGCGGCCGAGGCTGCCGCCGGGCGCAACGCCATGCTGACCAAGCCGCCGGCGGCGCTCGGGCGGCTGGAAGAGCTGGCGCTCTGGTACGCCGGCTGGCGCGGCGACGCGCGGCCGCGGCTGGAAGCGCCGCAGGTGGTCGTCTTTGCCGGCAACCACGGGGTGGCGGCGCGCGGCGTCTCGGCCTTTCCGGTCGAGGTCACGGTGCAGATGGTGGCCAATTTCGAAGCCGGCGGGGCGGCGATCAACCAGCTCGCCAAGGCCTTCGGCGCGACGATGGACGTGGTGTCGCTGGAACTCGACCGCTCGACCGGGGATTTCACCGAAGGCCCGGCGATGAGCGAGGCGGATCTGGTGGCGGCGATGGCGGCGGGCTGGCAGGCGGTCGATCCGCAGGCTGACCTTCTGGTCACCGGCGAGATGGGGATCGGCAACACCACCGCCGCGGCGGCGATCGCGGCCGGGCTTTACGGTGGCGGCGCGGAGGCCTGGGTCGGCCGGGGCACCGGTGTCGACGACGCCGGGCTCGCGCGCAAGCGGGAGGTCGTCGATGCCGGGCTGGCGCGTCATGCCGAGGCCAATGGCGATCCGCTGGAGATCCTGCGGCGGCTCGGCGGCCGGGAGATCGCGGCCATGGCGGGGGCGATCCTCGCCGCGCGCCATCATCGCATCCCGGTCATCCTCGACGGTTTCATCTGCTGTTCCGCCGCGGCGGTCCTGGCCGCCGCGGCGCCGGGCGCGCTGGACCATGCGGTCGCCGGCCATGTCTCCGCCGAGGGCGCCCATTCGGCCATGCTCGAACGTCTCGGCAAGGCGCCGCTCCTGAGCCTCGGGCTGCGGCTCGGCGAAGGGTCCGGCGCGGCGCTGGCGATCGGCGTGCTCAAGGGGGCCATCGCCTGTCATTCCGGCATGGCGACCTTCGGAGAGGCGGGCGTTTCGGACAGCGGCGCCTGACGTGCCATTCGTTGCCCGATCTTTCGTGCGAAAGATCGTCCGCGCGCGCCTTGCGCGCGCGGCCCGGCCCAACCGGAGGAGCGGCATCCGCAGGATGCCGTGACGACGGGCGGGAGCCCTCCGGGTCCCGGCGGCATCAGTCGACCATGCGTCCGCCGGCGGGATCCTGGGTATCCCGTGCTTCCAGTTCCTGCACCTCCAGCGCGGTCACCAGTGCCGTCTCCAGCACCTTGTTGAGATCGCGCGCCCGGGCAAGGTAGGCGGGGTTGTCCTTGAGCGATTTCCCGGGCTCCCAGAGCGGTGCCAGCTCCCGAAGCGTCATCCGGTCGTGCTTGTAGAAGGCCCGTTCGACCTCGCTGGCTTCGAACTCGGAGAAATCCATGTTCTCCAGAACATAGCGTGCCGCCCTCAGCGAGCTGTCGAACATCTCGCGGACGATGTCGTCGGCGCCGGCCTGGTAGAGCTCGTAGACATGCACCCGGTCATGGGCGCGGGCCACGATGTGCAGGTCCGGCCGCTGCGAGCGGGCATAGCGCACGAGCCGGGTGGTGGCGTTCTTGTCGTCGAGCGCGGCGACCAGAACCCGCGCCGTCTTGAGCCCCGCGGCATGCAGCAGCACCGGCCGCGTCGGATCGCCGTAGAACGACTTGAACCCGAAGTGCCGCATCAGTTCGATCGCCGCGAGGTCGTGGTCGAGCACGGTGCAGCGCAGGCCCGCCATCTGCACCATGCGGTTCACCACCTGGCCGAAGCGGCCGATGCCGGCGATGATGATCGGGGCCTGCTCGTCGATCTCGTCGTGCTTGCGGTGGCGGTCGGTGGCCTCCGTGTGTTCGCCCAGCCGGTGCGATATGAAGTCGTAAAGGATGAACAGCAGCGGCGTCAGCAGCATCGACAGGGCCACCACCAGCAGCAGGGTCTGCGCCAACCGGTTCGGCAGCACGTTCTCCTGCAGGCAGAAGGAGATCAGCACGAAGCCGAATTCGCCGGCCTGCGCCAGCCCCAGCGTGAAGAGCCAGCGGTCGCGTTTGCGCAGCCCGAAGAGCCGCGCCAGCAGCAGCAGGATCGCGCCCTTGGTCACCACCAGCAGCAGGGTCAGCCCGATCACCGTGCCGATGTTGGCGAGCATGATCTCGAAATCGATCCCGGCGCCCACCGACATGAAAAAGAGGCCCAGCAGCAGCCCCTTGAAGGGCTCGATATTGGCTTCGAGCTCGTGGCGGAACTCCGAGGTCGCGAGGACGACGCCGCCGAGGAAGGCGCCGAGCGCCGGCGAGAGGCCGATCAGCGTCATGATATAGGCGATCCCGAAGACCAGCAGCAGGGCGGTCGCGGTGTGGATCTCGCGCAGCTTGGCCATGTCGACGAAGCGGAAGAGGCGGGGCGAGAGGTAGATGCCGCCGATGATCACCGCCGCGATCACGGCGAGGATCACCAGCGTCGCCTGCCAGCCGGCGAGTCCCTCGATCAGCGACATGTGCGCGCCGTGGGCCGCGTCCGTCGCTTCGTGCCCGCCGGGACGCTGGATCGCACCGGTCGGGTCGAGGTGCGGCACCGCGGGCATCGCCAGCAGCGGCAGCAGTGCCAGCATCGGGATCACCGCGATGTCCTGGGTCAGCAGCACGGAGAAGGTCGCCTTGCCGCCCGGGGTCTTCATCAGCCCCTTTTCCGAGAGCGTCTGCAGCACGATGGCGGTGGAGGAGAGCGCCAGGATCAGGCCGATGGCGAGCGACATGTTGAAGGTCTCGCCCATCAGCATCGACAGCACGGTCACCGCGGCGGTCGTCAGGCCGATCTGCATGCCGCCCATCCCGACCAGCTTGTCGCGCATCTCCCAGAGGATTCGGGGTTCCAGTTCCAGCCCGATGAGGAACAGCATCATCACCACGCCGAATTCGGCGTAGTGGCGCAGCGCCTCGGCCTCGACACCGGTGGAATGGAGCAGGGGGGCGACCAGGATGCCGGCGAGCAGGTAGCCGAGCACGGAACCGAGGCCCAGCCGTGCGGCGATGGGCACACCGATGATCGCGGCGCCCAGGAGGATCGTCGCGTCATCGAAAAAGCCTTCCATGTGCCTGTCCTTTTCACGCCGCGCGGGCGTCTGATCGGCCGCGCGACGGGCCGTGCCGGCCGGCCCTGTCTGCGGCGGAAGTGGTCCGGCGGGTCGGCGCCGGATCCGTTGCGTTTCACCCAAAGATTAGGGGCTGGCAGAGGATGCGCAACGGCTTTGTGGCCGTGGTCGGAGCGCAAACCTTTTCCTGGAGGGTGTGGTGCGCGGCGCCCGGCCGCCGCGCCGCGGCGTGCCCGGGATCGCCGGCGCTGGAGGCGCCCTGTCAGCGCTTGGGCATGGTCAGGGTGATGTTGCGCCCGCTCTTGGAGTAGAGCAGTTCGCTGGTGCCGATTGCCGCCACCCGTCCGCCGTCGAGCCGGTCGCCGACCTGAACCTTGAGGTACTTGCCGGAGGGCAGGCGGACCAGCGCGCGGCGCTGGTTCGACGTGCCGTAGACGCCGATCAGCGAGACCTTGTTCAGGGCCAGCGCGTTCTTCACCGTCGCCTGCTTGGCGACGGCGGCGTTGATCGGGCCGGTGGGCTTGGCCTTGTTGCGGTTGGGCACCGCCGGGCCGGTGGCGCGGGCCGCGGAGGCGGCCGCTGCGGCTTCGGCGGCTTCCTTGGCGCGGGCGGCGGCCTCGGCCTGGGCGCGGGCCTCTGCCTCGGCGCGGGCCTTGGCGGCCGCTTCGGCCTCGGCGCGGGCCTGGGCCTGCGACTGGGCAAGCGCCGCCTGCTGGGTCTCCAGCACGCGCGCCGCCTCGGCTTCCATGACGGCCACGTCGGCAGCTTCCTGCAGCCGTTGCGCTTCCGCCTCGGCAACGCGCTGCGCCCGGTCGGCGATCTGCGCGATGTTGGCCGGCCGCAGGCGTGGGACCGGCGAGGCGGGGACGGCGCGGCCGGTGGCCGTGGCGAGGTCGGCGGCGAGCGCGGCCTCCTCGGGCGAAAGCTCGGCTCCGGTGTCGTCGGGCTCGCCTTCGGCATCGGCGAGCTCCTCGAGCGTGGCGGCGTCGGTGGCGGCCAGGCGAAGCACTTCGTCGAGCTGCTCGGCTTCCTGCTGCTCCGAGACCGGGCGCCGGAGCGGGCGGACCTCGGCAAGTTCCGAGAGGGTGCGGCCGCCGAGCGTGGCGCGTTCGGTGGTCTCCACAAGGTCGCCGGGCCGGCCGCGCGGGCGGAAGCCGGCGAGCGGGTCGTCGGCATCGGCCGTGGCCACGTCGGCGGGCGCATCCAGCGGCGCCACCCGCTTTGGCGGGACGATGAAGGGACGGCCGGAGCGGATCAGGACGCCACCGGGCGAGACCACGCCTTCCTCGGTCGGCACCACCAGCCCGTTCTCGTCGAAGCTGCGCTCGTCGTCGGGGTGGCGCGGTGCGACGGGCAGGCGGGGCCGGGTCTCGGGGAGGGCCGCGAGGTCGGGCAGGGCGAAGGCGTCCTGGTCGATCCGGTTGGGGTCGATCGAGGCGATCTCGAGGTTCTCGAGGTCGTCTTCCTGCGGCAGGTATCCCTGTTCCGGCGCGCGTTGCCAGATGCCGGTGGCGGCATATATCGCGCGCGTGGTCAGCGGATCGTCCGCGGCGCCCTCGGCCGGTGCGGACCCGGCGGGCGTGTCGGTCAGAAGTGCCAGCGTGTCGGCGACGGTTGGCGAGGTTGTGGCCTCTGCCGGCGCGCCGACGGTTTCGGTGGTGACCGCCGCGGAGAGGTCGTCGACCAGGGGTTCTGCGGGGATGTCGGCCTCGGCTTCCGCGAGGTCCGGCTGTTGCGGCTCGTCCGTCTCGGGGGCCGCATCCGGAGCGGGGGCGGCGAGCGCGGCTGTCTCCTGCTCCGCGGGCTGGCCGGGCTGCAGGGCGGCGCTGTCGGTGGCCTCCGGCGCGATGTCGGGTGTTTCGGGCTCGATCAGCGGCGCCGGGGTGCTGTCGGCGAGCTGCATGGAGGGGGTGTCGTCGGAGCCATCGAGCACCTGCGCCCAGAGGCCCGCGAGGCCGAGCAGAACCACGGCGCCGATCGCGACGCCGACCAGCAGGCGCGCCTTGCGCTTGCGGGCCGGCTGCTGCGCGCCGAAAACGCTGAGATCGTCCCTGCCTGTGCGGGCCTTGGCCGGGCTGCGCGGCGGGGCGGCAGGGGATTTGGCGGGCGCGCGGCTGGCAGCGGCCGAGCCGGCGATGCTGGCGGCGATGCCTGCGGCGGTCTTGGGGGCGTCCGATCGGGCCGGCTTGGGGCCTGCCGCGGGCTTGGCGCCGCGAGGCGGAGCCGCCAGCGGGGGCTTCGCTGCCTGCGTGCGGATCGAGGCGAAGGTCGGTGGCGGGGCGAGGTCGTCGTCCTCGTCGTCGTCCTCGTCCTCGCCCTCGTCGTCCGGGGCCGTTGCCGCTGCGGGCGGCTCGGCTTCGTCCGCCGGAACCTTGGCCTCCGCGGAGGGCTCGGCTTCGTCTGCCGGAGCTTCGGCCTCCGCGACGGGCGCATCCGCGTCCTCGACCTCGATCATCGGGGCGGGAATGTCCTCCTCGGCGGTGATATCTTCGGGCTGGTCCTCGACCGTCTCGGCTGTCTCGACGGGGTCCGGCGCCTCGGCGCGGGCGGGTTCGGCGACGTCGTCCGGCGTGTCCTCGTCGAGGATTTCCTCGAACGGGGCCTCTTCCGCCTCCGCCTCTTCGGGATGCGCCTCGGTGTCCTCGCTGAAGAGGTCTCCGACCGCGGCATCGGCGGCGACGTCCTCCGCCGCCTCCGGCTCGGCCGCGGGCTCCTCCTCGGAGGCCGTTTCCGGCTCCGGAGCGGCGGCGGGGTGTTCTGGCTCGTCCGGCAGGATCGGCGCGCCGGCAGGCTCTTCGGGGCCCTCGGCCTCCGCGACGGGCATGTCGTCCTCGGCCGCTGCATCCGTCAGGTGGCGGTGCTCCGGCTCCGGCGTCTCGCCCAGCGGCAGCCATTGCGCGGCCTGGCCGGTCGCGCCGAAGAAGGCGGCGTCGGGGAAATCCTCGTCGGATGGCTCGGCGTTGAAGGAGACCGGGTTGAACCGGTGCAGGCTGGCGAAATCCTCGGCTTCCTCGAGGGTTTCGCGGGCAACGGCGGCGATCCAGAGCCGCCCGCCCTCGACCTTGCAATCATAGACCAGCTCGTCCAGCTCGTAGGGCGTGGCGCCGATCAGCGCCTCGGCCGCGCGGGCGCGGGGGTCGGTGCCGGGGGCGTCGGGCAGATCCTTGTAGAGCACCTGCGAATTGGGCAGCACCAGCGCCGTGGCGAAGGGCTCCTCTCCGGCGGCACTCTCGCCAAGCGCGCGCAGATCGGCCAGCCGGGCCGCGAATTCGGGGTCTTCGAGCGACACGTTGCCAAGCAGGTGCGCGGACGCACCCGATGGATCGCTCTGGTAAAGCGAGATTCCCTCTGGGCTCAGAGTCAGGGCGAAGGTCGGGGTCATCACACCTATCTGGAGTGGGATCGGGATGCAGCGCAACCCGGTGGCGGCCGTGACGTATTTCTATAGCAGCTTTTTGCTGAAAGAAACAGGATTGCGGCCAAGGATCCGCCCATGAGCCGCGTCCTAGAGGAACTGACATGAAACGCACGACCAGGAGCGGAAGAATGAGATTGAGAGGTTTTGGCGGGCAGGCGCTGGCGATCGGCATGGGGCTGGCGCTGGCGGCAGGCAGCGCGCTGGCGCAGGCATCCGAGCCGGGGCCGGTGCCGCAGATCACGGTGAGCGGCGAGGGCCGGGCGACGGCGGCGCCGGACATGGCGACGCTGCAGCTTGGCGTGACGGCCAGCGACCCGGAGGCGGCGGCCGCGGTGCGGGCGATGAGCGCGCGGATGGCCGAGGTGATGGATCGTCTCGCGGCGGCGGGGATCGCGCCGCGCGACATGCAGACCAGCGGGCTGTCGGTGCACCCGAGGTGGGACAATCGCGGCCCGTCCGAGGGGGGCGCGCCGAGGGTGGAGGCCTTCGAGGCGAGCACGGAGGTCACTGTCCGGCTGCGCGACCTCGACGGGCTGGGGCAATTGCTCGACGCGGTGGCGCAGGACGGGGCCAACCTGTTTCACGGGCTCAGCTTCGGCCTGCAGGAGCCGGGCGCGTTGCAGGACCAGGCGCGCAACGACGCGGTGGCCGACGCGCTTCGCAAGGCTGCGCTCTATGCCGAGGCGGCCGGGGTCGAGCTCGGGCCGATCCTGCGCATCGAGGAGTCCGGCGGCGCGGTCGAGCCACGCATGATGCGGGCGGAGGCGAGCGGCTTTGCCGATGCCGCGGTGCCGGTGGTCTCCGGCGAGGTCGCGCTGAACGCCGGGGTGACGATCACCTTCGCCCTGTCGTCGCAGCCGTGACAATCCGGGCGGCAATCGTCGGATTGTCGCCCAAACCTTGCCATCTTCGCGCGCCATCCTTGACCCGGTTCGAATGAATTTCAGGGTGGACGCGAAATGGACGGACGGCTCCTGCTGGTGGGCTGCGTGGGGATTCTCGGCGGCGCCTGGCTGCTGGGATCGGAGGAGATCACGCTGGGCCCGAGCGGTGGTCCGAGCACGCGGGTCGAGGCCAGCTCGCATGTCGTCGACCTGCGCCACAACGAGATCCGGCAGACGCTGCTCCGCGAGGGCTACGACCTCGACGACCCGGCGAGCTACGTGCGCCAGCGGGACGGCAGCCGCGTCGTCGGCGGGCCGGTCGCGGCGACGGAGCATGGCCGACCCGTGTTCATCGAGAGCGTCATGGCGGGCTACCACCGCCCCGTGGTTTCCGAGGCGCCCGGCAAGGTCACCGAGGCCCGGGTGATCGAGGAGTGCCGCTTCACCGCCCCGGCGGCGGGCGCGCGGGTGGCCAATGTGTTTTCCAACGCCTCGCTGCACGGCGCGTCCTTCTATGCCTTCGACATGCCGGAGCTCGACCCGCTGGCGCTGCGCTACCTCGAGACCCAGAGCGAGCAGGGCGAGACGCCGCCGTCGGGCATGCTGTCGATTGCTGCCAAGATCGCCGAGAAGGCGACCGAGATGCAGTCCTTGCCGAGCCTGACCAAGTCCGGCGGATTTCAATACAAGGTGACCGAGGTCGTGGTGACCGAGACGGAGATGCCGGTGCACCTGGTGCTCCAGGCCGGCGCAGGGCGCGTGTTGTGGAACCTGCACCTGGCCGAGGGCGCCGAGGTCAGCGGTGTGTCACTTCTCGGCGGGCATCTTCCGGCGGTGGCCAATGTCCCGAAGCGCGTTCCGGTGGAGGTGCTGGACGATGCGGGGCTCGCCGCCTGCGGCGTAACCCGGGTGCGCCTGCCGCTGGCCAGCGATCCGATCTTTGCCGCCGTCGACGAGGGCGCGCTGACGCTCGATCGGGCGCGGGCCGGGCTGGAGGACATGCGGCAACAGGCAGAGGCCTGGAACGGCTGGTTCGAGGGGCAGTTCGGCCTGCGCTCGGACCAGAGCCGGATCGGCTTCGAGGAGGCCGCGATCATGGCCGTGGTCGGGCCCTTGCCCGAAACGCCCGAGGCGCGCGTGGTGCATCACACCCTGCGCCGTGCCTCGGTGGCAATGGCGCCGGCGGAGGAGGTCTTTGCCAAGGATCCGGGCGCGGCGGAGACCCGGGTGGGCAGGCTGGCGATCGAGCGGGCCGAGGTGCTGACGGCCCAGGCCGCGGCTCTGACCGGCACGACGAACTGAGGGAGAGCGGGATGCGGGCCTATCTGAAGTATGTTCTGCGGCGGACGCTCTTCGTCCTGGGCTGTCTCGGCACCGGGCTGCTGGGCTGGCCCGGTCTGGTCGGGGCGCAGGAAAGCCTGCTCAACTCCGGGCGGATCGACACCTCCGGCGCGCGCCGGATCACCGTGACGCCCGCGGCGCCCGCGGTCACGGAGACGGAGAGCGGCGGTATCGGCGGAATGGTCTCGGGGTTCCTCGGGCGTTTCCTTGGGGACGACACCCTGCCGATGGACGCGGGCGTCCCGGAGATCGAGGCCGGGGCTCTGGAGGCGCTCGGCGAGGGCGGGCTGGACCCGGCGGCCGCGACGGACCTCGCCACGGCGCTGCGGGATCTGCCGGAGAACCTGGCGCTGATCGAAGAGGAGCGCGACAAGGCGCTGGAGCGCGCCTCGGCCTTCGGGGCGATGATGTACGAGATGAACAAGGCGGAGGGCGACGAGGCCCGCGCCGCGCGGGAACAGGCCGAGGCCGCCGCGACGGCCCGCCCCCGGACCGAGGGCGAGCGGCTCTTTGCTGAGTTCGGGTGGCACCCCGGGGCCGAGACGCCCTACGAGTTGAGCCGGGCGGCGCTGGCGGCGCGGCCCTGAGGCCGGTCGCCCGGGGCGCCTGACCCCGGGCCGGTCAGGTCAGGCTGTGGCCTTGGTCAGCGCCTGGTCGAGATCCGCGATCAGGTCGTCCGCATCCTCGATGCCGATGGACAGCCGCACCATGTTGGGCGCGGCGCCTGCGGCCTCCTGCTGCTCCGGCGAGAGCTGGCGGTGGGTGGTGGAGGCGGAGTGGATGATCAGCGAGCGCGCGTCGCCGAGGTTGGCCACGTGGCTGAACAGCTCCAGCGAATCCACCAGCTTGACGCAAGCGTCGTAGCCGCCCTTGACCGCGCAGGTGAAGAGCGCGCCCGCGCCCTTCGGGCAGACCGTCGACACCCGGTGGTGATAGGGCGAGGAGGGCAAACCGGCATAGGTGACCTTTTCGATCCGCGGATCGTTCTCGAGCCACTCGGCGACCTTCCTTGCGTTGGCGACGTGCTTCTCCATCCGCAGCGACAGGGTCTCGATCCCCATCAGCGTGTAATGGGCGCCCTGCGGGTTCATCGTCATGCCGAGGTCGCGCAGGCCGACGGCGATGGAGTGGAAGGTAAAGGCCATCGCGCCAAGCGCCGGGTGGAAGGCGAGGCCGTGGTAGGCGGGCTCGGGCTGGCTGAGCGAGGGGAACTTGTCGGAGGCCGACCAGTCGAACTTGCCCGAATCCACCACGCAGCCGCCGGTGACGGTGCCATTGCCGGTCAGGTACTTGGTCGTCGAATGCACCACCAGCGTCGCGCCGAGCGCGATCGGGTTGCACAGGTACGGCGTGGCCGAGGTGTTGTCCACGATCAGCGGCACGCCGGCCTCGTCGGCGATCTTCGCCATCGCCGGGATGTCGGTGATGTAGCCGCCCGGGTTCGCGATGGATTCGCAGAAGATGGCGCGGGTGTTCTCGTCGATGGCGGCGCGGACTGCGTCCTCGTCATCCATGTCGACGAAGGTGCAGGACCAGCCGAAGCGTTTGATGGTCTGGCTGAACTGAGTGATCGTGCCGCCGTAGAGCTTGGTCGAGGCGACGATGTTGAGCCCCGGACCCATCAGCGGGAACAGCGCCATGATCTGCGCCGCGTGGCCGGAGGAGCAGCAGATCGCGCCCGCGCCGCCTTCGAGGTGGCAGATCCGCTCGGCCAGCGCCGAGACGGTGGGGTTGGTCAGCCGCGAATAGATGTAGCCCACTTCCTGCAGGTTGAAGAGCGCGGCGGCGTGTTCGGCATCTCGGAACACATAGGCCGTGGTCTGGTAGATCGGCACCTGGCGGGCGCCGGTTGCCGGATCGGGCGCGGCGCCCGCGTGGATCTGGAGAGTGTCGAAGCCAAGCTGGCGGCCTTCGGTCATGGGGCTGTCCTCCCGTTGGGTTCCCTGCGATGTGGCGCGCACACTAGGCGATGCCCGTGGCGGGAGCAACGGGGGCGACGCGGGCGGGGGGCGGCAAGTCCGTGTTTAAAATGCATAAAACGGAATGTTTATTTCGCGGCGCGCCCGGCGGCGACGGGGCGGTTGTCGAAATCCGGCGATCTTGACCCTGCGGAACTGTGCTAAGGTGGTGATGCGAACAGAAATGGGGGACACCATGACGAAGAATGTGTTTGCCGGCGCCGCGCTTCTGGCGCTGTGCATGGCGCCTGCTCTGGCGGAGACGCCGGAGGAGCGCGGCGAGTACCTGGTGCGCGGTCCGGCCGGGTGCGGCAATTGCCATAGCCCGATGGGACCGGAGGGGCCGATCGCGGAGCAGGAGCTTGCCGGCCGGCTGGTCGAGCAGAACGAGGCCTTCACGGCCATCGCGCCCAACATCACGCCGGCCGGCCGCATCGCGGAGTGGAGCGACGAGGACCTCGGCCGCGCCATCCGCGAGGGGATCCGGCCCGACGGATCGGTGATCGGCCCGCCGATGCCGTTCAGCTTCTACCGCAACCTCTCGGATACCGACGTCGCAGCGATTGTCGCGTTCCTGCGGACGATCCCGGCCGTGGAGCATGATCCGGGCACGTCCGTCTACAATGTCCCGCTGCCGCCCGCCTACGGACCGCCGGTGGAGAGCGTCGCCGACATTCCGCGCGGGGTGACGGTGGAATACGGCGAATACCTCGCCGGGCCGGTGGCGCATTGCATGGAATGCCATACGACCTTCGGCCCCGCCGGACCGATGCTGGAAACCGATTTCGGCCGCGGCGGCTTCGAGTTCCACGGCCCCTGGGGTGTCTCGGTCGCGCCGAACATCACCAGCCACGAGGACGGGCTGGCCGGGTACTCGGACGAGGAGATCGCGACCATGATCACCAAGGGGACCCGGCCCGACGGCTCGCCGATGCTGCCGCCGATGCCGTATGGCTACCTCGCGCAGATGACGGAGGAGGACCTGCAGGCGATTATCCTCTACCTGCGGAGCGTGCCGCCGCTGCCCGACAAGTCCTGATCCATTCCCTTGACGGGGAAGGGCGCCCCGGGTGCGAGCCATCGCGCCCGGGGTCTTTCCTGTGCGTCGCCCCGTGTCGAAGGGGGGAGCGTCCGCCCTTTTCGCTGACCTGTCCGCGACCTGCGCATTGGGGCATTGGCCCTTTCCGTCCGTTCCGGACGGCCCGGGTGCCTTCGGCTTTCCCCATCTGCTCCCGGCCATGGCTTGAGGCAAATCAACGAGGGGACGTGGCTCCTGTGAGAGGATGAATGAGGAAAAGCGAAGAGCAACAGGGGGAGGAAACAATGAAGACGATACTATGGTTGGCCGTTCTTGCGACCTCGGTTGGTGCTGCCACCCTGACCGCGGCCGAGCCTTACATCGAGGCCGGCAAACGGATGGCGGAGGCGAACTGCGCAAACTGCCACAACATCGAGCCCGGCGGTGACTTCAAGCTCTATCCGCCAAGCTTCCAGGCCATCGCGATCTACATGGACCCGCAGGTCATGCGCATGAAGATCATGTACCCCGACCATGCGGTCCTGATGCCGCAGTTCCATACGTTCATGTTCACCGAGAACATCGACAACATCGTCGGATACATTGAAACGCTGGACAAATAGCCGTTCGGTCATGTGAAGGCCTGTCGCCTCGCGTCCTCGTTGCCGGGCACAAGGGAGTTGTCATTTCCTGCGCGCCGTGCAAAATTCAATCAAACGTTTGATTGAATTTTGAGTCGTCATGCCGCAAAGCCCGGAAGACAGCACCAGCCCCTCGGAGCAGACGCGCAAGGCGCTTCTGGATGCCGCCATCACGCTCTTCGGCCGCGAAGGCTTTCGCGGGACTAGCACGCGGGCGATCGCGCAGGCAGCGGAGACCAACGTCGCCTCCATCGCCTATCACTTCGGCAGCAAGGAGGGGCTGCGCATCGCCTGTGGCGCCGCCATCGCCGAGCGGATCGCCGAGGTGGTCGGGCGGGCAGGGGTGCCGGAGGTGGAGACGCCGGAGCAGGCGCTGAAGGTGTTCGAGGCGGTGATTGCCGCCTTCGTGCATTTCCTGCTGCTGGAGCAGGGCAGATCCGATTTCGTCGCCTTCATGATGCGCGAGTTGGCCGAGGACGGCCCGGCGGTCGAGGAGGTCTATCGCGCAGCAATCGAGCCGCGGCACCGGGCGTTCTGCCGGATGTGGGAGGTTGCGACCGGCTGGCCGGCGGAGAGCGAGCGCACCCGGCTCACGGTCTTTTCGCTGATCGGGCAGGTGCTCTATTTCCGGATCGGCCAGAACGTCGTGCAGCGGCGGATGGACTGGGACGGGATGGACGAGGCGCGGGTGCGCCAGATCACGGAGGTGCTGGTGGCCAACCTGCGCGCCAGCTTCGCGGCCAACAGGAGACCCGGGTCATGAGCGATGTCGTCTGTTCGATCCCGCTGATTGCCACGTTCTTTGCCGCCTGCACCGGGTTGCCCCCGCTGGCGACGGGCTACGTGGAGGGCGAGTACCGGCTGATCGCGCCGATCACCACGGCGCAGGTGGAGGAGTTGCGGGTGGCGCGCGGCGACAGGATGGCCGCGGGCGACGTGCTGGCGGTGATGGAAACCCGCGACGCCTCGATCGCCCTTGCCGAGGCGACGGCGGCGTTGGAGGCGGCGGAAAGCGAGCTGTCCAACCTCCGCGAGGGCCGGCGTCAGGAGGAGATCGAGGTGATCGAGGCGACGCTGGCCTCGGCCCAGGCGCTGGTGCGCGAGGCGGAGCGGGAGGTCACCCGCATCGAGGGGCTGGTCGCGCGCCAGATCACGCCGCAGACCGAGCTCGACGATGCGACGACCACGCTCGACGTCGCGCTCGCCCGGGCCGCCGAGGTGGAGGCCAATCTCGCGGTGGCCCGACTTCCCGCCCGCCCGCACGAGATCGAGGCCGCCGAGGCGGCGGTCGCACAGGCGCAGGCGCGGGTGGCCTCGGCCGAGTGGCAACTGGAGCGCCGCACCCTGACCGCGCCGGCCGACGGGGCCGTCTTCGAGGTGCTTCGCACGGCCGGGGAAATCGCCGGGCCGCAGGCGCCGGTGCTGACGATGCTGCCCGACGGCGCGGTCCTGCTGCGGCTCTACGTGCCGCAATCCGAGGTCTCGCAACTTTCCATCGGGTCGGTGCTGGACGTCAATTGCGACGGCTGCCCGGAGGGCCAGACCGCGCAGGTGACCTATGTGGCCGATGCGCCGGAGTTCACCCCGCCGGTGATCTACTCGCTCGATAACCGCCAGAAGCTGGTCTACCTGGTGGAAGCCCGGCCGGACGCCAGCGCGGCGCAGCTGAAGCCGGGGCAGATCGTCGACGTGCGCCTTTCGGAGGCGCCGTCGTGAGCGCGGAGCCGGCCATCCGCGTCGAGGGGCTGGTCAAGCGGTTCGGCGGGCGGGCGGTGGTCGACCACGTCTCGATGAGCGTGAACCGCGGGCAGATCACCGGGTTTCTCGGTCCAAACGGCTCCGGCAAGACGACGATGATCCGGGTGATGTGCGGGCTGCTGACCGCCGACGAGGGCTCGGGCGAGGTGCTGGGCTACAGGCTCGGGCGCGACACACGGCGGATCAAGCGCGAGATCGGTTACATGACGCAGCGCTTCTCGCTCTACGAGGACCTGACGATCCGCGAGAACCTTGCCTTCGTCGCGGGGCTCTACGCGCTGCGCCCGGTGCAGCGGGTGGTGGACGAGGTGCTGGAGGGGCTGGGGCTGACCAGCCGCCAGCACCAGCTCGCTGGCACGCTCTCGGGCGGCTGGAAACAGCGGCTGGCGCTCGCCTCCTGCGTGATGCACAAGCCGCAGCTCCTGCTGCTCGACGAGCCGACCGCCGGTGTCGACCCCAAGGCGCGGCGGGATTTCTGGGAGGAGATCCACCACCTCGCGGCGGGCGGCATGACCGTGCTGGTCTCGACCCATTACATGGACGAGGCGGAGCGCTGCCATTTCGTCAATTACATCTCCTATGGCCGGCTTGTCGCGTCGGGCACCGTGGAGGAGGTGATCGCCCATGCCGGGCTCACGACCTTCCTGCTGGAAGGGCCGATGGACAAGGTCACTGCCGCCGAGCGGATGCTGCGCGGCATGACAGGCGTCGACGAGACCGCGCCCTTCGGCACCTCGCTGCACGTTGTCGGGCGGGACGCGGAGGCGCTCAAGGCGGCGGTGCAGCATGCCGCGGCCGAGACGGGCACCCGGATGAGCGCCACCGAAACGAGCCTGGAGGATGCCTTCATCCGCTTCATGAACCAGTCGACGGACAACATGTCATGAGCTGGTTCTCCCTCCGCCGCCTGAGTGCGCTGCTCCGCAAGGAAGTGATCCAGATGCGGCGCGACCGGATCACGTTTGCCATGATGATCGGCGTGCCGCTGATGCAGCTCATCCTGTTCGGCTTCGCGATCAACAACGACCCCAAGGACCTGCCGGCCGCGCTGGTGGCGCCCACGCAGGACCGCTACTCCCGCGCCATCGTCACCGCGCTGGAGCTGACCGGCTATTACCGGTTCGACCACATCACCAGCTCCGCCGCCGAGGCCGAGGCGCTGATCGAGCGCGGCGCGGTGTCCTTCGTTGTGACCATCCCGTCGGATTTCGACCGCCGGGTGGACCGGGGCGACAACCCGCAGATCCTGATCGAGGCCGACGCCACCGACCCCGCCGTGGCCTCCGGCGCGATCTCGACGCTGGGGCAGGTGGCCTCCGAGGCGCTGCTTCACGAGAGCGGGCAGGACGTGATGGCCGAGGACGCGGCGCGCGGACAGCTCGAGGTGGTGGTTCACCGGCGCTACAACCCCGAGGGGATCACGCAGTACAACATCGTGCCGGGGCTGCTGGGCGTGATCCTGCAGATGACCATGGTGATGATGACCTCCATGGCGCTCACCCGCGAAGTGGAGCGCGGCACGATGGAGAACCTGCTCGCCATGCCGGCGACGGGGCTGGAGATCATGCTCGGCAAGATCCTGCCCTATCTCGGCGTCGGCGCGGTGCAGGTGGCGCTGGTTCTGGGGGCGGCCAAGGCGCTGTTCGGTGTGCCGTTTGTGGGCTCGCTGTGGCTGCTGCTGGTCGGCGTCTTCATCTTCGTGCTGTCGCTGGTGCTGCTGGGCTACACGATCTCCACCGTCGCGCGCACTCAGATGCAGGCGATGCAGCTCACCTTCTTCTTCTTCCTGCCGTCGCTGCTGCTCTCGGGTTTCATGTTTCCCTACCGCGGGATGCCGGGATGGGCTCAGGTTCTGGGCGAGTTCTTCCCGCTCACCCATTTCCTGCGGATGATCCGGGCGGTGATGCTCAAGGGGGCGGACCTGACGAACGTCTCCGCGCCGATGGCGGCGCTGGTCGTCTTCGTGCTGGCCTATGCGCTGCTGGCGCTCACCAGGTTCCGGCGGACGCTGGACTGAGCGGCGCTGCCCGGCCAGATCCTGTCGCTGGCGGGCTATGCGACGGGCCCGCGCCGGGTCATTCTGGCCGGGCATTCCCGACCCCGAGGCCCCGATGTCGAACGATCCGCTGCTGCAACCCTACCGCCTGAAGCACCTGGTGCTCCGCAACCGGATCATGACGACCAGCCACGAACCGGCCTATCCCGAGGAGGGCATGCCCAAGGAGCGCTACATCGCCTATCACGCCGAGCGGGCCAAGGGCGGGGTGGCGCTGGCGATGACGGCGGGCTCCGCCGTGGTCTCGCGCGACAGCCCGCCTGCCTTCAACAACGTGCTGGCTTGGAAGGACGAGGTGGTGCCCTGGATCCGGCGCCTGACCGATGCGCTGCACGAGCACGGCTGCGCGGCGATGATCCAGCTCACGCACCTCGGGCGGCGCACCGGCTGGTCGAAGGGCGACTGGCTGCCCTCGGTCGCGCCGGGGCCGCATTACGAGCCGGCGCACGGCTTCTTCCCGAAGGTGCTCGAGGATTGGGATATCGCCCGCATTATCGCGGATTTTGCTGACGCGGCGGCCCGGATGCAGGACGGCGGGATGGACGGGATCGAGCTGGAGGCCTACGGGCACCTGATCGACAATTTCTGGTCGCCGCTGACCAATGCGCTGGAGGGCGCCTACGGAGGCGGCTCGCTGGAGAGCCGGATGCAGTTCGGCCTCGACGTGCTGGAGGCGATCCGCAAACGCGTCGGGCCGGAGTTCATTGTCGGCGTCCGTTTCACCGCCGACGAGAACGCCCCCGGCGGGATCGACCCGGAGATGGGGCTGGAGATCGCCCGGCGGCTGAAGGCGACGGGGCAGGTGGATTTCCTCAACGTGATCCGCGGGCGCATCCACACCGACCCGGCGCTGACCGAGGTCATTCCGCTGCAGGGGATGCGCAGCGCGCCGCATGTGGATTTCGCCGGCACCGTGCGGGCCGCGACCGGCCTGCCGACCTTCCACGCCGCGCGCATTCCCGACGTGGCGACCGCGCGGCACGCGGTGCAGGCGGGGCTGCTCGACATGGTCGGCATGACCCGCGCCCACATCGCGGAGCCGCATATCGTGCGCAAGATCATGGCCGGGAAGGAAGACGACATCCGCCCCTGCGTCGGCGCGAACTACTGCCTCGACCGGATCTACCAGGGCGGCGAGGCGCTCTGCATGCACAACGCGGCGACAGGGCGGGAGCTGACGATGCCGCACGAGATCGCGCCGGCGGCCTCGCCCCGCAAGGTGGTGATCGTCGGCGCGGGCCCCGGCGGGCTGGAAGCGGCGCGGGTGGCGGCGGAGCGGGGGCATGCCGTCACCGTCTTCGAGGCGGCGGGCGATCCGGGCGGGCAGGTGCGGCTGACGGCGCAATCGGCGCGGCGGCGCGAGATGATCTCGATCATCGACTGGCGGATGGCGCAATGCGCCGCGCGGGATGTCACCTTTCGGTTCAATACCTGGGCGGAAGTCGATGATGTCGCGTCGGAAAATCCGGATGTGGTAATCGTCGCCACGGGTGGCCTGCCGAACACGGAGCTGTTCGAGACCGCGGGCGAGAACGACTTGCTGACCACGACCTGGGACCTGATCGCCGGCGACGTGAAGCCTGCGAAATCTGTGCTGCTCTACGACGAATCCGGCGATCATCCCGGGCTTCAGGCGGCTCAGGTTGCGGCCGAGGCCGGGGCTGCCGTCGAGGTCATGACACCGCATCGGAGTTTCGCGCCCGATATCATGGGGATGAACCTCGCGCCTTACGTCGATGCATTGCAGGCGAAGGGGGCCACCTTCACCGTGGCGCAGCGGCTCGTTGGGGTTGCCCGCGCGGGCAACCGCCTCCGGGCGACCGTCGGGTCGGATTACGGCGGGATGCGGCGGGAGATCGAAGTGGATCAGGTCGTGGTGAACTACGGCACGCGCCCGCTCGACGAGCTCTACTTCGCGCTCCGGCCGCTGTCGTCGAACCTTGGCGAGGTCGACTACGAGGCGCTGATCGCGGGCCGCCCGCAGGAGGTGCGCCGCAACCCGGAGGGCGCGTTCCAGCTTTTCCGTATTGGCGACGCGGTCGCGCCGCGCAATACCCATGCCGCGATCTACGATGCTCTGCGGCTGGTGAAGGACCTCTGATGCGAAGCTCCAAGGTGATCCATGTGGTGTCGGCCCATGCCGAGGGCGAGGTAGGCGACGTGATCGTGGGCGGTGTCGCGCCGCCCCCGGGCGCGACGCTCTGGGAGCAGCGACGCTTCCTGGCCGAGGACGGCGCGCTGCGGAATTTCGTGCTGAACGAGCCGCGGGGCGGGGTGTTCCGCCATGTGAACCTGCTGGTGCCGCCGAAACATACCGAGGCCGATGCCGCCTTCCTGATCATGGAGCCGGAGGACACGCCGCCGATGTCGGGCTCGAACACGATCTGCGTGGCCACGGTGCTGCTCGACACCGGTATCCTGCCGATGACGGAGCCGGTGACCGAACTGCTTCTGGAGGCTCCCGGCGGGCTGGTGAAGGTGCGCGCCGAGTGCCGGGACGGCAAGGCGGAGCGGATCACCCTGCGCAACCTGCCGTCCTTTGCCGCCCGTCTGGACGTGCCGCTGGAGGTGGAGGGGCTGGGGACGCTGACGGTCGATACCGCCTTTGGCGGCGACAGCTTCGTCATCGTCGATGCCCGCGCCCTTGGCTTCGCGATCCGGCCCGACGAGGCCCGCGACCTGGCGCAGCTCGGCGTGCGGATCACCGCAGCGGCCAATGCGCAGCTCGGCTTTCATCACCCGCTGAACCCGGACTGGCGCCATATCTCCTTCTGCAACTTCGCCGCGCCGCTGGAGGCGGTGACCGACGGGTTCGCCAGCCGCTCGGCGGTCTGGATCCAGCCGGGCAAGATCGACCGCTCGCCGACCGGGACGGGGGTGTCGGCCCGCATGGCGGTTCTGGCGGCGCGCGGGCATTTGCGCGAGGGGCAGTGCCTGAGTGTGCGCTCGATCATCGACTCGCTCTTCGTCGGGCGGCACGCCGGCGATACGAAGGTCGGGTCTCTTCCCGCGATCCAGCCCGAGATCAGCGGCCGCGGCTGGGTCACCGGCACCCACCAGCACATGCTCGATCCGTCCGATCCCTGGCCGGGCGGCTATCGGCTGGGCGACACCTGGGGGCAGGCGACCGGCTGAGACGGCGGCCCGCGCTCTGGTCAACTCGCGGGGAACATGCAAGGTTTCGCGCGGCCGAGGGCCGAACCCAGGAACAGAGCGAGTATTTCAAATGCATATTGCCATGATCGGCGTCGGGATGGTGGCCCGCACGCATGCCGACGCCATCGCCGCCACGTCCGGCCGCCTGAGCCTCCGCGGGGTGCTTTCCGCACGGCAGGAGCGCGCCGAGGCCTTCGCCGCCTCGGTGACGGAGACGCTCGGGGCCGCGCCGAAGGTCTATGCCGACCTGGCGGAGCTGGCCGCTGACGACGGCGTCGACTTCGTGCTGGTCTGCACGCCGCCGGACGCGCGGATCGAGATCATGAAGACGCTCGCGGCGGCCGGGAAGCCGATCCTGCTCGAGAAGCCGCTGGAACGCGACAGCGCCGCCGCGCTGCAGGTTGTCGAGATCTGCGAGGCGGCGGGCGTGCCGCTCGGCGTGGTGTTCCAGCACCGGATGCGGGAGAGCTCGCAGAAGGCCGCGGAGATCGTCGAGAGCGGGGTGCTCGGCCCGATCGCGCTGGTCGAGACCACGATCCCCTGGTGGCGGCCGCAGAGCTACTACGACGAGCCCGGCCGCGGCACCTATGCCCGCGATGGCGGTGGCGTGATGATGACCCAGGGCATCCATACGATGAACCTGATGCTGTCGCTCACCGGCCCGGTGACGACGGTGCAGGCGATGACCCGCACCACCGGGATGCACAAGATGGAAGCGGAGGATTTTGTCACCGCGGGGCTCGAGTTCGCCTCCGGGGCCGTGGGATCGCTGGTGGCGTCCACCGCGAGCTACCCGGGCGGGGCGGAATCCATCGTCCTGCATGGCCGGGACGGCAGCCTGCGCCTCACCTCGCGGCAGATCGTGCTCGATTGGCAGGACGGCCGGCAGGAGGTCATCGACACGGGCACCAACGGCGGCTCGGGTGGCGGCGCCAACCCGATGGCCTTTACCCACGGGTGGCACCAGGCCGTCATCGAGGATTTCGCCGAGGCGCTCGCCGCGGGGCGTCCGCCCAAGGTCACCGGCCGCGAGGCGCTCGACGTCCATCGGCTGATCGACGCGGTGGTCGAATCCTCGCGCCAGAAGCGCGCGCTGCGGCTTGAAGACCTGGCCTAGGCCCGGTGGTTCAGGCGCACCGACAGGCGGCCAGCAATGTGACCGCCTGTCGGTTTGCCAGTGATATGTCGGAAATGGGTATTTGAGCCAAGAAGACGTGTCCTCCTACTCTTCCTGGTCCAAATACCCATGGTCCCCGCGTGCCAAGTGTCATGCCTTCGATGTCGAGCGCGACGCAAGACAGGCCGGCGGCGGGATTGGGATCAGCCGACGATCATCTGCTTGAGCTTCAAGGTCTCGTATTCGAGCTCGCGCAGGCGGAATTTCACGACGTCGCCGATGGAGATCATCCCGGCGATATGATCGCCATCGAGCACCGGGATGTGACGGAAGCGGCCCTCGGTCATGCGGTGCAGCAGCTCCAGCAGCGGCGTGTCGGGCGAGGCCGTGACGACCTTGGTTGTCATCAGGTCGCCTGCGGTCTCGTCGAAGGTGTTGTCCGGCTCGTCCGCGAACCCGCGAACGATGTCGCGTTCCGTCAGGATGCCGACCATGTGGCCGTTCTGATCCTTCACCACCACCGAGCCGATCCCGTGTTCCTTCATCACCTCGGTGACGCGATGGATGGAATCGGTGGGACGGACGGCAATGACGTCATGCCCCTTGGAGGCCAGGATGGTCTCTGCGGTCGCCTTGGACGGGCCTGTCACCGCCGCCTCGACCGACTGGCTGTGCGTGTGAGGGTTCTCGTGGCCGAAGTGGGGGGCGTTTTTCTTGGATACCATCGCTTTCTCACTTTTTCGTTTCAGCGTCCGATCTTGAGCGGGACGGGGAAGGGCGCTCTGCTCCCTCCGAGGTATCTTAGACCCAGTTCCGGCCCATCCCACAGAAGATTTTTCGCGGGTCCGCCATGTCGCGCTGTCTAGGCTGGCGCCGGACGGCGCGGGGGCAAACGAAAACGGGCCGGGGAATGCCCCGGCCCGCGATGGTGCGATGCAGGTCGGCTCAGCCGCCGAAATCGTCGAGCATGATGTCCTCGCGGTCCACGCCCAGGTCCAGCAGCATGTTGATCACCGACTGGTTCATGATCGGGGGACCGCACATGTAGTATTCGCAATCCTCCGGCGCCGGGTGGTTCTTGAGGTATTCCTCGAAGAGCACGTTGTGGATGAAGCCGGTGTAGCCGCCCCAGTTGTCTTCGGGCAGGGCGTCGGACAGCGCGACGTGCCAGGTGAAGTTCGGGTTCTCGGCCGCGAGCTGGTCGAAATCCTCGACGAAGAACATCTCCCGCTTGGACCGCGCGCCGTACCAGAAGGTGATCTTGCGGTCGGTCTTGAGCCGCTTGAGCTGGTCGAAGATGTGGCTGCGCATCGGCGCCATGCCGGCGCCGCCGCCGATGAAGACCATCTCCTTCTTGGTGTCGCGGGCGAAGAACTCGCCGAACGGGCCGGAGATGGTGACCTTGTCGCCCGGCTTGAGGTTGAAGATGTAGCTCGACATCTTGCCCGGCGGGATCCCCTGGCTGCCCGGCGGCGGCGAGGCCACGCGGACGTTGAGCATGATGATGCCCTTTTCCTCGGGGTAGTTGGCCATGGAGTAGGCGCGCTCCACCGGCTCGTCGACCTTGGATTCGTACTGCCAGAGGTTGAAGCGGTCCCAGTCCTCCCGGTATTCCTCCTCGACGTCGAAGTCGGTGTACTTCAGCTCGTGGGCCGGGGCCTCGATCTGGATATAGCCGCCGGCGCGGAAGTTGACGTTCTCACCCTCGGGCAGCTCGAGCACGAGCGCCTTGATGAAGGTCGCGACGTTCTCGTTGGAGCGCACGGTGCACTCCCACTTCTTGACGCCGAAGACCTCTTCGGGGACCTCGATGTCCATGTCCTGTTTGACCGCCACCTGGCACGAGAGGCGGTCGCCGCAGGCGGCCTCGCGCTTGGTGATGTGGGTCTCTTCGGTGGGCAGGATGGAGCCGCCGCCGGAGTGGACGCGCACCCGGCACTGGGCACAGGTGCCGCCGCCGCCGCAGGCGGAGGGGACGAAGAGCTTCTGCTCGGCCAGCGTCTGCAGCAGCTTGCCGCCGGCGGGCACGTGGATCGTCTTTTCGCCGTTGATCGTGATCGCCACGTTGCCGCTGGAGACCAGACGCGAGCGGGCGAGCATGATCACGGTGACCAGCGCCAGCACGATCAGGGTGAAGAGGGCAACGCCCAGGATGAAAGTGGTCATCTTGCGCCTCCCGTCAAAGTTTCACGCCGCTGAAGGACATGAAGCCCATGGCCATCAGGCCCGCGGTGATGAAGGTGATGCCGAGGCCCTGCAGCCCGTCGGGGATGTCGGAGTACTTCAGCTTCTCGCGCACGCCGGCCATGGCGGTGATCGCCAGCGCCCAGCCGAAGCCGGAGGAGGCGCCGTAGGTGACCGACTCGGCGAAGCCGTAGTCACGCTCCACCATGAAGAGCGAGCCGCCGAGGATGGCGCAGTTCACGGTGATCAGCGGCAGGAAGATGCCGAGCGCGTTGTAGAGCGGCGGGAAGTACTTATCGAGCACCATCTCGAGGATCTGCACCATGGCGGCGATGACGCCGATGTAGGAGATCAGGCCGAGGAAGGTGAGGTCGACGTCGCCGAAGCCGGCCCATTCGAGCGCGCCGGGCTTGAGCAGGCCGTTCAGGATCAGGTTGTTGGCCGGCACGGTGATGGTCTGCACCACCATGACGGAGATGCCGAGGCCGAGCGCGGTGGAGATCTTCTTGGACACGGCGATGAAGGTGCACATGCCGAGGAAGAAGGAGAGCGCAAGGTTCTCGACGAAGATGGCCTTAACGGCAAGGGAGATCAGTCCCTCCATCAGTGCGCCTCCACGGTCTGGATCTTGAATTCACGGTCTTCGACCTGCTCGGGCTTCCAGGTGCGGAAGGCCCAGATGATGAGGCCGATGATGAAGAAGGCCGAGGGCGGCAGCAGCAGCATGCCGTTCGGAACGTACCAGCCGCCGTTGTTGACGGTCGGCAGGACGGTGATGCCGAAGAGCGTGCCGGCGCCGAAGAGCTCGCGGACAAAACCCACCAGCATCAGGATCAGGCCGTAGCCGAGCCCGTTGCCGACACCGTCGATGAAGCTGTCGATCGGCGGGTTTTTCATGGCGAAGGCTTCGGCGCGGCCCATCACGATGCAGTTGGTGATGATCAGGCCCACGAAGACCGAGAGGGTCTTGGAGATCTCGTAGAGATAGGCCTTGAGGATCTGGTCCACCAGGATCACGAGGCTGGCGATGATCACCATCTGCACGATGATCCGGATCGAGCCGGGGATGTGGTTCCGCAGCATCGAGATGAACATCGAGGAGAAGGCCGTCACGAAGATCACGGCGAGCGCCATGACGAAGGAGACCTTGAGAGAGGATGTCACCGCGAGGGCCGAGCAGATGCCCAGCACCTGCAGCGTGATCGGGTTGTTGTCGACCAGCGGGTCGACCAGGTAGGTGCGTCGGGTCTGCGCCATCACACGTCTCCCGCCTTGAGGTTTTCGAGGAAGGGGGCGAAGCCGTTTTCGCCCATCCAGAAGCGAACGAGGTTGTCGACGCCGACGGAAGTCAGCGTGGCGCCGGCCAGCGCGTCGACCTGGTGGTTCTCCATGTCAGGCGAGGGCAGGCCCTTGGACACGGTGATCTTCAGCGCCCCGCTGTCGTCACGCAGTTCCTTGGCGCGCCATTGCGCCTTCCAGGCCGGGTTGTCGACCTCGGCGCCAAGGCCGGGGGTTTCGGCATGGTCGTAGAACTGCAGGCCGTAGATCTGGTTGCCGTCGTCTTCCAGCGCGATGAAGCCGTAGAGCGTGGACCACAGGCCGTAGCCGTGGATCGGCAGGATGATCTTGTCGAGGTTACCGGCCTCGTCGTTAAGCAGGTAGACCGTGGCGAAGTTGGTCTGCCGGCCGATGCCCGCGGGGTCCTCGTCCAGCGCACGCGACAGCTCCGGATCCGATGCCGCAGCGCGGTCGTCGAACTGGGTTGCGTCGAACTCGTCGGTGAAGGTGCCGGACCGCAGGTCGACGACGCGCGGTTCGAAGGCCGCGAAGGCCTCCTCGATGTCTTCGCCGGCGTCGTAGAGGCCGGCGACCTGCAGAATGTTGATCCGCTTGTCGTTGAGTTTGTTGGCTTCCTGCAGCGGGCGCAGGTTCACTGCGGCGAAGGCCACGACCATGGAGCAGAACAGGCAGAGCGCCGCGGCGACGAAGATCGTCTTGGGCACCGAGTCCACGGGGAGCGCCTTCCAGCGGGCGAGGAAGCCCTGGTTCTCGTCTTGCTCAGGCATTGCGCTTTGCCCTCCGCGTGATGTTGGCCCGCACGACGAACCAGTCGATCAGCGGGGCGAAGATGTTTGCGAACAGGATGGCCAGCATCATGCCTTCCGGGAAGGCCGGGTTGATGACGCGGATCATGACGACCATGAAGCCGATCAGCACGCCGTACCAGAAGCGGCCCACGTTGGTGTGCGAGGCGGTCACCGGCTCGGTGACCATGAAGGCGAGGCCGAAGGCCCAGCCGCCCAGCACCATGTGCCACCAGAAGGGCATGCCGAACATCGGGTTGGTGTCCGATCCGATCAGGTTCAGCAGCAGGCTGAAGCCGATGGTGCCGGCGGTGCAGCCCACAACCAGGCGCCAGTTGGCGATCTTGGTGACCAGCAGGAAGGCGAGGCCGATCATGCACATCACGAAGGAGGTTTCCCCCAGGCAGCCCTGGATGGTGCCCCAGAAGGCGCTCCAGAAGGTGATGTCGTAGTTGGCGAGGCCCGGAACGCCCTCGGCGGCGGTGATGCCGAGCGCGGTGGCGCCGGAGAATCCGTCGACCGGGGTCCAGATCGCGTCGCCCGACATCTGCGCGGGGTAGGCGAAGTAGAGGAAGGCGCGGGCCACGAGCGCGGGGTTGAGGAAGTTTTTCCCCGTGCCGCCAAAGACTTCCTTGCCGATCACGACACCGAAGGAGATGCCGAGCGCGACCTGCCAGAGCGGCGCGGAGGCGGGCAGGATCAGCACGTAGAGGATCGAGGTGACGAAGAAGCCCTCGTTGACCTCATGGCCGCGGATCACGGCGAAAAGGATTTCCCAGAACAGGCCGACGACCATCGTGACGACGTAGATCGGCAGGAAATACAGGAAGCCGTGGAACATGCTGGAGAGGATGTTGTCGGGGTTCAGCCCGAAACCGATCGCCTGCATGAGCCCGATGCGCCAGCCGGTCATCGCCTCCTCGCCGATCGCGGCGAGTGCCACGTTGGCCTGGTGACCGGTGTTCCACATGCCGAAGAACAGGCAGGGCATGGTCGCCAGGAAGACGTAGATCATGATGCGCTTCATGTCCGAATAGGTCCGGGCATGCGGCGCGACGGTGGAGACCGTCTTGGGCGAATAGAAGAAACTCTCGACCGCCTCGTAGAGCGGGAAGTACTTCTCGTACTGCCCTCCCTTCTCGAAATGCGGTTCGATCTTGTCGAAGACCCCACGAACGAACTTCATCGCTCAGCCCTCCTTCTCGATCTTGGTCAGGCTGTCGCGAAGCGCCATCCCGTATTCGTACTTGGCCGGACAGGCGAAGGTGCAGAGCGCGAGGTCTTCCTCGTCGAGCTCCAGCGCACCGAGCGCCTGCGCGGTGTCGGTGTCCATCACCAGAAGCGACCGCAGGAGCTGCGTTGGCAGGAAATCCTGCGGCATCAGCTCCTCGAAGATGCCGATCGGCACCATGGCGCGGCGGCCGCCGTGAAGGTTCGAGCCCATGTCGAACTTCCCGGCCCGGTTGAAGGCCGAGGCCAGCACCGGCAGGAAGGCGAACTGGTCCCGACGCGGGGCGATCCAGCCCATGAAGGTCTGCTTCTTGTCCTCGGTGATCAGCGTCACGCCGCGGGCGTAGCGGCCGAGGAAGTCGAACGGGCCACCGTCCGACATCCGGCCCGTCAGGACCGAGCCGGAGATGACACGCACCGGCCCGTCGCCGGTCACTTCGCCGGCGGTCAGGTCGGAGAGGTTGGCGCCGACGTTGGTGCGCACCAGCCGCGGATTGGCGGCGCGGGGGCCGGCTAGAGCGATGACGCGCGCGCAATCGAGAAAGCCGGTCTGCATCAGCCGGCCGACGGCGATCACGTCCTGCCAGCCGATGGTCCAGACCGTGCGGCTGGACGACGGCGTGTCGAGGTAGTGCATGTGGGTGCCGGCAAGCCCGGCGGGATGCGGGCCGGCGAAGGTCGCGACCTCGACACCGGGCACGTCGCCGCCGGGAATCGCGGCCCCCGGCGCGTGGCAGAGCCAGGTCTTGCCCTCGGAGAGCTGCGCGATGGCCGCAAGGCCGGCGCTGAAGGCGTCCGGCGATTCCGCGATCACGACCGCCGGATCGGAGGCGAGCGGCTCGGTGTCCATCGCGGTCACGTAGATCGCGGCGGGCCGGGTCGCGGGATCGGGGATGTGCGAATAGGGGCGGGTGCGGAACGAGGTCCAGAGGCCCGAACGGCAGAGCTTGTCGACGATTGCCTGCGGCTCCGCGTCGGCCGGCAGGGCGCCGAAATCGACACCCTGGTCAAAGATGTCGTCTACGTCGATCACGACGCTCTGCAGGACCCGGCGAGCGCCGCGGTTGATCGCCCGCACGCGCCCCGTCGCCGGCGCGGTGAAGACCACGTCGGGAGTGTCCTTGTGCCGGTAGAGCGGGTCGCCGCGGCGCACGCTGTCGCCCTCGGCGACGATCATCCCGGGCTTGAGCCCGAGCGTGTCGGCGCCGATCACGGCGACGGAAGCGATCTCCGGCCCGTCGTGTATCTGCTGGTCTGGTTCCCCGCTGATCGGCAGGTCCAGGCCCTTCTTGAAGGTGAATTCGGCCATGTGTTCCGCTGCGCTGTCCATTTCGGTACGATCATACTCCCGATCCGCGTCCGACATTACCTGCGCCAGGGTCTGGCGTCACGCCATGCATGGGCATGCGGATGAGTTCCGACCCTCTTAGCGGCGCTCACGCTGCGGTGCAACAAGCTGCACGTGGGCCAATTGCCTCAACCGGGGCATCTGCCGCAGTCATGGGCGCGGCGGTCGCGTTGACAGACCGGTGGAAAAGGTGCCAGACCCCCGGCGACATGAATTGAACAGATGCGGGACTATCGCCATGCGGCTTCTCTACGTGCTTCCCCTGGGCCTGTTGCTGACGGGGTGTTTCGACGAGGAGACAGGGGAAACCTACCGCCTGGAAGGCGAAACCATGGGCACGACCTATCATGTCGTCGCCGTGGACGTGCCCGAGGACGTGACCGAAACCCAGCTCGCCGTCGCCGTCGAGGAGACGCTGGAGGCGGTCAACGCCTCGATGTCGAACTGGGACCCGAATTCGGAGGTCTCACTGTTCAACGCCGATACCGGGACCGCCCCGGTGGAGATTTCGGCCGAGTTCGCCCATGTGATGGCCGCCGCCAACGACATACACGCCATGTCGAACGGCAAGTTCGACGTGACGCTGTTCCCGCTGATCGAGCTCTGGGGCTTCGGCGCCAAGAAACCGGGCGACCCGATTCCCTCCGACGCGGAGATCGCCGCGGCGCTGGAGCATGTCGGGCAGGCGCGGTTCCTGACGCTGGACGAGGGCACGCTTGCCAAGTCGGACCCGGCGGTTTCGGTGAACCTGTCGGCCATCGCCAAGGGCTACGGCAACGACGCGGTGGCGGAGGCCCTGCGCGGCTTCGGGGTGGAAAACTACCTGGTGGAAATCGGCGGCGACCTGGTGGCCGCGGGCGTCAACGACAAGGGCGAGCCCTGGAAGATCGGCATCGAGACGCCCGACGCTTCCTCCAACGCGGTCGAGATGGTGCTGCCGGTCTCCGATCTCGGCATGGCGACGAGCGGCGATTACCGCAACTTCTTCGAGCAGGACGGCGTGCGCTATTCCCACCTGATCGACCCGACCACGGGCCGGCCCGTCACCCACCGCGCCACCTCGGTCACGGTGCTGGCGGAGAGCGGCATGATGGCCGATGCGCTCGCGACGGCGATGATGGTGCTGGGCGAGGAAGAGGGCATGGCGGTGGCCGAGGCCAACGATCTCGCGGTGTTCTTCATCTCGCGCGCCGAGGCCGGCGCCGATCAGGAATACGTGAAACAGGCCAGCCCGGCGTTTGAAAAGCTGCGCGCAGGCGAATAAGTTCGACGCAGCCCGACACAAGGATCCCTGACCATGGCCACTTTCGCGCTCGCCTTCGTCCTGCTCGCCCTCGTCATCGGCGGCATGTCCATCGGCGTCATGCTGGTGGGGCCCCGGATGCGCATCAAGGGAAGCTGCGGCGGGCTCAACGCGATCTCGGGCGCCGACAAATGCGTGGTCTGCCAGAAGGACATCGACCCCGACAGCCCGCTGCGCGACAAGCTTCAGTGCAAGCGGGCGCAGAAGATCGTCGAAGAGATGTGACGATCACATTTCCAGCGGGATGAAGGCCAGGGCGGCGAAGGCGATCAGCGCCGGCACGCCGTAGAGCCACGCCTTGGCCACCCACCGCGGACCCTGGGCTTTCCAGTTCTGGCGAAATGCCCTTCCGGCAAAGACCATGACCAGCAGGAGCAGCGTCGCCGTCAGCGGCGTGAGGGTGAGCGTGTCGGGCATCGGGACCTTCGGAAGCGCGGAACGTCGCCCGGATGGCACAGATGCCACCCGGATTCCAGTGCCTGGCGTCAGTCCTCGTCGGACTCTTCCTCCGCGAACTTCTCCGCGTGGGCGGCGATCTCGGCCCGCGTCGCGGTGATCAGCACGTCGTGGTCGGGCTCGGAGAGCAGCCGGGCGCCATCGGCCTCGACCGCGGCGCAGAAGGCGCGGTTCGCCTTGTCGGTGACGATCAGCAGCGTCATGCCCAGCTTGCCGGTGTCGCCCTTGCCGACGCTGCGGACGGAGACGTAGTCGACCTCCGGCGTGCGGGGCAGGCGGCGCAGCATCAGGTCGACGGCCGCCGCGGCGCGGTAGCGCTCGGCGACCAGCGCAGCGATGTCGACCAGCTTGCGCGGCACGTAGGCGATCCGCTTGCCGACCTCCGGCGCCTTGAAGTCGAGAACGCCTTCGAGCGACAGCTCGTTACCTTCGGCCGGCTTGCGGCGCGCGGCCGCGTCGGCCGAGCCGCCCTCGATCCGCTCGAACAGCTCGAAGCCCTTGGCGCTCTGCACGCCGAAGCGGGTGTCGACGATGGTCCGGACCAGGAAGGCGTAATCCTCGCGCCCCTCGGAGATCTTCATGCTGGAGGCGCCGCCGAGCTGGACCATGGCCTCGGGGGGCATCCGGGAGGCGGCGGCGAGGCCGAAGCCGAGATGGGTCGGGTCCGAGAGCTGCAGGGAGATCCGGGCGATGTCGCGGGTCACGGCGAGGTCGTCCGCCGCGTCCATCGGCGCGGTCAGTTCCGCCATGATCTCCGTGATCGCGTCGTCATCGACCACTTCGAGAGCGGGCAGGGCGGCGATCCACTGCGCCAGGTAGGTCGTCAGGTCCGAAGAATCCTCGAGTTCGAAGAACCGGGCGTCGAGCGCCTCCATCTCCGGGGCGATGCCGCCCTCGAACCCGGTCAGCTTCTGGGCCTTGCGGGGGTGGCGAGATACCCAACGCCGCATGTCGTCGAAGATCTTGCGGTATTCGCCCGCACCGGCAGCGCGCAGCCCCTTGGAGACGTCGGACAGGATGAAATCGAGATTGGCGAGGCTGTTGCCGACGAACTGGGAATGGCCGCCGTCCATCACCTGCGCGAAATAATAGTCGCAGTGATAGAGCTGGATGGCCTCCTGCGGGATGTCGTTCCGGGAATAGAGACCGCCCGACACCAGGTGATTGACGTAGTCGACCACGGCCGCGACGAGGCGATGCGGCTCGTCTTCCAGGGCTTCGATGGCGGAACGGGGCACGACGATGCTGTCCAGACGGCGGCTGCCGCTCTGTTGGCTGGAGTGTCTCCCCGAACTCGCCGGTCGGAGTCGGGCGAAGAGCTTCTGGAACATGGGAACCTCAAGAATCGTGCGGGCTGGGCCGTCTCCGCATCTAACGCCCTGAGGTTGGCGAATTTGTGGTCGGCGGGTGGCCTCATTCCGAACAGTCGCCCGGAAAGGCCGTGTTTGGTGCCGTATGCGCAACCATGGCGCGAAAAAATCGTGGAAATTCGGTGGACGACGGGCCGGGTGGGCCGGCCCGTCGGGGAATGGTCACTCCTCGGCGAAGACCCGGCCGAAGATCGTATCGACGTGCTTGGTGTGGTAGCCGAGGTCGAATTTCTCGTTGATCTCCTCCTCGGAGAGTGCCGCGCGCACTTCCTCGTCGGCCAGAAGTTCCTCGCGGAAATCGGTGCGGTGGTCCCAGACCTTCATCGCGTTGCGCTGGACCAGCCGATAGGCGTCCTCGCGGCTCACGCCCGCCTGGGTCAGCGCCAGCAGGACGCGCTGCGACATGACCAGGCCGGGGAACTTGTTCATGTTGTCGAGCATGTTCTCCGGGTAGACCAGCAGCTTGTCGATGACGCTGGTCAGCCGCGCCAGCGCGAAGTCGAGCGTGATCGTGGTGTCCGGGCCGATGTTCCGCTCGACCGAGGAATGGGAGATGTCGCGCTCGTGCCAGAGCGCCACGTTCTCCATTGCCGGGATCACCGCCATCCGCACCAGCCGGGCAAGGCCGGTGAGGTTCTCGGTCAGCACCGGGTTCTTCTTGTGCGGCATCGCGCTGGAGCCCTTCTGGCCCATCGAGAAGAACTCCGCCGCTTCCAGCACCTCGGTGCGCTGCATGTGGCGGATCTCGATGGCGATGTTCTCGACCGAGCTGGCAACGACGCCGAGCGTGGCAAAGAAGGCGGCGTGCCGGTCGCGCGGGATCACCTGCGTCGAGATCGGCTCGGGCACGAGGCCCAGCTTGGCGCAGACATGCTCCTCGACCGCCGGGTCGATGTTGGCGAAAGTGCCGACCGCGCCGGAGATCGCGCCGGTGGCGATCTCGGCCCGGGCGTCGCGCAGGCGGGAGAGGTTGCGGTCCATCTCGGCGTAGAAGCGCGCGAAGGTCAGGCCCATGGTCGTGGGCTCGGCGTGGATGCCGTGGGAGCGGCCGATGCGGACGGTGTCCTTGTGCTCGTAGGCGCGGCGCTTGAGCGCGGCGAGCAGCCCCTTCATGTCCTCGATCAGGATGTCGGCGGCGCGCACCAGCTGCACGTTGAAGCAGGTGTCGAGCACGTCGGAGGAGGTCATGCCCTGGTGGACGAACCGCGCCTCATCGTTGCCGATGATCTCGGCCAGGTGGGTGAGAAAGGCGATGACGTCGTGCTTGGTGACGGCTTCGATCTCGTCGATCCGGGCGACGTCGAACTCGACGTCCTTCGCCTTCCAGACGGCTTCGGCATTCGCCTTGGGGATCACGCCGAGCTCGGCCTGGGCGTCGCAGGCATGGGCCTCGATCTCGTACCAGATGCGGAATTTCGTCTCGGGCGACCAGATGGCGACCATCTCGGGGCGGGAATAACGGGGGATCATCGGCGGGCCCTCGGCGTGATTGTTGGCGCGATTGTCGAACGCGTCCGGGCATAGAGGCTTCGGCATGGCTCGGCAAGCGGTCTGCGGGGCGGGGGCAGCGGCCGATCGGCGCGGAGGCGGGGCGCGCATTTCCGCACAGGCGCCCTGCGGCCGGGCACGGAACAATTCGGCCGGCGCGGGCCTACATCCCCTGAAGCGAAGAGACATTCTTAGGAGACGCAAGATGACGGATAGCAGCAAATTGTTCGAACCGGTCAGGATGGGGGCGGTGGAACTGCCCAACAGGATCCTGATGGCGCCGCTCACCCGCAACCGCGCACACCCGGACGGAACGCCGAAGGAGCTGGCCGCGACCTATTACGCGCAGCGCGCCAGCGCCGGGCTGCTGCTGACGGAGGCGACGCAGATCTCGGCGATGGGCAAGGGCTATCTGGACACGCCGGGCATCTACGCGCCGGAGCATGTCGCCGCCTGGAAGACCATCACCGATGCGGTCCATGCCGCGGGCGGGCGGATCTTTGTCCAGCTCTGGCATGTCGGCCGGATCAGCCATTCCTCGCTGCTGCCCGACGGGCGCGCGCCGGTCTCGTCCTCCGCCGTTCGGGCCGAGGCGCAGACCTTCACCGCCAAGGGGTTCGAGCCGGTCTCCGAGCCGGAGGCGCTGAGCGCGGAGGGCATCGCCGAGGTGATCGCCGATTATCGCCACGCTGCCGAGATGGCGAAACAGGCCGGGTTCGACGGGGTCGAGATCCACGCCGCCAACGGTTACCTGCTCGACCAGTTCCTGCAGGATGGCGTCAACCGGCGCGAGGATGCCTATGGCGGCTCGGTCGAGAACCGGATGCGTCTTCTGTCCGAGGTCATCGACGTGGTGTCGGAGGTGTGGGACCGCGACCGGATCGGCGTGCGCCTGTCGCCGCTGGGCCAGGCCAACGACATCCGCGACAGCGATCCCGAGGGGCTGTTCGGCCCGGTCTACGAGATGATCGGCGGCAAGGGGCTGGCCTATCTCCACGTCGTCGAGGCCTTCCCGGGGTCGGACGCCAGCGAGGCGGACCGCGCGCTGCTCGGACGCCTGCGGGCCCGCTACGATGGTTTCTACATGGCCAACGGCGGCTATGACGGCGAGGGTGCGGCGGAAGCCGTGGCGAGCGGCCACGCGGACGCCGTCAGCATCGGGCGCGCCTTCATCGCCAATCCCGACCTGCCGGAGCGCCTGCGCCGGGGAGCTGCGCTGAACGCGCCGGACCAGTCCACCTTCTACGGCGGCGGCGCGGAGGGCTACGTGGACTATCCCTTCCTCGACAGCGACCGCACGGCGGCCTGACCGTCCTGACAACGCCCCGCGGAGATCCCGCGGGGCGTCTGCGTCTTGCCTCCGCCGCGCCGCCCTGCGATCAACGGATGCGTCCCGGGACGGGACGAACCGGGCAGGGGAGACGCATGGACGAGGTCAAAGCGCCGCAGCTTGAGGATTTCGCCGGGCTCTGGCGGCTGGAACGGCGGATCGACGATCACCGCGCCGGCGTTGTGATGCGGCTGGAGGGCGAGGCGCGTTTCACGCCCCGGGACGCGGGCCTCGACTACAGCGAAACCGGCACCCTGATCGCCCCCGGCGCGCCGCCCCTGCAGGCCACGCGCCGCTATCGCTGGATGGCGCAAGGCGCAGATATCGAAGTCTTTTTCGAGGATGGACGGCCCTTTCATACCTTCCGGCCCGGCGGCGCCCCTTCCGCTTCGCATTGGTGCGACCCCGACAGCTATCGCGTCGCCTATGAGTTCTCGGCATGGCCGGCATGGTCGAGCCGCTGGAGCGTCGACGGGCCGCGGAAGAATTACACGATGCAAAGCTGGTATCACCCTACGTGATCTTGCGGTGCGCGCTGCTTTGCGGCACATCTGGCGAGGACAATCCATACGTACGAGGAGATCGGGGATATGGCCCAGGCAACTTTCGACAAGGCCCTTGTGGAGGCGATCGGCCCCAGCGAGGGAACCGCGCTGCGCATCAAGCAGGCGGTGCTGGTGGTGCTGGGCATCGCCCTGCTGGCGATTTCGGCGCAGATCAAGTTCCCGGTTCCCGGCTCGCCGGTGCCGGTCAGCCTCGGCACATTCGGCGTGCTGACCATCGCCGCCGCCTATGGCCCGCGCCTCGGCCTGACCACCATGCTCGGCTGGATGCTGATCGGTGCACTCGGCTTCGACGTCTTCGCAGGCACCTCGGCGGAAATGAATGGCCTTGAGTACATGATGGGCGGCACCGGCGGCTACCTCGTGGGCTACGTGCTGGCCACCGTCGCGCTCGGCTGGTTCGCCCGCTTCGGCTGGGACCGCTCGGCGCCCAAGATGGCCGTCGCCATGCTGGTCGGCAACGCGCTGATCTACGTGCCCGGCCTGCTGTGGCTCGGCCAGCTCTACGGCTGGGACCAGCCGATTCTGGCCTGGGGCCTGACCCCGTTCCTCGTCGGCGACGCGCTGAAGCTGGCGCTGGCTGCGATGCTGCTGCCGGCCGTCTGGAAGCTGGTGGGCAAGGCCCGCGGCTGATCGGCGAGATATCGACGCTTTACGGAAAGGCGCTGCTTCGGCAGCGCCTTTTTCGTTTGTTTCAGGAGGTTTCCAGCCGGAACTTCAGAAAGGTCGCGCCGGCCAGTTCGACCTGTCCGACAGGGGCTGCGCCAAGCCGTGACAGCGCGCCGAGATGGCGCCGGGATGGCGGAAGCAGGAAGGTGACGAAGGGGATCCGCGGATCCTGCCGGGCGAATGCGAGCGCCTTGCGCGCGATGGGCAGACCGAGCCCGAAGCAGTCAGGCCGCAGCACCAGCCCGAAATCCCACTCGTCCCCTTCCTTCTGGAACCCGCCCCATCCGACATAGGCGCCCTCGCGCAGGAAGGCCCAGTGGCCGAGCCCGTCTCGCCGCCAGCAGGCCTCCTTGGCGGCGACGAACGCCTCGGCCGCGGACCTGTCAAAAGGAAGCGTGAGCAAGGGCAGGTGTTCCGCCACCCGCGGGTCGGACATGTGCGCCGCGATCTCCTCAGGGGCGATCTCGGTCAGGCACACCCAGGTGATGGCGGGGTCGGTCATGCCGGGCATTTCCTCGTGCGGCGCAGCCCTGCGCCGGCTCACCGCAACCCGGTTTCCTCCAGCATCCCGAGCCGCTTGGCCTCGTAGTAATAGCCGCGCGCGTACCAGGAGATCGCCTCGTCCGGGTCGCCGTCCGAGACCAGCCAGGCGCCGCGCAGGTACTTGCCGGCGTATTTCAGGTTGGTTTCGGGATCGAGCAGTTCGGTGGGCGGGCCGTCGTGGCCCATGGTGCGGGCGGTTTGGGGCAGGATCTGGAGCAGGCCGTAGTAGGGGCCGTTGCGGGCTGCCGGGCGGTGGGTGCTTTCGCGGATCGCGAGCCGGTGGATCAACTCGGGCGGCAGATCGTATTCGGCGGCGTATTTGTTGATCAGTACCCGGAGTTCCGGGGTTTCGTTGGGATGAAGCGGGGTGTTGAAGCTCTGGCGGCGATCGGCGCCGCCGCCGCCATCTCCGCAGGCCGAAAAGACAAGGGCGCAGAGACAGGCCAGCGGGGCCAGCGACTTACCGGGAGTCTTGCAACGCATCGAGGGGCTCCAGCCGTTGTTTCATTTCCGATAGCCAGCGGCTCCGAACCCGGCAAGAGGGGGCGAGTGACCCCGGGGAGCCTGCACCGCCCGATACGCGATTTTCCGCCAATCCGTGCGCGCGCCGACTGAACGCGGGGCAGACCGCGCCAAACCGGGCGCTCTCCATTCGGCGAGGGCGATCGTGTCGCATTTTTTCCCGATCAATCACAGCGTTCTGTTCCGCCGGGTGTCGTTTCCTGTTATCGGGGGGGCGACGGGGCGGCATGGTCCTGGAGGCCGTCGAGATGGCTTGGAGAATGCCGCTGTTTGCGCTAACAGTGGCGCGGCGCCTGAGAGGATGGCGCATGGCAGGAGCATGAACATGGTCGCACGCATCATCCCCGTAGAGCCCTTCGATCTGGTAATCTTCGGCGGCACCGGGGACCTGGCCCGCCGCAAGATCCTTCCCGGGCTCTACCGGCGCCTTGCCGATGGACAGATGCCGCCCGAGGCGCGGGTCATCGGCGCCGCCCGCAGCGAGATGGATGACGAGGGCTTCCGGAAGCTGACCCGCGAGTCGCTGGAGGAATTCATGCCGGCCAGCGCGCTGGACAAGGAGCGGGTGGAGGAATTCCTGTCGCTGCTGAGCTATGTGCAGGTGGATGCCAAGGGCGACGGCGGCTGGGCCGAGCTGAAAGAACATATTCGCCCCGACGTGGTGCATGCCTTCTATTTCTCGGTCGCGCCCTCGCTGTTCGGACCGATCGCGGAGCGGCTGAAGGATCACGGCATCGCCGACGACAATGCCCGGATCGTGGTCGAGAAGCCTTTCGGCCACGACCTCGCCTCGGCCAAGGCGCTCAACCAGAGCCTGGCCTGCCATTTCGACGAGACGCAGATCTACCGGATCGACCATTACCTCGGGAAGGAGACGGTCCAGAACCTTATGGCCGTCCGCTTCGGCAACATGCTGTTCGAGCCGCTGTGGAACAGCCAATACGTGGATCACATCCAGATCACCGTCGCCGAGACGGTGGGTGTGGGCGGGCGCGGCGAGTATTACGACCGCTCCGGCGCGATGCGGGACATGGTGCAGAACCACCTGCTGCAACTGCTCTGCCTGATCGCGATGGAACCGCCGTCGCGCTACGATCCCGACGCGGTGCGCGACGAGAAGCTCAAGGTGATCCGCGCGCTCGAGCCGGTGCGGCCCGACGATCTCGTGCGCGGTCAGTACCGGGAGGGGCCGGACGGGCCGAGCTACCTCGAGGACGTGGGCGACCCGCGCAGTCGGACCGAGTGCTTCATCGCCATGCGCATGTCGGTGTCGAACTGGCGGTGGGCGGGCACACCCTTCTACATCCGCACCGGCAAGCGGCTGAAGGCGCGGGCCTCCGAGATCGCCATCGTCTTCAAGGACGCGCCGCATTCGATCTTTGACGTGCCGCAGGGGCGTCACTCAAACGTGCTCACGATCCGGCTACAGCCCAACGAGGGGATGCAGATGACCGTAACCATCAAGGAACCGGGGCCGGGCGGCATGCGGTTGATCGACGTGCCGCTCGACATGTCCTTTGCCGAGGCGCTCGGCGAGCAGGCGGCGGACATTCCCGATGCCTACGAACGCTTGATCATGGACGTGATCCGGGGCAACCAGACATTGTTCATGCGCGGCGACGAGGTCGAGGCCGCCTGGGCCTGGACCGATCCGGTGATCGCCGACTGGGAGGCCCGCGGCCACGTGCCGAGCCCCTACGAGCAGGGCAGCTCGGGCCCGGACGACGCGCTCATGCTGCTGCACCGGGACGGCAGGCGATGGAGGGAGATCCGGCCATGAAGTTCATCGAATACCCCGACCGCGACCTGATGATGATCAACCTCGCCGACCGGCTGTCGAGCGAGCTGAAGAACACGCTGCTGACCCAGGACCGCGCCACGCTCTGTGTGCCCGGCGGCACCACCCCTGGGCCGGCCTTCGACTCGCTCTCGGCGTCCAAGCTGGACTGGAGCCGGGTGACGGTGCTCCTGGGCGACGAACGCTGGGTGCCGGAGGATCATCCGCGCTCCAACACGCGGCTGGTGCGCAAGCGGCTCCTGGTGAACCAGGCGGCATCGGCCAGGCTGCAGTCGCTCTACATGGATGCGCCCACGCCCGAAGACGCGCTGGAGGAACTCGGTCAGCAGGTGGAGGCGGTGCTGCCGATCACCGTGCTGCTGCTGGGGATGGGCGGCGACATGCACACCGCCTCGCTCTTCCCGGGCGCGGACCGGCTGGAAGAGGCGCTGTCGGACGACGCGCCGCCGGTGATGGCGCTGCGCGCCGAGGCGGCGGGCGAGCCGCGCATGACCCTGACCGCGCCGGTGCTGCAGGGCGCGCTCTCGACCCATATCCTGATCACCGGGCCGGAAAAGCGCGCGGCGCTGGAAAAGGCGCGCAGCTTGTCGCCTCGCGAAGCGCCGGTGAAGGCGGTATTGGGTGACGCAACCGTTCACTGGGCAGAATAGGTATTTCCGATGTGGAATGAGCTGAAATCACACGGCGCTTCGGTCTCGGAGCGCTCCATCCTGTCGTTGTTCGACGATGCCGAACGTGCGTCGAAGTTCTCCGCCACCTTCGGCGACATGCTCTTCGACTTTTCCAAGACCAATATCGACGAGACCGGTCTCGATCTTCTGATCCGGCTGGCCGAGGCGGCCGACGTGGCGGGCCGCCGCGACGCGATGTTCGAGGGCGCGAAGATCAACGAGACCGAGGGGCGGGCGGTTCTGCACACGGCGCTGCGCAACCTCGACGGCGGGCCGGTCATGGTCGACGGTCAGGACGTGATGCCCGAGGTCCGTGGCACGCTCGACCGGATGGAGGCTTTCGCCACCGACGTGCGCACCGGGCTTTTCCTCGGGCAGGGCGGCAAGATCACCGACGTGGTGAATATCGGCATCGGCGGCTCCGACCTCGGGCCGGTGATGGCGACGCTGGCGCTCGCGCCCTATGCCGACGGGCCGCGCACGCATTTCGTCTCCAATGTCGACGGCGCCCATATCGCCGACGTGCTGCGCCCGCTCGACCCGCGCACGACATTGGTGATCGTGGCGTCGAAGACCTTTACCACGATCGAGACCATCACCAATGCCAACGTGGCCAAGGCCTGGATGTCGGAAAAGGTCGACAACCCGGCGGGCCAGTTCGCTGCGCTCTCGACGAATGCCGACCTGACGGCGGCCTTCGGCATCGACGCCTCCCGCGTCTTCGGTTTTGCCGACTGGGTGGGCGGGCGCTATTCGATGTGGGGGCCGATCGGGCTGTCGCTGATGATCGCCATCGGCGGGCCGGCCTTCCGCGCCTTCCTGCGCGGGGCGCAGGCGATGGACACCCATTTCCGCGCCGCCGCGTTGCGGGAGAACCTGCCGGTTCTGCTGGCGCTGGTCGGCATCTGGCATCATCAGGTCTGTGGCTATCCGACCCGCGCCGTACTGCCCTACGAGCAGCGGCTGATCCGCCTGCCGGCCTACCTCCAGCAGCTCGAGATGGAGAGCAACGGCAAGCGGGTGTCGATGGACGGCAAGGACCTGGAGATCGTCTCCGGACCGATCGTCTGGGGCGAGCCGGGCACGAACGGCCAGCACGCCTTCTACCAGCTCATCCATCAGGGCACGGGCGTCGTGCCCTGCGAGTTCCTCGTCGGTGCGACGGGGCATGAGAACGACCTCGCCCACATGCACCGGCTGCTGGTCGCCAACTGCCTCGCGCAGTCCGAGGCGCTGCTGCGTGGCCGCTCGCTCGAGGAAGCCACGGCGATCATGAAGGCCAAGGGGCTGGAAGGGGCAGAGCTGGAGCGGCAGGCCCGCCACCGCGTCTTCCCGGGCAACCGGCCTTCGACGACCCTGGTCTATCCGCTGCTGACGCCCGAGGTGCTGGGGCAGATCGTGGCGCTCTACGAGCACAGGGTGTTCGTCGAGGGCGTGATCCTCGGCATCAATTCCTTCGATCAATGGGGCGTGGAGCTTGGCAAGGAACTGGCCAAGGCGCTCGAACCGATCGTCGCGGGCGAGCAGGGGACCGAGGGCAAGGACGGGTCCACGGCCGCGCTGGTGGAGTTCATTCAGCGCCACGCCTGAGCGGCGCACCTGTGGCCGGGCGGTCGCCATCGGGTATTTTTGCCAAGAAGAATGGAGGGCGGCCGGAAACGGCCGTCCGTTTCGTTTGGCGTGTCAGGTTTCGGGGCGTGCGTTGTCGCGTTCCCGGAGCGCTGCCTTCATCGCGTCGGTGAGCGGAAACTTCCCGCTGCCGTCGCGTTGCAGCAGCACGACCAGCGCCGAGCCCTCGACCCGGCAGTCCGGTGCGAAGACCGCGTATTCCATGCGGAAGCTGGTTGTCCGGAAGGAGACCGTTCGCGCGGTGACGATGTAGTCCTCGCCCGAAAACATCGGCGCGTGATACCGCGCCTCGACCGACTTCAGCACGAGCTCCGGCGAGTCCGCATCGTAGTTGCTGATGCCATAGTCGCGGCAATAGGGCAGTCGGAGGCTCTCGAACCAGCGCAGGTAGGCGGTGTGGTTCACGTGGTTCAGCGCGTCGAGTTCGGAGAAGCGTACGCGGTCCGCCATGCCGTAGCGCCAGGTGTCGGGGATGCCGTGGCGGGTCAGGTCGTCCGGTCCGAGGGGCGTGAGAAAGGGCAGGGGCATGCGCGTCTCCGGTGCATCTGGACCGGTGAAACCCGAGCGCAACCGAAGGTCAAGAGCGCGAGGAGACGTTCGGGGAGAGACTGGAGCGGGTGAAGGGAATCGAACCCTCGTCTTAAGCTTGGGAAGCTCCTGCTCTACCATTGAGCTACACCCGCGAAGGTCTTCGAATTACGCAGCCCGTGCGCCGTCGTCAAGATGGGAACTGCATGTGCCTCAGGCGCGACGCCTGCGGCGCCGGCCGCCGCCATCTCCGCCGCCGGCGTTGAAGGCGACCTCGGGCAGGGTCACGACGCGGCGCAGCTCGGGGAAGGGGGCGGTGGCGTGGGGCAGGGCGTTGGCGGCGACGAAATGTTCCTGGAAGCGCGGCTCGATGGCCGTCTCGACCTTGGTGATCTGCCGCACGACCTGTTCGATGCGGCCGCGGGAGGCGCGGTTCAAAAGGGCGATGCGTGCGCCGGTACCCGCGGCGTTGCCGGCCGAGGTGACGGCTGCGAGCGGGGCGTCGGGGATCATGCCGAGGACCATCGCGTGCTTCGGGCTGATATGGGCGCCGAAGGCGCCGGCGAGGACGATCCGGTCGACGCTGTCCACACCCATCTCGTCCATCAGCAGGCGCGCGCCGGCGTAGAGCGCTGACTTGGCGAGCTGGATGGCGCGGATATCGCCCTGTGTCACGGTGATGCGGGGGCCACCGTCAGGCGTGCCGTCGTGGACCAGGTAGGCGTGGGTGCGGCCTTCGGGCTCGCACCGGGAGGTGCCCGTCTGCTCGGCCGAGCCGATAAGGCCCGAGGCGTCGAGCAGGCCGGCCATGCGCATCTCGGCCACGGCCTCGATGATGCCCGAGCCGCAGATCCCCGTGACGCCGGTGACCGCGGTGGCGGCGGCGAAACCCGGGTCGTCCGACCACAGGTCGCAGCCAATCACGCGGAAACGCGGTTCCTTGGTTGTCGGGTCGATCTCGATGCGCTCGATGGCGCCGGGTGCCGCGCGCTGGCCGGAACTGATCTGCGCGCCCTCGAAGGCCGGGCCGGTGGGGGAGGAACAGGCAAGCACCCGATCGCGGTTGCCCAGCAGGATCTCGGCGTTGGTCCCGACGTCGATAACGAGGGTCAGCGCCTCCTGATTGCCGGGTTCCTCGGAGAGCGCGACGGCTGCGGCGTCGGCGCCGACGTGGCCCGCGATGCAGGGCAGCAGGTAGGTGCGGGCCTGCGGGTGCAGCGAGGTGAGGCCGAGGTCGGCGGCGGCGAGGCTGAGCGAATCCGAGGTGGCGAGCGCGAAGGGCGCCTGGCCCAGCTCCACCGGGTCGAGGCCGAGCACGAGGTGGTGCATCACCGGGTTGCAGACGATCACACTCTCGACGATGCCGCCGGTCTCGACCGCCGCCTCCGCCGCGATCTCGCGGGCGAGCTGGTCAAGCGCGACGCGCACGGCCTTGGTCATCTCGGCGTCGCCGCCCGGGTTCAGCATGGCATAGGAGACCCGGCTCATCAGGTCTTCGCCGAAACGGATCTGCGGGTTCATGATGCCGGCGGAGGCAAGAACTTCGCCGGAGCGGAGGTTGCACAGGTGGCCGGCGATGGTGGTGGAGCCGAGGTCGATGGCCAGGCCCAGCAACGGCCGCTCGTCGAATCCAGGGGATACGTCGAGGAGCCGGGGCGGGCCGTCGTGCGGGTGGTGCACCGTGACGGTAACCTGCCAGTTGCCTTTGCGCAGGGCAGGCTGCAGCTTGGCGAGAACAGGCAGCGGAACCTCGGCCCCCTGGATGCCCCAGGTCTCGCCGAGGGCTGTCTCGAGCCGCTGCAGATCGCCGGATGGGTCGTGCATGTCCGGCTCGGCGACATCGACGAGATAGCGATGGGTCGCAGGATCCATCTCGATTGCGCGCTCGGTGGCGGCCTTGCGCACGACCTGGCGGTGCACCTGGCTTTCAGGAGGCACATCGATCACGACGTCTGACTGGATCGTCGCCTGGCAACCGAGCCGCCGGCCTGCCGGCAACCCGCGCTTCTCGTCGTACCGCGCCTCGACCGCGTTCCAGTCGGAGAGGGCGTCCCCGGCCACGCTCACCCCGTGCTTGGGAAACTCGCCGAATGCGGGGGTTACCTGGCAGCGGGAACAGATGCCACGCCCGCCACAGACGGAATCGAGGTCGACGCCGAGCTGGCGGGCGGCGGTGAGAACCGGCGTGCCGACCGGAAAACGGCCCCGCTTTCCGGAGGGCGTGAAGATGACCAGCGGATCGCTCATGACAGGCCTCGCGACAAACGATCTTTCGTCCGAAAGATCGTGGCGAATTTTCGGATGAAAATTCGTTTCAGCAGATCACGCGGATGCCACCGGAGTTGCAGATCACCACCAGCTGGCCGCCGCATTCGATCATGTGGAACCCGCGCGCCTGCACCTCCGCGATGAAGCGGTCCCGCCCGATCTCGCATTCCACCCAACGGGAGGCGCGACGGATCACGCCGCCGCGCGCCACCGCCTTCGCGGAGAAAATCTGGGACAGCCAGGCCTCCGCTGTCCTCTGTCTGAATCCATCGCTGTGCATCGCGTGGACACTGCGGCATCTCGGTTAACACCGCGTTACGCCCGGCGCCGGCGGCGCCCTCCGCGCCCTGTGCCTGCCTCGGCCGCGGCCTTGCTGGCCTCGGCAAAGGTCGCGCCCTCCTTGACCGCGTCCAGCACCCGGGAGAAGCCGATCCAGGCGCTGCCGTTCGCGTCGTGATCCATCAGCAGGTTGGCGGCGCGGATCGCCTCCATCTCGACCGAGCGGACCGGGTTCATGATCGCGGAAGTCATGCCGGCCCCGATCGCCATCGGCAAGAAGGCGGCGTTGACGCCGTGCCGGTGGGGCAGGCCGAAGGAGATGTTGGACGCACCGCAGGTGGTGTTCACGCCCAGTTCGTCGCGCAGCCGCCGCACCAGGGTAAAGACCTGCCGTCCGGCCGACGCCATCGCGCCCACCGGCATCACCAGCGGATCGACCACGATGTCATGGGCGGGTATGCCGAAATCGGCCGCGCGCTCGACGATCTTCTTCGCGACGGCAAAGCGCACGTCCGGATTCTCGGAAATCCCGGTGTCGTCGTTGGAGATCGCCACGACGGGCACGTTGTATTTCTTCACCAGCGGCAGAACCAGCTCGAGCCGTTCCTCCTCGCCGGTCACCGAGTTGAGCAGCGGGCGGCCCTCGGCCATCGCGAGGCCGTTCTCCAGCGCGCCGGGCACCGAGCTGTCGATGCAGAGCGGCACATCGGTCACCGCCTGGATGCGGGCGATCAGCTCCTTCATCAGCATCGGCTCGACGAAATTGTTGTCCGCGTAGCGCGGGTCCTCGGCCATCTTGTTGGTGAAGACGGCGCCGGAGTTCACGTCGAGCACCATCGCCCCGCAGGCGACCTGCTCCAGTGCGTCCTTCTCCACGGTCGAGAAGTCGCCGGCTTCGAGCTCTGCGGCGAGCTTCTTGCGGCCGGTTGGGTTGATCCGCTCGCCGATCACGCAGAACGGCTCGTCGAAGCCGATGGTGACGGTGCGTGACTTGCTCTCGATGACGGTGCGGGTCATGCGGCGGCTCCTGTGAGTTGCGCAAGATGGGGCTGAAGGGCGGGGTCGTCGTAATCGGCGATGCTGGCGGAGGCGCCGGCGGCGCGCAGGGTGGCGTCGTCGAGCAGGGAGCGGATGCCGATCGTCTTGAGCCCGGCTCCGACGGCGGACCGGATGCCGGACGGGCTGTCCTCGAAGGCGAGCGAGGTCGCGGGATCTGCGCCGAGCCGGCGAAGCCCTTCGGCATAGGGGGCCGGGTCGGGCTTGCCGCGGACGCATTCGTCAGCGATGACCAGCGTATCGATCCGCGCCGCGATCCCGAGCGCCTCGAGCACCGCCTCGCCATTGTCGCGCGGCGCATTGGTCACCACGGCCTTTGGCCAGCCCATACGGTCCGCGAGGTCCAGCAGGGCGACGGTGCCCTTCACCGGCGGATGGCCGGGGCCGAGCCGCCTGCGGTACTCGGCCTCCTTCTGGACAGCCAGCACGTTCGCGTCCTCTCCCGGGAACAGCTCGCCGAAGATGTCCGCGTTAAGGCGTCCATGTATGTTGCTGCGATAGAACGCGAAATCGATCTGCTTGCCGCGCTCGGCGAACATGTCGGCAAAGACCTCCGCATGGAGGTGATCGGACTCGATCAGGGTTCCGTCCAGATCGAAGAGCAGGGCTGTGGTCATAGGGTCACTCAGGCTGTGGCTGCGGCCGCGCGGGGGACCGCGCCGCCATGTTCGGCCGTCCAGTCGGCCGTCGCCTTGATACCCCCCAGCGGGAAGAAGTGCACCTGTTCGATGGCGAAATCCGGGTTCGCGGCCTTGTGGCGCGCGAGGTCGGCGAGGATCTCCGTCGGTTCGAACGGGGTGACCAGCTTGGTTACGTCGCGGGCGCGCCGCTGCAAGACCCGGAGGCTGGGCCCCACGCCGCAGGCGACGGCGAACTTGATCATCGTCTGCAGCTTGGCCGGCCCCGCGATGCCGATGTGGATCGGCAGGTCGATCCCGGCCGCGCGCAACCCTTCGGCCCAGGCGATCACCGGTTCGGGCTCGAAGGCGAACTGCGTGGCGATGGCCATGTCTGCATCGGTACGCTTCGAGAATTCCTGTTTCCAGCGAAGGGCTTCCATGACGTTTTTCAAGGATCCGTCCGGGTCGATGTCCCTGTTGCCCTCCGGATGGCCGGCGACGTGCAGGCGGGTGAAGCCGGCCTTGTCGAACTCTTCGGTTTCAAGCAGTTGCATGGAACAGTGGAAGTCCCCGCGCGGGGCATCGACGCCGCCTGCGAGCAGCAGCGCCTGGGTCACGCCGGCCTCGCCCTGGTAGCGGGCGATCCAGTCGGCCAGCATGGCGCGGTCGGCGATGATCCGGGCCGGGAAGTGCGGCATCACCGGAAATCCTTCGGCCGCGAGGCGCTTTGCCGTGGCCACCATCTCGTCGATCGGGGTGCCGTCGATATGGGCGATGTAGATGCGAGTCCCGTCGGGCAGCAGGCTGCGGAAATCCTCGATCTTGGCCGCGGTGCGCGGCATCACCTCGATCGAGAATCCCTTGAGAAAGGCTTCGAGATCCGAGGCGCTGGCCTTGGAGGACTTCGCCTTGCGAAACGGTAGCAGGGCCATCGCGGTCTCCCAGATATGTGCCGGGGTCAATCCCATCCGGCATGTGTGATCAGGTGCTTGAGGCGGGTGTCATCATATGCCGCCTCGAGCCGCTCGACTTCCGACCGCAGTACCGCCTCGGCGTCACCGTCGATGTTGCCGGAGGCGACCTTGCGCCATTCCGCAAGATAGGCGTCGCTGTCCTTTGCGCCGATTGCCATGGCGCAACGGTCTATCGCCTTCTCGAAACGCTCGGACAGGGGCGCCTTGGCTCCGCCGCGGCCGCGGCCGACGATGACCTGGGCCGGTATGTCGCGCCAGAAAACGATTGTGACGTCGGGCATGGGATCCGTGGTTCCGTTCGTGCGTTTCTTCCGGTTTACGACGCCGGTCCCCGGTGTCGCGTGCGTTTTTCGACATCAGAGAGGGCGCGGGCGACGTCATGGCGTCTCAGGGATGCCGAGCGCGCCCTGAGCAGGCGTTGCAGGGGCGCGATAGGCCCTGCGGCATGGGGTGCCGGACGAGGGGACGGGCTTGCACGAGACAGGTTGGATCGCTACCTTGGGGACAACTTGATATGGAGGGCGTGAGATGGCGCCCAAGCGTCCCATAGGTGCGGGCGCGTTCCCGAAACCGGTCGTAACCCTCGCACCCGAACCGCCCGATCCGGTGGCCCCCTATGCGGCTCTGGATCTGGGAACGAATTCTTGCAGAATGCTGGTCGCCCAGCCCAAGGGCAGCCAGTTTCACGTCGTGGACAGTTTCTCGAAATCGGTGCAACTCGGCAGCGGGCTGGAGGCCAGCGGACGGCTGTCGCGCGCCTCGATGGCGCGGACCGTGCAGGCGCTTCGGATCTGCAAGGCGAAGTTCCAGAAGCACAAGGTGCAGCGCATGCGCCTTGTCGCCACCGAGGCCTGCCGGCGTGCCAAGAACGCCCGCGATTTCATTCGGTTCGTGAAACGCGAGACCGGGCTGCAGCTCGACATCATCGCCCCGGAGGAGGAGGCGCGGCTCGCCGTCGTCTCCTGTGCGCCGCTGGTTTCCGTGAAGACCGAGCAGTTGCTCGTGGTCGATATCGGCGGCGGTTCGACGGAGCTTGTCTGGATCGACCTGAGCCGCGTGCCCGGGCCGGACCGCGCCCGTGCGATCATGCGGCTGCACAAGGGCTTCGACACCGGCGACCATCCGTTCCCCACCGCCAAGGTCGTGGACTGGATCTCGGTGCCGCTTGGGGTCGCGACTCTCAAAGACCTGTTCCGCGACGTCGAGGACGACGCCGGACGCTTTGCCCTGATGAGCTGGTATTTCGAGGAGCAACTGGCCGATTTCTCGCCCTATGCCCACGAACAGGCGCGCGAGGGCTTCCAGATCATCGGCACCTCCGGAACGGTCACCACGGTCGCCGCCAGCCATCTCGGCCTGCGCCGGTATGATCGCACCAAGGTCGATGGTCTGAGGATGAGCTCCGACCAGATCGACGCTGTGATCCGCGGCTACCTGGAACTGGGCGAGGAGGGCCGCCGCGCCGATCCGCGCATCGGCAAGGACCGTCAGTCGCTCATCATGTCCGGCTCGGCGATCCTGCAGGCGCTGATGCGGGTCTGGCCGACGGATCGGCTCTCGGTGGCGGATCGCGGCCTGCGCGAGGGGCTGCTCTATGCGCAGATGTCCTCGGACGGAGTTCTGGAAGACGGGCCGTTCTGAAGCCGCCTGCAGCGCGGATATTTTCGAACAGATGATGCATCGGGGGGTGGCATCATCATCTGTTCCCAAATATCCCCGCCGGAGGCGAAATTCTGCACGGCCACGCCGGAGAAACGGGATGACAAAGAAGACCAGCGGGCGCGGCCAGCGCGATCTCAAGGTAAAGGTGAAGACAGCGCGCGGGCGGAAGCTCAGCTCGACCCGCTGGCTGGAGCGGCAGCTCAACGATCCCTATGTGGCGCGCGCCAGGCGCGAGGGGTATCGCGGGCGGGCGGCGTTCAAGATCCTCGAGCTGGACGACAAGTTCCGCTTCCTCGTGCCGGGGGCGCGGGTGGTCGACCTTGGCTGCGCGCCCGGCGGCTGGTGCCAGGTGGCCGTGGCCCGCGTCAATGCCCTGGGCGAGAAATCCGGCAAGGCGGTGGGCACCGTTCTCGGGGTCGATCTCAAGGAGGTGGAGCCGATTGCCGGGGCCGAGACCCATGTGCTCGACTTCATGGAGGACGGCGCCGACGACAAGGTGAAGGCCTGGCTCGGCGGGGAGGCGGATGTGGTGATGTCCGACATGGCCGCGGCCTCTTCGGGACACAAGCAGACCGACCACCTGCGGATCATCGCCCTGTGCGAAACCGCGGCGCATTTCGCCTTTGACGTACTGGCGCCGGGGGGAACCTTCGTGGCCAAGGTGCTTGCGGGCGGTGCGGAGGGGGAATTGCAGAAGCTGCTCAAGCAGCGATTCACCAAGGTGGCGAATGTGAAACCCCCGGCAAGCCGCTCCGATTCGTCGGAGAAATTCGTGGTGGCGACCGGGTTTCGCCCGGCGGAGAGCGACCTCCCCGCCGAGCCGGAGGCCTGATTAGCGCACCACGAGCGCCAGCGCCAACCAGAAGGCGATCGGCCCGCCCCAGCCGGCATGGGCAAAGACCAGCGTGGCGAGCCCCAGCGTGACAATGAAATTCCCGATCAGCGGGATCTGGGCATGGAGCGGGAGCGCGGAAATCCGGGCCCGCAGATCCTCGGCCGGGAGCTCGACAATCAGTCCGGTAAGAATCCGGAGTACGAGAGCGCGACAGAGGCGGTAGGGATAGGTGACGGTACAGGTCATCATCGTGAGAACATCCTGGTAAACTCGTTCAATCAGCTGCGAGGGGCACAAATCGTTTCTACCCAGACTTGGGTTTCTCAAGCTTTAATGCATTGTTTCCAAATGATTTACGTTCGCATCGAGAGGATAGCAACGAGCAGTTCGCTTGAAAAGATGCCTCATTGTTGCCGCTGATGTGTCCTTCGCAGGGCAAGGTTCCGGCATTCATTCGGTGGAAATGGGCCGGATGGCCCGGACCGGATTCGCAGGAGAGATGCCATGACCATGTCAGCCGGAGCGCGATTCGCGGCACGCGGCCGGAACCGCGAGGTGGAGGGCGCCTCCGTGACCTCCGAAACATTACACGCAATGTTGGCCGGAACGCTGGTCGAGACGCCCATGGGCTGGCGACCGGTCGAAGAGTTGCGGGCGGGCGACTTGGTGCAGACTTTTGACGGCGGGCTACGGCGCCTTGCCTCGGTCGCGCGGGCGCCGGTCACGTCGGAGCGGCCCCTGGGGTTGATCCATGTGCCGGGGGGCACCTTGAACACCTGTCTCGGCCTAGCTGTGTTGCCAGGCACGCGGCTGCTGCTGGATTTGCCGGAACTGGCCCTGCCGGACCAGGCGGCCGGTGGCCCGGTGCTGGTTCCCGCGGGAGCATTGGTTGGCTGGCGCGGCGTGACGATGCGCCGTGCCCGGGCGGGCGCGCTCGCCGTGGCGCTGCGATTCGATGAGGAGGAGGTCGTCTTTGCCAACACCGGCGCGCTGGTCCATTGCCCGACCGCCGGGCAAGGCCGCGACGGGGGCGACATGGCGCCGCTCTCCGGCTTCTTTGCCGAACTCACGACGGACGCTGCCCGCAGGCGCCTCGGGCTTCCGGAGGAGCTTCCGGGCGTGCCGGACAGGGGGGCGGCACGGTCGATTTTTGCTTGACGGGCTTCGGCGTCCCCGCGGGGCGTCGGGCATCGGGAAGGGGGCGCGCGGCGCAAGGGCCTGAGCTTTCTTTGCTTTGAAGCGTTTGCTGGTCTACTTCTTGAGACAGAAGGGTTCGGGCGAGGCGGGACTCGTCGGATGGCCCGGGGCAGCAGGGAGAGACAGCCACCATGCCAACGACGCACAGACGCAGCGGTCATTCGGCCGCGTTCCTCACGGGATTCCTTCTGGCAGTGAGCTCGATCGGCTCCGGCGCCATGGCGCAGGACGATGCGCCGGCCGCACGGGTATCGGTCGCGGCGGCCTATACCGAAGAACTGACCGACGAGGCGTCGTTCATCGGCAAGGGTGTGGCGCTCGACAAGGTCGAAATCGTCGCCCGGGTCAGCGGGTTTCTCGACGAGCGGCTGGTGGCGGAGGGGGCCGAGGTGGCGGAGGGCGACCTGCTGTTCCGCATCGAACCCGACGCCTACGAGGCGGCGCTGGCCTCCCGGCAGGCCGATCTGTCGCGCGCAGAGGCCAACCTGGAACTCGCCCAGATCGAGCTGGCGCGCCGGCAGGAGCTGGTGAGCCGGCAGGCCTCGCCGCAGAGCGAGGCGGATGTCGCCCTCGCCAACGAGAAGGTGGCCGAGGCGGAAGTCGCCTCCGCGAAGGCGGCGATCCGAGCCGCCGAGCTCGATGTCAGCTATACCGAGATCCATGCGCCGTTCCCCGGACGGATCGGCACGATTTCCAGCAGCGTCGGCGATCTTGTCGGGCCCACCACCACGCCGCTCGTGACGCTGGTTCGGGAGCAGCCGATCCAGGTTGCCTTCACCCTGTCGGAGCGGCAGCTGCTCGACGTGCTGGAGCGGCTGCAGGCCGGGCTTCCGGAACTCGCGGGCACCGACAAGACCCCGGACGTCTTTGTCACCCTGCCGAATGGATCGCGGCTGGAAGAGCCTGGCCGGATCGTCTTCGTCGACAACCGGATCGATCCGACGACCGGCACCATCGCGCTCCGGGCGCAATTTGCCAATGAACGCCGGTTGATCGTGGACGGCGCCTTCGTCGATGTCAGCATCCAGGCGCTCCGCCCCGAAACGCGACTGCTGATCCCGCAGGCGGCGGTGCAGCGCGACCAGCGCGGGGATTTCGTGCTTGTGGTGACACCCGACCAACGGGTCGAGCAGCGCTATGTCACCCTCGGGCGGACCCACGAGGCGGCCTTTGTCGTGCAGGACGGGTTGCGCGAGGGCGAGACCGTGATCGTCGAGGGGCTGCAGCGGGTGCGCCCGGGCGTTCAGGTCGAGCCGATCCTCGCCGGCACGGCGCCGTCGGAGGAATGAGCTGATGTTCTCCGCGATCTTCATCCGGCGCCCCAAGACGGCGCTCGTGATCTCGCTGGTACTGACCGTGATGGGCTCGATCGCCTATTCGGTGCTGCCGGTGGAGCAATTCCCCGAGATCACCCCGCCGGTGGTGCGTGTCAGCGCCAACTACACCGGGGCCAATGCCGAGACGGTGGAGAACACCGTGGCAGCCCCGATCGAGGCGCAGGTCAATGGCGTCGACGACATGCTCTACATGTCGTCGGACAGCTCCGATACCGGCTCCTATTCGCTGGCGATCACCTTCGAGGTCGGCACCGACCCGGATATCGCCTCGGTCAACGTGCAGAACCGGGTCGCGCAGGCGACGGCGGCGCTGCCGACCGAGGTGACGAGCCGTGGCGTCGTCACCCAGAAGGCCTCCACCAACATGCTGCTGGTGGCCACGCTCTATTCGCCGAACGGCACCTACGACGAGGTCTTCCTGTCGAACTACGCCTCAATCAACCTCAAGGACGCGCTGGCGCGGGTGAAAGGGGTTGGGCAGGCCGACGTGCTGACCAACTTCGAATATTCCATGCGGATGTGGATGGACCCGGACCGGATGGCGAGCCTCGGCATCACCCCCGGCGACCTTATTTCCGCGATCCGGGAGCAGAACCTCGAGGTCTCGGCCGGCCAGATCGGCTCGCCTCCGGCGCCGGAGGGGCAGCAGTTCCAGTACACGATCAAGTCCAAGGGCCGGCTCGCGACGGTCGATGAATTCGAGGACATCATCGTGCGCACCGGCGGCGCGGGGGCCATCGTGCGGATCAAGGACGTGGCGCGGGTGGAGCTCGGGGCGAATTACTACAACGCCTCGGGCCGCTTCAGCGGGCTGCCGTCGACGGTGCTCGCCGTCTACCAGGCGCCGGGCGAGAACGCGCTCGCGGTGTCGGAGGGCGTGCTGGCCGAACTCGAGCGCCTCTCGACGCTGTTTCCCGACGATATCGCCTACGAGGTGCCCTACAACTCCACCGACTTCGTGGAGAAATCGCTCGAGGACGTGGTTTCCACGCTGATCCTGACCTTCATCCTCGTGATGTCGGTGGTTTTCGTCTTCCTCGGGTCGTGGCGGGCGACGATCATCCCGATGGTGGCGATCCCGGTCTCGCTGATCGGAACCTTCGCCTTCCTGCTGGCCTTCGGGATGACGCTGAACACCGTCTCGCTCTTCGCGCTGGTGCTGGCCATCGGCATCGTGGTGGACGACGCCATCGTTGTGGTCGAGAACGTCGAGCGCATCATAGCGGAGGAGGGGCTGTCTCCGCCCGAGGCCACGGCCAAGGCGATGGGCCAGATCACCGGCCCGGTGATCGCGACAACGCTCGTGCTGCTGGCCGTCTTCGTCCCGGTGACCTTCATGCCCGGCATCACGGGGCGGCTCTATTCGCAGTTCGCCGTGACGATCTCGACCGCGGTGGTGATCTCCTCGATCAACGCGCTGACGCTGTCGCCCGCGCTCTGCGCCCTCGTGCTCAAGCCCCGCAGCGGTCCCCCCAAGGGGATCTTCGCCGTTTTCGAGCGGGGGATCGGCGGCGTGCGGGACGGATATTCCAGTATCGTGCGGCGCTTCGTCCGGGTCTCGCTTCTGAGCCTGGTGGCGATCGGCGCGGTGATCGCGCTGACCGGATCGCTTTTCATGGCGACGCCCAAGGGGTTCATCCCGTCCGAGGACAACGGCGTGCTCTTCGTCGACGTCCAGCTTCCCGACGCCGCATCGCTGGCGCGGACCGAGGTCGTGACCGATCGGGTCAACACCCAGCTCGAGGCGATCCCGGGCGTGGCCAATACCGTGCTGGTGAACGGCTTCAGCATGCTCTCGGGGTCCGGCTCCAACGGCGCGATGATCATCGTCAACCTCGATCCCTGGGGCGAGCGGACCGAGTCGGACCTCCACGCCGACGCGATCCTGCAGAAGATCTTCGGCATCGCGAACCAGGAGGCCGCGGCCAGCGTCATCGCCTTCAACCCGCCGCCGATCTCCGGCCTCGGCCTCTCGGCCGGGGTAGAGATGAAGGTGCAGCAGACCGGCGGCGGCTCGGCGCAGGATCTTTCCTCGGCGCTTGGCGGGCTCGTCTATGCGGTCAACCAGCGGCCGGAGATCTCGCAGGCCTACACCACCTTCCGGGCCAACGTGCCCCAGGTCTTCGTCGATCTCGACCGCGAGAAGGCCAAGTCGCTCGACGTGCCGATCAGCGAGGTGTTCCAGACCCTGCAGGCTTATCTCGGCTCCTACTACGTGAACGACTTCAACCTCTTCGGACGGGTCTACAAGGTGCTGATCCAGGCCGAGGGCGATCAGCGCGCGCAGATCGAGGACATCTCGCGTCTCTACGTGCGCTCCACCACCGGCGAGATGGTGCCGCTCGGGACGCTGGTCGACGTGGAGAACATCCTCGGGCCGGTGCTGCTCAACCGCTACAACCTGTTCCGCTCCGCCACGGTGACGGCGGTGCCGGCGGAAGGGCTGTCGACGGGCGATGCGATCCGCGTGCTACAGGAGGAGGCCGCCACCGCGCTGCCGCCGGGCTACAGCTACGAGTGGACCGGCACGGCGCAGCAGCAGCTTGCCTCCTCGGGGCTGGTGACGGTGATCCTGATGATGGCGATCCTCTTCGGCTACCTTTTCCTCGTGGCGCAATACGAGAGCTGGACGATGCCGGTGGCGATCCTGCTCTCCGTGACGGTGGCACTGTTCGGGGCCGTGGCGGCGGTGGCGGTCGCGGGGAGCGACATCAACCTCTACACCCAGATCGGAATGATCATGCTGATCGGTCTCGGGGCGAAGAACGCGATCCTGATCGTGGAATTCGCCATGGAGCGGCGCGACGCCGGGCTCTCGGTGCTGGAAGCCGCTGCGGAGGCCGCGCACCAGCGTTTCCGGGCGGTGATGATGACGGCGCTGTCGTTCCTGCTCGGGGTGGTGCCGCTGCTTACCGCCTCCGGCGCCGGCGCGGCAAGCCAGCGCGCCATCGGGATCGCCGTGTTCGGCGGCATGCTGGCGGCGACGCTGATCGGCGTGATCCTCGTGCCGGTGCTCTACGTGGTGCTGCAGAACATGCGCGAACGGGTGAAGCGCCTGTTCGGGGGGCGGCCCCCGGCCGAACCGGCGCCGGAACCCGAACAGGGCTGAGGTTCAGGCCCGGGCGGCGACCTCACGCCGCCCGCCGGCCAGCAGCCACAGGCAGAAGGCAAGCTCCGCCACGGCCGGGACAATGTAGGCCGGGACGAAGGGGGCCACCATCGACGGTGCGACGAGCCGCAGCGCCGTCCCGGTGAGATAGACCACGCCCGCTGCCCCGATCAGCCAGCCGAGCCATCCCGGAAAGGCCGGGCTGCGCCGGAGCAGCACGCTGGTCAGCAGGCAGTTCCCCCCGAAGAACGCCAGCCCGACATCGTAGCTGACCCCGTGCAGCGCCAGCAGCGTGCCGGCGAGGGGCTGCGGCGCGCCGGGCGTCGTGGTCGCCAGATGGAGGGCGGCATAGGGCAGCATCAGGCTCATGCCGATGATTGCCGCCTGCACCAGACGAAAGGCCGTCGCGAGGCCCGCCAGCAGCATCCCGGCAGGCGCGAGGATGACGAAGAGCAGCCCGGCCAGCGCCACGTCGCTCAGCGCCATCACGGCATCGGCGACAAGCCCGAGGCGAAACCGCCCCTCGTTTGCAAGAATGGCCGCGCTCTGCAGCGCCGGGGTTTCCAGCGCCAGAACCGGGCCGCGCACCGCCAGCTCCGCCCAGAGGCCGCATGCGATGATCAGCAGGTAGAAAAGCCCCGCGAGGCGGAGCAGGCCACGGCTGGCCCTGGGAAAGTTGGACATGATCTTGGCGCTCCCTTGGGTCGATCTGCCCTCAGGATGCGCCATGCGTCACGGCATTGAAATTGCCTGTTCGTGCAGAAGTCCCATGCATTCCGGCATGGATGCGCCGGTCCGTTAATCCTCGATCTGGGGGCGAGTCCAGCGGGCTTCGCGCGCCTCGATCGCGGCGATGCGCTGTTCCGTCTTGGGGTGGCTCAGCAGCCAGGCCGGGGTGCCCGCGCCGAGCCCGCCGGTCAGGTGCTCGAGCTTGGCAAACAGGCTCTTCTGCGCCTCCGTCCCGATGCCGGCCTTGACCAGCAGGGCCGAGGCATAGGCATCGGCCTCGAACTCGTCCTGCCGGCTCAGGCGGGCGGCCAGCAACGTGGTCAGCATCGTGGCGATCCAGACACCCAGACCCGGCAGGAACCGGTTGAGCATGGTCGCCAGCGCCATCCGGATCGCGTTCTGCCCGGAAAAGTCGATCATCCGCCGCCGCGAATGCCCGAGCGCCACGTGGCCCAGTTCGTGGGCGATGACGCTCGAGATCTCCTCGGCGCTGACCTCGCCCGCACGGTAGCGGTCATAGAAGCCGCGGGTGATGAAGATCCGCCCGTCCGGAGCCGCCAGCCCGTTGATCGGCGCGACCTCGTAGATATGAACCCGAATCCGTTCCAGACCCAACGCCTCGGCCATCCGGTTGGTCAGTCCGCGCAAGGTCGGGTCGGCCAGTTCGGTCGAACGCGCATCGAGATCCCGGGCCGTCTTCCAGGCCGAGAACCGATACATCACCAGCCCGTAGGCCAGCATCAGCAGGAGGGGCGTAAGCTTCAACATGCCCAAGATATGGGGCGAAGACGGGGCCGCAGCAAGCCGAAGCGACCCGGACGCTGGATCGGCGTGGGGTGCGGCGCGGGCAGCCGGAACAGCAGCCGGCCTCCGCCCCGACGCCGATTTTTCAGAAAGGCAGCATGTTAACGCCGCATTTCGAAATGATGGTGAAGATGTTCAAGACCCGTGTTCCCGAGTTCCAGACTGCGAGTTGTTTCATGCGCGACATCATCGATTCCCTGCACGCAATCATGCTGCGCCTGCTTGGCGCCATCGGCATCCTCTATTTTCTGGCGATCCTGGCGGGCATACCGGTCGGTCTCGCCCTCGGGCGCCATATCGGCAGTTCCATCGCCGTCGGCTTCGCCGGTGCGGGCGTCTGCCTGTTCCTCGCTGTGCCCCGGATGACGCCGCCGTGGCTGCGCCGGCCGGAGCATCCCGGCCACGGCCTGACGATCCTGCTGGCGATGTTCGCGGTCCAGATCTTCGTCTTCGCGCCGATGGCCGGTATCGCCGTCGCCGGGTTCGATCTGCCGGTATCCTCGCTTCCGGCCTACATGACCGCCGCCGTCGCACCCTCCGTGGCCGCCTCCCTGATGGTCGTCGCCACCGGTCTGGTGCTGGGCAACTGGCGCGATCCTGCGCCCGGCCGGACCATGACGCGCGAGGAGGAGGTCCGGCCCAACATCGTCGGTCTGCGCGGCGCGGCAATGCCGAACCCGACCAAGGGCTGAGGGCAGGGGCCTCCGGTCAGCCGGGCGCCTTCGCCCCGCTCCGGATCGCGAGGATCAGTACCGCCAGAACGATCAGCACTGCGCCTCCCAGGGCGGCGGGCGCGGGCATCTCGCCAAAGGCCAGGATGTCGAAACCGAGCGCCCAGATCAGCCCGGTGTACTCCAGCGGCGCCAGTCGCGAGACGGGCGAGCGGGCCACGGCCTCGGTCGCGGCCACATGCGCCATCCCTCCCAGCAAGCCGGCCCCGGCCAGCAGCGCCAGCGCCGGCAGGTCGGGGGTCGACCAGCCGAAGGGCAGGCTCGCCAGCCCGATCGCCGTGCCGGTCACCGCGAAATAGAACGCGATGGTGGAGGGCTTCTCGCTCCGGGTCATCGCACGGACATGGACCCGCACAACGGCCTGGGTTGTGGCAAAGCCGAGCCCGGCTGCGATCCCGATCAGCGCGCCCTGGCCCGGGGCCGTCAGCGCGCCGCCGATCATCGCGGCGAGCCCCGCCACCGCGAGCGCCATCGCCCCGACAACCCGCCCGCCGATCTGCTCCCGCCCGACGAGCGCGGCCAGCACCAGCGTCAGGATCGGCGCGAGGTAGGCCAGCGCCTGCGCCGTGGCGACCGGCAGATAAGCCAGCGACAGGAAGGACAGCGCCATCGACAGGCCGCCGAGCAGGTTGCGGGTGACGTGCAGCCGCGGCTGCGATGTGCGGAGCGCGGCGGGCAACTCGCCGCGCGCCGCCATGTAGGCCAGGATCGGTACCAGTGCGACGGCGGAACGCCAGAAGATGATCTGTCCGAGCGGCACCTCTCCCGACACCGCCCGGACGCAGGCGGACATGGCCGTGATAAGGAACATCGCGGAGAGATAGAGGGGCAGGCCCTGGGCGCGCGGCACGGCGGTCTCCGAGGTGGTGTGAAGGTGTTTTGGCGATAACGGGCGCGACCGGGCCTGGCAACCGGCCTAGCTGAGCAGGCGCATCCCGCGGTCGATGCCGTCGAGGGTCATGGGCACCATGCGGCCCTCGAAGATCTCCCGCACCATTCCGATCGACTGGGTGTATTGCCAGTGCCGTTCCGGCGTCGGGTTGATCCAGAGGTGATCCGGCCATTGCTCCCGCGCTCGCCGCAGCCAGACCTCGCCCGATTCCGCGTTCCAGTGCTCGTTGGCGCCGCCCGGGTGCAGCAGTTCATAGGGACTCATCGAGGCGTCGCCGACGAAGATGCACTTGTAGTCGGGCCCGTAGGTGTTGAGCACCTCCCAGGTCGGCGTCTGCTCGGTCCATCGACGCTCGTTGTCCCGCCAGACGCCTTCGTAGAGGCAGTTGTGAAAGTAGTGATATTCGAGGTGCTTGAACTCGGCGCGCGCAGCGGAGAACAGCTCCTCCACCACCTTGACGAACGGGTCCATCGAGCCGCCGACATCGAGGAACATCACGACCTTCACCGCATTGTGCCGCTCCGGGCGCATCTTCACATCGAGATAGCCGTGATCGGCGGTGGCCCGGATCGTTTCGTCGAGGTCGAGTTCCTCGTGGGCGCCATGCCGGGCCCACTGGCGGAGGCGCTTCAGCGCCACCTTGATGTTACGGGTGCCGAGCTCCACCGTGTCGTCGAGGTTCCGGAAATCGCGCCGGTCCCAGACCTTCACGGCGCGCTTGTGGCGGCTTTCCTTCTGGCCGATCCGCACGCCCTCGGGGTTGTAGCCATAGGCGCCATAGGGCGAGGTGCCAGCGGTGCCGATCCACTTGTTGCCGCCCTGGTGCCGGCCCTTCTGCTCCTCCAGCCGCTGGCGAAGCGTCTCCATCAGCTTGTCGAAGCCGCCGAGAGCCTCGATCGCGGCCATCTCCTCCTTGGACAGGTGCTTCTCGGCCATCTTCTGCAGCCAGTCGGCGGGCAGGTCGACCGCCTCCAGGACCGTCTCGACGGGGATTGCCTCGAGCCCTTCGAAAGCGGCGGCGAAGGCGCGGTCGAAACGGTCGAGGTGACGCTCGTCCTTCACCATGGCGGTGCGGGCGAGGTAGTAGAAACTCTCGATGTCATAGGTCACCAGCCCCGCCGCCATGCCTTCGAGAAAGGCGAGATACTCGCGCAGGCTCACCGGAACGCCGGCGTCGCGCAGATTCTGAAAGAAGGGGAGAAACATGCCGTGGGCTCTCCTGCGGGGCTGGTCCCAACACTCGACGTTGCGGCGCGGGGCGTCAACCGGTGCGGAAAGCCTGAGGGAGCCGAGCGCGTCGCTGGTGGACGGGGCCGCGGCGGCCCGCAGGGCCGTTCCCCCTGGGATGCCTGGGAACAGGAGAAGGACAGGCGCGGCGTTGGGCTTTGGCTTTGCGCCCGAAGGGCGCTTCGCCCAACCCTCTTGCCGCGCGCGTCAGCGCGAGGTGGAGGGGCGGGAGTGCCCGGGGTGGCTCAGAGCATCCGTTCGAGGAAGATCGTCGCGAAGAGGCCGAGCAGCCCCAGGGCGATTGCGTAGCCGGCGGCATATTGCGCGATGTCGGCGGGCTTGCCGCCCCGCTTCTTCGCCAGGTATCCGCCCCGGAGCGCCCCGGCGAGGGCGCAGAAAATCACGATCATCGTCCGTCCTCGGCTGTTTCGGATCGCGGCTTAGCGGTCCGAGGGGCCGGGGGCAAGGGCGGCGATCTCGGTGGCGCGGGCCCAGACCACGTCGTCGGCGCCGAAGCCGTAGCGGGCCCAGCCGAGCGCCTCGGTGCGCTCCGCGCGGGCCTCGGCCGTCCGGCCCTGCAGGGCCAGCGCCTCGGCGCGCATCATCATCAGCGTCGACAGCAGGGCGGCATTCTCGGCCTCGCGGACCGCGGGCAGGCTCTCCTCGACCAGACCGATGGTGGCGGCGGTCTGCCCGGCGCTCAGCGAGAAGGCGGCGAGCTGCATGGCGACATGGGCCGCCTGGATCTGGGTGTCGGGCAGGCGGCGGTAGATCTCGGCGGCCTCGATGAAGGCGGCGAGCGCCAGTTCGGGCTCGCGGCTCAGCGACAGCCGGCCGAGAGCGTAGAGCGAGAAGGCCATCCGCGTGTCGCGCCAGCCCGCGGCCCGGGCCAGATCGACGGCGCGCTCGGCGGCAACCCGGCGCTGCACCATGTTGCCGCGCGGGCCGAGGGCGTCCTCGATCGCTTCGATCCAGATGCGCGGCGTCGGCGGGGTCGGAGTCGGGCCGCTGCGCTGGCCGCCGGGATTCAGCCGGGCGAGGATGCCGGGCAGGGCGGCGGCCACCTCGGCCTTGCTCATGCCGTTGGACAGCGCATCGTCGTAGTAGACGCGCAGCATCAGCATGTCGAAGCCGGTAAGCACAGTGTGGAAATTGTCGTCGTTGAAGACCGAGTCCGGCAGCCGGTAGAGATCGTTGAGCGGGCCGAGCGCCTGGGCGATCTCCTCGTGCAGGCAGTCGCGGGCCTCCTGCGGAGACACGTCGCCCGGCAGGAAGACGGAGGCGCGCTCGCGGGTTTCCAGCGTGGTCCAGTCGACGGTCTCGGACCGGCGCTGGCGGCGGAACTCCGACCAGCCGCTGACGCGGGGCACGACGAAACAGGCGGCCTGCGGCACGGCGCGCTGCAGCTCCTTGCGCGGCAGGACCTCCACCACGATCGACGGTTCCTCGCCCTCCCGCGCAGAGCGGATCGGGATGCCGGCTTCGCGCTGCAGGCGGGTGAGCAGCCGGGAAAGGTCGCGCTGCAGGGTCGCGTCTGCGGAGCCGCGCAGGCCGACGGTGATCTCGCCCTCGAACCGGGTCAGGCGGGGCAGTTCCCGGCCGCTTTCCAGCATGAAGGTCAGGTCGAGGAAATCTCCCGCGAGCTGGGTGTTGGTCCGGACGGAGGCGCTCGACCGCGGCGTCCCGAAGGCGCGCATCGGGGGCAGCGGCTCGTCGAAGCTCGCGCGCCTCTGGGCGATGTCGGCCGAAGGCGAAGGGGCGCAGGCGGCGAGCACCAGCGCGGTCGCCGCCATTGCGAATGCACGCACCCTCACGCCACCACCCGGTTGTAGCGGATGAACGGGGTCAGCGTGCCGATCCGGTCATAGAGCGTGCGGGCCGTGCTGTTGAACTCCTGCGTCAGCCAGTAGACGGAAGGGCAGCCGCGGGCGTCGGCCTCGGCATAGACGGCCTCGATCAGCGCCCGGCCGACGCCGTGCCCGCGAACGTCTGGGTCGGCGTAGAGATCCTGCAGGTAGCAGGTGTTCTCGACACGCCACATGTGGCGGTGAAACAGGAAATGCACCAGACCGACCGGGCGGCCGTCGATCTCGGCCAGGCGACCGTGGAAATCCTGCGGGTCGTCGCCCAAGAGCCGGGCGAAGGAGGTCCGGTAGACGTCTTCGCTGACCGAGCTTTCATAGAACTCGAGGTAGCCCGTCCACAGCCTCCGCCATTCGGGTTCGTCGGACGCCTCGATGGGGCGGATGCGGATCTCTGCTCGTCCGGGCATACGGTGTTCTCCCGTCTTTTCGTTGCGGGCAACGCTATCCGAGCGGTCGGTGGCAGGGAAACGAATTGCGCCGGCATTTCCGTAACAAGCGAGAGAGCGTTGCAGGAGCGCCGCTTTCGCAGGCAGCGCGGATTGACATCGCATCATCCTTCCCCCAGAGGCGCCCCATGCGCTCGGCGGAGGGGATCGTGGACAGGCGGGACAGTATCGACACCTTCGGCGCGCTGGCGCTGATCGGGTTCTCGGCCTTTCTGGGCATGAACCAGGTCGTGGCCAAGGTGGTGAACGAGGGGTTGCAGCCGGTGTTCTGGGCCGGTCTGCGCTCGGCCGGGGCGGTGCCGATCCTGTGGCTGATGCTGCGGCTTCGGGGCAGGCGCGTGGAGCTGGCGCGGCATACCTGGACGGGTGGGCTGCTGATCGGGGCGGCGTTCACGACGGAATTCCTGCTGCTGTTCCTTGCGCTCGACATGACAACCGTGGTGCGTTCCTCGGTGATCTTCTACTCGATGCCGGTCTGGCTCGGGATCGCCGCGCATTTCCTCTTGCCGGGGCAACGCCTGACCCGCCGCCGGATGGTGGGGCTGGTGGTGGCATTTGCCGGCGTGGCCTGGGTGATCGCCGGGCGTGGCGGGGCCGGCAGCGAGGGCGCGCTGGCCGGCGATCTCTGTGCGCTCGGCGCGTCCTTCGCCTGGGCCGGCGTGGCGCTCTGCGCCCGGGGCACCGCGATCCGCGAGGTCTCGCCGGAGACGCAGTTGCTCTGGCAGGTCGGGGTCTCGGCGCCGCTGCTGCTGGCGCTGTCACCGCTCTTCGGGGAGTTCCTCCGGGAGCCGGAGGCGCTGCACTGGTGGGGCCTGGGGTTCCAGATCGTCTTTGTCGTGGCCCTCGGATTCTCGGCCTGGCTGTGGCTGCTCGCGATCTATCCGCCGGCCGCTGTTGCGGCCTTCAGCTTCCTGTCGCCGGTCTTCGGCGTCGCGCTCGGCTGGCTGCTGCTGGACGAGCCGCTGCCGCCGACGCTGCTCGGCGGGCTGGTGCTGGTGGCAACGGGACTGATCCTCATCAACCACCGCAAGCGCACGCCCGGCTGAGCCCGGTCAGGTGCCGCAGAAGGTCCGGTGCACGCGCTCGGCCTCGGTCGGCGGGCGGGCAAGATCCGCGTCGTCCTCCGCGAGGTCCTCGAAGGGGCGGGACAGGGCCGCAACGAGCCGGGCGGCAGGGGCCATATCGCCCTGTGTTGCTGCGTCGATGGCCTGTTCGACGCGGTGGTTGCGCGGGATGATCGCCGGGTTTGCGGCCCGGAGCCGGGCCTGCAGCCGGTCGGGCGCGGTGTCCTGCTCGAGGCGCTTGCGCCAGTCCGCCTCCCAGGCGTCGAAGGCGGCCGGGTCAAGGAACTCGTCGCGGGGCGTTCCGGCTGCCAGGGCGCGGAAGGTGTTGGTGAAATCGGCCTGGCCCTCGACCATCCGCGCCAGCAGGTCGCCGATCAGCGCGTCGTCGCCCGGCTGTTCGGTCACCAGCCCGATCTTGGCGCGGAAGACCGCGCTCCAGTGCCGGCGGACAAGGGCCGGGTAGCGCTCCATCGCGGCTTGTGCGGCGGTGATCGCGGTCTCTTGGTCGGGGTCGATCAGCGGCAGCAGCGAGGTGGCGAATTGGGCGAGGTTCCAGGCGAGGATGTCCGGCTGGTTCTGGTAGGCATAGCGCCCCTGATGGTCGATCGAGGAATAGACCGTCGCCGGGTGGTAGCTGTCCATGAAGGCGCAGGGGCCGTAGTCGATGGTCTCGCCGGAGATGGAGGTGTTGTCGGTGTTCATCACCCCGTGGATGAAGCCCACGCCCATCCACTGAGCCACCAGCTGCGCCTGCCGCGCGATGACGGCGTCCAGCAGGCCCAGCGGGCCCTCGACCTCGGGGTAGTGGCGGGCGATGACGTGCTCGGCGAGCAGCCGGACGGCCTCGGCGTCGCCACGGGCGGCGAAGAACTGGAAGGTGCCGACGCGGATGTGGCTCGACGCGATCCGCGTCAGCACGCCGCCCGGCTCGATCTCGACGCGCCGGACACGCTCACCGGTGGCGACCACGGCGAGCGAGCGGGTCGAAGGGATGCCAAGCGCGTGCATCGCCTCGCTGACGATGAACTCCCGGATCGCCGGGCCGAGTGGCGAGCGTCCGTCCGAGCCCGGCCGGCTGAAGGCGGTGGGGCCGGAGCCCTTGAGCTGGATGTCGCGGCGGCGGCCCTGGCTGTCGACCATCTCGCCCAGCAGCAGCGCGCGGCCGTCGCCCAGCACCGGCGAAAAGCCCCCGAACTGGTGTCCGGCATAGGCCTGCGCCAGCGGGTCGGAGCCGCTCGGCACCGCGTTGCCGGCCAGCACCTGCACGCCCTCGGGGCTCTGCAGCGCGTCCGGGTCGATCCCAAGCTCGGCCCCAAGCCCGCGGTTGAGCAGCAGAAGTTCCGGGGCGCGCACCGGCACCGGCGGCTGGCGCACGTAGAAGCGCTCCGGCAGGCGGGCATAACTGTTGTCGAACGGGATCTCGAGGGGCATGGGCGTCTCCTTGAGAGGAAACATAGGTGGCCCGTGGGCCGATGTCAGGGGTGGCGCAGGTCTGCGGTCATCAGGCAGTAGCGATCCCGCCGTTCGAAACCGAGCCGGCGGTAGAGCGCATCGACAGGGCTCTCGCGGTCGGCTTCGAGGTGCAGCGCCTTGACGCCCGCTTCGCGCAGCGCCGGGACCAGGGCGGACAGCGCCTCGCCGCCCATGCCCTTGTCGCGCACGGCGGGGCGGATCCAGAACTCGTCGACGAAGCCGTCGATCCCGCCCATCTCGATCGACCAGCCGAAGCTGATCGCGATATAGCCCACCGGCGCGTTGCGCGGGCCGATGATGTACACGACGCCGTGGGGCGAGCCCTCGAGCAGCGGCGCAAGCGCCGCGGTGCGGGTGGTTTCGTCCTGCTCGATCCCGGTCTCGTCATGGAAGGACGCGACCATGCCGAGCAGTCTGGACAGGTCTTCGGCGCGGGCCATGTGCAGCTTGGTCTTCATTCCAGACCCTCCAGGGCTCGGGCTTCGGCTGTGTCTATCCAGGTGGCCTTGCAGGCGCCGTAGGCGGCGTGATCCTCCGCGTGCAGCGAGGCGCAATGGCGTTTGCGGGATTCATAGGCGGTTGCGAGCAGGGGATCGGCGCGCAGCGCGTCGCGGAAGGCGAGGTGGCGGCGGATCTCGGGGCTGCCGGACAGCCAGCAATGGGCATGGAACAGCCGCCGGCCGGTGCGCGGGTCGTTGCGCCGGCAATAACGGCGGCCCGGCAGGCCGTATTCCCCCATCCACTCGTAGCCAAGCGCCTCGATGGCGGGGCGCAGGCTGTCGGGATCGGTGCCGGGGGCGATCTCCGGGAGAAGGTCGATGATCGGTTTCGCCGCGAGCCGGTCGACCGAGGTGGAGCCGATGTGATGCAGCGCAACCAGCGCCGGGCCGAGCGCCGCGCTCCAGCGCTCCGCCTCGCCCTCGGCGAGCCAGGCCCAGGCCGGGTCGTGGGGGGCGATCTCTACCGTCACAGGCGGGCCAGCCTTTCCAGGAGCAGGTCGAAGAACCCCTCCGCGTCGACCTTGCCGATGAAGGTCGCGTTGGGCGCGCGGTCGGTAACGCCCCACCAGTCGGCGACGGTCATGCCGCGGGTCAGCTCGCTGAGCGTCTCGATCTCGACGTTGATGTGCCGCCCCTCGAACAGCTCCGGCTTCAACAGGTAGGCGATCACGCAGGGGTCGTGCAGCGGGCCGCCGGCGCCGCCGTACTTCTCCATGTCGTAGCGCTCGAAGAAGTCGAGCCAGCCGCAGGCGGCGCGCGCCACCGGCGTGTCGACCTTGGCGAGCTCGTCGAGCCAGGGCCGCGTGATCAGCGCCTGGTGTGTCGCATCGAGCGGCAGGATCGTGATGTCGGTCCCGGAGTTCATAACGATATCCGCGGCTTCCGGGTCGACGTAGATGTTGAACTCGGCGGCCGGCGTGACATTGCCGACCTCGAAATAGGCGCCGCCCATCAACACGATCCCGGCCAGCCGCTCGACGATGTCGGGGGCGCGTTCGAAGGCCAGCGCGATGTTGGTCAGCGGCCCCAGCGGGCAGAGGGTTACCGTGCCAGGCGGCTCGCGGCGGACGTGGTGGATGATCGCTTCCACCGCCGGCTGGGCGGCCATGTGCATCTTCGGGTCGGGCAGGTCGGCGCCGTCGAGCCCGGTCTTGCCGTGGACATGCTCGGCGGTCACCAGCGTCCGCCGGATCGGCCGGTCGGCGCCCTCGTGGACCGGCACGTCGGTGTGCCCGGCCAGCTCGCAGATCACCCGTGCGTTGCGCGAGGTCAGCGCCAGCGGCACGTTGCCCGCCACCGCGGTGATCGCAAGCACCTCCAGCTCCTCGGGGCTGGCCAGCGCCAGCAGGATCGCGATCGCGTCGTCCTGGCCGGGGTCGGTGTCGATGATGATCTTGCGCCGCGCCATGCCGGTTTCTCCTTCGTGAACAGCGCGACCTTGGAGGTGCCCCGGCCAAAAGTCCAGCCGCCGGACGGGCAGAGATTGCCGCCGTCCACGGCGGCATTCCGCCGGTCCGATGGGGACACCCGGAGCGCACAGGAAAACGTGATGATCCGGCGAGGATTCATCGGCTAGCCTGCGTCCATGTTTCAACGCATTTGGAAGGGCGCATTTCGATGACCATCAAGGGGAACGGCAAGAACAACGTGCTGAAAGGCGGGCCGGGGGACGATGTGATCAAGGGTCTCGGCGGGAGCGACATGCTCTATGGCTACGGCGGCGACGACGATCTCTACGGCGGTGACGGTGCGGACGAGCTGCGCGGCGGCGCCGGAGAGGACGAGTTGGAGGGCGGTGCGGGCCGGGACGTCCTGCGCGGCGGCGCCGACGCCGACGATCTGGACGGTGGCGGCGGCAATGACGTGCTCTACGGCGACGATGGCGACGACGACCTCGAGGGCGAGGGGGGCGACGACGTGCTTTATGGCGGCGACGGCGACGATGACCTCGACGGTGACGACGACGATGACGACAGCGGCGCCGGCGGGAACGACGAGCTCTACGGCGGCAACGGCAATGATGACATCGACGGCGGCGGTGGCAACGACCTGCTGAAAGGCGGAAGCGGCGCAGACGACCTCGATGGCGGCAAGGGCAATGACAAGCTCTACGGCGGCAACGGGAACGACGACCTCGACGGCGACGGCGGCAGGGACATGCTGAGCGGCGGCGCGGGTCGGGACGATCTCGACGGGGGCAATGGCAATGACCGCCTCATCGGCGGCACCGGCAATGACGAGCTTGAGGGCGGCAACGGGGCCGATACGTTCGTCTTCACCCGGGGCGACGGCAGCGACAAGATCGACGATTTCGACGCCTCCGAGGACATCGTCCAGATCAACAAGGGCGCGTCGAAATTCTCGCAGCTGACGATCCGGCAGGATGACGAGGACGCCATCGTGTCATTCGCCAACGTAACGATCCGTTTCGACGACACCGACAAGAGCGAGCTGACGAAGGACGTGTTCGACCTGTGAGGCCGGTGCAGGCAGGGGACGTCAGTCGATCAGGGCCGTCTCGACCCTGGCGCCGGCTTCCAATGTCTTGTGCACCGGGCAACGGTCCGCGATGTCGAGCAGCCGTGCGCGCTGCCCGGCATCCAGTGGCCCTTCGAGCCGGATCCGGCGGGTGAACCTGTCGATCCGGTTCGGACCCGTCAGGTCGCTGTCCTGCGCATGGACCTTCTCGTGCGTCACGTCGACCGAGACATGCTCCAGCGGCCATTCCTTGCGGCGGGCATACATGCGGATCGTCATCGAGGTACAGGCTGCCAGCGCCGCCGACAGGAACCCGTAGGGCGACATTCCGCGATCCGTGCCGCCATAGGCGAGAGGCTCGTCTGCGAGCGTATGGTGGCGCGGCCCGTGGCTGATGTCCTGCAGGAAGCCGTCGGGATCCGCTTCCGAGGCCCGGACCACCCCTTCCGGCGCGCCGGGGGGCGGCGCGGGCGGGCGCAGCTCGATATAGCGTCCGGCCCAGGCCGCGATCACCTCGGCGGCGTATTCGGCATCCGCGGCCCGGCTGACGAGGTGATCCGCATCGTCGAGGGTGACGAAGCTCTTGGGGTGACGTGCCGCCATGAAGATGCGCGTCGCGTTGTCGATGCCCACGACCGAGTCGCGCGGCGCGTGCAGCACCAGCAGCGCCTTGCGGAGGTTGGCGATATGGGGCGCGAGATCGGCCTTCAGCACATCCTCGACGAAGTCGCGCCCGATGCAGAAGGACCGCCCGCCGAGGTCGACCGGCGCCATCCCCTCGGCCTCGATCCGGGGCAGGGCGTCGGCGAAATGGTGGGTGACGTGGCCGGGCTCGAAGGGCGCGCCGATCGTGACCACCGCCTTGAGGCTGTCGACCTCGCCCGCCGACTTGAGGACCGCGGCCCCGCCCAGCGAATGGCCGATCATCAGCGTCGGCGCCATGCCGCGCGCCTCGAGGTAGGCCGCGGCGGCCTTCAGGTCCCCTGCGTTCGAGGTGAAGGTCGTGTTGGCGAACTCGCCTTCGGAATGCCCCAGCCCGGTGAAATCGAACCGCAGCACGGCTATCCCCATGCCCGCCAGACGTTGCGCGATCCGCCGGGCGGCGGCGATGTCCTTGGTGCAGGAGAAGCAATGGGCAAAGATGGCCGTGGTCAGGTGGGGCCCTTCCGGCATGTCGAGCCTGGCGGCCAGCGGCGTGCCGTGAGCACCTTCGAAGGTGATCCGTTCCATGCTGTTTCTCCCGGGGGCGATTGCGTGCTTGATCGAAGGGTGGTGCTGCGGCACACCGAACAAAAGGCCTGTGTCACCCGCGTCACGGGAAGGTGACGGGCCGTAACCGGAGCTTGAGCCAATGAGCATTTGGAGCGTGATCTTCTGGGCCGTCGCCGTCTGCGGCTTTGCCGTTCTGGCCGGCGGGTTTCTCGGCCCGCTGCATCCGGCGGGGGAATCGCTGGCGGTGCTGCGCGGGCCGGTGACCCTTATCGGAGCGCTCTGGATCGCCCTCGGATGGCTCACCGGTGTGGCCTCGCCGCTCTGGCTGGTGCCGGTTGCGCTGATCTCGCTGCCGGTGCTGATGGCCTATACCCGCTACGAGACCGTCTCACCGCCGCCGGAGACGGTCACGGTCTACCAGAAGAACATGTCCTACCGGATCGCCGACACCTCCGCGCTCGAAGCCGATATCCGCGAGGTGGCGCCGGACGTGCTCACGCTCCAGGAACTCATGCCCGAGGTGCGGGGGATGCTGGACAACCTCTCCGATATCCTGCCCCACGCGCGGGTCTGCGAACCCACGCGGGTCGGCTCGGTGGCGCTGGCCACCCGCTGGCCCCCCGTCGAGGGTTCCGAGATCTGCCGCGAGGGGCTCGCCGCCCTCCAGGTCGAGACACCGGAGGGACGGACCTGGGTCGTCTCGCTCCATCTCGAATGGCCCTGGCCCTTCGGCCAGGCAGCCCACGTCCGCCATCGGCTGAAGGTGCTGGACCGGCTCGACGGGCCGGTGGTTCTGGGCGGTGATCTCAACATGGTTCCCTGGTCCCACACCATGCGCCGGATCGCCTCGAGCATCGGAGCGGAGCGTGCCGGCAAGGTGCGCCCGAGCTTTCCGCTCAACCCCGTGCTCGTGCTGCCGATCGACCACGTCCTGATCCCGGCCGGCAATCGCGGTGCCACAACGCTGCGCCCCTTGCTCGGCTCCGACCACCGCGGCCTCGTCGCCCGCTACTGACGTCGCCATCACAGGTTGGGAAACATCCTCGGGACGGGGCGCAAGGGGCGTGGCCTGCCCCGCGCCGATCAGGCGCCGCCCATCAACCTGTCGTCGAAAGGGTAGGAGGTCAGGTTCTCGAATCCGTCCTCGGTGATCAGCACCTGGTCTTCCAGCTTGATCGAGAAATCCCCGCCGACCTCTCCGACCAGCGCCTCGACGCAAAGCACCATGCCCGCCTCCAGCGCGTGGTCCCAGGCGCCCTCGTGGTAGTGGTCGGGATAATCGACGTGGGGCCACTCGTCACAGAGCCCGACACCGTGGAACTTGCAGGAGTATTTCTGCGCCCAGTATTCGGGCGCGAGCTGGTGGCCGCCCCTGACCAGCTCTCCGATCGTCACCCCGGGGCGGAGCATCGCCATGTTCTCGGTGATGTGCTCCACCGCGTGGCGCATCGCCGCCACCATGTCCTGCCGCGGGGGCGCGTCGCCGATCCACCAGGTGCGGGAGATGTCGGTGCAGATGCCGTAGGGGCCGATCAGGTCGGTGTCGAAGGCGAGGATCTCGTTCGGCTGCAGCACCCGAGGCCCGCATTCCTGGAACCACGGGTTGGTGCGCGGGCCGGTGGAGAGCAGGCGGGTCTCGATCCACTCGCCGCCGCGCCGGATGTTCTCGGAATGGAGTACGGCCCAGATCTCGTCCTCGCTCAAGCCAGGCCGGGCCGCTGCCTCCATCGCGGCCATCGAGGCCTCGCAGGTGTGGATGGAGCAGCGCATGGCCCGGATCTCGTCCGGCCCTTTCACGGCGCGCGCGTGCTCCGTCACCTCCTCGCCGTCCATGACCTCGAACCCCGCGGCCTCCAGCGCGCGGAGCCCGTGCATCATGATCTTGTCCACCGCCAGCCGGTGGTTGCGGCCGGCATGGGCGGCCATCACCTCCGCCACCTGTCCCGCGAAGTCGCGCGCCGCCTCGGGACCACGGTCGCCGACGGAGAAATAGAACATCGAGGCCCCGGACCGGACCTCGCGCACCAGAGGGTTGTGATCGGCCAGGAACGGTGCATTGCGATACTCCCAGAGTACCATGTGCCCGTCGGCGCAGAGCAGGCAGGCCCGGAACGGGTTGTGCGCGTTCCAGAGCTGCATGTTGGTGGTGTCGGTGGCGTAGCGGATGTTGAGCGGGTCGAACATCAGCAGGCCGCCGTAGTCGCGGTCCACGATGTGCCGGGTCAATCGCTGCCAGCGATAGCGCCGCATCTCGGCCAGGTCGGGCAGGGCGAGCCCCGCCGCCTCCCATTCCCGCAACGCCAGCAGCGTCGGGCCGATCTCGATGCGGTCGTTGTCGTTGGGGCTGCCGTCGGCAAGGGTGGCGCCCCGGCTGGGGTCGATCTTGCGGCGGTCTCGGGAGTGAAGGTTCATGGCGCGGCCTCCTGTTCCCACAGGCTCGGCCCGCCATGGCGCGGCTGTCAGGTCCGGATGCGACCATCGCGGTCGCATTCGGGCCGGAATGCAGGGCTAGAAGGCGAGCGCCGTCACCGCGAAGGGATGGATCAACCCGGCCATGGCGATGGACACGCCCATCGGGAACATGCCCCGGGCGCGGAGCGCGACCCATCTGGCCTGTTGCGCCCCCGGTGCGGCGCGGAGCGTCAGCACGAGGCCTAGGCCCAGCACGATCGACACCGACAGGACGAGGCCGAAGAGGTTGAGCGTCCCCGGCGGGATCAGCAGCATCATCGCCGCCAGCGCCTTGGCGTCGCCGCCGCCGAAGAAGCCCACCGCGAAGGCGGCAAAGCAGACGGCCAGCACGAAGAGCGCCGCGACCAGCCGTTCCATCGAGGACTCGACGGGAAGGAACGGCACCGAGAGGACGAAGATCAGGACCAGCGCGCCGACCAGCCGGTTGGGGATGCGCATGTAGCGAAGGTCGCCATAGGCCATCCAGAGCATGAGCGGGGCCGCGAGGAGCAGGGGCAGGAGTTCCATGCCGGGCTCACGCGATCCGCCGCAGGTCGCCCTGCGGACGCTGCCTCGGACCCTTGAGAAGGAGGTAGAGCAGGTCCGGCATCCCATCTGTCGAGGTCTTGGCATAGACGTTGCGCAGGTGCGTCCGCAGAGTGGCGTTCGAGATCGAGAGCTCTTCGCAGATCCCCTTGTTGGGCAGACCGCGGCTCAGCAGCAGGCAGACCCGGTACTCCGCCCGGCTCAGACGTGCCGGGTTTTCATGCCCGAGAAGGTCGACCGAGTCGAAATCGCGCTCCTGCCGCTTGTCCTCCAGCGCACAGGCCGCGAAAACCCCGTGGCTACGATTTCGCCAGGCCTCGCTGAGGGTCTCTGCAAGCATATTGAGCAATGCATGCTGATTGCGCGAAAGCGGATCCAGGAAATGAAATTCCACGAAATCGGAAAAGCCGTGATCCGTCTGAAGTGGAATGACCACCAGTTCCTGAAGCTTGCGCCGGGAGTGAAACAGATCCAGCGCGGGATCGGTCTCCACCTCGACGACGGAGCGCAGCCAGACGGTGCCGGAGCGCGCGATCGACATGAACTCGCTGAGGATCGATGCCGCGAAGGAACGGGTCAGGCGCGGCTTCGGCGACGCGCTCGACAACGTGTCGTAAGTCACGCATTTCGCTGCCTGAAAGCTCCCGTGCCGGACCCGCGAAAGGGTCATTGCCTCGGCTCCCACACCCTTGGCGATTGCCGCGAGCGCGGACTCGATGGTGTCCTCTCCCTTCAGTGCCTTGCACCAACGGAAGACCGCATCGATCAACGAGACCGCGCTCGCACCCTGACTTGTCTGGAATTCTTCCCCCGAACCGAACATTTTGTACCCCGAAAAATAAAGAACAACACAACACACTTCACATGCTGCTCGGGGTGGATTCTTGCCTATTGGTTCGTTGCCTCTAGGTCAGTTAATGACGCTTTAACGAATGTGTCAAATACTTGGCGGGAATGGATCACAAATTTGAAACAAAGGCTCTGGGCAGTGCAATTGTTCATCGGCAAGGCCACAATTCCCGGGTTCGCCGTGGGAATTGTGGCCGAAAAGTGCCGGGGCCGCGCGGTCAGTTGGCGGCGAAGTAGTTCACGTAACGGATCACCACCGGGCCGAGCGACAACAGGATCAGCGCCGGCAGCATCAGCGAGGCCAGGACCCCGGACATCTTGACCGGCAGCTTGTTGGCCTTTTCCTGCGCCTGCACCTCGCGGTAGTTGCGCAGCTCCTCTGCATAGACGTTGAGAGCCTCCGTCATGCTTGTGCCGAGCTGCATCGACTGGCGTACGACGTTGACGAAGGAATGCACGAAGTCGAGCCCGACCCGGTCGGCCATGTCTCGAAGCGCGGCGTCGCGGGGCCGTCCGGCCTGGACCTCGTGCTGGACGCTGAGAAACTCGTAGGCGATGTCCGGAGAGACCTCCCGCAACTCGTTGCCGACCCGGGTCATCGCCGCGTCGAACCCGAGCCCGGCCTCGACCGAAATCTGCAGCAGGTCGAGCGCGTTTGGAAAGCCGTAGCGGATCCGCTGCTGTCGGGCCTCGACCCGCGCGTCGAGCAGGCGCAGCGGCCCGAAATAGCCGATTGCGACGAGCAGGGTCAGCCACTGGAACATGCCGAAGTTGGACATGCCGTTCAGCCGGACGGCCAGCCCCTCGGGGACGACTTCGGGCATCTCGCGACTCAGGGCCGCAAGGCCGAGGAACACCGCCGGCAGCAGCAGCGCCAGCAGGATCCGCGTGAGCATGAAGCGCGCCACGCTGTTCGGCCCGTCGCGGCCGGCCTGCTTGAGCTTGAGCCGCAGCGCACTGCGTTGTGCGGCGTCCGAGGGCACGAAGGATTTCATGAGGCCGGTCGGGTCCGACTCGACGGGCTTCAGGATGCCCTGGTCGAGCCGCGCCTGGCGGCGCCGGTCCGAGGCGGCGAGCCTGTCGGCGGCCGGGTTGGGGCTGCTGGTCGCCGTGCTCAGGCCGTAGACGAACAGCAGCGAACCGAGCGCGATGCCAAGGATGATCAGCATCTCGCTGCTGATCCCGTAGGACGTGAGGATGGGGTGAATACGGTCCATGATCGTCCCCTCAGAGCTTGAAGTTCACGAGCTTGCGCAGAACCAGCGCATTCGCGATCACGAGGACGATCACGGTGATCGCCATCGGGCGGAACATCGGGTCCGCCATGACACCGCCGTAGTATTCCGGCGTCGCGGACATGGTGAATCCGAAGATCACCAGGGGCAGGGCGGAGAGGAACCAGGCGGAGAGCCGCCCCTCCGACGAGATCGCTCGGATCTTGCGGCGCATGGCGATCCGGTTGCGGATGGTGCGCGACAGAACGCTGATCACCCGCACCAGGTCGCCGCCGGTGCCGTACTGGATGCCGATGCTGGCGGACAGGTAGTTGACGTCTTCGACATCGACCCGCTCGGCGAATTCCTTGAACGCGTCCACCAGGTCCTCGCCGTAGTTCACCTGGTCGTGGATCAGGCCGAACTCGGTGCCGATCGGGTCGGGCATCTCCTCGGCGACGGCGGCGATGGAGGCGGCCAGCGGGTGGCCGACCTTCAGGCCGCGGGCCATCAGCTCCAGCGCGTCGGGCAGTTGCAGCACCAGCTTTTCGGTGCGCTGGTTGATCCGGGCGTTCAGGACCGCCAGCGGCAGAACGAAGGCGGGCACGATGGCGAGCAGCGCCACGGTTCCGATCGGCGCGAAATTCGCACCGACGAGGGTAATCGCGCCCCAGAGCATCAGGCAGGCCGCCACGAACATCCGGGCGCTGATCATCCAGCCGGCCTTGCGCAGCTTGACCGTCAGGTCGCCGACAAAGGGAATGCGGGCAAGCAGCCCGGTCTTCGGCGTCGGCTTCAGAAGCGCGAGAAGTTCAGCGGTTGAGCGACCGTCCGCGATCATCCGCATGCGCCGGCTGCGCGCCTCGTCGCGGTTCTCCTGTGGGCTGAAGAGCTGGCCCAGGCCCGACACGAAGACGAGCGCGCCGACGGCGATGCCGCAATAGACGACGTAGATGATATCCTGGTCCGACAGGCGATCGAGCATGGCTCAGTTCTCCCTCACGGTGAACATCTCGTTGGGCAGCTCCACTCCGGCGGCCCGCAGGCGCTCGGCGGCGAAGGGGCGGATGCCGGTCGCGGTGAACTCGCCCAGCACGGTGCCGTCTTCGGCGAGACCTCGGCGGCGGAAGACGAAGAGGTCCTGCATCGTGATCACGTCGCCCTCCATGCCGGTGATCTCGGAGATCGACATCACCTTGCGGCGGCCGTCGGAGAGGCGCGAGAGCTGCACCACGAAGTCGAGACCGGAGGCGACCTGGCTGCGCACCGCCGAGAGCGGCAGTTCCAGCCCGATCATCGTGACCATCTGCTCGATCCGTCCGAGCGCGTCGCGGGTCGAGTTGGCGTGCACCGTGGTCATCGAACCGTCGTGACCGGTGTTCATCGCTTGCAGCATGTCGAAGGCTTCGGCGCCGCGCACCTCGCCGACGATGATCCGGTCAGGGCGCATGCGGAGCGCGTTGCGCACGAGGTCCCGCTGGATCACGGCGCCGGTGCCCGAGGGGTTCGGCGGGCGGGTTTCGAGCCGGACGATGTGCTCCTGCTGGAGCCTCAGTTCGGCGGCGTCCTCGATGGTGACGATGCGCTCGTGATGGCCGATCGAGGCCGACATGGCGTTGAGCATCGTCGTCTTGCCCGAGCCGGTGCCTCCCGAGATCAGCACGTTCATCCGCGCGGCAACGAGGCCTTGCAGAAGGTCCGCGGCGGTGCGGTTGAGCGCGCCGCTCTTGACCAGCATGTCCATCGTCAGCGGCTGCTTGGAGAACTTGCGGATCGAGATGCTCGGCCCGTCGATGGAGCAGGGGCGGATGATCGCGTTGACCCGGCTGCCGTCCTCGAGGCGCGCATCGACCCAGGGGTTTGCCTCGTCGATGCGCCGGCCGATCCGCGAGACGATCTTGTCGATGATCCGCAGCAGGTGCTTCTCGTCGAGGAACCGCACCGGGGTGCGCTCCAGCACGCCGCCGCGCTCGACAAAGACGTTGCGGTGGCCGTTGACCAGGATGTCGTTGATCGTGGGGTCGGCCAGCAGCGGCTCCAGCGGGCCGAGGCCGAGCACCTCGTGCATCAGCTCGTCGACGACGCGCTTGAACTGCTCGGAGCGCATCGGATTGCCCTCCTCGGTCAGCACCTGGCCGACCAGCGTGGCGACTTCGCGGCGCAGGTCCTCGGGCTGGATCTTGTCGATCACCGACAGGTTCAGCCGGTCGAGCAGGGCGTCGTGCAGCCGGCTCTTGAGCTCCAGGAAGGCGCTCAGCTCGGCATCCTCGGCGGAGACCTTCGCCACCGGCAAGGCATCCGGCTGGTCGATCCGTGCCTCGGGCATGAGCTGGACCACGTTGCCGTCGGAGCCGGACGTCGATCGCTTGCTGAAATTCTTGAACATGGCGTCGTGCTCCTTAACCTTTGATCCTTGCGACCGCTCTTTGGTCCATCGCGTCCGTGAGAGAAGTGCCGAGTTTCCGGAAGGCGCGGGTCAGCGGCGAGCGGCTGGCGACCTCGGACAGCGGCGCGCCTCGATCCAGTGCCAGGCGGGTGGCTTTCGGGTCGGGCGGCAACCAGTGTTTCAGCGGGCGTTCGAGGATCTTCTCGGCCTCGCTGTGCAGCCGGCCCTTGATCAACGGCTTCTTCTCGAAGTTCACCACCATGTCGATGGCAAGGCCGAGGTTGTCCTCGGTATAGGCATCGATCAGGCGGCGGGCCTGCTGGAACGAGGGCACCGCGGTGTCTGTCACGAGCAGCATCCGGTCGCTGAGTTCCAGCACCGGCGAGATCCATCCCACCAGCGCGCGCGGCATGTCGACGATCACGTGGTCGTGGCTGCGCGCCAGCGTCTCGAGGATCGCCTTGACCTGCGCGTTTGTCAGCGCGTCGAGCGGCGCGAACTTGGAGGGCGCGGGCAGGACCGAGAGCCCGGACGGCAGTTTGACGAGGGATTGCTCGAGGAAGGTCTCGTCGGGCAGCGTGTCCTCGCTGGCCATCTGGTAGAGGCTGTCGTTCCGCGCGGCGTCGAGGAAGCCCGCGACGGCGCCAAACTGCAGGTCCAGGTCGACGATGGCGACGCGCTTGCTGGGCTTCTTCTTGAGACGGCCCTGCCGGCTGAGCAGCATGTCCGCGAGGTTGACGGCGACGGTGGTTGCCCCCGCACCGCCGCGCGCCTGCGCAACCGAGATGATCCGGCCCTGTTTCGGCGCGCCGCCGCCCGTCGCCACGGCCGGCGCATGGGAGGCTGCGGCATGGCTGAGCGCCGCCTTCAGATCGTCGAACGAGGCCGTGTCGGGCAGCACCGCATCGGCGCCGGCCCGGGTGAGATTGTGCGCCGCCTGCAGCGAGGCCGAGGCCTCGGTCAGCGCAACGATGGTCGCCCGCCGGGTGGCCTGGCTGCGGATCAGCCGGACAGCCTCCTCGTCGTCCTTCGAGCCGGTGTTGGCGCGGAACAGGATGACCGAATGCTTGTGGGCGAGCTTCACGGCATGGCCGTTGATCGCGGCGAGCGGCAGGCCGATTTCCTCCACCTCGCAACTCTTGTCATTGCGGATCTCGTCGGCGAGCTGTCGCGACGTTGGATCGATGAACCCGACGAGGGCGATGGAATTGGAGCTGGCAGTCATGTCGGTCTCCTCTCTCTATCCCGCAGAGCCGTGGGCCAGGTCTTCACCCGGCATCGACACGCTCATGGCAGGGAAGGCGATGTCTGCGCCCAGCCCGGTCGGGGCCGTGGCGCCCGTCAGCCCGACCAGCGCGCCCAGCGGCGAGATGAAGCGGAACTGAAGGTTCTGAAGCTCGACTGTCACGACAGGCACGTAGGGCCCGCCGAGGAAGCCGAGATTGGGGTCGTAGGCATAGCTGAACCGCAGCGCGTCCGGGTTGGCGTCGTTGGGCAGGGTGCCCCGCACGATCGGCCAGATCTCGGCCACGGTGGAATTGGTAAGCGCGCCGGCGCAGGAGATCGTGCCGGCGGGCAGGCAGACATTGGCCCCGGCGTTACAGCGCGTCCCGTAGTCGGGCGGGGTCGTGTCGGTGTTGTCGGGGTCGATCAGGTGGAATTCCGGCACCCCGGCGCAGGCCGGCGGGCGCACGGCCGCGACGCGGGCGGCGATGTGCATCGCCTTTTCGGCGGTGACATAGTGGAAGGCCATCCGGCCGAAGTCGATCAGCCCGAACAGGATCAGCAGGAACAAGGCGAGCACCAGCGCGAACTCGACCAGCGTCGCGCCGTCCTCGTCGCGCCGGAAGGCGCGCAGGCGATATGTGCGGTGCGGTTTCATGTTCCGAAGATCCGGCTCTGGTCGGTGACGCTGGTGTTGATCGTGGTGCGATCGCTTCCGGCGAAGCGGAAGAGGCCGGCAAAGGGGAAGGTGATCGTCACGTTGGCGGTGACGGCGGCCACGCCGACGACGGGCACGCGGTAGCTGCCGGAGAAGCAGGTCACGCGCGGGGTGACGGAGGTGATGGTGATACCGGTCGGGAAAAAGGCGTCGCCCGCAGAGGATTCGCGCACGATGCTCTCGACCTTGCCCTGCCAGGCGGCGACGGAACCGCCGCCGCTGCAGACATCGGAGGGCACGACGCGGGCGAGATAGCGCGTGGCATCCCGTACGCCCGATCCCGTGGCCTGGTAGGACCACATCAGCCGCCCGCCCTCGACGATCACGGCGAAGATCAGCAGCAGCATCGGAAGCAGGATCGCGAACTCAACCAGCTGTGCGCCGTTCTCGGAGCGGCGGAACCGGCGGAGGTTTGAGGGGATATGGCGGAACAGGCGTGTCATGGGATCACCGGTAGAGCTGCACGACATCGTGGAAGGTCGCGCCCGCTGCGCCGCCACCGACGCCACCGGCCGTGCCGACGACCTCGCCAAGGATGTCGAACTGCTTGGCACCGCTCACCTTTCCGGGCTGGACGAGGAAGATCTTGACGAATTCCTGCACCGGCACGTTGCTGGCCGAGCCCTGGATGTTGTTGGCCGCGCAGTCGATCCCGGCGACGATGATGACACGGCGATCGGGGTTGGACGTGGCCTGCGGGGCGCATTGCGGACGGCCGGTCTCCGGGTTGCCCGCGGGCAGGATCGCTTCCGACGACAGCGCGCCGCCGTGCAGGTCGATCTCCTTCTTGTAGAACTCGTATCGGGTGGCGTCTGCGGGCAGCCCGGTCGGGTCCACGCCGCCGTAATTGACGTTCACGTAGTTGGCACGTCCGGTGGCCCAGCCATTGCCGTCGCCGAAACGCGGGCAGCCGGGGAAGCAATCGTCCGGCGGCAGGGGCACGGACAGCGGCGTGGGGTCCTGGTTGCTCACGACGTTGTCGTCGGCCTTGCAGCTCTTGGTAACCAGGCCATCGATGACGTTCGGCGCGGGCGCGTAGTCCGGGTCGTTCTTCTTGTTGTTCATCGTGGCGGAATACATGTCGAACCGGACGTTGATCGCGGCGTCCTCGATGCCGACCTTCTGCCCGGGCTCCATGTCGACGCCCTTCTGCACGAAACACTGGGTGATGCTGCCGACGGCGCCGAGCAGGCATCGGTCCAGCTGCTGGTTCGACAGGCCGGCGCAGGGGCCGTTCGGATCGACCTTCACGTTCTGCGGGTCGAGGAACCCGAAATCGCCAGGCCCCCAGGCCGCGCCTTGGCCGCCGGTGCGCAGCAGCACCATGTCGCCGGTATGGTCGTCGGCCGACCAGTCGGGGCCAGGCACGCAGAACATCATCGGAGTGATGTCGCAGGCATACATCGTGAAACCCGCCACGGCCGAGGCACGCACCACTCCATCGGGCGCGGCATTTCCGGTGAGCGCGGCGAAGGCGGCGGCGAAGGTCATGTCGACGGTGCTGGCGGTGGCCGTCGCGCGGACATAGGCGGCGTCCTCCGGCTCGGTCGCGATGTCCGTCATGGCCGTCAGGTCGCTGGAGGGCAGGGAACGGAAGAAGGTCAGCGCATAGTCCGCGTCGCCCGACAGGGTGCTGTCGCCGGAGCCGAACGTCTTGTGATCGGTGATGAAATTGGCGGCGGCGGCGCGGGCACGGTCGATCGAGTCCGGGCGGCCGTCCAGCTCGCCGGCGGCGGCGAGCGCCACGTGGTCGGCAAAGGATTGCAGTTCGGTCTGGGTGATGCCGATGCGGCCGAGATCGAAGGACAGGGCGACCAGGCCGAGGAAGGTGGCGAAGGAAATCCCCCAGAAGACCAGTATGGTCCCCTCCGTCGCCTTGCGCAGTTCACCTATGGAACGAAACGGTTTCATCGCGCTCTCCCTCGGCCATGCGCCTCAGCGCAGCTCCTGAACTTCGGGCACGTTGCCGCGGCGGACCACGACGGTCTTCGAGATCCGATCCTCGAGCGGGGCATCCATCAGGATGTCGCTCAGGCGGATCAACTCGAGCTTCTGGGTTTCTGCGGCTTCGTAGTTGCGCAGGGTCAAGCTGAGCGTCCCGGCCTGCTGGGCAAGGGCGAGCCGCTGGCCCTGTTCCGGGGTCACTGCAACGGTCACGGTGCGCGCCACCTCGGGCGTGTCGACATGTTCGTCTGCGTCCTGGTCGACACCGATAACGCGGATGTTCTGCAGGATGGTCACCGCGCGCAGGTCGTCCCGCTGCCCTTGGGTGAGCAGGACGTCGACGAAATCGCCGGGCGTCACGAAGCCGCCGACGGCGGTCTCGGCCGAGACCTTGATCGCCATGGCGCGCAGGTTGGGGCCGAGCGCCTGGCCAATGGTAACCTTCTCGCCGAAGTCGGACACCTTCACCCGCATGATCAGCTCACCTTGCGAGATCGCGCGCTTGGCGCGGCGCGTTGGCTGGCCACGCTCGGGCAGAAGTTCGTCGCGGTTGGTGAATACGCCCGCCGGCACCGCATCGCGGGGCCACTCGATGGTCTCGAGCAGATGGGATTCGATTGATTGGCCCAGCGAGATGTCCTGCCGTGCAACAAGCACACTGACCGTGGCTGCCGGCTCTACCGCCAGCGCGGCGGCTGTGCTCCGCTCGACGTAATCGCGGGCGAAATATGCGGACCCACCGGCAACGGCGAGGCCCACAAGGGTTGTCAGAATGGCGCTCAGTCGCATGTTTGGTCCTTTCGGTTTCGTATCGCGCCTTTGCGCGGATGGCGGGTCAGTCGGGCATCTCTTGCTGGGCCGCGACGATCGCATCCTCGATCTCGAGGCCAAGAGCGGTCAGCGCCGTGACCCCGACGAGCATCGCGAGCGACAGGGCAACGCCGTATTCGACCAGCGTCGCGCCGCGGGTGTCGCGGGTAAGGTATTTAAATCTAATAAGAAAAAATTTCATCTTTGGCTTTCAGGTGAAACGTTGGGCTTCGGGGGGAGGCTTCTGCGACCGCAGGCGCGGCCGCAGAAGAGTTTCGAGAAAGCTCGCACCAAGTCAGTTGGTGGTGGTGGTGGTGCTCGGCATCTCTGCGCCCGCGGCGTCCATCGCGTCGCCAATTTCGTCGCCGAGAGTCGTCAGCGCCGCGGTGCCGAGGCCGACGGCCAGGGCGATCGCGATGCCGTACTCGACAAGGGTCACACCCTTCTCGTCTTTGGAAAAACGCTTGAAGGTGCGCATCAGGTAGTTGGTCATGGTTTCCCTCCAGGATTTAGCCGGTAACCGGCTTAAACACAGCCGCCGAGACACTCCGGCCAGCTTCCTCGAGAGTTTCAGGTCGCCAAGTGGCATCCACCGTCAATTTGGATGAGGAACTCTACCGAAGGTTGAATTGCTTTGCGTCGATGTGTTTTTTGATGGGAAGTTGGGCGCCGAAACGGGCAGGGCGGTCGGGAGGTTTCCCTGCTTGGAGCAAACGTTCGCCACATTGAGGAGGGATGGTCTCCTCAAGAAATCCAATCGCCGAACACCCGGACGCCATATCGGGTGGAGTTCCACACGATGCCGTTCGATATCCTTGCACACACGGTCAACTCGACAGGCGGCGGCAATTTCGTCGTCCAGAACACGACGCTGTCTGCGACCATCATCGATGCGGACACGATCACCTTTGACGGTGGCGCGACGTTCCGGAGCTACACCTACCTCGGGCAGGGCAATTACCGGGGGACTGGGCAGTCGGGGGAATTCATCGAGGTCGAGGGAGAGATCTACGCCTATGCCTCTGACAATCCGACCGGCCCCCTGCGGACCGGAAACTGGCAGATCTCGGGAGGCGATCTCGATCCGACGGACCCTCCCTGCTTCCTCGCCGGCACGCTGATCGCGACACCGCAGGGAGAGGTTCCCATCGAACGGCTCTCGGCGGGCGACAGGGTCGTGACGGCCTCGGGCCGCGTCGCGCGGATCCTCTGGGCCGGGGCGCGGCGCGTTCCGGCGGCGTCACTGAAGCGGGATCCTCGGTTGCGGGCCGTCGTGATCGGGGAAGGCGCGCTCGGCAACGACCGGCCGCTGACCGTGTCCCAGCAGCACCGCGTGCTTGTCGCCGGTGGCTGCGTGGAACTCTGGTTCGGGCTGGAGGAGATCCTCGTCCCGGCAAAGGCGTTGCTGGCCTCGGGACGGGCCTGGTTGATGGGAGACGGTGAGGCGATCACCTATCACCACCTGCTGCTCGAGCAGCATGACGTCATCCTGGCCAATGGCGTGGCGGCGGAGAGCCTCTTCCTCGGCCCTCGCGGACTTGGCCCGACCCGGTCGGACCTCGAGAAACTATACCCCTGTCTCGCCCCGGGCCCGGTCCATGCCAGACCGGCGCGCCCCTTCGCCAGTATCGTCGAAGGCCGCGCGTTCTTCGCCAGAGCGGATTACCGGGCGCGCGGGCCGGCGCCCCTGCTGTCCCCGGCAGAGGCCTTGGCGGAAAGCCGGTCGATCAGTTGTTGCTGTTGAAGCAGTCGCGATAGATCTTCCAGGTACCGTCGTCCTGCCGTTTCAGGATCGTCAGGAACTTGCCGTCAAGCTCCATCTCCTGGCCGTCCCTCATGCGGGTCGAGCTGTAGACCCCGCGCGAGAACGCCCAGTCGCCGGCAATCTCGATGTCGATCGGATCGATCTCCATCGCGGTGACCGCTCCGGGCACGAAGGCCTTCGGAACGGATTCCTGCAGCACGTCAAAGCCGCGCGCCGGAATGCCCGGCGGCATCTGGATCCCCTCGGCGTCCCAAAGCGACAGCCAGGTTTCGGCATCCGCGTCCACCCGTGCGGTGCTGTAGGTCTGCCAGAGGCCCTTGATGGCGGCCTCGTCCGCGGCGTCGTCGGCATAGGCGGGCAGGGCCATACCCAGGCCGAACGCGGCGGCGGAGCAGGCGGCCAGTGTGATATGTGTCCAGCGATGCTGTCTCATGTGAACCTCCCGATGTCGGGTCCGCGCGCCATGATGATGGTACCATTACGCAACGTCATCGAGCCATGACGCAGATCAGCCGGAGCGCCCGTTGCGTCTTGCGCGGAGGCAGCGGCAGAATGCCACCTGTTCCGGCGCGCGGGGCGCGTTTCAAGTCGGCATCCATGTCAGATCTCGCTCAGCCCCAGATGATCCTCAACCGGGTCGTCTCGAACCCGCCCTGGGAAGACCCGCGCACGCATCGCCTGCCCGGGATCTCGCCGCTCGACATGGCGGATTGGCTATGGGTCCTCGATAGCTACCCTGCCCAGATGGCCGAGCGGGAGCGCCTACTGGCGGAGGTCACGCCCCGTGTACATGCCCTGCCGGAGGCGGCGCTGCCGGCCGCGCAGGAACTCTACGACATCGTGCTCGCACAGCTCGCTGATCGCGGTGATTTCCGGCTGGAGGGTGAGGTGATGCGCTGCCCCGACAGCCGGCTGGTGCGGCTGGACCGTGATGCGCCGCTCCTGACGCTGGGCCGGCTGGTGCAGGAGGATCTCTGCCTGCTGGAAAAGCCGCCGGGCGGAACGGAGCACCTGCTCACGGCCGCCGTCCTGTGTTTCCCGGCTAGCTGGACGCTCTCGGAGAAACTTGGCCGCCCGATGGTGGCGATCCATCGGCCCGTGGCTGAATACGATGCCGAGCTAGCACGACGTGTGCAGCGCCTGTTGGACGGCGTTCGGCCGGGCCGGCCGCTCTGGCGCGCCAACCGGCATCATTACCGGGACGCGGCGCTGTTCCATCCGTTGCGGGAGGGCGAGGTTCGGGCGGAGGCAGAAAACGAGGCGCCTTTCCTGCGTTCGGAGCGCCAGTGCCTGCTCCGGTTGCCCGAAACAGGTGCCGTGGCTTTCTCGATCCACACCATGGTGATGCGCCGCTCGGACCTGCCAACAGGCGCGGCGGTGGCGCACTAGAGAGCCGTCTGGAAATACCCCGCGCCGCCGTTGCAGACCGGCAGGCCGTTACGCTCCTCGAGCACCAGGCCGAGCGCGCCTCCGCTCAGGCGGTGCACCACGAAGCGCTCGCCGTCCTCGAGCCCGAAGGCGGCGCCTTCCTCCGGCAACGCCTCGGTGGCGCGGACATGGGCGACAAAGGCGAGGACGCGCTTCATCAGCCAGTCGAACCGCACCCGGGCCGGGGCGATGCGCAAGGTGCAGCCGATCAGGGTCTCCGCGCCCCGGATGTCGAACTCCGGCAACAGGCCCTTCGCCTCGGTGCCCTTCGCGGGTGTTGGCGTGCCTATCGGGGTCGGATGCAGGAACAGTGGGAGCGGGAACAGCATGCCGTCCATGGCGCGGAAGCGCGGGGCGGGGAAGATGCGGTCGGACTGGCTCCAGTAGACGGCGAGTGGGTGGCTCGATTCCGCCAGCCAGGAGGCCGCGACATGGCCCGCCATCAGCATCAGGTCGTAGGCCTCGCGCGTGGCGGAGAAATTGCGGTTGCGCAGGGCCGAGGCCTCTGCGGGTTCGGCGCCGTCCGTGGTCGCCTCGCGCGGCATGGGGGTGCATCGCAGCTCGAGGCTGATCGCGGCCCTGTGGCGGGCGACCAGACCGGCCCAGTCCTCATTGAGCAGCTCCTGAAGGCGGGAGTCGATGGACGAATCCAGCCGGGCCGAGGTGATCGGCAGGTCGCGCTCGCGGATCTCGATGCACAGGCCCCGGGCATTCAGCGTGGTGCCGTGCCGCGCGGGAAACTGGTCGAAATGCAGCCCCGACGGGCCAAGGATCGTATTGAGACGCACCCGCAGACCGGGCGCGTCTGCCACGGCGGGACGCGGCAGGAGGAGCGTGACGGAGATACGATCGGGCAGGTGCATGGCGGGGCCTTCTGATGTGGGGACCTGCGCGCAAGATGCCCGGGCTTTGCGGTCGGATCGTGGCGCGGGCGGGGAAATCGCGAGGAGCGGACGGCGATGGCGCCTTGTTCTGCGGCGCGGCGTGCCCGGTTGATGCATCTTTGCGAGACCATGGTATGGTGGGCGTCTATCGAGCGCGACAGGGAGGAAGCGCCATGACAAGACTTCTCAAATGCGGTGACCTTATGCCGGGATGTGATTTCGAAGCCCGGGCCGAGACCGACGAAGAGCTGCTCGAAATGGCGGCGAAACATGCCCAGGAGGTGCACCGCGTCGAGGTGACGCCGGAGCTGGCCAAGCAAGTGAAAGAGGCGATCCGGCTGGAGTGATCCGGCGAGGACCTTGGCACGGTTCAGTAGCAGGCAGGCGCCCCGGGGGCGCCTGTTTTGCGTTTCGGGGAGGGCCACATCGGCGAGCTGCCGCGCAGGACCGGCGGGGACCTGCCGACTGACCGGCGGGCTCGGGGACGGGCTGTGATATTCGATAATTTGCATGTATTGCGAGCGCAGCCCGGCGGCAGTTTCGGGTGTCACTCAACCAAGGAACCGCAGGCGCATGAAATCCACCCTCGCACTCGCCGGCCTTCTGGTGGCGCTCTCGCTCACCACCGCCAGGGCGGCGCATAACAACCCCTGGGCGTCGGAGGGCGACACGCTCCTCGGCCAGAACCACGACGAGAACCAGGAGTTCAGCGCCGACCGTCCGGGCGAGGACGAGATGAGGGGTGTGGAAAAATCCCGTGGCCGTGACAACGTGACCGGTCCGAAAGGCAAGCGCTCGAAATGACGGGCCCGCGCCGCGCGCGTGAGGCACAGGTCGTCGGTAATGTGCCCTCCCGGGGGAGGGCACTGAAGCTCAGGCGATGAAATCCCCGGCGCTGACGCTGTTGGGATCCACGTCCTCAAGGTAGACCTCGGCGTTCTTGTTCAGGCGAACCAGCGTGTCGTTGCCGTTGTCGCGCGACAGGATCTTGAGGTCGCGGGGGCGGTTGGCGGCAACGATGGTCAGGCTGTCCTGACCGGGGTCGTAGTCGCCGACGTAGTCCGAGCCGAAATCGGTGCCGTAGAACAGGAAGCTGTCCGCTCCCTCGTCGCCGCGCATCCAGTCGTTTCCGCCGTAGATCCGAAAGACGTCGTTGCCATCGCGACCGCGGAAGCCGTGATCCTTGTTGCTGTCGATGATGACATCCCGCTCGTCCGAGCCGTCGATCCGCTCGATGCTCTTGAGCGTGTCGGTCGTGCCGAAGCCGTCCTTGACCTTGCCGGTCTTCATGTTCGCGCGGATGCCGTTATAGCCGCCGTGATCGTCATCCCGGTCGTACCGGACGCTGTCCCAGCCGCCGCGGCCATCCAGAACGTCGTTGCCGGCAAAGCCGACAAGGGTGTTGTCCTTGCCGTCACCGCGGATGACGTCCTTGAGGAAGGTGCCCCGTACGCCCTCGATTCCCTTGACGCTGTCTTTCACCCCGTCAGGCCCGACAATCTCCCCGGCCTTGAGATCCGCCCTGATGCCCTGGGTCGCGCCACCGGGATTGTAGTACCACTCATCGTAGCTTACCTGGTCGAAGCCAGCGCCGCCGTCGTAGGAATCTCTGCCTCCCAGATCGATGATGAAGTCGTTTCCGCCTTTGGCTGTGACGGTGTCATTCCCCCGGCCGGTCCGGATGTCATCATAGCTCTGGTACAGGTCCCATGTTTCCGGCTTGCCGTTCTGGGCGCCGATATGGGTCGAGTCGAACCCGTCGAGGAACTGGAAGAGCCGGTCGAAATCTCCTTCGCGGTTGTACCAGCCCTGAACCGCAACCAGTGGCACGTCGATTTTGGTCACCTTGATCTGCAGGTCGCCGCTCGGGTCGAACATCCGGATCTCGGTGATCGATCCGGCGTAGAACTGATCCTCACCCGCGTTGCGGCCTTCCTGTGGCCTGTAGGTCTTGCTCCCCTCCGTCAGGAACTCGATACGATAGGCGTTGCGGTCGTCCTCGAAGCCGCGCCCGAGCGATTCATTGTAGGTCAGGACAATCTTCTTCGCCTTCACGTCCACGTCGTAATACTCGGTGTCCCAGCGAAACGCGTGAATGCCCTTGTTCGCGTTGTAGTAGTTCCAGGTAGCCATCTGTCCCCCTCCGTGGCCGAATTTGTCGTTGCAAAAGTCACCTATCGTAGCATTACCCTAGGTAATTTTCAACGTTTGCGGGTGTTTGCGGGGATTGTCGCGATCTTGGCGACAGCGATCCGGTCGCATGGCTCATCCGGATCGGTCGGTCGGAAAAGGAAAAGGGGCGCCCCGAAAGGCGCCCCCGCTGTCACTGTCCCTGATCTCTTTCGGATCAGCAGCTGTAGTACATCTTGAACTCGACCGGGTGCGGCGTGTGTTCGAAGGCGTAGATCTCTTCCCACTTGAGATCCATGTAGCCCTCGATCTGGCTCTTGGTGAACACGTCGCCGGCGAGCAGGAACTCGTGGTCGGCGGCCAGGCACTCCATGGCTTCACGCAGCGAGGCACAGACGGTCGGGATGCCCTCGAGCTCTTCCGGCGGAAGATCGTAGAGGTCCTTGTCCATGGCTTCGCCCGGATCGATCTTGTTCTTGATGCCGTCGAGGCCAGCCATCAGCAGGGCCGCGAAGCAGAGATACGGGTTCGACGACGGGTCGGGGAAGCGGGCCTCGACGCGCTTGGCCTTCGGCGACTCGGCCCACGGGATCCGGACGCAGCCGGAGCGGTTGCGGGCGGAGTAGGCGCGCAGAACCGGGGCTTCGAAGCCGGGGATCAGGCGCTTGTAGGAGTTGGTCGACGGGTTGGTGAAGGCGTTCAGCGTCTTGGCGTGCTTCAGGATGCCGCCGATGTACCACAGGGCCTCGTCGGAGAGGTCGGCGTACTTGTCGCCCGCGAAGAGCGGCTTGCCTTCCTTCCAGATCGACATGTTCACGTGCATGCCGGTGCCGTTGTCGCCGGCGATCGGCTTGGGCATGAAGGTGGCGGACTTGCCGTAGGCGTGGGCCACGTTGTGGATCACGTACTTGTACTTCTGCAGCTCGTCGGCCTGCTTGGTCAGCGTGCCGAAGATCAGGCCGAGTTCATGCTGGCACGACGCCACTTCGTGGTGGTGCTTGTCGACCTTCATGCCCATGCGCTTCATGGTCGAGAGCATCTCGGAGCGCAGGTCCTGGGCGTCGTCGGTCGGGTTCACGGGGAAGTAGCCGCCCTTGATGCCCGGACGATGGCCCATGTTGCCCATCTCGTACTCGGTGTCGGTGTTCCAGGCGGCGTCGATGGCGTCCACCTCGTAGCCGACCTTGTTCATGCCGACCTGGAAACGCACGTCGTCGAACAGGAAGAATTCGGCCTCCGGGCCCATATAGGCCGCGTCGCCGATGCCGGAGGCCTTCAGGTAGGCTTCGGCCTTCTCGGCGGTGCCGCGCGGGTCGCGGTCATAGGCTTCGCCGGTGTCGGGCTCGACCACGGAGCAGTGCACGGCGAGGGTCTTCTCGGCGTAGAACGGATCCATGTAGGCCGAGTTGGTGTCCGGCATCAGCTTCATGTCGGACTGGTCGATGGACTTCCAGCCGGCAATCGAGGAGCCGTCGAACATGAAGCCTTCTTCCAGGAAGTCCTCGTCGACCTGATCCGACATCACGGTGACGTGCTGCAGCTTGCCGCGCGGGTCTGTAAAACGGACATCGACGTACTCGACGTCCTCCTCCTTGATGGTCTTGAGAACCGCTTCTTTGCTCATGGTGACCTTGGTCCCTTTGTCAGTATTGGATGGATTGCGGGTTTGCGTGGCGGGTCAGAGCGCGTCGTCGCCTTCTTCGCCGGTTCGGATGCGGATCGCCTGTTCGACCGAGGACACGAAGATCTTGCCGTCGCCGATCTTGTCGGTCTTGGCGGCGGTCATGATGGCCTCGATGGCGGCGTCGAGCTGGTCGTCGGGCAGCACGACCTCGATCTTCACCTTCGGCAGGAAATCCACGACATACTCGGCGCCCCGGTAGAGCTCCGTATGTCCCTTCTGCCGCCCGAAACCCTTGACCTCGATCACGCTCAGCCCTTGCACGCCGACGTCCTGAAGGGCTTCCTTCACGTCGTCGAGCTTGAAAGGTTTGATGATGGCTTCGATTTTTTTCATGGTGGCGGCCGACTCCCTGTGATCCGTCCCGGTAAATGCAGAGACCATCAACCCGGAGGGGGAACAATTCAAGAGCCGCGGCGGCATTGCGCCGAAAGGCCGTTTCATGAGTGAGTGGTTAAAAACTGTGCAAACTGCCTGCGTATGAGGCGAACAATAAATCGGGTGGGCCAAATTTGATGACCGAACTTCTTACATCTGCACAAATGCGCGCCATCGAACAGACGGCGTTCGACCTTGGCGCGGCCACGGGTGCGGAGTTGATGGAGCGGGCCGGGCAGGGCGTGGTGGAGGCGATCCTGGCGTCTTTCCCCGATCTGGAGCACGGATCGCGGCGGGCGGTGATTCTCTGCGGGCCGGGCAACAACGGCGGTGACGGCTTCGTCGTGGCGCGTCTTCTGAAGGAGCGGGGCTGGACCGCGGAGTGCTTTCTCTATGGCGAGGCCGACCGATTGCCGCCCGATGCCCGCGCGAATTTCGAGCGCTGGTCCGTGCTCGGGCCGACCACGGATTTCAACGACTGGCGCTTCGCCTTGCGCTACGGCGTCGGCTCCAACGGCGCCGAGGCGCCGACCCTCGTGATCGACGCGCTGTTCGGGACCGGCCTGGTGCGGCCGCTGGCGGACGATCTCGACAGGGCCCTGCGGGAGCTGGACGCCGCCTTTCCGAAGGGGACGGCGAAACGCGTCGCGGTCGATGCGCCCTCGGGGCTGTGCATGGACTCGGGCCGGCCGCTGGTGCCGGGGGCGAAGGTCGAGCTGCCGCTGAAACAGGATATGACAGTGTCCTTCCATCGGTTGAAGCTGGGCCATGTGCTGTCCGAGGGGCCGGAGTCCTGCGGCGCGGTGCGGGTGGCCGATATCGGGCTCGACCAGGCGGCGCTGCGCGCGGCGCGCAGCGAGTTGCGCGAGACCCTCGGCGCGGCGGTGACCAGGGCGATCCCGCGCGCCTACGAACTGCGCAAGGGCGGGGAGGATGCGCCGGGCGTCCATAAATACGACTACGGCCACGCGCTGGTCGTGTCCGGCGGCCCCGGGCATACCGGCGCGGCACGGCTGGCGGCGCGCGGTGCGCTGCGGATCGGCGCCGGGCTGGTCACCGTCGCGGCGCCGGGCTCGGCGATGACAGAATGCGCCTCGCATCTCACGGCCATCATGCTCGCGCGGTGCAACGGCGCCTCGGACCTCGGCGCGATCCTGGGCGACGAACGGCTCAACGCGCTCTGCCTCGGGCCTGGGCTCGGCGTGGGCTCCGCGACCCGCGACATGGTGATGACCGCGCTCGGCAGCCGGCGCTGCTGCGTGCTGGACGCCGATGCCCTGACCTCCTTCGCGGGCTCGGCGCCCTCGCTCTTCGCCCACCTGCATTCGCGGGTGATCCTGACGCCACACACCGGCGAGTTCGCACGGCTCTTTCCCGACATCTGGGCGAAGCTCACGGACCCCGCGACCCGCGGACCGGCCTATTCCAAGGTCGATGCGACGCAGGAGGCGGCGGCGCGGGCGGGCTGCATCGTTCTGCTCAAGGGACCGGACACGGTGATCGCCGAGCCGGGCGGGCGCACGGTGATCAGCGCGGCGAGCTATGACCGCGCGGCGCCCTGGCTGGCGACGGCGGGCGCGGGCGACGTGCTGTCCGGCATGATCACCGGGCTTCTGGCGCGTGGCGTCTGGCCGGTGACGGCGGCCGAGATCGCGACCTGGCTGCACGTGGAGGCGGCGCGGCGCTTCGGCCCCGGGCTGATCGCGGCGGACCTGCCGGACCTGCTGCCGGCGGTGTTCCGGGAAATCGGCGTCTGACGGGAAGCGGCGGACAGCTTGCCAGACTGCGCGCCTGCGGCGCATTCCTCTTGAGCGCTTCGCGCGGTCTGGTTCTAGGCGAGCCCTGTGGGGTTCAGTCCCGGCCGGACTCGCTGCGTTTGGCCGCGTTCCAGAGCGCGTCCATCTCGTCGAGCGTCGCTTCGGCGGGCGACGAGCCGGATGCGTGAAGCGCGTCCTCCAGGGCATTGAAACGGCGGATGAACTTGTCATTGGTGCGGCGCAGGGCCTGCTCCGGGTCGACGCCCAGATGCCGCGCGAGGTTGGCCAGCACGAAGAGCATGTCGCCCATCTCGTCCTCGATCCGGTCGTGCGAACCGGACGCGGCGGCCTCGGCAAGCTCTTCGGCTTCCTCGCGGATCTTGTCGAGCACCAGATCCGCATTGTCCCAATCGAATCCAACCCTTGCAGCGCGTTTCTGAAGTTTGTAGGCGCGCAGGAGCGCCGGCAGCCCGAGCGCCACCCCGTCCAGCACGCGCGCCTCGCCCTTCTCCTGCCGCTCGCGGGCCTTCTGCACTTCCCAGTCGCGGGTCTGCTGCTCGGCTGACTTGTCCCGGCTCTCGTCGCCGAAGACATGCGGGTGGCGGTCGACCATCTTGTCGGAGATGCCGTCGGCGATCTCGCCGAAGGTGAAGCGGCCTTCCTCGGCGCCGATCTGGGCGAAATAGACCACCTGCAGCAGCAGATCCCCCAGTTCGCCCTTGAGCTCCCCCCAGGCCTCGCGCTCGATCGCGTCGGCGACCTCGTAGGCTTCCTCGATCGTGTAGGGGGCGATGGTCTGCCAGGTCTGTTCGATATCCCAGGGGCAGCCGTTTTCGGGATCGCGCAGGCGCGCCATGATCTCCAGCAGGCGTGGCATTCCGCCCATGGGGTCGTTGATCAGGGAATCGTGCATGGTCGCGGCTCCTGTCCTGGACTAGGGTCGCCGCGAATTAGGGCGGTTTCGGGAGACATGTCCATGCCGGTTCTCAATCGCATCGCGGGCTATGCCGAGGAGATGCAATCCTGGCGGCGCTGGCTGCACCGCAATCCGGAACTCGGATTCGACCTGCCCAGGACCTCTCGGTTCGTCGCCGAGCGGCTGCGCGAGATCGGGGTGGATGAGCTGCATGAGGGCATTGCCGGCACCGGCATGGTGGCGCTGATCAAGGGGCAGGGCGACGGGCCGGTCGTCGGGCTCCGGGCCGACATGGACGCGCTGCCGATCGCGGAGGAAACCGGGGCGGAGCATGCCAGCGAAAGCCCGGGGCGGATGCATGCCTGCGGGCATGACGGGCATACGACGATGCTGCTCGGCGCGGCGAAGTACCTCGCCGAGACCCGGCGTTTCGCGGGCACGGTGGCGCTGATCTTCCAGCCGGCCGAAGAGGATGGCGGCGGCGGCCGGGAGATGTGCCGCGAAGGGATCATGGAGCGCTTCGGGATCGGCGAGGTCTATGCGCTGCACACCGCGCCCGACATGGAGGCCGGCCGCTTCGCGACGCGCCCGGGGCCGCTGATGGCGGCGGTGGACGATTTCGAGATCACGCTGCGGGGCGTCGGCGGGCACGCCGCCTGGCCGCAGCAGTCGGTGGACCCGGTGGCGGCCTCGGTGCAACTCGTCTCGGCCTTCGACACGATCCTCTCCCGCAACGTTGCACCGCTGGATACGGTGGTGCTGTCGGTGACCCGGATCAACGCGGGATCGGCCAACAACGTGATCCCCGCACAGGCGGTGATCGGCGGCACGGTGCGCAGCTTCCGCCCGGAGGCACAGCAGATGGTGCGCCGGCGGATGGAGGAGATCTGCGCCGGGATCGGCGCCGCGATGGGGGTGGAGATCGTGCTCGACTATCGCCCGGAATACCCGGCGACGGTCAACCACGCGGCACAGACGGAATTCGCCGTGGAGGTGGCGCGCGAGATCGCCGGCGAGGGCAGGGTGGAGATGACCCGCAACCCCGAGATGGGGGCGGAGGACTTCTCCTTCATGCTGCTAGAGCGGCCCGGCGCGTTCCTGTTCATCGGGCAGGGCGAGGGGCCGATGTGCCACCACCCGGCCTTCGATTTCAACGACGAGATCGCGCCGGTCGGGGCAAGCTTCTTTGCGCGGCTGGTAGAGCGGGCGCTGCCGCTCGAGTGACCGGGGGCCTCATACCGGACTTATGGAGAGCAGCGCGCGGGCCGGGCCGCGCTGTGAGCTGACGCAGCCGTCGCCGGTCTCGCGCCACATCGGGGTGTTGAGAGACATCTCGCAACGGGCGAGAAAGGCGCGGCCGTCGACCGTCAGGCAGATGGTCTCGCCCAGCTCCACGCGGGCGCCCTGCCGGTCCGTGCAGTAGCAGTCGATGCCCGTGCCGGCCTCTCCCGGGCCCTCCGCGAGGGCGGGGCCGGCGGCAAGCAGAAGAGGCAGGAACGGCAGGCTGCGCATCCGGAGATCATAGCATATCGCGACCTCTTGACCAAAGCCGCGCAATCCTGCACGCAGCCCGGCATGGTTCCCGAGGAAAGACTTCAAGAGATTACGGCGCGCTTCGAGTTCCTGGAGGCGAAGATGGCCGGGGGTGCCGGGGCGGGCGAGATCGCGCGCCTCGCGAAGGAATATTCCGACCTCAAGCCCGTGGTGGCCGAGATCGCCGCCTGGCGCCGGTGCCGGTCCGATATCGCAGAGGCCGAGGCGATGCTCGAGGACCCCGAGATGAAGGATCTGGCGGAGGAGGAGCTTCCGGACCTGCGCGCCCGCCTGCCGGAACACGAGAAGGCGCTGCAGCTGGCGCTGCTGCCCAAGGACGCCGCCGATGCCCGCCCGGCGATGATCGAGATCCGCCCCGGAACCGGCGGCGAGGAGGCGGCGCTCTTTGCCGGGGATCTGCTGCGCATGTACCAGCGCTTTGCCGAGGCCGAGGGCTGGAAGTTTGAGCTGATCGAGGCGCAGGAGAGCGAACTTGGCGGCATCAAGGAGGCCGTGGCCCATGTGCAGGGCGACGGCGTCTTCGCCCGGCTCAAGTACGAATCCGGCGTCCATCGGGTGCAGCGCGTGCCGGAGACCGAGAGCGGCGGGCGCATCCACACGTCGGCCGCCACCGTCGCGGTGCTGCCCGAGGCCGAGGAGGTCGATATCGCCATCCCGGCGAGCGATCTCAGGATCGACACGATGCGCGCCAGCGGCGCCGGCGGCCAGCACGTGAACACCACCGATTCCGCGGTGCGGATCACCCACCTGCCGACCGGCATCGTGGTGACGAGTTCGGAGAAATCCCAGCACCGCAACCGCGAGATCGCCATGCAGGTGCTGCGGGCACGACTCTACGACATGGAGCGCCAGAAGGCCGCCGACGAGCGCGCGGCCGACCGGCGCAGCCAGGTTGGCACGGGTGACCGCTCGGAACGGATTCGCACCTACAACTTCCCGCAGGGGCGGATGACCGACCACCGTATCAACCTGACGCTCTACAAGCTCGACCAGGTGATGCAGGGCGACCTGGGAGAGGTGATCGACGCGCTGACTGCCGACGATCAGGCCCGCAAGCTGGCCGAGATGGGCGCGTGAGCGCCACCTTCGCGGACGTGATCGCGACGGCGACGGCGCGCCTGCGGGCGGCCGGGGTCGAGACGCCCGAACGCGATGCCCGCAGGCTGGTGGCCTTTGCCGCGGGGATTGGCGCCGACAGGCTGAGCCTGCACCTGCGTGATGCCTTCGAGGGCGGGGAGGCGCTGGAAAATGCGCTCGCGGCTCGAGAAGAGCGCAGGCCGGTGTCCCACATTATCGGCGAGCGGCTGTTCTACGGGCGTCCGTTCCGCGTGACCGCCGATGTGCTCGACCCGCGCCCGGAAACCGAGACGCTGGTTGCCGCGGCACTGGAAAAACCCTTTGAACGCGTACTGGACCTTGGTTCAGGAACTGGCTGTATCCTGCTGACATTGCTTGCAGAATGCCCCGGATCGACGGGCCTCGGCGTAGATGCCTCTCCGGCCGCGCTCGACGTCGCACGCAGCAATGCCGCGGCGCTCGGGATCGACGCGGAGTTCCGCCAGTCGGACTGGTTCGGCGCGGTCACCGGGCAATTCGACCTGATCGTCTCCAACCCGCCCTATATCGCCGCGGCGGAGATGGTCGGCCTTGCGCCCGAAACCCGGCTCTGGGAGCCGCGGATGGCCCTGACCGACGAGGCCGACGGGCTTTCGGCCTACCGCGCCATCGCCGCAGGCGCCTCGGCACACCTCGCCCCCGGCGGGCGGCTCATGGTCGAGGTCGGCGCCACCCAGGCTGCGGCCGTGGCGGAGATTTTCGGGGCGGCTGGGCTTGAAGACATCGGCTTTCGTACCGATCTCGATGGACGCAGAAGGGTGGTCATCGGAAACGCAGAACGCCCATGAACGTGCCCCAAACGGCACGTTCGGACCTGTGATCGGCGCTTTCCGGCTGTTTGAACGGTTTTTGACTTGTCACGGCAGCCGTCGCATGATTAGCAGAACAGGCACGGAACGGCGGCCGACGGCCCCCCGCGCACGAAAGCCATAACAACTCGGACCGACGCGCGGGCGCTGAGCCTGCAGCAAGCAACACAAGGTCCGCCCCCGCAACAAGGCGGAACTAGATACACATGAGATCATCCAAGTCACGTTCGCGTTCGAAGTCGAACCGCTCGCGCTCGATGGGAAATATCGTCAACCGGGTCTTCGATTCGTCGGGTCCGGAGGGCAAGGTGCGTGGCACCCCGCAGCAGATCATCGACAAGTACACCCAGCTCGCCCGCGACGCGACGCTGGGCAACGACCGGGTTGCCGCGGAAAACTTCCAGCAGCACGCGGAGCACTACACCCGCATGCTGGGCGAGGCGCAACGCGAGCAGGATGCCCGCCGCGAGCAGCAGGAGCAGTCCAACCGGGACCGTCAGCGCGAGCGCAACGACGGGAACAACGGAAACTCCGGTGGGGACGGCGGGAACAACGCCGGCAACCAGCGCCGCGAGGATTTCCGCTCGGACGCGTTCCAGTCGATCGACCAGCCGGACACCAGCGGACCGGACGTGATCGAGGACGCGAGCCAGGGTACCCCGCAGCCCGACCTCGTGATGGATGTGCCGCCGGCCAAGAAATCCGAAGCGACTGTGGTGGATGCGCCGGCCGAAGGCGGAGAGGGCAACACGCTCGTCGAGACGCCCGAAGCCAAGGCCAAGCCCAAGGCGAAACCGCGCGCCCCGCGGACCCGCAAGCGCAAGACGGATACGCCCGAAGCCTCCGCCGCCCCGGCGCAGGATGCTCCGGCCGAGGCGCCCGGTGGGCAGGAAAGCTCAACCGAGACCGCGAAGTAACAGCGCGCGCTGCGGCGCCCCTCGGGGCGTCGGTCGCTGGCCGGGATTCCGGCTTGCCGTCAGTTGCGGCTGCGTGCGGCGACGCCACGCGCCAGCGCGGCGAACTGCTCGATGGAGACCTGCTCGGCCCGATCGGTGGGCGCGATGCCCGCCGCCTCCAGCAGGCTTTCAACATCGCCGCCCAAGCCCTTGAGCGAGGCGCGCAGCATCTTGCGCCGCTGGTTGAAGGCCATGCCCACAACGCGCGACAGGACCTCCGGCTCGGCCGGCCAGCGTGGCTCAGGCAGCGGGCGAAGGTGGACGACGGCGGAACTCACCTTGGGGGGCGGGGTGAACGCCTCTGGCGGCAGACGGAGTGCGATGCGCGCATCGCAGCGCCATTGTGCCAGCACTGCCAGCCGGCCATACGCCTTGCCGCCGGGCTGCGCCACGATCCGCTCCGCCACTTCCTGCTGGAACATCAGCGTGAGCGAGGCCCAGTAGGGCGGCCATTCCGGCGGCGACAGCCAGCGCGTGAGCAACTCGGTGCCGACGTTGTAGGGCAGGTTGGCCACCACGTGGATCGGCGGGGCGAGATGCGCCAGCGCGTCCACCTCCAGCGCATCGCCCTCGATCACCTCGAGCCGACCGGGATAGGCCGCCGCCACCTCGGCCAGGGCCGGCAGGCAGCGCGCGTCCTTCTCGATCGCCAGAACCCGCCCCGCGCCCTCGGCCAGCAGGCCGCGCGTCAGTCCACCAGGGCCGGGGCCGACTTCCAGGACCGACGCCCCGGACAGGTCGCCCGGAATGCGCGCGATGCGCGCGGTCAGGTTCAGGTCGAGCAGGAAGTTCTGGCCCAGCGACTTCTTGGCCGCGAGTCCGTGGGTCCGGATCACCTCGCGCAGCGGCGGCAAGCCGTCGATCGCACTCATGGCTGCGGCCCCCTCATATGTTTGGAAACAAGCGCGCGGAACGCAGGCGTTTCCCTTCCGCCGGCTCGGTTGGACGTGGCAGGAACGGTCATGCCTCTGCCCGTGTGCGCGCCATGCGCCCGGCAAGCCGCAGCGCCTCGACAGTGGAGCGGATATCGGCCACGCCCTTGCCGGCGATGTCGAAGGCGGTGCCGTGGTCGGGGGAGGTGCGGATGAAGGGCAGGCCGAGGGTCACGTTCACCCCGCGTGCGAAATCCAGGGTCTTGATCGGGATCAGCGCCTGGTCGTGATACATGCAGATGGCCGCGTCGTACCGCGCCCGGGCCTCGGGGTGGAACATGGTGTCGGCGGGCAGCGGGCCGGCGAGCGAGAGCCCGTCGGATCGCATGTCTTCCAGCATCGGGGCGATCCAGTCGGTCTCCTCGCGGCCCATCGCGCCGCCTTCGCCGGCATGGGGGTTGAGCCCGGCCACCGCCAGCCGCGGCGACGCGATCCCGAAATCCCGGCGCAGCGCCGCGTCGGTGATCAGGATGGTTTCGGCCAGCAGTTCCGGCGTCAGCTCTCGCGCCACGACGGAAAGGGGAATGTGGATCGTGGTCGGAACCACCCGCAGCGCCTCGCAGGCCAGCATCATCACCACGCGCTCGACCCCGGCGAGGGCGGCCAGAAACTCGGTGTGGCCCGGATAGGCAAAGCCGGCGCCGTCCCTGAGCGCCTTCTTGTTGATAGGCGCGGTCACGATGCCGCCGGCGGCGCCGGACTGGGCCAGCTCCACCGCGCGGGCGATCACCGCGATCACCTCGGCGGCATTGGCCGGGTCCGGGCATCCCGGCACCGCGGCGCCGGGGAAGGGGTGAAGCAGGACCGGCAGGGCCTCCGCGGCCACGTCGGCGGCCTCGGCGGGCGTCTCGATCTCGCGCACCGGTGTGCCGGCGGGCAGGTGGGCGGGATCGCCGATCCAGGCAAAGGGAAGCTCGGCGCGCAGGCTGTCCCAGGCGCGGGCCGCGATCTCGGGTCCGACGCCGGCGGGCTCGCCGCAGGTCATCACCGGCGGCAGGCCGGCGGAGGCGGCCGGGACCGCCATCACGGGTAGAGAATGATCGCGTCGGCCCGCAGTTCGGCCAGATATCCGTCGCCATAGGCGGCGAGGCGCTGGTTGATCAGCTGGTTGCGCACCCGTTCGCGATCCGGCTGCTCCTCGAAGACCGGGGTGCGGGCGCAGAGCATGAGCATCGCGAGGTTGCCGCCGCGGACCAGCGCGGCGGAGGTCTCGCCCGGATCTAGCTTGGCCAGCTCCAGCGCGATGTCGCGGGGAACCTCGCTGGCGGGCAGCGTGTCGAAGGTCAGCCGCTCGGGCGACTGGCCGAGGTTGATGCCATAGAGATCGTCGCAGGTGTCGGTGCTGGCGGCGACCCGCGCGGCTTCGGCAAGTGCCGTCTCGGTGAGGCCGCCGGGGATCAGGTAGGTCGCGTATTCCAGGGTCACGTCCTGCGCCTCGGCAACGCCGGTCTCGCGAAGCTCCAGAAGCTGGAACAGCGCGATGGCGTTGGGCACGTTGATCGGCGTCGTCACCCCGCCCGGCGCAAGGGTCAGGATCTCGCCACGGATTGCCGGGGGCATCTCGGAGAGCGGCATGGCGCGGGGCAGCCGGCCGCCGGTCTCGCGGGTCCGGGAGGCCGAGTACTGGCGCGCGGCAGCGGCGAAGCCACTGACCGACGTGGTGTTCTGGTAGATATCGTTGGCAATCTGCTCCGAAGTCGCCAGCTCCTCGGGCGTGCGTGCGGGCAGGATGATCTCGGCCAGCGTCGCCTCGGCGCCGCCGCTCTGCGAGGTCAGGGCCAGCGCCCGGTCGATCTCGGCGTCGGTGATCTGGGCGCGCGGTCCGAAGCGCGTGCGCACCACCTCCCGCCAGACCACCCCGGCGTTCACGAAATCGCGGAAAGTCTGCATGTCGACGCCGTTGGCGGCCAGCGAGGACAGGAAGGTCTCGGTGTCCATATTGGTTCGCTGCGCGAACTCGGCCATGCCCTCTTCGGTCTGCTCCGGCGCGATGGTGATGCCGAGACGGTTCGCGGCATCGACCCGCAGCCGGTCGTCGATCAGGTCGTTGCGGGCGCGTTCGTCGATGTCGCCGGTGGCGCGGAACAGCGACAGGATTCGCCGGCGCTGCTCCAGCTCGAAATATGTGATCGGGCGCTCGTTGACGATGATGACCGGCGAGAACGGGTTGCCGGACTGCGCCTCAGACTGCAACGGGACAAGTGCCAAGCCCGTCACCAAGATCGACCGAAGAATCCGGATCATCGTCCTGCGCTCCCGTTGCTGCCCGCCCGGGTCGCTCTCGAATGCCCGGGTGTCCTTCGCGTTCTATGCCAGCGGCACCGCTGCGACAAGCCGATCTAGCCCCGGCAGGCCGAGCGCGACGCGCTCGAGCGGCCCTCGCCGGTGTTGCCGAAACCGGCCAGCTGGACCTCGAAGGTGTAGTCGGTCGAGGGGTTGAGCTGGTCGGTCGAGGTGAAGCGGCGGCGGACCGAGAGGTCGAAAGTGGCGCATTCGGTGCTGTAGACGACCCCGACGCGGGCGGAGGCCGAACGGTCCAGTTCCAGGTCGTAGCGGACGTCGGCGGAACTGCTCCAGCGATCGTTGATCTGCCAGTCGCCGTCGATGCGCCATTCGTGGGTGATGTCGTCGCGGTCCTCGACCTCGCTGGGCTGCATCCAGACGTAGGTGCTGGCGAATTCCAGCATGTCGCTGTCCCAGGACAGGCGCAGCTCGTTCTTGGTGACGTCGTAATCGTCACCCAGCAAGGCCCGGTTGACCAGGGTCATCCGGTTCGGCAGTTCCAGCCGCACTGCGGTCAGCAGGTCGGACTCGATGCCGTCGAAGGTCTCGTAGCCGCTGAACTGGCCCAGATCGTCCTGGCGGTAGATCCGGCCGACCGTTGCGCCGAGCGTCCAGCCGGCCTCGTCGTAGCGGGTCCAGCTTATGCCGACGTTGGCCCGCAGGCCGCGCTCCTGCACGTCGTCGGCGGGGAAGCGGGAGAAGGAAAAGAGGTTGCCTTCGTCGAACTCGAGCTGCGTGCTCTCGTCCTGCGGGGTGTTTTCACCGTCGTCCGGGCTCCAGACGAGCTGCACCACCGGTTCGATCACCTGGCTGGAACCGGCATCCTGCCGAACCCAGGGCCAGCGCATCTCGACCGCGCCATAGGGCGTCGTCTGGTTGATCGTGTCGGGGTAGTTGCTGTCGTCATCGACGATGGTGTGGTCAAAGGTCAGCCGCGCGTCGGCGGTGAACAGCATGCCCACGGGGCCGGACCAGGCGCGGGTCCAGTCGAGCAGGCCGGCCACCCGGCCGACGTCGCGCCCCTCCACGTCCTCGGAGGAACGGCGCTGGTGGCCATGCGCCTCGAGCTGGAAGCTGCCGGTGCCGCCGATAACCGGGACGTCGTAGCGCCGCGTCCAGGTGGCGTCGCCCACGAGGAATGGCTGGGTCTCGTTGTCCTCCGAGGAGCGCAGCGAGCGGTAGACGACCGCCTCGGTCTCGAACAGCCGGTCGCGGCCGACGCGCGACAGGTTCAGCGCGCTGTCGAGCCGGTCCTTGTCGGAATAATCGTAGTCGAGCAGGTAGGTGTCGTCCGACACCGTCTCGATGTCGAACTCGAGCTTGTAGTCATTCGGCAGCGAGAACCCGCCCTCGGCGAACAGGTAGGCCCGCGGCCCCTCGGGGCGGATGTCGTCGCGGCTGACCGCGCCGTTCATCTCGATGTCGCCGCTGCGGAAGGCCTGTCGGTAGCGCAGTTCCAGCGTGCGGGTCCGGTTGGCCGAGACATAGGGCGTGACCGTCAGGTCCTTGTCGTCGCCGATCCGGAAGAAATAGGGGATCTTCACCCCCAGGCCGAGCTCGTCCGTGGTGCGCAGGCTCGGGGTGAGAAAACCGCTCGCCCGTTCGACGCTCGGGTCGGGCAGGCGGAGCTGCGGCAGGTACATCACCGGGACGCCGACGACCTCGAAGACCGCGTCGTCGAAATAGAGCTGCTTCTCGAGGTCGTCATGCACCACCCGCCGGGCGCGGATCTGCCAGAGCGGCACCGGGTTCGCGGCGCAGACCTCGCAGGAAGAGGCGACGGTCCGGTAGAGTTGCGTGTAGCGGCCGTCGACGCGGTCGATCTCGGCGGCGGCGAGCTGAAGCTGCTGGTCCATCACCACGCGGGCCGAGCGCAGCAGGCCGTTCCTGAGGTCGGGCGAGAGCGCGGCGCTGTCGGCGAGCACGATGGTGTTCTCGCCCTGGGTCAGGACGATCGGCCCCTCGATCTCCAGCAGGTCGGCGTCCTCGTCATAGGTGATCCGGCCGGCCCGCAGCCGGGCGCCCTCGTAGAAAGCCTCGACATTGCCGCTGGCGACCAGCTTGCCGTCGGCGGTGATCTCCACCCGGTCGGCGATCAGGGTCGAGACAGGGCTGTCCTCCTGCGCCACGGCGGGAAGGGCGGTGGACAGCATCAGGGCGAGCAGGGCGGTGCGAAGTCTCATCCGTCCTCCAGGTGCAGCAGAAGGCCGAGGGACATCAGGATCGCGATCGCCGGCGGCGCCCAGGCAGCCAGCGCGATCGGCAGGTCGCCGTTCTGGCCGAGGATCTGGGCGAAGCTGCGGATGAAAAAGGCCGAGAAGCCCATCAGCAGCGCGAAGAGCACCATCAGCCCGGTCCGGCCGAAGCGGGTGTGGCGCATCGTGAAGCCTGAGCCGATCATCACCATCGCGGCAAGAAACAGCGGCAGCGCCAGCTCCATCTGGAACCAGACCCGGTGCAGGCGGGCGGAGAAGCCGGCCTCGTCGAGATTGCGGATGAACCCGGGCAGCTCCCAGATCGGCACCGAGGCCGGAGAGCCGAAGCTGTCTCGGATCTGGTCGAGGGTCAGGGTGGAGGGCAGGAGCAGCGTGTCATGGTAGCTGGCGCGCAGTTCGGGGTTGTCGACGCCGAGCGGCCAGAGCTTGGCGTTGGTCAGCTCCCACGCGCCGTCGATCAGGGTCGCGCTCTCGGCCTCGGCGCGGCGCACCGCGCCGGTCTGCGAGTCGCCTTCGGGGGCGAAGCCGGTGAAGGTCACGCCGTAAAGGACGGTGCCGTCGAGATTGGCCCGCTGGGCGCGGATCACGGTCTGCCCCTCCGCGCCGCCCTGGCGCAGCCAGAGCCCGTCGCGGCTGACCGACAGGACGCTGCGCCCGTCGCCGGAAAACTCCGCGGCCTTGCGTTCATAGGCGTGCTTCGTGGCGGCCACGATCGGGTTCAGAACCGTCACGCCCAGCACTCCGACCAGCGCCGCCGCGATGGCCGGCGCGATCATCGCCCGGATCGCGGAGCGCCCGGCAGCGCGCGTCACCACGAGCTCGGAAGTGCGCGCGAGGCCGAGAAACAGCGCCAGCGTCGCCAGCATCACCACCAGCGGCAGCATCGAATAGAGCGTCTCGGGCGCAGAGAGCATCGACAGCTCCAGCGCGCCGCCGAAGGACAGCTCCGCGCTGTCGAACCGGCGCATCTGTTCCACCATGTCGAGCAGCACGATGAACATCCCGAAGACAAGGAAGATGCCGCCGAGGATCGTCAGGAACTTGCGCGCGAAGTAGAGCTGCAGCTTCATGCCGGCACCTCCGGCCGGGCAACGCGCTTGAACAGCGCCGGCCGCTTGGCCGCCCAGAGAAGCACGAGGATCATGGCGCTGCCGAGCGCGGTTGGCAGGTAGACCAGCGGCCAGAGCGCGGCCTCGCGCCGCGCCATGTCGGCGGTGACGTTCTCCGTCGCCTGGAGCAGGATGATCAGCACCACGGCCAGCCCGATCTGCCGCCAGACCCCGAAGCGGCTGAAGCTCCCCAGCATCAGCGCCGAGAAGCCGATCAGCGCCGCGATCAGCGGGTTGAACGGCTGGGCGATGCGCAGGTGCCCCTCGTAGAGGAAGTTGGAGCGTTCCTTGCCGGTGGCCTCGAGCGCGGCCTCGTCGGGGTTGAACAGGGTCAGCGTGTCATATTCCCGAACGTCGCGCCGGTTGCGCCCGGCCGATTGCATCAGCGTGCCGACGTCGTAGGTGAAGCTGTCGAAAGTGGTCACGAGCAGGCGGCGGTCCGTCAGGTCGTAGGTCTGGGCGGATCCGTCGACCATCACCAGCTTGGGGCCGCGCTCGTCCTGCACGAGATAGGCGCGGGCGGCGAGGTAGTCGGTGCGCGTGGTCTCGGAGCGCGAATCCGACAGGAAGACATCGAGCAACTCGCCCTCGCGGGTGATCTCGCGGATGTAGAAGGTGATGCCGCGGGCCGGGTTGAGGAACTGCCCCTCGGTCAGCATGCGGGAGGCGACATTGGCCTCGATCTCGTCGGTGCGCTCGGCAAGATGCGTGCGGCTCGCCGGGACGAGGACGTGCACCAGCACCGCCATCAGCAACGCGACGACCAGCCCGAACAGCGCCACCGGCCGGGCCATGCGCCAGGGGGACATGCCGGTCGCCTGCGCGACGACCAGCTCGCTCTCGGTGGTCAGCCGGTTGGTGACATAGACCGCGGCCACGAAGGCCGAGATCGGAAGCACCATGCGGATCACGTTGGGCAGGGTGTAGAGCGTGAGCGTCAGGAACACGCCGGCCGACTGGCCATCGGCGAGCAGCTGGTCGAAGAGGATGACGGCGCGGTTGATCCAGTAGACCGACACCAGCACCAGCGAAAAGAAGCCGAAGAGCACCATGAGCTGGAAAAGGAAATATCGGTCGAATCGCGCCACGCGGCCGGTGCTCCGGATCAGTGTTTCGCACCGGCTTAGACGATATTGCCGGACCGGTAAAACCCATCGCGGGGTTCTGGTCGAAGTTTGATGGCTCCCGAGGGGGCCGTCGGCGGGGAGGCGCCGGCAGTCGCTGAAGCGGTCCGCGCGAACCGGCGTTGCGGGAAGCCGGGGGCGGGGGGCTCCCGCCGGGCCTCGATGCTGACGCATCTCGCCCCGTTGGGCGTGGCGCGCTGCGCGCGCGGCGTCGGGCGGAAAGCGGCGCGCGACAGATCCGCGCCGGTGCTGTGTCGGGCGGTGGACCGGTGAGGCTCAGCCGAGGGCCCTGCCGCGCCCGCGTTGCGCGCTCCGCTGGGCGTCCCGCCGTCCGGTGATCTGAGCGATGACGAGAAAGGCGCCGAGGTAGACGATGCCGATCCCAAGGATCAGCTCGCCCGGCAGCGGCCCGGTGTCGGCGCGGTCCACGACCTCCTGCAGCGAGGCCGCGGGCTCCGGGTGGATGATCAGCTTGCCGACATAGGCAATCATCTGAACCGACAGGATCCACAGGTAGTTGCGCCGGATTCGCCGGCCCATGGCGGTGAAGAGGCTGACGTGGTAGTCGGGCCGCCAGTAATCCTCCGCCAGCACCTTTTGCCAGTTCTCCTCGGTGTGCAGGTCGCCGTCGAGCAGCATCGGCGCGTAGAAATGGACCTCTATGTAGCGCGCCCGGGCACGCCAGACGTTGAAGTAGCGGTAGCGGCGGGATTCCAGCACCATCAGCGTCCAGATCAGAACGCCCACGAGCAGCAGCGGCAGGGAGGAGGCCTCGGCGCTGGAGAACGAGAGCGAGATCGCGGCGCCCAACGACACCACCGACCAGTTCGTCGTGGTGTCGAGCCGGGTGCGCCAGATCGTGCTTCGGTAGACCTCGCCCCGGTAGAGATGCGCAAGCGCCCCGATTTCGGCCTGGGTGAACTCGCGTTTCTGCGTCGTCGTCTCCGGCATGGCCCCTCCCAAGGCATATCCGCCCGCCCGGTGGGCCGCGAACGGCCGATCCACCGAAACTCCCTGTCACCCAGCCTAGAGCGCGGGATGCCGCCGCGGAACCGTTCGCGTGAAAATATCCGGCGGTGTCGCGGGGAGGGGCGGCTCGTGGCCTCGCCCGACTGGCGCATTCCGGGGAGCGCAGATAGGAATGGTGCAAACAGATCCGGAGAGAGATTGATGACCCTTGTCCCCGATGTCGAGATTATCGCCACCGACCTCGACGCCCTGAAGGAGTTTTCCGGCCGCATCACCGTCTTCGTGCCCTCCGACGGCCGGCTGGACGCCGCCGCCCGCCGGGTGAACCGGCTGTGCCGGGGCGCCATCGTGCGGTTCGCGACGAGCGAGGCCTTCGCGGCGCTGAAGCCGGGCGAGGCCCGCGACATCGCCTATCCCTCCGGCATGGCGGCCGAGGCGGTCCAGGTCGTCAGGCTGGAGCGGACGGCGAGCACCGAGGAGCTGCGCAAGGCGGGGGCGGCGGCCGGCGCGGCGCGCGGCAAGCAGGATGTGCTGGTGCTGGCCAGCGCCCGCAAACGCACGCAGGAGATCGCGCTCGGCATGATGCTGAGGGCCTATGCCTTCGACGCCTGCAAGTCCGGCGAGGCCGCGAACCCGGCCAAGGGCGCCATGAAGATGATGGTCAACGATCCGGAGCCGGTCGTCCCCGAGATGGAGGCGGTGCGCGCCCTGGCAGAGGGGGTCTTCATGACCCGCGACCTTGTCAACCTGCCGGCAAACCTGCTGACCACGACCGAATTCGCCGATCGGCTGGAAGCGCTGCGCGAGCTGGGCGTCGAGGTCGAGGTGCTCGACGAGGCGGCGCTGGCCGATCTCGGCATGACCATGCTGCTGGGCGTCGGGCAGGGCTCGGAAAGCCCCTCCAAGGTCGTGGTGATGCAGTGGAAGGGCGGCGGCGACGAGGCGCCGCTGGCGCTCATCGGCAAGGGCGTGGTCTTCGACACCGGGGGGATTTCGCTCAAGCCCGGGGCCGGCATGGAAGACATGACGATGGACATGGGCGGCGCGGGCGTCGTCGCCGGTGTGATGCGCGCCATCGCCGGCCGCAAGGCCAAGGCCAATGTCGTGGGCCTCGTCGGGCTGGTCGAGAACATGCCCGACGGCAAGGCGCAGCGGCCGGGTGATATCGTGACCTCGATGAAGGGCGATACGGTGGAGGTGATCAACACCGACGCCGAGGGCCGGCTCGTGCTGGGCGACGTCATGTGGTACGCGCAGGAGCGGTTCAATCCGGTGGGCATGATCGACCTTGCCACGCTCACCGGCGCGATCATTGTCTCGCTTGGCCATGACAACGCCGGCGTCTTCTCCAACAATGACGATTTCTGCAATGCCTTCCTCAAGGCCGCATCGGTCGAGGGCGAGGGCGCCTGGCGGATGCCCCTCGGCGAAAGCTACGCGAGCCTGCTGAAGTCCCAGAAGGCGGACGTGAAGAACGTAGGCACCCGCTGGGGCGGCGCGATCACCGCGGCGGAATTCCTGCACCGGTTCGTCAAGGACGACACGCCCTGGATCCACCTGGACATCGCCGGCGTGGCCCAGCCCGCCGCCGCGCCGCCGCTGGCGCCCAAGGGGGCCTCGGGCTGGGGCGTGCTGGCGCTCGACCGGCTGATCCGCAACGGCTACGAGGCCGGATGATCCGATGGGGCAGGCGCTCTTCTACCACCTGACGCGGAACCCGCTGGAGGTCACGCTGACGATGCTGCTGGAGAAGTCGCGGGAGCGCGGCTGGCGGGTCGTCGTGCGCGGGACCGATACGGACCGTCTGCGCTGGCTGGACGAGAAGCTCTGGCTGGGGCCGGAGGAGGGGTTCCTGCCACACGGGCTGGCGGGCGGTCCGCACGATGCCGACCAGCCGGTGCTCCTGACCAGCGACACCGCGATCGCCAACGGGGCCACTTGCCTCATGGCGATCGACGGCGCCCCGGTGGGCGCCGACGAGGTCGCCGAACTGGAGCGGGCCTGCATCCTCTTTGACGGGCGCAACGAGGCGGCGGTGCAGCACGCCCGCGGCCAGTGGAAGGCGCTGACCGAGGCCGGCGCCTCGGCCCAGTACTGGTCCGAAGAGGGCGGTCGCTGGGAGAAGAAGGCCGAACGCTGAGCGGCGCCCGGGGGCCGGTCATCAGGAAACCCCGCCGGGGTGCCCCCCGGCGGGGCCACTCACCCAAGGAGCCGAAGCTCCCCCCCACCGCTTAACTCTTGCCGCTTCCGGCCTGTGCCAGTGCGCCTACTTCTGGATCGACTCCAGATAGAGCGCCAGCGACAGCATCCGCCCGCGCACGATCGTTTCCGCGCCGAACGGGCCTGCATCCTCGCCGATGGCCGAGCGGAACAGGTCGCCCCAGGCGGGCATTTCACCCGACGCCGCGAGCGCCTCACGGTCGGTCAGCCGGAAGCCGGTGCCCCAGACAGGGGTTTCGTCCCCGTGGCCGCGCACGCCGCTGCGCCCGTCGATGATGTGGATCACCTCCAGCATCGGGAAGACGCCGCCATTGCGCTCGGCCAGCGTGGTCAGGTCCGGCACCTCGACATTGAGGTATTTCGAGACCTCGCCGCCGCCATGGGCATCGACGCCGTGGCAGCTGGCACATGCACCAAGGTACTCGGCGCGGCCGCTCTGGTCCTCTTGGCCCCAGGCGGCCCCCGCGGCAAGGGCGACTAAGGCCGCTGCCGCTAGCATGGTCTTCATGGTCTTGAACTGTGACATCGCTCCCTCCTTGTTGCGGGAGCGCCACCGAACGCGCCAGGAGTGCCGCGTCGGGACTCCCTGTCTCATCATAGGTCATGCGCGAAAGCGCGCGCCATGATGCCTGTCAATGTGGAGAGGGAAGTTAGAAGATTCGGGGTCTTAGCGGGTGAGAATCATCTTGCCTCCGCCAAAGGTGACCTCGGCGAAACGGTTCAGATAGGCCATGCCGAGCAGCGATCCCTGCATCTCGCCGCCGTTCACCACCGCCGCGACGTTGGTGTCCCGGATGTCGCCGAGCGCGACCTCCTCCAGACGCACCCGCGCCGTCTGAACCCGCCCGTTGGCGGTGTTGGCGGTGCCCAGATAGGGCAGGCTGTCGGTCTCGATGCCCACGCGCTCGGCATCCTTCTGGCTCAGCACGATGTCGGTGGCGCCGGTGTCCACGACGAACTGCACCGGCGTGCCATTGACCTGCAGCACCATGTGGAAATGCCCGTCATTGCCCATCGGAACCTCGACCCGACCCTGCTCCGAAAAGACCGCCTGCTGCGGCAGGAGCGTGTTGCGGAGGTCGCCCCAGAGCCCGTAGGCGACAATGACGCCGATGAAGATCAGCGCCCAGAGACCGGCCTGGCGCAGGCTGCGTCCGATCGACTGCCGGTTCGACAGGAAGAAATATCCGGCGATCACGCTGCCGAGCAGCATGAGATAGATCAGCGATGCGGTCTGGTCGGCGCTCATGGCCTCTCCCTCGACTGGCGGCTCCGAAGGAACATGTAGGGGGCAGGAGGCCCCGCCGCCAGCCCCGAGGGGCGTCGGTCAGGCGGGCAGCAGGGAGGCCCCGCGCAGACCGTCGAGCACGAACTGCACCGAGAGCGCCGCGAGCAGCATCCCCAGCAGCCGGGTGGCTACGACCGTGCCGGTCCGCCCGAGAAGCCGCTCCAGAAGGCCGGCCGCGCGGAACATCACCATCACGACGGCCAGCACCGCGACCATCACCACGAACACGCCCGCGGCCTGCACCGTGCTGTCGGCCTGTCCCACAAGCAGGATCATCGTGGTGATCGCCCCGGGGCCGGAGACCAGCGGAATCGCCAGCGGAAAGACCGAGGGATCGGGGCGGTCGTCCTCTTCGGCGGTGTGGTCGCGCCGCGCAGTGCGGCGTTCGAACAGCATGTCGAGCGCGGTCAGGAACAGCAGGATCCCCCCGGCGATCCGGAAGGCCGGGAAGGAGATCCCCACGAAATCCAGCACCGTCTCGCCCGCCAGGCCGAACAGCGTCAGCAGGCCCAGCGAGATCACGATCGCCCGCCGCGCGATGGCGTTTCGGGTTTCCTTGCTCATGCCCTGGGTCAGCGCCAGGAACACGGGCGCCAGCCCGATCGGATCGATGATCACGAAGAGCGTCACGAAGGCGCTGATGAAGAAGGTCAGGTCCATTCCGTTTCCTTAGGCCGAACCGCCGCGCAGGTCACGCCCCTTGCCACGAGTCAGGCGCCCGCCGATTGCGCCGCTTCGAGCCGCTCGGCCGCGTCCATCCAGAGCGCTTCGGCCCGTTCCATCGCTTCCTCGACCTCGGCGAATTTCTTCTGCCAGAGGTCGAGCCGGTCGCGGTTGGCCTCGTCATAGACCGACGGATCGGCCAGTCGCTCGGCCAGCGTCTCGCGCATTTCAGACAGTTTTTCAACGCGCTGCTCGCATTTCCTGAGATCCGACCTCAGCTCCAGGATCGCCGCCTGGCTGGGCCGCTTCGGCTTGGTCTCGTCCCTTGGCTTTTCCGGCCGGTCGCGCTCCAGCAGCATCGCCCGGTAGGCGTCCAGGTCGTCGTCGAAAGGCGCCACACGACCGCCCGACATCAGCCAGAGCCGGTCGGCCACGTGGCTCAGCAGGTGCAGGTCGTGGCTGACAAGGATCACGGCCCCGGAATAGGCGGTGAGGGCCTCCACCAGCGCCTCGCGGCTCTCGATGTCTAGGTGGTTGGTCGGTTCGTCGAGGATCAGCAGGTGCGGCGCGTCCAGCGTGGCCAGCATCAGGCTGAGCCGCGCCTTCTGGCCGCCCGAGAGGCGTCCGACCGTGGTGTCGGCCTGCTCCGCACCGATGCCGAAGCCGCCGAGCCGCGCCCGCAGCTTCGCTGGTGCCTCGTCTGGGCGGAGCCGGCGCAGATGCTCCAGCGGCGTCTCGTCGACGTAAAGTTCATCAACCTGGTGCTGTGCGAAATAGCCGACCCGCAGCTTGCCAGACCGGGTGATCCGGCCCTTCTGCGCTTCGAGCCGACCGGCCAGGAACTTCGACAGCGTCGACTTGCCCTCGCCGTTGCGTCCCAGCAGCGCGATCCGGTCGTCCTGGTCGATCCGCAGGGACAGGCGCGACAGCACCGTGGTCTCGCCATAGCCGATCGCCGCGCCCTCGGTGGCGATGATCGGGGGCGACAGCTCCTCCGGCTCGGGAAAGGTGAAACGGCGCAGTGCGGCTTCCTGCGGCGTCGAGATCGGTTTCATCCGCGCGATCATCTTCAGCCGCGACTGCGCCTGCCGCGCCTTGTCGGCCTTGTAGCGGAACCGGTCGACATAGCTCTGCAGATGCGCCCGCCGGGCCTCCTGCTTGCGCGCTTCGCTCTCCGCCGCCGCCAGCCGCGCCGCGCGGGTCTCGGCAAAGGTGTCGTAGGGGCCCTGGTAGAGCGTGAGTTTGCGGTCTTCGAGGTGCAGGATCGCGCCCACCGAGCGGTTCAGCAGCGCCCGATCGTGGCTGACGATCAGCACCGTGTGGGGATAGCGCGTGAGATAGGTCTCCAGCCACAGCGCGCCTTCGAGGTCGAGATAGTTGGTCGGCTCGTCGAGCAGCAGCAGGTCGGGCTGGGAAAACAGCACCGCCGCCAGCGCAACGCGCATCCGCCAGCCGCCTGAAAAGGCGGAGCAGGGCATTGCCTGTTCTTCCGGCTCGAAACCGAGGCCGCGCAGGATCGAGCTGGCGCGCGCCTCCGCCGACCACGCGTCGATATCGGTCAGCCGGGTCTGCACCTCGGCGATGCGCGCCGGGTCCGTCGCCGTCTCCGCCTCGGCCATCAGCGCCGCGCGCTCGGTGTCGGCCGCCAGCACCGTGTCGAGCAGCGAAACCTCGTTGCCCGGCACCTCCTGCGACACGCCGCCGATCCGCGCGCCGCGCGGCACCTCGATGCTCCCGGTCTCCAGCGTCAGCTCGCCCCGGATCAGCCGGAAGAGCGTGGTCTTGCCGGTGCCGTTGCGCCCGACCACGCCCACCTTGTGGCCGGTCGGGATCACGGCGGTTGCATGCTCGATGAGCGGCCGTCCTTCGACGGAATAGGAGATGTCGGTGAGCTTCAGCATGGTCACGCCTCTGCCCGAGCGCGGCGGCACTGTCAACGCGGCCGGCGCTCACCCTCGCCATTCTCCCTGGTCAAGTACCCCGGGGTCCGGGGCAGCGCCCCGGTCCCGCCCGCCGGGGCTTTTCAACACGGCCTCCCCATGCTACGGCGCGGCCAAATTTCAACGTCGCCAACAGGAGACATCCCATGGCCATCGAACGCACCCTCTCCATCATCAAGCCGGACGCCACCAAGCGGAACCTGACCGGCAAGATCAACGCCAAGTTCGAGGATGCCGGCCTGCGCATCGTCGCCCAGAAGCGCATCCACCTGACCAAGGATCAGGCCGGCGTGTTCTATGCCGTGCACAAGGAGCGCCCGTTCTTCGACGAGCTGACTTCCTTCATGGCCTCCGAGCCGGTCGTGGTGCAGGTGCTGGAAGGCGAGAACGCCATCGCGAAGAACCGCGAAGTCATGGGCGCCACCAACCCCGCCGAGGCGGCCGCCGGCACCATCCGCGCCGAGTTCGCGGAATCGGTCGGCGAGAACTCGGTCCACGGCTCCGACGCCCCGGAGACCGCCGCTGTCGAGATCGCCTATTTCTTCTCGGGCCTCGAACTGGTCGGCTGACCCTTTCGATCCTCACGCCCCGCGTGATCAGGCCGCTCCCTTCCCGGGGGCGGCCTTTTTCGTCGTCGATGTGTGGGGTCAGCGGCGTCGGCCGACGCCGATCTCGTCGAGGATGCGTTCGATCCCGTGGTTGGGGCTGGTCGTGACGCTGGCGACGATGGCGTCGAAACGGACGCGGAGCGCCTCCTTCTCGGCGCCCTTGCAATCGTTCCAAGGGCGGCCGTGCAGCCCCATCTCGATCACGTAATAGCCGATGAAGTGGGGGCGGGTGCCGGTCATCAGCAGCCGGCGGTAGGTTTCATCCGCGCCGAGCGCTCGCAACTCCTCGGCCGAGTGGATCCCGGCGCGGGCACAGGCGGCCTCCATCGCCGGACCGAGGTTGCGTATGCTGGACACGGGCTCTGACATGGCGTCACCCTACTTGCCCGGCGGGGCCGGGCAAGAGGAAGCTGATGTCTGCCGGCGCTCCGGGATCAGATGCTGGCGAAGTCGGTGAAGACGTAGAGCGGATGGCGCCCCGGTTCGGGGGCGGGAGAGGCCTGTTCGGTGCGCGGTGCACGGCGCTTGCGCGTCTCGGGCGGCCGTTCCGGCGCCGTCTTGGAGGCGGGGATCTGGTGGTCGTTCATTGCTCTGCTCGCTTTGTTGCGGTCTCCCGGACGACCGGTGCCGCGTTTGTTGTCCGAAAATCTCAACACCGAAACCTGACGCTGGGGTAGCGAAATCGCTTCCGCGCCTCGATCCGCCAATGAAAGTTGGCAGATCTGCAACGCGGGAGGTCAGCCGTCGCCGTCCTCCGGCGGGGAGCCACCGAGGCGTGCGCCGAAGCTCCGGAAAGCCAGGGGCATCCCGAACACGACCATCACGATGCGCGCGATATGCATGGTCGAGACGAAGGCCACGTCCTGCCCCATGGCGAGCGCCAGCAGTGACATCTCGGTCAGGCCGCCAGGCGAATAGGCGAGCACGCCCTCGGCCAGCGACGTGCCGGTGAGGGGCCCCAGAAGCGCCGCGAAAACCGTTGTGACGCAGAGCAGGATCAGCGTCGCGCCGAGCCCGAGCGCCATGTCGCGCCCCATTTCGCGCGGCTTCACGCCGATGAACCGGCAGCCGAGGATGGTGCCGATGGTGATCTGGCTGGCGATCACCAGGATCGAGGGCGGCGGCAGCGTGACGATCTCCGTCAGGTGGGCGGCGGCGCTGAGCAGGCCGGGGCCGAAGAGCTGCGGTGCGGGCAGGCGCAGCGGCTTTGCCAGCACGGCGCCGAGGATGGCGCAGCCGCCCAGCACGGCCCAGTCCCTGAGTGACAGGTCGCCGAGGCCGACCCAGGTCTGTGCTCCTCGGGCGGCCCGGATGTCGAGCACCAGCGCATAGACCAGTGCGATGATCGAGATCACGAGGAAGACCCGCAAGGCGTGTGCGAGTGCGATGCGCCGCTCGTCCCCGCCGGCCGCGCCGCCGAGGATCACCATCTCGTTCAGCCCGCCGGGCGCGGCGCAGAAGAAGGCGTCGACCGGACGATATCCGCCGACACTGCGGTAGAAGACAAAGCTGGCGCCGGTCGCCGCGGCGAGAAAGGCGGGCAGCAGGATCAGGGTGCCGGTCCAATTGGCCATGTGGCCGAGCATTTCCGGGTGAAAGCCCGAGCCGAGCATCACGCCGATGATCGGCACCACGACGCCGCGTGCCGGCACAGGGCCGTGCAGGGGCGCGCCCGCCAGCGCGGCCAGCCCGCAGCCGAGCATCGGGCCCAGCATCCAGGGCAGCGGCAGGCCCACCCGCGCGGCAAGGCCGCCCGAGAGAATGCCGATGATGGCAGCCAGCGCGATCCGTGGCCAGAGAGAGGAGGGTAATGTCATGTGCGCGTCTTCTCCGCCCCCATGGCACGGCGCGGCGGCACAGGCAAGAAGGGGTCTGTCTGCCCCCTCCGTCCCGGGCCAGAGGGCCCGGGACTCCACACGAGGAGACTTGGAAACCGGCGCGGTTGAGGGCTACTGCGAGGCGGCCGCCAGGAGTGCCGCGTTTCCGCCCGATGCCGTTGTGTCGACGCAGACATGCCGTTCGAGCTGGAACGGGGCGGTTTCGCCGGAGCCCGTGACCAGCGGCAGGATCGGGCCCGTGCGGGCCGCCAACGCCTTGCGCAAGTCCCTCGCGGTCTCCGCGTCGCCCCACCAGAGAGCGGCGGAGAAGCCGTCGAGTTCCGTGAGCGCCGCGGGAGCGAGGGTCCCCGTCACCTCGACCGGCGTGGCACCGGCGGCGCGGACCTCCGCGGCCTGGGCGGCAACCGCCTCCGCTCCCGGTCCGAGGCAGAGGACGGGCGCGCGGGGCAGGGTGGAGAGACGGTTGGATTCGCCGGTCGGGCCGGGCAGCTCGTGGCGCGCGATTGGGGCCTTCGCCTTTGCGGCGGCGGCGAGCGCGTTGCGGAGTGCGGAGGGCTCCGCCGTTCCCTGCTGGTCACCCGCGGCGGTTTCCGGCGGGCGCGGGGCGGTGAAATGCGGTAGGTACTCCGGCCCGCCCGCCTTGGGGCCGGTCCCGGAGAGACCTTCACCGCCGAATGGCTGGGAGCCGACCACGGCGCCGATCTGGTTGCGGTTGACATAGATGTTGCCGGCCTCGACCCGGTCCACCACCGACTGCACCCGGTCGTCGATCCGCGTGTGCAGGCCGAAGGTGAGCCCGTAGCCGGTGGCGTTGATCCGGTCGATCACCGCGTCCAGTTCCTCGGCGCGGAAGGTGGCGACATGCAGGACCGGGCCGAAGACCTCGCGCTCCAGTGCCTCGATCCCGGAGACCCGGAGCACCGCAGGGCCGGTGAACAGGCCAGTCGCAGGAACCTTGAGCCGGTGGATCAGCCGGCCTTCGTCCTTTGCCTTTGCCACATGGGCCTCGATCGTGGCGCGCGCCTCGGCGTCGATCACCGGGCCGAGGTCGGTGGAGAGATCCCAGGGATTGCCGGGGCGCAGACATTCCATCGCGCCTTCGAGCATCTCCAGCAGGTCCTCGGCGATGTCTTCCTGCACGTAGAGGCAGCGCAGGGCGGAGCAGCGCTGGCCGGCGGACTGGAAGGCCGATGCCAGGACGTCGCGTACCGCCTGCTCCGGCAGGGCCGTGCTGTCGACGATCATCGCGTTCAGCCCGCCGGTCTCGGCGATCAGCGGCGCCGATGGCGCGAGGTTGGCGGCCATGGAGCGGTTGATGATCTGCGCGGTGTCGGTGCCGCCGGTGAAGCAGACGCCGTCGATCCGCGGATCGGAGGTCAGCGCCGCGCCCACGGTCTCGCCGCGTCCGGGCAGAAGCTGCAGGGCGGTTCCCGGCACCCCGGCCTCGTGCAGCAGGCGCACGGCGGCGGCGGCGATCAGCGGGGTCTGTTCCGCGGGCTTGGCGATCACCGCGTTGCCGGCGGCGAGCGCCGCCGAGAGCTGGCCGGTGAAGATCGCGAGCGGGAAGTTCCACGGGCTGATGCAGGCAAAAGTGCCGCGGGCGGGCCGCTCGAGCCCGGCGATCCCGCTGGCGTAGTAGCGCAGGAAGTCCACCGCCTCGCGCAGTTCGCCCACCGCGTCGAGCAGGGTCTTGCCGGCCTCGCGGGCGGCCAGCGCGAAGAACAGGCCGAAATTTTCCTCGTAGAGCGCGGCGGCCCGGCGGAGGACGGCGGCGCGTTCGGCCGGCGAGGCATCCCACGGCCGGGCGGCCTCCAGCGCGGCCTCGATCAGCTCGGCCGGCGCCTCGACCACGTGACCGACGATGTCGGAAGGGTCGGCCGGGTTCAGGATTTCCAGCCCGTCGCCGTCATAGCCCTGTCCGGCGACGATGGGCCCGGCGCGGAAGCGGGCCTCGCGGTGCGGGGCGCGGGCGGCGTCGATCTCGGCCAGATCCTCCGGCGCGGTCAGGTCCCAGCCGCGGGCGTTCCGGCGGTCGGCGCCGAAGATCTCGGCTGGAACGATCACCGGGGTCGGCTTCGCCAGTGCCGCCGCTGCGGCGTCGAAGGGATCGGCCGCGACGGTGGTGGCGGGCACGGCCTCGTCGACGATCTGGTTGACGAAGGAGGAGTTGGCGCCGTTCTCCAGCAGGCGGCGAACCAGATAGGCCAGCAGGTCGCGGTGCGCGCCGACGGGGGCGTAGATCCGGCAGCGGGTGCCCTCGCGGTCCTTGACGATCTGGTGCAGCCGCTCGCCCATGCCGTGCAGGCGCTGGAACTCGAAGCTGTCGCGGTCCTGCGCCATGTGCAGGATCGCCGCGGCGGAATGCGCGTTGTGGGTGGCGAACTGCGGGTAGATGCGGCCGGTGGCGGCCAGCAGCTTGCGGGCGCAGGCGATGTAGCTCACGTCGGTCAGCGGCTTGCGGGTGAAGACGGGGAAGCCCTTGAGCCCCAAAACCTGCGCGCGCTTGATCTCGGCGTCCCAGTAGGCGCCCTTGACCAGCCGCACGGTAAAACGGCGGTCGAGCTCTTCGGCCAGCGCCACGATCCAGTCGATGGCGGCGGTGGCGCGCGGTCCATAGGCCTGGATCACCGTCCCGAAACCGTCCCAGTCGGCCAGCGCCGGGTCGCGGGCGACTGCTTCGAAGACGTCGAGGGTCAGCTCCAGCCGGTCGGCTTCCTCTGCGTCGATGGTCAGGCCCATGTCGGCATGTTTGCAGGCCACCGCGATGTCGCGGATGCGCGGGACCAGCTCCTTCATCACCCGGTCGCGTTGGCTCACCTCGAAGCGGGGGTGCAGGGCGGAAAGCTTGACCGAGATGCCCGGATTGGAGCGGATGTCCTCCGACTTTGCTGCTGGAGCGATGTTCTTGACCGCCGTCAGGTAGGCGGCGTGGTAGCGCAGCGCGTCGGCCTCGGTGCGCGCGGCCTCGCCAAGCATGTCGTAGGAGTAGCCATAGCCCTTGGCTTCCATCTTCGCAGCCCGTTTCAGCGCGGAATCGATGGTCTCTCCCAACACGAACTGGTTGCCCATCTGGCGCATTGCCTGGCCGACGGCGGTGCGGATCACCGGCTCGCCCAGCCGGCGCACGGCGCCGCGCAGGGTGCCGGCCAGCCCCGGGTGGTCGCTGTCGAGCACCTTGCCGGTGAGCAGCAGCCCCCAGGTCGAGGCGTTGACCAGCATGGAGGCGGATTTGCGCATGTGCCGGTTCCAGTCCGACGGCGCGATCTTGTCCTCGATCAGCGCGTCGATCGTGGCGGCGTCCGGCACACGCAGCAGCGCCTCGGCCAGGCACATCAGCGCGATGCCCTCGTCGGTGGACAGGCCGTACTGGGCCAGGAACATCTCCATCAGGCCGGGATCGTCCGACTTGCGGATCGCCTCCACGATGCCAGCGGCGTCTGTTCCGATGGCGCCGCGCGCCTCGGGGGAGAGATCCGCGATGGCGGCCAGGTCCCGGAGACAGGCGGCCTCGTCGGGCAGGTGGAGGGCGCGAAGGCGCGCACGGGCGGTGTCGGGCGTCTGGGTCATGGTCATGCCTGTAAGTGGAGCTCGGGAAATGATATGCGCTCCTGAGCGGTCTGATTTCCCTATGTTCTCCATTATGCGGGCAATAGGATCGATTACGAGACCATAATCGGGAGAATCGCCTGTCATGACCCGGAGCAACCAGCCCCTCGATTCCTTCGATCACGCCATCCTCGATGTCGTGTCCGCCGAGGGGCGCATTCCGGTGACCGATCTTGCGCGTCGGATCGGGCTCTCGAAGTCGCCGACGCAGGCGCGGCTCAAGCGGCTTGAGGCGGAAGGCGTGATTACCGGCTACCAGGCGATGCTGGACCCGATCCGCCTTGGCCGGGCCCATGTGGCCTTTGTCGAGGTGCGCCTGACAGACACCCGCGAAAAGGCGCTGGCCGAGTTCAAGCGCGTGGTCCGAACGATCCCGGAGGTGGAGCAATGCCACCTGATCGCCGGCAATTTCGATTACCTGCTCAAGGTGCGCACCTCCGATATCGTGAGCTACCGTCAGGTTCTGGCCGAGAAGCTCTCGGCCCTGCCGCACGTCGCCAGCACCTCGACCTATGTCGCCATGGAGGCGGTGAAGGAAGGGCAGTTCTGAGCTGCAGGCGGGCCGATCAGCGCCCGGTGCAGCGGCGCAGGATCGGCGCAATTTCTTCGGACAGGCGCTCTGGGAAGATGCCGAGCGTGGCGCCGTCCGGCGCATAGAGCACGGTGCCGTCGCTGTGCTCGATGGTGCCGTTGCGATACCAGCCGGCGGGCGGACCGGCAAAGACCAGCAGGTCCATCCGCCATCCGTCGGGCGTCGGCCGGGTGTCGTAGCGCAGGGGCAGCCGCTCCAGCCGAGGTGCGATGCAGGCGAAGGTGGCGTTGGGCGCGCGAGACGTCACCGCGACCGGCACATCCGGCGCCGGCCCGCAGGCGGCCAGGGCAGGCAGTGTCAGAAGGAGGGAATGGCGCGGTTTCATGGGGCCGAGACTACGCCGTTAACGTTTCGTTAGCATCGATTTCCTTGGCAAATGGTTAACGCCGCGCGTTGACGCCTCGGTGGGCTGGTCGCCGTTGCAGACGATGACCGGCAGCGCGAGGCCCGGTGCGGACTTGCTGATCAAGGTTACCAGGATGGTAACCTTTGCGATGCGAGAGTTCCGTGATGGCGAGTCCTCATGTGTCTGAAAAATAACGGAAAAACATCCATCAAAATCCGATCGCGACAGATCTTCTCCGAGAGATTGATGCAAATCTAAACGAAGTTCCACATTGCGGCCACGCTTCGTTAAGCGGGGACCAAGCCCGCGGGCGTCCTGATCGGGGGGAGTTCAGGATGCCGGCGAACCGCCGTCGGCGCCTCCGGTACAGGACACGAGGCCGCCCGATGACAACCCGTATTGAGTTCCAATCCGATGCCCCCCTTGGCCATGTCGACGACGACATGTTCGGCGGCAATTTCCTGATCGACCGCGACCGCATGGACGCCGGCACCTATGACGAGGCGATCAGAGACCTCGGGCTGACCAACATCCGTTATCCCGGCGGTTCGATCACCGAATGGTATTTCGATATCAACGACCCCGACCGGACCAGCATATGGGACCCGATGCGGGGCGAGATGCGCGAGCTGCTGCCGCTCTCGACCTTCCTTGCGCAGGCCGGAGCGGCGGGCGTCGGGGTCAACCTGGTGATCCCGACCGGGACGCTGCTGGAAGAGGGCAAGCTCGGCAGCCGGCATCCGTCAGACGCCGCCTTTGCCGACGTGAAGGCCTATGTCGCCGACGTGCTGGCGGGCAAGTACGGCGACGCCGAGATCGTGGGGATCGAGATCGGCAACGAATACTGGCTCTCTGGCGAGATGACCGACGCCGAATACGCCCGGATCGCCAGCGTGATCGCGGAGGCCGCGCAGGAGGCCATCGACGACTTCGCCGCATCCGGAGATGCGCCCCGCGGCTGGCAGGAGCCAGAGATCGCCGTGCAGATCGGACAGTACGGCCGCTATTCCACCGATCCCGGCCATCTGCAGAACGACGTCATCATGGAAGAGCTGAGCGACGAGGCCGTCGCCGCCATCGATGCGGTCGTGGCGCATTACTACACCTGGGGCAGCTACGAGGAGCTGGCGAATTTCGGTTATTACTTCGGGCGGCAGCAGAGCTGGCTGGAGGACGCGCGCTTTGCCGGGATCGAATACCACATCACGGAGTGGAACACCGCCAACGGACGGACGGAGGAGACGGGCCTGAAGCAGGCCTCGGCGTTGCTGTGGATGTTCTCCGAGATGGTGGAGCAGGGGGTGGACGCGGCCTATGTCTGGCCGGTTCAGCAGTATAACAGCACCAACATGGCCGGGAACGAGGGGGATCTGGGGCTCTCGCTCGCGGGCGAGGCGTTCCGGCTGCTGTCGGACAGCGTGAAGGGGATGGACCTGGTCGCCCGCGAAGGCGGCACCGCGGGCGATGTCCATGTCTACAGCAAGGGCGCGGAGACGGTGGTGTTCATCGCTTCCCGCGCCGAGGCGGCGGAGAGATTCGTGCTCGACCTCGAGTCGCTCGGTCTCGACGGCCAGTTCTACTGGATGACCGAACTCGGGGCGGACGGGCCGGCGGACGAGGTGGGCGCGACGCCGGTGCTGACGATCAGCGCCGGGGAGGAGAACGCCGCCGCGCAGCAGGGGTTTACCGTCGGGTCCTATGGCGTCCTTCGTGTCACTTTCCTTGACGGCACCCGCACCGGAACGGATGCCGACCGGCCCGACGCCTACAGCGGCAGCGAGAGGGCGGACATCCTGAAGGGCTCGGGGAGTGCCGACAGGCTGCTGGGCCTTGGCGGTGCCGACCGGATCGACGGCGGCGCCGGCGCCGACTGGATCGAGGGCGGCGCGGGCGACGACACGATCGATGGCGGCAACCAGAACGACCGGATCGACGCCGGCACGGGCGATGATCTCGTCCTCGGCGGGAACGGCCGCGACCTGGTGTTCCTCGGCGCCGGAAACGACGTGTTCCGGGACAACTTCCAGAACGGCACCTTCGGGGCGGATACGGTGATGGGCGGCGCGGGCAACGACCTGCTGGTCGGCCGCGCCGGGGACGACACGCTGATCGGCGGGGCGGATGCCGATACCGTTTTTGGCGGCAACGGCGCGGACAAGCTGCAGGGCAACCGGGGCAACGACGTGCTCTACGGCGGCGGCGGAGCGGATAGCCTTGATGGCGGCGCGGGAAGCGACCTGCTGCAAGGCGAGGCGGGCAACGATGTGCTGTCCGGCGGGCAGGGCAACGACCAGATCTTCGGCGGCCGCGGCGACGACCAGATCGACGCCGGCGACGGTCATGACGTGGTCGAGGGCGGCAACGGCGCCGACACGGTCCGGCTCGGCGACGGGGACGACCTGTTTCGCGATACCGGCGAAACCGGCGCGGCCGGATCCGACCGGGTCTGGGGCGAGGCGGGCAATGACACGCTGACCGGGCAGGGCGGAGACGACTGGCTTTCCGGCGGCAGCGGCGACGACCGGCTTTCGGGTGGCGTCGGCAACGACACCCTGGACGGCGGCACCGGCGACGACCTTGCCTGGGGCGGAGCCGGCGAGGATGTGCTGCTCGGCGGCGGCGGGGCCGACAGGCTGCGTGGCGGCGACGGGGCGGACCGGCTCGACGGTGGAGCGGGGGGAGATGACCTGAAAGGGGATCGCGGCAACGACACCCTGCTCGGAAGGGCTGGCGACGACTACCTCGACGGGTGGGCCGGCAACGACGATCTTTCGGGGGGGGCCGGCAACGACCGCCTGATCGGCGCCCGCGGCAGGGATATCCTGAACGGCGGCCGGGGCGACGACCGGCTGACCGGAGGGGCGGGGGCCGATACCTTCGTCTTCGCCGCCGACGACGGCGCCGACATTATCGTGGGCTTCGAGGAAATGGACGTGATCCGCATCACTGCCGACGGGATCGGCTACAAGGATCTCGAGATCGGCTATCTGGGCGACGACCGCGCCACCATCGGCTTCGCTGGAACAGAGATCACCATTACCGGCCTTGGTGCCGATCTCGACGCCAGCGATTTCGTCTTCGGTTGACTGGCGGGTGTCAGGGCGCGGGGCCGGTTGTGCCGCGAAACACTAGCCGCGGTGCGATCACCCGCGAGACCGGCGGCGCGAAGGGGGCGTCGATCCGTTGCAATAGGAGTTCCGCCGCCGTTCGGCCGATCATCCGCTTGCGCACATGCACGGTCGAGAGCGCGGGATCGAAATAGGCCGTCTCCTCGATGTCGTCGTGCCCGATGATCGAGATGTCCCGCCCGACCTCGAGGCCGCGCTCCCGGCAGGCGGAGACCGCGCCGAGCGCGAGCAGGTCGCCGAAGCAGAGCACGCCGGTCACCTCGGGCGCCGCATCGAGGATCTGGATCATCGCGCGGCGGCCGGCCTCCAGCGTCGTATGCGCCGTCGGCAGGACGAGGGTGGGATCGATCGGCAGACCGGCCTCCCGCAGGCCCGCTTCGAACCCCGCGAAGCGCCGGCGTGCCGTGCTGGTGTCCTGCCCGCCGCCGATCCATGCGATCTTGCGGTGACCCAGTTCCACCAGCGCCTGCACCGCCAGGCGCAGGCCGAGCGGGTCGTCGTTGACGACCTGGTCGAAACTGTCGTCATCGAGCCCGCGCGACATCAGCACCGTCGGGAACTGTGGCCCGACCACCTCGCGCAGCGCCTCGGCGCGCGTGCCCGCCACCGGGGACAGCACAAGCCCGTTGGAGCCCTGTTCCAGCATCCGGCGGATGAAGCTGGCCTGGACCTCCTCTTCCTCATGCGCATTGCACAGCAGTACCAGCCGGTCGCTCTCCCGCAGCGCCTCCTCGATGCTGGTGACGAATTCCGCGAAGACCGGGTTGCGCAGGTCGTTGACGCAGACCGAGACAGTGTCGTTCGTGCCGGTGCGCAGGTTGGCAGCGTGGCGGTTGTAGATGTATCCGAGCTCTCCGGCGATCCGCTTGATCTCGGCGCGCTTCTCTTCGGAGATTCGCGGGTTGTCGCGCAGCGCCAGCGAGACCGCGGACACGGAAACGCCCGCGGCGGCGGCTACGGTCTTGAGTGTCACGCGGGGCGTCATCGTGCATTCCTCCCTCTTTCCTGCTCCCGACGGCGCTGTCCGGGGGCGACGGTTCGTCTCGGTCAGAGCCGTGACTCCAGCATTGCTCAATCGATTGAGCAATGCTACCGTTCTTTTATTCGGACGTGGAAAGAGGCCCCGTAGAGGACGGGAACCGCGCGCCGGACACGCCACATAACAGTGTGAATCTTGGGAGGATTCCATGACGACGACCCACCTGACCAGATTGCTGGGCGCCACGGCCCTCGGATTCGGTGCCGTGCTCGCGACCCAGGCTGCGGCCGAGTGCGACTGGAAACCGGAACGTGCCGTCACCTACATCGTGCCCTGGGGCGCCGGCGGCGGCACCGACGCCAACTCGCGGATGCTCGCCAGCCTGCTGAGCCAGGAATTCGGCGTGCCGTTCAACGTGGTCAACCGCACCGGCGGCAACGGCGTGACCGGCCATTCGGCGATCGCCCGGGCCGAGCCCGACGGCTATACCGTCGGCGCCGTGACGGTCGAGATCAACACCATGCACTGGGTCGGGCTGACCGATCTGACCCACGAGGACATCACCCCCATCGCCTTGGTGGACGTGGTGCCGGCCGGCTTCACCGTGAAGGCCGACAGCGAATTCGGCTCCGTGACGGAAGTCCTGGAATACGCCAAGGCGAACCCGGGCGAGCTGACCGCATCCGGGACCTCGCAGGGCGGCATCTGGCACCTGGCGCTGGCCGGCCTGCTGAATGCCGAAGGCATGGATCCCGAAGCGATCCGCTGGATCCCGTCGCAGGGCGCAGGGCCGGCGATGCAGGAGCTGATGGCCGGTGGCGTCGACGTGGTGACCGTGGCGCAGTCCGAAGCCAAGACGCTCATCGAGCAGGGCGAGCTGAAGGGCCTGGGCTACATGCACACCGAGCGCATGGCCGCGCTGCCGGACATCCCGACCACCGCCGAGGAACTTCCTTCCGGCTGGACGCTGGCTGCCAACATCACCCTGTCCGGGCCGGGCGGCATGGATCCGGAGATCGCCTGTTCCTACGAGAAGGCGGCGCTCAAGGTGATGGACACCCAGGAATGGGCCGACTTCAAGGCCAGCCGCGGCGCCGATGTGGTGCTGATGGGCAGCGAGGATCTGGCGGCGCTGATGGTCAAGAACGACCAGGCGCTCGGCGACACGATCAAGGCTATCGGCATGGCGAAGTGACGGCCGTTCCCGCCGTCTGATGCCATTCCGCAAAGTCCGGGGCAGCGCCTCCCCCCCAAACAGCTGCCCCGGACACTTTCTCGAACCGCACGTCGAGAGTTGACCCATGATGAACAAAGATGTCGCCACGGGCGCCGTTCTGGCCGCCTTCGGGGCTTGGCTTGTCCTTGAGGCACGCACCTTTCCCACGCTCGCGGGCATGACGCACGGCCCCGGGCTCTTTCCAAGCATCGCCGGCAGCGGCCTGATAATCTGCGGTCTGCTGATCCTCGCCACGGGGCTCGTCAAGCGCGCCGCGGCGGTCCCCGTGGCCGAGCCGAGCCCGCCGATGTCCCGGCAGGCCTGGATCAACACCGGCGCGGTGCTGGCCAGCGTGGTGTTCTTCGCGCTGTTTCTCAACAAGCTCGGATTTCACCTCGTCGCCTTCCCGATGCTGCTGGTGCTGCTGATCCTGTTCGGGATCAACTGGCTGAAATCGATCCTGCTGGCCGTGGGTGTCACCGTGCTGGTGCACCTGATCTTCTACTCCTTCCTGCACGTCCCGCTGCCGTGGGGCCTGCTCGAACCGATCGCGTGGTAGGCCCGACATGACCCCTGATGTCTTTCTGACCGTCCTGGCGCCCGAAAACCTCGCGATCATCGCCATCGCCACCTTCTATGGCTGTTTCGTGGGCGCGGTGCCCGGGCTGACCGCCACCATGGCGGTGGCGCTTCTCGTGCCCTTCACCTTCTTCCTCGACCCGATCCCCGCGATCAGCGCGATCGTCGCCACGACGACCACCGCGATCTTCGCCGGCGACATCTCGGGCACGCTGCTGCGAATCCCGGGAACGCCTGCCTCGGCGGCCTATGTCGACGACGCGCACCGGCTGTCGCAGGAGGGCCACGCACGAACCTCGCTGTTCGTGTCGCTCTTCACCGCGGCGGTGGGCGGCGTGGTCGGCGTGCTGATCCTGATGATGATCGCGCCGCAGCTCGCACGTATCGCGATCAGCTTCTCCAGCTTCGAGACCTTCTGGCTGGCCTGCCTCGGCCTGACCTGCGCGATCTTCGTCGGCGGCGGCACGGTGCCAAAGAGCTTCGCCAGTCTCTGCATCGGCCTCGCCGTCGCCTCGGTGGGGATCGACGTGGCCGTGGGCCATCCGCGCTACACCTTCGGCGTGCCGGACCTGCTCGACGGGATCAGCTTCATCCCGGCGATGATCGGGATCTTCGCCTTCTCCGAGGTGCTGCGCACGGTGCAGAACCTCGAGAAACGCAAGGAAGCCGTGACCGAGATCACCGAAAAGGTCGGGCGCGCGCTCGCCGGCGCCTTCCGGATCGTCGTCCGCTTTCCGGGCACGCTGGCGCGTTCCTCGGTGCTGGGCACACTGGTCGGCGCCCTGCCGGGGGCAGGGGCCGATATCGCGGCCTGGATCTCCTATGCTCTGGCGCGACGGTTCTCCAAGAACCCCGAGAAGTTCGGCAAGGGCAGCTACGAGGGCGTCGCCGCGGGCGGCTCGTCCAACAACGCCGCCATCGGTGGGGCCTGGACGCCAGCGCTGGTCTTCGGCATCCCCGGAGACAGTGTCACCGCCATCGCGATCGGGGTGCTTCTGCTCAAGGGCATGACCCCGGGGCCGCGGATCTTCGTTGACCAGCCGGAGCTGACCTCGGCGCTGTTCGGCTCGTTCCTCGTGGCCAACATCATCATGGTGCCGGTCGGGATCCTTGCGATCCTCGCCTCCACCTACATCCTGAAGGTCCCGCGCGCGGTCATGGCGCCGGTGATCCTGCTGTTCTCGCTGGTCGGCGCCTTCGCCATTGCCGGCACCGTCACCGCGGTCTGGATCGTGCTCGCGCTCGGGCTGGTCGGCTACCTGATGGAGCAGAACGGCATCCCGCTCGCGCCCGCGATCCTCGGGATCGTGCTCGGCAAGATCATCGAGGACAACTTCATGATCTCGATGATCAAGGCCCAGGGCGACTTCATGGGCTTCTTCGACAGGCAATACTCGCTCGTTCTCGGCATCCTCACGCTCGGTCTCTGGGGTCTTCTGATCCTGCGGACCATCCGCGAGATGCTGCGGGCGGGAAGAAAACGGAAAGGGGTTTCCAGATGACGTCGAGAAACTGGCTGCGTCAGCAGCTCTCCGAAGGGCGCACCGTCCGGGCGATCTGGCAGGAACTTGCCTCGCCCGCGCTGGCCGAGGCCGCCATCTGGGCGGGCTGGGACTGCGTTCTGATCGACAACGAGCACGGTCAGGGCGACCTTGCGTCGACGGTCCAGATGGTGCGCGCGGTCGAGGCCGCGGGCGGCCATTACATCGTGCGCGTGCCCTGGAACGACCATGTCTATCTCAAGCGGATCCTCGACCTCGGTATCCACACGATCATGGTGCCGATGGTCAACGACCGCGCCGCCGCCGAGGCAGCCGTCGCTGCCTGCCGCTATCCGGGCAAGGGGGCGCGGGGCTATGCCGCGCCGATCGTGCGGGCCTCGCATTACGGCGCGCGGCCGGATTACGTCAGCGAGGCACCCGACGAGCTGTTCCTGCTGGCGCAGATCGAGCATCGCGACGCCGTTCCCAACATCCCCGAAATCGCGGCCGTCGAAGGGATCGACATGCTGTTCCTCGGCCCGCACGACCTCGCCGGTTCCATCGACAAGCTCGAGCGGCTGACCGAGGAGGACGTCGAGGCCTATGTCGGCGAGACGGAAGCCGCGATCCGCGCGACGGGCAAGCCGATGGGCACCGTCGGCCGGCCGCTCCGGACCTATGGCGAGCTCCAGAGCCGCGGCCATTCGCTGATCGTGGGGCCGAGCGACATCGGGCTCTATGCGGCCGCCGTTCGCGAGGCGGGCCAGGAGATGGACAAGCAACTCGTTGTCGCGGGCGACGCTGCGTGACTGGTTGCCGAACAAGGAAATGGTGACATGAAGAAGATCCTCAATTCACCCGACAGCTACGTGGACGAGATGCTCGACGGCCTCTGCGCCGCGCATCCCGAGTTCTACGCTCAGCCGGAGCCCCGCGTGATCGTGCGCGCGGGCGGCAAGACACCCGGCAAGGTGGGCATCGTGACCGGAGGCGGCTCCGGCCACCTGCCGGTCTTCACCGGCTATGTCGGCAAGGGCCTGCTCGACGGCTGCGCCATCGGCAACGTCTTTGCCTCGCCCTCGGCCGAGCAGATGGCGGCGACCATGCGGCATGCCGATGCCGGCGCCGGCGTGCTGCGGCTCTACGGGAATTACGGCGGCGACGTCATGAACTTCGACATGGCCGGGGAGATGGTGGAGATGGAGGACGACATCGCCTCCACCACCGTCCTGCTGGCCGACGACGTGGCCTCCGCCGGGCCGGAAGAGGCCGCGAAACGCCGCGGCGTGGCGGGGATGGTCTATGCGTTCAAGATCGCCGGCGCCAAGGCCGAGCATATGGCCAGCCTCGACGAGGTGACGGCGGTGGCGCAGAAGGCCGCCGACGCCTGCCGTTCCATCGGCATGGCGCTTTCGCCCTGCACGGTGCCGCAGGCCGGCAAGCCCACCTTCGAGATCGGCGAGACCGAGATGGAAATGGGTATGGGCATCCACGGCGAGCCCGGCATCTGGCGCGATGAACTGAAGCCCGCCGACGAGATCGTCGACGAGATGATGGAGCGGCTGCTGGCCGACATGCCGCTGGGGCAGGGGGATCGCTGCTCGATCCTCGTCAACAGCCTCGGCGCGACGCCGCCGGAGGAGCTCTACATCATTTACCGCCATGCCAAGGCCGTGCTCGACGGCAAGGGCGTGGAGATCGTGATGCCGCTGGTCGGCCGTTACGCGACCTCGATGGAGATGGCCGGCGCGACGATCACGCTCTGCAAGCTGGACGACGAGCTGGAAGCGCTGCTGAAGGCGCCCTGCGACTGCGCGTTCTGGAGGGTGTGATGGCAGAGTTCACCACGGCCAGCCTGCGCGCCGCCGCGGCGCGGATCGCAGATCACGCGGAGGGCGTGGCGGCGAAGCTGAACGAGGCAGATGGCCGCCTTGGCGATGGCGATCTGGGCATCACCGTTTCCAAGGGCTGGCGCGAGATTGCCGACAATGCCGAGGGCCTGCCGGACGATCTGGGCAAGGCTTTCATGGAATGCGCCAAATGCTTCCAACGGGCCTCGTCTTCCTCCTATGGCACGCTCGTCGCCACGGGCTTCATGTCGGCGGCCAAGGCCTGCAAGGGGCGTGAGGCCGTGCCATTCTCCGAGGTCTCCGGCCTGCTCGCCGGCGCCTGCGAGGCGATGATGGCCCGCGGCAAGGGCAACCTGGGCGACAAATGCGTGCTCGACAGCATGGACGCGATGGCCCGCGCGACCGCCGGGCTCGACGAGCCCGCGGCGCTTCAGGCGGCGGCGGAGGCAGCGGCGGCCGAGACCGTCGAAGCATTCAAGCCGCAGCAGAACAAGCTCGGTCGGGCGCGGATGTTCGGCGAGAAATCCGCCGGGATCGCAGACCCCGGCCAGATCGCGGCGCTGGAGATGGTGCACGCGCTGGCCTGAGCCCCAATCGGATTGCGCGGGGCGTGACCACAGGCGCGCCCCGCGCACACGGCTCCCTCCCCGGAGGTCGGCCTGTGCGGAGGTCGGTCTTCGGTCAACAGGGAGGGGCCGGGCGCCGCCCAACCGGCGTGCGCCCGCGCCCTGAACGTCTCTGCGGCGATCAGGTGCCAGAGTTCTCCAGCGCGCGCGACCGCAGCTTGGCGTATTCCGCCATCGCCTCCTCGCGGAACTCGGCATCCTCGATCGAGCCCCATTCATCCTCGCGCGAGAACCCCTTGGCGGCCTTCTCCTGAAGCGCGCCGCCGGGATCACTCTGAACATGCACGCCCTCCGACGGCACATGAAGCTGTCCGAAGGCCTTCATCATCTTGTCGGAGAACGGTACGCCGATGCGCTCCATCATCCGTCGCATCTGAGGCTCGGGGTCGGCCACCAGCTGATCGTAGAGCATGATGTGCCGCAGACCGGCGTCCTCGTGGGCGATGATCTTGTACATGATGTACTGCGCCCGCCAGAGCGCCAGGTCCTTGCCGCCCCAGAATTTCTTGGAACTGAGGAAGACGTCGTTGGGATTGCGGATGATCGTGAACTTGCGCGCCTGCGGGAACGAGGTGTTGAAGACCTTCCAGTACCACGTGGCGAAGGCGTCCCAGTCGTTGCCTGGGAAGTCCCACATGATGCGGGGCGTACCGATCGGCTTCATCATCCAGTGTTCGCGCTCGGACGGATAGATCGTCAGGAACGCCTTGCGAACCAGTGCGCCGGCGTCGCGCCCGTAGACATTCGGGTTCTCGACCTTGCCGTAGCGCGTCAGCCCCGAGACCTGCTCGAGCGCGCGCCAGGTGGTGAACACCATGTTGCCTGCCTCGCCGACGCAGTCCATGTCCCCCCGCGCCGCGAACGCCTTGAACAGGAGCGAGGTGCCGGACCGGCCGTGGGCGATCAGCGAGACCGGGGCCTTGATGTTCTGAATATTGGGCACTTTTCCTATCCTTGTGCTCTCCGGGGGGCGTCGGACCTCGCCGGTTGTCTCATCGCTAAGCCCTGGGTCCGGCGAATTCAACCGGGGCGGCGGGCGCCGCAAGACGGGCCTGCGGCAATCATCGGCTCGCCTTGCTCGCCCTTGCTCGCGGTCAGGACATCGTCTTTGGCCGGTGGCGCAACCATGCGCTCGAGGCGTGCGTGGAGCGGCGCGGTCGCGGACTGCCAGTCCCGGTCCTGCATGTCGCTCCGCGCCCGGTCGGACAGGCGGCGCAGGAGCGCCCGATCCGCCGACAGCCGGCCGAGCGCCTGCACGCAGTCCCGCGACGCGGTTTCGACGTTCAGCAGCACACCGTTTTCACCATCCGTCACCACCTCCGAGACCGCGCCGACATCGGTCGCCACGGTCACCACGCCAGAGCGCATTGCTTCGAGGATGGTGAGCGGCAGGCCCTCGTAGGAGGAGAGCAGGACCATCACGTCGGCCCAGGCGAAGGCGTCGAGCAAGTCCCCGGCCTCCGTGAGGGGCGGTTCCAGCAGGTCTTCCATGTAGCCGGGCAGGGGCGGTGCGTCGGAGCCGATCACCGATTTGCCCACCACGCGCCAATCGATCGCCACGCCGCGCTGCCGTGTGTCGATCACGCATTCCGACAGCTTGTCGATGCCTTTCTGCCGGTCGAGCCGCCCGAGGAAGATCACCCGAAGCGGGTCCGTCTCGCCGCGCGCGTTGCGGGCTGCCTGGTCGACGGCGAGCCGGTCCGGATCGGCCGGAAAGCTCGGCGCGTTGGGAACGGGCAGGATCTTTTCCGACGGAATCCCCATCGCATGGCACCAATCCCCGAGCTGGTGCGAACAGGGCAGGAAGAGGTTGTAGGCGTGTTCGTAGGCGAGCCCGAGATAGGTGTTGCCCAACGGACGGCCGAACGGCGACAGCTCGTTGAGGTGCAGCGAATTCGCGGTCACCACGCCGAGCCGCCTGAGCTGCCCCATGATCCCGCTGATGGCCCCGCCATGGCAATTGATGACCACGTCGAGCCAGCCCATGAGGCCGAGGGCAGGGCTGTGGTTGCCACCCGTGGCCCAGTTCGGAACGTCCGTGCCGAAATAGGTCTCGCCGTCGGCTTCCCAGAGGGCAAAATCCGCTGCGGAGAGGAAATTCACGCTCTCGAACGTGCTCCGCCACTCTTGGGTAATTGCGCCCTCCGTCGCTTCCACGACGAACAGATGCGGCACCCAGCCGTGGCTGCGCAACCCCTTGGCCATGTTCAGCGCAACCTTCTCGACCCCGCCGAATTCTACAAGCGGCAGGATCAGCCCGACATGGCGCCTGCCATCCGGCATCTTGGGGTAGACCGGCGCACCGCCGAACGGCTCCCGCACGAGGTGGTGCGCACGTGGCCGCTGGTGGATATCGCCGACGCGCCATTCCCAGCCGCTGAACGAAGCCGCCCGGAATGGCGAGCCGTGCAGGCGACCGAACAGCGTGCGCATGTCTTCCGTTGCGAGGCCCCTCTGTCCGGACGATGCGGCGTCGGCAGTCTCGGGAGGCAGCCGCAGATCGAGGGTCGCGCCGTACATCCGTCGCGTCGGATCGGACGGGGCCGGACCGTCCGGGCCCTTTTCCGAGAGGAACTCGAGCAGCCATTTCGAACGGACCACAAGCACATCGGCTGTCTCAGGCAGACTTTGCGGCGTGCTGCGATCGGTGAACCCGAACCGGCCGTTCTGACTGGTCGACAGCGAGAGCGAGGCGACGCCCCGGCGTTCAGCCATCCATTCCAGTTTCCACAAGGCCCATCGCAGCGCGCCGGCCTTCTCCAGTGCCGCCATCACGGCGCCGCGCGCGAGCACGACGAAGGGCGGGAAGTGGAACCGGGTGGGGGCGATGCGGTGCCGCCAGATCATCTGCTCGAAGCAGTCGAGCGTGACGCGGCGGGCAGCCTCGGCCATTGGATCGACGGTGAGGCGCACCTCTCCGGTATCAGCGGTGAAAATCGCGAAGCGGGGGCATTCCGCCTGCTCAAGGGCAAGCAGGCTCTCTGGGGCGAAAAGGTCCCGGTGCTTGTGACGCATCGTTCCGCGGATCATCTCGGCGTCGCGCGCGGAATCGGCGAGCATGCTCTCGGGGCGTTTGCGGTATTGAAATCCGAAATCCTCGAGGTTCCGACCTCGAAACCCGGCACGTCCCGCGCTCAGGAAGAAATCCCAGTCCTCGAACCCGAGCTTGAAATCGGTGTCGAAGTAAACCCCGGCGTCGAACACCCGGCGGCGGATCAGGCTGCCTGCCTCGGAAATGTTCATGCCGGTGTGGACCAGCAGCGAATAGTCGCCGCCGTAATCGCCGGCGAATTCCAGCCCGATCATGTCGATGTTGGGGTAGATCCAGTCGGCCTCGGGATGGGCGTCGAGCGCGGCCATGGTGCGGGCCAGTGCATCCGGGCGAAGCTTGTTGTCCGCGTCGAGCATGTAGAGCGCCTCGATGCCGGGAAAGGCCGCCATGGCGTGACGGATGCCGTGATTGCGGGCATCGCTCAGCCCACCATTGGGCTTGCGGAGATACGTGACGCGGTCCGGACAGGCCAAGGCGTAGTCTCGACAGACGGCCTCGGTCTCCGCATGCGGGCAACCATCGTTGACCAGGAATATGTGGATGCCGAAATCCGCCCTCTGGTCGAGCACCGACTGAACGGCTTCGGCCAGCAGCACCGAATGGCGAAAGATGGGCACGATCACCGCGATGCGCGGGGCGAGTTGGGGGGAGGGCTCCGTCATCTCCGTCTCCGACAGCTCAGGCATTGGCGCGGATGTTGAAGACACAGCAGCGCAGGTCATCGGGGACGGCGGTTTCGCTCTCGATATCGGCCTCCTGCAGGCGGGTCAGAACGCAGATGTCGCTCGGCGCATCGAGCGGCGCTTCGAGGAAAAGCTGGATCTCCGCCCACCGGGCCACCGGCAGTGGCACCCAATCGGTCATGGTCCCGGCGGCAAGCGCCGCCACGCCGATCGGGCCGGAGCGGTCCGGTTCGGCGGGCAGGATCGCCAGCGCATATTCAACCGTCGGACCGGCGTCTGCCTTGGTTTCGACGCCACAGATGATCTGCTGCATGCCGGGCACCCCGGCGCCGGAAATCCGAGCGATGGCGGGTCCTGCGCTCGTCGGGGTGACGGTGAGCCCGCCGAGGGCATCGGAATAGGCGACGGTTCCGTCCGGCGAGGCGCTGTGGGCCTCGCGCAGGGCCTGCGTCGGTACGATCCAGCGGCGCGGGTGGATGATCCGGTCGGCCCAGGCGCCAGCGGGATGGGGCAGGCTGGTGCCGGCCACGCAGGACCACCCCGCGGCGGCCAGCACCGCCTCCTGCGGGACGCTGTTGCGGCTGACCCGAAAGCGGGGATCGGGATGCGCGATGGTCTGGGAGAGCTTCAATTGGCTGCTGCCCTGCCACTGGACCCGAAGGATCACCGTCTGGCGATCCGTGGCGAGGCTCACCGCCCGGGATAGCCGGAGCCAGCCCTCCTGGAGTTCGGCCGCGGGCACGGTCCACTCGGCAACGATCTCGCCGCTTTCCTGGAGTTCCAGCGACAGATCCAGTTGTCCGTCAGCATCGCCCGGACGTTCGGCGATCGAGACCGCGACGTCCGAGAGCCCGGCGGAGGACATCGGCAACCGCTGCTCGGCACGGTCCTTGTTCTGCAATGTGACCGGTGGACGTGACCTGATCGGCTCGAGTTGAAAGGCGAGCGTGCGGGCCGGGCCGCCGAGCTTGTAGACATAGGTCTCAAGTCGGCTGAAAGCGGTCTGGGTGGCCTCGTGGACGCTGCGCAGCGCGCCGAGATCGCGCTGGAGCTGGACATTGCGCGCGGCCTGCGTGGCGCGGCCGTCTGCGAGGGTCGCGACGAGCCAGCTCAGGATCGCGGTCCGCGGCGCATCCTGTGGCTGCGACAGGTCGAGTGTCGGCGGGAGGTCCGTCCCGAAACGGGCGCTCCAGGCGTCTGCAATCGCCGCGGCTTCGGTGGCAGCTTCGGGGCTCAGGACCAGCATCCCGACCATCTGCGCATAGGCGTTTGCCTGGGACAGCGAGGTGTCGGCCAGCCGCGCGATCGGCGCCCCGGCCTCGTCCACCGACAGAACGGCGACCGGCAGCGGAAGGTCGTTCAGCTCGTCGCGGTGGGAATCGGACGGTGCAATGGCGATGAATGGCCCGGTGGGCTGCAACATTGTGGGGACCTTCCGGCTTTCGGATATTCCTGATGCCTGTCCGCTGGTGCGTGGCAGGCGTCAGGGCACTTTCTTGACGGTGCCATGGGCCGGGTCAAGTGGTCAGGGTCGGAAGTCCACCGGCGGGCCGGAGCTGTTGCACGGGCTGAGGCGCTGCGACCTCGGCCAAACGGCAAAAGGAGATGCGCTTCAAGGTCTGCGGCAGGACATCCCGTACGAACGGGGGGCACGACGCCGGATTTGGTGGAGGATCTGGGGCAGGAGCCGCGCGACTCCGCGCAACGCCTGCCGAAAAGCACAAAGGCCCCAACCGCCGGAAGCGGTCGAAGCCTTTTCAAAGGCGGGACGGCGCCCCTCAGGGCGTCAATTCGGTGTTCAGCCGTTCCACTGGCGGACGGCGCCGCAGTCCATGTGAACGAAGTTGGAGCCGCGATAGACTCCGACACCACCGGCCCGGCAGGCCTGCGCGGCTTTCGCCATCTGGTAGATCGAGCGATTGCCGATCCGCAGGTCGGCGGCCTGGCCCTTCATGTGAAGGGAGTTCTTGGCGACGCCGCCAGAGCGGGACCGAAGCATCGCGTTGGTCTTGGGCGACCGGTAGCCGGACAGGAGCATGTAGGGCTCGGAGGTGTCCATCAGGTTGTGCGAGGCGGCCATGATGTCGATCGTGCGGGTGTCGATCGTACGAACCTCGTTGCGGCGCCAGTCGCGCATGAAGGCGTTGATCTCGTTGAGCGCGTCCTTAATGTAGTCGCCCTCGATCCAGTAGATCGTGTCCATGCTTTCGCCGGTACGGCCGTTGTACATCTTCAGGCGTCGCACATCACCGCCTCCACGAAGAAAACCGACTGCGCCCGCATAGGTCGGGGCCGCCGTTATTGCCGTTGCTGCGAATGCTTTGAGAATGCCACGTCTTGAGAGACCCCTGGGGGCACTGTAGCCATCGGTCATAGGTTTGCCTGTCCCGTTTGCCTGTCGTCTGTCCGCATTTTTGCGGTTTTTCTCCACACCTCATCCCCAGGTGTGCAAGTGTGATGCCACAAAGCGATTCTCCATCCAAGTGCACAATTGGCGCAGCGGCTGAATTTGGCCGAAAGTAGGCAGAAACCTGCTTAGAAACGCCTAACGCGGGAACATTTTCCGAACTTCGCGCAATGGCGGCTCTTGTTGCGTTGCAGCGTCGCGCTCGGGCCACACCCGGGGGCGGCCGTCGGACAGCCGGCAATTCCACATGGACACCGCCGGGCGCCGTGCGAGAATGGGTGTCACGAAACGACGCGAAACTTTTGTTACCATTAAAGGGATTTGCCATGCCGTTCGCGGTCACCCGCCGTTCGTTCTCCACGTGCCTCATGACCCTCTCCGCGATCGCGCTGATCGGGCTGGCGGAGCCTGTTCAGGCGCAGGTAACCGCCTTCAAGCAGGCGGTTGCGGAAGCGTCCTATGGCAACGAGGCGGTGGCCACCTTCTACCGGACCCGCGGCTATGCGCCGATCTTCACCGGCGAGCAGGATGGCACGCGCCGCGCGGCCCTGCTGGCGGCGCTGGAAACCGCCGATATCCACGGCTTGCCGGCGGAACGCTACGATCCGGAGACGCTCAAGGCCGCCTTCGCCGCCGCCGAGACGGCGCGGGACCGGGGGCGGGCGGAAGTGCTGGCGGCCAAGATGTTCCTGCAGTTCAGCACGGATATCCAGACCGGCGCCATGACTCCCGGCAAGATCGACAGCGAGATCGTGCGACAGGTGCCGCGCCGCGATCCGGTGCTGCAGTTGCAAGCCTTTGCGAAGTCCTCTCCCCAGGGGTTCATGAAAGCGCTGCCGCCCGGCACGCAGCAATACAACGCGCTCCTTGCCGAGAAGCTGCGGCTGGAGGCGACGCTGGGCCATGGCGGCTGGGGCCCGAAGGTTTCGGCGGGCAAGCTCGAGCCCGGGCAATCCGGCGAACAGGTCGTCGCCCTGCGGAACCGGCTGATCGCGATGGGCTTCATGAAGCGCTCCGCCAGCGGTTCCTTCGACGGGACGCTGCAGAAGGCGGTCCAGCAGTTCCAGATAGAGCATGGCCTCGAGCCCGACGGCATTGCGGGGCCGGCAACGCTGGCCGAGATCAACATCGAGCCGCAGCAGCGCCTGAGCCAGGTGATCGTGGCAATGGAGCGCGAACGCTGGAGCAACGTGCCCCTTGGCGAGCGCCATATCCTCGTGAACATCACCGAGTATACCGCCCGCATCATCGACAACGGCAAGGAGACCTTCTCGACCCGCGTCGTGGTCGGCAGCGACCAGTCGGGCCGGCGCACGCCGGAGTTCTCGGATGTGATGGAATACATGGTCATCAATCCGACCTGGAACGTCCCGCGCTCCATCGCGACCAAGGAATACCTGCCGCTGCTGAAGAAGAACCCCAATGCGGTGAGCCATCTCCGGGTGGTCGACTCCCGTGGCCGGACGGTAAGCCGGGGCAGCGTGAACTTCGCGCAATACACGGCGTCGTCCTTCCCGTTCAGCCTCAAGCAGCCGCCGTCGCAGAGCAACGCGCTCGGGCTGGTGAAGTTCATGTTCCCGAACCCGTACAATATCTATCTGCACGACACGCCGTCGAAGAACCTCTTCGCCCGTGACCAGCGTGCCTTCTCCCATGGCTGCGTGCGGCTCGCGGAGCCTTTCGAATTCGCCTATGCGCTGCTGGCGCGCCAGACCTCGGATCCCGAAGGGCTGTTCCATGCGCGGCTCAACTCCGGCTCCGAAACCCGGGTCAACCTCGAGGAGCCTGTGCCGGTGCACCTGCAGTACCGCACCGCCTTTGCCACGGCGAAGGGCCGGATCAGCTATCGCCCCGACATCTATGGCCGGGATGCCCGGATCTGGGCGGCGATGCAGGCGGCTGGCGTGAAACTCGGCGAAGCCGGGAGCTGACGGGGCGGGGCCGCCGCGCCCCTCCGCCCGCTCATGCGCACAGGCCCGGGCAATCGGCGGTTGCGGGCTTTCCCCGCGATGCACTATTGCTCGGCCCTGAAGCCGAGCAGGGGGATCCCATGGCCTATACCATCGAGCAGATCGCGCAGGCGCTGGCCGCGCGGGCCGAAGGCGACGTGACGCTGGCGATCGATCACGCCGCAGAGCCGGCAGATGCCGGGCCGGGCGACCTCGCCATCGCGATGGCGCCCGCCTATGCCGAACGGCTGAAGGACGGTCGGGCGCGGGCGGCGATGCTCTGGGCCGACGCCGACTGGCGGGCGTTGGGGCTCGATGCCGCGGTGCTGATCGAGCGCCCGCGCTATGCGCTCTCGGGCCTCACCCGGCTGCTCGACGCCGGCCCGGGCGTCGAGGTCGGCATTCACCCAGCCGCCGTGATCGACCCCACGGCAGAGATCGGCGCGGAGGCCGCCATCGGCCCGCTCGTGGTGATCGGTCGCGGCGCAAGGATCGGCGCAGGAGCCAGGATTGCCGCCCATGTGAGCATCGGCGAGGGGTCGGTGATCGGCCCAGAGGCGGTGATCCATGCCGGGGTTCGCATCGGACGAAACGTGCGGATCGGCGCGCGTTTCACGGCACAGCCCGGCGCGGTGATCGGCGGCGACGGATTCTCCTTTGTCTCGCCGCAGGCCTCCGGCATGGAGCAGGCGCGCGGCGCGATGAGCGACGAGGTTCAGAACACGGGCCATAGCTGGGTCAAGATCCACTCCCTCGGTGGCGTCGAGATCGGCGACGACGTGGAGGTAGGCTCCAACGCGACCATCGACGCGGGCACGATCCGGGCGACGCGCATCGGCCGGGGCACCAAGATCGACAACCTCGTGATGATCGGCCACAACGTGATCGCCGGCGAGGATTGCCTGTTCTGCGGCCATTCCGGCGTCGCCGGGTCCACGATCGTTGGCGACCGGGTGGTGATGGCAGGCCAGTCCGGGCTTGCGGACAATATCACCGTCGGGTCGGACGTGGTGATCTCGGCCGGCACCAAGGTGCTCTCCAACGTGCCGTCGGGGCGGGTGATGATGGGCTACCCGGCGACGAAGATGTCGCTGCAGGTCGAAAGCTACAAGGCGCTGCGCCGCCTGCCGCGCCTGTTCCGTGAGGTCGCGGAGGTGCGAAAGGTGCTTTCCAAGGTAGACCGCACGAACTAAATGTGCCGGTCAAAGAGAGCAGGGAGCTGGCAAGATGGCTGACAGCATCAAGGACCGGGTGATCGCGATCATCGCCGAGCAGGCGGTGCTGGAGCCGTCCGACGTCAAGATGGACGCGACTCTGGAGGATCTCGGCATCGACAGCCTCGGCCTGGTGGAGAGCATCTTCGCCATCGAGGAGGCCTTCGACATCTCCGTGCCCTTCAATGCCAACGAGCCCGAGAAAAGCGATTTCGACATCTCCTCCGTCGCTGCCATCGTCGCGGCGGTCGAAGGGTTGATCGCGGAGCAGACCGCCTCGTGAAGCGCGTCGTCATTACCGGCCAGGGCACGATCAATGCCCTGGGATCGAACGTTGCCGAGACCTGGGAGGCAATGCGCGAGGGACGGTGCGGGATCGGTCCGCTGGAGTTGCGCGATGTCGAACGGCTGGCGATCCAGATCGGCGGCCAGGTGCGCGGCTATGATCCCGATGCCGTGTTCAACCGCCAGCAGATCGTTCTCTACGACCGGTTCACCCAGTTCACGCTGCTCTCCGCCCGCGAGGCGATCGCGCAGGCGGGGCTGACCTTCGTCGGCGATCTCGCGGCGCGCACCGGGGTCGTGCTCGGCAATTCCGGCGGCGGCATGAACACGCTCGACGAGAATTACCGCTCGGTCTACGAGGACGGCAAGAACCGCGTGCATCCCTTCGTGGTGCCGAAGCTGATGAACAACGCCGCGGCGAGCCACGTCTCGATGGAGTTCAACCTCAAGGGTCCGACCTTCACGGTCTCCACCGCCTGCGCCTCCTCGAACCACGCGATGGGGCAGGCGTTCCAGCTTATCCGCTGCGGGATGGCCGAGGTGATGATCACCGGCGGCTCGGAATCCATGCTCTGTTTCGGCGGGGTAAAAGCCTGGGAAGGGCTGCGGGTGATGTCCAAGGACGCCTGCCGCCCGTTCTCTGCCAATCGCAACGGCATGGTGCAGGGCGAGGGCGCGGCGGTTTTCGTCTTCGAGGAATACGAGCACGCGAAGAAGCGCGGCGCGGACATCATCGCCGAGGTGATCGGCTTCGCCATGACCTCGGATGCCGCGGACATCGTGATGCCCTCCAAGCAGGGTGCTGCCCGGACCATCGTCGGGGCCATGCGCGACGCGAAGGTCAATCCCGACGAGGTGGGCTACATCAACGCCCACGGCACCGGGACGGCCGCCAACGACAAGACGGAATGCGCCGCGGTGGCCGATGCGCTCGGACATCATGCGAACGACCTGATGATCTCCTCCACCAAGTCGATGCACGGCCACCTGATCGGCGGCACCGGCGCGGTGGAACTGCTCGCCTGCACCATGGCGCTGCGCGAGGGCGTGATCGCGCCGACCATCGGCTACGAGGAGCCGGACCCGGAATGCGCGCTCGACGTGGTGCCCAACGTGGCCCGCGACGCCGAGGTCGACGTGGTCCTGTCCAACGCCTTCGCCTTTGGCGGCCTCAACGCGGTGCTGGCGCTGCGCAAGGTCTGAGGCGGCGCCGGGCGTCTCTCCGCTGTCCGCCCGTTCCAATGAAAACGCCGCCCGGGTGGGGCGGCGTTTCGTGTCTGCGGCTGCTCCGAAGGGACGGCTCAATTCGCGCTGGCGTTCCCGTTCTGCTGTTCGGCGGTGGCCTTGTCCACGGCCGCAGCGTTCAGCGCATTGAGTTCGCTGATCGTGGTGAAGCCGGCCGTGAAGCCGGTGAGCGACAGCTTGAGGCTCACCGTCTGATCCGGCGCCACCAGAGGGACGATGGAAAGGCTGGCCGCGTTTCCGCGCTTGAAGCGCTCGACGTCCTCCTGGGAGAACCCGACGCGGGCCACGCAGCCGCGCTCCGTGCAGAAGTTGAACGGGTACTTGCGCCCGGCGCCGCCGTCGACAGCGAGCGTAAGCTGGCCGGTGAGCAGCGTCTCCAGCGGTGTCACGATGGTCGCACCGGCAGCCACCTGGCCGCCCCGGTCGAGATTGACCAGCTCGATCGTGGAAACGGCGTTGCCGGCGTCGTCGCGCAGGACCTGGTGCAGCGCGCAGGGGTCGGCCTCCAGCGGGGTGCGGATGCAGCGGATCTCCCAGTCGCCCGAGACGTCATGGATATAGGTCTGCCCAAGCTCGCTCTCGGCCTCTGCCGGCTCGCCCATGCTGAGGCCGAGGTCGTTGCCTTCGGTCTGCTCCGCCGTTTCGGCGGGGGCCGGATCGGCCGGAGCGTCGGTGGCGGCGTCCTGAGCGAGGGCCGGGGTGGCGGCAAGCAGAGCAGCCAGCGCCAGGGCGGATAGACGGGTCTGAAGGATATTGGTCATGTGTGAACTTCGCTTTACGGCTCGAGTTTTGTCCTGCTTCTTGGGCGCCGGATGTAACATGCGGCGTGTCGAGTGTCAGGTGGGAAAGTTGGAAGGGCCATGCTGTGGGGGCGCGTCGCTTGCGGAACCTTGCCGACCGGGGCGCCCTGTGCCGCCGCATGGCGCGGGAAACTGGCGACGGTAAAAAAGGGCCCGTGAGGACCCTTTTCCGGGGCGAACCCCAAACGCATTTTTGCGCTTTTCTTTACTCCCTGTCGGACGGGCCGACTTGACGGGGGTGACGCTATGATCATTAAAAATGGCGGTCAACAGACAAATTCTGCTCGGACGGTATTTTGATCGATCATGGCACCCATTCTGATACTTGATGAAAGAAATGGCGGTTCCGGGAGCACGATCGGCCCGTGACAGAGTGGGGCAATGCCGGGTGTTTCTGTATGCCGTGGAATACCTGGGCTATGGCAAATGCCGGTTAACAGTGTATTTTTCGGCGAAGGCTGACAGGCAGGAGGGCAGGCGATGGATCGGATATTCGTGGGCGGAGGCGGCGAGGGCTACGGCACCGCACAGGAGCTGCTGCTGCGTTACGGCAACCGGCACGGACTGATCGCGGGGGCCACCGGCACCGGCAAGACCGTCACCCTGCAGATCCTGACGGAGGGGTTCTCCGCCGCCGGGGTGCCGGTGTTCCTGTCAGACGTGAAGGGCGACCTGAGCGGGCTTGCGGCGGCCGGATCGGCCGAGGCGGGCACCCACGCGCCCTTTACCGAGCGGGCTTCGACCATCGGTTTCGCGGATTATGCCTACCAGGCATTTCCGGTCACCTTCTGGGATCTCTTCGGCGAGAGCGGGCACCCGGTGCGTACCACGGTCGAGGAGATGGGACCGCTCCTGCTGTCGCGGCTGATGGAGCTGACCGAGGTTCAGGAGGGCATTCTCAACATCGCCTTCCGGGTGGCCGACGAACAAGGCTGGCCGCTGCTGGACCTGAAGGACCTGCAATCGCTGCTGGTCTGGGTGGGGGAGAACCGCAAGGACCTGTCGCTGCGCTACGGCAATATCTCCACCGCCTCGGTGGGCGCGATCCAGCGCCGGCTTCTGGTGCTGGAAACGGAAGGCGGCGCGCAGTTCTTCGGCGAGCCGGCGCTGGCGCTGGACGACCTGTTCCTGACCGACGAGGCCGGGCGCGGGCGGGTCAACATCCTCGCGGCCGACAAGCTGATCGCCTCGCCGCGGCTCTACGCGACCTTTCTGCTCTGGCTGCTGAGCGAGCTGTTCGAAAGCCTGCCCGAGGTGGGCGATCCGGATAGGCCGAAGCTCGTGTTCTTTTTCGACGAGGCGCACCTGCTCTTCGACGATGCGCCCAAGGCGCTGGTCGACAAGGTCGAGCAGGTGGCGCGCCTGATCCGCTCAAAGGGCGTGGGCGTTTATTTCGTGACCCAGAACCCGGACGACGTGCCCGAAGACGTGCTTGGCCAGCTCGGCAACCGGGTGCAGCACGCGCTGCGTGCCTTCACGGCGCGCGACCGCAAGGCGCTGAAACAGGCCGCCGAGACCTATCGCGACAACCCCGCCTTCGATATCGAACAGGCGATCCGCGAAGTCGGCACCGGCGAGGCCGTGACCTCGTTCCTGGTGAAGAAGGGGATGCCGGGCATGGCGGAGCGGACCCTGATCCGCCCACCGTCCTCGCAGCTCGGCCCGATCGCGCCTGACCTCCGCAAGCAGGTGATGGCGGCGTCGCCGGTGGCGGGCCGCTACGACACCACGCTGGACCGGGAAAGCGCCTTCGAGATGCTCAAGGCGCGCACCGAGGCCGCGGCGGCCGAGGCGGAGGCCGCGGAAAAGGCCGAAGACGATCTTTCGGCGGCAATGCGGGAATACAACTCCGCCCGCCGCTACTCCGGAACCCGGGTCGGCCGCTCCACCTCCACGCCCACACGCCGGTCCTCCCGCAGCGACAGCGTGGCCGAGGCCTTCGCCAAGAGCTTCGCCCGTCAGCTGGGGACGAAGTCGGGGCAGGCCGTGGTCCGCGGCATCCTGGGCGGCTTGTTCAAAGGGCGGTAAACACGCGGCCAGGCGTCGGAGCAAAGCATGCCGCTCTCGCGGCCCTTGGTGCGGCTCAGGCCTTCCCGGAGCCAGCTGGGCGCTTGGCGTCGCTGTGCCGTCCTGATCAGGGTTATCCGGCATCCCTCCTGCAGCCTTTGGGCATGTCCGACGTCGAAGCCGGCCAACGGAGTGCCGGAAGCTGGATCCCCGCGCGGTCACCTGCAGGCGCCTCAACCGCGAGGCGGTCGAGAAAAACTCGGCAGTCAAAACGTTGGCGATGGCACTCCAGCGATCTGCGATGCCCATCGGTCCGCAGGGCCGGGCGCTGTATTCCCTCGCCAACCGTCGCGATATGTCCGACCACCAGGTGAACCGGCTGCTGGCCCGGGGCGCAGGCCAGCGCGTCTTCGCTGCCTTTGCGGTGACACTCCCGACGCGTGCAACGGGCCCGAACACGCGCTTTCGAACCGGATTTCCGCCGGCCCGGGCCGTGGGCTTCTCCGTCGCGGGTGCTTGCCACCCCTTCGGCGATCAGGCCGCCGCGGCCTTTCGGCAATAACAGGAGGCACGGATCGGGACTGTGGCCCGCGCGGCGGCCTGGTCCAGTTGCTGCCGGATATGGGCGGCTTCGACCCGCTCGCCACGTCGCACGAGGCATTCATGGAGACCGTGCAGGCTCCAGACATTCCTCGGGTGCTGGCAGGCGCGCGGCAGCGTCTGGTCGAGGCCGAGATCGGCCCGGTAAACGGCTTCCGCTTCCGTGTATTGCCCGGCGTCCATCAGCAGGGCCCCGAGGGCGTGGCGGGTTGGCTGCATCCAGCCCCACGGCTCGTCGTAGATGAGCGAGTCGTCGAGGTCCACCGAGCGCCGCAAGTGAGCGAGACCTTCTTCCACCCGTCCGGCCTTGTAGGCGACCTCCCCATCCATCATCGCCTCGCCGATCAGCAGCACGTCCTCGCAGGTGTTGTTGAAAACCAGCCACTCCTCGGGCACCGCTTTCCGGGCCGACACGGCAAGCTCGCGCTCGGCTGCCGCCTCCTCGTGCCGCCCGAGATTGGCGAGCGCGATGGTCCGGGCCTGGTGCATGGCGGCGGTCGTGTAGCAATAAAGCTCCCGATCCTCGGGGAACGGCTCGTCGAGAACGCCCTGCCACTGGCCAAAGCGGATCATGACGTGGATTTTCTTGCCGTAGAAGCTCTCGAAGAGCTCCGGCATGAAGCGCACGACCTCGTCCGGCAGCATCCGCATCAACTCCTCTGAGGCCGCGAGCGCCACCTCGGGCTGGCCGAGAAACATCGCCCCATAGGCTTCGAAATGGACGTTGTGAATGCGGTAGACGGTGTAGAAGTTCTGCGAGCCGGCGTGGGCTTCGTACTTGCGGTCGACGGCGGCGGCGCGGCGGTTCCGGTAGATGACGTTCTGGTAATCGCCGCAGAGCAGGTCGATATGGGTCGCCATATGGACGAGGTGGCCGCTGTCGGGCACAAGGTCCACGAGGCGGTCGCCGTGACGCAGCGCGACCTCCGGCGTCGGGGACATTTCCATCAGGTGGATGTACATGTGCAGCAGGCCGGGGTGGTTCCACGCGTCGGACTGGTCGCTGAAGGCCCGCTCCAACGCGGCCCTTGCGCGCTCCGTCGTGGCGCCCTCCGCCGGTTTGCCGGTCTTGAGATCCCACAGCAGCCAGGGCGTGCGGTTCATGTGGGCTTCCGCATAGATCGAGACGACGTCGAGGTCGGTCGGATGGGCGGCATAGACCTTTTCCATCGCCTCGGAGAAGTAGTCGTTCCACGGTCCGTAATCCTCGATCGCAGGGTCGTCGGGGAAGCGATCCGCCAGAGCGGCGATCAGCGCGTTCTCGACCGCCGACAACCCGTCGCGCAGCGCCATGGCGTCCGCGATCGCGCTGTGCGCCCGTTTCAGCGTCGCGGCCCGCTCCTCGGCGTCGAAGAACTCCCAGGGCTTGTTGTAATTGGGGCCGATTGCATAGGCGACGCCCCAATGCGCCATGCCACAGGCCGGATCCGCCGCGATGGCGCGCTCGAAACAGGCGGCGGCTTCCTCGTGGTTGTAGCCGTAGAGCCAGACAATCCCCTGGTTGAAGGCGTCCTGCGCCTCGGGGGACGTGGTGGTAACCGGGCGGGCATAGGTGCCCAGATCGAAATGCGTCATGGCCTCTCCTCGGGTTGGGGAGTTGAAATGCGGACACCGCGACCAGTGGTGAAGGAAACAAATTCACCGGGGCAGGGTATCACATCGGGCCGTTTTCGTCAGTGTCCGGCAGCTGCCGCGCGGGGCGCGCGCGTGCAGTGGGCGGGGCTCGGGACGCGCCTGGCCCGATCCGGGGGGCAAGCGAAGCTAGGCCGGCGCGGCGATTTCGGTGTGCCGGTGCGCCGTCGCAAAGGCGCGGATCGCGTCGATCGTTTTTTCGATCTCGCTCTTCGGATAGCCGGGATAGATCGGAAGCAGCACGGTGCGCGCGGCAATCTTCTGGGTGTTCGGGCAGTCCCCGTGGAACTCGGCAAAGGCCCGCGTGGCCGCGAGGTTGTGGTAGTATTGCGCTCGCACGTCACGGCCGCTCGCCAGCATGTGGCGCATGAAGGCGTCGCGTCCGTCGAGCTGCACGGGATAGCTGAGATAGGTGTTGCGCCCGTCGTCGTTCATCGGCGGAAGCCGCAGCCATTCGAGGTCGGACAGCCCGTCTTGGTAGAGCTTCGCATGCTCCACGCGGCGCTGGCGGTTCGGCTCGATCGACGGGATTTGCATCAGGGCAAGACGCGCCTGCATCGGCGACATCCGGCGCCGGTAGTGCTCCGGAATTTCGTCGCGCCGCTCGATCGAGGATTCCGCGGCAATCGCGCGGTCGACCATCCCGGTTTCCTTTCGCGCATCCAGCCGGACGAGGGGGAAGGTCACGCCCTGAAAGATCAGCGGGGCGGTCATGAAGTCGAGCAGCACGGTGGTCGCAGTGCGTCTGACAAGCCGGCCAAGCGGTTCGAAGTCGAAGGCGCTAAGCCGGTCGCGCGCCTGTTCGAACAGCGCGTCGTTCGACGTGACCAGCATGCCGCCGAAGATGGTGTTGACGTTCTTTGCCCGGCTGAAGCTGAAGATCGCCGCCGCACCGAAGCTTCCCACGGCGCGACCGCCGATCCGCGCGCCCAGCGATTGCGCGCAATCCTCGATGACCGGGACCCCGCGTTCCGCGCAGATATCGAGGATCGCTTCGATGTCACAGGAGAGGCCGTGGATATGGGTGGCCAGAACCGCGCCTGTCCGGGGGCTCAGCGCGGCGCGCACGGCCTCCGGGCTCAGGTTGCCGGTTGTCGGGTCCACATCTGCGAACACGGGCACGCCACCGGCCGCCAGCACCATGTTGACCACGTCGTAGATCGTGTAGGGCGACAGCACGACTTCCTGGCCGGAGGCGATCATTTCCGACAGCGCGAGATAGATGCCGACGCGTCCCTGCGGCAGGCACAGCGCGTGCCGGGTGCCCTGCATCCGGGCGAAGGCGGCTTCCAGTCGCTGCAGGTCCTCCTCGCCCCGATGCGCGCCAAGGCTCAGCGCGTCGGCGGCGATGCGTCCGTAGATCGCCGGTGCGCCGTAGGTTCTGGAGCGGGGATAGGGAGAGAGGTGCATCCGTTCCTCCCCTATACGGGCCGCTTGACGCTGCCGGGCCGAACCAGCCGCTTGAATGACAGCGATCCGTGGGCGGACAGGATCTTCGAGGTCCAGATGAGCGAGGGAAGCGGGTCCTTTCCGAAGTACTGGTAATAGGGGCTGTAACGGCGTTCTCCCGTCTCGCGGTAAGGGCCCCTGTAGTCATCCCAAATCTGACGGTAGGAGTCTTGCGGAAGCGGGTTTTCGGCCGTGCTCCGGCCGAGACGGCGGATCTTGTAGACGCCGTAATCGAAACTGTCGCAGCCGAAGGCAATGGTGTCCTCGATCGGTTTCAGCAACCGGATTCCGGCCGGCACCTGCGGCACCGGCTCGACCGGCTCGCCCCGTGCAATCCGCAGCGCGATCAACGGCTCGTTGATCCCGATCTCGGTGCGCAGCCACAGGTGGACGCCGAGCCGCGGGTTGATCTCCAGGATCTTTGGCACGCCGTCGCGCTCGTCGACCTTTGCCTGGATGGTGAGGCTCCCCCACCAACCGATGTGCTTGGCGAGGGCGGCCGCCTGGTCGGCATAGGGATGGCGCGGCGCGGTCCGAAAGGCGCTGCGCCCGGCATGGGACGGGCGGCTGAGGCGTTCGCGCGCGTTGACGGGCGTCAGGCAGGACAGCACGTGCCCCTGCTTGTCGACAACCGTGTAGAAACTCAGTGTTTCCGAACCCGGAATGAATTCCTGGACGATCGGCGCCCCGTGGACCTCCCGAAGCTCCTGCACCCGTTTCAGGAGTTCACCGGAGTCCCAGTGGAAGGACATGCCACGACCGCCATTGGTGAACCGCAGCTTCACGACCCAGGGGGGCGGAAGATCCGCGATCGCCGCCTGCACGGCCGCATCGTCGGTGGCGAGATAGGTCCGCGGGTGGGGAAAGCCGCTCTCCGCCGCGGCCTGCACCGTGTCGTACTTGTCGAGCGGGCGTTTCACGACCTCGTAATCGGGGACTGGAACGGTGACGCCGATCTCTGCCAGGCGCTCCCGGTTCTTCGAAAAAACGTAGACCCAGGCGTCGTTTGTGGGGAAAACCGTGTCGATCCGCTCTTTCTTGCAGATCTCCTCGATCCGCTGGATGAATGCCTCCTCGCGCGGCGTGTTCTCCGGTCCGATCCGGCCATGGAACCAGTCGTCTTCGGGGTCCGGCACATCGTAGCGCCGGTCGACGAGACGGGAGTAGGCGGCGTGGCAGGTTGGCCAGACCCCGAGCGGGCGCTTCCCGGAGGTGGTTGCAACGACGTATTCTGCATGAGGCCGGAGCGCGCGCAGCGTCGCGTAGGCTTGCGCAACCCGACAATTCGTTACCATGAGACGCATTGTAACCTCTTTCGGGACAATCCCCGTTACTCGCTACATGTCTTTCTCCTGTGACAGCGTGCCAGATCGAAAGCCCGTCAGGCAAGACAGGCGGCGGCGATTTGTGTAGAAGTGGGGGAAGGTGCTTGGAGTAGGGTGACATGATGGTTTGGCAGAAATTCAACGTCGGAAACGCTGCAATCGCAGGCGGCACAGCACCGGTCGCAGGACCCGACGACACGATTGGCCGACCGCAGCACCCGACCGTCCTACAGGCCATCCGGATGTCCGCCGCCGGTCTGCTGTGCACGGGAGCCGCTTTGGTTCCGGCAGGCGCTGCGGCGGCAGAGGACTGCAGCGCCCTTGCCGGAGAGACGATCCGCTGGGTCGTTCCCTATTCCGCAGGCGGCGGTTACGACACCTACTCACGGCTGATCGAGCCGGTCCTGGAGCGGCACCTCGGCGCGGAGATCGCGATCGTGAACATGCCGGGCGCTGGCGGCATGGTGGGGGTCAAGTCGATCCGGGCAGAGGAGCCGGACGGCAAGACGCTCGGCTTCATCAACGCCAGCGGGTTGCTGGTGGCGCAACTGAGCGATCAGGACGGTGTGCCGAGCGTGACGGAAGATTTCTCCGTGCTTGCTCGCGTGACGCGGGACCAGAACGTCTGGGTGGTCAACTCCGAAAGCGACATCCGGGTGGATAAGACCGGGGCGTTTCTCGGCGGCAGCGAGCCGCTGCTGTTCGGGGTGACGGGCGTGGGGTCCGGCGACTGGTTCACGATCACCATCGCCAAGACGCTGCTGAAGCTGAACGCGGAGTTCCTCGCCGGCTACGACGGAAGCAAGGAAGCCGTGCTCGGGCTCGTGCGTGGCGAGTTCGATATCATGGACGTCTCCTGGGGATCGGCGATTGCGCCGATCGAGAACGGCGAGTTGAAGCCCGTGCTCCAGGTGACCTCCGCCCCGATCTCCGGCCATCCCGCCCTTGAGGGGGTGCCTGTCATTGGCGGCCCTGACGGCGCGGCGCGGCGTCGCGCCGTGGCGACCGGCGACGATCCCGAGAGCACGGGCGGGCTGATGGATGCACTGGTGGAGATCCTGGAGGCCGGCCGCACCGTGGTGGCGCCGGCGGGCCTGCCGGAAGTGCTGCGGGCCTGTCTGGAAGACCGCCTCGACCTGGCCCTCAACGACCCCGAGTTCCTTGCCGCCGCGGAGAAGGCGCGACGGCCGCTGGACGTCGGCCGCGGGCAGGATGCTGCTGAACGGCTGGCCGCCGCCGAGGCGCTCCTGCCAGATCTCCGTGCGTTGATCGAAGGGGCCGAGTGATCCCTTGAACGGCATCCTCGACTCCGCGCTGGAGGGATTGCGGCTCGTCTTCGCGTGGCCGAACCTGATCTATCCGATCGCGGGCACGCTGTTGTCCATGGTCTTTGCCTTCCTGCCGGGACTGAACGGCGTCACCCTGATGGCCATCGCCATCACCATGACCCTGTCCTGGGATCCGGTGCAGATTGTCCTGATCTTCGGCGCCTTCGTGGGAGGGGCGACCTTCATGGGGTCGATCACCTCGATCCTGTTCAACGTGCCGGGATCCGCGCCGAATGCCGCGACCCTGATCGACGGTCACCCGATGGCCGAAGCCGGCAATGCCCGGACCGCCATCGCCTGCGCCGCCGCGTCCTCGGCGCTCGGCTCGACCTTCGGCGTCCTCGTGCTTCTGGCGCTCCTGCCGTTCATGCGGCCGCTGATCCTGTCCTTCGGCCCGCCGGAATTCCTGTTGTTGGCGATCTGGGGCCTGTCGATGGTCTCCATGCTGAGCGGCGGCCTGTCGGCCAAGGGGATCGCCATGACGGGGCTGGGGCTGCTGCTCGCGTTCATCGGCGCGAGCCCGTTGTCCGCGTCCGACCGGTTCACGCTGGGGACGGATTACCTCGTGGACGGCCTGCCGATCATCCCGGTGCTGCTGGGGCTCTTCGCGATCTCGGAGGCGATCCACCTGTCGCAATCGGATCGAAGCACGATTTCCGGCCGCCTGAGGTCCGAGGACCTTTCCGGCAGCGTGTGCGAAGGGTGCTTGGCGCCGCTGAGGCATGGCTGGCTCACCCTGCGCTGCTCCGCGATCGGGACGATCGTCGGGATCGTGCCGGGGATCGGGGGTACGGTCGCGAGCTACGTGGCCTATGGGCACGCGGTCCAGAGCGCGCAGGACAAGGAGAGGTTCGGCAAGGGGGATATTCGCGGTGTCATCGCTCCCGAAGCTGCCAGCGACGCCAAGGATGGCGGCTCGCTCTTCCCCGTGCTGGCCTTCGGGATACCGGGCAGCGAAGGGACCGTGCTCCTGCTCACGGCCCTCATGGTCCACGGGATCGTCCCGGGCCGGGCGCTGCTCGACGACCAGCTTCCGCTGGTCTTTGCACTGGTCTGGTCGCTGTTCTTCTCGAACTGGCTGACATCGATCCTCGGGGTGGCGATCTCAGGTCAACTGGCGCGGATCACTCTCATCCAGACCCGGTTTCTCGTGCCGCTGATCCTCGCCCTTGTTGCGGTGGCGGCCATGGTCAACCGGGCGCGTGCCGAGGACCTGATCCTTGCGGCATTTTTCGGCCTGTTCGGCTATGCGCTCAAGGTCTACCGCTGGCCCCGCGTGCCGCTGGTGATCGCCCTCGTGCTGGGGGGCATGTTCGAGACCAACCTGCACCTGACGCTGCGGCTCTTTTCGCTCGGGCGCATCGATCTGCTCGATCGCCCGGTGGCGCTGTGCCTGTTGCTTCTTCTGGTCGCGACCTTCGCCGCGCCGCTTGTCGGGAGGCGCCGACTGCTGTCGATCGCGAGGGTGAAATGAGGCTGAGCGGTCATCTGGCCTTCATCATGCTGATGATGGCTGCGGCGTTGGGTTTCTTCCTGCTGGCGGTCGACCTGCCGGCGGAAACCCGGCGGGCGCCGATGATCGTTGTGATTCCGACCTTCGGATTGCTGGCCTGGGAGCTTCTGCGCGAAATCCGGGCCAAGGAGTCCATTCGGATGGGTTGGACCAACCCCGGCGCCCTTGCCTGGTTCCTGGGGTTCGTCGCTCTCTGCCAGTTCATCGACGGCGTTGTCGCGATCCCTGTCTTCCTGCTTCTGGCGTTCCGCTACTGGGCGCGGGCGGGGTGGGCGATGAGCCTCGTTGTCGCCGTCGGGGTCTTTGCCCTGCTGCGGGTTGCCATTCCGGGGGGGCTCGCCCACCCGCCGTTGTTCTAGCGTCTCGGCCCCCGAGCGGGCCCTCCACTGCGGAGCGACAGGGCGAGCGGTGCGATGGCCAGGGTGAAGCACACCATCGCCGCCGCGAATGTGCCGAACGACGTGGTGGGCACCAGCCACAGCACCAGGTGGACGGCGGCCAGGCACCAGAACACCGGAAACAGGATCTTTACCGCCTGAAGCGCCGCCAATGAGCGGCGATGGTTGTCCGAGACCAGAACCATGATCGCGCAGGCATGCAGGCTGTGGGAGATCAGCGCGGCCACCGCGACCTCGCTGAGCCCGCCGCCCCGCTGCAGCAGCGCATAGGACAGCGCGACATTCAGGGCGATCCCGGCGAGGCTCAGGATTGGGAGCAGCGCCTGCTGCCCCCGTGCGACGACGCCAAGGGTCGCAAGAATCGACAGGCCATGCAGGGCGGCGACGAACAGGTAGGTTCGGGTAACCGGGATGGCGTCGTTGAACTCGGGCGCCACCGCGCTGACGGCCGGGCCGATCATCACCGCGAAATACCCGCAGATGATCGGAACGTAGATCGAGAACCCGGTCAGAACGCGGTGCATCTGTCCGGCGTCGGCAGCGCCACCGCCTGCCGTATCCGTGCGGCGATAGATGTCGGGCAACACGACCGTCCGCGTCACGTTGGCGAGGTTCTGCCCAATCTCTGCTGCGGCGATAGCAAAGCCGTAGAGGCCGAGCGCCTTTACGCCGAGAAAGGCCCCGACGACCAGCCTGTCCGAGAAGCTGAAACTCGCCAGCAGCAATCCCGACAGCGTCACGGGAAATCCGATCCGGATCATTGCAGCGGCACGTTGCCCGTCCCAGACGGGGGGGAGAGGACGCCCGGCAAAGAAAAGGAGCGCACCGGCGAGGAAGCCGGCGAACATTCCCGCGAAGGTGCCGGGAAGGCCGAACCAGAATGCCAGCAGCACGACCAGCACCGCTTGCAGAAGCCCGACGATGACCTCAAGCCGCGCGAGGTCTCGCAAGGCGCCGGCACCGCGCAGGTAGGTGCTTCCGAGGATCCACAGACGGTTGACGAGGATCATGGCGCCGACCGCCAGCAGGGCTGTGGCCACCGGGCCGTCGTTCCAGAGCATCCCGGCCAGCAAGGCGAGAAGCCCGAGGGGGACGAAGATCGCCAGCACCAGCGCGACACCCGCCTTGCCCCAGCCCTCGGGATCCCGCTCGCTGGCAACGCTGAACTCGAGGCCGCGCTGCATTCCGAGGCCGGCAAAGGACAGGTAGCGCAGGAAGATCCTGAACAGGAGCCACACGCCGAAGCTCTCCGCGCCGAGGATCGATGCCAGCGCGATGCCGCGGACCGATGTGAGCGCATCGACGGCGCCCCTGGCGGCACCGTAGCCGATGAGGCGCTTCGTCATGGGGCGTTGGCTCATGTGCTTGCCCGTGTCAGGGCAGGGAGTGCGTCTGTCTCCGTCACTGTCCGGCCCTCCTGCTGGCATCCGGACGCGGATATCGCAACGGCGGTAGGCGCCCGTCCTGCCGGAAAATGCTGATTTCCTTGAGATCTCCCGGGGAGGCTATCAGATCACGTCATTCGGGCAAGAGCCGGCGGCGATGCCGCAGGTTCAACCTGTATCCGGCCCGAACCGGGCGAGGCGGCGGGTTGCCTGTTGCCCGTGAACCGCCCGTCAGGCCCCGACCGGCGTCACAGGCGCGGGTTTTCGCGGAGCTTTCCCCCAGCATCTGGAGCAGGTCGCGTGCGACGGGGGCTTTCCCAGCTGACCCGGCGCTTGACGATGCCCGAATGCCGCTAGGGCAATTGCTGGTCCGGTTTCACCCCACGATCCTGTCGGTTCGGACTTGATCCGGCATCCTCTGTGGGAAGTCGAGCAGATCCCGGAGCCTGACCGTGTCCCGTTCGGCCAGCGGAGGTCCCCACGGAATAGGCGACGGTTGCGGAGATCCGGCAGGTGGATCTCCAAGAGGTCGGCATCAACCTGACCATCGAGAGCGTCGACGCCGTGGGATTCCGATCAACCTATGTCGATCAGCGCTCCTTCGAGATCGCGAGCCATGCCTTTGCCCGCGCCGGCAAGGACCCGTCGCCGGTGCTGGAGACGACGGTTTTTTTCCGCCCGGACGGTAACATCATCGGCTACGAGACACCCGACTATGCCGAGGCCGTCAAGGCGGGCGGGCCAACCCTGGTACCGGAGGAACGCAGGGCTGCCTGCAAGGAGGATGCCCGGATCCGGATGGCCGGGGCCGGGCACTTCGGCACCTGCTTTGGCGGAACGTAGAGAATGGGGCAGGGCGGAGCCGCGCCCCATGGCTAGGTCGCTCTCAGAGCTTGCGGATCTTGAGCCGGGTCAGCCGGTTCTGCTCGCGCGCCACCACTTCGAAGCGGAAGCCGTGGAACGAGAAGACCTGCCCCTGGGTTGGGATGGTCTGGGCCTCGTGGATCACGAGGCCGGCCACGGTGTTGGCTTCCTCGTCGGGCAGGTTCCAGTCCTTGGCGCGGTTGAGGTCGCGGATCGTCATGGCGCCGTCGACGAGGAAGTCGCCGCTTTCCGTGCGGCGGATCGGGTGTTCGGCATCGACGTCGAACTCGTCGGTGATCTCGCCCACGATCTCCTCGAGGATATCCTCCAGCGTGATCAGCCCCTCCAGCGCGCCGTATTCGTCGACGACGAGCGCGAAGTGGGTGTGACGGCGCAGGAACTGGCGCATCTGGTCGTCGAGCGTGGTGGTCTCGGGCACGAAGTAGGGCGCCTTGGCGATGGTCATCACGTCGAACTTGGCCAGCGCGTTGTCGAAGGAGCCGGAGTCGCGGATCAGCTTTTCGAGCGCCCGGAGCAGGTCCTTGGCGTGGATCACGCCGACGATGTTCTCCTGCTCGCCGCGATAGACGGGCAGGCGGGTGTAGGCCGAGGCCAGCACCTGGCTCACGATCGTCTCGGGTTCGGCCTCCGCGTCGATCATCTCGATCTGGGAGCGATGCAGCATGATCTCCTCGACCATGCGGTCGCCGAGGTCGAGCGCGCCGAGCAGGCGGTCGCGATCCTCCTTGTGGACCACGCCTTCGGAATGGCCGATCGCCAGCGCGCCCACGATCTCCTCGCGGACGCTCAGCATCGAATCCGGATCGACGCGCATCCCGAAAAGCCGCAGCACGCCGCGCACGATGACGCGCACCGCGCTCACGGCAGGCGAAAGCAGCGTGATGATCGGCGAGATCAGCGGGGCGCTGCGTTCGGCCGCGCGTTCCGGGTCGTTGATCGAGTAGGTCTTTGGCAGCACCTCGGAGAAGATCAGCACGAGGAGGGTCATGACCAGCGTCGCGAGCGCGATGCCGCCGTCGCCGAAGGCGCGGGTGAAGGTGGCCGTGGCCAGCGAGGTCGCCAGGATGTTGACGAGGTTGTTGCCTAGCAGGATGCCGCCGATCAGCCGCTCGCTGTCTTCTTTCAGGGTCAGCGCCGCCTTGGCGCCCTTGCTTCCCTTGTCGGCCATGGAATGCAGCCGGCCGCGGGAGGCGGCGGTCAGCGCGGTCTCGGAGCCGGAGAAGAAGCCGGACAGGATCAGCAGGACGAAGATCGCACCTGCGGTGATCCAGAAGGTGACGTCGAGTGTGGTGGCGGTATCCATCTGTAACTCTCAGGGAGGGGGCAGCGCCATCATATGAGCGCATCCGGCCCCGGTCGCAAGGGATGCGGCTGCGGCTTAGATGCCGACCTCCAGTTCGAGCCCGCCGGCGTGGACGATCTGGGGCGTGTCGAACACCAGGTGAACCAGCCGGACCGGCCGCTTCGGCTCGTGCCACTTGACGTTCTCGCCATCGACCAGCGCGCGCGCCGCGAATATCCCGTCGCAGGGGGCGCCGACGGCCCGGCGGAGCACAACCCGCTGGTCGGGTGGCAGGAGCACGAAGTTTTCCGGGCGGGCGCGGCCGAGCGTGGTCGGGGCGATCCGGACCATGGGGCTGTGGTGCTCGACCACGTGCAGGGCACGAAGCAGCGCGGAGCCGCGTCCACGGGCGATGATGCGGTCGCCAGGCTCGAGGTATTCGGCCAGCACCGCGCCGTCGAACGTGTAGAGCGGGATCGATCCGGTAATGCCGGTTTCGAGTCCCGCAGCCGCCTGCGGCGGGGGCGGCAAGTTGCGCGCGGCCGACCCGCCAAGGAATGAGAAGTTCATGTTTCCGCCCGATCTGTCTTTGCCTGACACGTGTTTTTCGAGCGATTCTAGTGCCGTGGAGGCTTTGCCGCTAGGTCAGGCGAAGGATTTCGCGCAACCGTTGCAAGGATGTTTTTTATCCTCGCATCTGGCCGACACCCTTGCTAGAAGGGCGCGAATTTGGAACGGGCGGCTGCGGCGCTGACAAGGGCCCGCAGTCGTTCCGGTTTCAAGGCGGATGTGGCGGAACTGGTAGACGCACCAGATTTAGGTTCTGGCGCCGCAAGGCGTGGGGGTTCGAGTCCCTTCATCCGCACCAAAGGCGTTCTGGACGAAACGCCCGTATCGCTGGGGTCGCGAGACCGGACGGCAGGGGATCGCAGAGATCGCCCCCGCCGAACGGAGGTCCCGGTGGCGCTGCGGGTGACACCAATGTGAGAAGGAAAGAGAAGAGCCATGCAGGTCACCGAGACCCTGAACGAAGGCCTCAAGCGCGGGTATCAGATCACGATCACCGCCGACGAACTGGAATCCAAGGTCAACGAGAAGCTGACCGAGGCCCAGCCCGAGATCGAAATGAAAGGTTTTCGGAAGGGCAAGGTGCCGATGGCGCTGCTCAAGAAGAAGTTCGGCACCCAGCTGCTGGGCGAGGCCATGCAGGAGGCCGTCGACGGCGCGGTGAGCGAGCAGCTCGAGCAGAGCGGCGACCGTCCGGCCATGCAGCCCGAGATCAAGATGGAAGGCGAGAACTGGAAAGAGGGCGACGACGTCGTCGTCTCCATGGCCTACGAGAAGCTGCCCGAGATCGAGCAGCCCGACCTGTCGACCCTGACCCTCGAGAAGATGGTGGTGAAGGCTGACGACGAGGCCGTCGAGGAGGCTCTGTCCGGCCTGGCCGAGCAGGCGAAGAACTTCGAGGACCGCGCCGATGGCGAGGCCGCCGAGTCCGGCGACCAGGTGACGATGGATTTCGTCGGCCGCGTCGATGGCGAGGCGTTCGAAGGCGGCTCCGCCGAGGACTTCCCGCTGGAGCTCGGCTCCGGCCAGTTCATCCCCGGCTTCGAAGAGCAGCTGGTTGGCGTGAAGGTCGGCGACGAGAAGGTCGTCGAGGTGTCCTTCCCCGAGGAATACGGCGCGTCGCACCTGGCCGGCAAGGCCGCCGAGTTCACTTGCACCATCAAGGCGATCAAGGCACCCGCCGCGCCCGTGCTGGACGATGACTTCGCCAAGCAGTTCGGCTCCGAGAGCCTGGACGCGCTGAAGGACCAGATCCGCGAGCGGCTCGAAGCCGAATACGCCGGTGCCGCCCGCGCCGTGATGAAGCGCAGCCTGCTGGACAAGCTGGACGACCTGGTTTCCTTCGAGCTGCCGCCGACCCTGGTGGACGCCGAGGCCAAGCAGATCGCCCACCAGCTCTGGCACGAGGACAACCCGGACGTGCACGGCCACGATCACCCGGAGATCGAGACCACCGACGAGCACACCAAGCTCGCCGAGCGCCGCGTGCGCCTTGGCCTGCTGCTCGCCGAGCTGGGCACCAAGAACGAGATCCAGGTCTCCGATGCCGAGATGACCCAGGCGATCCTCAACCAGGCGCGCCAGTACCCTGGCAAGGAGCGCGAGTTCTTCGAGTTCGTCCAGAAGAACCAGCAGGTGCAGCAGCAGATCCGCGCACCCCTGTTCGAGGACAAGGTCGTCGACTACATCTTCGAACTGGCCACGGTCGAGGATGTCGAGGCCGACAAGGACGCGCTGAAGGCCGCCGTCGAGAAGCTCGACGAAGAGTGATTTCCGGCTCGAACCGGACAGAAGTCAGGGCCGCCCTTCGGGGCGGCCTTTTTCGTTGCCACGCCAGTGATTGATGCCGGCAGGCCGCACCTTGTCGGCGGCACGCCCGGCCGACTTGCCACGCGTGGCCGCCCGGACGCAGACTGGATGGCGCGAGGTAACGAGAAAGGGTCCGGATGCGGCCTTCCATCCTGTTCGCGGCAGCTGTGCTCGGCGCGGGGATCGTCGGCGTGACGCTCTATCAATGGGGCCAGCCGCCGATCTGCAACTGCGGAGAGGTCAAGCTCTGGGTCGGTTCGGTGTTTTCCCCGGAGAACTCGCAGCATATCGCCGACTGGTACACGCTGTCCCATATCGTGCACGGGATGCTGGTGGTGCTGCTCGGGCGGTGGCTGTTCCCCCGCGCAGGGATCGTGCCGTTGATGGTTGTCGCGGTGGTGACCGGCGTCGCTTGGGAACTGGTCGAGCATACCGATTTCGTCCTCAACAAGTTCAGGGACACCACGCTGTATCGGGATTATCTCGGAGACACCGTGCTCAACGCGGTCTGCGACTACCTCTGGATGATGGGCGGTTTCGCACTCGCCTGGGCGGTTGGCCAGCGGTGGACGCTGGTGCTGATCGCAGGGCTCGAGATCCTTGCCGCAGCGATCGGGCGGGACAGCCTCGCGCTGACGACCCTGATGCTCGTCTATCCTGTCGAGGCCATCGAGCAATGGCAGCAGGAGCTCAATCCGAACGCGGTGCCTGCGGCGCAATAGGGCCTCGGTGTCGCGGGGCGCGCGCGGCACTGGCAAAATGCCGGGACAATCCCGATATTTGGAGATGGTCGGCCCTGGGCCGACGGTCACGACCAACGGAGCGGGACGAACGATGGATCCCTATGAAGCCCTTGGGGTGAGCAAGACGGCGAGCGCGGCCGAGATCAAGAAGGCCTACCGCAAGATCGTCAAGGAAAGCCATCCCGACATCAACCCGGGCGACAAGGCCGGGGAAGCGCGGTTCAAGGCGGCGGCGGCGGCCTATGACCTGCTGAAGGACCCGGAGAAGCGGGCGCGGTTCGACCGCGGCGAGATCGACGCATCCGGGCAGGAACGCCCCGAGGCGAATTACTACCGCAACTACGCCGGTGCGCGGGACAATCCCTATCGGGGCGGCCAGCGGTTCGACGATTACGAGGACCTCTCGGACTTCTTCTCGGATTTCATGCGCAGCCAGCGGGGCGCGCGGGGCGGAGCAGGGCACGACCACATGCACGGATTCCATTCTGACGGCGAAGACCTGCGGTATCGGCTGGAGGTGCCCTTCATGGACGCCGCGCTTGGCGGGACCACCCGGATCACGCTGCCGGACGGCAGCGTGCTGCAGGTCCAGATCCCGCGCGGCATCGCCGACGGCCAGACGATCCGCCTGAAGGGCAAGGGCGGCGCACCGGTCGGCAAGGGACGGCAAGGGGATGCGCTGGTGACGGTCTCGGTGGCGCCGCACAAGGTTTTCAGCCGGGAGGGCGACACGATCCGCGTCGTGCTGCCGATCACCATCGACGAGGCGATCCTCGGCGGCAAGGTCGAGGTGCCGACGATCAGCGGGCCGGTCAACCTGACGATCCCGAAGGGCGCAAGTTCAGGCCAGGTGTTGCGCCTTCGCGGCCGGGGGATTGCCCCGCGCGGCCGCGAGGACCGTGGCGATCAGCTGGTCGAGCTTAAGATCGTCGCGCCGCCCAGCGTCGACGACGAGCTGGCCAGCTTCTTCGAGGCCTGGAAGCAGAAGCATTCCTACGATCCGCGCAAGGGAATGAAGACATGACCACGATCTACACCGAAGAGCAGATCATCGCCGAGGTGCCCGGACTGGACCGGGCGTTGCTGATGCGGTTCGTGAAGGCGCGGATCGTGGTGCCGCTCGAGGCGCCGGCGCGTCCGGGGCCAGTGTTCGGGCAGATCGATGTGGCGCGGCTGCAGCTGGCCTGCGACCTGTGCGAGAGCTTCGACCTCGAGGACGACGCGCTGGACCTGCTGCTGCGACTGGTCGACCAGCTTCATGGCGTGCGGGCGGAGTTGCATGCGCTGGTCGATGCGCTGGAGGCGCTTCCGGAAGAGCAGCGCAAGCCGATCGAGGACCGGATCAGGCGCAGGCTGGCCGGATAGGCTGGCAGAATGTGCAACGAAAAAGGGCCGCCCCGAGGGACGGCCCATTGTCTGTTCGCGGCAGGGCCGGAGGATCAGTCCTCGATCGGCTCCTGGGGCGCCTCTTCGGCGGTCGCGCCGCGCAGGTCCTCGTCGTCCGACGCGGCGGAGCCGATGTCGTCGAAGAGTTCCGCGATCTCGAATTCGGCGGCTTCTTCCTCTTCCTGGGCGAGTTCCTGGATGGACTTGCCGGAAGCCTGAAGCTCGGCCTCTTCCTCGGAGCGAGCGACGTTCAGAACGATCGTCACGTCGACCTCGGGGTGGAGGTTCACGTGCACGTCGTGCAGGCCCAGTTCCTTGATCGGACGGGACAGCGCGATCTGCTTCTTGTCGACCGAGAAGCCGTTGGCGGTCGCTGCGTCGGCGGCGTCACGCGGGGTGACGGAGCCGTAGAGCGCGCCGGCATCGGAGGCCGAGCGAATCACGACGAACTGCTGACCGTCGAGGGTCGCGGCCAGCTTTTCGGCTTCGGCCTTGGTCTCGAGGTTGCGGGCTTCGAGTTGCGCCTTCTCGGCCTCGAAGCGGGCCTTGTTGGCCTCGGAGGCGCGCAGAGCCTTGCCCTGGGGCAGAAGGAAGTTGCGGGCATAGCCGTCCTTGACGGAGACGACTTCGCCCATCTGGCCAAGCTTGGCCACGCGTTCCAGAAGGATAACGTCCATGGGTCTTGCTCCTTACTTCACGGCGTAGGGCAGCAGGGCCAGGAAACGGGCGCGCTTGATGGCACGGGCCAGCTCACGCTGCTTCTTGGCCGAGACGGCGGTGATGCGGGAGGGCACGATCTTGCCGCGCTCGGAGATGTAGCGCTGCAGAAGACGGGTGTCCTTGTAGTCGATCGCGGGCGCGTTGTCGCCGGAGAACGGGCAGACCTTGCGGCGGCGGAAAAACGGTTTTGCGGCCATAGGTTACAATCCTTTCCTGATGTCTGAGATCAACGGCGCTCGCGGCGGCGCTCTTCGCGCTCGTCACGCTTCTGCATCTGCACCGACGGGCCTTCGCCGTGCTCGTCCACCTTGATGGTGAGGACGCGCATCACGTCGTCGTGCAGCCGCATCAGGCGCTCCATTTCCTGCACGGCCGGCGCCGGGGCGTCGGTCTTGAGGAAGGCGTAGTGGCCCTTGCGGTTCTTGTTGATCTTGTAGGCCATGGTCTTGACGCCCCAGTACTCCTGGTCGACGACCTTGCCACCGTTGTCGGAAAGAACGGTCCCGAAGTGCTCGATCAGCCCCTCGGCCTGCGCGTTGGACAGATCCTGGCGCGCAATGAAGACATGCTCGTAAAGCGGCATGCGTGCTCCTGTCATTTCTAAAGCGGCCTTCATAGGTCGGGCGTCTGGCTCCGCAGCCCGTCCACGAGAGGTGCCGCTGGTCACGATTGTGGTGCGGAGATGGGCGCTGTTACGCCAAACCGGGTTTCAAGGCAAGGCGTTTGCCGCAGGTTCCGCGGGATGGCGCCGCCGCAGGGCGGCGAGAGGTCAGAAATGCGCCTTGGGTTCGTCGGGCTGTCCGGCGGCAACGGCCAGCAGTCCGCCGATCAGGCAGAAGCCGATGGGGAACATGGTGAAGACGCCGAAGCCGAAGGCGAAATACATCAGAGCGCCGGCTGTCAGCATCAACAGACCGCCCAGAAGCGCGCGGGTGCGGGCCATGGCGCCGCCGGCGATCGCCAGCAGCGGCGCGAGGAAGCTCGCGGTGTGAAGGAGCTGGGGATTGTCCACCGGACCGAAGATCTCGCCCACTTCGGAATGCGCCCTGAGCACTTCGGTATATCCGAAGCCGAAGAAGCCGATGATCATGGCGATCAGACCGCCGATCAGGCCGAGGGTCAGGGCGGCATTGCGCATTGGGGTCTGTCTCCTGACGTCCGCGACGTCGTTGTTGTGCGTTCTTTCTTTCGAGATAGGGGCTTGGCCCGGCCGGGATCAAGGGTGGTCCGGTCTCGTGCGACTTGCTGGCCATCCGGCTTTGCTTGTGGGCAGGGGCGCATGAGGCTAAACGGGCGCAACGTAAACGAGAGACTTGGGAGAGCGCTCATGAGCAGGGCATTCGTTTTTCCGGGGCAGGGTGCCCAGGCGATCGGCATGGGGAAAGACCTGGCCGAGGCCTATCCGGCGGCGCGGGCCGTGTTCGACGAGGTGGACGAGGCGCTCGGCGAAAAGCTGTCCGACCTGATCTGGAACGGCGACATCGAGACGCTGACGCTGACCGAGAATGCGCAGCCGGCGCTGATGGCGATGTCGCTGGCGGCGATCCGGGCGCTGGCTTCCGAGGGCGTGGGAGTCGACAGCGCGGCCTTCGTGGCCGGGCATTCGCTGGGTGAATACTCGGCGCTGGCCGCGGCAGAGGCGCTGAGCGTGACCGATACCGCGCGGCTGCTCCGGACCCGGGGCAAGGCGATGCAGCAGGCCGTTCCGGTCGGCGAAGGCGCAATGGCGGCCGTGCTTGGGCTGGATCTGGCCGCGGTGCAGGCGGTGGCGCAGGAGGCTGCTCAGGGAGATGTCTGTGCGGCGGCAAATGACAACGATCCGGCGCAGGTCGTGGTGTCCGGCACCAAGGCCGCGGTGGAGCGGGCGGTCGAGATCGCCAAGGGCAAGGGCGCCAAGCGGGCGCTGCTGCTGCCGGTCTCCGCACCGTTCCATTGCTCCCTGATGCAGCCAGCCGCCGAGGTGATGGCGGAGGCGCTGGCGCAGGTGGATATCAAGGCGCCGAAGGTTCCGGTGGTGGCGAACGTGCGCGCCGAGGCGGTGCAGGACCCCGCCGAGATCCGGGCGCTTTTGGTCGAGCAGGTGACGCATTCGGTGCGCTGGCGCGAATCCATTCAGTGGATGGCCGGTCAGGGTGTCGACGAGATCTGGGAGATCGGGGCCGGGAAGGCACTGAGCGGGATGGTCCGCAGGATCGAGAAGTCGGTCGCTGTTCGGGCGATCGGGGCGCCGAAGGATGTTGCCGAGGCGGTAGCCGCCGGCTGAGAACCGGAGTCCGGGGTTTGCACCCCCGGAGCCCCGCAGGATATTTTTTGACAGAAGAAGGTGCGACGGCGCCGGAAGAGAGGAAGCGGATGTTTGATCTGACAGGGAAGACGGCGCTGGTGACCGGCGCTTCGGGCGGGATCGGCGGAGCGATTGCCGCGGCGCTGCACGGAGCGGGCGCGACGGTGGGGCTTTCGGGTACCCGGGTGGAGCCGCTGGAGGCACTGGCCGCAGAGCTGGGCGAGCGGGCGCATGTCCTGCCCTGCAACCTTGGCGATGCCGAGGCCGTCGAGGCGCTTCCGAAGCAGGCGATCGAGGCGATGGGCGGGCTCGACATCCTGGTGAACAACGCCGGGATCACCCGTGACCAGATCTTCATGCGGATGTCGGACGAGGAATGGGCGCAGGTGATCGAGGTCAACCTGACCTCGACGATGCGGCTCTGCCGGGCGGTGATGCGGCCGATGATGAAGAAGCGGTGGGGACGGATCGTCAACATCTCGTCCATTGTCGGCGCCACGGGCAACCCGGGGCAGGTGAACTACGCCGCCTCCAAGGCTGGCATGATCGGGATGACGAAGTCGATCGCCTACGAGGTCGCAAGCCGGGGAATCACCGCCAACGCGGTGGCGCCGGGCTTCATCGCCACCGCGATGACCGACAAGCTGACGGACGACCAGAAATCGGCGATCAACGCCAAGATCCCGGCCGCGCGCATGGGAACGCCCGAGGAAATCGCGGCCGCGGTGCTGTATCTGGCCAGCCCCGAAGCAGGCTATGTCACCGGGGCTACGCTGCATGTGAACGGTGGCATGGCGATGCTCTGACGCCAGCCGCAGACCGGTATTGCGGACTGCGGACTTGCGCTGGACAAAGGCTTTGCCCATGTTGCCGGGAAGCGGTTCGAGAGCGGTGAGCGTGGCAAGTTCCCTGCAAGGGCAAGACGTTTGCATTTGCAGGGGAACGTGCTAAAGGCGGCACAGTTTTCGGCCCGTAGCCCGTCCTTGGGACGGGTCTGGAAGATGCCCCGCGCCTGACGGGGACGAGCTGCCCCGCAAACGGGGCAACAACTTAAGAAGCCCGAGCGGGCGCGGACAAGAACGGGGCAGCAAGCCCCAACGCATGAGGAAGTGACATGAGCGACATCGCGGATCGCGTGAAGAAGATTGTGGTCGAGCACCTGAGCGTCGACGAGGACAAGGTGACCGAGAGCGCGTCGTTCATCGACGACCTGGGCGCCGACTCGCTGGACACCGTGGAGCTGGTGATGGCCTTCGAAGAAGAGTTCGGCATCGAGATTCCGGACGACGCGGCCGAGACCATCCAGACCTTCGGCGACGCGGTGAAGTTCATCACCGAAGCCGCCTGACGGCACTCCGGCTCGACACTTGCTCGAACCGTTTTGGCGCTTCCGGATGGAGGCGCCATTTCTCTTTCTGACACGCTTCGGCAAGGGGATCGGCGGTGCGCCGCTGAGCGGGGCGCGTGGCTTTGGCTGCGGTCTCGGATTGTTGCGCCGCCAGAGCGGCGCGTGTATCACCCCCCGAAAGACAACAATACACCAAGGTGCACGACATGCGGCGAGTGGTAATCACCGGTCTGGGAATGGTCAGCCCCCTGGCTTGCGGCGTCGAGGAGACCTGGAGCCGCCTGCTGGCCGGCGAATCCGGCGCGGGCCCGATCACGCGGTTCGACCCGGCCAGGGTCACGACCAAGTATGCCTGCGAGGTTCCGCAGGGCGACGGCAGCGACGGGACCTTCAGTCCCGACGACTGGATGGAGCCGAAGGAACGCCGGAAGGTCGACGATTTCATCCTGTTCGCGATGGCTGCGGCCGACCAGGCGGTGCGTGATGCCGGCTGGACGCCCGAGGACGAGGAAGGCCGTCTGCGCACCGGGGTCATGATCGGCTCGGGCATCGGCGGGCTGAGCAGCATTGCCGATACGGCGATCCTGATGAACGAGAAGGGGCCGCGGCGGGTGTCGCCGTTCTTCATCCCCGGTTCGCTCATCAACCTCGCGAGCGGCCAGGTGAGCATCCGCCACGGATTCAAGGGACCGAACCACTCGGTGGTCACCGCCTGTGCGACCGGCGCTCATGCCATCGGCGATGCGGCGCGGCTGATCGCGCTGGACGACGCGGACGTGATGGTCGCGGGCGGGGCGGAAAGCTCGATCTGCGAGATCGGGATTGCCGGCTTCAATGCCTGCAAGGCGCTCTCCACGAAGCGCGGTGACGATCCGAAGAGTGCGAGCCGGCCCTGGGATTCCGAGCGGGACGGCTTCGTCATGGGCGAGGGCGCGGGTGTCGTGGTGCTCGAGGAATACGAGCACGCCAAGGCACGTGGCGCGAAGATTTACGCCGAGGTGCTGGGCTACGGAATGTCGGGCGATGCCTACCACATCACCGCGCCGTCCGAGGATGGCGACGGGGGATATCGGGCGATGCAGGTGGCACTGAAACGCGCCGGCATTCAGGCGTCCGATCTCGACTACATCAACGCGCACGGGACCTCGACCATGGCCGACACGATCGAGCTCGGCGCTGTCGAGCGGCTGCTCGGCAATGCCGCCGGCAAGGTCACGATGTCCTCGACGAAATCGTCGATCGGGCACCTTCTGGGCGCCGCGGGCGCGGTGGAGGCGATCTTCTGTATCCTCGCGATCCGGGACCAGGTGGCGCCGCCGACCATCAACCTCGACACGCCGCCGGAAGGTGCGGTGATCGACCTCGCGCCGAACGCAAAGCGGGAGCGTGAGATCAACTACGTGATGTCGAACTCCTTTGGCTTCGGCGGCACCAATGCCAGCCTCGTCATGGGCAAGGTCGACGCCTGATGGCCCGGGCAATCGCCTCGAACGCGCTGACGGTCTTCGTGGTGCTGATGCTGGCGGTGGCCGGCATCCTCGCCTGGGGCCGCAGCGAATACGCGGGCGAGGGCCCGCTGGAGGAAGCGATCTGCGTGGTCGTGCCTTCGGGCGCGTCCCTGTCGCGGGTGTCGGAGGACCTGCTGGCGCAGGGCGCCATCGACAACGCCATGGTGTTTCGGCTGGGTGCCGAATACAGCAACCGCGCCAGCCAGCTGAAGGCCGGCAGCTTTGTCGTCGAACCGCGTGCCTCGGTGGACCAGATCCTTGGTGCGATCACGTCCAGCGGGCGCAGCACCTGCGGCACGGAGATCAACTACCGGATCGGCGTCGCCACTGCGAACATGCTGGTGCGGGAGCTTGATCCCGCGACCCAGACTTACGTCGAGCTGGCGAGCTTTGTGCCGGGCGTCGATCCGGAGCCGGAAGGGCTGAGCGCGATCCTCGAGAACCCGAGCACCCGCTACCGGGTGACGCTCGCCGAGGGCGTGACGAGCTGGCAGGTGGTCGAGGAGCTCAAGCAGGCGCCGTTCCTGAGGGGCGAGATTGCCGAGGTTCCGGCCGAGGGCGCGTTGGCGCCGGACAGCTACGAGCTGTCGCGGGGCAGCGACCGGGCGACCCTGCTGACCGAGATGACGGAGCGCCAGGCGGCGATTCTGTCCGACCTCTGGGCCGCGCGTGCTCCGGGCTTGCCGCTGGAAACCCCGCTCGAGGCGTTGACGCTTGCGTCGATCGTCGAGAAGGAGACCGGCGTGGCGGACGAGCGCCCGCTTGTGGCCAGTGTCTTCAAGAATCGCCTTGAGGAAGGGATGCGGCTGCAGACCGACCCGACGGTGATCTACGGGCTGACCGAGGGCAAGGCGCCGCTCGGCCGTGGGCTTCGCCAGAGCGAACTGCGCCGGGCCACGCCCTACAACACCTACGTGATCACCGGCCTTCCGCCGACCCCGATCGCCAACCCGGGCCGCGAGTCGATCGCCGCGGCGCTGAACCCGGCCGAGAGCGATTACCTTTTCTTTGTTGCCGATGGCACGGGGGGCCATGCCTTTGCGGAGACGCTCGCGGAGCACAACCGCAACGTTCAGCGCTGGCGCGAGATAGAGGCGCAGCGGGCGAACCAGTAGGGAAAAGGTTAAAAAACAGTAACCTGCCGCGCGGTGTTCATTTCGCGCGGCAGACGTCGAACTTGACTCGGCGAACGGTCCAGGGTAGAAACAAGTCAAGCTGGAAGAAGTGGGCAAGCGCCGGACCGATGGTCTCGGCGCTTTTTCGTTTCGCTCGTGCGGAGGCATGAGAAAGAGCAGGTTCATACCATGGATAAGACGTTCGAAACCGAGCAATCGGGTGACCAGTCCGGCCAGTATTTTGATCAGGCCATTACGCTCTATCGCAGCGGCTCCAGGGAGCTGACGGATATCATTGAGGAGATCGGTCAGGGGAAGACCGATCGTGCAGGGAAGCTCAAGGGGGTCCTGTCGGAACTCCGCAAGGCTTCCGTCGCCATGATGGAAGAGGCGCGCCATGTCGAAGACCTTCGCAGGAAGCTCGTCGGGAATGTTCATCAGCAGGCTCTCGACCTTACCGCGGCCCGCGATGAGATCGGGAGCAGAATTGCTCGCATCCGAGCCGCCCGAGGTGCTGGAGGCGTTTCTTGAGCAATTGTCCCAACCGGCGCTCTGTGCCTTGCCCTGGCTGTTCGAGTTCTGGGCAATGCCGCATCAGTTGCCGCCGGCGGGTGACTGGAAGACCTGGGTGATCCTGGGTGGGCGCGGCGCGGGGAAAACCCGCGCCGGTTCCGAATGGGTGCGGTCGAAGGTCGAGGGCCCGCGGCCCCGGGATGCCGGCCGGGCCCGCAGGGTGGCGCTGGTGGGAGAGACCGTCGAGCAGGTTCGCGAGGTGATGGTGTTCGGGGACAGCGGGATCCTTGCCTGCTCGCCGCCCGACCGCGTGCCGGACTGGCAGGCCAGCCGAAAGCGGCTGGTCTGGCCGAATGGAGCGGTGGCGCAGGTCTTCTCGGCGCACGAGCCGGAGAGCCTGCGTGGGCCACAGTTCGACTGTGCCTGGGTGGACGAGTTGGCGAAGTGGAAGAAGGCCGAGGAAACCTGGTCGATGCTGCAGTTCGGGCTACGGCTCGGGGACAATCCGCAGCAATGCGTGACAACGACCCCGCGGGACGTGCAGATCCTGAAAGATCTTCTGAAGCGGGAGTCGACGGTCGTGACATCGGCGCCGACCGAGGCGAACCGGGCGAACCTGGCCGCGAGTTTCCTGGCAGAGGTCGAGGCACGCTACGGCGGCACGCGTCTTGGGCGCCAGGAACTGGATGGCGTGCTGGTCGAGGACAGCGAGGGCGCACTCTGGACCTCGGAGCTGATCGAGCGGGCGCGGAGGGACGCGCCGCCGGCGCTCGACCGGATCGTCGTCGCGATCGACCCGCCGGTGACGGGCCACGCAGGGTCAGACGAATGCGGGATCGTGGTCGTCGGCGCAGAGATGAAGGGCGACCCGAAGGACTGGGTGGCCTGGGTGCTGGAAGATGCCAGCGTCTCGGCGTCTTCCCCGATGGCCTGGGCGCATGCGGCCGTGGCGGCGCGGGAGCGGCATGGGGCGGATCGCCTCGTGGCCGAGGTCAACCAGGGCGGCGACCTGGTGCAGACGGTACTGAACCAGATCGACCCCATGCTGCCTATTCGGGCTGTGCGGGCGCAAAGGGGAAAAGCGGCGCGGGCAGAGCCGGTGGCCGCACTCTACGAGCAGGGGCGGGTAAGGCACCTGCGCGGGCTTGGCGACCTCGAGGACCAGATGTGCCGGATGACGACGCGCGGCTACGAGGGCAGGGGCTCGCCCGACCGGCTCGATGCTTTGGTCTGGGCAATGACGGAGTTGATGATCGGGCCGGCGGGGCAATTCCGGCGGCCAAGGCTCAGGACGCTGTGACCCCGCAGCGCCAAGTGGTCATCGTGGGAGAGTAGGGCCGGCGACGGAATTTGGCTATCTGGGCCAAGAAGAAGGGGCGATGCTCCGTTCTTCTTGGTGGAAATACCCTGAGCCGGCCAAGCGGCCTTCGCGGTCCTGGACGTGCCTGGCGTGACGTTCTCGCCGGGGAGCGAAACTTCAAGAGACAGACGGGAGATCGTGGTGCGCGCCGGTTGAGCGCGCGCCCTCTCCCGGCGTGCCCGCCCCCTGCCGTTTGGCAGGGGGCCGGACGAGAAATGCCGGGGCGTCGCGCCCCTTGGGAAACGAAGGAGCAAAGCGCATGGTACTGGATTTCCTGCGACGGTCCGATGGGGAGGCGCAGACGGCCTCACCTCCGGAACGCAAGGCCTCGGCAACGGGGCCGGTCATTGCCTGGCAGGGGGCCGGGCGGGTCGTCTGGTCGCCGAGGGATACGGCCTCGCTGACCAAGAGCGGATTCGTCGGAAATCCGATCGGGTTTCGCTGCGTGAAGCTGATCGCCGAGGCTGCGGCGGCGGTGCCGCTGGTTTGCCAGGACACGGGCCGTCGGTACGAGACGCATCCGGTCCTGTCACTGCTGGCAAGGCCCAACGGCGCGCAGGGCCGGGCGGACCTTCTGGAGGCGCTTTTCGGTCAGATCCTGCTTTCCGGGAACGGATACATCGAGGCGGTTGGCTCGGGAGGCATGCCATTCGAGCTGCACGTGCTCCGAAGTGACCGGATGAACCTGGTGCCGGGCAAGGACGGCTGGCCCGTGGCCTATGAATACACGGTGGGCGGGCGGAAACATCGGTTCGACATGGCTGCAGAGGTCGCCCCGATCTGCCACATCCGCAGCTTCCATCCCCAGGATGACCACTATGGGCTCTCGCCGATGCAGGCAGCGGCGACGGCGATCGACGTGCACAGCAGTGCGTCGCGCTGGTCGAAGGCGCTGCTGGACAATGCCGCGCGGCCTTCGGGGGCGATTGTCTACCGGGGTGCGGATGGCGGACCGGGGACGATGACGGCAGACCAGTACGACCGGCTCCTGAGCGAGATGGAGATGCACCACCAGGGCGCACGCAACGCCGGGCGGCCGATGCTGCTCGAGGGCGGGCTCGACTGGAAGCCGATGGGGTTCTCGCCGTCGGACATGGAGTTCCAGGAGACCAAGCGGGACGCGGCGCGCGAGATCGCGACAGCATTCGGGGTTCCGCCGATGCTGCTCGGGATCCCGGGCGACATGACCTACGCCAATTACCAGGAGGCGAACCGGGCGTTCTACCGGCTGACCGTGCTGCCGCTGGCGACGCGGGTGGCGGCGACGATTGCCGATTGGCTGTCCCGCTTCTCGGGCGAGGTGGTGACACTCGCGCCGGACCTCGACCAGATCCCGGCGCTCAGCGTGGAGCGGGAGGCGCAGTGGGCGCGGATCGGGGCCGCGAGTTTCCTGACCGATGCGGAGAAACGCGCCCTGCTGGGCCTGCCGCCCGTCGTGGATGGCGGTGTCTGAGGGCGAAAGAGAGGGATCTGATCATGGACATGAAATTCGGCTCCGGACTGGAGCGCAAGTTCTGCCAGATGGAGGCCGCGCTGACGGTGACCGATGGCGCGGTGATCGAGGGCTATGCCTCGCTGTTCGGCAAGAGCGACCAGGGCGGCGACGTGGTACAGCCCGGGGCCTATGCGGCCTCGCTCAAGGCAATGGCCTCGGCGGAACGGCGGGTGAAGATGCTGTGGCAGCACGACCCGTCGCAGCCGATCGGCGTCTGGGACGAGGTTCGGGAGGATGAGCGCGGGCTCTTCGTCAAGGGCCGGATCCTTACCGAGGTTGAAAAGGGCCGCGAGGCGGCCGCGCTGATCGGCGCGGGCGCAATCGACGGCCTGTCGATCGGCTACCGCACGAAGCGGGCCGAGAAGGATGCGCGGGGCCAGCGGCTCCTGCACGACCTGGAGCTTTGGGAGGTGTCGCTTGTGACCTTCCCGATGCTTCCCGAAGCGCGGGTTGGGGCGAAGGGGGATACCCCGGAGACCGGCCTGATGCGCGAGTTGGCGGAGGCGCTGGAAGCGGCCCGCCGTGACCTGGCGGCGGAGTGATCCGCGCCAACCTCCCCAAGCCCTTGCTGGAAGGACTCAAGCGATGAGCACACCCGAGACGAAGGCTCGGACCGGGCAGGATGTGCCCGAACTCAATTCGGCTATGATCGGGTTCCTGAACGATTTCAGGGACTTTCAGGCCGACATCAAGACACGAATTCACAAGCAGGAAGAGCGACTGACCATGCTGGATCGGAAAACCATGATTGCCGGACGCCCGGCGCTTGCCACCTCCGCCGAGGCCGAGGGTGCCCCGCATCAGAAGGCCTTCGAGGCCTATCTGCGTTCGGGTGACGATGACGCGCTGCGCGGGCTGCACCTTGAGGGCAAGGCGCTCTCCACCGCCGTCGCGGCCGATGGCGGCTACCTCGTCGACCCGGAGACCGCCGCGGTGATCAAGAGCGTGCTCAAGTCGGACGCCTCAATCCGCTCGATCGCCAACGTGGTGACGGTCGAAGCCACCTCCTTCGATGTGCTGATCGATCACGGCGAGCTGGGCTCCGGCTGGGCGACCGAGACTGGCGGCTCCATCGAGACCGACACGCCGCAGATCGAGCGGATCACCATTCCGCTGCACGAGCTGTCCGCGATGCCGAAGGCCAGCCAGCGCCTGTTGGATGACAGCGCCTTCGACATTGACGGCTGGCTCGCCGGACGCATCGCCGACAAGTTCGCCCGCGCCGAAGCCGCGGCTTTCGTCAACGGCGATGGCGTGGACAAACCGACCGGGTTTCTCACCCATCCGACGGTGGATGACGCGGCCTGGACCTGGGGCAGCATCGGCTATGTCGCCTCGGGCGCCGATGGTGCCTTTGCCAGCGCCGACGCGCTGATCGACCTGGTCTATTCGCTGGGCGCGGAGTACCGGGGCGGCGCGAGCTTCGTGATGAACTCCAAGACCGCCGGCACGGTTCGCAAACTCAAGGATGGCGACGGTCGCTTCCTGTGGTCGGACGGTCTGGCCGCCGGCGAGCCGGCGCGGCTTCTGGGCTATCCGGTGCTGATCGCCGAAGACATGCCCGACATCACAAGTGGCGCGACCGCCATCGCCTTTGGCGACTTCGCGGCCGGCTACACCGTGGCGGAACGCCCCGACCTTCGGGTGCTGCGTGATCCCTTCTCGGCCAAACCGCACGTTCTGTTCTACGCAACGAAGCGCGTGGGTGGCGACGTGAGCGACTTCGCCGCGATCAAGGTCCTGAAATTCTCGGTGAGCTGACGCTTCCGGGAATGACGGGTCCGGCCTCGGGGGGCCGGGCCCGTTGGCAGGTGCGTGCCATGAGGTTCTCACCGCGTTGTCCAGCTGCTCCCCTCCGTCCGAGCGATGCGGGGTGCGCGCCTGCCGTTACAGCCTTCGAGGGGCGAAAACATTCGGAGAGATGCATGATGCTAGTCGAGCAGACCACAGCGCCTGCGGCAGCACTGCCGGTTGCGGACTTCAGGGACCACCTGCGCCTTGGCACCGGGTTTGCCGACGAGGGGGCCGAAGACAGCCTGCTGGAGACATTCCTGAGGGCCGCCATCGCGGCGGTGGAGGCCTGGACCGGGAAGGCGCTTCTGGAACGGGATTTCAGCCTGAGCCTGATGGGCTGGCGCGACGGCCGGGCGCAGACATTGCCGGTGGCGCCGGTGAGCGTGATCAACGCGGTCAGGATCGTTGACTGCCTGGATTGGGAGAGCCTTGTCGATCCGTCCAAGTATCGGCTGCAGCAGGACACCCATCGCCCGCTGATGATGGCGCGGGGAAGCATGCTGCCGACGATCCCGCCGCAGGGCTCCGTGGTGATCGAGTTCACCGCTGGGTTCGGGCCGACCTGGGCCGACGTTCCCGCCGATCTCGCACAGGCGGTGATGCTGCTGGCGGCCTATTACTACGAATACCGGCACGAGATGCGCGTGGGCGGGGCGGTGATGCCGTATGGGGTCTCGTCTCTGGTGGACCGCTGGCGCAACGTCCGGTTTCTGGGCGGGGGCGCGCGATGAGCGTGCTGCAACCGGATCTCACCCGCAAGCTGACGCTGGAGACGCTGGAGCGGACGCCGGATGGCGCCGGGGGCTTCGAGGAAAGCTGGACGGTGCTCGGGACGCTCTGGGCCGAGGTGAATGCCGGGACGGGCAAGGAGACGGAGGAGGAGTTCCTGACGCTTTCCAGCGTGCCCTACCGCATCACCGTCCGCTCGGCGGCACCGGGCGCGCCGAGCCGGCCGAAACCGGATCAGAGGTTCCGGGAGGGCGCCCGGGTTTTCCGGATCCTTGCCGTGGCCGACGCCGACGCGCGCGGCCGCTTCCTGACCTGCTTCACGCGTGAAGAGGAGGTGTCGGCATGAGTTATGGCACGGCTGCTGCGCTACAATCGGCGCTCTACCAGCACCTGCTGGCGGATGCGGGCGTTTCGGCGCTGGTCGGCAGCGACGTTTACGACGCGGTTCCCTCCGGCACCGTTCCCTCGCTTTACGTGAGTTTCGGGCACGAGACCGCTCTTCCGGCGGGCGACAAGACCGGCAACGGGGCGCGGCATCGGTTCACCGTCAGCGTGGTAAGCGAGAGCGGCGGGTTTCTCGGGGCCAAGGCCGTTGCGGTGGCGATATCGGACGCGCTGGACGGCGCGCCGCCTGCGCTCATGCGGGGGCGGATCGTACACATGCGGTTCCTCAAAGCCGAGGCCCGGCGCGTGGGGTCCGGCGCCAAGCGACGCATCGACTTGCGCTACGAGGCGCGGGTCGAGGACGAATGACATCCAACAACTTGAACACGACAACGGAGAACGGCCATGGGCGCACAATCCGGCAAGGATCTTCTGATCAAGATCGACATGACTGGCGGCGGCCAGTTCCAGACCGCGGCGGGCCTGCGGGCGACGCGGATCAGTTTCAACGCCGAGACGATCGACATCACGTCGCTGGAGAGCCAAGGCGGCTGGCGCGAGCTGATGGCGGGCGCCGGGGTGCGCAGCGCGTCGATCAGTGGCTCGGGCGTCTTCAAGGACGCGCAGACCGACGAGCGGGCGCGGGAGGCGTTCTTTGCCGCCGAGACGCCGATGTTCCAGGTCATCATTCCCGACTTTGGCACGGTGGAGGGGGCGTTCCAGATCACCTCGCTGGAGTATTCCGGCAGCCATGACGGCGAGGCCACCTACGAGATGTCGCTGGCTTCGGCCGGGGTGCTGCTGTTCTCGGCGATCTGATCCATGGCGAACCCGTGGACGGGGGAGGTGACGCTTCACCTCGACGGCGAGCCGCATGTCTGCAAGCTGACGCTTGGCGCCCTTGCGGAGCTTGAGGCGGGGCTTGCGGAAGGCTCGCTGATCGACCTGGTCGAGCGCTTCGAGGCGGGGCGGTTCTCGGCCCGCGATGTGCTTGCGCTGGTGGTCGCCGGCCTGCGCGGCGGCGGCTGGGGCGGGACCGTGGCCGACCTGCTGACGGTCGAAGTGGCTGGCGGCGCAACGGAGGCGGCGAAGGTGGCGGCGCAATTGCTGGCCCGGGCCTTCTCCCTGCCGGACAGTCAGGGCTGAGCGCATGGACTGGGCTGGCCTGATGCGGCTCGGGCTGTGCCAGCTCGGGCTCGCGCCGGAGGCCTTCTGGAGGCTGACCCCGGTGGAACTGATGGTGATGCTGGGGGCGGACGCCACCCAGACACCGTTGACGCGCGCGCGGCTCGACGAGCTGGCGCGCGCTTATCCCGATACATGGAAAGGGGGCGGCGATGGCGCTTGACCCGGATGACGTGGAGGCCCTCGACACGCAGATCGAGGCGCTGGAAAGCACCTTGAACGGCGCCGGCTCGCTGGTGGCTGTCTTTGGTGGCGAGCTGCAGAAGATGCAGCTGAACATGGCGAATACAAGCGCGAGCGTCGGCACGTTGTCGTCGAGCATTGGCGGCGGGTTGCGGCGGGCGTTCGACGGGCTGGTGTTCGACGGCTTGAAGGCGTCGGACGCCCTGCAGCTCGTCGCGCAGTCGATCGTGAACGCGACCTACTCGGCCGCGATCAAGCCGGTGACGGGCCAGGTGAGCGACATGATCGCCTCCGGTATAGCCGGGGTCGGTGCGGCCGCCTTCGCAAATGGCGCGAGCTTCAGCCAGGGGCGGGTGATGCCGTTTGCCAAGGGAGGTGTCGTGACCTCGCCCACGACCTTTCCGATGCGCGGTGGCACCGGGCTGATGGGCGAGGCGGGGCCTGAGGCGATCATGCCGTTGACCCGCGGTGCGGATGGCAAGCTTGGCGTCAAGGCAGACGGGAGCAGTTCGCGGTCGGTGCAGGTCGTCATGAATATTTCCACGCCGGATGCGGAGGGCTTTCGCAAGAGCCAGACGCAGATCGCGGCCCAGGTCGGCCGAATGCTCGGCCGCGGCCAGCGCAACCGGTGAGGCAATCGAGGAGTATCGGACATGGGGTTTCACGAGGTCAGGTTCCCGGCGGCCTTGAGCTTTGGCTCGATCGGCGGGCCGGAGCGGCGCACCGAGATCGTCACGCTTGCCAACGGGTTCGAGGAGCGCAACACGCCCTGGGCCCATTCCCGTCGGCGCTATGATGCGGGCGTCGGGGTGCGGTCGCTGGACGATCTGCAACTGCTGATCGCCTTCTTCGAAGGTCGGAGCGGGCAGTTGCACGGGTTTCGCTGGAAGGACTGGACGGACTTCAAGTCCAGTCTCCCGTCGCAGGACGTGAGCGCCACGGACCAGATCCTGGGCGAGGGCGACGGCGTAACGACAGAATTCCAGCTCAGCCGTCGTTACCTGTCGGGCAGCTCCGAATATGTCCGTCCGATCCGAAAGCCCGTGGCCGGCACGGTGCGCGTGGCCGTCGATGGTGTGGCGCAGAGTTCGAACACTGCCTGGAGCGTCGATACAACGACCGGGATCGTGACCTTTGCGACCGCCCCCGTGATAGGGGCCAGCGTGACGGCCGGGTTCGAGTTCGACGTGCCGGTCCGGTTCGACACCGAGTCCATCCGGATCTCGGCCGTGGGATTCGAAGCCGGGGAGATCCCGGATGTGCCGGTCGTGGAGGTGCGGGTCTGATGGCGGTGTTCAGTGCATCGGGCCAGCGTCTGCTGGAGCATCTCGCGAGCGGTTGCACGACGGTTTGCCGCTGCTGGCTGGTTGTCCGCAAGGATGGAAAACAGCTGGGGTTCACCGACCACGACGTCGACGTCCTGTTCGACGGCATGACATTTGCTGCGGCCTCCGGATTTACTGCCTCGGCGCTCGAGCAGACGACCGGGCTGGCGGTGAACAACACCGAGGCCGTGGGCGCGCTGAGCGGGTCGGCAATCACCGAGGATGACATCGGTGCGGGGCGTTACGACGGCGCGGCGGTGACCTCATGGCTGGTGAACTGGAAGGATACGGAGGACCGCATGGTCCAGTTTGGGGGAAGTCTCGGCGAGGTCACCCGGTCGGGCGATCTGTTCAAGGCGGAGCTTCGCGGTGTGACGGAGGGGCTGAACCAGCCGCAGGGGAATGTCTATCAATCCACCTGTTCTGCCGTGCTCGGTGATGTCCGGTGTGGTTTCGACACTGACACTCCGGGCTTTGCGCTCGAGGCCATCGTGCTCTCAATCTCGGGTGGCACGGTGCTCACGCTTCCGGATGCCGGCGAGCATGAAGACCGCTGGTTCGAACGGGGCCGGCTTGTCGTGCGGGACGGGGTCGCCAGCGGGCTGATTGGGCTGGTCAAGCGAGACCGGCTCGGGGATGGCGCGCGTGTGGTGGAGCTTTGGCAGGCGTTGCCTTCGGATTTTGCGGTCGGAGACACGGTCCGGCTGGAGGCTGGCTGCGACAAGCGGGCGTTGACTTGCCGGGAAAAATTCAGCAATTTCCTGAACTTTCGCGGCTTTCCGCATGTTCCGGGCGAGGATTGGCTCACCGCATATCCGAAACAGGACGACAACAACGATGGAGGGAGCCTCAATGGTTGACCCTCAAGCGATGTCGGTTGGGGCCGTCGAGGACGGGGCCCGCATTGTTGGCCTGGCGCGCGGATGGATCGGGACGTCCTATCGCCATCAGGCCTCGGTGAAGGGCGCGGGTGCCGATTGCCTCGGGCTTGTCCGAGGGGTGTGGCGGGAGCTTTTCGGTGAGGAGCCGGAAGCCGTACCCGGTTACACGCAGGACTGGTCGGAGGCAGCCGGTGACGAGCGGCTCTGGCGGGCCGCAGAGCGGCACCTGGTCCGTCTCGAGCTTCCGGGTACACCGGGGCCCGGTGAGGTTGTGCTGTTCCGGATGCGCGCGGCCGGTGTTGCGAAGCATCTTGGGATCGTCGCCGAGCGGGATGGCCGGCCGAGTTTCATTCACGCCTACAGCGGTCACAGCGTGCTGGAATCCGCGCTCTCCGATCCCTGGAGGAAGCGCATTGTGGCGCGTTTCGCATTTCCGCAAGGAGTTCGATGATGGCAACACTTGTACTTGCGGCGGCCGGCGCGGCGATTGGCGGCGCGGTCGGCGGCACGGCGTTCGGGATTTCCACGGCTGTCATCGGGCGTGCCGTCGGTGCGACGCTTGGCAGGGTGATCGACCAGCGACTGATGGGCGGGGGCAGCGAGGTCATCGAGACCGGCCGGCTGGAGCGCTTCCGATTGACGGGTGCGAGCGAAGGGACCGCGATCAACCAGGTCTACGGGCGCATGCGCCTTGGCGGACAGGTTATCTGGTCCTCGAAATTCCGCGAGAAGTCCAAAACGAGCACCGTGGGCGGGAAGGGCGGTGGCGGCGGGACGACGACCAAAAGCTACCGATACTCCGTCAGCCTCGCGGTTGCGCTCTGCGAGGGCGAGATCCTGCGCGTGGGGCGCATCTGGGCCGATGGGGTCGAACTTGACCGCGACGGGCTGAACATGCGGGTCTATTCCGGGACCGAGGACCAGCTGCCGGACCCGAAGATCGAGGCGGTGGAGGGCACCGAGAATGCGCCTGCCTACCGCGGGCTGGCCTATGTGGTTTTCGAGGATCTCCAGCTTGACGCCTTTGGCAATCGCGTGCCGCAGTTCTCCTTCGAGGTGATCCGGGCGACCGATTCCGCCCATGTTCGGGAGGAGGCACGGAGCCTGTCGGAGATGATCGGTGCGGTGGCGATGATCCCGGGCACCGGGGAATATGCGCTGGCGACCACGCCGGTCGAGTATTCGAACGGGATCGGCTGGAAAACCTCTGCGAACGTCAATTCTCCGAGCGGCAAGACGGACTTTGCGACCTCGCTGGAGCACCTGACTGAGGAACTGCCGAAGTGCGGTTCCGTTTCGCTGGTGGTTTCCTGGTTCGGGGATGATCTGCGCTGTGGCTCCTGCCGGATCCGGCCGAAGGTCGAGCAGACGGAGGTTGACGGGAACCGGATGCCGTGGCGGGTCAGCGGACTTCCGCGGGCGGATGCGGGGACGGTGCCAAAGCAGGACGGGCGGGCCGTTTATGGTGGCACGCCGACCGACCAGTCCGTGATCGAGGCGATCCGTGCGCTGAAGGCCGCTGGCAGGGAGGTGCTGTTCTATCCTTTCATCCTGATGGAGCAGATGGAGGGCAATGCGCTCCCCGATCCCTGGACGGGCGGCACGGGTCAGAGCGTGCTGCCCTGGCGCGGCCGGATCACGACCTCGCTGGCTCCGGGACTGCCGGGCAGCCCGGACCAAACGGCCGTGGCCACGGACGAGGTGCTCGAGTTCTTCGGCGAGGCGACGGTGACGGATTTCGCGCCCGGTTCCTCGACGGTGGACATGATCGGCCCGCAGGAATGGTCGTTTCGGCGGTTCATTCTGCACTACGCGCATCTCTGTGCGCTGGCGGGCGGGGTGGATGCGTTCTGCATCGGGTCTGAGATGCGCAGCCTGACCCGTGTTCGCGGCGAGGAGGGAAGCTTCCCGGCCGTGGCGGAGCTGAGGCGGCTTGCGGCTGACGTGCGGACTATCCTCGGAGCGGAAACAAAGATCAGCTATGCGGCCGATTGGAGTGAGTACTTCGGATATCAGCCGCAGGACGGGACGGGGGACGTCTACTTCCATCTCGACCCGCTTTGGGCGGATCCGGAAATCGACTTCATCGGGATCGACAATTACATGCCGTTGTCCGATTGGCGCGACGGGCCCGACCATGCAGATGTCGACTGGCAGTCGATCTACGATGTTGGCTACCTGCGCAGCAACATCGCCGGCGGCGAAGGGTATGACTGGTACTATGCCGACGAGGCCGGGAGAGACGCTCAGGACCGGGTGCCGATCACCGATGGGGCGCATGGCGAGCCCTGGGTGTTCCGTTACAAGGACATCCTGAACTGGTGGAAGAACCGGCACCATGAGCGCATCGGGGGCGTCCGCCAGAATGGTCCGACCGATTGGGAGCCGGAGAGCAAGCCGATCTGGTTCACGGAACTCGGTTGCGCGGCGATCGACAAGGGCACCAACGAGCCGAACAAGTTCGTCGATCCCAAGTCTTCGGAGTCGACCGTGCCGCATTATTCGAGCGGCACGCGGGATGACCTGATCCAGGCGCAATATTTGCGGGCGATGCATCTTTATTGGCGGGAGGCGGGGAACAACCCGGTCTCGTCCCTCTACGGCGGTCCGATGGTGGACATGGACAGGGCCCATGTCTGGGCATGGGATGCGCGCCCGTTCCCGAGTTTTCCCGGCAATGATACGCTTTGGCAGGATGGCGAGAACTATGTCACCGGCCATTGGCTGAACGGGCGGACCAGTTCCGAGACGCTTGCCGCGGTTGTGTCCGAGATCTGTGCCCGTTCCGGGGTCGGGAATGTCGATGTCTCGTCGCTGCACGGGATCGTGCATGGCTATGCCATAGAGGAGGTGGCCGGGGCGCGATCCGCGATCCAGCCGCTGATGCTGGCGCACGGGTTCGATGCGAGCGAGCATGAGGGACACTTGCATTTCCGGACCCGCACGGGGCGCGTCGATCTGGACATCGATCCGGAGTGGGTGGCCTACACATCCGAACTCGAGGGACGGGTGGAAAAGGTGCGGGCGCCGGAGGCCGAGATGTCGGGGCGTGTACGCCTGAACTACGTGCAGGCAGCGGGTGATTTCGACACTCGGGCGGCGGAGGCCGTATTCCCGGACGAGACGGATGCTGTCGTGTCGACCTCCGAGCTGCCGATGTCGCTCTCCGGGGCAGAGGCGCAGAGGGTCGTGGAGAGGTGGCTCGCGGAGGCGCGTGTCGCCAGGGAGACGGTTCGGCTGGAGCTGCCGCCCTCCCGGCGCGACGTGGTTGCGGGAGACGTTGTCCGCATTTCGAGCGACGGGAGCGAGGCTCTGTATCGCGTGGACCGGGCAGAGGCAGGCGAGGCGCTGAGCCTCGAGGCGGTGCGCGTGGAACCCGGCGTCTACAGGCCCGCGACGGATGTTGCCGAGGGGTTGCGCCTGAAGCCCTATCTGGCGCCGATGCCGGTCTATCCCGTCCTGATGGATCTTCCGCTTCTGACCGGCAGCGAGGATCCCGTCGCACCGCATCTGGCCGTGACCGCGCGGCCCTGGCCGGGGAGTGTTGCGCTGTATTCCTCGAGCGAGGATGACGGGTACGAGCTGAACAGCGTGGTCGAGAGCCGCGCCACGATCGGCATCACGGAGAGCATTCTGCAGCGGGCCGAGCCGGGGGTCCTCGACCGAGGGGCTGGTTTGCGCGTGCGGTTCGGATCGGGACTGTTGTCGTCGGTCACCGAGACCGCGATGCTGAACGGTGCCAACGTGGCCGCGATCGGGGATGCCGGTGGGGCGAATTGGGAGGTGTTCCAGTTCGCCGAGGCGACGCTGGTCGAGACCGACACCTACGAGCTTGGCCTGCGCCTGCGGGGGCAGGCGGGCACCGACGGGGTGATGCCAGCGGAGTGGCCGGTCGGCAGTCTCGTGGTGTTGCTCGACGGCGCGCCGCAACAGATCGAGATGGCGGATGCGCTGCGTGGGCTGGATCGGCATTACCGGGTCGGGCCGGCCTCGCAATCCTACGATGGCACCTCGTACACCCACATGGTCGAGTCCTTCGACGGGGTGGGGCTGCGGCCCTACAGGCCGGCGCATCTTCGGGTCTCGACGGATGCCGGCGGCACCAAGCGCTTCAACTGGGTACGGCGAACCCGAACCGACGGAGACAGCTGGCAGGCCTACGAGGTGCCTCTGGGCGAGGAGCGGGAGCTCTACCTGCTCAGGGTCGAGGCGGGCGGCGTTGTCCTCAGGGAAGAAACCGTCGGAACCTCCAGCTGGAGCTACAGCGCAGCGCAACGCGCGCTCGATGGAAGCGACGGGGGCTTCACGCTCAGCGTCGCGCAGATTTCCGACCGTTTCGGAGCCGGACCTTTCAGGAGTCTTGAGATCAATGACTGACACCCCTTCGCTGACGCTGCCTCTGCTGCAACCCGCGCAGGCGCAGAAACATGTGACCGTGAACGAGGCGCTGGTCCGTTTGGACGGGCTTACCCAGCTGCGGCTGAAGTCCCGGCAGCTGACCGAGCCGCCGGCTACGGGCGTCGTGGATGGCGATTGCTATGCCGTGGCTGCCGGGGCGCAAGGCGATTGGGTCGGGCAGGCGGGCAGGGTTGCCATCGGCTCCAACGGTGGCTGGGTATTTGCGCAGCCGCTGGCGGGGTGGCGGGCCTGGATCGAGGACGAGTACAGTTCCGCCGTATTCCTGAACGGTGCCTGGAGCACCGACTGGCTGGCCGGAACGGACAGCGGGGCGGCGTCGCGGATCGAGGTGATCGGCGCCGAGCACGTTGTCGCGGCGGGGAGCGCGCAGAACACGACGCTGATGATTCCGAAGGATTCGATGGTCTTTGCCTGTTCGGCGCGGGTGACCGAAACCCTGACCGGGGGGCTCTCGAGCTGGAGCCTCGGCACGCCGGCGACGCAAGGCCAATTCGGCGCGGGCATGGGGGTGGCCGCGGGGTCCTATTGCACCGGCCTGCTGTCACAACCGATGACGTTCTATGCCGAGACCGCGGTGCGGCTGACGCCGACCGGGGGGACGTTCGGCGGTGGAAAGTTGCGGCTTGCGCTGCATTGCTACCGGATATCCCTGCCGGGCTGAGGCCGGGCCTTGCCAGCCAACTTTGCGTGTTCTGGGGTTTCTTGTGCGCGGTGTTCCGATTAAATGGTATGATCTCCACCGTGAACAGGAGGCTGGCAATGGCCGAGATCAAGGAGCGTCTGGCGACGGTCGACCCGGTTTGGGCGCGCATCAAGCGGGAAGGTGCGGAGGCGGTTGCGTCCGAGCCCCTGCTGGGCGGGCTGATCCATTCCAGCCTGCTGCACCATCCGACGATGGAGCGTGCGCTGGCCTATCGTATGTCGCTGAAGCTGGCATCGGGCGAGATGTCCGAGCAGATCCTGCGCGAGATCGGGGACGAGGCCTATGCCGACGATCCCGATCTTGGGGCGGCGGCGCGGGCCGACCTCGTGGCGACGGTGGATCGCGACCCGGCTTGCCACCGGTTCGTTCAGCCAATCCTGTTCTTCAAGGGATACCAGGCGATCCAGGCCTATCGGATCGGCAACTGGCTGTGGCGGAACGGCCGGCAGGACATGGCCTATTTCGTGCAGATGCGCGTCTCCGAGGTGTTCGGCGTGGATATTCACCCCGCGGCAAAGATCGGGCGCGGTGTGATGATCGACCACGCGCATTCCATCGTGATCGGGGAGACCGCCGTTGTGGGCAACAACGTGTCGATGCTGCACTCGGTGACGCTGGGCGGGACCGGCAAGGAAGATGGCGACCGTCATCCCAAGGTCGGAAACTGCGTGCTGATCGGAGCCGGGGCGAAGATCCTCGGGAATATCACGATCGGCGAATGCAGCCGCGTGGCGGCCGGATCTGTGGTGCTAGAACCGGTGCCGCCGCATGTGACGGTTGCCGGAGTTCCGGCCCGGATCGTCGGAGAGGCGGGGTGCTCGCAGCCCGGGGTCTCGATGGACCAGGTGATCAAGGACGGCGCCGCGGGCTGAGATGATCTCCTTGACCGAGGCGGGCCGGCGTCTGCGCGACCCCTATTGGTGGTTGAACCGGGTCCATGGGCCGTTCACTGCCATGCACCGGCGTTTTGCCCTTCCCGGGTTCGATGCCGGCAAAGCGCCACGGATTGTTTTCCTCATCAAGCTGATCGGTCGCGAGGATGCGGCGGATTGGGATGGCGTGGTTGCCCGACTCCGGACCACGCTGGAGAGCGTCGACCGGCAGGAAGGCGACGGGATCAGTGTTTTCCTCTGCGGGCAGGATCTGCCCGAGGGGCTGAAGACGCGGCATGAGCTACGTTTTGTGCCTGCGCCGAAAGGCATGAACCGCATCCAGGGCATCGACAAGCAGGCCAAGCACCGGATCGGGGCACGGGCCATCGTCGATCAGTTGGACGGTCCGGCCTATGTGGTGATGCTGGATGCGGACGATGTTGCGCATCCCGGGCTTTGCGCGTTCCTCCGGTCGGACAACAACGGGCGCGGCTATATCGTGACGGATGGCTACATGTGGGACGTGAACCGCCCACTGGTAACACGGCTGTCGGCGGACAGTTCCGGCATGCCCTTTGACGAGATGTGCGGCTCCTGCGCAGTCATCGGGGTGGATCTTTCGAGAAAGCGGACCGCCAAGCGCATCCTCTGCACCCTGCCGCTCAACCACCAGGTGCTGGCCCCCCACATGGCCGCAATGGGCCAGCCGCTGGACGCGGTGCCGTTTCCGGCGATGATCTATGCGGTCAATCACGAAGACAACGTGAGCAGCAAGTTCGGGCGCGACGGGGCGCGCGGCTGGCTATTTGCCGATCACGGGGTGCGGGGACCGCAGGCCGAGGCGGTCCTCCGCGAGTTTGGCGTGTCGGCGCCCTGAGGCGCCGACGGGATCAGGCCAGCATGCCGATCGGGTTCTCGAGGTTCTCGGTGATTGCCTTGAGCAGTTCGGCCCCGAGCGCACCGTCGATGACGCGGTGATCGACCGAGAGGGTGACCGACATCACGGTCGCCACGGTCAGTTCGCCGTCATCGCCCACCACCGGTTTTTTCACGCCCGCGCCGACGGCCAGGATGGCGCCGTGCGGCGGGTTGATGACGGCGTCGAAGTTGTCGATGCCGAACATGCCGAGATTGGAGATGGCGAAGGTGCCGCCCACGTACTCATGCGGCGCCAGCTTCTTGTTGCGGGCACGGCCGGCGAGATCCTTCATCTCGGCCGAGAGCGCGGAGAGGGACTTCATCTCGGCGTCCTTGAGAACCGGGGTGAAGAGACCGCCCTCGATGGCCACGGCGACCGCCACGTCGGACGGCTTGAGCTGCAGCATCCGGTCGCCGGCCCAGACGCGGTTGGCTTCCGGAACCTGCTGGAGCGCAAGGGCGCAGGCCTTGATGATGAAGTCGTTCACCGACAGCTTCACGCCGCGGGACTCGAGCTGCTTGTTCAGCGTGGAACGGAACTTGAGCAGGGCATCGAGCTTGATATCGCGCCGCAGGTAGAAATGCGGGATCGTCTGCTTCGCCTCGGTGAGACGGGCGGCGACGGTCTTGCGCATGCCGTCGAGCGAGATCTCCTCGAACTCCCGGTCGGCATAGGTCTTGAGCACGGCGTCGGTCGACGGCCCGGCCGGGGCTGCGGCGGGTGCGGCTGCCGCCGGGGCGGCGGCTGCGGGTTGCGCCGGGGAAGCGGACGGCTGCGCATCGATCACGTCGGCCTTGACGATACGGCCACGCGGTCCGGAGCCCTTGATCTGGCTCAGGTCCAGCCCCTTGTCGGCCGCAATCCGGCGGGCAAGCGGCGAGGCGAAGACCCGCGAGCCGTCGGAGGCGACGGGGGCTGCCGGGGCAGGGGCGCCGGAGGTGGCGGGTTCTGCCGCAGCGGGAACCGCAGCGGCGGCCGCGGCCTCGGGAGCGGCGGCTGCCGGCGCGGGGGCGGAACTCGCCCCGATGTCGTCGGCGCTCTCGCCGTCGCCGAGCATGACCGCGATCGGTGTGTTGACCTTCACACCCTCGGTCCCGGCGGGGACGAGGATCTTGCCGATCACGCCCTCGTCGACGGCTTCGAACTCCATCGTCGCCTTGTCGGTCTCGATCTCGGCCAGGAGATCGCCGGAGGACACTTCATCCCCTTCCTTGACAAGCCATTTGGCGAGCGTCCCTTCCTCCATCGTCGGAGACAGGGCAGGCATCAGAACTTCGGTCGGCATGTCTCGCTCCTCAGCGGTAGGTCACGGCCTTGACGGCGTCGATCACTTCGGCGGTCGTCACCAGGGCGTGCTTTTCAAGGTTCGCGGCATAGGGCATCGGCACATCCTTGCCGGTGCAGTTCAGGACCGGCGCATCGAGATAATCGAAGGCGTTGGTCATGATGTAGGAGGACAGGTGGTTACCGATCGACGCGACGGGCCAGCCTTCTTCGACGGTCACGCAGCGGTTGGTCTTCATGACCGATGCGAGGACGGTGTCGTAGTCGATCGGGCGCAGGGTCCGCAGGTCGATGACCTCGGCGGAGATGCCTTCCTCGGCCAGCTTGTCGGCCGCTTCGAGGGCATAGGTCATGCCGATACCGAAGGAGACGATCGTCACATCGGTGCCTTCGCGCCAGATCCGTGCCTTGCCGAACGGAACGGTGTAGTCGTCCAGTACGGGGACGTCGAAGGACCGGCCGTAGAGGATTTCGTTCTCCAGGAAGATCACCGGGTTGGGATCGCGGATCGCGGTCTTCATCAGCCCCTTGGCGTCCGAGGCGGAGTACGGCATCACGACCTTCAGGCCCGGAATCTGCGCATACCAGGCGGCGTAGTCCTGGCTGTGCTGGGCGGCCACGCGGGCGGCGGCGCCGTTCGGGCCGCGGAACACGATCGGGCATCCCATCTGGCCGCCGGACATGTAGAGCGTCTTGGCAGCGGAGTTGATGATATGGTCGATCGCCTGCATGGCGAAGTTGAACGTCATGAACTCGACGATCGGGCGAAGCCCGCCAAAGGCCGAGCCGACGGCGAGACCGGCAAAGCCATGCTCGGTGATCGGCGTGTCGACGACGCGCTTGGCGCCGAACTGGTCGAGCAGGCCCTGGCTGATCTTGTAGGCGCCCTGGTATTCGGCAACCTCTTCCCCCATCAGGTAGACCGTCTCGTCGCGGGTCATCTCCTCGGCCATGGCGTCGCGCAGGGCTTCGCGCACGGTCTGCGACTTCATCTCGGTGCCTTCGGGGTAATCCGGTTCCAGCGTCGCGCTCGCGACCGGCGCTGCGGGAGCGGCGGCGGCGGGTGCAGACGGCGCGGGGGCCGGGGCAGGCGCTTCGGCGGCCGGCGCGGGGGCTGAGGCCACGGCGGCATCTGCGTCCTCGCCCTCTTCGACCAGCACGGCGATCGGCGTGTTCACCTTCACGCCCTCGGTGCCGGCGGCGACGAGGATCTTGCCGACGATACCTTCATCGACGGCTTCGAATTCCATCGTTGCCTTGTCGGTCTCGATCTCGGCCAGGATGTCGCCGGAGGACACGGTATCGCCCTCCTTGACCAGCCATTTGGCCAGGGTGCCTTCCTCCATGGTCGGCGACAATGCGGGCATCAATACTTCGGTTGCCATGTCGTGTTTCCCCCTCAGGCGTTCTGCGGCGCCGTTTCGGCGTAGATGTCGGTCCAGAGCTCTTCGAGCGCGGGCTCGGGGCTCTCTTTGGAGAATTCGGCAGCTTCGTTGACGATGTCCTTGATTTCCTTGTCGATCGCCTTGAGCTCGTCCTCGGTGGCATGCTTGCCCGAGAGGAGGAGTTGACGCACGTGCTCGATGGCGTCGCGCTCCTCGCGCATCTTCTGCACCTCTTCGCGGGTGCGGTATTTCGCCGGGTCGGACATCGAGTGTCCGCGGTAGCGATAGGTTTTCACCTCGAGGATGTAGGGGCCATTGCCCGCACGGCAGTGCGCGACGGCCTTTTCGCTCGCGGCCTTCACGGCGAGCACGTCCATCCCGTCGACTTCCTCGCCCGCGATGCCGTAGGCGGCGCCGCGTTCCCACAGGCTCGGCGACTTGGTGGAGCGGGCGACGCTGGTGCCCATGGCGTACTGGTTGTTCTCGATCACGAAGATCACCGGCAGATCCCAGAGCTGGGCCATGTTGTAGGTCTCGTAGACCTGGCCCTGGTTGGCGGCGCCGTCACCGAAATAGGTGAAGGTCACGCGGCCGTTCTCGAGATACTTGTCGGCGAAGGCGAGGCCGGCGCCGAGGGGCACCTGGGCGCCGACGATGCCGTGACCGCCGTAGAAATGCTTCTCCTTGGAGAACATGTGCATCGAGCCGCCCTTGCCCTTCGAATAGCCGCCTTCGCGGCCGGTGAGCTCGGCCATGACGCCCTTCGGGTCCATGCCGCAGGCCAGCATGTGGCCGTGGTCGCGGTAGGAGGTGATGCGCTTGTCGCCTTCCTCGGCCGCGGCTTCGAGACCGACGACCACCGCTTCCTGGCCGATGTAGAGGTGGCAGAAACCGCCGATGAGGCCCATGCCGTAGAGCTGGCCGGCCTTTTCCTCGAAACGCCGTATGAGAAGCATGTCGCGGTAGTAACCGAGCAACTCCTCCTTGGAGACGTTCGGTTTCTTCGTCGTCCGTCGCGTTGCCATACGCAGGGCCTCCCTCTTCGAAAAGTAGTTTAACGTTGAATTATCAACTAGCAGACCCTGCGTTCCACTGCATACTAAAAAGTGCCGCTGAGGCAGCGAATGAGCCCCGGACGGCTGAAAAGCCGTTATGCACGGCGCGGGACGGTGGCATGTAAGGGCGGCGGCGGTCGATTGTCGGGCTTGGCGCACGGGCTGCGGAAGAGCGCGCAATTCGGACGATCTTGCAGTGTGGAACGCCTTCGTTTGCGCAAACATGGCGCTCCGGCACGTCGCTGGTTTGCCGAGTTGGGGAGATGACCAAGGGAGATGTCCGGCGGTTCGGTCCCGGCCAGGCGGCCAGGCGGCCAGGCGGTCAAGCGGGAATCAGCGGACGACGATTTCGTCGGCGCGGATCAGGCCCAGGATCTCGCGGGCCTGCTGGTCGAGCAGGTCGAGGTCCAGGTAATCCTCGGACAGGCGCTGCGTCTTGTTGCGCATCTCGGCGACGGCGACCTCGAGTCGCGCGCGCTCGGCTTCCATGGCGCGGGTCTCGGCTTCGATCTCGATGCGGCGGAACAGGCCATAGTCGCCCTGCACGGCGGCGAAGGTGAAATACATCGCCAAAGAGAGGCTCACTGTCAGAAAGACGGCCGATTTGAACGCGGGACGCGATTGGGAACTGCTCATGCTTCTGCCTCGGGGCCCCTCTGGACGGGGGCTTGTCTGGCAAACCTGTCAGATTCTCCAGGTGAATGGAACTGCGAAGCCGCGCGACGTCCGCAATTGCCCATTTCGGTGACGGAAGTGAGTCGCCGCTGCAACACAGGGCAACCCCGCCGTGGCCGGGATCAGCCGCGTTCGCGTGCGTAGAGCGCGGCGATCTGCTCGGCGAAGGTGGCGACGATGCGTTCGCGCCGGAGCTTGAGCGTCGGCGTCACCAGGCGCTGCTCCACCGTCCATTCCTCCAGCATCGCGTGATAAGCCCTGATCTGTTGATGGGCTGGGTAATCCTTGAGGTGCGCCTTGACGCGGGGCAGCAGAACCTTCTCGGCCTCAGGAGCATTCGGGCGTTCCGGGTCGAGGCCACGGGAGGCTGCGAGCTCTTCCCAGATCTCGCCGTTTAGTACCAGCAGTACCGCCAGGTACGGGCGGCCATCGCCGGCGACGCAGACCTGATCGAACAACGCGTCGGCCTCGAGCTCGGTCTCGATAGGCCGGGGATTGACGTTCTCGCCGTTGGAGAGAACGAGGATGTGCTTGAGCCGGCCAGTGACGCTGATCCGCCCGCCCTCGATTGCGCCGAGATCGCCCGTCCTGAGCCAGCCCTCCGGGTCGATCATTGCCTCCGTCGCCTCCGGGTTCTGCCAGTAACCCTTCATCGCGGCGGGCGAGCGGACCCGGATCTCCCCCTTGTCAGTCAGACGCACCTCGATTCCGGGCAGAGCGAAGCCCACGGAGCCGGGCAGGTAATCCTTTTGCAGGGAGGCGGTCACGACGGGGCCGGCCTCGGTCAGCCCGTACCCCTCCACCATCGGGATTCCGAGACCGATCAGGTCGCGCGCGATTTCCGGCGGGAAAGTCGCACCGCCAGACACCGCCACGCGCAATCTGCCGCCGAACGCATCCTTGACCTTGCTTGCCACCAGCCTGTCCAGCAGCGGCCAGATCAGCCGCTCGCCGAGGCTTGGGCCCGGGCCGACGCCGGCACGGGCGGCGAAGCGCTTCCAGCCGATCTGCCCTGTCATTTCGAAAAGGCGCAGGCGGACGGGGCTCTCGCTGGCGGAGCGCCGGGCGGCCGAATAGATCGATTCGTAGAAGCGCGGCACCGCCATGATCACCGTCGGCCGCAGCGTCGCCATGTCCTGGCGCAGGCGCAGCAACGACGGGGCATAGGCCACGCAGGCGCCGCCGAGCATCGGCAGGACATATCCCATCGTCCGTTCGAACCCATGCGCCAGCGGCAGGATCGACAGGAAGACGTCGTCGGTGACCGGCGGGAAGACGGCGGCCACGCCCTCGGCATTGGCGAGCAGCGCACGGTGGGTCAACATGGCACCCTTCGGCGCGCCGGTGGTTCCGGAGGTGTAGATCAGCGCGGCCACGTCCTCCGGGGCGCTCTGCTTCTGGGTGTCGACCCCGGAAGCCTGTTCGAGGGCATCGGAAAAGGCCACAGCCGGGGCGGGCAGGGTATCGTCGGATGCAGAGTCGTGGATCCAGACCGCGTCGATGAAATCGGACCGCTCCAATGCGTCCCGGATCTTCTGCCAGCGCGCCGCATTGTCCATGAGAACCAGCCTTGGCCGGGCGTCCGACAGCACGTAGGCGGTGCTGGAGACCGCATCGTTCGTATAAAGCGGCACCACCGGCAGGCCGAGCTTGTGGGCGGCCATGTCGTAGCAGATCCAGTCGAGGCAGTTGCCGAGAAAGATCGCGACCCGGTCTCCCTTGGCGAGGCCCAGGGCGGCCATCGCGCCCGCGACTTTGTCTACTCGTGCCAATACCTCGCGCCAGGTGACACTGCTCCATGCGCCCGTGGCCTTGTCAAATTGCTGATAGGCGGGAGCATCTGGCGCGCGTTCGGTTCGCGCCTGCAGAAGGCCATACATCGTTCCGGCCGCTGCGGCCGAAATCAGGTCCACCCCCATGGCGCCCATCCTCCCGTTACTTTTGTTGGCCGCCGCATTTGCGCCGGCGTCACGGCCCTTCGCAGGGTTCGTCCTGCAATCATAGGTAGATGGGCCCCGGCCGGGAACCCTTTCAATTGCCGCAACGAAAACGGCCCGGGACTCGCGGGTCCCGGGCCGTGTTGTCTTTCGATGCCGGCGCATGTTGCACGCCGGCGCGTGGGATCAGGCCTTGCCCTTGTAGATGTCCACCAGCTTGGCAAAGAGGTCGAGCGCCTCGGCGCGCGGACGCTGGAAGGAGTTCCGACCGATGATCGAGCCGTTGCCGCCGCCGTCGCGGATGGCGCGGGCGTCGTCGTAGACGCTGTCGGCCCCCTTCTTGGCACCGCCCGAGAAGACGACGATCCGCTTGCCGTCGAAGCAGTTGTCGACGCAATGCTTGACGCGGGCAGTCAGGGTCGAGATGTCGACGCCGTTCTCTTCATAGACCTTGCGGGCCTCGTCCTGCATGACGTGGTCGGTGGTCAGCTTGATCTTGATGATGTGGGCGCCAAGCAGGGCGGCGATGTGGGCAGCATAGGCGCCGACGTCGATCGCGGTTTCGCCGTCCTTGGTCACGCCTTCACCGCGCGGATAGGACCAGATCACGGTGGCGACGCCCTTGGAGGCGGCTTCCTTGCGCATCTCGACGATCTCTTCGAACATGTCGAACATCACGTCGGAGCCGGGGTAGATTGTGAAGCCGATGGCCGAGCAGCCGAGGCGCAGCGCATCGTCGACCGAGGCGGTGACGGCCTGGTTCTTGGCGGCGGTGCCGGACATCAGCGAGTTGGCGGAGTTCACCTTGAGGATCGTCGGGATCTGGCCGGCGAAGGTGTCGGCGCCGGCTTCCAGCGAGCCGAGAGGGGCGGCATAGGCGTTGAGCCCGGCGTCAATTGCCAGCTGGTAGTGGTAATGCGGGTCGAAGCCTGCCGGGTTGGGGCAGAAGGAACGGTGCCCGCCGTGCTCGAACCCCTGGTCGACGGGCAGGATGATCATCTTGCCCGTGCCGCCGAGCTTCCCGGCCATGAGCATGCGGCAGAGGTTGGCCTTCACGCCCGGCGTTTCGCCCTCGTAATTCGCGAGGATACGGCTAACAGCTCTGGTGGCTTTCATGGATTCGATCCCTATGCTGTGGATTGCAGTTGCGGGGTAGAAGCCTGTTGATCGGGACGCAAGCGGGTTAGCGCTAACTGGACGCCAAGTCGCAGGATGAGCGCTGTGAAAGCAGGTTTCGGGCCCGCGAAACACGGTTTCGACGCAAATTCATGCGGAACCTCGGAGGCGCCGGGTGAAGGCGTGGCAACCGGAAGATCCAGAGTTGAAAATCCGCCGCGGTCAGAGGCCGCAGCCTGCCAGCACCTCGCGCTCGGCCGGGCCGAAGGCCGGGTTGCTGTCGGCGAACGAACGGGGCAGGGCGCGGTCTTCGAAGACGTCGAACCCGCCGACGATCTCGGCGAAGCCGCAGACCGTTTCGGGCTCCGGCGCGCTGCGGAGCAACTCGCTCAGGATATCCAGCGGGCCGTTGCCGAAGAGCACGAGCGCACCGGCATCGATCAGCGGCGCCATGGCGTCGAGATAGGCCGTGCTCGCGAGCCTGCCCTCCAGGAAGAGCTTGTTCAGCGTGCCGACAACCACCGCGCCCTGCGCCGTCTTCGCCGGAAACCCGGCGCCGATCAGCTTCTGAACGTTTGGGCCGGGGGTGTCCGACATCACCGCGAAGCCCATGGACTGCATGTCGACCTGTCCGGTCGTGATATCGTCCCGCACGCAATCACCCAGCTTCGGGCTGCCCTCGGGGCGCGGATTCGCTGTCAGGTACTTCACTTCCTCGACGCATTGCGTCCGGTAGTCGGAAACAGGCACGCCGTCCGCCGCGGAGGGGAACGGGGCCGTGAGGGCGGCGAGGGCCAGGGCGATGGCTTTGCGCAATACGGAACTCCATGCGTTCGATCAGGCTCTCGGCCGCGAGTTCGAACATCATAGAGAGACGGCGGCGGAGTTGAAACGCCCGACCGCTGCAAAAGCGGAAACGGGCCGGGCCTCGGTGAGGCTGCCGGCCCAAGCGGCAGGAGGTATGCGCCTCCGCCGAAATCCGCTTACTGGGCGCTGGCGGTGCGGGTCAGCGCATTGATCCCGCCGACGCCGTTCTCGCCATCGCTCCGGAAATCGATCGTCACGCGGTCGCCGGCCTGCAGGTCCTCGGGGACGGCAACATCCGCCGCGATCGGCCAGACGGTCAGGTCTTCGAGCACGAGGATGTTCGCCACGCGGTCATATGCGAGGATAAGACCCTCGGTTTCATCGGCGGCGGCGGGCATGACAGTCAGGGTGACAAGGGCGCTGGCAAGAAGAAGGCGCATGTGGTGTTTACGATCCATGGAGGATGGCACTCTCGGCACGTTCTCGCGCCTGCAGTCGCCGGACGGAGCCTCGCGCCCGGATTGCTGGTAATTGGGATGCCAGGGCACGCCGTGCAAGTGGCGCGTGAAAATATTAAAGTAATTAGTATCAGATACTTGCGCGAAACTTGGGACGAAGCCTTCCGCAGCGGCACTTCCGAGATGCCTGGGGAACATGAACAACGAGAAAAGGCCGGGCGCTTGGCCCGGCCTTCGCGGTCAACCTGGGCGGAGCTCAGCCGAGAGCGGCGACGCCCGGAAGCTCCTTGCCTTCCATCCATTCGAGGAAGGCGCCGCCGGCGGTGGAGATGTAGGTGAAGTTCTCCGCCGCGCCGGACTTGTTGAGCGCCGAGACCGTGTCGCCGCCGCCGGCGACCGTCTTGAGTTTGCCTTCGGCGGTCAGGGCCGCGGCGGCCAGGGCGGCGTCGAAGGTGCCCTTGTGGAAGGGTTCGATCTCGAAGGCGCCGAGCGGGCCGTTCCAGATCAGCGTCTTGCACTCGGCAAAGACGCCCTTGAGCGCTTCCACCGTGGCGGGGCCGGCGTCGAGGATCATCTTGTCGGCCGGGCACTGGTCAACCGGAAGAACCTCGTTGGCGGCACCGGCGGCGAATTCACCGGCGACCACGATGTCCACCGGCAGGTGGATGGTGCATCCGGTGCCCTCGGCCTTCTCGAGGATCGCGCGGGCGGTGTCGGCCATGTCGCGCTCGGCGAGGGAGGTGCCGATCTCGACGCCCTTGGCCACCAGGAAGGTGTTGGCCATGCCGCCACCGATCACGAGGTGATCCACCTTCTCGATCAGGTTGCCCAGCAGGTCCAGCTTGGTGGAAACCTTGGCACCGCCGACCACGGCCACGACCGGCCGCTCCGGCGTGCCGAGGGCGGCTTCGAGCGCGCCGAGTTCCTGCGCCATCAGGCGTCCGGCGCAGTTCGGCAGCAGCTTGGCCACGCCTTCGGTCGAGGCATGGGCGCGGTGTGCGGCGGAGAAGGCGTCGTTGCAGTAGACATCGCCGAGCGAGGCGAGGAACTTTGCCATCTCGGGGTCATTGTCGGTTTCCATCGGGGTGAAGCGGGTGTTCTCCACCAGCACCACCGCGTTCGCGGGCAAGGCCTCGAGTGCCTCGCGGGAGGGCTTCTCGATGAAGGTCACGGACTGGCCCAGCTTCTCCTCCAGCGTCGGCACCGTGATCTTCAGGCTCATTTCGGGGACGACCTGGCCCTTGGGCCGGCCGAAATGGGCCAGCATCACGGGCTTGCCACCCTTGGCGAGAATGTCCTTGATCGTCGGCACGATGCGTTCAATCCGGGTCGCGTCGGTCACCACGTCATCCTTGACGGGTACGTTGATATCGACACGAACCAGCACGATCTTGCCGTCAAGGTCCATGTCGTCGAGGGTCTTCCAGCTCATCAGAGGCTCCTTTCGAAAGGCTCACGCGCTTCCTATCGCAAGCCCCGGAGAGCAGCTATGGGGTTTCGGTTTCCGCTAACGCGGTTTAGGGTCGCGCCGACCCGCGGGGGGAATACCCGCCATGCAAGATCGAGGAGGGCCCGATGGCCGAAATCAAGGATCCCGAGAACACCATCATCATGGAGCTGAAGGACGGCGAGGTGGTGATCGAACTGCTGCCCGACGTGGCGCCCAAGCATTGCGAGCGCATGAAGGTCCTGGCGCGCGCCGGTGCCTATGACGACGTGGTGTTCCACCGGGTGATCGACGGGTTCATGGCGCAATCCGGCGACGTGGCCCACGGCAAGGCCGGCGGCGACCTGCGCCGCGCCGGTACCGGCGGCTCCGAGCATCCGGACCTGCCGGCGGAGTTCTCCAAGCTGCCGCACGCCCGGGGCACGCTGGGCGCCGCCCGTTCGCAGAACCCGAACTCGGCCAACAGCCAGTTCTTCATCAACTTCAAGGACAACGACTTCCTGAACGGGCAGTACACCGTTTATGGCCGCGTGATCCAGGGCATGGAGCATGTCGACGCGATCACCCGCGGCGAGCCGCCGGCGAATCCCGATCGCATGATCTCGGTCAAGGTGGCGGCAGATGTCTGACAGCAAGCTTTTCGCCGGCGGGCTCTTTGCCGCCGGGCTGGCCTTCATCGCCGGCTTCTTCCTGCTGACCAACGGCAGCCATAGCCCGGCCGCGGCGGCCGAGGACACGGCCGGGCCGAACCTCGTGATCGAGGTCGGCGGCGCGACCGAGGGGCGGATCGTGATCGACCTGCTGGCCGACGTGGCGCCCCAACATGCCGAGCGGCTGGCCGCTCTGGCCGACTCCGGCGCCTATGACGGGGTGGTGTTCCACCGCGTGATCGACGGTTTCATGGCCCAGACCGGCGACGTGCAGTTCGGCAAGGCGGGTGGCGACACCTCGCGCGCCGGAATGGGCGGTTCCGAGATGGCCGACCTGCCGGCCGAGTTCAGCGATGTCTCCTTCGAGCGGGGCGTTGTCGGCATGGCCCGGTCGCAGAACCCGAATTCGGCCAACAGCCAGTTCTTCATCATGTTCGCCCCGGCGCCGCACCTGAACGGCCAGTACACGGTGGTCGGCCGCGTGATCGAGGGCATGGACGTGGTCGATGCCATCAAGAAGGGGAATGCCGCCGCCAACGGCTCGGTGGCCGATCCCGACCGGATGGTCTCGGTGAGCGTCGAACGCTGAGACACGCCCGGCGCGGCCGTCGCGCCGGGGATGCAAGCTTGCCGGGGCCCGTCGGAACGGCCAGGCCCCGGCGTCCAGCCCGCGCGGAACAGGAGGGACCAGGTGTCCGAAAACGATCCCTTCCATCTCCACCCGGGTCTGCGGGGCCTGATCAAGGACCCCGAAACCTCCTTCTTCCGCACTTTCCAGCCCTCCGACCTGGACGAGCTGATCGAGACCACGCCGGGGATGGTCGAATTCCGTATGCCAGACGAGGAGCGGGAGGCCTGCCGCAGGCAGCTCTTCGAGAACTGGACGGGCGGGGATCTCTGGGTCTTCGGCTACGGCTCGCTGATGTGGGACCCGGCATTTCGCTTCCGGGAGGTGCGCCGGGCCCATGTGCCGGATCACGAGCGCGTCTTCTGCCTGGTCGAGGTTGGCGGGCGGGGCACGCCGGACGCGCCGGGCTTGATGGCGGGACTTGCGCCGGGCGATGGCTGCGACGGGCTGGTGTTCCGGATCGCGGAGGCGGACATTCCCGTCGAGACAGAGATCCTCTGGCGCCGCGAGCGGATCGGGCCGGCCTATGCGCCGGAGTTCCTGATGGCCGAGACGGTGGCGGGGCCGGTCCGGGCGCTGGCCTTCGTGGCCGACGAGAGCGCCGATATCATCGACCTGACACTCTCCCGCGAGGCGCAGGTCCGCCATATCGCGACGGGAAAGGGCATCCTCGGCACCAGTCTCGAATACCTCGAGAACATCGTCAGGCATTTCGAAGCCCTTGGGATCGAGGACCCGGACCTCGTCGACCTGCTCCGGGATGCGCGCGCGCTGGCGGCAGACCTCGCCCGATGACCCGCAGGCCGTCGCCCTGCCGATGAGCCGGCCCGCTATCCTCTGGACGGGTGCGGCGCTGCTCTGCCTGGGCATTGCCGGGGCGGTTTCCGTCTTCCTTCTCGCCTATCGCATAGGCTACGACACGATCTTCGACATGCCGGCCGGCTTCGGACCCCGGATCGCGGCGATCCTGCAGGAGGGGCATTACTACGTCGAGAGCGACGGCTACCGAGACTACACCGGCCGGCCACCCTTCCTGCCGCATCTCTACGCGCTCCTGTGGAGCTGGACGGGCAGCATCCCGGCGATGCTCGTGGCCAAGAACCTGATCCTCGGTGGGCTGCTGGCGGCGTGCTTCGCGCTCTTCTGCCGCCGCGCAATGGTTCCGGCCGGAGCGGCGGCAGCCGGGCTTCTGCTCCTTTTCGCGATTCCCTTCAACGCCTTCACCATGCTGACCCTCAGCTACGAGGAGGCGCTGCTCGGCTTTCTGATCCCGTCCATCCTCGCGCTGGCCATCGCGGAGCGCACGCCGTGGGACAGGTTGCTTCTGGCCGGACTGCTGGCCGTCACCTATCTCACCAAGAGCTCCGCCTTCCTGTTCTGCGGCACCTTCGCGGTCGCGCTGCTCTTCTCGGCCCGATGGAGCTCGCCGCTCCTCCGGACCTTGCCGCTGCTCGCGGTTCTCGCGACAGCGGTGGCGTGGGGGGGGTATTCGGCGGCGAGGACGGGCGCCTTTGCCGTGGGCTCCACAAGCTCCTCCACCAATGGCTGGAACCTCTGGAAGGGGAACAACCCGCGCTTCGCCGAGATCTATCCCGGTCGCCACCTGGACGAGCTTGCCGCCGAGGCCCGGACTGCAGCCCCGCAGTTCGGATCGGAATGGGAGGCGCACCGGTACTACACGGGGCTCGCCCTGGACTTCGTGACAGAGCACCCCGGCCAGGCCCTCCGAAACACCGGCCGGAAGCTTTCCAACATGCTCTTCGGTATCCGGGATTTCGAGTTCAACCGGAACCGGACCTCCAAGGTGGTGCTGCACACCGGCTCGATGCTGGTGAACCGCGCGCTCCTCTTCGCGGCCCTGGGCCTGAGCCTTACCTGGCTCTTGCGCCGTGAAACCAGCCCGATGCGCCGGCGCGCCGGCGGCTTGTTCCTGCTGCTGGCGCTGAGCTACAGCGCGCCCTTCCTGGTCGGGTTCGCCTATTCGCGGCACCTCGTGCCGGTCTTCGTCTCGGCGGTCCTCGTGGTACTCCTTGCCGCGCGCCCGCTCGATCACGGCGGATCACGCGCCTCCAACGGCCGCTGAACCCTGCGTGAGCCGGGCTGGCCGGATGGCTCCGTGCCTGTCAGGCTTCGGCCATTACGTTGCCAACCGGGGAGGAGAGGGTGATGTGGAGGCGAATGCTTTGGCCAGCGGCGATCCTTACATTGTGGTCGGGCGTGGCACTGGCCAATCCCGGGATCTGGGAACGGGAATGGCCCGACACCGATTTCGCCAAGACCTCGATCCGGGACTGGGGCGAGATCATCTCCGGGGGGCCGCCCAAGGACGGGATCCCGGCGATCTCGGATCCCGGCTTCCACCGCGCGGCGGACGAGTCCCGGATCGGTGACCGTGAACCGGTCATCACCGTGGAGATCGGCAAGGCCACCCCGCGCGCCTATCCGATCCGCTACCTGACCTGGCACGAGATCGTCAACGACACCGTGGGCGGCGTGCCGGTGGCGGTGACCTTCTGCCCGCTTTGCAACTCCGCGCTGACCTTTGACCGCAGGGTCGGGGGACGGACGCTGAGCTTTGGCGTCTCCGGCAAGCTGCGCTTTTCCGACATGGTGATGTACGACCGCGAAACCGAGAGCTGGTGGCAGCAGGCGATCGGCGAGGGGATCGTCGGGCGCTACACCGGAACGGAGCTGAAGCAAGTGCCGAGCTGGATGGAAAGCTGGGCCGAGTTCCGCAGCCGCAACCCCGACGGGCTGGTCATGGCCGAGCCCGACTACAACCGGTCCTATGGCCGGAACCCCTACGCCAACTACGACAGCTCCCGCACCCCGTTCCTCTACAACGGCGAGATGCCGCCGCACGGGATCCCCGCGATGGCCCGGGTCGTCCGCGTGGGTGCGCGCGCCTGGCCGCTCGACAGGTTGGCTGCCTCCGGAGAGATCACCGAAGCCGGGGTCACCATTTCCTGGCAGGCGGGGCAGGCCTCGGCGCTCGACAGCGGCCAGATCGCCCGGGGCCGTGATGTCGGCTCCATCCGGGTGCGCGACGGGCAGGGCAGGGATGTCGCCCACGACGTCATGTTCGCCTTCGCCTTCCACGCCTTTTACCCGAACGGGCGCTGGATGCTCGACTGAGGTCGCCCGGATGGCCCGCCACCAGGGCGCTCTTTTGACCCGGCGGTCGGCACTTCTTCCCGAAACCACAGGGTGATACACTTCGACCATGATCTGGGGTGTCCTCTCCGCGCTTGGCGGGGTCGGCGTGTTTCTGGTTGGCATGGCGATGCTGACCGCCGGCCTGAAGGGCCTTGCCGGGCGAAAGATGCGAGACGTTCTGGGCCGTTTCACCAACACCCCACTCAGCGGGGCGGTGACGGGCGCCCTGACCACCGCCGCCATCCAGTCGTCATCCGCCACCACCGTCGCCGCCGTTGGCTTTGTCGCCTCGGGGATGCTGACGTTTCCACAGGCGCTCGGGATCATCTTTGGCGCCAATATCGGGACGACGATGACCGGCTGGATCGTCGCCACGCTCGGCTTCAAGCTCGACCTCGGCACGGCGATGCTGCCGGCGGTCTTTCTCGGGGCGCTGCTGCACCTGTCCGGCAGGCCACAGCTTTCGCGGGCGGGGCTGGCGCTCGCGGGGTTCAGCCTGCTGTTCATCGGCATCGACCAGATGAAACTGGCGCTCGCCGCTTTCGAGGGGGTCGTCACCCCCACAGATTTTCCGTCCGACACGCTTCTGGGACGGTTGGAGCTGGTGGGGATCGGCCTGCTGATCACCCTCGTCACGCAATCTTCCTCGGCCGGGGTCGCCACCGCGCTCGCGGCCCTCGGAGCCGGGGCGATCAGCTTTCCGCAGGCGGCGGCCATGGTGATCGGGATGGATGTCGGCACCACCGTCACGGCACTTCTGGCGACGGTCGGCGGCGGGACGATGGCGCGGCGCACCGGGCTTGCGCATGTGATCTACAACATCCTGACCGGCGTGCTGGCTTTCTTCCTGCTTGGTCCCTTTTCGACCCTCGTCGCGCCGCTGATCGCGGAGGGGAACGGGCAGATCGCGCTGGTGGGATTTCACAGCATGTTCAACGCTCTCGGGGTGCTTCTTGTACTGCCGCTTGCACGTCCCTTCGCGCGGATGATCGAATGGATGGTGCCGGAGCGCGCCGGGCCGCTGACCCGCGGGCTCGACCCGGCCCTGCTGTCGGCGCCGCGGATTGCCACGGAGGTGACGGTGGCGGCGGTCGACGGGCTGTCAACGGCGCTGGCCGATCACCTCGTCCTGAAGCTGCACGGTGGGCCGCCGCCCGACGCGCTGCACCATTCCCGCGCAACATTGGAGGCGGCGCTGGCCGAGACACAGGACTACCTGGGGAAGATCGTGGTGCCCGCCGGCGCTCCTGCGATCGCTGCCCAGGTGGCCGGCAGCTTCCACGCGCTCGATCACCTGTTCCGGCTGCTCTATCGCTGCGACCAGGACGACAGGATCGAGGTGCTGTCGCATTCAGGACGCCTGCGTCGGCTGCGGCGGCTGCTGGCCGGGGGCGCCGCCCGCCATGCCCGGCCCGACGATCCTGAGGCCACGGAGCGGATGCTCGACCGTCTCCGCGCGATCATGCGCGAGCAGCGAAAGTCACCGCGCGACCGCCTCGTGACGGAGGCCGTTCACGGCAAGATCCCCGACGAGGTGGCGCATGCGCAGATCACCGCGCTCCGCTGGCTCCATCGTGTCAGCTATCACCTGTGGCGGATCAGGGTGCACCAGAACGCGGTACACATGTCTGCGCCCGCCGTGCCGCTGCCCGAGGAGGCACGGATCGACGTGGCGCAGGACTAGAGATCGATCCGAAGATCAGGGGATGATGCGGCGGTACTTGGTGCCTTCGAGCGTTGCGCCCGCGATCAGCCCGGCCTGGGCAAAGACCAGCGCGATCACCGGTTCCGCAGTGGTCAGGGTCTCGGCCGACAGGTTGCCGCCCTGGTCGATCCAGGCATATTCGGCATCGGCGCCGGCCGACCAGCCGTGCGAGGTGCGGAACGCTTGCAGCGCCTCCGGCGTCATGAAGAACAGCGCGTGGGCATATTGCTGCGCGCCGGCCTGGAAACCGACGTTGGCCTGGATGGCCTCGTAATAGTCGACCGTCGTATTGTTGATCCGCAGAGCGCCAGTGCCATAGCTGCCGCCCACGCCGAAGCCGGCCTTGGTGATCAGCGGCATGAACAGCACGCCCGAGGCCTTCTGCTCCAGTTCCGCCGTGCCCGGATAGGTCGAGAACAGGAAGTTGCGCGTCGCGTCGACCCGCTGGTCGATGCGCGGGCCGCCATTCGAGCCGACGCCATTTGCGCAACCCGAGAGAACCGCGGTGCCGGCAACTGCCGATGCGAGAAAACCGCGGCGCGAGAGTGTGAATTTGGAGTCCATGGTACTGCCCCTGGATGTCGCCTGAATGCCTGTTGCTCCGACGTTTCACGCCGGTTGGCCAGTCTTATAATGCAGTGCGGTAGACATGTCACGCTGCCGTCACGGCAATGTGTGCGCCCAGCCCGATCGCGCGCTTGCTTTTGCTCGGTCCCGGGGGTCAGCCGTCCTTCAGTAGACGCGCCACGCGCGGGGCGTAATAGGTGAGGATTCCGTCGCAGCCGGCCCGCTTGAAGGCCAGCAGGCTTTCCAGCATCACCTTCTCGCCGTCGAGCCAGCCATTGGCGGCCGCGGCCTCCAGCATCGCGTATTCGCCGGAGACCTGGTAGGCGAAGGTCGGCGCGCCAAAGGTGTCCTTCACCCGCCGGCAGATGTCGAGATAGGGCATCCCGGGTTTCACCATTACCATGTCGGCGCCTTCCGACAGGTCGCGCTCGATCAGCCGGATCGCCTCGTCGCTGTTGGCCGGGTCCATCTGGTAGGTCTTCTTGTCGCCCTTGAGCGCGCCGGTCGCGCCGACCGCGTCCCGGAACGGCCCGTAGAAGGCGGAGGCGTACTTGGCGGCATAGGACATGATCGCGACATTGCGGTGCCCGGCGCCCTCCAGCGCCTTGCGGATCGCGCCGATCCGGCCGTCCATCATGTCGGAGGGGCCGAGGATGTCGGCGCCGGCGGCGGCCTGGGCCAGCGCCATCTTGACCAGCGCCTCGACGGTGTCGTCGTTGACGATCTCGCCGTCCACCACGATGCCGTCATGGCCGTTGATGTTGTAGGGGTCGAGCGCGATGTCTGTCATCACCGCGATGTCCGGCACCTGGGCCTTGATCGCGCGGATCGCGCGGTTGGTCAGGTTGCCGGGGTTCCAGGCCTCCTCGCAGCCCTGCGTCTTGAGGGCGGGGTCGGTATAGGGAAACAGGCAGATCGCGGGGATGCCCAGCTCCGCCGCCTCCGCCGCCGCCTCGACCGTCAGATCCACCGAGCGGCGCAGCACGCCGGGCATCGACGCCACCTCCTCGGTCACGCCGTCTCCGGCGCAGAGAAACACCGGCCAGATCAGGTCTTCCACGCCGAGCCCGTTTTCGCGGACCATGGCGCGCAGCGGGGCGCTGCTGCGCAGGCGGCGCAGACGGCCGGCGGGAAAGGGGGCTTGGGTGGGGCGCATGGCTCTGCCTTATCGTTTCCTGATGCGTGCAATGCCGCAAACTGCGACGGATCGGCAACCACCTCAAGGGTGACAAATCGCGCAGATGGCGCGGCGGGTTGCACCTTTGGGTCCGGGGCGGTACCTCATCCCGCAGGTCCTTCGCACTGTCTTGCGCGAACGGCAGACAAATCAGGAGTATGCAGAGTGCAAGACTGGTACCAGATGGCGTTCGAACTGATCGACATGCGATCGTTTTCGAACCTTTGGTACTGGATCGCCCTGGCCGTTGTCTGGTCGACCGCAAGCCACTGGGTGCTCGGCGTCCCCTATGACATGGTCACCCGCGCCCGCCGCAATGGCGGCCAGGCCGAGGAAGACCTGCACGACCTGGTGCGCGTCAACGTCAACCGGCTGCTCTACATCACAGAGACCGCCGGAATCTGGATGCTGGCCATCGGCTGCTTCTTCCTGACCACGCTGGCAATCCTCGGCTTCGTCTACTGGATCGAGTTCGCCCAGGCGGTGTTCCTGCTGGCGCTGCCGATGGGGCTCGTCTTTGCGCTCTCGATCCACACCGCGCGCAAGATCCGCGCGGCCGACGGCGAAGGCCTCTATCGGAAGCTGCACATCCACCGTTTCCTGACGCAGCTGATCGGGATGATCTCCATCTTCATCACCGCGTTCTGGGGCATGTGGCAGAACATGTCGCTGGGCGTCCTTTAAACGATCAACCGCCGCCAATCCTCGGCCGCCCGGTCGCTCCGACAGGGCTTGCCCATTCCTTGGGCGTCACGCCCCAAAATTGACGCAACGGAAAGCAAAGGTTGTCCGAACGCGGTTTCCATGGGACACTGAGGATCCCAGTGCATTCTTGCATACCATGTTCGGGAGATCTTTATGCGTTACCTTGTATTTTTCAGCGCGGTCGACTCTTCACTCGGCCGGGAGCCGCACGTTGTCTACGGAGACGGCACCGGGTTCACCCTCTTGAAAGACATAAACGGGGGGACCGGGGGCTCGAACCCGTACAGCTCAACCGCAGCCTTGGGGTCGGTGTTCTTCACCGCCACCAACAGCGCACGGTCCGGGACCGAGCCATATATCACCGACGGCACCCCCGGCGGCACGGAGCTGCTGGGTGACATCTACTTCGGTACCGGCAGCAGTTCTCCGAACGACTACATACAGATCGGCGACACGGTCTTCTTCGAGGCGCGCACCGACAGCCCGGACAGCGGATTCGAGCTGTTCAAGACGGACGGAACTGCCGCCGGCACGTCGCTGGTGAGGGATATCAACCCGGGGTCCAGCTCCAGCAGTCCCTCGAACTTCGTGGATCTCGACGGATTGCTGCTGTTCCGCGCCAATGACGGCAGCACGGGCTTCGAACTGTACCGCTCGAACGGCACGACAGGCGGCACGCAACGGGTCAAGGACATCGAGTCCGGTGCGGGCAGTTCCTCTCCGACACTCGACCAGGACGGTGTGCTGAACGGGTCTCTGCTCTTCAATGCCTACAATTCCACATCGGGTCGGGAGCTTTGGATCACCGACGGGACGACCTCGGGAACCGAGCTGCTTCTGGACATCTATTCCGGCACAGGCAGCAGCAATCCCAACGATTTCGAGCGGCTGGGCGATGCGATCCTGTTTTCCGCCCGCACGGCCTCCGACGGCTACGAGCTCTGGCGGTCCGACGGAACGACCGGCGGCACGTTCCAGATTGCGGACATCTACAGCGGCTCGAGCAGTTCCAGCCCGGACGAGATCACGACATTGGGCAACCGGGCGATCTTCGAGGCCACGGATACGGGCACGGGGCGCGAACTCTACGTCACCAATGGCAGCACCGCGAGCCTTCTGCTCGATATCAATCCCGGCTCGGGAAGCTCTTCCCCGCGGTATTTCACCCCATTCGGGGACGGCTCCAAGGCCGTGTTCTCTGCATACCGCCCGGGCGAGGGGACGGAACTCTGGGTGACCGACGGCACCACGGGCAACACCCGGCTGATCAAGGACATCTACTCGGGCACTTCGAGCTCCAACCCGCTCAATCTGACCGCGGCCGGCGACCATGTGTTCTTCCGGGCACAGGATGGAACCAGTACCGATTTCGAGCTCTGGATGACCGATGGCACATCGCGGGGCACGGTCAAGGTGCTGGACGATGACGACAACCCGATCGTGAATCCGCTGAACTTCGCCGTGCTCGAAATCGAGGGGGGCACAAGCGGTGACGACAACCTCACCGGCACGCCCGGACCGGACACGATCAGCGGGCTTGCGGGCAACGACGTGATCGTCGGGCTCGGCGGCAACGACACCCTCAACGGCAACGGCGGCGCGGACACACTGCGCGGCGGCGCCGGCAAGGACACGCTGAACGGCGGCAAGGGCAACGACACCATTCTTGGCCAGGGCGGCGCCGACACGATGCTCGGCAAGGACGGCGCCGACACCATGAAAGGTGGCGGCGGCAACGACATGGCCAGGGGAGACGCCGGCAAGGACACTATCGAAGGCGGCAAGGGCAACGACAGCCTGATCGGCAATGCCGGCGACGACACGCTGCGTGGCGATGGCGGCGCAGACGAGATCCGGGGCGGCGAAGGCAACGACACGGCCTTTGGCAATGCCGGAAACGATCGCATGATCGGGGGCCGCGGCAACGACGTGCTGACCGGCGGCGGCGGGGTCGATACCTTCGTCTATGGCACCTCCGGCGGACGCGACAGGATCACCGACTTCAACGTCAATCGCGACATGTTCGACATGGTCGACACCGGGCTGCAGTTCGAGGACCTGCGGTTCGTCAAGCGTGGCGGCGGCGACGACACCCTGATCGTCGTCAACGACGACACCAGGATCCTGCTGGAGGATGTCACCCGGTCCGAGATCCGGGGCGCGGAGGACGCCTTCGACTTCGGCTGATCCGGCATCGGCTGCAAGGCCTTGGCCAACGGCGGTGCGGTCTCCCGCGCCGCCGATCCCGGCCCCGGACAGGCCGGCGCGGCGAAAGCCCGTTGACACCGCGGGTCACTGGCATAGGTGACTGCGGTCATGAAAGCTCAAGCACATATCACCGTCGGCGGTGCGCCCGAAGGCTATGACGCGCTGCTCATCGCCCGCGAGCTGGAAAAGGGTGCGCCCGTCGTCCATGTCGCGCGCGACGACAAGCGGCTGGCAGAGATGCGGGCGGCGCTCGACTTCTTCGCGCCCAACGCCGTGGTGCTGGATTTTCCGGGTTGGGATTGTCTGCCCTACGACCGGGTCTCGCCCAATTCCGAGATCTCGGCGCGGCGGATGGCGACGCTGGCGGCGCTGACGGCGGGCATTCCCGGCCCCTTCGTGCTGCTCACCACGCTCAATTCCGCAACCCAGCTCGTGCCGGCGCGGGCGGTGCTGCGCGAGGCGGCCTTCGCCGCGCGGGTGGGGGAGCGGATCGACGAGGCGGCGCTGAAATCCTTCCTCGTGCGGATGGGCTTCACCCAGGCGCCGACGGTGCTGGAGCCGGGCGACTATGCCGTCCGGGGCGGCATCATCGATGTCTTCCCGCCGGGGCATCCGGGCCCGATCCGGCTTGACCTGTTCGGCGACGTGCTCGACGGCGCCCGCCGCTTCGACACCGCCAACCAGCGCACGACGGAAAAGCTGCAGGCGGTGGAGCTGGCGCCGGTCTCGGAGGTGATCCTCGACGAGGCGGCGATCACGCGGTTCCGGCAGACCTACCGCATCGAGTTCGGTGCGGCCGGCACGGACGATCCGCTCTACGAGGCGGTCAGCGCGGGGCGCAAGCACGCCGGCATGGAACACTGGCTGCCGTTCTTTCACGAGCGGCTGGAGACGCTCTTCGACTACCTGCCTGACGCGGCGGTGATGCTGGACGACCAGACCGACGCCGCACGTCTGGTTCGCTGGGACGGGATCGTCGACAGCTACGACAACCGGCTGGAGGCCATGAAGTCCAAGGCGCGGCTGGATTCCGTCTACAAGCCCGCGGCCCCGGCCACGCTCTATCTCGACGATGCCGGCTGGGAGGCTGCGATCGCCGGCCACCGGGTGCTCAAGCTGAGCGCGCTGCCGCAGGGCACCGGCCCCGGTGTGATCGACGCCGGCGGGCGGATCGGGCGCAATTTCTCGCCCGAGCGCCAGCAGGAAAACGTGAGCCTTTTCGGCGCCCTGGCGGATCATCTGAAGAAGAAACGTCAGGACGGACAGGTCGTCGTCGCCAGCTATTCGGAGGGCGCGCGGGAGCGGCTGGCCGGCCTGATGGAGGACGAAGGCGTCGTCGGCGCGACCGAGATCACCGACTTCCGCGATGTGCCCGAGGGCAAGGGCGGGCTCTACCTGGTGGTCTGGGCGCTGGAGCATGGCTTCGAAGGCACCGGGCTGACCGTCATCTCCGAGCAGGACGTGCTGGGCGACCGGCTGATCCGCAAGCCGCGCAGCAAGCGGCGGGCGGAGAACTTCCTGACCGAGGCGCAATCGCTCAGCCCCGGCGACCTGGTGGTTCATGTCGATCACGGGGTCGGCCGCTACAAGGGGCTGGAGATCGTGAACGCGCTCGGCGCCGATCACGAGATGATCCACCTGGAATACGCCGAGGGCGCGCGGCTCTACCTGCCGGTGGAGAACATCGAACTCCTGAGCCGCTTCGGCCACGAGGAGGGGCTGCTCGACAAGCTCGGCGGCGGGGCTTGGCAGGCCAAGAAGGCCAAGCTCAAGGAGCGCATCCGCCAGATCGCCGACAAGCTGATGCGCATCGCGGCCGAGCGCGCCCTGAGAAAGGCGCCGGTCCTGCATATCGACCACCATGCCTGGGAGGAGTTTTCGGCGCGCTTCCCTTACCAGGAGACCGACGACCAGCTTAAGGCCATCGAGGATGTGCTCGAGGACCTCGACCGCGGGATGCCGATGGACCGGCTGGTTTGCGGCGACGTGGGTTTCGGCAAGACCGAGGTCGCGATGCGCGCGGCCTTTATCGCCGCGATGTCGGGGATGCAGGTGGCGGTGATCGCGCCCACGACGCTGCTCGCCCGTCAGCACGCCAAGAGCTTTGCCGATCGGTTCCGGGGCTTCCCGGTGAAGGTGCGGCAACTTTCGCGTTTCGTGGGCGCCAAGGAGGCGACCGAGACCCGCAAGGGCATCGCGGACGGCTCCGTCGACATCGCCATCGGCACCCACGCGCTGCTCGCCAAGCAGGTGAAGTTCCACAGCCTCGGCCTGCTCATCATCGACGAGGAGCAGCATTTCGGCGTGCAGCACAAGGAGCGGCTCAAGGAAATGCGCTCCGACATCCACGTGCTGACGCTGACCGCGACGCCGATCCCGCGGACCCTGCAGATGTCGCTCTCGGGCGTGCGGGACCTGTCGATCATCGGCACGCCGCCCGTCGACCGGCTGGCGATCCGCACCTATGTGAGCGAGTTCGACAGCGTCACCATCCGCGAGGCGCTGCTGCGCGAGCATTACCGGGGCGGACAGAGCTTCTTCGTCGTCCCGCGCATCGCGGACCTGCCGGACATGGAGGCCTTCCTGAAGGATCAAGTGCCGGAGGTGTCTTACGTCGTGGCCCATGGCCAGATGGCGGCGGGCGAGCTCGACGACAGGATGAACGCCTTCTACGACGGCAAGTACGACGTGCTGCTGGCGACGACCATCGTGGAAAGCGGCCTCGACATACCGACCGCGAACACGATGGTGGTGCACCGTGCCGACATGTTCGGCCTGGCGCAGCTCTACCAGATCCGCGGACGGGTGGGGCGGTCCAAGACGCGCGCCTATGCCTACCTCACGACCAAGCCCCGCATGAAGCTGACCGATGCCGCCGAGAAGCGGCTGCGCGTCCTCGGCTCGCTCGACAGCCTCGGCGCGGGTTTCACGCTCGCCAGCCAGGACCTCGACATCCGCGGCGCCGGCAACCTCGTGGGCGAGGAGCAGTCGGGCCAGATGCGCGAGGTGGGCTACGAACTTTACCAGACCATGCTGGAAGAGGCGATTTCCAAGATCAAGTCGGGCGCGTTCGAGGGGCTGACCGACGACGACGGCCAGTGGGCGCCGCAGATCAACCTCGGCGTGCCGGTGCTGATCCCGGAGGACTACGTGCCGGACCTCGACGTCAGGCTCGGGCTCTACCGCCGGCTCTCCGGCCTCTCGACCAAGGTGGAGCTGGAGGGGTTTGCGGCCGAGTTGATTGACCGCTTCGGCAAGCTCCCGAAGGAAGTGAACACGCTGCTGCTGATCGTGCGCATCAAGGCGATGTGCAAGCGCGCCGGCATCGCCAAGCTCGACGGGGGGCCCAAGGGCGCGACGATCCAGTTCCACAACGACAAGTTCGCGAACCCGGCCGGGCTGGTGGAATTCGTGCAGGGCCAGAACGGCCTCGCCAAGATCAAGGACAACAAGATCGTCGTGCGACGGGACTGGAAGAACAACGCCGACAAGATCAAGGGCGCCTTCGCCATCGCGCGCGACCTTGCCGAACATGCCAAGGTCGCGGCGCCCGCAAAGGCTCGCTGATCAGGCGGGCAGGGCGCCCTGCACCCGCCTGATCCGCAGGACGAGGATCAGGGAGATCGCGGCCAGCAGCGCGGTGGAGACCATGAGCGGCAAAGGCGTGCCGTCGAACGCGAGCCCGATCGGCACCGCCAGCGCCACCGCGATCACCGTGCCCACCGACCCCAGCACCGAGGCCGCGAGGCCCGCGAGATGACCCATCGGCTCCATCGCGATGGAGTTCAGGTTGCCGAGCGTCAGCCCGTTCAGGAAGAACACCGAGCAGGTCCACAACAGGTAGACCACGAAGCCGCTGTTCGCCGGCAGCCACCCCTCGGCAAAGAGAACCGAGACGACGGCGGAAATGCCGAACTGCAGCGCGAGCGCATAGGTCGCCAGCCGGCGCATCCCGTACCGGCCGACGAGGGTGGCGTTGAGCAGGCTGGAGCCGGCGGCGAACAGGCCGATCATGCCGAACCAGAGCGGGAAATGGGCGCCCTCGTCAAAGGTGATGTCGAAGATCGGCTGGATCGAGCTGATGTTGGCGAAGAGGATCGAGAAGCAGAACCCCTGCGCCGCGACGGCGATCAGCACGACGCGGTTGGACAGCACTTCGACGACGCCGCGATAGAGCGCCGACGGGCTGAACGGGCGGCGGTTGGCGGGCTCCAGAGTCTCCTCCTGCCGCAGCATCATCCAGGCGGCGCTCAGCAGGGAGAACAGCAGGAACGACCCGAAGATACCGCGCCAGCCGGTCAGGGCGATGATCCCGGCCCCGATCGTGGGCGCGACGGCGGGCACCAAGGTGAAGACCATCATGACAAAGGACATCAGCCGCGCCATCTCGCGCCCGGCATAGAGGTCGCGGACAATGGCGATGGCGGCGATCCTCGGACCAGCGGCGCCGAAGCCCTGGACCAGGCGCCCGAGCAGCATCATCTCGAGCGTGCTCGACCGCCAGGCGATGATCGCACCCAGGATGTAGACGGTCGCGCCGCCTAGGATCACCGGACGCCGCCCGTAGGTGTCCGACAGCGGCCCGGTAAAGATCGTCGCAAGGCCCATGCCCAGCACGAAGCTGGTCAGGATCAGCTGCGCCCGGTTCGGATTTCCGGGCGTCAGTTCCTGTGCGATCTCCGGCAGGGCCGGGAGCATGGAATCGATCGAAAAGGCAATGGTGGCGAACAGCATCGCGATGAGCGCGATGAATTCGACCCGTGGCAGGCGTTTTGGCATGTCTGGGATCCTTCTGGGCGTTGCCGCTAACACGAAGGGGTCCGACCCGCCAATTGTGAGAAACCGCACAGCGGCCTGTGCGCAAGCTTCCGCCGGCCCGTGCGGGCCGGGGCCGCGCTAGAGCTGGCCGTTGATCTCGTCGATGAGCTTCACCCAGAGATCCGGCTGCTGCGCGCCGGGCACGACATGGGTGTTGGCGATCACGAAGGTCGGTACGCCGGTCACGCCACGTTCGCGGGCATTCGCGTCGCGGGTGCGAATGTCCTCGACATCGGAATCGCTCTCCAGCAGGCGGTGCACCACGGCTGCGTCCATGCCGGCGCTGTCGGCAATGTCCGCCAGGACGTCGGCGTCGCCGATGTCGCGGCCCTCCAGGAAGTAGGCGTCAAAGAGCGCGCCGGCAACGAGGGTCTGGCGCTGCTCGATCCCGGCCCAGTGGATAAGGCGGTGGGCATCGAGCGTGTTGGGCGTGCGCTTGATGGCGCCGAAGTCGATCTCCAGCCCCGCGGCCGCAGCCGCCTCGGCGATCCGGGCATAGACCTCTACCGCCTGTTTCTTTCCACCGAACTTCGCCTCGAGATAGGCGCGGCGGTCCATTCCCTCGCGCGGCATGTCGGGGTTGAGCTGGAACGGGTGCCATTCGATCACGAAGGGGTGGTCCGGGCGCTGCTCCATTGCACGGAAGAGCAGCGTCTTGCCGATGAGGCACCAGGGACAGATCGGGTCGGAGAGGATGTCGAGCTTGATCATGCCGCCTCGTGTAGCAGCCATGTGCCCGATGCCAAGGGAAAAGTCGCGGTCCCACGTCGGCGTGGCGGTGCGCCCGACCACAAGCCGGGCTCTCCCGCCCGCTGCGCTCGCGTGCCCTGGCGGGCACGCTCGGCAACGGTTGGGCGTGGCCCGCCTTCGGCGGGCGGGTGGCGTGAGCGGTGTGGAGGTGCGATCTGACGCGCGCGAAGCGCGCGCCCGGCCCAACGCGAGGAGGCGCATCCTTGATGCGTCGACGACGGGCGGGAGCCCTGCGGGCCGGGGTCAGGAACGCAGGCGCAGGCTCTTGCGGTCGATCTTGCCGTTGCCGGACCGGGGCAGGGCCGGCAGGTGGGTGAAGAGGCGGGGGCACTTGTAGCGGGCGAGCCGGTCGGCGGCGAACGCGGCGAGCGCTTCCGAAGGCAGCGCTTTCGGGCCGGTGTAGAAGGCGCCGATGACCGTCGTGTCCGCCTTGACCTCGATCTCGACACAGGCGGCTTCGGTGATGCCCGGGTGGCTGCAGAGGACCGCTTCGACTTCCAACGGGGAGACGCGGTAGCCGCCGGCATTCATCATGTCGTCGGCCCGGCCCAGATAGGTGACCGCGCCGTCCCCGGCCATTGAAGCCGTGTCTCCAGTCAGGAACCAATCGCCGCGATAACGGCCCTCCGTTTCGAGATCGGCATCGAAGTAGCCGAGCATCAAGCCGGGATCGCTGCGGTGGATCGCCAGCGTCCCGGGCGTGCCGCGCGGCACGGGCTGCCCCGCGGCATCGAGAACCGCCAGCCGCCGGCCCCTTTGGGGATAGCCGGAACTGCCGGCGGGCGCGGGGCGAGCGGGGCTGCCGGACAGGTAGGTCGAGCATTCGGACATGCCGAGCGCTTCGTGTACCTCCGTCCCGGTGGCAGCTTGCCATGCGTTGCGGAGCGCGTCCGGCATCTTCTCGCCGGCCGACACGCCGTGGCGCAGCCTTGGCAGGTCGAGGCGGTCGACGCCACGCAGCATCTGGCGATAGACGCCCGGCGCGGCGGCAAAGATCGTCGCGTCGTGGCGCTTGAGCAGAAGCGGCACCTGGTCGGGCGTCACGCCGGCGGCGGGGATCAGGGCGGTGGCGCCGATCGCCCACGGATCGAGCAGGCCGGTGCCGAGCGTGTAGGTCCAGTTGAAGGCGCCGGCGTGGAGCAGGCGATCGGATTGCTGCAGCGCGTACCAATCCTCCCACATCATCTGCCGGGCCCAGATCGCGCGATGGGCATGGACGACGCCGCGCGGCCGACCGGAGGTGCCGGACGTATAGACGATATAGGCGGGCCGGTCGGGCGACCCCATCGCCGGCGGGCATGGCGGGGTCGTCTCCATCTCGCGGAGGGCGAGGGCAGGGAGCAGCCGGGCGTCGCTTCCGTCCGGCAGGGCCACGTCGGGCGCGGCGACGATGGCGGCGGGGCGGAGTTCGGCGGCGATGGCGGTGATCTCGGGGGAGGTCAGGGCGGCCGAGGTCGGCACCGGGATGATCCCGACCCAGATCGCGCCGAGAAAGGCGAGGGGGAACTCGACCTCGTTCCCGAGGCGCATCAGCAGTCGGTCGCCCGGGGTGAGCCCCGCGGCCAGCAGCCCCGCGCCGATACCCTCGACCGCCTGCGCCAGCGCCCCGTAGCGCCACCGCGACGCACGGGACGGGGAGACGATGGCGAGCGCCGTCTTGTCGGCAAGCCGGTCGGCCTGCGCCAGCACATGGGCGGCGAGGTTGAAGGAGGGGGGCGGGGGCACGGGGGCCGTCTCGAAATAGACCGAAGATGTCATGTCATTCGGCTAGCGGAGGCGGACGCGTGGGGCAAGCTCCGGAAAGGCCGGAACGTCAGCCGAGACGCGGGGACGGAGCCAACGGCGGCCGGCTCCCGCCCGTCGTCGACGCATCGGAGATGCGCCTCCTCCCGTTGGGCCGGGCGCGCCTTCGGCGCGCGCGGCGTCGCCCGGATTGCGCCCTCCGTGGCCAACGCAAGACTGCCTCGGTGCAGCCCTCCCGCAGCCGCGGATTGAAATGCGGCCGGGCATCCCCTATGACCCGTCCATGACCGACCAGAGTTATCCCTCCGACCCGAAGCAGCTCATCCGGATCGCGCGTGAATCCGGGCAGGAGGAGCGCGTCGAGCCGCTCGACCTCGGTGAACGGGTGCGGGCGCTGCGCAAGGCGCAGGGATGGACGCTGGAGCAGGCGGCCGGACAGGCCGGACTGGCGCGTTCGACGCTCTCGAAGATCGAGAACGGGCAGATGTCGCCCACCTATGACGCGCTCAAGAAGCTCGCCGAGGGGCTCAACATCTCGGTGCCGCAGCTCTTCACGCCGCCGCCGAAGGTCGAGGCCAACGGGCGCATGGTGGTGAACAAGTCCGGTGACGGCGCTGCCCATGCGACGGCCACCTATGAGCACGAGCTGCTGGCCGACGGGCTTACAAGCAAGAAGATGCTGCCGTACCGGGCGCGCATCCGGGCGCGGTCGATGGACGAGTTCGACGGCTGGGTGCGCCACGAGGGCGAGGAGTTCCTGCTGGTCCTGACGGGGGTGATCCGGCTGTTCACGGAGTTCTACGCGCCGGTCGACCTGGGCCGCGGCGACAGCGCCTATTACGACGCGACGATGGGCCATAACGTGATTTCGGTCAGCCAGGACGACGCCACGATCCTCTGGGTGACGTCGCTCACCTGATCTGTCCCTGGCCGTATGCGGGGCTTACTCGGCAGCGCAGGCGAAAACGCTCACATCCCGCGTCGCGGCGCCGGGCATCAGCCGCAGTTCGATCGCCTCGGCCCCCTCGGCCTCGGTCAGATCATGGGTATCGGCGATGTACTCGGCCAACAAGCGCCGGTTGCCGCGAAACCGCGCCAACGCCACCGGATCGGCATGGGGAAAGAGGTCGTGAAGCCGTTCGAGCTGTCCGTGCCAATCCTGCAGGATATCGCTCCAAGTCATCACCATCCTCCCCATGGCTGTGCTTGTCTGAACGTCAGGATACCCGAGAAATGCTGCAATGCGGAAGAGTTTCCCGAGAGCAATTCGGCGAATCGCGTCAATCCATTGGCGGAACGGAAGAAAATGCCTCTCGCCACGGGCAGGGAACTGCTGGAATACCAGATGGTTAGCGCGAACATCGGAGCGCCGTCCGTGACGAATCCGCCCTGCGATGATTCGCGCAGCCGGGCGGCGGATCAGCTGTCCGGAGGAAGCAGGCCGAGACCGCGCAGGTAGATCCCGATGCCGGTCTCCAGGAGGTCGTCGGCCGGGAAGGGGGCGCGGCTGCCGGGCGCGCCGCGGGCGTAGAGTTCGACCACGCCGTGGCTCATCGCCCAGATATGGGCCGAGACCATCTGCGGCGGCGGCCGGCGGTCTGCGGGGAGCTGTGCCATGAGGCGCTCGGCTGCCTGCTCGAGGATGCCGGTGGCCCGCTCGGCCGCCTTGGCGAGCTGCGGGTCCGACTGCAGCGACAATCCGGCCTCGAACATCGCCTGGTAATGGCCGGGATACTTGCGGGCAAAGGCGAGGTAGGCGCGGCCGGTGGCCTCGAAACTGGCGAGCGCCGAGGGCTGCCCCTTGTCGAAGGCGTATTCCATGAGATCGGCAAAGATCTCGAACCCCTGCCGAGCGATTTCGGTCAGCAGATCCTCGCGCCCCTGGAAGTGGCGATAGACCGCGGCCGGGGTCACGCCTGCGTCCTTCGCGGCTTCCGAAAGCGAAAAGCCCTGCGGTCCCTTCTGTTCGATCAGCCCGAGCGCCGCATCGATCAGCGCCTCGCGCAGATTTCCGTGATGATAGCCCCGTTTCTTAGGCATGTATCAGGGCAGGGCCCCCGCAAATGAGATGATCCGGCTTCCCGACCACCTTCTCCTTCTTTCCGTCATAGTCGATCTGGCTCAGCACGAGACGGATCGCGGCGATGCGGGCCCGGCGCTTGTCGTCGGCGCGGATCACGGTCCAGGGGGCATAGATCTCGTGGGTGAGGTGCAGGGTCTCCGAGATAGCCTCGGAATACTCTTCCCAGAACCTGAGACCGTCGACGTCGATCTTGGATAGCTTCCACTGCTTCAGCGGATCATGCTCGCGCGAAAGCATCCGGTTGAGTTGCTCGGCCTGGCTGATGTTGAGCCAGATCTTGAACAGCCGTATTCCATCCTCGACGATGAGTTTCTCGAAATCGGGGAGCTGCTTGAAGAATGCCTGCCGCTCCTGTTCCGTACAGAAGTCGAACACCTTCTCGACAACGCCCCGGTTGTACCATGACCGGTCAAACAGGCAAATCTCGCCGCCCGCCGGCATCTGTTCGATGTACCGCTGGAAATACCATTGCTTGGCTTCGCGACTGGTGGGTGCAGACAGCGCAACCACGCGAGCCGAGCGCGGATTCATGTGCTCCATGAAGCGCTTGATCGCGCCGCCCTTGCCGGCGGTGTCGCGGCCCTCGAAGACGATGGCGATCCGCTCGCCAGCTCGATGCGCCCAGGCCTGCAGCTTCACCAGTTCGATCTGCAGCTTGTGCAGCGTGTCTTCGTATTCGTCGCGCCCCATCCGCTGCTGGTAGGGGTAGCTGCTGTTGAGGATCGGCTTGCCTTCGGAACCCTTGATCGCCTTGCGGACGCTTTCCGGGGCACTTTTCTTGTAGAACTCACTGATGGCACCATCGAAGGGCAGGCTGGACATCGAATTTCCCTCTTTTTTTCCAGTATGTCCGTGGATGGAGTTCAGTTCAATCCGGCCCGGACCGCTGCGCTGCGGATCGCGGCCAGCGTTGCATCCGGGGCAACGTGATGAGGCATGTGCCCGATGCCGGGCAGTTCGGTGAGCCGGGCAGTGGGCAGCAGACGGGACATCGGGTGGGCATGGACCGCAGCCGGAACGATCGTGTCGGCGGTGCCGTGGACGATCTCGACCGGGACAGAAAGGCCCGGGTAGCGGCGCGCCATGGCCGCGACATGGGGTTTCAGCCCCGCCACCTGCCGCACGTTGCTGCGCAGGACGGCCGCGCGGCGCAGGGTGAGCGGGATGCCGACATGCTCGAGGTATCCGTCGGGGGGCTGCTGTGGGGCGAAGATCGAGGCCACGGAGTTCCGGGCGTAGCTGTCCGGCAACCAGCCCGAGACCAGCGGCACCACGGTCGCGGCGCCGAAGGTCGTGGAGGCGATGCGATACCACGGCCCGAGATCGCCCGGCCAGGGCATGGTGGCGCCGGCGAGCGTGACCACCGCCGCCACGCGTTCGGGATGCTCCAGCGCCCAGGCCATTGCGACCGAGCCGCCGAAGGAATGGCCGACAATCACCGCCCGGCCGAGGCCCAGCATCCCCGCGGCGGCATCCAGCACCGCGGCCTGCTCGGCGGGGCTCTCGCCGTCGGCGTGGAGCGGATCGGAATGGCCGAGTCCGGGCCTGTCGAAGGCGGTGACGCGGAAATCCCGCGCCAGCCGCCCGACAAGATCGAAGGTGAAATCGCGCAGGTTCCCAGAGGCCCCGTGCAGCAGTACCACGTCGGGTCCGCTGCCGGTGGTCAGGGCATGGACCATGCCGCCGCCGACCGGCAGAAGCCGGCCGATCGGCGGGTAGCCGAGGTCCGGCCCACCGCCGTTACCAGTGCCCGGTGCCGATGGCATTCAGGTCGAACGGCGTGGTCTGGTAGATCTCGTTGATCCAGTTGCCGTAAAGCAGGTGGGCATGGCTGCGCCAGCGGTTGGTGGGCAGGTTCTGCGGATCGTCATGCGGGTAGTAGTTGACCGGCACCTTGATCTCGCGCCCCTCCGACACGTCGCGGTCGTACTCTTCCTTCAGCGTGCCGCTGTCGTACTCGAAGTGGTTGAAGATATAGAGCGCCCGGTGCTCGGGATCCTCCACCAGCGCAGGCCCCGTGTCGTCGGAGGACAGCAGCGGGATCAGCGCCGGCACGGCCTCGACCTCGTCCTGCCGAATCTCGGTCCAGCGGCTGACCGGCATCAGCAGGTCGTCCGAGAAGCCGCGCAGATAGGGCGAGGCGGGGGCGAGGTTTTGGTGCCGGAAACAGCCGAAGGCCTTGTGTTCCAGCATGTGCTTCGCCACGCCGTGGAAATGGTTGATCATCGCCATCCCGCCCCAGCAGACGCCAAGGGTGGAATGCACGTTGGTCTGGGTCCAGTCGAAGATCTGCTGCAGCTCGTCCCAATAGGTCACCTCCTCGAAGGGAAGGTGCTCGATCGGGGCGCCGGTGATGATCAGGCCGTCGTATTTCTCGTCCTGCACCTCGACCCAGGGCTTGTAGAAAGCCTCCATGTGCGCGGCGGCGGTGTTCCGCGTCTCGTGGGAGGAGATCCGGATCAGGTGCAGGTCGATCTGCAGCGGCGTCGCCCCGATCAGCCGGGCGAACTGCGTCTCGGTCTGGATCTTCTTGGGCATCAGGTTGAGCAGCGCGATGCGGAGTGGGCGGATGTCCTGCCGGGCGGCCCGGTCCTCGCCCATGACCATGACGCCTTCGTTCAGAAGGACATCATAGGCGGGCAGAGTTTCGGGCAGTTTGATCGGCATGGCTCTTCTTTCTGTTTGAGGCCGTTCAGATAGGTCAGGTCTCAGCCGCGCTCAAGGGCGCGCCCGACCAGCGAGATGAAAGCCTCGGGGCTGCCGGCCTCGGCGACCTCCTCGGCGGTGACGGTGACGCCCCAGTTCCGGGCCATCGCGGCATAGGCCGGCTGACGGGCCGCCATGGCGCGTCGATAGGCGAAACGGACGAAGGCGTCCGGGTCGACGGCCTCCTCGCAGACGCCGTTCTGCACGAGGAACTCGGTCCAGCAGGCCTCGGTGAACGGGTGGCGGTAGCACATCGGCTTGGGCGCGCGGTTGAAGCGGCGCACCAGCTCCTCGGCATGATGATCGGACCCCTTGATCCACACCAGCAGCATCGAGTCCGCAAGCGCGGTCAGGATCGGGTCCTCGGGGTCGGCCGGGTCCACAACCTCGCAAATCGAGCCGCCGGAATCGCAGACGAAATGCGGATAGCCGTAGATGTCGCTGGCCCGCTCGATGAAATGCGGCGTGTCGAGCAGGGCGGCCCGTTCGGCCACGTGGTGCTGCTCCTGCCGCTTGCGGTACTCCTCGATCGGCAGGCCGCCCTTTGCCTCGTCCCCCGGCTTGCCGAGATAGGTCGAGAGCGGCGCGAGGTTCTCGAAGGTGATGTTGGAGCCGATGTAGATCGAATCCGACAGCAGCAGCTCCCGGAGATGCGGCACCTTCATGGCGTGCCGCTTGAAGTCGTCGGAAATCAGCTCGCCCATGTAACGGGTGCCGATCCGGTAATCGACCGAGTAGTGGAACCACGCGCCATCGGCGCGCAGCATCCGGGACACATGCGTCTTGCCCAGCCCGGACATGCCGAAGAGCAGGATGCGTTTCTGCGGAGCGGCGGCCCAGGTGGCGGCGTCCGGATAGAGGCGGGGCGGGTAACTCATGGCCCGAGTGGTAGCGGCCCGGCCGGGTTTGATCCAGAGCGATTCGCCTGTGGTGCGCGGGTCCGGTGAAACGGCGCGGTCCTGCGATACGGCAGGACGTTCGCTCGGCAGGCACGGGAACGGCACCACGGGACGCCGAGGCCAAGGCATTGGCGGTGCGAAATCGAGACCGGCCGCGGGCGGTGGATCCGGGGGAGGCGCGTCGCCCAGACGCTGCCTGCCCATCCCCAGGTCACACGTCACCGGCTGGTGGCCGGTATGCGATCAGGGGAAGCTTCAGCGAATGGGTGGGGGCTTCCGGGGGCTATGCCAGTGCCGCAAGTGAGCCCGGGCGCGGATTGCCGAAACAGTCGAGGTGGGGCGTCGGTTGGACGGCCCCGCAAGTGAGGGGCCGTCCGGTCTGATTGGTGGCGATCAGAAGGCGTAGGCGATCCGCATGCCGAGCGACAGCGCGGTGTTGTCCTTGAAGTCCGCGCGCGCCACGTCCGGCGTGCCGGTCTCGGGCGTCGCGTCGCCGAGCCAGGTGTAGCGGGCGCCGCCGGAGATCTTGACGTCGCCCATGTCGTAGGAGGCGCCGAGCGCCACGGCCCAGAGGCCGTTTGAGGGCGCGAGCGGGGAGACGAGCTTGTCGGTTTCCGCTTCGTAGCTGACCGCGAACGATCCCGCCCACTGGTCATTGAAACGGCGTCCGAGGCCGATCTGGTAGGTCGTCGTGTCCTCGAGTTCGACGAGCCCGCCGCCGGTGGCGTTCACGAAGTTCTTCGGATCGATCCGGAACTCGCTCCAGTCCACCCAGCGAACCGAGCCAAAGAGCAGTGTGTCTTCCGCGATGCCGGTCTGCAGGTCGAGATTGACCGATTGCGGCGTCTTGACGTCGGTGGTCGAGGAACCTTCGTAGGGGTTCACGAGAACACCGCCGATGCCGGGGATGGTCACCTCGACGTTCGGACCGCTTTCCTTGGTCTTCATCTCGTGGGTGATCTCGGAACTGTAGGTCAGCGACGCCCGCAGGGCGATTTCCGGGATCTCGTAGGCCGCGCCGATGACATAGCCAAGCGCAGTGTCGCGGTCGAGGTCGACACTGTAGCCGTTGGCCGAGCGACGGGCCTCAGACGGCAGCGCCGGGTACATCGCCTCGGTCGGGCCATAGGCGAGGCCACTGAGGTCGATCTCGCCCTCGGCCGTCTGGATGCGCAGGCCGCCATAGGCGCTGAAACGCTGGTCGAACTTGTAGCGGACGAGCGCGGTGATCGCGTTGGTCTCGGCAAAGGCGCTGGTGCCGCCAAGCTCCGTGCTGCCCGGGTTTCCGGAATAGGAAACGTCGGCGCCATAGGGCTGGTCGAAGATCAGCGCGCCGGACAGCTTGTCGCTAAAGCGGACCTTCAGCGCGGTCCCGATGCTCCAGAAGCTGTTTCCGACATCCGAATAGCTGGTGCCGCTCGGCAACCCGGCTGCCGCGATCCCGACGCCCTTGCCCGACAGATCCGGGCTGGTCTGTGCGAAGGACAGCTCGAAATAGCTGCCGGTCGCGCCGCCTTCCTCGAACAGGACGTTGATCGATTGGCCGGTGCGATCGAGTCCTCCGGCATAGGCCCCACTGGCCATTGCCGCAATGACCGGAGCACCGGTCAGAAGCTTCTTCATGGTGGTCTCTTCCCTAGATTTTCAGTAATTGGCGCACGTTCACGCCGTCGTTTTTTGTCTTTTAGTCCGCAAACCCTATGAGCGGGTTTATGGCTGCGTCAATTTTGACGCTCCGTCACATTCAAGTCGCAGTTTCCGGTCTGCGGCTTTCGGGACGCACGCGCAGGTTGAGCCAGTTGGCGCCGAAAATGACCAGCGCACCGAGCACCACCATCGCGTCGACGGGTTCGGAATAGACAAGCAGCCCGATCAGAGCCATCACCGGCAGCCGCATGAAATCCATCGGCATGACCATGGCGGCGGGCGCGATGGCCAACGCGCTCGACAGGCAGAAATGCGCGGCGAGCCCGGTGACCCCGATCAGCGCCAGCCACGGCATGGCCCGTGCCGAGGGCAGGGTGATGTCGCCGTCGATTCCCGCGCAGATCAGCCCCATGACGGCCTGCATCAGGGTCAGCCAGAACATGATGCAGGTGATGGTCTCGGTGCGGGTCAGGCGCCGGGTGAAGAGGGCGGAGCCGGCAAAGCCCACCGCCGAGATCGCCACCGCCACCATCGCCGGCGAGATCCCCCCGACCTGCGGACGCACCACCATCAGGACGCCGACGAAGCCGATCAGCGCGGCCAGCGCCCGCACCGCCGTCAGCCGTTCGCCCAGCACCAGCGGCGCCAGCAGCGCGACCCAGATCGGCGAGGTGAATTCCACCGCGATCACCTGCGCCAGTGGCAGGATGGCAAGGGCATAGAACCACAGGTTCTGTGCGGTGAAGTGGCTGAGATTGCGCGCGAGATGCCACTTCATGTTGCGCGTGGTGACCTGCCCGAGCGCGCCGGCCGCGCCACCCACCACGAGCACGATCCCGAAGGAGACGATGGAGCGGTAGAGCAGTATCTCGAACGTATCATGCTCGAGCGACACGGCCCGCCCGGCCACGGCCATCAGCGAGAAGGAGGCGATGGCACCGCACATCCAGAGAGCAGCGCGCAGGGGATGGGCCTGGTACATTGGGGTCGCTTTCCGTGAACATGATGGGGGGCTGCCAAGGCGTTGCGCGAAATGGCGGCGGATGCAAGAGCGCGGTGTCGGAATCCCTGCGCGGCGGCGGCTTCCTGAAGTCATCGCATCCGGTGAAAGTTTGACGGGTCGTTTCGTCTCGTGAGCTGCCGTTCTTCGACGTCACTTCAGGAAGTGAGTGGAGGGCACTGAAATTTCGTAGAACTTTTGCCGCCAGCGCGCTGCGGCGCTCCGGTCAGGCGTCGGTTTCCTCGATCCGGTAATGGCGGGCGATGCCCTCGCTTGCGCTGGCCCAGTCCGACCCCGCGATACGCGCCTGGTGCGCCTCGAAGGCGGCACGGTCGACGAATTCCTCGGAAACGGTGAAGCGGCCCGGGACCTCCGGATCGGCCTGCACGTCGAACAGACGGCAGCCGGGCTCGGCGCGGGTGAGCCGGATGTGGTCGAGCAGGGCGCGTGTCACCGCCGCCAGTCGGTCGGCGGGCACGTCAAAATGCCCGGTCAGTCTCACTCCCACTCGATCGTTCCCGGAGGTTTGGAGGTGATGTCGTAGGTGACGCGGTTGATCCCCTGCACCTCGTTGATGATCCGGGTGGCGGTCTCGCCAAGGAAATCGTGGGTGAAGGGATAATAGTCGGCGGTCATGCCGTCGACGCTCGTCACCGCGCGCAGGGCGCAGGCATAATCGTAGGTCCGGCCGTCTCCCATCACGCCGACGGTGCGGACGGGCAGGATGGCGACGAAGGCCTGCCAGATCTCGTCGTAGAGACCGTGCTTGCGGATCTGGTCGATGTAGACGGCGTCCGCCTCGCGGAGGATCTTGAGCTTGTCGCGGGTGATCTCGCCGGGGCAGCGGATGGCGAGGCCGGGGCCGGGGAAGGGATGCCGGCCGATGAACCGCTCGGGCAGGCCGAGCTCGCGGCCGAGCGCGCGGACCTCGTCCTTGAACAGCTCGCGCAGCGGTTCCACCAGCTTCAGGCCCATCTTTTCCGGCAGGCCGCCCACGTTGTGGTGCGACTTGATGGTGACAGAGGGGCCGCCGGAGAAGGAGACCGACTCGATCACGTCGGGATAGAGTGTGCCCTGGGCCAGGAACTCGGCGCCGCCGACCTCGTTGGCATGCTCCTGGAACACGTCGATGAAAAGCCGGCCGATGGTCTTGCGCTTCACCTCGGGGTCGGTGACGCCTTCCAGTTCGCCGAGGAACCGCTCGGAATCGTCTGCCGCGATGAGGGGGATGTTGTAATTGTCCCGGAACATCGAGACGACTTCCTCGGCCTCGCCCTTGCGCAGCAGGCCGTGGTCGACGAAGACGCAGGTCAGCTGGTCACCGATCGCCTCGTGGATCAGCACGGCGGCAACGGAGGAATCGACGCCGCCGGAGAGGCCGCAGATGACCTTTCCGTCGCCCACCTGCTCGCGGATCTTGGCGATCGCCTCCTCGCGGTAGGCGCCCATGGTCCAGTCGCCCTTGAAGCCCGCGAGCTTCACGAAGTTCTCGTACAGGCGCCGGCCGTTCGGGGTGTGGTGCACCTCGGGGTGGAACTGCACGGCATAGAAATGGCGCTCGGTGTCGGCGGTGATGGCGAAGGGCGCGCCGGGCGAGGTGCCGTAGACCTCGAAGCCGGGCGCGATCGCGCTCACGTGGTCGCCGTGGGACATCCAGACCTGCTCGCGCCCGCCCTCGAACCAGCCATCGAGGATGGAAAGCTTCGCCTGCGCCGGGGTGACGTAGGCGCGGCCGAACTCTGCCGTGGCGTGCTCGCCCGCTTCGACCTTGCCGCCGAGGTCCTGCATCATCACCTGCTGGCCGTAGCAGATGCCGAGGATCGGCACGCCCAGCGTGTAGGCGGATTGCGGCGGGCGCGGGCTGCCTTCGCGGCAGACCGAGTCCGGACCGCCCGAGAAGATCACCGCTTTCGGCGCGAAATCGGCCAGGAAGGCGTCGGTGACGTTCTGGTAGGGGTGGATCTCGCAATAGACATTCAGTTCGCGCAGGCGACGGGCGATGAGCTGCGTCACCTGGGAGCCGAAGTCGATGATCAGGAGGCGGTCGTGGATCTGGCTGGTCATGGCGCCTGACTAGGGTGGCTTTGGGTTCGGCGCAAGAGGTCAGCGCATGTCGCTGCCCCTGGACGGAAACGATCTTTCTCCGAAAGATCGCGGCGGTGGCAGCGAGAGCTTCGATGGCCCCTCGGTCCGGGGCTTCTGTCAGCGGTGTCCCGGCTACCCGGGGGGCGGTCGTCGGACCTTATACCGGAGCGCTGTCCTGCGAGATGTCGGGACCGCCGGGCGTGGCAAGAAACTCCGCGAGCAGGTCGAAGACCGTGCGGACCCGGCGCGAGGTGGCGAGGTCGCGGTGGGCGACGAGCCAGATCGGGAATGTGATCGGCGGCAGGTCGGGAAGGACCCGCGCGACCGCGGGGTCGGCTTCACCCAGGGCCGTCGGAACGACGCCGATGGCCGCGCCCTGGCGGATCAGCTGCCAATGCACCACGTGGTCGGCGGTCACGATCGGGAAGTTGCCTTCCTCGAGCGCGAGGCCGAGAGCGTTCAACTGCTCCCGGTAGCGTGGGCCGTGGTCGAAGCCGATGAAATCCGCCTGGCTCAGCGATTCCAGCGTGACGGGTGTCGGCAGCCCTGCGATGTAGCCTGGCGTGGCATAAAACCGGGCGGTGTCGTCGCGGATCTTTCGGGCGATCAGCGCGGGGTCTTCCGGCCGCGTGTTACGGATCGCGATGTCGGCCTCGCGGCGGCGCAGGTCGCTCAGCGCGTTGGAGGCCAGGATTTCGACCGTGATTCCGGGATAGAGCTTTCGCAACTGGGCGACGAAGGGCGGCAGGAGGTAGGCCGAATACAGATCTGACGCGGTGAGACAGATCGGCCCTGCGATTTCCTCGCTCTGTCCGCTGGCGGCCAGCGAGAGCCGGGTGGCCGCGGCGCCCATCGCCCGGGCGTGTTCCAGCAGTTCCAGCCCCGCCGGAGTGGGGGTCAGCCCGCGGCCGGCCCGTTCGAAGAGCGCGACGCCGAGTTCCTGCTCCAACGCCGACACCTGCCGTCCCAGCGTCGGCTGGGCGACGTTGAGGGCGCGGGCGGCGGCCGAGAGCGAGCCTTCCTCGGCGGTGACGAGAAAGGCGCGGGCGCGGTTCCAGTCGAAGGTGACCGATCTCCAATCCATGCGAATATGCATAGCGATTCGACAGATTCGGTCAATTCACCGGATCCCTTCGCATGGATTATTCAGGTGCCAGGACAAGGATCGTGGAGCCTGGTTATGAAAGCGGTGGTTTACAGAAACTACGGAGGGCCGGAGGTCCTTTCGCTGGCGGAGGTTCCGTTTCCGGTACCCGGCGAGCGAGAGGTCGTCGTGGAGGTGGTCGCGGGGTCGGTGACGACCGGCGACTGGCGGCTGCGCGCGGCGGCCTTTCCACCGCCGTTCCGCCTGATCGGGCGGCTGATGTTCGGCCTGTGCCGTCCCCGCAAGACGGTGCTTGGCGGGGAGTTCGCCGGCCGCGTGGTGGCGGTGGGCAGCCGCGTGACGCATTTCCAGAAAGGCGACGAGGTGTTCGGCTTCAGCGCGTTTGGCGCCCATGCGGAGCGCGTCCTGCTGCCGGAAGACGGGGCGATCGTGCACAAGCCTGCCGATCTTGGCTTCCACGAGGCAGCGGCGCTGCCGTTCGGCGCCACCTCGGCGCTCGTGTTCCTGCGGGACTTCGCCGAGGTCCGGCCCGGCGAATCGGTGCTGGTGCTGGGAGCCTCCGGCGGGGTCGGGGCCTATGCTGTGCAGATCGCCCGGGCACTCGGTGCGCGGGTCACGGGTGTCTGCAGCGCGGCCCATGCCGATTTCGTGGCCGGGTTGGGGGCGGAGCGAGTGATCGACTATCGCGCGGAGGATTTCGCGGCGTCAGGAGAAAGCTGGGACGTCGTGCTCGACACCATCGGGGTCACCACGCTGGCGAAGGCCCGCCCGGCACTGACGCAGGAGGGGCGCTTCGTGCCGCTGAACATGGGGGCGCGGGACATTCTGCACGCCCTGACCAACCGGTTTCGGCGGGGGCCTTCCGTTCGGGTCGGGGTGAACGAGGATCGACGGGAGTACCTCGAAGACCTGCTCGCGATGATCGCGGCCGGCCAGCTTCGCCCGGTGATCGACACGATCTACCCCCTGGAGCAGATCCGCGCCGCCTATCGGCACGTGGAATCGCGCCACCGGGCGGGTGCGATCGTCCTCGATGTGGAGGGGAGCCTCACCGACGCGGAGGAACTTGCCGCCTGATCCGGACAGGCGCCCGGATGTCGCATTTGTCCTCCACAGGCCGCAAACTTTCGCTGAGAACGTGCGGCGAGAGGGTAGATACTGGTCGAACAGGATCCAGACGAGGGCGAGACATGTCGGAAGCAGCAGGGCGGCGGCGCGGGCGCAGCGGTGGCGGCGGGGCGGCCCGACGGGCGGAGCGCTCGGCGGTCCGGATCGAATGCGCCAAGGTGATCGAGCGCCGTATTCCCGACGTGGAGATGCTGACCGCGGAGGTGCTCGGGATCATCGAGCACAATGCCGAGATCGTGCTGGAGGAGATCGGTGTCGCCTTCGTCGAGAATCCGGGCGCGCTGGAGCGCTGGCGGCAGGCCGGGGCGGATGTGCGGGGCGAGCGGGTGCATATCCCGCGCGGTCTGGCCCGGCAGCTCTGCGCCACGGCGCCGGGCAGCTTCATCCAGCACGCGCGCAACCCGGAGAGGTCGGTGGAGATTGGCGGGCGCAACCTCGTGCTGGCCCCGGTCTACGGCCCGCCCTTCGTGCGCGACCTCTCTGGCGGGCGCCGCTATGCCACCATCGAGGATTTCCGGAACTTCGTGAAGCTCGGTCACATGACGAAATGGCTGCACCATTCCGGCGGCACCGTCTGCGAGCCGACCGACGTGCCGGTGAACAAGCGGCATCTCGACATGCTGCTCGCGCACATGACGCTGACCGACAAGCCCTTTATGGGATCGGTCACCGAGCCGAGCCGGGCGCAGGATTCGGTCGACATGTGCGATATCCTGTTCGGCGGGCTGGACGGGCGGACGGTGATGACCTCGCTCGTCAACATCAACTCGCCGCTCACCTTCGACGCCACGATGATGGGCGCGCTCGAGGTCTATGCCGCGGCGAACCAGGCCTGCATCATATCGCCCTTCATCGTCGGCGGGGCCATGGCGCCGGTCTCGGTGGTGGGTACGCTGACGCAGGTGCTGGCCGAGGTGCTGGCCGGCGTCGCCTATTCCCAGCTCATCCGGCCCGGCGCGCCGGTGATCTTCGGCGCTTTCGTCACCTCGATCGACATGAATTCCGGCGCCCCCACCTTCGGCACGCCCGAGGCCGCGCAGATCACCTATGGGGCGGGGCAGCTTGCGCGGCGGCTCGGGCTACCGTACCGCTCGGCGGGGTCGTTCAACGGTTCCAAGCTGCCGGACGCGCAGGCGGCCTATGAATCGGCCAACTCGCTGAATGCCGGTCTGATGTCGGGCGTGAACTTCATGCTCCACGCCTGCGGCTGGCTGGAGGGCGGGCTGGTGGCCTCGTTCGAGAAATACGTGATGGATGCCGACCAGCTCGGGGTGCTGCACAAGCTGGCCGCCGGAGTTTCCGGCGATGAGGAGGCCCAGGCGATGGACGCGATCCGCGAGGTGGGGCCGGGCGGGCATTACCTCGGATGCGCCCATACCCAGCGGCATTTCAAGGATGCCTTCTGGCGCAGCGACCTGCTCGACTACAAGCCGTTCGAGACATGGGACGAGGAAGGCGCGCGCGATACCGCGACGCTGGCCTCGGCGCGGGTGCGGCGGCTGCTTGAGCAATACCAGCCGCCGGAAATGGACGCGGGCCTGCGGGAGGCGCTGGACGCCTTTGTCGCGCGTCGCAAGGAAGAGATGCCCGACGCCTTCGTGTGAGTGGGCTCCGGCGTCGGGGCGGGCGGGAGCAGGGGCTGGCCGCTCCCGGTAGGCTTGGTCAGGCGGCGGCGGTGGTTCGCAGCCAGAGCCGCGCCTCGGCCATCAGCGCGATCAGGATGTCGACATGGCGGGCCGGGGAATAGCCGGCGTCACCGCTGCAACGCCTGTGTTCGAGATCTTCTTCCAGCGCCAGCAGACGGGGTAGCACCCGGCCGGAGCTGTCGGCAACATCGCCCCGGGTGATCCGCTTCAGGTCCCGGCCGCGGTTGTAGGACGCCATGCCCATCCGTGCGGCGCGGAGCAGAAGGCGCGGACGGCGGAGGTTGGTGAGGGTCGTGGAAAGGTCGTGCATCGCTGGTCTCCGTGAATGTGGCAAAAACGTGGCACGACTTCCGGCGGTGTTGCGGTCTTGTGGATAAGACCGCGCGCGGCGCTTAGAATTGTTTGCGAATTTTAAACAATCCTGCCGGCAGGTTCTGAAATTAACCTGTGCGTAACCAATTCGCCGGATTTTTTCCGGGCGAGGATAACGGAAGGCAGGAGACGTCAGGGGGGCAGCATGGAAGGCCAGTCAAAAGAAACTCCGGCGGGCGACGTGCCCGGATGGGTGCCACAGGCCGCGATGCATTACCTTCGGCATACCGAGCAGGGGCTCTCGATCCGAGAGGTCGCCCGCGCCGAGGGATGCCATGCCTCGACCATCCTGCGCCGGATCCGCCGCTTCGAGCAGCGGCGGGACGATCCGTTGGTGGACGAGGCGCTCTCGAGCCTCGGCGCACGGCATTTCAGGACCGAACGATCCAATCGCCCCGGACCTGAGGAGCCCTTGCCCATGACTGCCCACTTCCCGATGCCCACCGACGCGCCCAAGACGGTCTGCGACGAAGCGACCGTGACGCGCGAGGCCCGCCGCATCCTGCGGCGCCTGTCGGAGAGCGGCGCCGTCCTCGCCGTTGCCGCCGACATGGAAAAGGCCGCGGTGCTGCGCGAGATGCCGGATGGGCGCACCACCCGGACCGCCGTGGTGGACCGCGCGGTGGCGCAGGCATTTGCGTTGAAAGAGTGGATCGGCTGCCGCAATCCGGGGCGCGTGGCCCGCTACACGATCACCGCGGCCGGCCGGTCCGCGCTCAAGCGGATGCTCTCCGAGGACGGGACGTCCGGCGGTTTCGCGGAGGCGGCGACGCCCTTCGGCGATCAGCACCGCGACTGGGGCAGCAAGGTCGTGCTGGACAGCGACGAGGGCGGCGCGCCGCGTCGCCGCCGCGTGCGTTACAACATGGCCGAAAGCCCGGTGGTGACGCTGGCGCGCCGCCGCGACCGGGACGGCACGCCGTTCCTTGAGCCCGAGCACGTTGTCGCCGCCGAGCGGCTGCGCGAGGATTTCGAACTGGCGCAGATGGGGCCGCGGGTGGCCCAGAACTGGGAGCGTTTCCTGACCGGCGGCGCCCGCGGCGGCTTCGGATCGGGCGACCCGGCCTCCGGCCCCTCCGGCGCCCGGGACCGCGTGGCCCGCGCGCTGCACGAACTGGGCCCGGGACTTGGCGACATGGTGCTGCGCTGCTGCTGTTTTCTGGAAGGGCTCGAAGCGACCGAGCGGCAGCTCGGCTGGTCGGCCCGGTCCGGCAAGATCGTCCTGCGCATCGCGCTGGCGCGTCTGGCGCGGCATTACGAGGAGACCTATGGCCCGGGCCGCGGCATGATCGGCTGACACTGCACTCCAAGGGTCGAGAGAAGTCACAGGGCCACCCGGCGGGTGGCCCTTTTCCGTTGGTGCGGCGCTACGCCCGGCGCCCTGCGGTCGTTTCGTCTGGATGCATGGCGGGGTTGCGCGGTACAAAGGGGAATTGGTTTTGTGACGCCGGACCTATATGAGGGATGGAACTGCGAGGTATCACATGCGCGACCTGAAGATCCCCGGCCAACGCCACCCGGAAAAGGCCCACCGGCCCGACAACGCCCAGCCGAAGAAACCCAGCTGGATCCGTGTGAAAGCGCCAGGCGGCGAAGGCTACAACTCGACCCACAAGATCCTGCGGGAGAACAACCTTCCCACGGTCTGCGAAGAGGCCGGCTGCCCGAACGTCGGCGAGTGCTGGTCCCGCGGCCACGCCACCATGATGATCATGGGCGAGATCTGCACCCGTGGCTGCACCTTCTGCAACGTGGCGACCGGCAAGCCCTCGGCGCTCGACGCCTTCGAGCCCGGCCGCGTGGCCCATGCCGTGCAGAAGCTCGGCCTGAAGCACGTGGTCATCACCTCGGTCGACCGCGACGACCTTGAAGACGGCGGAGCGGACCATTTCGCACAAACCATCCGCGCGATCCGCCACCGCTCCCCCGAGTCGACCATCGAGATCCTGACGCCCGATTTCCTGAAATGCGATCCCTCGGTGCTGGAGACCGTGGTGGAGGCCAAGCCGGATGTCTTCAACCACAACCTCGAGACGGTGCCGGGCCTGTACCCGACCGTCCGCCCCGGCGCGCGCTACTTCCACTCGCTACGCCTGCTGCAGCGGGTCAAGGAGCTGGACCCGACCATGTTCACCAAGTCCGGCATCATGGTCGGCCTCGGCGAGGACAAGCAGGGCGTGCTGCAGGTGATGGACGACATGCGCGCCGCCGATATCGATTTCCTGACCATCGGCCAATACCTGCAGCCGACGCCCAAGCACCACGCGGTGGAGCGGTTCGTCACGCCCGAGGAGTTCAAGTCCTACGAGCAGGCCGCGTTCGGCAAGGGCTTCCTGATGGTCTCGGCAACGCCGCTCACCCGGTCCAGCTATCACGCCGGCGACGATTTCGAACGCCTTCGCACGGCACGTCTGGCGAAGCTCGGCCAGGCCTGACGGCGCGCCGCGACAGGAACGCGATCGCAGCGTTTTGATTTACGTTGCGGAAGTGGTTAGGGTTTCTCCCCGGAGGGACCCCCATGAAAATCGCTGTCGTACAATATCCGCCCGTCTATCTCGACAAGGCGCGCTCCATCGAGCGCGCCGTGGACCTCGTGGCCGAGGCCGCAGGGCAGGGCTGCGGCCTTGTCGTGTTTCCGGAAGCCTGGCTGCCGGGCTATCCCACCTTTGTCTGGCGGCTCAGCCCTGGCGCCGGGATGCAGAAGACAGACGCGCTTTTTGCCTTGTCGCAGGCGAACTCGATCGACCTGAGCAAGGACGACCTCGCGCCCGTCAAGGCGGCCGCGCGGGAGCATTCGGTGGTGGTGGTGCTCGGTCATCAGGAGCTCGATGGCGCGGTCAGCGGCAGCACGCTCTTCAACAGCGTGGCGATCATCGATGCCGACGGGACGCTGCTCAACAATCACCGCAAGCTGATGCCGACCAACCCCGAGCGCATGGTCTGGGGCTTCGGGGACGGATCCACGCTCAACGTGGTGGAGACCGCCGTCGGACGCGTGGGCGCGCTGCTCTGTTGGGAAAACTACATGCCGCTGGCGCGTTTCGCGCTCTACGCCCAGAACATCGATATCTACTGTGCCCCGACCTGGGACAGCGGCGCCACCTGGCTCGCGACGATGCAGCACATCGCGCGCGAGGGCGGCTGCTGGGTGGTCGGCTGTGCCAGCTCGATCAAGGCCTCGGACGTGCCCGAGGCGGTGCCGTTTCGCGAAGAGCTCTTTCCCAACCCCGAGGAATGGGTCAATCCCGGCGACGCCGTGGTCTACAAGCCCTTTGGCGGCGCGCTCGCCGGGCCCATGCACAAGGAGCAGGGGCTGCTGGTCGCCGAGATCGATGTGGCCGAGGCGCGGGCGTCGCGGCGCAAGTTCGATGTCTGCGGACACTACGCGCGGCCGGATGTGTTCACCCTCAGGGTCAATCGCGCCCGGCAGAGCCCGATCGCTTTCGACGGCGACTAGGTTCGCACAGCGCCTTGCGCCACCGCCTGCCGCGCCGCCTTTACCTGGCCGGCCATCAGGTCGAGATGGGTGTCGCAGGTGCCGCAGCACCCGCCCCAGATGTCGACCTGCGGCATCCGGCGGGCAAGATCGCCCATCATCCGCCCGAGCTCCTCGGGGTCGCCTTCCTCGAGGTGGCCGAGCTTGCAGAGCGCGATCTTCTCCATCTTCGAGGCATTGGGCCGCAGCGCCCGGATGCGGCCTTGCCAGTCGCCGCCGTCGAAGGCCGGTTCGAACTCGACGGGATGCGAGCAATTGATCATGTAATACTCAGGCCCGCCCTCGGGGGCGGCGTCGATCGCCTCGATCGCCTGCCGCAGGGTGGGGCCGGACCGAAGGCGGGACGTGCTGTCGAGCGTCAGGCCGATTACGATGGGAAGACCCACCGCCCGAGCCGCCCGCACTGCGCCGATGGCCTCGGGGATGTTGTTGAAAGTCATCGCCCAGGCCATATCGGCCCCGGCGGCGCGCAGGTTGGTCAGCTGCACGGCGTGGTAATCCTCGGCGCTCCGCTCGGTGATGTCGCGGTTCAGACCATAGGCATCGCCGCGCGGCCCGAGCGTGCCGCAGAGGATCATCTCGTCGATCCGGCCGGCATATTCGTCCCGAAGCTCACGAAGGAAGTCGATGCAGCGGTGCTGCATCTCGACCAGCCCGTCGAGCGAATAGCCGAGCAGCGCCGCCCAGTCGGGGCTGGCGCGATAATCGAGCCCGTTCATCACGAAAGAGAACCCGTGGCGCGCTGCGACGTCGAGCGAGCGCCGCCACATGTCCTTCATCGCCTGCAGGGCTGCCGGATCGTCGAGCAAGGGGAACATCGCGAAATGGGGCAGGTCGAACCCCCATTTGTACATGATTTCGGTCTCGATCCCGCCCTCGGTCAGCCAGAGCCGCCCTGGTTGTGGCTGCGGCATTCCCGTTCCCGTCGGCATGGCGCCCTCCTGTCCCGCGTTCGCGACGCAAGGTAACATGCGGGGACGGAGGGCCAAAGCGCGGGCCGTTTACTCCATCGGGGCGAGCCCGGCGAGGTAGGCGGCGATGGCCTCGCGGTCGGCCTCGGGCAACTGGCTCAGCCCGGCGATGATCGATTCCATCTCGCGACTGACCTCGTCGTGGTCGGGGGCAAAGCCGCTCTGCAGGTACCAGGTCATCTGGCCGGCGGTCCAGTCGAGCGCGGCGGGCGTGATGTTGGGGATCATGCCCTGGCCGGCCGGATTCGGGGCGCCCGCCATCCAGCGGGACCGGTCGAGCGCGCCGAAGCGGTTGCGCGGGGTGTGGCATTCGGCGCAATGACCAAGCGCCTCCACGAGGTAGCGGCCGCGTTCGAGCTGCTGGCTCGGGGCCGCGGCGACGAAGCTGTCGGTCAGGTAGGCCTTCTTCCAGAACCCGAGCAGCGGGCGCAGCGAATAGGGGAAGTCGAGCTGGTTGGCCTGCCGTGGGGTGCTGTCGGCGGGCAGGGTGTCGAGATAGGCCTTGAGGTCCACGATGTCGGCGACGTTCATCCGGGTGTAGGTCGTGTAGGGCATCGCCGGGTAGAGGTGCCGGCCGTCCGGCGTCACGCCGCGCTTCAGAACGCTCGCGAGATCGGCAATGGAGTAGCCGCCAATCCCATGCACCGGGTCCGGCGAGATGTTGGGCGAGATGAAAGTGCCGTAATCGGTCGTGAGCCGCCGCCCGCCGGAAAGCAGCGGCGCCTCCTGCGCCTCGGCGCCGCTGTCGGCGTGGCAGGAGGCGCAGCCCGCCGCGAGAAACACGTTGCGCCCGGCCTCGGCATCCCCCTGCACCCCGGTGACCAGATCGCTCGGCAGGGGATCGGGCCGGGTGAACCACAGCCCGGCGCCGGCAATGGCCAGCAGCAGAAGGAGGAGGATGGTGAAAAAGCGACGCATGTCAGCCCCTTGCGGTGGTGGGAAGATGCAGGCGCTCGCCCTCGCGGGGCTGGCTGGGCTTCTCCCTGTCGTCGGCACCCTATGGAATTCTGCGATGCGGCGCAAAGGGCCGGCGGCTGACTTTTAGGCAGGTTTCCGCACAATCAGAAACCGCCGCGCCCCGGCATCCGGCCCACTCGGTCGGCCGTCATCCACTCCGGCCAGTATCCCAGCCGCTCCAGCGTCACGATCAGCAGGCAGGCCGCGATCACACCCAGGACGAGCGCCACGCGGCGTCCGGAAGGCGGGTGCTGCACCCAGCGCTTCATGCGCAGAAACCAGTGGGGACCGAGCATGGATCAGGCGTCGCCGCCGTCTCCGGCCGGGCTGCTGCCCTCGTCGATGAACCGCACCGAGCCGATGAAGGGCAGGTTGCGGTTGCGCTGCGCGAAGTCGATTCCGTAGCCGACGACGAATTTGTCGGGGATCTCGAAACCGGTCCAGCTGGCCTTGTAGTCGACCTCCCGCCGTGCCGGCTTGTCGAGCAGGCAGATGGTGCGCAAGCGCGCGGGGTTGCGGGCGCCGAGGAAGGCCACGACCCGCGCCATCGTGTGCCCGGTGTCGATGATGTCTTCCACCACCAGCACGTCGCGCCCCTCGATCTCGCCGCGCAAGTCCTTGAGAATCCGTACTTCCCGGCTGGATTTCATGGAGTTGCCGTAGGAGGACGCCTCGAGGAAGTCGACCTCCACCGGCAGTTCCAGCTCCCGCACCAGGTCGGCGATGAACACGAAGGAGCCGCGCAGCAGCCCCACGACCACCAGCTTGTCGGTATCTGCGAATTCCGATTCGATCTCCCGCGCCAGCTCCTCGATTCGGGCGGCGATGGATTTGGCGGAGATCATCTGATCGATGACGTATGGTCGCGAAGACATTGGCTTCCCTTGATCTTGCCGACATTGTCTACGACATCTTGAACCTGACACGGGAACCAACCGACAGGGGCCAATCGCCGCACGATGCTCACCCATTCCGACAAGCGCGTCATGCCGTACACGGCACAACAGATGTACGACCTCGTTGCCGACATCCAGTCCTATCCGAAATTTCTTCCCTGGACCGCGGCGGCGCGGATCCGCGGGCGGCATCCGGAGGGGGACGTGATGATCGAGATCGCGGACCTCGTGATTTCGTTCAAGGTGTTCCGGGAGAAGTTCGGTACCCGCGTGACGCTGGACGAAAAGGCCGGAACGATCGTAAGCGAATATATCGACGGGCCGTTCAAGTTCCTGATCTCGAAATGGGCCTTCCGAGATGTCGAGGGCGGCTGCGAGGTGGATTACCACGTCGAGTTCGAGTTCAAGAACAGGATCCTGCAGAAGGCCGCCGGCATGTTCTTCACCGAGGCGCAGAAGCAGATCATGGGCGCCTTCGAAAAGCGCGCGAAAGAACTCTACGGTTAAGGTCTGTCTGACGGGCGGACTTTTTTCGACGGAACTCGGCCGTGAAAGGCGTATCATGGATATGCATTCATGATGCGCAGGAGTCCATCCCATGAAACGCTTCGCACTCCCGACCCTTGTTCTCCTTCTCGCCGGCTCCGCGGCCGCCGCTCAACAGGCCGTGCCTGGCGCCACGGCCATCGACCGCTGGGACGCCAACCGTGACGGCCGGGTCACTCTGGCCGAGGTCGAGGCCGGCCGCGCGGGCCAGTTCGCGAGCCTCGACCGCAACGGCGATGGCGTTCTCTCGGTCGCCGAGCTTGGTCGCAACAGCCCGCAGGGCAGCCGCGGTGTTCAGCGCTACGCCCTCGACGGCAATGGCGACGGTGTCGTTTCCCGGTCCGAGTACGTGGCCGGGTCGAAATCCTGGCTCCAGCGGATGGACAGCGACAGCAATGGCGTTCTGACGACGGCCGATTTCGGGCGCAGGGGCGGCGGCAACGGGCGCGGGAACGGGCAGGGCTACCGCTGGAACAACGGCTGAGGCCGGCTCCACATCCATGCCCACCGGACGAGAAAAGGCCCGCCGTGCAGGTCGCGCGGCGGGCCTCGCTCCGTGGGGGATCGTCAGTGCTGCACGTCGAGCCTGTAGAAGGTCACCTGGTCCGCATCCCGCGACCCCGGCAGCGAGGTGTTGTTCTGCGAATAGGCGCCGGCCTTGAAGTACATGAAGTCATCGGAGACGTTGTAGCCGCTCTCGTACATGTCGTAGCTCGAGGTTACCTCGGTGCCGTCATCCCGGATGATCTTGACGTCGAGGATCGGGTTGACCGCGCCGTCGATCTCCTTGCCCGAGACCTTGATCTCATAGGAAAAGATCTCGTCGAGCGCGATGCCGTCGGCGGGGTTGTCGGAATTGTCCTTCCGGGTCCCGATCATCTCGAACCACTTGTCATCCTCGCCCACCGGCTCGTGGGCGTAATAGATCGAGCCGAACTTGTTGTGCGGCAGCTTGCGGTAGTAGAGCCGGATCGGCTCGTCGTCCTTGGCGTGGATCTGGCCGATGATGACCCGGCCGACCTTGCCGGTCTCGCCGGTCTTGGTCACCTGGTTGACCGCGAGCGTCGCGGTCATGACGCCGTCGACGCCGCCGGCCATTTCCTGCGCCTCCGCCGGGGCCGAGGAGAACACCCAGCCGTTCTTGTTCGGCGTGCCATCGTCGTTACGGGTGGAGATGGAGGTGTCGCCGGCCCGCATCATCTCGCGCAGCTCCGAGCGTGGATAGCTGGAGCCGGAGGTGGTCGTGCCGCCCGGGATAGAGCGGAACACCATGCCGCCGGTGGTGGGATCGGTGTAGAACACCTCCGGATCGGTCCAGCCGGAGGTCAGCTCCTGCTCGTGGATCTCGTCCACCTTGCCGTCGCCGTCCTTGTCGTAGGGCACGGTGATCTTCCAGGCGGAGAGGTCGAAGTTCTTCGACGGCGGAACGTCGTTGAACAGCCCGTAGAGCCCCTTGTTGGAATAGGCGCCGACGTCCGATCCGTCACCGGTGGAGTCGATCATGCCCATGCCGCAGCCGTAGGGCTGGATCTCGATGATCGAGTTCCAGGCGTTCGACTCGTTCCCGAAGCCGATGACCTTGACGTAGCGCGCCACCGTGTCGTCGAAGTCGAACCGCTCGATTGCGGTCGTCTTGCCGGCAGATTCCGTCCGCGGGATCAGCGGCTGCCAGGTCTTGCCGTCCGGGGACGCGGCCATCTCGAAGAAGTTCTTGCGCTCGTGGCCCTTGTAGAAGGCGAGCCCGAGTTCCTTCAGGGTCTGCGGCATCCCGAGGTCGAGGATGATCTCGCGCCCGGCGCCTTCGGCGGACCAGCGGGAATCGACGATGAACTCGTGGTCGACGGCCAGCTCCGGCGCATAGTCCTTGTCGTAATCGCCCTCCGCCGACACCGAGACGACGCGCAGCTGGCTCATCTCCTCGCAGGCGTCGGGCAGGGTGGTGTATTCGCGCGGACCCTTCGCCGCTTCTTCGGCAGCCGCAAGGGCCGGGCCGGAGATCGCCACCAGCTCGAAATCGTCGAAGCGGCCTTCCGCGCCGCCCCAGCCGCCAAAGACCCGGCCCTCGACATCGGAGGCGGTGGTGAACGGCACGCTCAGCGGAACCCAGGTATTGCCGTCGCCCTCGGAGGCGGCGGTGTGCTCCTCTCCGGCGACTTCGATGCCGATGACGCCCGGGCCGCGCACGTATGCCTTCAGCTCGTATTCGGACTCCGGGTAGAGCGTGATCGCCTGCTCGAAATGCCCGGTTTCCTTGCTGATCTTGCCCGATTTCGCCCCGCTGTTGAAATCGCCGGAGATCGAGGTCGCGTCCTTGTTCGGATCGACATCCGTCCAGCCGCCCCAACCGGATTCGAAGCCCGGGTTGGTCAGCGTCTGGGCCATCGCCGCACCCGCCAGAACCGAAAACGCGACACTGCTCAAAAGCCAGATTCGTCTCATGGTATCCTCCCGAAATCCACTTGCTCAGGCCCTCCCGCCGAGCATTCCGAATTTGGACAGATTTGTAATTTTTGGCCGATGAGTTGTAAACAGTTGATATATTAACGGACGCTGCGGAAGCCGACGAAACCATATGGTCGGCTGTCGTGGAGCCAGAATGTATCGGGGTTACAGTGACTTATCCCGGTCGGTCTTGTATGCCAGACGTCGGGGCAATCTGGCGGCGCCAACGTCGCCGGTTCAGGGACGGGGCGGCGCGATCCGTTCGGGCGGCAGCGGGGCGTCTTCCAGCGCGCCGATCAGCAGTTCCAGCGCGTGGTTCACCGTGTATTGGCGCACCGCCGTCCGTCCGAGGGCGCCGAAATCGACCGTCTTGGCAACCGTGGCATGCCCCTTGCGGGCCAGGCCGAAACAGACACGCCCCTCGGGCTTGTGCTCGCTGCCGCCGGGTCCTGCGATGCCGGTGACGGACACGGCAAGGTCGGCCTCCGAGCGGATCAGGGCGCCGGCGGCCATCTCGCGCGCCACGGCCTCGGAGACCGCGCCGAATTTTACGAGGCTTTCCTCGGAAACCCCGAGAAGCTGCCGCTTGGCGGCGTTGGAATAGGTCACGAAGCCCCGGTCGAAGATGTCCGAGGAGCCGGGGATCTCGGTGATCGCGCCGGCGATCAACCCACCGGTGCAGCTCTCCGCCGTGGCGACGACAAGGCCACGGGCGCGGGCACGGGCGAGCAGGGTCTCGGCGCTGACGGTGGTGAGATCGGCGATCCGGATCAGGTCGGTCACGGCATGGCTCCGCTTTTTGCGATCAGCGCTGCCATCATGCCGATCGCGAGCAGCAGCGTCAGGGTCGCGGCGATCAGGTCGTCGGCGAGCTGGAGCAGCGGGCGGGGGCTTGCGCCCATGCGGCGCAGCGGACCGGCGAGGATCAGGTTGTAGATCACCAGCGGCAGCCCGAGCGCCAGCACGCCCGGCTGACCGAGTTCGGTGGTGGCGATCCCGATGAAGGGGAGGACCGGCGCCGCGGCGAGCCAGATGCCGGTGAACCGGTCGAGCACGATCTGCCGCGGCGGCGTGCCAGCCTCGAGCGCCCGCGGGATGCTGAGCATCGCCAGGGTCAGCAGCAGCGCCCAGACGACGATCAGTGCACGCGGCGCCTCCACGAGGCTGTGCATCCCGATGGCCGCGGCCAGACCGGCGACGGTTGCAAGGAGGCCGCCGACCATGGGCAGGCGTCCCAGCGGACCGAGCGTCGCCAGCTGGACCAGCACTGCGCTCATTCCATCAGCCAGGTGTGGGAGACGAAGGCCGCGACCGAGACCACGAGCGCGGCAAGGAAGCCCGCGATCACATCGTCCAGCAGCACGCCCGCAGGCCCGTGCCGGCGGTCCGCCCAGCCGACCGGGCCCGGCTTCCAGACGTCGAACAGGCGGAACATGACAAAGGCGCCGATCCAGCCGGGATAGGGAAAGACATGCGGATCCGCGCCGGCATGCCAGAGTCCGGCAGAAAGCGGCCAGAGCGCGATCCACATGCCGATGAGTTCGTCGATCACGATCTCGGAGGGGTCGGGGTGGCCGACCGCCTGGCTGTGCACTGCCGTCGCCCACCAGCCGAGGGCGAGCGCGGCGAATGTCGCGGCCGCAAGCAGCGGGAAGCCGCCCGCCACATGCAGCCCGTAGGCCAGCGGGATCGCGGCCAGCGAGCCCCAGGTGCCGGGCGCGGGGCGCAACAGGCCGACCCCGAAGACAGTGGCAACGAAACGCGCGGGGGTCATGCCGTGACCAGCGCGGCGGTGGCGATCGCGGCGATGCCTTCCTCGCGTCCGGTGAAGCCGAGCCGCTCGGAGGTCGTCGCCTTGACGCTGATCCTTTCGGCATCGAGCCCCATGATCGCGGCGAGGGCTTCGCGCATCGCCTCGGCATGTGGGCCGATCTTGGGGCGCTCGCAGACCAGCGTGCAGTCGACGTTGGCGATCCGGTAGCCGCGCTCGGCGACCCGGCCAACCGCGTGGCGCAGGAAGATCTCGCTCGCGGCGCCCTTCCACTGCGGATCGCTTGGCGGGAAGTGCTGCCCGATATCACCCTCGGCCAGCGCGCCATAGAGCGCGTCGGTGATCGCGTGCATGCCGACATCGGCATCCGAATGGCCTTGCAGTCCACGCGGATGTGCCACCTCGACGCCGCAGAGCACCACGTGGTCTCCCGGCCCGAAGCGGTGCACGTCGTAGCCGTTGCCCAGCCTCACATCCATCGGCATTCCTTTCGCCAGCATCCGTTCGGCACGGGCGAAGCAGCCCGGCAACGTGACCTTGATATTGTCTTCGTGCCCCTCGACGATCGCAACGTCCAGCCCGGCCGACAGTGCGACCTCCACGTCATCGGCGGCGCCGCCGGGATGGGCGGCATGGGCGGCCCGGATCGCGGCGAGGTCGAAACCCTGGGGGGTCTGCGCCCGGAAGAGGCCGTCGCGCGGGGTCGGGGCCAGAACGCGGCCGTCCTCGCCCCGCCATAACGCGTCCGTCACCGCCAGCGCGGGCGCCGCGCCGGGATGGGTTTCCAGCGCCGTGAGCACCCGGTCGATCACCGCATCCGGCACCAGGGGGCGGGCACCGTCGTGGATCAGGACGTGGGTGATGTCCGGGGGCAGGGCGTCCAGCCCGGCCCGCACGGAGGCATCGCGGCTGGCGCCACCCGGGGTGCGTGCCACATCTTCGGGCAGGGCCGAGGCCGCCAGCGCGTCATCCTCGGCCCCGATCACCACCAGAAGGCTGTGAACGCCGGGGTGCGCGCGAAACCGCTCGACCGTATGCGCCAGCACAGGTTTTCCCGCAATAACCTGATATTGCTTGGGAATGTCTCCACCGGCCCTCGTGCCGCGACCGGCGGCGACGATCAGCGCCGCGACCTTTCTGGACGGGGCCGGGGAAGTGGATGGCAATGAGGGCTCTGTCATGGCTTCCGTCTAATCGGTGACCGAAGGCAGGGCAACGGGCAAGCCGACCGGGCGGAAGTTCGCCTGTTTTTTGTGCATTGTTCGTTTGGCGGTCATATTGATGTGGTCTTCAGCTTGGAACCGGCCCCAGCTTCGCTATACGACGATTTGACTGCACAAGGATTGAGCAATTGACGGTTTGCTTTGCAAACTTGACCCTGACACCCCCGGTTCTTCTCGCACCACTCGCGGGCATCACCGACCTGCCATTCCGGCAGCTCGTGGCCCGCTTCGGCGCGGGTCTCGTGGTGTCCGAGATGGTTGCCAGCCAGGAGATGGTGCAGGCCAAGCCCGGGGTTCGCGAGAAGGCGGAGCTGGGCTTTGGCGAGGCCAATACCTCGGTGCAGCTCGCCGGGCGCGAGGCGCACTGGATGGCCGAAGCAGCGCGGATGGTCGAGGCCAACGGCGCGGCACTGATCGACATCAACATGGGGTGCCCGGCGAAGAAGGTGACGAGCGCCAGCGGGGCCGGCGCCTCGGGTTCGGCGCTGATGCGCGACCTCGACCATGCGCTTTCGCTGATCGAGGCGGTGGTCGGCGCGGTGTCGATCCCGGTGACGCTCAAGACCCGGCTCGGCTGGGACCATGACTGCCTGAACGCGGCCGAACTGGCCCGGCGGGCTGAAGGCGCGGGGGTGCAGATGGTGACGATCCACGGCCGCACCCGCCAGCAATTCTACAAGGGACGTGCCGACTGGGGCGCAATCGCCGCGGTGAAACAGGCGGTTTCGATTCCGGTCATCGCCAATGGCGACATCGTCGACGTGGCCACCGCCCGCACCGCGCTGGCCCAGTCCGGCGCCGATGGCGTGATGGTCGGCCGCGGGGCACAGGGCCGTCCGTGGCGGCTCGCGGAGATCGCCGCGGGCCTGTTCGGCACGCCCGCGCCCGAGGTGCCGCAAGGGCGGGCACTGGCCGAGATGGTCGGCGCGCATGTCGAGGCGATGCTGTCGTTCTACGGGCCGGTGCTGGGCAACCGCATGGCCCGCAAGCACCTTGGCTGGTACCTCGATCATGCCGGCGACCCTGCCGGGCTGCGCCGCCGTCTCCAAACAGAAACCGATAACGAAGAGGTTCAACGGCTGGTGCAGCAAGCCTTCGACACTGACGCCCGGGAGGCCGCATGATGCCGGGCTCCGGAGTAATCTGGGCGTCGCTTCCGATTCCTGCGCTGGTCCTCGACCCGCAGGACCGGATCACCGCCATCAATCCGGCCGCCGAGCTGTTCCTGAACAAGACGATCAAGGGGCTGGAAGGCGAGCTGGTCTATGACCGGCTGGTGATCGACGCGCCGATCGAGGAAGCGCTGGCGCGGGTGCGGAAGAACCGGTCGCCGCTGTTCATCAACGACGTGGACGTGGGCACCGGCGAGCGCGCTCCTGTGGAGTGCAACCTGCAGATCGCCCCGATCAGCAACGACACCAACCGGCTGCTGTTCCTCGTTTCCCCGCGCGAGATCGCCGGGCGTCTGGGCCGCTCCATTTCGGCCGACAAGGCGGCGAAATCCGCCATCGGCATGGCGGAGATGCTGGCGCACGAGATCAAGAACCCGCTCGCCGGAATCACCGGGGCGGCGCAGCTACTGTCGATGAACCTGTCCAAGGATGACCTGGAGCTGACCGACCTGATCGTCGCGGAGAGCCGGCGCATCGTGAAGCTGCTGGACCAGGTCGAGCAGTTCGGCAACCTGCGCCCGCCGCAGGCGAAGCCGGTCAATATCCACGACGTGCTCGACCGTGCCCGGAAGTCCGCGATCATCGGTTTTGCGGCGCATATGTCGATCAAGGAGGATTACGACCCCTCCCTGCCGCCCGCCTATGGCGACAGCGACCAGTTGCTGCAGGTGTTCCTGAACCTGCTGAAGAACGCCGCCCAGGCCTCCGGGACCGAAAGCGGCACGATCACCCTGCGGACCTTCTACGAGCCCAGCCTCCGGGTCCGCCGCAAGGGGGAACAGGCGTTTCGCGTGCCGCTGCAGGTCGAGGTGATCGACAGCGGTCCGGGCCTGCCGCCGGACATCGCCGACGAGATCTTCGAGCCCTTCGTGTCCGGCCGCGAGAATGGCACCGGGCTCGGGCTGGCGTTGGTGAGCAAGATCATTTCCGAACACAAGGGCTGGATATCGGTCGATTCCGTGCCGGGGCGCACGGTGTTCCGGATCTCTCTTCCGATCGCCCCCAAACACATCCAGCAGGATTCTGACAAGGAGACCCCATAAATGGACGGCACCGTTCTTGTCGCCGACGACGACCGCACGATCCGCACCGTATTGACCCAGGCGCTGACCCGCGCCGGCTGCAAGGTGCACGCAACCTCGTCCCTCGTTACGCTCATGCGATGGGTCGAGGAGGGCAAGGGCGACCTCGTGATCTCCGATGTCATCATGCCCGACGGCAATGGGCTCGACACCCTGCCCAAGATCGCCGAGGAACGCCCCGGCCTGCCGGTGATCGTGATCTCGGCGCAGAACACGATCATGACCGCGATCCAGGCGGCGGAGGCGGATGCCTACGACTACCTCCCCAAGCCCTTCGACCTGCCGGACCTGATGAAGCGCGCCTCCAAGGCGCTGGAGACCAAGCGCCGGGTGCAACAGGCCCGGCCGGTGATCGAGGAGCGGCCGACGGGCGGCACCGAGGATCTGCCGCTGGTGGGCCGCACCCCGGTCATGCAGGCGCTCTACCGGCTGGTGGCGCGGGTGATGAACACCGATCTCGCGGTTCTGATCACCGGCGAATCCGGCACCGGAAAATCGCTCATCGCCCGCGCGATCCACGATTTCTCCGACCGCCGCACGCTGCCCTTCGTGGTGGCCGGGGCGGAGGAGTTGTCGACGCTCGACGGCCCGGCGGCGATCCTGTCGCGCGCCCGTGGCGGCTCGGTGCTGTTTGACGAGGTGAGCGACCTCGATGCCGACACCCAGGGCCGGATCGTGCGGATGCTCGATGCGCTCTCCGACACGGCGCCGCGCGTCATGGCCACCTGCCAGGGCGACCTGATGCGGCAGATGGAGGCCGGGAACTTCCGGCAGGACCTGTTCTATCGCCTGAGCGGCGTCACGCTCAACGTGCCGAGCCTGCGGGAGCGGGTGGACGACATCCCGCTGCTGGCCGAACACTTCCTCGCCCGCGCCGAGCGCGACGGGGTCGGCACGCGGCGGTTCTCCGGCTCGGCGATGGACCTGATCCGCGCCTATTCCTGGCCGGGCAACGTGCGGCAGCTCGAAAACACCATCCGGCGGCTCGTCGTGACCTCGCCGGAAGAGGAGATCGGCCGCAGCGAGGTCGAGATGGTGCTGGGCAACCAGCCCGAGATCGAGCCGCTGGTTGGCGGCGGCGACGGCGAGAAGCTCTCGGCCTCCGTGGCGAAGCACCTGCGCCGCTATTTCGACCTGCACGGCGGAGTCTTGCCGCCTCCGGGCCTGTACCAGCGCATCCTCAAGGAAGTGGAAATCCCGCTGATCGAGATCGCGCTGGACGCAACCGGCGGAAATCAGGCGAAATGCGCCGATCTTCTCGGCATCAACCGCAATACCCTGCGCAAGAAGATCACCGACCTCGATATTCGCGTGACACGACGCCGCAAGTTGATGTAAAACCGCAACAGAGCCGTGGCATCGGGGGCACGCCCTCCGGAACGATCACGGGATATGGCGGTCACGTCACCGGGTCAAACCAGATCTGGGTGGCGCAAACATCACGAGGCGAAGCTTGGCAGGCGTTCTCTCGCGGCTGAATTTGGAGTCCTTCGCAGAGCTCAGGCGCTCGCGAACGGCACAGACCATGGCCACCCTGGCCCTGGTGGTGCTGGGCCCGTTGCTCGTGGTCTGGACCTTTCTGCTAATGGGGCCGCTGGGGCAGGGGGCCGGTTCGCTCGGCCTGCGCCTCGTCCTCCTTGTCGATCTGGTCTACATCCTCGTCGTCGCGACCCTCGTATTGCGGCGGGTCGCGGCAATGTTCGGCGCCCGCCGCAAGGATTCCGCAGGCTCCAAGCTGCACCTGCGCCTGACCGGAGTTTTCGCGCTGGTCGCGCTGATCCCGGCCGTGCTGGTGGCGATCTTCGCGGGTCTGACGATCAACATCGGCCTTGAAGGCTGGTTCTCGGATCGGGTGCGCAACGTGGTCGGCGCATCGCTCTCCGCGGCCGAGGCCTACGAAGGCGAACACCTGCGCGACCTGCGCCAGGACGCCCAGGGCCTAGCCAACTACCTCGATGCGGCCGGTGGGGTCGGCCTGGGCCTTACGGATGGCGAGGTTCGGCAGTTGCTGACCCAGGGACAGGCACAGGTGCAGCGGGGCCTGCGCGAAGCCTATGTAATCGATTCCACGGGCCAGCTGCGCTCGCGGGGCGAACGATCCTACCTCTTCGACTACGAGCAGCCCTCCGCCGAGGAGATCGCCCGCGCCGAGGCCGGCGAGATCGTGGTGATCGAGGACTGGGACATCAACGAATTCCGCGCTCTGGTGAAGCTCGACGCCTTCGCCGACCGCTATCTCTACGTCAGCCGCGATGTCGACGGCGATATCCTGTCGCTGCTCGACGAGACCCAGGAATCGATCCGGCTCTACAACCAGCTGGAGGACGAGCGCGGGCGGATCCTGTTCGAGTTCTCGCTGCTCTATCTCGGGTTTGCGGTGATCCTGATCCTTGCTGCGATCTGGCTTGGCCTGTGGTTTGCAGAGCGCCTGTCGCGGCCGATCGGGCGGCTGGCCGCTGCGGCCGAAAAGGTCGGCAAGGGCGATCTTTCGGTGCAGGTCCGCGAGGAATCCAGCGACGACGAGATCGCCACGCTGGGACGGATGTTCAACCAGATGACCCGCCAGCTCGAGGCGCAGCGCTCGACCCTGCTGGAGACCAATGCACAGATCGAGGCGCGCCGCCGCCTGTTCGAGACCGTGCTGACGTCGATCACAGCCGGGGTCATCGGCCTCGACCCGGACGGGCGGGTGGATTTCATGAACCCCGCCGCGGTGAACCTGCTGCGGCTCGACCCGGAGGCCGGCGACCACCACGAGGCGATCGCCAAGGCGGTTCCGGAGTTCGCAGGGCTGCTCGCGCGCCTTCGGAACGACGAGCGCACCGTCACCCAGCAGGAGATCCGACTGACCCGCGACGGCAAGGTCGAGAACCTGCTGGTCCGGCTGGCCGAACGCCGCTCGGTGGAGGGCGAGCTCGAGGGCTACGTGGTTGCCTTCGACGACGTGACCGAGCTGGTCTCGGCACAGAGGATGGCCGCCTGGGGCGACGTCGCCCGGCGGATCGCACACGAGATCAAGAACCCGCTCACTCCGATCCAGCTCTCGGCGGGACGGCTGCAGCGCAAGTTCTCGCGCAAGCTCGACGCCGAGGATGCCGAGGCGCTGACCTCCATGACCGACGTGATCGTGCGCCAGACCGAGGATCTGCGCCGTATCGTCGACGAATTCTCCAAGTTCGCCCGCATGCCCGAGCCCGACCGGCGTCAGTCCGACCTGACGCGGCTGGTGCGCGATGCGGTGACACTTCAGAAACAGCAGCTCGGCAAGGCGCTGAGCTGGGATCTTCCCGAGGCGCCGACACCTGCGCTGGTTGACGAGACTATGATTGGCCAGGCGCTCACCAATCTCATCAAGAATGGCGGCGAAGCGATTGAAAGCCTTGAGGAAGCGGGTGCCCCGGACGGCTATGTGCCGGAGGTGCGGGTGAGCCTGGAAACCGGTGGCGGACAGGCCGTCATCCGCATCGCGGACAATGGCATCGGCCTGCCGGAGGATCGCAGCCGGCTGTTCGAGCCCTATGTCACGACGCGGGCCAAGGGCACCGGGCTCGGCCTGCCGATCGTGAAGAAGATCATCGAGGAACACGGCGGCACGCTCGAATTGATCGACGCGCCGACGTTCGAAGGCAACGCGCACCACGGTGCGCTGGCAGAAATCAGGTTGCCCTGCGCAGCCACGCTCGACCAGGCGGCCGAGTGAAACAATTGAGGGAGTACAGGAATATGGGCGACATTCTTATTACTGACGACGAGCGGGATATCCGGGAGCTGATCGGCGATATCCTGCGCGACGAAGGCTTCTCGGTCCGGCTGGCCGCGAACTCCGAGGAATGCATGGGCGCGATCGAGCAGGAACCGCCGGCGCTGATGATCCTCGACATCTGGCTGAAGGACAGCAAGATGGACGGGATCGACATCCTCAAGGCGGTGAAACGTGACCGGCCCGAGATCCCGGTGGTCATCATCTCCGGGCATGGCAACATCGAGATCGCCGTCGCCGCGATCAAGCAGGGCGCCTACGACTTCATCGAGAAACCGTTCAATATCGACCAGTTGCTGGTTGTCATTCGTCGCGCGATGGAGACTTCGCGGCTGCGACGGGAGAACTCCGAACTGCGGCGCAAGGACGTGACAACCGCCGAGATGATCGGCTCCAGCGCCGCGTTCAAGGCGCTCAGGGCCCAGCTCGACAAGGTGACCCGCTCCAACGGCCGGGTGATGCTGACCGGGCCGGCCGGGGCCGGCAAGGAGGTCGCCGCGCGCTACATCCACGCCAATTCCAACCGCGCCAACGCGCCTTTCATTTCGGTCAACTCGGCCTCGATCGAGCCGGAGCGCATGGAGGAGGTGCTGTTCGGCCGCGAGGCGGGCGACCGCGGCGTCGAGCCGGGCCTGCTGGAAGAGGCCAATGGCGGCGTGCTCTATTTCGACGAGATCGCCGACATGCCGCTCGGCACCCAGTCCAAGATCCTGCGGGTGCTGGTCGACCAGCAGTTCCAGCGGGTGGGCGGCTCCGACAAGGTGCGCGTCGATATCCGGGTGATTTCCTCGACCAATCGCAACCTGCAGGACGAGATCGATGCCGGCAACTTCCGCCAGGAGCTCTATCACCGGCTGAACGTGGTGCCGATCCGGGTGCCGGGGCTCGACGAGCGGCGCGAGGATATCCCCGAACTGGCACGGCATTTCATCGAGAGCCTGAACGCCAGCCAGGGTCTGCCGGTGCGGGAGCTGAGCGAGGAAGCGGAGGCGCTGCTGCAAACGATGCACCTGCCGGGCAACGTCCGCCAGCTGAAGAACGTGATCGAGCGGGTGCTGATCCTCGGCGACTCGGGGGAGCTGATCGGGGTGCGCGAGCTGGAAGGCGCCGAGCGCGGCGAAGCGGACGATGGCCGGGTGGTGCTCTCGGGGGCGCTGGCCACGCTGCCGCTGCGTGAGGCGCGGGAGCTTTTCGAGCGGGAATACCTGCTGACCCAGATCAACCGGTTCGGCGGCAACATCAGCCGCACCGCGACCTTCGTCGGGATGGAGCGCTCGGCGCTGCACCGCAAACTGAAATCGCTCGGCGTGGTGACGTCTTCCAAGGCCGGAACGCGCGTCGCCCATGTGGAAGAGGCTTCCCAGGCGGCCGAGTAATCCGCGATCTCACCTGCCGCCGGATGGTCCCTAGGGATCGCCGGCGGCCGGGTTCATCGCGGGCCGGTGTCGCGAGGCGTTGACGCTCCCGCCGGGCTCTGCCATCCCTGTGCCAACCGCATGAGGCAACAGGCTGGAGCGATGAAAGTCATCATCTGTGGGGCAGGGCAGGTCGGCTGGCAGATCGCCCGGCACCTTTCCAGCGAACAGAACGACGTTACCGTCGTCGACAACAACCCCGATCTGGTCCGCCGGGCCACCGATACGCTCGATGTCGGCGGGATCGCGGGGTTTGCAAGCTATCCCGACGTACTCGACCGCGCCGGTGCGCGCGACGCCGACATGGTGATCGCCGCGACCCATTCCGACGAGGTCAACATGGTCACCTGCCAGGTGGCCCACTCGGTCTTTGGCGTGACCCGCAAGATCGCGCGGCTCCGGGCGCAATCCTATCTCGAGGCGATCTACCGCGATCTCTACAAGCGGGATCACCTGCCGATCGACGTGGTGATCAGCCCGGAGAAGGAGGTCGCCGAGGCCGCGCTCCAGCGGATTGCCGCGCCGACGACCTTCGACACAGAGAGCTTCCTCGACGGCCGCGTGCAGCTTCTCGGCATCCAGCTTGACGAGGATTGCCCGGTTCTGAACACGCCGCTCCGGCAGCTGACCGACCTGTTCTCGACCCTGCGCGCGGTCGTGGTGGGTATCCGCCGCGAAGGCACGCTGTTTGCGCCCGAACCGAACGACCAGCTCTTCGCGCAGGACCAGGTCTACGTGGTTTCCGTCTCCGAGGATGTGAACCGCACGCTGGAGATCTTCGGCAAACCCACGCACCGTCAGGAGCGGGTGGTGATCATCGGGGCCGGCAACGTCGGGCTCGCGGTCGCCAAGGCGCTGGAGAAGGGCCAGACTCGTATCCGTGCGCGGGTGATCGAACGCAACCGCTCGCAGGCCGAACGCGCCGCCGACGCGCTGGAGCGCACGATCGTGCTGCATGGCGACGGAATGGATTCGGAGGTGCTGGCGGAGGCGAGCATCGACCGCGCCGATGCCGTGGTCTGCGTGACCGACGACGACAAGGTGAACCTCCTCGCGGCCGTGCGCGCCAAGTCCGCCGGCTGCAAGATGGCGATCGCGCTGGTCAACGACCCGACGCTGGTGAGCCTGATGGAGCCGCTCGACATCGACGCCTACGTCAACCCGCGGGCCACCACGGTCAGCTCGATCCTGCGGCACATCCGGCACGGTCGGGTGCGCAGCGTCTATTCGATCGGCGACGCGGAGGCCGAGATGATCGAGGCGCAGGTGCTGTCGACCTCGCCGATCTCTGGCCGGGCGATCAGCGAGATCGAGTTCCCCGAGGGCGCGCTCGTCGGCGCGATCAAGCGGGGCGACGAGATCCTGAAGCCGCGCGGGACGACCCGGATTCTCGAAGGCGATATCGTGATGATCTTTGCCATGGCCGACGACGTGCGCGAGGTGGAGCAGCTGCTGCAGGTCTCCATCGACTTCTTCTGAGCCGCGCCGGACGATGGCCCGCCTGCTCGAACTTCCGCTGATCGTGCTTCTCATGGGCATCGGCGCGCTGGCGATGCTGGTGCCTGCGATCCATGGGTTGGCGATCGAGGATTACCGGGTGGCGCATGTGTTCGGCCAGTCGGCGGCGCTGTTCTTCTTCCTGACCGCCATCATCGCGCTCGCGATGGCGAACCACCGCTCGCGCAGCCTGGTGCGCAGCCACCTCGCAGCGCTGGTGGCCGCCTACACGCTGCTGCCGCTGATGCTGGCGGTACCGTTCCAGCAGGTCGTGCAGTCGACGACCTTCATGAACGCCTGGGTGGAGATGGTCTCGTCGCTCACCACCACCGGCGCCACGCTCTTCGAAGCCTCGCGCCTGCCGGACCCGCTGCACCTGTGGCGGGCCCTGGTCGGCTGGATGGGCGGATTCCTCTTCTGGGTGGCGGCCTTCGCGCTGATGGCGTCGATGAACCTCGGCGGGTTCGAGGTGATTTCAGCGGCACGGCTCGGCGCCGGCGCGCGGCCCGGCCGGCGCGGCACGGGGTTCGAGGCGAACGCCCCCCGCGAACGTCTCTGGCGCTACACCCGGCAGCTGCTGCCGATCTACGCCGGCCTGACGCTGATACTCTGGATCGGCCTGCTTGCCCTCGGCGAGGCGCCGCTGGCCGCGATCTGCCACGCCATGTCGACGCTTGCCACCAGCGGGATCAGCCCGCTCGCCAGCATGGAGCAGTCGCAGGCCGGGACGGCGGGCGAGGCGCTGATCTTCCTTTTCTTCGCCTTCGCGATCACCCGGCTTACTTTCACCGGTTCGTTCAGCAAGCGGGGGCTGCAGGCCATCGCAGCGGACCCGGAGGCGCGGATCGGCGCGGCGCTGGTCATCCTTGTGCCGAGCTTCCTGTTCCTGCGCCACTGGATCGGCGCCTACGAGGTCAACACGATCGACGCGCTGCCCTCGGCCATCGACGTGCTCTGGGGCTCGACCTTCAGCGTGCTGTCGTTCCTGTCGACCACCGGGTTCGTGAGCGCCGACTGGGACATCGCCAGCGCCTGGTCGGGGCTCCAGACGCCGGGGCTGGTTCTGCTTGGGCTCGCGCTGATCGGCGGCGGCGTCGGGACGACGGCGGGCGGCGTGAAACTGCTGCGGGTCTACGCGCTCTACAAGCATTCCGAGCGCGAGCTGGAACGGCTCGTCTATCCGCATTCGGTCGGTGGCGCGGGCGCTGCGGCGCGTGGCATCCGCACCCAGGGGGCCTATGTCGCCTGGATCTTCTTCATGCTCTTCGCGGTCTCCTTTGCCGCGGTGTCGATAGCGCTGTCCGCCAGCGGCGCGAATTTCGAGCAATCGATGGTGATGGCGGTGGCCGCGCTCTCCACCACCGGTCCGGCGGGGCACGTGGTGCTGGATCATCCGGTCAGCTACGCGGCGCTGAACGATCCCGGCAAGGTGATCCTCGCGCTCGCCATGGCGCTCGGACGGCTGGAGACTCTGGCCCTTCTGGCGCTCTTCAATCCGCAGTTCTGGCGTCGATGAGGCGCGAGACATTGCCGCAGGTGCGAAATACCTTTGGGGGTAAAGCGGGATCGGGGCTGGAATCTGCCGCGCTCCCATATAATAGTGAGTCGCGAAGGGTGGGTTGCCGCCCGGAATCGAAAGATGGCGATCCGCTAACTATAACAATACAAGGCAAGAATAATGGCTGCAGATAAGCAGAACTTGCAGGATGCATTCCTTAATCACGTCCGGAAGACAAAGGTCCCCGTGACGATTTTCCTGATCAACGGCGTCAAGCTGCAAGGCGTGATCACCTGGTTCGACAATTTCTGCGTGCTGCTGCGCCGCGACGGACAGTCGCAGCTCGTCTACAAGCACGCGATCTCCACGATCATGCCGTCCCAGCCCATCAATCTCTACGAGGGTGACGACTGACCCAGCCCGCCGGCGGGGAAGGGGCGCGTTCCGGACCGGATGAACGCGCGCTCGTCCTGCATCCCGATATCCAGTCCGACCAGCACCGGCGCCCCGCGGCGTCCGGCTTGGCCGAGGCCATCGCCCTGGCAGAGGCTCTGCCGGGGCTCGACGTCGTGCGCGGCGCCGTCGTGCCGGTGCGGACGCCGCAGCCCGGCACGCTGTTCGGCAGCGGCAAGCTCGAGGAACTCAAGCAGCAGATCAAGGCCGAGGAGATCGGCCTGGTCCTGATCGACGGCCCGGTGACGCCGGTCCAGCAGCGCAACCTCGAGAAGGAATGGGGCGTCAAGCTGCTCGATCGCACCGGCCTGATCCTCGAGATCTTCGCCGATCGCGCCGCCACCCGAGAGGGTGTGCTGCAGGTCGAGCTGGCCGCGCTCAGCTACCAGCGCACCCGCCTTGTCCGCGCCTGGACCCACCTGGAGCGCCAGCGCGGCGGACTGGGCTTTGTCGGCGGCCCCGGCGAAACCCAGATCGAGGCCGACCGGCGCGCCATCGACGAGGCGATCACCCGGATCCGCCGTCAACTCGGCAAGGTGGTCAAGACCCGCGCCCTGCACCGCGCGTCCCGCGCCAAGGTGCCGTTCCCGGTGGTGGCGCTGGTGGGCTACACCAACGCCGGCAAGTCGACGCTGTTCAACCGCCTGACGGGGGCGGAGGTGCTGGCCAAGGACATGCTCTTCGCCACGCTGGACCCGACGATGCGGGCGGTGAAGCTGACGACCGGACAGAAGGTGATCCTGTCGGACACCGTGGGCTTCATCTCCGACCTGCCGACCCAGCTCGTCGCCGCTTTCCGCGCCACGCTGGAAGAGGTCCTCTCCGCCGACCTGATCGTCCACGTGCGCGACATCAGCCATGTCGAAACCGAGGCCCAGGCGCGGGACGTCGAGGCGATCCTGCAGGACCTCGGCGTCACCGAGGACACGCCCCGGCTCGAGGTCTGGAACAAGATCGACCTGGTGCCGGCGGAGAGCCGGGAGGCGGTGGAAACGCTCGCCGCCCGCCGGCCGGAGGTGCACACGCTGTCGGCCTGGACGGGCGAGGGGCTGGATGCGCTGGTCGAGGCCGTGACCGAGGCGCTCGACGGCATCCGCAGCGATGCCGAGGTGCGGCTCGCCTTTTCCGACGGGCGCAAGCACGCCTGGCTGCACGAGAACCGGCTCGTCACCGCCGAGCGGCAGGATGACAGCGGCTGGGACATCGAGGTCCGCTGGACCGCTCGTCAGAAGGACGCCTTCGAGCGGCTCTGAGCCGCTCTTTCCATCTCCTGTCCATAAGTATCCCGGGGAGCGCGAGGGGCTGGCCCCTCGCTTTCTTCGGGCCACGCGCGTCCGACAAGCGGGTCAGCGCGGCTCCAGCATGGTCGTGCCCACCGCGCCCGCGCGCGCCAGTTCGGGGTTCAACGACATCGGGATGTATTCGCCCCGCCGCCAACGCTCCCCGAGGTCGTCATAGTGCCGGCTCAGCGGGTGGCCGGACTGCCCCGTGGCCGTTACGAAGACCGAGGCGTCGGGATCGGCGAAATCGTAGACCCCGCGATAGCCGGCGGCGTGGACGTTGTCGAACGGGTCGGGGCCGGTGCCGACGGTCAGCGCCCGCTGCATCGTGTTGTCGCCGCCCGAGGTCGACTGGTGGATGTTGACGAACCATTGCAGCACCGGGATCTCGCCGAGGATCAGGTGATCGTGCCGGGCCTGGTGGGCATCGCCCCACCGCAGGCTTTCCAGCGCCGTGCCATAGCGTTCCCCGATCCAGAGCAGCGCCTCGTCGAGCGCGATCCGGGCGGTGTCGGCGCAGGTCTCGGTGATCGTCGACTGCTGGATGTCGCACCAGGCCGAGGCGCCGTCGATGTCGCGGAACACCCGCTCGATGAAGATCGGATCGGGATGGGGGAACTCGTTCTCGAGTTGGCCGATCTCGTCGACGATGAGCTTGTGCTGCAACTGCCGCAGCCAGGCGGCATAGATAAGCGGCTCCGGCAGGTGCTCGTTCATCTCGCCGTTCCAGTTGGCGAGCAGCTCCAGGGCGACCTGGCGCTGGCGCTCCGGCGTGCCGTCCTCGGCCGCCTCGCCGGTGTACCACAACTCGCGCGCGATCAGCGGCAGCAGGGAGCGGGCGGTGACGGACACGGTGTCGAGCTGGGCCGCGATGAAGCTCTCGCGGGTGTGCACCTCGCGCTCAGCCATCAGCTTGCGCCAGCGCTGGATCCGCTGCGTGTCGCCCCAGACAAAGCTTACATGGTCGGGGAACGGCGCCTCGGTGGTGCGATTGTTGGTGTTGCCGACGATGCCGGAGGCCGGCGAGAGCCGCCGCGGATTGCTCTCGTAGGGTTTGCGGCCGCGCCAGACGTTCTCGGGCATCCAGCCCAGCGAGGGCATCCGGCCCTGGCTGTAATGCGCCGGGTCGCGGTCGGGGATGGCGCCGAACACCTGCATCCCGATGGTTTCGCCATCGGCCAGGACGACGTTGAGCGCGGGGACGATGAAATCGCGCCCGGCCTCGACGGCCTCGGCCACGCTGTTCGCGCGCATCATCCGGATCGCCGCGCTGAGCGAGGTGTCGGCGGCGTCGAGCCCGGTCCAGGAGAGGGAGGCGACGTGATTGGCCGGGGTCACCTGGTCGAGGTCGAAATGGCTGCGCGGCAGGACCGGGCCGTTGTCGGACCAGCGCAGGGTTATGGTCACCGGCGCTTCCTCGGCGACGCGGATGATCGAGCGTTCGGTGCGGAAGTCCTTCCAGCCGTTCGGTGTGCGGTACTGCTGGGTGTTGGCGGGGTTCAGCTCCTCCATGTGGAGGTCCTGATCGTCCGCGTAGGCCACGGCGATGCCCCAGGCGAGCCGGTCGGAGCGCCCCGAGAGCACGATCGGCATGCCCGGAATCGTGCCGCCGATCACGCCGCCCGAGGAAAGCTCCAGCCGGGCGAGGTACCAGATCGAGGGCGCGGTCAGTTGCATGTGCGGGTCGTTGGCGAGGAGTGCCGCGCCCGCCGCCGCGCGCTCCGGCGCCGCGGCCCAGACGTTGGACGCCCCGGCGAAGGCCGCTCGCCCGACCGGCGACAGCGGGTCGGGTTGCCACGTGGAGGCGCGGGCATGGCGGGGCAGGTCGGGAAAGAGCGCGCCGTAATCGGCGGGCAGGGTGCCCTCGAGCCCGGCAGGCACATCGGGCATCAGGTCGATCAGCCGTTCGGACGGCAGCACCAGCGAGGCCCGGGCACGCAGGATCTCGTTCTGCATATGGGCGGTCATGTCGAGGGCCATGAGCTTGGCGATGGCGATGGAATCGGCCGGCTGCCAGGGGGCGATCTCCGGCGAGAACAGGAAGAACTCGGGCGCGCCACGGCCGAGGGCCTCACTGTTCACCGTCTCGATCCAGGCGTTCACCCCGGCGGCATAGGCCCGAAGCGCGCTCTGTGTCTCGGCATCCTGCGCCTCGACCGACGCACTGGCGAGGCGGTAGATGTCCAGCCGCCGCATCAGCTCGTCGGTCTGAACGGTCCGCGCGCCGAAGAGCTCCGAGAGCCGGCCCTGCGCGGTCCGGCGCAGCAGGGTCATCTGCCAGAGACGGTCCTGGGCATGAACGAATCCAAGGCCAAAGAAGCTGTCCTCGTCGGTCTGGCCGAGAATGTGGGGCACGTTGGCATTGTCGCGCACGATCTCGACCGGGGCGGAGAGTCCCCTCAGCCGGTAGGTCGCGCTGTAATCCGGCAACGAGCCAGCCGCGAAGTAATAGGCGAGCGATGCCGCCCCCGTGATCAGCACCACAAGCACCATGAACAGCCGCAGCGTCCAGCGGAAAAGCCCTTCCATCCTGCCCCTTTCTATTGACCGCCGCGACAAGCCGGGTAGGTCTTTGGTGAACCTAAAGCGCCAGTTCGGCGGTTGGAACCGCTTTTGCGGTGCCATCGCGCGGGGCCGGCGGAGGCACAAGCCTGACGAAAGGGAAAACATGGCAAAGGTTGCGTTCTTGGGGCTGGGGGTGATGGGCTATCCGATGGCCGGACACCTCGTGAAGGCTGGTCACACGGTGACGGTCTACAACCGAACCGCCGCGAAAGCGGAAGCCTGGGCGGAGGCCCATGGCGGTGCAACGGCGCCGACCCCGGCGGCGGCGGCGGCGGGGCAGGACTTCGTGATGTCCTGTGTCGGCAACGACGACGATCTGCGCGAGGTCTGCGCGGGCGAGGCCGGGGCGCTGGCCGCGATGCAGCCGGGCTCGGTCTTCGTCGATCACACCACGGTCTCGGCCAAGGTCACGCGCCAGATGGCGGCCCTGGCCGACAGCCACCAGGTGAGCTTCGTCGATGCGCCGGTTTCGGGCGGCCAGGCCGGCGCCGAGAACGGCCAGCTGTCGGTGATGTGCGGCGGCGACGCCGGCGCCTACCAGCGGGCCGAGCCGGTCATCGCGGCCTATTCCAAGATCTGCCGGAGGCTGGGCGAGAGCGGCGCGGGCCAGATGACCAAGATGGCCAACCAGATCGCCATCGCCGGGCTCGTACAGGGGCTGAGCGAGGCGCTGCATTTCGCAGAGAAGGCCGGGCTCGACGGCCGCGCGGTGGTCGAGGTGATCAGCCAGGGCGCCGCCGGTTCCTGGCAGATGTCCAACCGCTACGAGACCATGCTGGACGACAAGTTCGAGCACGGTTTCGCCGTCGACTGGATGCGCAAGGATCTCAACATCTGCCTGTCGACCGCCGATGAGACCGGCGCCAGCCTGCCGGTGACCGCGCTGGTCGACCAGTTCTACAAGGACGTGCAGAAGATGGGTGGCGGGCGTTGGGATACGTCGTCGCTGTTCAAGCGGCTGCGGCGGATGGGCTGAGGGGCAGGGGGCGCTGCCCCCGACGCCACCGGCCGGGCCGGTGGCGCTCCCCCGGGATATTTTCGGACAGAAGAAGAGATGGGCCAGAGCCTTGATCCAGTGCCAGGCGGCCCGGTGCGGCGGCGGCGGGTGATCTATGTGCCCGGCTACGATCCCTTCCACGCCCGGCGCTATCGCGAACTCTACCGCAAGGAGGCGCAGGCGCAGGCCGGGATCTCGGGCTACGAGATCGCCATTGCCGGACGGGGCGGTGACCCCTACGGCTGGTCGGTGCGGGCCCGCATCGAGGGTACGGAGGTCGAGAGCGAGGTCTCGGTGCTCGGCTGGTCCGACATCGTCAAGGCCTCGATGGATCGCGGGCTGGTCCAGGCCTATTTGCAGGCGCTGCGCACGTTGCGCGTCTATGTCGGCTCGGGGGCGCTTGGCGGCGTCCTGCGGCTGCGCAAGGGGCCGGCCATCGCGGCGATCTATCCGCTGGTGGTTCTGATCCTGCAATTGCTGGTCGCGCTGGTCTTTGCCGCGGCGGTCGGCTGGGCGATCGCTAGCGTGGCGCCGGGGGGACTGGCGCTGGCCGGCCTGGCGGTGGTGCCGCCGGTGCTCACCTGGTTCGCCCGGCACGACAATCTCGTCCTCGCCCGGTACCTCATGCACAACTTCGCCTTTTCGGCCCAGTTCGGCGGCGCGAACCCGCCGGAGCTGGAGGTGCGGATGGCCGAGTTCGCGGAGGTGGTGGAGGCGGCGTGCCGGAGCGACGTCGACGAAGTGCTGGTGGTGGGCCATTCCTCGGGCGCCCATCTGGCGGTGTCGATCCTGTCCGATCTGATCCGGGACGGCCGCCTGGCCGGTACGCGCCCGGAGCTGTCGCTGCTGACCCTGGGCGAGGTGATCCCGATGGTCTCCTTCCTGCCCACGGCCAGCCGGCTGCGGGCGGACCTGCACTTCCTGTCGGCAAGCGACGCGCTTGTCTGGGTCGACATCACCGCGCCCGGGGACGGATGTGCCTTCGCGCTCTGCGATCCCGCGGCTGTCAGCGGGGTGGCGCCCGAAGGTCAACGCTGGCCGCTGATCCTGTCGGCCGCTTTCACTCAAACGCTGAGCCCGGAGCGATGGAAGGCGCTGCGCTGGCGGTTCTTCCGGCTGCATTTCCAGTATCTCTGCGCCTTCGACCGGCCGGCGGACTACGATTACTTCCGCATCACCGCCGGACCGAAGACGCTCGGCGACCGGTTCGGGCACCGCACCTCCTCGGCCAGCGCCATCCGGCGACCGGTGTCGCGGCAAAGGTCGATGGAGCGGCGCGATGCCCGGTAAGCGTCCGCCGAAGCCGGCCTCGCGAGCGGAGAAAGTTTCGCTCCTGCGCTACCTGCGGCTCTTTCGGCAGGATATCCTCTCTGCCCAGCCGGAGCGGCTCTACCGCGCCTGGATGGCCGAGTTCAGGACGCCGTTCTTCCGCAGCTTTCTCGTCAACCAGCCCGAACTCGTGAAGACGGTGCTGAATGCGCGGCCGCAGGATTTCCCGAAGTCCGGTCGCGTTCGCGAGGGGCTGGCGCCGCTCTTGGGCAACAGCGTCTTCGTCACCAACGGCGCGACCTGGGAGCGGCAGCGTCGGATCATCGACCCGGCCTTCGAGGGCGGGCGATTGCGCGAGGCCTTCCCGGCGATGCTGGCGGCGGCCGAGGCGGCAGTGGAGCGGCTGGCGGCACGGGCCGACGGACAGCCGGTGGAGATCGAGGCCGAGGCGAGCCACGCGGCGGCGGATGTGATCTTTCGCACCCTTTTCTCGATCCCGATCGAACACGAGCTTGCCGCCGAGGTCTTTGCCGAGTTCCGCGCCTTCCAGCGCAGTCAACCACTGGTCAATCTCGCGGCTTTCCTGCCGCTCCCGCGCTGGCTGCCACGGCCGCATGGCACCCGGACCCGGCGCAGCGCGGCGCGTATACGTCAGCTGATCTCGCGGCTGACCGAAGAGCGGATGGCCAGCATCCGGGCCGGTACCGCGCCCGACGACCTTGCGACCAAGATCATGACCACGCCGGACCCGGAAACGGGCAGGCCGTTCGACACCGGGGAGATGGTCGACCAGGTGGCGATCTTCTTTCTCGCGGGGCACGAGACATCGGCCTCCGCACTGGCATGGGCGCTCTACCTGCTGGCCGAGTTCCCGGAGGCGCAGGCGCGGGTGGCGGCGGAGGTCGAAGCGCTTGGCGCAGGAAGTGTCGGTTTTTCAGACCTTTCCCGCCTGAGTTTCACACGGAATGTGTTCCGCGAAGCGCTGCGACTCTATCCGCCGGTGCCGATGATGGTGCGCCAGGCCACGCGGCCGGAGCAATTCCGCGACCGGGCGGTGCCGACCGGCAGCCAGATCGTGCTTTCGCCCTGGCACCTCCATCGGCACACCCGGATCTGGGAGAACCCGGATGGCTTCGACCCGGACCGCTGGAAGACGGAGGACGGCCGGCGGTGCCAGCGCGACGCCTTCATCCCGTTCTCTTCCGGCCCGCGCGTCTGCCCGGGCGCGGGGTTCGCGATGATCGAGGGCGTGTTGCTGTTGGCGCTGCTGGTGGACCGTTTCCGGTTTGAAACCGTCGCCGGGCGAGTGCCGGTACCACAGGCGCAACTCACCGTAAGGGCGCGGGACGGGATCTGGCTGCGCCTGCACGAACGTCGCCCCGCAAGTCACTGAAAAATCTAAATTCCAAGCCGACTTCGATATTCCGCCAGCACAAACAACCGGATCGCCGAGGCAAGGCCCATGTCCAGCCCCCTGTCGCGGTCGATCTCCGCGGCAAGCGCGTTGATCGGTTGCCCGCGCTCGGCGGCGATCTCGCGGAAGGCGCGCCAGAACTCGTCCTCGAGCGAGACGCTGGTGCGGTGCCCCGATAGGGTCAGCGAACGCTTGACCGGACGGCTCATCGCCGGCGCGTCGCCCGGCCGCGGGCCTCGGGGCCGTAGAGGCCGAGGTCATGCTCCAGGTCCGGCAGCACGCTCAGGATCTCGGCGCGAAGCCCGCAGTTCCACGGGCCTTCATCGAGTGCGCCGGGATGGAAACTCTCCACCGGCAGGCCGTCTGCCAAGATCACCGCGTGCCGCTCCAGCAGCAGCTGGACATAGGTGACGGTCGCGGCCGGGGCCATCGCGATGCCGGCATGGCCGCAGAGATCGCGCGCGGGGACCAGCACCCCCTCCGCCGGTCCGCCCTCGGGAAACACCAGCACCCCGGCATGCGGTGAGAGCCGCAGCGGACGCCGCGGCGCACCGCCACCGAATGCCCCCTCGGGCACGAGAACCGCACCGAAATCCGGAGACCCCGCCAGCTGCCCGCCGGTCACGCAGCGCCGTCCGGTCCACAACACGCGGCAGGCGCCGGCGCCAAGTGTCAGAACACGTTCGCCCGGCACGAGCCGTCCCGCGGGGCACGGGCCGGTCGGCGTCATGATCCGCGCCTCGGCGGCGACTGCCGAAACCAGCCAGGCACCGGGACGCAACTCCCGCGCTGGTCCGTCCGACAGATGTTCCGGGCGCAAAACCAGGGGGTGCGGGAAACGCTCCGCACGCGGCACGGGATGCGCCCGTGCAAAGGCTCTCTTGGGGGCGTTTTCCATGCCCTTGGGGTCCGATCCTGCTCGTGGCCGTCGTTGCGGCGCGGGCGCGTGGCGCGCCTCGTTCTTGTGAAATCAGGATCGACCCTGCCGCCCCATGGCGCAAGCCCCTCGAATCAGGCGCGGAATCCTTGTGGCGGAAAAGCCCTAGTCGCCGGTCTCGTCCGATTCCGAGCCGTCCTCGCGTCGACCGCCCTCGTGGAGGCGGGCAATTCGCTCGGCCTCGGCACGCGCGCGCGTCTTCTTGGCCTTTGGTAGCCCGTACAGAACGGAATTGCGGTCGGCGTCCTCGCGCGCCTGCTTGCGGGCCTTGGCCTTGCGAAACCGGTTGAGATTGATCGGGTCTGCCATGCGAGCAGCCTAGCGCCGCCGCGCCTCCGGTGAAAGACATCTTCGCCGGCTCTCGACCGGCGAGGGCTTCCCATGGATACTGGCGGCACCCCAAGGCGTTCCGCCATTTTCATGAGGTGTTTTCAATGTCCCTTCGCCGCGTATTCCTCGCCGCCTTCCTGACCCTCGCATCGCCCGCCGGCGCCGATGTCTGGCCCTACGGCCAGGCTGAGTGCAACCAGCTCTGGTTCATGCGCAACCTCATCATGGACCGGGCCGGCTATTGTTTCGGCACCGCGCTCGGCCAGGCGCTCTATGACAACGGCGACTGCCTCGGCAAGGATGTGGCGCTCGCCGCGCCGCAATCCCGGCAGGTCGCCGCGATCCAGACGCTGGAGCGGCAGATCGGCTGCAAGGTCGATACCGGATCCACATACCTGGAGCTTCCACTGATGGAGCACTACCGCCGTCTGTCCGACATGCCGCTGCCTGACAACGGCGCTTCGGCCTGCCTGAACTGGATCGGCCCCTCCGTGCCGCTCCTCTCGGGATACGCCGGCGGTGCTCGGCACCTGGCGACGATCGAGCGCGGCGACAGGATCGGTTTCGGCTATATCCCGGAAGGCTCGTGGGTGGCGGTGGTGCTGAGCAAGGGCGGAGCGGGAGGGCGCGAGGTGCTCGGCTGGTTCGACAGCGGACCGCTCAACCTTGAGAGCGCCTGCTCTGACTGGGCCGGCTAGAGCAAGCCCCGTGGAGGACGCACCACGCGTTTTGTTGGAAGATACCCTTTCGGCAACCGGACCGAAGACGCAGCCCCCATCAAGGGCGAGGCGTAACCACTTGTCTTAAATGGAAAACCCGCCCGCGGTATGCGGGCGGGGCAATCTTGCGCACTTGCTGGCTCAGCCTTTCGGCTTCGGGCCAACCATGTTTTCAGGCCGCACGACGGCGTCGAAGGTGGCTTCGTCGACGAAACCGAGGTTGATCGCTTCTTCCTTCAACGTGGTGCGGTTCTTGTGTGCGGTCTTGGCGACCTTGGTGGCGTTGTCGTAGCCGATGGTCGGGGCGAGCGCGGTGACCAGCATCAGCGATTCGTCGCGCAGCTTTTCGATCCGCTCCCGGTCGGCCTTCAGCCCCTCGACGAGATTGTCGGTGAAGGCCGAGCAGACATCGCCCAGAAGCTGCATGGATTGCAGCACGTTGTAGGCCATCATCGGCTTGTAGACGTTGAGCTCGAAATGGCCCTGGGAGCCGGCCATGCCGACCGCCATGTCGTTGCCCATGACGTGGCAGCAGACCTGGGTCATCGCCTCGCACTGGGTCGGGTTGACCTTGCCGGGCATGATCGACGAGCCGGGCTCGTTTTCGGGCAGCAGCAGTTCGCCGAGGCCGCAGCGCGGGCCGGAGCCGAGCAGGCGGATGTCCGAGGCGACCTTGAAGAGCGAGGCGGCGACGGTCTTGAGCGTGCCGGACATCTCGACCATCGCGTCATGCGCGGCCAGCGCCTCGAACTTGTTCGGCGCGGTGACGAAGGGCAGGCCGGTGATGTCGGCCATGTGGCCGGCGACTTCCACGTCCCAGCCCTCGACCGTGTTGAGCCCGGTGCCGACGGCGGTGCCGCCCTGGGCCAGCTCGTAGATATCTTTCAGAGCAATTTCAACGCGTTCGATGGACTTTTTGAGCTGATGCACATAGCCGGAGAATTCCTGGCTGAGGGTCAGCGGCGTGGCGTCCTGGGTGTGGGTGCGGCCGATCTTGATGATGCCGTCGAACTCCACGACCTTCGCCTGCAGCGCCGAGTGCAGCTTGCGCAGGCCCGGCAGCAGCACGTCGCGCGCCTGCATGGCGGTGGCGATGTGCATGGCGGTCGGGAAGGTGTCGTTGGACGACTGGCCCATGTTGCAATGGTCGTTCGGGTGCACCGGGTCCTTGGATCCGATGACGCCGCCGAGAAGCTCGATCGCACGGTTTGCGATGACCTCGTTGGCGTTCATGTTGGACTGGGTGCCCGAACCGGTCTGCCAGACCACGAGCGGGAAGTTGTCGTCCAGCTTGCCGTCGATCACCTCCTGCGCGGCGGTCTGGATCGCCTCGCCGAGGTCCTTCGGCAGCTTGCCCGAGGCCGTGTTGGCGATGGCACAGGCTTTCTTGATCACACCGAGCGCGCGGACGATCGGCACCGGCTGCTTTTCCCATCCGATGGGAAAGTTCATGATCGAACGCTGGGTCTGGGCGCCCCAGTACTTGTCTGCGGGAACTTCAAGCGGGCCGAAGCTGTCGGTTTCGGTGCGGGTCTGCGACATCGCGGTCATCCTCCGGTTGGCGGTCGGATGGGGTTTATCCGCAGGTTCGGGACGGGGCAACAGCAACAGATGCCCGTCGGGCCGGGCCAATTGGCGCAGGATGCCATGGGCCCGGCGGCAGGTGGTGTTTCGTGGCGAGGCGGCGTTACTTCCGGAAGGAATCGAGGCTCACGATTTCCGCGTCCTTCACCGGCTCGGGCTCGATGTTTTCGGCCAGCGGGGCTTCCTCGTCGTCCTCGTCATAGGGCTCGGAGGCATGGGCGTCGTCCTCGTCATCCTCGTCGGCGTGGCCGGTCTCGAACCGCAGGCCGAACTCGACAGAGGGGTCCACGAAGGTCGCGATCGCGTCGTAGGGGATATAGAGGGGCTCCGGCGTGTCCCCGAAATTCAGGGTCACGGAGAAGCCCTCGTCGGTCACGTCCAGGTTGTCGAACCAATGCTGGAGCACCACCGTCATCTCCTCCGGGTAGCGGTCGCGCAGCCAGTCGGCGATCGCAACGTCGGGGTGCGTGGTGTCGAAGGTGATGAAAAAATGGTGCTGGCCCGGAAGTCCGCGTGTGGCGACTTCGCCAAGCACCTCCTGGATCAGGCCGCGCATCGCCCGGTGCATGAGTTTTCCGTAGTCGATACTCTGCGACATGGGTGGTCAGGACTCTCTGTTAACTATCCCCGTCAGCGCCAGCATAGGGGATTTGGAATTGAATGATACCCCTCCTTGGCGTGGCGGGGCGGCGTGTGGAAAACCGGTCATCCGGGCCCATGCGACGGCACGCCCGCCGTGGCGGGACCGGCGCCGGAAGGTAGGGCATCGCCCATCGGCGCGCCGGTTTCCGGATCATAGGCGAGCAGCGTGAAGTCATCGGCATAGACCTCGCGCGCAATGTCCCGCATCCGGTCGGTCCATTCCAGCGGCGCGCGGGTGGAGCGGTTCTTGTGCGGTAGATCCGTCGACAGGCCGGCGCGCCGGCGGATGTCGGACCAGTCGCGCGAGAGCGTTTCGAGCCGGTAGATCCGGCTGACGAGAACCTCGCCTTCCGCGTCGGTGAGAAAGGTCGACTGCGGGCGATACATCTCGTTGGCGATGCGGCGCGGGACCATGCGATTCACGAATGCCTCGAAATCCGCACGCTTGTTCGCCCGGGAATAGAAGTAAAGCGATTCGAGACGGGCGAACGGGTTGCGCACCGTCGAGAAGGTGAAGAATGTCTCCCAGAGCCCCCGGGGCAGGTAGTCGTGGTCGACGTAGTCGCGGGCCGGCAGGTGGGCGAGGCGATTGACGGAGCCGCCCCAGCCTCCGTTCTCCGGCCGCTCGAACATCAGCAGCAGGTGGCGATGCCGGGCCCAGTCCAGACCGAGATCCTCGCAGAACGCCGCCTCGATGCTCTGACCGCCGCACTTGGGAATGTGCACGAAAACGGTCCGGTGCGGCAGGCTGATCAACGGCGGCTCCTTGGATCTCCTCTGGCCCGGGATCGCCGCGACCGCCCCGTTTGTTTCATGCGCACATGCGAGCGTCAATCCGGCCCCGGGCGGAGGGCACCGCAACCGCCGAGCGTGTGCCGGTGCCCGCCAGAATGGAGAGTTCGGGGCCAGTCCGTCTGGACTCCGCGACGGATCGCCCCGCAAGGGACCTACTGAAATCGGTGGCCGGTCATGCCGAGGGCGAGGGCGTCAGGCGGCACGAGCCCGAGTTGCTCGAACAGGCCGAGGAAATCGATGCAGTTGAATGCCTCGACGATGCGGTCGTCGACGATCCGCGCCATCAACATGCCGCTGCCGGTGATCGTCTGGCCGTTGGCGAGCACGCTCGCCTCGAAACATGCCATCACCGACAGCCACTCGCCCTGTTCGACGGTCTTCTCGAAGGTGACGCGGTGAACCTCGAGGAACTCGAGTAGCGCGGCGACGAATTCGTGGAACTCCACGGCTCCGACCGCCAGATCGGGCATGAGGCCGCTGGCCTCTGCCGAGGTGTCGAAAAATCGCCCGGCTTCGTCGATCGCGCCGTCGACCCAGACCCGGTCGTAGAAGCCCTGAAGCAAGTCTGTCTTGGAACCCATGGCTCAACTCCTGATTGCACGGGTCACGCTACGGACCATTGCTGAACAAATGCTGAACCGGTGCAGGAAAGGAGGGAGGGAAGTGCAGGCTTCTGTTGCCAGGTGCCTGCGAACCCCGCCAGACCGCTGCTAGGCGACTGGGCTTAGATTTCGGTTTTGGTCACTGCATTACGCAGCGACTGCCACCGGAGCACGATTGTCGTTGGCAATTATGCTTATCGGACCGGTAACGGTGGTACCTCACCGAGCGAAAGCAAACCCCTTTAGACGTCCGTCGATCCTATTTCGGCCCCATGATCCCCCAACGCGGGATTTTTGGTGGAGCCGCCGGGTACCGCCCCCGGGTCCGAGCCGCTTATTACGAGCGCGTTTATCGCCATAGTCCCCGAAGAGACATGACAGAAATAGGGCTTTGGCTGCGACGATTCAAGCGTCATTCGGGGCTTGCCGACACGGGACAGGGTGATAGTTTGGAATCATTCTAATTCATGCCGGGTATCCCCATGCGCTCCCTCCTTTCCAGCCGAAAGCGCTTCGACGATCTGTCGGAGCAGGAAATCCTCGCCCTCGCGATCTCCTCCGAAGAGGACGACGCGCAGATCTATCGCGGTTTCGCGGCACGGTTGCGCGGCGATTACCCGTCCACCGCGGCCGTATTCGACGGCATGGCGGAGGAGGAGGACGGGCACAGGGCGGCGCTGATCGAGCTGTTCCGGAGCCGGTTCGGCGAGGTGATTCCGCTGGTGCGGCGAGAGCATGTGGCCGGGTTCTATGCCCGAAAGCCGGTCTGGCTGATGGAGTCGCTGCCACTCGAGAAGATCCGCGAGATCGCGGGGGACATGGAATTCCAGGCGGAGCGCTTCTACCGGGCGGCCGCCGGCCGGGTGACCGACGCCGCCACCCGCAAGCTGCTGGGCGACCTCGCGGCGGCCGAGGCGCAGCACGAGCGGCGAGCGGACGACCTGGCCGAGACGCACCTGACCGAGGAGGCGGTGGATACCGAGGACCGCAATGCTCACCGCCAGTTCGTGCTGACCTGGGTTCAGCCGGGGCTCGCGGGGCTGATGGACGGGTCGGTCTCGACCCTGGCGCCGATCTTTGCAGCGGCCTTTGCGACCGGCGATACCTGGAACACCTTTCTCGTGGGGCTCGCGGCGTCGGTGGGCGCGGGGATCTCGATGGGGTTCACCGAAGCGGCATCGGACGATGGGGAACTGTCGGGGCGGGGCAGCCCGGTCAAGCGGGGCATCGCCTCGGGCGTGATGACGACCCTGGGCGGCATGGGCCACGCGCTGCCTTACCTGATCCCGCATTTCTGGACCGCGACGATCATCGCGGTGAGCGTCGTTTTCATCGAACTCTGGACCATCGCCTGGATCCAAAAACGCTACATGGATACGCCGTTCTGGCGGGCGGCGTTGCAGGTGGTGTTCGGCGGGGCGCTGGTGTTGGCGGCGGGTATCCTGATCGGCAGCAGCTAGAGACGGTAGCCGGGGCGCTCCCGCCCGCCGGGGCCGCATCGGGGATGCGCCGCCGGCGGTTGGGGGTGGCCGCGCGCGATGCGCGCGGCGGGTGGCGCTGCTGCGCCGCGGCATTCTCATTGACAAGCGGGCGCGCCGGCGTCGAGATATTGCCATCGCACGGTCGCAGACGGAGCTTCGTCCGATGATTTCAGTGGATTACGCCCGCGAGATGGCGCGCTACAACCGTTGGCAGAACAGCGCCGTGATCGCCTGCTGCGAGGCGCTGGACGAGGGCGAGCTGACCCGCGCGCGCGGCGCCTTTTTCGGGTCGATCTTTGCGACCCTGAACCACCTGCTTTGGGCCGACCGGATGTGGATGTCGCGGATCGCGGACTGGGTGCGGCCGGAGGGCGGGATCCCGGAGAGCCTCACGCTCTGCCCGACGCTGGCCGCGTGGAAAGCGGACCGGATGCGGGCCGACGGCCGGCTTGAACTCTGGGCGCGCGAGCTGCGACCGGCAGCGTTGCGGGGCGAGCTGCGCTGGACCTCGGGTTCCACGGGGCGGCAAATGTCGCGGCCGGTTGCAACCTGCGTGGCGCATATGTTCAATCACCAGACCCATCACCGCGGCCAGGTCCATGCGATGCTGACAGCGGCCGGGGCGCAGCCGGCGGCCACGGACCTCGTGTTCATGCCGGAGGATATCTGACGCCGGCCCGCGGTCCGGCAGCAACGGAACAGCAGGGAGGGTCGGGCGATGCGCGCCGTGATCGTGGAACAGGCCGAGGACGGCAGCACCAGCGCCTCGGTGCAGGAGATCGACGAGTCGCGCCTGCCGGAGGGCGAGGTGACGGTTCGGGTGGAGTTCACGACCCTGAACTACAAGGACGGGCTCTGTATCGGCCCGGGCGGGGGCCTCGTGAAGACCTATCCGCATGTGCCGGGGATCGATCTTGCCGGCACCGTGGAGGCCAGTGAGGACGCGCGCTACAGCCCCGGCGACAAGGTCGTGCTGACCGGCTGGCGGGTCGGGGAGCTGCACTGGGGCGGTTACGCGCAGAAGGCGCGGGTCAAGGCCGACTGGCTGGTGCCGCTGCCCGAAGGGCTGACCACGAAACAGGCGATGGCGGTGGGAACCGCCGGCTTTACCGCGATGCTGGCGATCATGGCGCTGGAGGATCACGGGCTGACCCCTGAGGCGGGCGAGGTGCTGGTGACCGGCGCCACCGGCGGCGTGGGCTCCATCGCGACGGCGATCCTGGCCAATCTCGGGTACGAGGTGGCCGGCGTCACCGGGCGGCTGGAGCAGGCGCAATACCTGGCGCTGCTCGGGGCCTCGAAGATGGTGAGCCGGGACGAACTGGACCATACTGTCAAACGTCCGCTCGAGCGGGAGACCTGGGCGGGCTGTGTCGACGCGGTCGGGGGCGCGATGCTGGCGCGGGTGCTTGGGCAGATGAAACACGGCGCCTCGGTGGCGGCGGTCGGGCTTGCCGGCGGAGCGCAACTGCCGGCGACGGTGGTGCCGTTCCTGCTGCGCGGTGTGAACCTGCTGGGCATCGATTCGGTGATGCAGCCCTACGATGCGAGACTGCGGGCGTGGCAGCGGATTGCCTCCGATCTCCCGAAGGACCGGCTGCAGGGGATGATGGTCGAGGCGCGGCTGGAGGATCTGCCGCGGCTCGCCGCAGAGATCCTGGAGGGGCGGGTTCGTGGCCGTGTCGTTGTCAACGTGAACGCCTGACGCGGGCGGAGGCGTAATCGCACGCGGCCGGCCCCGATCGCGCCACTCGGGAACTGTCGGCGGCAACCGACGGGCAGCATTCGCTTTTTCTGACGGAATGGCGTAGGGTTGGAGCCGTGCGCGGTGTCGGGGCCCGTTCCCGGCCGCAGGATGGCAAAACCGCACGCCGGTCGCTGGGCATCGCCCCTGTCGGCCCTACCATGTGTCGGACGGGGTTGGCCCCGGGACCCGGCACGCTGCGGAAAAATCAGGGAGTGTAAGATGTTCAGCCGCATCATGGTTCCGGTCGATCTCGCCCACATCGGCACGCTGAAGAAGGCGCTCAAATGCGCCGCGGACCTGTCCCGGCTCTATGGCGCGCCGGTGACCTATGCCGGCGTGACGACGGCGCTGCCAGGCAAGCTGGCCCACACGCCGGAGGAATTCGCGCGCCTGCTGGCCGCCTTTGCCGAGGAACAGGGCAAGGCAGAGGGGATCGAGACGGGCTTCCATTCGATCCTGTCCCATGACCCGACCATCGATCTCGATCCCGCGCTGATCCGCGCGGCGGGCGAGATCGAGGCGGACCTGATCGTCATGGCGAGCCACCTGCCGAACCCGATGGACTACGTCTGGCCGTCGAACGGCGGCACCATCGCAATGCATTCAAAGGCTTCGGTCTTCGTGGTGCGCACCTGACTGCGCGTGACCAGGACGACGCCTCAAGACTTTTCGGAAAGGGACTGAAATGACAGATGAAACACCGCAGGGAATTCCGGAGCCGGAAGGGCCGGTAGAGTTGATCGAGACGGATTACGAGATCGGCCAGGACAATGTCGAGGGCAGCGTGGGACCGTTCGGTTTCGACGTCCACAACCCGGTCTTCCTGATCTCGGGCCTGTCGATCGTCCTCTTCGTCTTTTACGCGCTGGTGTTCCGCGAGCAGGCGACCGAGGCCTTCGGCGCGCTCCGGCCCTGGCTGACCAGCACGTTCAACTGGTTTTTCCTCGGAGCGGCGAACATCTTCGTATTGTTCTGCCTTGCTCTGATCGTCACGCCCTGGGGCAGCGTGCGCCTTGGCGGGCAGGATGCGACACCGGATTATTCCTACGCCGGCTGGTTCGCGATGCTCTTTGCCGCCGGCATGGGGATCGGGCTGATGTTCTTCGGGGTGCTGGAGCCGGTCTACCACATGGCCATTTCCGAGCCGCTCGGGGTGCCGTCGCCGATCGCCGAGGACGGCACGATCATCGAGGCCAATGTCGAGGCGGCCAAGCGGATGGGGCTTGCGGCGACGATCTATCACTGGGGCCTGCACCCCTGGGCGATCTATGCCGTCGTCGCGCTGGCACTGGCGCTGTTCAGCTACAACAAGGGGCTTCCGCTGACCATCCGCTCGGCCTTCTACCCGATCTTCGGCGAGCGCGTCTGGGGCTGGACCGGCCACGTCATCGACACGCTGGCCGTCTTCGCAACGCTCTTCGGTCTCGCCACCTCGCTCGGCTTCGGGGCCCAGCAGGCAAACGCGGGTCTGGAGCACGTGTTCGGCCTGCCCAACAACGTCGAGGTGCAGGTGGTTCTGATCACGCTGATCACGGTGGTCGCGCTGGTTTCGGTACTGCGCGGCCTCGACGGTGGGGTGAAGGTGCTCTCCGAGGTCAACATGGTGATGGCGGCGGCGCTGCTGCTCTTCGTGTTGCTGGTCGGGCCAACGATGGTGATCCTCAGCGATTTCGGTGCCGGGCTGGTCAGCTATCTCGGCGATCTCGTGGCCTTCTCCAACCCGATCAACCGCGTGGATACGGACTACATGAATGGCTGGACGGCGTTTTACTGGGCCTGGTGGATCTCCTGGTCGCCCTTCGTCGGCATGTTCATCGCCCGCGTCAGCCGTGGCCGCACCGTTCGGGAATTCGTGATCTGCGTGCTGATCATCCCGAGCCTCGTCTGCGTGCTCTGGATGGCCGTTTTCGGTGGCGCCGCGATCGAGCAGGTGCTGGCCGACCCGGTCAACAGCCCGGTTAAGGCGCAGGTGATCGACAGCTACAACCCGCCGCTCTCGCTGTTCGCGATGCTCGAAGGGCTGCCGCTCGCCGGCCTCACCTCGACGCTCGGGATCATCCTGGTGATCGTTTTCTTCGTCACCTCGTCGGATTCCGGCAGCCTCGTGATCGACACGATCACCGCGGGCGGCAAGGTCGACGCGCCGGTGCCGCAGCGGGTGTTCTGGTGCACCTTCGAGGGCGCCGTGGCGATCGTGCTGCTGCTTGGCGGCGGGCTGACGGCGCTGCAGGCGATGGTGATCTCCACCGGGCTGCCATTCACCATCATCCTGCTGCTGATGTGCGTGGCGATCGGAAAGGGGCTGGCCAGCGAGCCGCGCTGACCTCGGGGAATGCCGGGGCGATTGACGGGCGGCGGTGCTTGCGCATCGCCGCCCTTTGTCCTTTCTATGGCGCGATCATACGCGGCGGAATGGAGAGGACCCATGGCACTCGATGTGGATTTCGTCCGGGCGCAGTTCCCGGCCTTTTCGGAACCCTCGCTGGATGGCCAGGCCTTTTTCGAGAACGCGGGCGGCTCCTATACATGCGGCCCGGTGATCGACCGCCTGACCCGCTTTTACCACCAGCGCAAGGTGCAGCCCTATGCGCCCTATGCCGTTGCCGAACTCGGGGGCGCCGAGATGGACGAGGCCCGCGCGCGGCTGGCGGCGCTGCTCGGTGTCGAGACGGATGAACTCAGCTTCGGGCCATCGACCACCCAGAACACCTATGTGCTGGCCAATGCGGTGCGCTGCTGGCTGACGCCGGGTGAAGCGATCGTGGTGACAAACCAGGACCACGAGGCAAATTCGGGTCCCTGGCGGCGGCTCGCCGACGAGGGGATCGAGGTGCGCGAGTGGCGGATCGACCCCGAAACCGGGCATCTCGACCCGGAGGCGCTGGAGCCGCTGCTGGCCGATGGCAACGTCCGGCTGGTCTGCTTCCCGCATTGCTCCAACGTGGTGGGCGAGATCAACGACGTCGCCGCGATCACCGCGCTGGCCCATGCCGAGGGCGCCTTTGTCTGCGTCGACGGGGTGTCCTATGCGCCGCACGGCTTCCCGGACGTGGGCGCGCTCGGGGCGGATGTGTATCTGTTCTCGAGCTACAAGACCTACGGGCCGCACCAGGGGATCATGGTGATCCGCCGCCAGCTCGGTTTCGAGTTACCCAACCAGGCGCATTTCTTCAATGGCGAGACGCTTTACAAGCGCTTCACCCCGGCGGGGCCGGACCATGCGCAGGTCGCCGCCTGCGCCGGCATGGTCGATTACATCGAGGCGCTGGCCGCCCATCACGGGATCGCCGGGAAGAGCCCGGCCGAGACCGGCGACGCGGTGCACGCGCTGATGCGCGACCACGAAACCGCGCTGCTGCAGCCGCTGCTGGACTACCTCGCCGGGCGCAACGACCTGCGGCTGATCGGCCCGCGGCAGGCGGAGGGTCGGGCGCCCACGGTTGCGGTGGCGCTCGACCGCAATGCCGAGGCCGTGGCGGGCGAACTGGCCGGGCATGGGATCATGGCGGGGGGCGGCGATTTCTATGCCGTGCGGCCGCTGGAGGCGCTCGGGGTGGACAGGAAGAAGGGCGTTCTGCGCCTGAGTTTCGTGCATTACACCAGCGCGGCAGAGATCGAGAAGCTGATCGCCGCGCTCGATGCAACGCTCTAGCGGCGCTTGCGTCCCGGTGCGCGCTGCCGTTCTTATGGACCTTGTCGCTCCTCCAGGATGGCGACAGGGAACAGCCACTGGAGAGCCACCATGTCCGACGATCAGATACGCGCCGCGCTGGACCATCTGAAGGCAGGCGACCTCCGGACGGGTCCCCAGATGGAGGCCGCGCACGAGATCTGCCAGCAGCACGAGGGCGCGCCGGCGTTCGACTGGATCCACGCACTGGTGCACCGGATCGAGGGCGACTATTCCAATGCGGATTACTGGTATCGCCGGGCGGGCAAGACGAGGCACCCGGGCACGGTCGAGGAGGAATGGGACGTGATCCGGATCGCGTTGCTCGGCCGCTGACGGGAAACCCGCCGGGAAGTGACCGCCGCGGCTTGCCCTTTTTCAGGACGCGCTAGATCAAGGCTCCCCAACGAGGCCGCATCATGACGTCTGCATCCCCGATCCTTCTCTGGCTGCGCCGCGACCTGCGGCTCCACGACGCTCCCGCACTGGCCGATGCCTGCGCCTCCGGTCGCCCGGTGATCCCCGTGTTCATTCGCGATGCGCTGACCGACGGGTTGGGCGCGGCGCCGAAGTGGCGGCTGGGGCGCGGTCTGGAAGTGTTTTCACACCTGCTGGAGGCAAAGGACTCGCGGTTGATCCTGCGCAGCGGTCCTCCGCAGGAGGCGCTGCAGGCGCTAGCCGAGGAGACCGGCGCGACGGATGTCTACTGGACGCGCGCCTACGACCCGGCATCGGTCGAGCGGGACACGGGCGTCAAGGCGGGGCTCAAGGACGCCGGGATCGGCGCGCGCAGCTTTGCGGGCGCGCTCCTCTTCGAGCCCTGGGAGGTGCAGACCAAGGATGGTGGGCCGTATCGGGTCTATTCGCCGTTCTGGAAGGCGGTGAAGGGCAGGGAGGTTGCGCCGCCCTGTGCCGCGCCCAAGCGGATTGCCGCGCCGAAGGCCTGGCCCGAGAGCGAGCGGCTCACCGACTGGGCCATGGGCGCGGAGATGCGGCGCGGGGCGGCGGTGTTGGCGCGCCATGTCGAGGTGGGCGAGGCCGCCGCACGCGGCCGCTTCGAGCGGTTCCTCGACGAGAGGCTCGAAAGTTACAAGGCCGACCGCGATGCGCCGGCCGCAGACGGCACCTCCGGCATGAGCGCCTTTCTCGCCACCGGCGAAATCGGCCCGCGCACGCTCTGGCACGGTGCGATGCGGGCCTGGCACGAGGGAAATGCGGGGGCGGAGACCTACCTGAAGGAGCTGGTCTGGCGCGAGTTCGCCTGGCACCTCGCCTGGCATACGCCGCGGATCCTCGACCGCAACTGGCGCGAGGAATGGGACGCCTTTTCCTGGAGCGAGGACGAGGACCGCCCCGAGGTACTGGCCTGGAAACAGGGCCGCACCGGGATCCCGCTGGTCGACGCGGGGATGCGCGAGTTGCAGGTGACCGGGACCATGCACAACCGCGTGCGGATGATCGTGGCTTCCTACCTGACCAAGCACCTGATGACCCACTGGCGGATCGGCCAGCGTTGGTTCGAGGAGCACCTCGTGGACTGGGATCCGGCCTCCAACGCAATGGGCTGGCAGTGGGTGGCGGGCTCCGGCCCCGACGCGGCACCCTATTTCCGTATCTTCAACCCAGAGACGCAGCGCGAGAAGTTCGACCCCAAGGAGCGCTATCTCCACCGCTGGATCGCCGAGGGGCAGGGCTCTCCGCCGGAGACTGCGCTGGCCTATTACGAGGCGATCCCGAAAGGCTGGAACCTGTCTCCGGGCGATGCCTATCCGGAGCCGGTGGTCTCGCTGCCGGACGGTCGGGCGCGGGCACTTGCAGCCTACGAGGAACGCCGGAGCTGAGCCGACGGCCGGGGCTGGCCGATTTTTCAAAGGTTTGTGGCCCGAGGCTTGACGCGCGGGTCAGGCTCGGGTCCGATCATCCTGTCGCGGCCGAAGCGGGCCGCGCACAGGGGACAGGGGCGTCATGCCGGAGGGGAACATGCAGATCAGGACCACCACCACGGGCGAAACCGGGCTGCCGCGCTATTTCTCCCACGTCTTCGACCGTGCGCGCCTCGTGCCGCGCGGGCGGCTGGACATCGCCCTGCCGGACGGCCGCGTGTTCCGCGCCGAGGGCTCCGGCCCCGGCCCGGTGGCGCGGCTCGACGTGGTCAACGAGGAGATCTTTGCCAGGCTGGTGCGCGAGGGCGATCTCGGGTTCTGCGAGGCCTATCTGGACGGTTGGTGGACCACGCCGGACCTGCAGGCCTTCATGGATTACGTCCACAGCGCCGAGGACGAGATCTATGACGAGTTCCGCGGCATGGCGCTGGTGCGGCTCTACGAGCGGTTGCGCCACCGGCTGCGCGACAACAGCCGCGCCCAGGCCCGCCGCAACATTTCCTACCATTACGACCTCGGCAACGATTTCTACCAACTCTGGCTCGACCGCACGATGACCTATTCCTCGGCCTGTTTCGACCGGGGCGACGAGACGCTGGAGGAAGCCCAGACCCGGAAATACGCGAGCCTGCTGGACGGCATGGGCGCGCGGCCCGGCGACCACCTGCTGGAGATCGGCTGCGGCTGGGGCGGTTTCGCCGAGTTCGCGGCGCGGGAGCGGGGTGTGAAGGTCACCGGGCTGACGATCAGCCGGGAGCAGCACGATTTCGCCCGCGCCCGCATCGCCCGCGCCGGTCTTGCCGATCAGGTGGAAATCCGGATGCAGGATTACCGGGACGAACGCGGCCGCTACGACGGGATCGCCTCCATCGAGATGTTCGAGGCGGTGGGCGAGAAGTACTGGCCGACCTATTTCCGAACCCTGCGCAACTGCCTCGAGCCCGGGCGGAACGCCACGCTCCAGATCATCACCGTGCAGGACCGCCGCTTCGATATCTATCGCAAGGGTGTCGATTTCGTTCAGAAGTACATTTTTCCTGGCGGAATGCTCCCCAGCCCGTCGGTGTTGCGCGCCGAGGTCGAGAAGGCCGGGCTGGCGGTGCTGGGGTCGGTCGAGTTCGGCGACAGCTACAGCCAGACGCTGCGCCGCTGGCACGCCACATTCAACGAGCGGTGGGACGAGATCTCGGCGCTCGGCTTCGACGAGCGGTTCCGCCGGATGTGGGAGTTCTATCTTTGTGCCTGTGCTGCCTCATTTTTGTCCCGAAACTGTGATGTAACGCAGATCACCGTCAATCGGACCGCGTGAAACGCGCCATAGAGGAGCCTCGATCCGAATGCCGACCGCCGCCAAGCTCTTTGCCGCAGTGGCCTTTGCCTTCGTGGCCTTCTTCGCCTCCGAGGTGTACAAGCCGCTGCTGCCCGAAGGCACGCAGTTCGGGCTGCTGACTCCGCTCAACACGCTGGTCGGCATGATCTGCGGCTGGTCCACCATGGGCCGCCTTGCCGGGCACGGGTATTACTCGGCCGCGGGCGCCGGGGTGCGCACCACTGGCGTCATGCTGTTCTACGTGCTGCTGATCTGGGCCTGCTACGAGATGCTCAAGCGCTCGACCCGGCTGTATTACGATGGCCCGACCGAGGCCCTGGCTGCCGTGATGGACCTGATTGCAAAATATTTCATGCTGATGCTAAGCGATCCGCAGGTGCCGATCGTTCTGGTCTGCGGGGGGATTCTCGCAGCGTGCCTGTCGGAATGGGCGGCCGAACGCTGGGCCTGACTCCCGGGCCCGCCTGAAGCAGCGGGGCTGACCTCATGACGCCGATCTTTCTCTATGGCAGCTTGTGCCATGCGCCGCTGCGCGAGGTGGTGACCGGCGCGCCCGGCGGTGGAGAGGTTCGGCCGGCGCGACTGATGGGCCATGCGGTCGTCTGGGCCGAGGGCGAGAGCTTTCCCATGATCCTCGAACGCGCCGGGGCGGAGGCTCTGGGCGTCCTGCTGGCCAATCCTGGAGAGCAGGCGCTGGCGCGGCTCGACTACTACGAAGGCGGTTTCGGCTATCGGCTGGTCCCGGTCGAGGTGATTGCCGAAGAAGGCCCCGTGCGGGCGCGCATGTACGTGCCGCCCGAGGTCGGGCTGACCCCCGGCGCGCCCTGGGATCTCGCCGAATGGGCGGAACGCTGGGGCCCGTTGAGCTGCCTGACCGCCGAGGAGGTGATGGCCGACATGGACCAGCGTCCGCCGGCGGAGGTGGCGCGGCGCTTTGGCCCGATGCGGGCGCGGGCGCAGGCGCGGCTCAACGCGCGCAAGGCCGCGCCGACGACCCTGCGCCGCCGTGCGCGCCCCGAGGACGTGCACCTTAGGCGGCGCAGCCTTGCCTATTCGCAGTTCTTCTCGGTGGAGGAATACGATTTCAGCCACCGCAAGTTTTCCGGCGAGCACGGGCCGGAGTTGAACCGGACGGCGTTCATCTCTGCCGATGCGGTGACCGTTCTGCCCTACGATCCGATCCGCGACCGTGTCCTTCTGATCGAGCAGTTCCGCGCCGGGCCCTTCGCCCGCGGCGATGCGCAGCCCTGGATGCTGGAGGCGATCGCCGGCCGCATCGACGGCGGCGAAACGCCCGAGGAGAGCGCCCGCCGAGAGGCGCAGGAGGAAGCCGGGCTGGAGCTCGGCCAGCTCCACCTTGTTGCGCAATACTACCCGACGCCGGGAGCGAAGAGCGAGTTCCTCTATGGCTACATCGCGACGGCGGACCTTCCCGACGAGGTGGCCGGGATCGCCGGGCTGGAGGGCGAGGGCGAGGACATTCGCAGCCACGTGATCAGCTTCGACCGCGCGATGGCGCTGCTCGACAGCGGCGAGATCAACGTCGGGCCGCTGATCCTGCTGGTTCTCCACCTCTCACGTCTGAGGGAGACGCTGCGCTCGGGCAGTTGACACGGCCCCGCCCTCGGATAGCAAGGGGGGCAGCCTAGTTGAGGGAGCCCAGACGATGCAGATCAAGACAGACCTCGCCGATGCCGTCGGTAACACGCCGCTGATCCGGCTCCGCGCGGCCAGCGAGGCGACGGGCTGCGAGATCCTGGGCAAGTGCGAGTTCCTCAACCCCGGCCAGTCGGTCAAGGATCGCGCGGCGCTGTTCATCATCCGCGACGCGATCGCCAAGGGCACGCTGCGCCCCGGCGGCACGATCGTCGAGGGCACCGCCGGCAACACCGGCATCGGGCTGGCGCTGGTGGGCGCGTCGATGGGGTTCCGGACGGTCATCGTGATCCCCGAGACCCAGAGCCAGGAAAAGAAGGACATGATCCGCCTCGCCGGCGCACAGCTCGTCGAGGTGCCGGCGGTGCCGTACAAGAACCCGAACAACTACGTGAAATATTCCGGCCGGCTGGCCGGGGCGTTGAACCGGACCGATCCCAATGGCGCGATCTGGGCCAACCAGTTCGACAACGTGGCCAACCGGCAGGCGCATGTCGAGGGCACCGGGCCGGAGATCTGGGAGCAGACCGGCGGCAAGGTCGACGGCTTCATCTGCGCCGTGGGCTCGGGTGGCACGCTGGCGGGCGTCGGCGCGGCGCTTCAGCCGAAGGGCGTGAAGGTCGGGCTGGCCGATCCGATGGGATCGGGGATGTTCTCGCTCTTTGCGACCGGCACCGCCGCGCCGGAGGGCGGCTCGATCACCGAGGGGATCGGGCAGGGGCGGATCACCGCCAATCTCGAGGGCTTCCAACCCGACATGGCCTACCAGATCCCCGACGCGGAGGCGCTGCCGGTCGTGTTCGACCTGCTGGAGAACGAGGGGCTCTGCCTCGGCGGTTCCTCTGGCATCAACGTGGCCGGCGCGATGCGGATGGCGCAGGAGATGGGCCCGGGCCACACCATCGTCACCGTGCTCTGCGACTATGGCACGCGCTACCAGTCCAAGCTCTTCAACCCGGCATTCCTGAAGGAAAAGGGCCTGCCGGTGCCACATTGGCTCGAGGGAGCGCCACGCGATCTGCCGGCCGTCTTCGAGGAGGCGTGATCATGCGCCGCCTGCTCGCCGCGCTGCTGGTCCTCGTTGCGACCGCGGCGCTGCTGCCCGCCCAGTGGGGCAACGGGGCAGGCGGGGCCGGTTTGTTCTCGGGCGCGACCTGGGCGCAGGAGGCGGCGCAGGGCACCGTCGCGGCGTCCGATGCGAACGCACCGCTCGACGATGCGGACTACCGGGCTTGGGAGGAACAGGCGACCGAGGCGGAGGAAATGCTCGACTCCGGCAATGCCTCGATCAGCGAGCTGGAAAGCCTGCGCCGCACCCTCAACGACTGGCGCTCCCGGTTCAATGCCGAGCAGCAACGCGACGCCGACCGGATCGGAACGCTGGAAAGCCAGATCGACGCGCTCGGCCCGCCTCCCGAGGAGGGGACAACCGAGGCCGAGGACGTCGCAGCCCGGCGAACGGCCCTGAACGATGAATACCAGGCGCGCATTGCGCCGGTCGTTCGGGCGGAGGAAGGCTACGCCCTTGCCCAGAGCCTGATCGGCCGTTTCGACCGCCTGATCCGCGAACGCCAGAAACAGCGCCTGCTGGAGCGGAATCCGGCGCCGATCATGCCGTCCAGCCTGCGCGCGGCGCTCGAAGATGCCGTGGTGATCGTCAGCACGCTGTCTGGAGAGGTCCGGGAGGCGATCTCCCAGGACAGCCATCGCCAGGAGTTCCGGGACAACCTGCCATCGATCGTGCTGATGCTTGCGCTGGCGCTGCTCCTGCTCGTCTCAGGTCGCGGCTGGATGGGCCGGACGGTGCGCCGAATGGTCAAGAACCGTCCCGGCGGCGACAAGCGCTTCGTCGCGGCGATGATCCTCTCGATCAACCAGTTCCTGCTGCCGTTGATCGGGCTGGCTGTCCTGGCCGCGGCGCTGAAGCTGACCGCCGCCTTCGGACCCGTGGGCGAATCCGTGATCGATTCCATGGCGGGCGGCGGCATCGCCTTCGCCTTTGCCCGCTGGCTTGGCGGTCAGACCTTTCCCAAGGACGACAACTGGCCCACCAGCCTGACCCTGTCTTCGCGGGAGCGCGTGCGCGGTCGGTTCTACAGCTCCTCGCTCGGGGTGCTGATGGGCCTCTCCGTGGTCGTGACCCAGCTTGTCGACCTGTTCCCGCTCGGGTCGGCCACGATCTCGGCCTATGCGTTTCCGATCATCGTCGCGACGGCGATCTGCGTCGGGGGGCTGGCGCGCCTGCTCGTGGCGAGCGGCAAGCGGGTGGACAAGGCCGACGAGGCCGACGCCGAGGCTGCCGAGCGCCGGTTCTTCGACAATCTCGTGGGCGCCATCGGCCGTTTCGTGGGACTGCTGGCGTTTATCGGCCCGGTGCTCGCGATGATCGGGTACACGCGGGCAGGCATCGCACTGACCCTGTCGCCGGGGCTCACGCTGGGGCTGCTGGCGCTGATCGCCTACCTCCAGCGCCTGTCATCCGGCATCATCGGGTTGTTCTCCGAGCCGGGCCAGGCGCGCGACGGCCTGCTGCCGGTGATCATCAACTTCCTGATCGTGATCGCGGCGCTTCCGCTCTTCGCGCTGATCTGGGGCGCCCGCGTCGCGGACCTGGCCGAGATCTGGACCCATCTGCGGGACGGTTTTACCATCGGCGGCACCCAGATCTCGCCCTCGCTGCTCGTGGTGCTGGTAACGGCCTTCGGCGCGGGTTTCCTGCTGACGCGGCTGGTGCAGGGCGCTCTGTCCTCCTCCGTCCTGCCGCGCACCTCGCTCGATCCGGGCGCCCAGAAGGCGATGATCTCCGGTCTCGGTTACGTCGGTATCGCGCTCTCCGCCATGGTCGCCGTCTCGGTCGCGGGGCTCGACCTCAGCAACCTCGCCATCGTCGCGGGGGCGCTCTCCGTTGGCGTCGGCTTCGGCCTGCAGAACATCGTGCAGAACTTCGTCTCGGGGCTGATCCTGCTGATCGAGCGCCCGGTTACCGAAGGCGACTGGGTAGAGGTCGGCGGCGTGATGGGGACAGTACGCAAGATCTCCGTGCGCGCCACAACGATCGAGACCTTCGACCGGACGGATGTCGTGGTGCCCAACTCCGACTTCGTGACCGGACAGGTCACCAACTGGACCCGCGGCAACCTGACCGGACGGCTGATCCTGACGGTGGGCGTGGCCTATGGCAGCGACACGCGCAAGGTGGCCGAGATCCTCCAGGAAATCGCCGAGGCGCACCCGCTGGTGATCGTCAACCCGCCGCCGATGGTCGTCTTCCAGGGCTTCGGGGCGGATTCGCTCGATTTCGAGATGCGGGTGATCCTGCGAGACATCAACTTCGGCCTCGGGACCCGCAGCGAGCTCAACCACCAGATCGCCGAACGTTTCGCGGCAGAGGGGATCGAGATTCCCTTCGCGCAGCGCGACATCTGGCTGCGCAACCCCGAGGCCCTGCGCGGCGGCGCGCCGACGCCCGCGCAGGCGCCGTTGCCCGATACGGGGACAGACACGAGGTCGGCTTCGACGCCCGGCCCGATCCGGCCCGATTCCGACCCGGAATTTCCAAGCGAGGACGTCCGATGACCGAAATGCTGTTCCGATCCGATCCCTACGCCCGCGAAACCATCGGCACGGTGGTGGCCCATACGGCCGAGGGCGGCATCGTGCTGGATGCGACGATCTTCTATCCGCAGGGTGGCGGCCAGCCTGGCGACAGCGGCGCACTCCATTGGCGGGACCAGATCCTGCGCATCGCGACGACTCTCAAGGGCGAGGGCGACCAGATCGTGCTGGTGCCTGCCGAACCCGCCGGCCTGCCGCCCGTCGGCACCGCGTTGCGCCAGGCGCTGGACTGGGAACGGCGGTTCCGCCACATGCGCGTCCACACCGGCCTGCATCTGCTCTCGGTCGCGATTCCGCTTCCGGTGTCCGGCGGCGCGATCTCCTCGGAGAAAGGCCGGCTCGATTTCGACATGCCGGAAGCGCCGGAGGACAAGGAGGCGCTCGAAGCGGCGCTCCAGGCATTGATCGACCGCGACCTGCCGGTCACCGAGGACTGGATCACCGACGCGGAACTCGACGCGAACCCGGGCCTGGTCAAGACCATGTCCGTCGCCCCGCCCAAGGGCCAGGGCCGGGTGCGGCTGGTGCGCATCGGGCAGGGTGCCGCCCAGATCGACCTCCAGCCCTGCGGCGGCACCCACGTCGCCACCACTGGCGAGATCGGCCGCATCCGCATCGGCAAGATCGAGAAGAAGGGCGCCCGAAACCGCCGCGTGAACATGCACCTGGTCGACTAGCACCGAGCTGTCACGAAAGCGCGTTTATCCCCTTGCATGTCTCCCCGGGTTGCGGATAAACCCACGCGCACCGGAGAGGTGGCCGAGTGGTCGAAGGCGCACGCCTGGAAAGTGTGTAGGCGGGAAACCGTCTCCAGGGTTCGAATCCCTGTCTCTCCGCCATTTTCCCTTGCACCCAATAGATCCATCGGATCTTTCGAGTCTTTTGGCGCAATTCCCGAGGCTTGGCGCGCAGTCTCTTCAACCGGAAGGGTCTTGACCGCATGGTACATGGGCCCCGCTATCTTCCGCGTCCGGGCTTTCGCTTGGGTCGGGCTTTCACCGGGTCGCCGAAGTTCACGGACCGATAAGAAAGGTCTGCGTTTCTTCGCCCGGATTAATGCCGTCTCTGACGATGCCACTCGGGAGCGCCGTGGGAATTCTTCGCGCGCGGGGCCTCGCAATCAGCCATGAACCGGCCCGCTTCTGCGGGTGCCTGTACAGGCAGGTGTTTGCGGCCGGGACCCGGGAACGTCGCGTCGAGGGGCGAAGGGGCCACCGGTTTGGGCACGTCCACGAGAAGGGTGGGAGGTCTCACAGCGAGCGCCATTGCCTTTCGCGTGCTGGCCATCACGAGAGCGACGGCCTCGACAGCTGAAAGCAGACGGCCTCAATTCCATTGGGCGAACGCTCAAGCGACATGCCCTCGTGATCGATTGCGTGGAGGCCGACGATGCCGCGATGACGGGGCCCGGGGTGGCAGATCGCGCGAAGGCGGGCGGTTGGATGAAATTCCACAGGAACCTCGAGCCTACCGTTTGGACGCGGCGACCGAACGATACAGCGGTCCCCTCGGATGCGGCGGCAGCGCACGCGGGCATGGCTCCAGCAATCACGTCATATCCGATTGCACCCTCGGTTCCGAAGCCAGCTTCAGACGAACCGCGCTTGCCGATTGGGGCGATCTTTGCGTGACACACGGGACAGCGTCCTGCCCTTGGCGAGACGTGTGTGGCCCGGTCTGCACGTCCCCACCAAGGACACCCCATTCGGGGTAGTCCAGAATTGGAATGGCTTGAACGCCTCAAGTTGGTATCGTCGAAGGTACAGTCATGGTCTCAGCTTGTCGTGATCTGTGCCCGGTGGGTCCGCCGCCGGACACCCGCGGCACGGTGGGCGGGGCTGACGACTGACACACTCGGAAACGACACGGCGGTTCATCTGGCTGCGTTCGCAACGCGGCGGCCGTCATATCCAGTTATGTTGGCTGCTTTTCAGATCGAAACACGGTTCCGGGTGCCAGCGAGACAAGCGCCTTCTTGGGAGCGTTTTCGACAGCGGTGACTCCAGGCGCTACGGGCATTGCAGGGCTTCGCGCCACGTCAGCGATGTCCGCCGACGGGTGGCGTGAAGGAGAGTTGCGATGCCGAAACCGCCTTGGGCCCAAGGGGAACTCATTGCCCCGGAAATCACCGCCTTTGGCGAGAATTCAGGTGGTATCGACGACAACCTGACCAACGACAGCACTCCGACGCTCACTGGCACCAGCGATCCCGGTATCGAAGTACGTCTCTTCGCCAATGGCGTGCTGCTCGGCACCACGACCGCCGACGATAGCGGCAATTGGTCCTTCACGACCGGAGTTCTGACGGATGGCAGTTACAGCTTCACCGCTGAAACTGGCAAGGGCTCACACATCGTAACCTCCGATCCGTTCGACGTCGTCATTGATACGACCACGCCGGACCCAGAGATCACCTCAGCCGTCGAAGAAGCCGCTGGCGGAGTGCGCCTTGAGGGAACAGCGGAAGCGGGTGCCAGCGTCGACATCTACCGCGACGGCGTGCTGATCGGCACGGTGATAGCGGAGGGAGGGAGCTGGGAGTTCCTTGACGAGAACTATGCAGGCGGCACCGTCACCTATACGGCCGTAGCGACTGACCTGGCGGACAACAGCGCAGAGCGATCGATCAGGTTCCCGAACGCCGCCCCCTCGATCACCAGCCCGGCCGCCGTCTCGGTGGCGGAGAACCAGACGCTGGCGCTCGACGTCTCGGCAAGCGACGACAACGACAGCGAGGGCGCGGGCCTGGCCTATGCCGTCACCGGCGGCGCGGATGCGGCGCTCTTCGCCATCGACCCCGCGACCGGCACGCTGAGCTTCCTCGCCGCCCCGGACTACGAGAACCCGGCCGATGCCGACGGCGACAATGCCTACCAGGTCCAGGTCACGGTCAGCGATTCCGGCGGCCTGACCGATGTGCAGGACATCACCGTCACGGTGACGGATGCCCCCGAGAACGCCGCCCCCTCGATCACCAGCCCGGCCGCCGTCTCGGTGGCGGAGAACCAGACGCTGGCGCTCGACGTCTCGGCGAGCGACGACAACGACAGCGAGGGCGCGGGCCTGGCCTATGCCATCACCGGCGGCGCGGATGCGGCGCTCTTCGCCATCGACCCCGCGACCGGC
>NZ_FZOY01000010.1 GCF_900188335.1 Tropicimonas sediminicola | reverse complement strand
CATCAACCGCAACAACCTCGTGACCGTCCTTCGCAAGACAGGCCGCCGAAACAACCCCGACATACCCAATCCCGAAAATGCTTATCCGTGCCATCATAAAAGTCCCGATTGTTCTTGGTTTCGCTGGTGCGGCGACCAGATGTTTCCGCAAACAGCGTGAGGTTTTCTGCGAGTGCGAAGGAGTCGGGGAAACCGGCGAGCAGCCACCGAAATGTCGCAATTTCTGCGATTCCCGATTGCTGCTTTTCCGCAGAAATGTCGGGCAAAAGTGAAAAATCCGCCCGATTGTTTGCAAATTGTGGCCACATCTTGACGTTTTTGGTTGCTGCGGTGCGGCAGGAAACGCTGCGTTCGTAATTTGGAAACGACGCTTTCGGGCCCGTTTTTCAGGATATTTCGGGAAACCCGCGCCCCGCATCGCCCGAATTTTGGGCCACCGGGAATCTCGGCGAAATCTCCCGGTCGGAAGTGGCACCGTCCCGCGCGATTTCGCGCATTCCAGATGTTTTCACCGTGGTGCCTTCCAAACGCCTCTTTGTCTCCCTGAAATGAGGCCGAACGATCCGTCCGGGCGCGCCATGTGCCGGGCCGGAGCGAAACCACTCAAATCGAAATGACACGACGAAGGGCATCATTGTGACCACCCTCCAACTCACCCCTGTTCGTGGGGCCACCATGCTGACGCTGGATGAAGCCATCCCCACCGGGAGCCTTGCCGCGATCCTCGACGCGATCGCCCCGGACACGATCCTCCGTTATGGCACGTTTGACAGTCCCACCATCTTCATTGCCGACGACGATGGCCACGAGGCGGCCGAGGTCTATGACGTGGCGCTTGGCGAGAGCCTGCGAATCGTCAATGACGGGCTCACCGGCAGCCGGACGCTGCGGCTCGAGACGGGTCACGGGATCGAGGCGGGCGACCAGATCTGGATCACCAGCGAGATTGCGGCCGACCCGGCGGAGTATCCGGGCATCGACGATTGGGGTGGCACGGTGACGGTGTCGTTCCTCGTGACGGTCGAGCGCGTCGGGGGCAATTCCATCGCGCTGGAAGAGCGGCTCCCCTTCGATCTCGACGCCGGCAGCCTTGCGGTTCAGACCGTGGAGTCCGTGGAGGCGGGCAGCTTCACCGGGTTCTCCTCCGACGAGACATCGGGAGCGGGTCAGGAGCCGGGGGCGGGCGATGTGATCGACGTCGCGGCGGGCACCAGCCTCGTCGATCTCCAGGAGATCGTCGACAACGCCGCGGATGGCAGCGTGATCCGCCTCGAGGCGGGCACATATACCTTCGATGCGGCGCTGGAGATCACCCGGTCGAACATCACGCTGGAGGGCGCAGGCACCGGCGAAACGATCATCGTGGCGACCGCAGCGAGTGCCGGGGCGCCGACGATCCAGGTCGGCCCGTCGATCTACAACGCGGATCTTGGCGATCCGATCGCGCTGACCGAGACCGCTGCCGCCGGATCGAGCACCTTGCGCCTCGAGAGCGGTCACGGGCTCGAGGTCGGCGACCGGATCTGGATCAGCCGCGAGAACACCGAGGCCTATTTCGAGGAGATCGGCGACACCGAATGGCAGGAGGACGCGGCACTGCGCACGTTTCTTGTCGAGGTCGCGAATGTCGGCGGCAATTCCGTCTCCCTGACCGAGGCCTTGCCGTTCGAGTTCACGCCGTCGGAAAGCACGGTGCAGACCATCGGGATGCTGGATGACGTCTCGATCTCGGGGATCACGCTGGCGAATACCTATGGCACCTCCGACCCCTCCGATTTCAGCAACACGATCAACGCGGAGACCCGCGCGGTGGCACTCAGCGTCAGCGGGACGGACGGGCTGTCTCTCAGCGATATCGAGATCAGCGAGGCGGCGTCGCACGGCTTCGCGCTGGCCAAGACAATCAACGCAGAGGTCGACAATCTCTGGGTGCATGGCGCCCAGAACAAGGGGTCGGGCGGCAATGGCTACGCGCTGTGGATCCGCGATGTCTATCACAGCGCGTTCACGAACCTGACGCTGGAGGACAGCCGACACGGGGTGCTGTTCAGCAGCTACACCAGCGCCACCGACAATTACGTCCACGTCTCCTCCACAAACCGGGACATCAACTTTCACGGCGGACAGGACCAGGACAACGTGGTCGTCGTGGACGCTCTGGTCCGCGAGGGGGAGGAGCAGGCGTATCTTGGCACCACGCTCTTCATCAACGAGGGCGAGAGCTACGGCGCGCCGACGGACCCGGAAGCCAACGAGGTCAGTTTCGCCTATGTCGTCGGGACGGTGCGTCAGGATCTGATCTATGCCGACGACGGCGGTGCGGAGATCCATTCCTCCGAGGCCGCGGACACGATCTACACCGCCGCTGGCGACGATTTCGTCTTTGCGGAATCCGGGCACGACATGCTCTACGCCTCCGCGGGCGATGATTTCTTCGATGGCGGGTCCGGATCGGACACCCTGATCTTCGACGCTGCCGCCAGTGGCTATGCGATCTCGGCGACGGCCGATGGCGTGAAGATCGCCAACTGGGCCGGAACGACGGAGGCCGTGGACATCGAAACCTTCATCTTCGACGGCATGACCTACAGTGAGTCCGATCTCATCGGCTGACGTGGCCCGGGCGAAGGCGGCGAACGTTCGCCGCCTTCAATCCGATCTCAGATCAGCCGGTTCGCGAGCGCGTACTGGACGATGTCGGAGCGGCTGGAGAGGTTCAGCTTCTTCGCTGCCCGCGACTTGTAGGTGATGACGGTACGCTCGCTGAGCCCGAGATCTTCCGAGATCTGCTTGAGTGCCTTGCCGCGGGCAAAGGACAGCAGGACCGCGTTCTCCCGCGGACTGAGCCTGTCGTCGCTGCGCGGCACGATCCGCGACACCAGGACGTCCGGCGCCAATCCCTCTCCGGACGACACCGACCGGCTGAAATACATCGCGCCGCGATGCGCGCTCAGGGTCGCCAGTACCAGGTTTTCCGGCTCGTCGGACTTGCTGACATGGCACAGGTTATCTGCACTGTCCGGCGCAAGAAATTGATCGCGAGATGTCTGGGTGGAATACGCGACGAATGCCGCGTCCTTCCTGAGTTTTCGCACGCGCGCCATGAATGCGCCGACGTCTTCATCGATCTGGCAAGGGTCGAAAATCACTACGTTGCAGGGCGCGACATCGCGATCGGAGGCCGGCTGGCCGTCCTTCAATTCAACGACACGCCCCTGAATCATCCCGCTTTCCGCGAGAAGTACCAATACACCTTTGGCCAGGACGGGGTTCTGTTCTGCGATGCCGGCGACAATCGTCGACGGCTTCGCGCAGGTCGTGATATTGACCATTCCCAATACTGATCCTCGAGTCGTTGGCGCCACCCACCCTTCGACACGAGTCGAGCTAACGCGGGCATTGTAACAACTTCAACGAAACCGGGTCGCCCCGGCAACAATGCAGGGGATTTGCCTATTTTTTGATGCGAATTGGACGAAATGGCCCTGTGCCCAGCCGTCCTGACTCCGTCTCGGGCGTCCCGAGGGGCGTAATGGCGGTGGCCGGTCCGGCCGGTCGCAGCGCATTCCCGGCGGCGAGGGGGCGGAGCGGCCGGCCATGTTGCTCAGTGGCGCGGGGTCAGTTCGAGTTCCTGCCAGATGGTCGAGAACAGCTGCTGGTATTCAGGCCGGTCACGGACGGCGACCGGGTCCACATCCTCGACGCCCCAGGGTGTCTCGTAGATCGACTTGACCGTGGCCGGGCGGTTCGTCAGCACGACGATCCGGTTCGCCATCGAAATGGCCTCGCCGATGTCATGGGTGATCAGGATCACGCTTCGGCCTTCCTCGCGGATGATCCGTTTCACGTCCGCCTGCAGAAGGATGCGGGTCTGGAAGTCGAGCGCCGAGAACGGCTCGTCGAGCAGGATCACATCGGGGTTGAAGGCCAGCGTGCGCATCAGCGCCGCGCGTTGCCGCATGCCGCCTGACAGGCCCGAGGGTTTCGACCGTTCGAAGCCGGACAGGCCGTAGCGGTCGATCAGGTCCTGCGCCTTGACGCGGGCCTCGGCCCTGGGGCAGCCGCGGATCTCCAGCCCGAGCGTGATGTTGTCGATCACGCTGCGCCAGGGCAGCAGAAGGTCCTTCTGCAGCATGTAGCCGACATGGCCTGTGGCCTGCTCAACCTTGGTGCCGCCGACGGTGACCTGCCCGCCCTGCAGCGGGATCAGCCCGGCGATGGCGTTGAACAGCGTGGTCTTGCCGCAGCCGGAGGGGCCGACCAGCGCGAGGATCTCGCCCCGGTGCAGCTCGAGCGTGATGTCCCGCACGGCCTCCACCGGCCTGTCGGTGTCTTCATTATAGACGACGCGGGCGTGATCGGCGGTCAGGACAGCGGGATGTGCGGTGCTCATGCGGCCTCTCCTTGCAGGAAACTCAGGGCGATCTCGTTGAACTCCTCCGGCAGGACCTGGCTCGCCGCGTGGCCGCCGTCCGGCATGATCGACAGGCTCGCGTTGGGGATGGCGGCGGCGAGCTCCTCGGAGAAATAGGCTGGGGTGAGGTGGTCGTTCGCCACGCCCATCACCAGCACCTCGTGCTGAATGCGAGGCAGCTCTGCCGTGCGGTCGAAGGCCAGCAAAGCGTCGATTCGGCTTTCCATGATGCCGACATCGTGGTCACCGCCATAGATCCCGCTCTCGCCGCGTTCGATCGCGTCGATGTTGTCCCGGATCCACCAGCTCGGGTTCAGGAACAGCGGGGTGGCCTTGATATAGGCCTCGGGCCCGACCGACAGCAGGAGCTGCTTGCGGGTCTCGAAGCAGCGACGAAAGAAGCCGTCCGCCTTGGTCCAGGCCGCGGCGAGGATGATCCGCCCCAGCCGCTCCGGGTGATCTAGCGCAATGACCTGCGCGATGGCGGCCCCGGTGGAATGGCCCACGAAATCCGCCTGCTCGATGCCGAGCGCATCCATCAGCGCCAGCGTGTCGGTGGCCATCTGCTCGACCGAATAGGTGATCTGCGACCGGCTCGACTGGCCAGTGCCGCGGTGGTCGTGAAGGATGACACGGAAGCTGCGGGAAAAGGCGTCGATCTGCGGGGTCCAGTAGGCGCCGATGCCACCAAGCCCGGCCACCATGACGAGCGGGCGGCCGGAGCCGTGTTCCTCGAAATAGAGCTTGTCGCCGTCGGGGAGGGTGATGTGCGGCATGTCAGTGCTCCAGGTCGAGATAACGCTCGAGACGCGCGACGATGGCTTCGAGCAGAAGCGCCATGATCATGAGGCTGAAGATGCCGACCCAGACCGAGTTCAGGTCATAGAGCTGCCCGGCATAGTAGACCATGTAGCCCAGGCCCGCTTCGGCCGAGATGTATTCGCCCACGACCGCGCCGATCAGCGCGAAGCCCACGTTGAGGCGCAAGGCCGAGACGATCCACGGCAGGCTGCCGGGCACGACGATGGTGCGAAAGGTCTGCCAGGGCGAGGCGCCCAGAGATTTCATCAGGCGGATCAGGTCGGGGTCGATCTCCTGCGTGCCCTTGTAGGCCTGCAGGAAGGCCACGATGAAGGTGATGATCGACGCGATGGCGATCTTGCTCTCCATCCCCAGGCCGAACCACACGATGATCAGCGGCGCGAGCGCGATCTTCGGCACGCCGTTCAGCGCGATCATGTAGGGGTGCAGGATCCTGGCCCAGAGCGGCGAGAGCCACAGCAGCAGGCCACCCGCGCTGCCAAGGGCGCAGCCGATCACGAAGCCGAGGACGACCTCCTGTCCGGTCACCCAGAAATGCCGCAGCAAGCTGCCGTCGGCCAATTGTGCGGCGAAGGATTGCAGCACGCCGAGAGGCGTGCCGTAGATGAAGGGCTTGAGCCAGCCGGCCCAGAGGCCGACCTGCCAGAAGGCGATGATGACCAGCAGAACACCCATCTGGTAGGCGCGTATGCGCATCGCCTCGCCCAGACCGCTGCGCCGCGTCGGGCGCGGCGTCGCGGCGGGCTGGGAGTTGATGTCGGCAGCCATGCTCATCAGGGCTGCCCGAGATAGGCGGTCGCCGCGATCTCGACCAGCAGTTCTTCCCGCACCAGTTCGGAGATGATGCAATAGCGCGCGGGCGGGTTGGCGCCGAAATACTCGGCGTAGACCTCGTTGAAGGCCGCGTAATCCTCGCGGTTCTTGATGAAGATCGCGTTGTAGCAGACATCGGCGAGGCTGCCGCCGGCGCCCTCGACCACGCGTTTGATCTCTTCGATGACGTAGCGGGTCTGCGCCTTCACATCGCCTTCGTAGAGGCTCTCGCCGTTCGGACCGAGTGCGAGTATGCCGGCGACATAGAGCGTGTCGCCGACACGGGAGCCGGGAACGAAGGGGGCGATGGGCTTGGGGGCGCCTTCGGGGATGACGGGTGTGAACATGGGTCTTTCCTCTGTGTATCGGCTCAGGCGGGCAGGGTCTCGACCAGGGCGTCGAGAGTCGTGGTCCAGCCGAAGAATGTGCGGACGTTGAAGATGGTGGCCTCGTGCACCGCGCGTGGGCCGGCCTGCAGACAGCAGTCCTCGACCATCACGGGGTAGTATTCGAGACCGAAGGCATCGCGGATGGTCGTCTCGACGCAGACGTTGGTGGCGACGCCGCAGACAAGCAGAGTGCGGATTCCGCGGGAGCGCAGGATCGAATCGAGCGGCGTGCTGACGAAACCCGAATACCGCGGTTTCTGCACGAGGATGTCGCCTTCCTCGACCTTGAGCGCGTCGATCAGCTCATAGTCCCAGCCGCCCTTGGCAAGCAGCTGGCCATGCAGTTCCGGCCGTTCGCGCATCACGCGCAGGGCGTTCGACTTGGCCTGGTTGGTCGACAGCGGACCGCCGGCCTCCACGTAATCTGCGTCCCAGCCGTTCTGCAGGAACACGACCTGGATGCCGCTTTCGCGGCAGAGCCGGGCCAGCGTGGCGACATTCTGGTTCACCTCCGCGGAGCCCGAGATGTCGAACCCGGCGAGGTCGAGGTATCCGCCACAGGACGCATAGGCGTTCTGCATGTCCACGACGATGAGCGCCGTGGATGCGGGATTGAAAGTGACCGGTTGGGGCTCCGCCGGCAGTTCGAGGCCGACGGGGGATTTCACGTCCTTCATGCGAGGCCGAACTCCTGGGACGCCTTCTCGGCGAAGCTGCTGTCGACCATCTGCTCGTAGGGCAGATCGGCGCGCAGCGTGCCTGCGCCGGCCTCGTGCTCCACCAGCGTGCGCCATTCCTGCTCGGTGATGACCGGGTTGCGCGGAACCAGCGGCACGTCGCCAAAGAAACGTGCCCGTGCGGCCGCGATCACCGCCGGATCGACCTGCGGGAATTCCTTGGTCGCCACGTCGACGAAGACCTGCTCGTCCTCGTGCAGCTGCTTTTCGGCCTCGGCGATGGCGTTGCAATAGGCCTGCACCGCGTCCGGGTTCGCGTCGAGGAAGTCCTTGGTCACGAAGGTCGAGGAGAAGACCGCCGGGCCAAGCGCCTCGCCCAGCGAATAGACCACCTCGAGATCGAACTGGGTGGCGCCGATCGAGGCGTCCCATTCGAACACGGTGGCGAAATCGGCGCGTCCATCGGCCACCGCCTGAAGCTGCGCACCGAAGGGCAGCTGCAGCCAGGTCACGTCCGCTTCCGGGTCCATCCCGGCCTTCTGCATGGCGTAGAACGGCGTGGTGTAGGTGTTGGAGGGGAACTTCAGCGTGGCGATGGTCTTGCCGGCGAAATCCTCCGGGCCGTTGAAGCTCGTGCCCTGCTTCGCCACGACCCAGACCGAGATCATCCCGGCGATCTTGGCGATGTTGACCATCTGTGCGCCCTCGACGGTGGCATTGATCGACATGCCTGTACCGGTAACCGCGAAATCGGCGGCGTTCGAGAGCAGCGCGGGCACCGGTTGTGCGATGCCGCCGGCGGTCTTGAGGTCCGGGGTCAGGCCGTGTTTCTCGAAGAAACCGCCGTTCATGGCGGCGTAGAGCGGCATGTAGAGGCCGAGGTGAATGGCTTCCGAAATCATCGCCGGGGTGGCAGCCCGCGCCGTGCGGGGCAGACCGAGAGCCGCGGTGCCGGCAAGGCCTGCCATTCCCAGAACAAAGCTCCGCCGGTCCGTGAACGACTGCGTCATGGACATCTCCTGTTGGATCGCTGTTGTGAACCGGCCTCGCGACGGATCGCATGCGGGCCGGATGATCAGAGCATACCGGGAGCTTCTGCTTCAAAAAGTGCTGATGCAGCACCGCGATGTTGCGTCAAACGCAACACCTAGGGGCGCGGGATCGCCTCGAAATGCGCCACGAGCTCGGCGGAGAGCGCCTTGGCGGCGAACGAGAGCTCCCGGTCGCGGTGCACGCAGACCGTGATGCGGGAGGCCGCGAGGTCGGCGCATTCGATACGCAGCGCCCGAAGCCGGCCGGCGGCGATGTCCTTGCCCACCATGAAGGCCGGCATGAAGGCGACCGCGTCTCCGTTCATCGCGACCCTCTTGGTGAGTTCGAGCGAGTTGGTGTTGATCGCCAGCCGTGGCCGGCCAGGGAGACGCGCGATCGCGGCGTCCACCATGCGGCGCATCCCGAAGGATTGCTCGGGAAGGGCAAGCGGCCATTCGAGTACGTCGCTCAGCCGCAACGGGGCGGGGGCGAGATCGAGCGGATGGCCCGGGCGGACGATGCAGCACAGCGGTTCGACATGCTCCGCGACTGTGGCGATGTCGTTGCGGTGCGGACCGTTGAAGGTGATGCCGATGTCGGCGATGTCATCCAGCAACGCACTGACGATGCCATCGGTGGAATCGAGGCGGATTTCGAACCCGATCTGGGGGTGCTTGGCGGTGAAGGCGCTGATGACCGCGGGCAGGAATTCGGCGACCAGCCCTTCGGCGGCATAGAGCGTCACCTGCCCGCGATGCAGCCCGCGCAGGTCGTCGATGGCATCCTTCACCCGCTCGAGATCGCGAAAGGTCTTCTGGGTATGGCGCGACAGCAGGGTTCCGGCGTCGGTGAGCGTGACGCCCTTGCGGCTGCGCTCGAAAAGCGGGGCGCCGAGTTCGTGTTCGAGCGCGGAGATGGCACGGCTGACCGACGAGGCGGTCACATGCAACACCTCCGCCGCCCGCCGGATCGAGCCGGCGCGGGCGGTTTCGTGAAAATAGCGGAGCGCGGTGAATTCCATGCCCCTGATATGCCTCGCCGCCGCGCGGTTGTCAGCCTCGCGCAGGCAAGGAACCTCCGCCAGCAGACCTTGCGCGGGCTATTTGCGCGAAGTCTGCACCTGCGAGGGCGCCAGGTCGATCACGGGTCCCGCCGCGGCTTCGGCGTCGGCGACATCGTGGGTGACCATCAAGGCGGGAATGTTCCGCTGGCGGATATGCTCGAAGGTGAAGGCCCGCATCTCGGCACGCAGCGCGACGTCCAGCTTGGAGAACGGCTCGTCGAGCAACAGGGCGTGTGGCTCTGCGAGCAGCGTGCGCATCAGCGCCGCGCGGGACCGTTGCCCGCCGGAGAGCGTCGCTGGATCCCTGTCGTAGAGGCCCGCAAGCCCGGCCGCCTCCAGCGCCTCGTCTACGGCACGCCGGCGCGCCGCGCGACCACGAACATTGCGTGCCAGCCCGAAGGCAAGGTTGTCGCCCACCGAGAGATGCGGGAACAGGACAGAGTCCTGGAACATCAGCCCGACGCGCCGCGCTTCCGCAGGCAGGCCGCAGAGATCCCGGCCATCGAGGAGAATGCGGCCCTCGAGCGCGAAACCCTGCGTCAGATGCCCGCCGATTGCGTCCAGCAGCGTGGATTTGCCGATGCCGGAGGGGCCGATGATTGTGGCGATCTCGCCCGGACCGGCGACAAGGCTCGTCGGCGGAAACAGCGGGGCCCCGCCCTGCGCGCGGATGACGACATCACGGAGTTCCAGGGTCATGCGATTCCTTCCGATGTCAGGGCGCGCCGGTTGCGGTGCATGAACGCCGGGATAGCGAAGGCGGCGGCATAGGCGAGGAAGGGAAGCCCGGCCTGCAGCGTCGCATAAACCCCGGTGATGCGGCGGTCCGAGGAGGAGGAGAGGGTGACGGCTTCGGTGGTCAGCGAGGCGACGCGCCCCGCGCCGATGAAGAGCGTCGGCAGGTACTGCGCCACGGAGACGGCCACGCCGATCGCGGCGGCGGTCAGGATCGGTGTCAGCAGGATCGGAAGCTTGACCGCGAAAAGCCGCCTCCAGGGGCCGGCCCCCAGCGATCCGGCGGCGCGCAGGAGCCGCCGGTCGAGCGCGCGCCAGGGATCGGACAGCGCGATCATGACATAGGGAAAGACGAAGAGCGTATGCGCCCAGACCACCGCGGCGAGATCCCCGGAGACACCGAGGCGGAGGAAAGCCACGTTCAACCCGTAGAGGAACGCGATCTGCGGGACCAGGAGCGGCAGGTAGATCAGCGCGCTGGCCCACCCGCCACGGCGCATCCCGGCGCGATCCTCCCCCTCGAGCCAGGCGATCGCCAATGCGAGCGCCGCCGCCGTGCTGCCCGCCGCGAGGATCACGGTCGTGGCGAGCGCCGCGCCCCAGCCGCTGCCCGGGGTGCTCCAGGCGCGCAGCGACCAGCTCTCGGGCAGCAGCGCGGGCCAGGGCCATCGCCAGGCCAACGACCAGAGCAGCAGCGAGGCCATCGCCAATGCACCGAGCGCCATCAGCGCACCGGTGAACCAGGTCGCGAGCCTGAGGCCCGGCTCGGCCGTCACGCCACGGCCGCCCCGGCGCAGCCACCAGAGCCCTGCAGCCCGCACCAGCCGCTCCAACGCGAAGAGCGCCGCGAAGGCGAGCGCCACCAGCGCACCCTGCAGGAGCGCGCCAGCCGAGGCGGGCAGGATGCGGGACAGATCGGGGTCGGAAAACAGGCGCAGAAGCATGACGGCGAGCGTGGGCGGATTCGACGGCCCGAGGATCAGCGCCATGTCCACCGCCGACAGCGCATAGGCCAGCACGACCATCACCGGCAGCCGGATCAGCGGCCAGACCTGCGGCATGATCACCTTGATCCAGACGATCCCCCGCCCATAGCCGAGCGACCGCCCGGCGGTCAGGTGCGCTCGCACCGGCAGCTGGCTCAGGGCCGAAAGGATGACGAGCAGCAGGAACGGCACCTCCTTGACCATCAGCCCGAGGATCAGCGCGCCGCCCCACGGGTCGTTGACCGTGGCCAGCATCGGCGGGCGGTCCCATCCGAGCACCGGGGCGAAGGCGCGGGCGATCCAGCCGGAGGGGGACAGCAGGAACGCCAGCCCGATCGCCATCGCCGCGTGGGGCGCGGCGAGAAAGGGTGTCAGGATGCGCCCGCCGGCGCGCTGGCTCAGCCGGCCGTGGACGGCGGCGCAGAAGCCGATGGCGAGCAGCAGCGACAGAAGTGTTGCGCCGACCCCGGTGACCAGCGTCAGCCGGAGGCTCGTGGCAAGGCCAGGCATCTCCGCGAGTTCGCGCCAGGGCGCGAGGGACACCTCACTGGCACCGATGGCGGGCAGCAGGCCGAAGCTGGCGCGGCTGGTCTCCCAGAAGCCGGCGAGGATCGGCAGCAGGATGCCGGCGATCACCACGCCCAGCACAGCCCCGCGCAGCAGGCGTCCGTCTCCGGCCCGGGATCTCATTTCGTGTAGCGTCGCGCCCATTCCTCGGTCAGCCGCGTCATCCAGCTCGGGTGCGGTTCCGGCAGGGTCGGGCCGAGCGCCTCCAGCGTCGGCAGCGCAGGCGCGGTTGGAAGTGCGTCGAAGGCAGCGCGGGCCTCCTCGTCGAGCCGCGCCGGATCGAGCACGGAAAAGGATCCCATCACCTCGATGTTCTGCATCCTCGCCTGGACCGCCGGGTCGAGCAGGAAGTTCGCGACGACCTGCGCGCCCTCGGCATTCGCGGCGTTGTAGGGAATGGCCACGAAGCTCACGTTGCCGATGGAGCCCCCCGCGGGGACGAAGACACGGGCGCTCTCCGGCAGCAGACCCTGCGCGATCATCGCCGCGGTCGAGGCCGGGTCGAACGACATCGCAATATCGACCTCGCCGTCGTTCAGCAATTGTTGCTGCACGCTTTCGTTCTCGGGAAAGGTCTCGCCACCGCGCCAGAGGTGCGGGCGCAGCGCGTCATACCAGGCCCAGAGCGGCTCGGTCTGCGCGGCGAATGCGGCCTCGTCCGTCGGTTCGAGCAACCGCGCAGGATCGGGCGCCAGCTCGACCAGCGCCTGTTTCAGGAAGGTGGCGCCCATGAAGTTGGACGGTGCAGGGTGGGTGAAGCGACCCGGATTGGCCGCAGCCCAGTCTGGGAAATCGGCCATCGTCTTCGGCGGGGAGTCGATCCGGGCGCTGTCGTAGGCGAAGACGAAGCGCGCCAGCCGCCAGGGGCTCTCCATGCCATCGACCGGCACGGTGAAGTCGAGCGATGCGGCCGCGTCCGGCGCCAGGTCGAGGTATTCTGCATTCGGCAGGTCGGAGACGAACGGGCCGAACAGCAGGTCCTGCTCTTTCATGGACAGGAAGTTCGGCCCGTTGATCCAGATAAGGTCCACCGAGCCGTCCTCGTCCCGGCCCGCCGCACGCTCCGAGAGAACGCGCGTCACCGCCTCGGCCGTGTCGGTCAGCCGAACGTGCTGGACCGAAACGCCGAAGCGTTCCTCGGTCTCCTCGCCCACCCAGGCGATGAAGGCGTTGGTCCGGGCATCGCCGCCCCACGCATTCCAGTAGACCGTCTGTCCGCGCGCGGCCTCGAGCGTCTCCGGCCAGTCGGCCAGTGTTGGGCTGGCCGCAAGGGCTGCGGCTAGCGAGAGGAGTGCGGTGCGGAGCATTGGGGGACCTCGTCTAGCGATCGATCTGAACCAGGGCCGGCGCGTGGTGCGTCTCTGGCCGCGATTGTGAAATGGTGTCGCTCGGGGCGAGCATGACCCAGCCCTGGTACCAGCGGCTGAACGCCGTCATCACGCAGGCGGTTGCGAAGAGGTAGGCCAGAAGCGGAAAGAACGACGGGGCGAGGCACATCAGCACGAAAACCGAGATCGTTTCGGCCCCTTCCGTCAGCCCGCCGAGGTAGTAGATGCCCTTGGAGGGGTATTTCTCGGTCGAGATCTTCCGCTTGGCCGCGATGGTCGCGAAGGCCAGGAACGAGGATCCGGTGCCGACGAAGGCGGTGATCAGGGCGGCGGCGGCAAGCGCGTTCGCGTCGGGGTCCGCCAGGGCAAAGCCGAGCGGCACCAGCGCGTAGAAGGCGAAATCGAAGGCGATGTCGATAAAGGCGCCGCGGTCGGTCGGTCCCGTGATCCGCGCAATCGCCCCGTCGAGCCCGTCCATCAGTCGGTTCAGCAGGATCAGCGCGAGGGCGAGCCAATAGGCGCCGAATGCCAGCGCTGGCAGGCTGAGCGCGCCGAGAACGAAGCCCGCAAGCGTGACCTGATCGGCGCTCACGCCCATGGCAACCAGGCGTTGCGCTGGGGGATGCAGGATGCGCCGCTGGAGCGGAAGGATGCGGGCGTCGATCATGCGTGTCTCCGGGCGGGCGTCTGCCGTTCAGCCGGGCAGGGAGCATGGCCGGCGGGCAGGCGCCGTGCCAAGGCCCCTGCATTGGTCAGCACCGTGTTGGGGGCAGGTCTTTCCACGTCACAGCTCCGTACAGGTATGCCCGACGCCGCGCCAAGGGCGTCAGTTCCGAATGGGTCATAGCCCATATTCAGAACGAGGGGTCTGAAAACTGGCTCGTTTTCTGTCAACTGAGCGTGAGACCAGACGGGGTTTGCCTCGCGTTTCCGTTTGCGGGGGAAGCCATGCAGCGACAGCCATCCTGAGCTCCGGTGCCCGGTCCGGGGCGTTCTTGCGTTCTGCATGTTCGGGACCTGCTCTCTTCGGTTCTCTTTGCCGGCTTCCGGTCAACTGTAGGTCTTTGCTGGAGCATTACCACAGCGCGGTCCCGGCGAACCACAGGCAGTCTCCGGCCCGAATGGTGAACTGGCCGGTCTCGAGGTCACGAGGCCGTTGGCCCTTGGCATTCCGGGTTTCACCGGCAAAGCGATCGCTCGCTGCAAAGGGTCGCAAGCGTCACCTCTGCGATGGCTTCGAGATCCACAGCCGTCGCGCCGGCTCTTGCCCGCAGCATCATGCCACGGGCAACAGCGGCCAGCATGCCGGCGAGCGCGCGGGCGTTGTCCGGGGCGTCGGCACCATGCGACAGGCGTTCGTGGATGCGGTTCTCGAGGGCCGTGAAACGGCTGTCGAGCTCCTGGCGGAAGGTCTCGTTCGCCCCGGCCACTTCGGCCAGCACGCAGGAGATCAGGCAACCCGGCGTCTGGCTGTCTCTGGTCGCCAGCGCGACGACCGCCTCGAAGAAGCGCGCAAGGTCGTCTTCCAGCGATCCGGCCGGGCCGAGCGCCTGGCCAATCGGCCTGAGCCGGGTGTCGACGTAATGGGCGATCGCGGCGAGGAACAGGCCCTGCTTGCCGCCGTAATCCTGGTAGAGACTGGCGCGTGGCATTCCCGTCTCGCGGCAGAGCTGGTCGATCGAGGCGGCGTCATAGCCCGAGGCCCAGAACAGCCGCACCGCGGCGTCCAGCGCCCGATCCTTCGGCACGTTCCTGGGCCGCCCGCGCGGTCGCGTCGTCTCTCCGGTCGCCTGCATTCCCTCGTCCGCCTCTGAAACCTTCGCTGCAAAGTTAGGAGACATATTCAGTTCGCGCAATATCTCGGGCCTGCGGTTGAGAGATGCACTCAGGCCGCCCGTGGCCCGAAGCGCACCGTCGGCGTCTGCGCCAGCAACTCCTGCGAATACGTGGCTTGCGGGCCGGCGAAAAATGGCTCGGACGGGCCAGTCTCGACGAGCGATCCGTCCTTCAGAACCGCGATATCGTCTGACATCTGGCGCACCACGGCGAGGTTGTGGCTGATGAACAGCGTGGTCAGGCCGAAGCGGGTTTGGAGATCCTTCAGGAGGTTCAAGACCTGCGCCTGGATCGAGACGTCGAGGGCGCTCGTCGGCTCGTCGCAGATCAGCAGGCCGGGGCGGGAGAGCAGCGCTCGGGCAACGGCGATGCGCTGGCGCTGTCCGCCCGAGAACTGGTGGGGGTAGCGATCGGCGGCCTCCGGCGGGAGGCCGACCAGCGCCAGCATGGCGCGCACAAGCCGTTCGCGCCGGGCCGCGTCCGTCTCCAACCCGTAGAGGCGGAGCGGTTCGGACAGGATGCCGAGCACGCGATGCCGCGCGTTCAGGCTGGAGAACGGGTCCTGGAACACCATCTGCACGAGGCGGCGGGACGGGTCGTGGCGCGAGCGGCTGCGCATCGGCGGCAGCGGCGCGCCGTCGAGCGTCATCTCGCCGGAAGCCGGCTGCACCAGCGCCGCGACGACCTTGGCCAGCGTCGACTTGCCGGAGCCGCTCTCGCCCACCAGCCCCATCACCGTGCCGGGCCGGACCGACAGCGAAACACCGTCGAGCGCGGTGAAATCCTCTCGCGCGCCGAGAAAGCCGCGCCGTTCGCCGCGAAAGCGCACGGTGATGTCCGACAGGTCCAACGCCGGACCGAGCCCGGTGCCACTGCCCGACATCAGCCAATCCTCGGCCTCCTTCGCGGCGCTGGCCGAGGCTGCCTCCTCCTCCTCGCCCGCGACACGGGGCAGGCGGAAGCGGTCGAGCTTGCGGTCGAGCGGCGGCACGGCGGCCATGAGCGCCTTGGTATAGGGCTGTTCCGGCGCGCCGAGCACCTGCGGGGTCGGGCCCTGTTCCACCACCCGCCCGCCGCGCAGCACCGTCACGCGGTCCGAGACCTGCGCGATCACACCGATGTCGTGGGTGATCAGGATGAACCCCACGCCGCGCGTGTCGGCGAGTTGCCGGATCAGGTCCAGCACCTGCGCCTGCACGGCCACGTCGAGCGCGGTGGTTGGCTCGTCGGCGATGATCAGTTCCGGGTTGGTGCAAAGCGCGAGCGCGATGACCACGCGCTGCCGCATGCCGCCGGAGAACTGGTGCGGGTAGGCGCGGATGCGCGTTTCGGCCCGGGCGATACCGATCTCCTCCAGCAATTCGATGGCCCGCCGCCGGGCGGCCTCGGTGCTGATGTCCTCGTGCGCCTGGATCGTCTCGATCAACTGGGCTTCCACCGTCATCAGCGGGTCCAGGCTGGTCTGCGGATCCTGGAAGATCATCGAGATGCGCTTGCCGCGCAGGCGGTGGGCCTCCATCGGCGTGAGGGCGCGCAGGTCGGTGTCGTCGAGGTGGAGGTTGCCGGAGGCGATCTCGCCCGCCGCGGGCAGCAGGCCCATGATCGCCGCGCCGATGGTGGACTTGCCGGCCCCGGACTCGCCGACAAGCCCGTGGATCTCGCCGCGTCCGACGTTCAGTGAGACGTCCTCGACGGCCGTCGTGGTGCCCTGCCGGTGACGGAACCGGACGGTGAGGTTCTCGACTTCCAGCATCAGCGCAAACTCGGGTTGAAGAGGTCGCGCAGGAAGTCGCCGAGCAGGTTGATGGCGACGACGAGCACGACGAGGAACAGGGTCGGGATCCAAAGGATCCACCATTCGCCGGACAGCAGGTACTGCATCCCGATCCGGATCAGCGTGCCGAGCGAGGGGGAATCCGCAGGCAACCCGACGCCGAGGAACGAAAGGGTCGCCTCCAGAAGGATCGCGGAGGCGAGGTCGACCGTGGCGATCACGAGCAGCGGGCCGAGGATGTTGGGAAGGATGTGGCGCGCCATGATCCGGAGCGGGTGCTGGCCCATCATGATCGCGGCCTGCACGTAATCCTTGTTGCGCTCGACGAAGACGGAGGCGCGCGCGGTGCGGGCGAAGTTCACCCAGAGGGACAGGGCAATCGCGACGGTGATGACACCGAGGCGGAGGTCGTCGTGCATGTCGCGCGGCAGGATCCCGCGGGAGATGCCGTCGATCAGCAGCGCGGTCAGGATCGCCGGAAGCGCCAGTTGCACGTCGGCGATGCGCATGACGACAGCGTCGAAGCGCCCGCCGTAGTAGCCGGCGGCGAGGCCGAGCCCCACCCCGAGAACCAGCGCGATGGCCATGGCCATGGCGGCGATCGCCAGCGACAGGCGCGCGCCGTAGAGGATGGAGGAGAACATGTCCCGCCCCTGGTCGTCGGTGCCGAGCAGGAAGCGCGGATCGCCGCCGTCCTCCCAGACCGGGGGAAGAAGCCCGTCGATCAGCGAGAAGGACGAGAGGTCATATGGATCGGTCGGTGCGATCCACGGCGCGAAGAGCGCGCCGAGCACGATGGTAACCGCCGCGATGGCGGCGAGGATCGCGGCGGGGCTGCGCGAGAACAGCCAGACCGCTTCGGACTGCATCAGGCGCCCCAGCATCACACGCTCTCCCGGACCCGCAGGCGCGGGTCGATGGCAAGGTAGAGCAGATCGACCAGCAGGTTGATGATCACGAAGAAGAACGCGATCACCACGAGGTAGACGCTCATTACGGGGATATCGACGAAGCGAATGGACTCCAGGAAGAGCAGGCCCATGCCCGGCCACTGGAACACGCTCTCAGTGACGATGGAAAAGGCGATCACGCCGCCGAACTGAAGCCCGATCACGGTGATCACCGGAATCATGGTGTTCGACAGCGCGTGACGGTAGCGGATGCTGCGCCACGGCACCCCGCGGGCGATGGCGAAGCGGATGTGGTCGGTGCGCATGACCTCCATCATCTGCGCGCGGACAAGGCGCATGGTGAGGGTGAGCTGGAACAGGCCGAGCGTGAGCGCCGGCAGGACGTGGGAACGCCAGCCCTCCACAGTAAACAGCGACGAGCGCCACCAGCCGATCTCGACCGTTCCGCCGCGGCCGTAGGTCGGCAGCCATCCCAGCTGCACGCCGAACAGGAAGATCAGCAGGATGCCGATCACGAAGGTCGGGATCGACACCCCGATCAGCGTGGCGATCAGGATCGATTGACTGACCAGCCCGCGCGGCCGGAGCGCCGTGTAGACGCCCGCCGGAATGCCGACGATCAGCGATATCACCAGCGCCACCGTGCCCAGCTCCAGCGTGGCAGGCAGCCGCGACAGGAGCATCTCTCCGATCGGTTCGCGGGTGCGGAAGGAATAGCCGAAATCGCCCTGTAGCATGTCGCCGGTGAAGCGGGCGAACTGCACGAAGAACGGGTCGTTCAGACCCAGCTCCTCGCGCAGGCGTTCCTGGTCCTCGATGGAGGTCTCGACCCCGGTCATCTGGCTGATCGGGTCGCCCACGAACTTGAACAGCGAAAAGGCAAGGAAAGCGACGGCCAGCATCACGAAGACGGACTGGACCAGCCTTTTCAGGATGAATGCGACCATCGCTCCTGCCTCGCCCGGATCAGTTGACCGTGACCCAACGCAGCATGAAGAAGTTGTCGGGGCGCTGAACCACCTCGACGCTCTCCTTCATCGCCCAGATCAGCGGCTCGGTGTAGAGCGGTACATAGGCGACTTCCTCCTGCAGGATGCCGGCAACCTCGTCGATCATCGCCTGGCGGGCGGCCTCGTCGATCTCCTGCTGGATCGGTTCGAGCAACTCGTCGATCCGGGCGCTGGAAAAGCCGCCGAAGTTCCAGGTGCCCAGCCGCTCGTTCGGGGTGTGCGCGAGGAAGCGGATCGGGTGCTCCGCGTCGAAGGTGCCGGGCGACCAGCCGAGCAGGTACATGTCGAAATTATCCGACCGCAGCTCGTCCCAGTAGCCACGCACCGGCATCGCGTTCACGTTGGCCTCGATCCCGACACGCGCCAGCATGGACGCGACGGCGCGGCAGACGGCCTCGTCGTTGATGTAGCGGTCGTTCGGGCACATCAGGCCAAAGGAGAAGCCGTCGGGGTAGCCGGCCTCGGCGAGCAGGGTCTTGGCGGCCTCGGCGTCGAAGGTGGGCCGCTCGGCGTGCGCGGCGGACCAGCCGGACAGGCCCTCGGGCAGAAGCTGGCTCGCCGGTTCGGCAGCATCGCGCATGATCACCCGGTCGATCGTCGCCACGTCGATCGCCTGCGCCACGGCAAGACGGACGCGCGCATCGAGGAACGGATTGGCGTCCGTGGTTTCCTCGGAATACTTCAGCGTCTCGTGGTCATGCCCGAAGCCGAGCATGATCACCCGCGTCTCCAGCCCCGAGAGAACCTTGAAGCCGTCGCGGGATTCCACCTGCTCGACGTCCTGCAGCGGGATCGGGGAGATGAAATCGATCTCGCCGGACAGCAGCGCGGCAAGGCCGGTGGCCGGGTTGCCGATGGGGGTGAAGACCGCCTCGGTCAGGTTGTGCTCGGCCATGTCCCACCAGCCTTCGTTCGGCACGAGGCGCGTCTCGATGCCCGGATCGCGGCCGGCGAGCGAGAAGGGGCCGGTGCCGTTGGCGTTACGGGTGGCGAAGTTCTCGGCGTCGCGCGCGGGAAGCTCGGCGCCGTTGCCCGCCGCCCAGTCGGAGTCGAGGATCATGAAGTTGGCGATCGAGCCGGGGAACAGCGGGTTCGGCGCGGCCGTCAGGAAGTCGACGGTGAAATCGTCGACCCGCACCACCTCGGTCACCGGCGCGAACCAGGAGCGGACGTCGGAGGCTTCCGATGCGGCGCGCTCGTAGGAGAAGATCACGTCATCGGCGTTGAAGGCCGCGCCGTCGTGGAACGTGACGCCTTCGCGCAGGGTGAACCGCCAGCCGGCGCCGTCGGGAAGCGCTTCCCACGAGGTGGCGAGCGACGGCTCAACGCCCATGTCGGGTCCGCGGCGGACAAGGCCCTCGTAGATGTTGTTGAGGAAGGACAGGACCGGCGCCGCGTTGACGGCATGCGGGTCCATCGTCTGCGGGTCCGTGGTGCCGGCCCAGCTGAAACTCTCCGCGGCGGCCGGAAATGCGGACAACGCCGTGGTGCTCACAGCGATTGCCGCTGCCGAAAAGGTTGTTCTGAACATGACGCCCTCTCTGTGGTTCGCCGCGGCCTGCGGCAACGTGTCCGGGCACTTATCCATATTCAGAACCATCATTCCAGATCTAGTGTTGCTGCTCTTCGGGCTGTGAAGAGATCGGCTGTAGCTGCCCCGTGCCTTTTGCCAGGAGCCGCAAGGCTTCCTCGCCGCATCACCCCTTGCAAAGAGTTTCCGGGCGCAACTCGATCCGGTTGCCGCACCCCGTGCAGATTCTCTGAGGAGCGACCGAGCGACTCGGGATTGGCGGGAGGATCTTTGCCAAGCGCCCGACCTTGCCGACTTCGCCGCGACCCGCAGGAAGATCCGGAACGGCCTTCGAAGACGTTTTGCACTGCCGTCGGGATGGGCGGTGCATTGCGTGATGCGGTTTGCGACGAGGCGCGCTCAATCGACCACGAAGGTCTGGATCTCTCCGATGCCCTTCAGGGTCTGCACCCGGGCGTCGGGGGCGCTTTCGAACGCGTCCTCCAGAAGGCGGAATGCCGGGGCCGACAGGTGAATGCGCCCGGGCTCGCCGGTGGCTTCCAGCCGGCTCGCGAGGTTCACCGTCTCGCCCCAGATGTCGTAGACGAACCGGACGCGCCCCACGAGGCCCGCGATCACCGGACCGCAATGCATGCCGACGCGGATCGAAAGCGCCTCGGTCTGATCCGATGTCGCGCGGATGAGATCGCGGGCGAAATCGAGTGAGCGGTGCGCGTGGTCCTCGCGCGGTTCCGGGATGCCGCAGGCCGCCATGTAGGCATCCCCGATGGTCTTGATCTTCTCGATGCCGTGCTCGTGCGCGATGTCGTCGAAGGCGAGGAAGACGCTGGTCAGGCGCTTCACCAGGTCGGCCGGCGGCATGCTGGCGGCCATCGGGGTGAAGTCGACAATATCGGCAAAGACGACGGTCGCGGTTTCGAACCTGTCGGCGATCACGTCCTCGCCGTCTCGCAGCCGCTGGATGACCGGTGCCGGCAGCATGGTGTGCAGCAGGGCGTCTGCGCGGTCGCGCTCGTACTCGATCTGCGCGATGTATTCCCGCTCCCGCAATTGCCAGCGACGCTTTTCGAGGCAGGCCCGCACGCGGCTCTCGAGAAGCACCTGGTCGACGGGTTTCTCAAGGTAGTCTTCGGCGCCGGCCTCGATGCAGCGTGTCACCGCGTGGATCTCGTTGAGGCCCGACACCATGATCACCGGGATCTGGCGCCAGTCCTCGTTTGCCTTCAGGCGGGCCAGCAGCTCGATCCCGTTCAGGTCCGGCATCAGGATGTCGACCAGCGCGAGATCGAAGTCCTCGCGCGCGATCATGGCAAGCGCTTCGGTTCCCGACGCGGCGGCGACCACCTCGTGGCCCTGCCGGACCAGCTGACGCTTCAGGAGGTCGCGGTTCTGGGCGGTGTCGTCCACCACGAGGATGCGGCCCTTCATCTCCTCGCGGTTGCGATGGGCGATCGACAGGGTCTGTTCGAGCGAATGCGCGGTCAGGGAGTCGATCCCGGTCATCGAGCTGTCGGGGTTCACGTCCAGCACCCGGTCGATCTGGCTCACCAGGATGGCGCATTCGCCGATGACGGTGCGGATGTCCGCGAGGACAGAGGGCGCGATCTCGTCGCCGAAATCCTCCACGATCAGCTCCGAATAGCCGAGGATCGCATTGACCGGCGTGCGCAGGTCATGGCGCAGGCGGTTCTTGTCGGTGGGCTGCTCGTCGCCGTTCTTGATGGCCTCCACCCGGGCGAGAAGGTCATGGGCGGCGACCTGCACCTTGAGCGCGTCGGCCAGCGCATCGTTGGGGCCGGACTTGCGCAACTCCTCCAGCACGATGTCCTGGAACCCGGCGATCGCCTCGGCCGGGCCGGACAGCCGCTGGGCGATGCGGATCAACAGGGCCTTGCGGCGGATTTCGTTGCCGAAGGTCATGGGATCAGCCGGACGCGAGGCGTTCGATGGTCGACAGCAGGTCCGGCAGGTCGATGGGCTTGGTGGCGAAGGCGTCACAGCCGGCTTCCATCGCCTTGTCGCGGTCGGCCTGCATCGCGTGGGCGGTCAGCGCGACGACCGGGATTGCGGCGGTCGCAGCGTCGGCCTTGAGCGTTCGGGTCGCCGTCCAGCCGTCCATCACTGGCAGGCTCATGTCCATCAGCACCACATCGGGCGCTTCCTGCTGGCACATGGCGACACCGGCGGCGCCGTCGCCGGCGGAGACGACGACGAAGCCCTTGCGGGTCAGCCGGCGTGTCAGCATGTCGAGATTCATCTCGTTGTCCTCGACAATCAGGATCTTGGTCATGGGTGGGTGTCTCCTGCAGTATCGGGGGCGTGGCCGACATGGCGCTGGATCGCAGCGAGCAGGTCAGACCGGCCGTCCGCGCCCTTCTGGACGACCTCCCTCGCGTGATCGCCAAGCCATTCGATCTCGCGGCGGGTCAGGTCCTTCGAGGTTGCGACGATCACGGGAATGTCCGCCGACCCGCTGGCGGCGCGCAGCCTCCGCAGCACCTCGAAGCCGTCGATGTTGGGCATCATGAGATCGAGCACCACCAGTCCGGGCGCCTCCTCGCCGATTAGCGCCAGCGCGCGAGCGCCGTCGGCGGCCTCCCGCACCGACCAGCCCTCGCGCACCAGCAGACGGCGGAACAGGGCGCGGGTCGCGGGGTCGTCGTCGACGATGAGCACCTCGCGGGAGCGCTCTCCGACCAGCCTGTTGATACGTTCGATCAATCTGGCCGGGTCGACGGGCTTGACCATGTGGTCGACCGCACCGAACGCGAGGCCCATGTCCCTGTCGGTGACGACCGAGACGAGGATCACCGGCGTCTCGCACAGGGCCGGATCCTTTTTCAGCTCGCGCAGCACCGACCAGCCGTCGCGCTCGGGCATGATGACGTCGAGCAGGATCACGTCCGGCCGCCGGGTCCGGGCGAGGTCGAGCCCGGTCTGGGCATCGCAGGCGGCATAGACCTTGTAGCCCTGCGCGCGCACGTATTCGGCCATGGAGGACAGGGCCGCGGTGTCGTCGTCGATGATCAGCACGGCAAAGGCGGCGTCCTCCGCGTCCCGACCGCTGACGGCCGCGGCGCTTTCGGGCAGGCGCAGGGTGAAGCACGATCCCTTGCCCGGCTCCGACGTGACCGAGACATCGCCTCCCATCATCTCTGTGAAGCTGCGCACGATCGAAAGGCCGAGCCCGGTGCCGCCGTAGACGCTGGAAGTGGAGCTTTCGGCCTGGGAGAACGGCTTGAACAGGCGGCCGAGCTGCTCCTCCGTCATGCCGATCCCCTCGTCGCGGACGTCGAAGCGGATGAAGCCGCCTTCGGAGCGGACGCCGAGCGCGATCCGCCCGTTCTCGGTGAACTTTGCGGCGTTCGACAGAAGGTTGAACAGGTTCTGCCGCAGCTTGGTGTGGTCGGTGTCGATCTCGCCGACGTCGGGCGCGATCGCAACCTCGAGGGTGTTGCCATTTCGGGCGATCAGCGGGGCGACGGTGGCCTCCACATCGCGGACGAGTTGGGGCACGTCGACCCGCTCGACATGCAGCTCCATCTTCCCGGCCTCGATCTTGGAGAGGTCGAGAATGTCGTTGATCAGGGAGAGCAGGTGCCTGCCGGAGGCCATGATCCGTTCGAGGTCGGGCACCGTCGAGGTGTCGCCGCCGTCCTCGGCATCCTCGATCAGCATCTCGGAATAGCCGATGATCGCGTTGAGTGGCGTGCGCAGCTCGTGGCTCATCGAGGCAAGGAACCGGCTCTTGGACTCGTTGGCCGTCTCGGCCTCCTGCCGCGCGGTTTCCAGATCGCTCTGGCGCCGGCGCAACTCGGTGATGTCGGAATAGACACAGACCGTCCCGCCGTCCGGGGTCTTGCGCCGGGTGACCATCATCCAGCCACCGGTGTAGGGAACTTCCTCCCGCGAGCCCGTCGGGTCGGCGTGGCGGGCGAGACGGCCGGCTTTCCACTCCGCGGCAGCGGCGCCACCGAGATCGACCTCGCCCGCGGCCATTGCGGCATCGAGGAAGTCGCCGTATCGCGCGTCGTCTGCAAGACCCGCCGCGCTCGGGAACATCTCGACGAACCTCTGGTTTCGCAGCACCAGCCGGTCGTCCTCGTCATAGAGCGCAAAGCCGTCCGGAATTGTCTCGATGGCCGTGAGCACAGTCCGCCACTGCTCGGCCGCGGCAGCCTCCAGCTCGCGCCGCGCCTGCTGGGTCTCGTGCAGGTCGCGCAGGGTGCGGGAGAGCCGCCCGAACTCGTCGGGGCCCTCGGGCGGGAGGTCTTGCGGCGGCTGCCCGGCCCGGATGTCGGCCATCGCGGCATCGATCCGGCCGAGCGGTCCCAGGATCCGGCGCAACACCCAGACAGTTGCCAGCGCTCCGGTCGCCACGATGGCGAGACAGGCCATGAGCGCGCGCCGCTTGGCGGCAACGGAGGCGTTGGCCGCCGTGGCGTTCGCAGCGTCGGCCTCTTCCGCCAGTGCGCTGACCAGCGCCGCGAACTCCTCGGTCACCGCAGCACTCTGCTGGCGGGTCTGCGCCATCAGGGTGTTGCCGATGATCCGGTTGCCGTCGGTATAGGCGTCCACGGCGGCGATCGAGCTGTCCCAGTAGCCGTCGACCGCCTCGGCGATCCTCTCTGCCGGGGCCGGGGCGAAGCTGCCGAGCCCCTCGAGACTGTCGCTCAGCTGGGCGCGGGCCTCCTCGGCGCGCTGCTCGGACAGGGTCAGCAGGCTGACGGCCAGTTCGGTGAGCCAATAGCGCATGGTGCCGAAATGGCGCTCGGCCTCCGCCGCGACCTGAAGCCGGTGAAACCGTGCCGTCGCTTCGGAGATACGCTTCTGGTTGGCAGTGAACTCGTAGGCGACAATGACCGTGGAGATCACGAGCGCGCCCAGCAGGACGGCGGTGAGCGAGCCGATGTGGAGCGGGATGCGGTTGGAGGCGATCCGCCGGATGTCGAGGCCGATGCTCACGGCTTCAGCGTGATCGAGATCGCGCCGCCCAGGTCGCCCTCGGCGCCGCCTTCCTTCGGAAAGCCCGTCACGTCGACTTCGCCGGCCGGCTGTCCGTGGCAACTCAGGCAGGAGGCGCTGTAATACTCCGGCAGCAGCATCCGGAAGACCTCGCCGTCGCCGCCATCGGTCCTCTCCTCGAAACTCGCGCCCGTCTGCCAGTCCGACGACAGGAAGCGCTGCTCGATCACCGCCGCCTCCCATGCATCCGGGCGGGCCTTGCGGTTGCGCACGAGGTGGGGCGGGGCCGTCACCTTGATGCTGGCCAGGTCGCCCACCTTCTCGCCAAAACGCTCATTGGTCAGCCGGGCGAAGATCGCGGGAATGAAACCCTTGAAGCCGATGTCCGGGTCGTTGAGCTGATCCTGCGCCTCGGCGATCACTTCCCCCATCGCCGCGAGCTGCGCCTCTGTCAGCCGGGTCTGAAGCTCCGTCAGTCCGTCGGTCACCGGCGGCTCGCCATGGGTCGCGGCATAGGTCGCAACCACCTGCTCCAGAAATGCCTCGGGCGTCAGCCCCTTGTCGCCGATGGCCGGGTCATTGATGAGCGCCTGGTTCTCGGACACCACGCTGCGCCCGGCCCGGAGGACTGCCGCCAGACGGTTGCCGCTGTCGATCAGGTGCTGGTCGCCGGTGTCCGTGCGCGCGGCTTGCGGCGCGGTGGACAGGAGGAGGGACGTAAGCGAAATCAGAAAGATACGGGGCATGACGGCTCCGGAATTGTATCGAATGGCACCATGTATTTCGGTGGGCGAAGCAGGAAAATGCGCTTCGATCGCCTGAACGGGAAAGAAAATTAGCTTCCGCGAGTATCTTTGGCAGCGGAATGTTTGCCAAGTCCTGATTTGCTATTGCAGGGCGCGGAGGTGGTCGTTGGCGTTCCTGAGCCGGCTGGAGATCGAGCGGATGATGTTGGCGTAGATCGTGGTGAGGATCTGCGGGCGGGCATCGAAGAGGCGGCGCAGTTCCTCGACCGCGATTCCGTAGGCCAGAACCGGCGTATCGGCCCGGACATCGGCGGAGCGTTTGCCGCCATCGAGCAGGGCCATCTCGCCGAAGCTCTGTCCCGGCCCGACGGAGGCGACCCTGCGCCCCGTCGCAGTGTCGGAGCCGACGAGGATGCTGACCGATCCCCGCGCGACGATGAAGATGAGCTGGGCGTCATCCCCCGCCCGCAGGATCGTTTCGCCGCTGTCGAACTGGTAGCTGCTGATGGAGCCTTCCAGCGCGGCCAGATCCTCCTTGCCCAGCCCCTGGAACAGCTCCAGCTCCGCCAGTGCGAGCCGTTCGCGCGGGCCTGCCTGCCCGGCCTCGGCGAGGATGGCATCCTCGGCGGCCTCGAGGGCGCGGTCGATGTCGCTTTCCAGTTCGCACTGGTCGGTCTCCAGCTTGTCGGCAAGCGCCGTCTCGAACCCGGCGAGGTTGGCGTTGCCCTTCACGTCGGTAAAGACGACCCGGCAGCCGCGGCGCGCGAGGTCCAGCACCAGCTCGCCCAGTAGTGTCGTTGCGGCCCCGTCGACATATGCGACCCGCCGGAAGTCGACGATCGCGACGCGGGCGTCCTGCGCGAAGGCGGCGGTCTTGCGGATGAGCCGTTCGGCGGAGCCGAAGAACAACGGCCCCTGCGCCTCGATCACGACGATCTCCCGGCCCCGCTCGGAGAGCGCGTCGAGCTCCCGCCGGGAGCGCACGCGATTGGAGCGGACCTCGTCGCCCCGATAGCGGCGACGGACAACGCCGCGCGTGTCTGACCGGTCGATATAGGCGTGCAGGCTGAAATCCCGGGCGAGGCGCTTGCAGACCTCGACACCGCGGATCGAGTTGCCCACGCTGTCGAGCCGCGGCGAATAGACCGCGATGCCGAGCTGGCCTGGGAGGACGGCGATGATTGCGCCGGACACGCCGCTCTTGGCCGGCAGGCCTACGTCGAACATCCACTGACCCGCGTAATCGTACATGCCGCAGGTCGCCATGACAGACAGGACGTCCCGCACGGTGTCCGGGGCAAGCACACGCGCGCCGGTCACCGGGTTGCGGCCATGCGCGGCGAGGGTCGAGGCCATCACCGCGAGGTCGCGGGTGGTGACCCCGACGGAGCATTGCCGGAAGTAGATGTCGAGGACTTCTTCGGGCGGTCCGTCGATCATGCCCGAGTTCAGCATCATGTAGGCGATCGCGCGGTTGCGGTGCCCGGTCTCGCTCTCGGAGCGATAGACGGCCTCGTCGATCCCGAGGCCGCGGCCGGCGAATTTGCCGAACATCTCCAGCAGTTCCGCCTGCCGCGCGTCCGGCGTCCTTGCCGCGAGCATCTCCGCCATCGCGATGGCGCCCGCGTTGACCATCGGGTTGAAGGGACGATTGTTCAGGTCGTCCAGAACGATCGAGTTGAACGGATCGCCGGTCGGCTCGACGCCGACCTTCCGCAACACGGCCCCGATGCCGTGGGTCTCGATTGCGTGGGCAAAGAGGAACGGCTTCGACACCGACTGGATGGTGAATTCGCGCTCGTCGCAGCCGGCGGAATAGACCGTGCCATCCACCGTGGCGATGGCAATGGCGAAATCCTCGGGGTCCGCCTTCGCGAGTTCCGGGATGTAGTCGGCGACCTTGCCATCCGAGATGCCGGAGGTCTCCTCGAGCAGCCGTCTGAGGTACTCCCAGACGGGTCCCGAGGACATGGCGGGAGAGGGGGGCATATCCATTTTGCAATCGCTTCTGAAAATATCCTTCCGAATGTGCAGCGGAAGCGCCCGTGCATACAAGATGGCCGTGCGCGCGGCTGAGAAAGTGCGGGCATTGGCGCCAATGCGACGGGCTGGGCGCTCGCAATTTTTGCGAATGCTCATGATTTCGGCTCTGCGGATGCGCCTCGATGCTCGGGGTTGACATGCCGGGGCTGCGCAAATCTCCTGAGACACAGGCGCACCCACGTGTGGGTGCGGCGGCTGGAAGGGGCGAAACTTGGCAAGGCAGGCGACAGTCACCCGGTGCGCAAGCCGCGACGTTGGCCATTGGCCCGCCGTTCCACGACCCCTCCTTGCAGGCTGTACCGTATGAGCGTCGCCGAGGCTCTCTGGCTTCTCGCGGCGCTGCAGGCCAAGCACCTGATCGCGGATTTCTTTCTCCAGACGGGCTACATGCACGCCAACAAGGGGCGTTATGGCCATCCGGGCGGCCTGATGCATGCCGGGCTCCACGGTCTGGGGAGTTTGTGCGTGCTTCTCGCTTTTGGTGTCACGCCGCTTGCGGCGGCTGCGCTGACCACTGCCGAGTTCCTTGTCCACTACCACCTGGATTGGGCGAAGGCGCGGCTGACGGCCAATTGGCGGCTGACGCCCGACAGGCCGTCGTTCTGGGCGCTGATCGGTGTCGATCAGGCGCTGCATCAATGGACCTATCTCGTCCTCGTCATCTTGGTGAAGGTTGTGTGAGAGCGCGTATCCAGTGAGCAAGCCGAAGGTTCCCGGAGCGCCGCTCGTCCTGTCGGCCGCGCGCGGCCTGCTCGCCGGCGGGCTCGCCGCCCTGGTGGCGGCATTCTACCTCGTGTCCTTTGTCCAGTTGATGGTCCTGCCGGTGGCACCCGAGTTCCTGAACACGGCGCTGACCTTCGCCTTCGCGGCCTCCGCCGTGACGGCTGTTCTGGTTGTGTTTCAGACGGGCAGCGGCGGGGTTGTCTGGCAGGCGCAATCGATCGCGGTGGTCGCGCTGCAGGCCCCGGTGGCCGAGATCGCCGCCGCGATGTCCGGAGCACCGCCCGAAGCCGCCTTTGCCACGCTCGCGGCATTGCTGTCGGCCACGGCGGTTCTTGCCGGTCTTGGCATGGCCGCCATCGGCTTCCTGCGTGGCGGGGCGCTCGGCAAGGCCGTGCCGCACCCGGTGCTGGGGGCATTCCTGGCCTCTGCCGGGGCGATGCTCGTCTACCACGCGTTGCATGGCCTCTCCGGACCCGCGTCTGGATGGCTGACGGCGGAGGCCGCGGCAGCCTGGGGGCCGCCTTTCGCGATTGCGCTGCTGTGCCTCGCAGTCTCTCGTCTGCCCTGGGGGCGGCGGCTGGAGCCGGTCCTGCTGATCGCGGGCGCGGCCGCGACGGCGGCGCTGATGCGGGGCGAACAGGGCGCGGAGCCGATGTCGGGCCTGTCGGCGGAACTGCCACTGCTGACCGGGCCCGTGGCCTGGAATGTCGTGCTGGGGCAGATGCCCGCGGCGGCGGCCGCCGCCGGGCTGGCCGTCCTCAGCGTCCTGATGAACCTCACATCGCTCGACAGGATGCCTCGCGAACCGATCGACATCGACCGGACCCTGCGCCGGTGCCTGCCGGTCAACATGATCGCGGCGCTGGTGTCGGGGATCGTGACCTTTCCCTCCTACACCCTGACCCGTCTGGCGTGGAGCGTCGCGCCCCGTTCCGGACGGTTCGGCGAGGTCGCGATGGCCTGTGTGGCGGTCCTGATCCTCGTCGTCGGGGTCGATGCGCTGGCGCGGTTGCCCCAGGCGTTTTTTGCCTTTCTGCTGATCTACCTCGGAGTTGGCATCCTGCATCGCTGGCTCTGGGTCGAGGCCCGGCGAATGCCGCCTCCCGACACCCTCCTGATGATTGCCATCCTTGGCGTGACACTCGCCTATGGCTTCGGTCCCGGGATCGCGGCCGGTCTGCTCGCCGGTTCGATCCGCTTCACGTTGGCCTATGCCCGGCTGCCCGTGCTGCGGGCCGCCTACGACGCGCGGCTGCGCCTGTCCTCAACCGAGCGCGGTCCGACGGAAACCCGGCGCCTGATCGACGCGGGGCGCGAGACATCGATCGTCCACCTCGCGGGGTTCATGTTCTTCGGGTCCGTGCGCCGGATCGAGACCGATCTCGCCCGGGCGCTCCGGCCCGAGGGGCGGCGGCGCGTCCTGCTCGATCTTTCAGCGGTGCGCGGGGTCGACATTTCTGCGGCGGAGGCGATCCACCAGTCGATGCGGCGTGCCAAGGCGGTCGGTGCGGAGATCGTGCTCTGCGGCATGTCCCCCGCGGTCGCGCGGGACCTTGCGCGCGCCGGCGATGGCCCGCTGCCGAGCGCGCCCGATCTGGATACGGCTCTCCGGCAGGTCGAGGAGGAGATCCTGTGTGGCGCGCTGTCGGGGAGCGCCACGGACAGCGCGCTGACCCAGATCCTGAGGCGCATCGAAGCGCTCGGCCCGGAGGGGCCGCCGATGCGGCGGGAGCTTCGGCCGGGTGACGCGCTGTTTCTCCGGGGCGAAGCGGCGGAGTCCTTCGCGATGCTGGAGCAGGGGCGTCTCGTTGCCACGCTCGGAGCGGCGACCATCGAAGGAGAGCGCGTCGCGCACTTCCTTCCCGGCGCTGTCGTTGGCGAAATCGGCTTCCTGACGGGCGGCACGCGAACCGCGAATGTCATCGCCGAAACGCCCTGCGTGGTCTTTCTCGTGAGCCGGGATGCGATCGAACGCCTCAAGCGCGCGGATCCGGCGGCGGCGCTGGAACTTCTGGAACTCATCGGATCGGCCGTGGCCCAGCGGTTGGCACGGACGACGGCGCTGCTTCATATCCATCAGCGCCCGCCGGGGGCGAAACGGCGTTAGTGGCTTCGTCGACGCACTCGCAGCGATTGATTGTTTGCGCCGGATTGTATACCAATTAAGTGAATTTCTTTCGGATTGAATACATGTCTGACAAGGTGATGAAGGCCCCGGGGGCAGGCGATTGCCCGCCGCGCGAGCTGCACAGTACCGTGATAGCCGCGAAACTCGAAGCCGAGATCGTATCCGGGGCGCTCAAGGCGGGCGAAAAGCTCGATGAGCAGGGCCTGACCAAGCGGTTCGGCGTGTCCCGCACCCCGATCCGGGAGGCCCTGCACATGCTCGTGGCGCGGTCGCTGGCGGTTCGGGTGCCCTATCGGGGCGTCATCGTGGCCGAAATCACGCGCGAGCGGGTGGAGCAGATGTTCGAGGCCATGGGAGAGATCGAAGCGCTCTGTGGCCGGATTGCCGCCGAACGCATGCAGACCAGCGAACGCGTCGACCTCGAGCGGCTGCACCGCCGGATGTCCGCCATGGCGGAGGCGGGCGAGGCGCAGGATTACGAGGCGGCGAACATCGAGTTCCACGAGCGGATCTTTCGGGCGACCCGCAACGACGACCTGCTCGAACTCGCCAATACACTGCGGCTGAAGCTGGCGCCGTTCCGCAAGTCCCAGTTGCAGAGCGAAAGGCGGATGGCGCGCTCCAACGAGGAGCACACCGAGATCGTCAACGCCATTCTCGACCGTGACGCCAAGCGCACGGAGCAGGCGCTGCGCCGGCATCTGGTCAGTGCGGCGCGCGAGGTGCTGTCGCGGCTGGACTGAGATGATGGGGTGCGCCGCCGCAACGGCACACCCCGATGCGTCAGCCCAGGGCCGCCGACAGCATCCGCAGGGCAGTGATGCCGAGGAACAGCGCGAAGGCGCGCTTGATCCACTTGCCGTCCAGCCGATGCGCGAGGGCGGCGCCGACGGGAGCGAAGCTCACGGTGAAGGGCAGGATGAGCAGGGCGGCCGGTACGCTGATGTAGCCCAGCGAGAGCGGCGGACGGTCGGGCACCCCGAGCCCCGAGATCACGAAACCGATCGCTGCCGGCACCGCGATCAGGAAGCCGAAGGCCGCCGCGGTGCCCACGGCCCGCCGGATCTCGACGGAAAAGGCGCTGAGGATGGGGACGGAGAGCGTGCCGCCGCCGATCCCCATAAGCGAGCTGAACCCGCCGATCACGTAGGAGATCGCGGCGTTGACCCAGCCCCTTTTGGGAAGGTCGTCGCTCAGCACGAGTGTCTTCGGACTTGCCATGTTGAGCGCGACCAGCAGCGCGATGCAGCCGAAGATCAGCTTCAGCCCGTCGGCGTCGATGAACCTGGCCGCGAGCCCGCCTGTCAGCGCGCCCGCCACGATGCCCGGCCCCCAGATTCGCAGGAGCCGCGTGTCCACCGACCCGCGCTTGAAGTGGGATCGCGCCGAGGAGACGGAGGTGAAGACGATCGTCGCCAGCGACGTGGCGACCGACATGTGCATGGCGAGTTCCGGGGGGAAGTCGGTGAGCGAGAGGATCCAGAAGAGCACCGGGACGATCACGATCCCGCCTCCGACGCCGAGCAGCCCGGCCATCAGCCCGGCCACGATGGCGGTCGCCGCGACACCCACAACGAGCGGCAGGATCTGTAGCAATGTCAGGTCGGTCATGGGGTCAGTAGCTCACTGCCGCGCCGTCGGAGCGCGGGTCCGTTGCCGCCTCGAGCAACCCGTCGGGGTGCCGCACGATGGCGCCCGCATGGCCGGCCATGTCGGAGAAGGGCGGAATGATCTCCACGTCGTGGCCCGCGTTGCGCAGGGCCTCCACGACCCCGGGGTCGAAGCGGCCTTCGAGCTTGAGCGAGGTGGTTGCCTCGCCCCAGGTCTTGCCGAGCAGCCAGCGCGGCGCGGTCACGGCCTGCTGGAGGTCCATCCCGAATTGCACGTGCCGGCTGAAGACGGCCGATTGCGTCTGTGGCTGACCTTCGCCGCCCATCGTGCCATAAGCCATCACCCGCCCGTCGCCGAGCTGGGCGAGTGCCGGGTTCAGGGTATGGAACGGCCGCTTGCCGGGGGCGAGCTGGTTCGGGCCGGGAGCGAGGGAGAAGCCCGCGCCGCGGTTCTGGAAGAACACACCGGTCTCGGGGCAGACCAGGCCGGAGCCGAACTCCCAGAACACGCTCTGGATGAAGCTGACCACGGTGCCGTCCGCATCCGCGGCGCCCATCCAGATGGTGTCGCCGTCCTTGGGTTCATGCGGCCAGGGCAGGGCGGTCTCGCGGTCGATGCGGGCCGCGAGCGCGTCGAGCCGCGCATCGTCGAGCCAGGCCTGTGCCGGCTCTTCCATGCTGTCCGGATCGCCGAGCCCGGCGTTGCGCAGCAGGAAGGCCTGCTTGGTAGCCTCGATCAGCCCGTGCAGGTGATCGAAGCCCTCGCCCTCGGTGACCCCGAGCCGGTCGAACAGGGCGAGGATCATCAGCGAGGTCACGCCCTGGGTGGGCGCGGTCATGTTGTAGAGCGTGCCATGCGAGGTCCGGACGGTGAGCGGGGTCACCTCACGAGCCCGGCAGGCGGCGAAATCCTCCCGCCGCAGCGGGCTTCCGTTGGCCTCGAGCCACGCCGCATGCGCCTCGGCGATCGGGCCTTCGTAGAAGCTGCGCAGCCCGTCGCGGGCGAGGGTGGAGATGGTCTTGGCCAGCGCCGCCTGCCGCAGCCGGTGCCCCGGTGCGGGCACCTCGCCATCGAAGAGGAAGGTCTCTGCGAAGCCCGGCACATCGCGGAGGCCCTCCAGCTTCTCGGCCGTCGTGACCGACTGGTTGCCGGTGACGGCGATGCCGTCCTCCGCATAGGCGATGGCCTGGCCGAGCAGGCGCTCCAGCGGCAGGCGGCGCGCCTCGGGCACGAGGGCGAGCGCCATCTCCCAGCCGGAGATGGTGCCGGGGGCGGTCAGGGCGGCCATTCCGCCGCGCGCCGGGATGGCGGCGGTATGCCCGCGCTCGGCATACCATTCCGGCGTGGCCAGCGCCGCGGCCTGCCCGCAGGCGGAGATGCCGACCGGCGCCTGACCGGGGCGGTGGATGATCCAGAACCCGTCACCGCCGATCCCGTTCATGTGCGGGTAGGTGACGGCAATCGTCGCCGCGGCGGCGACCATCGCCTCGATGGCGGTGCCGCCTGCCTCCAGGATGTCGCGTCCGGCCAGCGCCGCGGCGCGGTGGGGGGCGGTTATGGCTCCGTTAAAGCCGAGAGCAGAGTGCAGCATGACTTACCATCCGATTGCATTGGGCAGCCAGACGGCCAGGCCCGGGAAGAAGAACACCATCAGAAGCCCGATCAGTTGCAACCCGATAAAGGGGATCACCCCCTTGTAGATTGCGGCGGTCGAGACCGACGGCGGGGCGACGCCCTTGAGAAAGAACAGTGCCCAGCCGAAGGGGGGCGTGAGGAACGAGGTCTGCAGGTTCACCGCGACGAGAATGGCGATCCAGGCCATGTCCACGCCGGCATTGTGAAAGATCGGCAGGAACAGCGGCAGCGCGATGTAGGAGATCTCGATCCATTCGAGGAAGAAGCCGAGAACGAAGAGCAGCAGCATGAGAAAGAAGATCTGTCCGTTCAGCCCGCCCGGAACGATCGAGAAGGCATCCTGCACCAGTTTCTCGCCGCCGAGGCCGCGGAAGGCCAGCCCGAAAGGCTGGGCGAAGATCAGGATCAGGAACACCATGGCGCTGGTCACGAAGGCGGCGCGCACCGTGTCGCGCAGGATGGCGTAGTTCAGGCGGCCCGACAGGGCGGCGAGAAGGATACTGCCGAAGGCGCCCATCGAGGCGGCTTCCGTGGGCGCGGCCACGCCGCCGATGATGGACCCGAGGACCAGCACGATCAGCGCGATGGGCGGGAACACCACCTTGAGCAGTTTGCCCGCCAGCTGGCGGCCAGTGTACTGCGCCCGCTCCTCGCGGGGGATCGCCGGGACGGCTTCGGGGCGCAGGACGCCGAGGATCAGCACATAGGCCACGAAGAGGCCCGCCAGCAGCAGGCCGGGGAACAGCGCGGCGGCGAACAGGGTGCCGACGGATTCGCCGAGGATGTCGGCGAGCAGGATCAGCACGAGGCTGGGCGGGATGATCTGGCCCAGCGTGCCGGAGGCGCAGATCACCCCGCAGGCCACGCCGGTGTCGTAGCCGCGGCGGATGATCGGCCCGAGGGCGATCAGGCCGACGGTCACGACCGTCGCGCCGACAACGCCGGAGGCCGCGCCCATCAGCACACCGACCAGGATGATCGCGAGCGCCATGCCGCCACGCAGCCCGCCCATGGCGAGCCCTATGACATCCAGCAATTCCTCGGCGATCCGTGACTTCTCCAGCATGATACCCATGAAGATGAACAGGGGCAGCGCAAGGAGTGTGTAATTGGTGATCACGCCGAAGACGCGGGCCGGCAGCAGCGAGAACAGGAATGGCCCGAACCCGGCATAACCGAACACGAGGCCGGTAATCCCGAGGCAGGCGGCCACGGGAACACCGCCCAGCAGCAGGATGAAGAACGCCCCGATCATGCAGAGGGCGAGAATTTCGGTGAATGGCATCTTGGCAGGTCTCAGTCTTCGGCGAGCGGTCGGGGACGGATCAGGTCCCGCAGGTGCTCAGCCGTCATGGCGATGTTCTGCAGCGCGAGGAGCGCGAAGGCGACCGGCATGCAGGCTTTCAGGATGTAGCGGTAGCCCAGTCCGCCGGGATCGGGGGAGCCTTCGTTGATGGCGAAGCTGCTCTGGACATAGGCGATGCTGAGCCAGGCGATGATGAGCGCGGTCGCTCCCATGCAGAGGCTGGCGAAAAGGTCGACGGCGGCGCGGGCGCGGGGACGCATCCGGGAGTGGAAGATATCCACCCGCACCTCGCCGCCCTGGTTGAGCCCATAGGCCATTCCGAATAGAGCGCCCACGGCCATCAGGTGCCATTCGGCCTCCTGCAGCGCCACCGTGCCGAAGGAGAAAAGGTAGCGGGCGAGCACGTTGAAGGCGACCAGCAGAACCAGTGCCAGGCCGCTCCATGCGGCGACCTGGCCGGTGATGCGAACGATGCCGGAGGCACCGTTCGCGATCTTGTCGAGCAAGGCGATCATCGCACTCACGTCGGCAGGTTGTGGTAGGGCTGCTCGGAAAGCGCAGCCCATTCGGCGTGCTCGGCCTTGAACGCCATGAAGGCCTCGTGGACCTTGGCTGCCTGGGCGTCCTGCGCGGCGAATTCGGCCAGAACGGTGTCGGTCACGGATTTCAGCTCCATCACCACGTCCTCGGGCAGGACACTCGCGATCACGCCGTCGTTCGCCACCATGTCCTTCAGCGCGGCGGCGTTGTTGGCCTCGCACCAGGTGTGGCTCTCGAGGTTGCAGGCCATCGCGGCCGTCTGGACGATCGCCTGCAGGTCGGCGGGCAGGCTGGACCAGGCGTTGGCGTTGATCAGCAGTTCCGTCACGTTGGACGGCTCATGCCAGCCGGTGGTGTAGTAATACTTGGCCGCGTTCTGCAGTCCGAGGCGGCGGTCCTGGTAGGGGCCGACGAACTCCGCCGCGTCGATCACGCCGCGCTCCAGCGCCGGGAAGATCTCGCCGCCGGGCAGCAGCTTCACGTCGACGCCGAGTGCCGCGTAGACCTTGCCGGCGAGGCCGGGGATCCGCATCTTCAGGTCCTGGAAATCCGCCACGCTCTCGATCGGCTTGCGGAACCAGCCGGTCATCTGGACGCCGGTATTGCCCATCGGGAAGGCCTTGAGGCCAAGCGGCTCGTAGAGCTCGTCCCAGAGTTCCATGCCGCCGGCGTGGTAGAGCCAGGCGTTCATTCCCTGAAAGTTCAGCCCGAAGGGCACGGTGGTGAAGTATTGCGCCGCGGGGATCTTGCCGGCCCAGAAATAGGCGTTGGCAGCGTTCATCTCGACCGCGCCGGAGCGTACGGCGTCGAAGCCTTCGAGCGCGGGGATCAGCTCGCCGGCGGCGAAGTGCTGGATCTTGAGCCGGCCGTCGGACATCGCCTCGACCTTCTTGCAGAAATCGGTCGGGCTGCCGGGGCCTTCGACGTAGAACGGCGAGCCGGGCCCGTAGGCGTTCGTCATCTTCCAGCTGAAGGTGGTCTGGGCCCGCGCGATCGTCGGGGCGGCGAGGGGCGCCGCAGCGAGGGTGGCGCCGGCTGCGATGAATTTGCGTCTGTCCATGGGAGATCCTTTCCTGGTCGCAAGAGCATGGGTTCAGGAACCCGACAGACATGAGGGTTTGAAGCCGTTCGGGGCTTCGAGCGCAGCGGCGCGCATCACTTTGTATACAATTTTATTAATGATGGCCAGAAAAGAATACAAAATAGGCAGTATGATAAGCGCCGGTGTGCAGAGGTCCCGCGAAACACGCATGGATGCGGCTGAATCGGGTGATGCAACGTTCCCTCGGGATCAGCCGGCTTCGGCCTCCGGCACCGAGGACGGCGCGTCGCCGCTCGCCAGCGCGAAACCCTCGTCGGTCCAGCCGGTGATCCCGCCGATCATCAGCTTCACCGGCCGCCCCAGTCGCGCGAGGCGCACCGCCGCCTTGTCCGCGCCGTTACAGTGCGGTCCCGCGCAGTAGACGACGAACAGGGCGTCACCGGGCCAGTCCGACATGCGGTGCGAGGTGATCTTGCCATGCGGTAGGTTCAGCGCGCCCGGCACGTGACCGTCCCGATAGAGCGCCGGACCCCGCACATCGAGCAGGACGAAGTCGCCGGCCTGTTTCGACAGGCTGTCGTGGACGTCCCAGCAATCGGTCTCGAAGGCGAGCTTGGCCTCGAAATGGCGCCGGGCGTCCGGGCTTGCGGCGGCGGGCACTTCGGCAACGGCGGAGGGGAGGGGCATGGTGGATCCTTTCACTCTATCGCCGGGGATCTTGCGCGGTGGCGCGGCGGCCGGGTAGTGTCCGAATGGACAACTGTCGGTCAGATACGGTCAAATGCCTTCCGCCGCCCCTCCCAGCCCGCACCTTTCCCGCACGGAGGACGTCGGACCGCTGGTCTGCCTTCTGGCCTATGACGGCCTGTGCACTTTCGAATTCGGGATCGGCGTCGAGGTTTTCGGCCTGCCGCGGCCGGAATTCGACCCGTGGTACAGGTTCCGGACGGTCGCGGTCGACGAGGGGCCGCTGCGGGCGACCGGAGGTGTCACTGTCGAGGCGACCCATGACCTGAGTGCGCTGGCTGAGGCGGACCTGATCCTCGTGCCCGGTTGGCGCGGCGTGGATGCGCCGGTGCCGGAGGCACTCTTGACCGCGTTGCGGGCGGCGCACGATCGCGGCGCACGGGTGGCGTCCATCTGCTCGGGCGTGTTCGTTCTGGCTGCCGCAGGCCTGCTCGATCACCGACGGGCCACGACCCACTGGCGGTATGTCGAGACGCTGTCCGAACGCCATCCCGAGATCGAGGTGGATGCCGATGTGCTGTATATCGACGACGGGTCGGTCCTGACTTCCGCGGGATCGGCCGCAGGGCTCGACCTCTGCCTGCATATCGTCCGGAGCGATTGGGGTACGCACCATGCAAATGCCGTGGCGCGCCGGCTGGTCCTACCCGCCCATCGTGACGGAGGGCAGCGCCAGTTCGTGCAGGCTCCGGTGCCGAACGGGCGGGGCGGACGCATTGCGCCGCTGCTCGACAGGATCGTGAGCGGCATCGCGGAGGATTGGCCAGTTGCCCGAATGGCCGACCTCGCGGGCCTGTCGCCGCGCACGCTGACCCGCAGATTCCATGCGACGGTCGGCGACACGCCCTTGGGCTGGCTGACCTCCATGCGCGTGGCGCATGCGGCGATGCTGCTCGAGACCACCGATGCGTCGCTTGCCGACATCGCGCTGGCCTCCGGGTTCGGCAGCCCCGAGAGCTTTCGCCGCGAGTTCTCGCGTCTCAAGGGGCTTCCCCCGTCGCGTTACCGGGCCGCCTTCGGGTAAGTCGACCAGTGCCGGCGGTCTGACCCGGACGGGTCGCTTTCTGCGTGGGGTCGTCGACGGCGATTGCGTCAGCTCACGCCTGCCCGCAAAAGAACCATGAAGGAGCTGTCGAAATGCTCCGACATGGCCGCCTCGGCCCGCGCCGCGTCCTGTGCCATGACGGCCGTCGCGATGCGCTCATGGCATTTTATGTTCTCGACCCGGCTTTCATAGGTCGCCCGGGCACGCCAGCCGATATCCCAGGTCTGCCGCGTGATGACGCGAAAGCCGTCGAGGAGCACGGAGTAGAGCGGGTTGCCCGAGGCGCGGGCGATGATCTCGTGAAACAGGATGTCCAACTCCATGACGGTGTGCGGGTCGTCCCTCTTGACCGCCTCCATCATGCCGTCGATCGTTTCGAGGAGTTGGCGTGCCTCCTCCCCGCTGCGATGCAATGCCGCAAGGCTGACCGTGCGCATTTCGAGCGTCCGGCGCACATCCTGGATCTGAACCACCGAAACCTGCTTCGTATAGGTCGTGTGATCGAGAATCGCGCTGACGGTTTCGGCCGTCGCATTGGCGACTCGGGCCCGCCGGCCGTTGCCGACATCGAGAATCCGGAGCGCAGCGAGTCCGCGCAGCGCCTCCCGTGCGACAGTACGCGACACCCCAAGCTGGTTGGCCATGGCGGTCTCGGAGGGCAAGGTATCCCCCACGCGCAACTCATTGTCGCGAATGAATTTTCTGATGTCCGACATCGTCCGTTCGACAAGGCTTGACGATCTGCTCGAGTCAGTTTTGCCAGATTGTATGATAGGTTTGCCCATATCGTCGTATCGCTTGGCTAATTCTGTCTTTCAAATGATATCGTGCCGTCGTATCAAATGGCAACAAAATGATCGAATCGGGCCAGAGGAGGCGACCGTTCGAATCAGGGCTCGCAAGGTCGAGCCGATCGAAAGGCTCGCAGGATCTCTGGAGGAGGACAGCGACATGAAGATCACAGCCATCCGGACCTTCAGGGTCGAGGCGCACCAGAACGTCCTTTGGGTGCATGTCGAGACGGACGAAGGCGTGACCGGACTTGGCGAGACCTTCTATGGCGCCGCCGCCGTCGAGGCGCATATCCACGACACGCTCGCCAGCCGCCTGCTCGGGCAGAACCCGCTGCATATCGAGGCGCTGCACAAGGAGATGCTGAACCTGCCGAACGCACAGAGCTCCACCGGCGTCGAATACCGGGCCTGTTCGGCCATCGACATCGCGCTCTGGGACCTCTTCGGCAAGGTCGCGGGGCTGCCGGTGCACCAGATGCTCGGCGGCCTCTGCTTCGACAGGATGCGGGTCTACAACACCTGCGCCGGCACCCGCTATGTCTCCACCACCAAGATCAAGCCGGTGGACACCTGGAACTTCGGCGAGGGCGGGCAGTACGAGGACCTGCAGGCCTTCATGACCGATGCGGGCGCGCTGGCCGAGGACCTGCTCGACAACGGCATCACCGCGATGAAGATCTGGCCCTTCGATCCGCCGGCGATGGAGAACAAGGGACTCTACATCAGCGCCGAGCAGATGAAGACGGCGATCCGGCCCTTCGAGCAGATCCGCAACGCGGTGGGGGACCGGATGGAGATCATGGTCGAGTTCCACTCGCTGTGGAACCTGCCGACCGCCAAGAAGATCGCCCGCGCGCTCGAGCCGTTCGCGCCCACCTGGTACGAAGATGCGATCCGGATGAACTCGCCGCAGGCGCTGGCCGAGTTTGCCCGCTCCACGGATGTCTGGACCTGTGCCTCCGAGACGCTGGGCTCCCGCTATGCCTACAAGGAATTCCTCGACCGCGACGCCTGCCACGTCGTGATGGCCGATCTCTGCTGGACCGGCGGGCTGACCGAGGGCCGCAAGATCGCCGCCATGGCCGAGACCTATCATCGCCCCTTCGCCCCGCATGATTGCATCGGCCCCGTGGGCTTCGCGGCGGCGATTCACATGAGCTTCAGTCAGCCCAACACCCTGATCCAGGAATCCGTGCGCGCCTTCTACAAGGGCTGGTACCGCGACCTGGTCACGGAAGTGCCGCGGATCGAGGGCGGTTACGTCTACCCGATGGAGGGCCCGGGCCTCGGCACCGAGCTGCAGCCCGGCTTCTTCGACCGCACGGACCTGAACACGCGCCTATCTGAACTCTGAGGAAAGAACATGAGCACGAAACTCTTCGATCTCAGCGGCAAGACCGCCCTGATCACCGGATCGTCCCGCGGCCTCGGCCGGGCCATGGCCGAGGGAATGGCGGCCGCCGGTGCGCGGGTCATTCTCAACGGTGTGAACGCGGCGCGGCTCGACGCGGCCGTCGAGGAGATGAAGGCGCAAGGCTACGACGTGCTCGGCGCCGCCTTCGACGTGGCCAGCGAGGCCGAGATCGTCGCCGCCTTCGAGAAGCTCGACGCGGAGGGTGTGGCGGTCGACATTCTGGTCAACAACGCCGGCATCCAGTTCCGCAAGCCGATCGTCGAGCTCGACACCGCCGACTGGCAGCGGGTGATCGATGTGAACCTCACCGCCGTCTTCATCTGCGCCCGCGAAGCGGCGAAGCGCATGCTGCCTCGCGGCCACGGCAAGATCATCAACATCGGCTCCCTGCTGTCCGATCTGGGGCGCGCCACAGTGACGCCCTACGCCGCAGCCAAGGGCGGTGTTAAGATGCTCACCAAGAACATGGCCGCCGAATGGGGCGACAAGGGCATCCAGACCAACGCCATCGGTCCGGGCTACATGGCGACCGAGATGAACACGGCGCTGATCGAGAACCCGGATTTCGATGCCTGGGTCAAGGGACGGACGCCTGCCCGCCGCTGGGGTCAGCCGGAGGAGATGGCCGGAACCGCGATCTACCTCGCCTCCGACGCGTCCAACTACGTCAATGGCCAGCTCATCTATGTGGATGGTGGCATGATCTCGGTGCTCTGACATGAAAGCTGTCGTCATTCACGCCCCCCACGATCTTCGCGTCGAGGAGATTGCGGAGGCAGCCGCGCCGGCCGAGGGCGAGGTCCGCGTGGCCGTGGCCCGCGGCGGGATCTGCGGCTCGGACCTGCATTACTATCATGATGGCGGCTTCGGCACCGTCCGAATCCAGCAGCCGATGGCGCTCGGTCACGAGGTTTCGGGCGTCGTCACCGAGCTGGGCGCGGGCGTCAGCGGGCTCGCCGTGGGAGACAAGGTCGCGATCAACCCGTCGCGGCCCTGTGGCACCTGCGACTACTGCAAGCGCGACATGCGCAACGAATGCCTCGACATGCGGTTCAACGGCTCGGCCATGCGGATGCCGCATGAGCAGGGGCTGTTCCGTGCCGAGGTGACGGTGCCGGCCGAACTGGTCGTCCGGGTCTCGCCCGGGACGGACCTGGCGCTGGCCGCGCTCTGCGAGCCGTTCTCGGTCTGCCTGCACGCGGTGAACCAGGTCGGTTCGCTGCTTGGCAAGCGGGTGCTGATCTCGGGCAGCGGCCCGATCGGCTGCCTTTGCGTCGCTGCGGCCAGGCTCGCGGGGGCGGCGGAGATCATCGTCACCGATATCGCCGCGGCCCCGCTCAAGATCGCGGCAGCGATGGGCGCGACCCGCTGCATCGACCTTACGGAGGAGGCCGGGGCGCTCGATGTGGAACGGGCCGGCAAGGGGCAGATCGACGTGGTGTTCGAATGCTCCGGCGCGGCGCCCGCTCTCAGGGCCGCCTGCGAGGTCGTCTGGCCGCGCGGGCATATCGTGACCGTGGGGCTGGGCAGCGAACCCGTGCTGCCGCTGAGCCTTGTCGTGACAAAGGAGATCAAGCTTTCCGGTTCGTTCCGTTTCGACCACGAGTTCGAGGTCGCCGCGGAGCTGATCGACCGCGGGCGGGTAGACCTCGCCCCGGTTCTGACCGGTGTCTTCCCGATGGAGGATGCCATCGCCGCCTTCGATTTCGCCTCGGACAAGGCGCAGGCGATGAAGGTGCAACTTCGCTTCGGCGAGAGCTGAGTCACAACCGCTTCAACATTCCAGGGAGGATCCCATGAAGCATACACGTCTCTTCACTTCCGTCATTGCACTGGGCCTGATGGCCTTTGGCGCCTCGGCGCAGGAATACAGCTTCCGCTTCCAGTCTTCGGACCCGGCCGGCAACCCGAACTTCGAATACCAGGTCGGCTGGACCGAGGTTCTCAAGGAAATGACCGACGGCAAGGTCGTGGTCGAGATGCTGCCCGTCGGCACCATCGTGGACTACAAGGAAACCCTGGACGCGGTCGGCGCCGGCATCCTCGACGGCCACATCTGCGACACCTCCTACTTCACCGGCAAGGACCCGGCCTTCGGCCTGATCGCCAACCCGGTGGGCGCCTGGTCGGCCCCGGCCCAGATGATCGACTTCGTCGAGAACGGCGGCGGCGCCGAGCTGATGCGCGAGCTGCAGGAGCCCTATGGCGTCTACTTCATCGGCGTATCGACCCCCGGCCTAGAAGCCTTCGTGTCCAAGGTGCCGCTCGACGGTGTGGATGACCTCAAAGGCGTGAAGATGCGTTCGCCCGAGGGCGCCATCGCCAACGTCTTCCGCGCTGCAGGCGCCGCCCCGGTGAACCTGCCGGCGTCCGAGGTCTACACCGCGCTCGACAAGGGCGTGATCGACGCCGCCGACTACTCGGTGTTCTCGGTCAACAACGAGCAGGGGCTGAACGAGATCGCCAAGCACCCGGTCTACCCGGGCTTCCACTCGCTGCCGCTCGTCGAGGTCTCGATGAACAAGGCCAAGTGGGACGCGCTGCCCGAGGACATCCAGAAGGCGTTCTACGATTCCGTGAAGGTCTTCCAGGAGACCCAGGTTGGCGGTCTGATGGAGCGCGACCAGGCTGCTGTCGCGGCGGCCGAGTCCGAGGGCATCACCGTGCACAACTGGTCCGACGAAGAGCGCGCCAAGTTCCGCGGCCTCGCCCAGGAAGAGTGGAAGTCGCTCGCCGAAGGCTCGCCGATGGCCCAGAAGGTCTACGAGACGCTGACCACCTACCTCACCGAGAACGGCCTGCTGAACTGATCCAGGCTTGAATACCCGGGCGGGCCAGCGCATGGCCCGCCCCCTTTCCCCTTCGGACGGGCAGTTCTCGCAATGACAGACAAGACAGAAATGACCCCCGGGCCGGACCCGCTGGCCGAGGTTGAAACACCCACCCGCAAGGTCGATCGCGGCGCCGTTCCCGAGGCTGGCCGTTTCGGCAGGATCATCAACCAGGGCGGCTTCATCTTTGCCGTGGCGATCTGCGCCTCCGCCTGCATCCTGCTGATCGAGGTTTTCCTGCGCTACGTGCTCAACAGCCCCACCGTCTGGGCGCACGAGACGACGACCTTTCTCTGCGGCATCTCCTTCCTTTACGGCGGGCTCTACTGCGCCTCGCGCAACAGCCACATCCGGGTCGTGCTGATCTATGACATCCTGCCGCCGAAGGTGCGGCGCGTGGTCAATATCATCATCTCCTTCGCCTCCTTTATCGCCGCCGGGTTTTTCACCTATGCGGCCTGGATCATGTCGACCAAGGCGCTGTTCTCGCCCACCGGCGACTTCCGGATGGAGCGCTCCGGCTCCGCCTGGAACCCGCCCGCGCCGGCGCTGGTCAAGACCTTCCTGCTGATCGTGATGATCCTGATGACCATCCAGTTCCTGATCCTGACCTGGAACTACATCCGCCGTCCGGCCGAGGAGACCAACTGATGAACGCGATCCTCGATTTCGCCGCCATCGGCATCGGCAACTCGACGATGATGATGTTCGGCCTGATGGTGCTGCTGCTGCTCACCGGCATGCCGCTCGCCTTCGTGACGCTGCTCGTGGCGCTGACCTTCGCTCTGCTCGGCTTCGGGCCGATGGCGGTGCAGGTCATCTCCTCGCGCATCTACACCTTCGTGGAGAGTTTCGTCTTCGTCTCGGTGCCGATGTTCGTGCTGATGGCGGCCATCCTCGACAGGTCGGGCATCGCGCGCGACCTGTTCGACGCGATGAAGCTGGTCGGTGGCCGTATCAAGGGCGGCGTTGCCGTGCAGACCATCTTCGTCGCGGTGATCCTGGCGGCCATGTCCGGCATCATCGGCGGCGAAGTCGTGCTGCTCGGCCTGCTCGCGCTGCCGCAGATGCTGCGCCAGGGCTATGACAGGAACCTCTCCATCGGCGTGGTCTGCGCCGGCGGGGCGCTCGGCACCATGGTGCCGCCCTCGATCGTGCTCATCATCTACGGCCTCACCGCCTCGGTCTCGATCGGCGACCTGTTCACCGCGGCCTTCGTGCCGGGCTTCATGCTGGCCTCGTTCTACGTGCTCTACGTGCTTTTCCGGGCCTACTTCACCCCGGGCGCGGTCCCGCCGCCGCAGATGGAGCGGATTCCGGCCGAGGAGAAGATGCGGCTGCTGAAGGGGCTGATCCTGCCGATCCTGGTGGTCATCGCCGTGCTCGGTTCGATCTACGGCGGCATCGCCTCGGTCACGGAAGCCTCGGCGGTCGGTGTGGGCGGCGTGCTGCTATCCACGGTCGTTCGGGGCGAGTTCACCTGGGGCCTGCTGCGCGGCGCCGCGATGCAGACGCTCGCCACCGTCGGCATGATCGTCTGGATCGGAATCGGTGCCACCGCGCTCGTCGGGGTCTACAACCTGATGGGCGGCATCAAGTTCATTTCCGACCTGATGTACGGCATCTCGGACAACCCGACGGTGATCGTGCTCTTCATGATGGCGATCCTCTTCGTACTCGGCGCCTTCCTCGACTGGGTCGGGGTGGCGCTGCTGACGATGCCGATCTTCGTGCCGATCATCCGCAACCTCGGGCTGGACCCGATCTGGTTCGGCGTCGTCTTCTGCATGAACATGCAAGTGAGCTTCCTGTCGCCGCCCTTCGGCCCGGCCGCCTTCTACCTGAAGTCGGTGGTTCCGGACGACATCACGCTGGGGATCATCTTCCGCTCGCTTCTGCCCTTCATCGCGATGCAGGTGCTGGCCGTCGGACTGCTCGTCGCCTTCCCGCAAATCGCGCTGTTCTGGTTCGACTGACCTTTGCGAAAAGACACTGCTCCGCGCCGCCCGTCAGGCGGCGCGGAGTTCCTTTTCAGAGCCCCTGAAGCCGTCAGGCTTCCTGCGTCAGTGGAGGTCCGGAAGGGCCTGCCAGCAACCTCCTCGTTGGGCAATTTCGAGCCAGCGTGCGGCGACCTTCAGAGATCTTCGACATAGGGAATGAACCGGCCGAGGATGATGACGCCGGTCCAGAGCGCAAGCGAGAGCCACGCGACCACCCGGGCATCCGGCGTGAGCTCGGACGAGTCCACGCCTTCATCCATCTGCGGCTTCACGCGGCGCACGAAATAGGCGGTGTTGAGGCCGGCCGCCACGATCATCCCCATCTTCGTCCAGAATGCGATGTTGACGAGATAGCGATCGGAATCGCCGACAACGAACATCAGCCCGGACACGAGGTTGATGGCAAAGCCGATCAGGGCGAAGCGCACGAAGATCTCGGCGCGCGCGATCGGAATCGCCCGCGCGAAGCCGACGACACGCAGGTCGACGACCAGGAGCGCGCCGAACAGCAGGCACAGGCCGAGGAAATGCGCCATCTCCAGCGCCGGAAATACAACGGCGTTGTCCATCACGAAGCCGCTCAATGCGGTCGCGTTGAGCGTGTCTGTGAGCCGGTTGAGGAGGGTGTTCATCAGGCAGGTCTCCTCAGGACAGGTAGCCGATCAGGCGGCCGGAGATGATCGCGGCGACCCAGGTGGCCGCCGCAACGCCGGCGAGCCTGCGGTGGGTGGGCGCGACATCGTCGGTCTGCCGGATGCAGACCCGGATCAGCCGCCAGGTCAGCGCCATCCCGGCGAACACCAGGACGATCTTGATGCGGAACGCCCAGTTGAAGAACAGCTCGGAGGCATTGCCGCAGAAGAGCGCCGCGCCGGACGCGAGGTTGAGGACGAAGCCACCCAATACCACCCGTCCGTAGGGCGCCATGGCAGTGACCGGGATTGCCGGCGCAAAGCCCAGGACGCGGACGAGCAGCATCAGGGCTACGCCGACCAGGATGGCCATGCCGACGGCATGGAGCGACAGAATGATGGGATAGCCCCACTCGGTGCTGGAGACGGTCATTCCGACGACCGAGTCCTCCAGCCAATACAACGTTTCCATTTGGATCCTTCCTGACGGGGGCAGCACGGCGCGGCCGCCGCCGAAGCACGCGGCAACAACGGGCGGCCCGCCGCTTTCCGTGTGGGTGTGAGGCGGGAAATGGGGCCGGCTTGGCACGGCCCCATCCTGTCAATGCGTCCGTTCGGTGGTCAGGTCGTCACAGGCATAGGGTTCGTAGGCATCGCTGGTGAGCGTGACCTCGTCCGACCCTTCGAGGGGCTGTTCGAGGTAGAGTGGATCGGTGAAGGTGTAGTCGCGTGTCAGGACGGTGCCGTCGTCATTCAGGGTGAACCGTTCGACCACCACGAGCTCCGGGCTGTTCTTCACAGGGCTCGGCGGTCTGCGGCGCTGCCCTTCGCGGGCGGGGCGCTCCCCAGGCGCATCGCCGCCGTCTGCCTGCTCGCGCGGTCCGCCGCCCAACGGGGCCATGATCCAGCCTTCGTCGAAGCCGGTTGTTGTCACAACCAGCGTGTCGCCGTCCCATTCGCCGGTGGAATAGCCCGCGCGGTTCGGCACGAAGTCTTTCGGCATCTCGCTGCCGTCGAGGTGGATGGTTCGAACCAGGTCCATGAAACCGTAGGTCATGGTGATCTCGGTGTCGGTCTGCTCGATGACGTTGACCATCTGGTCGAACCACCAGTCCATGACGATGTTGGTCGCCTCGCAATGGAGCCGCGGGTTGTCGTTGGCGGCTGCGCCCTCGACCGCGGCAGCGCCGACCTCGGTCAGCACGGCAGGCGACTGGCCGCCGCCGCCCGGAGGCGCGCCCCGCTCGCGCACCATCGCCCAGTTGCCGTCGAGGTTGGGCGTCCCGTCGTCCCGCTCGGTCTGACGCTGCTCGGCCTCGATGTTCCCGTCGTCGTCAAAGGTGCTGTAGCGGGTCGCGGTGACACCGTCGGCGAAAGTGATCTGGCTCATGTAGCAGGTGGTCGGGTCGTCGCGGTCGGGTGAGCCGACGATCGAGATCTCGCTGCCGATCTCGAAAATGTCGGATGTCCAGCCGTGCCGTTTCAACAGGGAGCCCGATTGCAGCTCGCAGCGCACGTTGGTGACCTCGCCGGCGTCGTCGGTGACGTCGAAATAGACATAGGCGTGCGGATTGACGAGGCGGACGCGGGTGATCGTGCCGGTAAACTCCACCGTCTTGCTCGTGTCGAACTGGCCGCTGCTGCCGTGGTGCGCCAGCGCAGGGAGCGGAAGGATCGTCAGCGCTGCGACCAATCCGAGGGTTCTCAGGTCTTTCATGTCTCGTTTCCTCTCGTGCTTCTTGCCGTCCGGTTCGCCATGACCCAACGCAGGGGCGCAGCTTGCCGTCGCATCGCGACGCACAAAGCCCGGTGAATTTGAAGGAATGAGGAAGAGAGGATGGACCAGCCCTTTGAAAGGCGGCTGACGTGTGGCCGTTCAGGAAAACGTTATCGCGGCCCGCGACGTGGCGGGCCGCGGCCCGGCAGGTGGATCTGCTGTCCGCGCTAGGCCTCTGGAGCCCAGCTCAGAAAGAGACCGACGTCGCCCGGCATGCCGCCGGGATAGTTGATGATCATGGCCTTCAGCCGGTAGCCCGCCGGCTTGGCGATGGTCTGGTAGCGCTCGTAGAGCTCCTTCGCCTTGCCCTGGAGCGTCTTGGGCCAGTCCGGTTCGCCGTTGGTGATCGCGCGTCCGCTGTCGGTGCAGAGATCTGACGGGAAGCTGTAGACGAGCGCCTCCCACTTGCCGTCGCTGACCGCGTTCTGGACCAGCCGGCGGATCATCTCCCGCTCCTTGTCGGAGACATGGTTCTTCATGAAATCGTCGGTGAAGGCCGCAAGTTTCTGCCGTTCGGCAGCCTTCTGGGTCTCACGCTTCTCCATTTCCGCCAGCTTGCGCTCGATCAACTCCATGCGGAGCTGGTCTGCGGTGGGGACCGGTGCGTTGGCGTCGATGTCATGCTTGTTCATTTCACGTCCTCCCCGGCCCGCCGCGCCTCCTCCTGCGGGGCGAGCCAACCTGGGTCCGGAATGTCGGACACCTCCAATCATATCGCGGATCTGCCGAGTCGCGCCTTTGTTTCAGAAGTTTGATTTCGGAAGGGCGGTGCCGATAGCCGAAAGGCGGCGTGCTCAGTCCTCCTCGGTCGTGCCGTGCCTGTCCCAGCCGGTGATCATCGCCCGCAGCTGCGCAAACACCGTCTCGCCCGTCGTGATCAGGTAGAGATGCGCGATCAGGAAGGCCGCGATCAGGAAGGCGGCGGCGACGTGTACGGCGTTGACCCAGAGGATGGGCAGCGCCTCCGGATAAAGCGCGGGGAACTTGCCATAGAGCCAGAGGATCAGCCCCGAGATCCAGATCCCCGGCGCCATCAGCAGCTTGAAGCCGAGATAGGCCATCGCCTGCATCGGGTTGTGCTTGCGGCGGGTGCTGGGCTTGAACGGGTGCGGGGCGCCTCTGAAAATGCCTGTGGCGTAGAAGGAGATCACCTTCCACAGCCCCCTGGTGGTCGGCACGTAGTGGCGCCACTGGCCGGTCACGATATGCCAGAAGATGGCAAAGACCCACAGCACGAGCAGCGCAAAGGCGGACATGACATGCAGGTTCAGAGCCCGCTCGAAACCGAGCCATGTCCAGAAGCCGTGGATCTCGGCGCCTGTGGCCATGAGGAAGATGATCAGGGCGGCCTGGCTCCAGTGCCAGAATCGCTCGAACGGCGGAAAGAGATAGACGCCCCTGGGGTCGGATGCGCGCGTGTCAGCCATGACGATTGCCCTTGTAGAAGAGCCCGAAGCCGAGCCGTAGGATCAGGTGAAGCAGGACGGCGGCCAGCGTGGCCGCGAGGAGCAGGAGCCCCGCCTTGTCGAGCAGCTCGAACCCGTCGCGCCCGGGCACGAAGCCGCCGGGCAGGTCGGCGAGGCGTCCGTCCCTGGCGTGGCAGGCGTTGCAGTCGAGCGCCTGGTCGGCGGGAGCGATCATGTGGTTCACCGGGATCATCTGGCGCACGCGGGCGAAGGCCACGTCGCCGCTGAAGTCCACGCCGGCCGCGTCCATGCCGGTCTCGACCGCATCCTCCCAGCGGAAGTCGTTCCACAGCGCATCCCGCCCGCGCCCGGCAAAGAGCGCGGCGGCCAGCGCCCGGCTTTCCGCGTCGATCGGTACGACGGAATGCATGACCTTGACCGGCGCGACCCGGGAATGCTCCGCCCCCGGCGCACCGTCATAGGCGGAGATCCACGGCGCGTCGGCAAAGGCGTCCGCGATGGCTTCGGCCTCTCCCTCGCGGGCCTCGTCGGAAAGGTCCTCGTCCTCTTCGGCAGAGCCCCAGGGCAGGACATCTCCGGGGCGGTGCACGTTCAATCGGCCATCGGACCAGATCAGCGTGGGCTCGAAGGCCGAAGCATGGGCAAAGTGCCCCTTTTCGGAGGAATAGGTGACAGTCCCGTCCTTCTCGGTGTCCACGAAGGGTTGCCGGCGGCGATCAAGCTCGCCGACGCTGGACCAGTCCCAAAGCACGCGCGTTTTCGTCTCGCCGCGGGCGATCGCCGGGATGTGGCAGGTCTCGCAGGCGACGGCGTCGATATGGCGGTCGAGGCGCGGGCCGCTGGCGAGCGCCTCGTGGGGCGTCGCGCTGTGGCAGCTCTGGCAGGAGGCGGCGGCGCCGGCGAGGGCGGGCCGGTCTGGGCTCTTGCCCGGGCCTCCGGTGTAGCGGCTGCCGGCAACGGCGTGGTCCTGCGTCGTGTGGCAGGTCGAACAGGTGAAGCCGGCGCCATCCGGGGCCGCGGCCATGTGGACGTCGAGCGTCGCGTCGGGCTCGATCAGATCGGCGTTCAGGTCGCCGTGCTTGACGCCCGGGCCGCCGTCCGCGTCGAAATGGCAGCTGCCGCAGGAAGCGCGGGTCGACGGCCCGACCGAGCGGGCCGCCAGCGCAAGGTCCTCGATCTCGGGCGTGTCGCCCTTGAGCCGGTCGTCGTGGCACATGGTGCAGGCGGCGCCGTTCTCGTGGAAATTGGCGACGGTCCATTGACCGGTCGGTTCATGGCACGAAAGGCAGTCCACCGGCGCGACGGGATCGCTGGAGGCGTCCAGCATCGCGGGGTCGTCCGACCGGGTGCCGGCGATGTGGCAGGAAGTGCAGGCCTCGATATTGGACGGGGTCGACAGCAGGAAGCCGTTGGCGACGTGCAGCATGCCAAGCTGTTTGGCCGCCTCCGCGCCCGCCTCTTGCGGCGCCGTCCAGGTGAAATGGATCGTGCCATGCAATTGCTCGGGGCCCGTGTTGTGACACGAAAGGCAGGCTTCGTTGACCTCGCGCGCATCCTTGAACGGACCTTCAAGTTCCGCGAAACGCGAATGATCAGCCGTCGAGCTGGGAGCAACGGTTGCGGAAGGCGGTGTTTCCGGGAGGGCGGCAGTCTCTGACTGGGCCGCCACAGGCTGAGGGCTCGTCGCCAGGAAGGCAAACGCCAGCATCAGGGCGCTTAGCCGGGGCATTGGCATGGGGATGGTCCGTATCATGGGAGAGGCGGTTTGCAGGAAACGGCCGCCACCGGCGGCCGCTCCCCAGGTTCGATCACGCTGTGCCGCGCGGATTACTCGTCCGGACGCTCGCCCATGACTTCCACACCGCTGCCACCCTCGGCGAGGTCGGCGATGCTGTCGTAGGCCAGCTGCAGCTGGTAGTACGGGTTGTGCGTGTAGCCGCCCGGATCCTTCGAGATGAAGTTGTAGTTGTAGGCGGCCTTCAGCAGGCGCGGGCTCCAGGACTGGTAGCGGTTCGGGAAGGCCACCTCGTCGTCATCCGCCTCTCCGTTGCCATTGGTGTCGTTGAAGAAGTACGGATAGTTGGTGCCCCGGAAGATGACCGGCTGCCCCAGCACGGCATCGGCATAGCTCGAGATCGCGTCGTAGAGCTGGCCGTGCAGCGCGGCGATCTCGGCGTGGATGCCTTCGGAGGTGTCGCCGTTGGCGTCGTAGTCGGCCTTGGAAGACCGCACTAGGCGCATGGTTTCGGCATTGGCTGCGTCCACCTCGTCATGGCAATCCGTGCAGCTTTCCACCTTCACCTCCAGCGAGTGGGGGCTGTGGCAATCGTTGCAGGTTTGCGAGTCGCGGTCGTGGAAGTAGTACCCGGCATATTCCATTCCGTCGTACTCATAGCCACCGCGCACCTCGCCGCCAAACCGCGTCGCCGCGGCCGGACGGTAATGGATGTTGATGAAGGCCAGATCGGCAGCCACGCTGTCCGACTCGGGATTCCCCAGCTCTTCCATCTTGTCATTCACCTGCACGGTCGAGGCCCGGCCGCCGTGGCAGGTCATGCAGCGAATGTCCGAGGTGAACACTTCCGCCTCATCGCCGGAGGGGAAGATCACCGAGGTCATGTTTTGCGCCACGGTGTTGTGGCAGGCCATGCAGGCGATGCCGGATGCATGTTCGGGGTCGATTTCCTGCTTGGAGACGACGCCCGGTTCGCTGCCGTCAGCACCGAGGAACTCCAGGTAGCCGGTGGTCGAGTGGCACTTGGCGCAGGTCTCGGGGATCAGCTTGTCCTCCTCCTCGTCCCAGTGGCGGAACGCCTCCTTCGACAGGTCCGCGTGGGGGGAGTTGCGCCATGCTTCCAGCGCCGGGATCTCCGGCATCAGGTCCGCAGGGTTGAAAGTCGCGGCTGCGCCGCTGTCCTGGGCATGTACCGATGTGGACGAGGTCGTCCAGCCAAGGGCTGTGGCCCCGACCAGAACGAGGGCCAACATCTTGCCGCGCAAAGCGTTCTTCATCTGTCCACCTTCCATTGCTTGCGAGCGTGTTCTTGCTTGCTCGGGAGGCGGACGACACGGGGCCCGCCCTTGTCCTAACAGACTCACGGTAACAAGGTCGTGAGTGATCCGGCAAGTGACGAAGCGTCGCAAAGGGCAATGTAACCGCCTGAAATTTAAAGTATATCTGCAATTCAGGTTTGATTGGCGCGTGACCGCCTCGCCGGGGGGCAACAGGGGCTCCGAAACAGAGCCCCCCTTCGTGGGGCGAAGCAGTCCCGATGCGGCAGGTGCAAAAAGCCCTATGAATCCCTGCGCAGACCGACTAGAACCCGCCGGTCGCGAACTCCTGACCTTCCGGTCATGACAGGAAGCGAACTGGAAGAGGCGCTGAACGGTCGGGAAGAGACACTGTGCACGGCGTTTCCAATCTCTAGCCAACGGAAATGAACACCGTGATACGTACCCTTTCTGACGCGCTCGAAGAGCGTGGATATGCAACGCTCACCCCTGTCCAGAAGGCGGTGACCAAGCCCGAGCTGGTTGGCGCGGACCTGCTGGTCTCGGCGCAGACCGGGTCGGGCAAGACGCTCGGCTTCGGACTTGCCATTGCGCCCACCCTGTTGCGCGATGCGGAGGTCTTCGATGCCGCCGGTCTGCCGCTGGCGCTGGTGATTGCGCCGACCCGCGAACTGGCGATGCAGGTCAAGCGCGAACTCGGCTGGCTCTATGCCAAGGCGGGCGCCGTCGTGACCTCTTGCGTGGGCGGCATGGACATGCGGGACGAGCGTCGTGCGCTGGCACGCGGGGCCCATATCGTCGTCGCCACGCCGGGACGCCTGCGCGACCACCTGATGCGCGGCTCCATCGACCTGGGCGAGGTGCGCGCCGTGGTTCTGGACGAGGCCGACGAGATGCTCGACCTCGGTTTCCGGGAGGACCTGGAGTTCATTCTCGGCGAGGCGCCGGAAGAGCGTCAGACCTTGCTGTTCTCCGCCACCGTGCCGAAATCGATCGCCGCGCTGGCCCAGCAGTACCAGAAGGACGCGATCCGGGTCGACACCAAGTCCGAACACACCCAGCACGCCGATATCGAGTATCGCGCCCTGAGCGTGTCGGAGCGTGACACCGAGAACGCGATCATCAACGTGCTGCGCTTCTACGAGGCGCCCAATGCCATCGTGTTCTGCAACACGCGGGCCACGGTCAACCGACTGACCACCCGCCTGTCGAACCGCGGGTTTTCCGTCGTGGCGCTTTCCGGCGAACTGTCGCAGAGCGAGCGGACCCATGCGCTGCAGGCCATGCGCGACGGTCGGGCGCGGGTCTGCGTGGCCACCGACGTGGCGGCGCGCGGTATCGATCTGCCGAACCTCGATCTGGTTGTGCATGCCGAACTGCCTTCGGGCCACGAGACGCTGCTCCATCGATCGGGCCGTACCGGGCGGGCAGGGCGCAAGGGCGTCAGCACGCTGATCGTGCCGCCGAAATCGCGCAAGAAGGCGGAGCGCCTTCTCGGCTGGGCCAAGCTCAAGGCCGACTGGTCCGAGGCGCCCTCCGCCGATGCCGTCAGGGCGCGGGACGAGGAGCGGATGCTCGCGGACCCGGCCTGGCACGAGGAGATCTCCGAGTCGATCGAGGCGACCGTCGAGACGCTGGCCGACCGGTTCACGGCCCGGCAGCTCGCGGCGGCCTACCTGCGGCTCTACCAGGAACGCCACTCCGTCCCCGAGGAGCTGTCCTCCTATGACGACAAGCCCAAGCCGCGGCCGGAATTCGGGCCGAGCGTCTGGTTCTCGCTCTCGACCGGGCGCAACCAGGGCGCCGAACCGCGCCGCCTTCTGCCGATGCTGTGCAAGGCGGGCCAGATCACCAAGGGGGACGTTGGCGCGATCCGCCTCCAGCCCGATGTCTCTTTTGTCGAGATCCGGGAATCCAGCGTGCCGGCGTTCCTCGATGCCATCGGCCCGGACCTGTCGGTCGAACCCGGCGTGACGCTGTCGCGGCTCGACGAGGCGCCGACGGTTGCGAAGTCGCCGCGAAGCGCGCCCGTCAGCAGAAAACCCGTAGCTGAGGCGGCCGCCCCGACCGATGCCGCGCCGAGGAAGCCCCGGGCCGCCGAGCGCGCCGCCGATCCCGCCCCACGCGAGGAGCGGCCCGCGCACGACAAGGCGCCGGGTGAGCGCAAGCCGCGGCACAAGAAGCGCCACGCCGGATCGCCGTCGGACACGGCCGCTGGAACGCCGGAGCGCAAGCCGAATGCGGGGTACGCGAAGCGGAAGTCGCCTGACGGCAAGCCCAGGGGGCCGAAGCCGCCCGTCGGAAAGCCGAACAGCAAGAAGAACAAGGCGCGGGCCATGGCTGCCGGCAAGAAGGGCGGCAAGACAGGTGCCCCCGGCTCGGCATCGCCGCAGTACAATAAGCGCTAAGCGCCCGCTCGGCGCACCGTTTCAATTTGAGGAAAAGGCTCTCGGCGGGCGCGCATGCCTGCCACCCGCCGGGGGCTGTGACCGTGACGCGCTCGGAGCGATCCAGCGCGTCTCAGGCGGGGCGCGGGGCAGGGCGCACAGCAGCGCCCCAGCCCCTCGGTGTTCGTGGGTCGAAGTCCACGTCAGGCATGGCTCGCCGCCGTCGGCTGTGCCGCGGCCTGTGTCTGTGCTCCGGCCTGCGTCCGTACCCGCTTGCGGTTGAAGATCCGCGCCACCAGCACGAAGAACATCGGGACGAAGACCACCCCGAGCACGGTGCCCGTGATCGTGCCGCCAAGCACCGCGGAGCCCACGGCCGTGCGTCCGCCGGCACCGGCGCCAGTGGAGAGCACGAGCGGCACCACGCCCAGAGAGAAGGCCAGCGAGGTCATGATGATCGGCCGGAAACGCTGGCGGGCGGCTTCCTTGACGGCGGAATAGAGGTCTTCGCCCGCCTCGAACCGTTCGCGTGCAAATTCCACGATCAGGATCGCGTTCTTGCCGGTCAGGCCGATCACGGTCAGCAGCCCGACCTGGAAGAAGACGCCGTTCTCGAACCCGAACCAGTAGGCCGCACCCATCGTGCCGAGCACGCCGATCGGCATCGCCAGCATCACCGAGAAGGGGATCGCCCAGCTCTCGTAGAGCGCCGCGAGGCAGAGGAAGATGGCCGCCAGGGACAGCGCGTAGAGCATCGGCGCTGAGCCACCTGAGTCGAGTTCCTCCAGCGACAGCCCGGTCCAGGCCGCGCTGTAGCCCGGAGGGAGTTCCGACACCATGCGCTCGATCTCGGCGATGGCTTCTCCGGTGGTCACGCCCGGGGCGGGCGTCCCCTGGATCTGCATCGCGGGAATGCCGTTGTAGCGATTGAGGCCCTGGGGGCCGTATTCCCAGCTCTCGCTGGTGAAGTTGGCAAAGGGCACCAGTTCGCCATTGGCATTGCGGACCCGCCACTTGCTCAGGTCCGACGGGGTCGCGCGGCTGTCCGGCTCGCCCTGGACATAGACCCGCTTGATCCGGCCGTTGTCGTTGAAATCGTTTACGTAGCTCCCGGCCCAGGCGATGTTGAGCGTGGTGCCGACGTTGGCGGGGGTGACCCCAACGGCCCCGGCGGCGCGCCAGTCGATGTCGAGCTTGAACTGCGCGGCATCCTCCAGCCCCGAGGGACGGATCGAGGCGATGAGCGGGCTTTGCGACGCCATGCCGAGCAGCTGGTTGCGCGCGGCAAGGAGCTGCTCATGGGTCTGACCGGCCTGCGCCTGCAGGAAGAAGTCGAAGCCCGACACGTTGCCCAGTTCGATCACCGAGGGCGGCACGATGGGAAAGACCATCGCATCTCGGATCCCCATGAAGGCAGGGAAAGCGCGGCCAGCCACGGCCTGAACTGATTGCGCTGGCGAGGGACGCTCCTCCCAATCCTTCATCCGCACGAAGGCAAGCCCCATGTTCTGGCCCTGGCCGGCAAAGCTGAAGCCCACGACGCCAAAGACCGATTGCACGTTCTCCGCCTCGACGGTGTTGAAATGGCTCTCGACCTGCTCGACCACGTCCTGCGTGCGTTCGGCGGTGGCGCCGGTGGGCGCCTGGATCAGCGTCATCAGGATGCCCTGGTCCTCGTCGGGCAGGAAGCCGGTGGGCGTATTCTGGAACAGGAACACCATCCCGTAGCCAAGCGCCGCGTAGACGATCAGCACGCGGAACGGCCGGCGGATCAGGTAGCCCACGGTGCCCGCGTAGCCGCCGGTCAGCCGGTCGAAGCCGGTGTTGAACCAGGCCAGCGGGCCGCGGCGGGCGTGCTGGACGTCCTTGCTGCGCAGCAGGGTGGCGCAGAGCGCCGGCGTCAGCGTCAGGGCCACCAGCACCGAAAGCGCCATCGCCGAGACGATGGTGATCGAGAACTGGCGATAGATCACGCCGGTCGAGCCGCCGAAGAAGGCCATCGGCACGAACACCGCCGAGAGCACGAGCGCGATGCCGATCAGGGCGCCGGTGATCTGCCCCATCGACTTGCGCGTCGCCTCGCGGGGTGAGAGCCCCTCTTCCTCCATGATCCGCTCGACGTTCTCGACCACGACGATGGCGTCATCGACCAGCAGGCCGATGGCCAGCACCATCGCCAGCATGGTGAGCGTGTTGATGGTGAAGCCCGCCAGGGACAGGATCGCGAAGGTGCCGAGGATGACGACCGGAACCGCGAGCGTCGGGATCAGGGTGGCCCGGAAATTCTGCAGGAAGAGCAGCATCACCACGAAGACCAGCCCGATGGCCTCGAACAGCGTCTTCTGGACTTCGTGGATCGAGATCTCGATGAAGGGGGTGGTGTCGTAGGGGATGACGTAGCTCACGCCTTCGGGGAAGAACTCCGCGTAATCGGCGATCCGTTCCTTCACCCGCTCCGCGGTGTCGAGCGCATTGGCCCCCGAGGCGAGGTTCAGCGCCATGCCGGACGCCGGCTGGCCGTTGAACCGGGCGATGGTGGAATAGTTCTCGGCACCGATCTCCACGCGCGCCACGTCGCGCAGCAGCACGAGGCCGCCGTCGGTTTCCGCACGCAGGACGATGTTGCGGAAATCCTCGGGTGTGGTGAGCAGCGACTGGGCCGTGATGGTGGCGTTGAGCTGTTGCCCTTCAGGCGCCGGAAGCGCGCCGAAGGAGCCCGCTGAGATCTGCGCATTCTGCGCCGAGACCGCGCTGACCACGTCCGATGGGGTCATCTCGAAGGCGGCGAGCTTGGAGGGGTCGAGCCAGATCCGCATGGCGTATTGCGCGCCGAATACCTGTGCGCCACCCACGCCTTCGATCCGCGAGAACTCGTCGACCATGTTGGAATTCAGGTAGTCGGAGAGGTCCGACTGGTCGAGCCGCCCATCCTCCGAGATCAGGGCGATGACCATGAAGAACGAGGACGACGCCTTCTCCACCGGAACGCCAAGCCGCTGCACGGCTTCCGGGAGCAGGGGCGTTGCCTGCGCCAGCTTGTTCTGCACCTGCACCTGCGCCACGTCCGGATCTGTGCCGGCCTCGAAGGTCAGGGTGATGTTCGCCGTCCCGGCCGAGGTCGAGGAGGACGACATGTAGCGCATCCCGTCGAGCCCGGTCATCTGCTGCTCGATGATCTGAGTGACCGTGTTGGCCACCGTCTCCGCCGAGGCGCCGGGATATTGCGCGCTGATCCGCACCGAGGGCGGTGCGATCTGGGGATATTGCGCGACGGGGAGCGTGTAGATCGACAGCAGGCCGACTCCCATGATGAGGATCGAGATCACCCAGGCAAAGACGGGCCTGTCGATGAAAAATCGGGCCATGGTTCCCTCCGGGGGATGATGTTCAGTTGGCGGGTGCAGCGGCGTCGGCGGCCGCACGTTCTTCGGGCAGAACGGTCATGCCGGGCGAAACCTTCTGGAGGCCGGCGACGATGATCCGGTCGCCTGGCGCGAGGCCGTCTGTCACGACCCACTGGTTTCCGAGGTCGCGCTCCACGGTGAGTTCGCGCGTCTCGATCTGGTTTTCGGCGTTCACGACCATTGCCACGGGCCGGCCGCGGCGGTCACGTGTCACGCCCTCCTGCGGGGCGAGCACCGCGTCTCGCACCACCGCCTGGGGCAGCTCGACCTGGACGTACATGCCCGGCAGCAGGAACTGCTCGGGATTGGGGAATTCCAGCCGCAGAACGATCACGCCGGTGGTCTCGTTCACGTGCGGTTCAGCCGCTGCGAGGACGCCCTCGTGCTCGTAGGTGCCGCCGTCAGCGAGGCGCAGGGCGATCCGGGTGCCGGCGTCCTCGGCCAGGTGCTGGCCGGAGCGGCGCCACTGCAGGATCTCCGCTGCCGATTGCGTCACGTCGACATAGACTGGGTCGAGCTTTCGGATCACGGTCAGGGCACTGGCCTGACCGGCGGTGACCAGCGCGCCCTGCGTGGTCTGGCTGAGGCCGACGGTTCCCGAAATCGGGGCCGTGATCGTCGTCCGCTCCAGGTCGATCGTCGCGGCCAGAACCTGCGCCTCGGCGACCTTGACCGCCGCGGTTGCGGCATCAACTGCGGCCACGGCGTCATCAAGCACCTGCTGGCTCGTCACGTTGCGCTGGCGCAGTTCCTCCTGACGGGTCTTCTCGCGATCGGCGGCACGGAACTGCGCTTGCGCCTGTGCAAGGCTTGCCTCCGCGGCGGCCTTTGCGGCTTCGTAGCTGGCCGCGTCGATGCGATAGAGCGGTGCGCCCTGTTCGACTGGCTTGCCCTCCTCGAAGAGCCGTTCGGTGACGATCCCGCTGACCTGCGGACGCACTTCCGCGACGCCGGAGGCGGTCACGCGGCCCGGAAGGGTCGAGGTGAGCGTCACGTCGCTCGCCTGCAGCGTCACCACGGTGACCGGCATCGGCGGGCGCTCGCCGCCCTGTTGCTGTGCCCGCGCCGAGGGCGCGGCCGGGGCAAGAGCGATTGCCACGAGCAGAATCGTTAGGAGGGATCGAAACGTCGGCATTGGGGACTCCGGGAGACAAACGTCCGCCCTGTTGCGCGGCGGAACTCTTGAATGCGGCAATTATGGAAACTATAGGGTTTTGTAAAGTCCGCTCACGCTGCAGATGCGAGATTGCTGCTGAGCGTGGCGTTTGAGGGGGACGGGGATTGACTGAAGCTCCACGGAATACCGACCGGAACGACCAGGGCAAGCTGCGCAAGCGCGGACGTCCTGTGCAGATGTGCCAGGCTGAGCGCGAGGCGCTGGTGTTGGACTGCGCCATCGCCCTGCTGTCGGAAAAGGGGCCCGAGGATGTGACGATGGACGACATCGCCCAGCGGGCCGGCATGTCGAAGCGGACGCTCTACGCGCTTTACCGCAGCCGGGAGGAACTCCTGGGGGCCGGGCTGGCGCGGATGAGCCGGGCGCTGTTCCGTCCGCTCCGGCCCGACGAGCGGAACGCGTCGCTCGAGGAGCGGCTGCGCATCCTCCTGACCTTCAACGTCAAGCGCGAGCCCCCGGACGTGGCGATCGAGATGCTTCGCGCGGTGATCGCCGAAGCGCGAAACTACCCGGAGATGGCCCTCGGCCTCAGCCGGATGGGGCCGGGCCAGGCGGCCGAACTGCTCCGCGCGGAGCTTCTTCAGGCCGCCGAGGCCGGCGAGATCGACCTCGCGCCCGAGGAAATCCCCGCGGCCGCGGAGTTGCTTGTCGACATGGTGGTGGGCAACACCATCCCCTGCCTGCTCGATCCCGACCGCATCCTTCGCAAGCCGGAGGAACGCGAGGCCCGCCGCGACCGTGCGATCGAAATCTTCCTCAACGGTGTGCGCCCACGCGGCAAGTGAGCGAGGCACGGGCCGTCTACTGGGCGGCGTTCGGGGCCTGAAGGGGCGCCAGCAGCCCCTCGATCCGCTCCATCATCGAACGGGTCGCGGCGGTCATCTCCTTGACCTCGCCGACGATAAACCGTGCCGTGTCGAGCGCGCGCCTCCGCTCGGCATCGGTCCGGAGCAATCCGGGCAGGCTTTCCAGCGCCGCATCGCCGCCGTACTCGACGATGAGCGTCTGTTCCTGGATCTTCTTGCTGCGGAGTTCCTCGGGCATGCTGCTGAACGGCTCGGACTCGTTGAGGACGTTCGCCGCGCGTTCAAGGCGGTCGTGCCGGACATCCGGGCGGGTGTTCGCCAGCAGCACAAGGATACGAACGAGCGCTTCGGCGAAGCCGCCGTCCTCGATGCGGGCGAGCGCATCCTGCACCGTCGGCAGGGCGACGAGGTCTTCCGGCCGCTTGTGGGTCCGGCCGAGCGCCCGTTGCTGACCGTAGGCGATGGCAAGCGGCGAGCCCCAGATCGCGAAGAACGCGGTCTCCTGGCTGGCCTCGCGCAGGTCGCGCCAGATGTTCCAGGAGGTCTCGATCATGTCGGCCGCGAGCTTCTCTGCGAGCACGAACGGGTTCTCCGCCGCTGCCGGTTTGCGCGTCTGCCGGGCATGTTCCGCCGCGGCGGGCACGCCGGTCATCGCCGGGTTCGACGAGGCGAAGCTGCGCCGCGTGGTGCGCATCGGGTTGGTGTCGCGGACGAGCTTCCCCATCTCGGGCGTGACCAGCGGCTGGATAAACGGGCCGATCACGGTATCGTAGGCCTCCACCATGGCTTCGGAGGCGCGCGCGACGGCGGCAAAGGCGGGCTCGTCCCGGCGCGAGCCGCTGTGGGAAGCGACATCCTCCATCGTCCGCCGTGCGAAGCTGACGGCAAAGGTCTTCTCCTTGCCCTCGCCGACCACGTCCTCGATCACCAGCTCGTAAAGGCCGGGCGCCAGCGCTTCGATTGTCTTGAGCGTCGAGGCCATCTGGCTGTGTTCTTTCCTGGCGATCTTCGAGGAAACGAAGATGCCGAGGTGTCCGACATCCTCGTGCACCAGGTAGAGCACGCGCTGGCCGAGGATCTCGATCTCGTGCTCGTCGGAATAGGTGTCGAGGATCCAGTTCAGCGCCTGTCCCACAGGGGTGATGTTGTCGCCATGGGAGGCGAAGCAGATGATCGGCGCGCGGATCTGCTTGAGGTCGATGGGGCGACCGGTCTCGAGCTGCGCCGTGTTGCGACCCAGCCGGTTGCCGATGAAGAGGTTCTCGACGATCCAGCGGATCTCCTCTGTGGTCATCAGGTAGAACGCGCCCCACCATTTCTCGAACTCGAGAAAGCGCTCGGCGCCGTTATCCACATCGCGGTAGAGATCGTAATACTTGCGGAACCAGTTCCGGCCCGGGTTCAGCTCTTCGAAATTCTGCACCAGGTAGGCGCCATCGAAAATGCCGCCGCCCAGGTCGCCGGCCAGTGCGGCCGGCACCGCCCCGCCGCCCAGGCCCCCGGAATAGCGCATCGGGTCCTGACCGAGCTTGCCGGACCAGTAGGACATCGGAGATCCGTTGAGCACGATCGGTCCGGCGAGGTCGGGATGGGTTGCGGCAAGGATCGCGGTGGCCCACCCGCCCTGGCAATTGCCGACGACGATCGGTGGCGGGCTGTCGGGGTGCAGCTGGCGAATGTGGCGCAGGAAGGCCGCCTCGGCATGGGCGACGGAGGCGAGCGTCTGGCCGGGCTCGGGGTCCTGCCGGAACGAGACGAAATAGACCGGGTGGCCATCGGCAAGCGCCACGCCGATCTGGCTGTCGCGTTTGAAACCGCCGATGCCGGGGCCGTGCCCGGCGCGGGGATCGATGATCACATAGGGGCGTTTCCACTCGTGGATTTCCTGATCGGCATCCGGGTGGATGCGGAGCAGCACGTAATTGCACGGGCTCGGCAGCCCGCGCCCGTCCATGACGACGTCGTGGTCATAGATCAGGACGTGCTCGGTCGGCGCGCCGTCGTCCTGCAGCGACGTGTTCTGATCGGACCAGCGGCGCAGGACATCGAGGGTCAGCACGCCCCGCTGGGCTGCGTCCACGAGATAGGATTGCCAGGCCTCCGCTATCTGTTGCGGTGACTGGCCGGCCGAGTTCTCGACGAGCGACAGCATTTCGTCCCGAATGCGGTCCGCATCGCCGCGCAGGGTTTCGGCGGCGCGGGTGCCGAGCCGCTGCGTGACCGTCTGCAGGAAATACGACTGAAGCGCGGCGGCGCTGCGGGCACATTCGAGATTGTCGGTGATCGTGCGATGCATCCTTGGAACTCCTTGTGCCGGGATTTTCCCGACGGCGTGGCGCGCGCGGGCCTCACCCCATGATCGAATAGCCGCCGTCGATCTTGACGACGGCGCCGGTGACGTTTCGGGCCTCTTCCGAGGCGAGGAACGCGGCATAGGCGCCGATATCCTCGATCCGGGCGAGGGTATGCGTGGGCGCCCGTCGCGCGGCATCGGCCAGCATCTCGTCGAAATGGGAGATGCCGGAGGCGGCGCGAGTCGCCAGCGGCCCCGGCGACAGGGCATTGACCGAGATCATCTTACCGCCCAATTCCGCCGCAACATAGCGGGTTACGCTCTCCAGCGCGGCCTTGACCGGGCCCATGACGTTGTAATCCTCGACCACCTCCTCCGAGCCGTAGAACGAGACGGTCAGGCATGTGCCGCCGTCCTGCATCAAGGGTTCGGAGAGCCGGATGAGACGAAGAAAGGAATGGACCGAAATGTCCATCGCCTGTTGGAACCCCTTGGACGAGCAATCGATGACCCGCCCGTGCAGATCCTCCTTCGGACAGAAGGCGATGGAATGCAGCAGGATGTCGAGCTTGCCCCACCTCTCGCGGATCACGTCGAAAAGCGCCCGCTCCTGGTCCGGGTCGGAGACGTCGAGGGGCTCGATGATCTCGGCGCCGAGCCTCTCCGCCAATGGCCGGACATAGCTTTCCGCCTTCGCGTTGAGATAGGTGATGGCGAGGTCGGCCCCCTGCGCGCGAAAGGCTTCGGCACAGCCGTAGGCAATGGATTGATCGTTTGCGACGCCCACAACCAGCGCCTTCTTGCCCTTGAGTGAGAACATCGGTCGATCCTGAACTGAAATGCCGGGTCATGCTAATGGCTCCATGTAACGCTCTTGCTGCGGCGCAGAGAATGATTCTTTGCCCGGTGGTGCCGGCATCGAGTTCACATCTGTATTCGGCGTTGAGCCGATGGGCTTATCCGGGGGGGCGGAGCCGGTTGTCGCAGCCGGCAAGGCGGGGATAGTCAATCCCTCCGGTCTGGCGCATACAGGCGCCCGAGATGTTTACAAATATTCACAACAATAGCGCAGTGCCTGCCCACGCGATGATGCATTGCGGGCCGAACCTCACACCGCGGTCCGACCTGCAGGTGAGCCCGCCCTTCGGAAGCGCTCCGGGGCGGCGGCGCTCCCCGGCATGGCGCACGAGGCCGGGACTTGCAGGAACAGCCACAGCCCAATGACTGCGCGCTCCGCGTGAAGCCGCTGCCGACAAGCGGCACGGGGGCGTCACACGATCTATCAAGGAGAAGAAGATGGGAAAACTGGAAGGCAAGAAGGTCTTCATCACCGGCGCCGAGCAGGGCATCGGTTTCCACACTGCGAAATGCCTGACCGAGGCGGGATGCGATATCTACCTGCATTACTTCAGCGGAACGGAAGGGCCTGAGCAGCTTGTCGAGCTTGCGACATCCCTCGGCCGGCGCGCCGCGTTCGGCCCGGCCGACCTGACGAAGAAGGACGAGGCGGAGACCTGTGTGGCGAATGCCGCCGAGTTCCTGGGCGGCATGGATGTGCTGGTCAACAACGTCGGCGGCATCATCGCCCGGAAATGGCTGGGCGAGATCGAGCCGGAGTTCTGGCAGACAGTGATCGACGTCAACATGACGACCATGCTCAATGTCACCCAGGCCGCGCTTCCTCACCTGAAGCAGGCAGAGGAAGGCGCCAGCATCGTCAACCTCGCCTCCCTTGCTGGCCGTTCCGGCGGGCATTCCGGCTCGCTGGTCTATTCCATGACCAAGGGGGCGGTTCTCACCTGGAGCCGGTCGCTTGCCGCCGAACTCGGAGAATTCGGCATCCGGGTGAACGCCGTCGCCCCGGGGCTGATCCTTGGCACGCGCTTCCACAACCAGCACACGACCAAGGAATCCGCGGACGAGACAGTCAGGGGCATTCCGCTCGGCCGGGCCGGCACCTCGGAAGACGTTGCGCGGACGATCACCTTCCTCGCCTCCGAATACGATGGTTTCATCACCGGAGCCACGATCGACGTCAACGGCGGCGTCTACCGCATGTGATCGCATGGGTGGTGCCGCCCGCGCGGCGCCACGCCCAAGGAGGCATCATGATCAAGTCCGACATCCTTCATCCGCAGCTTCTGGCCGCGCTCGCCCGGGCAGGGCACAAGGCCCAGATTCTCATTTCGGACGCGAATTACTCATTCGTGACCAATTCCGCGCCGGAAGCGGAAATCGTCTATCTGAATTTCGCTCCCGGGACTGTCGCCAGCGCCGAGATCCTGAAAGGCGTCTGCAAGCTCATCAATGTCGAGATGGCGCGGATGATGGCCTGGCCCGAGGATTTCGAGAATGCTCTGCATGCGGAGTATGTCGAGATTCTTCCCGACGACACGCCGATGGAATTCGTCGCCCGCGAGGAGTTCTACGCATTGGCAAAATCCTCGGACACTCTGCTGGTGATCGCCAGCGGCGAGACGCGGAGGTTCGCCAATATCCTACTGACGGTTGGGCCGGTGATCCTCTAAGCCGGGGCAGCCGGACGGAATCATCCTTTGATGGCCGGCGGCGCAGAAGCGCGCCGGCCGTTTCGGTTTCCAGCGGTCCATGCTGCGAAACCTCGACCAAGTTCGGCGCAGAGCCGCGAAACCTGCCGCGCAACAAAGGGGTTGACCACGATCACTTCGGACCCGCAAACACGAAGGAAGCGCCAGAAAAGGCGGGTCCGAAACAGCAGCTCCGAAAATGTTTCGAGGCTGCGAGAAAAAGCGGCAAATGCATGTCCATAAGCGTAGCGCTAAGTCACAGAACAACTTACGAATATGATCGCCTGGTCACTCTCGCGCCGCACGTCGTGCGCCTGCGTCCCGCACCGCACAGCCGGACCCCGATCAAGAGCTACAGCCTGAAGATCGAGCCGGAGGATCATTTTCTCAACTGGCAGCAGGACGCCTATGCCAACTGGCACGCGCGGCTGGTCTTTCCAAAGCCCACGCGGAAGTTCTCGGTCACGGTCGATCTCGTCGCCGACATGGTCGCGATCAACCCGTTCGACTTCTTCCTCGAGGAAGATTGCCAGGAAGTTCCGTTCAAGTACACCAGCGCGCAGCTCAAGGATCTGCGGCCCTACCTTCGCAAGGTGGGCCGGGGGGATACGTTCAGGGAATTCGTCGAACAGTCGCCAAAGCAGGAAGGACGCACGAACGACTGGCTGGTGGCGCTGAACGGGTTTCTTTCGCAGCGGATCGACTACACGATCCGGATGGAGCCGGGGGTGCAAAGCCCGGCCGTCACCATCCGCAAGGCGCTCGGCTCCTGCCGGGACAGCGCCTGGCTTATGGTCGCGATGCTGCGGGAAGCCGGGTACGCGGCGCGGTTCGTTTCGGGATACCTGATCCAGCTTACGGCGGACCTCAAGCCGATCGAGGGCCCGGCGGGACCGGAGAACGATTTCACGGACCTGCACGCCTGGTGCGAGGTCTACCTGCCCGGCGCGGGCTGGGTCGGGATGGATCCGACTTCGGGCCTCTTCGCCGGGGAGGGGCATATCCCGCTCGCGGCCACGCCCGAGCCTTCGTCCGCCGCCGCGATCACCGGCGCGCACGACGAGGCGGAGGTGACCTTCAGCTTCGAGATGTCGGTGGAGCGGATCGACGAGCCGCCGCGCGTCACCCGCCCGCTCTCGCCGGAGCAATGGGCGGAGATCGACCGCGCCGGACAGGCTGTGGAAGCCAAGCTCCAAGCCCAGGACATGCGCCTCACCATGGGCGGGGAGCCGACCTTCGTTTCGGCCATCGACCGTGACGGCGCGGAATGGACGACGGAAGCCGTCGGCCCGACCAAGCGTGTCTATGCCGACCGGCTTGTTCGCCGGCTCAGGGATCGTTTCGCGCCGCATGGCGTGCTGCACCACGGGCAGGGCAAGTGGTACCCGGGGGAGCCGCTCCCCCGCTGGGCCTATTCGCTGATCTGGCGCGGCGACGGGCTGCCGCTCTGGTCGGATGCCGATCTGCTTGCGCGGGAAAACACCGGTCACGCTACCCATGAGACGGCGGCGGAGTTTTCCGAACGCCTGCTCGACGCGCTGGAACTTGAGGACGATGCCTATGCCCATCCGGTCTACGAGGACCCGATGCACTTCATGGGCAAGGAAGCGATGCTGCCGGACAACGTGACGGTCGAGGACAACCAGCTCGAGGATCCGCAGGAACGCGCGCGCCTCGTGCGGATGCTCAACAACGGTCTCAGCAACCCCGTCAGCTACGTGATCCCGATCCAGCTGGCTCAGGCCCAGGCCAGCAAGCGGCGCCGGTTCCGCTGGGCGTCCGACCACTGGGGCACGCGGCGCGACAAGCTCTTCCTGCTGCCCGGCGACAGCCCGGCCGGCTACCGACTGCCGCTGAACTCGCTCTCCAGGACCGAGGAGTTCAAGCAGTATTTCCGCGACACCATGCTCCGCCGGCGTAAGGGACTGCCGCCGCGACGCAGGCCCTACCGGGGAACGGAAACCGAATACGAGACCGAGGAATACCTCGACACGCCCTATTTCGGGACAGGCTACGGGCCGGGACAGCCGACCGCACCGCTGCCCGATGGCTACGTCATGCCACCGCAGGCGCAGCCGGTGCGCAGGATCCGGCAGAAGCGCCGGGATGCGGCGCCCGGTCCGGCACAGGATTTCGACGAGTCCGTCTGGATGCGCGATGTAGATAGCTCCGATGACTGGCTCGTGGGCGAATACAGCTACTGGGTCGAGGGCATGCCGATCCGCACCGCGCTGGCGGTGGAGCCGAGGGACGGCATCCTGCATGTCTTCATGCCGCCGACGGGCTCTTCGGACGAGTATCTCGACCTCGTCGAGGCGGTCGAGGAGACCGCGGCGGCGATGAACCTTCCGGTCCGGATCGAGGGCTACGAGCCGCCGCGCGACGGCAACTTCAACGTGATCCGCGTGACCCCCGACCCGGGCGTCATCGAGATCAACATCCATCCGGGGAAGGACTGGCAGTCGCTCAAGGAGATCAACGAGGCGCTCTACGAGGAAGCCCGCCAGTGCGGGCTCGACAGCTTCACCTTCATGGTCGACGGACGGCTCACCGGCTCCGGTGGCGGCAACCATATCGTCGTGGGCGGCGCAACGGCGCCAGACAGCCCGTTCCTGCGGCGGCCGGACCTCGTCGGTTCCATCATCCGTTACTGGCAGCGGCACCCCTCGCTGTCCTACCTTTTCTCCGGGACTTTCATCGGTCCCACCAGCCAGGCACCGCGTTTCGACGAAGGGCTGGCGGACCGGGTCTACGAGATGGAGATCGCGCTCAGCGAACTCTCCCGGATGCAGGCGGGCGGACAGGCCTTCCCCTGGCTAGCCGACCGGATCCTGCGCCACCTGCTGACCGACATGACCGGCAACACGCACCGGGCCGAGATCTGCATCGACAAGATGTTCTCGCCGGACGGTCCCACGGGCCGGCTGGGGCTGGTGGAGTTCCGCGGCTTCGAGATGCCGCCGCACTGGCAGATGAGCATGGCGCAGGCGCTGGTCATGCGGGGCCTGCTGGCGTGGTTCTGGGACAAGCCCTACACCGAGCCGCTGGTGCACTGGGGCAAGGAGCTGCACGACAAGTACCTGCTTCCGCACTATTGCCGCGAGGATTTCAACCAGGTCCTGGACGACCTCAGCACCGCCCACGGGTTCGTCTTCCGGCCGGACTGGTACGACGCGCAATACGAGATGCGCTTCGGCGAGGTCGGGCACACGACGGTCGAGGGGGTGAAGCTCACCCTGCGCAACGGGATCGAGCCCTGGCTGGTGCTGGGCGAGGAGGCCACCGGCGGCGGCACGTCCCGCTACGTGGACAGCTCGCTGGAGCGGGTGGAGCTGAAGGTCGAGGGGGATCTCGGCAGCCGCTTCGTCATCACCTGCAACCAGGTCGAGGTGCCGCTGCAGCGGGTCGCCCCCGACACCTACGTCGCCGGCATCCGCTTCCGCAGCTGGCAGCCCTGGTCGTCCCTGCACCCGACGATCCCGGCCCATGCGCCGCTGGTCTTCGACGTCTACGACCGGGTTGCCGGGCGGTCCGTCGGCGGTCTGAAGTACCTCGTCGCGCACGAGGGCGGCCGGGCGCACGAGAACCGACCGATCAACGATCTGGAGGCCGAAGGGCGCCGGCGCGTCCGGTTCCAGGAGGGGCAGCACACGCCCTTCAGGTTCGACCCGATCCGGCCGCGAAAGAACCTCTGGAACCAGGCGACGCTCGATCTGCGTTTCGTGTGATCGGAGGGGTCCTCAATGGCTGCCTTCCCGGCCCGAGCCGGGGAGGCGAATGCCTCCGGATGGCGCGGGACCGGAGCAAAGCGGCCCGGGCGCCCCGTCGAGGGGCTTGCCAAAGACCTGACGGGCGTGGCCACGGTCCTTTCGAAACGTCGCTTGCAGGCCCATCGCGGCGCCGCATACCTTCGGACGAAACCGGGGGACGACAGCGCCACGCGCTCTCCGAACAACTTGGCCCGCGGGCGGGGAGGATCAGGTCATGAGCATCACCAAGGTTGATCTGGCCATTTCGCTTCTGCAGGACCTGATCCGGACCGGTGCCTTCCGACCGGGGGACCGCCTGCCCAACGAGGCCGAACTCTCGGCGCAACTCGGCGTTTCACGCAACTCGCTGCGCGAGGCCATCCGGGCCATGCAGACCATGCGCATCCTCGAGGCGCGGCAGGGCGACGGCACCTATATCTCGGATCTGGACCCGGCCGGGATGCTCGACGCCCTGCGCTTTGCCGTCGACGTGTCGGGGCCGCAGGCGATCATCTGGTTTCTCGAGATCCGCCGCATGATCGAGTTCCACGTGGCCGGGATCGCCGCGGCGAAACGGACGGAAACCGAGCTGGAGCGGCTGCGGGACAGCCTCGCCCAAATGGCGAAAGCCGAGTCGTCCGAAACGATGATGGAGGCGGATACCACGTTTCACGAGCGTCTCGCGGAGATCGCGGGAAACCCGATCCTGACATCGCTCCTGCGCCTGGTGTCCGGGCCGACGATGCGCGCGCGGATCTGGCGGCAACAGGACCTTGCGGATGTCTGCGCCGAGCATGCGATGATCCTGCGCGGGATCGAGGCTCGCGACGTGGAGGCGGCGAAGAGCGCGATGTGGCTGCACATCAGCGGGGTGCTGGAATGGGTCGCCGAGAACCCCGGCGAGATCGAGAGCCGCACCGCCAGCCCGGGAGGGGCAGGCTGAGCGGTTTCCGCCCTTACATCACCGCGCCGACCTGCCAGGGGACGAACTCGTTGTCGCCCAGGCCCAGAAGCTCGGATTTGGTCTTCTGGCCCGAGGCCACGGCCAGGATCATCTCGAGGATCTCCGCCCCCTTGTCCGTCAGAGGCACGCCCTCGGAGAGAACGTCACCGCAATTGATGTCCATGTCATCGGGCATCGCGGCGAACAGGGTGTCGTTGGTCGCGACCTTGATCGTGGGCGCCGGTTTCGAGCCGAAGGCCGAACCGCGGCCCGTCGTGAAGACGACCATGTGTGCCCCGCCCGCGATCTGGCCGGTTGCGCAGACCGGATCGTAGCCCGGCGTGTCCATGTAGACGAAACCCGGCGCTGTCACCTTCTCCGCGTAGTCGTAGACCGCCGTGAGCGGCGTCGCGCCAGCCTTTGCGACCGCGCCGAGGGATTTCTCGAGGATGGTGGTCAAACCGCCGGCCTTGTTGCCGGGGCTGGGGTTGTTGTCGAGGCTGCCCTGGTTGATCTGGACGTAATTCTCCCACCAGTGGATCTGGTCGAGCAGTTTCTGCGCGACCTCGGGGCTCGTGGCGCGGCGCAGCAGCAATTGCTCCGCGCCGTAGATCTCGGGCGTTTCCGACAGGATGGCCGTGGCGCCGAGGCCAACCAGCAGATCGGAGGTGACGCCGAGCGCCGGGTTTGCGGTGATGCCGGAAAAACCGTCCGAGCCGCCGCATTGCAGGGCGATCTTGAGGTCGGAGGCCGGGCAGGGTTCGCGCCGCACGGCGTTCACCTCGGGCAGCAGGTCCCTGACCTTCGCCTTGATGGCCTCGATCGTCGCCCGGGTGCCGCCGGTCTCCTGGATGGTCAGTCCGTGGAAGCGATCCGCATGCTGTTCGTCGTAGAGATGTTTCATGTGGGCGATCTGCATCATCTCGCAGCCCAGCCCGACGAAGATCGCCGCGCCGACATTGGGATGCGTGGCATGCCCCCAGAGCACGCGCTCCAGCAGTTCGAAACCCTTGCCCTTCATGTTCATGCCGCAGCCGGTGCCGTGTGCAAAGGCGACCACGCCGTCCACGTTCTCGAAGGCGTCCAGATCACCCGAGAGCGACAGCTCCTGCGCGGCTTGACGGATCACCGTGGCCGAGCAGTTCACGGTTGCGCAAAGCGCGATGAAATTGCGGGTGCCCACCTGGCCATTGGCGCGGCGGTACCCGAGAAAGCTGCGCCCCTCGAGGGCCGGGATCGCGGCCTTCGAAGCCTCGAGGTCACCGCCGATCCGATAATCCTGCTCATGATCGGAAAAGGCGCAGTTGTGCGAATGTACATGGGCGCCGGCCGGAATCTCCTCGCTCGCCCGTCCGATGATCTGGCCGAACTTCAGGATCGCCTCGCCAACCGCGTGGTCGCGACGGGCAAGCTTGTGTCCCGCGCGCACCGGGGCTGCCAGCGGAGCGCCGATGCCCAGAGGATCCTCGCCCGCCCTTGCGCCGCTGGGCAGAATGGCAATCGTATCCGTCTCGTGGAGGATGATCGGGGCTCGCGTGGTCATGATCTGGCAGCCTTGGTGTCCGGGGTTCTGGCAGTGTCGCCGTCGGATGGCCCGTGGGCATCCGAGGGGCTTAACATGGGATGACTTATGCGTGAAATGTCATGCAGTGTCAATTTGTCGGCGGAATCGGCGCAAATCCCGGATAATACATCCCATGAATTTGCGGCGGCTGCTTTGGTCGAGCCGACGCGACAACGGCGCTCCGGGTCGGACCTATTCCTCGGCAGGTCCCTTGCGCCATTCGCCCTGAAGCACCCGCCTGTGGAAGAACGGGAACTTCAGCGCCTCCTCGAACAGGATCAGCGAGAAGACCCAGGTCGCCGATAGGTCCAGCCAGAGAACGAAGAGCGCCACCATCGGGACCCGGAACAGCCATTGCGTCAGGACGTGCACATTCATCGAATAGAGCGTGTCCCCTCCGGCGCGAAGCGTGTGACCGCACATGATGTTCGACCCGCGCAGCAGCGGCATGAGCAGCAGAACGGGCAGGAAGGAGACCAGCGCAGCACGCGTCTCGGTTCCGAGGCTGGCGTAGATCGCGTCCACCGACAGGCAGAGCGCGAGGAAGCAGCCAGCGACGATCAGCGCGGCCACGAAGGCCCCCCACCAGGCGCGGCGCAGGAAGACGTTCAACTCCGGCCCGCTCTGCCCGTTGCCGAGCATCTGCGCCACGGCGATCCCCGTCGCCATGCCCCAGGCGGTGCTGAAATTGCCCGCGACCATCACCCAGGGATTGATGAGCGTCATCGCGGCGAACTGGTTAACGCTCATCTTGGCGTAGATGAACATGCAGATGTTGTTGACGATCACCATGGAGATGAACTGCCCGGCGATCGGCATGGCAAAGACCAGGTGCCGGTGCAGGGAGGCGCCGAAGGTGCCGTTCCGCCAGCCCGTGACATCCCGGTAGCCGCCGGTCAGCCGCAGGAAATGCGCGCCGAGAAACAGCGCGCGGGTGAGCGAGGAGATGGCGCTGCCAACGGCTGCGCCCGCCACGCCCATCTCCGGCATCCCGTAATGCCCGTGGATCAGCGAGTAGCTGACCGCCACGTTGATCGGGATGGCGATGAGATAGCTGTAGGCGGGCAGGGTGGTGCGCCCGCATCCGTTGAAGAAGCTGCCGAGGCATTGCGCCACCGCCTCCATCAGGACGACCCACATGAAGACAGAGAGGTAGCTGACGGCCTGCGCGGCGATGTCGGGGGTGTGGGCAAAGGCCTCGATGACCCGGTCCCCGAAGATCCAGACCAGCAAGATGCCGAGCAGGGCGGAGACGAGGTTGATCAGCAGCCCGATGTAGGCGCCGGTCTTGAGCGAGACCGGGTCGCCCGATCCGTAGGCCTGCGCGATCCTGATCTGCGCGGCGTTGGAGAAGGCGAAGAGCACGCCGAGCAGCAGGCCGCCGACCGTCGCCGCGAGGCCCATCGCCGCCACCGATTCCTCGCCGAGCGCCGAGACCAGCCAGGCATCGATCACCACGATGCCGTGGAGCATCATCGCCTTGAGACCAAGCGGCCATGCCAGCCGGAAGATCTCTGCAGATGACGGGGTGCTCTGGCGTATCGACGTGGCGGTCATACGGGCTCCGGGAGACAAAAAGTAACAAATCCGTATCCATCGGAGCGCGGGGAAATGCAACTCTGCGGCGGGCAGGGCTTTTCCGGGCCACCTTAGCCGCGCCCACTTCGAGCGGCCACCTCAGGTGTTGGGGCTCGGTCGCGACGTGCGGATGGCCAGGCGCCGGTGCCAGGCCACCGCGCCTTCCCCGGCCATCTCCCGCAGGTCCTTGAGTGCGGAGGCGTCGGCATGGGGCAGCTTCTTCCAGCGGCGCGTCAGGCCGGGAAGGCCATGCACCGCAACCTCGGCCTCGATGCTGGCAAGGCCCGCGGCGCGGCGCGCGGCCCGGATCTCGGCCGCCGGGGCCTCGGAGCGGACGGCCTCGATATAGGCGCGGTGGGCCTCCACTCCCCGTTCGATCCGGTCGCGTGGCGATGGCTCGGTCTCCGGCCAGATCGCGAAGACCGCCGCCATCGCCGCGATGCTGCCGATCATGTTGTCCAGAACCCGGGCCGAGGCGATGCCGGTGCCCGGCTGAAGCATCTCCGTCACGATGATGAACAGCATGGTCAGAAAGATGACGAAGACCGTGTAGTTGACCGTTCTGAGCGCGATCGCGACCGCGGCCAGCAGAATCGCGCCAAGCGACAGGATCGCCGCGCTGTGGGTTGCATGCAGCAGCAGGAGCGCGATCGAGCCGCCGAGCAGGCTGCCCAGGATGCGTTCGAGCCCGCGCGTCCAGGTGATCCGCGCGCCGCCCTGAAGCACGACGATCACGGCCATGCTCGCCCAGTAGGGATAGCCGAGGCCGAAGACCATCGCGGCATAATAGACCCAGACCACGCCGGCGGTCTGCCGGATGGCGTATTTCGGTTGGAAGCGGAGCTTGCCGCTGGGGTGGCCGGCGGTGCGCGGGGGGATCTCTGCGGGGGCGTCAGGTGATGGCCGCAGGAGGTCCGTCGCGTTTTCCAGTGCGATCAGGCAGCCGATCATCAGCGGGTCGCTCTGCTTTCCTCGGATCCTGCGGATGCGGTCGATCCCGCGCCGGAGGCGGGCGTCGTCCGGCGCGGTCTCTTCCCGGTCGACGGGCCATCCGAGCATGGCGGCGCGGAAGGCGTCTGCGGTGGCGATCCGTTCCACCGCGGTCCCCGATCGGTGGATGAAGGCGTGATCCAGGGCGATCAGCGCGTTGAAGGTTTTCTCCAGCGCATCGCGGGCGTTCAGGAACGGAGCGAGGGTATCGTCAGGCTCGTTCCGATAGCGCTCCAGCAAGGTGTTGAGCCGCTCGACCGCGAGACGAACGGCACGCCGGTGTTCGGCATGGTTGCTGTGCCACTGCGCGTCCCGGTGGGAGCCGTCGCCGGTCGCCACCAGCGCCTCGGCCATGTCGATGAGACGCAGGACGACGGCATGGGTCGCGTGGCGCAGGGGCGCTGTCGGCTCCAGCCGCCAAAAGGCGGTGATCAGCAGGAACGCCCAGAATGCCCCGCCGAGATAGGCCAGTGCCTGGACCGTCGCGGTGCCCGGGTCGGCGGGAAAGCCCACCGCGACCACGGCAACTACTGCCAGGAGCGTGCCGAGCAGCCCGGCCGAGGGAAAGGCGGAGGACAGCAGGATGATCAGGAACACCATGACCGGCCCGGCCACCATGCTCGCCGTGGGCGTGGCCGAAGCGCTCCAGGAACCCACGAACGCGATCAGCGCACCGAACACGGCAAAGGCGGACAGGATCTGCCGGCGCTGCCGGTCGGGCGCGGGGGCGTCGCAGAGGCAGGTCCAGAAAGCGGCAAAGACCGCCCAGCTCATCTCCTTGGAGCCGAGAGCGACGGCGACCAGCAGCGGCACCGCGACCGCCACAGCCGCGCGGTAGCCCTCGGTCCGGTTGAAATGCTCCGGCACGAGGTCGACAGAGCGGACCTCGAGCCGCCGCGCCGCGCGCCGGAGCATGCCTGCGGGGCTCAGCCCGGCCGCGGAACGGGGAGCGGCGGTGACGACAGGGCGAGGGTGGACGGGCTGCAAGATCGAGGTGCCGGGCGAGGGGAGGGCGAGGGGGTCCACCACAAGTAGACTGCGCGCCCCCGCCGGTCCAAATGCAGAACCGGAAACCCCGCCATGACCGGCAGCTACCGGGTCCGGGTGGATGTCCAGCCCTTCGGCGAGGCCGACAGTAGGCGCGTCGGGACGTCTGCCGCCGCCTCATCAAGCGTGCGCGACTCGGGCGGTCAGGATTGCTCGCGATCCAGGCCCGCAATCCAGCGCGCCAGCGGATTGGCGGAGATCCCGTGCAGGATCAGGCTCAGCAGGACCGTGCAGGCGACCACGAGGGCGATGAACTCCCCGTTGGACACGCCGTGCTCCAGCACGATGATGGCAAAGACGATGCTGGCCATTCCGCGCGGGCCGAACCAGCCGAGGAACAGGCGACTGGACGGCGGCTCGCCGCTTCCGATCAGCGCGAGGTAGTTCGGGAGCATCCGGACAACCGTCAGGCTGAGCAGCGAATAGACGAGGATCGTCCACGTTGCGTGGTCGAGCACGGAGCCGACAACGGCCACGCCGAAAAGCATCCAGGTCAGCAGCGCCAGCACCTCGCCGATCCCCTCGGCCGAATGCACCAGCTTGTGGGTTTTGCCGTGGGCGATGAAGCCATAGAGCATGCCGCCGGTGAACGCGGCGATGTAGCCGCTGCCGTGCAGGCTCTGGGCGACGGCGAAACAGGCGAAGGCGAGCGCCACCGTGGTCATCTGGAGCCAGGTCTCCGACACCCAGCTCCGTCGCCAGCAGATCCGCAGCAGCGCGCCCCCGGCCGCGGTCAGCCCGAGGCCCACCAGCAGGCCGATCCCCAGCTCCTCGGCCAGAAGCGTCAGCCCGTAGCCGGTCCCCTCGCTGGTGCCCAGTTCCAGGGCGATGAACAGGAACAGGAAGGGCACGCAGAGCCCGTCGTTCAATCCGCTTTCCACGTTCAATCCTTCGCGCAGCCGGGACGGGACCGCCGGGTTCGTCACCACGGCCTTGCCCAGTGCCGCGTCGGTTGCCGCAAGCATGACCGCCAGGATCGCGGCCTCGTATGCGCTCAGGCTGTCGAAGAGCGCGAGTGCGAAGATGAAGCCGAGCAGCATCGCGCCGGGCAGGCCGAAGAGCAGCATCCGGGCAGGTATCGTGTAGCGTTTCCGGAGCGTTGGCAGGTCGGCGTTGGCCGCATCGATGAACAGGAAGAGCGCCAGCGTCAGGTCGGCCAGCCAGCGCAGGAGGCCGTCCGGGCTTTCACCCGGAAACCATCCGAGCAGTCCCGGCCCGAGGATGAATCCGACGGCCACGAACATCATCGGGCCGGAGAAATTGGTTCGCTCCAGCCGCTTCGACACGAGGCTGTAGAGAAAGACGAAAACGGCCAGCACGGCCAGTTGTGCGTGCACCCTGTGCTCCAGTTCCGATTGCCTCGGCGCAGCCTCTGCCGGCTACTGCTCCGCAGTCAACAGCGCTGTGCGTCCACGCAACGCACCCCGGGCGGACGGGTCGATTTCCGGCGCCCGCGTGGTGGCGTCGAAACGGACGGAGGCGGTCCGATCAATCCTGCACCGGCACCCATTCTTCGGTGGGATCGAACGCGTCGATCTCCTGGGCCCGCGCGAGGGTTTCCTCGCCCAGATCGGCCTCGTAGACGATCCCGGCCTCTGCCACGAGGAAGCTCATCACGCCGGTATCGCCATATGCCGCGGGGTAGGCGACAAGCGCATGACCCGCGACCATGTTGCCAGCGACCATGTAGCTGTAGGCGCCGCCAGGCGCGACGTCGCCCTGGGCTTGAAGGATGCGGAAGTAATATCCCTCGAAGGGCTCGGGATCGCGATCCTCGCCATTCTCGCTGTAGCCGTCGAAGCTGGCGCGGGCGATCACATCGTCGAACGGGCTCGGCGCGGCTCCGGGCGTTTCCGGCCAGTAGAGGCCGTCGCGCGCGCCGGGGCTGGAAAGGATCGCCGCCGCGAACTCCATGACGCCGTCCCCGTCGTGGTCGGTCTCGCGATAGGTCCGCTGGATCTCCGGTGCGCGGCGCAGGATCTCGATCACCGCGAGTTCGTTGCGGCCGATGCGGCGCATCAGGACCTCCTCGCGAGCGGCTTCGGCGTCGAAGCTCCAGGTCCCGTCGGTCCGGACGAGCGGTGCCGGGAAGGGCCAGAAGTCCCGCCCCGCATGAAGAATGGCGCGGTCCTCGCCGTCGCGCTCGATCCGGTTCACCCGATGCGCATCTCGGAGGAAGTCTCCCCAGATCTGCCGATCCTCCTCGGCGTTGCCGGTGGAGACGATATCGGCATTCTCGGGGCCGAACACGTCGAGAACCGCAGTCTCGCTTCCAGCCTCCAGGGCTGCGATCAGGGCCGCGACCGCTTCCTCGGGTGACGCGAAGCGGGCCGGGTCCGCCGGTGCCATCGCGGCGGTGCCCAAGAGGACGGCCAGCGCCCCGGTCAAGAGAAGTGTCTTCATCTCAGCGTCTCCCGCCACCACCGCGGCCGCCACCGCCGCGCGCTCCCATGCTGGCCCTGCCTCGACTGCTCGCCGCGGCAGCGCGGCCGCCGCCGGATGGCCGGCTGAACGTGTTGGACCGGCTCGGCGCCCGCGCGGTCGGCATGCGCTGAGCCGAGGGCCGGCTGACCGTCGCCGCGCGGCTGGTCGTTGGCCGGCTCGTGGTTGCGCGGTTCGGCACCCGCTGCTGCGCCGGCGCGAGCGATGGGCGCGAAGTCGTGGGTCTCGATGCCGTCAGTTGCGCGGGCTGCACTCCGGTCGACTTCCGCGCTTCGATCTTCTTGCGGGCGGCTTCGCGGCTTGCCGTGCTGGAGATCGAGGCGCGGTTGGCCGGAAGCGTTCCTGCCGCAGGCCGGTCGCCGTTCGACAGGCCCTCCCGCACGGTTTCCAGATCGCCACGGTCGACCTGTGGGCGGTCGCTGTCTCCGATGCTCACCCGGCCGCCATCGCCGATCTGCGGACGGTCGCCATCCCCGATCTGTGGGCGGTCCCCGTCGCCGATGGTGATGCCGTCGCCGCCGATGTTGATGTCGCCGCGATCAATGTCGATATCGCCCCGGTCGATGGTGATGTCCCCGCGATCCCAGTCGATCTCGTCCCTGTCGCCCCAGCCATCCCAGTCATCGTCGTCGAAGATCTCGTCGAGGATGATTGCTGCGCCAAGAAGGATGCCGCCGCCGATGATCACCTCGTCCCAGTCATCATCGTCGTACACCGGCCCGTAGTGGTAATGAGGGTAATCGACCACCTGCGTGGTATAGACGACCTGGCTGTCGTAGACGGGCACGTAGACGACGCCCGGACTGACCGGGTTGATCACGATGGTGTCGCCCTGCTGCTCCACGACCTGTGCGTCGTTGTCGACCAGGTACCCGTTGTCGATCGCCTTCTGGCGGAGCCGCTGGATGGCATCCAGCACGCCGTCCGTCTGCGCGACCACCGCCTCCCCGGACTGTTCGGTCCAGTCGAGGTTCTCGTTCATCCGGTTCACCAGGTCGGGGAAACCGGCGGCGAGTTCGCGCACGCTGCTGTCCCAGGGCTGGTCCGCCGCCTGCGACGCGCGTTCCCCGTCCGGCAGCGCCTCCGTCTCCTCCACGAAACGGCCCGCCTTTACCACGTCGAGCGGAAAGGTCACGGCGACGAGCACGGGCGTCAGGACAGGGTCGGGAAAGAGCGCAACCGGTCCGAAGAGGATGTCCAGTTCGTCGGGGGTGAGCACCCCTTCGACGGCAATGACCTCCTCGAGCGACTCCGCGATCTCGGCGCGTTGCGCCACCGAAAGGACCTCGCCGCTCGTATCGACGCAGGGAATCGCGAGCGACATGCCGACGGCAATGTTCTCGATGTTTCCGCCGAGAGCGTCCCAGTTCGCGTCGGCGATGAAACCGTAGAGCTGCGGGTCGCCATAAGCGCGTTCGGCGAGCCGGCTGAGGGTGTCGCCGCTCTCGACAAGATGATCTGCCCCGCAGGTGACGGTTCCGTCGCCAACCAGCATCTGGGCAGCGACCGGCGCTGGCGCCAAGCCGATGGCACTCAGGGCTGCGAGGCCCGGTATCAGGATGAACCGCGGGAGCGGACCGGTGGATGGGCGGTGAAATCTCTTCAACAACATGTTCGGCCAAGCTCCTCCTCGACCTGTAGGCGGCAAAAAATTGATCCGCACGGCGGCAGGTTATTGGCCAACGAACCGTCGAGCCAGCACAATCTAACGTGATGTCGCCGCAGGCACACCGACCGGATCGAGACCGGCTTTTCGGGAATGCCATGCGCCCGGTCGGTGATGCGCTGTCCCGCGCCCTGCGTCCTGATTATAGAGGCGGAGCGGCGCTCGCTTCGGCAGCGCCAGATGGTCCGAAAGCGGGCCACGTGAAACTGCCTTTCCAAAGGACGCCAGATGAAGTTCCGCCACGATCCCGTCTACCCGTCGCGCCGCTCGCCGGTTTTGGCCGAGAATGTCGTCGCCACCTCGCAGCCGCTGGCCACGCAGGCCGGGCTGGGTATCCTGCAGCAGGGCGGGAATGCCGTCGATGCCGCGATCGCCACGGCCGCGGTCCTGACCATTGTCGAGCCCACGGGCAACGGGCTGGGGTCGGACGCCTTCTGCATCCTCTGGGACGGCGAGGCGCTGCACGGGCTCAACGCCTCCGGCCGCGCGCCAGCCGCCTGGACGCCGGAGCGCTTTCCCGATGGCATGCCGGAAATCGGCATCGACACCGTGACCGTTCCCGGCGCGGTCAGTGCCTGGGCCGCGCTTTCCGAGCGGTTCGGCACGCTCGACCTCGCCACGGTGCTGGCCCCCGCGATCCGCTATGCCGAAGAGGGCTTCATCGTCTCGCCGGTCGTCGCCAGGGCCTGGGCCAAGGACGCCGAGATCCTGTCCGGCCAACCCGGCTTCGCCGAGACCTTCATGCCCGGCGGGCAGGTGCCCCGTCCGGGCGAGCGCTTCCGCAACCCGGGCGCCGCGCGGACCCTGCGCGCCATCGCGGAAACCGCCGGCCGGGCCTTTTACGAGGGCGAGATCGCCGAGGAACTCGTGGCCTTCCTGCGGGCCAACGGCAGCGCCATGACGCTGGAGGACCTGGCCAGCCACCGCGCCGACTGGTGCGGCACGATCAGCCAGCGCTTCGGCGATGTCGAGCTGCACGAGATCCCGCCGAACGGGCAGGGCATCGCCGCGCTGATGGCGCTCGGCATCCTCGAGCACACCACGATCCGGGAGCACGGGCCGGACGACCTGGCCGCCGTGCACCTGCAGATCGAGGCGATCAAGCTCGCCTATCGCGACCTGCATGCCTACGTGGCGGACCGTGATCACATGACGGAGGTCGATGAAACCGCGCTGCTCGACCCGGACTACCTGAAGTCCCGCGCCGCGCTGATCGACCCTGAGAGGGCCATCGACCACGGGCCGGGCGCGCCGAAACGCGGCGGCACCGTCCTGCTGGCCACGGCGGCCGCCTCCGGCATGATGGTCAGCTTCATCCAGTCGAACTACGCGGGGTTCGGCTCCGGGGTGGCCGTGCCGAGCCTCGGCATCGCGTTGCAGAACCGTGGCCTTGGCTTCAACACCATTCCCGGCCACCCGAACTGCGTCGGTGGCGGAAAGCGGCCCTTCCACACGATCATCCCGGGCTTCGCGATGAAGCAGGGCGCGCCGCTGATGGCCTTTGGCATGATGGGTGGCCCGATCCAGGCCCAGGGGCACGTGCAACTGCTGCTCCGCACCGAACTCTGGGGGCAAGACGTGCAGACAGCCGCCGACGCACCCCGGTGGCGGATGATGAGCGGGCTGGAAGTCGCCTGCGAGCCGGGACTGTCCCCCGAGATCGTCGAGGGGCTGCGCGCTCTCGGTCACCAGATCACCGTGCAGGCCCCCGACAACGCCTTCAGCTTCGGCGGCGCGCAACTGGTGCATCGCCTGCCGGGCGGCGGCTACGCCGCCGGCTCCGATCCCCGCAAGGACGGCCAGGCCGCTGGATTCTGAGCGCAGAAGGCACGGCACCGGGAAGCCATTCCGGTTGGCGGGGACCCGGCGTCGCCCACTCCAAGCCGCCGCATGTGACCGCGAAGATGCACGTCGGGGGGGCGAACGGTCATAGGGCGGCCATGCCGGGCGAGGGCATTCGGGGTCAGACGCCCGAACAATCGGCCGAAATCATCAGCCGCAAATTGCCAAAGCCACATGCTGGTGGCTTTGGCGCGATCCGCTGGACCGGTTGCACGGGTCTACATTGCCTGCTGCTCGGGGGGCTCCTTGGCGCCCGTCATGAAGGCAACCGCATCGGACATGGTGTAGTCCTTCGGGTCGATGGTGCAGAGCCGCTTGCCGAGGCGGTGGATGTGGATGCGGTCCGCTACCTCGAAGACGTGGGGCATGTTGTGGCTGATCAGGATGATCGGAATGCCCCGCGCCTTGACGTCCTGGATCAGCTCCAGAACCCGGCGGCTCTCCTTGACGCCAAGCGCGGCCGTCGGCTCGTCCATGATGATGAACTTCGTCGCGAATGCCGCGGCGCGGGCCACGGCGACGCCCTGGCGCTGGCCGCCGGAAAGCGTCTCGACCGGCTGGGAGATGGACTGGACGGTCATCAGCCCGAGCTCGGTGAGCTTGTCGCGGGCGAAATCCTCCATCTTCTTCTTGTCGAGCATGTGGAACCACTTGCCCATCCAGCCTTCCTTGCGGATCTCGCGGCCCATGAACATGTTGTCCGCGATGGAGAGCGCCGGCGACAGCGCGAGCGTCTGGTAGACGATCTCGATCCCCATCTCCCGTGCCTCGATGGGCGAGGTGAAGTGGACCGGCTTGCCCTCGATGAGGATCTCGCCCTCGTCGGGCGTGACGGCCCCGCAGATCGCCTTGACGATCGAAGACTTGCCGGCGCCGTTGTCCCCGATGACGGCCAGGATTTCGCCCTGGCGCAGCTCGAAGTCGGAATGGTCGATCGCGGTCACGTGGCCGTAGCGCTTCACGATGTTGCGACCCTGAACGATTGGTGTCTGATCGGACATTACGCAGAGACCCTTCTGATCCATTGGTCGATGGCGACCGCGATGATGATGAGCCAGCCGATGGCAAAGACCTGCCAGAGCACGTCGACCCCTGCCATGCGGAGGCCGGACTGGAAGACGCCGACGATCAGCGCGCCGAACAGCGCTCCCATGATCGAGCCGCGTCCGCCGAAGAGCGAGATGCCTCCGATGACCACGGCGGTGATCGACTGCAGGTTTCCTTCGTAGAACGACTGCGGCGAGATCGAACCGACCCGGCCGATGGAGGCCCAGCCGGCGACCGCGCAGACGAAGCCCGCGAGCATGTAGACGGAGACCAGGACCCGGTCCGTGCGGATACCCGACAGTTCGGCTGCCTCCTTGTCATCCCCGATGGCGTAGACGTGGCGGCCCCAGGGGGTCTTGTTGAGCATGTACCAGAGCGCGACGAAGATCAGCACCATGAGCAGCGAGCCGAGCGTGATCCTGGCCCCGCCGAGCTCGATCGTGGAGCCGAAGAACTTCAGGAAGGGGGCGTTGGCGTCGATATCGGTGCCGCGGATGGACTGCGCTCCCGAGAGCCACAGCAGGAGCGAGTAGAAGATCGACCAGGTGCCGAGCGTGGTGATGAAGGGCGGCAGCTTGATCTTGGTGATCAGCAGACCGTTGAACAGCCCCGCCGCAGCACCGCCGGCAAACCCGACGAGGATCGCGATCCCGCTCGGTACGCCCATGTAGACGGCGAGATTGCCCATGATCACGGACATCAGGACCATGATCGCGGCGACGCTGAGATCGATGCCCGCGGTGATGATGATCAGCGACTGCGCCGCGGCCAGCATCCCGATGATCGAGACCTGCTGAAGGATCAGGCTCAGGTTGAAGGCGGAGAAGAACTTGCCCCCGGCGATCAGCCCGAAGGCGATGAGGCTGATGATCAGCACGATCACGGGAACGAGGGTCGGGTTGTCGTGCAGCACGTGCTGCACCCTTTCGATCGGCGAATGCCGCCTGGCATCGAACTCGGCGACCCTCGAGTCGCTCCGGTCCAATGTCTGCTCGAAGTCCTGGCCCTTGCGGGCCGGTTCGCTTGTGTCTGACATGATATCCTCCCCCTGCCTCGCGGGGTGCGCAGGCAGATAGTCGCTTCAGAATCCGGAACCGGGAGTTGCGGGTGCGGCGGCGCGAGCGCGCCGCCGCCATTGAAATCCCGAAGGCGTCAGCCCCAGCACTTCTCCAGGCCCTCTGCGGAAGAGAGCGAGGGAAGGCCTTCGACCGGCTGGTCGGTGATGAGTTCGACCCCGGTGTTGAAGAAGTCGAGGCCTTCGGAGTTCTGCGGTTTTTCGCCGGTCTCCGCGAAGGTTTTGATCGCCTCGATGCCTTTGGAAGCCATCAGGAGCGGGAACTGCATCGACGTCGCGCCGATGATGCCGGCCTCCACGTCCTTCACGCCCGGGCAGCCGCCGTCGACGGAGACGATCAGCACACCCTCGTCCTTGCCGGCGGCCTTCAGCGCCTCGTAGGCGCCAGCCGCGGCGGGCTCGTTGATCGTGTAGACGACGTTGATCTCGGGATCGATCTGGAGAAGGTTCTCCATGGCGGTCCGGCCACCGTCGGGCGAGCCGTCGGTCACGTCGTTGCCGACGATGCGCGGGTCATCCTCGTCGCCGATGTCCTTTGGGTCCTTCACGTCGATGCCGAAGCCGGTCAGGAAGCCCTGGTCACGCTGGTAGTCCACCGAGACCTCCGAGGCGTTGAGATCCAGCAGGGCGATCTTGGCATTCGCGGCCTCGTCGCCGAGGGTCGCGGCCGCCCATTGGCCAATCAGCTCGCCAGCCTTGAAGTTGTCGGTGGCGAAGGTGGCGTCGGCGGCGTCTGCCGGCTCGAACTGGGTGTCGAGCGCGATGACCAGCGCACCGGCCTCGCGGGCCTGGGTGATGACAGGCACCAGGGCCCGGCTGTCGGTCGGCGTGATCAGGATGCCCTTGGCGCCGGCGGCGATGCAGGACTCAACGGCGGCGACCTGGGTCTCTACGTCGCCGTCATACTTGCCGGCGAAGGCGGAGAGCTCGATCCCGGCCTCCTCGGCGGCGGCGGTCGCGCCTTCCTTCATCTTCACGAAGAACGGGTTGGTGTCGGTCTTGGTGATGAGGCAGGCCGCTGTCTGGGCATAGGCGCCTCCGGCCATTGCGACCATCGCGAAGGCCGACGTGATCATAAGTTTTTTCATGGTTTCCTCCCTCGAAACTGACGTCGTGGTCTGGATCGGGCTCCTCCCTGATCCGGGCTCGCACCGGTCGGGCCGCTGCAAAGCTGATCCTAAAAAGGCCTGATTCTGAGGCGGCTGTCAATTAGTTTGTAAACTTTACTTACTAAGTATTGTTCGCTACCTTTCCAAGGGTAAGGGAGGGGCCTATGGTCGGCGCCATGGACGGAGCAGTATCCTCAGAGCGAAGTGCAGGGCGCGGCGCAGGCGTCAATCAAAGCGGGCTGCGCGACCATAACGAGCGCCTGATCCTGTCGTTGCTGCAGCGTCACGAAGCCTGCTCCGGCGCGGACCTGTCCAGGCGCACCGGCCTGTCCCGCCCGACGGTTTCGACCATCCTTAAGGGGCTCGAGGAAGATGGCCTCGTCCGGCGCGGCGCGCCTGTCCGCGGCAAGATCGGCAAGCCGTCCATCCCGATCGAGCTGGACCCGAATGGCGTGCTGTCCCTCGGCCTGAAGATCGGCAGACGGAGCGCCGATCTCGTTCTGATCGACTTCGTGGGAGAGGTGCGGCGCCAGCTCCACACGACTTACGACTACCCCTTGCCGGAGCCGGTCTTCCGGTTCCTGCAGGACGGGATCGAGACCCTTCTGGGCGATCTGACGGCGGATCTCCGGCACAGGGTCTGCGGCATCGGCATCGGCGCGCCTTTTGAACTCTGGAAATGGAACGACCTTGTCGAAGGTCCGACCGAGACCTTCCGGCAGTGGAAGGACGTGGATTTCGTCGCCATCGTCTCCCGGTTCACGGAATTGCCCGTCTATGTCGTGAACGACGCGACCGCGGCCTGCCATGCCGAGCATCTCTATGGCCGCGGCAAGGAGTTCCGCGACTACGCCTATTTCTTCATTGGTTCCTTCGTCGGCGGCGGCGTGGCGCTCAACGGCACCGTGTTCGAGGGCAACCAGGGCAACGCCGGCGCATTCGGCTCCATGCGCAGCACCGGTCCTCTCGGTGAAAGCAAACAGCTGATCGACGTCGCCTCCCTGCACCTGTTGGAGACCCGCCTGATCGAGGCCGGCCTCGATCCGAAGATCATGTGGCAGCTCCCGCAGGACTGGAGCGGTATCTCGCGCTACGTGAGCCCCTGGATCGGTGAAACCGCGCAGGAGCTTGCCAAGGCCTCGCTATCGATCTGTTCGGTGATCGACTTCGACGCCATCCTGATCGACGGGGCCTTCCCGAGCGATGTCCGCAAAGAACTCGTGCTCCGGGTGCGCCGCTACCTCGGAAACCAGGACAAGCGCGGCCTTATCGAACCGCGCATCGAGGCCGGAAGCGTCGGCGGCAACGCCCGCGGTATCGGCGCGGCCAGCAGCCCGATCTTTCGGCAATTCCTGCTGAACACAAACGCCGGCTTGTCTGCCGTTTGATCTGGTTCGGGCCGGGGTGGCGAGTCCCGGCAACGGGTGCCGTCCTCGGGTGAAGTGGCGCTTTCGGTGAATGTCGGGGTCCCCGCGAAAGTGGGGGCGATCCCGCAAACTTGGAAGCGTGTCCACGACCGGACGGATCGCAGCTTTACCTAAGGTCGATTTCAGCCGGCCCTGAGCATGGTTCGCACATGGCACGAAACATCCCGGCACCCCGGCCCGAGGCGAGATGCTGAGCGCCGTCACTTCGGACCTCATAGGTGCCGATAGGCCAGGCGGCTTCAGCTATTGGTGGCTGCGCGGCGGCCGCGATATCGAGGGAGCGACAAGCCGGACCCATAAATTGACGCCGGCCGACGCGGACAACGCCACCTCCGTCGAGGTCTCCTGTGCCGACGGCCATGGTAACGCGGAGAGCGTCACCAGCGCCGAAAGTGCGGCCGTGCGCGATGGCGGCGCTGTTCAGATCGGAACCGAAGAATGTGAGAGGCTTCGTGGCGTCTGCGGCACTGAATGCTTGGATGAAAATGACGGCGACGACGCCCTCGTCCGCTTCGGGGGAACGGAGATTCTCGTGCGGGACGTCACGGTCGAGACGCTCCAGGACGCCGACCTGTTCCAGCTCGGCTGGTGCCCAACCGCGCCCGGAGGGCAGACCGTTCCCCGGGCGCAAGGGCGCGCCAAGGGCCGTTTCGGGGTGAAGATGACCTGCCTGTCCAGCCTCGCTGCGGTCGCGGGCGTGCTTGTCGCTGCAGCAGATGTGCATTCCGCAGATCGTCAGTTGGTCAGCTGGACGCGGAGGCGATGGTTCGCCAGAGCATCGGATTCCCGGACATGCAATCAGAGCGCCTCGCTCTCGTCCGACGCCGGAGCGCCGCCGGCAAACACGGATCAAAGGCTGAGGATCCTGTATTTCTCCAGCAAACCGATGATCTCGTTCTTGGCGCGTTCCCTGTGCTCGCGATGGATCCGGCGCGCCTCCACCGCATCGCCGCCGCGAATGGCATTGAGAACGGCTCGGTGATCTTCGTTCGAACGAGAGGGCATCGCCCGCATGTGCAGGGTCGTCTGTCTCGCCCGGCGCACCTGGTCGGACATCATCGCGGCGATCGTGACGACCCGGGAGTTCTTTCCGAGGCGCACGAGTTCGCGGTGGAACATCTCGTCCGCCTTGGCCCAGGTTTCGAGGTCGTCCGCTTCGATGGATTCCTCCATCGCGGTGACGGCGGCATCGAGGCCCGAGAGGTCCGCGTCGCTGTAGCCGGCCGCCGCGGCATTTGCCGCCGCGAGGCTCTCCAGTTCGGTCAGAACCTCGTAGATCTCGCGCATGTCGTCCACGGAGACGGGCTGGATCCGCACGCCGCGGCGCGGCTGCAGTTCGAGCAGGCCCTGCGCCTCCAGCAGCACCGCGGCTTCACGCACGGGCGTTCGGGACATGCCCAGCATCTCGGCCAGTTCGGTCTCGAGGTGGTTCGATCCCCCGGCCAGGACGCCGGAGAAAATCAGGTCGCGCAGCTGCTCGACCGCCCTCTGGGTGTTGGACCCCTGTTTCTCGCGCGGTTCCGTCACGTCGTCTCCAGGTCGATCTTTCGCCGTTCCGCCGCCGAGCGGTAGACTGCCTCCTCGATCTCGATGACCGGCAGGTAGGCCTCGGCGGTGTTCTCGATAATGGTGCCGTCCAGAAGACCCGATACAACGTGCATCTGCAAGGCATGGACGCAATCGCCTCCAAATCCCTCCCAGGTATCGGGCGGAAGGATCTCCGTTTCCTCGACGGTGCCGAAGCGGCGGAGCCGTACCGATCCGTCCCCCGACAGCACCAGTGTTCCCTCGGTCCCTTCGAACAGGCCTTCGCCCATGGTCCGCCGCCGGTTCTCGGCGGAATGATCGAGGCACCGGTTGCCGTCGAACAGGGCCCGGACACCCGTCGCGTGGTCAAAGAGAACGTAGCCCGCGTCCTCTCCGGCGATGGCCGGGTTCACACGCCGCAGGTCGGCGTAGACAGACCGCGGTGCGCCCATGAGATAGCGGAAGGTGTCGATCCAGTGCACGGCGGTCTCGTGCACGAGGAAGCGCTCCATGGTGCGGAAATAGGGTTGGCGGTCCAGGTAGGCATCGGGGCCCCAGCCGTCGCCCGGGCGAAACCGGAACGTCGCCTGCTGCAGCATGCCGACCGCGCCGGCGTCGAGCGCCTGTTTGATCGCCCGATACCACGGCTGAAAGCGGAAGTTCTCGTGAATGACGATGCGGGTGCCTGCCGCAGCGGCGTCGCTGGTGATGCGTCGCGCCTCTTCGAGATCGGTGCCGAAGGGCTTCTGGCAGATCACCGTGGCGACACCGGCGGCGATCGCCGCGTCGATTGCGGCGGCCTGCGCTTCGGGCGGCAGGATGACATCCAGCACATCCGGCCGAACCTCTTGCAGCATCCGGGGCAGGTCATCATAGGCCGGAAGGCCGGTCGCCTGGGCTTTAGACAACGTCCGGTTGCAGGCCCCGACCAGCGCGACGCGCTCCATGCGCGCCCAGCTTTCGTACTGGAACCTGCTGAAGTACCCGGCGCCGACGCAGGCGACGCGAAGCTTTCCTGTCGTGGTCATTGCGTCTTGCCCGCGCACAGTTCCCGAACGACGGCGCGGCCCACCTCGTCGGTCGCGGCCTGACCGCCAAGGTCGCGCGTGCGGACAACTCCGGCAGCCAGCACCGCGTCGACCGCGTGCCGGAGCCGGGCGCCGTCGGCGACCAGGGCAGCATTGTCGTGCTTGCGGCCGAGCCATTCAAGCATCATCGCCGCCGAGAGGAACATCGCCATCGGGTTTGCCACGTTCTGCCCCGCGATATCGGGTGCGGAGCCGTGGCAGGGCTGGAAGACCGCATTGTGCAAGCCGATATCCGCGGAGGGAGCGAGGCCCAACCCGCCCATCAGGCCAGCGCCGAGGTCCGACAGGATGTCGCCGAACATGTTCTCCGTCACCAGCACGTCGAAATCCCAGGGTTTCTGCACCATCCAAAGGGCCGTTGCGTCGACATAGGCGTGATTGGCCTCAAGGTCCGGGTGCCGCGCGGCCTCCGCGTCGAAGATCTCGCGAAAGAAGGCGAAGGCGCGGAACACGTTTGCCTTGTCGACGCAGGTGACGCGCCCGGGGCCGCGGCCCTCGTCCTTGCGCTCCCGCGCCAGGGCGAAGGCGAACTCGAACAGCTTCTCGGAGACCTCGCGCGTGATCAGCAGCGTTTCCCTCGCCTCGGTCTCCGTCACCGTTCCCGCGCCCTGGGAATAAAAGAGCCCCTCGGTGCTTTCGCGGATCAGGACGAAATCGATCTCCCGTCCCTCGGGCAGGGTCAGCGGCGAAGCCTGACCGGCGGAGACCCGGACCGGACGGACCCCGGCAAACAGTTGCAGCTCCTTGCGCAGGTCGATCTGTGGCGAAATCTCGGTGCCATCCTTGTAGCGGACATCCGGCAGCCCCATCGCCGACAGGAGGATCGCGTCGGCGGCCCGCGCCTGCGACAGGGAGTCTGCAGGAAAGGCCTCGCCCGTGTCGCGATAAAGCGTCGCGCCCGCGGGCAGATCCTTGAACCGAAGGTCGTAGGCAGGGCTTTCCGCCGCCATCGCACGAAGGATCTCCAGTGTTGGGCGGGTGATCTCCGGTCCGATTCCGTCCCCCGCAAATACCGCGATATCAAATTCCGCTTGCGTCATTCCGTTTCCTCCCGCGGTCCGGTGGGTCCAATGGTCTCAGACCTCCGATGTTGACAATGCGAACTTTAACGCATACGCAAATGAGTGCAACAGTTTCCACATCGATTTGGGAGGAGCGATATGAAACGGAGCGCTGGACTGAGGATCTGCGCAGCTATTCTGGCACTCGGTGTCGGATCGGCCACGGCGCAGGACTACCCCTACCGGGACATCACGACGGCCGTGGTCTGGGGCGCCGGTGGCGGCACCGACACCATCAACCGCATGATCATGGCAGAGATGGAAAAGGAGCTTCCCGTCTCGATCAACGTCATCAACCAGACAGGTGGCGTCGCCGGCTCGAACGGCATGGTCTACGTGATGAACCAGCCCGATGACGGATACACGCTCGTCGGCCTCAGCGAGTCCAATGTCACCGCCGCCGTCCAGGGCGGATGGGACAAGAAGTTCGACTACTGGTATCCCTTCATCGTCGGCGGATCGCCGGACCTGATCTCGGTGCCGAAGGACTCGCCCTACAACACCATCGACGATCTCGTCGCCGCGGCGAAGGACGCCCCGGGCACCATCCCCGCCGCCGCTTCCGGCGCCGGCTCGATCCACCACCTGAACCTGCTCGCGCTCGAGAAGGGGGCCGACGTGACCTTCAAGTTCGTGCCCTACAAGGGCTCGGCGCCGGGTCAGGAAGCCGCGATGGCCGGCGAGGTCGCGCTCGTGGTCACCTCGCTCGCAGAGCAGGCGCCGCTGATCGCCGGTGGCGAGCTGAAGCCGCTTGCGACGCTGACCCCCGACGCGGCCGCGGTGGGTGATATCGCGATCCCGTCGGCCTTCGACAGCATCGGCGGGCTGGACCAGTACCTGCCGTTGAAGCAGGCGATCGGCTTTGCGGTGCACGCCTCCGCGTCCGACGACGTCAAGGCAAAGCTGGGCGCTGCCTTCGAGAAGGCGATGGCCGGCGATACCGTCGCCGAATGGGCCAAGACCAACTACTACGACATCGGCGGCCAGTATGGCGACGAGGCGACCGAGCTCTTCCGCAAGCTGGAGAGCAACTTCGCCTGGACGCTGTTCGACCTTGGCGCGACCGAGGTCGATCCGTCGACGCTCGGCATCGAGAAGCCGTAAGATCCCCTGACCTCAGGCGGGCCCGACCCTGGGCCCGCCAACCCATCACCTGGAGGGGGACATGGAAGACAAGACCGCCCTGCGGGCACGGGATTTCTGGACTTCGCTGGTTCTGATCGCCGTCTCCGCCTTTTTCCTCTGGCGCACCACCCACATCCCGTTCTTCGCGACACGCACGGCCGGGGTTTCGTCCGGCGACTGGTACAACTCGGCCGCGGTCGTGCCCTACGGGATATTCGGCCTGATGCTGCTGGTGTCGATCGGGTTGCTGACGATCTCGATCAGGGAGGGCGGCGCGGAACGCGCGCTGCGCGGCGCCGGGATCGGCTGGGAGCGCGACGAAGTCATCCGAATGGGATGCATCTCGGCCATTCTGTTCTTCTACATCTTCTCCCTGGTGCCGCGGGTCGATTTCATCATCGCCAGCGCACTTCTGATCACGACGCTGATCTTCGGTTTCCACGGCGGGCACACCGGCCGGATGAAGCTGAGCGCCGCCGTCTTCTCGGTGGCCGGCCTTTATGCGCTGATCGTGCATTTCCCGGAATCGCAATGGGCCAAGCCGCATGACGACGACTGGGTGACGCTGATCGTCTGGGTAGGGTTCACCGCCTGGACGTTGTGGCGGCACGGCTCGGAGCCGCAGGTCCGGGTCGCGCCCTACATCGCCGTGCTGGTGCCGCTGCTGCTTGTTCTCGCGATGGCCTTCGGCTTCCGGCAGAACGTGCCGAACCGCTCGGGGCTGATCTTCAGCCAGATCGAGTATCACTACTACGTCACCCTGAAACCCCTCTGGGCAAAGTGACATGGACTATTTCCTCACCCAAGTCGCAGGTTTCTGGTTCGAGCTGGTCTCGCTGGCCTCGGATCCGATCACCTATGTCTACCTCGTCTGCTCGGTCTTTCTCGGCATCGTATTCGGGGCGCTGCCGGGGCTGACCGCGACGCTCGCGGTCACCATCCTGACCGGCTTCTTCGGCAACAAGTTCCCGCTCGAGCAGTCGCTGATCGCGCTGATCGGCGCCTACGTCGGAGCGATCTACGGCGGGTCCTACCCGTCGATCCTTCTCAACATCCCGGGCACCGCCGCCAGTGCGGCCACCGCGATGGACGGCAACCCGCTGGCCAAGCAGGGGCGCGGCGGCGAGGCCCTGGGGATGACCACCACCGCGAGCTTCATCGGCACGCTGATCGGGACGGGCTTCCTGCTCGTCTTCGTCTGGCTGCTGCTGATGATCTCCAAGAACATCGCCAGCCCGGAAAAGGCCTTGCTGGCCCTCTTCGGTATCCTCCTTTCAGGCACCTTGATGAGCAAGGACCTGGTTCTCAAGGGCTGGATCAGCGGGTTGATCGGGCTGGCGATGGCCATGGTGGGGCTCGACCCGATCCTGTCGGAAACGCGCTACACCTTCGGCTGGTCCTACCTGATGTCGGGTTTCCAGGTGGTGCCGGTGCTGATGGGCGCCTTCGCGGTGCCGCAGATCATGGACGGCATGCGGGCCGACGGTTCGATCGGGCAGAAGGTGGACGTGGGGCGGATCGTGCCGCGCATCGGCACCGTCATGCGCCGTTTCCCGACCATCGCCCGTTCCGGCGTGATCGGCACCGGCATCGGCGCTCTGCCCGGCGTGGGCGAGGACGTGGCGGGCTGGGTGTCCTACGGCGTCGGCCGCACGGTCTGCAAGGACGGGGACAAGTTCGGTACCGGCTCGGTGAACGGGCTGCTGTCGGCCGAGGCGGCGAACAACGCGGCCATCGGCGGGGCGCTCATTCCGCTCCTCGTGCTCGGCATTCCGGGCTCGCCTCCTGCCGCCGCCCTGCTCGGCGCGCTCAAGATCAACAACGTGATCCCCGGGCCCACGATCGACCCGCAGCTGATCCTGCATGTCGTGGCGATCCTCGTCATGGCGTCCTTCACGATGGCGATCATGGGCCTGCTCACCGCGCGCGTCTTCATCATGGTGCTGCGCATTCCGCAGACCATCTTTCTGCCCGTAGTCATGGTGCTGACCACCATCGGCAGCTTCTCGGTCGGGGGCGGCATCAACGACCTCTACCTGATGCTTGCCGTCGGTTTCGTCGCCTTCGCGATGAACGCAATGCACTATCCCATCGCGCCGCTGGTGATCGGCGTGATCCTCGGGCCGCTCTTCGACGAGACCTTCCGGCGCTCGCTCCTGATCTCCGATGGCGACCTGAGCACGTTCTGGACGCGCCCGGGCGCGGCGATCCTTCTGGCTCTCAACGTCGCGCTCGTCGTCAGCCAGTTGCCAATCGTCAAGCGCCTGTTCACCGGACGCAAGAGGAGCCCCATCTGATGTTCGTCGTGACTGTCTCCATCGAGGTGAACGCCGGCCAGGTCGACGCCTTCCTGCCGCTCATGCTCCAGAACGCCCGGGCCTCGCTCTCGTCGGAGCCCGGATGCCGGCAGTTCGATGTCTACACCAATCCGGAGCGGCCGGAGGCTGTATTCCTCTTCGAGGTCTACGATTCCGCCGCGGCCTTCGACGCACATTTGTCGAGCGACCATTTCAAGCAGTTCGACCGGGTCACCGCCGAGATGATAGCCTCCAAACAGGTTGAGACCTTCACGGAGGTGCAAGGATGAGCGTTTGGGAAGTCCATGCGATCAAGTATGCCGACCGGAATGCGCGCATCCGGGGCGACAGCTTCATCTTCGACGACAACCATGACGCTCCCCATGCCATGGACTATTTCATGTGGGTGCTGCGGCGGGGCGAGGAGACCATCCTGGTCGATACCGGCTACGAGAGCGAGGAGGCCGCGGCGCGGGACCGCCCGATCCGGCTGGACCCGGTCGTCGCGCTCGCACCGCTCGGCATCTCGCCGGACGCTATCCGCAGGATCATCGTGACACATCTGCACTACGATCACGCGGGCGGGTTGCATCTCTTCCCCGATGCAACCCTGCACATGCAGGCCGCCGAAATGGCCTATGCCACCGGCCCCTGCATGTGCCACGACACCCTGCGCATGCCCTTCACCGCCGGACATGTCTGCGAAGCCATCCGGCGGCTCTACAGCGGCAAGGTGATCTTTCACGACGGCGATGCCGAGATCGCGGACGGCGTGACCGTGCACCGGATCGGCGGTCACAGCCGGGGTCTGCAGGCCGTGCGCGTGCGCACCGCCGCCGGATGGCTGGTGCTGGCCTCGGACGCCACGCATTTCTACGAGAACCTGTGGCTGCGCAAACCATTTCCGATCGTGGTCGATCTCGAGGACATGCTCGATGGCTTCACGCGGCTCGAAACGCTCGCCAGCCGCAAGGAACTGATCGTTCCCGGCCACGATCCGCTGGTGCGCAGCCTGTTTCCGGCAGAGGGGGCGGAACACGTCTTTCGCCTCGACCACGGCCCCACCAGGGAGAACCCGCTGTGAAGATCGGCGTTGTCGCAGACGATTTCACCGGGGCGTCCGACATCGGCCTGACCCTCGCCGAAGGCGGGTTCCGGGTGTCGCAGTTCATCGGTGTGCCCGACGTGCCGGCCGAGGCCGCTCTCGACGCGGGGGTGATCGCGCTCAAGTCGCGCACCGCGCCGGTCGCGGAGGCCGTGGCCCAGTCCGTCGCCGCCTGCGACTGGCTGCTGGCGCAAGGCGCGCAGCAGATCGTGCTCAAGGTCTGCTCGACCTTCGACAGCACCCCGCACGGCAACATCGGCCCCGTGCTCGAGGCGCTGGCGGAGCGGATCGGCGAGGACCAGGTGCTCGTCTGCCCGGCGTTCCCCGAAAACGGCCGCAGCGTCTACCAGGGGCACCTTTTCGTGGCGGACAGATTGCTCAGCGAGAGCGGCATGCAGAACCACCCGCTGACACCGATGACCGATCCCGACCTTCGCCGGGTGCTGGCGGCCCAGACAGGCTGGGACATTGCGCATGTCCCGGCATTGTCCGTCTGGCAAGGGGCGGCGGCGATCCAGGCGGCGATCCCCGAAGCGCGGGCAATGGTCATCGTGGATGCCGTGCGGGACGAAGACCTGCGTGTCATCGGGCAGGCGGCGCGGAACAGGCGGCTGCTCTGCGGCGGGTCGGGCATCGCGATCGGGCTGCCGTCGAACTTCGGCGCCCGCCCCGCTGCGCCGTCCTGGGAGCCGGTGGACGGCCCCGGCATCGTGCTGTCGGGCTCCTGCAGCATCGCCACCCGAGGGCAGGTGGAAACCTACGCGGCCCAGGCGCCGTCGCTGCAGATCGAGGCCGAGGCGGCCGTCGCGGGGGAAGTCGATATCGACGCGCTCGCGGATTGGGCGGTGGCACAGACCACGCCACCGCTGCTGTTCTCCTCGGCCGATCCGGACGAGGTGCGTGCCGCGCAGCGTGCGCTCGGGCAGGAGCGTGTCGCCGAGGCCATCGAAGCCGTCTTCGCCCGGCTGGCACAGGCGCTGGTGGCACGGGGGACGAGTCGGATCGTGGTGGCCGGCGGCGAGACCTCGGGCGCGGTGGTGGCTGCGCTCGGACCGCAAGTGCTGGAGATCGGGCCGCGGATCGCACCCGGCGTGCCGCTGATGCGGCTTCCCGGGCAACCGGCCCGGGCGCTGGCGCTCAAGTCGGGCAATTTCGGCGGCCCGGATTTCTTTTCCCGCGCGCTCGACCTCATGGCGGCCAGTTCATGACCGAGGCGACGCAACTGCGCGAGGACATCTGCCGGATCGCGAAATCGATCTTCGATCGCGGGCTGACGTCGGGGGCGTCGGGCAACATCTCGGCCCGGCTCTCGGACGGCACCGTGCTGGTCACGCCGACCGGCCATTCCATGGGGTTCCTGGACCCGGCCCGGATCAGCCACATCGCGCAGGACGGCCGGCTGCTGTCGGGCGACGCGCCCACCAAGGAGGTGCCGCTGCACGCGGCCTTCTACGACACCCGGGCCGGGACCGGCGCGGTGGTGCATCTGCATTCCACGCATTCGGTGGCCCTGTCGATGCTGCCTGACACCGACCCCGACAACGTCCTGCCCCCGCTGACCGCCTACGGCATCATGCGCCTCGGCAAGGTGCAACTCCTGCCGTTCTTCCTGCCCGGCGACCCGGCGATGGGCGATGCCGTACGCGGGCTCGCGGGGCGGCGATCAGCGGTGCTGCTGGCCAATCATGGCCCCGTCGTCGCGGGCAAGGATCTCTGGGCGGCGGCATACGCGATGGAGGAGTTGGAGGAGACGGCGAAGCTGGCGCTTCTGACCCGAGGCCTGCAGCCGAAGATGCTCAACCCGGAGCAGGTGCGCCAACTCGTCACGAAGTTCGACGTCGACTGGGACTGAGCGGACCCCGAATTCCATTTTCGAGTGCAGTACAGGCAAGAAGAAAGGCCGGGCGGTTCTCGCCACCCGGCCTTTCCACCTTGTCACCGCACTGTCAGACGGTCTCCGGCACGCGTTTTTCTTCCTTCGCATCCAGCCGTTCTAGTACGGCGGAGACGGCACGGTCTGCCGTGATGCCGAAATGCGCGAAGAGCTCGTCCTCGGGAGCCGAGGCGCCGAAGCTGCTCATGCCGATGAAGGCGCCATCTTCGCCGATGAAGCGTTCCCAGCCCAGGCTCGCAGCCGCCTCGATCGCCACCCGCACCGTGGCTCGGCCGATGATCTCGTCCCGGTAGCCCTTGTCCTGTGCCGCGAACAGCTCCCAGCAGGGGACGGAGACAACGGCGGTCGGGATGCCGCGGGCTTCGAGCGTCTTTCGTGCGTCGAGCGCGATCTGGACCTCGGAGCCGGTGGCGAAGAGCGTGGCCTGACGCGCGCCGCTGGCGGGCGCGATGACATAGGCCCCGCGAGCGGCGCGGTTCTCCGCCGTGCCGTCGCCGCGCACCGTCGGCACCGCCTGCCGCGTACAGATCACCGCGCTCGGGCCGTTGCGCCGTTCCAGCGCCAATTCCCAGCATTCGGCCAGTTCGACGCTGTCCGCCGGGCGGAACACGTTCAGGTTGGGCATGGCGCGCAGGCTGGCAAGATACTCCACCGGCTGGTGGGTCGGACCGTTCCGTCCGATGCCGATGGAATCGTGGCTGAAGCCGAAGATCACCGGCAGGCCCATCATCGCGGCCATGCGGATGGCATGGCGCTCGTAGTCGGAGAAGACAAGGAAGGTGATGCCGAAGGGCTGCACCCCGCGATGGGCGGCCATCCCGTTCATCATCGCGCCCATGGCGAATTCGCGGACGCCGTAGTGCAGATACCGCCCGGAGCGATCTTGGGCCGTGAACGGCGCCAGCCGCCGCTTGTGCTTGGTCGCCGCTTCCAGGTCCGGCGCGCCGCTCATGAGCTCGGGGATGGCGTCGCTGAGGACATCGAGGATCTCGCCGGAGCTCGCGACCGTCGGCTGGTTCGGGCGCTCGGCCGCGTACTGCGCCTTGCGGTGTATGAGCGGCGCGCGCCAGCCATCCGGCAGCTTGCTCGCGGTGAGGCGCTGGAACTCCGCCTTCACCTCGGCTTCCGAGGCGTCCAGCCGGTCCTGCCAGGCCAGCCGCTCGGCCCGTCCACGGGTGCCGCCTGCGCGCCAGGCGAGCAGGAGGTCGTCGGGAACGACATGCGGCTCATGGCTCCAGCCGAGCGCCTCGCGAGCGTCGATCGCGTCCTGCGGGACCAGCTTGCCGCCATGCGCGGCCCGGTCGCCGGCAATCCGCGGCACGCCCTTGCCGATCACCGTGTGGCAGGTCACGAAGGACGGCCGCGGGTCGGCCTTTGCCAGCAGGATCGCCGCGTCGATGGACGCGGGGTCGTGTCCGTCGCATTCCACCGTGTGCCAGCCGGCCACCCGGAAGCGGGCGGCCTGATCCTCGGTGATCGCCTGGCATGTCTCGCCGTCATCTGTGATGTGGTTGCTGTCGAACAGGAAGATCAGGTGCCCGAGCTTCAGGTGTCCGGCCAGTTCGATCACCTCCTGGCTGATGCCTTCCATCAGGCAGCCGTCGCCGGTCAGCGCATAGATGTAATGGTTGCAGAGGTCCGGCCCGAACCGGGCTCGCAGCTTTTCCTCCGCCACCGCCATGCCGACCGCATTGGCGATGCCCTGACCGAGCGGGCCGGTGGTGGTCTCGATCCCGGCCTCAGGGTCGTATTCCGGGTGCCCGGGGCAATGCGATCCGAGTTCGCGAAACCGCTTGATCTCCTCGATGGAGATCTTGTCGAATCCGGCCAGGTGGTTGGCCGCGTAGATCAGCATCGAGCCGTGCCCGTTCGACTGCACGAAGCGGTCGCGGTCGGGCCAGGTCGGGTCGGAGGCGTCGAACTTGAGGTGGCGGTTGTAGAGCGTGGTCACGATATCGGCGGCGCCGAGGGGCGTGCCGGGGTGGCCGTCGCCGATCTTGAGGAACGTGTCGATCGACAGGAACCGGATCGCATCGGCCATACGGGATAGATCAGCCATCGTGGTTCCTTTCAGAGCAGATCGTTGAGCATGCGCATTGTCGAGGTCGGGTGGCGGCGCTTGTAGCGGGCGGCCATGTCGTCCTTGTCTATGCGGGTGGAAAGCTCCTTGAGCTTGTTGGCGATCGCGGCGGCGTCGGTGAAGACGGGCGTCGCGTCGTGCTCCTTGCAGACGATGTCGAAGGCGATCCAGTCGTCGTAGCCGAGCCGCTCCAGCGTGTAGAAGAGTTCGACGAATTCCCAGGTGTGCCAGGTGCCCGGCAGAACGTCCCAGTCGCCGCGGGTGTCGTTGTCGTTGATATGGACGTAGAAGAGCCGGTTGCACTTGTGCAGCAACGCGGCCGTGGCGGCCGGGTTCTCGCCGGCGAGGAAGCAATGCCCGGCGTCCAGCGTCGCGCCGAGATTCCGCGCGCCGACGATGTCGGCAAAGGCGATCAGCTCGCCGGCACTGCCGATCTGGCAGCGCACGCGGGGTTCGTTGATCTTGTATTCGATGCAGACGTTGATGTCCCGGTTATGGGCGCAGATCTTCTCGAAACACTCGGCGGAGTAATCAAGCGCGGCGATCGGGTCGAGTTCGAACGGGTAGTCGAAGCCCTCGTTCAGCGGACAATTGTGCAGCCGCGAGGCCCCGAGTTCCGCGGCGAGATCCATCGCCCGCTTGGCGTCATCGACGGCAGCTTGCCGGTCGGCCGGGTCTTCTGCCGTCCACGCGCCACGCAACCAGCGGTCGTTGCGGACGGAGGCGAAGTTGATCGCGGACACCGCGAGGTTGTTGCGCTTCAGGGCTTCCTTGGTGGCCGGTATGTCCGCGGTGTCGGCCGGGTAGCGAAGTTCAACCGCACCGATGCCTTCCGCTGCACCTGCGCGATCCAGGTGGGTCGGCGTGTCCGCCGGGTCCTGATAGACGAGGAACCGGTTCTTCGTCTGTCCAAGAAAGAGCGTGATGATCGAGAGCTTGAGCATGGGGCTACCTCGTGTTCCCTGAAATCGTTCAGAATTCTCCGCTGACCACATTGCGTGGTGCGCCCGCCGCGTAGGCCTCGATGAGATCCACGAGCTGATCGGCGAGCGTTTGCTGCGCCTCGACGCTCGCCCAGGCGATATGCGGCGTGACGATGGTGTCGGGACGCCGCGCGAGCCGCATGAAGGCACTGTCCTTCGCCGGCGGTTCCGGCATGGTCACGTCGAGCCCCGCGCCGCCCACCAACCCCCGGTCGAGGGCGATTTCGAGATCTTCATCCCGAATGAGCGGTCCGCGGGCTGTGTTGATGATCAGCGGCCTGCGCCGCATCGCCTCGAACTCGACCAGGCCGAGGAGCCCCTCGGTCGCCGGGATCAGCGGGCAGTGCAGCGACAGCACGTCGGCCCCGGCCAGCACGTCATCCCAGGGCGTGTAGAGCGGCCCGAGCCCGTCGACACCCTTGTGCGCGGCGAACATGACCTGCATCCCGAAGGCCCGCGCCAAGGCGGCGACACCCTGGCCGAGCGCGCCTTCGCCGATGATCCCGATGGTCGAACCGGCAAGGTCCCTGATCGGGTGATCGTGGAAGCAGAATTGCCCCGCCTCCTGCCAACGCCCGGCGCGCACATCGTCTCGATAGGCCACCAGGTTTCGGCGCAACGCGAGAACGAGCGAGAAGACGTGCTCCGGAACGGTGATCCCGGCGTAGTCCCTGATGTTGACCACCGTGATCCCCAGCTCGGCGCAGGCGGCCTTGTCCACGCAATCGGTTCCGGTCGCCGCGACCGCGACCAGCCGCAATGCGGGCAGCTGATGAAGGTGTTGCCGGTCGAGCCTGACCTTGTTCGTGACCGCGATCTCGGCCCCGGCCAACCGCGAGACCACCTCGGCAGGCCGCGTTGCGGGGTGGTTCGTCCACTCGTGCGCGAAGTCCGGAGATCGCAGAACCACGTCCCTGGACAGAGTGTCCGCGTCGAGAAAGACGATCTTCTTGTCCGTCATTGCTCATTCCCTCCAAACGGGACGTCATTTGCGTATACTTTAACATATGCGCAACTGCACGCAATGCGACATCCCGCACCTGCTGCGCCCATGGGAGGGCGCTTACCGGCCGATCTCGATCCCGATCTTGCCCATGTGGGATTTTCTGAGGAACGCTTCCTGCGCTGCGCGCAATTCCAGAAGCGGGTACGTCTCCGCAAGGACGGGCCGGATTTCGCCCCGTTCGATGTAGCCCACGAGATCGGTGAAGACGCGGCTGTCCTGACGCGTGCTGCCGATCAGCATCAGGTCCTTGAGGTAGAGCGTGCGCAGGTCGAGCTCGACGATCGGACCGGCGATGGCGCCGGAGGTGACATAGCGGCCGTTGGGCCGAAGCGTGTCCAGCAGCGCCGGCCAGCGCGGCCCGCCCACGAGGTCGAGAACGACCTCGAAGGCGTCAAGGGGCAGGGTGGCGTCGCGGTCCAGCGTGGCGTCGGCGCCGAGCGCCGTCAGCGCCGCCGCCTTCGCCGGGCTGGTCAGGGCCGTGACATGCGCACCGCGCCTCTTCGCGAGTTGCACCGCCGCCGAACCGACCCCGCCGGAGGCGCCGGTGATCAGCACTCGCTCGGACCCGAGCGCGGCACGCTGGATCATCCCCTCGGCGTTCGAGAAGGCGCACGGGAAGGAGGCAAGCTCGAGATCCGATAGCGGGCTGTCGATCCGAACGGCATGTGTGTCGTCGATCGTGGTGAATTCCGCGAAACCGCCGTCGCGCTCCGAGCCGAAGGTCACGAGTGCATCCGGGGACTCCGCGCCACGGGGGTGGTGCATCGGCCGCACCAGCACCCGCTCACCGATCCGGGCGGAGTCCACGCCATCTCCGACCGCGACCACCTCGCCACAGCAATCGGCGCCCTGGATGCGCGGGAAACTCAGCGCACCGGACCAGGCGCCATCGGCGTCGGCGGCGGCGCCATAGCCCTCGGCCGCGGCCGAGCCGGTATCGCCGCGCACCGCCTTGGAATACCAGCCGGTACGGGTGTTCACGTCGGTATTGTTCACCGCCGAGGCGCCGACGCGGATCAGCACTTCGCCCGCCTCGGGGCGCGGCACCGGAACGTCTTCGCGCCATTCCAGCTTGTCGAGACCGCCATGGCCAGTCAGGACCATGGCCTTCATCGTGTCGGGAAGGGTCATACGGTGACCTCCTGTAGGTAGAATGATTCCTCTACTTGCGTAGGTAGAGGGATCGCTCTACTTCGTCAAACATGACCGAAACGATGACCAGGATCGCCGCCGGACTGGAGCGGGCCTTTGCCGAACGCGGCTTCGCCGAGCCGAGCGTCGAGGACCTGCGCGATGCCGCCGGTGTCAGCCTGCGCACGCTCTACAAGTACACGCCGTCCCGCGCGGACATGGTGCTGGCGGCGCTGGAGCACCGCCATACCCGCTACCTGACCCATCTGTTCGACGGCCTGCCGAACGCGCCGGATGCCGCGCTCGACGCGTTGCTCGACAGGATCGGGGCATGGATGGCGACCGAGACGGCCCATGGCTGCCTGTTTCACGGTGCGGTGGCTGCCGACCCCGGCAGCGCGCGGCTCCGGGACATGCTCGGGCGGCACAAGGCCGAGGTGGCTGGCCGCGCGGCCGAAGTCACCGGCCTGGCTGGGCGCGAGATCGAGCTTCTGGTGATCATGGAGGGGCTGACCCAGGCCTGGGCGCTGCACCGACACGAGGCCGTGCGCGGGGCCAAGGAGCTGGGCCGGGCTCTGCCGCGGCACTGAGACACTGACCCTCCCAAAGCGTGGGGAAGCCGCCTGCGGGTGGGCTTGCCTGTCCCCGCGCGTCACTCCACGAAGTCGACGAGGAAGCGCACGAAAAGGACCGTCAGGTTCTCGCGGCGGGAGCTGTCCGGCCAGACCGCGTAGTAGCCGAGCGGCTTCAGATGCCAGTCGGGGAAGAGCCGGACGAGCCGGCCCGATGCCTCGCCCCGTGCGGCGAGGTGTTCCGGCAATACCGTGGCCCCGAGGTTCTGCAGCGTTAAATGATAGAGCGCATCGACACTGTCGACCTCGAGCCGCGCCTGTCCCAGCACCTTCACCGTTTCGCCGTCGGGGCTGGTCAGCGTCGTGTAATCCGAACGGTGCTTGTACCGTAGCCAGTCCCAGTCCTCCATGTCCGAGGGATGCTTGGGGTGGGGACGGGTCCGGGCATAGTCCGCTCCAACCACCAGGGCCCGCGCGCATTCGCCCAGCTTGCGCGACATCATCGAACTGTCATCCAGCCAGCCCGCGCGGATGTTCACATCGAACCCGTCGCTCAGCAGATCCATCCGCTGGTCGGTGAAGGCGAGGGACAGGGCGACCTGCGGATGCCTGCGGGAAAACTCCGCGATGGCCGTCGACAGGGTGGACGAGGACAGGAAGGCCGGCATGGAAACCCGCAGCGCCCCGATCGGCTCCAGTGACAAGGCGTTCAACTCGTTCAGTCCGTTCTCGGCGCTACGCAACATCTCCGCCACGCGGGCATAGAACATGCGCCCTTCGTTGGTCAGCGAGATCCTTCGCGTCGTGCGGTAGAGCAGCGTGACGCCCAGATAGCCCTCGAGGTCCGAGACGGTTTCGCTGACGCGCGAAGGAGCAAGCCCCATCGCCTTGGCTGCGGCGCGAAAGGAGCCCTCGTCGACGACGCGGGCGAAGATGGCCATGTGCCGAAGGTAGTCGATCATTGTTCCGCCTTGCCGAACATTCACTTCTGCATTCAGGAAATAAACGGAACAATAGAGGGAGGGTAGATCTCTTTGGCAAGACAAGGAGCCACACGATGATCGCCACCACGACATTCTCCACAACGAACGCCAGCCGCTATCTCGGCACGCTGTGCAAGCACTTCGGCCACAAGGTCCCGGTGGAGTTCGACGCCTTGCAGGGCCGCATCGACCTTCCCTTCGGCCAGTGCAGGCTGAAGGCCGGCGACACCGCTCTGGACCTGACCGTGACCGCCGAGGACCGTCCGGCGCTGGATCGCCTCACCGAAGTGATCGGCAGCCACCTCGAACGGTTTGCCTTCCGCGAAAACCCGCAACTGGACTGGCAGATCCCGGCGGCCTGACCGCCCGATCCCGCCGACCCGACCCGATCCAACACGCACCTGCCGGGTGCGTGGCGGATGAACTCGTCCCTCCGACAGCATCACAAAGGAAACGACAATGACGTTGAAGACCCTCATCGCCTCGGCCGCCATCGCAACCCTCGCCACGGGTGCCCTCGCCACGGGTGCCCTCGCCGATGACACCGCCGCCGTGACCGCGTTTTACGACCTGCTCAGCAACCCCGGATCCGAGAGTCACGTTGCCGCCTTCGTCGACGCAACGGCCGAAAGCTGGACCAGCGTCGGCAACTACTCCGGCCAGGACAAGACCCGTGACGCCTTCCTCGGGCAGATGGGCGGCTTTGCCGAGCTGATCCCCGATCTGAACTGGGCCGTGCAGGACATTCATCAGGACGGCGAGTTCGTGACCGTGCGCAGCCGCGCCACCGGCACCCCCGTCGCCCCCTTCTTCGGCGTCGACGGCCAGGGCCGCAGCTTCGACATCATGACCATCGACATTCACGAGCTGGAGGACGGCCAGCTCGTCAAGTCGTGGCACGTCGAGGACTGGGCCGGCGCGCTCCAGCAGCTTTCGGGCAAGTGATCGTGGACGGGATTGGCCGGTGCCTGCGCGGTGCCGGCCGGCCCCGGGCCGGACCTTCCAGGGCGCCTGGAAACCGACGGTCTTCGGCCTTCGCAGCCCCCAATTCCAACACGCATGAGGACACCTTGAATGAACCGCAGAACCCTTTTGAAAACGTCGCTCGGCGCATCGCTGGCGATCATCCTTGGACAGCAAGCAGGAGCACAGGAAATGGACGAACAGACGCAAGCGAGCTTTGACACCGTGATGGCCTTCATGGGCGCGATGGGCTCGGGCGACATGGAAACCATGGGCACGCTGATGGCCGACGACATGGTCTGGCACAACGAGGGCGACGCGACCCTGCCGTGGATCGGCGGCGCCGAAGGCAAGGAGAACATCTTCAAGTTCCTCGGTGGCTTCTCCGAGAACGTCCAGACCACCGTCTGGGAAAACACCGACGCCTTCGCTTCGGGCGATACCGTCGCCGTCTTCGGAAAGATGAACGGGATCACCATTCAGTCCGGCAAGGAAATCGGCGCATTCACCTTTGCCCTGCGTGCCAAGGTCCGCGATGGCGAGGTCGTGCTGTGGCACTGGTTCGAGGACAGCTTCGCCGTGAGCCAGGCGTACCACGGCTGATCCGGACCCCGTCCGGAAGTGATGCCCGGGTGCGCGAGTTTGCGCCTCTGCACCCTCGCGGCAACCTGCACGCCTCCCAGCCATCGGGCCTGGGCGGCGATCAAGGCAGGCCCTGCCGTCAGGTGCCCGTGGGTGTCGCAACCCGATGGCAGCGAGGGGGCGTGATGATCTTCACGCCGCAACCGGCCGCGGAACTGGACGGATTCCATACCCTCGTGACGGCCTCCTGCGACCTCGTCACCGGGCGCGACGCAAGCACCAACTGACCCGCGCGAAGAGAAAGGAAACCGACATGACCATCGCAGTTACGGCCGTCTCCGGCCAACTGGGCGCAGAGATCGCCAGGACGCTCCTGGAGCGGGGCGAAGCCGTCATCGGGCTCGCACGAACGCCGGAAAAGGTCACCGGTCTCGGGATCGAGATCCGCCCGGGCGACTACGCCGACCGTGCCGGGCTTGAAGCCTCTCTGAAGGGCGTCGGTCGCCTGCTTCTGGTCTCCGGAAACGGCGATCCGGCAGCCCGCATCGACCAGCACCGCAACGTGATCGCGGCCGCGCGGGCAGCGGGCGCCGCGCGGATCGTCTATACCAGCGTGCAGGGTGCCGAGACGGGAATGGCGTTTTCCCCGGTCGTGGACAGCAACCGCAGGACCGAGGCCGACATCCGCGCCGGCGGCATGGACTGGGTGATCGGGCGCAACGGAATCTATATCGAGCCGGACGTCGATTACGTCGACCGCTACCGCGAGGCCGGCGAGATCGCCAACAGCGCGGGCGAGGGGCGCTGTGGCTACACCACGCGCGGTGAACTGGCCGCAGCCTATGCCCACATGCTGACCGAGCCGCAGCACGTCGGGCACACCTACAACCTGCGCGGTGCGCCGATCACGCAGGCGGAACTGGCCGGCTACATCAACCGCGCCTTCGGTACCGCTTTGACCTACCGGACCATGAGCGTCGAGGAGTACCGCGCAGACCGCGTGGCCGAACTCGGCGCGTTCATGGGAACGGTCATCGCCGGGATTTACGAAGGCATCCGCAATGGCGCCGTCGACAATCCCGGCCATTTCGAACAGGCAGCGGGTCGGGCGCACATCGGCTGGAGCGCTTTTTTCGACGGCCTGCAGCGGTAACCCCAGAGGCGACAAGGCAGGCCCGACCCGGAGAACGGAGCGAAACGGCAACCCGTTCACCGCCCGCCGCGATGCCCCGGATCCCGCAATTCCGAAAGCCGACAGAAAGGCGACAGACATGCGGTCACGACTTTTCCCCTACTGGTTCTGGGCGCTGCTGGCGCTCCCCGGCCTTGCCGTTCTGAACAGCCTGATCGGCGCGACGGACGCAGAGGCCGTTCACGCGGCGCTGCATCCCACCGGCGAGTTTGCCGCCCGTTTCCTGATCATCGCGATGATGGCCTCGCCGCTGGCGCTGATCTTCAAGGGGTGGCGCGGGCCGCGCTGGTTGCAGAAGAACCGTCGCCACCTGGGTGTCGCTGCCTTCTTCTACGCGCTGGCGCATACGGTGCTCTACCTGATCGATCTCGGCACCTTGCAGAAGGTCCTCGCCGATCTGCCGGAGTTCTACATCTGGACCGGGTGGATCGCCTTCCTGATCTTCGTTCCGCTGGCCGTCACCTCGTCGGACTACTTCGTCCGCAGGTTGGGGCGTAGCTGGAAGACCCTGCAGCGAACGACCTATGCGGCGGCGGTGCTGGCGCTGCTGCACTGGGCGACGCTGCACGACTGGGGCGGCCTGACCGGCGCTCTGGTGCATTTCGTTCCGCTGGGCCTGCTGGAAGCCTACCGCGTCTGGTACTGGTACCTGAGACCGCGCCCCGCACGGGCCGCGTGACGGTCAACGGCGGGGCGAACCCAGTGGCTCGAGGACGTGTGCGGGTGCAGCTCTGACGGGCCGCGCTCCCGCAAAGGTCAGGCCGCCACCGGGGCGGTCAGGGGCAGGGCGATCGTCAGGCTGGCGCCCTTGTGCGAGGGATTGATGCGCAGGGTGCCGCCGTGCTGCTCGGCGACAGACAGGGCGATTGCCAGTCCCAGCCCGCTGCCGTCCGACGGCTCCACCTGCGAGAAGCGGCTGAAGGCGAGCTCGGACATGTCCGGCGAAAGGCCGCGGCCGTCGTCCTTCACGGTCACCTCCGCCATCGCCCCGCGCAGCTCGGTTCCTACCGAGATGCGCGACAGATCACTGCCGCCGTGCTTCATCGCGTTGTCGACGAGGTTCTTGAGCGCCTCCGACATGAAGACGTGATCGCCGCGCACCGGCAGCGCGCTTTGGGCCAGATCGAGCTCGAAATCCTTTCCGGCGACAAGGACGGACGGGGCGAGATCGGCGCAGGTCTCTTCGACGAGCTGGTTGAGATCGAAGGGCACGAACCTGTCGTCGCCGCCGCCGTGCCGTAGCCGGTCGAGCGACAGGAGCTGTTCGGTCACGCGGGCGGCAGAGCGCGTGGCCGTGACCAGCTCGTCAAGCCGCCGGACCCGCTCCTCCTCGGTGGTGGCGTCGCGGGCGGCCTCGGCCATGGATTGCACCGCGGCTGCCGGGTTGCGCAGCTGGTGCGCGGCGTCCGAAATGAAAACCTGGTGGGCGGTGATGCTGGCCTCCACCTGCGCAAACAGCCGGTTGAGGGTCTCGACGATGCCACGCGTCTCCTCGGGGACGGCGCGCTTGATGATACTGAGATCGTTCGGGGAGCGCGCCTCGATGGCGTCTTCAAGGTCAATGAGGGGACGCAGCCCGCGCTCCACCCCGAACCAGACAACGAGGGCGAGCGTCGCCAGCAGCGCGAGCATCAGCACGGCGGCCCAGACCGCCAACTGGTTCGCGAAAGCCCGACGGTCGGCGATCCGCTGCCAGACGGTGACCGTGGCATCGCCCGTCAGGTTGTCGATCGTCCTGCGCTCGGTCATCCGAAGCACGCGCACCGGTTCCTGCCGGTAGTCGGACTCGAAGAACTGCGGGTGATAGGGGTCTTCGCTGCGCGTCCCGCCGGTGGGCGGGTAGGCGTAGCCGGTCACGTAGATGCCTCCGGGACCGGTCGCGTGGTAGAAGACCTCCCCGCCGCTCGCATCCCGGATCAGGTCGCGCGTCGAGGGGGACAGGGCGTCGCCTTCCGAGATCGCCACGTCGCGCGAGATCGCCAGCCCCGCGGCGAGCAGGGAGCGGTCGAACAGTTCCCAGGCCGTCTTCTGCGCCACGGTGAACCGCCAATACCCAAGGACGATCGCCATCAGGACGAGCGGCGTCAGGATCAGCACGAACAACCGCGTCCGAAGGGAGAAGGTGCGCGGCATCAGCTCTCGACTTCGAGCATGTAGCCGAGGCCCCGGGCGGCCTTGATCGTGACGCCATGCTCCGACAGCCGGCGGCGCAGGCGGGACACGTGGGGTTCGATCGCCTTGTCGTCGACATCGGCGCCGATCCCGTAGACGTGATCGGTCAGCATCGACCGGGAGACGAGACGGCCGCGGCGCTCCAGAAGGCATTCGAAGGTCGCCAGTTCCTTCCGCGGGATGTCGAGCACCTCGCCGCTGGCGGTGACCTGCCGCGTGGTGCGGTTGAATTCGAGCCCGCCGATCCGTTCGCGCGCGCCGTAGTCGATATTCTTGCGGCGCGACAAGGCCCGGATCCGGGCTTCAAGCTCATCCATGTCGAAGGGCTTCACAAGGTAGTCGTCCGCGCCGAGGTCGAGGCCCTCCACGCGGTCGCTCGTCTCGCTGCGCGCGGTCAGAAGGATCACCGGGACGCCGTCGCCCCGTGCCCGCAGCCCGCTCAGGACCTCGAGCCCGCTCATGCCGGGCAGGTTGATGTCCAGCACAACCAGATCCGCGCCCTCCTGCGACAGGTAGACGTCTCCCTCCTGGCCGTCGTGCAGCACGTCCACCGAGTGCCCGCGGTCGCGGAGCCGGTAGGCGATGGCGCTGGCCAATGCCTCGTTGTCTTCGACGAGCGCGATGCGCATGTCTCCTCCCGCAAGCTTCACGCAAGCTTGATCCCTGATCTTGGCCAGATCGAACGGGGAATCAATTCCCGAAATCGCAAATGGGCCCGGGAACGGAGGAGCGTTTCCGTGGTATTTGGTCAAGTGGGAGGAAACCAATGACCCAACTCAGTTTTACCCGCCGAGTCGTTGTCGGTATTGTCGCGGCTGCCGCCATGGCCGCTCCGGCCGCCGCCGAGGTGGACTTTTCCGGCAAGACGATCGAATGGGTGATCCCGTTCTCCGAGACCGGTGGTTCGGCCAAGTGGGCCAACTTCTTCGCGCCGCTGCTGTCCGAGGAGCTGCCCGGCAACCCGACCGTCGTCGTGAAGTTCATGCCGGGTGCGGGCTCGACCAAGGGCGCGAACTGGTTCCAGCAGCAGCAGCACAAGGACGGCACGTTGCTCTTCGGCTCGTCCGGCTCGACGCAGTTCCCCTATCTGCTCGGCGACCCGCGCGTGCGCTATGAATACGGCGACTGGATCCCGGTCATGGCGACCGGCACCGGCGGCGTGGCCTATCTGAACGCCGAGGACGGCGCCAAGTTCGACGGCTCGGCCAACGGCCTCAAGGACACGGACTTCATCTTCGGCTCGCAGGGCGCCACCGGCCTCGACCTGGTTCCGCTACTGGCCTGGCAGATGCTCGGCATGAACGTCGAGCCGGTCTTCGGCATCAAGGGCCGCGGTGACGGACGCCTGATGTTCGAGCGCGGCGAGGCGACGATCGACTACCAGACCTCCTCGGGCTACCTCGGCGGGTCCGCCGACCTGGTCGCCGCCGGCTCCGCCGTGCCGATGATGTCCTGGGGCGCGCTCGACGACAACGGCGTCATCGTGCGCGACCCGACCTTCCCCGACATGCCGAGCTTCAAGGAAGTCTGCGAGGCGACCGAAGGGTGCGAAACCTCCGGCGTGGCCTGGGACGCCTGGAAAGCCTTCTTCATCTCGGGCTACCCGTCGCAGAAGATCGCCTTCCTGCCGCAGGGGACTCCGCAGGACGTGGTGGACACATACGTCGCGGCCTTCGAGGCCGTCCGCAGCCGCCCCGACTTCGCCGAGCTCTCGGCCAACGAGGTCGGCAAGTACCCGATGTTCGTCGGCGCGGGCGCGGCCAACGCGACCAAGGAAGCCACCACGGTCAGCCCTGAGGCGCGGGAACAGGTCGTCAGCTGGCTGAAAGACGCTTACGGCGTTTCGCTGGAGTAACCTCCCGGCCCACGCACTCCCTCTTCGGGGGAGTGCGTCCTTCCCCAAGATAATTCAAACAATCGAAAGCGGCTCCAATGGAGATTCTCGCAACGGCCCTGCCTGCGCTTGGCGAAGCGTGGGGGCTGATCCTGCAACCCATCGTCCTGGGCTATCTCGCGCTCGGCGTCGTCATGGGGCTTGCCGTCGGCGTCTTTCCCGGCCTCGGCGGAATCGCCGGCCTCTCGCTCCTGCTCCCCTTCATGTTCGGCATGGATCCGATCCTCGGCCTGGCGCTGATGATCGGCATGGTGGCGGTCGTTCCGACCTCCGACACCTTCGCCTCGGTGCTCATGGGCATCCCCGGCTCCTCCGCCTCCCAGGCGACCGTGCTGGACGGCTTTCCCATGGCGAAGAAGGGGGAAGCGTCGCGCGCCCTCTCCGCCGCCTTTTCGGCCTCGCTCTTCGGCGGCCTCGTCGGTGCGACCTTCCTGACCCTCTTCATCCTCGTCGCGCGCCCGCTGGTGCTCGCCTTCGGCCTGCCCGAGATGCTGATGATGACGATCCTCGGTCTCTCTATGGTGGCCGTGCTCGCTGGCCGTTTTGCGCTCAAGGGCCTGGCCGCGGCCGGGCTCGGCCTGATGATCGGCACCATCGGTATCGCCGACGCCGGCGGTTCGCTGCGCATGACCACCTATGACATTCCCTACCTGACGGACGGGCTGCAGCTGGTGATCGTGGGCCTCGGGGTCTTCGCGGTGCCGGAGATCGTCTCGCTGCTGCGCCAGGACCGTTCCATCGCCCAAGGCGCGAGCCTCGGCGCCGGCTGGATGGACGGGGTGCGCGACTGGTTCGCCAACATCTTCCTCTCCATCCGCTGCTCGATCATCGGCGTGATCGTGGGCGTGATCCCCGGTCTCGGCGGTTCGGTCGTGGACTGGATCGCCTATGGCCACACCGTCCAGACCACCAAGGACAAGACCAACTTCGGCAAGGGCGAAGTGCGTGGCGTGATCGGTCCGGAGAGCTCGAACAACGCCAAGGAGGGCGGCGGGCTCGTGCCGACGCTGCTGTTCGGCATTCCCGGCTCCGGCTCCATGGCGATCTTCATCGGTGCGGTGGCCCTGCTTGGGTCGGGCGACATCGAAGTCGGCCCCGGCATGCTCAAGGACAACCTCGACATCACCTATTCGATCGTCTGGCTGCTGGCGCTCGCCAACGTGCTGGGCACGGTGCTCTGCATCGCGGCCTCCGGCGGCATCGCCAGGCTGACGACGATCCGCTTCACCTATCTCGCGCCGTTCCTGTTCATGCTGATCAGCTTCGCGGCCTTCCAGTCCGGGCAGAACTTCGAAGATCTGCTGGCGCTGTTCGCCATCGGCCTCATCGGCATCTTCCTGCGCCGCTTCGACTGGTCGCGCCCGGCCTTCCTGATCGGTTTCGTGCTGTCGAACCCGGTGGAGAAGTTCACCAATCAGGCGTTCCAGATCGCCTCCTTCCGCTTCCGCAAGAGCTTCGAGGAAGGGATCGACTACATCTTCTCGCCAATCGTGATCGTGCTGATCATCATCACCGTCGTCTCCGTGGTGCTCGGCCTGCGGCAGGCCAAGCTGATCATGGCCGAGGGCGATGTGCAGTCCGGCGGCAAGCGTGCGCCGCTGATCTTCCTGCTGGTGATCATGGGGTACCTGACCGTCGCTCTGATCAACGCCTCGCTGATCCCGAACTACAACATGACGGACAAGATCGTGCCGCTCGTCGTGGGCGGGCTGTCCATGGCCTGCTGCCTCGTCCTGCTGGTGCAGATGATCCGCCGTCCCGAGGGCGACGCCATCTTCGCCGACAAGGAGGTCGCCGGAGAAGACGCCGATGCGCCCTACGGTCTGTGGCAGACGCTGGCCTGGTTCGCCGGGCTGATCGCCGCAACCGCGCTGGTCGGGTTCATCCTCGCCCTGCTTGGCTTCCTGATCGCCTTCCTGCGGGTGCGGGCAGGGGCAAGCTGGCCGAAGACCCTCGTTCTCACCGCCTGTGGCATCGCCTTCATGTGCTTCATGGCGGGCATGCTGAACCGTGACTTTCCGCCGGGACTGCTGCAGTCGCTGGTGGACCTGCCGTGGCCGCTGACATGACCCAGAGAGGCATTCCCTTCATCTTCATGCGTGGCGGCACGTCGCGCGGGCCCTACTTCCGGCGCGAGGACCTGCCGGAGGATCGCGAGACGCTGGCGGACGTCCTGGTCGCCGCCGTCGGGTCCGGGCACCCGCTCAACATCGACGGGATCGGCGGCGGGGCCGCCGTGACCACCAAGGTCGCGATGCTATCGCGCTCCGACGACACCTGGGCGGACGTGGACTATTTCTTCGCGCAGGTCTCGGTCGAGGACCGGCTGGTCGACTTCAAGCCGACCTGCGGCAACATTCTCTCCGGCGTCGGCCCGGCGGCGATCGAGATGGGGCTGGTCGAGCCGCAGGGCGACGTGACCGAGATCCGCATCCGAGCCGTGAACACCGGGGCGCAGGTGCTGGCGCGGGTCCGCACACCGGGCGGGCAGCTCACCTACGCGGGCGATGCGGCCATCGCCGGCGTTCCGGGAACCGCGGCGCCGGTCGAGCTCTCCTTCATGGGGGTCGTCGGCTCCTCCACCGGGGCCTTCCTGCCCACCGGAAACCTGCGCGACGAGATCGACGGCATCGAGGTCACTTGCATGGATGTCGCCATGCCGGTCGTCATCGCCCGGGCCGGGGATTTCGGCCTTACCGGCCATGAAAGCGCGACGGAGCTGGACGAAAACCGTCCGTTCTTCGAGCGCATGGAGGCGATCCGCCGCGTGGCTGGCGAGAAGATGGGGATGGGCGACGTTTCCCAGTCGGTCACGCCCAAGTTCGCCATCCTCGCGCCTGCCAGGCAGGGCGGCACCATCGCCGCGCGCTACTTCATGCCCCGCAACACCCACCCGACCATGGCCGTGACCGGCGCCCAGTGCATCGCCTCCTGCGCCCTGACGCCTGGGTCGGTGGCCGACGGATTGCTGGAACGGCCGGCACACGGGCCGGCCGAGGTCGTGCTCGAACATCCCTCCGGCACGATCGACGTGCTGGTGGATTTCTCCCTCGACGGCGGCTTCACCCTGAACGCCGCGGGTCTGGTGCGCACGGCGCGCAAGCTGGCGGATGGCCAAATCTACGTTCCCGGTTCTGTCTGGGAAGACACGGAGTTCGACGCATGAAAATCCGGAACATCCTCGTTGCCTTCAACGGCTCGGCAAGTGCCGAGTCGGCACTCCGGTACGCCGCATCGCTCGCACGCGGCGGCGGCATCCGGGTTACCGCGCTGCTGGCGCATTCCGAGCACGAGACGGTCGACAGCCACGCAGCCTGGGTGCCCGCGCGGGCGCGCCAGATCATTGCCGAGGCCAATGCCGAGATCATCAATGCCGTGCGCTCGAAGTTCGATGCCCTCAAGGCCGAACTCGAACTGGGCGACAGGCTCCGCTTTGTCGAGGCGTCCGGGCGGGTCGACATGGTGATCGCCGAAACGGCCCGCGGCTTCGACATACTGATCCTCGGCCGCCCGAAGCCGGGCGATGCCGACTCGCATGTGACCCTGCATCCCGACCGCATCGCGCTGATGAGCGGGCGGCCCATTGTCGTGGTGCCGCAAGGCTACGATCGCGAGGCCAGCCATGCCGAGGCAGCCATCGCCTGGGACGGCAGCCGCGCTGCCGGGCGGGCGCTCTACGACAGCCTGCAACTGCTCGAGGACGAAGGGCGCGTGACCCTGCTGACCGTGGAAGGCACCCGGCTTCCGCGACCGGTGGAGGAGGTGCTCGACCACCTTGCCCTGCACGAGGTCGAAGCGCGGCACGAGGAACTCGCACTGCATCATGGCGTCGGCAGAACCCTTCTGGCGTTCACGCGGGAGCGCAATCCGGGCTTCCTGGTGATGGGCGCCTACGAGCATTCCAAGTTCCGGGAGGACTTCTTGGGCGGGGTCACCGCGCGCGTGCTGAACGAGATCGACATCCCCGTTCTGCTGTCCCATTGATGGCGCGGCAATCGAGGGTCTCCTTGAAATGCCGTGCTCTCCAATCCTTTGACATTTCGGGGAATGTTACACCGATGAAGGTCCATATTCTCGACGACTGGTTCGACACGCTGAGAGGGTTGCCGTGTTTCTCGCGTCTGGCCGCGCATGACGTGACAGTCTGGACCGATCACGTGGAAGACCCGGTCATTCTCGCGCAGCGGCTGGCGGAGGCGGAGGCGCTGGTGCTGTTCCGGGAACGCACGAAGATCACCCGAGACCTGCTCGAACGCCTGCCGAACCTCAAGCTGATCAGCCAGCGAAGCGTCTACCCCCATGTCGATGTCCCGGCCTGCACGGACACGGGCGTGCTGCTGTGCTCGAACATGCACGCCGGCACGCCCTCCTATGCTGCGGCCGAGCTTACCTGGGCGCTGGTTCTCGCCGCCATGCGGCAGTTGCCGGCGCAGATGGCGTCGCTCAAGGCCGGGCATTGGCAGATGGGTGTCGGGCGGACGTTGCGCGGGCGCAGGATCGGGCTCTACGGATATGGCCGCATCGCCCAAACGGTCGCGGACTATGCCCGTGCCTTCGGCATGGAGGTCGTCTGGTGGGGTTCGGAGGCGGGGCGCGAGAGGGCTCGCGCCGCCGGCGAGACCGTTGCGGAGAGCCGCGCCGAGTTCTTCTCGACCAGCGACGTCGTTTCGATCCATGTCCGCCTGAAGCCCGAGACGCGGGGCATCGTCACCTCCGGCGATCTCGCGGCGATGCGCCCCGACGCGGTCTTCGTCAACACCTCGCGTGCCGGGCTGGTCGAGCCGGGCGCGCTTCTGGCGGCGCTCGACGCCGGCCGCCCCGGAACGGCGGCTGTCGACGTCTTCGATACGGAACCCCTCACGGATCCCTCCGATCCGTTGCTCTCTCATCCCCGGCTGATCGCGACGCCGCACATCGGTTTCGTCACGGAGGATGAGTTCGACCTTCAGTTCGCGGACATCTTCGACCAGATCAACGCCTATGCGGCGGGCGAGCCCATCCACATGATCAACGCCGAGGTCTGGGCGGGGAGCGCGGACTGACCCACTCAGGTGGACGGACGCACCGCCGCCTTGAGCGCCGCGACAACCGGCGAGTCCTTCTGCCCGATGCGGGAAAGCAGGCCGATCGGACGCAGGATCGTCGGCGCGGGCATCGGTCGGACAACGATGCCCACCGAGAAGCCGGGCGTCACGGCGGAGCCGGGAACCAGCGCGATCCCGCTGCCGCCGCTCACCAGCTCCAGCGCCGTTGTCGACCGGTGCACCTCGTAGGTCCAGGCATGTGGCAGTCTCGCCCGCGCCATGGCGTCGTCGATCAGCAGGCGGTTGCCGGTGCCGCGACTGGGAAGGATCAGCGCCTCGGCGTCGAGATCTGCCCAGTCGATGCGCTCCCGACCCGCCAGCGGATGCCCGGAGGGCAGGGCAAGGACCATCGGGTCGTCGAACAGCGGCTCGAACTCCGTCCCGCTCTCCGACACCGGCACGGAGCAGATCCCGAAATCCGCATCGCCGTGCGATACGGCCTCGGCGACGGCATTGGCTGTCAGGTCGAGAAACCGGATGCGCGCCCGGTATCCTTCGCCGCGGAAATGACGGATCGCCGCCGGCAGCAGCGCGGTCACCACCGTCGGAATGACGGCGACGGTGACCACCGCGTTGCGCTGGTGGGCGAAGGCCACGCTTTCGTCGCGCATCGCCCGGGTGGTCTCCTGCGCATCCTCCAGGATCGCCTCGGCGCGGGCCCGGAGCCTCTTTGCCGCAAGCGTCGGCTTGACCGCGCGCGTCGTCCGCTCGAACAGCTCGGAATCGAGCGCGATTTCAAGCTTCTGGACCCTGCGCGTGATCGCCGATTGCGACAGGCTCAACGAGCTGGCGGCGGTGTGGAAGGAGCCGGTCTTCATCACCGCGAGAAAGGCTTCGAGATCGCTGAAATCGAAATTAATGCGCATATCGCATCAATCTCAGGAAAAGCGGCATTGGTCAAATCAAACCCGCGCCGATATCCCGGAGCCAGCAAGGGAAGAGCCATGACAAGCCAATTCGACATTGCGGTGATCGGCGGCGGCAACGCGGCGCTCTGTGCGGCCATGACGGCGGCGGAAGCGGGCGCGCGCGTGCTGATCCTGGAGACCGCCCCCAAGTCTTACCGGGGAGGGAATTCCCGGCACACCCGGAACTTTCGCTGCATGCATGGCGGCCCGCTGGGCCCGCTGGTCGACAGCTACGGCGAGGAGGAATACTTCGCCGATCTGCTCAAGGTCACCAGCGGCAAGACCGACGAGGGCCTCGCCCGGCTGGCGATCCGCACCAGCGAGGAATGCCTGCCCTGGATGGAGGCACATGGCGTGCGTTTCCAGCCGTCCCTGTCCGGCACGCTCTCGCTGGCGCGGACGAACGCGTTTTTCATGGGCGGGGGAAAGAGCCTGGTAAACGCCTATTACCGCACCGCCGAGAGCCTCGGGGTGGAGGTGCTCTACGAGGCTGCCGTCACGCACCTGGAGCTGGAGGGCGACCGCATCGCCTGGGTGGACTACACGCATGAAGGCGCCACGCACCGGATAGAACCGAAGGCGGTCATCGTGGCCTCGGGCGGTTTCCAGGCCGATACCGAGTGGCTTACGCGTGCCTGGGGCCCGGCGGCGGAGAATTTCCTGATCCGGGGCACGCCCTACAACCGCGGCGTCGTGCTGGCCGACCTGCTGGAGCAGGGCGTCTCGCAGGTGGGCGACCCGACCCAGTGCCATGCCGTCGCCATCGACGGTCGCGCGCCGAAGTTCGACGGCGGCATCGTCACCCGGCTCGACTGCGTGCCCTTCTCCATCGTCGTCAACAAGGACGCGGAACGTTTCTACGACGAGGGCGAGGATGTCTGGCCGAAGCGCTACGCGATCTGGGGCCGGCTCGTGGCCGCGCAGCCCGACCAGGTGGGCTACGTCATCATCGACGCCAAGTCGCTGGAGCTGTTCATGCCCTCGGTCTTCCCCCCGATCAAGGCAGACACGCTGGAGGAGCTGGCCGACAAGATGGGCCTGCCGCCGGCGAAACTGCGCGCCACCGTCGAGGCGTTCAACGCCGCCTGCGGCGATACCTCGGCCTTCCACCCGACGGAACTCGACGGCGTGGCGACAACCGGGCTCGAGCCGCCCAAGACCAACTGGGCCCGGCCGATCACCGAGCCGCCGTTCTACGGCTACTCGCTGCGCACCGGGGTCACGTTCACCTATCTCGGGCTCAAGGTCGACGAGACCGCGCAATGCAGCACCGAGAGCGGGCCGATCCGCAACCTCTGGGCCGCGGGCGAGACCATGGCAGGCTCGATCCTTGGGCAGGGCTATCTCGCCGGATTCGGCATGACCATCGGAACCGTCTTCGGACGCATTGCAGGACGGGAGGCCGCCGCCTATGCCGCTTGATCTTCTCCAGGAAGCCCGCCGTCAGGCCGAGATCTGCAATGCCTGCCGCTATTGCGAGGGCTATTGCTCGGTCTTCCCGGCGCTGCACCAGAAACGCGTCTTCACCGACGGCGACATCACCCAGCTCGCCAACCTCTGCCACAACTGCCGTGGCTGCTATTACGCGTGCCAGTACACCGCGCCGCACGAGTTCGACCTGAACCTTCCCAAGGCGCTTGCGGAAGTGCGGCGTGACAGCTGGGAACGTTTCGCCTGGCCCGCGCCGGCGGCCCGGGCGTTCCATACTCACGGCACCATGATCGCCGCGGCGAGCGTCCTCGGCTTCGCGCTCCTGTTCCTCGCGATCCGCGCCATCGGCTCGGCGGGCGGCGAGGGCTTCTACGCTGCGCTGTCCCACAATGCGATGGTGGCGATCTTCGCCCCTGCCTTCCTCTTCCCGCTGGCGAGCCTCGCCGTTGGGCTGCGCCGCTATTGGCGGAGCGTCGGCGGCGCGCGCATTCGGTGGGCGCACCTCGTGGGCGCCTTCGGTATGGTGGCGAAGATGAAGGACCTCGCCGCCGGACACGGCGACGGCTGCAACTTCGAGGAGGAAGACCGCTTCTCCCATGCCCGCCGCTATGCGCACCAGCTCGTGATGTACGGCTTCCTGCTGTGTTTTGCCGCGACCAGTGCCGGCACCGTGATGCATTATGGCTTCGGGCTGCACGCGCCCTACGGGCTGTTCTCGCTTCCCAAGCTGCTCGGCGTGCCGGGCGGGGTGATGCTTGCGGCCGGAACCGGCTGGATCGCATGGCTCAAGCTTTCGGCCGACCGGGAGGTGGGCGACGCGACCGCCTGGGGCGGAGAGATGGGCTTCGTCCTGTTGCTCGGCTTCGTCGCCGTCAGCGGTCTCGCGCTCTATGCTCTGGGAGGGACGGGCGCGATGCCCTTGATGCTGGCGCTGCACCTCGGCGCGGTGCTGAGCTTCTTCCTGCTGACGCCCTACACCAAGATGGCGCACGGCTTCTACCGGCTCGCGGCTCTGGTGCGGGATGCGCAGCGCAAGCAGGAGACCGCCCCGGGCACCGGGAACGAGGCCACGGCGTGACGAGGGCAGGGGCGCATCGCGCCGCTGTACCGGGCCGGGCAAGACCGGTCGGCAGATCATGACCGCAGCCCCCCGATACCGGAGCCCGCGGCTCTGGACCTTCGCGATCGCCGCGGGTGGCGTGCTGGCCTTCTACCTGGTCGGCCTGCCGCTGCCGTTTCTGCTCGGCCCGATGTTCGCCTGCCTCGGCGCAGCGCTGATCGGTGCAAGGCTCGAAGGGCCCGGAGCGCTAGGCGCGCTGTTCCGGACCGTTCTCGGCGTCGCGGCGGGCGCGGCGTTCACGCCCGATATCATCGGCCAGGTGCCGGACATGCTGCGTTCGCTCGCGCTGGTTCCTGTCTTCGTCGGCCTGATCGCGCTGACCGCCTATCCGCTGCTGCACAACGTTTTCGGCTATGACCACGTGACGAGCTACTACGGCGCGATGCCCGGCGGGTTGCAGGACATGGTCGTCTACGGCGAGGAGGCCGGGGCGGACATGCGCGTCCTCTCGCTTATCCACGCCACGCGCGTGCTGCTGCTCGTCAGCCTCGCGCCCTTTGCGCTCGCGCATATCTGGGGGGTGGATCTCACCGCCAGTCCCGGCGCGCCGGCCCGTGACATCCCGATCCACGAGATCGCCCTGATGATCGCAGCGGCGATTGGCGGATGGCAGATCGCGAAGCGCGTCGGCCTGTTCGGCGCCTCGATCATCGGTCCCCTGATCGCCACCGCCTGCCTGTCCCTTGCCGGGCTCATCACCCATCGTCCGCCGGCCGAGATGGTCTGGGCGGCGCAATTCTTCATCGGCGTCGGCGTCGGCGCGCGCTATGCGGGCGTGACCTTCGGGGAGTTGCGCCGCACCGTGCTCGCGGGCGCCACCAACGGCCTGCTGCTGGCCGCCGTCAGCAGCGTCTTCATCGCCGGTGTCGTCATGCTGGGCATCGCTCCGGGGCTCGACGCCTTCCTGGCCTTCCTTCCCGGCGGACAGGGCGAGATGGTGGTGCTTTCGATCGTCGCGGGGGCCGACCTGACCTACGTGGTGCTCCACCACGTCTTCCGGCTCGTCCTCGTCATCACGCTCGCGCCGCTGGCGATCCGGTGGATCCGGCGCCGATGACGCGGCAAACGGCGCTCGCTGCCGTTCGCTCGTCCAGCCGCTTCGCTCAGAGGCGGATGACGTATTCCTTGGTGGTCGTCTCAATCACTTCCCAGGTGCCGGAAAAGCCCGGACGAAGGACGAAGCTGTCGCCCGCGCGGACCTCGAACGCCTCGCCGCCGTCTTCGGCGATGATCGAATGCCCGTCGAGGATGCGGCAATACTCCCACTCGTCGTACCGGATCTTCCACTTGCCCGGGGTGGAGCGCCAGGTCCCGCAGTAGAGCCCGTCACGTTCCTCGAGATTCCACGTGGTGAACTGGGGAGATCCCGCGATGAGCCTGTCGGCCGGGGGATGATCGGCCTCGGCCGGTCCGTCAGTGGTGATGCGGAGAAAGGTTTCTGACACGGTGGCACCCAATCCTGATCTGCGATTGAGATGTCATATACCGACTTGGCGCGGCTTGGCAGGGGCGCAAGTTGTCGGGGCCGCGGGTTTTCGACGTAATGCCGGGGTCAGCCCCCTGCTTCGGGCGTAGGCTGCCCACGATAGGTCGATGGGCTGACGCCCAGGTGTCGCTTGAACATGCGGCTGAAGAAATACGGGTCCGTATAGCCGAGTTCCGCCGCCACGGCCTTTACCGTCAATCCCATGCCCAGCCGGTTCGCGGCGAACTCCATGCGTTTCAACTCGCGAAACTTCTGCGGCGTCTGGCCGATCCGCTCGCGGAAGGCCCGCCGGAAATAGTCGGGGTTGTAGGGCACCGTCCGGAGCGCTTCCTCGACTCCGGCGCCGAGGGGATCGGCCGAGAGCCTGGAGGCGACGAGCATGATCTGCATGGAGAGGTGATCGGCGCTCTCGGGAACGGACCGCTCCACCAGCCATTCCTGGAACGCCTCCTCGAGGTAGGCGAGGAGCAGCACCATGAACTGATGGTGCTGCGCCAGGGTCGTTCGGTCCGTGGGCGCGCTTTCCCGGAAATACCGGATCATGGGTTCCAGCACCTCCCAGTTCGGCATGCGGACAACCTGCTTCAACGCCATCTGCCGGATGAGGTCGCCGCGGCGAAAGAATTCCAGCGAGAAATGCTGCGCGATCCCCACGATCGGCGTGTCCCCCGCATTGGAGCCGCGAAACCGCGTGTGGGCGGGGATCAGCATGCCGTCCCCGGGGGTGAGAATGACCGGTTCCGGCGCATGTCCGACCTGGTAGCTGATCTGGCCCGACAGGCAGATGATCAGGTCGTGCACGGGGTTCAGCTTGTCGATCCGCCATCCCACGTCGTGCTGCATCTTGATGGTGGAGCGCGCCAGTCGGAGCGACAAGGAGCCAACGGGAATGTGGCTGAGTGGTGAATGTTCGGTTTTGTCCATCCTTTTCTAAGATTACCACCATTCACGCGCTGCTTCCAGCGCCGTAACCTCTCACACAAGATGCGAATTCGTGTTCGAAAGCGGATTTCGCAAGTAAACGGGAGGAAAAGATGGAGGTCCGGCCTTGGGTTGGAGCCCATCGCACGTTCGAAATGGACGATTCAGACCAGCATATACCTGTCAGCATCGCCTTCATCGGCGGGGGATCCCTCAACTGGGCCGCCGAGCTGATGGCTGACCTCGCCCGTGACACGCGCCTTCGGGCGAATGTCCGGCTGTTCGACATCGATCACGCGGCCGCACGCCGAAACGCCGAGATCGGGGCCCGCTTCGCCGGCGTCTCCCGGGGAGCGCCTGCCTCCTACACTGCCAGCGCCAGTCTGGCGGAGGCGCTGGACGGCGCCGATGTGGTCGTGATCTCGATCCTGCCGGGCAGTTTCGACGACATGGCCCAGGACATCGCGATCCCGGCCGCGTTCGGCATCCCGCAGGCGGTGGGCGACACGGTTGGCCCCGGCGGCTTCGTCCGCGCGCTGCGGGCGATCCCGATGCTCGCCGAGATCGCCCGCGCGATCCGCGACCATGCCCCACGCGCCCATGTCTGCAACCTGACCAATCCCATGAGCGTCCTGACCGGCACCCTGCACGCGGTCTTCCCGGGCATCCGTGCCTGGGGCGAGTGCCACGAGGTCACGAAGATCCGGCGGCAGGTTGCGCAGATCGCCAACGACCGCGCGGGCGAGGCGCATTATGGACATCGGGACGTTCAGGTGAACGTGCTCGGGATCAACCACTTCACGTTCGTCAACCGCATCTCTCTCGCGGGCCGTGACATGATGCCGGCCTACCTGGAGTTCGTCCGGGCGCATATGCAGGAAGGCTGGGTCCAGACCGAGCCGGGCAAGGATGAAGAGCACGCACGGTATTTCGGAACGAAGAACCTCGTGGCCTTCGACCTCTTTCGGCGCTTTGGCATCCCGGCCGCCGCCGGCGACCGGCACCTTGCCGAATTCCTGCCGGTGTCCGACTACCTGAACGCCCCCGAACGCTGGGGATTTGCCCTGACGCCGGTCGCCTACCGGGTGCGGGACAGGGAAGCAAAGCTGCAACGGGCGGAGGCCCTGCGCACCGGCGAGCGCGCACCGCGGGCCAGCCGGTCCGACGAGGCGCTGGTCGACCAGATCGTGGCGCTGATGGGGGGCGAGGCTCATGTCAGCAACGTCAACCTGCCCAACATCGGCCAGATGCCCGACCTGCCCGAGGGGTCCATCGTGGAGACCAATGCCGTCTTCACGCAGGGCGGCGTCGCGCCGGTCTGCGCGGGCCGCCTGCCGGCGGCGCTCGGCACACTGGTGCGGGACCACGCGCTGCGGCAGGCCGCCTTGCTCCGGGCGGTGCTCGATGCGGACAGCGCGGCGCTCTTCCCGCTGTTCCGCAGCGATCCGCTTGTCGCGCCGATGCCGGAGCAGGCCGCGCGCGAGATGTTCGCGCAGATGCTCGCGGCGACATCCCATGTTCTTCCCGATGACCTGAAAGGAGCGGCCTGATGGGTGGTGACAGCAAGTATCTCGGGCTATGGTACGTGGCCCCCTACGTGATCGGGCTGCTGCTCTTCACCGCGTTTCCCTTCGTGGCCTCGTTCTTCCTGAGCTTCACCGATTACGACCTGCTGTCGCGCCCGGAATGGGTCGGCACGAAGAACTACGAGAAGCTCTTCACCCGCGACCGCACCTTTGACAAGTCGCTGAAGGTCACCCTGATCTACGTCTTCACCACGGTGCCGCTGAAGCTGACCTTCGCGCTCTTCATCGCGGTGGTGCTGAACTACCGCCTCAAGGCGATCAACCTGTTCCGGACGGCCTATTACGTGCCCTCCATCCTCGGCGGCTCCATCGCGATCGCCGTGCTCTGGCGCTACATCTTCGCCGATACCGGGCTGGTCAACATGGTCATCACGGGGCTCGGCGGGGAGCCGGTCAACTGGTTCGGGGAGCCGTCCAACGCGCTCTTCACCATCACGCTCTTGCGCTGCTGGCAGTTCGGCTCGGCGATGGTGATCTTTCTCGCCGCGCTGCAATCGGTCGACAAGTCGCTCTACGAGGCGGCGGCCATCGACGGCGCGGGCCCCTGGCGCATCTTCCGCCACGTGACGCTGCCGCTGATCACGCCGGTGATCTTCTTCAACCTGATCATGCAGACCGTTCAGGCGTTCCAGGAGTTCAACGGTCCCTACATCATCACCCAGGGCGGTCCGCTCAAATCGACCTACCTGCTGCCGCTCTACATCTATGACGAGGCGTTCAAGAGCTTCGACATGGGCTACGCGTCGGCCATCGCCTGGGTGCTCTTTGCCATCATCATGGTGCTGACCCTGATCGCCTTCTGGTCGTCGAAGAAGTGGGTCTACTACGCCGGCGACAAGAGGAGCTGACCCCATGGCCAACATTTCCGAAGTCAACGTCCGGGCTGCCGCAATCCCGCCCACCGAGATCGAGGTCAAGCTGCGCCGCCAGCGCCGGATCTCCTCGACCCTGCGCTACAGCCTGCTGACCATCGTCGGGCTGATCATGATCTACCCGCTGATCTGGATGATCGGCGCCTCGTTCAAGACCAACGCGGAGATGTTCTCGTCCGCCGGGTTCTGGCCGAAGGAGCCGACACTGCAGGGCTATATCGACGGTTGGAAGACCTCCACGCCCTACACCTTCGGGCATTTCTTCCTCAACTCCCTCTGGATCGTCATCCCCAAGGTGATCGGCACGGCGATCTCCTGCACCCTCGTGGCCTATGGCTTCGCGCGCTTCGAGTTCCCGGGCAAGAAGATCCTGTTTGCCACCGTGATCGCGACGCTGCTGCTGCCGAACGTGGTCACCCGCATCCCGCAGTACCTGCTGTTCAGGGAACTCGGCTGGCTCGACAGCTTCCTGCCGCTCTGGGTGCCTTCGGCCTTCGCGGGCGACGCCTTCTTCGTCTTCATGGTGATCCAGTTCCTGCGCGCCATCCCGCGTGACATGGAAGAGGCCGCGCGGGTCGACGGGGCGACGACGATCCAGACGCTGCTCTACATCGTGGTGCCGATGCTGGCCCCGGCGATCATCTCGGTCTGCCTGTTCCAGTTCATGTGGACCATGAACGACTTCCTCGGGCCGCTGATCTACATCTCCTCGGTCGAGCATTACCCGGTGAGCCTGGCGCTCAAGCTCTCCATCGACACGACCGAGGCCTTCAACTGGAACCAGATCCTCGCGATGTCGGTGCTCACCCTCACGCCCTCGCTGATCGTGTTCTTCATGGCCCAGAAATATTTCATCGAGGGCATCTCGTCGGGAGGAGTCAAAGGCTGATGGCTGAACTGCAACTCAAATCGGTCGTGAAAACCTATGGCAACGGCTTCAAGGCGGTGCACGGGATCGACCTCGACGTTCACGAAGGCGAGTTCATGGTGCTCGTCGGCCCGTCGGGCTGCGCCAAGTCGACCACGCTTCGGATGATCGCCGGGCTGGAGACGATCACCGGCGGCGAGGTCCGCATCGGCAACCGCGTGGTCAACGATCTCGTTCCCGGCAAGCGCGGCATCGCGATGGTGTTCCAGAACTACGCGCTCTACCCGCACATGAAGGTGCGGCGGAACCTTGGCTTCGGTTTGCAATTGCGCGGGACGCCGAAGGACCAGATCAACGCGGCGACCAACGAGGTGTCCGGCGTGCTCGAGATCGAGGAGCTGCTCGACCGGCTGCCCAAGCAGCTTTCGGGCGGGCAGGCGCAGCGGGTGGCGCTCGGGCGGGCCCTTATCAAGCAGCCGGAGGTCTTTCTCTTCGACGAGCCGCTGTCGAACCTCGACGCCAAGCTGCGCGCCTCGATGCGGGTGCGGATCACCGACCTGCACAAGCGCCTGCGCGAGGAGGGGCGCCCCGCCACGGTCGTCTACGTCACACACGACCAGGTCGAGGCGATGACGATGGGCGACCGGATCTGCGTGATGAAGGACGGTTACATCATGCAGGTGGCCGATCCGGAGACGCTCTACGAGCGCCCCGCCAACGCCTTCGTCGCGGGCTTCATCGGCATGCCGGAGATGAACCTCTTTCCGGCCGTGCTGACCCGCGACGGCGACCTGCCGCAGCTGACGGCGGGCGGGCAGACCATCGCCATAGCCGAGGGGCTCGCCCACCGGATCCAGACCGGGAACGGCCCGGTGACCTTCGGCATCCGGCCGCAGCAGTTGCATGTGGTCGCGCCGGGCAGCGAGGGCGCTTTCACCGCCACGATCAGCCATGTCGAGTTCATGGGGCACGAGGTGAACCTGCACGCCAGGCTTGGCGACGCGCAGCTCGTCGCCGTCGTGCCTTCGGACCGTTTCGAGAAGCGTTTTGCGCGTGGCGAGAGCGTCGGCCTGCGGCCGGCCGGGTCCCATGTGCACCTGTTCGATGCCGATACCGGCGAGAACGTCTCGCTCGCCACCGCAGCACACTGAGTTCAAGGGAGGAAAACATGAAACTCAGCCTACTGAGCCTCGCGCTCGCCACGACAGCTCTCGCGACCAATGCCAGCGCAGCCGATCTTCGGATGAGCTGGTGGGGCGGCGACAGCCGCCACCTCGCCACGCAGGAAGCCCTGAAGGTCTGTGGCGAGAAGCATGGCCACACCATCAGCCCCGAGTTCACCGGCTGGTCCGGGCATTTCGAGAAGCTGACCACCCAGATCGCGGGCGGCACCGAGGCCGACATCATGCAGGTGAACTGGCCGTGGCTGTCGATCTATTCGGCGAATGGCGACGGGCTGGCCGATCTGAAGGAACTCTCCGGCATCATCGACCTGTCGAACTGGGACGAGGCCCAGATCGAGGCCGGTTCGATGGCCGGCAAGCTGAACGGCCTGCCCGTGTCGACCACCGGGCGCCTGTTCGTGTTCAACAAGACAACCTGGGAAAAGGCCGGGCTGGAGCTTCCGAAAACGTGGGAAGACCTGATCGCCGCCGGGCCGGTGTTCCAGGAGAAGCTCGGTGAGGATTACTACCCGTTCGAGGCCGCCGCGCTCGACGCCTCGCTCATCATGACGCTCTACGGCACCCAGAAGACCGGCAAGCCGCTGATCGATCCGGCGACCAACGAGATCGCCTGGACCAAGGAGGAGCTGACCGAGGCGATCGAGTTCTACCAGAAGCTGGTCGACAACCACGTCATCATCCCGTGGAAGCAGGTCGCCGCTGCCGGCAACGTGCCGCTGCAGGAGAACCCGAACTGGGCCGCCGGCAAGATCGCGGGCACTTACCAGTGGGATTCCACCTACTTCAAGATCTCCGATCCGCTCCAGGAGGGTCAGGAACTGGTCTACACCGACCTGCTGAGCCAGGACGGCGAGAAGACCCCGGGCATCTACCGCAAGGCCTCGATGGTGTTCTCCATCTCGAAGAACTCCGCGAACAAGGAAGCCGCGGCGCAGATCGTCAACTGCCTGCTGAACGAGCCCGAGGGCGTTTCGGCACTCGGGTCCACCCGCGGCGTGCCGGCCTCCACGACCGCCCGCCAGCAACTGATCGACGCCGGCGACATCGAGCCGATGCAGATCGAGGCGCAGGACCGGGTCATCAACGCCAAGGGGCCGGGCATCCACCCGATGATGGAGCACCCGGACGTGCGCTCGGCGCTGCAGGACAACCTGGAGCTCTTCGCCTATGGCGAAATCGACGCCGCGACCGCGGCCGACGAGATGATCTACGCGATCGAGGAAGCCCTCGAAGACGTCAGATCCTGACCTGACCACCACTCCGGAAGCCGGGCCCCCGTGGCCCGGCAGCCCACCACCTGAAACGGATACCCCCATGGCCGGCCTTCGCGTTCTTGCGACCACCGCGAGAACCCTTTCCCTCCTTTTGGCGCCCGACGGCGCGCGGTTCGCGCTGTCGGAGCCGATCTCCTGGACGCTCCGGGACGCGGAAGGCCGGCGCGTGGCGGCCGGTGAGGCGCGGGCGGCCGCGCTCTTCCTCGACGGGCTAACCCCGGACACGGGTTACAGGCTCGAGACCGACATCGGCACGCTGGAGTTTCGGACGCAGCCCTGTGCCGGGTTGGTCGAGGCGGCGGATTTCGGCATCGACTCGATGCACCCGGACAACACTGAAGCCTTTGCCCGAGCCATCGACGCGGTGCCCCCGAGCGGCACGCTCCGGCTCGGGCGCGGCCGCCATGTTACCGGTCCGTTGTTCCTGAAGCCGCGGATGACGCTGCATCTCGACGAGGGCGCCGAACTCGCCGCCCGATCCGACCGGGAAGGCTGGCCAATCCTGCCCGAACGTACCGCGGACGACCGCGTTCTGGGCACCTGGGAAGGCCTGCCGGAACCCTGTTACGCGGCGCTGCTCACGGCGATCGACTGCGATGGCCTTGCGATCACCGGGCGCGGCGTGATCGACGGCGGCGGAGATCGCGGCGACTGGTGGCACTGGCCGAAGGAGCGCCGCAACGGCGCCCGGCGGCCGCGCACGCTCCATCTCGTCCATGGGGCCGATATCAGCGTCACCGGCGTCACCTTCCGCAATTCGCCGTCCTGGACGGTGCATCCCTACCGGTGCCGCCGGTTGCATGTTTCCTCCGTGAGGATCGAGAACCCGCCCGACAGCCCGAACACCGACGGGCTGAACCCGGAGAGCTGCGAGGCGGTCGAGATCGCGGGCGTGGATTTCTCCGTCGGCGACGATTGCATTGCCATCAAGGCGGGCAAGCGCGGCCCCGGACAGACCGACCACCTGGCGCCCACGCGCGACGTCCGGATCTCGCATTGCCGGATGCAGCGCGGGCACGGAGCGGTCGTCCTCGGCTCGGAAATGTCGGGTGGCATCCACGGCGTCACGATCTCGGATTGCGAGTTCCACGCCACCGACCGCGGACTGCGGCTCAAGACGCGGCGGGGCAGGGGCGGCACCGTCGAGCGGGTGTCCATGCGCAATGTCGAGATGTGGGACGTGCCGACGCCGCTGGCAGTCAACGCTTTCTATTTCTGCGATCCCGACGGCAAGGACGACTGGGTCCAGAACCGCGCCCCGGCGCCGGTGGACGAGACCACGCCGAGGTTGCGCGGGATCAGCCTGACGAACGTTCGCGCGCATCGCGTCTCGCTTGCCGCGGCGGCCGTGCTCGGCCTGCCCGAAGCGCCGGTCGAGGGGATCGCTATTGCGGGCTTCGAGGTCTCCTACGATCCCGATGCGCGCGCCGCGGAACCACTGATGGCACTCGGCGTCGAGCCGGTGCGCCATGCCGGCGTGATTGCCCGGAACGCCGAGGTCACCGGCACCGTGACCTGTTTCACAGAGGACGAGGACATGACCCCATGCTGATGGAGTTTTTCGACACCTATGTCCGGGCCTACCACCCCTACAAGAACGGGGCATGGTGCTATGAGGATGGCTGCATCTATCGCGGACTCGAATGCCTTCACCGGGCCACCGGCGATCCGCTCTGGAGCGATCACCTCGCCCGCCTTGTCGACGCGCGGATGGAGGGCGGGCCCGTCCTCTCGGGCTACGATCCCAACGAGTACAACATCGACAACGTGCTGCCCGGGCGTGCGCTGCTCTACTTGCACGAGATTACCGGCAAGCCGGTCTATCTCGACGCGGCCGCCCTGCTGGCCCGCCAGCTCTCCACCCATCCGCGCACGCGTTCAGGCGTCTACTGGCACAAGCTCCGCTACCCGTGGCAGGTCTGGCTCGACGGGCTTTACATGGGTGCGCCTTTCCAGGTCGGCTATGGCCTGCGGACCGGCGACGAGGCCCTGGTCGCCGACGCGCTGGCCCAGGTCGGCACGGCGCTCGACATGACACATGTGCCCGAGACCGGGCTCTATGCCCACGCGGTCGACGAGGCGCGCAAGCAACCCTGGGCCGACCCGGAGACGGGCCATTCCCGCGCCCACTGGGCCCGTGCGCTCGGCTGGCTCGCCATGGCGCTTGTCGACATCGCCGAGCTTGTGGGGCCTCAGCGGTTTGCGCCGCTCTGTGGCCGCACCGTCAGCCTGCTCGAGCGGATCGACGCGCTGCGTCAGCCGGACGGCCTCTGGCTTCAGGTCATCGACCGCCCGGACCTTGCCGGGAACTACGAGGAGAGCTCGGCCTCGGCGATGTTCATCTACGCCCTGCTTCGGGCCAAGGCGCTCGGGCTCTGGAACGGCGCGCCGAATGGGCTGCTAGAGCGGCTCACGGCACAGGCGCTGCGCCCGACCCCGTCAGGCGGCGTGGAGTTCGCCGAGATCTGCGAGGTCGCCGGACTGGGCAGGTTCGGGGACCGGTTCCGGGACGGCTCCGCCGAGTACTACCTCTCCGAGCGGCGGGTGGCCGACGATGCCAAGGGGGTCGGACCGCTGATGATGGCTGTCGCGGCCGATCTCGAGCTGGTGCAGAGCCGGCCGGCGATGCGCGCCAGCCGTTGAGCCGCTTCCCGGACTGGCCGCCAGACGCCGCCCCGATCCCCCGGACGGCCTTGTCGCGCGGAGTGGTGCTGTCCGGCGCTGGCCTCAAGGGGCTCGCCCTTGCCTATCCTTGGGTTCCGGAGGTGCGGGACGGGGATACGTCGCCTGACGACTACATCGTCGACAGCGAAGCGCCCGCGGACCCGCCACGCCGCTTCCGGACCCTGCAGGCCGCAGTCGACCAGGCGATCCGGGATGGTGCGGGAGCGCGGGACGATGGGCGACGGGTGATCCGGATCGCGCCCGGTTTCTACCGGGGGCCCGTGTTCCTGCCGGCGGAAGCACCGCCGCTGTCTTTGCTGGGGGCCGGGTCAGAGAAGGTGACGCTGGCCGCCCGGATCGACGCGCAAATGCCGGGCCGGGAATACGAGGAGCGGTTCGACGCGGATTTCGCCGCCGCGCCGCCGCCGGTGCGTGCCCAATTCGCCCGTATCGCGGCGCGCGAACGGATCACCACAGGCAATACGGCGGTCCTGCGGATCGAACGTAGCGACACCTGCGTCGCGGGCCTGACGATCCGCAACGATTATGCCTGCGACCGCAGGGAGGCCGCGCCGCCTGGCGCGGTCCCCGATGTCAACGGCCGCTACGCGCATGGCCAGCACCAGGCCGTTGCCTGCCATGTCGCCGGTGCGGATCGGGTCCAACTGCTGGATCTGCATCTCGAGAGCTTCCAGGACACCCTCTACCTGCAGAGCCCTGTGGCGGGCATCGGGCGCAGCTACCTGTCCGGCTGCCGGATTTCCGGCGATGTGGACTTCATCTTCGGCGGGGCTACCGCCTTCTTCGACCGATGCGAGGTCGTCACGCGTGGCAGCCGCGGCGCCAGAAGCTGGGCGCTGGCGCCGAGCACCAACCTCTGGATGCCCCACGGGTTTGTCTTCGACCGCTGCCGTTTCTCGCATGACGGTTCCGAAGCGGGGCGAGACGGGACAAGTTTCCTCGGCAGGCAGTGGTTCGAGGGCGTGCGCGCCACGCCCTATTGCGTGCCGAACGGGGCGCAATACCGCTGTGTCCTTGGCGATGCGGATAACCTCGATGCGCATGTTGGGCAGATCAGCCGACGGTGCCTCGAAGCGGTCGGCAAATGCATCGTCCTGAACTCGCAGATTGGCGCCCACATCTCGAGGGCACCGCCCTGGGACGCGTGGTCCGCCGGCGACTGGTCGCCTCGATACCGTCCGGTCCAGGCATCGGGCAGAGAGTTTCTGCGCTACCTCGATGCCTGGCTCGCGGAGATGAAGCGGGACTACGCCTGCGTCTGCGCGCATCCGGCTTGGCTCCGGGTCGAAAACTGCACGACCTGCCAAGATCGCGTAAGGTCCTAAGACTGCTAGGGAAACCGGCTCTTTCGCAGGCGCGCCGCCGCCTTGTCGGTGATCAGCCATGGCGCAAGACGCGCGTCCAGCAGGGCAAACGCCGCCGTCCAGAAAGCGGATCATCAGGCAGGCGGCGCCCAGCATCGGGAGCGGATGTGATCTCCGGCTCGCCATGCCACGCCAGCGGGAAAGCCGCGCCAGCGGGAAAGCCGCGCCAGGTGGAGAGCCGCGCCAGGTGGAGAGCGGAAGGCAGTCGCTCCGGGAACCAGTTCGGCCAGCGTCATGTCGTCGAGAATGCCGGAGATCAGGGCGTCCGCATGCACCGCCGCGGCTCGTGCGGCGGTGCAGCCTTGAGAAGGAAACCTGCCGTGCATCGCCGCGCTCCATGACGGTTTCCGCAGTGTCCAGTTCGAACACATGGACGAGATCTTGCAGGAGATCGGCGCGGGATCAGATCTTGTCGAGGCCGAGTTGGGCCTTGAGGCCCCCAATAAATGTCGCGTCGTCGAGCGCCTTGCGGTTGTCCAGCAGCTCCACGGCGTCGGCACCGGCACGATACCGCAGCGTGTCGCTGCCGTCGGTGACGGCGTTCCAGATCACCTCGGCCACGACGATCGGTTCGGAGCCGGCCTGAGCGCCGGCCCAGGCGCCGAAAAGGGCCTGCACGACGGGCTGGTATTCGGCCATGCTCTCGTCGTTGACCATGTCGAAGGAGCGGCCGCCGAAATCGGTGTTGATCATGCCGGGTTCGACGATCTTGACCTTGATGCCCGCGGCTTCCAGTTCGAAGTGCAGAGCTTCGGAGATGCCTTCGACGGCGAACTTGGTGCCGTGGTAGAGCGTGCCGAGAGGGAACGTCATCTGGCCTCCGATGGAGGAGACGTTGACGATGGTGCCGAAGCCCTGCCTGCGCATGTGGGGCAGAACGGCCTTGGTGGTCTCCAGCAGGCCGATCACGTTGGTGTTGAACTGGCGGCGGATGCGATCCATCGGAAAGGCTTCCAGCGGGCCATAGGCGCCGTAGCCGGCGTTGTTGAGCAGCGTGTCGATCTGGCCGAAGCGCTCGATGCCGGCCGCCACGGCGGCCTCTATCGAGGCCGGGTCGGTCACGTCGAGTCGGGTGACGAGGACGTCCTCGAGCCGGTTCAGCTCCTCTTCGGCTTCGGGCGTGCGCATGGTGGCGACGACGTTCCAGCCGCGGGAGGCGAAGAGCTTCGCGGTTTCCCTGCCGATGCCGGAGGAGGCGCCGGTGATGAGGATGGTCTGGGTCATGGTCTGTGGTCCTTCACGTCTGTCGCTTCGTTGAAATCAACATAGGTCCGCGCGACTTTCGGCACATTGACCGATGGTGCCATTGTTATGGGGCATTGCGCCAATCTGGCTGGCGTTCAGGATCGAACGAGCGATGCCGATGGCCTCCTAGCGGCCACCGGGCCACTTCGGCACGCTGCCGGATCCCGCCAGAGGTCAGTTCGACAATTGCTTGCGCATGTCGGCCGGGGTCTGGCCCGTCCAGCTCTGAAAGGCGCGGTAGAATGAGCCGGGATCCCGGAAGCCGAGGAGATAGGAGATCTCCACCACGCTCAGGTCCCGCTGCTTCAGGTAGTGGAGCGACAGGTCGGAGCGGGTCTCGTCCAGCACGTTCTGAAACGTTCGACCTTCTTCCTTCAGCTTGCGCTGCAAGGTGCGTTTGGACAGGTGCAGCCGTTTGCAGATGTCGTCGATCGTGTTGTGACCGCTCGGCAAGGCCTCCAGCAGCGCATTGCGCACCCGTTCGGTCATTTCGACACTGGCATTGCGGTTGAGCATCTTCTTGCGAAGCTTGTCCTCGAACCCGGCCCACATCTCCTCGTTCCGGGTGATGAGCGGCAGGGTTGCATCGTGGAGCGAGAAGGTCAGGTGGAAGTGGTCGGAGGGTGTCGGCGTCACCCCCAGCATCGGCACCAGGGGTGCCCAGTCGTGGGGTTCGCCAATCATGCCGACTTCGAGCGGCACGATCTGTTCGCCGGTGAATATCCGGCAACATTCGACGAAATAGGCGGCCTCGAACCGTGCGCAGGCCGCCGGCATGGCCACGGTCGGATCGACCGACGTGTATGTGACGACCAGGGCATCCTCCTGCCGCTGTACGTCGAGGTGGATCGGTCCCATCAGCGGCTTGAAGAGCGCCAGGCGCGCCAGCCCCAGCTCGATGTTGGGAGAGCAGGAGAAGGCGAAGATCGGCGGCACGAAGGGGCCGCGGGCAAAGGCCTGGCCAAGGCGCAGGGCAATATCCTCCCGACCATATTCGGCCGCAACGGCCTCCCAGAGCGCGAACCAGTCCCGGGCTGACACGCCGCGTGTTTCCGCCGCGAGATGGTCCTCCGGAAGCCCCGCGCGACGCAGAACCCGCTCCGGCGAGATCTTGAGGAGTTGCGTCACCTGACGGATCGAGTCCGCAATGAGGTATCTCTCGCGTGTTCTCATCTGGGGGCCCTCGTCCGTTCGCTCTCCACTTCAATCGGTCGCGGCGGCGGGCAGATCCAGTGGCCGGCGGGCGTTTGGCGCCATTCGACATGATTTTGGCGCGATTGGCCATATCCGTGGGCGGGTCAGGCCCTCTTGACAGGAGACGCGTTGGCCAGTGGCCGATCGCAGGGCGTGGCATCGTCGAGGAGCCGCATCGGTCTTTACCAGGGCAACGCCGGTGGCCTGAGCTTGCGAAAGCCGCCCGGTCGGGTTTCATGTGGACGAGACGCTATTGCTGGACCGTGCTTGTGCCGAATTCGACCATCGATCTCAGACTGCTGAACTACTTCCTGCGCACGGCGGAGTTGAGGAACATCTCCAAGGCCGCCGAAGCGCTGAACGTGGCCCAGCCCACGTTGTCCAAGGCGATCCAGCAGCTCGAGCACCAGCTCCAGGCCCGGGTCTTTCTGCGCACGGCGCATGGCGTCGAGGTGACGCCAATCGGTGAGCGCCTGCTGCGCCATGCGAAGCTCGTCTCGGCGCAGGTGTCCGACGCCGTCGAGGAGGTCGAGGCGATGCGCGACGGCTCGGCCGGCCAGGTGCGCGTCGGCGCGGGCCCTTCCTGGGTGCGCCGGAAACTGCCGGAAGCCGTCGCGGTCGCCCTCGCGGAACGGCCGGGCCTGCAGGTTTCGGTGTCAGGCGGTTTCGACGAAAGGCTGCTTCAGGGGCTCGAGGACGGGGCTCTGGATTTCGTCGTCGCCGAGAAGCCGCTTTCCGGCGGCGGGCAGATCTACGACTACGACCCGCTGACGGACGACGCGCTGATCGTCATCGGTCGCCCGCAACACCCGCTGGCAGGGCGCAAGGGCATTCCGCCGGAGGAGGCTCTGGCAGCGGACTGGGCGCTGCCGCCGCAACACACGCTGGCACGGCGCAAGCTGGACGGGCGGGTCATCAGTCTTGGCGAGGCCCCGCCCACGCCGCTGATCACCTCCAATTCGCAGACCTTCCTGCTGACCTTTGCGCATTTTCACGACGTACTTCTCTACACCACGCGGTCCGTACTGCAGATCCCGGAAGCCTGCGAGCTTGTCGAGGTCGATGTGCCCGAACTCGCCTCCTCACGCGCGGCCGGACTGATCTACCGCCGTCCGAAGCTGTTGACGCCGGCTGCAGCTTTCGTGGCGGAGACCCTGAAGGCTGTCTGTGCTGCCGAGCCGGTCAACTGAGGCATAGCCAATGGCTATGGAGTTCCAAAGTATTATCATTTCACGAATGGCTTCGGCCATGACAGTCTGAGATCACGTTCAAGGCGCGGAGGAGCGCCACACCGGCACTCTGTGGGAGGAAATCCATGATCAAGACACACCTTCTGGGTGAACGGCTTCGTTTTGCCGGCCTGCTGGCCGGGACGGCAATGGCGGCGGCGCTTGCGGCCCCGGCCCTGGCCGAAGAAGCTCCCATCACCATTGTCATCAACCAGTCGCCCTGGTTCCCCGGCTTCCAGGCCGTGGTGGAGCTATACGAGGAGACGACGGGAAACGCGGTCGAGCTTGACGTAAACCCCTTTGCCGGCTCGCTCGAGAAACAGCGCACCGCCGTGCGGACCGACGAGAGCCCCTTCGACCTGCTGATCATGAATGCCGGCTTCTACGTGGAGTTCTACAAGGGCGGCTTCATGCAGCCGCTGCAGGAAATCGATCCCGCGTTCGAGCTGTCCGAAGACATCTACGATTTCGACGAATCCGTCTGCTATGACGCGACCGCCGGAACCGTCACCTGCGAAGGCGATGGCAAGCTGATGGCCGTTCCGGTCAACCCCAACATCCTGATCCTGCACTACCGCGCCGATCTCTACGAGGAGAAGGGGCTGGAGGTGCCGAAGACCTGGGACGAGCTGTTTGCCAATGCCCAGATGTTCAACGACCCGCCGAAGATGTACGGCATCTCGCAGCGCGGTCATCGCGGGGCGTTCGACGTCACCTATGACGTCTTTCCCTATATCTGGAGCCATGGCGGGGGGATCTTCGCCGATCAGAAGGCCGGCGACTACACCATCACGATCAACAGCCCCGAGACGCTCGCGGGTATGGAGACCTATCTGAAGCTCGCCAACGAGGTCGGCCATCCCTCGACCGCCGGCCAGACCCAGACCAACGTGATTCAGAACATGGCCACCGGCAAGGCGGTGCACATCCAGTCGGTGCTGGCGCCGGGGCTCTTCGACGATCCGAACCAGTCCGCGGTGGTGAACAAGGTCAACTATGCCGCGACGCCCGCCTCCAAGGACTTTCCCGGCGCGACCCCGCTCGGCCATTGGCTCGCGGGCGTTCCCAGGAACGTGCCCGACGACCGAAAGGCGGCTGCGCTGGCCTTCCTGACCTGGTTCCAGACCGAGGAAGCACAGGAGGCCTATGCCCGCGCCGGTTCCGCCCCGGTCAGCCGCGCCGTGCTCGAAGGGCCGATGTCGGAGACGCAGGAATTCCGCTGGATGAAGGCGATGGCCGACGCCATCCCGACCGCCCGCGCGACCTTCCTGATCCCGGAGGCTTCCCAGGTCCTCGCCGTCACCGAACTGCGCTTCAACGAAGCCATCGGCGGCCAGATGGAATTGAAGGACGCGCTCAACACCGCGGCAAAGGAAATCGCCAGGATCATGGCCGACGCAGGCTATGATGCACCGATGCTCGAAGAGCTGAAGTGATCCTCCCCCGACCGCCTCGCGCGCCTTGCGCGGGGCGGTCACCCAGCCGCAGGAACCCTTCCCATGAAATCGGATACCTTCTGGCGTTATGCCACCCTGGCACCCGCCGTGATCCTCTTCGTCCTGCTGACGATACTGCCGCTGTTCAACCTGCTCGCTCTCAGCTTCCACGATGTCGAATGGCTGAACCGGGAGGCCGTCTGGGAATGGGTGGGGGGCCGCAACTACGCGAAACTGCCCGAGGATACGCTCTTCAACGCCGGCATCCTGAACACCATCATCTTCGCCGTGCTCGCGGTGGCCTTCCAGATGGTGCTCGGCTTCTGGCTGGCGCTGATGACCACCCGTGTCACCCGCCTGCGCGTTTTCTACCGAGCCGTCTTCATCCTGCCGATCCTTGTGCCGGGCATCATCATCGGCGCGATCTGGAAGCTGATGTATTCCTATGATTTCGGCGTCATCAACCAGGCTGTGGTGCTCTTCGGCGGCAATCCGGTCGATTGGCTCGGAAACCCCAGGCTCGCGCTGATGAGCGTCATCATCGTCGATGTCTGGCACTGGACGCCGTTCTGCTTCCTGCTGATGCTCGCCTCGCTCGAGAGCCTGCCGCAGGACATTTTCGAGGCCGCGGAGATCGACGGCGCCTCCAAGGGGCAGGTGCTGCGCTACATCATCCTGCCGCTGATGATGCCCGCGATCATCGTGACGTTCATCTTCCGCATGATCCTCGCCTTCAAGGTCTTCGACGAGATCTACCTGCTGACAGGCGGCGGACCGGGCACCTCGACCGAGGTGATCTCCTTCACCATCTACCGGCGTTTCTTCACCGAGGACCAGTCCGGCTACGGCTCCGCCATGTCGCTCGCCACCATCGCGGTGATCGCCACGATGATCATCCTCGCCTCGCGCTTTGCCACGAAGAAAGGACCGGACGCATGATCGAACATTCCCGCACCGGCCCCGTCCTGCGCCATGCCGTGCTGATCGGTTTCGCGCTGATCGTGCTCTTCCCCTTCGTCTGGATCGTCATGGCGAGCTTCAAGACGCAGATCGCGCTGCTCATGGGGCAGTGGCGCTTTGCCCCGACGCTCTTCAGCTACGACTCCGTGATCAACGGCAAGACCTCGGACTTCGTCACCAATTTCAAGAACTCCAGCATCATCGCGATCGCCTCGACCACCATCGTGCTCTCCGTCGCCACGCTCGCGGCCTTCTCGCTCTATCGGTTGCAATGGGCGGACTGGGTGCTGCGGGTGCTGCTCGCCTGGTCGGTGATCTTTCACATGGTGCCGCCGATCACGCTCGCGGGGGCATGGTACACGATGTTCCGCTCCGTCGGGCTCGACAACACCTATGCCGGTATCATCCTCGCCCATACGACCATCAACCTGCCGATGGCTCTGTGGATGATGGGGGTCTTCATCCGCGACGTGCCCAAGGAACTGGTCGAGGCTGCCCAGATCGATGGCGCGCGGACGCCCAAGGTGCTGCGCTACGTGGTCATTCCCATCGTCCGCCCCGGCCTCGCCGCCACCGGCATCCTCTGCTTCATCTTTTCTTGGAACGAGTTCCCCGTGGCCCTCACGCTGAGCCAGCGCGCCACTGCCACCGTACCGCTCGGCATCGGCAAATACGCCCAGGAAAACACCATCGCCTATACCGAGATGGCCGCCGCCTCGACCCTCTCGATCATCCCCGCCTTTATCCTCCTGATCGTCGCCCAACGCTTCATCGTCCGCGGGCTGACCTCGGGTGCGGTCAAGTAGGAGCCGTTCATGCGTACCGTCTTTCTCCTGTTCGACAGCCTCAACCGTCACATGCTCTCGCCCTATGGCGGTAGCGCACTCCCGACGCCGAATTTCGAGCGGCTGGCCGCCCGCAGCGCGACCTTCGAAAAGCACTACGTCGGTTCCATGCCCTGCATGCCGGCGCGGCGGGACATCCTGACCGGACGGCTCGGTTTCCTGCATCGGAGCTGGGGGCCGGTGGAGCCCTTCGACACCTGTTTCACCGAGGAACTGCTGGAGCAGAAAGGCACCTACAGCCACCTGGCCACCGACCATTTCCACTACTGGGAAGACGGCGGAGCGACCTATCACACCCGGTACGACAGCTGCGACCTGATCCGTGGGCAGGAGGGTGATGGCTGGGTGGGCGTGGCCAATCCGGACTGGGCGGGGCTGCGGGCCGCCTTCCACGAAAAGCAGTATTCGGAGCGCCCACGCTCCTATGCGCGCATGAACATGATGAACCGCACGCGTATCCGCGCGGAGGAGGATTTCCCCTCGCACAGGACAGTGCAGGCCGGGCTTGAATTCATCGAACGCAACAAGGGGGGCGACAACTGGTTCCTGCAGATCGAGTGCTTCGATCCGCACGAGCCGTTCCAGGCGCCCGACCGTTTCAAGGAGCCATTCCGCACCGGCTGGAACGGACCCGTCCGCGACTGGCCGCCCTACGACCGGTTGGGCGCGACGGACCCGGAAGAGGCCGCGGAGCTGCGGGCGAACTACGTCGCGAGCCTCGCGCATTGCGACGCCCTGCTCGGGCAGGTGCTCGACGCCTTCGACGCCGACGACCTCTGGGCCGACACGGCGCTGGTCGTCACCACCGATCACGGCTTCCTTCTGGGCGAGCATGACTGGTGGGCAAAGAACCGGATGAACCTCTACGAGGAACTCGCGCATATCCCGCTCTTCCTGCACGACCCGCGCAATCCGCGCCCCGGCGCGCGCATCGACGCGCTGACCCAGACGCCGGATCTCTGCCGCACCTTCATGGACCTGTTCGACGCGGAGCCGGCGGCGCAGATGCAAGGCCTGTCGCTACTCCCGATGCTCAGCGGCGCGCCGGGCCACGAGGCCGTGCTCTTCGGCTTCTACGGCGGCGCAGCCAACGTGACGGACGGGCGCTACACCTATTTCCGCTACCCGGAGGACCTGCGGACACAGGAACTCTACCAGTACACGCTGATGCCCACCCACATCTTCGATTTCTTTGCCGATGCGGAACTGGAGCAGGCCGAGCTGTCGCCGCCGCTGTCGTTTACCCGCAACATGCCCGTCCTTCGCGTGCCGGTGCATGAAAGCGCGGTGATGCATGGCGCCTACGGGCCGGGCAGCATGCAGGAGACGCGGACGGTTCTTTATGATCTCGCCACCGATCCGGACCAGGCGACGCCGCTCGCCGATCCGGAGGCGGAACGGCGGTTGAGCGGGTTGCTTGCCGGGTTGATGGCCGAAGTCGACGCCCCGCCCGAAGCCTTCCGGCGGCTGCGGCTGGCGCGCCCGGAGCACGCGGCATGATCCCGGGTCCTGCGCCCAATGTACGCGCGCGCCTGGCCGAGCTGACCGGGGACCGCCGGCAACTCGCCGCCGTGCGCCGCATGACGCTCGATGACGGCCCGGCGCGCGGACAGCGCGTGCTGGCCTTCTCAACCGGCGGCGGGCTGGATTTCTGGGTGCTGGCAGACCGGACGATGGATATCGGCCCGCTCTGGTTCCACGGGATGCCGGTGGCCTGGCAGCACCCTGCGGGAACTCTCGCGCCGCAGTTCCACGACTCGCGCCGCGATGGCGGAACCGGCGTCGAACGCGCCCTGACCGGCTTCCTGCTGACCGGCGGTCTGGACAACGTCCGCCAGCCGCGGGACGGGATGCCGCTGCATGGCACCCTGCCGCTGACGCCGGCCCGCGTCACCTGTCATGGCGAGGACTGGAACGCCCCCTCGCCGCTGCTCTTTGCCGAAGGCGAGGCGGTCACCGCGCATCTGAGCGGGCCGTCTTTTTCGCTCACCCGCAGGATCGAGGCGCCGATCGGTGGAACGTCCCTGCGTCTGACCGATTGCGTGGAGAACATCGGCCCGGAACCCGCGGCCTTCCGCATCCTCTACCATACCAATTTCGGCTTCCCTGCCGTCGGCGCCGGCACGAAACTCACGCTGGACGGGGAGGACGTGCTGTTGCACGAGCCCCCGTGCGAAGGGCGCCACGCAGGGCTGGCTCCGGCGCGGAGCTTTCCCGCGCGACACGACCGGTTTCGCGCCACGCTCGAACGCCCGGCTGCCGGCCAGTGGTCCGGCCTCACGATCTCCGTCGAAGGTGACAGCACAGCGCTGCCTTTTGTCCAGTTCTGGTCCGACCCTCGTCCTCGCCGCAACATCGTCGCCATCGAGCCGGTGAATTGCGACCGCAACCCCGATGGGACAAGCGCCCCCGGCATGACGCTCGAACCGGGCGAGAGCTGGACCTCCACCCTCAGCTACGGCTTCGCGTCGCCAGACGCGGGCAGAAAAGGAGCCACACATGGCAACGGTTGAACTGAAAGGCGTTTCCAAGCGGTTTGGCGCAGTCGAGGTCATCCATTCGGTCGACCTGTCGATCCGCGAAGGCGAGTTCCTGGTGCTCGTCGGCCCCTCGGGCTGTGGCAAGTCAACCTTGCTGCGGATGATTTCCGGCCTGGAGACGATCTCTTCCGGGGACCTCTTCATCGGCGGGAAGCGGGTGAACGACGTGCCCGCGCGGGATCGCGGCATCTCGATGGTGTTCCAGTCCTACGCGCTCTACCCGCACATGACCTCCGCGCAGAACATGAGCTTTGCCCTGAAGCTCGCCGGAAAGAGCCCGGATGAGCAGGCCGAGCGCATCAAGCCGGCCGCGGGCGTGCTGGGGCTGGGCGATTATCTGGACCGGTTCCCGCGGGAACTCTCGGGCGGTCAGCGGCAGCGGGTCGCCATGGGACGGGCCATCGTGCGCGAGCCGGAAGTGTTCCTGTTCGACGAACCGCTCTCCAATCTCGACGCCAAGCTGCGCGTGCGCATGAGGGCCGAGCTGAAGGAACTGCACCAGAAGCTCAAGACCACCACGGTCTACGTCACCCACGACCAGATCGAGGCGATGACGCTGGCCGACCGGATCGTCGTTCTGCGCGACGGCGTGATCGAGCAGGTCGGCGCGCCGCTGGAGCTCTACGACAACCCGGCGAACCGGTTTGTCGGCTCCTTCCTCGGCTCCCCGGCGATGAATTTCTTCGAGCTGTCCATTCCGGACGGAACGCCCGACCGGGCGAGGTTCGCGGATGGCGACTCGTTGCAGCTCCCGCGGGAGCTCGGGGGAAGATCGTCGGTGACGGTCGGGGTTCGGCCGGAATCTCTGGAGCTGGTCTCGGAGGCCGGCGACGGGACGATCTCGGCGGAGGTTGCGGTGATCGAGCCGACCGGGTCGGAGACGGAGCTGTTCCTCCGCAAGGGCAAGGACCAGATCATCGCCAGTTTCCGCGACCGGATCGATGTCCGCCCGGGCGAGATCGTCCACCTCGAGGCAAACCCGGCGAAGTACCACCTCTTCGACACCACGACAGAACTCGCAATCTGACCGGGGCAAATGACCACTGCGGAGCGCGGGGTGGGGGATTGGAAGAGTGCCCGTCTCGCATCGAAGTGCCGCCTGCCGAAGGCAGCACATCGTTGAGCTACTCCCTCGTCCTTGGGCGGATGGTGCGAAGGATTGGTCTGTCCTTTCCGGTCGGCCGAGATCTGGGTGGGGTAGCCAACGGCGGGCGGCCGTCCGCCATAGCAGCGCCACACCCGTTCAGTTCTGCTGTGAGTAGCAACAAGGTCCGGTGTCTCTCGGCAGTTGGCATTCCGCAGAACGCTGCGGCTTGCCGGGACGCAGAGAGGTCGTGGGTCATGTTTGCGCGTTGATCTGGCGGTGCTGGTCTTCGGCGAGGCGCTTGCGCAAGGCGGCGTGGTCCGGAACCGCAACCCCGGTGAAGATCTCGAAGGCATCCACGCCCTGGTAGTAGTAGAGTTCGTAGCCAGAGAGGAACGCGGCGCCGGCCGCTTCGGCCTGTGCCTTGAACGGCGTATCGACCGGCGTGTAGACGGCGTCGAACGCCCATCGCGCGGCAGGAAAAGCACCTTCGGGAACGGGCGTGCCGCCATAGCCGACCATTCCGAGCGGCGTCGAGTTGACGACGCCATCGACCCCCGCAAGGTCTGCGAGCGCCCCGGCCCGCGCCACAGCTTCGCCGCCCGAATTGACGTTCCGGGCCAGCGTTTCCGCCTTCTGCCGGTCAGTTTCGATCAGGATGATCTCGCGTGCACCGAGCCGCTTGAGCGCGAAGGCGATCGCCTTGCCGACGCCGCCAGCCCCGAACATCGCGACCCTTCCCGGCTCTGCCGTGTCGAAGCTGTTACGCCAGGCGCTCATGAATCCGGTGAAATCGGTGTTCTGGCCCTTGGCACCCTCCTGCGTGAAGAGGACGGTGTTGACCGAGCCGATGCGCGCGATGTCCGGATCCTCGATGCTCACCTTGGCTACGACGCGCTCCTTGTAGGGCAGGGTGACGTTGATGCCATCGAGCCCGTTCCGGCGGAGGTGATCGAACACCTCGTCGAACTCCATCCCCATCTCCTTCGGGATGAACAGGTCGTAGCTGACGTCCAGCCCCGTCATCTCTCCGCAGTGGCGGTGGAGGGCGGGCGCGCGCGAGGCCTTGATGTTGTCGCCGATCAGTCCGAGGCGGATGCGTTTCATGATCTCTGGTCCGGCTAGCCCTGGTATCCGAGTTGTCGCGGCAGGAAGAGCACCACTTCCGGCACCAGGATGAGGATCAGCAGGGCAACGATCAGCAACAGGAGGAAGGGAATGACCTCGCGAATGATCTCGCCCAGCGGGATGTGGGTGACCGCGTTGATCACGAACAGAAGGATGCCGTAGGGCGGCGTGATCAGGCCAATCATGCAGTTGACGACCGCCACCACGCCGAAGTGCACAAGGTCGATCCCGAGCTCCCGGCAGGTGGGCAGAAACAGCGGGATGATGACAAGGATGATCGTGGTGGCGTCGAGGACGCAGCCGAGGAGCAGGATCAGGATGTTGACGCCGATGAGGAACACGATCGGCGAAACGTCGAGATCCAGCAGCGCACCGGCCATCATGTTGGGGATGTTTTCCGAGGCGACGATAAAGTTCAGGATCAGCGCGCCGCCGATCACCAGGCCGACCGCGGCCGAGGAGCGGGCGCTTTCGACAAGGATCCGGTAGAAGGCCTTGAGCGACAGGGCGCGGTAGAAGAAGGCCGCCAGCAGGAGAGCATAGAAGGCCGCGACGGCCGCGGCTTCCGTCGGCGTGGTGACGCCGCCATAGATCCCGTAGAGCAAGATCGCAGGCATAAGCAGCGCCGGGAAGGCGTTGACCGTGAGTGCGGGCAGATCCTTCAGCGGAACGGGGTCCTCCATTCCGAACTGCCGCCGGCTGGCGATGAAGTAGTTCATCCCCATGAGCACCACGCCCATCAGCAGACCGGGAAGGATGCCGCCGAGGAACAGGTAGCCGATCGACGTGTTGGAAACGAGCGCGTAGAGCACCATCGGGATGGACGGCGGGATGATCGGACCGATCGTCGCGGAGGCCGCGGTGATCGCGGCGGCGTAGCCGCGCGTGTAGTGGCCGGACTTGGTCATCATATCGATGATGATCTTTCCGATGCCCGCGGCGTCGGCCACCGCGGATCCGGACATGCCGGAGAAGATCAGCGAGGCGACGACGTTCACATGCCCGAGCCCGCCCCGGAAGCGCCCCACGAGGCCGATGCAGAACCGCAGCAGGCGGTCGCTGATCGTGCCCGCGTTCATGATGTTGGCGGCAACGATGAAGAGCGGCACCGCGAGCAGGATGAAGCTCTGGTAGAGGCCGTCCATCAGCTGTTTGCCGGCGATCCCGATGCTCTGGCCCGAGGCGAACAGGTAGACGATGGACGCCACGAGGATCGAGTAGGCAACGGGCGTTCCGATCCCCGCGAGGAAGAAGAGCGTGAGAATGCAGGCGGCGAATTCGAAGCTCATTTGGGATCCGCCGTCTGGAATTCTTCGTCGGTTTCCTCAGCAATCTCGGCGTAGTGATGCAGGTCCGCCTCGGCGCCGTTTCGGTACGCGTTGATCGCGCGCCAGCCATACCGAAGCGCCACGATCACGAGGAAGGCGATGTAGATCGAGTAGATGCCGCGCATCTTCAGGTCAGGGCCGAAGAGCTGGTCGAGCGTGGCCGTGCTCTTCAGTCTCAGGATTGCGAAGCGGCTCCACGTCGGCTCGATCGACGCGAGCAACGCCACGCAGACGGCCACGCCCGAGATGATGGCGAACCACTTCCGCACATTCGGCGCGACGTGGGTGTAGAGGATATCGAAGGTCACGTGATCCCGCTGGCGAACGATGAAGGCATTGCCCCAGAACACGATCCAGACCCACATCAGCAGGCAGAATTCCAGCGTCCAGCCATACCGGTCCGGAGCGAGGAAGGGCACGGCTTCACCGATCCACGAGAGGCGTGCGGTGTAACGGATGGTGATCTGGATGATGAAAGTGGCGAACATAGCGGCCATCAGGATGGCCGCCACGAATTCGGTCGCACGGGAGAACCAACGGGTTATGGTGCCCATGTCTCTCTCCTCCCGTGCAGATGTCTGGCGTCAGTTGCCGAGCGCGTTGATCTTGTCCAGAACGCCTTCCGGCCAGGTCGCGGCATAATCGCTCTCGAGGTACATCTTCTGCACCTGCTCGCGGAAAGCGGCTACGTCGGGCTCGTAGACTTCAAGGCCCTGCTCTTCGAGGAAGGCGACGAGTTCCTCTTCCTTCTTGAGCTGGTTCTCGCGGCCGAAATCGGCGGCTGCGTCAGCGGCGGCCTGCACCTTTTCCTGCTGCTCGGGCGTCATGGCGTCCCAGGCGGCCTTGGAGAGCGCGATGTAGTTGAGGTCGACAAGGTGCGACGTCAGCACGATCTGCTTGGTCACCTCATAGAACTTCGCGTCGACGACCGTCGGCAGCGGGTTGTCCTGGCCATCGACCGAGCCGGTCGAGAGCGCGGTATAGACCTCGGTGAACGCCATCGGTGTCGGGTTGGCGCCGAGCGCCTTGCCGAGGAATTGCCAGGCGTCCGTACCGGGCATCCGCAGGTTCACACCGGCGAGATCGGCCGGGGTCATGACGGTCCGCTCTTCCTTGGGCTGCCGCAGGTTTACCTGCCGGCGGCCGAGGTACATCACGGACAGCAGCTTGACGCCCAACTCGTCCTCGACCTTCTTCTTGAACGGGTCCATCAGCGGATCGTTGAACACGGCGACCTGGTGCGCGGCGTCCTGGTGCACGTACCCGGCGGTGAAGATGGAAAACTCCGGGAAGAACGTCGCCAGTTCCTGCGCCGAGGTGATCGACATCTCGAGATCGCCGGACGCGATCGCCTCGAGCTCGGTTCCCTGGGCATAGAGGGTTCCGTTCCAATGCGGTTCGAACTCGGCGAAGTCGGCGACCATCGGGCCGAACTTCTCGAGCATGGCGACCGAGCGCTGGTCGGTCTCCGACTGGACCGCCGAAAGGCGCAGCTTGACCTTGTCCTGGGCAAGAGCTCCGGTTCCGAACGACGTTGCGACGGCGACGGCAGCAGCAGTCGCCAGGAATCCGCGGCGTGCAAGTTTCATGGGCATTGTTCTCCTCCAAATCCTCCCTGGGCCCCTCGTTGAGAGGTGACACATCGTCAACCCTTGCACATGCGCCGAAAAAATCAACCGACTCATCCCGCATTTGTGAGAAATTCATCGAATTGCGAACTGATGGAGGATAATCGATTTTGATGCGCGGGCGTGGCGGGGGCGCAGAGTTCTTCGCGGGAAGCTGCTTCGCGGCGGTCAAAGACGCATAAGCGAGAGTGCGTGTTCGACGCCGCCGCTGATGTGAGCCCTGAGCATTTTCTGGGCTGCTGCGGCGTCGTGCGCCAGGGCGGCGTCGAGCAGCCCCCGATGCTCGCTCGCCGCGACTTCTCCTCGGTAGCTGAGGAACTGCATCTGGTAGCGGAGGTACTTGTCGAAGACCGTTCCGTGCAGGGCACGCAGCTCTGCCGACCCGCAGGCTGCGATCAGGGACTGGTGGAATTCCCAGTCATAGCGCTTCCAGGCCTCGATGACGGAGGCATCCCCCTCCGCACGGCGTTTTTCCATGCGCTCCAGCTTGTGATATGCCGATATGACACCGGCTTCCCAGTTGGTGTCGCCCGCTGCGAGGGATTGCTCGAGGGCATGATTTTCCAGAAGGATCCGCAGATCGGCGATCTCGCGCAGCCCGGCTTCCGACATCGGCGCCACGAAGAAGCCCCGCTGCTCGCGGGCTTCCACGAAGCCCTCGGAGGCCAGGCGATTAAGCACCTCGCGCAGGGTCGAGACCGAGGTGCCATAGCGGCTCCGCAGGTCCGTGGTCTTCAGTTTCTCGCCGGGCTCCAGGCGACCGAACACGATATCGCTTCGGATTTCGCCGTAGAGGGACTGGCCGGATGCGCGTTGCTGTTCCATGGGGGCGGGTCGATTGTCCTTTGTGCGCAGGTTGACGGCTTTGCAGCGGTGCCACAACCCAAAAGGAGACCGAAGCCTTGATCGAAATCGATTTTTGCCGCAGTAGTTGACGTAACAGGCAAAGGTGGAAGCGCAAGCATGAATTCCGAGGTTTCCCGGTCGGGCTCCAAACCGACACGCGCCAGCAACGTCTCGACCGCGCTGAAGCGGGCGATTCTCGAGGGGCGCCTGGAGCCGGGAGAGAAGGTGAACCTCGACCGGCTGCGCTCGGAACATGGCGTTTCGCTCTCACCCATGCGCGAGGCGATCTCCCGCCTTGTCGCCGACTGGCTCGTGGTTTTCGAGGACCAGCGCGGATACCGCATCGCCCCGATCTCGGCCGAGAACCTCGCGGAGGTGACGCGGATGCGCGCGGACATGGAGGCGCTCGCACTGGGCCGGGCCATCGCTGTCGCGGATCTGGAATGGGAAAGCCGGGTCATGGCCGACCAGCACCGCCTGTCCCGCGCATCGGATGACGACAGCGCGCAGGCCGCCATGCGTCTGCATTCCACGCTGATCGAGGGCTGCGGCATGCCGATGTTGCAGGAGGTCAGCGCGCGGCTCGCCGATCTGCATCGCCGCTACGGCGCGATCCTCGGTCATGTGCCGGCTGACGCCGAACGGGAGGCCCTTGGAGCGGTTGCGACCTCGGCGGTTGCGCGCGATGCCGAGCTGGCGCCCGCAATGTTGCGCCGGCACATCGAGCGGCACGGCGCCGCTCTGGCTGCGCGGCTGCCTGCGACGTCGAAGAGGCAAGGTGCGGAGGGGGGCCGCACGAGGGGAGAGGACTGACGAAACGAATGAGCACGTTGAAAGGCAGTTTCCCGCGGATCGAGGGGCTTGCGCCATGAGCGGCGGCGTCCGGATAGCGGTGATCGGCGCCGGGCTGATCGGGCATCGGCATATTGCTGCGGTTCGCCATGCGAAGGGGGTGGAGCTTGCGGGCTTCGTCGAGCCGGATGAGGCGACCCGGTCGCGGGGCGAGGCAACGGGCGCGCCGGGGTTCGAGACGTTGGGGGGGCTGCTTGCATCCGGTGGAGCGGACGGTGTGATCGTGGCCGTGCCCAACCAGCTCCACGAGGTCGTCGCCTCGGAATGCGTCGATGCCGGGCTTCCGGTGCTGGTCGAGAAGCCGCTCACGGACGATATCGCGTCCGGCGAAAGGCTTCTGCGCAAGGCGCGCGTGGCAGGCATTCCGGTCCTGACCGGGCATCATCGGCGGCACAATCCCCTGATCCGCAAGGCGCTGGAGATCGTGCAAGGCGGCGAGCTCGGTGAGCTGTCGACGGTGCAGGCACAGACCTGGTTTCTGAAGCCGGATCGGTACTTCGATGTCGGCTGGCGTCGGAAGAAGGGGGCGGGGCCGGTCTATCTGAACCTGATCCACGATATAGACCTGCTGCAGGCCTTTTGCGGTCCGGTTGCAACCGTCCACGCGATGGAGTCGAACGCCGTTCGCGGCTATGAGGTCGAGGAGACCGCCGTCATCCTGCTGCGCTTCGCGAGTGGACTGCTTGGCACGGTCAACGTGTCGGATGCCGCGGCCGCGCCTTGGAGCTGGGAACTGACTGCGCGGGAGAACGCCCATTACCCGGCGACGGCCGAGAATTGCTATTGGCTCGGCGGAACGCGCGGCTCGCTCGCGCTCCCGAACCTCGCCGTCTGGCGGCATCAGGACGACAACGGATGGTGGGGGCCGATCGGCTTCACCAAGCCGATCTTCTCGTTCGAGGATCCGCTCGTGCTCCAGGTGGAGCAGTTCGCGGCCGTAATCCGCGGCGACGAGGCGCCGCTGGTCAGCGGTGAGGACGGGCTTTCCGCTTTGCGGGTCATCGAAGCGGTCAAGCTCTCGGCGGCAAGCGGCCAGAGCGTCGACGTGGCACGCCCCCATAGCTGACGGCCATCTGGGGGCCGTTCGGGGAGGGGCGCGTCGTCGCTCTCCTGTGGCTATCCGGCTCGGCGCTAGGTCGCGGGCGGTTTGAGCGCGGCGATCTTGTTGCGATAGAGCGAGATACCTTCCTCGATGCGTTCGAGGTTCGCCTCGAGCGCCCAGAACCGTTCGCGGATGTCATAGGTTACGGCACGGGAATGGGTGCTCGCGAAGGTGCCGAGCCGCTGGTGATAGAGCTTGGTGATCTTCGGGTGTCCCATTGGTTCGGTGAGCGCGGCCAGCGCCAGGAACACGCTCAACTCCTCGGCCAACGCCGGATGCGCGGCGCCGTGGTCCTGTAGCCACCTGTAGAGGTCGGGGTGGAAGTTGTTGAACACGCCACAAAACCCACCGCCGCCGGCCTGCATCGCAGGCCAGGCGATCGCGGCATTGGCGTTGTTGATCCGAAGCGGCGTTCCCTTCGTGAGCGACACACGGCGTTTGATCACGTCGAGATCGCAGGAGACGTCCTTGAGAATGCCGAAACGTCCGGTATCGGCGCAATACTTGATCTCGTCGTCGGTGAGCAGGCGGCGGTAGGGGGCGGGGCATTCGTAGAGGCCGAGGGTCAGATCGCCCGGCAGGTGGCCGAGCAGCGCGTCGAGGTGGCTGCGCAGCGCGGCGGCGTCCTCGTCCTGTGCCGCGAGCCGGTTGGTCACAAGCACCAGCCCGTCGATGCCGGTGGCAGCGATCGCCGACAGCTCCTCCTTCTGGCCGTCAAGGTCCCCGGCGATGTGGCCGGAGGCAATCACCGGAACGCGGCCATCGACCAGCTCGACGGTAAAACGCGCCAGCTCCACCCGCTCCTCGAGCGACAGGAAATACATTTCCGAGGACTGGCAGACAGCGAAGAGCGCCTCCGAACCATGCGCGAGATACCATTCGACGAGCGCGGCGTATCCGTCCCAGTCGATCCGGTCGTCATCCGTCATCGGGGTGATCATGACCGGAACGATTCCATCAAGAGTGGCAGTCATTCCCGCTGTGTCCTTCCTGAAAATGCCGCAGCATGGCCCTCCGACCGGCAGGTGGGACTCATGTGCGATGGAAGGCGATCATATCCGGCTTTCGGTGACTTTGAACAAGGGCGTTCGAACTTTTGACCGTCCGGGTCGATCCGGGTAGCGGTGACCATGCCATGGGAGCGCCGGGACCATGTCTTCGTTTCGGGAGATCAGGCAGCCAGTTGCCGGCCTGCGGCTGGAGGAGGGGCTGGCGCACGAGGGTCACGCGATTGCCTTGCGCGGGTCAGGTGGGGTCCCGCCGGGACGCGACGAGGCTCATCTCCAGTCGCAGGAACTCGATCAGCGCGTCGGCAAAGATCGAGCGCGGTTCGTCGGCGTTGAGCGCGGCGTAGGCCCGGTAGGCCGTCGGCTCCGCGACGGGGCGGATCTCGATACCGGGGTGGCGTGACGGTCCTGCGAGTGACAGCTCGTCCAGCAGAGCAACGCCCAACCCTTGCGCAACCAGCGTGGCGATCATCTGGCCGGTGCGCGCCATCACCGTGTATTCGACGTCGAGGCCATTCTGACGGAACGGCTCGTAGAGGATGCGGCCATAGGGGTCCTCGGGGTCGACGCCGAGCAGCGGCTCCGACACCATCGACTGCAGCGACACGACGCGCTGCTCGGCCAGCCGGTGCCCCTTGGGAACGATCGCCATGAGCCGGCCACTGTAGAGCGGCTGCATGAGCAGGCCCGGGTGGTCGAGCTTGTAGCTCAGCGCCGCCACCTCGCCGCGGCGCAGGAGCAGGTAGTCGATCGCCTCCTCGATCTTGATGGTGTTGAGGCTCAGCCGAAGGTCCGGGAAGCGTCGCCGCAGCCGGCCGACCGCCGCCGGAAAGGCGTGATGCGCGATCGAGGGGACGGCCGCGAAGGCAGCGACACGCCCGGCTCCGGCCTTCAGCGATTCAATGGAGTATTGCAGGTTCTCGACCGAATGGAACACCGCCGAGACCTGCGCGAAGATATCCCGCGCCTCGTCGGTCGGCACGTAGCGGCCGTGGGTCCGCGAGAATAGGCGGAGGCCGAGCTGGCTTTCTGTGTGTTTCATGATCCGGCTGATGCCGGGGGCCGACACGCCGAGAAGTTCGGCCGCACCCTTCACCGTTCCCGCCACGGTGATCGCACGGATCACTTCGATCTGCCTGAGTGTGAGCATGGGCCCTCGCTTCGATAAAATTAACATCATGTTTGCCGAAGCGCAAATATCGGTATTCGGTATTCCGTTCTGCCGCCCTTAACCTCGTGTCGGGAGCAGGCACGGCGTGCTGCGCGCCGAGGGAGGATGACGTGTACGGCTTTTCCGGAGATGTGCTGATCGAGGACGAGTTCCTGCGCGACGGGCTGCAGAACGAGAAACGCGTCTTCTCGATCGAGGAAAAGCTGCGGTTCCTTGCCATGCTGGAGGCCGCGGGCGTGCGGCGGATCCAGGTCGGCTCCTTCGTGCACCCCAAGTGGGTGCCGCAGATGGCCGACACCGACGAACTGTTCGGGCGGATCGTGCCGAAGCCGGGCGTCGTCTACACCGCGCTGGTGCTCAACAAGGCGGGGCTGGATCGGGCGCTGGCGGTGGGGGTGCGGCACCTTTCGATCTCCGTCTCCGCCTCCGAGACCCATTCGCGGAAGAACACCAACCGCGGGGTCGACGAAGCGCGCGCGGCGATCGTCCCGACGATCGAGAAGGCGCTGGCCGAAGGCGTCGCGGTCCGCGCGGGCATCCAGTCGGCACTCGGCTGCGGCTTCGAGGGCAGGGTTGACCCGGCCCGGGTGCTCGAAATCGCCTGCGATTTCGCGGCGCTCGGCGTACAGGAGATCAATATCGCGGACACTGCGGGCCTCGCCAACCCGCGGCAGGTGTTCGGACTTTGCACCCGCCTGCAGGACGAGATCGGCCCGGATATCCGGCTGTCGCTGCACCTGCACGACACCCGCGGCCTCGGCATCGCCAACATGGTGGCCGGACTGCAGGCGGGGGTGCGGATTTTCGATGCTGCGCTCGGCGGGCTGGGCGGTTGCCCCTTCATCCCCAAGGCGACCGGCAACATCGCAACCGAGGACGCCGCCTTTGCCTGCGAACAGATGGGACTTGCGACCGGGATCGACTGGACGGCGCTGTGCGCGCCGGTGGCGAAGGCGGAGGCGCTGCTCGAGCGCGCCCTGCCGGCCCGCATCAGCCACGTGCCGCCGCCGCCCTGGGAGCGGACGGAAAAGGAAATGTCATGAGCCACGAATATTCCCTCTCCTACCTGACGGTGCCCGGCGTGACCCCGCCGGAGCAGACCTACATCGCCGCGAGGGCAGGCTACGATTGCGTGAGTTACCGCCTCTTCCATCTCGGCGTGGCCGGCGAACCGGACATCGACCCGACCTCGCCGCAGATCCTGCGCGAGACGAAACGGGCGCTGGCGGAGACGGGGCTCCGGTGCTTCGACATCGAGCTGATGAAGATCGTGCGCGGGCTCGACCCGAAGCAGTTCCTGCCGGCCTTCGAGGCGGGCGGCGAGCTTGGCGCACGCCACGTGATCTGTTCGGCCTGGACCGACGTGCGCAACGACCAGCGCTACATCGTCGATACCTTCGCGGAGATCTGCGACCTCGCCGCGCCCTTCGGCCTGACGGTCAACCTCGAATTCCCGGCCTTCTCCCGGCTGACGACGCTGGAGGAGGTGGTCGAGATCCTCGAGCGGACCGGGCGGCGCAACCAGGGCGTGCTGGTCGACACGCTCTACATGCATTTCAACAAGGCGCCGCTGCTCGCCCTCGAGCGGGTGCCGTCGGAATGGATCAACTTCCTGCACATCTGCGATGCCGAGGACCTCGCCTTCACCAAGGAGGAGATGATCCACATCGCCCGCGACGCCCGGCTCTACCCGGGCGAGGGGGCCATCGACTTCTGGTCGGTCAACTACCTCTTCCCCGACCTGCCGCTCTCCATCGAGTTGCCGCATGCGGCGCGGATGGCGGAATTCGGCCCCGAACAACACGCCCGCAACTGCCTCGAGGCGGCGCATGCCGTCTTCGAGGCCGGGCAGCGGCGCAGCAAGCGTCAGCCGGCCTGAGGCCGTCACACAGGACACCAGGAGGAAACGACATGGCACGAGACATCACCCCCGAGGAAATCGCGACGGTCGACGCGATGCTGGCCCGCGCCCGAAAGGCGATGGAGGAGATGAAGGACTACGACCAGGAGCAGGTGGACCGGCTCGCCCGGGCGCTCGGCTGGAACTGCGGCAACGAGACGACCTTCGTGCGCATCGCCCAGATGGGGGTGGACGAGAGCGGCATCGGAGACCGCGCCGGGCGGGCCGGCAAGCGCTTCAAGGTGCTCGGCGTGCTGCGCGACGCGCTTCGGCAGAAATCGGTCGGGGTGATCGAGGAGGACCCGGAGAAGGGCCTGACCAAGATCGCCAAGCCCGCCGGCGTCATCGCCTCGCTGATCCCGACGACCAACCCCGAGCTCACGCCGCCGGTGACCGGGATCTTAGCGATAAAGTGCAAGGACGCGGTGATCTTCTCGCCGCACCCGCGCGCCAAGGCGACCACCTTCGAGATGGTGCGGGTGATGCGCGAGACGCTGAAGAAGCTTGGCGCGCCCGCGGACATGTTCCAATGCGTCGAGAAGCCCTCGATCCCGATGACGCAATATCTGATGGAGCAGTGCGACCTGACGTTGGCCACCGGCGGCAAGCCGATGGTCAGGGCCGCCTACAGCTCCGGCAAGCCCGCCTACGGCGTCGGCGCGGGCAACTCGACCATGGTGATTGACGAGACCGCCGACATCGCCGAGGCGGCGATGAACTCGCGGATCTCCAAGACCTCGGATTTCGGCTCCGGCTGCTCGGCCGACGGCAACCTGCTGATCGCCGACCAGGTCTACGACCAGATGCGCGACGCGCTGGTGGCCGAGGGCGGCTACCTCTGCGACGCGGGGGAAAAGGCGCTGCTCGAGAAGGCGCTCTGGGACGACGAAGGCCGGCGGACGATCAACACCGTTGCCGTCTCCGCCCAGACCATCGCCGCGATCGCCGGCTTCGAGATCCCGCAAGACCGCAAGTTCATCATGGTCGAGCAGGACGAGATCGGCCCGGAGCACCGGTTCTCCTCCGAGAAGCTCTGCGTGGTCATGGCGCTCTACCGGTTCAGGGACTTCGACGAGGCGCTCGCCAAGGTGCGGGCGATCTTCGACGTCGGCGGCAAGGGCCATTCCTGCGGCATCTATTCCTTCGACGAGGATCGCATCCTGCGCCATGCCGCCAACGCGCCGGTCTCCCGCGTGATGGTTCGCCAGCCGCAGTCCAAGGCCAATGCCGGCAGCTTCGAAAACGGTATGCCGATGACCTCGTCGCTCGGCTGCGGCATCTGGGGCGGCAACATCACCAACGAGAACGTGTCGCTCAAGCACTACATGAACGTCACATGGGTGGCGCGTCCGATCCCGATGGATCGCCCTTCGGACGAGGAACTCTTCGGCGAGTTCTACAACACGGAGGTCATGTGATGGCGAAGGACAACATCGCCCCCGGCAAGGACCTGATGTCCAACCAGATCGTGCGCTACCTCGAGCGGCGCGGCGTCGAGCATATCTTCGGCCTCTGCGGGCACACCAACATCGCGGTGCTCTCGTCGCTGGCCAATTCGAAGATCCGCTTCATCAACGTCCGCCACGAGCAGATCGCGGCCCACGCCGCCGACGGCTACGCGCGGGTGACGGGCAAGGCCTCGGTGCTGCTCTCGCACCTCTCGCCCGGCCTGACGAATGCCGCGACCGGCGTGGCCAACGCCGCGCTCGACTGCATCCCGATGGTGGTGATCGCAGGCGACATCCCGAGCTACTACTACGGCAAGCACCCCCACCAGGAGGTGAACCTGCATGCCGATGCCAGCCAGTACGAGATCTACCGGCCGTTCGTGAAGCGGGCGTGGCGGGTCGATACGCCGGAATTGCTGCCTGAGATCCTCGAAAAGGCGTTCCTGCTGGCCGAGAGCGGTCAGCCCGGCCCGGTGCTGGTGAACGTGCCGATGGACATCTTTTCAGCCGAGATCGACGTGGCGCTCTGGGACAGGCTGAACGGAAACACCAAGGCGCTTGCCAAGCCGTCGATCGACGACGAGACCGCGCGCGAGATCGTCGCCCGGCTGGCCGCCGCCACGTCGCCGCTGCTCTACGTCGGCGGAGGCGTGGCCCTCGCGCGGGCCTACGGCGAGCTGCGGGACTTTGTCGACCACATGCAGATCCCGGTGGCCCATTCGCTCATGGGCAAGGGCGTCCTGCCGGACGATCACCCGCTGGTTCTCGGCATGACAGGTTTCTGGGGCATGAAGTTCACCAACGCGCAGACGCTGGCCGCTGACTGGATCCTTGGCCTCGGCACCCGCTTCAAGGAGGCCGACTGCTCGTCGTGGTATCCCGAGTACACCTTCAACATAGGCGAGGACGGCTCGAAGCTCATCCACATCGACATCGAGCCGCAGGAGATCGGCCGCAACTACCCGACCGAGATCGGCGTGGTGGCGGATCTGAAAGCCGCGCTCAAGGTCCTGAACCGGGTGGCGCGCGAGATGCTGCCCGAAGGCCGCAAGGTACCGGGGCTGGCGGAGCGGATCGCAGCAGAGCGTACGGCTTTCGCCGAGACGAACGCCGAGATGCAACGCTCCGACGCTTTCCCGATGATGCCGGAGCGCATCCTGGCCGACCTGCGGGCGGCGATGCCGCGCGACGCGATCCTCACCTCGGATGTGGGCTGGAACAAGAACGGCGTCGCGCAGCAGTTCGACATCTACGAGCCCGGCACGATCCTGATCCCCGGCGGCTTCGCCACCATGGGCTTCGGCCCGCCGGCGGCCATCGGCGCCAAGATCGCGGCGCCCGAGCGGGTGGTGATCAGCCTCGTCGGCGACGGCGGCTTCGGGCAGAATCCGGCGATGCTGGCCACGGCGGCGGCGGAAAACGCGCCGGTTGTCTGGATCATCATGAACAACAATGCCTACGGCACCATCGCCGGGCTGCAGAAGGCGAACTACGGCCTCACCCACGGCACGACCTTCCCACGGGCTGCGGAACCCGAGGAGCAGACGCCGGACTATGCGATGATCGCCCGGGCCTACGGCTGCGACGGCGTGCGCGTGACCTCGGCGGCGGGCTTCAGGCCGGCCTTGGAGGCGGCGATCGCCAGCGGCCGGCCAACGGTGATCGACGTCGCGATGATCAACAACCCGACACCCACGTCTGGCCACTGGAACATCCTCGACATCTACTCACCGGACGGCAATGCTGGCCACGTGTCGACCGATTGACACATGACGGGCGGCGCGGGTGTCCGCCGCCGCCCGCGCTCTGAAAGGGAGAAGCGATGAAGACCTCCATTGCCACCGTTTCGATTGCCGGCGACCTGCGCGACAAGCTGACTGCCATCGCGGGGGCCGGTTTCGACGGCATCGAGATTTTCGAGCAGGATTTCATCGCCTACAGCGGCTCGCCCACCGAGATCGGCGAGATGGTCCGCGACCACGGGTTGAAGATCGACCTGTTCCAGCCGGTGCGCGATTTCGAGGGCCTGCCTGAGCCGCTTCGCGCCAAGGCCTTCGACCGGATCGAGCGCCGTTTCGACTTGATGGAAGAGCTGGGCACCGACCTGCTGCTGGTCAGCTCCACCACCCATTCCGAAAGCCTGGGCGGTGTCGACCGCTTCGCGGCGGATTTTGGCGAGCTTGGCGAGCGTGCCGCGGCGCGCGGCATGCGGATCGGCTACGAGGCGCGCTCCTGGGGGCGTTTCGTCTCCGACTACCGCGATGCCTGGGAGGTGGTGCGCCGGGCGGACCATCCCGCGGTCGGGCTGATCCTCGATTCCTTCCACACGCTGGCCAAGAAGGTCGATCCGGGCGGCATCCGCGCGATCCCGGGCGACCGCATCTTCCACGTCCAGCTCTCCGACGCACCGATGATCGCGATGGACCTGGAATATATGTCCCGGCACTTCCGCGTGATGCCGGGCGAGGGCGATCTGCCGTTGCTCGATTTCCTCCGCGCCGTCTCCGTGACCGGCTACGACGGACCGTTCAGCCTCGAGATCCTCAACGACCAGCTACGCGGCAGCAGTGCCCGGATCGCGGCGCTCGACGGACACCGCTCGCTGATCTACCTCGCCGACCAGCTGAAGCGCGCCGAGCCGGCGAGGCAGATCACGCTGCCGGACATGCCGCCGAAAGGGCGGGTCAATGGCGTCGAGTTCGTCGAGTTTTCCGCCAGCGACGCGGAGGCCGAGACGCTGGGGCAGATGCTGCACACCCTCGGCTTCGAGCGCGTCGCCCGGCATATCGCGAAATCCGTGTCGCTCTGGCGGCAGGGCAGCATCAACATCGTGATCAACACCGAGCAGGAGGGCTTTGCCCATTCCTCCTATGTCATGCATGGCACCAGCGTCTGTGATATCGGCCTTATGGTCGAGGACGCCGGCGCCACGGTAGAGCGTGCCCGCGCCCTTGGCGCAAACCTCTTCGCCCAGCCGCTCGGCGCCGGGGAACTGGATATTCCGGCGGTGCGCGGCGTCGGCGGCTCGGTCCTGCATTTCCTCGACACGTCCTCGGAACTCGGCCGTGTCTGGGAGGCGGAATTCAAGCCGGTGGACGCGGATGTCGCCGCCAGCCCGACCGGATTGACCCGTATCGACCACGTGGCGCAGGTGATGAAGCACGAGGAAATGCTGACCTGGGCGCTGTTCTACACCTCGATCTTCGAGATCGAGAAGGCGCCCGAGGTGGACGTGGCCGACCCGGGCGGGATCGTGCATTCGCGGGCGCTGCAAAGCGCCGACGGGGCGATCCGCATCACACTGAACGGGGTAGACACCCACCGCACCTTCGCCGGACGGTTCGTGTCCGACAGCTTCGGATCCTCGGTGCAGCACCTTGCCTTCGCGACCTCGGACATCTTCGCGACCGCCGAAAAGCTTGCCGCGAACGGCTTCGAGAGCCTGCCGATTCCGACCAACTACTATGGAGAGATCGAGTCGCGGTTCGGGCTGACGAGCGATTTCGTGGCTGCGCTCAGGGCCGCCAACATCCTCTACGACGAGGACGGCGCTGGCGGGTCGTATTTCCAACTCTACTCGCGCCCTTACGGCGACGGGTTCTTCTTCGAGATCATCGAGCGACGAGGCGGCTATGACGGCTACGGCGCGCCGAACGCGCCCTATCGCACAGCGGCGCTGAAGCGGCTTTCCAGGCCAGCGGGTATGCCCCGCCGCTAGGCAGCTGCGAAAGGGCGGCCACTCCGTCGGCCGGTCAACGATCCCAATGCGGCCGGCCTGGATCATCATGAACGTCGCAGACATTGTTGATGTAAGTGGTGAGGGGGGGCGGAGTCGAACCACCGGCACGAGGATTTTCAATCCATCTTAGGCCGGGATGCGGGAGGCGTTTCGCCTGCTGGTGATCACCCTTGAGTTAGGACTGTCGTTTATGTTGCGACAACGTAAACGCGCGCATTGTGGCCGTTTGCACACTACACAGGGGGACGCTGGCACATTCGCTATCCCGCAAATTGTCCGCGGCCTTTCCAGTCGGTTTCGAGGCAAGCTCCTGGTGTTTAACGGGAGTTCTGGCAACTGAGGGGACGACGTCCTCAATCGGTGCCGATGGACAACCCGGGTGCATACTTCTTCCAAAGCGTGCATCCGTCGTAGCCGCGGCAAGGTACAAATTGGCTGGTGAACAGCCGTTCGTTTCAATCGCGTCCAACGCCTTCTTCGCCATGCGGAGATGCCATTGTCCTTTGGGTGAGTTCCGATCGTATGACGGTTCATTGGTCACTTCGATCGCGCTGTGTCATGGCCAGGCCGCATATGACAACTCACCCTTCTCCCGGCGTGCCTTTGCTGTGCGGCGGAACCGGGCGGGGCTCTCGCCTCGGTGTCGGGTGAAGAACCGGGTGAAATAGGCGGGATCCGAGAAACCAAGCCGAAATGCGATCTGGCCGACTGGCATGCCGGTATTGGTCAGAAGTTCCGATGCCTCCCGGATCAGAAGCAGATGCAAGTAGGATTGCGGCGAATGCCCGGTAGCTCGACGCACCGCCGTCCCCAAGCGGTCTCGGCTTACTCCCAGTGCCTGCGCATAGTCGCCAACCGCCATATGTTCGCGCAGCCTCTGGCCGGCCAGCAGGACGAACCGCTCCGCGAGGCCCTGCGGTGCCCGCCCATGCGCGGCAAGATCGGCCCGCGCCAATCGCCATAGCTGAACCAGCAACAGCGACAGGTAGTGCCCGGCGGCCACATACGCCGCGGGTTCGGCCTCGGCGCGTTCCATCTCCAATCCCTGGATCAGGGTATCGATCTGCCCTCCGGCAGCGTAGGGAAATGACTGATCCTGCCCAAGCGTCCGGCGGATTTGCTCGCCAAGCGGTGTCGTCGGAAGCGCCGCGGCGAGCGCGAGGGCAGGCATCGCAACGATACTCGCCCGCGTGCCGCCTTCGGCGACCAGTTCCCGGTCCGCTGCCTCAGGGCGCAATATGAGGCGCGGGCCGTCGAAGGTGCCACGATCCCCTCCGGCCGTGTCTCGCAGGTGAACCTGCCCGGCGGCGATCCGTAGCAGGTAAGCCGAGCCTTCCGGCAGGGACAGTCCTACACGGGTCAGCGGGCTCCGTATGTGATGTATGCGCGCTGTCGACTGTCGAGACGATGCGCCTGTCAGGGATTGGGGCATGTCCGATTTCCACGCGACAGAAGAGAGGTCCGGCACAGCATAGGTGCAATTCTTGGCCGCATGAGTGCATTTCTGCAAGTCTCGCTTCAGTCTACGCTATTACAGCGGTCGGCTTCGCGGGGAGGAAAGCGGGGACGGCGCGAAAGAACAGGCCCGCGGGATGGGCCGCAAGGGAGGACACCATGACCGATATTTCGCGGCGCGTGACGCTGCGCGCCATTGCCATTTGTTCGACGGCTGCGGCCGCCCTTCTGGCTGGCCCCTCGGGAGCTCAGGACGACAAGGTCACGATCGGCTATGCAGTGGCCCGGACCGGGCCAAACGCGACCGGCGCGGGCATCACTACGATCCCGAATTACGAGCTTTGGGTGAAGACCGTCAACGAAGCCGGTGGTCTGGCGATGCCCGACGGATCGAGAAAGATGATCGAGGTCGTCGAATACGACAATCGCTCCTCCAACGAGGATCTTGTGCGTGCCATCGAACGGTTGGCGAGCCAGGACGAGGTTGACCTTATCCTGCCACCCTGGGGCACAGGCTCTAACCTCGCGGTCGCCCCGCTCTTCGCACGGTTCGGCTATCCGCAGCTTGCGGTGACGGCCGTGACCGACAAGGCGCCCGAGTTCGTGAAACGCTGGGACAGGAGTTTCTGGCTCCTTGGCGGTGGGCACGACTATGCCAAGGGCCTTGTCGATGTCCTTGCCGCGGCGCGGGACGCTGGAACGATCAATGACAAGATCGCGGCTGTCTCGGTCGCGGACGGTTTCGGGATCGACCTGATCAACGGGGCGCGGCCAGCCTTCGAGGAAGCCGGGTTCGAGCTCGTCTACGACGAGAGCTACCCGCTCGGCACTTCGGACTTCGCCGCGATCCTGAGCGAGGCGCAGGCCTCGGGTGCCGACAGTTTCGTTGCCTTTTCCTACCCGCCGGGCAGCTTCGGCATGACCAAGACGGCGCAGTCGATGGGCTACAACCCAAAAGTATTCTACATCTCCGTAGGTGGGGCCTTCCCGATCTATCCCGGCATCGCCGACGGAAAGGCCGAAGGCGTGATGGCAATTGGTGGCGTCGACGCCGACAGCCTTGCGGTTCAGGACTATTTCGCGCGCCATACCGAGATTGTCGGCAACCCGCCCGACAGCTGGGCCAGCGCGATCACCTATGCGTCACTTCAGATACTCGAACAGGCTGTCGCGCGCGTTGGCCTGGATCACGAGGCGCTCGCCGCGGAAATCTCGACCGGCAGTTTCGACACGGTCGTCGGCGAGGTCAAGCTAGAGGACAACCAGTTGCGCGACCTGTGGTGGGTTGGCCAGTGGCAGGGTGGCTCTTTCCGCGCAATCAACCCGGCCGATCGGGCAGGGGCCTCCGAACCGATGATCCCGAAACCCGACTGGTAGGACCGGCGATCCATTCCGATGCGGGCCGGAGCCGGCCCGCATCATGTTCCGGCGACAGGAAAAAACACTTGTGACGATACTTATTCTCGGCCTGGTGCTGGGCGGCACCTATGCGCTCCTGGCCCTGGGCCTGACCCTTCAGTACGGCATCAGCCGGATCATGAATCTTGCCTATGGCGAGTTGACCTTGGCGGCTGCTTTCGTCCTCGTCGCGCTGTTCCGTGCAACCGGCCTGTCGCCCATCGCCGCGATCGTGATGATCGCTCCGGCGGGTTACGTGGTGGGCTGGTTTCTTTACGCAGTAATGATGCGCCCGCTCGTCGCGCGCTCTGGCGCAGGCGGGAGGCTGGAAGTCGATTCTATCCTCGCCACTTTCGGCCTCCTGTTCCTGATCCAGGGTGTCCTGCTCGTAGCCTTCGGCTCGAACTTCACATCGATCTCCTACCTCGACCGCGGCGTGTCTGTCTTCGGCGTGCCGGTCGCCCTCAATCGCCTCATCGCCTTCGCAATCTGCGTGACCGCGGGTGGCGCGCTTGTAGTCGCGCTGGCGCGAACACGCTGGGGGCTTACCCTGCGTGCGGTCGCGCAGACGCCAGGCTCTGCTCCGCTCGTCGGCATCGACGTGAACCGGGTGGCCCGGCAGGGCTTTGCGCTGGGCACCGCGCTGGCCGCAACGGGTGGCGCCACCATCGCCATGTACCAGACCTTCTCCGCCAATGACGGCGTCATCTTCACAATGAAGGCGCTGGTGATCGTCATCATGGGCGGTGTTGGCAATGTCGCGGGTGCGCTTGCGGCCGGTTTCGCGCTTGGCCTCGTGGAGACGTTCGTCGCCACCGCGATAGATCCCGGACTGACACTCGCCGCGACATTCGCGATCTTCCTCGCTGTTCTTCTGTGGCGGCCGCAGGGTCTGTTCGGGAGGGGGTGAGATGAAGCTGATCTTGCCCGTTCTCGCCCTCGCGCTGCTCGCTGCTGCTCCGTTCGCCCTGTCCGACTACGGGTTGGGTTTGCTGATCGGCGCTGTGACCTACACCACTTTGGCCAGCAGCTGGGCGCTGTTTTCCGGGCATACGGGCTACATTTCGCTCGCAACCGTCGCCTTTTACGGAACCGGGGCCTACACGGTTGCAGTGCTGAATGAGGCGTTGCCCTATCCGCTCGTTCTGCTCGCCGCAGCGCTGGTCGGCGCCACGATGGCACTGGTTGTCGGGCTTTCGACGCTTCGCCTCGCGGGGGTCTACTTTGTGATCTTCACCTTCGGGCTGGCCGAACTCGTCCGCCAGCTTATCACCTGGTACGAGGTCAACGTCACCGGCACGCTCGGGCGCTATATCTTCCTCGATGTGACCGCGCGTGGGATCTACTGGCAGATGCTGGCGCTCGGTGCCGTAACCATCGGCCTGACGGCGCTCATCCACCGTTCCCGGCTCGGCCTCGCGCTTCGCGTGATCGGCGATGACGAGGTGGTGGCGGCGCATTCCGGCATCCCCCTCGCGCGCACGAAGCTTGTAGCTTTCGTGCTCTCGGCCACGATCCTGACGCTTGCAGGCGCAATCGCGAGTCCGCGTTGGGTCTATGTGGAGCCCGCGATCGTCTTCAATCCAACGGTGAGTTTCCTGACCGTCATTATGGCGCTCCTGGGCGGGGCCAACCGGCTCTGGGGACCGGCGCTTGGCGCGGTGCCGCTGTTCCTGGCTTTCGAATGGCTGTCGGTGAAGCTTCCCGACACCTACCCGATCTTCCTTGGCTTTCTGTTCATCGGCGTTGTCTTCGCGCTGCCAGATGGCGTGCTGGCCGGGATCGAGCGGCTGCGCCAGCGCAGAGAGGGAGCAGGATGACGTTGCTTTCCATCGACAATGTTACCAAGCGTTTCGGTGGCTTGACCGCTGTGGACGCGGTCTCTTTTGACATCGCCGAAGGCGAGATCATGGGGCTGCTCGGCCCGAACGGCTCGGGAAAGACGACGCTGGTGAATCTGGTCTCAGGCGACCTTTCTGCAGATGGCGGAAGGATTACGCTTGCCGGCACGACCCTGACCGGCCGGAGGCCGGATCAGATAGCCCGCGTCGGCGTGGCACGCACCTTCCAGCTGGTGCGAATCCTGCCCTCGCTGACGCTGACCGAGAACGTGATGGTCCCCGCCGTCTTCGGCGCCAAGTCCCATTGGGGAGCGGCAGCGCACGAGGTCGCGCAGGCCGCTCTGGAACAGGTTGGCCTCGCCAGGCGTGCCTCCTCTAACGCCGGAGAACTGACCTATATCGACCAGAAGCGGTTGGAACTCGCCCGCGCGCTCGCCGCCGAGCCGAAGCTGCTCTTGCTGGACGAATGGCTCGCCGGGCTGAACCCGACCGAACTTGGCGAAGGGGTTGCTCTGATCCGCTCGCTTGCCGATAGCGGGATAACGATCCTGATGGTCGAACATATCATGGAGGCGGTGCGCGCGCTCTGCCCGCGGGTGGCGGTCATGAATTCCGGCAGGCTCATCGCCGATGAGGCGACGGAAGTTGCGCTGACCGACCCGCATGTCATCGCGGCCTATCTCGGGGAGGGCGAAGATGCTTGAGGTCGAGGCCCTGACCGTCGCCTTCGGCAAGCACGTCGCGCTCGATGGCGTTTCGATCCGGGTGGAACCCGGCGAGATGGTCGCCATCCTCGGCGCCAACGGGGCGGGCAAATCCTCGCTCCTCGGCGCCGTCGGCGGTCGGGTGCGGCCGTCTGCGGGGGCGATCAGGTACCGAGGTGCCGACCTTCTCGCCCTGCCGCAACATGCGCTTGTAGAGGAAGGTATCGCGCTTGTGCCCGAGGGGCGGGGCATCTTCCCCGGCCTGAGCGTGGCGGAGAACCTCGCGCTCGGTGCCCGACCGTCACGCGCGCGTGACAAGGCGGCCGCCACCCGCGAGCAGATCTTCGCACTCTTCCCCAAGCTTGCCGAGCGGCTCGGACAGGTCGCCGGCACGATGTCTGGCGGCGAACAGCAGATGGTAGCCATCGGCCGAGCCCTCATGTCGGCACCCGACCTGCTGCTTCTCGACGAGCCATCGCTCGGACTCGCGCCTATCGTGGTCCAGGAGGTCTTCGCCGCGTTGGCGCGGATCCGGGAAACCGGCCTCACCATCGTGATCGTCGAGCAGAATGCCCGCGCGACCCTCGCGCTTGCCGACCGCGCCTACCTGATCGAAGCCGGGCGGATCACCGGCTCCGGCCCCGCTGAGACCCTTCGAACCGACCCTGCAGTCGTGCGCGCCTTCCTCGGCGGCACGGCGGAGCCTGAAGAAAGGACCCGTCCCGTGGAAAGCCTGAACCTCTATATCAACGGACAACACCAGCCAGCCGAAGGGGATCGGCGGTTCACCCGGAGCAACCCTGTCAGTGGTGAAACCGTGACCGAAGCCGCTGCAGCGAGTCTGGCCGATGCGGAGCGGGCGGTGGACGCCGCCGCGCGCGCCTTTCCAGCCTGGGCGGCAACCGGGCCAGGGGATCGCAGGGCCCTGTTGCTTGCCGCTGCGGAGAACCTCAAGGCGCGCGCCGACGACATCGTGGCCGCGATGAAAGACGAGGTTGGTGCGACCGAAGGCTGGGCGCGGTTCAACGTGATGCTCGCCGCCGACATGTTGGTCGAGGCCGCGAGCCTGACGACCCGGATCACCGGCGAGATTCTTCCCTCGAACCGCCCCGGTTCCACGGCCTTCGCGATCCGGCAACCTGCGGGCGTGGTGTTGGCAATGGCGCCCTGGAACGCGCCGGTGATCCTTGGCGTTCGCGCCATCGCCACGCCGCTGGCCTGCGGCAATACGGTTGTAATGAAATCCTCCGAACTTTGCCCGCGCGTGCATGCGCTGGTGGTCCAGTCCGTGGCGGAGGCCGGCTTTCCCGAGGGTGTGCTCAACGCCATTTCCAACGACCCAAACGATGCGCCGGAGATCGTCGAGGCGCTGATCGCCAATCCGGCGGTGCGGCGAGTCAACTTCACCGGCTCGACGCGTGTTGGCAAGGTGATCGGGGAATTGGCCGGGCGTCATCTGAAGCCGGCGCTATTGGAGCTCGGTGGCAAAGCGCCGATGATTGTTCTCGAAGATGCCGATATCAAGGCCGCGGTCGCCGCCGCGGGTTTCGGCGCCTACATGAACCAGGGCCAGATCTGCATGTCGACCGAACGGATCATCGCGGTGGGCGCCGCCGGCGACGCATTTGTCGAGGCCTTTCAGGCCAAAGTGGCAGACCTGACCGCCGGCGATCCGCGCGAGGGCGACCAGCCGCTTGGCTCGCTTGTGTCAGCCGGGGCCGCGAACCGGGTGCGCGGCCTCATCCAGGACGCCGTGGACAAGGGGGCCACGCTGATCGCGGGCGGCGGCGACGGCACGATCCTGAATGCCGCCGCGCTCGACAACGTGACACCCGAGATGCGCATATATTCCGAGGAAAGCTTCGGCCCGGTTGTCGCGATCATCCGCGCCGCCTCGGTGGACGAAGCCGTTCGGATCGCCAATGAAAGCGAGTTCGGCCTGTCCTCGGCTGTCTTTGGCCGTGACATCATGCGGGCGCTCGAGGTGGCACGGCGGATCGAAAGCGGCATTTGCCATGTCAACGGCCCGACCGTCCATGACGAGGCGCAAATGCCCTTCGGCGGGGTCAAGGCTTCAGGCTATGGCCGGTTCGGCGGCACCTGGGGGATCGCCGAGTTCACCGAATTGCGGTGGATTACGCTGCAGGATGGCGAACTCCATTACCCGATTTGACCGGCGGTTACTCGTAAGGGCAATTTCGGAAACGCCAACCAGGCGGGCTCAAGGCGAAAGGCCGCCGATTGAACGGTATGGCGTAAATGAGCTGCTTCAGGCCGGCCACGCTGGCCTGCCCCCATCGGTGGTCCGGTTTCAGTCATAGTGCATGATGGGCTGCAGCTGCCCTGAACGTTGGACCACCCGAAGCTGGAAATTCCGGCGCTTGCAGCCGGCGAAGTCGTGGCCAGCGTGGACGCTTGGAATGCGAACTCGGCCTCGACGCACGTCGTGTCTCGTCGAAGGCCACGATCATCGTGTAGCGGCTGACTTCAACCCGCTGAAAAGCGCGAACGCCGGCAATTCCGCCGAGCTTCGTGAATCCAAAACTACATAGAACGCGTTGGCTGAGGTTGCGCTCGGAGTGGCGACATCAATTCCAAGGAGAAATCAGGGTTCATTCGGCGAGATCCGATGTTGAAGTTTTCCGAACCGTCGCCAACAGCGCTTCAACCACGCGACCGGCCCCGAGCAAACCCCTTTGAATTGACCGCGCCGCTTTGGGGCATCACCAGACCCGCCATTCATCTAAGATGCAGCATTCCGTTGGCAGCTTTGCGATAGTTTTAAGATTGTCGGCAACGGGCTCTGTTGCACAAATCGGCTGATGTCCGTGGCTCCCCCTTCTTCGAACAGACATATCCCACCGCCTCCGTGATCGAGTTGCCAGGCGCGGTGTAGCCGTTCGGGATGACGGCATGGGCGCTGCGGTCAGCGATGAAATGGTGGCATTTGTGGGTATCGCAGGCGCAATCTGCCGTAACGGCCGATCTACCGGTCGTTCGGGATCTCGCCGAGCGGGTCTGGTAACACCGGTGCGTCGCCGATGTGGCTCCCGGTGATCTCCACCGTCCGAACCTCCAGCGTTTCCTCTTCGATCCCAAGGTGGATCCTGCGCCAGACGCGTCGTTTGGGGCCACCATGCTTGCGGGCGTGCCGCGCGCCTTCGCCCTCGACCTTGATGGCGGTGCTGTCAATCAGCAGGGGCATCGTCCACTTGCCGGTCTTCACCGACCTCCACCGCCTACTCTCGCCGCCAAACGTTACGGGTCAGTTGCACGAGTGCGGCAGGGAGATCAACGCCACGAGGGTCCGTGTCCGGAGGTGCCGGGTCGCGCCCACGTTCACCGCCGACCTTCGCATATGCTTGCTGCCACGGGACCGATCAAACACCTCCGGAATGAACTGTTTCGTAGTAGATCTTTTCCAGTTCCGCCTTGTGCTTGGTTTCCTCGTTCGCGAGGAAGACGAATGCATCCTTCAGCGGACCGGCAGGGGTGCTTTGGGCCAGTTCGGTGTACTGGTCCATCGCGGCGCTTTCGCGCATGAGTGCATATTGCAGGACCGCCTGGTCATCGGGATTGGGTCCAAGATCCGGCGTGTGCACGCAATCGGAGAACTTGCCATCGGCCACCGGGCGGGCGATCTCCGCCGCCATGATGGCGTCAACTTCCGGGTTCTTCGACAGGTTGGTGAACAGCTCCACATGCTCCAACTCTTCCTCGGCCAGTTCTTCGACCAGCCAGCGGATGTCCTTGGAAACGTTCGGGATCAACTCGGTATAGAAGCGATGTGCGACCTTCTCGAATTCCGTCGCCGTTTCGAATATCTCTCGAACTGTCGCCTTTCCAGTCAGTTTCGCCTTGTTCGTCTCGCTCATTGTGCAACCTCCCGTGCTGCGAGTTTCTCCATCACCGTCCGCGCCACCCGGTGACCGTCGGCAACGGCACTGATGACATCCGGGCCCTTGACCGCATCGCCTGCAGCGAAGAGCCACGGCTCCGAGGTCCGGAATGCTGTGTCGATCTTGATCCGTCCACGGTTCCACTCCAGCGCCTCGGTCAACGCTGCGCCGAGCAGCGACGTGTCCGCCGCCTGACCGATCGCCTCGATCACCATGCTGCCCGCGTGGACGCGCTCGTCGCTCTGGTCGTAGGCGGGGGCGAAGCGGCCCTCGGCGTCGAAGATCGACTTGACCCGCCAGGTGCGCAGCCCGGTGACCTTGCCCTCGGCATCGCGCATCACTTCCTGTGGCCCGCGGGCGTCGAAGATCTTCACACCCTCCTCGCGGCTTTCCACGACCTCCTCGGGGTCGGCGAGGAAATGGTCGATGTCTTCGAGGGCGGTCAGGGTGATGCCGACCTTGCCGAATTCCGCCTTCTGCAGCCGCGCCATCGAGCGGGCGATGTCCATCGCCACGTTGCCGCCGCCGATCACCACGATCTGCTCGGCCAGCGGCACTTTCTCGCCGTCGGTGATCCGCCGCAGCAGGTCCACCGCCTTTTCGACGCCGGCACCCTCGGTTCCGGGCACGCGGGTCGAGCGGCCCATGTGCAGGCCGATGGTGAGGACGACGGCGTCGTGGTCGCGGCGAAGCTCGTCCATCGTCACGTCGCGCCCGACACGGCAATTGGTGCGGATCTCCACGCCCATCGCCTCGATCACGCCGATGTCGCGGTCGAGCGCGTCGTATGGCAGACGGTATTCGGGGATGCCGTAACGCATCATCCCGCCGGCGTGCGCGAGCGCCTCGTAGACCACCACGCCGTGGCCGGCGCGGGCCAGGTCGAAGGCCGCCGTCAGCCCGGCTGGACCGGCGCCGATGATCGCGACCTTGCGGCCGGTCGGCTCTGCCGGTTGGCCGATCAGCTCGATGCGCCGGTCGAACGGCACCTCGTCGATGATGTGGCGCTTGAGCCAGCGGATGGCGATCGGGTCGCCCTCGTGCAGCGCGGCGCAGGACCCTTCGCATTTGTGGGTGCAGACGCGGCCGCAGACCTCCGAGAACGGGTTGGTCTCGTAGAGCAGCTGCAGCCCGCGGTCGTAGTCCTGGTCCCGCACTGCAGCGATGTAGTCGGGGATCGACATGTGAGCCGGGCAAGTTGCGACGCAGAGGCCGCATTCGACGCAGCGATCCGCCTCGAGGATCGCCTCGGCGCGGCTGTAGCCCGCGACGATCTCGTCGAAATTGCCGATGCGCGCTTCGGGCTCCATCTCTTCCATGTGAATCCGCTCGATGCCCGAGAGCACCCGCTTGCCCTCGCGCTCGTAGCCTTCCTCGTCGTCTTTCCATGGCTCCTCGAGGCCCGGCACGAAGCGGAAGGCGTCGGGGTCGGTGTCCACCCAGGTGTACTCGTTGGACATGGTGAGCGAGCCGGTCATGCAGACGTCGACGCAGAGCGCGCACCAGCAGCAGCGGCCGTAGTCGATCTGTGGCTTCAACCCGGAGTTGCCCTTCTCGGGGTCGTATCCGGCGACCGCCACCATGTCGATCGCGCCGTTCTGGCAGATCGCCTCGCAGGTGCCGCAACCGATGCAGGTGTCGAGATCGTTCTGGTGGAAGCCGCGGTAGCGTTCCGCGGCGGGGCGGCCGATTGGCTGCTTGATGGTGACCGGATCGTCGAAGACATGCTTCCACACGGTGAAGGGGGTGAGAACCTCGCGCAGGCCCATGGCTTACCTCTCGATCTCGGGGGGATAGGTGTGCAGCGACACCATCAGTGCCGCAACGTCTGAGATGTTCGTGCCCGGAATCAGGTGTTCCAGCAGCGCCATCGCGTGGGTGTAGCTCGGCCCGCGCACGTTGATCCGGCGCGGGTAGCCGGTGCCGTCGGTGACGAGGTAGTAGCCATATTCGCCGCGCGAGCACTCGCCCTTGATGTAGGTCTCGCCGCGCGGGATCTTCCAGTGAAGTACATTGGGGATCTTGGCCATCGCCGGGCCGGTCTTCGGCATCTTCTTCAGGATCTGGCGGATCAGGTCGATCGAGGTCTGAACATCTGCGCGGCGCACTGTGGCGCGGGCGAATATGTCGCTGTCGGTCGCGGTGGCCACTTCGAAATCGAGCTGGTCGTAGACGAGGTAGGGGCTGTCCTTGCGGAGGTCCTTTGCCACGCCGCCGGCGCGCGCGTTCGGGCCGGTCACGCCATAGGGCTCGAAGAGGGCAGGGTCGATCACGCCGACCCCCTTGGTGCGGGTCTTGAAGACCGAGTTGGAGAACATCACCCTGTCGATATCGGCAAGGTAACGCTCGGCGGTGTCGAGCACCTCCTCCATGCGCCCTTCGAAGCCCTCGGGCAGATGCCCGCGCACGCCGCCGGGCAGGATGAACATGTGGTAGATGCGGGCGCCGGTCAGCTCCTCGAACCGGTCGAGCATGAGGTCACGCACGTAGGTCATCCACTGGCCGGTGATCCCGAGGCCGAGCGCTCCGCCGATGCCGCCGAGGAACATCATGTAGCTGTTGAAACGGCCCATCTCGAGGATAAGCGTCCGCATCCACTGGGCGTATTCCGGCGCCTCGATGCCGGCGAGATCCTCGACCGCGGCGGCATAGCAATATTCGTTGAAGTCGGGCTCGGGCACGCAGACCCGGCAGACGATGGGGAACACCTGGATGAAGGTTCGCCGCTCCATCAGCTTTTCGAAGCCGCGGTGCAGGTAGCCGACGTGGGTCTTTCCCTCGACCACCTCGTCGCCGCAGACCGTCAACTCAACCGACATGTTGCCGGTGATTCCGGGGTGGTTCGGGCCTTGCCAGAGCTTGAGATACTTGCCGGTCTCGAGGTCGATCTGCAGTTTCCCGTCGGGGCCGGGCGCCGGATACTGGCTGCGGTCGGGCTTGAAGCTGAACATGTTACACCCCGTCCGGATAAAGTTTCGATTTCATGTATTCGCGCGGGTCGTGGGTGACCCGGCCCGGGCGCTCGGCATAGGTCTGCTGCGAGTAGGCGAGGCTGTCGAAGTCGCGCCGGTAGGGCGGAAGGTCGGTCCAGCCCTCGAGGATGAACTCCTCGTCGAGCCGCGGCGACCCTGGGAAGTCGATGCCGAACATTTCCTTCAGTTCGCGCTGGTAGGTGGCGGCGGTCGGCCACATGTCGTGGATGGTGTCGCCCTGCGCCTCTTCCCTGTCGATCATCACGCGGATGCCGAGGGTCAGGTCCCTGCCGCGGTTGTTGAGCATGTAGGTGAGCTGGAAGAGGCCGTCCTCCATCCAGTCCACCGCCGTCAGCAGCACGAGGTGGGTGAAGCCATGCGTGTCGCGAAGTTCCAGCAGCAGCCCGCGCAGGTTCTCGCGGGGCACGGTGACGAAGGCCAGGCCACCCTTGCGGGGCTCGAGGGGCCCGAGGCGATGGCGTTGCTTGAGAAGGGCATGAATGTCGCGCATGTCGCTCACCAGTTGTAATCCGGCATGTCCCAGTCCTTGATCACGGACTTCTGGTTTGCCTTGTAGGTCGCGAAGTTCTCCGCATATTTGTTGGCGCCTTCGCACTTGCCTGCCTTGATCAGCTTCTTCAGTTCCATGAAGCCCGCGAGCAGCGCCTCGGGGCGGGGCATGCAGCCGGCGATGTAGAGGTCCACCGGCAGGTACTGGTCGAGCCGCTTGATGGTGTTGTAGCTGTCCCAGTACATTCCGCCGTTGATCGTGCAGGAGCCGAGGCCGACGACGTATTTGGGGCCCTGCATCTGCTCATAGGCGCGGATCGCGCGCTTCAGCGTCTTTACCGAGAGATAGCCCGAGATCATCAGCAGGTTCGACTGCCGCGGGGTGGGCCGCCACTGAATGCCGTAGCGGTAGGCATCGAAGCGCGGCGTCATCAGCGGGCGCATCTCGATGGCGCCGCAGCCGGTGCCGAAGCCGAGAATCCAGAGCGAGTTGGCGCGCGCCCAGTTGTAGAAATCCTCGACGATCGGGAAGTAGGACTTCGCGTGCACCTTGGGCGCCGCCTCGCAGAAGTAGTCCTTCAGCGGCTCGATCTCGATCTCCTGCCCGTCGGGCGTGGTGACCTTGCGGGGGCGGAGCTCTTCCCGCAGCGGAACCGTCCTGTCCAGGTTCTTGAGGAACTTGTCGTCAACGTCTTTCATGGTTCACACCGTCAGGATGGCGAGGATGCCCACGGGCAGCCCCCATTTCAGGAAAAAGCGGATGGATTGTTCGACCCGGAAGCGCGGGTGGACCACGCCGATCACGGCCGGGATCATGTAGAGCAGGAAGACCTTGATCGCGAATTCCGCCCAGTTGGCCGCTCCGCCGAAGAAGAGGTTCATGTAGATGATCGTCTTGGCGATCGGGAAAATCGCGCGGTTGGTCTGCATCAGCGCCAGGTAGGCCGAGTGATATTCCGTCGGCGGGCCGATCGGGATCTCCTGCGGCGCGAGAACCACGTCGAATGGCGAGCGCATCATGGTACCGACGAAGGCAAACATCGCGGCCACCACGGCGAGCGGGTTGGTGAAGAGCGTCCAGTTGAACAGTCCCCCTTGCTGCGCCGCGACGATCTCGGTGATCGAAAGCGTCTGGTACTGGATGGCGAGGGAATAGACCGCGAGCGCCATCGGCAGTTCTGCCGTCGTCACCTGCGCGAGCCCGCGCGAAACACCGATGGCCGAGTGCGGATGCCCGCTCTCGCCTGCGCCAAGTGCCATCCCCAGCGTGCCGAAGAAAATGAAATACAGTGCAAGCACGAGATCCCCGGCGAAGGAGAAGTTCTGCGCCCAGGAGCTGCCATAGATCGTCGGAACGAAGAGGATGAGGCCGATGCCGCCCGACAGCCGAAAGACCGGGCCGAGATAGTACATGACGCCATGATTGATCTTTGACCGCAGGGCAAAGTTCTTCACCAGGTCGATGTAGTTCTGCCAGACCGGGATGCCCGGCCGACCGCCGACCCTTGCGGCGAGCTTTCGCACCACCGCCGTCATCAGCAGCCCGTAGTTCAGGATGATGAAAAGCGTGGCGAGCGCGTAGGGAACTTGGATCCACTCGAAGGTCATGCGACGCCTCCCATTGCGATCAGATAGACGGCGACCACGAAGAGCAGCACATGCGCTGCATAGGATTGTCCATTGCCGTTGTAGAAGCGGCGGGTGAACTCCGCGGTGCCGTTCAAGCCGTCGGTAACGCCGCCCCAGAAAGAGGTGACCACCGGCGCTTCAAGGAAGCCCAGCGCCTTCCGGTAGGGGGCGAAGAAGTTCCATGCGAAATGCGTCGTCTCGGGGCGATAGGGGCGCTCGGCGGAGAAGACGATGTTGAACTGCTTCACCTTCTGGGCGTCGTGGTTCTTGGCGATCAGGATCAGGAAGACAGATACGAAGATCACTGCGATCACCACCATGATCGCAACCGGGTTCCAATAGCCGAACTCGGAAGCGATGGCACGGCCGGACCAGACCAGAGGCTGATCGCCGAAGATCGAGCCGATGTAACCGTCGACCTTCTGAAGCGCCATGCCTGGAAGAACCGCGAAGCCGATGAGGAAGGCCACGAAGATCATCTGCGGCACCAGCAGCCAGACGGGCGCCTCCTTCAACTGCCTGTGCGGATCCTTCAGTTGGCCGAGGAAGATCGTGTGGATCAGCCGGAAGAGGTAGAGGAAGCCAACGGGGCCGGCCATGAAGATCAGGATCAGCGGCAAGCGCAACCCCGCATCCATGATCGCGTTGTAGAAGATCCAGCGCCCGCCAAAGCCCGAAAGCGGCGGCACGCCCGACATCGCGATGATCCCCACCAGCACCGAGACGAAGGTGAACGGCATCAGCGTGATCAGCCCGCCCATCTGGTACATGAGCTTGGTGTGGGTGCGCTTGTAGACGCCGCCCACGGCCAGGAAGAGCATCGACTTGTAGACGTAGTGGTTGATGACGAACATCATCGCCAGCAGCCAGCCGAGGTGGTTCATCAGCGCGATACCGAAGAGCGCATAACCCATCTGGCTGATCGAACTGTAAGCCAGCAGCCGCTTTGCGTCCTCCTGGAAGATCGAGAGCACCGCGCCCAGGAAGGCGGAGATCGCGCCGATCCAGGCGAGCACGACCGTCAGGTCGACACCCCAGAGGCTCTGTCGCCCGAGTTCCATCAGCATCAGGAAAAGACCGAAGAGCCCGGCCTTGAGCAGGATGCCCGAGACCATGGGCGAGACATCCGTCTCGGCTTCGGCATGTGCGCCGGGCAGCCAGATATGGAGCCCCATGGCCGCTGTTTTCGTCATGAAGCCGATGGACAGAAGGACGAAGACCCACGGTGCCAGTTCGGCCCCTACCGTTCCAAGCTGGTTGAGCGCGAAGGGCTGGATACCACCCGAAGCAAGCGCGAAACCCGCGAGCAGCGCAAAGGCGCCACCGAGCGAGAAGAGCATGTAACTCAGCGCATGCGGTTCCGACATCTTGCCGCGCAGGATCAGGAAGTAGGAACCGATGGTCATGATTTCCCACGCAGCGAAGAACTCGAAGAAAGTGGTCGCTTCGAGCAGCAGCGCAAGGCCGGCATACATCGCCATGGCCGAAGGGTAGAAACCGATCCGCCGTCCTGTTTCCGTGAAGGACGCGAGCAGGATGACGGCCCCGCCGGGGATCATCACGACAGCGAAGATCAGGCGCATCGGATCATAGTCGCCAAAGACCAGCGTGAACCAGCCTAGCAGCGCCCCGATTGCGGCCACGTTCTTGATTTTCGCGGGGAGCGGTTCGAGGGCGAAGAAGGCCAGAACCGCCAGCATCGGCAATGTGGCCAGAACGTTGTGCTGTCCGGGGATCGCGCCCCAGATCCAGCCAAGCGCCCAACCGGCGATCACGGCTGCGAAGGTGATGCCGCAATCCACCATGTTGGCGGAAAGGCCTTTCTCCGGCGCCTCACGCTTGATGGCGAAGCCGAACCAGCGGAAGAGATAGGCCGCTTCGATCAGCACGCCGAGCAGGATCAGCGCCAGTACCGGCAGCCGTCCCGCGGCGACCAGCGCCTGCGCGAGGTCCCACTTGGCATAGAAACCGGGGAAGGGAGGCAGGCCGACGAGCATGGCGATGAAGGTCGCGAAGGCCAGAACCATCGGCGCTCGCGCGCGGATGGCGGCCCAGTCGTCGAGATTGCGGCCACGCACCATGGCGGACATCCAGAACAGGCCCGCCTTGGCCACAGCATGGGACAGGATCAGACCACCCGCGACGTACAGATAGGCCTCGCCCAGCACGTCGCGCTGGCCGATCACGGCAAGCACGAGGCCGAGTTGGCCAACCGAGGAATAGCCGAGCAGGCGGCGGTCATTGTCCTGGCGCAGCGCCACGACGTTGGAGGCAACAAAGCTGAGCACTCCGATGCCTGTCAGAAGCGGAAGCCATTCGGCACCGGCAGGCGCCACGACCTTGTCGACGATGAACAGCGCCGCGCTGCCGGTTGCCGCCGAAAAGACCGCCGAGAAGCCCGGATGCGCGCTGGTGTAGATATCAAGCGCCCAGCCGTTTGCCGGGAAGGTCTTGAGTTCGATGACCAGCGCAATCAACAGCAGGAACATCGCCAGGGCAGCGCCTTGAACACCAACCGGCGTGGCCGCGATATCGTCGATATTGAGCGAGCCATTCGCGTGATAGGTGAAGATGATGCCAACCAGCAGCAGGATCGCAATGATCTGGCCAACCACAAGGAATTTGAAACCGGCACACACGGCGCGCGGGTCTTCGGAAAGAAGCACGAGACCGGCGGTCGCGATGGCGATCAACTCGATGAACACGAAGACGTTGAACAGGTCCCGCGTCATCACGAGGCCGGAGATGGCCATGATCAGCACGAGCAGCACGGCCATGCCGCCGCGCCCGAGCTTGAGAAGCTGAGCGCGCAGCGACAGCGCCGCGAACAGGCCGGTGAGGGTGACGGTCGCGAGCAGAGCCGCTTCGGCGATGCCCACCCGCAAGTTGATCGCGAAGGGCGGCACCGCGCCGGCGGTATGGATTTCGGCCGTCTGTGCGGCACCAGTGACGAGGGCCACGAGCCAGATGACACTGATTGCGGACATTGCGGCCAGCGCCGTGAGCGTTGCGCCAAATTGAAGGGTCTTGCGGGAGGATCCCAGCAGTCCCAGTGCGAATGCCGTGCCGAGGCCGATGGCAATGATGAGGACAGGGCTTACCATTTCAGCTCCGTGAAGTTCGAGATATCAAGGCTGTGACGCAGCCGGAACAGACGGTAGGCGTAGGCGAGCATCAACGCGGTGATGCCCAGGCCGATGACAATGGCAGTGAGAACCAGCGCCTGTGGCACCGGGTCGATGATACGCTGGGCGGCCTCTGCCACCGGGACGGCGGAATCCAGGATCGGCGCGGTTCGGCCGGGCAAGTAGCCTACCGCGACGAGGACGATGTTGACGCCCGTGTTTGCCACGGTGAAGGCAACGATCATCCGCAGGATGTCACGGTTCGTCAGTGCGCCGTACAGTCCCGCTAGGATGAGTATGAAGCCGCATGTGAGGGCAATCTGGGACATCACGCGTCCTCCGTTTCATGCAGGCTTTGGAGGATCGAAGAGAATTCAGCGCCGACCTTCAGCCCGATCAAGACCGAAATGAGCGGGATCGCTCCGGCAGAGAGCATGGTGCCAAACTGCCCCAGTGGAAGAATTCCGTTGTCCAGAAAGCCTCCCGCGATCGCCATTCCAGCGAGTCCGATCAGCACGTAGAAGCTCCCCGAGAGGCTCTCGATGCGCAAGATGGCCGTGTGACCGAAACGGCGCGTCGGCTCGGCGAGCAGAGCCATCAGCACGCCCGAGGCGAGTATCGCGCCGCCCTGGAAACCGCCTCCCGGTGTCAAATGCCCGTTCATGATGACATAGGCGCCGAACAGGACGATCAGAGGCACCAACATCCGTGCGCCGGTGGTCAACAGTTCGCCGGAGGGCAGGAAGTCCGCGCCGGAGACGCCCGAAGGCCCCCCGGACTGCGAGAGCACAAGCGCAATGATCGCGGAGGTCAGGAAGAGCACCGTAACTTCGCCCAGCGTATCGAGACCACGCCAGGTGACAATGATACCGGTGACGATGTTCGGTGCGCCGACCTCGCTCTCTGCGTTTGCCGCGTAGTAGGCTGCCGTGCGGTTGAGTTCCGTATCCGGAGCATAACCGACAGACAGGGTCCAGAACGCATAGCCCAATAGCAGCAACAAAACGGAAATCAGGACTTTGGGGATCATTTTTCACTCTCCCGACGGATCCGGCCCATCACAAAGAAGAAGAGGAAGGTGGTCAGGCCGGAGCCGATAGCCGCCTCGGTCATCGCCACGTCGGGCGCGGCGAGAACCACGAAGAGAACCGAGGCGAGAAGGCTCACGAGGCCAGCCGCAAGCACCGCTGTCACGGTCGATCTCGTGAGAATTGCCAAGGTTGCGGCACCGATTGTGGCAAGGGCGATCACGAGCCCGAGACCCTGCATCAGCGTGCTCATGCCAGTTCCTCCCGATCTTCGGCCAGCGCATCTGCCTTGGATTCTTTCGTTGCGGGAACGCCGGCGCGATGCGCGGCCCGTGCCAGCACCTGTGACGAAAGTGGGTTGGTGAACATCAGGAAGAGAGCGATCAGAAGCAGTTTGACACCCCAGTCAGGCATGATCAGCGCAGCGCCCACCAAGGTGAGGATCGTGCCGAGAGTGGTCGCCTTGGTCCCTGCCTGAATGCGCGTGTAGGTGTCGGGCATGCGATAGAGCCCCAGGCCCGCGAATGCGAGAAACACGGCGCCCGCGGTCATCACCATGACACCGAGAATGGCCAAGGCGTTCATTGCTCGCCTCCTTCAAGGTAGCGGGCCGCGACGATGACACCCAGGAAGGACAGCAGAGCGTAGACCAAGGCCACGTCGAGATAGATGCTTCGCCCCGAGGCAAGCGCTGACAGGACAAGCCCGGTTATGGCGATGATGGTGAGCCCGTCGAAGGCGACGACGCGGTCGACCGGGCGCGGCCCGACGAGGAACCGCCAGAAGGCAGCTGCAAGCGCGAGCGCCGCGATGGCGGCGGGAAGCAGGAGGGTGTCAGTCATACATCTTCTCCAGGAATTTCTCGAAGTCCGCGACGATTTCGGCCGTTGCGACATTGGGATCTGTTGTTTTGGCGAAGACCCAATGGACATAGAGCCACTCGCCTTTCATCTCGACCGTGAGAGTCCCGGGGGTCAGGGTGATCGAATTGGCGAGCAGCAGCCGCGCAACAGGGTTCTTGAGTCGCGTGCGCACCTTGACGATTGCTGGCTCCACCGGCAGCGCCGGGTCCATTACGACCCGCGCGAGCGAAAGGTTCGCCTTCAGAAGTTCTCGCAGGAAATATCCTAGATACCCGAGGGTCGCCCGGGCAGATTCCCAGGTGAGCCGATATCCTGAGAGGAATGAAAGGCTGCCGGCGAGGAGGAAGGTGATCGCACCGGCAACGACCGCCCCGACCAGAAGCACATCGACCTCAAGAGCGCCGTTGAGCAGAATCCAGAACAATAGAGTTACGGAGAAGATCTTAACGGGCGCGAACGTGTCGCTCATGTGTGCCTCCGCGGCCTGGTGATAACCGGAACGGCTCTGCCCTCGCTGCGGACGCTCGATTTTTCATGCGGATGCAGTAAGCGAACGATAGGGGCGCGAGTCATCATGGTCGCTTTCAATCACACATTCAAAAATTTCGATTTGATCTCAGACAAACCCGGACATTTTTTTTGCTGCTGCGTCCGGGGCGTCCATCAGACGGGCACCGGGTTTCCTGGGAGCTGTTCAAAGGGAGACGGGAACCGCAGGGCCGAAGGGGCGGGCAACTCAAAAACTCTGTCTGGGGGCTTCTTTTTGGCTTTGGCCTTCGGGTGCCAGGCGGCGTGCAGGGATGGTTCCTGAGGAACCCTTCCGACATGATGATGTCTGCCGCGGATCGATGACACTGCCGGATCTCGGGGCTACGAGTGCGCTGACCGGTCGCGATGCCATGGATGATCCCACCCGCATTTATGCTTCGACCTTCGTCGGTGCCTGCGTCAGCCTCACTCCTCGATGGTCTCTCCCAAACCTAACTGACCGCATCATGTGAATGCCACGCGCGAGTCACGGACATCAGCAAACACCTCCAAGCACCGATTTCCTTTCGTCGATATGTCCGACTACAGAGGCGTCCGGTTCATCGAAGTCATCAGCGAATGGAGATGAGAGGGAGTCCCGAAACAGGGAAGGAGGCCGCTTGCAGCTTGCTCAGGTCACTTAAGAAGTGAGTGCCGTTGTTTCGTCGGCGCACCGGACGAGAGTGGAGCAAATCGGACCCAATCTGGAATCAATTTCGCCGCCGGATCACATTTCCTGTGACGCGCAACCAAGAACATGCTGACATTCGAATATCTATAGCGGGTGAGTCCGACAATGGCCACGCGTCTGCATCAGCGAGATCGGGCATCACCGTGTCATGATGTGCGAGGAGACCAATCATGAGGACCTCAATTCGAACACACCGCGTCTTCGCAGGCACGGCCATTCTTGCCATGGTGGGGGCCGCGGCGGACCCGGCGCTGGCAACCAACGGCTACTTCGCCAACGGTTATGGAGCTGGTTCGAAAGGGATGGCTGGTGCCGGCGTCGCCGTACCATCCGGCGTTCTCAGCCTGGCGCAGAACCCTGCCTTCGGGAACAAGGTCGGCAACTCGGCCGGGTTTTGCGTGACCGTCTTTTCTCCGGATCGTGGGTTCGACATCGAGCCAGGAGGCCCTCTCGTCGCGGGCAAAGAGACGAGTTCCAACGACTACTTCTACATCCCGTGTGGCGGCGCCAACTGGAGCCTGAACGACCGAAGTTCTCTTGGCTTCGTTATCTACGGCAACGGTGGCATGAACACCGAGTATGACACCAACATCTTCTCGAATTTCGCCCCTCCGGGAGTCGCGACAACGCCGCTCGGCGTAAACCTCGAACAGGTCTTCATCGGGCTGAACTACTCATACGAGTTGAATGACCAAATCACGCTCGGCTTTGCGCCGATCTATGCCCTCCAGCGTTTCTCCGCTACCGGTCTCGAACCATTCGACAATGCCATGTTTTCCACCAACCCGGGCAATGTGACCAACAATGGCGATTCCTGGTCGCGCGGGTGGGGCTACCATCTTGGACTGCTCTACGAGCCGAACGCAGAGTGGGATATCGGGATATCCTATCGCTCGCGGATCTGGATGAGCGAGTTCGATCGCTATTCGGGGCTTTTCGCCGAGCAGGGCGATTTTGACGTACCCCCGACATTCTCGATTGGCGCCGGATACACTCCCGCAGCCGATCCGCGCTTCACGATCACCGCGGAGTATCAGCGGATCTACTACAGTCAGATTCCCGCTATCGCAAACAGCAGTGCTGTCATTGACACTCAGTTCGGAGCCAGCGACGGACCCGGCTTCGGGTGGGAGGACATGGACGTCTTTCGCGTCGGCGCAGTCTACCGCCAAAACGATCAATGGACGTTCCGTGGCGGCGTCAGCTATGCCACGCAATTCATAGACAACGACGAGGTTCTTCTGAACACACTGGCACCGGGTACGATCCAATGGCACGCGTCGGTCGGCGCTACCTACAAGCTGAACGAGAACTGGAGCCTTCACGGAGCCTATACCCACGCCTTTGAAAGCAAGGTCTCTGGCAGGAACGAGACCTCTGCATTCGGCCTCGACCTCCAGGATATCGATCTTCGCATGTCCCAGAACGAGATCGTCTTCGGCGCAAGCTACGATTGGTAATGTTTGGCGTTGCGCCGCCTTTTTGACGGCGCAACACCCCCAGTGTTCCGTCATCGGCGTATGGAAAGCCTCTCCGAGACGGCGTGTTGGAGCATCCTGGCTATTGGCCGGATGTCTTGTCCTCACAAACCGGCCGCCAATCTGTCGGGAACAGGCGGCCGCGGCCTCACTCCATTTGCGGTCCGGCGGTCATGCGCCCTTTCGGGGCGGTTGAGGTTGAGCCGATCACGCTGATCGGTGGTTGAGGCGCCGCGCCCTCGGAGCTTTGGAGCGGAGACAATCAGGGAGCGCGGTTTGCCGACCCCGTCCATTACCGTAAGAGCGCAGCATGTGGGCCGAAGAATGAGTTGCTGCTCGAATTTGAGCGGCACGCTTACTCCTCAATCCCGGTTAGGCGTAGTGAAAGCCGGACGCCGCCGCCACCTGGTGCAGGAAAGGCAGGCCGACGTCGATCACGTCGCCCGGGTTCGCCGCCACTGGGTGCCAGATCGCCAGAGCGGAGGCGATGGCGGGATGAACGTGATTCATGCTCTCCAGCGTAGTGATGCCGTCGAAATCGACCTCGACAAGAGCCCCGTAGACCTGCTCCCAGTCGATTGTCCCGGCTCCCGGCGCGCCACGGTTGCTCTCCGACAGATGAACGTAGCCGAGGAACGGGCCGCAATCGCGGAAACCCTGGGCATAGGACACCTCCTCGATGTTCATGTGGTAGGTGTCGATGTGGATGAAGACATTGTCGGCCCCCACCGCCTCGCAGAAAGCGCGGCCATCGGCGCCGGTGTTCATGATATGGGTCTCGTAGCGGTTGCAGGGCTCCAGCCCGAGCTTCAGCCCATGCGACCTCGCCGCTCTCGCCGCGCGTTCGATGAACCTCGCGGTGCCATCGAATTCCTCGGTGGAGCGGGGCGCGCCGGATATCTTGCCGATTGTGCCGTAGGTGACGCCGGCGAGCGCGAAGGCACCGACGCCGCTTGCCACTTGGAACGCCGGTTCGAGGAAGGCGAGGCCAGAGTCCGGATCTGAGATCACGTCGATTTCCGGCGGCAGGCCCAGGGAGCACACCGGCGAGATTCCGGTCTCTTCGCAAAAAGCGCGCGTCTCGGCCACGTCGATTTCGGCCGGGTTGAGCAACGGAATCTCAAGCACCCGGATCTTGTGCTGTTGGAACTTGCCCAGAAGGGCGCGCATTTCTGCCAGGTCCCATTTGGGTGCGGCGGCGAAAGTGTGAAGGCCAAGCTGAGCCATGTCTATCCTCTTGCTTCATGCGCGGCCGCGTGGTCCATGTCGGCGCCGCCGACGATGGCGGAGACGACCTCGGTCATGTTGGTCTCTGCGGTGGTGAGGTTGGCGGCGGCGCGGCCGTGGTTCAGCACCACGATCCGGTCCGTCACCGAAAGCACATCGTTCAGCCGGTGCGAGATCAGGATGACGCCGATTCCTTCCGACTTGAGCTGGCGGATCAGGTCCAGCACGCCCTGCACCTCCCGAACGGCGAGGGCCGCCGTTGGTTCGTCCATGATGACGAGCTTCGGATCGAAGGTGAGCGCTCGAGCGATGGCGACGGATTGCTGCTGGCCGCCGGAAAACGAGCCCACCGGCCGGTTGATCGCGGGGAGCCGCGCGCCCAGCCGGTCGATCATCGCCTGAGCCTCGCGCCTCATGGTGGCCTTGTCCACGAAATTCATCCCGAGCACTTTCTTTTGCGGCTCGCGGCCAAGGAAGATGTTGGCGGAGACATCCTGCTGCCGGGCGAGGGCGAGATCCTGGTAGATCATCTCAATCCCCATCCGGCGCCGTTCGCCGGGGGTGTTGCCGAGAATGTCCTGGCCGTCGAGCGTGATCTCGCCCGCGTCGGCCGTGTACATGCCGGTGACGATCTTCATCAGCGTCGATTTGCCGGCGCCGTTGTCGCCCACGAGGCCGACGACTTCGCCGCGGTCGACGCTCATGTCGACGCCGTGCAGCACGCTGACCGGACCGAAGGCCTTGGAGACTTTGGTGATGTTGAGAAGGGTCATACCCGGCTCTCCTTCCGGACCTGCCACTGGTCGATGAAAACCGCCAGGATTAGCACCGCGCCGATGGCCATCTGCTGGTAGTAGCTCTGCACCGCGAGCAGGTTGAGGCCGTTCTGCAGCACGCCCATGATGAGCGCGCCGATCATCGTGCCGAGGATCGAGGCGCGCCCGCCGAAGAGATTGGTGCCGCCGATGATGGCCGCCGTGATGGCGGTGAGTTCGTAGGTCAGCCCGGCGGTCGGATCGCCCGCATTCACGCGGGTCGCAAAAATCAGCCCGGCGAGGCCGGCGAGCGCGCCCGAGAGCGTATAGAGCGACAGCCGCAGGCGCGAGACGTTGATGCCCGCCGTGCGCGCCGCGTTCTCGCTGTCGCCGATGGCGAGCGTGTGGCGGCCGTAGCGGGTATAGGCGAGAAGGATATGCATCACGATGGCGGTGCCGATGAAGATGATCACCGGCATCGGGATGCCCATGGGGCGGCCCTGGCCGAGATAGACCATCGCAGGCGGCAGACCGTAGATCGCCGCGCCGTTGTTGATCACCAGCGCCAGACCGCGGGCGATGCCGAGCATTCCCAACGTGACGATGAACGCTGGCACGAAGGCGCGGGTGATGATGATGCCGTTGACGAAACCGGCGAGAGCGCCGGCCCCGATGGTCGCAATGACCGCGATCCCTGTTGGAAGGCCCGCGGTCACGGCCACCCAGGCGCCGACGACACCGGCGAAACCCATGACCGATCCCAGCGACAGGTCGAGCCCGCCCGAGCCCAGAATGAAGGTCGCGGCGATGGCGAGCACCCCGATCGTGGCGGTCGCCAGGAAGATGTTCATGAAATTGCTGACCGACAGGAAGTAGGGACTCAGCACCGACATGATGGCGCCGAGCACGAGCAGCACGATCAGGCTTTCAAGGCGGATGTGAAGTTGCTCGATGGCGCTCGATTGTACCCTTGCCCAGAGGCTCGGGCCGGGTTTGGCGGGTCCGGAATCGGATTGCGTCATTGGGAGGTCGTCTCCGGGATTGCTGGCAGGGGCCGCGGCGCGCGTCGGGCCGCCTGAAGTGCCGGAAGGGCCCGAAGGCCCCACCGGCGGGAGGATCACTTGACGTATTCGAGAAGCGGCTCGGTACCGGCGTCCATCACCTCCTTGGTGAGCACCAGGGTCGGCACGATGATCTCGCCCTCGACAGACCCGCCTTCGACGGCGACCTTGACGTTCTCGACCGCCTGCTTGCCGACGAGGTAGGGCAGCTGCGCCACAGATGCCGTAAGCCGGCCCTCGTTGATCGACTTCACGGCGTCCGAGTTGCCGTCGACGCCGACGATGACGACGTCACCGCCTTTCCCGGCGGCAAAGACGCTCTCGACCGCGCCAAGGGCCATGCCGTCGTTCGCGGCGAAGATCGCGACGAGGTCCGGGTTGCGGGTCAGAATGTCGTTGGTGATGTTGGCGGCCTTGCCGCGGTCCCAGTCGCCCGGCAGCGAGGCGACGATCTCAAGGCCCGGCGCGAGCTCCGCGAGTTTGTCGGCGAAACCCTGGGCGCGTTTCTGGCCCGTGATGTTCCCCGAGAGCCCCTCGATCACCAGCACCGGGCCAGTGGCATCGGCGCCAAGCTGGCCGACCACGTATTCGGCGCCCTGAGCCCCGGCCAGCACGTTGTCGGACCCGATCCGGAACGTGATCTCGATCCCTTCCGAATCCAGAATCGCCTGATCGAGGTTGCCGTCCAGGTCGACGACCTTGATGCCCGCTTCCTGCGCGGCCTTCAGGCAGGGCAGCAGGTTGGTCGAGTTGATCGCGGCGGTGATCATCGCCACCGGCTGGCGTTCCAACATTGTATTGCAGACGTTGAGCTGGCTTTCGGCCGCCTGGTCGCTCTCGACCGCCTGCATGTAATATTCGACGCCCGCCTCCGTTGCGCCGTCCTCGACCCCCTGGCCCATCGCGCCCCAGAACGGGTTGGCGAGGGTTTTCATCAAGACGCCGTATTCCCCCTCGGCCATTGCCGGAGTGACGGCGAGCAATGCCGAGAGCGCGGCGCCGAGTTTCAGGGTGGTTTTCAGTTTCGACATGGTTTCCTCCTCCTCTTGGACCATTTCGCTGGGCTATCCGCTCCGGCCTGACCGGCGCGGTCGTTCCGTCTCCGACTGTCCGGCCGATTGGCGGACGAGCAAGGTGCAGGGTTCCAAGTACTGAACGGGGAACCCGGTGTGCTCTCCCTCGACGCGTGCAAGCAACGCCGTCATCGCGCGCTTGGCAATGGCCGATACGGGCTGCGCGACGGCGGTAATCGAGGGCCAGGTTGTCTGCATCCAGTCCGCATCGTCGAAGCCGACGAGCGCCACATCCTCAGGAATCCTCAGGCCCATCCTGCGGATCTCGGAGAGAACGAGCAGGGTCGAATGTTGCGACAGGGAAAAGATGGCCGTCGGCCGATGGCCGTTCACCTTGCCATCGAAATAGGACCGGATCGCGGCACGCTGGGTCTCCAGCGGCTCGTCGGACAGAAGCTCGTCGATCACGACGCCCGGATCGAGTGCCCGGGCCCTTTCCCCGAACCCGGCGAGCCGGTTTCGAATGGCTTTGGAGATCCGTGTCGCGCCGTGCAGCAGGATGTGTTTGTGGCCCTGCCGACCGATCAACAAATCCGCCACGGACGCCGACGCTTCATGATTGTCGGCGGACACCGTGTCGAAGCGCTCGTCGGCCGAGACCCGGTCGACGAGCACCGCAGTCATGCCGAAGTCTAGCAGTTTCTCCGCCCCGGGGCCGCGTTCGGACCGGACCGGCACCAGTATGCAGCCGGCGACGCGCCAATCGTTCATCCGTGCGGCAAGGTCGGCCTCACGCGCCTCGCTCTCGCGCGACGAAGCGACGATCATGTGATAGCCTGCCGCCTCGGCGAGACTTTCCAGCTCCGTCACGAGCTTGCCGAAGAAGGGGCTTTCCAGATCCGGGACCACGGCGCCGATGATCCGCCGATGTTCGCCGCGCAGGCCCGAGGCGAGGGGGTCCATCCGGTAGCCCAGCTCGCTCACCGCCTTGTGCACCCGCTCGGCGTTGTCCGCCCGAACGGTCTTCACGCCGCGCAGCACCTTCGACACCGTTGCCGCCGAGACTCCGGCGGCCCGGGCGACGTCGTGTATCGTCGCGCGTCTGTGCTTGTCGTCTGACTGCATCTTCCTCCCCGGAGTCCCGTTTTCGGGTCTCGAATCCAAAGATAAATCGGTTTATTCTACAAGTAAATCGATTCATTTTCGATTGGAGGAGTCGAAATGCCCGCAACATCCAAGCCGCTCGTGATCTGCGCCCCGGAGCCGCGCAGCCTCGATCTGATCTTCACGCCGGACAAACTGGCAGTCTTGCGGGACCGGTACGAACTATTCGAGACCGACGCCGAAGCCGTCGCCGGGCTCGACGATGTCATTCTCGCAAAGGCGCGCTACGTGCTTGGCCAGCCTCCGATCCCGTCGGAAACGCTCGCCAACATGACGTCGCTTCGGGCTGTGCTGAACGTCGAATCGAACCTTCTGGACAACATGCCGTACGACGAGGTGTTTGCCCGCGGCATCCACGTCGTCACCACTGGTGCCGTCTTCGCAGTGCCGGTGGCCGAGATCGGCCTCGGGTTCGCGCTCGACCTCGCCCGGCAGATCAGCGCGTCGGATGCCGACTTTCGGGCCGGGCGCGAACTCTGGGGGGGCGACGGCAACCTGTCGGCACGCCTGCTGACCGGCGCCGACGTCGGCATCATCGGTTTTGGCGATCTGGGGCGGACGTTAAACAGGTTGCTGATCGGCTTTCGCTGCAACGTGAAGGTACACGACCCCTGGCTGCCGCCGTCGATCCTTCAGGACCACCAAGTCGCGCCAGCGAGCCTTGACGAGGTGCTCACGGACTCCGACTTCGTCTTCGTCATGGCCGCCGTCACAACTGAGAACCGCCGGTTTCTCGGGGCTGAGGAGTTCGCCAGGATGCGTCCCGGCGCCGCCTTCATTCTGCTAAGCCGCGCAGATGTGGTCGATTTCGACGCCCTGCTCGATGCGGTGGAGCGGGGCCGTATCGTTGCCGCGTCCGATGTCTGGCCCGAGGAGCCGCTGCCGCCCGACCACCGGGCCCGCAGGCTTCCCGGTCTTGTCCACTCGGCACATCGCGCGGGTGCGATGGACGTGGCCTTCAAGCAGATGGGCGACATGGTCCTGGAAGATATGGCGCTGATGGACAAGGGGCTGCCGCCCATGCGCTGCAAGCGCGCCGAACGGGAAACCGCGAGTCGTATGCGGTCGAAACCGGTGGTTGCGAACTGAGCCAAAAATTGGAGAAAGTGCTCGCCCAGCGGGCCGGAAAGAAGAATCCTCCCATCAGGGCACCGCGAAAGCATTTCAGTACGGTTTTGCCTACCCTGGCATAAGCTTAGCCGTCGGCGAACGGCAGGTTTGGGCCGTTCACGTCGTGTGGGTTTGTGCGAGACTTGACTGACGACACAACGTTGCCAACGACGCAACCGGCCCTTAGCGGACTCTTGGGTCACACGCCGGGAACGGAGGCTTTCGGGAACACAGCAAGCCGGCAAGTTGAGCTACATACGCTGAACACGCAGGTTTCTGTTCATCAAGCCGTAGACTTCTGTAACCAGGCAGACCAAATCACTGCCTGACCAGGCACCGCTTCGACAACAGGCACGGACACCGGGCATCGGGAATGCGCGTCGGAAGTCATTGCCGGTCAAAGATTGATCCGCAGCCTCAGTCCAAACACGGTTGGGTCCTGATCGTTGAACCCCGGATTGATCACGTGCTGCACATCCGCTGTCAGGGCGACATTGTCCGACAGGTCCAACCGGTAGAAGGCTTCCATCGTGGTCTGGGTGTCGAGTGTGTCATCAACCGGGTCCGCGACCGTTGCACCGAAGCCAAAGAGGTCGTCATAGAGGCCCGGCCGCCACATAAGCCCGGCATTGGCCGCGCGCCGGGCAATCGGTGCCTCACCGTCGGACCAGCCGAGGCGTCCATAGATCATGAATTCCTCGTTGATCGTGTGGTTGGCTGACAGGATCGCCCCGTAGCTTTCCGGCACGCCTGCCTCCGTGCGCTCGTCGACGTGAAACACGCCGAGGTGAACGTTGGTTAGAAAGCGCTTCGAGCGTTCGGGTGTCCATCCGATTTCGGCGTATTTGTAAAACTCGGGTCCGCCGGGGAACCACTCGACATCGGTCATCGAGCCGTTTGCGTCCGACAAGACCCCTAGGGCATAGATCTGATCGGTCAGGAAACCGCCCCCCGCGAATCCGAAGCCGGGATCGGGGAGCGGCAGGACCGGGCTGAACAGGATCGAGAAGTTGGAGAAGGTCGTGCGTGGGTTCACGTAGCCAAGAATGTCCGAATAGTCTCCCGGATCGATCCGTCCCGCCACGAAACCGGCCCGCCCGCCGGCGAGCGTCTGGGACCAGTAGGCGACGGAGAGGGTCGTGTCGGTGTCGCTGAAGGTCGTTGCGGTGACACCCGCATAGCCGATCTGCCCAGCGAGCCCGCCTGGCGCGATCTCCGTGCCAAGCAGGTGGCGGTTCTCCAATGTGAAGACAAGTTGCCCGGGGTTCTCACCACCGCGGTTGAGCAGCGTCCACTGGCCGAGAATACGGGCTTGGCCCAAAGCGGCCTCGTCGATATCGGTCAGGCTCTCGGTCGCGGACTGATAATAGGCCTGGTAATCGAAGGAAAGGTTCAGGCCGGTGCGTTCGGCAAAGCTTTGTCGCGATGCCTCCAAGGGGTCCAATGCGGCATCCAGCCCCGGCCAGCGAGAGTCCTGCAACCGTCGGATCCGGTCCTGCTCCAGTTGGGCCTGCGTGGAGGCCGGGCCACCCAGCGAGACTGCGGCGGCGGCCTCCAGGGCAGAGGATGGTCGGCTCTCCTGCGCGATGGCTCCAGTTGAGACCGAGAAACCGGCAACGATGACTGTGCCGAGAAGCCTTGCATGTGCCATATGAGGTCTCTCGTTTTGCGTTTGGTTTTTCTTCGGCCTGCTCATGCAAAAGTCGCCAGAACCACATCCCGACCTGACCAGAGAACCAAGGCCGACAAGGTGGCGGTAATGATGGCGGGCACGCCATCTTTCCATGTGTCCCAGATCAGGTGGCAGCCGATTGCACCAAGCGATGTGCCCAGAAGGGCTGCCGCGCCGAGAGGTCCGAGCAGGCTGCCCTGAAACCAGATCGCCACCGCCCCAAACAGCTCGACGACCCCGACAAGCGCCATGATCTGACGATTCAGCCCGTATTTGACGAACATCGCCAGTTGCGTTTCGAAGATGAGTTTCTGCCAGCCAAGGATCTTGATCGAACTGGCGAACAAGAAGAACGCGGACAGCAGGCCAATTGCGATCATCAACATGAGTGTCGCCGGCCCCTGCGGACATGGTTGAATATCATCTGGTGTTCCATTCCCTGTTCGTCCCCTGCTCGGGCGATCAATTGACCGCCCAACGCAACACTTTCGCAGCCTTGGAGAAGACCTACCCGCCCCAGTTGGCCTCGTAGACGCGCATGAGGTTTTCGCCCATCAACGCGCGGATCTCGGCCTCGCTCCAACCATGCTCGTCTTCCAGAACCTGCGCGACAGCCCAGGCATCGGCGGGCGGCGCCATTTGCGTCGGCAGGCCATAGCCCTGCGCCGGCGGGTATTTCTCCGGGTTGCTGATGATCGGACCGAGGGCGACACCGTAGTTCTCAACGTAGTCAACACCGAAACATGTCGCCTGCTTGCCGACCATCTGGCCGATATAGTCGATATGCTTGGCTATCGCCTTGGGGGTGGCGTCCCCTTGCGGATTCAGGAAGCCGCCAAGGAAATTGACACACACCACGCCGCCGGTTGCCGCAACCGCGCGGATGGCCGCGTCCGTGACGTTTCGGAAATTGCCAAAGAGCGCATCAGAGTTGCTGTGAGAGATCATCATCGGCTTCGCGGTGATCTCGGCGGCGTCAAGGCAGGTCTGCCAGGAGGAATGCGAGCAATCGACGATCATGCCAACACGGTTCATCTCGGCGACGACCTTGTAGCCCAACTCGGTCACGCCGTTATCGGGAATAGCCGGATCGTTGGCGACCATGCCGGCGGAATAGGCGCCGGTCTGGTTGTAGCTGAAGTTCATCTGCCGGATGCCGAGATCCCAGTATCTTTGGACGTTTTCGAGGTTCTCATCCAGCATGTCCATGCTCTGGGAATTGAGCATGATCGCGACCTTTCCGGCAGCCTTGGCATCCCGCAGATCCTGAACGGTCGTGGCAATCACGAAGCGCTCAGCGTTCTCCTCGACCCATTTCTGCATCACGTCGATACGTTCCAGCACCGCGAGCGCGCCTTCCGAGCCGTTCGAAATTGTCGTGCTGAAGGCCGCGAACCCGGACCCCTCGTAATGATCCGCAAGGCTCTCCCAATCCTCCAGCAGGAAAGCAATACTCTCGAACCCCGGCGATCCGACCGCCAACGCGTCGATCATGAAGGCGTCGGCATAGCGCTCCCGATATGCCAGATCGCCCCTACGCGCCTCATCGCCGCGCGGGTCGGCCATCTCGACCAGTTTTTCGATGCGGGCGGCGATCTCCTCGTCGCTTGGCGCGGATTGAGCAATTGCCGGGCCACCCAGAACCACCACTGCAAGAGCAAGCCCTGTTGTTCGTTTCATTGTGTCGTCCTCTCCGTCGTCTTTCGGTTACTTGAGATCGTCCTGCGCCTTGATCTCCGGCACCCGCTCGAGGGCTTCGGCCATGTCGGCGCTGCTCATCAACTCGATCATCTGGTAATCCTCCAGCAGCCCATCGCCGAGGCGGCTGACATAGAAGGCCTGGATGAAGGTGGGGTCGTCCGGCAGGGCGACGGTGATGTAGTTTTTCCCGCTCCCAAGCCCCCAGTAGTAGCTCAGAAGCTCGCCACCGAGCGCCTCGATCCCACCTTTCACCGAAGCAGCGCGGTCCCCGGGATTGGCGATCTGCATCTCCCAGGCGGCGCTGTTGGAAGTGCCGATGAACAGAAAGGTGCGCATGTTTGCAGCGTCTTCGGCGGTGGCCATCGAGCCGCAGAGGGCCATGAGAGTACCAAAGGCGAGATGTTTCACGGTCTGTCCTTTCCCGGATACTTGTGTCGGATGAAAACGCGGGGCGGACGAGGGAGACCGCCCCGCGCGCTCATCAGTCCAGCGTGTTCTTGTAGATCACGCCGTCCTTCATGATCAGATCGAAGTTGTTCTCGTAGTCGGTCATGATCATCGCATCCTCGACCGGGTTGCCATCGACCAGCAGAATGTCGGCATAGGCACCTTCCGCGATCACGCCGAGCGGTCCTTCGGGATAGGGGTTCAGCTTGCCCGACAGGGCGAGCAACTCGCCGGCCTTGGAGGTCGCCTGCAAGAGCACTTCATAGGAGGACCATTCCTCCAGGCGATACTTGAACTCGTCGTTCTGCTTCGTAAGCGCCGCAGGATCACCGATGATGTCGGTTGAAAAGACGACCTTTTCGATCCCGAACTCTTTCAGGAGCTTCATCTGGTTTCTGGCGCCGGCCTGCACCTCAAGAAACTTCGGGGCGGAGAGCGGGCCGAGAACCTTGATGACGGTCTCCTCGTCCAGACCCAGAAGAGAGTAGTATGGCACGACCCAGACATCCGCGTCTTTGATCGCCTGCGCGGACACCTCGGTCATCAATTGCGCATGGTCGATGCTCAGGACGCCGGCTTCGATGGACCGCAGGATACTCTCGTCATTGTAGACATGGACCAGGACGTAGGTGCCATAATCCGCCGCCGCCTTAACCGCCGCTTCCAGCTCTTCGGGCAGGTATTGAACGGTGTGGAGCGGATCCACGCTTGAAGACACGCCACCGCCGGCCATCACCTTGATCTGCGACGCGCCCAGACGTAGCGCTTCGCGTGTCGCGCGCAGGACCTCCGGAACCCCATCGGCCAGGAACTCGAGGTGCTGGTTGAAGAAGGAGGGCGAGGACCCTTCGAAATTCGGGTGCGGTTCCGTGTAGTGCCTGTGCTCGCCATGGCCCGAGGTCTGCGAGATCACGGGGCCGGATGGATATATACGCGGACCCACGGCCTTGCCCCGGTCGATGGCTTTCTGAAGCCCCATCGCCGGGCCACCCGCATCGCGCACGCTGGTAAAGCCGCGCAACAGCATCTTTTCCGCCTCGACCGTGGAGGTTGCGCCCCAGTACATCCAGTCGAAATTGTCCCTGAGGTCCGCAATCGGCTCGGTGATCGCCATGTGAACATGGGCGTCGATCAGCCCGGGCATGAGCGTGCGCCCGCCGCCGTCGATGATCCGGGCATTGGCCACCGCGAGGGGCTCGGCTGAGACCTCGACGATCAGGTTGTCCTGAACCAGGACATTCGCGTTTTCGATGCGCTGCTCGTTCACGCCGTCGAAGATATGCACATTGGTAAAGAGGATCGGGAAGCTCTCGTCCTGGGCAAGCGCGAGAGAGCTGCCGGCCAGCCACAAGGCGGCTGCGAGTGCGTGTTTCATTTTGGCTCCATTCGTGAGTGTGGTGGACCAGGTCGGAACGCGGGGCGGACGAGGGAGACCGCCCCGCGCTCCCTTCAGTCCAGCGTGTTCTTGTAGATCACGCCGTCCTTCATGATGACCATCAGATTTGCATCTGGCTCCGCCAGAAGCAGGATGTCTTCGAGCGGGTTGCCATCGACCAGCAGGAGATCCGCGTAAGCGCCTTCCTCGACCACGCCGAGCGGGCCATCCTGGTACGGGTTGTTCAGGCCCGTAAGCCGGTTCATGCGGGCGCCGTTCGATGTGGCCATCCGCAGAATGTCAAAGGGTTTGAACTTGGCCTCGTGCAGGTATTTGAACTCGTCGTTCATTTTCTTGTCCTGCTCAAGTGTCTGGTCCCAGTTGTTGATGAGATCGGTGCCTAGCGTGTAGAGGTCGATCATGCCCGGTGTCGTCTGGATCACCTCGATCATGTTGGCGGCGGCGTCACGGACGCTCTTCCATTTGGCGAACGAGGCTGGCGTATAAAACGCCTCTGCCTGCTCGGTTGAAACCGAGTAGACCGGTGCTACCGCAGTTGCGAACATGACTTGTTTGTCGACCATCTCTTCGGCCACTTCGGCAGTCAGAAACGGGATGTGCTCGACGGTTTTTGCCCCGTTGTCGATACAGTTGCGGATCGCCTGTTCGGTGAACACGTGGCAGGTCACGTAGGTGCCCCATTGCTCGGCCGTTTTCACCGCCATCTGGATTTCGTCGTCTTGATATTGCAGTGAATGCAGAGGGTCGAATTCCGAGGTCACACCACCGCTGACCATGATCTTGATCTGGGTTGCGCCGCGGCGCAGGTTCTCGCGCACGGCCATGCGGATCTGCTCCGGGCCATCCGCGATGAAGCTCATATCCGTGTCGACCCAATGCGATGGACCTTGCCCCGACAGGGTAGGATGCCGGTCGTTCAGCTTACGGAAATCGGCATGGCCCGATGTCTGCGTGATGAAAGCCTCGGAAGAATAGATCCTCGGGCCGGGGAACATGCCGGTATCGATGATCCGCGCGATGGACTTTGCCGGTCCGCCCAGATCGCGAACCGTCGTGAACCCGTTCATCAGGATGCGTTCGGACCGGATCGTTGCGACACCGCCAAGATGGAAGGGCGTGATGTTCTGGCGCAACCCGTCGCTGAGCGGGTTGAAAACCGTAAGGTGCACATGCTGGTCGTGCATCCCCGGCATGAGCGTGCGCCCGCCGCCGTCAATCATGGTTGCGTTGGGCGCTTCGATCCCGTCCGTCGAAATCTCCTTGATCAGGTTGCCTTCGACCAGAACGCTGGCGTTTTCGATCCGCGCCTCGTTCACGCCGTCAAAAACATGGACATTGGTGAACAGGGTCTGCGGCAGCGCTTCGTCCTGCGCAAAGGACATGCCTGCGGCGAGCGTCACCACTCCCGCCAGCAATGTGGACTTGAAAATATGCTTCATGAGTTTGCCCCTCCGGAAGGTTGACGGCGGGGCCAGCGCCCCGCCGAAACGTTCAGTTCAACGTGTTCTTGTAGAACTTGCCGTCCTTCATGATCACGCGAATGCTCGGCACGTCCTGCCCGCGCGGTTCGGCATCAAACCATGTATCGACAGCGCCGATGGCCGTGATGTCTTCGAGCGGGTTTCCGTCAACGATGAGGATATCGGCATAGGCGCCTTCTTCGATTACGCCGAGCTTGCCTTCGGGATAGGGGTTTCCGCGTCCCGTCAGCGCGGCCAGCTCGCCGCCATTCGAGGTCATCATCTGCAAGGCCCAGAGGTTGCCGAACTCACGCGCCATGAAAGCCTTGGTGAAGTCCATCGACTGCCGGTACGGCACACCGGTCAGCAGCACATAGTCGGAATCGAACACCATCTTCGGCTTGTACTTCCGCACCAGATCAAACAACTGCTCGCTGTTTTTCCGCAACCACAGGAACTTCGCCGTCGGCGGGAAGGTCGGGTCCTGATGCATCGGATGCTCCAGCGCCTCGGGCGCCAGCGCGGTCAAGTTGGGCGAGAAGAATGCCCCCTTTTCCACCAGCTTCTGCATGGTCGGCTCCGTGATGGTCAGGCCGTGATCCACCACCTTGACCCCGAGATCGAGCGCGCGCGACAGGTCGCTGTCCATGAAGACATGCATGGCGACATAGGAGTCCATGTCCCCGGCCACCTCGACGGCTGCGGCGATCTCCGCGTCAGTAAAGGCGGACTGGTAGATCGGGTCCTTGATAGAGGTCACACCGCCGCTGACCATGATCTTGAGGTAGTTGGCCCCAAGCGCAAAGTTCCGCCGCGCGCCGTGGAGCACTTCGGCAGGGCCGTCGACAAGCCGCGTGATCTCCAGACGTTCAAGATTGCTTTCGTTCTTGCGCTGCCCGGCGATCCCCCAGTCGCCGTGACCACCGGTCTGGCTGAGGCAGGCACCGGACGAGTAGATCCGTGGTCCAGGAAGCGAGCCCTCGTCGATTACCGCACGAAGTCCACCATGTGCACCGCACATGTCGCGCACGGTTGTGAAGCCCATCGCCAGCATTTCCTGCGCAAAGGCCGCAGAACGTGCGCCGATCTCTTCCCAAGTCGTGTCCTGAAGGCCCGGGATCGTGCCATCCTTGTACATATTCACATGCACATGGCTGTCGATCAGTCCCGGCATCAAGGTGCGTCCGCCGCCGTCGATCACATTGACCTCGACCTCTTTGGTCTCGATGCCGCGTTCGGTCTGGATGGTGAAAGAATAGCCGTCGATACCGCCAACAGGATCGGGCAGGCGCTTGCTTCCGCCTGTCTGTACCTGGACCTCCCATGTCCCGGATTCGGGAATGCCCTCTGCAATCTTGTGAATCTTGTTCTTGACGACGAGCACGTCGACATCATTCAAGCCGTCATTCACCCCGTCGAAGACCATCACGTTCTTGAACAGCGTGACCTCTGATGGAATGTTGGGGATATCCTGCGCGATAGCGGTGGTCGTCAGCACAACTGCCATGGACATGGCCGGCAGCAACGCCTTCAGGTTGAGTGTTGTCATTCGGTGTCCTCCCAAGGGTCGGTCTTCCTGCGGACCGGTCCTCCCACTATGCACATGTGCCCCGAGATTCTTTTGACCCGCTGATCCCGTGGTGCGTTTTTCTGACCCGATCCGGTCAATTTCAGCCAATTTCTGCTTGGCCGTCAGGCGCGCGCGCCCGTAGCGTGGTGGAGAGCGAAAGGGTGATGTGGATGCCGCAAGGAGAACAAAAGGACGGATTGTCCCTCGTGCGTGCTACGGTTCTCGGTCCGGTCGTGGCGATGATGCGGCGGCTCGATGTGGACCCCGCCTTCGCGCTTGGGTTGCATGGTCTGAGCGAGGAACAGGTCCTGAACCCGGCCGCCTTCATCCCGCATGACACGGTCTATGCAGCGCTGACCACTATCGCCGATGTGACATGGCCAGATATCTGCGCATTGGCTGGGCAACAGACAGACCTGTTGAACTTCCTGCCGCGTGGCGCGCTCCTCGGCCAGTCGGTGACCCTTGGCGATTTCTTCACCCGGTTCACCCAGATCGTCTCGAAGGAAAGCAACGCGGTGTCCTTCCGGCTCGTGATCGAGGAGGAACACGCCTACTTCACCACCAGCCGCAACTTCGAACCCGAGGCGTCGCCCGGCCATTCGGACGCCTTTCTCGTCGGGATCTGGATCTCCCTGCTCCACCGTGTTCTCGATTTCAGATGGGATCCCGCCCAGATTGTTCTGCGCCTGTGTGACCCGACGCTGCTGCCGGAGCAGTTTCATGGCGTGCGAGGAATCAAATGCAACAACAGGGGATTCTCGATCCGTTTTCCGGCGGCCTGGCTGTCGCTTCCAATCAACCCCGAGGTCCTCGCGAACCACGACAATGGTATCGAAGAACCGGTTCAGGTAGATGTGCCCCTGGACTACCTCGAAGGCTTCGAAATCCTCGTGCGGTCAAGGCTGTCCGATCCGGCGCTGACGGTGAGCGAGGCCGCCCGAATGTGCAGCATCACCACCAAGGTGCTCAACAAGCGCTTGTCCTCCTACGGGACAACGGCGTCGAAAGTGATCAACCGGCTCCGGATGGAACGGGCCTCGGAGTTGCTCACTGGGTCTGATCACTCGATCAAGGAGATTGCCCAATTGGTCGGCCTGTCCGAAACATCGGCCCTGACCCGTGCCTTCACACGGAACTTCGGCATGTCCCCGAAAGACTGGCGCAAGAAGGAGGCACAAGAGGCCCAAATTGCCGGTGCGCCTACAGATTAGCCTGACCCCGCTGCGACTTTTCAACTACCGAAATCCCTTGGGACCTCGGTCGCCCAAGGTAATGCCGAAGAGATGCATGAACCGGCGAGCACTTCGCCGGGAGCAGTCGATGGGAAAGGAGACCTCCATGCTATCCGCAGCGAACTTCCGTTTGCCGCCCTCCTTGAAAAATGCCGCGGCTGCGAGCGGCGCTGGTGGACAACAATCGCGAACGTCTGCAGCGCGCGGAAAGCTGCCGCACGCATCGGTTTCCCGTTCGTTTCCA
>NZ_FZOY01000004.1 GCF_900188335.1 Tropicimonas sediminicola | reverse complement strand
GCTATACGAGGAGCACGTTTGCCAAGGCGACGGTCATGCCCAGACTGGCCGACTTTTGCTCCGCCCAGTGGTCGGTTTTTGCGCCGCCGTTGACAGGTCCTGTGGGACGAGGCCGTTTCGGCACCGCCGGGAATGTCCATCGCGACCGCGGACAAGATCTGCATGGAAGAGGGCCGTCGCCGGGCCGGCAGGTAAGCGGTCTGCCGTTGTGCGGGGCTGAGGGGGCTGGCGAAGGCCGGCGGTTCCTGCTTTATGCCCGCCAGATCCCGTGCCGCAGGAGCCTCGCATGTATGTCACCACGCTGCTGACCAATCCCGAACGGCCCCGCCTCGAGCCGGCGGCCATCGAGGCGCTGCGCAATGCCTGGGGCGGTGGAGCGGCGGTCTGGCTGGCGCCCGGGGCGGCGGCGGAGTTCCCGATGGAGGCGCTGCCCGAGAACCGCTGGCAGGTCTGGGAGGACATGCAGGTGCTTGGCATCGACCTCGTGGTGCAGCCCGCCGAAGGGCGGCGCAAGCGGATGCTGCTGGCCGACATGGACAGCACCATGATCGGCCAGGAATGCATCGACGAGTTGGCCGACGAGGCCGGCGTCGGCGCACGCGTGAAGGAGATCACCGCGCGGGCGATGAATGGTGAACTCGATTTCGAAGGCGCGCTGCGCGAGCGCGTGGGACTGCTCAAGGGACTGCCGGAGAGCGTGATCGCCAAGGTACTGTCCGAGCGCATCACCTTCACACCGGGTGGCCGCCAACTGATCGCAACGATGAAGGCCAATGGCGGCTATGCCGCGCTTGTCTCCGGCGGTTTCACCGCCTTCACCGCGCAGGTCGCAGCCGGGCTCGGTTTTGACGAGCACCGGGCCAACACCCTGCTGGTCGAGAACGGCGTGCTGACGGGCGTGCCATCCGAGCCGATCCTCGGGCGGGAGGCCAAGGTGACAGCGCTCAGGGAGATCACAGCCCGGCTCGGCATCACGGCCGCCGATGTGCTCGCGGTGGGGGACGGGGCCAACGACCTCGGCATGCTCGAACTCGCGGGGGCCGGCGTGGCGCTCCACGCCAAGCCGAGCGTCGCGGCGCAATGCGACATCCGCATCAACCACGGCGACCTCACGGCGCTGCTGTTCATCCAGGGATACTCGGTCGACGAGTTCGTCGAGGTCTGAGGATCGGCTGAAATTCACCGTAACGTTAATTAACATTTGCGTTAATAATGGAATCGGCGCAGGCTGGTTGCATGACACCGCTGCCCGAGACCTTTGCCGCCCTGGCCGACGACACCCGCTTCGCCATCGTCGAGCGTCTTCTGACCGAGGGCGCACGCACCGCTGGTGAATTGTCGGAGGTCGCGCCGATCTCCGCGCCGGCAATCTCGCGCCATCTCAAGGTGCTCCGCGAGGCCGGTGTCATCGATCAGCGGGTGCAGGGCACGAAACGCATCTATTCCGTGAACCCCGAGGCGCTGCGGGCCATTTCCGCCTGGACGATTTCGCATCGGGCCTTCTGGGAGGGCAGCCTCAACCGGCTCGAGCAGGCATTGCAGAGCAAGGAGGAGATCTGATGGAAACGCTTGAAGACGTCCGGCTGGAACGGGTCTTCCCGGTCAGTGCCGAGACCCTGTACCGCTATGTCAGCTCGCCCGAAGGCCTGGCCCGATGGTGGGGCCCCGATGGCATGACGGTTCCGGAACATGCGCTGGATTTCACCCGCAAGGGGCCTTGGTTCTCGGTGATGGAGAACGGGGAGGGGCAGCGCTTCAAGGTCTCGGGGCATGTCACCCATGTCGACCCGCCGAAGTCGGTGGGCTTCACCTGGGCCTGGCATGATGACCAGGGTCGGCGCGGCGCCGAAAGCCACGTTACCTTCACCGTGACCGAAACCGACCGCGGCGCGCATCTGGTGATCGACCATCTCGGCCTGCCAGACGCCGAAGCCGCGGAAAACCATACGAGGGGCTGGACCTCGTCGCTCGTCAAGCTGGAGCGGCTGGCCGTCTGAAAGCCATTTCCCCGCATCTCAACAGGAAAGGAAACCGGGATGCCAAAGTATTTATTTGCCTATCATGGCGGGAAGAAACCCGAGACCGAGGAGGAAGGCGCCAGGGTCATGGCCGAATGGACGGCCTGGTTCGAGGCGATGGGCGACGCGGTCGTCGACGGGGGCAACCCGGTGGGCCAGTCCTGGACGGTGCATTCCAAGGGCGTGGACGACAACGGCGGCGCCAATCCGATCTCCGGTTACACGCTGATCCAGGCCCCGGACATGCCGGCCGCGATCGCTCACGCCAGGGGCTGCCCGATGGTCAAGGATGGCAGCGGGACGGTCGAGGTGGCGGAAACCTTCGACATGTGACCACGGTCGGCCCTGTGCCGGAGCACGGCGAGGGCCGTCACCTTGCCGCCTTACGCCGGCCATACCCGTCCGCCAGGTTGAGCCGGGGCGAGTAACCGGGAGCCGGCGATGGTTGGACGAATGGCGGGAGTGCTTGCGTGGATATGCTGGGTCGCTGCCCTGCTGACGGTTCTGTTCGGATTCAGCCTGCCTGATCCCGAGGCCGGTTTAGCCGCGCTCGGCCTGTGGGTGGCGGTCGTGCTCATGGCCTCGCCCTTCCTGATCGCGGGCACGGTGCTGAGCCTGATTTCCGCGATGCTCCGCAGGCGCGCCTTGCGCAGAGAGGCCAGCGCGCGCGCCTGACGCGCCGCCCGGCCCCTCCGGCGGGGTCCTCTGTCAATCAAACAGGCCCGGCACCGGACGCATCTGCCCCGTATCGAGCCCCCGTCGGCTGAGCAGCCGCGGGTTGCGGAGCCGTTGCGCCACCGGGTGCTCCGGGCTGAGGACGCCTAGGCGCACCAGGATCGCGGTGATGACGCATTCGCTGGCGCGGGTCGTTCCGTCCTCGACCTTGAGCGCCACGCCGATCTGCCGTTCCGGCAGGATCGCGATGTAGAACCCCTCCGCCCCGGTCTTGACCACGCCCGCGCCGCCGAGCGTGCGGGTCAGATCGGTGCAGGCCCGGCCCTCGCCGGCGATCAGCGCCGGATGCGCCATCATCGCCTGCACCAGCCGCGCCTGCGCGCCTTGCCGGCGCCCTCGGCCCTCTCGCGCCGCCGCGTAGCCCGCCATCGCCCGGCCAATGCCGGCGAGGCTGGCGGCGAAGTTCGGGGCAGAGCAGCCGTCGATGCCGAAGCCGGGGCAGGTCTCTCCGGTGACCTCCTCCCAGGCCGCCCGGACGGCCAGCTGCACCGGATGGTCGGGTTCGGTGTATTCCGGCCCCGCCCCAATGTGCCGGTTCAGCGTCAGGAACCCGCAATGCTTGCCGGAGCAGTTGTTGTGCACCTGGCAGGGGCTTTCGTCGGAGCAGAGCAGGCGCTTGTGCTCGGCCGGGTCTTCGGGGTCCTGCGGGCCGCAGCGCAGGTCGCTGTCTGTCAGCCCGAGATCCGCAAGCCAGCGCTCCGCCCGACCGGTGTGGATCGCCGCCCCACTGTGGCTGGCGCAGGCGAGCGCGAGCTGTTCGGTAGTCAGCCCGGCAGCATCGGCGGCCCCGCTCTCCAGCAGCGGCAGCGCCTGCACCATCTTGGCCGAGGATCGCGGCAGAACGATCTTGTCGGCGTCTCCCCAGGCCTCGATGACGGCGCCCGAACCGTCGCAGATCACCGCATGTCCGCGGTGCACGGACTCGCGGATGTCTCCGCGCCAGAGTTCAACCAGTTCCACGGCGCTCATTTCGTCTCTTCTCCCGGCAAATTTCCGCCGTCAGGGCTTCACCCTCCCGGCACATCTGCGTTACCATGCAAAACAGCAGGTTGAAATTCCATCCGCTTTCCGAAGAGTCCATCAAGGGCCAAGAGCGGCTAGTGTGAGGCAGAGACAGCTGGAGGCTGCAGACAGATGAAATCCTGGATCACGACCGGACTGGCGGCCGGTGCACTCGTTCTTTCGGGGGCCGTTGCCGGTGCGCAGGAATCCTCGAACCGGGTCGCCGCCAAGACCGACTGGAGCGTGTTCGTCGAGGAAAACCCGACGGAATGCTGGGGCGTGTCCTCGCCCAAGGAAACCGTGAACAGCCGCGATGGCAAGCCGGTCTCGGTGCAACGCGGGGATATCCTGCTGTTCGTCACCTTCCGTCCGGGTGCGGGTGCGGCGGGCGAGGTGTCCTTTACCGGCGGCTATCCCTTTGCCGGGGGCTCGACCGTGACGGTCGAGGTGGGCGACAGCAGCTTCGAGCTGTTCACCGAGGGCGAATGGGCCTGGCCGGCATCGCCGGAGGACGACGCCAAGCTGGTGACGGCGCTGAAGCGCGGTGCGGAAGCCAAGCTGACCGCACGTTCCAGCCGCGGGACACGAACCGAGGATACCTTCTCGCTGATGGGGTTCACCGCGGCGATGGAAGAGGCCGAGCAGCGCTGCGCCCAGTAGGGCGCGACGCCTGATCCCGAAATCGCTGACGGCCGGCGGACCGGCCGCGCAGATCATAGATTGTCCTCGACGCGGAAGCCGTCGGGGATGCCTTTCGCGTGGCCGTCCAGGATCAGGTCGGCCATCACCTGGGCCACCTTGGGCGCCATCCCGAAACCGATCTTGAAACCGCCATTGGCGACGAAGTGGCCGGGCCGCCCGGGCCAGGGGCCCAGCATCGGCGCCCGGCTTCGCGCTCGCGGCCGCAGCCCGGCCCATCTCGCGATCACCGGCGCATCGGCCAGGGCCGGGCAGGCGGCCCGCGCCCGCGCCACGACCTCGTCGATCTGGCAGTCCACCGTGTCGGGAGCGTCGAACTCCCGCTCGGTGGTGGAGCCGATCGCGAGGGTGCCATCGGCATGCGGGATCGCGTGGACGCCGCCGGCGAGGTATTGCGGCGCATCGGGGCGGTCGAGCTTCAGAAGCGCGGCCTGCCCCTTGATCGGCGTGCCGACCGTCTTGCCCAGATCTTTGCCCAGGGCGGCCAGCCCCCAATGCCCGGTCGCCCAGAGCACCGGCCCTGCGTCTTCTGCCTCGCCGATCACCACCTCGCCCCCGGCGGCTTCGATCGCGGCCACCAGCGCGGCAGCGGCCTGCCGCGGATGGAGCCGTGCGGTCAGCGTGTCATGGATCAGCCAGCCGGTTGGGCTCAGCGGCGCCCAGTCGCCGAAGCCCTCGGCCGGCACCACGCGCCACTCGGCCTTGCCCTGCCAGAGCGTCTCGGCCTCCACCCCGCGCTCCCGCGCTCGTTCGAGTCCGGCGGAATTCTCCACCGGCTGGAGCCGGCCGCTGCGCAGGTAGCCCGGATCGCGGCCCGACGCCTCGGCCACCCCCGCCCAGAACGCCCCGGCCATGACAAGGCTTTCGAACTGGAACTGCTTCTTCGGATTCCAGTTCTCCGGCACATGCGGCGCCAGCGCGCCCACCAGCCCGCCGGAGGAGCCGGCGCCGATCCGCTCCCGTTCGATCAGACGGACTTTCGCCCCGCGGCGGGCCATTTCCCAGGCACAGGCGAGGCCGAAGATTCCGCCCCCCCGCACCGTGCAGTCGATCCTTGCCAAGGTCTCACCTCTCGCCCATTGTCCGCGCGCTTGAAGAGGGGTCTAGACCAGGTGCAGCAGAGTGACCAGAAAGACGGGTTGATCTGGCGGGACGGCAATGTGCCGGTCTCCGCACGGTTCGACGATCCCTATTACTCGCTCGACGACGGGCTGGCGGAGACCAGCCACGTCTTTCTCGACGGCAACGACCTTCCGGCGCGGCTGTGGCCAGGCTTCCAGGTGGCCGAACTCGGCGTCGGCACCGGGCTGAACCTGCTGGCGCTGGCCGATTGCGCGGCGCGGGCCGGGGTGGACGGGGTCCGCTATGTCGGGTTCGAGGCCTTCCCGCTGGAGGCCGGCGACCTCGCCCGCGCGCTGGCGCCCTTCTCCGGGCTCGAGGCCTTCCGCGAACCGCTGCTCGCCGCCTGGGATCCCGCCGGGTTCGAATCCCGCATCGGTCCGGTCTCGGCGGTGATGATCCGGGGCGACGCGCGCGACACTCTCCCGGCCTGGCAAGGCGCGGCCGATGCCTGGTTTCTCGACGGCTTCGCCCCGGCGCGGAACCCCGAACTCTGGCAGGACGACCTGATGGCGGAGGTCGGGCGCCGCACCGCCCCGGGTGGCAGTTTTGCGACCTACACCGCCGCCGGCGCTGTCCGGCGTGCACTCGCCGCGGCCGGTTTCACGGTGGAGCGGCGGGCGGGGTACGGGCGCAAGCGGCACATGAGCTCCGGGAGGATGCCGGCATGACCGCGGGCACCGACAACAACCGCCTCGGCATCATGCTGATGATCCTCACGACCTTCGTCTTTGCCATGCAGGACGGGATTTCGCGGCATCTGGCGGCCGAGTACAACGTCTTCATGGTGGTGATGATCCGCTACTGGTTCTTCGCTGCCTTCGTGCTGACCCTCGCCCGGCAGCGCTCCGGCTCAATCGTGACCGCGGCGCGGACGACGCAGCCGCTGCTGCAGATTGGACGCGGCGTCCTGCTGGCGCTGGAGATCTGCGTCGCGATCCAGGCCTTCGTGTATCTCGGGCTGGTGGAAAGCCACGCGATCTTCGCCTGCTACCCGCTGATGATCGCCGCGCTCTCCGGCCCGATCCTGGGGGAAAGGGTCGGCTGGCGCCGCTGGGCCGCGATCGGCGTGGGCTTTGTCGGCATCCTCGTGATCCTGCAGCCGGGGCGGGCGGTGTTCTCGCCCTATGCGCTGGTGGCGCTCGCCTCGGCGCTGCTCTTTGCCCTGTACGGGCTGATGACCCGCTACGCCGCCCGGCGCGACACCAGCGCCACGAGCTTCTTCTGGACCGGCGTGTCCGGCGCCGTGGTGATGACGATCGTCGGCGCCTCGCACTGGCAGCCGATGGCCTCCGGGGATTGGGCCTGGATGGGCCTTCTGTGCCTGACGGGGGCCTCCGGGCACTGGCTGCTGATCCGCGTCTACGAAGTCGCCGAGGCCAGCGCCGTGCAGCCATTCGCCTATTTCCAGCTGGTCTTCGCCAGCGCCCTCGGCGTCCTGGCCTTCGGCGAGACGATTCGCCCGAATGTGCTGGTCGGCGGCATGATCGTGATTTCGGCCGGGCTGTTCACCCTCTGGCGTCAACGCCGCGCCAGCTAATGTTGCGAGCCATGAGAGCGGGGCGCTCCCGCCCCCGGAGCTGCGCCGCAAGCGGCTTGTCCGGCGTTGGGCCGGGCCGCGCCTTCGGCGCGGCAGCTGCGCCTGGCCCGGGGTCTGCGCCAGCACGCCGAAGGCGTGCCCGGCCCAACGCTTTCCTGCCCCGCAAGGGGCCGGAAAGGGGCGGGAGCGCCACCGGATCGGTCAGCCGTTGCGAAGGAAGTCGATAACCTTGGGCGGGGCATCGCCGGTCTCGCCCGACAGGCGGGCGCGGTAGATCAGGATACTTTCCGTCACGCGCATCACGTAGTTGCGGGTTTCTCGGAACGGGATGTGCTCGATCCAGTCGATCACGTCCACCTCCTCCGACCGCGGATCGCCGAAGCGCGACACCCAGTCGAGCGAGCGCCCCGGCCCGGCGTTGTAGCCCACGGAGACCAGCACCGGGGCCGGGCCGAACACCTCGATCAGCCCGGCGAGATAGGTCGAGCCCAGCGTCACGTTGTAGGTCGGATCTCCGGTCAGCCCGTCGCGGTCGTAGGGGATCTTCAGCTCCGCCGCCACGTCGCGGGCTGTGCCCGGCATCAGCTGCATAAGCCCACGAGCGCCTGCGGGGCTCACGACCCGAGGGTCGAACTCGCTCTCCCTTCGCGCAATCGACAGTGCGAGGGCCTTCGACACGGGCAGGTCGCGTTCCATCAGCGGGCTGAGCGGGTAATAGGCGGCCGGGAGCACCATCCCGCCTTCCGCCGCGCGCTTGGCGATCATCAGCGCGATGTGCGTCTCGCCCAGCTCCAGCATCAGGTTCGCCAGCGTGCCGGCTTCCTCTCGCGGCAGCCCTTCGACCAGATGCGACAGGAAGCGCTCCGCCAGTGGGTCGTCGCCGGCGTCGAGCAGCAGGAGACCGGCGGTCAGGACCGAGCTCTGGCGCAGCGGGCTGTCTTCGAGCTTCGGGAAGACCTCGCGGCCCGACAGGGTGGGATCGAAGGGCAAACCGCCGGCCTCGGCGGCCAGCAACCCGTAATAGCTCGACTGGTAGAGCGCCCCGTCCGCATAGGCCGCGCTCGCGCCCGCCGTGTCGCCAAGCGCCTCCAGCGCGCGCCCGCGCCAGTAGCCGGCGCGGCCAAGGCTGATCGGCGTCTGCACCCCCGCGGCGAGCCGGTCGAAGTGGAACAGCGCCAGTTCCGGGTCGCCGAGCTTCCTGAGCGCGATATAGCCGGCCAGCCATTCCAGGTCCGCGAAGTTCCCGCCTTCCACGAGGAAATGCTGGCTGGCGAGCGAATAGGCCGCGACCGCCTCGCCGTCCCGCATCAGCTGCCGTGCGTAGATCCGTCGCCAGTTCGCCCAGTGCTCCGGTCGCCCGAGCGACTCCGGTGCGATCGAGCGCTCGACCATCAACGCGATGGCGTCCTCGCTGCGCCCCTTGCGAACCCGCCAGTTGAACCGTTCATAGGCCAGCCCGGCATCCCCGGCGAGCGCCTCCGGCACGGCCTCGATCCGGCTGTCGACCCCGGGCGCCTGCGCCGCCAGCGCCAGGCGGGCCTCCGCGAGCTTCTGCCAACCTTCGGGGACGAATTGCAGCATCCGCCGCGCGGCGGTCTCCTCGCCGCGCCAGAGCAGGTCGTCGAGCCGCGCCGTGTGGTGCTCCGACAGCAGCGCGCGATAAAGGCCGAGCAGGCTGGTCTCGATCTCGGGCGACAGGGTGCGGGTGCGCCAGGCCATGACCGCGATCGCCTCGGCGTCGCCGGCATGCCCGAGGGCGCGATGCGCCTCGACCAGCCGCAACACGCCGGTGCCGGTCTCGGGCAGGCGCTCGCCGAAATAGGCCACGACCTCGGCCGGGTCGGCATCCTCCGGGATCGACCCCTCGCCGCGGGTCTGCAGCAGGTCGAGCCCAGGCCAGTCGGGCCTGCGCGCGAGGAAATCGCGATAGGCGTCGAACGGGGCCTGTCCGCCCTGCCGCAGCCGGTGCCATTCGATGATGTCGCGCCCCTCGTCGCCGGCCGGCCGCACGGCGACGGCCGCGCCGCGCCAGTTGCCGGTGCGCATCTGCTGCAGGGCATCGGCAAGCGCCGCGCCCTGCGCCGACGGCGCAGCATCGACCTGAAGCGGCAGCATCAGGAAGAGGAGCATCAGAGAGACGAATCGCAAGGTATCTGCCCGGTTGTTCTTGTCGGTCCGAATTCGATCGCACCGACCCTAAAGGACATGTATCTCGCCGCAACTCACAAACTTGGCAATTCCCTTTCGGCCATATAGGGTCCGCCGCGTTTTGACGATGAGCGACTCGGGCTGCGGCCCGGTCAGGCGCGCCGCGGCGCGGGAAACGGAGGAAATCATGTTCAAAGGCTCAATTCCCGCTCTGGTCACTCCGTTCAAGGACGGCAAGGTGGACGCGGAAACGCTTGATGCGCTGATCGAATGGCACATCGCAGAGGGCAGCAGCGGCTTCGTTCCGGTGGGAACCACCGGCGAAAGCCCGACCCTCAGCCATGCCGAGCACGGCGAAGTGGTGGCGCGCGTGGTGCAGGCCGCCGCCGGCCGGGTTCCGGTGATTGCCGGCGCGGGGTCGAACAACACGGCCGAGGGCATCAACCTGATCCGCCACGCGGAAACCGTGGGCGCCGATGCGGCGCTGGTGGTCACGCCCTATTACAACAAGCCGACGCAGGAGGGCCTCTACGCCCACTTCAAGGCGATGCACGACGCCAGCAACCTGCCGATCATCATCTACAACATCCCCGGCCGTTCGGTCGTGGACATGTCGCCCGCGACCATGGGCCGGCTCGCCGAGCTTCCCCGAATCGTCGGGGTGAAGGACGCCACCGGCGACATCACCCGGGTCAGCAAGCAGCGCCAGACCTGCGGGCCGGATTTTATCCAGCTTTCGGGCGAGGACGCCTCCGCGCTCGGGTTCAACGCGCATGGCGGCGTCGGCTGCATCTCGGTCACCGCCAACGTCGCGCCGAAGCTTTGCGCCGAGTTCCAGGCCGCGACGCTGGCCGGCGACTACGCCAAGGCGCTGGAATACCAGGACCGGCTGATGCCGCTGCACACGGCGATCTTCCTCGAGCCTGGGCTGGCGGGCGCAAAATACGGCCTGTCGCTGCTCGGCAAGTGCTCCGAAGACGTGCGCCTGCCGCTGGTCGGGCTCACCGACGGCACCAAGGCGGCGATCCGCGACGCGATGGAATTCGCAGGCCTCCTCGACTGAGGCCGGCGCTGGAGAGGGGACGGCAGGATGGCCCCTTTCAGCGGTGGATGCCTCTGCGGCGAAGTCCGCTTCGTGGCCAGAGGCCGGCCGGATCGGGTCGGCCTGTGCCATTGCCTCGATTGCCGCAAGCACCACGGCGCGCTATTCTACGCCGCCGCGATCTTCTCCGCGCAGGCCGTTACCGTGCAGGGCGAGACCCGGAGCTACGCTGGGCGGCATTTCTGCCCGCGCTGCGGCGCCTCGGTCTTCGCGTGCAGCGGTGACGAGATCCAACTGCAGCTCGCGGCGCTCGACGACACCGCCGGCCTTGTCCCCGATTACGAATGCTGGGCGGTTCGGCGCGAGGCCTGGCTGCCGCCCTTCCCGTTTCAGAGCTTCGAGCGGGACCGGGAGGAACCCGAGGGCTAGGCCCGCGGCCTAGCCGATATCGAGCCAGAGCTTGCCATTGCGATATCCGCCCCGGATCAGGTGGCCGGGCTCCCGGATCTCGGGGTGATCGAAGGCCCAGTCGCGGAACTGGTCGTTCGACACCACCCGCGCGCCCAGATCGCGCGCCACTTCCAGCAGGATCGGATCGGCCGGCGTCCCCTTGTCGACCACGATCACGTTGTCCCTGGGCAGGGAAAGGCGCCGCGCCAGCGCCCGCTCGTCGAGATACTTTCCCGCAAGTTTGTAGCCGGCATTGGCGTCGAACACGACGCCGGCCTTGAAGCCCCGGTCGGAAAGGTGCCGAATGACCTCGCGAAGCGTGTCCATCTGCGGGGTCTCGTCCCGCCAGTGCATGACGTTCGAGCCGTCGATCACCACCGGCCCGGCCGGTGCGCGCGGCCCCTCGCGCCAGCGCCGCAACCCGGTGCTGAGCAGCAGCCAGAGGCTCGCCAGGGTCGCGGGAACGGCAAGCAGGAACAGATCCGCCAGGTCCGCGAAGAGATAGGACACGGCGAGCATGGAAACGGAAAGCGCAAACAGGATGAACGGTAATATCATGGCCTTAGACTAGGTCCGCCGCCCGTTGCCGTCATCCGGATTTTGACTGAGGCGTCAAGGTGCATGGCGCTATGCGGCACGCCTGCCATAGCGCTTGGAAGTTGCCGGTAAAGCGCCTATATCCGCCCTCCATGGCTAAACCGAAGGACAACCCGAATTACAAGGTGATCGCCGAGAACCGGCGGGCGCGGTATGACTATGCGATCGAGGACGATCTCGAATGTGGCATCATGCTCACCGGCTCCGAGGTGAAGAGCCTGCGCACCACCTCCGCCAACATCGCCGAGAGTTACGCGGCGGTGGAGGACGGCGAGTTGTGGCTGGTGAACAGCTACATCGCCCCCTACGACCGCGCCATGTTCGGCCACGAGGAGCGGCGGCGGCGCAAGCTGCTGGTCTCCCGCAAGGAACTGTCGCGGCTCTGGAACGACACGCAGCGCAAGGGCATGACGCTGGTGCCGCTGGTGCTCTACTTCAACCACAAGGGCATCGCGAAGCTGAAGATCGGCATCGCCAAAGGCAAGAAGACCCAGGACAAGCGCGCCACCGAGGCCAAGCGCGACTGGAACCGCCAGAAGCAGCGCCTGCTCCGCCACGGCGGCTGAGTCGCGCACCCGCCTTGTTAGGCTTGCGTCCCGCCCCGGCGGCGGGTAGCCCTTTCGGACAAGATGCTTGCGTGGAGGGCCGGATGGGCAGAGACGATCCGAAAACGCTTGTCAGCACCGACTGGCTGGCAGCCCACCTGAACGATCCCGACCTGCGGGTGCTGGACGCGTCGTGGTACCTGCCGGCGATGAACCGCGACGCCAGGGCGGAATATGACGCCGGCCACATTCCGGGCGCGCGCTTCTTCGACATCGACGAGATCAGCGATCTGCGCTCGGACCTGCCGCACATGGTGCCGCCGACAGAGAAATTCATCAGCCGGATGCGCAAGCTCGGGGTGGGCGACGGTCACCAGGTCGTCGTCTACGACGGTATGGGGCTGTTCTCGGCCGCGCGGGTCTGGTGGCTGTTCCGCCTGATGGGGCATTTCGACATCGCGGTGCTCGACGGCGGCTTCCCGAAATGGCAGCGCGAGGAACGCCCGGTGGAGGACGTGCCGCCGCTGATGCGGGACCGGCACATCACCGTGCGGCGCCAGTCGGACATGATCAAGGACGTGACCCAGGTCGCCCAGGCCGTGAAGCTCAAGGACTGGCAGATCGTCGACGCGCGCGGCCCCGGCCGGTTCCGTGGCGAGGAGACGGAGCCGCGGCCCGGGCTGCGCCCCGGACATATTCCCGGCTCGCTGAACGTCCATTGGGAGACGCTGACCAACGAGGACGGCACGGTGAAATCCGATGCCGAGCTGCGGAGCCTGTTTGCCGAGGCTGGCGTGGATCTCGACCGTCCGATCATCACCACCTGCGGCTCCGGCGTGACCGCGGCCGCGCTCACGCTCGCCCTGACCCTGCTCGGCCACGGGCGCAACGCGCTCTATGACGGCTCCTGGGCGGAATGGGGCATGTATCCGGATCTGAAGGTAGAGATCGGATGAGCCTGACCCCCGCCGGAACCGAGATCTCCTACACCGTCACCTGGCTCGAGATGACCAAGCGGCCGACTTTCGGCTGGCCTCACCAGCCCGTCGGCGCGCCCTCGGCGCTGCTGAAGGCGGACACGCCTCCGGCCTGGTTCTTTCTCGGCCTCTACGATGCGGTCGGCCGGGACTATGCCTGGGAGGACATGCACGACCGCAGCGAGGAGGAACTGGCCGAGTGGCTGGCGAGCGACAGTACCTCGCTCTACACGCTGATGCGCCAAGGCTGGCCGCACGGGTTCTTCATGCTCGACCATCGCAAGCCGGGCATCTGCGACCTCGCCTATTTCGGCCTTGTGCCGCAGGCGATCGGCCGTGGCCTCGGGCGCTTCCTGCTGGAAAGCGCCGTGCTGACCGGGTGGGACATTCCGGGCGTCGAGAAGATGACGGTCAACACCAATACGCTCGACCATCCGCGCGCCCTCGGGCTCTACCAGCGGATGGGTTTCGAGGCGGTGCGGCGGACCGATCACACCCGGGTTCTGAAGCGGGCGCATGACGCCGGCCGTATCCCGGACTGACCCGGACCATGTTCAAGGATCATCGGGCCCCGGCGCCTGACCCCATTCTGGGCGTGATGCAGGCCTTCGCCGAAGACATGCGCGACGGCAAGATCGACCTGGGCGTCGGTGTCTACCGGACGGCCGACGGGCGCACGCCGGTGATGCAGGCGGTCAAGGCCGCGGAGCGGGCGCTGCTCGAAAGCCAGGAGACCAAGGGCTACGTCGCGCTGTCCGGCGATCCTGCCTTCCATGCCGCCATGCGCGATCTCGTCCTGGGGGGGGTCGTCCCGTCCGACCGTGTCGCGGCGCTGGCGACCCCGGGCGGCACCGGTGCGGTGCGGCAGGCGTTTGAACTGGTGCGCCGTGTCCGGCCCGAGGCAATTGTCTGGACGCCGTCGCCGACCTGGCCGAACCACCTCGCCATTCTCGACGGGCTCGGCATGAAGCGCCGCAGCTACCGCCATTACGACGCGGAGACCGGCGGCCTGGATCGCGAGGGCATGCGGGCCGATCTCGCGGAGGTGGCGGCGGGCGATCTCGTGCTTCTGCACGGCTGTTGCCACAACCCCACCGGCGCCGACCTGGCGCCGGACGACTGGCGCGACATCGCGCTTTTGCTTGCCGAGCGTGGGGCCGTGCCGATGGTGGATCTGGCCTATCTCGGTTTCGGCGACGGGCTGGAGCAGGATGCGGCCGGTTTGCGGCTGATGGCCGGGGCGCTGCCGGAAATGCTGATCGCCATCTCGGGTTCCAAGAACTTCGGGCTCTACCGGGAGCGCGTCGGCCTCGTGCTCGCGCTCTGCGACGGGCCGGGCGCGGCGGCTGCGGTGCGGGGCACGCTGGCCTGGCTCAACCGCCAATCCTATGCCTTCCCGCCCGACCATGGCGCGCGGGTGGTGACGACGATCCTGACCGACCCGGCGCTGCGCGCGCTTTGGGAGGAGGAGCTGACCGGGATGCGGGAACGGATCGATGGCATGCGGCGCGGGCTCGCCGATGCGCTGCGGGAGGCGTCCGGATCGGACCGCTTCGGCCACCTGGCCGGCCATCGCGGCATGTTCTCGCTGCTGCCGGCCACGCCGGAGCAGGTGGAGACCCTGCGCCGCGAACATGCGCTCTACATGATCGGCGACGGGCGGATCAACGTGGCCGGCCTGACGCCGGAAACCCTCGCCCCGGCCGCGCGCGCGATCGCCACCGTGCTGCGCTGAGCCTCGCCCGGGCGGGCTTGCGGCGCGTTCCCTTCAGATCTTTCTTCCAACTGGGTCACTGATGGCGCGGATGGTGCCCTGCGGCACCTTCACGTCGGCGGGAATCGCTCATGAGGGGTGCGCAAAGAAAAAGCCCCGGGCGCTGTCGCGTCCGGGGCCAGGGTCGGGCTGACTGGAAGGGAGGTCAGCCTTTTGCGAACTCGGGGTAGGCTTCCATGCCCAGCTCGGCGGTGTCGAGACCGGTGATCTCGTCCTCGGCCGGCACCCGGATGCCCATGGTCATCTTGAGGATGTACCAGACCACCGCGGAGACGACGAAGACGAACACGCCGACGATCACGATCGAGATCAGCTGGCCGCCAAGGGTCGCATCGGGGTTGGTCAGAACGACCGCGAGCGTGCCCCAGATGCCGCAGACGAGGTGCACCGGGATGGCGCCGACAACGTCGTCGATCTTGAACTTGTCGAGCAGCGGCACGGTGAAGACGATCAGCACGCCACCCACGGCACCGATCAGCGTCGCAGCCCCGAGGGAGGGGGTCAGCGGCTCGGCGGTGATCGACACCAGACCGGCCAGGGCGCCGTTGAGCACCATGGTGAGGTCGACCTTGCCGTACATGACCTGGGTCATGATCAGCGCGGCGATCGCGCCACCGGCAGCGGCGGTGTTGGTGTTGGCGAAGATGCGGCTGACGTCGGCGGCATCACCCACGGTGCCGATGGCGAGCTGGGAGGCGCCGTTGAAGCCGAACCAGCCGAGCCACAGGATGAACGTGCCGAGCGTGGCGAGGGCCAGGTTGGAGCCCGGGTAGGGATGCACGCGGCCGTCCTTGTACTTGCCGATACGCGGGCCGAGGATCAGCGCGCCTGCAAGAGCGGCCCAGCCACCCACGGAGTGCACCACGGTCGAACCGGCGAAGTCGAGGAAGCCGTACTGGCTGTCGAGGAAGCCGCCGCCCCACTTCCAGGAGGCCTGGATCGGGTAGATGAACGCGGTCAGAACGATCGTGAAGATCAGGAAGGGCCACAGCTTGATGCGCTCGGCCAGGGTGCCGGAGACGATGGAGGCGGTGGTGGCGCAGAACATCAGCTGAAAGAAGAAGTCCGAGCCGGTGGAGGCGTAGCCGTAGTCGTCGGCGGCGTCGCGGGTGATCCCCACGGCTTCCAGAACGGCCGGGCCGAAGGCGCCGAGGTAGCCGCCGGTCTCGTCAGAGCCGATCGACCAGTTGCCCAGCGGGTACATCAGGTTGTAGCCGACCAGGTAGTAGAAGATCGCGGCGAGCGAGAAGAGCGCCACGTTCTTGGTGAGCTGCATGGTGACGTTCTTCTGGCGCACCAGGCCGGCCTCGAGCATGGAGAAGCCCGCGGCCATCCACATCACGAGGAAGCCGCCGATGAGGAAGAGCAGCGTGTTGAAGATGAAGATGCTGTCGGTCGAGGCGTCGACCCCCGGAACCGGCGCGTCCTGCGCGAGGGCCACCGTCGGCAGCGCAACAGCGGCCGCAGCGATGGCAGGAATGAACTTCTTGAGCGTCATGTCTTTTTCTTTTCCCCTGTAGGACCCGGGCTCTCAGAGCGCGTCGTCATTGATTTCGCCGGTCCGCACGCGGACGGCCTGGTTCACGTCGAGAACGAAGATCTTGCCGTCGCCGATCTTGTCGGTCTTGGCGGTCTTCTGGATCGTCTCGACCACCTGGTCGGCCATCGCGGCGTTGACCACGATTTCCAGCTTGACCTTGGGCACGAAATTCACGGCGTATTCCGCACCGCGATAGATCTCGGTGTGTCCCGACTGCGAGCCGAACCCCTTGATCTCGGTAACCATCATGCCGCGGACGCCGATGGCGGTGAGCGCTTCGCGCACCTCCTCGAGCTTGAACGGCTTGATTGCTGCAATGATGAGTTTCACTTTGCTCCCCTTCCGCTTGGCCGGGGGGAGGTCCCCGGCGGGTCTACGCAGGCAGACAGCCGATGGAACGGGGCAGGTTCAAGAAATCCGTGGCCGGATCCGCGGGCAGATTCCGGATATTTTGCACAATATTTGCACAATGGAGCGGTGCTGCATAATTTTTAAGCGATCTCAAGACGCGCCATCGGCACGTCCGCTCTCCCAATTGATTGCCATTCGGGGTATCAACTCGGAAAAACGAGCAGGTAAACGGTCCAGAGGCTCCCATGAGCTCCAAAGGCGGAAAGCGCCCGGTCCTTCGGGCCGACAAGCGCCCCACAAAGGCTACATCGCGCGGCACAACGGCAAAAAAACCGGCCGCGAGCGCCAGCAAGGTCAGCAAGCGCAAGGCTGCACCGCGCAAATCGCGGCGCGTCGGCGCGACCGCACGTCCGCGCGGTCCGATCGGCTGGTTGCGCCGACTCATCGGCTTTGTCCTTGGCCTGATCTGGAGCCTGACCTGGCGCAGCGCGGCCGTGGTCGGCCTCGTGCTCGGCGGGGCGGTGCTGTATTTCTATGCACAACTGCCGCCTTTCACCGACCTGATCGACGGGCGCACCCGCGGCTCCGTGACCCTGATGGATCGGGAGGGCGATGTCTTTGCCTGGCGCGGCGAGCAGTTCGGCTCGATCACCGACATCAACCAGGTCTCCCCGAACGTGAAGAACGCCGTGGTGGCCACCGAGGACCGTCGCTTCTACTGGCACCTCGGCGTCAGCCCGCGCGGCGTGGCCTCCGCCATCCGGATCAACCTGTCCGAGGGGCGCAGCGCGCTGTCAGGCCACGGCGGCTCGACGCTGACCCAGCAGACCGCCAAGCTGCTATGCCTCGGCGTTCCCTATGATGCCAGCGTCTGGAAGACCGAGGCCGCCTACGAGGACGACTGCCGGCGCACGACGATCTGGCGCAAGGTCAAGGAGGCCATCTACGCGATGGCCATGGAGGCGAAGTACACCAAGGACGAGATCCTGGTGATCTACCTCAACCGGGCCTACCTCGGCGCCTCCGCCCGCGGATTCGAAGCCGCCGCGCAGCGCTATTTCGGCGTTCCGGCCTCGCAGCTCGACCCCGGTCAGGCGGCGATGCTGGCGGGCCTGCTCAAGGCGCCGACCCGTTACGCCCCGACCAACAACCTGCAACGTGCCCAGGACCGTGCCGACACGGTGATCAAGCTGATGTACGATCAGGGCTACATCACCGCGGCGGAGCGGGACCGTGCCTGGGACCGGCCGGCGACGTTGAGCGCCGCGGCCGAATCCAACACCGGCGGCTATTTCGCCGACTGGGTCATGGACACCGGTCCGAACTTCCTGACCCGCGACACCACCGAGGACGTGCTGCTCTTCACCACCATCGACCAGCGGATCCAGAAGGCGGCCGAAGGCGCGATGCGCGATGTCTTCGAGAGCAAGCTGAAGGAGGGTTCCGAAGCTCAGGCCGCGATCGTTGTGATGTCGGCCGACGGGGCGGTGCGGGCCATGGTCGGCGGGCGCGAGACGCAGGTTTCGGGCGCCTTCAACCGCGCCACGATGGCCAAGCGGCAGACCGGCTCCTCGTTCAAGCCCTTCGTCTATGCCGCCGCAATGGACCTTGGCTATACGCCGCTGGCCACCGTGGTCGACGAACCCTACTGCATCAACGTGCCCGGATCGGGCGACTACTGCCCCAAGAACTACAGCCGCGAATTCAAGGGCCGTGTCACACTGAGCGACGCCCTGAAGGAATCGCTCAACATCCCGGCGGTGAAGGTCTCCGAGGCGGTCGGCCGCGAGAACGTGCGCAAGATCGCCACCGAGTTCGGAATCGACAATGCGCTGGCCAACGGCCCCGCGCTGGCGCTCGGCGTTTCCGAATCGACCCTCGTGGAAATGACCGGCGCCTATGCCGGTATTCTGAACGGCGGCCGCTCGGTGACGCCCTACGGGCTGAACGAGCTGCGCCTGCAGGGGGAGAACGAGACGCTGATGGGGCAGGGCGGCGGTTTCGGCGAGCGGGTGATCTCGGAACAGGCGGCGCGCTACCTCGTCTACATGATGAGCCAGGTGATCGACGGCGGCACCGGCCAGCGCGCCAAGCTGGGCGACCGCCCGGCCGCCGGCAAGACCGGCACCACGCAGGCCGCGCGCGATGCCTGGTTCATCGGCTTCACCGCCGATTACGTCGCCGGGGTCTGGATGGGCTATGACGACAACACGCCGCTCAGCGGTGTGACGGGTGGCGGCCTGCCGGCGGACATCTGGCGCGAGACCATGCTGCGCGTCCACGAGGGCGTGCCGATCTCGCCGTTGCCGATGGATGTGCCCCAGGCCCCCGCGGGCGTCGCGGCGCCGCAATACCAGGGCAACACCACCACCGCGAACAGCAACGGCGCCGGACGCCAGCAGGCACCCGCCCAGGCCGAGCAGAAGGACAACCTCGCCGAGCGGGTGCTGCAGGACGTGCTCGGCAACCTGTTCGGCCGCCGGAACTGAGATCGCGCTTTGCCGGGGTGACGATCCGGTGCAGGCTGCGGCCTGACGGATCAGGGGATTGCACCATGCCCGCAGAAAACCACCGGAGCCGCGCCGAACTTGGCGCGGCCTTGCCGCATATCCTGGCCGGCCCGAAGGACGCGGGGCGGCTCGACATGATCGTCGTGCGTCCGGAAAAGGGCGCGCGCCTCTCGCCGGCGACGGTCGGGATCAGCGCCAAGGGCGGCGTCGACGGCGATCACTGGGCCAAGGGGTGCTGGAAGACCACCGCGGACGGGGCCCCGCATCCGGACGTGCAGATCTGCATCATGCCGTCCCGCTGCATCGAGGCCATCGCCGGCGACCGGGAGAGCTGGCCGCCCGCCGGGGACAACCTGTTCATCGACATGGATCTCACGCCGGAGAACACGCCACCGGGCACGAGGCTGGCCATCGGCAGCGCCGAGATCGTGATCACCGAGGAGCCGCATACCGGCTGCCAGCAGTTCATCGAGCGGTACGGCCGGGATGCCTGTGTCTTCGTGAATACCGGGCCGGGCAAGCAGCACCGCCTGCGCGGCATCTATGCCCGCGTCACCCGTGACGGGGTGGTCTCGGTCGGCGACAGGGTGCGCAAGCTCGGCTGAGCCGACCCCATGCCGGCGTCAGCTCAGGGACTGGAGATCCTGGGTCAGCGCGTCGATCCGGCCGCCGCGACGGTCCAGCATGGCGCCGATCTCGGTGCGTTCGGTGAGCAGCATGTTCACGCCCTCGATGAACATGTTGAAGAACTTCGCGCTGCCGGAGCGATCCGAGACGAGGAAGGTCACCTCGAACGGGTCCTCCCCGCGCAGGTAGGCGATGGTCTTCACCTCGATGAAGCTCTTCACCGGCTTGGATCCCTGCACCTCGAGCCGTCCGCCGATGAACTCGCGGAACCGCTTGCCGTACTTGCGGGAGATGTAGCCGGTGTAGGCCTTGGTATAGGCATTGATCTGCGCCGAACTGGCAGAACGCGCCGCGGCGCCCAGCGAGTAGCGGGCGATGGTCGGCACGTCGGCGTAGCGCAGGAAGATCTTCTCGAAATCGCGGTACATCGAGCTCTCGGACTTGCCCGAGGCGATCACCTTGTTGATGTCGTTGACTGCGGCCGTGACCAGCTGCTCCGCGCTGCCGGCGCTCAGCGCCAGGGCCGGTGCGCCCGGCACGGCCGCCAGAGCGACGCCCCCGAGAAGCATCCCCAGCACCTTGCGCCGGGTGGGTTCACTCGCCAGTGCCAGAGATGTCGTCGCCATAGATATCCTCGTAGGGGTCAAAATAGTCTTCTTCTGCAACTTCGCCGCGCCCAAGCTCGAAGCGGCGGTTCTGGAGGTAGATCAGCCGGGTCTGGGCGTAGCTGTCGGCCGAGTCGTAGAGAACGGAATCCACCGTCTCGGAATACCGCAGCCGGTCTGTCGCCTCGCCGGCCCAGGTGAAACCGTTGGCGACGAGGTTCTGCGGCCACGGGAACAGATACCACAGCGGATTGCCCGCGAAGTCCACCGCCATTCCCACGGTGTCACGCCGAGTTGAGGGGCCGATCACCGGCAGCTCCTGGTAGGGACCCTCGGGCACGCCCCAGACGTGCAGCGTCTCGCCGAAATCGGTGTCGATCTCGGGCAGGCCGGCGGCGCGGGCCACGTCGAACAGGCCGAACACGCCGATGGTGGAATTGATGCCGAGCCGCAAGGTGTTGTGCGCCGCATCGCCCGGGCGCACCTGCAGCAGGCTGTTGGCGATGCGCCGCGGGTTGTCGAGGTTGGCGCCGAAGTTGGCGACCATGATCAGCAGCGGCCCGGGCCCCTCCAGCGGCGCCTCTTCCGCGGCGACCACCGTGCTGTCGTCCACCGCCGCGGGCGCGTCGCCCACGACCGGCGCCGGGCTCTCGGCCTCCGGCCCGCCGCCCAGCACGCGCTCGTCGAGCCGCTTGTTGAACTCGTGGACCTCGCGATTGCTGGCCTCGTTGGGATCGTTGATGCCGCTGGGGATCGCCGCCGGGCCGCATCCCGCCGGAACCAGCAGGAGACCGGACAAAGCGATTGCACTCAGACGGCGGGGAAAATATCCGGTGTGAAACTTCATTGGAATTATCAAACGCTTCATCATAGTTTGCCATCCGAGGCTGACCAAAGACCCGCCGGCCCCACTGTTCGTGCAACGTAGCGGTGGGGATGATGGGTGACAACCGGCCGAAAACGAGGAGACCGGCGAGAATGCGCGCACCTGACACAAGAGCCGGACGGCAGGAGCTTCAGCAGGCCCGGGCCGAGAGTCGAAGCCTCTTCACATCCGCCTTCGTGTTCTCGATCTTCGTCAACCTGCTTATGCTGACCGGCCCGCTCTACATGCTGCAGATCTACGACCGGGTGCTCGGCTCGCGGTCCGAGGAGACGTTGCTGGCGCTGTCGGTTCTCGTGGCCTTCCTCTACCTGATGATGGGTCTGCTGGATTATGCGCGCGGCCGGGTCATGGCCCGGGCCGGGGCGCGCTTCCAGACGCTGCTGGACAGCCGCGTGTTCTCGGCGGTGCTGCGCAGCGAGACCGGCCGTCCCGGCGCCGAAGCCGCGCAGACCGGCCTGCGCGATCTCGAGATCGTTCAGCGGTTTCTCGGCTCGCCCGCGCTCCTCGCCTTTTTCGACATGCCGTGGACGCCGATCTTCCTGTTCGCGATCTTCATCTTCCATCCCTGGCTCGGAGCGCTGGCCGTCGCAGGTGGCATCACGCTGGTCTGCGTGACGCTGCTCAACCAGTGGCGCACCCGGCAGCCTGCGCTGGAAGCCGCCGGGATGGGCCAGCGCGCGGAGCGGATGTCGGACCAGATGCGCGACGAGGCCGAGGCTGTCGAGGCGCTCGGGATGCGCGGTTCCACCTTCGACCGCTGGCAGATGGCCCGCGGCACGGCGATGGACCTGCAACTTGCCGCCTCCGACCGCGCCGGCGCCTTTACCTCGGCCACCAAGTCGCTCCGCCTGTTCCTGCAATCGGCGATGCTCGGTCTCGGCGCCTACCTGGTGCTGCAGAACGAACTGTCCGCCGGTGCCATGATCGCGGGCTCGATCCTGCTCGGCCGGGCGCTCGCCCCGGTGGAGCTGGCGATCGGCCAGTGGGAGCTGCTGCAGCGCGCCTCGCGCGGCTGGCAAAACCTGACGCGGCTGCTTTCGGACGTCCCGCCGGAGATTCAGCGCACGCCCCTGCCGCGCCCTGCCGCGCGGCTCGAGGGCCAGCAGGTGACGGTGGTGCCGCCCGGCGAGAGCCAGGCCTCGCTCCGGATGGTCAGCTTCACGCTTCCGCCCGGCAAGGCGATGGGCGTGATCGGCCCCTCCGGCTCCGGCAAGACGACGCTCGCCCGCGCCATCACCGGGGTCTGGCGTTGCGCCGGCGGCAAGATCCGCCTCGATGGCGCGGCACTCGATCAATACGATCCGGACGTCCTCGGCCAGCACATCGGCTACCTGCCGCAGCGGGTGACCCTCTTCGACGGCACCATCGCCGAGAACATCGCCCGCCTGTCCACCCAGCCGGACCCTAAGAAGGTGGTGGAGGCGGCGCAGAAGGCCGCCGCGCACGAGATGATCCTGAAGCTGCCCCAGGGCTACGACACGCCGCTGGTTTCGGCCTCCAACCGGCTTTCCGGCGGGCAGGTCCAGCGGATCGGCCTGGCGCGTGCGCTCTACGGCGATCCGGTGATCCTCGTGCTCGACGAGCCCAACTCGAACCTCGACAACGAAGGCTCCGAGGCGCTCAACCGGGCGATCCGGCAGATGAAGTCCGAGCAGCGATCGGTTATCATCATGGCGCACCGCCCGGCGGCGATCCAGGAATGTGAACTCCTGCTCGTCCTCGATGGCGGCATCCGCCGCGCCTTCGGACCGCGCGACGAGGTTCTCTCCGAAGTGGTCCAGAACGCGGCCCAGATTCAAAGCTCCAAGGGGCAGGGAGGTGTCTCGTGAGCACGCGCAAAATTCCGTCGGCCCGCGGGCCGCTGATCGTCGGCTTCGTTGCCCTGCTGATCCTCGTGGGCGGCTTCGGCACCTGGTCGGTGATGACCTACATCTCCGGCGCCATCGTCGCGCCGGGCCAGCTCGAGGTGGAGCAGAACCGCCAGGTCGTCCAGCACCTGGACGGCGGCATCGTGGATGAGGTGCTCGTCGAGGAGGGCGACATGGTCGCCGCCGGCGACGTGCTGATCCGTCTCGACCCGACCGACCTGAGCTCCGAACTGGCCATCGTCGAGGGTCAGCTCTACGAACTGATGGCGCGCATCGGCCGGATGGTGGCCGAGCGCGACGGGCTGGACGAGATCGAGTTCCATCCTGAGCTCGCGGAAGTCGCCGCCGAGCGCGAGGAAGTGGCCGAATTGCTCGAAGGCCAGGAACGGCTGTTCGACGCGCGGCGCACAACGCTGGAGAAGGAATCCGAGCAGCTCGCCCGCCGTCGGGACCAGATCCAGTCGCAGGTCGAGGGGATCGATTCCCAGAGCGCGGCACTCGGCGAGCAGCTGGAGCTGATCGACGAGGAACTGACCGACCAGCAGTCGCTGCTCGACCGTGGCCTTGCGCAATCCGCCCGTGTCCTCGCCCTGCGCCGCGAAAAGGCCGGGCTTTCCGGCACCATCGGGGAGCTGACCGCGAGCCGCGCCGAGGCCCTCGGGCGGATGACGGAAATCGACATCGAGATCCTCAAGCTCGAAACCTCCCGCCGCGAGGAAGCCATCACCCGGATGCGCGACCTGCAATACAACCTCGTGGAGCTGATCGAGCGCCGCCAAAGCCTGCGGCAGCGGCTGGCGCGCATGGAGATCACGGCGCCGGCGTCGGGCATCGTCTACGGCATGGTCGTCAACACCCCGCGTTCGGTGGTGCGGCCGGCGGATCCGGTGGCCTATATCGTGCCGCAGGACCGCCCGCTGGTGATCGCCACCCGGGTCGAGCCGATCCATGTCGACGAGGTGCACGTGGGCCAGGAGGTCGTGCTGCGCTTCTCGGCCTTCTCGTCGCGGACCACGCCGGAGATGAACGGTGTGGTGGCCAAGATCTCCGCCGATGCCTTCACCGACGAGCGCACGATGGTGTCCTACTACCGTGCCGAGATCGAGCTGAAGGAAGGCGAGCTGGACAAGCTCGAAGGGCTGGAGATCATCCCCGGGATGCCGGTCGAGGCCTATATCCAGACCAACCAGCGGACGCCGATGGCCTACCTGCTCAAACCCTTCACCGACTATTTCAACAAGGCGTTCCGGGAAACCTGACGCCCTCTCCAAAGGAGCGATGCCCATGCCAGGCGTCATCGAAACCCGCCTCGCCGAACTCGGCGTGACCCTTCCCGACGCGCCCGCTCCGGCGGCGAACTACGTGCCCTACGTGGTGGTCGGAGACCTCGTCTTCGTCTCCGGCCAGATCAGCGCCGGACCCGACGGGCTCGTCACCGGCAAGCTCGGCGCCGACATGGGCGTGCCGGAGGGCGCGGCTGCGGCCAAGCTCTGCGCGCTCTCGCTCCTCGCCCAGTGCAAGGCCGCCTGCGGCGGCGACCTCGACCGACTGAAACGGGTGGTCAAACTGACCGGTTTCGTCAATTCCACGTCCGATTTCACCGATCAGCCCAAGGTCGTGAACGGGGCGTCGGACTTCCTCGTCGAGGCGCTTGGCGACGCCGGCCGTCACTCCCGGTCCGCGGTCTCGGCGGCGGCCCTGCCCCTGGGCGTGGCGGTCGAGATCGAGGCGATCTTCCAGATCGGCTGACCCAGGCAAACCATCACAGGCAGGCCCGCCATGACGCTCCATGCGGATTTCCTTTCACGCCCGATCGCGCACCGGGCGCTCCATGACCGCGCGGCCGGCCGGCCGGAGAATTCCCGCGCCGCCGTGCGCGCCGCGATCGCCGGGAATTACGGGATCGAGATCGATCTGCAGCGGTCGTCTGACGGGCAGCCGATGGTGTTTCACGACGACGACCTGAAGCGGCTGACCGGCGAGCACGGCCTGCTTCGGGAGCGCAGCGCCACCGAACTCGGCAAGATCGGCCTTCTCGGCGGCGAGGAGGGGATTCCGACCTTCGCCGAGATCCTCGACCTGGTCGCCGGGCAGGTGCCCCTGCTGGTCGAGATCAAGGACCAGGACGGCGCGCTCGGGCCCGACGTCGGTCCCCTGGAGGAAGCGGTCGCGGAGGTCGCGAAGGGCTATTCCGGCCCCATCGCCTTCATGTCCTTCAACCCCCACTCCATGATCGCCTTCGCCGCCCATGCGCCGGAATCGACACGGGGCCTGACGACCTGCGCTTTCGAGGCGGCGGATTGGCCCGCGGTGTCCGAGGCAACCCGGACCCGGCTGGCCCGGATCGCCGATTTCGATGCGGCAGGCGCCAGCTTCATCAGCCACCACGCCCGCGATCTGGGCAATCCCGCCGTCGAGGCGGTGCGGGCGCGCGGCATGCCGGTGCTATGCTGGACGATCCGCTCGGCCGAGGCCGAGATGGAGGCGCGCCGGCTTGCCGACAACGTGACCTTCGAGGGTTACATGGCGGCTTGATCCCGGCCCGGCCAGCGCCAAGTGTAGGGCCGCAACCAGATCCGAAAGGCGCCATGAGCCAGTCCGAGACCGCCATCGAGATACAGGTCCTCCCCTCGCTCGCCGTGATCCCGGCGGCCGAGTGGGACGCCTGCGCCTGCCCCGAGGCGGCCGACGGATTCCGCCCGCTCGACCCCTTCACCACGCATCGGTTCCTCACGGCTCTGGAAGACAGCGGCTCGGTCGGTCCCGGCACCGGCTGGCAGCCCTCCTATCTCGTGGCTCGGCTCGACGGCGAGATGATCGCCTGCGCGCCGCTCTACGCCAAGCAGCACAGCCAGGGCGAATACATCTTCGATCATTCCTGGGCGCAGGCCTACGAGAACGCCGGCGGCGATTACTACCCCAAACTGCAGATCGCGGTGCCGTTCACTCCGGCCACGGGCCGGCGTTTCCTCGTCCGGCCGGGGTTCGAGCAGATCGGCATGGGCGCCTTGGTCCAGGGCGCGGTGAAGCTTGCCGCCGACAACGGCGTCTCCACCTTGCACGCGACCTTCTGCACCGCCGACGAGGCGGCGGCGGGTCGGCAGATGGGCCTGATGCACCGCATCAGCCAGCAGTTTCACTGGGAGAACGCCGGCTACGAGGATTTCGACGGCTTCCTCGCCGCGCTTTCCTCCCGCAAGCGCAAGAACATCCGCAAGGAGCGCGCGACCGCGCAGGGCTTCGGCGGGCACATCCGGGCGCTCACCGGCGACGAGATCGAACCGCATCACTGGGACGATTTCTGGGTTTTCTACCAGGACACCGGCAGCCGCAAATGGGGCCGACCCTACCTGACCCGCGCGTTCTTCGAGATCGCCCACGAGACCCTGCGCGACGACATCCTGCTCGTGCTCGCCGAACGGGAGGGGTTCAACGTCGCAGGCGCGCTCAACTTCATCGGCCGGCGCGCGCTCTACGGCCGTTACTGGGGCGCCCTCGAACGGCACCCCTGCCTGCATTTCGAGGCGTGCTATTATCAGGCCATCGACTACGCGATCGCCCACGGCCTGGAGACCGTGGAGGCCGGGGCGCAGGGCGAGCACAAGCTGGCGCGCGGCTACCTGCCGGTGACCACCCATTCGCTGCACTGGGCGGCGGACCCGGGCTTTGCCCGCGCCATTGCCGAGTTCCTGAAGGCCGAGGCGCGTGCCGTCGACGAGGAAATCGAGATCCTGACGAGCTATGGCCCGTTCAGGCGAACCGGGGAGGACCACGATTGACCGATACCATCGAACCCGCCGCACTGGAGCGGCTCCGCGACGCGGGCTGGACCCTGGAAGAGGGCGGCAAGGCGATCACCCGAAGCTTCCGCTTCGCCGATTTCGTCGAGGCCTTCGGCTGGATGACCCGCGTGGCGATCCACGCCGAGAAGCTGAACCACCATCCCGAGTGGAGCAATGTCTACCGCACGGTCGAGGTGCGGCTGACCACCCATGACGCCGGTGGGCTGACCGAGCGGGACCGCAAGCTCGCCGAGGCGATGGACCAACTGGCCGGCTGATCCCACCCCCGGACGGCCGGGCGCTGCCCGCGTCACCAATTGCCTTTCGCCGCCCGGCGGCGATAGGGTGCGCGCGCGATCACGCCAGTCCAAGGAGGAGCCCATGTCGGGTATTGTCGTCGTCGGGGCCGGTCAGGCCGGCTCCTCGCTCGTGGCCAAGCTCCGGGCGGAAGGGTTCACCGGCAAGCTGACGCTGATCGGCGAGGAGCATGCGCCGCCTTACCAGCGCCCGCCGCTCTCCAAGAAGTACCTTCTTGGCGAGATGGAGCTGGAGCGCCTCTACCTGCGTCCCGAGGCCTTCTATGCCGAGAACGACATCACGCTGCTTACCGACCGCCGGGTCGACGCGATCGACCTTGCGGACAGAACGCTGGTGCTCGGCGGGGAGACGCTCGCCTACGACCAGCTTGCTCTGACCACCGGCTCCATCCCGCGGCGCCTGCCGCCGGCGGTCGGCGGGCTTCTTGGGGGTGTGCACGTGGTCCGTACCCTGCGCGACGTGGACCGGATCGCCACCGAGATCCGCCCCGGCGCACGGGCGCTGATCGTCGGCGGCGGCTACATCGGGCTCGAAGCCGCGGCGGTGGCCTCGAAGCTGGGGCTGGACGTGACGCTGGTCGAGATGGCCGACCGGATCCTGCAACGCGTCGCCGCGCCCGAGACCTCCGATTACTTCCGGGCGCTCCACCGCGGTCATGGCGTCGACCTGCGCGAAGGCGTGGGGCTGGAGCGGCTCACGGGAGAGGATCGTGTCACCGGCGCGCGCCTGACCGACGGCACGGACCTGACGGTGGACATGGTGATCGTCGGCATCGGCATCAGCCCGGCCACCGAGCTGGCGGAAGCCGCGGGGCTGACGGTCGACAACGGCATCGCGGTGGACGCGCAGGGCCGCACCTCCGACGCCAGCGTCTGGGCCGCGGGCGATTGCGCGTCCTTCCCCTGGCGCGACGGCCGGATCCGGCTGGAAAGCGTGCAGAACGCCATCGACCAGGCCGAACTCGTGGCGCGCAACATGCTGGGTGCGCAGGAGGCCTATGACCCGAAGGTCTGGTTCTGGTCGGATCAATACGACGTGAAACTCCAGATCGCGGGGCTCAACACCGGCTACGACCGGGTCGTCATTCGCCGCGGCGAGCGCGATGGCGTGGTCTCGCACTGGTATTTCGCGGGCGCGAGACTGCTCGCCGTGGACGCGATGAACGATCCGCGCTCCTACATGGTTGGCAAGCGCCTGATCGATGCCGGCAGATCCGCCGACCCGGCCGCCATCGCGGACCCGGCCACTGACCTGAAGGACCTGATGAAGGCATGAGGATCATCGCCGGACGGAACCGCGGGCTCGCGCTCGCGTCGGTGGGGAAGGGGGATACGGCCGCGCATCTGCGCCCGACCTCGGACCGGGTGCGCGAGAGCCTGTTCAATCTGCTCGCCCACAGCCATGGCGACCCGGTGGAGGACGCCCGCGTGCTGGATCTCTTCGCGGGGACCGGTGCGCTCGGGCTGGAAGCCCTGTCGCGCGGGGCGTCGCACGTGACCTTTGTCGACGACGGCGGAAAAGCGCGCGCGTTGCTGCGGGAGAATATCGAGAAGATGCGCGCACAGGGGGTGACCAAGGTCTTCCGCCGCGACGCGACACGGCTCGGAGAAGCGCGCGGCCCGGCCTTCGATCTGGTGTTTCTCGACCCGCCCTACGGCAAGGGCCTGGGCGAACGCGCCATCGCTTCGGCGCTGGCCGGCGGCTGGCTTGCATCTGGCGCCCTGGTGGTCTGGGAAGAGAACGCCCCGATGGACCCGCCGGAGGGCTTCGAACTGGAGGATCGCCGCAACTGGGGCGACACCCATGTCACGCTGCTGCGCGGCCCGGAGCGTGTGGGCAGCGCTACGTCCGAAAGCTGACGGTGCGCTGCCACTGAACTTGGGGAAAGAGGTATTTTCGCCAAGAAGACAAGCGAAACGGCGCGTCGTCTTCTTGGCTCAAATACCCTTGTTCCAGCACCGGATACTTGGTGCTGCCTGAAGAGGGTCCGCGAGGAGACCGGAGCCGTTACTGCTCCACCGCAGCCGCGACCATGGCGCGGGCGTCCTCGACCAGCGCCGCGCCGTCCAGGCCGCGGGCGGTGACTTCCGCGATCCACTCGGCGGTGACGTCCTCGCCGAGCGCCTCGATGCGGTCGGTTTCCTCGGCGCTGATCTCGCCGATCTCGTTGCCGGCCGCGGCCATGGCGTCGCGCCCCTCCACGTCGCCGGTGTCATGCGCCTTGCCGGCCCAGGCCGAGGCCATCAGGCCGGAGTTGGCGTCGATCACCGCCTTCAGGTCATCGGGCAGGCTCTCGTACTTCGCCTTGTTCATCGCCCAGATGAAGTAGAGGTTGTAGAGCGCCCGGTCGCCCGCGACGTCGGTGTGGCTGTCGGTCAGTTCGTCCAGCTTGAGAGAAGGCGACATCTCCCAGGTGATCACGCCGCCGTCGAGCACGCCCTTGGCCAGCGCCTCGGGGAAGCCGGGTACCGGCATGCCGACCGGCGTCGCGCCGAGTTTCTCCAGCAACAGAGTCGCCGGGCGCGACGGGCCGCGCAGCTTGAGGCCGTCGAAATCCTCGACCGAGGTGATCGCCGGACCCTTCTTGTGGACCAGCCCCGGGCCGTGCATGTGGGCGGCGATCAGGTGCACGTCGGCGAAATCGTCCATCAGGTGCTTCTGGGTGAAGTTCCAGGCGGCGACGGAGGCAACCTCGCCGGACTTCGGCATCATGAACGGCAGTTCCAGCGCCTCCGCTTCCGGGAAGCGGCCGGGCTGGTAGCCGGGGATCACCCAGCCGCCGTCGATCACGCCGTCGCGGATCAGGTCGTACTGGCTCTGCGCCTTGCCGCCGAGAGCCATCGCCGGATAGAGCTCGACCTTGATGCGCCCTCCCGACTGCTCCTCGATCGCCTTGACCCATGGATCCATGAAATAGGTCGGGTTGGCGGATTTGGGGGAGACGAAGTGCTGGAAGCGCAACGTCACCTCCTGCGCAGTGGCGAGGCCGGCCAGGGAGGCGAGGCCTGCCGCGAGGGCGAGGCTGCGTAGGGTGATGGGCACGAGACGGATCTCCTGTCGTGATGTCATCCATGGCGCTCCTTATGAAGCGCTCGCAGTGGCATACAAAACGGTCGGAGGGGCGACAACCGGCCTCGGGACATGCAAACGCCCACGGCGCGGACCATTTTCCCGGTTTGATTGACCTATCGGAAACCTGCGTTCCGATCCGGGGCGTTATTCCCAGGTCGGGTGGAACCGGTTGGCGGGAGAGAGGGTGAAGATCTCGCAGCCGTCCGCCGTCACGCCGATCGAATGCTCGAACTGCGCGGAGAGCGACTTGTCGCGGGTGACGGCCGTCCAGTCGTCGGAGAGCACCTTGGTCTCGGGGCGGCCGAGGTTCACCATCGGCTCGATCGTGAAGAACATGCCTTCTTCGAGGACCGGGCCGGTGCCCGGGCGCCCGTAGTGCAGCACGTTGGGCGGCGCGTGAAACACCTGGCCGAGACCGTGGCCGCAGAAGTCGCGCACCACGCTCATCCGGTGCGCTTCCACGTAGGTCTGGATGGCGTGGCCGATGTCGCCGAAGGTGTTGCCGGGGCGGACGGCCTCGATGCCCTTGAAGAGCGCGTCATGGGTGACCTGGACCAGCCGTTCCGCCTTTCGGGGCAGCTTGCCGGCGACGTACATGCGGCTGGTGTCGCCGAACCATCCATCGACGATGACGGTCACGTCGATGTTTAGGATGTCGCCCTCGCGAAGCTTCTTGTCGCTGGGAATGCCGTGGCAGACGACGTGGTTCACGCTGATGCAGGTCGCGTGCTGGTAACCTTTGTAGCCGATCGTGGCCGAGGTCGCCCCGGCCTGGACGACCATGTCCTCGACGGCCTTGTCGATCTCCGCCGTCGTCGCGCCGGGCACCACCAGGGGCGCAACCCTGTCAAGGATGTCCGCCGCGAGCCGGCCGGCTGCGCGCATGCCTTCGAAATCACTTGCCTCATGCAAGCGGATGCCATCTCTGGTCAGCCGGGTGCGGGTCTCGTCCACGTCGCGGGTCTCGTCTGGTTGGTTTTGCTTGCCGCCAACATAAGGACGTTGCCGGGGAAATGCCAGAACACGGGTCAGGCTTCTGCGGCTTGCGGGCGCGTATCCACCGGCAGCGGTTCGCCGATCCTGACACCGGCCCTGTCGATCACCGTGCCATGGCAGATCGCTTCCACCCCGGCGGCGCGGGCGGCGTCGAAGGCGGCGGCATAGGCAGGGTCCAGATCGCCGGCCAGCCGGAAGCGGGCGCAATCCGTGCGTTGCACCAGATAGAGCATCACCGCGCGGTCCCCGGAGGCGACCATGCGGGACAGTTCCCGCAAGTGTTTCGCGCCGCGGGCGGTGACGCTGTCGGGGAATTCCGCCCAGTCGTCGGTGCGCCGCAGGTGGACGTTCTTCACCTCGACCCATGCGTCGGGAAGCCCGGGTTCGTTCAGCAGGAAATCCACCCGGCTTCCCTCGCCATAGCGTACCTCGGGGCGGACCTGTGAATAGGCGGCGAGCGCGGGGATGGCGCGCGCCTCCAGCGCCTCACGGACCACGCGGTTCGGCACTGCGGTGTCGATCCCGGCCCAGTGCCCGCCAGGCAGCTCCGCCAGCCGCCAGCCGAACTTGAGCTTCTTTCGGGGATCGTCGTTGGGCTCCACCCAGATCCGCATGCCGTCGTCCTGCAGACCCATCATGGAGCCGGGGTTCGGGCAATGGACAACCACCTGCTCGCCGGTGTCTTCCAGCACGACGTCGGCCAGAAACCGTTTGTAGCGGCGAAGCAGCCGGGCGGGTACGAGCGGGGTTTGAAAGCGCATGGTGCGGGCCTATACCCCAATACGAGGCCCGACAAGAAGGAGAGAATCGATGCCCAATCCCACCGCCGCAATGCTGGTGATCGGCGACGAGATCCTCTCGGGGCGCACCCGCGATTCGAACATGCACTTCCTCGCCGGCGAACTGACCAAGCGGGGCATCCGGTTGGCCGAGGTCCGGGTCGTTCCCGATGACAGCGAAGCCATCGTCGCTGCCGTCCGCGCGCTGTCGAAAGCCTATGATTCGGTGTTCACCTCCGGCGGCATCGGCCCGACTCATGACGACATCACCGCCGATTGCATCGCCGCCGCCTTCGGGGTGACCATCGGCGTGCATCCCGAGGCGCGGGACCGGCTCGCCGCCTTTGCCGAGGCGCGCGGCAACGAGCTGAACGAGGCCCGGCTGCGGATGGCCCGCATCCCCGACGGCGCCACCCTGATCGACAACCCGATCAGCGCGGCCCCCGGCTTCACCATCGGCAATGTCCACGTGATGGCCGGTGTTCCGACCGTCTTCGAGGCGATGGTCGCCGGGGTTCTGCCGACGCTGGTGGGCGGGGCGCCGCTGCTGTCGCAATCGCTCACCATACATCGGCCGGAAGGCGAGGTCGCCGGGCCGCTTGGCAAGCTGGCGACGGAGTATTCCGACCTCTCCATCGGGTCCTACCCATTTTCACGCGAGGGGATCTTCGGCACAAACATCGTCATCCGCGGCACGGAACCCGGCCGGGTCGACGCCGCTATGTCGGATCTGGCCGAGCTCTTCCCCGAGGCCGTTCGGTGAGCAGACCGGAACGCGAGGCGCTCTTTTCCACCATAGACGCGACCTGGCCTGCCGCCCGCTACATCGACATCGACGGATGGCGCCTGAGGGAGGGCGCGGGTGGTGGCAACCGGGTGTCTGCCGCCACGGCCGCGGGCGACGCGCCGGAGATTGCGGCGATGGAGGCGGCGCAGGCCGGACTGGGGCAGGATCCGCTGGTCATGGTCCGTCCAGGGGAAGAGGCGCTCGACGCACGGTTGGAGGCGGCCGGCTACCGGGTGAAGGACCCGGTCGTGCTGCTGGCCTGCCCGGTGGAGCGGCTCGCCAAGGCGCCGCCGCCGGTTACCGCCTTTCACGTGGCCTGGCCGCCGATGCAGGTTCAGGCCGAGATCTGGGCCAAGGGCGGCATCGGACCCGCGCGGCTCGCGGTGATGGACAGGGTCATGGGACCGCGCCTGTCGCTACTTGGCCGCGCCGGGGATCAGCCCGCCGCCACCGGCTTCGTCGCGATCCACGGCGATATCGCCATGCTGCATGCGCTGGAAGTCGCGCAGGAACACCGCCGGAGGGGCGTCGCCCGGCACCTGATGCAGGCGGCCGCGCTCTGGGCCCGCGACGAGGGGGCCGCATGGTTGGCCGTGCTCGTCACGCTGGCCAACCCACCGGCCCGCGCGCTTTATACTTCGCTGGGCATGGAAGCTGTGGAAGAGTACCACTACCGCACCAGGTAACCCGCGGGTCCGAGGGAGGAACGTTCATGTCGGACACCCCAACCGCGCTCGATCTGCCGCCGGTTGAGCCGCTGCCGGAGCGCACGCAGGCCTATTTCGACCTCTGCGAGGAGAAACTCGGGCTGGTGCCGAACGTGCTCCGGGCCTACGCCTTCGACATCGAGCACCTCGACGCGTTCATCGGCATGTACAACGTGCTGATGCTGGCCGAGAGCGGGCTGAGCAAGCTGGAGCGCGAGATGATCGCCGTGGCCGTCTCCTCCGAGAACCGCTGCTATTACTGCCAGGTGGCTCACGGGCAGGCGGTGCGCGAGCTGTCGGGCGACCCGGAGCTGGGCGAGCGGATGGTGATGAACTATCGCACCGCCGACCTGGAGCCGCGCCAGCGCGCGATGCTCGATTTCGCGGTGAAGCTCACCCGCGCCAGTGCCGAGGTTACGGAGGCAGACCGTCAGGCGCTCCGCGAGTTGGGGTTTACGGACCGCGATATCTGGGACATCGCCTCGGTCGCCGGTTTCTTCAACATGAGCAATCGCATCGCCTCGGCCGTCGACATGCGCCCCAACCCGGACTACCACGCCCGCAACCGATGAGACGGCTCCTGCTACACTTCTGCGCGGCCTGCGCCGTTGCCCTGCCCGCGCAGGCGGTGGAGCTGACCCTGCCCGCCACCGCCCGGCTCACCGCGTCGAAGAGCGAGGCGATGGGCAGCGCCGATCTGCCGGTCGCCGGTTGGGTCGATGGCGGGGTCGAGATGGTGCGTGCCGAAGGGGCGGTCATCCGGCAGGCCTGGCAGATCCAAGCGTCCGACCTGACCACGCTTCAGATCCTCGTGCCGTTGCGGGATCAACTTGTCGACGCAGGGTTCGAGCCGGTCTTCGAATGCGAGGCGCGGGCCTGCGGCGGCTTCGATTTCCGCTATGTGATCGCGGTGTTCCCAGAGCCGGAGATGCACGTCGACCTTGGCGATTTCCGCTACACCCTGCTGCGGCGCGACGGGGAGGTCGGTCCAGAGCATGTAAGCCTGCTGGTCAGCCGCTCGGCCGTTCGCGGCTTTGTCCAGATCACCCGCGTCACCGCGGGGCCAGAGGATGCGGGGGCTCTGTCCGGCGTGACCGTCGGGGTCGGACCGGCGCCACCGGTCGGCAACGGCGCCGCCTCGGCTGGGCGGCTGGTTTCGGATCTGGAGGCCAAGGGCCGCGCGGTACTGGGAGACCTGACGTTCCAGACCGGCTCGTCGCAACTGGCCGAAGGCCCCTTCGCGACGCTCGACGAACTGGCCGCCTATCTCGCGGCGCATCCCGGGCGCGGGATCGTCCTCGTTGGCCATACCGATGCCGAAGGCACCCTGGCCGCCAACGTGGCGCTCTCGCGCAAGCGGGCGCTTGCGGTTCTGCAGCGGCTGTCGGAGCGCCACGGCATTGCGGAGTCGCGAATGGCGGCGGAGGGCGTCGGCTTCCTCGCGCCGCTCGCCAGCAACGCGACCGAGGCCGGCCGGACCCTCAACCGGCGAGTCGAGGTTATCGTCTCCGATCCGGACTGAGAGGCCCCGAGGCGCCAATCGGGGCGCAGCCCCGCGCGCGGCACGCGCGCCACCGCCCAAAGGGCTCCGCCCGAGGGCAATCCCCCGCCCGCCACGCAGCGATACCCCTCCACCAGAAAAAATGGCCGGAGCGGGAAGCTCCGGCCAGTCCTGATGCTTGAGACCAGGTGGGGGAAAACTCTTACCAGATATCCGGGCCCTTTTCGGAGAAACTCCGGACCAGGAAATCGATGAAGGCGCGCACCTTGGGCTGGGTGAAGCGCCCCGGCGGATAGACGGCATAGATGCCGAGCGGGTCGACCGGGAGATCCGGGATCGCCTCCTGAACCAGGCCCTGCTTCAGCGCGTCGGCATAGAGAAAGCTCGGCAGATAGGCGATGCCGAGCCCGGAGATCGCGGCGTTCAGCAGCGACTGGCCGTCGTTCACCGTCAGCCAGCCGGCGGTGCGCACCTGGCGCTTCTCGCCCGACGGCGCGGTGAGCTTCCAGACGTTGCCCGAGGACTGGTTGGAATAATGCAGCAGCTTGTGCTCGTTCAGGTCGTCGATCTTCTGCGGGCGGCCGTATTGCTCGAAATAGGCCGGGCTCGCGATCATCCGCTTGGTGGTCTCGGTCAGCTTGCGGGCGCGCAGCGTGCTGTCTTCCAGCTCGCCGATCCGCACGGCCATGTCGAAGCCCTCGCTGATCAGCTCCACGTAGCGATTGTTGAGCACCATGTTGACGGTGATCTCGGGGAATTCCTGCAGGAACTCGCCGAGAATCGGAGACAGGTGGTTCACCCCGAAATCCGTCGCGACCGAAATCCGGAGCAGACCGGAGGGCGCGGATTGCATCGAGGTTACAAGTGCGTCGGCCTCGCCCGCATCGTTCAACACCCGGCGGGCGCGATCGTAATAGGCCAGGCCGATCTCGGTGGGCGAGACGCGCCGCGTGGTGCGGTTGAGCAGCCGGGCGCCGAGGCGCGCTTCGAGGGAGGAAACATGCTTGGAGACCGCAGATTTGGAGATGCCCATCTTCTTGGCAGCGTCCGTGAATCCGCCCTGGTCCACTACCGTGGCGAAGGCTTCCATCTCGGTCAGGCGATCCATAGCAGCGGTCCTCATGAACTCATCATTGATTACGCTCCGGGTATCGAGGGAAATTCCGGCAAGACTGCGGCGAGGGGCCGACAATGTCAGGAAATTCTCCGGCACCGTTGTGGCGGTGGAAACACTGCCCGCCCACTCCTATATCGCAACTCCCTAAAATTGGGGAGATTTTTCCGGCGTTGGGCTGCCTCAATCGTTAAATTGACGCAATGGAAATCTCGAACAGGCTCCGATCCGGAAACAGTCACGCCCCCTTCGGCGTCAGAGTCGCGCTGCCAGACGTGTGCCCTGGTCGATGGCGCGTTTCGCGTCGAGCTCCGCTGCAACGTCCGCGCCTCCGATCACATGCACGCTGCGCCCCGCGGCCTCCAGCGCGTCGGCGAGGTCGCGCTGCGATTCCTGTCCGGCGCAGAGAACGACCGTGTCGGCCTCGATGAGCGATGGCTGAGTTCCGTCGGCCGACGAGACCTCGATCCCCTGGGGCGTGATCCGGTCATAGCCGACGCCGCCGCGCATCGCCACGCCCATCATCTGCAGTTCGGCGCGGTGGATCCAGCCTGTGGTCTTGCCCAGCCGTTTGCCCGGCCGCTCGGCCTTGCGCTGAAGCAGGGTGATCTCGCGGGCGGCCGGGTCCGGCTGCGGCCCGTCCGGTGCGAGACCGCCCGGCGTGACCTCCGGATCGCCCACGCCCCAGAAGCTGCGCCAGTGCGGCGGGTTCTCGGTGGCGCTTTCGCCCGCGTGCGCCAGGAACTGCGCGACGTCGAAGCCGATGCCGCCCGCACCCACGATGGCGACCTTCCGGCCAACCTCCGCTCCGTCGCGCAGGACGTCGATATAGCCGAGCACGTTGGCGCCCTCCTCGCCCGGGATGCCGGGGTCGCGGGGGCGGACGCCGGTGGCGATGATGATCTCGTCGAACCCGTCCAGCATCTCCGGCGCAACCTCGGTGCCGAGCCGCAGGTTGATGCCGGATTTCGCGACCATGGTTTCGAACCAGGCAATGAGCCCGTGGAACTCCTCCTTGCCGGGGACCTTCTTCGCCATGTTGAGCTGCCCGCCGATGCGGTTGTCGCGGTCGAAGAGCGTCACGGCGTGGCCGCGCTCCGCTGCCGTCAGCGCCGCGGAAAGCCCGGCCGGCCCCGCGCCGACCACGGCGATCCTCCTTTGCGCGGCGGCCGGCTCGATCCTGAGTTCGGTTTCGTGGCAGGCGCGCGGGTTGACGAGGCAGGAGGTCAGCTTGCCGCTGAACGTGTGGTCGAGGCAGGCCTGGTTGCAGGCGATGCAGGGCGCGATCTCGTCGGCCCGGCCTTCCGCGGCCTTGTTGACGAAGTCGGCATCGGCAAGGAAGGGACGCGCCATCGAGACCATGTCGGCGCAACCATCGGTGAGCACCTGCTCCGCCACCTCGGGCGTGTTGATACGGTTCGAGGTGACCACGGGGATCGAGACCTCGCCCATCAGCTTCTTCGTCACCCAGGTGAAGGCGCGGCGCGGCACCGAGGTCGCGATGGTCGGAATCCGCGCCTCGTGCCAGCCGATGCCGGTGTTGATGATCGTGGCGCCGGCGGCCTCGACCGCCTTCGCCAGCATCACCACCTCGTCCCAGGTCGAGCCCTGGGGCACCAGGTCGATCATCGACAGGCGATAGATCACGATGAAGTCCGGCCCCACCGCCTCGCGCACCCGGCGCACGACCTCGACCGGCAGGCGCATCCGGTTCTCGTAGGACCCGCCCCAGCGGTCGGTGCGCTTGTTGGTGTGGCGCACGAGGAACTGGTTGAGGAAGTAACCCTCGGAGCCCATCACCTCGACGCCGTCATAGCCGGCCTCGCGGGCGCGGGCGGCGGCGGTGGCGATGTCGGCGATCTGCTTCTCGATACCCGCCTCGTCCAGTTCCTTCGGCGGGAAGGGGGAGATCGGCGACTTGACCGGGCTCGGCGCGACGCAGTCGGGGCTGTAGGCATAGCGGCCCGCGTGCAGGATCTGCATCGCGATCTTGCCGCCGCTTTCGTGCACGCGGTCGGTCACGATGCGGTGGTTGGAAATGTCCTGCTCGGTAAAGAGCCCTGCCGCGCCGGGAAAGACGCCGCCCTCGCGGTTGGGGGCCATGCCGCCCGTCACGATCAGCCCGACGCCGCCCGCGGCCCGCTCGGCATAGAAGGTCGCGACGCGGTTCCAGTCCTTCGTCTCCTCGAGCCCGGTGTGCATCGAGCCCATAAGCACGCGGTTGCGCAGCGTCGTGAAGCCAAGGTCCAGCGGCGCCAGAAGACGTGGGTACGCGGTCATGTGATCCTCCCTGTTCCGCGGGAGACTGCCGGGCGCGTGGGGAGATGTCACGCGCAACGCGGCGTCAGACCTCGGGCGGCCGGGCCCGGCTCAGAGCTGCGCCCGCGGCCGGCGATAGAGCACGAGGTCGTCGATCCGGAATCCCGTCTGCGCGGGCTGCTGGAAGATCACGTCGACCCAGGCGGCGGTCACGCGCCGCTCGTTCATCTCGATATAGGCGAGGTCGAATTCCACCGGGATCCGCCCGGTGGCCTCCCGGGTCTCGGGCAACTCGCGCAGCCGGGTCTCGGTGTTCGGCCCGTGCTTCAGGTTGAACCGGGCAAAGACCTTGGCCGCCGGAGGCGCATCGAGGCGAAAGGAGACGCCGAGCAGGTGGCGGCGCGAGATCCCTGAGATCCCGCCGGCGGGCAGGTCGAGCGCGAGCGACAGGAACGAGCCGTCGAAGGCGCCCACGTCCATCGCAAGCCCGTGCGGCGCGTCGGCGTCCGGCGTCGCGGTCTGGACGATAGTGGCGGAGGCTGCGGTGGCGTCGTGGAACAGGGAGACGCCCGGCACGAGCGTCTGGCCCGTGCCTTCGACAGGGACGGGGCCGGAGAGGCAGGGCCTGGTCCAGAGGTCCGGCCGCCAGAGCCAGTCGGCGCAGAGCGGCCGTTCGAACCCGGGAAGGTCCGCCGAGGTTGCGATGCGCTCAACGGGCGTGCGCGCCCTGGCGCGGAGGCCCAGCCTTGTCAGCAAGCCGCTCGGCTCCCCCGCGTATGCCCGGTCGGATGGCCCACGCCCCTGTCCTGTCATCGCCACCGCTCCGTTGACCTGCCTGCGACCCTTCTAGGAGAAAAGCCGCGCGCTCTGCAAATCCCGTGCGGGATCAGGGTGCGGCAGGACTGGCGCGGCGGATGTCGCGGGCGAAGCGTTCCACGGTGCGGAAGCCATCGTTGGAGTTGATCGGCGCCTCGGCGACCTCCCGCAGGGTCGCGGTGACCATGCGGCCGTTGACCGAGAAGACCGCCCGCCAGCTTTGCGCGCCGAGAACCTCCGAGCCGCCCCTCTCGCGGACGTTGATCATGTAGGTGCCGTCCCGGAAACGGCTTTCGCCGAGCGTCACCGCGTCCGGATCGCCCTCCTGCGACAGGGCGGAGCGCCCGACGGAGGAGGCGAAGAACTTCTCGATTTCCGCCTGCGGCGGCATCCCCGCGGTGTTGGTGCCGTCGACGCTGGCCATCAGCAGGCCGGGCGTGGATGGCGCGGGGGCACCGTCGTCTCCGGTGATCGCGCGGCAGGAGGCCAGCAGAACGAAGGCGTCGCGCCGTTCCGACCGACTGCCGGACATGTCGATGCAATAGCCCGGAGGGGCTGCGATCACCACGGCGTTGTCGAGGACGGGGAGTTTTCGAAGCGCCGGCGCGGTGGGCGCGGCGCGGCTGACCGGGGTCTGCGTCGTGCAGGCCGATATCAGCAACATGGCGGCGCCCGAAAGCGCCGCCGTGAACAATGCAGGGTTAAAGATCCATGTAGACATGCCGCTCTTCTTTGCCACCCGGATGGGTCACGGCCCCGAGCCTTGCCCCACCCACAAGCTGCGCGTATTTCCACAGCGCGCCGGTGGCGTAAATGGTCTCTCGCGGTCCTGCCCAACTCTTTTTGCGTTCAGCGAGTTCCTCGTCGCTCAGCGCAACCGAGATCTCGCCCTTGATGGCATCGATGGTAATCATGTCGCCGTTCTGGAGCAACGCAATCGGGCCGCCGTGAGCGGCTTCCGGCCCGACATGGCCGATACAGAATCCGCGGGTGGCGCCGGAGAAGCGGCCATCGGTGATGAGTGCCACTTTCTTGCCCATGCCCTGACCGGAGAGCGCGGCCGTGGTGGCGAGCATCTCGCGCATGCCGGGGCCGCCGGCGGGGCCTTCGTTGCGGATGACGATCACTTCGCCTTCCTTGTACTCCCGCGCCTTGACGGCCTCGAACGCCTCTTCCTCGCATTCGAACACGCGGGCGGGGCCGGTGAAGACGCGCTGTTCATCTTCCATACCGGCAACCTTCACGATGGCGCCCTCGGGGGCCAGGTTGCCCTTGAGTCCCACGACACCGCCGGTGGGGGAGAGCGGGGTCTCGACCGGGTAGATCACTTTGCCGTCGGCCTCGCCCTCGATCCGGTCGAGCGCCTCGCCCATGGTCTCTCCGGAAGCGGTCATGCAATCCTCGTGCAGCAGGCCCGCCTTGCGGAGTTCCTTCAGCACCACCGGAACGCCCCCGGCCTCGTAGAGATCCTTGGCGACGTACTGTCCGCCCGGCTTCAGGTCGACGAAATACGGCGTGTCATGGAAGATGTCGCAGACGTCGAAGAGGTCGAAATCGATCCCTGCCTCGTGGGCGATCGCGGGCAGGTGCAGGCCGGCGTTCGTCGATCCGCCGGTGCAGGCGACGATGCGCGCCGCGTTCTCGAGGCTCTTGCGGGTGACCACGTCGCGGGCGCGGATGTTCTTTTCCAGCAGTTGCATCACCGCTTCACCGGAGGCGGTGGCGTACTGGTCGCGGCTTTCGTAGGGCGCGGGGGCGCCGGAGGAGTTGAGCAGCGCGAGGCCGATGGCCTCGGAGACGCAGGCCATGGTGTTGGCGGTGAACTGGCCGCCGCAGGCGCCGGCGGAGGGGCAGGCGACCTTTTCCAGCGCGCGCAGTTCCTCGTCGGTGTTGGCGCCGGCCTGGTGGCGGCCGACGGCCTCGAACACGTCCTGAACGGTCACGTCGCGGCCCTCGAAGCGGCCCGGCATGATCGAACCGCCGTAGATGAAGACGGAGGGCACGTTGAGCCGGACCATCGCCATCATCATCCCCGGCAGGGACTTGTCGCAGCCGGCGAGGCCGACGAGCGCGTCGTAGCCATGGCCGCGCATGGTGAGTTCAACGGTGTCGGCGATCGCCTCGCGGCTGGCCAGCGACGAGCGCATGCCCTCGTGGCCCATCGCGATGCCGTCGGTGACGGTGATGGTGGTGAACTCGCGCGGCGTGCCGTCGCCCGCCTTGACGCCCAGCTTCACCGCCTGCGCCTGCCGGTTCAGCGCGATGTTGCAGGGGGCGGCCTCGTTCCAGCAGGTCGCGACGCCCACGAACGGTTGCGCGATCTCTTCCTCGGAAAGCCCCATGGCGTAGTAATAGGAGCGGTGCGGCGCCCGCGCCGGCCCTTCGGTGACATGGCGGCTGGGCAGTTTGGACTTGTCGTACGGACGCTTCAGCATGGCTTTCCCCTGTCTGGCTTGCCGGTTGGAATAGACCCCGGGCCGAAAGGGAGCAAGGTGCTTCGCGCCGGCGGAGTCCGGCAGGGCGATTGCGCCGGGTCGCCCGACGGCCTACCTCTTCGCGGGAAAGGACGCCCGATGAGCTATCGACCGCACCTGAGTTATGTCGCGCCCGCGCGGGGAGCGCCCGAACTGTGGCGCACCCTGGCCGGTGCGGTGCTGACCGTCGTGGCGGGGATCGCGCTCTACCAGGCGGGCTTCGCGCTGGTGTCGAACCTGGTGGGTCTGGAGACCACGGATGCGATCCTCGAGGCCACCGACAGCAACAACGCGACGGCCTTCGCGGCGCTCTATTCCCTGTTCACCTTCGGGTTTTTCGCGGTCGGGCTCGCCCTTGCGGTCAATGCGCTGCACGGCCGCCACTCGGCGACGCTCTTCGGCCCGTGGGAGGCGGTGGTCTCCGATTTCCTGCGGGTGCTGCTGACGGTCGGCGGGCTGTTGCTGCTGCTCTGGGTGGTGCTGCCGCAGGATTACGAGACGGTCCGCAACACGGCGATGCCGCGCGGCACCTGGGTGCTGCTGTTGCCGGTCTCGATTGCCGCGATCCTGGTGCAGGCCGGCACCGAGGAGCTGTTCTTTCGCGGCTACCTCCAACAACAGCTCGCCGCCCGGTTCCCGACCCTGCCGCTGTGGCTGATCGTACCGTCGCTCGCCTTCGGCCTGCTGCACCTCGCTCCCGGCGCGGCCGGGCCAAATGCGCCGCTCTATGCGCTCTGGGCCACCTGTTTCGGGCTGGCGGCCTCCGACCTGACGGCTCGCACCGGCGCAATCGGTGCGGCCATCGGGTTCCACGCCGCCAACAACATCGCCAGCATCCTGCTGGTCTCGGTCGCCGGGCCGGGATCGGGCCTGGCGCTCTGGCACATCCCGATCCGGCTCGACGATCCCGCCATCGCGGCGCTGATGCTGCCGGAGTTGCTGACCACGTTCTGCTGCTGGCTGGCGGCGCGGCTGGCGCTCAAGGTCTGACCGAAAACCACCCGATTGCAGCACCCGCCATCGCAGGCTAACACCTTCAGGACAGGAGCCTTGACCAATGCGCGCATCAGCCTTCGAAGCGTCGCTGGCGGAAGCCAGGGACTACCCGCAACTCTGGCGGCTGGGTCTCGGCCTGGTGTTCATCGCCTTCATGTACGTGGCGATCGTGATCCCGATCACGGTGGGGGCGATCTTCATCCGGGCCCGGCAGATCGCCGCGCCGGAGGATCCGACGCCGCTGCACCTCGTCTCGGCCCTGGGCAGCCTGCAGGCCGAACTGACCGGCGCCACCGGGATCGCGACGCCGGAATCGGTGTTCTTCCTCCTCGCGACGTTCCTCGGCCTCTTCGTCGGCCCGCTGCTGGCCGCCGCGGCGTTCCATTTCCGGGGGCCGGGCTCGCTCTTCGGTGACCTGCCCGAGTGGACCGAGGGCTTCCTGACCGCGCTTGCCATGCTTGTCCCGGTCTACGCGGTGATGATCGGGCTGGGCTTCCTTGTCGATGCGCCGGTGCCCGGCCTGCCGCTTGCGGAGTGGCTTCGGTTCCTGCCGTTCGCGCTGGTGATGATCTTCATCCAGATCGGCGCCGAGGAACTGGTGTTCCGCGGTTACCTGCAACAGCAGCTTGCCGCCCGGTTCGCCGCCCGCTGGATCTGGATGGGGCTGCCCGCCGTATTGTTCGCGGCGCTCCACTGGTCGCCGGTGGCCGGGGCAAACATGCCGCTGGTGCTGCTCTCGGCGCTGGTCTTCGGCCTGCTCGCCGCCGATCTGACCGAGAAGACCGGCAGCCTCGGCGCGGCGATGGGGCTGCACTTCGGCAACAACGCCGTCGGCATCCTCGGCGTCGCCACCGCCAACACGATCACCGGGCTCGCGCTCTACGTCACGCCGGAGCCGATCAGCGCCGGCGGAGCGCAGACGCTTTCCATCGTGGTCTCGATCGCTGTGCTCGTGCTCGTCTGGTGGCTGACCCGGCGGCGCCTCACCCGCTGAGCGGGCAATTGCATTTGCCGGTCAGGCGGCATATCTCAGGCCCCGCAACTGGCGCGAAGGACCCTCCATGAACTGGATCTCCAACTACGTCCGGCCCAAGATCAACTCGCTGTTCTCCCGCCGCGAGGTGCCGGAGAACCTGTGGACCAAGTGCCCGGAATGCGGGACGATGCTGTTCCACCGGGAGCTGAAGGACAACCTGAACGTCTGCACCAGCTGCGACCACCACATGCCGGTGACCCCGCGGGAGCGGTTCGCGGACCTGTTCGACGGCGGCATCTTCACCGAGGTCGCGGTGCCCGAGCCGGTTCAGGACCCGCTGCATTTCCGCGACCAGAAGAAATATCCCGACCGGATGAAGGCCGCGCAGAAGGCCACCGGCGAGAAGGAGGCGATGCTCGTTGCCGAGGGCGAGATGGGCCGCACGCCGATCGTCGCCGCCGCGCAGGACTTCACCTTCATGGGCGGGTCCATGGGGATGTATGTCGGCAACGCGATCATCGCCGCCGCCGAACGGGCAGTGGAACTCAAGCGGCCGCTGATCCTGTTCTCCGCCGCCGGGGGCGCGCGGATGCAGGAAGGCATCCTGAGCCTGATGCAGATGCCCCGCACCACGGTCGCGGTCGAGATGCTGCGCGAGGCCGGCCTGCCCTATATCGTCGTGCTGACCCACCCCACGACCGGTGGCGTCACCGCGAGCTACGCCATGCTGGGCGACATCCACATCGCCGAGCCGAACGCGCTGATCTGCTTCGCCGGCCCGCGGGTGATCGAACAGACGATCCGCGAGAAGCTGCCCGAAGGCTTCCAGCGGGCCGAGTACCTGCTGGACCACGGGATGCTCGACCGGGTCACCGACCGCCGCAAGATGCGCGAGGAACTGGTGACGATCACCCGGATGCTGCTCGGCCTGCCGCCGGCGGTGATGGGCGAGCTGCCGAGCCCGTCGGACGCCGAACTGATCCCCGCCGACGTGCCGGCCGAGGCCAAGGCGCCTGCCGAGCCCGCACCCAAGGCCGACGAGGCCAAGAAGGCGAACAAGGCACGGTGACCGCCACCGACGATGCCCCCGTGACCGGCAGCGACGCGCTGCTGGCGCGGCTGAGCGGGCTGCATTCCACAGAGATCGACCTGTCGCTAGACCGGACGTGGCGCCTGCTCGCCGCGCTCGGCAATCCGCAGGACGCGCTGCCGCCGACGATCCACATCGCGGGCACCAACGGCAAGGGCTCGACCCTGGCCATGCTGCGGGCGGGGCTGGAAGGCGCGGGCCTGCGTGTGCACGCCTATACCTCGCCGCACCTCGTGCGGTTCCACGAGCGGATCTACCTCGCGGGCGCGGATATCTCCGAACCGACGCTCTCGGCGCTGCTGGCGCGGACGCTCGATGCCAATGGCGACGCGCCCGTGACCTTCTTCGAGGCCACGACCTGCGCCGCCTTCGCCGCCTTTGCCGAGATCCCGGCCGACGCGCTGCTGCTGGAGGTCGGCATGGGTGGGCGGATGGACACGACCAACGTGATCGCCGAGCCGCGCCTGACCGTCATCACGCCGGTCGCGATGGACCACCAGGCGTTTCTCGGCGACACCCTCGAGGCGATCGCCGGCGAGAAGGCCGGGATCCTGAAGCGCGGCGTGCCTTGCGTCGTCGGCCGCCAGGAAGAGGCGGCGCTCGAGGTGATCGAGGCGCGTGCCGCGCGGCTCGGCGTGCCGCTGCTCGCCCAGGGTCAGCACTGGCACACATGGGAAGAGCGGGGGCGGCTGGTCTATCAGGACGAGACCGGGCTGCTCGACCTGCCGTTGCCCGCGCTCGCCGGCCCGCACCAGATCGACAATGCCGGTATCGTCATCGCCGCGCTGCGTGCGCTCGGCCACGACGAGGCCGCCTGCGAGGCGGCGATGACGGGCGCGCGCTGGCCGGCCCGGATGCAGCGTCTCCGCCGTGGCCCGCTGGTCGAGGCCGCGCCGGACGCGGAAATCTGGCTCGATGGCGGGCACAACGCCCACGCCACCCGCGCTGTCGCCGCCACGCTCGACACCCTGCCGAAACGGCCGACCCGGCTGATCTTTGCCCTGCTCGCCAACCGCGATCCCGAGGCCGTGCTGGCGCCGCTGGCCGGGCGGGCCGACGGCCTGATCGCGGTGCCAATCCCGGGCGAGAGCGCCGCCGCCGATCCGCAGGTGCTGGCAGACGCCGCGCGCAGGCTCGGCATCCCGGCAGAGGTGGCGACCGATGTGGCCACGGCCCTTGCCTCCATCCGTGCCGAGACCCCGGCGGCGCGCGTCGTGATCTGCGGCTCGCTCTACCTCGCCGGCACGGTGCTGCGCGACAACGGCTGAGACCTGCCCGCAACACATCGCCCGGCACCCCCCTCGGGGCGTGGGAGACTGACCCCTCTCGTGCAAGGGTTCCGGTGAGTTCTGCGAGGGGAAACGGCTGATGTTCAAGTGGTTGCGCAAGGGGAAACGCCCTGAAAGGAGGGCGTCGATCGATGTCGACCAGATCCTCGCCGAGTTGGAGGCCCGCACCGGCAGCGCCGACCGGGCGAGCGAATTGCCCGCATGGGCGCTGATCCTGCGGTCGCCTTTCCGTCCCTGGCAGAACGCCACTTCCTGGCTCGGTGGCACGCCCCGCGCGCCGCTCGAATTCGTCTGGCCCCTCGGGACGGACGGTGCACCGCTGCACTTCCTCGCGCAGATCGACCTCGGGGCGTTGCAGCCCTGGCCGGAAACCGGAAGCCTGCCGCCGGGCCTGCCGGACGGCGGCGCGATGCTGGTGTTCGTCGGGCTTCATGACTACGCGGTCCGGATCATCGACGCCAAACGGATGCGCGTCGCCTCAGGTATCCCGGTGCCTCCCACGCTCCCGCCGGTCAGCGAGATCGGATATTTCAGCGAGGAGCCGACCTTCGGCCGCTGGCCCGTCGATCCGGTGGCCTTTCTCGATCACGGCAAGGAACGCCCGGCCGACTTTCCGGAACGCTTCGCCGATCCCGCGGCGTGGATCGACACCTGGGCCGTGGCCGAGATCGACGCGCGCCTGCTGGTGCAGGCGATGCGGCGCGAGATCGGCTTCGCGGAGCAGTTCTTCAACAGCAAGGCGCACTGGCCCGACCCTCCCACCAGGGTGATCCTCGACAAGCAGGCGTTCTACGGTGCGCTGTTGCAGGAGGCGCCGACGCTTCTGCCGAAGCTCGAGGCCTGGCAGGCACGCGCCGCGGCGGAGCCGCAGGCCGGTGCCGTGGATGCCACGGCGCTTCGCGCTATGCTGGCCGAGCGGCTGGCGTTTGCGGAGGGCAAGCCGAACTACCCGGTCTTGCCATTGCTGCGCGGCAGCGCCCACGCGGTCTGGGGCGAGGTGCGCCGGCAGTATCGCGACGCCTTTGCCGCGGAGGCGTTCCAGTCGATCCCGGAGGGACTGCGCACCTTCATCGACGCCCGGATCACCGATTGGCGCCGCCATCGGCTGTTCGGGCTGGAGCCCGAGTTCCCCAACAATTCGGAGGACCGGCGCGGGCAGGACGTGCTGATCAGCATCCATGCCGACGAGCTTCTGAACACGATGTCAGAGCACGACTACGGCATGTCGATCTGGTGTGACCGCGCGGCGCTGGATCAGGGCCGTCACGAGGAAGGACAGCTCATCCGGCATTGCGCCGTGTGATTTCCTCCGGCGCTGCCCAGTCGGCCGACTGCATCTCCCGCAGCCGGCTCGCCGTGCGCTCGAACTCGAACGAGCCCTCGCCTTCGAGGTAAAGCAGCTCCGGCTGGGCCGCGGCGGAGCAGATCAGCCGCACCTTCGCTTCGTAGAGCGCATCTATCAGGGTCACGAAGCGGCGCGCCTCGTTGAAGTTGGACCGGCCGAGGCAGGGAATGTCGGTGAGCACCAGCACCTTGGCGACCTCGGCGATGGCGAGGTAGTCGGCCGGGCCCAGCGGGTGGCCGCAGAGGTCGAAGAAGCCGGCCCGCGCAACGCCGTTGCGGAACGCCGGGATCTCCACCGGGCGGGCCTTGACCGTCAGCACCAGCGGCGGCGCGTCACCGCCCGAGAGGTCGTCCCAGATCTGCTGGATCGCCGACCGCGCGGCGTGATCGTTCGGCGTGAAATAGACCGGCGAGCCGGCGAGCCGATCCTGCCGGTAATCCGTGTCCGACGCCAGTTCGCGCACCACCATCCGTTCCTTGATCATCTCGATGAACGGCAGGAAGAGCTGGCGGTTCAACCCGTCCTTGTAGAGATCGTCCGGCACCCGGTTCGACGTGGTCACCACCACCACCCCGGCCGCGAACAGCCGCTCGAACAGCCGGCCGACGATCATCGCGTCGGTGATGTCGGTGATCTGCATCTCGTCGAAGCAGAGCAGGTCGACATGGGCGATCACCTCGTCCGCCACCGGAAGGATCGCGTCCTGCACCCCGCGCTTGCGGGCCTCGTGCAGGCCGGCGTGCACCTCCTGCATGAAAGCATGGAAATGCACCCGCCGCTTGCGCTCGTTGCGCACCGCTTCGAAGAACATGTCCATCAGCATGGATTTGCCCCGGCCGACGCCGCCCCAGAGATAGAGGCCGCGCACCGGTTCCGGCGCTGCAGGCTTGGAGAACAGCCCGCGCAACCCGCTCCGCGCGGGGGCGGCGGGCCGGTGTGCAAGCTCGTGGCGCACCCGCTCGAGCTCCGGCAAGGCGGCGGCCTGTGCCGGGTCCGGGGTCAGCAGCCCGTCGGCGGCGCGCTCGTTGTAGATGTCGATCAGCGTGCGGGTCATTTCTGGGTGTTTAGGCGGCACGGACGGGTTTGAAAAGCGCGCAGCGGCAGCGGCCGCCGGACTTCACGGATGTTGATGAATAGCATCACCTTTCTGCGATTGACCGTGTCGGGCCGGCTCTGCACCTTGCCGCAATGGAAACGCGCGCTCCCCTTCTCACGCCCGTGCTCGTCGCGGGCTGCCTCATCATCCTGGTCAGTTTCGCGATCCGGGCGTCCTTCGGGGTGTTCCAGATCCCGATTGCCGAGGATTTCGGCTGGCTGCGCGCGGAGTTCTCGCTGGCGATCGCGATCCAGAACCTCGCCTGGGGCATCGGCCAGCCGATCTTCAGCGCCATCGCCGAACGGTTCGGCGACCGCCGCGCGATCATCGCCGGGGCGCTGGTCTATGCGCTCGGGCTGGTGCTCTCCGCCCTCGCCACGACGCCGCTGCAGCACCAGATGCTCGAGGTTCTCGTGGGCTTCGGCATCGCCGGCACCGGCTTTGGCGTGATCCTCGCCGTCGTGGGCCGCGCCGCCAGCGACGAGAACAGGTCCATGGCGCTGGCCATCGCGACCGCCGCCGGCTCCGCCGGACAGGTCTTCGGCGCGCCGGTGGCCCAGTGGTTGCTCTCCGTCATGCCCTGGCAGAGCGTCTTCCTCGTGTTCGCCGCCGCGGTGCTGGCGAGCCTTCTGGTGCTGCCGATGATGCGGACCCCCGCGCCCGCGACCCGCGCCGAGCTCGAGGAGAGCATGGGCGAGGTCCTGCTCCGCGCCTTCCGCGACCCGTCCTTCGCGATGATCGCCGTAGGGTTCTTCAGCTGCGGCTACCAGCTCGGCTTCATCACCGCGCATTTCCCCGCCTTCATCACCGAGATCTGCGGCCCGATCCAGACCGGCGGCGTGCTCGACAGCCTCGGGGTGAGCACCACCAGCGCGCTCGGGGCCGTCGCCATCAGCCTCATTGGGCTCGCCAATATCGGCGGCACGCTCTACGCCGGCTGGCTCGGCAAGCGACACTCCCGGAAATACCTGCTCGCCGGTGTCTACACCGCCCGGACGCTGGTTGCCGCGGCTTTCATCCTGGTGCCGATGACGCCCGGAACCGTGGTGATCTTTTCCATCGCCATGGGGGCGCTGTGGCTGGCGACCGTGCCGCTGACCAGCGGCCTCGTCGCGCATATCTACGGGTTGCGCTACATGGGCACGCTCTACGGCTTCGTGTTCCTGTCGCACCAGATCGGCTCGTTCCTGGGCGTCTGGCTGGGTGGCTGGATGTACGACCTGACCGGCAGCTACACGGGTGTCTGGTGGATCGGCATCGGCGTCGGCGCCTTCTCCGCGGTGATCCACCTGCCGGTGCGGGAAGAGCCCCTCCGGGTCCGGATGCAGCCCGCCTGACCCTGCCGCAGGCAGACGCGCCGAAGGCGCGCCACGCCCCGAACGGCCGGAGGCGCGTCAGCGCCGGAGCCGGAGGGGGAGCCCCCTTCCGGTTCCGGATGTAGTTCGAACTGGCGTCTGGCCTATGCCGCCTCCTCGACGCTCAGCAGGCCTTCCGCCACCAGCCGGTCGGCCCAGCCTTGCGGTCCCTCGAACAGGTGGGTCTGCCAGCCCCGGGCCTCGGCCGCCGCGATATTGTCGGCCCGGTCGTCGGTGAAGAGGATGCCGTCCGGCGCGCAGCCGCAAGACGCCTCGACCATCTCGTAGATCTTTGCGTCCGGCTTGATCACACCCATGTGGCCCGAGATGTGCCGCGCGTCGAACTCGTTGAGGAAGTCGTAGGCGCCGGAGGCGACCTCGAAGGTGCCGATGCCGAAGTTGGTCAGCGCATGGACCGGCACGCCCCGCGCCCTCAGCGCCCGCAGGAGCCGCACCGAATGGTCGATCGGCGGCTGGGCGAGGTCGATCCAGCGGTCGTGCCACATGCGGATCTCGTCGCGCCACTGCGGATAGGTCTCTGCCGTGGCATAGATCACCTCGCGGAAATCGCCGCCCCGGTCGACCTCGTCGTTCATGCCATGCAGGTCGACCTCGGCGAACATCGCCTCGCGGCGGTCGCGGCCGATCACGGCATCATAATAGCGTTCGGGTTGCCATTCGATCAGCACGTTGCCGATGTCGAAGATCACGAGGTCCACGGGCATGGGGGAGCTTCTCCAAATCAGGGTCGCGCCTACCCTCGCCGTTTGGCCTCCCGTGTCAACGCCCGGTCCAGCGCCTGGGTGAAGCGGGACCGGTCTGCCTTGGAAAACGGCCGTCCGCCGCCGGGGCGCAGCGGATCTGCGCTGCGCAGGTCGGTCATCAGGTTGCGGGTGGCGAGCACGTTGCCGATGTTGCGGTCGGTCAGCTCTTCGCCGTCGGGTTTGAGCACCAGCGCGCCGGCGGCCACGCAATCGGAGGCGAGCGGGATGTCGGCTGTGATCACCACGTCGCCGGGCCCCGCGTTGGCGGCGATCCACCGGTCGGCCACGTCCAGCCCCTCGTCGACATAGACCACCCGCACCAGCGGGTTGTCCGGTGCGCGGATGCCGCCGTTGCACACCAGCACCATCGGAACCTGGTAGCGGGTCGCCACCCGCTCGGCTTCCGCCTTCACCGGGCAGGCGTCGGCGTCGACATAGACCGTCGTCACGCCAGCCCCAGGGCGTCGGCGTGGAAGGCGACGTGGTCGCCCATGAAGGTCGAGACGAAGAAATAGGAGTGGTCGTAGCCCTTCTGCATCCGGAACTGGCCTGGCTGGCGGCGGGCGGCCATCGCCTCGGCCAGCGCTTCCGGCTTCAGCAGGTCGAGGAACTGGTCCTCGTTGCCCTGGTCCACCAGAACCGGCCCGCCGAACCCGCTCTCGCGCATCAGCAGCGTCGCATCATGGGCGGCCCAGGCGCTCTCGTCGTCCCCGAGATAGGCGCCGAGCTGCTTGCGGCCCCAGTCGGACTGCGTGGGGTGGGCGATGGGCGCGAAGGCCGAGACCGATGCGAACCGGCCCGGCAGGTTCATCGCGAGGGTGAGCGCGCCATGCCCGCCCATGGAATGCCCGGTGATCGCTTGCCGGTCGGGGTCGATCATGAAGGCGTTGTCGAGCAGGCGCGGCAGTTCCTCGGCCACGTAATCCCACATGCGGAAATGCGGGGCCCAAGGGGCCTGCGTCGCGTTGACATAGAAGCCCGCGCCCTGGCCGAGGTCATAGGCCTCGTCGTCGGCCACGTCCTCGCCGCGCGGCGAGGTGTCGGGAAAAACCAGCGCGATCCCGGCCCGGGCGGCGTGCTGCTGGGCCGCCGCCTTCACCATCGCGTTCTCGTGGGTGCAGGTCAGCCCCGACAGGTACCACAGCACCGGCACCGGCGCGGTCGCGGCCCTGGGCGGCAGGTAAAGCCCGAAGGTCATCGGGCAGCCGCAGCTGTCGGAATGATGCCGGTAGACGCCCTGAACGCCGCCGAAGCTCCTGTTCTCGGAAATCGTGTCCATCGCCGCCTCCTTGGGTTTCCCGTCAGCCCTACCGCGCACCCGGAGGCCGGACAAGGGCCGCGGCCGACCTATTGGCCGACCCAGGCGATGATGGTCGAAACCGTCAGCACCGACGCGGCGGTCGAGACGAGGATCGCCGTCGAAGCCCGGTGCGGCGCCACCCCGTAGTGCCGCGCGAGGATATAGACATTGCCCGCCACCGGCAGCGAGGTCGCGGCGATCATCACGCTGGCGGAGTAGGGCTCGACCGGGAACAGCCAGAGCGCGGCCACAGCCACCGCGGCGGGGTGCAGTACCAGCTTGCAGACCGACAGCCATACCGCCACCGAGAGCCGCTCGGCCGATTTCGAGGCGAGCGAGGCGCCGATGGCGAAGAGCGCACCGGGTGTGGCGGCGGCGCCGAGCAGGGTCAGGAACTCGTTCATCGGGGCGGGGATCGGGATCTGCAGTGCCGCCCAGGTGAACCCCGCGGCGATCGAGACGATCATCGGGTTGCGCAGCAGCCCGCGCGCCACCGACATCAGCACGCCCAACGCGACGCGGCCGTCGCGGCTGGTCGTGATGATGATGACGATGAGGCTGCTGAAGACCAGCAGGTCCACCGCCAGCACCAGCATCACCGGGCCGATCGCCGCCTCGCCCAGCAACAGCACCAGCATCGGCACGCCAAGGAAGCCGACATTGCCGATCACCGCGCATTGCGCCTCGACGGCCGCCTCGTCCATCGGCCGCTTCCGGATCAGGGCGACGCCGGTGGCGAGGATGTAGACCACCAAGGTTCCGGCGAGGTAGGCCGTGACGAAGGTCCAGTCGAGCACCTCGCCCAGCGACAGGTTCGCGGAGAATCGGAACAGCATCGCAGACAGTGCGAAATAGAAGACGAACTTGGTCAGCCAGGCTGTCGCTTCATCGGGAAAGAACCGGATCCGCCCGGCGCCGTAGCCGAGAGCAATCAGACCGAAGAAGGGCAGGGTTTTCAGAAAGATCGGCAGCATGATCTGCCCCTAGCACGCGCCCGTGCCGCCGTCACCGTCGGGATTGCGGGATCGCATTCGAAGCGCTCCGAAAGTACCGCAAGCTTCCGTAAGGTAAGTGTGCTATGATCCCAGCGTTCCAAAGTCGTTTTTATAGGAGTTTTCCCATGTTCAGGTTTGTCTTCGTGTTGACGGTTGCGGCCGCGCTCTGGTCATCGCCTTCTGCCGCCTATTTCGCATTCGAGATGCCGCATCTGAGCTTCCCGTCCGAAGAGCAGGGCAGTTCGGCGCCGGTCACCCGCGGTGCGGGATCGGTCGTGACCCAGGCGACCCCCGGACAGTAGCGACACCGCCGGCAGCGGGCCCCACTTGCGGAAACTGAACCGAACGGTTTAAACTCTGCTCGCACGAGGAGGGCCGCGTATGAACGTCGCTGCGAACCGTATCAGGCGTGGGCGCAAGTACGACCAGGTGGTCGGCGGCGCCCGCGAAGTCTTTCTTCAGTATGGGTTCGAAGGCGCCAGCGTGGACGACATCGCCCGCGCGGCTGGCGTCTCCAAGGCGACGCTCTACAGCTACTTCCCGGACAAGCGGTTGCTGTTCCTGGAAGTGGCCAAGGTCGATTGCTGCCAACAGGCTTACGACGCGGTCGAGGAGATCGACCCGACGCTGCCGGTTCGCGACGTCCTTGCCGCGACCGCGACACAGATGATGTGCTTCCTGCTGTCGGACATCGGTCGGGCCGTGTTCCGGATCGTGATCGCCGAGGCGGAAAGGTTTCCCGAGCTCGGCCGCGAATACTGGCGCAACGGACCGGCGCGGGCGCGTCACATGCTGATCGGCTATTTCCGTCATGCCATCGCGCGCGGCGAGTTGAAGATAGACGATCTCGACCTCGCGGCGGACCAGTTCATCGAATTGTGCAAGGTGGATCTTTTCCCGCGTCTGATGCTCGGTGTGGATACCGAGTTCGAGGCGAAGGACTACGACCGCATCGCGCAGGGAGCGATCGAGATGTTCATGGCGCGCTACGGCGCCTGACGCGCCCCCGCGCCAGTGGCGCAGGGGCGACAATTCATTTCCGGTCGATCAGAGGATGAAGTCGGACGCCGTCAGCGTGCCGTTGAACCCTTCGAGGAAGATATCGGAGTCGTCGTTGAGCGTTACGAGCGTTCCGCCAGCCTCCTTCGTGATGGTCAGCTTGGACATGGAATTCGCTTTCGCGATCACCATCTTGTCTTCGGATTGCGTGAAGTCGGTGATCGTGTCGGAGCCGAACTTCGACCCCTTGAAGATGAACTTGTCCTTGCCGTCCCGGCCGCGGAAGGTGTTGTCCTGGTTGTTCGAGATGAAGCGGTCCTTGGTGTCGGTGCCGATGACATACTCGATACTCTTGAGCGTGTCCGTGGTCCCGAAGCCATCCCGCACTTCGCCCTTGTACATGTTCGCGACGATCCCGTCGTAGCCGCCGCTGCCGCTGTCGCGATGGTACTGAACGCGGTCAAATCCGCCTTTCCCATCGAACGTGTCGTTGCCACGAAGACCGATGAAGATGTTGTCATCGCCGTTGCCGACGAACGTGTCGACATAGTTGGTCCCGATGATCCGGTCGATGAGCAACAGCTTGTCGACCTTGCCGTCCGGACCGATCACCTTATCCTGCGTCAGGTCGACCTGGATACCAACACCCGTCGGCCGCAGATCGGTGTTCCACATCTCGTAGGTCACGGTGTCGGAATAGACGCTGTTCGTTCCCTTGTATGTATCAGCGCCGCCCATATCCTTGATGTAGCTGCCGCCCTCACCGGCGTTCACGATGTCTCGCTTGCTGCCGGTCGTGACATCGATGCCGCGGTTCGGGCTGGTCGGCCCGTTGAAGATCGAATTCTCGGCCACGAGCTGTTCATAGAGCGATTTCGGATCGTGCTTGAGGTAGGTGTGGAACACGCCCGCATCGAGACCGATCTTGGTCATCGCGGTTTCGAGGGCGCCGCTCTTGTCGTACCAGCGGATGCTCTTGACCGTTCCGGACAGGATCGAGGCCTCGCCCGCGTCCGGGCCGTTTTCCGGCTTGTAAGTCTCGAGGTCGTCAAACTTGATGGTAATTTTCCAAGGGGACCGCTGGGCGTTGAATGCCACGCCGGAGCCCTTTGCATCGTAAACCAGCTTCATCGTGCCGGTGCTTACGTTGAAGTTTGCCACCTTGTAGAGCTCGAAGTCGCCGTACCCGTAATGGTAGTTGTGCGCTTCTGTGAACTTTACCGTTGCCATGTGTTGTTCCCCCAAAAAACTGTCAAAACAGGTACGGCCAGCCGTCGTGAGTGATGCCGTCGAAAAGGCACCCTATCAGGGAGCACAAGCTTGTGGGAAGGCCTCCCCCGCTGCCGTCGATCACATCTTTGCAGGTTCCAGGCGGGGTCGTCGCTCGGGGTGAGCACAGAAATTTCTTGTGGAGAAACGGTGGGCTCCGCGAAATTCGACTAATAATTCAGCATTTTGAAGATCTTCGGAGAAGAGCCGCTCGGTCCGGACCGTCCGTTGAGGGACGGCCCGGCCGGCTTTTGCATTGTGTCCTGCTGATTGACGGTCAGTTTCCGCTCAGAAAATGAAGTCGCTCCCGCGAAGATCCGCGGTCCAGTCGACGAGAAAGATTTTCGAATCGTCGTTCAGCTCGATCCAGGTGCCCGAACTCTGGTGGGTGATCGTCAGGTCGCGGATCCTGCCGGCGGCCGCGATCTCGATCTTGTCGCCGTCGCTCCGGGAGAAATCGTCGACGTAGTCTGTCCCGAAATCCTTTCCGCGGAAGACGAACCGGTCGGCGCCGTCGCGGCCGCGGAACCAGTTGTCGACGTCGTTGCCGATGAAGATGTCGTCGGTGTCGGTGCCCTCGACCTCCTCGATCTTCTTGACCTGGTCGAGCGTGCCGAAGCCGTCCCGGATCTTGCCGGTGATCAGGTTGGCGACGATCCCGTCATATCCGCCGGCGCCTGCGTCCTGGTAGTACTGCACGCGGTCGTCTCCGCCGCGGCCGTTGATCACGTCGCGGCCGCGCAGGCCGACAAAGGCGTTGTCGTCGCCGTCTCCGTTCAGGCTGTCCTTGCGGTTGGTGCCGATCACGCGCTCGATGTCGACCAGCTTGTCGGCCTTGCCGTCCGGTCCCACGGCGCGCTTCTTGGCGAGGTTGACGTCCACGCCCCGGTTCAGGGGCTGATCGGTCCGGTTCCATTGGTCGTAGGCGACCGAGTCCCAGCGGTCGCTGTCCGTGCCGATAAAGCGGTCCGCGCCGCCGGCATCCTTGATGTAGCTGCCGCCGGGGCCCGCGTTCACCACGTCGTTGCCGGCGCCGGTGGTCACGTCCACGCCGCTGTTGGCCGACTTCGGCCCGGTGAAGGTGCTGTTTTCGGCGACAAGGTTCGCATAGAGCTTGTTGGGGTCCTCGCGCAGGTACTGGTGGAACAGGCCGGCCTCGAGGCTGATGTCGGTCATCTTGACCTGGATCTTGTCGGCCTTGTCGAACCACTCGATGCGGTTGACCTTGCCGCCGGTGATGAGCGTCTGGCCGGCATAGTCGCCATGGTCGGGCTTGTAGGTGTCGAGCTTCGAGAGGGTGATCTTGACCGACCAGGCCGACCGTTCCGGATCGAAGGTGCGCCCGGCCGCATCCTTGTCATAGACCAGCCTGATGACCCCGTCCTTCGCGTTGAACTTGGCAACCCGGTAGTCTTCGAAGTCGGAATACCGCCCGAGGTAGCTCTGATTGTTCGTGAATGCGACCTTCGCCATGGCCTGTAACCCCCTGCAGAATAAACGTGTTCGACTCTCGAAATGGCCGCCGGAATCGCACCCATACGCGACGACCCCGGGGAGGCTATCAGAATTTCTTTTTGGAATCGACGCTTACGGCTGCGTGTATCAATCCAGCCTGCGCACCTGCAGCTGATTGCCCGGACCGCGGCGCGTTTCGAAGATCTTGATCGATTCCACGAGGTCCGAGAGCTTTTTCTTGCCGTAGGTCCGGGTGTCGAAATCCGGGTTGGCGGAGACCACGAACTGACCGAGCTGGCCGAGGGTATACCAGTCGTCGTCCTGGTCGATGCCGTCCATCGCCTTGAGGATCATGTCGCGCGCCTCGGTGAGCGGCTTGGCCTTCGCGGAATCCTTCCGTGTGCTGGCGGGCTCGGCGTCGCTTGCGGCGCGGGTGTCGATGTTCTCGAGATAGATGAAGCGCTTGCAGGCCTTGCGGAAGGCCTCCGGCGTCTTGCGTTGCCCGATGCCGTAGACGTCGAGGCCCTGTTCGCGGATGCGGCTCGAAAGCCGGGTGAAATCGCTGTCGGAGGAGACCAGCACGAAGCCGTCGAAGCGGCCGGTGTGCAGAAGGTCCATCGCGTCGATCACCAGCGCGATGTCGGAGGCGTTCTTGCCCACGGTATTGGCGGGCTGGTGATGCGGCACGAGGCCGAACTCCGCCTGGACCTTGGACCAGCCCTTCATCTGGCTGGACGAGAAGTCGCCGTAGACCCGGCGGACGGAGGCTTCGCCATAGGCGGCGATCTCGTCGAAGATCGCCTTGGCGAATTGCGGCGAGGTGTTGTCGGCGTCGATCAGGACGGCGAGGAGCGGTTGTTGGTCGGGCATGTTTGCCTTTGTTGGTTGGCGGCGGACCGGGGATCTTTCTCCCCCGGACCCCCGCAGGATGTTTCCAGACAGAAGAAGGGGCCCGTCTGTTCAGACTTCAAGGGGTCAGTAGACCACCACCGAGCGGATCGATTCGCCGGCGTGCATCAGGTCGAAGCCTTTGTTGATCTCGTCGAGGCTGAGGGTGTGGGTGATCATCGGGTCGATCTCGATCTTGCCCTGCATGTACCAGTCGACGATCTTGGGCACGTCGGTGCGCCCGCGTGCGCCGCCGAACGCGGTGCCTTTCCAGACCCGCCCGGTGACCAGCTGGAAGGGCCGGGTGGAGATCTCGGCGCCGGCCGGCGCCACGCCGATGATGATCGACTCGCCCCAGCCCTTGTGCGCCGACTCGAGCGCGGTGCGCATGACGTTGACGTTGCCGGTGGCATCGAAGGTGTAGTCGGCGCCGCCCTTGGTGAGGTTCACGAGATAGGCGACGAGATCGCCGTCGACCTCGGCCGGGTTCACGAAGTCGGTCATGCCGAAGCGCTCGGCCATCTCGACCTTGGCGGGGTTGAGATCGACGCCGACGATCTGGTCGGCGCCCGCGAGCCGCAGCCCCTGGATCACGTTGAGCCCGATGCCGCCCAGCCCGAAGACGATGGCGCGGCAACCGATCTCGGCCTTGGCGGTGTTGATCACGGCGCCGATGCCGGTGGTGACGCCGCAGCCGATGTAGCAGATCTTGTCGAAGGGGGCATCCGGGTTGACCTTGGCCAGCGCGATCTCCGGCAGGACCGTGTGGTTGGAGAAGGTCGAGCAGCCCATGTAATGCAGAATCGGGTCGCCATCGAGCGTGGAGAAGCGCGAGGTGCCGTCCGGCATCAGGCCCTGGCCCTGAGTCGAACGGATCGACTGGCAGAGGTTTGTCTTGGGGTTGAGGCAGTATTCACATTCTCGGCATTCGGGCGTGTAGAGCGGAATGACGTGGTCGCCCGGCTTCAGGCTGGTGACGCCCTCGCCGACTTCGAGCACGATTCCGGCGCCCTCGTGGCCCAGAATCGCAGGAAACAGGCCTTCGGGGTCGGCGCCGGACAGGGTGAACTCGTCCGTGTGGCAGATGCCCGTGGCCTTGATTTCCACGAGCACTTCGCCGGCGCGGGGCCCCTCCAGGTTGACCTCCATCACCTCCAGCGGCTTGCCAGCCGCCAGTGCAACCGCTGCGCGCGTTTTCATCGTCGTTTCCTCTCGTTAAACTGCGGGCAAACCGTGGGCGATGCGCCCGGACAATGCAACCTGCGAGGATGAGATGCGTTTGAAATTTGCCGCGCTGCCCGCCTGCCTTCTGGGGCTGGCCGCCTGCGACCCCGTCGTGACCGATCCGATCACCGAGTCGACCTTCGTCGCCAACCCGGCGCCGCCGCCGGTGATCGACCCGATCCCGCCGGCGGACCCGGTGGCGGTCTCGCCGATCGACGGTGGCGGCAATGCCCAGCCCGGTGTCGACCCGGCGCTGGAGATGGTCGAGGTCAATCCCTACGGCGAGGTGCGCGAGGGCGCCGGTGGGCTGACGGAGCGCCTGCCGGACACCTGCAAGCTCGGTGAGGTGCAGCAATATATGGGCCAGAGCGGTGCCTCGGTGGAAGCGGGCGGGCTGACCATGCCGTACCGCGTGGTCGGGCCGACCGATATCGTGACCCAGGAATACAATCCGACGCGGATCAACTTCTTCGTCGACTCCGCCGGGCAGGTGACTCGGATCTCCTGCGGCTGAGGCCGGCGGCCGGTCAGTCGCCCGTCGCGGCGGCGAGCCCTGCGGCGCGCGTGGCGTCGAGCGTGCTCGCGGGCGAGAGCGCCTGCGGGTCGACCTGCAGGTCGATCAGGGCCAGCGTCCCGGCGGCGCGCGCGGCATCGAAGGCGGCGGGCAAGTCCTCGTCGCGGGTGACGGTGGTGCCCCAGCCGCCATAGGCGCGGGCCAGCAGCGGCAGGTCGGGGACGTGCAGATCGGTGCCGATGACCCGGCCCGGATAGCGGCGCTCCTGGTGCATCCGGATCGTACCGTAGCGGCCGTTGTTCACCACCAGCACCACGATCGCTGCGTCGTTCTGCGCCGCGGTCGACAGCTCGTTCACCGTCATCTGCAGGCAGCCGTCGCCGACGATGCAGACCACGCAGCGCTCCGGGTGCTCGATCTTGGCGGCGATGGCCGCTGGCAGGCCGTAGCCCATGGAGCCGGAGGTCGGGGCGAGCTGGGTGCCATAGCGCTTGTAGCGGAAATAGCGGTGCACCCAGGCCGCGAAATTGCCGGCGCCGCTGGCGACGATCGCGTCTTCCGGGAGATTGTCGGACAGCCAGCGGATCACCGCCTCCTGCCGCAGGGCGCCGGGGGTCTGCACCGGTTCCTGCCAGACCTCGAAATCGGCACGCGCCTCGGCGGTCCATGTCCGGCTGGTGATCAGCGGCGCGGCATGGGCCGCGAGCGCCGATATGGCGTCTGCTGTGGGTGCGGCGAGCGCAAGCTGCGCGGGGTAGAGACGCCCGAGTTCATCGGGATCGGGATGCAAATGGATCAGCATGCGTTTCGGGTCGGGGCGCGCCGGGTCGAGGAGTTCGAAGCCGCCGGTCACCGTTTCGCCCAGCCTCGTGCCGAGTGCGAGGATCACGTCGGCCTTCGCGAGCCGTGCGCCCAGCTCCGGGTTCATGCCGACGCCGAGGTAGCCCACGTAGTTCGGATGGCGGTTGTCCATGAAGTCCTGCCGCCGGAAGCTGACCGCGACCGGAAGGTCGAGGGTCTCGGCGAAGATCTCGAGATCGCGGGTCGCCTGAGCCGACCAGCCCGGGCCGCCGGCGACGACCAGCGGCCGCCGGGCGAGGCGCAACGCCCGCATCACGGCGGTGGCGAAGGCTTCGCGATCGGGCGACGGCGCGAAGGTGGTGGGCGGAATGTCCGGCACCGCCGCGCTGGCGGAGAGCATGTCCTCGGGGAGCGCCAGAACCACCGGGCCGGGGCGGCCCGAGAGCGCCACGTTCCAGGCCCGCGCGATGTATTCCGGCAGCCGATCGGTCTCGCGCACCTCCGCGGCCCATTTGACCAGCGGACCGAAGAAGGCGGGCATGTCGACTTCCTGGAAGGCGTCGCGGTCGCGATGTTTGCGGTCGATTTGGCCGACGAAGGCGATCATCGGGGTGCTGTCGTGCTGCGCGATGTGCAGCCCGGCGCTGGCGTTGGTCGCCCCGGGGCCGCGGGTGACGAAGAGGATGCCGGGGGTGCCGGTGAGCTTGCCGTGGGCTTCGGCCATCATCGCCGCGCCGCCCTCCTGACGGCAGGTGATGGTCTCGATGCCGCTCTCATGGAGCCCGTCGAGCGCAGCGAGGAAGCTCTCGCCCGGCACCGAGAAGACCCGGCGGACGCCGCGGAGCTTGAGTTGATCGACAAGTATCTGCCCGCCGTGTCGTGCCGGTGTCATGGCTGCCCTCCTCGTTCGCCCTGCGTCGCGGCCGGTTCCTGGCCGCGCGGAGCTTGTGTCCCCGCCGCCGAGGATGCCGCCGTGCGGGGGCACAGGCAAGCGCGGGCTCCCGCCCGTCGTCGCCGCATCGAAGATGCGCCTCCTCCCGTTGGGCCGGGCCGTGCGCTGGCGCGCGCGGGGGGACGGATGACAGCGGTCGGGCCACCCGCGTGGCGGTTGCGCTCCATCCCGGCTGGCGTAACGTCAGATGGGGGATGGTGCATTGGGCCTGTCTTGCAATGTGGACGGCTTCCTGAATCCCGCGCGCGGCGGCGCTGCATGCCACGCTGGGATGAGAGGGCTGGCCGCCCGGAGCGGGCGATGCTCTGCCGCCGTTCTTCTACCATGCCTGCTTCCGTGGGGCGGTTGGGACCTTGGCGGCGAGAGGCTCGCGCCGGTTCAGGCCCGAGTCCTCGCGCTCAACGCGCAGGCGGCGTTGCGGCTATCTCAGCCTTTGGCCTCGTGTCCCCCGGGGACGGCGCCGTGGCGAATGCACGCGACGCCGATTTCTGGGTCCGCAACGGCACGGGCGAGCTGGTGTTGCGCGCCAGGGCCGGGTGGTCAGCCCGGTCCTACCTTCCGGTCAGCGCAACCGTTCCAGCACGTCGGTCGAGGCGTAGCCGTCCGGGCGCATGCCGACGGATCGCTGGAAGCCCCGGATCGCCGCGATCGTGTTCGGGCCGATCCTGCCGTCGATGCCCTGGGTGTCGAAGCCGGCCCGCGTGAGCCGCTCCTGCATCTCGATCCGTTCGGCCAGCAGCAGCGCGCGCAGATCGCGCGGCCAGTCGCCCTGGATCGCGGGGCCGCCTCGGATCCGGTCGGCGAGATGCCCGACCGCGATCACATAAGCATCGGCGCTGTTGTAACGCTCCAGCACGTTGAAGTTGCGGAACACCATGAAGGCCGCGCCCCCGGCGCCGCCGGGCAGCAGGATCGCTGTGGTGCCATGGTCGGGGACCGGGTCGCCATGGATGTCCCGCACCCCGAGCGCCGCCCATTCGGTGGAGGGTTTCTTGACCGGGTGGCCGGTGAGCGAGACGTCGAATCCCTCTGGCAGGATGACCTCCATGCCCCATGGCTGCCCCTCGACCCAGCCCGCTTCCGCGAGGTAGGAGGCGGTGGAGGCCAGCGCGTCGGTCGGGTCGTCGGACCAGATGTCGCGTTTGCCGTCGCCGTCGAAATCGACCGCGTGGGCGAGGTAGGAGGTCGGCATGAACTGGGTATGGCCCATCGCGCCGGCCCAGCTTCCTGTCATGCCCCGGGGCGTCACGTCGCCCGAGTCGAGGATCTGCAGGGCGGCGATGAGCTGTGCCTCGAAGAACGCCGACCGCCGTCCGTCGAAAGCGAGGGTGGCGAGCGATTCGATGGTGGGTTCGGAGCCGCGGAAGCTGCCGTAGGCGCTCTCCAGCCCCCAGATCGCGGTCACGATCTCGGCCGGCACCCGGTAGCGCTCCTCGATTTGCGCCAGAACGGCCGCGTGCTCGCGCAGAGCCTCCTCGCCGTTGGTCACGCGCAGCTCCGAGGCCGCGGTCTCCAGGTATTCCCAGATCGTCTTGGAGAACTCTGCCTGGTTGCGGTCGCGCTTGATCGCGTCGGTGTTGAAGCGGATGCCGGAAAGGGCGCTGTCGAGCGTTGCCGACGAGATGCCCTGTTGCGCTGCCCGTTCCCGGAACGCGGGGATCCATTGTTCAAAAGCGATGTTGGACACCTGCACCTCCGACGCCTGCGCCGATGCGAGAATCGGCCGTGCCTCGGGCCGGAGGGATATCTCGATTGCGTTCATGCCGGCGCTTGATTCCACCGGAATGGCCAGCGCCAATGACGCTGCCAGTATACTTGCTTTGCCTGTCATGGTGGCTCCTGCTCGCCATCCGTTGTTTTGCAGGAGTGTACTCCCGTGCGCCCATTCGGCAAAGGGATTTGCCGGGGGCTGCACGGAGATTCGCCGATCGGCCCGACGGGCTCACTTGCGCTTGCGGGTGACCTTGCGCTTGCTGCGGGTCGGGCGGCCGCCGCCCGGCGGGCGCTTGGACTTGTCGCCGAAGGAGCGCTCGCGGGCCTTGGTCTTGCCGGGCATCCGCCGGGTCGGCTTGCCGCGGTTGCGGGGCGCGGAGGAGGGGGCGATCTGTTCTCCGTCGAGCGACAGCAGTTCCAGCATCAGTCCGCCGGTCACCGGCACGGCCTCGGTCAGGCGGACCAGAACGCGCTGACCGAGGGAGATCACCCGGCCGCTGTCGGAGCCCATCAGGGTTTGCGCCTCGCGGTCGTAGTGGAAGAACTCGTTGCCCAGAGAGCGGATCGGGATCAGCCCGTCGGCGGCGGTCTCGTCGAGCTTCACGAAGACGCCGAAGCGGGCGATGCCGGAGATCCGACCGGGGAACTCGTTGCCCACGCGCTCGGAGAGGTAGGAGGCGAGGTAGCGGTCGGTGGTGTCGCGTTCTGCGGCCATCGAGCGGCGCTCGGTCTCCGAGATGTGCTCTGCGGTGGCCTCCAGCCGGTCGATGTCGTCCGGCGACAGCCCGTCCTTGCCCCAGCCATGGCCCGAAATCAGACCGCGATGGACGATGAGGTCCGAATAGCGGCGGATCGGCGAGGTGAAATGGGCGTAGGTCTTCAGCGCCAGGCCGAAATGCCCGAAATTCTCCGGGTTGTAATAGGCCTGAGTCATCGACCGCAACGTGCTGAGGTTGATCATCTCGGCCAGGTCGGTGCCGGCGGCGTCGTTCAGCAGCTTGTTGAGGTGGCTGGTGTGCAGCACCTGCCCCTTGGCAAGCGTGAAGCCGCTGGCCTGCGCTGTCTCCCGCAATGCATCGAGCTTCTCGGGGTTGGGCTCTTCGTGCACCCGGAACACCAGCGGCGTGCGCTTGTGGGTCAAGGTCTCCCCAGCGGCGACGTTGGCAAGCACCATGAATTCCTCGATCAGGCGGTGGGTCACCAGCCGGTCGCGGAAGTTGACGGAGAGCACCTCGCCCTTGTCCGACAGAACGATCCGGCGTTCCGGCAGGTCGAGATCCAGCGGCTGGCGCAGGTCGCGGGCGCGGGCGGCGGCGAGGTAGGCGGCGTGAAGCGGTTGCAGCACGTCCTCGAGCAGCGGGCCGCACTTGTCGTTGGGCTCGCCGTCGAGCGCCTGCTGAACTTCCTCGTAGCTGAGCGAGGCGATGGAACGCATCAGGCCGCGGTGGAAGCTGTGGCCGATCTTCTGGCCCTGCTCGTTCAGCCGCATCCGGACGGCGATACAGGCACGCGGCACGCCTTCGTGCAGCGAGCAGAGGTCGCCCGACAGACGGTCCGGCAGCATCGGCACGACGCGGTCGGGGAAGTAGGTGGAGTTGCCGCGCAGCCGCGCCTCCGCGTCCAGCGCCGTGCCGGGGCGGACATAGTGGGCGACGTCGGCGATCGCGACCCAGACGACATGGCCGCCGGGGTTCTTGGGGTCGTCGTCGGCATGGGCATAGACGGCGTCGTCATGGTCGCGCGCGTCCGACGGGTCGATGGTGATGAGCGGCAGATCGCGCAGGTCCTCGCGGCCGGAGAGGCCGGCGGGCTTCATCCGGTCGGCCTCCTCGATCACCTTGTCGGGGAAATCGTCGGGGATGCCGTGCTGGTGGATGGCGATCAGCGAAACCGCGCGCGGCGCCGAGGGGTCGCCCAGGCGTTCGATGATGCGGGCGGTCGGCAGGCCGAGCTTGCCGCGCGGGCTGGCCTGTTCTGCCTCCACCAGTTCGCCGTCCTTTGCACCGTGGGTGGCGCCGGCGGGCACCTGCCATTCGCGGTCCGCGCCCTTGTCGATCGGGGTGATCCGCCCGCCCTCGGTGCGCTTGCGATAGATCCCGAGGATCTTGTGCGGGTTGTGGCCGATGCGGCGGATCAGCCGGGCCTCGTACTGGTGCCCGTCGGCACGCACCTCGGTCATCCGGCCGAGGATGCGGTCGCCCTCGCCGAGCGCGGGATCGGCCTCGCGGGGAATGAACAGCACCCGCGGCTCCGGACCCTCGCCGTGCCATTCGAGCGGCTTGGCGAAGAGATCGCCGTTGGCGTCGGGGGCGAGCACCTGCAGCACTGTGACGGGCGGCAGCTTGTCGGGGTCGCGGTAGTGCTTGCGGGCCTTCTGCAGATGGCCCTCCTCCTCCAGCTCCTTGAGCATGCGCTTGAGGTCGATCCGAGCCGCTCCCTTGACCCCGAAGGCCTTGGCGATGTCGCGCTTGGAATTCTGCGTGGGGTTCTGCGCGATCCAGTCGAGGACCTGCGCCTTGGTGGGAAGCTCTGCCATGATCGCGAGGTAGCATGGGGGCGGGGGGCTGTCACCTGTGGAAACGGGGGCGGCCGCCGGGCGGAGCCCGAGCGGCGGTGGCGCCGCTGCGCGGCGGCGAATTTTCGTCCGAAAATTCGTGGCTCCGGCGGGGATACCTGCCGACAGAAGGCGCCGGATTCGACTCCCGGAGGGTTGGGAGTCGGTGTAGAACAAAAAAGGAACAAACTGTCGCGATTCTCCAGGAGTGACGGATGTCGTCGGTTCGACGGATACTTTCGCTGTGGTTTCCGCGGCTTGCCGCCGAGCGGCTGCTGCGCGTCGATGGTGTGGGCGTGGACGCGCCCTTTGCCGTGGTGCGCGACAGCGGCAACATGCAGCTTCTCGCCTCGCTCGACCTGGCGGCGTCGCGGGCCGGGCTGTCTGTCGGGCAGCCGCTTCGGGATGCGCGGGCGGTGTGTCCCACGCTGGTGACGCGGCTGTGCAATCCGCAGGCCGAGGCGGCGTTCCTGACCGTGCTGCGACGATGGGCGGGGAAGTTCTCGCCCTGGGTGTCGGAGCTGCCGCCCGACGGGCTGACGGTGGACCTGACGGGGTGCGCGCACCTGTTCGGGGGCGAGGCGGCGCTGCTGGAGCAGATCGAGACGGACTGCGCGGCGCTCGGGCTGAGCGTGCGGGCCGGGATTGCCGACACGGTGGGCGCGGCCTGGGCGCTGGCGCGCTATGCCGGGCGCGGGGCGGAGGCGGCGCGGTCGGGCGACGCGATCGACCAGGAGGCGCGGGCGACGCGGTCGCGGGCGGCCAAGCGGCGGCACTGGGAGCGGGGCGGCGCAGCGCCGGTACGGGCGGCCGCCGGCTCCGGCGAGCGGATCGCGGCGCCGGGGCAGACGCGCACCGCACTGGGGCCGTTGCCCGTGGCCGCGTTGCGGCTGCCGCCCGAGGTCGTGGCTCAGCTCGGGCGGCTGGGCCTCCGGCGGATCGACGAGCTGGCCGGCCAGCCGCGGGCGGCGCTGTCGCGGCGCTTCGGCAAGGAGCTGGTGCTGCGACTCGACCAGGCGCTCGGGCTGGTGCCGGAGCCCGTCTCGCCCGCGAAACCGCCGGACCATTTCGCCGTGCGCCTGACCCTGCCCGAGCCGATCGGCCTGCTGGACGACCTGCGCGCCGGGCTCGACCGGCTGCTGCCGGCGCTGGCGGAACGGCTGCGCGAGAAGGGGCGGGGGGCGCGGCGGGTGCGGCTGCAGGCGTTCCGCTGCGATCACACGATGCAATCGGTGGAGGTGGGGCTGGCGCGGCCCTCGGCCGAGCCCGACCGGCTGCTGCCGCTGCTGCTGATGAAGCTCGACGAGATCGACGCCGGCCCCGGCATCGACGTGCTGCGGCTGGAAGCGCATGTGACCGAACCGGTGCATGCCAGCCAGCACCGCGGCCACCTTGGCGCAGCCGCAGACGGCGCAGCGCGGATGAAGAAGGACGGTGGCGCGGCGCTCGACGACCTGATCGGCAAGCTCGGTGCACGGGTCGGGCTGGAGGCGATCACCCGGCTGCACCCGGCCGACAGCCACATCCCCGAGAAGACGGCGAAGGTGCTGGCCGCCGCCTGGTCGGAGCCGGCGCGAAACTGGCCGGCGCGCCCGGCCCTGCCGCGTCCGCTGCTGATGTTCCGCCCCGAGCCGGTGCACGTGGAGGGCGAGACGCCCCTGCCGCCGCGCCCGCCGGCGCGGTTTCGCTGGCGGCGGCGCGACCTGGTGCTGCGCAGCGCCACCGGGCCGGAGCGGATTGCCCCGGAATGGTGGATGGACGATCCCGAGTGGCGTTCGGGCGTGCGTGACTACTGGCGCGTCGAGGTGGCGGGCGGCGAACGGCTGTGGCTCTTCTATGCCCACGGCGGCGCGCTGTCGGCGGGCTGGTTCTGCCAGGGGCGGTTCGCCTGAGGGAGGAATGCCGACAACGGTTCTTGCCCTGCGCAGGCGACTGCCCGATCATCGCGGACGGACCACGGAACAGGGGAAAGGACGCGCCAGGTGACGCAATCCGAAGGGGAGCACAGGGCAGATTACCAGCGTCTTGCCGAGGCGCTGTACGCCGCGCTTCGGCCAGATCCGTTCTATGCCGCGCTCGAAGGCGGCGTCGCGGAGCCGGCGCGGGCCCGGCAGGCCATGCTCCACTATTACGAGTATTCGATCCGGGAAGCGGTCGCCCATGGCCTTGCGGTCGTTCCCGACGAGGGAGATGTCGGCGTGTCGATCTGGGCCGTTCCCTTGGCTCCGGAGCAGGAACGGGAGCTTTCCCGCCGCAAGAAGGAGATGATCGCCCACCGGATGGGAGACATCTGTCTGCGGATCTATGCCGGGATCTGCGAGGTCATGGCCGAGGCAACGTCGCGGGTGACTTCGAACCAGGACTGGTACCTGTCGATTCTCGGCGTGGATCCGGAACACCAGGGGCGGGGGCTTGGCGCAGGGTTGCTCGAACCGGTGCTGGAAAGGGCGGACCGGGCCGGGGTCGCGACCTACCTCGAGACCTTCACACCGGGCAACATGCCGTTCTACCGCCGCCTGGGATACCGCGACGTGGGCCGGTTCCATGAGCCGATCACCGACGGCCCCTACTGGGTGATGCGCCGCCCGCCGCCCGGCTGAACAGCCGGTCTACATCTGGTCGCTTGGCACCGCCGCACCGACAATCGGGCCGAGCGGGAAGCCGGTGTCGGACCGGCCCAGCGAAGGCGCGAAGAGGCGGGAGACCTTGCCGTCGAAGTAGAGCGCGTTGGGCGTCTCCAGCACGTCGCGGAAGAACCGGCCGAAGGTGTGGAAGTTCACCCGGTTGTCGGAGATCACGAAATGCACCGTCACGCCGTCTTCTGCCACGCCGACCCCGTTGCGGATGTAGCGGCTGTCGCTGTTGACGAGGAACCGCGGGTGCAGATCGCCGTCGATCACCAGCATCGGGCCGGACTGGCTGGCGTAGCGGCAATCGGGCGGGTTGGCCGCGAAGCTCCGGCTCTCGATCACCGAGGCGGTGCGGGTGCCGATGCAGAAGACGCCATTGGGCAGCAGGCCGAAATTGCCGGGGCCGTCGCTGGTGACCAGCGGTCCGCCCTGCACGCCGTTCTCGAGGTAGAGACCGACCGGGCTGCGGTCCTCGTGGTACATGCCGCCGTTCATCGCGAAGACGAGCCGTTTGCCCTCGGCCTTGAGCGCGCTGTCGATGGCGGTGAAGCCGCCATAGAGCCGCCCGTCGGCGTCGCTGTGCCAGAGGCGGATCTCGTCGCGGTCGGCGCGAAGGGTGCAGACCGAGAAGCGGTCAGCGCCCTGGCTCATCTTGCGGCAATCGGGCTCGGCCGTCGCGACAGCAGGGGCCAGCAGCAAGGCCAGAAGCGCCAGCAACCGCCGTGCAAGCCGTGGCTCAAACGGCATCGTCATCCTCGTGGCTGGCCGCGATGTCGCGCTGCACGCGGTCGTCGGAGAACATCTTCCGGGTCGCGTCCATCCGGTCGAACGTATCGTCCAGAACGAAGCGCAGCTGCGGCGCGTATTTCAGCGCCAGCCCCTTGGCCACCATCCGGCGCAGCTCGGACCGGTTGCGGTTGAGCGCCTCGAGCGCCTCCGGCGCATGGTCGCCGCCGAGCGGGAGCACGAAGGCGGTGGCGATCTTGAGATCGGGCGATGTGCGGACCTCGGCCACGGTGATCGACATCCGGTTCAGCTCCGGGTCGTGCACGTCGCCTTGCGCGAGCACTTCCGACAGCCGCCGGCGGATCAGTTCCCCGACCCGCAACTGGCGCTGCGATGGGCCGGCGCCGGTATGAAACTTGTTCTTTGCCATCCTTCCCACGTAGGGCGGCTTGCGGGTTTGCGCAAGCGGGCTTTGCCTGTGACGGCGGGCTCGGCTACACCGGCACCGCAAAGATGGAGACAGGCAGATGAGCGACACACCGGGTATCGTTGTCATGGGCGCGTCGGGCCGCATGGGCCAGATGCTGGTGCGCGAGGTGCAGGCGCATCCCGCGATGCGGCTGGTGGGCGCGGTGGAACGGTCGGGCCATGACTGGGTCGGCAAGGACATCGGCATCGCGATGAACGGGCCGGCGGCGGGGGTCTACGTGACCGACGACCCGCTGGAGGCGATGGCCGGCGCGCAGGGGGTGATCGATTTCACCACGCCGCAGGCGACGATCGAGCTGTCGGTGATCGCCGCGCAGGCGCGGGCCGTGCATGTGATCGGCACCACCGGAATGACCGACGAGGACCTCGCCAAACTCGACGCCGCCGCCCGGCACGCCGTGATCGTCCGGGCGGGGAACATGAGCCTCGGCGTCAACCTGCTGACCCAGCTTACAAAGCAGGTCGCGGCGGCGCTGGACGAGGAGTTCGACATCGAGATCGTGGAGTCGCACCACCGTCACAAGGTCGATGCTCCCTCGGGCACCGCGCTGATGCTGGGCGAGGCGGCGGCCGAAGGGCGCGGGCTCGACTTCCGCGAGGCCTACGTGGCCGCGCGCGACGGCATCACCGGCGCACGCGCGCCGGGCAGCATCGGCTTCTCGGCCATCCGGGGCGGCGACATCATCGGCGAACATGACGTGATCTTCGCCGGCGCCGGCGAGCGGATCGTGCTGCGCCACGTGGCCAGCGACCGGGCGCTGTTCGCCCGCGGCGCACTCAAGGCCGTGCTCTGGGGGCAGTCGCAGACCCCGGGCCATTACTCGATGCTGGACGTCCTGGGGCTCTGATCCCGGATCAGCGGCGGCGGCTCCGCAGCCGCCGCGCATTGCTGCGCGTCTTGGCTTCGATCGGGCGGATCGAGGCCAGCGCCGCGGCGGCATTCCCGCTGCTGGTCGCCATGGCGACCGCGGCCTTCTCGGCGGCGCGGGCAAAGGCCGTGGGTTTCTCGAACACCATCTGCGCGGCTTCCTTCGGCGTCATGGTGCCGAGCGCCATCATCATGGAGCGCGTCCAGATCACCTCGGAGGCGGAAAGCCACATGCGGGTATAGGCGAGCGAGGCCTGCTGCCAGGTCTGCATCGCACGGCTGACGGCGCGAGGGTCGTACATCGGATCTCTCCAGCTCGGGGCGGTTCGGGAATCAGGGGATTGGCGCCATCATAGCATCCCCGCGGCGTCCCGGCGCCCGCGAACGTCAGAAGTCGATCGCGAGCCCCTTCTTTTCCCAGTCGCCGTAGCGCACCGGTTCCAATCCCTTGATCCGCCCGCCCAGTTCAATGGGCATCGCCTTGGCTTCGGCCTCGGCCTTCTCGCGGCGCTCGGCGGCCTCGGCCAGCGCGCGCAGGGCGGCGGGCGGGAGGTCCTTGGCGGGCTCTGCACTCTCGTCGTACATGCTGTTTTCCTTGTCGCTGACCCGTGGGTGATATACGCCGCGCGGGTCTGAAAGCAATGGGAAGGGCCGTCGCATGGGCCAGCAACAGGCCGGGGGAACCGCCGCACGCCGTCTGGCGCTGGAACTCGTCCAGGGGGTCTGGCAGGAGCGACTGACGCTCGCCGAGATGGAGGCTCATCCGCATTTCACCGAGGCCCCGCCCGAAGTTCGGGCCCGCGCCGGGCGGCTGGCCCGCACCGCGCTACGGCTCGCCGGGCGGGCGGATGCGGCGCTCAAACCCTGGCTGAAGCGCAACCCGAAGCCGGGCGTGCGGGCGATCCTGCGGCTGGCGACGGTCGAACTGCTGGCCGACGGCGCAGCCGCGCATGGCGTGGTGAACGCCGCCGTTGCGCTGGCGCGAGAGGAAGCCGCCTCGACGGCGCCGATGGTCAACGCCGTGCTGCGCCGCGTCGCCGAAGAGGGCCGTGCCGGCTGGGAGGCGACCCAGCCGCAGCGCCTGCCGAACTGGCTGCGCGGCCGGGTGGGCAGCGCCTATGGCAACGCACGGGTAGCGCGGATGGAGGCCGCTTTCGAGCAGGCGCCGCCGCTGGACATCACCGCCAAGGCGCCCGACGCCGCGCTGGCCGAGGCGCTCGGCGGGACGATCCTGCCCACCGGGTCCATCCGGCTGGAGAAGGCGGGGCAGGTTTCGGCGCTGCCGGGATACGAGGCCGGGGATTGGTGGGTGCAGGACGCCGCCGCCGCGCTGCCGGCACGGGTGCTGGCGGCACGGGCAGGCGAGCGGGTGCTCGACCTCTGCGCCGCGCCGGGCGGCAAGACGCTGCAACTCGCGGCAACCGGGGCTGCGGTGACGTCGCTCGACGTGTCCGAGGCGCGGCTTGAACGGCTCCACGACAACCTGAAGCGCACCGGTCTCGCAGCCGAGGTCGTGGCGGCGGATGCGCTGGAGTGGGAGCCGGACGCGCCGTTCGACGCGATCCTGCTCGACGCACCGTGCTCGGCAACCGGCACGATCCGCCGCCACCCCGACCTGCCTTTCGTCAAGGATGCCGCCGACATCCGCCCGCTGGTGGAGCTGCAGGCCGCCATGGCCGACCGGGCGGTCGCGATGCTGGCCCCCGGAGGGCGTCTCGTCTTCTGCACCTGTTCGATCCTGCCGGAGGAGGGCGAGGCGCAGCTCGCCGCGCTTCTGGAGCGCCACCCCGACCTGAAGCCCGATCCGGAGGCCGTCTCCGCGCTGCCCGGCGTCGAGGAAGGCTGGCACGCCGGACCCGGCGCCCTCCGGACGACACCGGAAATGTGGCCCGAACGCGGCGGTCTCGACGGGTTTTTCATCGCCGCGCTGCGCAAGGCCTGACAGCGGCTGCGACGCTGCCTAGACTCGGCGGCGAGGGAGATACCGAGAGGGGCCGGTTCCGCGAAGATGATGATGGGGAAAGTCGAGGGCAGACTGAGCTGGGACGAGCGGCGCAACCGGTTGATGAACCGGTGGCAGGCCTATCGGGCGACCCATGCGCGCCCGGCAACGGGCTTCGTCTCGCAGCCGGAGCCGCGGGCGATCGGCACGGTGGCGCGTGGCCGCCAGCTGGTGGCGGGCAACTACTTGTTCGCGGGCTCGCTGGTCGAGGCGCCGGACAAGGCGATCTGGGACCTCGACATGCCCTCGCCGCGCTTCGAGGAAACGCTGCACCAGTTTCGCTGGCTCGACGATCTCGCGGCGCTGGGCGACGGCGCGGCGCGTGCCCGCGCGCAGGACTGGACCTGGGGCTGGATCGAACGGTACGGCCGCGGCGCCGGGCCGGGCTGGACGCCCGAGCTGACCGGGCGGCGGCTGATCGGCTGGATCAACAACGCGATCTTCCTCCTGCGCGGCCGGGACCGGGCGGCCTCGGAGGCGTTCTTTTCGTCGCTCGGTGCGCAGACCCTGTTTCTCGGGCGCCGCTGGCAATCGGCGCCGGAGGGGCTGGCGCGGTTCGAGGCGTTGACCGGCCTGATCTATGCGGGCCTCGCGCTGACCGCGATGGACGCCCATGTCGAGCCGGCGATCCGGGCGCTCTCCCGTGAATGCGAGAGCCGGATCGATTCCCACGGCGGCTTGCCGACGCGCAACCCGGAGGAACTGCTCGAAGTCTTCACCCTGCTGATCTGGGCCGCGCAGGCGATGCTGGATTCCGGACGCGATCCGACGCCCGAACTGGAAGCCGCGATCATCCGCATCGCGCCGACGCTCCGCGCGCTCCGTCATGCAGACGGCGGGCTGGCGCGGTTCCATGGCGGCGGGCGCGGGGTTCAGGGGCGGCTCGACCAGGCGCTGGCAGCGGCCGGGATCCGACCGGAGCCGCACGAGGGGCTGGCGATGGGCTTTGCCCGCCTCGCCGGCGGCCGCACCACGGTCATCGTCGACGCCGCCCGGCCGCCATCCGGCACGGCCTCGGTCAACGGTCACGCCTCGACCCTGGCTTTCGAGCTGACCTCCGGGCGGCGGCCCTTGGTGGTCAGCTGCGGGCCGGGGGCGACCTTTGGCGAGACATGGCGCCGCGCCGCCCGCTCCACGCCCAGCCACTCGACACTGGCGATCGACGGCTTTTCCTCCTCGCATCTCGGGGTGGTCGGGCTGAGCCGTGGCCGCAGCGGCGAGATCCTCTACGACCTGCCCAAGGACGTGCGGGCCCAGCCCTCGACCGCGCCGCGCGCCACCCGCCTGCTTGTGGGGCACGACGGATATGTGGAAAGCCACGGGCTGACCCATGTGCGGCAGCTCACCCTGACCCGCGACGGACGGGAGCTCACCGGCGAGGACACGCTCGGCGCCCTGACCGAGACCGACCGGCGGACCTTCGACCGCCGGATGACCGGCTCGCAGCTCCAGGGCGTGGCATTTTCGATTCGGTTCCACCTGCATCCGGACGTTGACGCGGCGCTGGACATGAACGGACAGGCCGTGTCGCTCGCGCTCAAGAGCGGCGAGCTCTGGGTGTTCCGGCAGGCCGGGGCCTCGAAACTCGCGCTCGAGCCGAGCGTTTACCTCGATCCGAGCCGTCTGAAGCCCCGCGCGACGAAGCAGATCGTACTTTCCGGCCGTGTTCTGGACTCCGCATGCCAGATCAACTGGACCTTGGCGAAGGCACAGGATACCCCGCAGGCCATCCGCGACATCCTGCGCGATGACGACGATCACCTGCCTTACGACTGAGGAAAGCTGCCATGTCCGACGCCCGCCCCATTCGCCGCGCCCTTCTCTCCGTATCCGACAAGGAGGGGCTCGTGGATCTCGGCAGGGCCCTTGCTGCACGCGGGGTCGAGCTGCTGTCGACCGGCGGCACCGCCCACAGCCTGCGCCAGGCGGGGCTCGAGGTGGTGGACGTCGCCGAGGTCACCGGCTTCCCCGAGATGATGGACGGCCGGGTCAAGACGCTGCACCCCAAGGTGCACGGCGGCCTGCTGGCGCTGCGGGACAATGACGAGCACGTCGCCGCGATGACCGAGCACGGGATCGTCGAGATCGACCTGCTGGTGGTGAACCTCTACCCGTTCGAGGCGACCGTCGCGAAGGGCGCCGACTACGAGACCTGCATCGAGAACATCGACATCGGCGGTCCGGCGATGATCCGGGCCGCGGCCAAGAACCATGCCTACGTGACCGTTGTCGTGGACGTCGAGGATTACGAGAAGCTGCTGGGCGACATGGACCAGCACGACGGCGCGACCTGCCCGAAGTTCCGCAAGAAGCTGGCGCAAATCGCCTATGCCCGGACGGCGGCCTATGACGCCGCGGTCTCGACCTGGATGGCGCAGGTGATCGGTGTCGATACCCCGCGCCGCCGCGCCGTGGCCGGCACGCTGGCGCAGACCATGCGCTACGGCGAGAACCCGCACCAGAAGGCGGCGTTCTACCGCGACGGCTCCTCCCGCCCCGGCGTCGCCACGGCGGTGCAGCACCAGGGCAAGGAGCTGAGCTACAACAACATCAACGACACCGACGCGGCTTTCGAGCTGGTGGCGGAGTTCGACCCGGCCGACGGCCCGGCCTGCGCGATCATCAAGCACGCCAACCCCTGCGGCGTGGCCCGCGGCGCGACCCTGGCCGAGGCCTATTCCCGCGCGTTCGACTGCGACCGCACCTCGGCCTTCGGCGGCATTATCGCGCTGAACCAGCCGCTCGACGGGCCGACGGCGGAGAAGATCGCGGAGATCTTCACTGAGGTCGTGATCGCCCCGGATGCGGATGAGGCAGCGAAGCGGGTGTTCGAGGCCAAGAAGAACCTGCGCCTGCTGACGACGGGCGGCCTGCCCGACCCGCTGGCGGCGGCCACCACGATCCGGCAGGTCTCGGGCGGCTACCTCGTTCAGGACAAGGACAACGGTCATATCACCGCCGAGGATCTGAAGGTGGTGACGAAGCGCGCGCCGACCGAGGCGGAGCTTCGCGACCTGCTCTTCGCCTGGAAGGTCGCCAAGCACGTGAAGTCCAACGCCATCGTCTACGTCAAGGACGCCGCGACCGTCGGTGTCGGCGCGGGCCAGATGAGCCGCGTGGATTCGACGCGGATCGCTGCCCGCAAGTCGCACGACATGGCCGAGGTGCTCGGCCTCTCCGCGCCGCTGACCCAGGGCTCCGTCGTCGCCTCCGACGCCTTCTTCCCCTTCCCCGACGGTCTGCTGACCGCGGCCGAGGCCGGCGCCACCGCAGTGATCCAGCCCGGCGGTTCGATGCGCGACGACAAGGTGATCGCGGCCGCCGACGAGGCCGGCATCGCCATGGTCTTCTCGGGCATGCGTCACTTCCGGCACTGAACCATGCGTCTTCTCTGGGTTACGGCGCTGGTCGCCTTCCTGATCGACCAGGCCTCCAAGTTCCTCGTCTTCCGGATGATGGACCAGGCGCAGGTCGGGCAGATCGAGGTCTTTCCGCCGCTGCTGATCTTTCGCAAGGGGCTCAACACGGGCGTCAACTTCGGCCTGTTCGCCGACAGTTCGCCCGCCCAGAGATGGTTCCTGATCGGGCTCACTGGGATCCTGTGCACGGGGCTGGTGATCTGGGCCATGCGCAGCTTCGAACGCCGGATCGAATTTTTCTGCGTCGGACTGATCGTCGGGGGGGCGGTGGGCAACGCGCTGGACCGTTTCCTGTTTCCCGGAGTGAGGGATTTTCTCAACATGTCCTGCTGCGGAATCAATAACCCCTATGTTTTCAACGTGGCGGATGTTTTCATATTTGCCGGGGCGATCGGGCTCGTTCTGTTCGGCAAGGAACGGAGCGACCGTAAAAAGGCCTCGTGACGTCGTCGGAAGCTTGCGATACACAGGCCGAAAGTCGAGGCGGGAGACAAGTGATGCTGGCATCAAGGATGACACGGGCAGGCGTGACGCTTGCGCTTGTGCTCATCGTGGCGGCCTGCAGCCCTGACCCGCGCATCATGCATATCGAACGCGGCCAGGTCACGCCCGACGAATTCTCCATCCTGCCCAGCAAGCCAATCGAGATCCCGACCGACCTGTCCACCCTGCCGCCGCCGACCCCGGGCGCCGCGAATCGCACCGATGCGACGCCGCGCGAGGATGCGGTTGCAGCCCTTGGCGGGGATCCGTCGAGGCTGCGCACGGACGGCAGGCTGTCCGACGACGGCGCGCTGATCCGGCAGACCACCCGCTATGGCGTCGATCCGAACATCCGCAACGACCTCGCCGTCGCCGATGCGGAGTTCCGCCGCAAGAACAAGGGCCGCCTGCTGGAGCGCTGGTTCCGGGTGCCGACCTACTACGACGCCTACAGCGCTTCCGAGCTGAACCAGCACAGCACGCTCGACGCCTATCGCCGGGCCGGGGTGCCAACCCCCGCCGCGCCGCCCATCGTGGCCGCCGAGTAAGGCAATCACTGCACGCTCACATCCCCGTTGCCCCGCTTGAATGCGGGGTCTCCGGCTGTATCTTCGGCGGAGCATCCAATTGAGGGGGACACCCATGTTTCGACGGATCGGCCTTGCTCTGACCCTGGCATCGGCGCTCGCGGCGTCGGCACAGGCGGAAGAGGTGACGAGCTTCACGCTCGACAACGGCATGGATGTGGTGGTGATCGAGGATCACCGGGCGCCCGTGGTCGTGAACATGGTCTGGTACCGCGTCGGCGCGGCCGACGAGCCGGCAGGCAAGTCGGGCATCGCGCATTTCCTCGAACACCTGATGTTCAAGGGCACCGAGACGCTGGAGCCCGGCGAATTCTCCGCCACCGTGGCGCTCAACGGCGGCTCCGACAACGCTTTCACCAGCCAGGATTACACCGCGTATTTCCAGCGCGTCGCTTCCGACCGGCTCGGGCTGATGATGGAAATGGAGGCCGACCGGATGACCGGCCTCGTGCTGTCGGACGAGGTCGTCGATCCGGAGCGGCAGGTGATCCTCGAGGAGCGCAACCAGCGCACCGAGAACAACCCCGGCGCGCTCTTTGGCGAGCAGCGCAGCGCCGCGCAGTATCTCAACCACCCCTACGGCACCCCGATCATCGGCTGGCGCCACGAGATCCGCGAACTCGGGCTGCAGGACGCGCTGGATTTCTACCGCCAGTATTATGCGCCGAACAACGCCGTGCTGATCGTCGCCGGCGATGTCGAGCCGGAGGAGGTCCGGGCGCTGGCCGAGACGCATTTCGGACCGATCCCGGCCAATCCGGAACTGGGCGAGCGGGCGCGCCCGGCCGAACCGCCGCAGCGCGCCGAGCGCCGGCTGTCCTACGAGGACCCGCGCGTCGCCCAGCCCTATGTCATGCGCAGCTACCTCGCGCCGGAGCGCGATCCGGGCGCGCAGGAGGATGCGGCGGCGCTGACCTTCCTCGCCGAACTGCTCGGCGGCTCCGGAGCGACCTCGCTGATGGGGCGCAAGCTGGAGTTCGAGGAGAAAACGGCGCTCTACACGGCGGCCTTCTATGACGGCATCTCGCTCGACGACACGACCTTCTCGCTGATCGTCATGCCGGTGCCCGGCCGCAGCCTCGAGGAGGCTGAAGCCGACATGGACCGGATGATCGCGACCTTCCTGGAGGAAGGTGTGGACGTGGCGGCCTTCGAGCGGCTGAAGACCCAGCTCATGGCGGACGAGGTCTACCGCAAGGACAACCTCCAGCGGCTGGCGCGCCGCTATGGCGAGGGGCTGACCAGTGGCCTGACGGTCGAAGATGTTCAGGCCTGGCCGGAGATCCTGCAATCCGTCACCGCAGAGGACGTGATGGCCGCCGCCGAGCGCGTGTTCGACAGGCGCAACGCCGTGACCGGCTATCTCGAGCGACCGGCCAGCGAAACCCAATCCGAGGAGGTGACCCAGTGATCCGACCCGCCATGCGCGCCTTCGTTGCGGCGCTGACCCTCTTCACCCTCGTCCTGCCGGCGCAGGCCGAGATCGAGATCCAGGAAGTCACCTCGCCCGGCGGTATCAAGGCCTGGCTCGTGGAAGAACCCTCGATCCCCTTCATGGCGCTGGAACTGCGGTTCCGTGGTGGCGCCAGTCTCGATGCGCCGGGCAAGCGCGGGGCGACCTACCTGATGACCGGTCTTCTGGAGGAAGGCGCGGGCGAGATGGACGCGCAGGCGTTTTCCATCGCGGTCGAGAGCCTCGCCGCCGAGTTCCGGTTCGACGCGCACAACGACGCGGTCTCCATTTCGGCCAAGGCGCTGACGGAAAACCGCGACGAGGCGATGGAATTGCTGCGGCAGGCGCTGGTCGAGCCGCGCTTCGACGAGGACGCCATCGAACGTGTGCGGGGACAGGTGCTCTCGGGGATCGATGCGGACACCCGCGACCCGGACGCGATTTCCGCCAACACCTTCTACAGCCTCGCCTTCGGCGACCACCCCTATGGCACATCCCTCGAGGGCACGGTCGAGAGCGTCACCGCGCTGACCCGCGACGACCTGATCGAGGCGCGCGACCGGACGCTTTCCCGTGACCACCTCTACGTCGCCGCGGTGGGGGACATCACCGCCGAGGAACTCGGCGACTTGCTTGACCGCCTGCTTGGCGAACTGCCCGAAACCGGCGCGCCGCGCCCGGAACGGATCGACTACACGCTCGCCGGCGGCACCACCGTCGTCGATTTCGACACGCCGCAATCCGTCGTCACCTTCGGCCAGCGCGGCATCACCCGGCACGACCCGGATTTCTTCCCCGCCTATGTGCTCACCCACATCCTCGGCGGCGGCGGGTTCTCGTCGCGGCTGATGGAAGAGGTCCGCGAGAAGCGCGGTCTGACCTATGGTGTCGGGGCCTACCTTTACCCGATGGATTACTCCGAGATGCTGGTCGGCAATGTTTCCACGGTGAATGCCAGGGTCGGCGAGACCATCTCGGTGATCCGGGACGAATGGGCGAAGCTCGCCACCGAGGGCGTGACCGAGGAAGAGCTGGAGCGGGCCAAGACCTATCTGACCGGCGCCTACCCGCTGCGGTTCGACGGCAACGGCCCGATCGCGAACATCCTCGTCGGCATGCAGATGGATGACCTGACACCGGAGTATGTCGTCACCCGCAACGACAAGATCCGCGCCGTCACGCTCGAGGACGTGCGCCGGGTGGCCTCCGAACTGATCGATCCCGATGGACTTCATTTCATCGTGGTGGGCCAGCCGGAAGGGCTCGACGCAAGCAACTGACCGCCTCGGCCGGGCCGCGGATTTCCCGACCCGGCGATGCGGATAACCAGTGGTCGAATCCGAATGTCCATGCTACCCCTTGTGGCATGACGATCGCACACCGCAACATGAGCGCAAATCCGGCGCAGCCCCCGGTTATCCGGCAACTCGACGAGACGGTCATCAACCGCATCGCCGCCGGCGAGGTCGTGGAGCGGCCGGCCTCGGCCGTGAAGGAGCTGGTGGAGAATTCGCTCGATGCTGGCGCGCGGCGCATCGAGATCGCCATCGCCGACGGCGGCAAGAGCCTGATCCGGATCACCGACGACGGCTGCGGCATCCCTGCCGCCGACCTGCCGCTGGCGCTGTCCCGGCACGCAACCTCCAAGATCGACGGCTCCGACCTGCTCGACATCCGGTCCTTCGGGTTCCGGGGCGAGGCGCTGGCCTCGCTCGGCGCGGTCGGACGGCTCAGCGTCACCAGCCGGGCCGCGGGCAGCGCAGAGGCCGCCCGGATTACCGTCACCGGCGGGACGATGGCGCCGGTCACCCCCGCCGCGCTCACCCGCGGGACGGTCGTGGAGCTGCGGGACCTGTTCCACGCCACCCCCGCGCGGCTCAAGTTCATGCGCTCGGACCGGGCCGAGACCCAGGCCATCGGCGACGTCGTCAAGCGCCTCGCCATGGCCGAGCCTTCGGTGGCCTTTACCCTGCGCGACGTGACCGGTGACGGCGAGGGCCGGGTCAGCTTCCGCGCCGATGCCGAGACCGGCGATCTCTTCGACGCCCTGCGCGGCCGGATCGGGCGGATCCTCGGCGCCGAGTTCGTCGAGAACGCGATCTCGCTCGACATCGAGCGCGAAGGCCTGCGCCTGACCGGCCTCGCCGCGCTGCCGACCTATTCCCGCGGGTCCTCGGTGGCCCAATACCTGTTCGTCAACGGCCGGCCGGTGCGGGACAAGCTTCTCGTCGGCGCGCTCCGGGCGGCCTACATGGATTTCCTGTCGCGCGATCGGCACCCGGCGGCGGTGCTGTTCATCGACTGCGACCCCCAGCTGGTCGACGTGAACGTCCACCCCGCCAAGGCCGAGGTGCGGTTCCGCGAGCCGGGGCTGGCCCGTGGCATGATCGTCTCGGGCCTGCGGCACGCGCTCGCCGGCTCCGGGCACCGCGCCTCCTCCACCGTCGCCGGGGCGACGCTCGGCGCGATGCGCCCCGAACCCGCCGGCCCGCCGCGCGTCTACCAGATGGACCGGCCGAGCCCCGGCAAGCTGGGCGCGGCCTTCGCCATGCAGGCGCCGCTGGTAGAGCCGCAGGGCTTCGCGGAGGCCGCCGCGCCCTCGGCCCGGATCGACCCCGAACCCGCCGCCGACACCGAGCCGCAGCGCGATCTGCCCCTCGGGGCCGCCCGCGCGCAGGTGCACGAGAACTACATCATCGCCCAGACCGCCAATGGCATGGTGATCGTCGACCAGCACGCCGCCCACGAGCGGCTGGTCTACGAGAAGCTCAAGCGTCAGATGGCCGAGAACGGCGTCGCGGCGCAGGCGCTGCTGATCCCCGAAATCGTCGATCTCTCGGAAGGCGACTGCGCGCAGCTCATGGCCGTGGCCGAGGACCTCCGCCGCATGGGGCTGACGCTGGAACCCTTCGGCGGCGGGGCCGTCGCGGTGCGCGAGACGCCCGCGGTGCTTGGCGAGATCGACGCCGCCGGGCTCGTGCACGACATCCTCGACGAGATCGCCGACCTCGGCGACAGCACCACGCTGGGCGCCCGCATCGACGCGGTGCTGAGCCGCGTCGCCTGCCACGGCTCGATCCGCTCCGGCCGCCGCATGCGCGCCGAGGAGATGAACGCCCTGCTGCGCGAGATGGAAGCCACGCCGCATTCCGGTCAGTGCAACCACGGCCGGCCGACCTATGTGGAGCTCAAGCTCGCCGATATCGAGCGGCTCTTCGGGCGCACATGATCCAGCTGGGCGACATCCGGATCGACCTGAACGACCCCGCCACGCTGGCCGCCCTCGCCGCCGCGGCGCTCCTGCTCCTGCTGACGGTGTTGCTGGTCATGGCGGTGCGCAGGGCCGGGGCGGCGGCGCGCATCGGCGAGCCGATGCTGCAGCATGTCTCCGCGCTCGGTGCCCGCGTGCAGGCACTTTCCGACGGGCAGCAACAGCTCGCGGGCGGGTTGACCCACGTCTCCGAGGCGCAGACCCAGGCCCAGGCCCGGATGCTGCAACTGATGGAGGCGCGGCTCGCCGAGGTCACCGCTCGGATGGGAGAAAGCCTGCAGGGCTCCTCCACCCGCACCGCGCGCTCCCTGGGCGAGCTGCAACAGCGCCTGGAGACCATCGACCGCGCGCAGGCCAAGATCGAGAAGCTCTCCGGCGACGTGCTCAGCCTGCAGGATATCCTGTCCAACAAGCAGACCCGCGGCGCCTTCGGCGAGATCCAGCTGCAGGACATCGTCTCCAAGGCGCTGCCGAAAGACAGCTATTCCTGGCAGGCCACGCTCTCGAACGGCAAGCGCGCCGACTGCCTGATCCACCTGCCGAACCCGCCCGGGCCGATCGTGATCGACAGCAAGTTCCCGCTGGAAGCCTACGAGGCGCTGCGCAACGCCAACACGCCCTGGGAGCAGAACGAGGCCGCCAAGGCGATGCGCACCGCGGTCAAGACCCATATCCGGGCGATCACGGAGAAATACCTGATCGAGGGAGAGACGGCCGATGGCGCGCTGATGTTCCTGCCGTCAGAGGCCGTCTACGCGGAACTGCATGCCAACTTTCCCGAGCTGGTCCGCGAGGGCTTCGCGGCGCGGGTCTGGATCGTCTCTCCAACCACCTGCATGGCGACGCTCAACACCATGCGCGCCGTGCTCAAGGACGCCCGCATGCGCGAGCAGGCCGGCACGATCCGCCGCGAGCTGGCGCTGCTCCATGGCGATGTCGAGCGGCTGACGACCCGGGTGGAGAACCTCGACAAGCACTTCGGGCAGGCCAGCAAGGATCTCGCAGAGATCCGCGTCAGCGCGGAGAAGGCAGGCAAGCGCGCCCGGCGGCTCGACAGTTTCGATTTCGATGAAATCGGCGACCCGCCCCGCGATCCGAAGGCCCCACCGGCCCGTCCGCCGGTTCAGATCGTCCGCCAGGACGTCTGAAGGCAGCGCTCACTGCGATTGGCTGGTCAGACCGCATCCGGTACCACGATCTTTCGTCCGAAAGATCGCCCGCGCGCCTCGCGCGCGGCCCCGCCCAACCGTCAGGCACGCATCTTCGATGCGGGCAGGGCGGGCGGGAGACCTCCGGGCTCAGATCTTGAGGAACGGCTGGAACAGGCGCGGCAGCACGCCGGTAAACTTCAGCGGCGCGTCGGTGGCCGCGAGGCAGATGCAATCCTCGCCCACGTCGGCCACCGGCATGTGTTCCAGCTCCTCGCCGGCGATCTCCACGTCGCCACGTGCAAACCGTTCCTCTCCGTCGAGAAAGGCCCCCTGCAGAACCAGCGTCATCTCCATGCCGCGGTGGCCATGATCCGGCATCTCGCAGCCGGCGGGGATGTACAGCAGCCTCGCGGTCGCCTCGGGAGAGGTCTGCAGGATCGCCTGCTTGACGCCCATGCCGACCGACCGCCAGCGCACCTTGTCCACGTCGCCCCCGATGTAGTCCCGGATCGGCGCAGGCAGCACCGAACCCCGAACGGGTGTCTGGGTCACGATCGGCTCCGCCGGCGCGCCGCTGGCGATCAGCGCAAGCGTCGCTTCCAGGCTGCCTTCGGACATCGGTGCCACGTCGCAGCTCTCGAGGATCGCGCCGCCGACGCATTCCAGCTCGTCCAGGCGCTCACGCGATTCCTCGCACAGCGACACGTGGCTCGCCACGACCAGGTTGAAGGCCTCGGCCAGGTTGCCGGCCGCGTAGTCGGCCAGGATATCGTCGGTTATGCGGTGTTGAACGCCCATCAGCTCATGCTCTTCATCTCGTGGCGCAGGCGGTCCAGCGCCAGTCTCAGTCTCGATTTGATCGTCCCCAGCGGCAGGCCCGTCCGGGCCGCGATCTCGCTGTGGGACAGATCGCCATAATAGGCCGCTTCCACCAGGGCCCGCTGCTTGTCGGGCAACGCCGCGATGGCCTTGCCCAGATGCTCGGCCTCCTGCTGTCTGGCCAGTGTCTCTGTCTGTTCCGGTTCCGGCTCTGGCCCCCAGGGCAGATCTTCCGGTTCCGGACGTCGCTGCTTGCGCAGCATGTCGGTCTTCTTGTTCCGGGCGATGGTGAACACCCAGGTGGCCACGCTCGCCCGGCTGGGGTCGAACAGATGCGCCTTGTGCCACAGCGTCGCCATGACCTCCTGGCTACATTCTTCCGCCATGGTCTGGCTCGCACCCGACCGGATCAGGAACGCCTTGACGCGCGGCGCGAAATGCCGAAACAGCTCGGCAAACGCAGCTTGATCGCGATGGTCCCGGATACGGATCACGTGACCCGACCAGTCAGGCGCTTCTGCTGTTGTTTCCGGCACTTCGACCTTCCCGTCACGTCCCCCGTCGGGCCGACTATAAGCAGTCGCACCCGGTAGGGAAGGCGTATCCGGCAAGGAGATCGTTTCCGTCAACATGTGAGGTTTACGCAGCCCGATCCCGGGTGGATCACCTGCGGGAATTTTTTTTCGTTTGATCCGCTGCGGTCGCGAGGGCGTAGTGCAGGGCAAGAAAATTTCTGGAGGACGTGTAGATGCCATTGGATCGCGCCGGGCTGGCGCCACGCAGGATCGCCGTGATCGGGGGAGGCATCTCCGGCATGGGCGCGGCGCACCTTCTGGCGGATCACCACGAGGTCGTTCTGATCGAAGCGGGTGCGACGCTCGGTGGGCACGCCCGCACCCGTCTCGCCGGCAAACGGGGGGACCAGCCGGTCGATACCGGCTTCATCGTGTTCAACAAGCCCAACTACCCGCGGCTCGACGCCCTCTTCCAGCGGCTTGACGTGCCTGTCGTGCCCTCGCAGATGACCTTCGCCGCCTCGATCGACGGCGGTCGGGTGGAGTACGGGTTGAAGGACCTTTCCACCGTCTTCGCGCAGAGCCGCAACATCGCGCGGCCGGCCTTCCTGCGGATGATCCGCGACATCCTCCGCTTCAATGCCCGAGCCGAGGCGACGGCCGCGTCCCTCGGGGGCGCCGCGACCATCGGCGAGCTTCTGGAGGCGCTCGGCACCGGCGACTGGTTCCGCGATTACTATCTCGCGCCGCTGTCCGGCGCGATCTGGTCGACGCCCGTGACACGGATCATGGAGTTTCCGGCCCGCGCCATGATCGACTTCTTCCGCAACCACGCGCTCCTGCATCACACGGGCCAGCACCAGTGGTACACTGTCGAAGGCGGTTCGGTTGAATACGTGCGCCGGCTCGAGGCCGAGATGCGCCGGCAGGGCGCCGAGATCCGGCTGGCCACGTCGGTCGCTGGCGTGCGGCGGCAATTCGAGCGGGTCGAGCTCCGGTGCGAGGGCGGCGACTGGGAGAGCTTCGACGAGGTGGTCTTCGCCACCCATTCCGACGACACGCTGCGCCTGCTGACCGACGCCGCGCCCGCCGAGCGGAGCGCGCTTTCGGCCATCGCCTACCAGCCCAACGAGGTCATCCTGCACGCCGATCCTTCGGTCATGCCGCGCCGCCGCCGCTGCTGGTCGGCCTGGAATTATGCCGAGACCCGGGAGCGCGACACCGACCGGATCGACCTGACCTACTGGATGAACGCGCTGCAGCCGATCCCGGCCGACGACCCGCTCTTCGTGACGCTCAACAGCACCCGCCCGATCCGCGAAGATCTGATCCACGACCAGACGGTCTTGCGCCACCCGGTCTACGATCTTGGGGCCTTCGCCGCGCAAAAGGAGCTGGCGGAGCGAAACGGCACCAACCGCACCTGGTTCTGCGGCGCCTGGATGAAGAACGGGTTTCACGAGGACGGGCTGGCCAGCGCCGCCGAGGTGGCCGAGGCGATCCTTTCCGAGGCCTCTCTGGAGGTGGCCGCACAGTGACCGGCGTCGAACATATCGCGGGCCATACCTGGCACGGACGTCGCGGCGCGGTGTCGAACTCGTTCCGCTACGGGGTCGACTACCTGATGCTGGACCCGGAAGCCCCGGTCGAGACCCCGCGCCTGTTCTCGCGAAACCGGTTCAACCTCGCCGCGCTGCACGACATCGACCACGGCGGCGCGCCGGGCAAGGGCGAGGGCGCGGCCTGGGTGCGGCGGGTGCTTGGCGACCACGGGCTTGCGGAGGCCGGCGCGGGCCGGATCCTGCTGCTCGCCCAGCCCCGTATCCTCGGCCACGTCTTCAACCCGGTCAGCTTCTGGCTCTGCCATGACGCGGAAGGGGATCTGCGCGTCGTGATCGCGGAGGTGACCAACACTTTCGGCGACCGGCATTCCTATCTCTGCCACCGGGACGATACCGGGCCGATCCAGGCGGGCGACACGATCGAGGCCGTCAAGCTGTTCCACGTGTCGCCGTTCCAGCCGGTCGATGGCGGCTATACCTTCACCTTCGACATCCGCCCCGATCACATCGGGATCCGCATCGACTATCGCCATGCGAAGGGCGGGCTGATGGCGACACTGACCGGTCCACGCCGTCCGCTCAGGACCACGGGTCTGCTGCGGGCCTGCCTTCGGCGTCCGTTCGGCTCGGTTCGCGTGCTGGCGCTGATCCACTGGCAGGCGCTGAAGCTCTGGTCGAAGGGCGCCCCCTTCCGTCCCCGCCCCGAACCGCCGATGCAGGAGGTCTCTCGATGAGCGGCCGCGGGCGGTACTGGCTCGTCGGCGCCAGCGAAGGGCTGGGCCGTGCGCTGGCCAATGCGATGAGCCGGGCCGGCTATGAGCTCGTGCTGAGCGCCCGCTCCACCGAGCGGCTGGAGGACCTCGCCGCCGAGCTCCCGGGCCCGGCCGAGGTGGTGCCGCTCGACGTGACCGACCCCGTGAGCTGCGCCGAGGCCGCGAAGGCCGCCGGGCATGTCGACGGGCTCGTCTACATCGCCGCCGTCTACTGGCCGATGAGGGCGCAGGATTGGGACGGCGGGAAGGCCGCCGCCATGTGCGACGTCAACCTGACCGGCGCCATGCGCATCCTCGACCCGGTGCTGCCGGAGATGATCCGGCGCGATTCCGGGCACCTGCTCTTTGTCGGATCGCTGGCCGGCTTTCGCGGCCTGCCCGGCGCCATCGGCTATGCCGCGTCCAAGGCCGGGCTGATGGGGCTGGCCGAAAGCCTGCATGCTGACCTGCACAAGACCGGCGTGCGGGTGCAACTCGCCAACCCCGGTTTCATCCGCACCCGCCTCACCGATCTCAACGATTTTCCCATGCCCTACATCATGGAGCCCGAGGCCGCGGCAGATCGCATCATGGCCCACCTCGAAAGCCGTCGGTTCGCCTGCAGCTTCCCGCGCCCCTTTTCCTGGCTGTTCCGCGCAGCCCAGTTCCTCCCGGAAGGTCTGTACTTTCGCCTGTTCGCCCGGTAGCGGCTTGCTTCGGCACAAATCCTGTCGGTTTCGCTTGCCACGGCAGGCGGGTTGCGTGAAAAATGGGCCAGAAGGAAGTGGATCCCGATGCTGGACATAAGCACTGGAAAAATCGTCAGAGTGATCGCGCTGACCCGTGAGTACGGGCCGGACAGCCCCTATCTGCGGGATTACATCTCGGGGTTGAACGAGGATGAGCAGATCAGCCTCGTGGCCTGCATGTGGATCGGCCGGGAGAGCTTCTCCGCCGACGAGATCGACGAGGCGCTGGAAACCGCGCGGCAGGAGCGCACCGCTCCCACCGAGGATTACCTTGCGGGAATGCCGGAACTCGCGAGCTTCCTCGAAGACGGCATGGATGCGCTCGGCATCAACGTGGCCGACGAGGAAGACCGTCTGCGCGAGCGCGGCTGAGCCACCGCGCCCTTACCCCAGCGACGAGCGCAGGTAATCGAGCATCGTCTCGGCGTCGGAAACCTCGACGGGTACGCCCGGCGGCTCGTCCCGCAGGCCCGGTTCGGCGAAGATCTTGCGGATCGCGCCATCCTCCACGTACATCGAATAGCGCCAGCTGCGCCGGCCCATGCCCTGGGCGGTGCGGCTGACCAGCATCCCCATCCCCTCGCTGAACTCGCCATTGCCGTCCGGCAGCATCCGCACCTTGGCGATGCCGAGCGCCTTGGCCCATTGGTGCATGACGAAGGCATCGTTGACGGACAGGCAGATCACCTCGTCGATCCCGAGCGCAAGGAAGCTCTCGTGATGGGCCTCGAACCCCGGCAGGTGGGTCTCGGAACAGGCCGGGGTGAAGGCGCCGGGCAGGGCGAAGAGCACGATCCGCCGACCGCCGAAGATCTCGTTGGAGCTGACGTCCTTCCATTCGAACGGGTTCGGGCCGCCGAGGTCCGCGTTGCGGACACGGGTGTGAAAGATCGTCTGCGGAATGCGTTCCGGGTGCATGGCCTTCTCCCTGTCGCGGCGGCATCTGCGCCGCCGTCCTGCCGTGATCCTGCGCCCGCCATCCCTCTCCTCCGGGCGCGAAGGTGCAGGGAGCGACGGGCCCGACCCGGAAGGTAGGCCACCGGCCGCCGGGAGCAAAGCGCCCAGTTGGGTCACGAACGCCGAAGCGGGCTTCAGCCGAGCGTGACGTCCAGGAAGAGCATCGTCACAAGTCCCACGCTCAGGCCGAGCGTCGCCTTGTTCTGGTGACCGCTGCGATGGGTGTCTGGGATGATCTCGTGGCTGATCACGTAGATCATCGCGCCGGCCGCGAAGGCGAGGCCCCAGGGCAGGAACGGCTCCGAGACGCCGATGATCCCGGCGCCAAGAAGCCCGCCAATCGGCTCGACCATGCCGGTCAGGGCGGCAATCGACCAGGCGCGCCAGCGCTCGTAGCCCTCGCCAAGCAGCGAGACCGCGACCGCCAGACCCTCCGGGGCGTTCTGAAGCCCGATCCCGACGGCGAGCGGAAAGCCGCCCTCCATCCCCCCGGCGCCGAAGCCCACCCCGACGGCGAGCCCTTCCGGGAAGTTATGGATCGTGATGGCGAAGATGAACAGCCAGACCCGCCGCAGCGAGGCGGCTTCCGGTCCTTCGCGACCGATCCGGAAGTGTTCGTGCGGGAGCTTCTCGTTGATCAGCGCAACCGCCCCCATGCCGAGCAGGATCGCCACGCAGACGATGGCGGCAGGCGTGGAGGGGGAGGTGAACCGTTCCCCCGCCGCATCCAGAGCCGGGATGATGAGGGAGAAGAACGAGGCCGCCAGCATGACGCCCGCCGCAAACCCCAGGGACATGTCGCGGAACGCGCGGCCGGGAACGCGCCCGAAAAGCACCGGAACCGCCCCCACCGCCGTCATCATGCCGGCGGCGAGACTGCCGAGGAATCCGAGAAGAATTGGAGACATGCCGTCCATGCTCTGGCCTTTCCGCTGTGGTTCGCGCCGCGTTCCCTGACCGACGCACCGGCCGCTCCGGCGCCACCATTCAGGCAGTCGCCCGCCGATGCAAGGGCATGCTCGCTTGGATGCGGGGGGCATCGCAGGTAAACTTCCCGCTCTGTGGAATCGGCTGCTTTGCGGTTTCACGGGTAGGCGGCTTGCACCGGTCGACGGGACCGGTGGAGCCCGATGGGTTCAACATGACGATGCGCAACGACCCCGATCTGATCAGGACAGACCTCTTCGTGCGGCGCCATTTCGGCTTCCGGGGCTCTCTCAGGCTGCACCGTGCCGCCCTGGGCTGGGACCTGCTGGCCGCGCCGGTCAACGTCGTGCTCGCCCCGGTCTTCCTCCTCTCGCGCCTGATCGCCCTGGCTTTCCGGGCCATCGGTCTTGGCGGTGCCAGCCGCTGGCTGCTCGACCGGCCGATCTTCATTCATTCGTCGCTCGCGCGGGCCGTCGAGGCGCTGGTGGAAGCGGAGCTCTGGCAATCGGAGGAGCCGTTGAACGACCGGCAGCACGGGCTGCTGCGGGATTACACCGCCGTCCGCACCTCGGTCTCCGAGATCTTCACGACGCTCGTGGTCCTGTCGCTCGGCATCTTCGTCTTCCGTCACGCGACCCCCGGGATCGTGTCGCTCGCACCGCTCGTCTCGGACTACGTCTCGCATTCGGCGGCGGTTGCGAACTTCCCGCTCGGCCGCGGTCTCGGGCAGGCGTGGTATGCGGCGTTTCCGCCGGCGATTCCGGTCTGGAAGGTGCTGGCCGTCGGGGTCGGGCTCGCCGTCGTCGCCTCGCTGGTCACAACCTTTGCCGGCATCCTCGCTGATCCTATCCAGGCGCGACTGGGCATCCACCGGCGGCGCCTGCTGCGGCTCCAGTATGCGCTCGCGGCCAGCGACGACAGCGCCCCGTCGCTCGCGCGCGAGCACGCCCTCGCCCGGCTGGCGGACATCACCGATGCCGGTGTCAGCCTGTTCCGGTTCCTGCGCGGCTGACCGCGCGGCCGGTCAGATCCCCTGGGACATCCGCGCCTTGCGGTTCGAGGACAGCTTCATCCCCGGCGTGTGCAGGCGCGTCTCCGGGCCGATCCAGGCATAGGCCAGCAGGCAGGGCTCCAGATCGGCGGTGGTGATGCGGTGCTCGTCCCCGGGCCGGTTGAGGATCAGCGATCCCGGCGCGTGCACGGCGACATCGTTTTCCGACCAGGCGCCCGAGACGGAGACATAGCTCTCCTCGATCTCCTGGTGGCTGTGCTGCGGATAGGTGGTGCGGGGCGCGAACAGCACGAAGCCAAGGATCAGCCGTTCGGCCAGCACCGGCCCGCGCGGGCCGAGCACTTCGCAATAGGCATACTTGCGCTCCAGCGCCTTCGGCACTTTCTCGTAGCCGTATTCCCAGGTCAGCTGGCCGGCCACCCGCGAGAGCGCCCGCGCCATGCCCTGAACCACGGTCTTTTCACCGAGGTCCAGGGCGCGGTTCAGGTGGGCCGAGACCGGCTTTTCGGCCGGCGGGCGCGGCAGCACTGTCGGGTTGGCGCCGAGGATCGAGGAAAGCGCGTCGCGCACCCGCTTGCGGTGCGAGCGGATCAGGCGGCTGCCGCCGTCCGACCCGTAGCGGTAGAGGCTGTCGAACTCCCGCAGCAGGTAGAGCCAGCTCGGGCAGTCGGTCAGCGTCAGGGCCGGCTGGGCCGGGGTGCTGTCGATCGTGTCGGACATGCGGCGCGCTCCCTTGATCGGCCCGTTGCGTCAGTCGGCCTTCGGCGCGACGGGCACCACGATCCGGCCGCGGATCTGGCCGTCGAGGAACTTCGGCGCCGTGTCGATCACCTCGGAAAGCGGGATCTCCGTCACCATGGCGTCGAGCTTGGCCAGGTCGAGGTCGCTGGCGAGCCGCTTCCAGGCCCCGACGCGCTCGGCCTTCGGGCACATGACGCTGTCGACCCCCACCAGCGTCACGCCGCGCAGAATGAAGGGCGCGACGGTGGCGGGCAGGTCCATGCCGGCGGCAAGGCCACAGGCCGCAACCGCGCCGCGGTACTTGATGCTGGCCAGCATGTTCGCCAGCACGGTGCTGCCGGCCACGTCGATCCCGCCGGCCCAGCGTTCCTTGGCCAGCGGCCGACCCTTGCCGGAGAGTTCCGCGCGGTCGACGATCGAGGCGGCGCCGAGCGAGCGCAGGTAATCGGCCTCGGCCGGACGGCCAGTGACAGCGGCGACCTCGTAGCCGCGGGCGGCCAGCAGCGCGGTCGCCACGCTGCCGACACCCCCGGCGGCGCCGCTGACGACGATCTCGCCCTTGTCCGGGGTGATCCCCTGGGTCTCCAGCGCCAGCACGCAAAGCATCGCTGTGTACCCGGCGGTGCCGATCGCCATCGCCTGCCGCAGGCTGATCCCGTCGGGCAGCGGCACCAGCCAGTCGCCCTTGACGCGCGCCTGACCGGCAAGCCCGCCCCAGTGCTTCTCGCCCACGCCCCACCCGTTCAGCACCACGCGGTCGCCGGGCTTGTAATCGGCATGGGCGCTCTCCACGACGACGCCGGAGAAATCGATCCCCGGCACCATCGGAAAGCTGCGCACGACGGGCGAGGCGCCGGTGATCGCCAGCGCGTCCTTGTAGTTGAGGGTGGAATAGGCGACGTCGACCAGCACATCGCCCTCGGGGAGCTGGTCCGGGCTGACGTCGGAAAGGGTGACGGTCTGTGCGTCGTCGGTCTTGTCGATGAGGATGGCGTCGAACATGGGAAGTCCTTCAGGGGGTTATGGAGGTGAAATAGCTGTCGGCGAAGCGCTGAAGCGGCTCCGCCCGACGTTCGAGTTTGGCGCGGAGGACGGCGCCCTCCCAGCCGATCCAGAAGAAGGCGGCAAGTGCCTCGGGGTCCTGCGCCGGGCCGATCTCGCCGGCCTGCTGCGCAAGCTGCAGGCAGCGCTCGGTGCGCCGCTGCCATTCCTCGAGCACGGAGACGAGGCGGTCGCGGAACTCCTCCGGCAACGCGCCCATTTCCTGCCCGAGATTGCCCACGAGGCATCCGCGCCGGAACCCATGCCGCGCCATCCCGCGCTCCGCCTCGGCCGCAAAGGCACGCAGCCGGTCGAGCGGGGTCATCCGCTCATCCAGCAGGGCGCGGTCGAGCAGCTCGCAGAAATAGGCGTTGTAGGCGTCGATCAACGCGGCGCCGAACTCGGCCTTGTTGCTGAAGTAATGGTAGAAGCCGCCCTTCGGCACCGAGGCGGCCTTTAGGATCTCGTCCAGGCCGACGGCGGAATACCCCCGCTCCGTCAGGTGGGCGAGGCCGGTGCGGATCAGCCTCCGGCGCACCTCGGAGGTCGCGGGATCGCGCTTCGGGCGTCCCCGGCGCGGGGGGCTGTCTGCTGCGGATCTGGCGGCATGTGAGTCCATGGCAATTTATTAGACCTATCGGTCTAGTAAATCAACGCGGAGGTTTGCGCGCTACGCGTCTGCCTGCGGCATGCGTCACGCGAAACTGGGCGAGACCCCTCGATTTCGTCCGTATTTGAGTGGCTTGCAGAAGCCCAGCCCCTGCGCTCCCCGTATTTTGCATGGCGGGAATGCCTGAAACCGGGGGCGGTCAGGCGCTCTCGATCTCCGGGCGCAGCGCCTCGCGCACCGACTCACCAATCGCCAGCGCGGAGGTGAGCGCCGGGCTCTCCATCCCGAAGAGGTTCACCAGACCGGGGATGCCGTGCGCCTCCGCTGTCTGGATCGAGAAATCCGCGGCCGGCGCGCCCGGCGGGCTCAGCTTGGGACGGACGCCGGCATAGTCGGGATAGAGCGCGCCCTGCAGCAGTCCGGGCCAGTAGCGCCGGATGGCCGTCTCGAATGCGCGCGCCCGCTCCGGCGGGACGCTGTAGTCGAGGGCGTCGGGCTCCGTGCCGGGCGGAAGCCATTCCACGTCCGGCCCGAACCGCATCCGGCCTCCGATGTCGAGCGTCGCGTGAATCCCGAGGCCCCCGTCGACCGGCGCCGGATAGACGAGGCGCCGGAACGGCACCCGGCCGCGAAGGCAGAAGTAACACCCCTTGGCGAAGCGCATGACCGGGATCGCGTTGCCGGGCATTCCGGCGATCCGGCGTGCGACCTCCGCCGCGTGAAGGCCGGCGGAATTGATCAGCACACGCGCCGTGACCTCCGCGGGGTCGCTCCCGCCGGTCCAGACCCGGAAACCGCCCGCCTCGGCCTCGGCCCGCAGAAACGGCGCGCGCAGGGCGACATGCCCGCCGCCCGCCTCGATCTGCGCGATCAGGGCCATCATGAAGGCGTGGCTGTCGAGGATGCCCGTCTCGGGCGACAGCAGCGCGGCCGTCGCGGTCAACTCCGGCTCCAGCGAGCTGACCTCGGAGCGTTCGAGCATCCGAATGCCTTCCACCCCGTTCTCTTCGGCCCGTCGCGCCAGGTCTTCGATCCAGGGTATTTCCGCCGCATCGGTGGCAACGACGATCTTGCCGCATTTGCGGTGCGGGATCTTCCGTTCCTGCAGGTAATCGTAGAGCAGCCTCCGCCCGCGCACGCAGAGCCGGTGCTTCAGGCTGCCGGTCGCGTAATAGAGCCCACCGTGCACGACCTCGCTGTTGCGGGACGAGGTGCCGGTGCCGGCGTGTTCCGCCCCTTCCAGCACGAGGGCCGGCCGCCCGGCGTCGCAGAACGCCGCGGCACAGGCGAGTCCGACGACCCCGCCGCCGACCACGATGGCATCGAAATCGGGCATCCTGACCTCCGACCCTTTGGGGCTTTGCTGCTGCACTTTGTCTATGGCCGTCAGGGCGTCGCTATGCAAGGAAGCCGCCGGAGGCCGGACGCCGGCTGGCGGTGCCGGGCGGAACGTTGAAGGATGGCAGAATGACCGACAAGGCATCCTCCCAGGGACTCGCGCTCGCCTCCATCGGCGTGGCGCTGCTGGTGCTCGCCCTCAAGTTCGTTGCCTGGTGGCTGACCGGATCGGTCGCGCTCTATTCGGACGCGCTGGAATCCTTCGTCAACGTGGCGGGGGCGGTGCTGGCCTGGATCGCGATCCGGATCGCCGAGCGGCCTGCGGACACCAATCACCCTTTCGGCCACCACAAGGCGGAGAACTTCTCGGCCATCGCCGAAGGCACGATGATCCTGCTGGCGGCGCTGCTGGTGATCCAGGAGGCGGTCGGCGCGCTTTGGAACCCAGGTCTCGACCGGCTCGGGCCGACGGGGATGATCGTCAACGCCGTCGCGATGGTGATCAACCTCGTCTGGGCGCGGCTGCTCATTCGCATCGGCACGCGACGCCGCTCGCCCGCGCTGTCGGCTGGCGGGCGCCACCTCATGGCCGATGTCTGGACCTCGGCCGGCGTGCTTGTCGGCCTGGTCCTGGTGCTGCTCACCGGCTGGGCAATCCTCGACCCGATCCTCGCGCTGATCGTGGCCGCGAACATCCTGCGCGAGGGCTGGGGGGTGGTGTTCGCCTCGGCGGGAGACCTGATGGATTCGGCCGCCCATTCCGACGACCGCGAGATCATCACCGACGCGATCCGTGAATCCGCCGCCGGGGCGATGCAGATTCACGACCTGCGCACCCGCCGCGCCGGCAAGGTGCTGTTCATCGAGTTCCACCTTGTCGTGGACCGCGAGATGACGGTCGGAGAGGCGCACGAGATCTGCGATGCCATCGAGGACGAACTCGAGCGCCGCATTCCCGAAGCGCGCACCACGATCCACGTGGAGCCCGACGACAAGCTCAAGAAGAAAGGGCTGGAGCCCGCCTGACCCTAGAGGCCGTAGGGCGCGACCTGCTCCGCGGCGATCACGTAGCCCACGTCGGCCAGCTCGGTCTCGGAGGCCGAAGTGCCGAGCATTCCGGTCACGATGACCGGTTCGAACAGCCCGCCGAACTCCTTCGGCACCTCGGAGTTCACGAGGATAAGCTGGTTCGAGGGCGGCGGCGGAACGTGGATGCAGGCGCCGACATAGGGCACCAGCAGGAAGGTCGTGACGCCCTCGCTGCCGTAGTCGAGCGGCACCACATAGCCGGGAATGCGCACCAGCTTGCCGTCGAGATCGCTCCGGACCGGCGCAAAGCCGCTCTCGGCCGGGGCCTGGCTGATCTGGTCGTGGGAGATCACGCCGAGCGCCTCGTAGGCGCTCTTGGCCTTGTCGTCGCCCTCCGGGATCAGGTCCTCCCAGTCGAGGTCCAGCACCTCCGAGGCCCAGGCGAGACGCGCGCCGGCGGTGGCACAGGCGACGGCGAGCAGGGCGCAGAACATGCGGCGGGTCAATGCGGGCATTCTCTTCTCCCCCTCACTGGAATTCGGTCATCATCGTCTGGTCCTGCCGCGCCATCATCACATAGGTCGAGACAGGGATCAGCACCTTCGCCGACCGGATCGTGCCGCTTTCGAGCAGTTCCGCCAGCGCATCGGCCATGCCGAAGTCGTAACGGATCTGGAACTGCCGCGCTACCGCGTCAGCCCGGTCCGGCCGCAGCGTCGCGAAATCGGCGAGTGCCGAGATGATCCGCGCCCGCATCTCCGGCGTCGAGGAAACGGCATGGATCGCCAGCGCTTCCACCACGAGTTCCTGCGCCTCGGCGGAGGCGCCGGGCTCGGACAGGAACAGGGTTTCCAGCTCCGCGATCCCCTCCGCTCCGTCCAGTTCTACAAGGGCCGTGGCTAGCGGGCCGAGGCGAAAGGCTGTCGGGCGCAGGCGTTCGGTTTCCAGCCCGCGCCGGATCTCGGCGCGCGCGGCGTCGCTGTCGCTCAGGCCGAGGAGCAGCAGGCGGATCGGCACGTAGGGCGCTTCGTAGATCTGCCAGAGGTCACGCAGGATCGCGTCCGTGTCGACGGTCAGATCCACGGCGCGCAGCAGGTCGTAGGGCGCCGTGTCGAGCTCGCGCAACGCCAGAGCCCGGATCGTGGGGTCGGAGTGGGAGAGCAGGTCGGCGAAGAACTGGTAGCGACCGAGATCGTCGCCCATCACCCAGTCTTCCTTGCGCTCCATGATCGTCTCGACGATCTCGCGGTAGGGCCCATCGAGATAGGCCAGCCGCACGAAGGGGCCGTATCCGCCCCCGTCCCGGGCAAAGAGCACCACGTCCTCCGGATTGGCGGACATCTTGCGGCGGGTCGTGCTGTCCACGAGGGTCGGCAGGGCGGCCTGTTCCAGCGTGCCTTCCAGCGCGGCAACGGCGGTGAAGCGGAAGGGATCCTCCGAGTCGGGCCGGGCAAGGACGACGTTCTCCGTCTCCAGCAGCATGTCCACCACGGTCCGTTCCGGCAGGTAGGTATGAAACGCGCAGGCGGACGCTTCGCCGGCAGGGAGCGAGATCGTGGCGGCCAGCGCGAACGGCGCGGCGAGGCGCTTGAAAGACTGCATCTCCTCCTCCTCTCCTAGCTGCGGACGGTCATGCCATCGGCAAGTGAGATCCGGTAGGCCCGTATCGCCGGAATCGTCCCGACCAGCGTGCCGCCAATCACCACGGCAATCAGACCCGCGGTTTCGCGGCCGGTCAACGGGGCGATGGGCAGGTACAATCCGAATGCGGCATCGACATGGGGCCGTGCAATCCACAATCCCGTGTAGAGCAGGATGACGCCAAGCGCCGCCCCCGCGGTGGCCATCAGCGCGGCCTCCAGCGTGAGCATCCCGAGAATGGTGCGCGGCCGTGCCCCGACGGCGCGAAAGATCGCCATCTCGCGGCGTCGTTCGTTGAGGCCGGAAAAGATCATCGCCGTCATCCCCAGCAGCGCCGTGGCGACCACCATCGCGGAAACGCCCAGAAGCGCGGTTTCGGCGACGCCGACGATCTCCCAGAGTTCTTGCAACGCCACGCCCGGGATCACCGCCATCAGCGGCTCCTCGGGATATTCGTTGATCGCGCGCTGGAGCTTGAACACCTGCAGCGGCGAGCTGGTGCCGATCATCGCCGCGGTGATGGCCCTCGGAGACAGGTCGAGCTCCCGGACCTGCGCAGCCGAGATCGGGGTTCCGGAGCGCCCGCCGCCCTGCCAGTCCGCGTGGATCGCCTCGATCGCCTCGAGGCTGACGATCACCGTCCGGTCGACCGGCGTGCCGGTCTTCTCGAGGATGCCGGAGACGCGGAACGGCTTGTCGTCGTGGTCCGTGAAGGAGGCCAGCCCGTGCGCCACCACGATCTCCTGGCCGAGCCGGTAGCCCAGTTCGCGGGCCACATCGGCGCCGACGGCCGCGTCGAACAAGTCGGCCGGGCGCCCTCCTTCGGCAAAGCTCAGCGCCCGCCCGCCGCGATACTTGTAGCGATCGAAATAGTCCGTGGTCGTGCCCATCACCCGGAAGCCGCGGTGGCTGTCGCCGAGCGAGATCGGCACCGCCCAGTCGACTTCGGGCCGGCTGGCGAGGTCCTCGAAGCTCTCCCAGGTCACGTTGTTGGTGGCGTTGCCGATCCGGAAGACGGAGTAGAGCAGCAATTGCACGCCGCCGGTGCGGGCGCCGAGGATGAGGTCGGTGTCCGAGATCGTGTCGGCAAAGCTCGCCCGCGCGCCGGTTCGTACCTTCTCGACGCCGAGAAAGAGCGCCGTGGAAAGCGCGATGGCAAGAACGGTCAGCCCGACGGTCACCCGGCGGCTGATCAGCGAGCGGAGGGCAAGGCGGAGCAGGATCATGCGGCCTCGCTCCGGGTGACGGTGGCGATCTCTTCCAGTCGGACCGCGCGGTCGAAATGACCGGAAAGCCGGTCGTCATGACTCACCATGAGCAGGCTCGCGCCGGCGGCCCGAACCTGGTCGAACAGGAGATCGACAAAGGCCGCCTGCGCGCCTGCGTCGAGCGCGGAGGTCGGCTCGTCGGCCACGATCAGGGGGGGCTGCCCGATCAGCGCCCGCGCCACCGCGACGCGCTGCTGCTGGCCGACGCTGAGGTCCGCGGCAGTACCGTGCTCGATGAGTTCGCGCGGCAGGCCAAGCGTGTCGGTCAGGTGCAGCGCGGCCTCCCTCGGCGCGCCGCAGCGGGCCCGGCGCTCTGGCGCGAAGTGCAGGGGCAGCAGGATGTTGTCGAGCGGGCTGGCATAGGGCAGCAGGTTGAACATCTGGAAGATCACGCCGATCCGCTCGGCGCGGAACCTGTCGCGGGCGCCGCCGCGGAGCGCCCCAAGGTCAGTGCCATCGACCCGCACATGGCCCGCCGCCGGGCGGTTGATGCCGCAGATCAGGCTGAGCAGCGTGGTCTTGCCGCCGCCGCTCTCGCCCTGGAGAAACACTGCCTCCCCCCGGCGCAGCTCGAACCGTTCGACCGCCAGCGAGAACGGCCGCCGCCCGCCCCAGGCGAAACGGAGGTCGCGCAGGTCAATCGCGGTATCGACGGGGTCCCCGGTCTTGGTCACGGTGTCTCACAGCTTGCCGTCCAGTTGCAGCACCGGCTGGTCCCGGACCACCTCGGCGCCGAAGCCACCCTTGTCGGAAACCGCCTGAACCTCAAGCTCGCGCGCATTGGGGAAATGCCCGAAGTAGGGCAGGTCGATCCGGTCGAGCGCCTCGGGATTGGAGCAGGTGTAGATCGCGTGTGCATGGAACTCTGTGTGACCGGCGGCAGCTTCCTCGTGGTCGTCATGCTCGTCATGCTCGTCGTGCTCGAGCATTCCAGCTTCGTCCTCGTGCTCGTCGCTCATTGCGACCAGGATCGCTGTTGCCTCCTGAGGCTCGCATCCTGCCGCGTCCGATAAGGCGAGAATCGTCTCGGGTTTCGAAAGCATTTCGATGGCCGCGGCGACGGCCATTTTGTCTTCCTCCGAGGTCGCGGCGTGCTCAAAGCCGACGATATCTGCGCCGGGGGCGCGCAGTTCGAACTCCAGGATGTTGCCGGAACGGGCGAGGTCCAGGGTCCCGGCGCCATGCTCATGGGCGTCCAGCTGGCGCTGCTGGGCGATGGCGGTTGGCGCGGCGCAGATGAGCGCGCCGGCAATGAGCAAACGGAGGGGCATGAGGAATCGCTCCACGGCGGATGTGAAATGTTATCTCATAACAATAATGCCCGTGCGCGGCTGTCAACAGGGTGTCCGGCGGATCGGTGATGTCAGGCCCCGATCCCCTCGAGATCCACCATGATGGCGGCGTGGTCGCTGGCATGGGGACGGTGTTCGCCCACCCCATGCAGGCGCGGGCCGGGATAGGCGGTGGCCTCGCGGCCCATGCCTTCCCTCACGAGGCGGGGCATGGCGAGCGGGCAGGCGGCCGCCAGCGCCGGCGAGGCCAGCAGCGCGTCGGGCCGCGAATAGGTGCCGCGACGCGGCTCGTGATAGGACCAACGCTGCCCCCGCGGGCGGCGCTCCAGAAGGTCGATGGCGAAGTCGTCGAGCAGGGGCGCGGTCGCCTTTTCCGCCAGCGGCACCTGCGCGTCGGGCTCGTTGAGATCGCCAAGGATCATCCACATGGCGCGCTCGGGCCGAGCGAAGCGGTTCTCGATCAGGCGTCGCACCCCGAGCGCCTCAAGCCGGCGGGCCGGGCGGGTCGCGTCGGCGTCGGGGTAGGGGGCCTTGAAGTGGCAGAGGTAGAGGGTGATCCCGGGCAGATCGACCATCAGGCAGTCGCGGCAGAACAGCGGGCGATCCGGCGCCACGCCCTCCAGCGGCGCGAGTCCGAGGTCCGACGGGCGAAGGCCGGCGTGGCTTTGCAGGGCGCTGGGCGGCAGGCGGCTCAGAAGCGCGAGGTTGCGCCCCATGCCGTCGTTGCCGGGCAGGCAGATCCGGTGCGGATAGGGCCGGAGCCCGGTGCGCACGAGGAACCGCTCGTGGAAGTAGTCCAGCGTCTCCTGGTCATGCACCTCCTGAAGCGCCACGACATCGGCGTTCATGTCGTGGAGGACCGCCGCGGTCAGGCGCCGGTCCGCCTTGTCGAAGGCAGGCGCGTCCTCGTCGGTGTCCGTCGGCACGTCGCCGTCACGCGCTCCGTCGAGCGCCGCCTCGCCACCGGCCAGTTGCCGGAGGCGCAGGTTCTGCACGTTGAACGTGGCGATGCGCACCCGTCCGGCGGATCAGGCCGCCTCGGCGCATTGCTGCACCGAGAGGTCCTGAACCGGATCGTCCGGCCCGCATTCCTCGCCGGTGATCGGGTAGTGTTGCGTGTCCGTGCAGGCGAATCCAAGCACCGCGAGGCCAAGGATGGCGAGCAGAGTTCTGAGCTTCATGGGTCCCTCCATTGTCTCCCTCCCCGGAAGCCCCGGCGTCCCTGCTGGCAGGATGACATGACCGGGACGGGGCAGGTCAATACGCTCGTCGACAGGATACCGCCGATCGTGAACGTTGTTCTTTGACCCGCATCAACATGGCCCCGCCCGATGCCGCGAGGTCATTTCCCGCCTGCCGCGTTGACAAAGCCCGCGCGCTCCCGCATCGCGGGCTTGCATTTCTCCGAAAGGCGCCCATTCCATGTCTCCCAATTTCAAGGCCGCGGCGCTGATGGCGGCGTCCATGGCGTCCTTCACCATCAATGATGCGCTCATGAAGTCGGTGTCGGGGGACATGTCGATGTTCCAGGCGGTGTTCCTGCGGGGAATCGGTGGCTCGGTGATGATTCTCGTCGCCGCCGCCGTGACGGGGTCGCTGCGACTGCGGCTGCCGCGCCGCGACCGGGGGCTCGTGGTCTGGCGCACCCTGGCGGAGATCGCGGCGGCCTATTGCTTCATCACCGCGCTGTTCCACATGCCGATCGCCAATGCCACGGCGATCATGCAGGCCATGCCGCTCTCGGTGACGCTCGCGGCGGCGGCGTTTCTCGGCGAGCCGATCGGCTGGCGGCGGCTGCTGGCGATCCTCGTTGGGTTCGCCGGGGTCATGCTGATCGTCCGTCCCGGCGCAGAGGGTTTCACGATCTATTCGGTCTACGTGGTGGGAGCGGTGATCTTCGTCACGGCCCGGGATCTGACCGCGCGCATGGTCTCCATCGAGACCAGCTCGATGACGGTTGCGGTGGCTGCGTCCCTTGGTGTCATGGCCTTTGGCGGCCTTGGCCTTGTCTTTGGCCCGGACAGCTGGCGCCCGGTGCCGCCCGATGCCTGGCTGGCCCTCGGCGGGGCCTCGCTGATGATCACCTTCGCCTACCTGTTCTCGATCGCGACCATGCGAGCGGGGGATATCGCCTTCGTGGCGCCGTTCCGCTACACGTCGCTGCTCTGGGCGCTGCTGCTCGGCTGGCTGGTCTTCGGTGAATGGCCGGACGGGATGACCCTGATCGGCGCGGGGATCGTCGTGGCGACCGGCATCTTCACCTTCCACCGGGAGCGAAAACTGGCCGAGGATGCGGCCCGCGACGCAGCGCGGAGCCATATTTCCCAAGCGTCTGTTGACAAGGCTGGCGATTCTATCTAGAGCACGCCCACTCGGTCGCGGGGATTCCGTTTGACCGGACCTACAGAACTGAAGTGGTCAAGATCCGGGCCCCGGCCCCGATCCTCTGTAATCCCACCCGCGTCGTTTCCGCGTACGAGGAAACGCCAGCGGTTTTTCGCGCTTTGCGGACGCGTGAAGCGCGCGATTTGATGAACAAACCCTCGCGGCACGCGCGAGAAGAAGAAAGCTAGACTGGGGAACCGGAATGCCGACGATCCAACAGCTGATCCGCAAGCCGCGGCAGCCCAAAGTGAAACGATCCAAGTCGCAGCACCTCGAGAGCTGCCCGCAGAAGCGTGGGGTTTGCACCCGCGTCTACACCACCACTCCGAAGAAGCCGAACTCGGCCATGCGGAAGGTGGCCAAGGTTCGTCTGACCAACGGCTTCGAGGTGATCAGCTACATCCCCGGTGAAAGCCACAACCTGCAGGAGCACTCGGTGGTCCTCATCCGCGGCGGTCGTGTCAAAGACCTTCCGGGTGTCCGCTATCACATCCTGCGCGGTGTTCTGGATACCCAGGGCGTCAAGGACCGTAAGCAGCGTCGCTCGAAATACGGCGCCAAGCGTCCCAAGTAAGGAGAGACAGAGATGTCCCGTCGTCATGCTGCTGAAAAGCGCGAAGTGCTGCCCGACGCCAAATATGGCGACGTGGTGCTGACCAAGTTCATGAACAACCTGATGATCGACGGCAAGAAGTCGGTCGCCGAGCGGATCGTGTACAGCGCGCTCGACCGGGTCGAGAGCAAGCTGAAGCGCTCCCCGATCGAGGTGTTCACCGAGGCCCTCGACAACGTCAAGCCGTCGGTCGAAGTTCGTTCCCGCCGCGTTGGCGGTGCGACCTACCAGGTGCCCGTCGAGGTTCGGACCGAGCGCCGCGAGGCCCTCGCCATCCGTTGGCTCATCACCGCGGCCCGCGGCCGCAACGAGAACACGATGGAAGAGCGTCTGGCCGGCGAGCTGGTCGATGCCGTGAACTCGCGTGGCACTGCCGTGAAGAAGCGCGAAGACACCCACAAGATGGCCGACGCCAACAAGGCGTTCAGCCACTACCGTTGGTAATTCAAATCTACGCCTGAGGACCCCCCCATGGCCCGCGACTATCCTCTCGACCATTACCGAAACTTCGGCATCATGGCGCACATCGATGCCGGCAAGACCACGACGACCGAGCGTATCCTGTATTACACCGGAAAGTCTCACAAGATCGGCGAAGTTCATGACGGCGCCGCGACCATGGACTGGATGGAGCAGGAGCAGGAGCGGGGCATCACCATCACCTCGGCTGCGACCACGACCTTCTGGCGCTGGCAGGAAGATCCGACCGCCGAAGGCACGGACGACACCAAGTTCCGGTACAACATCATCGACACCCCCGGCCACGTCGACTTCACCATCGAGGTGGAGCGGTCGCTGGCCGTGCTCGACGGCGCCGTGGCGCTGCTCGACGGTAACGCCGGTGTCGAGCCGCAGACCGAGACCGTGTGGCGTCAGGCCGACCGGTACAAGGTTCCGCGTCTCGTGTTCGTCAACAAGATGGACAAGATCGGCGCCGACTTCTTCAACTGCGTGAAGATGATCAAGGACCGCACCGGCGCGACCCCCGTTCCGGTGAACTTCCCGATCGGCTCCGAGGACAAGCTCGAGGGCATCGTCGACCTGATCACCATGGAAGAGTGGGTGTGGCAGGGTGAAGACCTGGGCGCCTCCTGGGTGCGTCAGCCGATCCGTGACGATCTGAAGGACCTCGCCGACGAATGGCGCGGCCACCTGATCGAGCACGCGGTCGAGATGGACGACACGGCGATGGAAGCCTACCTCGAAGGCGAAGAGCCCGACGTGCCGACCCTGCGCTCGCTGGTTCGCAAGGGCTGCCTGTCGATGTCCTTCGTGCCGGTCCTCGGTGGTTCCGCGTTCAAGAACAAGGGTGTCCAGCCGCTGCTGAACGCCGTGATCGACTACCTGCCGAGCCCGCTCGACGTGGTCGACTACATGGGCTTCAAGCCGGGCGACGAGACGGAAACCCGGAACATCGCCCGCCGCGCAGACGACAACATGCCGTTCGCCGGCCTGGCGTTCAAGATCATGAACGACCCGTTCGTCGGTTCGCTGACCTTCACCCGGATCTACTCCGGCGTGATGAAAAAGGGCGACTCGATCCTGAACTCCACCAAGGGCAAGAAAGAGCGCATCGGTCGTATGATGATGATGCACTCCAACAACCGCGAGGAGATCGAGGAAGCCTTCGCCGGCGACATCATCGCGCTCGCGGGCCTGAAGGAGACCACCACCGGTGACACGCTCTGCGCCGTCGCCGACCCTGTCGTGCTCGAAACCATGACCTTCCCCGACCCGGTCATCGAGATCGCGGTCGAGCCGAAGACCAAGAACGACCAGGAGAAGATGTCCCAGGGTCTGGCCCGTCTGGCCGCCGAGGACCCGTCCTTCCGCGTCGAGACCGACCTCGAGTCCGGTCAGACTATCATGAAGGGCATGGGCGAACTTCACCTCGACATTCTGGTCGACCGGCTGAAGCGGGAGTTCAAGGTCGAGGCGAACATCGGTGCGCCGCAGGTGGCCTATCGCGAGACCATCTCGAAGCAGATCGAGCACTCCTACACCCACAAGAAGCAGTCGGGTGGTTCGGGTCAGTTCGCCGAGGTCAAGCTGGTCATTACCCCAACCGAGCCGGGCGAGGGCTACTCCTTCGAGAGCAAGATCGTCGGTGGTGCGGTGCCGAAGGAATACATCCCCGGCGTCGAGAAGGGTATCAAGTCGGTTATGGACTCCGGTCCGCTTGCCGGCTTCCCGGTGATCGACTTCAAGGTCGCGCTGATCGACGGTAAGTTCCACGACGTGGACTCCAGCGTTCTCGCGTTCGAGATCGCCGCTCGCATGGGCATGCGCGAAGGCATGAAGAAGGCCGGAGCCAAGCTGCTCGAGCCGATCATGAAGGTCGAGGTGATCACGCCGGAGGAATACACCGGTGGCATCATCGGTGACCTGACCTCCCGTCGTGGCCAGGTGACCGGCCAGGAGCCGCGCGGCAACGCGGTGGCGATCAACGCCTTCGTGCCGCTGGCCAACATGTTCGGCTACATCAACACGCTGCGCTCCATGTCCTCGGGCCGCGCGCAGTTCACGATGCAGTTCGATCACTACGATCCGGTGCCGCAGAACATCTCGGACGAGATCCAGGCCAAGTACGCCTAAGAGCAAATCGGGATTTGGGGGCGGCGTCGAAACCGCCCCCGCACAGAACAAGGAGGCCATCATGGCAAAGGAAAAGTTTCAGCGTAACAAACCGCATGTGAACGTCGGCACGATCGGTCACGTTGACCACGGCAAGACGACGCTGACGGCTGCGATCACGAAATACTTCGGCGACTTCAAGGCCTACGACCAGATCGACGGCGCGCCGGAAGAGAAGGCCCGCGGCATCACGATCTCGACGGCGCACGTCGAGTACGAATCCGACGCGCGTCACTACGCGCACGTCGACTGCCCCGGCCACGCGGACTACGTGAAGAACATGATCACCGGTGCCGCCCAGATGGACGGCGCGATCCTGGTGTGTTCGGCCGCCGACGGCCCGATGCCGCAGACCCGCGAGCACATCCTGCTGGCCCGCCAGGTCGGCGTGCCTGCGCTGGTGGTGTACATGAACAAGGTCGACCAGGTCGATGACGAGGAGCTGCTGGAGCTCGTCGAGATGGAGATCCGCGAGCTGCTCTCCTCCTACGACTTCCCGGGCGACGACATCCCGATCATCAAGGGCTCGGCCCTGGCCGCGATGGAAGGCAACAACCCGGAGATCGGCGAGAACTCGATCCGCGAGCTGATCGCCGCGGTCGACGAGTACATCCCGACCCCGGACCGTCCGGTCGACCAGCCGTTCCTGATGCCGATCGAGGACGTGTTCTCGATCTCCGGCCGCGGCACGGTCGTGACCGGCCGTGTGGAGCGCGGCGTGATCAACGTGGGCGACGAGATCGAGATCGTCGGCATCCGCGACACCAAGAAGACGACCTGCACCGGCGTCGAGATGTTCCGCAAGCTGCTGGACCGCGGTGAAGCCGGCGACAACATCGGCGCGCTGCTGCGCGGCGTCGACCGTGAAGGCGTCGAGCGTGGCCAGGTTCTCTGCAAGCCGGGCTCGGTGACCCCGCACACCAAGTTCGAGGCCGAGGCCTACATCCTGACCAAGGAAGAGGGTGGCCGTCACACGCCGTTCTTCGCCAACTACCGCCCGCAGTTCTACTTCCGTACGACGGACGTGACCGGGACGGTGACGCTGGCCGAAGGCACCGAGATGGTGATGCCGGGCGACAACGTGTCGTTCACCGTGGAGCTGATCGCCCCGATCGCGATGGAAGAGAAGCTCCGCTTCGCCATCCGCGAAGGCGGCCGCACCGTCGGCGCCGGCGTCGTCTCCAAGATCATCGAGTAATCACTCTCGAGATCGGAATTTCGGGGTGGGCCGAAAGGCCTGCCCCACCCTCATTGAACGGGTTCGATGTGGGGTGCGGAATGAGCCGCATTCCACCTCTCAACTCCAATGCCGAGAACAAGGCTGACTGACAATGCAAAGCCAGAACATCCGCATTCGGCTGAAGGCGTTTGACTATCGTGTGCTGGACGCCAGCACGCAGGAGATCGTCAACACCGCCAAGCGGACGGGCGCCCAGGTGCGTGGCCCGATCCCGCTGCCGAACAAGATCGAGAAGTTCACGGTCCTCCGTGGACCGCACATCGACAAGAAGTCGCGCGACCAGTGGGAGATCCGTACCCACAAGCGTCTGCTCGACATCGTCGACCCGACCCCGCAGACCGTGGACGCGCTGATGAAGCTCGACCTCGCCGCCGGCGTCGACGTCGAAATCAAGCTTAACTAAGGGGGCATGAATCAGATGCGCTCTGGAGTTATTGCCAAGAAGGTGGGCATGACCCGCCTGTTCCTGGAGGACGGGAAGCAGGTTCCCGTGACCGTCCTTCAACTCGACAACCTGCAGGTCGTCGACCAGCGCACCGTCGAGCGGGATGGCTACACCGCCGTTCAGCTCGGTGCCGGTTCGGCCAAGGCCAAGCGGACCTCCCAGGCCATGCGCGGCCACTTCGCCGCCGCCAACGTTGCGCCCAAGCGCAAGGTGGCCGAGTTCCGCGTGGACCCGGAGAACCTGATCGAGGTCGGCGCCGAGATCTCTGCCGAGCACTACGTTGCCGGCCAGAAGGTCGACGTGTCGGGCACCTCGATCGGTAAGGGTTTCGCCGGTGCCATGAAGCGCCACAACTTCGGCGGTCTGCGCGCCTCGCACGGTGTGTCGATCTCCCACCGTTCGCACGGTTCCACCGGTCAGTGTCAGGACCCGGGCCGCGTGTTCAAGGGCAAGAAGATGGCCGGTCACATGGGTGCTGCCCGTGTCACCACCCAGAACCTGGAAGTCGTTCGCATCGACGCCGACCGTGGCCTGATCATGGTCAAGGGCGCCGTGCCGGGCTCCAAGGGTGGCTGGGTCACCATCAAGGACGCCGTGAAGAAGAAGCTGCCCGAAGGCGTGCCGTTCCCGGCCGCGATCAAGGCCGCTGAAGCCGCCGCCGTCGCCGAAGCTCCGGCTGAAGCGCCTGCTGAAGGGGGTGCGGAAGAATGAAACTTGATGTGATCAAGCTCGACGGCGGGGCCGCCGGCGACGTGGAACTGGCCGAGGACATCTTCGGCCTGGAGCCGCGTGCCGACATCCTGCACCGCGTGGTCCGCTGGCAGCGCAACAAGGCGCAGGCCGGCACCCACAAGGTCAAGACCCGCTCGGAAACCAGCTACTCGACCAAGAAGATCTACCGCCAGAAGGGCACCGGTGGCGCTCGCCACGGCGACCGCAACGCGCCGATCTTCCGCAAGGGTGGTATCTACAAGGGCCCGACCCCGCGCAGCCATGCCCACGACCTTCCCAAGAAGGTCCGCAAGCTCGGCCTGAAGCTCGCGCTGTCCTCCAAGGTGGCGTCCGGCAACCTCGTTGTCCTGGACTCGGCCGCGATGGACGAAGCCAAGACCAAGATCCTTGCCAAGCAGGTCAAGGAGCTGGGCTGGAAGCGTGCGCTGATCATCGACGGCGCCGAGGTGAACGAGAACTTCGCTCGTGCCGCGGCCAACATCGAAGGTCTGGACGTGCTGCCCTCGATCGGCGCCAATGTCATGGACATCCTGAAGCGTGACACCCTGGTGATCACGAAGGCGGGTGTCGAAGCACTGGAGGCTCGCCTGAAATGAGCGTCAAAGCCGAATACTACGACGTGATCCGCAAGCCCATCATCACCGAGAAGGCCACCATGGCCTCCGAGGCGAATGCGGTGGTCTTCGAGGTCGCCATCGACGCCAACAAGCCCCAGATCAAGGAGGCCGTCGAAGGTCTGTTTGGTGTGAAGGTGAAGGCCGTGAACACGACCGTCACCAAGGGCAAGGTCAAGCGTTTCCGCGGTCAGCCCGGCAAGCGCAAGGACGTCAAGAAAGCCTACGTGACCCTCGAAGAGGGCAACACGATCGACGTGTCCACCGGCCTCTGAGGCTCCGGACAGGATCGAAGAAAGAAGGCCCCTGCCACCGCGGGGGCCTTTTTCGTTTTCGGTGGCTCGGAAGGAAGGGGAAATGCCCGGAATTTTGAGCCCGTCCTGCCGTGGAATGTGCTGCCTTCGGGGTGGTCGGCCCCTGTCTTCATGCTAGGCTTCTCCTGCGCGGCTCTCGCACAGGAAAGGACACGAAGGTGAAACCTAATCGCTTCATGATCAGCGCCTTGCTCGTCGGCGCCCTGCTCGCCGGGTGTACCCCCACGACGCCACCGGACAAGAACGGCGGCACGGAACAGCTCCGCTCTTCCATGACCAGAGCCCTCCGGAATGCCGATGTGCCGGACGCCTGTATCGCGATCATGTCCCGGCAGACGCTCGTCGAGGTGAAGGCCATCACCGACCAGAGCGCACGGTCAAGCATCGGGATCCTGCAGCAGCGGCAGCAGATCCAGACGGCAGCACGCAGGGATTGCGGCGACTTCTGAGGGCCGGCCCGACCCTGCGGACGCAGCCAATACGATAGGGAAAGAGCGAAGATGGACGGTGAGGACGAGCTCCGCGTCAAGGCATGCACCATGCGGCTTTTCGAGGACGTTGCCTCCCAGGAGGCGCCTCAGCGGACGTTCCACATTTTCGGTGTCAACCGAGGCGGCACGACCGCTGTCGCCGGAGTTCTGTCTGGTCTCGGCATCCCCCTGGGGACGGAGACAGGCACCAATCTCGAGGACAGGGACTTCCGCCTTAAGCGCGGACTCGGGGCGATCGTCGAGACGGTGGCGCGCCGAAACGAGGCATTCGACGTCTGGGGATGGAAGCACCCGCATTCCAACGGCTACATCGAGGATCTGCTTCCGCATCTCAGGAATGTCCGGTTCATCGTCACGACCCGGGACCTTGGGGCGAATGCCCTCGGCATGTATGCCCGGGGCGACGAGAACGCGGTCATGTCGCTGCGCGCGTCGATGAAGCAGACCCGGCGGAACCTGAATTTCGTTCTGGAGCACAAGCGTCCGACGCTGATCGTGAGCTACGAGAAACTGCTCCTGCGGACGGAGCAGACCGTGTCCGAGATCGCGCGGTTCTGCGGGGTCGAGATGACCGCCGATCACATGCGCAAGATCAACGAGTTCGTTCAGCCGGGGCGCTACAAGACGGACTGACCCCGGAGCGGCAAGGCACCGGTGGCCAGTGTTCCGGCCGGTATCCGGCCATCGCCGGCGGCGCCGTCGCCCGCCTGAACCGTTTGACTGGCGTTTCCTCTTGTTTTGTAGGCCGATCAAGGGTGGGAATCGCTTGACCGCCCGTCGCCGCTCCCATAAGAGAGCCCATCCGCCGAGCCCCGGATTCGTCCGGGGCTTTGGCTTTGTTCGCAAGAACGGATAGCCGGGGACCTCTGCCGAGGGCCCTATACCCAGGCCGAAAGGCCCACACATAGCGGGGCGACAAGCCCTGCAAAGCTAACGGAAGACAGAAAGCATGGCACTCAAGTCGTACAAGCCGACGACGCCGGGCCAGCGCGGGCTGGTGCTGATCGACCGTTCGGAGCTGTGGAAAGGACGCCCCGTCAAGTCCCTCACCGAGGGTTTGACCAAGAAGGGCGGCCGGAACAACACCGGACGTATCACCGCACGACGCCGCGGTGGCGGGGCGAAACGCCTCTACCGGATCGTCGATTTCAAGCGCAACAAGGTCGACGTGGCGGCCACCGTCGAGCGGATCGAATACGACCCGAACCGGACCGCCTTCATCGCGCTGGTGAAATACGAAGATGGCGAGCAGGCCTACATCCTGGCCCCGCAGCGCCTCGCTGTTGGCGACAAGGTCGTCGCCGGCTCCAAGGTCGACGTGAAGCCGGGTAACGCGATGCCGTTCTCGGGCATGCCGATCGGCACGATCGTCCACAACATCGAGATGAAGCCCGGCAAGGGCGGCCAGATCGCACGCGCCGCGGGCACCTACGCCCAGTTCGTCGGCCGTGACGGCGGCTATGCACAGATCCGCCTGTCCTCGGGCGAACTGCGCATGGTGCGTCAGGAGTGCATGGCCACCGTCGGTGCCGTCTCGAACCCGGACAACTCGAACCAGAACTTCGGCAAGGCCGGTCGGACCCGTCACCAGGGCAAGCGCCCCGCCGTCCGCGGCGTCGTGATGAACCCGATCGATCACCCCCATGGTGGTGGTGAAGGCCGGACGTCCGGTGGTCGCCACCCGGTTACCCCCTGGGGCAAGCCGACCAAGGGTGCGCGTACCCGCAACAAGAACAAGGCGTCGCAGAAGCTCATCCTGCGCTCGCGTCACGCCAAGAAGAAGGGCCGCTAACACATGTCGCGTTCCGTTTGGAAAGGCCCCTTCGTCGACAGCTATGTCCTGAAGAAGGCCGAGAAAGCCCGCGAGTCCGGTCGCAACGAGGTCATCAAGATCTGGTCGCGCCGCTCCACCATCCTGCCGCAATTCGTTGGTCTGACCTTCGGTGTCTACAACGGCCAGAAGCACATTCCGGTCGCCGTTTCCGAAGACATGATCGGCCAGAAGTTCGGCGAATATGCTCCGACCCGGACCTACTACGGTCACGCGGCGGACAAGAAAGCCAAGAGGAAGTAATTCGCCATGGGCAAGGACAAGAATCCCCGCCGCGTGGCGGACAACGAGGCGATGGCCAAGGTGCGCATGCTGCGGACCTCTCCTCAGAAACTGAACCTGGTTGCGGCGATGATCCGCGGCAAGAAGGTCGAGAAGGCCCTCACGGACCTGACCTTCTCCAAGCGCCGGATCGCCGAGGACGTGAAGAAGTGCCTTCAGTCCGCGATCGCCAACGCCGAGAACAACCACAACCTGGACGTCGATGAGCTGATCGTCGCGGAGGCCTATGTGGGCAAGAACCTGACCATGAAGCGCGGTCGCCCGCGTGCCCGTGGCCGGTACGGACGGATCATGAAGCCGTTCTCCGAGCTCACCATCAAGGTCCGCCAGGTCGAGGAGCAAGCCTAATGGGTCATAAAGTCAATCCGATCGGCATGCGTCTGCAGGTGAACCGCACCTGGGACAGCCGCTGGTACGCCGACACCAAGGACTATGGTGATCTCCTGCTCGAAGACATCGCGATCCGCGAGTACATCGAGAAGGAATGCAAGCAGGCCGGTGTGTCCAAGGTGATCATCGAGCGGCCGCACAAGAAGTGCCGCGTCACCATCCACACCGCCCGTCCGGGTGTCATCATTGGCAAGAAGGGCGCCGACATCGAGGTGCTTCGCAAGAAGCTGGCCGCGATGACGGATTCCGAGCTGCACCTCAACATCGTCGAGGTCCGCAAGCCGGAGCTGGACGCTGCGCTGGTCGGCGAGTCCATCGCCCAGCAGCTGGAGCGCCGGGTGTCGTTCCGTCGCGCCATGAAGCGCGCGGTGCAGAACGCCATGCGCATGGGTGCCCTGGGCATCCGGGTGAACGTCGCGGGCCGCCTCGGCGGCGCCGAGATCGCCCGGACCGAGTGGTATCGCGAGGGCCGGGTGCCGCTGCACACGCTGCGCGCCGACATCGACTACGCCCACGCCGAAGCCACCACGCCCTATGGCATCATCGGCATCAAGGTCTGGATCTTCAAAGGCGAGATCATGGAGCACGACCCGTCGGCTCGTGATCGCCGCGCCCAGGAGCTCCAGGATGGCCCCGCGCCCCGTGGCGCAGGTGGCGGCCGTCGCGAGCGCGGCGACCGTGACCGTGACCGGTAAGGAGTAAACGAGATGCTGCAACCGAAGCGCACGAAATTCCGCAAGCTCCACAAGGGCCGGATCAAGGGCGAAGCCAAGGGTGGGTTCGATCTCGCCTTCGGCCACTACGGCCTCAAGGCCACCCAGCCCGAGCGGGTCACCGCTCGTCAGATCGAAGCCGCCCGTCGGGCCATGACGCGTCACATGAAGCGTCAGGGCCGCGTCTGGATCCGGATCTTCCCGGATACCCCGGTGACCTCCAAGCCCACCGAAGTCCGGATGGGTAAGGGTAAGGGTTCGGTCGACTACTGGGCCGCCAAGGTCAAGCCGGGCCGGGTGATGTTCGAGATCGACGGCGTCAGCGAAGACGTGGCAAAGGAGGCCCTGCGCCTCGCCGCGATGAAGCTGCCGATCAAGACCCGCGTGGTTGTCCGCGAGGACTGGTGATCTTTGGGGTAAAACCCAAGGATACAATGGATAACGGAGCCCCCGCTCATGACAGCGGGGGCTTTTTTCATTGCTGGCGTCACTTGCCTTGCAACCTGTAGTCCAGCGGCGGCCAGTCGCGACCTGACAGCCACGCCGACAGCTCATCGCGGAACCTGTCGTCGTGGACTCCATTGCCGGGGCGCCACCACCAGTGAACATCCGCCGCGTCTTCTCCGGAAATCGACGGATAGACATAGAGACAGCCGAGATAGGTGCCGTCGGCATCTTCGATGATCCAGGCGAAGCTGCGGCGATTCCGAAACTCTGTCTGATGCCATGCGAGATCCGTCAGGTTCTCTTCCAGGGTCAGTCCTTCCGGCCAGGTCATCGATGGGTTTGCAGCCTTGATGTCTGCGGCGCTCTCCATGACCGCACAATAGTCTCTCACCAAGTCGTCGACGCTCAGCGCCTTCAACCGGAATATTCCGAGAGCATGGATGCGCGGAATTTCCCTGTCGCGGAAATGCGGGTGCGGTTTCATCCAGAATACTCCTTGCCGGTCGGATGTCCCAACCATGATCGGCGAAACCGAGGCCCGATCAAGACACGCCATCCCTATCCGCCTGTGACGGGGAAATACGGGACAGATGTTTTCTTTGACGCCGGTTCCTTCTATTGCGGGTCCGACATGTTTCCAACGGAGCCCGTCATGCCGCAGATCGAGTCGCTCTTCGTCACCCGCCTGTACCGCGCCGCACTCTCCGAGTTCGGGCCCGCAATCGACCCTGCCGAACTGGAGAACTCCTGTCTGGTGATTGCCGAAGACGACGAGGCGGGCCAGGAATGGTGTGAGCAGAACGGCTATCCGGGCTACACGTCCTATGCCTCGCTCACCGATCTGCCCTGGCGGTTCCCGATCTTCGGCAATCTCGTCGAGGCGCTTGACGCCCATGTCGCCGCCTTTGCCGAGGATCTGGAGTTCGATCTCGACGGCCGGGCACTCAAGCTCGAGGATCTCTGGATCAACATCCTTCCCGAAGGCGGGATGCACGCCTCGCACATCCATCCGCACAGCGTGATCAGCGGTACGACCTATGTCTCGATGCCCCAGGGCACGAGCGCGCTGAAGCTGGAGGATCCGCGCTCGGCGCGGATGATGGCCGCGCCGGCCCGGAAGAAGGGTGCGCGGCGCGAGATGCAGGGGTTCATCTACGTGGCGCCCGAGGTCGGCGACGTGCTGCTCTGGGAGAGCTGGCTGCGCCACGAGGTGCCGATGAACATGGCCGAGGACGAACGCATCAGCGTGAGCTTTAACTACGCCTGGGCCTGACGCCCGCGGAAACGGCCCGCCCCGATCGATCAGGGCGGGCCTTGCTCATTCCCGGCAGCGATGCGGGCAGCCGGTCAGGGTGCCGCGTGTGCTCAGTCCGAGCTGTCCGGCTTGGCCGTCCAGGCGGTGCGGTCGAGGTCGAGATCCGGGAAGTTGTCCGGGTTGAACACGGGCCGCACGACGCCCTCCGACAGCTGCTGACGGAAGTCCCGCAGGATCCGCAGGCAGGTCGGCAGCAGCATCATGATCACCACGAGGTTCACCACCGCGAGGATCCCCATCATCGGGTCGGAGAAGAAGAACACCGAGGTGGCGCGCGGCGCGGTGGCGCCGAGGAAGACGATGCCGATCACGACGATCCGCAGGGCGTTCTCCGCCATCGGGTGCTTGGTGATCACCGTCAGGGCGTTCTCACCGAGGTAGTAGTTGTAGATGATGGAGCTGAAGGCGAAGAGCAGGATCATGAACGACAGCAGGTATTGCGACCAGTCCCCGAGGTGGGAGACCAGCGATTGCTGGGTCAGCGCGATCCCGTCGATCCCTTCGGCGCCCGGCACGTAGACATCGCCCAGCAGGATGATGAAGGCGGTGCAGGAGCAGATGAAGATCGTGTCGATGAAGACGGAGAAGGACTGCGTGATGCCCTGACTGATCGGGTGACGCACGTCCGCCGTGGCGGCGACGTTGGGGGCCGAGCCGAGACCGGCCTCGTTGGAGAAGAGCCCGCGGCGCAGGCCCTGCGCGATGGCCGCGCCCATGCCGCCACCCACCGCTTCCTGGAGGCCGAAGGCGTTCGCGACGATCGAGACGAGCACGCCGGGCACCGCGGTGATGTTCATCAGGATGACGATCAGCGCCATCAGGATGTAGCCGACCGCCATGATCGGCACCACGACGTCCGCGGCCTTGGCGATCCGGTGGATGCCGCCAAAGACGATGAAGCCGGCGACCACGGCCAGCAGGGCGCCGGTAATCGTCCGGTTGATGCCGAGGCTGTCCTGAACGGCGCCGGCGACCGTGTTGCCCTGGAAGGCGTTGAACCCGAGCGCGAAGGAGGCGATCAGGCAGACCGCATAGAGCACGGCAAGCCAGCGGAAGTGTTCACCGAGCCCGTGCAGGATCGACCGGGCCGGGCCGCCGCGGAACATGCCGTCGGGCTGCCGGCGCTTGTAGAGCTGCGCCAGCGAGCATTCGACGAGGCTAGTCGCCATGCCGACGATGGCGATCGCCCACATCCAGAACACCGCGCCGGGGCCGCCGAGCGTGATGGCCACGGCGACGCCTGCGATATTGCCGCCACCGACGCGGCCGCCGACCGAGATCAGCAGCGCCTCGCGGGCCGAGATCGCATTCGGGTCGCCCGACTGGTTCTTGGATGACAGGACGCGGAACATGCGCTTGAAAAAACGAAACTGGACGAAATCGGTCAGTAAGGTGATGAAGACACCGAAGACCACGAGGAGCGGGATCAACGCCCAGCCCCAGGTGAGATCTCCGATCAGGCCGAACAGGCTTTCCAGTGCGCCCATGGCATGTCCCTCTCTGTTTTTACTGTTGCGTAATCGTTCCAGCGTAGCCCGCCGCTTGCCGCTGGGTCACGAGAAATGATTGGATTAACGGAATTATCTCCATTCTGCTGAATGCCGAGCCGGGGGTGGGGGCCGGCGCGGCATTGCGCGGCGGTTCGTGATGTCCGGCGTTCGGTTGCGTTGACGGCCTTGCCGATCCTGCAAGGCGGCAATGCCGGCGCGCCTCTGGCTCGTCCATTCCCCATGTCCTATCAGGTCAGGCAGGGGGAGACGCAATCTGCCCATATCCGGAGGTGAAAGCATGCTCCTTCAATCCACGGCCTCTGCCGAAGCAGAGAGCGAAGCCCGGCTTCGCGTCGTGCGGTATTTCTCCGATGTCTGTTCCGAACTGGTGCCCGCCGCGGTGCGGGATCAGCATCTCGCCCAGGTGCGGGAGCTGGAGGCCAAGAGCGACGATGAACTCGCCGCGATGGGCCTGCTGCGCGAAGACATCGTAGACCACGTCTTCCAGGAAGCCCACTACGTTTGACCCCGCACCGGCGGGCTCTGTGGCGCCGCTCCGGCGCTCCAACCGATTCGTGCCGCGACACCTCCAGGCCGCGCTGATCCAGGGCGAATTTCCGCCCGAATGGTACGGATAGAGGGGCGGTTGTGCCAAATGCGGCCTTTTCGCCAGACAGGCCTTGCTTTGCAGGGCTTGCAGGCGTAAAGGGGCCGCTCATCTTCGAACTCCGCTGGAATCAGGGTGACCCTGCAAGGGGCCTGCCGGCGATGTGGAAAGGAAAAGGCGATGAACGCCAAGGAACTTCGGGATCAGACTCCGGACCAGCTCCGGGAAAAGCTGATCGACCTCAAGAAAGAAGCCTTCAACCTGCGTTTCCAGCAGGCCACCGGCGCCATGGAGAACACCGCGCGCATGCGTGAGGTTCGCCGCAACGTGGCCCGCGTGAAAACCGTACTGAACGAAAAGGCGGCCGCTGCCGCATCGGAGGCCTGAGCCCATGCCCAAGCGTATCCTGCAAGGCACCGTCACCAGCGACCAGAACGAGCAGACCGTCACCGTCCTCGTCGAGCGCCGCTACAAGCACCCGCTTCTGCACAAGACCGTGCGGAGCTCCAAGAAGTATCGGGCCCACGACCCGAAGAACGAGTTCAAGGTTGGCGACACCGTCCGCATCCAGGAATGTGCGCCGATTTCGAAGACCAAGCGCTGGGAGGTGGTGACGGCCGTCTGAGGCCAAGCCACACCTGGTTTGAACGAAACCCTGGGGGGAACAACGAGAACACCCTCCACAGGTCGGGAGTAACCCCATGATCCAGATGCAGACCAATCTGGATGTCGCTGACAACTCCGGCGCCCGCCGGGTTCAGTGCATCAAGGTCCTCGGCGGATCCAAGCGGAAATATGCTTCCGTGGGCGACATCATCGTGGTGTCGGTCAAGGAAGCCATCCCGCGTGGCCGCGTGAAGAAGGGCGACGTCCGCAAGGCTGTCGTCGTGCGGACCGCCAAGGAAGTGCGTCGCGAGGACGGCACCGCCATCCGCTTCGATCGCAACGCCGCCGTCATCCTCAACAACAACAACGAGCCGGTCGGCACCCGTATCTTCGGGCCGGTAGTTCGTGAGCTGCGCGCGAAGAACTTCATGAAGATCATCTCGCTCGCCCCGGAGGTGCTGTAAGATGGCTGCCAAACTTCGCAAGGGTGACAAGGTCGTCGTGCTTGCCGGCAAAGACAAGGGCAAGACCGGTCAGATCGAATCCGTCGATCCGAAATCCGGAAAGGCCGTCGTCGGCGGTATCAACATCGCCATCCGTCACACCCGCCAGACCCAGAACAGCCAGGGCGGCCGCATTGCCAAGGCGATGCCGATCGACCTGAGCAACCTGGCCATCGTCGATGGCAAAGGCAAACCGACCCGCGTCGGCTTCCGCGAGGAAGATGGCAAGAAGGTGCGTTTCGCCAAGACCACGGGAGACGCGATCTGATGCTCGACACTGCTGATTACACCCCGCGCCTCAAGAGCCACTACCGCGACGTGATCCGGGCGGCCCTGAAGGAAGAGTTCGCCTACAAGAACGACATGCAGATCCCGCGTCTGGAAAAGGTCGTTCTGAACATCGGCGCCGGCACCGAAGCCGTGAAGGACTCCAAGAAGGCCAAGTCGGCCGCGGACGACCTCACCGCCATCGCCGGCCAGCAGGCCGTCGTGACCAAGGCGAAGAAGTCCATCGCGACCTTCCGTGTCCGCGAGGGCATGCCGCTTGGTGCCAAGGTGACCCTCCGTGGTGACCGGATGTACGAATTCCTCGATCGCCTGATCACCATCGCTCTGCCCCGCGTCCGCGACTTCCGCGGCGTGTCCGGCAAGTCCTTCGATGGCCGTGGCAACTACGCCATGGGACTCAAGGAACACATCGTCTTCCCCGAGATCGATTTCGACAAGGTCGACGAGGCATGGGGGCTGGACATCGTTATCTGCACCACCGCGCCGACCGACGCGGAAGCCAAGGCGCTGTTGAAGCATTTCAACATGCCGTTCAACAGCTGAGGAACTCGACCGATGGCTAAAAAATCCATGATCGAACGCGAGAAGAAGCGCCAGAAGCTGGTCGAGCAATATGCCGCCAAGCGTGCCGCGCTGAAAGAGATCGCGAATGACGAAGAGCGCCCGATGGAAGAGCGGTTCAAGGCCCGGCTGAAGCTGGCCAAGCTGCCCCGCAACTCCTCGGCCACGCGCCTGCACAACCGTTGCCAGGTCTCGGGTCGTCCGAAGGCTTACTACCGTAAGCTGAAGATGAGCCGGATCGCGCTGCGGGACCTCGCCTCCCAGGGCCAGATCCCCGGCATGGTCAAATCGAGCTGGTAAGGAGGAATTGAAATGAACGATCCTCTTGGTGATATGCTGACCCGCATCCGCAACGCCCAGATGCGCGGCAAGTCCACCGTCCGCACGCCGGCCTCCAAGCTTCGCGCCTGGGTTCTCGACGTGCTGGCCGACGAGGGCTACATCCGCGGCTGGGAAAAGGTCGAGGATGCCGAGCACCCCGAAATCGAAATCAGCCTCAAGTACTTTGACGGCACCCCGGTCATCCGCGAACTGAAGCGGGTCTCCAAGCCGGGCCGCCGCGTGTACATGAGCGTGAACGACATTCCCTCCGTCCGTCAGGGCCTGGGTGTCTCCATCGTCTCCACGTCCAAGGGCGTGATGTCGGATGCAGCGGCTCGCTCCAACAATGTTGGTGGCGAAGTTCTCTGCACCGTCTTCTAAGGAGGGCCTGATCTATGTCTCGTATTGGCAAGAAACCGGTCGAGCTGCCGTCGGGTGTCTCCGCGTCGCTCTCCGGCCAGACCATCGAGGTGAAGGGCCCGAAAGGCACCCTGAGCTTCAACGCCACCGATGATGTGACCATCACGATCGACGGCAACACCGTCTCGGTCGATCCGCGCGGCAAGTCCAAGCGGGCGCTCCAGCAGTGGGGCATGTCCCGCACGATGGTTGCGAACCTCGTCACCGGCGTCACCGAAGGCTTCAAGAAAGAGCTCGAGATCCAGGGTGTCGGTTACCGCGCCCAGATGCAGGGCAACACCCTGAAGCTGAACCTCGGACTCAGCCACGACGTGGACTTCACCGTCCCCGCCGGCGTGTCCGTGACCTGCCCGAAGCCGACCGAGATCGTCGTCGAAGGCATCGACCCGCAGCTTGTGGGCCAGGTGGCGGCGAACATCCGCGAGTGGCGTGCGCCGGAGCCCTACAAGGGCAAGGGCATTCGCTACAAGGGCGAATTCATCTTCCGCAAGGAAGGCAAGAAGAAGTAAGGACGAGAAAGATGGCAAACAGCAAACGGGACCTGTTCCTCAAGCGCCGCCTGCGCGTCCGGAACAAGCTTCGCAAGATCAACCCGGGCAAGGTGCGCCTCAGCGTGCACCGCTCCAGCAAGAACATCAGCGTTCAGCTGATCGACGACGTTCAGGGCGTGACCCTCGCTTCGGCTTCGTCGCTGGAAAAGGATCTGGGCATCATCGGCAAGAACAACGTGGAAGCCGCCGCCAAGGTGGGTGCTGCGATCGCCGAGCGCGCCAAGAAAGCCGGTGTCGAGGAGTGCTACTTCGACCGTGGTGGCTTCCTGTTCCACGGCAAGGTGAAGGCCCTGGCCGACGCCGCGCGTGAAGGCGGCCTGAAGTTCTGAACCCTGTGGGCGGCCTCCGGGCCGTCCCGATGATCCGGGGGCGCAGCCGCCAGGCCGCGCCCACCAGGATTGAAGAAACCTGTGGCCGTGAGCGGCCCATGAGTAAAGGAAAGCCGTATGGCAGAACGTGAGAACCGCCGGGGCAACCGTCGCGACCGCGAGGAAACCCCGGAATTTGCCGATCGCCTTGTCGCGATCAACCGTGTGTCCAAGACCGTCAAGGGCGGTAAGCGCTTCGGCTTCGCCGCGCTCGTGGTCGTGGGCGACCAGAAGGGCCGCGTGGGCTTCGGCAAAGGCAAGGCCAAGGAGGTCCCCGAGGCCATCCGCAAGGCCACCGAGCAAGCCAAGCGCCAGATGATCCGCGTGCCGCTGCGCGAAGGCCGCACCCTGCACCACGACATCGAAGGTCGCCACGGTGCCGGTCGCGTCGTGATGCGCACCGCCCCGCAGGGTACCGGTATCATCGCCGGTGGTCCGATGCGTGCCGTGTTCGAGATGCTCGGCGTCCATGACGTCGTCGCCAAGTCGATCGGGTCGCAGAACCCCTACAACATGATCCGCGCCACCCTGGACGGTCTCAAGAAGGAAGCCAGCCCCCGCCTGGTCGCGCAGCGTCGCGGCAAGAAGGTGGCGGACATCCTGAAGAAGCCGGAAGAGGCGCCGGCCGAAGCCGCAGCCGAAGCGTAAGGAGACGGACACATGGCCAAGACCATCGTCGTGAAGCAGATCGGCTCGCCGATCCGCCGCCCCGCCATCCAGCGCCAGACGCTGATCGGGCTGGGCCTCAACAAGATGCACAAGACCCGCGAGCTGGAGGATACTCCTGCGGTCCGCGGCATGGTTGCCAAGATCCCGCACCTCGTCGAGATCGTCGAAGAGCGCGGCTGATCCGCAGCCAGCACCAGAAATCGAAGCGCCCCGGGTCCCGCCCGGGGCGTTTTTCTTTGCCCGAGAGCGAGGTGCGGTGTGGGCCCGCCCCTCGACACAGCCCCGTTCCGCGGTAAGCTGCGGGAAAGGGGAAGGATTTCACATGCTGAACATGCCGATGCGCGCCGCGGGAGACGCCTTTCACGAAGCCTGGCGGCTGCGCTGGCCGTTTCTGCTGTCCCACCTCGTGTTCAGCCTCCTCGTCGCGGCGCTGCTGGCGCCGGTGACGGCACTGGCGCTGCGCGCGGCGATCGCGCTCTCCGGCCAGCCGGCACTCTCGGATTTCGACATCGCGATGTTCCTGCTCTCGCCCGCGGGCTTCGCGGCAGCGCTGATCGTGGCGAGCCTGCTGCTGACCACCGCCGTGCTGGACATTTCCTTCATGATGGCGATCGCCCGCGATGCCCGCCGCCACCGCGAACGGCGGTTCGAGGCCGGCGTGGCCGCGATCCTGCCGCAGGTGCCACGGATCATCGGCTTCTCGTGGCGGCTGCTGCTGCGGATCGTGGCGATGGTCGCGCCGTTCGTGCTGATGGCACTGATCGTGGCGCAGAACCGGCTGACGGAATACGACATCAACTACTATCTCGCCGAGCGTCCGCCGGAGTTCATCCAGGCCGCGACGATCATCGGGATCCTTATCCTCGGGATGGTCCTCCTGGTCGCCTGGAACCTGCTGGGCTGGGCCCTGGCCTTGCCGCTCGTGCTGTTCCAGGACGTGCCGCCCTCCAGGAGTTTCCGGGAGAGCGCCGAGCGGATGCGCGGCCAGCGGCTGGATCTGTTGGCGGCCCTGCTGGCCTGGGGCGCGGTTTCGCTGCTGGTCGTCGGGCTTGCCTTCGGCGCGGTGGGGATCGCTGCAGACCTGATCGCGGGCACCATCGGCGCCAACCTGCGGCGGCTGGCGGCGGCCTTGCTGGTGCTCGCCGCAATCTGGTCGGTAGTGAACCTGCTGGTCACGACGCTGACCACCGGCGCCCTCGCGGCGCTGCTGATGGAGCGCGCGGGCTGGCCGGGGACCTCGGGGATCGACATCGACATCGCACCGGCCCGGCGCCTGCTGCGTCTTGCGCTCGTCGGCGGGCTCGCGGTGGCGGCGGTCGCCGGAGGGCTCGGGGCTGCGGATCTTGGGGCGCGGCAGGTCGAGGACGACGTGCAGGTCATCGCCCATCGCGGCGCGGCGGGCGCGCGGCCGGAAAACACCATGGCCTCCTTTGCGCTGGCCATCGAAGAGGGCGCGGACTGGGTCGAGCTCGACGTGCAGGAAAGCGCCGAGGGCGAGGTGATCGTCGTCCACGACAGCGACTTCATGAAACTCGCCGGGGTCGAGCTGAAAGCCTGGGACGCCACGGCCGCCGACCTCGCGGAGATCGACATCGGCAGCTGGTTCGGCGCGGACTACGCCGGGGAGCGGACGCCGACCCTGCGGCAGGCGCTGGAACTGGCCAGGGATTCCGGCTCCGGCGTGCTGATCGAGCTCAAATACTACGGTCACGACGAGATGCTGGAACAGCGGGTCGCCGACATCGTCGCCGAGACCGGGATGGAGGACCAGATCCGCGCGATGAGTCTGAAATACGAAGCGGTCCAGAAGATGAAGGCGCTCCGGCCGGACTGGACGGTGGGCCTGCTGGCGGCGCAATCCGTCGGCCGTCTGTGGGAGCTGGAGGCCGATTTCCTCGCCGTGAACATGGCGATGGCCTCGCCCAAGCTGGTTCGGCATGCCCGCGAGGCGGGCAAGCCGCTCTACGTCTGGACGGTCAACGACCCTCTGTCCATGTCGCAGATGCTGAGCCTCGGGGTTTCCGGGCTGATCACGGACGAGCCGGCGCTGGCGCGCGAGGTTCTGCGTCAGCGGGAGGAGTTGAGCAGTGTCGAGCGGCTGGTGCTGGCGCTCGGCAACCGGCTCGGCATGACGGTGAGCGACAAGGTGTACCGCGATGGCTCTCCGTAGCGTGCTGGCGGGCGCGGTGCTGTGCGTCGCCGTTGCCGCCCCCGCGCTGACGGAGGACGCGGAGGGTTGGCAGGCGCAGTTGTCGCGTTCCGTCGAACTGCCCGCGCACGGTTGGCTGGCCGAGGTGCGCGACGCTCCGGAGACGGTGCTCTCGGAGTTCACCACCGACGGCTGCAGCGGCGGCATGTCGAGCCTCTGGTCCTTCATGGCCGAGCGCTTCCCCGCCTTTGCCGAGGCGCACGAGGGCACGCCGCCCTGGGAGGGCTGCTGCGTGGTGCATGACCGCGCCTACCATTCCGCCGGTCCGGATTCGGCGCCCGAGGCGAGCTATGACGCGCGGCTGCAGGCCGACGAGGCGCTACGGACCTGTGTCGAGCAGACCGCGGATAGCCGGGATGCCGTCCTCAGCGAGATCTATGCGCTCGACGCCCAGCAGATCCGCCAGGTCTATGCCGCGATTGCCGCCGGCATGTTCCAGGCCGTCCGTCTCGGCGGCGGGCCCTGCACGGGCCTGCCCTGGCGGTGGGGCTATGGCTATCCGCAGTGCTGGCAGAAAACCGGCGGCTGAGCGGAGAGGCGCCTTTCCGCCTTGCAGGCGGCGGTCGCGGGCGCTGCCGGCGATTGCCCTGAAGTCGGGATTTTGCCACTAGGTGCCCGACCGCCCTCTCGCTCCGGAATACATCCCCGTGCCTGTCCTCGATCCCGCCACGCTGATCCGCGAGTTCATCACGCTGTTCGTGGTGATCGACCCCATCGGCTCCCTGCCCGTGTTCTATTTCGCCACGAGGCGCGTCCCGGAAGAGCTTCACTGGCGGTTCGCCGCGCGGGCCGTGGCCGTCGCGGGCATCGTCCTGCTGCTGTTTCTTGTCGCGGGGCAGATCCTGATCGAGGGGATCGGCCTGCGGCTTGGATCGTTCCAGATCGCCGGCGGGATCATCCTGTTCCTCTTCGCTCTGACGATGATCTTTGGCGAGGCCAAGGCCGACCGGGAGATCGAGGAGGCCGAGCGCGATCACCTCTCCGGCGCGGTCTTTCCGCTGGCCATGCCGTCCATCGCCTCGCCGGGCGCCATGCTCGCCATCATCATCCTGACCGACAACCACAAGAACTCCGTGCCCGACCAGATGGTGACCGCCTGCATCCTGCTCGTCGTCCTGCTCCTGACGCTGGTGCTGTTGCTGCTGGCCGGGCGACTCAAGCGGGTGATCGGCAACACCGGCGCCAACGTGGTCAGCCGGATCATGGGCATCATCCTGGCCACGGTCGCGGTGGATTCGGTGCTCAACGGGCTGGAGACGGTGGGGCTGATCTCGATTCCGGGCAACTCGCTGCTCTAGGGGCTGCCACGCGGGACCATTACGCCTTGATAGGCGTCGCCGCATCGCATAAGACGCCCCATGGCCTGACAGGGCCGATTCACGTCAACCGACGAACCAACAAGAAATGCCGAGTTCGGCCGCTCCCGTCGCTGGGGGCCGCATCCGGCAAGGAGAAGCGACATGAAACTGCATGAACTCAGCCCCGCCGAGGGCTCGACCCCGAAGAAAAAGCGCATCGGCCGTGGTCCCGGCTCCGGCAAGGGCAAGACCGCCGGTCGCGGTATCAAGGGTCAGAAGTCCCGTTCGGGCGTGGCGATCAACGGCTACGAAGGCGGCCAGATGCCGCTTTACATGCGGCTGCCGAAGCGCGGCTTCAACAAGCCGAACCGCAAGTCCTGGGCCGTTGTGAACCTGGGCATCCTCCAGAAATTCATCGAAGCCGGCAAGATCGACGCGAAGAAGCCGATCACCGAGGACGTGCTGCTCGAATCCGGCCTCGTGCGCCGCAAGCTCGACGGCGTCCGCGTTCTCGCCAAGGGCGATTTCGGCTCCAAGGTCGAGCTGTCCGTCTCCGGCGCGTCCAAGTCGGCGGTCGAGGCTGTCGAGAAGGCCGGCGGCTCGCTGACGGTCACGTCTGCGAAAGCCACCGAGGCCGCGGCCGAATAAGAGGTTGTGAGGGGCGGCAATGCCCCTTACTTAACTTCCAGTTTTCCAGCGCCGCCGACGGGAAAACCGTTCGGCGGCGCATGCATGAGAGAGACCACGAATGGCATCTGCAGCAGAGCAAATGGCGGCCAACATGAGCTGGGCCGCCCTGGGCAAGGCCACCGAGCTCCGACAGCGCATCCTGTTCACCCTGGGTCTGCTCATCGTCTATCGACTGGGCACCTACATTCCGGTTCCGGGGATCGACGGGCAGGCGCTGCGCGACTTCATGGAGCAGGCGTCGGCCGGTATCGGCGGCATCCTGACCATGTTCACCGGCGGCGCGCTCGGTCGCATGGGGATCTTCGCGCTCGGCATTATGCCCTACATCTCTGCCTCGATCATCGTCCAGCTGATGACCGCCATGGTCCCGCAGCTGGAACAGCTGAAGAAAGAGGGCGAGCAGGGGCGCAAGAAGATCAACCAGTACACCCGCTACGGCACCGTGCTCCTGGCGACGTTCCAGGCTTACGGCCTGGCCGTGAGCCTCGAAGCCGGCGGCCTGGCCCATGATCCGGGCTGGTTTTTCCGCGCGGCCGTGGTGATCACCCTGGTCGGCGGCACGATGTTCCTGATGTGGCTGGGCGAGCAGATCACCGCCCGCGGCGTCGGCAACGGCATCTCGCTCATCATCTTCGTCGGCATCATCGCCGAGGTTCCGGCTGCCCTTGCGCAGTTCCTGGCCTCCGGCCGCTCCGGCGCCATCAGCCCGGCCGTGATCATCGGGGTCCTCGTGATGATGATCCTGATCGTCGGCTTTGTGGTCTTCATGGAGCGAGCGCTGCGCAAGATCCACATCCAGTACCCGCGCCGGCAGGTCGGCATGAAGGTCTATGACGGCGGCTCCAGCCACCTGCCGATCAAGGTGAACCCGTCGGGCGTGATCCCGGCGATCTTCGCCTCGTCGCTGCTGCTGCTGCCGACCACGATCGCCACCTTCTCCGGCGGCAATACCGGTCCGGTGATGTCGACCATCCTGGCCTATTTCGGCCCGGGGCAGCCGCTCTACCTGCTGTTCTTCGCGTCGATGATCGTGTTTTTCGCCTACTTCTACACCGAGAACGTGGCGTTCAAGACCGAGGATGTGGCCGACAACCTGAAGAACCAGAACGGCTTCGTGCCGGGCATTCGTCCGGGTCCGAAGACGGCGGAATATCTCGACTACGTCGTGCGCCGCGTGCTGGTCCTCGGTTCGGCCTACCTGGCCGCAGTCTGTCTCTTCCCGGAGATCTTGCGCAACCAGCTGGCGATCCCCTTCTACTTCGGCGGGACCTCGGTACTGATCGTCGTCTCGGTGACGATGGACACCATCCAGCAGGTTCAGTCGCACCTCCTGGCGCACCAGTACGAGGGCCTGATCGAGCGGTCGCAGCTGCGCGGCAAGAAGCGCTCGCGCAAGGCGCCCGCCCGTCGCTGATCGCGCGGCAGGAATCATGGAACCATGGCGGGCGTCCTTCGGGGCGCCCGTTTTGCGTTTGGCGCTCCCGAAATGCCGTTCCTGCCCCTGGATACGGCCCGCCCTTACACTCTGTTAACCACTTCCGGGCAAGCTCGGGCCCCGTAAGCCGGGGAACGAGGAACCGATGGTCAAGATCTGGGATCGCATTGCCGGTATCGGAGCGCGGCGGCCTGACGCCGAGAGCCAGCAGGGCCATCTTTTTGCCGATACAGCGCCAACGGGGACCCGGGGCTTCTCCGAGGCGGCGCTCCGCGGGCTCGAGGAGCTGGAGGCGCGGCTGCCGCCGCTTGGCGCGGCGACCCGGCCGGCGAGCGAGCCGCGCTACCGGCAGACCGACCGGCTGAAGCCCGATGCCGCGGCGGGCGGCGGGCTGGTCGTCGGCGAGGACGGGCAGGCCCGCCCGCACTACTGGGGCCACCGCGAAAGGCTGCGGCAACGCTTCCTGTCCGGCGGACATGCGGCGATGCCGGAATACGAGCTGCTGGAGATGCTGCTCTTCAACGCGATCCCGCGGATCGACACCAAGCCGCTGGCCAAGCGGCTGCTCGCGGCCTTCGGGGATCTCAACGGCGTCATCGCGGCCCCGCAGGCCCGGCTGCTGGAGGTCGAGGGTGCGACGGAAAAGGTCTATTACCAGCTCCGCCTCGCCGAGGCCTTCGCCCACCGGATGGCGCGGGCCAAGGTGCTGCAACGCCACGTGCTGTCTTCCTGGGACACGCTGATGGAGTACTGCAAGACGGTGATGGCGCACCGCGACACCGAGCAGTTCCGGGTGCTCTATCTCGACCGCAAGAACAACCTCGTCGCCGACGAAGCGCAGGCCGAGGGAACGGTGGACCACGTGCCGGTCTACCCGCGCGAGATCGTCAAGCGCAGCCTGGAGTTGAACGCCAGCGCGCTGATCCTGGTGCACAACCACCCTTCCGGCGATCCCGCGCCCTCGAACGAGGATATCATGATGACCGACCGGATTGCCGAGGCCTGCCGGGCGGTTGGTATCACCATCCACGACCACGTCGTGATCGGGAAGGAACAGGATGCTTCCTTCCGGCAGCTGGGTTACCTGACATGACCCTGGCGGCCGCGGCACAGCCACCGGTTGACGCCCTCCGAAAAATCGCGGAATCTGCACCGGTTGGACGCGATGTCTCGGGCCGCATGATATCCCTTGACAGATCGTGAACGGGGCCCTTGACGGGCCCCGGCTTTGGCATTACTTCACACGCTCTCATTGGAGAATCGCCGTCGAATCCCTGCGCGTGTCGCAATGGTCGATCGGCGGCTAACCTGGCCCGGTGGCGAATGAGCTGTCGGGCCTCTGTTGTGAAAAAAGGTTCTGGAACTACGGAACCGCAACCATGAAGGAATATCCCTCTTGGCACGTATCGCTGGGGTCAACATCCCGACAGCCAAGCGCGTCCCGATCGCGCTGACCTACATCACCGGAATCGGCAACACCTCCGCGCAGGCGATCTGCGAGGCGGTTGGCATCGACGCGACCCGCCGGGTCAACGAACTGTCCGACGCCGAAGTTCTGGCGATCCGCGAGCACATCGACGCGAACTACACCGTCGAAGGCGACCTGCGCCGTGAGACGCAGATGAACATCAAGCGCCTGATGGACCTCGGCTGCTACCGCGGCCTGCGCCATCGCCGCAACCTGCCCGTGCGCGGCCAGCGCACCCACACCAACGCCCGCACCCGCAAGGGCCCGGCGAAGCCGATCGCCGGCAAGAAGAAGTAAGGGGAGGCAGGACAGATGGCTCGCGACAAGCGTCAAACCAAGCGCAAGGTTTCCAAGAACATCGCCACCGGCGTTGCTCACGTGAACTCCTCGTTCAACAACACCAAGATCCTGATCTCCGACGTGCAGGGCAACGCGATCTCCTGGTCGTCCGCCGGCACGATGGGCTTCAAGGGCTCCCGGAAGTCGACCCCCTACGCCGCTCAGATGGCCGCCGAAGATGCCGGCCGCAAGGCGCAGGAGCACGGCGTCAAGACCCTCGAGGTCGAGGTGCAGGGCCCCGGTTCCGGCCGTGAGAGCGCGCTCCGCGCCCTGGCCGCCGTCGGCTTCAACATCACCTCGATCCGCGACGTCACGCCGATCGCGCACAACGGTTGCCGTCCTCCGAAGCGCCGCCGCGTCTGAGGATCAGGGCTTACTCTTTCGGATCGCGCCGCTACAGGCGCGGTCCGTTCTGGCATTTTGAACCTCGGGCGTCCGTTTCCACGGACATGGGAGACGGACAGGTATGGAGGCGATCTACATGATCCACAAGAACTGGCAGGAACTCATCAAGCCGACCCAGCTGGAGGTCAAGCCCGGCGCCGACGCGAGCCGCAAGGCGACCGTCGTGGCCGAACCGCTGGAGCGCGGCTTCGGTCTGACGCTCGGCAACGCGCTGCGTCGCGTGCTGCTGTCCTCGCTGCAAGGCGCGGCGATCACCAGCGTCCAGATCGACAATGTTCTGCACGAGTTCTCGAGCGTTGCCGGCGTCCGCGAGGACGTGACCGACATCGTCCTGAACCTCAAGGGCATTGCCATCCGGATGGATGTCGACGGACCCAAGCGCCTGTCGGTTTCCGCCAAGGGCCCGGGCGCCGTCACCGCCGGTGACATCTCGGAGACCGCCGGCATCGAGATCCTGAACCGCGACCACGTGATCTGCCACCTCGACGACGGCGCGGATCTCTACATGGAACTGACGGTCAACACCGGCAAGGGCTATGTCGCGGCCGACAAGAATCGTCCCGAGGACGCCCCGATCGGCCTGATCCCGATCGACGCGATCTACTCGCCGGTCAAGAAGGTCTCCTACGACGTTCAGCCGACCCGCGAGGGCCAGGTTCTGGACTACGACAAGCTGACCATGAAGATCGAGACCGACGGCTCGGTGACCCCGGACGACGCGCTGGCCTATGCCGCGCGCATCCTCCAGGACCAGCTGAGCATCTTCGTCAACTTCGAGGAGCCGGAAGCCGCCGGCCGCCAGGAAGAGGACGACGGGCTCGAGTTCAACCCGCTGCTTCTGAAGAAGGTCGACGAGCTGGAACTGTCTGTCCGCTCGGCCAACTGCCTGAAGAACGACAACATCGTCTACATCGGCGACCTGATCCAGAAGACCGAAGCCGAGATGCTCCGCACCCCGAACTTCGGCCGCAAGTCGCTCAACGAGATCAAGGAAGTGCTCTCGGGCATGGGCCTTCACCTCGGCATGGATGTCGAGGAGTGGCCGCCGGAGAACATCGAGGATCTCGCCAAGAAATTCGAAGACCAGTTCTGATCTTCGACCGGGCGCGCCCGCGTGGCGCGCCCGAATTACCGGGCAATCCCGCCCCAAGGAGAGCGGCCCGCACGCATGGGCTGCCGGACAAAGCAAAAGCTAGAAGGAACTGAGATATGCGTCACGCCCGCGGATACCGCCGCCTGAACCGCACCCACGAGCACCGCAAGGCGCTCTTCGCCAACATGGCCGGCTCGCTGATCGAGCACGAGCAGATCAAGACGACCCTGCCCAAGGCCAAGGAACTCAAGCCGATCGTCGAGAAGCTGATCACGCTCGGCAAGCGCGGCGACCTTCACGCCCGCCGTCAGGCCGCTTCGCGCCTGAAGCAGGACAAGCACGTTGCGAAACTGTTCGAAGTGCTCGGCCCGCGGTACGCCGAACGCCCGGGCGGCTGCGTCCGTGTTCTGAAGGCCGGCTTCCGCTACGGCGATATGGCTCCGATGGCGATCATCGAGCTGGTCGACCGTGACCCGGCTGCCAAGGGCGCCGAGGATCGCGTCCGGGAAGAGGCCACCGACGAGGCGTAAGCCCGACAGGCCGGAACCACAGGGCCCTCGCATCGCGGGGGCCTTTTGTTTTTGGGGATGGCCGATCATTCGCGACCGGGGTGCCGAAAATGCGGCAAGACGTGACGAGCCGCCATCTCGATCCGTATACTAGGGGTGACATGTCCAGTAGGGCTCTCTTTCACCATGGCTGACCGCGCGGCTGTCGATCGTGAACTTGCAAAGCTGGCGGCGATGTCCCCGGCGGGATATTTCGTCGGCCTTCACATCCGTTTTGCCTCGCCGCTGCTGACGATCCAGACCTATGACCCGGCCTGGATCGAGCATTACACGGCCAACGCCTATGTGATGCGCGATCCCGTCACCGCCTGGGCCTTTTCCACCACCGGGTACGCGCGCTGGAGCGAGCTGGGGATTCCCGACCCGTTCGGGATCATGGAGGAGGCGGCCGGGTTCGGCTTGCGGTTCGGGGTCGCGGTCTCGGCCGGGCCGGTGTCGTCGCGCACGATTGCGGGGGCCGCCCGGTCCGACAGGGAGTTTACCGACTCCGAGATGGAGCAGATCTCCCGGATCATCGACCGGCTTCACCAGTTGACCGAACCGCCCGAGAAGCTGACTGCGGCGCAGGCACAGGCCTTGCGGCTGATCGCTGCGGGCGACCGGCATGCCGCCGCGGCAGCCAAGCTCGGGATCTCGGAGAGCGCGCTCAAGGCCCGGCTGACCGCGGCGCGGCAGCGGCTGATGGCCCGCACGACGGCCGAGGCCATCCAGCGGGCCAAGGACGCTCGGCTGCTTTGAGGCGCCGTGTCTTTCAGGCGGGTCGCGACGGGGCGATCCGCAGGGATCTCTTCTGTTTTTTGCGTCGGGATCGGCTTTCGCTCCGCTCGACCCGGACCTAGGCTGCGCCCATGCCGGACCTTTTCGACTCGCCCACCGACAGAACCGAGAGCGACGCGCCGCGTCCGCTTGCCGACCGGCTGCGCCCCAGGACCCTCGGCGAGGTCATCGGGCAGGATCACCTGCTCGGCCCCGACGGTCCGCTGGGCGCGATGCTTGCGGCGGGCTCGCTCTCCTCGCTGGTGCTCTGGGGGCCGCCCGGCGTCGGCAAGACAACCATCGCGCGGCTGCTGGCCGATGTGACCGACCTCCACTTCGTGCAGATCAGCGCCATCTTCACCGGAGTGCCCGAACTCAGGAAGGTGTTCGAGGCGGCGCGCCTGCGGCGCAGGAATGGGCAGGGCACGCTTCTCTTCGTCGACGAGATCCACCGCTTCAACAAGGCGCAGCAGGACGGGTTCCTGCCGCATATGGAGGATGGCACGATTGTCCTTGTCGGGGCGACGACCGAGAACCCGAGCTTCGAGCTCAACGCGGCGCTTCTGAGCCGTAGCCAGGTGCTGGTGCTGAACCGGCTGGACGAGACGGCGCTGGCGGCGATGCTCGCGAGGGCCGAATCGGAACTGGGGCGCGCGCTGCCGCTGACGGATGCAGCGCGCATGTCGTTGTTGGCAATGGCCGACGGCGACGGGCGGGCTTTGCTGAACCTGGTGGAGCAGGTCTCGGCCTGGAAATCCGACGGCGTGATCGACACCGACGCACTGACCGCGCGGCTGACCCAGCGGGCCGCGCAATACGACAAGTCGGGCGACGCGCATTACAACCTGATCTCGGCTCTCCACAAATCCGTCCGCGGCTCGGACCCGGACGCGGCGCTCTACTGGCTGGCGCGGATGCTCAAAGGCGGAGAGGACCCGCGTTACCTCGCGCGCAGGATCACCCGAATGGCGGTGGAGGACATCGGCCTGGCCGACCCGCAGGCACAGGCGCTCTGTCTTCAGGCCTGGCAGGTCTACGAACGTCTCGGCAGCCCGGAGGGCGAGCTGGCGCTGGCGCAGGCGGTCGTTTACCTCGCGCTCGCCCCCAAGTCGAACGCTGCCTACGCGGGCTACAAGGCTGCCATGAAGGCGGCGGGCCAGACCGGCTCCGAGCCGCCGCCCAAGCACATCCTGAACGCGCCGACCTCGCTCATGAAGGAGCAGGGCTACGGCGAGGGCTACAGCTACGATCACGACGCGGAAGACGGCTTCTCGGGCCAGAACTACTTCCCGGAGGGGATGAAGCGCGGCATCTACTATTTCCCGGTCGAGCGCGGCTTCGAACGCGACCTGAAACGCAGGCTCGACTATTTCGTCAAGCTCCGGGCGAAACGCGGCGGATGACCTAAATTTGATAAGGGCTACAGACAATCATCTTAAACTGTGAATGCAGCCGTGCGATGCCTTACGTAGGAGCGCGAATCTCGCAACCCTGTGACCGGGTTCATCAAACTGGCCATTTCAGGAGACCAGCCATGAAAAAGACCATTCTAGCCGCCATCGCCGTTTCCATCCCCTGCATTGCTCTTGCCGACGCCGCCACGGACGCCGTCAAAGCCCGTCAGGACCACATGAAAGGCTTCGGCAAGCAGGTCGGTACCTTCGCCGCTGTCGCCAAGGGCGAAGCGGAATACGATCCGGCCGTCGCGCAGGCCGCCGCCGACATGCTGGTGGAACTGGCCAATGCCGACCAGTCCGGTTTCTGGTTGGAAGGCACCTCGATGGACGATCTGCCGGGCGTCTCCTATGCCAAGCCGGCGCTTTGGGAGAACACCGACCAAGTCACCGCGATCATGGCCGATCTGCAGGCCGCTGCCGCCAACATGCAGGCCGTCGCCAGCGACGGCAAGGACGCCATGGTCGCGGCGATCGGGCCGATCGGCCAGCAGTGCCAGGCCTGCCACAAGGAATTCCAGGCCAAGAAGGACTGAGGCGCGTGTCTGACGGCTCGCCTGAAACCGACCAGCTTCGCCGCGTCCGCCTCTGGGATCCGGGCCTTCGCCTGTTCCACTGGGCGCTGGCGATCTGCGTCTGTACGGCATGGTACCTGGGCAAGTTCGGCCCGGGTATCATGACCCTGCACTTCTACTTCGGCTATGCCGTGATCGGGCTGCTCGTCTTCCGCGTGGTCTGGGGCCTGTTCGGCCCCTGGCCCGCCCGCTTCCGGGACTTCGTCTACGCGCCGGGCACGTTCCTGCGCTATTCGAGCGGCATCTCGAAGCGCAAGCCGAGCCACTGGGCCGGGCACAACCCGGTTGGGGCGCTGTCGGTCTTTGCGCTGCTCGGGGTCCTGGCGTTTCAGGCCTTCACGGGGCTGTTCAGCGATCCGGACGACTTCATCAACAAGGGCCCGCTTGCCGATTCTGTCAGCGGATCCTGGGTTGGCTGGGCGTCGGGCTGGCACAATACGCTGCCCCCGATCATCCTGGCGCTGGTCCTGCTGCACATCGCGGCGATCCTTTTCTACAAGGTCTGGAAGGGCGAGAACCTGGTGCCGTCGATGATCCACGGCAAGAAGATCGTGCGCGGGCCGGTGCCCGAGGATCGCGTGATCGAGGTGATCGCCGCCAACGGCGACAGCCCCGCCGGCGCGCGCAAATCGGCCTGAGCGCAAGGCCGGGCCCTTGACATTGCGCCGGTGGCACAGGACATCGGCGCAATGATCCTCACCGCTCTCCAGGTCGCCCTCGGCGGCGCGCTCGGCGCAACCTGCCGATACCTGACAAACGTCGGAATGAAGGCCCTGCTGGGCATCGGCTTCCCCTGGGGGACATTGACGGTGAACGTGGTCGGTTCCTTCCTGATGGGCGCGCTCGTCGTCCTGCTGGAGCGCAAGGGCGCCAATTCGCTGGCCCCGGTCCTGATGACCGGCTTCCTCGGCGGCTTCACCACCTTCTCGGCCTTCTCGCTGGACGCGATCTTCCTGATGGAGGAGGGCCGGACTGAGATCGCGCTGGTCTATATCACCGCATCGGTGCTGGTCTCGCTCGCCGCGCTTGTCGTGGGGCTTGCCTTCGCCCGTGGTGTGGTGCCGCTGCCATGAGCCGGGTGCAGCAGATCGAGATCGCGCCGGACGAGGCGGGGCAGCGGCTCGACCGTTGGTTCCGGAACCGGTTCCCGCATGTCGGCCAGGGCCGGATCGAGAAGATGTGCCGCAAGGGCGAACTGCGTCTCGACGGGGCGCGGGTCAAGACTTCGACGCGGATCGAGGCCGGGCAGATCGTCCGCGTGCCGCCACTGCCCGATCCGGAGAGCGAGCCGCCGCGGCAGGAGCGGAGCGGCGTCTCCGAGGCCGACGCCAGGATGATCCGGGAGACCGTGATCTACCGGGACGACCACCTGATCGCGATCAACAAGCCCGCTGGCCTGCCCACGCAAGGCGGCAGCAAGCAGACCCGCCATGTCGACGGGCTGGCCGAGGCGCTGCGCTTCGGGCTGGACGAGAAACCGCGGCTGGTTCACCGGCTCGACAAGGACACCTCCGGCGTGCTGCTGCTGGCGCGGACCCGCGCGATGGCCGGCGCCCTGACGGAGGCCTTCCGCGCCCGCGACACCCGCAAGATCTACTGGGCCGCCGTCGCCGGCGTGCCCGCGCCGCAGATGGGCACGATCCGCTTCGGCCTGGTAAAGGCCGGTGGCCACGGGGCCGGCGGCGAGGGCGAGAAGATGCGCTGCGTGCATCCGCGCGAGGTCGACGCGACCCCCGGTGCCAAGCGCGCCACGACCGACTACGCCGTGCTCTCGGGGCTCGGCGGGCGGGTGAGCTGGGTGGCGCTGGTCCCGGTCACGGGGCGCACGCACCAGCTGCGCGCACACATGGCCGAGATCGGGCATCCGATCGTTGGCGACGGCAAGTATGGCGGTTCCGGGCAGGAGAACCTGGGCGACGGCTGGGGCGCGGGTCTGGGCGGCGCGTTGTCGCGCAAGCTGCACTTGCACGCCCGGTCGCTGTCGCTGACCCACCCGGTGACCGGCAGCCGCCTGGTGCTGACCGCGCCGCTGCCGGAACACATGGAACGGACCTGGGAGATGCTCGACTGGCGCGCCGCTGACGTGCCCGCCGATCCCTTCGAGGAGCAGGACGGATGAGCCATTCCCCGCTTCGGCTCGTGATCTTCGACGTCGATGGCACCCTCGTGGACAGCCAGGCGCATATCGTCGCCGCGATGGACGCCGCCTATGGCGGGCTCGGGATGCAGCCGCCGCCGCGCGAAACGGTGCTGTCGATCGTCGGCCTGTCGCTGCCGGTCGCGATGGCACAGCTTTCTCCCGAGCTCGACACGGAGGCGCAGGAGGCGCTGGTCGAGGGCTACAAGAACAGCTTCTCCAGCCTTCGCAGCACCGGTGCGCCGGAGCAGATGTCACCGCTCTATCCCGGTGCGCGGGAGGTGATCGACGCGCTGCTCGCTCGCGACGACGTTCTGGTCGGCATCGCCACCGGCAAGTCCCGCCGCGGGCTGGATCACCTGCTGGCGGCCCACGGGCTGACCGGGGCCTTCGTCACCGAGCAGGTGGCCGACCACCACCCCTCCAAGCCGCACCCCTCGATGGTGCTGACGGCGCTTGCCGAAACCGGCGTGGAGGCGCGGGACGCGGTGATGATCGGCGACACGAGCTTTGACATGGAGATGGGCCGCGCCGCCCGCGTCCGGACGCTTGGCGTGAGCTGGGGCTACCATCCCACCGAAACCCTGACGCGGGCCGGGGCCGGCGCGATCGTCGATCGCTACGCCGATCTGCCCGCCGCGATCGAACGAATCTGGGAGAGCTGAATGGCCGAGTGGAAGGCGAAACGCTTCTGGAAGCAGGCCGAGGCCGTCGATTCCGGGGCGGGCTGGAGCGTGGCGCTCGACGGCCGCCCGGTGCGGACGCCCAGCAAGGCGACGCTGTTGCTGCCGACGCGCCTGCTGGCCGAGGAGATCGCCGCCGAGTGGAACGCGCAGGAAGGCGAGATCGACCCGCTGTCGATGCCCTTCACCCGGTCCGCCAATTCCGCGATCGACAAGGTCGTTCCGCAGTTCGCGGAGGTCGCGGCGCTGATCGCGGCCTACGGCGAAACCGACCTCTGCTGTTACCGCGCTGACGGACCCGAGCTGCTGGCGCAGCTGCAGGCCGAGGCCTGGGACCCGATGCTCGACTGGGCGCGCAGCGCACTTGGCGCCGCGCTGGAGCTGACCGTGGGAATCGTTCCGGTGGCCCAGTCGGAGGAGAGCCTCGCGACCCTGCGCCGCCGGGTCGAAGATTCGGATCCGTTCGCGCTGACTGCCCTGCATGACCTGGTCAGCCTTTCAGGCTCGCTCCTGATCGGCCTCGCCGCTGTCGACGAAGTTTTTTCTCCCGAGGAGCTCTGGCGGCGTTCGCGGGTCGACGAGACCTTCCAGGAGAGCCAGTGGGGCGTTGACGCAGAGGCGGCCGCCGATGCGGCGATCAAACGGCAAGCGTTTCTGCACGCAGCGAATTTCCACCGCCTGTCTCGCCCGGCCGTCTAAATCCTGTCTGCTCCACGGCTGGCGCTGCCCAATTTTTCAACACATGGACACGGGCTGCGCGCCAGCAAAGGTGACGCTAGGGCCACTTCCGGAGCCGCACTTGACCTTTATTTAGGAATTTGCCCAAAGTTGGGGCGCTGAGGGGGCGGCGCCCTCTCGCAAGAGTTTCGCTCGGGTCGAGAGGCCCACAAAATAAAGGATCACCACCGGAACGGGTGGGACCATCAGGAAGAGGTACTCATGAAAAAGACCGTACTCGTTGGGGCACTGGCCGTGGCTGGCCTGTCGGCCGGTGTCGCGGGGGCTGCTACCCTGGACGACGTCAAGGCCCGCGGCAAGCTGAACTGCGGCGCGAACACCGGCCTCGTCGGCTTCGCCGCTCCCAACGCGAATGGCGAGTGGGAAGGTTTCGACGTTGCGTTCTGTCGTGCCGTAGCGGCCGCCGTGCTCGGGGATCCGACCGCTGTCGAGTTCATCCCGACCACCGGCAAGACCCGCTTCACCGCCCTGGCTTCGGGCGAAGTGGACCTGCTCGCCCGCAACACCACCTGGACCTTTACCCGCGACATCGACCTCAAGTTCGAGTTCGTCGGCGTGAACTACTACGACGGCCAGGGCTTCATGGTTCCGAAGGAGCTCGGCGTCTCCTCGGCCAAGGAACTGGACGGCGCCACCGTCTGCATCCAGACCGGCACCACCACCGAGCTGAACCTGGCCGACTTCTTCCGCGCCAACAACATCTCCTACGAGCCGGTGCCGGTTGAGACCGACAACGAGGCCCAGCAGCAGTACCTCGCCGGTGCCTGCGACGCCTACACCACCGACGCCTCCGGCCTCGCCGCCGTTCGCGCGACCTTCGAGGCGCCGGGTGACCACATCCTGCTGCCGGAGATCATCTCCAAGGAGCCGCTCGGCCCGCTCGTTCGCCACGGCGACAACGACTGGGGCGACATCGTCCGCTGGACGCTGAACGCGCTGATCTCGGCCGAAGAGCTCGGCATCACCTCGGCCAACATCGACGAGCTGTCCTCCGGCACCGACAACCCGGAGATCAACCGTATCCTCGGCACCGAAGGCTCGCTGGGCGAAATGCTCGGCCTCGACGCCGAATGGGCCAAGCGCGCCATCAAGGCGGGCGGCAACTACGGTGAGCTGTTCGAGAAGAACGTGGGCGAGACCACGCCGATCGGCCTGGCGCGCGGCCTGAACGCGCAGTGGACCAACGGCGGCCTGCTCTACTCCCCGCCGTTCCGCTAAGATCGACTTAGCAAGGGCGCGGCAAATGTCGCGCCCTTCGCGTATCTGCACTTCAACGAAAATATCCGGGCCAATGGACGGGGAGAGCAAACCCCGCCGATGAAAGAAGCCCGGAGCGCTGCAGGGAACATTGCCATGAGCACAATGACCGACCCGCCGAAGGAGTCGTTCAAGCTCGGCATGCTGATCTACGACACCCGCTACCGCTCGATCACCATCCAGATCGTCGCGCTCATCGGGTTCCTGATCCTGGCAGGCTGGCTCATCAACAACACGATCAACAACCTCGCCGTCCTCGGGAAGCCGATCGACTTCACCTTCCTTCGGGATCCGGCCGGCTATGACATCAACCAGAGGCTGATCGACTACAATTCGCAGTCCAGCCACTGGCGGGCGACCGTCGTCGGCCTGCTCAACACTCTGCTGGTGGCGGTGCTCGGCTGTATCACGGCGACGGTGGTCGGCGTGATCGTCGGCGTTCTGCGGTTGTCGAACAACTGGCTCGTGTCGCGCCTGATGACCGTCTATGTCGAGATGTTCCGCAACGTGCCGGTGCTGCTCTGGATCGTCTTCACCATGGCGATCCTGATCGAGACCCTGCCCGCCCCGAGGGATTTCCGCGGCGAGGACCCCGAAGCCAGCATGCTGCTCTTCGACTCCGTCGCATTGACCAACCGTGGCGTCTATGTCCCCGAGCCGCTGTTCAGCCGTGGCCTCGGCGACCTGCCGATCCTGCCCGATACGGACAGCCCGGCCTGCGCCATCCCCGAAGACGGTGGCCCGGTCAGCGATTCCTGCGGGATGTTCCAGATCAGCCTCGACTTCCTGCTCATCGCCGCCGTGTTCCTTGCCGGTCTCTATGCGTCCAGCAAGATCCGCCAGCGCGCGGACCGGATCCAGAATGAGACCGGCGACCGGCCGACCACCTGGTACCTGCGCCTCGGTGTCGTGCTGATCCCGACCCTCGCGGTCCTGGCCGCCCTGGGCTTTCACCTCGGCATGCCGGAGCTCAAGGGGTTCAACTTCCAGGGCGGTATCTATCTCCGCAACTCGCTGATCGCGCTCTGGCTGTCGCTGTCGCTCTACACCGCGGCCTTCATCGCCGAGATCGTGCGCGCGGGTATCCTGGCCATCTCCAAGGGGCAGACCGAGGCCGCCGCGGCGCTCGGGCTCTGGCCCAACCGGATCATGAGCCTCGTCATCCTGCCGCAGGCGTTGCGGGTCATCATCCCGCCGCTGATCTCGCAATACCTGAACCTGACCAAGAACTCCTCGCTCGCCATCGCCGTGGGCTACATGGATCTGACCGGCACGCTGATGGGGATCACCCTCAACCAGACCGGCCGCGAGCTGGAGACGGTTCTGATGGGGATGCTCGTCTATCTGTCGATCAGCCTGGCGATCTCGGCGGGGATGAACCTCTACAATCAGCGCGTCAAACTGGTGGAGCGGTAAGATGAGCAACACGCATTACGTCCGCTCCGAGATGCTCTCCGAGCAGGAGCCGCCCGCGGCGACAACCGGCGCGATCGGCTGGGTGCGGGAGAACCTGTTCTCCTCCGCCTTCAACTCCGTCGTCACGCTGCTGGCGCTGGCCTTCATCTACTGGCTGCTGGCCCAGGCGCTGCCCTGGATGGTCTCGCCGACCTGGCACGCCTCCTCGCTGACCGAATGCCGCGAGATCATCGCGGAACTCGGCTATGGCGGGGCCTGCTGGGGCATCATCCGCGAACGCTGGCTGCAGTTCATGTTCGGCTTCTACCCCAAGGAACTCTACTGGCGGGTCGTGCTGGACTTCATACTGCTCTTCGTCGCGCTCGCGCCGGTGCTCTTCACCCACCTGCCGCGCAAGATGCTCTACTTCTCGGCGATCTACCCGTTCCTGATGCCCTGGCTGCTCTGGGGCGGCACGATCTGGAACCCGGTCATGGCGGCGCTCGGTTTCGTCATCGGCTATCTCGCCTCCCGGCACCTTGCGCCGGTGCTCGGCAACCTCGCGGCGACGATCCTGGCCTTCGTCCTGCCGGTGATCTGGTGGATTTTCCTCTCCGGCCCGGTGGCCGACGGTATCGCCTCGGTTCTGCCGCTGGCAATCCAGTCGGTCGAGAGCCGCGCCTTCGGTGGCTACATGCTCTCGATCACCATCGGCGTGGTCGCGATCGCGCTGTCGCTGCCGATCGGCATCCTGCTGGCGCTCGGGCGGCAGTCCAACCTGCTGATCGTCCGCTCGCTCTCGGTGGGCTTCATCGAGTTCATCCGGGGGGTGCCGCTGATCACGCTGCTCTTCGTGGCCTCGACACTGCTCAACATCTTCATGCCGCCGGGCACCGATTTCGACATCATCCTGCGGGTCATCATCATGGTGACGCTCTTCGCCTCGGCCTACATGGCCGAAGTGATCCGCGGCGGTCTCGCGGCGCTGCCGCGCGGTCAGTACGAGGCGGCCGACGCGCTCGGGCTCGACTTCTGGATGGCGCAACGGCTGATCATTATGCCGCAGGCGCTCAAGATCTCGATCCCCGGCATCGTCAGCACCTTCATCGGCGTGTTCAAGGACACGACGCTGGTGTCGATCATCGGCCTTCTCGACCCGCTGGGCCTGTCGCGCGCGATCCTCGCCGACGCGGCCTGGAACGGCCTTGTCTGGGAGATCTACGGCTTCATCGCCGTCATGTTCTTCATCTTCTGCTTCTCCATGTCCCGGTACTCCATGTACCTGGAGCGCAAGCTCCAGACGGGCCATCGCTAAGGAAACGCTCATGTCCGAAATGTCCGCCCAACGCGAAATCGACCGCTCGCACATGCAGGTGTCCGACGAGGTCGCGATCCAGATCACCCACATGAACAAGTGGTACGGGAACTTCCACGTGCTCCGGGACGTCAACCTCTCGGTGCACCGGGGCGAGCGGATCGTCATCGCCGGCCCCTCGGGATCCGGCAAGTCGACGCTGATCCGCTGCATCAACCGTCTGGAGGAGCACCAGTCGGGCGAGATCATCGTCGACGGAACCGAGCTCAGCTCGGATCTCAAGAACATCGACAAGATCCGCTCCGAGGTCGGGATGGTGTTCCAGCACTTCAACCTGTTCCCGCACCTGACGATCCTCGAAAACTGCACCCTGGCCCCGATCTGGGTCCGCAAGGTGCCGCGCAAGGAGGCCGTCGAGACGGCCATGCACTTCCTCGAGAAGGTGAAGATCCCCGAGCAGGCCAACAAGTATCCCGGCCAGCTTTCGGGCGGTCAGCAGCAGCGGGTGGCGATCGCCCGGTCGCTCTGCATGAAGCCGCGGATCATGCTCTTCGACGAACCGACCTCGGCGCTCGACCCGGAGATGATCAAGGAAGTGCTCGACACGATGGTCGAGCTGGCCGAGGAAGGCATGACCATGCTCTGCGTGACCCACGAGATGGGCTTTGCCCGGCAGGTCGCGAACCGCGTGATCTTCATGGACCAGGGCCAGATCGTGGAACAGAACGAGCCGGAAGAGTTCTTCAACAACCCGCAGCACGAGCGGACGAAGCTCTTCCTGAGCCAGATCCTCGGCCACTGAGGCGATTGGTATCGCGAGAGTTCAGCGCCCCGGCATCACCGCCGGGGCGTTCGCGGTTTCGGCCTACTCTTCGGCCGGAACGAGATCGTGCGGCGTGAGAAAACTCCGCACCTTGCCTTTGCCGGGGCCGGCCTTCGACCAGGTCTTGATGTCGAAATCGAGCACCAGGAGCGCCCCGGTCGGGTAATCGGAGAAGCGTGGATGCTCCGGCGGGGTCTCGGTCAGCATCTGGGCAAAGGCCGCGATGCCGGGGTTGTGGCCGATCATCAGGACGGATTTTCCGCCGGCCTTGCGCAGCACCTCGAGCATCACCTCGGGCTCGGCGTGATAGAGATCCTCCCGGAGGTCCGCCCCGACGGAGAGCTTCAACCCTTCGAAGGTCTCGCGGGCGCGCCGGGCGGAGGAGCACAGGACCTCGTCCGGCTTCAATGCGCTGTCGCGCAGCCACTTGCCGAGCGCCTTGGCACTGCGTTTGCCGCGCTTGTTGAGCGGGCGGTCGAAATCGTCGACGTCGGGGTTCACCCAACTGGATTTCACGTGGCGGAGAAGAATCAGGTGTCTCATGAGGATCCGTGAAAAGCGCGCATGTGAAACGCGGATTGAGCGGGCAGGCGCGGATAGCCCTGGCTGACCGGGCAGGCGCGCCGAACGGCGCATCCCAGGTCCATGCAGTCGGCGTCTGCGGTGTCGATGTAATCGTGGCAATTGCCGGTGTCATAGCCGCCAGCGCCGAGCGCGGAGACCGGGCAGGCAGTCAGGCACGGGCGGGCGTCGCAGCTCTCGCAGGGGCGTTCCAGGGGGGCGGGAAGCGCGATATTCTCCCGCAGGCCGAGCGCGCCGCGGACCGAGAGGAAAAGCCCCGCCTCGGCATGCACGACCAGCCCCACAGGCGAGGTCCAGGCGCGCCCGGTCCGGGTGAGCCAGTTGAGAAACGGCAGGAAGGGCGGGCCACCGAAAGGAAAGAGCGCCTCTGCGCCGATCCGCGCCGCCCAGTCCCCGATCACCCGCCGCGACCAGCGATCCAGCGGGTCGGGAGCGGCGTCGGAAAACTCGGGGTCGGCGGTCACGCTGGGCCAGAAGCCGGGCTCGGCCGGGCCGAGCAGCAGCAGGGTGCGCACGCCCTCCGGTATGCCCTCGTCCGACGGCGCGACGTGGAGCCCGCCGAGGATCGAGAGAGACAGGCTCCCCGCCTCGTGCTCCAGCGACTCGAAATCCGGTCCGGCTGACTGGGGAGCGGTGCACATGACGGCCCGATCATAGGACAGGTTTCGCCGATGCGAAGCCCTTTTCACATCTTGCGCGGTTCCTGCTCGAACGGCACCCGGATCAGCGAACCGGCGCCGTGGTCGGTGAACAGTTCCAGCAGGCAGGCATTTGGCGCCCGGCCGTCGAGGATCACAACGGCCCGCACCCCGCCGGCAATCGCATCGAGCGCCGTCTCGGTCTTGGGGATCATGCCGCCGGCGATGACTCCGCTGGCGGTCAGCTCGCGCACCTGGTCTGGGCTGAGCTGTGTGACCACGGAACCGCTGGCGTCCTTCACGCCCTCGACATCGGTGAGCAGCAGCAGGCGGTCGGCCTTGAGCGCGGCGGCGATGGCGCCGGCGGCGGTGTCGCCGTTGACGTTGAAGGTCTCGCCGTCGCGGCCGGCGCCGAGCGGGGCGACCACGGGGATGATCTTGTGCGCATGCATCTGGTGGATGAGGTCGGGCGAGACCTCCACCGGCTGGCCGACCAGCCCGAGCGCCGGATCGACCGGGTCGCAGACCATCATGTTGGCGTCCTTGCCGGAGATGCCCACGGCGCGGCCGCCCTCCTGGTTGATCGCCTGGACGATGCGCTTGTTGACGAGGCCGGAGAGCACCATCTCCACCACTTCCATGGTGGCGGCGTCGGTCACCCGCTTGCCCTTCACGAACTCGCTCTTGATGTCGAGCTTGGCCAGCAGCTCGTTGATCATCGGCCCGCCGCCATGGACGACGACCGGGTGCACGCCGACCTGGTTCATCAGCACGATGTCGCGGGCAAACTGCGCCATCTGCTCGGCGTCGCCCATCGCGTGGCCGCCAAACTTGATGACAACGGTGGCGCCGCTGTAGCGCTGGAGGTAGGGGAGGGCCTCGGAGAGGGTCCGGGCGGTGGCAATCCAGTCGCGGTTCATGACCTGTTTCTTCATCTGTCGGCTCGGTGATGCATTGGTCTCCCGTGTTAGGGCCTGACCGACCGCGTGCCAAGGGCGATTGTGTTTGCCGCCGCTTTGCGTATGGCTTGGGCCAGAACGCGGGAGCACAGCATGGCCGACGAGAACCGACAGAAGACATTGCTGCTGACCGGGGCGAGCCGCGGGATCGGCCACGCCACCGTGCGCAAGTTCAGCGCCGAGGGGTGGCGGGTGATCACCTGCTCCCGTCAGCCCTTCTCCCCCGCCTGTCCCTGGCCCGGTGGCGAGGAGAACCATGTCCAGATCGACCTGTCGGACCCTGCCGACACGATCAACGCCGTGGGCGTGATCCAGGAGAAGATCGGCGGACGGCTGGACGCGCTGGTCAACAATGCCGGGATCTCGCCGAAGGGTCCGAACGGCGAACGTCTGAACACGATCGACACCGATCTTCTGGATTGGGGGCGGGTGTTCCACGTCAACTTCTTCGCGTCCGTCGTGCTGGCGCGCGGCCTGATCGAGGAACTGACCGCCGCGAAGGGAGCGGTGGTCAATGTCACCTCCATCGCCGGCTCGCGCGTGCATCCCTTTGCCGGCGCGGCCTATGCGACCTCCAAGGCGGCGCTCAAGGCGCTCACCCGCGAGATGGCGCATGATTTCGGGCCGCATGGCGTGCGGGTCAACGCGATCGCTCCCGGCGAGATCGAGACCTCGATCCTGAGCCCGGGCACCGAGAGGATCGTGAACGGGCTGCCACTGCGGCGTCTCGGCCAGCCCTCGGAAGTCGCGGATGTGATCTATTTCCTCTGCACGGAGCCATCGAGCTACGTGACCGGTACCGAGATCGAGGTGAACGGCGGGCAGCACGTCTGAAGGCGGACCGGCAGCAGGGGCGCCGCTGCGCGGCGGACGATCTTTCGTCCGAAAGATCGCGCCTCCGGCGGGGTTTTCTGGAGAGAAGAAGCGGAGCGGCGCGCCTGGTTCAGTCGAGGCCGGCGATAGTGGCGCGCAGGGTCTCGATCCCCTCGCCCTTGTCGGAGGAGGTGACGAGCAGCTCGGGGTAGGCGGCCGGGTGCGGCTGCAGCTTGCCGCGGACCTGGGCCAGTACCTTGTCGAGCTCGGCCGCCTTTACCTTGTCGACCTTGGTCATCACCACCTGGAAGGGCACGGCGGCCTTGTCGAGCAGCGTCAGGATCTCCTCGTCGACCGATTTGACGCCATGGCGGGCGTCGATCAGCACGAAGGCGCGGCGCAGGGTGGCGCGACCGGACAGGTAGGCCTTGAGCAGTTTCTGCCATTTCTCGACCACGGCGACAGGGGCCTTGGCAAAGCCATAGCCGGGCAGGTCGACGAGGTAATGGCTGTCCTGCAGGGTGAAGAAGTTGATCTCCTGCGTCCGGCCCGGCGTGTTGGAGGCGCGGGCCAGCGCCTTGTGCCCGGTCAGCGCATTGATCAGCGTCGACTTGCCGACGTTCGAACGCCCGGCGAAGCAGACCTCGATCCGGTCAGCCGACGGCAGGCCGGACATCGCGACCACGCCCTTGAGGAATTCGGTCCGGCCGGCAAAGAGCTTGCGGCCACGCTCCATCGTGGCGTCGTCCGGGGTCGGGGCGAGCGGAAAGGGCAGGGCACTCATGGGCAGGGCTCCACTGGGTCGCCGATGCGGATCGGCCCGCCTTCGATGACGGTGGCGAAGACGCCGAAGTCCCGGTGGCCGAAGGCGGCTTCCAGCGCCGCGAGGGTGTCGCCGTCGTCTCGGCCGGTGTCGGGATTGGCGCGGGTGGCGTTGCAGCGGGTGATCGGTTCGACAACGCGGAGCCGGGTCGCGCCGATGGCGAGTTCGCGCCCGGCCCAGTCGGCTTCTTCCCAGGCGGGGAGGCCGTCGAACCATAGGTTGCCGCGGAAACGGTGGATCGAAAGATCCTTGTCCATGCGTTGCCCGAGGTCGCGCAGCGAGGCGAGGCTCAGCACCGAGACGAACGGGTCCGGTGCATCGGTCATGGCCTGCGCGCCGGCAGTGACGAGGCGTGCCGGTTCGGGCCGGTTGGCGGGCCATAGCGGCGCGACCCAGTCGGTCAGAGCGGCCGAGGCTGCGCCGCCATCCGGAACGATCTCGAGCGCCGGGCGCTCCGGGTGGGTCAGCGTCACGCGGCTGGCGTCGGGCGACAGGTTCGCCCGGATCGCCATCAGCGGGGCCGAGGCCACGCCGCGCACGAAGTTGCGCTTGGCATACCAGCCTTCGGGGTTGCCCTCGAAGGCCGCAGCCTCGTGCGCCAGAGCCCAGTGGCGATCGTAGGGCAGCACTTTGCCGGCGGTCAGCTCGACCGCCGGCAATTCCTCCCATCCGAGCGACTTGATCGGATGGCGAACGATATGCGCAAGTCGGCCGGTCACTCGGCGTCTGGTTTCTTGCGTCTGAAGCTCGACGTGATGTTGCCGAAAATATCCGGCTTGTAGCCGTGCGAGCGCATGATCAGGTACTGCTGGATGAACGTGATGGTGTTGTTGGTGATCCAGTAGAGCACCAGCCCGCTGGCGAAGCTGCCAAGCATGAACATGAAGATCCACGGCATCCAGGCAAAGATCATCTGCTGCGTCGGATCGGTGGGCGCCGGGTTCAGCTTCTGCTGCATCCACATCGAGATGCCGAGCAGGATCGGCAGGATGCCGAGCGAGATGATCTGCAGCGCACCGAGATCCGGAACGCCCCAGGGGAGCAGGCCGAACAGGTTCAGGATCGACGACGGGTCCGGCGCCGAGAGGTCGCGGATCCAGCCGAGCCAGGGCGCGTGGCGCAGTTCGATGGTGACGAAGATCACCTTGTAGAGCGAGAAGAAGATCGGGATCTGCAGCAGGATCGGCAGACAGCCGGAAGCCGGGTTCACCTTTTCCTTCTTGTAGAGCTCCATCATGTCCTTCTGGAGCTGCATCCGGTCGTCGCCGGCCTTCTCCTTGAGCTTCTCCATCTCCGGCTGAAGCTCTTTCATCTTGGCCATCGAGGAGTACGACTTGTACGCCAGCGGGAAGAGCAGCGCCTTGATGATGACGGTCAGGGCGATGATCGACCAGCCCATGTTGCCGATCATGGCGTTCAGGAAGTGCAGGACCTGGAAGATCGGCTTGGTCAGGAAGAAGAACCATCCCCAGTCGATGGAATCGATGAAGCGGTAGACGCCGCCCTCGTTCTGATAGTCGCGGATCGCCTCCCATTCCTTGGCGCCGGCGAAGAGCCGGGAGGAATGCTCCACCGTCTGGCCGGGGCCGATCTCGACCGTCGGATAGATCGTCTGGGTCTGGTAGATCTGCGACTGCGGCTGGAACAGCATGACCTGCTTGAAGGGCTCCCCGTTGTTGGGGATCAGCGTGGTCATCCAGTACTTGTCGGTGAAGCCGATCCAGCCTTCGGTCACGTCTTCGATCGTTTCGGCCTGCGCGCCCATGGCCGGATCGACCGCGAAGTCCTCGAAATCACCGTAGTCCATCTCGGTGAGCGAGCCGTTCGCCATCGAGACGACCCCCTCGTGCAGAATGAAGAATCGGCTGGTCTCGGGCAGGCCGTGCCGCGCGATGATGCCGTAGGGCGCGGCCCGAACGGCTGCTTCGGTCGGGTTCTCGACGGTCTGGGCGACCGTGAACATGTAATCGTCATCGATCGACAGCTCGCGGCGGAAGATCAGGCCCGAAGGGCTGTCCCACCGCAGCGAAACCGGGTTCTCAGGCGTCAGCGTTTCGCCACTCTCGACGGTCCAGACCGTGTCGGTGCCGGGCACGTCGGCCGGCGTCAGCCCGCCGCCGGGGGCCCAGCCGAAGAGCGCGTAGTAGGAGAGCGGGTCCCCGACCGGCTCCAGCAGACGGACGTTGGGCGAGTTGGTGTCCAGCGTCTCGCGGTAGTCGTTCAGCAGAAGGTCGTCGATCCGACCGCCTGCGAGCGAGATCGTACCGGTCAGGCGCGGGGTCTCGACGTTCAGGCGCGGGGCGTCGGCGGCAGGGGCGACCTCGGTCGTCGCCGTGGTCGCGCCGGGATCGGCGGCCTGCGGAACGGAGGCGATCGGGGCGCCGTTTGCATCGGTCTGGCCGATCGTCTCGGTCGCCGCGGGCGGAGTCTCGGTCACGCTCGGTTCCGGTGGTGGAAACAGCACGAACCAGACCAGGATCACGAGAAAGCTGAGCGCGGTGGCGAGAATGAGGTTCTTGTTCTGATCGTCCATCAGGGGATCACCGACGTCCTTTGGTATCCGGGGTTGGCGCCGGTTCAATCCGGCGCGGGCCGAAACGTCAAGCAGAATCCCGTTTTTCAAGCCCGCGCGGGGCTGCGACCATCCGGCGACGGTGCGGCAGTTGCACCCCGATCGGCCGGATCAGCTCGTCGGGCGTCCGATCTGCGGAGTGTGGCCGAGCTTCGCGAGGTGCCGGTCCATCCAGCCCATGGTTTCCTCGAAGGGCATCGGCAATGCGACGCCGAAGCCCTGGACATGGCCGCAGCCCAGTTGCGCCATCATGGCGTGTTCGCCAACGGTCTCGACCCCTTCGGCCAGCGTGTCCAGGTCGAGTTGATCGGCCAGAGACAGGATCGCGGCGATCATCTTTTGCTGGCTCTGGTCTCCGTCCACGCGGGCGACGAAGGAGCGGTCGATCTTGATACGGTTCACGGCGAAACGCCGGATATTGCTGATCGAGGCATGGCCGGTGCCGAAATCGTCGAGGTCGATCTGGCAGCCCAGGGTTGCAAGCGCCGCGATGTTGGCGGTGATCGTGTCGTTCGAGCTGTCCGCGACCACGGTTTCGAGCACCTCGACATTGAGCCGGTCCGGGGTCAGGTCGAACCGGTCGAGCTCCCACTTCATCTTGTCCACGAGGCGCGGGTTGCGCAGCTCGGCGGCCGTGAAGTTGAGCGCCACGCGCGGCACCCGGTACCCCGCCTTGTCCCACATGCGCAGCGCGGTCAGGCTGCTGAAAAGCATCACCTCGCCGAGGCGCTCGAGGAGCCCGGCGCTTTCCGCCGCCTCGAGGAAATCCGCCGGCAGCAGGGTGCCGCGCGTGGGATGGTCCCAGCGGGCCAGCGCCTCGAAGCCGGACACGAGGCCGGTGTCCGTGGAGATTTGTGGTTGAAACCAGGGACGGATCTCGCCTTCGTCGAAGGCGCGCGCGATCTCTTCCGACAGGGAGTGCCTGTTTTCGATCGCTGCGCTCATCTCGCGGGAATAGGCCCTGATCTGAGAGCGGCCGGCGCGGCGGGCCGCGTCCATCGCGATCTCGGCGGCTTCGAGCATCGCCTCTGCGTCCCGTTGTGGTGCCCGGCGCGCGAGGCAGAAGCCGATGGAGGCGGAAACGTGCACGGTCGTCGCGTCGAGACTGATCGGTTCGGCGATCGCCGTCTGGATGCGCTCGCAGACCCGAAGGCCAACCTCCATGTTCGCCTGCCGCACCGGGCCGAGCGCAAGGCCGAAGCGGTGTTCGACCAGCCGGGCTGCCACGTCGCCGGGGCGAATGGCGCCGTGGATCCGGTCCGCGGTGCGGCGGAGCACTTCTTCAGTGCCGGCGCTCCCGAGCGCCTCCGCCACCTCGGCGAACTCGTCGAGCTGGATCACGAAGGCGATGGTCGATTGCCCCTGTCCCTCGTAGTGCGACAGGAAATCCTGCAGCGTGTCGAGCAGGTGCGTGCGGTTGGCGAGTCCGGTCAGCCCGTCCAGACGCTCGAAATTGCGGTCCCCCTCGAACAGCCCGCCCAGCATGAGCACCATGGGAAAGGTCACCGCGGTGATCATCAAGACGCCCTCTCCGCCGAACCAGTAGCCGCCGAACATCAGCGCCGGGACGAAGGCGAGCGTTTGTGGGCGGATAAAGGCGTGGTTCAGCCGCCGCCGGATCTGGCGTAAGCGGAGTGCGGGCCGTTTCATGCGACATGTTCCTCGGTTTGGCTCTTCGCCGGTCGGGAACGACGCTAGAGGATGCGACTCAGCATCCCCTTAATGCGAGTCCGGAATCTCGGTTCAATTTTCGTCGATTTGTCCGGACTTGCGGGAAAGCCCTGCGAAATCGAAGAGTTCCGGGTCGAGCAGGTGCGAGGGGCGCGCGTTCATCAGCGCCCGGAACATCTTTTGCCGGCGGCCGGGGTGGTTGGCTTCCCAGCCGTCGATCAGCGCCTTGACCTGCTGGCGCTGCAGCCCGTCCTGGCTACCGCAAAGGTCGCAGGGGATGATTGGGTAGTTCATGGCCCGGGCAAATTTCTCGCAATCCTCCTCGGCCACGTGGGCCAGCGGACGATAGACGAACAGGTCGCCTTCCTCGTTCACCAGCTTGGGCGGCATGGTGGCCAGCCGGGAGCCGTGGAAGAGGTTCATGAAGAAGGTCTCGAGGATGTCGTCGCGGTGGTGGCCGAGAACGACCGCCGAGCAGCCCTCCTCGCGGGCGATGCGATAGAGGTTGCCGCGGCGCAGGCGAGAGCAGAGGGCGCAATAGGTGCGCCCCTGGGGCACCTTGTCCATCACGATGGAATAGGTGTCCTGATATTCGATCCGGTGCGGCACACCCATGCGCTCGAGGAACTCCGGCAGCACCGTCGCCGGGAAACCCGGCTGCCCCTGGTCGAGGTTGCAGGCGAGGATATCGACCGGCAGAAGCCCGCGCCACTTCAGCTCGTAGAGCGCGGCGAGCAGCGTGTAGCTGTCCTTGCCGCCGGACAGGCAGACCAGCCAGCGGGCGTCCCGCTCGATCATGCCATATTGCTCGACCGCCTCGCGCACGTTGCGCACGATGCGTTTGCGGAGCTTCTTGAACTCCGTTGTCGAGGGGGCGCCGTGGAACAGCGGGTGGATATCGTCGAGATCGTCGAACATGGGGCTGCTATGTCAGATACCGCGTGCCGAGGGAAGCCGTGGCAATCAGTCTGGGATCACCTTGCCGGGGTTCATCAGGCCCTGCGGGTCGAGCGCGGCCTTGAGCTGCCGCATCACGGCGAGCGCCGCGGGGTTCTTGCGCCGCCGCATGGAGGCGAGCTTCGACTTTCCGATACCGTGCTCCGCCGAGAAGCTGCCGCCGAGGGAAAGGGCCACGTCCTCCACTGCCTCCAGAACCCGGTCCAGCAGCGCGGGATCGTCGCGGGATGGCCGGGCGGTGTAGTGGACGTTGCCGTCGCCGAGGTGCGAGACCCAGAGCGCTGTAACCTCGGGGTCGAGCCGGCGCAGGCGCTCGGCGATCTGGTCGAGAAACGCCTGCACCGCGTCGACGGGCACCGAGACATCGGCGTTGACGAAGGGTTTGCGGCTGAGCGCGACTTCGGCAACGCCTTCGCGGATCGCCCAGAACGCCTTTCGCTGGGCCGCGTTCATGGCGATGACGGCATCCAGCACGTCGCCCTCCTCCATCAACTCGCCCAGCATCTCCTCGAGGCGGCTGACGACGGGCAGGGTGCCGTCGGCGCCGGGAGTGGCGTCGCGCGGCGCGGTGGCGCCGATCTCGAGCAGGATGTTGACGGCGTGGGACTCGGCGAAGGGTGCGCGCAGGGCGTCGAAATGGGTGACGATCGTGTCGAGCGTGTCTCCGGGGAGGTATTCGAACGCTTCCACCGCGCCGCCGGTCTCGGATTGCAGCCGGTTCAGCAGGCCGAGCGCGGCGTCGAGCGAGGGCATCGCGATCATCGCGGTGGCATGGGCGACCGGCGCCGGGACGAGCTTCAGCGTTGCGGCGGTAATGATGCCGAGCGTGCCCTCGGCGCCGATGAACAGATCCTTCAGATCGTAGCCGGAATTGTCCTTGTGCAATGCCGTCATCAGGTCCAGCACCTCGCCCGACGGCAGCACGACCTCCAGCCCCAGGCAGAGCCCCCGGGTGGAGCCGTGGCGCAAAACGTTGGACCCGCCGGCATTGGTCGAGAGACAGCCACCGATCATCGCGGAACCGCGCGCGCCGAAGGTGAGCGGGAAGGCGAGACCGTGTGCGGCGGCGGCCGTGTGCAGCGTATCGAGCACCACGCCGGCCTCCACCACGGCGATGCGGGCGCTGTCGCGGATCTCCCGGATCGCGGACATTCGCTCCAGCGAGATCATCAGCGCCCCCGGCGCGTAGGTGCCGCCGCAGAGCCCGGTGTTGCCGCCGACGGGGACCACCGGCGTGCCGGTCTCGGCCGCCAGCCGCACTGCCGCCGCGACCTCCGCCGTCGATCCGGGGCGCAGCACGGCCAGCGGTTCGGCGGCATAGACGCCGGTCCAGTCGGTCGCGTAGCGGGCCGTCTCCTCGCCGGTCAGGACATTGGGCGCGCCCAGCACGTCGCGCAGCCGTTCGATCAGGGTCATGCCGCTTTCCTCCCTGCCGCGTCTAGTTCGACGCGGTCTCCACGCGCCCGATCAGCGCTTCCACCCGGGGTCCGAGCGTCGCGACGATCTGCGCCACGCCCTCCGCATTGGGGTGCAGCCCGTCGGGCTGCATGTACCGGCCCATCGCCTGCGCGTCCGACGGATCGCCGGTGAGCCCTTCGAAGAAACTCGGCGCCAGCAGCGCGCCGAACTCCTCGGCGAGCTCGGGATACATCGTGTCGAAGGCCTGCTTGTAATCCGGCCCGTAATTGCCCGGCGCCTGCATCCCGACCAGCAAGACAGAGACATCGGCCTCGGAGGCCGCTTCCAGGATGCCGCGCAGGTTGCCGCGGCTGCTGGCCGGGTCGATGCCGCGCAAAAGATCGTTACCGCCAAGCGCCACGATCATCGCGTCGACCTCCGGCGTGAGCGTCCAGGCCACCCGCGAAAGCCCGCCTGCCGTGGTGTCGCCCGAGACCCCGGCATTGATCACCGTCACTTCGTGGCCGCGGCTCTCAAGCCAATTCTGTAACTGCGGGACGAAGCCATCCTCGGGCGGCAGGCCGTAGCCCTGGGTGAGGCTGTCGCCGAGCGCGGCGAGTGTTACCGGTTCCGCCAGGGTGGCTGTTGGCAGGGCCAGGGCAAAGGCAAGGCCAGGCAATGCCTTGTTCGCCCGGGCCAAGGCCCCATATCGAGAACCGTGCACCCAGACGGAGACCCGCCCGATGCCAGACCCGATTCTCTCCCTCAGGGACGTGACCCTTGCGCTCGACGGCAATGCCGGTCGGGTGGAGATCCTGCGGGGCATCTCGCTCGATGTCGCGACGGGCGAGACGCTGGGGCTGATCGGGCCAAGCGGTTCGGGCAAATCCTCTCTCCTCATGCTCATGGGCGGGCTTGAGCGCGCGACCACCGGGACGATCACGGCGGCCGGCCATGACCTCTCGGCGATGGGCGAGGACGCGCTGGCCCGCTTTCGTCGACATCATATGGGGGTAGTCTTCCAGAGCTTCCATCTGATTCCGACGATGACCGCGCTGGAAAACGTGGCGACGCCGCTGGAACTGGCCGGGGCGGGCGATGCATTCGACCGCGCCGAGCAGGAATTGCGGGCGGTCGGGCTGGGAGATCGGCTCGATCATTACCCGGCACAGCTTTCGGGCGGCGAGCAGCAGCGGGTGGCGCTGGCTCGTGCCGCTGCGCCGCGTCCGCGCCTGCTGCTGGCCGACGAACCCACCGGCAACCTCGACGGCTCCACCGGCGAGGCGATCATGGAACTGCTGTTCGGCCTGCGCGACCGCCATGGCGCGACCCTGGTGCTGGTCACCCATGCGCCGGAACTGGCGGAGCGCTGCGACCGGGTGCTGCGGCTGGTCGACGGCCGGCTGGACGGCGCCGCCGAGGCCGGCGCGAGGGCGGCGGAATGAGTCTCTCCACTGCCGCGAAGATCGCCCGGCGGGAGCTGCGCGGCGGGATCTCCGGCTTTCGCGTGTTTCTCGCCTGCCTCGCGCTGGGCGTGGCAGCCATCGCCGCCGTCGGCTCGGTGCGGACCGGGATCGAGGCCGGTCTGGCGCAGGAGGGCGCGGTGCTGCTCGGCGGCGATGCCGAGATGTCCTTTACCTATCGCTATGCCGACGACGCCGAGCGCGCCTGGATGGAGGCGCAGGCGGAGACAATCTCCGAGGTGGTCGACTTCCGCTCCATGGCCGTCGTGGGCGAAGGGGATGGTGAGGAACGCGCGCTGACCCAGGTGAAGGGCGTCGACGATGCCTGGCCGATCTACGGCACAGCCGGGCTCGCCCCCGACATGCCGCTCGATCAGGCGCTGGCGGTCGAGGGCGGGCTGCCCGGCGGGGTGATGGAGCGGGTGCTGGCCGAGCGGTTGGGGCTCGACACCGGCGACGTGTTCCGCCTTGGCACCCAGGAGTTCCGGCTGGCTGCGATCCTGGAGCGCGAGCCGGACGACGCGGGCGACGGCTTCGGCCTTGGCCCGCGCACGCTGGTCCGGACCGAGGCGCTGGCCAATTCCACCCTGCTGGAACCCGGGACGCTGTTCGAGACCCATTACCGGCTGGCATTTCCCGAAGGCACCGACATCGAGGCCGCCAAGACCGAGGCGCGCAGGCTTTTCCGGGACAGCGGCATGCGCTGGCGCGACAGCCGCAACGGCGCGCCGGGCGTGGCCGCCTTCGTCGACCGGCTCGGGGCGTTTCTGGTGCTGGTGGGCCTTGCCGGGCTGGCGGTCGGGGGCGTCGGCGTCTCGGCGGCGGTGCGCGCCTATCTCGACGGCAAGCGCGAGGTGATCGCGGTGCTCAAGACCCTCGGCGCCGACAGCCGCACGATCTTCGCCGCCTACCTGATGCAGATCGGCGCGCTGTCGATCCTCGGCATCGCGCTCGGGCTGATGCTGGGCGGGCTTGTACCGCTGATCTTCGCGCCGGTGATCGAGGCGCGCCTGCCGGTGCCCGCGAGCTTCGGGATCTATCCCGGCCCGCTGGCCGAAGCCGCGCTCTACGGCGCGCTGACGGCGCTGATCTTCACCCTCTGGCCGCTCGCGCGCACCGAGGAGGTCCGCGCCGCCTCGCTGTTCCGCGATGCCGTTTCCGGGCGCTGGCGGCTGCCCCGCCCGGCCTTTCTCGTCGTGACCGCCCTGCTGGTGGCGCTGCTGGTCGGCGCGGCGGCGTGGTTCTCGGGCGTGCCGGAGCTCGCCTTCTACTCGGCGGCGGGGGTGGCGGGATCGCTGCTGCTGCTGGTGCTGGCCGCCACCGGGATTCGCCGCCTGTCGCGGCGGCTGGCGCGGGCGCGCGCCCTGCGCGGCCGGACCGCGCTGCGGCTGGCGCTCGGCGCGGTGGGCGGGCCGGGGGGCGAGGCGACCTCGGTGGTGCTTTCGCTCGGCCTCGGCCTCACGGTGCTTGCCGCCGTGGGGCAGATCGATTCGAACCTGCGCGGCGCCATTGCCCGCGACCTGCCCGAGGTCGCGCCCTCCTATTTCGTGGTCGACATCCAGCCCGACCAGCTCGACGGATTCCTCGAGCGGGTCGAGGGCGATCCGGGCGTGACCCGTGTCGAGACCGCGCCGATGTTGCGCGGGATCATTACCCGCATCAACGGCCAGCCGGCGCGCGAGGCGGTGGGCGACCACTGGGTGCTGCGCGGCGACCGGGGCGTGACCTACTCGGCTCGGCCGACGGAGCAGACAACGGTCACCGCCGGGGAATGGTGGCCGGAGGATTACACCGGCCCGAACCAGGTCAGCTTCGCCGCCGAGGAGGCCGAGGAGATGGGCCTGCAACTCGGCGACGCGATCACCGTCAACATCCTCGGCCGGGACATCGATGCCGAGATCACCAGCTTCCGCGAGGTCGATTTCTCGACTGCCGGCATCGGCTTTGTCATGTCGATGAACCCGGCCGCGCTGGCCGGCGCGCCGCACAGCCACATCGCGACGATCTATGCCGCGCCGGAGGCCGAAGCCGCGATCCTGCGCGACCTGGCGCGCAGCTATCCCAACATCACCGCGATCCGGGTGCGCGACGCCATCGACCGGGTGACCGAGGTGCTGGCCGGGATCGCGGCCGCCATCACCTATGGCGCGGCGGCGACGCTGGTGACGGGTGTGATCGTGCTGATCGGTGCGGCGGCGGCCGGCGAGCGGATGCGGGTGTTCGAATCGGCGGTGCTCAAGACGGTCGGCGCGGCGCGCGGCCAGATCCTCGGCTATTTCGCAATCCGCTCTGCGCTGCTCGGGGCGGCGGCGGGGATCGTGGCGATCTTCTGCGGCGGGCTTTCCGGCTGGGCGGTGACGACCTTCGTGATGGAAACCGATTATGCCTTCGAGCCGGTCTCGGCCCTGCTGATCGTCACCGGCGGCGTGCTGGCGACCCTGCTCGCCGGGCTCGCCTTTGCCTGGCGGCCGCTCGCGGCGCGGCCGGCCCGGGTGCTGCGGGCGCGGGAGTAGCCGCGCGCGCCCGACCGGTCAGGCGTTCGCGTGCCGCCCGGTGGCTTCGGGCGCCCAGGCTTGCAGGCTGCTGCGCTCGCTCTGGTGAACTTGCGGCGCGCGCTTCTCTGGACGCAGGAAGAACGCTACCGACCGGCGATCCTCGCGCGGGGGCAGGACCCGGTGCAGCGGTGCGGCATAGCGCCCCCCGGACCAGTCCTGCAGGCAAGTGCCGACATTGACCACGATCGCTCCCGGCACATGCGGCACGTCGATCCAGTCGTTGGCCTCCGCGGACCAGACCTGCAGCCCCGGCTCGTCGTCGGTCAGAAGCAGCGTGAGGGCGTCCTGGTCGACATGCGCCCCGGCGCCCATCTCGCCTTCGAGCCCGCGCGCGGGCGGGTAGTGCATCAGGCGCAGGCTCGCGTCCGGCTTGCGGAACCGCGCGTCGAACCAGCCCTCGGGAAAGCCGAGATCGGCGGCGATGGCCCAGTGCAGCGCCAGAGACAGCGCCTGTGCGGCGCCGAAGTATTTCAGCATGACATCCCGGAAACCGGGCATGTCGGGCCAGACATTCGTGCCGCGATAGGGGGTGCCCCAACGCATCTGCGGCGCGTTGCCCAGCGTTTCCGGGCCGATCCCGAAGGTTTCCCGCCGGTCGGGATGCGGGCTGTCCGCGGTGCTGCTCTCGGTGCCGATCTTGGACCAGCCGCGATCCTTTGGCCGCGATGGCAGCGCAAGCGTGCGTTTCTCTGCCTCGGTCAGGTCGAACAGCCCGTCGGCCGCGGAAAAGACGGCGGAAACCAGCGCCGGGTCGATACGGTGGCCGGTCAGCAGGAAGAAGCCCGGCGCCTTGCAGGCCGCTCCGAGATCCGCGATGAAACCTGACCTGTCGCTTCCGGTCGAGAAACGCCTCCAGTCGAGTGTCGGGATCATACGGGAGCCTCCTCTGTCCGCCGTTGGACCTGACGCAATCCGGACAGCGAGTGGCGGCAGGCAGGAAGGGAGTTGTCCCGCCCGCCGCGGTCGGCCTTTCGGCCGAGTGTCACTAACGGAGGTCTACTGACGCGCTGTCCTCGTACGCACCAAGTCTATGCGCTCAGGATAGCGCAAACGGCGCGATTTGAGGCAATCGGAAGTCCTCCGGCCGAGGCGGAATTTTCGCACGGCCCTCAAGTTGTGCAGGTCCGCCCTTGTATGGCGCACACATTGGGCGAAGTTTGTCCGGCGCGGACGCGTCAGGATCGCTTTTGTCCGCCTCGAAGCTGCGCTAGATACCCCTGACATGGCCCATGACCTGCCCGATCTTTCCCGCCCGCTCGATCTGCCGTTCGACACGGTGATCGACGTGCGCTCGCCGGCCGAGTTCGCCGAGGATCACGTGCCCGGCGCGATTTCACTGCCGGTCCTGTCGAACGAGGAACGGGCCGTCGTCGGCACGATCTACAAGCAGGAAAGCCCGTTCCGCGCCCGCAAGGTTGGGGCCGCGCTGGTCGCGCGCAATGCGGCCGGCCACATCGAGGGTCCGCTGGCGGAGAAGGACGGCGGCTGGCGGCCGCTGGTCTATTGCTGGCGGGGCGGGCAGCGCTCGAATTCCTTCGCCTCGATCCTGAGCCAGATCGGGTGGCGCGCCGACGTGCTCAAGGGCGGCTACCAGAGCTACCGCCGCGCGGTCGTTGCCACGCTCTATGACCGGCCGCTGCCGCACCGGCTGGTGCTGATCGACGGCGACACGGGCACCGCCAAGACCGAGCTGCTGCACATGGTGGCGGCGCGCGGCGGGCAGGTGCTGGACCTCGAAGGGCTGGCCAATCACCGCGGCTCGGTGCTGGGGCCGCGCCCTGGCGGCCAGCCCAGCCAGAAGATGCTCGAAAGCCGGTTGGTCGAGGCGCTCGCCGCGCTCGACCCTGCCCGCCCCGTGCTGGTGGAGGCCGAGAGCAGCAAGGTGGGCGACCTGCTGGTGCCGCCGTCCATCTGGAGCGCGATGCGCGCCGCGCGTCGCATCCGGATGCAGGCCAGCGTGGAGGACCGCGCCCGCTACCTTGCGCGGGCCTATTCCGACATCTCGCAGGATCGGGAGGACCTCAAACGCATCCTGGGGCAGCTCGTCCGTCTGCAGGGCCGCGAGCGGGTCGCGGAATGGCAGGGGATGGTCGATGCCGGCGCTTTCGAGGCGCTGGCCTTCGAACTGGTCACGCGCCATTACGACAGCCGCTATGCCAAGTCCCGCAGCGACGCGGGCGAACCGGCGGCGCGGCTCGACATCAGGCTCGACCCGGACGGGCTGGCGGGGGCGGCGGACCGGTTGTTGCCACTGGTGGACGAGGTCGCGGCGCTCACGTCACCGCAATGAACGGCGGGCCTTCCACGATCCGGCCGATCCGCGCGGCCGGAAAGCCCGCCGCGTCCAGCGCGCAGAGCAGCTCGGTGGCATCGGCCTCGGGCACCGCAGCCAGCAAGCCTCCCGCCGTCTGGGGATCGAACAGAAGGTCGGCGCGCGGCCCCTCGGGCAGGACCATCCGCCCGGCGACCTCGCGGTTGGCCGGGAACAGCGTGGAACGCACACCGGCCCCGGCGAGCTCTTCCGCGCCCGGGTAGATCGGCACCGCCTCGAGCGTGATCTCGGCGCCGACGCCCGAGGCCTCGCAGATCCCCATCAGGTGCCCGGCGAGGCCGAAGCCGGTGACGTCGGTCATCGCATGGGCACCGTCCAGGATCGCGGCCGCCGCGCCCTGCGGCCGTGCCATCGAAGCCAGCGTGGCCAGCACATGGCGCCCCTGCGCCTTGCCCTGCATCTCGCCTGCCAGGACCGTCCCGGAGCCGATCGGCTTGGTCAGCAGCAGCACATCGCCGGGCCGCGCGCCCGCCAGCGTGATCGGCCTTTCCGACGCGAGCCCGGTGAGGGTGAAGCCCACCGTCAGCTCCGCGCCGACGCTTGTGTGCCCGCCCACAAGTTCCGCGCCCTCGGCCCGGAACACCTCCGAGGCGGTGTCGAGGATCTCGCGCAGCGTCGCCTCCTGCATCTCGTCGCGCATCCGCGGCAGGGTAATGCTGGCCAGCGCCGCCTGCGGCCGGGCGCCCATCGCCCAGATGTCGCCGAGCGCGTGAACCGCGGTGATGCGGGCCAGCGCGACCGGATCCTCGGTGAAGGCGCGGATATGATCGGTGGTCAGGACCTGCCGCGCGTCGCCGATTGCCAGCACCGCCGCGTCATCGCCGGGCAACGAGAGCACGTCGGACCGCTCGGGCGGCGGCAAGCCCGCCAGCGCCGCACGGAGCCGCGCCCCTGCCACCTTGGCCCCACAGCCACCGCACAGCGGCTTGTCTCCCAGCACGGCCTCGACGCCCTTTGCATGGACAGGCGGCAGCGGCGGCGGCGCCATCGCCGGCAGGTCATGAAACTTGCGCATGAAACTGCGGTCGATGTGATCCTTCCAGCGCCAGAGCCAGCCGCCCGAGACGGTGATGCCGTTCTTGTCGGCCACCGCTTCCTTGCCGCCCATGGAGATCAGCTTGAGGTAATCCTTCTGGGGCCGGAAGCGCCGGGGCCGGGTCCCGGCAAGTTCCGCGCGCAGGTTGGCGAACAGGATCGGCGCGGCGCGCACCGCGTAGACCCCGGCCTTGGGGCGCGGCGCGAACCCGAGATGGGCGCAATCCCCGCAGGCAAGGATCGCCGGGTCCGAGACGCTCCGCAGCGATGCATCGACGGTGATGTAGCCCTCGTGAAGCTCGAGCCCGGTGTCCGCGATCCAGCCATGGGGCCGCGCCCCGGCAACCCCCAGCGTGAAACCGGAGGGAAGCGTGGTGCCATCCCCGAGCCGGACTGCGTCCCGCGCGACCTCGGCCACCTCGACATGTTCATGGAGCGCGACGTATTCATGTGCGAGACGGTCGAGCAGAAGGTTGCGCGTCCGTCGCGGCATCCCGTCCAGCGCCGACCCGGCATCGACCAGCCCCAGCCGCGGCTTGGCTCCAAGGGTCCGCAGCCGATGGCTCATCGCCAGCGCCAACTCCACCCCTGCCACGCCCGCGCCGATCACGCAGGCCTCCGGCGTCGCATCGCCAGACGCGACCTCCGCGCACCAGGCCCGCCAGGCCTCCGCGAACCGGTCGAGCGGCTTTGCGGCGATCCCGTGCTCGGCGAACCCGGGCAGGTCCGGCATCCGGGTGTGGATGCCGATGTCGATGGAACAGATGTCGTAGCGGACGTCGGGGTGGCCGGCGAGCTTCACTCGCCGCGCCGCCCGGTCGATACCGACAGCCGCTCCGGCCACGATCCGCGCGCCGGCAAAGCGCGCCAGCTTCACCAGGTCGATTTCCAGTTCATCAAGCCCGTAATGCCCGGCCACATGCCCCGGAAGCATCCCGGAATAGGGCGCTGTGGGGCCCGGGTTGATCAGCGTCACGCGCACGCCCGGCAACGGGCGCATCCCCCACATGCGCAGGACCAGCGCATGGGTGTGCCCTCCACCGATCAGGACGAGGTCGCGGGTCAGGGGCAGGGCGGCGTGCATGGGCTCTCCTCGGGCTTCGGCGCATATCAAGCGAAGCCCGGTTCAAAGGTAAAGGGCAACCCGCGCAACGCCCGTCCGGCAGTGCCGGAAAATGGGCCGAATCCGCTTGACGCCCCGCGCCCCGTCCATTAAGTCCCGCCCACGCTTCGGGGCGGAGTAGCTCAGTTGGTTAGAGCAGCGGAATCATAATCCGCGTGTCGGGGGTTCAAGTCCCTCCTCCGCTACCAAAATTTCCCCATCATTCGAGTGGTGTTCACCGGTTCCTGTCGGGATCGGCGCTTCGACCCGCCCGTAGTGGCGGCGCGTCGGGTCGTTCTGCATTCGCAGCATGGAGGCCCCGTCGGGCGAGAGCCGCGTGAAAGGGGCGGAGCGACGAGGCATTCCGCTCCGGCCTGTTGAGATCGGTTGGCGGCCTCCCGGACAGCGCCCTGAAACAAGACCGGTTCAGCTGCTGCCCCATGGGCCGTGATGCGCGCCCGCGGCATCGATCCGTTCGAAGCCGTGGGCGCCGAAGAAATCTCGTTGCGCCTGAAGCATGTTGGCGGTCGAGCGCTCGGTGCGGATCATGTCGAAATAGCTCAGCGCGGCGGAGAGGGCGGGCATGGGCAGGCCGTGAAGCGCGCCCGTCGACACGACCTTCCGCAGCGCACCGTGGTTGCGCGCAACGAGATCGGCGAAATAGTCCGCAAAGATCAGGTTGCGCTCGGGCTCGCCGCGCAGGGCCGCGGCCATGTCGTTCAGCATGTCGGACCGGATGATGCAGCCTTCCCGCCAGACCTCGGCGATCTCGGGCATCGGCAGCGCCCATCCGTGCTGCGCCCCGGTGCGCGCGAGCAGGTCGAAACCCTGCGCGTAGCACATGATCTTGCCCGCGATCATCGCGGCTTCGAGGTCGTCCAGCGAGAGCGTGCCGTCGGGCAGGGACTGGGGCGCCGCGCCGAACAGTTCTTGCCCGGCGCGGCGGGTTTCCAGTGCCGCCGACAGGTTGCGCGCCGCGACGGCCGCCTCGATCACCGGCACCGGTGCGCCAACCTGCTGGCTCTCGATCACCGTCCAGCGCCCGGTGCCCTTTTGTCCGGCCCGGTCCAGGATGACGTCGAGCATCGGCGATCCGGTTTCCGGATCGAGGGCGGCCGAGACCCTGGCCGAGATTTCCACGAGGTAGGAGCGAAGCGGGCCATCGTTCCAGCGACCGAAAACCTCGCCGCATTCGGCTGCGGAGAGGCCCATGCCATCGCGCAGCACGCCGTAGGTCTCGGCGATGAGCTGCATGTCGGCGTATTCGATGCCGTTGTGGACCGTCTTGACGAAATGGCCGGCACCGCCCTCGCCCATCCACGTGGCGCAGGGCTCTCCCTCGTACTTGGCGCTGATCGCCTCGAGAATGTGCGAGACCCGGTCCCAGTTGGCGCGGTCCCCGCCGCCCATGATCGACGGCCCGTGCCGTGCGCCCTCCTCGCCGCCAGAGACACCGATGCCGAGATAAGGCACACCCTGCGCCACGGCCTCGGCGGCGCGGCGGTTGGTGTCGTGGAAGTTGGCATTGCCGGCGTCGATGATCAGGTCGTCCGGCCCCAGCAACGGGCGCAGGGCCGCGATCTGCGCCTCCACCGCTTCGCCTGCTGGCACCATGAGAATGATCGCGCGCGGCTCTGCCAGCGAGGCGACGAAATCCTCGAGCGAGCGGGTCGGCGTGATCCGCTCTGCCAAGGGGCCGGCCTCGGCCAGGAAACCGTCCACCCGAGACACCGTGCGGTTGAAGACAGAGATCCGGAACCCCTTCTCCGCGATGTTAAGTGACAGGGCCGCGCCCATGGTGCCAAGGCCGATCAGGCCGATTTCGGAAAGGTCCATCTTGCCCTCGTTCCGTTTGAATGTCCGGTCTTGCTGGCAGCCGGCAGGGGGGCTGAAATGGCCCGCCCGCCCGCGCCATCCCTAGCGCTTGATCCTGAGCCGATCCAGTTCGGGGGAGATTGGAATGAACTCCTCCGCATCCCCCGGCGGCAGGTGGAACGGTCCCTTCTCCCAATCCGCCGCTTTCCAGGCTTCCTTGGCCTCTTCGATCCGGTCCGGCGAGGACGAGACGAAGTTCCACCAGACATAGCGCGGCCCGTTCAGCGTCTCGCCGCCAAGCGCCATCAGCCGCGCCCCCTGCGAGCCCGCCCGCACCGATAGACGGTCGCCCGGACGGAAGACCATCATCTGGCCTGCCTCGAAGCTCTGCCCGGCGATCTCGATGGAGCCCTGCGTCACGTAGATACCGCGATCCTCGTGGTCATCCGGCAGGGGAAACTGCGCCCCCGGGGCCAGGGTGACATCGGCGTAGAAGATCTCCGACTGCATGGTAACGGGCGAGCGCTCGCCCCACGCGGTGCCGAGAATGAGCCGCGCCTGCGCGCCGCCCTCGTTCAGGTCCGGCAGGGCGCCTGCCTTGTGGTGCTCGAAATCCGGCGCCATGTCCTCGCGGTCCTCCGGCAGAGCGACCCAAGTCTGGATGCCGAACAGCTTGTGCCGCGTGGCGCGGGTCTCGGCGCTGGTGCGCTCCGAATGCGTCACGCCCCGCCCGGCGAGCATCCAGTTCACCTCGCCGGGATAGATCATCTGGTGCGTGCCGAGGCTGTCGCGATGCTCGAACTCGCCCTGGTAGAGATAGGTCACCGTGCCGAGGCCGATATGCGGGTGCGGGCGCACGTCGATGCCGCCATCGGTGATGAACTCTGCCGGGCCCATCTGGTCGAAAAAGATGAAGGGGCCCACCATCTGCCGCTTCGGCGAGGGCAGGGCCCGCCTTACCTCGAAACCGCCGATATCGCGGGCGCGGGGGATAATGAGCGTCTCGATCGCATCGGCGCTGACGTGATCGGGGCAATCCGGGGCGAGGGTCGGGTTCCAACTCATGGGTCTGGTCCTTGTCTCGGGGAAGGGGCTAAGGGTCAGGCTTCGGGCGCGCGGACATCCAGAAGATGCCCGGTCTTGATCCAGAGCCGCGCGCCCTCGGGGCCGGCGGTCAGGGCAATGTCGTGGCCGTCGGCACGGCGGATCCACGTCCAGGGCGAGAGCGCCGCGCCGTCCAGGCGCAGGCTGCCGGAGAGCAGCAGGATCTCCGCACCGCCCTCCGCCATGACGGCCGCGGACGTCCCGGCCGACCATTGCTCGATCCGGACATCCTCGTGCGCGTCGCGATAGAGCGGCGAGACCGCGACGCCGGGGCGGGACGCGTCCGCCACGCTGCCGAGCTTGCCGGTCGCCACGCGCACATGGGTGCGGTCCTCCGGCTGGAACTGCCAGAGCTTCACGAAGATCACGCAGCCCGGCTTCGAGCCCGGCGTGTGGCGCGAGGTCGGCGGATTCCGGATGTAGGCGCCTTCCGGGAAGGCCCCGTGCTCGTCCTCGAACACGCCGTCGAGCACGATGAACTCCTCGCCGCCGCCGTGGGTGTGGGGCGAGAAGTGGCTGTCGGGAGCATAGCGCACGATGGTCGTGGCGCGCGCCACCTCGTCGCCGATCCGGTCGAGCATCATCCGGTCGACCCCTGGCATCGGCGAGGCGACCCAGCGGTTGTCTTCTGGCCGGACGATGACATCCTGGGTGAAATCCGCGTTCAGGCTCATGGGGCGTTCCTTGATTTCTGGCGTGCAGTTTGCGGGGCCGGGATCACCACTGGATGACATCCGCCAGCGCCTCGCGCCGCTTCTCGGCATAGGCGCGCACGAAGGGGCAGAGCGGCACGATCCGCTGGCCCGCCACGCGGGCATCCGCGATCAGGCGTTCGGCGAGCGCCGCCGCGACGCCCTTGCCGCGCATGGTGTCGGGCACGCCGGTGTGATCGGCGATGATGAGCTTGTCCGTCACCTTGGAGAGCGTCAGTTCGCCTTCGCCTTCCACCCCGGCGACCCTGGCGGCATAGCGTGCCTTGCTGTCGGTATCCGTGCGCGTGATCGTAATGCTTTCCATGACCAATTTTCCTTGTTGAAATGCCGCGGCCAGCTTCAGGCCGCGGTTTTCGCCTGGTTCAGAAACAGGGCGAGCGCGTCGATTTCCTCGGGGCGCACCTCGTGGCCTCCGTCGTGAATGCGGGTCGAAACCGTTGCGCCTTGCTCGGAGAACCAGTCTATCAGCTCCTCGCTCATCGGCCATGGACATATCGGGTCGCGGCGCCCGGCCGTGACGAGCAAGTCGCGCCCCGCCAGCGCCGGAACCGGTTCTGGTGTCCACGGGATCAGCGGGTGCAGCAGCCCGATCCGGTCGAACAGCTCCGGATGCTTGAAGGCGACCGCGGCAAGGATATTGGCGCCGTTGGAATAGCCGAAGCCATAGACCGGCGAGCCGGGGTTGGCCTTCCGATGGGCGGCCACGAAACCGGCCATCTTCTCGGTCCGCGCCGCGAGATCCGCCATGTCGTAGACGCCCTCGCCGGTCCGCCGAAAGAACCGCGCCGCGCCCCTTTCGGAAACGTCCCCACGGGGAGAGACGACCCCGGCCTGCGGCATGAGTTGCCGCGCGAGGCCGAAGAACTGGTTTTCGTCGCCGCCCGTGCCGTGAAAGGCAAAGATCAGCGGCGCGCCGGGCGCGGGCGCGTGAACGAGCGCCGTGTAGGCATCTGTCGACATGGCGACCTCCTTGGTGTTGCGCTTGATCTAGTCCGAGATCGGGACCAGTCCCGCCTCGATGCGCGACCGGATCGGCTCGTAGCGCGTGGGCAGCTTCAGCGCCTCGCCCAGATGCGCGGTGTCTTCGTCCCGGTCGAAGCCGGGCTCGTTGGTGGCGACCTCGAAGAGGATTCCGCCGGGGGTGCGGAAATAGATCGCCCAGAAGTAATCCCGGTCGATCACCGGCGTGACCTGGTAGCCGGTGTCCATCAGCGCCTTGCGCACCTCCAGCTGCGCCGCACGGTCCTCGACCGCAAACGCGATATGATGCACGGAGCCCGCGCCTTGGGACGCGACCCGCGCAGTCGGAATGGCCTCGATGTCGATCGTGTCGGCTGGGTTGCCACCCTCGATGACGTAGCGGGTCAGATTGCCCGAGGTCTCGGCCTTCTGGTAGCCCATGAACTCCAGCAACTCGCCTGTGGCGGCGGCATCCCGAAGCCGGAAGCGCGCACCGTGAAAGCCCAGAACCCCTGTTTCCTCCGGCACATCGCCACCGGTCCAGGGCGTGCGGCCGCGCAGCGCGTCCTCGACCAGCGCGAAGCTGTCGCCATCGGGGCCGTCGAAGAGCAGACGGTCCGCACCAAAGGCGCTGTCCTCGGACAGGCCGGTTGCGCCGTGCGTCGAAAGCCGCTCCTTCCAATAGCCGAGGCTGCCCTTCGGCACGGCAAACTCGGTCACGCCGACCTCACCGATCCCGCGCCGTCCCGGCGGCGTCTGGCCGAAGGGGAAGTAGGTCATCACGCTGCCGGGTGTCCCGGCTTCGTCGCCGTAATAGAGGTGGTACACCTCCGGCGCGTCGAAGTTGACGGTCTTCTTCACCCGCCGCAGGCCGAGCGTCTTCGTGAAGAACGCGTTGTTGGCATTGGCATCTCCGGCAAGCGAGGTGACGTGGTGCAATCCCTTGATCTGGTCGATCATCGTTCGCGCCTCTCTGGTCCTGTTCATTGCGTCGGGACAGATTTTGGCACGAATGTTCATTGAGACAATCGGCATCAATATTGCCTAATCTATTGCGTCAAGCGTAATAATAACCATGGACGATCTCGGCCCGATCCGGGTGTTTCTGGAAGTTGCCCGCCAGAGCAGTTTCACCGGCGCCGCGCGGGTGCTCGGCACGACGCCTGCCAGCGTGACCCGCGCGGTGGCGCGGCTGGAGGAGGCTCTGGGTCAGCAGTTGCTGCTGCGAACCACCCGCAGGGTGTCGACAACCAGCGCCGGGGCGATGATCGCCGCGCGCTACACCGGGCTGCTGGAAGAGTTCGATGCGGCGACCGAGCAGATCCGCCAGGAAAGCCTGCCGGATCGGGGCCAGTTGCGGCTGAATGCGCCGATGTCGCTGGGGCTGCGCCTGATGCCCGGACTGGTAGAGAGCTTCCGCCTGGCCTACCCGCATGTGCAGTTGCAGATCCGCCTGACCGACCGCCTGATCGACATCATGGAAGAGCCATGCGACGTGGCGATCCGGATCAGCCAGGCGCCTGCCGACAAGTCGACCATCTGGCGCAAGATCTGCGAAGTGCCCCGGCACGTGGTGGCCGCGCCCGCGCTGTTCGAACGCGTTTCCCGGCCGCAGACACCCGACGAGATCGACCGGTTCTCCTGTCTGTCCTACGGCGATACGTCCGAGCCGGAGACATGGACCTTCCAGAAGGACCGAAGCCGGCGGCAGGTGCAGGCGCGGGGGGATGTGATCTCCAACAACGGGGACCTGCTCTACGAGTTGGTCCTGAAGGGCGGGGGCATGGCGCTCCTGCCGGATTTCATCACGTCGGAAGGAGTCGCCTCCGGCGCTGTCGAGACGGTGCTGGACGACTGGCCCGTGCCGATGCTGTGGCTCACGCTGTTCTACCCGCCCTACGAGAAGCTTCCGCCCCTGGTGGCGACCTTCACCGACTTCTTCGAGGTCTACCTGGAGGAGAACGCATCCGGGGCGTTTCGATGGAGCTAGGAAGCAAGATCATCGGGTAGGGCGTCCATTGGCTGCACGAGATCCCGCCGGATTGAAACCTGTCCGTGCAATGGCGCGACTGGCCAAACGGCACCGGGGCGATGCGTACACGGTGTTTTGCGCTGCGCTCTCAGCGTTCTACCGCGTGGCCGACGGGTGGTTCTCGCCCCAGACCTTGCGCGCATCCCGAGCTATGAGCGTCTCCTGCATTCGGTCCAGCTCGTCGATGGCCTGCGCCTTGTCCTTGGTGCGGGACAGAGCTCGCTCAAAGGCGCGTTGGGCCGATTTCGGCCGCCAGGGCAGGAGCGCCGAGGCCAGCCATGCCCGAACCTCCGGCGAGAGCCGGTCGTAGTCGCGCATGGGATCGCCCGTCCGGCGCTTCCTGGGGAGACGTGTCGCGCCACGATTGCCACGCATCAGAGGTCCCCTGCCGGATTGGGGCTTCCGGCGGCGTCGCAAGAATGGGCAACGACGGCGCGCCCCGCCTTCGGGCGCGCATTCGGTAGAGGTGACCAGTTTCGGAATCCGGGCCACGCCATCAGCGCGGCCCCCAATGCGGGAACGGATCGGGCAGCGCTTCCCAGGCCGCAGGTGTGAAATCCCCGGCGTCGAGCAATGCAGCGTTCAGGGTGGCGCAGATCGCTTCCCGGTCGAGCCCGACGCCGATGAAGACGATCTCCTGCCGCCGGTCTCCCCAGGGTTCGGCCCAGTGGCGGGCGATCTCGGCTTGCGCCTCGGGATGCGTCGGCAACCTGTCTTCCGGCACCGAGGCCCACCAGCGCCCCAGCGGCGTCACCGAGGACATCGCGCCGGCGAGGCTGAACTCCACCGCCCAGTCCGGCCGCGAGGCGATCCAGAAGTGGCCCTTGGCGCGGATCGTACCGGGCAGCGGGCCGTTCAGCGCCGCGTGCAGCCTGGCGGGGTCGAAGGGCGCGCGGGCGTGGTAGACGAAGGAGGTGATCCCGTATTCCTCGTCCTCGGGTACATGATTGGCAAAGCCGTAGAGCTCCTTGGCCCACATCGGGTGCTCATGCGCGCTGTCGAAATCGAACAGCCCGGTGTCGAGGATCGCGCTCGCAGGCACGTCGGAATGGTTGGTCTCCATGATCCGGGCGTCGCCGTTCAGGCTGCGGATGATCGCGCGCGCGGCCTCGGTGGCGGCGGGGCCGGCATCGGCCACCTTGTTCAGGATCACCACGTCCGCAAACTCGATCTGCTCGGTCAGCAGCGTCACAAGGCTGCGGTCGTCGCCGTCGCCAAGGGACTCGCCGCGATCGCTGAGGAAGTCATGGCTGGAGAAATCCTTGAGCAGGTTCACCGCGTCGACCACGGTCACCATCGTGTCGAGCCGGGCGACATCCGAAAGGCTCTGCCCGGCCTCGTCGCGAAAGTCGAAGGTGGCAGCGACGGGCAGCGGCTCGGAAATGCCCGTGGATTCGATCAGCAGGTAGTCGAAGCGCCCCTCTTCGGAAAGCCGCCGCACCTCCTTCAGCAGATCGTCGCGCAGCGTGCAGCAGATGCAGCCGTTCGACATCTCCACCAGGGTTTCGTCGGAGCGCGACAGCTCGCTGCCCTGGCGGACGAGGTCGGCGTCGATGTTTACCTCCGACATGTCGTTGACGATCACGGCGACGCGGCGGCCGTCGCGGTTGTTCAGCACGCGGTTGAGCAAGGTGGTCTTGCCGGCGCCGAGGAAGCCGGAGAGGACGGTGACGGGAAGGCGGGTGTCGGTCATGGGCAGGTCGTTCCGATGTATGCGGGGGATCGCGATGGCGTGTCTTGGTTCATGGGAGGGGCGCGGCCCCTGTGCGGGTGGCGGGCGTCTGCCAGCCTCGAGGTGTCTCATGGAGATCCTCTGTTGATTAGTTATGATATAACGTATCAGTGGTTGTCCAGAGGTTGATACATCATAACATTGAGGGCGATGTGCGGGCTTATCCGCTGCCTTTGAAAGCCTCTGTCGTCAGACTCGAAAGGTTCGCCGGTCTGGGCGCGTCATCTGCAAGGTTCGACATCCCGTCAGCACCTTCACTGGTCGCGATGGGCGTGGGGTTGAGTGGGGGGGCGATTGAACGTCCGAACTCAAGCTCCCCCGACGGTGCTCCGTATGAAAAGCATCCTCATGCTGAGGCCTCGCATGATCCCGATGGACGAGGCCTGCCGCCCACGCGGTCGTGGCGTACTCAGCCCGCAAGGCTTCGCCGGGGGCGCAGAATTCCAGCGGAGCGGCCAAAGCTGCCACAAAACCGCGCACCCATGGTATTTCCGCTTGCGCATGCCGCAACGCAGCAATGCAGAGGTGTCGGTGGAAGTGTTGGCGCTAACAGGTATCTTGGTCCTGCGACGAATTTTCTGAAAAGGAGCTTGATATGTCGAAAGAAAATCTGAAGATCACCGAAACGCCCGTCGATCGCCGCCAGATCGAACTCGAATCGCAGGCCGCTCAGGCCAAGGCAGCGCGGGCCGCGATCTCCTGGATGGCGCGGGCTGCCGTTCGGCTTTTCAACGCGCCGACCACGGTGTTCGAAGGAGCCGAGGGTAAGGGCGTGTCCGTCGGGCGCAGCTATCGCAAGCGCCTTCGCACGATGAAGCGCGACAGCGTCTCGACCTCGACGTTCTGAGGGACGGGGCGAGGCCGCCGCGGCGCCCGCCTGTTCCATCCCACTTCGACGGGAAGGCCGCTTTCAGCCCAGGGACATCCACTCAAGTCCACCGGTGAAAGCATCATCCCGAACCAGAAAGGGGAGGCCAAATGGCCTCCCCTTCTTCTTTTGTCTTGCGGTCGGTCTCAGGCGCGCGCGGCGCTGGCCTTCCGGGCTTTCGACGGACGGGCCGAGAGCTTCAGCAGCGTGCCGATGACGAGCACGATGCCGCCGGTCAGGCCGAAGCCGAGGATGGCCGGAACCTGGCTGCCTTCCTGCGGGATGAGCGGCAGCAGCAGGATCGTCGCGCCGTAGATCATCGCCAGGGTGCCGAGCTTGTTGCGCTGCTCGAGATCGGTCTCGCTGACCTCTTGTTCGGAAACGACCGGGGTGGTCACGTCCTCGAAGAAGGCATCGACCTCCGCCAGCCGCTTCTCGCTCAGGCCGGCATAGAAGCGCCGCGACCAGAAGAAGAAGCCGGTGGTGACCGTCAGGTGCAGGAACATCGACACGATGAACACCAGGTCGCTGCTTTCCCGGCCGGTGAATTCCATGCTGGTGAAAGAGCTGATCAGGTCCGGCGTCAGCACGTACTTGGAGACCAGCGACACGCCGACACCCAGCACAACCGTCGCCCAGGGCGCCCAGTCCGGGACCTTCTTGACGAAGACGGCCAGGAACAGCGGGATCAGGATCGGCATCTGGATGAGGCTGCCCATCTGCAGCATGATGTCGAACAGGCTGAGCTGTTTCAGCGAGGCGATGAACAGGCCGACACCCACGATCACCAGGCCGAACAGGAAGGTGATGACCTTGCCGACGATCATCAGTTCGGCGTCGCTGGCGCGACCGCGCTTGATGACCGGCTGGTAGAAGTTCATGCACATGATCCCGGCAGAGCGGTTCAGGCCCGAGTCCATCGAGGACATGGTGGCCGAGAACAGCGCCGCCATCATGATCCCCACCATGCCCACGGGCATCGCGAAGTCGACGAAGGCGAGGTAGGCGGCGTCGGTCGCCTTGGAGCCGAGCGTCGGGTAGGCCTCGGTCAGGTTCACGCCCATGACGGCCGTGGCCATCGGCGGCAGGAACCAGATGAAGGTACCGGCCAGCATCAGAAGCGAGGCGAGCAGCGCGGCCTTCTTGGCATTGAGGCTGTCCTTCGCCACCAGGTAGCGCGAGGCGTCGTACATGTTGTTGGTCGAGAAGATCTGCTTGGAGATCGACATCAGCGACCAGACGAAGAACAGGCCGACGTAGTTCATGTTGTTGGTGAACAGGTCGTTCGGGAACTCCGCGATGACGTTGCTCACGCCGAACTCGGCCGCCACGAACACGGTCGCGGTGACGGAGATCGCCATGATGACGAGCATCTGCACGTAGTCGGAGGCCACGACCGCCCAGGCGCCGCCGGTGAGCGAAACGAACATGACGACGAGGCCGGTGATCACGATGGTCCATTCGATCGAGATGCCGAACACAGCCGAGGTGAAGATCGCAAGGCCGTTGAGCCAGATCCCCGCCTGGATGACGCCCAGCGGCACCTGCGCCCAGGTGAAGAACTGTTCGTTCACAGGGCCATAGCGGCGCCGGATCGCGTCCACCGGGGTAATGCAGCGGGTCTGGCGGAACATCTCGGCGACCAGCAGGAACGACACGAAATAGCCGATCGAGTTGCCGATGAAGATGACCGCGACGGCAAGACCGTCGTTATAGGCCTTGCCGGCGGCGCCGGTGAAGGTCCAGGCGGAGAATTGTACCATGAAGGCCGAGGCACCGGTCATCCACCACAGCAGCTTGCCGCCACCGCGGAAGTAGTTGCTGGGGTTGTTGGATTTACCACTGAACAGAAAGCCGATGGCGACGATGAACACGAGGTAGAGCGCGACGAGCGCGAAATCGACCCTGCGTTCGAGCAGTGAGGCGATGAGTTCGGTTTCCATGAATGCTCCTGTAACCGAAGGGGTCACGAACGCGTCTTGGATAGCTTTCGCATGTCGAAGCTACGGGCGGCGCCCTGGGTGACCTGTGGGTGATGGGATGTCATCAAACTGACGCCGGGCCTAAAGAATTTGGCAAAAGTTGTAAAGCTGAACAGCCTGTCGCAGGGGGGCATCGCGGCCCTCGGAAGACGTCGATTTGTGGCAGAACGACCGGGGGGCGACGCGAGTTGATCAAACGCCCCGGGAGAAGGAGGAATATGCTGGGTGGGCGTAAAAACTAATATCTCACATAAGCTTACGCAAATGGAAATTCGGGCGAGATCGGCTGAAAGCCGCGTTCTGACGAGGGTTTGATGCCTCGGTGGCGTCTCAGATGTCGGCTGTTGCGCTAACAGGTGCGGCACAATGTCGGACGTGCCGGGGCGCGGGTTTCGTGTCTGAAAAATGACAAATCCGCCGCACGGGCAGTGCCCGATCGGGCCTTTGCCGCGAAGGAATCAGGCGGTCGCCTCAGGGCGGTGCCGCCCGCGCGCCATGGTGGGCCCGAGTGGCCCGATCAACCGGTCTCGGGGGACAGGCGCTTTTCAAAGAAGACCCGGTCGAAGCCGTCCTGCCGGTGCCTGCCGGTCTCTCGGAATCCGAGGCGCGGGTAGATGGTGAGATTGTCGGTCATCTTCGCGTTGGTATAGAGCCGCACGGCGCCGAACCCGGCCCGACGGGCCGTCTCCTCGCAGAACCCGATCAGCGCCCTGCCGATGCCGCGCCGTTCGGCGTGGCGTGCGACGGCGACGCTGTCGAGGTGCATTGCACTGCCGTCGGGATAGAAGACGACGAAGCCCAGGAAGCCTCCGTCCGTGGCCGTCGCGACCCAGGTCTCGCCGGCGGCGATGTGGCGGGCGTAGTCGGCCTGCATCGGTGCGGGCTCGCGGCCTATGTCGGCGACATACCGGCCATAGGCTTCGCGCACGCAGGCACGGATCGCCGTTTCGTCCGCCGTTGTCGCACGGCGAATCCCGCAAGGCAGGGCCTTGCGGGATGTCCGGTCGACAGGGTCGCCTGTTGCAGTCACATCCGTCCTTTCCAGGGCACCAGCCGCTTCTCCACCCACCGCATCGCCAGATCGAAGATCCAGGCGATGCCGCCGATGAGGATGATGCCCACAAGCACAGTCGATGTCTGCAGGAACTGGCTCGCCGAGAGCACCATGTAGCCGAGCCCCTGGGTCGCCGCGACCATCTCGGCGGCGACCAGCGTGGTCCAGCCGAAACCGACGCCGATGCGCATGGCGGTCAGGATCTCGGGGAAGGCCGAGGGCAGCACCACCTCGCGCAGGACCTGCGACCGGGTGGCCCCCAGTGAATAGGCGGCATGGATCTGCTCGATGGCGACGGACCGCACCCCGGCCCGCGCCCCGAGCGCCACCGGCGCCAGAACGGAGAGGAAGATCAGCAGGATCTTGGAGGTCTCGCCGATACCGAACCAGATGATCATCAGTGGCAGGTAGGCCAGCGGCGGGATCGGCCGGTAGAACTCGAGGAAGGGGTCGAAAAGCCCCCGCAGGGTCGGGCTCATCCCCATGCCGAGGCCAAGCGGAATGCCGATCACGCAGGCCAGCGCGAAGGCGGCGAAGACCCGGGCTGCGGAGACCAGGATGTGCTGCAGCAGCGGCGCGTTGGTGTAGCCGTTCTGCACGAGGGCGAAGAACTTCTCCGCCACGGCGACCGGCGAGGGCAGGAAGAGCGGCGCGATCAGCCCGCTCGCGGTGACGATCTGCCAGAGCGCCAGCACGGACAGCACGGCCGCGACCGAGATCCGGATCGTGTTGCCCTCGCCCGGCACGCCATAGGTCTGGCCCGGCTTGGTCGGCGCCTGCCGGAAGACGTTGCGCAGGAGGGCGCCGCGCGGGGCGCCCGGGATCGCGTTGTCGGCTTTCATGGTCATGCCGCCTTCTCCTCGTCTGCGAAGATGATGCTCAGCACGGTTTCGCGCATCGCGATGAAATCGGGGGAGGCCTTCACCTCGCGGCCGGACATGCCGGAGAGGTGCTGGCGCGAGAAGGGCAGGTCGAAGCGATGCGTGATCCGGCCCGGGCGGGGCGACATGACGATCAGCTTGGTGCCCATGAACAGCGCTTCTTCGACGCTGTGGGTGATCAGGAAGACGGATTTCTTCTGCGCTTCCCAGATCCGGAGGATCAGTTCCTGCGCCCGCTCGCGGGTCAGCGCGTCGAGCGCGCCGAGGGGTTCGTCCATCAGCAGGATGCGCGGGTCCGCCGTCAGCGCCCGGCCGATGCCGACGCGCTGCTGCATCCCGCCCGAGAGCATGTAGACCGGCGAGGTCTCGAAATCCTCGAGCCCGAGCAGTTCGAGGAATTCCCGGGCGATCCTGTGCCGTTCGGCTTTCTCGACGCCCTGCAGCTTCAGGCCGAAGGACAGGTTGTCGATCACGTTCATCCACGGCATCAGCGCGTGTTTCTGGAACACCACCGCGCGATCCTGTCCGGGGCCGGTGACCGGCGCGCCGTCGAGCCGGATCTGGCCGGAGCTGGGGGCGAGGAAGCCCGCGATCAGGTTGAGCAGGGTGGATTTTCCGCAGCCCGAGGCGCCGAGGGCCACGACGAACTCGCCGGGTTCGATGTCGAGTTCGATGCTGCGCAGGGCTTCGACGGGGTCGGCCCCGTCACGGCCGGGATAGAGGACGGAAGCGCGGCGGATTTCGAGCATGTCTTTCTCCGTTGCGTGGGGTGGGGGTGCGGCGCGTCGGCGGCGCCGCACCGGGAAGCTCACTGCGCCGTCGCGTCCTCGAGCGGCTTCAGCGTGATGAACTGGGAGTAGTCGTCGGCCACCATGTCGATCCGGCCGGCTTCCTTCAGAAACTCCGAGGTCGCCTTGATCGCCGGCGCCATCGTGCCGCCGAGCCAGGCCTCGCCGGCCTGGTCGGCGGCGGGGAGGAAGGTGAAGCCCGAGAGGATCACCGGAACCTGCTCCGGATCGGCGCCGGTCGCTTCCGCGATCGCCAGAACCGGCGCGCTGTCCGGCGTCCAGGCCGCGGGATCGGCGAGGTAGGCGAGGTTTGCCTCGTCGCTGAGCTTTACGAAGGCGGCCAGCGCCTCGGGGTTTTCCTCGGCCCATTCGGCATTCACCACCCAGCCGTCGAACGTGGGGTAGCCCCATTGGGCGGTCTCGTCGGCGCCGAGAATCCGGGTGCCGGACTGCAGGATCTGGGACTGGACCGGCTCCCAGATGAAGGCGGCGTCGATGGCCGATTGCTCCCAGGCGGCGGCGATCTGGTCGGGCGGCATGGAGAGGATGGTCAGTTCGTTCTCGGCGATGCCGGCATGGGCCAGCGCGCCGACCAGCGAGAAATGCGCCGTGGAGCCCACCGGAACGGCCACGCGCTTGCCCTTGAGGTCCTCGAGGGTCTCGACGCCCGAGCCGTCGCGGGCGATCAGGCTCTCGGCCTCGCCGATCACGGCGCCGATGGAGAACAGCTCGATCGGCACGCCCTGGCTCGCGGCGATGGCAAACGGCGAGGAGCCGAGCGCGGCGAGTTTCACGTCACCCGAAGCCATGGCGGCGATCACGTCGGTTCCGGAGGCGAACTTGCGCCACTCGATGTCGAAGCCCATCGCCTCGGAATAGGCGCCGGAGGCGAGGTCCTTCATCATCGGGATCGGGATGCCGAAGTTGCCGACGATCAGGCTTTCGGCCTGCGCCGTGCCGACCAGGGGCGCGAGGCCGATAAGGGTCGCGGCGATGCGGGTCGCGGTCTTGTTGAGCATGTCTTTCCTCTTTCCTTGCTGGACTGAGATCTTCTTGGTTCTTGTGGAGACGGCGGGCGGGGGCCGCCCGCCACGGTGTCAGGCAGCGATCTTGCCGAGCACGCGATCGAGCGTTTCGGTGATCCGGGTGATCTCGGACGAACCGACGATCAGGGCGGGGCTCAGGCAGAGCGTGTTGTTGAAGCCGGGCAGCGCCCGCGCCGTCCGGCCGATGATCACGCCCTCGGCGTCGCAGCCGGCGACGACGGCGTCGACCAGCGGCTCGGCCAGCGGTTCCCTGGTGGTGCGGTCGGCCACCAGCTCCAGCCCGCAGAACAGGCCCTTGCCGCGCACGTCGCCGACGATGGCGTGTTTGTCCTTGAGCTCCTGCAGGCGGTCCATCAGCAGCGCGCCCATCGCGAGCGTGTTGTCCAGCAGCGCCTCCTCTTCGATGATGCGCAGGTTCTCCAGCGCCGCCGCCGGGCCGCCGGTGCAGCCGCCGAAGGTGGATATGTCGCGGAAGTGGCTGAGCTTGTCGCCGGGGTCGGTCCTGAACTTGTCAAAGACCTCCTCGGTCGTGATCAGGCAGGAGATCGCGGCATAGCCGGAGGCCAGCCCCTTGGCGCAGGTCACGAAGTCGGGCTTGATGCCGTAGTTCTGGTAGCCGAACCACTGGCCGGTCCGGCCGAGGCCGCAGACGACCTCGTCGATGTGGATCAGGATGTCGTATTTGCGGCAGATCTCCTGCACACGCTCCCAGTAGCCCTGCGGCGGGGTGATGACGCCGCCACCGGCGGTGATCGGTTCCAGGCAGATCGAGCCGACGGTGTCCGGGCCCTCGCGCAGGATCACCTCCTCGATGGCATCGGCGGCGCGCTGGCCGTATTCCTCCACGTCCCACTGGGCGCGGTACTCGAGGCAATGCGGCACCTGGACGAAACCGTCGGGGAAGGGACCGAACTGGTCATAGCGCTCCTGCTGGCCACAGGCGGCCAGCGCACCGATCGAGGTGCCGTGGTAGTCGCGCTCGCGATAGAGTACTTTCCACTTCTTGCCGCCGTGGTGCTTGTGGGCAATCTGGCGGACCATCTTGAAGGCCTTCTCGTTCGCTTCCGAGCCGGAGTTGGCATAGAACACGCGGGTCAGCCCCGGCGTCTTCTCGGTCAGCCGCTGGGCGAATTGCGCGGCCGGCACGTTGCCGGCGTTGCTGGCAAAGAAGTTCAGCTTGAGCAGCTGGTCGCGCACGGCGTTGGCGATGCTTTCGCGGCCGTAGCCGACGTTGACCGTCCAGACGCCGCCGGAGACCGCGTCGAGATACTCGCGGCCGGCCTGGTCCCAGAGGGTCATTCCCTTGCCTTCGAGGAAGATGCGCGGATCCTGGGTTTCGAGCGCGGCGTGCTGAAAGAGATGGTGCCAGACATGTGCGCGGTCCGCCTCGACGGTGGCGCAGATGTCGTTGGGATACATGCCGTCCATGGAGTTTCCTTCTCGAACTCGATTTGGCGGCCAACCAATCACTTCTGCACCGCAGCGAAACAGGGCCAGCGCGGCAGATCAGTTGGGGCCAGTTCCGCGCCGTCATCCTCGAAGGTTGTCGATTCCGGGCCGGCGGAATGCGGCGCTGATGAAACTTTGGGCGCTAACGGGATGCGTGGCGCCGGATCGGGGCCGATCGCTTGCCAAGCGGCGCGGCTGGCTCCAGCAGAAGGCTCAGGACAGCCGGAGCCCCCACCCGATGCAGAGCGTGCCCGTTTCAGTCGACCGAAGCAGTTCGGAGCCGCTTCAGCGGCAGCTTCGGCGCGGGCTCATCGCGGCGATTCACGAGGGCACGCTTCAGCCGGGGCAGAAGATCCTCTCCTCCCGCGCCCTGGCCGAGAAACTCGGGATCGCGCGCAACACCGCGACCGCAGTCTATGATGAACTGATCGCACGCGGCTATCTGGAGTCGCTCCCCCGGCGCGGCTGTTTCGTGGCGGCGCGCGGCCGCGCGGCGGAGAGGCCTGCGGGATTGAAGTCGGTGGTGGACTGGGACGCGCGGATGGCGGTGCACCCGTCGCGGCTCAACCACATCCGCAAGCCGCAGAACTGGCACGACTACCCCTATCCCTTCATCTTCGGCCAGGTGGACCGCCAGCTCTTTCCGCTGAACGCCTGGCGCGAATCCTCGCGCGATACGTTGGGACGGGCGGCGCTGGACTGGTGGTCGGCGGACAGGGCGGTGGACGACGACCCCATGCTGATCGAGCAGATCCGCTCGCGGATCCTGCCCGAATGCGGGATATATGCCCGGCCCGAGGAGATCCTGATCACCCTCGGCGCGCAGGAGGGGTTCTACCTCCTCGCCCAGTTGCTGGCCGGCCCCGGCCGGCGGGTTGGCTGCGAGATGCCCGGCTATCCAGATTCGCGCTTCATCTTCGAGCTGACCGGCGCGGAATCCGTGCCGTTGCCGGTGGACGAGCGGGGCGCGCGAATTTCGCCGGGCTCCAACCTCGACCTGGCGATCCTGACGCCGGGGGCGCAATGCCCGACCATGACCGTCATGCCCGGCGGACGCCGCGACGAGATCCTGGCCCGCGCCGCGCAGGACGATTTCCTGATCGTGGAGGACGACCACGAGGGGCTGGTTTCCTTCTCCGGCGAGCCGTCGCTCAAGTCGCGCGACCGCGACGGGCGGGTGATCTATCTCGGGACGCTTTCCAAGGTGCTGGCGCCCGGCGTGCGGTTGGGCTTCATGATCGCGCCGGAGCCGCTGGTGACCGAGGCGCGCTGGCTGCGCCGGCTGGTCCACCGCTCCGTGCCGCTCAACAACCAGCGCACGGCGGCGATCTTCCTGGCCGAGGGGCATTTCCTGGCGCTGATCCGCAAGCTCCGCGCGGCCCACGCGGACCGTTGGTACCGGGTGATCGAGCATCTGCCGGAGCTGCTCCCCGGCTTTCGGACCCCGGATCCCTGCAACGGCGGCGCCAGCGTGTGGCTGGAATGTCCAGAGGGCGTGGATGCCCGCGTTCTGAACCGGGTTGCGCTCGAGGCGGGCGTTCTGTTCGAGAGCGGCGACCCCTTTGTGCCGCCCGAGCAGGCGGGGCGATATCTGAGGCTCGGGCTGTCCCTGATCCAGACGGAGGCCATCGTTCCGGGGATGCGCAAGCTGGGGGAACTCGCGGCCGAGCTTGCCGCCGCGGGCCCTGGCCCCATCGAAAACGCAGAACTGGCCCAATCCTTGCTGCAGCGCAGCGGATAGGCGGGCGGGGACACCAAACTCGCCCGGGACGACACCCAAGATGCTCTCCACTACAACCCTCCTCGTGATCTGCGCCGTCTTTTTTTCGGCCTTCCTGCGCGGCATGGCAGGCTTCGGCTTCGCGCTTGCGGCCGTGCCGATCGTCTCGCTCGTCCTGCCGCCGGTCGAGGCGGTGGCGATCGGTGTGCTGTTGCAGGTGGTGGTGGGGCTGCGCGATGTTTTCGTCCTGCACGCCGACATTCACCGGCCCTCGCTGGTTCGGCTGTCGCTCGGCTCGTTGCTGGGGACACCCGTGGGGATCCTCGCGCTGACCGCGCTCAGCCCCGATGCGGCACGGATCCTGATCGCGACCGCCATTCTGGTCGGGCTGGTGATGATCCTGCGCTACAAGCCGACGGAGCAGCGGGCCCACAACGGCCTCGCCCTGGCGGCCGGCGTCGCCTCCGGCGCGTTCTCGGGGCTCGCAGCGATCCCCGGCCCGCCGGCCGTGGCCTATTACCTCGGCTCCGGCATCAACTCGGTCCAGACCCGTGCCTCGCTGCTGTTCTTCTTTTTCATCGCGGCGCTGATGGCCACGCCCGGCCTGTTCGTTGCGGGGGCCGTGAACAGCCACACGCTCTGGTTGAGCTTCGTCTCGATCCCCGCGCTGGCGCTCGGCACCTGGCTGGGTACCGAGGCCTTCAGCCGACTCGACAACACCCAGTACCGGCAGCTTGCCATCGCCGTCATGGGGCTCTCCGCCCTGCTCGCGGGCTGGCGCGGGCTCTCCGCCTACATCTGAGGCGCCGCACCGCCCGAGCCGTCCATACCGTGGCATCCGGTGCAGTGCGCGCCGGATGCCACAGCATTGTCCTGTCGGCGCTTTCTTCCGGTCAGACCAGTCCGCCACATTGTGAGACAGCGAGTGGCGCGGGGCCTCGCGGTCGGATTGTCTGTGTCCGGTCCGGTCTGTAGTCTCGCCCCATTCTTAATGCGCGCCAACCGGGCGCGAGCGAATTTGGGGGGCTTCGCTTGATCGTTCCGAACCATGTGCTCGAGATGCTCCAGCGGGTGCGCGAGCTGTACTTCCGGCAGGGCCGCGAGGAACGCATGCTTCCCAGCGACGCCGCGCTCTCCCGCTTCCGCGGGGCGCAATCGGCCTCGGCGGAGTCGATCAGGGGGCTGTGGGAGGCGCTGCGCGGGCAGGGGCACGCCCCGTCCGAGAGCGAGGCGGTGCTCGCCGACCCTGAGACGCTCGCCACCGCCGAATGCTACTCCACCAATATCGAGAACATGATCGGCACGGTGAAGCTGCCGGTGGGCGTCGTCGGTCCGTTGCGCGTGCGGGGGCTGCATGCAGACGGGGATTTCCACCTGCCGCTCGCCACCACCGAGGCCGCGCTTGTGGCTTCCTACGCGCGCGGCGCCTGGGCGGCGACGCGGGCCGGCGGGATCAGCACCGCGGTGCTCTACGAGGGCGTGCTGCGGACCCCGGCCTTCGTCTTCGAGAGCCTGCTCGACGCCGGACGCTTCGTCGAATGGGCGGTCAGCCATGTCGAACGCCTCAAGGCCGCCGCCGAGGCGACGACGTCTCACGGCAAGCTGGTCTCGTTGGAGCCGGTGATCGACAACAACGTCGTCTTCCTGCTCTGCCGCTACACGACCGGCGAGGCGGCAGGGCAGAACATGGTGACGATCGCCACCGAGGCGCTCGGCAAGGCCGCCGTGGCCGAATGCCCGACGAAGCCGCTGCGCTGGTATGTCGAGGGCAATTTCTCCGGCGACAAGAAAGCGACCTCGCTGGGCACGATCACCGGCCGTGGCCGCAAGGTCAGCGCCTCGGTCATCCTGCCGCCGGAGGTGGTGCGCAGCGTGTTGCGGACAGACATCGATGCCATGCTCGATTACGGCCGCGTCGCCGGCCTCGGCGCGCTGCTCTCCGGCCAGTTCGGGGCGCAGGCGCATTACGCCAACGCGCTCGCCGCCTTCTACATCGCCACCGGTCAGGACGCTGCCTGCGTGGCGGAAAGCGCGGTCGGCTTCACCCGGATGGAGCGGCGCGAGGGCGGGATCTTCTGCTCCGTGACCATGCCCAACATTCTCGTGGGCACCGTCGGCGGCGGCACCCGCCTGCCGAGCCAGCGCGCCGCGCTGAACCTCGTCGGGCTCGAGGGGCCGGGGAGTGCCGCCGCGCTGGCAGAGGTCACGGCGGCGCTCTGTCTGTGTGGCGAGATCTCCATCGTGGCCGCCATGGCCGCCGGGCATTTCGCCTCCGCCCATGACAAGCTGGCGCGCAAACGATGACCCAAAGCCTTCCCCGCCGCCTCTGGACCTACCAGGCAGAGCGCTTCCCGCTGGTACAGACAGTGCCGTTGCTGACAGTCTTCGCCGCCGCCAGCGTCAATGTCTCGGCGTTTCTGGCGGGGCGTCCGCTGCCCGGGATCTGGGCCTATGTCGTCGCGGCGCTGCTGGCGCTCGGAATCTTCTTCCAGATGCGGGCCTTCGACGAGGCGAAGGACCTTGAGGACGACCGGCGCTATCGCCCCGAGCGGCCGATCCCGCGCGGGCTGGTGAGCCTGCGCACGATCCTCGGCTTGGCCGCGCTGGTGGGCGCGGGGATGCTGGCGCTGGCCTGGGCCTGGAACCCGGCCACGCGGGGTCTGCTCCTGCTGGTCTGGCTCTGGCTCGCGCTGATGACAGCTGAATTCGGCGCACCCGCCTGGCTCAAGGCGCGGCCGCTGGTCTACCTGCTCAGCCACATGGTGATCATGCCGCTGATCGACCTGATGTTGACCGGCATCGAGTGGACCGCAGCCGGCGCCGCGCCAGCACCCGCGCTCGGCTGGTTCCTCGCGCTCAGCTTCGCCAATGGCTGCGTGCTGGAGATCGGACGCAAGGTCTGGGCGCCTGAGAGCGAGCGCGAGGGGGTGGATACCTATTCCGCGCTCTGGGGGCCGCGTCGCGCGGCGGCTGTCTGGCTGGCGACGGCCGCGGTGGCCTATCTCCTGCTCGTCGGCCTCGGGCAGGCGCTGGGGGCGGTCGGGGTGATCTCGGCGGTTGGCGGGATCGGGCTGCTGCTGGTCGCCCTCTGCGCATGGCGGTTCCGTGCCGACCCGAGCCCGGCCTGGCAGGGGCGGGTGGACAAGATGTCGGGCCTCTGGCTGCTGGTCTGCTACCTCGCCGCCGGATTCCTGCCCCTGGTCGCGGGGATCTGACCCATGGGACCGATCCTGACACCGGCAGAGATCAGCGTCGAAACGGCCGGCGGCAAGGGCGCGGCTCTGCACAGGCTGGCGGAGGCGGGGTTCGACGTGCCGGCCTTCTTCGTCGTCTCCGCCGCGGCCTGCCGCCGGGAGGGTGCGCGCGTGATCGCCACGCCGGAACTGCAAGCTGCGCTCGGTCCGGCGCTCGACGCTCTCGGCCCCGGACCCTACGCGGTGCGCTCCTCCGGCCGGGCCGAGGACGGCACCGCTCACAGCCATGCCGGGCAATTCCACACCGCGCTCGACGTGCCGACCGAGGGCGTGGAGGACGCGATCTGCGCGGTCTGGGCCTCGGGCGCCTCGGAGACGCTGGAGCGCTACCGGCAGGCCACGCGGGCCGCCGCGGCCGAGGCGCCGGCGATCGTGGTGCAGCGCATGGTTCCCGCCCGCACCGCCGGCGTGGCCTTCTCCGCCGACCCGGTGAGCGGGCTGCGGGACCGGCGCGCCATCTCGGCCATCGCGGGGTTGGGCGAGGCGCTGGTTTCCGGCGAGGCGGACAGCGAGGACTGGCAGGTCGGCACCGGTGGCGCGGTGGTCGCCGCGCCGGAGGCCCCGCAGGTTCTCACCCCCTCCGAGGCGCAGGAGGTCGCTGACCTCGCCGCGCGCGCCGAGGCCTTCTTCGGCCTGCCGCAGGACATCGAATGGGCCTATGACGGCACGCGCCTGCTCCTGCTGCAGTCGCGTCCGATCACCACGCCGCTGCGCCCGGCTCCGATGCCGGACGACACGATGGTCGTGCTCGACAATTCCAACATCGTCGAGAGCTACCCCGGCATCGTCAGCCCGCTGACCTACAGTTTCGCGGTTCATGTCTACGGCCGGGTCTACCGTGCTTTCGTCGCGCTTCTGGGGCTGCGCCCGTCGCTGATCGCGGCCAATGCGCCGGTCTTCGACAACATGCTCTCCCGGGTCGAGGGGCGGGTCTATTACAACCTGGGCAATTGGTATCGCACGCTGGCTCTGCTGCCCGGGTTCTCCCGCAACCGCGACCACATGGAGACCATGATGGGCGTGGACGAGCCTCTGCCGGCCGAGCTGCGAGACTCCATCGGGCCGCCGCCGGCGACCGGCTTGCGGCGGCTCGCGGAGTCCGCGCGGACGGCGCGGGTGGCGGCGGGGCTCGGCTGGGCGGCGTTCCGGCTGCCGGCGACGAAACGGCGGTTCGAGGCGCGGCTGGAACAGGCGCTGGCCACCGGACCGCATCCTGACCGGGCGAACCTGACCGAGCTCGCGGCCATCTACCGGACGATCGAGGCCGATCTGCTCGACCGCTGGGACGCGCCGCTCATCAACGATTTCCTGTGCATGATGGCCTTCGGCGGCTCGCGGAAGCTGCTGGAACGCTGGGCCGGTCCGGCGGGGCTGGCGCTGCACAACGACGTGATGATCGGGCAGGGCGACATCGTCTCGGCGGAGCCGTCGCGGAGGATCGCGCGGATGGGGCGGATGGTGGCCGAGGCGGGGCTTGCCGATCCGCTGGCCCGGGACGGACGCGAGGCGCTGGCGGCGCAGTCGGAGATCGCGGCGGAGTTCGATGCCTATATCGACCGCTTCGGGGATCGCTGCACGCAGGAGCTGAAGCTGGAATCGATCCCGCTCGACGAGGATCCATCGCAGCTGCTCGCCGCCATCGTCGCCAGTGCCCGCCGGCCAGAGGGCGCCGCGCCGGAACGTGCCGAACCCGACTGGCGGGCGCTGATGCCGGAGAGCCCGGTGAGGCGTTGGATCGCTCGGCAGGTCACGGCCTATGCCAAGGCACGGGTGCGCGACCGGGAGAACCTGCGGTTCGAACGCACCCGGATCTTCGGCCATGCCCGGCGTGTATTCCTCGCGATGGGGCGCGAGTTCTGGGCCGCCGGCCGGCTCGATGCTCCGCGCGATATCTTCCTGCTCACCGTGGAGGAGGTGCTCGGTGCCATCGAGGGCAACGGCCTGACGCAGGACATCCGAGCCATCGCCGCAGCGCGCAAGGCCGAGCAGGCCCGCCACGAGCATCTGCTGGACCCGCCGGAGCGGATGGTGGGGCGCGGTGCGGCGCTGCTGGTGGAGACCGGTGCGGTCGCCTCCGCGGAGCCCGAGACCGGGACGCTGCGCACCGGCACGGGCTGTTCCGCGGGTCAGGTCACCGCCCGGGCGCGGGTGATCCGCGACCCGCGCACCGAGCATCTGGCCGCCGGCGAGATACTCGTTGCGCGCAACACCGATCCGGGCTGGATCGCCGTCTTTTCCAACGCGGCGGCCATCGTCGTCGAGCGCGGCTCGCTGCTGTCGCATTCGGCCATCGTGGCGCGGGAACTCGGCATCCCCTGCGTCGTCGGGATCAAGGGTGCGACCGACTGGGTGCCGGACGGGGCGATGCTCTCCGTCGACGGCGAGACTGGGGAGGTGCGGCTGGCCCATGACCCGCAATGACATCGCCGAGCGCGCCCGGTTCGACATCATCCGTTACGCCCAGCTCTGGGAAGACGCCGATGTGCTCGTCGCCGCGATGCGCCCCGATGCCGGGCAGCGCTTCCTGTCGATCTGCTCGGCGGGCGACAATGCGCTGGCGTTGCTGACGCTGGACCCGGAGGTCGTCACGGCGGTCGATCTCTCGGCGGCGCAGCTCGACTGCCTGCGGCTGCGGATCGGGGCGATGCGGGCGCTGGATCAGCCCGAGTTCCTTGAGCTCATGGGCTCGCGCCCCAGCGAGCGGCGCGACGCGCTGCTGGACCGCGCCATCGCCGGCCTGCCGGAGGAGACGCGCGCCCGCTGGCAGGCGCTGCGCCCGGAGGTATTGGCCCATGGCGCGGGTGGGGTCGGGCGGTTCGAGCGGTACTTCCGCATCTTCCGCCGCTTTATCCTGCCGCTCGTCCATTCGCGCCGGACCATCGACGACGCCTTCGTCTCCCGCCCGACGGCCGAGCGCGCGCGGTTCCTCGACGAGCGCTTCGTCACCTGGCGCTGGCGGCTGATGCTGGAGCTGTTCTTCTCCCGCTTCGTCATGGGGCGGATGGGGCGGGACAAGGCGTTCTTCGACCATGTCGAGGGATCGGTCGCCGACCATGTCGCGCGCCGCATCCGCCATGCCGGGGTGACCTGCGACCCGGCAGAGAACCCGTACCTGCACTGGATCCTCAAGGGTGGTCACGGCGCGGCGCTCCCGATGCCCTGGCGGCCCGGCCCCTACGAGGTGATCCGCGAACGGCTCGACCGGCTGGAGCTGGTGCAAGGCCCGCTCGAAGCCGCAGCTGGCCCGCCGGTGGACGGGTTCAACCTCTCGGACATCTTCGAGTACATGTCCCCCGAGGCGGCGGAAGCGGCCTATCGGCAGGTGCTGGACCGCGGCAGGCCGGGCAGCCGGATGGTCTACTGGAACATGATGGCCCCGCGCCGCGTGCCGGCTTCGCTGGCCGAAAGGGTGACAACCCTGACGGTGCTCGAAGACCGGCTCAAGGCGCAGGACAAGGCGTTCTTCTACTCCGATTTCGTGATCGAGGAGATACGCTGATGCAGGTCCTCGGCCCGTTGCTTGTCGCCGCCGCGTCGATCCTTGGCCTGCTCGGCTTCATGACGCTGGTGCGGCGCCGGGCAGAGGCGGCCGGCTGGAGCGCCGAGGTGCAGCGCAAGCTGGTCCACGTGGCCACGGGCCTCTTCGCCATCTGCCTGCCGTTCCTGTTTGCCGAGAATTGGCCGGTCTACATGCTCCTTGGCTTCACCGTCCTGGTGATGGCCGCAATGCGCGCGCCGATCCTGCGCGGCAGCGGCGCCTCGGCCGCGCTCCACTCGGTGGACCGGCAATCCTACGGCGATTTCCTGCTCGCCGCCGCGGTGGCGCTCGTCCTGCTGCTCAGCCAGCGCGACCCGCTGCTCTACGTGCTGCCGCTGGCCGTCCTGACACTTGGAGATGCCGCTGCGGCGCTTGCGGGCAGCACCTATGGCCGGCGGCATTTCACCGTGGAGGACGGGCTCAAGAGCGTCGAGGGCAGCGCGATCCTGTTCATGGTGACCGTGATCCTCTCGATGGTCTGCCTGCTCCTGCTATCGGAGATCCCGCGGCAGAACGTGGTGATCCTCGGCTTCCTTATCGCCACCCTCGGCACGCTGGTCGAGGCCGACAGCTGGCGGGGGTTCGACAACCTGTTTCTGCCGCTGGCGGTGCTGATCATCCTGCGCGAGCATGGCGCGAGCCCGACCTCCGAACTGCTGGCGCTGGCCATCGTCTTTGCCGGCGCCTTCGCGCTGTTCCACATGCTGGCGGACCGGCTCGGTCTGTCCCGGCACGTGGCGCGGGTCTATCTGCTGGCGATCTTCCTGCTGCTGTCGGTGACCGCGATGCAGAACACGGTGCTCCCGCTCGCCATGCTGGTGCTGCACGTTCTGGCCGAACGCCGAGCGCCGAGCGCCGACCGGCACCCGGAGCTCGATGCCGTTGCCGCGCTGGCGGTGCTGAGTTTCGGCTGGCTGGCGGCGGGCCATGCCACGGGGCTCAACGCGCTCGACTTCTTCGGTGCGACCATGGCCGGGCTCTGCATCGCGCTGGCGGCGCTGGCGCTCGCGAGGGCAGCGCTTGTGGTGCGCCTCGGAGGGCTCGCGTTGCTTGCGGCCGGACTCTGGGCGTTCTGGCTCTGGCTGATGCAGGCCAACCTGCCCGCCAAGCACTGGGCGCCCCATGTCGGGCCCCTGCTTCTGGCCACTCTGGCGCTCTGCGGGTTGGTCGCGCTGCGCTGGCCCGGAGCCTTCCGCCGCCAGCGCATGGCCCGTCTCGCCGGGCTGAGCGTCGCCTTGCCGGCGCTGGCCTATGCCACCTTCGCCCTGATCGGAGTTTCGTCATGACCGAAATCCTTGCCACGGATGGCGCCCGCGTCACCCTCTTCCACGACGCGCCCTCCTGGGACGGGAAACCGACGATGGCGGTGGGCAAGTTCACCTGTGAGAGCGCCGAGGCCGGCCGCGCGGTGCTTGCGCAGGCCGAGACTGCCGCCCGGGACGGGGGAGCGGCGCGGTTGCTCGGCCCGATGGACGGCAATACCTGGCACAGCTATCGCCTCGTGACCGAAAGTGACGGCTCGCCGCCCTTCCTGATGGAGCCCAAGTCCGGCCCCGCGGACCTGCCCGCCTTCACCGCCGCCGGCTTCACGCCGATCGCCCGGTATTTCTCCGCCCGCGTCGAGCTTGCCGGCATGGACAACCCGCCGCCGTTCGACCCGGAGATCACCGTCGAGACATGGGACGGAACCGACCCGGAGGCGCATTTCGGACAGGTCTATGATCTGTCGCTTGCGGCCTTTGCCGGCAACGCGTTCTACACACCGATCACGCGCGAGGATTTCCTCGGCATGTATCTTCCTTTCGTCCCGATGCTGCGGCGCGAGTTCGTTCTGTTTGCCCGGAACGGCGAGGGCGCGCTGGTGGGGTTCCTGTTCGGCATCCCGAACTACGGCTCCGGGCCATCCCCCGACACGGTGATCCTCAAGACCTACGCCAGCACCCGGCACGGTGCGGGACAGGCGCTCGCCTCGGTGTTTCACGACGCGGCGCGCAAGGCGGGGTTCACCCATGCGATCCACGCGCTGATCCACGAAACCAACGTTTCCGCCCAACGCAGCGAACAGCTCGGGGGCCGCCTGTTCCGCCGCTACGCGCTGATGGGCAAGGTACTCGATGACGACGCTCGTTGAGGCCTTCGCGGAGAGGGTCGCGCGGAGCCCCGATGCGCCGGCGATCCTCGATCCCTCGGGGGAGCTGACCAGCTTCGGGGAACTCGACCGGCGGGCCAGCGCCTTTGCCGCGCAGATCCGTGCGCGCGGGCTGGGCAAGGGGGACCGGGTGCTGGTGGCCGTTCCGGTCTCGGCGGCGCTCTACGTGACGCTGGCCGGGATCTGGAAGGCGGGGCTTGTCGCCGTTTTCCCGGAGCCGGCGATGGGGCTGCGCGGACTGCTGCACGCGGTGCGGACGACCCGCCCCACGGCCATCGCCGCGAGCGGGCCATATCGGCTTCTGCGCGCCCTGCCGGCGCTCTGGGGGCTGACCGGTCTCTGGCCGGGGGACGACGAGGCAGGCAACGTGCCGCCGGTTATGCTCGACCCCGACGACCCGGCGCTGATCTCCTTCACCTCGGGCACAAGCGGCGCGCCCAAGGGGATCCTGCGGAGCCACGGGTTCCTGATGGCCCAGAATGCCGCCGTTGCGCCGCTGCTCGCCGCCAGTGGGCCGGAACGCGACCTCGTGGGGTTCCCGGTCTTCGTGCTGGTGAACCTCGCGGCTGGGCGCTGCTCGGTCTTGCCGAACTGGAAGCTCACCCGGCAGGACCGGGCCGACAGAGGACGGATCGGCGCATGGATCGCCCGGAGCGGCGCGACCCGCCTGCTGCTGCCGCCCTCGATTTGCGAAAAGCTGGCCGAGGCTGGCGTACCGGCCGGTGTCACGACGATCTTCACCGGCGGCGGGCCGGTCTTTCCGGACACGCTCCGGCGCCTGCTGGAGGGGCGTCCGGGCTTGCGGGTTGTGGCCGTCTATGGCTCGACCGAGGCTGAGCCGATCGCTGAGATCGGCACAGCGGAGATCGCCGCCGAGGATTGGGCCGAGATGGAGGCCGGCGGCGGGCTGCTGGCCGGTCTGCCGGTGCCGGAGATCGAGCTGCGGCTGGTCGAGGGCGAGGTTCAGGTCGCCGGGGCGCATGTCAACCGCGGCTACATCGACCCGGCGCAGGACGCCGGCAACAAGGTCCGGGAGGGCGAACGGATATGGCATCGTACCGGCGATGCGGCGCGGCTCGACGTGCATGGCCGGCTCTGGCTGCTCGGGCGCTGGAAGCCGGGGGCGCAGGATGGGCCGATGCCGCTGCAGGTCGAGACGGCCGCGCGGTTCTGGCCGGGTGTCCGTCGGGCCGCGCTGGTGCGTATGGAGCAGGGGGCGGTGCTGGCCATCGAAGGAGACGTCCGCCATCTGGCACATTGGCAGGCGGCCGCAAGGCGTCTCGGGATCGACCGCGTGGTCGAGGTCCGGCGGATGCCGATGGACCGGCGCCACGCCTCCAAGATCGACGAGCCCCGCCTGCGCCGCCAGCTTGGGGCCGGACAGTGAAACCAAGGGGCTGAAGAGGCACGCATGACGACATTCTCTGCCAATCTCGGGTTCCTCTGGGCGGACCGGCCGCTGCCCGATGCCATCCGCACCGCTCATGCGGCGGGTTTCGACGCCGTGGAATGCCATTGGCCCTTCGACACCCCGCCGGAGGAGATCGTTTCGGCCCTGCGCGAGACGGGGCTGGAGATGCTCTCGCTGAACACCCGGCGCGGCGACGTGGCGGCGGGCGATAACGGGCTCCTTGCCCTGCCGGGTCGCGAAACGGAGGCGCAGGCGGCGATCGACGAGGCGATTGCCTATGCCCATGCCATCGGCACCCGGCGCATCCACGCGATGGCCGGGGTGGCCGAAGGTCCGCAGGCGCGGGAGACCTACGTGGCGAACCTCACAGAGGCCTGCGGAAAGGCCGCCGCCCACGGGATCACGCTGCTGATCGAACCGCTCAACCGGCACGACGCGCCGGGCTACTTCCTGACCACCACGGATCAGGCGCGCGCCATCATCGAGGAGGTCGGCGCGGGTAACCTGATGCTTATGTTCGACTGTTACCACGTGCAGCGGACGGAGGGCGACGTGACCGGCCGGCTGGCCGATCTTCTGCCGCTGGTCGGGCATATCCAGTTCGCCTCGGTGCCCGACCGCGGCGCGCCGGACCATGGCGAATTGTTCTATCCCTTCGTCTTCGAGCGGATCGCGGCGCTCGGGTGGTCGGCGCCACTCGGGGCCGAATACCGGACCGGCGGCGATACCGGTGCGACTCTGGGCTGGCTCCGCGCCATGCGGTGAGCGCGCGCGGCGGAGGCGCTTGCCCGCGATCGCCCCGTTGGCGTAGGTTCGTGGGACGCGCCGGCGGGCGGGGGCCGCGAAGACCGGCTCTGGCCGGTCGGGTGCGAAAGAAATGGAGAGGAAACTCAAAATCTTGAACAGACCGTCACCGCTTCCCGAAACGGAGCGCAGACCGGAGATGACCACCTTGGCGGATCGCCCGTGAAGACCGTTCTGCTGCCGCTCGCCATCGGCACGCTGCTTCTGGCTTTCTGGGCCAGCGCGGATTTTCAGGAGATCGCCGCGGGCGTCGCCATCTTCCTGTTCGGGATGTTCATGCTCGAAGACGGGTTCAAGATGTTCTCCGGCGGCTTCCTCGAGCGCATGCTGGCGGCGACCACGGATTCGCTCGGCAAGTCGCTCGGTTTCGGGATCGTCTCGACCACGCTCATGCAGTCGAGCTCGCTGGTCTCGGTGATCACCATCTCCTTTCTCAGCGCGGGGCTCATCACGCTGGCGGCGGGGGTCGGCATCATCTTTGGCGCCAACATCGGTACCACCACCGGCGCCTGGCTGGTCGCCGGGCTCGGGCTCAAGGTGAATATCTCGGCCTACGCGCTGCCGATGCTCGGGGTCAGCATCATCTTGGTGTTCCAGAAATCGAAATACCTCCGCGGCGCGGGCTATATACTCGCCGGGCTCGGTTTTCTCTTCCTCGGCATCCACCACATGAAGGAGGGGTTCGACTCCTTCAAGGAACAGTTCGACCTCACCCGGTTCGCGATGACGGGCGTGCTCGGGCTGGTGGTCTATACGCTCATCGGGGCGGCGGCGACGGTGGTCATGCAGTCGAGCCACGCGACGATGGTGCTGACGATCACCGCGCTGGCGGCGGGGCAGGTCTCCTACGAGAACGCCATCGCGCTGGCGATCGGGGCAAATATCGGCACCACGGTCACCGCCATCATCGGGTCGCTCACCGCGAATTTCCAGGGCAAGCGGCTGGCGCTGGCGCACCTGCTGTTCAACCTGGTGACCGCCGGGGTGGCGCTCGTCCTGATCAACCAGATCGTCTGGGCGGTCGACGAGATCAGCGATCTCGTCGGGATCGATGCGGAGGATTACGCGCTCAAGCTCGCTGTCTTCCACACGATCTTCAACGTTCTCGGCGTCGCGATCATGGTGCCGCTGATCGGTCGGCTGATCGCCCTGCTGGAGCGGACGATCCCCGAGCCGGAGCCGGATGTCAGCAAGCCCAGGTATCTCAGCGAGGCGGTGGACGGCTTCCCCGCGACGATCGTAGCAGCCATGCGCAACGAGGTCCGGCACCTGCAGGACAACGCCATCGCCCTCATCGCCCACGGCCTGAACCTGCACCGCGAGGAGATCTACGCCAGCGACGACATCGCCGCGACCGTGGCCGCCAGCACCGAACCGATGGAGCTGGAGTTCGACGAGCTCTACGAGACCCGGGTCAAGTCGCTCTATGCCGCAATCGTGGAATTCGCCACGCGGGCCGGGACGCAGAGCCTGCCAAAGGACACGATGGAGCAGGTTCACCTGCTCTGGGACGCCGCGCAGCGCACGGTCCGCGCGGTCAAGGCGGTCAAGCACATGCGCCGCAACGCCAGCGCCTACACCACCCACCCGAAGGGGACGGCGACGGATCTCTACAACGGTCTGCGCACCGAGATCGCCCGCATCCTCGTCGAGATCGACGATCTCGAGCGGAGCGACCCGGAGATGCGGTCGAGCCTCTGGCTGGACGACGAACGGATCCAGGTGGAGCGCGACCGCAAGAACTCGACGCGGCTGGTCGAGGAATTGATCCGTGACCGCAGGATCGGCGCCGCCACGGCGACCTCCTTCCTCAACGATTCCGATTATGCCTATGCGGCAATGACGGACCTGATCGAAGCGGCCCGGGTGTATTATATCGAGACTGAGGGCGCGGTTGCCGAGGTTGAACGGATCCTCGCCCTCGAGGAAGACGAGATTCAGGAGTTGTCGGCCTGAGCGGGGCGATCCGCCGAAGGCTGCAACGGCACATCCGGAGGATGGCACGATGGCCCTGGAAAAGACGATTGCCCGGCTGGACGACTATTACGCCAGGCTGAAGAGCGACAAGGCTGACCGGATCAAGGTCCGTCATGTCGAGAAGGTCATCCTCAAGCTCGAAGCCAAGCAGGAGGCGCTTCGCAAGGACCTTGAGAAGGCGACCAAGCCGTCGAAACGGGAACGTCTCGAAGCCAAGCTCAAGATCGTTCACGACCAGATGGCCCGCGCCCGCTGGCTGCGCAAGCAGATCACCAAGTCCGAGTGACCTGCGCGGCCCGCTCGGGTCCTTGGTGACGGTCGCCCCGCGCCGCGTCGGCGCAGGGCGCAAGGCTCAGCCGGCGCGCCGGCCGTCCGCGCCGAAGACCATCTGGTGCTCCGGGCTCCAGTCGAGGTGGAGCGAAGCGCCCTCCGCGGGGATCGGCTCCCCTGCGTCCTGGCGAACGGTGATCGCCGCGCCGTCCTCGGTGCGCAGATGGACCAGCGTTTCGGCGCCAAGCGCCTCGGCATAGGCGACCGTGGCCGCGAGCTTGCCGGTCGCCCCTAGCCGGACATGCTCCGGGCGGATGCCCACCTGCGCGCCCGCCGGCCCGCCGCCGACGCGTCCGGCATCGAGGAAATTCGTCGGCGGCGAACCGATGAAGCCGGCGACGAAAGCGGTCTGCGGGTTGGCGTAGACCTCCAGTGGCGCGCCGACCTGGTCGGCGACCCCGTCGTGCATCACGATCATGCGGTCGGCCAAGGTCATCGCCTCCACCTGGTCATGGGTGACATAGAGCGAGGTGACCCCCAGTTCGCGCTGCAGCGCCTTGATCTCCAGCCGCATCTGCACCCGGAGCTTGGCGTCGAGGTTGCTGAGCGGTTCGTCGAACAGGAACACCGCCGGCTTGCGCACGATCGCGCGCCCCATGGCGACGCGCTGGCGCTGGCCGCCCGACAACTCGCGCGGGCGGCGCTTGAGGTATTCCTCGAGCTGCAACATCCGCGCGGCCGTCTGAACGCGCGCCTCGATCTCCGCCCGCGGCACCTTCGCGATCTTGAGCCCGTAGGCCATGTTGTCGAAGACCGACATGTGCGGGTAGAGCGCGTAGTTCTGGAACACCATCGCGATGTCCCGGTCCATCGGCTCGACCTCGTTGACCCGCGTGCCGCCGATCCGGACCTCGCCGCTGGTCACCGTCTCCAGCCCCGCCACCATGCGCAGCAGGGTGGACTTGCCGCAGCCGGAGGGGCCGACGATGACGATGAACTCGCCATCCTCGATCTCGATGTCGACGCCATGGATGACGTCCGTCTTGCCGAAGCTCTTCTTCAGGTTTTCGAGCGAAACTGTCGCCATCTATTTCTCACTTTCCACAAGGCCGCGGATGAACAGCCGCTGCATTCCGATCACCACGATGATCGGTGGCACCATGGCCAGGATCGATGTCGCCATGATCACCGGCCAGTCGGCGATGTCGTCGCCGGAGGGGAACATCTGCTTGATGCCCATCACGATGGTATTCATCTCCGGATCTGTCGTGATCAGCAGCGGCCAGAGATACTGGTTCCAGCCGTAGATGAAGAGGATCACGAAGAGCGCGGCGATGTTGGTGCGGCTCATCGGCAGCAGGATGTCGAGGAAGAACCGCATGGGCCGAGCGCCATCGACTCGGGCGGCCTCGGCCAGCTCGTCCGGAACGGTCATGAAGAACTGCCGGAACAGGAAGGTCGCCGTGGCCGAGGCGATCAGCGGGAAGATCAGGCCGGAGTAGCTGTTGAGCATCCCGAAATTGGCCGCCACCTCGTAGGTCGGCACGATGCGCACCTCCACGGGCAGCATCAGCGTCAGGAAGATCAGCCAGAAGAAGACCTTCCGGAGCGGGAAGCGGAAGTAGACGATCGCGAAGGCCGAGAGCAGCGAGATCACGATCTTGCCGAGTGCGATCCCGAGCGCCATCACGCCCGAGTTCACCAGCATCCGCGCCACCGGCGCGTTGACGCCCGAGGTCAGCGCGCGGGAGTAGTTCTCGAAGAACTGGTCGCCCGGCAGCAGGGGCATCGGCGGGCGCACGATGTCCTGCTGCTCGACCGTCGATGCGACGAAGGCGAGCCAGATCGGGAAGAAGATGAAGGCGACGCCGATGATCAGGCCCAGATGGGTGAGCCAGAGCCCGGCGCCGCGCTTTTCGACCATGCCGTTGTGCTGTGCCATCAGTAGTGCACCCTGCGTTCGATGAACTTGAACTGGACCACGGTCAGGATCGACACGACGACCAGCAGGATCACGGATTGCGCCGCCGAGGAACCGAGGTCCTGGCCCACGAAACCGTCGGCATAGACCTTGTAGACGAGGATCGTCGTCGCCTGCTGCGGCCCGCCGCTGGTGATCGTGTGGATGACGCCGAAGGTCTCGAAGAAGGCGTAGATGATGTTGACCACCAGCAGGAAGAAGGTCGTGGGCGACAGCAGCGGGAAGACGATGGTGCGGAACCGCGTCCAGAACCGCGCGCCGTCGATCGCCGCTGCCTCGATCACCGATTTCGGGATCGCCTGCAGTCCGGCGAGGAAGAACAGGAAGTTGTAGCTGATCCGTCCCCAGGCCGAGGCGACGACGACAAGGCCCATGGCCTCGCCCTCGTTCAGCACGTGGTTCCAGTCGTAGCCCAAAAGGCCGAGATACCAGGTCACCACGCCGACGCGGGTGTTGAACATGAAGAGCCACAGCACGCCGGCCACCGCGGGGGCGACCGCATAGGGCCAGATCAGCAGCGTGCGATAGGTCCCGGAGCCCTTGATCAGCCGCTCTGCGAGCACCGCGAGGTAGAGCGCGACGGCCATCGAGACGATGGTGACCAGCGAGGAGAACACCGCCGTGGTGGCGAAGGAGGCGCGGTAATAGGGATCGCTCAGCAGGAACTCGAAGTTCCCCAGACCCACGAACTGCATCGACAGCCCGAAGGGATCGGGGATGAACAGCGACTGCCAGATCGCCTGCCCGGCCGGGTAGAAGAAGAACACGGCCGTGATCAGGATCTGCGGGAAGACCAGCAGGATCGGCAGCCAGATGCCCTTGAAGGTGACGCGTTTTTCCATCTGAGATGCGCGGCGCTCCCGTTGCCCGGGAGCGCCGCCTTTCCGTTTACTGCGAGGCTTGTTCGAAGCGGCGCAGCAGGGCGTTGCCCCGCTCCACGGCGCTGTCGAGCGCGGCCTGGGCGTCCTTGTCACCCGACCAGACGGCTTCCAGCTCCTCGTCGATGATCGTGCGGATCTGGTCGAACGACCCCAGGCGCAGGCCCTTGGAGTTCGCGGTGGGCTCCTTGGCCGTCATCTGGATCACGGCGATGTCCGTGCCCGGGTTCTCGTCGTAGAAGCCCTGCTCGCGGGTCAGGTCGCCGGCCTCGGCGGTGATCGGCAGATAGCCGGTGTCCTGGTGCCACTTGGCCTGGATCTCGGGCGAGCTGAGGAAGTTCAGGAACGCCGCGACGCCCTGGTAATCCTCGGCCTCGTGGCCCTCCATGACCCAGAGCGAGGCGCCACCGATGATGGTGTTCTGCGGCTCCGCGGTCACCGCCTCCCAATAGGGCAGCGGACGCACTTCGAAGTCGAACTGGGCCTCGGACTTGATGCCCGCGTAGCCGGCCGAGGATTCGGTGAACAGCGCGCATTCACCGGCGCGGAAGTTGGCGCCGCCCTCGTTGCGACGGCCGGCGTAGATGAACTTGCCGTCCTTCGCCCACTCGCCCATGGCCGAGATGTGCGCCACCTGGGCTTCGCCGTTGAAGGCCAGTTCGGTGTCGGTGCCGGCGAAGCCGTTGTCCTGCGTCGCGAAGGGCACGTCGTGGTAGGCCGAGAGGTTCTCGAGGTGGATCCAGCTCTGCCAGGCGGTGGTCATCGGGCATTGCACGCCGGCTTCCTTGAGCTGGTCGAGCACCGCGCCGACCTTTTCCCAGGTCGAGAGATCGGTGTCGGGGTCGATGCCGGCCTCGGAAAGCATGTCGCGGTTGATCCAGAGAACCGGGGTCGAGGAGTTGAACGGCAGCGACAGCATGTTGCCGTCGGGCGCGGTGTAGTAGCCCTTGACCGAGCCGATGTACTTGGACTGGTCGAACTCGGCGCCGGCTTCCTCCATCACCGTGTAGACCGGCTTGATGGCGCCCTTGGCGGCCATCATGGTCGCGGTGCCGACCTCGAAGACCATCAGGATTTCCGGCTGCTCGCCGGCGCGGAAGGCGGCGATGCCGGCGTTCAGCGTCTCGGAGTAGTTGCCCTTGTGGGTCGCCTTGACGACATAGTCGCTCTGGCTGCCGTTGAAGGTCTCGACCTGTTCGGCGACGAGGTCGCCGAGGCGGCCTGTAAAGGCGTGCCAGAACTCGATTTCGGTTTGCGCGGCGGCCATCTGGGCGGAGCCGAGGCTGGCGGCCAGCGCCAGCGAGGACAGTGCGTATTTCATTGGTGCGTTTCTCCCAAAGTGATTTCGTCTTTCCTGCGCCGGGCACGGTCTCGGGCAGGGTCGTTCTTTGCTGGTTTCAATGGTCCGTGCGTTATCTCTCACTGCTTCCCCTCATGGCCTCCGGATGATGAAATCCGGAACGATCGCGGTGCGGGCGATCGCGTTCGGGATGTCGAGCCCCTCGAAGAAGCCGAACTCCGCCACCAGGGCGGAGGCGACGCCCGCGGTCTGGGCTCCTAGGATGTCGGTGTGGAGGCTGTCGCCCACCATCAGCACCCGCGACGGCGGCACCTCCCGCCCGATCCGGGCGAGGGCGAGGTCGTAGATGTTGGCGAAGGGCTTGCCGTAGAACGCGGGCTCGATGCCGAGCCTGTCTGCGATGCGATGCGCGAAATAGCCGGGCTCGGCAGAGAAGCCCTCGTCGCGCGGTGCGATGATGTCGGGGTTGGCGACCAGCACCGGGCGCGGCGCGGCGCGCAGGCTGTCTTCGAGCAGCGCCTGCCGCGTTTCCGTCCACGTGTCGCTGCCAACCAGCAGGAACCCGTCCGCCTCGGCGTAGGCGGCGGGATCGTCCTCCAGCGATATCATCCGTGCGTTGCACAGATCGTCGAGCCGGGCTTCCGGGGGGGCCATCACGCCCCAGCACCGAGGCGCCTGCGCCTCCAGCGCGACCGCGAGGGCGGCCCGGCTGGACACGATGTCGGCCAGATCGAAGTCGTAGCCGAGACGGTGGTATTTCTCGCCGAGGTCTTGCCGCGTCAGGCTCGCGGCGTTGGACACAACGAGCACGCGCTTGCCGCCCTGCCGCAGTGCCTCGATCCGTTCCGCCGTCCCGGGAATGGCGTTGTTGCCGATGTTGAGCACCCCGTAGGCGTCGAGCAGGAAGACGTCGAACCGGTCGGCGATCTCGGCCAGCGTTGCGGCTTCGACGGGCGCCGCGGAACTCTGGCGCGGAGCGGGCAGGCGACCACGCGCGCGCTCGTAGGCCTCGAAAGCCTCGGCAGAGGTCAGCCGGATCATGCGAGCCTCCCGGCGTCTGCGCGACAGGCAATGCGTTCTCGGTATGCGTTCTGTCCGGTCATTGCGCCACCAGGATGTCGGTACCGCTGACGGCAAGCGCCGCGGCGAGCTCGCCTTCCGGCGCGCGATCGACCACGATGCTGTCGAGATCGGCGAAGCCTGCCACACGGGCCAGCCCCTTGCGGCCGAACTTGGCGCTGCCGATCAGGAGGTGCCCGCACGCCGCGCGTTTCAGCATCCGGCGTTTGACCGCGGCAAAGCCCTGCACGGCCTCCGACGGGCCCTCGGCCGAGATCGCGGAGGCGCCGATGAAGCAGCGGTCGACGTTGAAGCGGTCGATGAAGTCGAGCGTGTCGGTCCCGACCAGCGCCGACTCGGCCGGCAGGTAGTCGCCCGGGCAGAGCCGGATCGCGATGCCCTCGCCGGTGGCCAGCGTCATGGCCACGGGGATCGAATTTGTCAGCACCGTACAGCGCGTCCCGAGAATGGCCAGCGCGCGGGCAAAGGCGATGGTGGTGGAGCCGGAATCCACCATGAGCGTTTCGCCATCGGCGACCAGCGCGGCGGCGCGACGGCCGATCCGGTCGCGTTCCGCGACATGGGCGGCGCTGCGTTCGTCGAGGCTGGGGTGGTGGCCATGGGCGGGCGCGTAGGCACCGCCGGTCGCCCGCTGGATCAGCCCTTCGCCGCTGAGCGCGTCGAAGTCGCGCCGGATGGTCTCGGACGAGACGCCGAAACGCTCTGCAAGATCACCGTTGCGGACGTGGGGCTGCAGTTTCAGCTCGAGCAGAATCTGCCGCCGCCGCTCCGACTTCTTGAGTCGAAGCGGCACGGCCTCGCCGCGCCTTTCTGCAGATCCAGTGGTCATTGTCAGCCCGTCTCCCCGCGAACCGCGTTGAAATCATGTGGCTGATCGCACAGCAACGCAACAGTTTTGTGGCAAATCCATCGTTCCCTAAGGGAAGTGCGAGGGTTTGGCGATTTTCGGGAGCGGAAGGGGCCGGTGGACACGGGGGGCGAAATGCAAAGGCGCACCCGGCGTCGAAGCCGGATGCGCCCTGGTCACCATAGCTATCTGCGGCGCGGTGCGCCGGTGGATCAGCCCGTCGCGCCCGGTCGGGCGGCGTAGAGCGCGAGCATGTCGCTCAGCAGCGTCGCCGCGGCGATGCTTGTGATCTCGGAATGGTCGAAGGGCGGCGAAACCTCGACGAGGTCCATGCCGACGATGTTGATCCCGGCGAGGCCGAACAGCATCTCCTTGGCCTGGTGCGTGGTAAGCCCGCCGATCACCGGCGTGCCGGTGCCCGGCGCCGCGGAGGGATCGAGCGCGTCGATGTCGAAAGTGACGTAGCAGGGCGCGTCGCCCACGATCTCGCGGATGCGGCGGGCGGTGGCCTCGGGGCCGTCGCGGTGCACGTCGCGGGCAGAGATGATGTTGAAGCCGAGCGGGTCGGGGTTGTGGGTGCGGATGCCCACCTGCACCGAATGCTCCGGCACCACGAGGCCCTCGCGGGTCGCGTGCCACAGCATGGTGCCGTGATCGATCCGGTCGGGTTCGTCGGCCCAGGTGTCGCTGTGGGCGTCGAACTGGATCAGCCGCAGCGGCCCGTGTTTCTCCGCGTGGGCCTTGAGCAGCGGCCAGGTGACGAAGTGGTCGCCGCCGATCGACATCAGCGCGGTATCGGTGGCGAGGATCTTGCGGGCGGTTTCGGTGATCCGCTCCGGCACCTCCATCGGACGGCCCGGATCGAACTCGCAATCGCCGTAATCGACGATGGCGAGGGTCTCGAACGGATCGCTTTCCCAGGGCCAGGGGCCGGACCAGGCGATGTGGCTGGAGGCGGCGCGCACGCCGCGGGGGCCGAACCGCGTCCCTGAACGCCCGGAGAGCGCGAGGTCGTAGGGGATGCCGAGCACGGCGACATCCGCCGCAGCGAGGTCGCGCGTGAAGCGGCGGCGCATGAAGGACAGCGCGCCGGCATAGGCGGCCTCGGGTACGGTGCCGCGCAGGTCCTCGCGGGTAAAGGCGAGATCGCCGGCGACGGGGGTGACGCTGCTGTCTGTCATGTCGTTGGCCTTTCGGGATCGGACGAGCGTTGCCTCTCGGTAGGGGGCGGCGCGGCCAAAGGCAACCGGTGTCGCGCACCGTCGGCGACCGGGGCGCCGCCCCCCTGGCCCCGGGGTATTTCGGCCAGGAAGAGCGGGGCCGGCGGGGAGACGATGTGAGGCAGGCGAGCATTCTTGCCCGCCCGGCGACACCGGACCACAATGCCGACAGGGGGCGAGTTCGTCCTCGGCAGATCATTTCCGCTGACCCGCCCTTGCGAGAGGGCCGGGCAAAGGCGGAGCAACCGGGAAGAGCCCCATGACCAAGCCCTGCATAATCTGCGTTGCAATCACCGGATCGGTCGCCACCAAGAAGGACAACCCGGCGGTGCCGATCACCGTGTCGGAACAGGTGGAGAGCGTGCAGGAATCCTTCGAGGCGGGGGCGGCGATCGCGCATTGCCATGTGCGCAACGATGACGGCACGCCGAGCTCGGACCCCGAGAAGTTCGCGCGGCTCAAGGAGGGGCTCGAGGCGCATTGCCCGGGCATGATCATCCAGTTCTCCACCGGGGGACGTTCGGGGGCGGGGTCGGCGCGCGGCGGGATGCTTCCGCTGAGGCCCGACATGGCATCGCTTTCCGTCGGATCGAACAACTTCCCGACGCGGGTCTACGAGAATCCCCCCGATCTGGTGGATTGGCTGGCCTCTGAGATGCGGACCTATGGCGTGAAGCCCGAGATCGAGGCCTTCGACCTGTCGCACATCCACCAGGCGGTGGCGATGAACCGCGACGGGCGGATTCCGGGCCGACTCTACGTCCAGTTCGTCATGGGAGTGAAGAACGCGATGCCGGTGGATCGCGATGTCTTCGACTACTACGTCCGGACGATGGAGCGGCTGGCGCCGGAGGCCGAGTGGTGCGCCGCCGGGATCGGCCGGCACCAGATCACGTTGAACGAATGGGCCGTGGCCGCGGGTGGGCATACGCGCACGGGGCTGGAGGACAACGTGCGCCTCGACCGGGAGACGCTTGCGCCGTCGAATGCCGCGCTGGTTCGCCGGACGGTGGAGATCTGCGAGAAACACGCGCGCCCGGTGGCGACCTGGGCGCAGGCGCGCGAGATCCTCGGTCTCGCGATGCCGGGCTAGGCGGCGCGTCTTCGCGGTTCGGCCTTGGCGTCTGGGCTATCGTTGATCTCGAAGGGCTTCCGGCTTGCGCTCGGGCAGCCGCCGGAGGCGGGGCAACCCGCGCATCCCGGGCAGCCGCCGCCCGATCCGCTGCGCGCCTTGCGGCGCAGGAGCCCGCGCAGCAGGTAGGCCAGCGCCAGCCCGGCCAGAAGCGCGACCAAGGCGTATTCCACCGGTGCGATCCCGGCCTCGCGACCAAGATCCACCATCGGTTGGGCCATGTCCCCGTTCATTCCGCGGCCTCCACTGTCGGCTGTGCGCCGAGCCGCGCGAGCCAGGGCTTGGGCAGCGCCACGAGGATCAGGACCCCGAGCGCCAGCGCATGCACCGCCGCCATGGCCTGCAGCCCGGTCAGGCCGAGCGCGCTGGCCAGGGTGAACACCGCCGATGCGGTGGCCAGGCCCAGCAGCGTCGGAAAGGCGATGGAGAACAGCATCCAATTGAGCGAGCCGGTCTGCATCCGTACCGCGATCACCGTGGCGAGGCAGGGCGGATAGAGCGCGAAGAACAGCAGCAACGCCACGGACGAGACGGCGCTGCGCCCTTCGGCCAGTTGCGTGGCGCCCATCCGCTCCTCTAGCGAGAGATTCTGGCCGTCGTCCTGGTCGTAAAGCACGCCGAAGGTGGCGACCGAATTCTCCCGCGCGGCGAAGGAGGTCAGCAGGGCGACGTTGATCTTCCAGTCGAAATCCGCAAAGCGGGTCACCGGCTCGAGCCCGCGCCCGACGTAGCCGAGGAAGCTGCTTTCCAGCCGGTCGCGGCGCAACTCCCGGCGCAGTTCCGCGCGCGTTTCGGACAGCGTCTGCAGTGCGGCATTGGCCGCCCGGGCGTCGGGCGTGGCGTCAGGCAGCAGGAAGAGGGCGGCGTCCGGGTGATCCCGGCGCAGCGCATCGGCGAGGGCGGCGCGGGCGGCCTGGGTCTCCGCGGACTTTATCTCGGCGGCGAAGTCGGTCTGGAGCGTGACCAGTCGCACGAGGCGGGCCGGTTCCTGCACCTCGGTGCGGAGCGGGTTGGTGGCCATCTCGGCATAGAAGCGGGCGATCGCAGCCTCTGCCTGCGACTGGTAGTCCAGCTGGCGTTCGGCCGGCACGCCGGGGAATTGCAGCAGCGCGTAGATCACCGTCGCCACGGCCAGGACCACGGTGGCCACCTTGCGGATGTAGAGCCAGGTGCGGCTGAAGGCGCGGTGCATCACGCCGGATATCGTCGGCAGGTGATAGCTTGGCAGTTCCATCACGAAGGGCGCGGTCTCCTCCTTCCGCAGGAGCGAGGTGGTGAGCAGCTTGGCCACCAGCAGCGCCGCGATCACGGTGAAGGTCGACAGGTAGAACAGCATCAGACCCTTGGCCTGCGGGAACCAGATGTTGATGATCAGGGCGTAGAGCGGGATCTTGGCCATGCAGTTCATGAAGGGCACGGTCAGGATCGTGGCGAGCCGGGCGCGCGCATCGGGGATGCCCTTGGTTGCCATCACGCCCGGCACGGCGCAGCCGCCGGCAAAGACGCCCGCGAGGATGAAGGGCAGGGTGGACTGCCCGTGCAGGCCGAAGCGGTGCAGGATACGGTCTAGGATAAAGGCGATGCGGGCCATGTAGCCGGAATCCTCCAGGATCGCGATCAGGGCGAAGAGGATGAGGAAGATCGGCACGTAGCTCAGCAGCGTGTTCATCGAATCGACGGTCCAGAGGCCCATGGCGCGGAGTTGCGGATCGGTGAGGAAGCCCGGATCCGGCAGCAGCCCGCCCACGAAGCTGCGAAAGGTTGCGAGGATTGGCCATGTGACCTCGGTCAGCTGGTATCCCTGGACGATGGAAAGCTGGTAGATCGCCCAGATCGTCGCGACCAGGAAAACCGGGGCGAGAAACCGGTTGAGCAGAACCCGGTCGATCCGCTCGGAGACGGGCACCTCGCCGGCGCGGGTGTCGGTGACGCAGGCGGCGGCGATCTCGGCGGCATGGCTGTCGCGGCAGGCGCAGATATGATCCCCTGCGCTCAAGCCGTGCTGCGTCTCGAAGGCGCTGCGGGCGCGGTAGAGCTCGTCGAGCAGCCCGTGCGGATTCTCCATCCGGTCGGCGAGCAGCGCTTCGGCCTCGCTGTCGCCTTCCAGCAGTTTGACGGCAAGCCAGCGGGCGGAGATGCCGTAGAGCGCCGGTTCGGCGGAGAGCGTGGCCTGGATGCGGGCGACCTCCTTCTCCAGCGGGCCGTAGTTCAGCGTGGCGGGCACGACCCGTCCGGCCGCGGCGGTTTCGGCGATGGCGCTGCGCAGCTCTGCCTCTCCCACTCCCCGCCGTCCGACGACGGGCACGACGGGAACGCAGAGCCGGCGTTCCAGCGCGTCGAGGTCGATCTCGAGTCCCCGCCGGTCCGCCGCGTCCATCATGTTGAGTGCGACGACGACCGGCGCGCCCATCTCGAGCAGCTGAAAGGTGAGCGGCAGCGCGCGGCGCAGGTTGGTGGCGTCGAGCACGTTGACCACCACGTCGGGCGCCTCGGTCAGCAGGAAGCTCCGGGCCACCCGCTCTTCGAGCGAAAAGGGCGAGAGGCTGTAGGCGCCGGGCAGGTCGACGACATCGAAGCGCCGGCCTCGCGCGGTGTAGCCGCCGTATTTCTTGTCGACCGTCACGCCGGGGTAGTTGGCGATATGCTGTTGCAGGCCGGTCAGCAGGTTGAAGAGCGTCGACTTGCCGGCGTTCTGCTGACCGGCGAGGGCGACGAGGGACGGGGTCCGCGGCTCAGTCATGGCGCACCTGGATCTGAGCCGCCTCGCGCCGGCGGAGCACGATGAAGCTGTCGTCCAGTTGCAGCTCGATCGGGTCGAGCAGCGGTGCATTGCGCACCATCCGGACCTCCCGTCCGGGTTGGAAGCCGAGGTCGAGCAGCCGCTGGCGCACCGGTCCGCATCCACAGAGCCGGCGGATCGTGCAGCGCTCGCCCGGTTCCATCGCGTCGAGCCCGCAGCGGCATTCCCCCGTCGCACCTGCACAGCAGCGGCGGCGTCCCTTGCCGCAGCCGGTCCCGCGGGGCTTGCCGCGCCTCAGGCCGATTTTGTCGAAGATCGCGTATCTCATCGCGTCGCATCCCTTTTATCCCAGGGCGGAGGCGATCTTGTCTCATGGGCGCCCGGGCGGGGCCGCGGGCAAAGGTCGTCCCGTCGCGACCGGGTCTATCATCCCGAGTGTTTTTCTCAAGATAGGGGCGGCGTGACAGGGCGTCGCGCCGGGCCAGCGCATGGCGCCTGCGGGTTCAGATCGCTGCGCCGCCCATCCAGACACCGGCCAGGTGGCACGCGCGGTCGAGATGCACCATGTCCGCGACCCGCCCGGCGGCAAGGTGCCCGTGCCGCGCGGAGAGCCCGGCAACGGCTGCCGGCACCGAGGTCGCCATCGCCAGCGCCTCCGCCCGTGTCAGGCCGAGGGTGCCGGTGAGGTTGCGGATCGCGGTTGCGAGGTCGAGGTCGGCCCCGGCGAGCGTGCCGTCGGCGAGGGTCAGCCGGCCGTCCTGCCGCTCGATCCGCCGCCCGTTCAGGATGAAGCCGTCGAGGTCGGTACCCGCCGGCGCCATCGCGTCGGTGACGAGAAAGATCCGTCCCGGGCCCTGCTTGGCGGCAAGCGCGACCCGGATCGCGGCCGGGTGCACATGCACGAAATCGGCGATCAGCCCGGCCGAGAGCGCGCCCTCCGTCAGCGCGGCGCCGACCACGCCGGGCTCGCGGTGCCCCATCTGGCTCTGGGCGTTGTAGAGGTGGGTCACGCAGCGCGCCCCGGCCCGAACCGATGCGCGGCAGGTTTCGTAGCTGCTGTCGGTGTGGCCGAGCGACACGATGGCACCGGCGGCGGCCAGCGCGGAGATCTGGTCGTTGCGCACCGATTCCGGCGCGACGGTCGTCATCAGCGCGGGAAGCCGTCCGGCGGCATCGCAGAGCAGCGCGAGATCGGCATCCTCCATGGGCCGGATCAGCGACGGGTCATGCGCGCCCTTACGGGCCAGCGACAGGTGCGGCCCTTCGAGGTGCAGGCCGGCGATGCCGGGAACGCCCTCGGCGATGGCCTCGACCGCGGCCTCGATCGCGGCGCGGGTCCGCTCGGCGGTGTCGGTGATCAGCGTCGGCAGGATCGTGGCGGTGCCGAGCCGGGCGTGGGCCTCGGCCATGCAGCGCAGGGTCTCGACGCTCTGCGCGTCGTTGAACATCACCCCGCCGCCGCCGTTGACCTGAAGATCGACGAAGCCCGGCGCCAGCGTGCCGCCGTCCAGTTTGTGGCGGGGTACGCCCTCCGGGATCTCGCCCTCGGCGACAATTGCCGAAACGCGCTCTCTTTCGACCAGCAACGCGCAGCCGGCGTGCATCGAGACGCCGTCGAAGATCTCCGCCCCGACGAAGGCGGTGGGGCCGGAGGTCATAGCGTTTCGGTCACTTTCTGCAGGTGACGGGGCGTATCGGGGTCGATGCCGCGCTCGACGGCGAACCGCTCGACCATGGCGTAGAACGAGACGATCAGGCTGATCGGATCGGTCAGGGGATGGTCGGTGCGGACATGGTCGATGGCGGTGGCATGGCTGACCTTCGGTGAGGTGATGAAGACCTTCGCCCCCTTCTGCGCGATCTGGTCGGCGATCTCGGCCACGGCCCGTTCGGCCCGGTCCTCGGCGGCGAAGCAGATCACCGGGAAGCCCTCGCCGACAATCGAGACCGGCCCGTGCAACACCTCGGCAGAGGAGTAGCTCTCGGCGTGCAGCTGGCAAGTTTCCTTGAACTTCAGCGCCGCCTCGTTGGAGATCGCCCAGGCCGGGCCGCGGCCGAGCGTGAAGAGCGAGCGGTCGCCGGTGAGGTTCTCGCGCACCTCCGGCCAGTCGAGCTTGGTCGCACCGTTGAGCAGGTCCGGCAGGCGGTGCAGCGCGGCGATGAGTTCCGCGTCCTGCTTCCACTCGGCCAGTAGCAGGAGCGCGGTGACGACCGAGGTCACAAAGGTCTTGGTCGCGGCGACCGACCGCTCCGGGCCCGCGCAGATGTCCAGCGTGTGCGAGCTGCTCTCGGCCAGTGGGGAATGCCGGTTGTTGGTGATCGCGACAGACAGCGCCCCGTCGAAGCGGGCCATGCGGGCGAGCTCGACGATGTCCGGGCTCATGCCGGATTGCGAGACGGCGATGCACAGGCTCTGCTGCAGCCGCAGGTGCGCGCCATATATCGAGGCGACCGAAGGGCCGACCGAGGCGACGGGCAGGCCCAGCATCAGTTCGCTGGCGTATTTCAGATAGGTGCAGGCGTGGTCCGACGTGCCGCGCGCGATGGTGATGGCAAAGGCCGGGTCGCGGGCGGCGGCGGCGCGGGCCGCATCCTGGATCGCCAGCCGTCCCTTCGACAGCAGGCGCTCCACCGCCGTCGGAATCTCGTCGATCTCGCGCCGCATCTGGGTCTGGGGATGTTCCATGCTGTTTCCGTCCTACTTGCTTGCCAGGCGCAGTTCGGCCACGAAATTGTAGGCATCCCCGCGATAGGTGGATCGGGTGAATTCGGCCGCACGGCCGTCCTTGAGATAGCTCATGCGTTCGATCTTGAGCCCCGCATCGTTGGGCTGCAGGCCGAGCAGGCGCGCCTCCTCGGGGCCGAGGTTGATGGCCGAGATCTTCTGGATCGCCCGCACCGGGTGCTTGCCGGTGCGTTCCAGAACCTCGTAGAGCGAGCGCCCGACCGATTTCGGGTCGGGCAGGATCTCCAGCGGCAGCGAGGCCCGCTCGATCGCCATTGGCCGGCCGTCGGCCAGCCGCAGGCGAGACAGTCGCGCCACCGAGTCGCCGGAGGACAGGGCGAGCGCCACGACCTCTTCGGGCGAGGGGAAGAAGATGCCTCGTTCAAGCCAGGTCGCCGTCGACTCCATGCCGCGCCGGGCCATGTCGTCGGTGAAGGAGGTCAGCCGGGACAGGGATTGCTCGACCCGCCGGTCATCCGGGCCGGTCACGAAAGAGCCCGAGCCCTGCCGCTGGACGATCACGCCCTTCTCGGCCAGCTCCTGGATCGCCTTGCGGACGGTGACCCGCGACAGGCCGGTGAGCGTGGCGATCTCGCGCTCGGGCGGAAGCGGCGCACCGGCCGGGAAGGTGCCCTCGGCGATCCCCTCCTCGATGCGGCGGCGCAAACGGACGTAGCGCGGACCGCTGCCGCTCTGCATCCAGTTCTCGGGATCAAGGAAGGTTGCGACGCTCATGCCCGCACCTCCCCGCCGACACGGGCGGCCAGCGTCAGCGCGCCGTCGAGCGCCGTGCCCTGCGGCGGATGCAGGTCGCGCGCCATCGCTTCCGGCAGCACGCTGGCATAGGGGGCCGCGAGCCCGCCAATCAGGCAAAGCCGCTCGCCCTCCTGCCAGCCGAGCGCCCGGACCGACCGTTCCAGGTGGTTGGCGCCATCCGTCATGAGGCCTTGGGCCACCGCGTCGCCCGCCCCCGCCGCTGCCACGATGCGCGGGGCGAAGGCCCCGTAATCGCCGGGCCGTGCCCGCAGGCTGAACCGGACCACGCCCGGCGGGCCCTCGAATTCGTCCATGATCTCGCGCGTCAGCGGCGAATGCTCGAGCAGCCCGTCATGGGCATGCAGGCTCCGCGTCAGCAACCCGCGCCCCAGCCAGGCGCCGGAGGCCTCGTCGCCGAGCGCGAGCCCCCATCCACCGATCAGCATCAGCGACTCGCCCCGGCTGCGGGCCATGAACGATCCGGTGCCGAGCCCGGCGACCGTTCCGTCCTGCCCGGCCAGCGCACCGATCACCGCGGCCGGCCTGTCGTCGGCCACCGCGATCCTGTCGAAGGGCATCCTGTCAGCCACGAAGTCGGTTTCGCGCCGGTCGATTGCGCCGGCGAGCCCGACGAAGGCCTGCCCGCGCGCCATCTGCTCCGGCGACAACCCCGCCGCGCGCGCCGCGTCGTCCAGCCCTTCGAGGATGGTCGAGATCGCGGCCTCGGGGTCGGTGGAGACATTGGCGGGGCCGCACCGGACCTCGCTGCGGCGCCCGTCATGCAGCACTGCGATGCGGCAGGAAGTGCCGCCGCCGTCAATGCCGATGAGTGGTCTGGGTGCTGCCTCCGTCATGTAGATACCTATATGATACCTATTCATCCAACGGAAGAGAAAAGCGCGTAGTTGGTATGCAACTTGTGTGCTGAGTTGCCATTTTGGAGCGGCTTGGCAAATTGCGGTAGACAAGAGGTATTAGAAAGGTATCGTGTTGAGGTGCGTGTCAGGGGGAATCAGATGGCGACTCCGGAAACGGAAGGACTGCATCCCGAGGCCCGGGGGCTCGATGCGCGGGCGCTGCCCGAGATTGCCGCATTGATGCTGTCGAGCCAGCAGGCTGCGCTCGCCTCCGTCGCCGGTGCCCTGGATCAGATTGCCCGGGGCGCGGAGCTGATGGCGGAGGCGATCCGCTCTGGTGGGTCCCTTGTCTATGCCGCCGCCGGCTCGTCCGGCCTGATGGCGCTCGCTGATGCCGCAGAGCTGGAGGCCACCTTCGGTCTGCCCGCCGACCGCATCGCGCTCCACATGGCAGGCGGCATTCCCCAGGGCGCCAACATGCCCGGCGCGACCGAGGACGACGCGCAGGCCGCGCTTGTCGCCGCGTCCGGCGTGCAGCACGGCGACGCCGTGATCGCGATCAGCGCCAGCGGCACCACCCCCTATCCGCTCGCCTTCCTCCGCGAGGCCCGTGCGCGGGGCGCCCGCACCATCGCGATCGCCAACAACCCGGGCACGCCGATGCTGGAGGAAGCCGAGGTCGCGATCCTGCTCGCCACGCCGCCCGAGGTGGTCTCCGGTTCGACCCGGCTGGGCGCCGGAACGGCCCAGAAGGCGACGCTCAACATGATGTCGACATTGATGGGCATCGCGCTCGGTCATGTGCATGACGGGATGATGGTCAATCTCCGGGCCGACAATGCCAAGCTCATCGACCGGGCCACCGGCATGATCGCCCGGATCGCGGACGTCTCCGAGGCACGCGCGGCTGCCTGCCTGGAGGCGGCGGGAGGCGAGGTGAAGCCGGCCGTCCTGCTGGCCGCCGGCGCGTCCGCGGAAAAGGTGCCGGCGCTGCTCGAGACCCACCAGGGAAACCTGCGCGCCGCGCTGGCCCGGATCGCAGAAGAAACATGAAACCGGCGGCAATGATCGCCGAACCAACCAAGAGGGAATGGACCATGACACACAAGATCATCGGCGCGGCGTTGCTCGCCACCACCGCGATCGTCGCCGGCCCTGCCGCGGCGCAGGACGTGACGCTGACCATCGAGAGCTGGCGCAACGACGACCTGACGCTCTGGCAGGACCAGATCATCCCGGCTTTCGAAGCGGCCAATCCGGGCATCAAGGTGAACTTCACGCCCTCCGCGCCCGCCGAGTACAACGCGGTGCTGAACTCCAAGCTGGATGCAGGCAGCGCGGGCGACCTTATCACCTGCCGCCCGTTCGACGCCTCGCTGGCGCTGTTCGAGGATGGCAAGCTGGCCGACCTCAGTGATCTCGAGGCGATGGCGAGCTTCTCCGACGTCGCCAAGTCCGCCTGGCAGACCGATGACGGCTCGGCCACCTTCTGCGTGCCGATGGCGAGCGTGATCCATGGCTTCATCTACAACAAGGAAGCCTTCGAGGAAGTGGGCGTCGAGCCTCCCGCAACGGTCGACGAATTCTACGCCGTGCTCGACAAGCTGAAGGAGGACGGCAGCTACATCCCGATGGCGATGGGCACCAACGACCAGTGGGAAGCCGCCACAATGGGCTACCAGAACATCGGCCCGACCTACTGGAAGGGCGAGGAAGGCCGGCTGGCACTGATCGCCGGTGAGCAGAAACTGACGGACGAGCCCTGGGTCGCGCCCTATCGCGAGATCGCCAAGTGGAAGGACTATCTCGGCGACGGTTTCGAGGCGCAGACCTATCCCGACAGCCAGAACCTCTTCACCCTCGGCCGCGCCGCGATCTACCCGGCCGGCTCCTGGGAGATCTCGGGCTTCAACGCCCAGGCCGATTTCGAGATGGGCGCCTTCCCGCCGCCGGTCGTGAGCGCCGGCGACACCTGCTACATCTCGGACCACACCGACATCGCGATCGGGCTCAACGCCGCCTCGCCGAACGCAGAGGCCGCGAAGACCTTCCTCAACTGGGTCGGCTCGGAAGAATTCGCCCAGATCTACGCCAACGCGCTGCCGGGCTTCTTCTCGCTCTCCAGCCATGACGTGGCGATGGAGGATCCGCTGGCGCAGGAATTCGTTTCCTGGCGCGGCAAGTGCGAACCGACGATCCGCTCGACCTACCAGATCCTGTCGCGTGGCACGCCGAACCTCGAGAACGAGACGTGGAACGCCTCGGCCCAGGTGATCAAGGGTGCGGAATCGCCAGAGGATGCCGGGCAGCGGCTGCAGGACGGCCTCGCGAGCTGGTACGAACCGCAGCAGTAACCCGTGGCGGCGGGCCGGTTGATGCCGGCCCGCCCGCGGACACTTCGGGAGCCTCCGACGGGGATATTTCCGGACAGAAGAAGTCGCAGCCGTCCAAAGTGACCTGATCTGGTGACCTGGTCCGGCGGATTCCGCGCCTTCCGTCTCGCAAGTACCCGCGCCGCAGGCGTCCGATAGAGGCCAGGCGGGGTCCGATTTGACGGGCGCGCCGGCGACCCCCAAAAAGCAGACCGAGGCACCGGGAGGGTGACCACCATGTCCGACAGACTTCGACCGCGCTGGCACATCCTCGTGTTCCTCGCGCCCGCTGTCCTCGTCTACACGGCGGTGATGATCTTTCCGCTGTTCAACACCCTGCGCCTTTCGCTCTTCACCGAGGTCGAGCAGGAGCGGGTGTTTGTCGGCCTCCAGAACTTCCGGACGTTGTTTGGCGACGCGATCTGGTCGGAGCAGTTCTGGAACGCCCTTGGCAACAACTTCTGGTTCTTCTTCATCCACATGGTGGTGCAGAACCCGATCGGCGTGATCCTGGCGGCGATCCTGAGCCATCCGCGGCTGCGTTTCGCCCATCTCTACCGCTCCGCGATCTTCATCCCGACGATCCTGAGCTTCGTGATCGTGGGCTTTGCCTGGAAGCTGATCCTGTCGCCGATCTGGGGCATCGCGCCGTCGCTGCTCGACGCGGTCGGTCTCAAGTCGCTCTTCGCCCCCTGGCTGGGCAAAGAGGAATACGCGCTGACCACGCTGGCGCTGATCTCGGTCTGGCAGTTCGTGGGCATCCCGATGATGCTGATCTACGCGGCGCTGCTGTCGATCCCCGAGGAGATCCTGGAAGCGGGAGAATGCGACGGCATCACCGGCATGTCCGCTTTCTGGAAGATCAAGCTGCCGCTGATCCTGCCCTCCATCGGGATCATCTCGATCCTGACATTCGTTGGCAACTTCAACGCCTTCGACCTGATCTACGCCGCACAGGGGGCGCTGGCGGGGCCGGATTTCTCGACCGATATCCTCGGCACGTTCCTCTATCGCACCTTCTTCGGCTTCCAGTTGCAGCTGGGCGATCCGCACATGGGCTCGGCGATTGCCACGGCAATGTTCGTGATCATCCTGATCGGGGTGTGCATCTACCTCTTCGGCATCCAGACGCGGCTGCGCCGCTACCAGTTCTGAGGGGGACGCCATGAACAAGGCACGCCGCAACCCGCTCAACACCGCCGCCGCGCACCTGATCCTGCTGACCTATACGGTGATCGCGCTGTTCCCGGTCTTCGTGATCCTGATCAACAGCTTCAAGACGCGAAAGGCGATCTTCCGCGAGCCTCTTGCCCTGCCGTCGGCCGAAACCTTTTCGACCATCGGCTACGAGACCGTGTTCAAGCAGGGGGATTTCTTCCTCTATTTCCAGAACTCGATGATCGTGACGGTCTGCTCGCTGTTCTTCATCCTGCTCTTCGGGGCGATGGCGGCGTTCGCGCTGGCCGAGTACCGGTTCCGGGGCAACACGCTGATGGGGCTCTACCTCGCGCTCGGCATCATGATCCCGATCCGGATCGGCACGGTGGCTATCCTGGAAATGATGGTGGCGACCGGCCTCGTGAACACGCTGTTGGCGTTGATACTCGTCTACACGGCCCAGGGCCTGCCGCTCGCCGTGTTCATCCTTAGCGAGTTCATGAAACAGGTGAGCGACGATTTGAAGAACGCCGGACGAATTGACGGGCTCAGCGAATACACGATCTTCTTCCGTCTCGTCCTGCCGCTGGTCCGGCCGGCGATGGCCACGGTCGCCGTGTTCAACATGATCCCGATCTGGAACGACCTGTGGTTCCCGCTGATCCTCGCGCCGGCGGAGGCCACCAAGACGCTGACGCTTGGAAGCCAGGTCTTTATCGGGCAGTTCGTGACCGACTGGAACGCCGTCCTCTCGGCGCTGTCGATGGCGATCCTGCCGGTGCTCATCCTCTACGTCATCTTCTCGCGGCAGCTGATCCGCGGCATCACCTCGGGAGCCGTCAAATGATCCGCACCCTCATCGCCGGTCTCGGCAACATGGGACTGAGCCATGCGCTCGCCCACCACGAACATCCCGGCTCCGAGATCGTGGGCCTGGTCGACCGGTCCGGGCGCGACCTGCCCGAGCCGCTCGCCGGCTATCCCCGGTTTCGCACCTTCGAGGAAGGGTTGGCCGAGGCGCGGCCGGACCTGGTGTGCATCGCGACCTATTCCGACAGCCACGCCGACTATGCTTGCGCTGCCATGGAGGCGGGGGCGCATGTCTTCGTCGAGAAGCCGCTGGCGACGACCGTGGCCGATGCCGAGCGCGTGGCCGAGACGGCAGCGCGGACCGGGCGCAAGCTGGTCGTCGGTTATATCCTGCGGCACCATCCCTCGTGGCAGCGGCTGATCGCGGAGGCGCGCGGCCTGGGCGGGCCGTATGTCTTCCGGCTGAACCTCAACCAGCAGTCCGACGGGCCGACCTGGGAGACCCACAAGCAGCTGATGCAGACCACCTCGCCCATCGTCGACTGCGGCGTGCACTACGTCGACGTGATGTGCCAGATCACCGATTCCGCGCCGGTGCGGGTGCACGGGATGGGGCTCAGGCTCTCCGACGAGATCGCGCCGGACATGTACAATTACGGGCAGTTCCAGGTGGTCTTCGCGGACGGATCCGTCGGCTGGTACGAGGCCGGCTGGGGGCCGATGATGTCGGAGACCGCGCATTTCGTGAAGGATATCGTCTCCCCCAACGGGGCCGTGTCGATCGTCAGCCTGACGGATGAGGGATCCGACGACGTGGAGGGACATACGAAGGTCGGGGCGCTGAAGATCCATCGGCTCTCGGGCGACGAGATCGTCGACTTCCCCGGCGAGCCGGGCCACCAGAAGCTCTGCGATGCCGAGCAGGCGTTCATGATCCGCGCCATCGTCGAGGATATCGACCTCGCCCGCCATGCCCAGGATGCCGTGCAGTCGCTCCGCATCTGCCTTGCCGCCGACGAGTCCATCCGTACCGGGCGGGCTATCGACCTCACGGGAGACGCCGAATGACCGCCCTGAAACTTTCGAACGTCTGCAAGTCCTTCGGCAAGACCGAGGTGCTCCGGAACATCGACCTGGAAGTCGACGAGGGCGAGTTCGTCGTCTTCGTCGGCCCGTCGGGGTGCGGCAAGTCCACGCTGCTGCGGGTGATTGCCGGTTTGGAGGACGCCACCGAGGGAAGCGTCGAGATCGGCGGGGAGATGGTCAACCAGGTCCCGCCCGCCAAGCGGGGCATCGCGATGGTGTTCCAGTCCTACGCGCTCTACCCGCACCTGACGGTGGAGGGGAACATGGCGCTCGGCCTCAAGCAGGAGGGTCAGCCCCGCGCGGTGATCGAGGAGCGGGTCGCAAAGGCCAGCCACATGCTGTCGCTCGAGGATTATCTCAAGCGCCGCCCGTCCGAGCTGTCCGGCGGTCAACGCCAGCGGGTCGCGATCGGGCGGGCCATCGTGCGCGAGCCCAAGCTTTTCCTGTTCGACGAGCCGCTCTCCAACCTCGATGCGGCCCTGCGCATGAAGACCCGGATCGAGATCGCCAGCCTTCACAAGGCGCTCGACGCCTCGATGATCTATGTCACCCACGATCAGACCGAGGCGATGACGCTGGCCGACAAGATCGTTGTCCTTCGGGACGGGGCGGTGGAGCAGATCGGCGCGCCGATGGAGCTCTACAACAACCCCGCGAACCGCTTCGTCGCCGGGTTCCTCGGCGCGCCGTCGATGAACTTCCTGCCGGCCGAGACGCTCGGCGGGGCGGCCGGGCACACCATCGGCATCCGGCCCGAGAACCTGCGGATCGCCGAGGACGGGCAGATCAGCGGGACCGTGGCGCATGTGGAGCGGCTGGGCGGCGACACACACCTGCTGGTGCGGACCCCGGCGGGGGACGAGGTCACGGTGCGGATCTTTGGCCAGTCCCAGATCCAGAGAGACGCCGAGGTCACGCTCGCCTATGACCCGGCGGAGGCCTACGTCTTCGACGCCGACGGTGCGCGGGTCTGACGTCGCTCAGATCATCGGCTGCACGCCGATGACCGGTCGGTGGAGCACCAGCAGGACGGCATAGGCGATGGCCCCGAGCCCGAGGCGCAGCAGCCCTGCGCGGGTCGGCGTGATCCGACGGTCCCGGCGGGCGAGCCTTTCCCAGGCCTCCGCCCCCATCTCCCGCCGCTTGCGCCGGTCGATCATCCGCATCCCCAGAACCGAGAACCCGGCAAAGGTGCCGAACAGCAGCACATGCGCCAGGTCGCCATTGGGCAGAAGGTGCGCCAGCGACCAGAGCAGCAGCGCCAGCAGCAGCGGATGGCGCGTCCAGCCGACGATGCCGGGATGCACCGGATCGAAGGCCGCGTTGCGCGCACCGCCGAACGAGAGCGGGTTCGGCCGGCCGATGGCAAGCGCGGCGAGCGCCACGGCCAGTCCCATGGCGGCAAGGGTCACATGGTCCTGCCAGAGCGCGCGGTCCCAGAGCAGCACCACCGGCGCGCGCCTCGCCGCACCGATCAGCCAGACCAGCGCCGCGAGCGACAGCACGGAATAGGCGAGCGTGAAGCCATGCGGCCCGAGCGCCGCCACAAGCCGCGCCTTGTTGGCCGGGCGGACGGGGAGCGAATGGCTCAGCAGGAACACCGCAAAGGCCGCCGCCAGCTCTGCCCAGTCGCCCATTCCCGATCTCCCTCCTTGCCCAGTGCGGCGATCCTGCAACGTGGTGTTTCCGAGGCCAAGTCATCGCGTCGATTCCGATGGTCGCAGGGCTGGCGGTCTCGCGGCTTGCCCCCTAAGGTCGCGGCGAATTCGGCAGGAGTGAATTATGAGACTGGCCTGTTTCAAGGGATACGACGTGCGCGGCCGCGTCGGTGAGGAATTGACCGCAGAGACCTGCCGCGCCATCGGCCGCGCCTTTGCCGCGGTCATGACGCCGGGCACGGTCGTGATCGGTCGCGACGTGCGGGCTACGTCGGAGGACTTCGCATCGGCGCTCGCGGAGGGCCTGCTGGAGAGCGGCGTCGACGTGATCGACATCGGGCTTTGTGGCACCGAGGAGGTCTATTTCGCCACCGATCACTACGGCGCGGGCGGCGGCCTGATGGTCACCGCCTCGCACAACCCGATCGACTACAACGGTATCAAGCTCGTCGGTCCCGGCGCACGCCCGATCCCGCCTGCGGAAGGCTTCCAGGAGATCCACGACCGCGTCGCGGCCGGTGCCGAGGCCCCCACCGGCCCGCGCGGCACCCTGCGCCGCGAGAACCCGCGCCCGGCCTATGTCGAGCGCGTGCTCTCCTTCATCGAACCGACCGCGCTCAAGGGCCTGAAGATCCTGGTCAACCCCGGCAACGGCTGCGCCGGCCCGACCTTCGATGCCATCGCCGGGGCCCTCGCCGAACGTGGCGCGGAGATCACGTTCTCCCGCCTTCACCACACGCCGGACGGCAGCTTCCCGCATGGCATCCCGAACCCGCTGCTGCCGGAGAACCGCCCCGTAACCGCCGAGGCGGTCAAGGCAGAAGCCGCCGATTTCGGCGTTGCCTGGGACGGCGACTTCGACCGCTGCTTCCTGTTCGACGAGACCGGCAGCTTCATCGACGGCGAATACCTCGTCGGCCTTCTCGCCACCGCCTTTCTCGGCAAGGTGCCGGGCGCAAGGATCGTTCACGATCCACGCATCATGTGGAACACGCAGGAGCTCGTGGCGGCGGCGGGCGGCGAGGCGGTCGCCTCCCTCACCGGTCATGTCCACGTAAAGGCCGCGATGCGCCGGGTCGATGCCGTCTATGGCGGCGAGATGTCCGCGCATCACTACTTCCGGGACTTCATGTATTGCGACAGCGGCATGATCCCCTGGCTGCTGATCGCCGAACATGTCTGCCGCACCGGCCAGCCGCTCTCGGCGCTGATCGGCGACCGTCGGGCTGCCTTCCCGTCCTCGGGCGAGATCAACTTCCGGGTCTCCGATCCGGCCGCCGCGATGCAGACCGTCGAGGCGGCCTATGCCGGCGACGCCCCGGAGCTCGACCGCATGGACGGTCTCGGCCTCGCCTTCCCCGACTGGCGGCTCAACCTGCGGCGCTCGGCCACCGAGCCGGTGTTGCGGCTCAACGTGGAAACCCGGGGCGACCGGGTCGCGCTCGAGACGCGCACCGCCGAGGTCACCGGCCTGATCTCCGCCTTCGCCTCCTAGCCGAAGGCCTTCCGCACCAACCGCTTCGCCCGCGCCTTCCACCCCCGTCCGCCCGGGGGCGGGGGCATCTGCGCCAGCACATCGGTCGGCCCGTAGCGCCCGTCCGGGTCGCGCAGCGCGAAGCCCGGGCGCGCCAGATCCTTGCGGATCAGGAACTGGTGGTGCGGCAGCGCAAGGATCGGACATTGCACCGCTTCGGCGAAATGGACCGCCCAGGGAAAAACCATGGTCGGCTCGAACTCCGCCCGGTGCTGCCAGATCGTCGGGCTGAAATCGTCGCCCATCAGCCAGCCGCCGTCGCGCAGCTTGGGCCAGACGTTCAGCAGGTCGACGGTGATCCCGCGCAAGGTGTGATCGCCGTCGACATAGGCGAAATCGAGGTTGCCGTCCGGGATCTCCCCGATCGCCTCCACGGTCGTTCCGCGCAGCACCCGGCGCCGGTCGCCGGCGAACTCCGTCGCCGCCATCGCGGCGGCAAAGACCTCGTCGAACTCCGCATCCGAGACGTTCCAGGGCTTGTTCCACCCGTCCAGCCGGCGCCAGGGGTCGAGCATCCAGTAGGTCTCGATCCCCGAACAGGCCCGCAGCATCGCCGCCGCGAAATCGCCACGCCAGACCCCGAGTTCCAGGACCTCCCGCAAGCCGAGGCCGTGCACCAGCCGGGCGGCCATCTCCTGCCGCCCCTCCGCGCCGTCCAGAAGCGCGCCCGCCTCGTCCAATGCCGTCATCGCCTGTCTCCCGACCCGGTTACAGTCCCGCGCTACCACGCAGTTCCTGCGACCGGCTGCGTTCACCTGTCCAGAAATATCCTCATGGGGCGCGGCCAGGGCCGCCCAGGGGCAGACAGCCCCCTCCGCACTCTCCGCCCGTTCCTCAGCCGATGACCACCAGGTGATTGTCCCAGGACCAGTCGCCCGGAACCGGCACGAACCGGCTGCTCCGGCTGTCGCCAAAGGCGAGCCCGCCGGCAACCGTGATCGCCATGCCTTCGGCAGCCGGCGCCGCCCCGGCAGCCACCTCCAGGTCGCGGCCGGGGATCGGGCTGCCACTGGCGGCGTCGAAGAAGATCACATGCCCGCCCTTCGGCCCGGTCACCACGATCTCGCGCCCGTCCACAGCCAGAGCGATCGAACCGGCATATTGCTTGAGCCGCCGGGTCTCCGGGTGGTCATGGTACTGCAGCGCCTCGCCCCGCCGATGGGTCGCCATCAGCGGCACCTGCTCCAGCGGATTGCCCTGCCATTGCAGCGCGATCGCCACCTGCGCGCCGCTGGCCGCGATATGCCGGATCGAGTTCAGCCGCATCGCCTCAGGCGGCTCGACGCTCTCGTCGATCTGGCCCGCCTCGGACAGGTAGGTCAGGTTCGGCCGCATCGTCGGGATGTTGAGCATCCGCCGCTCGTAATCCGGGTGGGTCTGGATGCCGCCGTTGGCGACGCAGAACCCGCCGTCCGCGAGCCGGATGATCTCGTGCGGGCCGATCCCGCCCGAGGGCAGGTCGTCGACCCGGGCATAGCCGGCTTCGGCATCCCAGACACCCAGCCGCCCCTCCGGCACGTCATAGGCGTTCTCGGTGGTCAGCAGATAGCGCCCGTCCGCGGTAAAGGCGCCATGGCCGTAGAAGTGCCGCCCCTCGGGCGAGGCCAGCCGCGTGATCTCGCGCCCGTCGGTGCAATCCATCACGACGGCAAAGGTGCCCGGGCGGCGCGCCATGGCGATCGCCTCGGCGCGGGAAGGGTGCAGGGCGGCGGCATGGCCGCGGCCGGGGATCGGGAACGCGAAGCGCTGCGTGCCGGCGGCGCTCAGCCCCACGATCCAGGTGCTGCCGTCCGGCCGCGAGGCAGCGGTGACATAGGCCGGCGCCCCGGCATCGGCCTCTGCCCAGGCCGGTGCTGCGAGGAAGGCGGTGGAAGTGGCGAGGAACTGGCGTCTGTCCATGTCTCGGTCTCGTCTCAAAGGGAGTTCAGGAACTTCAGAAGGGCATCGCGCTCGGCGGCAGGCATCTCGCGCACGGCGTCGCGGGCAGGTTCCGCCTCGCCACCATGCCACAGGATCGCCTCCAGGAGCGAGCGCGCCCGCCCGTCGTGCAGATAGGTCTCGATACCGGACACACGGGAGGTCAGCCCGATGCCCCAGAGCGGCGGCGTACGCCACTCGCGCCCGGTTGCGGCGGCTTCCGGCCGGTCGTCGGCCAGGCCCGGCCCCATGTCGTGCAGCAGCAGGTCGGTATAGGGCCAGATCAGCTGGAAACCCTGCTCGGGCTGGCCGTCCAACCTGTGGGTCACGAATTTCGGCCGGTGGCAGGACGCGCAGCCCGCCTCGTGAAACAGCCGCTTGCCTTCCAGCACCTGCGGATCGTCCACGTCCCGCCGGGCCGGCACCGCGAGGTTGCGGGTGTAAAGGGTCAGCAGGTCCATTGCCGCGGTCGGGATCTCGCGGCCCTCGTCATTGCCGCTCTCGCCATGCGGTGCGGCGCGGCAATCGGCCTGGGCCTCGGTGCAATCTCCCCAGCCGGCGGCCAGCAGCGGGGTCGAGATCCCGACGTCATGGAGGAAGGCATCGGAATTCTGCTGCGTCAGCGTCGGTTGCCCGGCCTTCCAGCCGAAGCGCCCGAGCATCCGCTGCCCGTATTCTATCGACCAGACCACGTTCGGACGCCCGGAAATCCCGTCGCCATCTGCATCCTCGGGATCGGCATTGGCCAGGATATCCGCCTCCGGAATGGCTTCCAGCAGCCCGAGCCCGATCATCGGCAGGGCGACGCGCGGGCTGGTCTGCACCTCGGGGTGCAGCGGGCCATAGGCCAACCGGTGAATCGTGTAGGTCGGCCGGCGCAGCTCCACCGCCGTGCCGTCGGCGAGGGTGACGGTTTCCGGCGCATAGTCCACCCGCACCCGCCCCTCGGCGGCCAACCCGGCCACCGACTTGTCCTGAAGCTGGGCGCCATAGACCGGCTCCGGCGCGGTGTTGAGATGATCGAGGATCTCGGCGGGAAGGTCCGAAGCCGCCTCGGGCACCGACAGGCGCAGCACCATAGACACCCCGAAATCCTCGGCGTTCTCGGGCGGGTGGCCGCGGCCGTCGCGGATGTGGCAGGATTTGCAGCCGCGCCCGTTGAACAGGGGGCCTAGCCCGTCGCTCGCGGTCGTCGCCGTTGGCGACTCGACCCAGAGCTTCTCGAACAGCCCATTGCCGACCCCGAAATCGAGCCCGAGATCGGGCCGCAGATTGGCGGAGGGCAGGGAAAACGGCACCCGGGTCAGGCTGTCGAAATGCGTCGCCGCCCCGGCCGACCGCGTCTCGAACGGTTCGGGGGCGGTGAAATCCTGCGCCGGCGCCGTCACCGCTGCGACGCGCGCAGCCTCGGCCTCGGTTCGCGGCAGGATGGGCAAGTGAGGCTCGCCCCAGCCCTGCACAGGTTCGGCCGCCCCGGCCAGCGCCGGGATCGTTGCCCATGCCAGGGCGCAAGTCGCGAGATAGCGGCTCGCCGCTCTCATGTTCTTCTGTCCCAAAATATCCCGGGGGTCCGGGGGCTGGCCCCCGGTGCCTGGCGGGCCGTGCTCAGTCGGCCTCGTCCATCGTGCCCGCGTTGAGCTGGGCATAGCGCTCCGCGCCGATCCGGTCGTGCAGGTCGAGCTGGGTCTCGAGGAAGTCGATATGCCCCTCCTCGTCCGTCAGCAGTTCCTGGAAGATCTCCATCGACACGAAATCGCCGATCGACTGGCAATAGGCGCGCGCCTCCTTGTAGAGCGCCTGCGCCTCCTGCTCGGCGGCGAGATCGCATTCCAGCGTCTCCTTCGGCGTCTGGCCGATCCGGAGCGGGTCGAGCGTCTGCAGGTTGGGGTGGCCTTCGAGGAACAGGATACGCTCGATCAGCTTGTCGGCGTGGTTCATCTCCTCGATGCTTTCCTCGCGGCTCTTCGCCGCCATCCGGCTCAGGCCCCAATCGTCCTGAAGGCGGTAGTGCAGCCAGTACTGGCTGACGGCGGTCAGCTCGCTGCGGAGTGCCCTGTTGAGGTAGTCGATAACCTTGTCATCGCCCTTCATGACCAATTTCCTTTGCTTTTCCGAACACCGGCGTCCGGAGATCCGCTGGGACTTCCATGTTGGCATTCCGGCGCATGGTGGACAAGAAAAGCGGCATGCAGCCGCCGCACTTCGCCCTCTTTCCAAGCGCGCGGTACACTTTTCCGGGCGTGATGATCGTTTCGGGGTCGGCGGCGCGCATCCAGTCGACGGCGGCGTGGATGTCATGATCCGAAATTTTCTGGCAGTGGCAGACGATCATGGCCAGGGCTCCGTGTGTCAAAATGCCGGGGGCACCTTCGCCGGTGCCCCCGACCGAGGGATCTACTGGAAGACCGAGCTGGGGGAATCGAGGCTGTCGGAGCCCTCGACGCTGATCGGGTCGAGGCCTACGGCCGCGACCGCGCGCTCGATGTTGCGCGTCTGTGCGACCAGCGCGTCGATGGCGTCCTGCACCAGCTGGTTGCCCTCGGCATTGCCGGCGGCGATCAGCTGGTCATACGCCGTGCCGGCCTCGGCGGCGGCGACGATGGCGCTCATCTTTTCCATCGTGGCGTCGAGATCGGCCAGCAGCGCATCGGCCAGCGCCGGGTCGCGTTCCTTGACCACGTCGTAGAGCGACGGGCCCTCGACCATGCTGCCGTCAACCCGCTCGTATGTGCCGGTGTAGACGTTCCGGATGCCCTGCGCGTCGTAGTAGTGGCTGATGTGCGTGTTGTCGGAGAAGCAGTCGTGCTCTTCCTCGGGATCGTGCAGCAGCAGGCCGAGCTTCATGCGCTCGCCGGCCTGTTCGCCGTAGGAGAGCGAGCCCATGCCGGTGAAGGCCATGACCATGCCGGCCTGCGGGTCGGCGGTCACCTCGGTGCGGCCCTGGCCGCCCTCGGACCACAGCGCCACGGCGTCTTCGAGGTCGGTCACCAGAAGGTCGGCCGCGGCCAGCAGGTACTGGACCCGACGGTCGCAATTTCCGCCGGTGCAGTTCGCCGTATCGAAATCGGTGGCCGGACGGTTGCCCGCGCCGGGGCCGGTGCCGTTCAGGTCCTGCCCCCAGAGGAGGAATTCGATGGCGTGGTAGCCGGTGGTCACGTTGGCCTCGATACCGTCGATCTCGTGCATCTCGCGCAGGACGGCGGGCGTGATCTCGGTGGCGTCCAGCGTCGTGCCGGAGACCTCGAGCTGCGGATTGGCAATGACGTTGGCGCCGGCCAGCGGGTTGGCGTCGTTCAGGCCGTGCTCGCCGTCGACATAGTCGATCAGGCCCTCGTCCAGCGGCCAGGCATTCACCTTGCCTTCCCACTCGTCAACCACCGGGTTGCCGAAGCGGTAGGCCTCGGTCTGCTGGTAGGGGATACGGGCGGCCTTCCAGGCCTCCTTTGCGGCCTCGAGCGTGGCATCCGACGGCTCGGCGGCGAGCGCCTCGACCGCAGCCTTCAGGGCGCGCGCGGTGTCCAGGCTGTCCTCGTAGCCGGCAAGCGCGATGTCGGCATAGGTGACAAGCACCTCGGCCGGCTCGGCGGCCTGCGCGGCCAGCGCCGTGCCGGACAGGAGGGCCGCGAGGGCGGTGGTTCGAATGATCATCGGAAATCCTTGTTTCTTGCAGTCTGGGTCATGCGCGCCGCGGCACGTGGATCGCCGATACCATTAACATATGAAATTTGTCGGACAAGATACCTGACTAAATTAATAGGAAAGAGGGGCCCTGGTATTCCCGCGGTGCCAGCGCGTGCCACGACGCCGACCGTTGGATGTGAGAGATCCAGGCAGAGGGGCCCAGGCTCTCCGGCTGACGTCGCCGAATCGCGCTTTGAGACGTGGAATCCGGGCTTGCGGAGGCCGTAAATGGCCCATCAGAGCGCCCCGCGACCATTTAGCGCCAACGCCGGCCGCGTCGTCGCGCAAGCGCGTGACTTGCAACGATCTGCGCCCCCCGGCAGGTCTCGGCACCTGCATGTGGCCTCCGCTGCGTATCGCTACGTCAAGCTTGCGACCGTCAATCAGGAGAAAATATTGGCGCGACCAATCGGCGAGGGTCATAGTGCTCGAAGTGTGAGCCCTCGTCGTCCAGGCGCCGAGAGGGCCAAAAATCATTCAACTGGGAGTCTGCCAATGAACATCAAGGCAACCTTGAAGCTTTCCGCCGCCGCGCTGGTATTTGCCACCGCCGCGCTGGCCGAGGGCACCCATCCGGTGACCGGCGAGGCACTCGCCGACAACCAGACCTTCTCCTATCGGCTTCTGGACCAGTTCCCGACGCTCGATCCGCAGCTCAACGAGGAAACCGCCGGTCACCACGTGATCCGCGACCTGTTCGAAGGCCTGATGATCCAGGACGCCGACGGCAACCTGATCCCGGGTGTCGCCACCGGCTTCGAGGCCTCCAACAACAACCAGACCTACACCTTCACCCTGCGCCCCGAGGCGAAGTGGTCGAACGGTGACCCGGTCGTGGCCGAGGACTTCGTCTACGGCTGGCAGCGCGCGGTCGATCCGGCCAACGCCTCGCCCTACGCCTGGTACATGGAGCTGGCGTCCATCGTGAACGCCAAGGAGATCGTCGCGGGCGAGATGGACCCGACCGAGCTCGGCGTGAAGGCGATCGACGACCACACGCTCGAGGTGCAGCTGACCCAGCCGCTGCCCTATTTCCCGGCGATGACCACCTATGCCACGATGATGCCGGCCCATCGCGCCACCATCGAGGCGCATGGCGCCAAGTGGACCGATCCGGAGAACATCGTCTCCAACGGTGCCTACGTGCTGACCGAGATGGTGCTGAACGAGTACCACACCCGTGAAAAGAACCCGATGTACTGGAATGCCGACAGCGTCATCATCGAGAAGACGACCGGCTACGTCATCAATGACGTGAACCAGGCGCTGACCCGCTACAAGGCCGGCGAGATCGACCACCTGGAGCCGCTGCCCGACGGCCAGTTCCCGGTGCTGCAGGAAGAGCGCCCGGACGAGGCGACCTCGGTGCCGCGCCTGTGCTCCTACTACTACGCGTTCAACCTGCGTGACGGCGCCAAGCCCGAGCTGCAGGACCCGCGCGTCCGGCAAGCGCTGGCCTATGCCATCGACCGCGACGTGATCGTCAACCAGATCCTCAAGGGCGGCCAGTGGCCGGCCTACAACTTCGCCCATCTCAAGACCGCGGGCTTCGAGATGCCCGAGATCGAATACGCCTCCATGAGCCAGGCCGATCGCGACGCGAAGGCCAAGGAGCTGATGGAAGAGGCGGGCGTTTCCGACCTGCAGCTCAAGCTGATCTACAACACCTCGGACAGCCACAAGGCGATCGCGACCATCGTCGCGGCGATGTGGAAGCAGAAGCTGGGTGTCGAGACCACGCTCGAGAACATGGAGTGGAAGACCTATCTCGACGTGCGCCGCGACGGCCAGTTCGACGTTGCCCGCGGCGCCTGGTGCGCGGATTACAACGAGGCCTCTACCTTCCTCGACCTGCTGACCACGCCGCACGGCTCGAACGACGCGAAATACTCCAGCGCCGAGTATGACGAGCTGCTGTCGACCTCGAAGACCTCGGACAACCCGAACGAGATGTACACCAAGGCAGAGAAGCTGCTGTCGGTCGACATGCCGATCGCGCCGATCTACCACTACGCCAACACCTTCCTGCTGTCCTCGGACGTCAAGGGCTGGCCGTACAACAACGCCGAAAACAACTGGTACTCGAAAGACCTCTACCGCATCGAGAAATAACCAGACCTTCAGGCAGGGCGCGCGGCAAGGGTCGCGCGCCCGACCCATTTGCAGGCTTCCCCCATGCTGTCCTTCATCATCCGGCGCCTCGCGGTCGCCATCCCGACGCTCCTGTTCCTCGTCGTCCTGTCCTACCTGATCATGTATGCCGCGCCCGGCGGGCCCTTCGACATGGAACGGCCGCTGCCGCCTGCGATCATGGCCAACCTCGAAGCCAAGTACGGGCTCGACAAGCCGCTGGTCGTGCAGATGTTCAACTATGTGTGGAACGTCGTGGTGCACTTCGATTTCGGGCCGTCCTTCATCTACAAGGACCAGACGGTGAACGACATCATCGCCCAGGGCTTCCCGGTCACGCTGACCTATGGCTTCTGGTCTTTCGTCGTGGCCTCGGTGGTCGGCATGTCGCTCGGGATCCTCGCGGCCGTCTATCACAATTCCTGGCTCGATTACCTCGCCGTCGGCATCTCGGTCGGCGCGCAGGTGCTGCCGAACTTCGTCATGGCGCCGATCCTGGTGCTGGTGTTCACGCTCTGGCTCGGCTGGCTGCCTGGCGGCGGCTGGCAGGGGGGGCAGTGGCAATACATCGTGATGCCGGTGATCGCGCTCTCGACCTCCTTCATGGCCTCGATCGCGCGGCTCACCCGCTCTTCGATGCTGGAAGTGCTCAACGCCAACTACATCCGCACCGCACGGGCCAAGGGTCTTCCGATGCGGCGGGTGATCTTCCGCCACGCGCTCAAGCCCGCGCTGCTGCCGGTGATCTCCTACCTCGGGCCGGCCTTCGTCGGCATGATCACCGGGTCGGTGGTCATCGACATGTATTTCTCCACCGGCGGCATCGGCGTCTTCTTCGTCAATTCGGCGCTCAACCGGGACTACTCGGTGATCATGGGGATCACCATCCTGACCGGCGCGCTGACCGTCCTGTTCAACCTCGTGGTCGATATCCTCTACGCCTGGATCGACCCAAAGATCCGCTACTGAGGCCGCCCATGCTGCTCAACCGCAAGGCCGCCGCCGACCTCGCCAGCGCCGACATGGCGCCGGCCATCGAGGGCCGCTCCCTCTGGGCCGACGCCCGTATCCGCTTCTTCCGCAACAAGGCGGCCGTCGCCGGGCTTGTCGTGCTGATCCTCGTGGCCCTCTTCGCCGCCTTCGGCAGCCACCTGTCCGCCTGGTCCAACGAGGAGGTCGACTGGTCCGTCCTCGGCCAGGTCGAGACCATGGGCAAGCCGAGCCTGTTCGGCGGGCCCGCCGGCGACAGACCCCATTTCTTCGGGACCGACGAGCTGGGCCGCGACCTCTTCGCCCGCACCGTGCAGGGCACCCAGATCTCGCTGATGGTCGGCCTGATCGGCGCGCTGATCGCCGTGTTCGTAGGCACGATCTATGGCGCCACGGCCGGCTATTACGGCGGGCGCACCGACAGCGTGATGATGCGCATCGTCGACGTGCTGATGTCGGTGCCCTACATGTTCGTGCTGATCCTGCTGCTGGTCGTCTTCGGCCGGTCGGTGCTGATGCTCTTCGTCGGGATCGGCCTGATCTCCTGGCTCGACATGGCGCGGATCGCCCGCGGCCAGACGCTCTCGATCAAGAACAAGGAGTTCGTGGAGGCCGCCCACGCCATCGGCGTCCGCCCCTCGACCATCATCCGCCGCCATATCGTGCCGAACCTGCTCGGCGTGGTGATCGTCTATGCCACGCTGCTGGTGCCCTCGATGATCATCTACGAGAGCTTCATCTCCTTCCTGGGCCTCGGCGTGCAGGAGCCCAACACCTCCTGGGGGGCGCTGATCAGCCAGGGCGCGAGCCAGATGCAGTACGGCACGCTCTGGATGCTCGGCTTCCCTCTCTTCTTCTTCGTCATCACGCTCTTCGCCTTCTTCTTCGTCGGCGACGGTCTGCGCGATGCGCTCGACCCGAAGGATCGCTGACCCATGGCGCTGCTTGAGATCAAGGACCTCAGCGTCAAGTTCGAGACCAACGACGGGATCGTCTCGGCGGTCAACGGGGTCTCCTTCAACGTGGATCAGGGCGACACGCTCGCCATCGTCGGCGAGAGCGGGTCGGGCAAGAGCCAGACCGCCTTCGCCGCCATCGGCCTGCTGGCCCGCAACGGGCGCTCCGCCGGTTCGGTCAAGTGGGACGGGCAGGAGATCCTGAACCTGCCGGAAGCAAAGCTGAACCGGATCCGCTCCTCCGAGATCGCGATGATCTTCCAGGACCCGATGACCTCGCTGAACCCGTTCCTGAAGGTCTCCGAGCAGATGGAAGAGGTGCTGACCCTGCACCGCGGCATGTCGCGCAGGGAGGCCCGCGCCGAATGCATCCGGATGCTCGACGCGGTGCGCATCCCTGACGCGGCGGCGCGGATCACCATGTATCCGCACGAGTTCTCCGGCGGCATGCGGCAGCGGATCATGATCGCCATGTCGCTGCTTTGCCGTCCGCGCCTGCTGATCGCCGACGAGCCGACCACGGCGCTCGACGTGACCGTGCAGGCGCAGATCATGGACCTGCTGCGCGACATCAAGAACGAGTTCAACACCGCGCTGATCCTCATCACCCACGACCTCGGCATCGTCGCCGGCTCCTGCGAGCGGACGATGGTGATGTATGGCGGGCGGATCATGGAGCGCGGGCTGACCTCGGAGATCTTCGAACATCCCACGCATCCCTACACCCTCGGCCTGCTGGAGGCGGTGCCGCGGCTCGACCGCAAGGAAGAGGTGCTGCCGACCATCCCGGGCGAGCCGCCCGACATGTTGAAGGGCTTCAAGGGATGTCCGTTCGAGCCGCGCTGCCCGCTGCGCATGGAGCATTGCGCGACCGAGCCGCCGGCACTGGAACGCCTGTCGGAGACGCGCGTGCGCGCCTGTCACCGCAACCCGGAGGAGGTGGCATGAGCGATGCGCCCCTGCTGAAGGTCGACGATCTTCAGGTCACGTTCGACGTGCGCCCGCGCGGCGCCTGGCCCTGGACCCCGTCGCTCAAGCTGCACGCCGTGGGCGGCGTGAGCTTCGAGCTGGAGAAGGGCGAGACGCTGGGGATCGTGGGCGAGTCCGGCTCCGGCAAGTCTACCGTGGCCCGCGCCATCATCAACACCATCCCCGCCTCCGGCGGCCGCATCCTCTGGAAGGGCCAGGACCTGCTGACGATGAACGCCACCGAGCGGCGGCGGCACCGGCAGGTCGCGCAGATGGTCTTCCAGGACCCGCTCGCTGCGCTGAACCCGCGAATGAAGGTCGGCGAGATCATCGCCGAGCCGCTGGTGACCCACAAACCCGAGACGAAGAAGGCCGAGGTCAAGCGGCGTGTGGGCGAGCTGATGGAGCGCGTCGGCCTGCTGCCGAACCAGATCAACCGCTACCCGCACGAGTTTTCCGGCGGCCAGTGCCAGCGGATCGGGATCGCCCGCGCGCTGATCCTGAACCCGGAACTGGTGATCTGCGACGAGCCGGTCTCGGCGCTCGACGTCTCGGTGCAGGCGCAGGTGATCAACCTGCTGGCAGAGCTGCAGCGCGACCTCGGGCTGTCGCTGATCTTCATCGCCCACGACCTGAGCGTCGTGAAGCACATCTCGGACCGCATCCTGGTGATGTATCTCGGCCGGGTGATGGAGACGGCCCAGGCCGACGAGCTGATCGAGCACCCGGTCCACCCCTACACCCGCTCGCTGGTGCAGGCGGTGCCTATCCCCGATCCCAGGGTCGAGCTGGCCCGCGAGCATCCGGTGCTCGAAGGCGATCTGCCCTCGCCGCTCAAGCCGCCGTCCGGCTGCGTTTTCCGTACCCGCTGCCCGCTCGCGAAACCGGCCTGCGCCGCGGGGCTGCCGGAGATGCTGCCAGTCGGGCCCGGACATCACTCCGCCTGTCCGGTGACGGCGATGGAGGGCCGGGCGGAGCTCGCCTGACACCTTGTTCGGACATGAAAAGGGCGCGCCGGAGGATCCGACGCGCCCTTTCTGCAGGATACGAAACAGCGGAGCGGGCCGCGCCACCCACCGCTGGGTCGGCTCAGGTCTCGTCGTCCTTCGCGCCGTCGTCCCCGGTCGCATAGTCCACGGGGGCCTCTGCGCTGCTGCCGGACCCGCCAGAGGCCAGCATCGGGACCGCGGCGGCGCCGGCCGGCATCTTGATGTGCATGTCCGTCTGCGGGAACGGGATCGAGATGCCGTTGGCGTCGAAGGCCTCCTTCACCGACCGGTTCAGGTCCCACAGCACCGACCAGTAATCGGCGCTCTTGGTCCAGGGCCGGACGATGAAGTTGACCGAGCTGTCGGCCAGCGCACCGACCCGGATCACCGGCGCGGGGTCCTTCAGCACCGCCGGATGCGAGGTCACGACCTCCTCGAGCACCTGCTGGGCCTTTTCGATGGAATCCTCGTAGCCGATACCGAACTGCATATCGACGCGGCGGATGTCGGAGGCGGTGGTGTTGGTGATCACGTCGCCCCAGACCTTGGAGTTGGGGATCACGATCACCTGGTTGTCGGGCGTGGTGACCGTGGTCGAGACAACCGAGACCGACTTGACCGTGCCCGAGGTTCCGCCCGCGGTGATGTAGTCGCCCTCGTCGAAGGGCCGGTTGATCATGATCATCAGGCCGGCGGCGAGGTTGCCCAGCGTGTCCTGCATCGCGAAGGCGATGATGAAGGAGGCACCACCGACGACCGCGAAGAGCGGCGAGATGTCGACGCCGAGCGCCGAGAGCACGATCATCAGCCCGATCGCCACGGTCACCCAGTAGACCACCATGGCCAGGAAGGCCTGCAGAAGCTTGGACAGGTCCGGGATCTTGCCGAACAGGCGCCTTGCATAGGAGCGGACGAACCGGGCGACGATCAGCAGCGCCAGGAAGGCCGCGCCGATGATTGCCACGTTCTTGGCGATCCGCAGGCCGCCGTCTTCGGAGGTCGTCCAGTTGGCCGCCATCCGCAGCAGCGCCTGCCAGTCGGCCCGCTGCGTCTCCTCGACGAGGATCGCGCTGCGGTAGTTGCGGAGCGACGCGACGGTTGCCTCATCCCCGCCCTTTTTCTCGAGCGCGTCGACCACGGCGCTGTAGCGGTCGAAGCCGTCTCCGCGCAGGTCATTGAGCTCCACGATCGAGTCGATATCCGCCTCGGACGCCTCCTTGCCGCCGCTGCGCGAGGCGATGGTGGCCTCCACCACGGCCGAAGTCTGCTCCTGGACGATGCCCTGCCAGGTTTCCGCCAGCGCGGCCAACTGGTCCGCCGTGAGCGGCAGCAGGCGCAGCTCGAATTCCTCGAGATCCATCGCCAGGTTGGTCAACTCCTCGGGATAGATCGGTGCTTCTTCGGTCGCTGCTTCGTCGGTCGCGGCCTCTTCCGCCGCCGGCGCTTCGGCGGGGGTCTCCGTTGCCGTGTCCTCGGCAGCAGGTTGGGTCTGGGCCGCCAGGGGCAGCGCCCAGGCCAGGGCGACCGCCACGGTCACGCAGGCCAGCAGCGCCAGGATCCGGCTCGCCACGGTCCGTGTTCCGGAGTGGATCATCAATCGTCTCCTCGATCTCTGCAGTTCGGGCCGATCCCGTTCGCTTGTCGGCCCGGCGCCACCTTGCACAGGTCGGGACCGAGACGAAAGGCCCAGTCTCCCGCAGCGCACGTGTGGCCATTGCGCAAGCCGCAGCGAATGGTAGGGTGCGCTCCGAATTAGACCAGCGAGAGCCCGTGACGCATTCCCCGACAATCGGCGACGATCTGGAAGACCTGATCGCCTGCCCCACCTGCGATGCGCTGTATCGCGTGGACGCGCCGGGCAATGGCGAGCGGGCGGTGTGCTCGCGCTGTCACCACGTGCTGATCGCCCCGGTGGAGGGCGCGATCCTGAGGGTCGTGGCGCTTGCGCTGACCATCGTCATCCTGCTGGTGACGGCGCTCTTCATGCCGTTCCTGAGCATCGAAGCCTCGGGCCTGCACAATGCGACCTCGATCTTCGAGGCGGGTCTGGCGTTCTCGCGGGCCCACATGGTCATTCTGTCCCTGGCGGTGATCTCGCTCATCATCTTCATCCCGATCCTGCGGGCGCTGCTGCTGATCTACGTCCTGACACCCCTGATGCTGCGACGCAGGCCCTGGCCGGGCGCGCATACCGCGTTCCGGCTCTCGGAACACCTCCGGCCCTGGTCGATGGCCGAGATCTTCGTGCTGGGCGTCGGGGTGGCGCTGGTCAAGATCACCGCAATGGCCCATGTGGAGCTCGGCATGGCTTTCTGGCTCTTTGCCCTTCTGGTCGTGGTGACGGTATTCCAGGACGGGTATCTCTGCCGCTGGTCGATCTGGCATGCGCTGGAAGAGTCGCCGGAGCCGGGAGCCCCGCCGTCGCTCGCGCCGGCGGAGGAGGCGCCAGCCCATGGCTGAGGCCCATCCGACGCACCTGCTGACGGCCCGCGATGCGGGGATGGTGGCCTGCACCGATTGCACGCGGGTCTGGCCGCTGGAAACCGAGCGCTGCCCGCGTTGCGGCGCCAAGCTCGTTTCGCGCGACGGCCACAGCCTCAGCCGGGTCTGGGCCTGGTGGGTCGTCGGGCTGATCTGCTACATCCCGGCCAACCTGTACCCGATGCTCAACACGACCTTCATGGGCAAGACATCGGGCGACACGATCGTCGGCGGCGCCGTGACGCTGGCCATGCATGGCGCGATCGCGGTGGCGCTCGTCATCCTGATCGCCTCGGTGGCGATCCCGATGGGCAAGTTCGTCGCCGTCGCCTATCTTGCGCTGTCGGTGCAGCGCGGCTGGCACACCAGCAAACTCCGTCGGACACAGCTCTACGAGATGGTGGAATTCATCGGCCGGTGGTCGATGATCGACGTCTTCGTCGTCGCGGTGCTCTCGGCCCTTGTACAGCTATCCGTCGTGGTTTCGATCCAACCCGGCCCGGCGGCCCTGAATTTCGCGCTTTCGGTGGTGTTCACCATGCTCTCGGCCCGGTCCTTCGACAGCCGGCTGATCTGGGACAGCATCGAACGCGACGGTGAAGAGGAAGACCTGACGTGACCGACCACATCCCCCAGACCCCGGTAAAGCCGGCCAAGCGCAGCCTGCTCGACCGGGTGTCCATCGTGTGGGTCATCCCGATCGTTGCCTTGGCGATCGCGCTCGGCATTGCCTGGAACAGCCTGCAGAACCGTGGCGCGCTGATCGAGATCGCCTTTGCCGACGCCTCTGGCATCGTGGCCGAACAGACCCACCTTCGCTATCGCGAGGTTTCGGTCGGGGTCGTCGAGGAAGTGACTTTCACCGAGGATCTAAGCGCCGTCGTCGCCCATGTCCGGCTCGACAAGGAGGTGGAGCCCTACGTCGATTCCGGCGCGGTCTTCTGGGTGGTCGAGCCGGAAGTCTCGGCCCGCGGCATCTCCGGGCTCAATACCGTGCTGAGCGGGGTCTACATTGAGGGCAGCTGGGACGGTGTGCCCGGCGGACTTGAGAGACATTTCACCGGTCTCGAGCAGCGCCCGGTGTCCCGCCCGGACGAGAAGGGGCGGCGGATCGTGCTGACCACCAACACCGGCAAGGGCCTGAGCGAGGGCACGCCGATCCTGTTCAAGGGGCTGGAGGTCGGCCGCGTCGGCCGCCCGCAGCTTTCCTCCGACGGGGTGACGATCACCGCCGAGGCCTTTGTCGCCGCGCCTCATGACCAGCTCCTAACCAGCCGCAGCCGCTTCTGGGACGCCTCGGGTTTCTCGTTCAACCTAGGCGCTGGCGGCGCGACGGTCGATGTCGAGAGCATCTCGGCGCTGATCTCCGGCGGCATCAGCTTCGAGACCGTCGTCTCGGGCGGGGCGCCCGTGGCGGATGGTGCGCGCTTCGCGGTCTTCGGCAACCAGGACGACGCGCGCACCAGCCTGTTCGACGGGACGACCGCCGACGGCGGCACCCTGGAGATCGCGATGGTCTTCGAGGAGAACGTGAACGGGCTCACCGTTGGCGCGCCGGTTACCCTGCGCGGGCTCCAGATCGGCGAGGTCGTCGGGCTCACCGGCAAGGTCGATCCGGAACAGTTTGGCGACGACCGCGTCCGGCTGGTCGTTGTCCTGGCGATCGAACTGGAGCAACTCCAGCTGGGGCAGGATGCAACGGAGGACGAGGACGTGCTCGATTTCTTCGAGCAGGCGGTTTCCGAAGGCTGGCGGGCCCGGCTCTCCAAGGCTTCGCTGCTGACCGGCGGACTGAAGATCGAGATGGTCCAGATCCCCGACGCCGCGCCCGCGACCTTCATGCGCGAGGCCGAGCCCTATCCGATCTTCCCAAGCGTCGAGGCGGATCTGACCGGCGTGACGGCATCGGCAGAAGGCCTGCTGAAGCGGGTCAACGAGCTGCCCATCGAGGAGCTCCTGCAATCCGTTTCGACTTTCATGGAGAATGCCGCCGCGCTGGTGTCGAGCGACGACATCCAGTCGCTGCCCGCCGAAGTCCGCGGCGTCGTGACCGACGTTCGGGGGGTGATCGGCTCCGAGGCGCTGAAGGAATTGCCGGACCGTCTGACCGGCATCGCCGACCAGATGATCGCCGTGCTCGACGATCTGCAGGAGCGTGAAGGCGTTGCCAAGCTGATCGACGCGGTGGACAACGCCAGTGCCGCGGCGGCGAGCGTTGCCGATGCGGTGCAGGACGTGCCTGCTCTGCTGGAGCGTATCGAGGGCGTGGCTGCGAAGGCCGAGGCGCTGGACCTGGAGGCGCTGCTGGCGCAGGCGACCGGGCTCGTGGAGAACGCGAACGGCATTCTCGGGACAGAGGCCGCCAAGGCATTGCCCGCGCAGCTGACGCAGGCACTGGGAGAGGTCGAGAAGGCGGTCACCGAAGCCACCTCGCTGATCGCGGAATTCAACGAGGCCGATGCAGCGGCGCAGCTCAACGAGGCGATCGCCGCCGCTGGCCGCGCGGCCGACGGCGTGAGCGCCGCGGTCGAGGGCGTGCCGGCGCTCGTCGAGCAGATCGAGGCCGTGGCCGCCAAGGCCGAGGCGATGGAACTCGACGCGCTGGTCAACGAGGTGACTTCGCTGGTCGAGAGCGCCGAGGCGCTGATCGGAACCGAGGCCGCGCAAGCGCTGCCGCAGAGCCTCAACGCGGCACTCGACGAGATGGGCGCGGCACTGGCCGAACTCCGCGAGGGCGGCACCGTGGAGAACGTCAATGCCACTCTCGCGTCCGCGCGCGAGGCGGCGAGCTCGGTGGCGCAGGTCACGGACGATCTGCCCGGGCTGGTGCAGCAGACCGAACAGGTGTTGCGCGAGGCCCAGCTGGCGCTGGCGGGCCTGTCGGACACCGGCGCGCTCAACCGCGACGCCCGCGAGGCATTGCGCCAGGTCGCCCGCGCGGCGGATTCGGTGCGTTCGCTGGCCCGGATGCTGGAGCGCAAGCCGAACGCTCTGGTCACCGGCAAGTAGGGCAGGGCTCCCGCCCGTCGTCACCGCATCGCAGATGCGGCTCCTCCCGTTGGGCCAGGCCGCGCGCGTTCCGCGCGCGGCGCCTCCGGCGGGGATGTTTCGAGGCTGGTGAAATGGCGGCGCGGCTCGGCTGGAGGTGGTTGCTGAAACCTAGGGTGGTGGGCAAGCAGGCGAAGCCTGCCTGGCCCAACGGGATGAGATGCCGCAAGGCATCGAAGACGGGCGGGAGCGCCGCTTTGCAGCTTTCAGTTGCCCGGGGTCTGGCCCTGTGTTCCATCCCGATGAAATGCGCCGTCGCAGCATCTTGCCGCCACCCGCCGCGCCGCTATGCTGCGCCGAACGAAAAATCTCAGACCGATCGGACAGTCATGCGCCTCGTGCTTCCCGCTCTCGCCTTTTCGCTGTTGCTGACCGCATGCAGCGCCCCGCCCGTCCGGTATGCCGCGGCGCCCGTCGCTTCGGGGGATCGCATCGGGATCTCCGTGTCCCAACTGGAGGTGCGGGAGGTCTCGCTGCCGACCTACGCCCAGTCCGAGGAAATCTGGCGCGAGGGCGAGGGGGGCGCGCTCGAGGCGGATGCCTCGGCGCTCTGGGCCGATGATCCGGCGCGCGGCGTGACGATGGAGCTCAGCCAGCATCTCGCCGCCTTCACCGGCGCACGGGTGGCTGCCGAGCCCTGGCCCTTCGAGGACCTGCCGCAAGCGCGGCTGATCGTGCGCGTCAGCGAGATGGTCGCCGGCGCCGATGGCCGCTTCCGGCTTTCGGGGCAGTACTTCGTTTCGCGGCTCTCCGCCGGGCGCGACTACTCCGGCACGTTCAACGTCAGCGCGCCGATCGCGCCCGACAGCGGGTCGTCCGGCATTGCCGCCGCGCGGGCCGTCGCCGTGCGCGACCTGGCGCGGCTGATCGCGTCCCGCGGGATCTAGGTCAGGGGCCCGGCGCCGGAGCCGTGAACGGCGCGGCGCCGGTCCTTGGCTCAGGCCGGCCGTCCGAACAGGCGCAGCCGGCTGACCCCGCCATCGGGGTGGATGTTGAAGCGCACGTGGGTCACCGGGCCGAGCGCTTCCAGCCCTTCGCGGAAGTCGTGAATCGCGTCGGGGCCGAGCTTGCGCTCCGGCAGCAAGGTTTTCCAGAACATCGAGTCGGTGACCAGCGCATCGGTCAGCCCGTCGCCGAAGTTCAGCATGTCCGCCGCCTGAAGCGAGCAGCGGTCGGGGTAGTTGCCCTTGAAATGCGCCGTATCGACCTCGATCCGTTCGACGACGCCACGCGCCCCGAGCGCGATCACCATCCAGTCGTACCCCGGCTCGCGCCGACGGCGGGTTTCCCAGCCGTCGCCCATGTTGGTGCCGCGCCCGGGCGCGAGCAGGCGGTTGTAGTCGCCGTAATGGGCGTCCGACATCGCCAGGATGCGGCCGCCGTTCAGCGAGGCGGCAAGGTCGATCTCCTGCCCGTCATGCGTCGGGTCGAGTTCCGGCACGCCGAAGACGCGCAGCCGCGCCACGCCGCCATCGGGGTAAATGTGCAGCCGGATGTGGGTCCAGCTTTCGAAGCTTTCGCAGCGGAAGAAGTGATGTCCGTCCGGCCCGAGCGCCCGGTGCGGCAGGATCTGCGCCCAGCTGGTCTCCTCGGTGACCTCGCGGGTGCTGGCGGCCTCGATCCGGCAGGCCGGGGCGTAGTTGCCGGTGAAATGCCGCGTGTCGACGTCGAAGCCGAGGATGCGGCCAGGTGCGGCGAGCTTGATCACGGCGTGATCGTGGCCGCCATCGCGCCGCCGCTGGGTCTCCCAGCCGTCCATCCACTTGCCGTGGTCATCGAACTTGCCCTCGATGAAGACCGGCTCGCCGTCGGCCAGCATGCGTTCCAGCGGCGCGAAGAACTCGTTGGTGGAGGACAGTCCGCGCGCGCCGAGACCGGCGGACGCGAGGTTGATGCCGGTCCGGGCGTAGAGCGGAACGTCGGCGTTGAGGGATTCGATCGTGGGCATCGGGGTGTCTTTCGGTCGTTGGCGGGGCCGGTCCGGCACGTTCCGCCCCTCTGCCTCGGGGGCCATTCGCGGCTTCGGAGGGACGTCGGGGCCGAACGGTATCGTCGCGGTCTGGTTGTCGGATGTTCTGGCCCGCGGCTGCAGGCAAGACAAGAGGCCGCGCGACGGATGTGGGCCCGCTGCCGGGAGTTCGCACCGCCGCCGCGTGGTGCGCCCAATTCCTAGTCGAATGCCGAACGATCGCGCAACAGGCGGCGCGAGGAGGCGGTTTCGGTTTGATATCGGGGCGGGTTTGCTGAACTCTTCGTCAGACAGGATCTGGAGGCGCATCTTGGTTGAAACGACTTTTCTCATGGCGTGGGCGGAACTTGCCGTTCGATGGCTGCATGTGATCGCGGGCATCGCCTGGATCGGGTCATCCTTCTATTTCATCGCGCTCGACCTCGGGTTGAGGAAGGCGCCGGACATGCCGGAGGGCGTGGGCGGCGAGGAATGGCAGGTGCATGGCGGCGGATTCTATCATCTCCAGAAGTACATAGTCGCCCCGGCGCGGCTGCCCGAGCACCTGATCTGGTTCATGTGGGAGAGCTATACGACCTGGCTCAGCGGATTCGCGATGCTGATCCTGGTCTATTACCTCGGCGCAGACCTGTTCCTGGTCGATCCGGAGGTGCTCGACATGCCCTCCTGGCTGGCGATCCTGATTTCGGTGGCCTCGCTCGGCCTGGGCTGGGTGGCCTACGACCGGATCTGCAAGTCACCCTTCGGCGAGGACAACACCAAGCTGATGCTCCTGCTCTACCTGATCCTCGTCGTCATGGCTTTCGCCTATACCCACGTCTTCTCGGGGCGGGCGGCGATGCTGCATCTCGGCGCGATCACGGCCACGGTGATGTCGGCCAATGTGTTCTTCATCATCATCCCGAACCAGAAGATCGTGGTGGAGGATCTGAAGGCCGGGCGCGTGCCGGATGCGAAATACGGCAAGATCGCCAAGCAGCGCTCGACCCATAACAACTACCTGACGCTGCCGGTCCTGTTCCTGATGCTGTCCAACCACTATCCGCTGGCCTTCGCGAGCGAGTGGAACTGGGTGATCGCCAGCCTTGTCTTCCTGATGGGGGTGACTATCCGGCACTATTTCAACTCGTTCCACGCCAGCGACTTCCCCAAGAAGGGCCCGCTCTGGACCTGGGGTGCAACGGCGCTGCTCTTTGCCGCGATCGTCTGGCTCTCGATGGCGCCGATCTATGGCGAGGATGGCGGCTGGGAAGAGAGCGCGCTCAGCCCGGCCCAACAGCGGTTCGTGGAGGCCGAGGGCTTTGCCGAGGTCTACGACATCGTGCAGGGCAATTGTTCGATGTGCCATGCGCCGGAACCAGTGTGGGAGGGCATTCCGGTCACGCCACGCGGCGTGAAGCTGGTGACCGAGAGCGACGTTGCGCGGCACGCGACGGAGATCTACCTGCAATCTGGCGTGACGCGCGCAATGCCGCCGGGACGCGCCTCCTTCATGGAACCGGCCGACCGGGCCACGGTTGTCCGCTGGTACGAGGCCGGTCTTGAGGGCTGAAGTCGTTCTGGCGAGGGGCAGAGGCTCCCGCCCGTCGTCAGCGCATCAAAGATGCGCCTCCTCCCGTTGGGCCGGGCCGCGCGCGCCGCGCGCGGTGCCTCCGGCGGGGATATTTCCATACAGGTGAAGGTGGCCGCGGCGCACGGATGCTCGAGCTTGCTGAGGTCGCTTCAGGGAGTGGATGCAGGCGAAGCCTGCCCGGCCCAACGGGATGAGATGCCGCAAGGCATCGAAGACAGGCGGGAGCGCTCCGTCGCTGGCCTTTTCAGGGGAGTGGCGTGAAGCCTGCGTCTGCCATAAGGCGGTCGGAAGCGGTCTCGACCACGCTTTCAAGCTTCTTCATGAACTCCGTCTGGGGCAGGCCGGGGCCGATCGGATCGAGGAACTCGACCACCGCGAGGCCGGGTTTGCGACCGATCCCGGTGCGCGGCCAGAAGACGCCGACGTTCGTGGCCGCGGGCACGCACCCCTGTTCAAGCTCTTCATACAGGATTCCCGCGCCGATCTTGTAGGGCCTCGAGACGCCGGGCGCGACCCGCGTCCCTTGCGGATAGATGATCAGCTGGCCCGGCTTGGCCCGACCCGCCGCGACCCCCTCTTTCATCTGGCGGATCGCCTCGGTGCGCCGGCCGCGATCCACCGGAACGCAGCCGATCCATTTCGCGTACCAGCCGACGATCGGCACCCATTGCAGTTCGCGTTTCATGATGAATTTCGGCCGGGGCACCTCGGAGACGATCAGGATGATGTCGAGGAAGGACTGGTGCTTCGAGGCGATCAGGCATTCCTGCGTCGGCACCTCGCCCCGCACCTCGGTGCGCAGGCCGACCATCCAGGCGGCGCTCCAGCGGACCCAGCGGCACCAGGTGCGGCAGGCGGTGTAGGCGAGCGGCCGGTAGAACAGCACGAAGGGCGTGAAGGCAACGGCCATCAACGCCATCATCAGGTAGATCTGGCCCACGAAGATGAGCGAACGCAGGTACTGGATCATGTCAGGGTGTCTCCCGCAATTGCCGGAAGGCGGCGAAGCGCGTGGCGGCGAAGGCGACCAGCGCCACGATGGGCGGCACGAGCAGCGGCAGCGCCCACTGCGGCCCGACGAAGCCCAGGCCGGTGAGGAAGCCGCCGGCCGCGTCGGCCCGGGGCAGGGCGGCGATGGCGAGCAGGCCGAGCAGGCTGCCGGCCAGCGCGCCCATCAGCGCCCGCAAGGTATAACGCCGAACGAAGGCGCGGGCGATATAGGTGTCCAGCGCGCCGACCAGGCGCAGCGCGGCGATCACCCGGGCATTGGCGGCGAGCGCGGCCTGGGCGGCCAGCGTGATCATCGCCGCCGTGGCAGCCGAGATCAGCAGCAGCGACAGCAGCCCGAGCGTGCGCAGCCGGTTGGCGGCGCGGACCAGCGGCTCGCGCCATTGGGTGTGGTCGTCGAACAGCGCCCCGGGGGCCTCGCCGGCAAGGCGGGCGCGCAGGCCGGTGGCGTCGATGCCCTCCGAGGTTTCCACCACCTCGATCAGCGCCGGGATCCGCAGCCGTTCGATCGGCAGGTCGGGACCGAACCAGGGCTCGAGCAGGGCGCGTCGCTCGGCATCGGAGAGGGGGCGGGCCTCGGCCACGCCCGGCGTCGTGCGAAGAACTTCCAGCGCCGCGGCGAGCTGGGCCTCGACCTGGCCGGCAGGGGCCGAGATCCGCACCGTCGCCGTCCGGGCCAGCGCTTCGGACCAGCGGGTCGCCAGCCGGTCGGTGGCGAGCGAAAGGGCGAGAGCGAACACGGCGAGGAACGCCATGGCGGCCGAGGTGAAGACGGTGAGCCGGGCGGTGAAGCCGGTCGGCGGCACGACGCGGTCGGCGCCGAAGCGGCCGCTCACGAGGGCAAGAATGTCGGCAAGGCGGCTCACAGGTCCGCCCCCGCCAGGTGAAGCCCGCGATTGGCGATCCGCAGCACCCGCGCCGGAACTTGGGACTTGGCGGCGCGGATCAGGTTCAGGTCGTGCGTCGCAACCAGCACAGTCTTGCCGAGGCGGTTGAGCTCCACCAGCAGCTGCAGCAGCCTGAGCGACATCTCCCAGTCGACGTTGCCGGTCGGCTCGTCGGCCAGCAGCAGTTCCGGGTCCATGATCACGGCGCGGGCCAGCGCGGCCCGCTGACGTTCGCCGCCTGACAGTTCCGGCGGCGTCGCGCCGGCGCGCGCGGCCAGACCGACCCAGCCCATCAGGTCGCGGATGTTGCCGGCCTCGGCTTCCGGATCGCGGCCCGCGACGGTGAGCGGCAGGGCGAGGTTCTCGGTCAGCGGCAGGTGGTCGAGGAACTGGCAGTCCTGGTGCACGACGCCGATCCGGCGGCGCGTACGGGCGATGTCGTCCCGGCTCATGCTGCGCACTTCGCGGCCGAAGACATCGAGTTGTCCGCTGCTGGGCATCAGCTCCATGTAGCAGAGCTTGAGCAGCGTCGACTTTCCAGCACCCGAGGGGCCGGTGAGAAAGTGGAACGAGCCCGGGGCCAGATGCAGCGAGACATCCCGCAGGAGGGCGTCGCTGCCGTAGGAATAGGCGACGTTCTGGAAGTCGATCACGCGTGGGGTTTCCCTGCCATTTGTGCCCGTTCTGCCCGAGGCGGGAAGCGGTTTCAACGGGTCGCAGCCAGCAATGGGCTGCATTGGCTTTGAGTTTTCACTTGCCGCTGCTACAAAACCGCAAAACAACACCTTAGACGGGCGGCGGTTTTTTGCCCGGGTCGAGAGGACGCCATGAAGCTCATCTGTCCGAATTGCGGGGCGCAATACGCGGTTGACGACCGGGTGATCCCGGAGACCGGGCGGGATGTGCAATGTTCGAGCTGCGGGCACACCTGGTTCCAGCGGCACCCCGATCACGATCCGGAACTGGCCGAGGAACTTGGCTGGGAGCAACCCTCGCGGGGGCTGCAGTCGCCATCGCCAGCCCCGGAGCCTGAACCTGAGCCCGTGGCTCGGCAGGCGGACACGGCCGAGGAGACCGTGGGGGAGTACGAGGACGCGGCCCCGCAGGCAGACGAAATCGACGAAGCGCCGGAGGAGCCGGACTACAGCGCGGAATTCGGCGCCGCGCCCGAGCAGGCCCCGATGGATGCAGCCACCGAGCCGGTGGCCGAGGAACCGGTGGAGGAGCCTGCGCGGCGCCGGGTCGACGAAGACGTGCTGTCGGTTCTGCGGGAAGAGGCGGAGCGTGAGCAGGCCGCCCGCCGCGCCGAAACCGCGATTCCGGAGTACCAGCCTGAACTGGCGATGCCCGAGCCCGAGCCGACGCCGAGGCATGGCACCGCCGACTATGCGGAAAAGGCTCCGGAGCGGGACGAGTTCGCGCCCTACGGGTATACTTCCGCCGGGTATCCTGCACCGGCGCCTGTATCGTCGCGCCGGGAGCTGCTGCCGGATGTCGAAGAGATTTCCCCCTCGCTGGACGGGGACGAGGAAGGCTACGACGGTCGCGGCTACGTGGATTACGAGACCCGGCAGATGCGCAAGCGCGGCTCGCGGATCGGTGTCGGGCTGGCCTTCCTGATCTTCGGCGCACTCGCGCTGGTCTATGCAAGGTCGGACAAGATTGCCGAGTCGATCCCCTCTTCGGCGGAGCCCCTCGCCGGGTATGTCGCCACGGTCGATGCCGGGCGGGTCTGGCTCGACCGGACCCTGCGCGACATCGTGTCCGGCTCGCCGCAGGACGGCGGAACCGAGGGCTGAAGCGCGCCCGAGAGCTTCGGGAGACGGTTCATTTCTTAATTTTTCTAATGGGATGCGGCCCTTTGAGGTCGCCTGTGATACCGTCCCTGCAGGCCGGAATGCTGCTTGTGCGAAAAGACACTTGCCAGCAGGCGAGCAATAATCTACCCAATTCCGGACCCAGAGCGAAATATCGTTGCCGGAGAGATATATGAGTTTCCGCATTCAGCCCGCTGCCCCCGCCCGCCCGAACCGGTGTCAACTGTTCGGTCCTGGGTCGCGCCCCGCGATCTTCGAGAAGATGGCAGGCAGCGCCGCCGACGTGATCAACCTCGATCTCGAGGACAGCGTTGCGCCGGACGACAAGGCGGAAGCCCGCAAGAACATCATCCAGGCGATTGGCGATGTGGACTGGGGCAACAAGACGCTGAGCGTGCGGATCAACGGGCTCGACACGCCGTATTGGTACCGCGACGTGGTCGACCTGCTGGAGCAGGCCTCCGACCGGCTGGACCAGATCATGATTCCGAAGGTCGGTTGCGCGGGCGATATCTATGCCGTCGACGCGCTGGTGACGGCCGTCGAGCGGGCGAAGGGGCGCACCAAGCCCATCGCTTTCGAGGTGATCATCGAGAGCGCCGCCGGCATTGCCCATGTCGAGGAAATCGCCGCCGCCTCGCCGCGGATGGAGGCGATGAGCCTCGGCGCTGCGGATTTCGCGGCCTCCATGGGCATGCAGACCACCGGTATCGGCGGCACTCAGGAGAACTATTACATGATCCGCGAGGGCGTGAAGCACTGGTCGGATCCATGGCACTGGGCGCAGGCGGCGATCGTGGCGGCCTGCCGGACCCACGGCGTGCTGCCGGTCGACGGGCCGTTCGGCGATTTCTCGGACGACGAGGGCTACGTTGCCCAGGCGCGGCGCTCGGCGACGCTCGGCATGGTCGGGAAATGGGCGATTCACCCCAAGCAAGTGGTGCTGGCCAACGAGGTCTTTACGCCCTCGGAAGAGGCCGTGACCGAGGCCCGCGAAATCCTTGCCGCCATGGAAAAGGCCAAGGCCGAGGGCGCGGGTGCGACCGTCTACAAGGGGCGCCTGGTGGATATCGCCTCGATCAAGCAGGCCGAGGTGGTTGTAAAACAGGCTGAACTGATCGCCGGCTGACCGGCCGTATCGTTCTGCCCAGCCGGCCGGGAGAGGGGAGGCTCCCGGCCGGTGCTGTTTTCAGGCGGTGTGCCGTGCAATCGGCGCGGCTTTGATACGGGTTCGCGGGCACGCGAGGGGCGGGTCGCGATAACCAGATCCTGCGCTATGGCGGTCGGTTGCAAATCCGCTGCCTCGGGGGCATATGAGATCCGTTCACATAGGGAGCCGCCGCATGAACTATCTGGAGTTCGAGAAACCTCTGGCCGAGATCGAAGGCAAGGCGGAGGAACTCAGGGCATTGGCCCGGTCGAACGAGCAGATGGACGTGGAGTCTGAGGCCGCCGCGCTCGACGCCAAGGCGCAGGCCATGCTCAAGGACCTCTATGGCAAGCTCTCGCGCTGGCAGAAGTGCCAGGTCGCCCGTCACGCCGAGCGGCCGCATTGCCGGGACTACATCAAGTCCCTCTTCACCGAATACACGCCGCTCGCCGGTGACCGGAACTTTGCCGATGACCACGCCGTGATGGGCGGGCTGGCGCGGTTCCAGGATCGCCCCGTGGTGGTGATCGGTCAGGAAAAGGGCGACGACACCGCCAGCCGGATCAAGCACAACTTCGGCATGGCGCGGCCCGAGGGCTACCGCAAGGCAATCCGCCTGATGGAGATGGCCGACAAGTTCGGCCTGCCGGTTGTGACGCTGGTCGACACGCCCGGCGCCTACCCTGGCAAGGGCGCGGAAGAGCGCGGGCAATCCGAGGCGATCGCGCGCTCGACGCAGGCCTGCCTGCGGATCGGTGTGCCGCTCGTCTCGGTGATCATCGGCGAAGGCGGGTCCGGCGGCGCGGTGGCCTTCGCAACGGCCGACCGCCTGGCGATGCTGGAGCACTCGGTCTATTCGGTGATCTCGCCCGAGGGCTGTGCGTCGATCCTGTGGAAGGACGCGGAAAAGATGCGCGAGGCTGCCGAGGCGCTGCGCCTGACCGCGCAGGACCTCAAGGAGCTTGGCGTCACCGATCGGGTGATCCCGGAGCCGCTGGGCGGCGCGCATCGCAATCCCGCGCGCGCCATCGAGGGGGTCGGCAAGGCTGTCGGTGCGATGCTCGCGGAACTCGACGGCCTCGACCGCAAGGCCCTCGTCGCGCAGCGCCGCAAGAAATACCTCGGCCTTGGCGCCAAGGGGCTGGCGGCCTGATCAGGCGCCGCCCGGCAGCATCCGGGCGGCAGGCGCGACCTCTGGTCCGAATCAATCGCTTTCCGACGAGTTTTCAAACTGCACAATAGGCGGGCATTGGAATCCTGTTCGAAATTTGCTTCGCCTGATCGGAAAAAATCGCTCTTCTGGCGTCGATCTGCGCAACTGCCGAAAAATTTCGCGTATCGCCCTGTGCTAGCGTGCCCCGAAATTGGAGATGCGAAGATGATCGAAACCCCCTACCTGCTGTTCCTCGGCGATGCGCCGGACCAACTCGCCGCCAAGGTGGCCCAGGGCATCAAGGATTGGCGCCCCGAGTTCGCCGTCGGCCAGTTCCGCATGGAAGGCTGCAAGGCCGACATGCGCCTCCCCGACATGAGCCTGCAAGAGGCGTTGGACGCCGGCGCGAAGACGCTGGTGATCGGCGTCGCCAACCGGGGCGGGGTGATTTCGCCGGAATGGCGCCATGTGCTGGCCGAGGCGCTGCTGGCCGGCTTCGACCTGGCTTCGGGCCTGCACAACCTGCTGCGGGACGAGCCGGAGCTGGTGGAGATTGCCAAGGCCGAGGGTCGGCTGCTGCACGATGTGCGGATCCCGTCGGTCAAGTACCCGATCGCCAACGGCAAGAAGCGGACCGGCAAGCGCTGCCTTGCGGTCGGCACCGATTGCTCGGTCGGCAAGATGTACACGGCGCTCGCCATCGATGCCGAGATGCAGAAGCGTGGCCTGAAGTCGACCTTCCGCGCGACCGGCCAGACCGGCATCCTGATCACTGGCGACGGTGTCCCGCTCGATGCGGTGATCGCCGATTTCATGGCCGGGTCCATCGAGTACCTGACGCCGGACAACGATGACGACCACTGGGACCTGATCGAGGGCCAGGGCAGCCTGTTCCACGCCTCCTATTCCGGTGTGACCCTGGCGCTGGTCCATGGCGGCCAGCCCGACGCTCTGATCCTCTGCCACGAGCCGACCCGGGCGCATATGCGGGGCCTGCCGGATTACACGCTGCCCTCGCTGGAGGAACTGCGCGACCTGTCGCTGACCCTCGCCCGCCGGGTGAACCCGGATGTGCAGGTGGTGGGCATCTCGGTCAACACGCAGCACATGTCGGACGACGAGGCGAACGCCTATCTTGCCGGGCTCGAGGCCGAGTTCGGACTGCCGGCGGTGGATCCTTTCCGGCATGGCGCGGGCAAGCTCGTGGACGCGCTGGTCGCGGTCACCTGAGCGCGCCGCTTGCGAAATCCGGAGGCGTGAGTCTTCATGCCTCCGGCGGGGATATTTCCGGACAGAAGAAGCCGGGCGGCGTTCGGCAGAGGAAAGGCGTGAATATGGAAGTGACGATACGGCCGGACGTTTTCCGGCTGGCCCAGGTGTTCACCATAGCACGAGGTTCCAAGACGGAGGCGCAGGTCATCACCGCCGTCCTGAAGGAGGGCGAGACCGAAGGCTGGGGCGAGTGTGTGCCCTATGCTCGCTATGGCGAGACCCTGGAGAGCGTGACCGCCGAGATCGCGGCGCTGCCCGAGCGGTTCGACCGTGCAGGCTTGCAGGAACTGATGTCGCCCGGTGCGGCGCGCAACGCGGTGGATTGCGCGCTGTGGGACCTCGAGGCGAAACGTGCGGGCAAGCGGGTGTGGGAGCTTGCCGGGCTCGCCGCGCCGGGGCCGCTGGAAACGGCCTACACGCTGTCGCTCGACACGCCGGAGGCGATGCAGGCCAGCGCCGCCGCCAATGCGCACCGCCCGCTGCTCAAGATCAAGCTGGGCACGCCCGACGACATGCCACGGCTCGAGGCCGTCCGGGCCGGCGCTCCGGCGTCGAAGATCATCGTGGATGCCAACGAGGGCTGGAGCGCCGAGGTCTATTCCGACCTCGCGCCGCATCTGCTGCGCCTCGGGGTGGCGATGGTGGAGCAGCCGCTGCCGGCCGGGGCGGACGACGACCTTCTGGGCCTGGAGCGGCCGGTGCCGCTCTGCGCCGACGAGAGCGTGCACGACCGCGCCTCGCTGGCGGCGCTCAAGGGCAAGTATGACATGATCAACATCAAGCTCGACAAGACCGGCGGGCTGACCGAGGCGCTGGCCCTGCGGGCCGAGGCCGAGGCCGCCGGGTTCGAGATCATGGTCGGCTGCATGGTGGGAAGCTCGCTGGCGATGGCGCCGGCCGTGATACTTGCGCAAGGCGTGGCCGTCGTGGACCTTGACGGCCCGCTGCTGCTGGCCGAAGACCGCGGCACGCCGCTGATTTATGACAGCGAGGGCGTACACCCGCCGTCGCGGGAATTGTGGGGATAGGAGACCGCCATGAGCCGGATCGTTTACGTCAACGGAGAATATCTGCCGGAGGAGGAGGCCAAGGTCTCGGTCTTCGACCGGGGGTTCCTGTTCGCGGACGGGGTTTACGAGGTGACCTCGGTGCTCGGGGGCAAGCTGATCGATTTCGCCGGTCACGAGGCGCGCCTGCGCCGTTCGCTGAACGAGCTGTCGATGCCCGAGCCTGCCGCCATGGGCGAGTTGCTGGAGATCCACCGGGAGCTGGTGGCGCGCAACGAGATCGACGAGGGTCTCGTCTATCTGCAGGTCACGCGCGGCGCTCCGGCCGACCGTGATTTCGCCTTCCCCGGTGAGGAGGTGCCGCCGACGCTGGTGCTGTTCACCCAGTCCAAGCCCGGCCTTGCCGACAGCCCGCAGGCCCGTAAGGGGATCAAGGTGATCTCGGTCGAAGACATTCGCTGGGGCCGTCGCGACATCAAGACGGTGCAGCTGCTCTACCCCTCGATGGGCAAGATGATGGCCAAGAAGGCTGGCGCCGACGATGCCTGGATGGTCGAGGACGGGTTCGTCACCGAGGGGACGTCGAACAACGCCTACATCGTCAAGAACGGCAAGATCATCACCCGCAACCTCGGCACCGAGATCCTGCACGGGATCACCCGCGCGGCTGTGCTGCGCTTCGCCCGAGAAGCGCAGATGGAGGTCGAGGAGCGTCCCTTCACCATCGAGGAGGCGCAGCAGGCGGACGAGGCCTTCTTTACCTCGGCCTCGGCATTCGTGATGCCGGTGGTGGAGATCGATGGCTCGGTTCTGGGCGACGGAACGCCGGGTCCGGTGTCGCAGCGGCTGCGCGAGATCTATCTCGACGAGAGCCGCAAGGTCGCGGTCTGAGGCCGCACGGCCGGCTGTGAGTGGCGGCAAGGCGATACGGACAGGAGAGGGCGGGGATTCCCCGCCCTTTTTCATACGTGATGGAAGGGGTCAGGCGGCCGGTGTTTCGAGATACAGGTCGAGATCGCTGTCGGCGGGCACCCCGGGGAGCCGCACGAGCACGCGGCCGAGAAACAGGACCTCGAGCCCCCGGCCGCGCGCATCCGGCTGGATGGCGAAGCCCGCGTCCTCGTTGTCGGACGAGGCGACGCGGGACAGTTGCACCACCAGCGCTTCGTGCCGCGGGTCGAAGCCGTGCAGGGTGACGGGCACGCCCCGCGACAGGTCCAGCGCCACGCCCGGCGTTCTGCGCGGCGCGCCGGCGGCGTCCCTGTGGGCGGATGTGGTGATGGAGAGCGAGACATCGCGCGTGGAGCGCAACAGGTCCGTGTAGGCCAGGACGATGGCGACAAGGATGATGCCAAGTGCGATGATGTTCAGCATGCTCTTCCTTTCGCCCCCGAGGAAAAGCTAGCCAGCCACCGCAATTCGGTCAAACTTCTGCCGAATTCCGGAAATTTCCGACAACAGTTCTCGCCCGGGTCCCGCTCTGTTGCCGGGGATTGGTCAATTCCGGTCGAGAAGGGCCAAAAGGAGGCGAGAATCGGTCATCGCCCGTCGGGCGCTGGCTCGCCCCGAGCTCAGACCTTGTCTGCGGGGCCGACGTTGTCGCGGAACGCCTTCTCGAACTCGGCCTGTTTCTCGGGGCTGGCCGGGCTCTGGTTGCGCGCCTTCCACGAGTCGTAGGGCATCCCGTAGAAGATCTCCCGCGCCTCGGCCTGGTCAATCTCCAGCCCGCGCTCGGCGGCGGCTTCCTGATACCAGCGGGACAGGCAGTTGCGGCAGAAACCGGCCAGGTTCATCAGGTCGATGTTCTGCACGTCGACGCGATCGGTCATGAGGTGCTTGCGGAGCCGGCGGAAGGCGGCGGCTTCGAGTTCGATGCGGGTCTGGTCGTCCATGGTCGGTCCTCCTCCGGGAATTCAGATCTTGCAGTCCTGCAGCGCGCCCTGCAGCAGCGGAGCCAGCCTGCGCCCCCAGGCCTTCTGCTGCTCCACCGTCTCCAGCAGATCCTGCCGCAGTTCCAATAGCACGTGGGGCCGCCGGTGTTGCAGGGCGTGACGGTCGATGGAGTCACCGGGCTGGTGTCCGGCATAGGGCTCGTTGTCGCCGACGCAAAGCTCCGGATCGGTACGCAGTCTGCGGATAAGGCTCACGGACAGGGCATTGTGGGGCGGCGAGTGCAGGATCGCGACATGCCAGGGCCGGGGCGGCCGGCCGCGCAGCTGCGGGGTGAAACTGTGCACCGCGACGATCACACGGTCGGCGCGGGAGGCCGCAAGGCGGCCGAGTTCCGCGTGGTAGGGGCGGTAGCAAAGCTCCATGCGGCGTTCGGTCTCGGCTGCGTCGGCATGGCGGTTCTGCGGGATGATCGTGCCGTCATAGAGCCGCATCAGCAACGTCGGGTCGTCCTCGCCGCGGTTCGGATCGATCACCAGCCGGGAGAAATTCGAGGTGATCAGCGGCGCGCCGAGATTGTCGGCCAGCGCATGCGCCACCCCTGCTGCACCGGGGTCGTAGGCGATATGTCGGGCCATGTCCGCCTGCGGCAATCCGAGCGTGCCGCCGCCGATCTGCGGTGGTACGGTATTGGTGGCGTGATCGCAGGTGATCAGCCAGCGGCTGTCCCGGTCTTCTCCGGCGGTATGAAAGGCGTGATATGTCATGGTGGTGTCGTGTGTTCCGCGCATGGGTGTAATGCGTCCTGCGGCGAAGAGCCAGAGCCCGACGCTCTGGCAATTTGGGAACTTTACCGCTAACTGTCCCGCGCGACCCAGCACCAACCCTGCACCATACGAAAGGTTGTCCGATGAGACGGATGCGAAATGTGAAAATCGTGGCCACCCTTGGCCCCGCCTCGGACGACTACGACACGATACGACGGCTCTTCGAAGTCGGGGCCGACGTGTTCCGCCTGAACATGAGCCACGGCAGCCACGACGAGATCCGCGAGCGCCACACGATCATCCGCCAGATCGAGCGTGAACTCGGGCGGCCGATCGCCATCCTCGCCGATCTTCAGGGCCCGAAACTCCGCGTCGGCGTGTTCGCCGGCGATTCCGAGGAACTGGTCGAAGGCGCGGCCTTCCGGATGGATCTCGATCCCACCGAGGGCGACTCGAGCCGCGTGTGCCTGCCGCATCCCGAGATCTTCAAGGCGCTGCGTCCCGGCGCGAGCCTGCTGGTCAACGACGGCAAGATCCGACTGCGGGTCGAGAAGTGCGGCGACGACTTCGCGAACTGCACCGTGGTGACGGGGGGCACGATTTCCAACCGCAAGGGCGTGAACGTGCCCGACGTGGTGCTGCCGGTGGCGGCCCTGTCGGACAAGGACAAGGCGGACCTCGAGTTCGTCTGCGAGCTGGGCGTGGACTGGGTGGCGCTCTCCTTCGTGCAGCGTCCGGACGACGTGCTGCAGACCAAGGAACTGGTCAACGGCCGCGCTGCCGTGCTCTCCAAGATCGAAAAGCCGGCCGCCGTGGAAGCCTATGACGATATCCTCGCGGTCTCCGACGGGATCATGGTGGCGCGCGGCGATCTGGGCGTCGAACTGCCGGTGCAGGCCGTTCCGCCGATCCAGAAGCGGCTGATCCGCGGCGCCCGCGCTGCTGCCAAGCCGGTGATCGTCGCCACGCAGATGCTGGAATCGATGATCGAGAGCCCGATGCCGACGCGGGCCGAGGTCTCCGACGTGGCCAACGCCATCTACGAGGGCGCCGACGCGGTGATGCTGAGCGCGGAATCGGCTGCCGGCGAGTACCCGCTGGAAGCCGTGCGCACGATGGATGCGGTCGCCGTCGAGGTCGAGAAGGGCCAGATGTATCGCGACATCATCGAGGCCGCACGCGTGGTCGACCGGACATCGACCGCTGACAGCATCGTCGCCGCGGCACGCGAAATCGCCGAGAACACTGGCGTCAAGGCGATCTGCTGCTTTACCCATTCCGGCACCACCGCGCTGAAGACGGCGCGCGAGCGTCCCCGCGTGCCGATCCTCGCACTGACGCCCTTCACGTCGACTGCGCGGCGGCTGTGCCTGTCCTGGGGCGTGAACTGCTTCATGACCCATGGCGACGTGAGCCGCTTCAAGATGGCGGTGGTCTCCGCGGCGCGCGCAGCCCGTCAGGGCCAGTTCGCGGATTCCGACGACAACGTCGTTGTCGTTGCGGGCGTTCCGTTCAACATCCCCGGCTCCACCAACATCCTGCGTGTGGCTCCGTGTGATGAGAGGTTGATCTTTAACACCGATCCCGAATAATCGAAGGATTGAATTCCTCGGAGGGACGGCGCTTGATACTCGATTCCGATCTGATCTTCACCATCGGTATCTTGATGGGTCTCCTGGCCTTTCCGTCCCTTCTCAGCGCCTTCTCGGGTGGCCGCTCGCCTCGCACGGCGGCCGTCCTTTTCATGATCTGCATCGGTCTGATCACCACCGCCGTCATCATGAAGCCCTCGGGCTATTCGGTGGCCGACGCGCCCGATGTCGTGGTGCGCGTGTTCAACCGCCTGCTGAACTGATCCCACCTCTGGCAATGCGCGCACGGGCAGGGTGCTCTGTCGCGCCCTGAAGGGCCGATTTCCCCTTGCCTGTCGACGCATCTGCGCCTATACGCCCGGCTTCAGCCGTTGCGGCGGGCCGAAAGTGGCATGCCTGTCGGGACGGAACGACCGATCCAGTCAAGGAGTAGGCAAATGCCCAAGATGAAGACAAAGTCCGGCGCCAAGAAACGGTTCAAGGTGACCGCGACCGGCAAGATCAAATCCGCCCAGGCCGGCAAGCGCCACGGCATGATCAAGCGCACCAACAAGTTCATTCGCGACGCCCGCGGTACCACGGTTCTTTCCGAGCCGGATACCAAGATCGTCAAGAAATACATGCCCTACGCGCGCTGAGGAGGCTTGAGATATGTCCCGAGTTAAAGGCGGAACCGTCACCCACGCACGTCACAAGAAGGTCCTGAAGGCCGCCAAGGGCTACTATGGCGCCCGGTCGACCAACTTCCGGACTGCGACCCAGGCCGTCGACAAGGCCAACCAGTACGCGACCCGCGACCGCAAGGCCCGCAAGCGCCAGTTCCGTGCGCTGTGGATCCAGCGAATCAACGCGGCCGTTCGTGCCCACGACGAGGCGCTGACCTATTCGCGCTTCATCAACGGCCTGGCCAAGGCCGGCATCGAGGTGGACCGCAAGGTGCTGGCCGACCTGGCCGTGCACGAGCCGGAAGCCTTCGGCACGATCGTGGAAAAGGCCAAGGCCGCGCTGGCCTGAGCCTGACCGCAGCCACAAGATCAAAGCCCCGCCGGCGACGCCGCGCGGGGCTTTTTCGTGTCCGATGGCTGGCGGATGGCGCCATTGTTGCCCGTTTCGCCTCAAAATCGCCGTCAGAATGAAGGAATTTCTTCGGATTTTTGCGCGAGGGTGACCGCTGTGCCCGGGGTGTGCGGGGCTTTGGTTGTCAGGGTTGCTTTGTGGCGCGTATCAGCGAACTTCACTATTCGAACGCCTATGCGGCCAGTTCCGGGATCGACGAGTTCCTGGAGGTCGCCCTGTCCCCGGACGAGGATCCGGCGGACTTTACTGTTGCGTTCTACGAGGCGGACGGCGCGGTCGGGCTCGTCGTCGATCTGACCGACCCGCGGGTCTGGGTCAGCTATGACGCGCAGGCGAACGAGTATGTCTATGTCCTGTCGTCGGAGAATCTGCCTCTTCTGCTGACAGATCCCGACAGCAACGCCGCCGGAAATTTCGAGGCGGCGGCGCTGGTCAACAGCAGCACGTCGGAGGTGCTGCAGTTCTACGACATCGGCGGCGGCACGACGAACATCACCGCGCTGAACGGTCCGGCAGCCGGCGCGGTGTCGGAGAATATCCCCGTCCCGACCGAGCCGAATGCGGCGACCTACACGATCCAGTTCAACCAGCCGAACCCGGACACCGTGACCCTGACCTCGGTGAACCCGGCGTCGAGCGGCATGATCTGCTTTGCCTCCGGCACCATGATCACCACACCGCTGGGCGAGCGCCCGGTGGAGGACCTGCGGGTCGGCGACCTGGTGCTGACGCTCGACAGCGGCGCCCGGCCGATCCGCTGGATCGGGGCGCGCGAGGTCGAGGCGACGGGTGAGATGGCGCCGATCCGCTTCGCGCCCGGGGCGCTCGGCGCGGAGCGGGAGCTGCTCGTCTCGCCGCAGCACCGGATGCTCGTCAGCTCGGCGGACCTGGAGCTGGCGACGGGCTCCTGCGAGGCGCTGGTGGCGGCCAAGCACCTGGTCAACGGGCGCGATGTCGCCCGCCAGGAAGGGGGCACCGTCACCTACCACCATTTCATGTTCGACCAGCATGAGCTGGTCTGGGCCAACGGCGTCCCGGCCGAGAGCTTTCTGGTGGCCAGCAACAGCGTCTCGGCGATGACCCCGGAGATGCTTGCGGAGTTCAAAGTGCTCTTTCCGGAGCTGATCACCGATCATGCCCGGCAGGGAGACCTGGCCCGTCCGGTTCTCAGGGGCTGGGAGGCGCGCGCCATGTTCGGGTTGGCCGCCTGACGCCTACCGTTCCGGCGGCGTCCATTCGGCTTCGGGCACATGGCGTCGGCGCAGGCGCAGGGCGAGGCCAAGTGCGATTCCGACGCCGATCGCAACCGTCAGGTCCGCAACGACCGTCAGCACCAGGGTCAGCACCAGCAGCACCTTGTCGGATGTCCGCTGTTGCAGGTGGTGCCGCCACTTGTGCGGCTCGCTCATGTTCCAGGCGGTCAGCATGAGCAGCCCGGCGAGCGCCGGCATGGCGAGGTGACCCGCGAGCGGGGCGGCCAGCATCATCACCGCGAGGATGGTGAGCGCATGCACGAGGCCCGCGACAGGGGTCTTGCCGCCGGCGCGCACGTTGGTCGCGGTGCGCGCGATTGCGCCAGTCGCCGGCAGGCCGCCGAACAGCGCCGAGCCGATATTGGCCGCACCTTGTGCGAGCACCTCGGCATTCGGGCGGTGGCGGCCGCCGATCATCCGGTCGGCGACCATCGCGGAGAGCAGCGACTCAACCCCGGCGAGAAAGGCGATCACGAAAGCCGAGGGCAGGAGCTCGGTGACCCGCTGCAGGCTCAGGTCCGGGAGCTTCGGCATCGGCAGGTGATTGGGCAGCGCCCCGAAGCGGCCGCCGATCGTGTCGACCGGCAGGGCCAGCAGGGCCGCCGCGACCGAGGTGAGCGACACCGCGACGATCAGGCCCGGGAAGCGCGGGAACAGGCGCCGCAGCAGCATGATCAGCACCATGGTAGCCAGGCCGATGCCGAGGCTGGCGGGGGCCAGCGTGTCGCGCGCCGCCCAGAGCGCCGGGACCTTTTCGAGGAAGTCCGCCGGGACCTCGGCCATGCTCAACCCGCAGAGATCCTTGATCTGGCTGGCCGCGATGATGACCGCGATGCCGATGGTGAAGCCGTCGATCACCGGTTCCGGCACGAAGGCGATGAGATTGCCCGCCCGGAACGCCCCGGCGGTCAGCAGGATCAGGCCGGCGAGGAAGGTGGCGAGCACCAGCCCGTCGTAGCCGTATTGCGCGATCACCCCGTAGACCACGACGATGAAGGCACCGGTCGGCCCGCCGATCTGCACCCGGCTGCCGCCGAGCAGCGAGATCAGGAATCCGCCGATCACGGCCGTCACCAGCCCGACGCCGGGATCGGCGCCGGAGGCGATGGCTATGGCAAGGCTCAAAGGAATCGCGACCATCGCCACCGTCACCCCGGCCTGGAGATCGGCCAGGAAGAGCGCGCGGTCATACGACTCCAGCGTCGTAATGATTTTGGGCTTCATATGAGCGTCTTAAGCTCTCTGCGCCGCAGCGAACAAGGGGGGCACATGCCCGCGCCGACAGGTCGCAGGACGCGGGCGCCCTTGCCTTTGAACGCCGGTGTGATACCCACGCGCAGGATTTTCGGCGCTGCCCGGTGCGGGCGGTGCTGCGCGGAGTGACGGGAGCCAGCCATGGAAGAGCTGAGGCAGAAATACATCGCGGCGATTGCCGAGGCGGCCGACGAGGGCGCGCTGGAGGCCCTGCGGGTGCAGGCCGTCGGCAAGAAGGGCGAGGTGAGCCTGAAGATGCGAGAGCTGGGCAAGATGAGCCCGGAGGAGCGCCAGGTCGCAGGCCCCGCGCTGAACGCGCTGAAGGACGAGATCAACTCCGCCCTGGCGGCCAAGAAGGCGTCGCTGGCCGACGTGGCTCTGGAAGAGCGGCTGCGGGCCGAGTGGCTCGACGTGACGCTGCCCGGCCGGCCGCGCCGACAGGGCACGATCCACCCGATCAGCCAGGTGACCGAAGAGGTCACCGCGATCTTCGCCGACATGGGCTTTGCGGTGGCCGAAGGCCCGCAGGTCGAGGACGACTGGCACAATTTCGACGCGCTCAACATCCCGGGCCACCACCCTGCGCGGGCCGAGATGGACACGTTCTACATGGCGCGCGCCGAGGGCGACAATCGTCCGCCGCACGTGTTGCGCACGCATACGTCGCCGGTGCAGATCCGCTCGATGATGAAGCACGGTGCACCGATCCGGATCATCTGCCCGGGCCGGGTCTATCGCTGCGACTACGACCAGACGCACACTCCGATGTTCCACCAGGTCGAGGGGCTGGCGATCGGCAAGGATATCTCGATGGCCAACCTGAAGTGGGTGCTCGAGGAGTTCTTTTCCGCCTTCTTCGGCACCCATGTCGAGACGCGGTTCCGCGCCTCGCACTTCCCGTTCACCGAGCCCTCGGCCGAGGTCGACATCCGCTGCTCCTGGGAAGGCGGCACGGTAAAGGTCGGCGAGGGTGACGACTGGCTGGAAGTTCTGGGCTCGGGCATGGTGCACCCCAAGGTACTCACCGCCGGCAATATCGACCCGGTGGCCTGGCAGGGCTTTGCCTTCGGCATCGGGATCGACCGGCTCGCGATGCTGAAATACGGCATCCCGGACCTGCGCGCCTTTTTCGACAGCGACCTGCGCTGGCTGCGCCACTACGGCTTCGCCACGCTCGACATGCCGACAGTGCACGGCGGGCTGAACCGCTGACCCACGGCGGCCGGGGGTGCCCCTCGGCCGACAATGCCAAAGGCATCGACGACCCTTGGGGCCGGGCGCCGCTGCGCGGCGGGGTGACGGGAGGAGGGGGCATGCTCGAAGAGATCGGTCAGCGCTATCCGGGAGCGGAAACCTTCACCTTCGGCGACAGCCGCGCTCTGTGCGACCGGCTGCTGGCGCTGGTGCGCGCCGGGGTCAAGACGGCGACCTGCGGGGCCTTGCGGGATTTCGAGGCGGGCGGCGAGGCGCTTCCGTCACCGGGGCGCAAGGATATCGCGCTGGACTGGGATGGCCGGCCGGCGCTGGTGATCGAGACGCTGAGCGTGGAGATCCTTGCATTCAACGAGGTGACCGAAGACTTCGCCCTCGCCGAGGGCGAGGACGACAGCCTTCAGGGCTGGCGCGACGGGCATCGCGCCTATTTCACCCGCAATGGCGGGTTCGAGCCGGAGATGGCATTGGTCTGCGAGCGGTTCAGGCTGGTCGAGGATCTCGCGCCGTCCCGAAGTCCGACAGGCTGACCGTCACGATCCCGGCGCAGGCTCCTTGGGCGCCAGCCAGGGCACCAGTTCCACGACCGGGGTGTTCCAGATCCGGGACGGGCTGAACCGGCAGATGGTGCGGTTCAGTTCCGGACTGTCGGTGAAACCCCGGCAGTCGAAGCCGGTGGCGCCACGGTTCCCCGACGCCGGGTCGCTGGACAGAAGCCCCAGAGCGACCAGCATGATCAGTCCGAGAACCAATGGCTTGGCCAGGTTACCAAGAGTTGTGGCAATCGCTCCCATAGCGTGCCTCCAATCGTTACGTACACAGTTCCGGCCCCCACCGGCAACGTGTTCAGGATAGGGCTGAAATGTGGCGAAAACGGGGCAGTTGACGCTCAATTGCGGCGACAATCGGGGCGGCCTGTTCTCGATCGGGCAACCTCTTTCCAAAGTGTTGACATCCGTCCCGGTCCAGGAAACAGCGGCCCAAGCCTTGCGCTTCTGTACCCTTCCTCGCGGTCGGGCCTTCACGCTCCGCGCGGGATGGGCTAAGCACACGCGACTTTCGAATGCTGCAGGGGCCGACCCATGAAATTCACGCTTTCCTGGCTCAAGCATCACCTGGACACCCAGGCGACGCTCGACGAGATCCTCGATGCCCTGACCGACCTCGGGCTGGAGGTCGAAGGGGTGGAGAACCCCGCGGCGAAGCTGGGCGCCTTTACCATCGGCAAGGTGCTGAAGGCGGAGAAGCATCCCGACGCCGACAAGCTCCGGGTCTGCATCGTGCAGACCGACGAGGGAGAAAGCCAGATCATCTGCGGTGCGCCCAATGCCCGCGAGGGGATCACAGTGGTGGTCGCCAAGCCCGGCACCTACGTCCCCGGCATCGACACCACGATCAGCGTCGGCAAGATCCGCGGCATCGAGAGCCACGGCATGATGTGCTCCGAGCGCGAGATGGAGATGTCGGATGAGCACGACGGCATCATCGAGCTGCCCTCGGGCGAGGTCGGGCAGAGCTTTGCCGACTGGCTGGCCGAGAACCGTCCGGAAAAGGTCGACCCGGTGATCGAGATCGCGATTACCCCCAACCGGCCCGATGCGCTTGGCGTCGAAGGCGTTGCGCGTGACCTCGCGGCCCGCGGGCTCGGCACGCTGATCCCGCGCGAGGTGGAGCCGGTGCCGGCCGCTTTCGCCGCGCCCTTCACGGTGACAATCGACGAGGACACGCTCGACGGCTGCCCGCTGTTCGCCGGCCGGCTGATCCGGGGGGTGAAGAACGGCCCGTCGCCGCAATGGCTGCAGGACGCGCTGCGCGCCATCGGCCTGCGCCCGATCAGCTTTCTCGTCGACGTGACCAACTTCTTCACCTACGACCGCAACCGGCCGCTGCACGTCTTTGACGCCGACAAGGTGAAGGGCAACCTGCGGGTGCACCGGGCCAGGGGCGGCGAGACGCTCGTGGCGCTGGACGACAAGGAATACACGCTGCAGGCCGGGCAGATGGTGATTTCGGACGATGAGGGTCCGGAGAGCATTGCCGGGATCATGGGCGGGGCCGCCACGGGCTGCACCGAGGAGACGGTGAACGTCTTTGTCGAAAGCGCTTACTGGGATCCGATCCAGATCGCCTACACGGGCCGCGCGCTCAAGATCAATTCGGACGCCCGGTACCGGTTCGAGCGTGGCGTGGACCCGGCGTTCACCCCCATCGGGCTGGAGCATGCGGTGCGGATGATCGTCGACCATGCGGGCGGCGAGGCATCCGAGCTGATCGTGGCCGGCGCCGTGCCCGACACGGACCGCGCCTATCGGCTCGACACCAAGCGGGTCGAGAGCCTGGTGGGGATGGAGATCCCCGACGCCGAGCAGCGCGCGACGCTGGAGGCCCTTGGCTTCCGGCTCGAGGGCGACATGGCCCATGTGCCGAGCTGGCGGCCGGATGTGCAGGGCGAGGCCGACCTGGTGGAAGAGGTGGCGCGCGTCGCCTCGCTCACCAAGCTGCAGGGCGTGCCGATGAGCCGGGCGACGCCGGGCGTGCCCGAGCCGGTGCTGACGCCGATGCAGCGCCGCGAGTCGATGGCCCGGCGTACGATGGCGGCGCTCGGCTACAACGAATGCGTGACCTATTCCTTCATCGACCAGGCGGCAGCGGAGCTGTTCGGCGGTGGCGGGGATGCCACGAAGCTGGAGAACCCGATCTCCTCCGAGATGAGCCACATGCGGCCCTCGCCGCTGCCGGCCCTGCTGCAGGCGGCCGCCCGCAACCAGGCGCGCGGCTTTGCCGACCTCGCCCTGTTCGAGGTCGGCCCGGCCTTCCACGGCGGCGAGCCGGAGGAGCAGAACCAGGTGGCCGTTGGCCTGCTGGTGGGGCACACCGGCCCGCGCGACGTGCACGGCACGCGCCGCGGCGTCGATACCTTCGACGCCAAGGCCGACATAGAGGCGGTGCTGGCCGCGGTCGGCGCCCCGGCCAAGGTGCAGATCCGACGCGACGCTCCCGGCTGGTTCCACCCGGGGCGCTCCGGTGCGATCTGCCTCGGGCCCAAGAACGTGCTTGGCGTGTTTGGCGAGGTGCACCCCAAGGTGCTCGCGGCGCTGGATGTGAAGGGGCCGGCGGTGGCCTTCACGGTCGACCTGGCGGCGATCCCCTTCCCCAAGGCAAAGAGCGCGAGCCGCGGTGCGATGGAATTGTCGGACCTGCAAGCGGTGGAGCGCGACTTCGCCTTCGTGCTCGACGCCAATGTTGAGGCGCTGGACCTCGTGAATGCCGCGGCTGGCGCCGACAAGGCGCTGATCGAGGAAGTGCGGGTCTTCGACGAGTTCCACGGGCCCAAGGCCGAGGCGCAAATGGGCGAGGGCAAGAAGTCGCTCGCCATCACCGTTCGCCTGCAGCCCAAGGTGAAGACCCTCACCGAAGAGGAGATCGAGGCCGTGGGCAAGAAGGTGATCGAGAAGGTCGCCAAGGCCACTGGCGGCACGCTGCGCGGCTGACAATTCGCGCGGCGCGACGGAAATCCCGGCCGACCCCGTTTCAGTGGCATTGCCCAGTCACCGAAACGGGGTCGCCATGCTCAAACGTTTTTCTCCCTACCTCCTCTGGGGTCTTCTCGCACTGCCCGCCGCGGGAATCCTGTGGGAGCTTTCAACCTCCACCAATTCGCGCATCCTGCACATCCTCGTGCACCCGACGGGCGAATTCGCAGCGCGCTTCATGATCATCGCGATGATGGCAACGCCGCTGACGCTGCTGCTGCCGGGCTGGCGTGGTCCGCGCTGGCTGGTGAAGAACCGGCGTTACTTCGGCGTCGCGGCCTTCGGCTACGCGGCCCTGCACACGCTGTTCTACGTGATCGACAGGGGAACGCTGGAGACCATCCTTGCGCAGGTCGGCCGGTTCGACATCTGGACAGGCTGGCTCGCCTTCGCGATCTTCATCCCGCTGGCCGCCACGTCGTTCAACGGCGCGATCCGGCGCATGGGGCCGAAGCGGTGGAAGGCCATGCAGCGCTGGACCTACCCGGCCGCCGTGCTGACGCTGCTGCACTGGGCCGCGCTGCACAACTGGGAGCACCCCGCAGCCGCGCTGATCCACTTTGCCCCCCTTGCCTTGCTGGAGCTCTATCGTATGTGGTGGAACCTGAACCGGCACCACCCCGTGGCCGCCTGATCCAGAGACGCAATCGAAGGAAGATCCATGCCCCTCAAAATCTATCTCTCCGGCGAGATTCACACCGATTGGCGCGAACGCATCATCGCTGGAGCCGAGGGGCTGGATGTCAGCTTCGACAGCCCGGTGACCGACCACGCCGCCAGCGACGATTGCGGCGTGGCGATCCTTGGCGCGGAGTCGGACAAGTTCTGGCATGACCACAAGGGCGCCAAGCTCAACGCGATCCGCACGCGCCGCGGTATCGAGGCGGCGGATGTGGTCGTGGTGCGCTTCGGTGAGAAGTACAAGCAGTGGAACGCCGCCTTCGACGCGGGCTATGCCGCGGCGCTCGGCAAGTCGCTGATCGTGCTGCACGGCGCCGACCATCAGCATGCGCTGAAGGAGGTCGACGCCGCCGCGCTTGCGGTTGCGGAGACGCCCGAGCAGGTCGTCCAGATCCTGACCTACGTGCTCACGGGCGCGCTGCCCGGCTGAACCGGCGGAGTATCAGTCCCGCGGCGGGGTGTTCAGGCCCCGCTGCACCGCCGGACGCGCAAGGAAGCGGTCGCGCCAGGCGCTGACATTCGGGAAATCCTCCATCCCGACCAGTTCAAGCGCGTTGTAGGTCGTGCCGAGCGCCCGCAACCAGGGGACCATGGCGATGTCGGCGATCGAATACTCGCCGGCGATCCATTCCTTCCCCTCGAGCGCTTCGTCGAGCACGCCAAGCAGGCGCTTTGCCTCGTCGATGTAGCGCTGGCGCGGGCGAGGGTCCTCGATCTCGCTGCCGGCAAAGGAATGGAAATACCCGAGCTGCCCGAACATCGGCCCGACGCCGCCCATCTGGAACATCAGCCATTGGGTGACGAGCTGCCGCTCCCGCGCGCTGCCCCCGGCCAGTTGGCCGGTCTTTTCCGCGAGGTAGAGCAGGATAGCGCCGGATTCGAACAGCCCGATCGGTGCGCCGTCCGGTCCGTTGGGGTCGATGATCGCGGGGATCTTGCCGTTGGGATTGAGCGACCGGAACTCCGGGCTCTTCACGTCCTCCGGGCGGAGCCGCACCTGGTGCGCCTCGTAGGGCAGTCCGAGCTCCTCGAGCGCGATGGACACCTTCACGCCGTTGGGGGTAGGCCAGGAGTAGAGCTGGATCCGGTCGGGGTGCCGCGCCGGCCAGCGTCGGGTTATCGGAAAGTCCGCAAGCTCGGGCGCAATCGCCGGGGTCTGCATGTTCATGTCTGATCCTTTTCGTTTCCGGATCGATCTATGCATTCCCGGCCCGGAAGGAACCCCGCTGCCTGTGCGCCGCGCCACCGCTCCCCTGCGCCAGCGAACCGAACGCGCGGTGGCGGTTGCGCAAAATAAAACCCCCGACGTGGCCGGGGGTTTCGTGACTGGCGTCCGCCATGTCAATTCAGTCGCGCCGGAGATGGCGCCGTGGGTCTCTTCTCTTACTCAGAGGAGCCCTTCGCGCTGCGCCTTTTTCCGCGCCAGCTTGCGTGCACGGCGAATCGCCTCGGCTTTCTCGCGCGCCTTCTTCTCGGAAGGCTTCTCGAAGTGCTGCTTGAGCTTCATCTCGCGGAAAACGCCTTCCCGCTGCAGCTTCTTCTTCAGAGCGCGGAGCGCCTGATCGACATTATTGTCGCGAACACTGACCTGCATGTGGTTGTCACCACCTTTCCTGTTAGAGTTGCATCTGATTGCAGGAGTGGGCCGTATAGCAAAGGCAAGCGGCCATGTCCATCAGCACGTGCCGAAAACCCGAACACGAGGTATCCGATGACCCAGACGCTCGTCCGGACCACCAGCGAACCCCATCCCGAGATCAAGGAACGGCTCCTGGACGCGGCGCTGATCCATGTCGCCTTCGACGGCTGGAGCGACGCCACCTTCCGCGCTGCCTGCCGCGATGCCGGGGTCGACCTGGCCGTCGGCCGGGTGATCTGTCCGCGTGGCGGGGTGGACCTCGCCCTAGCCTACCACGAGCGGGGCGACCGGATCATGCTGGAGCAGCTGGCGCTGGAGGACCTGCCGACGATGCGCCTGCGCGATCGGATCATGCTGGCCATCCGCCTGCGGATCGAGGCGATCGACGACAAGGAGGCAGTGCGGCGCGGCTCCACGCTCCTGACCCTGCCGCAATACGCCGCCGACGGCGCGCGTGCGATCTGGACCACCGCCGACCGGATCTGGAGCGCGCTCGGCGACAGTTCCGACGACATCAACTGGTATTCCAAGCGCGCCTCCCTCTCGGCGGTCTACAGCAGCACGGTACTGTACTGGCTTGGGGATGACAGCGAGGGCAACGAGGCGACCTGGGCGTTTCTGGAACGGCGCGTCGAGGACGTGCTGCGGGTGGAGAAGATGCGCGCGCAGGTGACGGGAAACCCGGTGCTCAAGCGGCTCTTCGCCGGTCCGAACTGGCTCCTCGGCAAGGTCCGGGCACCCGGCGCGGGAGTGACGGACGAGCACATGCCGGGCCACTGGTCCGAACCCGGCGAGAGCGACGAGGGCGTGAGGGGCACGGCGGCCTTCCGTCCGCGCTGAGCGCCGATTGCATCCCGGGCGGCGTCGGTCCAGAAACGGGCGAGTCCAAGGAGGAGCCCGGTCATGACCCTGCCCGAAACCATGCGCGCCATCGAAATCAGCGAACCCGGCGGGCCCGAGGTGCTGACCCCGGCGACCCGCCCGGTGCCGCAACCCGGTCCGGGACAGATCCTGATCCGCAGCGCCTATGCCGGGGTGAACCGGCCCGATGCGCTGCAGCGGGCCGGCAGCTACAACCCGCCGCCGGGCGCGAGCGACCTGCCGGGGCTGGAAGCCGCCGGCGAAGTGGCGGCGGTCGGCCCCGACGTCTCGGGCTGGCGGGTCGGCGACGCCGTCTGCGCGCTCCTTCCCGGCGGCGGCTATGCCGAGTACGTGGTCACGCCGGCCGCCCATGCGCTGCCCGTCCCGAAGGGCATGACGCTCCGCGAGGCGGCCTGCCTGCCCGAGACCTTCTTCACCGTCTGGAGCAACGTGTTCATGCGCGGCGGTCTTCGCGCGGGCGAGCGGTTTCTCGTGCACGGCGGCAGCTCCGGCATCGGCACGACGGCGATCCAGCTCGCCAGGCATTTCGGCGCGAGGGTCTTTGCGACCGCCGGTTCGGACGACAAATGCGCTGCCTGCCTGCGTCTGGGCGCCGAGCGGGCGATCAACTACCGCGACGAGGATTTCGTGGAGATCCTGCGCGCGGAGGGCGGTGCGGACCTGATCCTCGACATGGTCGGTGGCAGCTACCTGCCGCGCAACGTCAAGGCGCTCGCCGACGACGGGCGGCTGGTGCAGATCGCCTTCCTGCAGGGGCCCAAGGTGGACCTTAACTTCGCGCAGGTGATGACGCGCCGGCTCACGATCACCGGCTCGACCCTCCGCCCGCAATCGGACCTCGCCAAGGCCCGAATCGCCGAGGCGTTGCGCGCGCGGGTCTGGCCGCTGCTGGAGGCGGGCCGCGTCGCGCCGGTCATGGACTCGGAATTCCCGCTGGAAGAGGCCGCCGCCGCCCATGCGCGCATGGAGAGCTCCGGCCACGTCGGGAAGATCGTGCTTCGGATCTCCTGAGGCCTGCAAAATTTTTCGTTTCGTGATTGTCACGGGCCGTGCGTAGATTTTCCGCGCAGGCCCGGCCATGTCGGTGCGGGCGCATTTTTCTTGCAAGCGGATTACTTCGACATGTCCAAAAAACTCATCGCGGAATTCATCGGCACATTCTGGCTGGTCCTTGGCGGCTGCGGCGCGGCGGTTCTCGCTGCGGGCGTCCCCGATGTCGGCATCGGCTTTCTCGGTGTCTCCCTTGCCTTCGGTCTCACGGTCATGACCATGGCCTACGCGGTCGGCAACATCTCGGGCGGGCATTTCAACCCCGCGGTGTCCTTCGGGCTGATGGTTGCCGGCAAGTTCGACGGCAAAGACTTGCTGCCCTACTGGGCGGCGCAGGTCGCGGGCGCGGTCACGGCGGGCCTGGTCCTCTGGATCATCGCCCATGGACAGGACGGCTTCTCCTCGGCGGGCAATTTCGCCCTCAACGGCTACGGCTCGGCCTCGCCCGGCGGCTATGGCTTCTTCTCCGGGCTGGTGACCGAGATCGTGATGACGGCCATGTTCCTCGTGATCATCCTGGGCGCGACCTCCAGGGGCGTGCCGGTCGGCTTCGCGCCGATCGCCATCGGCCTCGGCCTGACGCTCATTCACCTGATCTCGATCCCGGTGACCAACACCTCCGTCAACCCGGCCCGGTCCACCGGAGTCGCGCTTTTCGGCGGCGGCAAGGCGATCCTGCAGCTCTGGCTGTTCTGGGTGGCGCCGCTCATCGGCGGCGCGGTGGGCGCTGTGATCTGGAAGATGCTGGAGCCCGAGGCCTACACCGCCGCCGAGCCGCCGGCGGTGAGCGACGCGCCCGACGCCTGACCCGCGGTGGTTACATCTGGTCGCCGGGGTAGGCCTGCTCCGGCGTGATCTCGTAGCCCCAGCCCAGACCGGCATTCTTCCAGCCATTCAGCACCCGGTGGCCCCTCTCGGGGCCATCGGACGCCTTGTCGCCCTCGAACCCGTCTATCACCGTGTAGACGTTGGAAAACCCGAGGTCATAGATCATGTCCGCGGCCTTGGCGCTGCGTGACCCGGAACGGCAGATCAGGATGATCGGCCTCTCGTCCTCCAGTTCGATGGCTTCCGCATAATCCAGGAAATCGAACTCGAACGCCGCGTTGCTCTCCAGCGCGTAGCTCTGCTTGTCAGGGTTGTAGCTGGCATGTTCAGGCATAACCATCAGCGGGATGTGGACGTTTACCCGCGTCGGGACGCCGACGAAGGTGAGCTCGGAGCGGCTGCGAACGTCCAGCAGAACGACGCTCTCGTCCTTCAGCATCTCGGCCGCTTCGACCGCTGTCAGGTAGAGGCCTGCCTTGGTCTGTTTCTTGGCGGGAACGTTCCGGGCGTCCTCCGCAATGGCCGCGCCTGGCAGCAAAACGAGAAGTGCCGCGGGAAATGTCCACGAAAATCGCATGGTAATTCTCCTGGTTCGTCTGGCGCCGATCCGACCGGATCCAGGCCCGGCCAGGGGCGCAACACAATAGTCGAGTGGTACGGCCCCCAAAGAGGCCGCAGAGGAATCGGTAACGAAAAGTTGACGTAGCGTCAGAATAGCACGGGGTTGCCAGATCGCAAAGCGCCGGGCGCTCGCCCGTCCAAGCCCGAGCCGGACCTAGCGGATCGGGTCGAGAAGCGCGTTCGACAATGTGCAGTCGCGACGGACATCGCTGCCGCAGGCGCGCGGATCGAGGTCCTTCGTCAGGCAGATCCGCGTTTCCATGATCCGCCCGTCGCGGCAGGTGATGGTCACCATGTCGCGGGAAAGCCCCGGATTGGCCTGCAGCCAGGCTTCCTCGACCACCGACGCCGGCAACGCCACCGTCTTGTCCAGCTTGCGCAGAACCGCCGGCGGGGTCACGCTTTCGAAGGCATTCCGCGCGAGCGCGTAATAGGCGTCCGACTCCAGCCCCGAACAGCGTCCGTGCTTCTTCCACTGGTACCAGGCGAGCCCGTCGGACCCCATGATGTCGGCCATTGCCGCGGTCTGGCCCCGCGACGGGTTGCGCGCCGATGTATTGCAGAAGCTCGGCCAGCCAGCCTCGTATTGCGGCCAGAGCCCGTGCAGCACCCAGCCGTGATCCAGCGCGGGGTCGCATTGCTCGGCGCCCTTGGCGTCGCCCTCGATGGCGCAGAAGTTCGGCGACCAGCTCAGGGCCATCACGTAATAGTCGAAATCCCCGGCCCGCTCGCCCTCTGCACAGGCGGTCCCGGCCAGCATGGCCCACAGCAGCATCCAGCGCATTAGGTCTTTCCTTTCCGTCGCCGTCGCCTTATATGCCATGCAATTCCCGAAAACGAGGAAAAGCGGCCCGACAGGCTGCGGCCGTTTCCCGGCCACGGGAGAAATGTGCGAAGGAGGCAGACATGAACAAGCCGCTGATGGCGAAAGCCACCGCCGTCTGGCTGGTCGACAACACGACGATCAGCTTCAAGCAGATCGCCGATTTCTGCGGTCTGCACGAACTCGAAGTGCAGGGCATTGCCGATGGCGATGTCGCTGCCGGCGTGAAGGGCTTCGACCCGGTCGCCAACAATCAGCTCGACCAGGTCGAAATCGACCGGGCAGAGCAAAACCCGCTGCACAAGCTGAAGCTCAAGTTCAACGCCGCCGCCGTGGGCGAGGAAAAGCGCCGTGGCCCGCGTTACACGCCGCTCTCCAAGCGCCAGGACCGGCCGAACTCGATCCTGTGGCTGGTGAAGTTCCATCCCGAGCTCTCCGACGGCCAGATCTCCAAGCTGGTGGGCACCACCAAGCCGACGATCCAGTCGATCCGCGAGCGCACCCACTGGAACATCCAGAACATGCAACCGATCGACCCGGTGGCGCTCGGACTCTGCAAGCAGTCCGAACTGGACGCCGCCGTGCAGAAGGCCGCTGCCAAGAAGGCCGCCGATGGCGAGGTGATGAGCGACGACGAGCGCCGCAAGCTGGTCTCGACCGAGCAGTCGCTGGCCGCCGATCCGGAGCCCCGCATCCCGACCGCCATCTCCGGTCTGGAAACCTTCACGCTCTCCGGCGACCCGCGCGGTGAAGAGGAAGAAGAGGATCGCGATCCGATCGTCGATGCCGACAGCTTCTTCAACCTGCCCTCCGGCGACGACGAGGACGACGAGGACGACAAGCAGCCCTGATCGGGCGCTGCGCGGCGGCCGTTCTGGCCGCCGGTCGTCCTTCTTCTTGGGACATATACCTCCGCCGGAGGCGCGATCTTTCGGCGAAAGATCGTCTCCCGCGCCTCAGGGCCGCATCAGCGTGCCGAAGATCCTGTCGCGGTGCTCGTCAAGGTAGATCCTGAGCCAGGGCGTGAAGCGCTCCGGCCGCCGCGCGATCTCCGCAGTCAGGTCATAGAACCCCACCCATTCCACCTGTGCGACCTCGTCGGGGTTCGGATCCACCTTCATCTTGCGCTCGGCCATCGCCATGAAGATGTCGACGACCTCGTGCTCGATCATCCCGTTCCCCACATCAGCGCGGTACTCGACCCGGTCGCGATGCGCCGGGTAGAGACCGGTCACGCCCAGTTCCTCCCGCAGCCGACGGATCGCGCAATCGGCGGCGGGCTCCATCCAGCGCGGGTGGGTGCAGCAGGTGTTCGCCCAGAGCCCCGGCGTGTGGTACTTGGTGGCGGCGCGGCGCTGCAGCAGCACGTTCTCCCCATCCATCACGAAGACAGACACCGCCTTGTGCCGCAGCCCACGCCGGTGGACTTCCAACTTGTCGACGGGCTTCAGCGTGCCATCGACCCAGGCGGGGATCATTTGGTCGGTCATTCTGTCGGTCTTGGTCGTGAGCGCCTCTGGTCGATCTGTCCGGCCCCGGCCGAAATGCCAAGGTCCGTGCGAGCTTTAGGGTCTGCCCGATCTAAGCCGCGATCGCAGCGCACTTCACCTCGACATGGTGACACAGGGGGCCGCGCATGCTTCCTGAAAGCGGCCGGCCCGGCGCGCCAGGTACTTGACACCTCAGGATTTTCGCTTCGCAAACATGCTCCCGCGATGCGGCTTTTTGCCCGTTGCGTTTGACCCGCCGCGCCCGCGGCGTTACTTCCCGCGCACCTCAGGCGAAGTTCGACGCCCCCACACAGCCAGACAGACCCAGGAGCCACCAAATGATCCGCAAGCTCGCCATCGGTTTCGCGCTGCTGATTTCCGGTGCAGGCCCGTCGCTGGCCCAGGATGCCTCCGAGGGCGCTGCCATCTTCGACGCGCAATGCGCGGCCTGTCACGTCGTGCGGGACGCGGCCGGCCAGACGCTCGCCGGGCGGACGGGGCGGCTCGGGCCCAATCTCTTCGGCATCGCAGGCCAGCCTGCTGGGCAAGATGCCGAGTACCGGTACGGGGCCGGCCTGAAGGCGGCGGCCGAGGATGGGCTGCTCTGGGACGAGGCGAACTTCATCGCCTATCTGGAGGATCCGAACGATTTCCTGCGGAGCTATACCGGCGATCGCGGCGCACGGTCCAAGATGGCCTGGCAGGTCCGGCTCAAGTCGGAAGCGGCGGACCTCTATGCCTTCCTGGCGTCCCTCGACTGAGCGTCGGCGGTCCGGCCTATGGCCGGGATTTTGAGCCGCGTCCCGAATTTCCTTTTACTCTCCGGCCTGTGCCCCTGTAGCCTCGGCGCAATTCCATAACCGGGGGAAACCGACTCATGTTCATCCGATCTCTGCTTGGTGCAGCGGCCGTCTCTCTGGTGGCTTCCGCCAGTCTCGCGGCACAGGAAGACATCACCATCGGCATGGCTCTGGAGCCGCCAAATCTCGACCCGACCGGCGGCGCGGCCGCGGCGATCGACGAGGTGGTCTATGCCAATATCTTCGAGGGGCTGACGAGGTTCGCTCCCGACGGGTCGATCGTGCCTGGTCTGGCCGAAAGCTGGGAGGTGTCCGAGGACGGCAAGGTCTATACCTTCCGTCTTCATGAAGGCGTCACGTTCCACGACGGCAGCGCGATGGACGCCGAGGATGTGAAATTCTCGCTGGACCGGGCGCGGGCGGAGGAATCCACAAACGCGCAGAAGGCGCTGTTCACCGGCATCTCCAAGGTCGAGGTTATCGACCCGCTGACCGTGCAGGTCACGCTTGGCGGCCCAGACGGAGCCTTCCCTTTCAAGATGGCCTGGGGCGATGCGGTGATCCTTGCGCCCGAGACGGTGGGCGACGCGGCCACCGCGCCGGTCGGCACCGGGCCGTTCAAGCTGGTCGAATGGGTCAAGGGAGACCGGATCGAGATCGCGCGCAACGATGCCTATTGGGGCGATGCGCCGGCACTGGCCAGCGCGACGTTCAAGTTCATCTCCGATCCGAACGCGGCCTTCGCGGCGATGATGGCCGGCGATGTCGACGCCTTCCCGAACTTCCCGGCGCCCGAAACCCTGGCCCAGTTCGACGCGAACCCGATGTTCAAGGTGGTCGTCGGCTCGACCGAGGGCGAGACGATCCTGGCGATGAACAACGCCGCCGGCCCGCTGGCGGATGTGAAGGTGCGGCAGGCGATCACCCATGCGATCAACCGGCAGGAGATCATCGACGGGGCCATGTTCGGCTATGGCACGCCGATCGGCACGCATTTCGCGCCGCACAACCCCGACTACGTGGATCTGACCGCGCAATCGGCCTTTGACCCCGAGATGTCGAAGACGCTGCTGGAAGAGGCCGGGCAGACGGAACTGAAACTGCGCCTTGCGCTGCCGCCCCCCTCCTATGCACGTCGCGGCGGCGAGATCCTCGCGGCCCAGTTGCGCAATGTCGGCATCGAGACCGAGATCAGCAACGTGGAATGGGCGCAGTGGCTGGAGCAGGTGTTCAAGGGCAAGGATTTCGATCTGACCATCGTCAGCCACACCGAGCCGGCGGACATTAACATCTATGCCCGGCCCGATTACTACTTCCAGTACGCCAAGCCGGAGTTCCAGGCGCTGGTGAAGGAGCTGAACGCGACCACCGATCCGGAAGCGCGCAGCGCGCTGCTGAAATCCGCGCAGCAGATGATCGCGGATGACTACGTCAACGGCTTCCTGTTCCAGCTCGCCAAGACGGGCGTCGCGAACGCGAAGATCGAGGGGCTGTGGGAGAACGCGCCGACCCAGGCCAACGACCTGACCGGGGTCCGCTGGGTCGAGTGATCCACGTCGCCCGGGCCGGCCTGGGTGCCGGCCCGGGCACAAAATACATTGGCACTCGCCCTGTCGCGCCGGTAGGAGTGACGCCGAGGCGGCAGGTCCCCCGGGTGCTGTGCCGCGCTGCAGGAGGCCGGTCTCGGTTGCTCCGGAGAGACAAGAACAAGAACGCGCAGAGAAGGTCCGAGCATGAAACTGATCGTTCACATTGGCAGCCCCAAAGCCGGCAGCACTTCCATCCAGATGGGATTGCGAAACTGCAGCGAAGCGCTCCAGGCGGCCGGGATCACCTATCTCTCGGGCTCCCGGGAGTTTGCTACGCTCTACCAGCGGATGAAACGTCTTCCGACGCTGTTCGCCACCAGGTTCCAGAGCGTCGAGGAAGCTGAACAATGGAGCCGCTGCTGCTGGAAGGAGTTGGAGGCGCGTCTGGCCAAGGAGAAGCCGGCGGTCTCGGTCATGTCGGGAGAGCAGTTCCTCAGGCTTTCCCATAAGCCCCGGTTTCTCGAGCGGCTTCAGAAGAGCTTCGACGAGATCCATGCAGTCTGCTACCTGCGCGACCCGGTTTCGGACTATGTCTCCAATATCAACCAGCGGATTCGCGGCGGGGCCCGGCTGCGCGACCTGTTTGGCACCTGGGAGATGAACAAGGGCATGTGGCAGGCGGTGGCCCTGGAATGCTGGGAAGAGCAGATCGGGCGCGAGCGGCTCCACGTCCGGGCCTTCGACCGCGCCAACCTCGAAGGCGGCGACGTGGTTACCGACTTCTTGATCCGGCTGCAGGAGATCTCCGGGCTGGACGTTCCGATGCCGGAGAGATCCTTCCGGTCCAACGAGAGCCTCAGCGGGCCGTCCACGGCTTGGCTCATGATGCTCAACGAGGCGTTCCCGCGGGATCTGGAGGGCAAGGATCAGAAGAAGGTGGCGCAGCTCCGCAAGGCCACGATCGACCGCCTGAGGGAGTTCGACGAAGCCTCCGGGGCGCCGTCGCTGAAGCTCGAGCATCCGGCGATCATCGCCTATGTGCGGCACCATACGCGGGACGGCAGCATACTGGTGAACGAGAGGTACCTGGATGGTCAGCCGAAGCTCTCCGTGGGTGAGCCCCTCACTCAGGAGCCGACCCCGACGGAGCTTCGCGAGCACGTGAGGGAATGGCTCATTGCCAGCCTGAACGAGAGATACATCGCCGAGATCGCCCGCGCCGTCACGCTGACAGAAGAGCCGGCCTGAGCCTTCGCCGCTGGCTGCGGCGTAAAGCGATGCGTCCCGACCGCCGGTCAGCGGCGCACGTCCTTGCAGGGGGCGTGGAAGCCTCTTGCGACATTTTGAGAAATATTGCAGAAGTCGGCATAATTTTGCATGAGGCTGCAGTGTCCTCCGATTCTCCGCTCAATTCACCCGAGGCGCGACAGGCCGCGTTGCGCAGCCGCGCGGCCGCAGGTGAGCCCCTGTCGCTCGCCGCGCTGGCCGAAGAGTTCGGTGTCTCGGCCGATACGATCCGGCGCGACCTGCTGGTGCTCGAGGCCGAAGGGGCGCTCCGACGGGTCCGGGGCGGGGCGCTGCCGGTCGCGCCGCCGGCTGAGCCACTCGCGGCCCGGATGCGGCGCCCCAACCTTGCCGCCGGGCGGATCGCCGCCGCCGCCCTGCCGCTCGTCGAGGACGGCATGGTGCTGATGCTCGACGGCGGCACGACCGTTGCGCATCTCGTCGCCGGCCTGCCGCCGCTGCCCCGGGCGCTGGTCGTGACCCCATCGCCCGCAGTGGCGACCTCGACGCTTGCCGCCGGGATCGAGACCGTCCTGATCGGCGGCAAGCTCTCTGCATTCGGCGGGATCTCGACCGGGGCGGACGCATGCGAAGCGATCGCCGGCGTTGCGGCCGATATCTGCTTTCTGGGGGCATGCGGGCTGGAGGCCGGCTTCGGGCTTGCCGCAGACCATCTCGACGAGGCCGCGGTCAAGCGCGCCATGCATGCGGCCAGCGCCCGGAGCGTCGTTCTGGCTGGGGCCGAGAAGCTCGGGCGCCGGGCCCGGCACCGCGTGGCCGCCTGTGCCGAGCTCGACCTGCTCGTGACCGATGCCCCCCCCCAAGACACCGCCGCCCTCGTCGCGACCGGACTGGAGATCCGCCATGCCTGACATCCGCACCCCCTGGCGCGCGGTTGCCGCCGCCTTTGCGCTGAACGGCATCCTGCTGGGAAGCTGGGCCGCGCGTATCCCGGCCGTGATGCAGAGCTACGGGCTGAGCGAGGCGCGCTTCGGCCTGTTGCTGCTGGTCATGGGGCTGGGCGCGCTGATCTCCTTCCCGCTGGCCGGACGCGCCGCAGACCGGTTCGGTGCGGTGCGGCTGACACACGGCATCGGCTGGGCCTATCTGCTCTCGCTGGTGCTGATCGGCATGGCGCCGGGCGTGCCCGCACTGGCCCTGGCGGTGTTCTTCTTCGGGATGTGCCATGGCTCCATGGATGTGACGATGAACAGTTGGGCGACCGAGGTCGAGAAGCACATGGGCCGCTCGGTCATGTCGTCCTTCCACGCCATGTGGAGCCTCGGCGCGGGGATCGGTGCGGCGGCCGGCGCGGGCGCCACGGCGCTGGGGCTTTCGGTGCCGGTGCACTTCCTGCTCGCCGCTCTCGGCTTCGGCGCAGTTTTCCAGTGGTTCGCCTACATTCCCTGGACGTCCAACGTCCGTCCGCATGACCCCGAGGCGCCGGCTTTCGCCCTGCCGCGCGGGGCGCTCCTGCTGGTCGGGCTGATGACGCTGGCCTCCGGCTCGGGCGAGGGCTCGGTGGCGGACTGGAGCGCGGTGTTCCTCGCCGTCGATCTCGGCGTGACCGAGGCGCGGGCCGCGCTCGGCTTCACCGTCTTCTCGGTGGTCATGGTGGTGATGCGCCTGTTGGTCGACCGGCTGGTCATCCGCGCGGGGGCGGTGCAGGTGGCGCGGATCAGCGGGGTCTCGGCGACGCTGGGTCTGCTGCTCGTCATCACTTCCACCGGGCTGGCGCAGGCGCTCGTCGGTTTCGCTCTGATGGGCGTGGGGTATGCGGCGATCGTGCCGCTGGCCTTCAGCCGCGCGGCGCGCGATCCGGTGGTGCCGCCCGGGCAGGCGATCGCCGCGGTCGCGACGCTGGGCTACAGCGCCCTGCTCATGTCGCCGCCTATCATCGGCTTCGTGGCTGAACTCACCTCCCTGCGCATCGCATTCCTGTTCCTTGCGGCGCTGGCGGTGCTGATCTTTGCGCTGGCCGGGGTGCTGGGGCGGGAGTGACCCCGCCCCGCCGGCCCTAGCGGACAACGTTGAAATCGGGGCCGAAGGGATAGCCGGTGATGTCCTCGTTGCCGTCCTCGGTGATGACGAGGATGTCGTGCTCCCGGTAACCGCCGGCGCCGGGCGTGCCTTGTGGCAAGGTCAGCATCGGCTCCATCGAGATCACCATCCCGGGCTCCAGCACCGTGTCGATGTCCTCGCGGAGTTCCAGCCCGGCTTCGCGCCCGTAGTAATGCGACAGCACGCCGAAGGAATGGCCGTAGCCGAAGGTCCGGTACTGCAGCAGGTCGCGCTCGGCGAAGAAATCGTTGATCGCGTGGGTCACCTCGGCGCAGGAGGCGCCGGGCTTCAGCAGCGAGATGCCGAGTTCGTGGGCGGCGACATTGGCCTCCCAGATCGCCCGCGAGGCGTCGTCCACATCGCCCACGAAAAGCGTTCGCTCCAGCGCGGTATAGTAGCCCGAGATCATCGGGAAGGTGTTGAGCGACAGGATGTCCCCGTGCTCCAGCGTCCGCGCGGTGACCGGGTTGTGGGCGCCGTCGGTGTTGAGACCGGACTGGAACCAGACCCAGGTGTCGCGATACTCCGCATCCGGGAAGCGGCGGGCGATCTCCAGTTCCATCGCGTCGCGGCCGGCGATGGCGACGTCGATCTCGCGGGTGCCGGGCCGGATCGACTCGCGGATGGCGTAGCCGCCCACGTCCGCCACCGTCGCTCCGGCACGGATCAGTTCGATCTCGGCCGGGCTCTTGACCATCCGCTGGGCCATGCAGGCGGCGGCGATGTCCTGTGTGCTGGCCGGCTCGAGATGGGCGGCGAGCTTGGCGGATTGCTGGAGCGTCAGGTGATCCTCCTCGATCCCCAGCCGTGCGCCGCTGCCCGTGACCTGGCGGACCGCCCGCCAGAAATTGTCCCGCGTCCAGTCCGTATAGGTGATGTTGTCGCCTACCGAGCGCCGCCAGGGCTGGCCCGCGTCGATGCCGGCGGAGATCGTCACGCAATCCTTCGCGGTCACGACAAGGCCATAGGGGCGGCCGAAGGAGCAGTAGAGGAAGCCGGAGTAGTAGGCGATGTTGTGCATCGAGGTGAAGACGCAGGCATCGAGCCCGGCATCGATCATCGTCTGCCGAATCCCGGCGAGCCGGGCCTCGTACTCGGCCACGGCAAAGGGCAGGGCGGCCTTCTCGCCATTGTGGAACCGGTAGGATTGCGGGCGTTCAGTCGTCATGGTTCGACCTCCGATCGAGGGTCGCACCTGTGCCGGACCCCTCGCAAGAAAGGTCCCGGCGTTCAGGACGAGATGGCCAAGCGATGGGGCGACGCCATCGCCCCGGCCGCCGGCACTCTGGCAGCTTGGCCGGGCGCTGTCGAGTGGCTCAGAGGATCGACAGCACGGCGATGCAAAGGCAGAGGCCGAGCCATGTCCGCCAGAGCGCACGGACCGAGGCGTCGATCTCGGCCGCGCCGATTTCGCGTCGCCCGTCCGGGTTGATGAACGGGAAATCCCGCATCTGTCCGCCGTAGCTGCGTGGCCCGGAAAGCGCGACGCCGAGGCAGCGTGCCATCGCGGCCTCGGGCCATCCGGCATTGGGCGAGCGGTGCTGACGCGCCTCGCGGATCGCCGCGCCCCAGCCCTCGAAGTGGCCGTGCCCCAGCAGGATCAGCAGCGCGGTGAGGCGGGCGGGCACGAGGTTCAGCAGGTCGTCGAACCGCGCCGAGGCCCAGCCGAAGGCTTCGTGCCGCTCGGTGCGGTGGCCGATCATGCTGTCGGCGGTGTTGACGGCCTTGTAGACGAGGATCCCCGGAAGGCCGCCGAGCAGGAACCAGAAGGCCGGGGCGACAATGCCATCCGAGAGGTTTTCGGCCGCGCTCTCGATGGCCGATCGGGCGACGGCGGATTCGTCCATCCCGGCCGTGTCGCGCCCGACGATCATGGCGACGGCGGCGCGGCCTTCGGGCAGGCCCTTTCGCAGCCCTTCTGCCACGGCGGCGACGTGCTCCACGAGGCTGCGCTGTGCGATCAGGATCGCCGCGACGAGGATGTCCAGCAGACCGAAGGGAGAGATCCAGGCGAGCGCCGCTCCGAGGGCCCAGGCCCCGACGACAAGGACCAGCAGCGCGAGGACGCCGCGAAACCGCCGGTGCCGGCCGCGGTTGAGCGCCGTGTCGAGCCAGCCGACCGCGCGCCCCATGAGCACCGCAGGATGCGGCAAGCGCGACCAGAGCCAGCCTGGCTCTCCCATCGCGGCGTCGAGCATCAGGGCAAGGAGCAGGGCGGTCTCGGTGCCGATCATCGCAGCGCCGCGTACAGGCGCTGCCAGCCGTCGTCGGAGCCGGGCAGGCCGAGCCGGAGCCAGCGGTCCGAATAGGGGAAGCGGCGGGTCCAGATATGGGCCTCGGCGAGCCGATCCTGCAGCGCCCGCGCGTCGGCGGTGTCGTAGAGGCGAAACAGGTCGGTGCCGCCAACCACCGGCGCGCCTGCACGGGCGAGGATCCGGTCGAGGCGGGCGGCATCCTCGGACAGGCGCTGGCGTGTCCGGGCGGCCCATGTCGTGTCGGTCAGTGCGGCGGCGCCGATGGCCAGCGCGGGGCCGGAGACCGCCCAGGGGCCGATCATGTCGCGCAGCGCGTCGATCCGCTCCGGCGCACCGATGGCGAAGCCGAGCCGGAGCCCCGCCAGTCCCCAGAACTTGCCGAAACTCTTGAGCACCAGCGTCTCCGGCCGCGATTGGGCGACAGGGAGCAGGCTTTGCTCCGGGCAAACGTCGCAGAAGCTCTCGTCCAGCACCAGCAGACCTGCGCTCGGCAACTCGCGCTCCTGCCAGCCGCGGCCGTCCGGGTTGTTGGGATGCACCAGCACGGCGGCCTCGCTGACCGGCTCGGGAGAGGCGCTGACCTCCCAGCCGGCGGCCCTGAAGGCTGCGGCATGTTCGTTGTAGGTCGGCTGCGGGATGTGGACCCGCTTTCCGCTGGCGAGCGCGGGCATCCGGGCGATGGTGGCCGACGCGCCGGCGGTTGGGAGGATGTCCAGCCCATCCGGCACGCTCCAGAAGGCGCGCGCGGCGGCCAGCAGCGCCTCGGTCGCGGCGGCATCGGGGAGCGCGGTCCAGGCGTCCGCGGGCAGCGCCGGAAGCGGGTAGGGGCAGGGGTTGATGCCGGTCGACAGATCCAGCCAACCCGCCCGCGTGCCGCCCCAGCGGGCCACTGCCGCATCGATCCCGCCGCCGTGGTCGCGCGGCCCGTCATCGCTCCTGAGTAGGTCGGTCATCGGAGAATCGGTCGCCCTGCTTCCACCCGCGCTTTGGTAACCAGGTTGCGCCCTTGGGGTACAGTCGGAAATCCCGCTGGAGTCGGAATGCGTTAACAAAGGTGTCCGCTCGGTTAACCTTTGGTTAGGGAATTTGGCGCAGTTAATGTTCGGAGGAAAGTGCCGATTTATTGGTGGCACGGAGGCGCAATGCGTATTTTGATAGTTGAAAGCAATAGAGACCTTGGCTGGTTGTGGAAGCGGCATCTGGAGCGACAGGGACATTCCGTCCGCCTCGTTCGAGGACAGGAAGATGCCATCGATGTTCTCCGGCTCGATGCCGTCGACGTGATCGTTCTCGATCTTGTTCTGGAGGAAGGGAGCGCCCTCGCGGTCGCCGATTTCGCCTCCTACAGGCATCCGGACACGAAGGTCGTGTTCGTTACCAACACGACCTTCTTTTCGGATGGGTCGATCTTCAAGCTGGCGCCGAATGCCTGTGCATTTCTGCAGTCACAGACGCCGCCCGAGGATCTCACGATGATGGTCGAGCACTACGGCACCTCGGCGCACTGAGCCCGGACCACGGCCCGTCCCGGCTGACTTCACGTCAGTCATGTGATTGAAATGCATCGATTTCCTGTCGCCTGTCGGCCTCGGAGGTTGACAGGCGGGCACCGGTCCGCGCCAATAGGGCGTCCGGTTCGGGAGTCATGGGTATGTCTGAGTTTCTTCCCAAGGAGGTGCGTGAGGAGCTGGAATCCGCGCGCAAGGAGACCAAGCGTCGGCGTTCGCGGATGGTGGTCCGCGTGGGGGACGAGGACTTCACGATCCTGCGCCACTGGGAGGGCGGTTTCGCGCTCGACGTGGCGGATGCGCCGGGGCTGCGCGGGCTGGTCGATCTTTACGACGGCGGGCGGCATCTCTGCCAGGCGCTGATCGTCGCCTCCGCGGAGGCCGATGGCGAACGGGTCTTCGAGGTCAAGCGGACGACCCCTGCAGCGGGCGCCGCTCCGGCTGCGGATTTCGTGCGCGACCGTCCCGAACCCGCGGGCCTTCTGCCCCGGAACTGACCGGCCGCGACATGCCCCGCAATTGCCACAGGTGTTAACGCAGGCGCTGCCGGGTCAGGGCAGGATTTCCACCTCTGTGCCCATCGGCGTGTAGCGGAACAGCTCCTCGATCTCGTCGTCGCTGATCGCGACGCAGCCGGCCGTCCAGTCGCCGCGCAGGTCCGGACGGCCCTTGCGCTGGTTCGGCTGACCGTGGATGAAGATGTCCCCGCCGGGCGAGACGCCGGCCTCGCTGGCCCGGGCGCGGTGCGACCGCTGCGGATAGTCGATGCCGAGCGAAAGGTGATAGGCGCTCTGGTCGTTGCGCCTGTCGATGCGGAACACCCCTTCCGGCGTCCGCCCGTCGCCTTCCTCGAACTTGTCGCCCTCCGGCGCGAAGCCGAGCGCAATCGGGCGATAGACCTTCTGGATCCTGCCGTCGCGATAGACGCGCATGGTGCGGCGCGTCTTGTCCACCACGATGCGGTCTATCTCGGCGGTGAGCTGGCGCGGCGGGGTCATGTCCCAGGGCTGGAAGCGATCCCAGAGGGCATGGCCGGTGGCGCCCGGCGGCCCCAGGATCATCGCCAGCAGCACGGCATGACCCAGCCCCGGCATCACTGCAGGTCCGAGAACGCGCTGGCCAGCCGCTCCATCGCCTCGGCAACCCGGCTGCGGGGCGTCCCGAAGTTGAACCGCAGGAAACTGTCGCCGCCCTTGCCGAAGGTGGGGCCGTGGTTGGTCGCGATCCGCGCGCCTTTCTCGACGCGTGCGGTGAACTCCTCGCGGGCCATGCCGGTGCCGGAGAAGTCGACCCACGCGAGGTAGGTCGATTGCATCGGCATCGAGCGCAGGCCGGGGATCGCGTTGATCGACGAATCGACGAGTTGCCGGTTCCCGTCCAGGTAGGCGACCAGATCGTCGACCCAGGCCGCGCCTTCCGGGGAATAGGCGGCCTCGGTCATGAAGAGGCCGAAGGAGTTCGGCGACTTGCCAAGCCCCGCCATTCGCCGCGCGAAGCGGTCGCGAAGGTTCGGGTCCTCGATGATGACCTGACCGGTATGGGCGCCTGCGATGTTGAAGGTCTTGGACGGCGCGGTCAGCATGATCAGCCGGTCGGCGATGCCGGGCAGGGTGCTCATCGGGATGTGGTGCGCGCCGGGATAGACGATGTCGTGGTGGATCTCGTCCGAGACGATCATCAGGTCATGGCGCCGTGCGAAATCCGCGATGCCTTCGAGCTCGGCGCGGGTCCAGACCCGGCCGCCGGGATTGTGCGGCGAGCAGAGGATCAGCATCTTTTCCGAGCCTGTCATCCGCGCGTCCCAGGCATCGAAATCCATCCGGTAGATGCCGTCCTGGACGGGCATTTCGCATTCCACCACGTTGCGCCCCGCAGCGCGGATGACCCGGGCGAAGGCGTGATAGACCGGCGTGAACAGCACGATGTCGTCGCCCGGCGCGGTGAAGGCCTCGAGGTTGATTGCGACCGCGTTGACCAGCCCGGCGGTGGTGAAGATCCAGGACGGGTCCACCTGCCAGCCATGCCGCTCCTTCATCCACCAGCAGATCGCCTCGCGATAGCTGCGGTCGTCGCCGTGGTAGCCGAAGATGCCGTGATCGACCATGCCCTGAACCGCGTCCAGCACGCAGCGCGGCGGCTGGAAATCCATGTCGGCCACCCACATGGCGATCCCGTCGTCGGCCGGGACGCCATAGAGCTTCTCCATCATGTCCCACTTCACGCAATGAGTTCCGCGGCGGTCGATGATTTCGTCGAATGACATGGTGCACCTCGTTGTTCCTGGAGCGCCAAGCTACCCGCAGGGCGGGCAGGGGCAAGGGGTATACCGCAGTCGTGATATTGCACCGGCCGCACCCTTGCCTTACATCCCCGCGCATGACCCTGCGTTCCATTCTCATTCATCCCGACCCGCGCCTGAAAAAGGTCTGCGAGCCGGTGCCTGACCTCACCGACGAGCTGCGGGAGCTGGCCGACGACATGCTTCAGACCATGTACGATGCGCCCGGAATTGGCCTGGCTGCGCCGCAGGTCGGAATTACCAAGCGCCTGATCGTGCTGGATTGCGTGAAGGAAGAGGGCGCGACCCCGAGACCGCTGGTGATGTTCAATCCCGAGGTCGTGGCGAGCTCGGACGAGCGCAGCGTCTACGAGGAGGGCTGCCTGTCGATCCCGGACCAGTACGCCGAGGTCGAGCGCCCGTCGGAGGTCACCGTGCGCTGGATGGACCGCGATGGCCGGCTGCAGGAAGAGACCTTCGCCGATCTCTGGGCAACCTGCGTGCAGCACGAGATCGACCATCTCGACGGCATCCTGTTCATTGACTACCTCAAGCCGCTCAAGCGTCAGCTGATCACCCGCAAGATGCAGAAGCTCAAGCGCGAGCGCGCGAGGGCCTGACCGCATGCCGAAGCTCAAGATCCAGATGTGGCCGGCACCGGTGCTCGCTCGGGTCTGCGAGCCGGTGGGAGAGATCGACGCCGGCATACGGACGCTGGCCAGCGACATGCTCGAGACGATGTATGCCGCCGAGGGGCGCGGCCTCGCCGCGCCGCAGGTCGGTCATGCCCTGCGCCTGTTCGTCATGGACGCGGCCTGGAAGGAGCGTGCGCCGGATCCGGTGATCTGCATCAATCCCGAGATCACCTGGACCTCGCCGGAACGAGCCGCCCATGACGAAGGCTGCCTGTCGATTCCCGGCATTGCCGCCCGCGTCGAACGCCCGGCGCAGATCCACATGACCTGGACGGACATCGACGGACGTGCGCAGGAGGCGGACCTCGAAGGTTTTGCGGCGATCTGTGCCCAGCACGAGGTCGACCATCTCGATGGCATCGTCACCCTCGACCGGCTTGACCGGCAGACCCGTCAGGCGCTGATAGAGGAATACAGCGCGTGAGCCCCCGGCCCTTTGTGCGCTGGCCCGACAAGCGCCTGCGGACGCCCGCGGCACCGGTCGGGGAGATCACCGACGAAATCCGCGCGATCTGGGACGACATGGTCGACACGATGGAGGCGATGCCCGGCCTCGGGCTCGCGGCGCCGCAGATCGGGGTCATGCTGCGTCTCGCGGTTGTCGACTGCTCGACCGAGCGCGGCCAGGCCGTGCGGCTTGCCGATCCGCAGATCCTGTCCGCCAGCGAGGCGCTGCGCGCCCATGACGAGGCGAGCCCGAACCTGCCCGGCGTGCACGCCCGGCTGGAGCGCCCCGCGAAGGTCGACGTCGCTTTCACCGACGAGACGGGGATGCGGGTGCGCCGGGCCTTCGAGGGGCTTTGGGCGACCTCGGTGCAGCACCAGATCGATCATCTCGACGGGCGGATGTATTTCGACCGGCTGAGCCGGACGAAGCGGGACATGCTGATCAAGCGGGCACGCAAGGCAAGGGAGTGAGGGGATGAAGATTGTCTTCATGGGAACGCCGGACTTCTCGGTGCCGGCGCTCGACGCGCTGGTCGCGGCCGGCCACGAGATCGCAGCCGTCTACACCCAGCCACCGCGTCCAGCGGGTCGCGGCAAGAAGCCCCGTCCCAGCCCGGTGCAGGCGAGGGCCGAGGCGTTCGGCCTCGACGTGCGCCATCCGGTCTCGCTGCGTCCGCAGGAGGAGAAGGATGCCTTTGCCGCGCTTGGCGCCGATGTCGCCGTGGTGGTCGCCTACGGGCTGATCCTGCCCCGCGCCATCCTCGACGCACCAGTGCAGGGCTGCCTCAATATCCATGCCTCGCTGCTGCCGCGCTGGCGCGGCGCCGCGCCGATCCACCGCGCGATCATGGCGGGGGATACAGAGACCGGGATCTGCATCATGCAGATGGAGGCCGGGCTCGACACCGGCCCTGTTCTCTTGCGGCAGGCCACGCCGATCGGGCCGGAGGATACCACCGCGGACCTGCACGACCGCCTTGCCGCCATGGGTGGCGGATTGATCGTCGAGGCGCTGTCCCGCCTCGAGGGGCTCGCGCCCCAGGTGCAGCCCGATGAAGGCGTCACCTATGCCGAAAAGATCGACAAGGCCGAGGCCCGCATCGACTGGTCCCGCCCGGCCGAGGAGGTCGACCGCCAGATCCGCGGTCTGTCCCCGTTCCCGGGCGCATGGTGCGAGATCGGCGAGGAGCGGCTGAAGCTTCTTCGGTCGCGGCTCGCAGTGGGCGAGGGACAGCCCGGCGAGGTCCTCGGCGGATTCCGCATCGCCTGCGGCAGCGGCGCGGTCGAGATCCTGGAAGCGCAGCGTCAGGGCAAACGCCCGATGGCCGTGGAAGAAATCCTGCGCGGCCTGACCCTGCCGGACCGGATCTCCTGATCCTGCCGTGTGAAAGAGCTGACCTGCCTCCGCTTTGATGGCCGGGCGCGCCCGCTGCTTCATCTGTCGAAAATATCCCCGCCGGAGGCATCGCCTGCAGGACGGTTCACTTCTTGAACGGGGCCATCCCTGCGCGGGCCAATTCGTCCGCGCGCTCGTTCTCCGGGTGGCCGGCGTGGCCCTTGACCCATTCCCAGGTGACCTTGTGGCGGGCCTGCGCGGTGTCGAGACGCTTCCAGAGTTCCTCGTTCTTCACCGGCTTCTTGCTCGCGGTCTTCCAGCCGTTCCGCTTCCAGCCGTGGATCCAGCCAGTCACCCCGTTCTTCACGTAGGCCGAATCGGTCACGATGGTGATCGCGGAGGGGCGGGAGAGGCTTTCCAGCGCCGAGATCGCGGCCAGAAGCTCCATGCGGTTGTTGGTGGTGGCCGCTTCGCCGCCGTTGAGTTCGCGTTCCTTGACGACGGTCTCGCCGTCCTTGGCCTGCAGCAGGACGCCCCAGCCTCCGGGGCCGGGATTTCCGGAGCAGGCTCCGTCGGTATAGGCAAATAGCTCGGGCATGCGGGGCGGATACGTCAGTGATCGGGGCAGGGCAAGGGGGCACGACCGGCAGAGCCGGTGCAGGCAGGGTCAGCCAAGCGCCACGACGGAAAGGCAGGCCACGACCACGATGGTCAGCGGCACCCGCAAGGCCATCCACCAGCGCGGGGTCAGGCTGTTCGACCAGAACAGCCAGTCGATTCCGAGCACGCCGAGAAAGCCCGCGATCAGGTAGAGCGAGGTGCTGACTGGCCCGGTGCCGCTGAAGAAGAAGGCCCAGAGCGCCGGGATCACCGATAGCGCATAGCCGAGGCTGGCCGCCTGGCCCTCGGCGCGGGCGGCAAAGCCCCAGAGCACGCCGGACATGAACGCCAGGATGATCGTGCCGTAGTAGAGCAGGATATAGGGCGCGACGAACCTGGGGCCGACGGTGGCCAAGGTCAGGTCCTGCAGCGCAGGTACGAAGCGCGTAAGCACGCCCCAGAGGAACGGCAGCAGCCCGGCGATGCCGAGCACGAGTGCCATGCGGGGAATGTCTCTCATGCCCGCTCCAGTGCGAGGCGCGCGCCAAGGGCGGCGAAGATGGCGGCGAAAGAGCGGTTGAGCCAGCGCATGGCCGTTTCGCTCGACAGGATCAGGTTTCGGGCGGACGCCGCGAAGACCCCGTAGAGGACGAAGACGGCGAAGGTCATCGCCATGAAGACCGCGCCGAGGCTCAGCATCTCGGAAGTTGCCGTGGCTGCGGTGCCGGACAGGAAGGGCGGCAGCAGGGCGAGGAAGAAGATCGAGAGCTTGGGGTTGAGGATGTTGATCAGCGCCCCGCGGCGGGCGATCTGCCAGCCGTTCACGCGCCGCGCGGCGGGCGAGATCGCGAGCGCCCCGCCGGAGCGCAGCGCCTGCCATGCCAGCCAGAGCAGGTAGGCCACGCCGGCAAACTTCACCACTTGGAACAGGAGCGCCGAGGTGTGCAGCAGCGCGGCCAGCCCGAGCACGGCGGCGAGCAGGTGCGGGACGATCCCGAAAGTGCAGCCGAGCGCGGCCCAGATCGCGGCGCGCCGGCCCTGACCCAGCCCGGTTGCCAGCGTGTAGACCACCCCGGTACCCGGGGCGAGCACCACGACGAAGGCGGTAAGCAGGAACTGGACCGAGATCATGCCGTGACCTGGCGGAGCACGCGCGGGACCTTGAACTCGACCCGCTCGACCGCGGTCTCCACCTGTTCGAGCGTCACCTCGTAGTGGTCGCTGACCGCGTCGATGACCTCCCGGACCAGCACCTCGGGGGCCGAGGCGCCGGCGGTGATGCCGAGCGCGCTGATCCCTTCGAGCGCGCGCCAGTCGATGTCGGAGGCGCGCTGCACGAGTTGGGCGTAGCCGCAGCCGGCACGGGCGCCGACCTCGACAAGGCGCCGCGAGTTGGAGGAGTTCGGCGCTCCGATCACGAGGATCGCATCGACCTTGGGCGCCATCGCCTTCACCGCCTCCTGGCGGTTGGTGGTGGCGTAGCAGATGTCTTCCTTGTGCGGTCCGATGATCGCGGGGAAACGAGCCTGCAGCGCGGCGACGACCTCGGCGGTGTCGTCGATCGAGAGGGTTGTCTGGGTGACATAGGCGAGACGCTGCGGGTCGCGCACCTCCAGCGTGGCCACGTCCGCCGCGGTCTCCACCAGCAGCACGTCGCCATCCGGCAGCTGGCCCATGGTCCCGATCGTCTCGGGGTGGCCGGCATGGCCGATCATGACGATCTGCAAGCCTTCCTCGGCGTGGCGCTCGGCCTCGATATGGACCTTGCTGACCAGCGGGCAGGTGGCGTCGACATAGATCATGTTGCGCCGCTCGGCCTCGGCCGGCACCGCCTTGGGCACCCCGTGGGCCGAGAAGATCACCGGGCGATCCTCCGGGCAGTCCTCGAGTTCCTCGACGAAGACGGCCCCCTTGTCGCGCAGCCCGTCGACCACGTAGCGGTTGTGCACGATCTCGTGGCGCACGTAGACGGGCGCACCCCATTTCTCGAGCGCCATCTCGACGATCTTGATCGCGCGGTCGACACCGGCGCAGAAACCGCGCGGCGCGGCCAGGTAGAGGGTCAGGTTCGGTTTGGTCATGCGCTACCTCCGGGCCCCACAGGTAAGGCCACAGCCCGCGCCCGTCCAGCGCTGATGCCCGGGGGCGAGGCACGGCAGGGCAACGCTACAAACGAAAACACGGCCCGCGAGTGGTGCGAGCCGTGTCGAAACTTTCCGAAAAGGTCGGATCAGTCGCGCGCGAATTCCTCGGACTGCGCGGCCTCCTGCGGACGCGGCTCGCGCGGCGGGCGGCCGATCACGTCCTTGAGATCGTCGAGCTCGATGAAATTGTCGGCCTGACGGCGCAGTTCGTCCGCGATCATCGGCGGCTGGCTGCGGATGGTGGAAACCACCGACACCCGGACGCCCGAGCGTTGCAGGCTCTCGACCAGCGGGCGGAAATCGCCGTCGCCGGAGAACAGCACGATGTGGTCGACGCGCGGCGCCAGCTCCATGGCATCGACGGTGAGCTCGATATCCATGTTGCCCTTGACCTTGCGGCGGCCCTGGCTGTCGATGTATTCCTTCGCCGGCTTCGTCACCATGGTGAAGCCGTTGTAGTGCAACCAGTCTACCAGCGGACGAATCGGCGAGTAGTCGTCGTTTTCAAGCAGCGCGGTGTAATAGAACGCCCGCAGCAGCTTGCCCCTGCGCATGAACTCCTGCCGCAGCAGTTTGTAGTCAATGTCAAAGCCAAGGGACTTTGCTGCTGCGTAGAGGTTGGAGCCGTCGATGAAGAGCGCAAGTCGCTCGTCTCTGTAGAACATCAAATATCCTTCCGATATATCTGCCCGGCCTGTGAGTGAGTGGTTGAGTGGTTCGGCCGACCAGCATGGAAAAAATAAGGAAATACGATCCTGCCGCAAGATATATCACGTTACAAAACGGACACAAAGGCGTTGATTTCGATAGGCTCGAATGTCGCAGCCCTGGGGATGTTGCCGAAAGACCTCGCATTTTCCGGCATCGAGGCCCTCGAGGGTGACGGCGTCCGGATCGTGGCGGCGAGCCGTCTCTATGCCACGCCCTGTATGCCGGCCGGAGCCGGACCGGATTACGTGAATGCCGCTGTGGTCGTTGAAACCGCGCTTGCTGCGGGGGAACTTCTGGCGCATCTCCATGCCGTGGAGCAGCGGTTCGAACGCAGCCGGACCCAACGCTGGGGCGCGCGGTCGCTGGATCTGGACCTGCTGGATTTCGGTGGCGTCGTTCTGCCCGACCGGGCTACCTGGGAGCACTGGCGGGCGCTGCCTTTCGAACGTCAGCGCGAGGAGGCGCCGGACCAGCTGATCCTGCCGCATCCGCGCATCCAGGATCGCGCCTTCGTGCTCGTGCCCCTGGCCGAAATCGCGCCCGGCTGGGTGCATCCGGTGCTGGGGCAGAGCGTCACGGAGCTCTGTGCGGGCTTGACCGAGGCGGACATGTCGGGGATTGTCCCGCTGGAATGTTCCGAATCCCTTGCGCTTTTGGCCAAGGGGCGCTAAGGAACGCGCTCCCACCCCTGGCAGGACTGGAGTTTCCCATGGCCCGCGTGACGGTCGAAGATTGCGTTGACAAGGTTCCCAACCGTTTCGAGCTGGTGATGCTCGCCGCTCATCGTGCCCGCGAGATCTCTTCGGGTGCCCAGATCACGATCGACCGTGACAACGACAAGAACCCCGTCGTGGCCCTGCGCGAGATCGCGGACGAAACCCAGCAGGCCAACGACCTGCGCGAGCGGATGATCGAGGCCAACCAGACCCAGATCGAGGTGGACGAGCCCGAAGAGGACTCGATGGCCCTGCTGATGGGCGCCGAGACCCCGGACAAGCCCGCCGACGACGGGATGGACGAGGAGAAACTTCTGCGCGCGCTGATGGAAGCGCAGGAGCCTCGCTGAGGCCCGAGGCGAACATCTGGTGAGACCGGCGCACGATGATTGATGTCGAAGACCTGGTTGCGCTCGTCACCGCCTACAATCCGCACAGCAACACCGACAAGCTCCGGGAGGCCTATGCTTTCGGGGCTGAAATGCATGAGGGCCAGACCCGCCACTCCGGCGAGCCCTATTTCACGCATCCGGTGGCCGTCGCCGCGCTGCTGACCGAGCAGCGGCTGGACGACGCGACGATCATCACCGCGCTGCTGCACGACACCGTCGAGGACACGCGCGCCAACTTCGCCGACCTCGAGCGCCGGTTCGGCAACGAGGTCGCCGAACTGGTGGATGGGGTCACCAAGCTGACCAACCTGCAGCTGACCTCGACCGAGACCAAGCAGGCCGAGAACTTCCGCAAGCTGTTCATGGCGATGTCCAAGGACCTGCGGGTGATCCTGGTCAAACTCGCCGACCGCCTGCACAACATGCGGACGATCAAGTACCAGCGCCCCGACAAGCAGGTGAAGAAGTCCCGCGAGACGATGGACATCTACGCGCCGCTTGCCGGCCGGATGGGCATGCAGTGGATGCGCGAGGAACTGGAGGATCTGTCGTTCCGGGTGTTGAACCCGGAAGGCCGCTCCTCGATCATCCGGCGCTTCATCACGCTGCAGCGCGAAACCGGCGACGTGATCCACAAGATCACCCATGACATCCGGCTGGAGCTGGACCGGGTGGGCATCGAGGCCGAGGTTTTCGGCCGGGCCAAGAAGCCCTATTCGATCTGGCGCAAGATGCAGGAAAAGGGGCAGGGATTCTCTCGCCTGTCCGACATATACGGCTTCCGCGTCATCACCGAGGACGAGCTGGACTGCTACCTCGTGCTTGGCGCCATCCACCAGCGCTGGAAAGCGGTGCCGGGCCGTTTCAAGGACTATATCAGCCAGCCCAAGTCGAACGGCTACCGCTCGATCCACACCACGGTTTCGGGGCGCGACGGCAAGCAGGTCGAGGTGCAGATCCGCACCCGCCAGATGCACGAGGTCGCCGAATCGGGCGTCGCGGCGCACTGGTCCTATCGCGACGGCGTGCGCGCGGAGAACCCCTTCGCCGTCGATCCGGCCAAGTGGATCACGACCCTGTCCGAGCGGTTCGACGATTCCTCGAACACCGACTTCCTCGAGCACATGAAGCTCGAGATGTATTCCGACCAGGTGTTCTGCTTCACGCCCAAGGGCGACGTGATCAAGCTGCCCAAGGGCGCCACGCCGCTGGACTACGCCTACGGAATCCACACCCGCATCGGCGACAGCTGCGTCGGCGCCAAGATCGACGGCGTGCGGGTGCCGCTGTGGACCCGGCTCAAGAACGGCCAGTCGGTGGAGATCATCACCGCCGAGGGACAGCGCCCGCAGGCGACCTGGCTCGACATCGTGGTCACCGGCCGGGCGAAATCCGCGATCCGGCGCTCCCTGCGCGAGGAAAACCGCGAGCGCTACATCAAGCTGGGCTCCGAACTGGCGCGCGTGGCCTTCGACCATGTCGGCAAGAAGGCCACGGACAAGGCGCTGCGGACGGCGGCCCGGCAGATGGGCCTTGAGGACGGAGAGGAACTCCTCGCCCGTCTCGGCAGCGCCGAGCTTTCGGCCCGCGACGTGGTCAGCACGCTCTACCCGGAACTCGCCGCCCGCGAGGGCGAGGAGGTGGAGCAGGAGCGGGCGGTTCTCGGCCTCGCACCGGACCAGACCCCGACCCGTGGCAAGTGCTGCCAGCCGGTTCCGGGCGAGCGGATCGTCGGCATCACCTATCGCGGCCAGGGCGTGGTGGTCCACGCCATCGACTGCCCGACCCTCGTCGATCTCGAGGACCAGCCCGACCGTTGGGTCGATCTGCACTGGCACTCCGGCCTGCACGCGGCCATCTATACGGTGACGATGCAGATGACGATCAGCAATGACGCGGGGGTGATGGGTCGAATCTGCACATTGATCGGCGAGCAGAAGGCAAATATCTCCGACCTGCACATCGTTGACAGGAAACCGGACTTCTATCGCCTCGAAATCGACGTGGATCTGCGCGACGTGGAACATCTGCACATGGTGATGACCGCGCTGGAGGCCGACAATGATGTTGCCGAGGTGTCGCGGGTGCGGAACGTCGACGGTCTGGACTGAGTGCCAGAAAATTTGATGTGGGAGTTCTTGAGGCGTGGTCTTCAAGAGGCGTGAGAAACGGAGCTGGCTGCAGGTCGTGGCCGAAAGTCTCTGGCCGCGGGGCGGCTGGGGGCGCGCTGCGATCTACGTCAAGCACCGCATCCGCCGCCTGCCCGACAAGCCGCACCGCATCGCCCGCGGCATCTTCTCCGGCGTCTTCGTGTCCTTCACGCCGTTCTACGGACTGCATTTCATCACCGCTTTCATGGTCGCCAAGGCGATCGGCGGCAATATCCTCGCCGCGATGCTGGCCACCTTCTTCGGCAATCCGCTGACATTCCCGTTCATCGCGGCGATCTCGCTCAAGATCGGCTACTGGCTGCTGGGGCTCGAACCGGCGCCGGGCGTCCGCCAGGAACTGCAGGAGCGGATCGAGGCCGGCGAGTTCCACCAGCACATGAACCAGAACCTGATGAGCAAGTTCTCTGGGGCCTTCGCCGATCTCTGGGGGAACTTCCGCGCGATCTTCACCGACGACGTGGCGAACTGGGACCGGCTCAGCCTGTTTTACCACGAGGTCTTCCTGCCGTTCCTGGTGGGTGGCATCATTCCCGGGCTGATCGCCGGGCTGATCGCCTATCACGTCACCCTGCCGATCATCACGGCCTACCAGAACCGCCGCCAGAAGCGGATCAAGAAGCGGCTCGTCGAGCTGCGTGCCGCGCAGGCGGCCGCATCCGTCGGCAAGGTCGGCACGCCCGGCCACTGAGTCCAGTATTTGTCCGGAGGTATCGTGTGGGATCGGGGCGGCGCCCCGTTCCACTCTCTCGGCGTACGATCAGGTGAACCTGTTGTCGCGCGGGAAGCCGTAGGGCGGCTGCCGTCCGACCGAGGCGCGCTTGCCGACATAGGGCGATAGGTCTTTCTCGTGGCGCACCTGCCCGTTGGGCATGGTCCACTTCAGCCCGTCCTCGCCGCGGAAGGTCGTGAGGTCCGACAATCCGCCATCCAGCTCCAGCGTGCCCTGCCGGCCGCGGGTCTGGTTGTATTTCTGAATCCGCACGCCCTTGCCCCGGGTCATCTCCGGCAGCTCGGCGACCGGGAAGACAAGGAACTTGCGGTTCTTGGAGATCACCGCCACGTGGTCGCCCTCGACCGGCTTGCAGATCACCGCCGTGACGTCGTCCTTCACGTTCAGCACCTGCTTGCCGGCGCGGGTCTGCGCCAGCACCTCGTCGGACGGAACGACGAACCCGTCGCCCGCCGAGGACGCCACCAGCAGCCGCTGTCCGGCGCGGTGGATCATCAGGTCCACGATCTCGGTCTCGTTCGGCAGGTCGACCATCAGCCGCACCGGCTCGCCCATCCCGCGCCCGCCAGGCAGTTGCGAGGCCGAGAGCGTGTAGAAACGCCCGTTCGACCCGAAGATCAGCAGGCGGTCGGTGGTCTCGGCGTGGAACAGGAAGCGGCCCTCGTCGCCGTCCTTGAACTTGAGCTCGCTGTCGAGCGCGATGTGCCCCTTCATCGCCCGGATCCAGCCCATCTTGGAGCAGACCACGGTGATCGGCTCGCGGTCGATCATCGCCTCGAGCGGCACCTCGGCCACCTCGACGGCCTCGGCAAAGCCGGAGCGGCGTTCGCCGCCCGGGGCCTTCTTGCCGAACTTGGCGCGGATTTCCTTCAGCTCCTCGGCGATCCGGGCCCATTGCAGGCCTTCGTCGTCGAGCAGGTCCTGAAGCCCTGCACGCTCCTCCATCAGGGCCGATTGCTCGGCGAGCAGTTCCATCTCCTCGAGCCGGCGCAGGCTGCGCAGGCGCATGTTGAGGATCGCCTCGGCCTGGACCTCGGACAGCGAGCCCTCCTCGCCCTCCGCCAGCGGCGCCGGCGGCACGTAATCGGCTTCGCTGAGCGCCCGCGGGAATTCCCGTCCCCAGGTCTCGCGCATCAGCGCGTCCTTCGGCGCCTCGTCGTAGCGGATGATCTCGATCACCCGGTCGAGGTTCAGGAAGGCGATGATGAAGCCCTCGAGCACCTCGAGGCGGTGGTCGATCTTTTCCAGCCGGTGTTGCGAGCGGCGCACCAGCACGTTCTGCCGGTGGTCGAGGAAGGCGCGCAGCACCTCCTTGAGCGAGCAGACCTTGGGCGTGCGGCCGTCGATCAGGACGTTCATGTTCATCGAGAACCGCGTCTCCAGCTCGGAGGTGCGGAACAGCATGTTCATCAGCACGTCGGCATCGACGTTGCGCGAGCGCGGCTCCAGCACGATGCGGATGTCCTCGGCGCTCTCGTCGCGCACGTCGGCCAGGATCGGCACCTTCTTGGTCTGGATCAGCTCGGCAATCTTCTCGATCAGCTTCGATTTCTGAACCTGGTAGGGGATCTCGGTGACCACGATCTGCCACTGGCCGCGCCCGGTCTCCTCGATCTCCCAGCGGGAGCGCAGGCGGAAGGCGCCGCGGCCGGTACGGTAGGCCTCGGCAATGTTCTCGCGCGGTTCCACGATCACGCCGCCGGTCGGGAAATCTGGGCCGGGGATATAGTTGAGCAGCGTCTCGTCGCGGGCGTCCGGCGTCTTGATCAGGTGCAGGCAGGCGCCGACCAGCTCGTCCAGGTTGTGCGGCGGGATATTGGTCGCCATGCCAACCGCGATGCCGCTGGCGCCGTTGGCCAGGAGGTTCGGGAAGGCTGCCGGCAGAACCTCGGGCTCGGTCAGCGTGCCATCGTAGTTCTCGCGGAAGTCGACGGCATTCTCCGCCAGCCCCTCCATCAGCGCCTCGGCGGCGGCGGTCAGCCTGGCCTCGGTGTAGCGCGAGGCCGCCGGGTTATCGCCGTCGATGTTGCCGAAGTTGCCCTGGCCGTCGACCAGCGGGTAGCGGATCACGAAGTCCTGCGCCAGGCGGGCCATCGCGTCGTAGATCGCGGCGTCGCCGTGCGGGTGATAGTTGCCCATCACGTCGCCGGAGATCTTGGCCGACTTCCGAAAAGCCCCGGTCGCGGTGAGCCGAAGCTCCCGCATGGCATAGAGAATCCGCCGGTGGACCGGCTTCAGCCCGTCACGGGCGTCCGGCAGCGCGCGGTGCATGATCGTCGAGAGCGCATAGGTCAGGTAGCGCTCGCCGATGGCCCGGCGCAGCGGTTCGGACGTCTCAAGGGGTTGGCTTTCGGGGCGGTCCGCGTCGTCGCTCATGGCCTGCTGTGTAGCCAAGCGCGTGGCGGCGAACAAGCGGTTCCGCAATTCTACCTAATGGGCCATGAGGGCCGCTTCGTGATATGTTCGGAAAACGCTATGTGATTCTGTTGGTAACCCGTGAGATGGTTTGAGAAGGGGGATGGACGATGCTCGGACGCTACGTGGCCGGGACGCTGCTGATACTGGGCGTTGCGATGCTCATGGCGCCGCCGGCGCCTGAAGCCGATGTCGAGGACGTGCAGGTCACCCGCAGCGAGACCTCGCCCACGGCGCTGAACGCGCCGAAACGCGTCGACCTTGCCAAGGCGTCCGAGGCCGCGCCCGTCGCAGTCGCGACTGCCGAAGCCGCGCCGGCCGCCGCTTCGTCCGAGGATGCCGATGCCGTCCACGCCGCGATTCTCGAAGCGCTGAGCCTGGACCAGTCCGAAGATGCTTCCGGCGCAGAGCCGGCAAGCGTCGAGCCTGCGTCTCTTGCCGACACGGATGAACCCGACGGGGAGCCCGTCGGCCTGATGGCCGGGCTTGGCGATCCGGGCTTCCTTGCCGTACCGACCGAAAATGTCCGCGATGCCGAAGCAGAATCCACCGGTTCCTCGCGCTTTCTGGTGACCGGCAACCGCGTCAACGTCCGCTCCGGGCCGTCCACGGCTTTCGACATCGTCGGATCGGTCGTCGCCGGGGATGCTGTCGAGCTTGTTGCCTTCGCTGGCGACGGCTGGGCGCAGATCCGTCTGCCCGACGGGCCGGAAGGCTACATGTCGCGCAGTTTCCTGCAGGAACAGTAACGCCGAAGGACGAGCCGAAAGGCACGCCCACGGAGCCAGCCGCGGATGAGCAATCCGCGGGCTATGGAACTTTTTTCATGCAGGCGCATTGATCTTGCAGGATTTTTCGAAGGAGTTGACGATGCTTGGACGCTATGTTGCCACCACGCTGACGGTTCTCGGTTTCGCCATGCTGGTCGCGGATGACGACACTGCCCCGGGGCCGAGCCTGTCGGAAACGCCACTCCTCGCCCAGTTCGTGGAACGCGCCGACTCGCGATCCGCCTGGGCGGCGCCGGTGTCGCGCGCGGCGTTCGATCCGGCAGAGCTTGCGGCAGACAACGCCGAAGCCGACGCGCCCATCGAGATCGCCTCCGCAGACCTGCCAGAGGAAATGGTCCTGCTCGCTTCCGCCGGGGCGCCTGCCGAACCGGCTGACCGCCTGCCCGCCCGGGCTGCGCAGGCCCCCGCGGCCTCCGCAGGGGCCACCCCCGCCGCGACGCCCGACGCGGATCTGCTGCAGGTGCTGGGCAACCGGGTCAACCTGCGCGCCGGCCCGTCGACGCGGCACCCGGTGGTCGGCTCTGCCGGGCGGGGCGAGAAGGTCGAACTCGTCGCCTACGAAGGACCGGACTGGGCCCATATCCGGCTTTCGGACGGCGAGACGGGGTTCATGTCCCGCCGCTTCCTCGTCCGCGCAGAGGCCGTGGACGGCTGACCACTTGCACCCCTGTCCCGGACGCGCCATGACGCGCGGAAACGGGCAGGAAGGGCAGGCATGGCGCAGAAATCCATTCTCATAACCGGATGCTCCTCGGGGATCGGCCTCGCATGTGCGCATGATCTGAAAGCGCGAGGCTGGCGCGTGTTCGCCACCTGCCGGAGCCAGGAGGATTGCGCCCGGCTCGAGGCCGACGGGCTCGAGAGCTTTCGGCTCGACTATACGGATGTCGACAGCATAAGCGCCGCGGTGGCAGAGGCGACCGCCCGCACCGGCGGGACGCTCGACGCGCTCTTCAACAACGGCGCCTTCGCTGTGCCCGGCGCGCTCGAGGATCTGCCCACCGACGGGCTGCGTGCGATCTTCGAGACCAACTTCTTCGGCTGGCACGAGCTGACGCGGCAGGTGATCCCGGTCATGCGCGCGCAGGGGCACGGCCGGATCGTCCAGTGCTCCTCCGTCCTCGGGCTGGTGCCGCTGAAGTGGCGCGGGGCCTATGTGGCGACGAAATACGCGCTCGAAGGTCTGACTGACGTGCTGCGGCTGGAGATGGAGGACACCGGTATCCGGGTGGTCCTGATCGAGCCCGGGCCGATCACGTCGAAGTTCCGCGTGAACGCGATCCCGCAGTTCGAGCGCTGGATCGACTGGCGCAACTCGCCGCGCGCCGAGCAATACGAGACCAGCCTGCTGCAGCGTCTCTACCAGGATCGCGGCAAGGACCGTTTCGAACTGCCGCCCGAAGCGGTGGCCGCAAAGCTGCTGCACGCGATCGAAAACCCGCGCCCGCGCCCGCGTTACTACGTGACCACGCCCACCTACATCATGGGGGCGCTGCGGCGCCTGCTGCCGACCCCGGCGCTGGACGCGATCATCCGCAAGGGGTGAATTGGGCTTCGCAATCCGGAACGCGCGGGCTATGTCCTGACCAGACCCGGGGGGAAACCGATGCTGAACGATCCACTATTCATCGTTGTCGCCATCGCCGTGCTGTTGGTGCTGGCGATCCTGCTGACCGGCATCGGCGGTTTCGCCAAGGGCGGCGAATTTAACCGCAAGCATGCCAACCGGATCATGCGCTACCGGATCTATGCCCAGTTCGTGGCGATCATCCTGGTGCTGGCGTTCGTCTATTTCCGTCGAGGGGGCTGACATGGTCGTTCTGAACAGGATCTACACGCGCACCGGCGACAAGGGCACCACGGCGCTCGGCAACGGCACGCGGGTGCCGAAACATGCGCTGCGGGTCGAGGCCTACGGCACCGTCGACGAATGCAACGCGACCCTCGGCCTGGCCCGGCTCCATGCCGATGGCGAGCTCGACGCCCGGCTCGCGGCGATCCAGAACGACCTGTTCGATCTTGGCGCCGATCTCTGCCGCCCCGAGATGGAGAAGGATGCCGAGGCCGAGTACCCGCCGCTGCGCATGGTCGCGACCCAGGTGGAGCGGCTCGAGGCCGAGATCGACGCGATGAACGCGGACCTGTCGCCGCTGCGCAGCTTCATCCTGCCGGGCGGCTCGGCGCTGGCCGCGCATCTGCACCTCTGCCGGACAGTCTCCCGCCGGGCCGAACGGCTCGCGGTGGCTCTGGCGGAAGTGGAATCGGTCAACGAGCACGCGGTGAAATACCTCAACCGCCTGTCGGACTGGTTCTTCGTGGCTTCCCGCATCGCCAACGAGAACGGCACCGCCGACGTGCTCTGGGTGCCCGGCGCCAACCGCTGACCTTTTTCGACCCGAACGGTCTGGCTGAATCGCTCCTCCGGCGCTGGCTCGGGGCTCAATCGGCCTGCGAGATGCTCGCGAAACAAAATTACCTGCCGCGACAATAAACGCGGCGTCTCGTGCGTGTCGGGGGTCGCTTTTTGGCTGTCCGAGCGACAGGGGCTCCGTTAGGAAGTGTTCCGATGGTAACGAAATGCAACTTGCCGGTCGCCCCGACCGGCCCAGAAGGAGACACGTGAATGAAGGTCCTCGTACCCGTCAAGCGCGTGATCGACTACAATGTGAAGGTCCGCGTCAAGGCGGACGGAAGCGGCGTCGATCTTGCCAACGTGAAGATGTCGATGAACCCCTTCGACGAGATTGCCGTCGAAGAGGCGATCCGACTGAAGGAAGCCGGCAAGGCCGACGAGATCGTCGCCGTCTCGATCGGCGTCAAGCAGGCCCAGGAAACCCTGCGCACAGCGCTGGCGATGGGCGCCGACCGTGCGATCCTCGTCGAGGCCGCCGATGACGTGAGCACCGATATCGAGCCGCTGGCCGTCGCCAAGATCCTCAAGGGGATCGTCGACGAGGAGCAGCCCGGGCTGGTGCTCTGCGGCAAGCAGGCGATCGACAACGACATGAACGCCACCGGCCAGATGCTGGCCGCGTTGCTCGGCTGGGCCCAGGGCACGTTCGCCTCCGAGGTCGACGTGGACGGCGAGGCTGCCGTGGTGACCCGCGAGGTCGACGGCGGGCTTCAGACCATCAAGGTCAAGCTGCCGGCCGTTCTGACCGTGGACCTGCGCCTCAACGAGCCGCGCTATGCCTCGCTGCCGAACATCATGAAGGCCAAGAAGAAGCCGCTCGATACCAAGACGCCTGCCGATTACGGCGTCGATGTCGCGCCGCGACTCGAAGTGCTCAAGACCAGCGAGCCCGAGGCCCGCAAGGCCGGCGTGATCGTGGGCTCGGTGGACGAGCTGGTGGCGAAACTCAAGGACGAAGCGGGGGTGCTCTGATGGCTGTTCTTCTTCTTGCCGAAGTGACGAATGGCGAGCTGGCGCTGGACGCCACCGCCAAGGCCGTGACGGCTGCGGCGCAGCTGGGCGACGTGACCGCGCTTTGCGCCGGTGCTTCCGCGGCGGCTGCGGGCGAGGCCGCGGCCAAGATCGACGGTGTCGCCAGGGTGCTGGTCGCCGAGGGTCCCGAGCTGGGGCACCGGCTGGCCGAGGCCACCGCGGACCTGATCGTATCGCTCGCCGGTGACTACGACCACATCGTCGCGCCGGCCACCACCGACGCCAAGAACATCCTGCCGCGCGTCGCCGCGCTGCTGGACGTCATGGTGATCTCCGACATCACCGCCGTGGTCGATGCCGAGACCTTCGAGCGGCCGATCTACGCCGGCAATGCCATCCAGACGGTCAAGTCGCGCGACCCGAAGAAAGTCATCTCGATCCGGACGTCGACCTTCGACGCTGCGGGCGAGGGTGGCCCGGCCCCGGTGGAAACCATCGGCGCAGGTGCGGGCTCCGAGCTGTCGGCCTGGGTCGAGGACAAGGTCGCGGCCTCCGACCGGCCCGAGCTGACCTCGGCCGGCGTGGTCGTCTCCGGCGGTCGCGGTGTCGGCTCCGAAGAGGACTTCAAGATGATCGAGGCGCTGGCCGACAAGCTCGGTGCCGCTGTCGGCGCCTCGCGGGCCGCGGTCGACTCCGGCTACGCGCCGAACGACTGGCAGGTCGGCCAGACCGGCAAGGTCGTCGCGCCCGAACTCTACATCGCCATCGGCATCTCCGGTGCGATCCAGCACCTCGCCGGGATGAAGGACAGCAAGGTGATCGTTGCGATCAACAAGGATGAAGAGGCGCCGATCTTCCAGGTCGCCGATTACGGCCTTGTCGCAGACCTCTTCCAGGCTGTGCCGGAGTTGACCGAGAAGCTCTGATCAGGGGGCGCCGGAAATCGACAAGGGGGCGTGCCCGAGCGGGCGCGCCCCTTTTTCATGGCGCACGCCCTTCGGGCCAAGGCGCCTCTATCAGGCCTTCAAGAACCGGGACGAGCGCGGCGGCGGCCTCGATGTGGACGGAGACCCCGGGCGTCTGCCGCGCGGCCTGCGCTTCGAGTTCGGAGAACACCATGCCTTCGGTGTTGAACTCGTTCACCGCCGGCATGTGCACCACCTCGATGATGTCGTCCACGAGCGGGCGGATCTGCTCCAGCATCCGGCGGTCGACGAACAGCGGGTCGAGCACGTGGTCCTCTTCCTCCGGCGTTCGCTCGGAGAGCCAGAGCAGCACCTTGCGGCATTCGAGCGATTCCATCCAAGAGCGCATCCGCGCCACCCAGGCGGCTTTCAGTTCCTCGACCACAAGGTCGAATCGCCGCTCGCAATGGTCCTGGAGCGCCTGCAGCATGTGCCGCGTGAAGGCATATTCGGTGAAATCGACCTCGCGATAGATCGTCTGCATCAACGCCGACGGGCCGATGAACCGATCGTTGCGCCGCGGATGTACCGAGTAGAAACGGTTCGACATGTTCTGCGCCCCCATGACCTGGATCACCGCGACCTCGGCCCGGTTGGCGATCTGCGTCAGGGGCTGGTCTCGCGCGTAGACGTCGATTCCGGCATTGACGCAGCCCATGTTGATCGTCGGGAAGCCGAGCGCATCGCCGACGAGATCGGCAAAGGGGTATTCGATGAACTTGCCGTAGGTCTCGGTTCCGCCGAAGAACACGGCAAAACGCCCCTCAAGCGGCTTCTTCGGCCCGCGAAACAGCAGCCTGGATTTGCCGTATCGACACGGCAGATAGTCAAGGGCACCATCGCCCGGATGTTCGAAAGCCATCCCCACACCTCTTTGATTACTCACCCGAGAGGCAGAATCGGGACTTTGGATTTCGATTTCCCTAAAGGTAAAGGTTGAGACGATTTGGAGCGGCTCGCCCGGGGCGGTCTTTCTGGATCATTTTGCAGGTGCAGCATATGCTCCGCGCAAGAGTCGAAATTCAACCACGGAAGGTGGGACCGATGGACATCAAGACCGTAGGCATCGTCGGGGCAGGCCAGATGGGCAACGGCATCGCGCATGTCTTTGCGCTGGCCGGCTACGACGTTCTGCTGAACGACATCAGCCAGGAGGCGCTGGACCGCGGCCTGGCGGTGATGCGCAAGAACATGGATCGCCAGGTCTCCCGGGAGAAGATCTCCGCCGAGGAGCGGGACGCGGCCCTGGCGCGGATCTCGACAACGCTGACGCTGACCGATCTCGGAAGCTCGGACCTGATCGTCGAGGCGGCCTCGGAGCGCGAGACCATCAAGACCGCCATCTTCGAGGATCTCCAGCCGCACCTGAAGTCCAACACGATCCTGACGTCCAACACCTCCTCGATCTCGATCACCCGACTGGCCAGCCGCACCGACCGGCCCGAGCGGTTCATGGGCCTGCACTTCATGAACCCGGTGCCGATGATGAAGCTGGTCGAGCTGATCCGCGGTATCGCCACCGATGACGACACCTACCAGTCGCTGCTCAAGGTGGTGGCCTCCCTCGGCAAGACCGCCGCGATCGCCGAGGATTTTCCGGCGTTCATCGTCAACCGCGTGCTGCTGCCGATGATCAACGAGGCGATCTACACGCTCTATGAGGGCGTGGGCAACGTACAGTCGATCGACACCGCGCTGAAGCTCGGGGCCGGGCATCCGATGGGGCCGCTGGAGCTCGCCGACTTCATCGGGCTCGATACCTGTCTCGCGATCATGCACGTGCTGCACGAGGGCCTGGCGGATACCAAGTACCGCCCGTGCCCGCTGCTGGTGAAGTATGTCGACGCCGGATGGCTCGGGCGCAAGTCCGGCCGGGGCTTCTACGATTATCGCGGCGAGACGCCGGTTCCGACGCGCTGAGGCAAGTCTGGTGACGGGGCTTCATGCCCCGCACGCACCCCTGTGAGCGCCGGCATCTGGAGGACGTTCAGCTGTCGCGAAGGCTCAGAGTCTGCTCGCGCAGCCAGGACATGAAGCCGCGCGGGTTGCTCGCCCATTCCGCAAGGGCGGGGCGTTCGATCACCGGGCCGACGATCGGCGCCTGCGGCTTGTTGAGGGCGTGGACGACCTCGTACAGCAGAAGGCCCTGGCGCAGGGTCGCGGAGACCCGGTTCGCCATCTGGTACCAGCGCGAATTGCTGCCGGGGAAGAAGATCGGCTGCACGCGGGCGCCCGAGCGCTGGATCATCTTGGCCGTGAAGGGGTTCCACTCTCGCTCGACCGCGGGGCCGAAGAGGTTGTCGGAGGATGCGACAACGCCGGAGGGGAACAGGACAATGCAGCCGCCGTTCTTGAGATGCTCCATCGCGCGGCGGCGCATCTCGAGGTTCTGCTGCAGCGCGTCTTCCTCGTGCGCAAACGGCACGGGGATCATGAATCGGTCGATCTCTCCGACGCCGGTCAGCAGCGACCGGGTGAGGATCTTGTAATCGGTGCGGCGGCGGCCGATCAACTCGGCCAGGACCATGCCGTCGACCAGCCCGTGGGGGTGGTTGGCGACGATCACGAGCGGACCGGTCTCGGGGATGCGCGCGATCTGTTCCGGCGGCGTCCGCAGGGCGATCCCCATCACGTCGAGCGCCTGTTTCCAGAACGCCTGACCGTCGGGCACGCCCATGGCCTCGAACTTGCGGATCAGGCGGAGCAGCCGCAGCTTGCCTGTCAGCGCTTCCATCGTGTGGATGATGCCGACCTGCAGCGGATTTTCGAAGGTGTTGGCATAGGACAGGCGGCGCCGGTCGTAGGGTTGGTCGGCGAGATTGCCGTCTCCCTGTCCGATCAACTGACGCGTCGGACGGCGGCTTACGAGCACGGGCCTATGCTGTGTCGATTCCACCAAGCCGGAAGAACTCCTTGCCGATCCGCCTCACATATCCTCGCCGAACCGGTTGGCGACGAGATCAGCCAGGGCCTTCGCAAGTTCCTCGGCCTGCGGGCCGCTGGTCTCGACCTCAATAGAGGTTCCGCGGGAGCCTGCCAACATCAAAAGGCCCATGATCGAGTCGCCCGCTGCGTCAAGTCCGTCCTTGCGGACTTCGGCCTGGGCGTCGAACGCCTCCACCGTTTCGACGAACTTGGCCGATGCGCGGGCGTGCAGGCCCTTCTCGTTCACGATCTCCAGAACCTGTACAATGCTCTTGGTCATTCAATGTCCGTTCCCGGATGTGCCGTCAAAACTGTTGATATACTTGCGCCCTGCCTTGAGTGCCGAATGGACCGCGTCCTCGACCGACATCTGTCGGGACTTTGCCAGCTTGATCAGCATCGGCAGGTTGGCGCCGTACAGGATCTTGCGATTGGCCTTGTCGCAGGCCCTGAGCGAGAGGTTGGAGGGCGATCCGCCGAACATGTCGGTAACCACGACGACACCGTCGCCGACGTCGACCTCGTTCGCGGCATCGATGATCTCGGTCTGCTTGGCAACACGGTCGTGCTCGGGCGCTATGGCGATCGCCAGCATCCCGTCCTGCTTGCCGACGACATGTTCGACGGCTGAAAGATACTCGTTCGCCAAGCCGCCGTGGGCAACGATCACGATGCCGATCACCTCAAGTCCCCGCTTGCGCTTCGGCGCCGATCTGCGCGTCGCGTCGCTCCAGTTCCCGATGCCTAATTGACACCTGCCAACCGGCATCCGCAAGGGCATTCCCGAGCCGCTCGGCCAGTGTCACGGAGCGGTGTTGCCCTCCGGTGCAGCCAAACCCGATCGAGAGGTGGGATTTGCCCTCCTCTACATAGGCCGGCAGCAGCAGGAGCGTCAGGTCCCGGACCTGGTTGAAAAAGGCGTCGTGCCGCTGGTCGGCGGCGACATAGGCTGCGACCTCCGGTGAGCGGCCGTCGAGGCCGCGCAGGGCCGGATCCCAGTAGGGGTTCCGAAGGAAACGGCAGTCGAACACCATGTCGATGCCGCGGGGCAGGCCGCGCTTGTAGGAGAACGAGTGAATCGACAGCGCAAGGCGGCTGTCCTTGCCGCCGCCGCCGTACCAGCGGCCGATCTCGGCCTTCAGGTCGTGCACCGTCATCTCGGAGGTGTCGATCTTGATGTCCGCCCGCTGCTGGATCGGCTCCAGAAGGTCGAACTCGCGGGCGATCCCCTGGGCGGGGCTTTCAGCCGGGGCCATCGGGTGGCGGCGGCGGGTTTCCGAGTAACGCTTGAGCAGAACGTCGGCGTTGCTGTCGAGATAGAGGATCTCTACCCGGCCCTCGCCGAGGCTGTTGACCAGATCGAGGAAGGCCCCGACGGAGAAGTCGCGGTTGCGGGTGTCGATCCCTAACGCCAGCGCGGGGCCGTGCGGCTCTCCTTCGAGCAACCGGGGCACCAGACTGAGCGGGATGTTGTCGATCACCTCGTAGCGCAGGTCCTCGAGCGCCCGGATCGCGGTGCTGCGCCCGGCGCCGGAGGGGCCGGTGACCAGCACCAGCCGCGGTGCGGCGGGCGGTGGCAGGTCTTCTGGCAGGGTGTCGGATGGGGTGTCGGTCATGGGGTGTCGCGTCGTTCGAGGAGGCATTGAAGCAGGCCGCTGGCAGAGACCGGGCGCGGCGGGCGGTGGAGCAGGGGGATCGTCTGCCCCATCAGGGTGATCTCGCGCAGGGGCGGCAGCCGGTCGGTTTCCTCCCTGTCGAGATCGATTGCAAGGATGACCCGGGCTTCGGACGCGAAGGGCAGGCTCAGGATGCCGATGTGGCGGGCCTCGATGCGGCCAGCGATGCTGTCGGGCGGGGAGGCAAGCAGGATGTCGCCGCGCCTTTCGAGAAACGTGCCGTCGTCGGAGACGAGCGTGGCGCCAAGCCCGACGAGATCGAGCGCGAGGCTGGATTTGCCGCTGCCGGAGCCGCCGAGGATCAACAGCGCGCGGCCATCCATCGCCACGCAACTTGCGCGCACGAGCGTCTTGTCATCGTCGAGAAAGGCGCCGTGGGCGGCCGTGTCGATTTCGCTCTGGGCCGACATGGATTGCCTCCCCGGCTCAGACCGGCAGGCCGACCACGAAGCGGGCCCCCAGCGGTTCGGAGGTGATGTCGGCATCTGTCGGGCGGATGTTTTCCGCCCAGATAACTCCACCATGGGCTTCTACGATCTGCTTGGAGATCGCGAGGCCGAGGCCCGAGTGGTCGCCGAACTGCCCCGGCGGGCGCTCGGAATAGAACCGGTTGAAGATCTTGGTCAGCGCCTGCTCGGGGATGCCGGGGCCGGTGTCCTCGAACACCACGAGCACACGGTTCTCGCGCTTGCGGACCCAGACGCGCACGGCGTCGCCTTCCTCGCAGAAGCTGACGGCGTTGGTGATCAGGTTGACGAAAACCTGCGCCAGCCGCGCCTCGAGCCCGTAGACCATGATCGGCTGCTTGGGCAGGTCGGTGATGAACTCGACCCCTTTCGACTTGGCGTCCTCGCCGAGATAGTCGGTGAGGTTGTGCAGCATGTGCAGCAGGTCGAACTGCTCCTCATCCTCCTTGACCAGTTCACTGTCGAGTCGGGAGGCGTTGGAGATGTCGCTGACCAGCCGGTCGAGGCGGCGAACGTCGTGGTCGATGACGTCCAGCAGCTTCTCCCGCTGATCTTCCCGCTTGGCCACCCGCATCGTGCCGACAGCGGAGCGCAGCGAGGCCAGCGGGTTCTTGATCTCGTGGGCGACATCGGCGGCGAATTGTTCGTTAGCGTCGATCCGATCGTAGAGCGCGGCAACCATGCCGCGCAGTGCGCCGGAGAGCCGGCCGATCTCGTCGGGGCGGCCGGTCAGATCGGGGATGCGCACCCGGCCCGGCGCCATCTTGCGGGCGTTGCGGTCACGCCCGATCTCGGCCGCGGCGGCGAGATCGGAGAGCGGGTTGGCGATGGTAGAAGCGAGAACGAGGCTCAGGCCGATCGAGACCAGGATCGCGATCACGAACATCTGGAGCACCTGCTCGCGCTCCTTGCGGACGAGGTCGTCGACCTCTCCCGCGGCGGAGGCGGCGGCGACGATGCCGACGATCCGCTCGCCCTGCAGGATCGGGCTGGCGACAGCAAAGAGCGTTTCCCCGTTCGCGTCGACACCGGTGGCCATCGGAGCGTTGCCGGCCTCCACACCCTCCAGCAGGGCCTCGGCGAGGCGCTCGCTGTCGGCGCCGGGAACGTCCGGGGCGCCGGGGGTCAGCAGGCGCGAGGTGCCCTCCCAGACGGAGTTCAGGAAGTCGGTAATGACGGTCGAGCCGTCAGGCGTTTCCAGGTCGAGAGCCGGGCCGGAGCGATGCGCCACCTTCTTGCCGGCGGTGTCGTAGACGAAGACTTCCACCCCGTGCGACAGGGTCAGATTGTCCAGCGTTGATTGCGGATCGATCCCGTCGCCGCCGGCGAGACTGACCGGCGCGTTGCGGGGGATCTGGACCTCGAAGACATCGGCTATCAGCCCGGCTTCGGAGTGCAGCCCGTTGACCCGCTGCTCCGTCAGGCTGTCCCGGAACGGATTGAGATAGAAAACCCCGCCGACCAGTATGAGGAGGCCGATCAGGTTGAAGGTAATAATCTTCCGCGCCAGCGGGGACCGGTTGAGCGTCAGATACCCACGCCGTTCGCGCTTGCGTCGAACGTCGGCGTCCGAGGTCTCGGGCGTTACCCAGTCTTCGCCCAGAACAACGTCACTATTTACTTCGTGCCTTGTGTCGCGCACACGCATGGTCCCTTTCGGGGGCAGAGGGTCACTCTTCGTTATAACGATACCCGATTCCGTAAAGCGTTTCGATGGCGGAAAACTCCGGATCGACGCTGCGCATCTTCTTGCGGAGGCGCTTGATGTGGCTGTCGATCGTGCGGTCGTCCACGTAGACCTGATCGTCGTAGGCGACATCCATCAGCTGGTCGCGGCTCTTGACGAACCCCGGACGCTGCGCGAGCGCCTGCAGCAGCAGGAACTCCGTCACGGTGAGGGAGACGTCCAGGCCTTTCCAGCTCACCGAATGGCGCAGCGGGTCCATGGTCAGCTCGCCGCGCACCAGCACCTGCGAGGTCTCGGGCTCCCCGGCCTCGTCGGCGGAGATCGCTTCCTGCCGGCGCAGCAGCGCGCGGATGCGTTCCACCAGAAGCCGCTGGGAGAAGGGCTTCTTGACGTAGTCGTCCGCGCCCATCCGCAGGCCGAGCACCTCGTCGATCTCGTCGTCCTTCGAGGTCAGGAAGATCACCGGCATCGAGGTCTTCTGGCGCAGGCGCTGCAGAAGGTCCATTCCGTCCATCCGGGGCATCTTGATGTCGAGCACGGCCATGTCGGGGAGCCTTCTGTTGAAGGCGTCCAGGGCGGACTGGCCGTCGTTGTAGGTTTCAACCTCGAAACCCTCGGCTTCGAGGGTCATGGAAACGGAGGTCAGGATGTTCCTGTCGTCGTCAACAAGCGCGATGCGCGACATGGCGGGTATTCCTCGTACTGCTCATGTTCCACTTTTGTCACATTTTCATGTGTCGCCGCACAGGAATCAACAATGAATGCGAATCGTGCATGTTTGGCGGGCTCAGGTGACCGCAATTTCGGAAACGAATGACTAAATTACATCACATGGCGGCCACGGCATGGCGGACATGCAAAAAGTATACCGTGGCATGTAATGCGCGAAACCCCGTCATTCAGAACCGGAAACAGCGACATGGTGGCGCTAACAATCGGGCCCTGTGACGGTTCATTTGCGTCTGGCAGGTGATATATGAGCGGCAGGCGGCGCAGGGATATGCGGCCCGAGGGGAACGCGCTCCGGATGAGCCACCCCCACGCGATTGGGGGAGCAATCGGAGCAAGCCTGCGCAGCGTTGCTGCATCCTAGGAGGAAAGCATGGAAGCTCTCACGGCCAAACCGACCAAAAATGCCCGACTGCTTGAGTGGGTCGAAAAGATGCAGGCCCTTTGCAAGCCCGACAAGGTCGTGTGGTGCGACGGGTCTCAGGAAGAGTACGATCGGCTCTGCCAGGAGATGGTGGATGCAGGGACCTTCATCCGACTGAACCCCGAGAAGCGCCCCAACAGCTATCTCGCCCGGTCTCACCCGTCGGACGTCGGTCGTGTCGAGGACCGGACCTTCATCTGCTCGAACAGCAAGAACGACGCCGGCCCGACCAACAACTGGGCCGACCCGTCCGAAATGCGCGAGACCCTGAACGGCCTGTTCGACGGCTGCATGAAGGGGCGGACGATGTACGTCATCCCGTTCAGCATGGGTCCGATCGGCTCCCCGATCGCGAAGGTCGGCGTCCAGATCTCCGACAGCGCCTACGTGGTCACCAACATGCGCATCATGACCCGCATGGGTCAGGCCGTCCTCGACTCGCTTGGCGAGGATGGTGATTTCATCCCCTGCATGCACTCCGTCGGCGCGCCGCTCGAGCCCGGCCAGGCAGACGTGCCGTGGCCCTGCGAAAGCGACATCCAGAAGAAATACATCGTCCACTTCCCCGAGACCTACGAGATCTGGTCCTACGGGTCGGGTTACGGTGGTAACGCCCTGCTCGGCAAGAAGTGCCTGGCGCTGCGCATCGCTTCCGTGATGGCCCGCGATGAAGGCTGGATGGCCGAGCACATGCTGATCATGGGCATCGAGTCTCCCGAAGGCGAGAAAACCTACCTCGCCGCCGCCTTCCCGAGCGCCTGCGGCAAGACCAATCTCGCCATGCTGGTGCCGCCGAAGGGCTTCGAAGGCTGGAAGGTCACGACCGTCGGCGACGACATCGCCTGGATCAAGAAGGGGCCGGGCGGCGAACTCCGCGCGATCAACCCCGAGGCGGGCTTCTTCGGCGTGGCCCCGGGCACGAACGAGGCTTCCAACCCGACCGCCGTCGAGACGATCAAGAAGGACGTCATCTACACCAACTGCGCGCTGACCGACGATGGCGACGTCTGGTGGGAAGGCATGACCAAGGAGCCGCCGGCGCACCTGATCGACTGGAAAGGCAACGACTGGACGCCCGACAGCGATACCCCCGCGGCGCACCCCAACGCCCGCTTCACCGCGCCTGCCGCGAACTGCCCGTCCATCGATGACGAGTGGGAAAACCCGGCCGGTGTGCCGATCGCCGGTTTCGTGTTCGGCGGACGGATGAGCAAGGACATGCCGCTGGTGTTCCAGTCCTTCAACTGGAGCCACGGCGTCTACCTCGCCGCGACCATGGGCTCGGAAGCCACTGCCGCCGCGATCGGCCAGGCCGCGATGCGGCGCGACCCGATGGCGATGCTGCCCTTCTGCGGCTACAACATGGCCGACTACTTCGGGCACTGGCTGAACATCGGCCGCCGCGTGTCGAACCCGCCGCGGATCTTCCGCACCAACTGGTTCCGCAAGGACGACAACGGCAAGTTCATCTGGCCGGGCTTCGGCGAGAACATGCGGGTGCTGAAGTGGATCGTCGATCGCGTCCACGGCCGTGGCTACGCAGTCGAAAGCCCGATCGGCTGGATGCCGCGTCACGAGGACCTCGAATGGGCCGGGCTCGATTTCCCGTCCGAGAAGTTCTACCAGCTGATGGAAGTCGGCCGCGAAGCCGGCGCCAAGGAAGCCCACGCCCACGAAGAGCAGTTCGACAAGTTCTTCGACCGGCTTCCGAAGGAGTTCATCTTCGAACGCGAACTCCTGCGCTCGCGGCTGTGGCGCTCCCCCGACCAGTGGGAACTGGCGCATGAGGACGTGGTTCGTCCCGAAGCGTGACCGCATTGAAATGAGGAAGGGGGCGGTTTTTACCGCCCTCTTTTTTTTGCGCGCGGCAAACGCCTTGAAATGTTCGCGCTAACCAGTGGCACTTGTCGCAGTCCAAGATCGAATTCCCGGTGTTATACGAATCTTGCGGGGCCGCATCGGCCTTGCTGGCAGGCACGTCGCCTGCCGTTTGTTTTGCAAGGAACTGGACGACCGCGAAGGCGGTTTTGGGAGCGAGCGAATGACGACTGGACGTGTTAACCAGGCGATGCGCCTTGAGGATCAAGGTATTACCGGGGTCGGCGCCATCCACTACAACCTGCTGGTCAGCCAGCTGATGGAAGAGGCCATCCGGAAGGGCGAGGGCAGGATCGGCCTGGGCGGTACGATACTGGTCAGCACGGGCAAGTTCACGGGCCGCTCGCCCAAGGACAAGCACGTGGTGCGCGACGAGGTGACCGAAGACACCATCTGGTGGGACAACAACGCCGCCATTTCCGAGGAGGGTTTTGCCAACCTCAAGGCCGACATGCTGGAGTTCATGAAGGGCGGTGAATACTACGTCGAGGATCTCTACGGCGGGGCCGATCTCGAACACCGGCTGAACGTGCGGATGATCACAGAATACGCCTGGCACGGCATCTTCATGCGTCACATGCTGCGCCGCCCGGCACGGGTCGAGCTGGACGGCTTCGTTCCTGAGCTGACGGTCATCAACATCCCCTCCTTCAAGGCCGACCCGGAACGCCACAACTGCCGCTCCGAGACCGTCATCGCGCTGAACCTCAAGGAAAAGCTGATCCTGATCGGCGGCACCGAATATGCCGGCGAGAACAAGAAATCCGTCTTCACCACGCTCAACTACCTGCTGCCCGGCAAGGGCGTCATGGCCATGCATTGCTCTGCCAACCACGCGCCGGGCAAGCCCGAAGATGCGGCGGTTTTCTTCGGCCTCTCCGGCACCGGCAAGACGACGCTCTCCGCCGACCCGAACCGGGTGCTGATCGGCGACGACGAGCATGGCTGGGACAAGAAGGGCACGTTCAACTTCGAGGGCGGCTGCTACGCCAAGACCATCAACCTCTCGGAGGAGGCCGAGCCGGAGATCTACGCGACCACCCGCATGTTCGGCACGGTGATCGAGAACATGGTATATGACGGCGACTCGCTGAAGCTCGATTTCGACGATGACAGCCTGACCCCGAACATGCGCTGCGCCTACCCGCTCAACTACATCGCCAATGCCTCGGCGACCGGCGTCGCGGGTCACCCCAAGAACATCATCATGCTCACCTGCGACGCGTTCGGGGTTCTGCCGCCGATCGCCAAGCTGACCCCGGAGCAGGCGATGTATCACTTCCTGTCGGGCTTCACCTCCAAGGTGGCCGGCACCGAGCGCGGGGTGACCGAGCCGCAGCCGACCTTCTCGACCTGTTTCGGCGCGCCCTTCATCCCGCGCCGTCCGGAAGTCTATGGCGACCTGCTGATGAAGCAGGTGCACGATCACGGCTCCACCTGCTGGCTGGTCAATACCGGCTGGTCCGGCGGCGCCTACGGCACCGGCAAGCGGATGCCGATCAAGGCCACCCGCGGGCTCCTCACCGCCGCGCTCGACGGCACGCTCAAGACCGTCGCCTTCCAGAAGGATCCGTTCTTCGGCTTCGACGTCCCCGTCGAGGTGCCGGGGATCGAGACCGACCTCCTGCATCCGCGCGATACCTGGAAGGACAAGGAGGCTTACGACGCACAGGCCCGGAAGCTGGTCGCCATGTTCAAGGAGAACTTCGAGCAGTACCTGCCCTATGTCTCCGATGAAGTGAAGGCCATCGCCATCGGCTGAGGCGCAAGCTCGGTCACGCTGAAACGGACGGCCCGGGTCACTCCGGGCCGTTCTGCATTTCCGTCCCTGTCGGGATCAGGTGAACGCCCGGCGCAGGAGGTTGAGCCCCGCCAGCACCAGCACGAAGAGTGTCGCCTTGCGGAAGGTCGCCTGGTCGAGCCGGTCCTGCACTCTCTGGCCCAGCCACATGCCGGCCAGGGCCGGCGCGAGCAGAAGCGCCGAGAAGGGGATCGTGCGCGCGTTGAGCACGCCGGTCTGCAGGTGCGTCGCCACCAGAAGCACGGCGCCGAGCGCAAAGGCCACGCCCTGTACCCGAACCTGTTCGGCCTTCGGGGTGCCGATCGCGGTCAGGTAGATCACCAGCGGCGGTCCCCAGACCCCGGACACCCCGCCGATCACGCCGGACACCGTCCCCAGCAGGGCCTCCGCGCGCCGCTGAGCCTCCGGCCGGATACTCACCTGCCAGCCGAGCAGTTGCGCCACGCCGAAGAAGGTGATCGGAACGCCGATCATCGCGTAGATCGCCCGCGGGTCGACCGCCGTCACCAGCTGCCCGGAGAGCACCAGACACACCCCGGCCACGGCGAAATAGCGCGGGTAGTCGCGAACCGCCCCGATGGCCGCCCGCAGGCCATCGCGCAGCGCCTGCATCGCATTCGTCACCAGGGTCGGCAGCATCAGACCGGCCAGCGCCATCTCCGGTGACAGGAACGACGCCAACCCCGAGACCATGATCATCGGCATGGCGAACCCGGTGGTGCCCTTGACGAAGCCGGCGAGCAGCGTGATCGCGCAGGCGAGGGCGAAGAACAGCGGCCCGAGCCCGCCGGGAAGGGAAAACGTATCCATGGGCGTGGCCTTATCCGATCTCGGTCGGGGCGCACAGGCAAATCGCGAGAGACATAATTTGCATGAATGATCTCCCGTATTGAAATTATGTTGCGCTGCACCTGCAAACAGCCTATGCCGGTTCGAAACCCGAAGACGGAGGATTCGAGTCATGCCCCACGATGGACAGGATCTGCCCAAGGCCGAGGCCGGCGGCGCCATTCTCGACACCCTGCTGACGCTGACGGAGAAGTCGCTGGCGCCGGTGGATGCCCTTCTGGCCCAGGCCCGCGAGGCCGTGCGCGATCGCGTGTCCCGGGACGGCCGCGTGTCCGGCGTGCTGCTGGAGCAGAACCAGACCGCCGCCCACGGGCTGGCGTGGCTGGCGACCTATGCCCAGTCGCTCAACCAGATGCAGGCCTGGGCCGAGCGGCTCGACGGCCAGGGCCGGTTCGGCGAGATCGAGCAGCTGATCCACCAGATCGCCTTTGGGGAGTACCTGCAGCAGATCCGCGGCGGAATTCCGATGTCGCAGGGCGAGATCGTCCGGATGCGCGACATGGGGCTCGACGACCGCACGGCGCTCGCTGAACTGGACACGCCGGAGATCGAAGCGCTGTGCCAGAACGGCAACTCGCAGCGCGCCCGCACGCGGCTTGTCGAACTGATGCAGGAGCAATCCGCCAACATCACCGTTGGCGCGACCGGGCTGGACGACGAGCTGGAGATGATCCGCGAGCAGTTCCGCCGCTACGCCGTGGAGCGCGTGGAGCCCAATGCCCACGAATGGCACCTCAAGGACGAGCTGATCCCGATGGAGATCATCGAGGAACTGGCCGAGATGGGCGTCTTCGGTCTGACCATTCCGGAGGAGTATGGCGGGTTCGGTCTCTCCAAGGCGTCGATGGTCGTCGTCTCCGAGGAGCTGTCGCGCGGCTACATCGGCGTGGGCAGCCTCGGGACCCGCTCCGAGATTGCCGCCGAGCTGATCCTCGCGGGCGGTACGGACGCGCAAAAGGAATACTGGCTGCCGAAACTTTCCAGCGCCGAGATCCTGCCCACGGCCGTCTTCACCGAGCCCAACACCGGCTCCGACCTCGGCAGCCTGAGGACCCGCGCCGTGAAGGACGAGAACGGCAACTACAAGGTCACGGGCAACAAGACCTGGATCACCCACGCGGCGCGCACGCACGTGATGACCCTGCTGGCCCGGACCGATCCGAACACCACCGACCACAAGGGCCTGAGCATGTTCCTGGCCGAGAAGACGCCCGGCACCGACGAGGACCCGTTCCCGACCGAGGGCATGACCGGTGGCGAGATCGAGGTGCTCGGCTATCGCGGGATGAAGGAGTACGAGCTCGGCTTCGACAACTTCCACGTCAAGGGCGAGAATCTGCTCGGCGGCGAAGAAGGGCAGGGCTTCAAGCAGCTGATGAAGACCTTCGAGGCCGCGCGGATCCAGACCGCCGCCCGCGCCGTCGGCGTCGCGCAATCCGCGCTCGACATCGCGATGCAATACGCCCGCGACCGCAAGCAGTTCGGCAAGGCGCTGATCGAGTTTCCGCGCGTCTCCGGCAAGCTCGCCATGATGGCGGTGGAGATCATGGTGGCGCGCCAGCTCACCTATTTCTCCGCCTGGGAGAAGGACCACGACCAGCGCTGCGATCTCGAGGCCGGAATGGCGAAGCTGCTTGGCGCCCGCGTGGCCTGGGCCGCGGCCGATAACGGGTTGCAGATCCATGGCGGCAACGGCTTCGCGCAGGAATATGCGATCAGCCGGGTGCTCTGTGACGCGCGGATCCTCAACATCTTCGAGGGTGCCGCCGAGATCCAGGCGCAGGTCATCGCGCGGCGGCTTCTGGGCTGACCTGAGCCACGGCCATCAGGGCGTCGGCCGGCCAGAGTGCCGCCGGCGCCCCTTCTTCTGTCCGGACACATCCCCGGGGCCGGGGCAGCGCCCCGGCTCGCCCCATCGGTGCAATCAATCCCAGTCGGTCAGCATCTGCGGCGCGCGGAGATGCACCAGCGCCCGGGCAACGTCGGCGGGGCTGGAGCGGCCGAGGGACATCGGCGGCAGGTCTTCGGGGTCGAAGAAGCGCGCATCGGTGGTTTCCGGTCCGGCCTGCGGCGGAGCGTCGTCCTCCGGGGTGCACAGGAAGAAGAACTTGTAGAAATCGCGGTAATCCGGCGCGCCGGGCTGCTTGGCGCGGTGGCGGATCTCGTAGAGCTTGCTGGCCTCCACCCTGAGCGTCGCCTCTTCCCAGGTTTCCTTCACCGCGACCTCGCTCGCGGTATAGCCGATATCGGCAAAGCCGCCCGGCATGGTCCAGCGGCCGTCGACTTTCTCCCGCACCAGCAGCACACGTCCCTCGCGGAACACCGCGGCTCGGATGTCGATCTTGGGCGTGGCGTAACCCTCGTGCGGCTCCGCCAGACCCGCAAGCTGCTGCACCGGCACCTGGCCCAGACGCGAGATCATCTCGCGCGCGATCCCGTCGATCTCGGCAAAGCGTTCCTGGTCGAAGGCGTCCGGGGAATAATGCAGCCCGGTGGCGGCCAGCGCCTGCAGGCGCTTGGCATAGGACAGCCAGATATCTTCCATGCATTCCTCGCGAGGCCGGGATTTGCCCCTGTCTCCGACAGGCGCGGCGGCAATGCAAGGCCGGGCTCAGTCCGGGACGGAGAGCGCCAGCGTCCGGCTGATCACGGCATGGCGCGCGCCGCTTTCGGCGTGCCAGGCGTTGAACGCCGCCTGGACCTTGCGCTGAGCTCCCTTGGAGGTCGCCGCGCCATCGATCACGCCATGCGCATTCAGCGCGGCCAGGACGGAGCGCGACAGGATGAAGGCGTCATAGCCGGCGTTGCGCAGCGCGTACTGGCCGGTCACACCGCCAAGTCGCGCCCCGCGCTTCTTCAGCAGGTCGAACAGGCCGATCGTGTCGTCGATCGGCCAGGCGGCGAGGTAGCCCGCGGCCGAGCCGTGGGCGCGGGCGAGATCGGACAGGAAGACCGCATTGTCGCGCACCGTCAGGATCTTGGCCGCGTTTCGCACGATGTCGGTGTTGCGCAGGTGGGCGTCGAGATCCTCGTCCGACATCATCGCGTTGCGGCCAATATCGAAGCCGTGGAAGGCCGCCTCGAACCCCGGCCACTTGCTCTCGATCACCGACCAGTTGAACCCGGCCTGGAAAACCCGCTTGGTGAATTCGGACAACAGCCGGTCGTCCGGCAGCGCAGACATGGGCCAGTCGGGCGGAGCGGGCATCGCGGCCTCGTAAGCGGCCTCGCCCTTGCGGGCGATGGCAAGGTCGCGGATCTCTGCAAAGGTCTTCATGGGTGGACTCCCTGGCGCGCGAGCAGGTCGATGAGCCGCTGGCGGGCCGGTGGCAAGGGGCGGTCGCCGAGCGCCGGCGCCAGCCAGGTTTCAAGGAAGTGCCCGGTGGTCCGAAGCCCTTCGAGAATCTCGGCGGGGCTCTCCGCCGCCTCGCCGCGCAGGCAGGGCGGCAGCGGCAGAAGCCTGTCGGACCAGGCCCCGGCACCCTCGGCGGTCACCGCGCGCCCGGTCCGGGGCGAGACAAAGACGAGGCCCTCGGTCGCGCCGGTCACCGCGCAGGCGCTCAGGTCGAGCGCGAAGCCGAGTTCCTCCATCAGGGCGCGTTCCCAGAGCAGGTAAAGCCCCGGCCAGCGCGGATCGGTCCCGAGCGCGTCCAGCAGGTGCTGGGTGGCAGCATAAAGGCCCGGATGCGGCTCGCGTTCCGGCAGGGCGAAGGACAGGAGCGCGCAGGTCGCGCCCAGGGCCGAGAGGGCGAGGCGGTCGTTCAGGATGGCGGCGCTGCGGGATTTCAGCGGTTCGACCCGGAAGGCCCCGATATGCTCCTGCAGCCGCGCCCGCCATTCCAGCGAGAGCTGTGCGCCGGGCTGCAGCACCGGGGTCAGCTTGCGGCTGGTGCCGCCGCGCACCACGCCGGCATGGCGACCATGCTCTGCGGTGAAGACCTCGAGGATCGCCGAGGTCTCGCCATGCGGTCGCACGGTCAGCACTGCGCCTTCGTCCCGCCAGTCCAATCCAGCGACCTCCGTATCTCCGGCGCGCATCGTGGCGGGGGATGCGGGGGAAGTCCATGGCTGCGCGCGGCTGAAGAGGGGCGGCGAGTCGTCTGCCCTCCACGCCCCGTTCGGGGTCTCTCCCCTGAGGGGCTTTAGGACAGGCGAAAGGGGGGGGGCGTCAGTCGAGACCGGGCTGGTCCAGCAGATGGCGGCCGTCGCGGCTTTCGACCTCGATCACCCAGAGATCGGGATCGGTCTTGCGCTGGCGCGCGATCAGGGCGTCGACCTCCGGCTCGGGACCTTCGGCCAGCACGTCCCACGGGCGGGTGCCGTCCATCGCCATGATGCGCTGGTAGAGCCGTGCGGTGCCGTCGAGCGGGCTGAGCTTGACCATGATCGCCCCGGCGGTGTCGTCGCCATGGGCCAGCACGTAGGCCGGGATGGTCTCGATCTGGAGGCGCATGAGGTAGGCCTGAACCCAGAGGCCCGAGGCCAGCCGGCTCACGAATTGCCGTCCTTGAAGTCGAGGCCCATCTCGGAATAGCGCTCTGCTTCCTCCAGCCAGTTGGGCCGGACCTTGACCTGCAGAAAGAGGTGGACCTTGCGGTCGAGAAATTCCTCGAGCTCGGCGCGGGCGGCCTGCGAGACGGCCTTGATCGTCTCGCCGCCCTTGCCCAGCACGATGCCCTTGTGGCCGTCGCGGGCGACGTAGATCACCTGGTCGATGCGGGCGGAGCCGTCCTTGCGCTCCTCCCAGTTCTCGGTCTCGACCGTGAGCTGGTAGGGCAGTTCCTGGTGCAGCCGCAGGGTCAACTTCTCGCGGGTCATCTCGGCCGCGATCATCCGCATCGGCAGGTCGGAGAGCTGGTCTTCAGGGTAGAGCCAGGGGCCCTCGGGCAGGGCGCCGGCGAGCCATTCGCGGAGGTCGTCGACGCCGTAGCCCTTTTCGGCCGAGATCAGGTAGGTCTCGACGAAGGGATAGGCCTCGTTCATCTCCTTGGTCAGGGCGAGCAGGGTCTCGGACTTGACCCGGTCGATCTTGTTGATCGCGAGCGCCACCGTCTGGCCGGAGCCGCGCTCCTTGAGAGCCTCCAGGATCGCCTTGACGCCCTCGGTCAGCCCGCGGTGCGCCTCGATCAGCAGGACCACGATGTCGGCGTCTGCCGCGCCGCCCCAGGCGGCTGCCACCATGGCGCGGTCAAGCCGGCGGCGCGGGCGGAACAGGCCCGGCGTGTCGACAAAGACGATCTGGCTCTCGCCTTCGAGCGCCACGCCGCGGATGCGGGCGCGGGTTGTCTGCACCTTGTGGGTGACAATGGAGACCTTCGCGCCCACCATGGCATTCAGCAGGGTGGACTTGCCCGCGTTGGGCTCTCCGATCAGGGCGACGAATCCGCAACGTGTGGACATGGCTTCAAACCTCCGGCTCAGAGCCGGGGTTTACGCCATCGGGCGTCCGGGCGCCAGCGGAACGGCAGGCGCGTCCCCGCCCGGCGTGTCGGATCAGGCTTCGGTGTCGCTTTCTTCGGCAAATGAGACCCACTTGGCGCTGTAGGCCTTCTCGCCGAGCCGCTTGATAAGGCTCAGCTGCAGGTCGAGCCAGGCCTTGTGGCCTTCCTCGTCCAGCACGATCTTCTCGAACAGCGTCCGGCTGCCGATATCGCCCACTTCGGCCGCCTGCATGGCGCCGCGGGCATAGACTTCGATGGCCTCCTGCTCGTCTTCGGCGTCCATCCGGAACATCTCTTCAAGGCTATCGGCCTTCTTCGGCTGCTTCTGGAAGCGGATTTCGGGCGTGCCGCCCAGGAACAGGATGCGCTCCATGAACAGGTCGGAATGGCCGATCTCCTCCTGCATCTCCTCGCGCATCTTGTCGGCGAGCAGGTTCAGCCCCCAGTCGTCCAGCACCTGGGCGTGGAGCTGGTACTGGTGACCGGCGGTCATCTCCATTTCGAGGGCGGTCTGCAGGTTCTTGAGGGTCTGATCGTTGGGCATCTGTCTCTCCTGGCTGAGGCTGCGCGGGTAGCTGCCTCGGAGATATATTGCGTATCCGAAATGCAGCAATTGGGCCGCGATGTCGCAGCGCTCTCGTACAGATGCGGCGGGGTCAGGCCTCGAGCCGCTCGAGGAGCGCGGTGGCGGCGGCCTGTTCGGCCTGGCGCTTTGAACCGGCTGTGGCGGTCGCCTCCTCGCCGTTCTCGAGGCGGGCGCTGATGGTGAAGGAAGGGGCGTGGTCCGGTCCGCTGCGCCGGGTCTCGACGTATTTCGGTGGCGCCATGCCGCGGGCCTGGGCCCATTCCTGCAGCGCGGTCTTGGAATCGCGTGCCTGGCTCTCGGCCGCCTCGATCCGCTCGCCCCAAAGGCGCAGCACGATCGGCTTTGCGGCGTCGAGGCCGGCGTCGAGATAGACCGCGGCGATCACCGCCTCCATCGCATCGCCGAGGAGCGCGTTCTTGCGGCGCCCGCCGGACATCATTTCGGATCGGCCGAGCTTCAGCGCCGCGCCGAGATCGATCTGGCGGGCGACGTCGGCGCAGGTCTCCTTGCGCACGAGCGCGTTGTAGCGCGGGGCGAGCTGGCCCTCGTCGGCGAGGCGGTCATGCAGGAAGAGCGCCTCGGCGATCACCAGGTTCAGCACCCGGTCCCCGAGGAACTCGAGCCGCTGATTGGACGGGCGGGTCTCGGAGGCAAGCGACGGATGGGTGAGGGCGCGCAGCAGCAGCTCGGGGCGCCGGAAACGATGCCCCAGACGATCCTGAAACGCTCTCAGTTCCGCCGAAAGCTTCACTCGATCCTCTTGAAGAAGCGGTCCGGGCGCCATGTCCAGACAAAGAACAGCGACTTGCCGGCGGAGGAGAACATGATCCGGTCGGCGCGGCCAATGAGGTTCTCGGCCGGAACCATGCCAACGCCGCGCGCGATCTGGTTGACCCGGCTGTCGGTGGAGTTGTCGCGGTTGTCGCCCATGAAGAAGTAATGGCCGTCGGGCACGGTGAAGATCGGGGTGTTGTCGTTCGGGCCGAGGCCGATGTCGAGGATCGAGTGGCTCGTGCCGTTCGGCAGGGTCTCGATGAAACGTTCCTTTTCGCAGGTGCCGCCCTGGCCGACGGGGTCGTTGGAGCAGCGCGGCAGAAGCTGCTGCGGACCCTGCGGGGCCATGTCCTCGATGAACAGCCCGTCCGGTTCCATTCCTACCGGCTCATCGTTGATGTGCAGCACGCCATCCTTCATCTGGATCCGGTCGCCGGGCAGGCCGATCAGCCGCTTGATGAAATCGGTGCCGTTGACCGGGTGGCGGAACACCACGACGTCGCCGCGCTCGGGCTCGGAACCCATCAGCCGGCCATCGATCGGGCAGAGGCCGAAGGGGCAGGAATACTGCGAATAGCCATAGGCCATCTTGTTGACGAACAGGAAATCGCCGATCAGCAGCGTGTCCTTCATCGAACCCGAGGGAATCCAGAACGGCTGGAAGAACAGCGTGCGGAAGACGCCGGCAATCACCAGGGCCCAGAAGACCGTCTTGATCGTTTCCCAGATGCCTTCGACCGCGTCGCCCATGCCTGTTCCCTGCCGTGCCTGCCTGCGCTCCTTGCGCAAGGCGCTTCATGGTCGGGGGCGGTGGGGGAGTCAAGCCGGTGGCGGGGCGGGCGGCGAGGATCGCCGTTTGACCGAAGTGGTGCGGCACGGCAAGTTGATCTGTGCGTGAGCCGATATTCATTCCCGAAGCAATGATTGGAACTTGAGATGTTTGAAGGCACCAAGGCCCGCTTGCAGGTATTCACACCTGACATGCAAACCCCTTCCAGCCGTCCCGTGACGTCGAGGATCGACGAGGATGCTGTCGAGTTCGACGATGTGTCCTTTCTCGACATCAACGGGGATCCGTATTTCGTCGTGGCCGCCCGCTTCGATCTGACGGGCACGACGGTCCACTACGAGACCTTGCAGGGCGGCGTCTTTGCCAATGTCGACGACGAGACCGGGTTCAACGGCTACAAGCTGACCATGACCGCCTTCGCGGAAGACGACCAGCTGTCGCTGCGCGGGGCAAGCCTCGTCGGCGGCACCAATTCGCTCGATCTTCCGGACGCGAATGTCGAAACCCGGGGCAACGCGATCTGGATCAACGTGGACGGGCTGTTCTTTTCGACGGGCGACGGGTTCAACCTGCGGCTGAACCTGAAATTCGACGGTGACGGAGGGCGGGACGTGTTCCTTGGCGGTGACGGCAAGGACCTCGTGCTGGGTCGCGGCGGCGCGGACGTTCTGGCCGGCGGCAACGGGCGGGACAGCATCAATGGTGGCAAGGGGTCCGACCTGATCGACGGCGGCGCGGGCCGGGACATGCTCACCGGCGGGGGCGGGGGCGACACCTTCGTCTTTTTCGTCTTTGGCGATTATCGCGGGCGCGACACGATCACCGATTTCGATGTCGCGCGCGACAGGCTGCTGGTCGCGGGCGAGGCGGAACGGTTCCGGGATCTCGATATCAGCAACACCAAGGCCGGAGCGCTGGTGACGGCGGGCGCCGGCAAGGTACTGCTGGAGGATGTGCGTGCGGGCGAGCTCGAGGCCGACATGTTCCTGTTCTGAACGGTCAGTCCCGTGCGGCCAGGGGTCTCGCCTCGATCACCACGAAGGCCTGCGCCCAGGGGTGATCGTCGGTGAGCGTGACATGGATGATCGCCTCGTGGCCCGGCGGCGTCATCTCGGCCAGCCGCTCGGCGGCCCAGCCGGTGACGGCCATGACCGGCTGGCCGGTCTCGAGGTTGGAAACGGCCATGTCCTTCCAGGCGATCCCCATGCGCAGCCCGGTGCCGAGCGCCTTGGAGCAAGCCTCCTTGGCCGCCCACCGCTTGGCGTAGGTGCCGGCGGTGTCGGCCCTCCGCTCCGCCTTGCGCTGTTCGATCTCGGTGAAGACGCGGTTGCGGAAGCGGTCGCCGAAACGGTCCAGCGTACCTTGGATCCGCTCGATATTGGCAAGGTCGGTGCCGATGCCGAGGATCATCTACTCGTCGCCCTCGGCGTAGAGGTCCAGCACCTCGGCTTCCAGCACCCCGCCGACCCATTCGAAGGCGCCCTTGTCCGCGCCTTCGAACTGCTCGATCGTCAGCTCGGGAAACACGAAATACTTGGCCGCGACACGCGGCTTGGTCGCGGCGAAGACGACCCTGCGGATACCCGCGAACCGCATCGCCGAGAGGCACATCTCGCAGGGCTGCAAGGTCGACAGCAAGGTGCAGCCCGACAGGTCCGGCGTGTCCAGCGCGGCGGTCGCGCGGGCCATGGCGACGACCTCGGCATGGCGGGTGATATCGTTGTCGAGATGGACCTGGTTGTCACCCCAGGCGATCACCACGCCCTCTTTCAGGACGGCCGCCGAAATCCCGGCCTTGCCATCCACGTCGCTTGCCTCGCGGGCGCGGTGGATGCATTCGGCCAGCGCACTGCGTTCTGCCTCCGTGACCGTGCTCATGCGGCGCTCGCGGGGCTGCGCGCCTCGTCCATCAGCCGGCGCATCTCCCGGATCGAGGCGTCCAGCCCGACAAAGATTGCCTCTCCGACGAGGAAATGCCCGATGTTGAGTTCCACCACCTCGGGGAAGGCCGCGACCGGCTTCACGGTGTCGTAGGTCAGGCCGTGGCCGGCGTGAACCTCGAGGCCGAGCGAATGGCCGAAGGCCGCCATCTCGCGCAACCGCTCCAGTTCGGCATCGCGCTCGTCAAAGCGCCCCTCGGAGTGGGCGTCGCAATAGGCGCCGGTGTGCAACTCGATCACCGCCGCGCCGATCCGGTGTGCGGCCTCGATCTGGCGCCGGTCGGCCGCGATGAAGATCGACACCCGGCAGCCGGCGTCGCGCAACGGGGCGATGAAATGGGCCAGACGGTTTTCGTCCTTGGCGACCTCGAGGCCGCCCTCGGTGGTGCGCTCCTCGCGCTTCTCGGGCACGATGCAGACGGCGTGCGGGCGGTGGCGCAGGGCGATGCGTTGCATCTCCTCGGTCGCGGCCATCTCGAAGTTGAGCGGCACCGAGAGGTTTGCAGCCAGCGCCTCGATGTCGGCGTCGCTGATGTGGCGGCGATCCTCGCGCAGGTGCGCCGTTATGCCGTCGCAACCCGCAGCCTCCGCGATCCTTGCGGCGCGCAGCGGGTCGGGAACGGCGCCGCCGCGGGCGTTTCGCACGGTGGCGACGTGGTCGATGTTCACACCCAGCCGCAGCCGGCCGACGAAATCCGCATCTTGCATCGCAAAACTCCCTGTTGCGCCGCAGACATAGACCCGACGGCAGGCCCGGGAAACCCCGAAGCGAAAATTGCGCGCGCGCCATGGCTCCGCTATGCCAGTGGGACCCTGCGACCAGAACCTGCACGGAGCCCTGGATGACACGACTGACGCGCCGCCTCTTCGCACTCGCCGCTGCCGCGGCGCTCGCCGGTTGCGCCAGCAGCACCGAAACCGCCACCCAGGCCGAACGCATTCCCCTCGGCGAGTTCAAGCTCGGCCACATCGTCGTGGTCGCCGACAACGTCAAGCAGGTTCAGCCCTCGCGCAACGTGTCGGTGGAAGAATGGGAAAGCGCCTACCGGGACGCGCTGGATGCGCGGTTCAGCGGCTACACCGGGGACCAGTTCTACCACATCGCCGTGAACATCCTTGGCTACTCGGTCGCCGTGCCTGGCGTGCCGGTGGTGCTGGCGCCGAAGTCGGCGATGATTATCGAGGCCTCGATCTGGGATGACGAGGCCGGCGGCAAGATCAATGCCGAGCCGAAGCAGTTCACCGTGTTCGAGTCCTTCGACGAGGAGTTCGTCGTCGGCTCCGGCCTCACGAAGTCCCGTGACGAACAGGTCGCCGCTCTCGCCGCCAATGGCGCGAGGCAGATCGAGGAGTGGATGCGCGACAATCCGGAGTGGTTCGCGCGAAAGAATTGATCTTGGTTCAATTCTCTGAAAGTCCTGCGGCCAAACCCTCCCCCGGATACGAGGGGCTGGACACGTTTCCTAGGAGTTCCCGGGCATGACCCTCTACCTCAAGAAGCACAAACTGACTTATGTCAGCGTGCCCAAATGCGCTTGCACGTCCTTGAAGCAGTTCTTCTTCGAGGTTCACAATGGCTTTGAGTTCAAGGCATTTGACATTAACGGGCAGGCCTACGGAATTCACAAGCTCGCAAGGAGCATACCGTTCGAGGATCTCGACCGGAAAATGACCCGGCGCAATCGCACGATCACGGTGGTGCGGGAGCCTGTCGGGCGGCTTGTGTCGTGCTACGCGAACAAGGTCATCGATGCGCGGCTTCTCGAGAAGCCGAAGGCCGCGCAGTTCCTGGAGCAGCGGGGCTTGACCACGACGCCCACGATCCAGGAGTTCGTGCGCGACCTGCCCGCATACCAGGAATCCTCCTATACGCTCCTGCACCACTCGAGGCCGCTGTCCTATTTCCTGGGGCGCGACCCGGCCTTTTTCGACAAGATCTTCCCGCTGCGGGAGCTGTCCACGCTGGTCGAATACGTGGCAGACATGGTGGGCGAAGCTCCCAGCCTGCCGCACACCCAGAAGAGCACGAGCTCGGATGTGTCCAAGCAACTCACGGAAGAGGACCGCGCGCGGATCGAGGAGATCTACGCCGAGGACCGGGAGATTTTCGGCCAGTGGATGAAGTAGGCGACCACGCGGGCTCTGCCCGGCGCCGTCCGGGGCTTTGCGCGCGATGACGGTTCATCTCTACCAGCACGGGTTCAGCTATATCAGCGTGCCGAAGTGCTCCAGCACCTCCCTCAAGTTCCTGTTCTTCGAGATCGAGAACGGACGGCCGTTCGAGCCCTACACCGAGAACGGCACGCATTGGCACATCCACAACGCGGCCTACCCCTTCGTGCCTTTCGAGAAGTTGCCGCATGACCGGATCGCGGGGCATCGCCGGGTCTGCGTGGTGCGCGAACCGGTCTCGCGGCTCCTGTCGTGCTACGCCAACCGGGTCGTGGCGCGCGGAGACCTGAACACGCTCGACCTCTCGCCCGAGCAGCGCGACCGCGGCGTGGTGGAGGCCCCCGACATCGGCACCTTCATCCGGTTCCTGCCGGAATACCGCGCGCTGTCCGGGGTCGTGGCGCATCACTGCGAGCCGCTCAGCCATTTCCTCGGGCGCGACCCCGCCTATTTCGACCGGATCTACAACACCGGGCAGGTGGAGGACTTCGTCGCGGATCTGGCAGAGGCCATCGGCCCGGTGCCCGAGGTCGGCCGCCGCACCACCAGCCGGTCGCGTTCCTTCGCTGGCGACCTCACCCCACAGGATCGTGCACGGATCCACGAACTCTTTGCCGAGGACCTCGAGATCTTCGGCGCCTACATGTGAGATCGGCGGGGCGTCCGGAGCGCGCGGCGCCCGGACCGGCCCCGCGATGCGCCGTTTCGGCCCGGAAGTTTGGAAGGCGCTTGATTTCCGGCGCCAATCGACATACTTCGCGCGCGATGTGCAACGGGCCGAAGGTAGCCCCCAACTCACGAGGCGCCATCATGGCAAAGGAAAAGTTTCAGCGTAACAAACCGCATGTGAACGTCGGCACGATCGGTCACGTTGACCACGGCAAGACGACGCTGACGGCTGCGATTACGAAATACTTCGGCGACTTCAAGGCCTACGACCAGATCGACGGCGCGCCTGAAGAGAAGGCCCGCGGCATCACGATCTCGACGGCGCACGTCGAGTACGAATCCGACGCGCGTCACTACGCGCACGTCGACTGCCCCGGCCACGCGGACTACGTGAAGAACATGATCACCGGTGCCGCCCAGATGGACGGCGCGATCCTGGTGTGTTCGGCCGCCGACGGCCCGATGCCGCAGACCCGCGAGCACATCCTGCTGGCCCGCCAGGTCGGCGTGCCTGCGCTGGTGGTGTACATGAACAAGGTCGACCAGGTCGATGACGAGGAGCTGCTGGAGCTCGTCGAGATGGAGATCCGCGAGCTGCTCTCCTCCTACGACTTCCCGGGCGACGACATCCCGATCATCAAGGGCTCGGCCCTGGCCGCGATGGAAGGCAACAACCCGGAGATCGGCGAGAACTCGATCCGCGAGCTGATCGCCGCGGTCGACGAGTACATCCCGACCCCGGACCGTCCGGTCGACCAGCCGTTCCTGATGCCGATCGAGGACGTGTTCTCGATCTCCGGCCGCGGCACGGTCGTGACCGGCCGTGTGGAGCGCGGCGTGATCAACGTGGGCGACGAGATCGAGATCGTCGGCATCCGCGACACCAAGAAGACGACCTGCACCGGCGTCGAGATGTTCCGCAAGCTGCTGGACCGCGGTGAAGCCGGCGACAACATCGGCGCGCTGCTGCGCGGCGTCGACCGTGAAGGCGTCGAGCGTGGCCAGGTTCTCTGCAAGCCGGGCTCGGTGACCCCGCACACCAAGTTCGAGGCCGAGGCCTACATCCTGACCAAGGAAGAGGGTGGCCGTCACACGCCGTTCTTCGCCAACTACCGCCCGCAGTTCTACTTCCGTACGACGGACGTGACCGGGACGGTGACGCTGGCCGAAGGCACCGAGATGGTGATGCCGGGCGACAACGTGTCGTTCACCGTGGAGCTGATCGCCCCGATCGCGATGGAAGAGAAGCTCCGCTTCGCCATCCGCGAAGGCGGCCGCACCGTCGGCGCCGGCGTCGTCTCCAAGATCATCGAGTAATCACTCTCGAGATCGGAAGAATGGGGGCCGTCCTTCGGGGCGGCCCTTTTTCGTTTCCGGATCAGCGGTAAAGATAGTCCCGCGTCAGCGGCACGGCGTCCTGCCGGCGCGCGAGCTGGAGCTGGAACACAACCTGGTTGTAGTGGCGGAAGGACATCTCGGAGGCCACGAGATAATAGCGCCACATCCGGCAGAACCGCTCGTCGAACATCTCGCGCACCGCGTCGATATTGGCCTCGAAACGCTCCCGCCATTTCAGCAGCGTCTCGGCATAATGCAGGCGCCAGACCTCCACATCGGTGGTCCAGAGCCGCTCCCTTTCCACAGCCGCCATCACCTCGGACAGCGCGGGCACGTAGCCGCCGGGGAAGATGTACTTGGTGATCCAGGGGCTGGTCGATCCGGGCGGCGTGTAGCGCCCGATGGTGTGGATCAGCGCCACCCCTTCCTCGGTCAGACGGTCCCGCACATGGGAGAAGTACTCTCGGTAATGTGGCACGCCCACGTGCTCGAACATGCCGACCGAGACGACCCGGTCGAAGCTGCCGGTCACGGTCCGGTAGTCGGCTAGCCGCAGCTCGATCCGCTCAGCAAGCCCCGCCTCCTGCACCCGCCGGCTCGCGACCCGGTGCTGCTCTTCCGACAGCGTCACGCCGAGCACCCGCGCGCCGTGGTCGCGCGCTAGCGTCAGCGCCATGCCGCCCCAGCCGCAGCCGATGTCGAAGACCCGCATGTCCGGCTCGAGGCGGAGCTTGGCGGCGATATGGGCCTTCTTCTGCGCCTGCGCCGTTTCCAGCGTGTCGTCGGGGTGTCTGAAATAGGCGCAGGAATAGTTGAGGTCCGCGTCGAGGAAGAGATCGTAAAGCGCCTGCGAGATGTCGTAGTGATGCGCCACGTTGGCCTGGGCGCGGGGCAGGGGGTTGGTCTGTGCCGCCCGGCGCAGCATCTGCCGCAGCGCGAGGTTGGCCTGGATCGCCGGGATCGTCCGGCCGTCTCCCCGGTTCATCAGCAGCAGCTCCATGAAGCCCGGCAGGTCGTCCCCCTCGATCGTCAGACGGCCGTCCATGTAGGCCTCTCCCAGGGCGAGATCCGGGTTCCGGAGCAGCTTCTGCGCCAGGTCCGGATCCTTCAGGTGCACGGTGACCTGCGGCGCGTCACCCGCGCCATAGGTGCGCGCGCTGCCTTCCGCATCCACGACCGTGAGCGTGCCGGTGCCCACGAGACGGCGCAGGGATGTATCGAGTACCCGGTTCCACATCGCATGCCTGCCCGCGCCGCCGGGCGTGGGCTCGTCAAGAATCTCGTTTGATACCAGCAGTCTGCCGCATAAGCGGCTTTCTGTCGAGGCAGCGGCCGGAATGGCTGCCGGGGAGGCGCAATGGAAAGGAGCCGGCCCGTGGCCGGGCCGGCTCCCTCATTCCGTGTGATCGGGACGGGTCAGGCCGAGGCGAGGACCGCCCGTTTCGCCATCACCTTGACCAGGTTGGCCCGGTAGGTGGCGTCGCCGTGCAGGTCGGTAAGAAGCCCGTCCGGGCTGACCGGGACCCCGTCCACCGCCTCGGGCGAGAAGCTGGCCGAGAGCGCCGCCTCCAGCCCGTCGTGGCGGAACACCCCGTCCTCGCCCGCGCCGGTGACGGCGACGCGCACACCGCCATTTGTCTTCGCCACAAAGACGCCGACCATGGCGTAGCGCGAGGCCGGGTTGGGGAACTTGGAATACCCCGCCGCCTCGCAGGCCGGGAAGCGGACCGCGGTGATGATCTCGCTCTCCTCCAACGTCGTCGCGAACATGCCGTCGAAGAACTCGTCGGCCGCGATCTCCCGCTGGTTGGTGACAATCGTGGCGCCAAGGGCGAGCACCGCCGCCGGATAATCCGCCGCCGGGTCGTTGTTGGCGAGCGAGCCGCCGATCGTGCCGGCATGGCGCACCGCCGGATCGCCGATCCCGGCGGCAAGGCAGGCGAGCGCCGGGCAAGCGGCCGCGACCACGGCGCTTCCGGCCACCTCGGCATGGGTCGTGGTGGCGCCGATCACCAGCGTGCCGCTGTCGTCGGAGATCCCGTGCAGGGCCGCGATCCCGCGGATGTCGACCACGTCGGTCGGGGCCGCGAGGTGGTTCTTCATCGTCGGCAGCAGCGTGTGCCCTCCGGCGATGATCTTGCCTTCCTCGGACCCCTGCAGCATGGCGACAGCGGTCTCGAGCGTTTCGGGCTTGTGGTAGGTCGTCGGATACATCTCGTCTCCTCCCTTACTCGGCCGCCATGGGCGATTTGGCCGCCTGGATGGCACGCCAGACCGCCTGCGGGGTTGCGGGCATCTGCAGGTCGTTGGTGCCGATGGCATCGGTGATGGCGTTGATCACCGCCGGCGGCGAGCCGATGGCGCCGGCCTCGCCGCAGCCCTTGATGCCGAGCGGGTTGTTCGGACAGACCGTCGTGTTGTGCTCAAGCGTATAGCTCGGCAGGTCGTCCGCGCGCGGCATGCAATAGTCCATGTAGGACCCGGTCAGGAGCTGCCCGTCGGCGTCGTAGCTGACGTTCTCCAGCATCGCCTGGCCCACGCCCTGCGCGATGCCGCCGTGCACCTGCCCCTCGACGATCATCGGGTTGATGATCGTGCCGAAATCGTCGGCGGCGGTAAACTGCACGATCTTTGTGACGCCGGTCTCCGGGTCCACCTCGACCTCGGCAATGTAGACACCGGCGGGGAAGGTGAAGTTCACCGGGTCGTAGAAGGCGCCCTCCTTGAGGCCCGGCTCCATGCCGTCGGGAAGGTTGTGCGCGGTGTAGGCGGCAAGTCCGACCTCGTGCCACAACATCTGCTTGTCAGTGCCGGCGACCTTGACCGCGCCGCCCTCGATGACGATGTCGTCCTCGCTGGCTTCCAGCGTGTGGGCGGCGATCTTCTTCACCTTGGCCTCGACCTTGTCCATCGCCTTGACGATGGCCGACATGCCGACAGCGCCCGAACGCGAGCCGTAGGTGCCCATGCCGAACTGCACCTTGTCGGTGTCGCCATGTACGACCTGCACATTGTCGATCGGGATGCCGAAGCGGTCGGCGACGATCTGGGCAAAGGTCGTCTCGTGGCCCTGGCCGTGGCTGTGCGAACCGGTGAGGATCTCGACCGTGCCGACGGGGTTCACCCGGACCTCGGCCGATTCCCAGAGCCCCACACCGGCCCCGAGCGAGCCGACCGCCTGCGACGGCGCGATCCCGCAGGCCTCGATATAGGCCGAGTATCCCAGCCCCCGGAGCTTGCCGCGCGCGGCGGCCTCCGCCTTCCGCGCCGCGAAGCCCGCGACGTCGGCCGCGGCCATCGCCTTGTCGAGGTTGCCGCCGAAATCGCCGGCGTCGTAGGTCATGATGACCGGCGTCTCATGCGGGAACTGGGTGATGAAGTTGGCCCGCCGCAGCTCCGCGGGATCCTTGCCCATCTCCCGAGCGGCCGTCTCCATCATCCGTTCGATCAGGTAGCACGCTTCCGGCCGTCCCGCGCCGCGGTAGGCGTCGACCGGCACGGTGTTGGTATAGACCGCCCGCACGTTGCAGTGGATGTTGGAGATATTGTACTGCCCCGACAGCAGGGTGGCGTAGAGATAGGTCGGCACCGCGCTGGAAAAGAGCGACATGTAGGCGCCGAAGTTGGCGATCGTGTCGACCTTGAAGCCGGTGATCCTGCCGTTCGCATCGAAGCCCATTTTCGCCGTGCTGACGTGATCGCGCCCGTGGGCGTCGGTCAGGAAGGCTTCCGAGCGGTCCGAGGTCCACTTGACCGAACGGCCGGTCTTCATCGAGGCCCAGAGGCAGGTGATCTCCTCGGGGTAGATGTAGATCTTGGATCCGAAGCCGCCGCCCACGTCGGGCGCGATGACCCGCAGCTTGTGCTCGGGCGCGACGTTGTAGAAGGCCGAGAGCACCAGCCGCGCCACATGCGGGTTCTGGCTGGTGGTATAGAGCGTGTAATGCTCTTCCGCCTCGTCATAGATGGCCACGGCGGAGCGGGGCTCCATCGGGTTGGGCGAGAGGCGGTTGTTGGTGATCTCCATTTCGGTGACATGGGCCGAACCGGCAAGCGCCGCGTCGGTCGCGGCGGCGTCGCCGATCTCCCAGTCGTAGATCAGGTTGCCGGGCGCGTTGTCGTGGATCTGCGCCGCGCCATCGGCCAGCGCATCGCGGGTCGAGACCAGCACGGGCAGTTCCTCGTACTCGACCTCCACGGCCTCCGCGGCCAGGCGCGCCTGCGACTGGCTGTCGGCGATGACCACCGCCACCGCGTCGCCCACATAACGCACCTTCTCCGTCGCCAGCGCCGACCACGCGCCCATGTTCATCGGGCTGCCGTCCTTGCTGGTGATCGCCCAGCCGCAGATGATGTTGCCGATGCCATCCCCGGTCAGCTGCTGGCCGTTCAGCACGGCGACGACGCCCTCCATCGCCTCCGCCGCCGAGGTGTCGATGCCCAGCACCCGGGCGTGGGCGTGGGGGCTGCGGACGAAGGCCGCGTAGGCCTGGTTCTCCATCCGGATGTCGTCGGTGTACTTGCCCTTGCCGGTGATGAAGCGCTTGTCTTCCTTGCGCTTGACGCGCGCGCCGATTCCTTCGCTCATGGAATTCCTCCCTGGATTCAGTGTCTGCCGCGTGAGCCATGCCCCGCGGGCCGGCCGCTCACATCTTGGCGGCGGCGTCCTGAATGGATTTCACGATGTTGTGGTAGCCGGTGCAGCGGCAGATATTGCCTTCCAGCTCGTGGCGGATCGCCTCCTCGGTCAGTTCCCGGCCCGCCGCCTTGTAGCGGTTCACCATGTCGACCCCGGTCATGATCATGCCCGGCGTGCAGAAGCCGCACTGGAGCCCGTGATTGTCGTTGAAGGCGGTCTGCATCGGGTGCAGGCTGCCGTTGGCCAGCCCCTCGACCGTCGTCACCTCGCCCCCGGAAATCGCGGCGGCGAGCACCGTGCAACTCTTCATCGCCTTCCCGTTGACATGCACCACGCAGGCCCCGCACTGGCTGGTGTCGCAGCCCACGTGGGTGCCGGTGAGGCGTAGAGTCTCCCGCAGGAATTCGGAGAGCAGGGTGGTGTCGGGCACGTCGCGGCTGACCGCGCGCCCGTTCACCGTGAGTTTCACGTTCGCCATTCTTGTCCTCCCTGGCCGATGCGGGCTCTTTCCCCGCATCCGTTCAATGTCGATGCCGCGTCAGCTGCGCCCCGCTTTGCGGGTGGTGGCCGTCTGACGGGCGCTGAAATCGTCGAAGCAAAAGGTCGCGCGGGTCCCTGAAATGTCTTTGGCGTCTCGGTTCTTGCGCCACACCGGCCCCACTTGGGCCCGGGCGCGCGGCAGATCCGCCATCTCGTCCAACCGGGTTCCGGCGTCGCCGGCCACCTCCCTCCCCGCAGGTTCCTCCTCCTGTCCGCCCGGGAAAGATTACTGCCGAAGTGCCACAAAGCAACCGTTTTGACGCCAGTAAACCATTCGAATCATTTGCGTTTGCAGCATTCGAACGCTGCGGCGCAGCGACGCCCGGCGTGCCGGTCCGGGCAGGCTGCCGCGCGCGCAGCGCGCGGCCGGGCCCAACGGGCCGGACGTCATCTCCGATGACGTGCGGGCCGGCGGGAGCCCATCGGCGCATTTTTCGCGTGACGCGGCTTGCCGGGCAGGCTAGAACCTGCCGCCCATGTCCGATAGCCGCCTCAGCCTCGCGCTCCAGTCCGGAGCCATCCACCTGCCGCCCTCCGGGACGATTGCCGTGTTCCGCCCGCGCGAGACCGCCGATCTCTCGGCGCTGCCGCGGGAACGGGTGCAGATCGTGCAGGGCAGCCGTCCGGACCACGACGCCTGGCTGCAACGCGGCTACCGGGTCGGAACCGCCGCGCCCGAGGATTTCGCCGCCGCCCTCGTGATGGTGCCGCGCGCCAAGGCCGAGGCCCGGGCGCTGGTGGCCCGCGCGAGCGCGCAGGGCGGCTCGGTGATCGTCGACGGGCAGAAGACCGACGGCATCGATTCCCTGCTGCGCGAGATCCGCGCCCGGGCCGAGGTCTCGGCGCCCTTCGCCAAGGCCCATGGAAAGGTGTTCCAGTTCCAGGCCGCCCCCGGCACCTTCGCCGACTGGGACCTGCCGCTGGTCCAGACCCTGCCGAGCGGATGGGTCACCGCGCCCGGCGTCTTTTCCGCCGACGGGCCGGATCCGGCCTCCGTCGCGCTGGCCGAGGCGCTGCCCGAGAAGCTGCCCGGCCGCGTGGCCGACCTCGGCGCCGGCTGGGGTTATCTCGCCTTCCACGTCCTCGAGCGGCGCGGCGTCACCGAATGCGCCCTGGTCGAGGCGGAGCACGCCGCCCTCGAAGCCGCCCGCATGAACATTCGTGACGAGCGCGCGCAGTTTCACTGGGCCGATGCCACCACCTGGACCGACGCCGGGGCGTTCGACCACGTCGTGATGAACCCGCCGTTCCACAAGGGCCGCGAGGCCGACCCCTCCCTCGGCGCGGCCTTCATCGCCAGCGCCGCCCGGTTGCTCGCGCCCCATGGCACGCTCTGGATGGTCGCCAACCGACATCTTCCCTACGAGGCGCCGCTGCAGGCCGCCTTCCGCGAGACCCGGGAGCTTGCCGGGCCGCCGTCCTTCAAGCTTTTCGCCGCGCGCCGCCCGCAGGGGCAATCCGCCACGCGCTCGCGGCGCTGACTTCGGCTAACATCCCCCCACGCCCCCGAGGCAAGGACCACCAGGACTTCCCATGAGCTTCTCGATCGAAGGAAAGACCGCCATTGTCACCGGCGCCGCCAACGGCGTCGGGCTCGCCATCGCCCGGCATTTCGTCGACCAGGGGGCGAACGTGATGTTCGCCGACATGGACGAAGGCCGGCTCTGCGACGAGCTGGGCGAGGCCAATGGCGACGGCGGCCGCGGCACCGCGCGCGCCTTTGCCGGCGACCTGCGGGAGCGGCTGACCATTGCCAACCTGCTCTCGGCCACGATCGACGCCTTCGAGCGGGTCGACATCCTCGTCAACGCCTGCCGCCAGATGGTGCCATCCGACCCGCTGGACCCGGACAATGACGCCGTGCAGATGTTGCTCGAACAGAACCTGATGACCTCGCTGCGACTCAGCCAGGCAGTGTCGAAGCGGATGATCAAACAGGTGGAGGATCTGGAGCCGGACGAGTTGCCCAGCACCATCGGCTCGATCATCAATCTCTCCTCCATCGCCGCGCGGCGTACCCATCCCGAGCTACTGGGCTACTCCGTCTCGACCGCGGCGCTCGACCAGATGACCCGTTCGCTCGCGGTGGCGCTGGCGCCGCACCGGATCCGGGTGAATGGCGTTTCCTTCGGCTCGGTGTTGTCCAACAGCCTGAAGGGCGCGCTCAAGCAGAACGCCGATTACCGGACGAACATCCGCGATCATACGCCGATGCACCGCATCGCGAAGCCGGGCGAAGTGGCCGAGGCCGCGCAGTTCCTGGCCTCGGACGCGGCGGCCTTCATGACCGGCCAGATCATGACCGTGGACGGCGGCCGCACGCTTCTCGATCCGGTCTCGGCCCCGGCCCACTAGCCCGCGGCGAGCGTTTCGACGGTCAGCCGGCCGGATAGCGGAGGTTGCACTGCTGGAGTGCTGCTTCCGATTCCTTGACCAGCCGGGCGCGGGTCTGCTGCAATTCCTTCAGCTTGCGCTGCTCGGCGGCGCGGTCGATCGCGACAGGCCGGTCGCGGTAACGCGTCGTCGGCGTGTTGCAGTAACTCCAGCCGACGCCCATCCCGCGGCCATAGCCGACCCTGCCGCTGCCGACGCACAGGTCCACCGTACTGGTCACATAGGCTTCGCGATCCAGCGCGTAGCCGCGCGACAGGTTCTCCTGCGTCTCGAGGATCAGCCGGTCGACCACGGCCACATCCTGGGTCGCGGCTTTGAGGCAGGTCTGCCGTGTCGGCGCGCAGGCCACGAGCGCGGGTAGGGCAAGCAGGAGAATCAGGTGTCGCATATCAGAAGCTTAGACCCCCTGCATGGCCGCGCCAATCGCCTCCGGGGCTGGCCCGTTCTCGGCAAAACTGCTAGCGCTCCGATGATCTGCGAGGGAGAGCCTGACATGACCCAGCCATTCGACACGGAAAAGGCGCGTGCCTCTGCCTGGTTCCGCGAGCTGCGCGACCGGATCGTTGCCGCCTTCGAGGCGCTGGAGGACAGCCAGGCCGAGGGTCCGATGGCCGGCCTGCCGGCCGGGCGGTTCGAGGTGACCGAGACGAAACGCGCCTCCGACGACGGTGGCGACGCGGGTGGAGGGCTGATGAGCGTCATGCGTGGCGGCCGGGTCTTCGAGAAGGTCGGCGTCAATGTCTCGACCGTCTACGGCAAGCTTGGAGAAGCGGCGCAGAAGGCGATGGCGGCCCGCGGCGTGCCGGGGATCGAGACCGACCCGAGTTTCTGGGCCTCCGGTATCAGCCTTGTGGCCCATATGCAGAACCCGCACACGCCGGCCGTCCACATGAACACGCGGATGTTCTGGACGCCGCACGCCTGGTGGTTCGGCGGCGGTGCGGACCTCAACCCCTGCATCGAGTATGACGAGGACACCGCCGCCTTCCACGCGGCGCTCAAGACCGCCTGCGATGCGCATTCTTCCGACTACTACGAACGATTCAAGGCCTGGGCCGACGAGTATTTCTTCGTTCCGCACCGGGGCAGGGCGCGCGGTGTCGGCGGGATCTTTTACGACGACCTGAACACCGGCGACTGGGAGGCCGATTTCGCCTTCACGCGGGCGGTGGGAGAGGCCTTCCTGCCCGCCTTCCTGCCGGTGACGGAACGGCGGCGGAACCAGCCCTGGACCGACGTCGACAAGGAAGCGCAGCTCGTCCACCGCGGGCTCTATGCGGAGTACAACCTCGTCTACGACCGAGGCACCAAGTTCGGTCTCGCCACCGGGCACGACGCCAACGCGGTGCTGATGTCCCTTCCGCCGGTCGCGAAATGGCACTGAGGCGGGAGCCGCGGACCAACGCGCTCGGTCAGCCCATCGGCTGGCCGCTCGACGTGGCCCTGCCACGGCCGCGTCCGCACAGGGCCCCGATGCAGGGGCGGTTCTGCACCCTCGAACCGGCAGATCCGGAGGTGCATGCCGCCAGCCTGTTCGAGGCCTTCGCCACCAGCGCCGACCACCGGATCTGGACCTATCTGCCCTACGGACCCTTCGACAGCGCCGAGGCGCTGGCGGACTGGATGCGCGCGACTTGTCTCGGCAACGACCCGATGTTTTTCACCCTCCGCGAGGCGGGGGCGGGGCGGTGCCTTGGCCTTGCGAGCTATCTGCGGATCGACCCCGGCAACGGCTCGGTCGAGGTCGGGCACATCAACTTCTCACCCCTGGTCCAGCGCACGCCGATGGCGACCGAGGCGATGTTCCTGATGGCCGACCACGCCATGACGGACCTCGCCTATCGCCGGTACGAGTGGAAATGCGATGCGCTCAACGCGCCCTCGCGGGCGGCCGCCGAACGCCTGGGGTTTCTCTACGAAGGCACCTTCCGACAGGCGGCCCAGTACAAGGGCCGCAACCGCGACACCGCCTGGTTCGCCTTCACCGACGGCGACTGGCCCCGGGTTCGCGAGGCCCTGGCGGCCTGGTTGGCCCCGGAGAACTTCGATGCCGACGGGCAGCAGAGGCGGTCCCTCGCGGCGATCCGGCAGGCCGGTTCGGCCTAGGCCGGATCAGCCGTTCCTGACGGTCTCGATCATCAGCGCGACGTTCTCGGGGTCGGCATCGGGGGTGATCCCGTGCCCGAGGTTGAAGATGTGCGGGCCCTTCGAGAAGGCCTTCACGATCCGGCGCGTCTCGTCGACGAGCGCCTGCCCGCCGGTGACCATGTGCGTCGGCGCCAGATTGCCCTGCACGCAGCCATCCACCTGCACATGTTCGGCGGCCCAGTCCGCGCTCACCGAGTTGTCGAGCGCCACGCAATCGGCGCCGGTCGCCCTGGCAAATCCGATGTAGCGCTCGCCGGCTTCGCGCGGAAAGGCGATGATCGGTGTGTCGGGGTGGCGCGCCTTGAGTTCGGCGATGATCTTCTTCGCCGGCTCCAGCGCATAGCGGTCGAACGCCTCGCCCTTCAGCGAGCCGGCCCAGCTGTCGAACAGCTTCAGCACCTCGGCGCCTGCTTCGACCTGAGCGGAGAGGTATTCGATCGTCGCCTCGGTCAGTCGCCCCATCAGCGCATCGAACAGCGGCTGGTTCTCGGCCATCAGCGTGTGGGCCGGCCCCTGGTCCGGTGTGCCGCGCCCGGCGATCATGTAGGTCGCCACCGTCCAGGGCGCGCCGGCAAAGCCGATCAGCGTGGTCTCGGAGGGCAGTTCGCGCGACAGGATCCGCACGGTTTCGTAGACCGGCGAGAGCACCTCGTGGATGTCGTCCTTGCCCTTGAGCGCGTCGAACTCCGCCTGCCCGGTCACCGTGGACAGCCGCGGCCCTTCGCCGGTGACGAACCACAGGTCGGCGCCGAGCGCCTGCGGAACCAGCAGGATGTCGGCGAACAGGATCGCGGCATCGAAGCCGTAGCGCCGGATCGGCTGCAGCGTGACTTCGGCGGCGAGGTCCGGATTGTAGCACAGCGACAGGAAATCGCCGGCCAGCGCGCGGGTCGCGCGATACTCCGGAAGGTAGCGCCCGGCTTGCCGCATCATCCAGATCGGCGGGGTGGGCAGAACCTCGCCGGCAAGCGAGCGCAGCAGTTTCTTGGTCTCGGTCATCGGGCCCTCTCCCTCGTCGGCGCTACGCTGGGTGCGGCCTCTGCGACGGGAAGTCAAGTCGCGGGGGAGTTGTCAGTCCGCGGGGCGGCAATTAAGCACGGCCCATGACACAGGCTCTCCCTTCCCCCGACCGACCGCTCCGGATCGGCACCCGCGGCTCCCCGCTCGCCCTTGCGCAGGCCTACGAGACCCGCACCCGGCTCGCCGTCGCCTTCGATTTGCCGGAGACCGCCTTCGAGATCGTCGTGATCAAGACGACGGGCGACGACCGGGCGCTGATCGCGGCCGACCGGCCGCTCAAGGAGATCGGCGGCAAGGGGCTCTTCACCAAGGAGATCGAGGAGGACCTGCTCGCCGGCCGGATCGACATCGCCGTCCATTCGATGAAGGACATGCCGGTGGAGCAGCCCACCGGGCTGACGCTCGATTGCTACCTGCCGCGCGAGGACGTCCGTGACGCCTTCGTCACGCTCGACGGCAAGGCTTTCGGCGATCTGCCGGAGGGCGCGGTGGTCGGGACCTCTTCCCTGCGCCGTCGTGCCCAGCTTCTGTTCCGCCGGCCCGATCTGCAGGTGGTGGAGTTCCGCGGCAACGTGCAGACGCGGATGCGCAAGCTCACCGAGGGCGTGGCCGAGGCGACCTTTCTCGCCTGCGCGGGCCTGAACCGGCTCGGGCTGGACGATGTCCGCCGTACGCCGATCGCCGCCGAGGACATGCTCCCGGCGGTCGCGCAGGGGGCAATCGGCATCGAGCGGCGCACCGACGACAGCGCGGCAGCGGCCCTGCTCGACGCGATCCACGACGGGCCGACCGGCCAACGGCTGGCAGCCGAGCGCGCCTATCTCGCGGCGCTCGACGGCTCCTGCGAGACCCCGATTGCCGGGCTTGCCGAGCTCTCGGGGGGCGAGGTGACCCTGCGGGGCGAGATCCTGCGGCCCGACGGCAGCGAATGCCTCACCGATCACGGCAGCGCGCCGATTGCCGACGGCGCAGCGCTCGGGCGGGAGATCGCGGCCCGCCTTCTTGACCGGGCCGGGCCGGGCTTCTTCGACTGGCGCAAGGCCTGACGGCTGCTTCTGTCTGGAAAGATCCTCGCCGAAGGCACGGCCGCGCTGCGGCGGTCAGTGACGGTGGGCGGCGTCGTGCTCCGGGTCGGTGCCGGGCACGGGGTCGTAGCCGCAGCTGCCGAAAGGGTTGCACCGAGCGATCCGCCGGAGCGCCATCCAGCCTCCGCGGACCGCGCCATGCTTGCGCAGCGCCTCCAGCGCATAGGCGGAGCAGGTGGGCTGATAGCGGCAGTTGAATCCGACCCAGGGTGAGAAGATGAGCCGGTAGCCGCGGATCGGAAGCGACAGGATCCAGGCGGCGGGGCTCATGACTTGCGCGGCCTGGGCGAATGCACTCGCTCCAGCGCCGTTCGCAGATCGTCCAGCAGCGCGTCGAACGGCAGGTCGGCCGTCGCGCCCGCCTTGCCGATCAGCACGTAGTCCCAGCCCGGCCGCCCGGCCTCGGGCAGCACGGCTCGGGCGATCTCCCGCAGGCGGCGCTTGGCGCGGTTGCGGGCGACGGCGTTACCGACCTTCTTTGAACAGGTAAAGCCGACCCGCACAAGCGACGGATCGGCCTCGTCATCGCGGCGCTTGCGCGCCTGAAGCAGAAATCCCGGCGTCCCGGCACGCCCCGCACGGGCGGCCGCCAGGAACTCGCTGCGCTTGGTCAGGGTGGCCATCGGTGGCCGCCCCCGGCTCACGCGCTGAGCGACTTCCGGCCGCGGGCGCGGCGGGCGTTCAGGATCTTGCGACCACCCTTGGTGGCCATGCGCGCACGGAAGCCGTGGCGGCGCTTGCGAACCAGGTTGGAAGGCTGATAGGTGCGTTTCATCGCTCCGTCTCCGTTCTTGTGCTTGGGCCCAAATCCGGCACGGATTCGAAGGCTCTGATATCTCGAAGCCCGGCGCTTAAGCGAGATTGCGACCCGAGTCAATTCGGTTTGCTCACAGAAAGCCTGCAACATTCAGGTTTTTCGGCGGCCGATTTCCAGACCGGATGTTTCAAAACCCGCACCGGGACGCAGGACTTATCACGAAAGGGCAGGTGGCGCATCAAGCGGGCGTGAGCCCTCTGTCGCATTTCCGTGCCAAAGCTCATGTTCGGGATGACAAGATCACATCATGAGCAAGCCAAGACCCATGCCGAGCGACACGACCCAACCCAGACGCGCAAATGTCACGCGCGCCCTTCCTCTTGCCGCCATTGCCATCGTGGCGGTGGCCGGCGCCTTCCTGCTCGGCGATGCCCTGAGCTTCGAGACCCTCGCCGAGAACCGCGAGGCGCTGATTGCCTTCCGCGACAGCCATTTCGTGGCCACGGCGCTTGCCTTCGTTGCTGTCTATATCGTCATCGTCGCCTTTTCCCTGCCGGGCGCCACGGTTGCCACGTTGACCGGCGGTTTCCTGTTCGGCCTGTTTCCGGGCGTGCTCTTCAACGTGCTTGGCGCCACGATCGGCGCCTGCGTGATCTTTCTCGCCGCGCGTCGCGGGTTGGGCGAGGCACTCGCGGCGCGAATGGAAGCCTCCGAAGGGCAGGTCCGCAAGATCAAGGCCGGGATCGACGCCAACCAGTGGGAAATGTTGTTCCTGATCCGGCTGGTGCCGGTGGTGCCGTTCTTCGTCGCCAACCTCGTGCCGGCGCTCGTGGGCGTGCCGCTCGGCCGGTTCGCGATCACGACCTTTCTCGGCATCATCCCCGGCGGGCTGGTCTATACCTCGGTCGGCAGCGGGCTGGGCGAGGTGCTGGCCGCGGGCGAAACCCCCGATCTCGGCGTGATCTTCGAGCCGCACATCCTGCTGCCTCTCTTTGGCCTCTGTGTTCTGGCGGCGCTGCCGATCGTCCTGCGGGCGGTTCGCGGCCGCAAGGAGGACTGAGCGATGGATCGCATCGAAACCGATATCTGCATCATCGGCGCCGGGTCGGGCGGCCTGTCGCTGGCCGCCGGCGCGGTCCAGATGGGCGCGCGGGTGGTATTGATCGAGGCCGGCGAAATGGGCGGTGATTGCCTGAACTTCGGCTGCGTGCCGTCCAAGGCGCTGATCTCCGCCGCGAAGCACGCGCATGCCATGCGCTCGGGCGCCGCCTATGGTGTCACGCCTGTGGAACCCGAGATCGACTATGCCGTGGCGATGGGCCATGTCCGCGGCGCGATCGAAACCATCGCCCCGCATGACAGCCAGGAGCGCTTCGAGGGGCTGGGCGTGACCGTGCTCCGCGACCGCGCGCGCTTTGTTTCCGAGAGCGAGGTCGAGGCCGGCCCGCACCGCATCACCGCCCGCCGCTTCGTGGTGGCGACCGGGTCCCGTCCGCTCGTGCCGCCCATCGACGGGCTGGCTGACGTGCCGTTCCTCACCAACGAGACGCTCTTCGAGCAGCGCGAACGGCCGGAGCACCTGATTATCATCGGAGGCGGGCCGATCGGGTTGGAAATGGCCCAGGCCCACCGTCGTCTCGGCTGCCGGGTGACCGTCATCGAGGCAATGCGCGCCCTCGGGCGGGAAGATCCGGAACTGGCGGCCATCGCGCTGGAGCGGCTGCGCGCCGAGGGCATCGAGATCCTCGAGGACACCAAGGTCGAGAAGGTCACCGGATCGGCGGGCAACATCACCGTGCACAGCGGCGAGGCGGCGATCACCGGCACGCATCTTCTGGTCGCGGCGGGGCGCTCCCCCACGACGGAGGGGCTGGGCCTGGATGCCGCGGGAGTCGCGTTCGACAAGACGGGCATCAAGGTCGATGACGCCCTGCGCAGCAGCAACCGGCGCGTCTATGCCATCGGCGATGTCGCCGGCCGGCAGCAGTTCACCCATGTCGCGAACTACCACGCCGGGGTGATCGCGCGCTCGATCCTGTTCGGCCTGCCCGCCAAGGCGTCTGACGCGCATATTTCGCATGCGACCTATACCGACCCGGAGCTGGCGCAGGTCGGCCTGACCGAGGCCGAGGCCCGGGACCGTCACGGCGACGGGCTGGAGGTGGTCCGCTTCTCCTACGACCAGAATGACAGGGCGATTGCCGAGGGCCGCACGACGGGCCTCGTCAAGGTGATGGTCCACAAGGGGCGCCCGGTCGGGGCCGGCATCGTGGGCCCGCAGGCCGGGGAAATGATCGGCACCTGGGCGTTGATTCTCGCCAACGGGCTCAAGATGAAGGCGCTGACCAATACGGTGCTGCCCTACCCGACGCTGTCGGAGGTCAACAAGCGCGTCGCAGGGGCCTATTTCTCCCCGCGTCTGTTTGATAGTCCTTGGGTTAAGAAAGTGGTGGGCTTCATACAGCGCCACGTCCCGTAAGGCACTCAAGGCAGATGTTCCTCAATTCGCTCTCCGGCCGCTTCCTTCTTCTGACGGTGGCATTCGTCATGCTGGCGGAGGTGCTGATCTTCGTGCCGTCGGTGGCGCGGTTCCGCGAGGACTTCCTGCTGTCGCACCTGGAGCGGGCGCAGATCGCCTCGCTGGCGGTGCTGGCCTCGGACGACATGCTGGACGAGGAGCTTGAAGCCGAGCTGCTGGAGAACGCCGGGGTGCTGAACGTGGTTCTCCGCCGCAACGAGATCCGGCAGCTTGTGCTGTCCTCGCCCATTCCCGCTCCGATCCAGGCGACCTACGACCTGCGAAATGCCAGCGCGCTGGAACTGATCCGTGATGCCATTGCCTGCATCCTCGAGCCGGAACCGCAGGTCGTCCGGGTGATCGGCGACCCGGTCCAGCAAGCCGGCCTGCTGATCGAGGTCACCATGATGACGGGCGAGCTTCGCAGCGCCATGGTCGACTACGGCCTGCGCATCCTGCTGCTCTCGGCGGTGATCTCGGCCGTCACGGCCCTGCTGCTCTTCCTCTCCGTGCGCAGCCTGATCGTCGCGCCGATCCGTCACCTCGTCGATGTCATGCAGAGCTATGCGACCGCGCCCGAGGACGCGCGCCGGATCATCGCGCCGGGGGCCGGCGTGCGCGAGCTGCGGGAGGCCGAGGAGGCGATGCAGTCCATGCAGACCCAGCTGACCGGGGCCCTGCGCCAGAAGGAGCGGCTCGCCCAGCTCGGGGCGGCGGTGGCCAAGATCAGCCACGACCTGCGCAACATCCTGACCTCCGCGCAATTGTTCGCCGACCGGATGGAAAGCAGCGAGGACCCGGCCGTGCAGCGCGCCGCGCCCAAGCTGGTGAACTCGATCTCCCGTGCCGTCTCGCTCTGCGAGTCGACGCTGGCGTTCGGCAAGGCCGAGGAGCCCGCGCCGCGGCTGCAACACATCCAGCTCGCCCCGCTCGTCTTCGACGTCGTCGAGAGCGAGCGCCTCGCCGTCGGCAACGAGGACGTCAGCTATGGCGAGGATATCCCCGCCGGCATGTACCTGCGCGCCGACCCGGAGCAACTCTACCGGGTTCTGAGCAACCTCATCCGCAATGCCCGGCAAGCGATCCTGGCCAGCGGCAAGGGCGGCGAGATCTGCATCTCTGCCGACGAGACGGACGAGGGCTGGACGATCAAGGTGGAGGACACCGGCCCCGGCCTGCCGCCCAAGGCGCGGGAATACCTGTTCCAGGCGTTCCAGGGCGGCACCCGCAAGGGCGGCACCGGCCTCGGCCTCGCGATCTCCGCAGACCTCGTGCGTGGCCATGGCGGCCGGCTCGACATGCTTCATACCGGACCGGAGGGCACCGCGTTCGCGATCTTCCTTCCGAAGGCGGTAGCGATGGTCGCCGATGTCGCGGAGTGATTTTCTTCGATTGGCTCTTGCATCGCCCGACAGCCGAGTCTAAACGAACGCCTCACGCGCTGGTAGCTCAGTTGGATAGAGTACTTGACTACGAATCAAGGGGTCGGGGGTTCGAATCCTCCCCAGCGCGCCACTCAATCCTGATATCCAACTGAAATTGAACGACTAGATCGGATTGCGATTGGTAGGTTCCCCCATTTGTTCCCCCAGCTCTTTGGAGTGCTTGGAGTCGTTGAGTTGGGCGGCAGCTATCTAGTTGCACCATGGCCGTGGAAGTCTTGGGCAGGAAGTGCGACCGCAGATGAACCTCGCAGCCAGACCTTCCGATACAAGAATGTCGCCAACGTCGCTCCCGTCCACCCTTAGGTAGGCGCAGGCGCGGCCATAGTTGCACTGGTTGGTTCCCTGGGTCCCGGGTTTGCAGGCGCATGGCACGAATTCGACTTCCGCGAACTCGGCGTTGGTAAGCAGATCTTTCAGGCGCGCAGTGGCTTGCTTGCCAAGTTCGTATCCCTTTGCGCACACTGGTTCGTACGTCTCAGGTGTATTGAATCCAACGAGCCGAATCCGCTGTCCGTCGGAACCCAAACGAATTGTGTCGCCGTCGATGACCCCAATTTCTGAGGGGTCAACCGTCGAGGATGGCCTGGGGGTACTTCTCCGCTGGGAAAGCTTTGGCCTGGGCGAGACGGATATTCCGGCGCCGTCCTTCTGTACCACGGATGTTCCAACATCCACGCCGGCAGCAAATTTTCCACCGGAGACGGCATCGAACAATCCGTCCACGCTGACGTTGTCAAAAAGTTGCCAGGCCGAGAGCGCCACAACACTTGCGGCGACCGTAGGCAGAACCCATCGGTGCCATTTGTCTCGCCAAGGGGGAAAGGTGGTTACCTGCCGCTGGGTTCCTCCACGTTGCCGGCCAACGTCACGACGGTGTTTGCTGGTTGCGCCTTGCTGCTTTGTCCGAAGATCTATCACAGTGCCGTCTCGGGTATCGTACTTGGAAAGCGTCTCATGCAGCTTTGCGAACTGACGCGCACTGAGCCGCGAGCTTCCCCAGGACTGGGTTAGCTTCCGGCGAATGTCGGTAAGGAACCTCCGCTCCCACTGCTTGAGCTTGGCACTGGCGAGCGCTCGCTCGATCCGCAAGAGCGCTTGTTTTGCTTGTTCTTCCGTCACGGTCCAATCTCGCGCATCAAATGGTGCGCATTTCGAAAGCAATAGGTCTGTCGAATGGGCACATAGCATGAAGTACGGACATTGGGCACGTCACGCCGGTGCGCCACATTCCTTCGACTAGAAGAAATCTCGTCTGACGGTCGAAGGGCAGCCCGAGCGAGCGCCGAATGTTTGAATTGCGGATGCATGCAGGTACCGAAGCGACCGGTTGCTGGTCTTGGCGCTGCCGGGATTGCCCCCCCCCCCTTTCTTCTGCACCGCGAACAAAACCGGCGCCGCGCAGATAGCGCGACGCCGGGATGTTTATCAATTAACTCGCTGCACCTCGCCTCTAAAAACCCAAGGGGCAGGTGCCAAATTCACAAGTCAAAGAGGGGCAGGAGACTCATTCACGACTTAAACCATCCAAGGGCTCGGTACACAACGTTGCCCCTCTGACAGTGACTATGCCCCATGGTGCGTCGGGTTTCATGATGCTCAATAGTGCAATCGTGGCGTGCCATGCCGGGACGATCTCTCCTCGCCGGTGCCATTGTGAGGCCGCTTGATCAAATGCCACGATCTGGACAAGTCGATGCCGCGGTCTCGACCGGCTCGATTCCTGGCATGCATGGACGAAAAGCCCGCAGCAGGCGATCTATCGTTCATGCCAATGTGTGCGGCCAGCCGAAGCCGGAAGCACCCATCGGCCGCGCCCGCTGAGCGCAAGCCGGTTAATGGCCAATCGACCGATAAGACGCTGAAGAAGCGGTCATTCGATTTCGTCGCTCAGTTGACCGTGCAGAGGCCCTTGTCGTTCGGCCAAGTACGCCGAAGTGCTTGGCATGAATGCCGACCTTGCGGTCATCTGACGAAAAGGCTCAGATGACCGTTGTGAGCCCGAAGCGGACTTAACTCTTCAAGATGCTTGCCGTTGCTGCGATCCCGTTGACCAAGAACTCTGGCAGCGCGGCAATTCAAAAAGCGATTCTCCATTCCGCCCACAGCGAATGTGTCGATCTGAACGAGAGACTTGCGGAACTTTTTTCCGTTCGCTTCACGGATTTTTGGCGTCGCCTGGTTCCGGCGATTCAGATAGGTTCTTTACGTTGGCCTCGGATTTCCGGTCCGTGCCTTTTCCTCTCTCTGCGGAGATGACAGCCCGCAAGACCGAATGCGGGACATCGCTTTGACCTCGAGCCACTCCACTCCGCTGAGCCCGCACGAGCATCCACACGAGTTGAACAACACGCGCGGGCTGTTGCTGATGGGGCTTGGCTTTCTGCTATTCTCGGCCGCCGACGCCCAGGCAAAGCTGCTGACGGAGTCATTCCATCCGGTGCAGATCGTCTGGTTCCGTCAACTTGGGTTGCTCTCCGGTGTGGTGATTGCGCTGGCCATACGGGGGCCGTCGATCTTACGCACCCGCCATCCTGTGCTGCAGATCGCACGCGGGATGTTGGCAGTGATATCTGCGACATGTTTCATATTTGCCGTGAAATTCGTACCGCTGGCGGACGCTGTAGCGGTCAGTTTCGTCGCCCCATTTCTGGTCACGGCGATGGGGGCGTTGCTGCTGGGCGAGCGAGTCGGCTTGAAGCGCTGGATCGCCGTTGCCATCGGTTTCGTCGGGACACTGATCGTGATCCGCCCGGGGATGGGAGTCATGCACCCGGCGGTGTTGTTGGTTTTGGTCGCGGCGTCTGCCTTTGCCGTGCGGCAGGTGCTGTCGAGGCGGTTGGCCTCGAGCGACCAGACGATCACCACTGTCGCATATACTGCGCTTGCGAGCGTGCTGGCTCTATCATTTTCATTACCCTTTTTCTGGACGATGCCCGAGGCAGACTTGCAATGGGCGCTGCTGGCCGGCATGGCCGTGTTCGCGGCACTGGGCGAGCTTATGATTATCAAGTCGCTGGAAATAGCACAGGCATCCGTGCTGGCGCCGATGCACTACAGCCTGATAATCTGGAGCACGTTCTGGGGTTGGCTGGTATTCGACCAGTTGCCAGACCGATGGACATGGACCGGCGCTGCGATCATTGTTGCCACCGGCCTCTACATCATCCACCGGGAGCGACAGCTGGCCAGCGTCGATTGAGGTGACGGTTCTCAGACCGGGAGCTTCGTCCGCACTCCGGACCTAGCTTGGATACGAGAGATTGTCTGCAATGCGCAGTGAGCACCAGTTGGCCTCTGCGGGCCGAACAACTGGACTGTCCGCACTGCGGGTATCGACTAGCCGGACGATGCCGCACAGCGCAAAGAACGTCGGCTTTGACGAGGCCGCGCCGCGGCGATGATCATCTTGGCGAATGTCTGCTCAGGGCCGTTCGCATCGGTCGGAAACCTTGCTGCGCGTGCGAAGTGCCGCTCCCGGCCAACGGCCGCAAAGCGCAGGAAGCGACCGGCATGGTCGCCCCGGCGACGAGGCGGATCAAAGCGCAGCGCTGAAAGGGAAGTTTGCCGACCTTGCGGACATCTGAGCGGCGTTGTTGCAGAACTCTATCCTTGAAGGATTCACAACGTGAATCCATGCGGTTAGACGGCTGGCATGAGCAAGCCATCACCCGCCCGCTATCGCACCACGAACTGGTCCAGCTACACAGCTTCGCTGCGCAAGCGCGGATCACTGTTGATCTGGTTGGACAAGGAGATGACCTGGCTTGCGCCGCATGACGGCAGCCCCGGTCGCCCTGCGGTTTACTCGGATGCGGCGATCCAGTTCTGTCTGTCGATCAAGGTCCTGTTCAAGCTGCCACTCAGGCAGACTGCCGGAATGGTCGCCAGCCTGCTGCGGCTGGCTGGCCTGGACTGGGCGGTCCCGGATTATACGACCCTGTGCCGCCGCCAGAAGACCCTGGCCGTTCAGATCCCGTATCGCCGCGCCGATGGGCCGCTGAACCTGCTCGTCGACAGCACGGGGATCAAGTTCCTCGGTGACGGTGAATGGCAGGCCCGAAAGCACGGTGTTCAGGGCCGACGCCAATGGCGTAAGGTCCATCTGGCCATGGACACCGCCACATCCGATATCCGGGCAGTGGAGTTCACCCCCAGCCGAGACGGCGACAGCCCGGTCCTACCGGATCTGCTTGAACAGATCCCCGAGGACGAAGACGTCGGCACCGTGACCGCCGATGGAGCCTATGACACGCGACGCTGTCATACTGCGATCCTCGCGCGCGACGCGATTCCGATCATCCCGATCCGCAAGAATGGTCGGTGGTGGAAGGAAGACTGCCCAGCCGCAATCACAAGAAATGAAACCCTCCGGGCCACCCGGCACTACGGCCGGGCCTTCTGGAAACGCTGGACAGGGTATCACGCCCGCAGCCGGATCGAGGCGAAGATGCGTTGCCTGAAATCCTTCGGCGAGCGCATCGCCGCCAGAGACCCCGACCGACAAACCGCCGAAATCCACATCCGCATCGCACTCATGAACCGCTTCAACGCCCTCGGCACCGCCGGGATCCTCCGCGTGGAATGACATCAACGGGGAAAGGGGAAATCACGCCTTAGGGCTGAATTGCGCAACAACGCCCATCTGAGCGTTTCACTCGGATGACTGAATAATATCTCAAAGCGGTCAGCGCTCTGAAACGGGAAATGCGCGCTCCGTAACATTTCTAAGCAGGTTATTCCCGCGTCATGCGGCATCGTGGAGACGACTGTGGCCTTTGTGTTGCCGACGACGCACGGTGCGGGTCCGCTGCCCGCGACGAATGCAGGGGCAGCGGCAAATTCAGAGGTTTCAGTTCGTTTTTTCCACACCCGGTGCTTTCCAATCTCCCTTTAACGCCGCTTCCTTGGGCCAGTAGAGACGCATGGCCATCCAGAACGGCCCGGCGGGCGCGGGCAGCCAGTTGGACTCCTTGTCCTTTCCGGGTGCCTCGTTTTGCACGTAGATTGTCAGGGACCCGTCGTCGTTCATCTTCAGATCCGGCAGCATCGGCGAGTTGACCAGGTAGCGATTGATCGGGTTCTCCACCAGCAGACTTTGCGGCAGGCCGTACATCGTCACCGACCAGAACGCATTCACGGGCGGCAATTGCCCTTTCGGGAAGGTCACTGTGTAGGCGTTGGCCCCCGAAAGAGCATTCCCGTCCGTATCCAGTTGCAGTACCGGGTAAAACGCCTCCTCGGCGGAATTTCCGTAGATCCCCAAGATCACGGCCGCCATGCGGTACATCCAGTTTCCGCCGATCTCCTCGCGCGTTCCGAACATGTCGGCCGAGGTCACCTTCCCGGTGTCGATCTGCTCCTTCTTGAACGTGTCGAACGCGTCCCAGGCATCCGTCATCCCGGCCTGAACCGCCTTCAGAACCTCCGGCGACAAGCTGTCGGGATCAAAGCCCGCCTCGGTCCCGATGCCGAGCTTGGCCATTCGGGCCCGCAAATCCTTCTCCTCGTCAGGCACCGGGCCCAGTTTCAGGGTCAGGTCGAGAATTTCGAAGAACTTCGGATCGGTTTTTTCGTCTTTCTGTGTGACCGGCGTCAGCGCCTTTGTCACAGGGTGGTCGACAGTGACCTTGGTAGGAAGAACGTTGGGCTTCTCCAGCGGTACCGCTGTGCCATCCTTGGCGGTTTGGCCGAGAAAGGCAGAGAGCGGTTGAAGCGTATAGCCCGCCTGGATCTTCTTCACGTTGTCCAGGTCGTCGGGGCCCATGAGTTGGGTGCGGTAGATGACAAAGGCGAAATCGGTCTCCGAACGGATCACGTCGTCAATGCCCGCGGGTGTGTCGCCGGTCCAGTTCGGCCCGGCAAGCAGATAGGTTCCTCCGCCATTACCTGTAGTGCGGCTGCCGACGTAGTGAAAGTTGAACGTATATGCGTCGATGAATTGCAGGGAAAAATAGCGCTTTTCGTCGATTTTGGGCACGCCGAGCACAAGCGGCTCCACTCGCAGGTCCGCTCCGAGCATCGAATAGGGCGTGTCAGAATTGGGTGTCTGGATCGTGGTGTCTTTCGGAGTAAACAGTCGTGCGGTGTTTAGTACCTTGTTCCACGGACCTTTGTATTCCGCGCCGCTTTGATCGACGAAATAGGTGTATTGAATCCGGTAGTTCTCTACCAGCGGGTAGCCGAAGATATAAGCGTCCTTGGCGATGGCCCGCGCCTCATCGGGCGAGACGTTCTGGGCAAAGACGCCAGTTGGGGCGAGTATCAGCCCCAACGTCATAGATGCCAGTAACCGCCGTAATGATGATTGCCTTTCCATCGCTTCCTCCAATTTTTGACCAGGTTGCGCTTCTCCGACGGCACCGTGCATAGGTTTTCCAAAGGTGTCTATGAAGGAGATCAAATGCCCCGCCTACTTGCGCCCATGGCACATCCCTTCGACGTGACTAATGCGCCGCTGTCGGCATAGCTTTGATTGGCCGAGTTCGTTACGCATCAGCGCACGTCTCCAATGGTCTCACAACGCGCCTTGTCCAGAAATCGACGAACGGCAGGAATGCGCAGGAAGGCGACATGTGCATGCAACCGCGGTGGATCGGATACGTGCATCAAGCAGTCACGACCACTGCCACTAAGTTAAGGTCGCCAATCTTGCTCCACCCGGAGGGTGGTATTATATTACCCTCAGCAGATCAATCGATTTCAATCCCCTGCCCCGTCTTTGGCAATAAAGAAAGATCAAGATGCCTGGACCCGATCCATTCGGCCTCGACATCGAGGAACACGAGAACGGCGGCTTCACCATCACTTGCGAGGTATGGGCACAGGGCAACCGCGCCAACCGGATCGCCAGAATGCAGGCCGTCAGCCGAAACATCAGATGGACCGGCTGGAAGTGCGCTTGGTGCTACGAGCCGATCCCGCTCTACCGTCGGGCCGACGCCAGGTTCTGTTGCGAAGGTTGCTGGAAGCGTGCGGCGCGCCAACGGCGGATGAACAGGCAATGACGGGCGCTGACCTGAAGAATGCGCGGCGAGAGATGGGATGGAGCCAGCGCGAACTTGCCCAGCGTGCAGGCGTTGACCGGACGACCGTTCAATACTGGGAGGCCAAAGCCGAGATCGACACTCGCTCCTGGGCGACAGGGCGGATAGCTGATGCACTTGGGTGGCGGGATTTTCGGACACCAATCGCGCGCACGCGTCATGGGGTCTTGGACCGAAAGGCGGAGACCAGACACCTCAACCGCCTGTACTCAGGCAGCAAAGACTCTACCCTCACCTCTGCTAACAACCAAAGGCGTATCTGCGGCGCCAGAACGCGGAAAGGCACGCCATGCAGGGCGAAATCCGAGCCGGGTAAGAAGCGCTGCCGGCTCCATGGCGGGATGTCGACGGGCCCGAAGACGGAGGAAGGGCGAAAGCAGATAGCCGAGGCACAGCGGAAACGGTGGGCGAAAGCCAGCAAACACGCAGCATCGGGCATGAGGCGCTGAAGCAGATTCACCAGCTTCGGAAAGCGGACCTTGGCTGTGAGCGCGTAGACCACCGAGTGCTGGACCAAACCGCCGCCTAGTGAACCCAGATAGACAGGCAGTTAACTGCGCATAGCCGACCTTGGGGCTTCCAGCGCAAGGTCTGGCTGTGGCGCTTCTCGAACCTTAGCCTCGGATCGTTCTACCGTCGCGACTGGACCGCTGCCGACATGCCTAGGAGGAAATCTATCGGCCCGACGTGGTCGAGATCGGATATGCGAGGGGAGTGCCGATGCGCGGTGACCTTGCCACCGCGCCCGATGGGGTAAACGCGCCCGTCTTCATGGTTGGGGCACTCAAGGATCCCTGGTCGGGAAATCTCGACGGGAAACAGATCATCAAGGGCTGGGTCGATACCGACAGCGAGCGCCATGAGCGGATCTCTGACTTGGCGGTCTCGGATGGTCGCGAAATCGGGGCTGACGGACGCGCCAGCGATCCGGTTGGCAACACTGTGGATGTAGAACAAGCGACGTGGACCAACACGATCGGCGCTCCAGAATTGCGCGCTGTCTGGACCGACACGGATTTCGACCCCTCGGTTCCGGCTGTCTATTACGCAAGTGTTCTTGAGATCCCGACGCCGACTTGGCAAGCCTGTGACAAGGCCCGCTTCGATATCAAGATTACGCCGGAAGGTATTCCGCGCTCTCACCAGGAACGCGCCCATACCTCGCCGATCTAGTATACACCGGATTTAGGGCAGACTTTCTGGGGCGGGCCGAAAAACTTTCGCGCGCCGCAGTGACACGTCGGGAAGCGCGGGGCGATGATCCTCTCCTATCTGACATGGGGGGCGCCTTCGCTCCGCCAGTCTTCGCGGTGCTGCTCAAAGTTGCTGGAACGCCTTAGGCGCCGTTCTCGGGGACGAATGAGAGATCAGTGCCATGGGCTTGCTTACGGCGACCGGGCGCGTGCCGTGCGCTATTTCTGCATGGCCTTGATCGCGGTCGGCGTGTGGCCGGCCCAACGTTGCATCGCTCGGGTCAGGGTCTCCTGATTGGCATACCCAAGCTCGCTCGCAAGGTCTCGGAGCAACGGCGGGTTTGGTGTCTGCAGGCTATTGAGAGCTATGAGCGCACGTGTTCGTTCGAGGATATCGGAAAAACAGGTTCCCTCTTCCGAAAGCCGTCGCCGGAAAGTGCGCGCGCTCATTCCTGCCGTCGCCGCCAAGGCATCGACTGTGGGTTTCTGGTGCGACATCATGCTGGCAACAAGCGTGGCCACGTCGCCGGACAGGCTGTTGCCCACGTTCAGCGGCGCGACCTTGCCAACAAATCTGGAATCAGCCTTTTCGCGGATGTGTTCCGGCATAGCCAGATCGGCCACGTCACTGTCTACGAGGATATCGAGCAGGCGATCCGCACGTCCGACGACCCGATCACCGAGCCAAGGCCGGAGGTGTGAAACGCCCAATTGCGGATGCGGCACCATACCCACCCGCGTCACGCTTGGCGCGCGCCCCGTTGCGACGCTGCAAATCGAGTCCACCAACGCAGCCACATACTGCTGCACATAATGCAGAACTTCGTCGTCGCCGAGACTCAGCGTCCAACCATCGTTGATGGTAATGTTTGCCCCGTCGGTCTGAACGGAAAACACCTCGTGGGTACAATGGAGCGGCATTTGACGAGAAAGCCGCCGGAACCCGTCACGTACGGTCGGCCCTTGAAGTGCAGCCGCTCCGATCAAGCCGATCTCGAACCCACCACGTTCACGGGCCATCCGGTATGGCGCGTCCGGTCCTTCGGCCCGCGCGATGTCTACCAGCAACCGAACAGCTCCCGACACGGGAATTGGCAGAAGCAGGTCGGCAAGTGAAACCCAACCGAGCCCGGAACGCTCAAGGAAAGGTCTGGCATCGAGTTGCCGATCGACGAGCCACCTGTGGATTGGTGCGATCGCGGCGACCCGTATCAAGGGGATGTTGTAACTCATGCCGTTTCTCCGACTCTCTATTTAGATCTTGGCCCGTAAAGTCAAATCTCCCAAAACAATTTGATCTGAATCAAGAAATTCAGCAGCGAAGTAGCGCATCTTTGTCCTTGCGCCATTAATGTGGGGGGCTCATGATGACGTAGCGTCATCTATTTTGGCGACCTGCATTTCTCTTTGTGCCAGACGGATGGCGCTGGTCCATATGGAGGAAGACCAATGTTTACTCGTCTCATTTCTGCGGCCGCAATTTCCGGCCTTCTCGCCATGTCTGCATTTGCCCAGGGAGGCTTGCATGCTCAAGCTCAGGGCGAACTTGAAAGTGCCGGAGTCAACGTCGAGATTCCGGCGGACGCGACCGAAGAGCAACTCGGTCAGATCATCGCCCTGAGCGGTCAGCATGAAGGCAACCCGTCTCAGCTCGAAATGGAAGTCAAGAAGGTGCTGGGAATGGAGTGATCCCTTGCCCTGAAATGTAGGCTTCAGGGCCGATTCAGTAGCGCCGGGCCCGCAAACGCGTCGGCCCGGCGCTTTCATTTCGCGCCATCAGATCGGAAAAAGTCGATGTCTTTCAATCGGAAGATCGTCCTGGCAGTGCCGGCGGTCCTTGTCATGCTGACCAGTTCACTTCTGCCCGGACTGGCACAAACACCAACTGGATCCCCATCTTCCACCATTACGCTCGACGGCACGCAACTGCCCCCGCCGCCGATGGCGTTTGGCGGCAAGATCGAGGAACAGGCGAACAAGTCCACGCCCTGGTGGCCGCCGCGCGTCGTTCCCCCGGAAGAGGCGCCCAACGTGCTGCTGATCATCACCGATGACGCAGGCTTCGGTGTTCCAAGCACCTTCGGCGGAGTCATTCCGACCGAGACAATGGATGCGCTGGCCGCCGAGGGGCTGAGCTATACCAACATCCACTCCACCGCTCTCTGCTCGCCGACGCGGGCCGCACTGATCACTGGGCGCAACCACCACTCGGTAGGCTTTGGTGTCATCTCGGAGCAATCGACGGCCTATCCCGGCTACAATTCCATCATCACCAAAGACAAGGCGACCATCGGCCGAATTCTGCAGGAGAACGGCTACAGTACCTCTTGGTTCGGCAAGAACCACAACGTGCCAGCCTTTCAGGCCAGCGTAGCCGGTCCCTTCGAACAGTGGCCGAGCGGTCTCGGTTTCGAATACTTCTATGGCTTTGTCGGTGGCGACGCCAACCAGTGGCAGCCGAACCTGTTTCGCAATACCACCCAGATCTACCCGTTTGACGGCGATCCGGAATGGAATCTGATCACCGGCATGGCCGATGAAGCGATTGGATGGATCACCGACCTGCACCAGGTCGATCCGGAAAAGCCGTTCTTCGTGAAATATGCCCCGGGCGCCACCCATGCCCCGCACCATCCGACAAAGGAATGGGTCGAGAAAATCGAAGGCATGAAGCTCTTCGATGATGGGTACGAGGCGCTGCGCCAGACGATCTTCGAGAACCAGAAGAAGCTGGGGCTGGTGCCGCAGGACGCCAAACTAGCCGCATGGCCCGCGGACAAACTCAAGCCTTGGGACACCCTGAACGATGACGAGAAGAAGCTCTTCATCCGACAGGTCGAGGTCTTTGCTGCCTATGCCGCCTATACCGACCACGAGATCGGCCGCGTCGTTCAAGCGATCGAGGACATCGGCGAGTTGGACAACACACTGATCATCTACATCAATGGCGACAACGGCACGAGTGCGGAGGGAGGGCCGATGGGCACGCCCAACGAGGTTGCATGGTTCAACGGCATCGCCGAGATGCCCGCCGAGACCCAGATGCAATGGTATGATGTCTGGGGTACAGAAGAGACCTACAACCATATGTCCGCCGGTTGGTCCTGGGCCTTCGACACACCCTTCGATTACTTCAAGCAGAACGCCAATCGGCTCGGCGGCATCCGCCAGAACATGGTGGTGTCGTGGCCGAAAGGTATCTCTGACAAGGGTGGGCGCCGTGATCAATTCATGCATGTGATCGACGTGGTTCCGACGATCCTCGAAGTGGCAGGGATCAAGCAGCCCGAGACGGTTGATGGCATCAAGCAGTCGCCGATCGAAGGCACAAGCTTCGCCTATACCTTCGATAATACCAATGCTGATGAGCCCTCGCGCCACACTACCCAGTATTTCGAGATGATGGGCCAATGGGCGCTCTATCACGACGGCTGGCTGCTGAGCACCGAGGTCAACCGAATGCCCTGGGAGACGCCAGGGACGCCGAACCCCGATCCGCTCAACAATCAGGTGCTGGAACTCTACGATCTGACGACCGACATGAACCAATCGACCAATGTCGCCAAGGATCATCCCGACAAGGTGAAGGAGATGAAGGCGATGTTCATCGAGGAGGCAAAGAAATATCAGGTCTTCCCGATGGACGCGTCGGTGACCACGCGACTTGCGAAGCCGCGGCCAAGCATCACGGCGGGTCGCAGTGAGTTCGTCTATACGCGGCCAATGACGGGAGTTCCGCAGGGCGACTCGCCAAGCCTGCTCAACAGTTCCTACACGATCACGGCAGAGATCGAGATGCCCGAAGGCGGAGCCGAGGGGATGATCTTGACTTCGGGTGGCCGGTTCGCAGGCTACGGTTTCTATCTGCTTGAGGGCAAGCCGGTCTTCACCTGGAACATGGTCAACCTGGAGCGGATCAAGTGGGAAGGGAAGGAAGCGTTGGCTCCCGGGAAGCATATGGTCGAGTTCGACTTCCAGTATGACGGTCTCGGCGCGGCGACGCTCGCCTACGGCAGCCCAAGCGGGTTGGGCAAGGGCGGCACCGGCACCTTGAAGGTAGATGGCCAGGTGGTCGACACCAAGGAAATGAAGAACACCATCCCGACCATCCTGCAGTGGGACGAAGCCTTCGACGTCGGTTCCGATACCCTCACGGGCGTAAACGACGATGACTACAAGCCACCCTTCTCGCTCACGGCCAAACTGGAGAAACTGACGATCAAGATCGATCGTCCAAAGCTCAGCGACGCCGATATCAAGAAGCTCGAAGCTGCGATGCAGAAGGCCAGCGACTGAGGAACGCTTGATTGAAGCGCCAGCCGGCCCCTGTTGGTCGACTGGCGCCAGAAACCCGAAAACCGTGGCCGGTCATGCAGAAGGCCCGAAGACCAGGTGCTGACTGAGCGCAACAGCCTCAAAGCCAATACGCCCAATTGGCTGACCAAACGCGTCCAAACAACCAGCAATGTCATTTATCTCGCATGGCAGCTCCTGCTCCATGCAAACGTTGCCGCGCCCATCTACAACGCAAAGCGCACAGCACCGAAGCGACACATCCAAGCCAACGTAGTATTCCATTCTCTGTCTCCCATACTCACAGCATCGCTGTGATCCGATCGGGAGCCCGACCTCAGAGCGGGATCAGCCCAACTACCCATGCTTCCCGCCCTACTTGAAGAATGCTGCAAGCGGCATGGATGGCGGCATTGCGCGTAGAGCCGTAATCCAGCATTTTCATCGGATGTCCGCGAAGTCGGCATTCCTGCCTCTGGTGCAGCTCGCAGCATCGGTCAAGAAGGGCTCGAAGCGGCCTTGCGGCCCTGCGGCAGGGCCAAGATCCGGCACAGACATCGAAGCGGGGCGCGACCGGCTCATTTTGTGGTGCTGCAACTGCAAAACGTTCTGGTGCAAAATCCGGCGGCGTCTGCGCAGTCAACCGACATCTCACCGACGGACGCCAACGGCAGCACGGTCCGCTGATCTGCCGTCTACGCTGGACGCAGCGAATGGCTTCTTTCCGCCCTTCCTTACGAATGCTGCGCGCGCATCGGTCGAGATTTCGCGCTTGCGGCTAAGGTCCGGTAGGTCGGCAAACTCGCCGTTCGATCTTGGTCGGCGGCGACCGGACCTCCCGCGCCAGCGCGAACGGCAGTGAACTGCTCAGAACCGTCGTTGAGCCGATTTCTCCAAGGTCCGCTATGCGGGGCAGGTTTCCGTTGAAAGTGCGGCGACTGATTTCAGACCATAGCTTCACATTCACGCCGCAGCTTCACTGCATGCAGACCTTCATCAATCTCAACATCATCATAGGTCAGGATCGTATCGACAGGGACATCGCGGACCAACTTGATATCGCCCGTCAAGCCGAGCGGGAGCGCGCGCATTGGAACCGATTTTGCGCTGGGACGCAGTTGCCCTGCCACGCAAAACCCACCCTCGCCGTCCAACATCTCTCCCGCCTTAAGATCCTTCTTTGACACGGCAACGACGTCAGAGCGGAACTCCTTAGCGGTTCCGGTCGCCTCCCGGCGAATGGCAACTGATCCCACACTCAGACCCAACTCAAGGCCGATCAGGTGAAAGCGTTTGAAGTTGCAGAAATAGAGACCGCTGTCGTCGGTCGATACCATATACTCCTCAAAGCAGTTTTTCTGATACTCGGATGTCGCCTTCACCACGACCCAAACCCCCAGGCGGATATCATTGGGGATCATCGATCCATCTTCGGCAAGGCACGAAATCACCTCGACCATGCCGAGTTCTTCCAGCGCACCGCCCTCGGTTCGAGGCCGCATCAAGGCTGCAATGTCGTCGATGGAGCCCGAAGGATAGGTCAGCCCATTCGTCGGTGCGTTCAATCCAGTGGCATTGGAAATGGCGGCGCATTCGATGGCAGGTTTCGTGCCATCAAGAAAGCTGTTGAACATCTTCGGGTTAAGACGACCGCGTTGGGCTTGCTCTGCCGTCAAGCCATAGTGATCCCAGACAGTGTCAGGTGTCGAAAACCGGTATTCCGGCTTCCACTTGTGGCCGCGCCCGGCGGCCGCAACCTCGAAACCGCACGTGCGCGCCCAATCCACCAGTTCCACCGTCATTGCAGGCTGATCGCCGTAAGCCTGACTGTAGATCACACCCGCTGCCTTCGCCCGCGCCGCCAACGCCGCACCGCAAACCGCGTCCGCTTCGACCGTGGCCGAGATGACATGCTTGCCCGCTGAAAACGACGCCAGACAATGCTCAACAGCGATCACGGGATTGCCGGTGCATTCAATCACAATGTCCACCGCAGTGCAGTTGATGACCGCCATCGCGTCTTCCCCGACATGCGTGCCACCAGAGGTCAGCGCAGCGTCCAGAGAAGGCATGTTCAGTTTTTCTGCGGACCATCCCGCATAGATCATGTTGGATTTGGCGACATCCACCCTGAGGTCAGCAACCCCGACCACATGGATACCGGGAATGCGTTGGACCTGTGCCAGAAACATGGTGCCGAATTTGCCCGCCCCGACGACACCGACGCGCACAGGGTTGCCGAGTTCTTGGCGTTCAAGCAGTTGTTCGTAAAGCCCCACCAGTTTTCCCTTTCAGGGGCGCAACCATCTTCGCATCAATTCGACTGATGGAAATGTCGCGGCAAGTATCCTGTTCACAGTCTGCCTCCAACGGCCACTAATGAACGAAATATAACACGGACACGGATTATCCAGAAATGCACCAATCCAAGGCAAGAGCCGACATCTGAGCAAAACGGTCGGATGCCCCCTCAGTCGGCAAAGCTGCCGCTTCTTGTGCATTGCGGCAAGCTGGTGGCTTAGCCTCTTCAGAAAAGGAAGCAGGCTGCCCCCTTGATCCCGAAGCAATCATGGTGCTGTATTGCGTTCGAACAAATCATGAACAATGGCGAGCTATGCCCAGACGCGCACGACCCGGAAGCATAACCGACCTTCTGCCGGACGATATGGTGCCATGGGCGCGGGAGGTCTGGCGGGATCGCTATGACGTTGCCATGCTCGACAGTGGCGCTTGGATGCTGAGGGCCGCGGCTGACGCGCTCGGCATCGACCAGCTTGAAGTTGACAAGGTGTTGAAGCGTTCAGGCTGAGTCTTCCGGAACCACCCATGTCTGCGTGCTCCCGTCCCAGATCCTTCCGTTCGGTCCGTGCCTTTGCCAATCCGAGAGCCGTCGGTACTCGTCAATGGATACGACGCGGCCTGTCCAGGTGCGCGGGCGCCCCGCCACGGACAGGCCATGCTGGCGGTCCTCGGGTGTCGAGAGCGGCGCTGCCGTCTCGGGATTTGGAAGCTCTGGCCGTGCTAAACGTGCTAAACGTGCTAAACGGTGCGGCTCGGTTGGGGGCGGATTAGCACGATTAGCACGTTTAGCACCGGTGGAGGAGGCTGAGGCCGGGTTTTCGTCAGAGACAATCTCCGCCAATGCGCGCCTCGCATCAAACCACATGCGACGGCCTCACGATCCGATAGGCTTCCTTGCGAGCGGTCCCGCGGACTTCCGTCCCCGGGTCCAGAGGCACCAGCCAGCCGGCTTCGACCAGAGTTGTGATTGCTCTCTTGGCCGCCGGGCGTTCCCTCAACGCCCGAACAGGCGCCCTTTGCAGGATGTCTCCCGGAAGCACCTCTGGCTCGGGCCAGTCGCCCAATAGCCAAAGGCGCAACCGTTCGGCCATGTCGATCTCGGCCGATACAGTCGCTGCGTCCGCGAGCCTGACGGCTTCGCCCAGGTAGAACTGGGCCAACTCGATGCCATCGGCCATTGTTTCGCCAGTCACCTCCGGTGCGTGCAGGTCATGCCAGAGCGTCAGCACGCCAGCTATTCGTGCCGCCTGTTCTGCTGTCTTCGAGGCGGTGCCTCCAGCATGGGAGAACTCGCCCCCTGGCGCCTGGGCCTGCTCGACCAGATCCGCGAACTGGACCAGGAGTGTTCGCGCCCTGGACGACAGCGGAAGCAGGCGCGGCTGCAACTCGCGAGTTGTGGCGTCCATGGGCAGCGGAGCCATAAGGATACGTCGCAGGTTCGTGGAGAACTCAGCCAACGCTCGGTCATCCCGCCGGGAGTGCGCATGCAGGCGGGTGCCGATTGTGCTGGGCGGCTCGCAGACGAGAAAGCGGGCGAGGAAGCCGGTATCGGCCGCCATGGGGTCCGCCATGAACGTTCGGGCCACGCCGGGCTGCACCATTAGGTGGGCGGCTAGTCGCCGCCCGTAGAGTGTCAGCGAGCCATCACCCTTGCGCGTGCGTCGGATAGGGTTGCCCTGCCAGAGGTCATTGAGGGCCGCGAGCGTCTTCTGGCGGTTGTCACTGTTCATGGCGTGGCCGCCGAGGAACTGGCCGGCCTCGTCCGAGAAGATGCCGAGGCTTGGCTGACCTTCCGCGAAGAGGCGTGTGAGGCCTTCGAATGTCGGCTCTGTCACGACACGGTCGGGTGACGCTGGTGCTGGAGGTTCAGAGCCAAGTGCGTCGAGATCGGCGCGCGCTGCCACCCGTTTCTCGCCCTTGCCTTTTTTAGCGTCCGCCAGGATGCGGTCGCGCTCGCCCTTCCAGATGGATTGTTCATTGTTCCACCGGGTCAACTCGTCCTGATATGCTTCCGCCTGTTCCTTCTCGAACTCCCGCAGTTCGGCGATGAGAGGGGCATAGCAGGCGGACTTGCGTTCGCCAGACTGGGCGATGGTCAGGGCAAAGAGGCTCGTTGGTCGTTCTCCGCCAAGCGTCTGGACGTCGGCGTGGCCTTGTACGGCCAGCGAGGCGACCGTGAGGGCCGATTGCGCTGGCAGTGCCAGCGGCGCCAATGTCATGCCCTGCACGGCTTCAACGGCCGGCCTGAGCGCTCCAAGCGCGCGGACGGGGTAGGGGTGTCCGGGCGGAAGGTCCCTCAAGAGCGGATGCGGACCCTCGGCCTGAAAGGGGGTTGGCTTCACTACGTTCATGCTGCCGTCCCCCGTTGCAGGAGGTCATTGAAATCCAGGCCGTCACCCGGATCGGCCACCGACACCCTCCAGCCTCTGGAAGTGGCGCGTTCTGCAAGGGTGAATGCGGCCGTTCGCCCCGCCTTGTCGCCGTCGCATGCTATGACCAGCTCGTGTGGAACATCGGGCAGGCGCAGGCCGGTCATGCCCGAGACTGACAAGGCAGCCCACAGCGAACCAAAGCGCTCCAGAAGGCCACTGGACAGGCTGAGCGCTGTCTCGATACCTTCCGCAACCACCAACGGTCCCGGAGCCTCGCGGAGGCGGACGCCCCCTCCCTTTGCGCTGCCGAGCATGGCCTTGTTGGGCGTAACGCCCGATTTCTCGCCGGTCACAGCGGTCAGGTATGTGCGGTGGAGGCCGAAGTATTTTTCGCAGTCAATACGCGCGAGCATGGCGGGCAGGCGCTTGCCTGTCGCATGCCAGCAATTCGGGTGGAACCGCAGCGTTTCCGGGAGCGGGGAGGTGATGCCGCGATTGCGGAGGTAGGTCTCCGCCAGCGTGCCACCGATGTGCATGGCCTCCTGCCAACTTCTCCTGGCGAGAGCAGCGCGCTTGACGATGTCAGCCTCAACCTCGGACTCGTTTCGGAGAACGTCTGTCGCATTGGGCGGATTGTAGGTGCCCGCTCCTGCAGCAATCCCCCGCGCTCTAAGGCTGTCCAGGATGTCAGCGAATTCGCAGCCCTTGAAGCACCACAGCAAGAGCTTTCCGTTGGCGCCCTGCTTGATCGACAGCGCTGGATTGGAACGATTGTCGTCGTTGCAGGCCGGGCAGCAGGCGCGACCGTATCTGCCATGCCATTTTCCGTTCAGCGCGCGCGTGAGTGTTTGTGCGTCCGTCATTTTGACATCTCCGCAACGTTTTGGTCCGTGGAGGGGGCGTTTTTTTCCGCCCCCATGCGTGCCGCTATGGTCAGACGTTCTTCGGTGACTTCGGAGAATTCGGCCTCTTGGCGCGCCTGATTGAAGCCCTTTGGCACCGTGCCCATTCGGAGCGGCCAGAGAGGACAATCGGTTTGGACGCACTTGCGGACTTCCTTGGCATCGAACGCGCAATCGAGGCACTTGGCGCGGATGGCCTTCAGTCCGATCAGGAACGGGTTACCCCGCCAGTCATCGGATTGGATGTCTCTCGGGTCACGGCCAATCACGGCGCCGCCGTCGCTGGCGAAGGGAGAGACCTGCAGGAGCGGGTTGCCGAAGGGTATGCTCATGCTTTCACCTTGCGCTCAGGCGCTCCGAACGTGACCATCTCCATCGGATCGTAGAAACCTGCGTCCTCAATGCGGGCAAGCACCCGCCCGCAGTCATCTCGCAGCACTCGTACCGGATTGCAGTGGCATGGATGACCTTCGTAGATCCCGCACCACGGATCGTGCTGGACTTCGTAATGGTAGAGTTTGCCGCGCTTGATGAGCCTTCGGCAGGCAGCCCGCCACTTTCGGCGTTGGTGACGTGAATTCATGGATCGACACCCCTTGGGGTTCAGGGGCGCTGCGGATATATTGCGGGCATCATCACATGCCGCAAACCTGGTCCGCCCGCGCCCGATTGTTGGGTGCGGGGGGATTCAGACGGGCGTTCTCAGACGGCCATTCATCCAGGCGGTTATGTCGCTTTCGCGCCAAGCAACCGCGCGCCTGCCGATACGTACCGGTCTAGGGAAAGCCCCCAAGGCCATCATGTCGTAGATCGTGGAGCGGGAAAGCCCAACCCGTGCTTGAACCTCCGGGCGACGCAGCATCCGGTCAACCATGCACTTCTTCCTCGTATTCGCCGCGGGCAGACAAATCTGTTGTCAAACGGCTTTGGTTTTGCGAGAGAAGAAGAAGGATCAGGGAGTACCATTCCGTTCCTTCTTCGGTCGGCCTGAGACGTTGGCGCGTTCAGGCCGACCTCCGCCGTTTCTCGCTTTCCGGCTTGTTCCCGTATTGTCCGCTCAAGATCGCAGGAATGAAACCTCATCGATCGCATAGCACGCATTCCATTTTTGCAATTGACACCACAATTTGTGCCAACTCGGCTTTGGCCCGATCTAAATGTGGTGTGCGTTTGGCGTGATGTCGCTATTGGGCGGGGTGTTCGCGGTATTTCAGCAGGGAGACACTGGGTTTTCCAAGGGATATGAAGCTAGCCCAGTTTTCCATGATCTTCCGTCGCTTCTCGAACAGGTCCGAGCGGGCATAGGCCTGCTCCACCGCGTCGCCTGTTTTGTGCGCAAGCGCCGCTTCGGCGACTTCGCGCGGAAAGTTGGTGTGCTCTTGTGCCCAGGTGCGGAACGATGTGCGGAAGCCGTGAATGTCGGCCTCGAAGCCGAGTTCCTTTACTAGCTTGGAGAGCGTCATGTCGGACAGCGCCTTGCCTCGTATGCTTGGGAAAACGAGACCGCTGTCGTCACGCAGCTTCTTAGCCTCCCGAAGGATTTCCAGCGCACGGCCTGACAGGGGAACCCGGTGTGGGCGCTTCATCTTCATCCGCTCGGCCGGAATCTCCCATGTAGCGGTGTCCAAGTCGATTTCATCCCAATGTGCCATACGCACTTCCCCCGACCGACTGGCGGTCAAGACCAAGAACTCAAGCGCGAGTTTCGTGGCAATCCACGCGCGGGAAGCATGGACTGTCTCGATGCAGCCGGCAACGTCGGCGTAGTGCAACGCCTTGCGGTGCTTCGGCTTCTGTTCCACGCGGGGCAGGGCCAAAGCCTGTGCGATGGACGGGTTCGCGGTGCACATGCCCTCGGCGATGCCCCATTTGAAGACGAAGGAAACCCGGTAGATGAGCTTCTTCGCCACCCCCGGCGCCTTCTCCCGTGCGGCGAGGATGGCCTGCCGAACGTCCGCGCTCGTCACCTCGGGAAGGGGCACGGAGCCAAAACGCGGGAAGATGTAGTTCTCCAATGTGGAGAGGAACGCCGCGCGGTCCTTTGGGTTCTTCCACGTCGGCGCAAGCTCTGCGTGGGTCTTCCGTGCCGCCTCTTCGAAGGTCAGGACAGCGCGCGCCCTTCGCTTCTCCGCCAGTGGGTCGCCGCCTGCTCGGGCAACTCTCTTGTTGTTCAGAGCCGCTTCACGGGCTTCAGCGAGCGACACAACTGGTGGGCTGCCCAGCCCCATTTCACGGCGCTTCCCGCGGATAACAATACGCTGTACCCAGAACCTACCGCCGGTTGGCTTCACGAGGAGGAAGAGCCCTGTGCCCTTGGCGTCGTGGTACTTCCCGGGTTCCTTGACGGAATTAACAAAGGCCGCGGTGAGAGATTTCGGCTTTGGCTTGGGCAGAGAGGTCATCCGGTTCCCCCAATAGTTCCCCCAGAGAGTCGCGGAACATGCTGGAACATTCAAGGCCCTCTCGGAGCTAGTTTCCGAAAAAACATCTCCTTTTCAGGGGCATTGCCGGCGCGCGCCGGAACGGCTAGGAACTACCTATGGCGCGTCCCCAGCGCGCCACTCAATCCTGATATCCAACTGAAATGTTTCCGTTATCCAGCCTTGGGCTGAGGCGGTTTCCACTTTACTCCGCAGCGGTGCGCGATGTCTGGGAGCCCGCTATCCATCGCCGTCCTTCGCCGGACTTCGGATGCCGCGGCAGGAACGCCATGAAGTCGGCAACGATCCGTCCTCGACATGCCGTCAACCTCCGTCAAGCCTTCAAGGGGCCGGCAAAGCTGTCGTGGAGAACTCAGAGGCGGAGGCGTGGCGAGGGGGCGGCCCGAGCCTGTTGATTTCCTGTTGCTGCAGCCCGCCGTTTGCCTTCGGACGAATCGCGCTAAGTTGCGCCGGAAGGGGAGGGATCAGATGCAGATTGGAAAGGCCGGAAAGGCAACGACCTCGATTTCGACCGCTACACATGATTCAATCACGGTGCGAAATCATGATCTCGTGAACGAACTGATGGGTGGGCTGACGTTCACCGAGTACTTCTATCTTCTGACGACCGGGCGCAAGGCGACCTCCGATCAGGCGTTCTTCCTGGACGTCCTGCTGGTGTCGATCGCGGAGCACGGACTGGTCCCGACCAACCAGGCCGCGCGGATGACTTACGCCGCCGACCCGGACTTCCTGCAAGGCGCCGTGGCTGCAGGGCTCTTGGGGTGTGGCAAGGTCATTCTTGGAACGACCGAAATCGCGGGGCGCTTCCTGCAGGATACCCAAGCCAGGATCGACAGGAACGGCGAAACCCTCGACGACATCATCATCGGGATGCGCGACGCCGGGCGGCGCATCCCGGGTTTCGGGCACCCGCTTCACAAGCCGGTCGACCCCCGCGCCCAACGCATACTCGAGCTTGTCGAGGAACGGGGTGTGATGGGCCCCTATTCCAGGCTCGCGCGTGACGTGGAAGCGTCCGTGTCCCGCCTTTGGTCGAAGCCCTTGCCCATGAACGTCTCGTTCGCGATTCCCGCGGTCTTGCTGGACCTGGATTTCCCGCCCTCTGTCCTGAAAGCGGTGCCCATCCTGGCGCGCACGGCAAGCCTGCTGGCCCACCTCGCCGAAGAGAGCGAAACGCCGATCGGGTTCACCCTGGCGCATCACGCGGAGATGGGGATCACCTGCGAGCCATCCGGGTCCTCGAAATGAGCCGCCTGAGATATTCTGACGCGTCGTTGGAGGGGGCGCACGCTGCCAGTGACGCGGCCTACCGGACCCAGCTTGCGTATCTCTGGGACCACTCGGAATTCTACAGGAAGAAGCTTGCAGCCGCCGGGATCTCTTCGGTCGAAGACGCCGGAGGGCTCGATGATATTGCACGCCTGCCTTTCACCGAGAAAGACGAACTGCGCGCCTCGCGCGACGAGACCCACCCAATCGGGCGTCACCTGGCGGCTCCCATGTCGGACATCGTCCGCGTGTATTCCACGAGCGGCACGACCGGAACCCCAAGCTACATCCCGCTGACCAAGAGCGACCTCGCCAACTGGGTGGAGATCTCGATGCGATCCTATGGTGCCAGCGGATTGGCCCAGGGTGAGCGTATGGTCACGACATACAACGCCGGGCCTTTCGTGGCCGGTGTGACGCTGGACGCCTTTGCCAAGCTCGGCGTCTGTCACATCCCGGTGGGCGCCGGCAACACCGAGCGCTTGATGGCCGCGGTTCAACTCCTGAAGCCGACGGTCCTCGGCTGTACGCCCTCCTATGCGCTGCACTTGGCGGAATGGGCGGTCGAGCGCGGCGTCGATATCGCTGCGTCCTCGGTGAACAAGATCCTCGTTGCCGGCGAGCCGGGCGGCGGGGAGCCCGCGATGCGGCAGCGGATCGAGAAGGCGTGGGGGGCGCGGGTCACCGAAGCGATGGGAATCGGTGACATATCGGTGTCGCTCTGGGGCGAATGCGTCCATCAGGATGGGATGCACTTCTCCGGTGCAGGCTTCGTTCACTTCGAACTCATCGATCCTGACAGCGGCGAAACCGTCCCGATTTCAGACGGCGCAGAGGGTGAGTTGGTCTACACCCACCTGAAGCACGCGGCTGCGCCTCTGCTTCGGTTCCGCTCTCGGGACAGGGTGCGCCTGAGCACCGGTGCCTGTCCTTGCGGACGCGATGGCTCGCGTGTTCGTTGCGTGGGACGGACAGACGATCTTCTGATCGTGCGGGGCGTCAACGTCTTTCCCTCCGCTGTACGAGACGTTGTGGGGAAGATCGGGAATGGGGTCAGTGGAGCGATCGCCATCAGGCCCACGGCCAGGTCCGTGAAGCAGGCACCGCCATTGCCGGTGGTTGTCGAACTGGCCCAGGGCGCAGAACCGGATGACGCCCTGGCAGGGCTCATTCGCAAGCGCCTGCGCGACGAACTTCTGGTCAGTACGGACATCACGATGGTTCCGTTCGGCACCTTGCCGAGAACGGATTACAAGTCGAAGCTGGTTGACTGGTCCGAAGCGGAGTGAAGCCAGAACAGGGGAGGTAGGGAAATGAAGGAAAACAGCGAAATCAGGAAGATCCAGACGCAGGGGGTCCACCATATCACGATCATCGGGGCGGACCGGCAAACGTCCATCGACTTCTGGGAAGGCGTGCTGGGCATGCCTTTCATCTTCGATCAGCCTAACCTCGACAACCCGAGCGAAGGACACCTCTACTTCGATCCGGGCGATGGCCGCTTGATCACCATCTTCACGAACGAGGATCGCAAGCCGGACCCGGCTGCGGTCCCCGAGGATACCGGCTCGCTGCACCATCTTGCTCTGAACGTCAGCCAGGCAACGTTCTGGCAGGTTCCTGCGCGACTTGACGCGCGCGGCGTCAAGCATTCAGGCCCCGTCGATCGCGGGTTCATGGACTCGATCTATTTCCGTGACCCGCTCGGGCTTCGGATCGAACTGGCTTCCTATCGGTTCGAACCGCCCGAGGGGTGCCGCCACGCCGACGTGATGATCGAAGCGCACCGCATTCGGGTGGCCCGTGGAGATCACCACATCGACAGGGAGCACCTTGCCGACGCCATCGAGCTTCTGGTCCGGAGAGATCAGCAGACGCTGTCCGCGGATCGCTCCGCCAGGAACCCCTATGCTTGAATGTTGCAGGGAACCCTGAACCTTCTCGGAGTTTCGAGATGATGGACCAGATCGATCTCGGCGCATTTGAGCTCGGCAAACGCGATGGCCTGCCGGATGCGCTGTTGGTCTTGCTCGAGGAATATCCCCACGAGATCTGGGCGGAGCATCCCGGTTTTGACGGCCTGGTCCGATTCTGGCTCGACCGCCACTTGATGTTCCGCCAGCTTCTGGGGTTGCTGACCTCGGAAGCCGAAAAGCGGCTGGACAAAAAGACGGACCCGATGCTGTTCAAGGCGCATGTGGCGAGGCTCGGATCGACGCTGGTCGGAGAACTCCACGGTCATCACGGCATCGAGGACGCGCACTACTTCCCCGTGCTTGCGAGGAAGGATCCGCGGATCACACGCGGCTTCGACATCCTGGACCGCGACCACCACACGCTCGACGATCTTCTGAGCCGTTATGTCGAGGCCGCAAACCGCGCGATCCAGGCGGATCCTGGATCAACGCGCGAGATCGGGAGATTCCTCGAAGAGACGCGTGGCCTCGAGGCAATGCTGTCCCGGCACCTGATCGATGAGGAGGAACTGGTCGTGCCGATAATCCTGAAGCATGGCGCGGGCGGCCTGAGTTGATGTCGGCGCCGCCGTGCGGTGCGCGCCGACCCATCGAGGCGCTCTGTGAGATCCTCTTGGGGCGTACATCGTCAGTGGCCGGGAGGCCGGTGGCAGCGCTGTCGTCCAGATCGGACCCGCCGTTGCGCCTCTAGCCGAGAATTCCCGGCCAGTTCTTGAGACCCGCCGCGATGTTGCCCGGAACGTCCTGAAGCCAGAGTTCCCGAGCTCTCAACGTGGCATTCAGATAAAGCTTTCCTTCGTGTATCGTCCAGGCTTCCGGTATTGTCGGCGCCAGGTAGCCCCGCGACGCGGCGAAGGCACAATAGCCGCCAAACACCGGTGCATACTTCGTCGGGTTCGCTTCGAAAGCGGCCGCATTCTCGGGGCTCGCGAAGTGCCACGCGGCGCCTTTCCACATCACCCGATTTGCCGAAGATCCGGGAACAGGTTCTCGATCGGTGAAATACCCGACCGGGTCGGTGCCATTGATGGCGATCGGGTTCTGGAAGATCTCCGGCTCCATCGCCAGAGCCACGCCCGATGTGAGGGCATATGCCATTGGTGAGAGCACGGAAAGTTCGAGCAGGGCGCGTCGCGTAATCATCGGGTATCCTCCTATCCGGCCCTCGATATAGGCAACCGCGCGGGTCGATGCTCCCGGCCTGACCATTGTGTGATTGGCCTTTGAGCGGCTCCTTGAGCAGGGAGAAGCGGACCTGTGCGCCCTGGCCTGTTGGTGGGCAGTCGGGGGGGCTCGGTGCTCGCTGGTCGGTAAGTCGCCCGACGAGGTCGGGTGTCCGCATCATGGCGCACCACGCCCGGTCCTGCACGCCCCGGAGGAATGGGCCGCCCACTGCCAGAGGACATGGCGCCATTGGCGTGTTCGCTCTCGCGGGCCCGATGTGACGCGGCGAGGTTCGACAGGGACGGATGAACGTTCAGGGCGCCTGCCTTGCACAGGCAAGCGCCCCAGACATTGAGGGTTAGGGTCGGTGGGGCGTCACTGATGCGGCCCGTATCAGCCGGCGCGTTCCTGCTCCCCGACTTCGCCGAAGCGGCCGGCGTAGGCCTCGATCTCCTCGACCGACAGGCCTTTCACCGCGTTCCATTGCCTCTGGTTGTATTCCTCGGTTTCGAGGTCGGTCCAGAAGCTGTCGTTCAGCCGGTTGATCATGTTGAACATGGCGCAGGCCATCGAGATCTCGACGATCTCGGTGTCGGTAAAATTGGCCTTCATGTTCTCCCAGGTGTCCTTGTCGCGCTGCGCGGTGTTGCGTGTCATGGCCTCGGACCATGCAATCGCCGCCCTGTCGCGCTCGTCGAAAAGCGGGCTGGTCTTGTAGCTGTCGTCCATCATGGCTTCGAGTTCCTCGTCGCTGATGCCAAGGCCCTGTCCGAAGACCGATGTGTGGGCCGTGCAGTAGCTGCAGGCGTTGACCATCGACGTCTTGATGCAGGCCAGCCCGCGCAAGCGGGGATCGGTGGTGGCGCCGAGGTCCGGTTGCCGGACGGCGGCCACGAGGCCGCCGAACCAGCGGGCGAGATAGGGGCTGTGGGTGGCGAGGATGCGTTGCAGGTTTGCCGTTCGTCCGAGAAATCGGTCCGACGCCTCGTAGATCATCTTGGCTGTTCCGGTGGCGTCCTCGTGGCTCAGGCCAGTCAGTCTTTGTGTCACAATCTTCCTCCCATTCGGTCAAATCTTCCGGTCCCGATGCTCGGGCTCGTCTGCGTAATGCGCTCCGGTTCGCTCGCGCGTCGGCGCCTCAAAGGCCGTCAGCGCGCCTCCGGCCAGATCCTCCTGCCGGCATGCGGGCTGCCGTAGGCGTGCGTCACGTACTCCAGCACGTGCCGACCGCCCCAGTCCTCGTTGCGGTCCGCGGCGACGAAGCGGTGCTCGAAGCTGTGATCGCCCTCCGGCAGATCGGTGAACTCCCACAGCACGCCGTGCTTCGCCCAACCTGCGATCGACAGCAGCTTGCGCCCGCGGATCATGCCCGGCGTCACCGAGACCCGGGCAAAGCGCTCGGCCCGGTACCATCGTGCAAGCTCAACGTCGTCTTCGGGCGTGTTGGTGTTGTAATTGCCGAGCTGCATCGCAGGCGGCGGGCCCATTCCGTAGGGGGAGGCGCGCTGTTCGGGGGCGTTGATCACCTGCTCTTCGAGGTAAACCGCGCTGCGGTGGTTCAGCAGCGCGGAGAGCCGGGACTCATTTGCGGCGGCAAGGGCGTCCAGCTCATTGTCCTTGCCAAAGAACACTTCCGGCGAGACGGCCGCGGTCAGGACGACGTTCTGCCAGCCGGTGGGGAGCGACGGGTCGGTGGTTTCGACCCTCCGCGGAGCGCCCTCGATATAGGGTTTGTCCGGCAGCGGAACGATCTCGTAATGCCCGACCCAGCAGACGCCCGGTGTCGCCTGAGCGCTGGGAAAGTAGCTCTGGTGGAGCCAGCGCAGGGTGTCTTCGCGAGTGGCCTCGTCGAGGTCGAACCAATCTGCCCGGATGATCTCGCCCAACACATATCTCCCGATCTTTTCGCGCCATGCATTCCTCCCACGCCCAGGTGCGCGCGGGTGCCCTCACCGTCCGTCTCCGGGGGCGAAGCTTGGTGTGACCAGATGGCCGGATGTTCCTCCCCGGGAGGCGCTCGCCCAATCGGCGTCGTCGACTCCCGGTCCTCGGATCGGAGCGTAACAGGCGGCCGGTGCGGCGGGTAAACATGGTTCCGTATGGGCGGCATCAAGTTCCTTGATAGTGGGGCGCTTGAAGGAAAGGTTAACCAATTTACTGCAGGAATTGCCTGACCGTTCGCGCTGATTCAGTTTCTTTGGCATAAATACCTTGATTTTCCCGGCGTTCGCTCTCCATAACAGATCGACCAAAGATTGCCACAATGGTTGACCAAATCTGAGCGGCGCGAGGAGGAGCAAATGGACGCCAAGGTAGAAATCGAGCCGGCCCGGCGTGGCCTGGGAGAGGATGTGCCGCAGACGATGCGCGCCTGGGTTCTGGGCGGGCCGGACGAGTTGGCGCTCGTCGACAAGCCGACCCCGATGCCCGGGCGGGCGGAGGTGCTGGTGCGGATCGATGCGGTCGCCATCTGCGCCACCGATCTTGAGATCCTGACCTATGGCACACCGGCGATGATCGAGGGCGGCGCGCCGTTCAACAAGGGCTTCACGCCGGGACACGAGTACATGGGCACCGTCGCGGCCCTCGGCCCGGGTGTCGACGAGTTCGCTGTCGGGGACCGGGTCACGGTGGAGATCCACGCCGGTTGCGGCCAGTGCAAGCGCTGCCGGCAGGGGATGTACACCTCCTGTCACAACTACGGCCTGAACTATGGCGATGTCGACAAGGGGCACCGGGCGAACGGTTTCACCACCGACGGCGGCTTCGCCGAATACGCGGTGAACAACATCAACACCCTGATCCGGGTACCCGACGCCATGTCGGACGAGGAGGCCACGCTGGTCGTGACGGCGGGCACCTCGATGTACGGGCTGACGGAACTGGGCGGGCTGGTCGCGGGCGAGAGCGTCGTGGTCATCGGGCCCGGGCCGATCGGGCTGCTGGCGGTGGCCGTGGCCAAGGCCCTCGGTGCTGCGCCGGTGATCCTCGTCGGCACCCGCGAAAGCCGCAACGCGATCGGGCGGCAGCTCGGTGCCGACCACGTGATCGATGCCCGCAACGAGGACGTGGTGGCCCGGGTCAAGGAGCTGACCGGCAAGGGCGCGGATTACGTGGTGGATTGCGCGGGGTCCGAAACCACCGTCAACCAGGCGGTGGCGATGACCAACCGGGGTGGCAAGATCTGCCTGGCGGCTTTCCCCAAGAACGCGGTGTCCTTCACGCTCGGCGCGCTCGCGGTCAACAACATCTATCTCTACGGCATCCGCGGAGAGGGCCGGTCCGCCACCCACCGCGCGATGGCCTTCATGGAGGCAGGGCGTTTCGACGCGAGCCTCATTCACACCCATACCTTCCCACTGGACGATCTTCCGACGGCGCTGAAATACGCCCGCGAGCGGATCGACGATGCGATCAAGGTCGTCGTTTCGACCCGGCCCGGCATCACCGGCGGACCCAAGGCGAAATGACGGAGAGGAGACCTTTCATGACCAAGGCACGACGCGGCATCTATGCGGCCGCCATTTCACCCTTCGATGCGGATGGCCGGCTGGAAAGCGACAAGCTGGTGGCCTATTGCCGGCACCTGCTGGCGGAGGGGGGCTGCGATGGCGTGGCGCCCACGGGCACCACCGGCGAAGGCACGTCGGTCGCGATGGCTGACCGGCTGGCGCTGCCCGGGATCTTCGCGCAGGCCGGTTTCGCGGCCGACCAGGTCATCTTCGGCACCGGTGCGCCGTCGCTTCCCGATTGCGTGGCGCTGACGCGGGCGTCCTGCGAGGCGGGGTTCGTCAACGCTCTCGTGCTGCCGCCCTATTACTACAAGTCGCCCTCTGACGAGGGGCTCTATGCCTATTGTGCGGGGCTGATCGACAAGGTGGGCCGGGACGATCTGCGGATCTATCTCTATCACTTCCCGCAGATGTCCCAGGTGCCGCTGTCGGTGGACCTCGTGCTGCGGTTGCGGGAGGCGTTCGGGCCCATCGTCGCCGGGCTCAAGGACAGCAGTGGCGACTTCGAGCAGTCCCGCGCCTTCGTCGAGGCGACCGGTGGCGTCGCCGAGGATTTCGACGTCTATCCGTCGTCCGAGGCCTTCCTTTGGGATGGGCTGTCGATCGGGACGGCCGGGATCATCTCCGGCTCGACCAACATCTTCGCGCAGAAGGTGCAGGCCGCGCGGCGGGCCGCGGAGGGGCCGGAGCGCGAGGCGGCCATGCGAGAGGTGCGCGCGGCGCGGGCCGTCGCCTCGAAATACCCGCTGATGGCGGCGATGAAGACGGCCGAGGCCTGGCGCAGTGGCGATGACGGCTGGCTGCGGATGCAGCCGCCCCTGCAGCCACTGTCAGGGGCGCAGAAGGCCGCGTTCAAGGCCGATCTCGAGGGGCTGAACGCTGCCCCGGAACTTGCCAGCTGAAGGAGGAGCGCATGGCACAGGTTGAAACGCACGGTCCCGACCACGTCGAGATCAATCCCGACCCGGCGGCTTTTGCTCACTGGCCGGAGGGCGTCTACGAGGAGATGCTGGGCGACATGTACAACGGCTGCGTCGGTTCGGTGCTGGTCTCCGAAACCGATACGATGCGGATCTGGCACCTCCGTCTGCCGCCCGGCAAGCGCTGCCGCTTCCATCGCCACGTGAACCGCTATTTCTGGACCGCGATGGTGCCGGGCAAGGCGCGCGGGTATTTCTCGTCGGGCGAGATCCGCGACGTTGTCCATTACCAGGGCGAGACGAAGCACTTCAATTACGGGGCGGGGGATCACATGCTGCACTCGGTCGAGAATATCGGCGACAGCGAGCTGATCTTCACGACCGTCGAGTTCATCGACGGCCCGAACCCGCCGCTCGACGTGCCGGACGAGGTCCGGCTGGTTCCCCCGGGCAAGGCGTAACGCCCGGGGTCAGCCCGTGGTCGCGCGCGCGATGGGCAGCAGGATGGCCGAATTGTCCAGCTCGCCCTCGCCGTGCGCGATCGCATCCTCCATCATGGCAAGGTAGGTCTCCGCAAAGGGCAGGCCCTGTCCGGCCGCGGCGGCGCCATCGCGGATCAGCCTGAAGTCCTTGGCCGATTGCGCGATCTTGCCTTGCGGGGCGAAGTCCCGCCGCGCCATCAGATGCCCCTTCGACTCCATCACGGCCGACTGCGCCGCCGAGGCGCGGGCCATCTCGAGGAAGTCGTCCGGGGCAAGCCCGAGGGCTTCGGCAAAGACCATGCCCTCGGCCAGTGCGGCCCGGTTCAGGCCGAGGACGAGGTTGATCGCCAGCTTGGCGCGGTTTCCGTTTCCGATTGCGCCGACGTGGATGTGCTGGCGCGAGAGGGCGTTGAAGATCGGGGCGAGGCGCTGCGCCGTGTCCTTGTCGCCAGCGACCAGCAGCAGCACGTCGCCGCTCGCGAGCGCCCGGCTGGTGCCGGAAATCGGCGCCTCGATGAGGGTGATGCCGCGCATTGCAGCCGCCCCTGCGAGGCCCTGCATCCGCTCCGGATCGCAGGTGCTCATCGACACCAGCACGCAGGGCGCCTTGGGCGCCGCGTCGATCAGCGCTGAAAGCTGGTCGGTGTCGAATACGCAGGACAAGACGACGTCCGCCTTCCAGACCTCTTCGGGAGGGCAGGCCGTGCCGCCCTGCTCGGATAGCTGGTCCATTCGAGTCTCGTCCGGATCGTATCCCCGCAGGTTGTAGCCCGCCGCGAGCAGGCGGCTGGCCAGCGAGGCGCCGATCAGGCCCAGTCCGAAAACGCCGATCTCGGTCCTCGGCTCAACCATCCTGCGCCTGCCGCGTCAGTTGATCGAACATCGGGAAGAGATGCGAGAAATCCGTCTCGCCTTCGCCGATTGCCAGTGCGGCCGCGAGCAGCCGATGGGTCAGGTCGGTATAGGCCGCCGGTCCGCCCTGCGCTGCGGCGAAGCGGGAAGCAAGCCCGAGATCCTTCTCGAGGTTCGCGATCCGCGAGCGTCCGTTCATCGTGCCGCTCAGGATGTCGCGGGGAAAGCGCACCTCGGTCACGAAGCTGCGCGCGTTCCCGGCGTTCAGGACCTCGACCGCGCGCGCGACGTTCAGCCCGGCCTTTTCGGCCAGCGTCAGGCCCTCGCAGGTGGCCATGAAGGCGCTGTGCAGGATCAGGTTGTGGACCAGCTTCATCGCATGGCCCGCGCCGACCGGCCCCATGTGAAAGCGCTGCGCGGAGATCCGGTCCAGCACCGGGGCGATCCCGGCGATGACATTGGCCTCGCCGCCCATCATCAGCGTCAGGGTGCCCGCGTCCGCCCCTGCGGCCCCGCCGGTCATGGCGGCATCGACATAGGCGATGCCCCGGTCGAGGAGCCTTGTGGCCAGCGCGGCGCTGTCATCGGGGTGCGATGTCGTGAGGTCGACGATCACCTGTCCGTCCCTGCCGGGCGCGCTCTCCAGAACCTCAGCGATCTGTGCGGTGCTGGGCACAACGAACACCAGGACGTCGGCATCGAGGATATCCGCCCCGACCCGGTCCGAGAGGTCCGCAGCCTCCAACATGCCGGTCTGGGCATCCGCCGCGGCAACCAGCAGCCCGGCCCCATCGAGGCGCCGCGCGATGCCGCGCCCCATCTGGCCGAGGCCGACGACGCCGGCGCGGGTCAACTCGCTTCCCGGTTCTTGGCCTCGATCATGTCGGCCAGCGTCGCCATTGCGTGGTTGGAGAGCGGCAGGTCCACGACCTCGCCGGTCTCGGCCGAGATGTCGGCGGCCAGGTAGCTCTCCATCACCATCCGCGCATGTTCCGGCGACACCAGCGGTTCGCGATCCAGCAGGACGGATTCGAGGAAGTGCAGCGTCTCCGGCCCCATCTGCCCGGCATACATGTGATCCACATGCTCGCCCGGCATGGTCGACATGGGAAACTGGGTATGCCCCTCGACCGTGTTGAGCCAGTTGTCCCGCGACGTGTCGTCGAGGATCAGCGAGCCCTCGGTGCCGGTGATCTCGATCCACGTGGCGCAGTAATTGGGATAGCTCGGCGGAAGGTTCCAGCCGCCACCGATCACCACCAGCGCGCCGTTGTCCATGTTCACGGTGTTCCACATGCAGTCATAGGAGCCGTTGAGTTCCTTCATGTAGCCGTAGGCACCCTGCGAATAGACGCGCACCGGCTTGGCATCGAGCAGCCAGTAGACGAAATCGAGATCGTGGGTGGATTCCATCGCCGCCGGCGAGAGCTTCACCCGGCCGGCGATCCGCGAGCCGAGGCTGCGCGAGAGATGGCGGCTGACCATCACGTTCACGATCTTGCCGAGCTTGCCCTCGGAAATGGCCTTCTTGGCCCAGGCGATCTTGGGGTTGAAGCGCTGGGAATAGCCGATGGTGAACTTGAGATTGTTCTGGCGCGCGATCGCGATCAGGTCGTCGGCCTCGGCCAGTTCCATCGCGATGGGCTTCTCCAGCAGCACGTGCTTGCCGGCCTTCAGGCAGTCGCGGGCGATGGGGTAGTGGGTCGGCTCCGGCGTGGTCGAAATATAGACCACCTCGATGTTGGGGTTCTTCACGATGTCCTGGTAGTCCATCGTGGCGGTCGCGGGGCTGGTCAGCGCCTTGACCTCCATCAGCCGTTCAGGGCGGATTTCGCAGATGTGAAGCTTGTCGACCAGCGCCGATTTTGCCAGCGATTCCGCGCGCATGCCCCCGCACCATCCGGTGCCGATCACGGCGACTTCCACCTGTCTCATCTCATATCCCCGAGCTTTCCAACGTGTTGATCAGTGTCGCAACTCGGGCCCGCTCTCGGCAAACAAGCTTTGCTGATACTTGCTATGCGACTTTCTGATCCTGTGGCTCAGGCCGGCGGGGCGGCCGTCATTGCCGCCAGCGTGCCTTGCAGGTGCTGGCGCATCGCGGCGCTCGCCGCGGGGCCGTCGCGGCTTTCGAGCGCCGCGAGGATCGCGTCGTGTTCGTCGAAGGAATGGTAGTCAGCGCCGGGGCCGCGCTCCGTGCTCTTGAGGCGCCGCCAGACGACGATGACCCGGACGCCGTTGACCATCCTGTGCAGCGCCTGGAGCAGGGTGTTTCCCGAGGCCGCGGCGATGGTTTCGTGGAACTCGCTGTCGAGTTCCTCGTAGGCGCTCCAGCTTGTCGCTTCGCGCATGGCGCTGGCCAGCCGGCGCAGCTCGCGCAGCTGCAGGGGCGTGGCGTGAAGCGCGGCCAGGTTGGCGAGCTCCGGCTCCAGCACGAGCCGGGCGGTCATGGCGTCGACCGGTCCCGTGCTTTCGGCCAGCTCGGAAATCGCGCCCTCGATCCCGTTGCTGCCGCGCGCGGCGCGCAGGCTGCGCGACAGGAACGTCCCCCGCCCGACATGGCGCTCTAGGATGCCCTCGGCTTCCAGCACGAGATAGGCGTTGCGCAGCTCGGCGCGGCTTACCCCGAGGGTCGTGCACAGGGTGCGTTCCGGGGGCAGGCGGTCGCCCTTCGCCAGTCCGGAGCCGGAGATCCAGTTGCGTAGCCTCGGGAGAACTTTTTCTTGCATTGGTTTACCATCGCGCAGATCCGTCGAGCGCCGGAGAGCGGAAATTCCGCTTGGTTCCTGAACGCTTCCGGGTATGTTGGAAGGGTCTGCCGCGCAGATGACATGGCTTGCCCTCAATGGTCAACCAATTTGCATCTCCCGCTGCGCATTGGCCACGTCACACCTGATCGCGAGGAGACATATGCGCGACCGTTTCGCCGGTTTCCACGAAGGTCCGGGTCACTTCCCGGGCGCCGTAGATCCAGAGGATCTTGAGCGGCCCGTCACCGATGTTGCGAAAGTAATGCGGCACGTCGGCGGGCACGAAGCTGGTGTCCATCGGCCCCAGCGTCGAGACCTCGCCGCCCACCATCGCCTCGGCCGCGCCCTCGAGGATCGTCACCTGCTCGGCGCAGTTGTGGGTGTGCAGCGGCGCGGCGCTGCCAGCGGGAAAGACCGTCGTCCCGGTGGTGAACGGCGCCGCCGGGTCGGTCGAGCGGCCGACGATCAGCCGCGTCTCGACGCCGTCTCCGCGTGCGAAGGGCGTGATGCCCTCGTACCGCACGATTGTTCCGATGGGTCCGTCCTGATGCGCATCGGGTTTCGGGCCTGTCATGTCCTGTCCTTTCATCTGTCTGGGAAACGTCCATGTCACTGATCGAGAAATGTCCCCTCGCGGGGTTGGAGGCCTTCATCGGCCGCTGTCTTGAAGCCTGCACAATGCCGGGGCCGGATGCCGCGAAGGTGGCCGGTCTGATGGCGCAGGCCGACCTGATGGGGCAGGATGGCCACGGCGTGTTCCGCCTGCCGATGTATGTCCGGCGCATCCGGGCCGGCGGGATGAACATGACCCCGACCTTCGAGCGGCTGTCCGAGCGCCCCGCCACCGCGCTGATCGACGGCGACAACGGGATGGGGCATTTGGTGATGCACCATGCCACGGAGCTGGCGATGGACAAGGCGCGCACGACCGGTGTCGCCTGGGTGGGGGCGCGGCACTCCAACCACGCAGGTCCGGCGTCGCTCTATGCGATGATGCCGGCGCGGGAGAACATGATCGGCCTCTACCTCGCGGTGGGCAGCGCCAACCACATGCCGCCCTGGGGCGGAACGGACATGCTGCTCTCGACCAACCCGATCGCGGTGGCGGTGCCGTCGCAGGAGTATCCGCCGATCGTGCTCGATATGGCCACGACCGTCGCGGCCTATGGCAAGGTCAAGACCGCCGCGCAACGGGGCGAGACCATGCCCGAAGGCTGGATGATCGACCGCGAGGGCCGTCCGCTGACCGACCCCGCCCGCGCGTCGGAAGGGTTCCTGCTGCCCATCGGCGGGCCCAAGGGATACGGGCTCTCGCTGATCTTCGGCATTCTGGCCGGGGTGCTGAACGGCGCCGCCTTCGGGCGCGACGTGGTGGATTTCAATGCCGAGGCCGAGACCGTCACCAACACCGGCCACATGATCCTCGCGCTCGACATCGCCGCCTTTGCCGATCCGGCGGCGTTCCGTGCCGGGATCGACGACGTGTGGCGGCAGATGAAATCCTCCGCCCGGATGCCCGGCGTCGGCGAGATCCGCCTGCCTGGCGAGCGGCTGCACCGTGTGATGATCGAGCGCAAGGCCGAGGGCATTCCGATCCCGGCGCAGCTTCGCAACGCGCTGGACAGGCTGGCCGCGGACCTCGGCGTCGCTTCGCTCTGACGAAGCCGCCACGCGAAAAAAGCGCCGGGCGGGAGGCCCGGCGCTTTCGATTGTATCTGCCGCGGAATGCAGCATGGGGCGCGTTCCTTATTGCGAGGTCAGGTCTTTCACCAACTCGTCATAGGCCACGGCCTGCCCTTCGCGCAGGGCCTGGTATTCCGCGCCGGTCATCGGGTCGACGCTCTCGCCAAGGCGGTCCATCAGCTTCTTGAAGGTCTCGTCCTCGGACATCTGGGCGAAGGCGGCCTCGAGCTCGTCGAGCGCTTCCTGCGGCGTGCCGGCCGGCGCAAGCACGAAACGGTGCATGAAGCCGATGTCGCCGTCGATGCCGACCTCGGTGAAGCTCGGCACGTCCTCGAAGATGCGCTCCTCGCCGGCGGTGGCCAGCACGCGGATCTTGCCGGCTTCGACCAGCTCGCCGAGGGCCGAGGGGAAGGCGAGCGACATGTCGGAGTCACCGGCCAGCAGCGCCTGCATGGCGGGGCCGCCCCCCTGGTAGGGGACCATGTTCATCACGAAATCGAGCTTTTTCATGATCTGCGCGGCCGGCACGAAGAAGGCGCCCCAGTTGCCGGAATGGCCGAGCTGCAGCTCGCCCGGGTTCTCCTTGGCAAAGGCCACCAGTTCCTCGAAGGTCTGGAACGGGCTGTCGGCCCGCACGATGATCGAGGCCGGAGCGTAGTTCACCCGTGCCACCGGGACGAAATCCTCGAGCGGCTGGTAAGGCAGGTTCTCGACATACTGCTGCAGCATGTCGATGTAGTTGTGCGTGAACAGCAGGGTGTAGCCATCCGCGGCCGAATTCGCGACCTCCTGGGTGCCCTTCTGGCCGCCGGCGCCCGGCGTCAGCCGCACGATCATCGCCTGGCCGAGGTAGCTGGGAATGATCGAGGTGATGATCCGCGCGTTCAGGTCATGCGAGCCGCCGGCGCCGAGCGGGATCACCATGGTGACCGGCTTCTCGGGGTATTCCGCCAATGCCGGCGACATGGTTGCCGTCAGCGCGGCCCCGGTGATTGCCAGCGAGGCGAGGGCTTTCCTGGTAAAGTTTCTCAACATGGTTTTCCTCCCTTTGTTGATTGGGTCGTTCGCATGAAAGACGCGGCGCATCGCTGCGCCGCGCCGATGTGTCAGGTGGGCAGCGGTCGGCCGTAGAGGCGACGCCACAGGATGAAGCCGATGATCGGGGTGACGAGCAGGACCACGAGGGCGCCCGTGCGTTCCGACAGGAAGAAGCCCAGGGGATTGCCGCTCGACATGGCGACGGTCTGGCCGAAGGCGTATTCCATCGACGGCCCGAGGATGAAGCCCATCACCATCGGCATCACGTCGAACCGCGCCGCCTTGGCTATGATCCCGAAGATCCCGAAGGCCACCAGGATCAGCAGGTCGGTGGAGTCGGAGCGGAACACGTAGGTGCCGGCAAAGGCGAACATGATCACCAGCGGGATCAGGATCGAGGTCTTGATCGTCACCAGGCGGGCGAAGAAGGGGATCGACAGGTAGCCGATGGCCACGAACAGAAGGTTGGCGATGACCATGGCCACGAGGATGGCGAAGACGGTCGCGCCCTGCTCCTCGAAGAGCTGCGGGCCAGGCCGCAGGCCCTGCGCCACGAAGGCGCCGAGCAGGATCGCCGTGACGTTGTCGCCCGGGATGCCGAGGGTCAGCAGCGGCACCATGGTCGGCCCGTTCACCGCGTTGTTGGCGGCCTCGGCGGCGGCGACGCCCTCGATCTCGCCCTCGCCGAATGTCTCGGGATGTTTCGAGGCGTTCTTGGCCGCCGAATAGCCCATCATCGCGGCCACGATCTGGCCGAGGCCGGGCACGATTCCGATGCCGGTGCCGATCACCGTCGAGCGGCAGATCGTCGGCAGGCAGCGACGGAACTCGACGCGGGTCAGACGCTCGCCGACCAGCGCGGCCAGTTGCCGGCTCTTCTCGTTCTTGATCACCACGTTGGCGACCTCGGGAAGGGCGAAGACGCCGATCAGCATGGGCAGCAGCGGGATGCCGGACTTCAGGTCGAAGAGGCCGAAGGTGAAGCGCTCGACGCCGCCCAGCGGGTCTGTGCCGATGAAGGACAGCCAGAGGCCCAGCATCATCATGATCAGGCTCTTGAGCGGGTTGGCAGCCGAGGTGGCGGCGATGATCACGAGGCTCATCAGCAGCACCGCAAAGAGCTCCGGCGGACCGAATTGCATCACGAGGTAGGCGATGGGGAACATCATCACGATGGTGAAGATGTCGCTGCAGGTGTCGCCAAAGGCGGAGGAATAGAGCGCCATGTCCAGCGCCTTGCGGGACTGGCCCTTCTGCGTGAGCTTGTAGCCATCGCGGGAGGTGGCCACGGCCGCGCCGGTGCCCGGCATGGAGATCAGGATCGCCGGCACGCTGCCGCCAAAGATGCCGCCCTTGTAGATCCCGAGCAAAAAGGGAATTCCGACGATCGGGTCAAGGAAGAACGAGATGGGCAGCAGGATGGCCATCGCCATCAGCGTCGTGAAACCGGGCAGCGACCCGACAAGCATACCGGCGAACAGGCCGACGCTCACCATGGCCATCGTGTCAAGGCGCATTGCCATGGCAAAGCCCTGGGTGAACTGTTCAATCATGCGAGCCTCTCGCGTTGAGGAATTTCAGGGGATTACAGCGAAAGAATGCGCGCATAGGCCATTTCGATCGCGTTGAGTTCGGGAAGGGACACGGCCAGCAGCTGTGTGGCCGACAGATAGAGAAGGATCGGTCCGAGCAGCGCCACGAGCGTGATCTGGATGACCGACCGGGCCCCCATTTGCAGGGAGATCAGCGTCATGGCGATGGCGGTCGAGATCAGGAACCCGAAGGGCACCATCGTCAGCGCGTAGAGCGTCATGATGCCGAACAGCGTCACCGCGCGCAGCCATTCGGCCCGGTTCAGACCCTTGTCGACCCGGGACGAGATGCGGGTGCGAACCAGCACCAGGGCGCAGGCGCACATCACCGCCATCGCCGCAAGGACGATGCTGGGAAACAGGCTCGGCGGGATCGCCGAGAGCGAGCGCCCGAACAGGGCCTTCGGGGCCGCGACAAGGGAGTTCATGAAGATCAGCGACAGCACCGACGCGATCATCAGGGCGTTGAGCGTCAATATCTCGGGCGTGAGAAGCGGATGCTTGCGGGTCATTTGCGACCTCCCATTGTTGCTTGTGCCGGGCGCCACGCCTTCGGCCTCCGCCCGTGGCGACTGGTCGACGGATTCGTGCATCATGCTGGAGCCCTCCCCCTGGCTTCGAGTCCGGTTTGAAACAGCGACAGCAGGTCCGGATCGAACCGGGCGCGGCTGCGCGCCAGTTCGGGCTCGGCGGCGTCGCGCCATGCGGCGCGGTCCTCTGCGGTCAGGTGGTGCATCGTCGCGCCGGCCTCGAGCAACGCCCGGGCACAGTGCGCGTCGTCCTCTCGGGCCAGCTCGCGTTGCGCGCGGCTGGCCTCGGTGGCGGCGGCCCTGACGGCCGCGCGGATAGCCTCGGGCAGGGCCTGCAGCCGCGCGCGGTTGAAGAGCAGGAGCGCGATCCCCATCAGGTGCCCTGTGAGGGTGATGGTCGGCAGCGTCTCGTGCAGGCCGAAGTTGTAGGTGTTCGTGAGCGGGTTTTCCTGTGCGTCGACCTCGCCGCGGGACACGGCGCCGGCCAGGTCCTTGGCATCGACGACGCGCGGCTCGAAGCCGAGCGTGCGAAAGGCGCGCTGATGGTCGGCATTGGGCAGCGTTCGCAGCACGAGGCACTTTCCCTGCGCGGGCCGATGCAGCGGGCGGTCGGCGGTCGAGATGTGGCGCAGGCCGTTGTCCCAGATGCCGAGGAGGACCAGGCCGGTATGCGCCTCGACCTCCTGCGCGAAACGTGCGCCCAGGGCTCCGTCCAGAAGGGCGAGCGCCGCGTCCCGGTCCGGAACGGCAAAGGGCATGTCGAACAGCGACAGCGCTTGGATACGGTCCGAGAGGTAGCTCGACGAGATGTAGCAACCATCGAGCTGCCCGCTCTCGACAAGGTCGGGAAGGTCCGCGGTGCCGTGGCCGTCTTCGGCGACATTGGCCCGGATCCGCACCTCGACCGCGCCGCCTGTGCGGCGCTCGATCGCGTCTTGCAGCTGGCTCAGGGCGCGGGTGTGCACCGAGCCGGGGCCCTGGTAGCCGCCGAGGGATATGCGGATCGGTTCCGTCATCCGGGCAGCTCGCCGGCCCACGCCGGATGGGCGTGCGTGTCGGATACGGCAATGGCAATCGTGTCGTGCACGGGTGTCCTCCCTTGTGAGACCCGGGCGCTCCCATTGCCCGTTGCGGTCCCTGTCTTGTGCAGCGCCGGTGTTCGCCCCGGCTTGTCTCAGTCGTTCGTGTACGTTGCTCCCAGGCTGGTTTCAGTTCGGGTCATGGCCTGAGAGAGCTGCGCGTCCGCGCCGCTCCCGCGTTCCGAGATGCCCAGAGCCGTCCAGACCAGCAGCGGCAGGCAGACGAAAGTCACGAGCGTCGAGGTGACGACCGACCCCGCAACCTGCCGCGGGTTGTGCTGGAACCGTTCGGCATAGACGTAGTTGACGATGGCGGTCGGCATGGTGGCCAGCAGGAACACGACGCCCGCGGTCAGCCCGTCCAGGTCCAGAAAGGCGATGACGAACACCGCCGACAGGATGCCGAGCCCCAGGCGCGACACCGCGATGAGCAGGGCAGGGCGCAGGTCGGTCACCTTGAGCGTGGCCAGCGAGGTGCCGAGCAGCAGCAGCATCGCGGGGATCATCATGCCGCTGAGCATCTCCGTCGTCACCATGACGATGTTCGGCACGGGCATGTCCGTCCAGGTCACCAGCAGGACGGCGGCAACGGAATAGAGCAGCGGCTGCCTGGCGATTGTCGCAAGCTGCAGGCCGCCGGCATAGATCGACAGGCCAACCGAGTGCTGCACCACCGACACCACGAAGAAATAGGCCACACCGAGTTGCAGCCCCTCCGGCCCGAAGGCCAGAAGCACCAGCGGCAGCCCCATGTTCCCCGAGTTCGGCAGCATGATCGGCGGCAGGAAGCTGCGCACCGAGCTGCGCGCCATGACCAGCACCAGGAGCCCCAAGGCCCCTGAGATGGCGATGCACAGCAGGGCGGCGCTGGACATCGTGCCGATCGTTTCGGGCGTGATGTCCAGCGACGTGAGCGTGTTGAAGATCAGCGCCGGCGTCGCGACGAGGATGACCACGGTGCTCAGCGTTCGCGTCTCGAACCCGATCGAAGATCGCCCAAGCAGGAAGCCGATCGCGGTGATGACCATGATCGGACCGAGGATGTCCATCATTTGCGTCATCATGACGGCACATCCTCGCAGGGTTGGGGTGGGATCGGGGCGGGCACCTCAAGATGGATTGCCTCAGACCGCCACGCCGTTCAGGGTCCAGTTCTCGACCACCTCGGTGCCCGATTCCTGCAGCATCTTGGAGACCGCGCAATACTCGCGCAAGGTTTCTGTAACCTTTACAGCACCTTCGCGCGGTCCGTCGAAGTCGGCGTTGATGTTCAGTACGACCGAAGGAAACGGCACGTCGATCGGGTTGATCAGGCGGGTGCCGTGGCTGTCCATGGTGACATCGATGTCGATGTCCATGGAGGTGAAGGTGATGCCATTGGCGGCGGCAAGCTTGTTCGAGATCACGTGCGTGCAGCCAACCAGCCCCATGAAGACGTATTCCACCGGCATCGGCCCCTCGTCGGTACCGCCACGCAGGATCGGCTCGTCAATGATCACGCTCTTTCCGCGCGCCTCGGCCACGGACTTGGTGCTGGAGGTGTGCTGACCGGAAACCTTGAATTTCCAGATCGGCTTTTCCTTGACTTTCGACATGTTCGGTCCTTCGGCAAAATGCAGGGCGTGCCAGGGGAAGGTGCCGGGTCAGAGCGTTGCAGTAGCTTGCAAGCGTCTGATTTTCTGCTTCAAAAAGCGCGGTCTCCTCCCCGAGAACGCAAGGTCATGCCAAGGATCATGCAAGCGAGTCGCGTTCAGGGGAAATGGAGTTTTTGCCTAGCTGCCTTCAGGAAACTTGATACTGGGTGCGACGCCACGGGCATCAGGTTCTCTGACGGATAGCATCAGGTTACATTATTTGTTCGGATGGATCGGCTGTCGCTAGGCTTCTGCGGCACTCTCCCGGCCCCATCGCGGGCCGGCGCGGGCGGACAAAACGCCGGGGGCAGAAACCGATATCCGACTGGGAGGATCTCCATGACCGAGGCCACTTCGACCTTTACCGTAGCCATCGCGGGCTTCGGTTGGTGGGGCAAGCATATTGCCAAGCGACTTCAGGGGCATCCCTGGTTGCGAGTGGCCGGGATCGTCGAGCCGGTGACCGACAATCACGACGGCATCCGGGAGATGGGGCTGACCGCATGGACCGACCTTGCCGAGCCGCTGGCGCAGGAGGAGGTCGACGCGGTCATTCTGACCACGCCCAATACCCTGCACGAGGCGCAGATCGCGCAGGTCGCTGCGGCCGGCAAGCACGTGTTCTGCGAGAAGCCGCTGGGCCTCTCGGCCGACAGCGCGCGGCGGTCCGTCAAGGCATGCGAGGCGGCGGGCGTACAGCTCGGCATCGGGCATGAGCGGCGCTACGAGCCGGCCATGCTGGCGCTGAGGGAGGCCATCAGGCGCGAGGAACTCGGGACGATCATGCATGCCGAGGCGGCCTGGAGCCACGACAAGCTCATCGGTGTGCCGGCGAATGACTGGCGCACCCGCAAGGACGTATCGCCCGCGGCCGGCATGACGGCGATGGGGATCCACCTGAGCGATCTGCTGATCTCCTTCTTCGGGCCGGTCGAAACCCTGCACGCCTTCACCGCCAGCCGGTCTCTGGGCTGGGAGACGGGCGACATCGTGACCGTTCAGCTCAAGTTCGAGGCCGGGATGACCGCCACCTTCAGCGCCGTCCTGCACACGCCGCATTTCATCCGCATGCATGTGTTCGGAACCGACAAGTGGGTCGAGATCCTGAACGACAGTCACCCCGACACGCCGGACGGGATCGTGCGCGTGCTGACGTCGGAAAGCGGCAAGCCGGTCGAGCAGACGCACTATGACTGGGAAGATGCGGTGACCGCCAACCTGGAGGCCTTTGCCCATGCAGCCGAGGGGCGGGCGCCCTATCCCTTCACGCCGGAGGAAATGGTCCACAACATCCAGGTGCTGGAGGCGATCGCCCTCTCCGCCGAGACCGGGCAGGCGGTGACCCTGGCGGATATCTGAGTGCCGTGGCCGGCGTAACCGCCACCGGGCGCGGGGAATGATACAGATAAGGGGCGCTGCGCCGTCCGGGTCCGGCCCGGTTCGCGCAGCGCCCCTTTCGCGTCAGGCGTCGAGGCCGAGGAAGCCGAGGATGGCCGCGTTGAACCCGTCCGGACGGTCGATGTTGACGATGTGTTTTGCGCCCGGCACCACGGCATATTCCGAGCCGGGGCAGGCCTGTGCCATGGCCAGCATCGCCTCGGGCGGTGCGGCCGCATCCTCGGCCCCGGCGATGAACAGGGTGGGCACGTTCAGCCCGCCAAGCTGCCGAAGGTAGTCGAGCCCCATCAGCGCATGGGCGCAGCCGCGATACCCCTCGTCGGTGGTCTGCAGGAAGCTCTCGCGCAGCCCGGCCTCCCGTTCGGGATGGCTCTTGCGCGTTTCCTCACCCAGCCACATGCCGACAGTGCCGTTCCAGACCGCTTCGATCCCGCCGTCTTCGAGCATCCCGAGACGGTTGTGCCAGTTCTGAACGAAGGGCGGCGGGGCGTCGGCTCGGGCGGCGCAGCACACCAGCCGCTCGATCCGTTTCGGCGCTGCCAGGCCCAGCCCCAGGGCAGTCATCCCGCCAAGCGACAGGCCCATGACGCTGGCCTTTTCCACGCCGTGGCTGTCGAGCAGGGCGAGCACGTCTCCCACGATATCGTCGAAGCTGTAGGGCGCAGGAGGGGTGGGGCTCTGGCCGTGGCCTCGCGTGTCGCAGCGGATCACCCGGTAGCGGGCCTCGAGCAGCGGCAATTGCGGCTCCCACATCGCCTGCGTTGCGCCAAGGCTGTTCAGCAGCAGCAGGACAGGCGCGCCTTCGCGGCCCGAAACGGTGGAATGTAGTGTCTGACTGGTCATGCTTGATCTGGCCTTCTGGTCTTGCTGCGCGAACGCGCGGTGTCTGGATCGGGAACAGGGCCGGTTCGCGGCATGGCCGATTGGCGGAAATGATCCGCTTCGGCCACGACGACATCGCCTCCTGCCTCGAAGCTAAGGGCAAGACCGCAAGCAATTGAAATAATATAAGATCGCGGGAGGCATCAGGAAACGTGATGGCCGACGCGCCTCTTTCCGGAGATGGGCGTGTCGTTACCTGCGGCTGAAGGGCTCGATCTCGAGCGAGGAGTTGAGCTCTTCCTGCAGGATGTCCGCAAAGGCTTGAGCCGCTTCGCTGAGGGGGCGCTTGCGGGTCTCGATCCGCATGTAATCCACCATCAGCGGCGGATCGGCGAGCGGCGCGACCTGACGCGGCCCGCCTTTCAGGTCTGGCAGGCACATGATGCCCGACAGGATCGTCACCCAGTCCGAGTTCGCCACCATGTCGAGCGTGCCGTGCATCGTGTCGAGTTCCATCAGGTCGGTCACCTGGACCTGGTTCGCGGTGATGTAGTTCTCGATCCGTCGCCGCCGGGCATTGCCCGGCCCGGGAAGCACAAGTTTCAGGGGCGACACGTCCCGGAGCAGCACTCCGTCCTTCGTCAGCGGAAGCTCCCTGTCCGAACGGCAGACGAGGCATTCGTGGTCGGTGCCCATCCGCTTCGAGATCAGGGCCTCGTCAAGCTCGACAAAGGCGGGCACCACGCCGAAATCGAGCCGCCCTTCCCGCACCTCCTGAAGGAGGTTGCCGGAATAGGATTCCGAGACCGACAGCCGGACCTCGGGGTATTCCGTGCCGAAGCGCTTCAGGACGGCCGTCAGCACCGCCCGGGTGAAGGTCGGCATCAAGCCCACGTGGACATGGCCGACGACCGTCTTGGACAGCGACTGCAGGCGCTCTTCGGCGATGCGCGCAGCGGCGAGCACCTTGACCGCTTCCTTGTAGAAGGCCCGTCCGACCTCGGTCGGCGTCACGCCCGAGGAGCTGCGTTCGAACAGGGTCACGCCGTAGCGTTTCTCGATCTGGCTGACATGCATCGAAAGCCCGGACTGCGTGGCGTGAACCTTGTCCACCGCTGCCGAAAACGATCCCTGTTCATAGACGGTAACGAAGTAACGAAGTTGCTGCAGCTTCATCTGGCTATCCGATTTTCTTATGGCCACTATCCCGTATTGTACTTATTTGTGAAGGGTCGGCATCGGATATTTTCGTCCTGCGACGATTTCAGGAGTGCATCATGGTTGCAAACCTCCGCATTGGGAAACCCATGCAAATGTCTGCCGGTTCCTGCCCGACGGGCGCCGTCATCCTGGCGGGAGCGGCGCGATGACGCCGTTGCCACGGTTGATGGTCGCGCCCAACGGCGCAAGGCGTGGCAAGGCCGATCACCCGGCGCTGCCGATCACCGATGACGAGATCGTGGAGACAGCGCGGGCCTGCCAGGACGCGGGCGCGGACGGAATCCACGTGCACATCCGCGACGAGCGCGGCCGGCATCTGCTCGATGCCGGGCGATACCATGCGCTGCTGGATCGCCTGGGCGATGCGGTGCCCGGCATGTACCTGCAGGTCACCTCCGAGGCCGCTGGGCGCTACGAGGCGGCGGAGCAACGCGCGATGATGCGCAAGCTCAAGCCGGCGCACGTCTCCGTCGGTCTGCGCGAGATGGTGCGCAGGCCGGAAGACTGGCCGGAGGCTCGGGATTTCTACCACTGGGCAAAGGACAGCGGGGTCGAGATCCAGCATATCCTGTATTCGCCTCACGAGGTCGGCGCCTTTGCCGTCGCCTGTGCCAGCGGCCTGATCCCCGGAACAAGCCAGGCGGTGATCTTCGTCCAGGGCAGCTATGCCAACGGTTCGCGGGACAGCATCGCGCTGGAGGAATACCTGCAGCCGCTCTCGCGGGCCGGCGATGTCGCCTTCGACTGGATGGTCTGTGCCTTCGGCGCAGAGGAGACCGCCAGCCTGGTGCGTGCCGCGGAACTCGGCGGCAAGGCCCGGGTGGGGTTCGAGAACTCGCTGTGGAACGCCAATGGCGAGGTGGCGGAGGACAATGCCGCGCGGGTCCGCGAAGTCTTTGCCGCGTTGCAGGGTGTCGGACGGCCGGTCGTCAGCCAGCCGACCAATTGATCGCAGGCTCATGGCAGGCGGTGGCACGAGCATCCTCGGCCGCTGCCTTTTCTTTTGCGCTGAATGCAAGCGTGCTCCCCACAACGGGCGCGGCCCGGCCGGGGAGAGGTCGGCCGGGCCGCAATCGGGCCAGAATCGGTCCCTGCGGTAAGGGACGGGGCAGGAGCCGTCCTTTACGGCCCGATGAGCTGTCGCAGAACGCTGGTGAAGGTGTCGATCTCGTCGTCGCTGAAGCGTTCGAAGGTTTCCTGGGCATGGGCTTCGGCAAGGTCCCAGCATTGATCTGCCTTGGACTGCCCGGCGGCGGTCAGGCTGTAGCCGGACTCGCTCTTCTCGATCAGACCGGCGGCGAAGAGGTTCTGCAGCGCCACCCGCGCTTCGGTGATCGGGGTGTGCATGTGAACCACCAGCTGTTCGGCGGTGATGCTGGTCAGATCGTTAAGCACCAGCAGGGTGCGGGCTTCGAACAGGCTCAGGCCGAGGGTCTTGAGCTTGGGCTGGTACTGCTCCTGATAGGCGCGAACCGCGCGCAACATCAGGAAGAAGGTGTGATTGCCCATCCGTCCCCGGTCCAGGTCGGGCGAGGCGCCTTCGGCGGCCGGCGGGATGGTGTCGGGGTGGTTGAACACCACGGCATAGGAGCCCTGGTGGAAGCAGAGCGGCGAGCGGCCGAAATCGTCGAAGGCCAGCACCCGGCCTACGAAGATCCAGTGATCGCCCCCGTCGAGCTTGTCATAGGTCTCGCACTGGAACCGCCCGGCACAGTTGGGAAAGATCGGCGCACCGCCGATGCCTTCTTCCCAGTCGATTCCGGCGAACTTGTCCTTCTGCTGCCGCGCGAAGTGGTTCGACATCTCGAGCTGGTCGGAGGCCAGAATGTTGACGGCGAAATGCGTCGCGGATTCGAAGACCTCGCAACTCCGCGCCTCCTTCATGCTGCTCCACAGGATCAGCGGCGGATCCATGGAGAGCGAGTTGAAGCTGCTGGCCGTGACGCCCACCTGCGTGCCGTCCGGGGCCCGCGCCGTGATGATCGTCACCCCCGTCGCGAAGTTGCCAAGCGCCCGGCGAAACGCTTTCGGATCGATCTCGATTTGCTGCGTCATCATTGTCATCTCGTGTCTCCGGGGGCAGGGGGCGGCGGTGCAGGGTGACCGGACGGCCGATCACTCAGGCAGCGACGGCGCTAGGCTCCGATTTCGTGGCCTCGGTCAGGATCGGCATCACCTTCTCGGCCATCAGGATCATACCCCTGCGGCCGAGATCGTAATCGGCCCAGTCATGCCCGGCGTAGATCAGGTGCCGGAAGGGGCCGGTTTCCTCGCGCAGGGCGAGGACCTGATCGGCGACCGAGGCGGGATCGCCGTGAATGACCAGGCGGTCGAGCACGTAGTCCAGCGTGACCTCGTCATCGGGCATGTTCTGATCCTCTTTGAAGAGGTTCAGCCGCCCGCCGGCCCGCATCTTCCGCAGGAGCTGTGAATAATAGAGCACGTAAGGGCTGCCGGCATCGCGGGCATAGGCGCGTGCGGTCTCCATGTCGTCGGCGACGCAGATGTTCTTGGCCACGCGCCAATCCCCGTAATCCGGAACGATCCCGGCCTTCTCGCAACCCTCGACGTATTTCGGCCAATGGGTCGCCACCCATTTCGGCAGCAGGAAGTTGGCGGAGATCGGTTGCCAGCCGCGCTCGGCCATCGCCGCTACGCCCTTGGAGAACGGGGCCACGGCGGTGCCGACGATCGGCGGGTGCGGATCCTGGTAGGGCTTCATGATCTCGCCCTGGCCGATCTCCGGCATCATCGTGCGCTCGGTCGAGACCTTCCAGTACTTGCCCTCGAGGTTGTAGGGAGCCTGGCCGGCCCAGATGTCGAGCACCATGTTGATGCACTCGACGAACATCGCGTTGCGGTCCTGGTCGAGCGAGCCGAAAGCCTCGGCGTCCGACATCAGCCCGCCCGGCGAGATGCCGAAGTTCAGCCGGCCTTCGAGCATGTGATCCAGCATCGCCACCTCCGCCGCAATGCGGGCAGGGTGGGAATTGGGCATGTTCACGGTGCCGGTGCCAAGGCGGATGTTCTTCGTCTCGTAGGCGAGGCTCGATAGGAAGGCGACGGTCGAGGTGATGATCTCGGCCTGATCGGTCGTGTGCTCGCCGCAATAGGCTTCTGCGAACCCGAGTTGATCGGCCAGCAGAAAGGCTTCGCGGTCCTCCGCAAGGCTCTTCGCATAGGGCTTGCCCAGGGGATGAATCGGCATCGTGAAGAAAGACAGCTTCATTGGGGGCTCCTTGGCTTTCGAAAAAGTCTGGAGCACTTGGGGCAGCTGAAAAACTGAAACTTTCTGATGTTTTCCATCGCCTTTTTTGATGGTGGTTATTGCGTGGCCGGCCGGTGCGGTACGGTGCCGCTTCGCAACCTGCGCAGGCCGGCGGCGGGCTTACCACGTCGGGGCACGCGCGCGGTCTCTGCGCGGGTCACCCGTGAGATGGCCTCGAGTTCGGCTTCAAGCACCCCGGGTCAGCGCCCAATTCCTGCCCGGCAGCGCGATCCAGCGGTCCGGAAACCTTGCCGTACAGCCTCCGAAGAACCCCTCCCCGGAGTTGTCTCTTCAGGATTTCAAGGCGTTCGGTGCCGCGAGCGGCTTTTTGAACCACGAGACAATTCCGCCTTGTGTCCCCTCGGGTTGGACCGTTATACGGGTCGGCGGAGACGTGGCCGAGTGGTCGAAGGCGCTCCCCTGCTAAGGGAGTAAACCGGAAACGGTTTCGTGGGTTCGAATCCCATCGTCTCCGCCACCTGCACCTGCGAAATCAAACAGTCTGCGCGATTGCGGAGCGACGATCGGTGATGTCGCGCCCGGTGGTGCGGAGGGGTGCCGTGTTGGGGAAAGTGGGACGGGGCTGATCTCAACCCTCACTCGGCGGAAGGGATGCGGGCCTCCACGGCTGCGACGATTTCCGGGAAGGCCTCTCTTGCGGGATCGATCTGCTGCGGGCGAAACATCAGGATGGTTTCCACGTCCCTTTCGATTCCAACACGGATCTGCGGATCGGAAACGACATCCTCGCCCTGTCCGGCCGCGAAGCGCAGCCGTCTGGAGGCAAGCGACGAGGAGTAGGGGGCGAGTTCATAGGACCGCCTGAAGGCCTCGAGCGCGGGTTCCGGCTGGCGCGTTCCCCTCAGGCTTTCGGCCAGCAATTGCCAGGCATGGGCGCTCGCCGGGTTGACCGCGAGGCTCGCTTCGGTGAGCGAGGCGGCGCGGGCGGTGTGTTCGCGCATCGTGTCCACGGTGATCGTCGACAGGTCCGCCCCCTGCATGAGCGCGTTCGCGATGAAATGCGCCTCGCCGTAGCCCATCTGGTAGAGGTATCCCGCGGTGTCGTACATCGTGGCCGTCAGGATTGGGCGGGTGCCACCATAGGGGGCCTCCACGCGCAACTCGCGGTTGAACGCCGGCGTGTCGCCAAGGGTGGACACGCCCTGCCAGGCGGCAAAGACCAGCACGGCGAAGCTGGCGACAGGAGCGAGGGTCAGGGATTGGGAGGCAGGCATCGGCTCGCAAATCTAGCGGTGGGTCCGGCGGTCAGTGGCATAAATTGTAATGCCGGACACAAGACCACGACCCGCCCGGACTCGCAAACGGCTTTTCGTCCGAGGTCGCGCCTGCAGCTGCCGTGCAAAAATGGCGCACTTGCCGGAGCGTCATAGGGCTGTCACTTGAATTGAGGCAGGCAATTCCCGAGAAATAAACAAAAAACTCATATTGAGGATATCGAGGTGATTCGGGCAAACGGAATTGTCCTGGCCAGTTGCATCGCGCTGGTCGGATGCGGTGGCGGTGGGCCAAGTTCCCGCGCCATTCTCCACGGGACGGATGTTGTCGTCGGCCGCGCCAAGAACGACGCCGCCGTCAACGACGCTCCCTATGTACTTATAAATGTCGACCGGGGCATCGCGTCCTCGGTGACCCATGCGCGGCGCGCCGACGAGGCGCGCGGCTTCCACCCCGTCGGCTCTCCTGCCGGGGTGGTGATCGGTCGCGGCGACGTGCTGGAGATCTCCATCGTCAGCACGGCCGAAACCGGCTTCATGGATTTCACCACGGCGTCGATCTCGCCGATCTCCCAGACCACGCTGGTCCCGCAGGAGGTCAGCAGCGACGGTATGGTGCGTGTTCCGCCGCTTGGCCGGATCAAGGCGCAGGGCATGACGGTGCAGCAGTTCGAGAACACGCTCACCCGGATGCTCAGCGACGTGCTGGTCGATCCGGCCGCCATCGTGCGCATCTCGGACCGGCAGAGCGCCAAGGTCTCGGTCGTGGGGCAGGTGGGCGTGCCCGGCAAATACGCGATCGACGAGTCCAACCTCCGGCTGCTGGACATGATCTCCGCCGCCGGCGGCCCGGTCGAACGCTCCGAGAACCTGAGCGTCAAGGTCAGCCGCAATGGGGTGACCCAGAGCGCCCTGATGCGCGACGTGCTCTCCAACCCGCATCTCAACATCTACGTCCGGACCAACGACGTCATCGAGGTGGAGACCCCGGAGAACAGGATCACCATCCTCGGCTCCGGCGGGACGAAGAACGCGACGCTGCTGATGAACGAGCCGGACAGCACGGTCGTCGATGTCCTCGGCAATGGCGAGGGGCTTGCCAACCGGCAGGCCGACCGGTCCGGTGTGTTCCTCTATCGGGACGTGCCGACCAGCACGCTGAGCCAGCTCGGGGTCGAGACCTACAGGTTCACCGCCCCGACGGTTCCGACGATCTTCCGCTTCGACCTGACCCAGCCCGAGTCGCTGTTCGCGGCGAAGTCCTTCGAAGTTGCCGATGGCGACATCCTGTATCTGTCCACCAGCATCAAGGATGCCTTCGAGGCGCTGTCGACCTTCATCCCGGTGCCGGCGGACTACATCGCCGACTGGACGATCGACGGCGCGAACGTCATCATCACCGATTGATTTCGAGGTCCCGGCGCCGGGGTCTGACCCTTGGCCCGGCCTCGCACAGAAAACAGGCAGCCACCCTTCCGTTGCATACGGATTCGGTGGCTGCCGATCCTTTATGCAACAAGTGCGCATTCGCGCGCCGACCTGTCATTTACCCGTCAACATTCACCTGCTAACAAAACTCCGAAAATCGTCAATGTATTGCCCGGTTTTCCGCGTTTGTAAGAATCGCTGTGGATATGCAGCGAGTGAGTATTTCGGGGATTTTTATGAGACAGCATGCGGTGGCGCTTTCAGTTCCCAGGATTTTCCAGGGGCCTACCCAGCACTTCTATAGCGAAGATCAGACCGACGTTACTCACTGGAGTCTGCGCTTCAAGGTCGGAAAGTTCGTCTTCGACAAGGGTTTGGCGCTGACCGGCATCTCCCTGATGGTCGGCGTGGCGCTCGTGCTGCTGCTCCTGAACCCGCTGCTGAACCCGGGGCCGCTGTTCTTCCGGCAGACCCGTATGGGCAAGAACGGCGCCGAGTTCAGAATGTGGAAGTTCCGGACGATGATTCCCGTCGACGAGTCGCAGATGCGCAAGGCGGACGGGGCCCTGGAACAGGATCGGATCACGCCTTTGGGGCAATTCCTGCGCACCTATCGCATCGACGAGTTGCCCAATTTCCTGAACGTGCTGCGCGGCGACATGAGCGTGATCGGGCCGCGCCCGGATTCGGCCTCCCACGCGAAGCACTTCGCCAAGGTCATCCCGCATTACAACTATCGCTTCAAGGTGAAGCCCGGGATTACCGGCCTCGCCCAGATCGAATCCGGCTATGCCGAGGGGATCGAGGCGACCGAGATCAAGGCGCATTACGACCAGATCTATGTCGAGACGTCCTCCGGGCGGCTGGACCTCTACATCGCCGTGCGCACGATCCTCGTCATGCTGACCGGTTACGGCGCACGCTGACGACCGGCGCGGGCGGCACGTCGCGCCGCCCTTCCGCCCTGCGGCCTAGCCCCTGAGGTCGGCCGCGTTCTCCAGGTACCAGTCGTAGGTTTCGCGGATGCCGGCCTCCAGCGCGATCTGGGCTTGCCAGCCCATCTGCGCGAGCCGGGAGACGTCCATCAGCTTGCGCGGCGTTCCGTCCGGCTTGCTGCGGTCGCAGACGATGCGGCCCTGAAACCCTGTGACGCCCGCAACCATCCCCGCCAGGTCCGCGATGCTGATGTCCGTGCCGGTGCCGACATTGATGTGGCTCAGCATCGGGTCGGTGTTGGCCGCGTAGGTCTCCCGGTCCAGCCCAAGCACGAAGAGCGAGGCGCGGGCCATGTCGTCGACGTGCAGGAACTCCCGCCGCGGCGTGCCTGACCCCCAGATCACCACCTCTTCCGCACCCTCGCGGGCCGCTTCGTGGAAGCGCCGCATCAGCGCCGGCAGGACATGGCTGTTGGACGGGTGGAAGTTGTCGCCGGGGCCGTAGAGGTTCGTCGGCATGACGGACCGGTAGTCGACGCCGTATTGCCGGTTGTAGCTTTCGCACAGCTTGATACCCGCGATCTTCGCGATGGCGTAAGGCTCGTTGGTGGGCTCCAGAGTGCCGGTGAGCAGCGCGTCCTCGGCCATCGGCTGCGGCGCCATCTTTGGGTAGATGCAGGAGCTGCCGAGAAACAGCAGCCGGCGAACTCCGGCCTCATAGGCGTGATGGATGACATTGGCCTCCATCATCAGGTTCTCGTAGATGAACCCCGCCGGGTAGGTGTTGTTGGCGTGAATGCCGCCGACCTTGGCCGCGGCAAGGATCACCTGATCCGGCGTCTCCTCTCGGAAGAAGGTGCGCACCGCCGCCTGGTCGGTCAGGTCGAGCTCCGCGTGGGGCCGGGTCAGGATCTGCTCCGCCGGCGTGCCGGCCGCCAGCATCTGGCGATGGATGGCAGAGCCGACCATGCCGCGGTGACCGGCGAGAAAGGTCTTCATCGCATATCCCTCAGAGTTCGAGCGATACCGGCATATCCATGCCGTGTTCGCGCAGCAGGGCGTGGCGGCGGGCGGATCTCAGGTCTTCCGCCACCATCTCGGCGCACATCTCCTGGACGGTGATCTGCGGCTCCCAGCCGAGCCGCTCCTTGGCGCGGCTCGGGTCGCCCAAGAGGGTCTCGACCTCTGCGGGGCGGAAGTAGCGCGGGTCGATCCGGACGATGACCTGGCCGGGCTTCACCGCCGGGGCCATGTCGCTGGTGACGGCGACGACGGTGCCGATCTCGCTCTCGCCTTCGCCGGAGAACGCGATCTCGATCCCGAGTTCGGCCGCCGACCAGGTGATGAAGTCGCGCACGGAATACTGCACGCCGGTGGCGATCACGAAATCCTCAGCCACGTCCTGCTGCAGCATCATCCACTGCATCCGCACGTAGTCCTTGGCGTGGCCCCAGTCGCGCAGCGCCGAGATGTTGCCCATGTAGAGGCAATCCTCGAGGCCCTGGGCGATGTTGGCGAGGCCGCGGGTGATCTTGCGGGTCACGAAGGTCTCGCCGCGGCGCGGGGACTCGTGGTTGAAGAGGATGCCGTTGCAGGCATACATCCCGTAGGCCTCCCGGTAGTTCACCGTGATCCAGTAGGAATAGAGCTTGGCGACGGCATAGGGCGAACGCGGGTGGAACGGCGTCGTTTCCTTCTGCGGGATCTCCTGGACGAGGCCGTAGAGTTCCGAGGTCGAGGCCTGGTAGAAGCGCGTCTTTTTCTCCAGCCCGAGGAAGCGGATCCCCTCCAGCAGCCGCAGCGTGCCGATGGCGTCGACGTCGGCGGTGTATTCCGGCGCCTCGAAGCTCACCGCGACATGGCTCTGCGCGCCGAGGTTGTAGACCTCGTCAGGCTCCACCTCGCGCAGGATGCGGGTGAGGTTCGATGTGTCGCTCAGGTCGCCGTAATGCAGCTTGAGGCGCGGGTTCGGCTCGTGCGGGTCCTGGTAGATGTGGTCGATCCGCTGGGTGTTGAACATCGAGGCGCGCCGCTTGATGCCATGCACCTCGTAGCCCTTCTCAAGCAGGAACTCCGCGAGATAAGATCCGTCCTGCCCGGTGATGCCGGTGATGAGTGCCGTCTTCGTCATACGTCCCAAAATCCCTTAAAAGAACTGCCCGACCTTGCTCAGGTTCTTGCGTGCCAGGACCCCGATACCGCCGACCCCGTTCTTGCGCAACGCGCGGTAGTCCTCGAGGCTCTTGCGCATCACCCGCTCGACCGAGCGGTTGCTCTCGCCGCCGACGCGCATCTTGACGAACACTTCGGGCACATAGACCGCCCGGAACCCCGGCTGGCTGAAGTAACGCAAGACGGAGTCGTAATCCGCCGCGATCGAGAAGCTGGTGTCGTAGGCGCCGCGCGCCTCGACCACACGGCGGCGCAGGAAGAGCGCGGGATGCGGCGGCATCCAGCCGGCCTTGAGCCGGGCGGGCGTGAAGGCGCCGGAAACCCAGTTGCGTACCACCCGGTCGGGGTCGTCCTTGCGGACATAGTGGAGATCGCCAAAGACGGCGTCCACCTCGGGATCCGCAAAGGCGGCGGCCGCCAGTTCGAGTACACGGTCGCTCGCCAGGAAATCGTCCGAATGCAGGAGCCCGATGACATCGCCGCTGGCCCGAGCGGTGGCGCGGTTGAGCGCGTCGTAGATGCCGCTGTCGCGTTCCGAGACCGCCCTGGTCCGGTGGTCCGCCATCTGCTCGACGATGGCCATCGTGCCGTCGCGCGAGCCGCCGTCCTGCACGAGATGCTCGTAATCGGCGTAAGTCTGGCTCTGCAGGCTTCGAATGGCGTCGGCGACTGTCGCTTCGCGGTCGAACGTGGCCGTGATGATGGAGAATTTCATCGCTGATGCGGTCTTTGCAATGCCTTGGCTGGGCGCAGGTGACACGGCACGGCCCGGCTTGGCCAGCCTTCGGATGCGCAAGGAAGGGCAGGCGTGGCCGGGAAACCTCAGTCAGCGGGCCTCTGGTTGCGCGACGCCTGCAAACCGGGCGCGCCGCGCGGCCATCGGTCAGGCTTCGAGCATCCCGGCGATTTCCGCGGCGAGCGCCGCGATCTCCCCGGCGGCCGCCCCGCGGCGCTGCCGTTCGGTGACGCCGAAGCCCAGCCCGAGCGCCTCGGCAAAGACCACCCGGTTGCCGAGGATGGTCTCGGCCACCGGCGCCTCCAGTCCGCGCATCTGCTCGACGATGTCGGCCGCCAGGCGGGTGCCGGTCCGGGCCCGGTTCAGCACCGTCAGGGCCGGCTTCCGGGTTCGGTCGACCAGTTCGAGCACCGCTTCGGTGGCCCAGAGATCGAGCTGGCTGGCGGAGACCGGCACGATCACCAGGTCCGCTTCGCGCAGGGCCGGGCGCAGGTCGCTGTCGGCCTTGGGCGGCGTGTCGACGATCACGAAGTCATTGGTTCGCTTGAGCTTGTCGCATTCGTAACCCACCCCCCAGGCCGAGGCGGTGGAGAAATCCATGCCCGGCGCGCCGCCCGTCGCCTCGTTCCGGGTCATGAACCAGCGCCCCATCGACCCCTGCGGGTCGGTATCGAGCACCGCCACGGAATGGCCTGCGTCCAGAAGATGGACAGCCAGATTGACGGCGACGGTTGTCTTGCCCGACCCGCCCTTCTGCTGCGCCACGGTGATCGTGTATCCGGCCATGTCGTCCCCCGGGCTGACCTGCGCGACTCGCCAAGATATCGTGGCGTAACTGTCGGGGTTCCACAATAGGCGGTGATGCGGTGGCATCGTACGGTTCGGCTGCAGCGGCTCCGCAACTGTGGGAAGCAGAAGGACGTAACGGCAACAATCCGGCTCGACGCCGCATGTTGTATCGCTGTAACAAGAATGCGCGAAACCCCGACGACGCCGCCGCGCCAGCATTGGCAAGCCGGTTTGGCACAGGCTAGGAATGGGCGCGATGAGAAAACCTAAGCTCTCCCTGACACCGCTCGGCACCGCGATGCTGCTGACGGTGGTCGCACTGCCCGCCGCGGCGCTCGAAACCGTTACCGTGAATGTCATCGGCGGCGACGAGGAACTGCAGAAGGAGCTCCAGGGCTCCTCCAAGCTGATGCGCACGCTCGACGAGCAGCAGGCGGCGGAGAAACAGGCTCAGCGCAAGCGGTTCTGGCAACGCAACCAGGAAACCCCGGAACCGCCGACAAGCTCCGAAGTGCTCGCCACCGCCCGCGCGGAATACAAGCAGATGATCTCCGTGCTCTACGGAGAGGGCTATTATGGCGGCGTCATCAACGTCACGCTCGACGGGCGCGAAGCAGCGGACATCTCTCCGCTGAACGCCCCCGCGAACATCCGCAATGCCGTTATCACGGTGCGGCCCGGGCCGATCTTCAAGTTCTCCGAGGCCAGCGTCGGACCGCTCGCGCCCGAGACCGAGATCCCCGAAGGCTATGCTCGCGGCGAGATCGCCCAATCCTCGCTGATCAGCGACGCGGCGCGCACCGCGACGACCGCCTGGCGCGACGCCGGGCATGCCAAGGCCGACCTCGCCGCCGAAAGCATCACCGCGAACCACGGCAGCTCGACGATCTCCTCCCGCCTGACGGTGGAGCCCGGCCCGCGCCTGCGCTTCGGCCCGACCGTCGTCAGCGGCAACCAGCGGGTGCGCACGGAGCGGGTCGTCGCGATTGCCGGCATTCCGACCGGCGAGGTCTACAGCCCCGACGAGGTGAACGACGCCGCCGAGCGCCTGCGCCGCTCGGGTGCGTTCCGCTCGGTGTCGCTGCGCGAGGCCGAGGTCGTCGGCCCCGGTGACCAGATCGCAATCGAGACGAACGTGCTGGAGGATAAGCGGCGGCGGATCGGCGCCGGCGCCGAGATCTCCACCCAGGAAGGCGGACGCTTCAACGCCTACTGGATGCACCGGAACCTGTTCGGCGGGGCGGAGAACCTGCGCTTCGACCTCGATATCGAGAACATCGGCACGACGGTCGCCAACAACGGCGTCGACTACATCCTCAGTGGTGTTCTTCGCCGTCCGGCGACCTTCCGCCCGGATACCGACGTGTTCTTCGGCGGCTATATCGAGCACGAGGACGAGCCCGGTTACCTTGCCGACACGGCCGAGATCGGCGGCGGCCTGACCTGGATCGTCTCGGACACGTTCGAGCTGACGGCCGGTCTCAACTATCGCGCCAGCTCCGTCGAGGATGCCTTCGGGGAACGCGACTACCAGATGATTTCCTTCCCGCTGAACCTCGAATGGGACACCCGGGACGAGGAGTTCGACGCCACCGAGGGCTTCTACGTCGACACCACGCTCACGCCGTTCGCCGGCATTGTCGATATGCCCAACGGCGGTCTGCTGGAGCTCGATGCCCGGACCTACTGGGGTTTCGGCGAGAAGCGCAACACGGTGCTGGCCGGACGGATGCAGTTCGGCAGCCTCTACGGTCCCGAGATCTCCGAAGCGCCGGCAGATTACCTGTTCTTCGCCGGGGGCGGCGGATCGGTCCGCGGCCAGCCTTACCAGTCGCTGGGCACCGGAGAGATCGACGACACGATCATCGGTGGCCGGTCCTACGTGGCGCTCTCGGGTGAGATCCGCAGCTACGTGCGCGGCAACCTCGGCGTGGTGGGCTTCATCGACGCGGGCTACGTGGGGGCCGAGGAATTCTACGACGGCTCCGGAAGCTGGATGAGCGGCGGCGGCATCGGCGTCCGCTACAAGACCGGCTTCGGCCCGATCCGCGTGGATATCGCGACCCCGATCGACGGCGGCCCCGACGATGCCGATTCCGTGCAACTCTACATCGGCATCGGGCAGGCATTCTGATGACATTGGTTCGCTACGCCGCCCCGACCGCCCTGATCCTGCTCGTCGCCGCCCCGGCCGGGGCGCAGGATGACGACGGGGGCTTCATCCAGCGTTTCTTGCAGGACAAGCTGTCCAGCGCCGGCCGCGAGGTCTCCATCAGCGGGTTCGAGGGGCTTCTGGCCGGTCAGGCCCGCCTTGGCGAGCTGACCATCGCCGATGACGACGGCGTCTGGCTGATCCTGCGCGGGGCCGTTCTGGACTGGAGCCGCGCCGCGCTGCTGCGGGGCAACCTTTCGGTCTCGGAGCTGTCGGCGGAAGAGCTGATCGTGGTGCGCAAGCCGATTCCGGGCCCGGACACCGCCGTGCCCGAGGCGCCGAGCGCGGAGGCCTCGGGCTTCGCGCTGCCGGAACTTCCGGTCGCGATCCGCGTGGACAAGCTGGCGATCGAACGCGCCGAACTGGGCGAGGCTCTGCTCGGCCAGGCCGCGGTTCTGTCGCTCGATGGTTCGGTCCAGCTGGCTGGCGGTGACGGCAGCGTCGACATTCGCACCGCGCGGCTGGACGGGCCGTCCGACACGATCTCGCTTCAGGGCGCCTTTGCCAACGAGAGCCGCGAGCTGTCGCTCGACCTCGCACTGAAGGAAGAATCCGGCGGGCTCGTCGGCAACCTGATCAACCTGCCCGGCGCGCCGTCGCTCGACCTGTCGGTCCAGGGGGCCGGGCCGCTGAGCGACTTCGGCGCCGACATTGCACTGCGCACCGATGACCAGGACAGGATCGCCGGTACCGTGACCCTGACTGGCACCGAGGCTGGCGGCACCGATTTCGCGGCCGATATCGGGGGCGACATCACCCCGCTCCTGCCGGCCGAGTTCCACGACTTCTTCGGCGAGGACATCCGCCTCGCGACCCGTGGCAACCGCAGCGCCGAGGGCGCGATCGACCTGTCCGAACTCACGCTCGCTGCACAGAGCCTGTCGCTGGAGGGCAGCGCCCGGATCGGCGCCGACGGCCTGCCCGAGGCGTTCACCCTCGACGGCACGATGGCGAACCGGGACGGCAGCGCCCTGCGCCTTCCGGTTTCCGGCCCGGGGATCTTCGTCGATGGGGTGACTCTTGACGCGTCGTTCGATTCCGCCACCAGCGACCGCTGGACGCTCGAAGCCGACCTGGCAGGGCTCGAGACGGAAACCGCGACGCTGGGCAGTCTCGATCTGAACGGCGAGGGGACGATCACCACCGAGCCCCGCTCCGTGACCGCGAACCTGCAATTCGACCTCGCGGACCTGCTGCTCGCCGACGCCGCCCTGGCCGAGGCAGTGGGCGACGCCCTGAACGGCTCGGCCGTTCTGTCCTGGGAAGACGGCGCGCCGCTGAACATCTCCAGCCTGGAGGTCAACGGTGCGGATTATGGCCTGACCGTGGCCGGAGATCTGCAGACCGAAGGCCGGAGCATGCAGGTCGACGGCGAGGCCAGCCTTCGGGCGGACGACCTGTCCCGCTTCTCCACGATCTCGGGCCAGACGCTCACAGGCCAGGTCACCGCGGACCTAACCGGCACGGCCGACGTGCTTGGCGGCCAGTTCGATATCGCGCTCGACCTCGAAGGCGACGGTCTGTCGATCGGCCAGGAGACGGCCGACCGGCTGCTGACCGAACCGGTCACGCTCTCCACCGCAGTGCGCCGCGACACCGGCGGCACCACGCTCGACAAGTTCGAGCTGCGCAGCCGCGCGATCACCGCGGATGCCGAGGGGGCGGTCGGAGGCGGCACGTCCGACATCGGTTTCACCGCCGCGCTGAGCGACATCGGGCTGGTGATGCCCGGCCAGGAAGGCGCGCTGACGCTTTCGGGCGACGCGCGCGAGGAGGCCGCCGGCGACTGGCAGGTCGGCCTCGACCTCGACGGACCCTGGGATCTGACCGGCACCGTCGATGGCCGCGTGAAGTCCGGCGAGAGCGACGTGACGCTCGACCTGTCGCTGCCCGATATCGCGCCGCTAGTGCCCGGCCATACCGGCCCCGTCAGCGTGAAGGGCCAGGCGGCAGAGACCGGAGCCGCGGGTGCCTGGGACCTCGATCTCGATGTCGGCGGTCCCTATGACCTCGCCGCCGCGGTCGAAGGGCTCTACGCCCCGGGCGAGACCGACGTCTCGCTCGACCTGTCGCTGCCCGATATCGCCCCGCTCGTCCCGGGCCATGAAGGTGCGGTGAACCTCTCCGGTAACGCAGCCGAGACCGACACCGGCGGCTGGCTGTTCCAGTTCGGCGGCACCGGCCCTTACGAGGCCGAGCTCGATCTGGGCGGCAACATCGAACCCGACCAGCCCGGCAAGATCTCCCTGAGCGCCGGCCTGCCCGACATCGCGCCGCTGGTGCCGAGCCTCTCCGGCCCGGTCCGCGCCGAGGGCACGGCGACCGACGCAGGCGATGGCCTGTGGCAGATCGATTTCGACGCCGGCGGGCCGCTCGATGCGGAAGCCTCGGTGGATGGCGTGGTCGGTGGCGGTCAGAGCGACCTGTCGCTCGACGTCTCCGTGCCCGACCTTTCGCCGCTGGTTCCGCAGCTCTCCGGCCCGCTCGACGCGAGCGGCACCGCGAAGGAAATCGGCGATGGCCGTTGGGACGTCGATTTCGACGTGGACGGCCCGAACGGCGCGACCGCCGGGATCGCCGGCGCGGTGGGAAGCACCGGCACGGACGTGGACCTGAGCATTGCCGTGCCCGACGTCTCGCCCTTTGCGCCGGGCATCAACGGCGCCCTGCGTGCCGATGCCTCGGCCGCGCAGGCAGAAGACGGTGCCTGGGATCTCGCGGTCGATGCGACCGGCCCCTACAGCAGCACCGTCTCCGCCGGCGGCACTTACGGAAACGGCGCCTCCGAGCTGTCGTTCGAAGCCGCGATGCCAAATGTCGCGCCGCTCGCCGGCAGCATCTCCGGACCGCTCTCGCTCAGCGGCACCGCGAGCGAGGCCGAGGCCGGTGCCTGGAACGTGGCTGTCGATGCGGGCGGCCCCTACAACACCACGGCCACGGTCAACGGCCAGGTGGGCAACGCGGCGACGGCGCTCGACCTCGCCCTCTCGGTGCCCTCGTTGTCGCCCTTCGCGCCCGGTGTCACCGGCGGCGTCGATGCCACGGGCAGCGTGCGCCAGCAGGACAACGGCTACGCCGTGGACCTGACGACCAGTGGGCCGCAGGGCGCCTCCACGGCCATCGGCGGCACCGTCGCCAGCGATTTCTCGACCCTCGACCTGTCGGTCAACGGCAACGCCCCGCTCGGCCTCGCGAACCTCGCGATCCAGCCGGCCGCCATACTCGGAACGGCCAATTTCGATCTGGCCGTCAATGGCCCGCCGTCGCTGGACGCTGTCTCGGGCACCGTCACGATCAATGGCGCACGGCTCACCACCCCCGGCACGCCGCGCGGTCTGGACGGCATCAACGTGCAGGTGAACCTGAACGGCCAGTCGCTCCAACTCGACGCCAGCGCCAACGGTCCGGACGGCGGCAGCCTCGGCGCGCAGGGCTCGCTGCAACTGGACACCATGAACGCCGACCTTCAGGCGACTCTCAACGAATTCGTCCTCACCGACCCGCTGCTCTATCGCACATCGCTCGGCGGCAGGGTCTCGGTCACCGGTCCGCTGACCGGCGGCGCGACGATCGACGGGCGCATCAACGTCGGGCGCACCGAGGTCCAGATCCCCGAGGGCAGCCTCGGCTACGGCGGTGCGATCCCGGACATGACCCATATCGGCGAGCCGGGCGACGTGTTCCTCACCCGCGAGCGCGCCGGGCTCGTCGTCACCGAGAAGGACTCGGGGTCGGGCAGCGGCGGTGGCGGTGGCCCGGTCTACAACCTCAACGTGCAGGTGAACGTCCCCGGCCCGGTCTTCATCCGCGGGCGCGGTCTCGACACGGAGATGGGCGGCGGCCTGCGGGTGACGGGCACCACGGCGAACCCGAACCCGGTTGGCGAGATCGACGTGATCCGCGGTCGCCTCGACATTCTCGGCAAGCGTCTCGACGTGGATGACGGGCAGGTCTCGCTCGCGGGCGGTCTGCAGCCCTATATCGACATCACCGCCTCCTCCTCGCAGGACGATTTCGAGTTCGTCGCGCGGATCTCCGGCCCGGTCGATGATCCGGAATTCGATCTGACCTCCGTGCCCTCGCTGCCCGAAGACGAGGTGCTCGCGCATTTCCTGTTCAACAAGGGCCTCGACGACCTGTCGCCCCTGCAGGCGGTGCAGCTTGCCAACGCGGTCGCGACGCTTTCCGGACGCGGTGGTGTCGGTGTTCTCGGCAACCTGCGCGAGGGTCTCGGCCTCGACGACCTCGACCTCGCCACGACCGCGGAAGGCGACACCGAAGTGCGCGCGGGCAAGTACATCAGCGACAATGTCTACACGGAGTTCGTCGCCGACAGCGATGGCGACACCGAGGTCGACATCAACATCGATCTCACGAAGAACTTCACGATCAAGGGGACGGCCGAGTCTTCGGGCGACAGCTCGATCGGCATCTACTGGGAGCGGGATTACTGATCCCGCGCCCGGGGCCGTAGCCGCTCAGCTTCCCCGATAGGTCGCGTAGCCGTAGGGCGAAAGCAGAAGCGGCACGTGGTAGTGGTCGGCTTCGGCCATCCCGAAGCGGATCGGCACCGCGTCGAGAAACAGCGGCTCGGTCCCGGCCTGTCCGGTGCGTCGCAGGTAGTCCCCGGCGTGAAAGACCAGTTCGTAGCTGCCGGTCTGGAAGGCGTTCTCCGGCAGGATCGGCGCATCGGTCCGCCCGTCGCTGTTGGTGACCGCTTCGGCGATACTCTCCCGATCCGCCCCGGAAATCCGAAACAGCTCGATCCTTATGCCTTCGGCCGGTCGGCCAAGCGCGGTATCGAGCACATGCGTCGTCAGGTATCCTGCCATCGGGGTCTCCAGCTTGCGTTGCCCCCATGAAGGCGGGAAACTGCGGCCCAGGCAAGCCGCCATCCGGCGGAGCGGAAAATTCAGGCAGAAGAGGGACTTTGATGGAGCGTTACACCCGCGACATGCACGGACACGGCGCCATGCCGCCAGCCGCCGACTGGCCCGGAGGCGCGAAGATCGCCGTGCAGATCGTCCTCAACTACGAGGAGGGCGGCGAGAACTGCCTGTTGCATGGCGATGCCGCCTCCGAGGCGTTCCTCTCCGAGATCGTCGGCGCCGCGCCCTGGCCAGGGCAGCGTCACTGGAACATGGAGTCGATCTACGAATACGGCGCCCGCGCCGGTTTCTGGCGGCTGCACCGGCTGTTCACCGCAATGGGAATCCCGATCACCGTCTACGGCGTGGCCACCGCTCTCGCCCGCTCGCCGGCCCAGGTGAAGGCGATGCAGGAAGCCGGTTGGGAGATCGCTTCGCACGGGCTGAAGTGGATCGAATACAAGGATTACTCGCCCGAGGACGAGGCCGCCCACATGGCCGAGGCGATCCGGTTGCACACCGAGGTCACCGGCGAACGCCCGTATGGCTGGTACACCGGGCGCAGTTCCATGAACACAGTGGAGCTTGCCGCCCGCGAGGGAGGCTTCGACTACATCGCCGATATCTATTCCGACGATCTGCCCTACTGGATCCGCGTCGACGGCCGCGACCAGTTGCTTGTGCCCTATACGCTCGACGCCAACGACATGCGCTTCGCCACGCCGCAGGGCTTCAACTCCGGAGATCAGTTCTATTCCTACCTCAAGGACAGCTTCGACTGCCTGATGGCCGAAGGGGAGGCCGGCGCGCCCAAGATGCTCTCGATCGGTCTGCACTGTCGCCTGATCGGCCGCCCGGGGCGGTTCATGGCGCTCAAGCGGTTCCTCGACTACGCCGCCGGCCATTCCGGCGTCTGGTTCGCGCGCCGCGTGGACATCGCCCGCCACTGGGCTGAACGGCACCCACCCCGCAAGGCCCCGCGCCCCAGCGAAATGCCGCGGGACGCCTTCGTCGCGCAGTTCGGCGGCGTCTTCGAGCATTCCCCGTGGATCGCCGAGCGGGCGCATGGCCTGGAACTTGGCCCGGCGCACGACACCGCCACCGGGGTGCACTCGGCCCTTGCCCGCGCCTTCCGCTCCGCGAGCGATGAGGAGCGGCTCGGCGTGTTGCAGGCCCATCCCGACCTCGCCGGAAAACTCGCCGCCGCGAAACGGCTCACCGCCGACAGCACCGCCGAGCAGGCGAGCGCGGGCCTCGACGCCCTGACCGACGCCGAGCGCGACGCCTTCACCGGGCTCAACGCCGCCTACACGGCGAAGTTCGGTTTCCCCTTCATCATCGCCGTGCGTGACCACGACAAGGCCGGCATCCTCGCCGCCTTCCGCCGTCGCCTCGACAACGACCGCGCCACCGAGTTCGCCGAGGCCTGCACCCAGGTCGAGCGGATCGCCGAGTTGCGCCTGAAGGCGATGGACCTCGCATGAGCCGCCTCACCGCCAAGCCGATCACCGCCGCGGCCTTCTCGCCCTTCGGCGACCTGCTGGAGGCCTCGGGCTCGCCGGACAAGTTGATCAACGAGGGGGCCTGCGGGCGCTTCCACGACCGCGCGAAACTCGATTTCGCGGATGGGCGCGCCGGCATCAGCCTGTTCAAAGCCGAACCCCGCGCCTTGCCCTACAGCTTCGATCTTGTCGAACGCCACCCGGAGGGCAGCCAGGCCTTCGTCCCGATGTCGCGGCATCCGTTCCTGGTGATCGTCGCCCCCGACGAGGACGGCCGCCCCGGCACGCCGCAGGCCTTCCTCACCAGTCCGGGCCAGGCGATCAACTACCACCGCGGCACCTGGCACGGCGTTCTCACCCCGTTGCACGCGCCCGGCCTCTTCGCCGTAGTCGACCGCATAGGCGCGGGCGCAAACCTCGAGGAATACCGCTACCCCGCCCCCTGGACGGTCGAAGGGGGGCCGCGTTAGGCCCCCCTCCATTCTTCTTGGCGAAATTACCCCCGCCGGAGGCAGGCCGCGCGAGCGGCCTTCCCGTCAGTTTCCGTAGGCCACCGAGGGCAGCCAGGTCACCAGCGCCGGGAACTCGAAGACGATGAACAGCCCCAGCAATTGCAGTGCCACGAAGGGCACGACCCCTCGGTAGATATGCCCCAGGGTGATCCCCGGCGGGCAGACGCCCTTGAGGTAGAACAGCGCGAATCCCACGGGGGGTGTCAGGAACGAGGTCTGCAAGGTCACCGCGACCAGGATCGCGAACCAGACGATCGAGGGATCGCGCACCACGTCATACCCCGGCACCGCCAGTTCAAGCCCGCTGATGATCGGCAGCATCAGCGGCATGATGATGATGGTGATCTCGATCCAGTCCAGCAGGAAGCCCAGGAGGAACACGATGAACAGGATGAAGACGACGATCATGTAGGGGTTCTCGAAGGTCGAGAGGACCATGTGCTGAACGATCTCGTCCCCGCCGTAGCGTCGCAGGATGAAGGCGAAGAAGTTCGCTGCGAGGAAGATGCCGACGATGTAGCCGGAGGTGTTCAGGGTCGAGCGGCTGACCTCCTTCAGCACCTTGTAGTTGAGCTTGCCGTTGAAGAGCGCCAGCAGCGTCGCGCCCAGGGCGCCAAGCCCCGACGCCTCGGTTGGCGTCGCCACCCCGGCAAAGATCGAGCCGAGCACCAGCAGGATCAGGAACATCGGCGGCACGACGGCGAGCAGGACCTCCTTCACCACCGGCCAGCCGACATGCTCGGACTTCTCCGGCGGCGGCATCGAGCTGGGCGAGATCAGCCCGTAGACGACGATGAACACGATGTAGAGCGCGCCGAGGATCAGGCCCGGAAACAGCGCTCCCATGAACAGGTCGCCCAGCGAGATCGCCAGCTGGTCGGACATGATGACCAGCATGATCGACGGGGGGATCAGGATGCCCAGCGTGCCGGCGCTCGCGATGGTGCCTGTGGCGATCGGGCGGGAGTAGTTCTGCGCCATCATCGACGGCAGCGCCATGACGCCCAGCAGCGTCACCGAGGCCCCGATCACGCCGGTGGAGGCGGCGAGGATGATCCCGATCAGCAGAACGGTCAGGGACAGGCCGCCGCGCAGGCCCCCGAAGAGCTTCTGCATCGACTGCATCATCCGTTGCGCCACGCCCGACTGGTCGAGCATCAGCCCCATGAAGATGAACATCGGCAGGGCCACCAGCACCGGGTTCTTGACCGTCGAGCCGAAGATCCGGCCCGAGATCGCGGCGAGCCGGCGGTAGTCGATGCCGATCCGGTCGAAGTCGATGATGTCCTTGAACGTCGAGCGGTGCGGGTCGAGCAGGATCTCGGCCACCAGCGCGAAGATCAGGCTGACGCCGACCAGCGCGTAGGCCACTGGCACGCCGCGGAAGAGCAGGAAGATGAAGGTCAGGAACATCGCCAGCACGGCGAGCTCGTTGAGGGTCAGCAGGTTGCCGATCGCTTCAAGAAGTCCCATCGGTCACTCCCCCGAGGCGCGATCGCGCAGCCAGAATACGCCGATCAGCAGAAGTGTGAGCGCCAGCGAGATCAGGATCGTGAAGGGAATTTCCTGGCTGCCCACGTCCCAGGTGCCGAAGATCGGCTGCTTTGTGACCTCCCGATCATCGACCTCGACCGGCAGGCTCAGACGCGTCCCCCACCAGAGCGCGTAGTAGACCGCCAGGTTGACCAGGTACATCGTCGACGGGAAGGCGTAGAGCAGCCGTCTCCAGCGCGCCGGACGGGTCAACCGCCTCAGAAGCCGCACGTAGGCCGCCCAGGCCGCGACACCCATCAGGATGAAGCACAGGTTCATCAGGATCTTGAGGATCCACAGGTTGTGCAACCCGTTCGGGCTGTCGGAGCGCTCCCAGGCCGAAACCGAAGATATCGCGTAGTGCAGGGTCATGTCCCAGCACAGGATCACGAAGGGCAGGAACAGCCAGACGAGTCCGAAGATGTCGATCCGGGCCTTCCGTTCGGGGGAGTAGTTGTCGAACAGGATGTCCACCCGGACATGGCTGTTCGTGGTCACCGCATAGGCGACGCCCGTCAGGACGGCGATCCCGTAGAGCCACCACTGCAGATCGTCGAGCCACGCCTGGTTGTGCCCGGCGGAGCGGAGCACCACCTGCGCGCAGATCGCCACCACGAGGATCGGGAACAGCCAGGCCACGATGTTGCCGACACCGATGACAAATCTGTCGGCGCGGTTGTGTTCCTCCCGTCCGATCTCACCCGGATCGTAGAGTGCAACGACAGATTCCTGCTGTTCGGACATCGCGGGGTGCCTCGTATGGCTGAGAAAAGGATTTCAGAGGCATCGGGCCGCGCCGGGCCCGTGCCTGGAGGACGGCGCCCGAAGGCCCCGTCCGATCGATGCGTGCCTGCGGCTCAGCGCGGGCGCGGCAGGTAGATGTTATTGAACCAGGTGGCGTAACCTTCGCGGAATTCCTGAAGGTCGGCCCAGGTCTTGGCGAAGTGCTCGTCCTCGGCGGCCAACTCCTCGGCAACTTCGAGCCAGGCGCCTTCGAAGGCCTCGAGGAACTCGGGCTCCCACTGCTTGATCGTCACGCCGTGCTGTTCGACGTTCTCGACCATGGCCGGGAAGTTCTTGGCCTCGCCCTCGGCGAAGTTGGTGGCGAGGTTCGCGGTGCAGGCGATCTCGACCTGCTTCTGGGAGAGTTCGTCGAGATCTTCCCAGCGGTCCTTGTTCACCAGGAGTTCAAAGATCGTCGCCGGCTGGTGCCAGCCGGGGAAATAGTTGTACTTCGCGATCTGGTAGAAGCCGAGACGGGCGTCGACCAGCGGCATCGAGAATTCGGTCGCGTCGATCGCGCCGCGCTCCAGCGCCGGGAAGATGTCGCCGCCGGCGAGCAGCGAGGTCGAGACGCCGAGCTTCTGCATGACCTCGGCGCCGAGGCCGAAGAAGCGCATGTTCAGGCCCTGGAGGTCGTCGAGGGAGGTGATCTCCTCCTTGAACCAGCCCGAGGTTTCCGGCGCGTACATGCCGCAGGGGATGACGTGAACGTCGTAGCCGTTCATGTCGTACATCTCCTGGTAGAGCGCGAGCCCGTCGTCATACATCATCCAGGCCAGCATCTCGCCGGGCTCCGGGCCGAACGGTACGGCCGCGAACAGGCCGGCGGAAGCCATCTTGCCCTGCCAGTAGCCTGCCGTGGTGAAGGCGGCGTCTACCGAGCCGTTGGATACGGCGTCCAGTGCCTCCAGCGTCGGGACCAGTTCGCCGGGATCGAAATGCTCGAACTCCACGCCTTCCGAGATCGAGTTGATCTTGTCGACGAAATCGACGGCGGCCGTGCCGAGGATCGGGAGGTTCTTCCCGAAGGCCGAGGTCATCTCGAAGGTTTCCTGTGCCGTGGCGGTCCCCGCGACCGCGACAGTCGTGCCGGCAAGGAAGCCGAAAAGCTTGGTGTTCATTGGTGTCCTCCCTAGACATTCGATATTGGTCTGTTTTTCTTGCCAATATCCTCTGTTCTGCCCGGTGTCGGTGCAGAATTTCAATACCCACAAACCCGTAAGCGGCTCTGGCGGCCGTCTTCGCGGGTTATGTGGCTGATCTCCCCTCGTTTTTGCCGGCGTTGCGTTTCCGCCTCGCCGGCTCTCCCTGGTCCGAGTATGGCCGTCTCGACCCGCGCCCTGTCAACCGCGCGCGCGACAGCGCATTGGCCATTCCTCAAATCAATCGATTGACCTGATCGGTTTGCGGCCAAGCGCAATGCATATCTGGGGGATGTCGATTGAACGACGTGCGCCGGATACGACGAAGGCCGCCGGGGGACCGGCGGCCTTGCGTTCGATCAGGATCTGACGGCCCGCCACATAGTGCGGATGGGCTCGGCAAGATCCCTCATGCTGCCGAACATCATCTTGGCGCCGCGGCGCCGGACTCCGGTCAGCATCTGGTAGCCATGATTCGGATGCATTGTGCACCTCCTGCTCTGATTGCTGCCTTGCCGCATAGGATATAGCCCGGGGCCTCGGAATGGCAACCCAGAAATTATTTAAATATACCCTGGGTATCAAATCTGGTTCCGGAGGCGGTGCTGCAAAGCCGCATGAAGCCAGCAAGGCCCAGTGGCTTGAAATAGACGTAACGCTCGAAACCGGAGATGGTTCCCACGCCCGAGAGCGGAATCCCAATTGACCGGCTCAGACACTTCCATTATTCGTGAATTATGGAAAAGCAGACGGCATCCGCAGCGTTCTTCGCCCTCTCCCAGCCACTGAGGCTCGATATCTTTCGAATCCTCGTGCAATCCGGCACGCATGGCCGTCTGCCGGGAGAGATCGCCGACACGCTGGGCATTCGCCTCAACACCCTGTCAAACAACCTGTCGGTCCTGCTCAACGCCGGGTTGATCCGGCGGGTCCGGGAAGGCCGGAACCTCCGATACACCGCCAATACCGACGAGATCCGGGAACTGCTGTCCTTCCTGCTGGAGGGCTGCTGCCTGTCACGCCCGGAGCTCTGCTACCCCGTCGCCGAACGTTCCAAGAAATTGTTGGAGGCCCCCATGGCCCAAGATACTTACAATGTCCTCTTTCTCTGTACGGGTAACTCCGCCCGCTCCCTGATTGCCGAATCCATCATGAACGAAGAGGGGGAGGGCCGTTTCCGTGCATTCTCCGCCGGGTCGATGCCCGCCTCGACAGGGCCGCATCCGTTCACCATGGAGCTGCTTGCGAACCTCGAGCACGACACCTCGGCGCTCCGCACCAAGAACTGGGAAGAGTTCTCTGGCGTCGACGCGCCGCGGCTCGATTTCGTCTTTACCGTCTGCGACAAGGCTGCCGCCGAGATCTGCCCCGTCTGGCCCGGCCAACCGATGTCGGCCCATTGGGGCGTTCCCGATCCGGTTCGGGTCGAGGGCAACGAGGCGGAGCGGCGGCTCGCCTTTTCCGAGACCTACCGGATGCTGCGCAACCGGATCTCGATCTTCATGAACCTGCCAATCGCGACGCTCGACAAGTTCTCGCTGCAGGTGCGGCTGGACGAGATCGGGCAGGTCTCCGATATCCCCGAGCGGGCGTAGTCAAAGCTTCATACGGAGATCACGGCGCGGCCTGCTATGCGTGGCCGTGCCGACCTTTGAAATTCCAGGAACACAAGTGAAACGGACGACGACACCATGACGAGAATCGCGATCAACGGGCTGGGGCGCATGGGCAAGCTGGCGATGCGGTCCTTCATCGACCGGGGCCTGAACGGCGAGATCGTGCTGCTGAACGACGCGGCAGGCGACCCGGAACAGCACGCGCTGCTGATGGAGTTCGACACCGTCCACGGCCGCTGGCTCGCCGATATCTCGCATGACGCGGACAGCCTGACCATCGATGGTCAGAAGATGCGGCTGACCCGTGAGACGCGGATCGAGGATCTGCCACTCAAGGAGATGGGGATCGACATGGTGGTGGACTGCACCGGGGTCTTCAAGACCGGCGAGAAGGTGCAGCCCTATTACGATGCCGGCGTGAAGAAAGTCGTCGTGTCCGCCCCGGTCAAGGACGGTGGCGCGGTGAACCTCGTCTATGGCGTCAACCACGACATCTACGACCCCGCGCAGCACAACCTCGTCACCGCCGCTTCCTGCACCACCAACTGCCTCGCGCCGGTGGTAAAGGTCATCCATGAGGGGATCGGCATCAAGCACGGCTCGATGACCACGATCCACGACGTGACCAACACCCAGACGATCGTCGACAAGCCCGCCAAGGACATGCGCCGCGCCCGCTCCGCGCTGAACTCGCTGATCCCGACCACCACCGGATCGGCCACCGCGATCACGCTGATCTACCCGGAGCTGAAGGGCCGGCTGAACGGCCATGCCGTGCGGGTGCCGCTCCTGAACGCCTCGCTCACCGATTGCGTGTTCGAGGTGGAACGCGAGACCACCGTCGAAGAGGTCAACGCCCTTTTCAAGGCCGCCTCGGAGGGCGAGCTTGACGGCATCCTCGGCTACGAGACCCGCCCGCTGGTGTCCTGCGACTACATCAACGACGAGCGGTCCTCGATCATCGATGCGCTGTCGACCATGGTCGTGAACGGCACCCAGGTGAAGATCTATGCCTGGTACGACAACGAATACGGCTATGCCTTCCGGCTGGCCGATGTCACCCGGCTTGTCGTGGACAACCTGTGATGGACGACCGCAAGCAGGGCCTCTCGGCCTATATCGCCGTTACCGCCGCCTACTGGGCCTTCATGCTCACCGATGGCGCGCTGCGGATGCTGGTGCTGCTGCACTTCCACACGCTGGGCTTCTCGCCGATCCAGCTGGCCTACCTGTTCCTGCTCTACGAGTTCATGGGCATGGTGACGAACCTCTCGGCGGGCTGGATCGCGGCGCGGTTCGGGCTGACCTCGACGCTCTACGCGGGGCTCGGCATCCAGATCGTGGCGCTGCTGGCGCTCGCCGGGTTGGACCCGGAATGGGGGCTTGCGGCCTCGGTCGTCTACGTGATGGTCGTGCAGGGGCTGTCCGGCGTGGCCAAGGACCTCTCCAAGATGTCCTCCAAATCGGCCGTGAAGCTGCTCGCGCCCAGCACGGGCGACGGGCTGTTCCGCTGGGTCGCCTATCTCACCGGGTCGAAGAACGCGGTGAAGGGCGTGGGCTTCCTGCTCGGCACGGTGCTGCTCGGCACGGTCGGGTTCATCGGATCGGTCATCGCCATGGCGGCGGTGCTGGCGGCGATCCTTGTCGCCATCGCGATCTTCATGCCGAGCGGCCTGCCGCAGGGCCGCAAGGGGGCGAAGTTCAAGGAGGTCTTCTCCAAGGACCGCAACGTGAACCTGCTCTCGCTGGCCCGGGTGTTCCTGTTCGGCGCGCGCGACGTCTGGTTCGTGGTCGGCATCCCGATCTACTTCTACGCGGTGCTCTCCGACGGCTCCGAGGCCGGCAACCGCATGGCCTTCTTCCAGATCGGCACCTTCATGGCGCTCTGGATCATCGCCTATGGCGCGGTGCAGGCCTGGGCGCCCGGGCTGCTGAAGGCGAAGGACAAGACCACCGACCAGATCGTCGCGCTGGCAGTGCAATGGGTGGGTCTGCTCACGCTGATCCCCGCGGCTCTTGCGCTCTGCGCGCTGATGGCCGGGGAACCGACCCAGTGGCTGACGATCACGCTGGTGGCGGGGCTGATGGTGTTCGGCTTCGTCTTCGCCATCAATTCCTCGGTCCATTCCTACCTGATCCTTGCCTTCACGCGAGATGACCGGGTCACGATGGACGTGGGTTTCTACTACATGTCGAACGCCGCCGGGCGGCTGCTCGGCACCCTGCTGTCCGGTCTGAGCTACCAGGTCGGCGGCTTGCCCCTGACGCTGGGCACTGCCGCGTTGATGGCCGGTCTCTCCTGGCTCGCGACGCGCCAGCTCCACGCGGGCGCTCCCCGGACTGCCCCTACCTAATTCATCGAAAGTCCTCAGATGTCCCGTTTCGAACGCTACCTCACGATCTGGGTCGGGCTGGCCATGCTCGCCGGCCTTGTCCTTGGCAATATCGCCCCCGGCCTCGTCACCTTTGTCGCCGGTGCGGAGCTCTTCTCGGTGAACCTGGTGGTCGCGGTGCTGATCTGGGCGATGGTCTACCCGATGATGATCGGCGTCGATCTCGGCTCGATCCACGATGTCGCCAAGGCCCCCAGGGGGCTGATCATCACGCTGGTGGTGAACTGGCTGATCAAGCCCTTCACCATGGCACTGCTCGCCGTGCTGTTCTTCGAGCACATCTTCGCCCCCTGGATCGCCCCCGCCGACGCCCAGCAATACATCGCCGGCCTGATCCTGCTCGGCGCCGCGCCCTGCACGGCGATGGTCTTCGTCTGGTCGAACCTGACCCGGGGCGATCCGAACTACACGCTCGTGCAGGTGACGGTGAACGACCTCATCATGGTCGTCGCCTTCGCCCCGATCGTGGCATTCCTGCTGGGCGTGACCGAGATCGCCGTGCCATGGGAGACGCTGCTGCTGTCGGTCGTCCTCTACATCGTGCTGCCGCTGATCGCCGGCCTGATGACCCGCCGCCACCTCGGCACGCCCGAAGCCATCGCCGCCTTCAAGGCCAGGGTCTCGCCCGTCTCCGCCGTGGCGCTCGCCGTGACCGTGGTGATCCTCTTCGCCCTGCAGGCCGAGACCATCGTCGCGCGGCCCGCAGCGATCCTGCTGATCGCGGTCCCGATCATCCTGCAGAGCTACTCGATCTTCGCGCTCGCCTACGGGGCCGCGTGGGCGCTCAAAGTCCCGCACCGGATCGCTGCGCCCTGCGCGATGATCGGCACGTCGAACTTCTTCGAACTGGCCGTCGCCGTGGCGATCAGCCTCTTCGGCCTCGGCTCCGGCGCGGCCCTGGCGACCGTGGTCGGCGTGCTGGTGGAGGTCCCGGTGATGCTCTCGCTCGTGGCCTTCGCAAACCGCACGCGGCAGAGGTTCGACGCGGGGGACGGAGAAGAGGCCCGCGCGACCGAGGGAAAGTGAACTCAGATCCGTGCCCCGCGCCCCGCGCATATCCACAAGGACGGCGGAAGGCCCGTGGCAAGGGGCGGAACAGTCGCGGCTGCCGAAATGGCATGACTCCGGTGGGACAGAGCTTTCGAGACCGGCTCATTGGGGCATTCACCCCCCAGATATCACCGATTGTCAGGACGAAAGCCGCATTGACTTGGGAGCGACCCGGCGCGCACCGAATTCAATCCGGCGTGTCCGCCAAAAACAATTTGGCGGACTGGGTCCTACAGCAAGATCTGGTTGCACTTGTGAGGTCTGAGCGCTCGGTCGTTACCTTGCGCTCAGTTCACGACCTCAGCCTGTTGTGCACTGGTTCTGATTGTACTGCGAAGAAGCCGAACTTGCGATGTACGGGCTATGGCAGGCGCACAGCTTGTCATCCGAAGGATTGTTGTTGCTGGAACAGCAGGAGTTCAGCCAGGTCGCCTGATCCGCGTAAATCTGTTGAGCCACGGGGTCGTTGGGCGAGTTAGTATACAGAACAAAAAGCTGGTCGTATGCCGCCTTGGCGCCGCTACCGTTGCATGTGTTGCTCGGGAATGCGACTTGACCAAAGGCGCTTCCGCCAAAGATGGCGAAACAGGCGCTTGCGAAAAGGATGGATCGGGAATGGCTCACACGTGAAAGTACAAGCTTCGTCATTTCAAACGGCTCCTGTCGACGAAATTGAAATCCGGGTACCATGCCTCCATCCTGGCGGTCAAACGATCATTGGTGTTGCAGCAATCTCATGCTCGGAACTGGCCATTTGCCAACAATTCGATACCTTCTCCGAGCCCGTTGCCATATAGCCGTTGCATGCAAAATAAGCATTGGGGCGCGGATTGATGGCAGGTGGACGTTTCGGTTCGAAAAGCGCTTCGTTGAGTCGCGGTCGACCGGAAGTGTTGTGGCGCCAGCTCGCACAAGCAACTGTCGGATGGGCCGCGCTGGCTCTTGTGCTTGCGGTCGCCTTCCTGAATGGCGGCATCACGCCGATCGCATGGGTCGTGCTTTACGCCGGCATCCTGCTCTTGTTTGCCTTCCAGCTTGTGCTCGACCTTGCGACCGAGGTTCCCCTGCCTGCCCGGCGTGTGCTGCCGGTGGGCATTCTATATTTCGCGGCGCTAGTCTGGCTGCAGGTTCAGACTGTCGGCGGTATGGCGGAGCCTTTGGCGCATCCGATCTGGCAGATTGCCCCGGGTGGCGGGGGGCAGTCGATCTCGGCCCGGCCGGAGCTCGGGCAGCAGGTGGTGTTGCGGCTGACCTGCTACGCGATGATCTTCTGGGTCATCCTGCGCAGCGCGGGGTCGGGGGCCCTGGCGACGGATTTCATCCGGGCCATCGCCATCTTCTCGATGGTGCTGGCCGTCTACGGCATCCAGGCGCAGGTTTCCGGGGTCAACCCGCTGATCGGGTCGGAGGTCGAGGGCAACGCCGTGCGGGCGAGCTTTACCAACCGAAATTCCTACGCGACCTATGCGGCCTTCGGCGTGCTCGCCAATTTCGCCGCCTACACCGGCATCACGGCGGGGGGCGAGGGCGGTACGGCGCTGGCGAGCCTGCGCAATTTTCTCGAACGTTTCTTTGCCGGTGGGTGGCTGTTCGGGCTCGGCGGGCTGATCTGCCTTGCGGCGCTGATCCTGACCGGTTCCCGGGCCGGCGGCGCCTCCGGGCTGATCGGTGTGCTGGTGTTCGCCCTGGCGCTCCGCAGCCCGAAGGGCGGTAACATGCGGATGGTCTGGGCGATGGTGGCGGCAATCGCCGCCTTCGTGCTCCTGACGAGTTCCGGGTTCCTTCTGGAGCGACTGGAAACCACGGGCCCGGATCTGCGCTTCGAGGTTTATCCCTACGTCGTCGAAGGCGCGCTCGATCGGCCTTTGCTCGGGCATGGCGCCGGGGCATTCCACGACACCTTCCGGGCCTACGTGCCGCTCGTCGCGGCGGGTGCCGGCGAATGGGCAATGGCGCACAGCAGCTACCTGGAGAATGCCTACGAATTCGGCCTGCCGGCGGCAGCGGCTTTCTATCTCGCGCTCGGGATGATCGGCTGGCGGCTGATGCTCGGCGTGCTACGCCGGCGGCGGAACCGCGTCGTGCCCGCCTTTGCGCTGGCCTGTTTCGTCGTCGCGGCGCTCCATTCGCTGGTCGATTTCAGCCTGCAGATCCCGGCGGTCCCGGCTGCTTTCGCGGCCATCCTCGGTCTTGGCTGGGCGCAGAGCTTTTCCTCCTCGGAACTCGACCGAGGCTCCGGCAGACGCAAGCGCTCCGGCGCTTAGCGACCTCAGCCGGACCGCAGAATCGCATGCCGCCGATTCGCCGACCGGGACGGAACAGCGCTGAAATGCCGGGCTTTCATCTGCCAATCTTTGCGGCGTTCGCGCTCCGACTGTGCCGAATTTGCGCCATTCCATGGAAACCTCGAAACTTGGACGACATGGGGAGAAAATCGTTAATGAAGATTTGACCTGGTCGGGATGTCCAAATATGGATTGGGTCGTGGGCGAGCGCCGCGCTTTGGTATTTTTGGGGCACTATGATGTTTGCACGATTTCTGACGACTTTGACGATCTCTGGTGGATTGGCCTTGGCCGCGTCGGCCGTTTCTGCGAGCAGCTTCAACATGTCCTGGACGCCGGGACCGTTCGGCTACCCGGGTGACTACAAGTGGGACACCTTCAAGACGCGCGCGAACCTCAGCGGGGGCCAGGCCACGGCAGGCGCCTTCGAGCTGACCGCCACGCTTCCGGACACGTCGAGCTTCGATTTCACGGCATTCTCGCTGGATCTCGAGAAGCCCCTGATCGCCAACCAGCAATACACCGTCACCAACTGGCCGTTCAGCAACGGTGGCGTGGACCTCACCGATCAGCAGGAAACCGCGATCCAGGCGCTGTTCGACATCGCCGATCCGATGTCGCTCGATTTCACGACCAACGAGATCTATTCCTCGGGCTTCCAGCTGGCGCTGTACGAAGTGGTCTACGAGACCTCGGGCAACCCTTACACGCTCGCCTTCGAGAGCAGCGGCACGACCACCTTCTACGCCGAGCCGACGGATTACTCCGATACCGGTGAAGTCGGGGCGGTTGCTTTTGCGAACTCGATCCTGTCGACGCTCAACTCCGGCACCGGCTGGGTGAGCGGCGCCTACGAGCTCTTCTGGCTTCAGAACACCAACAACGTTGGCGAGAACCTTGTCAGCGGTTACACCGTCGGTTCGAACCCGGGCTTCCCGGCCGCGCCGATCCCGCTCCCGGCGTCCGGCCTGCTGCTGATTGGCGGTCTCGGGGCGCTTGCCGTGGCCCGGCGCCGGCGCAAGGTCGCCTGATCCGGACCGGGAACGGTATCACATCGCGATACGAATGAACGGGGCCTCCAGCGGGGGCCCTTTCTCGTTCTAGCAGTCGGGGCGGCTGCCGTGACCCTGCAGAACGAAGCCGCGCACGGCGAAGATGAGACCGGAGCCGAGGATGGCGCCGCACAGATTGGCGGCCAGGTCCCCGACAGAGACCTGTCGCGTCAGCGTGGTGGTCTGCGCCAGCTCGACCGCGACGGCGAAGGCCAGAACGCCAAGAAAGACGCGCAGCGGACGGCGCGGGAACGCCAGGGCGGCAAGCGCGGCGAGGAAGGTGTGCATCCCGAAATGCGCCATTTCCTGTCGGCCCTGCACTGTCCGGACCAGCATCCGGGGCAGGTGGTCCGACAGGCTGAGCCAGAGCGATGCTGCGAGCGCCAGCATGAAGATCGTCAGGCAGAGCAGCCGCGTGAGTGCGCCCGCATCGGCCGGCGATGCGGCCACTGCGATCGGCCGTTCAGTCATCCAGAACGTCCACGGTGATGATCTTGACGTCCTCGTCGATGCGCGCGGCGGTCAGGCGACCGGAGTAATAGGCGCCGGTGTCGAGACAGATCCGGCGCGATGTCACCACGGGATCGGGGGCGTCGTAATGCCCGTGGACCACGAGCATGCCGTTGACGCCGCCGGTCTCGACGAAGTTCGAGCGCCCCCAGAGCACCGCTTCCTCGTCGGTCGTCGTCGGGTCCTGCGGGTCGAGCCCGGCATGAACGCAGACCACGTCGCCCGAGCGGTAGGAGAGTGGCATATTCCGGAGGAAATCCACATGCGCGCCCATCTTCTGGCGCAGCTGGATTGCGGTATCGCGCAGTTCATGGCGCGGACCGTCCATCGAAGGGAAGCGGATCTGGTAGCTCGCGAGGGTCTGCAGCCCGCCAAAGCGCAGCCAGGACTTGTTGCGCTCCGGATCCTCCAGGAAGGCGAGCAGGGCGGCTTCGTGGTTCCCCTTGAGGAAGATCGGCTCGTTACCGAACCGCATCATTGCCTCCAGCACGTCCCGCGAACGGTCGCCGCGGTCGATGTAGTCGCCGAGGAAGACCAGCTTCGGCTTTCGTCCGTCGCGCGGGGCCTTCTCGTGATCGGCCGCCAGCCGCGCCATCATCGACCGCAGGAGGTCGAACCGGCCGTGGATGTCGCCGACCACGTAGAGCCGATCTCCCGCCGCCGGATAATGGGGCGCGGTTTCGGTCTTTTTCTGTTTTCGGCTCAGCAGGCTGCGGATCATCGGTGGTTCCGTGTTCTCCCTTGTACGGGTCAGGTCTCGTAGTAGTCGCGGTAGCGGCCCTTGTAATAGCCGTAGCCATCATAGGAATACCGCGCCGCCTTGGTCTCGTTGACCATCGTCATCACGACGCCGGTCAGCTTGATGTCGAGCGACGTCAGTTCCCGGACACCTTCCAACACGGCCGCGCGGGGCGTGCTGTCCCAGCGGACGGCAAAGACGATCGCATCCGCCATCGAGGCGACGATCCGGGAATCGGTGACGACCAGCGTCGGCGGCGTGTCGAGAACCACGAGGTCGTAGCTCTGCGACAGGTGTTTCACCAGGTGCTCGAACCGGTGCGAGGACAGCACGTCGGCGGCATTGATGTTGGCGTTGCGCTCCGACGACTTGGTCATCAGAACGTGCAGCCCGGTGTTCGGCTCCTTGTACACCGCCTCTTCGAGCGTGGCGGTGCCGTCGATCACCGAGAGCAGGCCGTGCTCGTCGTCCTTGATGTTCAGCACCTTGCTGAGGGCAGGCATCCGCAGGTCGCAATCCACGATGATCGCGGACTTGCCCATCTGGCGGCTGGTCAGGGCCATCAGCATCGAGGTGGTCGACTTGCCCTCGCGCGGCACGGAGGAGGTGAACATGATCACCTTCGGCGGCTTGTCGACATTCGAGAACAGGATCGAGGTGCGCAGGTTGCGGATCGACTCGGCGAGCGAGGAGTTCGGCTTCTCCCGCAGCAGGCTGATCACGTCGTGGCGTTTCATTCGGCTGCCGGCGAGCGGAACCGTCGCCAGCACGTTCTGCCCGACCATCTGCTCGAGCTGTTGCGGCGAGCGGAAGGTGTTGTTCAGGCGGTCGAGCAGGAACACGATGCCGACGCCGGCCATCAAGCCGACGATGAGCGAGAGCATCTGCGTGCGCTTGGCGGCGGTCGTCAGCGGCCCGAGCGGCACCTCGGCGGGCGACAGCACCCTGGCGTCGACCGTCTGCAGGCTCTCCTCGGCCGCGGTTTCCTGCAGCCGCGACAGCAGGTTCTCATAGAGCACGCGGCTGGCTTCGGCCTCCCGTTCGAGCTGGCGGATCTGGACTTCGCTGCGGGCCTGTTCGGCGGACTTGTCCTCGAGCTCCCGGACCTCCATCGACAGCGTCTGCGCGGTCGCCCGCATCGCCTCGATATCGACCTCGATGGCCTGGATGATGCGATCGGCCTCGGCGCGGATGTTGCGCTGCACCTCTTCGATCTGGGCCTGGACCCGCGCGATCGCGGGGTGGCCTTCCGGCACCGTGGACCGCAGCGTCGTCAGGTTCGCCATCAGGTCGCTTTCCTCGGCACGGAAGCCGGCGACGATGGGAGAGGAGCGGAACTCGGTGAGCGCGCCGAGGTCGCGCCCTTCCGCGACGGCCTGGGACAGGCGCTGGAACTGGGCCTCCTTGGCGGAAAGCTCATTGCGCGTCACCGCCAGCGAGGCGTTCAGGGCCTGGAGCTGCTGCTGCGTGACCTCGACGCTCTGGCCCGTGTCCGTGGACAGACGGGCACGCGCATCCTCGACAGCGCTCTCGGCTTCCTGCACGCGGTTCTTGAGCTGCTCCACCCGGTCGGTGAGCCAGGTCGCGGCGGAACGCGTGGTCTCCAGTTTCCCTTCCAGCTGGTCGACGAGGTATTGCTCGGTGATCTCGTTGGCCACCATCGCCGAGAGGCGCGGGTTGCCCGAAGTGAAGGAAACGGAGATCACCCGGCTTTCCGGAACCGGTGCGAGCGAGATGCCGGATTCGACGCGGCTGATCAGCGCCAGGTGCCGGCGGCGTTCGATCTCGTCCGTCGGCAGCGGCGGGCCCGGAGGCGCCTTCAGGCCCACGTCCATCATCCATTCGGTCACCGCCAGCGGCATCGAGGGGCGCCATTGCCACCAATGCGTCTCGATCTCTTCCTTGGCGCGCGGGCGGTATTCCGGATGGTTTGACAGGTCGAGGTTGTCGATCACCCGCTCGATCAGCTTGGTGGAGCGCAGGATCTCCGAATGGGTCGGCAGCGTGGTGTCGCCGAAATTCGCCTGCACCATGACCCCCTGGTTCTGGAGGACGTCGGCCGTCGGGATGCCGATCAGCAGCTTGGCCGTGGCGCGGTAGCGCGGCTCGATCTGCGAGGCGGACAGGTAGCCCATCACCGCGCCGATCAGCGCGCAGACAAAGATGATCCACTTTCCGCGCCAGAGCGTCCCGAAGATCGCGCGCAGATCGATGACGTCATCATCATCTTCCACGACCTGGGACGAATAATGCTGTTCCGGACGCGAATTGGATTTTGTCATGTCAAGCATATCGGCTCGCAAGGGCTTCGGTTGTCAGTAACATCGGTTCCCCGTGGTTGCGAGGGGGCACCGACACGACGCAGGGGCGGCGGCGCCTTGCGGTCGCGCGCAGGGGTAAGGAGAAAAGGAAGACGACCACGTAAGTAACTATTCCACATTAGACTATTCGGCCGGCAGATGCCGCAAGCAATCCGTCACAGCGGCGTGAGCGGCCCCGCTGCTGCCATAGTGCAACGCAAACGCCGGGGTCGTCGTCGCGAAGGACAGGAAGCTGTCGCCGGTATCCGCCGCGAAGTCGATATAGCTCTCGTCGTTGAAAAAGAGTTGCATCGTCTCGATCGGAGACAGGCGTCGCGTGGCGTGGTCCTGAGGCGGCAGGTCGGGGCGAAACCGGATGTCGAGGATCACGTCCGGGCGCACCGGCGCCGTGGCGCGCGCCTCGGCGGGCAGGGAGTGATAGCGCACGTCCCGCAGGCCGATCCGGTGTGTCCTGGCGCTTGCGAGGCCGGGAAAGGCCGGCTGAAGCAGAGACCAGGCGCCTGATTTGAAGCTGAAGGCGAAAGGCATCGGGGTGGCCTTCATGCCGCTGTCGAAGGCGCCGCAATCCTCGGCCACCAGTTGCCAGCCGCGGGAGACCAGTTCCGCCGACAGGGTCGACTTGCCGGAACCGCTCCGGCCGGTCAGCAGCAATGTCCGTCCATTCCGGGTGAGGACGGAGGCGTGCAGCACGGCCGTCCATGCAGTGTCGGACATCAACCGGATGATCTCGGCCACGACGATCCCGCGCGCCTCCACCATGTCCTGTGCCGGGCGGTGAAACGCGCCGTCGAGGCAGATCCGCCAGCCGCCCTCGGGGCCGACCGCCTGAAGGCGAACGTCTGGCGTGGCGTTCGTGACCGGGAAATCGACCGTCAGGTCGGCGATCGCCGCTGCGAGCTGGCGGTCCTCCACGCCGATCCCGACCGGCCGGCCGGCGAGGCGGACGGTCCGCGACAGGGCCCAGGTCTCGCGGCCGGTGACGCCGTTTGGGGGTGTGTCCGAACGGTTGGAGGGGCTGGGCTGAGCAGTCAGCCCCTGACGCTGCCAAAGATCGATGCAGAGCGCCACGTCTTCCGCGGCTTGTTCCCGCCGCGCAGGCACGGCGTCGGCATAGGCCCGCGCGGCGCGCTCCCGGTCGGCGGTGTCGATCAGGGCGTCCCAGATCGCGGCGGCTGCGGGGTTGAGGCCGACCACCGCATTCAACGCCGGGTAGAGCCCGATTATGCCGTCCTCGATAGGCAGGCTCTTGCGCCAGTGCCGGCAGGCCGACAGATCCTCTCCCGGCATGACTAGCGTGCCTCTCCGAGGATGTAGCGCCGATAGGCCCGGCGGTAGGTTTCCGGCTGGACAAGGTAACGCAACGCCCGTCGGCGGGGTTCACCGCCGGCGGCCAGACTGCTCACCGCTTCCTGCGACAGGTTCGCGAAGGCGCCGAGCCGCTGCGTCCAGCGCCGGTCGAGCTGCCAGCGCCAGCGGGCGGCGTCGAGCCGGGCCAGCCGCCCCATGGGGGAGAAGGGCGTGGGCATCCCGGTGAATTCCTCGAGGCACGAACCGGTGATCTCGACCAGCTCCCCACGGCCATGTTTCACCAGATGCGCCTCGATCGAGCGCCAGTCGATGGACGTGCCATGACGCTTCGAAAGGAAGTTGATGTCGAGCAGGTCCCGCATCTGTACCAGCGGCGCGAGGTAGCCGCCGCCACCAAGCGGCCCGTGCAGCATCGCGATCAACACCTGGTCTGTCGGGCTGGGCACCAGGGCCTTGCCCTGTCCGACCGCCACCGGGGTAGCGCGGGCAATGATCTCCTCCGCCGGCGCGAACTTGCGCAGGGCTTCGCGGAACAGGGAATGATGCAGCTCCACCGGCGCCGTGCCGCCCGCGCCCTGCACTGGCAGCGCATGTTTGTGCCGGTTAGTCAGCTCGCTGTCGCCACTGTCCTGCGGGCCGAGCCCGGCGAGGGCTTCGAGCGCCTCGAAGGCGGCCTCGAGCTTCTCTGCCGGCACAAGGATGTCGATGTCGCCCAGCAGCCGCGCGCCCCGGTCCGGCCAGAGCTCGCCGACCAGTTGCGCCGCGCCCTTGAGCAGCACCGGCACCGCGCCTGCCGTGTTGAGCGCCCGCGTCACGGCTTCGATCTGAGAGAGAATGGCGGCGTTGCGCTCGCAGTTGAGCGCGTACGCGAGTTCCAGCCCTTCCACGGTGTCGGATCGATGCGCGCGCTCGGTCTCGGTCAGGCTAGGCCAGATCGACGGCAGCAAAACCCCCGTCAGTCCTATCAGGCGAGGATCGTCCGTTTCGATCGGGGGGCCGGTGCGGCCTGCAATACGGTGGCCGAGTGCAGCTTGGGTTCGAAGGTAATCCTTCATCAAGCTCCGTTGGGTGTCACAGCTGGGGGCCGCTCTGCTGGACCGAGTCCGGATCGCCAACATCGGGGCAGGTCCAGTCCACGCAGGAACCGCCGCGCCATTCCGCACGGGATTCCGACGGCGTCAGCAGCATAACAACTGCAGGCGCCGCCCCGGCCAGCAGGCCGATCTTCGACAGCGCCGCGCGGCGCCCGAGATCCGCCGTGTCTCCGGCTTCAACCGAAGCGTCTTTCCGTTCTTCGAAATCGCCAGACATGTCCTATCGACCTATTCACAAAATCCAAGAGTGTTGGCGCCAAACTAGCGTTCAAAGGTTTTCGAAACAAGGCCCTCTGCGCTGCAGCGCCAATTCCGTGTGACCCTGTTTCCCATGGATGCCGCAAGTCGGCAAGACCTGGCCGGTCTGGACGCAGGGGAAGACGAAACATGCCGGGATTTGTCGCGAAGTCGCACGCTGATCGCTGGATTGTGCACGCTTCGTGCATGACCGCGAAGTGCCTTGGTGTGGCCCTGCTGCACCACGCCGTCGCCGTCATCCCGGGCCGTGTGTACGGATCCGCATGTCGCCATGGGCGCCGCGAATCGCGAATGCCGGGGTTTCGGCCGGCCTCGGCGAAGGCGGTCGCCGCGACGTGTTGTGCCTTGAAATGCCTCGCCAAAAGGTGACACTTCCGCCGAACGATGGCGGATCATGCAGATCGCCAAAGACAGCGCGGGGCCGGATATGGCAGCGAAAAACCTTCTGATCCTCACGCGGAAAGCCGCGGCGAACGACGATCTGAGGGCGGCCATCAAGGCGCTCAAGGCCGACCATGATCTTGATGTCCGGATCCCCTGGTCCCAGAAGCAGATGCGCAAGGATCTCGGCCGCGAGATCGACCGCGGCTGTCGCCGGGTGGTGGCCCTGGGGGGGGACGGCACTCTGAACTCCGTGGTCAACGCGATCTGGAAGCTCAAGGCCGGCAAGGAGGTCGAGCTTGGCCTCGTTCCTCTCGGCACGGCGAACGACTTCGCCCGCGGTTGCGGCCTGCCGCTGCGAGACCGCGACGCCGCGCTGCTGCAGGCGCTGATGGGCAAGACGCGTCCGACCGACCTTGGCCGCGTGAACGGGCGGCACTTCATCAACGTCGCGTCCGGCGGGTTCGGCGCCATGGTCACGGCGACCACGCCGCGGGACATGAAGAGCGTGCTCGGCGGCCTGGCCTATACGCTGCACGGGCTGGCGCGTCTTGGCGACCTGCGCTCGCAAACCTGCCGGATCGCGCTGGATGGCGGCGGCGCGCGGGTGGTCTCCCTTGCCTTCGCGGCCATCGGAAACGGGCGCTTTGCCGGCGGCGGGTTCGACGTCGCGCCCGAGGCGGAACTGGATGATGGTGTCCTTGACCTGTCTATCGTCAGCCACGACTGGCAGGGGGCTCCGGGCTTTCTCATGCGGGAATTGATGGATCCCACCAACCCTGAAAACGAGGCGGTGGTCTATCGCACCTTCGAGCATCTGGTGCTCGAGACGGACCAGGACTTCCACCTCAATCTGGACGGCGAGCCGATGGTCGATCGCCGTTTCGAGATCTCCGTCGTTGCGGCCGCGCTCCGTGTCGTGCGCTGACCGCGTCGGTCAGAGGACGGTCACGATGGTGCCGATGGGCACGCGCTGATAGAGATCGATCACGTGCTCGTTGAGCATCCGGATGCAGCCGTTGGAAACCGATTGCCCGATGGACTGCGGTTCGGTGGTGCCGTGGATCCTGAAGAACGTGTCCCGCCCGTTCTGGAACAGGTAGAGCGCGCGCGCGCCGAGGGGATTACCCGGGCCGCCGGGCATCACGTAGTCGTTGTCGACGAACTTGGAGTAGGACAGCGGATCGCGCTCGATCATCTCCTGGGTCGGCCGCCAGGTGGGCCACTCTTTCTTGACGTCGATGGTCGCCGTGCCGGTGAACTCCAGCCCTGCGCGGCCGACGCCGACGCCATAGCGGATCGCCTTGCCGGGTTCGGTGACGAAGTACAGGAAATGGCTGCGCGGCAGGATCAGCAACTGGCCGGGCAGGAACTCCTTCTTGATGTTCACGTACTGCGGCTGGAACTGCGGCGGGATGACGAAAGGTTGGGCTTCCTGCGCGATGGCCGGCGCGGCGACGGCCGCGAGGCTGGTGGCGAGGAAGGAGCGACGATTGAACATGTGATCTGACCGGGATGTGACTGTTTTCCGGATCAGACTGCACTCCAAGCGGGCGGAGAATCAACAATCGGGCCGGAGGGCCGCGCGTAACGGTCGATCACGACACCGCCAGAACACAATCGCGCAAGGGATGTCGGCCGGATTTCGGCGGCAATCGAAACGATCGGGGCTGTCGGGGGAGTTTGTTGGCCTGCTGTGAACGGGCACGGCCAGTCCGGGAGCAAGGCCCGGAAACGATTCGGCCCGCGGTGTCGCGGGCCGTCGTGGTGCTGAGGGCTGGCCTCAGAGAGCTTCGAGGTTGATCGCAGCTTCGCGGCCGTCGCGGCCGGCTTCGATGTCGAACGACACCTTCTGACCATCGGCCAGGCCGGTGAGGCCCGAACGCTCGACGGCGCTGATGTGCACGAACACGTCGCGCTTGCCGCCTTCGGGGGCGATGAAGCCGTAGCCTTTGGTGGTGTTGAACCATTTCACGGTGCCAGTGGCCATCCGTCTATCTCCTTTGAGGTTCGCTGCCCGCGACAGTGCGGCAACGTCGGCGTCAGTCGTGGCAGTCGAGACTGAAGCCTGAGAGGAGACAGTTGGTCGAAATGCGGTAACGGTCGCATATCGGGATATGGAGACTCCCGGCCGATCTAGCAAGAAAAATCTTCGAGACCGCTGCGCCGGCCGGGAGCTTTTCCGGGCGGGAAATTCCGCCTCAGATCGACGCCCAGTCCGTGAAGATCGGACGCGGCGCGGGTTTCTCCGGGCGCTTCGCCTCGGACCGCCGGGGCGGTTGCTTCGCCGAAACCGGCGCGGACTTCTCGAGCTTTGGGGATTTGGGTTTATCAGGCATCACAAAACCTCCTACACACTAACAACACCACGAGTATTGCACATTTTGGGGGCTTTGTCTCGTTTTTGACGCGGCGGCAATCGGGCAGGGGCGGGGCCGCCCGCCTAACCCGTGTTGTCGCCCGAGGTCTCGGCGGCGATCCAGGACAGGTAGGCCACGCTGGCTTCCATCGAGACCCGGGTGATCGGGGGCACCTCGTAGGGGTGCAGGCGGTTGATCTCGGCCTCGACGAGGTCGCGCAATTCCTGCCGGGTCTTGAGCATCAGCGGATGCTGCTCGGCGGTCTTGATCTCGTCGCGCCAGTGGAATCGGGCGAGCACCGGCGGGTGCCGGTTGGCCGAGGCGACGAGCCTCTGGGAGAGCAGGGCGTCGGCGATCTTGTCGGCGGTCGCGGCGTCGGGGCAGTTCACGATGAAGGCGAGGAAGGGCATGGTCGGCTCCTTTCGGTTCGAGCCTACGCCGCCCGCAGGAGAGCGCAATGCGACGCGGCGGCGCTGCGGACCCGGGAAACTTTCGTGAAACAATCGGGGCCCTGCCCGCGTTGTCCCCGCAATGCCAATCCCAGGAGAGGGTCGATGACCGACAAGCGCAACCGCCAGCAATCCCCCGACCGCCGCGCCCACCCCCGCGACGACCGCACCCCGCCGAGCAAGTGGCAGTTCACGGATTGGGCGGCGATTTGAGGGGGGGACCCTGTTAGAGTCCAAGTTAGGAATACTGGATCGGACCGCCACAGACTGTGAGATGCTGCTTCGAAATGTGCAGTGTACTTCATAGGAGGGAAGGGCGGCCGCAGCCGCCCAACGCTACAGCTACAGGAGAAATCCAAGTATCGTCAGCAAGAGTGCCAAAGTCCCGACTACGTCGGAATACTGCACTCGCCCTTCCAATCTGATCGAGAGGCGCATGGGAATAGCCCTAGCGATGCTCGACCGGTCGAGCGATTTAAACCGCTCAGTACTTCTATCCCGCCCCTTAGTTGGCGGCTTGGTGCCCCCTGATGATCACTTGGAGGCTCCTGTCGATGGCAACACGAGAGCTTGTCGCTGCCGTTCCACCTTAGCGAGTCCGGGCTGGGGACCCACACAGCGCCGCTAAGCGCTTCCCAATTCGTGAGCCGGAATCGCGGTGCCCTCACAAAACGAGAGTCGCTCACCCGCCCAACAGCCGGCCCTGCCGACCTCCAAGGGCACATCATATATGTGTTGAGGCGAGCGATGTGTCAATATCTTGATCGCGGTTGCGCGCTCCGGACGGGAATGCCAAGTGAGCCAGAGCATGCCATCGGTCCGCTTTGAGAGAATGAACCCGCAAAGTCCGGTGCCGTTAAGGCTTCGACCGATGCTTCAGAAAACCAGCAGATCGCCCCCCCCCCAAAAAAACCGCGCCCTCCCGAGGGAGAACGCGGCCTTGTGTTTCGCGGCGTGAACCGACTTAGCGGGTGAACTTCTTGTACTTCACCCGTTTCGGTTCCACCGAGTCCGGTCCCAAACGGCGGATCTTGTCTTCCTCGTAGGCTTCGAAGTTGCCCTCGAACCATTCCACGTGGGCGTCGCCTTCGAAGGCGAGGATGTGGGTGCAGAGGCGGTCGAGGAAGAAGCGGTCGTGGGAGATGATCACGGCGCAGCCGGCGAAGTCTTCCAGCGCGTCCTCGAGGGCGCGGAGGGTTTCCACGTCGAGGTCGTTGGTCGGTTCGTCGAGCAGCAGCACGTTGCCGCCTTCCTTGAGCAGCTTGGCCATGTGGACGCGGTTGCGTTCACCGCCCGAGAGCAGGCCGACCTTCTTCTGCTGGTCGCCGCCCTTGAAGTTGAAGGCGCCGCAATAGGCGCGGGAGTTGATCTGGGCGTCGCCCAGCTCGATCACCTCGCCGCCGCCGGAGATCTCTTCCCAGACGGTCTTGTTCGCGTCGAGCGCGTCGCGGGACTGGTCGACATAGGCCAGCTGTACCGTGTCGCCCATGGTGATGGAGCCGGTGTCCGGCTGCTCCTGCCCGGTGAGCATGCGGAACAGCGTGGATTTGCCGGCGCCGTTGGGGCCGATCACGCCGACGATGCCGCCGGGGGGCAGGGAGAAGGACAGGTCCTCGATCAGCTGCTTGTCGCCGAAGTGCTTGGACAGGCCCTCGACCTCGATCACCTTGCCGCCGAGGCGCGGCCCGTGCGGGATGATGATCTGCGCCTTGCCGACCTTTTCGCGCTCGGACTGGTTCGCCATTTCCTCGTAGGACGCGATCCGGGCCTTGGACTTGGCCTGGCGCGCCTTTGCGCCCTGCCGGATCCACGCGAGTTCGCGCTCCAGCGTCTTCTGCTTGGCCTTGTCCTCGCGGGCCTCCTGCTCCAGCCGCTTGGCCTTCTGCTCCAGCCAGGCGGAGTAGTTGCCCTCGTAGGGGATGCCCCGGCCACGGTCGAGTTCGAGGATCCAGCCGGTGATGTCGTCGAGGAAGTAGCGGTCGTGGGTGACGATCAGGATCGTGCCCTTGTAGTCGATCAGGTGCTGCTGCAGCCAGGCGATGGTCTCGGCGTCCAGGTGGTTGGTCGGTTCGTCGAGGAGCAGCATGTCGGGGGCTTCGAGCAGCAGCTTGCAGAGCGCCACGCGGCGGCGCTCACCGCCCGAGAGGTTGGCGGGCATCGCGTCGTCCGGCGGGCAGCGCAGCGCCTCCATCGAGACGTCGACCTGGGCGTCGAGGTCCCACAGGTTCTGGCTGTCGATCAGGTCCTGCAGCTTGGCCATCTCCTCGGCGGTCTCGTCCGAGTAGTTCATCGCCAGCTCGTTGTAGCGATCGAGGATGTCCTTCTTGGCCTGCACGCCCTGCATGACGTTCTCGCGCACCGTCAGGCTCTCGTCGAGCTGCGGCTCCTGCGGCAGGTAGCCGACCTTGGCGCCCTCGGCTGCCCAGGCCTCGCCGGTGAAATCCTTGTCGATCCCGGCCATGATCTTCATCAGGGTCGACTTGCCGGCGCCGTTGACGCCGACGACGCCGATCTTCACGCCCGGCAGGAAGCTCAGGCGGATGTTCTCGAAGCATTTCTTGCCGCCGGGATAGGTCTTGGAGACACCATCCATGTGGTAGACGTATTGATAGGAAGCCATTGGGGCCCTCGTGCATGCGCTGTTTCGCCCCTGATAGCCAAGGGGCGCAGGGGGAGCAATGGGGGCGGGCAGGGCTGCGGGCGGTCAGTCCTGGGGCGGCAGGTGCTCCGCTTCGGGGACCATCCGCCGAAGCCAGGCGCCGATGTCGGTGGCCTCGGTGCCGGGGATCGGGCCGCGGAAGGTCGGCGTGTAGCTGCCGTGGCGCTGTGGCAGTTGCGGCAGGAACGGGCCGCAGGCCTCCGGATCCGGAATGCCCGAGCCCCAGAGCACGCCGACGAGCACCTCGCGCCCGTCGAGCTCGATCAGCAGCGGCGCGCCGCTGTCGCCGGGGAGAATGCGGCGGCTGTCTTCGCGGGTCGGCGGCAGGGCGGCGAGGTGGCAGGTGTTGTGGCCCCAGTAGCCGGCCGGCCCGGACTGGCGGTGCCGGCTCGGCGCATCGGCGAAACGCGGCATGCCCCAGCCGGCATGGCGCAGGCGCGGCAGGGCAAAGGTGCGCTCGATATCCTTGGGCGCGCCGGTCATGACGGGAACCGGGCGGGCCGCCTCGGCAGGCGGCGGGGCCTCGAGCCGGAGCAGGGCGAGGTCGGCGCAACGAGGCAGGGCATAGGCCACCACCCGGCGGCTCGCCAGCGGGTGGGCGGCGGTACTGCCGAAGGAGACCCGCTTCACCCGGAGCAGGCCGCCCGAAGGATACCAGCTGTCGGGATCCTCCCAGCTCCGGCGCTGCAGCTCCGCCTGTTCCTCCAGCCCCTCGCACTCCGCATCCGGGGCGCCGGCGGGCCGGGCGGCGCGGAACTCGTGGGTGAAGCAATGGCCCGCGGTGAGGACCTCGCGCGGGCCGATCAGGGTGCCGGTGCACTTGCCCACCCGCACCACGGCATTGCGGGCGGGGCTGTTCGTGTCGTCGCTGGTCGCCGCTTCGGCGCCCGTTGCCGCAAGCGCGAGGCACAGGCCGGCTAGAAGGGGCGGCAGGATCCAGGAGCGGGAGGGGCGGGCGCACATGGGCGGGAGCCTAGGCAGCGCCCGGGCCGGTGTCGAGCCGGCGCGGAAGAGCTTGCGATTGACATGCCTTGCGTTCTTTCCGATCAGGGGCAGCAGTCAATGCGCGGTCGGAGGTCCGGGTGTGAGATACGAACTTCCCCACGCCGGGCCCGGGCAGGCAGTGGGTCTGCTGGGAGGCTCCTTTAACCCGCCCCACGCAGGCCATGCTCACATCACCCGAGAGGCGCTCAAACGGTTCGGGCTCGACCGGGTCTGGTGGCTGGTCAGCCCCGGCAACCCGCTGAAGACCGACGGGCCCGCCCCGATGGAGCGCCGCCTCGAGGCCGCGCGCGCGGTGATGCAGCACCCGGCGGTCGAGGTCACCGACATCGAGGCCCGGATCGGTACCCGCTTCACCGCAGAGACGCTGGAGCGATTGCTGGCGCTCTACCCGCGCACCCGGTTCGTCTGGCTGATGGGGGCGGACAACCTTGCCCAGTTTCATCGCTGGGAACGCTGGCAGCAGATCATGGAGATGGTCCCGGTGGGAGTGCTCGCCCGCCCCGGAGACAGGCTGCCTGCCCGGACCTCGCCCGCTGCGGCGCTTTACGAACGCTGGCGCATCCCGGCGGCGCAGAGCCAGATGCTGGCGCAGGCGCGGCCCCCGGCCTGGTGTTTCGTCAATGTGCCGATGCGCACCATCTCCTCCACCCAGCTCCGCGCCAGCGGCCATTGGTGATGCCGCGCCGCGGCGCCGACGGGGCATCGTGACAATGCGGTGAGACGGCTCCGCGATGGCTTGCCCGAAAGGGGGGGCAGCGGTTACCAAAGTCGCATGTCGAAGCCAAAGACGCATATTTCACGCCGCTGGGTGCTGGCCGGATTGCTTTCCGGCGGCGCCAGCGTTGCGCTTGCCGAGCCGCCGCTGCGCTCCCTGCGCCCGACGCCCCGTCCGGGTGGCAAGGGCGGACGAATGGCACCGTCGGCAGAGTATCTCGTCGAACGCGCCAGGCTTGGCACCGCGACGGTCGGATTCGTGGTGGCCGATGCCGAGACCGGCGAGGTGCTGGAGGCCCGCAAACCCCTTCTGCCGCTGCCCCCGGCCAGTGTTGCCAAGGCCCTGACCACACTCTACGCGCTCGATGCGCTGGGACCGGAGCACCGCTTCGCGACCCGGCTCGTGGCGACCGGCCCGGTGGAGGGCGGGGTACTCAAGGGCGATCTGGTGCTGATGGGATCGGGCGATCCGACACTCGACACCGACCGGCTCGCGGAACTCGCGATGAAGCTGAAGGCCGCCGGCGTCACCTCTGTCGAGGGCGCGTTCCTGACCTGGAGCCGGGCCTTGCCGACCCTGACGGAGATCGACCCCGAGCAGCCCGTCCAGGTCGGCTACAACCCGGCGGTTTCCGGGCTGAACCTGAACTTCAACCGGGTGCATTTCGAATGGCGCCGCGCCGGGGCAGGATGGAACACGGCGATGGATGCCCGTTCCGCGACCCACCGCCCCGATGTGCGGGTGGCGCGGATGGCGATCGTCAAGCGCCGCTACCCGATCTACACCTACGAGGACGATGGCACGGCGGATCTCTGGACGGTCGCCAGCGGCGCGCTCGGGCAGAACGGCAGCCGCTGGCTGCCGGTGCGCAAGCCTGAGTCCTATACGGCCGAGGTCTTTCAGAGCTTTGCCAAGGGGCAGGGGATCAGCCTCGGCGCGGCGAAGCCGGTCGACGAGCCGCCCGCGGGCACCGAACTTGCCCGGGTGGAGAGCCAGGATCTGCGGGCGCTGCTGCGGGACATGCTGAAGTACTCGACCAACGTCACGGCGGAGGCCGTCGGCCTGGCCGCTTCGGTTGCGCGCGGGCCGGTGCCGGCCACGCTGGTGGAGTCGGGGGCGCGGATGTCGGACTGGCTGGGGGGCGAGATCGGGAGCCCAAGGCCCGCGCTCGTCGACCATTCGGGCCTCGGCGGGGCGAGCCGGATCACCACGCGGGACATGGTCCGCGCGCTGGTGGACCTCGGCCCCGCTGTGGATCTGGAACCGCTCCTTAAAGAGATCCGGATGAAGGATGCCAACGGCCGCCCGATGGACAGCTACCCGGCCAGCATCATGGCCAAGACCGGTACGCTGAACTTCGTGAGCACGCTCGCGGGCTACGTCACCCTGCCCGGCGGCCGCAAGCTGGCCTTTGCCAGCTTCATGGCCGACCCCGAGCGGCGGGATGCGATCCCGGTGGAGCAGCGCGAGCGCCCCGAGGGCGTGGCAAGCTGGACGGCCCGGGCCCGGACCCTGCAGCTGCGCCTGATCGACCGCTGGGTGACCACCTACGACATGACGACCTGAGGCGCCCGCCTCAGACGGTCATGTGCCGCGCGCGGGCGCCGCGCTCGATCGCCGCCGCGTTGAGGCGCGGGATCTGGAAGTAGTGGCGCATCTCCTGCAGCATCCGCAGTTCCTGGTCGGTGAGCCGGCCATCGGCGGCGGCCACGTCGCAGCACAGCGCATAGAGCGTCTCGTGAAGGCGTTCCGGCAGCGCGTCGTCGGCCAGCCCGAACAGCGCGTCGAGCCCATCCTCCTCCTCGAACAGGTCGAAGACGAGGTTGGCCATGGCCCGAATGTGGTCGGGGTCGTACTCGGCGAAGACCGGGAGATGGTTGACGATCCGTTCGATCGTCACGAGCTCCGAGGTGCGGATGTTCTCGTCGCTGACCGAGGTGGCGATCATCAGCGCGACCAGGGCGTCCTGGGGCGAGATCGGGTTCGGGTCGTTCGACATCATCGGTCCTCCGCAATATTGACTGATCGCAGATTTATTGACGCAAGCCCCGGCTCGCAATAGGGAGTGGCCCGGTCGGGCCCTCGGGGCCTTCACCAATGCGTGGCATGGGGCCGCGCCTCACCAGGAAAGACCGTTTCAATGTCCGAGATGCGCGAAGCTGCAATGACTTCCAAGGCCTGGCCCTTCGAAGAGGCGCGCCGGGTCCTGAAACGCTACGAGAAGGCGCCGCCCGAAAAGGGATACGTGCTGTTCGAGACCGGCTACGGTCCCTCCGGCCTGCCGCATATCGGCACCTTCGGCGAGGTGCTGCGGACCACGATGATCCGCCGCGCATTCGAGGTGATCTCGGATATCCCGACCCGCCTGATCTGCTTTTCGGACGACATGGACGGGATGCGCAAGGTGCCGGGCAACGTGCCAAACCAGGAGATGCTGCGCGAGCACCTCCAGAAGCCGCTGACCTCCGTCCCGGACCCGTTCGAGGAGTTCGAGAGCTTCGGGCATCACAACAACGCGATGCTGCGCCGGTTCCTCGATACCTTCGGGTTCGACTACGAGTTCTATTCGGCGACCGAGTATTACAAGTCGGGCCAGTTCGACGAGGTGCTGCTGCGCGCCGCCGAACGCTATGACGACATCATGAAGGTCATGCTGAAGTCGCTGCGCGAGGAGCGTCAGCAGTCCTATTCGATCTTCCTGCCGATCCACCCGGAAACCGGCCGCGTGCTCTATGTTCCGCTGAAGAACGTGGACGCGAAGGAAGGCACCATCACCTTCGACGACGAGTCCGGGCGCGAATGGACGCTGCCGGTGACGGGCGGCCAGGTGAAGCTGCAGTGGAAGCCGGACTTCGGCGCCCGCTGGGCGGCCCTCGGCGTCGACTTCGAGATGTACGGCAAGGACCATTCGACAAATACGCCGATCTACGATTCGATCTGCGAGATCCTGGGCCAGAAGGCGCCGGAGCATTTCACCTACGAGCTGTTCCTCGACGACAAGGGTCAGAAGATCTCCAAGTCGTCCGGCAACGGCATCTCGATCGACGAGTGGCTGACCTATGCCTCGACCGAGTCGCTGAGCTACTTCATGTACCTCAAGCCGAAAACCGCGAAGCGGCTGTTCTTCGACGTGATCCCGAAGGCGGTGGACGAGTACCACCAGCAACTGCGCGCCTACCCGGATCAGGACGCCAAGGCGCAGCTCAACAACCCGGTCTACCACATCCACAACGGGGATGTGCCGGCCTCGGACATGGTGGTGAACTTCGCCATGCTGCTGAACCTCGCCTCGGTCGCCGGTGCGGAGGACAAGGAGGCGCTCTGGGGCTTCATCCGCCGCTACGCGCCCGATGCCAGCCCGGAGCACAATCCGCAGCTCGACGAGGCGGCCGGCTTCGCCGTGCGCTACTACAACGACTTCGTGAAGCCCGAGAAGGTTTTCCGCGCCCCCGACGAGAAGGAGCGCGCCGCGCTCGAGGATCTCGCCGCCCGCCTGCGGGCCTGGGACGGCGGGCTCGATGCCGAGGAGTTGCAGAGCGTCGTCTTCGCGGTCGGCAAGGATCACGGTTTCGAACCGCTGCGGGACTGGTTCAAGGCGATCTACGAGGTGCTGATGGGCGCGAGCCAGGGCCCGCGCTTCGGCGGCTTCATCGCGCTCTACGGTGTCGAGGAGACCATCGCCCTGATCGAGAAGGGCCTCGCCGGCGAACTCGCGGCCGCCTGACCAATCAAGCATAGGCGGGCCGGCCTTCGGGCCGGCCGCAGTCGTTCAATGTTGCTCCGCCGACGGGGTCTCGGCGGATGCGGCGGTCCGGCATCGATGCGCGGTGAGCGCGAGCCAGAAACCGAACCAGCCACCGAAACTCGCGACCTTCAGAAGATCCTCGATGACGTAGGAGGCGTGGCCGAGATCGGCCACGACCGCCAGCCCCATGATGCCGATCGCCACGCAAAGCCCCTGCGTCCAGGCGCGCAGAGGGCCGCGCCAGAGGCACCACAGGATCACGAGCCCGATCAGGCCGTAGATGCCCATCAGCACCTCTTCCTCGATGCCGAGGCGCGGATAATGGCGCTCGTGCAGGATGAAGCGGTCGTCCAGGGCGAGCATCATCGAATATACGCCCACCAGGAGGAACAGGCGCCGGTGCGGCCGGTCCACCGCCGCGGCCAGCGCCAGGCATCCGCTTGTCAGGATCAGCATCGTGATGCCGATGAACGAAATGCCGCCGGCATAATGCGGCACGTCGAACTCAGAAGACGGGTCCCGCAGGATCGAAGAAATGTCGATGCCCTGGCTGTCCGCGAGGGCGACCATGGCGGCAGAAAACAGAAGGCAGAGTCCAGCGGCAAGCAGCGGTGATTTCCAGGCGCCGGGTGCGTACCCGAGCACTTCTGCCACGCGTTGCTTCAGGTGCTTTTGGGGGGATGTCGGTGTCATTTTGCCCATTTTTGCAAGGTGAAGCGAGCACGGTAGCTCGATTGCCGCGCCGCCACAAGAAGGCGGCCAGCGCCGGGTCGAGCGTGTCGAATGCGTCTCCGTTGGTTGGTCGGGTTCGCTTCTCGATTCCTCACGCGCGTTTGAAAGGTCCGCGCGCTGCACTACCGTTTCTCGTGGGAGGGCCGGATCATGTACCGCGTCAGATCACTCGTTCTTTCACTCGCGCTCGCGATCTTGGCGGGCCAGCCACAGGCGCAGGAGGCCACCCCTTCCGCGATCGAAGCGGTCATCCGCGATCAGATCTCCGACTTCGAGTCAGGGGATCTGTCGGGGGCCTTCGAGCACGCCTCCCCGATGATCCGGCAGATGTTCCGCACCCCCGATATCTTCGGCCAGATGGTGCGCGAGGGCTATCCGATGGTCTGGCGGCCCGAGGCGCTCAGCTTTGGCGCGCTGGAATCGCAAGGGCCGCGGATGCTGCAACGCGTGGTGATCCGCGACGCGCAGGGGCGGGTGCATTTCCTTGAATACGAGATGATCCAGCTCGGGGACGGCTGGAAGATAAACGGCGTGCGATTCCTCGAGCCGCCGCAGGTCGGGGCCTGAGCGCGTTCGGTAAAGCGGTTCAGTAATGCGGGGGGCGCTCGTCGCCGAGCACGACACCGCCGCTCCCCTCCGCCTCCTGTTCCGCCGCGCGTTGCAGGAGCAGCGTGACCTGACGGGTCAGCTTTTCTATGTCGCGCGCCTGTCGGGCGACGACTTCGGACAGGTCTTCGGTCGTGCGGCGCAGGTGTGCCAGCTCTTCCTCGATACGATCCATGCTCACCGTGTCATCCTTCCGATTGCGACCTTTTCCCGGCGCTCCTTGCGGCACGGACCCCCTTGGGCTAGACGCTGCCGCGACGACAGACCCGAGGAACCCCGTCATGGCCAAGGACAAGAAGCCCCGCCGCCCCAGGGCCGAAACGCCCAAGGGCTTCCGCGACTATTTTGGTGCGGAAGTGGCCGAGCGCAACCATATGCTCGGTCAGATCGCCGAGGTCTATCATCTTTACGGTTTCGACCCTCTGGAAACCTCTGCCGTGGAGACGGTGGAGGCGCTCGGCAAGTACCTGCCGGACGTCGACCGCCCGAACGCCGGGGTCTTTGCCTGGGAGGAAGAGGGCGACTGGCTGGCGCTGCGCTATGACCTGACGGCGCCGCTCGCCCGCGTGGCCGCGCAGTTCCGCAACGACCTGCCGAGCCCCTACCGCCGCTATGCGATGGGCCCGGTCTGGCGGAACGAGAAGCCGGGGCCGGGACGCTTCCGGCAGTTCTATCAATGCGATGCCGACACCGTCGGCGCGCCCTCCGTCGCCGCCGACGCCGAGGTCTGCGCGATGCTCAGCGACGCGCTGGAGCGCGTGGGCATTCCGCGCGGCGACTACCTCGTGCGGATCAACAACCGCAAGGTCCTGAACGGCGTGCTGGAAGCGGTGGGCGTCAACCCCGCCGAGGACCGCGAGACCGCCGACGCGGTGCTGCGCACCATCGACAAGTTCGACAAGGTCGGCCCGGACGGCGTGCGCGAGCTGCTGACCACCGGCCGCAAGGACCAGAGCGGCGCCTTCATCGACGGGGTCGGGTTGAGCAATGACGTGGCCGACACGGTGCTGGCCTTCATGCAGGCCAAGGGCGCCGATGCCGGCGCCACCATCCGGTCGCTGCGCGAGGTCGTCACCGGCTCCAGCATTGGCACTGCCGGCGTGGACGAGTTGGAACAGATCGGCGAGCTGCTGGCGGCGCAGGGCTATGGCCCGGACCGCACCGAGATCGACCCGTCGGTCGTCCGTGGTCTCGGCTATTACACCGGTCCGGTTTTCGAGGCGGAGCTGACCTTCGAGATCACCGACGAGAAGGGCCGTCCGCGCCAGTTCGGCTCGGTCGCAGGCGGCGGACGCTACGACGACCTCGTGAAGCGTTTCACGGGGCAGGCGGTGCCGGCGACCGGGGTCTCCATCGGCGTCGACCGGCTGCTGGCCGCGCTCCGCGCCAAGGGGCGGCTCGACGGCGTGACCAGGGGGCCGGTCATCGTGACGGTGATGGATCGCGCCCGCATGGCCGACTACCAGGCGATGGTGGGCGAGCTGCGGGCCGAGGGAATCCGGGCCGAGGTCTACCTCGGCAACCCGAAGAACTTCGGCAACCAGCTCAAGTATGCCGACAAGCGGCTCTCGCCGGTGGCGGTGATCCAGGGCGAGGACGAGGCGGCGCGCGGCGTGGTGCAGGTCAAGGACCTGGTGCTGGGCGCGAAGATCGCCGAGAACGCCAGCCTCGAGGAGTGGAAGAGCCAGCCCGCGCAGCGCGAGGTGCCGCGCAACGAGATGGTGGCCGAGATCCGGCGCATCCTCCAGGCGGGGGGCTGACCCATGCAGCCGACCAAGGACCAGGTCCGCGCCGAAGCCGGGCGGCTCCGCTCGGTGTTTCTCGAGGCCGGAGCACGGATCGTCGATCCCGACATCCTGCAACCCGCCGATACGCTGCTCGACCTTTACGGCGAGGATATCCGCGCCCGTGCCTACGTGACGGGCGACCCGCTGAAGGGCGAGCAGATGCTCCGCCCCGACTTCACCGTGCCGGTGGTCGAGATGCACATGGCCTCGGGCGAAGGGGCCGTGCGCTATACCTACGCCGGCGAGGTTTTCCGGCGGCAGGAGGTGGCCGAGCCCGGACGGGCCAACGAGTATTTCCAGGTCGGGCTCGAGATCTTCGACGCCGCCGACCCGGAAGAGGCCGAGGCCGAGGTCTTTGCGCGGTTCGCCAGCGTGCTGGCGCCGCTGTCCCTGCGGGCCGCGATGGGCGATATCGGGCTGCTGACCTCGGCGGTCTCCGGGCTGACTGCGAGCGCCCCGCGCAAGGCGGCGCTGATGCGGCACATCTGGCGCCCGCGCCGGTTCCGCGCGCTGCTCGAACGGTATTCCGGCCGCTCCCGCGTGCCGGCGAGCCGGGCGGAGCTCCTGCGCCGGTTGAAGGCGGAAAGCGCCGAAGCGCTGCTTGCCGCCAACGGGCCGCAGATCGGCCTGCGTTCGCCGAAGGAGATCGAGGCGCGCCTTCGCACGCTGCAGGACGACGCCGCCGAGCTGCCGATTTCCGCGGCCGAGGTTGCGCTGATCGACGACCTTCTGGATATCCGCGAGACGCCCGGCAATGCGCTGGCGCGTCTGCGCGACATCGCGGTCGACATGCCCGCGCTCGACCCGGCGCTCGACCGGCTGGAGCGGCGCTTCGACGTGATGCAGTCGCATGGCGTGGATCTCGACGCCGTCGAGTTCGAGGCGAACTACGGCCGCACCACGATGGAATACTACGACGGCTTCGTCTTCGGCTTCTACGCCGGCCGCCAGCCGCACCTGCCGCCGGTGGCCTCCGGCGGGCGCTACGACGCGCTGACGCGGGTGCTGGGGCAGGGGCGCGAGATGCCGGCGGTGGGCGGGATGATCCGCCCCGGGCTGGTCCTGGAACTTGGGCGCGGAGGCGCGGCATGAGCCTTAAACTCGGAGTGCCCTCCAAGGGCCGGCTGATGGAAAAGACCTTCGACTGGTTCGGTGCGCGCGGGCTCGATATCCGGCGCACCGGTTCGGAGCGGGAATACGCGGGCGCCGTGGGCGGGATCGACGGTGTCGACCTGGTGCTACTCTCCGCGGGCGAGATCCCGCGCGAGCTGAACGCCGGTCGGATCCACCTCGGCGTTACCGGCACCGACCTCGTGCGCGAGCGTATCCCCGCCTGGCAGGACCGTGTCGAGGAACTGAGCGGTATGGGCTTCGGGCAGGCGGACCTGGTGATCGCGGTGCCGAAGTGCTGGGTCGATGTCGACACGCTGGAGGATCTGGACGCGGTCGCCTCGGCCTTCCGGCAGCGGCACGGGCACCGGCTACGGATCGCCACCAAGTATCACCGGATGGTGCGGGAGTTCCTGCGCGAGGCGGGAGTAGCCGATTACCAGCTGGTCGACAGCCAGGGCGCGACCGAGGGCACCGTCAAGAACCTGACCGCCGAGGCCGTGGCCGACATCACCTCCACCGGTGACACGCTGCGCGCCAATCACCTCAAGGTGCTGTCCGACGGGCTGATCCACCGCAGCCAGGCAACGCTGTTCCGCTCGAAATCCGCCGCGTGGAACGATCGCACCCGGGCGGCGCTCGATATTCTGTCAGAGCGGCTGGAAGAAAACGTCTGAGCCGCGCTCAGCGCACCCCGATCTCGGCCAGCGCCAGTTCCAGGTCCATCGGCAGCTGGTCGTCGGCCGTCCGGCTTTCGGGCAGGTCGCGGGGGCTGTCCTCTGCAGGCAGGTAGCGCCAGCCCTGGAACGGGCGGCGCGGCACCGCTTCGGTGCGGTGGACCTCCGGGTCCAGCACCAGCGCGCAGCGAGAAACCCCGTCCGCACCCGTTGCCTCGTCCAGCCGCAAGATCTTCTGGCGGGCCAGGATCGTGCCCTTGAACACCCAGTAGATCGAGCCGCCCGCCAGCAACTCCGTCTCGCGGCGCGGCCACATGCGGGTGATGTGCCGGGGCAAACCGTCCGGCCCCTTGGCCCGGGCGCTCTGCTGCCAGGCGATGAGGTCGTCGACCGCTTCGGCGCCGACGCACAGCTTCACGAGGTTGACGTAGTTTTCCACAGATTCCCTTTCGCACGCGGCACATAATGTAGGGGGGATTGGCGGCATGGCCAATCCTTGTGGCGCGGTTTCGCCTGTCGTCGCCCTGTCCCGCGCGGCTGCTTCAACCGCAGTTTGGCCTGAGCGCGCAATCAGATCGTTTCTCAGCTCCCGGTCTTTTTGCCACCATCCCTGAAATGGAAACGGCGAAGTGGATCTTGGAACATGAAAGTCGGGTTTATCGGCCTGGGGAACGTGGGCGGCAAGTTGAGCGGCAGCCTGCTGCGGAACGGCTTCGATCTGACGGTGCTCGACCGCAAGCCCGAGCTGGTCGCAGGTTTCGTGGGCCGCGGTGCGGCCGCGGCCGGCGATGCGGCGAGCCTGATGCGTAACTGCGACGTGGTCATCACCTGCCTTCCTTCGCCCGCTGCCTCTGCGGCGGTGATGGAGGAGATGCTGCCCGAGGTCGTCCCCGGCAAGATCTGGCTCGAAATGTCCACCACCGACGATGCGGAGATCCGCCGCCTTGCCGCGCTGGTCGAGGCGAAGGGCGGCACCGCCGTCGACTGCCCCGTCTCGGGCGGATGCCACCGGGCCGATACCGGCAATATCTCGATCTTCGCAGGTTGCGAGCGCGAGACCTTCGAGCGCGTCCTGCCGTTGCTGATGACGCTTGGGCGCCGGGTCCTGCATACCGGTCCCGTGGGCTCGGCGTCGGTCCTCAAGGTGGTCACCAACTACCTCGCCACCGCCAACCTCGTCTCGGTCTGCGAGGCGCTGGTAACCGCAAAGGCCGCCGGGATGGACATGAACACCGCCTACGAGGCGATCAAGATCTCCTCCGGCACCTCCTTCGTGCACGAGACCGAGAGCCAGGTGATCCTCAACGGCTCGCGCGACATCTCTTTCACCATGGATCTCGTCTCCAAGGACATCGGCCTGTTCCAGGCGATCGCCGATCGCGCCGGCGTGCCGCTGGAGATCTCTCCGCTGCTCAACGAGATCTTCCGCAACGGGCGGGAACGGTATGGCCCGCGCGAGCTGTCGCCCAACATCATCCGCCGCCTTGAGGACGCAACCGGCCTCGACATCCGCGCGCCCGGCTTTCCGCCCGAGATGGTCGACGACGAGCCCGAGGAGCCGGGCTACGAGGTCGTCCCGACCGGCATCGCCCGCCCCGTCGCCGCCGAATGATCGCCGAAGGGACGACAGCCGTGAGCCTCGACGACACCCGCCCCAACATCGCGTTTTGGCAGGAACGCACCGACCTCGCCGCCGCCTTCCGCTGGACCGCGCGCCTGAACATGCACGAGGCGGTGGCCAACCACTTCAGCCTCGCCGTGAACGACGCGGGCACGCAGTTCCTGATCAACCCGAACCAGGCGCATTTCTCGCGTATCCGGGCCTCGGACCTGCTGCTGCTCGACGCCAACGACCCCGCCGCGCTGGACCGCCCGGATGCCCCCGATCCCACGGCCTGGGGGCTGCACGGCTCGATCCACCGGCGTTGCCCCCACGCCCGCTGCGTGATGCACGCCCATTCGATCTTTTCCACCGTGCTGGCCTCCCTCGCCGACAGCACCCTGCCGCCGATCGACCAGAACACCGCGACCTTCTACGGCCGCACCGTGATCGACGAGCAGTTCGGCGGGCTGGCCTTCGAGGAAGAGGGCGAGCGCTGCGCGTCCATGCTCACGGACCCGAAGAAGAAGGTCATGATCATGGGCAACCACGGCGTCCTCGTCCTGGGTGACAGCGTCGCGGATGCCTTCAACCGGCTCTATTATTTCGAGCGCGCGGCCGAGACCTATATCCGCGCGCTGCAGACCGGACAGCCGCTGCGCGTGCTCTCCCACGAGATCGCCGAGAAGACGGCCTGCGAGCTCGAGGATTACCCCGGCCAGGCGGAGGCGCACCTCTCCGCGATCCGCGAGATCCTCGACACCGAGAATTCCGATTACGCAACCTGAACCAGCGACGGGAAGGCACCGAGACATGACTGACAGCCCGATCGAACTGACCGAGACCGGCATGATCGTTCCGCTGGCCACCGGGCCGGCCTATTTCAACTTCTGCTGGTTGCGCGATGCCTGCCCGTCCTGCATCGACCCGCAGACGCGCGAACGGATCTTCGACGTCTCTGCGCTGCACGACCTTCCCCGTGCCGCCGCGGCGCGGATCGACGGCGGCGAGCTGGTCGTCGACTGGCTGGGCGAGGATCACGTGAGCCGCATCCCGCTCTCCTTGCTCGACACATTCGCCACCCGGGGCAAGCCCGAGGACCCGGCGGATCTGCCGCGCCGCCTCTGGTACGCCGACCATGCGCCGGCGATGACGCGCCTGCCGCAGGAGGCCGTGCTGAACGACTCCGAAACCCGCGCCCGCCTGCTCCGCGCGCTGATCGAGGACGGCATCGCGATCGTCACCGACATGGCGGACGACGAGGGCAGCCTGGCGCGCCTGGTCAACGCCATCGGCCCGATCACGCCCTCCGCCGAAGGGCTTTTCTTCGATGTCCGCGTCGAGATCGCGCCCACGAACCTCGCCTTCACCGCCGGGCCTCTGGAGATGCACACCGACCTGCCCGGCGAGGAGGCCGCGCCGGGGGTGCAGTTCCTGCATTGCCTCGAGAACACCGTGGAAGGCGGCCGGTCGCTCTTTCTCGACGGGGCTGCGGTGGCCAATGCCCTGTACGACGAGGACCCGGAGGCCTATCGCCTGCTGGCCAGCCACGACATTCCCTTCTTCTACCGCCACGAGACCTGGGACTACCGCGCCCACCAGCGGGTGATCGAAACCGACCCGGAGGGCCGCGTGACCGGCGTTACAATCTCCCAGCACCTGCAGGACATACTGGACCTGCCGCAGGAACTGCTCGACACCTACTACCCGGCGTTCGTCAAGTTCATCCGCATGATGCAGGAGGAGCGCTTCCTGATGCGCTTCCGTTCGACTGCGGGCCAATGCGTGATCTTCGACAACCACCGGATCGTGCACGGGCGGGAAGGCTACGTGGCCGACAGCGGCATGCGCCACCTGCGCGGCTGCTACACCGATCGGGGCGCCCTGCGCAGCGCCTACCGGGTGCTGGCTCAGCAGGGGCACACCGGCGCATCGGCCCCGGAACCGACGCTGAAGAGCGCCTGAGGCTCGGGCTGTTGCCTTGGAGGGGCCAACTTTGCCGTTGCGTAAACCCGTTGCTTTGCGTTTGATCGAAGGATGGCAACACGAGGCGTTCCGCTGTGAAGACGATCCTCCTGCTGACGGCGATCCTTGCCTCCCTCGGCTGGGGATCGGCTGCGGCGGCGCAGGAGATGGTGTTTGTCATCCGGCATGCTGAAAAGGAGGCGGAGGGCGATGATCCGCCACTGACCGCCGCAGGGCGCGGCAGGGCCGAGGCCTGGGCCGACCTCCTGAAGACATCCGGTATCGACATCGTCCTGCACACCGACGCGGCGCGGTCCCGGGAGACCGGGGAGATCATCGCGGCCTCGCTCGATCTGGAACGGACCGAAGTGCCGATGACCGATACCGCGGGGCTCATGGACCTGTTGGCGTTCGATCATGACGAGGACACCGTCCTCGTCATTGCGCATACCGAAACGATCCCGGGCATCCTTTTTCAGCTGGGTGTCGAGACGCCGCCCGACGTGAAAGACGACGACTTCGCCAACCTGTTCCTCGTCGCGCCCGTTGGTGACGGCGCTCCCGTCTTCGTTGCGCTGCTGATGCCCTGAGGCGCGCCCGTCAGGTGGTGAAGGGCGCGCGGACCTTGATCTCCTGGTAATCCTCCAGCCCGAAGATGCCACCCTCGCGGCCGATGCCGGATTTCTTGTAACCGCCGAACGGGGAGCCGTAGCCCGAGGCGCGGCCGTTGACCTGGATCACCCCGGCGCGGAGCCTGTCGCCGACCCTACGGGCGCGCTCCGGGTCGCCGGTCTGCACATAGGCGGCGAGGCCGTAGTCTGTGTCGTTGGCGATCCGGATGGCCTCCTCCTCGGTGTCGAAGGGGATCATCACCAGGACCGGGCCGAAGATCTCCTCGCGCGCGATCCGCATGTCGTTGGTGACATCGGCAAAGATCGTCGGGCGGACGAACCAGCCCTGTTCCAGCCCCTCCGGCTTGCCCGGCCCCCCGGCGAGAAGGGTTGCGCCCTCGGCGATGCCGGCCTCGATCAGCGCCTGCACGCGGTCGTACTGGATGCGGTCGAAGAGCGGGCCGATGTGGTCTCCTTCCTCGGCGGGGTCGCCCACCGCCTGGGCCTCCGCGGCCTGACGGGCGAGCTCCAGCGCGCGCGGGTAACAGCTTCGCTCCACCAGCATCCGGGTCGGCGCGTCACAGGATTGCCCGGTGTTGTAGAAACAGGTCGCGACGCCCTCTGCAATACGCGTCTCCAGATCGCAATCGGCGAAGACGAGGTTCGGGGACTTGCCGCCCAGTTCCAGCGTCACCCGCTTGATGCCCTCGGCGGCATTGCGCGACACCTCGACCCCGGCACGGGTGGAGCCGGTGAAGGAGACCATCGCCACGTCCGGATGGCGCGCGATGGCGGCGCCCACGGTCGGCCCGTCGCCGTGCACGAGGTTGAAGACCCCCGCCGGGTAGCCCGCCTCGTGCACGATTTCGGCATAGATATCGGCCGAGAGCGGCGTGTGCTCGGAGGGTTTCAGGACGCAGGTGCAACCGGTGGCGAGGGCCGGGATCACCTTGAGCGCGATCTGGTTGATCGGCCAGTTCCAGGGCGTGATCATGCCCACCACGCCAATCGGCTCGCGGGTCAGGATGTCGCCATTGTCGAGCGTCAGCTCTTCCTCCTGCGCCTCCAATGCGGCGATGAAGGCTTCGAGATGCCCGATGCCGGATTCCGCCTGCACCTCGCGCGACATCGTCGCCGGCGCGCCCATCTCGGCTGTCATCGCGCGGGCGAGGTCGTCCTGGCGGCGCCGGGTGATCTCGAGCAGCCGCTGCAGCATGTCCAGACGCTCGGCCCTCGGGGTGCGCGAGAAGCCGTCGAAGGCAGCCTGCGCGGCCGCTACCGCGCGGTCGACATCCACGGCATCGCCGAGGGTGAGCGTGCCGATCCGGCTGTCGGTGGCGGGGTTCATCACCGGCATCGTTTCCGTGCCTTTCGGGGCGACCCAGTCGCCGCCGATGTAGAACCTGTCGAGGCTGTGCATGTCTGTCCTTTCGGGTTTCAGGGAACGACCGGGGCGCGGGCCATGTCGAGGTGCAGTTCCCGGCCGGTGTAGGGCGAGGCCGCGATCGCGGCGTCGTCGAGCTCGACGCCAAGTCCCGGCGCGGCAGGGGGCACGACGTAGCCGTCCTCCCAGGCGATTTCCGTCTTGAGGGGCGTCATGTAGGGGCCGTCGAAGGTCCCGATGCTTTCGAGGATCAGGAAGTTCGGGCTGCAGGTGGCAAGCTGGATGTTTGCGGCGGCCACCACCGGGCCGCAGTAGAGATGCGGCGCGATCTGGGCCTGGCGCGTCTCGGCCATTGCGGCGATCTTCTTGGCTTCGAGGATTCCGCCCACGCGGCCGAGATTCATCTGCAGGATCGAGGCGGCGCCGGCCTCCAGCAGGCGGGCGAACTCGTGCTTGGTGCAAAGCCGCTCGCCGGCGGCCACGGGGATCGAGGTGAAGCGCGCGATCTCGGCCATGTCGGCGGCGTTCTCGGGGGTGGTCGGCTCCTCGAACCATAGCGGATCGTAGGCTTCCAGCCGCCGCGCCATGCGCTTGGCGCCGGAGACGGTGAACTGCCCATGGGTGCCGAAGAGCAGGTCGGCGCGGTCGCCCACCGCCTCGCGGATCCTCTTGCAGAACATCTCCGAACGGGTCAGGTCCTCCAGCCGGGGCTGGTGGCCGTCGTAGATCGTGTAGGGGCCGGCCGGGTCGAACTTGATCGCGGTGAAGCCCTTCTCGACCATCTGCATGGCCACCTCTGCGGCGAGGTCCGGGTCGTCGTAGACGCTGGGCGCGCCCGGGTCCGGATAGACGTCGCCCTCGGTCGGATAAAGATAGGTGTAGCTGCGAAGGCGCTCGTTCACCTTGCCGCCCAGAAGCTGGTAGACCGGTTGGTCCGCCGCCTTGCCGACGATGTCCCAGCAGGCCATCTCCAGCCCGCTCAGAACGCCCATCACCGTCACGTCCGGCCGCTGGGTGAAGCCGGCGCTGTGGCACTGGCGCCAGAGCCGCTCGATGTGGTGCGGGTCCGCCCCCTCGAACTGGCGTTCGAACATCTCCACGGCCATCGCGGCGCAAAGCTCCGGGCCGAAGGTGGCATTGTAGATCTCGCCGACCCCGGTGATCCCGCAGGCCGTGGTGAGCCGCACGAAGATGAAATAGCGTCCGCCGTGGCGCGGTGGCGGGTTGCCGAAGATGAAGGTTTCGATCTTTTCAAGTCGCATGGGCCAGCTCCCGTTCCTGGCGACCCGTCGCGGCATCCTCGAGGATCATCTCCGCCGCCCGTGTCGCAAGCATCATCGTCGGTGCATTGGTATTCCCCGATGTGACGGACGGAAAGGCGGAGCTGTCGACGACCCGCAGTCCGCCGATGCCGTGGACCCGCAACCGCGGGTCGAGTACCGAGGTTCCGGGCCCGCTTCCCATCCGGCAGGTCGAGGTCGGGTGAAAGACGGTGGAGGCCCGCGCGCGGTAATCGTTCATCAGCTCCTCCGGGTCGGTCATGGCCGGTTCCGGCACCAGCCGCTCGCGGACGACCCCGGCCAGCGAGGGCGCGGCGGCGAGCCGGTCGATGATCCGCAGGCACCGGCGGGCGCCGTCGCGGTCGTGCTCCGTGGCGAGCGAGTTGGCGCGGATCACCGGGGCATCCTCGGGGTTCGCGGAGCGGAGGACGATCTCACCCCGGCTGTCCGGCCGGCAGAGCTGTGCGCTGAGCAGGAAGCCCGGCTCGCGGTCGAGCACCGGCCTGCCGGCGGGCGAGGACCAGTAGGACAGCGGGTTGCAATAGATCTGCAGGTCGGGCACCGGCTGGCCGGGATCGGAGCGCAGGAAGCCGCCGACCTGGTTGACCGGCACGCCGAGCGGCCCGCGCCGCGTCGAGAGATAGCGCATCCCGGCCCAAAGCCGCGGCGCCATGCGGCCAAGCACGTTATTCAGCGTGGGTGCGGTGGCCCGGAAGAGATGCGAGATCGCCAGATGGTCCTGCAATCCGCGCCCGACCTCGCCCAGATCGTGGCGCGGCGCGATCCCGTACGATTTGAGCAGTTCGGCCGGGCCGATCCCGGAAAGCTGCAGCAACTTCGGCGAATTCACCGCCCCGGCGCTCAGGATCACCTCGCGCCCGGCCCGGACGGTGAGGCGCACGTCGCGAAGGCGCAGGGTCACACCGGTGGCGCGGCGTCCCGCGAAGGTGATGCGCTCGACCACTGCCTGCGAGACGACCTTCAGGTTCGCCCGGCGACGCGCCGGGGCAAGGAAGGCGTCGGCCGACGAACAGCGCAGGCCGTTCCGTACGGTGCTGCGGTAATAGCCCACGCCTTCCGCGGTCGCGGCGCTCAGATCCTCGCATTGCGCCCAGCCGCATTCTCCTGCGGCGGCGAGGAACCGTCGCGAGAACGGGTTCATCTGGTCGCTGAGGTCGCTGACCCAGAGCGGCCCGTCCCAGCGTTGACGCGGCCGGCCCTCCGCGTCGCGTTCGAGATGGCGCTCCATCCGTTCGAAGGCCGGGCGCACGGCCTCCCAGGACCATCCTTCGGCGCCTTGCGACACCCAGTCGTCGAAATCCTGCGGCAGGCCCCGGACATAGGCCATGGCGTTGATCGAGCTCGACCCGCCAATGACACGACCGCGCGGCCAGTAGACCTCGCGGCCGTTCAGCGCCGGGTCCGGCTCGGCATGGTAGCCCCAGTTGAGCCGCGGGTTGGCGAAGTTGACGCCATAGCCGATCGGCACCTTGATCCAGAACTTCCTGTCCGATCCCCCGGCCTCGATCAGCAGCACGCTGTTCCGGCCGTCGCGGGTCAGGCCTTCGGCGAGGGCGCAGCCCGCAGAGCCCGCCCCAACGATGATGTAGTCGAAGATCGATCCGTCCATGCCGGTGCTGGCCCCGCTCTAGCCGGTGGATGACACCGCAACGGCCGCGCACCTTCAAACAACCGCTGTTGCGGCTATGGGGCGGTTCATTTTAACGCTGCCGGGGCTTGATGCGGCGTGGTTTACGGCACATCCTTCCGCAACGCGCGACACCGCCCCGGCCCGGGCGACTATTCACAGGTGCCCCATCCGGATTCCCCATGTCATATGGTTGAGGGCCTTCGAGGCCGCGGCGCGTCACAGCAGTTTTTCCGACGCGGCGGCCGAACTGAACCTGACGCCCGCGGCGGTGAGCCAGCAGATCCGCCTGCTGGAACAGCACCTCGGGATTCAGCTGTTCCGGCGCCTTCCGCGCGGTGTCGAGCTGACCGACATGGGGCAGGCCTACGCGCTGCCGATCCGCAAGTCCTTCAGCGAGATCCAAGAGGCGACCGAGGGGCTCTTCACCGTGCGCCGCAAGCGCAAGCTGCGGGTGCGCGCCTCGATCAGCTATGCGACGCTGATCCTCGCGCCCCGGCTCAAGGCGTTCCACGACCTGCATCCGGAGATCGAGATCCAGCTGTCGACGGCGGTCTGGTCGGACCGGATGGACAACGAGTCGATCGATCTCGATATCCGTTACGGCACCGGGCATTGGGACGAGCGCGACATCTGGCAACTCGGGCACGAGTTCGCCACCGTGGTCTGCCACCCAGACCATGCGCACGCCTTTGGCGATCCGCCGCGGATCCACGACCTGCTGGGCGCGGGCGTCGTGCCGGTTTTGGGGTCCGAGGTCGAATGGGGCCGGCTGTCGGATCATTTCGGGCTGGAGTTGCCGGCGCCGCCGGTCTGGATCACGGCCGATTCCTCGCTGATCGCGCTGCAGACGATCTCGGCGGGGTTCGGGGCGGCGCTGATCCACGAGAGCTTTTCACAGTCGTTCCTGGATCGTGGCCTCCTCGTCTCGCCCTTCGAATACCGTCTGCCAATCCGCGAGGCCTATTTCCTGGTGGCGCGCGAAGGGCTGAGGGAGCGTGAAGAGGTGGAAGCGTTCCGAAACTGGATCGTCGGGCCCGATCCGGTCGAACCCGACATGGAGCAGGCTCCGGCCAGCTGAGCCCCGGGATGCCCTACAATCCGCCGACGCGGTGCACCGGGCTCGCCCGGACGCCGAGCTGGATCGCGTGCAGCCCGCCGGCTCCGGAGTGCCGGGCAAGCTCAGACGGCGGCAGAAAGCGACGCTGATCCGTGACAAAGAGGGTCCGGTCATCCGGCCCGCCGATGACGACCGAGGTCGGCCGCGTGACCGGCGTCCGGAGCCGTTGCAGGCAGCGGCCGGAGGGGCTGATGCGGAGGACCTCGCCAGGTCCGACGATAGCCACCCAGAAATTGCCGTCGGCATCCATGCAGGCGCCGTCGGGGTTGCTCCCGTCCGGTATGCGCAGGATCTCCCGCGTGCCGGTGATGTCGCCGCTGCGCGGATCGGTGTCGATCAGCTCGATGCGCCGGCGCGCCGTGTCGGTGAAGAGCAGCGAGCGGCCGTTGCCGCAGGGCACGATCGCGTTGGGGATCGCGACCCCTTCGCGCATCGCCGTGACCTCGCCGCCGGGATCGCGCCGGTAGAGGCGGCCGATGGCCTTGCCGGTGTGGGTCATGTCCATCGAGCCGAACCAGAGGCGCCCGCGCGAATCCGGCTTGCCGTCGTTGAGGCGCACCGTGGGCCGGTCGGCCTCCGTCTCGCTGACCTGCTCCCAGGCGGCGCTTTCGGGCGCGTAGGTCCAGAGCCCGTTCTCCAACCCGAGCACCAGCCGGCCACTGTCGGCCAGCGCCACGAACCCCGGCTGGGAGGGTACCGGGATGGCGGTCGTCTCGCCGCTCTCGCGCGTTCTCAGAAGGCGCTGTGCCTGGATGTCGATCCACCAGAGGCAGCCGCGCGTCTCATCCCAGAGCGGCGATTTGCCGGTGATCGCCATCGGCTGGGCGATGCGCCTGAACCCTGTGTCGGCCTTCTGAAGCATGGCGGATCACCCGGCGCGGGAAGGCACCAGGCGGCCCTTCACGCGGCGCGGCAGGAGTACCCAGAGGATGACCAGCAGGTCGATGGCGAGGATGGTCAGCGCGATGGGCCTTTCGGCAAAGATCGACAGACCGTCCTGGCTCAGAAGCAGCGAGCGGCGCAGGTTGCCCTCGGCGATCGGCCCGAGGATGATCCCGATCACGATTGGCGACAGCGGATAGTCGAACTTGCGCAGCACGTAGCCGACGATCCCGAAGATGAAGGCGAACCAGAGGTCGTAGACCGAGGACTGGATCGCATAGACGCCGATCATCGACAGCAGCAGGACGCTCGGCACGAGGTACTGCTTGCGCAGCTTCAGCACCGAGACAAAGACCGGCGTCAGCAGGATGCCGAGCACGAAGAGGAATACGTTCGCCAGCAGGTAGGCGAGGAACACGCCGCCCACGATATCGCCGGAGAACGTGAAGAGCTGCGGGCCGGGCTGCAGGCCAAGCAGCAGGAGCGCCCCCATGAGCACCGCGCAGGCGGCGTCGCCGGGGATGGCGAGCGCGAGCGTCGGGATCAGCGCACCGCCGCAGCAGGCGTTGTTGGCCGATTCCGTGGCCACCACCCCGCCGACGGCGCCCTTGCCGTAGTTCTCTTCCGGCCGGGCCTGCGCCTTGGCGATGGCATAGGCGGTGAAGGAGGCGATGATGCCGGAGGCCCCCGGCAGGGCGCCGAAGAAGGTGCCGATGGTCGAGGAGCGCAGCAGGTTCCAGCGGTGGCGCAGGGTCAGGAACAGCGAACGGAAGGAGACCTTCACGTTCAGCACGTCCGGGCGGGCGTCGAGCTTGCCTTCCTCGATCTGGAACGCGGCCTCGGAAAGGGCGAAGAGCCCGACCACCACCGCCACGATGTGAATGCCACCGAACAGGTTGTGGTTGTCGAAGGTGAAACGCATCGCGTTCGACATCGTATCCGTGCCGACCGCGGCGATCAGGATGCCGAGGCAGCCGGTCATCAGGCCCTTCACCGTGCTCTCGGAGGAGACGACGGCGATGGACATGAGGCCCGTGACGGCAAGCGCGAAGTACTCCGGCGGGCCGAAGTTGACCGCGATCTGGGCCAGCATCGGGGCGAAGAGGATCAGGATGATGCCGCCGAACATGCCGCCGATGGCCGAGGCGGCGATGGCCACGCCGATCGCGTCGCCGGCGCGGCCGGCCTTTGCCATCGGGTAGCCGTCGAGCAGGGTGGCGGCGGCCAGGGGCGTTCCGGGAATGCGCAGCAGGATCGCCGAGATGGCGCCGCCGCACGAGCCGCCGACATAGATGGCGATCAGCATGCCCATACCGGCGACGGGCGGCAGGTAGAAGGCGGCGGGCAGCAGCAGGATGATCCCCATGAGCGGCCCGAGCCCGGGCAGGGCGCCCACGAGCAACCCGCCGGTGCAGCCAAGCGCCACGAGGATGATCACGAGGGGCGAGGCGATCAGGCCGGCGCCGGAGATCAGCAGGTCGAACATGTCAGAGCCCCAGCAGGTGGTAGGGAGGGGTGAAGCCGAGGAAGCCCACCGGCAGGATCACCTTGAGCAGCCCCTCGAAGACGAAGGAGGCGGCGAGCGTCAGCGCGGCGCTGGCGGCGACCGCGCGCCAGACCGGGCGGGCATCGAGCACGAGGAACATCGCGCCGATGACCAGGAACGTGGTGAGGTGGAAGCCCACCGGCTCCAGCATCAGGAGGTAGATCAGGGTCAGCCCGGCGATGGCGATCTCCTGCAGGCGCAGGCGGGAGCGCGGCTCGGGCGGGCAATCCTCGGCCTCCGCCGCGCTCTCGCCCTTCGGATACCGGCCCATCAGCATCTGCCCGGCCACGATCAGCCCGAGCCCCGCGATGGTGATGGCCACCCAGCGGGGAAACAGGGCGGCGTTGGACAGCGCGTCACCGGAGGCGGCGCGCTGATCGGTCAGCGAGGTTGCGATCTGCTGGAAGACGAGGGCGACGATGCCGAACATGGCGCCGAGTACGAGCCAGTGGCCCAGGGCATTCGGTTTCCTGTCCATCGTCGTCGCCTCCCGCGTTCCCAATCAGATCACTTGCCGGCGATCTTGTCGGCTTCCCAGGCAATCGCCTCCTTGGCGGAGATCAGCTGCTCGCCAACGGTGCCCACGATCTCGTCGTACTGGTCGGGCGAATACATCGTCGGCACGAAACCCGTCGCCTTCAGCTTCTCCTGGATATCGTCGCGGTCAAGCGCGGCCTTCATGGCGGTGCGGAGCGTCTCGACCACGTCGTCCGGCGTACCGGGTTTCACGACGTACCAGTGCCATCCGGTCGGCGAAAGGCCGGTAAGGCCCATGTCGGTGCCGAAGTCACCAACCAGCGGGGCGCCGTCAAACATTTCCCTGTCTGCCTCGTTCTCGGTCATGATCGCGAGCACCTGGAAGGCGTCGGAATTCGAACGGTAGGTGGTCGGGTTGTTGAAGGTGAAGTCCAGCAGCCCGCCGCGCAGATCCTTGAAGGCGTCGCCGTCCTGCGGATAGGGGATGTTGCGGGCGTAGACGTCGTTGGCCTGCATGACCTTGGCCATCACCATGTGGGGGATGTTGCCGATGGAGCCGGAGGAATAGCGCAGCTCGCCCGGATGCTCCTTCATGTAGGCGATGAGGGAGGGGAAGTCGCTCCAGCGCGTCTCGTCCTTGCGGGACACGATGGCGAAGGGAACAGCCGTGGCCGACCAGAGGGGGACGAAGTCCTCGTGCGTCCAGTCGGCATTTCCGACCAGCGGCTGCAGCACCAGCGGCGCCACCCAGCCGTCGATGAAGGTGTAGCCGTCGGCGGGCTTGTCCAGCGCCGTCTCGAAGCTCTTCACGCCGGCGGCGCCGGGGGTCGAGACAACGGTGATGTTCACGCCAAGCTCCTGCGCCATCGCCTCGGAGATGATCTGCGTCACCGCCATGGCCGAGCCCGGTCCCCAGGGAAAGATGTTCTGGATGTTCCGTTCCGGATATTCCGCGCTGGCGGGCATCGACAGGGCGGCCAGCGCCGCGCCGGCGATCACGGCCGATTTCAGGTGGTTGAAAGGTTTCATGGATTCCTCCGTTGGAAATGGCCGCCTCCTCGCGGCCGTATGGCTCCGGTTTCAGGCGACCGCTTCCGCGGCGCGCCGCTCCAGCCCGTAGAGATCGAAGATCTCCGAAGGCGCGTCGTGACGTTTCATGTGTACGGCGATCTCGGCACGCAGACGGGCGAGCACCTCCGCATCCTCGATCGGCGTCTTCTGTCCGGGGTCGGCGGCAAGATCGAACAGCTGGATCCGGTCCGGCCGGTTGCGGACCGCCTCGAGCCCCGCCTCGCCGTTGTCCGGCGCCATCGGCACGCGCAGAACCGGCGCGCCATGGGTGAAGTCGAACCCTTCGACCAACTCGGCCTGGGCCAGTTCCTCGGCGTTGAACATCCGCACCATGTGCGAGGGCGCCAGCGTATAGAGGTTGAACCCCTCGCCGTCGGCCTTGACCGGGTAGTGGTAATAGACGTGGCTGCCGTCCGCGATTCCGATCGGTCCGGCGAACATGCCGAAGATGACCGAACGATAGTCGTCCTCGCGCTCGCCGCGCAGCGCCGGCAGCAGCGATTGCCCGGTGGCCTCGTCCGGGGTGGGCAGCCCGAAGAGGTCGAGGAACGTCGCGGCAAGATCGGGGGTCTGGGTCACCGCGCGACGGCGCTCGCCGCCCATGTCGGCGCACTCCGGATGCCAGACCAGGAGGGGGATATGCGAGATCTCCTCGTAATAGGGCATCTTGTTCTTGCCCCACCACTCATGCTCGCCCAGCAGGAAGCCATGGTCGGTCGTGACGATCAGGCAGGTGTCGCCCCAGGCGTCGTTGTCGTCCATCCAGTCGAGCAGTCGGCCGAGGTAGTAATCGCATTCGGCAACCGAGGCGGCATAGTTCGCACGTATCTCGGCCATGTCCTCCGGGCTGTCGGTCGCCTTTTCGTAGGAGGGCCAGTCCAGAACGCCGCCGTTGCGGCCGGTGGCGTATTCCTTGTGGAACCGCTCGGGCGCGCAGAAGGGCTCGTGCGGGTCGAAGCTCTCGATCTGCAGGAAGAAATCCGTGGACGCCTTGTTCATCTCCAGGAACTCGAGGGCGCTGGCAAAGACTCTGGGCGTTGGGAAATCCTCTTCTTCCTTGACGAAAAGCGTGTTCACCGCGTGCCGCATCCGCCGCCAGGCGATGATGTCCGAGGTCTGCAGCGTCGCCGGCCGGTCGCTCGGCAGCTTGTCGAGCGGATAGTGCCGCGGGTCGAACTGCGCCGCCAGCGCGTCCAGCGGCGGCTGGACGAGCGCCTTGGCCGTGTCGTGCTCCTGCCCGCGCACGACCTCCCAGCTTTCGAACTGGGTGCAGTATCCGGTGCCGCCGTTCTCGATGTAATGCATGTGGTCGGTGACGAGGTGCGAGTAGATGCCCGCCTCGCCCATGCTTCGGGCGAAGGAATTGTCGAAGGGTTCCAGCGGGCCCCAGGGGCGGTGCATGAAGTTAAGCCGCCCGGTGTGAATGTCGCGCCGCGCCGGCATGCAGGGCATGGAGCCGCAGTAATGGTTGTCGAAGGTCACCGCGCGGTCTGCCAGTCGCTGGAAGTTCGGAGTGCGGATCGCGGTGCCGCCATAGGCCTCGAGGGCCTCGCGGTTGAGCGAATCGAACATCACGAAAATGGTGCGCATGGCGGCTTTTCCTCCTTGAAGCGGTGCAGCGGCCCTCATCTCCTCCCGAGACCCGGTGCTGCCAAGCTCCTTGACCCAATCGCTACCAACCGCCAGAAATAAAGAAAAATAGAAAATTAGCGCATTGGATATTCCAAATGGCTATGGATAAGAACCTCGTCGCCTTTCTCGTCGTGGCCGAGACGGGCAACCTGACGGAGGCTGCCAAGCGCCTCGGGCTCGCCCAGCCATCGCTCACCAAGCGATTGAAACTGCTGGAAGATGAGTATGGAACGCGGCTGTTCGACCGGCAGCCGAGGGGTATGTTCCTGACACCGATCGGGCGGGAATTGCTCGACCACGCCAAGCGGATCGAGCAGCGCTACGTGCAGGCCCGCGAGGCCATCGAAGCCGAGAAATCGAACCGGCTCGACGTGCTTCGCGTCGGTGCGGGGCCGCTGTTCCGGCGCGCCTTCTTGGTGCCGGCCTTCGAACGGTTGCGGCAGGAGCACCCGGAAACCCGGCTGGAGATTCGCGCCGACGTTCACCTGCAGAACCTGCCGCATCTCCGGCACGGCGAGCTCGACATCGTCTTCGGGGCGCTCGCCTCCGATATCGACGAGGAGGACATCGACACGGTGGAGATCGTCTCGGCGCATCTGGGCGCGCTGGCGAGCGTCGATCATCCGCTCCACCGAAAGGACCGGGTGAGCGCCGGGGATCTGGCCGGGATTCCCTGGGTCCTCTACTCGAACGACGCGGAGACGACGGCCATGGTGCGGGGCTTCTTCGTGCGCAATGCACTGAACCCGCCGGAATTCGCGGTGACGACCAGCTCCTACGAGTTCGGGCTCGATCTCGTCGCCACCGGGAAGTTCATCATGCCGGCGCCGATGGAGCTCGACCCCAACCTGAGCGCCCTGGGCATGCGTTCCCTGCCGCTTGCCGACCCTATCGACAGCTTCCTCGCCGGGGCCTACGTCCGCCGTTCGTCGCTGTCCTACCCGGTCGTGCGCCGCCTGCTCGATCTGGTGTGCCAGATGGCGAGCCGGCATGCCCCGCCGCCGGACAGGCAAGGCTGAGGCCCGCCCGGCGAACGCTGCTCCGCTAGCTGCGGCTGAGCTCGGCGCTGCGGTTGCGCGAGGCGTCGACGGCGGCGCGGGCCAGGTCCGCGATCCCGTCTGGCGTGCGCATCAATTGCTCGAGCGCCTTCGCCGTGGTGCCGCCCTTGGAGGTGACCGCCTGTCTCAGGGCGGTCGGATCGGCGCCCGGCGTGGCGAGCATATGACCGGCCCCGGCCACTGTCTGGATGGCGAGGGCGCGGGCCAGCTCCTTGGGCAGGCCGAGTTCCGTGCCCGCTTGGGCCATCGCCTCCGCCAGCGCGAAGACATACGCCGGGCCCGAGCCGGAAACGCCGGTCACGAGGTGCATCATGCCCTCGTCCTCCAGCGTCACCGAGGTGCCCACCGCGCCGAAGAGCGTCTCCACCAGCGCCAGCGCTTCCCCGGAAGCGGCGGCATTGGCGCAGAGCGCGGTCACACCGCAGCCGACAGAGGCCGGCAGGTTCGGCATGGTGCGGATGACCGGCGTCTCGGGGCCGAAGTGGCGCTCGTAGTAACTGACCGGCGCGCCGGTCGCGATCGTCACGACGATCGTCCGGCCACCGCCGAAGCCCGCCAGGTCCGGCATCACCTCGTCCAGCACTTGCGGCTTGACCGCGATGACCAGCACGGCCGGGGCTTCCGGCAGCGGCGCGTTCAGGCGGAAGCCCGGCTGCGCGGCCAGCCATTCGGACGGCGTCGGGTCCTGCACGGTCACTGCCTCGGGCGACAGGCCGGCGGCGATCCAGCCTTCCAGCAGGGCCTTTCCCATGAACCCGCAGCCGATCATCACCAGGCCGCGTGCGTTGATGTCGTCCATCCTCAGGCTCCGGTGTTCTCGGCAACGAGCTGCTTGTAGAGCTCCCGGATGCGCATGGTGATCGGCCGTTCGCCATTGCCGATGGGCTTGCCGTCGATCTCTGCCACCGGGGTCTGCGCGCCGAAGGTGCCGGTGAGGAAGGCCTCGTCCGCGCCGTAGGTCTCGAAGAGCGAGTAGTTCTTCTCGAAGACGGGAATGCCGTCGGCGCGGCAGAGGTCGATCACCTTCTGGCGGGTGACGCCCTTCATGCAGTAATCGCCGGTCGAGGTCCAAACCTCGCCGCGCCGCACGATGAAGAAGTTGCAGGCGTTGGTGGTGTTCACGAAGCCATGCGGATCCAGCATCAGCCCCTCGTCGGCGCCGGCCTGCTCGGCCTGGATGCAGGCGATGATGCAGTTGAGCTTGGAATGCGAGTTGAACTTCGCGTCCTGGCTCATCGGCAGGCCGCGCACCTGCGGCACGGTGGCCAGGCGGATGCCCTTGCTCTGCAGTGTCTCGACGGGCTTGGAGTGCTCGATGATCGCGACGATGGTCGCGCCCCAGCGGCTGAGCCCGGGATGCTGGAACGGCTTGGCCTTGCGGCCGCGGGTGATCATCAGGCGGCAATGCGCGTCGGTGGTCATCCCGTTGGCCTCGGCCGTCTTGTTGAGGATCTCGAGGATGTCGTCCGGGCCGATGTCGAGCTCGATGGAAACCGATTTCAGCGAGTTGAAGAGCCGGTCCATGTGCTCGTCGAAGAAGGCCCATTTGCCGTTGTAGAGCCGCATGCCCTCCCACATGCCGTCGCCCAGCATGAAGCCCGCATCATAGACGGAGACCACGGCTTCGGCCTTGGGCTTCAGCTCGCCGTTGACGTAGATCAGGATCTCGTCGTTGCGGGGATCGTGTTCGGAATCGTGGGTGGTTTTCTTGTTGAGATCGATCGTCGTCATTTTCAGTGTCCTAGGATTTGGCCAAGGAAGGCCTGGGTACGTGCGTGTTTGGGGGTTTCGAAGAATTCGGTTGGCGGGGCCTGTTCGACGATCTCGCCGTCGGACATGAAGATCACCCGGTCGGCCACCTGGCGGGCGAAGCCCATCTCATGGGTGACGCAGATCATCGTCATCCCGTCGTTGGCGAGGCCCACCATCACGTCCAGCACCTCCGAGATCATCTCGGGATCGAGCGCGGAGGTGGGCTCGTCGAACAGCATGATCTCTGGCTTCATGCAGAGCGCGCGGGCGATGGCGACGCGCTGCTGCTGGCCGCCGGAGAGCTGGCCGGGATACTTGTCCGCTTGTTCGGGGATCTTGACCCGGGTCAGGTATTGCATCGCGACCTCTTCCGCCTCCGCCCGAGACTGCTTGCGCACCAGCATCGGCGCCAGCGTGCAATTGTCGAGGATCGTCATGTGCGGGAAGAGGTTGAAGTGCTGGAACACCATGCCGGTTTCACGGCGGATCGCATCGATGTTGTCGATGTTGTCGTCAAGCTCGGTGCCGAGGACGTTGATCGAGCCGCCCTCGTATTCTTCCAGCCGGTTGATGCAGCGGATGAGCGTGGATTTGCCGGAGCCGGAGGGACCGCAGATGACGATCCGTTCGCCGCGGGCGACCTCGAGGTTGATCTTCCTCAGCACGTGAAAGGTGCCGAAATACTTGTCCATGTCGCTGATGCGGATGGCGGGGGTCTGGGTGGTCATTGGCTGTTCCTCAGCGCGCGGCAACCGCAAGGCGGCGCTCCAGGTAGGCGCCGTAGCGGGACAGCGCGAAGACGAAGGTGAAATAGATCAGGGCGACGAAGCAGTAGACCTCGATATGGGCGAAGTTCCATTCCGCGGTCCCGTAGGCGGCGTTACCGGAGGCGAGCACTTCGAAGAACCCGATGATGACGACGAGCGAGGTCTCCTTGAAGGTGATGACCAGCTGGTTGATCGTCGGGGGCAGGGCGTTCCGGAAGGCCTGGGGCAGGACGATGTACCCGATCCGGTGCCAGTAGCCCATGCCGAGTGCCTGGGCTGCCTCTTCCTGGCCGGCGGGAAGCGCCTGCATGCCGCCGCGGATGATCTCGGCCTGGTAGCAGGCAAAGAACAGCGCATAGCCCACGATGACCCGGTAGAGCTTGTCGCCCACGGCCCAGCCGGGCAGCACGAAAGGCAGCACGATGGCGAAGGTGAACATGATCGACAGCAGAGGCAGCGAGCGGATCGTGTCGATGATCACGCCCATTGTGCCGGCGATCATCGGCAGGTGAGAGCGGCGCAGCAGCGCGAAGACGATCGCCATCGGCATGCCGATCAGCGTGACGCTGGCAAAGATGAACAGCGTCAGAGACAGCCCGCCCCAGTTCTGCTCGGAGACCGGCGTCAGCCCGAACAGGCCGCCGCGCATCAGGACGTAGAAGATCGCGAAGCCGACGAGCCACAGCACGGGCAGGCGGCGGGCGCTCCAGAACCACGGCACGCAGGACAGGGCGCCGGTCACCACCATCGCGATACAGGCGATGGCCGATCGCCATTGTTCCTCGAACGGGTAGAGCCCGAAGAAGATCAGCCGCCAGCGCGCGTCGATCACCGCCCAGCAGGCGCCGCCGGAGCCGTGGCCGCATTGCTCGCGCTCTGCCTCCGACCAGACGGCGTTGAGAAACGCCCAGTCGAAGAGCCCCAGCAGGACCCAGAGAACCAGCGCGCCGAAGCCCAGCGTCAGCGTCGTATCGAGCCAGGTGGAGAAATAGTTCGCCCGGATGCGCTCTATGAAGGTCGGCTTGTGATAGGTCTTTGCCATGATCCCGCTTCAGCCCCGCAGTTGCGTGCCCTTGAGCCGGATCGCGTCGTTCACGCGGTTCAGCACCCAGGCCATGGAATAGTTGATGGCGAGAAAGCCCCCCATCAGGATCGCGATCAGTTCGAGGGTCTGGCCGCTCTGGTTGATCGAGGTGGAGATCACGAAGAAGAAGTCGACGAAGCCGATGGCGATGCCGATGGTCGTGGCCTTGAAGAGCCAGACGTACTGGTTGATCAGCGTCGGCATGACCGCGCGGATTGCCAGCGGCAGGCGGATACGTGAGAAGATCTGCCAGGTGCTCAGCCCGAGCGCCTGGCCGGCCTCGCTCTGGCCCTTGCCGACGGCGTTGAAGCCCGCGCGCACGATCTCTCCGATATAGGCGCCGCCGTAGATCGAGATGGCAATGATACAGGCGAGCAGTTCCGGCGAAATGCGAACCCCGTCGCGAAAGTTCAGGCCCTTGAGGTAGGGGACGTTCAGAAGCGGCGTGTCCGGGATGCGGCCGGCCAGCAGCAGCACGACGATCAGCAGGACCAGCCCGCCCCAGAGCGCCTGCCGCGAGGCGCGCTTGCGACCGGTCGACATGTGGGCAAAGCGGCGGGCGGTGTTCAGCCAGATCGCCAGCCCGATGGCGGCGCAGGTGGCGATGGCGCAGAGAAAGGCGGATGTGCCAGTGACGTTCAGCCCGGGCAGATAGGTGCCGCGGCCCGAGATGAAAGCGACGCCGGCGATGTCGATGGCCTGCCTCGGCTGGGGCAGGGAGGTCAGGATCGCGTACCAGAAGAAGAGTTGCAGCAGCAGCGGCAGGTTACGGAAGATCTCGACATAGACAGTGCCGATCAGCCCGGCCATCCGGTTGCCCGAGACCCGCATGATGGCGATGCCGACGCCGATGAACGTCGCCAGCGTCAGGGAGATCGCCCCGAGAAACATGGAATTGAGCAGCCCGACCCAGATCACCCGCAGGTAGGTGTCCGACGTGTCGAACGGGATCAGGGAGAAACTGACGCCCCAGCCGGTGGACCGCTGCAGGAAGCCGAAGCCCGAGGTCATCCCCTGAGCGTCGAGATTGATGGCGGCCGTCACGGCGAAGGTCACGACCATCGCGATCAGCGTGCCGACAAATCCCGCCTGGTAGGCGAGATCCCGAAAGGATCTCTGCTTGAGAAGTGTCATCATGATGGGGGTATCCGGGGGGCAGTCTGGGGGGGCGCGGAGGAACGGCGCCCGGGCAGGCCGGGCGCCGAGCCGCGTCAGTCGACCATCAGCGGGTAGAACAGGCCGCCATTGGTGTAGAGGTTGTTCAACGCACGCGGCAGCGCGTAGGGCTCGCCGATGTTGCGGTCATAGATCTCGGCGTAGTTGCCGACTTCCTTGATCAGGTTGTAGGCCCAGTCGTTCGACAGGCCGAGGCGGTCGCCGTAGCCGGGCGTGACGCCGAGGAACTTGCCGATCTGGTCGGACGGCGGGTTGTCGCGGAACTCGTCGACGTTCTCGCTGGTGATTCCGTGGAGTTCGGCGAACCAGAGCGAGGTCAGCATCCAGTTCATCACGTCGAGCCACTTCGGGTCGCCTTCGGGGACGATGATGCCCGAGGGTTCCAGCGCGATCACGTCCGGCAGGATCACGTGGTCTTCGGGGTTTTCGGACGTAGCGCGCGCGGCTGCCAGCGGCGGGGCCAGCAGGGTGAGGCCGTCGCAGCGGCGGTTGAAATAGGCGGTGCGCACCTCGTCGCCGGATTCGAAAACGATGATCTCGGCCTCGATGCCGAGGTTCTCGATATATGCAGCGAGGAAGCGCTCGGTCGTGGTCCCGGCGGAAACGCAGATAGAGCCGCCGTCGAGGTCCGCGACCTTTTCAACGCCGAGGTCGGCATGGGCCATCACGTGGAAGCCGGCGACGAAATATGGCTGGGTGTAGGCGAGGTTCAGCTCGGCGTCGCGGCTCTGGGACCAGCCCGCGAGCTTGATGATCACGTCGACGTCGCCGGACTGCAGCGCCGGCCAGCGCTGGGCCCAGGAAATCGGCACGATGTCCATCGTGCCTTCGGACGAGCCGAAGAGCGAGGCAGCGAGGCCACGGCAGAGATCGATGTCGAGCCCCTTCCAGTTCCCCTCGTCATCGACCTCCGCGAAGCCGAGGAAGCTGCCGTTGTGCCCGGTGCACAGGAGCTTGCCCCGTTCGAGAACCGTATCGAGGCGGCCCTCGGCCGCGGCGGCGCCGGCCATCATCCCGAGGGCGGCGGTCGCTGAGAGGAGGTATTTCATCTGTCAATCTCCGAGTTGGTGTGGTGTTCTGCCGACACGTTGTCGACAAGAATGTGATACGGTGTCTGACGGCAGGTCAATATGGTTTGTGAAGACAGCCGGATTCCGCGGGGCGGTGCTGAAAATTTCAGCAGAATGCATAGAAAAGGACAGATGCGATGCAGGGTGCAGGAAAGAGCAAGCCGGCCGGGACGGATCGGAAGCGTGGCGACGGGGCGCGACACGTCTACGACACGCTCCGGGACGAGATTCTCGAGCTCATTCTCGCGCCGGGCGAGCCATTGGACGAAACCGCGCTGGCGGCACGATTCGCGATGTCACGGTCTCCGATCCGCGAGGCGCTGATCCGGCTGTCGGCCGGCGGGCTGGTGCGGACCCTGCCGAACCGCTCGACCATCGTGGCCCCGCTCGACATTGCCACGCTGCCCCGGTTCGTGGAGGCGGTCGACTATCTCCAGCGTGCGGTGACGCGACTGGCCGCGCGCCATCGCACGGAGGCCGACATCGCGGTCATGTCGCAGGCGGCGGTGGATTACGACGCCGTCTGCCCGACGGGCGAAGCGCTGGCGCTGTCCGAGGCGAACAAGGTCTTCCACATGTCCATCGCCCATGCCGGGGCGAACCCCTACCTGGCGCAAAGTTACGAGCGCCTGCTCGACGAGGGCCGGCGCATCCTGCATTTCCACTTCACGCATATCCGCAAGCACGGCTCCGTCTTTCCGCTCAGCCCGGAGCATCACCAGATGGTCGAGGCGATCGCCGCGCGTGACGAGGCGGAGGCGGATCGCCTCGCGCATCTTCACACGCGGGTGTTCGACGACCGGATCAAGGATTTCATGAAGGTGACCTACCTCGAACAGCCCGATCCGCTGTTGAAACGCGAAGCGGGCTGAGGGCCGGGCGGCCGGGGGCTGTTCAACCGGAGAGGGCGTCGAGCCCGAGCGCCTCGAACCTTTCAAGCCGTTCGAACTCGTCCGGGGTCAGCGCGATGCCATCCGCCATCGCCATGGCCCTCGCAGCGAAGCGCCGTTGGGAGGGCAGGCGGGCGCCCTGGCCGGCAATCGCCTCGATCAACCGCTCTCCCTCTGCGATAGGGTCGCGGCCGGAGCGCCGTGCGAAAACGCTCGGGTCCATCGCCAGGATCAGGGCGCCGTGGCGCGGCAGGAGTGCGGTGGTACCGGTGAAGTCCAGCGCCTCCCGGCTCATGAACTCGCCCAGCATCGCCCCCGAGAGCAATTCGATCATCGTCGAGATCGCCGACCCCTTGTGCCCGCCGAAGGGCAGCATCGCCCCGTCGAGTGCGGCTTGCGGGTCCGTCGTCGGCTGGCCCTGCTTGTCCACGGCCCAGCCCTCGGGGATCGGAGTCCCGGCCCGCCGATGCAGTTCGATCTCGCCCCGCGCGGCAACCGAGGTCGCGAAGTCGAACACGTACGGAAACGCGCCCGCACGCGGCCACCCAAAGGCGAATGGGTTGGTGCCCAGGAGCGGCGTCTGCCCGCCGGAGGGCGCGACCGTCGCGTAGCTGGGACACATCGAGAGTGAGGCGAGGCCGTGGCCGGCCAGAATTTCGACCTCGTACCAGAGCGCCGAGAAATGCAGGCAGTCGCGGATCACCAGCGCCGCCAGCCCCGTTTCGCGGGTCCGTGCCACCAGCGCATCGCAGGCATCCTCGAACGCCACGTTGGCAAATCCGCCGCCGGCATCGACCTCGATAGCCGAGGTGCCCGCGTCATGCACCTGCGGCACCGCGTCTAGGACGACCTTGCCCGCCGCCAGAACGCGCAGGCAGCCCTCGATGCGGTAGACGCCATGGGACTTGCACGCGTCGCGCTCGCCAGAGGCGATCACGCGCGCAACGGCGGCGGCCGTTTCGCGGCGCACACCGGCCATTTCGAAGATACGCTGTATGCGCCCCTTCAGGTCGTCGAAAGTAAGCGTCACCGTTTCGGTCATCCTGTCCTCAGCCGTCCACGTCGATATAGGTGCAGGCCCAGAATACCCTGGCCTCCGCGTCGCCCAGTGCCCGCAGCCCGTGCTTGAGCGTGCTGTCGAAATAGGCGCAGTCACCGGGCTCCAGCGTCACCGGCGCGTAATGCTGGACCACCAGCTCGACCTGCCCGGACAGGACAAAGATCGTCTCCTCGCCGGGATGCGCTTCGAGATCCTCCGGCTCAAGCGGTGCTCGGCGGGTCACGACCGTGACGAGCGGCATGATCCGCTTCTCCGACAGGCTGTTGCACAGCACCTCGTATTCGAACTTGTCGGTGCGCACCTTGCGGCCCTGTCCCGCCTTGGTCACTGCCATGCGGGTCGTCGGCTGCGCGGTCGCCTCCGCCGAGAACAGTCGTTCCATCCCGATCCCGTAGGCGCGCGCGATGCGAACGATGTTCTCGTAGCTGGGCGACACCCGGCCGTTCTCGATCTTGTGGATTGTCGACAGCGCGAGGCCGGAACGCTCAGCGGCCGCGGCCAGGGTGAGGCCACAGGCCAACCGCTCGGATTTCATCCGATTGCCAAGCTCTTCACGGAGATGCAGGCGCTCGGCTTCCCAGTTGCCCTCATCCAGCGCGGCTTCGATTTTCTCGTTCGCGGCCATATTTTTCTTTTCTTACCAATGTTGCTGGTATAGGCAAAACCACATCGCCGAGGCAAGCCTGAATGCACGGCCTTTCCCGAGACGGCGATCACTGCCCGCACAACGACACCAGAAGGACACCTCATGGCGACAGTATTGGTAGCCGCATCCGTCTCCGGGCCGATCCTGGTCTGCGACGAGGGGCTCAGCTTCTGGGGCGGGGTGCACCCGGAGACGGGCGTGATCATCGACCAGATGCACCCGCAGTGCGGGCAGAGCCTCGCCGGTAAGACGGTTCTGATGCCGACCAGCCGGGGATCCTGCACCGGAAGCGGTGTCCTGCTCGGGCTGGCATTCGCCGGGAATGCGCCCAAGGCGCTGGTCTTTCGAGAGGCGGAAGACATCCTGACGCTCGGGGCGGTTATCGCCGGCAAGCTCTTCGATCACGGCATCGCCGTGCTGCGGCTGTCGGCCGAGGAATACGACGCGCTGGCGCAGCAGGAAGCGGCGACGATCACCGCGCGGGATCTGGTGGCTGGCCCGCTGAGCCTTCCCCTCTCGCAGGCTGCGCGGGCGCCGCTGGAGCTGGCCGACAGCGACCGCGCCTTCCTTGAAGGCGCCCACGGCAAGGCGGCCCAGACTGCCATGGAAATCATCACCACGATGGCGATAGCCATCGGCGCCACGCGGCTGATCGACGTGACGCGGGTGCATATAGACGGCTGTATCTACGCCAGCCCCGCCTTCCTGACCTTTGCCCGCGCCATGGCCGATCTCGGCGGGCGGGTGCGTGTCCCGACGACGATGAACGCCATCTCCGTGGACCATGCGAACTGGCGCACGCAAGGCGTGGCCGAGGCGTTCGGCCTGCCGGCCTCGCAACTGGCCAATGCCTATGTGGAGATGGGCGCCCGGCCGTCCTTCACCTGCGCGCCCTACCTGCTCGAAGACCGCCCGGGCGAGGACGAGGCGATTGCCTGGGCGGAGAGCAACGCGGTGATCTATGCTAACAGCGTGCTCGGCGCGCGCACGGTCAAGCATGCGGATTTCATGGACCTCTGCGCCGCGCTGACCGGTCGGGCCGCGATGTCCGGCGTCTATCTCGACGAGAACCGCGCGCCGCGCCGGATCCTGAATGTCGAGGCGCCGGCCCAGCCAGACGATGCCTTCTGGCCGATGCTCGGCTGGCTGGCGGGGCAGGCCGCGCCGGACCGTATCCCGCTGATCACCGGGCTTGAAGGCACGCATCCGAGCGACGACGACCTCAAGGCGCTCTGCGCCGCCTTCGGTACCACGTCGGCCGCGCCCATGCTGCATGTCGCGGGTATCACCCCCGAGGCCTCCCGTCCGCCAAGCCCGGACGCAGACGAGGTCCGGATCCCTGCTGCGGATTTCGCCCGGCTCTGGGACCGCTTCAACAAGGGCGCTGAGGCGGTGGACCTCGTCGCCCTCGGCAGCCCGCATTTCTCCGCCGCGGAATGCGCCGTGTTCGCCGGGCTGATGGAGGGCGCCAGGGTGCATGACGCTGTCACCGCGATCATCACCCTGGGGCGGGACACGTTGGCGGCGATCAAGGCAAATGGCGTGAAGGCGAGACTGGAAGCAGCCGGCGTCAGGATCATCCCGGACCTCTGCTGGTGCTCGATCTCCGAACCCGTCTTCCCGCCCGACGCCCGTGTCCTGATGACCAACTCGGGGAAATACGCCCATTATGCGCCGGCCCTGTCCGAACGCGCCGTGCGTTTCGGCTCGCTTGCCCAATGCGCGGAAACCGCCCGAACAGGCCGCGCCAGCACCACGCCGCCAGCCTGGCTGAAGGCTGACAGGGTGGTCGCGTGACGCGCAGCCTGCGTGCGGTCGTTCGCGAGTGCGGGGAGCGGGTTTGCCAGAGAGCGGGTTGACCGGGGAGTGCACCTCGCTGCCGTCGGGGCTTGTTCCGTCGCCAGCGGCAGGGGGCGTCCACCCGGTGGCGTCTGGCTCCCTACCGCGTGAAGGCCTGAACGTTCCCTGCATCCACGTTCAGGATGTTTCCGGTCGATTTCGCAGACGCCTCCGACACGAGGAAATACGTGGCTTCGGCGATATCTTCCGGAAGTACGGTGCGTTTGAGCAGCGAGCGTTGGCGGTACATCTCCTCGAGCCCTTCCTTGTCCGTGTCGTAGGTGCTCGCGCGCTGATCCAGCCATTCGCCGGACCAGATGCGCGACCCGCGCAACACCGCATCCGGGTTGACCACGTTGACACGGATTCCATCGGATGCGCCTTCGAGGGCCAGGCATCTGGCGAGGTGGATTTCGCTCGCCTTGGCGGTGCAATAGGCCGAGGCGTTGGGAGAGGCGGCGAGCCCGTTCTTTGACGCAACGAAGACCACCGCGCCGCCTATCCCTTGCGACTTCATCAGCCTGAAGGCTGCTCGCGACACCAGGAAGTAGCCCGTCGACAGGATCGACATGTTGCGATTCCACAGATCGAGGCTCGTCTCCTCGATCGGAGCGGAGGAGGCGATGCCGGCGTTGGAGACCAGCAGGTCCACGCCGCCGAACTCCCGAGCCGCCTTGGCAAAGGCGGCCTCGACCGCGGCTTCGTCGGTCACATCGAGCGCCACGGCTTTCACCACGTCCGCCGAATGGCGGCGGGCCAGCTCAGCCTTGGTTTCTTTCAGGGCCTGTTCATCGATATCGGTCAGCACGACGCAGGCGCCTTCGCGCAGGAACCGTTCGGCGGTCGCTGAGCCGATGCCGCCAGCCGCCCCGGTGACCAGTGCGACCCGCCCCGCGAGCGACTTGGGCTTCGGCATCCGTTGCAGCTTGGCTTCCTCGAGCAGCCAGTACTCGATGTCGAAGGCTTCCTGTTCCGGCAGGCCGCGATACTCGGACACCGCCGAGGCGCCGCGCATCACGTTGATCGCGTTGACATAAAACTCGGCCGAGATCCGCGCCGTCGCCTTGTCCTTGGCAAAGGTGATCAGGCCGACACCCGGGACCAAATAGACCACGGCGTTGGGGTCGCGCATCGCGGGACTGTTGTCATGTTTGCAGCGCTCGTAATAGGCGGCGTAATTTTCCCGGTAGGCGGCAACCGAACTCGCCAGCCCGTCCAGCAAGGCTTTGACATCCGGCGAACCGGGGTCGAAGTCCACCACCAGCGGGCAGATCTTGGTGCGGAGGAAGTGGTCGGGGCAGCTTGTTCCGAGCGCGGCCAGCGCGGGCATGTCAGCCGTGTTTACGAATTCCAGGACCGCCGGCTGGTCGTCGAAATGGCCAACCATGTGCTGGGCGCCCGAGACCATGCCGCGGATCGCGGGCATCAGTTCGGAGGCGATGGTGTTACGTGCATCCTCATCGAGCGACGTATGGATCGCGCCGCCGAACGCAGCATGGCCGGCCGTGCGGTTTTCGAACCAGGCGATGGCGCGATTGATCGTCTCGATGGTCAGCTCGTAGCACTCCTTGGCCGTGTCCGCCCAGGTGAAGAGCCCGTGGGATTCGAGAATTACCCCCTTGGCGTCCGGGTTCTTGCGGCAGAAATCCTCAAGCCAGAGGCCGAGCTCGTAGCCGGGCCGTTTCCAGGGGAGCCAGCCGATCTCGTCGCCGAAGATTTCCTGCGTGATGGCCCAGGAATCGGCAGAGGCGGCAATCGCGATGATTGCGTCGGGATGGACGTGATCGACATGGGCTTTCGGCACGTAGGCGTGCAGCGGCGTGTCGATGGAGGCGGCGCGCGGGTTCAGGTTGAAGGTGCAATGGGGCAGGTAGCCCACCATCTCATCTTCGTGCTCGGGGCCGCGGTAGAGACCTTTCAGCGCCTCCAGCTTGTCCATGTAGAGCGTCGAGAAGCCCGAGAGCGTGATGGAGCCGAGATCGCCTCCCGAGCCTTTGACCCAGAGAACGTCGCAGGGCTTGCCGGTCAGGGGATCTGTCTCGGTGACCTTGGCCGAGGTGTTTCCTCCGCCATAATTGGTCACGCGCTTGTCAGACCCGAGCAAGTTCGATCGATAGAGCAAACGCTCCGACTCGCTCATCGGTCCGGCGCGTACCTCGTCCCACAGGTTCTGCAACAGCTTATTTTCCGGCAGTTTTGTCATGTACTCTGCTCCTCCCGAGCGCACGCGAATGCTGTATCTTCTGAGGGGAGGCTGATAATCTGGCTGCGCAAAGTCAATCAAAAACGATCATATTTGCTGAATTCTGCGCTGCAGAAGATCGTATATGATCGAAATTGATTGACAGTGAGTGTTTTGAGGATCAACGTATCCAGCAAGGAGGACGTAATGCACGAGTCGGAGCGCCACAGGGTCATTCTATCGGCCGTTCAGGACAGGCCTGTGGTCACCGTGGCCGATCTGTGCACGTTGACCGGGGCTTCCGAGGCAACGGTTCGACGCGACATCGCGGCGTTGCACATGCAAAAGAAGCTGCGCCGCGTGCGCGGTGGCGCCGAAGCGATCGCTCCGCCGAAGTTCGTTGGCCTGGCAGGCCATCCCTTCGCCATGAACCAGACGCGCAAGATCGCCGAGAAGCAGGCGATCGCGCTGGCGGCTGCGGATCTGTGCGAGGACGGCGAGTCCATCATCATCAACGGCGGGACAACGACCTTTCAGATGGTGCATCCGCTGGCCAATCGTCGGCTTCAGGTCTTCACCAACAGCTTTCCGATCGCAGAACACCTGCTGAAGAATTCCAAGAACACGGTGATGGTGCCGGGCGGCGTGATCTATCGCGAGCAGAACATCATCCTGTCGCCGTTCGACAATGACGTATCGAGCAACTTCTACGCCCGGCGCATGTTCATGGGTATCCACGGGATCGGGCGGCTCGGCCTGATGGAGGAAGACCCGCTGCTGATCCAGGCGGAACAGAAGCTGATCGGACAGGCCGACGAGCTCGTCGTGATGGTCGACTCGTCCAAGTTCCGAAACCGCTCGAGCCTCGTGCTCTGTCCGCTGGACCGGATCGACACCGTGATCACCGACGATGGCGTCGATGACGAGAGCGCCGCGCTGTTGGAGGCAGCCGGTGTTCGCCTGATCGTCGCGACGGTGGATGCGCAACGCAACACGACCCCGCAGGCCGGATAAAGGACGGGCTGCGGGCAGGAAACCAGAAGCTCAAGGGAGGAAACCAAGGATGAGCATCTTCAAGAAAGCCCTGACCACAGCCACTGTTGCGGCAACGATGTTTGCCGGAGCAGCCCATGCCGACGACATGCGCATCGCGCTTGTGGTCAAGGCGCTCGGGATCGGATTCTTCGAGGCCGCCGCGAAAGGCGCCGAAGAGGCCGCGGCCGAGCTTGGCGGCGTCGAGGTCATCTATACCGGACCGACCGACACCACCGCAGAGGGCCAGATCGAGGTGATCAACTCCCTGATCGCCCAGCAGGTGGACGCCATTGCCGTCTCCGCCAACGACACCGACGCCCTCGTGCCCACACTCAAGAAGGCAATGCAGCGCGGGATCACCGTGATCTCCTGGGATTCCGGGGTGGCCGAGGACGGCCGCCAATTGCACCTGAATCCGTCCTCCAATGCGCTCATCGGCAACATGATCATCAAGCTTGCCGCCGATCACATGCCCGATGGCGGCGACGTGGCCATCCTCTCCGCCACCACCACCTCGACGAACCAGAACATCTGGATCGAGGAAATGAACAAGGTCATGGGCAACTACCCGGGCATCAACGTGGTGGCGACGGTCTACGGCGACGACCTGGCCGACAAGTCCTACCGCGAGGCCACGGGCCTGATGCAGACCCATCCCGACCTCAAGGCGATCATCGCGCCGACCTCGGTGGGCATCGTGGCCGCGGCCCAGGCCGTGGTCGATGCCGGCAAGGTGGGGCAGGTGAACGTGACCGGCCTCGGGCTGCCGTCGGAGATGGCGGGTGCCATCGAATCCGGCGCCTCCAAGTCCTTCGCGATCTGGAATCCGATCGACCTCGGCTACTCTGCCACCATGCTGGCGCATGCCCTTGCCTCCGGTGCTGCCGAGGCAGCCCCCGGTGCCGAGATCCCGATGGGGCGCATGGGCACGCTGACGCTTGATGAGAACACCAATGGCGCGATGGCCGATCCCTTCGTCTACGACGCCTCCAATATCGAAGAGTTCAAGAGCATCTTCTGATCCTCTTCCTCCCGGGTTCGGCGCGTCCGGCGCCGGACCCATCTCTCATCACACATTGAACGGCTGGACCACGAAATGTACCTCAGCCCTGATGTCAGCAAGGCTGCCGATGCCCTCATGACAGACCCGATCCTATCCCTCGACGGCATCACCAAGATCTTTCCGGGCGTCCGTGCGCTGTCCGATGTCAAGCTGGACCTCTATCCCGGTCAGGTGACCGCGCTGGTCGGAGAAAACGGCGCCGGCAAGTCGACCATCGTCAAGGTGCTCACCGGCATCTATCAGCCCGAAGAGGGCACGATCCGGGTCGACGGCAAGGAAACCCGCTTCCCGACCGCGCAGCATGCCGCCGACGCCGGTATCACCGCGATCCACCAGGAAACAGTGCTCTTCGACGAGCTCTCCGTGGCCGAGAACATCTACATTGGCCATGCCCCGCGCGGCAAATACGGGTTGATCGATACCGCAAAGATGCGGCGCGACGCAGGGGAGTTGCTCGACCGGATCGGCGCCGAGATCGACCCGGCGGTCCTGCTCAAGGACCTGGGTATCGCCAACAAGCACCTCGTCGCAATCTCCCGCGCCCTCAGCATCGATGCGCGCGTCGTCATCATGGACGAGCCCACCGCTGCGCTGAGCCAGAAGGAGATCGAAGAGCTCTACGAGCTGGTCGACCGTCTCAAGGCCGAGGGCAAGGCGATCCTCTTCATCAGCCACAAGTTCGACGAGATCTTCCGCATCGCGGACCGCTATACCGTGTTCCGCGATGGGCAATATGTCGGCGCGGGTGCGATGGCCGACGTGACCGAGGACGACCTCGTGCGCCTGATGGTCGGCCGCTCGGTCGAGAACATCTTTCCCGAGCGCGCCTCGACGGCGGGAGACGAGATCCTGAAGGTCGATGGCTATTGCCACCCGACCGAGTTCGAGAACATCTCCTTCACGCTCCGCAGGGGCGAGATCCTCGGCTTCTACGGGCTGGTCGGGGCAGGGCGCTCCGAGGTCATGCAGGCGCTCTTCGGCATTACCAAACCCTCGGCGGGGACGATCTCGGTCGACGGGCGGGCACGCAGCATTCGCTCTACCGCAGAGGCCGTGGAGGCCGGCATCGTCTATGTGCCCGAGGATCGCGGCAAGCAAGGTGCGGTCATTGGCATGCCGATCTTCAAGAACGTGACCCTGCCGTCTCTCGGCCGCACCTCCAGGAATGGCTTCACCCGGCTGGCGGAAGAGTTCGCCCTGACGCGGAAGTACACCGAGCGGCTCGACCTGCGGGCGGCCTCGCTCGATCAGGATGTCGGAAACCTCTCGGGCGGCAACCAGCAGAAGGTGGTGATCGCCAAGTGGCTCGCCACCGAACCCAAGATCATCATCCTCGACGAGCCGACCAAGGGGATCGATATCGGCTCCAAGGCGGCGGTCCATGCCTTCACCGCGGAACTGGCCGCGCAAGGGCTGGCCGTGATCATGGTCTCCTCGGAAATTCCCGAGATCGTCGGCATGTCCGATCGGGTGATCGTCATGCGCGAGGGGCGCATTGTTGCGGAACTCCAGGGCGACGAAGTTACCCCCGAAACCCTCGTGCGCCACGCGGCGGGCATCTCGGAGGGCAAGCAATGATCTCCCAGTTCCTGAAATCCCGCGAGGCTATCCTCGTGGCGGCGATCGTCTCGCTGCTGGCGCTGATTGCAACCCGGTTCCCGGCTTTCGTGGAGCCCGGAAACCTGGTGAACGTGTTCAACGACACCTCGACGCTCATCATCCTGGCGATGGGCCAGATGTGCGTGATCCTGACCCGCTGCATAGACCTCTCGGTCGCGGCGAACGTGGCGCTGACCGGCATGGTGGTGGCCACGCTCAACACGCTGATGCCGGGGCTTCCGGTTGCCGCCATCCTCCTGATCGCCCTCGTGCTCGGCGCCTGTCTCGGCGCGATCAACGGGCTGCTGGTCTGGAAGCTCCAGATACCTGCCATCGTGGTCACGCTCGGCACGATGACCATCTTTCGAGGCATCGTCTTCCTGATCTCCGACGGCAAGTGGATCAACGCGCACGAGATGAGCGCGGGTTTCAAGGACTTCCCGCGGATGGAGCTTGCGGGCCTCCCGATGCTGTCCTGGTTCGCGATCGTCGTGGTGATCTGCTTCGTCGTCATGATCAACCGGACGCCGCTCGGCCGTTCCTTCTTTGCCGTCGGCGGCAACCCGAACGCGGCGGTCTATACCGGCATCGACGTCGGCCGGACGCAGTTCCTCGCCTTCACCATCTCCGGCATGATGGCCGGGCTGACGGGCTACCTCTGGGTGTCGCGGTTCGCCGTTGCCTACGTGGACATCGCTGGCGGCTTCGAGCTCGAGGTGGTCGCGGCCTGTGTCATCGGCGGCATCTCCATCGCTGGCGGCGTCGGCTCCGTGGCAGGCACGCTGCTCGGCGCGCTCTTCCTCGGCGTGATCAAGAACGCCCTTCCGGTCATCAACATCTCGCCCTTCTGGCAGCTCGCGATCTCGGGCAGCGCGATCATCATCGCCGTCGCCTTCAACGCGCAGCAGGGCCGCACCAAGGGCCGGGTCATCCTCAAATCCGCGGAGCATACGGCATGACCGACGCAACCCATCACCATGTTCCCGACCGCCTGACCACGCCGCTTCAGCGTACGTTGAAAAGCTGGGAGGCCTTGTTGCTGGCGGTCGCGGTGGCGATCTTCCTGCTAAACTCCTTTGCCTCGCCCTATTTTCTCAACGCCTGGAACCTGAGCGACGCGACCTTCAACTTCACGGAAAAGGCGATGATCGCCTTTGCCATGGCGCTGGTCATCATCTCGGGCGAAATCGACCTCTCGGTCGCCTCGATCATCGCGCTGACCTCGACCGCGATGGGGGCGGCGGCGGAGTTCGGCGTCGGCACGCCCGGCATCGTCGCCATCGGGCTCGCCGTCGGGCTCGCCTGCGGTGCCTTCAACGGTGCGCTGGTCACCGGGCTCGGCCTTCCGTCCATCGTGGTCACCATCGGCACGATGAGCCTGTTCCGCGGCATCTCCTACATCGTGTTGGGCGATCAGGCCTTCATGAACTACCCCGACAGCTTTGCCTGGTTCGGCCAGGGCTATGTCTTCTGGGTGATCACGGTGGAGCTCGTCTTCTTCTTCGTATTCGCGGTGATCTACGGCGTGGTGCTGCACAAGACGAACTTCGGCCGCGCCGTCTATTCCATCGGCAACAACCCCGTCGGCGCGCTGTTTTCGGGCATCCGGGTCAAGCGGGTGAAGTTCATCCTGTTCCTTTTGACCGGGGTGATGGCAGCCATTGCCTCGATCTGCCTGACCTCGCGGCTCGGATCGACGCGGCCTTCCATCGCCTTCGGCATGGAACTCGAGGTGGTCACGATGGTGGTCCTCGGAGGCGTCAACATCCTCGGCGGGTCCGGCTCGATCCCCGGCGTGGTGATCGCAGCCTTCGTCATGGGCCTCGTGACCTTCGGCCTCGGCCTGCTGAACGTGCCGGGCATCGTGATGTCGATCTTCATCGGCCTGCTGCTGATCGGGGTGATCGCCCTGCCGCGGCTCTTCGCCCAGATCCGCCAGTCGAGGAGCTGAGCCGTGGAGAAATACGCCTTCCGCATGCGCCTCAACCCTGGCTGCAGGGACGAGTACAAGCGCCGACATGACGAGATCTGGCCGGAGCTGGAGGCGCTGCTGCGCGAGGCCGGCATCTCGGATTACTCGATCCACCTCGACCCGGAGACCAACCTGCTCTTCGGGGTTCTCTGGCGCGAGGACGACCACGGTATGGAAAGCCTGCCTGAGAGTCCGGTGATGCAGCGCTGGTGGGCGCACATGGCTGACATCATGGAGACCGGAACCGACAACAAACCGGTCGTGACCGAGCTGGAAACGGTGTTTCACTTGCCATGAGCACGTACCGACATGTCGCCGTCATCGATATCGGCAAGACCAATGCGAAGCTTGCCATGGTCGACATGGACGCGCTGGCCGAGATCGATGTCCGCACGACCCCGAATACCGTGCTGGACGGTCCACCTTATCCGCATTTCGACACGGATCACCTTTGGGCGTTCATCCTCGAAGGACTTGGGGCGTTTCAGGCGAAATACGGGATCGATGCGATCAGCGTGACAACGCATGGAGCTTCCATCGTGTTGCTCGACGCCCACGGAGGGCTGGCGGCGCCGGTGCTCGATTATGAATACACCGGACCGGACAAGCTGGCGGCGGACTATGGCGCCATCCGTCCGGGGTTCGAGCGGACCGGTGCGCCGCGTCTCCCCATGGGGCTGAACGCGGGGGCGCAGCTTTACTGGCTGCTTCGGACGCAGCCGGGATTACGCCAGCGGATCGACAAGGTCGTGACCTATCCCCAGTTCTGGGTGGCCCGTCTGACCGGCATCGCCTGCACCGAGGTCACTTCGCTCGGGTGTCATACCGATCTCTGGGAGCCGGAGGCGGGTCGGTTCAGCACCTTGCCGGATCACCTCGGTCTCTCGGACAGGATGGCGCCTGTCCGGATGCCGACGGACGAGGTGGGTCAGGTCCTTCCGATGCTGGCGCGGGCCACCGGACTTGCCGAGGGCACGCCTGTCTTTTGCGGCATCCACGATTCCAACGCCTCGCTTTACCCGCACCTCCTTGCCCTCGACGCGCCGTTCTCCGTCCTGTCGACCGGCACCTGGGTGATCGCCATGGCCATCGGACGACATGCTGCGCAGCTCGATCCGTCGCGCGATACGCTGATCAACGTGAATGCGCTCGGGCAACCGGTGCCTTCCGCGCGGTTCATGGGCGGGCGGGAATACGAACTCCTGATGCAGGGTCAGCACGTCACACCCGCGCCCGAGGAAATCGACACGGTGCTGTCGCGGGGAGCCATGCTCCTGCCATCGGTGGTGTCTGAGAGCGGGCCGTTCCAGGGGCGGCGCCATGAATGGACCGTCCCGGAAGACGTCCTCTCGTCGGGAGAACGGGCGGCCGTCATCTCGCTCTACCTGGCGATGATGGCGGAGACCTGCCTGGGAATGATCGGTGCCGCGGGCCCGACGCTCACGGAAGGGCCATTCGCCCGCAACCGGCTCTTCCTCGACATGCTGGCCGTAGCGACCGGCCGGCCCGTTCTCCTGCCGGGCGGGTCAGCCACCGGGACAAGCATCGGGGCCGCGCTTCTGACCCGCGGGCCGGGAGCGACGCTCTCCGAGAAACCGGGGAGCCATGCGCCACTTGAGAAGAAACAGGCTGAGGCGCTTCGAGCCTATGCCGAGACCTGGCACATGGCCTGCGCGGAACCGCTGGCCAGCAGCGCCTGAATACAAGGAAACAGAGCAATGACCCGTCCCGAATACACCGCCGCGCAGGACGCATTCGCGCAGTGGGGTGTCGACACCGAAGCCGCGATGGAGCGGCTCGCCACGATCCCGATCTCGGTGCATTGCTGGCAGGGCGACGACGTGGTGGGCTTCGAGGGTGTGACCGCGGGCAGCGGTGGTGGCATTCAGGCCACCGGCAACTACCCGGGCCGCGCCCGAACGCCCGACGAGCTTCGCGCGGATCTCGACTTCGCCTATGCCAACATACCCGGTTCGCACCGTCTGAACCTTCATGCCTGCTATCTCGACAGCAACGAGACGCCCGACCGGGATGCGCTCGAGTACCGGCATTTCGCGTCCTGGGTGGACTGGGCGAAGGAGAAAGGGCTCGGGCTCGACTTCAACCCGACCTTCTTTGCCCATCCCAAGGCGGACGACAACCTGACGCTCTCCCATCCCGACAAGGGCATTCGCGAGTTCTGGATCCGTCACGGCCAGATCTGCCGCGAGATCGCGGCGCAGATGGGCAGGGAGCTGGGTTCTCCCTGCGTGAACAACATCTGGGTGCCGGACGGCTACAAGGACAACCCGGTGGACCGGATGGCGGCGCGGTCCCGGCTGGAAGCGTCGCTCGATGTGATGCTGGACAAGCGCTTCGACAAGGCGCACCTGCTCGACGCCGTCGAAAGCAAGCTCTTCGGGCTGGGCGTGGAGGCCTGCACGGTCGGCAGCCACGAATTCTATCTCGGCTACGCGATCCGCAAGAACACGTTGCTTTGCCTCGACATGGGTCACTTCCACCCGACGGAGAACATCGCCGACAAGCTGTCTTCGGTCGCGCTCTCGGTGGACGAGATCCTGCTCCATGTCAGCCGCCCGATGCGGTGGGACAGCGACCACGTGATCCTGCTCAACGACGACATCCTCGCCATGGCGCAGGAGCTGGTTTTCGGCGATCTTCTGGATCGCACACATATCGGGCTCGATTTCTTCGACGCCACGATCAGCCGCACCGCGGCCTGGGTCGTCGGTACGCGCAACATGCAGAAAGCGCTGCTGCGCGCGCTGCTGCAGCCGTTCGAGATGCTGCAGGCCAAGGAGGCCGAACTGAACTTTTCCGACCGTTTCATCCTGACCGAAGAGCTCAAGGACCTGCCTTACGGCGCGGTCTGGGAGGCTTTCTGCGAGCGCCAGTCCGTCCCGAGCGGAATGACCCTGCTGAACACGCTCAATACCTACCAGGCCTCCGTGGCCGATCGCATATAAGGAGGGCGAAATGCCCGAATTCGCTCACGCAATCTCTTTCGTCGAAGAGGCCGCGCCCTTCGTCCGGCTGTGCTGGGACATGGGCTGGAACGAGGCCAACGGCGGTAATTTCAGCTGGCGCCTGCCGACCGAGGAGATCGAGGCCATCCTGCTCCGGCGCTTCCCGAATGCCCGGCGTCACCCGAGCGTCCAGTTGCAGCAGCCACAACCGGAACTGGACGGGGACTACTTCCTGGTGACCGGGTCCGGCCAATTCTTCCGCCACGCTCTGGAGCATCCGGACGAGGTGTTCGGGATCGTTCAGATCGTCGAAAACGGAACCGCGTATCGTCGGGTCTGGGGCTACGTGATGGGCGGGCAACCGACCTCGGAATTCGCCACCCACCTCGTCGGCCATGCCATCCGGAAGGAGGTCTCCGGCGGGCGCGAGCGGGTGATCCTGCATTGCCATGTGCCGGAGTTCATCGCGCTCAGCTTCCTGATGCCGCTGGATTCCCGCGAGCTGACCATGGCGCTCTGGCAGAAGATGCCGGAATGCATCGTGATCTTCCCCGATGGGGTGCGGGTGGTGACCCCCTTGCTGCCCGGAACGGTCAAGATCGCGGAGGCGTCGGCGGTCGAGTTGAGAAAGAGCCGCGTGATTTCCTGGAGCCACCACGGGATTTTCGCTTCCGAAGAGAGTCCGGAGAAGGTCTTTGCTCTCGTCGAGACAATCGAGAAGGCATCGGCGATCCAGCGCCGCGTTCTCTCGGCGGGCGGTCCCCTGCGCGGGATCGAGCCGTCGCTGCTCCGGGAGCTTTGCGACAAGTTCAGACACATCATGGTCTCGGAGCCGGCCTTTCTCGACTGACCGAACCGCGACGTCAGAGACGCTCTACTGATCGACAGTTCCCGGCGACATTCGGACGCCGGGAACTCATGCGGGGTCGTTTCAGCGCGCCAACCAGCCGCCATCCACGTTGAGGATGGCGCCGTGGACATAATCCGCCGCCGGAGAGGCAAGGAACACCGCGGCGCCGGCGATGTCCGAGGCATCGCCCCAGCAGCCGGCAGGAATGCGGCCGAGGATCTCGGCCGAGCGCGCAGGGTCTGCCCGAAGATCGGCGGTGTTGTCGGTGGCGATGTAGCCCGGTGCGATGGCGTTCACGTTGATCCGGCTGGAGGCCCATTCGTTCGCCATCAGCTTGGTGATCCCGGCCACGCCGTGCTTGGAAGCGGTGTAGGAGGGCACGCGAATGCCGCCCTGGAAGCTGAGCATCGAGGCGATGTTGATGATCTTGCCGCCTGTGCCGCGCGCAATGGCTGCGCGCGCGAAGGCCTGGCAGGTGAAGAACACCGCCTTCAGGTTCACGTCCATCACATCGTCCCAGTCCTGCTCCGGGAAATCCACGGTATCGGCCCGCCGAATGATGCCGGCGTTGTTGACCAGGATGTCGACCTGCCGGTCCGCAAGGACGTCCTTCGCCGCCATCGGGTCGGAGAGATCCAGCTTCATCGATTCCGCACTGGCGATCATGCCGGCCGTTTCGGTGCAGTCCGAACGCCCGGCGCAGATGACGTGCGCTCCGGCGCCACCGAGGCCCACGGCCAGTGCCCGGCCGATTCCCGCATTGGCGCCGGTGACGAGCGCAGTCTTTCCTTCGAGCGAGAAGGAGATCATTTCAGATCCTCGATAGCGACCATGTCCATGTCGGTGAAGCTCATGTTGTCCCCCGCCATCACCCAGCAGAAGGTGTAGGAGCCGGTGCCTGCACCGGAATGGATCGACCAGGGCGGGGAAACCGCGATCTGCTCGTTGCCGACGACGAGGTGCCGGGTTTCCTGCGGCTGGCCCATGAAGTGGAACACGCGCTGACCCTCGGCCACGTCGAAATAGAGATAGGCCTCCATCCGGCGGTCATGCAGATGCGCCGGCATGGTGTTCCAGACCGAGCCGCCATGCAGCTGGGTGTAGCCCATCATGAGCTGGCACGACTTCACGCCGTCGGGGTGGATCGACTTGCAGATCGAGCGGTGGTTCGACGTTTCCTGCGCGCCGAGCGTGACCTGCTCCGCGTCCTCGGGACGGATCAGGGTGGCCGGGTGGCTCTGGTGCGCAGGCGCGGAAGCGATGTAGAAGCGCCCGTCTCCCGCGAAGGTGACCGGGCCCATTCCCATGCCGAGATAGAGCATGTCGCCCTTGTTCAGCGTCCAGCTTTCGCCGCCAGCCGAAACGGCTCCGGTGCCGCCGATGTTGAGGATGCCGACCTCGCGGCGGTCGAGGAAGGAGGCGGTGCCGGTTTCCGGCACCGCGTCGAGGACCAGTTCCGCGCCGGCGGGTACGGCGCCGCCGACGATCAGCCGATCGTAATGGGTATAGGTGAGGCGGATTTCCCCGTCGGCGAAGGCGCTTTCCACGAGGAAGGCCTCGCGCAAGGCGGCCGTGTCGAAGGATTTGGCGGTCTCGGGATCAACCGCGTAGATGGATCTGACGCTCGGCATCGGTGGTCCTCTCAGAGAAAATCGTCGCGGCGCGGCGTGAAGCAGTCGACCAGCAGGCCGGCTTCGACGCAGACGCAGCCATGTTCGGCGTTGGACGGAATGACGAAGCAATCGCCGGCAGAGATGCGCCGGGTCTCTCCGTTCATGGTGAAGTCGAAGACGCCCGACTCGACATAGGTCGATTGGGTGTGCGGATGGCTGTGCAGCGCTCCGACGCCGCCTGTGGAGAAGCGGAACTCCACCACCATCAGGTCCTGAGTCTCGGCGCGGACCCTGCGTTCCACGCCTTCGCCGCTGTCGACCCATACGTCGATTTTTGAATTTTTTTCAGTCATTTGCTTCGCCTCCCGGGGCGCTTCTGGGGGTTGTGCGACAGGTTGGTCATTGACGGGATCTCTATAACTGACGTATTAGATTTGCAACTGATACGTTAGGAGTCGATCTGATATGTCAAAAAATGTCTCCGACGCACCGTTGCGGCCGTCCGAAGTCCCGGTGAGCCAGCGCGTCTACGAACAGATCCGAGAGAGCATCATTTCCCTTGAATGGAAACCGGGAACGAAGCTGTCGGAGAAGGACGTTGCCTCGGAGATCGGCGTCTCCAAGACGCCCGTTCGCGAGGCCTTCATCCGCCTGTCGGAAGAGGGGTTGATCGAGATCCGGCCCAAGAGCGGCAGCTACGTCTCCGAGATCAGCTTCGAGAAGGTCTATGAATGCCTGATGCTGCGCCGCGCCATCGAAATGGCGGTTGCGGCCGAGGCCGCCAACCGGCGCACGACCCTGGATCTGGTGAACCTCCAGCAGCTTGTCGAAAGGCAGGTCGAAGCGGCAGGCGCCGGAGACGGCGTGGCATTCTTCGAGCTCGATCGGGATTTCCACCAGGCTCTGGCAAACATCGCCGCGATGCCCTCGGCGATCCGGCTGGTCCACATGGTGCGGGGCGCTGTCAGCCGGGTTCAGCGCCTGAGGATCTCGCGCGGTGAGAACCGCCACCTGCAGGTGATAGAAGAGCACCGGGCGATCGTTGCCGCCATGGAAAGCCGGGACGCCAGCGCCGCGTCGGCGGCAATGGATGCTCACCTCAACTGCGTCGAGATGTTCGCCAAGATCATCCGCAGTCCCGAAGTTCAAGAACACGTGACGCCCAAGGCGTCCTGAAGCGCCCTGGGAGGGGAGGAGACTTATGACAAACGTCGTGCTGGAAAGGGTTGTGAAGCGCTATGGCTCCGTCGAGGTGGTCCATGGCGTGGATCTGGAGGTAAAGGCCGGGGAATTCGTGGTACTGGTCGGTCCTTCGGGCTGTGGCAAGTCCACGATTCTCCGCATGATCGCCGGGCTGGAGGACATCTCCGGAGGCCGGGTCTCGATCGGCGACAAGATCGTCAACCGTGTCGCCCCGAAAGATCGCGACGTGGCGATGGTGTTCCAGAACTACGCCCTCTATCCGCATCTCTCCGTGGAGCAGAATATCGGCTTCGGCCTGCGCCTGCGCGGTTTCGCCAAGGACCAACGGCATGAGCTGGTGCAGGAAGCGGCCTCCATCCTCGGGCTGACCGAGTATCTCGACCGCCGGCCCGCCGACCTTTCGGGTGGGCAACGCCAGCGGGTCGCGATGGGCCGGGCGATCGTGCGGGATCCGGCGGTGTTCCTCTTCGACGAGCCGCTCTCGAACCTCGACGCCAAGCTGCGCAACAAGATGCGGGCCGAGATCAAGCGCCTCCACGGCCGCCTCGGGACCACCTCGATCTATGTCACCCACGATCAGGTGGAAGCCATGACGCTGGCGGACCGGATCGCCATCCTGAAGGACGGCTACATCGAACAGGTCGGCACGCCGATCGAGATCTTCCAGAACCCGGCCAATGCCTTTGTGGCCGGCTTCATGGGCTCCCCGCCGATGAACCTCATTCCGGGCAGCCTCGCCGGCACGGCCCGATCGCCGGTCCTGAAGCTGCGCGATGGCACCGTGGTGACCTTGCCGGCGATCGACCTTGGCGGCTTCAGCGAAGGATCGGAGGTCCAGCTTGGCCTTCGGCCGGAGATCATCCGCCTTGCCGATCCGAACGCGACGGTCGCCCCGGCGGCGCAGGTGCGGGTGGACCTGGTGGAATCCCTCGGGATGGAGAGCCTGATCCACGCAACGCTCGGCGACACAGAGATCGTCATCAAGGCGCCCGGCGTCGTGCTGCTGGAAGCCGGCTCCACCGTCGGGATCGAGATCGAGGCCGAGAACTGCCACCTCTTCACCGGCGCCACCGGCGCTCGCATCGAGCTTGCGAGGGCGGCATGAGCGTCATGACCGACCCGGGCGTGTCACATACATCCATTCTGACGCCGCCGTCCGAATTCGACCTTCCGCCGCTCACGCTGGGGCAAAGGTTCATCGCAAGCATCCTGCGGAACTGGCAGATCTACCTGATGCTTGCGCCGATGGTGATCTACTTCCTGATCTTCGCCTATCGGCCGATGCTCGGGCTCACCATCGCCTTCAAGGATTTCTCGCTGTTCAAGGGGATCTGGGGCAGTCCCTGGGTGGGGCTGGAGCACTTCCGGACCCTCTTCGAAGACCCGTATTTCTGGCGCGCGGTCAAGAACACGGTGATCATCTCCGGCCTCAGCCTGATCTTCGCCTTCCCAGCGCCGATCATCCTGGCGCTGATGTTCAACGAACTGCGGCACCAGGGTTTCAAGCGGATGGCGCAGACCATCGCCTATCTGCCGCATTTCATCTCCATCGTCATCGTCGCCGGGATCGTGGTGAACTTCTTCGCCCCCTCCGGCATCGTGAACCTGATCCTGATGAAACTGGGCGCGGAGGATCCGACCTACTTCCTGACCAAGCCGGAATGGTTCCGGCCGATCTTCATCGGCTCGAACATCTGGAAGGAGGCGGGTTTCGAGTCGATCATCTACCTCGCCGCCATCGCCGGCGTCTCGCCCTCGCTCTACGAAAGCGCCAAGGTGGACGGCGCAACGCGGTTCCAGATGATGTACCTCATCACGCTGCCCTGCATCCTGCCGACGATCCTGATCATGCTGATCATCCGCATCGGCAACCTGCTGGAGGTGAGCTTCGAATACGTGATCCTGCTCTACCAGCCGGCGACCTACGAGACCGCCGACGTGATCACCACCTGGATCTATCGCCAGGGCCTTCAGAACAACAATTACGACGTCGCGACGGCTGCGGGTGTCTTCAACGCGGTGGTGGCCTTCACCCTCGTGATCACCGCGAACCGCCTGTCCAGGCGCCTGTCCAAGACGTCGCTGTGGTGAGGACAGACAGATGAGCATCTCTACCGGATCCTTCGACCTCTACAGCCGCGGCGACAAGTTCTTCGGCTGGGCCGTGACCATCCTGCTGGGGCTTTTCGTGGCCTCGACGCTCTATCCCTTCGTCTATGTGCTATCCGCCTCCATGTCCTCGGGCGCGGCGGTGGCACGTGGCGACGTTGTGCTGACACCCAAGGAAATCACCTTCGACGCCTTTCGCTACGTGATGGCGGACCGGCAGTTCTGGGTCGCCTACGGCAACACCTTCTACTACACGATCGTCGGCACGCTCACCTCGCTCGCCTTCATCATCCCAGGCGCCTACGCGCTGAGCCGGCCGCAGCTGCCCTTCCGCTCGGGCTTCAACCTCTTCGTGGCCTTCACGCTGTGGTTCAACGCGGGCATGATCCCGGTCTTCCTGAACATCCGGGATCTGGGAATCCTCGACACGCGCTTCGCGATCATCATCGCCTTCGCCGTGAATGCCTTCAACGCAATCCTGATGCGGAACTTCTTCGAAAGCGTGCCGCGCTCCTTCGAGGAGGCCGCGCGGATGGACGGCGCCAACGACTTCCAGATCCTCTGGCGGGTCTACATGCCGCTCTCGAAGCCCGCGATCATCACCGTTGCGCTGTTCTGCGCCGTGTTCCGCTGGAACGGGTACTTCTGGGCGATGGTCATCCTGCGCGACCAGGACAAGCTTCCGCTTCAGGTCTACCTCAAGGAGATCATCGTCGAGCTCAACATGAGCGACGAATTCGCGACCGATCTGCTGTCCTCGAGCTACTCCTTCGAGACCGCGATCGCCGCCATCATCGTGCTGTCCATCATCCCGGTCATCATCGTCTACCCCTACATCCAGAAGTATTTCCAGAAGGGCGTGATGCTGGGCGGTGTGAAGGAATAACGCCAACTGCGGGGCTGCCGCCCGGCCGGGCGGCTCCCCATACGACACATCAAATCCTTAGGGAGGAATACAGATGACACTCAAGACCCTTCTCATGGGGGCTGTGGCTTCGGCTGCGCTTTTGACACCCGGCAGTTACGGACCGGCCAAGGCCGAGCCCATCGTCAGCGAGCCTCTCGAGCTCGACGTCTTCATGCACTTCCGCGACAAGTACGGCTGGAACACAGACTGGCCGGTCGCGCAAAAGGTGGCCGAGGCGACCGGCATAACCCTGAACGGCACCGCGCCGGTCGGGGCAGGGGACAGCCGCGAGCTGTTCAACCTGATGATCGCCTCCGGTGACATTCCCGACATCGTGGGTGGCGAATTCAGCGGCGCCGGCGTGAAGGAAGCGTTCGACCAATATGGCATGGAGGGCGCCTTCCTGCCTCTCAACGACCTGATCGCCGAGCACGCGCCCGACATCCAGAAGGTGCTGGATGAAAACCCGACCATCCGCGCCGCGATCTCGGCGCCGGATGGCAACATCTACTACATCCCCTACCTGCCCGACGGCGATGTCGGGCGCGTCTGGTTCGTGCGCCAGGACTGGCTCGATGCGCTCGGTCTGGAGCAGCCCAGGACCGTGGATGAGCTCTATGACGTCCTCGTCGCCTTCCGCGACAAGGATCCGAACGGGAACGGTCAGGCCGACGAGGTTCCGTACTTCAACCGCCACGCCGAAGAAGCGATCCGCCTCGTCAACCTGTGGGGTGCGCGGTCGACCGGGTCGGACAGCTACCACCAGTTCTATATCGAGGACGGCAAGGTGGTGCATCCCTATGCCCACGAGAACTTCAAGGTGGGCATCTCGAACGTCGCGGCCTGGTACCAGGAAGGGCTGATCGACAAGGAGATCTTCACCCGCAAGTCGCGTGCGCGCGACGAGCTTCTGGGCGGCAACATGGGCGGCGTGACCCACGACTGGGTGGCCTCCACCGCGGCCTACAACGACAAGCTCGCCGCTGAGATCGACGGCTTCTCCTTCCTGCCGATGGCGCCGCCGGCCGACATCAACGGCAAAGTCTGGGAAGAGCATGGCCGGATCAACGTGAAACCCTCCGGCTGGGCCATCGGCTACAGCAACGAGCACCCCGAGGAGACGATCAAGTTCTTCAACTTCTACTTCACCGAAGAAGGCCAGCGGATCGCCAACTTCGGCGTCGAGGGGCTGACCTACTACATGGTCGACGGAAACCCGGTGTTCAAGGACAGCGTGCTGAATGGCGACGGTTCGGTCGTGGCGCAGCTGTGGGAGATCGGAGCGCAGATCCCGATCGGCTTCCCGCAGGACTACGAGTACGAGCGCCAGTGGACCAACGACCTCGCCCTGAAGGGTATCGAGATGTACACCGAGGGCGGATACGTCGTCGAGCAGTTCCCGGGCATCGCCATGAACGCCGAGGAAAAGGCCATCTACGACAAGTCCTGGCCGAACATCCTCTCCTTCATGCAGGAAAGCTACGAGAAGTGGATTCTCGGTGCGGCCGACGTCGAGGCCGAGTGGTCCGACTACCAGGCGCAACTTGAGCGACTGGGCTACTCGGATGTCCTGGCAGCCCTGCAGACCGCCTACGAGCGGCAGTACGGCGGCTCAAACTGACCCCCTGCAACACCCTGGCGGCGGGCGCCTTCGTGCCCGCCGCTCACCCCCGCGAGACAAGTCGGTCGAGGATGGCATGGCGAACAAGAACAGCACCAAACACGAGCACGAAGACCTGCCAAGGTCGCCGCTGCTGCAGCCCGACGAGAACGTTCTGACGGTTCGGTATTCGCCGGACGAGCGTCGCGCGGTGATCGAGAACCCGCCGCGGTTCCAGTGGATTCCCCCACAGATCGGACGCCACAGCTATGAGCTTCAGCTCCAGCGCCTCTCCGTGAGCGGGCAGCCGGAAGGCAAGCCGACGCATTTCACCGGGATCGCCTTTCCGTTCTTCACGCCGGCGGAGCCGGTGGAACCGGGCTCCTACAGCTGGAGATACCGGACCGTTTCCGATGCGCGCGGCCCCAGTGACTGGAGCCAATCCCGCAAATTCATCGTGCCGGCCGACGCGATCGTGGCGCCGGTTGCATTCGACCGGAAACGGGCCGCCGGCATTCGCCCGCGCCTTGCCATCGCGGCCGACGGCCACAAGGCGTTGATCTCCAGACTGGACGAGATGCCGGCCTGGGCGGCGTTCGTCGAGCGGAGCGTGTTGCCCTGGGTGGAGAAGGACATTCCCGCCGAGCCCGAGGCCTATCCGAACAACCTGCGCACGGCCGAGCTCTGGCGTCGATCCTACATCACCTGCCAGGAGGCGCTTTATGGCATCCGCAACCTGGCCGTGGCCGGCGTTCTGCAACGCGACGCAAAGCTGACAGCGCGCGCCAGGGACTGGCTCCTCGCGGTTGCCCAATGGGATCCGGAGGGTCCGACCTCGCGCTCCTATAACGACGAGGCGGCGTTCCGCTGCGCGACGGCGCTCGCGTGGGGCTATGACTGGCTGCGTACGGAACTTTCGCCAGACGAGGCCGACGCCGTGCGTTCGGCGCTCAAGGCGCGTGGGGAACAGGTCGCGCGGCACGTGATGCACGCCTCGCGCATCGACTCCTTCCCCTATGACAGCCACGCGGTGAGGGCGGTGTCGGCCGTCATGGTGCCCGTTGGTCTTGCGCTGGCCGGCGAAGACGCGGACGGAACGGAATGGCTCGACTTCGCGGCCAACTACCTTGCCGGGCCCTACAGCGCCTGGGCGGACGAAGAAGGTGGCTGGGCCGAGGGCATCCACTACTGGACCACGGCCATGTGCTACGCGCTCGAGGCCGCGACGCTCCTTCGAAACGCGACCGGATTGAACGTCTTTGAACGCCCCTTCTTCCGCAATACCGGCAGTTTCCCCCTGTACTGCCGCCCGGCCTGGACGCGGCGCGGGACCTTCGGAGACGACTCCACGCTCGGAGATGCGCCAAGCCCGAAGATCGCCCGCAACATGCGCCTGTTGGCCGCCGCGACCGGCACGCCGGAGTTTGCCGGCTACGCCGACCAGATCGAGACCCTCTCCGACAGCGATGAGAGCGCGTTCTACAATTATGGCTGGTGGGATTTCCGCTTCGACGATCTCCTGAGAGAGGCCAGCTTCGGACCCGTTGACGCCGCAAGCATGCCCCCCGAACCTCGGATCAAGCTCTTCTTGGGCGTGGGCTGGGCCTCGCTCCAGTCCCGCATGGATGATCCCGATCACCATATCCACTGCGTGTTCAAGTCCAGCCCCTATGGCTCCATCAGCCATTCCCACGCCGATCAGAACGCGTTCTGCCTCTCGGCCTTCGGCGACGACATCCTCGTGCAGAGCGGTCACTACGTCGCGCACAATTCCTCGATGCACCGGAACTGGCGGCGCCAGACGCTGTCCAAGAATGCCCTGCTGATCGACGGACAAGGCCAATACGCCGATGTCGACAAGTTCCTCGCCCGGCAGGCCTCGGGCGCGATTGTGGCCCATGGAGACCATGAGAACCACCAATGGGCCGTAGGTGACGCCACCGATGCCTATCGGCAGATGATCCCCGACCTCATCCGGGCGGAACGACAGCTGCACATGATCTTTGGATGTGCTTTCGTCGTGATCGACCATGTGGCGGCCAGCCGGGCTGTTCCGGTCTCCTGGTTCGGGCATACGATGGGGCAGGTCGAGACCGGCGATCGTTCGGCGACCATTGATACAGCACACGCGATGACCGGGATCGAGGTTGTCTACAGCAGCGGTTATGTCGAGGGCCTCTCGGTGATCGAAGGTTTCGACGATGTCGATGCTGCGGAGGTTGAAGGGCTGGAGACGTCGCGACGGCTGTCAATCGACTTGGCGCCGGCCAAGTCCCATGTTCTTGCGACCCTGATTCTGCCTGTGCGAAAGCAGGAAACGCCGAAGGTCATGTGCTTCGTCGAAGACCAGGGGTTCGGGAGGATCCTTTATTGTGTACGTCAGCGTTTTGACCCGGTCTGCATTCCTCTGGCTCCGCAACCAGGCTGAACTGGCATTGGCAGAGTTTCGTCGGCCCCTGACATGGCTTGTCGGGCCGAGGTTATCAGGTCGCCCGGGCAGTTCCCCGGCCCTGGCCAAAGGAAGGTTCGATGGCGCCCGTTTACAGAATGGCCGCATCCACGGGAGCCTCTGGCCCTTCCATTGGCGAGATATTCGCCATGGCATGACCGATGTGCCGCGTTCCACGCCAACCTGAACCTGAACCCGTTCGGGGCGATGACGCTGATCGCGCCCGGGGTCCTTATCGCGGGGCCGATCGGCTACACATCGACCCGGGCAAGGGGAGCCTGATCGCAGAGCTGATCGGTGAACTGTTCGAACATGCCGCGATGGACGAGTTCCAGAGCCGCGCCAGGCGCGGTGCATTTATCGCCTCGGGTATCGTGGCGATCGCCGATCCATTTATCATTCCGGGAACGCGCTGGATCCATACCGACCTGCATAAGCAAACTCGCAAAGCTCTGCTCAACGTCCTGCCGGTCCTGTTCCCTCTCCCATTTCCGCGTCGCTCCAACGCCTTATCGGGAGTGTTCGAAGCGCCGCCGGAGACACTTGGGCGTCGATGAACATCACTGCAGCACCCAACCCATCGTCTTCGCGCAACTGCTCCGGCTTAGGTGCCTTCGCGAGGTCGCGCACCAAGAGCTTCAGCTACGATCTGCCAGCCCAATAGACCATCACAACTGGGGAGCTTTACCCGGTTCCCGCGCCCCTACGCGCGTTCAGTCTTCCTGCATTACGCGAACCGCGACCTCTTCGAGTGCCGCTTCGATATCCACACCCATTGAGTCAAGTTTCTGCTTCTTGTCGATCAGGAGAAATGACAGGCCATGCACGAAGGTCCAAAGGAGAAAAGCTCGGCGAATGACATCTTCGTCGATCTCTTCGCGCTTCAGGATCGCGGCAACCTCTTTCTCCACGATCTCCAATGGGCGCTTCTCGCCGATGAGCGCGGCCTTCGCCTCGTCGAGTTCGCTTCGGCTCCCAAAGATCAGGCGGAAAACCCCCGGTTCCCGTTGGGCAAAACCGACGTATGTCCGACCAAGCGCGCGGATTCGGTCAAGCGTTGCCGGTGGGTATTCTTCGACACAAACCCGCATCTCTTCGAAATGGCGTTGCATCCCGTCTGCAAGCACGGCCGCGAGCATATCGTCCTTGGCCTTGAAGTGCCGGTAGGGCGCGGCGGTCGAGACACCTGCGCGGCGGCAGGCTTCCGAAACAGAAAAGTGATCCGGCCCGACCTCCTCCACAAGTTGACGTGTCGCTTCAACGAGTTGCGCGCGCAAGTCCCCGTGGTGGTACCGTTCCTTTTTGAGCGGATTTTTCAGGTTTTCCATGATCCGGGTCATGCCATCGAACGTAACCATTGTCAAAGTTAGAAGTTCTAACATATGTTAGAGTCTCTAACATCGCGAATCAATTGCCGGAGCGTGAGATGTCGAAAACTGCCATTCGAAGATCCCTTGGTCGCAGATTGCTGACCGGTGTTTCGACCATCGCGATGACGGCATTGACCTTTGCTGCGGCGGGGTATGCCGTCGTTCAGGGCGCCGATGGAATTGCGCAGCGCGCTCAAGCTGCACCGCCGCCGCCGGTTGCCGAGGCGCTTCCGGTATCCGTCACGCCTCTCGAAGTCGTGGATGGATATGAGACCGTCAGGAAATTGGTCGGACGGATCGAACCGGAACAGGACAGCACGCTCAGTTTCGAGTTTGGCGGACGCGTGATCGACATTCTTGTCGATGAAGGCGACCACGTCGAAAAAGGCGACCTTTTAGCCCGGCTCGACACGTCGCTTCTCGAAGCGGAACGCGAGCGTCTCGAAGCCGTGCGCGACGCTTTGGAGGCCAATCTTGCGTTCGCCACGCTCTCGGTCGAGCGGCGCCAGGCATTGCAGGAGCGTGGTTACTCATCCACCGAGACGCTCGACCGTGCGCGTTTCGACCGCGATGCGCTGACCGCGCAGATCTCGGAGACCGATGCGGCCCTGCGATCCACCGAACTTCAGATCGAAAAGTCCGGTCTCCGAGCGCCATATGCGGGAATCGTGGGCACTCGATCCACCGACATCGGCTCTTCGGTCGCCGCCGGCACTCCAATCCTGCAGCTCATGATGGATGACGTTGCCAACGTCCGGGTGGGGGTGCCGTTCTGGCTCGATGCCGAGAGCCTGGAACGAGCGTCGCTGAGCAGCGACGGCCGCGCATTCGAGGCACGGCTGATCGCCGTTCGGCCCGACATCGACCCGGCAACCCGTACCCGCACTGCAATTCTGCGTGTCGAGGCGACGGATCTTCCCTTCGGATCGACTGCCACGGTCAGTGTTCCCCGCAAGGTCGCGCAAATAGGCGCCTGGGTGCACGTTCGGGCCCTGCGAGAGGGGGCCGGCGGGGTCTGGACTATCCTCGTTGTCGATTCCGAGGATCGCGTGCGGCCTCTCGCCGTGGATATTCAGGAAGTCGCGGACGATCGGGCCTTCGTGTCGGGTGGGTTCGCGCCCGGGCTTCGGCTGCTGGCGGAAGGGCCGCACCGGGTCGCGCCGGGGCAACGTGTTCAGCCCGTTCTGGCCGGGACGGCGCAGCTTTCGCTCCGCACGGGAGGACAGTGACATGAACCAGGATCTCGCGACCCTGACCTTTCGCCAGCCGCGTCTTGTCGCGATGGTCCTGATCGTTCTGATCTCCGCCGGGATGTCCTCCTTTCTGTCGCTTGGCCGGCAGGAGGACCCCACGATCACGAACCTCTTCGCGACCGTCACCACGAGCTTCCCGGGCGCCGATCCGGCCCGCGTCGAGGCTCTTGTGAGTTCGAAGCTCGAGGAGGAATTGCGGGAGATCGCCGAGGTCGACACGATCACCTCCGTTTCCGGGCAAGGTATCTCGGTGGTTTCGGTCGATCTGCTGGAAACGCTCGACGATGCCACCATCGAGCAGGTCTGGTCGGAAGCGCGCGACGCGGTGACCGATGCCAGCCAATCCTTCCCGGCCGGCGTGGGCACGCCGGAATTCGATGCCGAGGGCGTGTCGGCCTATTCCGCCGTGATCGCCATCGTCGCCGATACCGAAGCAACCCCGGTCACCCTACTGTCGCGCCACGCCGATGCCCTCGCCGAAAGGCTGCGCAACATCCCGAACACCCGGGCCGTGGATCTGTTCGGCGTTCCGGAGGAGGAGGTGCTGGTCACGCTCGATGCCCAGGCCCTCGCAGCCGTCGGCCTCACCGCGGATCAGGTGTCTGCGGCGATTTCCGCTGCCGACGCGAAAGTGCAGGCAGGGCGTCTGCACCGTCAAGGCACCGACCTCGCCATTGGAATCTCGGGTGAAGTGGAGGCCCTCGAGCGCCTGCGCCGCATCCCGTTGCGCGAAGGCTCGGAAGGGTCGGTGCTCACGCTTGGGGACGTGGCCGAGATCAGCCGAGGTCCCCGCACGCCGGCCGAGGAACACGCGCTGGTCGACGGACGTCCGGCGGTTCTTGTCGGCGTACTGGCACAGGACGGGGTTCAGATCGATCGTTGGATGGGGTTCGTCCGCGAAGAGCTGGAAGCAGGCGCTGACGAGGTCCCCGTCGGGTTTTCGGAAGTCCTGCTGTTCGATCAGTCCACATACACGGTCGACCGGCTGCTCGATGTCGGAACGAACATGGTGATCGGCGTCGCAATCGTCGTCGGCGTGCTGTTTCTCACGCTCGGCGTTCGCGCCGCCGCGATTGTCGCCATCGTGCTTCCGGTGGTGAGCCTCGCCACGCTGGCGACGATGAACTTCATCGGCCTGCCGATTCACCAGATGTCCGTGACCGGGCTGATCGTGGCACTCGGCCTGCTCGTGGATGCGGCAATTGTCACGACAGATGAGATCCGCAAACGGCTGGCCGGCGGCATGTCGCGTGCCCTCGCCGTGGGCGACGCTGTCCGGCGCCTCATCGCTCCGCTCATCGCTTCGACCGTGACGACCGCACTGTCCTTCACGCCGATGATCCTTCTGCCGGGACCGGCCGGCGATTTCGTCGGTTCCATCGCCATCGCCGTCGTGCTGATGCTCCTTTGGTCGCTCTTCGTCGCCCTGGCGGTCACCCCGGCGCTGGCAGGATGGCTGCTCGCGGCCGAGACCCCGGGACAGCAACGCGCGCGTACGGGCGGTCTTCCCGGCCGGCTGTTTTCGGCCTCTATCCGCTGGTCGCTTGCGCACCCGCTCAAGAGCATTGCGATTTCGCTGATCCTGCCGCTGCTCGGTTTCGCCAGCTTGCCAACGCTCACGGCACAGTTCTTTCCCGGAGTGGAGCGGGACCAGTTCTATATCGAGTTGGACATGCCGGCCGGAACCGGGATCGAGGCGACCCGCGCCGTGGCGAAGAAGATCGATGCGCTGCTCACCGCAAACCCCGAGATCAAGAACGCCTACTGGACCATCGGGAAGTCCGGCCCGGCCTTCTACTACAACATCACCGGAAACCGCTCGCGCGAGCCGGGCTTTGCACAGGCGATGGTGACAACCACGACCGAGGAAGCGGCCGCGCGCCTGGTGCCCGCGCTTCAGCAACGGCTGGATGCGGAATTCACTTCGGCGCAGGTCATTGTCCGCGGCCTCGTGCAGGGACCGCCCGTCGCAGCGCCCGTAGAGCTTCGCTTCGTGGGACCGGATGTGGACGTGCTGCGCCAGATCGGCGACGAGGCCCGCGCGGTCATCGCCGGGCTCGACTTCACGACGCAGGTGCGCGCCACGTCGAGCGGCGGCGCACCCCGCCTGCGCTACGAGATCGACGAGATCAAGGCACGGCAGTACGGCCTGTCTTTGACCGAAATCGCGCGCCAGCTCGAGGTTGGCCTGGTCGGCACCACCGGCGGGTCCCTCGTCGAGGGCACGGAGACGCTGCCGATCCGGGTGCGTTTCGATGCTCGCCTGCGCGGCGATACGGCCGGGATATCGGATTTGCCGATCCTGCCGCCCAATGCTGCCGACCTTGCAGCGCAGGGCCGTTTTCCCGGCATCCCGCTCTCCGAGCTTGCCGCTCTTCGGCTGGAGCCGTCAGAGAGCGCCATCGTGCGGCGCAACGGCGAAAGGACCAACACCGTTCAGGCCTTTCTCGTCCCTGATCTTCTGCCGGAGGAGGCCTTGCAGAGCGTTCAGGCGGCCCTCGCGGAATCCGGCTTCACCCTTCCCGCCGGGTACCGGCTCGAGCTCGGCGGCGACAGCGACGCGCGATCCAGCACGGTCGGGAACCTGATGGCCTCCGTGGGCCTGATCGTGACCCTGACCATCGCCACCATCGCCCTGACCTTCAACAGCTTCCGCCTGACGGCGGCGGCGCTGGTGGTCTGCGTGTTGTCGGCGGGGCTGTCCATCCTTTCTCTCGCAATCATGCAGTTCCCCTTCGGCATCAACGCGATCATCGGCGTGATCGGTTCTATCGGTGTCTCGATCAATGCTGCGATCATCATCCTGACGGGGCTCCAGGCCGATGTTCGGGCCGCGTCGGGAGATCGTGCGGCCATGGCCGAAGTGGTGTCGAATTCCGCGCGACACATCATATCGACAACAGTCACGACTTTTGGCGGCTTCCTGCCGCTGGTCCTGGAGGGGGGCGGTTTCTGGCCACCCTTCGCGACTGCAATCGCCGGCGGGGTTCTGCTCTCGACCGTGGTCTCTTTCTACTTCACCCCGGCTCTCTACGCGCTGATCTCACGCCGCAAGTTCATCACGAAAACCGAGAAGATACAGCCCGCACCGGCGACGCTGCGTATCGCCGCAGAGTAAGTTCCCTACCCCTGCAAACCCAAGGCTGCCGCCGCCAGCAATGGCGCGCGAGGCAAGCGGCCCTGCGAGACAGGTGGTGACCACGTGAAGCGAGTGATCGGGGCTCGCCGCAGGAAGGATCCCGGGGGCAAGTAAGCAGACCCCTTCATACACTTGCGATGGGTTTCCAAAATTGCGTGAACGGCCCACTTCTGCCGTTCATCATAGACGCCTTTGCTGCGGTGCAGCCTCACCAGACCGGCCATTCGGACGTCGAGCAGCATTTTCGTGGGGTGGAGGTCGGCAGTGCGGAAAAGCTGCCTTTACCTGCCTCCTCCGACTTGTCTGGTTCCGGATCATATCCGACGATCGTCGCGCGATTGCGATACTGCACCGCTGCCGCCAGGACGCCGCAGAGCGGAAAATGGTCGGGGCGGACCGATCTGCGGAGATGTGCAAGTCTCATTGCAGGAAACGAACTTTCACTGACCCCTCCACTGCGTTCACAAACCGCCGAACATCGGTCGCCCAGACCTCGCGGCCCCTGAGAAACGGGTGAGCCGTCAACAAACCTTAATGTATCGTTCGATTTTCCGTCACATACCGCGCCTATCCCGACCACCGAAACAACGTGCAACCCGAATTGCAAAAAGGTGGTCCCCATGAACAGAAAACTTACCCGTATCGCCGGGCTGGGCCTCGCTGGCCTGCTTGGCTCGACCTCACTTGCGGCTGCAGAGGTCACCGTCGAATTCTGGCACAGCTTCGGCGGCTCGTCCGGCGAAGCGCTGGCCGAGATCATCACCAACTTCGAAGAAGCCAACCCCGGCATCACCATCGAAGCCGAGCATGTCGGCAACTACAATGACATCGTCGCCCGCTTGCAGGCCGCCATCCCCGCTGGCCGTGGCCCCGATGCCGTCATCATGGAAGTCACCCGCTACGGCCTGTTCGCCGACCGCGGCGTGCTGATGGATCTGACCGATTACCTTGAAGCCGATCCGCTGAAGGACGAGCTGTTCGACTTCGCCCGCGAGGTCGGTGTCTACGAGGGCAAGAACTATATCGTGCCCTTCAACAGCTCGACCCCGGTGACCTATGTCAACAAGGACATCTTCGAGCGCGCTGGCCTGCCTGAGGACACGCCGCTGACCACCTATGAAGAGATCCTCGCCGCCGCGCAGCAGATCCAGGCAGAGTTGGGCGACGAGGGCATCTATGGCATCGCGGCGCCCGGTCAGTTCGCGCGATGGGGCTTGATCATGGACAACGACAGCGACCTGATCGACAGCGTCTCGGGCGAGATCCTGATCGACGCGCCGAACACCGTCGAGGCCTATGAATGGATGGCGTCGCTGGTGCATGACCACGGCGTCGCCTCGGCCGACAACGTGACCGACGAGAATACCGGCCGCGACGCGTTCTTCGCGGGCAATGTCGGGATCATGCTGAATTCGACCGGCAATTACCGCCAGTCCAAGGCGTCGCTGGGCGATGACCTGATCGTGCGCCCGCTGCCCTGCAACAAGGTCTGCGCCGCGCCGATCGGCGGGGCCGGCATCGGCATCCTGTCGACGGCGGACGCCGAGGTTCAGGACGCGGCCTATGACTTCATCAGCTTCGCCGCGTCGGCGGAATCGAACGCAATCTGGTTCGCGGGCACTGGCTATATGCCGATCAACCGCAACACCGCCGAGCAGCCGCTGGCGGCCGAGACGCTTGAGAACGAGCCGGGAATCCGCGTGTCGATCGAGCAGCTTGATGTCGCCCGTGGCCGTCCGCGCCCGCCGGTCGTGACGTGGATGCGCGCCACCGAGTACGACATGTGGCAGGCGATGGCGCTGGGTCAGCGCGAGGTCGAGGACACGCTTGCCGACTTCGCCGAGCGCACCCGCACCGAGGCGGACCGCATGGGCCAGTAAGCCCGCCCGAACCACCGGTGAGGGGCCCCGCTACGGGGCCCCTTGCCCGTCCGGTCCCGTCGCCCCCGCGCCCAAGGCACTTTTTCCGACATGCTTCGCAAACTGACCCCGTACCTGTTCGTGCTGCCGCTTCTCGGCTTCATGGCGGTCTTCACCTACATCCCGATCCTGCAAAGCGTGAACCTGTCGTTCCGCGAGTGGGATTTTATGTCCCCGACCAAGCCTTGGGTGGGGCTCGACAACTATCGGCTGCTGCTGAGCACGCGCGATTTCTGGAACTCGCTGAAGGTCACCGCGGTCTTTGCGCTGATCTCGGTGCCGCTGCGGCTGGCGCTGGCACTGGCGGTGGCATCCTTCCTGATCCGCGAGACGGCGGTGTCCCGCATCACGCGCGGCGCGATCTTCCTGCCCACCGTTACGTCGACCGTGTCGATCGCGGTGGTGTTCAGCTGGGTGTTCTCGACCGATTACGGCGCGATCAACGGCTTCCTGAAAATGCTGGGCTTCGACAAGGTATCGTGGATGCAGGACCCGGAACTGGCACTGTACGTAATCATCTTCGTGAACACGTGGAAGCAGCTGGGCTACGACGTGATCATCTACACAGCCGGGCTTCAGGCGATCTCTATGGAATACTACGACGCGGCGGCGGTGGACGGCGGAGGCCGGTTCCATGTGTTTCGGCGCGTGACCTTCCCGCTGGTGATGCCTACCACGTATTTCCTGCTGGTGATCTCGGTGATCGACGCATTCCAGGTGTTCACCATCGTCGACGTGATGACGCGCGGCGGGCCCGCGGGCGCCACCGACATGATCGTCAACATGCTGTACCGCGTCGGCTTTACTCTGTTCGACATCGGCACCGGGTCCGCGCTGGCCGTGCTCCTCTTCATCTTCCTGATCGCTCTGGCCTTGGTGAAGGCCCGCGTAATCGGCCGGAGGGTCCACTATGACTCCTGAAACGTCCGCCCGTGCTCTATGGATCATCAACGGCCTCACTCTGCTGGTCGCCGCCATCTTCCTGTCGCCGGTGCTGTACTCCATCTGGATGAGCTTCCAGACATCGGATGCCTATTACTCCGGCGGGGTCGACTTCACCCTACGCAACTACGATGTGGCAGTCGGGCAATACAACTTCGCTCGCTACCTGCTGAACTCGGTGATCGTGTCAGGGATCGTGACGCTGCTGGGCATCTCGTTCGCCACGATGGCCGCCTTTGCCTTTGCCCGGTTCGAATTCCGGGGTGGCAACCTGATGTTCGGCGCGGTGGTGGCGACGCTGATGATCCCCAGCCACATCACGCTGATCCCGAACTACCTGACGCTGGCGCGGGCCGGGATGCTGGACAGTTACGCGGGCCTTATCCTGCCTGCGATCTCGTCGGGCTTCGCCGCCTTCTTCCTGCGCCAGTACATCCGCGGCATCCCCCGCGCACTGGACGAGGCGGCCTACATGGACGGCGCGACGCCACTGAAAGTGCTGTGGCGGGTGATCGTGCCGATCTCTAAGCCGGCGATCTTCTCGATGGCGCTGCAATTGTTCATTGCCGAGTGGAACAACTACATCTGGCCGCTGGTCGCGATCAGCGAAAGTGACCTTTACACCCTGCAAATCGGGCTCGCGCGGTTGTACCGCGTGAACCCGGGCGAGGACGTAATCGACTGGCCGCTGGTAATGGCGGCGTCGACGATCACCATTCTGCCGGTCCTGCTGGGCTTCGTCCTCGTCGAACGCCACCTCGTGCGCGGCATAACGATGGGGGCGGTGAAATGAGCGCGGCCCCGGAACACCAACAAGAAGACACCGCAATGACTGATCTTGCCCCTTTCACCCGTATCGCCTCGCACCGGGGTGGCACGCTGGAATTCGGCGACAGCACGCCGCACGGCTTCCGCACCACCGCCGCGATGGCCGTGGACGAGGTCGAGTTCGACGTCCATCCCACCGCCGACGGCGCGATCATGGTACACCATGACGCCACGCTGGACCGTACCACCGACCGCAGGGGCGCGATCTGCGAACTGCCCGAGGCGGCGGTGCGCGCTGCCGTCATCGATTATTCCGGCGGGCAGCACCCGATCTCGCTGGCCGAGCTGTGCGATATCTACAAGGACAGCCCTGTCACCCTGCGCTGCGAGATCAAGCCGGGACCGGGCGGCGCGGCCTATGCGGATTTCGCCCACCGCGTCGTGGCCGAGATCGAAAGCTGCGGGATGCTGGCGAAAACCGGCTTCACCTCGTTCCTCGTGCCAACCCTCGACGAATTGCGCGATGTCACCGACCGGCCTTTGCTTTGGCTGGTCAGCCCGTCGGTCGTGACCCAGCTTGGCGCCAGCGCCGTAGCGCACCTGGCAAAGACGCACGGCATCCCCGAGATCGGCATCAACGTCGACACCGCCACGGAAACGCTGCGCGATCACATTCGTGGCGAGGGGCTGGAGTTCGGCTGCTGGGCCGCACACACCACGGCGCAGATCGACCACGCCCTGCAGCTGGGCTCCAAGGTGTTCACCACCGACCGCCCCAGCCTTGCCATCGCCCGCCGCGACGCATTCCACAAGGAGACGGCAGCATGAGCTCGATCACCCTTCGCGACATCCGCAAAAGCTATGCCAATGGCCCTCGGGTCCTGCATGGTGTCGACCTCGACATCGGCGACGGCGAATTCGTCGTTATCGTCGGCCCCTCGGGCTGCGGCAAGTCCACCCTGCTGCGCCTGATCGCCGGGCTGGAACGCTGCGAGGAAGGCGAGATCGTCATCGATGGTCGCCGCGCGAACGAGCTTCCGCCGCAGGACCGCAATATCGCGATGATTTTCCAGAACTACGCGCTGTACCCGCACATGTCAGTGCTGGAAAACATCGCCTTCGGGCTGGAATTGCGCAAGGTTCCCCGCAAGACGCGCGAGGCCCGCGCCCGTGAGGTGGCCGAGACGCTTCAACTGACGCCCTACCTCGACCGAAAGCCCGGCGCGCTGTCCGGCGGCCAGCGGCAGCGGGTGGCGATGGGCCGCGCGATGGCGCGCGACACCTCGACCTTCCTGATGGACGAGCCGCTGTCGAACCTCGACAACGCCCTGCGCAACGCGATGCGGACCGAGATCAAGACGATCCATCAGCGGCTGGGCGCCACCATCGTCTTCGTGACCCACGACCAGACAGAGGCACTGTCACTTGCCGACCGGATCGCGGTGATGAAGGACGGCTACCTGCAGCAGTTCGACACACCGGCTGCGATCTACGACCGCCCCGCGAACCGCTTCGTTGCGTCCTTCCTTGGCACGCCGAAGATGAACTTCGTCACCTCCGACGCGGTCACGGGCTGGACCGGGCGACGCGGGGTCGAGGTGGGCCTGCGCCCCGACACGTTGCGGCTGCACCGCAAAAAACCGGGCGCCGCGTCGATCGAGGCCCGGTTGACCCTGACAGAAATGACCGGATCAGAGGTCGTGTTACACTGCCAGACCCAGTCGGGTGCCATGTCCGCCATCGCCCACCGCAGGCAGGATCTGCCCGCACCGGGTGAGCGGATCTGGCTGGAATACGACGTAGCCGCCGCACATCTGTTCGACATGCACAGCGGCGCGCGCGTCTGACGCGGCGCTCCGCTGGGCTGGACTACACGGCCCGTTCAAGAGATCATCCCTGCCGATGCAAAGCCACCACACCGCGTTCTTGGGCGACCTAATCACCCGCCACTCGGACCAGTTGACCGAGGCGGACACCCGCATTCTTGACGTGATGGTCCGCGATCCGATCCGCGCGGCGATGGAGAACGGCAAAGAGGTGAGCTTTCGCGCGGGGGTGCATCCCGCGTCGGCGGTGAGGCTGGCACGGCGGCTGGGGTTCAAGGGCTACCCAGAGTTCCGGGCCTTCCTTCAGCAGCGGCTGGTCGAGGGCAACGGCGAGTTCGAGGACCCCACTGCCCGCATCGCCGCCCGACTGGCCAAGGCGGGGGAAAGCGGGCTTCTGGCCTCGGTTTTGGACAGCGAGATCATGGCGCTGGAAACCTTGCGCGCCAGCGTGACAGATGCCGACATCCGCGGGTTTTCCGAGGCGCTGCTGGGCGCGCGGCGGATTTTCATGTTCGGGCAAAGTCACGCCGCCACGCTGTGCCACCTCGTCGCGCTGCGCTTGCGCCGGTCGGGGTATGACGCGGTCGACCTGTCGCTGATGCAGCACCAATGGCTGGAACAGGTCGCAGGAATGACCGGCGACGACGTGATGTGGCTGATCAACTTCCGCAAGCTACCGGCGGCGGTTGCGCGGATCATGCAGGTCGCCGCCATGCGCGGCGCGACGACGCTGGCGCTGACCGACAAGCGCGGCGCCGCACTGGAACCGTCCCCCGACCGCCACATCGCGGTGTCGCGCGGCGAGGCCGGCGAGTCGCAGAGCCTTGTGGTGCCGATGACGGTGACGAACACGGTAATCCTCGACCTGGCGACCATCGACGACGGCCGCACGATGCGCGCGCTGGCCGAGTTCCGCGACATGCGCGAGCGGCTGGCGCCGTATTGATCGGCGGTTGCGCGGCCAGATCATACAACAAAATAGTGGTTTTCGCGCGCAAGCGTACGGATGTGTTTCATTCTGTACAGTATTCTCTCAGGAGATCTGCACGAATGCGGATATCGCCCGACAGCAGCCAGCCACGACGAGCCAAAAGTCGCCATTTGGACCCAGAAGGTTAGACACCGTCCAGAGCTCACATATCCCTTGTCCGCTCAGTGTAGGTTCGAGTGAAAAGCTGCACTCCGATCACCGGAAACGTTGACGAATTTCGCCACTTGGTGAGGGAGATTTGTACTCTCCTTCGAGCAAAGGTTTGCGCTGCCGTTGCCGACGTTCAGCCGGCGTGAACGGCCCTGACCTGCCTTTCATGCTTAGGGCCGATGCTTCGCTGCTGCCCGTCAGACCAGACTTTCGCCGCAAGCGCGAAGTTGAGGACGACCGAACGAACGCTTGGCGGACGAAACGGACCTCTATCCGGATCGCCCGCCATTGCTCGCCTACATCTGGAACAGCCCCAAGGCACTCACCACTTCGCGCCTCGTCGCCTCGGTGCGCTCTCGCGCGCGTTCCGTGCCCTCTTTGATCACCTCAAGAATGTATCCCCGGTCCTCGGAAAGCTGTGCCCTGCGCTCGCGAATTGGGGCGATGAGCTCCTGAAGTATAGCTTCAAGGCGTGCCTTGATCCTGCTATCGCCAAGTCCGCCGCGCTGATACTGGGCCTTGAGCTCGGCGAGCCTGTCCTGGTCCTGATCGAAGGCGTCGAGATAGGTGAAGACGACGTTGCCCTCGATGCAGCCCGGGTCTTCGACACGCAGGTGCTTCGGATCGGTGAACATCGCTCTGACGGCATTTCGGATCTCTTCAGGCGACGCGGACAGCGCAATGGCGTTACCACCGGATTTCGACATCTTGGCCTTGCCGTCGATACCTGGCAGCCGGCCAGCCCTGGGAATGATCGCCCGCGCCTCGGGCAACACGGAGCGGCCTGCGGTTGCGTTGATGCGCCGCACGATCTCGTTCGTTTGCTCGATCAGCGGGGCCTGATCCTCGCCGACCGGGACGACTGTCGCTCTGAACGCCGTGATGTCCGCCGCCTGTGCTGCCGGATAACACAGGAACCCGGCGGGAATATCGCGCCCGAACCCGCGCACGCGGATTTCGTCCTTGATCGTCGGGTTCCGTTCGAGCCGCGCGACCGTGACGAAGTTCAGGTAGAGCATCGACAGCTCGGCCAGCGCCGGAAGATGCGATTGCAGGCAGATGGTGGCGCGGCCGGGATCGATGCCCACGGCCAGATAATCCAGCGCGACCTCGATCACATTGCGCCGCACCTTCTCCGGATCATGGGCGTTATCGGTCAGAGCCTGGGAATCCGCCAGCAGCAGAAATTGTTCATGGCTGTCCTGATAGCGCAGCCGGTTTGCAAGCGAGCCTGCGTAGTGCCCGATGTGAAGCGGCCCCGTGGTGCGGTCGCCTGTCAGAATGGTTGGTCTGTTCATTTGCGTCTTCTCATGAAGTGAGAGGCGGCGCATCGGGAAGCTCGGAAAACAAAAGGCCGCCCATGCGGCGGCCTCGGAACACGTTTGGTCATCCGGCCACCCTGTCAGGAGGCCAGCCACCAAGTCATAGCGATGGTCTTAGTGTTTTCCATGAATTACCGCCTACAGTCGGCGAGATCGCTCGTCAATCAAATGGTAAAATGGGTTCCTCACCGGCTTTCGCCGCGTCCTGCTCCGACGTTCGTGCCCGGGGTCGACACCCTGCCGAGTCCTTGCTGCACGCGCAAACCTACGAGGTCGGACCAATCACGGCAGTGCGCAGGTTGCCGACATCCGTCACAGTTGGGTTTGTGTAGGTCTCGACCCTGGCATGGCCGGATTCAGCAGTACGGTTACGCCCAGTCCGTCATCGCTTTGGACGGACTAGACAATGTGTCCGTCATCTACTCGACGGTTATGTCGCCAGTGATCGTGTTGACGAACTTCCCAGTGTTGGGGTCCGTCAAAGACGAGAAGGTGCCGCCTCCCGTGGCGCCGGTCCAAGCCCCCGTTCCTCCGGAGACCGACCACTCCCCGGTCAATGCTCCATCGGCCCCTAATCCCATTGCTTTCCAGACCATGACCGCCTTGTCACCGGAGGACGTCTCGTAGACGCAGTTGCCGCCACCCGACACCTCGCCTCCCTTGATTTCGACAGCACCAAAACACGGGCCTTTAGCCCCCTCGAGAGGATGCCCAGCCTCGACCTCGAACATCTCGTAGCTTCCGCTGGTGCGCATAACGATATGTCCCTCGGCGATTGGAATCGGTTCGTTTGAGCTTGTGCCGGTGCCGACAGCGCCGCTGCTGAAGGTTTCCGCAAACGCCGGACTGGCGGCCATGATCGCTGCAAAAAGCACGAAACGCATTACAGGTTCCTCCCCAGAATTGCTCGCCCGGTTCCAATGATTGGGGCCAGGCCTATGGGACATGGTATCACACGATCTTGCCAAACTCGAAAAAGCGGGCCTGCGTCCGATACAGGCAGGTTGGCGCGATGCGCAGGTTGCCGACAAAGGTCGCCGCTGGCTTCCGGTCTGCTGCGCGGCGGCGGATGCCGAACTGCCCGGTCGGAAACGACCGCTTTGCGGAGGAAGGAGGCGTCGAGAACTCGAGTATCTAGACCCGGTCCCGCACCGCCCAATCGGCTCGTGACATCCGATAACTTGCCCAGGCAGGATTGTGAAAACCAAGCCGCAGATCCTCAGCTACTTTGCTGCGAACGTCACCAGATTTCGCCAGGCGAACCGGCAGCGCGGTCAAGATACGCTGTTCAGCATCCCGCGCCTCCAACAAGTCCTCTGCCGCGAGCTGCCCAATTCTTATCGACACCTGGCGAAGCGTTTCGGCGAACCCCTCGCTTTCCAGATTTGATGCCCGCCAAAGATCGAACTCCAGAACCTCACGCATTCGTTGTTCGCCGAAGGTGTCCCTGAGTGTGTGCCGGTCCGCAGGCACAAACCCCAATCGGCGTTGAACGGCGTCGCTGGCGGGGTTCAGCTTGGGCCATACCCGGGTGTAGATCGCATCAGCCTCTGATTTCTGAAACACATGCTGGCAGAGTACTCGGGATGACTCACTGGAGACGCCTTTTCCCCAGTAGGGTCGGGCGATGGCCACAAATGTCGCGACCGAGTTGAGAGGCAGCCCCGGCGCAACGAACACGCCGCGTATCCCTACAAATCTGCCCTCGCCCGCGTCGTCACGGATGGTCCAAAGCCCAATGTGTTCGGCATTCGCTGTGCTCCGTTTCCCATCGACGGCGAGGGTGTCGATCCAGGCGTCGGTCGCCGCCCATACGCCCTTCTGAGTAGAAACATCGTGTACGAGCGTCTTGGAAACCTCCACATCCCCAAAAATGTACGTCGCGATGTCCATACGGTCCGCCACCGAACTTGGCCGCATTCGGTACCCAGTGCGATTGAGTATGGCTTCCACCGTTGTTCTCCTCTTCGCCAAGAGCCTCTCGCAGAAGTCTCTTTGCGGTCAACCACTGGGACATGTGAGGCACCTCTGACGGGCTCCGAGCCGACATGGACCGCGCCGCCGGATCTGCGTTGTAAGATGGCGCACCAAGATCGGCTGGGTGTCGTGGCAGGGGGGGCGGACAGCGGGCGCCGTCATGTCCATCGCCAACGTACCTGCCATTCGCGCCTGCCGCCCAGCCTGGAACAAGGGGCGCGTCATCGGCCAGAAAGGCTCACTCATGCCCAAGCACGTCTGGGCCATCCGCCTGCGCCTGAAACTCTTTGAAAACCAACGCGATCTTGCTCTTTTCAATCTCGCTATCGACAACTGGCTCGGAGGCTGTGATCTGGTAGAACTGAAGGTCGCGGTTGTTTAAGCGGCGGGCCAGGTCAAAGAGCGCGCTGCGATCATCCACAGCAATGCCCGGAGGCCAGTCCGCTTCGAGATCACCGAAGGCGCCCGGAAGTCGCTCGCGCGCTGGATGGATGAGCCACGGATGATCGGGTCGGTCGACATCTGATCGGCCGGGCCGTCCGCCGCGGACGGTCCAATCCTGGCCTCCGACATCCTGCCGAATGCCGCATTGCAGCTGTACCAGAGCGGCCATTGGTTGTCCGGGCTTGCTTTTGAGCGATCTCAAACGGATCTCGCCCAGTCGGCTCGCAATGAGCCACTGCCTGCAAGCTCCAGCAGAGCCGACATCACGGTGTCGGCCGCGACGGAGGCGAGGATCATGCCCATGACCCGATTGGCGATCGCAGCACCTGAATTGCCGATCAGGCGGATGATGGGACCGGCAAGCAACATGAGATTGCAAGTGACGGCGAGGGCGCCTGCCATGACCGCCGCGGTGAAGGCCTGGTCCGCCAGTGGGAAGTGGTTTTTGTCGGTCAGCATGACGGTGGCGAACGTCGCGCCGGAAGTTGCTCCGCCGTTGACACGCTGCGCGCCGCAATGAGCGGCAGCGGCGAAATGGGGCTCGGCATCTTACAGGATCGGCACAACTGACCGAGGCTTTTCGCTTCCTTGGGTTGGCTCGGCGCCGGAAGAAAAGGTTGTCGCTTGACAGACTCGGCACACTCGAATACGAAATCGTAAATTCCAACTTTGGAATTTTGGGTTTCAAATGTGGAGGGTTGATGGACCCGACAGAGCGCACATTGCAAGTCCTGGAATACATCATGGCCGCGGGGCCAGGTCCGGTGAAGCAGGTCGACATCGCGCGACACTGTGGCCTGTCTCCGTCCACGTTGAACCGGATCGTCAAGGCGTTGTCGGATTGGGGCTACCTGTTCCGCACCAGCGAAAAGTATTGCGTGCGCAACTTCCGCCTGGAGCGGAACGTGCCGATGTCACAGACCTACCTGGCCAAGCTTGACAGTACGATGCGGGATCTTTCCCACCGGCTGGGAGTGTCGGCCGAGGTGATCGTTGTCGCCGGCCACGAGCTCCTGTGGCACTCAAAGACAGACCACCCGGACCCGAACGTGCTGATACGCGCGGGGGTTGGGTTTCGCCGTTCGCTCTATGAGCTCGACGTGCTGTCGGTACTGTATCTTAGCCGGCTTGCCTGGAGCGAGATCGAGGCGAGGTTCTTTGCCGACGGCTTCTTCGAAACCCTTCGCAAGCCCGGCCAGCCGACACGCTGGCTATCGGCGGCCAAGGTCCGGGACCGGCTGGAACGTATGCGTTCGGAGGTGTTCGCGGCCGATACCGCAGGCAATCACGTCGGCATTCGCCGGTGTGCCACCGTGATCGAAGACCCGAACGGCAGGTTTCTGCATCTGTTGGCGCTCGCCGAACCGGATGATCGGTCAGATGACCGGATGGACGAGTACCGCGACGCACTTCTGAGCGTGCGCGCCGAATTGTCCGATCTTGCCTACGCAGAAAGCGCAACCAACCGGCTTGTGCCGAAGCATCACTCCATGCCGCTTCGTGGGGGTTAACGGAAGCGGGCCGCATTTAATTCAATGGGAGGAACCATGAAGAATCCGAGAGCACAGATCTCATTCGGGCGTTTTCCTGAATGACCTGGAAAAACCTGAACAGCCTGATGTCGATTGTCTTGATAATCGGCGGGATTGGTTATGCTCTGAACCTCAATCATAGCGCGTCACAGGCGATCTTCTTTTCGTCTTCGGGTGTCGGGCCGACCTACTTTCCCAACATCCTGACCGGGCTGCTTGTCCTGTTGTGCATTGTCACGCTGATCAGGAATGTCCGGGATTCAAGTCCAGAGAACACCACCAAGGTCGAGACCCATAATTCGAGGTACATCCTTGCCACGCTGGGCCTCGCTATTGCGTTCATCGCGAGCTGGCAGAACCTCGGATACTTCTACCTGAATGTTTTTGTCCTCCTGACCATCTTGCTGACGATCTACCGGATCGAATTCGGCATCGGGAACAGTTTGCTCGTGGGGGCGGTAACGTCGGCTTTCACGACCGCGTTTCTGTTCGCGCTGTTCGGGTGAGAACGGCGGTGAGAAAGTCGGCCACGGTAGCGGCGGGATGACCCTGCTGCGGGCGGCGTAAAAGTCGTCCACCTTTGCCCTTCTTGATTTGA
>NZ_FZOY01000008.1 GCF_900188335.1 Tropicimonas sediminicola | reverse complement strand
TCCCGAACCGCCCGTCTGGCGCCCCGCCGTGCGCCTCAGCGCCGCCGGTGAAGGGGGTTCTACGGATACTACCCGGAGGCCGCAAGTGGTTTTTTGAGAAAACCTTCATCTCTTGGTCAAAAATCGTATTAATTATTATTTTTCAATAGGTTGAGACCTCATAAACTCTCTCTCCTGCGACAGGATGAGCGCCCTTCCCATAGGTAAGCGGCGCGAATCCCACGAGAATCCGAGTCGGATTCCCTCTCATGTCGAGGCCTGGGAGCGCTGAGAACTGGGACTCGCCCCTCCCGACGGCCGATTCACCCCATCATGGGGCCAGAATCGGCGCCGGCTTTACGTCCGCACTATATAGATGCCCGAGAAATTCTGCGTAGCGGAGAGTCGGGACATCCCTGTCGATACGCATGAGACCGGCACCCCACAGCGCGCTCGCCAGCCCTGAACCCGCATAACCGACCTACAGCAATCGCGCCTTCCCCAAGGCAAGACTCGCTGATATGACGCGCGCGCACCTAATATGGAGAAAAGACCGATGGGATATCGTGTCGTCGTCGCGGGTGCCACGGGCAACGTGGGCCGCGAAATGCTGAACATCCTGGCCGAGCGCCAGTTCCCGGTGGATGAGGTTGCCGCCCTGGCCAGCCGAAAATCCCTCGGGACTGAAGTCAGCTTCGGCGACAAGACTCTCAAGACCCAGGATCTCGACACCTTCGATTTCACCGGCTGGGACATGGCGCTGTTCGCCGTCGGCTCCAGCGCGACCAAGACCTACGCGCCCAAGGCCGCCGCGGCTGGCTGCGTGGTGATCGACAACTCGTCGCTCTACCGCTACGAGCCGGACATCCCGCTGATCGTTCCGGAAGTGAACCCCGATGCGATCGAGGCCTATTCCAACCGCAACATCATCGCCAACCCCAACTGCTCCACGGCGCAGATGGTCGTGGCGCTGAAGCCGCTGCATGACCGCGCGCGGATCAAGCGGGTCGTGGTGAGCACCTACCAGTCTGTCTCCGGCGCCGGCAAGGAAGGCATCGACGAACTCTGGGACCAGACCAAGGGCATGTACGTGCCCGGCCAGGAGGTCGAGCCCTCCAAGTTCCAGAAGCAGATCGCCTTCAACGTTATTCCGCATATCGACGTCTTCCTCGACGACGGCTCGACCAAGGAAGAGTGGAAGATGGTCGCCGAGACCAAGAAGATCGTCGACACGTCGATCAAGGTGACCGCGACCTGTGTGCGCGTGCCGGTGTTCGTCGGCCATTCCGAGGCGATCAACATCGAGTTCGAGGATTTCCTCGACGAGGACGAGGCGCGCGACATCCTGCGTGAGGCGCCGGGAATCATGGTCGTCGACAAGCGCGAGGACGGCGGCTACGTCACCCCGGTCGAGTGCGTCGGCGATTTCGCCACCTTCATCAGCCGGATCCGCCAGGACTCCACCATCGAGAACGGCCTCAACCTCTGGTGCGTCTCCGACAACCTGCGCAAGGGCGCCGCGCTCAACGCGGTGCAGATTGCCGAGCTGCTCGGAAACCGCGTTCTCAAGAAGGGCTGAGCCCGACCGCGCGGCGGCATCGCCGCCGCGCCACGCCCAACCCCGGACAAGCGGCTATGCCGCGCGGCTCCGGGGGCGGGAGCCCTCCCTTGCGGATCCCGCAAGCGGTTGGCCCCGCGCCCAACATCCCATCAGATTTTCACGAAATCTCCGGACTCGGGCAGGTAGTGCAGCAACGTGCCCTCCCCGATGTCGAACAGGATGCCGTGCAGGGACAGCCGCCCGGCCTCCACCGCCTCGCGAACGAAGGGGAAGCCCCAGAGGTTCTCGAGCGACACGATCACCGCCTGCTTTTCCAGCGCCCTCTGCTGTTCGGTCTCGTCGGCGATGCCGGCAACCCGCTCATAGCCCGGCCGCAGGATGTCCAGCCAGCGCCCGACAAAGCTGCTCTTGTCCTCCAGCTCCGGCGCGTGGCCTGCGCACATCTGCTGGCATCCCTTGACGCCGCCGCAATCGGTGTGCCCGACCACCAGCACATGGGCGACGCGCAGGACCGAAACCGCGTATTCCAGCGCCGCCGAGGTGCCGTGCGGATCGCCGTCCGGCAGATAGGGCGGCACCACGTTGGCGATGTTGCGATGCAGGAAGATGTCGCCGGTCTCGGCGCTGAAGACGGCGTTCACGTTGACCCGGCTGTCGCAGCAGGCGATCGCCATGATGCGCGGGCTCTGCCCTTCCTCGGCCAGCTTGCGATACCAGATCTTGTTGTCGGCATAGGTGGTCGCATGCCAGCCGTGATAGCGCGGCACCAGGTATGGCGGCAGCGGCATGGCATGGATCTTTTCGACGGGTTCGGACATCGCTCTGCTCCGTAGGTTTCCGGTCTCGCGCTCACGGTTGTATGGCGGAATTTGAAGAAATTCGAGAGTAATCCCAAGGGCCCAACCGACAAAGGCATAACGCTTTGTTCAGTCACCGGGGCAATCATGCGCGGGGATCCGGGGGCATGGTGCGAATAACGGGGGTTATGGTGGCATCGGTGGCGACATTGACATTCGAGGAGCCGGTTCGGCTCGATCGCGACAATCTGGAGGAGCTGTATCGGCAACTCGGCGCCGCGGGGGCGGAGAACGTGATCTGCCGAGCGATGGAGGAACTTGCCGTGCGGCTGTCCGACATCGCACCGCTCTATCGCGCGGACCGGTCCGGCGAACTGGCCCGGCTGGCGCGAAGCCTGGTCGGGATCTCCTCGCAGATCGGCCTTCAGACACTGGCGCACGTGGCCGAGGACGTGTCGCGATGCGCGTTGCGGCAGGACCGCACCGCGCTGGCCGCGACGCTGTGCCGGCTCGAGCGGATCGGGGACAGGTCGCTGACCGCGGTCTGGGATCTGCGGGACGTCACCTCCTGAGCGGAATCCGTCGGGCGAGGTCGATGCCACTTGCGGCGCGCAGCGGGGACCGTAATGTCGCGCGGGCAAGCCAGAACCAAAAACCGCCGGGAGAACCCCATGTCGCTGTCCTTCGCAGAGGCCGACGCCACGTCGACCGATCTCTTCGTCATCGGCCCCGAGGCGCTGCCCGCCTGGAGAGACTCCCAGTCGTTCGAAGTGCGCTTCTGGCTGGATCGAATCGGCTTCACCGGCGCGATCGGACAGGCCGCACTCGTGCCGGCCAGCGACGGAGAACTCGCCGTCGTGGGATACGGGACGGCACGGGACCGGGCGCGTGGCAGATTCCACCTCGCCACCGCCGCCACGTCGCTGCCGAAGGGAACCTACGAGATCAAGGGTGACCTCTCCGTCGAGGAACTATCGGAAGCGGCGCTCGGCTGGCTGCTTGCCGGCTACCGGTTCAGCCGCTGCAAGCCGGGCGGCGACGGCGACGGGGCGCGGCTGAAGGCGCCCCGGGGCGTCGATGCCGCCCGCCTGCTGACCATCGCCGAAAGCGAGGTGCTGACCCGGGATCTCATCAACACGCCGCCCAACCTCATGGGACCGGGGGAGCTCGAGACCGCCGCCTGCGAGCTCGCGGACAGCTTCGGGGCCTCCCGCTATGTCACCAAGGGGGACGACCTGCGCAAGGGCTTTCCGCTGATCCAGGCGGTCGGCCGTGCCTCCCCCCGCCCGCCGCGGCTGATCGATCTCCGCTGGGGCGATACCGGCCCGAAGGTCGTGCTGGTCGGCAAGGGCGTCTGCTTCGATACCGGCGGTCTCAACCTCAAGCCCGGCAGCTCCATGGGCCTGATGAAAAAGGACATGGGCGGCGCGGCCACGGTGCTGGGGCTGGCGCGCTCGATCATGGCGCTCGGGCTGCCGGTGCAGCTGCGCGTGCTGATCCCGGCCGTTGACAACAGCGTCGCCGGGAACGCCTTCCGCCCGCAGGACGTGCTCAGGTCCCGCAAGGGACTGACGGTCGAGATCAACAACACTGACGCCGAGGGCCGGCTCGTTCTGGCCGACGCCCTCTCGCTCGCGGCGGAAGAGAACCCGGACCTCCTGATCTCGATGGCCACGCTGACCGGCGCCGCCCGCGTGGCGCTCGGCCCCGACATCGCACCGTTCTTCACCGACGACGCGGCGATGGCCGACGCGCTTCAGCACTCCGGCGCGCGCGTCGCGGACCCGGTCTGGCGGCTGCCGTTCCACGATCCCTACGAGGCGATGGTCGAGCCGGCGATCGCCGATCTCGACAACGCGCCCAAGGGCGGCATGGCCGGCGCGATCACCGCGGCGCTCTTCCTCCGCCGCTTCGCCGAGGGCGCGGCAAGCTACACCCATTTCGACATCTACGGCTGGCAACCCAGCGCCGCCCCGGCCCGCCCGGTCGGGGGCGTCGGCCAAGGCGCGCGCGCAGTGCTCGACGCGCTGCCCCGCGTCCTCGGATTGTGAGCGCCGCGATGCAGACCGACCGGCGGCTGCTGCCCGCGAACGACCATGTTGCGGCAAGCGAGCTGCGCGGCGTCGTCGAGGCCCCGCGCTACGACGAGGGCGCATGGCATCGGGTGCAGGTGCCGGTGGCCGACCTGCTCCGTGCACCCGGAGGGCCTCGGGAGCGGCAGCTGCTTTACGGACAGCGGGTTCGGGTGTTCGACATGCGCGACGGCCACGCCTTTCTCCAATCGGAGCGGGACGGGTTCGTCGGCTATCTCGACACCGCCGCCCTCGGAACCGACGCGCAGCCCACGCATCGCGTTCACACCGCAGCCACGCATCTCTACCCCGCGCCCGATCTCAAGCGGATCGAAATCTGCGGCCTGTCCCATGGCGCCCTGCTGACGATCACCGGCACAGCCGGCGATTACCTTCAAACCGACGCGGGCCATTTCGTGCCGTCCGGCCATGTCTCCCCTGTCGAGGCGCGAGACGACGACCCGGTCGCCATCGCCGAACTCTATCTCGGCACGCCCTATCTCTGGGGCGGCAATTCCCGTGCAGGGATCGATTGCTCCGGGCTGGTTCAAGCGGCACTTCTGGCCTGCGGCATCCCCTGCCCCGGGGATTCCGACCTGCAGGAACAGGCGCTCGGCGGGTCCCTTCCTGAGGGAACGCCGGCCCGGCGGGGCGATCTGTTCTTCTGGAAGGGTCACGTGGCGATGGCGGTCGACGAGGCTCGGATCATCCACGCGAACGCCCGGGCCATGGCCGTGTCATTCGAACCGCTTCAGTCGGCAATCGCCCGAATCGAGGCCGCAGGCGACGGCCCGCCCACCTCGCACAGGCGGCTCGGCTGAGCGCGGCTCACTCCACGGCGCGGATCAGCTTGCGCTCCAGGACCCGCAGCACCGTCTTCAGGTCGTGCCCCCGCTTCAGGATCTGCCCGTCCATACCGATGACGGAATACATGCCCTGCCTGTGCCGGAGCCGCGGGCGTTTCTCGATCATGTAGAGCGGCGTCTCCGCCGTCCGCCGGAACACCGAGAAAACGGCAGCATCCTTGAGACAGGAAATCCCGTAGTCGCGCCATTCTCCGGCGGCGACCATGCGACCGTAGAGACCGAGAATCAGATTGAGCTCTGAGCGTTGGAAGGCCACCTGCTGCGCCAGGTGGCCGGAAGACAAGGGTGTAGGTGTCTCCATGTTCATGGATCGACTGTGGTGCGGGAACGCTTGCAAATCAACGCAGAATTGGCATTCGCCGCAATTGCGCCACGAAATGACCGCTCGAATGCCGCTTTTCCCCCACACCCCGGCCATCGCGCCCGATTAACGCTTTGGACTGTAGTGAGCGTATGCTCGTCCGGTGCCGCGGATTTTCAGCCCCCACCCAACCCGCGGCACCGGAGCTACCTCTCAGCCTCTCAGCAAAGCACCGCAACCCGCAGGGTCCGCAGAAGGCCAGGCATTGACGCAGGCGCCGCCTCGGGCTACCCCGCCGCCCTCATTGCAACGGGGAACAGCATGGCACGCAGACGCAAGGGGCGCGACATCTCCGGTTGGGTCATCGTGGACAAGCCCGCAGGTCCGACCTCCACCGCAGTCGTCAACAAGGTCCGCTGGGCCTTCGACGCGAAGAAGGCCGGCCACGCCGGCACGCTCGACCCGGCAGCGACCGGCGTGCTCGCCGTTGCGCTCGGCGAGGCGACCAAGACGGTTCCCTATGTCACCGACGCGCTCAAGGCCTATCGCTTCACGATCCGCTTCGGCCAGGCGACCAACACCGACGATGCCGAGGGCGAGGTGATCGCCACCAGCGACACCCGGCCCAGCGATGCCGAGATCGAGGCCGCGCTGCCGGGCTTCGTCGGCGACATCATGCAGGTCCCTCCGAAATACTCGGCCGTGAAGATCGACGGCGAGCGCGCCTATGCGCTGGCCCGGGACGACGAGGAATTCGAGATCGCCGCGCGCCCGCTCTATGTCGACAGCCTCGCGCTCGTCGCCCGGCCCGACGCCGACCACGCGGAGCTGGAGATGGTCTGCGGCAAGGGTGGCTATGTCCGGTCCATCGCCCGCGACCTCGGCGCGACCCTCGGCTGCCACGCCCATGTCACCACGCTGCGCCGCACCTGGTCCGGCGCCTTCGAAGCCGAGGGCGCGCTCGACTGGGAGACGCTCGAGGCGCAGGCGCGGACACCGGAACTCGATCAATGGCTGCGCCCGCTCGAGGAAGCGCTTGTCGACCTGCCCCGGCTGCCCTGCACGCCCGAAGGCGCGACCCGGCTGCGCAACGGCAACCCCGGCATGGTCATGTCGGCGCCCGATGTCGAGTACGGCGACACCGCCTGGGCCTCCTACCAGGGGGTGCCGGTGGCCATCGGCATCTATCGCAGCGGCGAGCTGCATCCCGACCGGGTGTTCAACCTGCCGCCCGCGACATGATCGTCCGGCATCACGCGACGGAAGCCGCCACGTCCTCGGCGGCCTATTCGGAATGCGAAAGCTATCGCTACAGCCTTGCCCGAACCTGGGAGGCCAACGCGCCCCGGCTGCTCTACATCATGCTGAACCCGTCCAAGGCGACGGAGGCGGTCAACGATCCCACCATCGAACGCTGCGAGCGGCGCGCCCGCGCGCTCGGCTTCGGCGGTTTCACCGCCTGCAACCTGTTTGCCTGGCGCGAAACCGACCCGCAGGCCCTGCGCCGCGCCGCCGAGCCCGTTGGCCCGGAGAACGACGCGGCCCTCCTCGAAGCCGCCGGGCAATCGCAGACGATCCTCTGCGCCTGGGGTGTGCATGGTGTGCATCTCGGCCGCGCAGCCGACGTGGGGCGCAGCTTGCGGGAGGCCGGGCACACGCTGCACCACCTCGGGCTGACCCGGCACGGCCATCCACGGCACCCGCTCTACGTCTCTTACGCAACGCGGCCGGAGCTCTGGCTGGCTGCATGATCCGGGCGGGGCAGTTTTTCCTTCCGTTCGAGCCGATTCTCTCCTATACGCGCGCATCCGTCCTCCTCGGAGGGCGGTGAACTCTCCAAGGGCCCTGCTGGACGACATCCCGGCTTGCGCCATGACTCGAACCTGTAAAGGAGACCCCGATGTCGATCACCGTTGAAGAAAAAGAACGCGTCATCAAGGAATTCGCCACCAAGGCCGGCGACACCGGTTCCCCGGAAGTCCAGGTCGCGATCCTGACCTCGCGCATCAACACCCTTACCGAGCACTTCAAGACCCACAAGAAGGACAACCACTCCCGTCGTGGCCTCCTGAAGCTCGTCGCGCAGCGCCGCAAGCTGCTGGACTACCTCAAGGGCAAGGAAGAAGCCCGGTACCAGTCGCTGATCGAGCGCCTCGGCATCCGCCGCTGACGCCAGCGCAGCATTGCACGGAAGGGGTCGCTTCGGCGGCCCTTTTTCGTTTGCGGGCCGGCCGGTCCGCGGATCGCGCCGCACGCGGCCCGAAAGGGGCCGATTTACTACCGGCTTTCATTGTGGCCGAAACTCCTGTATTTGCCGCCCATCTGAGACGTGACGCCTTTGGCCCCGGGCGCGTGCGACAGGATCAGGGGTCGGCGGCAATGGGGCCGCCAATCAAACGGGAGACCCGGGATACGCCCGGGAGGGCTCCCTTACAGGATACGCTAGATGTTCAATGAAGTGAAAAAATCGATGCAGTGGGGGCAGGAGACGCTCACACTGGAAACCGGCAAGGTTGCGCGTCAGGCCGATGGCTCCGTCATCGCCACGCTGGGCGAAACCTCGGTCATGGCCAACGTGACCTTCGCCAAGGAACCGAAGCCGGGTCAGGACTTCTTCCCGCTGACCGTCCATTACCAGGAAAAGTACTACGCTGCCGGCAAGGTGCCGGGCGGCTTCTTCAAGCGCGAGGCGCGCCCGACCGAGAAGGAAACGCTGACCGCGCGCCTGATCGACCGTCCCTGCCGCCCGCTCTTCGCTCCCGGCTTCAAGCACGAAGTGCTCGTGATGTGCACCGTGCTGAGCCATGACCTCGTCAACGATCCCGACATCGTCGCCATGATCGCCGCCTCCGCGGCGCTGACGATCTCCGGCGTGCCCTTCATGGGCCCGATCGGTGCGGCCCGCGTCGGCTTTGTCGACGGCGAATACGTGCTGAACCCCGAGGTCCAGGACATGGACCAGCTGCGCAACAACCCCGAGCAGCGGCTCGACCTGGTTGTCGCCGGCACCAAGGACGCGGTGATGATGGTGGAATCCGAGGCCTACGAGCTTTCGGAAGACGAGATGCTCGGCGCCGTCGTGTTCGCCCACGAGCAGATCCAGCCGGTGATCGACCTGATCATCGCGCTCGCCGAGGACGCCGCCAAGGAGCCCTTCAACTACACGCCGCCGGACTATTCCGAGCTCTACGCCGCCGTAAAGGCCGCGGGCGAGGAAGACATGCGCGCCGCCTACGCGATCCGCGACAAGCAGGAGCGCACCAACACGGTCGCCGCCGTTCGCGAGAAGATCAAGGCCGCTCTCACCGAAGAGCAGCTGGAAGACGCGAACCTCGGCTCCGCCCTCAAGAAGCTGGAATCCGGCATTCTGCGCGGCGACGTGGTGAAGAACGGCAACCGCATCGACGGCCGCTCCACCACCACGGTCCGTGCCATCGAATCGCAGGTCGGCATGCTGCCCCGGACCCACGGCTCCGCGCTGTTCACCCGCGGCGAGACCCAGGCGCTGGTCGTGACCACGCTGGGCACCGGCGAGGACGAGCAGATCATCGACGCGCTGCACGGCAACTTCCGCTCGAACTTCCTGCTGCACTACAACTTCCCGCCGTACTCGGTCGGTGAGGTTGGCCGCGTTGGATCGCCCGGCCGTCGCGAGATCGGCCATGGCAAGCTCGCCTGGCGCGCGCTTCAAGCGGTTCTGCCGGCCCCGACCGATTTCCCCTACACGATCCGCGTCGTGTCGGAGATCACCGAGTCGAACGGCTCCTCCTCGATGGCCTCCGTCTGCGGCGGCTCGCTGTCGATGATGGATGCCGGTGTGCCGCTCAAGGCGCCGGTCGCCGGTGTCGCCATGGGCCTGGTGCTGGAAGAGGACGGCTCCTACGCCGTTCTGACCGACATCCTGGGCGACGAGGATCACCTCGGCGACATGGACTTCAAGGTTGCCGGCACCGAGAACGGCATCACCTCGCTGCAGATGGACATCAAGGTCGCGGGCATCACCCCCGAGATCATGAAGCAGGCCCTGGCCCAGGCCAAGGAAGGCCGGATGCACATCCTCGGCGAGATGTCGAAGGCGCTCTCCGCCGGCCGGACCGAGTTCTCGGCCCATGCTCCGCGCATCGAGACGATGACCGTGCCCACCGACAAGATCCGCGAAGTGATCGGCTCGGGCGGCAAGGTGATCCGCGAGATCGTGGAAACCTCCGGCGCCAAGGTCGACATCAACGACGACGGCGTGATCAAGATCGCCTCGCCGAACTCCGAGTCGATCCAGAAGGCCTACGACATGATCTACTCGATCGTGGCCGAGCCGGAGGAAGGCAAGGTCTACAAGGGCAAGGTCGTGAAGATCGTCGACTTCGGCGCCTTCGTGAACTTCTTCGGCAAGCGTGACGGCCTCGTGCACGTCTCCCAGATCGAGAACCGCCGCCTGAACCATCCGTCGGATGTGCTGAAGGAAGGCCAGGAAGTCTGGGTCAAGCTGCTGGGCTTCGACGACCGCGGCAAGGTCCGCCTGTCGATGAAGGTCGTGGACCAGGAGACCGGCGAAGAAGCCAAGAAGGAAGAATCCGCCGAGTAAGGCCACCCGCCTTCACGGTTACAGGACTCGGACGGGCCGGCGTTTCAGACGCCGGCCCGTTTTCCTATGGGCACGGAGGCCGCTGAGCCCGCCTTGCACCGGGCATCATTTCTTGTATCGGTAGACGTCGAAATTCTCGGAACTCGCGTGAAGCTCGTAGCGGCCCATCGCCTCGGTGAACTCCGGTGCGACGCTCATGTAGGCATACCAGTCGAAATCCTTGTCCTCGAAGAAGTACCGCCTCTTGTCGATGACGGCGATCCCGGGGCGCTTCTCGAGGAGGTCGGTCGCGTATTGCGAGGCATTCAGCCGGTGCAGTTCGTCATATCGGGCACAGGCGGCGGGTGTCTGGTCGCAATCGGTTCTCGCCCGCCCGTCGACCACGCCCGGCGCCACCCAGTTGTGCGGATAGCGCACGGCCCACGATCGCCGCATGGCGAGCGCGGCACCCGGTCCGGCCGCGGAATCGGTGCTCAGGACCCAGATCGACTGCGCCGGCAGCCCTTCGGTCATGGCGACGACATCCTCGATTCCCTTGTCGTGGTAGAAACCCATCCGCGTGAAGCCGAACAGGATCGCGCCCACGGTGAAGATGCAGGCGACCTTCTGGACCCGAAGCCCCTCGCCACGGAACAGCACCCAGAATGCCGTCAGGAACGTGAAGCAGAAGAACGGGTAGAGGTGATAGCCGAACCCCTTGCCCTGCCAGAGGTAGCTCGCCAGCGACGCCAGCACCCCGGTGAGAAAGACCCCTGTGCCCACCGGCAACGCCCGGGCACGCAGCGCCAGCACGAGAACCATGCCGAGCACGGGAAGGCCGGCAAGCTGCAGACGCATCCGGATGAACTCCGGCGCGGCGGAGATGTTGCCATAGACCTCCCGCGCGCGGGGAACGACGTCGGAGAAGTACAGAGGATGCACGAGGGCGACAAAGGCGCCATAGCTGAGACCCACGGCCAGGAGCGTCAGGTTCGATGGCGAAAGGATCGGGCGGGACGACCGCTGCCGCAGCACCTGGTAGGCCGTCATCATCAGCGGAAAGACGATGAAATACGGCTTCAGGCAGACACCGATCCCGAAGAACACGGTCCGCAGGATGCCGGGGGCGTTCGGCCGCGGCCCCAGCTGGGAGAGCAGCCAGGGCATCATGAAGACGAGCAGCAGGCCGTCGCGCTGGATCTGCTCGAACCGCGCCGAGACGAGTAGCGAGAACCCGACTGCGAGGGTCATCAGGCCGGCGTCCCGGGGCGTCATCCCCTGCTCGTCGTGCAGGATTCGGAAACACCAGTGGAGCGAGGCGAAAACCAGGAGCGCAAAGGCAACGTAGGCGCCGTTGTCGGGCGACAGGTTCAGCAGGTCCGACAGCAGGATCGCGGGCACCGTCAGGTAGAAGTTGAGCGGCGGGTTGATGTCGATCACGTCGCGGTAGAGCACCGCGCCGTCCAGCCAGTCCCGGGCGGCCAGAACGTAAACCGCCACGTCGTGGCTCAGCATCCGGTTCCAGTAAATGACGACAAACAGGACCGACACCGCGGCCGGATAGAGCAGCGACGCCAGCAACGCCGAGGGCGTCGCCCCCGAACCGATCGCCGCGGGCGATGCCTGTCGGAGCGCGGCCCCGTCGGACGTGAGTCTGGCGGAAGTCTTCATGGAACGATCTACCCTGGGCTGGCGCCTGAATTCGCCGGCAGATCATCCGATTATTGGGGCAAAACTAGGGAATCCCCGGGCTTATTTCGCCATCGTTGCCAATTCCGGGACAATGCGGCCCCGGAAATGCGCCGTCCAACCCGGCAGGGTCAGCGAACGTAGGTGACGTAATCCTCGCGATAGGCCGTCTTGCGGCGTTCCGGAACCGGGGCCGGCCAGGTGCCGGTACGGGGGCTGGGTGCGCCGGTGTATTCCGGGATGTCGTCCCGGTAGGTGCCGGTCGAGAGCTGCCGTGCGCGCTCGGCCGGGGCGTTGACCCGCGGAGTCGAGGCCGGCAGGTAGGTCACCTGCTGCGTGGTCTCGGGCTCGGGCGCACAGGCCGTGAGGCCGAGCGCGATCACCATCGCCCCAAGTCCACGGCCGAGAACAGCCTTCCGCGCGCCAGAAACATCAGACATGGTCACCTCCCACTGAGCAGGTTCGATCGAAGCATCCCGCCGGGCATCAGGCCCGGCCTTGAGGGGCAGCTTAGCCACGAAACAACGCCCGAGATACCAGAAAGTGCCAGCAAGCCCCTTGATTTCGTTGAATGGTGGCCGACTGGCAGCCAAAGGCCGCGGTTTCACGGCGCGCGGCGGCGCACCGAGGCCGGGCGCCCCGGCAGGGTCAGCGCCGCATCGCCCCGCTCGGAGCGTGCGATCACCTTGCCCCTGGCGACCACCGCCAGCCGCGCCGGCCGCAGGCGCACCGCTTCGGTCGGATTGCCCGCGTCGAGCACCACCAGCGAGGCCAACGCCCCCTCGCGGAGCCCGTAATCCGTCAGCCCCATGATCTCGGCATTGGTCTCCGTCACCATGGTGAAGCAGCGCGCCATTTCCTCGGGGTGGGTCATCTGGGCGACGTGCAGGCCCATGAAGGCGACGTCGAGCATGTCGGCAGTGCCAAGGCTGTACCACGGATCGAGCACGCAATCCTGGCCCCAGCCCACGGGGATACCCATGGCCTGCATCTCCTTGACCCGTGTCAGGCCGCGACGCTTGGGGAAGGTGTCGTGCCGCCCCTGCAGGACGATGTTGATGAGCGGGTTGGGGATCGCCGCGATGCCGGCCTCGGCGATCAGCGGCAGGAGCTTGGAGACGTAGTAATTGTCCATCGAGTGCATCGAGGTCAGGTGGCTGCCGGCCACGCGCCCCTGCAGGCCCAGCCGCTGCGTCTCGAAGGCCAGCGCCTCGATGTGGCGCGACATGGGGTCGTCCGTCTCGTCGCAATGGATGTCGACCATCAGGCCGCGCCCCGCCGCGATCTCGCAGAGGTCGCGCAGCGAGGCCGCGCCGTCGGCCATCGTGCGCTCGAAATGCGGGATGCCGCCCACGACATCGACTCCCATGTCGAGCGCGCGGATCACGTTCTCCCGCCCGTTCGGCGCACGATAGAGCCCGTCCTGCGGGAAGGCGACGAGTTGCAGGTCGATGTAGCCCTTCACCTTCTCCCGCACCTCCAGCAGCGCGGTCACGGTGTTCAGGTGATCGGGCGTGGTGTCGACATGGCTGCGGATCGCCAGCAGGCCCATCGAGGCCGCCCAGTCGCAATAGGTCAGCGCGCGATCGACCATCTCGTCCACCGTCGCGATGTCCCGCAACTCGCCCCAGAGCGAGATGCCCTCCAGCAAGGTGCCTGACGCGTTTACCCGCGGTCTGCCGTAGGACAGCGTCGCGTCCATGTGGAAATGCGGATCGACGAAGGGCGGCGAGACAAGATCGCCGGAGGCGTCGATCACCTCGCCCGCCTCCGCCTCGAGCCGTGGCGCGATGGCAGCGATGCGGTCGCCCCTGATGCCGATATCGGCGCTGCGGCCGTCGGGCAGCGTCCCGCCGCGAACGATCAGGTCGAACATCATCTCTCTCCCTTGTTGAACGGCACCATCAGCGCCGCCGGAACCTCGGCGCGGCGCGACATGGCGACGAGCGCGAGGATCGACAGGAAATAGGGCATCATCAGGAACACCTGGTAGGGAACGACCGCGCCGACCGGGGTCTGCTGCAACCGGATCTGGAAGGCGTCGAAGGCCGCGAAGAGGATCGCGCCGAGCAACGCCTTGCCGGGCTTCCACGCGCCGAACACGACGAGCGCGATGCAGATCCAGCCACGCCCGTTCACCATGTCGAAGAAGAAGCTGTCGAAGGCCGACATGGTCAGGAAGGCGCCGCCCACCGCCATCAGCCCCGACCCCACGATCACCGCACCCATGCGGATCGCCGTGACCGAAAGGCCCTGCGCCGCGACCGCCGACGGGTTCTCGCCCGCAGCCCGCACGGCGAGACCAAGCGGCGTACGGTAGAGCACGAGCGCCGTCACGATCACCACCACGAAGGCCGCGTAGGTCAGCGGCGTCTGCGCGAAGAACGCGGGGCCGACGATCGGGATCTGGGACAGGATCGGGATCTCGAATGCCTGGAAGGCCTCGATCTTGGGCGGCGAGGAGACCTCGGGCAGCACCACGCGGTACGTGTAGAAGGTCAGCGAGGTCGCCAGCAGGGTGATGCCCACACCCACGACGTGCTGCGACAGGCCAAAGGGCACCGAGAGAATCGAGTGGACCAGCCCGAAGGCCATGCCGGTCAGCAGCGCCACCGCCACCCCGCCCCAGAGCGGCAGCCCGGCCCAGACGGCGATCCAGCCTGCAAAGGCGCCGGCGACCATGATGCCCTCGATCCCGAGGTTCAGCACCCCTGCCCGTTCGCAGATCAGCTCGCCCATCGTGGCGAAGATCAGCGGCGATGCGATGCGGATCGCGGCGGCCCAGAACGAGGCGGAGAGCAGGATCTCGAGCAGTTCCATCTCAATCCCTCCGCACGCGGAACTTGGTCAGCAGGATCGCCAGCACCATCAGCAGCAGCGCGGTCGCGAGCATGATGTCGGCGAGGTAGGTCGGCACGCCGACGGCGCGGCTCATGCTGTCGGCGCCGACGAAGATCGCGGCGACGAACAGCGCCGCCACGACCACGCCGAGCGGATGCAGCAGCGCCAGCATCGCCACGACGATGCCGGTGTAGCCATAGCCCGGCGACAGATCGAGCGTGAGCGATCCCTTGAGACCCGCGACCTCGGAATAGCCTGCGAGCGCCGCGAGCCCGCCCGAGAGCAGCGCGGTCTTGAGGATCACGCGGGTCACCGGGATGCCGGCGAACCGCGCGGCCTCCGCATTCTGGCCCACGGCGCGCATCTCGAAACCCAGCGTCGTCCGCGCGTCCACGATCCAGATCGCCACGGCCGAGATCAGGGCCAGCGCAAAGCCCCAGTGCAGGCGCAGCCCCTCGACGATCCGCGGCAGGCGCGCCTCGGGGATCAGCCGCGCCGACTTGGGCCAGCCCATACCCATCGGGTCCTTCAAAGGACCTTCGAGCAGGTAGGAGACGAAGAGCAGGAAGATGAAGTTGAAGAGCAGCGTGGTCACCACCTCGTCCACGCCGAACCGGGTCTTCAGCACCGCCGGCACGAACAGAACGAACGCGCCCGCCAGCATCGCGGCGACCGCGATCACCGGCAGCAGCACCGGAGACGGCCATCCGAGAGCGCCCGTGCCGAGCACCGCGGTGACGACCGCCCCGGCATAGAGCTGCGCCTCGGCCCCGATGTTCCAGAGCTTGGCACGAAACGCGACGGCAACGGCGAGGCCGGTGAAGATCAGCGGCGTGGCGCGGTTCAGCGTCTCCAGCACGGCAAATTTGGATCCGAAGGCACCTTTCAAGATCTCGCCGAAAACGGCGGCCGGGTTGCCCCCGGCGATCATGGCCAGCAGCGCCGCAACCGCGAATGTCATAGCCAGCGCCAGCACCGGCGGCAGGGTCCGCCGCGCCAACGTCGGGTTGGCGATCGGTTCAAGACGCATGGGCCGCCTCCTCGAATCCGTGGCCGGCCATCCAGGCGCCCAGGTCCTCCGGCTTCATGGTGCCGCGGGCGAAGGGCGGGCTGAGCCGACCTTCGGAGATCACGTGGATCACGTCCGACAGGCGCATGATCTCGTCGAGATCCTCCGAGATCAGCAGGACCGCCGCGCCGGCATCACGGGCCTCGGCGAGCCGGCCGTGCACGTAGTTCACCGCGCCGATGTCGAGCCCGCGCACCGGCTGGTTGGCGAGGATGATCTCCGGCCCCCATTCCAGAACCCGCCCGAGGATCAGCTTCTGCATGTTGCCGCCCGACAGCAGCCGGATCCGCACGTCCGGTCCGGGGCAGCGGATGTCGTAGGTCGCGATCAACTCCTCGGCGTGACTCCGCACGCGGGCCCAGTCCATCCAGCCGCGGCGCGAGAAATCGCTGCCGTAGGTCTCGAGGATCGCGTTCTCCGCCAGGGTGAAATCCGCGATGGTGCCGGTGTGGTGCCGGTCTTCCGGAATGCGGGCGATGCCGTGGCCGATGGCGGTGCGCGGCGTCCAGCCGCTGATCGGCTCGCCCGCCACCGTCATGTCGCCCGAAATCGGCGCGCGCAGCCCCGACAGCAGGTCCGACAGCGCGGCCTGCCCGTTTCCGGAAACGCCCGCCAAGCCGGTGATCTGGCCCGCGCACAGGTCCATCGTCACCGCGTCGAGCCCAGGCTTGTCGCCCTCGCCTTCCGTCGACACGGCGCGGAGCGACAGGCGCGGCGCGCCGGGGGTCGACGGCGTGATCTCCGGCATCGTCACCTCGGCCCCGACCATCAGCGCGGCCAGTTCCTCGCGGTTGGTCTCGGCCGTCGGGCGCTCGGCCACCAGCTTGCCATGCCGCAGCACCAGCACGCGGTCGGAGATCGCCATGACCTCGTGCAGCTTGTGCGAGATGAAGATGATCGACAGCCCCATGCCGATCGCCTCCCGCAGGGTCGAGAACAGCGCGTCCGTCTCCTGCGGGGTCAGCACCGCCGTGGGCTCGTCGAGAATAAGGATGCGGGCATCGCGGTAGAGTGCCTTGAGGATCTCCACCCGCTGCCGCTCGCCAACCGTCAGCCGTCCGACCCGGGCATCGGGATCGACCTTGAGATGAAAGCGGGCCGACAGATCGCGGATCCGGGCCTTCACCTCGCCGGGGCGCAGCGACATCGCGGCCAGCGGCTGAGCGCCCAGCACGATGTTTTCCCAGACGGTCAGGTTACCGGCGAGCGTGAAGTGCTGGTGCACCATGCCGACCCCGGCATCGAGCGCGGCGCGCGGATTGCCTGGCGGGAGCGTCTGGCCAAAAAGCTCCACCTCGCCCTCGTCGGCCGTGTACTGGCCGAAGAGAATGTTCATCAGCGTCGTCTTGCCGGCGCCGTTCTCGCCGAGCAGGGCGACAACCTCGCCCCGGTCCAGATGAAAGCTCACCGCATCGTTTGCGGTGAGCGATCCGAAGCGCTTGGTGATGTTGGAAAGGCGCAGAACGGTCTGCACCGGCTCCGCGCCTGTCATGACTTACGAGGATTTCGGCTCTTCGTCGTTGATCTCGACGGTGAAGGAGCCATCCTTAATCGCCGCTTCCCGTTCGGCCACCAGGTCCAGCGCCGCCTGCGGGATCTTGCCCTCGAAGGTGCCGAGCGGTGCCAGCGAACAGCCGCCTTCCTTCATGAAGGAATAGATCCCGTAATCCGCGGCCGTGAAGGTCCCGGCCATGACCTCGGCGATCGCCTTGTCCAGCGTCGGCTCGAAATGCCACAGAGCCGAAGCGGCCACGGTGTCGGGATAGTCGGCCTGGGTGTCGATCACGTTGCCGATGGCGAGGATGCCCTTTTCCTTGGCCGCATCCGAGACGCCGAAGCGCTCGGCATAAAGCAGGTCGGCGCCGTTCTCGATCATTGCATAGGCGGTTTCCTTGGCCTTGGGCGGATCGAACCAGGAGCCGATGAAGGACACCTGGAAGGTCACGTCGGGGTTCATCTCGCGCGCACCGGCCATGAAGGCATGCATCAGGCGGTTCACTTCCGGGATCGGGAAGCCGCCAACCATGCCGATGTTGCCGCTCTCCGACAGCGCCCCGGCGATGATGCCAGACAGGTACGAGGCGTCCTGGATGTAGTTGTCGAAAACCGCGAGGTTGGCGATGGCCGGGTCTTCCTTGAAGGACGAGCCCATCAGGAACGCAACCTCCGGGTACTCGGCGGCCACTTCGCGGGCCTCCGCCTCCACGCCGAAGATCTCGCCGACGATCAGGTCGTAGCCGCCCTCGGCATATTCCCGCATCACGCGCGGATAGTCGGTGTTCGCAGTGTTCTCGGAATAGGTGTATTCGATGTCGCCGCGTTCCTGGGCAGCAAGGGCCGCGATGTGGATCCGGCTCACCCACTGCTGCTCCACCGGCACGGTGTAAATGCCGGCGACTTTCAGCGGCTCCTGGGCATGGGCCTTGAGCGGAAGAAGGCTCGCAAGCGCACCGACGGCCACCGTCGAGCCAAGGAAGGCGCGGCGCGAAATCGCACCGGTAACTTTGGATTCATGCATGAGACAGACCCTGTTGCTGTGTTATTAGGCGCTTGCCGCGATATTGTCCGAAAGGTCAAATATTTCAGACCCTGCTACAAGGTGTAGGCCCGGGCGCGCGCTGTCAAAGCAATTCGCGCCGCTTAATGTGGCGCATTCCGCCGCAAGCGCCTGCAAATTGCGCATCACCGCAAGGGCCCGCGGAAGCGCCAGCATTGAAATCCCGGCCCCGCCGCCGTATCTGGGCGGAAACCCCGAAAAAGAAGGCCCCGACATGGCGATCCACCTCCACGCCAAAGATCTCCCCGATACGCTCGATCTCGGCCCGGTGGTCGCCATCGACTGCGAGACGATGGGGCTCAATCCGCATCGCGACCGCCTGTGCCTCGTGCAGCTCTCCGGCGGCGATGGCGATGCGCACCTCGTGCAGATCGAGAAGGGCCAGACCGAGGCGCCGAACCTCGCGCGCCTGCTGACCGATCCGGAGGTTCTGAAGCTGTTCCACTTCGGCCGGTTCGACATCGCGGCGATGTACAACGCCTTCGGTGCGCTGGCCGCGCCGGTCTATTGCACCAAGATCGCGTCCAAGCTGGTGCGCACCTACACCGACCGCCACGGCCTGCGGAACCTCTGCCAGGAACTGCTGGACATCGACATTTCCAAGCAGCAGCAGTCCAGCGACTGGGGCGCCGAGACGCTGACCGTCGCGCAGCAGGAATACGCCGCCTCCGACGTGCTCTACCTGCACCGCCTGCGCAGGGAGTTCGACAAGCGGCTGGAACGCGAGGGGCGCACCGAGATCGCCCGCGCCTGTTTCGACTTCCTGCCCACCAGGGCCAAGCTCGATCTGGCCGGCTGGCCCGAGATCGACATCTTCGAGCACTGACATCGCCATGCCCGACGCCTCCGCGGCCCCCGACCGGACCCAGACCTTTCTCGCAACCGCCCGCCGCGTGATCCGCCGTGAAGGCGAGGCGCTGTCCTTGCTGGCCGAGGCGCTGGACGAGGCGTTCGCCGATGCGGTGGCGCTGATCCTCGAGGCGCGCGGCCGGGTGATCGTATCGGGCATGGGCAAGTCGGGCCACATCGCGCGCAAGCTCGCGGCGACCCTCGCCTCCACCGGCACGCCGGCGCATTTCGTCCACCCCGCCGAGGCCAGCCACGGCGATCTGGGGATGATGGCCACCGGCGATGTCGCGCTGCTGCTGTCGAACTCGGGCGAGACGCCGGAACTTGCCGACATGATCGCCTATACCCGGCGGTTCCACATCCCGCTGATCGGCGTCGCCGGCCGCCCCGGAAGCACCCTGCTCAGCCGCTCCGACGTGGCGCTTCTTCTGCCGGCCGCGCCCGAAGCCTGCGAGACCGGGATCGTGCCGACGACCTCGACCACGATGACCCTCGCACTCGGCGACGCGCTTGCCATCGCGCTGATGGAGCACCGCCGCTTCACCCCCGACAAGTTCCGCGAGTTCCATCCCGGCGGCAGCCTCGGCGCCCGGCTGGCGCGGGTGAGCGACCTGATGCACAGCGGCGACGCGCTGCCTCTGGTTGCCGCGGGCACTCCGATGCGCGAGGCGCTGATCGTGATGACCCAGAAGGGCTTCGGCGTGGTCGGGGTGACCGACGCCCGCGGTCGCCTCGCCGGCATCGTCACCGACGGCGACCTGCGCCGCCACATGGCCGGGCTGCTGGACCTGACCGCCGAAGCGGTGATGACCCCTGCCCCGCGCACCATCGGCCCCGACGCGCTGGCCGAGGAGGCGCTGGCCGAGATGAACGACCGCAAGATCACCTGCCTCTTCGTCGTCGACCCCGAGGCGGACGACGGCGCGCGCGGTATCCTGCATATCCACGACTGCCTGCGGGCGGGCATCGTATAGGCCGATGGCCGCGTTCGACAACCTCCATTCCCGCGTGGTGGCATGGCTCAAGGTCTTGTTGCCGCTGATGGCGCTCGCCCTGCTCTCGTCGCTGTTCCTCGTCGCACGCACCGGGGACAACAGCGACTCTCTGCCGTTCTCGGAACAGGACCTGGAGCAGATGGCGAGCGAACAGCGGGTGGACGGGCCCGAGTTCTCCGGCGTCACCGAAGACGGCAAGGCCATCACGCTCAATGCCCGCAGCGCAACGCCACGCGACGCCAAGGCCAGCGTCGTCGATGCGGTCGAGGTCAGCGGCACGATGGAGACGGGCGACAACAGCTCGATCCGCCTGACATCGGACGCCGGAACCGTACACGCCACGGAATCCCGCACCGTGTTGCGCGGGAATGTCCACATCAGCACCTCCACCGGGTACCAGGTCGACACCGACGAGCTCTCCGCCGCGCTCGACCGGACCGACATGGAAACCACCGGACCGGTCTCCGGCACCGGACCCATCGGCAGCATCGACGCTGGCCGGATGGTCGTGACCCAGTCCGGCGAGGATCGCGATAGCGTGACCGTGGTTTTCAAGGACGGTGTCAGGCTGCTATACGTTCCCGGAAACCAATAGGATGCTACCAGTGTCGCTCCGGTCCCTGCTGCTTGCCGCAGCGTTCCTCTTTCCCGCCGTCGCCCTCGCGCAGGGTGCCAACATCGGCTTTGGCGGCGCCGAGCACGACAGCTCCCTGCCGGTCGAGATCACCGCCGACCAGCTCGACGTGAGCCAGGCCGACGGACGTGCCAAGTTCACCGGCAATGTCGTCGTCGGACAGGGCGAGATGCGTCTGACCGGCGCCGTGGTCGATGTCGAATACGGCGAGAGCGCCACCGGCGAGACCGAGGTCAAGCGCCTCCATGCCTCCGGCGGGGTGACCCTGTTCAACGGGGCCGAGGCCGCCGAAGGGCAGGAAGCCGTCTACACGCTCGAGACCGGCGAGGTGGTGATGACCGGCGATGTCGTCCTGACCCAGGGCGAGAATGCGATGGCCGGCGAGAAGCTGACGGTCAACCTCGACACCGGCACGGGCGTCATGGAGGGCCGCGTGCGGGTGGTGTTCCAGTCGCAGGACGCCCAGGGCGCGCAGGGCGACGGCCAATGAACCGCCCACAGCGCGGATTGACGGTGACGCCCGGCGAGCGCGGTCTGCAGGTCGTGCAGCTGCGCAAGAGCTATCGCCGCCGTCCAGTGATCCATGACGTCACGCTGGAGTTGCAGCGCGGCGAGGTCGTGGCCCTGCTCGGCCCCAACGGTTCCGGCAAGACCACGTGCTTCTATTCCATCGCCGGGCTGGTCACGCCCGAATCCGGCCTGGTGCAGATCGACGGCCGCGACGTGACCACCCTGCCGATGTATCGCCGCGCCAAGTTCGGCATCGGCTACCTGCCTCAGGAGGTCTCGATCTTCCGCGGCATGTCGGTGGAGGACAACATCATGGCGATCCTCGAAATCGCCGTGAAGGACCGGCACAAGCGCCGCGAGAGGCTCGAAGACCTGCTCTCCGAGTTCGCCATCGAGCATCTCCGCCGGGCTTCGGCGCTGTCTCTCTCCGGCGGCGAACGGCGGCGGGTCGAGATCGCGCGCTGCCTCGCGGCCGAGCCGAAATACCTGCTGCTCGACGAGCCTTTCGCCGGCGTGGACCCGATCTCCGTCGGCGACATCCGCCACCTCGTGATGGATCTCAAGAACCGCGGCATCGGCGTGCTGATCACCGATCACAACGTCCGCGAGACGCTGGAGATCGTCGACCGCGCCTACATTCTGCACGACGGCCAGGTGCTGATGAGCGGCACTGCCGAGGATGTCGTCCGGGACGAAAACGTCCGCCGGGTCTATCTCGGGCAGAACTTCCGCATCGGCTGACCTGCCTGCAACAGGCGGCACCGGATTGGGAACCTACCCGGGGTCACCGCGTTGAATTTGATACGGATCATTGACGAAACCGCCCCCCGCGCGCTGCAATTCCAGGGCCTGCCGGTGCGGGCACACAAGGACGCGGGCGTTGACATCGCATGTCGAACCATCGCCAAATACGGGAAATGCCGGAGCTAGTAGCCCTGATCACAACATCGACGCCGTCTCGACCGCCCCGAGACAACGGCGTGGTGTTGGCATCGCCTTTCCGACAAACGTTTTGCCCTTTTCAACCGGGTCCGCACTCCGCTAGGTGGGCGAACCCTCAACTTCAACTCAGGGAGGCGAAATGCGCTACCAGATCAGCGGTCACCAGATCGACATTGGGGAATCCCTCACCAACCATGTCAAAACCGAGCTTGGCGAAGCGATTGCCAAGTATGCGGAGCGTCCGACCGACGCCCAGGTGATCTTTTCGAAGCGCGGCCACGAATTCATCTGCGAGGCGACGGTCCACCTGTCGACCGGTCTCAACGCTTCCGCCAGCGGCCGTGCGCCCGAGATCTACGCAGCCTTCGACGACACATGCGAGAAGATGGAGAAGCAACTCCGTCGCTACAAGCGCCGCCTGAAGGATCACTATCGGGATCGCAAGGAGCCGGTTGAAGTCTTCGGCGCGGCCTCGTATATCCTCGCCGCATCGGATGACGGGGCAGATGAGCAGGAACCTGATACGCTCCAGCCCATGATCATCGCGGAGATGGAAACCCGCATCCCGAGCCTGTCCGTTGGCGAGGCGGTGATGCAGATGGAGCTGGCCGGAGCGCCGGTTCTGATCTTCCATCCGGAAGGAAAAACAAGCCTGAACGTGGTGTACCGCCGCGACGATGGCAACATCGGATGGATCGATCCCTCGGACAAGGCCTGAACCGGCCTGACTGAAACCCGGGGCGACTGGAGGAAGTATGAACCTGTCGAGCATTCTGAAGCCCGACGCCGTCAAGGTGATTTCCGAGGCGAGCAGCAAGAAGCGGCTGTTCCAACGCCTCGCGGAGGCGGCGGAAGCCTCCTACGGTCTTGACGGCGATGCGGCGCTTGAGGCCCTGCTCGACCGGGAAAGCCTCGGTCCGACCGGTGTGGGCAGCGGTATCGCGCTGCCCCACGCCCGGGTCACGGATGCCAAGGCCGTCCGGGGCGTGTTCTTCCGCCTCGAACGGCCGCTCGAATTCGGCGCGGTCGACCGCCAGCCGGTCGACCTCGTCTTCGCGCTGTTCGCACCCGAGAGCTCGGGCGTGGACCACCTCAAGGCACTGGCGCTGATTTCCCGGACCATGCGCGACGCCGCGGTCTGCGAGAAGCTCCGCGCCAATGACAACCCGGCGACGCTCCACACGGTACTGACCGAAGGCCGTCCCTCGCAGGCCGCCTGACGGGCCGCGGGCACTTCAGCCCTGCGACCACCCCCGGAATCCGAAGCTCATGTAGTCGCGATTGTAGGCAGCGCGCGCGGCGGCCTCGATCTCGTCGTCATGAATCTGCGCCAGCCGCGCGCCGCCGAACCCGGCGAGCGAGGGTGGCGGCGGCATCCGCTCCAACCCGATCTGCTGGCAGAGCTGGCCGAGGCCGAGCTTGAGCTGGTCGTCCCGGATCACCATGTCCGGCGGCAGGATCTCGGCCATCGACTGCACCAGGCTCGCCTGGGTCGAGAACGCCGGATCGGTGCGCAGGCGGGTCTGGCCGGCAAGGTTGCGTCGCAGGAACTTCAGAAACCCGAGAAAGGCCGCGCGGTGATCGGCCGGATCGTAGCTTTCGTCCGGCGCTGCCTCGGGGATCGGCAGCCCGTCGTTCTCCCTCAGGTGATTGCGGATCGCGGCAAAGCTGCCTGGTCCGGTCGCGAGGATGTAGCGTTCGAAGACGCCATGCGCCCGTGCGACAGGATGGCTGACGATGGCGAAGCCGCGGGCGTTCTTGTGCTGGTTCTTCCACTGACGAAGCGTCTTCTGGTTGAACCCCGAGGCCAGCGCCTCCGGCCCCTCCACGCCGTCGAGCCGCGCCATCCACGCCAGGACCGCCTCGGTCGGGCCGCCCTTGACCGGCTGGAAAAGCAGCGGTGCCTGAACGCAGGCGCGCCACGTCGGCACCGAAGCGCCCTGCTTCGGCTCGCCCTCGCCGCCCCGCGCCATCGCCAGAAGCTCCATGCCCGACAGGGCCGCCTGCATCTCCGCGAAGTTCTCCACCTTGTCGGAGAGCGGCGCGGGGTTCTGCCGCTTGAGTCGGTTCGAAAGCCCGTTCAGCCGGTGCGTCACCCCGAGGAAAGCTGCGAGCCCGTTGACCACGTCGAGCTGCCCGGTCTCCTCGTAGCTCAATTCGAACGCGGTCTGCCCGGACACCTGTAGCGCCCGCCGGACACGGTCTCGAAAGGCGGTCTGGCGTGCCAGCACCGCCTCGAATTCGGCCGCGTCGAACCGGATCCTCGCAACCTTGCGATGCGCATCGTTGGTCAGCCGCCACTGACCGGTCTCGGAGGCGATCTTGCGCGAGACGTAGGCTTCGAGCGGATTGCGCGAGAGCAGGACCTTGGCGATGCGCGGATCGGGCAACACCGCGTCGAGCACGCGCGGATCGTGGTCGTGGAAGAAGCGGAAGCCACCCAACTCTTCGGTGCCCTCCCGGATCCGCCTCAGCAACTCCAGCGGGTCGGCCTTGCGGGCCTCGAGGTCCATCCCGAACAGCTCCGGCCAGTTGTGCTGACCGACGAAGCCCGGGTTGAACGCCTCGCCGTGGCAGGTCAGCCCGGGAAAGAGATTGAGCGACTCCTCCAGGAAGTTCGATCCCGTGCGCATCTCGGCAAACAGGACGAAACCGTCGAACCGCGCCATCGCCTATTTCACCACGTAACGCCGCTGGGTGTCCGGCTGCAGGGGCGCCGGATCGAATCCGGCGGGGAAATCGCCGGCGACATGCAGGTTCATCCCCTCGTTCTTCAGCTCCTGCAGGAACCGGCCGAACCCGGTCAGGTCAGTGAGGCGCGGCGCCTCGGTCAGCCGTCGCGCGCCACGCGGCGAGACCTCGTCGAGGATCTCCTGCAGATGGTCCATCGGCGCCTCGATGAATTCCGCCAGCGTCCAGATCCGGATCCGCGCTTTCGCCCAATGGGCGCGCAACCGCTCCACATGGGCCTGCTCGATCCGCTGGAGCCGGGCAGCTTCCTTGCGCACCTCCTCCGAGGTCGCCTTGCGCCGGAACAGCCGGATCGCCCAGGCGCCGGTGATCACCGAGATCTGCGCATGGGGATCGCCGGTCATGAAATCGGTGGGATACTGGTTGTCCGCCGGCCCGAACATGAAGCACTGCCGCTCGCCCCGAGTCGACCAGGTCAGGTTGGTCAGGAAGGCGCAGGGGTTGTAGTCCCGCAGCGCCGCGCTGTCGGGCAGGCAGCCGTTGTAAACCTTCTCGCCGCCGGCGAAATGGGCCCGGTCGGGCGCATAGAGATGGCCATGCACCCGGCAGCCGGTGGTCTTGCTGAGCCAGCTTTCGAACTGCTCGAAAAGGTCCGAGAAGCCCTCGAAGACCGAATAGGGCCCGCAGGATTTGCCGTTGTCGCGGTCGCTCAGGGGGAACCGGCTCTGCATGTAGAGTCCCGGGCGGCCGCGCAGCCGCCGTTCCACCGCATGGGTGAAAAGCCGGTCGATCTTGCCCGGGTTGGGCTCCGCGTTCTTGGTGATCTGCGGGTCGTTCGAGAGCAGGCTCGAGTAGAGCCGATCTGCCTGCGGCCAGATCTTGCGCGCGACGAAACAGTCGGATCGGCGCAGCAGTTGGAGGTGATCGTCGTAGAACGTGTGCGGCTTGCCCTGGAAGTCGAACTTGGAGAGCGTCAGAGACCGGCTTTCCACACGGTTCGCGTGCAGCCGCACGAGGCTTTGGAAATAGCTTTCGTCGGGGATCCAGACGCTCCGGAAGAACCGTTCGTATTCGCCGCGCCGAGGATCGCCGAGGATCGCCTCCAGCGTGGGCCGCGTCAGGCACCACCATTGCGAGCCCAGGTGCGGAACCAGCCCGGCCGGCAGGCTCCGTTTCATCCCGAGACCGCGCTGGAGGGTGACGAACCGGTCGAACAACCCGCGCTGCGTCTTGAACGCGAAGGGAAAGCGCAGGGTGAAACGCTCGTGGTCGAACCCGCCCTTGGACCAGTCGACATCGTCGATGGTCGCCGACTCGATGAAATCCGTGCGCGGGCGCTCGGCGAGATAGGCCCGCAACTCCGGCACCGGGCGCAACGGCAGGCAGGAGCCGGAGGCCAGATAGACATGGTCGACCTGCGGGAAGCTCTTGAGCATCAGCGCGCTGGCGTCGATCGTCGCGCCGACGATGCCCCAGGTGCCCCATTCGCAGCGCCGCCGCGGCTCCACGAAACGGATGTTCGGGTTCCCCGCCAGCGCGGCGCGGAAGGCGTCGAACCGCTCCTCCGGCACGTTGCGGTCGGCGTGGATCACCACCGGGCAGCCGCTGCCGGCCCAGTGCCGCGCGACCTGCGCCGCCCGGTCGAGCGCGGTGTGCACCAGCAGGATGAAGCCCACGCTCATGCCCAGTTCCCCTTGGACATCAGGCCGAGGATCTCGAGCTGGCGCCAGTTGATGTAGCGCTCCGACCACTTGGTCCAGAGATCCGTCCGGTTGGCCATCCCGTCGCGATAGGCCCGGTATTCCCGGCCGCCCGCGTAATGCTCGCCGCGCGCGAGCTCCTCTTCTGCCTTGCCCGCCAGCGTGTTGAGGAACTTGGCATGAAGCAGCGCGCCCGACGTCTTTTCCCCGCCGTGGTCGTCATAGACCCGGTTCAGCCCGCGCGGCAGCAGCATATGCGTCGATTGCGCGTAGACGTACTCGCGCCGCCATTTCACCAGCGGGATCTTGTTGAGCGAGGGCGCGGCGGAGGGCTGGTCGGCAAAGAACACCCGCGCGCGCGGCCCGCCCTGGATCCACAGGTTGTGGTAGAGCGGGTTGCGCGAGATGAAGTAGTTGCCGCTGTCGAACCACGAGGCGATCTCGAACGGATCCTGCCCTTCGCGGTAGGCCTCGGCGTCGATCGGACCCTTGGGATACATGTCCACCAGCATCGCCGAGAAACTGCGCAGCCCGCAGGTATCCAGCCAGCCGGTCAGCGCCTGGATCGGCCGGGTGTCGCAGAACGGATAGATGAAGAACTCGTCCGGATCGACAACCAGCGTCCAGTGCCCGTGCCCGTGCTGCCATTGCAGCCAGTTCAGCCAGTCCACCCCGTAGCGGGCACGCTTGTAGCTGGCCTGCGTGGTCCAGAGGGAAACATCCGCCTGATCGGCGAGGAACTGGCTGGAGCCATCGGTCGAGCCGTTGTCGACCATCAGGAAATGGCCGACCCCTTGCCGACGGTAATAATCGAGGAAATATGGCAGCCGCACCCGCTCGTTGCGCAGCGTGGTGAAGGCGAGCACATCCTCCTCGCCGATCGCGCGGGTCCGGTCGGCGACCACGGTCAGCTCCCGCCGCTTCCGGAAGGCCCGGATCCGGTACCGCTTGCGCCGCAGCCGCAGCCGATAGGACTCGATCACGCTCACCGCCCCGCCCCTTTTCGAAGGTTGCGGCGCGACCATGCACCCGCGAGGTTAACGCGGCCTTTCCTCGGGCCATCGGCGCGGGGTGTCATCTGCCTGGATCGTGTCGGAAACAAGGTCTGCCTGCTGTGCCCTGACTGCTTCTTTGGTTCACGTTAGGCAATGGCGCGTCCGGGGTAAACTGCAAGTGATTCGCCCGGCCCCCTCGGAGGCGCTTTTCAGCGCCAGCCGCCGTCCGCCATCAGCCCGAGGGCGCAGAGCTGCTCCCAGCCGTCGAGCGTCAGCGTTTCCTCCGACCAGATCGTCGGCCGTGCAGCGATCGCGCCGTAATAGGCGTCGAAGGCGGCAGGCTCACCGAAATGCTGGCCGCGCGTTCGTTCCTCGACCGACCGTTCGACGATCCCGGGCAGGAATTTCGTGTGCAGCAGCACACCCGAAAGCCGCGTGTCCCCGGGCCCGTCCCAGGCGCGGTTCAACGCGGGCGGCAGCATCGAATGGGAGGCATTGGCATAGGCGTGGCCGCGTCGCCACTTGACCAGTGGCAGCTTGTTGAGCGTTGGTCCGCGCTCCGGCGTGTCGGCAAAAAACACCCGCTCGCGCGTGCCCCCCTGCACGATCAGCGCCCCGTCCCGGGCGCGGCGGCGGGCGCGATAGGGGCCGGGATCGAACCCGCGCAGCACCTCCAGCGGATCGGCGGGCGCGAGGCCCGTCCCCAGCGGCTCTCGAGGATAAAGATCGAGCATCAGCGCCCCGAGCGCCGGTGCACCGGTCTGCTCCAGACGCGCGCACAGCGCGGGGAGCGGCCGGGTCTGCCACTGCGGATAGATCAGCAACTCGTCGGCATCCACGGTCAGGCACCAATGGCCGGCGCCGTGGCGCATCAGCAGCCAGCCGAGCCAGTCCATTCCGAAGCGGGCCTCTCGATAGCTGGCGGAGGTCTGCCAGAGCGACACGTCAGGCTGATCCGCGAGGAATACGGGGCCAGTGTCGGTGCTTCCGTTGTCGACGATCAGGAAATGCGCCACCCCAAGGCGGCGGTGGTGGTCGAGAAAATAGGGAAGCCGCGCGATCTCGTTTCGCAGGGTGGTGAAGGCGAGCACGTCCCCTGCGGCAATCTCCGACGTCCGGTCCACGACCGGGCGCAGCACATGGCGGCTGAGAAACGCCCGCCAGAGCAGCCTGCGCCGCTTCCAGCGCATCCGCGTCGCCATCCAGGGAGAGAGCGGAGGCGCGACCGGCGCCTCCGTCATGCGGCTCACTTCTCGTAGTGGCCGGTCTGATGCCAGCGCCAGGCATCCTCGATCATCCGCGGCATGGTCGAGCGGCGCGGCTTCCAGCCAAGCTCATCGATGGCGCGGCTCGACCCCGAGACGAGACGGGTGGCATCCCCGGCGCGCCGCGGACCCTCGTCGTAGGGCACCGGACGGTTGGTTACCTGCCCGGCCGCGTTCATCACCTCGCGCACGGAAAATCCACTGCCCGTGCCCAGGTTGAAGGCGCGGCTGTCCTTGCCCTTCTCCAGCCATTTCAGGCCCAGCACATGCGCTTCCACGAGGTCCATCACGTGCACGTAATCGCGGATGCAGGTGCCGTCGGGCGTCTTGTAATCGGTGCCGTAGATCGTCAGCTTGTCGCGCTTGCCGTCGATGGCGTCGAGCACCAGCGGGATCAGGTGCGTCTCTGGCCGGTGGAACTCACCGACCTCGGCCTCCTCGTCGCCGCCAGCCACGTTGAAGTAGCGGAAGATCACGTTCTTCAGGCCGAAGCTGTCGTCGAAATTGGCGAGGATGTCCTCGATCGCGCGCTTGGAGGCCCCATAAGCGTTGATCGGTTTCTGGAGCGAATGCTCGTCGAGAACCACGCCGTCCTGGTCGCCATAGGTCGCGCAGGTCGAGGAGAAGATGAACTTCTTGCAGCCCGCCTCGACCGCCGCTTCGCAGAGGTTGGCGGCCCCGACCACGTTGGAGCGCCAGTACCAGCCCGGCACCTGCATCGACTCGCCGACCTGGCTCAGGGCGGCGAAATGCATGATCGCGTCGGGCTTGTGCTTGGCGAACACCTCGTCGAGCCGCGCCCGGTCGAGCAGATCGCCCTTCTCGAGCGGCCCGAACTTCACCGCTTCTTCCCAGCCGGTGGAGATGTTGTCGAACGTGATTGGCGTGTAGCCCTCGCGGGCAAGCACCTTGCAGGCGTGCGAGCCGATATAGCCCGCACCCCCCGTGACAAGGATCTTGGTCATCTGGTGATCCAGTCTGCTGTGTCTTACGCCGCCCTTTTACTGGGCAGCGTTGCGCATTGCCACCAGTTCGCTCAGGTAGTCGGAGAATTCGTCGCGCAGATCGTCGCGCGCGAGGCCGAAGGCCACCGTCGCCTGAAGGAAGCCCGCCTTGGAACCGCAGTCGAAGCGCTGACCGCGGAAGCGGTAGCCATAAACGTCGCGGCCGGCCGAGATCTCGTCGGCGATGGCGTCGGTGAGCTGGATCTCCCCGCCGGTGCCGGAGCGCATGCGGTTCAGGTTGCGCATGATCTGCGGCGTCAGGATGTAGCGTCCGATCACGGCGAGGTTGGACGGCTCGGTGCCCGGCGCGGGCTTCTCGACCATGCCCTTCACCTTGACCTGCTGGCCCATCTCTTTCTCGACATCGAGAATGCCATAGGCCTTCGCCTTGTCATGCGGCACTTCCATCGCCGCAACCATGCAGCCGCCGGTCTCCTCGTAGGCCTCGACCATCTGCTGAAGACAGCCCTTCTCGCCCGCGATCACGTCATCGGGCAGGATGACCGCGAAGGGCTCGTTGGCGATCAGGCGGCGCGCACACCAGACGGCGTGGCCGAGGCCGAGCGCGCGGTGCTGACGGATGTAGGCGATCGCGCCGCTTTCCATGTTGGTCTGCTTGAGAACCTCGAGCAGGTCGTCCTTGCCCTTCTTGCGAAGGGAGGCTTCGAGTTCGGGGGCCGTGTCGAAATAATCCTCGAGCGCGCTCTTGCCGCGCGACGTGACAAAAATGAATTCCTTGATACCAGCCGCCCGCGCTTCGTCGATCGCGTATTGGATCAGCGGACGGTCAACCAGGGTCATGATCTCCTTCGGAACCGATTTGGTTGCCGGCAGAAACCGCGTTCCCAGACCTGCGACGGGGAACACTGCCTTGATGACCTTGCGTTGCATAAACCTAAATCCTTTCGTTTGTCGGCATCAGAACACGACCTGCCGTACTCGGTAAGACATCGTCATAATCGTGCACCGTGAAACTGTCGTGAAGTTTACCGAAGGGCCCCCGGCATGTCGTGTCCAAATCCAAGGCACATTCGTGTTGCTTGCGTTGATAACACACCATTGCGGCAACATTCGCTCCATTGCGGCAACAGTCTGCCAAATCCGTAGACAATGCGCCAGCGGAGTGTTGCTCGTCGGGCAAGCCGATCACTCAACACCCATCTCGGCCATCATCTCTTCCAGCCGAATAACGTCTTGCGGGTTGTTTAGTTCCCAAAAAAGTCGGCCACGCGATTCTACCTCGACGCACAGAACGTGCCGGCCGTTCTCGAGGAACCTGAGCTGCTCCAGGCCTTCGAGCCGTTCTAGCGGACCGTGCGGCCACTCGGCGTAGCTCGCGAGGGCATCGGCGCGGTAGGCATAGACGCCGACGTGGTGAAATACCGGGGTCTCCGCCTCGGGGGCGTAGATCGTGGCCGTGTAGGGCACGACCTCCTTGGAGAAATAGAGCGCCCGGTTGTTCCGGTCGAAAACGGCGGTCGTGCCGCCGACGCGCCCCTCGGCGCGGTCGGCCTTGAGCGTCGCCAGCGCCCGTCCGTCGCAGCGCAGAACCGGCGTCGCGATCTCGGCGTCCGGCGCGGCGCGCAGGCCCTCGACGAGATCGCTGACGAACCAGGCGGGGGTGAGCGGGGCGTCGCCCTGCAGGTTCACCACGATCTCGTAGCCGCCGCCGATCGCGGCATGGGCCTCGGCGCAGCGCTCGGTGCCGTTGGAGCAGGCCGAGGAGGTCATCACGACCTCCGCGCCGAAGCTTTCGGCCTCGTCCCGGATGCGACTGTCGTCGGTCGCAACCACCACCCGGTCCACGCCCTCGACCGCCATCGCGGCTTCCCAGCTGCGCCGGATCAGGGTGCGGGACTGGCCGCTGGCGCCCTTGAGCGGCACGAGCGGCTTGCCCGGATAGCGGTGCGAGGCGTAGCGGGCGGGGATGGAGATCAGGACGCTCATGCTGCTGGCTTCAGCTCCACGCCCGGCGCGTAGGCGATGAAGAACGGGTTCTCGTAGCCCGGCTTGCCATAGGTGAACTCCGAATGGTCATCGAAGCGGACCATCTTGCCACCGGCCCCGCGCAGCACCGCGTCGGCGGCGGCGGTGTCCCATTCCATCGTCCGTCCGAGGCGGGGATAGAGATCGGCCTCGCCGGCCGCGACCAGGCAGAACTTCAGCGAGGATCCGGCCGAGGTCATGTCCTTCACGGCGTAGCGCGCGATGTAATCGTCCGTCGCCTGGTCGCGATGCGACTTGGAGGCCACGACCATCAGCGCGGCGTTGTCGGGCGCGGTCACCTTGATCGGCTTGACCGGTCCGACCTGGTCCTTGGCGAAATCGCCGGTCTCCTCGACGGAGGCGCCGCTGGCGTCGGTGTAGAAGAGCCGCCCCTTGGCCGGGGCATAGACCACGCCGCGCACCGGAACGCCCTTTTCCACGTAGGCGATGTTCACGGTGAAATCGCCGCGGCGCTGGACGAACTCCTTGGTGCCGTCGAGCGGGTCGACGATCAGGAAGCTGTCGGCGCTCTCGGCGTGGGAGGCGGATTGCTCCTCGGTCACGACCAGGACGTCGGGGAAGGCCTCGGCAAGGCCGGCGGCGATCAGCGCGTCGGCGGCCTCGTCGGCGGCGGTCACCGGGCTGTCGTCCGATTTCGCACGGACCTCGAAATCGTCGGCGTTGTAGATCTCCATGATCTTGTCGCCGGCCTCCAGCGCCAGGCGCCGGATGACTGTGGTCAGGCGATCATAATCCATGCTCTCTCTCCTCGGAATGCGCCGTGCGACGGGCGTAGGCTTTGCAATGACGTGTCGCGCCCCTTATCGTCACCCATCAAGGGAACAGCAAGATTTCCCCGCCAGAAAGTCATGCAGAACGTCACAAGAGCGGCGCGCCCACCCGAATGTTCCAGGCCACCGAACCACGATCGCAGACCGCCTCGGCGCTTCGGCTCGCCGGGCTGATCTACCATGCGACCGTCCGGCACCTGCGCAAGGACCACGGCAACGCGCTGATCGGCCTGATTATGAACATGATGCAGACGGTCATCTTCGTGATGGCCTTCTACCTGATGTTCACCCTGCTCGGCTGGCGCGGCGCCTCGATCCGGGGCGACTTCATGCTCTACATCATGTCCGGGGTCTTCCTGTTCATGACCCACACCAAGGCGTTGAGCGCGGTGGTCATGTCCGAAGGCCCGGCCTCGGCGATGATGAAGCACGCGCCGATGAACACCATCGTCGCGATCTCGGCGGCGGCGCTCGGCTCGCTCTACATCCAGATCCTGTCGATGCTTGTGGTGCTCACCGTCTATCACGTGGGCTTCAACCCGGTGCACATCCACCAGCCGGCCGGCGCCATGGGCATGGTGCTGCTGTCGTGGTTCTCGGGCGTGTCGATCGGGATGATCTTCCTGTCGATCAAACCCTGGTTCCCGGGCTTCGTCAGTGTCATCACCAACGTCTATTCCCGGGCCAACATGATCGCCTCGGGCAAGATGTTCGTGGCCAACCAGCTACCGAGCTACATGCTGGCCTTCTTCACCTGGAACCCGCTGTTCCATACCATCGACCAGTGCCGCGGCTTCGTGTTCATCAACTACAACCCGCATTACTCCAACATCGCCTATCCGTTCTGGCTGAGCGTCGGGTTGCTGTTTCTGGGGCTGATGGGCGAATCCTACACCCGCAAGAACGCCTCGCTGAGCTGGCACGCCAAGCGGTGAGCCGCGCCTTAGTGTGCAACCCGCAGGGTGAGGTTGAGCCGCCCGCCGCCGGCGAGGAGATTGGAACTGCCGGGCCGGAGCCGGTCGATCCCGTGGAACACCAGCCGCGCCGGTCCGCCCATCACCACGACGTCCCCCGATTTCAGCCAGACCGACTCCGTCCTGCCGCCGCGGGTCAGGTTGCCGATCCGGAACAGCGCGTCGTCGCCGAGCGAGATCGAGACGACCGGCTGGTCGAAATCCGCCTCGTCCCTGTCTTGGTGAAGGCCCATCCGCGCGCCCTCGTCGTAGAAATTGACGAGGCAGCAATCCGGCGGCCGGCTCGCCCCCGCCACTGTCTCCCAGACCGCCCGCACCGAGGGCGGGATCGGCGGCCAGGCCATGCCCTCGGGGTGCGCCTCCTGGTACCGGTAGCCGCGCCGATCGCTGACCCATCCCACCGACCCGGCCGACGTCATCCGCACCGACATCTTCTGTCCGCGCCGCGTCTCGGGCCGGAACAGCGGCGCGGCGGCCACCACCTCGCGCAACTCCCGCACCATCGCCTCCTGCGCGGCTCGGTCGAGAAGGCCCTGAAACAGAGCCACGCCGCGAATGTTCAGCGTTGGCGAAATCTGTGCCCCGGGTGTCACTTTGCTCATGGTTTGCACCCCTATCGATGGCCCATCCCCGCTTGCAGGGCCAAAACTCCACTCCTATATACGCCGGGATGCAAGGTCCGGGCAGCCACCCGGAAAAACTGGGATAGGGGCACGGGAGCCTCAGAGGGCCCGAGCCCCGCAACATCGCCAAGAGAGGTAGAAAGCATATGGCCAAAGTCATCGGTATCGACCTCGGTACGACGAACAGCTGCGTCGCCATCATGGACGGGTCGCAGCCCCGCGTGATCGAGAACGCCGAAGGTGCACGGACGACCCCGTCGGTTGTCGCCTTCACCGAGAGTGAACGTCTCGTCGGTCAGCCCGCCAAGCGGCAGGCCGTCACCAACCCCGAGAACACCATCTTCGCCGTGAAGCGCCTGATCGGCCGCCGCGAGGATGACCCCGCGGTCGCCAAGGACCGCAAGATCGTCCCCTACAAGATCGTGGACGGCGGCAACGGCGACGCCTGGGTCGAGGCCCGCGGCGAGAAGTATTCGCCTTCGCAGATTTCCGCCTTCATCCTGCAGAAGATGAAGGAAACCGCCGAGTCCTACCTCGGCGAGAAGGTCGAGCAGGCGGTCATCACCGTCCCGGCGTATTTCAACGACGCCCAGCGTCAGGCCACCAAGGACGCCGGCAAGATCGCCGGTCTCGAGGTGCTGCGGATCATCAACGAGCCGACCGCGGCCGCCCTCGCCTATGGCCTCGACAAGGAAGAGACCAAGACGATCGCCGTCTACGACCTCGGCGGCGGCACGTTCGACGTCACGATCCTCGAGATCGACGAAGGCCTGTTCGAGGTGAAGTCCACCAACGGCGACACCTTCCTCGGCGGTGAAGATTTCGACATGCGGATCGTCCAGTACCTGGCCGACGAGTTCAAGAAAGAGCACGGCGTCGACCTGACCAAGGACAAGATGGCGCTGCAGCGTCTGAAGGAAGCGGCCGAGAAGGCCAAGATCGAGCTTTCCTCCAGCCAGCAGACCGAGATCAACCAGCCGTTCATCTCGATGGACCCGAACGGCGGCACGCCGCTTCACATGGTCATGAAGCTGACCCGCGCCAAGCTGGAAAGCCTTGTTGGCGACCTGATCAAGAAGTCGATCAAGCCCTGCCAGGCCGCGCTCAAGGATGCCGGTATCTCGGTGAACGAGATCGACGAGGTGGTGCTCGTGGGCGGCATGACCCGCATGCCCAAGGTCGTCGAGGAAGTGACCAAGTTCTTCGGCAAGGAGCCGCACAAGGGTGTGAACCCCGACGAGGTGGTCGCCGCTGGCGCCGCCATCCAGGCCGGCGTGCTTCAGGGTGACGTGAAGGACGTGGTCCTGCTCGACGTGACCCCGCTGTCGCTCGGCATCGAGACGCTCGGTGGCGTCTTCACCCGCCTGATCGACCGCAACACCACGATCCCGACCAAGAAGGGCCAGGTCTTCTCCACCGCCGAGGACAACCAGAACGCCGTGACGATCCGGGTGTTCCAGGGCGAGCGCGAGATGGCGGCCGACAACAAGCTGCTCGGCCAGTTCAACCTCGAGGACATCCCGCCGGCACCGCGCGGCATGCCGCAGATCGAGGTGACCTTCGACATCGATGCCAACGGCATCGTGTCGGTCTCCGCCAAGGACAAGGGCACCGGCAAGGAGCAGAACATCACGATCCAGGCGTCGGGCGGTCTGTCGGACGACGAGATCGACCAGATGGTCAAGGACGCCGAGGCAAACGCCGAGGCCGACAAGGAGAAGAAGGAGCTGGTCGAGGCCAAGAACCAGGGCGAGAGCCTGCTCCACTCGACCAAGAAGTCGCTCTCCGAGCACTCCGACAAGGTCGACCCCTCGACCGTCGAGGCGATCGAACTGGCCATGGGCCCGCTCGAAGAGGCGCTGGAAGGGACCGATCTCGGCAAGATCAAGTCCGGCATCCAGAACCTGACCGAAGCCGCGATGAAGCTTGGCGAGGCCATCTACAAGGCCGAGCAGGAGAAGGCCGGCGAAGCAGCGCCCGAGGGCGATGACGAGCCGCACGGTGTCGACGAGGACATCGTGGATGCCGACTTCGAGGATCTCGGCGACGACAAGCGCTAAGCGCGACCGATACCTCCGGGGGCCGGTCCGGGAAACCGGGCCGGCCTCGTATGTCGGGGGCAAGAGGATGATCGATGGCAAAACGTGATTATTACGACGTTCTGGGTGTTGCGCGGGGTGCCTCGGATGCGGACATCAAGAAGGCCTACCGCCGGAAAGCCCGCGAGCTCCACCCGGACAGCAACTCCCACAAGCCGGACGCCGAAGCCCAGTTCAAGGAAGTGAACGAGGCCTATGACGTCCTGAAAGATCCCGACAAGAAGGCCGCCTACGACCGCTTCGGCCACGCCGCTTTCGAAGGCGGCATGGGTGGCGGCGGCGGTCCGCGCGGCGGTTTCCACCAGCAGGGCGATTTCGCCTCCGCCTTCTCGGACGTGTTCGACGACCTCTTCGGCGACTTCATGGGTGGCCAGCGCGGCGGTGGCGGCCGGCAGCGCGCGGCGCGCGGCTCCGACCTGCGCTACAACCTGCGCGTGACCCTGGAAGAGGCCTATTCCGGCGTCCAGAAAACGATCAACGTGCCGACCTCGGTCGGCTGCAGCGCCTGTTCCGGCACAGGTGCCGAGGGCGGCGCCGAGCCGGTTTCCTGCCCGACCTGTTCCGGCATGGGCAAGGTGCGGGCCCAGCAGGGCTTCTTCACCGTCGAGCGCACCTGCCCGACCTGCAGCGGCCTCGGCCAGATCATCAAGAACCCCTGCCAGACCTGCCAGGGCAGCGGCCGCACCGAGAAGGAACGCTCGTTGTCGGTCAACATCCCGGCCGGCGTCGAGACGGGCACCCGGATCCGGCTTGCCGGCGAAGGCGACGCGGGCACGCGCGGCGGCCCCTCGGGCGATCTCTACATCTTCATCGAGGTGACCGAGCACGACCTGTTCAAGCGCGACGCGCATCACCTGTTCTGCCAGGTCCCCGTCAGCGTCGCGAGCGCGGCGCTCGGCGGCGAGATCGAGGTGCCGACGATCGACGGCGGTCGCAGCCGCGTGAAGGTCCCGGCCGGATCGCAGACCGGCAAGCAGATGCGCCTGCGCGGCAAGGGGATGCCGGCGCTGCGTGGCGGCGCCACCGGCGACATGTTCATCGAGCTGCTGGTCGAGACGCCCGTGAACCTCACCTCGCGCCAGAAGGAGCTCCTGCGCGAGTTCGACGAGTTGAGCGCCGAGAACAATCCGCACTCCACCACCTTCTTCTCGAAGGTGAAGAGCTTCTGGGACGAGATGAAGAGCTGACGAACGTCAGCCTCCGGAACCGAAAAGCGCGGCCCCCGAGCCGCGCTTTTTTGTGTCCGCTGCAGTCGGCCGTCAGTTGGCCGCGACCTGCACGTCGGGAACCAGATTGTCGAGAACCAGGAACTCGCCCACCGCGTCACAGGCAGGCACCGCGAGCGACAGCTCGACAACGTCTTGAGTACCGGCTGCGGTAGGCTGCAGAGTTTGCGCCGCAAGCTCGCGACCGCAGGTGGCCCTGGTTACCTCGGCCTCCACCGTGATCTGCACCGCGCCGCTGGACCGGGCATCGGCGGCGGGGAAGGAATAGACCTCGCTCACCCATCCACCGGGCGCTGCATCGTTGCCAAGCTGCGTCAGGTAGCCCGCGCCGCGGACGCGCGCGCGGTCCGGCCCGTGGGCCGCGCCAAGGTGGACATGACCCGGTTCGCCATACCCGGCACCGAATTCGAAAGCGTGCAGTCCGAGCCCGGTGCTGCCCTGCCATTGCAGCGCAACCCGCTCGTAGCCGCCGGCGTCAGGAACCTCTGCGCGGGCCTCCACTATCGTCCCGTCGAGCAGCCGCGCCTCGAATTCCGCGCGGGCAGACAGGGCCGGAACGTCGAGGTCGAGGTGACCGTCGGTTCCGGTGATCTCGGTGAAGGTCAGCGCCCCGTGGCGCAGCGTGACCGGCTCGCCAGCGTTACAGGCAGCGCGCAGCGAGAGCCGCACCATGGCGGCGGGCGCAGGGCTCGCTGTCAGCGTGACATCGCAGGGCATACCGAAGGCGCTGAGCCCCATGCCGGGCTCGACCTGCAGCTCCGACAGGCCCGCATCAGGCAGCGGAGCGCGGGCGAAAGCTTCGGGCGCAGGCGTCGCAAGGGAAACAAGGCGTGGCTCTTCGGGGATGCCGAGATCGGTGCGGGCCCGCGCGGCGGTCAGTTGCAGGGCCTGAAGCTCCTGCATCGACTGCGGCGCCTCGGACAGTTCCTGGCCGCCAGCGAAGCGGTAGGCCACGGCATCACCGTTCTGCATCACATAGCCCGTGGCAAGCGCCACCAGGAATACCGACCCCGCCATGACCGCGCGACGACTCGTTTGCATTCTCGCCTCCACTTCCCAAACCTCAGGAAATCCTACGGTTGGAAAGCGGCAAAGCCGTGGCGGGCGTGGGCCCGATTCCCGCCACAAAGGTCAGCGCCTGCGACCGATCCACAACACTCCCACCGGTCTCCCGGCCCGAAAGGCCGGGATCGGTGCGATCAGAACTGACCGTGGCAGTGCTTGAACTTCTTGCCCGAGCCGCAGGGGCAGGCATCGTTCCGGCCGGGGTTGCCCCAGGTCGCCGGATCGTTCTCGTCGAAGCCTTCGACCAGCGGTTCCGGACCGGTGGTTTCGCTGCCGGCCGCCTCTTCGGTGCCCTTGGCCTGCATCGCCTTTTCCATGGCCTGCTGCTGCGCCAGCATCTGCTGCATCATCGCCTGCTGCTCTTCCGGGGTCAGCGGGCGGATCTGCGAGAGTTTCTTGCAGACATCCTCGCGCAGCCCGTCGAGCAGACCCTCGAAGAGCTGGAATGCCTCGTTCTTGTACTCGTTGAGCGGGTCCCGCTGGGCATAACCGCGGAAGCCCACCACCGAGCGCAGATGCTCCAGCGTCAGCAAGTGCTCGCGCCACTTGGCGTCGATGGTCTGCAGCAGGATCTGCTTCTCGATCGAGCGCATGTTCTCCGGGCCGAAATCGACGGCCTTCTGGGCCATGAACTCGTCGGACGCCTTGTAGAGCCGCTCACGGATGTCGTCGTCGTCGACACCCTCTTCCTCGGCCCAGGCGATCACCGGCACGTCGATGCCGAGGTGCTCCAGGACGTCGGCGTAGAGCGCCTGGGTCTCCCACTGATCGGCATAGCTCTTCTTGGGCATGTGCTGGTCGACCAGGTCGTCGATCACCTGGTGGCGCATGTCCTGCACGATCTCGGACAGATCCTCGGCTTCCATGATCTCGCGGCGCTGGCCGAAGATCACCTTCCGCTGGTCGTTCATCACGTCGTCGAACTTCAGCAGCTGCTTGCGGATGTCGAAGTTGCGACCTTCGACCTTGGCCTGCGCGCGCTCCAGCGACTTGTTCACCCACGGATGGACGATCGCCTCGCCGTCCTGCATCCCCAGCTTGCCGAGCATGGCGTCGAGCCGCTCGGAGCCGAAGATCCGCATGAGGTCGTCCTCGAGGCTGAGGAAGAAGCTGGACCGGCCCGGGTCGCCCTGACGGCCGGAGCGGCCGCGGAGCTGGTTGTCGATGCGCCGGCTCTCGTGACGCTCGGTGGCCAGAACGAACAGCCCGCCGGCGGCCTTCACGGCCTCCTCGTCGCCCTTGTGCTGAGCCTCGATCTCGGTCCGGATCTCCTCCGGGTCGCGGTCCGGGTTCGCCGCGATGGCTTCCATGACCTTGAACTCGACGTTGCCGCCCAGCTTGATGTCGGTACCGCGACCGGCCATGTTCGTCGCGATGGTGATCGCGCCCAGCTTGCCGGCGTCGGCGACGATCTGTGCTTCCTGCTCGTGCTGGCGGGCGTTCAGCACGTTGTGCTTGAGCCCGGCCTGGGTGAGCATCTGGCTCAGCATCTCGGATTTCTCGATCGACGTGGTGCCGACGAGCACGGGCTGGCCGGCCTCGTGCGCCTTCTTGATCGCCTCGATCACGGCATCGTATTTCTCGCGGCCCGTGCGATAGACCTGGTCGTGGTCGTCCTGGCGGGCGACCGGCAGGTTGGTCGGCACCTCGATCACGCCGAGGCTGTAGATCTCCATGAACTCGTCGGCCTCGGTCAGCGCCGTGCCGGTCATGCCGGAGAGCTTGTCGTAGAGGCGGAAGTAGTTCTGGAAGGTGACGGAAGCCAGCGTCACGTTCTCGGGCTGGATGTTGCAGCCTTCCTTGGCCTCGATCGCCTGGTGCAGGCCATCGCTCAGCCGGCGGCCGTGCATCATGCGGCCGGTGAACTCGTCGATCAGCACCACGTCGCCGTCACGGACGATGTAATCCTTGTCACGCTGGAACAGCTTGTGCGCCTTCAGGCCCTGGTTGATGTGGTGCACGATGGTCGTGCTTTCCGGATCGTAGAGGTTCTGCCCCTCGGGCAGGATGTCGTAAACGCGCAGACGCTCCTCGAGGAACTCGTTGCCCTCGTCGGTATAGGTGACGTTCTTCGTCTTCTCGTCGAGCGTGTAGTGCTCGTCCTGCAGCTCGGGGATGATCTTGTCGATGATCCGGTAAAGCTCGGAACGGTCCTGGCTCGGGCCGGAGATGATCAGCGGCGTCCGCGCCTCGTCGATCAGGATCGAGTCCACCTCATCGACGATCGCGAAGTTGTGGTAGAGCTGGTTGATGTCCTTGAGGTTGGACTTCATGTTGTCGCGCAGGTAGTCGAAGCCCAGCTCGTTGTTCGTCGCGTAAGTCACGTCGGCCCGGTAGGCGACGCGCTTCTCTTCGTCGGGCTGCTGCGGGTAGACGACGCCGGTCGTCATGCCGAGTTGAGCAAAGACCTTGCCCATCCATTCCGCATCGCGGCGGGCGAGGTAGTCGTTCACGGTGACGACATGCACGCCCTTGCCGGTCAGCGCGTTGAGATAGGCCGGGAAGGTGGCGACCAGCGTCTTGCCCTCGCCCGTCTTCATCTCCGAGATGTTGCCCTGGTGCAGGAAGATCCCGCCCATCAGCTGCACGTCGAAGGCACGCAGGCCGAGCGCGCGCTTGGCGGCCTCGCGGCAGTTGGCGAAAGCTTCCGGCAGGAGCTTGTCGAGATCCTCGCCAGCGCGTGCGCGCTCCTGGAATTCTTGGGTCTTCTCGATCAGCTGCTCGTCGGTCAGCTTCTCGAACTCCGGCTCCAGTGCGTTGATCTGTTCGACGAGCGGTCGGGTTGCCTTGATCTTGCGGTCGTTCGGCGTTCCGAAGACCTTCTTCGCGATCGTTCCAATACCCAGCATATCTGCTCCGCTTTGACGCTTTCGTGTGAGAGCACGCCTTGCCGGCCCTTCCGCACGGCGTTACCAAGCATTCAAAGAAGAGCCGCCCGGCACTCTCGGACCATCCGGGATGTAAGGGTGCGTTCTGGGAGTGTCAACGCCGCCGTCCCGCGCGGCCGAACAGGAGCCTTTCACGATGCGCATGACCAACAAAACCTGGGCCGCCGGGCTGATTTCCCTCGCATTGTCGACGGTGCCCGCCATGGCGCAGGACGTGACGGCGGATACCGTGGTCGCGACGGTCGGTGGCAAGGACATCACGCTCGGTCACATGATCGTCGCCCGCAACGCGCTGCCGGCACAATATCAGCAGCTCGAGGCCGAAGTGCTCTTCCAGGGCGTGCTCGACCAGCTGGTGCAGCAGACCGCCCTCGCCCAGTCGCTCGGCGACGATGTCACCACCGCCACGAAGCTCTCGATCGACAACCAGACCTCGGGCCTGCTGGCCGGCGAGGCGCTCGGAAAGGCGATCCAGTCCGCCGTGACCGAGGAAGCCCTTCAGGCCGCCTATGACGCCCGCTTTGCCGATGCCGAGCCGGAGACGGAGTTCCGCGCCGCGCACATTCTCGTCGAGACCGAGGATGAGGCCAAGGCGCTCAAGGAAGAACTCGACGGCGGGGCCGACTTCGCCGCGCTGGCCCGCGACAAGTCCACCGGCCCCTCCGGCCCCAACGGCGGCGACCTTGGCTGGTTCGGCAAGGGCATGATGGTGCCCGAGTTCGAAGCCGCCGTGATCGCCCTCGAGCCGGGTCAGGTCTCCGAGCCGGTGCAGACCCAGTTCGGCTGGCACGTCGTGAAGCTCGAGGAAACCCGCCTCGCCGAAGCGCCCGCGCTGGATGAGGTGCGCCAGGAACTCGCCGCCGAGATCGAGGGCGCGACCATCGATGCGGTGGTGACCGAGGTCATGGAAGCCACCGAGGTCGTGCGTCCCGAGGTCGAGATCGACCCCTCGGCGATCAACAACCTCGACCTGGTCGCCGAGTAACCCTTCCACATCCATCAGGATCGGAATCCATCATGGCTGGTTCGCTTCCCGTCTCTCCGCTGGCGCCCGCGCGCTTTCCGGACCTTCCGGTCATTGCCGGGGTCGAGTTTTCAGCCGTTGCGGCCGGGGTGCGCTATCCCGGCCGAACCGACGTGATGCTCGCACGTCTGGCGCCAGGCAGCACGGTGGCCGGGGTCTTCACCCGTTCGGCGACGCGCTCCGCCCCGGTGCTCGACTGCCAGGCCAAACTGGCGGTCGAGAGTGCCGGCACAACCGGCGCTGCGATCCTGGTGAACTCCGGCAATTCGAACGCCTTCACCGGCTCGGCCGGCGAGGGTTCCGTGCAGGCGATCTGCGAGGCGGTCTCCGCCGCCGCGGGAGTGCCGCAGGAGCGGGTCTTCACCTCCTCCACCGGCGTGATCGGCGAGCGGCTTCCGCATGACCGGATCACCGCCAAGGTCGGAGAGCTGGTGTCCGCCCTCGCCGCCGACGGGATCGAGAAGGCCGCCCGCGCCATCATGACCACGGACACCTTCCCCAAGGGGGCGGAAGCGACGGTCGAGACCTCTGCCGGTCCGGTTCGGATCGCGGGCATCGCCAAGGGCTCGGGCATGATCGCCCCCGACATGGCGACGATGCTGGTCTACATTTTCACCGACGCGGCAGTGCCCCAGCCGGTGCTGCAATCCATGCTTTCCAGCCTGACCGACGTGACCTTCAACGCGATCACCGTGGACAGCGACACATCGACCTCGGACACCCTGCTACTGGCCGCCACCGGCCAGAGCGGCGCCGCGATCACCGAGGCCGACAGCGCCGATGGCCGCGCCTTCTCCGAGGCGCTGCATGGCGTGATGCTGGACCTCGCGAAACAGGTGGTTCGCGACGGTGAGGGAGCGTCGAAGTTCGTGGAGGTTCAGGTGACCGGCGCGGTCAACGATGGCGACGCGAAGAAGGTCGCCATGGCAATCGCCAACTCCCCGCTGATCAAGACCGCCATCGCCGGCGAGGACCCGAACTGGGGCCGCGTCGTCATGGCGGTGGGCAAGTCGGGCGCCGAGGCCGACCGGGATCGGCTTAGCATCCGTTTCGGCGATATCCTCGTGGCGGAGAACGGCTGGGTCGCCGGTTCCTACAACGAGGCAGCTGGTGCTACCTACATGAAGCAGTCCGAACTGGTGATCGGCGTGGACCTCGGGCTGGGCTCGGGCAGCTTCACCGCCTGGACCTGCGACCTGACCCACGGCTACATTTCGATCAACGCGGACTACCGGTCGTGAAGACGATCCTGGTCTCGGCCGTCGCGCTGGTCGACAGGGACGGCCGGGTTCTGCTGGCGCAACGGCCCGAGGGCAAGTCGATGGCTGGTCTCTGGGAGTTTCCCGGCGGCAAGGTCGAGCCCGGGGAGACCCCGGAAGCCGCACTGATTCGCGAACTGGAGGAGGAACTGGGGATCGACACCTGGGCCTCCTGCCTCGCACCGCTGACGTTCGCCAGCCACAGCTACGACAGCTTCCACCTGCTTATGCCATTGTTTGTATGCCGAAAATGGAATGGGACTCCGGTGTCGCGGGAGAATCAGGCCCTCAAATGGGTCCGCCCTGCACAGCTCCGTGACTACCCGATGCCGGCGGCCGACCTCCCGTTGATCCCCCATCTCCGGGATTGGCTATAGCAACCTCGGCAAATTTCCACGAGTTGCACAAAAAATCACCTAATGTTTCCATTATGTGACAAAATTAATAGTGATTTGTGAACAGCGAATGCATATCTTCAACGTGTCGCGAGTCAGGAAGGAGATTATTTCGATGCTGCGAACAATCACAGTTGGCACCCACGTTTCCGTCCAGGGCATCTATGTCCGTGATACCCAGGACGGTCGCATTGTCGTTCGGGTTGGAGAAGAAAACTTCAAAGGCACCCCCATCCGCGAGGCCAAGGCTGCCTGACGAAGGAAGATGACATATCCGTCAAAGACCACCCCGGGGGCGACGGAACAGTAAGGGCGGCCAGATCCCGGGCCGCCCTTTTTCGTGTCTGAACTCTGGGTGTAAGTGGATCAGTCCAGGGACCGTTCCACCTCCTCGCGCTCGAAGATCTCGATGACATCGCCCTGGCGAATGTCGTCGTAGTTCTCGAAGGCCATGCCGCATTCCTGGCCCGACTGGACCTCGGCCACTTCGTCCTTGAAGCGCTTGAGCGTCTTCAACGTGCCTTCGTGGATCACCACGTCGTCGCGAAGCAGGCGAACACCGGCAGAGCGGCGAGCCACACCTTCGGTGACGAGACAGCCAGCGACCTTGCCGACGTGGGAGACCTTGAAGACCTCCTTGATCGTGGCATAGCCGATAAAGGTCTCGCGCACCTCGGCCGAGAGCAGGCCGGAGGCGGCCGCCTTCACGTCGTCCACGAGGTCGTAGATCACCGAGTAGTAGCGGATCTCCACGCCCTTCTGGTTCGCCGCGGCGCGGGCCGGGGCGTTGGCACGAACGTTGAAGCCGATGACCGGAGCGCCGGAGGCTTCGGCCAGGCCGATGTCGCTTTCCGTGATGGCGCCCACGGCGGAGTGCAGAAGGCGCACCCGCACTTCCTCGTTGCCGATCTTCTCCATCGCCTGGGCGATGGCTTCGGCGGAACCCTGCACGTCCGCCTTGACCAGGATCGGCAGCTCCTTGACGTTCTCGTCTTCCTTGGCCTTGGCCAGAAGCTGCTCCAGAGAGGTCGCGGCGCCGGCGGCGGCGCGCTTCTCCTTGGCGGCCTGCTCGCGGTATTCCGCGATCTCACGGGCCTGCGCCTCGGTTTCGACGACGTTGAGCACGTCACCGGCTTCCGGCGTACCGTTCAGGCCGAGCACCTCGACCGGAACCGACGGACCGGCTTCCTTGACGCGTTCGCCCTTGTCGTTGACCAGCGCACGGACCTTGCCCCACTGCTCGCCGACGACGAAGATGTCGCCCTGTTTCAGCGTGCCGTTCTGCACGAGCACGGTGGCGACCGGACCGCGGCCCACGTCGAGCTGGGCCTCGATCACCGCACCAGCGGCGGCGCGTTCGGGGTTGGCCTTGAGCTCGAGGATCTCTGCCTGCAACGCGATGGCTTCGAGCAGCGAGTCGAGACCGAGGCCGGTCTTGGCCGAAACCTCGACGTCCTGTACCTCACCTGACATCTGCTCCACGATCACCTCGTGCTGCAGAAGCGCGGTGCGAACCTTCTGCGGATCGGCGTCCGGCTTGTCGACCTTGTTGATCGCCACGATCATCGGCACCCCGGCGGCCTTGGCGTGATTGATCGCCTCGACCGTCTGCGGCATCACGGCGTCGTCCGCCGCGACCACGAGGATCACGATATCCGTCACCTGCGCACCGCGGGCGCGCATCGAGGTGAAGGCGGCGTGGCCCGGCGTATCGAGGAAGGTCAGGAGCTGGCCGCTGTCGGCCCGCACCTGGTAGGCACCGATATGCTGGGTGATCCCGCCGGCCTCGCCGGAGACAACCTTGGCATTGCGGATCGCGTCGAGCAGCGAGGTCTTGCCGTGGTCGACGTGGCCCATGACGGTCACGACCGGCGGACGCGGCTGCAGGTCCTCGTCCTTGTCCTCGACGGTGTCGATCACCTGTTCGACGTCCGAATCCGAGACGCGCACGATCTTGTGGCCGAACTCCTCGACGATCAGTTCCGCCGTATCGGCGTCGATCGACTGGTTCTGGGTGACCATCATGCCGTTCTGCATGAGCGCCTTGACCACGTCGGCCACGCGCTCGGCCATACGGTTGGCGAGTTCGCTGACCACGATGGTCTCGGGCACCTGAACGTCGCGCACGACCTTCTCGCGCACGTCGCCGCCGCCCATCGCCTTCTGGCGGGCGCGCTCCTGCTTGCGCTTCATCGCCGCCATCGACCGCTGCCGGCCGCCTTCGCCGCCGGACAGGGCCTGGTTCAGCGTCAGCTTGCCGGACCGGCGGTTGTCATCACGGCCCTTGCCGCGGTTCTCGCGCTGGCGATCCTCGCGCTCGGTCTTGCGGGGCGTCGCGTCGGGCTTGGTGAAGCTCCGCTGGGTGGCAGAGCTGTCCTCTTCCTTGGCGGCAGTGCGCGCGGCGGCCGGCTTGTCGGCCTCGGCCTTGCGGGTCTCGCTCTCGCGCTTGGCGGCTTCCTCGGCCTCGCGCTTCTTGCGCTCGTCCTCTTCCGCCTTCGCCTTGAGGGCTTCTTCGCGCTCGCGCTCTTCGCGTTCCTTGGCCTCGGCCTCGGCACGGCGGCGCTCGCGCTCTTCCTCGCGACGCTTCTCTTCTTCTTCGCGCTCCCGGGCCTCGTCGGCCTCGCGTGCCTTGGCGGCCTGAAGCGCCTTCAGGCGGCGCTCCATCTCGGCATCGGAAATGCCGGCAGGGCGACGCGACGGATCACCGCCGGCCGCGGCGCCACCGGCGCCCTTGGCTGCACCAGGTTTCGGCACGACCACGCGCTTGCGCTTCGTCTCGACCACGACGTTCTTCGTCCGGCCGTGGCTGAAACTCTGCTTTACGGAGCCAGAGCGCGATCCGCCCTTCAGGCCCAGGGTCTTTTTGCCGTCATTGTCGCTCATGCGATACCATCGTCCTTTCCGGGGCCGGTTGCCCCGATCTTGCCGCGCAGGCCGGATAGCCGTGTGGTTTCCTCGACGAAACGAGTCGTCAACCCCCCGTTACACAGCGCCGCGTGTATTACATGGTCTCGACCAAAGGACAAACCGATTTCATCGGCCGTCAGACAGTCGAAAGTGGTGCCTTCCTCCGGTGGAAGGCGCAGTTTGCTCTTTCCGCGGGCGGAACCGTCGGATGCCTGTACCAGCACCACGGCTTCTCCCGCCTGGATCATGCCGCGGACCTTCTCGTAGCCCGCGATGGCCAGCCCGGCCTTGCGCGCCAACGACAGGATGTCGGTCACGCGCCGGGCAAGGCCCGTTTCCACCAGGTCGACCAGCCCCTCGGGCACCTGGACCTGCCGCTTCGCGCTCCGGCTGAACAGCCGTTTCTTCACGGCCAGTTCCAGAGCGGCGCGGTCGGCCGAAACCCAGATCCCGCGCCCGGGCAGCTTGCCGGCCAGGTCAGGGACGATCTCGTCCCCGGGACCGACCACGAAGCGGATCAACCCCGCTTTCGGGCCGACCTCGCCGGTGGCGATGCAGCGTCGCTCCGCCACCTCCCGAGTTGATGTCTGCCCGCCGCGCCCCAAGGCCCGCACCCAAACCGGCGCCTGAGATCAGGCGCCAGCCTCCTCGGTGTCGACGGCGTCTTCGTCTTCGGCTTCCTCGTCGGATTCCAGTTCTGCCGGATCGACCCAGCCAAGCTGGATGCGCGCCGTCATCACCATGTCCTGGGCCTCGCCCAGCGACACGTCGAACTTTTCCAGAACCCCGTCGTCCTTCACGCGCTCGCCGTTGACCGTGGTCCAGCCGCCCGCAAGTTCCCAGTCGGCGCAGGTGGCGAAATCTTCCAGCGTCTTCACGCCGTCTTCGGCCAGTGCTTCGATCATTTGGGGTGTCAGGCCCTCGAAATCAATGAGGCTCTGCTCCACACCCAGTTCTTTTGCCCGCTCGAGCGCCTTGCGGTTCATCTCGTCGATGTGATCGCGCGCCCGCGCCTGGAGCTCGGCCGCGGTATCCTCGTCGACGCCGTCGATCACCAGAAGCTCGTCCACCTCGACATAGGCGACTTCCTCGAGGTTGGTGAAGCCCTCAGCCACGAGGAGCTGGGCGAAGAACTCGTCCAGGTCCAGCGTGTCCATGAAGAGCTGCGTGCGCTCCTCGAACTCCTTCTGGCGGCGCGCCGATTCCTCTTCCTCGGTCATGATGTCGATGTCGAGGCCGGTGAGCTGGCTGGCCAGACGCACGTTCTGACCACGGCGGCCGATGGCGAGCGACAGCTGCTCGTCCGGCACCACGACCTCGATACGCTCGGCTTCCTCGTCGAGCACGACCTTGGAAACTTCGGCCGGCTGGAGCGCGTTCACGAGGAAAGTCGGGACATCCTCGTTCCACGGGATGATGTCGATCTTCTCGCCCTGGAGTTCGTTCACCACCGCCTGAACCCGGCTGCCGCGCATACCGACGCAGGCGCCGACCGGGTCGATCGAGCCGTCATAGGAGACAACGGCGATCTTGGCACGGCTGCCCGGGTCGCGGGCCACGGCCTTGATCTCGATGATGCCGTCGTAGATCTCCGGCACTTCCATCTTGAATAGCTCGGCCATGAATTCCGGCGCGGTCCGGCTGAGGAAGATCTGCGGGCCGCGGGCCTCGCGGCGCACGTCCTTGATGTAGCAGCGGATGCGATCGCCGTTGCGATAGCTCTCGCGGCCGATCTTCTCGTTGCGGCGCAGGATGCCCTCGCCACGGCCGATGTCGACGATGACGTTGCCGTATTCCTCGCGCTTGACGACACCGTTGATGATGGTGCCCGCGCGGTCCTTGAATTCCTCGTACTGGCGATCGCGTTCGGCTTCGCGGACCTTCTGCAGGATCACCTGCTTGGCCGACTGGGCGGCGATCCGGCCCATTTCCACCGGCGGAACCTCGTCACGGATCTCGTCGCCGATCTTGGGATCGGAGAGGTACTGCTTGGCCTGCTCGACCGTCAGCTCCGCCTGGTAGTTCTCCAGCTCCTCGTCCGCGACAACGGTGCGGATGCGGGTGAAGGTCGCGCGGCCGGTCTTGCGGTCGATCGACACGCGGATATCCATCTCGGTCCCGTAGCGGGACTTGGCAGCCCGGGCGAGGCTTTCTTCCATCGCCTCGATCACCAGCTCCGGGTCGATCATCTTCTCGCGCGCCACCGCCTCGGCGGTCTGCAGCAGTTCCAGCTGGTTGGCGGATGTGATGGCCATCTCTTGTGGTTCCTCTTTTACGAGTTCTCGGCGGCGTCGTCCTCGGACGCCATGAATGTCTCGACTTCGTCGTACTGGGCTTCGTCGATCTCGCCCGAATGCTTGCGCTGGTTGAGCATTTCCCGGATCAGTTCGTCGGTCAGAACGAGCTTCGCATCCGAGAGCCAGTCGAATTGCAGCCCGATCACCACCGCGCCGCCCTCCTGGTCGATCTCGATCAGCACCTCACCGTCCTCGACGCCCTGCAGCACGCCCTTGAAGCGGCGGCGGCCGTCGATCATTTCGTGGGTCTCGATCTTGGCCTCGTAGCCTTCCCAGGTCTCGAAATCCTTGAGCCGGGTCAGCGGACGGTCGATGCCGGGGCTCGATACCTCCAGCGTGTAGTTGTCCTCGATCGGATCCTCGACATCCATCACCGCGCTGACCGCGGTGGAGATATCGGCGCAATCGTCGACCTCGATGCCGCCCTCCGGCTTCTCGGCCATGATCTGCAGCGTCTTGGTCTTGCCCGACATCAACCGGATACGCACCAGCTCGTACCCCATCCCCTCGATCACGGGGGTCAGGATCTCGGCCAGCCGGCGGTCCATGTTGGTCTTTGCAATCAGGTCGGTCACGTTCGTCGGTTCCAAACACAAAAAAACGGGCGCGCGGCCCGTCGATCTTTCCCGGTGGAGCTTTCGGGTGACCCCGGCAGCGCCGCTGTTGAGAGGCCATATACGGACTCAGCGCGGATTGCGCAAGGGTTCACTTGCCACCTGCGCCGCCAACCGGTAGCTGCGCCAGCCCCGCCAAAGCCACCAGCCCGAGCCGATGGCCACCGCCGCGGCGAGAATCAGCCCCGCCCCATCCACGATCACCGTGGCGATATCGGCGATCTGGTCGGCGAAGAGAAAGCCGAGCATAGCATAGGCCGTGGCCCAGAGCGCCGCGCCCGGAATCGCCGCCAGCGTGAAGGTCCGCCAGCCGAGACCGGCGGCTCCGCTGACATAGCTCGTCCAGGGGCCGAGCGGGCTGACGATGGTGCGGCTTGCCAGGACCGCGGCCGCGCCCCATCGCGCCACCAGCGCCTCGGCCCGCTCCAGGAGCTTCGCGCGGGCGGGCCGGGTCTTCATCCGGCCGAGCAGCGGCGCCCCGCCCCAACGGGCCATGTGAAACGCCACCTGGTCGCCGATCACGTAGCCCGCGAAGGCCACCGTGATCACCTGCCACAGCACCAGGTCCCCGGCCGCTGCGAAGCCGCCCGAGGCCATCACCAGCATCGACGAGGGCAGCGGGACCGCAAGGCAGGAGACCGCAACCACGCCCCCGACAAGGAAAAGCCCGTAGAACGGAACGAGGGCGAGCAAAGTGTCGATCATTTGCCGCGCTCCTCGTGGAAGGCCGCGGCACCGGCGCGGACGCGCTCGGTCAGGGTCGGCAGGTCGACACCCTGCTGCTCGGCGATATCGGCCATGGTCAGCGGCTCGCGTTCCCGCTCCCGCGGCGGCGGGCCGATCCCGAGGATGTCGGACAGCACGCGCGGCGGCAGCCGGTAGGACATCGCCACGTAGCGCGGCCGCATCCATTCCTCGAGCGCCTGATTCTCCGGAACGTCGTCGCGCACATGCCCCAGGTGCAGCAGGAACTGCACCGCAAAGAACAGCATCACCAGAAGGGAAGCGGCGAAGATGCCGAAGGCGATGGGTTGTCGAGCCAGGAAGTATTGCAGGGCGGAGCGCATCGTCAGGGTCGGTTTCGGTCAGATCATCGACTGAAACGCAACCTGCGGCGGTTTCCGTCGCCTGTTTGTACCCCTCAACCGGAACGCCGCGCTACCCCTGACGGGCTGGCCGGCGACCTGCCGCCTAAAATCCGAGCCGTCCGGCGGTCCGGAGCACCGAATCCGTCACCCGCACGAGCTCCGAGGTGATGCCCGGCTCGGTCAACGCATGCCCGGCCATGCTCACCATGCGCAATTCCCCACGCGACCAGCGCTCGGTCAGTTTCCAGGCGGAAGCCGGCGGGCAGATCATGTCGTAGCGGCCCTGAACGACGGTGCCGGGGATGTGCGAGATCAACGGCATGTCCTCCAGGATCCGCCCGTCCCGTTCCAGCCAGCCGAGATGCCGGAAGTAGTGGTTCTCCAGCCGGGAAAAGGCGCGCGCGTAATCCGGCGGGCTGTCATGCCCGGGCCCGTCATGGCTCATCGCCGCCAGCGCGTTCTCCCAGGACGCCCAGGCGCGGGCGAACCGGGTCTGCACCGCGCGGTCCGGCCCGAACAGCCGCCGCCCGTAGGCCTCGATCACATCGTCGCGCTCGTCCTCGGGCAGGAGCCCGGTGAAACGGCGCCAGTTCTCGGGAAAGAACTTTCCCGCGCCGCCGCCGTAGAACCAGTCGAGCTCCTCCTGCATCATCAGGAAGACCCCGCGCAGCACGAGATAGGCCACCCGGTCCGGATGCGCCTGCGCATAGACCAGCCCGAGCGTCGCGCCCCAGCTTCCGCCAAAGACCACCCAGCGCTCGATCCCGAGCGCCTCGCGAATCCGTTCGATATCGGCGACGAGATGCCATGTCGTGTTGGCCTCGATGCTGGCGTGGGGCCGCGACCGGCCGCAGCCGCGCTGGTCGAACAGGATGATCCGGTATCCTTCCGGGTCGAAGAAGCGCCGCATCGCCGGGCTGCATCCGCCGCCGGGCCCGCCATGCAGCACCACCACCGGAACGCCCTCTGGATCGCCGCATTGTTCGACATAGATCTTGTGACCGTCACCAACGTCCATCATCCGCTGGTCAAACGGAGCCAGCGAAGGGTAGAGGAAGTCCTGTGCGCTTTTGTGATCTGCGACCCTGTCCATGTCAGAGCTATATAGCGGACCGAATGCCGATGCCACGCCATATGAACCGCACCCGACCAAGGAGCCGCCCATGACCCAGACCACTGTCGATCCAGGCGAAGTCGCCAAGTTCGAGGCGATGGCGGCGGAATGGTGGGATCCGACCGGCAAGTTCAAGCCGCTGCACATGCTCAACCCGACGCGGCTCGACTACATCACGAGCCAGATTGCGGCGGAGTTCGACCGCGACCTGACCGCCGAAAGGCCCTTCGCCGGCCTGCGCCTGCTGGATATCGGCTGCGGGGGCGGGCTGCTGAGCGAGCCGATGGCGCGGCTGGGTGCAACCGTGGTGGGCGCCGACGCGGCCGCGCGCAACATTCCCGTGGCGCAGATCCATGCCGAGCAATCCGGGCTCGACATCGACTACCGCTGCATCACCGCCGAGGAGATGGCCGCGGACGGCGAGCAGTTCGACGTCGTGCTGAACATGGAGGTGGTGGAACACGTGGCGGATCCGCTGGCCTACCTGACCGCCTGCCAGCAATTGCTGAAGCCGGGCGGGCTTATGATCTGCTCCACCATCAACCGCAACACCAAGAGCTTCGCCATGGCGATTGTCGGGGCGGAATGGGTGATGCGCTGGCTGCCCAAGGGCACCCACGAATGGAACAAGTTCATCACCCCCGATGAGCTCAAGGAGCTGCTCCGCAACGCCGGGCTGACGCCGGAGGACGCGACGGGCTTTGTCTTCAACCCGATCGCCTGGTCGTGGTCGCTCTCCAAGTCCGACCTGTCGGTCAACTACGTCACCGCCTCCACCAAGCCCGCATGACCGGTCAGCGGAGCGGATAGACGGCGAGTTCCGTGTGGAGCGCCGGCCCGTTCCCGAGATCGGATCGGAAAAGCGCGAAGCTCTCCGCGTCGAATCCCGGCACCGGCGCAAGGGCGCTCGCCTCAAGGTAGCGTCCCAGCCGCGCCGCCTCGTCTCTTCCGGGCGCGCGGTTGAAACGGGCGAGCGTCACATGCGGGCGATACCGTTCCCGCGGCAGCACCAGCCCCACGCCGGCAAGCCCCGTACGAACGCTGACATGGAGCGCCATGAGCGCCTCGTCGCGCCGGACGGCGGCAAACAGGATCTTGGGCTGGCGGCCGCCAAACAGGTCCATCCCCTCGAACGTAGCGGTGAATCGCGCCCCGCGCACCGCTGACAGCGCCTCGTGCACGGCAAGAAGCTCCGTCTCCGGAACCTCCCCCAGAAAGGCCAACGTCAGGTGCAGGTTGTCGTAGGGCGTCGCGCGACCGACGGGCAGGCCTTCCTGCAGCACGGCCAACGCGTCGCGCACCGTCTCTGGCAGGGGAATGGCGACGAAGCATCTCATGGGCGCAGGCTTTGCCGTCTGCCCGCCGATTGCAAGCCCGTCAGATCGCGCCGAGCCGTTCGCGCAGCTCCCTCAGCACCGGCAGCGCCTGGCGCACCCGCTCCGGGCCGATCTCGCGGATCACCTCGCCGATGATCGGCGCCAGCGCGGCGATGGCCGCATCCCGCGCCGCCCGCCCCGACGGGCTGATCGAGACGAACTTGCGCCGCGCATCGTCCCAGTCCGGGCGGATATGCACATGCCCCGCCCATTCCAGCTTGTTGAGCGTGTTGGTCATCGCGCCGCGGGTCAGGTGGAAGGATTGCGCCAGCTGCGCCGGCGTGCGCTCCTCGTTGAGCCGGGCGAGGTGATTGAGCACCGAGAACTGGCTCAGCTCCATCCCCTTCGGCAGCGCCTTGGTCAGGCGGTTGCGGGCCAGCTGGTCGATCGTGAAGATCTCGCTGAATAGCGCAACGGCGAGGCTGTCCGTCTGCTGGCTCATCTCGGACCCTCGAATTCCCGGTCGTGGCGGAGCGAAGGTATGCGACGGCGGGCGTCCTCGACCGCGGCCATGTCCAGATCCACGCAGGTGATGCCCGGCGCCTCTCCGCCATCGGCCAGAACCTCGCCCCACGGGCTCACCACCAGGCTGTGTCCATAGGTGCGGCGCTCCTTGCCGCGCTGCGCCCGGTGCACGCCGCACTGCGCCGGAGCCAGAACCCAGGCCCCGCATTCGATGGCCCGCGTACGCAAAAGCGGCTCCCAATGCGCCGCGCCGGTGACCGGAGAGAAAGCCGAAGGCACGGTCAGGATCTGTGCCCCGCCCTGGGCCAGCCGACGATAGAGATGCGGGAACCGCAGGTCATAGCAGACCGTCATGCCGATCACGGCGAAGGGCGGATGCGCGAGCACCGCCGTCTCTCCGGGGCGATAGCCGGCCGATTCGCGGTATGTCTCGGTCTCGGAGACATCCACGTCGAACATGTGGATCTTGTCGTAGCGCGCCACGATGCCGCCGGACGGCCCGATCAGGAAGGAGCGGTTGGAAAAGCGGCCCTCCGGCCCCTCCTCCGCCAGCGCCAGCGATCCGATCAGCAGCCAGACCGAATGCCGCGCGGCCGCCTCGCGCAGGCCCTCAAGCGTGATATCCTCGGCCTCGGGTTGCAACACCTCGCGCTGCCGGGTCCGGCTCGCCGAGAGGCAGTTGGTCACCTCCGGGGTCAGCACGAATTCCGCACCCTGCGCCTTCGCCTCCGTCACCATCTCAAGCGTCCGGGGCAGGTTCTGCTCCGGATCGTCGGTCACGTTGAGCTGCAACAGGGCCGTGCGCATCGTGGTGTTCCCTCAGCCTCCCTGCAGGAGCCGGTCGAGCTTGCCGGCGCGCTCCAGGGCGTAGAGCTCGTTGCAGCCGCCGACGTGGGTCGGGCCGACGAAGATCTGCGGGACGGTGTAGCCGCCCTGCGCGCGGGTCATCATCTCCTCGCGCCGCCGCGGTTCGCGCGCGACGTCGATCTCGGAATAGCTGACGCCCTTGGACTGGAGCAACCGTTTGGCCGCGTGACAGAATCCGCAGGTTGGCGTGGTGTAGATCTCGACAGGTTGCATTACTCTCTCCGGAAGCACGCCGGCGAGACTACCGATCCTTGCTGACCCGCGCCAGTGCCAGAACCCGCACTTCGCATGCACCGGCCGCAAGGGCGACTTCCGCACAGGCGGCGAGCGTCGCCCCCGATGTCAGCACATCGTCCACCAGCAGGACCCGGCGTCCGGCGATCCTGTCCACTCGGCGGGGATGGGCCGCGATCGCGCCCGACACGTTGCGAAACCGCTGGTGCCGGTCGCGCCCCTCCTGCGTCGGGGTGGCGCGGGTTCGGACCAGGAGGTCCGGGCAGCACTCCAGCCCGGTGAGCCTGCCAAGCGCGACGGAGAGCAGCGCGGATTGGTTGTAGCGGCGCCGGAACAGGCGCCACCAGTGCAACGGCACCGGCGCAACCAGGAGGTCCGGTTCCAGGATGTCCCGCCCCGCATACGCCATCCAGCCGGCCGCGACCTTCGCAAGCTCGGTCCGGTCGCCGTGTTTCAGGCCGAGAACCAGGCGCCGCCCCGTCCCGGCATAGACCAGCGCCGCCCGGCCGGCTGTCCACGGCCGGGCGATGGCGAGGCAATCGTCGCAACAGGCCGGACCGCCGCCCTCCTCGCCCGGCAGCGGAACGCCGCAGAGCTCGCAAACCAGCCCCTTGATGAAGGCCGCCCCGGCCCAGCAGGCGCCGCACAGGCCGCGCTCGGTGCCCACGACCTCGTTGCAGGACAGGCAGTGCGGAGGGTAGATGGTGCGCAGCGTTGTGCGCAACGCGCCCCGCATCGCCGACCCGACCGACCGACCGCTGACGATATCGCCCATGAAACCACCTCGCCTGACAGACCGCACGGCGCTCGACCGCGCCCGCATCCGCGCCAGCAAGGCGCCCGGCGGCATGGCGGATTTCCTGCACCGAACCCTTGCGGACGAGGTGCAGGAGAGACTGGAAGTGGTTAACAGGAGCTTTACCGACGCGGTGGTGATCTCCGGTTTCCCCGAACTCTGGGCGCGCCTGATGCCGCAGGCCCGGCAGGTTGCCGATACCGAGGTACTGGATCTCGAGGCCGGCTCCTGCGATCTGATCCTCCACGCGCTCGCGCTGCATTGGGCCGACGATCCGGTGGGGCAGCTTGCACAGGCCCGCTACGCGCTGCGCCCCGACGGGCTGTTCCTCGGCTGCCTCTTCGGCGGCGAGACCCTCTCCGAACTGCGCGCCGCCCTCGCCGAGGCCGAGGCCGCGGAGATGGGCGGGCTGTCGCCAAGGATCGCGCCGATGGGTGAGATCCGCGACGTCGGCGCGCTGATGCAGCGGGCCGGGTTCGCCCTTCCGGTGGCCGACAGCATCCCGCTCACCGTGACCTACGAGAGCGCGCTGCACCTGATGCGCGACCTCCGCGCGATGGGAGAGACCAACGCCCTGGCCGATCGCCACCGCGCCCCGGTGCCGCGCCGGCTGTTCCTGCGTGCGGCCGAGACCTATGCGGCGCGGTTCCCGGCAGACGACGGGCGGGTCAGCGCCACCTTCGAGCTGATCTTCCTCACCGGATGGGCGCCCGACGCGTCCCAGCCGCAGCCGCTGCGCCCCGGCTCCGCCTCGGCCCGGCTCGCCGACGCCCTGGGAACCAGCGAACAGAAGCTGGGCGACCGGGCCTCCCCGGAATCAGACGACCCAGATTGACCGCACCCGCATCGCCCCTATCTCGCACACGACACGACGACCCAAGCCAGGACCCGACATGACCCAGCACCTTCCCGCAGACCATCCCCCGGTGAAACCCGAGAAGATCGGCGTCCTCCTGGCAAACCTCGGCACGCCCGACGGCACCGATTACTGGTCGATGCGCCGCTACCTGAACGAGTTCCTCTCCGACCAGCGCGTAATCGACTATCCCAAGTGGAAGTGGCAGCCGCTGCTGCAGCTCATCATCCTCAGCAAGCGCCCGTTCAGCTCCGGCGCCGCCTATCGTTCGATCTGGAACGAGGAGAAGAACGAAAGCCCGCTGATGACGATTACCAAGGACCAGACCGCCGCGATCGCCGCGGCGATGGAGACCCGCTACGGCGACAAGGTGGTGGTCGATTACTGCATGCGCTACGGCAACCCCTCGACCAAGTCCAAGGTCCAGGCGCTGATCGAGCAAGGTTGCCGGAAGATCCTGTTCTTCCCGCTCTACCCGCACTACGCCGGGGCGACCTCGGCCACGGCCAATGACCAGTTCTTCCGCGCGCTGATGGAAGAGAAATGGCAGCCGGTCGCCCGGATCGTGCCGCCCTATTTCGAGGAGCCGACCTATATCGACGCCCTCGCCCAGTCGGTGGAACGGGCCTATGCGGCGATGGAGCAGAAACCCGACATCCTCGTCTGCTCCTACCACGGTGTGCCCAAACGCTACCTGATGGAGGGCGACCCCTATCACTGCCAGTGCCAGAAGACGACGCGGCTGCTGAAGGAGCGGCTCGGCTTTGCCGACGAGGCGATCACCACCACCTTCCAGAGCCAGTTCGGCCCGGAGGATTGGCTCCGCCCCTACACGGTCGATCACGTCGCCGACCTTGCCCGGGAGGGCAAGAAACGAATCGCTGTCATCGCACCGGCCTTCTCGGCCGACTGCATCGAGACGCTGGAGGAGATTAACGAGGAGATCCGGGAGAGCTTCGAGGAAGCGGGCGGCGAGAGCTTTAGCTACATCCCCTGCCTCAACGACGACGCGGCGCATATCGCGGCGCTCAGCGGCGTGATCGAGACCAACCTCAAGGGCTGGATCGACTGACCCGGCGCGCCGGCGCAGCACTCGTCAGGGGGTTGCGCCCGATGCACCTCGGAAATTCGGCGGGGCCTTCCGACACAAACGAAAAAAGGCGAATCGAAAGATTCGCCTTTTCCCATGTGTCGTGCTGCGCGCGCTATTAGCTGGCGCTGGCAGCAGCGGCGCCGATCACGATGAAGACCAGCAGCGGGAGCCACAGGCCACCGCCGGACGTGCCGGTGTCTTCTTCGATGATGACCGGCTCGATGACCGGCTCTTCATAGCCGCCAGCAAAGGTGGCGGTCGCAGCCAGCGAGAGAGCAGCAGCGAGAGCAAGCTTCTTCATGTTAACCTCCAGTTATCGCACGGACGCAATTAGTGAGGACGCCCGCGCCCCAAGTAGTACCTCGTAATCAATTCCTTACAGACAGTTCTGCATTTGGCAATTGCTGGCTGTTGCATAGCTGCCTCGCTCAGGGCGTTGTCGTCAAATAAGCAACACCTGCGCACCGGGTCGAACGAGCGAGAAAAGTTCGGCGATGTGTTCGTTGTAGAGCCCTATGCAACCGTTGGAAGAGGGTCGCCCGATCTTTCGCGTATCATGCGTGCCGTGGATCCGGTAATATTTCCAAGACAGATACAATGCATGCGTTCCAAGCGGATTATCCGGCCCTGGCGGTACAAAGTCCGGCCATTCCGGGTTGCGCTTCTTCATCGAGGGGGTCGGCGCCCAGGACGGCCCCTCCACCTTGCGGATCACGCTGGTGCGACCTCGGCGGGTCAACTCTTCGGACGCCGGAACGCTGGTGGGATAGACTAGGTAGGTCGACTGGTCTGCGGACCAGAAGTGCAACGCCCGAGAGTCGATATCCACGAGGATCGCGCCACCCGCAGTGGAGGAGAAATGGGACTGCCACTTGCGGGCGCGGAAGCTGTTGATATTGCGGCGCACCGTCGGGTCGAGGTCGCGTGACGTCTGGGCGGAGGCCGGCAAGCTGGATGCGGCGATCCCTCCGAGAGTCGCGGCCACGCTGCCGCGCAGGAAGTGGCGGCGGTTCAGTCGGTCTGCTGTCGTTCTTGTCATCTGTTCCTCGTCGGTCAGGGCGAGAGATGTCAAACCGTACGGCGCAGGCTCCTTCCGCGCAACGCTTTGCACGGCGAGGGAGAGAAACGGATGCGAACTGTTTGAACTGGACAAACGTTACCGTTAGAGGGGAGAAAATCCAAGCTTGGTACACCGATCCATGACCCGTCCCCTTGCTCTGCTCGCGCTCGTCGGTTTCGCACTTGCTGCCTGCGGTCCGTCGCCATCGTCGGTCGACGGCCCCCGGGTCTACAAGATCTCCGATCGGGACGCGGCCGACATCCAGTACCGGACGCTCGACTCGATCAACAGCCTGCGCACCGCCGCCGGCCTGACGACGGTTCAGCTCAACCCGCAGCTCAACGCGGCCGCCGCGACGCATTCGCGCGACATGTCGCTCCAGAACCGGCCATGGGATTTCGGCTCGGACGGCTCCTCGCCGATGACCCGCGTCGCCCGCACCGGCTATCCCGGCACGTTCCTGGGCGAGGTGATCGCGGAAACCTACGAGAGCGAGATCGAGACGCTTGGCGCCTGGATGGACGATCCCCGCTCCCGTCCGGTGATCATGGATCCCGAGGCACGCGACCTGGGCTTTTCCTGGTACCAGGAGAACAACGGCAAGATCTGGTGGACGCTGGTCACAGGCGGCTGATCCGGGCTTGATACGGGCGCCGGCACTCGCCGCCGCCCGTCGCCTCAAATCTCAGGCAAAGATGTCGATCGGGGTGCCGTTGCGGACCATCGCGTAGATGTTCTCCATCTCCCGGTCCTTCACCGCGATGCAACCCGCCGTCCAGTCCTTGCCGCGCGGATCGGTCTTGCGGCGGTCGCCGTGGATGAAGATGTCGCCTCCCGGATCCCGCCCGAACGAGCGCGCGTAGGCGACGTCCTGTTCGTTCGGATAGGAAATGCCCAGCGACAGGTGGAAGGAGCTGTTCGGGTTGCGCCTGTCGATCAGGTAGGTCCCCTCCGGCGTCTTGCCGTCACCGCGGAACCGCTTGGGCCCGACCGCCGTGTTGCCCAGATGGACATCGTAGTCCTCGAGCAGGGTGCGGTGATGGAAGACGTAGAGCTTGCGCCGCTCCTTCACCACCTGGAGTCGGGTCACTTCCGGACCTTCGTATCTTTTGAATTTGCTTCCGCAAGCCGACAGCGCCAGTGCCGCGCCCCCGACCAGCATCGTTCTTCTTGGAACGTTCATACCTGCATGCCTCGTTTTCGTTTTGCGCGAAATATAGCCGATCTCCGCGCCCTACGGAAGCGAGTGCAACGACACCGGAGGCTCAGGATGCGTCGAATTTCGACGTTGTCGGCGGTGCCTTCGCGGCCGGAGGCGCGCCGAGCCCGTCGAGCCGCCGGTCGATCGCCTCGAGACGGGTCAGGACCTCGTCCCTGTAGGCCCCGGTCTGGGCATTGTCCTCCTCGTGGTGGGCGTCCTGCATCGAGTTCACGATCAGGCCGACCAGCAGGTTCACCACCGCGAAGGTCGTCATCAGGATGAACGGGACGAAGAACATCCAGGCATGGGGATGCACCTCCATCACAGGGCGCACGATGCCCATGGACCAGGATTCCAGCGTCATGATCTGGAACAGCGAATAGGCCGACCGGCCGAGCGAGCCGAACCACTCCGGGAAATCGGCGCCGTAGAGCTTCGTCGCCATCACCGAGCCGATGTAGAACACCAGCGCCATCAGCAGGAAGACCGAGCCCATGCCCGGCAGCGCGGAGATGAAGCCCTCCACCACCCGGCGCAGACGCGGCATGACCGAGATCACCCGCAGAACCCGCAGAACCCGCAGCGCCCGCAGCACCGAAAGCGAATGCCCGCCGGGCACCAGCGCCACGCCGACCACGAGGAAGTCGAAAATGTTCCAGCCGCTGCGGAAGAAATTCATCCGGTAGGCGATGATCTTGGCCCCGATCTCGGCCACGAAGATCGACAGGCACAGGTAATCGAGAAACAGGATGAGCCCGCCGGCGCGGTCCATCACCGCCGGATAGGTCTCCAGCCCGAGCAGGATCGCGTTGAACACGATCACGCCGATCACGAAGTTCCGGATGCCGGGCCGTTCGAGCCAGGCCGATAGGGTAGCGCGCATGGTGGGTCCTCGGGGTCTCTCGCTGCGTCAGACGCCGATATGGCTGCGAGACAGCCGTGCTGCAACCTCGACATGCGGCGACCAGCGGAACTGGTCCACGACCTGCACCCAGTCGAGGCGGAATCCGGCCTTCACCAGCAGCGCGGCGTCGCGGGCGAAGGTGACGGAGTTGCAGGACACCGATGCGACGACCGGCACCCGCGAGGCCGCGATCTGGGTCGTCTGCGCTTCGGCGCCGGCGCGGGGCGGGTCGATCACGACGGCGTCGTACCGGTCCAGCTCGTCGGGCAGCAGCGGTCGGCGGAACAGGTCCCGCACCTCTGCCGTGACCTCGCGCAGCCCCTGCGCGTGGCGCGCGCCGGTGGTCAGCGCACCCGTGAGCGCGCCGAGCCCTTCGACCGCATGCACCTCGGCCCCCCGCGCCAGCGGCAGGGAAAAGGTGCCGCAGCCGGCAAAGAGATCCACGATGCGGCCGGCCTCGCCCACCGCCTCGGTCACGGCGCGCCGCAGCGCGGCCTCCCCGGCCTCGGTGGCCTGCAGGAAGGCGCCGGGCGGCGGCGTGACGGCGATGCCGTCAAAACGGACGGTCGGCGGCGAGTGCAGCGCGACGGTTTCATCCTCCCACGTCAGGCGCGACAGGCCGTGCTCGCCCACCAGCGCACCCAGCTCCACCCGCAGGGCCATGTCGAGCGGCTTGCCCCCGGTCACGGACACGTCCGGGCCCTCGGGGGCGACGGTCACGGTCAGGCTCAACTCGCCCTTGCGAGAGGCCCCGGCCCGAGTGATCGCCTCGAGCGCAGGGCGCGCCCGGAGCAGCGCCGGATCTACCAGCAGGCAGTCGGGCACGTCGATCACGGTGTCGGAGGCGCGGGCATGGAAGCCGACCAGAACGCCCTTCTTGGTGCGGCGCCCCGAGAACACCGCCCGCCTCCGCGAGCGCGCGGGCGACGTCTGGATCGGGCGAAACGGCGCTTCCAGCCCCTGCGCGGCAAGCGCGGCGCGGACGATTCCCTGTTTCCACTCGGCCACGAAGGCGTCGTCGGCATGTTGCACGGCGCAACCGCCGCAGCCCTTGTAATGGCGGCATGGCGGCGAGACCCGGTGCGGCGAAGGTGTGACGATCCGAGTCTCCGCAAGCCGGTCGCCCTCGGGCGTGCCGGACACAAGCTCCCCGGGAAGGCAACGCGCGGCATAGAGCGGGCCCGGCGCGATCCCGTCCCCGCGGTGCCCGAGCCGCTCGATGGTCACCTCAATCACTCTGCCGCCTCCGTGATGTTCAGGAACCCGCCCGATTGCCGCTCCCAGTAGCGGGCATAGAGCCCCTCTCTCGCCAACAGGTCCGCATGGGTGCCCTCCTCGGCGATCTTTCCGCGATCCAGCACGACGATCCGGTCCATCCGCGCGATGGTTGACAGGCGGTGAGCGATGGCGATCACCGTCTTGCCCTCCATCACCTGTTCCAGCGCCGCCTGGATCTCGGCCTCGACCTCGGAATCGAGCGCCGAGGTCGCCTCGTCCAGCACCAGCACCGGCGCATCCTTGAGGATCGCACGAGCCAGCGCGATCCGCTGCCGCTGGCCGCCGGAGAGCTTCACGCCCCGCTCGCCGAGATAGGCGGCATAGCCGGTGCGGCCGCGATGGTCGCGCAACGTGAGGATGAACTCGTGCGCCGAGGCCCTGCGGGCGGCGTCGAACACCTCCTCGTCGGTGGCGTCGGGGCGGCCGTAACGGATGTTGTCCAGCGCCGAGCGGTTGAACATCGCCGTCTCCTGCCGGACCATGGCGATCTGCTGGCGCAGCGCGGTCTGTGTCAGGTCGCGGATATCCGTGCCGTCGAGCAGGACCCGCCCCGCCTCCACGTCGTAGAGCCGCAGCAGCAGCGCGGTGACGGTCGACTTGCCTGCCCCGGAGGCGCCGACCAGCGCCACCTTCTCGCCCGCGGCGACATCGAGGTCGAACCCGTCGAGCGCCGCCACCGGTCCGCCATAGGCGAAACGCACGTCGTCGAAACGGATCGCGCCCCGGCCTTGGGTTTCGGCCGTCGCACGCGGGCGGTCGGTGATCTCGTGATCCGCCGTAAGGGTGCCGACGCCGTCCTCGACCTCGCCGATATTGGTAAAGATCGAGACCGCCGCCATGCCGAGCCGGTTGGTGATCTGGCTCAGCCGCACAGCGATCATCGCGGTCATCGCGATGTCGCCCGGCGTCGCCTCGCCGATCGTGTAAAGATAGAGCGAACCGAGGATCGCCGAGAGCGGCAAGAGCCCGCCGTTGGTGGTCAGCACCAGCCGGAACATCGCCGTCATCGAGCCGAACTCCAGCGAGCGAATCCGGAATTTTTCCAGCGCGTCCAGCGTCGCGCGATCTTCGTGGTCGTGATGGCCGAAGAGCTTCACCGTCGCGATGTTGGTCAGCGTGTCCACGACCTGTCCGGTGACCACGGTCCGCGCCCCGGCCCGCGCCGCGGCACGCTCGCGAATGCGCGGGATGAACCAGCGCAGCGTCAGCGCGTAGATGACCGACCAGACCACGAAGACCAGCAGCAGCCGCGCGTCCACCCCGGCCATCAGGAACAGCGCCGAGATGAACATCGCCAGCCCGAAGATCACGACATCGGTGATCTCTACCACCACATCCGTCAGCGCCCGTGCGGTCTGCATCGCCTTCTGGCTGATCCGACCGGCGAAGTCGTTTTCGAAATAGCGCATCGAATGGCCGAGCACGTGGCGATTGAGCCGGCTGAGCACGAGCGGAAAGAGATGCGGGCCGAGCAGGATAGAGGTCACCCCGGCATCGGCCAGCAGGATCAGCGGCCGCACCACGAGAAAGAACAGCAGCCCGCCCACGATGACGACCGAATACGGCCCCCAGAACGCCCCCGGGCCGTGGGTGGCGGCGGCATCGATTACCACGCCGGTGAACCAGGCCGCGACCATCTCCGAGATGCCCGTGAGCACGGTGATCACCAGCGCCAGCCCGATCGCCCGTTCCGCGCCCTCGAGTGCCCAGCGGGTGAAGGGCACCAGCTGGCTGGGCGGCGGCCCGTCGGCGGGCCGGTAGGCATCGATCAGGCCGGCGACGCGGGTGACGATGGGGTTCATTCTGCTGCCTGCCCTTCCGGCGAAAGCCCGATGAAGCCGCCCGATTGCCGTTTCCAGAAACTGGCGTAGAGCCCGCCCTTGGCGAGCAGATCGGAATGGCTGCCCTGCTCGACGATATGGCCTTCGTCCAGAACGAGGATCCGGTCCATCCGGGCGATGGTGGAGAGCCGGTGCGCGATGGCGATCACCGTCTTGCCTTCCATCACGCCGTAGAGCGTATCCTGAATCGCCGCCTCGACCTCGGAATCGAGCGCCGAGGTGGCCTCGTCGAGCACCAGGATCGGCGCGTCCTTCAGGATCACCCGGGCAAGCGCGATCCGCTGCCGTTGCCCGCCGGAGAGCTTCACGCCCCGTTCGCCGACCCGGGCTTCATAACCGCTGTTGCCCTCCTGGTCGGTCAGATCGGCGATGAACCCATCCGCAGCCGCCCGCTCCGCCGCGGCGATCATCTCGGCCTCGCTCGCCTCGGGGCGGCCGTAGAGGATGTTTTCCGCAATCGAGCGGTGCAGCAGCGCGGTGTCCTGCTGGACCATGCCGATCTGCCGGCGCAGGCTCTCCTGGCTGACCCTGGTCACGTCCTGCCCGTCGATCAGGATGCACCCGCTTTCCGGGTCGTAGAACCGGAGGAGCAGCTTCACCAGCGTCGACTTGCCCGCGCCCGACCGCCCGATCAGGCCGACCTTCTCGCCGGGTTCGATGGAGAGCGACAGCCTGTCGAGCCCGCCTGCCCCGCGCCCGTAATGATGGCTGACCTCCTCGAAGGCGATCCGCCCCTCCGTCAGATTCAGATCCGGCGCGCCGGGGACGTCGGTCAGGCCGATGGGCTGGGCGATGGTCTCCATCCCTTCGGCCACCACCCCGAGGTTGCGGAAGAAGGAGGAGACGGCCCACATGATCCAGCCGGTCATCGCGTTGAGGCGCAGGGTCAGCGCCGTCGCCGCCGCCACCACCCCGACCGAGGCCGTTCCCTGAACCCAGAGCGCCACACACCAGCCCACCACGCCGACGATCAGCCAGCCGTTCAGCACGTTGAGCGAGATGTCCATCACCGTGTAGATCCGCATCTCCTTGCGAAAGGTGATCCGCGTGTTCTCGATGGCCTCGCGGGCATAGTCGAGCTCCCGGTCGTGATGGGCGAACATCTTGACCGAATGGATGTTGGAATAGCTGTCCACCACCCGCCCGGTCACTTCGCTGCGCGCGTCGGAAGCGGCCTTGGACGCCGGGCCGACACGGGTGATCGTCCAGTGCAGCAGCAGGCCATAAAGCCCGAACCACAGCAGCAGCGGGACCACCAGCCGCGCATCGGCCTCCGCCAGCAAGACCGCCGCCCCGACCAGGTAGGCCAGCGCAAAGGTCATCGCGTCGAAGATCTGGAACATCGCCTCGTTGGCGGCCGGCGGGGTCTGCATGATCCGGTTGGCGATGCGCCCGGCGAAATCGTCCTCGAACCAGCTCACGGACTGCCGCAATACGTGCCGATGCGCCCGCCAGCGGATCAGCGTGCCGAAGTTCGGCATCAGCCCGTTGTTGAGCACCAGCACGTCGAGCGCCTGGAACAGCGGGCGCAGCACCAGGATGAACAGCGCGATCCCGATCAGCTCCCAGCCGTACTCCTGCCAGACCTGTTCCGGCTCGCCGGTCGAGAGGATGTCGACCACGCGACCCATGTAATGGATCAGCCCGACCTCGACCGTCGCCACCACGATGGAGAGCACCGCGGCCACCACGAACCACCGCTTGAACGGCTGCGAATAGGCCCAGAGAAAGGGCCACAGCCGCTGCGGCGGTGTGTCGGTATCCTCATACGGCGTATAAGGATCGACCAGGTTTTCGAAGTATCGGAACACGGGGTGCCAGACTTGCCTGGGAATGCGGGCGTAGGGTTAGCCCGTTCCTGTTACAGGAAAACCATGGCCGCCGAAAGCGCCAGTGCCGCCGCCATCGAAGTGTTGAACGGCCGCCAGGCATGCTGCGTGGTCAACAGGATCACATTGCGGCCCGGCGAGAACCGCCCGGCAAGGACGAGACCCTGGCGCGGATCGAACGGCGGGTCAGTCGAGGAACAGCAGCACCACGCAGCCCGCGATCACCGCGGCCATCACGATGTTGAACCGGCGCAGGCGGTGCTCGGTGTTGACCCAGCGGGTGATCCCCTTGCCGAGCGCGGCCCAGGAAGTGGCGCTGCCCAGCCCCACCACGACAAAGACCGCGCCGACGATCAGCGCCGTCACCAGCGGGGCGGTTGGGTCGACGAACTGGCTGGTGGTGGCGACCGCGAAGGCCCAGGCCTTGGGATTGACCCACTGGAAGGCCGCCGCCTCGACAAAGGTGAAGGGCCGCGGCTCCTTGCCGGGAGAGGAAATCCCGCCCGAGGTGGCGATCTTCCACGCCAGCCAGAGCAGGATCGCCGCCCCGAGCCAGCGCAGCGATTCCCGCAGCAAGGCCGAGGTCTGGAACAGACCGCCGAGGAAGAACCCCACCAGAAACACCATGAAGGCAAAGCCGAGCCCGATGCCCAGCACATGCGGCCAGGTCCGTCGCATCCCGAAGGTGGCCCCAGAATTCGCGACAAGGGCGTTGTTGGGGCCCGGCGTCCAGGCGGCAACTATGGCGAGGGCGAGCAATGCGCCGAAATTCTCTGGTGTCATGGGGTCTTTCCGTCGTGTGGGCCGTATCTGCCATGCCCGAGGCCGTCAGGCCAGCAGATCCTCTCGTCCGAGACGGAAGCCGGAGTCGATCCAGCGCCGCTCCCGGGCCTTCATCTCGTCGCCCAGAGTGCGGCCGTGGAACCGGGGCATCAGGTCGCGCGCCGTGATCGGGAATTCCGCCGCCGCGCCCGCTGCAGCGTCCTCCAAAGCCATCTCTGGCACCGTCACGCCCAGCAAGGCCGAGTGCAGCAACACGGCCGCCGCCCCATCCCGCGCTCCAAGCCGATAGCCGAGTTCGCCGGCCCGCTGTCCGCTCCGTGCGGCGGCGCCGATTGCCTCCAGACGCCGCGCATCCGCCTTGCTCAGGCGCAGGCGATTGGCCACGTCCTCGCCGCCGAGCGCCGCCAGCCGCAACACGGGATCGGGGCGCTGCCCGGTCTGCAACTCGAGATGCACGAGGATCGGCAGGGCCGTCACGTCGCTGCCTGGCAGGATCGCGCCGAGCACACCGGTCGTCTGCATCACCGAGACAGCCTGGCTCGGGTCGGGCGCCGACAGCAGCTTGGTCATCTCCGCCCCGATCCGCTCGGCCGAGATCCGCGCCAACCCGTCGACATGGGCGGCGCAGGCCGCCAGCGATTCCGGGTCGATCCCCTGTTCGGGATCGGCATACCAGGCCGAGAAGCGGAAGAAACGCAGGATGCGGAGGTAATCCTCCTTCACCCGCTCCGTGGCTCGCCCCACAAACCGCAACCGCCGCGCCCGCAGGTCCGGCATCCCGTCCAAAGGATCGACGATCTCGCCATGGCGGTCGCAATAGATCGCGTTCATGGTGAAGTCGCGCCGGCGCGCGTCCTCGATCACGGTGTCGGCGAAATGCACCACGGCGCGTCGGCCGTCGGTTTCGATGTCGTGGCGGAAGGTGGTGATCTCGAAGGGCTCGCCATCGGCCAGAACGGTGACCGTTCCATGCTCGATCCCGGTCGGGATGACCTTGAGCCCGGCATCCTCCATCACCGCCACGACCCGCTCGGGACGGGCGTCCGTGGAGAGGTCGTGATCGGAGACCGGATGATCCAGCAGCGTGTTGCGCACGCAGCCTCCGACATAGAGCGCCCTGTGACCCGCCGCCTCCAGCAGGGCGCAGACATGCTGCACCTCCGGACGGTCGAGCCAGGGCGCCGAGATGCGCATCAGCCCGGCATCCTGTCGGCCAACGCGCGCAGGATGCGCGCGGTCGCGCCCCAGATGTAATAGGGACCGTGCGGCACGGTGAAGAAATGACGCCATTCACCGCGCCACCGGCGTCGCTCCACCGAGAACCGGGCCGGTGTCGTCACAAGCTCCAGCGGCACCGAGAATACCTCCTGGACTTCGCCCGGCTCGGCCACCGGCTCGAACCTGTCATGCAGCAGGCCGATCACCGGCGTCACGTCGAAGCCCGTCACCGTCTCGTGGCGCGGCAAGGCGCCGAGGACCTCGACGTTCTGCGGCCCGAGCCCGATTTCCTCCTGCGCCTCCCTAAGGGCCGCGGCCGTGGCATCGGCATCGCCCGCGTCGACCTTGCCGCCGGGAAAGGCCACCTGACCCGGATGATGCTTGAGCCGCGACGACCGCTTGGTCAGGTAGAGCCGCGCCCCGCGCGGCTCCAGCGACACCGGCACCAGCACCGCGGCCTCCCGCAGCTTCCGCCCCTCCGGCAAGTGAACGTCCGGGTTCAGGTCATAGTCCGACGACGGCCGGCCGGTTTCGCCGATCGCTTCGATCAGCCGGGAACGGAGATCCTCACGCGTCGTCACCCGGCGCCTCCTCGGCTTCGAAGCCGAGCGTCCTGGGATCGAAGACGTAATGCGCCCCGCAGAACTGGCAGTCCGCGGTCACGGTCCCTTCCTCGGTCGTCATGTGAGCGATGTCCTTGGCCGAGTAGATCGACAGGGACTGCCGCACCCGGTCCGGCGAGCAGGTGCAGCCAAATTCCACCGGCTGTGCATCGAACACCCGCGGCCCTTCCTCGTGGAACAGCCGGACCAGCAGCTCGGTCGGCTGAACTCGCGGGCCGACAAGCTCGAGATCCTCGACCGTGTCGAGCAGCACGTTCGCGCGCTCCCAGTTCTCGCCCTCCTCGCCATCGAGAAGGTCGTCGGCCTTCAGGAGTTGCTGTTCCGCAGCCTCGGGCTGGGCGGCCGCCGAAGGTGACGCCTTGGGCATCGACTGCAGCATCACCCCGCCGCCACGCCAACCCGAATGGTTGGCGTAGGTCGAATGGCCGAAGCCCAGCGCGAACCGGGTCGGCAGCTGTTCGGACTGCGCGAAATAGGTCTCCGCGCACTGCGACAGGCTCCCCCCGGCAATCGGCGTGATGCCCTGGTAGGGGGTCGTGCCCTTGCCCTGGTCGATCAGGATGGCGAAGTAGCCCTTGCCGATAAGGTCGAACGGACGGCCTTCGAGCGGCCGCTCCTTGTCATAGCTGGCATAGGCGCGGATCTGCGCCGGCCGGCCCTCGGCGGTGGGGCCGTAGTAATCGGTCGCGATCAGCCGGGCCGGGCCGTCGCCACGTACCTGGAGCGACAGCTTCCAGCGCAGCTTGATGGTCTGCCCGATCAGCGCCGTCAGGAGCGCCATTTCGGCGACCAGCGCCTCGATGGCCGGCGGATAATCGTGTTGCTCGAGAACGCGGTCGAGGACGCCATCGAGGCGGGCGATCCGGCCACGAATGTCGGAGCGGTCAAGTTGGAAGGGCAGGACGGTGTCGTCCCACGCGATTCTGGATCCGAGAGTCATGGGGTTTCCTTGCACGCCTTGGACTGGCATATCGCAGCCATGTAGGCGCGGCAATGCGCGGTGAAAAGGGGCGTGGCATGATCCGGCGTGTCGGGGAACGGGTTCAGACCCAGCGGAAGTACACTCTGCGGCCCGGTGCCTATGCCATTCTGGAGCGAAGCGGGCTGGTGTTGCTGACCCATCAATCCGCGCCGATCCCGGAGCTCCAGCTGCCCGGCGGCGGGATCGATCCGGGCGAGCAGCCGGTCGCCGCACTTCACCGGGAGGTCTACGAGGAGACCGGCTGGACCATGCGGATTTCCCGGCGGCTCGGCGCGTTTCGGCGCTTCACCTACATGCCGGAATACGACATCTGGGCGGAGAAACTCTGCACCGTCTACCTGTGCCGTCCCGGTCGCCGCATCGGCCCACCGACCGAACCGGCGCATCTGCCGGTCTGGCTTCCCGCCGACGAGGCCGCTGACGCGCTCGGGAACGCCGGCGACCGGCATTTCCTGCGCAGCCTTCTCTGAGCGACGATCGCTGACCTCCCTTTAGTCGACGTTCCGTTTCGGATGATCGAACTCGAAGAGAACCGCGGAGATGTCGTCCGTGAACTCGCTGTCGCCGGAATGCCGGGACAGCTCCCAGGTCATCGCTTCCATCAGATCGGGCCCGCGCCGCTCCCCATGAGCCGTCAGAAGCTCCGCCAGACCTGAATCGTCGAGCATTCCGCCGCCCGGGTCCTCGCATTCGGTCACCCCGTCGGAAAAGATCAGCAACCTGTCCCCCGGCGCGAGCCGCGCCGTGACCGGCAGGTAATCCGCGTCCGGGATCAGGCCCACCGGGAGCCCACCGCTCCCGATGAACTCCACCCGCCCGTCCGCGCGCTGGATTGCCGGGTGCGGGTGTCCGGCCTGGACCAGCCGTACATCGCCGCTGATCAGGTCGATATCGGCGAAGACGAGAGTGAAGTAGGTCTCCGTATCCATCTCGGTCAGGGTGAGCCGGTTGAGTTCCGCTGCGACCTCTTCCGGCGGATGCGCGTCGTAGATGCCAAACTCGCCCTCGTAGAGCGCGATGTTCTGCTCCGGAGAGCTGCCCGAGAGATATCCCGCGAGCCGTGCGGTCATCAGCGCCGAGGCGACGCCGTGGCCGGACACGTCGATCGCAAAGGCCGCGATCCGGTGAGCATTGATCGGAAAGAAGCCGACGAGATCGCCGCCCACATGCCCGCTCGGACGCAACAGGAGCGAGATCTGCGAGCCGCCAAAGTCGCGGAACCGCTCCTTCACGAGGGATTGCTGGAGCTTCCGCGCCTCCACCAGGTCGCTGTCGAGCGAGTCGTAGAGCGTCCGCAGCTCCTCCAGCGTGCTGCTCAGGAGCCGGTTCTTGTCCACCAGTTCCTCTTCCATCCGCAGGACCCGTTCGCCGGCATTGAGCCGCGCCCGGAGCTCGTCGCCGCTGACCGGCTTGGTCAGGAAATCGTCCGCGCCGGCGTCAAGCCCGTGCGCCACCTCCCCCGCCTCCGATTTCGAGGTCAGAAGGATGAAGTAGCCGTAGCTTTCCCGGTTCATGGCGCGGAACTGCCGGCAGAATTCCGGGCCGTTCATCTCCGGCATCACCCAGTCGCTGATCACGATGTCCGGCGCGTTCGAACGGCAGCGCTCCAGCGCCTCCGGCCCCGATGCCGCCTCCTCCACAACGTAACCCCAGCGCCCGAGCGACGCCGAGAGGATTCGCCGCTGCAACCGGCTGTCATCGACGATCAGCACCCGGCGTGGCTGCGCCACCGGGGTTACGGTCGTGGCGTCCGAGGTGTGTCCGGCTAGGTGCAAGGTCAGGCCCGATCTCAGGGTTCGCTTGGCCCATGGCTGACACATTGCGATTAATGAGCGATGAATCCGGGAACGTCCGTGCCCGCCGGACCGGATCTTTCGCTTCAAGCCTTTCTTAATCCGCCGACCGTAACCTCGGGGCATCCCCGGATTCGAACGGTGCGAAAGGATTCAAGATGATCGACTGGAAGCGGGTCAGCGACCTGAGGTCCGAAATCGGCGCCGCAGAGTTCGATGAAGTCGTGGAGCTGTTCCTCGACGAGGTGGAGACGCTGCTCGCGCGGCTGAAGGACGAGCCGAAACCGGAGCTCTTCGAGGAGGATCTCCATTTCCTGAAGGGCTGCGCCGTCAACCTGGGCTTCTCCGACCTCGCCCGCCTGTGCCTGCAAGGAGAGACAAAGGCTCATCGTGGCGAGGCCGACACGGTCGACCTCGAGCCGATCTTCTCCTGCTTCGATGCCTCGCGCGTGGTCTTCTTCGACGGGGTCGCCGCCGGCCTGGCTGCGTGAAGGCGCGGAGTGCGCTCAGGCCTCGCTAGATAACGAACTGCGCCAGGATCTCGTCACTGGTGATGTCGGTATAGACAAAGCCCTGCGCGTCGAGCCGGGAGAACAGCGCGGTGAAGTTCGCGGCGTCGGTCGTCTCGATCCCGAGGAGGACGGAACCGAAGTTGCGCGCGGACTTCTTCATGTATTCGAACCGCGCAATGTCGTCCTCCGGGCCGAGCAGGTCGAGGAAATCCCGCAGCGCTCCGGGTCGCTGCGGCAGACGCAGGATTATGTATTTCTTGACGCCAGAATAGCGTTGCGCCCGTTCCTTTACCTCCGGCAGACGCTCGAAATCGAAGTTGCCGCCCGAGGTCACGCAGACGATCCGGCGACCGCGGATCTGGTTGGCGAGGTCGGGCAGCACATCGAGCGACAACGCGCCGGCGGGCTCCAGAACGATGCCCTCGACGTTCAGCATCTCGAGGATCGTGGTGCAGATCCGGTCCTCCGGCGCCCGCAGCACATCGGCCGGCGCGACATGGGTCAGGGCCTCGAACGGGCGGTTGCCGATCCGCGCCACCGCCGCGCCATCGACGAAACTGTTCACTTGCGGCAGCGTCACCGGCTGGCCGGCAGACACGGCCGCGGTCAGGCTGGCGCCGCCTTCGGGCTCGACATAGCGCAGCCCGACCATCGGCGCCGTCTCGCTCAGAAAGCGCGTCACGCCCGCGGCCAGCCCGCCGCCGCCCACGGGCAGGATCACCATGTCGGGCGGGTCGATCTCGTCAAGCACCTCGACCATCACCGAGGCCTGCCCCTCGATCACGTCCGCATCATCGAAAGGCGCAAGGAAATGGCCACCCTGCTCGGCGCACCAGCGTTGGGCCTCGGCGAGCGTGTCGTCGAAATAGTCGCCGACCAGCCGGATCTCGATGGCGTCTCCACCGAAGACGCGGGTTTTCTGAATCTTCTGCTGCGGCGTGGTCACCGGCATGAACACGACGCCCCGGACGCCGAAGTGGCGGCAGACATAAGCCACGCCCTGCGCATGGTTGCCCGCGCTCGCACAGACGAACAGCCCCTGCTCGGGCCGCTCCGCCAGCACCTTGCGCATCGCGTTGAACGCGCCACGCAGCTTGTAGGAACGCACCGGCGCAAGATCCTCGCGCTTGAGATAGATCTCGGCTCCGAAGCGCGCCGACAGGTGGTCGTTGCGCTGAAGCGGGGTCGGCGGGAACAGCGCGCGCAGCTCTGCGGTGGCGGCGCGGGCTTTTTCGGCAAAGCTGGTCATGTCGCGCGCGTTAGCAAGTTTGGAGCACCTCCGCCACGGGAATCCTCCTTGTAGCGCGGCCATTTCCTGTCTAAACGGCAGCGTCGTGCGACCAAAGACGGAGCGAGAGATGGCCCAGCCGAAGAAAGTGGTTCTTGCCTATTCCGGGGGGCTCGACACCTCGATCATCCTCAAGTGGCTTCAGGTCCAGTATGGGTGCGAAGTTGTCACCTTCACCGCCGACCTCGGACAGGGCGAAGAGCTCGAGCCGGCGCGGAAGAAAGCCGAGATGCTCGGGATCAAGCCCGAGAACATCTTCATCGAAGATCTGCGCGAGGAATTCGTGCGCGACTTCGTCTTCCCGATGTTCCGCGCCAACGCGCAGTACGAGGGTCTGTACCTGCTCGGCACCTCGATCGCGCGTCCGCTGATTTCCAAGCGCCTGGTCGAAATCGCCGCCGAAACCGGGGCCGACGCCGTGTCCCACGGCGCGACCGGCAAGGGCAACGACCAGGTCCGGTTCGAGCTGAGCGCCTATGCGCTGAACCCCGAGATCAAGGTGATCGCACCCTGGCGCGAGTGGGATATCGGCAGCCGGACCAAGCTGCTCGAGTTCGCCGAGGCCCACCAGATCCCGATCGCCAAGGACAAGCGCGGCGAGGCCCCCTTCTCGGTCGACGCGAACCTTCTGCACACCTCCTCCGAGGGCAAGGTGCTCGAGGATCCGGCGCAGGAAGCCCCTGATTACGTGTACCAGCGCACGGTCCATCCGGAGGATGCGCCCGACGAACCCGAGTACATCGAGATCGAGTTCGAGAAGGGCGATGCCGTCGGCATCAACGGCGAGCGGCTGAGCCCGGCCACGATCCTGACTCAGCTCAACGAATACGGCCGCAAGCATGGCATCGGCCGGCTCGACCTGGTCGAGGGGCGTTTCGTCGGCATGAAGTCCCGCGGCATCTACGAGACGCCGGGCGGTACGATCCTGCTCGACGCGCACCGCGGCATCGAGTCGATTACGATGGACCGCATGGCGATCCACCTGAAGGACGAGCTGATGCCGCGCTATGCGGAACTGATCTACAACGGCTTCTGGTACAGCCCCGAGCGGGAAATGCTCCAGGCCCTGATCGACAAGAGCCAGGAATACGTCACCGGCACGGTCCGGATGAAGCTCTACAAGGGTCTCGCCCGCACCGTGGCGCGCTGGTCCGAGTATTCGCTCTATTCCGAGAAGCAGGTGACCTTCGAAGAAGACATGGGCGCCTACGACCAGACCGACGCGCAGGGTTTCATCGCCCTGAACGGCCTGCGCCTACGCCTGCTGGCCGACCGGAAGCGCAAGCACGGCTGATAGGCTTCGCAGCGGCATCCGGCCATCCCGGGTGCCGCTGCAACGCAGCATAACACTTGCCGCGGTCCGGGCCGGCTCTCTACCTCTCTTCTGGAATTCCCAGGGAGGAAAAACATGGCCCTCGAACCCATCGCCGAGATCATCCGAGCCGGCCTCGACCGCAGCGACTTCACCGACAGTCTGAAATTCGATTGTGGCGAGGACGGCGTGATCTCGCTGGCCGATGGCAAGGTCTCCATGGAGGATTCCCCGGCCGCCTGCACCCTGACCATGAGCGCCGAAAACCTCGACAAGCTGGTCCGGGGCAAGCTCAATCCGATGACTGCGGTGATGATGGGCAAGATCCGGGTCGGCGGCGACCCGGCCGTCGCGATGCGCCTCGGCAAGCTGCTCAAGGGCTGACCCCCCGGGTCAGGCCGGCTTGAGCGCCTGTTCGGCGAGGGTCTCGTAATGCGGCATCGCCGCTGTCATCACCCCGCGCAGGTGCTCCGGCACGTCGGGCAAGGGGCCTTCGCGCCCGGCAAAGCCGGTGCTCTTCCAGACGGCTTCGTACCAATGCGGCGCCCAGACGCCATCGCAGGGCTGCCCACCCGTCGGCCAACTCAGCATGGCCGGATCGAACGGCAGGTCGATCGCAGCGCAGAGCGCCCGCAACATCGCTTCCGGGTTCTCGCGGATATCGTGGCTGTCGATCACCACGCCGCCGACCTGGGCGAACAGCTCGGCCTGCTGCCAGAAGCCGATATCGTCCAGCGTCGGGTTCTCCCGCTTGGCCCCGTAACTTGCGATCACTCGCGCCGGGTGCCGGATCAGGAACACGTTCACGACATCCGCCATCCAGTCCCGCGGGACCTCGGGCAGCATGTGCTGCGTCATGTGCTTCTGGTAGAAATGCGGCTTGCCGTCCGGGATCGGTCCCATCAGCCGTTCGATCACCTTCTCCGGATCCTGCGGTTGCGCGGCGAGGATCTCCTCCCGCATCGGATGCTCGAGACCCGTCGACGCAAGGTAGGCGGCATAGAGAGGCTCGTCGATCGCGGCGCAATCGGACCGCTGGGCGAAGGCATACATCATGGCCGTGGAAAGGTTCCGCGGCCCGGACCACATTGCAATTCTCAAGCGTCGCACTCCTGCGCCATCGGTGCCGGAGAGTGCGCCATGTCGCGCGCGACCGCAGAGTGGGTCGAAGTCCGGGCATCTGAACTGTCTATTGCGGCGACACTAGGTGTCGGGTGCGCCAAAGGGAAGCTTGAAACCTCCGTCACCTGTGCGTGATTCACGGCCCGGTGAGTTGCGGGTGATGAAACGCCCGGAGCAATATGCCTACGCGTCAAAGGAGACCGTTATGCAGACCGTTCTGGACCAGGTGAAACCCGTCATTCTCGCCGCAGCGATCGCGCTCGGGCTGTCCGTCCACTGCACCCAGGCCGGAGCCGCCGAGCAGCAGACGGCCCTTTTCGCCGGCGGGTGCTTCTGGTGCGTCGAGGCCGATTTCGAGGGCGTCGACGGCGTGACCGAGGTTGTCTCCGGCTTTGCCGGAGGCATGGTCGAGGATCCGACCTACAAGCAGGTCGTCAACGGCGGCACCGGTCATTACGAAGCCGTCGAGATCACCTACGACCCCTCGCGCGTCACCTATGCCGAGCTGGTCGACCTGTTCCTGCGATCCGTCGACCCGACCGATGCCGGCGGCCAGTTCTGCGACCGGGGCGAAAGCTACCGCACCGCGATCTTCGCCGCGCCCGACCAGGCCGGGGTCGCCAATGCCGCCATCGCCGCCGCGCAGGCCGAGCTCGGACAGCAGATCGTGACCCCGGTTCTGCCGGCCAGCGCCTTCTACCCGGCCGACGACTACCATCAGGATTACTACAAGAAGCAGGACCTGATCCTGACCCGCTTCGGCCCGCGCTCCAAGGAAAAGGCCTACAAGCTCTATCGCGCCGCCTGCGGGCGCGACGAACGGGTGCGCGAGCTTTGGGGCAATGCCGCGCCTTTCGTCGGCGGCTGAGCGCAACAGAACCGAGCGTCGGAACGCCCGCCGCGCGCCCCGCGCGCGGCCACGCCCAACGGGTGAGGCCGCATCTTCGATGCGGTCGCGACCGGCGGGAGCCCCCCGACCCTTGCGGATCACTCGGCCCCGGGCGTCTCCGCGAGGAAGCTGCGAACCTCCTTGAGGCTGGGGATCGCGTCGGCCGTTCCCTCCCGGGTCACCTTGAGTGCTGCCGCCGCCACCGCGAGTTCGAGGCATTCCGCCACCGGCAGTCCGGCATCGCGTCCGGCGCAGAAATAGCCGACGAAGGTGTCTCCCGCCCCCGTCGTGTCCACCGCCACCACCTTGGGCGCGGGGACCGTCAGGGTCTCGCCGGTCTTCAGATCATGCCACGATGCCCCGCGGGGCCCGTGGGTCACCAGCAATTCCGGGACGGGCAGCGCGGTGATCGGTACATCGAGCGCCGCGGCGACCTGCTCGGCCTCCACCTCGTTCACGGCCAGAAGGTCCACATGCGGCAACACCGCCTGCACCGCGGTCACGTCGAACGGCGCCGCGGAGTAGATCACCCGCATGCCCCGGGCCCGCGCCCGCTTCGCCGCCTCCACCTGCCCGTTGGTCTCGTTCTGCATCACCAGCATGTCGCCAGCCTGCGCCCGGGCCAGCGCCGCCTTGATGTCGCTGGCCTCGATCATCCGGTTGGTGCCGGGGCAGATGACGATCCGGTTCTCGCCATCGGGCGTGACGAAAATCAGCGCGTGACCGGTCGGAGCGGCGATCTGGATCGCCACGTGGGTCACGTCCACCCCGGCCGATTTCATCTGTTCCGCCGCCCAGACACCCTCGCCGCCGATCGCACCGATGTGGTGCACCTCGGCCCCGGCGCGGGCCAGCGCCACCGACTGATTCGCGCCCTTGCCGCCGAGCCCGCTGACGCAATTGGCCGCCGGAATGGTCTCTCCGTTCACCGGGAACCGCGGCACCTTGTAGAACCAGTCCGCGTGGATCGAGCCGAGATTGTAGACAGCCATGGCGTCACCCGATCTTGCAGGCGGCAATCGCGGCCATGTGCAGGATGTCGTTCACCGTCGCCCCGGTATGGCAGATCTGGATCTGCGCACCGACACCGGCGAGGATCGGTCCGATGATCGTCGCCCCCGACATCTCCTGCAGCAGCTTCACCGAAATCGACGCCGAATGCCGCGCCGGCACCACGAGGATATTTGCGGGTCCGGACAGCCTGCAGAAAGGATAGGCCGCCATCTGTTCCCGGTTGAGCGCCACGTCCACGGTCATCTCGCCGTCGTATTCGAAATCGACGCCGCGCCGGTCCAGCACCTGCGAGGCGACGTGCATCTTGTGCGCCCGTTCCGACATCGGGTAGCCGAAGGTCGAGAAGCTGGCGAAGGCCACCCGCGGCTCCAGCCCGAGCCCGCGCGCGACCCGCGCCGCCGCGATCGCGATGTCGCCCAAGTCCTCCTCGTCCGGCCATTCATGGACCAGCGTGTCGGCGACCAGCACCACCCGGCCCTTGTGCAGGAGCGCGGTCACGCCCACCGCCCCGTCCTCGGCCGAGGCCGGGAACACCCGGTTCATCTGGTGCAGCACATGCGCCGCTTTCCGCGTCACGCCGGTGATCAGCCCGTCGCCATGCCCATGCGCCAGCATCAGCGCCGAGAAGACGTGCCGGTCGCGCGCCGCCATCCGGTAGATATCCGAACGGTCGAAGCCCTTGCGCTGCAAGCGCTTGTAAAGAAACGCCGTATAGGCATCGAGGTGCCGCGTATTGGCGGCGTTGACCACGGTGAGCTCGCGATAGGCATCGCCGAGCCCCACCGCCTCGAGCTTCTCCTTCACGTCGTTCTCCCGCCCGACGACCAGCGCCTTGCCGAAGCCCTGCCGCTGGTAGGCAACCGCCGCGCGCAGCACGCTGGTGTCGTCGCCCTCGGCAAAGATCATCCGCGCCTGCGCCGCCTTGGCCCGGGCGGAGATCGACGACAGGATAGAGGCGGTCGGGTCCATCCGTTCCCGCAGGCGTTGCTCGTAGGCGTCCATGTCCACGATGGGCCGGCGCGCCACGCCGGTGTCCATCCCGGCCCGCGCCACCGCGGGCGGAATCCGGTGGATCAGCCGCGGATCGAAGGGCGTGGGGATGATATAGTCCCGCCCGAAACTCAGCTTGCGGCCATAGGCCATCGCCACCTCGTCCGGCACATCCTCCCGCGCCAGCTCGGCCAGCGCCTGGGCGCAGGCGATCTTCATGTCGTCATTGATGGCCCGCGCCTGGATATCCAGCGCTCCGCGAAACAGATATGGGAAACCAAGGACATTGTTGACCTGATTGGGATAATCGGAGCGCCCCGTCGCGACGATGGCATCGCCTCGCACCTCCTTGGCCTCTTCCGGCGTGATCTCCGGGTCGGGGTTCGCCATGGCAAAGATCACGGGGTCGTCCGCCATCGCGGCCACCATCTCCGGCGTCACCGCCCCCTTGACCGACACGCCGAGGAACACGTCGGCCCCCACCATCGCCTCGTCCAAGGTTCGGGCCTTGGTCTTCGCCGCATGGGCCGACTTCCATTGGTTCATCCCCTCGGTGCGGCCCTGGTAGATCACACCCTTGGTGTCGCAGACGATGCAATTGTCATGCCTGGCGCCCATCGCCTTGATCAGTTCGATACAGGCGATCCCCGCGGCGCCGGCGCCGTTCAGCACGATCCGGCATTCCTCGAGCTTCTTGCCGGTCAAATGCAGCGCATTGATCAGCCCCGCCGCACAGATCACCGCCGTGCCGTGCTGATCGTCGTGAAACACCGGGATATCCATCAACTCCTTGAGCCGCTGCTCGATGATGAAACACTCCGGCGCCTTGATGTCCTCGAGGTTGATCCCGCCGAACGCCGGCCCCATGAGCCGCACCGCGTTGATGAACTCCTCCGGATCCTCGGTGTCGAGCTCGATGTCGATCGAGTTCACGTCGGCGAACCGCTTGAACAGGACCGCCTTGCCCTCCATCACCGGCTTCGACGCCAGCGCCCCGAGATTGCCGAGCCCGAGGATGGCCGTGCCGTTCGAGATCACGGCCACGGTGTTTCCCTTGGTCGTGTAGTCGTAGGCCGTCGCCGGGTTCTCCGCGATGGTCTCGACAGGCACCGCAACGCCGGGCGAATAGGCCAGGCTGAGGTCCCGCTGCGTGGTCATCGGCTTGGTGGCCACCACCTCGAATTTCCCGGGCTGCGGTTCGAGGTGATACTGCAGCGCCTCGTCGGGCGTGATCTTGTTCTTTGCCATGGCTCGGCCCTCCCCGGGTATTATCTCCTTCCCGGTCTAAACCGCCTTGCAAGCGAAATCGAAACCGCTGATTGCCGCGCCCCCGCTCCCTGCCCGCAAACCGCGCAACCGGCCTTCAACGCGCCGCCCGCCTCGCCTATGGTGGCGCGCAAAGCGAGCAGGGGGATAACGTGACCGTCACACCGATGATGGCGCAATATCTGGAGATCAAGGCCGCGCACGCCGATGCGCTGCTGTTCTACCGGATGGGCGATTTCTACGAGATGTTCTTTGACGACGCCGTGGCGGCCGCCGAGGCGCTCGACATTGCGCTCACCAAGCGCGGCAAGCACGACGGGGCCGACATCCCGATGTGCGGCGTGCCGGTCCATGCCGCGGAGGGCTACCTGCTGACGCTGATCCGCAAGGGCTTCCGCGTCGCCGTCTGCGAACAGATGGAAGACCCGGCCGAGGCCCGCAAGCGCGGCTCGAAATCCGTGGTCCGGCGTGACGTGGTGCGACTCGTCACCCCCGGGACCCTGACCGAGGACAGCCTGCTCGAAGCCCGGCGCAACAATTTCCTCTGTGCCTTCGCGCGGGTGCGCGACACGGCGGCGCTGGCGGCGGTCGATATCTCAACCGGCGAGCTTCGGGTCGGCCCCTGCCCGCTGGTCCGGCTCGCCCCCGAACTCGCCCGCCTCGCGCCGCGCGAGGTGCTGGTGGCCGAAGCCGAGGAATCCGACCTCTCGGAACTGGTGGAGGAAGCCGGCGCCGCGCTTACCCCGCTCGCCCGCACGGCCTTTGACAGCGCCAATGCCGAGAAACGCCTGCACGACATCTTCGGTGTCGCCGCCCTGGAAGGGTTCGGGAGTTTCTCCCGCGCCGAGCTTGGCGCGCTCGGGGCCATGGTCTCCTACCTGGAACTCACGCAGAAGGGCAAACTGCCGCTGCTGCGCCCGCCGCAGCGCGATGCCGGCGGCGCGGCGATGCAGATCGACGCCGCCACACGCCGCAACCTCGAGCTCACCGCCAGCCTGTCCGGCGGTCGCGAGGGCTCACTTCTGGCGGCAATCGACCGCACGGTCACGGCGGGCGGCGGGCGGCTGCTGGCCACCCGCATCTCCAGCCCGTCCTGCGATACCGCCCGCATTCTCGAGCGGCTCGACACAGTGCAGGCCTTTGTCGAGGACACCGGCCGCTGCGAGGGCCTGCGCGCTGCGCTGCGCAAGGCCCCGGACATGGACCGCGCCCTTTCCCGCCTGTCGCTCGAGCGCGGCGGGCCACGCGATCTCGCTGCCATCCGCGCCGGCCTCACCCAGGCCGAGGAAATCGCCCGCCAGCTCGCCGCCACCGACGGCCCGCTGCCCTTGTCTGCCGCCGCGGATCGGTTGACCGGGCACGACGCCCTGATCGAACGGCTGGATGACGCGCTGGTCGCCGAGCCGCCCCTCCTCGCCCGCGACGGCGGCTTCATCGCCACCGGGTTCGATCCGGAACTCGACGACGCCCGCACCCTCCGCAACGAGGGCCGCGGCGTCATTGCCTCGCTCCAGGCCCAGTATGCCGAGCAGACCGGCATCACTTCGCTCAAGGTGAAGCACAATAACGTCCTCGGGTATTTCGTCGAAACCACCGCGACCCATGCCTCCCGGATGCTCGCGGCCCCGCTGAGCGAGACCTTCATCCACCGCCAGACCACGGCCAATGCCGTGCGTTTCACCACGGTCGAGCTGTCGGACCTGGAGGCACGCATCCTGAACGCGGGCAACCACGCGCTCGAGATCGAGAAGCGGCATTTCGAAACCCTGCGGACGGAAATTCTCGCCGCGGCCGCAGCCATCGGCGACGCCGCCCGCGCATTGGCGGAGATCGACGTTGCGACCAGCCTGGCCGACCTCGCCCGCAACGAGGACTGGTGCCGGCCCATCGTCGACGACAGCCGCGACTTCATCGTAGAGGAAGGCCGTCACCCGGTGGTCGAACGCTCGCTGAAGCGCAGCGGGCAAAGCTTCGTGGCCAACGGGTGCACCCTCTCGGCGGAGGGCGATGCCGCCCATGTCCGCCTGCTGACCGGCCCCAACATGGCGGGTAAGTCGACCTACCTCCGCCAGAACGCCCTGATTGCGCTGCTGGCGCAGGCCGGGAGCTATGTGCCTGCCCGCAAAGCGAAAATCGGCCGCGTATCGAGCCTGTTCAGCCGCGTCGGCGCGTCGGACGACCTCGCGCGCGGCCGCTCGACCTTCATGGTGGAGATGGTGGAGACGGCGACGATCCTGAACCAGGCCGACGCCCGCAGCCTCGTGATCCTCGACGAGATCGGCCGCGGCACCGCCACCTACGACGGCCTGTCGATTGCCTGGGCCACGCTGGAGCACCTGCACGGTGTCAACCGCTGCCGGGCGCTATTTGCCACGCATTATCATGAGCTTACCACGCTCGCCGCCAAACTGGACGGAGTCGAGAACGCGACCGTGGCGGTCAAGGAATGGGAAGGCGAGGTGATCTTTCTGCATGAGGTCCGCGACGGGGCGGCGGATCGCTCCTACGGGGTGCAGGTCGCGCGGCTCGCCGGCTTGCCGACCTCGGTTGTGGAGCGCGCGCGCGTCGTGCTCGACCAGCTCGAAAAGGGTGATCGGGAAGGTGGCCGTCGGCAGTTGGCGCTGATCGACGACCTGCCGCTCTTTTCGGCCGTTCCCGCCGCCGAACCGGCCCGGCCGGAAGCGCCCGCGGCGCTGACCGAGCGGCTGGCGGAGGTGCTGCCGGACGATCTCAGCCCGCGCGACGCGCTGGCTCTGGTCTACGAACTCAAGGCGCTCGCCTCGGCAAGAGACTAGCGCCCCGAATTCTTCTGTCCGTAAATATCCCCGCCGGAGGCACGCCGCCCCGGCGGCGTACTCTTACGATGCAGGGGTCGAGGAAACGCCGACCTGTGCCGGGCGCAGCAGCCGTTCGTGGAGCAGGAAGCCCTCGGCCATCACCTGGATGATGTCGCCTGCCTTGGTGCCGGGCACCGGCGCCTCGAACATCGCCTGGTGGACCTGCGGATCGAACTTCTCGCCGACCTCCGGCTTCACCCGGTGGATGCCATGCTTCTCGAACACGTTCAGCAGCTCGCGCATCGTCAGCTCCACGCCCTCGATCAGAGCGGCCGCCGCGGCCTTCTGCTCTTCGGTCGCAGCTTCGAGTGCGCGGTTAAGGTTGTCGTAGACAGGCAGCATGTCGCGGGCGAGCTTGGAGCCGCCGTATTGCTCCGCCTCGCGCCGGTCGCGCTCGCCGCGCTTGCGGGAATTCTCGGCATCGGCCAGGGCGCGCATGAACCGGTCGCGGAAATCGTCGCGTTCCGCCCGCAGCGTCTCCAGCTCGCTATCCTCGGTCAGCGGATCGGACATGAAGTCTTCCGCGCCTTCGGCCAGTTCGTCGAGGGAAATATCGTCCAGCCCGGGTTCGTGTTGCTCGTCTTTCTTCGCTTCCGCCATCGTAACTCTCTAGCTCCGGTCCGAGATCATCCTGCCCACCAGCTGCGCGGTGTAATCCACGATGGGCACGATGCGTCCGTAATTCAGTCGCGTGGGGCCGATCACGCCAACCGCACCCACGATCTTTCGATCCGCGTTCATATAGGGAGAAACCACCAGAGAGGAACCCGAAAGTGAGAAAAGCTTGTTCTCCGAGCCGATAAAAATCCGCACACCCTCACCCTCGTCGGTGAGCTCGAGAAACTCGGCGATATCCCGCTTGCGCTCCAGGTCGTCGAACAGGGTCCGGATCCGCTCGAGGTCCGCCGCCTCCGCGCCCGCCTCCAGCAGGTTGGCCCGACCGCGCACGATCAGGCGCTCGGTGGATTCTCCCTCATCGGCCCAGATCGCCATGCCGCTCTCGACCAGATCGCGAGCGAGGGTGTCGATCTCCTGCCGGCGCGTCTTGATCTCGCGCTCGATGGCGCGGCGCAGTTCGGTCACCGTCCTGCCATCCGCCAAGGCGTTGAGAAAGTTCGCGGCCTCCCGCATCGACGAGGGCGTCTGGCCAGGCGGCGGTGTGAAGATCCGGTTCTCCACCTGCCCGTCGGCAAAGACGAGCACCACAAGCGCCCGGTCCGGCGCCAGCTGGACGAACTCGACGTGACGGATCGGCGCCTCGTGTTTGGGTGCCAGAACGAGGCTCGCGAATTGCGTCGCGCCGGACAGTGCGGACCCGACGCGGCTCATCAGGTCACCGATGTCGCTGTCCTTGCCGCCAAGCGTGGCGTCGATCCGCTCGCGGTCCTCGCTGTCCAGGTCCCGAACTTCCAGCAGACCGTCAACGAACATCCGCAGTCCTTGCTGCGTCGGAATCCGTCCGGCCGAGACGTGCGGCGAGTCCAGAAGCCCGAGGTATTCCAGGTCCTGCATCACATTTCGAATCGTGGCCGCCGAGACCTTTTCGGACATCGTCCGCGTGAGCGTGCGCGAGCCGACCGGGTCCCCGGTTGTCAGATAGCCTTCGACCACCCGGCGGAATACTTCCCGCGAGCGGTTGTTCATCTGCTCCAGAATGCGTGCGCTCTCGTTCATTCCTCCAAACCTGCAAAGCATGGTCAGGGCCAAGTCAGGATTTAGGTACGGAACCCCGTCGGGGTCAATCGGGGTTGCATCACGCTGCCTTGAAAGCCAAGAGAGGGGCAACCTTTTCCTGGGAGAAATACCATGCGCCCTTCCGGCCGCAAAACCGACGAAATGCGCCCGATCGTGATCGAAACCGGTGTCACCCGCCACGCCGAAGGCTCCTGCCTCATCAAGTGTGGCGACACGCAGGTCCTGTGCACCGCCAGCCTTGACGAGCGCGTGCCGCCCTTTCTCAAGAACACCGGCCTCGGCTGGGTGACCGCCGAATACGGCATGCTGCCCCGCGCCACCCACACCCGGATGAACCGGGAAGCCAAGCGAGGCCAGTCCGGCCGGACGCAGGAGATCCAGCGCCTGATCGGCCGCGCGCTGCGCGCCGGCGTCGACCGGGTGGCGCTCGGCGAGCGGCAGATCGTGATCGACTGCGACGTGATCCAGGCCGACGGCGGCACCCGCTGCGCCTCGATCACCGGTGGCTGGGTTGCGCTGCGCCTTGCTGTCAACAAGCTGATGAAAGCTGGCGACGTGATCAGCGACCCGATCACCGACCACGTGGCGGCCGTATCCTGCGGGATCTATGGCGGACAGCCGGTGGTGGACCTCGATTATCCCGAGGACAGCGAGGCCGGCACGGATTCGAACTTCGTGATGACCGGCTCCGGCCGGCTGATCGAGATCCAGGCTTCCGCGGAGGGCGCTACCTTCGGTCGCGACGATCTCGACACGCTGATGAACCTCGCCGAGGGCGGCATCGCCGAGCTGGTCGCGGCGCAAAAGGCAGCGGTCGGGGGCTGAACCATGCGGAAGTTCGACGGCAAGGAACTGGTCATTGCCTCGCATAACAAGGGCAAGGTGAAGGAGATCCGCGATCTCCTCGCCCCCTTTGGCGTCTCCGTCACATCGGCCGCCGAGCTCGGTCTTCCCGAGCCCGAGGAAACCGAGGACTCCTTCGTCGGCAATGCCCGCATCAAGGCCCATGCCGCCGCCAAGGCCAGCGGCCTGCCCGCCCTGTCGGACGACAGCGGCCTCAGCGTCGAGGCGCTCGATGGCGCTCCCGGCGTCTACACCGCCGACTGGGCCGAAACGCCGGAAGGCCGCGACTTCGCAATGGCGATGGGCAAGGTCTGGGAAGCCTGCGAACAGCGCGCTGCGCCGGAACCGCGGATCGCACGGTTCCACTGCCTGCTCTGCCTCGCCTGGCCCGACGGGCATGACGAGGTGTTCGACGGGTTCGTCCAGGGTCGGCTGGTCTGGCCAATGCGTGGCGCGCACGGCTTCGGTTTCGACCCGATGTTCCAGCCCGACGGCGAGTCCGAGACCTTCGGCGAGATGAACCCGGCCAAGAAGCACGGGATGAGCCACCGGGCCGACGCCTTCGCCAAGCTGGTCGCGGGCTGCTTCGAGCGGTGAGCGCGTCCGGCGAAGACTGGCAGGCCGCCGGGTTCGGGCTCTATGTCCACTGGCCGTTCTGCCAGTCGAAATGCCCCTATTGCGATTTCAATTCCCATGTCGCCGAGCACATCGACCAGAAGCGATGGGCCGATGCACTGTCTCGCGAAGTGGAGCGCGCCGGCGCGCTGACCGGGCGGCGCAAGCTCGACACCGTGTTCTTCGGCGGCGGCACGCCGAGCCTGATGGCGCCGGAGACGGTGGCGCAGGTGCTGGATACCGTCCGCGCCACCTGGCCGCTCGCCAACGACTGGGAAGTGACGCTCGAGGCCAACCCCACCTCGGTCGAGGCGGGCCGCTTCGCCGCCTACCGGCAGGCGGGGGTGAACCGAATCTCGCTCGGCGTCCAGTCCTTGAACGATGAGGACCTCCGGCGCCTCGGTCGGCTCCACTCCGCGGCAGAGGCGAGTACCGCCTTCGATATCGCGCGGCGGGAATTCGACCGTGTGTCCTTCGACCTGATCTATGCCCGGCAGGACCAATCGCTCGACGCCTGGCGCGAGGAGTTGGACCGGGCGCTCGAAATGGCGATCGACCACCTGTCGCTCTACCAGTTGACGATCGAGCCCGGCACCGCCTTTGGCGCACGCGCCGCGCGGGGCGGTTTGCGCGGCTTGCCGGACGAGGATCTGTCGGCGGACATGTACGACCTGACGGTCGAACGATGCGCCGAGGCGGGCCTCGAACTCTATGAAGTGTCGAACTTCGCCCGGTCTGGCGCAATCTGCAAACACAACATGTTGTATTGGAGTGCCGGTGACTACGCAGGTGTTGGGGCTGGAGCGCATGGGCGCCTGACCTTGAAAGGACAGAGGCACGCCACGGTCTGCCCATCGGCACCCGGCGCCTGGCTCAAGAAGGCCGAACAGGAGGCTGACGCCTTCGAGGAGTTCGCTCCCCTGTCTGGACAGGAGGCCGCGGAGGAATATCTTTTGATGGGGCTGCGGGTGACACAGGGCATTTCCATGTCTCGCCTGCTTGCGATGGGCGCGGACACCGAGCTTCCAGACCGGGTGGACAGGATGGTGGAAGCCGGCATGTTGGCGTTTGAGGGCGACACCCTGCGCACGACGCACCAGGGGCGCGCCCTGCTGAACGCGGTGTTGCGCGAATTGCTTGCGGGGTAAGCGAATGCGGGTTCTCTGGGGTGCTGCCGGCGCAGTGGCGCTTGGCCTGGGAGCCATCGGAGTTGTGCTCCCGCTCGTGCCGACCGTGCCCTTCGTCCTGCTCGCGGCCTTTTGCTTTTCCCGCTCATCTGACCGGCTGCATGACTGGCTGGTCGAACACAAGGTCTTCGGCCCACCGATCCGCGACTGGCGAGAAAGCGGCGCGATCTCGAGGCGCGGCAAGCGCTATGCCTCTGTGTCGATCGGCGCCGTCTTTGCGGTGTCTCTGGTGATCGGACTGCGCCCTGCCCTGCTTGCCATCCAGGCCGCGGTGCTCAGCGCTGTCCTCCTCTTTATATGGACTCGTCCAACGGGCTCTCGCTGAGCACGCGGCAGAGCGCGTCGAGCTGGTCGAGCGTCCGGTACTGGATCACCAACTTGCCGGACCCGTCGATGTCCATGTGATCAATGGTGACCTTCATCCGAAGGTTCGCCGAAAGATCCTGCTCCAGCGCGCGCGTGTCCGCGTCCTTCTCCGCACGGCCGGCGGAAGCGCGCGGCGCCGCACCCGGCTTCTCCGGCGCATTCGCCCGCTTGACCAGCGCCTCGGTCTCCCGGACCGAAAGCCCTTGGGCCACCACCTGTCGGGCAAGCTCGGCCGGATTGTCCGTGGTGATCAGCGCCCGCGCGTGACCCGCAGAAAGCTTGCCCTCCCGCAGCAGCGCCTGAACCTCCGTCGGCAATTGCAGCAGGCGCATGACGTTGGCGATGTGGCTCCGGCTCTTTCCGAGCGCCTGGGCCAGTTGCTCCTGCGTGTGGCCGAACCGGTCAATAAGCTGGCGATACCCAAGCGCCTCTTCCACCGCGTTCAGATCGGCGCGCTGGATGTTCTCGATGATCGCGATCTCGAGAACTTCGGTGTCGGTCAGGTCCCGCTGGATGACCGGAACCTCGTGCAGCTGCGCCATCTGAGCGGCGCGCCAGCGGCGTTCACCGGCGACGATCTCGAAACGATCCGGATTGCGAGGGCTCGGACGGACGATCAGCGGCTGCAGGACGCCCTTGGTGCGGATCGAATCCGAAAGTTCCTGCAGCGCGGTCTGGGAGAAATCCTTCCGCGGCTGGTCCGGGTTGGCTTCCAGCTTCTCGATCGGCAGGCGCCGCTCGTAGGGCTGCGGTCCACCCGTCGGCGCGGCGTTTGCCGGCTCGATGGCCACGTCTGCCATGAGAGCGGAAAGACCTCTGCCCAGCCCGCGGGTTTTCTGACTCTTCTTTTCCATGGTTGCCTTTCTAGACGGTGACACCGACGCCGCGCGCAAGCATTTCCTGCGCAAGGGCACGATACGCAGCGCTGCCTTTTGACGCGGTGTCGTATTCGAGGACTGTCTGGGAGAAGCTCGGCGCTTCGGAGATCCGCACGTTCCGGGGCACCCGCGTCTGGAACACGAGATCTCCCAACGCGTCGCGCGCATCCTCCTCGACCTGCTGCGAGAGGTTATTGCGGACGTCGTACATGGTCAGCACCACGCCTTCGATGCGCAGACCGGGGTTGGCGGTCTGTCGGACTTCTCGAAGCGTGAGCATCAGCTGCGACAGGCCCTCCAGCGCGAAGAACTCGCTCTGCAACGGCACCAGCACGGAATGCGCCGCAACCATCGCGTTGACCGTCAGGAGGTTGAGTGACGGCGGGCAATCGATCAACACGTGATCGTAGCCATATGTGGTAACCGCAGGTTGGCGCAACGCATCATGCAGTAGGAAACTGCGACGCTCATTCGCGACGAGCTCGATATCCGCCGAGCTGAGATCGGTGGTGGCCGGCGCGATCCAGAGGTTCTCGAAGTTGGTTGGGCGCACGACGTCCCCAAGCGGCACCTCGTCCAGCAGCAGGTCGTAGGTGGATTTCTCCCGATCCGCGACGTCGATGCCCAACCCGGTGGATGCGTTCCCCTGGGGATCGAGATCGATCACAAGAACCTTGCGGCCGTCTTCTGCGAGCGCAGCGCCGAGGTTGATGGCCGTGGTCGTCTTGCCGACACCGCCCTTCTGGTTGGCGACCGCAATGATCTTTGGCCCTGGGGCCCGGTTCGACTCAGACACGCTCGATTTCTCCAAGTACGAGGATGGCGGTATTCGGGTCCGTTATACTCGGCCTTCGCTCCAGCTTGAAGCGCCACGAGTCTGATGCTGACGCGACTTCCTCTTCAGCCCGCACTCCCTTTGGAAACAGACAGTGTCCGCCGGGAGCGAGATGAGGATAGGCATAGGTGAGAAGATCCGAAAGCGATGCGACAGCGCGTGCGGAAATCACGTCGGCGGCTTGAGGTCTCATGTCCTCGAGCCTCCTGGCAACCACTTCGGCGGTCACGCCTGTTTCCCTTAGAACCGTCGTCAGAAAGGCCGATTTTCGCTTGTCGCTTTCGACCAGAGTGAATGAAATCTCGGGAGTAAACTCCGCGGCGATGATCGCACAGACCAGCCCCGGGAACCCGCCGCCTGTCCCAAAATCCAGCCACTTCCGGGCAGAGGTCGGTGCGGCGGCGAAGACTTCGGCGGAATCCAGGATGTGCCGCGTCCATGCGTTCTCTATCGTACCGGGTGATACGAGGTTGATTGCCCGATTCCACTTGGTCAGGAGGGTTTGGTGGGTCTCGAGCCGCTCCCGTGTTTCACGTGAAACATCCCGACCCAGGACTGAAGATAGCGCATCGCCAGGTTCAAGCACGCTGACGTTCCGCTCGCCGAAGATGCGCCAGGACCAGCGTCAGCGCCGCGGGGGTCATTCCGTCGATCCGACCAGCTTGCGCGAGGGTGTCCGGGCGGACCCGTTCCAGCTTCAGCCGCAGCTCATTCGACAGGCCCTTCAGGACGGCATAGTCGAAATCTGCCGGGATCTCCCAGGATTCATCCTTCTTCAGCGCCGCCACATCACGAGACTGGCGATCGATGTAGTTTGCGTAGAGAGCATCCCGCCCGATCTGCTCCAAGACGTCCGGAGAAATCCCCGAGATCTCCGGTGCGGTTCTCGAGAATGCATCGACATCCGCGCCCGGCAGCGCCAGGGCCTGCAACGCGGTGCGTCGGGGCCCGTCCTCGTTCACCCGAACGCCCAGAGATTGAAGGGTGCGAGAGGTGAACTCGACCCCAGAGAGGATTTCCCGCGCTTCGGAGATCTGTTCCATCTTCTCTTCGAAACTCTGACGCCGCCGTTCCGAAACCATGCCAAGTTCGATACCCAGAGGCGTCAGCCGCTGATCCGCGTTGTCTGCCCGCAGCGACAAACGAAACTCGGCCCGGGACGTAAACATCCGGTACGGTTCCGAAACACCTTGGGTGATCAGGTCATCCACCATCACGCCGATGTAGCTTTGATCTCGACGGAAATGCACCGGCTCGTGTCCAAGAACGAACCGCGCCGCATTCAGACCCGCAACCAATCCTTGCGCCGCTGCCTCTTCGTATCCTGTGGTCCCATTGATCTGCCCGGCCAGGAACAGCCCTTCGTGGCCGCGCAACCTGAGCCCGGCATCGAGGCTGCGAGGATCGACGTAATCGTACTCGATAGCGTAGCCCGGCTGAAGAATCTGCGTGTTTTCCAGACCGGCGATCGAATGCACGTAGTCGTGCTGCACGTCCTCGGGAAGCGACGTGGAGATGCCGTTGGGGTAGACCGTGAAATCATCCAGACCCTCGGGCTCGAGGAAGATCTGGTGTGAGGTCTTCTCGGCGAACCGAACGATCTTGTCCTCGATCGAAGGGCAATATCTGGGGCCTACCCCTGCAATATGCCCACCATACATGGCAGACCGGCTCAGGTTCTCCCGGATGATCTCATGGGTTCGTTCGTTGGTATGTGTGATCCCGCAGGAGATCTGCCGAACCACTGGGCCCGTCGACAGGAAGGAAAACATCGACGGGTCATCGTCCCCGGGCTGGCTGTCGAGACGATCCCAATCGATCGTCCGCCCATCCAACCGCGGCGGCGTTCCCGTTTTCAGACGTCCGAATTCGACGCCAAGGTCCCGGATCTGATCCGCCAGTTTGTGGGACGGCTTGTCCCCCATCCGGCCGCCGGGCCGCGATACGTCACCGATATGGATGACACCATTGAGGAACGTTCCGGTGGTCAGAACCACGGCGCCCGCCCTGAGCACGGTCCCGTCCCCAAGTTCAAGTCCAGTCACACGCGCACCGTCGGTCTGAAGGGCGCACGCCTCACCCGTGACGAGGATGAGATTCCCGGTGGCTGCGATCTCGCGCTGCATGGCCGCCTTGTAGAGCTTACGATCCGCTTGTGTGCGGGGTCCTTGAACGGCCGGCCCTTTCTTGCGATTCAGCAGCCGGAACTGAATCCCGGCCTGGTCCGCCACGCGGCCCATCAGACCGTCAAGCGCATCGATTTCACGAACCAGATGCCCCTTCCCCAGCCCACCGATGGCCGGGTTGCAGGACATGACACCAAGATCATCGGCCTTCAGAGTGACCAGAGCCGTACGCGCACCGGTGCGGGCGGAGGCGGATGCCGCATCACATCCTGCATGTCCGCCGCCGACAACGATCACATCAAAGTCGTGTTTCACGTGAAACATCCTCACTTCCCGATGCAGAACGAACTGAAGATCTCTCCCAGCACGTCCTCAACTCCAATCCGCCCAACCAGGCTGTCGAGCGCTCGAATCGCCACCCGAAGATTCTCCGCCACCAGTTCCGCGGAATCACCGCCGGAATATAGCCACTCCTGCGCCAGCTCCAAAGCCTCCGACGACACCTTCAATGCTTCGGCATGACGCAACCGCGTCGCCGTCCCGGCACCGGACACCCGGTCTGCCAGAACGTCGGACACCAGGGACAGGAGTTCGGACACTCCCTCCCCGGTTTCGCCAGACACCGGAAGGCCGGAACCGACGACGCCAAGGTCACATTTCGCAGCGACCCGCACATCCTCTTCGCGCAGTTCCACTCCAAGGTCGTCCTCGCCAAGGATGATCCGAAGGTCCGCCGCTTCCGCCCTCTTTCGCGCCCGGTCGATCCCAAGGGATTCGATCTCGTCCTCGGTCTCGCGCATACCCGCCGTATCGAGGAAGGTCACGGGCATCCCGCCCACGTCCATTCGGACCTCGATCACATCCCGCGTCGTCCCCGCGATTTCCGAGGTGATCGCAGCATCCCGGCCAGAAAGCCGGTTGAGCAGCGTCGACTTCCCGGCATTCGGCGGTCCGACAATCGCGACTTCGAAGCCATGACGAATCTGTTCGGCCGCACCGACACCGGCGATCTCGGTCCGGAAACTCGTCACCAGATCCGCCAGGATCTCGTGCACCTCCGGAGATACGTCCTCGGGCACTTCCTCATCGGCAAAGTCGATCGTCGCTTCGAGAAGGGCCGCCGCGCGGAGCAGCGACGCGCGCCAATCCTCGGCCTTCCGGCTCAGTGCGCCGGTGAAACCTTGCAGGGCCTGCTGCCGCTGAGCCTCGGTTTCCGCGTCGATGAGATCCGCGAGACCCTCGACCTGCGCCAGGTCCAACCGCTCGTTTTCCAAAGCTCGCCGGGTGAACTCCCCGGCCTCGGCTGCGCGCAGGCCGTCCATGCCGGAAAGCGCTGCAAGGAGCCGGGAAACAACCGCCGGGCTTCCGTGAGTCTGGAACTCGACGCTGGCCTCACCGGTAAAGCTGGCGCCCGCTTCGAATACCAGCACCAGCGCTTCATCGATCAGCTCCCCTGCATCGCGCAAAGGACGGATCGCCGCGCGGCGGGGTCCAGGAAGCGACCCGCACAGACGACGGCACGCCGCCCAGGCCTCGGAACCGGACACGCGAACCACTGCTACCCCGGCACGGCCGGGCGCCGTTGCCAGGGCGTAGATCGTGTCCATCGGTATCCTCGTGATCAGGCGCCGGTCAGGTGTTCATCGAGTCGAAGAACTCGGCGTTGGTCTTCGTCTGCTTGAGCTTGGAAATCAGGAACTCGATCGCATCCGTCGTACCCATCGGGTTCAGGATCCGGCGCAGCACGAAGGTCTTCTGGAGGTCACCCTTGTCGACCAGCAGGTCTTCCTTCCGGGTGCCGGACTTCAGGATGTCCATCGCCGGGAAGACGCGCTTGTCCGCGACCTTGCGGTCCAGCACGATCTCGGAGTTACCGGTGCCCTTGAATTCTTCGAAGATGACTTCGTCCATCCGGCTGCCGGTGTCGATCAGCGCGGTGGCGATGATGGTCAGCGATCCGCCTTCCTCGATGTTCCGGGCCGCACCGAAGAACCGCTTCGGCCGCTGCAGCGCGTTGGCGTCCACACCACCGGTCAGCACCTTACCCGACGAAGGCACCACGGTGTTGAAGGCTCTACCAAGTCTTGTGATTGAGTCGAGAAGGATCACAACATCTCGTTTGTGCTCGACCAAGCGCTTGGCTTTCTCGATCACCATCTCCGAGACGGCCACGTGCCGCGTCGCCGGTTCATCGAAGGTCGAGGAGATCACCTCGCCCTTCACGCTCCGCTGCATGTCGGTCACCTCTTCCGGGCGCTCGTCGATCAGCAGGACGATCAGGTAGCACTCCGGGTGGTTCTTCTCGATCGAGTTGGCGATGTTCTGCAGCAGCACCGTCTTGCCGGTCCGCGGCGGGGCCACGATCAGGCTCCGCTGGCCTTTCCCGATCGGAGCGACCAGGTCGATGATGCGGGCCGAGCGATCCTTGATCGTCGGGTCGTCGACTTCCATTTTCAGCCGCTCGTCAGGATAGAGCGGCGTCAGGTTGTCGAAGTTGATCTTGTGGCGCGCCTTCTCCGGCTCCTCGAAGTTGATCTGCGTCACCTTCGTCATGCAGAAGTAGCGCTCGTTCTCGCGCGGCGCCTGGATCACGCCATCGACCGTGTCACCGGTCCGCAGGGAGTACTGCCGGATCATGTCGGGCGAGACATAGATGTCGTCCGGGCCAGGCAGGTAGTTGGCCTCCGGCGAGCGCAGGAAGCCGAAGCCGTCCTGCATCACCTCGAGCACACCATCGCCCGAGATCTCCCAGCCATCCTCCGCGCGCTCCTTGAGGATCGCGAACATCATGTCGCCCTTGCGCATCGTCGATGCGTTGTCGATGTCCAGCTCTTCCGCCATCGCGAGAAGATCGGCCGGAGTCTGGGCCTTGAGTTCGGACAGTGTCAGGGAGTCTTCGGCCATGAATGCGCTTTCCTGGCCGTGCACCGGCCGTTGCAACTTGAGAGATAGGAGAGACCTGGCAGGACAGCCATTGGCGCGGCATCTAAGCGCTCAGGGCCGCCATGTCAATCTCTTCGCCCCTTTCCCTGCTGGCCTGCGGCCTCAGAAGCGCAGGATCACTGCAAAGACGATCACGATCATCAGCACCGTCGGAAGCTCGTTCATGATCCGGTAGGTACGCCCCGAGAGGCGGAACTCGCCCGCCACGAAGTCCTTGCAACGCGCTGCAAGCCACATGTGGAACCAGGTCATGGCGATCACGCAGCCGCCCTTGGCATAGGGCCAGAAGGCCGTCCAGTCGACGATCCCGGGCGTCAGGACCAGCATCAGGCCGAAGAGCCAGGTCGCGATCATGGAAGGGTTCATGATCAGCTTCAGAAGCTTCCGCTCCATCATCTGGAACACGCCGTCCATTTGCGTTCCTGGCGTCGTCTGCTCGGTGTGATGCACGTAGAGCCTCGGCAGGTAGAAGAGACCCGCCATCCAGGCAATCATCGAGATCACATGCAGAGACTTGGTCCAGAGATAGATATTGCTCAGCCAGTCCGCGATCATCGCGTCTCTCCCCTCGGATGGTCTCCGCTCTCTTAAATAGAAAAGAAAGAAAGAAAGAAAGATGTGGTAGTTGTAGGGGCTGTGGAGATGTGGATTATCGAGATGTCCACAGTCCGATCCACCGGGGGAAAGCTGTCGGAAAGGCTTTTCGTTGTCACCGCAACGTCTGATTTTTTACCATGTTTCAATACCTTCTTTGAAATTCGCCATGAGCATGAACCTGTGGATGAAATCCGAATGCTGGTGGATGGGTGTTGCTGTCCGCCGCTCTGAGTATCGAGTTTTCCGCCGGGGATGACTCTCGAGCGGGATCGGGGCAAACGGCCCGAAATCCACCATCTGGCAATTCTGTCCCAATCGGGTCACAACGCATCCACCCCTTTCAAGAGATCTGTCCACAGGGAAACCCACATGAGTTCGCCTCCGGTGCCCACCCTGCTCCTCGCCTCCCGCTCCGAGGTCCGCGCCCAGTTGCTCCGCAACGCTGGCGTTCCGTTCGAGATCCGCGCCGCCTCCGTCGACGAGGACGCGCTGCGCGCCGGCATGGAAGCCGACGGTCTTTCGCCGCGCGACATGGCCGACCACCTGGCCGAGTCCAAGGCCAACCGGATTGCCCTGCGCCAGCCCGACCGGCTCGTGCTCGGCTGCGACCAGATCCTGGAGTTCCGCGGCCGCGCGCTCGCCAAGCCGGAAAGCGAGGCGGAGGCCCGGGCGCAGCTCGCCGAGATGTCCGGCCAGCTTCACCACCTCTATTCCGCCGCCGTTCTGTTTTACGAAGGCCGCCCGGTCTGGCGGCATATCGGCCACGTCCGGATGACGATGCGCGCGCTCTCGCCCGGCTATATCGACGCGTATGTCGCGCGAAACTGGGAGACGATTCGCCATTGCGTCGGTGGCTACCAGCTTGAAGCCGAGGGCGTTCGCCTCTTTGCGTCGGTCGAGGGCGATTTCTTCTCGGTTCTCGGGCTTCCTTTGCTGCCGCTTCTGGACCATCTTGTCGCCAGGGGAGTGATAGAGACATGACAGACAAGATACCGCTGGCCGGTGTAATCGGCTCGCCCGTGGCCCATTCGCTCTCGCCGCGCCTGCACGGCCACTGGCTCGCCACCTATGGCCTCAAGGGTCATTACATCCCGATGGACGTTGCGCCGGAAGACCTGGAACAGGTCCTGCGCACCCTGCCCCGCATGGGCTTCGTCGGCGTCAACGTCACCATCCCGCACAAGGAGGCCGCGCTCGCGCTGGCCGATCTGGTGACCGACCGTGCCGCCCTGATCGGCGCCGCCAACACGCTGATCTTCAACGAGGATGGCCGGATCCACGCCGATTGTACCGATGGCTACGGGTTCATCGCCAACATGCGCCAGAACGCTTCCGGCTGGTCGGCGGCCGATGGTCCTGCCGCGATCCTCGGCGCCGGCGGCGCCGCCCGAGCGGTGATCTCGGCCATGCTGGATGCCGGTGCACCGGAGATCCGCATCGCCAACCGCACCCGTGCCCGCGCAGACGCCCTGCGCGCCGAGTTCGGCCCCCGTCTGGTGGTGCATGACTGGGGCATGGCCGGCCTGATGTTCGAAGGCGCGAGGACGGTGGTGAACACCACGTCGCTCGGCATGGTGGGCAAGACCGAGTTCACGCTTTCACTCGATCGGCTGGAGCCCGAGGCCGTCGCGACCGACATCGTCTACGCGCCCCTGCGCACGGGATTCCTGCAGGCCGCCGAAGCCCGCGGCTGCCGCACAGTCGACGGCCTGGGCATGCTTCTCCACCAGGCCGCGCCCGGGTTCGAACGCTGGTTCGGCCAACGTCCAGTCGTCGACCAGGCTCTGCGCGACGCGGTCCTCGGCCAATGAGCCGGCCCTTCCTGATCGGCCTCACCGGGTCCATCGGCATGGGCAAATCGACCACCGCTGCCATGTTTGCCGACGAGGGTGTTGCCGTCTGGGATGCCGATGCCGCCGTCCATCGGCTCTATGCCCCGGGGGGTGCCGCCGTCGAGCCGATCCGCGCGCTGCATCCGGCCGCGATCTCGGACGAGTCCGTCAGCCGCCATGCGCTGAAGGCTTGGATCGCGACGGACGACAGCGCCCTGTCGCGGATCGAGGCCATCGTCCACCCGCTCGTCGCGGCGGATCGCCAGTCCTTCATCGACACCACCGAGGCGCGCTTCGCCCTTTTCGATATCCCGCTGTTGTTTGAAACCGGCGCCGATGCGGCGATGGACCTGACGGTCACCGTTTCGGTCTCTCCCGCCGAGCAGCGCCGCCGGGTGCTCGACCGTCCGGGCATGACGCCGGAACAATTCCAGCATATCCTCTCCCGGCAGATGCCCGATGCCGAGAAGCGCGCCCGGGCTGACGTCGTCATCGACACCACCACCATCGAGGGCGCCCGCGCCCAGGTCGCGAAACTGATGAAGGATCTCAGGCAGAAACATGCGTGAAATCGTGCTCGACACCGAAACCACCGGCCTCGACCCCTACGATGGCCACCGTATCGTCGAAATCGGCGGCGTGGAGCTCGACAACCACGTGCCGACCGGGCGCACCTATCACCAGTACATCAATCCCCGCCGTGACATGCCGACCGAGGCTTTCGAAGTTCATGGAATTTCGGAAGAATTCCTCGCCGACAAGCCCGTTTTCGAAGCCATCGCGCAGGAATTCGTGGATTTCGTCGGCGATGCCCTTCTGGTGATCCACAACGCCTCATTCGACATGAAATTCCTCAACGCCGAACTGGAATGGGCCGGGTTCAAGGCGATGCCGATGTCCCAGTCGCTCGACACGCTGGCCATCGCCCGCAAGCGGTTTCCCGGCTCGCCCGCCAGCCTCGACGCGCTCTGCCGTCGCTTCGGCATCGACAACTCCAATCGGACCTTGCACGGCGCCCTGCTCGACTCCGAGATCCTTGCCGATGTCTACCTGGAGCTGATCGGTGGTCGGCAACCGGACTTCGCGCTCTCCACCAGCGGCGGCGGAAGCACGAGCCAGGGCCAAAGCAGCTGGCGCCCCGGCCCGCGGCCGGCGCCCCTGCCCTCGCGCCTGACGGCTGAGGAACTCGACGCGCACAAAAAGCTCATCGACAGCCTCGGAGACGACGCTCTCTGGAAGAAATTCGCCGGCTGACGCCGCCCGCGCCCGCTTCACCTGTCTGGAAATTTCCTCTGGGGGAGCCCCGGACCGGCGCGCGGGGGGCAGACAGCCCCCCGTCCGGCCGTGACGATCAGGCGTCGGCCTTGGCTTTCGCGGCCTGCTCGGCCTGCGCGCGGCGGATCAGCTCCTGCCGGTAAAGAGCAACGAAATCAACGTTGTCGAGGTTCAGCGGCGGGAAGCCACCGTCCCGGGTCACGTCCGACACGATGCGCCGCACGAAGGGGAACAGCATCCGCGGGCACTCGATCAGAAGGAAGGGGTGCAGCTGCTCTTCGGGAACGTTCTCGATGTGGAAGATCCCGCCGTATTCCAGCTCGAGCAGGAACAGCACCGAGTCCGTGCCCTTGCTCTTGGACTCGACCTTGAACTTGGTGATGACCTCGTACTGGTTTTCGGTGCTGCGCTTCTTGGCGTCGAGGTTCACCTGTACCTGGACGTCCGGCTGCAGCTCGCCGCTGATGCCTTTCTGAACGACGACGTTCTCGAACGACAGGTCGCGGATGAACTGCCCGAGCACGCGCATCTGCGGCGGTTGCGGTTGCGGTTGCGTCTGGCCGTCGCCGGCTGCCGGCGCGCCGGTTTCGTTGGGTTGATCGGACATGGTTCTCTCCCGAAATGGATCAATTCTGCTTGATTTGGCTGTATCAAACCGCCGCCAAGGTCTCAATCCCGTGTCCATCCCGACGGACCTTGCGTCCGCCGCGGCTCGGGCTTGATCTCTTCATAGTCGCCGTCGATCACCGACCCACGGTCACCGGTCGGGCGGTTGTAGGATGAGCTGTGGAACGTCGCGGAGGACGTAACGACCATCCGCTTGCGGATCTGCTGGAACGCGGCCTCGCGCACTTTTGGCACCATCAGCAGGAAACCGACCGCATCGGTAAAAAATCCGGGCGTCAGCAGCAGCGCTCCGGCCAGGATGATCATGGCCCCATGCGCGAGCGGTTCGGTCGGATCGTTCAATTCGCCCATGCTGCGTTGCAATTGCATCAACACGCCCCGGCCCTGCCGCCGAAGCAGCGAGGTACCCAGAACCGCCGTTACAACCACGATGAACAGCGTCCAACCCAGCCCCAGAAGGGAGCCGACCTGAATGAACAATGCGATCTCGATCAACGGGATCGCGATGAAGAGCAGCAGGAACGGCATCGGTGTCCTCCAACCGGGTTTGCGTTTGTGGACTTGTCATCCTTGGTCGCTTACATAAGTGCGGTGGGCACGACTTACCAACCCGCCACGTACAAGAGGACATAGATGAGCGCTGCCGTGATCCAGCTCCTGGTTTTGGCCGGGATCGCAATTTTCCTGATCCTGCGGCTTCGGTCTGTGCTCGGGACGAGGGAAGGTTTCGAGAAACCGCAGCTTCCGCCGAACGAGCGCGAGAACCTGCGCCGCGGCGACCGGCCCGATTTCGAAGTGATCGACGGGGGCCCGGACCGCGACATCATCGACCACGTTCCCGAGGGCAGCTCTGCCGCTCTGGCACTGGCCCAGATGAAGCGCGCCGAACCCTCGTTCAGCGTCCATGAGTTCTTGCAGGGCGCCCGCGGCGCTTACGAGATGATCCTCATGGCCTTCGAGCACGGCGAGCTCGAGCGGATCGAGCCTTTCCTGGACAACGATGTGCGCGACGCCTTCGCCGAGGTCATTGCACAGCGCGAGGCCCAGGGTCTGACCGTAAGCTCCAACTTCGTGGGCGTCCGCGAGCTGTCGCTGACCGGCGCGGAGTTCGATGCGGGCACCGATACCGCCGAGATCACCGTGCGTTTCGTCGGCGAGATGACCCACATCGTCCGCGATGCCGAGGGCAAGGTGCTTGAAGGCAGCGAAACCGAAATCAAGCGCCAGCGCGACGTCTGGACCTTTGCCCGCAAGATGGGCACCGGCGATCCCAACTGGCAGCTGGTCGCCACGGGCGAATGACCCCGGCGCGGCCGGTTCCGGCCGCATCTCCCCTTTCGCATCACAGCCCTCTCGCCTTCGACGATCTCGTCGGCTGGCGAAAGGACGACCACGAGGCCGCGCTCGCGGCCTTTGTGGTCACCTGCGATATCCCCGACGGCCCCGAATGGCGGCAGATGGGCGATGCAGCCCGGGCACAACCGGACCCGCGCGCCTTCTTCGAGCGGTTCTTTCGCCCGGTCCTGATCGGCGACGGGCCGGCGCTCTTCACCGGATATTATGAACCGGAACTGCCCGGCGCGCTGAGCCGGAGCGCGCGCTTCTGCCATCCGATCTACGCCAGGCCTGATGATCTGCCCGAGACCGAGCCCTGGGTGACCCGGGCCGAGATCGAGGCGGGCGGGCTGCTCGAGGGCCGCGGGCTCGAGATCGCCTGGCTGGACGATCCCGCAGAGGCGTTTTTCCTTCAGGTTCAAGGTTCTGGCCGGATCCGGCTTCCCGATGGCACGATCCTCCGCGTGGGCTATGACGGCCGCAACGGGCACCCCTACCGCTCGATCGGACAGGAGATGATCCGCCGCGGGCTCTTCACCCCGGAAGAGATCTCGGCCACGGCCATCAAGGACTGGCTCCGCGGCCATCCCGCCGAGTGCCGGGGAATACTGCAGCACAACCCGTCCTTCGTCTTCTTCCGCGTGCTGACCGACGTGCCGGCCGACAAGGGCCCTATCGGCACGATGGGTCGCCCGGTCACGCCGGGCCGTAGTGTTGCCGTCGACCCCGGGTTTACCCCGCTCGGCGCGCCGGTCTGGATCGAGACCGACGGGCCGGACCCGATCCGCCGGCTGATGATCGCGCAGGACACCGGCTCGGCGATAAAGGGTCCGCAACGGGCCGACATCTTCTGCGGCAGCGGCGATCAGGCGGGCATTACCGCGGGCGCGTTGCGCGATCCGGGACGCATGTTGGTGCTCATGCCCCTGCCGGTGAAGGATTGAGGTCGCGCGGATGTCGAGCAAACGGCCCCCCCGTCGCCTCAGCGAGGACGACATCGCCATCTGGCGCAACGTCGCGCGCAGCGCCACGCCGATGCATCCGCGCGCGAAGGCTGTCACGCCCGAGGGCGCGAAACCCGAACCGGCCCAGCCGGAACCCCTGCCCCGTTCCCCTGCCATTCCGGAATTCCGGGTCGGCGAGGCCGCGCGCTACGACCATTCCAAGGGTCACAACCTGACGCCGACCCTGAGCGCCCGGCTGGCCGCCGAACCGCTGCGCATGGACCACAAGACCTTCAACCGGATGAAGCGTGGCAAGTTGCGGCCCGAGCGCAAGATCGACCTGCACGGCATGACGCTCGCCCGGGCGCACCCGGCGCTCAGCCGTTTCATCATCTCGGCCCAGGCCGATGGTTGCCGACTGGTGCTGGTGGTGACCGGCAAGGGCAGCACCCAGCGGCCCGACGACGACGGGCCTATCCCGACCCCGCGCGGCATCCTGCGCACCCAGGTGCCGCAATGGCTCCGCATGGCGCCGCTCGGGGCGCTGGTCCTGCAGGTTTCGCAGGCGCATGCGAGCCACGGCGGCTCAGGCGCCTACTACGTCTACCTGTCCCGCCGGCGCTAGCAGCCGCCCGGCGCGCCGCAACCCGATGGCGGCAAGCAGCGTCGCGACAAGGCAATAGCCCGCCATCATCTGTAGCTGCGTCTCGAAGCCGATCCCTGCATCCACCGCGACGCCGGTCACCACCGGCCCGATGGCGGAGCCGAAGACCATCGCCGAGGTCGCCATCGCCTTGATCGAGCCGAGATACCGGGTTCCGTAGGCTTCGGCCCAGAAGGCGTTGGGCAGGGTCGCGTTCGCGCCGCTGGTCATGCCGACCAGCGCCATCCCGAGCGCCACCCCCAACAGCGAATGGGCCAGCGACAGGGTCAGCAACCCGCAGGCCATCGGCAACAGGAGGAACGTGAGCAGGCGGAACGTGCCCAGCCGGTCAAGCGCGACGCCGCTCACCATCATCGTCGTCACCGCGCAGACGGTGAAAACCGGGAACAGAGCGACCAGCGAGAGATGGGCGATCCCCTTGATCTCCGCCAGAAGAACCTGCTGAAAAAACAAGGAAGTAACCAGAAACGGCGGCGCCAGGACCAGCGGCAGGATCAGCCAGAACAGCCAGTGTCGCAGCACCTCGCCCCGCTGCCAGGCGCGGCCTTCCATCCCGACGGAAGGGCTGGCGTCGAGATCGGCCTGCGGTGTCCGCTCCAGTCGCAACAGGGACAGCAGCACCGGCACCACGCAAAGGATCAGCATCGCCGCCAGCAGCCACAGGCTCCGCCATCCGGCGACACCGAGCAGCGCGACGAAGCTCAGCGGCATCAGCGACTCGCCCAGGGTGATCCCGAGGCTCGCCACCGAAAGCGCGCGGCCCCGCGTTGCGACGAACCAGCGGCCCATGGCGACGATCGCGATATGGGTGGTCATCCCCTGCCCCGCGAGCCGCAGGGCGAAGATCACGAATGGCAGCGCCCAGGCGCCCGGCGCCACAGCCATCGCGAGGCAGGCGAGCGCGAAGAACGGCAGCACCACCTGGATCAGCTCCCGCACCCGGAACCGATCCGTCAGGGTGCCGGCCCAGATCATGGTGATCGCCGAGGCCAGCGTGCCGGCCGAGTAGATCGCGCCCCAGTCCCCGTGACTCAGCCCGAAGGCGCCGCGGATCTCGCCGGCGAAGACCGAGATGAAAAAGGTCTGCCCGAAGCTCGACGTCAGCGTCAGCAGGAATCCCGCGGCCAGCCAGGCGGCGTTCTCGCGCAGAAAGGTCAGCGTGGAGGTCATCGTCCGGCCCGTCCTGCGGAAGGCCGGGCCGGGTTCGGGTCAAAGTGTGTGAAATGGAAAAAGGAAAGCATGGCGCAGCACTAGCGCCATTGCGGTGCCCGCGCCATGCTTTCTGTATCGTCAGAGGACGTAGCGGCTCAGATCGGCCGACCGGGACAGTTCGCCCAGGTTCTTTTCAACGAAATCGGCATCCACCGTCACGGCCTGACCGGCCCGATCCGGCGCGGCAAAGCTGAGTTCCTCGAACACCCGTTCCATGACCGTGTAGAGCCGCCGCGCGCCGATGTTCTCCACCGACTGGTTCACTTCCGCCGCGATCCGGGCCAGCGCCGCAATACCGTCGTCGGTAAAGCTCACGCCGACCTCTTCGGTCGCCATCAGCGCCGTGTACTGGCGGGTCAGCGCGTTGTCGGTCTCGGTCAGGATGCGCACGAAATCGCCCTCGGTCAGCGCCCGCAGCTCGACGCGGATCGGCAGGCGGCCTTGCAATTCCGGCAGCAAATCCGAGGGTTTGGCGATGTGGAACGCGCCGCTGGCGATGAACAGGATGTGGTCCGTCTTGACCGGCCCGTGCTTCGTCGAGACGGTCGTGCCCTCGATCAGCGGCAGCAGGTCGCGCTGCACGCCCTCGCGGCTGACGTCTCCGCCGCGGGTTTCCTGCCGCGCACAGACCTTGTCGATCTCGTCGATGAAGACGATCCCGTTTTCCTGGACCGATTCCAGCGCCACCTTGGTCACCGTCTCGTCGTCCAGGAGCTTGTCGGCCTCCTCGGAGATCAGCACCTCGTAGCTGTCGGCCACGGTCAGTTTCCGCTTCACCTTCCGCCCGCCAAAGGCCTTGCCGAATATGCTCCCGAGGTCCATCGCTCCCATGTTCATCCCGGGCTGCCCCGGAATGTCGAACATCGGCATCGACGGCCCGGCCTCGGCCACCTCCAGCTCGATCACCGTGTCGTCGAGCTCGCCGCGCTTGAGCTTGCCGCGGAACATCTCCCGCGTCTGCTCCCGCGCATCGGATCCTGCAATCGCCTCCAGAACCCGCTCCTCGGCATTCGCATGGGCCTTGGCCTTGACCTCCTCGCGCATGTATTCCCGGGTCTGCTGGATCGCCGCATCCACCAGGTCGCGCACGATCTGCTCGACGTCCCGGCCGACATAGCCGACCTCGGTGAACTTCGTCGCCTCGACCTTGATGAAGGGCGCACGCGCCAGCTTGGCCAGCCGCCGGGAGATCTCGGTCTTGCCGACGCCGGTCGGCCCGATCATCAGGATGTTCTTGGGATAGACCTCCTCCCGCAGATCGTCGGCCAGTTGCTTGCGCCGCCAACGGTTGCGCAGCGCCACGGCCACGGCGCGCTTGGCGTCCTTCTGGCCGATGATGAAACGGTCGAGCTCGCTCACGATCTCGCGGGGGGTCAGGTCTGTCATATCCTTGCCTCGTCTGGCAGCGTCTGGGCCTAGGTAATCATGTGCGCCGCCAACGCAAGGCATTCGGCGCGGTTTCCGTCTCCCGGCAATCCTCCGCCGGACCTCGCGCTGCCCCTTGCCAGCCCGGCCAGTGCTTGCGCAAATGGCAGGACGCGGGCAGTCCGCCCGCCGGTTTGCCGGGAGCCTGCCGATGCGACTGCCTGCCCTTGCCTGCATTTTCGCGGTCCTCGTGCTCGCCGCCTGCGGCAGCCCGGCCGACCGCCGGCAGACATCCACTGCGCGCCTCGTGCCGCCGAACCACGTCACCGTCTCGCACCCCGTCTTCGCCGATCACGATCCCCACGACTGGGACGGGCGGCGGCCCACGGCCTACCCCGTCCACGGCATCGACGTCTCTCGCTGGCAGGGCGAGATCGACTGGCCCCGCGCCCGCGCCGCTGGCGTTTCCTTCGCCTTCATCAAGGCGACCGAGGGCAAGGAGGAGCTCGATCCCTCGTTCGAAGCCCACCGCCGCGGCGCCGCCCGCGCCGGAATTCCCCATGCCGCGTATCACTACTACTATTTCTGCGCCTCGGCAGAGGATCAGGCCCGCTGGTTCATCGCCAATGTCCCGCGCAGCATGACCAGCTTGCCCCATGTGCTCGACATGGAGTGGAACCACCGCTCGCCGACCTGCCGCAAGCGTCCCGACGGCGCGACAGTGCGGGCCGACGCCGCCCGTTTCCTCGACATCCTCGAGCGCCACTACGGCCGCCGTCCGGTCCTCTACACCACGGTCGATTTCTGGGAGCAGACCGGTATCGGCCGCCTGCCCCGAACCGAGTTCTGGCTCCGGTCTGTCGCCGACCACCCGCGCGAAACCTATCCCGGCGCGCGCTGGACGTTCTGGCAATACACCGGCACCGGCAGCATCCCCGGCATTCCGGGTCCGGTGGATATCAACGTCTTCGCCGGCTCGCAGGAGGCCTGGCAGACCTGGGCACGGTAGCGGCGGGCTCTCGACATGATTTTCCCGGCTTTTTCTGCTAGGCTCTCCCTTGGGGGCCCAGGCGTCGAGGGCCGAAACCATGGTCGAATACGGAATAGCCGCAGGCGGCGTGACGGGTGGCGGAAGCAGCTTCAACGGCTCGCGGGCCGCCGATCTGGTGATGTCCGTCGGACATGATCCGACGAAGCTTCTGATCGCCGGCGCCATTCTCGCCGCCCTGTTCTTGGTGCTTCGGGCGATCTGATCGCCGTCTGTCTCACGCCATGTTGCTCTTCTGCCGGGCGGGCCCGTATAGAGGCGCATGAACACGTCACCAGATCTCGACATCTTCCTTGTCGCCACCCCCGGCCTCGAAGACGCGCTGCTGTCCGAAACCCTCGAGCGGGGTTTCTCTGGCGCGAGCATAATCCCGGGCGGAGTCGAATTCCGCGGTGGTTGGCCGGAGGTCTGGCGCGCCAATCTCGAACTGCGCGGCGCGACCCGGGTGCTGGCCCGCATCGGCGCCTTCCGCGCATTTCACCTCGCCCAGCTCGACAAGCGCGCCCGCAAGTTTCCCTGGGCCGAGGTGCTGCGCCCCGATGTTCCGGTGCGGGTGGAGGCTTCCTGCCACCGGTCCAAGATCTATCACAAGGCTGCCGCCGCCCAGCGGGTCGCACGCGCCATCACGGAAACGCTCGGCGCACCGATTGCCGAGGACGCGCCGGTCCAGATCAAGTTGAGGATCGACGACGATCTCTGCACCATCTCGGTCGACACCTCCGGCGAGTCCCTGCACAAGCGCGGACACAAGGAGGCCGTCGGCAAGGCGCCGATGCGCGAGACAATGGCCGCGCTCCTCCTGCGGAGCTGCGGCTATACCGGAACGGAGCCGGTGCTCGACCCGATGTGCGGTTCCGGTACCTTCGTCATCGAGGCCGCGGAAATCGCCGCCGGCCTTGCCCCGGGCCGCAGCCGCAGCTTTGCCTTCGAACAGCTGGCGAACTTCGATCCGGCGGCTTGGGAAGCACTCCGCGCGTCGATCAAGCCATTGACTCCAAATCTAATCTTCCACGGCTCGGACCGTGATGCGGGCGCAATCCGGATGAGCCAGGCCAACGCCGAGCGCGCGGGCGTGGCCGGTTGGACGGAGTTCGTGACCCGCTCGGTCAGCGATCTGGAACGGCCCGAGGGCCCACCGGGCCTGGTGATCGTCAACCCGCCCTACGGTGCCCGGATCGGTAGCCGCAAACCGCTCTTTGCGGTCCACGATGCGCTCGGCCGCACCCTGAAGGAGCGCTTCTCCGGCTGGCGTGTCGGCATTGTCACCTCCGACGCGGGCCTTGCGAAGTCCACCGGCCTGCCCTTCCTGCCGACCGGCGCGCCGATCGCACATGGCTCGCTCAAGGTGCATCTGTTCCGCACCGACCCGCTGCCCTGACCGGCCTCAGCCGAGGTAGACCCGCCCCTCCGGGAACTTCACCCGCGAGGCCCGCTTTGTCGCCAGGAAATAGCCCAGCGTCAGCGGCCCGACCCGGCCCAGGAACATCAGGAAGATCATGATCGTCCGGCCGAGCGCGTCGAGCTCCCCGGTCGCGCCGCGGCTGAGCCCGGTGGTGCCGAAGGCGGAGGCGACCTCGAACGCGAGGTCGAGGAAATCGCCGTCATGCGAGATCGACACCAGGAACAGCCCGGTCAGCATGGTCAGCATCGCGATCGTGGTCAGCGCCATCACCTTGAGCACCTGTTCCGGCCCGATCCGGCGGCCGAAGGCGCGCGGCGAGCGCTGCTTGAAGAACGCCACGGTCGCCATCAGCGCGACCATCAGCGTCGTTACCTTGATCCCGCCCGCCGTGGAGGCGCTGCCGCCGCCCACCAGCATCAGCGCGATCATCATCAGCGAGGTGCTGTCGTGGATGTGCGACAGGTCCACCGTGTTGAACCCGGCGGTGCGTGTCGTGACCGACTGGAACCAGCTCGCCGCCAGTTTCTCGCCCACCGTTCCGAGCCCGCCCAGCGTGCCGGGATTGGTCCATTCGAGCGCCGCGAACCCGACCGTTCCATAGATCGTCAGCCCGACCGACCCGACGATCATCAGTTTGGTATGCAACGACAAAAGCCGCCAGCCGCGCTTCTCCATGATGTCCCCGATCACCACGAAACCGAGCCCGCCGGTGATGAAGAGCGCCGGCACCGCGATGTTGATGATCGGGTCGCTCACCCAGAATGACAGGCTGTCCGACCGAAGGCCGAAGCCGGCATTGTTGAACGCCGAGACCGAGTGGAAGATCGCGTACCAGAGCCCCTGACGGATCCCCAGGTCCGGCACGAAAACGAGGCACAGGACCGCGACCCCGGCGGCTTCCACCGCCAGCGAAATCCGGACAACGGAGCCGGCCAGCTTCATCAACTGGTGGGTCGTGCTCTGGTTGAGGTCTTCCCGCAGGACGTGCCGGGAATGGGCGTTGATCTTCAGCCCCAGCGACGAGAGCAGCAGCACCGCGAAGGTCATCAACCCGACCCCGCCGATCTGCACCAGCACCAGAAGCACCGTCTGCCCGAAAACCGTCAGATCCCGGCCCACGTCGATCACCGACAGGCCGGTCACCGTCACCGCCGAGGTCGCGGTAAAGAAGGCGTCGGCGAGCGTCAGCCCGTCGGTCGAGGCGAAGGGGAGCGACAGCAGCGCCGAACCGGTGAGGATCAGCCCGAGGTAGAGCAGCGCCAGCAGCACCGGCGGTGCTGGCAGCCTGTTCCGGCGCAGCCGATGCTTTGCCATTTCAGAGGCTCGCCGCGAAATCGCGCAGATCGTTCCGGCGGCCGAGCAGCATCAGCTTGTCCTCGACCTTCAATTGCGGATCGTCGGCCTCGGTGCCGAGGAAATCCGTGCCCCGCATCACGCCCAGGCTGCGGACGCCGAACTTGTCGCGCAGCCGCAGCTCCGACAGGCGCTTGCCCCCGAGTTGCTCCGGCACGAGGAAGTTCACCACGTGGAAGCCGTTGCCCATGCTGAGGTAATTCCGCATCCGCGGGTTGTGCAGCACCTGCGCGACGTGCAGCCCGACCTCTTCCTCGGGCAGGATCACCCGTTCGGCGCCGAGCTTGCTCAGGATCCTGTGGTGGGTGCGGTTGATCGCCTTGGCCCAGATCGTCTCGACGCCCACCATCTTGGTGTTGATCGTGGCAAGCACGTTCGCCTCCAGGTCCTCGCCGATGGCGATCAGCGCGACGTCGCAATCGCCGACGCCCGCTTCGCGCAGCGCGGCCTCGTCCCGGGCATCCGCGATCACGGCATAGGAGATATGGTCGGCAACTGCGGAGACGTTCCGCTCCTCGATGTCGATGCCGATCACCTCGTTGCCGATCCGCGCCAGCTCCCTGGCGACCGTGGTCCCGAACGTACCGAGGCCGATGACGGCGAAACTGCGCGGGGCGGAGGGCATGGCGTAACCTGCGTGCTGGGACAACGGCCCCACTATTGCCGAAACGCCGGCAGTTTCAACTCCGGTGGACGGATGCCGAGACCGGGCAAGGAGCCGCTCATGGATGCCGCCGGCCCGTCGATCCGGCGGAACAATTGCCAGCGGATTCCGTTCTCTTCCCGAAGGCGCCGCATGGTGCGAGCGCCGATATTCGAGGAAGGGGAATGCCATGAACTGGGATCAGATTCAGGGTAACTGGAAAGAGATGAAGGGCAAGGTCATCGAGTCCTGGGGCAAGCTCACCGAAGACGAGCTGACCGAGGCGCAGGGTGACCGCGAGCAGTTCGAAGGCCTGCTTCAGCAGAAGTACGGCAAGAGCAAGGAAGAAGCGCGCGAAGCCGTTGATCGCTGGCTGGCCGACGTCTGACAGCTCACCGCTCTCCCGAGGGAGAGCCACGGCGGGGCGTGATCGCCGGACGATACCGGTGCGGTCGATCCGCTGACGCCACCCCACGAGTGAATTCCCCCCATGTGCCCGGCCGGACGCGCGTGGGGGTATTTTTGTGCCCGCGGCTGGCCGGCGGACCGGGCGTCGCCGGGCGCCTGGCCAAAGGGCTGAAGGGGCAGGGCGGGTGTCACTCCGCCGTGGCCCTTTCGCTGCCCGCAGGGGCATCTCCGTTGGCTTCGATGTCCGCGATATAGGCTTTCATTTCCGCGATCTCGCTGCGCTGGGTCTCCGCGATCCGGGCGGCCAGCGCCTGCACCCGCGGATCGGACAGGGTCGCGCGTTCGCTGGTCATGATGGCGATGGAATGGTGCGGGATCATCGCCTTCATCCAGGCCAGGTCGCCCACCGTCGCCTGCGAGCGCACCATCGTGACGCCGAGCGCAAAGGCGAGGCCGGCGCCGATGAAGATCGCCATGTTGACCCGCCGGTTGGCATACATCCCAAGCATGAAGGCCAGCATGATGACGGCCATCGCGCCGCCCATGTAGAGCGCCATCCAAGCCCGCGTCTGGGAGAAGAACACATGCCCGAGCGCATAGGTGTTGAGATACATCAGGCCATACATCACCAGCGTGGACGTGCCGATCATCGCGAAAAACCGCCCGTAGCGCATTCCGCCCGAGCCGTGGTGTGAGCTGTCCATAAAATCCTCCGTCGATTTCTTGCGCCATGTCGGGGGCAGGGGAGCGCTCCGCTCCGCCTGCCATTCGGCGCTGTCAGAAATGGAAACGGGTGGCGGAGATCGGAGTTCCGCCACCCGTCGGGAAAGTATCCGCCCGGCGCGTCGGCACCGGGCGGTTCGTTGGGTCAGGGAGCCCGATCCCAAATGCGCAGCGCGGTGGCGGCGCTCAGGAAATCGGCGGCCGAAGTGTGATCGAGGCACATGACGCCTTCGCCGGGATCCTCCGGCATGCCGGCCCTGGTCATCAGCGCCTCGGCATCCGTGCTGTGAGCGATGAACTTGCCATGCGCCCAGGCGTCCGCCACCCAGGTCCGGGCAGCATGCATCGCCCCGAGGGCCTTGGCGCCGTCGCCGTCCACCAGGATCGCCGCCACGTCGAACAGGACCGAGGGGCCGCCGTCGATCTTCTCGTCGGCCTCCGTCGTGCTCCCGTCCGACAGCGTGACGCTGCCAACCCGCGGCCCGACGAGCACCGGTCTGACGCCGGCTTCCTTTGCGGCCTCTGTGAGCGAGGCCAGCGCCTCGGCGTCGGCGCCATCCGAGATCAGGATGCCGAGCTTGCGACCGGCGAGGCTCTCCAGGCCGTTCTTCAGGATCGACAGGGCAGGGGAGGCGGGCAAGCTCTCGTTCACAGGAAAGGCGGGTTCGGCCGGCTCGGGAAGCTCCATGCCGAGCCCTTCGGCGGTCGCCTCGGCCAGATCGGTGTGGATGTTCAGCAGGTGCGAGAGCATCCGGGTGCGGACCGCGGGCGTCTCGACCTTGCTGAGCTCGAACACCAGCGCGTCGACGATGTGGCGCTGCTCCACCTCGGTCTGGCTGATGTAGAACTGCCGCGCCTGGCTGTAGTGGTCGGCAAAGGTTTCCGACCGTTCGCGCACCTTCGGGCCGGGGTTCTCCTCCGGCAGCGACTGGAAGCCGTCTTCCGGACTCTCCCGCGGACCACCTTCCGCGCCGCCCCAGGAATTCGGCTCGTAATTGGCGCGGCCTGTGGGGTTTTGCATCGCCATGTGGCCGTCCTGCTGGAAGTGGTGGAACGGGCATTTCGGCGCGTTGATCGGCAGGTGCGCGAAATTGGGACTGCCCAGCCGCTTCAGCTGCGTGTCGAGATAGGAAAAGTTGCGCCCTTGCAGAAGCGGGTCGTCGGTGAAGTCGATGCCGGGGACGATGTTGCCGGTCTGAAAGGCGACCTGCTCGGTCTCGGCAAAGAAGTTGTCGACCATCCGGTCGAGCACCAGCCGGCCGACCTTGCGCACCGGCACCAGTTCCTCGGGGATCAGCTTGGTGGCGTCTAGCACGTCGAAATCGAAGCTGTCGGCGAAGTCGTCGTCAAAGACCTGCAGCCCCAGCTCCCATTCGGTATAGTCGCCGCTCTGGATCGCTTCCCACAGGTCGCGGCGGTGGAAATCTGGGTCCGCGCCGTTGATCCGCAGCGCCTCCGGCCAGGTGACGGATTGCACGCCCTGCTTCGGTTTCCAGTGGAACTTGACGAAATGCGATTGTCCTTCGGCGTTGACCATCCGGAAGGTGTGCACGCCGAAGCCCTCCATGAAGCGGAAGGAGCGGGGGATTGCCCGGTCAGACATGGTCCACATGACCATGTTCATCGCTTCGGGCATCAGCGAGATGAAGTCCCAGAAGTTGTCATGCGCCGTCTGCGCCTGCGGGAAGGCGCGGTCCGGGGCCTGTTTGGCGGCGTGGATCAGGTCGGGGAACTTGATCGCGTCCTGGATGAAGAACACCGGGATGTTGTTGCCGACGATGTCCCAGTTGCCCTCCTTGGTATAGAGCCGCACGGCGAAACCGCGCACGTCGCGGGCGAGGTCGGCCGAGCCCTTGTTGCCCGCCACGGTGGAGAAACGGACAAAGGCCGGCGTCTTCTCGCCCTTGCGCTGGAACAGGTCGGCGCGGGTCAGTTCCGGGATCGGGTCGTAGGTCTCGAAGTAACCGTGCGCGCCGTAGCCGCGGGCATGGACCACGCGCTCGGGGATGCGTTCATGGTCGAAGTGAAAGAGCTTCTCCCGGAAATGGAAATCCTCCATCAACGCCGGGCCGCGCGGGCCCTGCCGCAGCGTGTTCTGGTCGTCGGAAACGGGCGTGCCCTGCTGCGTTGTCAGGCGGGGAACGTCATTGCCGGATGTCTGGTGAATCTCTCCTGCGCTGCCGCGCCGGGATGTCTCTCGAGCCATGGGGATAATCTCCGTCTTGATGTGCCAGTGTCGGGCAGGGGACTCTGGCGGCAGGCGCAAAGCCCGGCCGTCCGGCCCCCATGTGCCCGGTTAACGGGTCAGTCCGGGATTGGTTCCTCAAGGTTTCGATAAAAAACTTAGGTAAATCAAATATATAAACACCACGAGAAAGGGCGCCGGAGACACGGTCTCCAGCCCTTGTAGGCGCGGATCGTCGGGTGGAGGACGGTCATGGCCGCAGCCTGCCACGCCTCACGGAACGTCAAACGCCGGAAAGCGCCCTCGGTTCCCATGCGGGCTCCGAAAACCCGAAAAACCCGGTGTGGTTGGCCCGCACGCGGGAACCTGCACCCCACCTCGCGCGTTACCCGTTCGCCGGCGGCTGTCCGGCGCATCTGTCACGACCTGGAGAAACAGACGTCATGAGTTCATCGAAATCCCGCGACCAGATCTGGAGCGAGTGGAGGGATCTGGTGAACATGAGCCCGGCCGAGATCGAGGACTGGCTGGAGACGGAACAGAGCAAGTCGGTGGGCGACACCGGCGATGCAGGCTCCACGGGGCGCGATTCCGGCCGCCGGATCGTCGAGATCAAGCGCAGCCGGAAGGACGAGCTGTCGGATGGCCATTGGGACCACATGGCCAAGGTCGTCGGCTACATCAAACGCCATTGTGCCCAGGGCGGCCCGGACGACGGCGTCGAGGACAGCGCCTGGCGGTATTCGCTGATGAACTGGGGCCACGATCCGCTCCGCTCCGACGGGTGTTCCTGAGATGGATGGCAGCCAATTCCTCTCCGCCGAGCCGCATCTGCGCGCGCTCCCCGATCCGGCGCCCATGGGGCGCCTCTCCCCGCCGTTGCAGCAACTCGTGGCGACGGAGCACCCCGAACCGGTCTTCCTGCCCGGTCTGTTCGAGACACCGCATGTCTGGGCGGACATCATCCATAGGCTCGACCTCGCGGATCCGCTCTGCCTCGACCTTCCCGGTCACGGGGCGGCGGATTGGGGCGAGCGGCTCCGGCCGAAGCTCCGGATCGACGCCTGGCTCGACGCCGCCGCGCGATCGATCGAACAGCGGCACGGCGAGACGGGCGTCGTGCTGGTGGGTCATTCGACCGGCGGCCTTCTGGCCCTCGCGCTGGCCGCGCGCCGCCCGGAACTGATCTCCGGCCTGTTCCTCGTGGGCGCGCTGACCTCCGGCGACCGCGGCCGCCGGTTCGACCCCTGCGCCCGGGCGATGATGCTGCCGGGCATCGGCCGTCCGCTGGCGCGCCTGTTCTGGTCCGCCTGGCTGCGCACGCCCGCCCGTTTCCGCCGTGGACTGGACGCTGCCGCCGGGATGGCGCTTGACGCGCCCTGGGCCGAGGACATGCGCCGCGCCCTTCTGGGCTGCGACCCGGACGCGGTGAGCGCCTGCGCCGAATGGGTGCTGACCGCCGATATCGGGCACCTGCTCGAACGGGTGGACGCGCCGGTCCTGTCGCTGATCGGGACAAGGGACATCGTGGTGCCGCCGCATCACCAGCTCGAACTCATCCGCAAGGCGCCGAAGGCGCAGGCCATGCTGATCGACGGCGGCCACCTGCTCTTTGCCGAAAGCCCGGGCGACGTCGCGACCGCGCTGCGCGGCTGGCTGCAGCATTGCGGCCGCATCGCCTGACCGAGTGAACCGACGAACCCGAAAAAAAGGGGCCGTACGGCCCCTTTCCCATTTTCAGATGTTCCGAAGCGCTGGGCGGCAACGGCCCCCGACAGTCACGCCGCGTCGGCGAGCTTGATGACGCGGTGCACGCCGATGTCGGGATAGCCGCCACCCTCCGAGAGGCCCGCGCGCAGCAGCTTGAGCCCGACCAGAACCATGTTGGCTTCCGACGCCCAGATCGCCGCTTCATCCGGCGTGAACCGCAGCAGGCAGACCTTGGGATCGTTCCGTCCACCTTCGAACCAGGCCGCGACGGGCGTGCTCCAGAGCTCGTCCAGCTTCGCGGCATCCTGCACGATCTCCAGCTGGCCGGTGACGCTGGCGTGGTAGTCCTGGTTGCTCGATACATAGGTCAGCGCGGCCTCCCGGCCCGCACCGATCCCCTGCGCCAAGTCGGTGTCGGACGAGGTGATGTACCACAGCACGCCGTCCTCCTCGTCGGTGAAATGGGTCATCGGCTGCGGATGCTGCGGGCTGTCCTTGAGCCAGAGCATCGACACCCGGCCCTTGTCGAGTTGCGCCCAGAGCTGCTCCCGTGCGCCTTCGTCGGTTTCCACTTTCCTGGCCATGAGATCATCCTTTCCGTTTGCGATTTGTGCGCGCCCCGCATCTGGCAACGCGCGATCCGTCCTTGTTGGGAAAACCGGCGAGGGGCGGGATTGGTTCCATGGAACCCGGGCGTTCTCTCGCGCGTTCTCCTGCCATCCACGTCACGGGAAAGGAGCGTGCAGGATGGCCCTGAGCTATGTGAGCGACACCGACCCCGGTTATCGGCGCCGCCGCTGCGGGCGCGGCTTCACCTATCTCGACACCGACGGCCGCCGCCTGGCAAAGGCCGAGACACGGGCGCGCCTCAAGGCGCTCGCGGTGCCGCCGGCCTATACCGATGTCTGGTACTGTCCCGATCCCCGGGGCCACCTGCAAGCCTCCGGCCGCGATGCGCGCGGGCGGAAACAGTACATCTATCACCCGGACTGGGCGGCGCGCCGGGCGGAGCTGAAGTTCGCGCAACTGCCGGCCTTCGGCGCCGCCTTGCCGCGTCTCCGGCGTTGGGTTGCAAGCCGCCTGCGGGACGATCCGTCCGACCGCGACACCGCCATCGCCGCGGTGCTGGCGCTGCTCGACCGTGCCTCGATCCGGGTGGGCGATCCGGCCTACGCGGCCGAGAACGAGAGCTTCGGCGCGACCACCTTGCAGGCCCGGCACGTGACGATCTCGGAAGACCGGATCAGGCTCCACTTCGCCGGCAAGGGCGGGCGCAGGATCCGCACCCAGCTGACCGGCACCCGGCTTGCCAGGGTGCTGGAGGCCTGTCAGGACCTGCCCGGCGCGGAGCTGGTCACTTTTGCCGAAAGCGGCGCGCCGGTCCGGTCCGAGCACCTGCGCGAGGTGATGAGCGACCTCGCCGGGGAAGAGCTGACGCCCAAGACCTTCCGCACCTGGAACGGCACCCACGCCGCCTTCTGCGCGGCCGCCGAAGGTGCGCTGAAGATTTCCGATCTGGCCAAGGCCGCCGCCGAACGGCTGCACAACACCCCGGCCATTGCCCGGACGAGCTACGTGCATCCCGAGGTGATCGCGCTCGCCGGAGCCGATGCAAAGCCCCTATCGTTCGACCCCGCGCCGGGAGATGGCTGGCGGGTCGGCGAGCCGGAACTGCTCCGTTTCCTGCAGGGCTAGCCGGCTGCGCCTGTGGCGTCGAGCTCCGGACCCGAGCCATTCGCGCACAGGAAAGTGGCGCTGGCGGAGCCGTCTGGCCAGTAACCTGCCGACCCCAGCACGCGCAGGCCAGACCCTGCCGATACTCGTGGTCAGCAACGCAGGGTTATGTCACAGTTGAATGCCTGGCCGCCGGAACTGTTCCAAATGGTCCCGGCCAAGCAAGGAACATGTGCCGCCAATGAAGCTGATTTTCCTGGAACCGGACGTGGTGATCGCCGCGGACATGGCCGAGACCGCGCGTGAGGTGTTCGGCCAGCCCGAGATCCGGATTGTCGAAACCATCGACGACGCCTGTGCCGCGCTCGCCGAAGACGGCGCGACATGGTCCGCGATGGTCCTCAACGGGACGACCGATGAACTGGCCGACGCCAGGCTGCGCGGGCTGTTGGAGCAGAGCGCCGTCCCGGCGATCGTGACCACGGCCGGCGATCTGGTGGAGCTTCCTGCCGGCTGGCACGCACTGCCAATGCCATTCACCAGCGGCGATCTTGCGACCCTGCTACTTCGCGTTGTGAGGCCGCGCCGCCCCGATTTCGACGGCGCCGCTCCCGGCCCCCGTGGGCCGGTGCTGGACATGTCCGGTCTGAACGGCGGGGACACAGGCGCGCCCTCGGCACATCCGCAGCCAGAGGTGCAGGCGCCGCTCGGTCTCGAGGCCCAAGCCCGCCGGCTGCGCTGATCCCGGCAGCGCCGGTCGCGCGCGACCGAGGGAGAAGGGCAGGGCGGTGCTCAGCCCGCGGCCAGCGCACCGCGTCGATCCCCGCCTCGGCCGTCGCCACCTTCGCCCAATGTGTCGGCTTTCACAGCGCCGCGCGATCCCATCGGGCGATCCGGCCCGACGGTCGTGTCCCGCGCGGTCTGCGCTTCCAGTTCGGCATCGAGCAGCGCCCCCGACAGAACGATCAGCGCCGAGAGCCACATCCAGGTGAGCAGGATGATCACCCCGGCAATCGTGCCGAAGGTCTCGTTGTAGCTGGCGAAGCTCTGCACGTAATGGCTGAACCCGATGGTGCCCGCGATCCATAGGACGCAGGCCAGCACCGACCCCGGCGTGAGCCAGCGCCATTTCGCGGACCGGCGGTCCGGTCCCCATCGATAGAGCATCGCGATCATCGCGATGCCGATCACCGCGCCGATGGGCCAGCGCGCGATCATCACGGCATCAACCAGCCCCTGACCCGCCCCGACGATCGCGAGGAACCCGGGGATCGCCGCCACGACGCCGATGAACAGCCCGAGCCCGGCGATCAGCGCCAGCGTCATGCCGATGGTCAGCAACCGGGTTTTCACGAAACCGCGCTCGTCCTCTTCCTCCCAGATCAGCCCGATCCCCTGGATCAGGCTGCCGGTCGCATTTGAGGCCGACCAGAGGGCGATGGCGAGCGAGAGAAGCGCTGCGAAGCCGAGCGAGTCGGACGCTGCTCCGGCCACCTCCCGCACCTGGTCGGAGATGATCGACGCGGCGGAATTCGGCAGTTGCTCGAAGAGCCACTGGGATTGCGAGACCAGCGTGCTCGGGTCCAGCACGAGGCCCAGAACGGCGACACCTGCTGAAATCGCAGGGAAAATTGCCAGCAATCCGTAAAACGCGACACCTGCGGCGATCAACGGCAGATGCAGCGATCCGAACCGTTGCCCCACGCGTGCCGCCGTGTCGCGCCACCCGGGAAGGGTCATTTCGGTCGGTCGTCTCGCATCGCGTCCGCGGCTCATGATCATGCTCCTCTTTGGGGCATTAACGCGATGCGGCGCGACAAGGTTCCGGGAACATATCGGTGAGACGCGGCGTTGGCTGCTCAAGGAAACACATCGCGAAAGGAGGCTGAGATGGCCGACGTCACCGAGAGAACCGTTACCGAACAAGTGAAGCATCACGCCCAGACTGTCGCCGAGGACACCCGCGAAAAGGTCGAGGCCCGCATCAAGGGCGAAGCCGAAGCCGCCTTCGACAGCGTGGCCAATCAGATGCATCGCCACGCCAGCGCAGCCGATGCAGCCGCCGCCGAGTTCGACCCGAATTCGATGCAGGCCCAGGCAATCGAACAGGTCGCGGCCCGGATCGACGACCTGGCGAACCAGGTGCGCAACACCGACATCGACCGCCTTGCCCACAGCCTGAGCGATGCCGCGCGGCGCAATCCGCTGCTCTTCGTCGCCGGTGCGACGCTGGCCGGCTTCGCCGCCACCCGCTTCCTCAAGGCGCGCGATCCCGAACCGCGCTATGCGCACCCGAGCGATGACCCCTGGGCGCGCGACACGGTTCCGCCGAACAGCGCGCCGACCATCGTTGGCGGCAATCACGTGAGCGCCGATCCGACCTCGCGCGGGGCGGTTTAAGTCATGGCGCGCCCTGCTGAACTCAAGGAGACCCCGAACCTGCTGGTGTCGGCCTTCCGGCACTTCAGCACCCTGCTGCAGGACGAGATCGAGCTGGCCAAGGCCGAGGCCCGTCGCAGCGCGACCCGGGCCGGCACCGGCCTCGCCCTGATCGGCGTGGCCGCCATCGTTGCCCTGACCGCGCTGGACGTGCTTGCGGCGGCGCTGGTGGCCTGGATCGCGGCAAGCGGTATCGAGGCCGGCTGGGCCGCGGTGATCGTGGGGGGCGGCGCGCTGCTGCTCGCCATAGTCCTCGCGCTCTACGGCAAGTCCCGCCTCAGCGCGGAGGCCCTCGCACCGGAGCGCACCGCCCGCAACATCCGGGCGGATATCGAAACCATCAAGGAGGCGACCCATGCCTGACGGATCCATGACCGACATCGAACAGCGTGTGGCCCGTGACCGGGCCGCCCTGGCCGACACGCTCGACCAGCTGAGCGACACCCTCGCGCCGGAACGGTTGAGGGCCGAGGCGCGGCAGACGCTCGACCGCTACCGCCGCGACATTGGCGGCCAGCTCTGGGACGCGACGCGCGAGAACCCGGCGGCTTTCGCCATGCTCGGTGCAGGGTTGGCGCTGCTCCTCGGCAACGCCTCCCGCCGTTCCGACGCCGCCGCCGCCGAAGATCCGGCGCAGGCGGTTCCCCCGGCCGAGGCGATGGCCGGATTCGACGCCCGCGTTGCCGCTGCGGACCGCGAGATGCGGGCCGAGATGACCGGCCGCTCCGACGAGGTGCCACGCGCCGAACGGATGCGGGCGGCCCTCGGGTCCGGGCTCGACCGTCTGCCTCCGGCCGCGCGCCAGCGGGTGATCGACGCAAGGGTCGCCGCGATCCGGGCGCAGGAGGCCGTCGAGCGACGCGCCCGCCGCATCACCCGCAAGTCCGAGGCGCTGATCGAACAGCAGCCTGTCGTCGCGGGCGCCGCCGCTTTCGGTGTCGGTGTCCTGCTCGCCGCCTTCCTGCCCGGCACCCGCCAGGAGGACGCGCTGCTCGGCCGTCACCGGGACGAGGCGATGCGCGCCGCCCACGCCGCGCTGAGCCGGGAACTCGAGGCGTTGCAGGCCGTCGGGCGCGATGTCCGGGGGCAGGTGCGCGACGTGCCGCACCGCGGCCCGGTCGCGATCCCGTCCTGACGCCGACCCACCGGGTCTTCGACGCGCGGAGACCCGACCATCCCCATTCAAGGAGACGATCCATGACCAGCACCTATCACCCCAACGGAAGCATCGACCCCAACGACACCACCAAGCCCCGGACCGGCGCCGCGAGCGACCCCGGCGTCGCGGACCAGGTCCGCGAACGGCTGGCCGAACATTCCGAGGCGCTCCGGGAGCGCGGCGCCGAGATGCGCGACCAGCTCGGCGGCACGGCCCAGCAACTGGGCGAGACCGCCCAGCAGGCCACGGAGGAAGGCGCGCGCTTCGTTCGCGAGAACCCGGGCCTTGCCCTCGCCGGCGCGCTCGGCGTCGGCCTGCTGATCGGGTTGAGCGTGCGCGGCCGCTCCTGATGCGCGCCACAATCGGAACGCCGGGCCGGCAGGCGGGACAGCCCCGCCTGCCGGCCTTTCTTTTGGCCGTGGTCCTGACGCTGATCGCAGGCGCCGCCGCCGCCCAGACCACGGCCCCGACAGCGCCCGAGGGCGCGATCGAGGTGGGCGAGAACGCCATCTCCGATGCAGAGATACGGAACAGGATCCAGCAGGTGCTGGCCGAGCTCGAGGCGTTCGAGCGCGTACAGGTTTCCGTCGCCTCCGGTGTTGTCACGCTCGAAGGCATCGTCATGGACAGCGCCGCGGAAGAGGAACTCTCCGGCATCATCGGCCGCGTGCAGGGCGTGGTGGCGATCGAGAACGAGCTGCAGCAGAACGCCGACCTGAACGAGCGCCTTGCACCGGCGCTCGACCGCGTGATGGGACGCGGCGAGCGGATTCTCGTCAACGCGCCGATCTTTCTCGTGTCGCTCGGCGTCTTTGCCGTGATTTCCGGGCTCGGCTGGATGCTGGCCAGCCGGTTGTCGCTCTGGCGCAGGCTCGCGCCGAACAGCTTCATCGCCGACATCTACCGCGCTGTCGCGCGGATCGCGTTCCTCTTGCTGGGGCTGGTGATCGCCCTCGACATCCTTAACGCAACCGCCCTGATCGGCGCGGTGCTGGGCGCGGCCGGCGTGGTCGGCCTGGCCGTGGGGTTCGCGGTGCGCGACACGGTGGAGAATTTCATCGCCTCGATCCTGCTCAGCCTGCGCCAGCCGTTTCGCCCCAACGATTTCGTCGAGATCGACGGCGATCTGGGCAGCGTGGCGCGGTTGACCTCGCGGGCGACCATCCTGATCTCGCCGGACGGCAACCACATCCGGATCCCCAATGCGACCGTCTACAAGGGCCGGATCGTGAACTACACCCGCGATTCCAACCGCCGCTTCACCTTCGATCTCGGTGTCGATGCCGATGCGGATCTCGCCGCCGCGCTCTCCACCTCGGTCGCGGCGCTCGAAGGCCTGGCCTTCGTGCTGCGCGACCCGCCGGTCTCGGCCTGGATCTCGGATGTCGGGGACTCGAATGTCGTCCTGACCTTCGCGGGCTGGGTCGATCAGCAGAGCAGCGATTTCCAGAAGGCCCGCGGCGAGGCGATCCGGGCCACCAAGACCGCGCTGGAAGGCGCAGGCTTCGGCCTGCCGGAGCCGATCTATCGGCTGCGGATCGAGAATGCGCCGGAGGAGCTTGCCGTGCCTCCGTCGGTACCGGCCAATCGGCCCGTGCCGGATGCCGACCTGCCGCAGGCCGCCACGCCGGAGATCCCGGACCAGGCGACCGAGGAGGCGGTGGACCGCGAGCGCAAGGCGCCCGACGCCGGCACGGATCTGCTCAGCGAGGGACGGAGCGCGGAATAGGGGCGGCGCCAGGGCCGCCCCCGCACTCGTTAATGGTATGGCGGGCAGCCCGCAGGAGAGCGGGGCTCCCGCCCGTCGTCGACGCATCGAAGATGCGCCTCCTCCCGTTGGGCCGGGCGCCGCCTCGCGGCGGCGCGGCCCTCCAACGGGCGGGTCAGGCCGCCGTGGCCGGGACCCGCTTGCCCTTGTTGGTCCAGTCCAGCAGGGCGCGCTGCGCCTCGCCCCAAGTGCGGATGTCGTAGGCCTCGACCCGCGCGCGCAGCCGCTTCATGCGCTCGGCGCGTTCCTCCGGTCCCATCTCCAGTGCGTGGGCGATGGCCATGTCCATGGCGCGGTGCGACAGCGGGTTGGTGGTGATCGCCGCATCGAGCTCCACCGCCGCGCCGGCGAATTCCGACAGCACCAGCACGCCGTCCCCCTCGACGCGGGAGGCGACGAATTCCTTGCAGACGAGGTTCATGCCATCGGCGATCGGGGTGATCCAGGCGACGTCCGCCGCCCGGTAATAGGCGATCAGCTCCGCGAAGGGCACGGCGCGCGAGATCAGCGCCACCGGCTGCCACTCGAAGCTGCCGAAGCGGCCGTTGATCCGTCCGGCGACCTGCTCGATCTCGCTCTGGATCTCGGCATAGGCCTCCATGTTGCGGTTGGCGGAAACCGAAACATGCATCAGGCGCACCTTGCCGCGCAGGTCCGGGCGGCTCTCCAGAAGCCGTTCGTAGCTTTCCAGCTGCTGCGCGCCGCCCTTGGTGTAGTCCGTGCGGCCGACCGAGAGGATCAGCTGCGCCTCGCCCAGCTCCTCGCGGATGCTGGCCATGCGGTTGCGGGTTTCGATGCTGCGGGCGCAGGTGTCTATATAGCTCACGTCCACGCCCACCGGCGTCGCGGCCACCGTGATCTTGTGCCCGTCGTGCAGCAGGCCCGTCGCCATGCTGCGCTCGGTCAGTGCGGTGCCCTCGTTGATGAGCGATTCCTCCACCGTGACGCGGCCCGTCGTCTCGACGTCGAAGAGGCTGCGGGCGACCTGCACGAAGTTCACCGCGTAGCGCGGGATGTGGAACCCGACCACGTCGCAGGCCAGCAGGCTCTCGACGATCTCGCGCCGCCAGGGCAGCACGTTGAACAGATCGGCGGCGGGGAAGGGCGTGTGGTGGAAGAAGGAGATCTTCACGTCCGGGCGCAGCTTGCGCAGGTATCCCGGCACCAGCCACAGGTTGTAATCGTGCACCCAGACCACGGCGCCCGGCGCGGCCTGCGCGGCGGCGGCCTCGGCGAAGGCCCAGTTCACCTGCCGGAAGTTCGGCCAGTCCACCGGGTCGTAATTGTAGCGCTCGCGGAAGCTGTGGAGGATCGGCCAGAACGCCTCCTTGGAGGTGACGTGGTAGAAGCCGCGCACCTGTTCGGGCGTCAGCGGCAGGCGCGAGACGGTATAGCGGCCGAAGGCGTCCTCGATCTCGATCTGGCGCTCGAACTCGGGGTTCGCGGTGTCCTCGGCGGCCTTCCAGGCGATCCAGGCGCCGTGGTCGGCATCGGCGAAGAAGCTGCGCAAGGTGGGCACGATGCCGTTCGGGCTCGTGTTCTCGCGCAGCCGGATAGAGCCATCCTCCTCCTCGACCTCCTCGTAGGGCTGGCGGTGGTAGACGATCACGAGGTCGGAGGTCTGGCTGTTGTCGGCTGTGTCGATGGTCTTGGGTGTCATGTGGCAGGTTCCTGAAATGAAGGGATGAATTGGGGCGTGGGGCGGGGCTCAGTGCAGGTCGAGCACCCGGATCGCCTCGTCGATGCCGGCCGCGCCGACGCCTTGGGCGACGTGGACATGGTCCAAATGCCCCACCTGGTCGAGCAGGCGGCGTTCGGAGCCGCCCACGGCGACCGCGGGAATCCCGAGCGCCAGCATCGAGGCGTCGTTGAGCGTGTCGCCGGCGGCGAGCACGCGGCTCTCGACCAGCCCGAGATGGGCGATCAGCCGCTTGAGCGAAGGACCCTTGGAGACCCCGGCGGGCAGCACGTCGAAGAAGCGGTCGTCGGAGGTCAGCACCTCCAGCCCGAGCCGTTTCACCAGCGCATGGGCGCTCGGCCGGACACGCGCCGGGTCCATGTCATAGCTGACCCGGTGGCGGAACTCGGTCGGCTGCAGGGTCAGGCCCGGCTCGTCGGCCAGCAGCTCGCGCACGCGGGCGCCGCTGCCGTTCCAGGCGCGGGTGATCTCGGCCTCGAGCACCGGGATCGGAGAGATCTCTCCCTCCGGCGTGACCTCGGCGATCGTGGTGCCGACATCGCCGATCACGTAATCGGGCCAGGGCACATCGCCCGAGCCGCAGAGATCGCGGATGAACGCAGGGTCGCGACCGGTGACGAAGATCAGCCCGACGGTGGCGCGGTTGTCCTCGATCCAGCGATAGAGCGTCCGGCGATCCCCCGGCGTGCCACCGAGGAACGTGCCGTCCAGGTCGGTCGCCAGCACGAAGCGGCGGCCGGAGAGCGGCGCGGGATAGGGGTTGGGAAAGACGAAGCCGGCGGTCTCGGCCGGCGTGGTGAAATCAGCGGTATGGGTCATCTCAGCTTTCAAAGTCTGCTTGGGGCGCAATTGCGCCTCGGAATGGGTGGGATCAGGCGATGCGGCGGGCGAGGCCGGTAACGGCGTCGGCATCGGCCGGGTGATCGAGCAGGATCGCGAGGCTCCGCGGCTCGCCCTCGATCGGCGAGGCCCAGAGCCGGGCAAAGGCGGTGCCGAGGTCGGCGCCCTCGTGCAGGATCGCCCGCACGGTCTCGCAGATCGGCATCGGCACCCGCACGCGATGCGCCAGGTCGGTGACGGAAAGCGCGTTGCCCTCGCCCTCGACGACCACCGGGCGGCCGTCGAAACACGCGTTCCGTGCAAGGCCCTGGCCGAGCTGCATCCCGAGCGACATGTTCCGCGAGGTCGGAGAGGAACAGCTCAGCGACAGGTCGCCGATCCCGGCCAGGCCCGTCACCGTCTCGCGGCGGCCGCCGAGCGCCTCGGCCAGCGCCTTCATCTCGTCAAGCCCGCGGGTGATCAGCGCCGCGCGGGTGTTCTCGGCAAAGCCCGCGCCGGTCATCATCCCGCAGGCAATGGCGATCACGTTCTTCACCGCGCCGCCGATCTCCACGCCAACCGGGTCGTCGGAGATATAGGCGCGGAAGCTCTCGGTCGAGACCGAGACGGCCAGCCGCGCCGCGGGGGAGGCGGCGGGGTTCAGCCGGTCGACATGGGTGAAGGGAAAGGCCACCGTCGCGGCCGTCGGATGGCCAAGCGCGGCCTCGCGGGCAAAGGTCGGGCCGGAGAGCACGCCGTAGGGGCGGGGGCCCAGCTCCTCTTCCGCCACCTGGGTCATCATCAGCCCGCTCTCGGGCTCGACCCCCTTGGCGCAGAGTGCGACCGGCACGTCCGCCCCGATATGCGGCGCCGCGGCGGCACAGACCCCGCGCACGGCACGCGACGGCACGACCAGCAGAACCGCGCTCGCACCGTCTAGGGCCTCGGCGATGTCGGTGGTGGGTTCGATCCCGGCCGGCAGCGGCACGTCGGGCAGGTGCCGCAGGTTGCGTTGCCGGGTGGCGATGGGGGCGAGCGCCTCCGCGTCCCGGCCCCAGAGGGCGACGCGGCATCCGGCGCGGCGGGCGAGGGCGGCCAATGCCGTCCCCCAGCTACCTGCGCCCAGAACGGCGACCTTTTCATAGGGTTTGGCGCGCATTGTCAGCTGCGCGGGCTGGGTCTTGTTTCGGGTCATACCTGTCGTTGGTTGGGGAAAGGGCGGGCGAGCGGGGGGAGGGTTGGCGAAGTCCGGCGCAGCGTACCTGTACGGGCCGCCGCGCTGGGTCGCCGGGGTGATGCGTCAGATCCTCTTCGCCTCGGCGCGGGGGCCGGCGAAGAGCCAGATCAGGAAGCCCACCAGGGGCAGGACGATCACGAGGACGATCCAGAGCACTTTTGCACCGGTGCCTGCGCGCGATCCGAAGATCGACACGATCGCCCAGATATCGAGGACGAGCAGGATCAGGCCGAAAAAGCCGCTCAGTTCAAACATGGTCACTCCAATGTATCAGCGTTCATCTGATTACGCACCATGCTAACGCTGCAGGTGCGAAAAGGTTCCAAAGAAATCCACATCGCCGCATTTCGGCGTGCTCACGCCCGAATCTCGGCACCGGCTGGCCGTCGCCGGACGAGAGGCGCCCAGCAAGGCGTCGATCGCTGCTTTCGGGCGCCCAAATTCCGGGCGCAAGCAGAATTCACCCGGGTGAGACAGATGCGGCCCTTGAGCGAAAAGGCCGGCCGACGCTGTGGTGGAGAGGCAGGGTACTTAGGGTTCCGCCCGGTTCGACGATGCCGGGGCCTGGTCCGAGAAGTGCCGCCGGGGTGGCAAATTCCGCCCGGGTACACGGCGGGCCAAAATCCCGGGAGAGTACTGCGTCGGTTCGCCCGCGCTCTATCTCCTTGTTCCGCCAGCGGACCGGCAAATCGAAACATCGGCGGAACGACAGGGAGCTGAAAGATGCTGAAGACCTCACTTCTGTCCGCCACGATCCTCGCCGCCGCACTCGGTGCCCCTGCCGCGATGGCCCAGGAGAAAACCGAGTTCAAGGTCGCCTGGTCGATCTATGTCGGCTGGATGCCCTGGGGGTATCTCGAGACCTCCGGCATCATGGACAAATGGGCCGAGAAATACGGCATCGACGTCGAGATCGTGCAGATCAACGACTACGTCGAGTCGATCAACCAGTACACCGCCGGCGCCTTCGACGGCGTCTCGGCCACCAACATGGACACGCTCTCGATCCCCTCGGGCGGCGGCGTCGACACCACGGCGCTGATCGTGGGGGACTATTCCAACGGCAACGACGCGGTGATCCTTAAGGGCGAGGGTGACCTCGCCAGCCTCGCCGGCAAGCCGGTGAACCTCGTCGAACTCAGCGTGTCGCATTACCTGCTGGCCCGCGCGCTCGACAGCGTCGGCCTGTCGGAGCCCGACCTCGGCGGGGTGATCAATACCTCCGACGCCGACATGATCGCCGCCTTCGCCACCGATGACGTCGAGGCCGTCGTGACCTGGAACCCGCTGGTCTCCACAATCCTCGAACAGCCCGGCGCCAACAAGCTCTTCGACAGCGCAGATATCCCGGGCGAGATCATCGACCTGATGGTCGTCAACACCGAGACGCTGGCCGACAACCCTGCCTTCGGCAAGGCGATGGTCGGCGCCTGGTACGAGGTGATGGCGCTGATGCAATCGGGCGACGAGGAGGCGCTGACCGCGATGGCCGAAGCCTCCGGCACCGACCTCGCCGGCTACAAGGCGCAGCTCGACTCGACGAAGATGTTCTGGACCCCGGCCGAGGCCGTCGCCTTTACCGAAGGCCCGGAACTGCCCGACACCATGGTCAGCGTGGCCGAGTTCCTGTTCGACAAGGGGATCCTCGGCGAAGGCGCGCCGTCCGCCGACTTCGTGGGGGTCGCCTACCCGGACGGCTCCGTGACCGGCGACGCGAACAACGTGAAGTTCCGCTACGACACGACCTACATGAAAATGGCGGCCGAGGGCAGCCTGTAACCCCCCTCTCGCGAGGCCAGCGCCCTGCCGCCGTGGCGCGGCAGGGTGTGCCCGGAGCTTGCCATGCGCCTGATCAACCGAAAACCCGGCCCCGTGCTGGCCACCTTCCTCGCGCTGCTGCCGTTCGCGCTGGTGCTGGTGGCCTACGTGATCGCCTCCGACATCCGCCTGGCCGCGAACCCGGCCGACAAGCTGCTGCCCGCACCCTCGACCATCTTCGAGACCGCCCAGCGCCTGTTCACAGAGCCCGACAAGCGCTCGGGGCGGATCCTGCTCTGGCACGACACCGCCATGAGCCTGCAACGGCTTGGCCTCGGGGTGGCGATCGCGGCCACCATCGGGCTCGGCGCGGGGCTGCTGATCGGGCTGTTTCCGCACATGCGGGCAGGGCTCGCGGGGTTCATCGCCGTGGTCTCCATGGTGCCGCCGCTGGCGCTGCTGCCGATCCTCTTCATCGTCTTCGGGCTGGGGGAGCTGTCAAAGGTCGTTCTGATCGTGATCGGCATCACGCCCTTCCTGATACGCGACCTCAGCCAGCGGGTGATCGAGATCCCGCGGGAGCAGATCGTCAAGGCCGAGACGCTCGGCGCCTCCTCGGCCGTGATCGCGCTGCGCGTGGCGCTGCCGCAGGTGCTGCCCCGGCTGATCCAGGCGGTGCGGCTTTCGCTCGGCCCGGCCTGGCTGTTCCTGATCGCGGCCGAGGCCATCGCCTCCGATCTCGGCCTCGGCTACCGCATCTTCCTCGTCCGCCGCTACCTCGCGATGGACGTGATCCTGACTTATGTCATCTGGATCACCTTCCTCGCCTTCGTGATCGACTGGGCGCTGCGGAAGCTGTCGGTCCGGCTGTTCCCGTGGATGGAGGAGGGGCTGTGATGCCGGGATTCGTCATCAACCCGTACAGAGGGCAGCGCCCGGCCAGAGGGGAGGCGCAGAACGCGCCCGCCCTGGGGGGCGGGTCGGGCGCTGCCCGGCGTTGCCGTCGGGCGGGACCTTGCGACGGGACGCATCTCTTCAATGCGGAGGGGTCAGAATGAGCTTCGTCTCCGTCCGCGACGTCTTCCAGTCCTACGGGCGCCGCCCGATCCTCGAACGCGTCAACGTCGAGGTCGACGAGGGCGAGTTCATCTCCATCGTTGGCGCCTCGGGCTGCGGCAAGTCCACTTTCCTGCGGCTCCTGCTGGCGCAGGAAACACCGACCCGCGGCACGATCTCCATCGACGGAAACCCGCCCGCCGTGGAGCCCAACCCCGAGCGCGGCGTGGTGTTCCAGCGCTACTCCGTCTTCCCCCACATGACGATCCGGCAGAACATCATCGCCGGCGAAAGCCTCGGCCAGCCGCTCGGCCGTTTCTTCGGCAAGGCCCGGAAGGAGGCGCGGGACCGCGCCGACACCGTGCTCGCCCGCATCGGGCTTGCGCATGTGGCGGACCAGTACCCGGCGACGCTCTCGGGCGGCATGCAGCAGCGCCTCGCCATCGGGCAGGCGCTCACCGCCAAGCCGCGCATCCTGCTGCTGGACGAGCCCTTCGGCGCGCTCGACCCCGGCACGCGGCTTCAGATGCACGACTTCCTGATGGAGCTGCGCGCCGAGACCAACATGACCGTCTTCATGGTCACCCACGACCTGACCGAGGGCTTCAAGCTCGGCGATCGGGTGCTCGTCTTCGACAAGCCGCGCTGGGACCCGACCGACCCCGAGGCCTTCGGCGCCACCATCACCTACGATTTCGATGCCCGCGACGGCGGCATTCCCTTCCAGAGACTGACGGAGGAAACCCATGTTCCCATCCCCGCGTGACCGTTCGCGGCCCCATCACCCGAGGCAGATGCGCCACGTCGATGCGCGCCATCACCATCCGGACCTGACCAAGTTGCTGGGCTGGAAGGCGATGCAGGCCGAGGCCGAGATCCCCGGCACCCGCTGGGACGAGGAACGCCGCTGGGCGCTGCGCATGGGCCTGACCGGGGCCGACAGCATCGAGGACAAGTCGATCCCGACCTTCGCGCGGGGCGAGCTGCCGCATTACGCCGGCATCAACACCTTCCTCAAGGCGCCCTATGCCGAGGACGTGCTGGAGGTGGCCAATTACGACGCCACCGTGCTCGGCATTCCCTTCGACGGCGGCACCACCTATCGCGCCGGCACCCGCTTCGGCCCGCAGGGCGTGCGCAAGATCTCCGCGCTCTACACGCCCTACAACTACGAGATCGGCGTGGACCTGCGCGAGCAGATGACGCTCTGCGACGCGGGCGACGTCTTTACCATCCCCGCCAATATCGAGAAGAGCTTCGACCAGATCTCCCGCGCCGTCTCCCACGTCTTTTCCAGCGGCTCGCTCCCGATCATGATCGGCGGCGACCATTCCATCGGCTTTCCCTGCGTGCGTGGCATTGCCGAATGCACGTCGAAGAAGATCGGCATCGTCCATTTCGACCGCCATGCCGACATCCAGGAAAAGGATCTCGACGAGCGGATGCACACCACGCCGTGGTTCCACTCCACCAACCTGCCCAACGTGCCCGCAAAGAACCTCGTGCAGGTCGGCATCGGCGGCTGGCAGGTCCCGCGCGAGGCGGTGAAGGTCGCCCGCGAGCGCGAGACCAACATCATCACCATGTCCGACATGGAAAAGATGGGCGTCGACAAGACCGCCGAGATGGCGCTGGAGATGGCCTGGGACGGGGTGGACATGGTCTACATGTCCTTCGACATCGACAGCATCGACTGCGGTTTCGTCCCCGGCACCGGCTGGCCCGAACCGGGCGGCTTCCTGCCGCGCGAGGCGCTGGCGCTGGCCTCCAAGGTCGCGGCCGAGGGGATCTGCGGCATGGAGCTGGTCGAGGTCGCGCCGCCCTACGACACCTCCGAGATCACCGCCCTCATGGGCACCCGCGTGATCGTGGACGTGCTCGGCGCGATGGTCTCCAACGGCACGCTCGGCAAGCACAAGGCGCATATCGACAAGCCGGTCTCGATCCCGCACGGCCAGTTCGAAGGCAAGAGGTGGTCCAATGCCACATGATCACCCGCACCATCATCACCACCATCACGACCACGCGCCCCATGGCGAGGGCCACAACCACGCCCACGGCGACCACCTGCATTCGCACATGCATGCCGAGGACGAGGCGGCGGACCTGCAGGTGCTCGCCACCCAGTTCATCGACGGGTTCGTGAACGCCGCCGACAAGTCCGCCTACCTGCGGCTCGCGGGTGTGCCCTTCGAGAAACCGGGGGTCGGCGGCGCAACGGCGCTGAAGCTGGTCGACGTGGAGCTGAAGACCGAATGGCAGGTGGGCACCGCTTCACCCTCCTTCGGGTCGCGGGAACTGAGCTATCTTCCCTTTCCGGGCTCGATGGTGCAGGACCGTACCAACATGTCGCTCGTCTATGTCTCCATGGACGAGAAAGTGACGACCGATATCAGAGATTTCCTGGCCCTGAGAAAGACGGAGCTTTCACGATGAAGAAACTCGCCATCCTCCCCGCCCTGGTCGCCGCGCTGCCCGCGATGGCCCACGAAGGCGGGCCGATCGCCCATGCCCACCCGCACGGGACCGAGGCCATCGCCGCCGCGGTGATCGCCGCCGCCCTGGCCGCCGGCGCAGTCTGGTGGATGCGCCGCTCCTGACCGGCCCCGGCCGCGGCCGGAATGAACGCGCTTTTCCGGCCGTCGCCCGCGTGGTGGCGGCCGGTTTCTTTTTGCGGTGCCGCCAGAGCGGGCGGTTTCCGGCTTCCAAATCCACGGCACCCCCGACAAGGTGAGTGCAACGCCCACCCGCATTCGCATCCAGCCGGAGGCCCCTGCCGCCATGACCCTCCCCGCCGCCGCAGCGACATCGTCCTGACATGGGGTCGCGCGCCTGGATCCTGACGTTGCTGCGCGACCTGCGGGCGAGCTACTGGTTCCTGCCGCTGGTCCTCGTGGCGCTCTCGCAGGTGCTGGCCTTCAGCCTGCTCTGGCTGGAGCGCACCCAGCCGGAGCTGGCGCTCTCGCTCCTGCCCGCCGTCCTGCGGGACACCCAGCCCGCCGGTGCGCGGGGGCTGCTGTCGCTGATGGCCAGCTCGGTGATCGGCGTCACCGGGGTGATGTTCTCGCTGACCATGGTGGCGGTCTCCTTCGCCTCCGGCAATTTCGGGCCGCGGCTGGTCGGCAACTTCATGCGCGACCGCGGCAATCAATGGTCGCTCGGCATCCTGATCGCCACCTTCGCCTTCTGTCTCCAGTCCCTGCGCGCGGTGAAGGGGCCGGAGGCCGAGATCTTCGTGCCGCATCTGTCGGTCGGGGTGGCCTTCGGGCTGACCATGATCTCGGTTCTGGTGATGATCTACTTCATCCACCACGTGCCGGAGACGATCAACGTCGGCAACATCATCGCCGGGCTCGGTCGCCGGCTGGAAGCGGCGATCCGCAACGAGATCGCCGATCCGGCCGAGCCGGAGAACGTGCCCGACCTGCAAGGCGCGCCCCTGGCGCAACCGAGCCTCGGCACCTCCGGCTACGTCCGGACGCTGGATCTCGACCGGCTCAAGACGCTGCGGGACGACAACGGCTGGATCATCCTGCTGCGGGCCCAGCCCGGGGATTTCGTCACCGCCGCCGCGCCGGTGGTCGAGGTTCACCCCGGCGAGAACAGCACCGCGCCCGACGAGGAGGCCTGCGACGCGATCCGCGCCTGCTTCGCCCTCGGCGACAGCTGCACCGAGGAGCAGAACCCGCTCTTCGTGGCCGACCAGCTCGTCGAAATCGCGGCCCGCGCCCTGTCGCCGGGGGTCAACGATCCCTTCACCGCCCACGATTGCCTCAACCGGATGTACGGCGCGCTCGACGCCGCGCTGACCCACGAGGGCGGGCTCGCCGACGGCGTCTCCGGCCCGCTCGGCCGGCGCTGGCTGGACTTCCCGACGCTGCTGGACCGCAGCTTCGCCGCGGCGCTTCCCTACGTGGCGGACGACCCGATGACCCGGGACCACCTGGGCCAGCTCATCGCCCGCCTGCGCCCGCAAGCCCGCAACGACGACGAGCGGCGCGCGCTTGATGACCTGAGCGAAACGCTGGAGCGCGCCGCCGGCTGACAGCGCGATCCGGAGCGCGCAAACGCCCGCAGGCGTGAATTGTTCCGGTGAAAAAACGATAAATTTCAGGAACCTGGCGCCGCTCTGCGCGGTTCTTTCTCCAATCAGCGGCGCGACGCCGCAGCTCAGGAGAAGGAAACGCTCATGACACGGATGTTCCTCGGTACCGTCTTCGCCACCAGCATCGTTCTGCCGATGGTCGCGACCGCGCAGATGGAAACCGAAGCCCCCAGACCGCAGCCCGGCGCCATGCACACGGAAATGCCCGCCGCCGTGAATGGCGAAGGCGTGCCCATGCACACCGAGTTCCTGGCAGCCCCCTCCGCCCAGTCGCTGGAAGCCTCCGACCTGATCGGCGCCCGCGTCTATGTCGCCGAGGAAGTGCCCGTCGATCAGCCCGTCGTCGACATCGTCGACAATTGGGACGACGTGGGCGAGGTCGGTGACATCCTGATCGCCCGCGACGGCCGCATCGAGGCCGCGCTGGTCGATGTCGGCGGCTTCCTCGGGATCGGTGAAAAGACCGTGGCCGTGGGCATGCCGGGCCTCGACATCGTGGCCGAGAAGGACGGCTCCGGCTGGTTCGTCGTCTTCGCCGGCGACCGCGCCTCGCTGGAGGATGCGCCGGAATACGAGGCGGCCGAGCCGACCCGTGAGGCCATGGCCGACGACATGCCCGCCGAGGACACCGCCCGCGCCGAGCAGCCGCCGGAGCACCTGCCGCAGACCTGGCAGGAGGACGGCGTCTTCGTCGCCCCCGCGCCGGACATGGAAGCCCGGGGCTTCACCCTCGCGGACCGCGCCGCCCTGACTGCCGACCGCCTCACCGGTGCGCCGGTCTATGACGGCAACCATGAGCATGTCGGCGAACTCGGCGAGCTGGTCCTGGCCGAGGATGGCCAGATCGAGACTGGCGTGATCGACGTCGGCGGCTTCCTCGGCATCGGCGAGAAACCCGTCGCCGTGGATTACGAAAGCATGTCCATCGCCACGGACGATCTCGATCGCCTGACCGTCCATGTCGACCTCGGCCGCGAGCAGCTCGAACAGCTCCCCGAATTCGAAGGCTGATCGATCCGCGCCTTGCTGCACACCGGCCCCGCCGACCCCCACCGGAATCCTTCCGGCGGGGGTCGCTGCACATTCCCGCCAACAGGTCTGCTGATGGCAGCCCCCCCGCCACTGGAGAAGCTCTTGAACATCCCCGCCCGCATCATCCGTTCCACCGCCCTTGTCCTCAGCCTCACCGCCCTTGCCGCCCATGCGCAATCCGGCCCGCCCCCCGGTGGCGACGGTGCGCGGCTGAGCGCGGAGCAGGTCGCCGAGGATCCCTTCGTCGGCATCACCACCGACGGCACCGTCGTTCCCGACCTCTATCCGCTCACCGTGACCGGCCTCTCCACCGACGCCGTGCGGGACGCCGCCTCCGCCTTCATCGCGTCGCTGACCGATGAGCAGCGCGACGCGGCGCTCTATGACGTCGATGCGCTGGAATGGCGCCTGTGGAGCAACGTCGACGATTACGACCGCGAGGGCGTCAGCCTCGACGAGATGACGGACGCGCAGAAGTCCGCGGCCTTCGCCATGCTGGACGCCGTCCTGAGCGACCAGGGCATGACCGAAGTGCGCGACGCCATGCAGCTCAACCGCACGCTGGGCGAACTGACCGGCGAGCTCGACCGGTTCAACAAGAACCTCTACTGGTTCACCATGATGGGCACCCCCGACGCGGAAACGCCCTGGGGCTTCCAGATCGACGGGCACCACATTGCCATCAACTTCCTCGTGGTCGGCGACCAGCTCTCGATCACGCCTGCCTTCCTCGGGGCCGAGCCGACCATCGCCCCCGAAGGTACCAGCGACGCCGGCCTGTCGATCCTGCAGACCAAGCAGAACCTCGGCCTCGCCTTTGCCCAGTCGCTGGACGAGGCGCAGCTCGACCAGGCCGTGATCTCCCCCGAGAAGGTGAGCGACGACATGATTGCCGCGGCCTTCTCCGACAACGTGGAGATCCCCTATGCCGGCCTCAATGCCGCCGAGATGACCGAGGAGCAGCGCGAAGACCTGATGGGCGTGATCGCCGCCTATGCCAACGACATGGAGGAAGGCCACGCTGAGGCATGGCTGGACCATATCGCGACCCATCTCGACGAGACCTGGTTCGCCTGGATCGGCGGAACGGCGGACGACGCGGTGTTCTACTACCGCATCCAGAGCCCCGTGGTTCTGATCGAGTTCGACCACCAGACCCACAAGCCGCTTGCGAATGTCGAGGGATACCCGCGCGACGTGCCGGTGCGCACCCATGCGCATTCGATCGTCCGCACGCCGAACGGCAACGACTACGGCAAGGACTGGCTCGCCGAGCACCTTGCGACCCACCACTGATCTGCCTGGTTGCGCGGCCCGCCACCGGGCCGCGCGTTCAGATCAAACGACCCCGGGTGCCGCGTCCCTCCGGGTGCCGCACCTTTCCATCCATTCTTTCGGAAATGTCGAAGTGGGAGCGGCCCCTCAGCCGGGGCTGGCCAGCGCGCTCGCAACCGCGCGGGCCTGATCCTCGCCGCTGCGCCGGCCCTCGGTGCGGGCCCGTGCCGCGGCCACCAGCGCGGCAAAGATCCGGCGCTGCGCCCGGCGATAGAACAGGTGCTCCGGATGCCACTGGACGCCGATCGCCATCGGGTCGGTCACCCGCTCGATCGCCTGCACCATGCCGCCGCCATCGCGGGCGGAAACGCGCATGCCCTCGCCGAGCCGATCCACCGCCTGGCTGTGCAGCGCATTGACCTTCAGGCACTCCTTACCGGCAAGCGCGGCGAGCCAGGTGCCCGGGCGCAGCCGGACCTTCCGGCGCGGCAGGATGGTGCTGTAATGGCGGGACTCCGGGTGGCGGGCAAAGGCGTCGCCCATCAGCGTGCCGCCGGCGGCCACGTTCAGCATCTGCGCCCCGCGGCAGATCCCCAGAACCGGGATGCCGCGCGCCAGCGCCGCCTCGGCCAACCCGCGTTCCAGCCGGTCACGGGCCGGGTCCAGCCGCGCCTCGGCCACCAGCTCGCCGCCGTAGAGCGCGGGGGAGATGTCGTCGCCGCCGCCGATGATCAACCCATCAACATCGTCCAGATCGGCCGGCCGCCCGGTGCCCCAGCGCTCGCCCCGGCCCCCGGTGAGCCACAGGTTCAGCGCCACCAGCGGAAAGATCCGCCAGCCGGAGCGGGCGGAGGTGGTCACGGCGATGCGGGGGCGCGTTGCGCGTCCCATCACGCCCCCGCCGATGCGTCGGGCCCGCCCTCCGGCGCCAGGTCCGCCAGCGGACCCAGGATGCGCGTCACCGAGGCGAACCATTCGCCGCGGTCCGGAACCAGCGGCGCCTCGCGGGTCAGCCACCAGGCATGGCAGAGCGCCGTCAGACGCCGGCTGTCTGCCGCCAGCCGCTCGATCAGCACCCAGCGGTTCCATTCATAGGCCAGCGACCAGCCCGGGCTGCCGATCCGGCAATCGGGCAGGCGATAGTGATAGGCGGGCCGTGCGGTGACGCTGCTGTCCTCCGGCATCCAGCGCGTGAAATCCTCCCGCGCTACGGAGGCCCAGGCGGGCAGCAGGTCGAGCCCGTAGTTCCGGCTGGAGATGTGACGGTGCAGCGCTTCCAGAAGGCCCTGGCGGTCGAGGTCGGGCCACTCGGCCGCGAGGTCGGCGGTCAGGGATGTGGGCCAGGGATCGACGAAGGGCAGCATCCGCCGCCCCGTGTCCAGCGGATCGCGATGCCGCAGCCAGCCCTCGAGCAGCCCATAGGCAAGCGCGATCCGGGCCATGTCCGCGCCTTCCTCGGGATCGGCGAGCTCGATGTTCAGATGCAGGCCGTAGCCGCGCAGCAACCCCGCCTCGGTCCCTTCGGCGCCGGCCTCGTCGAGGCTCCCGATCAGGACGCCGACCTCGGGCAGGGCGGATTGCGGCAGCGGCTCGGTGACGATCTCCACCGGCACGACGGAACGCCCCAGCTCCACACCGGCGCGAGCGAGGGCGCTGTCCTCGCTCGGGCGCCACGCGGTGTCGAGGTAGATCTTCACGTCGCCGTGGCGTCCGCCGGACACCCACCAGTTCCCCGGGCCGAGACGCTCGGGCCTGCCGCCCAGCACATCGGCCACGCAGGCCGCGGCCGCTTCGGGCGACAGCCCGCCGAACTCGATCTCCACGCCGACCCGCCGCCGGTCGGCCGGACCGAGGGACCGGACCTTCGGAACCAGGCAGGAGATGTCGGGCAGGGCCTCGTAACCGCCGGCCGGCAGGGCAGCCTCGGAGGCGTGTGGGGGTGATATCGGGCGCACTTTGTTCGTCTGCATGGGCAGACAACGCCGGCGATGGCGGAAGGTTCCGGCACCGCCCGGCCCTGCATCCCGGCGATATCGCCACCGGGGGGTTGGGACTATGCTGACGCAGGGAACAAACCTGCGTGATCCGCGTTCCCGACCCGGAGGTTCCCAATGACAGAAAACACTGCCCCGCTCCGCGTTCCGCTCGTCCTGCTGGCGGCCTTCGCGGTCGTTGCGGCGCTGAAGCTGGCGACGGGGCTCTTCGCTCCCATCGTCTTCGCTCTCGTGGTGGGCGTCGTGCTCGCCCCGATCACGGACAGGCTCGCCAGGCTCGGCCTGCCCGCAACCGTCTGCGCGCTGGGAGGATTGCTGATGGCGATCATCCTCGCGCTGCTCTTCGTGCTGTTCCTGCAGCCCCATGTGATGGAACTGGTGCGCCGCTGGCCGATCCTCTGGGCCGAGGCGCAGAGCGTCATCGCCGACGTGCAGCGGATCCTCAACGGGATCGAGGAGGTGGCCGACAACGTCGCCAAGGCGCTGGACGGCGACGAGGGCGGCGAGAAAGCCGACGCCGGGGGCGCCTCTGCCGCCGTCCCGAACGTCGCCACCGCGATCAGCTACGCCCCGGCGCTGGCCGGCCAGGCGCTGATCTTCATCGGGACGCTGTTCTTCTTCCTGCTGTCGCGCGGCGAGGTCTACGCCCTGCTGGCCAGCGTCGCGCCGCGCCTCAGCGTGCGCCGGCTCTTTACCGCCGAACGGGTCGTGTCGCGCTACTTCCTGACCATCACGGCGATCAACGGCGCCCTCGGCCTCGCGGTGACCGCCGCGCTCATGGTCATCGGAATGCCCAACCCGATCCTCTGGGGCGTCCTCGCCTTCGTGGTCAACTTCGTGCCCTACCTCGGGCCCGCGCTCTTCGCGACCACGCTGGCCATCGCCGGTATCCTGGTGTTCGACGGGGTCTACGGCATCGTCCCGGCCGCCTGTTATCTCGTGCTGAACATGACCGAAGGCCAGTTCGTCACGCCGGCGCTGGTGGGGCGGAGCATGTCGATCAATCCGCTGCTCGTCTTCGTCACGCTCACCGCGTGGCTGTGGCTCTGGGGTCCGATCGGCGGCATCGTGGCGCTGCCGATCCTGCTCTGGGTGTTGTCGCTGACCGGCTGGCGCGTCGGCTGGGGCCCGGAGGAGATGCCGCCGCTGGCCGCCCGCTCGCCGCACAAGACCGCAGCGATGGCCGGCGACGAGTGATCCGACCGGCAGACGCCGCCAATCTCAGGCGGCGTCGCCATCCGGGTCGAAGGAGGCGGCCGTGAAGGTGACCCGGAGCGAATAGACGTCCTGCGCATCCTCCACCTCGGGCTCGCCGCCCAACTGGCGGGAGAACGCGGTGATCAGCTGGTTGCCGAGGCCCGTTCCCGCGATCTCCGGCTCCTCGTCCCCATCCGGGGCCTCCGGCGATTGCGAGCTCTGCACGTAAAGCTGCACCTGATCCTCTGACCGGTCCTCCAGCCCAACCCGCAGCCAGGTGTCGCCCGTGGAATCCGGCCCGAGATACTTCAGCGCATTGGTCACGGCTTCCACCACCAGCAGCGCCGCCGGCACCGCCTGGTCGGGATAGAGCACCACCGGATCGAGCCGCAGCTCCACCCGCGGACGGCTCTTGCCGGGCTGGGCCAGATCGGTGAGCGGGGCCACCACGTCGCGCAGCAGCTCGTCCGCGCGCACCTGGCCGAGGTTCTCCGCCTGGTACAGCCGGCGGTGCACCGTCGCCATGCTGCTCACCCGCCGGTTCACGCTCTCCAGCGCGGCGCGGGTCGGCTTGCTGGTCGTGCGCCGCGCCTGCATGTTCACGATGGAGGAGATGAGCTGGAGGTTGTTCTTCACCCGGTGGTGGACCTCCTTCAGCAGCACGTCCTTGTCGTGCATCGTGTCCAGAAGCTCCGCCTCGTCGCGGATCAGGCGGGCCGCCATCAGCACGAACTCCTCCTCGATCGCCTGAAGCTCGTTGGGAAGCCGCCCCTCGGGCAGCGCCGCCGGCAGGGCCCGGTCGCGGCCGAACCGGCGCATCTGGTCCGCGATCACCCGGACATGGCGCACCAGCAGCCATTCGACGGCCATGATGACCAGCACCAGGCTCGCGGCCCACATCAAGATGGGAAAGAGCGCCGGCGACCAGAGGAACCGCATCGCGGTGTCGGACGGCACCCCGTGCTCCGGCTGCCAGGCGCCCACGGCATAGACCGTCCCCTCCACGATCGGCACCACCGAATAGATCCGCTCCTGCCCGAGCCCGTTCCGCGCCGAGAAGCGGTCTGCCCCGCCGACGAGGGCCTCTGCCGCCCGGTCGGCGGGCAGGCGGTCGGCGGCCGTCCCGATGGAGCCGGAGGCCGTCAGCACCTCGCCAGTGCGGTTGATCGTGAACAGGTCCATCGCCCGCCCGCCGATGATCTCGGCATAGGGGGAGTCGAGGTCGTTGTGCGGAATCGAGATCGCGACGAAGCCCTCGTAGGCGCCATCCTCGCCATGAACCGGCAGGCTCACGACCAGCACCGCCTCGCCGGAAAGCCGGCCCACCTGGTCGAGCGTCACGGCGCGCTCGCGGATATCGACGATTTCCTTGAAGGTGCCGAAATCGGAGATGTCCGCGACCTCTCCGACCGACGAACAACTCACGATCCCGGAGCGTGGCACGAAGCCGGCAAAGCTGAACCGGCCACGCGCCTCCTCGAGAAAGGTCGAGAACACCCGTTCGCAGCGCTCCGGATCGTTGCCGAGTTCGGGCAGGGAGGCGGCGAGGCCGTTGGCGGCGCCGAAGGCGGCCTCGATTCTCTCCCGCTCCTGCGAGGCGACCTGCGCGGTGAACGAGATCAGCGTGAGCGAGTTCACCTCGCCCAGCTCCCGTTCCAGCCGCCATGTCTGCGAGACCGCGATCATGCCCAACGGCAGGAGCGCGACGGAGAGCAGCATGGCGAGGCGGACCGACAGGCTCCGCCAGAATGGCATGTCTTCCCGGCCCGGCAGTCGGGACCGAAACGCCCCGATCACCCGATCATTCCGCCATTGGCCGCCACCACGGCCCGCGTCGCATTGTCGGTCAGCTCCATCGGCTCGTTCTCGGAAATCTGCATCGCCACGGCGAGCGCCTCGCGGCCACGGTTCAGCCGGCTCTTCACCGTGCCCACCTTGACCCCGCACATCTCGGCGGCTTCCTCGTAGGAATATTGCAGCGCCCCAACGAGAGTCAGAACCTCGCGCTGTTCCGGCGGGAGCGTGTCGAATGCCTTCAGGAAGTCTGCATATTGCAGGCGGCCGTCGTGGGCGGGCTTCTCCGCCAGCTTGCCGGTCAGCACGCCGTCCACGTCCTCGGACTCGCGGGCAGCCTTGCGGCGCGACGAATAGAAGGTGTTGCGCAGGATCGTGAACAGCCAGGCCCGCATGTTGGAGCCTTCCTCGAAGCTTTCCATGTTGGACCACGCCTTCAGCACCGTGTCCTGAACCAGGTCGTCGGCAGCGGCGGAGTTCCGGGTGAGGCTCATCGCGAATGCGCGAAGAACCTTCATGTGGCCGACAAGCTCGGCCTTCGCGTCCTGACGATTCAAGATGTGGCTCCATCCTTGTCGGCGGCCAGGCCGCCGGACTCGCTGGATGCCGCAGGCTGCGGAACCTCCACCTCGTCCAACCGGTTAAGTAGAGTCAGAAGGGTATCCGGCAAGTCCGCCCGGGCATCTTCCTCGAAGATGCGTCGCAGGTTGTCGTCGATCTGTGTCTGCAGGTTCTTGTCTACGGGACTCATTGCCGGGCCTTACCTCTGCGCCATATTTTTTTACCGTGAATCATCCAGATTTCTCGGAACAAACGCGCGACCCCGGCGTTTGTTCCGAGAAAAACGACCGGATTGGAGAAAAAATAGTGACCGATCTTCCGCGCCCGACCACCATGTCCGAACTGATCGGACCGCACCTGCCGTTCCTGCGGCGCTACGCGCGCGCCCTGACCGGCAACCAGGACAGCGGAGACCGCCATGCCGCCGCGACGCTGGAGGCGATCCTCGTCGACCCGACGTGTTTCGATCAGTCCATCGGCGGCAAGGCCGGCCTCTTCAAGGTGTTCCACTCGATCTGGTCCAGCGCCGGCGCGCCGGTGCCGGAAGCCTCCGACGGGCTCAGGGGCCGCGCCATGGCGCATATGGCCAAGCTCACACCCAACACCCGCGAGGCGCTGCTTCTTCACACCGTCGAGGGGTTCAGCCTCGACGATGTCGGCGCCATCATGGGGCTCAGCGGCGACGAGGCGCAGGCGCTGGTGGACCTCGCCCGCAAGGAGATGCAGCAATCGGTGCAGGGCCGGGTCCTGATCATCGAGGACGAGGCGATCATCGCCATGGACCTCGAAGGCATCGTCACCATGATGGGCCACGAAGTCACCGGCATCGCCCGCACCCGCGACGCGGCGGTGAAGATGGCGCTGGAGCACAAGCCGGACCTGATCCTCACCGACATCCAGCTCGCCGACAATTCCAGCGGCATCGACGCGATCAACCAGATCCTGCCCGATCACGACGCGCCGGTGATCTTCATCACCGCCTTCCCCGAGCGTCTGCTGACCGGCGAACGTCCGGAGCCGGCGTTCCTGATCGCCAAGCCCTACGAGCCCGATCAAGTGATCAGTGCGGTCAGCCAGGCGATGTTCTTCGCCTCGACCGAAACCCTCAAGGCCTGACACGACAAAGCGCGCCGGCACCCCGCCGGCGCGCTTTTGCCTGCCCGCCCGGCGGATCAGATCGCCGCGACGAACCCCTCGACAAAGCTCGCCAGCCGCTCCTGCGTATCCGCGTCCTTCAGCTCGCCGGTCTCGTCGAACTTTTCCCGCGCCTTCCCGACCATCAGCCGCCCCTCGTACCAGGGCCGCGTGCCCAGGGTGCGCAGCACCGGCCACCAGGCGTCCTGGGCCAGAACCGTGCCGAAGGCCATGGGCGAGGCGCCAATCACCGCGACGGGCTTGCCCTTGAACGCATCCGCCCCCTTGCCGCTGGCCATCCAGTCGATGGCGTTCTTGAACACGCCCGGAATCCCGTTGTTGTATTCCGGCGTCGAGAGCAGCAGTCCGTCCGCCGCCTCGAGCTGCGCCCGCAGCCGCGCCACGGCCTCCGGCGTGCCGTTGGCCGCCTCGTCGTCCCCGTTGTAGAGCGGCACGCCCTCGATGGAGCCGAATTCGAGCGTCGCGCCCTCCGGCATCATGCCGGCGGCCGCGCGCAGCAGGCCGGTGTTGAACGAAGCCTTCCGCAGGCTTCCCGAAATCCCGAGTATCGTCGTCATGTGGTCACTCCTGCTGGTTTCGCCCCGGTCACGGGCCATCGGGCCCGGGCAGGCGCGAGAGGTCAAGTAGCCTGCCGCCCGGCGCGGTCCAGCCGCGCGCCCCCAACCCAAGAAAAAGCCCCCGCCGGGTGAGGGCGGGGGAGGCAGGGACAGGGCAGGCACCCTGAAGTTCGATTACGAGGCAGCAATCGAACGCAGCATCCATGCGGACTTCTCGTGGAAGGCGGCACGGGCAATCGCGAGGTCGCCGGTCACCGGGTCGTTGTTCGACTCCGCCAGCTCGACGAGGGCGCGCAGACGACGCGCGACGCGCTCGTGGTCAGAGGCAAGGTCCTTGGCCATGTCGCCGGCCGAGGGTTTGCCCTTCACGTCCTTGATGACCGAGGTGCCGATGATCTCGCTGATCGTCATCGGCGCCAGGTGACCCAAGGCACGGATCCGCTCGGCCAGCTCGTCGGTGGCGGCGAACAGCTCACCGTACTGGCCCTCAGTCAGGTTGTGCAGCGCGTAGAACAGCGGGCCTTCGACGTTCCAGTGATAGGCGTGTGTCTTCAGCACCAGCGCATAGGTATCCGACAGCACGTCGGCCAGGCCTTCGGCGATCTTGTCGGAATGGCGCACGCCGCTTTTGACGTCGGTGGCGGCGGGTTTGATGTCGAGAACTTCGGACATATCGGGTCTCCTTTCGGAAATGGGGAAAAGTCGTGTCTGCGGGCAGCAGGACGCCGTCCGACCGGTGGGCCGGTCGGCGTCCTGCGCCTCGAATGTGGCTTATGCGGCGGTGCGTTACGGCGTCTTGCCGCGCATCAGGCGCATCGCCATGGCGATGACGAAAAGCACCAGGAAGACAACGAACAGGATCTGCGCGATCCCGGCCGAGGCACTGGCGATGCCGCCAAAGCCGAAGAGGGCTGCGATCAGCGCGATCACGAGAAAGGTCAGGGCCCATCCAAGCATGGCATCTCTCCTTCGGTCGGTTGCGGTGTCCCTTGCGGGCTCTGTGCAATCAACGGAAACGGCCGCGAAAGGTTCCCCGGAGGTCCAGGGAATCTTCGCGGCCGGAGATCACGCGGGCGTCAGGTCAGGAATAGGCGCCGGCGGAATAGGTCAGCTCGTAGCTGTGGCTGTAGATCTCGAAGATGATCCCGAACGGGTCCTCGACATAGACCATGCGATAGGGCTTCTCGTCCGGGAAATACTCCCGCACCGGCATCCGCTGCTTGCCGCCCGCGGCGACGACCTTGGCCAGAAGCCCCTCGAGGTCCGGGTCCTGCACCGCGAAGTGGAAGGTGCCGTGGCGGCGGAAGTCGAAGTTCTCCTCCGGCGCGCGGTTGCCGTCGAACTCGAACAGCTCGAAGCCGATCCCCTCGGCGGTCGACAGGTGCGCGATGCGCAGGCTGTTCCAGCCCGGCCCGAACACGCCGGTGCACATCTGCCCGATCGCGCTGTCGTCTTCCACGATCTCGCTCGGCTGCATGATGACGTAGAAGCCGAAGACCTCGGAATAGAACTTCACGGCGGCGTCGAGATCGGGAACCGACAGGCCGATATGGGAAAAGCTGCGGGGGGCGGGGGTTTTCATTTCGTGTCCTTTCATCTGTTGCGTGCCACACGGGCTCGTCCAACAGGTAGACAGCGCAGCGCGTTTCGTGAAATTATCATTCAGACTAATAATCATAACGCGGTGTAATCCATCGTGCTCAACGCAACCTGGCTCGAAACCTTCACCGTGCTCTGCGAGACCCGGCATTTCACCCGCGCCGCGCAGCGGCTGAACATGACCCAGCCGGGCGTTTCGCAGCACCTGCGCAAGCTGGAAGGCCAGATCGGCCGCGCGCTGGTCGACAAGGAGGGCAAGAGCTTCGCCCTGACGCCGGCGGGCGAGGCGGTCTTTGCGATGGGGCAGGCGCGGCGGGCGGAGGAACGGCGCCTGCGGGAGTTGGTCGAGACCGACGATCCCGATGTCGGCGCCGCCCATATCGCCTGTTCGGGCAGCTTCGCCACGCTGCTCTACCCGCACCTGCTCCGGCTGATGCACGATGCGCCCGGGCTGCAGGTCCATCTCGAGGCCGCGCCACGCAGGAGCGTGCTCGCCGGGGTGCTGGAGGACCGGTTCGATCTCGGCATCCTCGGCGAAGACCCGCGCCACCCCCGGCTCGAGGCCCGCCAGATCGGCACCGAGGAGCTTTGCCTCGTGCTCCCCGCCGAGGCCGCCGCCGAGCCCGTCACCTTCGACGGCCTGCAGGCGCGCGGCTTCATCGCGCATCCCGACGGCTACGCCTATGCGGACGATCTGTTCGCGCTGAATTTCGAGGATGCGTTCTCCGGCGCGGATCGCCTGCGGCTGCGCGGCTTCGTCAACCAGATCGGCCAGATCCCCGCCGCCGTGGCCGCGGGGATCGGTTACACGCTGCTGCCACGCAGCGGCGTCGATGCCTATTCGGGGCGCGACAGGCTCTGGCTCGCCGCGCTGCCCCGGCGGCGGTACCACGCGCTCTGGCTCGTCCATCGCAAGGGGCGGCGGCTGAACGCGCGTCTGTCGCGGCTGGCGCAGGTCATCGGCGCGGTCGCGGACACGCTCTCGCCGGGTTGACCCGCCCGCCGGCTCAGCCCGCGATCTTCTCCACCGTCAGGTTGCCGTTGGTATAGACGCAGATGTCCGCTGCGATCGCCATCGCCTTGCGCGCGATCTCCTCGGCGGGCAGGTCGGTGTCGATCATCGCCCGCGCCGCGGCCAGCGCGTAATTGCCGCCCGAGCCGATGGCGGCGATCCCGTGTTCCGGCTCCAGCACGTCGCCCGCGCCGGTGATCACCAGCAACTCGGTGCCGTCGGTGACGATCAGCATCGCCTCCAGCTTCTGCAGGTACTTGTCGGTCCGCCAGTCCTTGGCCAGCTCAACCGCCGCGCGCGCCAGCTGCCCCGGCGTCGCCTCCAGCTTCTTCTCCAGCCGTTCCAGCAGGGTGAAGGCATCCGCGGTCGATCCGGCAAAGCCGCAGACCACGTCCTTGCCGCCGGGCGACAGCCGCCGCACCTTGCGGGCGGTGCCCTTGATCACCGTCTGGCCCAGGCTCACCTGCCCGTCGCCCGCCACGACAACCTCGCCGCCCTTGCGCACGCCTATGATCGTTGTCCCGTGCCAGCCGGGAAATTCGCTGTCGGCCATATCCGTCTCCGTCTCTGTCCCGGCCTATATGGCCCCCACCCGCCCCGGCGACAACCGGGCAGCAACGCGGGCCGGGCCCCTAGTAGAGGATCGTCGCCGCAACCGCATCTGCCTCGGCCCCGAGCACCACGATGGTATTCGTCGCCCAGTGGATCAATGTATCGTCCCCGGATTGCACGATGTCGACGTCGGAGCGGGCCACATCGAGATCGATCCAGTCGGTCTCGGTCCAGTCGACGATGGTGTCGGTGCTGCCATCGTCTTCGGCCTGACGGAAATGGAACGTGTCCCGCCCGTCACCGCCGGTCAGCCGATCATCGCCGCTGCCGCCGTAGATGTCATCGTAGCCGATCCCGCCAAAGATCGTGTCATCTCCGGCCTCGCCATAGAGATCCGTACCGCCCCGTTTCGCCTTCGGGCGTGTGAAGTCCCGGCCGTGGATCTCGTCGTCGCCCGCGCCGCCGAAAGCGTCCGCCGCTTCCAGCAACAGGTCGTTCCCGACATTCCCAAAGAGCTGATCGGCCCCGGAGCCGCCGTCGAGCCGGTCGTTGCCCTTGCCGCCCTTGAGGTAATCCCGACCCGAGCCTCCCTTCAGCGTATCGTTGCCGGCACCGCCAAACAGCCGGTCGTCCCCATTGCCACCCACGAGGACATCGCGCCCCGCGTTGCCATGCAGGACGTCCTTTCCGGCCTTCCCTGTCAGCGTGTCATGCCCGAGGCCGCCGCGAAGCCGGTCATCCAGCGATCCACCGACGATCACATCGTCGCCCGAAAAGAACGCGGCCACGTGGTCGTAGAGGGCGTCGGACAGCAGGGAAAGCCAGGCCGCATTCGCATCGGCTTTGACACCGGTGAGGCTGGCGATCGTCACGCCGTCGTAGCTCACCCGGTAGCTTTCCACCGTCCCGCTAACCGTGCCGAGATTGCCGTAGCTGAAGCGCCCGGTCATCTCGACGGTGAACGTGGTCTCCCGGCCGGTCATGTCCGTCGAGTCGCGCGGATAGTTCGGTTCCACGAACGGCGCATCCTCCGTCCGCGCCACGATCCGCGACCGGGAGGCGCTCTCCGCGCCCGCCACCGAGAACAGGTCGAACGACGCCAGCTCCACCTGCTCGGGCTCGAAATACGATCCGAGAAAATCCAGCCCGGATTCCAGAATCCTGAACGTCGCCATTGCGCGCCTTTCCTTGAACATGCCCCGCACCGATACCCTTAGCGGTCACGTCGGCGGTCAGGAAGCGGCATCTCCCGGCGACAGCCGGGCACGAAAAAGGGCGCCTAAGCGCCCCGTTCCGTTCCGGTCGTTTTCGCGGCCCGACGCGTGGTCGTTTTCCGCGGTCAGAACGACCGGAAGTCCGACCGGATCAGATCGACTCGTCGATCCAGGCCTTCAGCGCGGCCTTCGGCGCGGCGCCGATCTTGTTGGACACCACCTGGCCGTCCTTGAACAGGAACAGCGCCGGGATCCCGCGCACGCCCATCTGGGCCGGCGAGTTCGGGTTCTCGTCCACGTTGACCTTGGCGATCTTGATCTTGCCTTCGTATTCCTCGGCGAGCTCTTCAAGAGCCGGGCCGATCTGCTTGCAGGGGCCGCACCATTCGGCCCAGAAATCCACCACGACGGGGATATCGGAGTTCTTCACATCAGCGTCGAAGCTGTCGTCTGTCACGGGGACGGTTGCCATTTGAGGTCTCCTTGGCATCGCGTGTTGGTGCCGGAACGTAAGGAGCCGGCCTGCCAGCGTCAAGGGAGGGGGACCCCGCTCACCGCCTCGTGCACAAGCGCCGCCGGCAGGTGCACCAGCCGCGCGGATCGGGTCCACAGGATTGCCGTCCGGATCTCGTGGTCCGGAAAAACCTGTTTCAGACCAGAGGCATAGCACCCCATCTGACGGAGCAGGCCAAGCGGTGTCTGCTCCGCGGCGTCAGGCACCAGCGCGTTGGTCTTGAAGTCCACGGCGAGCACGTGTCCGGCGCCGATCACCAGTCTGTCAATCGTGCCGTGGATACGCCGCCCGCCGAGTTCGGGCAGGCTGGCGCTCAGCGGCACCTCGGCCAGCGTTCCCGGCGCGAACAGGAACTCCAGATCCGGTTCTTCAAGGATGCGCAGCGCCTCGCGCAGCAATTCCGCCTGTTCGGGCGCACTGACCTCCGGCCCCAGAAGGGCGGCGGCGCGCCTGGGTCGGTCCGCGGGCGGGCAGGGGGCGAGGTGCTCCAGCAGCAGGTGGATGCGCGTGCCGCGTTCCATCGCCGCCTCGGTGTCGAGCCCGCCGGCCTGGGCCCCAGGCTCACCCGGCAACACCTTGGCCCCGCCCAGATCGGAGGGCGAAAGCGTCGCGGGCGGGCGGTCCGCGGCTTCGGCGGGCTGGTCGAGCCACTCGGGCAGCGACGGCGCGGCGGCTGTGGCTTGCGCTTCCGCTGCCGGGCGTTTCCCGGCGGACCAGTGCGGCGACTCCAGCCGCAGGCCCGGCCCTTCGGCGAAGTCAAGGGCAACCGCTCCGCGCGCCTCCAGCCCGGTCTGGACCTGCTCGTACCAGCTGTCGCCGGCCTTCCCGAGGTCGCCCGCCGCGGCAACGATCAGCCATTGCTCGGCCCGGGTCATTGCGACGTAAAGCAGGCGTTGGGATTCCTCGAGTTGCCGGGTGACGGCCGCCTGCTTCAGCTCGGAGAGCGCCCCCGGCCCCTCGCCCTGCGACATGGACCAGAGCGGCACGCCCTCGGGGCCGGAGAGGAGCCGTCCCTTGTACATGCGCGGGGTGCGGCGGTTGCCGGTGTCGGGCAGGATGACGATGGGCGATTCCAGGCCCTTCGCGCCGTGGACGGTCATCACCCGGACCTTGGAGCTGCGACCCTCGGCGCGGCGTTTCACCTTGACCTCGGCCCCTTCCATCCGGGCCAGGAACCCGGTCAGCGAAAGCGGGCCGGATTGTTCCAGATCCAGCGCCTGCGCGAGCAGCGAGTCGATCCCGTCGGAGGCCTCCTCGCCCAGCCGCGCCACCAGCCGCCGCCGCCCATCGTGGCGGATCAGCAGCCGTTCGATCAGGTCGTAGGGGCGCAGGTAATCCAGTTGCCCGAGCAGGTCCCAGAGCATCGCCACCGTGTCGGGGAACTGCTCGGCCCGGTTCCGCAACGCACGCCAGAGGAACTCGCCCTGTGCACGGCCGGCGGCGAGGTCGTAGAGATCGGCTTCGGTCCAGCCGAAGAGCGGCGAGCGCAGGGCGGCTGCGAGCGAGAGGTCGTCCTCGGGCGTGGCGAGGAAGCTGAGCGTGGCGCGGATGTCGCGCACGGCCAGCTCCTCGCCAAGCTTCAGAACGTCCGCCCCGGCGACCTCCAACCCGGCGGTCTTGCAGGCGCGGATGATCTCGTGGAAGAGCGGCCCGCGGCTCTGCACCAGGACCAGCACGTCGCCGGCGCCGATTGGCCGTTCGATGAAGCCGCCGTCCCGCTCCTCCCAGAGAAAGCCCGTATCGACCATCTCCCGGATCTGGCCCGCCACCTGCCGGGCGAGCCGCATCGTGTGGTGCTCGTCGCTGCGCCTGTCGACCGGGTCGAACCAGTCGCCGGTCTCGGGCTTCTCGGACGGCTCGACCAGCGGCCAGAGATCCACCCGACCGGGCATCTGGCCCTTGAAGGCGATGTGGTTGACCGTGTCGCCCATGCCGCGCAGGTCGCCTTCGCCGAAGGTGCAATCCACCGCGCCGAGGATCTCGCCCGAGGAGCGGAAGGAATACTTCAGCTCCAGCTGCTGCAGCCGCAGGTCGATCGCTTCCAGCCGTTCGGCAAAGGTCTGCCGCATCCGGATGAACCCCGCCGGGTCCGCGCCCTGGAACGAATAGATCGACTGCTTGAGGTCGCCCACGACGAAGATCGACCGCTCGCCCACGTCGGACCGACCCGCGCCGGAGGTGAACTCCCGCGTCAGATGCTCGATCACCCGCCATTGCAGGGGGCTGGTGTCCTGCGCCTCGTCGACCAGCACGTGGTCGATCCCGCCGTCGAGCTTGTAGAGCACCCATTCCGCGATGCCGGGTTGCGCCAGCAGGCGTTCGGCGCGCTCGATCTGGTCGTCGAAGTCGAGCCAGCCGCCTTCCTCCTTGCGCCGGGCGTATTCCGGCAGGAAGGCCGCGGCGAAGCGATGCAGGGCGAGGGTGCGGCGCGCGGCCTCGAGCGATTTTAGCTGGTCAAACGCCTCAAGAGTGACTCGGCACAGATCGTCGAAGATCTGAGCCAAGTATCCTAGCTCTTCGCGCCGCTTATCCGATAACACGTTGGTCTTCGGCAAGCCGTCAGCTTTTCGGAGAAGCAAATCTGCGATGGCGCTGAACGCCGTCTGATCAAAACCATGCTCAAGCGCTGCATTCAGCGCCTGCGCCACCTTTTTCGTAGTCGCTGTCTGTTTCGATAGAGCCGAAGCCAGATCGCATAGCTCGTCTTCCCCGACACTTAGGATATGCCCGACAGCAGTCTTCTCGTCGAAGCCCGGTGGCAGATCGTAGAGCGCGAGCACCGTGTCCCGGCTCGGCGAGGCGGGGAAGAGGGTGCGGTGGGCGGAGATTTCCGAGGCCAGCCCGGTCAGGTCGGCATCGCCGATCAGCGCGGCCATCTCGGCGAAGGCCTCCGGTGCGCGGAGCGCGACGGTGTCCAGCACCTCGGTCTGCAGGCGGGCGGTGGCATCCTCGTCAAGCTCGGTGAAGCCCGGGCTGACCCCGGCCTCCAGCGGGAAGCGCCGCAACAGCCCGGCGCAGAATGAGTGGATGGTCTGGATCTTCAGCCCGCCCGGCGTCTCGATGGCGCGCGCAAAGAGCCGCCGCGCCCGGGCCAGCGTGTCCGCATCGAGCGCCCGCGCGACGCCAAGCTGCGCCAGCGCCTCGCGCAGCTCGTCATCCTCGCGCATCGACCATTCGCCGAGGCGCCGGAACAGCCGGTTCTGCATCTCGGAGGCGGCGGCCTTGGTGTAGGTCAGGCAGAGGATGTTCTGCGGTGGCACGTCGTCGAGCAGCAGGCGGGCCACCCGGTCGGTCAGCACCCGTGTCTTGCCGGAGCCGGCGTTGGCCGAAAGCCAGGTCGAGGCGCGCGGGTCGGCGGCGGTGATCTGGTGGCGGGTGGCCTCGTCGAACTGCAACGTTGTCATTCGCTGGCCTCCTCCGGGCCGACGTGCACGGGCCGTGCGTCGTCGGTCAGGTCCCATTCGCCATAGCGGGCGAGGTGGTCGTAGTCGCCGGCATAGCTGGTGAGCTGCGCGGCGCGGATCGCGGTATAGCCCTGCTCGCGCCGGTTGTAGCGGCCGATCAGCGCCTGCAGCCGTTCCCACGTGGTGTCAGGCAGGCGGCCGTCGTCGTCTTCCATCTTGAGCATCCGGTCCGCGCCCGAGGCGCCGATGGCGATATAGCCCAGCCCGTCCAGCCGCGCCTGGCCGGCGGGGCCGGCGACGGAGAAGCCGCCGCGCTCCAGCATCGCGCCTTCCAGCGGCAGCTGCTTCTCGAAGTGCTTCACCTCGGGATCGGTGGGCGGCTTGCCGGACTTGTAGTCGTAGATCGTGAAGCAGCCGTCGGTCAGCCTGTCGATCCGGTCGGGTCGGGCGGTGAGCCGGAAGTTCAGACCGGGCAGCTCCACCGCGCCCTGCCGTTCGGTCAGAACCGGCGCGCCGGCGGCCAGCCGCTCCAGCTCGCCCTCGACGATCCGGTCCGCCACCGACATCAGCCGCGCGTGCCAGAGCGCCTGCATCGAGGGCAGCGGTGTCGCCTGCCTGAGTTCGGCCCAGGCAAGTTCCGACAGCCGCTCCCGCGCCGCGGCGGCATCGTCCTGCCACTCGGCGCGGCAGGCGAGGAAGGCCTCCATGATCCGGTGCAGCGTGGTGCCGCGCAGCCGTGCGTCCGGGCTTGGCGCGAGCGGCGCCAGCGGGCGCAGGCGCAGAATCTGGCTGGCGTAGACGGCGTAGGGGTCGCGGATCAGCTTCGTGATCCAGGTCACGGCCAGCTCGTGCGGGCGCTTCTCCACCGGCGGCATCGGCGAGGGGCGTGGCTCCGGGTCGACCCGGTCCGCGGGGCGGTCCACCTCCGCTGCCAGTGACAGCCAGTGCCGCCCGCGCCCGCGCATCGCCTCCAGCGCGGCCTTGCTCTCCGGCCCGATCCCGTCGAGCAGGTTCACCAGCCGGTTCAGCCAGCGGGAGGGCACGGTCTCGGCTTCCTCGTTGCGGGTGGCGCGAGTCAGCATGACCTCGGGGGCGGCAATCGCGATCTGGAAGTCATGGGCGGCCAGGCCGATCCGCCGGTCGGGCAGCAGCAGACCGGCGTCGGCCCGCATCTGCCGGTTGAGCCAGGTGTCGGGCCCCGGAAGGTCGGGCCAGGTGCCGTCGTTCAGGCCGGCGAGGATCGTCAGGTCGGCGCTCTGCACCCGCGCCTCCAGCGTGCCCCAGATCATCACGCCGGGATGGGAACGCGCCGGGTCCTGCACCGTGTAGCCGCCGAGGTGGCCGTTGAGCAGGCTGGCGAAATCGCGGGCGGCGAGCGTGCCGCCGCGCGCGCCTGCAGCGCCGAGCGCCTCGACGGCGGCCAGGGCCTGCTCACCGGACTTGCCCTGCCAGAGCCGTCCGCTGCCCGCCCCGCCGGGCCCGGCGGCGAGCGCCTCGGCCAGCATCCGAAGCTGCGCGACGTGTGTGCCCACCTCCATCGGCTGGCCCCGGTCGATCCCGTCGAGAAGCGTGCTCAGCCAGTCGGCCCAGGCAGCGCGACCGTCCTCGACGCGGCTCTTCGCCACCCATTCCGCGAGGTCGTCCCGCCCGGGCTGGGCAATCGCCCTGCGGCGCAGGCGGATTTCCAGCTCGCGGGTCCAGATCAGGTGCTGGCCGCGCGTCTCCGGCGCGGAATGCGCCAGCGGATGCTTGAGCAGCGACAGCAGCAGCGGCAGTTCGGCCGGAGCGAGGCGCAGCTCGTTGACCAGCCGCAGGAACCGGCCCGGCGCGCTCTGGTGCAACGGCTCGCCGGCGCTGTCGTCGGGCTCGATGCCCCAGCGTTGCAGCGCGGCCGCGACCCGACGGGTCAGCATCCGGTCGGGGGTGATGAGCGCGGCGACCTGGCCGTCCGCCACCGCCTGCCGCAGGCGCAGGGCAATCGCCGTCGCCTCCATCCGCTGGTTCGGCGCCTCCAGCAGCGTCATCGGGGCGGTGGCTGTCTCGATGCCTGTGAGGTGCCGGCCCTCGGCGCGCCACTGGTCGGTGACCGGCGCGGGGCGCAGGGCGAGCGAGACCAGCCGGTTGCGCTCGGGCGCCGGAGCGGGGGCCTCGGTCCAGGGGCGGATGTCGCCGGGAGCGAGGTCGAGCGCGCGCATCAGCGCGCGGAACCGGTACTGCGGGTGGTCCTCGCCCTCCATCGACCGGTCGAGCGCCGCCCAGACCCTCTCCGGCTGGTCGAAATCCACGCCGGGCAGCACGACGTAGCCCTGCGGCAGCCGCGCGACCGCTTCCATCAGCATCCGTGTCGGGCCGCGCGAGCCAGTGGAGCCGGCGATCACGATGGAATCGGTCGGCGGCTCGGTCTGCCAGCGCGCGATCAGCGCCTCCACCACCCGCCGTTGCCGCGCCTCCGGCCCGGCCAGTGCTTCCGCCCGCGCGCCGAAATGGGCAAAGGCGGCCTCGACGATGGTGCGCCCGCGCTTCCAGTGTTCGGCAAAGGCGCCGACGTCCAGATCCGCGAGCGCCTCGGCATCGACGCCCTCGCCGTGCATCTCGTCGATCAGCGCGGAGAGCGAGTCGGCCAGGTCGAACGCCGCGCCGCGCGGGGCAAGGCCCGCATCCCGTTCGATCAGGGTGAGCAGAAGCTCCGCGAGGTCGAGCTTCTGGTAGAGCGGCGGCAGGACCGGCGGGATCTCGGGAAAGCCCGGATCACTCGCCAGATCGCCGACCAGCCGCAGGCGTGGCAGCAGGCGAGGCGGGCCGGCGTCGAACACCTCGCGGATCCGCCGCCGCATCCGTCCGCTGTTGGCAAAGATCGTGACCCGCGCCCAGGCGAGCGGATCGTCGGAGGCTAGCCGCTCGGCCAGCCCCTCGACCAGCGCCTCCGCATGGGCCACGCCCGGTGCCAATCCGAACAGGCGCGCCTGCGCCGCCTCAGGCATCCGCGGCCTCGGCCAGAAGCGCCTCGGCGGTGGCAATGCTCTCGGGCCGGCCCACGTCGCACCAGGCGCCGGAATGCAGCACACCGTGCAGGCGGCCGCGCGCCAGCATCCGGTCCCACAGCAGGTTGAGCGAGAACGCCGTCTCGGGGATCTCGTGCAGCATGTCGGTCCGCAGGATCTGCGCGCCGGTATAGATCGCGCCGGGCCCGCGGCGGATGCGGCCATCCTCGCCCTGCAGGAAATCGCCCTTCCCGGCATGGCCGTGGGCGCTCTCGGGCCGGACCAGCAGCAGCAGCCCGTCCATGCGCTCCGGCTGCCAGGCGGCGCGGAGCGTGTCGAACGGGTTGGCGCCGGTCCAGATGGCGTCCGTGTTGAGGGTGAAGACCGGACCGTCGCCGAGCAGCGGCAGTGCCTTGCGCAGCCCGCCGCCGGTTTCGAGGATCTCCGGCGCCTCGTGCGAGATGTCGAGCCCGGGCCGGCCGGCCAGGTGCGTGGCGATCTGGTCGGCCAGGTAATGCGTGTTGACCACCTGGCGCGACGGGCCGGCGGCCTCCACCAGGTCCAGCGCGTGATCGAGCAGGCTGCGCCCGGCGACGGGCAGCAGCGGCTTGGGGCGGGTTCGGGTCAGCTCGCCCATCCGGGTGCCGAACCCGGCGGCAAACAGCATCACGGCGTCGGGCATGTCCCGCATAGGCTCTTGATCCTTTCGAGTCGGTCCGGGTCGGGTGCCGGCAGCACCCCGTCGAGGAAGTCGCGCAGGTCTGCGAGGGCGGGATCGGCGAGATCGGCCTGCAGATGCGCCCAGACGCGGGGAATGAGCGCCACGTACTGCGGCTTGCCGAAATGCATCGAGAGCCGCGCAAAGACCCCGAGGATGCGCAGGTTGCGCTGCGCGCCGCTGGTGGCGAAGGCGGTGCGGAAGGCGGCGGCGTCGGTGCCGCTGCCCGCGATGTAATGGGCGACCATCGCCTCGCGGACCTCGGGGTCCACGTCGCGGCGGGCGTCCTCGAGCAGCGAGACGAGGTCGTAGGCGGGGTGGCCGGCGAAGGCGTCCTGGAAATCGAGCAGCCCGACACGCGCCGCGCCGTCGCGCTCCGGCAGCCAGATCAGGTTCTCGGCATGGAAATCGCGCAGCGCCAGCACCGGGCGGGCCGGGGCCATGGCGTCCAGCGCCGTGCGCACCAGCGTCTCGCAGCGGCCGACCGCGTCGGGGCCGGGGGGCATGCCGCAGCCCTCGGCGTACCACGTCAGGGCCAGGTCGACGGCCTTTGCCATCTGCGGCGGGCCGAAGGCGGGCAGGCGGTCGGGGGCGGGGTGGCGGTGCAGCTCCAACAGCGCATCGGTCGCGGCGCGGTAGAGGCCGGTCTCGCGGCTCGGGTCTTCAGCGATCAGCCGGGCAAAGAGGGCGTCGCCCAGATCCTCCAGCAGCAGGAAGCCCGTGGCCTTGTCCTCGGCCAGCACCCTCGGGGCGGAGAGGCCCAGGCCGGACAGATGCGCGCCGATCCGCAGGAAGGGGCCGACATCGTTGCCGGCCTCGGGCGGGGCGTCCATCAGCACGGCGGTCCGGCCATCGGCGCGGGTGAGCCGCTCGTAGCGGCGGGCAGAGGCGTCACCCGCAAGCGGAACGGTGGTGGCCGCGCCCCAGCCGGCGCGGTCGAGGAACGCCTGGCGGTGATCGGCGCGGCTCACCGGCTCGCCCCTGCGTCGGCGAGGCGGCGCGCGAGGGCGGTCCAGCGCGGCCCGGTTGCGGTGAGCTTCGCGATCCGCCCGTCCGATGCCGGGTCGGCCGAAAGCGCGATCTCCAGCGCGCCCGGCGGCGTCGCTTCGCCGAGCCGGTCGGGCCATTCCACGAGGCAGATCGCGGTTTCGAAAGCCGCGTCGAGGCCAAGCTCGAACACATCATCCGGCCCGCCGAGGCGGTAGAGGTCCGCGTGCCAGACCTCGGTCTCGCCCAGATCGTAGGTCTGCACGAGCGTGTAGGTCGGCGAGGGGATGTCTTCCGGCGGCCGGTCGTGCGCCGCGAGCAGGGACCGGATCACGGCGCGGGCGAGGTGGCTTTTGCCGGCGCCGATCGGGCCGGACAAAAGCACCACGCACCCCGGCCCAAGCGCCCCGGCAAGGGCGGTGCCGAACGCCTCCGTCGCCTCGGGATCGGCGAGGGCGAGCGACAGGTCCAGACGGGGAGGGGCGGGGCTCTGCATGCCCGCACACTAGCGTTCTCGCAACCGCCCGCAACCGGAACAGTGCGCCTTGCACTACGACATCCGGGCGGGGACCTTGGGCCAGACCTTGGTGGGAGTGCGGAGCGTTGCAGCGTTCACCTTCGTTGCGAAAGCCGCAAGCGTCGCATGGCCGGCAAGAGGCGAGAACCGGCAGGCGAGCAACCGGCCGTCCACCAGCTGCACCTCGGCCGTCCATTCGGCCCTTTCGCCGTCCTGGTGCACGAAGTCCCGCAGATCGCCCCAGACCGGCGTCGGCCGGCAGCGGATCTGCCAGATGCCGGTGGCGTCGGTCACTGCCGTCTCGCCCAGCTTGGCCTCGGGGTCGTGCTGCCAGAGCTCGCGGTAGCTGCGGTTGCAATAGGCCAATGCGCCGGACGCGTTGAAGACGACGATGGCATCGTCGAGCGTGTCGAGTACGGACCGGCCGAGGTCCAGCTCGGCCCGGAACCGCCTGGTGGCCGAGATCTCGGCGCTGATATCCTCGAACAGGAACGCGATGGCGCCATTCGGGTGCGGCCGGCCGGTGACGCGGTACGTCTGGCCGGAGGGCAGCGACCAGGTTTCCTGGAAGGTGCCCGAGGCGGCGGCGCTTTCCAGTTCGGTGATTTCCTTGCGCCAGCTCCGGTAGTTCTTGGGCTCCGGCATCCGCCGGTGTTCCCGCAACTGGTCGAGGAACTCGAACAGCGTCGGCTGGGCGCTGAGGAACGAGGGCTCCAGTGCCGACAGGTCAGTCATCGCCGGGTTGAACAGCGCGAGCCGGCGCTCCTTGTCGAAGATCGCGAGGCCGGTGGGCAGGTGGGCGAAGGTCTTGGTGAGGGTCTGGACGAATTCGCGCAGCGATCCTTCCGCGCGCACCAGCTTGTCGGCGGGCAGGGCAAAGACCAGCGTGTCCTCCTCCTGCGCCTCGTCGTAGCTGTCGAACCAGAGCGGCGCGCTCTCGCCCGGCACGGTGATCGACAGCCGTCGCGGCGGTTCGGCCATGTCCGGCCCGACGGGACGCTGGTGGAACAGGCGGGGCAGCGGCCAGCCGACCGTGTCCGGCGTCTCGGACATCCGCCGGACGAGGTTGACATAGGCGGCGTTGGCCCAGCGGACGGCGCCGGTGGCGTCCTCCTTCCAGACCAGCATCGGCGCATCGTCGATGACGCCGCGCAGGGTCGCCAGCTCCTCCGCGATCGCGGCCTGGCTGAAGCGGTCGGGCACCGGGCCGGTTTCTGGGACAGTGTCGTGGCCCTCGCGGAACACGATCCGGGCCAGCCCGCCGCGCCACTCGGCCTCCACCCGGTTGCCGGACAGCGGGTCGCAGAGCTCGATCCGCTGGCGTTCCGCAAGGTCGCCGACCTCGGCGGCGAAATCCGGGAAGCGGGCGCTCAGGACCGCCACGGTGCGCGGCCAGTCCTCGAGAAAGGTCGGCCCGGTCTCGAGCATGGCGCGGGCGTCGGCGGTGGCATCGACGAGCCGGGTGTCCTCGAAGAGGAAGACCACCCTGTCCCCCATCTGCTCCATCGGCGTCCAGCTCACGCGGCGGGACGGGAGGAACGTGCCCATCGCGACGAGTGCCAGAAGCGCCGTTCCCATGGAGGAGATTGCGAGGACCAATCCCAGCGATAGGTCGAATGTCTGCATGGGCTGCTCGGTCCCCTTGACGCTGACTGCGTCGGGAAGCGTGAGACCCAAATGGTTAAGCGGGCGTTAACCGTGCGATGTTCAACCGACGGGAATCTGGAGGTTTTCGCCCAATCCGGCGCTGGTTTCGTCGTCTTCTGCGGCGATGAGGTTTCTCGGCCACACCACTTCGACAATGGCGCCGCTGCGGGCGGGGCGTTCGGACTCGGTCAGGAAGGGGTCTGCGCCGTTGGAAAAGGTCAGCTGCCCGCCGGAGCGTTCGAGCAGCGTCTTGGCGATGAAAAGGCCGAGGCCCATGCCGTCGTATTCCGGCCGGCTGGCCCTCTCGGCCTGCGATTTCCGGATGCGCATGAACGGGTCGCCGATACGGCCGATGGCATTGGGCGGAAACCCACGGCCGTCGTCGGAGATGCGGATGATCACCTTGTCCTCGGTCCACTTGGCATCGACCCAGACCGTCGAGACCGAGAAATCCACCGCGTTCTGCACCAGGTTGCGCAGGCCGTGGATGATCTCCGGACGCCGCCGGATCGAGGGCTGCCGGCTGCCACCGCCGGAGCCGGGGGCGACGTCGAATTCGATCTGCTTGCCGCGGTCCTCGTGCGGCTCGGCGGCTTCCCGGATCACCGTGTCGAGCGGCGCGTGCCGCATGTGCAAGTCGTCCTTCCCGGCCCGGCCCATGGAGCGCAGGATGTCGCGGCACCGGTCGGCCTGCTCGCGGATCAGCTCTGCATCAAGGCGGAGGTCCTCGTCGTCTTCCAGCTCCTCGATCAGCTCCGAGCTGACCAGCTTGATCGTCGCCAGCGGTGTCCCGAGCTCGTGCGCTGCCGCGGCGACGACGCCGCCGAGGTCGGTCAGCTTCTGTTCCCGGGCCAGCGCCATCTGCGTGGCGACCAGGGCGTCGGACATCGAGTTGATCTCGCCGGCGACCCGGCGGGCGTAGAGTGCGAGAAACGCCACGCCGATCACGATCGCCACCCAGAACCCGAAACGGAAGATCTCGGGCATCTGCAGCAGCTCGCCGCGGTCGGTCTGCAGCGGGATGTGCACGAAGAGCAGCATGGTGATGAACAGCACCGCAAGCCCGCCGAGAATGAGCGTCGAGCGCGCGCCCAGGGCCGTTGCCGCGATTGTGACCGGCGCGAGGACCAGCAGCGCGAAGGGGTTGTCGAGCCCGCCGGTGAAGTAGAGCAGCATGGTCAGCAGCGTGAGGTCGAACGCCAGCGTCAGCAGCGTCTCGTTCTCGGAAAGCCGCTTGTTCTGCGGATAAACGAACACTGCCAACAGGTTGGCGATGATCGCGAGCCCGATCGCCGCGAAGCAGGGGCCAAGCGGCACCTGCACGTGGTAGACCGACATCGCGATGAAGATCGCCGCAATCTGCCCGCTGACTGCGACCCAGCGTAGCACGATCATCGTGTGCAGACGGACCCAATGGCTCCTCGACATTCCGTCAAATACCGGAAATGAAGTGTCGGCCATGCGCGCTCCTGAATCTGGACTGGGCAGTTCGACCGCCTTGATAACCCGGGTTCAAAGCCTCGGCAAACGACACCGCACCGGAGGATTGGATAAATGCCCAAGCGAACCCAAGTCATTGTCGCGACTGCCGTGGTCGCTGCCGTCCTCGCCGGCGCCGCCGCTTTCATGCTGGGTCAGAGGGGTGGGCAGGACGATCGCTTCGCACAATGCATCGGAGGTCAGGTCGCAGGCGGCACGGACGTGATCGGCGGGCCGATCGAGCTGGTGAGCGAGACCGGCGAGACCGTGACCGACAAGGAGATCTTCACCCGCCCGACGCTGCTCTATTTCGGCTATACCTACTGCCCCGATGTCTGCCCGCTCGACACGGTGCGCAACGCCGAGGCCGTGGACATCCTCGCGGAGCGCGGCTTCGACGTGCAGCCTGCCTTCGTCTCGGTCGACTGGGGCCGCGATGATCCGCAGACGATGGCCGATTTCACCGAGAACCTGCATCCCGACATGCTCGGGCTGACCGGCTCGGAAGAGCAGATCCGGGCCGCGTCCAAGGCCTACCGGACCTATTTCAACATTCGTGACCCCGAGGACGAGTATTACCTGATCGATCACTCGACCTTCACCTACCTGGTGGTGCCCGAAACCGGCTATCTGAGCTTCTTCCGCCGGGAGCTGACGGGCGACCAGCTGGCCGACCAGGTGCAGTGCTTCCTGGAGAAGCTCTGATCCGGGTGTTGCGCGGAAAGCAATGCCGCAACGCAACCGTTTGACGCTGCGGCGCAGTGACACTAGGCTCCGTCGAAACCGAGTGGATTTTTCCGGAGGACGCCCGTGGCGGAGCGAGAATTGCAGGATATCGGGGAAGACAGGTCGCTTCTGATCGTCGATGACGACGAGCCCTTCCTGCGCCGTCTGGCGCGGGCGATGGAGAAACGTGGCTTCGAGCCCGAGATGGCCCAGTCCGTGGCGGCCGGCAAGGCCGTGGCGACGGCGCGGCCTCCGGCCTACGCTGTGGTCGATCTGCGGCTCGAGGACGGCAACGGCCTCGATGTGGTCGAGACGATCCGCGAGAAACGCCCGGATGCACGGGTGGTCGTTCTGACCGGCTATGGCGCCATCGCCACGGCGGTCGCCGCGGTCAAGATCGGCGCCACCGACTACCTTTCCAAGCCGGCGGATGCCAACGACGTGACGGCCGCCCTGCTGGCCGATGGCGATGCCCTGCCGCCGCCGCCGGACAACCCGATGTCGGCCGACCGGGTGCGGTGGGAACACATCCAGCGGGTCTACGAGCTCTGCGACCGGAACGTCTCCGAGACGGCGCGGCGGCTCAACATGCACCGCCGGACGCTCCAGCGCATCCTCGCCAAGCGCAGCCCGCGCTGACGCCCGTGCCGGGCCTGCGCATCTGCCTCTACCAGCCGGCCCTCGTGGCCGGTTGTGTCGTTCTGGCGGCCTGCGGTGCGCCGCGAGGGCCAGATGCCCCCGCCAGCGCGACGGGCGGCGGCCCGGTCGTGAAGGTCGCCGATCCGGTTTTCGCCGCCGATCGCATCCGCGCCGGCACCACGGGGCAGGAGATCGATTTCGGCCGCGCCGAACCGGGCGCCGTCGCCGCGATGGCCAAGCTGATGGGGAGCCACGCTTCCTCGGTCGGGCCGGCCTGTCCCGGGCTCAGGGCCGCGCGCTGGCCGGACGGCACCACGCTCTTCTTCGCGCCCCAACCCTACGACCCTCCGGCGCTCGTCGGCTGGCAGACCAGCGACGCATCCTCGGGCCGGACCTGCGGCGCCTGACCAGATCCTGCCGCGACGATGCCCAAGTCTTGTCCTGACCGCATCCCGAAATCAGTCGCAAATCGTTCGTAGATCACGATTGCCGGCGTGAGCCCGCATTCCGCTTGAAGCCCTTGCGGAGCGGTGCGAAAGCCCGCTGCCTGCCGCAACTCCGGCATGGCAAAGGTCGCAGGATTCGAAAGGCGCATGATGGCTGTCAAAGCCCGCACGACACTTATGATGACCCTGATCGGGATGATCGCGGCCGCGTTGCCGGCGGTGGCGCAGACGGTTGCGTTTCCGTCCAATAGCGAGCGCCGGGCGTGCAATTACAACAATCCCGCGCTGGACGCCCTGAATGCCCTCAACAACCTCTACCAGAACCAGGCGCCGACTCCCGAGGACAAGAACCTCATCGCCAGCTACGCGAACACGCTGATCGCCTGCTGCGAGTCCGACAAGGCCGGTGGCATCAGCAACAACAACTGGAAAGAGTCGACCTGTCTCTGCAACAGCCCCACCCAGGCCAGCGCGGTGACGACAGCCTGCGGCTGACGCGGGCACCGGGTCGGTTCCTTGTCAGAGCCCCTGCAACAGGGTGGCATGGCGAAGCGTGAAGGCGCGGCGCACCTCGACCGGGGGGCGCAGGTGAAGCGTCAGCCCGTCGATCAGCTCGGGTTTCGGCTTTCCGAAGAACCGGTTGGATTCCGCCACGGAGAAGCCCGCGATCTGCGTGGCCTCCAGCCAGGCGCTCACCTTGTCGGCCTTCTTGATCTGCTTCTTCACCGTTGCCGGGATCTGGGCGGGCAGACCGAAACGCAGGTGGATCGCTGCGGTCAGACGCTCGTCCAACGCGCCGTAGTTTGGGCCGACCGCCGCCTTCACGGGTGAGATCATGTCGCCGATCACGTATTCCGGCGCGTCGTGCAAGAGCGCCGCGAGGCGCCATTTCGTCGCCGCGCCGGGCTGCATCCGCCCGAAGATCTCTTCGACCAGCAGCGAATGCTCGGCGACGGAATAGGCGAAATCCCCCTTCGTCTGGCCATTCCAGCGCGCGACGAAGGCGAGGCCGTGGGCGATATCCTCGATCTCGATGTCGACCGGTGTGGGGTCGAGCAGGTCGAGCCGCCGCCCCGAGAGCATGCGCTGCCAGGCGCGTACCGGTTTTGCCACCCTCAATCCCTCCGATTCTTTTCCGGTGCCTGTCCTTGCCGGAGTGCACCCGCGGTGCTACGTCACCGCGCATCGAAAATCTACCTCTTGGAATACCCCTGAAGGAGCCGACCATGTCGCAGGACTATATCGTAAGGGACATCGCCCTTGCCGACTTCGGTCGCAAGGAACTGGACATCGCCGAGACCGAAATGCCGGGTCTGATGGCCCTGCGGGAGGAATTCGGCGCGGCGCAACCGCTGAAGGGCGCGCGGATCGCCGGGTCGCTGCACATGACGATCCAGACCGCCGTGCTGATCGAGACACTCGTGGCGCTCGGCGCGGATGTCCGCTGGGCCTCTTGCAACATCTTCTCCACCCAGGATCACGCCGCAGCCGCGATCGCCGCCGGCGGCACGCCGGTCTTTGCCGTGAAGGGCGAAACGCTGGAGGAGTACTGGTCCTACACCGACCGGATCTTCCGCTTCCCCGAGGGCGGCGCCAACCTGATCCTCGACGACGGCGGCGACGCCACGCTCTACATCCTGCTCGGCGCACGCGTCGAGGAAGGCGAGGAAGACCTGATCGCGGTGCCGAAATCGGACGAGGAGATCGCGCTCTTCGCCCAGATCCGCAAGCGCATCGCCGAGACCCCGGGCTGGTTCGTCAAGCAGCGCCACATGATCCGCGGTGTCTCCGAAGAGACGACGACCGGCGTGCACCGGCTCTACGAGCTGATGAAGAAGGAGTTGCTCCCCTTCCCGGCGATCAACGTCAACGACAGCGTCACCAAATCGAAGTTCGACAACAAGTACGGCTGCAAGGAATCGCTGGTCGACGGCATCCGCCGCGCCACCGACACGATGATGGCCGGCAAGACCGCCGTCGTCTGTGGCTACGGCGACGTGGGTAAGGGCTCGGCCGCCTCGCTGCGCGGCGCCGGCGCCCGCGTGAAGGTGACCGAGATCGATCCGATCTGCGCGCTTCAGGCCGCGATGGACGGCTACGAGGTGGTCCGCCTGGAAGACGCGGTGGCCACCGCCGACATCTTCATCACCACCACCGGCAACAAGGACGTGATCCGGCTCGAGCACATGCGCGAGATGAAGGACATGGCCATCGTCGGCAACATCGGCCACTTCGACAACGAGATCCAGGTCGCCGCGCTCAAGAACATGAAGTGGACGAACATCAAGGACCAGGTGGACATGATCACCATGCCCAATGGCAACCGGATGATCCTGCTGTCCGAAGGCCGTCTGCTGAACCTGGGCAACGCCACCGGCCACCCGTCCTTCGTGATGTCCGCCTCGTTCACCAACCAGGTGCTGGCGCAGATGGAACTGTGGCAGAACGGCGATAGCTACGCCAACGAGGTCTACATCCTGCCCAAGCATCTCGACGAGAAGGTCGCGCGGCTGCACCTGGAGCGGATCGGCGTCCGCCTGTCGGAGCTGTCGCCGGAGCAGGCCGAGTACATCGGCGTGACTGTCGAAGGCCCGTTCAAGCCGGAACACTACCGCTACTAACCGGCCAGAGAGCCCGAGAAAGAGGCCGCTGGGGAGCGATCCCCGGCGGCCCTTTCATGTCCGGCGTGTTCAGCAGCCCGGTCGAAACCGGGGGAAGGGTTGCTGCGCGAGAATGATGACTCACGGCGGGAATCCGGGGATAAGGACATCATTGATCGTGACGGGGAGCGGGGAGACCCGTCGCCCCACAGATAGGGGAAGTTCGAAATGGGTTTGTTCAGTTTTCTGAAGGGCAAGGGAAAGAACCTCGGTGCTGCCGAGGCTTCGGAAGCGCCGCCGGTCGATGCGCTGAAGAAGGAAGTCGAGGATCTTGGCCTTGACGCAAAGGGCGTCGAGATCGCGGTCGAGGGGGACAAGGTCACCCTGTCCGGCGAGGCCGCGGACCAGGAGACGAAGGAAAAGATGATCGTCGCAGTCGGCAACGTGCAGGGGGTGGCGACCGTCGAGGACCAGACGGGCGGCGACGACCCGATCCTCCACACCGTCGAGGAGGGCGACACGCTCTGGGCCGTGGCCGAGAAGGCGCTCGGCAGCGGCAGCCGCTACATGGAGATCTTCGAGGCCAACCGGCCGATGCTCTCCGATCCCGACAAGATCTATCCGGGCCAGGTGCTGCGCATTCCCGCCGCCTGACCGCGATGCAAGGATCGAGCGGCGCCCCGTCCGGGTGACGGGGCGCCGATGCCGCGATCAGGCGATCGACAGGGTCACGTCGATGTTGCCGCGGGTGGCGTTGGAATAGGGGCAGACGGTGTGGGCCTTCTGGACCAGCGCCTCGGCCACGTCGCGCTCGAGCCCCGGCAGGGAGATCTCCAGCGCCACTTCGAGCGCGAAGCCTTCGCCGTCGCCCGGGCCGATACCGACGGTGGCTTCGATGGACGCATCATCCGAGACGTCGATCTTCTGCAGGTTCGCCTGGTATTTCAGGGCGCTCAGGAAGCAGGCGGCATAGCCGGCGGCGAAGAGCTGCTCGGGGTTCGTGCCGGAACCGCCCGGCCCGCCGAGCGCCTTCGGCGGGGTCAGGGCAACGTCGAGCGCGCCGTCGGACGAGGTGGCGCGACCGTCGCGCCCGCCTGTGGCGGTGGCTTTCGCTTCGTAGAGGGTCTTGATCGGCATGGGAGGACTCCTTTGATCTTTTCCCGAACAGCTATTGTCAGTGCCACGAATGTCAATCGCTTGATAAAAGATCGTGCGATAATTATTCTGGGGGCATCCCGCTGGAAAGCCCATGACCCACGCCACCGACACCCCGAGCCTCGACCTGTCCGACCTGCTGTGCTTCGCGATCTACTCGGCGAACCACGCGATGAACCGGACTTACAAGCCACATCTGGACCGGCTCGGGCTCACCTATCCGCAATATCTCGTCCTTGTTGTGCTGAATGCGCAGGATGGCCTGTCGGTCGGCGCGATCGGGCGGCAGCTTGACCTCGAGAGCTCGACGCTCACACCGCTGCTCAAACGGATGGAGGCGGCGGGGCTGGTGACGCGCCGGCGCGATCCCGAGGATGAGCGCCAGGTCCGGATCGCGCTGACCGCGGACGGGCGGCGCACCTGTGGCGAGCTCGCCGACGTCACCCGCTGCGCCTTTGCCGCGACGGGCCTGTCGCTGGAGGAGGTCGTCGATCTGAACCAGAAGATCCGCGACATGACCCGCAGGCTTCGCGAGGCGTCGACGCCCGACGACCCGGTATAGGCAGGTTTGCCCTTGTTTATCGGGGGATGCGCGGTAACGTGACCCGCACGTTCGCGTCATTCCAACACGGCGCGGGAAAATCGCCAACACGTTGCAGGGGAGAGCCAATGAGCAAGCGTGACGAGCTGATCCAGAAATACGCCGAGGATCTTCGTGGGAAATGCGGTGTCGAGCCCGACATGGATCTTCTGACCAAGGTGGTCATCGGCTGCGGGCCGTCCATCTACAATGACGATGCCGCGACGGTGGCCAGCAGCCAGGAGAGCGAGCTGGAGACGGTGAAGGCGAATTTCCTGATCAAGAAGCTCGGCCTTGCGGACGGTCCGGAACTTATGGACGGGATCAACAAGGTGGTCGAGACCTACGGCAAGTCCGAGCGCAACAAGTATCGCGCGGTGGTCTACTACCTGCTCACCAAGCATTTCGGCAAGGAAGCCGTCTACGGCTAACCTATTCCCCGGAACTCCCGGATTTTCCTCAAATGCCAGACACTTGGAGTTTGCAGGGAATCGGATGCCCGGCTAGTCATGGGCTTGCGGGCCAGGAGGGCCCCGGAGTTTCTGAGACACACGTGTGGTGCGACTAGGGCACGTGGGGCAATGGAGGGTTCCGGGGTGGGACCCTCCATTCACGTTCTGGGCGTGCGACGTGCCAGGCACCCGCGCAATTCCCGACATCCTTGCCAGGCCAGTCCTGAAGCGCTCCGCGCCGGCATCGATCCGGCGCGCGGCACAGAGCGTTCGGGCACGGACCCAGGCTGTCGCCGGTTGCTGCGTCTCCTGCAGGCAAATGAGGGCGCAGTGCCCTCGGTGTGGCGCCTGACGTCAGAACAGCCCGAGCACGCCGCCGATCAATGCGCAGCCGACGGCCGCGTAGATCCCGTCGATCACAATGAGTGCCGGCCGGCGTTGCGCGAATAGGTAGTTCGTGGCGATCCATGGGCAGGCGATGAAAAGCCCGAGCCCGAGACCGGACACCAGCCCGCCGCCAAATCCCGTCACACCGGAACTGGCGAGGATATGGCGGGTCATGCCGGCCACCAGAACCGCGCAGAGGAAGCTGAGAACATACGGAACCGGGTTTGCCCGGTCGATGCTGTCCTCGGTCAGCCCGGCGGCATCGAGCCATTGCTGCGACATGACGCTGTACCACACCGCGCCAAAGATCCAGGCGGCCGCGGCGGCGATCAGAACGGCGAGAATTCCCATGGTCGTCTCCTCAGGTCAGGGCGCGGTGCCGCCCATGTCGCACACGATCTTCCACTCTGCCTCGGTCACCGGCTGCACGGAAAGGCGCGTGTTCTTCACCAACGCCATCTCGGCCAGTTCGGGATGCTCCTTGATTTCGGCAATCGTGACGGCGCGGGCGAACGGCGCCACGGCGCGGATGTCCACGCATTCCCAGCGGGGATCGTCGGTGGTGCTGTCGGGGTGGCTTTCGGCGCAGACCTCGACGATGCCGACGACCGCCTTGTCCTTCTGCGAATGGTAGAAGAACCCGCGGTCGCCCAGCTTCATCAGCCGCATGTTGTTGCGAGCCTGGTAGTTGCGCACGCCGTCCCATTGCTCGCCGGCCGCGCCCTTCGCCACCTGGTCCTCCCAGGACCAGGTCGAGGGCTCCGACTTGAAGAGCCAGTACGCCATCAGCCGACGACCTTCTTCCAGGCCCGGATCTCGACGCTCTCGAACAGCCCCGCCTTGGCATAGGGGTCGTTCGCCGCCCAGGCTTCGGCGGCGGCCAGCTCCTCGACGTCGAGGACGACCAGCGAGCCGCACATCTCGCCGGCGGCATCGAGGAACGGGCCCGCCTGCAACACGACGCCGGTGGCGGCGATGTAGTCGAGATGAGCGGTCCTGTTCGATTTCCGGGTCTCCAGCGCGCCGGGCTTGTCCTGGCAGATCAGGGCATAGAGCATGGGGGTCTCCTTGTCGGTTTTGCTGGCACAATCTTGTGCGCGGTCAGGCCTGACAAGTCCCTAAACGCCCAATCAGGCCTTGGCGCCCTTCTTTCCCGAGCCGAGCATCCCGGCCTGCGAGGTGTCGAGCGGCCAGCGCGGGCGGGCGGCGAGCGCCATGTCGTCCGCCGGCCCGACCAGCCCGCGTTCGATCCCCGCCCAGGCGATCATCGCGGCGTTGTCGGTGCAGAGCCGGAGCGGCGGCGCGGTGAAGCGCAGGCCGGTTTCGTCGCAGAGTGCCTGCAGCCGGGTGCGGATCAGCCGGTTGGCGGCGACCCCGCCAGCCACGGCGAGCGCGGGGTCTGCGGGGGCGCTGTCGAGATAGATCGCGATGGCGCGCCGGCTTTTCTCCTCCAGCACGTCCGCCACGGCGGCCTGGAACCCGGCACAGAGATCGTCCCTGTCGCGGCTCCGCAGGCCTGCGCCGCCGGTCTCGGCGATGCAGGCATCCCGGGCGCGCAGCAGCGCGGTCTTGAGGCCCGAAAAGGACATGTCGCAGCCCGGACGGTCGAGCAGCGGGCGCGGAAAGGCGAAGCGGGCCGGGTCCCCGTCGGCGGCGGTGCGCTCCACGTGGGGCCCGCCGGGCTGGGGCAGGGCGAGCAGGCGCGCCGTCTTGTCGAACGCCTCGCCCGGGGCATCGTCGATGGTGCCGCCAAGCCGGCGGAAGCTGTCTGCGCCCTCCACCAGCAGGAACTGGCAATGCCCGCCGGAGACCAGCAGCATCAGGTAGGGAAAGGCCAGACCGTCGGTGAGACGCGGGGTCAGCGCATGGCCTGCGAGGTGGTTGACCCCGATCAGCGGCAGGCCGGCGCCCGTCGCGAGCCCCTTGGCGCACATCACGCCCGAAAGCACGCCGCCGATCAGCCCCGGCCCGGCCGTCACCGCGATCCCGTCGAGCGCATCGAGCGTCAGCCCGGCCTCGTCCAGTGCGGCCTCGACGATGATGTCGAGCTTCTCGGCATGGGCGCGCGCGGCGATCTCGGGGACGACCCCGCCAAAGGCCGCGTGCAGCTCGGCCTGACCGGCCACCCGGTTCGACAGGATCTCGGCCCGCCCGTCGGGGTGCCGGCGCACGACGGCCGCGCCGGTGTCGTCGCAGCTGCTCTCGATCCCCAGCAGGGTGATCGGCCGGTCGGCGGAGAAGGCGGGCGGTTGCAAGGCAGAGGTCCCTGGGGCAAGGAAGATCAGGCCCAGATAGTCCCGCAGGCGCGAAAAGTGAACATCTCCCGCACCACACTGCTGCTGACGCGCCCGGAAACCGCGTCGTTGCGGTTTCGGGACGAGGCCGAAGCGCGCCTTGGCGCCTTTGGCGCGGTGGTGGTCTCGCCGCTGATGGAGATCGTGCCGGTGGCCTTCGATCTGCCCGAGCCCCTGCCCGCGAACTGGGTGTTCACTTCCGCCCATGCGATCCCGGAGATCGCGGCACGGATCGACGTCCGGGGCCGGAAGGCGTGGTGCGTGGGCGTCCGAACTGCCCAGACAGCGGACAGCGCAGGGTTCGAGATATGCTCTGTGGAGCCTGACGTGACGTCGCTTTGCGCCCGGATCCGGGCGGCGCGTCCGGCTGGCCTGATATTGCACGCGGCGGGCCACCACCGGCGGGGCGATCTGGCCGGCGACCTGAACGCCGCCGGTCTGCAGGCGCAGACGGTGACGGTCTATGACCAGCAGGCACGCGCCCTGTCGCAAGCCGCCCGGGACTGCCTTATGACCCCCGGAGACGTGCTGGCGCCCCTGTTTTCCCCACGTTCGGCGCGGCTGCTGGGGAACTCGGCCAGCGGCCGCGTCGCCCGTCTGCACGCGGTCGCGATCAGCCAGGCGGCGGCAGAGGAATGGGAGGCGATGCCCGGCGAGAGGCTGGCCACCGCCCGAACACCGGATGCCGACGCCATGCTGAAAGCAATGGTCAGTCTGTTTGACGCAGATCGCTCCGCTTGAGGCATTGCATTCCCCAAGCTAAGTTCCCTGCGGGATAAGTTCCGCTGCGTTTGCCCAGATTCGGGGAGTGATTTCATTGGCCGACAAGAAAAAGTCCGAAACGGCTTCGAACCAGACCGATCCTTCAGACGAGAAGCCGGTCGACGAGTCCCGGGTTCCGGAGGACATTGCCGCCGAAGAAACGGCGGAGTCGGTCGAGGCGGACGCCACAGAGGAGGTGGCGGAGCCGGTTGAGGAAACACCCGAGGCGGAGGATCTGCCGGAGGTCGATGCGACGGAGCCGGAGGAGGCGCGGGAAACCGGCCCTGCATCCGACGAGATCGTCGATGCCGAGGTGCTCGAAGAGATCGCGGCGGCCGAGGATACGGCAGACGCCCCAGAGGCCGACCCCGATTTCACCGACGAAGCCGGCGAGACGGATGCCGCGCCGGCGGAGGAGGTCGAACCGGACTCGGTCACAGACCAGGATGTTGCCGATCTGGAGGCGCTCGACGGCGCAACTCCGGAGCAGGTCGAAGAGGCCTCCGGCGAGCGCAGCCGTTTCACCTTCGAGCCGGACCAGATCGCGGAAGAGCAGCCGCTCCCGCTGGCCGGGAAGGAAACCATCGTCGTCGAGAAGCGCGGTGGCGTGCTCCCCGGCTTCCTTGGCGGCGTGATCGCGACCCTTGGTCTTGCCTTCGCGGCGCCCTTCGTGATCCCGCAGAGCATGATGCCCGATTTCGGCACCACCGAGCTCAAGGAAGAACTTGCGGCGCTCGAAGGCGAGGTCGCGACCTTGCAGGGCAATCTGGCCGAGGCGGTGAAGCAGGCCGATCTCGAAGCCGCCCAGGCCGAGACCGGCAGCGCCCTGACCGCGCTTGAGGAAACGATCTCCGGCGTGCAGTCCGAAACCGCCACCTTCGGGGAGACCCGCTCCTCCGTCCAGTCGCTGCTCGACGAGACGGCGGCAATGAACGGCCGCATCGATGAACTGGAGAAGCGTCCGATCGCCGAGGCCACGGATCCCGCCTCGATCGCCGCTGTGGAAGCCTATGGCCGCGAAGTCGCGCAGATGCGCGAGGAGCTTCAGGCCATGCTGAGCCGGTCCGAGGAGATGGTGGCCCAGGCCGCCGCCGCCGCGGAAGAGGCCGTGCAGGTGGCCACCAGCGAGTCGCAGGAAGCGATTGCTGCCGCTGAGGCGGAGGCCGCCGCCGCCGCCGAGCGCGCGGAGCGCGCCGCCCGGGCGCAGGCGATGGTGGACATCCAGGCCGCGTTGGAAACCGGCGCGCCCTATGCCGAGACCCTTGCGGAGCTCGAGGGCATCGAGATCCCCGGCGCGCTCAGCGCCGCGGCGGAGAACGGTGTCTCGACTCTGGCCGAGCTGCAGGAAGCGTTCGCACCGGCCGCCCGCGCCGCCCTCGCCGCCTCTCGCCAGGTGTCCGAGCAGGAGAGCATGGAGGGGCGTCTGACGACCTTCCTGAAGGCGCAATCGGGTTTCCGTTCGCTCGCCCCGCGCGAGGGGAACGATCCTGACGCGGTACTGAGCCGGGCAGAGGCCGCCACCCGCGAAGCCCGCCTGGTGGACGCAATCGCCGAACTTTCCGCCCTGCCCGAGGTTGGGCAGCAGGAAATGACGGATTGGGTGGCGCTCGCCACCGAACGTGCCGAGGCGGTCGCCGCCGCAGATGAACTTGCCGCCACCCTGGCCACCAACTGAGGACGCCCGCGATGCTTTGGTCCCTAATCAAGATTTTGTTGTTTGTTGCGGTGGTTGTGGCCCTGACCATTGGCGCCGGATACATCATGGAGACCGGACCCAGTGTCCTGATCTCGGTCGGCGCCTACGAGTTCGAACTCGGCCCGCTGCAGGCGGTCCTGGCGGCGTTGGCCGGTCTGGGGCTGCTCTGGCTGATCTTCAAGCTGGTTGGCCTGCTGCTCGCTTTCTTCAAGTTCCTGCTCGGCGACGAAACCGCGCTGTCGCGCTATTTCGACCGCAATCGCGAACGCAAGGGCTACCGGATGCTCGTCGACTCGCTGCTGGCGCTGGCCGCCGGCGAGGGCAAGGAAGCGATGGCAAAGGCCGCGAAGGCAGAGAAGTACCTCCAGCTTCCGCAGGTGACCAACGTGATCACCGCCGAGGCCGCCGAGATGATCGGCGAGCGCAAGAAGGCCGAGGAGGCCTACAAGGCGCTGCTGACCAACGACAAGACGCGCTTCGTCGGCATCCGCGGGATCATGAAGCAGAAGCTGTCCGAAGGTGACACCGACACCGCGCTGGCGCTGGCCCAGAAGGCCTATGCGCTGAAGCCGCGGCACGAGGAGGTTCAGGACACGCTGCTCAAGCTCCAGGCCGAGAAGCACGACTGGAGCGGCGCGCGCAAGACGCTCGGCACCAAGCTCAAGACCGGCACCATGCCGCGCGACGTGCACCGCCGCCGGGATGCCGTCCTGGCCGTCTCCGAGGCCAAGGACATCCTGGATGCCGGCAAGTCGATCGAGGCGCGGGAAGCGGCGATCGAGGCCAACAAGCTGTCGCCGGACCTGATCCCGGCGTCGATCATGGCCGCGCGCGGCTACATCGACAAGGGCAAGCCGCGCCACGCGGCCCGGGTGCTCAAGAAGACCTGGGAAATGAACCCGCATCCGGAACTGGCCGTGGCCTTTGCCGAGATCGTGCCGGACGAGGATCCGAAGGCGCGTCTGAAGCGGTTCATGGAGCTGACCAAGATCCAGCCCGAAAACCCGGAAACCAAGATGCTCCTCGCCGAGCTGAACATCGCCGCCGAGGATTTCCCCGCCGCGCGCCGTGCCCTCGGTGATCTGGCCACCACCACGCCGACCGCCCGGTCGCTGTCGATCATGGCGGCGGTGGAGCGCGGCGAAGGCGCGGACGACGCCATCGTGCGCGGCTGGCTGGCCCGCGCGGTTACGGCGCCGCGCGGCCCGCAGTGGATCTGCGACAATTGCCAGCACACCGAGCCGACCTGGACGCCGGTCTGCTCCCATTGCGGCGGCTTCGACACGCTGAGCTGGCGCGAGCTGGAGACCTCCGAGCTGACCATGCCCACCGGCAGCGAGATGCTGCCGTTGATCGTCGGAAAATCCGCTGAGGAAACCGTCGCCGAAGCGGAAACCGAGGCGTCGGATTCAGTCGAGCCGCCGGTGGAAGCGTCGGCGGACACGGTGCCTGACGGATCTCCGGAGGACGAGACCGTTCTCGAGGGCAAGGTCGCAAAATAGGGCTACACACCGCCCGAAATGCGGTGTATGCCACGCCGGCGTTCCGGGGAGAGGCGTCACGCCCCCCGCCGGAACGCCCCGCCAAGCTCCCTCGCGGGCTCGCGAACCCAAGTGTTCGGGCGGTTCAGAGAAGGATGCCGGTGTAGCTCAGCTGGTAGAGCACGTCATTCGTAATGATGGGGTCGGGGGTTCGAGTCCCTTCACCGGCACCATCCTTCTCAACAACTTGAACGGCTTACGCTGTTTCGGTTTGTGACAATAAGCAGAACATCCCAGACCAACACGGATAGCGCGGTGAGTCCTCGCGGGCTTTCCTTGGCGCATCCCCTTTGCGGCGAGACAGGACCCGGCGGCAGCGCCCGACGGCTCCTGCTCATCGATCTCCGCGACAAGAGGCGCGTCCCGGTGGTCAGGGCGTGTCTGCTCCGCGCTGAGGCGGAAGGGCTCGTCACCAGCGCCCCTCTTCCGATCGCACGCCCAGCCCGGTTGTCATCGGTAGAACATCTCCGGCAGGAACAGGGCGATCTGCGGGAAGAAGACGATCAGCATCAGCACGGTGATGAGCGGCACGAGGAACGGCATCGTGGCTTTCACGCATTTCTCGAAACTCACGCCGGAGACCTCGGCCAGCACGTAGAGGACCATGCCGATGGGCGGGGTCAGCAGACCGATCATCAGGTTGAGGATCACGATGATGCCGAGGTGAACCGGATCGATGCCGACCTGGGCCGCGATCGGCAGGAGCACCGGCACCAGGATGGTGATCGCGGCGATCGTCTCCATGAAGAGTCCGATCACCAGCACCATTGCCATCATGATCAGCAGCACCATCTGCTTGTTCGTTGTCAGCCCCAGCAGGGCATCGCCGAGCGTTGTGGCGACCTGGTTCGCGGTCAGGATCCAGGCGAAGATCGCGGCTGCCGCGACGATCATCAGGATCGCCGCCGTGGTTTCGATCGTGTCGATAGAGACCCGGACAAGGTGCCGCCAACTCAGGGAGCGATAGACGACGAGGCCTAGAAACAGCGCATAAACCACCGCCGCGACGGCGGCTTCGGTCGGCGTGAAGGCACCGGTGACGATGCCACCGATGATGATGCCGGGGGTCAGCAGCGGCAGGAAGGCCTCCTTGAACGTGGTCCAGAGCCGACAGAGCTCGAAACGCTCGTCCTTCGGATAGTTCCGTTTCCTGGCGAGCCAGGCCACCATGACCATCAAGGAAACGGCCATCAGCAATCCGGGCACCAGCCCCGCCGCGAACAGCTCGCCGATCGAGACCGAGGCCATGACCCCGTAGATCACCAGCGGCAGCGAGGGCGGGATGATCGGGCCGATCGTCGAGGACGCGGCGGTGATCCCGACCGAGAAGTCGGTGTCGTAGCCCGCGTCCCGCATCGCCTTGATCTCCACGTTGCCAAGCCCGCCCGCATCGGCGACGGCGGCACCGGACATCCCGGCGAACAGCACCGAGGCGCCGACGTTGACGTGCCCGAGCCCGCCGGGCAGCCAGCCCACCATCGCGCGGGCGAAGTTGAAGATCTTGGTGGTGATGCCGGCGGTGTTCATCAGGTGTCCGGCAAGAATGAAGAACGGGATCGCGAGCAGCGGGAAGGAGTTGATCCCGTTGGTCATGTTGTGGAACACCACCACGTCCGGCAGGTCCGACAGCAGGACATAGATGAGGGAGGCCAGCCCGAGCGAGACGGCCACCGGCACGCCGATGACCAGCATCACCGCCAGCGAAACGAACATGATCGTGAGTTCCATCGGGCCTGCCTCAGAAATTTTCGAGTTTGTTGTGGGCGACATCCTCGGCATCCGTATGGATCAGCCGGACGATGTTGCGGATCGTGTAGAGAACCATGGCCACGCAGGCCGCCATGACGACGTACCAGATGATCGCCTTGGGCCAGGGCACGGTGATCATCTTCTGCCCGGCGGTGCGCTCGACCATCGCCAGCCCGAGATAGCCGAGGTAGCCGAAAAAGAAGCCGGTGATGATCTCCACCGTCACGGCCATCGGCTTGATGGCTCCGCGCGGGACGTAGCGGTAAAAGAATTCCAGATAGATGTGCGATCCCTTGCGCACACAGGTGACCGAGCCGACGAACCCGAGGACGATCAGCAGGTACCGGGCCATTTCCTCGGTCCAGCCGAGGCTGTCGTTCAGGACGTATCGGGTGAAGAATTGCGTTGCCACGATCAGGATCAGGACGACGAAGAGGATGATCACCGGAATGTCGAGCGGTGAAACGTCCGACAGATCTTCGCTCGCGGTGTCCATCTGGCTGAGGTCGATCTCCGGATGGGAGAACTCTGGGGAATCTTGCATGTAGGCCAGCTTTCAAAGGGCGTCCGCCCCCGTCGTCTTGCGGGAGCGGACGTGTGGCGGGCGGATCAGTTGTTGCCAGGCAGGGCCTGCAGCGCCTCGAAGTCTTCCTTCGAGAACGGCACCCCGTCGCCGGTCAGCGCCGGCGCGACGGCTTCCATGAACGGGCCGCGGTCGACCACGTTGACGGTGATGCCCTGGTCCTCGAACCAGCTGGCCAGCTCGTTCTCGGCCGTCTCGATCGTGTCGGTGACGTAGTCGGCGTTGTCCTTGAGCGCCTGCAGAAGGATCTCGCGGTCACCTTCGGAGAGCTTGTCGAGCTTGGCTTTGGAGACCAGCGTCAGTGTTGAGTTCATGATGTGGCCGGTCAGGTTGATGTTCGACTGGACCTCGTGGAACTTCTTGGCCTGGATCGTCGTCAGCGGGTTCTCCTGCGCATCGACCACGCCTTGCTGGAGCGCGAGGTAGACTTCCGAGAAGGCCATCGGCGTCGGGTTGGCTCCGGTGGCCTCGGGGAAGATCAGGTAGGCCGGCGCGTTCGGGACGCGGATCTTCAGCCCTTCCATGTCTGCCGGTTCGAGGATCGGCTTGTTGGAGGTGACGTGACGCGAGCCATAGTAGCTGAGCGCCGCGACGACGTTGCCGTTCATGTTCTCGGAGAGCTTGGCAGATTGTTCCTTGAACAGGTCGCTGTCACGATAGGCGCGCCAGTGGTCCATGCCGCGCAGGGTGAACGGGTAGTCGGCCATGCCGATGGGTGCGTAGAAGGCCGAGACGAAACCGATGCCAGTATAGATGATGTCCACGGTGCCGAGCGACAGCCCTTCGGACAGTTCGAGCTCCTTGCCGAGCGAGGAGGCAGGGAAAACCTTGATCTCGACACGGCCCTCGGTCTTCTCCGCCACGTCCTTCGCCACCTGTTCGGCGCCGATATGCAGCGGGTGGTTCACCTCGTAGACATGCGCGAACTTCAGCGTCTCCGCGGCCTGCGCAACACTGGCGGCCGCCACGGCCATCGCCGAGACCGCAATCCCGCGGAACAATCTGTCGAGCTTCATGGTCTTCTCCCTTTTCTGGTTCGGGGCACCTGCCCCACACCGTGCCCGGCACGGCATTGGAAGGCGGACCAGGTCGACCCGCCCGGGGTACTTGGGCGCTAGATCGCGCCCAGGATCATGTCGGCGCAGCGATCGGCGATCATCATGGCCGGTGCATTGGTGTTGCCGGCCACGATGTCGGGCACCGCCGACATGTCGCAGACCCTGAGGCCATCGATGCCGCGCACCCGGAGGCGCGGGTCGAGAACGGCCATGGGGTCGTCGTCGTGGCCCATCTTGGTGGTCGCGCAGGGGTGGTAGTTCGTCTTCACGAAGCGCCGGCAGTGTTCGCGGATGCCTTCATCCGTCGCCCGCGCCTCCGCATCCGGCAGAACCAGCCGGTCGATCTTCGACGCCAGCGGCTCCCTGGAGAAAACCTCGCAGAAGAATTTCTGCCCCGCGACCATGGTTTCCATGTCGTCTTCGTGGCTCAGCAGATTCGGGTGGACCAGCGGCATGTCGCCGGGGTTGTCCGAGGCAAGGCGGACCCAGCCGCGCGACTTGGGCTGGATCACCACGGTCGTCACAGTCATCCCGTGCCGGTCCTGCACCAGGTGCTGCGCGTCGCGGTCGATATAGACCATGCCGACGCAGAAGGTCTGGATCGACGGCGGCGCATCGCGATCGATGGGATTGACGAAGGCGCCGCATTCCACGCCGGTCGAACAGACCCGTCCGGAGCCGAAGAGCTTGAACTGCACCCCGTTCAGGATCATCCGCCAGCCCTCGCCCTGCTTGAAGTAGCCGTAAGGGCCGTTCGTGTAGGCGGTGATCGGGACTTCCGGGTGGTCGATCAGGTTGTTGCCCACTCCCGGAAGGTCGAGCTCGACATCGACGCCGACCTCGCGCAGGTGGTCCGCCGGGCCGATGCCGGACAGCATCAGGATCTTCGGCGTCACTAGCGCGCCGGCGGTCACGATCACCTCGCCCTCGGCGCGGACCTCGTGCAGGGAGCCCTTGCTGTCGGCATAGACGACGCCGACGGCGCGGCCGGCGTCGATCAGCACCCGATGCACCTCGCTTTGCAGGCGCACCGTCAGGTTCGGATTTTTCTTCAGGGGCTCCACGTGGGAATAGGCCGAGGAGGACCGTTTCCCGTCGCGGTTCATGAACTGGTAGTAGCCCGCGCCGCGCTGCGAGGGGCCGCAGAAGTCGCAGTTGAACGGTTCGCCCATCGCCTGAACCGCCTGCACCCAGTCGCGTGACAATTGGTCGATGTAGCCCGGGTCGGACACCTTCAGCGGACCGCCGACGCCGTGGTACTCGTTCAGAAGCCGGTTGTTGTCCTCCATGCCGGTGAAGGACGGCAGGACATCGTCAAACCCCCAGGGCACGTAATCCTGGCTGCCGCGGAGCGCGGCGTCCCAGCGGTCGTAGTCGGAAGGACGGCCGCGCATGTAGACCTGTCCGTTGACGGTCGATCCTCCGCCCAGCACGTGGCCCTGCGGGATATCGTGCTGGCGGCCGTGGAAGTGCGCCTGCGGCACCGTCTTGTGGTACCGCATGTACTTCGAGCCGTTGATCATCTTGAAGATGCCCGGCGGCATGTCGAGCAGCGGATGGTGGTGGGAATAGCCCGCCTCCAGCAGCAGCACGCGTGCGCCCCCTTCACTGGCCAGCCGCGCCGCAATCACGCAGCCGGAAGCACCACCGCCGACGACGATGTGATCGAAGCTCTCCATCGATGTTCCTCCCTGCCCGGGGCCCTAGCCCACGTCGCCGAACGTCTGTCTGACGTGCTCCCAGGCTGTGTTCAGGTGATCCACGAGCGCCTCCTCCGCGGCATCGGGATCGCGTTCTAGAATGGCCATGTAGATCGTTTCATGGCTGGCATAGTTGACGCGGTTGCGTTCCGGCGATCGCAGCATCCGACTCCAGTGCGGCGCCAGCCAGGTGGCGTAGGCGTTGTGAAGGGTCGGAAAGATCGGGTTGCGCGGGATCTGGTAGAGAACCGCGTGGAACGCCACGTCGGTCGCGTAGAAGACGTTGGAATCCTCGATCGCGTCCTGGTTCCTCTGAAGGGCGTCCTTCAGGTTGGCGATGTCGCTCTTGCCGGCCGAGACCGCAGCGTCACGCACCAGGCCGCGCTCGACGAACACCCGGCTTTGAAACAGTGACCCGACGCCGCCCTTCTGCTCCAGAAGCAACTCGACGATGCTTCCGACCGATGCCAGCGCCGTGTCGTAGCCGGGCTTGCGGACGATCGGGCGAAAGCGCGGCTTGGCATCCAGCAGCCCGCGACTGGCCAGCGTCGCCACGGCCTCGCGAATGACGGTACGGCTGGCCGAGAAACGCTCCATCAGGTCGCGCTCCGAGGGGAGTGGCGACTTGTCGGGCAACTCGCCCGACAGGATCTGGTGCTGGAGCCTGTCGACGATGGTGTCCGATGCGCGGCCACCCGAGTGCGCGGCCTCCAGAACACCCCGGCTGTCCTCCTGACTCACGCCGGCCTCCCATCATTTGGTCTAATCATAATACAGCCACTACTCGCGATTCGCGCCATTTTCAATCCAAAATCTTTCGTTTCTGACCAATTATCAGCAATTCTGCAAAATTTCTTGACGATCGGTCTGAGCAAGGAGTAGCGTGCCGAAAAGTTTGGTCCGACCAAGAGGAATTCTGAATGGACTTGTTCGACCTCAGCCCCGGCACGATTTCCAACGCCAGCATGCTCATCGATGGCGCCTGGGTTGCAGGTGGCGGTGATCGGATCGAGGTCGACAACCCGGCGGACGAATCGATCATCGCGACGATCCCCGACGGGACCGCCGAAGACGCGATCGCCGCGCTTGAGGCCGCTCGGCGGGCGCAACCTGCCTGGGCGGCGCTGCCGGCGATCCGCCGTGGCGAGGCGGTTCTGGCGCTTGCCGCCGAGGTCGAAGCACGCGCCGAGGAGCTGGCGCGTATCATCACGCTCGAACAGGGAAAGCCCATCGGCCAGGCCCGCGGCGAGGTCGGCGCCGTGCTCACCTTCCTGCGCCATGCGGCCGGCGGCGTCCGGCGTATCGAGGGCGACATCGTCGCCTCCGACAATCCCGACGAGGAGATCCACGTCCGACGGCACCCGCACGGCGTCGTCGTGGGGCTGACGGCATGGAACTACCCCGCCGCGCTGTGCGCACGAAAACTTGGCCCGGCCCTCGTTACCGGAAACACCTTTGTCCTGCTGGCGCATGAGATCACGCCGCTCTCCGGGCTCTTCATATGCGCCCTGGCGGAGCGGGCAGGCATTCCGAAGGGCGTGGTGAACGTGGTGACGGGCCGGGGCGCCGTCGTGGGACAGGCGCTGGTCGAGAGCCCCTTGTCCGACCTCGTGACGATGACCGGCAGCACCCGCGCAGGCAAACAGATCTACACGACCGGTGCGCAAACCATGAAGGTCCTGCGGCTGGAACTGGGCGGCAAGGCCCCGTTCATCGTGATGGACGACGCCGACATCGACGCCGCCGTCGAGGCGGCGGTCGTCGCGCGCTACACCAATTGCGGCCAGATCTGCACCTGCAACGAGCGGATGTACCTTCACAGCGCGATCGCCGAGGAGTTCCTCGAGAAGTTCGTCGCGCGCTCGCGCGCCCTGACGATCGGCGATCCGATGACGGATCCGGACATGGGGCCGAAGGTCAGCGCCGTCGAGGTCGACAAGGTCGCCGCGATGATCGCGACGGCGCGCGAGGAAGGTGCGGAGGTTCTTCTGGAGGGCGGACCGCTTCGGGACGGCGCCCATGCCAGGGGCTACTGGATGGCGCCGACCGTCCTTTCGGTGAAGGACAACGCCTCGACTCTGGTTCGAAACGAGGTCTTCGGACCCGTCGTCCCGGTGCTCACGGTCGACAGTTTCGAGCAGGCCGTCGCGCAGGCCAATGACACGGACTACGGGCTCTCCGCCTATGTCTTCACGCGCGACTACAAGCGCATCGCGCAGACGCCTTACGCGCTGAAATTCGGCGAGATCTACCTGAACCGGGCCAATGGCGAGCAGGTCCAGGGTTTCCATACGGGATGGAAGGAATCCGGGCTTGGCGGCGAGGACGGCAAGTACGGCTTTGATGGGTACCTGCGGAAGCAGACCACCTATCTCAACTGGGGTTGACCCCAATACCGTTCCGCTCCGGGAGGACGTGGCGGACATTTACAGTGGAGGAGACAAAATGAAACGCAGAATTCTCATGGGAACGGCCATCGCTTTCGGCCTCGCCCTGACGACGGTATCGGCGATCGCCGAGCCGCCCCCGCTCGCTCAGAAGGACCGTTACAAGGTCGGCTTCAGCCAGATGGAGTCCAACAACCCCTGGCGGATCGCGGAAACCAAGTCGTTCCACGACACGGCGGAAGCCTGCAACTGGGATCTCATCGCCACCGACGCCGCCGGCTCCGCCGCGAAACAGGTTGCCGATGTCGACTCGATGATCGCCCAGGGCATCGACGTGCTCTTCCTGCCGCCGCGCGAGGAGAAGCCCCTGATACCCGCCGTGATGAAGGCCAAGGCCGCCGGTATCCCGACCTTCCTCGTCGACCGCTCCGTCGACCCGAACGTCGCCAAGGCCGGCGAGGACTACGTCGCGTTCCTGGGGTCGGACTTCATTGACCAGGGCCGTCGCGTGGCGGAATGGACCATCGAGAACTTCAAGGGCGACAAGGGCATCATCGTCGAGCTCGAAGGCACCACCGGATCCTCGCCCGCCAACGACCGCAAGAAGGGCTTCGACGACCGTATCCTGCAGGACGACCGCTTCGAGATCGTCGCCAGCCAGACCGGCGATTTCGCCCGCGACCTCGGTCGCCAGGTCATGGAGACCCTGCTGCAGGCCCATCCCGACGTGAACATCGTCTATGCCCACAACGACGAGATGGCCATCGGCGCGATCCAGGCGCTGGAACTCGCCGGCCGCAAGCCGGGCGAGGACGTGCTCGTCGTATCCATCGACGGCACCCGCGATGCGCTCCAGGCGATCATCGACGGCAAGATGGGCGTGACGGTGGAGAGCTCGCCGTTCTTCGGTCCGCTGGCCTGCGAAGTGATGAAGCGCTACGCCGCCGGCGAGACGATCGAGCCGTGGGTGCAGGTCAAGGACCGCATCTTCACCCAGGAAAATGCCGCCGATCACATCGACGAGGCATACTGATTCCTCCCTGCCGGGGGACGGCTTCGGCCGTCCCTCGTGCGGACCTGGCGAAAGGCCTCAGATGCAACCGCTCCTGAGAATGCAGGGCATCAACAAGTCGTTTGCGGGCGTCGTGGCGCTCTCATCTGCCGGACTTGAGATTGCCGCTGGCGAGGTTCATGCCCTCATCGGGCAGAACGGCGCCGGAAAATCCACCCTGATCAAGATCCTGACCGGCGTTTATCGCAAGGACTCGGGAGACATCGAATTCGAGGGCGCTCCGCTCAACGCCCAATCCCCTCGCGAGGCGCAGGACAACGGGATCGCGACGATCTACCAGGAACTCAGCCTGGTTCCTCTGCGCTCGGTGACCGAGAACGTCATCATGGGCTACGAGCCCCGAACCCGGTTCGGCTTCATCGACTGGAAGGCCGCGCATGACCGCACGCGCGAGATCCTGTCCGGTTTCGGCATCGACATCGACGTGACCCGGCCGCTCGGCAGCTATTCCACCGCGATCCAGCAGCTCACCGCGATCGCGCGCGCGGTGTCGCTCAACGCCCGGCTGGTGATCATGGACGAACCGACCTCCTCGCTCGACGACCGCGAGGTGGAGACGCTCTTCGGCGTGGTGCGTGGCCTGAAGGCGCGCGGCGTGTCCGTGATCTATGTCTCTCACTTCCTCGACGAGCTGTTCCACATCTGCGACCGCGCCACGATCATGCGCGACGGTCAGACCGTGGCGGTGCGCGAGATCGCGTCCACCACGAAGCTCGGACTGATCGCCGACATGCTCGGTCGCGACCCGGAAGAGATCGCCGCGGCCGGCATGACCGATCTCGGCGGCGGCAAGGGCGAGGCCGGCGAATTGCTGCTCGACGCACGGAACCTCTCGACCCGGCGGATGCTGCGGGACGTCTCGGTCTCCGTCCGCAAGGGCGAGATCGTCGGGCTTGGCGGGCTGCTCGGGTCCGGACGGACCGAAGCCGCACGGGCGATCTTCGGCCTCGACAGGCTGAGCGCCGGCACCGTCAGTACGCATCGCACGCCGGCCGGTTTCTCCGATCCCGCCGAGGCGATCCGCGGCGGCGTCGGCTTCCTGACGGAGGACCGCAAGGCCGAAGGGATCGTGCCGGAAATGTCGGTCCGCGAGAACATGACGCTCGCCCTGTTGCCGGCGCTGGCCGGGAAATTCTCGCTCGACCGCGCCCGCGAGGAGGAGATCGTCAAGAAGTTCGTCGACGCGCTCGGCATCAAGCTTGCCAGTATCGAGCAACCGATCCGCGAACTGTCGGGAGGCAACCAGCAGAAGGTGCTGCTCGCCCGGTGGCTCGCGCTGGAACCGGACCTGCTCATCCTCGACGAGCCGACGCGCGGCGTGGACGTCGGCGCCAAGTTCGAGATCCAGTCGATCATCCGGGAATACGTCGAGAAGGGCGTCGGCGTGCTTCTGATCTCCTCGGAGTTCGAGGAACTCGTCGAGGGTGCGGACCGCATCGTGGTGCTACAGGACGGCGTCTCGGTCACCGAGCTGCGCAACCCGGGCATCACCGAGGAGAAACTGATCGGCGCCATCGCGCAATCCCACGAGGGGGCGGAGGCATGACCGATCAGGCCCAGACGCCCTCCCCCCAGAGCAGGAGCCTCGCCATGAACGGGTTCGACTGGAAACGGCTCTCGAGGCATGGCGGCCTCATTGCGCTCGCGCTGCTTCTTCTCATCAACATCCTGATCACGCCCAACTTCCTGCAGCTGCAGACCCTGTTCGTGAACATCAGCCAGGTGGCCACCATCGCCATCGTGGCCGTCGGCATGACACTGGTGATCGCGACCGCGGGGATCGATCTCAGCGTCGGCGCGGTGATGGCCGTGGCCGGCGCGCTGGCGCCGCTCATCTTCCTGTCGGACTTCGCCCAGGCGAACCCGTCGCTCGGACTGGCGCTGTCGATCGCCGTACCCATTCTCGTGGCGCTGGTCTGCGGGCTCTTCAACGGCGTGCTCGTGGCCTATCTCGGCGTCCAGCCGATCATCGCCACGCTCATCTTCTTCATTTCCGGGCGCGGGATCGCGCAGGTGCTGACCAACGGCAACCTGCAGACCTTCAGCCACCCGGGCTTTTCCTACATCGGCACCGGAAAGATCCTGGGGCTGCCGTTCCAGGGCTGGCTGGTGCTGGTGATCGCGGTTGTCTTCTGGTGGGTCGTGAACCGGACGATGTTCGGCCGCCGCATCCTTGCCGTAGGGGGCAACGAAAAGGCGGCGCGGCTGACCGGAACTCCGGTGCGGCGCGTGAAGATCGGCGTCTATGTCATCTCCGCCGGGCTGTCCGGGATCGCCGGGCTGATCGTCGTTGCGATCAACTCCGCCTCCGACGCCGCGCGGATCGGCAACCTGATGGAGCTCGACGCCATCGCGGCGGCCGTCGTCGGCGGCACCCTTCTGATGGGCGGCAAGGCCCCGATCTTCGGGGCGATCCTCGGCGCGATCATCATCCAGCTGGTGAAGTACACACTGCTGGCCAACGGCGTTGCCGACGAGGTCGCGCTCATCGCCAAGGCAGGCATCATCGTGCTCGCCGTCTACGTCCAGCAAGGCCGGAAGGAGTGAACGGCATGCTCGATACCAACGCGTTCGATCTCCGGAAATACCTGCAAGGCAATGGCCAGTCCGTCGGCGTCTGGATCGCGCTCGTGGCGATGATCCTGTTCGGTGCGCTGCGCTACGACAACTTCACCGGCGCCTACAACATCAGCTCTTTCCTGAACTACAACTCGATGTTCATCGCCATCTCGCTCGGCATGTGCTTCGTCATCATGACCGGCGGCATCGACCTCTCGGTCGGGTCGGTGGTGGCCTTCACCTCGGTCTGCGTGGCCTACCTGTCGCCCTACGGCATCCAGGTGGCGCTTCCGGGCGGCATCCTGGCCGGCATGGCGATCGGCGCGCTCAATGCGTTCTTCGTCATCAAGATGCGCATTCCGCCATTCATCGCCACCCTGGCGACGATGCTGGGCGCCAAGGGCGGCGCGCTGGTGATTTCCGGCCGGCAGACGATCTCAGTCGACTGGGGGTCGAACTTCACCAAGTTCGGAATGGGCAATGTCGGCGGGCTTCTGCCTTGGTCGATCATCGTGGTCATGGTGCTAGCCGTGGGCCTTTGGGTGGTGCTGGAAAAGACCTCCATCGGACGCACGGTCGAGGCAATCGGCGGCGGCGAGGACGCGACCCGGATGATGGGCCTGCCCGTCGACCGGGCCAAGGCCTTCGTCTACATCCTGTCCGGCGGCTGCGCCGGGCTTGCCGGCGTGATCCTCGCTTCCGGCTTCGGTGCAGGCCAGCCGCTCGAAGGGGTGGGCTGGGAGCTTTCGGCCATCGCGTCGGTCGTGGTCGGCGGCACGCTGCTGACCGGCGGCCTCGGTTCCGTTCCCGCAACGGTCGCCGGCGCGCTGTTGCTGGGCCTTGTTTTCAACATCCTCAATTTCGAGAACGGACGCGGCGTGATCAGCTTCTCCGCCTATTGGCAGATGGTCGTGCGCGGCATGTTCCTCTTCGTGGTCATCCTCCTGCAGTCCCGCTTCTCGCGGGCCGCGGCGAAACAGGGAGCCTGAGATGCCAGCAATCAAGTCGCTCGACGCACGGTGCTTCGCGGTTCCGCTCGACGAGATCCTGACCGACGCCAAGCACGGCGATCATTCCCATTTCGAGCTGATCACCGCGACCGTCACGCTTTCCGACGGCACGGTGGGCACCGGCTACACCTATACCGGCGGGCGCGGCGGGCGGTCGATCCTGGCGATGATCGAATACGACCTCGCGCCGTTCGTGCTGGGCCGGGACGGGGACGACGTGGAGGCGCTCTACGACGCGATGCAGTGGCACATGCATTACGTCGCGCGCGGCGGCATCGCCTCCTTCGCGATCTCGGCGGTGGACATCGCGCTCTGGGACGCCCGTTGCAAGCGTCTCGGCAAGCCGCTGTGGCAGGTCGCAGGCGGTGCCTCCGACCGTTGCAATGCGTATTTCGGCGGCATCGACCTCAACTTTCCCCTGCCCAAGCTGCTCGACTCGATCCGCGGCTATCTTGCGGACGGGGCCAACGGCGTGAAGATCAAGATCGGCCAACCGACGCTCGCCGAGGACGTCGAGCGCATCGCCGCGGTGCGCGACCTGATCGGCCCCGAGGTCGCCTTCATGGTCGACGCCAACTACTCGATGAGTGTCGAGCAGGCGATCGAGGCGGCGCGCGCCTTCGAGCCATTCAACCTGATGTGGTTCGAGGAACCGACCATTCCGGACGACTACGCGGGTTTCGGCCGGATTGCCGAAGCGACGGGCATGCCGCTGGCGATGGGCGAGAATCTCCACACGATCCACGAGTTCGAATACGCCTTCGAGCAGGCCAGGCTGTCGTTTGTGCAGCCCGATGCGTCGAATTGCGGTGGTATCACCGGGTGGCTCCGCGTCGCCGACCTGTCCCGCCAACACGGAATCCCAATCTGCAGCCACGGCATGCAGGAGTTGCACGTGAGCCTCGTCTCCGCCCAGCCCAACGCGGGATGGATCGAGCTGCATTCCTTCCCCATCGACCACTACACGACCCGCCCCGTCGTGCTGCAGGACCATCTGGCGGTGGCGCCTGGCACGCCGGGCATCGGCGTCACCTTCGACTGGGACAAGCTTGAAGCGGCTGCGGAGCAGGAGGCCTCGAGAGCAAGCGCATGTCGAGCGTGACGCGTACTTCCCACGGAGCCGGGAGGGGCGCGGCGGCTTGTCGGCGGATCAAGGAACAGGCGCGTCCCCGATGCGCAGGATCAAACGAACATGCGATGGGTCGACGCGATGCCGGCTGTCGTTTCCAGAGGAGTGAGTAAAGATGAAGGCGCTGGTCTACACGGGCCCGAAGAAGGTCGAGGTGCAGGACGTTCCGGTCCCGGAAGGTCGCAGCGGACAGGCAAAGGTCAGGATGCGTTTCTGCGGCGTTTGCGGGACGGACATCGGCATCTTCGCCGGCAAGCACCCGCGCGCCAAGGCGCCGCTGGTCCTCGGGCACGAGTTCGTCGGTGCTGTCGAGGAGATCAAGGACGGCTCCGGCCGCTTTGCCCCCGGCGACCGCGTCGTCGCCTATCCGCTGCTGTCCTGCGGTCACTGCCTGCCCTGCCGGACCGGCCAGCCGCATGTCTGCGAGACGCTCAAGCTCATAGGCATCGACCGCGATGGCGGCATGGCCGACTATGCCTGGATCGACGAGGACGTGCTCTTCAAGGTTCCGGACACGGTCTCCGACGAGATCGCCGCGCTGGTCGAGCCGCTGGCCGTCGTGGTGCGGTCTCTGCACCAGGCCCGGTTCAACCTGCTCGACACGACGGTCGTCACCGGCGCCGGGCCGATCGGCGTCCTGACCGCGATCGTGCTCAAGCATTCCGGCGCCTCGAGCATCGTGATCTCCGATGTCGACGAGGCGCGCCTCGGGCTCTGCCGCGAGTTCGGGTTCGAAACGGTGAATGTCGGGCAGACCAGCCTTGTCGACTACATCGGCGAAAGCACCGGAGGCGAGGGCGTCGACATCGTGTTCGAATGCTCCGGCGTCGCGAACGCGGCCGCGGAGATGACGAAGATCGCCCGCGTCGGCGGCACGATCTGCATGACCGGGATCCACAAGGAACCGCGGGCGGTGGACCTGCGCGACATGAACTTCAAGGAGCAGATCCTGGTCGGCTCCCGCGTCTACACGCTGCGCGAATTCGGGATGTCGGTGGCCTATGCCGAGACGCTTGCGGCGGATCTGGAGAAGGTGATCACCCAGAAGGTGCCGCTCTCGGGATCGGCAAGCGTCTTCGACATGATCGCCGATCCGGACGTGAACGCCGTCAAGGTGCTCGTGGACTGCCAGGCGTGACGCAAGAGGGGTTTGCGGCGATGAACATGTTCGACCTCGAGGGCCGGAAGGCGATCGTGACCGGCGGGACGCGCGGCCTTGGCAAGGGCATGGCGGAGGCCCTGCTCGAAGCAGGCGCGGAAGTGGTGATCTTCGGGTCCGGCGACAGCGTGCACAACGTGGCGGGTGCGTTTCGGGAGCGGGGGCTGGCCTGTCACGGGCTCGTCGTGGACCTCTCTCACGCCATTGCGCGGGGCCGGGGCTTTGACGAAGCGCTAGCGCTTCTGGACGGGCGGCTGGACATCCTCGTCACCGCCGCGGGCGTCCAGCGCCGCCACAAGAGCGAGGAATTCCCGCTCGAGGACTGGTCCGATGTCCTGGAGGTGAACCTGACCGCCGTGTTCGATCTTTGCCAGCGCGCGGCGCGGGTGATGCTGCCGCAGGGCGGCGGCAAGATCGTCAACGTCGCCTCGCTCCTCAGCTTTTTCGGCGGTCTGACCGTGCCGGCCTACGCGGCGAGCAAGGGCGGCATCGCCCAGCTCACCAAGGCGCTGGCCAACGAATGGGCAGGACGCGGTATCTGCGTGAACGCGATCGCACCGGGCTACATGGCGACCGACATGAACAGCGCCCTGCTCGCCGACGCCGGGCGCAATGCGGAGATCTCCGCACGCATCCCGGCGCACCGCTGGGGCACGGCCGAGGACATGAAGGGCCCGCTGCTGTTCCTCGCTTCCGGAGCGTCCGACTACGTGAACGGCGCAATTCTTCCGGTGGACGGCGGCTACCTCGGCCGCTGACCCCCGACACAAAGCAACTGAAAGAAGGTCTGATGAAGATTGTAGTCTCCGATTGCGACCACGAGTCGATGAGCATCGAGCAGAAGGTTCTCTCCGACGCCGGACTCGGGTTCGAGCACTACGCCTGCCGAAGCGAGGACGACCTGATCGCCCAGTGCGAGGGCGCCAACGCCATTCTCACGCAGTACGGTCCGTTCACCGACCGGGTGCTGGCGGCGCTCAGGCCGTCGCTCGGGATCATCGTACGCTACGGCGTGGGCGTCGATACCGTCGATCTCGAGGCCGCTACGCGCCACGGCGTACAGGTCTGCAACGTGCCGGATTACGGGATGTACGAGGTCTCCGACCATGCGCTCGGGCTGATGCTCGCCCTCGTGCGCAAGATCCCGATGATCTCGGCGGCCGCGCATCGGGGGGAGTGGGACTACCGGCTCACGATCCCCGTTCGCAGGGTCAAGGACATGACGGTCGGCGTCCTCGGGGTCGGGCGGATCGGACGGCTTTTCGCCGAGAAGGCCTCCGCGCTGGGCTGCCGCGTGGTGCTCTGCGATCCGTACAAGCCGGGGGTATGCCGCCAGCTTCCGGGTACCGACGAGGTCGACTTCGACGAGTTGCTGCGCGAGGCCGACGTGATCTCCGTCCATTGCCCGCTGTCGAACGAAACCCGCGGCATCCTCGATCGGGGCGCTATTGCGCGGATGAAACCCGGCGCGATCCTGATCAACACGGCCCGCGGCGGCATCATCGACGAGGAGGCGCTCGCCGAGGCGCTTGCCTCCGGCAAGCTAAGCGGGGCGGGCATCGACGTGGTCGAATCCGAACCGCTCGCGGCAAGTTCGCCGCTGCTTCGATTCGACAACTGCATCGTGACGCCGCACATGGGCTGGTACTCGGAGGAATCCGCGCAGGAACTCAAACGCAAGGTCGCCGAGGAGGCCGTTCGCTTCGCCAGGGGCGAGGCGCCGCGCTATCCGGTCAACACGCCGGTCGCGGGCGAGCGGCGCACCGCCACCAGCCTTGCAGGTGGCGCCGAGAGCTGACCGGCGGCGTGAAAGCCTGCCGTGGATCAATGTTACCGAGTTGAGACAACGAACGGCGCCTGCGGATCGCCGGTGCTGCCTAAACAATGGGGATATGAGAAATGGCCCGGATCGAGCGCGTCGAGATCTTCATGGTGGATCTGAAGCCCAAGGTGCTTCGTACGGACGCCATCCAGTCCTTCCAGAGCCAGGAAACGCCAATGATCCGCATCACGGATGCGGACGGTGCCGTGGGGACCGGCTATACCTACACGATCGGAACCGGTGGCCCGTCCGTGATCAAGCTGTTGGAGCGCACCCTCGTGCCGTTGCTGATCGGGCGGGATGCGGAGGCGATCCAGGGGATCTGGCACGACATGCTCTTTGCCACCCATGCGACCGCTGTCGGAGCGATCACGTCGCTGTCGATGGCGGCCGTGGACGTGGCGCTCTGGGATCTCAGGTGCCGGCGCGCGGGGTTGCCGCTGTGGCTCATGGCAGGTGGCGCGCGCGAGACCATTCCGCTCTACTCCACCGAGGGCGGCTGGCTTCACATCCAGCCGGAGGCGCTCATCGAGGACGCTCTCGCGGTTCAGGCGCGCGGTTTTCTCGGCTCCAAGATCAAGATCGGCAAGCCGCATCTGTCAGAAGATCGCGCCCGGCTGTTGGCGCTCCGCGAGGCTGTGGGACCCGGCTACGAGATCATGGTGGACGCCAACCAGAGCTTCACCCTGCCGGAAGCGATCCGGCGGTCCCGGGTCCTGGAGGAGGCGGGCATCGCCTGGTTCGAGGAACCTCTTCCGGCCGACGATGTCACCGCCCATGCCAATCTGGCCGCGCGGACATCGGTGCCGATAGCGGTGGGCGAGAGCATGTACTCGCTCTCGCAGTTCAAGGAATATCTCGAGGCCGGCGGCGCCAGCATCGTGCAGGCGGATGTCGCGCGCGTGGGCGGCATCACGCCCTGGCTGAAGATCGCCCACCTGGCCGAGGCCTACAACGTCCCGATCTGCCCGCATTTCCTGATGGAGCTGCACGTCAGCCTGGTCTGCGCCGTGGAGAACGCGCGCTGGCTCGAGTACATCCCGCAACTCGACGTCATCGCCCCCGAGGGGATGACCATCGAAGGCGGGCTGGCACGGCCCTCACCTGAACCGGGGATCGGAATCGCCTGGGATTGGGACGCCATCCTGCGCGAGGGCGTGATGACGCCGATTGATATCTCGGACTGAAGGACGCGCGGAGAGGCGGCCGCGCGTTCTTGTGCCCGCGTTCTCAGTGGCGATTGCTGATCCAGCGGCACTGGTAGGGGGCGAAGGTCACGTCTTCGCCGAGCGGGTCGATGGCTTCGCCGCTCAGCAGATCCACCCAGGATTCGCCGCCGATCAGGTTGATCGCATGAGGCGCCATCGTGACGGGCTCGCGGGTCACGTTGTGGATGGCAAAGATCGACTGCTCCCGGTTGATGCTCTGCCGCCAGAAGCCGAACAGGGATTCCCCGAGGTGCAGGGTGAACTGCGTGGCGTTGGGGTGGAATCCCTTCTGGCGGATGCGAATGGAGATCCGCCGCTTCATCTCGGCCAGCACGCGGGCGTGGATCGTCTCGGGATCTGCCAGCGCCTCGCGCAGGGTCGGGTAGTCCCAGCGGTGCCGGTTGATGGCGCGGTTCACCCCGGTCTTCTCGACGCCGGCATGGTCGTTCGGCGTGCCGAGCAGGGAGTGAATGTAGAAGGCCGGCAGCCCCTCCAGCGCCATCACGATGGTCTGGCTACAGAGGAAACGCTCGAACTGCAGGTCGTCCGGCCCGTCGACCGTGCCCTTCATCGCGTCGAACCAGGTGATGTTCAGCTCGTAGGGTTTCTGGCTGCCGTCCGGCATCGAGCGCATCGAGACCAGCCCGCCGAAATCCCGCACGGCCTTGACCATGGATCCGATCTCGGTGTCGGGCAAGAGCCCCTCGGCGCCGCGCACGCCGATCCCGTCATGGGAGGCGGTGAAGTTCAGGTAGGCGCAGCCGAGCTGGGCCGGGGGCATCGCCATCTGCCATCGGCTGAGCGCGCTGCTGGTGCCGTTGAGCATGGCGTGCAGGATCAGCGGCGGCAGCGAGAAATTGTAGATCGAATGCGCCTCGTTCATGTTGCCGAAATAGGAGAGGTTCTCGGCATTGGGCACGTTGGTCTCGGTCAGCAGGACCACGGGCTCGGAGGCATAGTCGAACAGCAGCCGCATCAGGCGCACGATGGCGTGGGTTTGCGGCAGGTGGATGCAGGAGGTGCCGATCTCCTTCCAGACGAAGGCCACGGCGTCGAGCCGGATGATCCGCACACCGTTGTCGATATGCAGCCGCATCACCCGCAGGAACTCCAGCAGCACCTCGGGGTTGCGGAAGTCGAGGTCGACCTGGTCGTGGCTGAAGGTGCACCAGACCCAGCGGGGGCCGTTGGCGGTCTGAACCTCGCGCAGCAGCGACGACGTGCGTGGCCGGACCACCGCGCTCAGGTCGTCCTCCGGCGAGGCCTCGAAGAAGAACTTGTCGTAGGGCGGGTGCCCCTGCAGGTATTCGTGAAACCAGATCGAAAAGCTGGAGACGTGGTTCAGAACCAGGTCCGACATCAGCTTGAATTCGGAGGCGATGCGGTTGATGTCCGACCAGTTGCCGAGGTTCGAGTTCACGCTGCGGTAGTCGGTGACGGCAAAGCCGTCGTCCGAGGTGAAGGGGAAGAACGGCAGGATGTGCACGCCGCTGATGACCCCGGACACGTTCTCCTGGAGGAAATGACGCAGCAGGTCGAGCGGGCGATGCTCGCCGTCGACGATGCTGTTGCCATAGGTGATGACCAGCGTGTCCGTCTCGTCCCAGAGGTTGTTGCCAGGCGGCCGGGTACGGCTGCGCGAGGCGGTGCCCTCGGGCCAGAACGCCGCGATCGTGTCCTCCCGGAGCTGCGGGATATCCGCGTCCGGATAGATCTGCGCCAGCAGCGCCGCCAGCTTTTCGTTGAACTTCGGACTCTTGAGGGTCATGGGCCGGTTCCCCGTGTTTCACACCGGTAAAGCGGCTTCCGGGGCGAATTTCAAGTTCGACCCGGTCGGAGGCTCAGCCGAAGGAGGCGGCGGCGGCGATCAGCAAAATCATGACGCCGCAAATGCGGCTGGTGCTGTCTTTCAGGGCAAAGACCACCGGATCGTCGTGCATCTTGCCCCTGTGGGTGAGCATGACGACGCGACTGATCCAGTAGAGTAGGATCGCACAAACCGCGCCGAGCAGCTTCGGGCGTTCGTAGATCAGCGAGACCGACGGTGTGCTGATGTAGAGCGCGAGGACCAGCACGGATACGTAGCCTGCGGTCAGCGCCATGCCCGAGACGACGGGAATGTCGGAGGTGACATAGGCACGCCCGGCGGAGCCCTCGCGCCCTGCGGCGACGTCGCTGATCAGTTCGGCCTGCCGCTTGATGGCCGCCAGCGACAGGAACAGGAAGCCGGAGAAGGCCAGCAGCCAGGGAGAGATCAGGATGCCCGTCGCCGCCCCGCCGGCGATGATGCGCACCGTATAGAGCGTGGCGAGGGTGCAGATATCGATCACCAGCCGGCGCTTGAGGTTGAGCGAATAGGCGGTGGTGAGGATGAAATACCCCAGCAGGACGAGAAAGAAGTCGAATGGCAGGAGCAGCAGGGCCAGCAGCAGCCCGCCAAGCAACAGTGCCGGCGCCAGCAGCGACCCGTGCAGCAACGCCATCTCGCCCGAGGGCAGCGGACGTTTCGACTTGCGCGGGTGCGCGCGGTCGGCGGACAGGTCCAGCAGGTCGTTCAGCAGGTAGACACTGGAGGCGATCATGCTGAACACGACGAAGGCCAGCACCGCAGCCACCCAGTCGCGCGGATCGTGGCTGTGCGCCATCAGAACCGGCAGGAAGATCAGGACGTTCTTCGCCCATTGGTGCGGACGGACCGCGCGCAGCCAGGACTTGTTCGGGCCGGCGAGCTCCGCGCGCCCCAGATGTTCCGCACCTTCGGCGGCCGCAGCTTCCGCGCCGGTGCGCAGATCGTCGGGCGCATTGACGGTGATCGCCTTGCGGGCGCCTTTCCAGACCTCGAGATCGGCCTCGTGATCGCCGATGTAGTCGTATTCGCCACGGCCGAACCGCTCGATCAGGAAGGCCGCCTTGCGGTCCGCCTTGAGGTTGGTCTCGCCGTCGGAGCCATGCACCTCGTCGAAGATGCCGAGATGGTCGGCGATCTGCTGCGCGACCTGCTGGTCAGAGGCCGTCACCAGCGCCACGCGGCCACCGGCGTCGCGGTGGCTCTGGATACGCGCCAGCACCTCGTCGTTGTAGGGCAGCTTGCTGACATCCACCTTGGCCGTATCCGCCAGCGCCTTCTTGAAGGCTGCCTTGCCCTCCGGCAGCGCCCTGAGCGCCCGCGCGGCGGCAGGAATATCGCGGGAGACCACGTTCCACCAGTTTTCCAGAAGCATGTCGCTGCGGATCAGCGTGCCGTCGAGATCGACGGCAAGAAGCGGCGGGTGGTCCACCGGCTGGTCGGCGGAACTGGTGGTGTCTTGCACGGGTTACGTCCTGCTCGTCGGGCACGTCTTTTATCGGGGGCGGCGCACCGCCCCGCGCTGTCTGGCGGGAATCTAGGACGCGGGCCGCTGCGGTGGCAAAGCGTGTCCGGACTCAGTCGGCGGTTTTGCCCCGATGGTGGTGATGCTGTCACAGGGCGGTGGTTGGAGACGCCACCATAGACGCTGCGTCGCAGCATGTTCTGGCGCGACATGCGATATCCTGCAGGTGGACACAGGTCGCGTCAGGACGGATCACGATGCACACCACAGCTAGCCCCTCCGAAGACATCACGCTCGACAGCTACCAGGGCTGGTCCCTGACCCGCCACGAGGCGGCAGGCGCGGGAGATCTGCCCGACCTGCTGTTCCTGCACGGCATGTCTGCGGGCGGCTGGGTCTGGACGGAGCGCTGGCTCGGCCATTTCACCGAGGCAGGGCACCGCTGTTGGACCATGAGCCTGCCGGGCCGCCCCGTTGGCGCGACCATGGCCACGGATCCCGGCGTTCTGGACCGCGTGCTGTCACAAGCGATGCAGGGCGGCGATGCGGGCGCGGCGCTCGACGCCCTCGCGGCGGCGCTCCCGGGCGCATCGCTCTTCGACGGGCCGGGTCTCGACACGCTCACCGGCGCCCTGGCGGAGGCCCTGGCCGCCATTGGCCGGCCCACGGTCGTCGTGGGTCATTCGCTGGGCGGGGCCGTCGCGCAGAACCTGTTGCGGCGCGGCGGGCGCCCGGCGGCGACGGTGCTGCTCTGCTCGGCGCCGCCCTACGGGCTCTGGCGCGCGTCGATGGAGATGGCCACGACCAACCTTGCGCTCTGGAAGGCGATGTTCGACCTGTCCTTCTTCGGGGTCGCCGCGACCGACCCGCGGGTGATCCGGGACAACATGTTTCCGAATGGCATCTCCGAGGCGGAGTTCCGCACCGTTCTCAGCCGCCTGACCGACGAGGCGCTCGCCGCGACGGCGCGCACCTCGGGCTTCCCGCCCTTCGCGCCGCTGCCCGGCCCCCGCTCCGACCTGCTGGTGATCGGCGCCGGAAAGGACCGCTTCGTGCCGCCGCTCGATGTCCACCTGACCGGTCTCTACTACGGCAGCCGACCCCGGATCGTCGCGGGCGCGGGGCACATGCCGATGTACGAGCCTGCGTTCCTGTCGGAGACCGCCGGCCACATCCTCGACTGGCTGCCCGGCATCGCGGCGGGTGACTAAGCGGGATCAGCCCTCGGCGCCCAGATGTTTCTCGCCGCGCTCTCCGGCGAGACGCACCTGGCGTTGCCGCTCCCGGAACCTCTCGCGATCCGCGTCGGAGAACTCCTCGATGCAGCGCGGGCAGGAAACGCCCTCCTCGAAAGCATCGGAGCGGCGGTCGTCTTCGGACACCGGGCGGCGGCAGGCATGGCACATCGCGTGGCTGCCCTGCTCGAGCCCGTGCTTCAGCGCGACCCGCTGGTCGAAGACGAAACATTCGCCGTGCCAGAGGCTGTCTTGCTCCGGCACCTCCTCGAGGTACTTCAGGATCCCGCCCTTGAGGTGGAACACCTCGGCCTCGCCAAGCCCCATCAGGTAGTTGGTGGATTTCTCGCAACGGATGCCGCCGGTACAGAACATCGCGATCCGTTTGTTGTGGAACCGCTCGCGGTTCGCCTCCCACCAGGCCGGGAAATCGCGGAACGACCGGATCCCCGGGTCCTCCGCTCCCTCGAAGGTGCCGATGGCGACCTCGTAGTCGTTGCGGGTGTCGATCACCGCGACATCCGGCGCGGAAATCAGCGCGTTCCACTCTGCCGGGTCGACATAGCGGCCGACGGCGGCGGTCGGGTCCACCTGCGGCTGGCCCATGGTGACGATCTCGCGCTTGAGCCGGACCTTCATGCGGCCGAACGGCATGGCCTCTGCCTGGCTCTCCTTCCATTCCAGCCCGCCGCAGCCGGGGAGGGCGCGGATATGGGCGAGGACCCGGGCGATCCCGTCCGGCGGTCCGGCGATGGTGCCGTTGATCCCCTCGGCGGCCAGCAGCAGGCTGCCGCGCACGCCTTCGGCCTCGCACAGCGCCTTGAGCGGCGCGCGCAGGGCGTCGGGGTTGTCGAAACGGGTGAAGTGATAGAGCGCGGCGACGGTCAGCATGGCCGTTTCCCTAGGCCGGAACGCCCCGCAAGAACAAGCCCGATTGACCGCGGGCCCCAGCTTGCCTAGCCAAGGGGGCAGGAGGTGTCTGCCATGACCGAAGCCCTGATCGTGATCGATGTCCAGAACGACTTCTGCCCCGGCGGCGCGCTTGCCGTGCCCGGCGGCGACGAGATCGTGCCTGCGATCAACGCCATGCTCCCCGACTTCCCGGTGCGGGTCTTCACCCAGGACTGGCACCCGGCGGATCATGGCTCCTTCGCCTCCCGGCATCCGGGCAAGAACCCGTTCGAGGTGACGGAGATGCCCTATGGCGCGCAGGTGCTCTGGCCCGACCATTGCGTGCAGGGCAGCAAGGGCGCCGAGTTCCACCCCGATCTCCTGACCGATCCGGCGGACCTGATCATCCGCAAGGGGTTCCGGCGCGAGATCGACAGCTATTCCGCGTTCTTCGAGAACGACCACGAAACCCCCACCGGTCTCGACGGCTACCTGCGCACCCGCGGGGTCGAGCGGCTGCGGATGGTCGGCCTGGCCACCGATTTCTGCGTCCACTATTCCGCAGTCGACGCGGCACGGCTGGGCTACGCGGTAACGGTCGACCTTCCCTGCTGCAGGGCGATCGACCTCGATGGTTCCCTGGAAGCGGCCCTCGATTCCATGCTCGACGCCGGAGTCGTGCTGGACGGCCGCTGATTGCCCGGGTCGGCGGACATTAAGCAAACGGGAACCAGTTTCTGGTTTCCTGCCTGCCGTGGCCGCAGCCAGACCGCTGCGCTTTGACCGGACGGAGAGGGAATGGACCCGAGAACCGAGGCTGCAGACCGAAGCCTTGCCGAATTTCGCGCCAGCCGTAGCGTCGAAGGCCGCTTCCTGTCCTATTGTCGCGGTCGCTCGCGGCACTTCTGGACGCGCCAGATGCTCGTGGTCGTCTGCTTCCCGATCTTCCTGACAATGGCCGACATCGGCACGACACTGCTGATCGCGGCGATCGTCGTTCTCGGCGATGCGCTGGATTGCGCGGTCCTCAGGCACTACGGCAAGCGCGGCACGATGGGCGCCGATTATGCCCGGGCCGAGGCCGTCACCACCCTGACGGGCGGGTTTCAGGCCCTGACGCTGACCCTGTTCGTGGCGCTGGTGCACCGGCTCGGCGGACATGACGCGCAGACCCTGGCGGGCGCGCTCTGCATGGCGGCGCTGCTGGATGCCTCCATGCTCTACGGCCTGCACGGCAAGGCTGCGCTGGTCCGGATCGCGACCTACAGCGCGACGCTCGCGCTGATCCTGATCTACGCGATCATTGGGCCATTCGGGGGCGACAGGGCAAGCTATTACGACGTGTCCGCCGCCTTGCTCATAGGCTATGTGGTCTGGGCCTTCTCACGGCACCTGCACAAGACACGCCAGCGCCGAAGCGTCATGCAAATGGCCACTCTGGAGAGCGCGCGCGACCTTGCCCACGCCAACGTCGCCCTGGAAAGCTCCCGGCAGACCACCCGCCGCCTCGCCCACGTTGCGGAGCGCGCCAACGACAGTGTCATCATCAGCGACAGCGACGGTCTCATTTCCTGGGTGAACCGCGCCTTCACCGAAGTGACCGGGTACAGCTTTTCCGAAGCTGTCGGGCGCAACGTGAACTTCCTCAACGGCCCGGAGACCAGCGAAGCGGCGATCAGGAAATTGAACACCGCGCGGGCGGAGCGCCGGCCCGTCCGGGTCGAGATCATCAACCGGCACAAGGGCGGTCATCCGATCTGGGTCGAGGTCAGCATCGCGCCGGTGTTCGACGATTCCGGCGAGCTGGAACACATGGTGAGCGTGGAGCGGGACATCAGCGAGGCGAAGCGGCGGGAGCACGCGGTGGCGGCAGCCCGGCAGGCGGCCGAGGACGCCGTACGCGCCCGCCACAATTTTCTCGCCACCATGAGCCACGAGATCCGCACCCCGATGAACGGCGTGATCGGAACGGCCGATCTGCTGCTCGAGACCCCGCTCGACGAGGCGCAGCGCACATTGGTCCGGACGATCACCTCCTCCGGGGAGGCGCTGCTCGCGATCGTCAACGACATCCTCGATTTCTCCAAGCTCGAATCCGGCCGGCTCGACGTGGTCGCCGAGCCGTTCTCGCCGGAGCAATGTCTGCGCCACGCGGTCGAACTGGTGTTCCCGCTGGCCGAGGCCAAGGGGCTGGAGCTGAGCCTGGTCCTGCCGCAGAACCTGCCGGCGCGCGTGATCGGCGACGACGGGCGGTGGCGGCAGATCCTCCTCAACCTGCTGAGCAACGCCATCAAGTTCACCGAGGACGGGTTCGTCCGCGTGGAGGTCAGCCTGCGCATGGACGGCACCCAGTGCCATTTCCTGATCTCGATCCGCGACTCCGGCATCGGGATCGAGATGGAGCGGATCGACCACATCTTCGACAGCTTCACCCAGGCCGACGCCAACGTCGCTGGCCGGTTCGGCGGCACCGGGCTCGGGCTCTCGATCTCGCGCCTTCTGGCCGAGGCGATGGGCGGCGAGATCTCGGCGGAGTCCCGGCCCGGCAAGGGCTCGGTCTTCCACGTCTCGCTGAGTGTGCCGGTCGCCACCACGGTCGAGACGACCGCGCCGAGGCTGCCCGAAGCGCCCCCCGTCCCGGATGCGGCGGAACTTGCCGGGCTGGTCGTGCTGGTGGCCGAGGACAACAGGACGAACACGCTGCTCATCGACAAGATGCTCTCGGCCATGGGCCTGGAGACGGTCTTTGCCGTGAATGGCCGCGAGGCGGTGGATCTGTTTGTCCTGCGCCGGCCGGATATCGTGCTGATGGACATGCACATGCCGATCCTCGACGGGCTGGAGGCAACCCGAGAGATCCGGGAGAGGGAGGCGCAGGACGGCGACGTCCCGACCCCGATCATTGCCCTGACCGCGAACGCCTTTCCCGAGGACCGCTCGATGTGCCTTCTGGCCGGGATGGACGACGTCGTGACCAAGCCGTTCCGCAAGCACGACCTGCACATGGCGCTGCTGGAAGCGCGGGGGCGCCGGCGTGCCCGGACAGCACCGCAGGAGACCGGCGACATCCAAAACGTTGCCGCCACGGCGCGTCGACCCGAACCGGCAAGGGAGGCTTCCGACGCGAAGGTCGCAGGCTCGGCCGGCGCGGCTCCACCGGCTCGCGTCGGATCGCTCCGCTAGGCCGAATGGCCGCGGCAGGCACCGGGTGACGGCCCCTTTTCTTCGGCGCCCTCGAAAGATAGCCTGCACCGCAGCAGCGCAACGGGGGCTTCATGATCGACATCGCCACGCGGGTGTGGAACCACAAGTGGAAGATCGACCCGATTGTCCGGTCGATGATCGACACCGATTTCTACAAGCTTCTCATGTGCCAGTCGGTGTTTCGCAACAAGCCGGACGCGCGCGTCACCTTCTCCCTGATCAACAGGACCAAGGACGTGCGGCTCGCCGAACTGATCGACGAGGGCGAACTGCGCGAGCATCTCGATCACATCCGGTCGCTGTCGCTGTCCCGGGGCGAAAGCACCTGGCTGCGCGGCAACACCTTCTACGGCAAGCGCCAGATGTTCCGCCCCGACTTCATGGAGTGGTTCGAAGCGCTGCGCCTGCCCGACTACCACCTGGAGAAACGCGACGGGCAATACGAACTAACCTTCGAGGGCAGCTGGCCCGAGGTCATGCTGTGGGAGATCCCGGCGCTCACCGTCCTGATGGAGTTGCGCGGCCGCGCGGTCCTGAACCGGATGGAGAAGTTCGAGCTGCAGGTGCTCTACGCCCGCGCCATGACCAAGCTCTGGGAAAAGGTCGAGCGCCTGCGCAAGGTGCCCGCGTTGCGCATCGCCGATTTCGGCACCCGCCGCCGGCATTCCTTCCTGTGGCAGGATTGGTGCGTGCAGGCGCTGATCGAAGGCCTGGGCGACACCTTCATCGGCACCTCCAACTGCCTGATCGCGATGCGCCAGGAGGTGGAGGCGATCGGCACCAATGCGCATGAACTGCCGATGGTCTACGCAGCGCTCGCCGAGACCGACGAGGCGTTGGCAAAGGCGCCCTACCGGGTGCTCGAGGACTGGCAGGAGGAGCACGAGGGCAACCTGCGGATCATCCTGCCCGACACGTTCGGCACCAAGGGCTTCCTGAAACGCGCGCCGCATTGGCTGGAGAGCTGGACCGGCATGCGGATCGACAGCGGCGACCCGGCGACCGGCGCCGAAACCGCCATCGAGTGGTGGAAATCCCGTGGCGAGGATCCCCGGAAGAAATTGGTGATCTTCTCCGACGGGCTCGACGTGGAAAAGATCCTCGAGCTGCACCGCCAGTTCGAGGGCCGGGTCCGGGTGAGTTTCGGCTGGGGCACCCTGTTGACCAACGATTTCCGCGGGCTGGTGCCGAACGACGCGCTGCGCCCGTTCTCGCTGGTCTGCAAGGCGGTCAGCGCCAATGGCAATCCGACCGTCAAACTCTCCGACAATCCCAACAAGTCGATGGGCCCGGCCGACGAGGTTGCGCGTTACAAGCGGGTCTTCGGCGTGGGCGAGCAGGAAGCGCTCGAGGTGATCGTCTGACCGCCTACCCGCCGAGATAAAGCCGCGCCGCGGCAAGCGCCCGCTCGGCATAGAGCCTCTGGCGCGGGTCATCGTGCGGCGCCCGGTCGACGATCCAGCCGGCCGTCGCCAGCCCACGGATCAGCACGAACATCGCGAGGTCGCCGCGCAGCGGCGCGGCGTCGGGTCGGCGGGACAGGTAACCCTCCAGCAGCGCCTCGGCGCGCCTCTCCCATCCCGGTAGGTCGATCTGCTGGATCAGCGCGGTGGCGAGGTCGTAGCCGCGATATCCGAACCCGCTGTCGTCGAAATCGATCAGCCACAGCAGCGCACCGTCGTCGAGCACATTCTCCCGCAGCGTGTCGGCATGGATCAGTCCCACATCCGGATGCGAAACGGCGGCGAGCTGCCGGCGCGCCGCATCCCGTGCTTCCGCGAGCAAGGTGCGCTCCGCGTCGTCCAGGGCGGGATTGAGCCAATGGCCGCCCCACCGTGGCACCTCGCCGATCAGGTCGTCCCGCTTCCAGGTCCGGCGCGGCACCGGGCAGAGGCGGAGCCTGTCGGCGGCCGAATGCAGGTCGGCGAGGGTGGCGCCGAGCCGGTGATGCTGCTGCACGGGGTCGCCCGGCGCCTCGGAAAGAGGCGGTGCATCGATCCAGGCCACGGCCGAAACGAGCTGCCCCTGGCAGTCGACCGCCAACTCTCCGGCAAGGGTGCGACGCGGTGCGGGGCAGGCGACACCTGCCTCGGCAAGCGCCTCCGTCCAGGCCAGTTCCGCGCCGACCGCGACCGGATCGACGTTGCCTTGCCGGTGCAGCCGCAACGCCACCCGGGTACCGTCCGCGAGCCGAAGGTCGAACACGGTGTTCTCGCGCTGCGCAACCAGCCTCGGCGTGCCACGGCATCCGCCCCAGGCCACCGCCGCCGCCTTGGCAATCGCGGTCATCCGATCAGCGGTCACGCGGGCATCCCGTCCAGCACGTCCGCCAGCGTGGCGGCGAGCATCTCTGCGTTGTCGCGGGCAAAGACCATCGGCGGGCGCATCTTGAGGATGTTCATCTTCCGCCCGATCCGGTTGAGAAGGACCCCTCGTTGCCGCATCCGCTCCACGACCTCCTCCGCAAAGTCGGTCGCGGGCGCGCCGTCTTCCAAGACGAATTCCACGGCTAGGAACAGCCCGAGTCCGCGCACCTCGGCGATCCGTGGGTGAGACAGGCCCCGCAGCAGGCCGAACGCATGGGCGCCAACGTCCCGCGCGTTTCCGACCAGGTCTTCCGCCTCGATCACCTCCAGCGTTGCCAATGCGGCCGCCGCCGAAACCGGGGTCCCGCCAAAGGTGTTGAAATAGCCGAAGGCGCCACGGAAAGCTGCCATCACGTCGGGGCGGCAGACCACCGCGGCCACCGGATGACCGTTCGCCATCGGCTTGCCGAGCGTCACCACGTCCGGCGCGAACCCCATGTGCGCATGTCCCCACCACGCGCTCCCGAGCCGCCCGAAACCCGGCTGCACCTCGTCGCAAAGCACCAGGCCGCCGGCCGCGCGGACCACCGCGATTGTCGGGTCGAGAAACCCCGGCGGCAGCACCGGCAGCCCCTCGTTGGCAAAGGCCGGGCAGAGCATGAAGCCCGCGAACCCGTGCCCCGCCTCCTCCAGCTCCGCGATGGCGCGGGCAACTTCGGCGGCGAAAGCCTGCGCCTGCCCTTCCGGCGATCCGCCCACCGGATGCAGGCTGTCGGGCGCAGGCACCAGCCGCACGTGGCCGGGATAGCCACCGATGGGTGGCCGGCGCGTGGAGAGCTGGCTCGTGGCGCGGGTGTTGCCGTGGTAGGTGTTGTCGGTGGCGATGATCCCGGTCTTGCCGGTCACGGCCTCCGCCATCCGCAACGCGACGTCGTTGGCTTCCGACCCCGTGCACACCAGGATCGTCTGGGTCAGCCCATGATCGAACCGCGCCGTGAGCCGGTCGAGGTAGTCCAGGATCCCCTCGTGCAGGTAGCGCGTGTGAGTGTTCAGAATGCCGGCCTGACGGCTGATCGCCTCCACCACGCGCGGGTGGCAATGCCCGACATGCGGCACGTTGTTGTAGCAGTCGAGATAGCGCCGGCCGTCGGCATCCCAGAGCCAAACGCCCTCGCCGCGCACGATGTGCACCGGGTCGCGGTAAAACGTCGGCACGTTCGGCCCCATCAGCCGAAGGCGGCGCTCGGCAAGGCTCTCCATCTGCGTCATTCCTCGTCCGACACCTTGCCGCGCAATGCCTTGACCGAGCCGCGCCGGGTCTTGGCGTCGACCCGCCGGCGTTTCGATGCCAGCGTCGGCCGGGTCGCGATGCGGCGTTTCGGCCGTTGCGTCGCCTTCAGGATGAGCTCTGCCAGCCGTTCGCGGGCGATCTCCCGGTTGCGGGCCTGGCTGCGCGTATCCTCCACCCGCAGGATCAGCGCGCCATCGGCTGTCCACCGCCGGCCGGCGAGCTTGCGCAGCCGGGTCTTCACCGGATCCGGCAGGTTCGGGCTGCGCGCGGCCTCGAACCGCAGCTCGACGGCGGTCGAGACCTTGTTAACGTTCTGTCCGCCGGGGCCCGACGACCGGACGAACTGCTCCGTCAGCTCCCAATCCTCGATTGCGATGTCGTCCGTGACCCTGAGCATGGCACCGTCCTTTCCAGTGCTTCCTTAGGCCAGAATGCCGATGACGCGCCAGTCTCGGAAAAGGGGCCTCCGTTGGCGCGGGGGCAAACGCGCCAGGTCCGCGACGTCCGGCAGGCGTTGCCCGGACACGAAAAGAGCCGTCTCCCGGTCGGGAAACGGCTCTCCGAGCTATCTTGGAGGTGAGGTGTCATGGGCGCATAAGCCCGTCGGAAGACTACCTCGAAGGCTGCCTCAGTGGCGCGTCCTTCCGAATTTCACGACACCACTCTCCAGCATTACTCTCGACACTGGATCACCTCCTTTCAGTTGTTTCTGTCCCCTTCAGCGTGACACAGAACGCTTACCTGTCAATGAATTTCCGCGCGGGCAGGCGACAAGCGCTGAACGATGAGGCGAAACGGGATCAGGGCGATCAATGCGAGGGCAAGCTTGACAGACCAGTCGGCGATGGCGAGCGAAGCCCAGAGCGGTGCAACCGGTCCGGCGCCCAGCAGCGGCAGCGTTTCCTGGGCCCAGAGCGGCGGGTTGGCGGGCTCCATGCCGTTCAGGGCGGCGGAAAAGGCGATGCTGAAGAACAGGGCGGTGTCCAGCGTGGAGCCGACGAGCGTGGAGGCCAGCGGCGCACGCCACCAGCGCCCTTCGCGCATGCGGTCGAAGATCGCCACGTCCATCATCTGCGCGGCGAGGAAGGCTGTGCCGGAGGCGATCGCCACCCGCAGCGTCACCAGCGGACCGAATTCGCCGTGGATCTGGCTGCCGATCAGCGAGCAGACCACGCCCACCACGAAGCCCGCGAGGACGACCCGGCGCGCCGCGGAGGGGCCGTAGAGCCGGTTCATCAAGTCGGTCACGAGGAAGGCGAACGGATAGGTGAGCGCCCCCCAGGTCAGCCACTGGCCGAGGAGGTGCTGCACGAGGATGTTGGAGGCCACCACGATGGCGGCCATGGCAAGAATGCCGGGAAGATGTTTGCGCGTCATGAATCGGATGCCCGTTTTGACAAGGTTGCGGCGACTTGTCCCCGGTGGGGAAAGACCGCCTCTTAGCGGTCCGGCGCCTGTTCGGCAAGATCAATCGGGCAGGATGGCTTCGACGATCTCGCTGCGCAGGAAGGGCAGGAAATTGTCGTCGGAGACCATGACCGCCCGCAGCCGGCCGTCGGGATCACGCCAGATGCCGATGCCTTCGAGGTTGTCATGCCGCCCGACCGGCGAGGAGAAGATCGTCTCGCCCGGCTTCACCTCCGCCGGGTCGGAGAGGTCGAAACGGCGGATCCGGCTCGCGAAGCCGATGGCGACGAACTTCCGTTCGAGGAGGTAGAGCCGGCCGTCCGGCCCGAAATCCGCCCCCACCGAGCGCCAGAGCCCCTCCTGCTCCAGCGCGAACGGCTGGTCCCAGCGGTCTCCGGCATGGCGGAAGACCGGGTAATCCTCCCAACCTTCCGGCAGGTTCTCGGGGATCGCCAGAAGCGCGCCGTCCGGGGCGGTGGCGACGGCCTCCAACCCCTTGTTGTTCTCGAGCTCGAGAAACGCACCCGCCTGGTCCAGCCGCGTCGCCCGTGCATGGGGATCGTCGTAGAGCCAGACCCGGTTCATCCCCTCGTAGGATATCGCGAGCGAGCCGTCGGACGCGATCGAGATCCCCTCGGAATCCGAACCGAGAAACAGGTTCTCCGGCGTCCGCTCGCCGGCGATCGTCCAGGGTGCCTCGGCCTCGATACCAACGAGCTGACCGTTCTGTCGGAGCAGCCGGCCGCGGGTGATCAGGCCCGCGTCGCTCACCGCCCAGAAGGTTGCCCCGTCGTCGGACACGTCGATCCCGGACCAGCCGCCGAAGAGCTCCGCATCGCCATGCCAATCCACGCGGGTCACCGTCGCGGGCGCGTGGCTGCGCGCCGCGACGCCTGCGACACCGGCCAGCGCGACGAGCAGCGTCAGCGCGAGGCGAGGACGGCGCCGCATTGGTTGGGCAGATCGGCCATCGTGAAGTCACGCGCGCCGCGTTTCTTCGGTGCGGGCGCTGCGGGCTTGGTGGATTTCGGCGGGTTCAGGTAGTCGGTCACCCACCACTGGAGCGAGGCATCGCACCCGGTCCCGCCCTTGGAGAGCTCGTTGACCGAGGGGCTCTGGGTGACGCAGCCGCGCGCCCCTTTCGGGCACTTCAGACGCACGTGGAAATGGTAGTTGTGGCCATAGATCGGCCGGATCTTCTGCAGCCATTTCGCGTCGCTGCGCTTCGCCGTCTTGCAGAACTCGATCTTCACCGGCGGCGTGACGAAAATCCGGTCGACGCGCGGGTCCATTGCAGCGCGCTTCAGGATGGCGGCATGGGCGGGCGTCCAGTTGCCGTTGACGCTGCGCTGGTCGGAGGAGCGCACATCGATGGAAGAGATGTTCTCCCGGTCACGGCGGCTGAGGCGCAGGTTGGTGGCCGGCTTCATCCAGATATCGGCGTCGAGCCCGATCTGGTGCGAGGAATGCCCGGAGGTCATCGGCCCGCCGCGCGGTTGCGAGATATCGCCGATATAGAGCCCCTGCCAGCCAACCTTCGTCGCAAAGGCAGAGAGGTCCTGGAGGAATTCGATCATCACCGGCTGGCCCCAGTTGCGGTTGCGCGACAGCCGCATCGCCTGCCAGGTCGGGCCGGTCTCGGGCAGCTCGACGTTTCCGGCGGCGCAGCCCTTGGAATAGAAGCCGATCGGTTGCGACTTCTGCTGCGAAGCGGTCGGCTTTGCGCCAAACAACTGATTGGCCTTGGGTTCTGCGGCCGCAGGCAACGCCAGAAGCCCGATCAGGGCGCCGGCGAGGATTGTGCGGATGGTGGACATGCTGCTCTCTCCCCATCTGGTTTTACCCAGTGTAGCAGGATCAGCCCCAACAAAAAAAGGACTATCAGCGGGCTGATTCCCATTTGTTGGGAGCCGCTGACGTCGGTGACGAGGCCGATGGAGAGGGGGGCGAGGAACGAGGTCGCCTTGCCCGCCAGTGCGTAGAGCCCGAAGGCCTGCGTCATGCGTTCCGGGTCGCCCTGCCGACACATCATGGTCCGGCTGGCCGACTGGAGCGCGCCGCCCGCCGCCCCGATGGCCGCGCCGAGGGCGTAGAAGGCGACGTCCGGAAGGCGCGAGTCCGGTGCCAGGGGAACACCGAACAGCTCCTCCCGCGAGACGAAGACCATCGACACGCAGATCGCGGTCAGCAGAAGGACGCAGATCGTGATGACCGGTTTCGGCCCGAAGCGGCTGTCGGCGCGGCCGCCGATCCAGGCAAAGACCGCGGCGCTGATGACAGCGAGGATCCCGAAGACGCCGGTGTCGACGACGCTCCAGCCCAGCACGCCCGCCGCGTAGAGGCCGCCAAAGACGTAGAGGCCGTTGAGCGCGTCGCGGTAGAACATGGAGGAGCCGAGGAAGGCGAAGAGCGAGGGCGCCGATGGCAATTGCCGGAGGGTCGAGCGAAGCTCCGGCCAGGCATCGCGCGCGGCCTGGCGAAGCGGTTCGCGGGCGTGTCCCGGCAGTTCGCGCACCCAGAGGAAGAACGGGACCATGAAGACGACGTACCAGAGCGCCGTGAACGGGCCCACGAAGCGCGTGCCCTCGCGGGCCGCGGCGTCCAGCCCGAACGCGGGCGCCCATCCCAGAAGCGTCGTTCCGGCGGCGCTCTCGGCGAAGAATAGCAGCATGATCACCAGCGAAAGCAGCCCGCCGACATAGCCGAAGGCCCATCCGCTGCCGGAGATCCGCCCGATCTCGTCGTGCTCTCCAAGGTCCGGCAGCATCGCGTTGGTGAAGATCGTCGCGAATTCCATCCCGACCAGCCCGAGGCCGAACAGGAGGAGGACCAACGTCAGGTTGGTGGTGCCGGGTTCCGCCAGCCAGATGCCGCTGGCGCCGAGGACATAGAGAACCGAGAAGGCCGCGACCCAGGCCAGCCGGTGCCCGCCCTTGTCGGCCATGGCGCCGAGAAAGGGCGCGAGCAACGCGATCAGGGCGCCGCCAAGGCCGATGGTATAGCCCCACGCGGCCTGCGCGGCGGCGCCGTCGTCCAGCAGTTCCTTGACGTAGGGCGCGAAAATAAAGGTGAGGAGCAGCGTGTTGTAGGGCTGGCTGGCCCAATCGAAAAAGAACCATCCCCAGATGCGTTTCCGATGGGAGGTGGTGACCATTCGCTGTCCTGCCCTGCCGCTGGCGCCAGCCTTCGGCTTAGAACAACCGGCGATCACCGGCAAGCTGGCCCGCGTCCGCCGCCCGTCGGACCGCTATCAGCGCGTGATGCGGAGCACCTTGCGTTCGGCAACCGGCGTACCGAAGGTTGCCTGGTGCGGGTCCGCATCGGATTGCTCGGGAAACACGCTGGCGATTTCCGGTGTGGTGACATCTGCCACGCGGAGGATGCGGGGTTGCCGTGCGGGTTCCGGGGGCGTGGCGACGGCAACCTTGCGTTCCACGGTTTTGGAACGCAGGAGCACCCGCTGGGGAACTGTCGGGGCAATGTCCGCCTCCGGAAGCGACGGGCGGGCGCGGAGCGCGCGATGGTCCGACGCGGATGCGCGCACATCGACCGGCGCCGCCTGCGTCGGGACTTGGCCGGTGGCGGAGCTGGCAAGCGCCAGTTCGGCCGGTCCGTTCGCAGGGTTGGCCTCCGATCTGGCCGGGGCATCCATGACGGGATCGGGCTCCGACGCGTTGGAAGGATAGTAGTGGGCCAGATCGATGTCGGCGGGATCCGTGATGGCGACGGGGAACAGGAACAGGGTCAGTCCGAGAAGTCCCGTGGTCACGACGCCGCCGCCGAGAAGGGCATATGCGAGATTGAATGGGCGCATCTTGAGCTCCGAGGTTTCGGTTCCCGTCAAGCGTGACACGCGCTTTGGGCAGCAATGGGGCACCAAGCCGAACCAATGCGGTCACGGCGCCATACTGTTGCCATTCGGGTTAAAAGCCGCTTACCGGCCCTGAAACCTGGGCGAAAAACCGCCGGATCAGTCGAAGAACGGGGTCATCTGGGCCACGATGACCGAGTTCTCGGCCAGCGCCCGGGCCATGAGCTCGCGTTCCTCGTCCGGCACCTCGTGGCCGTCGGCCAGCCGCTCTTCCAGCGTCCCGTAGCCGGTGACGTCGAGCGGCGCCAGGTCGGCCTGTTTCAGGATCGCAACGGTCTCGCGCACCGCTTCCGCCTCGTCGACGCCCGAGGCGTAGCACATCAGCGCCGCGCCGCTCGCGCCCTCGGGCAGGCCGTCGCCGTCGTGCCGGCCGACCTCGACCAGCAGCGTGTACACCTCCTGCGGGCGTTTCTTCTTCTTCGGTGTATCGGGGCTCGTGTCGCTCATGTTGCGCGGCTTAGGCGCTTTGGCGGCGGTTGCCAAGCCCCGCTAGAGCCGGGGTCGCCGGCCCGCACCATCGGGGCGGCGCGGCTGGTAGGAGGCGTCGAGCACCGGCAGAAGAGGCAGGCGGCCGGCGTTCTCGGGACTGGCGTGGATCTGAGGCATCGGCACCCAGTGCGGATCGGTCTCGTAGAGGTGCCGGAGTCCACCGAGGATCGCGCGCCCTTCGGTCTCGGGAAGGGCGAGCCAGACAGGGGCCATCTCGGACCAGAGCGTGATGCCGAACCAGCCTTCGTCGTCGCCGGTCATCAGGGCCTCGGAGAGAAGGAGCGCCGTAGCGGCAGCCAGGAGCGGCGTTTCGGAGTAGCTCGCGAGCGCCAGCAGCGGCGGAAAGAGCGGGCTGTCGCCCGTGAGCGGCTCGACGGAGATGCCGGCGAGCAGGGCGTGCAGGTGTCGAAGCGCCGGTTCCGCCCCATTGCCCGGCAAGGTCCGTTCGACCGCCTCCGCCAATGCCGTGGCCTCGGTGCGGGACAGCCCGATCAGGTCGCGGCGCAAGGCGTCCAGCCCCAGGGTCACCCGCATCTCGGGCGGCGGGAGATCGGCGCAGCGCACCCGGCCGATGGCACTGCCGGCCAGGAAACCCTGCACGATGGCCGCCCGGTCGGCCGGCTCCATCGCGAAGTAGACGGTCCGAAAGGCGTCCCAGTAGGAGCCCAGGTCGTCATGGCCGAGCCCGTCCTGCAAGCGGTCGGCCAGCAGCACGGCGGTCGCGCAGGCAAACGCCCGGAGGTCGCGCTCCGGCTGCGTCGCGGTCAGCAGCAGGGCGTCGCGCAGGGGCAGGTCGTCCGCGGTTTCCAGCCGGCACCCCTGTCGCAGGATCACCCGGCTCAGGGCACGCGCGTCGGCACCGCGTTCGCTGTCGCTCGGCGGCAAATGCGCGACGATCCCGCGGATCGCCGCTTGCGGCTGACGTCCGGCAGCCGCTCTCAGGTCCATGATCGCCTGGAGCGCACGGAAGCCGAGAAGGGGTGGGTTGGGTGCCTGCATGATTGTCTCGAATGCAAGGCAAATTCGCCGGAAAGATGGCGGATTATCTTGGAATAAAGGTCATTTTCGGGAAGCGCCCCGGATTGAACGTGATCGCGCGACAATCTCGCCGCATGCCGCACAAAATGTCGAAAAGCGGCCCATTGTGTAAACACAAGAAACAGCGGGCCAGTCGTGGTCGGCTGGCCCGCCGCAATATCCGGGGTCAGTCCCGCAGCAGCTCGTTGATGCCGGTCTTGGAGCGGGTCTGGGCGTCCACGCGCTTCACGATCACCGCGCAGTAGAGGTTCACGCCGTTCTTCGACGGCATGGAACCGGCGACGACGACGGAATAGGGCGGCACTTCGCCGTACATCACGTCGCCGGTCTCACGGTCGACGATCTTGGTGGACTTGCCGATGAAGACACCCATGCCGAGCACCGAGCCCTCGCGGACGATGCAGCCCTCGACGACCTCGGAGCGGGCGCCGATGAAGCAGTTGTCCTCGATGATCGTGGGGCCTGCCTGCATCGGCTCCAGCACGCCGCCGATGCCGACGCCGCCCGACAGGTGCACGTTCTTGCCGATCTGGGCGCAGGAGCCGACGGTGGCCCAGGTATCGACCATCGTGCCCGCGTCGACATAGGCTCCGAGGTTCACGAAGGAGGGCATCAGCACAACGCCGGGCGCGATATAGGCCGACTTGCGGACGATGCAGTTGGGCACCGCGCGGAAGCCGCTTGCCTTCCACTCGTTGTCGCCCCAGCCCTTGAACTTGCTGTCGACCTTGTCCCACCAGTGACCGCCCTGCGGGCCGCCGTCCTGCTGCTCCATGTCCTTGACGCGGAAGCCCAGCAGAACCGCCTTTTTGGCCCACTGGTTGACGTGCCAGTCGCCGCTCTCGAGCTTCTCGGCCACCCGCAGCGTGCCGCTGTCGAGCGCGGCGAGCGTGTCCTCGATCGCTTCCAGCGTCTCGCCGCCAGTGTGCGGATTGATCGTGTCCCGGATCTCCCAGGCAGCTTCGATGGCAGCTTCGAGCTGTGCGTTGGTCTGAGCGGTCGACATCGGCGGCCCCTTTCGCGTTGATCTCGTATGTCGGGCCGAGCCTATACGTGGCGAAGCGCCTTGAGGCAATCGCCGCGGACACCCCGCCCCGGACCGCCCGGGCATTTGACTTTCCACTCCCGCGCCCGCGGGCTAGCCTTGGCCCGTTCATACAGGAAAAGGCGCAATGAAAGACGACCAGTCCAAACGATCCTTCCGCGATGCTCAGGAGGACATGCGCTCCACCTTCGGGCAGCCGGATACCGAGCAGACCCTCTCCCCCGCCTATCGCCTCGCCTATGACGATCTGGATTTCATCCTGCGCGACGAGCTGCGCCCGGTGCGCCTGCAGCTGGAGCTGCTGAAACCCGAGATCATGATGGCCGAGCAGAACGTCCAGTCGACCATCGTGTTGTTCGGCGGCGCCCGCATTCGCCCGCCGGAGGAGGCCGACAGCGCCCCCACGCCCCAGATGGCCGCGATGAGCCATTTCTACGACGTCGCGCGCAACTTCGCGCGGATCATGACCGAGCGCAGCCTGGCGAACTCCGGCGGCCGGGAGGACATCATCGTCACCGGCGGTGGCCCCGGCGTGATGGAGGCGGGCAACCGCGGCGCGGCCGATGCGGGCGGCAAATCCATCGGGCTCAACATCGTTCTGCCGCACGAGCAGGCGCCGAACGAGTGGGTCACGCCGGAGCTCTGCTTCAACTTCCACTATTTCGGCATCCGCAAGATGCACTTCCTGATGCGCGCCCGCGCCATCGCCATCTTTCCCGGCGGTTTCGGCACCATGGACGAGCTCTTCGAGGCGCTCACCCTGATCCAGACCGGCCGGATGCGGCAGGTTCCGTTCCTGCTCTTCGGGCGGGAATTCTGGGAGCGGGTCATCGATTTCGAGGCGCTGGCCGAGGTCGGGACGATCAGTCCCGAGGATCTCGACCTGTTCCGGATCGTCGAAACCGCGGAGGAGGCGGTGGCGGCGATCGACAGCTGGAATGGCGCCGGGCTCAAGAGGGATGTCGTTCCGGGGAGGTAGGAGTGGCCGGCAGGCGCGGACATTGGGAGGAGATCTACCGGTCCAGGGCCGAAGACGACCTGGGCTGGTACGAGGCGGAGGCTGCGCTTTCGCTGGAGCTGATCGCGGCACATGCGCAGCCGGGCGAGGCGATCATCGATGCCGGCGGCGGCCGGTCGCGGCTGGTGGACGGCCTGCTCTCCCGTGGCCTTGGCCCGGTCACGGTGCTCGACCTCTCGGCGACGGCTCTGGAGGGCAGCCGGACGCGGCTGGGCGCGCGCGCCTCGGAGGTCGAGTGGATCGAGGCCGACATCACCGAATGGCAGCCGACGCCCGACCGCCACTGGTCCATATGGCACGATCGGGCCGTGTTCCACTTTCTGACAGAGCCCGCGGATCGCGCGCTCTACGTCAACGCCATGCGTGCCGCCCTGACGCCCGGAGGGCTCGCGATCATGGCGACCTTCGCCGAGGATGGTCCGGAACGCTGCGCCGGCCTCGCGGTTCGGCGATGGTCGTCGGAGGGTCTGGCCGCCGAATTGCACCGGATCGCCCCCGATCGGTTTGCCCTGATCGAGGGCCGGCGCCACGTGCACCTTACGCCCTCGGGGGTGGAGCAGCCCTACCGGATCACCGTGCTCCGACACCACGACGGTGGGCGGATTTCCTGAATCCAACGGGAATTGTTGATTTTTTGGGCGTTTCGGCGCACGACTTTGACAGGTTTCCAGATTGGGGAGGGAATAGATGACCAATCGAATCCTGTGGATCATCATGGCGCTGCTGGCCATCGCCGGCGGTATCTTCGCACTGATGAATCCGTTTGCCGCGAGCCTTGCAGCGACGACGATCGCTGCCTGGATGTTCCTGATCTTCGGCGTGCTGCAGGTGATTGCCGGGTTCCGCGTGCCCGGCGCCGGGGCCAAGATCTGGACGTTGCTGATGGGCGCGCTCGCGATCTACCTCGGCATCACGATCCTGGGGCATCCGCTGCGGGGGATGGTGACGTTGACCGTGATGGTCGGCATCCTGTTCCTGGCCGGGGGTATCACCAAGATCATCCTCGCCTTCTCGCTCGAGGACCGGCGATTCTTCTGGGCGATCCTGCTGTCCGGTGTCGTGTCGGTGATCCTCGCGGTGATGGTCTTCACCAACTTCCCGCAATCCGCCGCGGTGGTGCTCGGCATCCTTCTGGGCGTCGAACTGCTGTCGGACGGTGTCTGGTCGCTCGCCATGGCGTTGAGCAGCGACGGCCAGGAAGCCGAGAGCTGATCTTCCAGCCCGCGTCGCGGGCCCTCGGGCCCGTGGCTCAGGTGTTCAGCCCGGCCTCCGCCGCGATCTCGGCGCGCGTCTTGCGTGCCCGGTCGGTGGCGGATTTCAGCTGGCCGCAGGCGGCCATGATGTCCTCGCCGCGCGGGGTGCGGATCGGGCTGGCGTAGCCGGCCTTGTAGATGATGTCGGCAAAGCTCTCGATCCGCTCCCAGTCCGAGCGTTCGTAGGGCGCGCCGGGCCATTCGTTGAACGGGATCAGGTTGATCTTGGCCGGGATGCCCTGGATCAGCTTCACCAGGCGGCGGGCGTCCGCGTCCGTATCGTTCACGTCCTTGAGCATCACATACTCGAAGGTGATCCGCTCGGAATTGGACAGCTTCGGATAGGCGCGCAGCGCGTCCAGCAGCTCGGCGATCTTGTACTTGCGGTTGATCGGCACCAGCTTGTCGCGCACCTCGTCGGTGGTGGCGTGGAAGCTGACCGCCAGCATGCAGCCGATCTCCTCGGCGGTGCGCGCGATCTCCGGCACGATGCCCGAGGTCGACAGCGTGATCCGGCGGCGCGACAGCGAAATGCCCTCGCCATCCATCACGATGCGCATCGCGTCCCGGACCGATTCGAAATTGTAGAGCGGCTCGCCCATGCCCATCAGCACGACATTCGAGATGAGCCGCGTCTCGTCCTTCGGGTTGCGCCCCGGCTCCGGCCATTCGCCCAGGTCGTCCCGCGCCAGCATGACCTGGCCGACGATCTCGCCGGCGGTCAGGTTGCGCACCAGCTTCTGCGTGCCGGTGTGGCAGAACGAACAGGTCAGCGTGCAGCCGACCTGGGAGGAGATGCAGAGCGTGCCGCGATCGGCCTCCGGAATGTAGACTGTCTCAACCTCGTGGCCGCCAGCGATACGGACAAGGTACTTGCGCGTGCCGTCCGCCGATACCTGCCGCGACACCACTTCGGGGATCTCGATGGTGAACCGCTCCGCCAGCTCGGCCCGGTAGGTCTTGCCGAGGTTGGTCATGGCGTCGAACTCGCGCACGCCCTTCTGGTAGATCCACTGCCAGATCTGGTCGACCCGCATCTTCGCCTTGTTCTCGGGCGTCCCGCCCGCGATCAGTGCCTCTCGCAACTGCGGACGGGTCAGCCCGACCAGGTTGATCCGGTCGGTCTCGGGCAGCTTGCGGGCAATGGTCACAACGTCCTGCGTGATGGGGGCGCTGGCGGGCATGGGGCAGATCCTTCGGGGTTGAAGCCTCGCATATACATAATCCGGCGATCCATTCCAAGAGGCAGGCCGCGCCCGGCTTTCGCACGGCAGTCCTTCCCGATCCGGCGGGTCTTGGTATTTCTGCCAAGAAGATCTGAAAGCCTGCGCCTTCTTTCTGGCAACAAATACCCCGCATCCCCGCTGCACTGTCCGCGCAGGCGCTCCGGCCCTTGCATCGGCTCTGAGCCGGCGTGTCCGGCAGCCGCGTCGGGCCGGGTGCGGTCTCAGGCGAAATAGCGCTCGAGGATACCGGTGTAGATCGCCTTGAGCTGCCGGATCTGCTCCACGGGCACCCGCTCGTCCACGGCATGCATGGTCTTTCCGACGAGGCCGAATTCGACGACCGGGCAGTGGTTCTTCATGAAGCGGGCATCCGACGTGCCGCCGGAGGTCGAGAGGGCGGGGCGGCGGCCGGTTCCGGCTTCCACCGCTTCGGCCACGATCTCGGAGAGCGCGCCGGGCGGTGTCACGAAGGCGTCGCCGGAGCTCTGCGCTTCCATGTCGATCTCGACACCGGTTTCCTCGGCGACACGATCCGCTTCCGATTGCAGCCAGCCGGTGAGGCTCGCGGCGTCATGAAGGTCGTTGTAGCGGATGTTGACGGTGGCGCGGCACGTGGCCGGGATCACGTTGGTGGCCGGGTTCCCGGTGTCGATCGTGGTCAGGGCAAGCGTCGAGGGATCGAAATGCGGCGTCCCCTCGTCCAGCCCATACACCGAGAGGCGGGCGGCCAGCATGGCGATGGCGGTGACCGGGTTCCTTGCCCGGTGCGGGTAGGCGACGTGCCCCTGCACGCCGCGCGCGGTGAACCGCGCGGTGAGCGAGCCGCGGCGGCCGATCTTCATCATCTCGCCCATCTCTTCGGGGCAGGTGGGTTCGCCGACCAGGCAGACAGACATGGCCTCGCCGGTCTCGGCCATCCAGTCGAGCAGGGCCGTGGTGCCGTCCCGGGCGTCGCCCTCCTCGTCGCCGGTGATCGTCAGCAGGATTGCCCCGTCCGGCGGCGCATCGCGGACGAGGTCGACCGCCGCGGCGACGAAGGCCGCCACACCGGATTTCATGTCGACCGCGCCGCGCCCCCAGAGCACGCCATCCTTGATCTCGGCGCCGAAGGGATCGGCGCTCCAGGCGCCGGCATCGCCGACCGGGACCACGTCAGTATGGCCGTTGAAGCCGAAGCTTCGGGCGTGGCCCTTTGCACCCCAGCGGGCGAAGAGGTTGGGGGTGCCGTTGCGGTCGACGCGGGTGCAGTCGAACCCGGCCTCGCGCAGCAGCTCTTCGAGCAGGACCAGCGCGCCGCCTTCCTCGGGGGTCACCGAGGGGCAGCGGACGAGAGCGGCGGTGAGATCAACGGGGTCGGTCATGGAAGGTCCTCGGGGCAGTGCCTCGCTGGCCTAGCCGCTTTGACCTCAGGCTGCAATCTCGCGGGCGGCGGGTTCGGCCTGCATGGGCGGCCAGGGCCGCTCCGCCTCGGCCGCGATCCAGGCCCGGATCCAGTCCGGCAGCGGCGGGCTCTCGGGCGCGGCGTCGAGCGCGGCGGCGACCTGGGCGGTCCGGACCAGCCCGTTGCGGTCGGTGATCGCCATGCGCAGGAGCCCGTGCGAGCAGCACTCGCCATTCCGCCACATCGCCTGCTCGGCATAGAAGAACTTGTCGTCCCATCCGACCATCCGCGTGCGCAGCTCGTAGCGGTCGAAGGCGCGCACCCGCTTGCGATAGCGGAACGAGGAGCCGGCGATCGTCCCGCCCCAGCGGTTCTCCCGCATCAGGGGCACGATCCCGATCCGCTCGAACAGGACCACCCGCCCGAGATCATAGAGCGTCAGCGTGCGGCCGTTGTTCAGCTCCATCCACGGATCGATGTCCCACGGCCAGCAGATATGTTGGGCCACATGCGTGCCGGTCAGCGGCAGCCGGGGCGCGTTGCGGTGGCGGATCACTTCCTTGACGAGGCGGATGACGGGATACATGCGCGGCTCCTTTCTCCGCCCCGTGTCAATCCAATCTTTACGCGAACGTCAACTATTACATGGGGGCAGGACGGTTGCGCGCGCGGCCGTCGGGCCTTACATCCTGCGCGCGGATAACCCGGAGCCCGACCCCATGATCGCGATCATCCAGTTCATCGACCTGCTGCTCAGCGTGGCCTTCTTCATCATGATCGTGCACATCATCATGAGCTGGCTGCTGAACTTCAACGTGCTGAACTACAACCAGCCGCTGGTGCGCGGGATCTGGGACGGGCTGAACAAGCTGCTGGAGCCGATCTATGGCCCGATCCGGCGCATCCTGCCGGACACCCGTCCGCTGGACCTGGCGCCGCTCGCGGTCTTCGTGTTGATCATCGCGGCGCGCGACATATTCCTGCCGGCCCTCGCCCGCTCGGTCTACTGAGGTCCCCCGGGGCCTTGTGCACCGATTCCCGGTGTGGGATGTTCCAGGCCATAACGAGCAGCTGAACACAATCCGCAGGATCGGCCATGGCCGCGCCCTCCCCATCTGACCTCCTGTCGTCGGTCTTCGGATTCGGCGCGTTCCGCCCCGGACAGGCGGAGATCGTCGAGGCCGTGACGTCGGGCGAGAACACGCTCGCGATAATGCCCACGGGCGGCGGCAAGTCGCTCTGCTTCCAGCTCCCGGCGCTCTGCCGCGAGGGGGTGACCATCGTCATTTCGCCGCTGATCGCCCTGATGCGCGACCAGGTTCGGGGGCTGCGGGAGGCCGGCGTCGCCGCCGGTGCGCTCACCTCGGGCAACACGCCGGAAGAGACGGACGCGGTTTTCGAGGCGCTCGACCGTGGCGAGCTGAAGCTGCTCTACATGGCGCCCGAGCGGCTGGCCTCGGGGGCGGCGGCGAACATGCTGCGGCGGGCCGGCGTTTCGATGATCGCGGTGGACGAGGCGCATTGCGTCAGCCAGTGGGGCCACGATTTCCGGCCGGATTACCTGCGGATCGGGGAGCTGCGGCGGGCGCTCGACGTGCCGCTGGCCGCCTTCACCGCCACCGCCGACGAGGAGACGCGGGGCGAGATCGTCACCCGGCTGTTCGACGGCCAGGTGGCACGGGTGTTCCTCCATGGTTTCGACCGGCCCAACATCCACCTGGCCTTCGAGGCCAAGAATTCGCCCCGCAATCAGATCCTGAACTTCGCGGCCGCCCGGAAGGGGCGCTCTGGGATCGTCTACTGCGGCACCCGCGCCAAGACCGAAAGCCTCGCCCGCGCGTTGGCGGAGGCCGGGCACCTGGCCTGCCACTACCACGGCGGCATGGAGCCGGACGCGCGGCGCGCAGTGGAGCACCGTTTCCAGACCGAGGACGGGCTGATCGTGGTGGCGACGGTCGCCTTCGGCATGGGCGTCGACAAGCCCGATATCCGCTGGGTCGCCCATGCGGACCTGCCCAAGAGCATCGAGGCCTATTACCAGGAGATCGGCCGTGCCGGCCGCGACGGCGCGCCGGCGGAGACGCTGACGCTCTTCGGCCCGGATGACATCCGCCTGCGCCGCGCCCAGATCGACGAGGGGCTGGCGCCACAGGAGCGCAAGGCGGCCGATCACGGGCGGCTCAACGCGCTGCTGGGGCTTGCCGAGGCGCTTGGTTGCCGGCGTCAGGCGCTGCTGGCCTATTTCGGGGAGGAGCGCGCGGACCCCTGCGGGCATTGCGACCTCTGCGACCGGCCGCCAGAGCTGTTCGACGGCACAACCGCGGTGCGCAAGGCGCTCTCGGCCATCCTGCGGACCGGGGAATATTTCGGCAGCGGTCATCTGATCGACATCCTGCTCGGCAACGCGACCGAGAAAGTCCGGGAGCGCGGCCACGACGGCCTGCCGACCTTCGGGGTCGGCACGGAATACGACAAGCGCCAGTGGCAGGCGGTGTTCCGGCAGATGATGGGCCATGATCTGGTGCGCCCCGATCCCGAGCGTCATGGCGCCCTGCGGATGACAGATCCGGCCCGCCCGATCCTGCGCGGCGAGGCCTCGATCACCCTGCGCAAGGACAGCGTGCAGCGCGCCAAGGACCGGCCCGTGGTCAAGGCGCTGGTGCGCGAGGAGGATGCGCCGCTGCTCTCGGCGCTGAAGGCGAAGCGGCGGGCGCTGGCCGAGGCCGCGGGGGTGCCGGCCTATGTCGTTTTCAACGACCGGACGCTGATCGAGATGGCGGAGACCCGCCCCGGAACGCTCGACGAGATGGCGCGGATCGGCGGCGTAGGGGCGAGCAAGCTCGAGCGCTATGGCGCCCTGTTCCTCGAGGTGATCACCGGCGCTGGCGAGGCGCCGATGCATCCCGCCCGGCGGCGGCTGGCCGGGCGCGCGGCCGGTGGCGTGTTCGACCGGCTCCAGGAGGTGCAGAGCGACCTGGCGCGCGGGCCCGACGGGGTCGACAAGTATCTCAGCTGCACCCAGTCCACGCTGCGCCAGATCGCCGAACGCCGTCCGGGGTCGCTCGACGACCTCGCCCGGATCCCGGGAATGGGCACGCAGAAGGTCGAGCGTTTCGGCCCGGCGTTCCTCGAAGTCCTGGCCGAGGCGTCCTGAAGCGCTGGAACCCGCCGTCACGGGCGCTATGATCCGCGCTGCTGCAAACCACAAGGGGATCCTCATGCTCGTCGTCATCTCGCCCGCCAAACGGCTCGACTGGTCCGAAACCGACGGCATCGACATGACCGAACCGGCGCTCCGCGACGATGCGAACGCCCTTGCCGCCGTGGCGCGCAAGTTGTCCGGGCCGAAGCTGCAGACGCTGATGGGGATCAGCGCGGATCTCGCCAAGCTGAACCGGGAGCGGTTCGCGGCCTTTTCCGACGCGCCCGGGACGGAGGATCTGCGCCCCGCCGTTCGCGCCTTTGCCGGCGACACATATGCCGGACTGGAAGCGAAGTCGCTCGACGCGGAGGAGCTGGCCTGGGCGCAGGAACATTTGCGGATCCTCTCGGGGCTCTACGGTGTGCTGCGCCCGCTGGACGGGATCCAGCCCTACCGGCTCGAGATGGGCAGCCGTCTCAAGACCCGCCGGGGCGCCAGCCTCTACGACTACTGGGGGGATACGCTGTCCCATGCCCTGCGCGAGGCCGCCGAGGCCGCCGGGACCGGCGTGCTGGTGAACTGCGCGAGCCAGGAATATTTCGGCGCGGTGAAGCCGGAGGCCCTCGGGCTGCGCGTGGTGACGCCGGTCTTTCTCGAGGACAAGCCGGGCGGGCCGAAGATCGTGAGCTTCTTTGCCAAGAAGGCGCGGGGCGCGATGGCCCGCTTCATCGTGCAGCGCAGGCTGACCGACCCCGAGGGCCTGGCCGGGTTCGACCTTGGCGGCTATGCCTACCGGCCCGAACTTTCGGATCCGGACCGGCCGGTGTTCCTCCGGGCGGAGGCGAAGCAGAGCGCCGCCTGACGTAGGGTCGCGGGCGCCAAATGGGAAAGGCTCCCGCCCACCAGTACCCCGCCAGAGGCGGGGCGCTGGCGGTTGGGCGTGGCACCTTCGGTGCAGGGTATCCTACTCGGCCGCGGCGGGAAGGGCCTCCAACGGGGGGCGGCAGCTTTCCGGGCAGCCGGCGAGGATCGCCTCGACGATCTCGGACTTCCTCAGGGGTTTGGTGAGGTAGGAATCCAGCCCGGCGGCGAGGATTTCCTCCCGATCCCCGGCGAGCGCGTGGGCGGTGAGCGCGATGATCGGGATACGCGTGCCGGCCGCCTCCTGCGCCCGGATGCGCCGCGTGGCCTCCTTGCCGTCCATCTCCGGCATCGAGATGTCCATGAACACGAGATCCGGTGCGAAGGACCGGAACAGGTCCACCGCTTCGCGCCCGGTGCCGGCAAAGGCGAGGTCGATGTCGAGTTCCTTGACGATCTTGCGGAAGACGAACTGGTTGGTGCGATTGTCCTCCGCTGCGAGCACCCGCATCCGGGGCGGATGAACCGGGGGGAGCGGCGTGGCCGCCGGGTCGGCATGTGAGGCGTATTGCGTGAGCGCATCGCGTTGGGCGTTCGATCCAATGACCCCGGGGCTCGGCTCCTGCCGCGCGGCCAGCCTCGTAAGGGTGTCGAAGAGCGCACTTCTCAGGATGGGGCGGACCAGCGTGGCGTCGACGCTCTCCTGCCCGGCGGTCGCTGCGGCGTGATGCGGATCGGCGCAGAGCAGCACGGTCGCGGAATGCAGGCCGGCCTCGCGCATCGCGGCGGCGAGGTCCAGCCCGAGCAGGTCCGGCAGGCGCTCGTCGATCAGGACGATCTGCGGGAGCGCCTCGGACCGGAGCGCTTGCATCGCCTTGGCGCCGGTGTCCACCTGTCGCACCTCCAGTCCGAGCTGCCGCAACTGCCGGGACAGGATCACCTGGTCGAGATCTTCGCCGCTGCCCACCATCATCGCGCGAACTTCTCCGGGCTTGAGGCCCCGCGGCGCGGGGTGACGTTGCTCGGCCCCGGGCAGGGTGACGCGGAAACCGAAACACGCGCCCTTGGCCTTCTCCGACTCGACCCAGATCTGCCCGCCCATGCGCGCGACGATTTCCCGGCTGATCGCCAGCCCGAGCCCGGTGCCTTCGAAACTGCGGTTCCTGTCCTGCTCGACCTGGGCGAAGGAGGCGAAGATCTGCTCCTGCATGTCGGGATCGATGCCGATTCCGGTATCTTCGACCGTGACGTGGATCTGCCAGGCGTTGTCGGCGGCCTCCATGCCGACGACGCGGATCAGGACGTGCCCCGCGTCCGTGAACTTCACGGCATTTCCGATCAGGTTGGTGAGCACCTGCCGGATGCGCCCGGGGTCGCCGACCAGCCGCGTGGGCAGGAACAGGTCGTAATCCACGTGGAGGTCGAGACCCTTTTCCCGCGCTAGCGGGGCCACGAGGGTCAGCACCTCGTGCAGCATCCGCTCCATGTCGAAGGGCTCGGGGCGGAACGCCATCTGGTCGGCCTCGATACGGGAGAAATCCAGCACGTCGTTGATGATCGCGAGCAGCGCGTCGCCGGAGCTGCGGATGGTGCGCAGATAGAGCCGCTGTTCCTCGTCCAGGTCGCCCTCCAGCAGCAGGTCCGTCATCGCCACCACGCCGTTCATCGGTGTGCGAAGCTCGTGGCTCATGTTGGCGAGAAAGGCGGACTTGGCCCGGCTGGCCGCCTCGGCGCGCGCCCGCGCATCGCGCAGCTCCGCCTCCCGGGCGATGGTCGCGGTGACATCGAGCGCAAGGCAGACCATGTCGCCATCGCGCGAGCGGCGGTCGAGCAACCGGTAGTGCCGACCGTTCCAAAGCTTGACCGTGACTTCCGAAACCGGGGCGGCGTCCCAGCGGTCCAGCATGGCGCCGATCCATTCGCTGGGCGCGGCATCGCCGATGTCGACGATCCCCTGTTCGGTGGCGAAGCGCAGGAGCTCGAGGTAGGAGAGTCCCGGCTGGATCAGGCCCGCATGGTCGAAGAGCGAGAGCCAGGCGCGGTTGGCGGCGATCAGCCGGTCCTGCGCGTCGAAAACAGCGAAGCCGTCGGCGATGGTCTCGACCGAGTCCCACAGGCGCCGCTCCACGATACCCACCTGCGCCTCGGCGCGCCTGAGGTCGGCCTCGGCACGCACGTTCCTGTCCTTCAGCTCTGCGGCCTCTTCGCGCTGCTCCACGATCTGCCCGGAAAGTTCGAGCGCGTGTTGCGAGAGCTTGCGGTTGGCCTCGAACAGCTCCCGGCTCTTGAGCTCGAGGAGACGTTCCGCGGCAAGGCGTCCGCGGCGTTCGGCGGCCAGTCGCTCGGTGATGTTCATCGGTGCACGCTCCCTGGAAATGAGCCGACGGGATCTGGCGAGCATCCTGCCGCCTGATGGTGAAGGGAGCTTTAACCGCAGCCCGGCACAGGCGTTGACGATGCGGCGGGGGAATCGTTGCCAAGCGAAAGCACGCTGTGTCACGCTCGGGGCGCCCGATCATTCACGGAGCCGCGTTCCGATGCGACAGCTTGTTCTGCTTTTCCTCGCTCTCGTTCTGTTTCTCGAACGTCCCGGCCCGGCGCTGGCGCAGCCCGTGTCCGATCCGGTGCCCGCGCGCCGCGTGATCGTCGAGCGCGACATGGATTACTACGGCGCGGACCTGCGGGCGCTGTTCGACACCAGCTACGAGGCCTGCCGCACCGCCTGCCTGACAGATGCCGAATGCGGGGCCTTTACCTTCAACGCGCGCTCGGGGAGCTGCTTTCCCAAGCGGGGCATGACCCGGCGGGAGCCGTATCAGGGGGCGATGTCCGCGGTGGTGCTGGAAACGCCGCCGTCGATGCTGGAGGCCGCGCGGCAGCGGGCGGCGGAGCTCGATTTCCTGCGGACCGAGGACCTCGACGCTGCACTTCGGGAGGCGGAGGCGTTGCCGCGCCGCCATCTGGCCGGGGGTGTCAATCTGGACGAGATCGAGGCCGCCATTCGCGGCGCGGGCTCTGCCACTGAGCGGATGCGCTGGGTCGGTCTGGCACTGGTCGTCACCGACGGCGCAGACCACTGGCGTGCCTATGCCAGCGAGGCTCTGGCCGCCGAGGGGAACTCCCGGCAGGAGACCGAAACCTACCGGGGCCGCGCCCTGCCGGCCGCGGTAAACGCCTATCTCCGCTCCGCCACACCAGCGGCGCAGGCCGATGCGCTCATCACCCTGTCGGAGGCGCTGGAGGCAGCCCGGCGCGGGGGCGACATGCTGCCCGCCCTGCGGCTGGCCGAGCGGCTTGCGCCCGGCCCGCGCGTGGCCGGGGCGCTCGATGCCGCCATCGGGAAATACGGATTCCGCATCGTCGATCACCAGGTCAACAGCGACCTTGCCGTGCCGAACCTCTGCGTGACCTTCAGCGAGCCGCTGGCGAAGGGCGTCGAGTTCGAGCCATATGTGCAGCTTCCGGCGGTCAGCCTCGCGGTGGAGCCCGACGACCGGCAACTCTGCATCGAGGGCGTGGAGCATGGCTCGCGCTACCGCGTGACCTTCCGGGCCGGCCTGCCGGCGGCGTCCGGCGAGGGACTGATCCGCGACATGCCGCTCGACATCTACGTACGCGACCGTGCGCCGTCGGTCCGCTTTCCCGGCCGCGCCTTCGTGCTGCCCCGCACCGGGGACGCCGCGCTGCCGATTGTGACCGTGAACCTGCCCGAGGTGGAGCTGGCCCTGCGGCGGGTGAGCGACCGCAATATCCTGCAGATGATCCAGGAGAACATGTTCGGCCAGCCGGTCTCCGAATGGGAGGATCGCCGGCTCGACGGCACGCTGGCGGAAGAGGTCTGGAGCGGCATGGGCGAGGTCGTCTCGGAGTTGAACCGGGATGTCACGACCCTCCTTCCGATGGGCGAGGCCATCGCCGGGCTGGCGCCGGGGCTCTATGCGCTCAAGGCGGGCATTCCGGGTGCCGACCCCTACGACGCGCCGCCCGCGACCCAGTGGTTCGTGATTTCCGACATCGGCCTGGCGAGCATGAGCGGGGCCGACGGACTGCATATGTTCGCGCGAAGCCTAGCCAGCGCCGAGCCGTTGGACGGCGTCGAGCTCTCTTTGCTGTCCCGTTCCAACCGGGTGCTGGCCACCGTGAAGGCCGATGCCGAGGGCTATGCCCGGTTCGCGCCCGGCCTGACGCTGGGACGCGGCGGTGCCGCACCGGCGCTGGTGCTGGCGAAGCTGGGCGAAGAGGATCTCGGCTTCCTGCCGCTGACCGATCCGGAGTTCGACCTGTCGGACCGCGGCGTAGAGGGCCGGCCGGCCGCCGGACCGATCGACGTGTTCCTCGCCACGGACCGCGGCGCATACCGGGCGGGAGAGACGATCCACGTCACGGCACTCGCCCGCGATGGCGAGGCGAAGGCCATCGACGGGCTGCCGCTGACCGCGATCCTGACCCGGCCCGATGGCGTCGAATACAGCCGCCTCGTCAGCGATGGCGGCATCGCGGGTGGCCATGTCTTTGCCATGCCGGTGGGTGGGACGGCGCCGCGCGGCACCTGGACGCTCGCGCTCCACGCCGACCCGGAGGCGCCGGCGCTGGCCAGCCAGACGGTGCTGGTCGAGGATTTCCTGCCCGAGCGGATCGACGTGGAGATGCACCTGCCCGAGGGCGAAATCCGGCTGGAGGACACGCCGCCGCTTCGGGTGGAGGCGCGCTATCTCTTCGGTGCGCCGGGGGCCGACCTGCCGGTCGAGGGCGAGGTGCAGCTGCGCGCGGCCGAGGGGCTTGCGGGGCTGCCCGGCTACCGCTTCGGCCTCCACGATGCCCCGTTCGAACCGCGGATGGAGGTGCTGGAGACCGCGCGGACGGATACGGCAGGTATGGCTGTGCTTCCGCTCGCCTTCCCCGAGATTGCCGACCCGGCGCGGCCTTTGGAAGCCCGGGTCACCTTGCGCGTCTCCGAAGGCTCCGGTCGCCCGGTGGAGCGCCGCCTTACCCGCGCGCTCACCCCGTCTCTGCCGATGATCGGCATCCGCCCGGCCTTTGACGGCGTTGTCGCGGAAGGCACCGAGGCGGCCTTTGACCTGTTGGGGGTCGGTCCGGATGGCGCGGCCATGCCGATGCGGGTGAAATGGGTGCTCAACCGGATCGAGACCCGGTACCAGTGGTATTCCCAGTACGGCAGCTGGGACTGGGAGCCGATCACCCGCCGCAGCCGCGTGGCTTCGGGCGACGTGGCCCTCGGCGCAGAGCCGGCCCGCGTCGCCGCACCGGTCGACTGGGGCCAGTACGAGCTGGTGGTGGAGCGGATCGACGGGCCCTACGCGGCCAGTTCGACCGATTTCAACGCCGGTTGGTATGCGCCGGCCGATGCCAGCGCGACGCCGGACGTTCTGGAGGTCTCGCTCGACAAGTCCGCTTACCTTCCGGGCGAAACCGCCCGCCTGCGGGTGGTGCCGCGCGAGGCCGGCAAGGCGTTGGTCACGGTCGTCTCAAACCGGCTGATCGCCATGAAGACACTGGACCTGCCCGAGGGCGAGAGCGTCGTGGAGCTGCCGGTGACCGATGACTGGGGCGCCGGCGCCTATGTCACAGCCACCCTGATCCGGCCGATGGAGGGCGCCGAGGGGCGCGGGCCGACCCGGGCCCTCGGGTTGGCACATGCCGCGGTGGACCCGGGCGATGCCCGGCTCGCAGCCGCTTTCGACGTGCCGGAGACCGCACGACCGCGCGCGCCATTGGACGTTGCGCTCAAGGTCGACGGGCTGGCGGTGGGCCAGCGCGCCTATGCCACCATCGCGGCGGTGGATCAGGGCATCCTGAACCTCACTGGCCACCAGCCGCCGGACGCGCCGGGCTATTACTTCGGTCAGCGCAAGCTCGGCATGGGGCTGCGGGACATCTATGGCAGGCTGATCGACGGCCAGACCGGCGCACGCGGGCTGATCCGGTCCGGCGGTGACGCGCTGGCCGAGATGCGCATGGAAAGCCCTCCGCCGACCGAGGAGCTGGTCGCCTATTTCTCCGGCCCTGTGGAGGTCGGGGAGGACGGCTACGCCCGCGCGCGTTTCGACCTGCCTGCCTTCAACGGGCAGGTGAAGCTGATGGCGGTGGTCTGGTCCGACAGCGGGGTCGGCAAGGCCGCTTCCGACGTTTTGGTGCGCGACCCGGTGGTGCTCACCGCGTCGCTGCCGCGGTTCCTCGCGCCGGGCGACGAGAGCCGGTTGCTGCTGGAACTGGTTCACGCCGAGGGGCCCGTTGGTCAGGCCGGCCTCGCCATCACGGCTGAAGGGCTGACACTGGACGGCGCGGCCGTACCCGCCGAGATCGAGCTTTCCGAACAGGGGCGGCGGAGTTTCGAGGTGCCGATCCGGGCGGATGCGCCGGGCCTTGCCACTGTCGAGATCGCCCTGACCACGCCGGGCGGCGAGGTGCTCGACAAGACGCTCGCGCTTCCGGTGCAGGTCAACGATCCGGAGGTCGCCACGACCCATCGCTTCCCGCTCGCCGCGGGCGACAGCTTCACGCTCTCGCGCGATGTCTTCGCGGGGCTTCGGCCCGGCACCGGTACCGCCACGCTGGCGCTCGGCCCGGTGGCGCGGTTCGACGCGCCGGGGTTGTTAAACGCGCTCGACCGCTATCCCTATGGCTGCACCGAACAGGTCACGAGCCAGGCGCTTCCGCTGCTCTATTTCGACGAGATGGCGCAGGCGCTCGGCCTCGGCGACCGCGAGGCGGTGGACGCCCGGATCGGGGAGGCGGTCGACCGGGTTCTGTCGCGGCAGTCCGGCACCGGCGGCTTCGGCCTCTGGCGGCCGGGGGACGACGATTTCTGGCTCGACGCCTATGTCTCCGACTTCCTCAGCCGGGCGCGGGCGCAGGGGCACGAGGTGCCGGAGCGCGCCTTCACCCAGGCGCTGGACAACCTGCGCAACAAGCTCAACTACGCGCCCGACTTCGACGAGGGCGGCGAGGATCTGGCCTATGCGCTGCTGGTGCTCGCGCGCGAGGGCGCGGCCCCGATCGGCGACCTGCGCTACTATGCCGACGTCAAGGGCGCGGCCTTTGCCACGCCGCTCGCCACGGCGCAGATCGGCGCCGCGCTTGCGCTCTACGGCGATCAGAAGCGGGCCGACACCATGTTCGCCCGCGCCGCGGCGCAACTGCTGCCGCGTCTGCAGGACGAGACGGAGCAGCTCTGGCGCGCCGATTACGGCACCAACCTGCGCGACAGCGCCGGCGTTCTGGCGCTTGCTGCAGAGGCCGGCAGCATGGCGGTGGACCGGGAGGCGCTGAGCCAGCGGGTCGCCTCCGCGTTGCGCGCCCGCTCCACCCAGGAATCCGCCTGGTCGCTGCTCGCCGCCCATGCGCTGGTGGACAGCGCCGGCGAGGGCTTCATGATCGACGGCCAGCCGGCCACGGGGCCGCTCGTCCGGGTTCTGCAGGATGACGCGAGGGCCGAGCCCGTCGTGGTCGCCAACACCTCCGGCCGCGACACGGAACTCACGTTGACCACCTTTGGCGTGCCCTCCGATCCCGCAACGCGCCGCAGCAACGGCTATGCGCTGACCCGGGAGTATTTCACCACCGAGGGCGCGCCGGCCGATCCCGCGCAGGTGACGCAGGGTACGCGGCTGGTCGCGGTGCTGACGGTCACGCCCTTCGATCAGGGGGGGGCGCGGCTGATGGTCGACGACCCGCTGCCCGCCGGGTTCGAGATCGACAATCCGAGCCTCGTGCAGGGCGGCGACATCCGTGCGCTTCCCTGGCTCGAGACGGCCGAGACCCGCACCGCGGAATTCCGGCAGGAGCGCTTCCTCGCCGCCGTCGACTGGCGCTCCGACGATCCGTTCCGCCTCGCCTATGTGGTGCGGGCGGTCTCGCCCGGCAGCTACCATCACCCGGCGGCGAGCGTCGAGGACATGTACCGACCGCAGTTCCGCGCAAGCACCGAGGCCGGCCGGGTGACGGTGACGCCGTGAAGCGGCGTGGCCTGCTTCTGCTGGCGCTGCTGCTGTTTCTGGGTGCGGCGGCGCGCGATGGCTTCGACGCCTGGGTCGACGCCACCGACCTGCCGGCGCTGGTCAGCGAGACCTCGGTGGAGGTGCTCGACCGGGAGGGCCGGCTGCTCCGCGCCTTCACCGTCGGTGATGGCCGCTGGCGCCTGGCCAGCCGGCCGGGCGGCGTGGACCCGCTCTACCTGGAGATGCTGGTCGCGTTCGAGGACAAGCGTTTCTACCGGCACGGCGGGGTGGACTGGATCGCGATGATGCGTGCCGCCGGACAGGCGGTCCGGAACGGCGAGGTCGTCTCCGGCGGTTCGACCCTGACGATGCAGGTGGCGCGGCTGCTGGAGGACGGCACCACCGGCCAGATGAAGGGCAAACTGCGGCAGATGCGGGTGGCGCTTGCGCTGGAACGGCGCCTTTCCAAGGAACGGATCCTGTCGCTTTATCTCGACCGGGCACCCTTCGGCGGTAACCTCGAGGGCGTGCGCGCCGCGACGCTGGCCTATTTCGGAAAGGAGCCGAGGCGCCTCACCCCCGCCGAAGCGGCGCTGCTGGTGGCGATCCCGCAGGCGCCGGCGAGCCGCCGTCCGGACCGCGACACGGGCTCGGCGACGATCGCCCGCGACCGGGTTCTGTCGCGGATGGAAGGCGCCGGCGTGCTCGCGACAGAGGCCGCGGCGGCGGCACGGACCACGCCGGTTCCGGCGATCCGGCGCAGCTTCCCGGCCTTCGCGCCGCATCTGGCCGAAAGGCTGCGCGCAGACCAACCGCTGCGGGGAAGCCACGATACCACGCTCGACCGCAACCTGCAGGCGGCGCTGGAACGGCTGGCCGCCGAGACCGCCGGGACGGCCGGCGAGCAGCTTTCGGCGGCGATCCTCGTGGCGGATCATCGGAGCGGCGAGGTGCTGGCCAGTGTCGGGTCGGCCGGCTACCTCGACGAGCGGCGCGGCGGCTGGCTCGACATGACCCGCGCCCTGCGCTCGCCCGGCTCGACCCTGAAGCCGCTGATTTACGGGCTCGCCTTCGACCTCGGCCTCGCCCATCCGGAAACCCTAATCGAGGATCGCCCGACCGCGTTCGGCGGCTACGCCCCGGTGAATTTCGACGGCCTTTATCGCGGCACGATCCGGGTCCGGCAGGCGCTGGAGCTGTCGCTCAACATTCCCGCCGTGGCGCTGACCGAGGCCATAGGCCCGGCGCGGCTGATGGCGCGGCTGCGGCGGGCTGGGGTGACGCCGGTGCTGCCGGAGGGCGCGCCGGGCCTCGCGGTCGCGCTCGGGGGCGTGGGCGTGACACTGGAGGATCTGGTGCGGCTCTACGGGGCGCTGGCCCGCGGTGGGGAGGCGATGGCGCTTCGCTATGCCTCGGACGTGCCGTCCGCACCCGTGAAGCAGGTGCTCTCCGAGGAAGCGGCCTGGGAGGTCGGCCATATCCTTGCTGGCATCGCCCCCCCGCCGCACGCCGCGCGGGTCAAGCTCGCCTACAAGACGGGCACGAGCTATGGCCACCGGGACGCCTGGGCGATCGGGTTCGACGGGCGGCATGTCGTCGGCGTCTGGCTCGGGAGGCCGGACGGAACCTCCGTTCCCGGCGCCTTCGGCGGCGGGCTGGCCGCGCCGCTGCTCTTCCGGGTCTTCGACACCATCGCGCCGCGCGCCGAGCCCCTGCCGCCGCCACCGGACGGGGTCCTGCTGCTGCCGACGGCCAGCCTGCCGCAGCCGCTGCAGCGCTTCCGCTCCCGTTCCGCCGCCTTCCAGCCGCCGCCGGAAGCGCCCAAGCTCGCCTTTCCGCCCGATGGCGCCGAGATCGAGGCGCCGGACGGTCTGGTGCTCAAGGTGCGGGACGGCACGCCGCCGTTCACATGGCTGGTCAACGGCGCGCCGCTGGTGCTGCAGGCGCGCAGTCGGGAGAGTTTCGTCGAGAGCCCGGGCAAGGGCTTCGTCACCCTCTCGGTGATAGACGCGCATGGCATGGCCGCGCGCGCCTCCGTTTTGCTGCGCTGAGCCTCAGATCCGTTCGAGCGCCAGCGCGATCCCCTGGCCGCCGCCGATGCACATGGTGACGAGCGCCTTGCTGCCGCCGATCCGCTCCAGCTCGTAGAGCGCCTTGACGGTGATGATCGCGCCGGTGGCGCCCACCGGATGACCGAGCGCGATGGCGCCGCCGTTGGGGTTCACCTTGGCCGGGTCCAGCCCGAGCCCCGCGTTCACCGCCAGCGCCTGCGCCGCGAAGGCCTCGTTCGATTCGATCACGTCGAAATCGGCGATCGAGAGCCCGGTCCTTTCCAGCAGCTTCTGCACCGCCGGAACCGGGCCGATGCCCATCACCTCCGGCCGCACCCCGGCATGGGCATACCCCAGGAGCCGCGCCACGGGCTTCAGGCCCGCCGCCTCCGCAGCCGCGGCCCGCGCCAGCACCAGCGCCGCCGCGCCGTCGTTCAGCCCGCTGGCGTTGCCGGCGGTGACGGAGCCCTCCTTTCGGAAGGCCGGGCGCAGGGCGGCGAGCTTGTCCAGCGTGGTCGCCTTGGGGTGTTCGTCGGTGTCGAAGGCCACCGTGTCGCGCTTCACCCGCACCTCCACCGGCACGATCTGGCTCGCGAAGCGGCCCTCGGCGATGGCCCGCGCGGCGCGGGTCTGGCTTTCGAGCGCAAAGGCATCCTGCGCCGCGCGGTCGATGCCGTTCTCGTCGGCCACGTTCTCCGCCGTCACGCCCATGTGCCCGGTGCCGAACGGGCAGGTCAGTGCGCCCAGCATCATGTCGACGCCGCCGGCATCGCCCATCTTCGCGCCCCAGCGGGCGGCGGGCACGACATAGGGCGACCGGCTCATGCTCTCGGCGCCGCCGGCCAGCGCGAAATCCGCGTCTCCAAGCATCAGCGACTGTGCCGCCGAGACGATGGCCTGCGCGCCCGACCCGCAGAGACGGTTGACGTTCATCGCGGGCGCGGTGTCGGGGATGCCCGCTTCGATGGCGGCGGCACGGCTCAGGTACATGTCGCGCGGCTCGGTGTTGATGACGTGGCCGAAGACCACCGCGCCGATCTGCCCGGGTTCCACCCCGGCCCGCTCCATCGCCGCCCCGGCGACGACCTTGCCGAGCGTGATCGGCGGCGTGCCGGCGAGCGATCCGCCAAAGGTTCCGATGGCGGTGCGCGCACCGCCCAGTATCACGATATCGTCCATGGAATCCTCCCTCATCCAGCCGCCAGCATAGCCCGCGCGCGCCGATGGTGGGAGGGCTCTCGCCGCCCCTCAGTCCTCGCTGACGTAAAGTTTCTGCATGGCGAGGTCGAGCTGCTCGGCCTGCGGGCCGAGGCGTTCGGTCAGCTCGGCCTGGTAGGCGCGGGCCATCTCGCTCAGTTCCTGCATCATCGCCCGCCCCGCCTGGGTCAGCCGAAGGGTCACCAGGCGGCCGTCGGTCGGGTGCGCGTCCTTGCGGATATAGCCCGCCTGCTCCAGCCGCGTCGCGGCGCGGGAGACGCGCGACTTGTCCATGTCGACGCGCTGGTGGATCTCGCCGACACTGGCCGGCCCCGACTGCGCCAGGTGCGCAACCACCCGCCATTCCGGGCGCGAGATGCCGAAGCGCTCGTTGTAGCGGCGGGAGAACTCGCGGCTGACCTGTCCGGCAAGGACCGCCAGCCGGTAGGGCAGGAAGCTGTCGAGGTCGAAGTCGCTCATGCCGTGTGCCTTTCGTCTGTCGCGCCCTAGCTGCGTCAAGCGGGCGAAATGGTCAAGCGGGCTCGCCTTCCGGTGCGAAACCGGACACGATGCGCCAGACTGCCGCCAACCCGCAGGAGGCCTCATGACGCCCGACTTCGCCAGCCACCTTTCCCGGACGCTTCAGGATATCGAGGCCCAGGGCCTGCTGAAGCGCGAACGTCCCATCGACTCGCCGCAGGGTGGGCATATCGACGTCGCCGGGCGCGACATGCTGAACCTCTGCGCCAACAACTATCTCGGCCTCGCAGACGATCCGCGGCTCGTCGCCGCCGCCAAGACGTCGCTGGACCGGGACGGTTTCGGCATGGCCTCGGTGCGCTTCATCTGCGGCACCAAGCCGCTGCACCGGGAGCTCGAACAGGCGCTCGCGCGGTTTCTCGGCAAGGACGACGCGATCCTCTTCGCCGCCTGTTTCGACGCGAACGGCGGGCTGTTCGAGCCGCTTCTGGGCGAGGAGGACGCGATTGTCTCCGACGCGCTGAACCACGCCTCGATCATCGACGGCATCCGGCTCTGCAAGGCGCGCCGCTATCGCTACGCCAATTCCGACATGGACGAGCTGGAGGCGCAGCTCAGGGCGGCGCGTGACAGCGGCGCGCGGCACATCATGATCGCCACCGACGGCGTGTTCTCGATGGACGGCTACCTCGCGAAGCTGCCCGAGATCACCGCGCTCGCCGAACGCTACGAGGCGCTGGTGATGGTGGACGATTGCCATGCCACCGGGTTCATGGGGCCGCAGGGCCGGGGCACGCCGCATCACCACGGGGTCGCCGACAAGGTCGACATCCTGACCGGCACGCTCGGGAAGGCGCTTGGCGGGGCGATCGGCGGATATATCGCGGGGCCGCAGGCGGTGGTGGACCTTCTCCGCCAGCGGGCGCGCCCCTATCTCTTCTCCAATTCGCTGCCGCCGTCCGTGGTGGCGGCCGGGCTGGAGGCTCTGAGGATCGTGGAGGAAGGAGACGCCCTGCGGGCGCAACTGTTCGACAATGCCGCCTACTGGCGGGCGGGGCTCGAGTCCCTCGGCTTCGAGCTGTTGCCCGGCGAGCACCCGATCGTGCCGGTGATGCTGGGCGATGCGAAGCTCAGCCAGGACATGGCGGCGCGGCTCTACGAGCACGGCGTCTACGTGGCCGGATTCTTCTTCCCGGTCGTGCCGCGCGGCACGGCGCGGATCCGGACGCAGATGAACGCCGCCCTGACCCGCGCGGACCTCGACCGGGCACTCGACGCTTTCGGCAAGGCCGGGCGGGAAACGGGCGTGGTCCAGTGAGCGATCACGCGGCCATCGGGATCTACGAAGCCCATTCGGAGGCGTTGCGCCATCGATACGACGCCGTCTCGGCGGACGACCTCTTTGCGCCCGTGGCCGACCTTCTGCCGCCGCCCCCGGCGACAGTTCTCGATATCGGGGCAGGCAGTGGCCGTGACCTCGCCTGGTTCGCGGCGCGCGGCCACCCGGTGACGGCGGCGGAGCCGGTCGTGGCCTTCCGGGACGCCATCTCGGCACGGGTGCCCGATGCGGTCTGTCTCGCCGCGCAGCTCCCCGAGCTGGCGGGAGTCGCGGGGACGTTCGACATCGTGCTCGCGGTCGCGGTCTGGCACCACCTGCCGCCGGAGGCTCGCCGCGCCGCCTATGGTCGCGTCGCCGCGCTGTTGGAACCGAACGGGGTTCTGGTCCTGTCGCTCCGGCACGGGGCCATCCACGGCGGCCAGCCGGTCTACACCCTCGATCCGACCGAGGAGATCGAAATGGCGGAGGCCGCAGGTCTGTCGCTCGCTCGGGAGGCGGCCGCGCCCTCGCTCCAGCAGGAAAACATTGCCGCCGGGATCACCTGGACCTGGCTTGCATTGCAGAAGAAGGGCCCAGGGTCATGAGCAAAAAGATGAAGGCGCTGGTCAAGGCGAAGCCCGAGGTCGGGTTGTGGATGGAGCAGGTGCCGGTGCCCGAGATCGGCCCGGACGACGTGCTGATCCGCATCCGCAAGACCGGGATCTGCGGCACCGACATCCATATCTGGAACTGGGACGAGTGGGCGCAGCGCACCGTGCCGGTGCCGATGGTGACCGGCCACGAATTCGCCGGCGAGATCGTCGAGATCGGCCGCGACGTGGAAGAACTTCGCATCGGTCAGCGCTGCTCGGGCGAGGGCCACCTGATCGGCCACCATTCGCGACAGGTCCGTGCCGGCAAGTTCCACCTCGACCCGGAGACAAAGGGTGTCGGCGTCAACGTGCCGGGGGCCTTCGCCGAATACCTCTGCCTGCCGGCCTTCAACGTCGTGCCGCTGCCCGACGGGATCGACGACGAGATCGGGGCGATCCTCGATCCGCTCGGCAATGCCGTGCACACGGCGCTCTCCTTCGACCTGGTGGGCGAGGACGTGCTGATCACCGGCGCCGGCCCGATCGGTATCATGGCCGCCGCCGTCGCCCGCCACGTCGGCGCGCGCCACGTGGTCATCACCGACGTGAACCCCGACCGCCTCGCCCTGGCCGTGCAGGTGGCCGACGTGCGCCCGGTGAACGTGCTGGAGGAGGATCTGGCCGACGTGGTCCACGAACTCGGCATGAAGCAGGGTTTCGACGTCGGTCTGGAGATGTCCGGCAACCAGGCGGCGCTCGACCAGATGGTCGAATCCCTCACCATGGGCGGGCGGATCGCGCTGCTCGGCATCCCGCCGGGCAAGTCGCCGGTGGACTGGTCGCGGATCGTCTTCAAGGCGATCACAATCAAGGGCGTCTATGGCCGCGAGATCTTCGAGACGTGGTACAAGATGATCGCCATGCTGGAGAACGGGCTCGACATCCGCAACGTCATCACCCACCGCTTCGGCGTGGACGACTTCCGCGAAGGGTTCGAGACAATGCGCGGCGGTTCTTCCGGCAAGGTCGTGCTCGACTGGAGCTGAGCGGCCGCGTGCTTTGCAGCGTCATCGCCACTGCGGATCGAGACGGCTGGCCACGGCCTACTGCTCGCCGTGGTGGCGGCGGGCAATCAGCGGCGTGGGATCGAGGCGGGCCGCCCGAAGCAGGTTCTTGAAGCGCCAGATGAGCGTCCATTCCAGCTCGTCGAGCGTCGGGCTGTGTGCTTTCAGCAGTCGCCGGCGATGCAGCAGGGCGCCGAGCCGGGTGCGTTTCCTGCCGGGGGCGAGCGGGAGGCCGAGCAACTCGTCGGCCATGCGGGACTGCAGTTCGAGCGCCAGGTCGAACTTCCAGTGCGCGCACTTGGCCTCGATCCAGGCGCGGTCGAGGGGGGCCGTCTCGTCGGTGGACAGGTCGACGAGGTCCAGCAGGTAGCGCAGGCTGACCCGCCCCTTCGACAGCACCTCGTCATGCAGCATCTCGTGGGCGATGTTCATCACGAAGAGCAGGCTTGCATCCGGGATCCGGATGCGGGCGTTGCCGAAGGGAACGTCCCGGGTGCGCGTCGCGAGGTCTTCCGGCGTGATCACCTCTGCAATACGGTCCGCGAGGCAGAAATGAAGATCCACTGCGCCGACATCGCGATTGCGGTAGTAGCTGCCGGAGGAATGCTCGTCCTCGCTGTCCTCGAAAATCTTGTAGCCGATCCCACGCAGCGCTTTGTCGGCAGCGGTGACGTCCGAGGGCTCTACCAGAATGTCGAGGTCAACCAGCATCCGGGTGCAGTGCTCGGGGCGCGGCGCGCCGGCGAGGATCGCCGCACCCTTGATGACGATCGGCGTGACGCCGACCTCGTTGAGGGCGCGGGCAAGCTCGGCGAGCTGGTCTGCAAGGCGGCGGTTGCGCTCTCCGTTGAGCGTCCGCAGATCTTCCAGGTATTGCAGCGCCTCCGGATCGAGCTCCTCGGAGGCCAGCCTCAGCTCAAGCGACTTGCCGAGCGCCGGGGCGACATAGTGCAGGTTGGCCGCCTCCAGGCAGGTGTGCCAATCGGTGCTCGCACTCACTTCGCCACGCAGGCAGGCGGCAAGCTGGCGTAGGGGCGAGGGGTCCGGCGGGAACCGGGGGAGGCGCAGAGGGCTCATCGCGCCGTCCCCGAGATCCGCCATGCCTCCTCGACCAGCGACAGCGCGGTCGGGAGGTCGGGATAGGTCGCCCGGAAAAACGCAATGCCGTCGGCGCAGGCGGCGAGGCCGTCGAAATCGTCCGGCGTCAGCCGGTGATCGCCGGACCATCCGCCCGCGATCATCGCGGCGATGAAGTCCTTCGCGTCCAGCGGCTCAAGACCCGGCGGCGCCGCGTCGTCCCTGCGGAGCGAAAGCGCGCAGCGCGCCCGAAGCACCGGGGCCTTGGTCGCAGGCGGCAGGGGCAGGTACTTGACGGTCTTGTCGTCGGGCCGCACGAAGGCTTCGCCCCCCTCCAGCTCCGGGTGCAGGTGCGCGAGCATGGGCCAGGCGCCATCCTTGAGCGTTGCCGGCAGGGGAAGGGCCTGAACCCGGCCATCGGGCCGCAGTTCCGCCAGATCGTCCCCCCACAGCTCGAAATCACCGCTTCCCAGGGCGACCGACAGCGTCGACTTCCCGGCGCCGGGCTCGCCGACAAGCAGCAGCGCCTCGTTGTCTCTCTGAAGGGTGCCGAGATGGAGCGTCATGCCCATGGCAGCGTCCAGCGCGAGCTCGGTGATCAGCAGTTTCAGCGCAGGTCCGGCTTCGTGCCATGCGTAGGATTCGGGCGCGTCACCCGAGAACGCGATACCGACTCCGTCTTCACGTTCGACGATCACGACCTCGGCGTCCGGCAGGGCAGGAGTCTCGAGATGCCGGAACACGCACCGCAGCCTCGCGAGGGCGATCGGTCCGGAGAAGCTGAGACCGATCGCCGTGTGCCCGACCGAGATCGTGACCCGTTCGTGAACGTCGAGGGGCTGCTCGTCCGTGGCGATGTACTGTACCGCTCCGATCGCGACGAGTTGGTCGATCACCGCGAACCCGTCGTCGCCCAGCTCTGCGGCCCTGGCGGCGAAATCCGCCGTCTCGATGCCCGACTGCAGCAACGGCCAGAGCTGTTCCGTCGTCGGGCTGACCCCGAACAACTCCTGCCGTTCAGGGACGAAGAGAAACCGGGAATCCTTGACGCGCGAGATACGAACGCCCGTGCATGCGACTGCCAGGAAATCGGCAGGACACGTCTCAAGCGATTGTTGCGCAGTGTGTATCACGGGGTTCTGCCTGGAATCGTTACCAACATGTCTCTGGCGTGCTTCAGGGCTTCGTCGTCCTGAAGCACGCTTGGTCAGAATTTTCCAGGCATCAGACGGCGTCGGGACACCGTCACCCCAGACTCAGTTCTTGGCGGCCTTGCGAGCGGCCTTGCGGGCCGCCTTGTTTGCAGCCTTCTTGGCTGCGCGCCGGGCCTCCTTGTTCGCGGCCTTTCTGGCCAGCTTCTGCTGCGCCTTGCGCTCTTGCCAGCGCTGCTTCCAGGGCTGGTCCCCGCCGCCGGATTTGGCGACACTATCGCCGGCCAGAGCCGTCGACAGCATGAAGGACACCGCCGGCGGCGTGACCACCGCGTAGGTGCCGGCTTTTGCAAGAAGGCGTCGCCGTGCCGGCGAAACCAGAGCTTCATTCTTTTCGATGCTATGATCTTCCATGACTTCCCCCTACTCGTATTAAATCAATCGCGAATCACGCCCGCACGTGTAATCGCGGAACGATGATATCCCATTCTGATTTTTGCCGGCGTCCGGTCAAGTGGGATCGGGGGGTGCCCTCGGGTGAGGGGCGGTCGGGTTAAAAATTCATTAATTTTATCAGTTAGATAAACAATAGTAGCAAGTTGTTACGGGCTGTGTCGGTTGTTCACGAATGGCGACAGTTCGGAGTATATCCACCAATTGGTGCGAAGTTTGCCTTTTTTTCGCCCAGATTTTCTTCCTGTGCGCTTTCCGTGGGGGAATGGAGGCGTATTGAAAAGAGCCCGGAATCAGTCGCCATGGAGGAAAAGGGGAGCGTTGCGAAAGACCCTGCCCGAGTGTTTTGTCCGGTCCGGATCGCCGTTCAGACGCCGCAGGGCAGCACCGGCTGCCGCCCGTCCTCCGAGAGCAGCCAGACCTCGCGCCCCTCGATGACCACGGTCGACAACGCCTCGCCATAGCCCGCCCCGGTGTCGAGGTTCAGCCGGTTGCCGCAATGCATCACCTCGTCCACCGGTGTGTGGCCGTGCACGATCAGCGGGCCATGATCACGGGTGTCGGACAGGAAGGGTTCGCGGATCCAGACGAGGTCGTCGAGGGTTTGCCGTTCGAGCGGCACGCCCGGCCGAATTCCCGCATGGACGAACAGGCACGCGCCCTCCGCATAGGGCGTCGTCAGGTCGTCGAGAAAGGCGAGGTGGCTGGCGGGGACGGCGTCCAGCGCGTCGGCGTGGATGTCCAGATCGTCCCGGCCGGCCGAGACATCGACTCCGTAGGAGGCGAGCGTGGCCCGTCCGCCGAGTGGCTCCCACAGCCAGTCGAGGTCATGCCGCAGGTTGTCCTTGAGTTTCTCCGGATGCAGGAAGCGCCGCATCATCCGGTCGTGATTGCCCAGCAATACCACATGCGGCGCGCCAGTGTCCCGGCATTGGATCAGGTGGTCGATCACGCCCTTCGTGTCCGGGCCGCGATCCGGCAGGTCGCCGAGATGGACGACGGTTGCACCCGGATCCCCCACGGTGGCCTTGTCGGCCTCGATCAGCGCATGGGCGCGCCTCAGCTTTTCGAGCTGCCCATGAATGTCGCCGATCGCATAGGTACGCATGATCCCGTTCTCTCCAGATGCCTGCGGGCGCCCCGTGCCGGGACGCCCGCAGATGTCTCTAGTCCATCATGGCCGCTCAGGCGACGGCGAACTCCAGCGGGCTGACGTTCTGGAACAGGCCCGTGTCCTTGAGCTTGCCGATCACCACGTCGTTCACCGGCTCGTCGACATAGAGCAGGGCGATCGCATCCTTGCCCGGCTCGGTCCGACCGAGGGTGAAGTTGGCGATGTTCACGCCGTTCTCGCCCATGGTCCGGCCCAGCGTGCCGATGATGCCCGGTACGTCCTTGTTGGTCGTGTAGAGCATGTGCTGCCCGATCTCGGCATCGATGTTGATGCCCTTGATCTGGATGAAGCGCGGCTTGCCGTCCGAGAACACGGTCCCGGCGATGGAACGCTCGCGGGTGTCGGTGACGACAGTCAGCTTGACGAAAGCGTCGAAGACGCCCGACTTGGCCTGCGTCGTGCGCGACACCTGAACGCCACGCTCGGCGGCCTGGATCGGGGCGGAGACGAGGTTCACGTCGGGGTTGGAGGCCTTCATGACGCCCGCGATGGCAGAGCAGCCGAGCGCGTCGAGGTTCATCTCCGCAACCTTGCCGTCATAGAGGATGTTGATCGCCTTGATCGGCTCGTCCGTCATCTGGCCGATGAAGGCGCCGAGATGTTCGGAGAGCTTCAGCCACGGCCCCATGACCTTGGCTTCCTCGGCGGTGACCGACGGCATGTTGAGCGCGTTCTCGACGGCACCGGTGTTCAGGTAGGCCGACATCTGCTGCGCCACCTGCAGCGCGACGTTCTCCTGCGCCTCGGTCGTGGAGGCGCCGAGATGCGGCGTGCAGACCACGTTCGGCAGGCCGAAGAGCGGGTTCTCGGTTGCCGGTTCCTTGGCGAAGACGTCGAAGGCGGCGCCGGCGACATGGCCTTCCTTGAGCATGTCCGCCAGCGCTTCCTCGTCCACCAGGCCGCCACGGGCGCAGTTGATGATCCGGACGCCCTTCTTGGTCTTCGCGAGGTTCTCGCGGCTCAGGACGTTGCGGGTCTTGTCAGTCAGCGGCACGTGCAGCGTGATGAAATCGGCGCGCTTGAGCAGCTCGTCGAGTTCCACCTTGGTCACGCCGAGCTTGGCGGCGCGCTCGTCGCTGAGGAACGGGTCGTAGGCCACGACCTTCATCTTCAGGCCGACCGCGCGGTCGCAGACGATGCCGCCGATGTTGCCCGCGCCGATCACGCCCAGCGTCTTGCCGGTCAGCTCGACGCCCATGAACTTGGACTTCTCCCACTTGCCGGCATGGGTGGAGGCGCTGGCCTCAGGAATCTGGCGCGCAACGGCGAACATCATCGCGATGGCGTGCTCGGCGGTGGTGATCATGTTGCCGTAAGGCGTGTTCATCACGATCACGCCCTTCTTGGACGCGGCCGGGATGTCGACGTTGTCGACGCCGATCCCGGCGCGGCCGATCACCTTGAGATTGGTGGCGCGCTCGAGGATGGCCGGGGTCACCTTGGTGGCCGAGCGGATCGCGAGGCCGTCGTAGTTGTGGATCAATTCCAGCAGCTTCTCGGGTTCCTTGCCGAGGGTCGGCAGGAAATCCACCTCGATGCCATTGTCACGGAAGATCTGGACAGCGGTTTCGCTGAGCTTGTCGGAAACGAGAACCTTGGGGGCCATGAGAGGCACTCCTGTCTGAATAGGGGGAGTACGGGGGCCGGCGGGCCCCCGAATTTTCGTACGAAAATTCGCGGTCAGGCGAGTTCGGACTGCGCCTGGATCTCGGCCTCGAAGGCCCAGACCAGCCAAGGAACCAGAGCCTCGAGATCCGAGGTCTCGACCGTCGCGCCGCACCAGATGCGCAGCCCCGCGGGGGCGTCGCGGTAGGCGCCGATGTCATAGGCCACGCCCTCGGCGTCGAGCCGCTTGGCCACCGCCTTGGCAAAGGCCGCGCCGTCCTTGATCCGCGCGTCGGTGAACTTCAGGCAGACGCTGGTGTTGGAGCGGATCGCCGGGTCGGCGGCGAGGAAGTCGATCCAGTCGTTCTCGGCGACGAAACGCGCGATCACGGCGGTGTTGGCGTCTGCGCGGGCGATGAGGCCCTTGAGCCCGCCCACCGACTTCGCCCAGTCGAGCGCGAAGAGGTAGTCCTCGACCGCCAGCATCGACGGCGTGTTGATCGTCTCGCCCTTGAAGATGCCCTCGATCAGCTTGCCGCCCTTCGTCAGGCGGAAGATCTTGGGCAGCGGCCAGGCGGGGGTGTAGCTCTCGAGCCGTGCCACCGCGCGGGGGCTGAGGATCAGGATGCCGTGTGCGGCCTCGCCGCCCAGCACCTTCTGCCAGGAGAAGGTGGTGACGTCGAGCTTGTCCCAGGGCAGGTCCACCGCGAAGGCCGCGGAGGTCGCGTCGCAGATGGTCAGCCCGTTACGGTCGGCGGGGATCGCGTTGCCGTTGGGCAGGCGCACGCCGGAGGTGGTGCCGTTCCAGGTGAAGACGACGTCCTTGTCGAAGTCGACCTGCGTGAAATCGACGATCTCGCCGTATTCGGCGGTCCGGACGGTGGCATCGAGCTTGAGCTGCTTGACCACGTCGGTCACCCAGCCGGCGCCGAAGCTTTCCCACGCCAGCATTTCGACCGGGCGCTGCCCCAGCAGCGACCACATGGCCATCTCGACCGCGCCGGTGTCGGAGGCGGGCACGATGCCGATGCGGTAGTCGGCGGGCACACCGAGCACGTCTCGGGTGATCTCGATCGCGTCGGAAAGCTTCGCCTTGCCGATTGCGGCGCGGTGCGACCGGCCGAGGGCGGCGTCCTTCAGGGCGTCGAGCGTGAATGAGGGGGGTTTGGCGCAGGGGCCAGAGGAAAAACGAGGGTTCGCCGGCCGCGCAGCCGGGGATTGAGTCGCCATTGCTGGTATCCTTACAGATATATGCCCCTCATTGGGGAGGGGTGTCCCACGGACGCCTCTACGGAAAGCCCAACAAAATAACAAGATCCGTTTCGCTCCGTCTGGAACACGAGTGCGAACTTCTGCGGAACGGATCGGAAACCCGTGCCACCGATTGGCACAAATCTGACACAGGCCGCGGCTCGGCTGTTCCTGATCCGTTCAACGAAAACGCCGCTGCGGTTGGGAGCCGCAACGGCGTGGATTGCTTACAGGACGCGGAGAAACGTCTAAGCGAACATAGCACGATCTGGGCTGAATCCGCAAAGGTTTCGCCCTCGCAATTCGCACGCCGGCTGCACGCCAGCACCGCCTATAAGCGGGGGTTGGTGTGATGCAGAGCGAAGCAATTTTCACCGAGATCGGCAGAGCGGCCATCGAGTATGCCAAGCGCGGCTGGCACGTGTTTCCCGCGCCGCCGAGCGGAAAGCTATCCTACGAGAACGCGGCAAATAACGACGGCCGGCGGTGGGGAGCGTCCGACGACCCCGAGACAGTCATGGCGCTTTTCGCCAGGCACCCCCGCGCCAATCTCGGTATCGCAACCCAAGAAAGCGAGATCTTCGTTATCGACTGCGACATCAAGGGTGGCGTGGATGGCGTGTCTTGGCTGGCCGAGCAGATCCAGGAACACGACAATTGGCCTGACACAATCGAGGCGCAGAGCCCAAGCGGTTCCTGGCACGTCTACTTTAGATATCCCGAAGACTTCGACCCGAAAACGTGCCAGGGCGAAGTGGCGCCGGGCGTGGATATCCGCGCACATGGCGGAATGGTCATCGCGCCCCCGAGCGTGAAGGCCGGCGCCAGCAAACCGTACCGGTGGAAAAACCCGCCGGGGATGTTCGAGGTGGCCGAGGCGCCGCAATGGGTTCTAGATCTGCTGCCTCGCCGGAAAGAGCAGAAAGGCAATGCCAACGCCGGCCCGTCCAAGTTCAACATGGGCGGCGTCTGGCGGGGCGCCGAGGATTATCGCCAGCTCGTGTTGGCGGCGAGCACCGACGGACAGAAGCACGCAGCAACTCGGGACATTGCGGCGTCTCTGCGCGGGCAGGGCGTCAGCGAACGTTTCGCAACCGGGCTGATCCAGGCGATTTGCCCGGTCTGGGATCGCAACCTGCAAAATAGCATCGAAAGCGCATATGCGAAGTTTTCCGCGCCGACCTTCCGGCACGAGGGCTTGCAGCTCGTCCGCGACGACAAGGACCGGCCGATCTGGAACATCCACAATGCCGAGACGCTTCTGACGCAGCACCCGCAATGGCAGGGGGTGTTAGGCTTCAATGCCTTCACCGGCCGGCGGATGATCCTCGCTCCGATCCCTGGCACGACCGAGGGCGAGCGGGATCTGAACGACGACGACTACACCGCGGCAACCGGGTGGTTTAACTGCAACGGGTTTCCAAAGGCGGGCGCGTCTATCGTGGTCCCCGCTCTGCGGCGGGCTTGCAGGAGCAACACCTTCAATCCGCTGACCGACTATCTCGAAGGGCTGCAATGGGATGGCGGGAAACGGATTGGCCGTTGGCTGATCGACTACTGCGGCGCCGAGGACACGCGGTTCAACCGTGAGGCGGGCGCTCGCTGGATGATCTCGGCAGTTGCACGGGCGTTTCATCCGGGCGTGAAGGTCGATCACATGCTGGTACTGGAAGGCGACCAGGGCGCCGGGAAGTCTTCGGGCATCCGGGCGCTTGCCGGCGGTGACGACTGGTTCGGTGACAACCTGCCCGACATGGGACGGAAGGACGCCCAAGAATATGTCGCCGGAAAATGGATCATCGAGGTTGCCGAACTGGTGGCGGCGCGGCGCGATATCGACGCGGTCAAAGCTTTCATCACTCGGCAGACCGACGAATTCCGCTGGTCCTATGACAGGGAAGTGGACAGGCGCCCCCGGCAATGCGTCTTCATCGGCACGACCAATGACGACCACTATTTGCGCGACGAGACCGGCAACCGGCGCTTCTGGCCGGTGCGGATCGACCGGATGGACGTCGAGCGCATCAAGCAAGACCGGTCGCAACTCTGGGCTGAGGCGGTCGCGCTCTACCGGAAGGGCACCAAGTGGTGGTTGCCGCCCGAGGTCGAGACGCTTGCGAAGGAAGCGCAGGCCGCGCGCCTCGACACTGACCCCTGGCAGGAAGACGTGGCGGCATACATTGCGGACAAGGATGCCGTGACGCCGCGCGAAGTGCTGGTGTGGGGGCTGTCCAAGGACGCGGCCAACTGCACCCGCCAGGACAGTAACCGGGTGGTCGGCATCCTCCAGACGCTCGGATTCGAGCGCGATGCGCGGCTTACCGCCGGCGATCTCAAGGGCCATTGGAATTACCGGCGGAGGGCATCGTGATGTGGTGTGCCGCCGGTGAACAGCGAGTGAATAGCAGGGTGAATGGCGTCGCCGCGCGCGCCTCTGTTCACCCTCGGATGCGCCTGAGTGAACAGGTGAATAGTATTCCCACGAAACTCAAAAAAACACCTAAGTCACTGACCTGTATAGGGTGCTTGGCAGGTGTGGTGAATAGGAAGCCTGTTTTCAGAACTTTATGGAAACCCTATTCACCCGTTCACCGCAGCACCGCGCGCGCGACGCCCAGTTTGGTCCCAATGCCCCGCCTTCCTGGCACGGCCGGAACCGCCCACCCGACATTTCCCATCTCTCCCCCAGCCATTGAGGCACCCCATGACCAAGTTTGAATGCATCCCCCGCCTCGGCACCGAGCGCGAAGGCGCCACGCTGACCCGCATCGAGCGTTGTTCGGTTCTGCCGAGCGCCCGCGGCGCGGTGGTTCTGCACTGGCAGCGGCCGAACGGCTCCGGCTTCGCAACTGCAATCGCCATCCACCCGCGGAGCTGTCGTCAGTCCGCCGACCGCAACATGGATTTCTAACATGCACTACACCGGTACTTTCATCACGGAACTAGAACAGTCCGTCGCCCTTTGCGGTATGTATGGCCCCCCGGTTCGCGGGCCAGCGGTCTCTGTCTGGAGTGGGCAGGTGGACAGACACCCCGAAGTGCAGGTCCGTCATTCCATCAGAATTGGAGCTGAGCCATGAACGATAAGGTCCCTGAGAACGTGAAGGCCAAGACGAAACCGAAGAAGCCCGACCAGCCGCGATATGACCTGTTCAGCTTCACCAACGATGGCAATACCGTCGCCGTAACCCAGCACGGGAAAGACGCCCTGGAGCGGATCTACGGTAGCAAGAGCCCGGCCGTGAACGACGGTCTCTTCAACCAGGGGTATATGACTCTCAATCCCAAAGAGGTTGAACCAGGCGCAAACGACGTGAGAGGGTTTTTCCCGGCAATCGTTCGCGACATTGAACCCCGCGACGGGATAGAGCGCATGTTGGCGGTGCAGATGGCGGCAACCCATGTCGCCTTGATCCGTCAGGGCGGCCGAATGGCGAATGCCGAACAGCTTCCGCAGTTCGAAGCCCACGAGCGGGCTTTCAACAAGCTGGCCAGGACATACACCGCACAGATGGAGGCCCTGCGGAAGCATCGCAGCGGCGGCAAGCAGACGGTCACGGTTCAGCACGTCAACGTCAGTGACGGCGGACAGGCAATTGTCGGCAATGTCGATACCGGGGGGAGGGGTGGCAATGAAAGGTGACGACAACCCCATGCGCGCGGCCAATGCGTCTCCAAGATGCACGGCGCACTCGAAGCGAACAGGAGAGCGATGCAAGTCGCCAGCAGTTGCCGGCTGGACCGTGTGCAGGATGCATGGGGCCGGTGGTGGTCATAAGGCCGGGCCGACACATCCGTCCTGGAAGCACGGGATGCGGTCCCGACAGTGGATCGAGACCCGGAAATACATCAACGATTTGGCGCGAGAGATGCGTGAGATCGACGCGATGGTAGAGCTGGAGCAGGAACAGTGAATGGGCCGCGTTTCTTGAGCGCCAGGCAGTGCCTTAATCGTGTCCGGTCACGGGAATTGGAGGCTGACACTGGAGCAAGGTCTATTGGCAGGCCCCGGACTTGCAACTCTGACCCGCCAAAAGGGTCGCTTTTCGCATTTGGCGGACCCACTGACACAAAGTCTCAGATTTGATTGGCCGATGGAGGCAACGAAGATGCTTATAGGATACGCCCGGACCTCAACGCTCGAACAGAAGCACTCGCTTGCAGCACAGGTTGAAACCCTGAAAGACCATGGCTGCGAACGAGTGTGGTCGGAACAGGTCTCCTCGGTCGCAATCAGGAAGGCTCTCACGGACGCACTGGAATTCGTTCGAGAGGGCGACACACTCGTCGTGACGAAGCTGGACAGGTTGGCACGGTCCGTCCGCCACCTGGGGGAGATCGTTGAGTTGATGGAGGCTCGGAAGGCCAACCTTCGCATCATGGACCTCAATCTCGACACCTCGACTCCGACGGGACAGCTCATGTTGAATGTCCTTGGATCGGTGGCGCAGTTTGAGCGGCAAATCATGCTGGAGCGGCAGCGGGAAGGTATCCAGAAGGCAAAGGAGGCAGGCCGCTACAAGGGGCGCAAGCCAACAGCACGCGCCAAGGCTGGCGAAGTAAAGGCCTTGCTGGAAGCCGGTAGGACCAAGAGGGCCATTGCTGCAGAACTGGGCATCTCCGAGCGGTCAGTGTACCGGATAGCTACTCAGGCTCCGTGCTGATTTGTGGCTCGAGCCGAATTCCGGCATTCGCGCCTCGCAGGTGGTGTCACCGACGAACAGATTTTGGCGGCGTCTTGGTACCTTTCCAACGAGGCCGGCGCGCATTGTGCGATGGGCAATCCCCTTGTGAGGAAGCGAGCGCAAAGGTGCTTTCCCATCTGCCGCCAAATGACCACAATCGCTGACTACGCTGCCCACACCAATCAGACCGGGTTCAACAGATGAGCAAACTCCTGATCGGCGCGCTGATTGCGGCTGCAGCGTTCTACTTCATTGGCAGTTCCGGAGGGGTGATGCGGCATTCTGGCAGTGGCTTCGGAACTGGCGGTGCAGGCATCGGCGGCTATGCCAAGTCCTCTCATGGCGCGGTCAAAGGCATCGGCACTGCCGCGAGCGGCATCCTGAAGTAGCCTTGCGCTAGCGCCGGTAGGCAGGCGTGAATGACTTCAACCGGCTAAATCGCTCGAAAGCCGGCAATCCCGTTAAACTATTTGAACCCATAGCAGGACAGAATGCGTCGGCTGGGCGACGGTTCAGCTTCCTGCGCTTTGCGGACATCGGTGCTGCAAGGGCAAGGTCCGGTGTGGCGACCAGCGCGGACCCTTGCCAAAAGTCGTTCAACCGTCGCTTTCGGCCCTGAACAGACATTCGCCAAGATGATCATCGCAGCGGCGCGACTTCGTCGAAGCCGATGTTCATTGCTCTGTGCGGCATCGTCCGGCGCGAGTCGATACCCGCAGTGCGCACATATCTGCCATTCATCGCTTATAGGCGAAGCTCTGCTTTGGGCAGACGTGACCAGATAAATCCAATGAGAAACACCATGAACACAGCCAAGGTCGTGAGAACGGATTTCACGACTGAGGCTGCGCTGGCTGCATGGATCAGATGCGCTGGTGGGTCGGGCCAGGTCCCGATCATGGCGACGATTCCAAGGTTTTCGCCATAGTCGAACAGAGCGGTGCCGACCGAAAAGATGATGCCAAGGCGAACAAGCCTGCTGTCTGGCATACGCCGTCCAAACAAGCTCATAGAGGCGATCAAGGTCAATGCAAGCATTGCCGGATAGAAGGTATCCAACGGGATCTGGTGGCCAAGATAGTAGTGGCGTCCCTCCACGCCCAACGCGTCAAGCAGTGCTACGGCGTCGGCGGGCCCGTATCCGAACGGACGCATGTCAAACGGTACCTGTCCCGAGACCGCTTCGATATGAGCGAGCGTGACATTGATCATCACCAAGTAGATCGCCGTAGCTATCAAGCCTGAGCCAATCGCGATCACTCTGGCATATCTGAACGAGATTCCATGCATCGTTTTCAAACTCCCTGAACTGTGCCAGACATGCCCTCTGACAAAACCTCGCGCATTATCATTTGATAAGGCATCCGAACATGGATCTGCGGACGTTTCTGGCGCAATCGGCTGACTGGCCAGACATGTCGTGTCTGGCTGCATTCGCGTCCGCCTGGACACCGATGCGCCTGAGCAAAGGTGCGTGGCTTGCCCAGCAAGAACAGGCCGATACTGATGAGTTCATCGTTTTGGAAGGGTGCCTCGTGAGTACGATCTGCGACCATGAAGGCAAGGAGGTCTGCGTCGGGTTCTATGCAGGGCCCTGCGTTGTCACACCGAGTATCGCCCGCACGCGGGACGGTCTGTCTCTCGTGTCCATGACCACAACAACCGATGCTTCGCTTGTTCGGATCGACTGTGAACGACTTTCAAATCTAATGATTTCATCTGAGCCGGTCCGAAATTGGGCCAATGGTATTCTGCGAGATGCGCTCAGCGACAAAGCGGATCGAGAATGGTGCCTCGCGGCTCTCGGCGGAGCAGAACGGCTAAGCTGGTTTCGGGAAGCATTTCCGGGCTACGAGGACATCTTTGTCCATTCGTTGATTGCTTCGTATTTGGGTATATCGCCTGTCACAATGAGCCGCTTACGCGCCAGCAGCAAAAAGGGATAGGAAACGGACATTCGTGAAGGGTGCAGGATTCGGGAAATTGGACTCGAAGCGGCCTTGCGGCACTGCGGCAGGGCCAAGATCCGACGGGGACATCGACGCGGGGCGCGACCGGCCCCGTGCCGCCGTTCAAAGCATGCGCTTGTGCTGCTCCTCGGCAGCACCAAACGAGCCCTTTGTTGATTGCGCCGCATCCGATGCGAAGCTGAAATGGTTACCAGCGGTGTTCGACGCCCGTCAGTCTCCATCCTTTTGGGGAGACTTGTCGACTCCAGCCGCTGCGCGCAGGTCATCGATGTTGGCCACGCTCATCCGGCCGTAACTGCGCCGGATGATGCCGTTGCGTTCCATTTCCTCCAGGTGACCTCCGACGACCGAACGGGAGAGGTTTGCCATCTGAGCGAGGTCGGATTGTGTGACATCGATTTCCAACGAGACAGATTCTTCTGCGGTTCCGAGACGCGCTCCGCAGAGGCGGACCAGCACTGCAGCGAGACGCGCTGAGGACGAACGGATCATCGCATCGTCGAGCGCCGCGACCGCCAGGCTCAGGTGCTCAAAGGCGAGCAGCCCGATCCCGCGCCAGAGTTCCGGCCTTTCTCGTACAATTGTTTCGATGGTCTTGGCTCCGATGAACAGGTACTCGCACGGGCGCAACGCGGACATCGAGGTGATCCGTGGCGAGTCCGCGAGAAACTCTGCCTCCCCAAGCCATGAACCGGCGTGAAATGTACTTAACATCGATGGTCCGTGATGAGACCAGATCGTATCCATCCGCACGCTGCCGGAGATCAGTCCGTAGAGGCCGTCGGGCTTATCGCCATAGGTCCAGAACACTGTACGGGAACGACATTTGTGGCGCACAGCGGCATCGCGGACACGTTGCGCCAGATCCCCGGGCAGGACGGACAACCAGTCAGCGCGTGAAAGAAGCGATTCGGCGCCATCAGGTGGCGAATGCATGTGATCAATCTCCCCGCGTCAAATGCCTGAAACCGGCATTCCTTGATGCCTATGCGTGCTACTTTGCCGTTGCGGCAGGTGTCCAGATCTGACCGGTCATTTTTCGTATGGGGTGTCGGCATACATGTGCCTTCGTCTCTCCATGGGGGGATATTCATGCGTTCTGTTGTACTTGCAGCTACCTTGGGCTGCGCACCTCTCTTCGCAGCAACGGCTCAGGAACTTCCGGGGCTGAGGCCCGGCACGGATATCGAGTATTCGCCCTACCTGCAGGAGGACTTTCCGAACCAGGTCTTCTTCGGTGACACACACTTGCACACATCGTTCTCGGCCGATGCCGGGTTGGTCGGTGCAACGACGACGCCAGACGACGCGTTCCTTTTCGCGAAGGGCGAGGAAGTGATCTCCTCCAATGGCATCCCGGCGCGTCTTCAACGACCGCTTGACTGGCTCGTGGTGACGGATCATGCGGAGAACCTCGGCATTCCCGCCGCCCTCGCGGCCGAAGACCCTGTCCTGACCGGCACCGAGTGGGGCGCACAGCTCGCCCAGATCGCCGCGCCGGGCACGGAGGAATCTATGGTCGCCTCCTACGAGTTCTGGATGCAGGCGACCTTCAAGGGCGAGGACCCTCTGGCCGGGACTCCCTTCGGCCAGACCATGTGGGAGAAGGCGACCGAGGCCGCCGAACGCCACAACGACCCGGGCGCCTTTACCGCCTTCATCGGCTTCGAATGGACCTCGCAACCCAACGGCTCGAACATGCACCGGAACATCATCTACCGGGATGGCAAGGATCTCGCCGATCAGAAAGTACCAATCAGTTCCTATGACACTGACGATCCTGAGGCGCTCTGGAACTGGATGGCCGACTACGAGGAAACAACGGGCGGCCGGATGTTCGCGATCCCTCATGGCGGCAACCTCTCCAACGGCCTGATGTTCGATGACATCAGCCTGTCCGGTGAGCCGTTGACGGCGGACTACGCGGAGCGCCGCATGCAGTACGAACCGCTCTACGAGATCACGCAGATGAAAGGCGATGGCGAAGCTCATCCGATGCTCTCGCCCGACGACGAGTTCGCGGACTACGGCACCTGGGACAAGGGCAGTTTCGGCCCCGAGCCGAAGACGCCCGACATGCTGCCGAGGGAATATGCCCGCTCCGCCCTGAAGCGTGGCCTACAGTACGAAGCCGAACTGGGCACCAACCCCTTCAAGTTCGGCGTCGTCGGCTCGACGGACGCGCACACGGGGCTGTCGACGGCGGCGGAGAACAATTTCTTCGGCAAGGTCGCGCTCGTCGAACCGACGGGCAATCCGATCCGCTACGAGGAAACGATCACCGGACGCGCGACACCCGATCCAGTCGACGACCTGACCCATGCGGATGCGATCGCCTCGGGGATCGCCGCGATTTGGGCGCGGGAGAACACGCGCGAGGCGCTCTGGGACGCGATGGAGCGGAAGGAAGTCTACGCGACGACGGGAACGCGCCTGCGGGTCCGTGTCTTCGCCGGCTGGGATTTCGAGGAAGCGGACATGACCCGCTCAGACTTCGCCGCCCATGGTTACGAGGCCGGCGTGCCGATGGGCGCTGATCTGGGCGCTGCTCCCGAAGGCGCTGCGCCTAAGCTCCTCATCCGCGCGCTGCGCGACCCCGACGGGGCCAACCTCGACCGGATCCAGGTGGTCAAGGGATGGACTACATCCGAGGGGCCACAGGAGCGGGTCTACGACGTGGCCTGGTCGGACGACCGCCAGCCCGACGCCGACGGAAAGCTTCCCGCGGTGGGCAATACTGTCGACCCGCAGACGGCCACCTACACCAACGCGATCGGCGACCCCTATCTCGACGCCTTCTGGGAGGACCCGGAGTTCGACCCCGTGCAGCGTGCATTCTACTACGTGCGCGTGCTGGAGATCCCGACCCCGCGTTGGACGACCTATGACAGCGTCTTCTTCGGGATCAACCTGCCAGAATCCGTGGACGCGAGCCAGCAGGAGCGCGCTTACACGTCGCCGATCTGGTACACCCCGGGCTGACAGATCACTTCGTCCCGCTCGATCGAGAAAAATGCTCGATTGCCGTGACAAGGGCGGTGCTACCCTCGTGGCGCCGCCCTAGCTTGTGGCCGCGCCCTTCCTAAACGTCGATCTCCTCTATGGAATGCTGCCAACGGAGCCAATTCTGGTGACCGCAAAGGCCATTCACGAAGGTCGGCTTCTCAGGCCGACCAGCGGGCGTTTTGCGTCTGCGGCGAATTCAAACTCCCTTCCCTCTTGATGAATGCCGCAAACAGCATCAGCCGCAGGTTCGAGCCCGAAGCCGCCATCTGAGTGTTGTCAGAAGATGTCCACAAGGTCGGCAAAGCTGCTGGGTTTGTCACAATGAGCGCCCAAACTGACGTGTTGGGCGGCTGACTGCGCAATCTTGCCGTTGATGTTGGGTGAGTGCTTCGCAGGTGCAGCATCGTCCCGTGAACCGGAAGCCGCCGTTTGAAGTCAGCGTAGCGATTGGCGTTGAAGAGCCCGTTCTTGGCGATTTTCAGTCTCATAGCGAATGCCTGGTTTCGAGCAACTGACCAAATAGCGTCCGAAATTTCAGCCCTACAGCGCTTTTGAAACAGCAGGGCAATTGGCGATCGCCTCGCTGCATCGATTGCAATGGCATTTCGATCGCAGAAATGGCCGCGGCGTCATTTCAGCGGCGCAAGCCAATGTCTCTGAGGAAATGCTCATTGGCGTAGCGAAGGTCGACACGGGAGTTGGGGCGTGGCCAGAAGAGAGACTTCACGAGTGTCAACGGAAGGCGCAGGGCGCGTGCGAGTGGCGAGGTCGGCGCTTGGGTCTGTAGCGGTGCCGAAAGATCGGTCATGTCTGGTATCCTTCTAAAGAACCCGCCGGAATGGCCGGTTTATGAAGCCAGGTTGGCAGCCAGAAGGTTGGATGTCCTGAAACAGCCCTAACCTTTCCGAAAACTTCGGAAACGTTCCGAAAGGCCGACAGATTGCCTGATGACGCCCAGGAGTTGATGGCAACCAGATACGGCGATGGCCCGAGCCCACAAGGCTAGTTCGCGTGGCTACGCCCTTGCGGCAGCCGCGCGCGCATCAAGATCGCGAACGAGGCGCTGAAAGCGAGGGAGATCGCGCAGGGTGTCGAGGTCGTTGTCCCGTCCAACCCAAACAAAAAAAGTGACTGGGTCGACCCGCGGCAGGCAGGCTTCGAGCGTATCCAGTGCGGCCTCTGTTTCGCCGAGCAATGCCATTGCGCAAGCGATGTTGTAGTCGATGCTTGGATCACCGGGATCAACGGCCTTGACCCGCACGGCCCATTGCTTGGTGCGTTCGGTTTCGCCCAGTTTCGCAAGGGCATTCACACCGCTGATCAATGCGTAGGAATCCGACGCGTTCTCTGAAAGCACGCGTTCCGCCCGAATAAGCGTGCGGCGGGCTGTGTCCAGCACCTTCTCATGCTGGCCTGTTGCCCTGTAGCACATGGCGACGTGCGAGGTGGCCGCCAAATCCGCTTCTGAAAGTTCGGTTGCGCGTTCCCAGTGCAAAATGGCTTCCTCGTGCCGACCGGTCTGGAAACACGTTCGCCCGTATAGAAAGCGAACATCGTAGGAATTCGGGTCGAGTTGAAGCGAGCGTTCGTGAAGCTCGAAAGCCTCGTCGAAGCGACCAAGGCCGGCCAGGACGAAGGCCTTTGCCGCAAGCGCCTCTGCAAGGTCGGGATTCAGAGCGAGTGCGCGCTCGGCTGCCTGCAGGCCATGTTCGGTCGAGCCCGAAAGACCAAAAAGCCCCGTCCGACTGATGGCCAGAAGCGCCCATGCCAGGCCAAAATCGGGGTCGATATCGAGCGCCTGTTGAGCGAGGCGGGCGGCAATCTCGAAGTTGCGCCTGTCCAGACGTGTGTGGTGGTAGCGCGCCTGGAGATAGAGTTCATAGGCTTCGGGGTTGTCGGTTGGGCGCGATTGGATTGCCACGCGCTCGGCCGGGACAAGCCTGACTTTGAGCGCGGCAACGATGGCCTCGGTAATCTGATCCTGAAGATCGAAGATGTCGGTCAGGTCGCGGTCGAAGCGCTCCGCCCAGATCGGATGCCCGGTCGCGCCGTCGACAAGCTGGGCGTTGATGCGAATTCGACTGCCGGATTTTCGAACACTGCCCTCCACAACATGGGTCAAGCTCATGTCCCGCGCTGTTTGCGCAACATCGACGGCGCGATCCTTGAAGGTGAAGGCCGTGCTTCGGGCGACGACAGACAGGGCCGCTACCTTGGAGAGATCGGTAATGACATCCTCGGTGATCCCGTCGGAGAAATAGTCTTGATCGGGATCGTTCGAGGTGTTGGTGAAAGGGAGTACAAGGACTTTGGGTGAAGCGGTTTGGCGCCTGTCTCCTTCTGGGGCAGGGACAAGCGTGTGCTCCTCTACAGGGAGCACGAACTGGTAGCCCCGGCCAGGTATCGTCGCAAGCGCCTTGGAGCCGAGCACCTTTCGTAGGGCCGAGACATGGACGGTCAAGTTACTTTCCTCTACCGAGACGTCCGGCCAGATGGCGTCGAGTATCTCTGCCTTGGTCAGGACGCGGTGACGGTTTGCGACCATGAAGCTCAGCATGTCGAAAGCCCTGGCGCCGAGAGGCAATTCGATACCGTGGCGCGTGAGCTTGCGCTCTCCCGTCGCCAAGAGGAAATCGCCGAAGCGGAAGGATGACAATTATTTCGCTCCCGGATCTGCCTTCGATTGACCGCAGTATCAGTCTTGCATCTTAGATACGAACGTGACGATGCTTCCTAGCAAATTTCGGTGCCTGATGCTCTCTCAAACGAAGCTTCATCTGTGCCAAACGCAATAGCCGTCCGAAAAAGGGCCGTGGAGCACAGAGCAGCAGACTTTCTTTATTCAACCTTGGCGCATTTCACGGCAGCTGCTGTACATCGAAAGCTGCCACTGACCGTTGGGGTTGTACCGTCCGCTTCGTCCGCTTTGATGACCCGCATCCGGGGCGCCGCGAAAGTCCGGTCTGATAGCCGACGCCGGGTTCCGCGGGAGCGTGTCGCGGAACTGTTGCCGATGCGGCGAATGCCGGCAAGGTCGGCAAAGCTGCCGGGTTGGCCCCAGCGAGCGCCCACACTGACGTGTTGGTCGGCTGACTGCGCAAACCAGCAGTTCTCCGGTTTCTGCCCAATGCCCGGAATGGGAAAACAGGCTTTAGTTGATTGGCGGCCTGAGCCGTCCAGGTCCTTTGGCGCGTCTGTGAATGTTGACCGGGTGCGCTCGACGGAGGAGTAATTCCGGGAGCCGCCTGCAATGGAGAACGACACTCCGCCGCAGACATGGGGTTTCGCGATTCGTCGCCCGCGTGGGAAGCGAATTCTGCACAATTCTTGGTCGGATAGGCGCTACCCAGACCCGAAAATCACAAAAACTTGACAGGATGCAGCTTCGTTTGAGACGCTGGGAGACAGGGAATCTGTGAAATCGGTCGATTTTTTAGAGATTTTTTTGGGAGGGCCGCAGTCACTTTTCCCGGGGGGGACCAGTGACAATGCGCGGACCAAAGACTGCAAGATTGCAGCCAGAAAAGACTTATCCGGTCTTTCGCTATGCAACAGAGTCAGAATCTGAAAGCCGACGTCCCGCTGGGTGCGTGGCCCTCGATCCGACGGCCTGCGGTCTACGGCGGAACGCTCTGATGGCGACGCTGGCTCCGGCCCTGGTGGCGGGGATTGACCTGCATGTGGTTGGTGCACGACCACAGCCACAGCCGGACGACAGGCCTCCTTATGGCGTGCACATTTCCTTTCACATGCCGGAATACCGGCTCGGGCGCAGACGTCTGGAATCAATCAACGCGGGTCTTGGGTTTGCGTCGCATCCCAAAAGAGCCCCTTTCGCTTCGCGAACAGGGCGACGGCGCATCGAGGGTTTTCACAACTGAGTATCCAAAGTGCCGGCGCAGTTCGGCCAAACTTGTAGCAACGAGGGAGAAAAGAAATGCGGTCACTTGAATTCACGGTCCCCGGTCTGGTCAACACGATCTTTCTTGTGGAAGAGGTTGGTGATGGCTCCCTTCGTGTGACGGTTTCAGTCGACGACACCGATGGCGACATCGGCGACATCCGCGCGGTCTTCCTGGATCTCTACGACGACTCGCTTCTCGAGGGCATTACCATCACCGGCGACGACGTCACGGATAGGAAGGTCAAGGTCGATGCGGTCGACAGCGTCGGTCAAGACGCGAACGTCAAGGGCGAAGTCTCGAACTCCTACGGAAGATACGATATCGGCGTCGAGATCGGCACGATGGGGATGTCGAATGACGATATCCAGACCACCACCTTCATCATCGATCATGCCACGGAAGACCTGACGATCGACGAGATCAACTGGCAGAACTTCGCGGTGCGCATGACGAGTGTCGGCAAGGCCGGCGGACCGAGAAGCGACTCCCTCAAGGCGGGGATTACCGCAACGGCCGCTCCCGATGCCCTGGACGACACGATCAACGTCGACGAAGACAGCGTGCTCACTCCGGGTGGTGCGGGGACCGACTACCCGAACCTGCTCACCAATGACATGCTCAACTGGGTCGATCCCGACGATGTCTATGAGGTCGAAACCGTCGAGGGGTTAGCGACGAACGTCGGAACACCGATCACTGTCGAGTCCGCGGGCGGGGTATCGACGCAACTCACCGTCTACGACGACGGGAAAATCGCCTTTGACCCGACGACGGACTTCAACCACCTCGCCCAGGGCGCGAGTGACACCATCACCGTCGACTACGGAATCTTTGACAACAACGGCGGCCGCGACACCGCGCAGTTCACGATCATCGTCGGGGGCGTGAACGATGCGCCCGTGATCGGCGCCGGCAGTGTCCTCAGCGGCAGGGTCGACGAGGACGGGGAGGACGCCCCCACGGTGGTCGACGGCCAGATGCAGGCCTCGGACGTCGACGACGGGGCGACACGTAGCTGGCAGGTCGACGGCACCGGACACGGGCTCTATGGCAAGCTGACGATCGACGGAACCGGCAAGTGGACCTACACGCTCTTCAACGACAGCCTGCCAGTGCAGTCGCTGACCCAGGCCGACAGCAAGACCGAGACCTTCACTGTCCGGGTGATGGACGAGTTCGGCGCTTCCGATACCGAGACGGTGACCATCACCGTGACTGGCTCGGACGACGGACCGGAAATCGACAACACCTTCGTCGGAACCGACTTCAATGACCAGTTCCTTGGCTACGAAGAAAATACAGGGATCGACGGGCTGGGCGGCAATGACTTCCTGGTCGGGGATTACTACCAACTCCGGAGCGATTACACCACCGTCTGGAATGGGTCGTCCTATGAAGGGGCGTGGTTTGTCGACAACCAGGCCACCCGAACCGACGGCATTGGTAGCTACTACGCCCTGGAGCCCGAATCCACCTTCACACCCGCCTTCGGGGACGACGTGATCAACGCCGGGCCCGGCCACGATCAAGCGGCGGGCGACGCGTATGGCCTGTACCTCTCTTCTTTCAACTCCGACCATTCGGTGGAGACCGGCGATGATATCATCGATGGCTCGACTGAAAACGATACTCTCTACGGTGAGGGCTACTACGCTTATGCCATCGCACAGTATGGATACGACTCCACGATCGTTGCCGGGGACGACACTGTCACTGGGGACAGCGGGGTCGATACGATCTACGGCGAGGCGTATTATCTCCGTTCATTCAATTACCATTTTGGCAGTCAGAGCGGCAGCGACGCCCTTATTATTGGGGGCAGCGATAACCTCAGCGGTGGCGAAGACAGCGATACGATCTACGGCGAGGGCTTTTCCGTCGAGGCATCTTCCGATCAATACAATACCACCAGCGGGACGGCACAAACCTCTACCGTGCTTGCCGGCGCGGACATTATCTCCGGCGACGGCGGCAACGACACCGTCTATGGCGATGGTTACAGCCTCATCGCTTGGAGCTATGGCTACTACAACACCAGTTCCAGCAGCACGAATACCGTGGTCGCGGGAAACGACGACATCGCCGGCGGCGATGGTACGGACACGCTCTATGGCGACGGGTATCTGGGCCAAGCCTATGACTACAACTACAACTCCAGCGGGGGTTCCGAAACGAACGTCATCGACGGTGGGGACGACACCATCAGCGGCGGCAATGACGGCGACACCATCGTTGGCGACTTCCGGACTGCAGTCTGCGATGTCGACTACGAGTCCAATGGCACCTTCCGCGTGACCGGCGGCGACGATGACCTGTTTGGCGACGCGGGCAACGACTTTATCTACGGCGATTTCATCGGCACCACGGCCCGGTCGTACCTGACGACCAACAGTGCCGAAGTGATCGCCGGCAATGACACGATCACCGGAGGGACTGGCAACGACGAGATGTGGGGCGATTTCGCATCTGCCGCGGTCTTCGGTGGCGGCAACGCCAGCATCGTCACCGGCGCCGATACCTTCGTGATGGGGCCGGGCAGCGGGCTCGACACCATCAACGATTTCGAACTTGGCAAAGACCAGATGGATGTCTCGGGCTATGGGATCACCAACTTTGCCGGCCTCGACATCAGCGATGACGGGACCAACACCACGATCGATTTTGACGGCACCGCCGCGGACGTCGACGAGGTGGTCCTGGTGAACGTTGTCGGTCTGACGACAGATGACTTCAGCTATGCGTAGGTCCTTCCCCGTCGTCAGATAGGGCCACGAATGTGTTTGTCCCGACGCGGCCTGCAACACGTCGCGTCGGGCACCTGCATAGAGATGGTTGCCCTGCGCGACGTCGAAAAGATTCAGCGAAGCTGTGCATCGTCCGGTGGCCACGCCATCCACAAACGCGACCGAACCAATGGAACCGCGGCCAAGTGGAATGGCACATCAACGATCGCCAAGACGCTAATACGCAAGCGATGCGAATGGCCATTTGGGGCCTCGTCTCGTGCATCCGAGCTTTACCGCCGGATGTCCGCGAGGTCGGCAAAGCTGCCGGGTTTGTCACGACAAGCGCCCACGCTGACGTGTTGGTCGGCTGGAGGCGCGGCCTTGATGTCCTGCTCGGCCGCCGCGAGCGGGGCCTAGTAGCTCAACATGCACAAGTGCGCCTGGCCGATTTTTTCCATGCGATCGTCGTGGAGGTCGCCGGCGACAGCGCGGGGATCGGCGGTGCCAAGGTTCCCGAATTCGCCGGCCACAGTGCCGCGATCAAGGCCGCCGAGGAGCTCAGTCGACTATCTCCGGACGGATGCGCGGCTTGCCCGGCCTGACCTGAAGGTCGAGATTATCGTGGCAGCGGCCTGTTGAGAGCCGGGACAGGTGGCGGCCGGGGCAATGCCACCCCGGGCCCGGATTGCGGACATTGGTTCGGGAGCCAAAAACTCTGAGCCAGATGGTATTTCCGTTCCCGTCCCCTCGAAAAAACGCGCCCCGTTGCCTCCCGCCACGGTCATTGGGCTGAGGAACGAGAGCAAGCACCCCGATTCGCTTCGGATGCCACCGGCCTGATCGGCGCCGGATCGTGTCCGGTCCTACGGGTCCACCCCATGGGCCGGTGGCATCATGGGAACCATTTGCACAGGATTCGCATCTCATTGCCGCTCGACATTGAGCCGGCGCGCACCCATCGCGACGCGGCAGGCGCCATCATGGCTGCGAGAGCCGCGATTTCTGCTCAAATTCTGAGCGTATGGCGGTTTCAAGTGCGCCAAGAGGGCGGTGAGTGTTGCCCGACTTGTTGACAGGGTGGGGTCGCAGTGCCGACACTGAGGTGGAAATAGTCGGCAAAAGCGCCTCGCGATCCTGTGTTCCGTAGAACGGTAAGAAGGGATCTGTGGGGCCTTTTTTGTTTGGAGAGTGCCGTGACGCGCGAAATCGACCTCGGTATACTGTTCTCCCGCTCCGGGACCTACCGCCTGCTCAGCGAAGCGAGCAGGACGGGGGCACTGAAGGCGGTCGAGCAGGTGAACGCGGACGACTCGCTCGATGTGCGCTTCAATCCGATCGAACGCGATCCGGCAGGCAATATCGATGCCTACGCGCCGCTATGCGAGGAGATCCTTCGTGACAGCAGCGCGCGCCATGTCATCGGCTGCACCACCTCTTGGAGCCGCAAGGAGGTCATCCCGGCGCTGGAGCGCATGGATGGCGTGCTCTGGTATCCGACCCCGTACGAGGGATTCGAGGCCTCAGACCGCATCGTCTATTCCCATGCATGCCCGAACCAGCACCTCCTTCCGCTGCTCGACTACGCCTTCTCCCAGTTTGGCCGGCGCAGTTACCTGACCGGCTCTAACTACATCTGGGGCTGGGAGATGAACCGGCTGGCGCGGGAAATCGGCGCACGCAACGGCGGCGAGGTGCTGGGCGAGCGCTACCTTCCGCTCGGCTCCACCGAGATCGAGCGCATCGTCGAGGAAATCGCCGATCTGAGGCCGGATTTTGTGCTGAACCAGTTGATCGGGCCTTCGCAATACGCGTTCCTCGCCGCCATTGCAAAGCTTCGTCAGCTCGACCCGTTCTTCCGGGCCGGTCACTGCCCGGTTCTGTCGTGCAACCTGACGGAATGCGAATTGCCAACCATCGGGCCGAGCGCGGAAGAGGTCATCTCGGCCGGCCCCTGGTTCCGCGGCCTGCATCCGGCGCTGCCAGGCAACGGGGAGCGGGAGGACTTCGGCTCCTCTCTCGAAGCCGCGGCACACGCCTCGGTAATGATGTTGGCCGGGCTGTTGTCAAGCAATCCCGGCGCCGAGTACCTCTCGCTGCAACAGTTGCTTGCGCAGCCGCGGGCGGCGCGGATCGGGATCAGCGCGCGCACCCACCATGTGAGCCTGCCGGTCGCCATCGCACAGGTGCGCGAGGGCGCCTTCGTGCCCCTCTGGACCGAGCAGCCCGTGGAAGGCGACCCCTACCTGACCCGTGAGCGGGAGCCGGCAGCCGTGTCACTCAGGGTGGTGAAATGAGACGCCGGCTGCGAATCCCGAACCTGGGTGGCGCGCGGGCGGCGATCCTGCATCGCCCCCATGAAACGGTCACCGCGCTGGAGCGCCAACTCCTGGCGATCGGTCTCGAGGTCGATTGCCACTGGCCGGACCTTCCGGCCTCGGCCCGGGCCGCGGACTATCTCTTCATCGATGTCGACACGGCCTTCGACGACCAGTTCCCCTGGGAGCCGGGCGAGGCGCCGATCCCGACAATTGCGCTCGTGGGTTCGGAGGCTCCCGGGCGGATCGAGTGGTTGATGAATTTCGGGGCCGACGCCCAGATTCTCAAACCGGTTGGCGACAGCGGCGTGTACTCGGCGCTTCTGATCGCCCGCGCGACCTTCGATGCCCGCGTGGATCTGGCTGGCGAGATCGACAGCCTGCGCAGACGGCTCGGCCAGCGTCAGACCGTCGTTCAGGCTGTGGCCATTCTCGCCGAGCGCGGGAAGTCCGAAGACGAGGCCTACGAGCAGCTGCGCGGAATGGCGATGGCTTGGCGCGTGAGTTTCGAGGAGGCCGCCAGTCGGATCGTGAACTCCGGCAAGCCCTTGCAGAAGAGCGAGAGCGACCATGGCTGACGTCGCGGACCTCTCCTCACCTCGGGCTGCCACCGCGGGTGCGCTCCGCCGCCTGATGCGGCGCAAGCTGGCGCTTCTAGGCCTCGCAATCATCGTCATCGTGGTCGGCGGAGCGGTTCTTGCACCGTGGATTGCGCCGTTCGAACCGGACGAACAGCTATTCGATGGGTTGACCCTCTACGGCGAGCCGATGCCGCCGGGAGGCGCCTTCCTCATGGGGACCGATCTGCTCGGGCGCGACCTGTTCACACGGATGCTCTACGGCGCCCGGACCTCGCTCGTTATCGGGGTCGTGGCCAATGGCGTGGCGCTTGTTATTGGCACGTTGGTCGGGGTGCTGGCCGGTTTCTTGCGGGGATGGGTCGGGGCCGTGCTCATGCGCTTCACCGATCTGATGATGGCATTCCCGGCGCTGCTGCTGGCTATCTGCCTCGCCGCGGTATTCCAGCCTTCACTCTGGATAGTCGCGATGGTGATCGCGCTGGTAAACTGGGTCCAGACCGCACGGGTGGTCTACACCGAGACAACCAGCCTTTCGGAGCGCGAGTTCATCGCCGCAGAGAAGACGCTCGGCGCCTCGAGCGCGCGCATCCTGTTCCGTCATATCCTTCCGCACCTCGTCCCGACGCTGATCGTGTGGGGGACGCTCGGCATCTCGGTGACGGTCCTGCTTGAGGCGACGCTGAGCTTCCTCGGGGTCGGTGTGCAGCCGCCGACGCCATCGTGGGGCAACATCATCTTCGAGAACCAGACCTACTTCCAGGCCGCGCCGTGGCTGGTCTTCATTCCCGGCGCCGCGATCCTGCTTCTGGCGCTCGCTTTCAATCTCGTCGGGGACGCGCTGCGCGACGTTCTGGACCCAACGCAGAGGGGCAACGACTGATGCTGGGATACCTAACCCGTCGGCTGGTCCAGTCCGCGCTGATCCTGCTCGGCGTCAGTTTCATCACCTTTTTGCTGCTCTACGTGCTCCCCGCCGATCCGGTGCGGCAGATTGCGGGGCGTTCGGCCACGGCGCAGACGGTCGAGAACATCCGCCATCAGCTCGGCCTCGATCAGCCCTTGCTGGTGCAGTACTGGCGCTACCTGTCCGGTCTGGTCCAAGGCGACATGGGACGCAGCTATCTGCAAAAGACGGAGGTTGCCACGCTGATCGCTTCGCGCCTGCCGGCGACACTTCTTCTTATGCTGGGTGGCATCGTTTGCGAATTGCTGATCGGGCTTACCCTAGGCGTCGTCGCCGCGGTGTTCCGCGGCCGTCCGCTCGATCAGGGGTTGATGGTCACAAGCTTCGTTGCGGTTTCCGCTCCCCAGTTCGTGGTGGGACTCCTGCTTCTCTACCTGTTCGCGGTGCAGCTTGGGTGGTTCCCGATCGGGGGCTACGGGACTTTCGCCCATCTCGTCCTGCCGGCGATCACGCTGGGGATCATGGGGTCGGGCTGGTACAGCCGGATGATGCGCTCGTCGATGGTCGATGTGCTGCGTCAGGATTACATTCGCACTGCCCGCGCCAAGGGCCTGACCCGGCGCCGCATCCTGCTGCGCCACGCGCTGCCCAACGCCATTCTTCCCATCATCGCGATGATCGGAATCGACATCGGGATCTTCATGGGCGGGATCGTCGTGGTCGAGAGTGTCTTCGGCTGGCCCGGCATCGGCCAGCTCGCGTGGCAGGCGATCCAACGCGTCGACATTCCCGTGATCATGGGCGTCACGATGGTCTCGGCCACGGCCATCGTGCTCGGCAATCTGCTGGCCGACCTTATCACCCCTATGATCGATCCACGCATCAAGTTGCGCTGACCCTTATTACCACCACCCCCGCGAGCAAGTCGGGGGCAATTTCCACCCCCACCAACAGGGAGAATGAAATGAAGGCACTTCTCACATCGACCGCAATTCTGGTCGCTTCGGCGATCCCCGGTCTCGCACAGGAATACACGCCCGATCCGAACGCCACCCCGGGCGGCATGATCACGATCACATACAAGGATGACGTCGCCACGCTCGACCCGGCGATCGGCTACGACTGGCAGAACTGGTCGATGATCAAGTCGCTGTTCGACGGGCTGATGGACTACGTCCCCGGAACCACCGAACTGCGCCCGGGCCTGGCGGAAAGCTACGAGGTGAGCGAGGACGGCACCGTCTTCACCTTCACGCTGCGCGAGGGCGTCACATTCCACAACGGCCGCGAGATGACTGCGGAGGACGTGAAGTATTCGCTCGACCGCGTGACCACGCCGGAAACGCAATCGCCGGGCGCGGGCTTCTTCGCTTCGATCGCCGGTTTCGACGCGATTTCCTCGGGCGAGGCCGACACCCTATCCGGTGTCGAGGTGGTCGATCCGAAGACCGTCAGGATCACCCTGTCGCGGCCCGACGCCACCTTCCTGCACGTCATGGCGCTGAACTTCGCCTCGATCGTACCTAAGGAAGCCGTCGACGAATTCGGCACCGACTTCGGCAAGAACCCGGTCGGCACCGGCGCGTTCAAGCTCGGCGAGTGGACGATCGGCCAGCGTCTGGTTTTCGAAAAAAACGCGGATTACTGGCGTGAGGGCGTGCCCTACCTGGACGGCGTGACCTTCGAGGTCGGCCAGGAACCGATCGTCGCGTTGCTGCGTCTTCAGCAGGGCGAAGTCGACGTGCCCGGCGATGGCATCCCACCCGCGAAGTTCCAGGAAGTCATGGGCGATCCGGCGCAGGCCGCCCGCGTGGTCGAAGGTGGCCAGCTTCATACCGGCTACATCACTCTGAACGTGGGCATCGAACCGCTGGACAAGCTCGAAGTGCGTGAGGCCATCAACATGGCCATCAACAAGGAGCGCATCACCCAGATCATCAACGGACGCGCCGTGCCCGCCACTCAGCCGTTGCCGCCGTCGATGCCGGGCTATACCGAGGGCTATGCGGGCTTCGCCTTCGACGTCGAGGCGGCCAAGGCGAAACTGGCCGAGGCGGGTCTTGCCGACGGCTTCTCGACCGAACTCTACGTCATGAACACCGATCCCAACCCGCGCATCGCTCAGGCGATCCAGCAGGATCTCAAGGCAATCGGCGTGGACGTCGAGATCCGCTCCCTTGCGCAGGCCAACGTGATCGAGGCCGGTGGCGCGGGCGAGGCGCCGATGATCTGGTCCGGCGGCATGGCCTGGATCGCGGACTTCCCCGATCCCTCCAACTTCTACGGCCCGATCCTCGGTTGCGCTGGCGCCGGCGAGGGCGGTTGGAACTGGTCCAAGTTCTGCGACGAGAGCATCGACGCTATGGCGACCGAAGCCGACAGCTTCACCGATCCGTCGGCGTCCGAGCGGCTCAAGATGTGGTCCGACGTCTACATGAAGGTGATGGAGCAGGCGCCCTGGGTGCCGGTCTTCAACGAGCAGCGCTACACCATGAAGTCCGAGAGGATGGGTGGCGATGACGCGCTTTATGTCGATCCGGTCTCCATCCCGGTGAACTACGACTACGTCTTCGTGACCGAGTAAGGCCATGTGCAAGAACTGCGACTACACGATTCACGGGGCGCAGCACCATTTCGGCTGGGACAATTCCATTGCCCCGGCCGAGACGGTCGCTCCGGGAGCCACGATCCTGTTCAACTGCATGGATTCTTCGGCGGGCCAGCTTGGCCCGTCGAGCACCATCGCCGATGTGAAGGCGCTGGATTTCGGCAAGATCAACCCGGTTTCGGGGCCGATCTACATTGACGGCGCCGAGCCTGGAGATGCGCTAAAGATCACCATCGAGGGGTTCGCGCCCCGCAAGGACGCAGGCACGGCCTGGGGCTGGACCGCCAACATCCCGGGCTTCGGCCTGCTGGCAGACCAGTTCACGGAACCGGCTTTAACGATTTGGAAATACGATGCCGAGACCTTGGAGCCGGCGCTCTGGGCCGATCACGGGCGTGTACCGCTCAAACCGTTCACCGGAACGATCGGCGTGGCCCAGGCCGAGCCGGGGCTGCACTCGATCGTGCCGCCGCGGCGCACCGGCGGCAACCTCGACATTCGCGACATCGCCACCGGCACCGAGCTCTATCTGCCGGTCGAGGTGCCGGGGGCGCTCTTCTCGGTCGGGGATACCCATGCCGCGCAGGGTGACGGAGAGGTCTGCGGAACGGCCATTGAAAGTCCGATGGACGTGACGCTCACTCTCGACCTGGTGAAGGGGGCGAACCTCAGGATGCCGCGTTTCACCACTCCGGGGCCGGTGACACGGCATCTCGACACCAAGGGCTACGAGGTGACCACCGGGGTCGGCCCCGACCTGATGGCCGGGGCCCGAGAAGCCGTTTCCGGAATGATTGACCTTCTCTCCGCCCGCTACGCCATGTCGCCAGTCGATGCTTACATGCTGGTGTCGACCTGCGGCGATCTTCGGATTTCCGAGATCGTCGACATGCCCAACTGGGTTGTGTCGTTCTATTTCCCACGCGTGGTGCTAGAATGACGGCAGCCGCCAAGACCATGGTCGCCCCCGACAAGGGGGCGGCCAACGATACACTGCTCGCGGTGCGAGACCTGACCGTCACGGTGCGGGACCGAGGCGTCGTGCGCCCCCTCGTCTCGGGATTGAGCTTCGATCTGCGCGCTGGCGAGACACTGGCCATCGCCGGTGAGAGCGGGTCGGGCAAGTCGATCACGTCGCTGGCACTGATGGGTCTTTTGCCGAACAACGTGTCGGTTTCCCGGGGGCAGGCACTGCTCGACGGGACGGACCTGCTGTCGCTCTCCGAGCGGCAGATGCGCGCCTACCGGGGCGCGAAGGTGGCGATGATCTTTCAGGAGCCGATGACCTCGCTCAACCCGGTCCATTCGATCGGCAACCAGTTGGTCGAGGCAATCCGCGCCCATGAAGCCCTGGCGCTGCGCGAGGCCCGCGCCGCGGCTGTCGAAGCCTTGCGCCAAGTGCGGATTTCCGAGCCGGAGCGTCGGATGGCGCAATACCCGCACGAGCTCTCGGGCGGCATGCGTCAGCGCGTGATGATCGCGATGGCGCTGGCCATGCACCCGTCGCTGCTGATTGCCGACGAGCCGACCACTGCGCTCGACGTGACGGTGCAGCGCGAAGTGCTGGACCTTCTGCGCGACCTGCAGGAAAGCACGGGAACCGCCATCATCCTGATTACTCACGACATGGGTGTCGTGGCCGAATGTGCCGACCACGCCGTGGTGATGAAGGCTGGGCGCATGATCGAGGCCGGCCCGGTTAGCACCCTCTTCACGGCCCCGCGCGAGCCCTACACCCGCGACCTGCTTGCGGCCGTGCCGCGGCTTGGCGCCGGGGCCGAACGCAATGCACCATTGCCCCCCGCGGCTCCCGTTCCGGTCGCCCGGCTGGTCGAGGCGTCGGTGCATTTCGACATCGGTACTAACTTCTTCGGACGACACACTCACCGTGTGCATGCGGTCGAGGGCGTGAGCTTCGATATCCGCCCCGGCGAGACCTTTGGCCTTGTCGGCGAAAGCGGCTGTGGCAAGTCCACAATCGCCAAGGCGTTGGCCGGGCTGGTCTCGCACGAGGGCCACGTCGAGGTTGCGGGAAAGCCATTGGCGACGCTTGCGGCACAGGGCCGCAAGGACATCTGTCGCGATGTGCAGATGATCTTTCAGGATCCAATGGCTGCCCTCGATCCGAGGATGACGGTCGGAGATGCGGTGATCGAGCCTCTTCAAATTCATGGCATCGGCAGCGTCTCCGAGCGCCGTGCGCGCGCGGAAGAACTGTTCCATCGCGTCGGGCTGACTTCGGAGCAGATGAGCCGCTACCCGCACGAATTCTCTGGCGGGCAGCGTCAACGCATCTGCGTGGCGCGCGCCCTCGCCCTGCGACCGAAACTCATCATCTGTGACGAGAGCGTTTCGGCACTCGACGTCTCGGTACAGGCCAGGGTGCTCGAGCTTCTCAAGGAACTGCAGGAGGAAACCCACGTATCCTACCTCTTCATCAGCCACGACATGGCGGTTGTGGAGAACGTCGTTGACCGGCTTGCGGTGATGTACCTCGGCCAGATCGTCGAGATGGGCACCAGGGATGCGGTCTTTGGCAATCCGCGCCATCCCTATACAAGGCGCCTACTGGACGCGGTTCCGATACCCGACCCTGCCCGCAAGCGGCCACCTTATGCCCGTCCGGTCGGCGAGATCCCGTCACCGATCTATCCGATCGGAGTGGTTCCGCAGAGGGTCAACCTGCGCGACCTCGGCGACGGTCATCTTGTTGCGGAGTCAGATTAGATCGATCCGCCGGATCGGTCATTTTAGTAGATTGCAGCGCCAGGGCGTCGGAAAAGGCCAGCCGGCAACGTTCCGCAAGACGGGCGGGGCACAGCGCGGCGATTGCGCCATCAGTTGCAATCCGCCAGGCGTGAGAACGGCGGTGAGAAAGTCGGCCACGGTAGCGGCGGGATGACCCTGCTGCGGGCGGCGTAAAAGTCGTCCACCTTTGCCCTTCTTGATTTGA
>NZ_FZOY01000005.1 GCF_900188335.1 Tropicimonas sediminicola | reverse complement strand
TCCCGAACCGCCCGTCTGGCGCCCCGCCGTGCGCCTCAGCGCCGCCGGTGAAGGGGGTTCTACGGATACTACCCGGAGGCCGCAAGTGGTTTTTTACATGAAGATGACAGTTTTTGCATCTCTTTTTGAATTTCCATGAAAAACAACAACTTGCACGCCGATTTTTTCGCTCACCCCGTCAGGAGAGCCTGCGGACGCCCATCTGGACCGGGTGCTGCGGGGCGATTTTCGGGCGATTTCGGACTTCTCCACAGACTCGCCCACAGAATCCGCCGGAACACCCGCCGAGTCGCCTTCACGACTCGTCCGAATCCGGCCCGAACAGGCCGAGTCAGGCAGCCCCCGCCTTCTTCGCGCCCCGCTTCCGCTTGGCGAGCTGCGCCTGGAGCCGCTCGTTCTCTCTCTGAAGGCGGTTGAGTTCCCGGGCGATGTCCTCGACCGACTCCGGCCCCCAGAGATCCGCCTCCGGCGGAAAGGACGGCGCCGGCAGGTCGAGCCCGTACCGCTCGCGGAGCAGGTCCGCCTCGGGCCCCGCGATCTCCATGATCGCCTCCCGCGTTTCGGGTGGCAGGAAGAACCGCTGCCCGCGGATACGGCTGAACACGGCGCCGGGCGCCCGTGCCCGTTCCGGATTCGCACGGCCGTCGATGAGCACCGGCTCGATCCGGTTCAGCGCATCCGCCAGCAGCACCGCCTCGTGGCTCAGGCTCTCGTTGGTGTCGGTCCCGCCGAGCTGGTCGAGCTGACTGTCCTCCAGTCCGAGGATGCCGAAGAAATCCCGCACCGCGTCGCCCCCCCGTAGCTGGGCGCGATCGAAGGGGCGCAGCACGAGCTCGCATTTCTCCAGCGCGGGGCCGAACTGCTCCAGCTTCTCGGACCAGCGCCGGACGTTCCTGTCGGGCGCAAAGTCCTTCAGCTGCATGTTGCCCATCTTGATGTGCTGCTGCACGCCGCTGAAGACCAGTGACGCGGGGTGCCGCAGATAGCAGATCACGACGACGCGCCGCGCCTTGGTCAGCAGGAAATCCACCAGCCGCTCGAAGGACACCGCGTCCTGCGTCACGAAGCTCTCGCTGGACAGGATCAGGTTGGGCGTTTCCGCCGTCGCCATCTCCGCCTCGATGCGGGCGCGGTATTCCAGCGCCTCGGCGCGAACCTCGTCTGACGTCCGCCCGTCGCGCCAGTGGTTCCGCTTCGGCGCGGGGTTGTCGACGAAGGACTGGCCCAGAAGGAAGTGGTTCCGGATGCCGGAAGGGTAGTGATAGCCGAACTCGCGCAGGAGATCCCTGGACTGATGCGCCGTCGCCTGGATCGACGAGCTTCCGGTCTTGCCGGTGCCGATGTGAAGATAGGCGGTGGCGAACATGGGCGATCCTCCGGGTCAGTCATCGCGCGCCACGGTTCCACGTTCCCCCGCGGCGGGCAAGCACCCAGTGCGCCGCCCTCAGGTCCGGGCCGCGGACCGGGAGCGCAGCATCCGGCCGGGGCGCAGGCGCAGCGCCAGCAGGCCGAGGATCGCGGCCAGATAGTAGAACGGCTCGACCTGCCAGCCCTTCACCACCATGACGAAGTGCACCGCGCCGAGCGGCACCACCAGGTAGGTCAGCCGGTGCAGCCGCCGCCACCGCTCTCCGCCGAGCCGGCGCAGCGCCCAGTTGTTCGAGGTCAGCGCCAGCGGGATCATCAAGACGAAGGCGACCATGCCGATGGTGATGTAGGGTCGCTTGAGAATGTCGCCCCAGATCTGCGCGGGGATCTGCACGTCCAGCACCAGCCAGACCGCCAGGTGCGCCGCTATATAATAGAAACCGAGCAGGCCGATGGCCCGGCGGAACCGGACCAGCCGCAGCCCCGCGTGGCGCTGCAGGGGCGTGATGGCCAGCGTCGCGATCAGCAGCCACAAGCCCCAGAGTCCCAGCCAATGCTCGATCGCCTTCACCGGGTCGACGCCCAGGTCACCCCGGATGCCGGCCCAGAACAGCCAGGCCACCGGCAGCGCGCCAAGCGGATAGAGCAGCCAGGCCGGCACCCGGCGCAGCGCGGAATTGATCGGGTCCATCAGGTGCAACACCCCTGTCCTTCCTGAACCGGCGGGCATGGCACGTCCCCGTAGGAACAGAAGACGCAACAATCGCCGGGGCGCGGCCGCAGCAGCGCCGCACAGGCCGGGCATTCGTAAAACCAGACGCAGGCATTCCCGGGCATGTCCTCCCGGCTGCGATGGCCGCAGCGCGGGCAGGTCAATGTCGAGACGGTCTGCGTCACCGTCAGTAGTACTTCGCCAGGTCCATCCCGTCGTAGAGCGACGCGACCTCCTGGCCGTAGCCGTTGAACATCAGCGTCGGCTTGCGCTTGGCCAGCAGACCGCCGCCCACCTCGCGCTCGGTGGCCTGGCTCCAGCGCGGATGGCTCACCTCCGGGTTCACGTTCGAATAGAAGCCGTATTCCCGACCGTTCGCCTTGTTCCAGCTGGTCGGCGGCTCGTCCTCGGTCAGGGTGATCCGGACGATCGACTTGATCGACTTGAACCCGTATTTCCACGGCACCACCAGACGGATCGGCGCGCCGTTCTGGTTCGGCATTGGCTCGTCATAGACGCCGGTGGCCATGATCGTCAGCGGGTTCATCGCCTCGTCGAGCCGCAGCCCCTCCACGTAGGGCCAGTCGAGCACCCGCGTCCGCACGCCGGGCATCTCCTCGGGGCGCAGCGCCGTCTCGAAGGCCACGTATTTCGCCGAAGGCTGCACGCCCACCCGGTTCAGCAGGTCGGCCAGCTCGAAGCCGACCCAGGGCACGACCATCGACCAGGCCTCGACACAGCGGAAGCGATAGATCCGCTCCTCCAGCGTCGTGCCGGCCAGAACGTCGTCCATCGTCCAGGTGCCGGGCTTGTCGACCAACCCGTCGATCTGCACCTGCCAACCTTCGGTGGTCAGCATGTGCGCGTTGCGGGCCGGATCGTCCTTGCCGGTGCCGAACTCGTAGAAGTTGTTGTAGGTCGTCACCGCCTCGTAGCTCGTCGGCTCCTCGACGGTCGAATATTGCGACGGTTTCGCCGAGAGCCCGGCACGCGCCACGCCTGCGATCCCGCCCGCGGCCAGACCGGCGGCGGCGGCAATCACCTGGCGACGGTTCAACCAGGCCGCTTTCGGGGTCACCTGCGACCAGGTGAGATCGTTCTTCCAGCGTCCGGCCATCTCTGCCCTCCTGTTGCGCTTTCCTCCTTGTACGACATCCCGACGCGTCCCGCGCCCCTCCGAAACGAAATCTCACGCGAAAGTTGGCGTCCGTCACCGCGCCGGCCCACCGCGTGATCGCGTTCGGATCACGTCCATTCAGCAAAAGGTGACTTGATTGCGCAAAACGCCCGGGCTTAGCGCGCCGCGGCCATGGATCAAGCCCGCTCTCCGGCATCTTTTCCCGGCCTCCCGTCATCCAGCCGGCCTGTCCCGCCGTAGCACTGATAACGTCCGAGACGGGCGTGCCAGTACGAACTGGAAACCACATTGACGACGGAGATTGCCAAGATGATCCGCAGAACTTTCCTCGCCCTCGCTTCCGCCACCATGCTCTCCGCCCCGGCCTTCGCCGGCGGGCACAGCATGGACATCGTCGACACCGCCGTCGGCGCCGGCTCCTTCGAAACCCTCGTCGCCGCGGTGACCGCCGCCGGCCTGGTCGACACGCTGAAGGGCGAAGGCCCGTTCACCGTCTTCGCGCCGACCGACGACGCCTTTGCCGCCCTGCCCGAGGGCACCGTCGAGTCGCTGCTGCTTCCGGAGAACAAGGACCAGCTGGTCTCGATCCTCACCTACCACGTCGTTCCGGCCAAGGTGATGTCGGGCGAGCTTGCCGGCCAGACCGTGACCGCCAAGACGGTGAACGGCGCCGAGCTGATGGTAGACGGTACCGACGGTGTGAAGGTCAACGACGCCATGGTCGTGCAGGCCGACATCGAAGCCTCCAACGGCGTGATCCATGTCGTCGACAAGGTGATCCTGCCCGAGGGCTGAGTTCGAGCGGCCCTGCCGCCCACTCACGGAAAGGGGCGCGCCGCAGCAGCGACGCGCCCCGTTTCTTTGTCCTCTCCTTCCAGCGAGCCCCAGCCTGTCTTCCTGGCTGAAATACCCCCGCCGGAGGCAGCGCGCGCCAGCGCGCTCCAGATCAGTGAACCACCGCATCCTCCGGCGGCTGCCGGCTGGTCGAGCCGATGTGGTCGCCCACGATCAGCCCCTCCGCGCCGGCCGACACCGTGACGGTGTCGCCATCGGCCACGTCGCCGGCCAGGATCATCTCGGCCAGCTCGTTCTGCAGCGCCTTCTGGATCACCCGCTTCAGCGGACGCGCCCCGAACACCGGGTCGTAGCCCTCGTCGGCCAGCCACTTCCGCGCCGCCTCGTCCAGATCCAGCGAGATCCCCCGCCGCGCCAGGCGCTTCTCCAGAAGCCCGAGCTGGATGTCGACGATCCCGTCCATGTCGGACCGCGACAGCCGGTCGAAGATGATGGTCTCGTCCAGCCGGTTCAGGAACTCCGGCCGGAAATGCGCCTTCACCGCATCCATCACGTCGCGCTTGGCCTCCGAGGCGTCCGCCCCGTCGGGAAGCTGGCTCAGCGCCTGCGCCCCGAGGTTCGAGGTCAGCACGATCAGCGTCTGCTTGAAGTCCACCGTGCGCCCTTGCCCGTCGGTCAGCTGACCGTCATCGAGCACCTGCAGCAGCACGTTGAACACGTCCGGATGCGCCTTCTCGACCTCGTCGAACAGCACCACCTGGTAGGGCCGGCGCCGCACGGCCTCGGTCAGCACACCGCCCTCGTCATAGCCCACGTAGCCCGGAGGCGCGCCGATCAGGCGGGCCACCGCGTGTTTCTCCATGAACTCCGACATGTCGATACGCACCATCGCGCTGTCATCGTCGAACAGGAACTCCGCCAGCGCCTTGGTCAGCTCGGTCTTGCCGACACCGGTCGGCCCGAGGAACAGGAAAGAGCCCAGCGGCCGCGATTCCTCGTTGAGCCCGGCCCGCGCCCGGCGGACGGCGTTGCTGACCGCGGTCACCGCCTGTTTCTGGCCGATCACGCGCTTGCCGATCTCGCCTTCCATCCGCAGGAGCTTCTCGCGCTCGCCCTCCAGCATCCGCGTGGTCGGAATGCCGGTCCAGCGCTCCACCACCTCGGCGATCTGCTCGGGCCGCACGGCCTCCTCGACCATCACGTCGTCCTCGGCGCTTTCGGCCTCGGCGAGCTGCTTCTCGAGCTGCGGGATGACGCCATAGGACAGCTCCCCCGCCTTGGCGAGATTGCCCTCGCGCTTGGCGATGTCGAGTTCCGCCCGCGCCTGGTCGAGCTGTTCCTTCAGGTCGCGCGCACTGTCGAGCTTGTCACGCTCCGACTGCCACCGCGCCGTCATCTCGGCCGACCGCTGCTGCAGGTTCGACAGTTCCTCTTCCAGCTTGTCCAGCCGGTCCTTCGAGGCCTGGTCGTCCTCCTTCTTCAGCGCCTCCGCCTCGATCTGCTTCTGCAGGATCTCGCGGTCGAGCGCGTCGAGCTCTTCCGGCTTCGAATCCACCGCCATCCGCAGACGGCTCGCCGCCTCGTCCATCAGGTCGATCGCCTTGTCCGGCAGGAACCGGTCGGTGATGTAGCGATGGCTGAGCGTCGAGGCCGCCACCAGCGCGCTGTCCGAAATCCGGACCCCGTGGTGCAGCTCGTACTTCTCCTTGATGCCGCGCAGGATCGAGATCGTGTCCTCGACCGTCGGCTCCTCGACCATGATCGGCTGGAACCGCCGCGCCAGCGCCGCGTCCTTCTCGACGTGCTTGCGGTACTCGTCGATCGTCGTCGCGCCCACGCAGTGCAGCTCGCCCCGCGCCAGCGCCGGCTTCAGCAGGTTGGAGGCGTCCATCGCCCCATCCGCCTTGCCCGCGCCCACCAGCGTGTGCATCTCGTCGATGAACAGGATGATCTCGCCCGCCGCCGCGGTGATCTCCGCCAGAACCGCCTTCAGACGCTCCTCGAACTCGCCGCGGTACTTCGCGCCGGCAATCAGCGAGCCCATGTCGAGCGCCATCAGCGTCTTGTTGCGCAAGCTCTCCGGCACGTCGCCGTTGATGATCCGGAGCGCCAGCCCCTCGGCGATCGCCGTCTTACCGACGCCGGGCTCGCCGATCAGCACCGGGTTGTTCTTGGTCCGCCGGCTCAGCACCTGCATGGTGCGCCGGATCTCGTCGTCGCGGCCGATGATCGGGTCGATCTTGCCCTCGCGCGCCGCAGCCGTCAGGTCGCGGGCGTATTTCTTGAGCGCGTCATAGCCTTCCTCGGCGCTCGCCGTGTCGGCGGTCCGGCCCTTGCGCACGTCGTTGATCGCGGCGTTCAGCCCCTGCGCGGTCACCGCCCCCGCTTCCAGCGCCTCCTTGGCGCCCGAACGCACCACCGCCAACGCGGTCAGGATGCGCTCCACCGGCACGAAACTGTCGCCCGCCTTGGTGGCGATCTTCTCGGCCTCGTCCAGCACGCGGCTCATCTTCTGGTCGAGATAGACCTGCGCCCCGTCGCCCGACACCTTCGGCTGCTTGGCAAGCTGCGCTTCCACGGCCTCCCGCACCCGCTCCGGCGCGCCGCCCGACCGCTTGATCAGGTTGGCCGCAAGCCCCTCTTCGTCATCCAGCAAGGCCTTCAGCAGATGCTCCGGCACCAGCCTCTGGTGCTCTTCCCGCATCGCGATGGTCTGCGCAGCCTGAAGGAACCCGCGCGACCGCTCCGTGAACTTCTCCATGTTCATCGGTCTCTCCTTTTCCAAAGCGCCTGCCGGGATTTCGCCGCCCGTCCGGCGGCACGGCGATGTCGCAGGCCTCGTCAGCGATATGGGAAGCGAAACCGCCCGGCTCAAGCCGCACTGTCACATTTTTCACACAGCAACTTGCATGTCCCCCCAGCCCTCTCCTGCCCGGATGTTTCCCCGGCGGGAGCGCCGCCGCATGGGCCGCAACGGGGACAGACAGCCCCCCGGCCACCGCCGCCACAGGCTTGACCCGCATGGAAAGCAGCGCCATGACGGCCCCGATCAACCGGAGAACCGCCATGCCACAGCCCGCAGCCGACGACCGCCTGATCGTCGCCCTCGACGTCCCCGACGCCCTCGCAGGGCTGAAACTGGCCACCGAGATCGGCGACGCCGTCTCCTTCTACAAGATCGGCCTCGGCATGCTGACCGGCGGCGGGCTGGCACTGGCCAACGAACTCAAGGCCGAGCACGGCAAGCGCATCTTTCTGGACATGAAGCTCTTCGACATCGGCGCGACCGTCGAGGCGGCCGTGCGCGGGCTCGCGCAGTTCGACCTCGATTTCCTGACCGTCCACGGCGACCCCCATGTCGTGCGCGCCGCGCAGGAAGGCAAGGGCGCGAGCGAGCTCAGGATCCTCGCCGTCACCATCCTCACCTCGCTCGACCGCGCCGACCTCGACGCCAGCCTGATCCGGCCCGGCGACCTGCAGGAGATCGTCCTCGAACGCGCCGCCCGGGCGCTCTCCGCCGGGGCCGACGGCGTGATCGCCTCGCCGCAGGAAGCCGCCCTGATCCGCGCCCTTCCGGAAGCGGAGGGCAAGCTCATCGTGACGCCTGGCGTGCGCCCCGCCGGCGCCGCCCTCGGCGACCAGAAACGCGTCGCCACCCCGGCGCAGGCAGTTGCGGACGGCGCCGATCACGTGGTGGTGGGCCGCCCGGTCTGGCAGGCCGAGGACCCGCGCGCCGCCGCCCAGGCCATCGTCGCCGAGCTCAACAGCCCGCAGGCCCTCCGCGCCAACGCCTGATCGGGCCGGCAAAGGGGGGCTCCCCTCGCGGCTCGACGCTGCCGCGCCTCGCCCCCTTGGGGCCGGGCGCGCCTTCGGCGCGTCCCCGCGCTCGTGGCGAACGCGCCCCCCTTGCCGGGCACGACCGCGGCTTCTTCTGTCCGGAAATTTCCTCGCGGGAGGCAATCGCGCGCCGGCGCAATCCTCTGCCCCAATGAGGCTCAATCCTCGTTGATGTCCTCGTCGAACGTCTTCACCGACCCGCCAGACAGCCCGAAGATCCGCTTCAGCGCCAGCCAGGCCACGAGCGAGAGCACGGCAAAGACCAGGAACAGCAGCGGCAGCGACCCGGCCATCATCGCCCCGAGCGGCCCGCCGACCCAGAGCAGCAGCCCGGTCGCCAGCGCCCCCACCGCGAAGCCCAGAAAGATCCATCCCGGCGCCAGCACCTCGAGGATCGCCAGCACCAGCCCGGCGATCACCCAGGCCCACCAGGTGCTCCAGACCATCAGCCACGCCCCCGCAGCATCTTGAACGCGTCACCGAAGGCCTCGGCGGCATTCGCCGGCAGCACGATGGTCTGCTTGCCCTCGCCGTTGCCGAGGTTGTTCAGCGCCTCGACCTGCTTCAGCGCCACCTGGTATTGCGCCGCCTCGATCCCGTTCTCGCGGATCGCCGCGGCGACCACGCCGGTGGCATAGGCCTCGGCATCCGCCTGGATCCGCCGCGCCTTGGCGACCTGCTCGGCGGCATAGAGCTCCGCATCCGCGTTGAGCTCGATCGCCCGCTTCTGGCCCTCGGCGCGGGTCACCGCCGCGCGGCGCTCCCGCTCGGCGTTGAGCTGCTGCAGCATGGCGTCCCGCGTCGCCTGGTCGAGGTTCACATCCAGGATCTCCGCCCGGGTCACCTCGATCCCCCAGTCGTCCACCGCGGATTCGACGCTGGTCTTGATCTGGTCGATCAGCTGCGAGCGGTTGGACTGCACCTCGTCGAGATCCATCTTGCCGATCTCGGCCCGCACGATCCCCGCGACGGTCGTGGCGATCGCCCCGTCCACGTCGCGGATCCGGTAGACCGTCTTTTCCGGCTCGAGGATGCGGTAGAAGACCGAGGTGTCGATCTGCACCAGCACGTTGTCCTTGGTGATCGCATCCTGGGTGGCGTTGGGCAGCTGCCGCTCGAGGATCGACACCTTGTGCGCGACCCGGTCGAGAAACGGCACGATCAGGTTCAGGCCCGGCCCGAGCACCGCCCGCAAACGGCCGAACCGCTCCACCACGTATTTCTCGGATTGCGGCACGATCCGCACCCCGAGAAAGACACAGAGCAGGATGAAGGCCGCCAGCAGCAGCACCACGACCGAGCCGCCGGAAAGGGAGAAAAGAATATCTTCGAGCATGGGACCGCTTTCGTCTGCCATCAAATGTTACAGGACTATGCCGGTCGCATGTGAAAACAAAAAGGCGCGAATGGCCCGATTGCGGGAAACCCCGGGGGGATGTGGCGCGGGGGCGCCATCGGCGCCGCAGCGCGGCGGCGCTCAGCCGAGCGCCTCCCACCACTGGCAAAGCGCCCCCTGCAGCTCCGGCACCGCGTTCGGATGGGCGATGAAGCGCGGCACGCTCATCATCTCCCACCGTTGCCCCTCCTCGCCAAAGACGATCGCCTCGACCAGCGTCGGCGGGATGCGGGCGACGAGGAACACCCCGGCGATCCGGTGCGGCTGGTACTTGTGGAACCGGTCGGCATGGACGACCGACGCCGCCGGCACCCGGATGCCGAACTCCTCCTCCGCCTCCCGCAGCGCGCAGACCAGCGCCGTCTCCCCGGGCTCGCGTTCGCCGCCCGGCAGATCCCATTGGCCCGGGTTCGGAATATGGGCGAAGTCGTCCCGCAGGTAGGTCACCACCTCGTCGCCGCAGACCAGGGCGATCTTCGCGCCAAAGACATCGCGGCTGGCAGCCCAGTCCCGCGCCTCGGGTCTCGTCTCGCTCACCGCCATCGGCCCCTCTTCACCCCGTGTCCGCACCGCCATACCGCGCCGCGCAGGCGAGTCAAACCCGCCGCGCGCAGCCCGCGCCGGCCCGGGCAGGGCACAAACCCGTTGCGCCCGGCCCGCCGCCTCCCCTATCCCGTCTGCACCAGGGTTTCCCAGCCAAGGGCCACGCGCCATGCCCGCGCTCTGCCGCGATTGCCTGCACAGCTTCGACACAGGCCGCCGCTGTCCGGCCTGCGGCTCGCCGCGCGTGATCTCCCATCCCGAGCTCTTCGACCTCTCCATCGCCCACATGGATTGCGACGCCTTCTATGCCTCGGTGGAAAAGCGCGACGACCCAAGCCTCGCCGACAAGCCGGTGATCGTCGGCGGCGGCAAGCGCGGGGTGGTCTCCACCTGCTGCTACATCGCCCGCACCTACGGCGTGCGCTCGGCGATGCCGATGTTCCAGGCGCTGAAGCTCTGCCCGCAGGCGGTGGTGATCAAGCCGCGGGGAGAGGCCTACGCCACGGCCTCCCGCGCAATCCGCGGCATGATGGAGGAGTTGACCCCGGCCATCGAGCCGCTGTCGCTAGACGAGGCCTTCATCGACCTCACCGGCACCGCGCGGCTTCACCATGCACCACCCGCGGTGATGCTGGCCCGCCTGGTGCGACGGATGGAGACCGAGCTCGGCCTCTCGGGCTCGATCGGGCTCAGCCACAACAAGTTCCTCGCCAAGGTCGCCTCCGACCTCGACAAGCCCCGCGGCTTCGCGGTGATCGGCAAGGCCGAGACCGCCGATTTCCTGCGCGACCGGCCCGTGCGCCTGATCTGGGGCGTGGGCGAGGCCTTCCAGTCCTCGCTCGACCGCGCCGGCATCCGCACCTTCGGCGACCTGCTCCGCTGGGACCGCAAGGACCTGCATGCCCGGTTCGGCGCCTCCGGCGACCGGCTCTGGCACCTGGCGCGCGGCGAGGACCGACGCCGCGTGACCCGCAACGCCCCGGTCAAGTCGATCTCCAGCGAGACCACCTTCTTCGAGGACACCGCCGACCGCGACCTGCTGGACGGCCATATCTGGCGCCTCGCCGAGAAGGTCTCGGACCGGGCCAAGGCCAAAGGATCGGCCGGGCGCGTGGTGACGCTCAAGCTGAAGCGTGCCAGCCACGCCCTGCTCACCCGGCGCCGCGCGCTGGAGGACGCCACCCAGGTCGCCGACCGGATCTACCGCACCGCGCGCAGCCTGCTGGACCAGGTCGAGGAGCCGGGGCCGTTCCGGCTGATCGGCGTCGGCCTGTCCGACCTGGTGCCCGAGGCCCAGGCCGACCTCTCCGGCGATCTGCTCGACCCCGCCGCCGAACGCCGCGCCCGCGCCGAACGCGCCACCGACCGAATCCGCGCCCGCTTCGGCGCCGAGGCGATTCTCAAGGGCCGATCCCTGCGCTGACCGCCGAGTCACAGGCCGGATGCCAGGGGCTCCCGCCCGGGCTCGACGCCTTGCGGCGTCTCCCCCGGTTGGGCCGGGCCGCGCCTTGCGGCGCGGCGGTCGCGCCCCCGCCCGAGGGCGATGCCCGCCGGCAATCGGCTTGGCGGCCGCCACAGCCTGCAGGCCGAAGGCCTGCCACGCCCAACAGCTTTTCTGCCCCCGAACGGGGGCGGACAAGGTGGCGGGAGCCCCTGGTCACCGGAAAGGACAATCGAACGGCGTGCTGCGCCCTATTCGGCCGCGAGCGGCAGGGACGCCGGCCGGCCAATCTCCACGATCTCGGCAATGATGCCTTTCAGCGTCGCCCGGAAATCGCTGAAACCCTGGCTCGGCCGGACCGCACGCTCGTCCATGTAGAGCGCCCGGTCGATCTCCACCTGGACCACGTGCTGCCGGCGAGAGGGCTTGCCGTAATGCTGGGTGATGAAGGCCCCCGCGAAGGGCGCGTTGCGCACCACCCGCAGGCCGGCCCGGACAAAGGCCGCCTCCACCGCATCGATCACATCCGGCGCGCAGGCCGCGCCGAACCGGTCGCCCAGCACCACCTGCGGCCGCCGCCCGACGGCGCCGGGCATCGAGAGCACCGCCTCGTGCGGCATCGAATGACAATCGATCAGGATCGCCCGGCCGAACTGCGCCTTGCTCTCGTCGAGCAGCTGCTGCAGCTGGCCGTGGTAGGGCCGCCAGACCTCGGAGAGCCGCTCCCGCGCCTCCGCCAGCTCGATCTTGCCACGATAGATCGCCCGCCCGTTGGCGACGACACGGGGAATCACCCCCAGCCCGGAGCTCACCCGCGGGTTGTGGGTCACCGCCCGCACGCCGCGCACCACCGCCGGGTCGAGCTCGTCGGCCCCGCGGTTCAGATCCACGTAGGCCCGCGGCGCCAGCGCCGCCAGCAGCGGCGCGCCAAGGCCGGGGGCGGTGTTGAACAGCCGGTCGACAAAGGCATCCTCGGAAGAACGGATCGACATCTCGTCCAGCACGGATCTTCTCAGGAAATCCCAGCTGTAATCGCGCCCGCTGTGCGGCGAGGCAAAGACCACACCCGTGGTGTGTTCCTTCGGCAGGTCCAGTCTGTAGGGAAGTGTCGCCATGCTCTCTCCTTGCCAACCATATAGCGACAAATTTTCCTCTGCCAAAAGCCCTTGAACCCGGCCGGGCTTCGCTTTATACGCCCCTCCACCGACGCGGAAATGCCCCGCGTCCTTTTCCTTTGTGGAGCAGGACACGGCGGGCGCGATTCGGCGGAGGCGGGCGGTTAGCTCAGCGGTAGAGCACTACGTTGACATCGTAGGGGTCACTGGTTCGATCCCAGTACCGCCCACCATTGAATTCGGGCCGGAAACGGCTCGCTGGCGAAACAAACGGCGCCGTCTCAGCGCCTGCGACAGAGGAAAGGGAAGACCATGAAGGTCCGCAACTCGCTCCGCTCGCTGAAATCGCGGCACCGGGATTGCCGTATCGTGCGCCGCAAGGGCCGCGTATACGTCATCAACAAGACCCAGCGCCGCTTCAAGGCCCGCCAGGGCTGATCAGCGCAGCTTGAAGACGAGATCAGAGGCCGTGGAATTTTCCGCGGCCTCTTTCTTTTGCGCGCCCGCACCCCCGTCCAGGCCCCCGTCACGGCCCCTCCCCCGGAGCGCAACGACCGGCGACCGATTCCCGAAGCGTGACCCCGATCCCACCTGCGGCGGCGCGGCACAGCCTCTCCGTTGACCGACCGAATCACCCCTGCTACGCCTTTCGAAAAAGAAAATCGCATAACGCAAAAGGCAGAGGCACAGATGCAGTTGAAACGCTCCGATTCCGAAGTTCTCGTCGGGTCCGTCGGGTATACCCCGTCCGGCAAAGCCCCCGACATCACCACGCTGGCCGACGGCCGTCTCCTCGTCGTCTGGACCGAGACCCTCGGCCGCCCGACCGACGATTTCGACGATGTCGACGGTGCGGTCTTCGCCCGAATCTTCAATGCCAAGGGCAAGCCCCTCGGCGACGCCTTCCAGGTGAACGACTGGCAGCCCTTCACCCAGGACAGCCCCCAGGTGGTCGCGCTCGACGACGGCGGCTTCGCGATCGGCTGGACCCACCGCGCGCTCTACGGCGACCATGATCACGACAACAACGTCTTCGTGAAAACCTACGATTCGGACGGCGAACCGAGCGGCCGCGTCATCACCCGCGACCTGGTGATCGACGAGCCGGGCAACGACCCCGACAACGATCCGCAGCTGCTCGAGATGGTCACACTCTCCAACAACCGCATCGGGTTCGCCGTCGATTACAACGAGGGCGCGCCCGAATCCTACTTCTACACGCTGAACGCCAATGGCACCGACAGCGGCGAGGGCACCAATGATTCCTCGCGGCACAACCTCGACATCATCGGCAACCCGGACATGGTGCAGCTGGAGAACGGCAACATCGTCCGCGCCTACACCTCGAGCGGCCCGCTCGTCGGAGATGGCCACTATGACATGGTGTTCACCATCACCGATGAATTCTTCGGCGCACCGATCGGCATTCCCGGCGTCTACCAGCCGCTGGAATTCTGGATCTACAACGATCCCGACACCCGCAAGGGCGACATGGAACTGGCCGCGCTCAAGGGCGGCGGCTTCGCCATCGCCTATTCCGAGTGGACCGGAATCGGCACCTCGGACGTCCATGTCGACATCATCACCGACTACGGCCAGATCGAGTTCCAGAACACCATCGTCAGCCGCGATCTGGGCTATGCCTATGACGTTGCCGATATCGACATGCTCGGCCTGTCGAACGGCATGATCGCCCTCGCCGTCGTGATGCACGATGCCACGGGCGGCACCACCGGTGTCGACCTGTTCCTGCTCGATGCCGACGGCACCTTCGTCGACAGGAAGCAGATCAGCACCTACGACGTCGGCAAACAGGCGGCTCCCTCGCTCACCGAGACGGCGGACGGCCGGATCGCGGTCGTCTTCACCGACTACTCCGGCAAGACGATCGACGGCGACACCGACACGCTCCACATGTCCTTCTTCGACATCAAGGGGCCGAGCGCCCGGTTCGTCGGCACCAATGACGACGATCTGCTGCGCGGGCTTGGCGGCAACGACACCCTGATCGGTCTCGGCGGCAACGACACGCTCTACGGCGGGCGCAACCGCGACACCCTGCGCGGCGGCGACAACAACGACAAGCTCTACGGCGGCTCGGGTCACGACTTCCTCGGCGGCGGCGTTGCCCGCGACGTGCTGAGGGGCCAGACCGGCAACGACGGCCTCAACGGCGGCAGCGGCAACGACAAGCTGTTCGGCGGCAAGGGTGACGACATGCTGCGCGGCGGCAGCGGCGTCGACGTCATGACCGGCAACGCGGGCGCCGACATCTTCGTCTTCTCCGGTGCGATCGGCGACGACACCATCGCGGATTTCGAGATCGGCACCGACACGCTTCGCTTCCGCAAGGGCAATGGCGAGGCCGAAAGCTTCCGGCAATTCGTCAACAACGCCGAACAGGTCGGCAAGAAGGTCGTCTACGACAAGGGCGACGACGGCAAGAGTACGATCACGTTGCTCGACACCCAGCTCGACGACCTGTCCCGCTCGGATTTCGACTTCCTCTGACACCGCATCCGGCCGGGGCCGCCCATCGCGCGGCCCCGCGCCTCACCCCGGCACCGGATAGCCGCGCCACCCCTTGATCGAGCGCAGCGCGAAGCTGGTCTGCATCCCCGACACCCCCGGCAAACGGCCAAGGCAATTGCGGTGGATGTTGTCGTAATCGGCGACGTCCCGCGCCACGATCCGCAGGATGTAATCCGCAGTCCCTGTGGTCAGCACGCATTCCAGGATCTCGTCGTAGAGCATCACCGCGCGTTCGAAGGCGTTCATCGCCTCCTGGCTCTGCGAGGTCAGAGTGATCTCGACGAACACCAGCAGATCGAGCCCCAGCGCCTTGGGATTCACCCGCGCCGAATAGCCGTCGATCAGCCCCCCCGCCTCCAGCAGTTTGACCCTCCGGTGGCAGGCCGAGGTGGACAGCCCGATCCGCTCGGCCAGCTCCGCCACGGGGATGTTCGACTCCCTCTGCAATTCCCGAAGAATCTGCGCATCGAAGCGGTCCAGCATGTGGTTCACCTATTTCCCCTCAACGTCGGAAATTTTACCGCACAGCCCGGAGGATGCACACAAAATTCGAAACTCCCGCGGAACCGCCTCCGGTATCATTGTTGCATTTGCATCGAACGACACACGCAACCAGAACAGGGAAGCAACAGGGCCATGAAGATCGGTGTCCCAAGGGAGATCAAGAACCACGAGTACCGCGTCGGGCTGACGCCGGAATCCACCGCCGAGCTGGTGGCCCACGGCCATACCGTGCTGGTCGAGACCGGCGCGGGGCTCGGCATCGGCGCGGATGACGAGGCCTACCGGGCCGCCGGCGCACAGATCGCCCCCGGTGCCGCCGAGGTCTTTGGCGAGGCCGCGATGATCGTGAAGGTCAAGGAGCCGCAGGCCGCCGAATGTGCCATGCTGCGCAAGGGCCAGCTGCTCTACACCTATCTCCACCTGGCGCCGGACCCGGACCAGACCCGCGCGCTGCTCGCCTCCGGCGCGACCGCCATCGCCTACGAGACCGTCACCAGCGCCTCGGGCGGCCTGCCGCTCCTGAAACCGATGAGCCAGGTCGCGGGCCGGATGTCGATCCAGGCCGGTGCCACGGCGCTGGAAAAGGCCCATGGCGGCCGCGGCGTGCTGCTCGGCGGCGTGCCGGGCGTCGCACCGGGCCGTGTCGTCGTCCTTGGCGGCGGCGTGGTCGGTTTCAACGCCGCGCAGATGGCCGTGGGCCTCGGCGCCGACGTGACCATCCTCGACCGCAACCCCGAGGTGCTCGAACGCCTCGCCACCCATTTCGAGAGCCGCGCCAAGACGGCCTATTCGACCCGCACCCGCGTGGCCGAGCTGATCGCCGAGGCCGACCTCGTGATCGGTGCCGTGCTGATCCCCGGCGCCGCGGCGCCCCAGCTCGTCACCCGCGCCGACCTCGCGACGATGAAGCAGGGCGCGGTGCTGGTCGATGTCGCCATCGACCAGGGCGGCTGTTTCGAGACCTCGCGCGCCACCACCCATGCCGAACCGACCTACGAGATCGACGGCATCGTGCATTACTGCGTCGCCAACATGCCCGGCGCGGTGGCCCGCACCTCGACCTACGCGCTCAACAACGTCACCCTGCCCCATGCCCTGCGCATGGCCGACCTCGGCTGGCAGGAGGCGCTGCGCCGCGACACGCACCTTCGCAACGGCCTGAACGTCTGGAACGGGCAGATCACCTGCGAGGCCGTGGCCGATGCGCTCGGCTACGACCTGCACAGCGCCGAGGATGCGCTGGCCGCCTGAGCCGGCGCGGACGGGTCCGGGCGCGCCTCAGCGCCCGGTCCCGAACAGGCTCCCGAAATCCGACAGCATCGCGACCACGGTCTCCTCGCCGACATAGCCTGTCGGCTGCAGCCCGCGGCTGCGCTGGAACCGGCGGATCGCCGCGCGGGTGTCGTCGTCGAACGTGCCGTCGACCAGCCCCGGATCATGCCCGAGCTGCTCCAGCCGGCGCTCGATCACCATCCGCGAGGTCGGTGTCATCTGCAGCGCCGCTTCGGCCGCCTGCGCCGCCTTGTCCGCCTCGCTGCCGGCGCCCTCAAGAGCCTCGATCCGCTCCCGCGCCGTCTCGGCCCGCGCGCCATCCGGATGGGCCTCGAGATAGGCGCGATAGGCGGTGACCGTGCCGGCCTTGCGCGCCGCGGCCCAGTCCTGCCGGTCCTGCCGCGCCGCGACCTCCTGCGCCTCCGCCTCGATCCGCGCCAGGCGCTCCCGCGCGATCGGCGCAAACAGCCCGTCGGGATAGCGGTCGAGATAGGTCCGGAGCCCGGCCTCGTCCGCGCCCTCGTTCAGCGCCGCCCAGGTCTCCCGGTCGGCCTTCTCGCGCTCGAGCTGGGCCCGGCGCTCCTCGGCCTCGATCTCCGCCTGCCGGCGCTCCGCCTGGAATGCCAGCCGGCCGATCTGCCGCTCGTTCAGGTAGCTCGTGGACGGGAAACCGTTCGCCGTCTGGAACCGCGAGATCGCGGCCCGGCTCGCCGGCCCGAAGACCCCGTCCGCCCCGCCGGGCTCATGCCCGAGCACGGCGAGGTTCTCCTGGATGACCCGGCGCGAGGCCCGGTCCAGCTCCAGCGCCTCCTCGATCAGCCGCGCATCCCGGTCGGGCTCGTTCCGGATCTTCTCGACCGCGGCGCGCGCCTCGGTGGCAAAGAACCCCTGCGGATAGCGCTGCAGATAGCCCTCGTAGGCCGCCACGCTGTCCTGCGCCTGCGCCGCCTGCCAGAGTGCCCGCTCCACCTCGGCCGCGTTCGGCGGCGCCGGCGGGCGCTCCGCCCCGAGCGGCAGGAACTCCACCGCCTCCGACAGGAACCCCGCCCCGGCAACACCGCTCGACGCGGCGATCGCCTCCGGCAGGGTCCGCCCCTCCTGCAACAGCTGGTTGGCGACGAAATCGGCGACCTGCTCCGCGCCGCCCTGTACCAGCGTCACCCCCTGCGGCGGTTCCGCCTCCGGACCGGCGCTCAGCCCGTCGCCCGGAGCGGCCACGGCCGTGGCATTGCCGAGCGCGACCACCGACCGCCCCGGCACCCGCGCCGCGATCTGCAGCACCGTCTCGATGGACAGCCCCACGTCATCCGCCGTCGCCAGGTCCGGCATCCGCTCCAGCCCGTCCACCAGCAGCCAGCTCCGGCCGCCGCCACTGACGAAGCTGCCCGACAGGTGCACCAACACCCGTTCCTCCTGCGCCAGGTCGCGCATGAAGGTCGACAGCGCCGCCCGCATCTCGGCGATCGAGCCCGCATCCGCGGTGATCACCTCGAATCCCGCGCGCCGCAGCGCCTCCGCCGTGTCGGTCACCTCCGGGGTCCGCAGCAGCCCGCGCCGCTGCGCCTCCGGCGCGCCGATCACCAGCGCCCGGTCGGCCGCCGCCGGCAGCGCGACCGTACAAGCCAGCCCGGCGAGCACGGGCAGCATCATCAGCCTTTTCATTCTTGTCTCCGCAAACCTGCCAATGCCTCAAACTGTAAGCATGCGGCGCAGGTTATTGAATAGCAGCGCGGGGAACGCCCGGCTTCAGTCGTAAGTCCGCCGATCCTCGATCACGACACCGTCCTTGGGCAGGTCCCCCGGCGCCAGAACCTCGACCGATCCGCGCAGCTTCAGCAGGTCGTGCACGTCCTCGGCATATTCGGTCCAGTCGCCGCCCTCGGCCTCGATCTGCACGTGCAGCTTGTCCATCTCGTCCTCGCGGGTCACGATCACCCGCGCCTTGTGGACATGGCTGTGCCGCGCCACCAGCGCCGCCACCTGCTCCGGCCGCACGAACATGCCCTTCACCTTGGTCGTCTGGTCGGCCCGGCCCATCCAGCCCTTGATCCGCGCATTGGTCCGCCCGCAGGGGCTCTCGCCCGGCAGCCAGGCGCTCATGTCGCCGGTGGCGAAGCGGATCAGCGGGTAGTCGGGGTTCAGCGAGGTCACCAGGATCTCGCCCACCTCGCCCGGCCCCACCGGATCGCCGGTGCCGGGGGTGACGATCTCCACGATCACGCCCTCGTCCACGATCATCCCCTCCATCGCCTCCGATTCGTAGGCGACGTTGCCGAGATCGGCCGTGGCGTAGCATTGCAAGCAGGTGATCCCCCGGTCGGCATAGGCCTGGCGCAGCGACGGGAAGAGCGCCCCGCCCGACACCGCGGCCCGCGCGATCCGGAGCTCCACGCCCAGCTCGTCGGCCCGCTCCAGGATCACCTTCAGGAAATCGGGCGTGCCGGCATAGGCCGTGGTGCCGACATCCGCCGCCGCGCGCACCTGCAGCTCGGTCTGCCCGGTGCCCGCCGGCAGCACCGCCGCGCCCACGGCCCGCGCCCCGCTCTCGAACATCGCGCCCGCCGGGGTCAGGTGATAGCCGAAGCAGTTCTGCACGATGTCGCCCTTGCCGATCCCCGCGGCATGGAGGAACCGGCCCAGCCGCCACCAGTCCGGCGCGCTGACCATGCCGGGCTCGTAGAGCGGCCCGGGCGACTGGAAGATATTGTCGAAGCCGTGCGCCGGCCGCGCCGCGAACCCGCCCAGCGGCACCACCGCCGACTGCTTCGCCCCGAGCTCCGACTTGCGCAGCACCGGCAAGGCGGCGAGCGCCGCCGCATCCACGATCTTGCCCGGATCGACCTCGGCCAGCGTCTCCGCGTAGCCACTCAGCGCCTTGGCGGCCGCGATCTGCCTTGGCAGCGCCTCCGCCAGCGCCGCCGCCCGCTTGTCCGCCGACCGCGTCTCCAGCTTGTCGAAATGTCTGGCCATCTCCCACTTTCCTCCGTGCTGCCCGCTGTGGCCGCCATCGGCAGTCCGGGGCCTTGCGTCTCCCCCGCCATCATCACGGCGGCACGGGCCCGGCGCAACTCCCTGCATGGGCATTCCCGCTCCGCGGCCGGCGCAGGTCATCTCCACGCCGACCGCCGCGGAATCGTTGCCACACAGGCCACAATCGCCAACCAACCACCCTGACAATCCGCCCTTCGGCGCCAAATCCCGGCGAAAATGCCGCGGAATTTTGCGACACATGCAATGCGTGCAATCCTTACCCAGGGGCAACTGGAGGAGACCACCGAGATGCGCGCGACCCCGGAACACGAGCTGCTGTCACAGCCCGGCCAACTGAACTTCGGACCGGAGGACGGATCATCGTCGCCCGAAGCCGGCGCCGGGTCCGAACCACGCGCACCGCAGGCCCTGTCGGAGCTCTTCGCGAGGCTCCAGACCCCGGTCGATGCCTTCCTCTTCGACAGCGCATCGGAGAACACCAGCGACGACGAGGCGTTCCTGCCGCAAACCGCCTGGTCCGCTGTGCCCGCCCCCGCGTCCCTCGACCTGCCGCCCCCGGGCTCGCCGACCGATGACCTCGGCAACGCCAAGCCCGAGAAGGATCCCGATGCCCCCGGCGGTGGCAACGGCGGTGGCGGCGGCGGAAACGGCGGTGGCGGTGGCGGCGGTAAAGGCGGCGGCAAGGGCGGCGGCGGCGGCCCGACCGAACCGCCGACAGCAACCACGCCCTTCTGGTCGACCACCCTCGGCGACGCGGATGCCGACGGCGTCGATCACTACAACATCACCATCGAGTTCTACGGAACCGACAGCCTCTGGGGCGCAGTCGGCGACGCCGCCAGCGGCTTCTCCGGCGGCTTCATCGACGCCTTCGTCGGCGCCGCCGAGTTCCTGACCTCGATGATCCGCCTCGGCTACGGCGACAGCGGCTACACCGGCCCCTACGCCGATATCGAGGCCGGGCAGGCCGGCGAGAGCCGCAACGCCGACGACCTTGTCATCGAGGCCTATCTTACCGATATCGACGGCACCGGCGGCATCCTCGGCCGTGCCGGCCCCTACGACCTGCCCGACGCCGATGGCGACGAGGTCTACGAAGGCTTCCCCACGGCCGGCCTGATGGAATTCGACAGCGCCGACGCCGCCGACCTACTGGACGGCGCCGCGCTCGGCGGGCTCTGGAACGACACGGTGCTGCACGAGATGATGCACGTGGTGGGCTTCGGCACGCTCTGGGACCAGCCGACCGAGGGCGGCACGGTCTCCGGCTGGGACGCCCTGGTCGGCGACCAGATCTACGTCGACGACCAGGGCACCGCGAACCCCTTCGACGACAACCGCGCCTATCTCTACAGCGGCGACACCGAGGCGACCGCGGAACTGGCCGGCCACCCGGAGTTCAGCGGCAATCTCTGGGTCGAGGCCGACGGCGGCGCCGGCACGGCGCGCGGTCACTGGGACGAGGGCGTCTATGACAACGAGATCATGACCGGCTACATCAACAGCCTGGACGACGGGATGAATGCCGGCGCGAACTACATGGCGGACTTCACCGTCGCCGCCTTCGCCGACCTCGGCTACACGCTCGACACCGGCGCGGACGGACAGGTCAACTACGACGCCATCGCCGCCTCCGGAACCCACTTCCTGGAAACCGGCGAGGTGCTGGACTGGACCACCTTCGCCTGAGACAGGTTCGACGGGCCGCGATGGCCCCGGCCCGTCCCCTGCTCCCGCCTCAGCTCAGCCAGCGCTTGCGGCGGCGATAGGAGCGCACGTCTCGGAACGACTTGCGCCCCTCGTCGCCCACCCCGAGATAGAATTCCTTCACGTCCGGGTTCTCGCGCAGCTCCGCCGCCGGCCCGTCCATCACCACGCGGCCCGATTCCAGGATGTAGCCGTAATGGGCGTACCGCAGCGCCACGTTCGTGTTCTGCTCGGCCAGCAGGAAGCTCACGCCCTCCCCCTCGTTGACCGATTTCACGATCTCGAAGATCTGCTCCACCAGCTGCGGCGCCAGCCCCATCGACGGCTCGTCGAGCAGGATCGTCTCCGGCCGGCTCATCAGCGCCCGCCCGATCGCGCACATCTGCTGCTCGCCGCCCGAGGTATAGCCCGCCTGGCTCCTGCGCCGCTCCTTCAGCCGGGGGAAGTAGGAATAGACCATCTCCAGGTCGGCATCGATCGCCCCCTTGCCGTCGCCGCGGGTATAGGCGCCGGTCAGCAGGTTCTCCTCGACCGTCAGGTGCTCGAAGCAGTGCCGCCCCTCCATCACCTGGATCACCCCGCGCTTCACCAGCTTGGCCGGGTCCAGGTCCTGCACCACCTCGCCACGATAGCGGATCGAGCCCTTCGTCACCTCGCCGCGCTCCGAGTGCAGCAGGTTCGAGATCGCCTTCAGCGTCGTCGTCTTGCCCGCGCCATTGCCGCCGAGCAGGGCAGTCACCCCGCCCCGGGGCACGCTGAGCGACACCCCCTTCAGCACGAGGATCACGTGATTGTAGATCACCTCGATATTGTTCACCTCCAGAAGCAGGTCTTTGCTCTCGGCGGGGGCGGCATCCAGCATGGCGGTCTTCTTCCTGGCAGAAATACCCAAATCCCGCCGGCAGCCACCCGGGGCCGCCGGCGGGGGTCGTCACGTCACTCGCAGGCTTCGTTCATCGGCCAGGGCGCGTTCGCCTCGGCGTATTCGGCGGATTTCTCCTCCTCCAGCGGCGCGATGAAGGCCGCGTCGGCCATCAGCAGGTCGCTGGCCTGGACGAACTTCTCGCCGTCCCATTCCAGCATCCAGCCGCCCGAATGCCCGGTGTGATCCGAGCACGAGGTCTTGAACGGCGGCACCATGCCGGTCATCCCCAGTTCCTCCAGCCGCTCGGCGGAGATGTCGAGGTTCTCCAGCCCCCAGCGCAGCTCCTCGGCATTGATCTCGCCCTTGCCGAAATTGTCCTGCGCGGCCTTGATGCCCTCGGCCAGGATCATCGAGATCACCAGCCCGCGCTGGTAGAACACGCTGTTGAGATCCTCCTGCTGGCTCAGCCCGGCATCGACCACGTGGGTCTTGATGTCGGCCATCACCGGCGCGTCGGGCTGCGGCATCGACCAGGAGATCGACTTGTAGCCCTTGCCGTCGGCGCCGACCTGCTTGAGGTCCTCGTCATGCCCGGCCCACCAGACGCCGATGAACTGGTCCATCGGGTACTTGGTCTTGACCGCCTCGGTGATGGCGCCGGCGTTCATCGCGCCCCAGCCCCACATCACCACGTTGTCCGGCCGCTCGCGGCGGATCTGCAGCCACTGCGCGGACTGGTTCTGCATCTCCTTCAGGCCGACCGGGATCGGCACCAGCTCGAAGCCGTATTCCGCCGCCATCGCCTCCAGCACCGGGATCGGCTCCTTGCCGAACGGATGGTCGAGGTGCAGCAGCACGATCTTCTTGCCGCTGAGCGAGCCCATGTCGCCGCCCGCGATGTACTGCATGATCATCGAGGCCGCGTCCCAGTAGGAGGCCGGCGGGTTGAACGCCCACTGGAACACCTTGCCGTTGGCCATCGGCGAGAAGCCGTAGCCCGGCGCCAGGATCGGGATGTTGTCGGTGTTGGTCTTCGGCAGCACCTGCAGCGTGATGCCGGTCGACCAGGGCTGGGTCACCACGGCCTGCGCCTTGGTCCGCTCGTAGCATTCCACGCCCTTCTCGGTGGAATAGCCGGTCTCGCATTCGTCGAAATCGATCGGCACGCCGCCGATGCCGCCATCGCGCGCGTTGAGCATCGCCATGTAATCGGCCTGCCCGTTCATCAGCGGAATGCCCGTCGCCGCGAAGGGCCCGGTGCGATAGCTGAGGTTCGGGGTATAGATCCCTTCCGCGAACACCGGGGCGGCGAGCCCGAGGCTCAGCGCGCCGGCCATCGCCAGCTTGGTAAAGGTCTTCATGTCTTTCCTCCCTGAATGAACATGTTCGACGTCTCGTTTGCGCGGGTGCTCCTCCCGGATGTCACCTGTCTCCTCGTGCCGCCCCCCTCAATGCGGGAACGGCCAGATGATCAGCTTCTCCCGGATCAGCCGCCACAGCGCGTTCAGCCCGTGCGGCTCGATGATGAGGAAGAAGATGATCAGGCTGCCCACGATCATGATGTTGAGATGCTCCAGCAGCGCCGATTCCACCTCGATCCCGAGCGCCCGCGGCACCGTGTTCAGCACGACCGGCAGGCCGACGATCAGGATCGCCCCGAGGTAATTGCCGAGGATCGATCCCAGCCCCCCGATGATCGCGATGAACAGCACCCGGAACGACAGCGGAATGTCGAAGAGGTTCGGCTCCGCCGCCCCCCGCCACATGAACACGAACAGCGCCCCCGCCACGCCCACGATATAGGACGACACCGCGAAGGCCGTGAGCTTGGAGCGCATCAGGTTGATCCCGATCAGCTCGGCCGCGATGTCCATGTCTCGCGTCGCCTTCCAGGTCCGGCCCAGGTTGCCGCGCGTGAGGTTGATGGCGAGATAGGTCAGCAGGCTCACGATGGTCAGCACCACGTAATACTGCGTCATCGAGCTGGCCTGCGGCCCGGCCACGTAGAGACCGAAGATATCGAGGTTCGGCACCTGGATCGCGCCCGAGGCGTTGTAGTTGTAGAGCCAGGCCCATTTCTCGAACAGCCAGACCAGGAAGAACTGCGCCGCCAGCGTCGCGATGGCGAGGTAGAAGCCCTTGATCCGCAAGCTCGGGATGCCGAACATCACCCCCACGCCCGCCGAGAATACCCCCGACAGCAGGATCGCCACCACCGGGTTCAGCCAGGGCATCAGCGTGACCATCTTGTAGCAGGCATAGGCGCCCACCCCCATGAAGGCCCCGGTCCCCAGCGACAGCTGCCCGGCAAACCCCGTCAGGATGTTCAGCCCGAGCGCGGCCAGCGAATAGATCAGGATCGGCGTCAGCAGCGTCTGAAAGGTGAACTCGCTCGCGGTGAGCGGAAACACCACCCAGGCGCAGATCAGGATCACGCCGAGCAGGAAGGCGTCCTGCCTGATCGGAAACAGCGCCTGATCGGTCCGGTAGGACGTCTTGAACTGGCCGGCAGTGCGATAGAGCATCAGGTGGGTTCCCCGGCATCGGCGTATTTCTCGGGCTCCCGGAGCTGCTCCGGCACCGCCTTGTTAGGCCGCCGCGCGTAACCGGTCCGCTCGCTGTGCCGCACCAGCCACATGTAGGCCCAGATCCCCGCCGCGGCGCCAAGCGCGGCAAGGATCATCGCCACGACCACCTGCCCGCCGGCCTCGGACCCGCCCGTCAGCGCGAGGTAGCCGAAGGCCCAGAAGCCCGACCACGCCACGACGTTCAGGATCGCTATCAGCTTTGCCACGTCATCCTCCTCCCAAAGAGCCGCGCCTCCTCCGGCGCGGCCGCCTTCGTCTCCGTCACACCCGCTCGATGATCTTTTCGCCGAACAGGCCCTGCGGCCGGAACAGCAGCACGATCAGCGCCAGCACATAGGCAAACCAGCTCTCGGTGTTGCCCCCCAGCAGCGGCCCGCCCCAGTAGATCTCGAACATCTTCTCCAGCATCCCGATCATCAGCCCGCCGATGATGGCCCCGGTGATGGATTCGAGCCCGCCCAGCATCAGCACCGGCAGCGCCTTGTAGGCGATCACCTCCAGCGCAAAGGACACGCCCGCGCGGCTGCCCCAGGCGATGCCAGTCACCAGCGCGATGATCCCGGCGATGAACCAGACCAGCACCCAGACCGTCTGCAGCGAGATGCCCACCGACAGCGCCGCCTGGTGATCGTCTCCCAGCGCCCGGATCGCCCGTCCCATCCGCGTCTTGTTGAGAAAGAGCAGCAGCGCCGTCACCAGCAGCACCGCCACGACCACCGCCGTGATGTCGATATGCTGCAGGATCAGCAGCCCGCCGAAGGGCTCCAGCACGATATCGCCGGTGGGAATCCCCAGCTCCTCGGTGATCATCTGCTTGTTCTCGCCGCCAAAGATGATCTCGCCGAAGCCGATCAGGAACAGCGTGATGCCGATGGTCGCCATGAACAGGATGATGTCCGGCTGCCCGACCAGCGGCCGCAGCACCACCCGCTCCACCGTGACCGCCAGCCCGAACATCACGCCGAGCGTCAGCACCACCGAGATCCAGGCCGGCACCCCCATCTCGTGCAGCCCCACCAGCGTCAGCGCCGCGAACACCACCATGATGCCCTGCGCGAAGTTGAAGATCCGGCTGGAGCGATAGATCAGCACGAAGCCGAGCGCGATCAGCGCGTAGAGCACGCCTGACACCAGCCCCTCCCAGAGCACCTGCATCAGGAAGTCCGGCGCCTCCACCATCTCGGCGAAGGGCGCGACGAAGATCTTGTTCAGCAACTCCATGCCGTACCTTCCGCTGTCTGTCTGGATTTCCGGTCACAACCGGCGGTCGAAACGACCGGACCGGCGGTCATTCCGGCCTTCCGCGGCCCGACGGCCCCGGATTCCGGGATCGCGGCCGCCGCCCCCGTGGAAAACGACCGCGGTCCCGGTCGTTTCGACCGGCACTTGTGCGCAAAACGCCCGGGATCACTCATGCGGCACCCCCAGGTAGGCGTCGATCACGTCCTGGTTGGAGCGCACCTCGTCCGGCGTGCCGTCGCCGATCTTCTTGCCGTAATCCATCACGACAACCCGGTCGGAGAGGTCCATCACCACCCCCATGTCATGCTCGATCAGCGCGATGGTGGTGCCGAATTCGTCATTCACATCAAGGATGAAGCGGGACATGTCCTCCTTCTCCTCGACGTTCATCCCCGCCATCGGCTCGTCCAGCAGCAACAGCGACGGCTCGGCGGCCAGCGCCCGCGCCAGTTCCACCCGCTTCTTCAACCCGTAGGGCAGCCGCCCCACCGGGGTCTTGCGGATCGCCTGGATCTCGAGGAAATCGATAATCTTTTCAACCTGTTCCCGGTTGAAGACCTCCTCCCGCTCGGCCTTCCCCCACCAGATCGCCTGCTCCCAGAGCGACGCCTTCATATGCGTCAGCCGCCCGGTCATGACGTTGTCGAGCACCGTCATCCCCTCGAACAGCGCGATGTTCTGGAACGTCCGCCCGACGCCCATCCGGGCCACCTCGTAGGGCTTCATCGACGGCCGCGGCGCCCCCTTGTACCAGACCTCGCCCTCCTGCGGATGGTAGAAGCCACTGATAACATTGAGCATCGAGGACTTCCCCGCGCCGTTCGGCCCGATGATCGCCCGGATCTCGCCCTCCCGGATGTCGAAGGAGATGTCCTTGATCGCCTCCACCCCGCCAAACCGCAGCGTGATGTTGCGCATCTCCATCAGCACATCGCCGATCTGCCGCCCGTCGGCGGTCACGTAGGGCTCCGCAGGCACGCTCACGACAGGCCTCCCGCCGCCCGGAAGAGCCGCTCCGGCCCCATCTTCTTGGCAAAAATACCCATTTCCGACAGATGGTTGCGCGCGCGCCGCCCCGTGGTCTCCCCGATCATTCCGCTGCCATCCCCTGCGATTTCCCGACCGGCGCCGTCGCGGCATCCACCAGCTTCAGCGTCGCCGAGATGCTGCCCTTGCGCCCGTCCTCGTAGGTCACCTCGGTGGTGGTGAAGATGCTTTCCGAACCGTCGTAAAGCGCCGCGATCAGGTCGGCGTATTTCTCCTCGATGATCCGCCGCCGCACCTTGCGGGTCCGCGTCATCTCGCCGTCGTCGGCGTCCAGTTCCTTGTGCAGCACCAGGAAGCGATGGATCTGGCAAGCCGAGAGCATCGGGTCCTGCGCCACCGACCGGTTCACGTCCTCGACATGAAACCGTATCGTTTCCAGCACCTTGGGGTGGCCTGCCAGCTCCTGGTAGGAGGCATAGGCAATGTTGTTGCGCTCGGCCCAGTTGCCCACGGCGGTCAGGTCGATGTTGATGAAGGCGGTGCAGTAGTCGCGGGCATTGCCGAAAACCACGGCCTCCAGAATGTCGGGAAAGAACTTCAGCTTGTTCTCGACGTACTTGGGCGCGAACAGGCTGCCGTCGGCCATCTTGCCCACGTCCTTGGCCCGGTCGATGATCCGCAGGTGGCCGCTGCCTTCCTCGAAGAACCCGGCATCGCCGGTGGCGACCCAGCCCTCGGCATCCTTGGTCGAGGCCGTGCTTTCCGGGTTCTTGTAGTATTCCACGAAGGTGCCGGGCGAGCGGTAGAAGATCTCGCCGGTCTCGTCGATGCGGATCTCAACCCCGGGCGACACCACGCCCACGGTATCGGCGCGCACCTCGTTGTCCGGCTGCTGGGCGATGAAGACGCTCGCCTCGGTCTGGCCGTAGAGCTGCTTGAGGTTGATCCCGAGCGACCGGTAGAACTCGAAGATCTCCGGCCCGATCGCCTCGCCCGCGGTATATCCCACCCGCACCCGGCTGAACCCGAGCGCGTTCTTCAGCGGCCCGAAGACGGCGAATTCTCCAAGCGCATAGCGCAGCCGGTCGATCGGCCCCACCGGCTTGCCGTCGAGGATCGCGGGGCCGACCCGCCGGGCCAGTGCCATGTAATGCCGGAACAGCCAGCGCTTGACCGAACCGGCGTCCTCCATCCGGATCATCACGCTGGTCAGCTGGCTCTCGAACACCCGCGGCGGTGCGAAGAAATAGGTCGGTGCGATCTCGCGGAGGTCGGTCATCATCGTGTCCGCGCTCTCCGGGCAGTTCACGCAAAACCCGTTCCAGTAGGCCTGCCCCATGGCGAAGATGAAATCGCCCACCCAGGCCATCGGCAGGTAGGCGAGGATCTCGTCCTCGGCCCGCAGATGGTCGAACTCGGAGGAGTTCTTCGAGGTCTCGATGATGTTGCGGTTCGACAGCACCACGCCCTTGGGCTTGCCGGTCGTCCCGGAGGTATAGAGCATCACGCAGGTGCTGTCGTAGCTCAGCTCCGCCTCGCGCCGGTGCAGCTCCTCCTCGTGGCGGTAATGCGAGGCCTTGCCCTCGTCGCGGATGTCGCGCAGCCAGTTCAGGTGCTCGTGGTCGTATTTCCGCATGCCCCGCTTGTCGTGGTAGAGCACGTGCTCGATCTGGTGGAGCCGCTCCTGGATGTCGATCACCTTGTCGACCTGCTCCTGGTCGCCGCAGACCACGAACCGCGCTCCGCAATGCTCCAGCACATAGGCCATCTCCTCGGCCACCGCGTCCTGGTAGAGCGGCACCGGCACCGCGCCGCACATCTGCGCCGCAACCATCGACCAGTAGTGATCCGGCCGGTTGCGCCCGATGATGGCCACGTGATCCCCGCGCTCCATCCCGAGCGCCAGGAAGCCCATCGCCAGCCATTCGATTTCCTGCAGGGTCTCGGCCCAGGTCCAGCTCTGCCAGATCCCGTATTCCTTCTCGCGATACGCGGTGCGCGTGCCGAACTCGCGCGCGTTGCGCCTCAGGAGCGCAGGAACAGAACACAGATCGCCCGCAGGCGTTGTGGTCGCAGTCAAAAGATGTCCTCCCCTGGTGCCGTTGCGGACACCGCGGCCTTTTCGGCCTTGGGGGTCAGTATAGGACGGGGATTCGGGGAGTCGTCAAATCTTTTTTGAACATGCGTTCAAATAAGCGCCTGGCAGCCTTGCCGGTAGCATTGAACTGCTGCAACACCCGCGCCCGCTCTTGCAGGCGGTTGCGCGCACGCCCTTCGAAGCCGGTGGAATTTCCTGTATCCCCGACGGGCATTCGATCATGACGAAGGGGCAGTCACCAATGATCAGCCGCAGAAGTTTCCTCGCGAGCGCCGCCGCCGCATCGGCCGCGATGCCGCTCCCGGCCTTTGCCGCGACCCAGACCTCGACCAAGCTGCCGAAGAAATTCCGGCCGCAGGTGGTCAAGGTTTCCAAGGAGTATCCGGCGGGCGAGATCCACGTCCTGACCGACGACCACTTCCTGTTCTGGACCCTCGGCGACGGCAAGGCGATGCGTTACGGCATCGCCGTCGGCGCGCCGGGCCGCAATTTCAAGGGTGTCGCCGAGATCCGCCGCAAGGCCGAATGGCCGAGCTGGACGCCGACCGCCAGCATGATCGCCGCAGAACCGCAGGTCTATGCCAAGTGGCGCAACGGCCTGCCCGGCGGCCACGAGAAGAACCCGCTCGGCGCCCGCGCGCTCTACCTTTACCAGGGCAACCGCGACACGCTCTACCGCATCCACGGCACGCCGCAGCCCTGGACCATCGGGCGTTCCTTCTCCTCCGGCTGCATCCGGCTGCAGAATGCCCATGTCGAGGAGCTTTACGAACACGTGCCGCTAGGAACGCGGGTCGTGGTCTACTGACCAGGCCGCCCCCGGCCCTTCACCTGTCCGGACAAATCCTCGGAGGGCGCGCCGCAAGGCGCCTGGGGGCAGACAGCCCCCTCCCCGGCCGCCGCGCGCGCCTCAGTGGAAAGTGACGCTCGTCCCCACCGGCACCCGGTCATAGAGATCGACGATATGGTCGTTGTGCAGCCGGATGCAGCCCGACGACACCGACCGACCTATCGTCCAGGGCTGCGGCGTGCCGTGGATGCGGTACATGGTGTCCCGTCCGCCGCGATAGAGATAAAGCGCACGCGCCCCCAGCGGGTTCTCCGGCCCGCCCGGCATCCCCGAGGCCCACTTGGCATAGATGTGCGGCTCGCGCCGGATCATGTTGGCGGTCGGCGTCCAGCTCGGCCATTCCGCCTTGCGCCCGACATAAGCCGACCCGGAAAGGTTGCGCCCCTCGGTGCCGATCGCCACGCCATAGCGGATCGCCTGCTCCGGGGCGACGATGTAATAGAGGAAATGCCGCCCGAGCTCGATGTGGATGTCGCCGGCCACGAAGCCGGGGCGCACCCGGACGACCCGGGCCCGGAGGGACTTGTCGAGCTGGAAATCCTCCTGCGCACGCAGGAGACCCGGCGCGGCAAGGGCGGCGAGACCGGTGGCGAGGAAACGTCGTCTGGCGGGCATCGGCTTCTCCAGGGCTCTGGCTGACAGGGCACTCCATCCACTCACCACGCTGTCGCAAAGACTGCCACCCGGACCGGGATGGCGCAACCGTGCGGTTTCCGGCACGCCCCGACCATATTCGGGCCACAGTCGCGCGATGAGATGGGGCAGTGGGAGGGGCGGTCCAGTCGGGAGCCTGAAGTGACGCCGGAATTTGCGAAAGACATGGCCGTCTGGATCCATTTCATGGGTCTGGTGCCCGGTCTCCTTTATGCCCTTGCGGCCGATGCGACCGCGATGCGCAGCCTGCGGCGTCCGCTGGCGGCCGAGGAGCTTCGGCAACTTCGCGACTTCCACCTGATCATCTCGCTTGCGCTGCTGTTGCTCTGGGCCAGCGGCCTCGCGCTGCTCTGGCTCAAGCTCGGCCCCGGCGGCGGCAGCCTGACACCCAAGCTCATGGTCAAGCTCGCTGTCGTCTGCACGCTGACGGCCAATGCCGTGGCGATCGGGCGGATCGGCCTGACCGGGCTGGGATCGCGCCCGCTGCTGCGCTTCGGCGACTATCCCGCCGCCTTCCGCATCCGCCTGGGCCTTATCGGCGGTCTCTCCGCCGCCTGCTGGATCTCGGCCTTTGCCCTGGGAATGTTCGTGCCGCTGGCGAGCATGGATTTCGGCCAGCTGGTCCTCCGGCTCGTTCCGGTTTTCGCGCTCTGCCTCGCCGGTGGCCTCGCGATTGCCTACGTGGCGCGCGGCCTGGACCGCCGGCTCGCCGCGCTCCGCGAAGCCGCGATGCCCGGCCCCTCCGACCCGCTGCCCTCGTCGTGAGGTCGGCCCCGCGGGGAGCGGGACCGACCCGGTTTGCCGGTGGCGATCAGACCGGCGAACGCGTCTTGCGCAGGTAGGGCAGCACCGCGTCGAACTCGCCGAACTTCTCCTTGGCCGCCGCGTCGTCCAGCGACAGGGCGACGATCACGTCCTGCCCCATAGTCCAGTTGGCCGGGGTGGCGATCGGGGTCTGGTAGGTCGCCTGCAGCGCGTCGAGCGCCCGCAGCACCTCGGCGAAGTTGCGTCCCACCGACATCGGGTAGGTCATCGTCAGCTGCAGCTTCTTGTTCGGCGCGATGATCATCACCACCCGCACCGAGGCGCTGTCCGCCGCCGTGCGGCCGTCGGGCAGGTAGGCGTCGGCGGGCAGCATGTCGAGCTGCTTGGAGATCGTCAGGTCGTCATCGGCGATGATCGGGAAGGTCACCGGGCTCTCGGCCACTTTCTCGATGTCGCCGATCCACTTCTTGTGCTCCTCGACGCCGTCGACCGACAGGCCGATCACCTTGGTGCCCCGCTTCTCCCATTCCTCGGCGAGCTGCGCCACGGCGCCGAACTCGGTGGTGCAGACGGGGGTGAAATCCTTCGGATGCGAGAACAGAATCGCCCAGCTGTCGCCGATCCAGTCGTGGAACGAGGCAATCTCGCCCTGGCTCGTCGTGAGTTTCAGATCAGGCATAGTGTCGTTTATGCGCAGGCCCATGCTCGGGTCTCCTTCATGATTGGAAATGATCGCGTCCGCGGTGGCGAATATCGCTGCCTCGCCCTTAGATATATTCCAGACTCAGGAAAGAAACCCCCATCTTGCGACCCGCCCCAAGCGGTGACAGTGTGTCGCAAAATTCAAGACGGGAAGGATATCCCATGATCGAGAAACGCCAGTTCTACATCAACGGCGCCTGGGTGGACCCGGCCGCGTCGCGCGACTTTCCGGTGATCGACCCCTCCACCGAGGAGGAGGTCGCGGTGATCTCGCTCGGCGACAAGGCCGACACCGATGCCGCCGTCGCCGCCGCCAACGCCGCCTTCGAGACCTGGTCCCAGACCGACCCGGCCGAGCGCATTGCCGTGGTCGAGAAGATCCTCGAGATCTACAACGCCCGCGCGGAGGACATGGCCCAGGCCATGACCACCGAGATGGGCGCGCCGCTCAAGCTCTCCCGCGAGGACCAGGTCGGCGCCGGCAGCTACCACATCAAGAACTTCATCCGCGCCGCGAAGGAGTTCGACTTCGTGCGGATGCTGCGTCCCGATGCGCCGAACGACCGGATCATCCTGGACCCGATCGGCACCGTGGCGATGATCACGCCCTGGAACTGGCCGATGAACCAGGTGACGCTCAAGGTCATCCCGGCGCTGCTCACCGGCTGCACCATGGTGCTGAAGCCCTCCGAGATCGCGCCGCTCTCCTCGATCCTGTTCACCGAGATCCTCGACGAGGCCGGCGTGCCCGCGGGTGTCTACAACATGGTGAACGGTGACGGCGTCGGCGTCGGCAGCCAGCTTTCCGCCCATCCGGGCGTCGACATGGTGAGCTTCACCGGCTCCACCCGCGCCGGCATCGCGATCTCCAAGGCCGCAGCCGACACGATCAAGCGCGTGAGCCTGGAACTCGGCGGCAAGGGCGCGAACCTGGTCTTTGCCGATGCGGACGAGGATGCCGTCCGCCGCGGCGTCGCCCACATGATGGAAAACACCGGCCAGTCCTGCAACGCGCCGAGCCGGATGCTGGTGGAACGCTCGATCTATGACGACGCGGTCGAGATCGCGCGCGAGACCGCCGAGAACACCGGCGTCGCGAATGCCCACGACGACGGCGATCACATCGGTCCGCTGGTCAGCCAGATGCAGTGGGACAAGGTGCAGGGCCTGATCCAGAAGGGCATCGACGAAGGCGCGCGGCTGGTGGCCGGCGGCCTCGGCCGGCCCGACGGGCTGAACCGCGGCTACTTCGCCCGCCCCACGGTCTTCGCCGACGTGACCAACGACATGACGATCGCCCGCGAGGAGATCTTCGGCCCGGTCCTGTCGATGATCCCCTTCGACACCGAGGAAGAGGCCGTCCGCATCGCCAACGACACCGTCTACGGCCTCACCAACTACGCCCAGACCCAGGACCCCGACCGCCTGCGGCGCATGGCCCGCAAGCTGCGCTCCGGCATGATCCACCTGAACGGCAAGTCCCGCTCCGCGGGCGCGCCCTTCGGCGGCATCAAGCAATCGGGCAACAGCCGCGAGGGCGGCGCCTGGGGGCTGGAGGATTTCGTCGAGGTCAAGGCGGTCGGCGGCTACCCGGCCGAGTGACCGACCGGGAGGGGCGGCGCGCCCGCCCTTCTCCTGGCTCCAATACCCGCGGGGGGAGCGCCGCACGGCGCGGGGGGCAGACAGCCCCCCTCCCTCAGAACGGGCAGGGCGCAACGAACTCCATCGGCGCCCCGCCGTCGGGATGCCGCAGCCCCAACCGTTCGGCATGCAGCATGAGCCGCGGCGCCACCCCATCGAAATACAGCGGATCGCCAAGGATCGGATGGCCGATCTCCGCCATGTGCACCCTGAGCTGGTGCGAGCGCCCGGTTTCCGGCAGCAGCGCGACCCGCGCCGCCTCCGCCTCCCGCTCCAGCACGCTCCAGTGCGTCCGCGCCGGCTTGCCGCGCGCGTGATCCACCATCTGTTTCGGCCGGTTCGGCCAGTCGGCGATCAGCGGCAGGTCGATCACCCCGCCCTCGGCCTCCGGATGGCCATGCACCCGGGCGATGTACCGCTTGGACATGTGCCGCCGCTCGAACTGGAGCCCCAGGTGCCGCTGCGCCGTCTTGGTGCGGGCAAACACCATGACCCCCGACGTGTCGCGGTCCAGTCGGTGCACGAGGAGCGTGCCGGGATAGGCCGTCTCGAGCCGGGCCAGCAGGCAATCGGCCAGGTGCGCCCCCTTCCCCGGCACCGACAGAAGCCCCGAGGGCTTGTCGACCACCAGCAGCTCCGCATCCATGTGCAGCACGACCGGCGGCCCGGCGGGCGGATCGTAGGTGTCGCTCACGGCTCTTGCGGCACCCCGTCGGCGATCTCGTAGTAATCGCCCTTGCCGCCACAGAAGATATGTTTCTCGAGCCGCAACCCGGTCGCCCCGTCGAGCGAGCCGAGCGAGACCGAGATCGTCTCCTCGTCCAGCGCCCGCCAGAACAGGAAGGACCCGCAGTCCGGGCAGAACCCGCGCCGCGCGCCCTCGCTCGCCGCATACCAGCGCACCGGTCCGCTGATCTCCACCGCAGCCAGGGGTGCCTGCGCCGAGGCCCAGACGTGCCCGGACTGGCGGCGGCACTGGCTGCAATGGCAGGCCGAAACCGAGCTCAGCGGCTCCGCGACGCGGTAGGTCACGCCGCCGCAAAGGCAGCCTCCGGTGCGGACCGGTTCAGCCACCGGCGAAGACCTTCTTCAGGATCCGCTCCAACCCGGCGGCATCGGCCTCGTCGAAGGCCGCCGGCTGGTCGCTGTCGATGTCGAGCACGGCGATCAGCGCACCGGAGGCATCCCGGACCGGCAGCACGATCTCCGACCGGGTGGAGGTGGCGCAGGCGATGTGCCCCGGAAAGGCCTCCACGTCCGCCACAAGCTGCACCTCGCCGGTCCGCGCCGCGGCGCCGCAGACACCGCGCGCGAAGGGGATCACCAGGCAGCCGTGCCCGCCCTGGTAGGGGCCGATCTTGAGCAGTTCCGGCGCGACCACCCGGTAGAAGCCGGTCCAGTCGAACCGGTCGTCGGCATGGTGGATCTCGCAGGCGAGCGTGGCCATCAGCGCGACCGCGTCGTCCTCGCCCTCGGTCAGAGCCAGGATCGTCTTTTCAAGCTCGGTGTAATCGACCCGCATCACGGCCTCTCTATTGCAATCGCAGTGCCCTCGCCGCCGCCAATGCAGATCGCCGCGACGCCCCGCTTCAGCCCGCGCTTCTCCAGCGCATTGAGCAGCGTCACCATGATCCGCGCGCCGGAAGCTCCGATCGGGTGGCCGAGCGCGCAGGCCCCGCCGTTCACGTTCATCTTCTCTCGCGGAATACCCATCTCGCGCATGAAGGCCATCGGCACAACGGCAAATGCCTCGTTGACCTCCCAGAGATCCACGTCCCCGACATCCCAGCCGATCTTCTGCAGCAGCTTCTGCGCTGCCGGGACCGGCGCGGTGGTGAACCAGCCCGGCGCCTGCGCGTGGCTGGCGTGCCCGAGAATGCGCGCTCGCACCGGCAGGCCGGCGTCTTCCGAGGCAAGCACCAGCGCCGCGGCCCCGTCCGAGATCGACGAGGCATTGGCCGCCGTCACCGTGCCGTCCTTGCGGAAGGCCGGTTTCAGATGCGGGATCGTCTCCGGGCGGGCCGCGCCGGGCTGTTCGTCCTCGTTCACTGTCACGTCGCCCTTCCGGCCCCTCACCAGCACAGGCGTGATCTCGGCGTCGAAAGCGCCGCTCTCCTGCGCCGCCAGCGCGTTCGACAGCGAGCCGAGCGCGTAGTCGTCCTGCGCCGTGCGAGTGAACTGGAAGTGCTCGGCGCAATCCTCGGCGAAAGTGCCCATAAGGCGGCCCTTGTCATAGGCGTCCTCCAGCCCGTCGAGGAACATGGAATCCTGGACCTGCTGGTGCCCGATCCGCGCGCCGCCGCGCATCTTGGGCAGCAGGTAGGGCGCGTTGGTCATGCTCTCCATGCCGCCCGCGGCGACCACGTCGGACTGGCCCAGGGCGATCTGGTCGAAGGCCATCATCGCCGCCTTCATCCCCGAGCCGCACATCTTGTTGAGCGTCGTGGCCGGCACCTCCTCGCCGAGCCCCGCGCCGAAGCCCGCCTGCCGTGCCGGCGCCTGCCCCTGCCCGGCCGGCAGCACGCAGCCCATGAGCAGTTCCTCGACCGTCGTCACGCCGGCCTGCCCGAGAGCGGCCTTCAATGCCGCCGCGCCGAGCTCCGGCGCAGGAAGCCCGGAAAACACCCCCTGAAAGCCACCCATCGCCGTCCGCGCCGCCCCGGAAATCACCACGTTACGCATATCGTCCTCCCCGTTTCAGCCGCGTGCATACCGAATGGTAAGGTTTATCGTCCAGCCTTGTTGCCGATTGGACCTGCCGCACTGGAGGAGCGCATGGAATTCGAGACTCGCACGGAAGGCAACGTTCTCAGGATCGATGTTCTGGCCACGCGGATCGATGCTGCCTGCGCCATCCAGTTCAAGGACAGGATGCGGGATCTCTGCGCTGATTGCCCGGAGCGGGTAGTGCTGGATCTCCAGCGGGTCGATTTCCTGGATTCGTCCGGCCTCGGCGCGGTGGTCGCCGCCATGAAGTTCCTCGGGAACGGCCGCAGGCTGGAACTTGCGGGGCTGACGCCCAAGGTGTCCAAGGTCTTTCGCCTGACCCGGATGGATTCGGTCTTCACCATTCACCAGTCCGCCGACGACGTGCTCGACAGCGGGAGCAGCGCCGCCTGATGGAAAGACGACGGGCATCCGGCACTCCGGGGCCATCTCGCACGGGACCGTCGGGGGCCGCATCCGGCCCAGGGCAGCCGGCGGCGGATTTCGGCCCCCGGCACGCCGGCCCGATGAAGGCACCGTGCCGCGGCTACCTCCACGAGCTCGTCGGCGATACGCCGGCCGAAGTACGGCGCGCCCTGCGCAGGATTATCCGATCCCTCGCGTCCCATGGGCTCTCGGCGGAGGATTGCGTGCATGCGGAGCTCGTGCTGGCCGAGATCATGAACAACGTCGTGGAGCATTCCTATCTCGGGCCGCTCTCGGGGGTGTTCAGCGTCGAGATCGCAATTCTCGCCACCGGGCTGAACGTGGTGGTGGAAGATGACGGTGCTCCGATGCCGGGCCTGCGGCTGCCGGCCAGCAGCCCCCACGACCTCTCGGTCGAGCTGCACGACCTGCCGGAGGGCGGGTTCGGATGGCTGATGATCCGGGAACTGGCCAGGGATCTCCACTACGAGCATCGCAAGGGGCGCAACCGGCTCCAGTTTCGGCTGGAGACCTCCTCGTGACCGGCTGCCTTGAAGATGTGCGCCACGCTGTCGCCGCAATCACACCGCAGGAATGCCCCGAATCGCGGGCATCCTGTCGACGTAGCTCCAAAAGGCTTCCCTCGACGCCGCGTGTTTTCAGCCCCCACCCAAAGCGCGGCGTCGAGGTCCTGCCTTTCCGAGGGACCTCTCCCCCACGTTCCGGAATACAGCGATCCAGCATCTCCACCCGGCATGCCGATTGCCTGCCATTCGGCGGAAACCCGTCCGGTTCCGAACCGTCAGTCCCGGCCCGCGACAGGGATCAACCGCCGGAAACGACACTTCACCTCGGACCGTTTGAACGGGTCGCGGACGGCGTCGGCGAAGAATGCTTCCCCCGGCGCCGTACGGGATCGTCCCTGGCAGGTCAGCTCCACACCACGGCTCCACCCTTCGACCAGCACAACGGAATCCTTGGCTCAAGGCACCGAAATCGCGAACATTTCCGGGTTCAGGGCGCAGTCACGAGGCCACCGGGCGCCGTTCTGACGCTCGCCACGATCCACAGTGTTCGCCCCGGTCAGTTCAGCTGGAAGTGCAGCGGATAAACACCGTCGCGGAATTCCCCAAACAGGTCCGGAAGGTCGGGATGATCGACAGGTTCCCCGGAATAATCCGGCACCAGGTTCTGTTCCGAGACATACGCCACGTAGTAGCTCTGATCATTCTCGGCCAGCAGGTGATAGAACGGCTGCTCCTTTTCCGGACGGCTTTCCTCCGGAATCGCATCATACCAGGCTTCGGTGTTGGAAAAGATCGCGTCGACATCAAAGACCACACCCCGGAAAGGATGCTTGCGGTGCCGAACAACTTGGCCCAAGTGATATTTGGCTTTACTCTTATGCATACACAAAGTCCCCACGATAAATGGGTACGAATTTGCGGGGCGTGAGTCCATCCGCCAGTGCCAGAATCATGGGAAACAGTGTGTGAACGCCCTCGTCACAGTCCTTGAAATCACCGCTCCCGTCTTTCTTCTGGCCGCCCTTGGCTATGGCTGGACCCGCATGGGCTGGGACTATCCGGTCTCCTTCATCACCCGTCTGGCGATGACGCTCGCCGTCCCCTGCCTGATCTTTACCGCCCTGATGACCTCGCCCGCGGACCCGGCCTCGCTGGCCGCGATCTCGCTCGCCGCGACGCTGGGCTACGTGCTGGTCGCGATCGTGCTCGCGGCCTTCATGCGTTTCGCGGGGCTCGACCGGCGCAGCCTGCTCGCGCCGATGATCTTCGGCAATACCGGCAACCTCGGCCTGCCGCTGGCCTTTTTCGCCTTTGGACAGGAGGGGCTCGGCCTCGGGGTGGCGGTGCTGGCGGTCACGACCATCGGGATGTTCACCCTTGGCTTGCTGCTGTTCTCGGGCGGCACCAACCCGGCCCGGGTGCTGCGCGAGCCGATGTTGATCGCGTCGTTGCTCGGCGGGCTGTTTCTCTGGCAGGGATGGCAGACCCCGCAATGGCTGACCAACTCGCTGGAGTTGATCGGGCAGATGGCGATCCCGCTGATGCTGCTGACGCTCGGCGTGGCGATGGGCAGCCTGCACCCCGGCGCGCTGGTCCGCTCGTTCGGGCTCTCGCTGGTCAAGCTGGTGGTTTCCGCCGGCGCCGGGATCGCCGCGGGGCTGGCCCTTGCCCTGCCCCCGGTGCCGATGGCGGTGCTGATCATCCAGATCATCACCCCGGTGCCGGTGACGGCCTACCTGCTCGCCGAGAAATACGATGCCGACGCCGAGGCGGTGGCCGGCCTCGTGGTTGTCTCCACGTTCCTGTCGGTCGCCATCTACCCCGTCGCGCTGGCGATCCTGCTGTAACACCCCACGAAAAATTGTGCTGTCGGGTCCGCGTGTTCTGCGTTCACCCCGGACGCGATTTCGCCTAGACTGGAAAAAAACGAGCAGATCAAAAAACAAATCGGATCGGACAGGCGGATGATCAGATCTCTATGCGCCTTGTGCCTCCTGGCGGTTCTTGCCGGCTGCGGGGGCGGAAACAAGGTATCTCCCAAGAACCTCGACAATGCCTGCAGCATCGTCGACCAGCGCCCCAAGTACCTGCGCGCCATGCGAAAGGCCGAGCGGAAGTGGGGCGTGCCCGTGCCGGTGCAGATGGCGATCATCCACCAGGAGAGCAAGTTCGACGGCGACGCACGGACCCCGTTGCAATGGCAGCTGGGCGTGATCCCGATGGGCCGTCAGAGCTCGGCCTACGGCTATTCCCAGGCGCTGGACGCCACCTGGGATCAGTACAAGACCGAAACCCGCAATCGCCGGGCGAAACGCAACGACATTCGCGACGCCACCGATTTCATGGGCTGGTACATGACCAAGACGCGGGACCGGAACGGCATCCCGCTCAGCGACGCGCGCCGCCAGTACCTCGCCTATCACGAGGGTTGGACCGGCTATTCCCGTCAGAGCTACAATTCGAAGGGGTGGCTGGTGAACGTGGCCGCGCGGGTCGGCGACCGGGCGGTCGTCTACGACCGCCAGCTCCGGGCCTGCGGCAAGATCTGACCGCAGGCCGTGGGCGCGCCCCTAGTTGCGGCGCGCCTCTTCGCGGATGATGTCGAACAGCGACGATGGCATCCGCGTGCCGGTCTGCAGCTCGCCGAGGATCACCGTGGTCTCGTCGCCGGCCCCGTCGGTGATGACCCACTGGCGCAGCTCGACCGGGTCCGGGGTGAACACCAGCCGGATCGTGCCGTATTCGGGGTTTTCCGGATCCTGGGCGACGACGCTCGTTGTCTTGCCGTCGGTGGTGTGGGCGACGACCATGCGCGCCTGGGAGAGGTTCACGTTCTTCTGCAGGATGATGCTGAGCGGCGTCTGGCGCAGCGGATACTGGGTCGAACCGGTGTTGGACTTGGCGTCGAAGATCGCCACCGTGCCGCCGCCGGCCATCACCAGCGAGTTGTCCGGCGGGTTGTATTCGAACCGCGCCCGCCCGGGCCTTTGGATATAGACCTTGCCGGTCGAGATCGTGCCGTCGGCATTGATCTGGGTGAACTCGCCGGAAGCGGTCTCGAACCCGTTGAGGTAGTTCGACAGCGCGTTCAGCGAGATCTTCTCCGCCGAGGCGGGACCCGCCAGCGTCAGCGTGAGCGCGAGAATGGAAGCAAGACGTTTCATCATGCTATCTGAGTATGGTCTCCCGCGGGCGCTTACCAGAGTGCTCGCTCTCAAAGCGGCGTGAACGGCGAAAGCCGGCCACCGCCCCGCCGGTCAGGCTTCGATGAAGATCTGCCAGTCCGCAAGACCGGTGAGCTCGGCCTTTGTCACGTCCATGATCCGGATTTCGAGGTCCGCGTCGAAACGGACGAGGCTGTCGGAGCCGCCCCCCGTTTTCACGAAGCGGGCATCCGACGCGGAAAAGCCGGTCGCCGCGATGTCGATCCGGTCGATCCCGAGGTCGTAATCGGTGATGCGGTCGGTCGCGCCGAAATCCTTCCGGGTGAAGACGAAGGTGTCGCGCGCATTCCGGCCGCCGATCAGGACATCGGCGCCGCTGCCGCCGGCGAGCGTGTCGGTGCCGCCGCCGCCGATCAGGCGGTCGTTGCCGGCGTCCCCGGAGAGGCTGTCGTTGCCCGCCTCGCCGAGAAGCCTGTCCTTCTGCCCGCCGCCCGAGAGCGTGTCGTCGCCCGCGCCACCGCGCAGCACGTCGACGCCGGTGCCGCCGTCGAGCGTGTCGTCACCGCCGCCGCCGCGCAGGTCGTCCTTTCCCGCGCCGCCGCGCAGGATGTCGTCGTTCACCCACCAGTATTCCCCGTCGTCGCCGACCAGCAGGTCGTCGCCCTTGCCGCCGACGAGCAGGTCATTGCCGTCGTGGCCCTTGAGCGTGTCGTCGCCGTCCTGACCGTAGAGCTTGTCGCCGAAGTCGTAGAGCCGGCCCTCGATATCCCGGTCGCCCAGAAGCGTGTCGTCCCCTGCACCGCCGCGCAGGATGTCGGCGCCGCCGTTGCCCATGAGCCGGTCGTTTCCGCCGCCGCCCTCCAGCCGGTCCGCCTTTTCCCAGCCCCAGATCTTGTCGGCCCCGCCCTTGCCGTCGATGTGGTTCTTCATGTGGAGCAACCCGACCACCTCCTCAGCCCGCTTGGTCCCTTCGGCGGTGAAGACCCCCTTGTCGAGACCATAGCTCCAGCCCTTCAGGGCTCCGGACTTGCCGTAGATGTGCTGGACGGCCTGCACGTCGAACGGGCTCGGCTCGGTCTGGGGATCGATGGTGTGGTTGTAGGACATCACCGTGGTGTCGGTGCTGTCGAGGGAGGATTTGAGCGTAAAGGCCCCCTCGAACGGATGGCTGAGGCCGAGGGTGTGGCCCAGTTCGTGGAGGACGGTGGTGAAGCCGTGACCGCTGTTCATCTCGTTCTTGTCGAGGTTCATCACGAAATCCTTGGGGTTGTCGAAGGCCCCGCTGTCGATGTTCGTGAAAGGCAGGCTGGCATAGCCGGCAAGGTTGCCGGCGTCGATGTCGGCGGCATAGGCGAGTACCATGGCGCTCTCGTCCGTCGTCTCGACGAAGCGCACGCCCGCGACCGCCTCGTACAGGCCGAGCGCCTTGCGGAACGCGGCCTCCTCGGCCGAGGTGTAGCTCCGGAAGGATTTGGCGCCGTAGGGGTTCTCGTCCTCCAGAAGGCCGGGAAGGTCGGAGCTGGTGGCGAAGCGGTAGGAGATGAAGACCGACGTGCCAAGGGGCGCGGTGGCGTTCCAGCGGTCGCCCTCGTTGTCGAGATAGGCGAGGATCGCCCTATAATCGCCGACTTTGGTCATGGGCCTCCCCTCCTGCTCGATGGCACCGGAAGGGGAGGGTAGCACAGGCCCACCGCCGCGTTAATCCCGGCGCCGGGCAGGGGAGGGGGATCAGGCCTGTTCGGGCACCAGGATCTCGCGCTTGCCCACGTGGTTCGACGCGCTGACGAGCCCTTCCTCTTCCATCTGCTCCACAAGGCGCGCGGCCTTGTTGTAGCCGATGGCCAGCTTGCGCTGGATGTAGGAGGTCGAGCACTTGCGGTCCTTGATGACGATCTGCACCGCCTGGTCGTAGAGCGCATCCTCGCCGTCGGTGTTGCCGCCGAGGCCGAGGACGAGATCGATGTCGCTCTCCTTGTCCTCGTCGGGGCCGTCCACCACGCCGCCCACGTAGTCCGGCGGACCGAAGGCCTTGAGGTGGTTCACGATCTCCTCGACCTCCTCGTCGCTGACGAAGGGGCCGTGGACGCGGGTGATCTTGGCGCCGCCAGCCATGTAGAGCATGTCGCCCATGCCGAGGAGCTGTTCGGCGCCCATCTCGCCCAGGATCGTCCGGCTGTCGACCTTGGAGGTCACCTGGAAGGAGATCCGGGTCGGGAAGTTGGCCTTGATGGTGCCGGTGATAACGTCGACGGACGGACGCTGCGTCGCCATGATGATGTGGATGCCGGAGGCCCGGGCCATCTGCGCCAAGCGCTGGATGCAGGCCTCGATCTCCTTGCCGGCGACCATCATCAGGTCGGCCATCTCGTCGACGATCACGACGATGAAGGGCAGCAGCTCGGGCGCGAACTCCTCGGTCTCGAACACCGGCTCGCCGGTCTCGTCGTCGAAGCCCGTCTGCACGGTGCGGGAGAACATCTCGCCCTTGGAGAGCGCATCCTTCACGCGGCTGTTGTAGCCCTCGATGTTCCGCACGCCCATCTTGGACATCTTGCGGTAGCGGTCCTCCATCTCGCCCACGACCCACTTGAGCGCCACGACGGCCTTCTTGGGGTCGGTCACGACGGGCGAGAGCAGGTGCGGAATGCCGTCATAGACGGAGAGTTCCAGCATCTTCGGATCGATCATGATCATCCGGCATTCTTCCGGGCTGAGCCGGTAGAGCAGCGACAGGATCATGGTGTTGATCGCCACCGACTTACCGGAGCCCGTGGTCCCGGCGATCAGCAGGTGGGGCATCTTGGCGAGGTTGGCCACGACCGGCGCGCCGCCGATGTCCTTGCCGAGCGCGAGCGGCAGCGGCATCGAGGTGTCGCCGAATTCGCGCGCCGAGAGGATCTCGCGCAGCACCACCTTCTCGCGGTTGGCGTTGGGCAGTTCGATACCGATCACCGAGCGTCCGGGCACGGTGGAGACACGCGCCGAGAGCGCCGACATCGAGCGGGCGATATCGTCGGCGAGGCCGATCACGCGGCTCGCCTTGAGGCCGGGCGCGGGCTCCAGCTCGTACATGGTCACGACCGGACCGGGACGGACGGAGACGATCTCGCCCTTCACGCCGTAATCGTCGAGCACGTTCTCGAGCATCCGGGCGTTCTCTTCCAGCGCCTCGTCGGAGAGCACGTGGCGCTCGACCGAGGTCGGGCTGGTCAGCAGCGACAGCGGCGGGATCTCGTATTGCTCGGCCTCGGCCGGCTCCAGCTCGAGCGAGGGCTGCGCCTCGGCGCGGGCCTGGCGCGAGGGCTCTGCCACCTTGCGGGGCGGGTGCTGGACCACGGCCCTGGGCTCGTCGTCGAGCGACGCGACCGGGGTGCCGCGCTCGTAGATCGTCGGCGCGACCTGCGGGCGGGCGGTGCTCGGCGCGGGCTGCGGTGCGCCGGGCGCGACGGGGGCCGGCGGCTCGACGGGCTGCGGCTGCGGGGCACGCTGGGTGGGCGGCGTCTGCACCTGCATCGGCGGCATGGCCGGCGGCGGCATGTCGTCGATCTCGGCCATCGGCGCAGAAGGCACGGCGCCCGGCACCTTGAGGATCAGCGGATTGGGGCCGCGGCGGCGCACCACCGGCGGCTCGGCCCGTCCGATCGTGCTCGGGGCCGCGGGGCGCGGGATGGCGCGGGCGCGAACGCGGATCGCATCGGCGATCCGCGCCTTGATCCGCTCCTCGCTGGGGCCGGCATCCTCGGCGGTCTCGTAGAGATCCTCGTCGTCATAGTCCGCGGCGGCGGGCTCGGCGGCGAAGGCGGCCTCCGGCGTGGGGGCACGGCGCACCAGCTTGGTGACCGAACCGAGCAGCTTGCCGGCGGCGGGACGTTCGGCACGCAGGGGCGGCTCGGGCGGCAGGTCGTAGTCGTCATCCTCGACCAGAACCGGCTCGCTCTGGCGGCGCTCGGCACGGTCCTCGACGCGCGCCGCACGGCGTTCGGCAAGCCGCGCCCGCTGTTCGCCGCCCTTCTCGGCAAGCCCCCGGGCCAGCACGGCCGTCCCGGCGACGCCCACACCCGCGGCGCGCAGCAGGCCCGCGTAGAGAAGGATCACGCCGACCACGAGGAAGCGGCCGATCCGGCGCAGCTCGTCAAAGGTGAAGCCGGTCACGAAGAGCAGCATCGACAGGGCGCCGAGCCCGACCGGCACCGCCAGCAGGCGCACGCCGAAGCTCGCGGAGATCGGCAGCATGTTGAGCGTGGCGCCCAGCACGGTGTCGCCGAAAAGCCCGCCGAGACCGAAGCTGTGCGTCCATTCGGAACTGGGCACGACGGTCGAGGCGTAGACGGCGGCGCAGGCCACGGCGATCGGCGCGAACAGCAGCCGGCCGAGCGCGCGCTCGGTCCCGCAATGGGCCAGCAGACGGATGCCCCAGGCCATGGCGATTACCGCCAGCGCCCAGCTTCCGAAGCCCACGACGATGAACAGCGGCGCGGCGATGGAGGCGCCGAACCGGCCCAGCAGGTTGCGCACCGGCGCGTCGGTGGCGGAGAAGAAGGACGGATCCTGTGGCGCGTAGGAGGCAAGCATCGCCGCGATGGCCGCGGCCAGCCCAAGGAGCATGATCCCGACCAGCTCCCGTCCACGCCTTTCGATGGCTTCCTGCATGGAGCTGTCGAGAAGGGGGTCACGCTGTCTTGTCTGATATGAAGCCATCGGATCTTTTCGTCCTTATTTTTCGTAGAGGCAGTCACGCAGGCCCAGCAACCCGCGCCGCAACTCGTCCATCCCTGCAACCATCGCGACCCGGACATATCCCTTGCCGGGATTGTCTCCACCCACGTCGCGACCCAGATAGGCGCCGGGCAGAACCCGTACGCCGGTCTGTTCGAATACCTGTATCGCCGTCGTCTCGCCATCGCTGACCGGCAGCCAGAGGAAAAATCCCCCTTCGGGCCCCTGATACCCCTCTACGCCGGCCATGATCTCGTCGGCGAGGCGGAATTTCTCCTGGTAGATCGCGCGCGAAGCCTCCACGTGGGCCTCGTCCGCCCAGACCCGCTCGGCCACCCGCTGCAGGGGCAGCGGCAGCGGCGCCCCGGCATAGGCGCGGAGCTGGCGGATGCGCGCCATGCATTGCGGCCCCGAGGCGACGAAGCCCGAGCGCAGCCCGGGCAAGTTCGACCGCTTGGAGAGCGAGTGGAAGATCACCACCCGCTCCGGGTCCGCCCCGGTGGCCTGCGCCATCTGGAGCGCGCCGGGCGGCGGCGCGTCGCGGTAGATCTCGGAATAGCACTCGTCGGCCATGATCCGGAAATCGTGGCGCTCGGCGAGGTCGAGCAGCCGCCGCCAGTAGGTCTCGTCCGCGACCGCACCCTGCGGGTTCGAGGGCGAGCAGACATAGGCGAGCGTCACACGGTCCAGCAGCTCGGTCGGCAGGGCGGTGTAATCGGGCAGGAAACCGGTCTCGGCCGTGGCCGGCACGAAGAAGGGGTCGGCCCCGGCCATCAGGGCGGCAACCGCGTAGACCTGGTAGAACGGGTTCGGCACCAGCACCACGGGCGCCTTGCCCCGCTTGGTCTCCGGGCTGAGCGCCAGCGCGGTGTTGAACAGCCCTTCGCGGGTGCCGTTCAGAGCCATGATCTGCGTGTCCGGGTCGACCGTCACGCCATAGCGGCGCCCGATCCAGGCCGCGATCGCGGCCCGCAGCTCCGGCGTGCCCTCGTTGGGCGGATACTTGGCGAAGCCGGCGATGTTCTGCGTCAGCACGTCTTCGAGGAAGTCCGGCATGGCATGGCGCGGCTCGCCGATCGTCATATCAATGACGTCGCCGCCCGGCTCGGACTCGGCCAGCAATTTCCGCAGACGCGGAAAGGCGTATTCGGGTAGGTCCGAAAACCTGTCGGGGAACGTCATGCGCTCGCTTGCTGTAAACTGCCTCGGGGTCGGGGTCGTGACGCCCCGTTTGGTGACAGATTAGCCACGCTGCCCGGTTTGGTCCAGAAAATGTGACACTCCGCCGGGGGCTTGTGTCTTTTCGGCCAGATCGCCGGGCCGGAGCCCGGCGAGGCCGACCAAGGCTCAGGCCAGCGCCGCCTCCGCCGCCGCACCGAGGCGCAGCAAGGCCTCCTCCGCCATCGGCGGGGCCATCAGCGACACCCCGGCCGAAGGCACGCCGGTGGGCAGGGTCAGAGCACAGAGACCCATGAGGTTGCCGATCCGGGTGTTGCGCAGGGTCATCAGGTTCTCGCCCACGAAGAAATCGGCGTCCTCCTCGAGCAGGGCCTTGTTCGGCGGCATGATCGGGACCGTCGGCACGAGGACCGCGTCATATTCGGCGGTGGCGGCGAGATAGGCGCGGCGCAGGCGTTCCAGCTCCTGCCAGGCCGCGACGAAATCGGCGGCCTCGATGCCCTTGCCGCCCCGAAACCGCTCCAGCACCGGCGGATACATCCGCTCCGGATGCGCCTCGATCTCGGTTTTCCAGGTGCCATAGGCTTCGGGCGCATAGAGCGTCGGCGACAGGGCCATCGCGGCCTCCACCTCGGGCAGTTCGCGCTCCTCGATCACCGCACCGGCTGCCGCGAGACGCGCGATGGCGCGGTCGAAGCCTTCCTTCGGTTTGTCCCGCAGCCCGTCGAAGGCGGTGGTCTTGAGCACCATGAGCCCACGGCCTTCCAGCGAGGCGCCGGTCAGGTCCGCGGGCTTGCCGCCTTCGAGGATCGCCAGCAGCAGCGCGGCATCCTCGACCGTCCGGCACAGCGGGCCGACGGTGTCGAACCGGGCACAGAGCGGAACCACGCCGGAGAGCGAGAGGCGGCCCGAGGTCGTCTTGAGCCCGACGAGGTCGTTCCAGGCCGAGGGCACCCGCACCGAGCCACCGGTGTCCGAGCCGATGCCCGCCGCCGCCAGCCCGAAGGCCACGGAGGCCGCCGCGCCCGAAGAAGAACCGCCGGGCACCGCCTCGGGGTCGTTCACGCAGGGCGGCGTCTCGGTCACCGGGTTCAGCCCGAGACCGGAGAAGGCGAGTTCGGTCATGTGGGTCTTGCCGAGGCAGACGAGCCCCGCCGCGGTCGCGTTGCGCAGCACCTCGGCATCGGCGTCCGGCACCCGGCCCCTGAGCAGCGCGGTACCGGATTCGGTTCCGACGCCCGCGGTGTCGAACAGGTCCTTCCAGCTCACCGGCACGCCGTCCAGCAGCGACCGCCGCAGACCGAGCCGCGCCCGTTCCGCGGCCGCACCGGCCTCGGCCAGGGCGCGGTCGCGGGTGGTGCGGGCGTAGATCCGGCCGGAGGCCTCGTGGCTGTCGATGGCCGACAGGTAGGCTTCCGTCAGCGCCACCGGGTCGATCTCTCCCGCGCCGATTCCGCGGCCCAGGTCGCCCGCACTCATCCAAAGCCACTCGTTCATGCCGTTCTCCGAATTCTGCCGAAACGGACCCTAGCGGCAGGGCAGCGCATGGACAATCCCGACGACTGGGGTATGTCTTGCCGCGATGACACATGACAGCGACCTCCTGATCGTCGGCGGCGGGCTCAACGGACCGGCCTTGGCGCTGGCCTGCGCCCAGGCCGGCATGACCTCGACCGTGATCGACGCGCTGAGCACCGAGGCGCGGGCCGACGCGGGATTCGACGGGCGCTCCTATGCGCTGGCGCTCGCCTCGCAGCGGCTGCTCTCGGCCATCGGCATCTGGAACAAGGTCGCCGAGCACGCCCAGCCGATCCGCAACATCGTCACCACCGACGGCCGCCCCGGCGAGGGGCCCGTGCTGCCGTTTGCCATGCACTTCGACCACGGCGAGCTGGACGAGGGGGTGATGGGCTACATCCTCGAGGACCGCTACCTGCGCCGCGCGCTGCTGGAGGCGATCGAGGCCGAACCGAAGATCACCCACCGCCCCGGCGAGACGGTCGTGGACCAGGAGATCACCCCCTCCGAGGCGCGCGTCACGCTAGCGTCGGGCGATACGCTGACCGGGCTGGTGCTGGTCGGCGCCGACGGCCGCAAGAGCGGCGTCGGCCTTCGCGCGGGCATCCAGCGGACGGGATGGGATTACGGCCAGACCGCGCTGGTCTGTGCCGTGGAACATGAAAAGCCGCACGACGGCACCGCGCACCAGTTCTTCATGCCGCACGGTCCTCTGGCGATCCTGCCGCTGCCCGGCAACCGCAGCTCCATAGTCTGGGCCGAGACACCAGAGGCCGCAGCCCATATCGCCAGCCTCGACGACGCCGGCTTCCTCGCGGCGCTGCGCCCGCGCTTCGGCGATTTCCTTGGGGAGATCCGGCTGGCCGGCAAACGATTCTCCTACCCGCTCAACCTGACCATGGCCAACCACACGGTGAAGGACCGGCTGGTGCTGATCGGGGATGCGGCGCAGGGCGTGCACCCGATCGCCGGACAGGGCTTCAACCAGGGGCTGACGGATGTGGCCACGCTGACCCAGGTGCTGGCAGAGGCGCGGCGGCGCGGCGAAGATATCGGCTCGATCCTCGTGCTCGAGCGTCACCGGGCCTGGCGCAGCTTCGACCGGGCCACGCTGGCGCTTGGCATGGACGCGGTCAACCGGCTGTTTTCGAACGATAATCCGATCCTGCGGGTAGCGCGCGGGATTGGCATGGGGGTGATCGACAAGCTCCCTGCCCTGCGTCGCACCTTCATCCGCGAGGCCGCGGGGCTGTCGGGCGACGTGCCGAACCTGCTCAAGGGAAAACCGGCCTGACGCGACCGGGCCGGCTCAATCGAGCGGCCGCGCCTCGTCGATCACAAGGATCGGCACCCCGTCGCGGATCGGATAGGCCAGCCGCGCGGCGCGGGAAACGAGCTCCTGCCGATTGGCATCATAGGAGAGCAGCGTCTTGGTCTGCGGGCAGACCAGCGCCTCCAGCATCTTGCGGTCGGCAATTGTGGGGCGGGGCTCGGACTCGGGGCGCGCGTTCATTGCATCACCTCCGCGCCATCGTCGCCCGCATGCAGCGCGAACTGCATCAGCGCCGTCAGGGTCTGCCGACGGTCGGCCAGCGTCGGCGCCTCCAGCAACGCCTGCTTGTCGCCGACATCAAAGGGCAGCAGCATCGACAGCGAGTTCAGCAGCAACTCGTCATCGGCTTCCTTCAGGCTGTCCCAGTCGGTCGACAGCCCGCGGTCTTCCATGAACCGCGCCAGCAGATCGAGGAACGGCTGACGCCGGAACCCCGCGTCCCGCTCCGTGGCGCCGCTATCGCGGGTGAAATCGCTCCAGTCGACACGGGCCCGGATATAGGGCGTGAAGCCCTCGACCTTCTCGATCAGGCGGAAGCGGGAGATCCCCGTAAGGGTAATCATGTACCGCCCGTCCTCGGTCTCGGAAAAGGCGGTGAGGCGCCCGGCACAGCCGATGGACTGCAGGCCCTCGGTCTCCCGCGGCTGCACCATGCCGATCAGACGATGCTCCGTCTTCATCGTGTCATCGAGCATCGCAAGGTAGCGCGGCTCGAAAATGTGCAGCGGAAGCCGGGAACGCGGCAGGAGCAGCGCCCCCGGCAAGGGGAACAGCGCGATGGTGTCGGGCAGGTCGGTCCTGGAGATCATGCAACCAAGGTAGCCGGATCGCGCCGTCAGGCAAATATCATCGAGCTGAGTTTGCGGCGGCCGTTGAGAACCACCGGGTCGGTCGGCTTGAGCGCATCGAAAATCGTGAAGAGCTGCGCCTTCGCGGCGCCGTCATTCCACTCCCGGTCGCGGCGGAACAGTTCGAGCAATTCGGCCACCGCCTCTTCCACCTCGCCATTGGCATGCAGCGCCTGGGCGAGGTCGAACCGGGCCTGATGGTCGTTGGCGTCGGCCTCCACGGCGGCGCGCAGTTCCGCCACCGGACCGGCGTTGGCCGCCTGCCTGGCCAGTTCGAGCTGGGCGCGGGCGGCTTCGACCTCGGGGGCCTTGGCGATCTCGGGCGCGGCGGAGGCGAGCAGGGCCTCGGCCTTGTCGGTCTCTCCGAGCGCCAGGTGCGACCGCACGAGGCCACCGAACGCAGCCGCATTCAACGGGTCCTCGCCGAGGATCGCCGCAAAGGTCTGAGCCGCGTCGACGACTGCGCCTTCGCTCAGCATGCCTTCGGCCGCCTCGACCGCCTCGGCCAGCCCGCCGTCACCGGCCAGCGCGGCAACGCGGTCGACGAAGGCCTTGACCTCGGACTGCGGCAGCGCGCCCTGGAACATGTCGGCCACCTGGCCCTTGTAGAAGGCGACGACCGTGGGGATCGACTGCAGCGGCAACCCCTGCTGGGCGAGCATCTGCGCCAGCCGCTGGTTCTGATCGACGTCGATCTTGACCATCGTCACCTTGCCGCCGGCCGCGGTGACGGCTGCCTCGAGCGCCGGCCCGAGCGTCTTGCACGGTCCGCACCAAGGCGCCCAGAAATCGACGATGACCGGCACTTCCTGGCTGGCGTCGATCACGTCGGGCATGAAGGTGGCTTCGGTGCCGTCCTTGATCAGGCCGGCAGGGGCGCTCTGCGGGGGGGTCTGGCCAAATTCCAGCATCGGTCTCTTCCTTGCATGTCTTTGGGGTTTAGATGGCGCATCGCCCGACACCTTGCAAGGGCGGCGCCTCAGAGATCGAAGGTCGCGAAGACGGGCGCGTGGTCGGAAGGCTGCTCCCAGCCGCGCACGTCCCGCAGGATCCGGCTGGAATGCGCCGCGTTCGAGATGTCGGGTGTCGCCCAGACGTGATCGAGCCGCCGCCCCTTGTCCGCCGCGTCCCAGTCGGGCGAGCGATAGGACCACCAGGAATAGAGATTGCCAGCGGGAATGTCGGCCCGGGTCACGTCCACCCAGCCGCCGGCATCCTGCGTCTCGGCCAGGTGCTCGACCTCGATCGGCGTATGGCTGACCACCTTCAGAAGCTGCTTGTGGTTCCAGACGTCATCCTCGCGCGGGGCGATGTTCAGATCGCCCACGAGGATGGCCTTTTCCGGGCGCTCGGCATGGAACCAGTCCCGCATCCCGGTCAGGTAGTCGAGCTTCTGGCCGAACTTCTCGTTGATCTCCCGGTCCGGCTTGTCGCCGCCGGCGGGGACGTAGAAGTTGTGGATCACCACCCCGTTCGCCAGCCGCCCGGCGACGTGGCGCGCATGGCCGAGCTCCGCGAAATCCATGTCGCCGACATCCTCCATCGGCAGTTTCGACAGGATCGCCACGCCGTTGTAGCCCTTCTGGCCGCGGGCGATCATGTGGGTGTAGCCGAGCGCGGTGAAGATATCGGCCGGGATCTTGTCCACCGGGCTCTTGCATTCCTGCAAGCACAGGATGTCCGGCGCCTCGTCGCGCAGCAGCCGCGCCACGAGACCGGCGCGCAGGCGCACGGAGTTGATGTTCCAGGTGGCGAGGGTGAAGGGCATGGGGCGTCTCCGGCGTCAAATGCCGCGCGACCCTAGCGCCCCCGCACCGCGGCCTCAAGGGCGGCCGGACCACCGGCCCGCCCCTTTGTCCTCAGCAACGGTTGGTGTTCTTGCCCCCCTGGCACTGCAGCCGCGAATTGGCCGGGTCCCTGTCGAGGCTCTCGCTCGGGAAGGACATCCAGCCGCCATTCTCGAAGTCGGGCGTCTCGCCGCCGTTGCCGATGCCCGAATTGGTATTGCGGGCCTGATCGACGAACGCGGCGTGTTCGTCATTCCATTTCGGGTTCCGGGGACGCGCCTCGCGCGACGACTTCCGAGCCTCGCGCTCGGCCCGCCGCTTCTCCCTCCGCTCGGCCCGGGCTTCCTTCCGTTCGGCCTTGCGTTCCGCCCTGGCGTCGGCGTCCTTCTTCGCGCCCTTGATCTCGACGAGATGCGCCATCGCGCCGGTGGCGTGCGTCCGATCCGGCACCGCCCCCGCCTCTGCTCCCTTTGGCAGAACGACGGCAAGAGCGACAGCGGAAGCCAGAATTGTGAACTTGAACATGTTTCCCCCCATTACAGCCGAACCCGCGCAGGCACCCCGCACACACCGCGACAGCGCCCCGCACTTTCGAACCCCGGAAAGGTATCAGCGCAATCGTCTCGCTCAAAAGAATTTGCCGGAACCGTTCACGCCAGCCGAACAGAAGCCAGCTCGACAGCGGGATCGTTTCCAGTTTCGGGAAATTCGGAGCAAGCCGAACGCGGTACACGGAGCTCCGGCCTGTGAATCCCTGGCCCCGCGCCCACAAGAAAAAGACCCGGGCCGAAGCCCGGGCCAGTCCAACAGGGAGGTGCCGCGCCATCACCCCGACGCGACAAGGGGAGACTATCCAGACAAGGTTAACAACTTCCTTCACGGAAGGTGTTAACGTTGGCGATCACGCAACGAGGCGATATCCGCCGGATTCGGTTACCAGAAGACGGGCGTTCGAGGGATCGGGCTCGATCTTCTGGCGCAACCGGTAGATGTGCGTTTCTAGCGTGTGCGTCGTGACTCCAGCGTTATATCCCCAGACCTCGTGCAGCAGCACGTCGCGCGCCACGACGCCGTCGGTCGCGCGATAGAGGAACTTGAGGATGTTGGTTTCCTTCTCGGTCAGCCGGATCTTGCGCTCGTTCTCGTCGATCAGCATCTTCATCGCCGGCTTGAAAGTATACGGCCCAAGCTGGAACACGGCGTCCTCTGACTGCTCGTGCTGGCGGAGCTGGGCGCGGATACGGGCCAGCAGCACCGGGAACTTGAACGGCTTGGTCACGTAGTCGTTGGCACCGGCATCAAGCCCGAGGATCGTGTCGGCGTCGCTGTCGTGGCCGGTCAGCATCAGGATCGGGCATTTCACGCCCTGCTTGCGCATCAGCCGGCAAAGCTCGCGCCCGTCGGTATCGGGAAGCCCCACGTCGAGGATCACCAGGTCGTAGAGCCCGGCCTTGACCTTTTCCATCGCCTCGTGGCCGTTGCCGGCCTCGAACACGTCGAAATCTTCGGTCATCACGAGTTGCTCGCTCAGCGCCTCGCGCAGGTCGTCCTCGTCGTCTACCAGCAGGATCTTCTTCAGCGTGCCCATGGGGTATGCCTCCTTGTGTTCACCGGGAGATGCGGGCGGGTGACCTTTGCGGCAAGATTTGCTGCAAGGATCTCACGGCGATGTGTCAACACCCGCCCGATTGTTTCAGCTTCCGGGCCTCCGGGGAACGTGCTAACGCTCCGCCCCAGAGAAAACGAGCCGCCATGACCCTTGCCCCCTCCCCCGCCGAACGCCGTGCCCGCGCGCGCGCCGACCTGCGCATCGGGGTTCCGGTCTGCTTGCGGGACGGCGACAGCGTGGCGCTTGTCGCCGCCGTCGAATGCCTCTCGCCGGACCGGTTTGCCATGATGACCGCCGAACCGGGTGCGACCCTCGCCATCACCGCCCGCCGGGCCGAGACCCTCAAGGCGCGCGCCTACGACGGAGACCTGGCGCGGATCGCCCTGCCGCGGGATGCCTCGCTTGCCTGGGCGCAGTCTGTGGCCGATCCGGCCGACGACCTGACCGACCCGTTGAAGGGCCCGTTCCGCACCGAGCGCGACAGCCCGGCCACCCTGCACCGCGCCGCCATCGCGCTGGCCAAGGAAGCACGGCTGCTTCCGGCGGTCCTGGTGCGCCCCCTGCCCGACCTGTCCGTCGCGATCACCTCGAACCTGACCATCCTCGACCTGTTTTCCGACAGCGCCCCTTCGAGCGCCCCGCAATACGAGGAGGTCGTCTCCGCCCGCCTGCCGATGGCGCTGGCCCGGGCCGGGCGGCTGCACATCTTTCGCCCGGGCGACGGCGGCGAGGAACACTATGCCGTGGAGATCGGTCAGCCCGACCGCGCGAAACCGGTCCTCGCCCGGCTGCACTCCGCCTGTTTCACCGGGGACATCCTCGGCTCGCTCAAGTGCGACTGCGGCCCGCAACTCCACGCCGCGCTCGCCGCGATGGGCGAGGAAGGGGCCGGCGTTCTGCTCTATCTCAACCAGGAAGGGCGCGGCATTGGGCTTGCCAACAAGATGCGGGCCTACAGCCTGCAGGACCAGGGGTTCGACACCGTGGAGGCCAACCACCGGCTCGGCTTCGAGGACGATGAGCGCGACTTCCGGATCGGCGCGGCGCTGCTGCGGGAGCTGGGGTTCTCCTCGGTCCGGCTGATGACGAACAACCCCGCCAAGATCGCCATGATGCAGGCCCAGGGGATCGACGTCACCGAGCGTGTGCCGCTCAAGGTCGGACACACCCGCGAGAACGCCGCCTATCTCGCCACCAAGGCCGCGAAGTCGGGCCACCTGCTGTGACCCCTCAGGACCTCGTGCTGACCCCGCGCGGCATCCGCTTCATGGGCCGCACCTTTCCCGCCGCCATCGGTAAGGGCGGGCTCCGCGCCGACAAGCGGGAAGGCGACGGCGCCACGCCGCGGGGCATCCACTGCATTGCGGGACTCTATTATCGCCCCGACCGGCTCCTGCCGCCGGCCCCCTGGGCCAGGCCCATCGGCCCGGACGACCTGTGGTCCGACGATCCCGCGGATCCGGCCTACAACACCCATGTCCGGGCGCCGCACGCTTTCAGCCACGAGCGCCTGCGCCGCGCCGATCCGCTCTACGATATCGTCCTGACGACGGACTGGAACTGGCCGGTGGCCACGCCTGGCCGCGGCTCCGCGATCTTCCTGCACAGCTGGCGCAAGCCGCGCCACCCCACCGAAGGCTGCATCGCCTTTCGCCGCGATCACCTCGCCTGGATCGCCCCCCAGGCCGCGCCCGGCACCCGGCTCATCGTTCCCTGAACTTTCAGGATGGCGCCGGTCGCGGCGACCTAGCCGTAATCGCGCTCGCCGAAGATTGCCGAGCCGACGCGGACATGGGTCGCCCCCTGCGCGATCGCCCGCTCGAAATCGCCGCTCATCCCCATCGACAGCCCGTCGAGCCCGTTGCGGGCGGCGATCTTGGCGAGCAGCGCGAAGTGCAGGCTCGGCTCCTCCTCCACGGGCGGGATGCACATCAGCCCCTGCACAGGCAGGTCCAGAGCCCGCGCCTCGGCCACGAAGGCATCGGCCTCCGCCGGCAGCACGCCGGCCTTCTGCGGCTCCTCGCCGGTGTTGACCTGGATGAAGAGCGGCGGGCAGCGCCCCATCTCCTGCGCCAGCCGCGCCAGCGTGGTGGCGAGCTTGGGGCGGTCGAGCGTATGGATCGCGTCGAACAGCTCGAACGCCACCCGCGCCTTGTTGGTCTGCAGCGGCCCGATCAGGTGCAGCTCGACCCCGTCGAACCTTTCGCGGAAGGCCGGCCACTTGCCCTGCGCCTCCTGCACCCGGTTCTCGCCAAAGACCCGGTGCCCGGCCTCGAGCACCGCCTCCACCCGCTCCAGCGGCTGCACCTTGGAGACCGCGATCAGAGTCGTGCTGCCGGCGGGCCGGCCCGCCTCGGCCTCAGCCTTTGCGATCCGTTTGCGGATGTCGTCCAGCCCCATGTTACAGCACCCCTTCCCGCTCCAGCGCCGCCGTCAGCGGCGCGAGCTCGGTTTCGTATTTCACCCAGGCCCGCGCCGAGGTCGTGTAGATCGGCTGGCGCACCTGGCCAATCGACAAGGTCTTCACCTCGCGTTTCGCGGCGTGGAATTCAAGGCAGGCGTCCTCCCATTCCAGCCCTGCCGCCTCGACGAGCGCCCGGCTTTCGGCCTCGGGATCGGCGACCAGCGCCTCGTAGCTGATCTCGTGGAAGCCGCCGGGCAGCGCCTCGCGCCAGAAATCGAGCATCCGCAGGAAGGTCGCGTAATAGGCGGCGAGGTCCTCCAGGTCGTAGGCATAGCGGTGCGTGCCCGGCTTGAACTGGTTCTTGTAGATCGAGAACAGAAGGTCCCGCGGATCCCGGCGCACCACGACGAATCGGGCCGAGGGAATGGCCTGCTTCAGCAGCCCCATGAACAGATGGGACTGGATGCCCTTGTCGGTGACCACGCGATCGAAGGCGACGGCCTTGCGAATGGCGTCCTGGTAGGCCTGCCCGAGTCCCTCGATCTCGGTGCCGGAGAGTTCCGCCGCCGGGCGAAATCCTGTCTTCGGCATTCCGATCACGCCAAAGCAGAGCCGCGGCGAAATGGACTGCTCGCCCGCGGCGGTGACCTGCGAATGACTGGCAAGCACCTGCTCCACCAGGGTCGTTCCCGACCGCGGAAGACCGGTGACGAAGATCGGCGCGAAGTCTTCGCTGGCCGGCGCGGAGGGCGTGAAATCGTGGCCGGAAAAGGCGTCGATCAGCGCCTCCACCTCGTCCCGCCGTTCCGAGACGTCATACTTGTAGAGCTCCTTCGTCGCCCTGTTGGCCGGCGTCAGATAGGTGAAGACCCGCTTCGTCTGGCCGGTGTCTTCCATCGCCTTGGCCAGCGCGAACTGGAGCTGCACCCGGTTGGCGCCCTTCACCCTGGGGTCGGCGTGGGCCTGCTCCATCATGCGGATCACCGGGTCGTCCGCCTTCACCTTCTTGGGCACCACCAGCATCCGGTAGACGTCGCCGCGGAGCGGGGATTTCTTGAGAACGCGGCGCAGCTCCCTGTCCGCCCTGTCGATCTCTCCCATGCGCTGCAGCAGGAACGCCCGGTCGATGCGGAGGTTCTCCGCCGTCGGATGGGTTGCGAGCGCGTCGTCGTAGAGGGTGATTGCGTCCTTGTCCCGCCCGACCGAGGACAGCACCGCCGTCATCGCCGAGAGGATGGCCGGCTCGGCGGGCTTGAGGCGCCTCGCGCGCTCCAGATGCGCCAGCGCCCCGTCGGTATCACCCTGGTCGAACGCGATCCTGCCGAGGTGGAAGTGAACCTCCGTCAGCCGCGGAGCCACGTCGGCAATGGCCTTGTATATGGCCTTCGCCTTTTCGAACTCGCCACTGCGTTGCAGGTCCTGCGCGCGTTTGAATTCGGTGGGGATCCGGGAAGGGTTCAGGGGGAGCATGGGCGATCCGTTCAGGCTTGACTGGTCAAGCTATCGCGCGTGTGCCCCAAAAAGAAAAGAGCGGGCGAATGCCCGCTCTTCCCTCAATTCTATCCGATCCGGAGATCAGAAGGACATCGACAGACCCAGCGAGTAGGAGTCCCAGTCGATATCGCCATTGCTGGTGGCGTCGTCGTCGGCGAAGCCACGGGCGCTCGCCTCGGAGTTGCCGTAGCCGGCCAGAACCGACAGGCCGCCGCCCAGGTCGTAGCCCATGGCCAGACCCCAGCCGGAGGTTTCCACGTCGCCGCTGCCCCGGACGTCGAAGTCGCGCTCGCCGTAGTTGGCTGCGATGCTGAAGGCATCCCAGCTGAAGCCACCGCCGATGGCCCAGTGCGAACCGGACTTCAGGGCATCGCTGTCCCAATCGGAGTAGACGGCACCGATGGAGAAGCCGTTGTCCATTTCGTAGGCAGCCGACAGACCCCAGACGGAGGCGTCTTCACCGAACCCAACCTGGATGTTCGTGTCGTCCGAACCGAAGGTAACCGAACCGTTGTCGGATTCCTGGTAACCGATGCCGAGCTTCAGGACGCCAGCGCCGAGCTCCGGCGACCACTTGGCGCCAACAGCCCAAGCCGGGTCGTAACGGTCACGGTCAGCGGCATCCAGCTCTGCGTCGTTCGCGTCGTCCATTTCGAGCGACACGGCGAAGCCGAAGTCACCGTAGGTGTAGTCGTAACGCAGCACCTGACCGTCGTAGTCACCGTCGAGGTAGGTGTCTTCACGGCCGAAGTGGGCGGTTTCGTCGTCCGCGATGGAGCCGGGGGAGCCAACAGCTGCCGGGTCCTGCATGGCCCAGTCCAGAGCGCCGTCGGTGTCGCCCATGGTCACGGTGCCGAACTCGCCGGAGACGAAGACGGTGAAGTCGGCGTAGCCGGTCACGTCGCCCAGGCCCTGGGTGGAGGAGTCGGACACGTCGTCCAGGTCGATGGTACCACCGAAGACCAGGCCGCCATCGGTTTCAGCCGACAGCGAGAAGCGGACGTCGATGCTCTGCATGAACTGGGGCTCGCGATCGATGTCGCCACCGCCGCCAACCACACCCAGCTCGGCGGAGCCGGAGAGTGCAATGTTATCGTTCGCAGCCGCGGCGCCGGCGAAGGCGACCAGGGCGGTCGAAGCGAGAAGGATCTTTTTCATCGTTTTCCCTCGTGTATCTCAAGAGTTCACCACAACCCGGAAGTCCGAGTTGGGTATGTGCATCTCTCTCGCTCCGCAGCCCCATGATTGCAAGGCGACGATACGATTGGCTGGGCACGCTTCCGGATTTGGTGCAGCTTTGCCACAGTGCCGAAACCCTGCCTGCCGCCTAAGGACTTGTGAGCCTCGGGCCGCTCGGCTAGACCTTCCGGGAACTGAGAATGAGGGGCAGATACGGCATGACCTTTCAGCGCGTGATACGGACCGCCGCTGCAATGGGCCTTTTGGGCCTTCTGGCAGCCTGCAGCGGCAATCCGCTCGACAATCCCGCGCCCTCCAATCTGCCCGACGAGTTCAACCCCGCGCTCGACGAAGACGGCAACGAACGCGAGACGATCTGGGACCTTTTTGTCGGCGTCGACAATCCCAACACGACGCTGGAGGTGAACCGCTACCTCTGGCAGGCCTCTCTCAATGTCCTGAACTTCCTGCCGATCGAACGAGTCGATCCGTTCTCGGGCATCATCGTCTTCGGCTACGGCACGCCCCCGGGCGGCAGCCGGTCCTATCGCGCGACGGTCTACGTTACCGACCCGGCGCTCGACGCCCGCTCGCTCAAGGTGTCGCTGGTCTCACGGTCCGGTCCGGTCGATGCGGACACCGTCCGCGCCATCGAGGATGCGATCCTGTCGCATGCCCGCCAGATCCGGATCGCCCACTCGGCGCTCTGATCCCCGCACAATCGCGCTCTGGACGATGGGCTGCGCGGCGCTTATCAAGCCGCGCAACGCCAATTGATACGTGAGCCGAGGTAGCGCGATGTCCCGCCTGAACCCGTCCGAGATCGAACCGAAGTGGCAGGCGGCCTGGGACGAGGCCGGCTGCTTCGCAGCGGTCCGCGATCCTGCCAAGCCCAAGTATTACGTGCTGGAGATGTTCCCCTATCCCTCCGGCCGGATCCACATCGGGCACGTGCGCAACTACACCATGGGGGACGTCATCGCGCGCTACAAATCCTCCTGTGGGTTCAGCGTGTTGCACCCGATGGGCTGGGACGCCTTCGGGATGCCGGCAGAGAACGCGGCGATGGCCTCGGGCGGCCACCCGAAGGACTGGACCTATTCCAACATCGCCGACATGCGCGACCAGATGAAGCCCCTGGGGCTGTCGATCGACTGGTCCCGCGAATTCGCGACCTGTGACCCGGAATACTATGCCCAGCAGCAGCGCATGTTCATCGACATGCTGGACGCGGGGCTGATCTACCGCAAGGCCGCCGTGGTCAACTGGGATCCGGTCGACATGACCGTGCTGGCCAACGAGCAGGTCGAGCAGGGGCGCGGCTGGCGTTCCGGCGCGCTGGTGGAGCGGCGGGAGCTGACCCAGTGGTTCTTCCGCATCTCCGATTTCGCCGAGGAACTTCTGGAGGCGCTGGACGGGCTGGAGAACTGGCCCGAGAAGGTGCGCCTGATGCAGGCCAACTGGATCGGCAAGAGCCGCGGCCTGCAGTTCGCCTTTTCGCTGATCGACGGCCCTGCCAGCCACGACCGGGTCGAGGTCTACACCACCCGGCCCGACACGCTGATGGGCGCAAGCTTCGTCGGCATCTCGCCGGATCACCCTCTGGCCAAGGCGCTGGAGAAGGACAATCCCGAGATCGCCGCCTTCTGTGCCGAGTGCCGGCGCATGGGCACCTCGGAGGAGGAGCTGGAGAAGGCCGAGAAGAAGGGATTCGACACCGGCCTCCGGGTCCGTCACCCGTTCGACACCGCCTGGGAGCTGCCGGTCTACATCGCCAACTTCATCCTGTTGGACTACGGCACGGGGGCGATCTTCGGCTGCCCGGCGCATGACGCGCGCGACCTCGAGTTCGCCCGCAAGTACGACCTGCCGGTGACCTCCACCTACGCCCCTGCCGACCCCGCCGCAGAGTTCGTCGCGCCCGAAGCCGGCGGCGAGGCCTACGTGCCGTTGAAGTCCGAAAAGGTTCGCTACGTCAAAGGCTTCGCCGGAGACGAACTGCAGACCGGCGAGCAGGGAATCGACACCGCTATCGCGGCCTGCGAGGAGGCCGGCGTCGGCCGCGGCGTGACCAAGTTCCGCCTGCGCGACTGGGGCCTGTCGCGGCAGCGCTACTGGGGCTGCCCGATCCCGGTGGTGCATTGCTCCGCCTGCGGCGTGGTGCCCGAGAAGCGCGAGAACCTGCCCGTCCGCCTGCCCGACGACGTGAGCTTCGACCTTCCCGGCAACCCGCTGGACCGTCACCCGACCTGGCGGGACGTGCCCTGCCCGAGCTGCGGCGCACCGGCAAAGCGCGAGACCGACACGATGGACACCTTCGTCGATTCGTCCTGGTACTTCGCGCGCTTCACCGCGCCCCATGCCGACACGCCGACCATCGCCGAGGAAGCCGACTACTGGATGAACGTCGACCAGTATATCGGCGGCATCGAGCACGCGATCCTGCACCTGCTCTATTCGCGCTTCTTCGCCCGCGCCATGCACCTGACCGGCCACCTGCCGGAGAAGAGCAAGGAGCCCTTCGAGGCGCTGTTCACGCAGGGCATGGTGACCCACGAGATCTACCTGACCCGCGACGAGAACGGCCGTCCGGTCTATCACCTGCCCGAAGAGGTGGAGCGGACCGAGGCCGGCGTTGTCGTGAAGGCAACGGGGGAAGCGGTCGAGGTCGTCCCCTCCGCCAAGATGTCGAAGTCCAAGAAGAACGTGGTCGACCCGGTCGAGATCGTCGCCAGCTACGGCGCCGACACCGCCCGCTGGTTCGTCATGTCCGACAGCCCGCCGGAGCGCGACGTGGAATGGACGGCCGCCGGCGCCGAAGCCGCGTTCAAGCACCTGGGCCGGGTCTATCGCATCGCCTTCGAGCTGAAGGAGGCCGGTGCGCCGGAGGGCGGGGCCGAGGACACCGCGCTGGAGCGCGCCACGCACCGAGCGATCGCCGACGTGACCGAGGGGATCGAGGGCTTCGCCTTCAACACCTCGATCGCCAAGCTCTACGGTTTCACCAACACCATCGCCAAGTACAAGGCGAGCGCCGGCGCCAGGGCGCAAGCGATGCGCGTCATGGCGCAGCTCATGTCGCCGATGACCCCGCACCTGGCGGAGGAAGTCTGGTCGATGCTGGGCGGCGAGGGGCTGGTGGCCCGCGCGCCCTGGCCCAAGGCCGACCCCGCGATGCTGGTGGAGGACACCGTCACGCTGCCGATCCAGATCAACGGCAAGCGGCGCGGCGAGATCGAGGTCGCCAAGGACGCCGACAAGGCCACGGTGGAGGCGCTTGTCCTGGCGCATGACGCGGTCGTCAAGGCGCTGGACGGCGGCCAGCCCAAGAAGCTGATCGTGGTGCCGGGGCGGATCGTCAATGTGGTCGCCTGATCGCAGGGCCCTGCTGGCCGCGCTCGCCGTCACCGGCGGGCTCGCCGCCTGCGGGTTCACGCCGGCCTATGCGCCCGGCGGCAGCGCCTACGCGCTCCGCAACCAGATCCTCGCCGAGGCGCCGAGCTCGACCGAGGAATACGCCTTCGTCGTCCAGTTCGAGGACCGGCTGGGGCGGACCAGCGATGCCGCACCCTACCTGCTGACCTATTCGATCACGACCGAGACCGACGGGCTGGCGGTGACCTCCGACCAGGAAACGCTGCGCTACAACCTCTCCGGGGAGGTCCGGTTCACCGTGACCGACCGTGCGAGCGGCGCCGTGCTGACCTCCGGGCGGACCGAAAGCTTCACGTCTTATTCCGCGATCGGCACCACTGTCGCGACCCGCGCCTCGGAGAAGAGCGCCAGCGAGCGGCTGATGGTGATCCTCGCCGACCAGACCGTGTCGCAGCTGCTCGCAACAGCCGGAAGCTGGCAGCCGTGAAGCTCTCGCCCCGCGACGCCACAGCCTTTTTCGCCAAGCCCGACCCGCGCCGCGCCGGCATCCTGATCTACGGCAACGACGCCATGCGCGTCGCGCTGAAGCGGCAGGACATGGTCGGCGCGCTGATCGGCCCGGCGGGTGAGGAGGAGATGCGGCTGACCCGGCTCTCCGGCGCAGAGCTCCGGCGCGACCCGGCGGCGCTGATCGACGCGGCCAAGGCCGTCGGCTTCTTTCCCGGCCCGCGCGTGGTGCTGGTCGACGAGGCCGGCGACGGCAATGCCTCGGCCTTCGAGGCGGCGCTCGAGGAATGGCGGGAGGGCGATGCGATGATCGTCGCCACCGCCGGACAGCTTCCGGCCCGCTCGAAGCTGCGCAAGCTGTTCGAAGGCGCGGGCAACGCGTTTTCCGCCGCGATCTACGACGACCCGCCGAGCCGCGCCGAGATCGAGGCGGAGCTGAAGCGCGCCGGGCTGGCGCAGGTGTCTCCCGAGGCGATGGGCGATCTCGAAGCCCTCGCCCGCGCGCTCGATCCCGGCGACTTTCGCCAGACGCTGGAGAAGATCGCGCTCTACAAGATCGACGACAGCGCGCCGCTGTCCAGCGCCGAGGTTGCAGAGCTTGCCCCGGCCACGATCGAGGCCGCGACCGACGACATCCTGCACGCCGTCGCCGAGGGCAAGGCCAACCAGATCGGCCCGCTGATGCAGAAGCTCTCAGGACAGGGCGAGTCCCCTGTCGGCCTGATCATCGCGGCGTCCCGCCATTTCCGCGCCCTGCATGCCGCGTCGGCGGATCCGAAGGGTCCGGCCGCCGGGCTCTCGCGGCAGCGCCCGCCGGTCTTTGGCCCCCGCCGGGACAGGATGATCCGGCAGGCGCAGGACTGGGGCATGCCGCGGCTCGAACGCGCCCTGCCCCTGCTGGTCGATACCGACCTCGCCCTGCGCTCCGCCGGCCAGACCGCGCCGCAGATGGCGCTGGTCGAGCGGCTGTTCATCCGCCTCGCGATGCTGCGCAGCGCCCGCCTCTGACCCTGTCCACCGAGGGCTTTACGCTACAGGCGGGGCGTGCCAGCGTGGCGCGAGGAATGCCCCGGGGGAGGACAAGGCGGAATGTACACGGTGATCGGCAACGTCCGGAGTCGCGCGCTGCGCGTGCTCTGGATGCTGGAGGAACTCGGCCTCGACTATGAGCACGTCGGCGCCCCGCCGCGCTCCGAGGACGTGATCGCGGTGAACCCTGCCGGGAAGGTCCCGGTGCTGGTGGTGGACGGAACGCCGGTGACCGATTCGACTGCGATCCTGGCCTTTCTGGGGGACCGCCACGGCGCGCTGACCTTCCCCGCCGGCACGCTCGACCGGGCGCGGCAGGACAGCATGACCCAGTTCCTGCTCGACGAGTTCGACGCCGCGCTCTGGATGGCCGCCCGCCACAGCTTCATCCTGCCGGAGCAGTTCCGCGAGGGCGCCATCAAGCGCAGCCTGAAATGGGAGTTCGAGCAGAGCCAGAGGACGCTGGTGGCCCGGATGGCGGAGGGGCCGTTCCTGATGGGCGAGACGATGACGGTGCCGGACATCATCCTGACCCATTGCGGCAACTGGGCCGATGCCGCCGGCTTCCCGATCACCGAGCCTCGGCTGGCCGAATACCTCGAGCGACTGCGGCAGCGTCCGGCGCTGAAGCGCGCGATGGCGCGCTGATCCGGTGCGGCGGGGTCACCTCCCGGCCGCGGCGCGCCCGGCCCAGCGGCCGGTCGCGAGGCAGGCCGTGAGCAGGTAGCCACCGGTCGGGGCCTCCCAGTCCAGCATCTCGCCGGCGACATGGACGCCGGGAAGGGCCGTCAGCGCCAGACCCGCGTCGACCGAGGACCAGAGCACGCCACCTGCGGTGGAGATCGCCTCGTCGAGCGGACGCAAACCGGCGTGGCGCACCGGCAGTGCCTTGACCACGCGGGCGAGCGCCTCGGGCGCCTCGGGCAGCGGGCGGGCGAATTCCATCAGAAGCGCCTGGCTCACCGGGTCGAGCCGGAGCGCCTTGCGCAGGTGGTTGCCCATGCTCTGGCGACCACGCGGCCGCGCCAGCCGCTCCGCCACCTTCTCAAGGGTCCAGTCGGGCAAAAGGTCCAGCGTCAGCGCCGCCCCCTCGCGCACCGGCCGGCAGATCGCGTAGACGCCGCTGCCCTCCAGACCGCGGGCCGAAACCACGCATTCGCCGCGGGACCGGACGTCGCCGGCGCTGAGGGCGATGCCCTTGACCGGCGCCCCGAAATGCCGGGCCATCGGCGCCGACCATTCGACCACCAGCCCCGCGTTGGCCGGCGCGAAGGGCGCGAGGCCGACCCCCGCCGCTTCCAGCCAGGGCGCCCAGGCCCCATCGGAGCCGAGCCGGGCCCAACTCGCGCCGCCGAGCGCCAAGACGGTGCGCGCAGCCTTCACCTGCCGGACCCCGTCCGGCGTATCGAACACCGCCACACCGCCCTCCCAGCCGCGCCAGCGCCAGCGGGTGCGCAGCGTCACGCCCTTGCCCGCCAGCCGTGCGGCCCAGGCGCGCAACAACGGAGAGGCCTTCATCGCCACCGGAAAGACCCGGCCGGAAGTGCCGGTGAAGACGGGCTGGCCCAGGGCCTCGGCCCATTCGCAGACGGCGCGAGGACCGAACTCCGCCAGCATCGGCGCCAGACGCGGCGCGGCCGGCCCATAGGCGTCGAGAAAGGTCTCCGGGTCTTCGTCCTTGGTCAGGTTCAGTCCGGATTTCCCGGCCATCAGGAACTTGCGCCCGATCGAGGGCTTGGCCTCGGTCACGATGACGGGCACGCCGCTGTCCGCGATCGCCTCGGCCGCCATCAGCCCCGCGGGGCCCGCGCCCACGACCAGTGCCTGCACCTCTTCCATGTCCCTGCCTTGCCCCGCCCTGCCTTGCGCGCCATCTTCCTGCAGTGCGGCGTCCGCCGCAAGCCGGGGCCAGCGCGCCCGAAGGCCCAGACCAGGAACGACCGCCATGCCGGAGCAAAGCGACACCGACCCGACCACGCCGATCTGCCCGCTCTGCGACCGCCCGATCCCGCCGGGGGTGCGGCAGAGCCTGCACCACCTGACGCCTAAACTGCGCGGCGGCAAGGGCGGACCGACGGTGCTGCTCCACCAGATCTGCCACAACGAGATCCACGCCACGCTGAGCGAGACCGAGCTGGCGCGGACCTATTCGACCATCGCCGCCCTGCGCGCCCATCCCCGGCTCGCCAAGTTCATTTCATGGGTCTCGAAACGCCCGCCAGAGTTCCATTCGCGCACGCCCGGCAAGCGCCGCAGCCGCTTAACGTATAGGTAAATCTAACGAGTGACAGGGCTACGCGCATGGGGCATATGGCGTCCACCCCGCGGAGACGGGGAAACGAGACAAAAAGGACAGCATCCCCATGCTCAACGAATTCAAGACTTTCATCGCCCGCGGCAACGTCATGGACATGGCCGTCGGTATCATCATCGGCGCCGCCTTCACCGCAATCGTCACCTCGCTGGTCGACGACCTGATCAACCCGATCATCAGCCTGTTCACCGGCGGCATGGATTTCTCCGGCCTCGGGTTCCGCCTCGGCGAGGGCGAGGGCGCCGCGACCTTCGCCTACGGCAACTTCATCATGGCCGTGATCAACTTCCTGATCATCGCCTGGGTCGTGTTCCTGCTGGTCAAGGGCGTGAACCGCGTCAAGGAAATGGCAGAGGGCCCGAAAGAAGAAGAAGCCCCCGCCGAGCCCGAGGTGACCGAGAAGGACATCCTGCTCGAGATCCGCGACGCGCTCAAAGCCCAGAACTGAGCCGCTTCATTCCCGGCGTCCCGGACGTTCAGCCCGGGATCATCCCCTTGATGCCGGCGCGGATTTCCGCCGGCGCCGCGCGCACCGCCTCGGTCAGTTCCTCGACCGTGGCGGCCAGCGCCTCCGGCTCGACCAGCCGGTCCACGAGCCCCCAGGCCAGCGCCGTCTCGGCGTCGATCTTCTGGCTGGCCATCAGGATCATGCGGGTGCGGGCCGGCCCGATCAGCGCCGCCATCCGCTGCGGATCCGACGGCTGCGGCAGGAAGCCGAGCTTCATCACCGGATAGAATAACTTTGCCTGCGGCACGGCGATCCGGATGTCGCAGGCCAGCACCATGCCGAAAGCGCCGCCCGCGAGCGTGCCGTTCAGCGCCGCCACGGTCAGGCAGGGCAGGCCGGCGATCCGCGCGCTGACCCGCTCCCACACCCCCGCCGTCGCCAGACCGGCGCGCGCCTCCTCAAGATCGGCGCCAGCGGAAAACACCTTGCCCTCGCCGGTCAGAACCAGCGCGGCGATGCCCGCCTGCTCGGCCTCTGCGGTGATGCTCTCGATCTCGCGCAGCATCTCGCGGGTCAGCGAGTTGGCCTTGTCCGGCCGGTTGAGGCGGAGGGTCCAGACGACATCCTGCTTGTCGAGGGCGATCATTCAACAAGCCCCACGCGGCGGCGGATGTCCTCGTCGCGCAGGCTGACCTCCTGCCCGACGAACTCGTCGGCCTCGACCCCGCACAGCCACAGAAGCGCCTTCGCCGGCCATTCCGGCGGGATGTGGTCCTTCCAGTCGAGCTTGCTGACCGGGTTGACGCCGCTCGCCTTGATCACCCGCTGCATCTCGGTCTGCACGGTTCCCGGCGAAAGGCCGAGCGCGCGGATGCCGAGATGGGCGTATTCCTTGTCGAGCGAGCGCGTCAGCATCGCAGCCCCGGCCTTGGAGGCGCAATAGGCGCTCCAGCCCTCCACCGGGCCGTGCGCGGCCCCGGAGCTGACGGTCAGCACGGTGCCCGCGCCCTGGTCCAGCATCACCGGAAGCGCCGCGCGCATCCCGTGGAAGACGCCCTTCAGGTTGATGTCGATGGCCTGGTTCCAGGCCTCGGGATCGGCATCGGCCAGATGGGTGATCGGCTCCACCACGCCCGCGTTGTTGATCAGCACGTCGAGCCGCCCGAAGGTCTGCACCGTCGCGCTCACCGCCGCCTGCACCTCCCAGTAGCGGGAGACCTCGCAGGGGATCGCGAGCGCGGATTGCCCGATCTCGCCGGCCAAGGTGGCCAGCGCCTCGTTGCTGCGCGATACCAGCGCCACGCTGGCGCCGGCCTCGGCAAAGACCCGCGCGGCAGCGGCGCCGATCCCGCGGCTGGCCCCGGTGATGAGCGCCACCTTCCCAGTCATGTCGGTCATGTATCGCCTTTCCGTATCTTCCAAGTGCAGACATCGCATCCCGCCGCGCGGGCGGGGCTCCTGCCCTGTTGGTAGCGTCCGAGAGATGGCTGCGCGAGAGTTTTCGCACGCCCATCGGCCGCACCCTGGGCATGGCAGCCTCACCGGACCATAGGGCGAAAGCGGCTGACCGGCCGGCTTTCCGTCACGTCGCCGTTACCGGGCCCCTCTATTCGCGCCGAACCGCGGCACGGCGCGGCGCCGCCCCTTGACCCTCTCATGGCGCTCGCAGAGAGTCGCGGCGAGTGATTTCCAAGGGAAGGGTGTTTCCTCATGAAACAATGGATTCTGGGCGGGGTCTCCGCCGCCGCTCTCTTTGCCGCGCCCCACGCTGGCTGGAGCCTGACGGCACAACAGGCCTGGGAGGACTGGAAGGCCGCGGCCGAGAGCTACGGCCAGACACTGACCACTTCCGGCGAAGCCATGATGGACGGCACGCTGACCCTCAGCGGCGTCACCGTGACATCCGAGGCCGATGACATGACGGTCGAGGGCACGGTCGAGGAGATCGCTCTCGCCGAGCAATCCGACGGCAGCGTCCTGATCACCATGTCCGAGACGATCCCGATCGTGGTCTCCGGCATCGACGAGGTCGGCGACAAGGTCGATCTCACGCTGACGCTGACGCAGAACGGCACGCAGATCACCGCCAGCGACGCGGACGGCGGCACCGCCTTCGCCGTTGCCTCGCCCACGATGTCGGCCGAGGTCACCGAGCTGATGATCAACGACGAAGCCCTGCCGATGCAGCTTCTGATGACGCTCGCGGGGCTCGACGGCAGCTATTCGGTCTCCGGCGCGGCGCCCGGCGCCATCGAGTCGGCCTTCACAGCCTCCTCCTTCGACATCACGCTGGACATGCAGGACCCCGAAGGCGCGGGGACCATGGCGCTCAAGGCGACCGCCCAGGACATCGCCACCTCCACCAGCGGCCAGAACATGGACCTGTCGAACAGCGACGACATGGCCAAGATGCTGGCCGAAGGGTTCGCGACCTCGGGCGAAGGCACCTATGGCCCGGTCACCTTCACCATGGACCTGCAGGACGAAGCCGAGACCGTCCAGGCCAGCGGCAGCCTGACCGGCGGCCAGGCGCGGTTCTCGCTCGATGCCGAGCGCATGGTCTACGACGTGGCCTACGAAGGCGCCGACCTGACCATCTCCGGCAGCCGGATCCCGATGCCGCAGGTCACCGCCAAGATCGACCGCAGCGCCACCACCTTCGAGATCCCGGTGCAGCAGAGCGACGCGCCCGCGCCCTTCGCGCTCCGGGTGGCGCTCGAGAACCTGAGCCTCGGCGAGGAGATCTGGTCGATGTTCGACCCGGCCGCGGTGCTGCCGCGCGACCCGGCGACGCTGATCCTCGATCTCGGCGGCAAGGCGCGCTGGCTGGTCGATATCTTTGACGAAGAGGCGATGATGGCCGCGGCGATGCCGGGCGAGGTCGAGGAAGTGGCGCTGAACGAGCTGCGGCTCGACCTCGGCGGCGCGGAGCTCACCGGCGACGGCGCCTTCACCTTCGACAACAGCGACCTCACCACCTTCGACGGCATGCCCCGCCCCGAGGGCAAGGCCAACCTCAAGCTGGTCGGCGGCAACGCGCTGCTGGAGAACCTGACCCGGATGGGCCTGATCCCGCAGGAACAGGTGATGATGGTGCGGATGATGACCGGCATGTTCGCGCGGCCGGGCGCCGGGCCGGACGAGCTGGTCTCGGAGATCGCCATCGACGGCAGCGGCATGCTGACGATCAACGGAGCGCCGCTGCCGTTCTGATCCGGCCCCGACCGCCTGAAAGCCCAAGCCCTGCCGCCCGCCGGCAGGGCTTTTTGCTGCGCACCGGCCGGGCCCGCGCCTAGCGCCGGCCGCCCGAGCGCCAGGTGCTGTAGACCAGCCAGAAGCCCCCGACGACCGAGGCGGCGAACCCCAGCATCGCAAAGACCGAGAGCCCCACCGGCAGCCGCGTGCCGGAGACGCTCATCACCAGCGAGGAGCCGATGATCAACGCGGCGATCACGATCGCCATGGAAACCCGCGTGACCGCCCGGTCGAAGCGGTCGACATGCTGCTCCAGCCGCTGCACGTCGATGCCGAGCGTCAGGCGGCCCCGCTGCGCCATGTGGAGCAGCTTGCGCAGGTCCCGCGGCAGGCCGGTCACCAGCTCGATCCCTTCCGCCGCGCCGTCGCGCGCCTTGCGCGCCAGCCGGTCCGGCGAGTACCGCTGGAGCATCTGCCGCTGCAGGAACGGCTGGGCCACCGCCACCATGTCGAATTCCGGATCGAGCTGCCGGCCCATGCCATCGAGCGAGGCAAAGGCCTTGGCCATCAGCGTGAGGTCGGACGGCAACGTCAGGTTGTGGTCCCGCATCGCCGCAAAGAGATCGCGGGTGAGCGCGCTGATATCGAGCCGCTCGAGCGCAACGCCGTGCACCCGGTCTATGAAGGCGTCGATCCGGCCCTCGAGCGCGAGGTTCTGCCGCTCGTCGGCATCCGCCCAGGCGAGCAGGATCTCCGTCACCTTGTCGGCGCGCCGCTCCACCATGCCATGGAGCAGGTCCACCATCTCGTCGCGCCGCTGGCGGCTGAGCTGGCCGACCATGCCGAAATCGATGAAGACCAGCTTGTCGCCGGGCAGGTAGAAGACGTTGCCGGGATGCGGGTCGGCGTGGAAGAACCGGTCCTCGAACATCATCTTGAGCACCGCGTCGGCGCCCCGCCGCGCGATCCGCCGCTTGTCGAACCCGCCGGCGTCGACCGCCTCCCGGTCGCTGCCCGGAACGCCGTCGATGAAGGCCTGCACGTTCATCATCTCGCTGCTCCAGTCCCAGTACACTCTGGGCGTGGAGATCGCGGGGTCGTTCTCGAAGGCCTTGGCGATGGTCTCGGCGTTGCGGCCCTCGATGGCGAAGTCGAGCTCGGAATGGATCGAGTTGGCAAACTCGCGGATGATCGCCTCGGGCTGGAACCGCGCGACATCCTCGAAACGGCGGGCGGCGAAGCGGGCAATGCGGGTGAGCAGCCGCAGATCGGCGTCGATGACGCCGCGAATGCCGGGGCGGCGGATCTTGATCACCACCTCCTCGCCGCTCGACAGCCGGGCGCGATGGGTCTGCGCGATCGACCCTGCGGCGAGCGGCACGATGTCGACCCGCTCGAAGACCTCCTTCAGCGGACGGCCCAGTTCCGCCTCGACCTCGACCACCAGTTCGTCGAAGGGAAGCGTGGGCACGTGGTCGCGGAGCTTTTCCAGTTCGCGGATGTACTCGGGCGCCAGAAGGTCCACCCGGGTCGACAGGATCTGGCCGAGCTTGATGAAGGTCGGTCCCATCTCCTCCAGCGCCCGCCGCATCCGCTCCGGAGCCGGCAACTCGCCAAGCCGCCCGCTGTCCTGCCGGTGCAGCACCTCGCCGGCCTTTTCCACCACGCGGTCGATGCCCGCATAGCGCAGAAAATCCCCGAAGCCGTAGCGGAGCAGGATGGTGGAAATCTCCGTCAGGCGGCGCAACTCGCCGGGAGAGCCGGGCAATGGGGGCAAGGCACATCTCCGGAAATCGGGACCGGCGGCGGCGCGGACCAAGCCGCCGGCGTCTCACGACGTGTTAGCTCGAGACCGGGCCGCGGTCCATGCCGGGTTCGGAATGGCACCCTGCCGCCAGGTGCGGGGACGATCCTTGCCGGGGGCGTCAGGCGCGGCGGCGCGCCCGGCGGCGGGCAGCGACGCCCAGCCCGGCAAAGCCGGCCAGAGCCAGCGACAGGCTGGCAGGGAGCGGAACCGGTTCGAGCGTAGCGCCGTTCAGAGCGGCTTCGATCCCGCCCGACCCGGTGTTTTCCCAATAGACCAGCTCGAAATCGTAGAAGCCCGCCGTGAAGCTGCTGTCGACCACGGTCGTGGTCCTGAAGCCGCGATTGCTGGCGAACTCGGCGACCCGGATGCCGTCCACATCCAGCCAGAAACCGTCGTCGGACGAGACCGAGAAGGTCTGCGCACCGCCACTCAGGTAGATCTGACCGGTGAACCGGAAGACGGAAGTCTCGAAGGGGGTGGCATTCGACCCCGTGAGGGAGGCGCCGTCGACGCCGAGGAACTGCTCGACGGTCGTCGTGGCGGACGGAAACGTGTTCCTGTCGCCGTTCGGGTAATCGATCCCGCTCGAGGTAAAGAGCGCGGTGGGCGAGGACAGGATGGCCGCTTCGGCATCGGCGATCCCCGAGAGCGACCCGGTGTCCCAGAACTCCCCCTGGAAGGTGACTGCGCCGGCTGCCCCCGACGAAAGGGCAAGCGCGGTGATTGCGGCTGCGGATGCTTTCAAACTCATGACCGTCCCCTCGCGACCCGGCGCGTGCCGGGCCGTCCTCTTTCTCCCTTCCCAATGTATCCCGCAACACTGCGGGATTGGCAAGAATCTCCCAGCCTCTACCGCCGCAACTGTAGCCGCAATGTGCGGTTGCCGCGTCCGATCTCGAAGTCCCACTGCCGGGTTCCGGTCCGCGCCGCTTCGGTGACCGTCGCCGCGGTTTCGATCGGCACGTCGTTCACCCGGCGGAGCACGTCGCCCGGACGCAGGCCGAGCCGCGCGGCGGGGCCGTCCGCCCGGACCACGATCACACCGGAAGCCGAGAGCGGCAAATCCAGCTCGTCGATCAGGCGCGGGGTCACCTCGGCCACCAGCAGCCCGGCGAGCGGGCTCTCGCCGCCGATCCGCACCGGCTCCGCCTGCCCGCCGTCCGGCGCCGGGCCGACCTCGACCGAGATCTCTTCGATCGCACCGTCCCGCAGGAAGCCCACCGCCAGCCGGTCACCGAAGCCCTGGGTCAGCAGGCGGTATTCCAGCTCGGCCTCTGCGTTGACCGGCAGGCCGCCGATGGTCAGCACAACGTCTCCCGGCCGAAGCCCGGCCAGGGCAAAGGGGCTCTCGGGGTGGATCTCCGACACCAGCACGCCTTCCGGGCGATCCTGCCCTAGGGCGAGCGCAAGGTCGCCATCGACCGGCTGCACCGCGATCCCGGCCCAGGGATGGACGAAATCCGCCTGCCCCTCGCGGGCCTGTTCCACGTAGCGCTGCACGAGGTTCGACGGGATCGCGAAGCCAATGCCGTTCGACCCGCCCGAGCGGCTGAGGATCGAGGTGTTGAGGCCGAGCAGCCGCCCCGACATGTCGACAAGCGCGCCGCCCGAGTTGCCGGGATTGATCGGCGCGTCGGTCTGGATGAAATAGCCCGGCCCGTTGCGCAGCGCCGAGGAGGCGCGGGCGGTGGCGGAGACGATCCCGCTGGAGACGGTCTGGCCCACGCCGAACGGGTTGCCGATGGCGAGCACCAGGTCGCCCACCTCGACCGCATCGGAATCGGCGAAGTCCAGCGCCGGCAGATCCTCCGCCCCCTGCAGCCGGATGACCGCGATGTCGGCGTCGCGGTCGCTCAGCAGGACCTCGCCGTCGAATTCCCGCCGGTCGGCGAGCACCACGCGGATGTCGGTCGCTTCCTGCACCACGTGGTAGTTGGAGACCACGATCCCCTCGGAGGCGACGATGACCCCGGAGCCGAGCGAGTTCTGAACTCTCGGCACGCTCTGGCCGAAGCCCTCGAAGAACTGCGAAAAGAACGGATCGTTCGCGAAGGGGCTGGCGCGGCGCTCGCTGACCCAGGAGGCATAGATGTTCACCACCGCGGGGGCGCTGCGCTTGACCACGGGCGAGAACGAGAGCTGCATCTCGGCGGCGCTCTCGGGCGGGCGGATCTGGGCGGCCGCGGGGGGCGCGGTGGCGGCAAGAACCGGGATCATCATCACAAGGGCAACGCGCAGGACAGACCGCATGGGTGTGACTCCTTTTCGTTCCTGTACCGGGGCGAATGTGAATATGCGAAGCGATCCTGCGCATTCAACCTCTGCCGAGGCGGCAAGCCGCTTGCACGCCCGGGCGTTCCGCCCTAGCTCCTGACGGTGTTGCTACTTGCGAGGACCCCGATGGACAAACCACTCGACACGCTCACCGAGGCCCTGCTTGCGGCCGCGCGCAAGGCTGGCGCGGAGGCCGCGGACGCGATCGCCATCGACGGCACCTCGATCAGCATCGACGTGCGCGGCGGCGCGCTGGAACAGGCGGAGCGGTCCGAGGGGATCGAGGTCGGCCTGCGGGTGATCCTCGGAAAGCGGCAGGCGTGCGTCTCCTCCAGCTCGGTCAAGCCGGAGACGCTGACCGAGATGGCCGAGCGGGCCGTCGCCATGGCCCGCGAAGCGCCGGAAGATCCGGGCGTCGGACTGGCCGAGCCGTCGCAGCTCGCCACCGACACCGATTGCAGCGTCCTCGACATGGACGACCCCGAAGGCGAACCCCTGCCCGAGGACATGGAACGCGCCGCCCGCGAGGCCGAGGCCGCAGCGCTGGCGCACGAGGGCATCACCCGGGTCAATTCCTGCTCCGCCGGCTACGGCCGCAGGCGCGTGCACCTGGCGACGACCAACGGATTCTCCGGCGGCTACACGCGCACCGACTCGGCGCTCTATACGATCGCGATCACCGGCGAAGGCACGGCGATGGAGCGCGACTACTACGGCGAGAGCCGCTCGCACCGCGCCGACCTGCCCTCCCCAGAGGAGGTCGGGCGGATCGCGGCGGAGCGCACGCTGGCCCGGGCCGGCGCCCGCCGCCCCCCCACCGGCACCTTTCCGGTGCTGTTCGACGAGCGCATCGCCTCGTCGCTGGTCGGGCACCTGCTCAGTGCGATCAATGGCGTAGCCATCGTGCGCGGCGCTTCCTGGCTGCGCGACGCGGTGGGCGAGCAGGTGCTGCCCGACGGGATCTCGCTGACCGAACAGCCACGGCGCAAGCGCGGCCCGGCCTCGCGGCTTTTCGATGCCGAGGGCCTGCCCACTGCCGAGCGCGAGATCGTCCGCGACGGGATCCTGCAGGGCTGGGTGCTCGACCTTGCCAGCGCCCGCAAGCTGGGGCTGGGAAGCACGGCCAACGCGGTGCGCGGCACCTCGGCCCCGCCCGCGCCGTCGGTCTCCAACATCGCGCTCACCCAAGGCAGCGCCAGCCGTGGCGACCTGCTGTCCCAGATGGGGCGCGGGCTGCTGGTGACCTCGATGATCGGCTCCACGATCAACCCCACGACGGGAGACTATTCGCGCGGCGCCTCCGGCTTCTGGGTCGAGAACGGCGAGATCGCCTGGCCGGTCAACGAATGCACCATCGCCGGCAACCTGCGCGACATGCTCAAGCGGATCGTGCCCGCCAACGACGCGCGCCCGCACCTGTCGCGGGTTGTGCCGTCGCTTCTGGTCGAGGGGCTGACGCTTGCCGGGGAGTGACCTCCGGCTGCTGCTCGACGCAGCGGTTGCGGCGGGCGAGATCGCCTGCCGCCATTTCCACACCGATCATGCGGTCTGGGAAAAGGACGCCGGCCAGGGCCCGGTGACCGAGGCCGACCTGGAAGTCGACCGGATGCTCCGGGCGCGGCTGACCGGGGCGCGCCCCGACTATGGCTGGATGTCGGAGGAGAGCGAGGACGAGCCCGGCTCCCGCCTCGCCCGCCCCCGCACCTTCGTGGTCGATCCGATTGACGGCACCCGCGCCTTCACCGAGGGGCACCGCACCTGGGCGCATTCGCTGGCTGTGGTGGACGCCGGGCAGGTGACGGCTGCGGTGGTCTACCTGCCGATGCTGCAGCGGCTCTTCACCGCCGAGCGCGGCGGAGGCGCGAGGCTCAACGACCGCCCGCTGCATGCCAGCCAGCGCGAGCGGCTGATGGGCGCGGACATCCTCGCCGCGCACCCGACGCTGGAAGCCGCCCACTGGCCGGGAGGGCTGCCGCCCGTCACCCGGCACTTCCGGTCCTCGCTGGCCTATCGGCTGAGCCTCGTCGGTCAGGGCCGGTTCGACGCCATGCTCACCCTGCGCGACAGCTGGGAATGGGACATCGCCGCCGGCAGCCTTATCGCCGAGGAGGCCGGCGCCCGGGTTTCCGACCGGACCGGCCGGCCGCTGGTCTTCAACAGCCTTCGCAGGCAGGCCAGCGGCGTTGTCTGCGCAAGCCCCGGCGTGCATGGCGAGATGATCGAGCGGCTGAACGCCCGCGCCACCATCTGACCGCCCGCCGCGACGATACGCGGGCCCAGCTTGGCTTGACGGACGGGCGGTTCCGTCTAGGGTGCCGCGAAACATTATTCAGGCCCGGAGGATTCCATGGTTCAGCGCCTTCACCTCGTCTTTGGCGGCGAATTGATCGACCCGTCAAAGACCGCGTTCAAGGACGTGGACGACATCCACATCGTCGGCATGTTCCCCAACTACGCCTCGGCGCATGACGCCTGGAAGGAACACGCGCAGAAGACGGTCGACAACGCCCACATGCGCTACTTCATCGCCCACATCCATCGCCTGCGGGACGAGGAAGCCGAAGCCTCCTCGACCGAAGAGCTGGGCTGAGCCGGCTCCCTTGGACGCGCTGACGATCCCCCGGCTGCGCGCCCGCCTGCACGGGCCGGCGCTTGCGCGCAGGCTCGCGATCGAAGCACAGCGCGGAGGCGAGGAAGGCCGCGCCGCCGCCGAGCGGCTGGGCCGGACCGAGCGCAGCCGTCCGCGCGGCACGCTCCTGTGGGTCCATGCGCCCGACGGGATCGACCCGGCCGCCCTGCTCTCCCTGCGCGACCGGCTCGACGATGACCTCGACGGGCCGGCGATCCTGCTGACCTCGGAGAGCGCCCCCGACCTGCCCGCAGGCACACCGGCGGACGCCATCCTGCACCAGCACCCACCCATCGATACCCGCAGGCCGGTGGATCGGTTCCTCGACTACTGGATGCCCGACGCGGCGATCTGGATCGGCAGTGTCGACCAGCCGCTTCTGCTCGACGCCTGCGCCCGCCGGGCCATTCCGCTGTTCCTGCAGAACGCGGTTGCGCCGACACCCGAGGGAACCCGCGCGCGCAACCTGCAACGGCGCCTGCTCGGTCTGTTCGACCGGATCTTCGCGACCGATTCCGGTCAGGCCGAAGCGATCCGCTCGCTCGGCGCGATCCCTGCACGGATCGAGGTCACCGGACCGCTGGCCCGGATCCACCCTCCGCCCCCCTGCGTGGAATACGAACGCGAGGCGCTTGTCTCGGCACTCCAGACGCGCCCGGTATGGCTCGCCGCCTGTCCCGCCGCCCCGGAGATCGACGCGGTGCTCCGCGCCCATGCCCAGGCACTTCGCAGCGCGCACCGGTTGCTGCTGATCCTCGTGCCGGTGGCCGACCACCTCGGCCCCGAACTCGCCCGCAGCCTGACGGGCATGGGCTGGAACGTGGCGCGCCGGGACGCGGGCGAGGACCCGCAGGGCAGCACCGACGTCTTCATCGTCGACTGCCTCGAGGAACTCGGGCTCTGCTACCGGCTGGCCCCGGTCACCTTTCTCGGCGGCACACTGCTCGGCGCCGAGGTGCCGGACGCGCTGGACCCGGCAACGCTCGGCTCCGCGATCATCGCCGGCCCGCAAGGCGGCAGCCAGGCCGCGACGCTGGCCCAGCTCGAGGCCGCCGGCGCCTGCTATCGCATCGGCACCCCCGACGCCCTCGGGCAGGCGGTGATCGAGCTGCTCTCGCCCGAAACTGCCGCGTCGCTGGCGCTCGGAGCCTGGGACATCGCCTCCGAAGGGGTGCAGGTCGTGGAACGCCTCGCGATGCAGGTGAGCTCGGCCATACGGAACCGGGGCAGCTGATGCGCGCGCCCGGCTTCTGGCACAATCCGCCGAACGCCCCGGGATGGCAGGCGCGCCTGCTGGCTCCGCTCGGGGGGCTCTATGCGGCCGGCACCGCACGGCGGCTGTCGCGCGGCGAGGGCCACCGCGCGGGCATCCCGGTGATCTGCGTCGGCAACCTCAACGCCGGCGGCACCGGCAAGACGCCGACCGTCATCGCGCTGGCCCAACGGCTGGGAGACGGCACCCACGTGGTCAGCCGTGGCCACGGCGGCAGCCTGGCCGGCCCGGTGCAGGTGGACCCGAACAGTCACAGCGCCGACGAGGTGGGCGACGAGCCGCTGCTGATCGCGGCCTTTGCCCCGGTCTGGGTCGCCCGCGACCGCGCCGCCGGGGTGCGCGCGGCGGAGGATGCCGGTGCGCGGCGGATCCTGCTCGACGACGGGTTCCAGAACCCCGCGGTCGCCAAGGACGCCTCCATCATCGTCGTCGATGCGGCGCATGGGTTCGGCAACGGCCGCTGCATCCCGGCAGGGCCTCTGCGCGAACCGGTGGCGACCGGCCTGCCGCGCGGCGACCTGTTGCTCAGCATCGGCTCCGAGCCGATGCAGGTTCGGTTTCGCGATCTCTGGGGCAATGCGGTGGCCCGCGCCGGCCTGCCCCATGCAACGGGCGCTCTGAAACCGCTGGCCACCGGGATGGACTGGGACGGGCTGCGCGCGCTGGCCTTCGCCGGGATCGGTCACCCGGAGAAGTTCTTTGCCACGTTGCGCGGGCTCGGCGCGGAGATCCTGCGCGCCGAGGCGCTGGAGGATCACCAGCCGCTTACCCCGGCGCTGATCTCGCGGCTGGAGGCCGAGGCGAAGCTGCTCGGCGCACAGCTCGTCACAACGGAAAAGGACGCCGTGCGGATGCCGGCGTCCTTCAGGCGGAACGTGCTCACCGTCCCGGTTCGGCTGGAGCTGGACGACTGGGCGCCGCTCGACGCCCTGACCGCCCGGCTCGGCTGAGCCTCAGCTCACTCCTCCAGCTTCTCGTCGAGAAGCTTCGAGAAATCCGCGTAGCTCATGTTCGAATACTTCTCGCCGTTGATAATGAAGCTCGGGGTGGCGTTGATGTCGTGCTCCTTGGCGTTGGCTTCCCACCAGTCCACGAGCGATTGCGCCTTCTCTGCGTCCTGCATGCAGGCGTTGACCTGATCGTCGGTCAGCCCGGCCCGGCGGCCGATCCGGCGGAGATTGTCGGCCACTTGAGCGGGCTCGCCGCTGGTCCAGGCGGAGATGTCCTCGAACACCAGGTTCTGCACGCCGAAGTAGCGCATCGGATCGCAGCGCGCGACCATGCTGGCCCAGAGGCCGTAGCGGTCGAAGTAGACGTCCCGGTAGGTGAACTGGATCTTGCCGGTGTCGATGTAGTCCTTCTTGAGCTGCGGGAAGACCGTCTTCTCGAAATTGGCGCAATGGCCGCAGGTGAAGGAGCCGTACTCGATCACCTTAACCGAGGCGTCCGGGTTGCCGATCGACATCTCGACGATCTCCGAGCCCGTCGCGGCATTCGCTGCCGGCACGAGGTCCGCCATGCTGACCGGCGTGCTGGCCTGCTGGCTCATCCAGTATCCGGCGCCGGTCGCGGCGACGGCGGCCACGGCCGCCATGGAGAGGTAACGTTTCATTCGGGTGTCTCCGATTGTCTCTTTTTTCTGTTGAAAACCTGCGCCCCGAGGGAGGCCAGCGCCTTGCGGAGCGTGTCGTCCGCCACCCCGTCCGCCAGTTCGGCCGCGCGTTGGCGGCAGCCCTCGTCCGGCGTGATCGGCGCCGCCTTCCGGGCCGTCGCGAACTCGACCTGGCCCTCGGCAAAGCCGGTGGGCGCAGTCTGCGTGATGCGGATGCGCGAGATCGCGGCATAGCCGTAGACGGCGTTGACCTTCTCGCGCAGGCGCGGCTCCTGCATCTGGAGCATCGGCGCGTGGGCGCCCGTCGTAAGCACCGTCAGGGTCGCCCCGAATCCGCCCTTGCCGTAGCCGACCGACACCGGGCGCGCCACCGCGGCGATCTCCTCGCCGACGATCTCGGCCCAATGGGTCAGCAGCCGCGATTCCGAGAAACCCCGCTTCTCGGTCGCCTGTCGAATGCGGGTGCCGAGCAGGCTCGAAGTCCGCTCGAAGCCGCGCATCCGTCGGCTGGGTTTGGTCGGATCGGTCGTGCGCGGGGTCATGGCCTGACTTCTGCTCTGGTTGCGCCTATCTTACCCACTGGCCCGGCGGGGGCCAGAGGCGCAGTGGACGGGGGCATAAAGATTGCGTGACGAGATCGCGAGCGAGGCCGGCACGGCATTGCTGGACTGGTACGACGTACATGCGCGGGACCTGCCATGGCGGGTCTCGCCCTTGGCGCGCCGCGACGGCGCCGTGCCGGATCCCTACCGGGTCTGGCTGTCGGAGGTGATGCTGCAACAGACGACCGTGGCCGCCGTGCGGGAAAAATACCTGCGCTTCCTGGCGCTCTGGCCGACCGTGGAGGCGCTAGCGGCAGCCGAGGACAGCGACGTCATGGCCGAATGGGCCGGGCTCGGCTATTACGCGCGCGCCCGGAACCTGCTGAAATGCGCCCGCGCTGTGGCCAACGATCACGGCGGACGATTTCCCGACGAGGCGGACGCCCTGCGCGAGCTGCCCGGCATCGGCCCCTACACCGCAGCCGCCATCGCCGCCATCGCCTTCGACCGCCCGGAAACGGTCGTTGACGGCAATGTCGAACGGGTGGCGGCGCGGTTTTTCGACGTGGACACGCCGCTGCCCGCGGCCAAGCCGGAGCTCACGCGGCTCGCCGGACGGCTGACGCCCGCAAGGCGCCCGGGCGATCATGCGCAGGCGATGATGGACCTCGGCGCCACGATCTGCACCCCGACGTCGCCGGCCTGCGGGATCTGCCCGCTGATGGCGGGCTGCGCCGGACGCGCCGCCGGACGCGCCGCGGAGCTTCCCCGCAAGACCCCGAAGAAACCCAAGCCAATACGCCAGGGGATCGCCTATGTCGTGCGTCGGGCAGACGGGGCGCTTCTGCTGGAGACCCGGCCCGACCGCGGGCTGCTGGGGGGCATGCTCGGCTGGCCCGGCACGGAGTGGAATGACGCGCCGAGCCCGGCGCCGCCGCTCGAGGCCGACTGGCGCCCGCTTGGTGGCGAGGTCCGGCATACCTTCACCCATTTCCACCTTCGGCTCGCCGTGCTTTTGGCCGAGGTGCCCGCCGACGCCCGCCCCGACCGCGGCAGCTTCGTCGACCGGCACGAGTTCCGCCCATCCTCCCTGCCGACGGTGATGCGCAAGGTCTGGGACCTTGCGTCAGGGCAAACCGGTCGCATTTGAAACGGGCCGCGGCCAGGCTTAGGCTGCGGCGCGACGGGGCACAGGCCCCTGCGGAGGTTCGAGATGATACCCGCTCAACAGGTTGCGCAGTTCCAGAGGGCGGCGCCGTTCTGGCTGTCGTTGCTCATCGTGCCGCTGGCCATTCTGTCGGCGACGCGCGGCGGGATCTGGGTGGCCTCGCTGCCGCTCTATGCCTGGGGCCTCTTCTCCTTTCTCGACCTGCTGACCGGGCTCTACGAGGAGAATGCCGACCCGCAGACAGGCGACCGCGACCTCTTCTGGTATCGGCTGATCACCCTGATCTGGGCGCCAATCCAAGTCTGCCTGCTGTTCGGCCTGCTGGCCTATGTACCCGACGCCGACCACCTCAACCGGACCGAGAAGATCACCGTGTTCTTCGGCATGGGGCTGGTCGCCGGCACCACAGGCATCGTCTATGCCCACGAACTCATGCACCAGTCCAACCGGCTCGAACGCTGGCTGGGCGACATCCTGATGGCCTCGGCGCTCTACAGCCACTTCCGGACCGAGCACCTGCTGGTGCATCACCGCTACGTCGGCACCCCGCGCGACGCGGTCACCGCCCGCTACAACGAGGGGTTCCATCGCTATTTCGCGCGCGTTCTCCGCGACTGCCCACGTTCCGCCTTCGAGGCCGAGGCGGCGCTGCTGGCCCGCAAGGGGCGGCGCTGGCACGACCTGTCGAACCCCTTCTGGCGCTATGCCCTGCTGCAGGCGGGATTCCTCGGTGCGGCGCTGCTGATCGGCGGATGGCCGGGGCTCGGGTTCTTTCTCTGGCAGGCCTTCGTCGCGATCTGGCAACTCGAGCTGGTCAACTACGTCGAGCATTACGGGCTGACCCGAAAGCACCTGGGCGACGGCCGCTACGAGCACGTCCAGCCCCGCCACAGCTGGAACGCCGCGCACCGGGCGACCAACTGGCTGATGATCAACCTGCAGCGGCATTCCGACCACCATTACAAGCCCGCGCGCCGCTTCCCGCTGCTCCAGAGCTACAGCACCGACGAGGCACCGCAACTGCCATTCGGCTATCCGGTCATGGGGTTCGTCGCGATGGTGCCGCCGCTCTGGCGGCGCCGGATGAACCCGCGCGTGCGAGCGTGGCGCCGCCAGTTCTATCCCGAGATCGAGGACTGGACGCCCTACAAGCTCGGCACCACGCCGATGCCGCGCTAGCCGCGCGCATCCTCCATCATGTGGGCGCGGTATTCGCCCTGACGCTCGAGCATCCAGCCCGGGTATTCCGCCGGAAGCCGGGTCACCGCGTCGAGCGCCGCAAGCTCCTCGGCGGCAAGCGAGACGTCGGCGGCGCCGATGTTGTCGATCAGCTGGTCGACCCGCTTCGCGCCGAGGATCACGCTGGTCACCACCTTCTGGTGCAGCAGCCAGGCCAGCGCGACCTGCGGCACCGTGCAGCCCTTGGCGGAGGCAATCTCGCGCATCACCTCGATGGCGTCATAGGCGCGTTCCTTGTCGATCGGCGGGAAGTCGAAATTGACCCGCCGGCCCTCGGCCGTCTTGCCATCGCGGTCGAACTTGCCGGAGAGGAAACCGCCCGCGAGCGGGCTCCAGACCATCAGACCGATGCCTTCGGACAGAAGCGCCGGCGCCACCTCCCGCTCCAGGTCGCGACCGGCAAGGGTGTAGTAGGCTTGCAGCGACACGATCGGCGCGAGTTGCCGGGCCTCGGCGATGCCCACGGCCTTGACGATCTGCCAGGCGGCCCAGTTCGACAGGCCGAGATACCGGACGTGCCCCTGGCGGACCAGCGTGTCGAGCGCTTCCAGGGTCTCGACGATCGGGGTCGCCGGGTCGAAGCCGTGGATCTGGTAGAGATCGATATGGTCGATCTGCATCCGCTTCAGGCTGGCCTTGGCCTGGTCCATGATGTGCCCGCGCGACGAGCCCCGCGCGTTCGGCCCCTCGCCCATCGGCCCGTGCACCTTGGTGGCGATCACAACGTCCTCGCGGGCGACCCCGAGGTTGCGGAGCGACTGGCCGAGGATCTCCTCGCTCCTGCCGGTGGCATAGATGTTGGCGGTGTCGATGAAGTTGATGCCGGCGTCGAGCGCGGTGCGAACGAGGCTGTCGGCCTCTTCCTGCTGCAGCTGGCCGATCTGGCCCCACATGTCATCCGACCCGCCGAAGGTCATGGTTCCGAGGCAAAGCTCGGAGACGAAAAGGCCGCTGTGGCCGAGGCGACGGTAGCGCATGATAACATCCTCTCAAGAAATCGCCGGGCCCGGGGGGGCCGCGGCATGACCCCTATCTGGGGCACGAGGCCCCTCGCCCGCCACGCCGATCCTCGCGAAATCCTGCACGATCCTCTCAATCGGCCAACATCGCCCTGTCATGGCGCGCGCAATCGGGTAGCCTGACGCCATGGAAAACGCCCGCCTCGACACCCTGAAATCCCGCGCCCTCGGGCTCTGGCAAGCCCACGGCCGCGAAACCCCGCTTCCCGGCCTGTTGCTGGCTGTGACCGAAGCGCCGATGGGGCCGATCCACGGCGTCTACCGCCCCTCGCTCTGCATCGTGCTGCAGGGAGCCAAGGTCAGCCAGCTCGGAGATCGCAGCTTCCGCTACGACGAGGGGAAATGCCTGATCACGTCGCTGGAGGTGCCGATCCGGGCCGAGATCGTCGATGCCTCGCCCGAGAAACCCTATATCGCCGCCGTGCTCGACATCGACCCGGGCTGCGTCGCCGAACTGCTGCTCGAACAGGCCCGCACCGAGCCCGCCGCCGCCCCCGAGCCTACGGCGCTCAACGTGCAGCCCCTTGCGGAAGAGCTGATCGACCCGATGGAACGGCTGATGGCGCTGGCCGAGCGGCCGCAGGACATCCCGGTGCTGGCGCCGATGATCCGGCGCGAGATCGTCTGGCACCTGCTGAACGGGCCGCACGGGCCGATGCTGCGGCAGATCGGGCTGGCCGACAGCCGCACCGCACGGATCGGACAGGCCATCGCCTGGGTGCGGGAGAATTTCACCGAGACTCTCAACGTGCCGGACCTCGCGGCGCTGGCCGGCATGAGCGCGGCGACCTTCCACCGGCACTTCAAGGCTGCCACGCAGATGACACCGGTGCAGTTCCAGAAGAAGCTGCGCCTGCAGGAGGCCCGGCGGTTGCTGCTGGCGGAGGGGGCCGACGTCTCGCAGATCGGCTTCGCCATCGGCTACGAAAGCCCGTCGCAGTTCAGCCGGGAGTACCGCCGCATGTTCGGCGCTCCGCCCGGCCGCGACGGCGCCGAGATCCGCCGTAGCGTCGTCCCCGGCATTCCCGCCTGATCCGACCCGCCGAAACCAAAAAATGCCCCGCCTTGAGACAAGGCGGGGCCAGTAGGTGCCGTTCGTGTCAGGCCACAGGCACCGGCGGTAACTTCGGAATGTCAGGAATTCAGGAGGGGCGGACCTGCATCTCGGCGCGGATCTGCTGGCGCAGCACGTCGATCGGCACAGGCTTGCCGTCGCGCTTGAAATGCCAGTAGGTCCAGCCGTTGCAGGAGGGCGCGCCCTCGAGCGCGGCGCCGACCTGGTGGATCGATCCCCGCGTGTCATTGGCGATCAGCGTGCCGTCGGCACGGATCTTGGCCGCCTTGCCGTTTGGCGAGGTCAGAACTTCGCCCGGGCGCAGCATGCCGCGCTCGACCAGCTGGCCGAAGGGCACGCGCGGTTCGGCGCGCTTGGAGGTCGTCACCTGCAGCGCCTCGCGCTCCAGCCGGCGGACATTGGCGATCCGCTTCTCGGCGACCTTGCGATAATCGGCCTCGCGCTCGATGCCGATGAAATCACGGCCCAGCATCTTGGCCACGGCGCCGGTGGTGCCGGTGCCGAAGAACGGGTCGAGCACGACATCGCCGGGGTTGGTGGTGCCCACGAGCACCCGGTGCAGCAGGCTCTCGGGCTTCTGGGTCGGGTGCGCCTTGTCGCCCTTAGCATCCTTCAGACGCTCATGCCCGTTGCAGATCGGCAGGACCCAGTCGGAGCGCATCTGCACGCCCTCGTTGAGCGACTTCAGGGCCTCGTAGTTGAACGTGTACTTGCCGTTCTCGGACTTGCTGGCCCAGATCATCGTCTCGTGGGCGTTGGTCAGCCGCTTGCCGCGGAAGTTCGGCATCGGGTTCGACTTGCGCCAGACCACGTCGTTGAGAATCCAGAAACCCGCATCCTGCATCCGCGAACCGACGCGGAAGATGTTGTGGTAGGAGCCGATCACCCAGATCGCCCCGTCGGGCTTCAGCAGGCGCCGCGCCTCGGCGAGCCACTTCTCGGTGAAGCTGTCGTAGGCTGCGAAGGAAGAGAAGCTGTCCCAGGCGTCGTCCACGGCGTCGACCATGGAATTGTCCGGGCGGTGCAGCGTGCCCTTGAGCTGCAGGTTATAGGGCGGGTCGGCAAAGATGAGATCGATTGACCCCTCGGGGAGCTTTTTCATCTCCTCGATGCAGTCACCGGCAAGGATCGTGTTCAGCGGCAGCGTCGGAGCCGCTGCTTTCGTCGTCGTTTTCATCATGTCTGCCTCTGTCCCGCGCCCTGTTTTTGGTGGGCGTCGTGTTGAAGACAGAATGATTCATCGGCGAATCGCCGTCAAATTCTTTATTGAATCAAGGGCTTGGCGATTTCCCTTGATACAAGATATTGCGGACGGGCGCGAAGGAATGTCTATGATGTGGGGTCACACCAAGATTTTGAAGCGCCCGTTTGTGCTCCGGAGTCGGGTATCCGGCGTTGTGTTCCCAGCCGTAGCCGGGGTGTTGTTGCGCCAAATCCACCATGATGCGATCGCGCGCCACCTTGGCCACAATCGAGGCCGCGGCGATTGACAGACAGCGCGCATCGCCCTTGACCAAGGTCTGCCCGGCGCAGGGCAGCGCGGCCGGCAGGCGGTTGCCGTCGACGAGCGCGAGGTCGGGAACGGGGCTGAGCTGCGCCACGGCCCGCACCATTGCGAGCTGCGCCGCGCCGAGGATGTTCAGCCGTTCGATCTCCTCCACGTCCACATGAACGATCGCCACCTGCGCCGTCGCCAGGATCGCCTCGGCCAGCACTTCGCGGCGGCGGGCGGAGAGCATCTTGCTGTCGTTCAGGCCCGCGGGGATCGCGGCCCGGTCCAGCACCACGGCGGCGGCGGTCACCGGGCCGGCCAGCGGGCCGCGCCCGACCTCGTCGACGCCCGCGACGCAGCGCGCGCCGGCCTCCCAGGCGGCAATCTCGAATGTCAGGTCCGGTGTCGTCATCGCCCCACCCTCGCCACCACGCAGCCGGGCGCAAGACGAAAAATGGCGGGAGGCACATGCCCCCCGCCAGTCAGGCGCGGCTTGCAAGTTGTCGCCCGCGCCCTGCTCCCGGGAACCGGCCTTGTACCGGCCGGCGCCCTGGCCTCAACGAATGCGGTAGCCGTTGCTCTCCAGGCAGCCGCGGTTCCAGACCCGGCGGTTCTGGACATCGCCCGGCATGTCGAGAATGCGCTCGCACTGGTTCGGCAGGCTCGTGGTGCGGACGCCCTCGCTCTCAAGGCAGTTGCGGGTCAGGAACACCCGGTTGTCGCCGTCGACGCGGAACGTGCGCTGGCAGGCGCTCGGAATGACGCGCTGCACCTCTTCCACGCGCGTGGGCTTGCGCTCGGGTTCGCGGGTCACGACACGGCGGTTCGGCTCCTGGACGATGACGCGACGCGGCTGCGGCTGGACCTCGACATTGCGCGCGGGCGCCGGACGCTTGATCACCTTGGTCACGTCTCGGTGGACATGAACTTCCTTCTTCTTCTTGTCGTCGTCATCGTTGGCCTCGTCGACGGCCTTGGCGATCAGCGCGACGGTGCCGATGCCGAGCAGGATCTTGAGAAGGTCGTTCTGGTCGATCCCCTGCGCGGCGGCAGGCGTGGGCGCAATGATGCCCAGTGCGAGGGTTGCGGAAAGGGCGGTGGCGGCAATGCTCTTGAACATGGTGTGCTCCTGATCTGTTCGGGCGGTGCGAAGCCTGCGGACAGGTCCACGGGCGGTGTGATCCGACCATCCGGGCAAACCGCGAAATCGGGCAATATCGGCCGGGCGTTATCGGATAACGCCCCCGTCCGGAGCCTTGCGTTATTGAATATCCGCGCGATCCGACCCAGTGTCGGCGCATGAGACACGCACCCTTCCTTTCCGCCCTCGCGGCGGTGCTGACGCTGGCGGCCGGGCCCGCCGCGGCCGGCTGCTACGCCGATTACAAGGCCAAGCGGGACGACCCGCTTCGGCTGCATTACGGCACCATCGAGCTCAACGGGGACGCCTGCACAAAGGCGGCCGCGGAACGCCAGATCACCCGACGTATCGCATCGGACGGCTGGACATTGCTGACCGTTCTCGGTGTCTTCGACGAAAGCGGGCTGGACGAGAGGAAAGAGAGTGCCGGAAAGTTCCATCTCCGTTACTGAGACGCTGCGCGCCGGCAACCGCGTGGTCACATATGGCGTCGCGGCCATTGTCGGCATCCTCGTCCTGGCGGCGGGCCTGCTGTTTCTCAACCTGCCGGATGCGGACGCGTTCAACGCCCGCGTCGAGCGGATCTTCGTCGAGAACAACGACCTGACCTCGCAGGCCGAGATCAAGCTGCTGGAGATCCTCGCCGAGAGCGGGACCTCGTTTGCCGACGTGCTGCAAAGCTACCGCCAGATCATCTTCGTGCTGCTGGTCTTTGCCGCCGCGCTGCTGGTGGCGGCGCTGGTGCTGCTGCTGATGATCGTCGCGCTCAACCGTCGCATGGGCGAGATCGAGCGGCAGGGCATCCAGGTGACGGACCTGATCATCAGCCGCGAAGAGCGGATCGTTCTGCTGAACAACATGGAGTTCAAGCTGACCGAGGCCGCGATCGAGACGCTCGCGGTGCTGGCCGAGGCGCGGATGGACGAGGAGGTTCTGACAGGCGCGCAACTCGAAGCCATGATCCAGGGCCGCCGACCCGAGGATTGCGAGGAGGCGGCCGGCGCGACCCGGATCAAGCGGCTGCGGGATTCGCTCGGCAACCAGATGGTCAGCGAATTGCTGGTCCGCAACATCGCTCGCAAGGGCTATGTGCTGGCGATCAACAAGGACGTGATCCGGATGGTCTGACCCCGGCCGGGCCGAGTTTTCTGGCCCGCTTCACCCCGCTCATGTACCCTCGGCCGCGACGCAAGCGCAGGAGGGTCGGCCGTGGCGGTGATCGATTTCTGGTACTCGATTGGCAGCACTTACAGCTACCTGACCGTCATGCGACTGCCCGAGGTTGCCAAGGCGTCCGGTGTCGCGTTCCGCTGGCGCCCGTTCAACGTCCGGCATGTTATGGTCGAACAGGGCAACATCCCGTTCAAGGGCAAGCCGGTCAAAAGCGCCTACATGTGGCGCGACATCGAACGCCGCGCGGAGCGCTATGGCCTCACGCCGCGCTTCCCGGTGCCCTACCCGCTCGAGGGGCTGGTGCTCGCCAACCAGGTCGCCATCCTCGGGGTCGAGGACGGCTGGGTGCAGGAATACACCCGCGCCACCTATCGGCGTTGGTTCGAGGCCGGGGAAGCGGCGGGCGAGGAGCCGAATCTGAGCGCCAGCCTCACCGAGATCGGCCGCGATCCGGAGCAGGTGCTGGCAGACGCGCAGTCGGAGCGGATCGTCCGCGAGCTTCAGGCGGCGACGGAAGAGGCGATGGATCTGGGCATCTTCGGCTCGCCCAGCTTCGTCGTGGATGGAGAGGTCTTCTGGGGCGACGACCGGCTCGACGACGCGCTGGAATGGGCGCTCAAGCTCTGACCGCCTGACCTACCTTCACCTCCGTCCCCCAGTCCCGGCACAATTGGCCGAGCGCGGGCGACAGCGGCACGTCGGTAAAGAAGATGTCGATCTCGCTCAGCGACGCGATACGGGCCGGCGCGGTCCGGTGAAACTTGGAATGGTCGGCCACGAGAAAGCTCTCCCGGGCCTGGGCGAGGATCTTGCGAGAGACGTTCACCTCCTCGATGTCGTAGTCCAGCAGGTCGCCATCCTGGTCGAGCGCGGAACACCCGATCACCGCGACATCGACCTTGAAATGCTCGATCGCCCGCGTCGTCAGCGCCCCGGTCAGACCGCCATCCGCCCGCCGCAACATGCCCCCGGCGACCATGATATCCGCGTCCGGATTGGCGACGAGGATGTTGGCGACGTTGATGTTGTTGGTGATCACCATCAGGTTGCGGTGCTGCAGCAGCGCCCGGGCCACCGCCTCGGTACTGGTGCCGATGTTCAGGAAAACCGAGCAATCGTGCGGGATCGCGGCGGCACAGGCGGCGGCGATCGCGGCCTTGGCCTCGGTGTTCAGCCCGCGTCGATCCTCGTAGCCGATGTTGCTGACGCCCGACGGGAGCATCGCACCGCCGTGCACGCGATCCAGAAGCCCGGCCTCGGCGAGCTCGGTCAGGTCGCGGCGTATGGTCTGAAGCGTCACGCCGAAACGCTCTGCCAGCTCCTCCACCGTCACCTTTCCGTGACGGCGGGCGAGGTCGAGGATGTCGGTTTGTCGAAAACTCTGCGCCATGCGCGAAATATGTTCGAAATTGTGCGCAGACGGAAGTCCCTTGTGATTTCCACCCCAATCCGATCCGCATCTGCCGAAAATAGCGCAAAACCGAACGCAAACGAACATATTCGTTTGACCGACTCAGGCGCTTCGTGGTTTTAGTCCTGATGACGGACTGAACTTCGGACCGGAGCGGGACATGACCCAGAACGACGCGGCCAACGGCACTTTCGACCTCTTCATCATCGGCGGCGGGATCAACGGCTGCGGCATCGCACGCGACGCCGCCGGGCGCGGGCTCCGGGTCGGGCTGGCGGAGATGGACGACCTCGCCTCCGCCACCTCCTCGGCCTCCACCAAGCTGTTCCACGGCGGGCTGCGGTATCTCGAGTATTTCGAGGTGCGGCTGGTGCGCGAGGCGCTGGTCGAACGGGAGGTTCTGCTCCGGGCGATGCCGCATATCAGCTGGCCGATGCGCTTCGTGCTGCCCTACCACGAGGACATGCGGTTCGACGGGGACTCCCCCGCTTCCCGCCTGCTCGGCTGGACCATGCCCTGGACGCGCGGACAGCGTCCGTCCTGGATGATCCGCTCCGGGCTCTTCATGTACGACCACCTCGGCGGGCGAAAGATCCTGCCGGGCACCACCGCCGTCGATCTCACGAAGGATCCGGTCGGCGCGCCGCTGAACGAGAAATTCCGCAAGGCCTACGAATACAGTGACTGTTGGGTCGAGGATTCGCGGCTCGTGGTGCTCAACGCGCGCGATGCCGAGGCGCGGGGCGCGCAGATCATGACCCGCACCAAGGTCACCGCCGCGCGCCGCGAGAACAATGGCTGGACGATCACCCTGACCGACACCGAGACCGGCGCCACGCGCGAGGTCCATGCAGCCATGCTGGTCAATGCCGGCGGCCCCTGGGTGAAGCAGGTGATCGAGGGCGTGCTCGACATCGACACCCGCGAGAACGTCCGCCTCGTGCGCGGCAGCCATATCGTGACCCGCAGGCTCTTCGATCACGACAAGTGCTATTTCTTCCAGGGCGGCGACGGTCGGATCGTCTTCGCGATCCCCTACGAGACGGATTTCACCCTGATCGGCACGACCGACAAGGAACACGCCGACCCGGAGTCCAGGCCGGTCTGCACTGAGGAGGAGCGCGATTACCTGATCGCGCTGGCTTCGAGCTATTTCAAGGAGCCGATCAAGCAGGAAGACGTCGTCTGGAGCTATTCCGGCGTCCGGCCGCTCTATGACGACGGCGCGAAATCGGCCACGGCCGCGACCCGCGACTACGTGCTGCGCGTCAACACCGACGGCGGCGCGCCGCTGCTCAACGTCTTCGGCGGCAAGATCACGACCTATCGCAAGCTCGCCGAAGCCGCGATGGAGAAGATCGCCGCCCACGTGCCCGGCGGCACCGGCAAGTGGACGGCCAATGCCCCGCTGCCCGGTGGCGATTTCCCGGTCGACGGGGTCGAAGCCCTGATCGCCGACCTGAGCGCGGCCTTCCCATTCCTCGACGCGGCCACTGCGAGGCGACTGGTGCGCGCCTATGGCACCGAGGCGCGGCAGATCCTCGGCGAGGCGGCGACCGTGGTAGATCTGGGCACCGATTTCGGCCACGGGCTGAGCGAGCGCGAGGTCGCCTGGCTGATGGACAAGGAATTCGCCCGAACCGCGGACGACGTTCTGTGGCGGAGGAGCAAGCTGGGGCTGCGCTTCTCGGACGACGAGGCGGCTGCGCTGGCGCGCTGGATGAGCGCGCGGCGGGAGACCGCTGCGGCAGACTGACGAAATCGGCTTGGGCAGGTTTTCGGTTTCGCCGGAACGTGCCAGTCTGCAGACCATTCAGGAGGAGGTCGGCGCCCGACAGGCGCCGGCGAAGGACAGACAGGGCAGGAACATGACCCACATTCTCGCCATCGACCAGGGCACGACCTCGAGCCGCGCCATCTTGTTCGACCGCGACATGAAGATCGTCGCCGTCGCGCAGGAGGAGTTCACGCAGCATTTCCCGGCCTCTGGCTGGGTCGAGCACGCGCCGGCCGACATCTGGGACACCGTGCTGCGCACCTGCCGCGCGGCGATCGACAAGGCCGGCATAGGCGCCACGGACATCATGGCGATCGGCATCACCAACCAGCGGGAGACGACCCTGGTCTGGGACAAGGAGACCGGCGAGCCGATCCACAATGCCATTGTCTGGCAGGACCGCCGCACCGCACAGATCTGCGAGACGCTGCGCGCCGATGGCCACGAGGCGATGGTGACGGAAAAGACCGGCCTGCTGCTGGACCCGTATTTCTCGGGCACCAAGCTGAAATGGCTGCTGGACACCGTGCCGGGCGCCCGCGACCGGGCGACGGCGGGCGAGTTGCTCTTCGGCACTGTCGACAGCTTCCTGATCTGGAAGCTGACCGGCGGCGCGGTCCATGCGACCGACGCCACCAACGCCGCGCGCACGCTGCTCTACGACATCCACAAGGGCGGCTGGAGCCGGTCGATCTGCGAGATGCTCGACATCCCCTCCCGGATGCTCCCCGAGGTGCGCGACTGCGCCGGCGATTTCGGCGAGACGCTGCCCGAGATCTTTGGTGAACCGATCCCGATCCTGGGCGTCGCGGGCGACCAGCAGGCCGCCACCATTGGCCAGGCCTGTTTCGAACCCGGCATGCTGAAGTCGACCTACGGAACCGGCTGCTTCGCCCTGCTCAACACAGGCGACACGCCCGTCACCTCGCGCAACCGCCTGCTGACCACGATCGCCTACCAGTTCAACGGCACGCCGACCTATGCACTCGAAGGCTCGATCTTCATCGCGGGCGCTGTGGTGCAATGGCTGCGCGACGGGCTCAAGATCATCAAGACGGCGGCGGAATCGCAGGACCTGGCCCTCGCCGCCGACGATTCGCAACAGGTCATCCTGGTGCCCGCCTTCACCGGGCTCGGCGCGCCCTACTGGGATTCCGACTGCCGCGGCGCGATCTTCGGACTGACCCGGAACACCGGCCCGGCCGAGCTGGCACGTGCGGCGCTGGAAAGCGTCGGCTTCCAGACCCGCGACCTGCTGGAGGCGATGCAGGCCGACTGGCCCGCCGAGGACGCCCGCGCGGTGCTGCGGGTCGATGGCGGCATGACGGCGAGCGACTGGGGAATGCAGTTCCTGTCCGACATCATCGGCGCGCCGGTCGACCGGCCGGAGATCCTCGAGACCACCGCGCTCGGCGCGGCCTGGCTGGCGGGAATGGAAGCCGGGCTCTATCCGGATCAGGAGGAGTTCGCCAAGAGCTGGTCCTGCGACCGCCGCTTCGAGCCGGATATGGCGGAAGACCGGCGCGATGCGCGCTACGCCGCCTGGAAACGGGCGGTTCAGGCGACGATGTCCGCCCGCTAGGCGGAAATCGGCGGCGCCGGCGTCAGCCCGGCGCGCCCTGACGAGCGGCGAGACGGTCCGCGCGGCCCGCAAGCATCTCGGCGATCCCGGCCTCGAAGGGCATTTCCACCCGGAACCCGATGGCCGTTTCCGCGAGCGTCGGGTCGCCGGTGGAATGCCGGATGTCGCCGGGCCGCTCCGGACCGAAGGAGATCGGCGCCCGCGAATTCGCCAGGCGGTTCACCAGCCGCGCCAGCTCGAGAATCGAGATCCCCTGCCCGGAACAGATGTTGATCGCGGCGAAATAGCCGCGCTCGGCCTTGCAGGCCACCTGCATGGAGCCACTGAGCGCGCGCGCCACGTCGTTCACGTGCACGAAGTCCCGCGTCTGGCCACCATCTCCGTTGACGCTCAGCGACAGGCCGCTGCTGGCGCTCTCGACGAAGCGGGTCAGAACGCCGGTATAGGGCGAGCGCGGCGCCTGACCGGGGCCGAAGATGTTGAACGGGCGCAGCGCCACGCAGCGCGCGCCGCGCTCCCGCGCCGCATCCTGCAGATGCTGCTCGCTGCCCAGCTTGTCGGTTGCATAGGAAGACATCGGCGCCGGCGTCGCATCCTCGTCGATCGGCAGTGTGACCTGCTCGCCATAGACCGCCGCCGAAGAGGTGAATACGAAGGGCAGGTCTCCCGCCGCATCCAGAAGCGCCGACGTCCCGTGCAGGTTGGTTCGGCGCGTCGCATCGGGGTTGCGCGCGCAGAGTTCCACGGAGGCGACGGCGGCGAGGTGAAAGACCCCGGTCGCGCCGTCGAGCGCCCGGTCGACCGCGACCCTGTCGCAAATGTCGCCGCGGATCAGTTTTACGTCAGGCGGCAGCCGGGTGGGATCGCCCGAAGAGAGATCGTCGAGCACGACCACCTCCGCGCCCTGCTCCCTCAGGAGCCGGCACAGGGCCGCACCGATGAAGCCGCAGCCCCCGGTAACCAGGAAACGTTCGGCCTTCGATGGGCGCTCAGACTTCGTCTTCTTCATCTTCGGTGCTGTTCATGTTGTATTGGTGGTGCGCGATCGCGTCCTCGACCCTGTCGTAGTATACCAGCTTGCCATTCTCCAGCACCGCACCGGAAGTGCAGATGTCACGCAGCGTCTTGATGCCGTGGCTGACGACAATCGCGCTGCTGCGGCCGAGCCGGTCGAGAAAGTATTGCTTGCTCTTGGCGCGGAAGGCCGCATCCCCCACGGCGGTGCTCTCATCCACAAGATATGTGTCGAAATCCACGCCCATCGAGAGCCCGAACGCCAGGCGGGACTTCATTCCGGAGGAATAGGTGCGCACCGGCATGTGGAAATGGTCGCCCAGCTCGGCGAAATGGGCGACGAATTCCAGCAGGGCGTCGGTTTCGACCCCGTAGACGCGGGCGATGAACCGGATGTTCTGGGCTCCGGTCAATTCGCCGTGGAAGCTGCCGGAAAAGCCGACCGGCCATGAGATGGTTCCATCGGAGCTGACCATGCCGCTGTCGGCGTTCATGGTGCCGGCGATGATCTTCATCAGGCTCGACTTGCCCGCGCCGTTGCGCCCGAGCAGGGCAACGCTTTCGCCGGTCGGAAAGACGGCGTTCACGTTGTCGAGGATCACCTTGCGGCGCCCGGCCGTGTAGAAGGACTTGGTCAGGTTCGTCAGTCGGATCAAAGCGCGCGTCCTAGCGACGGTCCCGGATACTGTAGTAGATCAGCGCCCCGACCGACCATGCGGCCAGCGCGAACAGACCGAACACACCCAGCAGCATCTCGCGTTGCGGATATTCCGAGCTCTGCGCCAATGTCGGTTGCGTGTAGGCGGCGAGATAGCGGGTCTGGCGTTGAGCTTCTGCCTGCGCCGCGTCGAGGTTGGCCCGGGCGGCGAGATAGGATTGCTCGGCGAACTCTCGGTCCACGATCAGCGATTCGTATTCGCCCACCAGCGACGCAAAGGCCTGGGTGCCGGCGCTGGTCTCGCCGATGCCGATCTTGCTGCGCTCGTCGGCGATGCGGTTCTCGATCACGGTGATCCGCTGCTCCGCCTGGCGGATGCGCGGATCGCCCTCGCGGGTGTTGTCGAGCAGCAGGTCCAGTTCGATCAGGGCTTCCGCCAGCTGGCTTTGCAGGGTGGTCAGCAGGCCCATCTGACCCTGCACGTCGATCGCCGGGTCGACGATCTGGGTGCGGGCGCGGAATTCGGTGAGGGCAGAACGCGCATCGCGCAGCCGCTGTTCGGCCAGCCCCAGTTCGTCGCGGGCATAGCGCGTCGTGTCGTCGCGCGCCACGGCGGTCAGCTTGTTGATCGTGTTGGAACTTTCGTCGAAGATCGCCTGCGAGATCGTCCGGGCGTCCTCCGGCGTGAAGGCCAGGACCCGGATTTCGATCAGCCCCGAGGCGCCGTCGTAATAGATCGTGACCATGCGCCGCCAGTAGCTGACCAGCTTCTCGATCGGCGCCTCCGGATCGATGGTGAAGTACCAGTCGTTCTCCGGCTTGGAGTAGAGACTCCGAAGATCGAGCTTCTCGTCGATCATCTCCACGAGCGCCTGGCTCTGGATGAATTCGTAGAGGATGTCGGTGTCCGACGTGTCGGCGCCACCGAAGCCGGCGATGCCGCCGATCACCTCCGCCGCATTCGCCGCCTCTTCCTTGCGCACGGAGAAGCCCATGCTCGACGCGTACTGGTCGGCGGCGCGCTCGTAGAGATACCACGCGGCAACGGCCACCGGTGCGATCACGAAGAGTACGAAACTCAGGAGAATCCCGATGTGGCGCTTCTGGCGCCGCGCGGCGGGCGCGGGCGGCATCACCGGAATCGGCGGCGCACCAGGCCGCGGCGGCGACACGGTCAGCGGGTCGACCTTCGCACGCCTGCGCCGACGGCGGCGCGCGGCGCGGCCCCCATCGCCGGAATTGCCCTGATCGGCTTCGTTCGCCGTTTCAGCAACAGGCGCGGCGACGGCCTCGGCCTCCGAAGAGGAACGGGCCGAGACGAACATCGCCCCGGCAGAGCCAGCACCGGCCTCGGACGCAGCCGACTCATCGCCTGCCTTGCCGGCACGGCCCCGGCCCTTGCGCGGACGCACGACGGCTTCGGCGCCCGGCCCCTCGAGCGCGGCTTCCTTGGCGGCGGATCGCGCCGCTCTGCGGAGCATCCGCTTCCGGTTGCGCTTCTCGCCGGCATCCTCGGAGGATTCGTCAGTGGCCTCAGCGTGTTCCTGGTCGTCCACGGCCTCCGAAGCGGATTCGGGCACGGACCCCTCCGCCTCCGGCCGTGACTGCGGGCTCGACGGATCGCGCAACGGCGGTTCCTTGCGCAACACTTTCAGCACCGCACCCTCCGAGGGTACGCCAACCTTGGGCACCTTTAGCCTGTCGGTGTCTTTTCCGGACGTCGGCGCTTGAGCACTGCGAGGCTCGGCTGCTTCGTTTTTGCTCACTGTTCGTTCCTGCAAAGCAACAAAAGCCATGGTAGACTTTCGCTCCTTCCTACATAGTCCGGCCAAGTTAATCCAGTGGCGCAATCCGACGGCCCCATGACAGACACTTCACCAGACACATCGTCCCTCATCCTCAAGCCCGCCTCCCGGCCGCGCCCCTTCAAGACGCCGCGCACCGTGCTGGCGCTGATGATGCGCGAGATGCAGACGACCTACGGACGCAGCCCGGGTGGATATATCTGGGCCATTCTCGAACCCGTGGGCGCGATCGCGATGTTCACGCTGGTCATCGCGGTCGGCCTCAAGATCCGCACGCCCTCGCTCGGGTCGAACTTCCCGCTGTTCTACGCTACCGGCTTCCTGCCATTTGCCCTCGCGATGTCCACCGCGCGAAAGATCTCGTCCTCGCTCAGGTATTCGCGGTCGCTGCTGCAATATCCCGGCGTGCAGTTCACCGACGCGATCATCGCCCGGTTCCTGTTGAACTTCCTGACCCAGCTGATGGTGTTCTTCATCCTGATGGCGGGCATCCATATCCTGTTCAACCTCTCCACGATCCGCGACGTGCCGGCGATCGCCCTGTCGCTGGGACTGGCGGCGATCTTCGGGCTGGGAATCGGGACGATGAACGCCTTCCTGTTCTCGATCTCGCCGCTGTGGGATTCTGCCTGGGGCATCCTGACACGGCCGCTCCTGCTGCTGTCCTGCGTGCTCTACATCTTCGAGGAGGTGCCCTGGCAGTACCAGGACATGCTCTGGTACAACCCGCTGGTGCACATCATCGGCCTGATGCGGCGAGGCTTCTTTGCCACCTATGACGCCACCTACGCCTCCCCGATCTACGTGCTCGGCCTCGCGATGGTCTTCCTTGTTCTGGGACTTCTGTTCCTGTACCGGTTCCACCGCGACATCCTGAACCGCTGACGGCGCGGCCCCGCTGGCCGCCAACGCCGTCGCGCCATCCCGGAAGGACCGCCCGCCGGCATGAAGATCCTTTACTACAACTGGGTCGACTACCTCGACGATCAGAAGCGGGGCGGCGGCGTCAGCCAGTATCAGCGCAACCTGCTGACCCATCTCGACCAGCAAGGCGATGTCGAGTGCCTGTTCCTGTCCAGCGGGCTCGCGCACGATCTCCGCAACCGCAAGCCGCGCTGGAGCCGTGCGACGCATGGCATGGCCAAGGACAGGCACCGGCGGTTCGAGATCGTCAATTCCGGCTGCATGTCGCCCTCGCATCATTCCTTCGGCCACCCCGCGCAGGTTTCCGATCCGGCCACCGTGGAGACCTTTGCCGATTTCGTGGCCTCCCAGGGCCCGTTCGACGTGATCCACTTCAACAACCTCGAGGGAATTCCGGCCGAGGTTCTGGAACTCCGGAAATCGCTGCCCGGGACGCGGTTCGTGCTCTCGCTGCACAATTACTATCCGTTCTGCCCGCAGGTGAACTTCTGGCACCGCGAAACCGCCCATTGCGACGATTTCAACGGCGGCGCGAACTGCATCGACTGCCTGCCCTTCAAGCCCGACCCGCGGATGGTGCGGCTGGCCAATTCGGCGAGCTTCACCCTGCAGAAGGGCGGGATCGGGCCGGGCACGAAGCTCTACGACCACGGCGCACGGCCGGCGATGCGGGCCGGCATCAAGGCGATCCGCAAGCTGGCCTCGGCACGCCGCCGCGCGGCAGCGGCCGAGGCGGCCTCGGCCCCGCAACCGGCAGCCCGCGACGCGTCGCAGCGGGCCGAAGCGTTCCGCGCGCGCCGGGCGCGCTTCGTCTCGCTGATCAACGAGAACTGCGACGCGGTTCTCTGCGTCTCGGACCGGGTCCGGCAGATCGCGCAGGCCCATGGGATCACACCGGGCCTGCTGCACACCAGCTACATCGGCTCCGACCACGCCGCGCTCTTCACCCGCACGGCCCCGAAGGAGACCCTGCTGCGCCCGGACGGCACGGCCAAGATGGCCTATCTGGGCTACATGCGCCGCGACAAGGGATTCTACTTCCTTCTGAACGCGCTGGAGGCGCTCGACGACGATCTCGCGGCGCGGCTGCACCTGGTGTTTGCCGCCGCCGGGCGCGATCCCGAGGCGCTCGCCACCTTCGACCGGCTGCGCGCACGCTTTGCCTCGCTGACCTGGCACGACGGGTATCGGCACGACGAGATGGACGGAATTCTCTCCGACACCGACTTCGGCATCGTACCTGTGCTCTGGGAAGACAACCTGCCTCAGGTCGCGATCGAGATGCACAGCCGCCACATCCCGCTGCTGACCGCCGACCGCGGCGGGGCGCAGGAACTGGGGCGCCACGCGGGCATGGTCTTTCGCTCGGAGGATATAGAGAGCCTTCACGGCAGGCTCGCCGAGATCCTCGACGGCAAGATCGACCTGCAGACCTATTGGGCGGGCGCCATGACTCCGGTCTCGCTCGATGCACATATCCGGGAGTTGCTCGGGCACTATGCAGATGCGGCGCACACGTCGCATTCGGCCTCCGGATGAGGCGGCTTCGCGCCGAAATCGGAAGCTACGGCATTGCACCGCTGCGTGCAGTCGCTACACCCAGTAAAAACACGACGAGCAGGGCGCGGGGCATCGACATTTCCTGCAGCGCCGGTATCAGGACAAGAACGATGGCGGGCATTTGAAGATGAAAATTCTCTACTACAACTGGGTCGACTACCTCGACACAGAGAATCGGGGCGGCGGCGTTTCGGTCTACCTGAAGAACCTGATGACGCATCTCGGCGCGAAAGACGGCGTCGACGTCCGTTTCGTGTCCTCCGGGATCTCCTACGACATCCTCGAACCGAAACCCCGCTGGGAAAAGGTGCAGCACGGGCCGCGCAAGGACCGTGACCTGCGGTTCGAGATCATCAACTCCGGCGCGCTGGCCCCCGGACACCATTCCTTCGGCCATGACGCCCAGATCGAGCACCCGGCCACGGTCGAGGCCTTTTACGACTTCATGGAAAAGAACGGCCCGTTCGACATCGTCCATTTCAACAACCTCGAGGGCATCCCGGCGTCCCTGGTCGGACTGAAGGAACGTTTCCCCGAGACCCGGGTGATCCTGTCGCTGCACAACTACTTCCCGGTCTGCCCGCAGGTGAACCTGTGGTACCAGGAGCGCGAGAACTGCATCGATTTCCGCGGCGGCGAGAAATGCGGGGATTGCCTGGAATGGCAGCCCTACCCGGACGAGGTGCGGCTGGCGAACGCCGTCGCCTACCGCTTCAAGAAGGCCGGCATCGAGCCCGGCGGATTTCTGTTCCGGCGTGGCTTCGGCCTGGCGGTGCGTTTCTGGTCCAAGGCTCTGCGGGTCTCCAAAAGCTGGTCGAAGAGCAGCCGCGACGTGCTGGCCTTCGGCCGCACCTCCCGCGATGGCAACGTGGCGGTCAGGGGCCCGCTCAAGCCGGTCAAGGGCTATGCGCAGACGTTCGGGCCGCGGCGCGCCCGGGTGGTGGAGATCATCAACCAGAACTGCGACCGCGTCCTGTGCGTCTCGGACCGGGTTGGCGTGGTCGCGGCCAAGTTCGGGATCGCACCGGAGCTGCTCCAGACCAGCTATATCGGGACCAAGCACGCCGAACTCTGGGAAAAGACCACCCCGAAGCAGTCACTATTGAATTCCGATGGCACGCTGACCCTCGCCTACATGGGCTACATGCGGCGTGACAAGGGCTTCTACTTCCTGATGCGCGCGCTCGCCACGCTTCCGAAATCACTCGCGGAGCGCGTGCGCGTCGTGGTGTGCGCCCGGACAGGCGACCACGAGGCCGTGCAGCTGATGCACAAGGCCTCCTCCAACGTGAAGGAGATCCTGCACGCCGACGGCTACAAGCACGACGAACTCGACAAGCTGCTGGCCGAGGTCGATGTGGGCGTCGTGCCGGTGCAGTGGGAAGACAACCTTCCCCAGGTCGCCATCGAGATGCACGCCCGCCACATCCCGCTGCTGACCAGCAACCTCGGCGGCGCGCAGGAACTGGGCAACACGCCTGAGATGGTGTTCCGCGCCAACAGCTTCGAGAGCTTCCACCAGCGTATCCGCGCCATTCTCGAGGGCGAGATCGACCTCGATGCCTATTGGGCCAACGCGATGCCCCCGGTCTCGATGGAAAAGCACGAGGACGAGCTTCTGGGCATCTATCGCGACCTCATCGACGGCCGCGGCCGCACGCTTCCGGTTGCGGAGGCCGCCGCGGCTGAGTAGACCGCGGGCGGCCCCTCGCCCGGCGCGATGAGGCCGGGCGAAGGCGGAAACAGGAAAGCGAGCAGATAATGACCAAGATGAACCTGCTGATGGTCGGCGCCGGCCTGTCCGGCGCCGTGATCGGACGGATGATGGCCGAGGAAGGACACAGCGTCACGATCGTCGACGCGCGGGATCACATCGCCGGCAATTGTCATACCGAGCGGGACGCCGAGACCGGCGTGATGGTCCACGTCTATGGCCCGCACATCTTCCACACCGACGATGCCGAGGTCTGGGAGTACGTGAACCGGTACGAGACCTTCCTGCCCTACAAGAACAGGGTGAAGACGACGAGCCAGGGGCGGGTATTCTCGCTGCCGATCAACCTGCACACGATCAACCAGTACTACGAGAAGACCATGCGCCCCGACGAGGCGCGCGCCTTCATCGAGGAAATCGCCGACAAGTCGATCGAGGATCCGCAGACCTTCGAAGAGCAGGCGCTGCGCTTTGTCGGGCCCGACCTCTACGAGGCCTTCTTCAAGGGCTACACGATCAAGCAGTGGGGCTGCTCGCCCACCGAGTTGCCAGCCTCGATCCTCAAGCGCCTGCCGGTGCGGTTCAACTACGACGACAACTACTTCTTCCACAAGTTCCAGGGCATGCCCGAGAACGGGTATACGCAGATGGTGGAACGTATCCTCGACCATCCCGGTATTACCGTGCACCTGAACACCCGGTTCACCCGGGAACAGGCCGCCGAATACGATCACGTGTTCTATTCCGGCCCGCTCGACGGCTATTTCGACTACGAACTCGGTCGGCTCGGCTACCGGACCCTCGATTTCGAGAAGTTCACCGACACGGGCGACTACCAGGGCTGCGCGGTGATGAACTATGGCGACGTGGAGGTGCCCTACACCCGCATCACCGAGCACAAGCATTTCTCGCCCTGGGAAGAGCACGAGGGCACGGTGTGCTATCGCGAGTTCTCCCGCGCATGCGGCCCCGACGACATTCCCTACTACCCGATCCGCCTGATGGAGGAGAAGGCTATGCTGGGCACCTATGTCGAGAAGGCGAATGCCGAAACCGGCGTGACCTTTGTCGGGCGTCTCGGGACCTACCGCTACCTCGACATGGATGTGACGATCCGCGAGGCGTTGGACACCGGCCGCGCCTTCTTGCAACATGCGGCGAGCGGGACGCAGATGCCGGCATTCGCCAAGCCGCCGCTCTGACGCCGGCGCGCGCGCAGCGCAACACGACGATGGGGGGAAAGTGACGCCGACCACACCTCTGGGCCAGCACGGACCGGACCCGATGGTTTCGATCATCGTTCCGGTTTACAACGTTGCTGGCTATGTCGGCGCCTGCCTGGACAGCCTGATGCGACAGACCTTCGAGGATTTCGAGGTCATCGTTGTCGACGACGGCTCCACTGACGACAGCCTCATCGCGGTCTGGAACGCCATCGGGCTCGATCCCCGGTTCCATGTCGTCACGCGACCGAACGGGGGCCTGTCGGCGGCCCGCAACACCGGTCTCCGCATCGCGCGCGGGGCCTATATCGGCTTCATCGACAGCGACGACCGGATCGCGCCGAGCTACCTCGCCAACCTGCTCGGCGCGTTGGTGGAGACGGGCGCGTACTGGGCTGCCTGCGGGGTGCGCTTCTGCCTCGCCAACGGCACCGCCTTCGACCATCCGGCGATCCACGGCCGGACCCATCCCGCCGTCGACCATCCAGGGCCGGCGATTTTCCGGCTCGACGACTGGACGGACGTGATCCCGCACTTCCCCTCGGCCTGGAACAAGCTCTACCGGCGCGAACTGATCGCCGGGATGGAGTTCGTCGAGGGGATCTACTACGAGGATCACCCGTTCTTCTACGAATGCGCCCGGCGGACCGACAGGCTGGCCTATGTCCCCGAGCCGCTCTACTGGCAGACCCAGGGGCGCGAGGGGCAGATCACCCGCGAGAGCTCCGAGCGCGTATTCGAGCAATTCGACGTGCTCGAACTGATCGACCGGACGATGGCGGCCTCGCAGCGCCCCGGGCGGGAACGGGCGATGGCCCGCATCGCCACGCGTCTCGTCTTCGAGCGCAGCCTCGCGATCTCCGACCCGGACTTGCGGGCACGCTTCGCCGAGGCGGGACGGCGCTATTTCGAGCGCCGCGGCCTGACCTACGCCCCCGACTGGGACCGAGACATCAGCCGGCTCTGGGGATTGCTGATCTCCGGCGAGCTGCCGCTCGGCATCGTTATGCGGGCCGAGGAACCCGACGAGCGGCTTGCGCGCACGCTGGCCTCGCTCGCCCGCTCGCCCTTTCGCGATTTCGAGACCATCCTGCTGTACACCGATGACCCGGAGGACGAGGGCGCCCGACACGCGGCGCTGCTGGCGGCCACGGCCGAGACCGACCGCTGCACCGTGTTGCGCCACGCCCCGGACGCCGCGCTACCGGCACTGGAACAGGCCGCCGCCGCGACCGACGCCGTCTTCCTGCTGTTCCTGACCGCAGGCGACACGCTGCCGGAGGACAAATCGCTCCGCGACACGCTCGAATGGATGGTCCGCAAGGAGGCAGACCTTTGGGCACCGCCGCCTGAAACGCAGGCGGGGGCCTTCCCCTACCCGGTGTTCCGGCGGGCCTACCTTTGCGATGCAACTGCAGGTTGGTCCTGAACACACCACTGATGCCCGCAGGTCGATTGTGCCTCCCTGCCCTTTGTGGTCATAAGGCGACGACGGAGAAGAAGGAGCCCCAGACATGCTGCTTGGCTTTCGAGCGACAGGCGACGCCCGGTGGGAATGCATTCTGGAATTCGACCGGGTCGACTATGCCAACCTGTCCTTCTTCGATGCCAACGGCCAGGACATCCCCTTTCATGTCTCGTTTCGCCAGGCCGACGGGATTCTGGCCTTCAACCGGCTGAACGGCGGCGTCTGGGGTGAGGAAATCCTGACCCCCTGCGCGCTCGCGCCACGCGGCGACAGGGTCCGGATCGACTTCTCGCAAGGAAGCGCAGCGCTCTTCCTCAACGACACCGAGATCCTGCGCGAGACCATCGACGAGGCGGTGCACTTGCACTGGTTCGACCTCCACGGCGCGGCCCGCGCGGTGCGGGTCGGCGGTGCGGCAGAGACCTGCGCCACCGGGGAACTGGCGCTCTCCGCGCCGTTCACGCTCACCGGCTGGGGCGTGCAGGCGGGGGTCGAGTCGCAGGACCTGCGGATCGAGGCGGCGGGCCTCGACGGCGGCGTTCCGCTGCGCACGCTCGCCCGTCCCGACATCGCCGCGGCCGCAGGCGCCTCGAACGACCGGCTGGGGGTGATTGCCGTGCTGCCGGGCCGTGTCTGGTACGGTGTCGCGGCCGGCGAGAGCCTGTCCCTCCAGCTGACCTGCAACGGCAGCCCCTGCGGCGCGCCCCTGCAAATGACCCGCGAGGAACTGGTCCGGACAATCGAGGGGATCGCCGCCGACGAACGGGCCGGCGCCTTCAGCCTCGTCTCCGCGGTCGAACACGCGGCCCGCGGCGGGATCATCCCGATGCTGAGCGAGGCCGCCCGCCGGCGGCTGAGCCAGGCCATCGACGCCTATGCCCTGGGCGACCTTCTGAACCCCGAAGAGCTGGTGCTGGAGGGGGACGCCGATTTCACGCCCCCGATCGAGGTCGACCCGAACGTCGTCGCCGTCGAGATCGTGCAGAAAACCTTTTCCGGCAAGCTGCGGGCCATGGCGAAGCAGGATCCGGCCGCGATTTTGCAAGACCCCGAGTTCGCCGAGGGATTCGACGGGCTGACCGGTGAGCAGCAGCGCCTTCTGGTCATGCGGCTGGCGGAGGTCTTTGCGGGCAGCGACCAGGTCGAAGCGCTTGTCCCGCTCGCAGAGCGCTGCGCGCTGCGTGCGCAGGCCGACGCGATTGCGCCCTGGGAGAAGTCTTTCCGCCTTCCCTTCGACGTGCTGGCCGAAGACGCGGACGCGGTCTCTGAGTTCTTCCAGTGGTTGAGCCAGCGGCCGGAGGGCTGGATCTCGACGCAGGCGCTCTCCTGGTCGATCCGCAAGATCGCCACCGACTGCCCGGCGTTCCTCACAGATACGGCGCGAGAAACCGCGGCGCGGGCCTTCGTGGCCTACGTCGAATGGCACGCCTGGGACTACTGGGGCCGCGGGGCCTGCACGCGGCTCACCGAGGCGATCATCACCCTGATGGAGCAGTCGCACCTGTTCTCGACCTGGTTCGAGGACTGGCTGGTCGACCGCGTGCTGCGCAGCCACTGGCTGTCGCCGCAGTTCTGGAGCGCCTTCGACTCGCGCGAGGGGTTGGCGAGGCTGCGGCACGACGGGCGCATCCATGCCGCGCGTGCGGCCTATGACGCCGCCGTCAAGGCCGTGCGCGAGGGCTCGACGGGCTCCGGCCTGACCGCGCTGCCTCCGGCCAGCGCCATCGACGGCGAACGCCTGATGCGGGAACTCGCGCCCTCCGGCTGGAAAGGCGACCGCCTGGCGTCGCTTGCCCCGCACCGGCTGCTCGACCTGGCTCTGCGCCGCGCGGCGCTGCCAGGCGGCAATGCGGCCGAGGCCGGCCCGCCAGAGCAGATCGTCCGCGCGATCCGCTCCGTCTCGCCGATGCTCCCGCGCAGCGAATACCTCGAACTGCAGGAAAAGGTCGGCCGGGAAGCGGCAGAGCTGTTGTCCGACCTCGGAACGCCCGAGGCCGGCCATCGGCTTGAGGCGCTGAAGCCGGAGCTGCGCCTGCTTTCTGGCCGCCGGGCCGGATACAATGGCGTGGCTATCGCCCTGAGCCTTCTTGGCGCGGCCCTGCGCGCCGGCGACAATGCCCTGGCCTGTCAGGCCGCGGATCTCTCGCGGGGCCTGATCGACGCCGTTCCGCCGAAGCAACGCGGGGCGCTGCAGATCTCGCCCGCCGTCCGCATGGCTGTCTTCGGGTTGCGGCAGACGGCAATCGCCTGCGATTCCGCGCTGGCCCGGGAACTCGTCGCCCTGCTGCCAGAGGCGGAAGCCGCCGTTCCCGGCCCCGCGGATCCGGCCACGGAGGCCTGCCTGTCCCGCGACGGCCGCGCGATGTTCTTCGATACCGTGGTGGTCGTCATCTCCTGCCGACCGCTGCTCGAGACCCGGGTGAAGGCGCAGCGCGAGACCTGGCTCAAGGACCTCGCCGCCCGCGGCATTCCCTATGTGATCGTCGTGGGCGATGGCGACGACCGTCTGGAAGGCGACGTGCTGCACGTCGATGCGCCGGACAGCTACGAGGGACTGCCGCGAAAGGTGCTGGCCGCCGTGCGATGGATCTATCGCAACACGCCCTTCAGCCACATGCTGAAGATCGACGACGATTGCTCTCTCGATGTCGACCGGTTCTTCCTGACCCAGAGCTACCGGAAGTTCGCCTATTACGGCCGCCGCCTGCACCGCACCGCCGGTCAGACCGACCGCACCTGGCACCTGACGCGCGCCGCCGTCGACCCGTCGCAACTCGACATCGACCGTTCGCCGGAGCCCTCGACCTATGCAGAGGGCGGCACGGGCTACGTGCTGAACCGGACGATCATGGACGTTCTGCTGCACAACGCGGAGACGCCGGAAGGCGCGCGGCTGATCCTCAGCTCCATCATGGAAGACAAGCTGGTGGGCGACCTGCTGGGGATGACCGGCATCCTGCCGGACTCGGAGGATTACGACGCCTGCGTGCTGCGACGTTCGCATTCCAAGGGCGTTCCCGTCAGCCGCTGGGAGAACGCCTTTCTGCCAAGTGCGGCGAGCCCGGCCAAGCTCGTGCATCTCGATACGCCCGACCTGCAGAACTGGGCGGCCGAGGTGCGCGGGACGGGCGAACTCTGGCCCAAGAAGGCGTGGCCCACCTATGACCCGGCCCGCATCGGCTGGAACACCAACGCGATCGACCTGGTGAGTCCGGTGCCGCAGCTGGAGCGCGTCAACGCCCAGAGCCTCGTCGTCATCACCACGATCCGCAACGAACGGGAGATGCTGCCGCTCTTCCTCGACCATTATCGCAAGCTGGGCGTTCAGGGCTTCTTCGCCATCGACAATTGCTCGACCGATGGCACGCTGGAATACCTTCTGGAACAGCCGGACGTCGCCACGTTCTCGGCCGACACCGACTATTCCGCCTCGGCCTATGGCGTCGCCTGGCAGCAGGCGGCGATGGCGAACTTCCGCCTCAACCGCTGGTCGCTGATCGCGGACGCCGACGAGCTGCTGGTTCTGAAGGACGCCGACGGCACCCTGCCCGACCTGCTCGCAAGCCCGGAGATGGCAAGCGCCGACGCGGCCCGGATCTTCATGCTCGATCTCTACCCCGAGGGGCCGCTCTCCAGGGCGAGTTTCCAGGGCAGAGACCCCTTCACTGTCGCGACCCACGTGGACAAGGTCCCCTTCCTCGCCGAATCCACGGCAACCGGCCCCTTCTCCAACGCGGAGACCTGGACGAGCAGCCTGCGCCACCGGTTGCTGCCCGGATCGCGCTCCGAGCTTTTCGTGGCGCAGAAATACGCCCTTTTGAAGTACCGCCCCTGGATGCGTCTCTCGGCCGGCCTGCACTATGTCGCCGAGGCCCAGGTCGCGCCGCGCGACCTGATCTTCGCGCATTTCAAGTATCACGCGGGCTTCCATGCCAAGGTGCGGGAAGAGACCCGGCGCCGTCAGCATTTCAACGACGCCGAGGAATACCGCCGCTATCGGAACCTCATGGCCGAGGGCCGGGAGAACCTTTTCGATCCCACGGTCTCCGTTCCCTGGCGCAGTTGCGACTGGGTGCGGGAACGGCTCGACTGAGGCGGCGCTGTCCGGCTCCGTTCACGAGTGATTAAGGAAGTTCGTGCCCTGTTCAGAGGCACGGAGCGCGCGGGAGGAATCGCCGGACATGACCGTGATCAACGGCACGCGGGGAAACGACCAGATCAACCTCGCCCAGGACATCGAGACCGACCGTCTCGTGGTGAAGGCCGGCGCCGGGAATGACGTGGTGGCGCTCCACGGTGCCGACACTGGCAGCCAGCGCGCGGGCAATGTCGACCCGACACCCCGCATCTATGGCGACAGCAACATCTTTCGCGGCGGAAGCGGCGTCGACGACCTGCTTCTCGACGATGGCGACCCGGTCTACGGGGCCGAGCGGGTCGTGGCGGATCTTGGGCGCGGCTGGCTGCGCGGGCTGGATCTCGACGTCGGGGGAACCGGCAGGAACGGCACGATCTACGACGTGTCCTTTCAGGGCTTCGAACGGCTGGTCGTGAACGTGCGCGGGACGCTCGACGTTCGCGGCAGCGCAACGGATGACACGGTGCAACTGATCTGGACGCCGGCATTCTTCAGCTTCGATGGCGGCGACGGCACCGATGTCCTGGAATTGCAGGAGATTGCGAGAGCGCCGGGGCTGATTGGGCTGACCCGGGGCGAGTTGCTCGCGACCTGGACGCTCACACGGGACAGTGACCGGTTCATCAAGGCCTTCGACACCGAGACCGGCGCGCTCATCGCCGAACTGCAGTCGGTGGAAGAGATCCGGGTCATCGCCAACCGCAACACCGGAAGCACCAAGCGGCTCTCCATCGAAGAATTCGTCACCTACGATCTCGACGGAACGGCGCGCGGCGATTCCATCAACGGCTCCAATTTCGCCGATGTGATCGACGGTCGGGGGCGTGCCGATGTGATCAACGGATTCGGCGGCGCGGACCGGATCAACGGCGGCCTCGGAGCGGACCGGATCGAAGGCGGCTCCGGCGACGACCGGATCGAAGGCGATGGCCAGAACGACAGTCTAACTGGAGGCCGCGGCCGCGATGTTATTCTGGGCGGCGACGGCAAGGACCGGATCGACGGCGGTCGAGACGCCGATACGCTCAGGGGCGGTGCAGGCAACGACGCTCTCTCGGGTCAAGGCGGTGCCGACCTTCTTTTTGGCGGCGCGGGAAACGATGACCTCGACGGAGGCGCCGGGAACGACCGGCTCGTAGGTGGGGGCGGCGACGACCGCCTGACCGGCGGCAAGGGCAACGACGTGCTCGATGGCCGCGCGGGCGCCGACACGTTCGTCTTCGGCGGCGATTTCGGCAACGACCGCATCGTGACCTTCACGATTGCCCGAAACGCCGCCAATCACGATGTTCTGGAATTCGTCACCGGCACCGGCGAGGCCGGCTCGCTGGCGGAGTTCAAAGCCGCGTCGACCCAGATCGGCAACACGATCCACTATGACATGGGTGGGGACGGTCAGAACACGCTGACCATCGAGCGCACCTATCTTGGCGGCCTGACGGAGGAGGATGTCAGCTTTGTCTGAGGCCGTCTCCGAAACGTGTGTCCGGGGACGGCGCCGGGACTAGAGCGCAGAGGCGAGCGAGGTCACCTCGCTGTGCGGACGGCTGCGCTTGCCGATAAGGCCATCCTTCACCCCATGCCACACCATCTTGTAATAGGTGCGGCGGACCTCACCGTAATGACGCCCGGCGGACAGCCACTTCAGCAGGATGAAGAAAAACGCCGGCCAGAACAGGATTCCGGCGGCGAAACGGTACACCAGCAGCATGTTCCGCGCGGTGTAATAGGCCTTCCAGATCGGATTGCAGAGGCTCGCGTCACCGTTGTAGGTGCGGTTGAAATCGTGCTCGAACTTGAGATCGGGCAGGAATCCGATGCGCATCCCGGATTTCCGCAACCCGAGCGTGTAGAGCACGTCGTCGCCGTAGATGAACAGGCTCCCGTCGGGATAGCCCGCTTTCTGGATGGTCTCGCGAGACAGGAACAGGCCGACGAACGAGGTCGCGTCGATCTCGACAGGGCCGGCCTTGTAGGCCTCGTCGGAAATGTGAAAGCCAACCCGGGACTTCCCGACGAGCGACTTGACCGCGGTGCGGCAGAAGGTCGGCAGGTGCCAGAAGGGGTTGATCGTGGGCCGGTTCATCTCGCAGATCCGGCCGTCCTTGAGGTAGACGGCGGCGGAGACGGCATCCCAGCCGCTCGTGTCCTTTTCCAGGAACTGGGTGAAACAGCCGGGCTCCGGACGCGCGTCGTCGTCCATGATCACCAGCCATTCGGGGTTGAACAGCTCGACCGCCTTGCGCAGCCCCAGCTCGAACCCCCCGGCGCCGCCGAGATTGCCGGGCGCCGCGATCGCGTGCACGCGCGGATCGTTGAGGGAGCGCAGCCAGTCGAAAGTCCCGTCCGAGGACCCGTTGTCCACGACGACGATCCTGTCGCAGGGCTCGTCCAGCAGTCGCCGCACCGTGCGCTGGATCTGATGAAGCCGATTGAAGGTAACAACAACCGCAGCCAGACGTACCGGGCCGAGACGATCCTCGGTGGCGCGTTCTACACGCGGGAGAATAGATGGCGTGAGCGCCGAAATTGCCTCGAGCGCATCATCGTCATTCTGGAATTGCTGAAACACGCGTCCCCCGCTCTCAGCTTAAACCAAACGTTTCGAACACAAAAACCCGATGGTGCGGTTATTGAGGCAGTCAGCGCCCATTTTTGCGCCACTGCCGTTTTCGCCCGTTTTTGCACCCTCGCCGATAGGTCGCAGGATTGGCTTCGTTTGTCAAAAGCCAAACTTCAGAAACATCGGCAATAAATTGCCGGGATGAACGCGCACCCCGTCAACCTACTGCGCGAACTGATCGGTGATGCCCACCACGGTACCCAGCAGACCGAACACGGTGCGGGCCGCGTTGACCGGAGATTCCGTAACAAGAACAGTATCTCCCGAGTACACGGGGAACCTGCCGGCGCTGAACAGGCCGTCTGCGCTCGTAAGGTCAAGTGTGAAAACCGTGCGTGTATTTCCAGGGCCGGAACCGTCGGAGCGAACTGCCGAACCGGGGTATTCGCGCAACACCAGAACGCCTTGTGGATTGGCGCGGTTCGCCTCCAGACCGCCGATCAGGGACATCGCGTCGAGCGTCGTCACGCGGTCTTCGGAGAAGTAGATGATTTCTTCCAGCCCGCTGGCGCCGAGCGCCCGGAAATAGCGTTCGTCATCGACCAGCGCGACCTTGTCGCCGCCCAGCAGCACCGTGTCCTGCGACGGGTTTTCCACAAGCGTTTCGAGCGAGGCGCCGTAGGTCGTTCCGCCGCGAATCAGGCGCACCTGGGGGTTGCGAAGCGAGTCCTTGGGGCCGCCCCCCTGGCTGATCAGGTTGAGCACGGTAAAGCGGCCGTCGGGCAGCGGGATGGCGCCGGGCTGGTTGACCCCACCGACGAGGCTCACGGAGCCGCGGCTGCCTGGGACAACGTTGAGCTGCACCTGGGCCGAGGGAATGATCGCCAGCATCTCCCGTTCGATCTGCTGGCGGGCGCCGTCGGGCGTCTTGCCCGACACGCTGACGTATCCGAGATAGGGAACGAACACCTGACCGGATTCGGTCACGCGAAGATTTCCGACATCGACCAGCTTCTGGCCGGGAGAGGTGATCAGCGAGTTCTCCTCGCTGTCCCAGACAACCAGGTTGAGCGTGTCGAACGGCTGGATCCGGATGTCCGCGGGGCCCGACGTTCGCGAGAGCCAGCCGAACTGGCGCACGTTGTCGGTCGCCGGCCAGTTCGCGATCGCGGACAGGTTGTTGCGGGTGACGGAATAGACTGCAAAGTCTCGATTCGTGGCGTCGGCACTGGCCAGAACTTCCGATTCTATCGCAGCGCCGCGCGGCAGCGCACAGGCCCCGAGCAGCAAGACGCACAACAAAGGCCGCATCAAGGTCAGCACTGTTTCCCCCAGGAATCGCTATTTCTTGGCAGGATGGCAGTCCTGCGTTCGGCCACAGATAGCGCCAGCCCGCAAGGTCGGTCAACCGCCTCCGAGCGGTGGAGGGCGCAGCGGCGGCGGCTCAAGTGTCGCTGGAGAGTCCGGGTCAGACGACAGACAGGATGACGTCAGCGGCCCGAAGTTCACCGAGGGACAGGCCCTCCAACGTGAGCTCGGACCGGGCGCCGAGGTCCAGCACGAGGTCGCCGTTCACTTCCGTCGCGAGCTCCCTGACCTTACGGAACGTTTCGAACCCGAATTCGGCGAGGTCCAGCACGTCCGCCCCGACGTCAAAGTCGGCGATCACGTCGCGGCCGGAATTGGGAGTAAAGACAAACCGATCCGCCCCGCGGCCGCCGGTCAAGCTGTCGTTGCCGCCACCGCCGTCGAGGACGTCATTGCCGTCTCCGCCGCTCAGGTCGTCGGCTCCTCCGCCGCCGAACAGCCGGTCGTTGCCCGTTCCGCCGGAGAGCATGTCGACACCTGCGTTACCGCGCAGGACGTCTCGATCCGCGCCGCCCAGAAGCCTGTCCTGTCCGGCGCCGCCGGTGATCGTGTCGGCCCCGCCCTGACCGAGCAGGCGATCGGTGTCCGCGCCGCCATCGAGCGTGTCGTTGCCACTGCCGCCTTTGAGGAGATCCCCCCCTCGCCCGCCGGAGAGCCGATCTGCCCCGCCGTCGCCCTGGAGGGCGTCGTCATGGTCGCCGCCAAGGAGCCGGTCGTTTCCGCTGCCGCCGAAGAGCCGGTCCTGGCCCACGTCCCCCACAAGGCGATCGCTGCCGCCACCGCCCTTCAGAACGTCCGCACCGGCGCCACCTTTCAGAGTGTCGCCGCCGCCGCTGCCGATCAGCGTGTCCCGGCCCAGATCGCCGAGCAGCGTGTCCGCAGCCCCGAATCCCGTAAGCCGGTCATTGCCGGCGCCGCCCTCCAGCCTGTTTCGCGCAGCATTGCCGACGACGGTGTCGTCTCCGCTGCCGGCCCGAAAATTCTCGATGACCGTGCCACGTGCAATGGCCATGTTCTCGATCCGCTTGCCGACGCTCGAGAACGCTTCCTGCCGGAGATCGACATCGAGATCGCGACCGCCGGTGGAGAAATCGATCGTATCTGTGCCGCCGTCATCGACGATCGTGTAGCTCATCGACGCCCAGTGGGCTTCGAGGTTGTCGTAGAAATCCCCCGCCGTCGAGCCCACCCCGTAGATGGTGTCGCCGGTGCGGAGCGTCCCGGCGGTGCCATAGAGTTCCCGCATCGCGATGAGATCGGCGACCTGGGGTGTCATGACATAGGCGTGGGTTGCCGCGATTTCCGTGTTTTCGGATTGCGAGTAATAGGACATCAGGGTCGTCTGCCAGCTGTCGTTGGCAAAGGTGGCGTCCGTGGAGAAGTCGTCGCCGTCGTTCGGCTGCGCCCCGTAATTGGCGGGATGCCCGAGCCCGAGCCCGTGCCCGATCTCGTGGATGAAGGTTCGCAGCGGATAGGCGTCCAGCTCGAACTCGTCGCCCGAAATCCAGTCGCGCGAGACATTGACGCGCGCCTGGTAGATTTCCCCGTCGCCGAAGGCCGTCTTCGACGTGGACGCGCCACTCCTTTCGTCATCGACGATGATCTGGACATTTGCGCCGGAAGGCGGTGTGCCGGTCGAGAACTCTATCCCGGTCGTTGCCGTCCAGGCGTCGAAGGCCTGTTCGGCGAACCACTGGCCCGCCTTGGTCATGCCGTCATAGTCGACGTAGATCACCGGCGTTCGTGCGGCACCGAGGTTCAGGTCGAATTTCCACGGTTCGCCGCCATGCGCGTTCCAGGTGCCGTAGAGCAGCAGGTCGGAGATCTCTCCGTTGCTGAGCGTCGAAAGTGGCATCGATCGTCGTTCCTTTCCTGACACCGGCCGAAGGGCCACTGGAGGTCGGGATCGCCGATAGGCGCCCAGAGGGGCACCGCGGCTGCGGCAGCGGTCAGATGGGCCGGCAGACGGGGGCCTGCCGGCGGTGCTCGCTGCCGGTCATTCCCCGGCCCGCGGCAATGCGGGCCCTGTCCGGCTTTGATGGCACTCTGCCCGAAACGGCTTTCCGGGCGCTTAACGTCCTGGGAGAAAGACTCTGCACACTCACCGGGTCATGTCACGGAAAACCCGGGAACGACAGTGGAGCTCAGACCCGGCGAGCCTTGGCCTTGAGCCGGTTCAGCCGGCGGCCGGGGAGCGGCAGCAGCTTCCCGGCCGTGAGATAGATCAGGTAGAGGTCCAGCCCGAGCGACTGGTTCTGCTGGTAGATCAGATCCAGCCGAGCCTTTCTGGGGATGCAGCGGCGGATATAGACGGCCTCGGTCTCTTCACCCGTGGCGCAGTCGCGCAGCAGCATCTCCTCGTGGGAATGAAACATCACCGTCGCCAGCCCGGTGATCCCGGTCCGACAGCGCAGCACCTCCGAATAGAGTTCGGGGAACATCTTCACGTAGCGGCGCGCCGGCGGACGCGGTCCGACGAAGGACATGTCACCCTTGAGCACGTTGATCAGCTGCGGGAGCTCGTCGAGGCGCGTGCGTCGCAGTTTGCGGCCCAGCGGCGTGATGCGGTGCTGCTTGTCGCCGCCCGAGACCCCGACCTCGGGGCCCGAACGGTCGCTCTGCATGGTGCGGAACTTCCAGAGCGTGAAAAGCCTGTCGGGGCTCTTCATTCTTTGCGCCGGATAGATCGCCGGGCTGCCGTCCCGCAGCAGGACAAGGGCCCAGAGCACCGCCATGAGAGGCAGGCCCGGAATCAGCAGAAGGGCGGAAAAGCCGACATCGAATGCCCGCTTTGCCGGTGGAACGCGCGAGTGGCCCGCGCGTTCTTCGCTCGAACGGATGCGTTCGGGCATGGGATCCGCGTCAACGGCCAACCGCGACATACTCCTCGAAGCCGGCCGCTTTCGCGTCCTCGGCCGCGTAGATGTTGCGCAGGTCCGCCATCTTCGCCGAGGCCATCGATCCCGCGATTCGCTGCAGATCGAGGGCCCGGAACTCGTTCCACTCGGTCAGGATCACCAGCGCGTCGGCGTCGGAAGCGGCCTCGTAGGGGTCCTCGACCCACTCGACGCCGGGGAGCATGCCCTCGCCCTCGCGGCGGCCCTGCGGGTCGACCACGGCGACCTTTGCCCCGCCGCCGATCAGCGCCGGCACGATGGTCAGCGAAGGCGCATCGCGCATGTCGTCGGTGTTGGGTTTGAAGGTCACGCCCAGCACGGTGATCTTCTTGCCGTTGAAGCTGCCGCCGCAGAGGTCGCGCAGCTTCTCGAGCATGCGCCGCTTGACCTCTTCGTTGACCTTGATGACGGTCTCGACGATCTGCTGCGGCACCGCGTGTTCCTGGCCGATCCGGGCCAGAGCGCTGGTGTCCTTGGGGAAGCAGGAGCCGCCGTAGCCGGGGCCGGCGTGCAGGAACTTGTTCCCGATGCGGCCGTCGAGTCCCATGCCCTTGGACACCGATTTCACGTCCGCACCGACCCGCTCGCAAAGCGCGGCGATCTCGTTGATGAAGGTGATCTTGGTGGCGAGGAAGGCGTTGGCCGCGTACTTGATCATCTCGGCCGACTCGAGGTCGGTGTAGACGATCGGGAAGTCACGCAGGAACAGCGGGCGGTAGATCTCGCCCATCAGCTCCTTGGCACGGTCGGAACTGACGCCCACGACGACGCGGTCGGGCCGCATGAAATCGTCGATCGCGGCGCCTTCGCGCAGGAACTCCGGGTTGGAGGCGACGTCGAACTTGAGCGACGGGTTGGCCTTGGCCACGACCTCGGCAACCTTGCGGTTGGTACCCACGGGCACGGTCGACTTGGTGACGATCACCGTACCGTCCCCGACGCAGCCGGCGATCTCCTCGGCGGCGGCAAAGACGTAGGACAGGTCGGCGTGGCCGTCACCGCGCCGGGTCGGGGTGCCGACGGCGATGAATACTGCCTCCGCTCCCTCGACGGCTTCTGCCAGGTTGACGGTAAAGGACAGCCGGCCTGCAGCGACATTGCGCTCCATAAGCTGATCGAGACCGGGCTCGAAGATCGGTACTTCGCCCCGTTCCAACATCTCGATCTTGGCAGGATTCTTGTCTACACAAACAACTTCGTGGCCAAAATCAGAGAAGCATACCCCGGACACGAGTCCCACGTATCCGGTGCCAATCATGGCAATCTTCATCTTTGCGCCTCCGTTACGCTAACATATGGCCACGCGAATGGGCCATCAAAGGCCGGCTGTCAACGCGGCCGCACGTCCGTGCCGCCGACCGATGCCGGAACCTCGCAAAAATGCCTACCCGGAAAGGCAGTTGCAACAGGATCGGAAGAGGAGCGCCGATGATCCACCGCCATTTCCCTGCAATACCGCGCCCCCTGGTGGCGCTCTGTCTGATTTCCGCACTGGCCATGTCACTGCCCGCGGCCCGGGCAGACGCCGCCACTTGCGCCAAGACCGCGCCGTCGGGGCTGAACCAACCGATCGACCCCGCACGGATCGACCAGAATCGGCTGAACGCCGCCATCGCGGCCGAGATCAACTACATCCGCTGCACCAAGGGCCGCCCCGCGCTCGCCACGCCGTCGAGCCTGCGCAAGGTGGCAGTGGGCCATTCGCGCTGGATGGCCAGCGCCTCGCGCCTGACCCACACGTCGAACCGCCGCGGCCAGCAGACGCCGCAGCAGCGGGTCGTCTCAACCGGGATCGACCTGCGCATGGGCTCCGAGAACATCGCAAAGGTCTCGCTCTACCGGCTGGACGAGTTCGGACACTTCAAGATCGACGACGCCGGCGCCTGCCGGTTCTCGACCATGGACGGGAAGCGAATCAGTCGGCACACCTACGGAACGCTTGCCCGATACGCCGCACAATTGTGGTACAAGTCCTCTGCCCATCGGAAAAATCTGATGGACGGCCGCGCCCGGATGACCGGAAGCGGCGCCGGATTCGACGCTCGCGGCGGCCGTTGCGGCGAGATTTACCTGACTCAGAACTTCGCTGGCTGACGACATGGGCACTTTTGCAACTATGCGTGGCCAGTCTGGCACAACTTTGCGGAGGTGGGTTATGGACGCTTGCCTTTCTGTGCGTTTGTGCGATGTTGCCAAGGAGAACGCCGGGCATGACGCTCGGTCTGCGCTACAGGAGTCATTGTTATGCAGAAGTTTCTGATCTCGACCGCGATGATCGTGGCCGTGGCCGCTCCGTCCTTCGCTGGCGGCTACGAAGAGCCGGCGATCGAGCCTGCTCCCTTCGTCGTTGAAGAAGAAGTCGGCAGCCTCGGCGGCTACGGCGCTGCTGCTGCCCTGCTGGGCGGCGCTGCCCTGATCGCCATCCTGGCGAACGACGACGATGATGACGACGACGACGACGACGGCCACTAAGACCGTCGCCGATCTCGGCATCTGAAGAATTCGAAAGCGGCCCTTCGGGGCCGCTTTTGCTTTGCGGTATGGCCTCGTTGGATCAGCGAGACGGCGGCCCCGCCTGGCCGAAAACGTGCGACACCGCACAGCAAGGGCCCGCCCCAAGGACGACCTGCTGAGCCGTACAGGCTCGGCGCAGGATCTGCGGATTTACTGGTAGTTTTCCCGGAACCAGCGGACGAAGGTGCCGACGCCCTTGTCGAGCGGCGTCGCCGGCAGCTCGCCAACGAGATGCGTCAAAAGTCGCGTATCGGCCCAGGTCGCCGGCACGTCGCCCGGCTGCATCTCCATGAGGTTCCGCTCCGCCTTCTGGCCCATCGCGTTTTCGATGGCGGCAATGAAATCGCCCAGCTCCGTCGGCTGGGACAGCCCGACGTTCACGACGCGCCACGGCGCGACCGGCGACAGGCTGTCGAACGCTGGAACTTCGCCGCGAGCGTCGGGGCTCGGGGGAACAGCGTCGATCAGGCGAACGATTCCCTCCACAAGGTCATCGACATAGGTGAAATCGCGCTTCATGCGGCCGTGGTTGTAGACGTCGATCGGCCGGCCTTCCCGAATCGCCTTCACGAACTTGAAAAGCGCCATGTCGGGCCGCCCCCAGGGCCCGTAGACCGTGAAGAAGCGAAACATCGTCGTCGGGATGCCGTAGAGATGGGCGTAGGAATGCGCCATCGCCTCGTTTGCCTTTTTCGTGGCCGCGTAAAAGGACATCTGCCGATCGGCCTTGTCCGTCTCGGCATAGGGCATGTCGAGATTCGCACCGTAGACCGAGGAGGTCGAGGCCATCAGCAGGTGCTTCGGCGGCGTCGCGCGCGCGGCTTCCAGCAACTCGAATGTCCCGACGAGGTTTGATTCGACGTAGGAGCGGGGCGCCTCGATCGAATAGCGGACACCGGCCTGCGCGGCGAGGTGGATCACCACGTCGGGTTGGTCTGCGGCGAAGCACTCGGCGAGGCGACCGGGGTCCTCCAGGCGCGCCTCCACCTCGGAGAAGCCCTCGTGTGCTTGCAGAAGCCCGAGCCGGCGCTCCTTGAGGGAGACGTCGTAGTAGTCGGTCATCGCGTCGAAGCCTGTGACGCGATACCCCTCGTCCAGAAGCCGCTTGCAGAGATGATAGCCAATGAACCCGGCCGAACCGGTGACGAGCGCACTTCTGGACATGGCAGGCTCCTGAACAGACAGACGTAGGAAGTCATAGCGCCGACCGCCCCGTCAGGGAACGGTCAGCCTCGCAGGGTTTGCAGCGCCACCTTGCCGACTTGCGGAGAGATCCACTGGATCGACTGCACGATGTCGCCCGACCCGGTCACCCAGTAGGTGTTGCGGACGGTCAGATTGTCAGCGCGGCAGGTTTCGCGCATCCGGGTCGCTGAGAAACTGGCCCCCGAAGCAACCTGCACGGTGTCCGCCCCTTCCGACGCGATGGTGCAGCGCATGGTGGTCGGGACCTCGTGGTTCTCGCCGGACAGGTGCCGGTAGACCCGGTTGACCTCGCCCGAACGGCGGGCGCGGATCATCGCGGTCGCGGCTGTCGCGTCCGAGGACATGAGGTCATAGCCAAGCCCCCGGGTGCCGGTCAGCATGCCGTCCCGGAAGGTCATGGTCTGCTGGGTCGAGGTCCGGAAGGTGCGATAGGGCCCGTTGCGGCCGAACTCCGCCAGCAGCGCCGTGCGCTGGCTCTCCTCCAGAACCGCCAGGATAAGCGGCTCCTTCACCGAGCGCAGCGCCCCCTGGATGGCCTGCGGCGAGACGCCGGCGTCGGCCTTGGCGCGCGCCTCGCGGCCGGCCTGGTTCTCCTGGAAAGCGGTGTAGAGCGCGCCCCACCCCTGCGCCTTGTCCGGCGTGTTGCCGCAACCGGCAAGCCCGGTCGCCACGGCGAGCGCAGCCAGCACGGCGAGCCGGCCGCCTCGGGCACGAATGGCAAAGCTCATCTCCAGAATCTCCCGCCGCTGCCCTCGATATCGGGCTTGTGGTAGCGCCGCACCCGCTCGTAGAGCCGGTCGTCCACCCGCACCCTCTGGCCGCCGTCGGAGGTGAAGGGGCTGATCGAGAAGCTGTGGATCGACTTGGAGGGCTGACCGGTGGCCCAGCCGAGCGGAACCTGCATGTAGAGGCCCTTGTCGAAGGAGCCGTCGCCGAAATCCTCGGCCGAGACCTCGGTCATCGTCGCGTAGGCCCCGAAGCGCCACCCGTTGTCGAAGCGCCGCTCCAGCGTCAGCGTGCCGCCGTAATCGCCGGCGAGGTACCGGCCCGCGTCCAGCTGCACGTTGTATCCGTTGGCGAAATCGTAATAGGCCGAGGCGTGGCCGGTCACGACGTCGTAGTCCTGCAGGCCGAAGCCACCGTCGTAGTCACGCTTGACCACGTAGTTCACCTCGCCACCGATCGCCAGCGGGCCGTCGAGCGGCTTCCACATCAGCTCGGTGGAGACGCCGGTGTACATACGCTCCAGCACACCCGCGGTCACGCGGCTGTAGAGCTCGGGCGCCGGGCGCCCGAAATAGGCCAGCTGCAGCGTGTCGACGAAGACGTCCGTGGCGCGGGCGTACTCGCGGAAGTCGGTCCGTACCACCGGCACATTCTCGGAACGTTGCTTGGCCGAAGCCTCCTCGGTGTTGCCGACGAGGCGGTACTTGACCGAGCCGGAGGCGACCACCCCCGGCATCAGCGTGACCGAGCCACCGACCCGGATCCCGAAATCGCCGCGGATCGGCTCGTCGGGGTCGAACAGGCCGAAGCCGAGGTAGGTACCGAGATACCAGTTGGTCTCGGGGTAGCTCGGGTCGACGAACTCCATGCCATCGGGCAGGCCCACCATCTCCTCGGAGAAGACGGCTTCGGACAGGATCGCATCGGACGAGGCATTCTCCAGCCGCTCGAGATCGGAACGGCGGAAGCTGATCTGCGAGGCCGGCACGCCGTCCCTGACCGGGGTCACCGTCAGGATCTCGACCGAGGGCGGCAGGGCACGGGTCAGGATTCGCGCGGTCCGCCCGATCGCCTGGGCCTCGGCGTAATACCGGTTGTTCTCGATCCGCACGTCGGCGCGGGTTCCTTCCAGCGAGATCGCCCGGAGCTTGATGCCCTCGTTGGCGAGCGCCTTGTCGATCCCGCCCTCGAGGCCGGCGAGGTCCGCCGGATCGGTCGTCCATTCCTGGCCCCAGGCCGCCGGGTCGGCGCTGCGCGAGGGGCGCGGGCGCACCGGCAGGGGACCGGTCTCGTTGCCCGGCCCGAGCAGCGGGCGTTTGGGGTTGAGCGTAAAGTTGACCTGCGCACCGATCTCCGAACCGTAAAGCGAGGCGACGGAAACGCTCACGCCCTCGTTGAAGCGGTATTCGGCGCCGAAGTTCCAGGGCGAGTCGTAGTCGACGAGCCCACGCCGTGTTTCCACCTCGTAGGCGTCGGAAGAGTATTCGGCCTTGAAGGTCAGCTTGTCGGTCGGCGACCAGGCGACACCACCGAAGGGCGCGACCGGGCCGGAGAACCATTGCTCCACGTTGAACTCGCCGCCTTCCTCGCGAACCACGAAATCACGGCTGCCGAATTCCGCAATCGAGCCGTAGGAGCCGAGCCGGCCCCATCCGAGACCCGCGGTGAACCGGAGCTGCTCGCCGATCGACTTGGTCGCCACGAGGTATTCCGCGCTGTAGAGGCTGGTGCCGACGATGTCCTGGAAGCCAACGGCCACCGAGGGGAGATACTTCGTCTCGTCAAGGAACTGGAAGCGCAGGTCGAAGTTGCGGTCGTAGTAGTCCGTGCCCCCGCCGTAGTCGGGGATCTTGGTATAGCGGAAGGTTCCCGACAGGCGCGGGCTGAACTGGAAGGTCAGCGCGGTGCGGGTCTGGTCGCCGGAGCGAGAGAAGCTGCCCGAGAACTCGCCGTCAGCCGCATTCTCGGCCGTCGGCATCTCGATCAGGCCCGGCACGCCGTAGAGATTGTAGCTGTCCGTCACCATAGGTTCCGCGAACCCTCCGAGAGGGTGCGCCGTTCCGTATATGGCGATTGCCGTAGCGACTGCTCTGGTCGCCATCTTTCGTTGCTGCTCAGGCATTCGTGGCCCCTGCCCCGCCTTTCGTATCATTGCAGTCACTATACATGTTGTCGCGGCATGGCAAACCGGCGAGCGTGACTGAGTCGCAAAATGTGTGGTTTTCGCGAAGCCGCGGCAGCGTCACCACGCCGCCGCCCCGAACCCGTGCCAGACAGGGTTTCAGCGGTTCGTTCTCAAGCACTCCGCATCGACCAGGAAGAGCTGTTGCGGCCGTCCCGCATAGGCGCCATCGGCCGGCGCGATCCGGCCAGCGGGGCGCGCCTCGCAGCCCTCGAGCCGGACCCTCTCGTTCTTGGTGACCAGGAGCACGTCGCCGACGACACTCTCGGGCAAGGAATACTTCAGCACGTAATGGTTCGGCGCCCGTCCATCCCTGGGGCGCGCAAAAACCGGCAGGGTGCTCTCGCGCCCGTCGTGGAACAGCCCGGCGAGGATGTCCCGATCGTCGGCCACGACAGCGACAACGCCCTCGGCCTCGGCGGCGGCAAGGATCGCGGCGCTCATCTCGGTCCGGCCGAGATAGCGCTCCAGCAGGAAGTTGCCATCCGGCCCCGCGCGCCAGCCGGTGCCCCAGACCGAGGCCAGCGGCAGCAGGATCGCCAGCACCAGGTGGAAGCCCATGCTGCCCCACCGCCACCCGGGGTGCTGGCCGAGCAGCCAGGGCACGACGATCAGCGTCCCCGCGATGTAGGCCGTCGCCGCCCAGTTGGGATAGGCCTCGCTCAGCAGCGCCTGGGTGCAGACGATGGCGAGGATCGGCAGCGAGAAGAGGAGCAGCAGGCACCGCTCGGCCGGTGCGCCGCGGAACCGCGCGGCGAGCCACAGGAGCGCGCCGAACAGGACCGGGCCGAAGACGATGAACTGGTTGGCCAGGAACTCCGCCAGCCCTGCGAAATTGAGCTGCGCCCGCTCACCCGGGTCGCGCACCCAGTCGGCATTGTCGAGCGTGTGCTCGACGGTGCTGAGCCCGTTCATCAGGTTCCACCAGACGTTGGGAGAGATCACCACCGCGAAGGCCGCGAGCCCGGCCAGGGCCGGCGCCCAGCCGGGCCGCCCCTGCCACATCGCCAGCGCCGCGAGCGCGGCGCAGATCACGTAATAGATCGCGGCGTACTTGGCGAGAAAGGCGACCCCGAGCGCTGCGCCGGCCAGGGCCGCCCAGAGCACCGAGCCGCCGCGGTCCAGTCCGCGCAGCCAGGCCCAGAGCGCCAGCGTCAGGAAGGGCACCATGATCGTGTCGGTGGAGATCAGCAGGCTGCCAACGACCACCATGGGCAGCGTAATATAGCTCGCCGCCACCCAGATCGCCGCCACCCGACCGAAACGCGGGGCCGCGATAGCGCCGAGGATCAGCGCGGTGGCGGCATGAAAGAGCGGCGCTGGCAGGCGCACCCAGAACGGTGCGTCGGAGCCGCCGATCTCGGTCGCGGCGCGGATCACCCAGCCGATCAGCGGCGGCTTGGAGTAATACCCAAGCGCCATCTCCTGGCCCCAGAGCCAGTATTGTGCCTCGTCGACAAAGAGGTCCGTCCGGTTCAGGCCGAGCAGCAGCACCCGCAGGGCGGTCACGCCCAACACGATCAGCGCGGCGGGCAGGAACCAGCCTTCGGCCTCGCTTGCGGCGGGTCTATTCGGGCTGGCGGCGACGTTCGGCATGGATCAACCAGAGATTGCGGCTGTAGATGAACAGTCCGGTGGACTGGCCGAGGATGAAGACCGGATCCTTGCGGAACAGCGCATAGGCCAGGAGCACGAGACCGCCCCCGATCGAAAGGTACCAGAAGGCGAGCGGCACGATAGAGCGGCCGGCCCGTTCGGAGGCGATCCACTGGACAAGGAACCGCGCGGTAAAGAGCAGTTGCCCGCCGAGCCCGACGATCACCCACCAGAATTCGAACCAGCTGTCCACGGCCAGCCATTTGAACATGGTCTCAACCATCGGCGTGCTCCTCGGCGACGGGGCCGGCCTCCACCGCCTGCGCCTTCTTGCGGCGGCGGATCAGCCATGCGACGGCCAGCAGATCCGGGATCCCCACGATGGCGCGGCGGAAGTTGGTGTAGTTCGACTGCCCGGCCTGGCGTTCGCGGTGGCTCACGTCGACCAGCGCCACTTCCCAGCCGTCCCGGTTGAACAGGGCCGGCAGGTAGCGGTGCATGTGGTCGAAATAGGGAAGCGCGAGGAAGGCGTCGCGGCGGAATCCCTTGAGCCCGCAGCCGGTGTCGCGTGTGCCGTCATGCAGCACCCGCGCCCGAAGCCCGTTGGCAAAGCGTGAGCCCCATTTCTTGCTGAACGTGTCCTGCCGGGCCACGCGCTGCCCGGCCACGAGGCCGAGCTTGCCGGTGCTGTCCTGCTTCAGCGGGATGAAGAGCTTCGGCAATTCCTCTGGCGGGTTTTGCCCGTCGCCGTCGAGCGTGCAGATGATCTTGCCGCGCGCGGCCCGGACACCGTTGTGGACGGCGGCGCTCTGACCGGCCGAGCTGGCGTGATTGAGAAGCCGGATCCGCCCGTCGGCCGCGGCCAGCCGCTGCGCGATCTCGGCGGTGTCGTCGGTCGAGGCGTCGTTGACGACGATGATCTCGTAATCCTCGCCCGCGCAGGCCGCCGCGATTCCGTCGAGAAGAGGCGCGATGTTCTCGCCCTCGTTCTTCATCGGGATCACGATCGACAGGTCGGTCATCGGGGCCTCGCGCTGCGCCGCCCGGACGCAGGACCGGACGTGGGCGCGTTTAACTCCATCCCCCGGCCCATGTCCATGAAGTTGGCCTCAGCCGCGGCGCAGCGTGTCGCCGTAGGTGAGTTTGGGCATCAGGACGATCTGCTCGCTGCCGAGGTCCGGATCGCCCTTGTCGCCGGTGCGCTCGGCGATGATCCGTGCCGCGGCCTCCCCGACTTCGCGCCGGCAGGAATCCATCGTCGCGAGCTTGCGCGGCAGGCCGTCAAGCAGTTCCACCTGGTTGAAGCCCGCCATGCCGATCTGGCCGGGAATGTCGATCCCCTTCTCGAGGCAGTAAAGCAGTCCGCCCGCGCCGATCAGGTCGTTCGAGTAATAGAGGAAATCGAGGTCCGGGGACCGCGACAGCATGGCCTCGGTCATCTCCCGGCCCTTGGCGAAACCGGAACCGCCTTCGTAATACTCGTGATCCTCGACCTTCAGCCCGGCCTTTTCGAGCGCCTCGGTGAACCCCTCGTAGCGCTTCCGGGCGCGGTGGTCGCGCGGCATCTTGGTGCCGAGGAAGCCGATGCGCTTGTAGCCTTCGTCGATGATCGCCTGCGCCATTTCGCGTCCGGCCCGCTTGTGCGAGATCCCCACCGCCGAATCCACCGGCTCACCGTCGACATCCATGATCTCGACCACCGGGATGCCTGCGTTCTTCAGCATCGCGCGGGACGCCTCGGTCCGCTCCAGCCCGGCGATGATCACCCCGGAAGGCCGCCAGCTGAGCATTTCGTAGAGGACCTTCTCCTCCTGCTCCGGCTCGTAATGCGTCACCCCGAGCACCGGCTGAAGCTCGGTATCCTCCAGCACGTGGGAGATCCCGTTCACGACCTCCGGAAAGACCATGTTGGACAGCGACGGGATGATGACGGCGACGAGGTTCACCCTGCTCGAGGCGAGCGCGCCAGCGATCTTGTTGGGCACGTAGCCGAGCCGCTTGGCCGCGGCCAGCACCCGTTCCCGCGTCGCGGCACTCACGTCGCCACGGTTTCGCAGCACCCGGCTGACGGTCATTTCGCTCACGCCCGAGGCCTCGGACACATCGCGCAGGGTCAGGGGCCGTCGGGACTCGCCGCGGCCCGGCGCATGGGTGGGATCGGGGGAACGCTGATCGTCGTATGTCATGCAGATCTGTTAGCGCCAAATTTCCCTGTGGAAAAGCGCTGCATTGCAGCCGGGGATATTAGTCGCACATGCGCCCGGTGCGGGCGCCCCAGCCCTTGTCCGGAGCCATTCGCGGCGATTTCGTCTTGTGCAAACGCCCACGATCCGGCACCTAAAGGCCACCGACCCCGTGGCTCAACTGGATAGAGCAGCCCCCTCCTAAGGGGCAGGTTGCAGGTTCGAATCCTGCCGGGGTCGCCATCTTGCAGGCACCGGCATCTCCCCGCGAAGTACGGCTTCATCCGTCGCCTTGCACCGCGCAATGGTGATTGCATGATGGTTGCAAAACGCCACCTTGCCTCGTAGATCATTGGACTTGCCCCAACGAGCGGACCAGTCCCATGCCGAAGTCCAAGGTGAACACCAAGGCGATCAACCTGCGGATCGAGATCGAGCACGAAGACCTCGTGCGCGATGTCATCTCGCAGATCCGTACCGGCGGGCCCGGGTTTCGGACTGCGCTCGAACAGCTCCTTGCAGACGAAAGCGCGGCGCAATACATGCCTGCGCGGGAAATCCACGCCCGGTTCTCCCAACTTGAGCAGAGAGTGAAGGCGCTCGAAGCGGCAGAGGCCCGCGAACACGGCGGCGAGGCTTCCTGAAACGTGTAACGCCGGCCCGGAAGAACCGGACCGGCGCCACGCTCAGAGCCCCGGAGGTGAGGGAACCGAGCCCTGCCCGTCTCAGCCGTTCCAGGTCCAGCGGAACTGCGCGTCAGCCGTTGCGGTGATGCGCATCTCCGGGCTGTTGACGACCTCGATCTTGTAGGCGCCGGAGGTGTCGAAGACCTCGAACCCCTCCCAATCGCCACCCGCGTTGCGGCGCTCGAGCTGCACCGTGCCGCCTCCCGGGGCGACATCAAGGGTTGCGGGCTTGGCCCAGTGGGGAAACGCCTCGGTCACCAGTGCGGCAGACTGCCAAACGCTCATTGCCGGTTCCTTTCATGCCAGTTGTGTTCCGTTGCCAGCCGAGTGCGTTGGCCCGCCCAAGACACCCGCGCTCGCCCCGGAGGGACGGCTTCGGGGTTGCCTCGTCGTGGAGGCCCGCATCGGGCCGGCCGTCGGCAGCTCTTCCTGCACGTCTTTGAAAGCAGGCCGAGAATCCATCAGAAGCCTCAACAAGACCCTGATGCAGCAACCGGTCCGGTCATCTTTCGTTAACGGTCACGCCGCCGAGGATCACTCCAGCAACTGGCGCAGGTAGTCGCCATAGGCGGTCCGGGAAAACAGCCGGATGCGCTCCGCGAGCGCCGCATCATCGATCCAGCCCTGCTGCCAGGCGATCTCCTCCGGGCACCCGGTCTGCAGCCCCTGTCGCTCGGTCAGGGTGCGCACGAAATTGCCGGCGTCGAGCAAGGAGGCATGGGTTCCGGTATCCAGCCAGGCAAAGCCGCGCCCCATGATCTGAACGTCGAGCGCGTCTTCGGCGAGGTAGGTCTCCAGCAGTTCGGTGATCTCAAGCTCGCCACGCGCAGAGGGTCGGATGTTCCTGGCTCGGGCCGGCGCGTCCCCATCGAGGAAGTAGAGCCCGGTGACGGCGTAGCGCGAGGGCGCCACCTGCGGCTTCTCCACCAGGCCGGTCGCCCGGTTGCCTTCGAACCGGACGACGCCGTAGCGCTCAGGATCCGCCACGCGATAGGCAAAGATCGTGCCGCCGCGCTCCCGCTGAATGGCCGATTTCAGAAGCTCCGGCAGGCCGTGACCGAAGAACAGGTTGTCGCCGAGGATCATCGCCGAAGGCGCACCGTCGAGGAAATCCTCGCAGAGCACATAGGCCTGCGCCAATCCCTCCGGCGCGGGCTGCTCGACCCACGTGATCTCGATCCCGAACTGCCGCCCGTCCCCCAGCAGCCGCTGGAACTGGGGCTGATCATGCGGCGTGGTGATGATGGCGATCTCGCGGATGCCCGCCAGCATCAGCACGCTCAGCGGATAATAGATCATCGGCTTGTCGAAGATCGGCAGCAGCTGCTTGGAGACGCCGAGCGTGATCGGGTAGAGCCGCGTGCCGGTGCCCCCGGCGAGGATGATGCCCTTGGTCTTCATTGGCCGCTCCCCGATGCCGCCCCTGCCGCCCGGCCCGCCGGATCGCTGCGCGGGGCCCTCGCAACCGGTCTAAGGGGTTTCGCGGCAAGTTGAAACGCCGCGTGAAGCGGCGACTAGCCCGTCGCGATTTCCGCCAGCACCTCTCGCAGTCCGTCCCGCCAGTCCGGGCGGGCGATGCCGAAGCTTTCGGCGAGCGAGGTGCAGTCGAGGCGCGAGTTCAGCGGGCGTCGGGCCTGCGTGGGGAATTCCGCGCTCGGGATCTCGCGCACCCTCACGTCATGACCGGACAGGCGAAAGATCTCGCGTGCGAACCCAGCCCAGGACGTGTCGGGCGCGCCGCTCAGGTGATGCACGCCACTCCGGAAATCCGGGCCAGCGCTCGCCCGGGCGAGTGTCATCAGGGCCTCTGCCAGCGCGGCAGCGGGGGTTGGTCCGCCGATCTGGTCGGAAACGACCGCGATCTCCGCCCGGCTCTCCGCAAGCCGCAGCATCGTTCGGACGAAGTTCGTCCCGTGAGCTGAAAAGACCCAGCTCGTGCGGAGGATCACGTGAGTCCCGCCAGCATCGGCAATCGCGGCCTCGCCGTCGAGCTTGCTTCGGCCGTAGGCATTGACCGGCGACGGCACATCCCCAGGGCACCAGGGCTGCGCGCCCGTGCCGTCAAAGACGTAATCCGTCGAAAGGTGCAGGAGCGGCAGGCCACTCTCGGCCGCGGCACGGGCGATCTCACCGGCCGCCTGTGCGTTGATGCGCCCGGCGAGCTCCGGCTCGTCTTCCGCCCGATCCACGGCGGTGTAGGCGGCGGCGTTGATGACCACGTCGGCATCGCTGCGCGCGATGGCCCGGGCACAGGCACCCGGCTCGGCAAGGTCCGCCTCCCCCCGCCCGAGCGCGATCATCTCGCCCCCCGCCGAGGCCGCCGCCCGGCGCAGCGCCAATCCGACCTGCCCGGACCGGCCAAAGACCAGCAGCTTCATGTCCCCACGCCCAACCGCACACCGACGCCCGGCCTGTCCCGGAGCGCCTGCCACCACGCCTCGTTGTCGAGATACCAACGCACCGTCTGCTCCAGCCCGCTGTCGAGCGAATGGCGCGGCGCCCAGCCCAATTCCTCACGGATGCGCGTCGCGTCGATGGCGTAGCGATGGTCATGCCCGGGCCGGTCGGGGACGCGGGCAATCAGCTCGGAATACGGGTTTTCGCCCGGCCGGAGCCGGTCGAGGATGGCGCAAAGCGTCTCCACCAGGTCGATGTTGCGAGCCTCGGCACTGCCACCGATGTTGTAGCTGCGCCCGACCCGACCCCGCTGCATGACCAGCAGAAGCGCCTCGGCGTGATCCTCCACGTGAAGCCAGTCCCGCACGTTGTCTCCGGTGCCGTAGACCGGGATTGGCGCGCCCTCCAGCGCCGTGAGGATCACCACGGGGATCAGCTTCTCCGGGAACTGGAACGGACCGTAATTGTTCGAGCAATTGGTCATCACCACGGGCAGGCCGTAGGTCTTGTGCCAGGCCCGGACGAGATGATCGGCGGCCGCCTTGGACGCCGCATAGGGGCTGTTGGGCGCATAGGCCGTCGTTTCGCTGAAGGCGCCGGTCGGGCCGAGCGAGCCGAAGACCTCGTCGGTGGAGACATGGACGAAACGGAAAGCGTCCGGCGCGCCATGCCCCTCCCAATACGCCCGTGCGGCTTCCAGCAGCGTGAAGGTGCCGGTGATGTTGGTGCCGATGAAATCGGCCGGACCGTCGATCGACCGGTCAACATGGCTCTCCGCCGCGAGATGCAGCACCGCGTCGGGCCGGTGGCGGGCAAAGGCATCGGCCAGCGCCGCGCCGTCCCGGATATCGACTTGCTCGAAGGCATAGTCAGGACGACCCGCCACGCTGGCAAGGCTGTCGAGACAGGCGGCATAGGTCAGCGCGTCGAGGTTGACGACCGCGTGCCCCTCGGCAATCGCCTGCCGCACAACCGCCGAACCGATGAACCCCGCCCCGCCCGTCACCATTAGTTTCATTGCTCAGCCCTCGAACCGGAACGGGGATTGGAAACCGGCAAAGCCCGGCGCGGCCTTGTCCCGCTCCGACAGGATCGGCGTCTGGCCGTCGAGGCCCCAGTCGATCCCGATGTCCGGGTCATCGAAGCGGATCGCGCCCTCGGCCTCGGGCGCATAGGAATCGGTGCATTTGTAAAGGATCTCGGTATCCGGCTCGCGGGTAACGAACCCATGCGCAAACCCTTCCGGAATCAGCATCTGGCGGCCGTTCTCCGCGCTCAGCTCGACGCCGGCCCACTTGCCATACCACGTTGAGCCGCGCCGGATATCGACCGCCACGTCCCAGAGCCGCCCGCGCCCGCAGCGAACCAGCTTGGCCTGGGCCCGCGGCGGACCCTGGAAATGCAGGCCGCGCACCGTGCCAGCGTCGTGGGACAGCGAGTGGTTGTCCTGGATGAAGGTCAGGTCGATCCCCCGGTCGCGCAGAAGGTCCCGGTTGTAGCTTTCGGAGAAGAAGCCCCTGGCGTCACCGATCCGTTTCGGCGTGAGCACCAGCACGCCCGGCAGCGCGGTTTCTTCGATCAGCAAACCCGTATCCTCGCCCCTGTCGCGATATCTCGCCCTCATCTGCCACGAATTGCCCGGCGCAAACAGGGGGCGCGCGCCCGAAGTCGCTCAGAAGCGCCGGGATCAGGTCACCGAGAGGAAACGTGGCATCCCGTCGCCGAGCACGGCCGCGGTTAGCGGGCCACCGCGGAAGGCGGCGGTGTCGATCGCAACATGGCGGCCGGCCACCCGCGGCTCCGGCACCGGCGTATGGCCATGAACAACCCAGCTACCGTCCCGCCGCGGCACGATCTTGGCGGCAGGGCGGCCCCAGAGCAGGACGTTCTCCTTCTGGGCGATCATGGCGCGCAACGGATCCGTCTGGCCATGCACGGCAACCACGTTGCCCGACCGCCACCAGAGCGGCAGGTTGGCAAGCCACCCGAGAAGTCCCGGCCCGGCTGCCTCGCGCAGTGCGCGCGCCCGCGCCGCGGTCCGCTGCCGAAGATCCACCTCCGCGAAGGACGGCACACCGAAACTCGCCATGGTCTCCTCGCCGCCGTAGTCCAGCCAGCGCTGCGCAAGGCTGGCCGGCGCGCTCAGGAAATCGAGCATCATCAGGTCGTGATTGCCCATCAGGCAGAAGACGCGGTCGCTGTCGGCCTCCTGCAGCGCCTTTACCCTGCGGAGCACCCCCGCCCCATCCGGACCCCGGTCGATGTAGTCGCCGAGGAACACGATATCGGCCGTGCGTCCATCCCGGTCCTCCTCGATACGCTCCAACAGCCTTTCGAGCTTGGCGTCGCAGCCGTGAACGTCGCCCACGGCATAGGTCAGGTTCTCGGGCTCCGGCGGTGCGTCGGCCGCCGGGTGATGGTCCAGCCGCTCCATCAGCGCGGCGGGCAGGAGATGCGACAGGAAACTCATGCCGCCGACCTCCGGTTCAGGCCGACCGCCACGCCCCATCCGGCGATGAACCCACCCAGGTGGGTCTCCCAGGCGAGCCTGCCGGCGAAGGCGACGTACATCAGCACGTTGATCACGACGAGGCCCGCGAGCAGCCGGCGCGTGGCGCGGAACGAGGCCGCCGTCGTCGGCCGCGAGAGCCAGATCCAGGCGCCGATTGCGCCGGCAAGACCGAAAAGCGCCCCCGATGCCCCCACCATCGGCAGCCCCGAGCGCGAGAGCAGCGCAAAGGCCGCACCGCCGACGATCTGGGAGATCACGTAGATCCAGAGAAACCCGCCGGCACCGGTCCGGGCGATCACGACTCGTGCCAGCGACCAGAGCGTGACCATGTTCAGCGCCAGGTGGACCGCTCCGCCGTGCAGGAACCCGTAGCTCAGGAACATCGTGGCGGGCTGGAGCGCGAAGTTCGGCGTCCAGTTGCCCAGAAGCCCGGGCCAGAAGGCCCCATAATCGTAGGCAAGAATCCGCAGATCAGGCCGGCCGAGCACCCCGAGGTCGGAAAGTTGCAGCACCGCTTCGACCAGGCAGCAGGGCACGATGATGGAGAGCAGAATCACTCTCTCCCCATCGGACATCGGGGCCGGGTCTCGGAGGTTCACCTTCATGTACCGATGATTGGTGCTTCCCCCTGCCTACTTCAAGAAAACATATCGTTTATGCATCTCCGCGCGAACAGTCCGTCACATTCATATGGATTGTTTCCGGCCCAGAAGGGAGGGCCAAAACCCGGGGGTTCCGAGCAAGGCCGCGCCCCGACTCGCTCGAACCATCCAAAAGTGTGTCAAGTCCCCTTAAGGTCGCAGGGAGAAGCGACGGTCGATCGTGGCGAAGATCTGGTTCGACGTCATCGTGTCGTCACCGCCGTCGACCGAATATTCGTGGATGTAGCCCGCCACGAAGCTCCAGTCCCGATCGAGATCGTGGAAGTAGGACAGCCCGGCGCTCGCATACCGGCGATCGTCGGTATCGTCGTCGAGCCCCTCGGAGGCCGAGGTGCCGACCGAGACGCGGAAGCCGGAGACCGCGGTCACCTCCTGCAAGAACGTCGCGGACAGGCGGCTGAACAGCACCTCGTTGTCGTCGTCGTCCGTCTGGACCCCGTTGTTGAACGACAGGCTGAACACCGAGTCCCGGTTCTGCCGCGTCCATTCCAGCGATCCCACGGGGTTGGTATGACCGCTCTCGGTGCGGGTGACGCCCAGCGAGAAGTCGAGCAAGCCGTCTCTCAGCTCCATTTCGCGCCCCGCCGAAAGCGTCGTCCGGTATCCGCCACCGTCGAGCTCGCTCGACAGCGAGACCCGGTTGGTCCCGTTGTTGCGGTCCTGGAAAAGCGCCAGGTCGATTGTCGGCCGCTCTTCGGTATCGGTCACCCGCTCCCCGTCGCGGGTCCGAGTTGTCTCGTTGATAGAGTGGCTGAGGGTGCCCCGAAAGGTCAGCGTCGGATCGATCTCGGCCAGCAGGCCGATGCCGAACGAGCTGTTGGTCTCGTCGTTCTTGATGTCGTCGATGTCGTCCCGGTCCTTGTAGGCGCCGGTGACCAGCAGCCGCGCCGTGCGGGTCAGCGCGAATCCGAGCTCGGCCGAAACCGCGACCGTGTCCTGGTCCGTCAGGTCGGGATCATCCGAGTCCAGGAATCGGCGCTCCGCATAGGCCAGATCGCCCTCGAAACTGACCGGCGCATCTTTCCCGAGCGAGAGCCCGGCGGCGAATTTCAGGTCGCGGCGCGTGCCCTGGTCGATGATCAGGTCGGTGCTGTTCTCGATCTCCGTGATGTCGAGCCCGTTGTCCGTCTCGCGCAGAAGCAGCGATGTGGTGAAGTCGGAGGCGACCCCGTCACGGCCGTAGGCAAGGCTCAGGAAGGGGTTGATGAACCCGCCGTTCTCGTCGGGATCCTCGCCGAATTCCCCGAGTTGCAGCCGCCCGCCGATCGACGCGTCGAAGGATGACACGTCGGTCTCGGACGAATAGCCGAGTGTCACGTCGCTGACCCAGAGGTAGGTGTCGCCGGATGGCGTCTCGAGCCGCTCGTAGTTGTCATTGGCCAGAAAGCCGGTGCTCAGGTCGAAGAAGAGCTCCTCGCCCAGTTCCCGTGCCTGCTGCGAGCTGGCGACCGCGGCGAACATGGAAACCGTTCCAACAACCACCACGCGTGTCGACCAGGTCACCGCCGACATTCTGCTCACCCATCCCCCGCGCATGGACGTCTACTCGAACAGGCGGCGTTCGGGGACGAGCAGGACATCGCCCTCGACGAGTTGCGGGTCCATCGTCATCTCGGCCCCGCGGGAGATCGCGCGATAGTTGATCTTGTACATGCGCTGCTGCTTGTTGGCGTCTTCGCGGCGCAGCTGCAGGCGCTTGGTCGCCGCGTACTTGGTGAACCCGCCGCTCTGCGACAGCAACTGCAGCACCGTGGTGCCCGGAAGCACCGCCTTCGGCCCTGGCGCATTCACCTCTCCGACCAGGTAGACCACGAAGCTGTTGTCCGCCTCCTCGATCGCCGGCGCCGTTGGCGCGAGCCCTACGACGGACACAAAGACCGTCGGGGTCACCGAGAAATTGCTGGCGATGCTGCTCGCGATTGAGCGTTCGACCTGCTCGGCCGTGCGGCCCGCCGCGGTCACCGCGCCGACCATGGGGAAGCCGAACTTGCCATCGGGAAGAACGAGAACCTGCCGGTTCAGGGTGGAATCCTCGAGGATTTCCACCGCGAGCTGATCGCCCGGCTGTATCAGGTAGTTTCCTTGTGCCGCTGCCGGGAGAACCCCCAGCACGAATGCGACAAGAGCGAGTATCACCCTCATGAGCATTGTGACTGCCTCGATTGTTTTGCGCTCGGTGCCATCTATCGGGCTGTTTTCCGGACGCAATCTGCCTCTTCTTAGTCCGGTTACACCAAATCCCCCGATACCGTCAGAAAAAACGCAGGAATCCCCGGCCTCCGGCCTCCAGTGTTGCAAACGGGAAGCTTTTCCTTCGAATTTCGGAGCTTAGGCGCCCCGAATCGCTTCATTCAGGCAGCCGGACGGGTTCGCAAGACCGCCTCCAAAGCAGTGCCAACCAGCCTCAAGCTTTCCTTTACCGGCGGGGTGTAACCCTCGGTTCCGGGTGTGAGACAAAGGTGGTGGTATGAGCGCAGGACCCAACGCGCCGGTCATCATCAGACGCAAGAAGGTGGTGGCCGGCGGTGGCCACCATGGCGGCGCATGGAAGGTGGCCTATGCCGACTTCGTCACCGCCATGATGGCCTTCTTCATGCTGATGTGGCTGCTGAACGCGACGACGGAAAAGCAACGCAAGGGCATCGCGGACTATTTCAGCCCGACGATCCCCCTTAACCGGGTGTCCGGCGGCGGGGACGGCAGCCTCGGGGGCGATTCCGTCTTCACCGAGGACACGCTGGCTCACAACGGCATCGGCGCGACGAATCGGGCTCCAACGCTCCGGGACGCCGGCGCGTCCGGGCAGATGCACAGCGAGGAGGACGCGGCCCTGAAGGAGCTGGAGTCGATGCTCCTCGGCGGCGGCGGAGAAAGCATGGCCGACGACAACACGCTGCGCCACATCGTGACGCGCGTCACCGACGAGGGGCTGATCGTCGAGCTCTTCTCCCTCGAGGGTGATCCCTTGTTCCAGGCCGGCTCCGAGGCTCCGATGCCCGTCCTCAGGGATCTGGTCGCGCTCGTCGGGCGTGTCTTTGCCTTTTCCACCAACAAGGTGGCAATCAAGGGCTTCAGCCGATCCCACGCCGTGGTGCTCAAGGTCAACCCGACCTGGGACCACTCGCTCGACCGCGCGGAAGCCGTGCGGGAGATGCTCTCGGAGCGGCTGGGCGATTCCCGGATGGAGCGCGTCAGCGGTCACGCCGACCGGCACCCCGCGGTCGGCAACCCGATGTCGATGCGCAACGACCGGCTGGAGATCGTCCTTCTCCGCTCCGGAAGCGGGGGCTGAGCGGCATATGTCGGGGCCTGTCCGCCGTTAGCATCACATTAAGCGGACCATGCCCATAGTGCTCGACATTCCCGGTCGCAGCAGCAGAAGGGCGCACCATGACCATTTCCTCTTCCCTCAATGCCGGCGTGGCCGGGCTGGCCGCGAACGCAAGCCGGCTTGCCACCATCTCGGACAACATCGCCAACTCCTCGACCTACGGCTACAAGCGCGCAGAGGCCGATTTCCACTCGATGGTCATCGAATCCGGCAGCGGGACGTATTCGGCCGGCGGCGTACGGGTCACGACCACCCGGATGATCGACGAGGCCGGCGCGCTGGTCACGACCTCGAATTCGACCGACCTCGCCGTGCGCGGGCGGGGCTTTCTGCCGGTTACCACCGAATCCCAGGTTGGCACCGACAATGGCGATGTCTCGATGCTGCTGACGACCACCGGATCGTTCCGCACCGACGAGGACGGCATCCTCAAGACCGAGTCGGGCCTGGTCCTGCTCGGCTGGCCTGCGGCGGTCGATGGTTCGATCCCGGACTACGCCCGCGACACGGCCGACGGGCTCGAGCCGGTGCAGATCAACGTCAACCAATACGCCGGCGAACCGACGACCGCGATGTCCCTTGGCGTCAACCTGCCGGCGACCGAGACCGAGGCCGGCGCCGATGGCTCCGCGCTGACCCTCCCGGTGGAGTACTACGACAACCTCGGCACCTCGCAATCCGTGACGGTGACCTTCACACCCTCGGTTCCCGCGCTGGCGACCGACCCGGCCACCAACACCTGGACCATGACCCTGACGGATTCGGCACAGGCCGGCGCCACGATCGGGGAATACACGCTGGTCTTCGACGACACCCGCGCAAGCGGTGGCACGCTTGCGTCGGTCACAACGGTCAGCGGCGGCGCCTACGACGCGGCGACGGGCGTGTTCGACGTCAACGTTGCGGGCGGGCCGATTTCGATCAACATCGGTGCCGTCGGCACCGGCACCGGCCTGACCCAGCTCTCCGACAGCTTCGCCCCGACCGCCATCAGCAAGGATGGCTCGCCCGTCGGCAACATGACCTCGGTCGAGGTCGACGCCAACGGCTACGTGATCGCGAATTTCGACATCGGCATCTCGCGCGTGGTCTACCAGATCCCACTCGTCGACCTTCCCAACGCCAACGGCCTGATCTCTCTCGACAATCAGACCTACACGACCTCCAACGAGAGCGGCAGCTTCTTCCTGTGGGACGCCGGAGACGGCCCCACGGGCGATATCGTCAGCTACGCGCTCGAGGAATCCTCCACCGACGTGGCGGGCGAACTGACGGATCTGATCCAGACCCAGCGGGCCTATTCCTCCAACGCCAAGGTCATCCAGACGGTCGACGAGATGCTCCAGGAAACGACCAACATCAAGCGCTGAGCACGCGCATAAGCGAGGTGGTTCACCATGTCCCTGTCCGGCTCCCTGTCCAACGCCCTGTCGGGCCTGACGGCGGCATCGCGCGCGGCCGAGATCGTCTCGTCCAACGTCGCGAACGCGATGACCCCCGGCTATCAGAAGCGCGAACTGGTGTTGTCTTCCAACGCCGTGGACGGCGCCGGCGCGGGCGTTCAGGTGGACGGCGTGCTGAGACTGGTCGACGAGCGGTTGGTGTCTGACAGGCGCATCGCCCAGGCCGGCCTCGCCAATGCATTTACCGAGGCAGCGGCCTGGTCGCAGATCGAGGCAGCAATCGGCCTCCCAACGGAAAGCGGCTCGCTTGCATCGAAGATCAGCGCCTTCGACGCCGCACTGATCGAAGCATCAAGCCGGCCGGATCAGACGGTCCGCCTGGACGCAGCCGTCGAGGCCGCCTCCGATCTGGCCGATCACATTCGGTCAGCTTCGGGCGACATCCAGCAGATGCGCATGGACGCCGACGCCGACATCGCCTCGATGGTGGCGCAGCTGAATTCCGATCTCGAGCAGGTCCAGACGTTGAACTGGCAGATCTTCAAGATGGGAAACTCGGGCCAGGATGTGTCTGGCCTGCTGGACCAGCGTCAGGCCCTCGTCGACTCGATCGCCGAGGTCGTTCCCGTTCGGCAGGTCGCCCGGGACGGCGGCCAGATCGCGCTCTTCACGACCGGAGGCACCATCCTGCTTGACGGTCCGGCGGCGGAAATCGGCTTTACCGCAACAAGGACAATCACGCCGGATATGACCTACGGCGCTGGCTCGCTGTCCGGCCTGACCCTGAATGGCAACCCGCTCGACATCGGCGGAACCTACGATCCCGTCGGCGGCGGCAAACTGGCGGCCGCCTTCGACATCCGAGACGGGATCGGCGTCGAGGCGCAGACCGAACTCGACGCCCTTGCCCGCGACCTGATCGAACGGTTTCAGGATCCATCGCTCGACACCACGCTCGCGGCCGGCGACGCCGGCCTGTTTACCGACGGCAACGGCGCCTTCGACGCGGCCAATGAGATCGGTCTCGCTGCCCGGATCGGCCTCAACTCCGCCGTCGACCTGGGCGATGGCGGCGAGAGTTGGCGCCTCAGGGACGGGTTGGGCTCTGTTTCCAGCGGCGATGTCGGGAACGCGACACTGCTGTCGGCGCTGACCGAGCGCCTGAACGAGAACCGCATCACGGCCTCCGGCGCCTCCGCCGGCCTCCAGCGATCGGCCAGCGAACTCGCGTCCGACGTTCTGTCGCAAATCTCGCGCCAGCAGCAATCCGCCGAGACCCGGCAGGGTTTCGAAGCGGCACAACTCGACGCGATTTCCACGGAAGAGGCGCGCAACGGCGTCGATACGGATGACGAAATGCAGAAACTCCTGCTCATCGAGCAATCCTATGCCGCGAATGCGCGCGTCATACAGACGATCGAAGAGCTTATGGATCAGCTTCTGGGGATCTGAACAATGGCTGTGAATACCGTCGGCGACCTCGCGATGAGCTACATTTTCAGAAGCCGGAACGCCCAGCTCAAGGCGGACATGGTGCGCTTCTCGACCGAGCTATCCACTGGCCAGGTGGCATCTGTTTCGGAGGCCGTGAACGCGAATTTCGGTCCCGTCTCGGCCATGGAACACTCCCTCTCGCAACTGGAAGCCTATCGTCAGTCCATCAGCGAGTCGGCCGGACTTGCCGGAGCCATGCAGTCGTCTCTGGAGACGATACGTCAGTCGGCGCTTGCGCTTTCGACGGACCTGTTGACCTCCGGCAGCACCAGCAGCGCGGTCCACCTGGACGCACTCGGCGCATCTGCGGCCCAGGCATTTCACGCCGCGGTGAGCCAACTGAACACGAGCTACGGCGGCAGGGCCCTGTTCTCGGGCGCCGCAACCGACCGCGCCGCACTTGCCGACAGCCACGCGATCCTGTCCGCTCTCGAAGTCGCAGTGGCCACCGAGACCACCGCGTCCGGAGTGAAGGCCGCCGTCGATGCGTGGTTCGATCCGGGAGGCGGGTTCGACACGATCGCTTACACCGGTTCGCCTACCCCACTCGCACCGATGCAGGCCGGCGCCAACCGCGCGGTCGATCTCGACGTCACCGCCGCCGACACTGCCATACGGGACACGCTCAAGGGGCTGGCACTGTCTGCCCTTATGTCCAGCCCGCCACTTTCGGAGGCGCCCTCCGAACAGGCGGTCATGGCGAAAACGGCAGGCGATCTGCTGCTCCAGGCGAACACCGACCTGCTGCAGACTCAAGCACGGATTGGTGTCGCGGAAGAAACGCTCGAGGATGCGAAAACCAGCAACTCGAGCGAGATCGCCGCGCTGGAACTCGGCCTCGCCGAACTCCTGTCCGTGGATGTCTATGAAAGTGCGACCAAGCTGGAACAGGCCGAAAGCAGCCTGGAACTGCTGTATGCGCTGACGGCCCGGAGCGCCCGACTGAACCTCGCGGATTACCTCTGATGCTACGTTGTCTGGTTTTTCTCTTCGCCATCATCGCCACGCCGCTCTCTGCCGGCCCGGTGCGGATCAAGGATCTTGTGGAATTCGACGGTGTCCGCGGAAATGACCTCGTCGGATATGGCCTCGTCGTGGGATTGCACGGCACGGGCGACGGCTTGCGAAACTCGCCGTTCACCGAGGAGATCATGGCAAACATGCTCGAACGTCTGGGTGTGAACGTCGCCGGCGAGCAGTTCCGGCCGAAAAACGTTGCGGCGGTCTTCGTCACAGCGACGTTGCCGCCCTTCGCACGCTCGGGAAGCAGGATCGACGTCTCGGTCTCCGCGATCGGCGATGCAAAGAGCCTGATGGGCGGCACACTGATCATGACGCCTCTCACAGCCGCCGACGGTCAGATCTATGCGGTCAGCCAGGGAACGGTGATCGCCGGCGGCGTCCAGGCTGAAGGCGATGGAGCGAACGTGGTGTCCGGCGTGCCGACGGCGGGCGTGATTCCTTCAGGCGCTCGCGTGGAGCGCGAGATCGATTTCGATTTCTCCGGCCTGACGACGATGCGACTTTCATTGCGGGATCCGGACTTCACGACGGCGCAGCGTATAGAGAACGTGATCAACGGCGCTTTCGGCCGCGCTGTCTCGCGCATGCTGGATGCCGGCACGATCGAACTCGACATTGGCGCAACCCGGGCCGGCTCTCCCGCCCGGGCGATCAGCCAGTTGGAAAACCTGCGGGTCGAGCCGGAACGCCGGGCCCGGGTGGTCGTTGATCAACGGTCGGGAACAATTGTGATGGGTGACGACGTCAGGATCTCTCGCGTGGCGGTGTCTCAGGGGAACCTGACACTACGGATCGAGGAAAGCCCTGTCGCCGTGCAACCAAACCCATTTGCCGAGAGGGAAAGCCTGGTCCTGCCGAGAACCAACGCGGAGATCGTGGAGGAGCCGGGTATCGGCCTCGCGGAAGTACCGGGCGGCACCTCGCTAGCCGAGGTCGTGGCGGGGCTCAACGCGCTCGGCGTCGCGCCAAGGGATCTGATCGACATTCTGACCAGCATCAAGGCTGCCGGCGCCCTCCATGCGGAGTTCATCGTCCACTAACGGAATCAGCCGCCGTCAAGGCCATCTGTCGGGATCGGTGCGGCGGGCATGCCCCGGACGAGAGGCGAGCTGTACCACAAGCAAACAAGACCAGCCCGCAGGCGATGCCAGCGAGCCAATTCGAGGAGGTTCGCTGCCGTTCTGCAGTCCGGACGAATACGCCTACTGAGCCAGAACCGACAACATCGCCCTATGGCAGGGGTTAGCTGGCAGCACTGCCCTCGGCCCGTGCCTCGGCCCCAAGGCCGCTCCGGCGACCTTGGGATCGGTGGGGGCACACATCTGCGACGGCAAGGCTTAATCGCTGCCCGAGGCGTACCACTCCCAAGGCTGGGAAAAGTTGCCGAGCAGGTGCGTCACGGCCTCGTCATCGACGTCGCCCTGACGTTCGACAAGCGCGAGCAGACCCCGACGTTTGTCTTCATTGACCTTGACCACGGTCGCCGCGATCCCGGCCTCCTTCAAGGCCGCGTTGAAGACCCGCGTGATGGCCATCTTGCGCAGCTCGGGTTTGAAAACCTTGCCGACCGCCGTCTTGGGCAGTTCCGGAAGGACCTCGAGATATTTCGGGATGGCTGCCCGCTCGGTGATGCGCGGCCGGATGAACTCCATCAGCTCGTCTTCCGTGACCTTCGCGTCCTGGACCAGCTCGACATAGGCGCAGGGCAGTTCGCCCGCGAAACTGTCCGGCTGCCCAATGGCGCCGGCGAACGCCACGGCGGGATGCCCCGCCAGGGCTTCTTCGATCACGGCCGGATCGATGTTGTGCCCGCCACGGATGATGAGGTCTTTTGCGCGACCGGTGATCCAGAGGTAACCGTCTGCATCGATCCGCCCTAGGTCGCCCGTTCGCAGGTAGACGTCGTGGTGGAAGAGATCGTGGTTCTTGTCGGCTTCGGTATAGGTAGAGCCCGCATAGACCCCTGGATTGTCGATGCAGATCTCGCCAACCTCGTCGGTAGCGCATTCGCGTGGGCCGTCCGGCGTATGCTGGAGGATCTTGACGTCGGTATGCGGGAACGGAATCCCGACCGACCCGATCTTCTTGTCTCCCTCGACAGGGTTGATCGACACAAGGCAGGTCGCCTCGGTCAGACCGTAGCCCTCGATGATTTCGACCCCGGTTGCGCGTTCAAACCGATTGTAAAGTTCGACCGGAAGAGGGGCGGATCCGGAGAACGCCTTTTCCAGCGTGGAGACATCGGCATTCACGGGCCGCTGCATCAGCGCCGCGAAAGCCGTCGGCACACCGATCATGAAGGTGACCTTCCAGCGCTCCACGAGCTTCCAGAAATTGTCGAAGACACCGTCGCCGCGATAGCCTTGCGGCGTAGGAAACACCACATGCGCGCCCGAGGCGATCATCGACATCAGGATCGGATGCACCGCGAATACGTGGAACAGCGGCAACGGACAGAGCACGTTGTCCTGGTTGCTGAACAGCAGGCGGTTCCCGAGCCAGCCGTTGTAGATCATCCCCGAATAGAGATGTTGCGCGACCTTGGGCATGCCGGTGGTGCCGCCGGTGTGGAAATAGGCCGCCACCCGGTCGCCAGTGCTGTCCGCGAATGTCAGGCGATCGGCCGGCTGTTCGGCCATCGCCTCGTTGAAATCCCGGATCCGCGCCGTGTGCTCGACGGTCATCTTCGGACGAAGGAACGGCACGATCCATTTCTTGAGCCCGGTGAGGTAGCGCAGCAGGTCCACCTCGAGCACATGCTTGACGTTGGGCGCGTGATCCACGGCCTCGGCGGCCTTTTGCGCAACGTCGGATTTCGGGAAGGCCTTCAGCGTCACCAGGACCTTCGCGTTGGTCTCCCGCAGGATCGCGGAGATCTGGTCCGGCTCGAGGAGCGGGTTGATCGGGTTCACGATCCCGGCAACCATCCCGCCGAGCAGGGTAAAGACGGTTTCGCTGCAGTTCGGCAGCAGGAAGGCGACGACATCCCCTTCGCCGACCCCGAGCGACCGGAAAAGGTTGGCCGCCTGGGTGGTCCTGGCGTGAAGCTCCGACCAGGTGAAGGTTTCAGCCGGAGCGCCCGGACTTGACAGCAGCTGGAACGAGACGGCCGGCCGGCTGCCGTGATTGTCCCGCGCAGCGCTCAGGAATTGGTACATGGTGGTCGGAACGTCGCGTTCCTCCCACGGCATCTCGTTGTCGATCGCATCGCGATCGGCGACGGTCGCAAAGCTCATCCGGTGTCCTCCCTCGTCGTGCCAACTCCCGCACGTCCTGTGACTTGGGGCGATTGAACTATCCGCCGCAAGTCTGACGCTGCGCAACGGGAATTGTGTCCCTGCGTCACGCAACAGCCGATCCGGCCCTCCGCGGACATGCCGGCGCCGCTACTCCGCCGCAAGTCCGTCCGTGAACTGGAGGCGCGCAAGCCGGGCGTAAAGACCGCCCTCCGCCACCAGGGAATCGTGCGTGCCTTCGGCCACGATCCGCCCGCCGTCGAAGACGAGGATGCGGTCGGCCTGTTTCACCGTCGCCAGCCTGTGCGCCACGATGATCGTCGTGCGCCCCTCGCTAAGCGCGGAAACCGCCTGCTGCACGGCGCGCTCGCTCTCGGCATCGAGCGCCGAGGTCGCCTCGTCAAGCAGCAGCACCGGGGCGTCGCGCAGGATCGCGCGGGCGATCGCGATCCGCTGTTTCTGCCCGCCCGAGAGCATGACGCCGCGCTCACCAACGTAGCTGTCGTAGCCATCGGGCAGCGCCGAGATGAACCCGTCCGCCGCGGCGGCCCTGGCGGCCGCCTCGACCTCGGCATCGCTGGCCTCGGGCCGGCCGAAGCGGATGTTCTCGCGCGCGGTGTCGGCGAAGATGACGGGATCCTGTGGTACCAGGGCAAGCGCCCGGCGGAAGGTGGCGCGTTCCATCTCCCGCAGCGGCACCCCATCCAGGCGGATCTCGCCGGAGCTCGGATCGTAGAAGCGCAGCAGGAGTTGCAGGACGGTCGATTTGCCGGCACCGGACGGACCCACCAGCGCGATCTGCTCACCGGGCGACACTGTGAAGCTGACCCCGTTCAACGCGGCGTCCGCCGGGCGGCTCGGGTAGTGGAAATCGACGTTGTCGAAGGCGATACTACCGGTCACCGGCGCCGGAAGCGCCCGCGGCGTCTCGGGATCGGTCACCGCGTCCTCGGCGTCCAGCAGTTCCACCAGGCGCTCCGTCGCCCCCGCAGCGCGCTGCAGCTCGCCCCAGATCTCGGACAGCGCCGCCACGGAACCGGCCATGATGCCCGCATAGATCAGGAACTGCACCAGCTCGCCCGCGGTCATCACATCGGCGCGTACATCGCGCGCCCCGATCCAGAGCACGCCGAGAATGCCGGAGAACACCACAAAGATGATGATGATCGTGAGCAGCGCCCTGACCGTGATGCGGGTCTTCGCCGAGCGGTAGCTGGCCTCGGTCACCTCGGCAAACTGGCTCCGGCTGGCGGCTTCGTGCGAGTAGGCCTGTACCGTCTGCGCTGCCTGCAGCGCCTCGGAGGCATTGCCGGAGCTCTTCGCGATCCAGTCCTGGTTCTGCCGACTCAGGGCGCGAAGGCGGCGACCAAGCGCCAGGATCGGCACGATCACGATGGGCACGATTGCAAGCACCATCACGGTCAGCTTGACCGACGTGAAGAACATCATGGCGAGGCCGCCAAGGAACATGAGCGTGTTGCGGAGAAACCAGCTCACCGACGAGCCGATGACCGAGAGGATCAGGGTGGTGTCGGTCGTGATGCGGCTGATGACCTCGCCAGTCATCAGATTCTCGAAATAGGCCGGGCTCATGCCGATCATCCGGCTGAAGACGGCCTCGCGGATATCGGCCACGACCCGTTCGCCCAGCCGGGTCACCACGTAGTAGCGCAGCCCGGTTCCGAGCGCGAAGACGGCGGCGATGCCTATAGCGGCGAGAAAATAGCGGTCGAGCAGGTGAACCGCGCCGTCACCGAACCCGTCCACCACGCGCCGCGCGGCGATCGGCAGAAGCAACGAGACCGTCGCGGTGAGCGTCAGCGCGAAGCCGGCAAGGATCACGTAGCCACGATAGGGGGCAAGGAAGGGGAAGAGAGATCGCAATGAGCCGACGCGCTTCGACTTCGCGCGTTCGCTTTCGCCGTCCTGTCCGTTTTGCGCCATGCTCGCCCCCTCTTTCGCAGCCGTGCAATACCGGCCCTTGCCATGCGCGGCAACCAGATCGACGGCGCAGGGACTGCGACACTCCGGGCGACGGGTGTGAAACGCCGCACTCGGGGCCTGCCGCAATTTGTCCCGCTAGCATATCAGTGCACATTACACTATTGTCTGCACAGCTTCCCGGAAGATGCGGGACGAACCTTCATTCGATCAGCGAGACGCGAAACATGACCACAGACATCCTCTGCCTCGGCGAACCCATGCTGGAGTTCAACCAGCAGCCTGACGGGATGTACAAACCCGGGCACGGTGGCGACACCTCCAACGCCGCTTGCGCCGCTGCTCGGCAGGGGGTCAAGGCCGGCTACTTCACGCTGCTCGGAAACGACACGTTCGGCAACGGGTTCATCGATCTCTGGGCCGCCGAGGGCGTCGACGCGTCGAGCGTCAAGCAGATCTCCACGGCGCCGACGGCCGTCTACTTCGTGACCCACGGGCCGGATGGGCACGAGTTCAGCTATTTCCGGGCCGGGTCCGCGGCCAGCACCATGTCGCCGGCCGATCTGCCGGTCGAAGCGCTCCGCTCGACAAAGATCCTGCACGTCTCGGGCATCAGCCAGGCGATTTCCGCCTCGGCGGCCGACGCCGTCTTCGAGGCCATCGACATCACCAAGGCCGCCGGTGGGCTGGTATCCTACGACACCAACCTGCGACTGAAGCTTTGGCCGCTCGACCGCGCCCGTGCGGTAATTCACGCAGGCGTCGCCAAATGCGACATCGCCCTGCCCGGCCTGGATGACGCGATTCACCTGACCGGCCTCGAAGAACCCGAGGCGATCGTCGATTTCTACCTCGGTCTCGGCGCCAAGGTCGTTGCCCTGACCCTCGGGGCCCGCGGCACCATGGTCGCCACCCCCGAGCGCCGCGAACTGATTGCGGGCCGCAAGGTGAAGCCGGTCGACGCCACCGGCGCCGGCGACACGTTCGACGGCACCTTCCTCGCCCGAACCGTCCTCGGTGACGACCCCTTCGCCGCTGCCCGGTATGCCAACGCGGCCGCTGCGCTCTCCACGCAGGGGTTCGGTGCGGTGGAACCGATGCCGCGCCGCGCCGACGTGGAAGCCTTCCTCGCAGCGGGCGACGCCTGATCCGCTTGAGGTCGATCTAGCCACGATCCCGGAGCTGTCGGGCGGCCTCGCGCCGCCCGAATGCCTTTCGCGCCTTGGCCTGCTCGGCCTCCAGGGCCGCCCGGCGCCGGGCGAGTTCGAGGTTGAGCCGCTGGCGCTCCCTTTCCGACCACCTGAGCCAATCCGAGATGAACTGGAACGTGCCGGAATCGACCTGCTCCGCCCCGTTCAGCGAGCCCAGGTTGGAGTGCCGCGACTGCGCAAGGGCCGCCAGCTTCCCGCTGATTTCGCGCTCCGCCGCCACGGCGTCCCGCAAACCCTGACCGGCAGCCGCCCAGCCGATCTCGGTGATCTGGCAAAGCGCATCCAGTTGCGCCTTGTCGCGCTTGGTCACCATGTCACTCCAACACCTTCTTTCGCGCGATCTGTCGCATGCTCTCGGCAAACCGGATCGCCGCCGCCACCGGCCGATAATGTTCGGGAAGGATCTCGGCGCCGATCTCGACCGTCGCATGAATTGCCCGCGCCGTGGGTGGATCGCGGTGGATCGGCACGCCGGCCTCCCGCGCCGCTTCCCGGATGCGCGCGGCCACATGGTCGGTGCCCTTGGCGGTGCAGAGCGGCGGGCCGGCAAAGGTCGGGTCCCATTTCAGGGCGACCGCGTAGTGCTCGGGATTGACCACGACCACCGAGCTTTCCCCGACATCCCGCAGCATGGAGCTCATCGCGATCTGCTGCCCGCGCTGCCGCCGGACCTGCTTTACATGTGGGTCGCCCTCGCTGTCCTTGGTCTCGTCCTGCAGTTCCTTGCGGGACATCCGGTTGCGGCGTCGGTGCTCGGCGATCTGCCACAGCAGATCCAGCCCGCCAATCACCGCGAGCAGCGCCACGAGGATGCCGATGAACTCGAGCGACAGCCGCCCAAGTTCCACCGCAACCGCCTGCGGGCGCAACTGCATCGTTCCGCCGATGCGCTCTGACCGCGCCGCAAGGAAGATTCCGAGCACGGCCGACACGATGAGCAGCTTGACCGCGCTCTTCCCGAACTCGAACAGGCCCGCCCTTCCGAACTTGTTCTTCGCGTTGGAGATCGGGGAAAGGCGGGACAGCCGGAACGACAGCTTGTCGGGGGCGAACACGAGCCCGCGAAACGCCAGCAACGCCACGATGACAAGGATCGGCGGCACGACGAAAACCGGCAGGGCCGCTGTCGCGAGCGCGGAGGCAAGGGAGGTGGCGGAGACCGCCCCGGCAAACGCACCCGAGCGCGGCTCGACCCAGGCCGCCTGTTGCAGCAGGCCGATCCCGAGGGTTCCGATCCGCGTCGAGACCCAGCCGCCGCCGAAGGCCAGCACGAGCAGCAGACCGCCGAGAGCCAGGGCGGCCGTGACGTCGTTCGACCTCGGGATCTCGCCCTTCCGGCGCGCGTCGTCGAGCTTCTTCTGGGTTGGCTCGTGTTGCTTCTCGGTATCGTCCTCGCCGCTCATCTCCCGCCTCCGAAGGGATCGGCGAGAACGTCCTGAAGCACCTCGAGCCAGAGCTGCAGCAGCAATGGGGCCAGCAGGGCGAGCAACGCGAGGCCGCCGGCCGTGATCGCCGGAGCGCCAACGAGGACGACCATCAACTGGGGCATCGCCCGGTTTATGGCTCCGAGCGCGAGGTTGTAAAGAAACGCCGCGATCACGAAAGGCGCCGCCAACGAGAACGCCAGGGCGAACGCATCACCAACCCGCGCCACCCAGATTTCGGCCAGCGTGGCGCTGTCGATCCCGAGGCCGATCGGGAAGTCGACATAGCTCGCAACGAGCGCTTCCGCGATGCGGACATGCAGGCCCGAGAGGACGGCGAGGGCCAGCCCCCCGATCACCAGCACATGGCCGAAGGCTGGCAACGGCTCCCCCGCGGCGCCGCCGAGAAGTTGCGACAGCGAGGTGGATTGCGCGGCCATCGAGCCCGCCATCTGCAGGACGAAAATCATCAAGCGAAGCACCAGGCCAAAGGCCAGGCCGACGAGTGGCTCCGTCGCGAGGAGCGGCAGCAGGACGGCGGGGCTGGCCTGGACGCCGGAGACGTCGACTGCGGGCGCGACGATCAGCGTGAAGGCGAGCGCAAGAGACAGCCGGATGCGCGGCGGTATGTTCTGCTCCCCGAAGGCCGGAAGCACGGCCATCGCGGCCCCGACCCGAAGGAAAACGACGAAACCGGCGAGCAGGCCCGCCTGCCCGATGCCCGCCAGTGCCGTCAGTTCCTCCATCACCGCGGCACCACGCCCACGATGGCCGGGCGCGCATCCATGCCCAGCTCCTCGAACGACAGAACGGGCGCACTGATCCCTTTGGCCCCGAGCACCAGCGACAGGAATCGCCGGCGCCGGGCCGAGGTCACGAGGGCCGGATAGGTACCCGCATCGGCCGCCCGCGCCAGACGTTCCCCGACCGCCGCGCCCAGTCGGCCGATCCCGTCCGGCGGCAGCGCCACGGTTTCCACGCCAGGGGGGCCGTCGACCTGATAGGAGGCAAAGAGATCTTCCCATTCCGGCGCAAGTTGCAGCAGCGGGACCGTCCCATCCTCGCGCCGCATGTCCGCGACGATCTGGAACCCCAACCGTTGGCGCACGTGCTCGCAGATCGCTTCCGGAGCGGTGAAGCTTCCCCGCGCCTCGGCAATCGCTTCGAGGATCAGCGGCAGGTTCCGGATCGAGACCTGCTCATCGAGGAGCAGCCGCAGGACCGGCAAAAGCATGTCGAGCGGGACGCGGTCCGGAATCAGCTCGTCGATCAGTTTCCGGTTGGCATCCGCGCGCGCGGCGTCCGACAGGTCGGTCAATTCCTTGAGCAACCGACGCAGCGCCTTGAGGCTCAGAAGCCGCGAGAAGTTCCGTTTGACCACTTCCAGCAGGTGGGTCGCGAGGACCTCGGCCGGCGAAACGATCGTCGTTCCGGCAAGGGCTGCGGTTTCGCGATCGGAGGCGGCGATCCAGCGGGCCGGTGCGCCATAGACCGGCTCCTTCACATCCTCGCCGATGGGCAGGGAGCCTGTGTCGCCCGACGCCAGGGCGAGCAATTCACCCGATCGCAGCCGGTCCCGTGCCTGTTCCACGCCGTGAATGCGGATCAGGTAGGTCCCCATCGGGAGGGCGGCGTTATCGGTCAGACGTATCTCGGGGAGGATCAGGCCAAAGGTCGCGGCGACGTGGTTTCGCATGTTGGCGATCCGCGCTTCGAGACCCGTTGCCGGGTCCAGCACGAGAGACACGAGGTCGGGCGCGAACTCCAGGTGGATGTCGTCGAGATCCAGCACGTCGCCGATCCGCTTCGGTGGCGCCGGGCTGTCCTTGGGCTCCTCGCCCTCTTCCTCCTCGGCCATGCGGGTCGCCTTGCGCAAGCCGATCCAGCCGATGGAAGAGAGAACGATTGCGCCCGTCAGAAACGGGAGAAAGGGAAACCCCGGGACCAGGGCGAAGATCATCATCAGGGCGCCCACCGTCAGCAGGGCCTGCGGATACCTGTTGAGCTGGGAAAAGACCGCAAGATCCGTCGCGCCCTTGTCGCCCCCCCGCGCCAGCAGGAGGGCCGAGGCGACGGAGATGATCACCGCCGGAATCTGCGAGACCAGCCCATCGCCGACCGTCAGGATCGCGTAGGTTTCGAGCGCCTGGCCAATCGGCATGTGATGCACCGCCAGCCCCATCACCAGCCCCATCACGAGGTTCATGGCGGTGATCAGCAAGCCGGCAATCGCGTCGCCCTTCACGAACTTCGACGCCCCGTCCAGCGAGCCGAAGAACGTCGTCTCCGCCTGCTCGAGCTCCCTGCGGGCCTTTGCCTCCGCATGGTCGATCGCACCGGCCGCCATGTCACTGTCGATCGCGAGCTGCTTTCCCGGCATTCCGTCGAGCGCGAACCGGGCACCGACCTCGGCCATGCGTGTCGCACCCTTGGTGATCACGATGAAATTGACGATCAGGAGCACGCAGAACACCACGAGCCCGAGAAAGACGCTGCCCCCCATCACGAACATCGCAAATCCCTCGATGACGTTGCCGGCGGCGGCTGTGCCGGTGTGGCCCTGGCCGATGATGAGCTTGGTGGACGAGACGTTGAGCGACAGGCGCAGCATCAGCGAGGCGAGCAGCACCGTCGGGAAGGAGGAGAAATCGAGTGGCCGTTCGATGAACAGAGTGACGGTGAAGATCAGGATCGCCAGTGCGAACGAGGCAGCGAGCCCCACGTCCAGCACCCAGGCGGGCATCGGCAGGATCATCATCACGATGATCGCCATGAGGGCAACGGACAGAAGGACCGTGGGATTGAAGAGCTTGGAGACGGAAGATGGCATGGTATTCCCGCCCCGCGATCAGAACAACGGCCCGGCTGCGGCCCGGAAGCCGAGCGGGACGAGGGAAGCCATTGCACGTTCGCCCATGTCCTCGACCTCGGTCGGGAGAGCGATCGCATCGCCCCGGCTCCCGGCAAGGAGTACGGCCTTTCGGGGCGTGGCCTCCATGCCGCCGTATCGGGCAATGACAGGCGCGAGCAGCCCAGTGTAGCGCGCCGCATGTTCGGGTGTCCGGGAGTGATAGGCGGCCGCCGCGCTTTCCCAATTGCCAAGCTCACGGTGAAGTTCGCGCAGGAAGCGCGCCGCGTAACGGGCGTTTCCAGACGGTTCGAGCATGGCGTCGAGGCTCGCAAAATGCTCGCCATGCCATTTCACGTTCACCTGGAAACAACCCACATCAACGTTCCGATGCCCTTGATCGAGGCGCGCGGAAATGAAGGCTTTCGCGTCACCGGCGCTATCGAACCAGTGGCCGCGCCCGTCGGAATGCGCGGTCCATGGCCACGGCATTTTCTCTCCACGTGAGCGCCGCCCGCTCTCGACCGTCGCGATCGCCTTCATCAGCGCGACGGGTACCCCCTGCTCCCGCGCCGCGACCTCTGCCCAATGCAGACAGATGTTGGTCTCGCCCCCCGCAGCCTGCACCCCGGTCCCCGCGTTCAGGGCCGCCAGGGTCAAGAAGGCGGCAAAGGCGGCGCTCCGGGCTATGCCTGGTGCCAATCCGTTGCTGCCATGCATCGGCCGGTCGGTCTTCGCAAACATCCGCGCACCTTTCTGGTCGCTCCCGGTTCCCGTACTAATCCCGGAAGGTTACCAGCACGTTTCCCATGGAACGGGTGCGCCGGCATCGATCGGGAAGATGGTCATCTCTCGGAAAACAGGCTTGAGAGATGCGCACGCATCTCTCCACTTCGCCCGAGAAGGGTGCGGGCCTTGTCCAGCGTGATCGCTTCTCGATCCTCCGTCAGGCTTCCGGCAGCCGCGCCTGGATCGGCACTGCTCACGGCGACAAGGGACTGTTCCGGCGCCCCACCATAGTTCCCGATCAGGTCGGCTTGCCCTGATAGCCAGGCCTCTCTGGCGGCCCCTGGCCTGTCTCCGGCATCGAACAGAAGGTGCGAAGCCTCGGCGTGGTTGCCCGTCGCGCTAAGCGCTCGCGCCCGGATCAAGGCGCTTTCCGGGTCGGGCTCGCCGGCCAGCATCGCCAAGGCAAGCTTGGCATCGCGCCCCTGAAGAGCCGCCTCGGCGCTCAACTGCCTGTAGCGAAGGCTGCCGTCTCCCCGTTGGCGTGCCAATACCGCCTGCGCGGGCCGCCAGAGACCGACCTCCAGCAACCGCTCTGCCACATCGAATCTCGTTTCCTTCGATAGCCGTTCCGGATCGCGGACAGGGTCGCCTCCTTCGAGATACCTCAGCAGCGCGGAATCATCTTCCTGCGCCACCATTTCCGAAACGATCCTGGAAAGGGTCTGGTCCGGCCCGTTGTTGTCGGTCGAGACCTCCGCCCATTTCCTGTGAAACGCCAGGGAACTGCCGAAATCACCCAACATGGCATGCCCCTGTGCAATGCCGGACAGGAGCTCCAAGCCGATTTCGCTGCCGGCTGTTTCTGCCGCGAGAGCTTCCGCCAGGGTGACCGTGCGGGGCTCCAAACGCCCGTCACGCAACCCCTGTTTCAACAGTAGGTTCGTCGCCTCGGCGGAGGCGGCTGCGTCACTTGACTGAAGATCGGGCAGCTTGGCGAGTGCGGCCTCGGTCCGCGAAGGTGAGATCCGCGTTGTTGCGTCCAGCAGAACCAGATCGGGCGCGGATTTCTCCAGCGACCTACCCAGGGAATTCCTGACGCTTTCGGCGGCATCGACATGTCCGGCGGCATGGAGGGTTTTCACCAGCCTAGGCCCCAATTGCCGACGGAGGTTGGGTGGAAAACGGAAGAACCAGCTCTGCACGTCCTCGGTGTTCAGGTCCGCAAGCTGGGTTGGATCCGTTTCTCCGAGGGCCGCCCAAACGGCTGCGGGGCCACCGCATCGCGAAAGCGCGGACAATTGATCGCTCCGGGGCTGCGCGGGAGGATCCATGAGATCGGCGATGGCGCGCAGGTAGGGGGCGCCAAGATCGATCTCATGAAACTCTTGCAGAACAGCACGCGCCTCTGCGCCGAATCCCAGAGAGAGATAGGTCCGTACGAGATGCGCCACGGCGGTGGCATCCGGGTTTTCCCGTGCGTCGAGGATCTGCCCGCGCGCCCTTGAGATCGCGTCGTCAGCCGGATCCGTCCGCCATTGTGCAGGATCGTAGAGCGCCTCCTCGCCACAGGCATCGGGCGCATGACTTCTTGAACCTGGCTCGGCCGGGGGCAGGAACTGATCGAAGACGGTTTCCGAATTCAGATGTCCGGCCTGCCGGAAACCACCCGGAAGGCGCGACGTGGGTGCCTCGTCGTCGGCCCGGCCGTCGGGAAGCCGGACATCCACCAAGCCCTGGCTGGCAGCACGACCGAGCTGCCGGAGCAGCGCCTCCTCCATGGCCTTGTGGTTTCTGGTTCCCGCGTCGAGTTCCTGCTCCGTCAACGAATTCGCGGCTCTCCCGGGCCTCCCCACCGGTGGGCTTCCAATGTCTCGCCCGATCGAGAAACCAAGCACCGGAACGCCGAAACTGGAAAACCCCGACGGCCGCATCGGCAGACCAGAGGTCAACGCCGGCAGCGCTGCAATATCCGCCTCCGGATCGGTGGCAATGTCGATCGCAACGGTGTTTTTTCCGGCCCAGAACACCTGCATCGAACAGCCGCAATCGCTCTCCATTTCCAGAGACCCGCGCTCGGCATCGAAGGAGATCGCCTGGATCCTGTCGCGCGGGATGAGATCGAAAACCCTGGAAAAGTCGAACGACATGTCGGAGCGATCAAAGCGCAGCGAGAAGCCGCCGTTCGTATTCTCTTCCTCCCAGGAGACGGGCTTGCCGAAGATGAGAACGATCCGCGAGAAGTCCGCATGTTCGCCGGAGAGCACCCGGACGTTCTCGGCCATTGCGGGCGACGCGAGCCCGAGACAGATCGCGATGGCGGCCCAGCGAATTGTCATGCCGCATCCCTCTGCTTTACCTCCTTGAGGGCCTCCTCGAGATCGGAAAAGCTCGGCCGGATGTGGCTCGGCGTGTTCTGGCGGCCAACCTCGATGCAGATATTGGTCGCGTGGCTGTGCAGGTTCGCAACCAGCACCTCCCGGATCAGCCGGTAGAAATGGGCATCCTCCTCGGTCACGTCGCGAACCTTCTCCGCGAACGGACCGACGAGACCGTAGGCGAGAAACACGCCCAGAAAGGTGCCGACCAACGCCCCGCCGATCAGCTTTCCAAGGATTTCCGGCGGTTGATCGATGGATCCCATGGTCTTGATAACGCCCAGAACCGCGGCGACGATGCCGAGCGCCGGCAGCCCGTCGGCCATCGTCTGCAGGGCATGGCTCGAATGCAGCGCGTGGGCCTGGTTGGCCTCCATGCGCTTCTCGAGAACCTCCTCCACCTGGTGAGGGTCGTCGTAGTTCATGGAGGCGGAACGCAAGGTGTCGCTGATCAGGTCGACCGCTTCGGCATCGGCGAGAATCCTCGGATAGGCCGAGAAGATCGCGGAGTCCTTCGGCGCCTCGATATGCTCCTCCAGGCCGACCGGGTTCTGCCGCGCCAACCGGATCAGTTCGAAGAGCAGGCAGAGAAGATCGCGGTAATCCTGCGGCTTCCACTTCGGTCCCTTGAAGACCTTTCCGACGTCTTTCAGCGTGTGCTTGATCGCCGAGATGTCGTTGGAGATCACGAAAGCTCCCACCGCAGCTCCGCCGATCATGGTGAGTTCGTATGGCAATGACTTGAGAATGATCGCCATCTTGCCGCCGGCGGCAATGTAGCCGCCGAAGACCATGACGAAGATGATGACGATACCGACGAGTCCGATCACGAGTGAGCTCCACTGGCGCAGATTTCCTTGCCCGGCATGGTCGCAGGCATCGGTTAAGATTGGCTGATCCCCGCCCTATTCGACGGGCACACCGGTATTGCGCCCGGCAAGGACGACACTGACGGTGTAGGCCTTCTGGGACGACAGGCCCGCGAGTACCTCGGCCGCGACCTCGGGCCTCATGCGCGCCAGGAACCCGGCGGCGAAGCTGGGGTCCATCTCCTCGAAGACGGCAGCGGCATCCTTGGGCTTCATGCTCTGATAGACATTCGTGAGCCGGTCGAGATCCGCCTCTGCGGCGCCGTCGGCAAGTGCCAGCGTCGCCTTCAGCGACTCCTCCGCAGATTGGAGCGCCGCGAGGTTGATGCGAACCTCCTCCTCCGCGACCTTCAAGGACTGCGCCCGATACGCGATCTCGGCTTCCCTTTCGTCGAGCTCCGCGGCGCGATCCCGCAACAACTGCAGCGTTGCGCGAATCTCCGCATCCGGCTCGCAGCTCTCGAAAAGCGTCTCCTGTTCGTCCTCGCGGCCGATCTCGACGGCGGCGAGCCCCCGCGCGAGAGCCGCTCCGGTACCGTCGAACATCCGCAACAGACCGGAGGCGAGAAAGAGCAGGCTGATGGTCGTCAGGACACTCTTCCCGATCCGCCTGCGTCGACGCGGGCGGCTCACAGCCGGTCCTCCGCGACCACTGGACGCCGGGTCCGTCGCACTCTGCGCTCCTGAAGCGGATCGGCGCAGGGCGGCGCGGGCTCGGGAAGGTCGTGGAGCGATGCGAGGATCAACTCGATTCGCCCTGCCGCCGTTTCCGCGCGCTTCGTCAGCGCCTCGAGCGAGTCCGCCGAGTTTTGCGACATCGCCCGCGCGCCCTCGAGCGCCTTGGTCATCTCGTCGACCTGGACCGACAACACCGCCACCGCTCCGCCAACGCCCTTCTCAAGGTTGGTGAAGCGGTTGAGACGGCGCGAAAGGATGTAGCAGTAGAACGCGGCCCCCAAGGCGCCGGCGATCAGCAGAACATCGGAAATCAGGGCCATTCTTGCCTCCTAGTTCAAAACGAATTCGGTCACGAGCAGGTCCTCCACGCGGTCTTCACCGACCACCATCTGCACGCGCCGCAACATCTGCGCCCGAATGCGAATCAAGGCTGTGGGTCGTTCGAGTTCCTCGATCTCGAGCGCGCGCAGGTAACTGTTCAGCACGTCCAGAACGCGCGGCATCAGGGCCTCGACATTGGCGGCCTCGAGCGGCGCCACTTCGAGATCCGCACGGAACCGGAGATGGCGCGACTGCCCATTGCTGGAAAACGACACGAGAATCGGGTCCACCGGAACGAAGGTGACGTCCGGCACCGAGGCGGCGGCGGCGTGACCGTCAGACGCCTTTCCGGAGAGGTCCAGCATCCCGGAATAGGTCGCGTAGAACCCCGCGCCGCCCAGTGCCAGGGCAAGCCCCAGCCCGATCAGGATGGGCTTCAACTTGCCCGTCTTCGGCGTGGTCTCCACGGCGGCGGATGCGTCCGACATCTTCGTCTCCCCTTGGGTTCGCAGGGATATCCATACGCCGGGAACGGCTAACTGATTGTTAAGCGAGATCTTCCAAAGATGGGTCGCGACCAGAAGGTCAGTCGAATGGAGGTTGTCGCGTGCAGAACGTTCTCGAAATCTGGTCCAGGCTGGACAATCGCAAACGCATCATTGCGGTTGTCTCCACCGTTCTGATGTTCGCGGCCGTTCTGGGTCTGTCGCGGCTGGCCACAGCGCGCTCAATGGACCTGCTCTATTCCGGGCTGGAGGACGGCGCCGCCGGAGAGGTTGTCGCGGCGCTGGAACAGCAGGGCGTGCTCTACGAGGTACGGGGCAGCGCGATCTACGTGGACGCCGCCCAACGCGACGAGATCCGCATGATTCTTGCCGGCCAGTCCCTGCCCGCCAACGGCAGCGCGGGCTACGAGCTGCTCGACGGGCTGAGCGGTTTCGGCACCACGGCGCAAATGTTCGACGCGGCTTATTGGCGGGCGAAGGAGGGCGAGCTTGCCCGCACGATCGCCGCGAATCCGCAGATTCGAAGTGCCCGGGTCCACATTTCGACCTCGCCCAGCCACGGGTTCCGCGCCGCGCGGGATCTATCGGCCTCGGTCTCCGTCAGCGCGGGCGCGGGCGGTCTGACCGAGGCGCAAGGCAAGGCGTTCCGCTATCTCGTTGCCTCTGCCGTCTCCGGGCTGCGGCCGGAAGACGTGACCGTGATCGATGGTGACAGCGGCCTCGTTCTCGGATCGTCCGATGGCCAGCCGGTGGAGGATGGGCGGCGGGCTGCTGCACTCAAGCGCAACGTCGAACGCCTCCTCGAGGCTCATGTTGGCGCTGGCAACGCGGTGGTCGAGGTCAGCGTGGAGACCGTGACCGAGCGGGAATCGATCTCGGAGCGGATCTTCGACCCGGACAGTCGCGTCGCCATCAGCACCGAGACAGAGGAGCGGAGCAGCACTTCCCGTGGCACCTCTGGCGGCGCGGTGACGGTGGCCAGCAACCTGCCCGACGGCGACGCAGGCAATGGCGGCACCGATTCGTCGAGCCAGGACTCCGAGACGCGGGAGCGGGTGAACTTCGAAGTCTCCGAAACCCACAGGGAGGTCCTGAAGGAGCCCGGCGCGATCCGGCGACTGACCGTGGCCGTCATGGTCAACGATCGCTCCGTGATCGACGCGGACGGGACCTCCAGCACCCAACCGAGGTCGGACGAGGAGTTGGACGACCTGCGCTCGCTGATCGCCGCAGCGGTCGGTTTCGACGAGAGCCGCGGCGACCAGATCACCATCAGATCTCTCGAGTTCCAGCCCTTTCCCGAAGGCGCGCCGAGCCTCGCGCCCGGTGTTCTCGACCGGCTGGACGTCACCCGCGTCCTGCAGGTTGCCGCCTTGGGCCTTGTCGCGCTGGTGCTGGGGTTGTTCGTGGTGCGCCCGATCCTGACCCGCCGCGAGCCCGCCTCCGTCCTCGAACTGGACAGGCCGCACGCGCCCGCCGAACTGGGCCCGCCGTCCGCGCTGTCCGCGGATGCCATCCCGGCAACGATGATGCCCGAGATGAACGTCGTTAAGGACTTTGGCTCGAGCGGCCTCCCTGCCCTGCCCGACCTGTCGGCTGGCTCGGAAGATCCGGTTGCCCGCCTCCGGAACCTGATTGCCGAGAGGCAACAGGAAACGGTGGAAGTGCTGCGGAGCTGGATGGAAGACGACAGGGAGGACGCGTGATGGGCCGCCCCCTGACACTCGAATGTTTCGACACGGCGATGCAAGCCGGCACGAATGCGCTGGCAGCAGATGATAGCGCGCGCGAGGAAGACCGGCTTCAGGCCTTCGACGAGGGCTACAGGGCCGGCTGGGATGACGCGGCGAAAGCCCATTCCGAGCAGCAGACCACAATTTCCGCGGAGTTCGGAATGAACCTGCAGGAGCTGTCCTTCACCTACCACGAAGCGCGGAACGCGATCCTTTCGGAGATGGAAGGCATCCTGCGCGGGCTGATCGACAAGATCCTGCCTGCCGCCGTGCACAACACCGTGGGCGAGACGATCTTCGAGCGTATTGCCGAGATCTCGACGCTTCAGGCCGATGTGCCGGTTGAGATCTCCGTCTGCCCGGACAACGCAGAGCGGCTGCGGGACCTGATCTCGGGCCGCGTCGCGCCGCCGCTGACGATTCTCGAGGAGCCGAGCCTCGGCAGTGGCCAGGCGTTCCTGCGGCTCGGGCGTTCGGAGACGAAGATCGACCTCGACGCCGCGCTGCAGGAGATCAGCGACGCGGTCACCGACTTCTTTGAAACCAGCGCGCCCGAAGAGGATGCACGTCATGCCTGATCCGGATCAGTCCCCCCAACGGTCCACCCCGTTTTCGCAGGTTCCCGTCGAGATCGTGGTGTCCGTCGGTCGCGCGCGGCCGCGGATCTCCGAACTCCTTGGTCTGGAACGCCACGCCGTGCTGACGCTCGACAAGCGGGTGGAAGACCCGGTGGAGCTGTTTGTCGGCGACCGCCTGATCGCCCGGGGCCAGTTGATCGAACAGACCGGCGACAAGGAGGGACAGCTCGCGGTCCGGCTGACCGAGATCTGCGAGACGAGCGAGGCGCTGGAGCGATGACGCCGCAATTGCGCCGATGGGCTTGCCCGGCCGCACTGTCGATCGCGATGCTGTGTGGCCTCGCGGGTCCGCTCCATGCGCAGGACATCGTGCTCTCTCTCGGCGACAATGGCTCGCTCACCGGGACCAGCATCCAGCTCTTCCTGTTGGTCGGCCTGCTCGGTTTCGCCCCCGGCCTGCTGGTGATGGCGACCTGCTTTCCGTTGATCGTGACAGTGCTGTCCATCCTGCGCCAGGCGATCGGGCTTCAATCATCGCCCCCGAACATGCTGATGGTATCCCTGGCGCTCGTGCTGACCTACTACGTGATGGACCCGGTGTTTTCGGAGGCCTGGACAGAAGGGCTGCGCCCGTTGATCCGGGAGGAAGTCGAGCCCGGTCTCGCCTTCGACCGGGTGATGGAGCCGTTCCGGGCCTTCATGGTGGCGCGGGCCGATCCGGAGACGGTCGAACGCATGGCCGCGCTTCGGCAATCCGCCCCAGGCCCGGCGCCGGACCTCGGAAATCCGCCGCTGTCGATCCTTGTCCCGAGCTTCCTGCTGAGCGAGATCTCGACCGCGTTCGAGATCGGCTTCCTGCTCTTCCTCCCCTTCCTGATCATCGACCTCGTCGTCGCGGCGGTCCTGATGTCCATGGGCATGATGATGGTGCCGCCGGCCCTGGTCTCGCTCCCGTTCAAGCTCGCCTTCTTCGCCATCGCCGACGGATGGGCGCTGGTCTCCGAAGCGCTGGTGCGCGGGTATTTCTGAGAAAGGTCCCCGCCCCGGAGGGCCGCGTTTCCTTCAGGGGCGAGGACGTGGACCCTGTCGCGTCAGGTGTCCTGCCGGGCGATGTCGGTGACCAGCACGTCGACCAGCGACTTGCCCATGATCCGGACGCCCGTCTCCTTCAGGGCCTCTCTCAGATGGCCAAGCGCGCGGGCGGAAGTGAAGGTGCCGTCGAACCCGCCGGCATTTGCATAGTCGAACATCACCTGCAGAAAGGCGTCGCGGATCCGCGGCTCCAGCGCATAGACCTCTTCCTGATGACCGGCGGCCGTCTCCAGCGTCAGCGACAGCACCACCATTGATACCACGTGCCCGTTCTTCAGAACGGGCACGATGAACTGGTTGTTGAGCTTGACGAATTCGGTCCCCGACTGCGAGCTCTCACCGTGCGCGTCCGAATGGTCGTCATCTTGCGCGACCGCCGCATGGGAGTCTTCCGGGGCAGAATGCACCTCCCCGTCAGGCGGAGTTTCCGCAGCGGGCTTCAGCATGTAGCCGGCGCCGACGCCGGCCCCTGCGCCAACGATTCCCAGCACGAGCGGAATGACCAATCGCATCGGCGCACCCCTCAGAAGGGAAGAATGATGTCGGCAACCTGCTGTCCGTAGCGCGGCTGCTGCACATCCGTGATCTGCCCGCGACCGCCGTAGGAGATCCTGGCGGAAGCGATCTTGTCGTAGGTGATCTCGTTGAGGCGCGTGATATCTTCGGGGCGGACGTAGCCCGTCACCAGCAATTCGCGTATCTCGAAGTTCACCCGCACCTCCTGGCTCCCCTGGATCCTGAGCACGCCGTTCTGCAGCACCTCGACCACGGTCGCGGCGACCCGAAGCGTCAGCTTCTCGCGCCGCTGAACCGAACCGTCGCCTTCCGAAGAGCTCTTGGAGCCGAGCTTGACCGCCGGGTCCATCGAAGCGCCGTCGGGCAACCTGGCCTCGATCTTCTGTGGCAGACCGAAAAAATCGGTGACATCCATTTCCTCGCCGGAGCTCCGCGAGCGCTCGCTGGAATTGGAGATCTCGGCCTTTTCGTCGATCTCGATCACCACCGTCAGGATGTCGCCGCGCGTCCCGGCTCGGCGGTCCCCAAGAAGCGACTGCCGATCCTTGCTCCATAGCGAGGCGGAATCGGTCGGGCGCGGCGTCTCGACGGTCTCCGGAAGGTTGATGACCGACATTGCGCGATGTTCGTAGGTTCCGGAATTCGGGGTGAACTCGGGCCGCTTGCCAACATCGGCGACGCGGTCGCAGCCCGCAAGTGCCAGCGAGGCGATCAGGAGGGACGGGGCGATTCTGGGGCGATGCATCTGGGTTCTCATTTTGTTCCTGCGTCTTGGACTGTGCTTCGGACGATGACCCGCCCGTCTGGATCGACCGTTCCCGTCACCGTGGCGCGGGAAGCAAGGTTCATGGCGCGGACGGTCTCGCCCGCGGCCGCGCGGGCCAGTGAGCGGCCGTCCGCCGTGATCGACAGCGGACCGTTCTGGTAGACCAGCGTGATCATCGCGTTCCGCTCGATCAGCGCCGGCGGGCCGATGTCCTCGGCACGGATCGGACGCCCGGCATAGAGGACGACACGCGCCTCCATTCCGATCGCCGCCGCGGGATGTTCAAGGGCGCCGGGAACCGAGCCGGACACCACCATGACATCCGCAGCCGAGAGGACCGTCTGGCTCCGCACGGTTTGCGTGGCGACGAGCGTTTCGGACGCGACCGGACCCGCGCCGAGCGCGAGCATGGCCATTATGCGGTAGAGTCCACCGGTCATCGGAGCTGTGTCGTCGCCGAGAGCATCTGGTCAGCCGCGGTGATGACCTTGGCGTTGAGCTCGTACCCACGCTGCGCCTGGATCAGATCGGTGATCTGACGGACGGCGTCGACGGAGCTGTCCTCGAGATACCCCTGCCGAACCGTGCCGAGCCCATCCTCGCCCGGCGCAGCCACCAGCGGCGGCCCGGAGGCAGCGGTTTCGAGGAAGAGGTTGCCGCCGATGGCTTCCAGCCCCTTGGGGTTCGAGAACGCGCCAAGGGTGAACGAGCCGAGCAGTTCGGGCTCAACCTCTCCGTCGAAATAGGCATAGACGTCGCCTTCGGGACTGATCGAGATGCTCCGCGCGTCGTCGGGCACCGTGATGTCGGGGACGACGGGATAGCCGTCGGATGTCACGATCAGCCCGTCGGGCGAGAGCTTCAGCGCGCCGTCGCGGGTATAGGCGGAGGCGCCGCTGGGAAGTGTTACCTCGAGGTAGCCGGAGCCGTCTATCGCCAGATCCAGGTCTCCGCCGGTCTGCGAAAGGGTGCCCTGCTGCTGAAGGACGGTCACCGCCGACGGACGGGCGCCGAGGCCGACCTGAACCCCGGTCGGAAGGATCGTGCCGTCGGCCGCGTTGATCGTCCCCGGCCGGGTCAGCTGCTGGTAGTGCAGATCCGCAAACTCCGCGCGACGGGCGTCGTAGGCCGTGGTGCTCATGTTGGCGAGGTTGTTGGAGATGACGTCGACCTTCATCTGCTGGGCAGCCATGCCGGTCGCGGCGATCCTGAGTGATTGCATCGGCTTCTCCGATCTATCTGGTCAGTGTTTCGATGACGTTCGACACACGATCGCTCTCGCGTTCGATGAGCGACTGGCCGAGTTCATAGGCGCGCTGCACCTCGATCATCCGGGTGATCTCGTGCACGGGGTTCACGTTCGAGCCTTCGAGGAAGCCCTGCTGGATGTTGCCGTCCACGACCTCCACCACCTCGCCCGCGACTGCGAACAGGGCGCCGGCCTCGTGCGACAGGTCCGCCGGATCCGCCGGTTCGACCAGTCCGATACGCGCGATCGCCCTGCCGTCCGCGCTGATCGTGCCGTCGGACGCGACGGCGATTCCGGCCGCATCCGGTGGGATGAAGATCGGCGCCCCGCCCTCGTCGAGCACGAGATTTCCGTCCGGCGTGGACAACTCGCCCGCCTCGTTGGGGGTGAACGCCCCGGCCCGTGTCAGCCGTACCCCCGATGCAGTTTCGACCTGAAAAAAGCCATTCCCATGGATCGCGAGATCGAGCGCCCCGCCGGTTGGCTCCAGCGTACCGGTTGTCAGGTCGATCCGGCGCGCCCGCGCCGCCGCCATCGAGACGGACTCCCCGCCGGCTGCAGTGACGTATTCGGAGAAGACGACACCCTCACGGCGGAACCCGGTGGTCGAGATGTTGGCCACGTTGTTGGCCACACTCTGCATCTCGCGCATCAGGCCGGACTGACGGGACAGGGTCACGTATCCAACGCTCATGGATCAGATCTCCGCCATGATAGGAATGATGCCGCCGGTGAAGAAGCTGACGAGACTACGGGACATGAAATCCATCGACACCCAGAACACGATCACGATGGCCAGCAGTTTCGGGACGAAGGTCAGCGTCATCTCCTGAATCGAAGTCAGGGCCTGGAAAAGACCGACGATCAGGCCGGTCACCAGCGCCACCGTCAGGATCGGCATGGAGATCATGACGGCCGTCCAGAGCCCGGAGCGAAGGGTGTCGTAGAAAACCGCTTCTTCCATCGGGTCAGACCTGCATCCTGAGGATTTCCTGGTAGGCCTCTACGACCTTGTCCCGCAGCGTGGCAGCTGTTTCCACCGCCAGCTCGGTCTGGCTCAGGGCCATCACAAGCGCGTGCGGATCCGCTGCGCCGAGCGCTGCGCCTTTCGCGGTCGCCTCGCCATTCCGGAGAACCGAAACGAAGTCCTCCGCCGCTTTGGTCGCCGCCGTTGCGGCGCCCTCGGGACGTTCCTTCGGCACGACAGCGGGCTTCGCCGCCAGGTATGCCTGGCCGGCCTGGGTTGCACGGATATCCATTCTGGTCTCCCTTTATCGCCTGAGCAGTTCCAGCACGCTCGACGTCATCTGCCTTGCCTGATCGAACATCTTCAGGTTCGCCTCGTAGCTGCGCTGCGCCTGACGGGCGTCCGCCACCTCCACGATCAGATCCACATTCGAGCCTTCGTAATGGCCGGTGGCGTCTGCCAGGGGGTGGGCAGGGTCGAACACCATCTCGCGCGTGGATTGATCGAGCTGGACCGGACCGCTCCGCACCTGTCCGATGTCGGACCCGAAGTTCGCCACCGACTCGAAGGATGCGATCTTGCGCCGATAGCCCGGGGTATCCGCGTTCGCGATGTTCTCCGAGACATGGCGGAGCCGCGTGGCCTGCGCCTCCATTCCACTGGAGGAAATTGCGAGCGCGTTCAGAAGACTGCTCATGATTGCGCCTCCCCTTACCTGCCGAGCGACGCGCGCAGCACGTTCAGGCTGCTGCGGTAGATCGACAGGGCGATGTCGTGCTGCTGCCGAACCTCGACCGATTTCATGATCTCGGTCTCGACGGAGACCGAATTGCCGTTCGGCTCCGAGGTCGCATCTGCGATCACCGCGGCGTCCGGCGGGGACCTGCGGCTGCCCCAATCCAGGTGGCTTTCCCGGGTGCGCTGAAGGGGCGCGGCGCTGTCTGACTGCTGCCAGACCTCGGCAAAGGACGCGATATCGCGTTGCTGGTATCCGGGCGTGTCGACATTGGCGAGGTTTCGCGCCACGACGGATTGGCGTGTGACGGCATGTTGAGCCATCCCCTGCGCCAGCCTCAGTATCTCCAGATTTTCGAACATCGGGGTTTCTCCCACGGCTTTCAATCATGGCTTAACCCCGATTCCTTTAGAAACGGTGTGCGCAGACACAGGAGGTTTCATGAGCGGCAGAAGTCTGGACACATTGGCGCGTGATATATCGGGCATGCGCACGGCCCGCGCGGTCGGGCGGATCGCGCGCGCCGGGCACGGGACCTTTCATGTCGACGGGTTGGAGCGCTCGGCGGCCTTGGGCGATTACGTTCGTATTGCATCTCGAAACGGCACGCTGCGGGGTGAGGTCGTCGATATATCCGACGCCGGCGCCATGGTTCTCGCCGACGGCTCCGGCGATGGAGCGCGTGTTGGTGACGCGGTCACCTTGATGGGAGCGCCGTCGGTCGCCCCGTCCGACCACTGGATCGGCCGCGTGATCGACCCATACGGGAACGCGCTCGACGGGCGCGGCCTGGCGCGCGGTGCAGACGAACGACCATTGCGCACTGCGCCGCCCAATGCCACGCGACGTCGCGCGTTGGGCGACAAGCTCGCCACCGGCCTCGCCGTGTTCGACACCCTGCTTCCCATCGTCCGCGGACAGCGCCTCGGGGTCTTCTCCGGCTCGGGCGTCGGGAAATCGACGCTCCTCAGTCAGCTTGCGCGCGGGGTCGAGGCCGATGTCGCCGTTATCGCGCTCGTCGGGGAACGTGGCCGGGAGGTCGGTGAATTCGTCGAGCGAACCCTCGGACAAGACGGTCTCGCCCGCTCCGTGGTTGTCGCAGCCACCTCCGACCAGCCGCCTCTCACGCGGCGCCGTGCGCTCTGGACGGCAATGAGCGTCGCCGAGCATTTTCGGGACGAGGGGCGGCACGTCCTGTTTCTCGCCGACTCCGTGACGCGGTTTGCGGAGGCCCACCGCGAGATCGCCCTCGCATCGGGCGAGACCGCATCGCTTAGGGGGTTTCCCCCTTCTGTCGCCCATCTCATCATGGCGCTCGCGGAACGTGCCGGGCCGGGCGACGTGGCCTGTCAGGGAGACATCACCGCGATCTTCACCGTGCTGGTCGCCGGGTCGGACATGGAGGAGCCGATCGCCGACATCCTGCGCGGTGTACTCGATGGTCACGTTGTGCTGGACCGAACGATCGCCGAACGCGGGCGGTTTCCGGCGGTCGACCTGCTCAGATCCGTGTCTCGCAGTCTGCCAGGCGCATCCAGCACCGCCGAGAACGCCTTGATCCAGCTCGCGCGGAAAAGACTGGGAACGTATGCGCAATCGGAGATGATGATTCAGGCGGGGCTCTATACCCCCGGCAGCGACCCCGCGATCGACGCTGCAATCAAGGCCTGGCCTGCGCTGGATACCTTTCTCTCGGAACCTTCGCCGGACGGGCCGTCAGCCGCTTTTGCACGCCTTGCCCAATGCCTTGGCGAGGTGTTCCCCTGATAGCGCAAAAAGGTCCAGGGGCGCCTTCAACCGATCCTAGGAAACGGCCCCGGAAAGCAAGGTCAGCGCGATGCTACCCGAAGACAACCCGGTCGACATGTCACTCAACTCAGCTCTCAGGAGGAATGTTCTCACCAGCTTCTCCATCCGATCCGGGTCCGCGAACTGAGACACATCACCACTTCCGAACGCCGTTGTCGCTTTGTCACGGAACGTCTGAAGCTGGTCTTCGATATCCAGGCTCGAAAACGACTCCGGCAGACCGAGTGCGGTTTCGAAGACGCTTCTGAGGGGCGCTGAGCCCATGACAGAGTACCATTTCCCGTCGTCACTAAGTTCGCCGGAAGCGATAGCCGCCAACTCCCTCTCGACATTGAGCGCCAATCTGAAATCCTCGTTCTTCTCACCGACCGAGATTTCGAACTGGCGCTCCGTGTATGCCGAGAAGATCTCGTCGGCAAAACCCGTCAATCCCGTCCGAGGCGGAATGCCTTCGCCGAACCCGAAGGCCTCACTCAAGGCCTTGTAGCTCTTGTCGGAGAGCTTGTTGGAAAGCGCGTCGGCCGAGGAGGTGCCATCTTCGAGAACCTTGCGAATGAAGAACCGGTTCTGCAAATCGTCATCGAGACCGAACGCGCCGAGGGCAACGGACAGAAGCCGGTAGTCGCCGACGAGGTGCTCCGCGGTCTTTACGCCGGCGATATTGGCCGCGAAGTACTCCTTGTCGCTCAGTTGCTGAGGCGAGTCGGCAAACGCCGTCTTCTGTGACTCAAGCGTGCGCGTCAGGAACGTCCAGCCGGCATAGCCCCCGAGAGGAACGACGGCCGCGAAGCTCATTGATACCGGGCCGCCAAGAGGCGCTCCTCTCGTGGGAGCAGGCAACGCAAGGCCTTCAGGGCCTGGTAATGCTGATCGGCAAGGACCGCAGTGGTCGCTGCATCAAGCCGTTCGCGACTGTCCGCGTCGGTCAGGATCTGGCTGAGTTGCTCGATACCCCGAAGCAGTTGCAGGCGCGCCTCCTCAGGATCAGCATCTCCGGAAAGCACGAGTTGAGCGATGTAGCATACACGTCGCACCGGGGTATTGACCTCTTCCGGATGGATCGCATCCCGCAGGCGCAGGATGTTCGCGTTGGGTGTCATAATGTTGAGTCGGCTTCTGCGATCGCCGTTCTCGACCACCGCACCGTTGATCAACACCCGCTCCTTTGGCCCGAGCTTGAGGACAAGACCGCTCATGCCTCGCTTCCCTCCGTCGACAGGCCGCGCATCATGGCCGTATTGATGTCGACGAGCGTTTCGGCACTGCCCTCTCCCTTCAAGACCTTCCGGCTCTGCTGTTCGACGAACTCCGCGAGATAGAAGATCTGAGCCCGTAAAGTCGGGGGCAAGTGGTTGTCGGAACTGGCTACATCGGAGGCCAGAACGGACCACAGTCGCCGGTTGTCGTGCAGCGCCTTGGCGAGGGACGCGAAACCCGTGCGCCCTGCCTCGGCGGCACAGGAGAGATCCCGGGTCACGCGCAGGAAAGCCGCATATTCCACGCTTCGACTGGTTCTTACAGGAGCCGCGGCGGCCCCATATGCCTTCTGTGCCATGTGGATCGCGTTCACGGCGGATGCCTCCATTCATCAACGGGTATGGTCCTCGCGGACCGAACGGGCGTCGGAGCGCGGCCCTGGCCGCGCTCCGGAGAGCCGATTACTGGAACAGCGACAGGACCGATTGCGGCGACTGGTTCGCGATCGACAGCGACTGGATCCCGAGTTGCTGCTGAACCTGAAGCGCTTGCAGCTTGGCCGATGCTTCCTCCATGTCTGCGTCGACCATGGAACCGATGCCGGCCTTCAGCGAGTCCGTCAGGTTGCTGATGAAGGACGCCTGGGTCTCGATGCGCCCCTCCGCCGAACCGAAAGCGGCGGCTGCGTCGATGCCCGTCTGGATCAGGGTCTCGATCGTTCCAAGCGCATTCGCGGCGCCGGTGGCATCCGACACGTCGATCGTGGAGAGCGCACCAAGCCCACCGGACCCGGCGTTGGTGAATTGTCCGGAGATGGTCAGGTCGGCCAAGGTCGCGAACACTTCCGGCGGACCGGCAGAATAGGCGGCAGCTTCGGACGAGATATCGAGCTGTGCGTCATTGGTCCCGTCGTCGGCGGTGAAATCGACCTTCAGCCCGACGATTCCGAGCCCGTCGATCTTGGATTTCAGAGACGCGGCGATCAGATCGTGGGTCTTCGAGGCGGCGACCTCGTCCTCCGTCACCGTGTGGGACACCGTCTGATCCCCGATGGAAATGGAGATCTTGTCGCCGGCCGCATAGGTGATGTCCGCGATTTCAACGGTTTCCGCGGCTGTGGATCCTTGGGCCAGAGTGGTGGCGAAGGTATCCGCATTGGTCGACACGCCGTCGGAATTGGTGAAGGCCGCCTTCGCCGCGTAGCCTCCGGTCGAGAGGTTCTGTGCCGCGACGGTGATCGAAGACGACGAAACGCCACCCGACGCGTCCCGGTCCAGAGAGGCCAGAATGTCGGCGCCCGCCGTACTGCCATCCACCAGGTTCAGACCGTTGAACTGCGCCGCGCTGACGACGGAGTCGATCTGGTCCTTCAGGGCGGCAATGTCGGTCTGGATCTTTGTACGATCGACGTTGTCTTCCTGGGCCGCGACGATCTTTTCCTTCATCTGCGTCAGGAGGTCGGTCACGGTCTCCGAGGCCTGCCGGGCGACCGCGACGGTCGACTCGCCCAGGGACAGGCTGTCGGAAATGGCCTGGAAGCCGAGAACATCGGATTCCATCACCTTGGAGATGGCCCAGATTGCCGAGTTGTCCTTGGCCGACGCCACCGACTTGCCTGTGGAAATCTCGGACTGCACCTGGTTGAGGTTGCTGTTGATGCCCTTCAGCGTCTGCAGGGCAACCATCGAGCTGGTATTGGTAAGAATGCTGGTCATGTTCCATGTATCCTTTCGAAGCGGCGCTTCACGCCGGGAACCCGGCCACCGGACTTGACCGGCGGCTCCAATGGCCTTCTTTGCCCTGCGAACGGTCGGTCGATCGTTCGCGCCACCCCTTCCGAAGTGCTGATGAAGCTTTGCCCGAAGGTCCCTAAGAGAGTGCTAAACCGGGATCCCTCTCGGCAGAGGATTTAGCTACAAGTCTAAGCATCACGCGCGACGCTCCACTTTCCCGTTGCCACCAATCAGGTTCCTGCGCTCCCCGCCATGGGTGTAGGTTTCGAGCCTCGTCGCCGCCTGCCGGACGTCCTCCAGGCGCTTTCGGGCGGCCGCGATCCCGGCGATAGCGGCCTCGAGGAGTTCGTGATTGCGCCGTGCCTGCTGCCGCAGAGCCGTCAGGACCTCAGGATCGCCAACCTCGAGTTCCTCCAGCAGCCTGGCCAACTCGGCCCGACGGGACGTCATTTCACCCATCTCCGAAAGGCGCCCCTGCACAAGAGCTTCACGTTCATCGCTCAGATGGTTTCGCAGCCGTGCCATCACGTCATTCGACATCAGCCGTCTCCTTCAGAGCGTCGAAAATCGCCTCGGCCAACCCGATACCGCCATGGGCGGCAATCTCCTCGGCCTGCAGATTTCGAAGAAAACTCGAGAACTGCTCTTCCCCGATCCCGCCACCAAACGTTTCCGACGTCTTGCCCAGCCCTGCATGGCCAAGCATTTCCGAAAGGAACGACGCCTCAAGATCCCGGGCAACCTTCCTCAGGTCGGCATCTTCTCCATTTTCCGAAGCCAAGGTTCGGTGCGTGACTCTGGCGACGTCTAAAACTCTCTGCATTTCCATTCGGGTCTCACTTCCTGATGGGTGGGTTCTCCCGGTTTACGTCGAGGCGAGTAAAGGATCGGTAACCCGTGACGTGCATTGTCCAGCGATAGAAGCAGCGTGGAATCGCAATGCAGAACGTCGCCCATTCCCTGCAGAACCGGGTCGCAGGAACTCCGGCAAAGATGCCCCCTGGCGTCGATAGCGCCCCGCACAGCCCCGCTGGCGCGGCCTTTTCAGCGCATCTCCGTGGACTTGACGCCCAACGGACGGACGTGTCTCACGCCAGCCAGGGATCAGACACCCCGCCCGCCGGCGGGCGCCGACCTCCCATTAGTGAGGGGGATACCGCCTCAACCATGCAACTCGACGAATCGCTTCACGATCCAGCGTCCGACTCGATCGAGAAAGCCAGGCCTGCTGGGCAGGGCAGCCGCAACTCATCCCTGGGCAGAGAGGCGGCAAGCGTGCGACCGGCTGATACGATGCAAGTCCGGGGCTCTTCGGACAACGCCCTGCCTCCCGGACTTCCGGGCTTGGCCAGAGAACAAGAGGCGGAGAGGGTCAGACAAGGACTTTCGACGCTGCAGGCGCATGGACGATCTGGAACGGGAGCGGAACAATGGGGCTTCGAGGTTCCTTCCTCTGTGACTGCGCGAGACCTCCCGTCCCCGGCGACCGAAGCAAAGGGCCACGTCCAGCCTCAGCCGAAATCGGTCATCGAGACGCATTTGGGCGCAGGGTCCATCGAAGCACCGGATCACGACGAAGCGCCCAAGGACGGGTTTCACGTTCCCCAATGGGGGTCAGAAACATCACAAGGTCTCAAGACGAGCGCTTTCTCCGTCCGTCCGTCAAGCAGCCACGAAGTCGAGGCGGAACACCGTGCCGCAGGTCCATCCCGTTCGGCGGACGCCGACGCGACTCAAGACCTGCCGGGTGCCGCCATGTCCCTAGAATCAGCCTTTGAAACCATGGGGTCGGCGCACGCAAAATCGGTCCTTGGGAGTAGCACCGAGCAAACTGTCGACCCCTCGGAAATCTCAGGATCAGCGGTTGAAGCCGCCGCCATTACAGGAAGCCCAATGACCCGACCTCTTGCCGGGGGATCTAGGCCAGCTGACTTGCCGCATACCGCAGACGCCATTCGGATCACTGCAGGCGCCAAGATATCAGCAGAGAACTCCGTCGGCACGACGGCGCGTGGCGTGGATTTCGGGTCTTCGTCCCTTCTCGAAATGCCGAAGTCTGCGGCCTCGAGGACGACAGATTCGAGCTTCGAGGGATCACATAAGGTCACTGGGCCAGCCTCCGATCGGCTCGCGGCCCGGATGTTTATCAAACCAACCGAAATGGGCAGGCCGTTTCCTTCCCACCTGACATCTGAAGGCGCCACCGCGCCGGCTGGATCGACCGCGGACACCGGGACGCTTGAGGGTGAGAACCCCAATCATCGGGTGGCTCGGTTCGGAAGTCACCCGTATTCCAGCGCCATTGCTGGAGAGCGCGTTTCGTCAGGAACGCCCGCCACCGCCACTGAAAGCTCGGAGTTCGACAGCACGGGTCTCGGGGCCTCAGTCGGCACTCTTCGCGCGGATCAGTCAGCGGGCAGCCGCCCCCCGGAAACACGCGACTCATCTCAGGCGATGGCACGCGTCGGCGTTCGCATGGAACAGTCGCGGCCGGAAGCTGGGATCCCCAAGACCGGAAATCCGGAGACAGCCGAGATCTCCAATCAGGCGACGACTGACGCAGGTGCGACGGGCCAGTCCACCGCGGCCTCACGACCACAGAGCTTCAATTCCGAACCGAGCATGGTCGAGCGCGAAAAAAAGGCGGTCACCGAGAGATCTGAAAACACCGCGGCGCGTGGCCATGTGGACACGAGCATCGGGTCTCCTGTCGATGCCTCTTCCCGACCCCGTACGGGAGCGACATTCGTCACGGCGGCGGCGTCCGCCACAGGGAACCGATCTGCTGAGACTGCTTCGCCGCATGACGTGACCGGCCTTCAAGATAGCGCAGATACCGCACGGAAGGATGCGATCAACCGAGACTTTGCTTCCGGAGCCGAAGCGAGCGCTCTGCGGTTTGCCGCCTCGGCAACGACCCCACTCGGCAGTTCGAACGGGAGCGCGGCCTCGTACGGTACCACCGGCCAGAGTACCGTCTATCAGATCGCGGAAGCGTCCCGCGGCGCCTCCGACGGCACGCTGGAAATCCAGCTGGCTCCCGAAGAGCTCGGTCGCGTCAGGATATCCTTCGCCTCGCAGGAGACTGGCATCGCCGTTTCGATCCAGGCGGAGCGCCCTGAGACCGTCGAACTTATCCGCCGACACGTGCATGATCTGATTCGCGAGTTGAGAGCGCAGGGGTTGGAACCCACGTCCGTCGATGTCGGCTCGTCCCGGTCCGAGAATTTCCACGGCTCGGAACGCTCCATGAGCGGGCACAGCGTGCCAGATGGCGAACCGGTCAGCCTGTCCGAAACGCACCAGACACCCGACCAGCCCCAACGCCGAATTCAGGCGTCAGAGGGCCTCGACCTTAGATTGTGAGGGCCCAATGGACGCAGTCTCCTCAAGTTCATCCGCCACGACTTCCACTACGAGCACGAGTTCTTCGGGCAACCTGACAAGCGCGGTTTCCTCGGATTTCGAGACCTTTCTGAAAATGCTGACAGTTCAGCTTCAGAATCAGGATCCGCTCAACCCTCTCGATTCGAATGACTACGCGGTCCAGCTCGCCACGTTCTCAGGCGTGGAGCAGCAGGTCCGAACCAACGATCTGCTCTCCTCGATGCTCGAGCAATCCACCTCCGAGGACATGGCGCGAATGGGAGAGTGGGTCGGGCAGACCGTTCGGGTCGAAGCCGACGCCTTCTTCGAAGGCAATCCTATTACCGTCGCGCCGGCGCCGGTGAATGGTGCCGACCACGCAGAGCTGGTGATCCGGGATGCCTACGGGTTGGAAAGGAACCGTTTCACGATTTCCCTCGACGGGGCACCCGTGGAGTGGTCCGGGATCGACAGCCGAGGCGCAACCGTGGGCTGGGGCAGCTACTCGTTCCAGGTCGAAAGTTACGATGCGAACGACACGCTGATGGCGAGAAGCGATGCGGAGATCTACGCCGAGGTCGTAGAGGCCAGGACCGACGGCACGTCGGTTTCCCTCGTCCTGTCCGGTGGCACGGAGGTCGCCTCGTCACAGGTGACCGCGATCCGCGCTTCGTACTGAGTGCGGCCGGAAGATGCGGTCAGAGCAAGGATTGGATCCAGCCGGACAGCACGGCCACCGCAGCACCTGCGGCGAACCAGGCAAAGCTGCGCGCCGGGTGAGACCGCTTCTCTTCGGGTAGCGGCGGCGCGGATTGCCTGGCCAGCGCGTCCTCGGCCAATTGCGGCAACCGCGGCGTGAAACGCGACAGAACGATTGCGGTCCGGCTCAGGTCGCGCAGGAACGCCTTTGGACCGATGCTGTCCTTGATGTAATCCTCGACCACGGGCTGCGCGACATCCCACATGTTGATCTGGGGATAGAGCGTGCGCGACACGCCTTCGACTACGACCATGGTCCGCTGGAGGTGGATCAGCTCGATCCGCGTTTCCATGCCGAAACGCTCGGTCACCTCGAACAGGTATGACAGAACCCGCCCCATGGAGATATCTCCGGCCGACATGCCGAAGATCGGCTCACCAACGACCCTCAGGGCGCTGGCAAATTCGTCGATGTCCCGGTCCGCTGGCACGTAGCCCGCCTCGAAATGCACCTCCGCGACGCGTCGGTAATCCTTCTTGATGAAGCCGAAGATGATCTCTGCATAGACCCGCCGGGTGTAGGCGTCGAGGCGCCCCATGATCCCGAAGTCGAGCGCGATCACGTCGCCATTCGGCGCGATCTTCAGATTCCCCTGGTGCATGTCGGCGTGGAAGAAACCGTCGCGCAAGGCATGGCGCAGGAACAGCGACAGGATCCGCTCGCCGAGTGCCTGGCGGTCGTGGCCGGCCGCGATGATCCCGTCCATATCGTTCGCGGACAGGCCCTCTGCCCAGTCGAGCGTCATGATCCGGCGGTCGGAGAGCTCCCAGTGCATCCGCGGCACGCGGAACCCGGCGTCCCCCCGGGTGCTCGCCTCGAACTCGGATGCGGAAGCGGATTCGAGCCGGAGATCCAACTCGCCGCGCACCGATCCTTCGAAATGTTCGATCACCGCGCGGGGATGCAGGCGGCGGGACGAGGGGGAAAGGGTCTCGATAATCCAGGCGGCCAGGTAGAAGGCATCGAAATCCCGGCGAAATGCCTGCTCGATCCCAGGTCGCAGCACCTTGACCGCGACCTCCTCGCCCGTCTCCGCGACGCGGGCGCGATGGACCTGGGCGATGGACGCCGCCGCGATCGGTTCGGAAAACTCCGAGAAGACCTCGTCGACCTTGATCCCCAGCTCGCGTTCGATGGACGCAACCGCCACCGCACGCGGGAACGGCGGCATCCGGTCCTGCAGGATCTTGAGCTGGAGCGACAGGTCATCGCCAACAACGTCAGGCCGGGTGGACAGGATCTGACCGAGTTTCACATAGGCCGGTCCCATCGCCTGCAGGGCCCGCAGCAACGGCGGCAGGGTCGGGTCGCCCTTGCGCCCCATCCAGGCAAAGGTCCAGCCGACGGTGCGGGACACGATCCGGACGGCCGGCGGCGCGTTGAACGCTTCCAGCACGACCCCCATAGCGCCGGTGCGCTGGAAGGTGGCGCCGGTCCGGATCAGCCGCCAGATGTTGTGAGGGCCACGCAAGGGGTCAGATCTTCCAGCCGGAGTGGAGGGCCACGATCCCCATCGACATGTTGCGATACTTCACCTGCTCGAAGCCCGCATCGCGGATCATCTCGGCGAAGCGTTCCTGGTTAGGGAACTTGCGGATCGATTCGACGAGGTACTGATAGCTGTCGCGATCATTGGCCACGATCTGCCCCATCGGCGGGATGACGTTGTAGGAATACCGGTCATATGCCCATTGCAGCGCCGGGTTCGGAAGCTGCGAGAATTCCAGTGTCATCAGCCGGCCGCCGGGCTTCAGAACCCGGTAGGCCTCGGCCAGCGCATCCTCGATCCTCGTGACGTTGCGGGTGCCGAAGCTGTTGGTCACCACGTCGAAGGAGGCGTCCTCGAAGGGCAGGTCCATCGCGTCGCCGACAATCCAGTCGAGCTGGTCGGCCAGGCGCTCTGCCTCGGCGCGCTTGCGCCCTTCCTCCAGCATGTCGGCGGTCATGTCGCAGACCACCGCCGAGGCGCCCGGCGCGCGCTTGAGGAAGCGGAAGGCGATATCGCCGGTTCCTCCCGCAACGTCGAGCAGCCGCTGGCCGTCGCGCGGAGCGAGCCAGTCCATCATCGCGTCCTTCCAGACGCGATGGATGCCGACGCTCATCAGGTCGTTCATCAGGTCGTAGCGCGAGGCGACAGAGGAGAAGACGCCTTCGACAAGGCCTTTCTTCTCGTCTTCGGGGACGGTGCGGTCGCCGAAATGGGTGGTTCTGGTCGAGTCGTTGCTCATGGGACTTGCCCCCGGTCGTTTCCACCCTCCTTATAGGGCGCTGCCGGGGGGTTACAATGCACCCTGCCGGCGACTGCGGCGAAGGGAACCAGCATGCCGGAGCTTCCGGAAGTCGAGACGGTGCGGCGCGGCCTCGAGCCCGCGATGAGCGGCGCGACGATTTCGCGGGCGGAACTGCGCCGCGCGGGTCTGCGCTGGCCGTTTCCGGACCGCATGGCCGAACGGCTGACCGGCCAGCCCGTGCTGCGCCTGCGCCGCCGCTCGAAATACATTCTGGCCGATCTCGGCAGCGGCGAGACGCTGCTGATCCACCTCGGCATGTCGGGCCGGATGACCGTGGCAGGCACCGTGCCGGGACTGTTCGTGCGAAGCCTGCAGCCGTTAGCGAAACACGACCACGTCGTGTTCGAGATGGACAACGGAGCCCGTATCACCTTCAACGATGCGCGGCGGTTCGGTGCCATGGACCTGATCGACACGCTGCAGGCCGACGCGCACCCGCTGCTCGCCAGCCTCGGCCCTGAACCGCTGGGCAACAGTTTCGACGAAAGTTACCTCGCCGCAGCGCTTCACGGTCGCCGGACGCCGATCAAGAGCGCCCTGCTCGACCAGCGGCTCGTCGCGGGGCTGGGCAATATCTACGTCTGCGAAGTCCTGCACCGGACCGGTATCTCCCCCACCCGGCGCGCCGATCGGATCGCGCCCAAACGGGTCGCAACTCTGGTTCCTGCGATCCGGGAGGTGCTGACGGAAGCGATCGCGGCCGGGGGCTCCAGCCTGCGCGATCACAGGCAGGCAGATGGCGATCTGGGGTATTTCCAGCACGCCTTCCGCGTCTACGGCCGCGAGGGCGAAGCCTGCACGACCCCCGGCTGCGACGGCACGGTCAGACGTGTCGTTCAATCGGGCAGGTCCAGCTTCTACTGCCCGAACTGCCAAAGATAGCTTGATTGCGGCTCACAGGGTGGTAAGCCTTCCTCCCTGTGAAATCACAGAAAGGCTCGGCCGCATGGCTTTCGAGACACTGATTGTCGAAATCTCCGATCATATCTGCCTGATCAGGCTGAACCGCCCCGAAGCCCTGAATGCGCTGAACACCCAGCTGCTCGGCGAGTTGGGGCAGGCTCTGCGCGAGGCGGAAGAGAACGAAAAGGTGCGCTGCATCGTCCTGACAGGCTCCGAGAAGGCCTTCGCCGCCGGCGCCGATATCGCGGAAATGTCGCAGCAATCTTTCGTGGAGGTTTTCGGCTCCGACCTTTTCGGCGCGGAAGCCGAAGCGATTCTGCGGTGCCGCAAGCCGATCATCGCGGCCGTGGCCGGCTATGCCCTGGGCGGCGGTTGCGAGCTTGCGATGATGTGCGATTTCATCATCGCGGCCGATACCGCCAAGTTCGGACAGCCCGAGATCAACCTCGGTGTCGTCGCGGGCATGGGCGGCACCCAGCGGCTGACCCGATTCGTCGGCAAGTCGAAATCCATGGACATGCACCTGACGGGTCGCTTCATGGACGCGGAAGAAGCCGAAAAATCCGGCCTCGTCTCGCGCGTTGTGCCGGCCAAGAAGCTGATGGAAGAGGCCATGGGCGCGGCGGCCAAGATCGCCCGCAAATCGGCGCTCACCACCATGGCGGTCAAGGAAGCGGTCAACCGCAGCTATGAAATGCCTCTGCGCGAGGGCCTTCTGTTCGAACGGCGGCTGTTTCACGCGCTGTTCGCCACGGAGGACCAGAAGGAAGGCATGGGTGCCTTCCTGGAGAAGCGCGAGGCGCAGTTCCGCGACAAATAAGTGGCACAACCGGGTTGACTCGTCCCGGCAAGCCGCCTAGAGACGCGGCTTCAAGAACGCAATCACCGACATTCGGAACCCGATCATATGGCAAATACGCCCCAGTCCAAGAAGCGCGCCCGCCAGAATGAACGGCGCTATGCCGTCAACAAGGCGCGCCGGTCGCGCATCCGCACGTTCCTCCGGAACGTCGAGGAAGCGATCGCCTCCGGGGACCAGGAGGCCGCTGCCGCAGCCCTTCGTGCCGCTCAGCCTGAGCTGATGCGCGGCGTGACCAAGGGTATTCTGCACAAGAACACCGTGGCACGGAAAATGTCCCGCCTGTCGTCCCGCGTGAAGGCCATCAGCGCCTGATCGCACCCGACTACCGAAATTGACGGACGCGTCCCCTATCGGGGTGCGTCCGTTTTTCGTTTTCGGATATGTTGTTTCTTTTCAATGGCTTAGTGACATTTTTGGGATTCGCCGCGACAAAGCGTGAGTCAAGATCGAAGTTCAGTTGCGCGATCTGAGCCCCTGTTGCTAGCTTGCTCCTGCGATTCACATCGTCCGGGGGGACATGGATCGATCGCGGCTGACAGGGGTTTTGGGGAAGTTTCCGCTGTCCGTTCGCACCCAGATCGAGCGCCCGCTGCGCCGGCTCTGCCGCCGGTCAGTGGGAGGGGAAAGGGAAAAAGGCGGTTTGAATCCGCCCTTTGGCCGACCCCATGTCCATAGTGATTATCCAGCGCAACCGTCCGAAACGACGGCAGCTTGCGCTTTTTTCGGGGTCCGGGACCTCGGGAATCCAGTGCTCTGTGGCACTGGAGGGATGAATTTCTGCCCCTGATCATTTGAGCCGCGCCTCCGTCTGGCCCAACCGATTCTCTGAAATCGGCCGGCCATGCGGAAACAAAAAGAATGAAAACGGACAAGGGCACGATGACAAAAGACACCTGGGGACGTGTGCAGCAAGATCTTCTGAAGGCAGTGGGCAAGAACAACTTCGTTACCTGGATCGAGCCGATGGAATTCGATGGCGTTGAGAACGGCATCGCGCGATTCCTCGTGCCCACGAACTTCATCGGTAACTGGGTGTCCCGCAACTTCGGCGAGCAGATTCAGCACCATTTCTCGCGGGCCGGTGCGCCGGTCGAGCGGATCGAATTCAGCGTCGCGGCAGATCGCCCGGCGAAAGCCGTTGATCTTGACGCCGATGACCCGGCCCCCGAGCCGAAGGCCGAGCGCGCGGCGGCAAAGCCGGCCACGAACGGCCACGCCTCCGCGTCCGGCCGCAGCTCCGTCTCCCGTCAGGCATCGGGCGGGTCCGGCATCGAGCTCCCGGGCGCTCCGCTCGACAAGCGCTTCACCTTCGACAGCTTCGTCGTCGGCAAGCCGAACGAGCTGGCCCATGCCGCCGCGCGCCGCGTGGCCGAAGGCGGGCCGGTGAGCTTCAACCCGCTGTTCCTGTATGGCGGCGTCGGCCTCGGCAAGACGCACCTCATGCACGCCATCGCCTGGCACCTGCACACCACCCGGCCCGAGCTGCGCGTGGTCTACCTCTCGGCGGAGCAGTTCATGTACCGCTTCGTTCAGGCGCTCCGCGAGAACAGCTCGATGCAGTTCAAGGAGATGTTCCGTTCCGTCGACGTGCTGATGGTCGATGACGTGCAGTTCATCGCCGGCAAGGACAGCACCCAGGAGGAGTTCTTCCACACGTTCAACGCGCTGGTGGACCAGAACAAGCAGATCATCATCTCCGCCGACCGTGCGCCGGTCGAGATCAAGAAGCTCGAAGAGCGCATCGCGAGCCGCCTGCAGTCCGGCCTCGTGGTCGACCTGCACCCGACCGATTACGAGCTGCGCCTCGGCATCCTGCAACACAAGGTCGACCAGTATCGCGAGAGCTACCCGGGTCTGCGAATCCAGGACGGCGTGCTGGAATTCCTCGCGCACCGGATCTCGACCAACGTCCGCGTGCTTGAAGGCGCGCTGACCAAGCTCTTCGCCTTCGGCTCCCTTGTGGGCCGCGAGATCACGCTGGAACTGACCCAGGATTGCCTCGCCGACGTGCTGCGCGCCTCGGACCGCAAGGTCACGGTGGAGGAGATCCAGCGCAAGGTGTCGGAGCATTACAACATGCGCCTGTCCGACATGATCGGCCCCAAGCGCCACCGCACCATCGCACGCCCCCGCCAGATGGCCATGTATCTCGCAAAGAAGCTGACCTCCCGGTCGCTGCCCGAAATCGGCAAGCGGTTCGGCGGTCGCGACCACACGACCGTGATGCATGCCGTTAAGCGGATCGAGGAGCTGAAGGCCGTCGACAACCAGATCGCCGAAGACCTCGAATTGCTGCGGCGCATGCTGGAGGCCTGAGGCGCCCAAAACGCTGTTCAAACTGCCGGACTGTGCTCAATATGCACTTGTGCGGCAGGGCGAAAGCGATAGGGTGGCGGTCCCGGTAGAATTGGGAGCGATTGCATGAAAATCAGCATCGAACGCGGCACCCTTCTGAAGGCGGTGTCTCAGGCGCAGTCGGTGGTCGAGCGCCGCAATACGATCCCGATCCTGGCCAACGTGCTCATCGAGGCGGATGGCGATACGGCCAGCTTCCGGGCGACGGACCTCGACATCGAGGTGGTCGACAAGGCGCCGGCGGTCGTGGAGCGCGCCGGGGCGACGACCGTGTCTGCGGTCACCCTGCACGAGATCGTTCGCAAACTGCCCGACGGCGCGCTGGTCAAGCTCACCGACGACGGCGCATCCGGCCGGCTGACGGTCGAGGCGGGCCGCTCGAACTTCACCCTCGCCACGCTGCCGAAGGAAGATTTCCCGGTGATGGCGAGCGCGGAATACACGTCGAACTTCGCCGCGCCGGCCCCGGTCCTGCGCCGGCTCTTCGACAAGTCGAAATTCGCGATCTCCACCGAGGAGACGCGCTACTACCTGAACGGCGTCTACATGCATGTGGCCGATGGCGAGGACGGCAAGGTCCTGCGCTGCGTCGCCACCGACGGCCACCGCCTGGCCCGGATCGACGCCGACCTGCCCCCCGGCGCCGAGACGATGCCCGGCGTGATCGTGCCCCGCAAGACGGTGGGCGAGCTGCGCAAGCTGCTCGACGACGACGAGGCGCAGATTGCGGTGTCGGTCTCCGAGACCAAGGTTCGGTTTGCCACGCCCGAGATCACCCTGACCTCCAAGGTCATCGATGGCACCTTCCCCGACTACGCTCGCGTCATCCCCGTGGGGAACCCGCGCAAGATGGAAGTCGATGCCACCGAGTTCGCCAAGGCGGTGGACCGCGTGGCGACCGTTTCCTCGGAGCGCTCCCGCGCCGTCAAGCTGGCGCTGGACGAGGACCGTCTCGTGCTGTCGGTCAATGCGCCGGACAGCGGCGCGGCCGTCGAGGAGCTCCCGGTTGCCTATGGCGACGAGAAGCTGGAGATCGGCTTCAACGCGAAGTACCTGCTGGAGATCGCCAGCCAGGTCGACCGCGAGAACGCCGTCTTCATGTTCAACTCCTCGGGCGATCCGACGCTGATGCGCGAGGGCTCGGACACCAGCGCCGTCTACGTGGTCATGCCGATGCGCGTCTGATGCACGGCGCGCGGGCCTACGGGTCGCGCCGGGGTATTTTTGGCCAAGAAGAAGAGGGTTGAATGACGGGTCTGGCCGTCACCTCTCTGGTGGTGTCGCATTTCCGCTCGCACCGATCCGCCCGGCTGACGCCGGGAAGCGGGCAGGTTGCGCTGTTCGGACCGAACGGCGCCGGCAAGACGAACCTTCTGGAAGCGGTGTCGATGCTGTCGCCGGGGCGCGGGTTGCGCCGTGCGGCGGCGGAGGAGATGGCGCGCAGGCCGGAAGCGCTCGGCTGGAAGATCTCCGCGGAAGTGTCGGTCCTGGGCAAGGTACACGAGGTCGAGACCTGGTCCGAGGGCGGCGCCGCGCGGCAGGTGCGGATCGACGGGAAGGCCGCGACGCAGCTCGCGCTCGGGCAGCTCGTTCGGGTCGTCTGGCTGGTGCCGGCGATGGACCGGCTCTGGATCGAAGGCGCGGAGGGGCGGCGGCGCTTCCTCGACCGCTTGGTACTGAGTTTCGAGCCCGGGCACGGCGAGGCCGTACTGACCTACGAAAAGGCGATGCGGGAGCGCAACCGGCTGCTCAAGGACCAGGTGCGGGACGGCGCCTGGTACGACGCCCTGGAAATCCAGATGGCGGAATCGGGCGCGCTGGTGCAGTCCAACCGCCTCGCCGCGCTGGAGCGGATCACCACGGCGCAGCAGGCGGCCCGAACCGCCTTTCCGGCGGCCGACCTGGAGCTCGCCGGTCCGGACGGGCCGGAGTTTCCGGTGACTGAGGCAGAGTTGCGCGAGGCGTTGCTGGCCAGCCGCCGGGCCGACATGGCCGCCGGAAGGACCTTGGTCGGTCCGCACCGCGCGGATCTCGCGGCGCAATACGCCGACAAGGGGATCGCCGCGCGCCAAAGCTCCACAGGGGAACAGAAGGCGCTGCTGCTGTCGTTGATCCTGTCGAATGCCCGCGCGCTCGCAGCCGAAGGCGGCGCTCCGCCGCTGCTGCTGCTCGACGAGGTGGCCGCGCACCTGGACGACACGCGTCGCGCCGCGCTTTACGACGAGATCGCCGCGCTCGGGGTTCAGGCCTGGATGACCGGCACCGGGCGGGAACTTTTCGCCGAACTCGGCCCGGATGCGCATCGGCTCGAAGTGGTCGACGTGGCGGGCATCTCGGAGGTGCGCGGCGGGTGATCCGGCGCCCGGAACCGCGCCGGCCCCAGCCCCGGCAGGGACCGTGGTGGTGGCGCAAACGGACCCCCAAATCTTGTGTCATTGGCGTGACAAAGCCCCGAGGGGGCAGTATAAACTCGCAAGGTTGAAAAGGAAGGGCCGCATGGCAGACGACGCGAACCGGGCGGAAGAATACGGCGCAGGATCCATCAAGGTTCTCAAGGGCTTGGAAGCAGTCCGCAAACGCCCCGGCATGTATATCGGCGATACCGACGATGGCTCGGGCCTGCATCACATGGTCTACGAGGTCGTCGACAACGGGATCGACGAGGCGCTCGCCGGCCATGCCGATGCGGTGACGGTGACAATCCGTGCCGACAGTTCGGTTTCCGTGTCGGACAACGGCCGTGGCATCCCGGTGGACATCCACCCCGAAGAAGGCGTGAGCGCGGCCGAGGTCATCATGACCCAGCTCCACGCCGGGGGTAAGTTCGACAGCAATTCCTACAAGGTTTCCGGCGGCCTTCACGGCGTCGGCGTCTCGGTGGTGAACGCCCTGTCGGACTGGCTGGAGCTTCGGATCTGGCGCAACGACAAGGAGCATTTCGCCCGTTTTGAACACGGCGAATGCGTGGAGCACCTTCGCGTTGTCGGCGCTGCCAACGGACGCAAGGGGACCGAGGTCACCTTCATGGCCTCGACCGCCACGTTCTCCAACCTCGAGTACTCTTTCAAGACCCTCGAGACCCGCCTGCGCGAACTTGCTTTCCTCAACTCCGGCGTTCGGATCGTGCTGCGCGACGAGCGCCCCGCGGAACCGCTGGAAGTGGAGATGTGCTACGAGGGCGGGGTGAAGGAATTCGTCAAGTATCTCGACCGCTCCAAGTCCTCGACCATGGGCGAGCCGATCTACATGGAAGGCGAGCGCGACGGCATCGGCGTCGAGGTCGCGATGTGGTGGAACGACAGCTACCACGAGAGCGTCCTGCCCTTCACCAACAACATCCCGCAGCGCGACGGCGGCACCCACCTCGCCGGGTTCCGGGGCGCGCTGACGCGAACCATCAACCTCTATGCCAACACCTCCGGGATCGCACGCAAGGAGAAGGTCAACTTCACCGGCGACGATGCGCGCGAGGGTCTGACCTGCGTGCTCTCCGTCAAGGTGCCGGACCCGAAATTCTCCAGCCAGACCAAGGACAAGCTGGTGAGCTCCGAGGTTCGCCCCGCCGTCGAGGGATTGGTTAACGAGAAGCTCGGCGAGTGGTTCGAGGAGAACCCGGCACAGGCCAAGATCATCGTCGGCAAGATCATCGAGGCCGCGCTCGCCCGAGAGGCCGCCCGCAAGGCCCGCGAACTGACCCGCCGCAAGACGGCGATGGACGTGGCCTCGCTGCCCGGCAAGCTCGCCGATTGCCAGGAGAAGGATCCGGCCAAGTCGGAACTGTTCCTGGTCGAGGGTGACTCCGCTGGCGGCTCCGCCAAGCAGGGGCGGCACCGCTCCAACCAGGCCGTCCTGCCGCTGCGGGGCAAGATCCTCAACGTGGAGCGCGCGCGCTTCGACCGGATGCTTTCGAGCCAGGAGATCGGCACGCTGATCACCGCCATGGGCACCGGCATCGGCCGCGAGGAGTTCGACATCTCCAAGCTGCGGTACCACAAGATCATCATCATGACCGACGCCGACGTCGACGGCGCGCATATCCGGACGCTGCTTCTGACGTTCTTCTTCCGGCAGATGCCGGAGATCATCGAGGACGGCCATCTCTTCATCGCCCAGCCGCCGCTCTACAAGGTGTCGCGCGGCAAGTCGGAGGTCTATCTCAAGGACCAGTCGGCGCTGGACGACTACCTGATCGAAATGGGCATCGAGGGTGCCCGCCTGCGTCTCGGCACCGGCGAGGAGATTGTCGGTCAGGACCTCAAGCGCGTGGTTGAGGAGGCAAGACAGGTCCGCCGGATGCTCCAGGCTTTCCCGACCCATTACCCGCAGCACATCCTCGAACAGGCGGCGATCGCCGGTGCTTTCGTGCATGGCCAGGTGGACGCCGACCTTCAGGGCACGGCCAATCGCGTCGCCGAACGGCTGGACCTGGTCTCGGTGGAATACGAGCGCGGCTGGCAGGGTCGTCCGACCCAGGACAAGGGCATCAGCCTGTCCCGCTCGGTGCGTGGCGTCGAGGAAGTGCGCCGGCTCGACGGCCCGGTGCTCCGCTCCCGCGAAGCCCTGCGCCTCGGCGAGCACACGAAGCCGCTGCAGGATGTCTACGGCGACGGGGCGGCCCTGGTCCGGAAGGACAAGGAATTCCCCATCCTCGGCCCGCTCGGCCTGCTCGACGCGATCCTCGAAGAGGGCGAAAAGGGCCTGAGCCTGCAACGCTACAAGGGCCTCGGCGAGATGAACCCGGACCAGCTTTGGGAAACCACGCTGGACCCGGAAGCGCGCACCCTGTTGCAGGTGCGGATCGAGGACATGGCCGAAGCCGACGACATCTTCACCAAGCTGATGGGCGACGTGGTCGAACCGCGACGCGAGTTCATCCAGTCGAACGCCCTCAGCGTGGAGAACCTCGACGCCTGAGACCCGTCTGAACGGCTCCACCGTTATGTTTGGGAAGCGGAGGCAGGGGAGTTCGCGCAACTTCTGGTCCGGGCGCTATGCGACCTTCCGGGTTGGTTGAAGTCTGGCCGCCAAGGCGCACGCGATTATTCGGGTGCCTGCGGCCTGGGTGGGCTCATTGCGGCAAGACGGCCATCCGGACCGAAGTGGCCAGGTCGTCGCGCAGTTGTGCGCGCAGGCGCATCGCATCCGGGCCCTTCGCACGGAGCAGATAGCTCGGATGCCAGGTCACGAGGACTGGGCCGCCGTCGCGCCCGGTTTCGACCTTGCCGCGGCGCGCGCCCAGGGGGGCGGGGTTGCCGGTCAGCGCATAGGCGGCCGTGGCCCCCAGTGCGAGGGTCATCTGCGGCTTCACGAACCGCCGCTCGAGATCGAGCCACCAGCGGCAATGGTCGATCTCGCTGCGATCGGGCGACTGGTGAAGGCGCCGTTTTCCGCGCGGCTGGAACTTGAAATGCTTGACCGCATTGGTCTTCCAGACCGGGCCGATGCCGGTTTCGGCCATGAGAGCGGAAAGCACCTGCCAGGCGGGCCCTACGAAAGGCCGTCCAGCGATGTCCTCGGTATCGCCCGGCTGCTCGCCGACGATCATCAAACCCGCCGAAGTGTCGCCCTCGCCCCAAACGGTCTGGGTCGCGGCTTCGCACAGGTTGCAGCGCCGGCATGCCGCCGCGGCCAGCTTTGCCGCATCCATGTCGGCCGGGACATCCGGCTGAGGGGCGTCGGTCTGCCCGAGCCTGTCGAGAATGCGCCGCGCACGCGCTGGAGGCTCCGTCGGCATGGCCGCGCGCATCGCGTCGACCCGCGCCTGGGCGTCCTCCAGCATACCCGGGATGAGCCGGGTCTCGGGCAGGTTCTTCCAGTACTTCAGCGGCATTTCGGACCGCATTGCCCGCAGATGCAGCCGCGCCGGGTTGAAGATATTCGCGAAATAGGTGCCCCAAAGCGCTTCGGAGGCGTCGTCCGGCAGATCCGGGCGCGGTGCCGGCGGGTGAAACGACACCACGCCGCGTTCGAACCGGGCCACGCCCTGCGGGGTCGCGATGGTCCAGTCCATGTCGGCGAAGCGGCGCGCAAAGAACGGCGTGGCCGCCTCGAGGATCAGGTGATCGGGCTCGAACCAGGCGCCGAAGCGGCGGCGGGGCGGATCCCCTGCCCCTTCGTCGGGCACTTCGTCGGGGAGCTCCCGAAACCGCACGAAGGCATGCGTCTTGTGGATGTCGCGCCCGACGGCTTTCTGCAGGCGTGCGAGGTCACGCGTCAATGGATCGGCCGGGTTCGCGAGGGCGCGTTGGTCTCGCTGGTGGCGGTGAAGCGCCCGGTACAGCAGCGCCGGGGCCTCTGGCCCGGTGTGACACAAGGCCGATTTGGCCATCCGTATCAGCTCTTTCGTCGCCGTGACCTTTGCCGGCCCCTCGGCCTCGGGCAGCGGCGTGGAGGCAAAGAGATCGGCCACCCCACCGCGATCCCAGACGATCTGGTCCGGCGCTACCTCGTGGCTCAGGAGCCGCCGCGCACTGTCGCGCCATGTCTCGAAGAACCCCAGCTGCGGCAGCGCGACGCGGTACATCAGAACAGGCTGAGTTGTTCCGGCGCGGCCGTGTAACGCGCGCGCAGGTTGTCGGTATCGGTCAAGGCCCCCGGCGACCAGTCGGGCATGGTCACGAACGGCTTGGCCGTGTTCATGCGCGCGCCGATCCGCAGCAGGTCGGCATAGCGCAGCGCGCCCGAGCGGCGCGCGGAGAGGATGCGGTCGACCGTCCGGGTCCCGAACCCGGGCACCCGCAACAGCATTCCCCGCCCCGCCCGATTGACGTCCACGGGGAACTGCGCGCGGTTGGCAATCGCCCAGGCCAGCTTCGGGTCGATCTCGAGATCGAGGTCGCCGGACGGCCGGGCGCTGGTGATTTCCTCGACGTCGAAGCCGTAGAACCGCAACAGCCAATCCGCCTGATACAGCCGGTGCTCGCGCGCAAGCGGCGGCTTGATCAGCGGCAGCACGGCGGAGGCATCGGGAATCGGCGAAAAGGCCGAGTAGTAGACCCGTTTCAACCGGTAGCCGGTGTAGAGCCGGGAGGCGGTCGTCAGGATGTCTCGGTCGTTGGCGGCGTCGGCGCCGACGATCATCTGCGTCGACTGGCCGGCAGGCGCGAACCGGGGCGCGGGTTTGCCGGTGTGGCTGCGCTCCCGGCTTGCCTGCCGTTTCAGGCGCACAGCCGCCATCGCGGCACGGATCGTCTCGGGCTTCTTCTGCGGCGCGAACAGCCGGGTGCTCTCGTCGCGCGGCAGCTCGATGTTCACCGACAACCGGTCGGCGTGACGTCCGGCCTCGTCGATCAATTCCTGGCTGGCCTCGGGGATGGTCTTGAGGTGGATATAGCCCTTGAAGCCGTGCTCCTCGCGCAAGAGGCGCGCGATCCGGACCATGTCGGCCATCGTGTCGTCCGGGCTGCGGATGATCCCAGAGCTGAGAAACAGCCCCTCGATATAGTTGCGCCGGTAGAACTCCAGCGTCAGTGTCACGACCTCTTCGGGGCTGAACCGCGCCCGCTCCACACCGCTGCTCACCCGGTTGATGCAATAGGCGCAGTCGTAGATGCAGAAGTTGGTCATCAGGATCTTGAGCAGGCTGATGCAGCGTCCGTCCGGCGTATAGGCGTGGCAGATCCCGCTGCCGCCCGCACTGCCGATCCCCCCGTTGCGCGCGTCGCGGCGGGTGGTTCCCGAAGAGGCGCAGGAGGCGTCGTACTTGGCGGCATCGGCGAGAATGGCCAGTTTCTCGGAGATTGTTCTGGGCATGGAACAAAAATAGAACATCTGCAGCGCAGCGCAATACGCATCGCGCCTGTGCCGATCACATGCCTGTGGGAGGGCGGCAGATCTTCACCGCGGCACCGGTGGCCTCGGTGTCCAGCGAACCTGCCGGCCTATCTCCGCTCGGCCGTCAGAAGGGCGCGCAAGTGCTCGATCGTGTAGGGCTTCTTCAGGGTCTGCACGTTTGGAAACCGGGCGGCGATATCTTCGCTGGGGCCGTAGCCGGTTGCGAGGATTACCCCGATCCCCTGTGCGATGCAGCGTTCGACGACAGGGAACGAGACCTCGTCGCCGAGGTTCACATCCGCCAGCACAAACGCAATCCCGCCCTCGTCGAGAACCTTCATCGCATCGACCACGCTGCCGGCGGTTTGGACGGCGGCGGCGCCGAGATCGGACAGCATGTCGGCCGCGTCGAGGGCAATGATCATGTTGTCCTCGACCACGAGCGCGTTGCCGGAAATCCGCGCCGCCCCGTTGGCCGTCGGGGCTTGCGAGACCTTCGGCGTATCGCCCCCTTCCGACGCCCGGACATGTCGTGCGGGCAGGGTGAACTCCGCCTCGACGCCGGTCACCCGGTAGCGCAGATTGGCTTCGCCGCGCAGCTCGAAGGGGATCGACCTTTCGATGATGGTGGTGCCAAAGCCCTTTCGCGTCGGTGGTTTGACAGCCGGGCCATCGCGTTCGTGCCAGCGAAGGGACGCCGTGCCGTCTGCGTCGAGCGCCACATCCAGCGCCACGGATCCGGTCGGCACGCTCAATGCGCCGTATTTCGCGGAGTTCGTGACCAGCTCGTGGACCACCAGGGCCAGGGTGGTAAACCCCTCGGGCGAGAGCTCGATCTCCGCACCGGTGATGTGCACCCGTGGCGATCCGTCTGCCAGAAAGGCGGTCACCTCCGTTTCGACGAGCGCCCTGAAAGACGTCCATGACCATTCGGTGAGGGTAAGTTGGTCGTGGGCGCGCGCCAAGGCGTGAATGCGCGCATCCAGCACCGACTGAAAGGCCTCCACGCTCGTCGAGTCCCCCTGCCCTTGCGATACGAGGCCGCGGATCAGGTTGAGGATGTTGCGAACCCGGTGGTTGAGCTCGGCGATCAGAAGCTCCTGCTGATCCTGCGCGCGTTTGCGCGCCGCGTTGCTCTCGTCGGCAAGTTTGAGAACCACTTCGAGGAGAGTGACCCGCAACGCGTCGGCCGCTCGCCGTTCGCTGTCTTTCCACGCGGCAGAGCGGCCGTGCACCACTTCCTGCCAGGCCTCGAAGCTCTTGCGCGGTGTCAGGCGAATGCCATTCGGCCCCGTCTCGACGGGTTTCTCGGGGTTGCCGGCCCAGGTCACCGATTGCGCGATCTCGCGCCGGAAAAGGACCAGGTAATCGCGCGGCGTGCGCGAGATCGGCAGGGCGAGCAGGCCCGCGGCACGATCGGCGAAGGCCTCCGCCTTCGAGTAGCGCGCGCCCAGGTTCTCGGTCGCGTAGACCTGCGCCGGCGGCGTCGTGTTGAGGAACCGGGCCAGACCGGCGAGCTCGTCTTCCGTCGGGGCGGGTCCGACGGCCTTGTGGCGCCCTTCGGAAAAGATCACCGCACCGTCGAACTCGATGACCTCGCGGATCTCCTCGACGAAGGACTCGAACGTCCCGAACAGAGACCCGCCGCTCGAGAGCTGCGACATGAGCCGGTCATGCAGGCCCCGCGCGCGGTCCACATCGGCCAGCTCGCTGTTCATTTCGAGCTGGGCCAGTTCGTAGTTGAAGAGCTGCGCGAACAGCTCGATCGAGGTGCGGGTCTCGTAGTTGATCGCCCTCGGCGCGTCGTGGTGACAGGCGAACAGGCCCCAGAGTTTGCCCTTGCGCAGGATCGATACCGACATCGACGCCGCGACCCCCATGTTCCTGAGGTACTCGAGGTGGATCGGAGAGACCGCCCGGGTGACGGACAGCGAGAGATCCAGCGGTTCGCCGCTTGGATCGAATTCGGGATGGATCGCGTGCGTGGGGCCGTCCACGTCGGCGATCAGGCGCAACAGGCTGCGGGTATAGAGTGCCCGCGCCTGCTTGGGGATATCGCTTGCCGGGTAGCGCAGGCCGAGAAACGGCGCCTGTCCCGGCTCCTTCACCTCGGCGATGACGGTTCCGCTGTCGTCGTCTTCGAACCGGTAGACCATCACCCGGCCGAAGCCGGAGAGCGCCTTCAGCCCCCGCGCGGCCTCGGCCGCCATGTGCTCGACCGTATCGTGACGCTGCACGCGGGCGATGAGGGCCTGCACCGTTCCGTCGTCCTGCGGCGACCCTTTCACGGCCCGGCGGGGTTCGAATTCGAACAGGATCTGGCGTCCGCTTCTGTGGATCGAGATGTCGAACAGCCGCGCGTCGCCAAACACCGCGTAGCCGAACACGCGGGCATGCCCGTCCTGCGAGCCCAGCACCTGCATCCTGGTGCGCAGATCGTGCACCGTCGGCTCGGAGAAAACCTCCATCAGGCGCGTGCCGATCAGCGTTTCGGACGGCAGCCCGAGGAGCTCGCCGCAGTTCTCCGACGCATGGGTGATCATCCAGTCAGAGGACACCCCGATCAGGCACCCGAAATCCTGCACCCGCCCCAGCCTGTGGATCGGCTCACGATCGCAGTTCGTGAGGTCAACGTCGGCGGACCGGCCGGGGAAATCCGGGTCAGACATGGCGTTCCCTTTCGCAAGAAACCGCAGATTGTGCACAGCGCCTGTAGAAGTCAAACAGGCCGGCGACATCCGCCACGATCCGGTCGGAGATTGCACAAGATGCGTCCATCTCGGCGGCGGATGTGCAGAAATCCTTCCAGCAGGCGATGTAATCCGGCGCGCCGAAATAGTTCCCCGCCGCAAGGACGGCAGGGTCGGTTGACGCCTTCCAGCGCTGTTTGAGGATCACCGTGCCAAGCCGCGAGCCTGCAATGACATAGTCCAGCGCCAGCGGATGCGGCGCTGCCTCGAGCACGGGCGCCGACTCGGGGACCCGGCCCGACAATGCGGCCAGATCGTCCCTTGCCCGGTCGCGCAAGGGTTCGAGGATCGGGGCGCAGCCTGCCCGTCCGGACACCGGCATCAGCGCGCTCAGTGCCTGCACCTGCATCGCCAGAAACGACCGCAGACCACTCTCCGTCGAGATTTCGAAGGCCGAGACCTGGGCGTCCAACGCCTCGTGCGCCTCACGGGTGGCGGAGCGCAGGCGAAGGCGCAGGTTCGCTGGAACGGTTCCATCCATGGGCTGTTTCGCGCGGCTCAATGAGGGTTCAGCCCCGATTGATGTCAGGTGAAACCGCCGGTTGCAAATACAACCGAGGGGCAATGCCGCGGCCGGACTCTGCCGGATTTGCCCGAAGACGGCCGCACGAGACGGGACTCCGGCCATGACCTAAGCGAGGCCGTGGGGGGCGACGAAAACACCTTCGGGCCATTGCCGTGGAACCAAATGCGCCGTGGGACGTTGGCAGGTCGGCCCGGGAGCGCTCGGGGTTTTTCAAGGGATCTCTGCATGACCAAGTCCGACCTCCCCTTCGACCGGTCCGCGGCCCGCTCCGACATGCTCGGAGCAGAACCGCAGGAGGGCGGAACCAACTTCGCGATCTTCAGCGAACACGCCTCGGCGGTGGAGCTGTGCCTCTTCGACGATTCCGGCGCGCCCACGCAGTCGGGGATGCTGCCGGAGATGGAGGGCGGGATATGGTTCGGTTTCCTGCCGGACGTCGGCCCCGGCCAGCGCTATGGCTACCGCGTCCACGGGCCTTACGAGCCGGACCGGGGGCACCGTTTCAATCCCGCAAAGCTGCTCATCGACCCCTACGCCCGCCGTCTCGACCGCGAGTTGATCTGGAACGACGCGGTTTTCGGCTACGACGTCGCCACCGGCGACGACCTCACCTTTGATGACCGCGACAGCGCGCCTTTCGTGCCCAAGGGCGTGGTTTCCGACCCGGTGTTCGACTGGAACGGCGATCTGGCGATCCGCCGCCGCTGGTCGGAAACCGTGATCTACGAGGCGCATCTGCGCGGCCTCACCATGCAGCACCCCGCCGTGCCCGAGGAACAGCGCGGCACCTTCGCGGCGCTCGCCCATCCGGCCGTCCTCGACCACCTCAACCGGATCGGCGTCACGGCGGTCGAGCTGCTCCCGGTGCAATCCTTCCTGCGCGACCAGCACCTCGTCGACAAGGGGCTCACCAATTACTGGGGCTACAATACGATCAACTTCTTCTCGCCCCAGGCCTCCTATCTCGCCGGCGGGCACGTGGAGGAGATCAAGCGCACCGTAAAGGCCCTGCACAAGGCCGGCATCGAGGTGATCCTCGACGTGGTCTACAACCACACCGCCGAGGGCAGCGAGAAGGGCCCGACGCTGAGTTTTCGCGGCATCGACAACCTCACCTATTACCTCACCGATCCCGATCACCCGCGCCACTGCTATGACGTGACCGGCACCGGCAACACGCTCAACGTCGCGCATCCGGCCGTGCTGCGCATGGTGCTCGACAGTTTGCGGTACTGGGTGGAAGTCATGCATATCGACGGGTTTCGCTTCGACCTGGCCTCGACGCTTGGCCGCGAACCGACCGGGTTCGAACGCGAGGGCGCCTTCTTCGCCGCGATGAAGCAGGACCCGGTGCTCTCGTCGGTGAAGCTGATCGCGGAGCCCTGGGATGTGGGCGACGGCGGCTACCAGGTCGGCGGTTTTCCCTGGCCTTTCCGCGAATGGAACGACAAGTTCCGCGACGACGTGCGCGGCTTCTGGCGGCGCGACCCGGAGATGACCGGCCGGTTCTCCGAACGGCTCCTCGGCTCGCCCGTACAGTTCGGCCATTCGCTCCGCCCGGCCACGAGCTCCGTCAATTTCATCGCCGCCCACGACGGCTTCACCCTGCGCGACACGGTCTCCTACAACCACAAGCACAACGAGGCCAATGGCGAGGACGGGCGCGACGGCCACGACCACAACGTCTCTGACAACATGGGGGCGGAAGGCGCGACCGATGACGCGGTCATCAACGACGCCCGCAACGCACGCGTGAAGGCGATGCTCGCGGCGCTGTTCCTGTCGCGCGGCGTACCGATGCTGCTCGCCGGTGACGAAATGGGCAACACGCAGGACGGCAACAACAACGTCTACGCCCAGGACAACGACACATCCTGGCTCGACTGGGATGCGGCCGACACCGATCTCATCGACTGGGTGGCCCGGCTGACCGCGCTGAGGCGCAGCTTTCCGGACCTCTCGAGCCGCACCTTCGAAGGTATTTCCGGCGCGCAGGGCGACCGCCTGGACGCGGTGCACTGGTGGCACCCCGAGGGGCGTCACATGGAGGACAGCGACTGGCCGACGACGCTCTGTTTCGGGTTGATCCTCGACGGCGACGACCACAACCTGCTGATGCTGTTCAACGCGGGTGACGCCACCACGATCACCCTTCCGGAGGGCAACTGGCGGTTGCGGCTCGCGAGCCGCGATCTTGCGCCCGAAGCGCGCCCACTTGAAATGCCCCCTCAGAGCGTTGCGGTATTCGACAATGGCTGACGGGGTCCCAGCGCGGTACTGGGGCGTCGCCCGGTCCGGCGACGGATGGCGCGCCCGGCTCTGGGCCCCCGGGGCGACCCGCGTGGCCGTCGAGATCGACGGCACCCGCCACGACCTCGCCCGCGATGCCGCCGACCGGTTCGAGGGGTATCTCGAAGCCCCCGCCGGTAGCCTCTACCGCCTGGTTGTCGATGACCTGCCGATGGTCGACCCGGCCTCGCGCGCGCAACCCCACGGACTTTTCGGCCCCTCGGCCCTTGTCGATATCTCGGGCTTTCGCTGGCAACACGACCGGCCGGGCCGCCCCTGGCATGAAGCGGTCATCTCCGAGATCCATATCGGCACCTTCACCCCCGAGGGCACCTTTGCCGCTGCCGCCGACCGTCTCGAGGGGCTCGCAGAACTCGGCATCACCGCCATCGAACTGATGCCTTTGAACCAGATCCCGGGGCAGCACGGCTGGGGGTACGACACCGCCCTCCCCTTCGCGCCGCACCACGCCTACGGCACGCCCGAGGATCTCTGCCGGCTGGTCGACCGCGCCCACGGGCTCGGCCTGATGGTGCTGCTCGACGTGGTCTACAACCACTTCGGCCCCGAGGGCGTCAACCTGCACCGCATCGCGCCGCCGTTCTTCGACCAAACCCGCAGCACACCCTGGGGAGCGGCCATCGACTTCACCAAGGAGCCGGTGCGCGATTTCTACCGGGCCAATGCCGTGATGTGGCTGACCGAGTACCGGATCGACGGGTTCCGCTTCGATGCGACCCACCAGATCCAGGACCCCTCCGACATCCATATTCTTGACGAGATCTCCACGGCCGCGCGTGCCGCCGTGGACGGGCCGGTCTACCTGGTCGCCGAGGACGAGCGCAATGACACCGCACTGCGCGAAACCGGAATGCTCGACGCCCATTGGAACGACGATTACCACCACGCGATCCACTGTGCGCTGACCGGAGAGGCGGAGAGCTATTATCGCTCCTTCGCGTTCGATCCGATCGCCGATCTCCTGCTGGCGCTCCGTTCCGGCCAGGTGCGGCAAGGCCAGGAGCGCGCGGGCAGCGACATCGCGCGCGGCAAGCCGTCGGGCCACCTGCCGCCCTGCGCGTTCGTCAATTCCAACCAGACTCACGACCAGGTCGGCAACCGCGCCCTCGGCGAGCGGCTGGTCGCGCTCGCGGGCGGCCCGGCGACCCGCGCCACCCATGCGATGCTGCTCTGCCTGCCCTTCGTGCCGATGCTGTTCATGGGCGAGGAGCGCGGCGAAACCCGTCCCTTCCAGTTCTTCGCCGACCCCGGCGAAGACCTTGCCCAGGCCTACCGCGACGGGCGCCGGGCGGAGTTTGCCGGGTTCTCCGCCTTTGCCGGGGCAACGGTGCCCGACCCCACGTCCCCGGCCACGCGCGATGCCTCGCGCCTCGGCTGGGCCGACGACGACCGTGCGCGCGGCTGGCTGGACCTTACCCGCCGGTGCCTGGCATTCCGACGCGAGCACGTCGTTCCGCGTGTCGCCTCCGGTCTCGTCGGCGACCCCGAAGCCTGGCGCACCGGTCCGCGCTCGATCGCCGCCGAATGGCGCTTCGCCGCCGGCCGCCTTCGGATCGCGGCCAATCTCGGGGCGCTGCCCGACACGCCGCCCGACTGGTCGCCGGACCTTTCCGAGGGCGACCCGGCCCTCTCTCCCTTCGCCTTTGCCATGAGCACATGACCATGTTCCCCACAGCCACCTACCGGCTCCAGCTTCGGGGCGGCGTCGACTTCGCCGCCGCCGAGACATGGCTGCCCCACCTCGCCTCCCTCGGGATCTCGCATCTCTACCTGTCGCCGATCTTTACCGCGCAGGACGGATCGACCCATGGCTACGACATCATCGACCCCGGCGAGATCGACCCGGCCCTCGGCGGCCGCGCGGGCTTCTCCAGCCTCGCAAGGGCGGCCAGGGCGCAGGGTCTCGGGCTGATCCTCGATATCGTCCCGAACCATACCGCCTTCACCCCGGCCAATCCCTGGCTGCGCGACGTCCTGCGCTACGGCGAACACAGCCGTTTCGCGCATCATTTCGACATCGATTGGCAGGCGGGACCGCTGGTCCTGCCGCTGCTCGACGGCACCTTCGACCAGGCGCTGGAACGCGGCGACCTCTCGCTGCGGCGCGAGGCCGGCCGGCCGGTGCTAGAAGCGCCGGGGCTTACCCTGCCGCTTGCCCCCGGCACGGACATCTCCCGCAATGACCGCGACGCCCTGCGCGCCGTCCACGACGCCCAATCCTGGCGGCTGACCGATTGGCGCTACGAACGTGACGGGGTGACCCATCGGCGGTTCTTCAACGTCACGTCGCTGATCGGGATGCAGGTCGAACGGGCCGAGGTCTTCGAAGACATGCATGCGCTCCTGTTCGATCTTGTCGATGCAGGAGAGGTCGATGGCGTGCGGGTCGACCATGTCGATGGGCTGGCCGACCCGACGGGGTACCTCCGTCGTCTTGCCGCGAACCTCGGACCGGTGCCGATCTGGGTCGAGAAGATCCTGGTCGGCGAAGAAAAGCTGCCCGACTGGCCGGTCGCCGGCACGACCGGCTACGAGGCCGCGCGCGCCATCGCCTGCGTGCTTACCGACGAAGCCGGCTGGCAGCGGCTGCACGCGCTCTGGCAGGAGGAAACCGGCCGCGACATGAGCTTCCGCGAAGCACTTGCCGAGGCCAAGGACCAGGTGCTGCGCGAGGAACTTGCGGCCGAACTGCACGAGCTGATCGCGCTGTGCAAACCGGTGCTAGGCGACGATCCAGAAACCGACGCGGGCGCCGAATCCATTCGTGAGGCGGTCTTCGCCCTGCTCATCGCCTTCCCGCGTTACCGCAGCTACATCCAGCCCGGGCGTCCGCCCCGCGAGGTTGACGTGACCTTGTGGCAGGAGGTGGCCGAGAAGGCCGCGCAAGGCCTCCGTTCGGATCGGGTGGTCCGCGCTCTCGTCGAGGCGATCCTGCGATCCGAGACCGCCGAAGAGGCGGCGCTCACCCGGCGGTTCCAGCAGGTGTCGGGGGCGCTGCTCGCGAAGGCACAGGAAGACACCGCGGGGTTCCGCTGGGTGCCCTGTCTCGCCGCAAACGAAGTGGGCGCCGAACCCGACGAGCCCGCCTGGGACGCGGCGCAGTTCCTCGACTGGGCGGCGACCCGAGGATCACGCGGGCTCACCCTGACCTCGTCGCACGACACCAAGCGCAGCGAGGACGCGCGGATGCGGCTCGTTGCGCTTACGCATTGCCCCGACGACTTCGCCGCGCTGTGGGCCCGCGCCCGCGCCCTGCCCGAAGCCACTGCCCCCGATCCGAACCAATGCTGGTACATCCTGCAGTCTCTGATCGCGCTCTGGCAGCCCGGTGGCCATCCGATCGCACAGGATCTCGCCGACCGGCTCGTGCAGCATACTGAAAAGGCCCTGCGCGAGGCGAAGGAGACGACAACTTGGGCGCACCCGGACGCCGAGGTCGAAGAGGCCGCGGCTGCATTTGCCCGGGCGCTGGTGGCCGACTGGACGCGGGACGAGCCACCGCAGCTTGCCCCGATCCTTGCCGCGGGCGAGGCGCTGTCACGCCTGCAGCTCGAACTGAAACTCGCGCTCCCGGGCGTGCCCGACTTCTACCAGGGGGCGGAGGGGGCGCTCCTCGACCTCACCGACCCCGACAACCGCCGCCCCGTCTCGCCTGCCGAAATGGAAGCCCTGTGTTCGTCCTCCGGAGCCGCCGGAGCGAAGTGCCGTCTGACCCGCGCCCGTCTCACCGGGGCCGAGCCTGATGACCGCGACCTGCCCCCGACGGATCCGAGCGCTCGGATCATGGCACGCTACGCGCCGCTTCTGGACCGCTGCCGTGAACAGAGCCTTGGCATTTCCCCTGGGGCTGGCGCTGTCTAGGATTGCCCGGGCAGCGAATACGCGCCTGGCGGACACAGATCGACGGTCCGAGATACTGCAATACGGCTCAGCGGACCGGACTTTCAAAGCAACTTCGACATCCAACCACATTCCGCGTGCTGTGGCCAAGTCGTCGGGCCTGCGTTTCCGTTCGATCCCGTGATGGCCGGCGTCGCGCCCAGGACGCCATCTGGTTGAAGCCTGACGGAGTTTGTACCGGGTTACTGCCCCGGATCGCCGCATCCGGTGATCCGGTTCCGATTTCCGGCGGCAGGTCGTTACGCTCCCGATCCCGCGAGCTCGTCCGCCTGCAGCATGTTCTCGATGGCGCGGAGGGTCTTGCTGTAGTGCTCGGTCAGGACCTTCTCGGCCTCCTCGATCGTCCCCTCGAGCACGACGGTCATCAGCTCCTCGTGCTCGATGTTTCCATCGCGCCCGTTGTCGTTGTTGAGGTTGGCGATGTAGATGTAGCGCGCCGCCTGATCGGCCAGCTGGTCACAGAATTCCACGATCCAGCGGGAGCCGCAGTTTCCGATCAACGTCCGGTGAAAGTTCCGGTGTTCGATGTGCCACTCCGGCAAACGCTCACTGAAATCCTCGCTTCTTCCGATCCGGGCCAGGCGGTGATAGGCGACCACCACGGCTTCTTCCCATTCGTCGGTGCGGTTCTCCATCGATTGGCGCAGGGCCAGGCACTCGACCAGACAGCGGGTTCGGCCCAGCTCCTGCCAGGCCGCCAGGTCCATCACCGGAGCGGTGTATCCTCGCCTTTCGTGGCGATCGACAAGCCTCTCGGCGGCGAGGCGCGAAAGCGCCTCGCGCACGGCGTTGTTGCCGACACCGTATTCCGTGGCAATGGCCTCGATCCGGAGCTTCTCACAGGGGCCATACGCGCCATGAAGCAAGTCATTTCGCAGCTTCTCGTAAACCGTCGTCGCCAGGGTCGATCGTTCGTTTGCCTTGGTCATGCGATGGCTGCCCTGCGGTTTGGTACGTTTCCGGTCACGACTGTACCGGCTTCGTGGTGCTGCTGCGATCCCAGAAGACAAATTTGTGCTGCATCCACGTCACCAGGCCGAACATGAGCACTCCCAGCAGGCTGAGGTAGATGATTAGCGAAAACACCCTTGGCGTATCAAGTTGCGACGCGGCCGCGCGTATGAGTTCGCCGAAACCCTGGCCGCCGCCGAGTAGCTCGCCGGCCACCGCGCCGCCCACGACGCTGATCGAGGCGATCTTCAGACCGGTGAAGAATTGCGGCAGTCCGGAAGGGATCTTCAGCATGATCAGCGTCTGAAGGCGCGAGGCCCGTATGCTCTGGAACAGCATGCGGCCATTCGCATCGGCCGCGTGCAGGCCCGCAGCCGTACCGACCACGATCGGAAACACCGATATGAACGCGGCCAGCGCCACCTTGGAGCCGATGCCGAAACCGAGCCACGACACGAAGAGCGGGGCAAAGGCGATCTTGGGCATGGTGTCGATGGCGACGATATACGGCATCACCGCGCGTTCGCCGAAGGTCGTCTCGCCTACCAAAATCCCGAGCGTCACGCCGATGGTCACGGCGATGGCGAAGCCGACAAGGACTTCCTTGGTCGTGACCCAGAAGGCAGACAGCATGTATCCGCCCGACAGCAGGTTCCGGCCGACAAATCCAAGGTCCGACACCGTGTCCGACAGGGTCGGCAGGATCAGCGGCGAGACCAGCCCCGAGATCGACACGAGGTGCCATGTTGCGAGGAACAGCGCCATGAGCACCGTCATCGAGACCCACCGGGGCACGCGGGCCGACCAGGATACTTTCTGAACCCAGACGGTATCGGTCATCGCTGCTGCGTCAGCGGGCATTTGGGCCTGGTCGGTCACAGGAAGGCTCCCTTGTCCAGTAGGTTGCGGATCGTCGTGGCATAGGCGCCGAACTCGGGCAGGCTGGTCATTTCCAGGGTGCGCGGGCGCGGCAGGTCGATCCGGACCGATTGCACCACGCGTCCCGGCCGGGACGACATGACGTGCACGACGTCGGACAGGATGACCGCTTCCGAGATCGAATGGGTGATCAGGAAGGCAGATGCCTCGCGCTCCATGCAGACGCGCTGCAACTCGAGGTTCATGAAGTCCCGCGTGATTTCGTCGAGCGCGCTGAACGGTTCGTCGAGCAGCAGGACCTGGGGATCCGAGATCAGCATACGGCAAATGGCTGCACGTTGCGCCATGCCACCGGAGAGCTCGCTCGGGAAGGCATCCTCGAAACCGCCCAGGCCGACAAGTTGCAACAGGCGTTCTGCGCGTCCCCGTTCCGCACGGGCGGCCTTGCGGCCGTGGCGCACCTCTATCGGCAGGAGGATGTTCTCGGCGGTCGTCCGCCAGGGGAACAGGGTCGCGTGCTGGAACATCATGCCTATGTCGTCGCGCGGACCAAGCACCGGCGTACCGCCCAGCATGACGCTGCCCCTGGACGGCGGCATCAGCCCCGCCATGATCTTGAGCAGCGTGGTCTTTCCGCACCCGCTGGAACCGATGACGGAGTGGAACTCGCCCTTTGGCAGGGTCAGGCTGACGCCGTCCAGCGCAACGACCTTGCCATCGTTGAAGAACCGGGAGACGCCGGTCAGTTCGTAGACCGGCCGGGGTGTGTCCCCGACCGATACCAGTTTGGCGACCGCGCTCATTCGGCGGCGTTCCAGATTTCGATGAACTGGTTGGTGTAGGCCCGCGTCAGGTCCGGCAGCGGGGCATCCAGGTCGCCGGACTCGACCAGCGTCGCCTGCCAGCGCTCCCAGCTTTCGGGGTTCTGGTAGCCATAGCCCTTCGCGGGGTCTGCCGGCGTCGTCAGGTAGAAGTAGGTATCCAGCAGCGCCGAGGCGAATTCCTTGTCTTCGAGCTGCTGCGGGTTGCCGAGCTTGGCGTTCTCCATGGTCTCCTCGCGATGCTCCGGATCGGTGCCGAAGCGCATGCCACGAACGATCGCGCGTCCGAAACCCTCAACCACATCGCGGTTCTCTTCCATGAACTCCCGCGTCACCGCATAGCCGTTGCCGAAGTAGCCCTTGAATTCCGGCGGGGTGAGGTTCGCAAGGTCGATCCCGCGCAGGCGCAGCGTGGCCATGCCGGCGGTGTCCGAGGCAAAGGCATCGATCGAGTCCTGCATGAAGCCGGCCACGGCCATCCCGCCTTCGCCGACGGTGAGGAAGGTGTAATCCTCTCCGTCCTTCATGCCGTAGGAGTCGAAGATCGAGCGGACGAAAGCAACCTCGGCACCGTCGGAAGTACCGACACCGACGACCTTGCCCTTCAGGTCCTCGGGCGAGGAAAATCCGGAGTCCGATTCAGCGACAAGGCTGAACTGGCTCGAGGCGAAGTAGTTGTAGATGTAGACGATGTCTTCGCCGGCCTCGCGGGCGTTTAGCAGCGGCCCCGGCCCGGGGTGGCCGAACTGGGCCTGGCCCGCCGCAAGCACCTGCAGCACCTGCGCAGATCCGTTGACGCTTTGGACATCGACCTCGATACCTTCCTCGGCGAAATACCCTTCGGCAATGGCGTTGTAGAGCGCGAAGTAGCCGATGCCGCCCGGGCTGGGCAGCGCAAGCGTAACCTTGGTCGTCTCCTGCGCCTCGGCGCCGAATGTCAGTGCGGCGAGAACCGCTGCTGCCGCCGTTCCGGCAAGGACTTGTCTTCTGAGTGGCATGGGAACCTCCGTGTTGTTTGTGAGCCGAAGAACGCACTATTAGGGAGATCTGTCAACAATTGTGCATTTTATTGTGGTGAAATTTATTTTTGTGCACTATTCATGAGCGGGACATTCAACAGCGAGGGAAATCCATGTCCTGCAAGTCTTTCGTCGTGCCTGCACCCGAACAGGTGTCACTGCCGGTTGCCGGCAGCGATGCGGAATTTCCGGTGCGCCGGATCTACTGTATCGGCAAGAACTATGTGGCCCACGTCCGGGAAATGGGCGGCGACGAATCACGGGATTTCCCGATCATCTTCCAGAAGCCGGTCGACTCGATCATCCACGCAGGCGGCACGGTTCCCTACCCGCCCATGACCGATGACTTCCATCACGAGATCGAACTGATGGTCGCGATGAAATCCGGTGGCTACAACATCCCGCTGGAGGACGCCCTGTCGCATGTGTACGGCTATGGCGTGTGTATCGACATGACCCGGCGCCACCTTGTCGAAACGCCGATCACCCCGAACATGCCCTGGGAGCTGAAGAAGTCCTTCGACCACTCCGCGCCCTGCAGCGCCATTCAGCCGGTCGAAGTGGTGGGTCATCCCGACAAGGGGGCGATTCAGCTCTCCGTCGATGGCGAGCTGCGCCAGAACTCGGACCTGAGCCTGATGATCTGGCGCGTGCCGGAGATCATCTCGACACTGTCGCGCTACTTCTCGATCGAACCGGGCGACATCATCATGGCCGGAACGCCGGACGGCGTCGGTCCGGTCCTGCCGGGCAACCGCATGGAAGGCAGGATCGAGAACGTCGGCGCGCTCGAAGTGACAGTGGGCGAACCTGCCTGACCCCTGCTTCTAGCTGATGACAATGCGCCGCTCGCGTTGGGCGGCGCACGCAATCTGCCCAGCTGCCCCCTGACGGAGACCTCATGACCGACTTCACCACCCGCCCCGAGATCCGTGGCACTTTCGGCGTCGTGACGTCGACCCACTGGATCGCTTCCGCTGTCGGTTTCGGCATCCTTGAAAAGGGCGGCAATGCCTTCGATGCAGCCGTGGCCTGCGGCCTCGTCCTGCAGGTTGTCGAGCCGCACCTCAATGGCCCGGCCGGCGATCTTCCGGCCATCCTGCACGATGCGCAGAGCGGCAAGATCCGCGTGTTGTGCGCGCAGGGTGTGGCGCCGGCGGGGGCGACGATCGCGCAGTATCGCGCCGAGGGGCTGTCGCTGGTGCCCGGCTCGGGGCTGCTGGCGACTGTCGTGCCTGGCGCGTTCGACGGCTGGATGTTGATGCTGCGCGACCACGGCACGCTCAGCCTTCGGGACGTGTTGGAACCGGCAATTGGCTATGCCCGCGACGGACATCCGATGCTTCCGGCAGTCTCGCGGGCAATCGACGGGCTGGCTGAATTCTTCGCGCGCGAATGGCCCACCTCGGCAGCAGTATGGACGCCCGGCGGGTCGGTGCCCGAGCCGAATGCGTTGTTCCGCAACCCCGACCTGGCGGATACCTACGAGCGACTCCTTTCGGAGGCCGAGGTCCAGTCCGGCCGGGACGCGCAGATCGATGCGGCACGCGCGATCTGGCGCGAGGGGTTCGTGGCCGACGCGATCTGCGACTACCTCGAGACCGCGGAAGTGATGGACGTGTCCGGCAGTGCGCACCGCGCGGTCCTGGACCGCGACGACATGAAGAACTGGCAGGCCAGCTACGAAGAAACGACGAGCCTCGACTACCACGGGTGGCGCGTGCACAAGACCGGGCCCTGGGGTCAGGGTCCTGTGCTTCTGCAGGCGCTCGCGATCCTTCGGGGGATCGACTTCGACACGATGGACCCGAACGGCCCGGACTTCGTGCATACGGTCATTGAAGCGATCAAGCTGGCCTATGCCGACCGCGAGGCGTTCTATGGCGATCCGGAGCATTCCGAAATCCCGATGGATGTGCTGCTGTCCGAGGAGTACGCCGCCTCGCGCCGTGCCTTGATCGGCAAGAGGGCCTCGCTGGAGCAGCGACCGGGCAGGATACCGGGTTTCGAGCACCTTGCGGATGCCTGCATCGCGCGCGCCGCGCGGACCGTTCAGGCCGAAACAGGCGCCAGCGCCGGCGAGCCGACCATGGCGCACCTGACCGACCGGCGCGGCGACACGGTGCACCTGGATGTCATCGACCGCTGGGGCAACATGGTGTCGGCCACGCCTTCGGGCGGGTGGCTGCAATCCTCGCCGGTCATTCCCGGGCTCGGCTTTCCGCTGAACAGTCGGGCCCAGATGTTCTGGCTGGAAGAGGGGATGCCCGGTTCGCTTGCCCCCGGCCGCCGCCCGCGAACCACCCTGACACCGAGCCTGGCCGAAAAGGATGGACGGCGCATCGCCTTTGGCACACCGGGCGGGGATCAGCAGGACCAATGGCAGTTGATCTGGTTCCTGCGCTTCGTTCATCACGGGATGGATCTGCAGCAGGGCATCGACGCGCCGCTGTTCCATTCGCTGCATTTCCAGGGCTCGTTCTACCCGCGCGAGGCAAAACCGGGCGTCATGATGATCGAACCGGGCGTGGACGAGGCCACGATTGCGGCGCTTCGCGCGCGCGGGCACGAGGTCGTTGTCGCAGCCCCGTGGACTGTCGGCCGTCTGACCGCTGCCCTTCGCGAGGCCGATGGCACGGTGCAAGGGGCGGCCACGCCGCGCCTGATGCAAGCCTATGCAATCGGGCGCTGAGGGATGACTGAATTCAGCATGCCGATGCTTGCATACCTTGCGGCCGTGGCTGCCGGGTCAGGCGTGCTCGGCGGGATACTTGCCGGGCTTCTCGGGGTTGGAGGCGGCATCGTGATCGTGCCGGCACTCTACTTTGCCTTGTCGGCCTTCGGTCTTGCCGAGGGCAACGCAATGCAGGTGGCCGTAGGAACCTCGCTGGCAACCATCGTGTTCACTTCGTTGTCCTCGGCCGGGGGGCATTACCGGCGTGGCGCGATCGACATGGCGCTGTTGCGTTTGTGGGCCCCGTCCATCCTGATCGGCGTCTTTCTCGGCGCGGGTATCGGCGGTTTCGCAAGTGGCACGGCCCTGGTCGCGGTCTTCGCCGCGGTGGCGGCGCTGGTCGCAGTCGACATGCTGTTCCGCACGCCTTCGGAGCCGGGCACTCCGCGCAGTTTCTCGCGGCCGGTATGGGCAAGTCTGGGAGTCGTGGCCGGAGCGATCTCCGCGATGATGGGGATCGGCGGTGGCACGGTTTGCGTTCCGCTTCTGAATTTCCTCGGCTACGACATCAGAAAGGCCGTCGGAACCAGTGCCGCGATAGGCTTCGTGATCGGCGTTCCGGGCACCTTGGTTTACGCCGCGACCGGATGGGGCAGCGACGGGCTGCCACCTTTTTCCCTGGGGTATGTAAACCTTGTCGGTGTGGCTCTGATCGTGCCGCTGTCGATGGCGTTCGCCCGAGTGGGTGTGCGTCTGGCTCACAGTATTCCACGGAGCGCGCTGCGGTTGGCATTCGGGGTGTTCCTGGGGCTGACGGCGCTGCGCATGTTCCTCGATCTGCTTCGGTAGTCGGGTGTGCGGTGCCGGTAATGCGTGATTCAGAATGGTGATCGCCCCGGCGGCAGCGGCACCCTGCCCCATGTCGCCGGCCCGCAACCATTCACGCCCGGTTCAGAAACCTGATGTATCTCGTCACGAACAGATTCTTGCCCTTCGCCTTGCGCGTCAGGAAGTCCCCTGCCGTAAACAGGCTGAGGAAGGAAATGCCGCGCCTTAGGCCGAGCGGCACGAGGCGTGGTGCCTTGGTGCCCCATGGTTTGCAGGGCTTCATTTCTTCGAGCGGCTGGCCAGCCATGAGCCCCTTCAGCGTTGACTTGAGCCAGGGCAGCTGGCGGCTCGTCGCGACGATGGTCATGCCGTCGCCCCCATCGGCCACGTCTCCGGCGGCGAAGACGTTGGGCAGAGACGACGGCCGCAGCCACTGCTCCACCTTGCTCCGGTTCGCGGTGCCTTTCTGCGTGTCAGGCAGGCCATCGATCAGTTCGGAACTGGCGCGCGATCCGAGGACGGGGAAGGTCAGGTCGAAATCCTGCTCCGTGCCATCCGACAGCCTCAGCCGACATGCACAGGGTTCGGTTATGCTTTGGAGGTTCTCGGCCTTGCTTCCAAGTGTGAGGGACACGCAACTTTTTTGACAGTGCGGTGCCAAGCTTTTCCGGCTTGGTGGGAAACAGGCGGTCCAAATCCGAGACAAGCGTGAACTTCTTGTCCGGCTTGGCATGGGCGATCTCGCCTGCCAGTTCCGTGCCGACGGCCCTGGCACCGACGATGCCGGTCGACCGAGCCGCCTTGAGCTGCTCGTTGATGCGCTGGTTGGCCTGCCACAGCCCCTCGATGCCGTCGCCCACAGGAATGAAGGGAGTGGCGTTGGAGGAGCCGCCGCAAATGATTGCAATTCGTTTGGACATGGGGGTGTTTCCTTACTGGGCGGCCAGGTGGCGGGTCATGGGGGGAAGGAGCAGAGACCGCGCGGATCCGGGAGTTCTGTGTAGAGTCAGGCCGTTGCTAACGGGTAGGCGATGCGCCCGTATTTGCCCGCTCGAAACTCGCGGAAGGCCTGTTGCAGCTTATCCTCGGTGTTCATCACGAAGGGGCCCGCATCGCCACCGGCTCCGCAATCGGCGCACCGCCAAACAGAAGGAGGTCAAGCGGGCCGGTGCCCGGGTTGGCGAGCTCGATCTCCGTCCCCTCGGTTCCGAGCCCGAAGAGCCGGTGCGCGGCAACATCCGATCCACCAACGTTTGCGCCCAGGCCCGGCAGGAAATCCGCTACCGGCAGCTCGGGCGGTTAGGCCACCCCGGCAGAGCCCATGGGCTCGATGCGGAGATGCGAGATGAACTCTTCCATGAAGGGCGGGATCGGCGCGGCGTTGCCATGGTATCCGCCCAGGAGCACCTTGAGGTGAGCCCGGCCGCCCGGCAGTGGCACGACGGGAAGGCCCGCGGCCGGAACGGGCATGTATTCGGCCGGCTCCGCCTTGTTTCGGGCTGGCAGGTTGATCCAGAACTGGAAGCTGTGCAGCCTGCCGCCGTTTATTCCGCAGGTCTTGGGGGACCATCCCGTTATGCACGATGCCGTTGCCGGCCTTCATCCATTGCACGCCACCTGCCGCGATGGTGCCATGCCCACCGCTGCTGTCAGTATGGGTCAGCGCGCCTTCCAAGACATAGGTAAAGCTCGCGATATCCCGACGCGGATGCGCGAACGACCCGTCAGGATCGGGGACCTCGCCCGGCGATATTCCCTGGCGGAAGGGGGTCCAGCTACAGGATCGGACCCACGAACTGCTCCGCCGCGTTGGGGATGGCGCGGGCAATCGTGACAGGTCCGACGCGGTCGGGCTGGACGTCTTGCTGTGATGTGACCGGCTTCATCGGGGAAACTACTGTGACTGGCTCAGAGGTATGCACCTGCGCGATGCACTGAAATTTCCATCTTCCGCTCTTCTGCATTGGCCGGGCCGATCAAAAAAACCCGCCAATGAAACTGGATCAACTGCGAGTGCTGCGTGCCGTGGTCGAGGCCGGTTCGGTCAAGCCGGCGGCGGAGAGCCTCCACCGCACCCAGCCCGCGGTGAGCCAGGCGTTGAAGGCCCTCGAAGTCCAGACCGGGACCGAGCCATTCGATCGCTTCGGCTCGAGGCTGGAGCTGACCCCGGTCGGCCGGCGGGTCTACCTGCAGTCCCTGCAAGTCCTGTCGGAGGTCGAGGACCTGAACCAGCTGGTGCGGCTTTTCGACAAGGGGCATTAAGAGACGATCACCGTCGCCATCGATGCCGCCGCAGATCCGGGCGCCGCGACACCCGTATTGGCCAAGCTGCAGGCCCGCTTTCCCGACACCCGCGTTATCCTGCGCACCGGCGTCCTGTCGGCTGCGTTCGAGAAGCAGTCTCTTTAGCTGGAACGCGGCAGAGAGAAGCCGCCGGAGGCATTCACGGTCTCAGTGGGGATTGTTGACGGCACCGGTCAGCACTGGCCCCGGATCGATGGTCAATCACATCCCGAACGCGTTCAGGCGCTCGCACTGGAACGTGAAGAGCCTCGGGAAATGGTCACGGTCGGCCATCGAACTCATGCAGGGCCGGCTTGGTCGCTGCAGCAAAGGCCAGCGCGCCGCCCGTCGAGAGCGCGGGCGCGACAGGCCCCAAACAGACCGCCTCGCCTTTGGCTTGGAGGTCTGGCCTGCCCCGTTCCGCGGCGCCAAAGCTCCCGACACGACCGAATGACGCGGCCCCGGCATGGTCTGGAAAACGCGCAGCATCTGGCAAGATCGGTCAGAGCCAGCAGATCCTTCAATGCCCTCAATCGGCACCGTGAGCCAGATCCCGTGCCGAAAGGACACGCCGCTGCATCACAACGAGGACCGCGGCGATACCCAGGCCGATCGCGTCGGTCAGCCAGCCGCCTGCGATCATTGTCAAGCCGCCGACCGCGAGCGAACCTCGCACGAACCAGTTCGCCGGCCCCATGAACCATCCCTGCACCGCCGCAGCCAGAAGGTAGACACCCGCAACAGCGGTGACGGCGACATGTGCGATCTCGAACCCGGTACCTTGCAGCAGCATCGCCGGCGAGAAGAAGAACATGTACGGCACCACGAATGCGGCGAGACCGATGCGGAAGCTTTCGACACTGGTCTTCAAGGGGTCCGACCCTGCCAGCGCCGAGCCGGCATAGGCCGCGAGCGCCACCGGCGGCGTGATCGCCGACATGACCGCGAAGTAGAAGATGAAGAGATGGGCCACCAGCGGCTCCACCCCGAGATTGATCACACCGGGGGCGATGACGCTCGCCGCCACGGCATAGGCCGCCGTGGTTGGCATGCCCATGCCGAGGATGATCGAGACGACCATCGCGAAGAACAGTGCGAGAAACTGGCTCTGGTCCGCGAGAGTGAGCAACACCGTCGAGAAGCGGGATCCGATCCCGGTCAGGGCGATCACCCCCACGATGATGCCCGCCGTGGCGCAGACGGCGACGAGCTGCAGGACCATGCGCGCGCCGTTCTCGAGCGCGTGGAAAAGCTGTTTCGGCCCCATGCGGTGCGGGGTCAGCCAGGACACGACGGCCGCGGTGATCATCGCCAGCGTGCCGCAGCGGATGACCGAGTACCCGGCGAAGAGCGCGTAGATCAGCACGACGATGGGCGTGAAAAGGTAGATCTGCTTCAGCAGGGCGTCGAGCTTGGGAAGAAGCTCGCGCGGAAGGCCCTTCATGTTCGCCTTCTGGGCCGCGAGGTCGATCATGAAATAGACCGAGATGAAGTAGAGCACCGCCGGCACGATCGCCGCCCAGACGATCTCCATGTAGGAGATGCCGGTGATCTCGGCCATGATGAAGGCGCCGGCCCCCATGATCGGCGGCATGATCTGACCGCCGGTGGACGCTGCTGCCTCGACGGAGGCGGAGGTCTGCGGCGTGTATCCGACGCGCTTCATCATCGGGATGGTCAGCGAACCGGTGGCCACGACATTTCCGGCCGAGGTGCCGTTGATCATTCCCATCAGGCCGGATGCGAAGATCGAGACCTTGGCCGGGCCGCCCCGCCGGTGCCCCGCCGCGGCGAAGGCGAGCTTCACGAAGTATTCGCCCACACGGGTCGTCTGCAGGAACGCGGCGAAAATGACGAAAAGGATGATATAGGTCGACGAGATGGCGATGGGCGCGGAAAGGATCCCGTTGTCCGTGTAGATGTAGGAAAAGAAACGCTTTGCCGTGTAGCCGCGGTGCTCGAAGATCCCGGGAAGCCAGGGGCCGAGGAATGCGTAGGCGACGAAGACCGATGCGATGATCACGAGCGCCAGCCCTGCAAGACGACGGGTCAGCTCGATGATCAACAGAACGCCGGTGATTGCGGCCCACATGTCGCCGGGCAATGCCATCGGCATGCCCGCGCGAAGCTGGAGCTGCCGGGCAAAGAAAATCAGGTAGGCCGTGGAGGCGACCGCCGCGGCGGCGAGGATCATGTCGGCGGGAGAGAACCTCTCGGCGTCCTCGTGGGGAAAGATCCAGCCGTGCAGGATCGCCAATGCCGTTCCGACCGTCAGGGGAATGCCGAAGCTGTCCATCGCCCACCTGGGCGGTATCGCTTCGCCAAGGATCCGTCCGTTGTACCAGATGGCGGAGACCGCGAAGAGACCGTACAGAACGCCTGCGGCGGCAAGGCCGAGAAGCGCGACAGACAGCGCCGAACGCCGGGTCGTTGCCGCGTCCGACATGGCCGTCGCGCCGTAAAGCAGGAAACCGAGGACCAGACCGCCGCCGACGTGGGTCAGTCGATAGGTCCATGTTTCCAAGGGATAGACGTTCATCACCAGCAGGTGGAACACGGAGTAGGCCACACATGCCCAGGCGATGATCCAGTGCCGGTAGCCGGCGGGCTGGCGCTGGTTTGCCGTGGTCGGCTCGTCATCGACACGGGAGGTCGCAGCCGCCTGCTCGACAAGCGACTCCTGTGTCCCGGGGACAACGTCGCGTGCTTCGGAATCCAGTGAATCCGGCGTCCTCGTCATGGTGTTCCGCCCGGTTGCTGAGGTTGGTAGACGCACGGGCGCGCGCCGTCGCGGCGCCCGTGCCCATCTCTGAAGGGTGCTACTTGAGGTTGTCGGGAATGGTGTAGCCGTTTTCCTCGAACCACTTTACCGCACCCGGATGAAACGGGATGACCTGGTTCTTCAGGACATTCTCCGGAAGCGTTTCCTTGGCGGCGGCGTGGTTGGTCACCATGCGGTCATGGTTCTCCATCGCCAGCGCGGTGATTTCATAGGCCAGGCTCTCGGGCATGTCCTTGTGCGAGATGGCGAAGTTCCACAGCGATACCGTCTGCAGATCCTCGGGCTGGTCCTCGTAGGTGTTCGCCGGGATGGTGAAGGGTGCCATGGCCGGAACGATCTGCATCATCTTGCCGAGCGTCTCCTCGTCCATCGACAGGAAGCGCACGTCGTTCTCGACCGCAAGTTGCGCATAGGCCCCGGTCGGCAGGCCCGCGGCATAGACGAAGCCGTCGATCAGGCCGTCCTTGAGTTGCCCGGCGGTGTCGGAGCCGCCGGCATTCGACACGATCACCTTGTCATACCCCTCGGCGTTTTCGAAGAAGCGCGTCCAGTAAGTGGCCGAAGTGCCGCCCGCCGGCCCGACGCCAACCCGCTTGCCCTGGAGATCCTGGAAGCTCTGGATATCCGAACTGGCGAGGACGGCTGCCTGGAGCGGCGTCTGGTACATCGGAAACAGCGCGCGCACGTTCTCGTGCGGAACCCCGGGCATCAGCGGGCTTTCACCGCGACGCGCCTCGTCGGCCGGTCCGAGCGTCACGAACCCCAGTTGGTGCTCGCCGGCTTCAACGAGAGTGACGTTCTGCACCGGGCCCCCGGTGATCTCCACCCCCGCATTGATGCCCAATGCTTCGCTGATCATTGCGCCGAAGCCGGATCCGTAGCCGAAATAGGTCCCACCCTGGCTGCCGGTGCCGATGGCGATGCTGCTCGGCCATCCTTCCCGATCCTGGGCGGCGGCGGGCAGAGCCATCGCGGCGCAGGCAAAAACTACGCCCAACACGTTGAATTTCATTGTCGATATCCTCCCATTTCTCGCCGAAGCGCGACCTCGAAGGCGGCACGGCTTGTGCTTGAATGATGAGAGACAGAGCCGCGACGTCTCAACAGGCCGAAGATTATATTATTTATCGCAATAGTCAGGCGGTCGCTTCGATCTCCTCGAGATGCCCTTTCAGAACCGACATGAAGGCCTCCCGGAGCGGATCCCGTGTCCCGCGCGCCCATGCAACGGCAAGCACAAGCTTTGATCGCGAGGTTTCATCCGGCACGGCGAGCGGCACGAACGTGACCCCTTCGACCTTCAGCCGGGAGGTCCACCGCGGCACGATCGCAAGTCCCGCTCCCGCGGCGACGAGGTTGACGATCGTCTGCTTCTCCTCCGCCACCTGCGCTATGCGGGCGGTCAGACCAGCGTCGACGAACAGCTTGATCGTCAGGTCATGCGAATGCGGTCGCGAACGCCGGTCCGGTACGATCAATGGCTCGTCCTCGAGGTCGGAGATCCCGAGGCGCTCCCTGCCGGCAAGCGCATGGGAAGACGGAAGCGCAACGACGGCCGTTTCGTAGAACAAGGTCATGAAATGCACGCGCGGGTCCCGGATGTCGGGAGGGCGGCAAAAGGCGAGATCGATGCTGCCGCTCAGCAGCTTGGGCAGCAGGTGGATGGTCTTCTGTTCGATGATCTGGACAGTCAGGTCCGGCTGCTCCTGGCGGACGAGTTGCAGCAGCTGCGGCATCAACCCGGCCGCGGCGCTGTCGATGGCGCCGACATTGAGCGCGTGCGTCCCGGAATTCCGGATCGTGCGGACATTGCGCTCGAATGCTTCGGCTTCCTCGACCAGCTTTCGGGCGTCCTCGAGGATCCGCGAGCCCGTTTCGGTCAGCGACACGGCGCGGGTCGTTCGCTGGAAAAGCTGAACGCCCAGTTGCTCCTCCAGTTGCCGTATCTGGCGCCCCAGCGTCGCCGGAAGCATGTCGAGCGCCTGCGCCGCCCGTCCGAAATGCAGGGTTTCGGCGGCGGTCAGGAAGCACTTCAACTGGTTGATATCCAAACTGCGACCCTCCTCTGGCCGGACTACTATTTCACTCCTGTATATAATCTTTCAAGAATTGATGCCCGGCAGAGCTTGTCTGTAACGTCCCGGGGAACCGCGGACCCTCACACAGGAGAAGGCGAAATGACCATCCAGGAAGCCGGCCCGGTCGGTGCTGCATCTGCCCGCAACACGCCCGACGCGGTCCGGACCTACAGGATCGCAGCCATTCCGGCGGACGGGATCGGCCCGGAAGTCATCGCCGCGGGTCTGCAGGCGCTGGAGGCCGTGGCACGGCGCGACGGCGGGTTCACTCTCGACGTTACCGATTTCGACTGGGGGTCGGACCGCTACAAGCGGTCGGGCGCGTTGATGCCCGAAGACGGTCGCGAGCAACTCAAGGATTTCGATGCCATCTTTTTCGGAGCCGTTGGCGCTCCGGACGTGCCGGATCACATCACCCTGTGGGGATTGCGCCTGCCGATCTGCCAGGGCTTCGACCAATACGCCAACGTGCGACCCACCAAGATCCTGCCCGGAATAACCTCGCCGCTGGCCAATGTGGGGCCGGGCGATCTTGACTGGGTCATCGTGCGCGAGAACTCGGAAGGCGAGTACGCCGGCATGGGCGGGCGGGCTCACAGGGGCATGCCCGAAGAGGTCGGAACGGAAGTCGCCATCTTCACCCGCACCGGCGTGGAGCGGATCATGCGCTATGCCTTCCAACTGGCGCAGTCGCGCCCCCGCAAGCTCCTGACCGTCGTCACCAAGTCGAACGCACAGCGGCACGGCATGGTGATGTGGGACGAGATCGCCGAGGAGGTTTCCAGGGATTTCCCCGATATTTCCTGGGACAAGATGCTGGTCGACGCGATGACCGTTCGCATGGTGAAGAATCCGCGGAGCCTCGACACGATCGTGGCGACCAACCTGCACGCAGACATCCTGTCCGACCTTGCAGGCGCGCTTGCCGGAAGCCTTGGGGTCGCGCCGACCGGCAATATCGATCCCGAACGGCGCGGGCCTTCGATGTTCGAGCCGATTCATGGCTCGGCGTTCGACATCACCGGGAAAGGGATCGCCAATCCGGTTGCGACCTTCTGGACCGCCAGCCAGATGCTCGAGCATCTCGGGGAGGCGGCCGCGGCGCAGCGCCTGATGCGCGCCGTCGAATCCGTTTGCGCCGCCGGAATCCTGACGCCGGACGTCGGCGGAAGCGCCACGACCCAAGACGTCACGACTGCAGTCTGCGAGGCCATTCGATCGGAAAACATCTGAACCGGATGGCTCGGATGCTGGACCGTAAACCGGGCCGCGCGCGTCGATTGCCCCATTTCCACCACAGGATCAGTCGGTCTTCGCCCTGCGACCACGCTGCCGTGCTGTCGCGTCTCACCGGCCATTAGGTCATCCAGCGGCTTGCTGTGCGACGTTTGGATCGATAGCCGAAACCCCCGACCCCGACGGGATCGGGGAAAATTATGCTGCATTCGTCCCGCAAGGACTGTCGATAGCAGGCGCCTGGCGAAAGGAATCGACCTCGGGCGCCTGCAGTGCTGTCGTCAGCCCAACAATCCTACACCTGGCTTCGGCTCTCGTCCCAAACGGCGCAGAGCCGGGCGTAGCGATTTGCCATTTCGGCTACGGCCTCGTCCGACCCGATGTCGCCCTTCAACCATGCCTGCGCGGCGTCCGCAAATATCGTCCGGCCCACGGCAAATCCTTTCACCAGCGGGAAACGGGTCGCGACGCGGAAGCTCTCGGCAAGGTCTTCCTCCGCAGCCGCCAGTCCCAGGATCACGATGCCGCGGGTGTAGCGATCGTTCCGCAGGATCGTGTCGCAAGTCTGTTGCCATGCGGAGGTCGTGGTCATCGGTTCCAGCTTCCACCAGTCGGGGTAGACACCGATGTCGTAGAACCGCTGGATGACCGCTGCGTTCGTTCCCTCATTCACCCTGCCGGCCTTTGAAGGAATGATCTCCAGCAGCAACTCCAGCCCGTTCCGGCGAGACGCGGCGAAGAGGCGGGACACCGTTTCCTCCTGGGCGCTTCGCATCTCTGCCGTGTCATCCGGATGATAGAAACACAGCACCTTGACCACGTTGTCGCGAGGCCACTCGAGAAGGCCCCCAAGGTCCGGGCCGAGCTGGGGCTCCAGCGTCAGGGGGCGCGATCCCGGCCACTCGCATGGGCGACCGACCCACAGGCCGGTGCCTGCAGCCTTGTAGAGCGCATCTCGACCGAGCCGTGCGTCACACAGAATGCCGTAGCCGGGCTTGCCCCCCTGAACCTCGAGTGCAGCCGTCAGGCAGAGTTCCTTGAACGCCCCGATCTTGTCGGGTGTCGCGCCCTCGAGTTCCTCGAGCTGGCTGCGGTGGTCGAAGGCAAAGACCCGCATGGTCGACCAGTCGCCCTTGCGGTTTGTCGACCAGTGAATCTGCTCCAACTCCCTGTCGTTGCGAAGCTCCCTGGTCTGCACGCCGCGCTCGAGGAAGAACTGCAGCTCCTCCAGGGACGGATAGGCCGGGGTGCAGCCATGCCGGCTGACCGCGAAGGCGCCGCAGGCATTGGCGTAGGTGATCGCCGTCGTCCAGCTTTCGCCGTCGAGCCATCCTTTCAGCAGCCCGCCCATGAAGCCGTCCCCCGCCCCCAGCACGTTGAAGACCTCGATCGGGAACCCCGGCCCAGACTCGCCCTCGTCCAGCGTATCGGGGATGTCGCCGGTGAAGGCCGTGGCGCCCATCGGGCCGCGCTTGCAGACGAGTGTCGCCGTCGAGACCGCCCGGACATTGCGCAGCGCCTGGATCGTGTCGGTCGAGCCGCCGGCGATGTGGAACTCCTCCTCCGTACCGACGATCAGGTCGAAATAGTGCAGCGTCGACTGGAGCTTCTCGGTCACCTTGTCGGAGGCGATGTAGCGCTCCTCGCCGGCGCCGTGTCCCGCCAACCCCCAGAGGTTCGGGCGGTAGTCGATGTCGAGCGCTGTCTGCATCCCGAACTCCCGCGCCAGCCGGAGCGCCTTGAGCGTCGCCGCCTCGACTTGCGGATGGCTGAGATGCGTGCCGCTTGCCACGACTGCGCGTGCCTGGCGGATGAAGTCCGGATCGATGTCGTCCTCGCACAGTGCCATGTCGGCGCAATTGTCCCGGTAGAAGATCAGCGGGAACTGGTTCTGATCCCGAATCCCGAGCAGAACCAGCGCGGTAAGCCGCTCCGGATCGGTGACGATGCCGCGGGTATCCACGCCTTCCCTCGCGAGTTCCTCGCGCAGGAAGCGGCCCATGTGCTCGTCGCCCACCCGTGTGATCACAGCGGATTTCAGCCCCAGACGCGCCGCTCCCGTGGCGGTGTTGGTCGGTGACCCGCCGACGTATTTGCCGAAGCTTCCCATGTCCTCCAGCCGCCCGCCGATCTGCTCTCCGTAGAGGTCGACGGACGATCGGCCGATCGTGATCACATCCAGTGTCTTGTTCATGGTCTCTCCTCCTGAAGCGCGCGACCCGAGTATCCGCCCGGCCGCAAGCCGGTTCCGGAGATCGGAGCCGCGGCGCGAACAGTCATTACTTTTCATCTTGCCAGAAAATGATCAATATGTTTCAAAATCGAAATCGCCGGTAGAGGAGCCGGCGGATATCCGGGAGGAATCGGCCGTGAAAGCCTGCGTCGTTCACGCTGCTCGTGACGTGCGAATAGACCACCGCGACACCGCCGGAGCCGGAGCCGGAGAGGTGATGATCGGCTTTGCCTGGGGCGGCATCTGCGGCTCGGACATCCACTATTTCGAGCATGGCCGCGTTGGGGATTCGATTGTCCGCAACCCCATGGTCCTGGGACATGAGTTCTCGGGCACGGTGATCGAAACCGGTGCCGGGGTGACCGGCCTCCGTCCGGGCGACAAGGTCGCGGTCAACCCGGCAAGCCCCTGCGGTACCTGCGGATTTTGCCGGAGCGGCGAGACGAATCTCTGCACCGACATGCAGTTCATGGGCAGCGCCGCCCGTCTGCCGCATCGCGACGGCGGGTTTTCCGAGATCGTCCGCGTGAAGGCCGCGCAATGCGTCAAGGTGCCCGCAGGCGCCGACCTTCGACACCTGGCCATGGCCGAGCCGTTCGCCGTCGCGCTGCATGCGGTGGCGATGGCCGGGGAGGTGTCTGGGCGCACGGTGCTTGTCACCGGCGCGGGCGTGATCGGCCAGATGGTCGCCGTGGCGGCGCGGCGCGCCGGCGCAGAGCGGATCATCATGAGCGATGTGTCCCCAGAGGCCTGCGCCCGCGCGGCGCGGCTCGGCGCGGACGAGGTGGTGAACGCCGCAGATCCAACCGCGCTCTCGGCGCTGACGGCCACGCCGCGGAGCGACATTGTCTTCGAGGCTTCGGGCGCGCCGCAGGCGCTGGACCTGGCCATCGAGGCCATGAAGCCGCGGGGACGGTTGGTTCAGGTCGGCTTCCTGCCGCCCGTGTCCCCGCTCCATCTCGCCAAGCTGCTGACCCGCGAACTGACGATCACCGGGACCTATCGGTTCTCGGACGAGTTCGAAGCGGCCGTGCAGGCGATCGCCGCCGGCGAAGTGGACCTGCGCCCGATGATCTCGGCCGAACTACCGCTCGATGCTCCGGAAGCAGTGTTCGAACGCGCGCTCGACAAGGCCCGGACGCTGAAAGTGATGGTGACCTTCCAATGACCGTTCCCTTTCCCCTGCCTTATGACCCCGACACGCTGAAGATCACCGCCGCCCATATCGGGGTCGGTGCCTTTCATCGGGCGCATCAGCAGGTCTATTACGACGATCTCGCCCGCCTCGGCGCGCCCTCCGGCGTGATGGGGATCAACCTGACGCCGCCGGACATTTCCGGCACGCTCGCGGCGCAGAATGGGCGCTATGCCGTGCTCTCCGAGGACGCCACGGACTCCGAGTGCCGCGCGATCGGCACCCTGAGACACCTGCACGACGCATCGAAGGCCGCGCTCGCCCCTTGGGACGACATCACCTTTGTCACGCTGACGATCACCGAAAAGGGATATTGCCACCATTCCGGCACGCGCGATCTCGATCTCCAGCGCGTCGCCGCCGACCTCGCCGCTCCGGAACGGCCGGTCACGGCAATCGGCTATCTCGCCTGGATGCTCGAACGTCGCCGGCGTTCGGGCGGCGCGCCGATCACGCTCGCGAGTTGCGACAACGTTCCCCAGAACGGCCGGGTGCTCGAGAGCGTCCTCGAAGACTACGCCCGGCGCGCCTTCCCGGAGCTTTTGCCCTGGATGGACAGCCATGTGCGCTTCCCCGTTTCCATGGTCGACCGCATCGTTCCCGCAATGACCCCCGAGGCCCGCAGCCGGCTGGAAACGGCCCTCGGGCACGCGGACGGGATCGGTGTGGTTGCGGAACCGTTCCGGCAATGGGTGATCGAGGACAGCTTTGCCGCCGACCGCCCGCAACTGGAGCGCGCAGGCGTCCAGGTTGTCCCGGACGTCGGCCCCTACGTGCGAATGAAGTATCGCCTGTTGAACGGGCTGCAATCGGCCTATGCCGAGCTCGGACGGCTCTGCGGCTGCACCAGTTCTCACGAGGCATCCACGCAACCGGATCTCGCCGCCTGGGCGGCCGCGTTCCATGCATCGCAGGCATCGACCCTCGACTGCCCGGCGGGCGAGGATCTCGCCGCCTATGGCCGGACGAGCCTCCAGCGGCTTCAGAACCCGCGGATCCATCACCCGCTGAACCAGATCGCGTCGGACGCCAGCTTCAAGCTCCCCCAGCGGATCGCAGAACCCGCGGAGACGCTGATCGCCCGCGGCGACGCGGCGCGGGCCGAGCCGCAGGCGATGGTGCTTGCGGCCTGGGCGTTGAACGGCGGCGGCACCGCACCGGACGCGGAAGGCTTCCGCATGAGCGATCCCCTGGCCGACAGGATGGCAGCCGACAGGGCGCGTTTCGACGCGGACGCGGCCGGCCTCGCCGGCGCGGTGCTGTCGCTGCCGGTTCTGCCGCGGACGCTCGCCGGCTCGGACAGGTTCCGCGGGCTGGTCGAGCGATGGATTGGTCGCTTCGGCGGCGCCGAACCCGGGGCACGGGCGGCGCTGATCGGCGAATGCGCAAGGGAGAACATGCATGCGTAGGTGGCTGGCTGGCCGAACGCCCGAGGAATGGCTCGGCGCGGGCCTCATGACGGTCGTGGTGGCGCTTCTGGGGCTGCAGGTCGTGGCGCGGTTCGGCTTCGGCCGATCCTTCAGCTGGCTCGAGGAAGTGAGCCGCTTCGCCTTTGTATGGTCGGTCTATTTCGGCTTTGTGATCGCCGCCGAGGGCGACCGGCACATCCGCGTCGCGCTGCAGCTTGAAATGCTGCCGGAACGCGCGCGGCTCATCGCCTACACGCTCGCCGACACGCTCTGGCTGGTCTTCAACGCCATCGTGATCTGGCACGGATACTGGTTCACGCTCTCGATGTTCGAGTTCCCCTACATCTCACAGACCACGGGCATCAACCTGGTCTGGGTGCAATTGATCGTGCCGCTCGGCTTCGCCTTCATGTCCGTCCGCGTGTTCCAGGTCATGGTCCGCCGCTGGCAGACCGGCAAGGGCCCCGCAGACAGCCGGATGGGAGATTGATCATGGATCCGACGCTCCTGATGGCGCTGTCCTTCGTCATCTTCCTGGTGATCGGCGTGCCGGTCGGTATTTCGATCGGCCTCGCGGCCGTCATCGCGATGGCCATGGCCAACATGCCGATGTCCTACCTCGTACAGACGGCCTACACCGCCGTCGACGAGTTCACGATCATCGCAGTGCCGATGTTCATCCTGGCGGGCACGCTGATGGAGAAAGGCGGCCTCACTCAGAGGCTGATCGATTTCTCCCGGGCGATCGTCGGCCCGGCGCCGGGCGGACTCGCCAGCGTCACGATCGTCGCCTGCACCATCTTTGCCGCGATCTCGGGCTCCGGCCCGGCAACCACCGCCGCCATCGGCTCGATCATGATCCCTGCCATGGTGCGCGACGGATATGACAAGGGCTTCGCCTCTGCCGTGCCCTCGTCCGCGGGCGGGATCGGCGTCGTCATCCCGCCGTCCATCCCGATGATCATCTACGGCATCACCTCGGAAACCTCGATCAGCGCCCTGTTCATCGCCGGTTTCGTGCCGGGCCTGATGCTCGCGGCCGCGCTCTATGGCACCAGCCGCTTCATCGCCGGCCGGCGAGGCTACACTTCCGGCGAGAGCTCCGACCGCGAGCCCGGCGCCATCCGGCGCACCGCGTGGGAGGCCAAGTGGGCCCTCGCCGCCCCCGTGATCATCCTCGGCGGTATCTATACCGGTGTGTTCACGGTGACCGAAGCCTCGGTGGTGGCCGTGCTCTACGCGCTGTTCGTCGGGATCTTCGTCTACCGCGAAATCCGGGTGTCCACCTTCATCGACGCCATGATCTACTCGGTGCGGATCACCGGGACGGTGATGCTGGTTCTGGTCACCGGCCGGATCATCGGCCGCATGCTGACCGTCTTCCAGGTGCCGCAGCTGGTGTCGAACGGCCTGATCAGCGCGGTGTCGGACCCCACACTGCTGATCCTGCTGATCCTGTTGCTGCTGATCTTCATCGGCATGTGGATGGAGACGCTGACCCAGATCATCATCCTGACCCCGCTGCTGCTGCCCGTGGTCAGTTCCGTCGGGATCGACCCGCTGCAGTTCGGGATCATCTTCGTGATCGCCTGCGAGATCGGCTACTCGACCCCGCCGCTCGGCGTGAACCTCTTCGTGGCCAGCGAGATAGGCGACACCACGGTGGAGAAGGTTTCCAAGGCCAGCATCCCGTTCCTGATCGCCGAGATCTCCGTGATGGTGCTCGTCGCCTTCGTCCCGGAACTCACCCAGTGGCTGCCAAGGCTGCTCGGTTTCATCAACTGACACGACCATTTACCAAGGAGGAGATCCCCATGAATATCTTGAAGACGGCCATCGCCGCGGCGGCCCTGTCCGCGCTCGGCGCCCTGCCCACCCTGGCGGCGGACTACACCCTGCGCCTGAGCCACGGCGACAACGAGAACAACCCGACCCACATGGGCGCAGTGAAGTTCAAGGAACTCGTCGAGGAATACACCGACGGCCGGATCGAGGTGCAGATCTTCCCGTCCAACCAGCTCGGCTCCGAACAGGAAGTCGCCCAGGCGCTGCGCATGGGGTCGATCGAGGGCGAGATCCTCTACACCGGCAACCTGGTGCCTCTGGCGCCCTCCGTCGGCGTCATGATGCTGCCCTATGCCTTCACCTCGACCGAGGAAGCCCATGCCGCGATGGACGCGCTCAAGGGCCCGCTCAACGAGCGCCTTCCAAAGGAGGCCGGCGTGCGCGTACTCGGATACTTCGAGAAGGGCTTCCGCGTCCTGACCAACAGCGAGCGCGAGGTGAAGACCCTCGACGATCTCCAGGGTCTGAAGATCCGCGTGTCCAAGAACAACATCGCGATCAAGACATTCCAGTCCTGGGGCCTCGACCCGATCCCGATGGCCTGGGCGGAGGTGTTCCCCGCGCTGCAGCAGGGCGTGATCGACGGCCAGGAGAACCCCTACACCACGGCGATCTCTTCGAAGTTCTTCGAGGTTCAGAAGTACATCACCGAGATCCACTACCTGATCTGGTCCGGCCCGATCATCGTCTCCGAACGCTTCTACCAGGGCCTGCCCGAAGATCTGCAGGAAGCGCTGAACCGCGCCGGCGAAGAGGCCGCCCTGCATGAGCGCCAGGTGTCCGCCGAAGAAACCGCCGCGGCCAAGGAAGAACTGGTCGAACTCGGCATGGTGCTGTCGGGCGCGCCCGAGGACGAGGCGAAATGGCAGGAGGCCGCCAAGGCGCTGTGGCCGAGCTTCGCCGACGACATCGGCGGTGCCGAATGGGTCGAGCAGGCTTCGAAGATCATGGAAGAGGCCATCGCCAAGTAAGACTACGCAGGTCACCCAAGGAGCGGCGCCGGCATCACCCGGCGCCGCTCGGTCCATGAACGGCCGGCCGGGGCGCGCATAACCCCATTGCCCACAAGACGGTCTGCGGCGATAACCTGATCATGCCACAAGCGGAATCCAGTTCCCGTCCCGAGATCGCGAATTTCGATGATCTGGTCGCTCGCCTGAGTGAACCGGAACTGCGCCTTCCCAAGCGACTGAAGCAGGTGGCGAAGTTCGTCCTGAACAACCCCGAAGATACCGCGATCTACAGCATCGTCGAGCTGTCGCGCATGGCGGATGTTCCCATTTCGACCTTCACGCGCTTCTCCAAGGAACTCGGCTTTGCCGGCTTCTCCGAGTTCCAGTCGGTGTTCCGCCAGCGCCTCCTCGGCCCCAAGACGACCGACACGGACCGGCGGCGCGCGCTTGCCGACACGCCCCTGCGCGACACGACCAGCGGCATCGACCTCGACGATCCGAACGCCGTCTTCGACGCCTTCATCCATGCCGGGATCGACACGCTCCTGCGCCTCGAGGACGAGGTCGACCGGTCGGTCCTGGCGGATTTCGTGAGCACGCTGGCCGAAGCCCGCACGATCCACATCGTCTCGGCCCGCGGGGCATTCGGCGTCGGCGCCTATTGTTTCTACGGCTTCTCCCAGGTCGGAAAGCACGCCAACCTGATCGACAACACCGGGGCGATGCGGGCCGAGCAGATCCGTTTCATGCAGCCCGAGGATGTCGCCCTGGTGATCACCTTCGACGACTACACCGCCGAGACCCTCGAGATCGCGGAGAAGGTCGTGGCCAAGGGGCATCGACTGCTCTGCATCACCGACAACGAGATGAGTCCGGCCGCGCGAATTGCCAGTCACGCGCTCTACGTCCGGGAAGGGCACCTCGGGCATTTCCGCCTTCAGATCCCCGCGATGGCGCTCTGCCAATCGCTCATCGTGAGCGTTGGCCGCAAGGTCAGTCGCGGCAGCCGCAAACAGCAAAGATCCCAGGCAGCCGACCCCTCCTGACCCCCCCGCGCCAGCCGACTGGCCACGAGCGGGTTCGCGCGGCACTCACCAGCGCTGTGTTACAGACCTGCATGTTCAGGCATCCTGCCGCCGTCGCGCTTGCGCGTCGCACCGGCGACAGATCACCACCGTGCCCCGTCAGCGTCATTCGGTGATCGCGGTCGCCATCCGGCTTTCGACAAGCTCTTCCTCGACAAGAACGTAGATCTGATCGGGGGGCGTTGCGAGGGAATGGACCATGACCCCCGGATCGACGCCCATCTCGATCAGGTACTCCATCGTGCGGCCTTGACCGGCCTGAATGCCCTCGACCGCGAGGAAGACGGGCATATAGCCCGGCGCATCGTAGTAATGCTGATGCAGCCCAACGGCACTCCGCAAAGACACCGAGCGCTCCGTCCCAGCAGCAAGCATGTAGGGACATGCCGAAAGACAGAAGTTTCCGGGCAGCATGATGGTGTTGGCCTCCCTCGCACGCAGGGAACGACCGATTTTCAGGGATTCCTCGACAGCGCCACCGGTGCTGTTGAGAGCAAAGCTCTCCGGCGGTGTCTCGAGCCCGGCAAGGAACGCCTCGAGGCGCTGCGCATCACCGGGCGCAATCGCGCCGTTGACCAGCACGAAGTCTCCGACCCCCTCCAGCGTCTCCAGCGTGAATTCAAGCCGTTCGGGGACGTCGTCCGGAAACTCGATCTGGGGCAGGGCTCCTGGGTTCGTGAAGTCGGGCTGGGTGCGCGACGGCTCGTAACGGCGGACCTGATCTCCCGGGCTGACCGGACCGGCGGGAAGGTCCGTACTGCTTCCCGGTCTGAGCAACCACTCGGGCTGGAAATCCGAGAGAACCAGAAAGACGGCGAGGAATCCCTGGGCGATCAACACCCAACGCAGGGCACGGCGCATCGAGATGCGGGAAAGCGATGTGTTCTGAGACAGCATTGCTATTCAGCCGCGTCCTGCCTGACCAGCGGCTCCGGATCGATTGCAGCGACACGACGTTGGATTTCTCCATCAGCGACGCCCATCGTGGCCTCGACGTCCTTCATCGCGTTGATCGCAGCCTTCAGATCGGCCAGGGTCAGCGTTTCCTCGATGCTCAGGCCGTCGCGACCGCTGCGGATTGCCGCCTGCGCGATGGCCAGAACGAAGACAAGGATGGCCGGGAGCAGATCAATGGCGATCGCTCCCGACCAGGACGGAACGAAGCTGCCCGCATACCGGATGACGGCATCGGCGCTGGAAATCGGATTGTAGGCTGTCTCCTGCGGGGGCTCCAGGGCGAGCACCTCGTCGGCGGCCTGCTTCAGCGTCCGGCTGCGCTGATCGAGAGCATCCAGCACGGATGCGATCGTCGAGGACTGCGCATCCCTGACGGCGCTGTTGCGGCCATCCAGTTCAGGCAGGACAACCGATGCGGGAAGGTCTGCCGCCGCACGCGACACCAGCGGGGCGACCGAGTACTGGTTCAGGTTCGAGATGACGCCGGCCAGACGGACGCTTTCTTCCGAGAACGCGACCGAGCGCTGTTCGACCGGTCCGGGCGCCACGGTGAGTGCGCGCATTCGACCTAGGATCGCGTTGCCTTCTTCGTAAGCTGCCTCGATCAGCGGTTGCTGCCCGGCGATCTGCCCTTCCAGATTCCGCAGCTCCTCGTTCTTCTGGGTCAGCACACGGAAAACCGCGCCCTCCCCTGCGGCTCCGGACAACTCGCCGGACCGTTCCTGGTCCGCCAGAGCTTCAAAGGCTTCCCGCGCACGCTGGACCTCACGACCCAGAGCCTGTCCCGACAAGGCGATGTCGTGGGATTGCTCCAGCGCCGCCTGATAGTCGCGGACGGTATAGTCGAGATGTTGCTCGACCGCCGCCGATCCTGCCAAAGCCGCCGCATTCAGCCAACTCGACATGGCGACGATGGCAAGGGAGCCCACGATGGTGGAGACCGTCAGGCCAATGAACCCGGCAGCGCTGCGCATCGATGGCAGCAACCGAAGCATGTAGCTCCAGAAGACGAAGATCCCGACCGACACCGCAATCGAATAGGCGACCGCCGCGAAGAAAGACATCGCACCCGTGTCCTCCAGAAGCGTCGAAACCCCGAGGTAGGTGTAGATGCCGGAGGCGATCGCCAAGACGCCGAGCGCCGCCGGGGTGAACGTGTCGAGCCATGCCAGGTGGCCTTCGAGTTCCTTCGCCGTCCTGAGCCCCTTGGCTTCGGCAGCGGTCAATCCTTGCGTGGCTTCTGTCACCTTGTGCCTCATCACCTGCGTTAAACTTCCTTAATATAGGTACAGGAATCGCATCGCACATGTAGGGCGGGTGAGCTTCATGATCAGGGGAACCATTCTCGCGACCATCTTGGCAATTGGAGCGTCTGTCGGACCGGGTGACGGTGCCAGGGCTGAACAGATGAAAGCGGCGTCGGAGCTGTCATGGACCTACGTCGCCGACAACGTGATGGGCGGCGTGTCCCAAGGGCAGTCCAGCCTCGGCAACGACAATGGGCAGACCTTCATTCGGCTGACAGGAGACGTCAGCACAGCAAATCGAGGCGGTTTCATTCAGGTCCGCACGATGGTCGACACCCTCGAGGCGGACAGCACCGGACTGGTTCTCAGGGTTCGCGGCAACGGTGAGCGCTACTTCATTCACCTGAGAACGCGCGCGACGAGGCTTCCCTGGCAATATTATCAGGCAGTCTTCGAGACCGGGCCGAACTGGAGCGAGGTTCGCTTGCCCTGGTCCGCCTTCAAACCCTCGGGACGCTTGCTGCCGCGTCGGGCGTCACCGGAAACGGTCCGCTCGATCGGACTTGTGGCGTTCGGAAGGGATCACACAGCGGATGTGTCGCTTGCCGAGATCGGGGTCTACTAGGTCCACCAGTCCACACGCACCACCTTTGCCACGTCTCGGGTCGGTACCGTCGAAAGTCCGTGCCCGAAAGACCAGTGGATGCTTGCTCTCGAACCTGGATTCCGTACTGGGTACCATGCTTCCCAATAGCCGCCGCCCCACGGGGCGGCAGCCTCAGTATGTCAGGGTTGGTCGACCACGGAGCCATGCTGGCCCACCGTCCAGCCCTTCTTTCCGATGGTCCGCTCGGCGCTTTCGCGGGGCGCCTGTTCCAGGGTGGTGGCGAGGCTGTCGTTCCATCGGTTCATGAATCCCATGACCGACACGCAGGCCAGCAGCTCCACGATCTCGTCGTCGGAGAAGTGCTGGCGCATGTCCTCCATCAACTCATCGGTCACGAGGTTGGGGACCGACGCTGCCGACACGGCAAAGCGCAACGCGACGCGCTCCGCCTCGGAGAACAGGTCGCTGGTCTCGAACTCCCAGATCGTCTCCATCTTCCGTTCGTCTTCGCTCAAGTCGTCGACGATCCGCGCGGTATGGGCCTGGCAGTAGAGACAGCCTGCGGCGTAGCTGGCGATATGCTGCACCATGCGGCGCAGGATCACCGGGGTCGTCATCTCCGGCGCCTGGATCACCGCGTCGGACAGCCGGACAAAGGCGGCGCCGACCGCGGGGCGCCGCGCCATGACCTTCATGGAGTTCGGCACGAAACCCAGAACCTCTTCCCGCGCCCGGAGAAAGGCGCGGGTTTCCTCCGTGTAGCTTTCCGGATCGGCGGGCGGGATGCGGCTCATGCCGCGCCCTGTCGAACGCTGCGGGCCTTCCACGTGACATTCATATCCACATCGGCGCTTTCAAAGAGGTTCATCACCGGGCAGCGCTGCTCGACATTCCGTCGCAGCAGTTCCAGCCGCTGGGCGGTCTCGTCGGTCTCGATCTCGATCACCATATCGACCGAAGTGAAATAGGGACGCACGCCCTTCACCCCGCGCGCGCCCCGCATGTCGGCGGTTCCGGTGCAGTCGATGGTGAGGTCGGTGAACTCGAAGCCGATGGCCTGCGCCACCAGTTTCAGCACCACGCTTTCACAGCCGACCAGCGAACCAAGCAGCGACTCCAGCGGCGTGGGGCCGAGATCGGAACCGCCCTTGTGTTCCGGTTCGTCGATGATCCAGCGGCTGTTGCGGCTGCTGACCGAAACGAGGAACCCGTCGCGCAGACGCGAGGTGACCTTGGGGTGAACCAGCGTCGCCGTCTTGGTGTTCTCGATGCTGGGCGGGATTTCGTAGGCGTCGCTCATCTGGGGTCCTTTCCGGTTTCAGAACATGGCCAGACCGGTCATCGCGGTCTGGATGCGGTAGACAGAGGTGGAGGCGGTGATGAACAGCGTGCGGAAGTCCCTCCCGCCAAAGCAGAAGTTCGTCGACTTCTGCGGCGTCAGGATCACGCCAAGGCAATTGGCTTCGGCGTCGAACAGGTGCACGCCGCCGGGACCGTTGCACAGGATGTGACCTTCGGTCGTGGTCTTCATGCCATCCGGCACGCCCTCGCCCTCGCCGGTGACATCGGCCCAGACGCGGTTGTTGGTCAGCCCGCCGTCCTCGGTCACATCCATCACGCGGATATGCCCGCCCCAGCTGTCGTTCACGAACAGGCGGCTTTCATCCGCCGACAGGCAGAGCCCGTTCGGCTGCTGGAAATCGTCCACCACCAGCGTCAGCGTGCCGTCCGGGTCCAGCCGGAACACCCCCTGGTAGGGCAGATCCTGGTCGCGCAGGATGCCCAGGTCTTCGCGAATGCGGCCGAAGCTGGGATCGGTGAACCAGATCCGCCCCTTGCTGTCGCAGACCACGTCGTTGGGGCTGTTCAGTTCCTTGCCCAGGTAATGGGTGGCCAACGGCACCACCTGCTTGCCGCCGTGTTCGTGCCGGACCAGTTGCGACGAGGCATGTTCGCAGGAGATCACCCGGCCCTGACGGTCAAAGAAGTTGCCGTTGGCCTGGTTGGATGGCGTGCGGAACACCTTGAGCCCGTCCGCCTCGCTCCACTTGTACTGGTGGCTTTCCTGGATGTCGGAAAAGACCAGCCAGTGCTCCCCGGGGTGCCAGATCGGACCTTCGGTGAAACCGAAGCCCCCGCCGATCTCCTCGAGCCGGCTTTCGCCCGGGATGGCCGCGGTGAAGGCGTCGGAACGGATGTCGAATGGCATGGGCGTCTCCATTGGTCAGCCCGCCCCGAGTACGAGGTTGGGCAGGAACAGGGTGATGGACGGGAAGATGATCAGCAGCGCCACGGTGAGGATGTCGATCAGCACGAAGGGCCAGACCGCGCGGAAGATCCCTCCGATCGGAATGTCGGGCCGGACCCCGGCGACTACATAGACGTTGAGGCCGACAGGGGGCGTGATGAACCCGATCTCGACCATCTTGATCACAAGGATGCCAAAGAGGATCGGGTCGATCCCCAGCTCGACGATCGCCGGAAAGATCACCGGCAGGGTCAGCAGCATCATCCCCGAGGCACTCAGGAACATGCCCAGGAAGGCATAGCCCACGAGGATCGCGATCAGGATCATCGTCGGCGAGAACGGCAGCGCGACCAGCCACTCCGCGATCTCGGTGGGCAGCCGGGTGAAGGCGAGGAAACGCGCAAAGATGAACACGCCCCAGAAGGTGGAGAAGATCATCACCGTCAGCTTGGCGGTCTCGACCAGCGAGTTCTGCAGATCGGCAAAGCTGAGCCGGCGCCGAAACAGGGCGTAGACAAAGACGATCGCCGCACCGGTGGCCCCTGCCTCGGTCGGTGTGGTCCAGCCGGTGGACATGCCGCCGAGGATCATCAGCATCACAAGGATGATCGGCATGACATCGAGAAGGGACTTGCCGCGCTCGGCCCAGTCCAGCCCCCTGATCGGCTGGCCGAGGTCCGGGTTCGCGGCAAAGCGCAACATGATGAACCCGGCATAGAGCAGCGCCGAGAAGACACCCGGGATGAAACCGGCCAACAGAAGCCGGCCGATGCTCTCGTCTACGATGGCGCCATAGACAACCAGCGCGGCCGAGGGCGGAATGAGCGAGGCCAGCGTTCCCGCCGCCGCGACGGCGGCAGCCGAGATCGACGGCGAGTACTTCAGCTTCAGAAGTTCCGGGATGGCAACGCGGGCAAAAACCGCGGCCGTTGCCTGGCTCGCCCCCGAGACCGCACCAAAGGCCCCCGCCGCCAGCACGGTCGACACCGCGAGCCCGCCGGGCATCCAGCCGATCCAGGCCTTGGCCGCGCGGTAGGCCCCCTGCACCATGCCCGAGGAACTGGCGAAGAAACCGATCAGGATGAACATGGGCAAGACGCTGAACAGGTAGTTCGAGCCCGCGGAATGCGGGATGATGCCCGCGATGTTGACCGCCACGGCCCAGCCCTTGAGCGCGACGATGCCGAGGAAGCCGGTGATCGCGGTGGCAAAGACGATGTGCACGCCGGTCATCACCATGATGACGAGGGCCAGAAACCCCAAAGCGCCGATAGTCGAGGGATCCATCATGTGTCCTTACGCGTCCATGTCTTCGAGGGGGTCCGGGGGCTCCGGCACGCCGATGGGTTTCAGCTTGTCGTTCAGGATCAGGCGACCGAAGACCCAGAGCTCGAGCATCAGTCTCGCTGCAAGGATGCCCAGGCCGACGGGGACCGCCAGCTTGGACGGCCATGTGGGCAGGCCGACACCGATGGTGGTGTCACCCAGCTCCCAGGCACGCATGAAGTGCGCCCATGTGCCGGGCAGGATCGCGAGCACCACGAACAGGGCGACGATCGTGGCGAACAGATGCGTTGCCCAGCCCATTCGCCCCCGGGCCATCTTCTGCAGCATGTCCATGCGGATATGCCCGGCCTGCCGGTAGCAATAGGAGATGCACAGCACGCTGAACGTCACCATCGCCATCTGGATGAAATCGATCTGCCCCTGGATCGGGGCGTTGAAGAGGCGCCGCATCAGCACCTCGGTCGTGACCAGCAGCATGATGACGAAGATCGTCAGGCCGCCGAGCCACGCGGTCAGGTACTCGACCCGCATCAGGGCCTTGTCCAGCTTCTCGAGCATGAAACCTCCGCCGCGCCCGCCATGGGGCGCGCTTGTCGGGGAACAGGTCGGGCGGGGCGCTTTGAAAGGGGGGGGGGAGGTGCGCACCCGCCCGGTGGAGGATCACTTGCTGGCGTTCAGCACGAGGTCGAGCATCTCCTGCCCGGGCATGCCTTTGCCTTCGAGGTCCGCCACATAGGCATCCCACACCGGCTGCGCGGCCTCCTTGCGCAGTGTGTCGATCATCTCTTGCGTCACTTCGACATGCTGCAGGCCGTGCTTCTCAAGCTCCGGCACGTACTGATCCGCCGCGCCATTCTGGGCCTTGATGGTCTCGGCGTTGGCATAGGCCTTGGCCTCCTCCAGCAGCGCCTTCATGTCGTCGGGCAGCGCGTTGTAGGCCATCTCGTTGCCGACCAGCGTCACATGCGCCGTGCCCGCCGCCATGCCGGTCGTGTACCAGTCCGACAGCTCATAGAGCTTGTAGCCGCCGTGCGCCGACGGGGTCGCCGCGACCGCGTCGATCACCCCGGTCTGCAGCGCGTTGTACTGCTCCGGTCCGCTGACATTGACGAGGCTCGCGCCGTACACCGCCAGCGCGTTGCCGATGCCGCTGGTCGCCTTCATGCGCATGCCGTCGAAGGAGTCCAACCCGGTCGGCGCCTCGCCCTTGCCCATGACCTCGTAGTTCGGTTGCACCACGGTCATCACCGGCACGACGCCCCACTTGGCGAATTCCTTTTTCACATGCGGGTTCTGATAGACCATCTCGGCGACTTCCAGACGGTCTTCCATGGTCGGGATCGGCAGGAACGGCAGATCAAGAACCGACAGCAGCGGGTTCTTGCCGGGATGATAGCTCGAGATCACGTAGCCCAGCTCGAAGGCACCGATCGACACGTTGTCCAGGACCTCGCGGGAGGGCGAGAGCGTGCCGTTGTGGACGGTGATCTCCATCTTGCCACCGCTGTTCTCGTTGACATATTGCGCAAAACTCTCGCCCGCCACGCGGAACGCAGGGCTTCCATAAAGCGCCAGGTCCCAGGAGATCTCCTGCGCAGTCGCGCCAGAGGCCAGGATCGCCATGGCCGCCGCTGCGCCAAGAGCCTTGTACGAGTGAGTTGTCATGCGTCTTCCTCCCAGAAAATGACCGACCTAATGATCGCGCGTTCATTACGAATGCACGAATGCACAAGCATGCGTCAAGTGACTCTATTATTTTATGGCCAAAATTTATGAACGCGCGTACATTCACAAGACTGGACACGGACACAGGAACCGGTCATGATCCTTATAAATCAAAAGAAAAGCGAAGCGCCGATGGCAGAGGGAAGAGTCACCGCAGACGACGTCGCCCAACGGGCCGGAGTGTCACGGGCAACCGTGTCGCGGGCGTTTTCGCGCGGCCATACCGTGCAGGAGCAGACGCGCGAGCGAATCCTGAAGGCGGCACAGGAACTGGGGTACCAACCCAACGCGCTGGCCCAGGCCCTGACCTCGCGCCGGTCGCAGATTGTCGGCATCCTGATGGGGCAGCTAAAGAATCCGATTCACGCGGTCCTGCACCAGTCGATCTCCATGTCGCTGCAACAGAACAACTTTATACCGATCTCGGGCCAGCTCGGGGCCGACGAAGACCTGGCGAAGCTGATCGCCACCTTCCGGCAGTACCAGGTCGGCGTGGTTATCCTGACCTCGATGAACATCTCGCCGGGGCTGGTCCAGGAATTCCAGGCCGCAGGGCTTCAGGTTCTGCTGCTGAACCGGATCGACGACGACGCGGTGGCCGCCTCGGTCTGCGCCGACCTGACTCAAGGTGGCAACCTCGCCGCCCGACTGTTGGTTGAACGCGGTTGCAGTCGAATTGCAGTCGCCAAGGGCGCCCCCGGCCATTGGACGAGCGCCGCCCGACTGGCCGGCCACCTGGCCGGGCTGGAACGCATGGGCCAGGCCCCCGCCAAGGTTTTCGACGGAGGCTACACCTACCAGGACGGCGCCCGCGTAGCGGACACCCTGCTGTCCGAGGCCAGCGACATGCCGGACGGCTTCCTCTGCCCCAACGACCTGTTCGCCATCGGGCTGATGGACCGGCTGCGCGCCGCCTCCGGGCTTCGCTTTCCCGAAGACATGAAAGTGGTGGGGTTCGACGACATCCCGATGGCGGAATGGGAAAGCAACCAGCTGACCACGATCCGACTGCCCGTGCACGCCATGGCGAAGCGCGCAGCGGAAGTGATCACCCGCATGGTCGTCGAGGGCGAGAAGGTCGAGGAGAAGATCTGGATCCCCTGCCGACTGATCGAACGCGGCTCTGCCTGAGCCTTTCCGGACACCCATCGAGAGACCAACATGACCACATTCAAACAGCGAATGGCCTCTGGCGAGATACTTGCCGGCACCTTTCTCAAGACCCCGGCCTACGAGATAATCGAGGTCCTGGCTAGGTCGAAGCTGGATTTCGTCTGCCTCGACACCGAGCACGCGCCTTTTGACCGGGCGCGCATGGACGCCTGCCTTGCGATCGCCCGAGCGCTGGATTTCCCGGTACTGGTCCGCCTGCCCACCGGCACACCGGTCGAGATTCTGAAGGCGCTCGACAGCGGCGCGATCGGCGTCGTGGCGCCGCATGTGGACAGCGCCGAGAAGGCACGCGACATCGCCCGCGCCGCGCGCTTCGGAGAAGGCGGGCGCGGCTTTGCCGGATCGACCCGATGGGCCGGTTTCGCGACCCGCCCCATGAAGGACGTGCTGCAACAGAGCATCGACGAGACCATCGTCATCGCCCAGATCGAGGAGCCGGCAGGGGTCGAAGCCGCCGCCGACATCGCCGCGGTGGACGGGATTGACGGGCTGTTCGTAGGGCCCGCGGATCTCGCGGTCTGCTACGGCAAGACCGACATGTCCGACCCGAAGGTGCTGGACGCGATGCGCAGAACAGGCGCTGTGGCGCAGACCGCAGGCAAGGCCTTCATGACCTTCGCCGCGAATTCCAGCGCCGCCCCCGCACTGATCGACATGGGCGTCACGATGTTTTTCGTCGCCTCCGAGCATGCCTTCATGCTGCGCGGCGCCAATGCCGAGGCCGACGCCCTTCACGCGACGGGCGCGCAGCATCGACAGGATCCATGAGACGTTCGACACCTTACGTTCGGATCGGATCGCCTCACCTGATTTCGTTGATGTAGCAGTGGTCTTCGGTCAGCGCGGCGTGCCGCATCGCCACCAGAGGGCGGTTGTTGGAATCGTATGAGACCTCTTCGATATCCAGCAGCGCGCGGGGCTCGTCGAGCGGCAGGTCGAAGTATTTCAGGTCCTCCGGGGTCGCAAGACGCGCCACCAGTTTCTCGCGGATCGCCGCGAGGCGCAGCCCGCTATGCTCGAGCAGCCACTTGTAGATCAGCGTCGGCATCTCTTCCATTGTCACGGGGAAATCCGGCGCCAGCGCCAGTGGCAGCGTCACGCGGTCGATCATCACGGGACGGTCGTCGATCAGCCGCAAGCGGTGCATGTAGACCAAGGGCGCACGCGCCGGCAGTTCGAGCCGCTCGGCCTCGTCCTGGGTGGCGCTCCTGTGGCACGCGTCGACGAGCACCGTCCGGCTGCTGGCAAGCCGCCCCTCGATCGTGTGAAGCCGGTAGTATTTGTAGAACTGCGACATCGAGTGATGCGGCGTGCGTCCGGTCACAACGGTGCCGGTCTTGCGGCGGCGCATGATCACCCCCGAAGCGGTCAGATCCGCCATCGCGCGCCGAATGGTGCCGTACGACACACCGAATTGCTTCGCCAGCTCGGTCTCCGGCGGCAACACGTATCCCTCCGCCCAGGTGCCCAGGATGATATGCCTCAGAATGCGTTCCTGCACCTGCTCGTGAAGGGGCTTGCGCACGAGATCCGCGGCCAGCGTGTCCGATTCAGGAAGGTCTGGCGCTTCGGACATGAGTAACTCCCGTTCACTTGGTGCTTAATATTTCCTCAAAAACCACACTTACCAAGAATCGTCTAGCAGTATTTCTATATAGGTATGAGAAAAGAGCTCGCCCTTGCTGATTTTGCAGACGCCCCCGCGCCGGATGCAGACGACATGATCGAAGCGCTGCGCGCGCTGATCGGCAGCCCGACGCCCATGCCGCCAGGTGACGGCTACGCGGCATTCGCGGATCTGGTGGCGGACCTCTTCCGGCCGCTCGGCGGCACGGCGGAGCGGGTGATCGTGCCGCGCGACCTGTGGGACGGGCCAAATCTGTCCGGCGAACGGATCAACCTGATCCTGCGGCCCGAGATGCCCGGCGCGACCGACGCACTTCCCGAGGCGATGATCTACTTCCACACCGACACCGCCCCTGTCGGCGACGGCTGGACGGTCGCGCCCTGTTCGCTGACCCAACAGGGCGATCGGCTCTACGGGCGCGGGACCGCCGACATGAAGGGCACCATCGTCGCCGTACGCGACGCGCTGCTGCGACTGGCGACGGCGGACACGCCGCTGGCTTTCCGGCCGGTGCTGGCCTTCTGCACCGACGAAGAAGGCGGGCGGTATCCGGGCATCCGCCACCTTGCCGAAACGCGCCCCCTGCCGGAGGTGCTGCTGAACCTGAACGGTTCGGCCGAGCCGCGCATCTGGGCCGGGTGCCTCGGATCGATCGACATGACGCTGACCGTGACCGGGCGCGCCAGCCACTCGGGCGAACCTGACCGCGGCATCAACGCCGCCGAGGCGCTTTTGCCCGCGCTGGTCGCCCTGAACGCGCTGAAGACGACGGTCGAAACCCGCACCACCGCCTTGCCGCCGCCGCCCTGGTCGGACGGCCCCTTGCGTGCGCGCCTGAACGTGACGGCGATCCATGCGGGCGAAAAGGGATCGGCACTGCCGGGGCTGGCGCAGGCCACGATCAATCGCCGGTACCTCGCCGAAGAGAACGAGGACGTCGTTCTCGACGAGTTGCGGGCCGCCGTGACCAATGCCCTGGAAGGCACCCCCGCCCTGGACTGGACCATGCAGGTTACCGGCCACCTCCCCCCCGTCTCGGATCCCGATGGCCCGGCCACCCGGCGCTGGATCCTGGCCCGCGCCCGGGCGTTCGGCCTGCCGGAGGACGCCTTCCTGCGCTACGGCTCGGGCACGTCCTCGGATTTCGGCTGGGTCCAGAAGGCCGGGCTGAAGCACATGCTGCTGGGCGGGCTGTCCCGCCCGGACCGCAACGTGCACGGGCCCGACGAATTCACCACGGTCGAGGATCTTCGCAGCTTGTCGGACGCGATCTTCCTGTTCCTGGCCGAAGGATGCGCGCCGCAGGGCGCCGAACAGACCGGCAATGCTCCAACAGAAGGATCCCCTCAATGACGTTTACCCTCGATCGCCGCGGCTTCCTGCGCTCGGCCGCGGCCACCGGCGGCCTGATGACCCTGCCCGGCCTCGTGTCGATGGCGCAGGCCCAGGACATCACGCCCGGCGGCACGCTGCGCGTTGCCCTGAACATCACGCCCTCGGTGCTGAACCCGATGCTTCTGCGGCTGAACTCGGAATACCTGCTGGCCGAGATGCTGTACTCCAGCCTGACCATGCTGAGCCCGGACATGACCGCCGCGCCGGACCTCGCCACCGAGTGGAGCGCCAGCGCGGATGCCACCGAGTGGCGTTTCACCCTGCGCGAAGGTGTGACCTTCTCGAATGGCGAGCCGCTCACCTCGGCAGATGTGGTGGCGTCCTTCACCAAGCTTCTTGACCCCGAGACCGCGGCGCCGGGCAGCCGCAACCTCGGACCGATCTCGGAAGTGGTGGCCGATGGCGATTTTGCGGTCATCATCCGCACCGCCACGCCCTATGCCGACCTGCCGGTCGCGCTGACCTATCCCACTGCCAAGATCGTGCCCGCCTCGGTCATCGAAGCCGATTTCGACAGCCTGGGTCAGACCCCGGTGGGCTCGGGCCCCTTCCGCCTGGTCGAGTTCATCGCCGACGACCGCGCCATCGTCGAGAAGAACCCCGACTACTATGTCGAGGGCCAGCCCTATCTCGACCGGGTCGAGGTCCGCACATTCCCCGACGCTGCCGGCGCAGCGGCGGCGATGCTCGCCGGCGAGGTCGACCTGCTGACCGAGATCCAGCCCACGGATTTCGCCCGCATCGCGGCCGGCGAGGGTATCGAGGGTATGCGCACGCCCTCCGGCCGCTTCCTTGACGTGGTGATGGACTGCACCGTTGCGCCGTTCGACAATCCCAAGGTCCGCGAGGCCCTGTCGTGCTGCGTCGACCGAGAAGCGATGGTCGAACTCGTCGCCGAGGGCTACGGCACGCCGGGCAACGACAGCCCGGTCAATGCCTCCTACGCCTATTTCTCCGACGCCCCGCTGAAGCAGTACGATCCCGAGAAGTCGAAGGCGCTGCTGGCCGAGGCCGGTTATCCCGACGGGATCGAGATCGACCTCGTTGCGTCGGTCAAGCCCGACTACCGCTCGGCCATGGCCGTCGTCCTGCGCGAGATGGCCAAGCCCGGCGGCTGGACCATCAACGTCAAGACGATGGACCACCCGACCTATCTCGACCAGGTCTGGAAGAAGGGCGCGTTTTATGTCGGATACTACAACATGCAGCCGACCGAAGGCACGATCTTCAACCTGCTGTTCACCTCGGAAGCGAGCTGGAACGAGACCCGCTGGAACAATGCCGAGTTCGACGCGCTGGTCGCGAAAGCCGACGCCACGACGGACACCGCCGAACGCTCGGAACTCTACGCCGAGGCGCAAAAGCTGATGCGGGAAGAGGTGCCTGCCCTGGTGCCATGCTTCTTCGATCTGCTGGGCGCGCGCGGCCAGAACGTCATGGGATACGAGCAGAACCCGCGCGGCGCGAACTTCGCGCTGCACAAGGTCTGGCTCGAGGCGGGCAGCTAAGCGCCGCCCGTCGCCGGCGGCCGCGCACCCTCTCCCGGCGCGGCCGCCCCTGTTCTTCCTCCTAGCCGGAGCACCGACATGTCGGCCAGCTTTCTGTTGCGGCGTCTCGCCTACCTGGCGCTGACGGCCTTCCTTGTCTCGCTGATCGTCTTCGGCGTGACGCAGCTTCTGCCTGCGAACGCCGCGACGATGATCCTGGGTGAATACGCCACCCCCGAAGCGCTGGCAGCGCTGAACGAAAGGCTGGGCCTCGACCAGCCGGCCATCGTCCAGTACGGAAACTGGCTCGGCAACGCGATCCAGGGCGATTTCGGCGTCTCGCTGCGCACAAGCCAGCCGGTCGGGCCCAGTATCATGGCCGCGTTCGGGCGCTCCGCCATGCTGGCAGCACTGTCTCTGACGCTTGTCTGCCTGATCGCGATTCCGCTTGGTGTCGTAGCCGGCACCCGCCGAGGTGGACCGGCCGACCTCGGCCTGTCGGTGGTCAGCTACCTCGGCGTCTCGCTGCCCGAGTTCGTGCTGGCGACGCTGCTGCTGGCCCGGCTGGCGGGGCCGTCCGTGGGGCTGTTCCCCGCGTCGGGCTACACGCCGTTCTCCGAAGACCCGGTGGCCGCGCTGCGCCACATGGCGCTCCCGGTCATCACGCTGGCGGTGATCCTGACCGCCCACATCAGCCGCATGGTCCGGTCGGAGATGGTCGACACCCTGCAGAGCGACTTCGTTCGCGCGGCCCGCCTGCGCGGCCTGTCGAAGCGGCAGGTGATCTACAACCACGCGCTGCGCAACTCGATGCTGCCCGCGATCACCGTGATCGCGCTCGACGTGGGATACCTGATCGGCGGGGTGATCGTCGTCGAAGAGGTCTTTGCCTTCCCCGGCATCGGGCGGCAGCTGATCCTGGCGATCCAGAACCGCGACCTGCCGATGCTTCAGGCCGGCGCGCTCATCATGGCGCTGACCTATGCGTTGGCCAACCTCGCGGCCGACCTCGCCTATGCCGCGCTCGACAAGAGGATCCAGTACAAATGAAGACTCTTCGGGCCCTGCTTCGCAACCCGCAGGGCGCGGCCGGGCTGGCGCTCTGCGCGCTGGTGATGTTCGCCGCCCTGTTCGGACCCGCCCTCGCCCCCAAGGACCCGGAGGCGTTCAATTTCGGCGCCCGTTTCGCAGGGCCGTCCGCCGAGTTCCCCCTCGGCACCGACTGGTACGGGCGCGACCTTCTCAGCCGGATCCTGGTCGGTGCGCAATCCACCGTGCTGCTGGCGCTGCTGGCAACGTTCATCGGCACCGCGGCCGGAGCTCTGATCGGCGTCGTCTCGGGCTATCTCGGCGGCGTTGTGGACGAGATCCTGATGCGCCTGACCGACGCGCTCATGGCGATCCCCTCGCTTCTGTTTGCCCTGATGATCCTGGCCGCGCTCGGCTCGTCGGCACTGAACGCGGTGCTGGCCATCGGCATCGCCTTCACGCCAGGCATGGCGCGCATCGCACGCTCGGTGACGCTTCAGGTGCGCAGCTTCGACTACGTGGCGGCCGCCAAGGCGCGGGGCGAAAGCCTCGCCTGGATCGTCGGGGCCGAGATCCTGCCCAACACCATCGCTCCCGTCATCGTCGAGGGCACAATCCGCGTTGCCTTCGCCATCATGACGCTCGCCACGCTGTCCTTCCTCGGTCTCGGCGCACAGCCACCCGCCCCGGAATGGGGCCTGATGATCGCCGAAGCGCGCGACCACCTGTTCCGAAGCCCCTGGCCCGTGGCCGTGCCCGGCGCGGCCATCGCCATCGTCGCGATCGGCTTCAACCTGCTGGGCGACGGGCTGCGGGACGTCCTGAACCCCCGGACCGGAGACCACGCATGACCCCCGCTCTCAGTCTCCGAGACTATGCGCTGCATTACGATACGCCCACGGGACCGGTGCGCATCCTCGACGGCATCTCGCTGGATATCGGACGGGGAGAGGTGCTGGGGCTGGTCGGTGAAAGCGGCTCTGCCAAGTCCTCGCTGGCGAACGCGGTGATCCGCGACCTGCCCGGCAAGGTTCACGCCGAACACGGGACGATCACGCTGGCCGGCGACGACATCACCGCCTTGCCCGAGGCCGAGCTGGGCGCCCTGCGCGGGCGGCGCATCGCGATGGTGTTCCAGAACGCCGCCACCACGCTGGACCCGGTGCAGACCCTCGGCGATCACCTGCTGGAGACACTGGGCCGGCACACCGGGCTTGCCCCCGCCGCGCGCCGCGACCGTGCGCTCGAGCTGCTCGGCATGGTCGGCCTGCCCGACCCCGCCGCGATGATGGCGCGCTACCCGCACGAGGTTTCGGGAGGCGAGAAGCAGCGCGTGGTGCTGGCCCTCGCCTTCGGCTGCGAGCCGGAGCTGATCCTGTTCGACGAGCCCACATCGGCGCTGGACGCGACCACGGCGGCCACGCTTCTGGACCTGTTCCGCGACCTCCAGGCCCGCACCGGCGTATCGGCGCTGTTCATCAGCCACGACCTTGGCACCGTTGCCGAGATCGCGCACCGCGTCGCCGTGATCTACGGCGGCCGCATCGTCGAGGAAGGCCCCACCGAGGCGATCTTCGCCGGGCCGAAACATCCCTATACCCAGGCGCTTCTGGCAAGCCTGCCGCGCCCGTCCGACCGGCTGGAGGGGCGGGGCCTTGCCACCAGCGGCGCGCGGCCCGCACCACGCCGGGGCGAGATGCCGCCCTGCCTGTTCTCGGCCTCCTGCCCGCATCACGACCCCTCGGTCTGTGACGTGCAGCGGGTCCATCCTTCCCACGTGGAAGATCGCCAGATCGCTTGTGCCCGCGTCGCGCGGGGCGAAACGCTGCCCGCCCCGCAGGCCCCTGCCCCGCTGCAATCGCCGCGGGGAGAGACCGCCCTGCTGGAAGCGAGGGGCCTGTCCGTGACGTATGGCCGGACGGCGCTGGTCGATCGGCTGCGCGGCAGGGCAACGCCACAGGTGCGCGCGGTGCGCGACGTGAGTTTCCGGCTGAACCGGGGCGAGACGCTGGCGCTGGTCGGCGAATCCGGCTGTGGCAAGTCCTCGCTGGCGCGCGCACTCTCGGGCCTCCAGGGATTCACCGGCGAAACAATGCTGGCGGGAACCCCCACCGCGCCGGACAGCGCGGCCTGGCGGGCGAGGGTGCAGACCATCTTCCAGAACCCCGACAGCTCGCTCAACCCGCGCCACACGCTGGCCACCATCCTCGGCCGCCCGCTGAAGCTCTTCCGACCCGAGGTCGACAGGCCCGCCGAGATCGCCCGGCTGCTCGAACGGGTGCACCTGCCCGCCGACTATGCCACGCGCTACCCGCACCAGCTTTCCGGCGGCGAGAAGCAGCGCGTCGCCATCGCCCGCGCACTTGCCGCCGAGCCGGACGTGATCATCTGCGACGAGATTACCTCGGGCCTCGATGCCGCCGTGCAGGCGGCCATCGTGCGGCTTCTGCGGGAGATCCAGGCGACCACCGGCGCGGCGCTGGTGTTCATCACCCACGACCTCGGGATCCTGCGCCACATCGCGGACCGCCTGGCGGTGATGTACCTGGGCGAGATGGTCGAGACCTGCGAAATAGCCGCGCTCGACGCCGCTCCGTGGCATCCCTACACCGAGGCGCTGCTGTCCTCGTCCCACTCGGTCGATCCGGGCAGCGACACCCGCCGCGTGCGCCTGCAGGGTAGCCTGCCCAAGCGCACCGAGGACGTGTCCGGCTGTCCCTTCGCCAGCCGCTGCCCCCGCCATATCGGGCCCGATTGCGACAGCAGCCGCCCGCCCCTGCGCGCGCCCGAACCGGGCCACGACATCCTTTGCCATCTTTCCGACGCGGCGCTGAACGCGGTTCCGCCGATCTGGCAGTTCAAGACCTCCGACACGACAAGGACGACCCAATGACCCCCGAAGACCTGATCGCCACCGTCGACGAAGACGCCTGCCTGTCCCGGCTTGCGGACATGGTGCAGCGCAAGAGCTATTCCGAGACAGATGGCGAGCGCGCTCTGGCCGAGCATATGCACGGGGTACTTCAGAGCCTCGGGCTGGACTCGGAACTGCAACCGGTCGAGGGCCAGAGAGTCAACGCGATCGGCACACTGAGGGGCAGCGGCGGAGGACACAGCCTGCTGTTCAATGGCCATCTCGACACCAACCCCGTGACGACCGGCTGGACGGTCGATCCATGGGGCGGGGTGATCGACGACGAGTTCATCTACGGCATCGGCGTCTCCAACATGAAGGCGGGGGACGCCGCCTATCTCTGCGCGGTCGAGACGATCCTGAAGGCAGGGATGAAGCCCAAGGGCGACGTGATCCTCTCCTTCGTGATCGGCGAGCTTCAGGGCGGGATCGGCACCGTGCGGATGCTGGAACAGGGAGTGCGTGCGGACTACTTCGTCAATTCCGAACCCACCGACATCCAGGCGATGACGCTGCACTCCGGCGCGTTCTCATACCAGATCGACCTGACAGGCAACACGCGCCATGTCTCGAAACGGGCCGAGGCCTGCGACGCCCTCGCCGCCGCCGCCGCGCTGGTGCCGCGGATCAACGCGATGACCTTCACCGGGGCCGAAACGGCCGACCACAAGGCGGTCAACCGGGGCCATGTCGGCGTGCTGCGCGCGGGCCTGGGCGATGAGTTCCACGAATGGCGCCCGCCGCAGGTCGCCGACCGTGCCCGCATCCTCGGCACCTGCCGCTACGCGCCCTCGCAAACCGTCGAGTCGGTCCTGGAGGACATGCGCGTGCTTCTGCGTGCGCTGGAACTGGAATATCCCGGGCTGAAATGGTCGCTCGGCAGCTATGACCAGCGCAAGAACAAGCCGCAGATGCCGCCCTTCGAGGTGGCCCGCGATTCCGCCATCGTCCAGGCGGTGAACGCCGCCTACCAGACGGTGCGCGGCATGCCGCAGCCGACCGGCCCGATCGCGCCCTCGTGCTTCTTCGGCACCGACGCCGCGCACCTGGCGGCGGCCGGTATCGAGGGCGTCGTGTGCGGACCGGGAGGCGAGTTCAACACCATGCCCGACGAACGTGTGCGCAAGAGCCAGTTCATCGACTGCGTGAAGATCTACATCCTCACCATCGCCGGGATCTGCGGGCTGGAACCGGCGGCATGACCGGCATCCCGGCCCCCTTCGCCACCCGCGTCGAGACGCTGCGTGCGGCCATGCGGCAGGCGGGGGCCGGGCTTTTCCTGTGCGACCACGCCGAGATGCTGCACTGGCTGACCGGCTTCACCATCTCGGAAACTTTCTATCGCAGCTGTGTCCTGCCGCTGGAAGGCGATCCGGTTTGGATCCTGCGCGCCATCGACGAGGTCCCCTGCCGCGCCGCGACGTGGGTGCCAGAGGTCGAGACCTATGCCGACCACGAGGACGCTCACGCTGCCGTGGCCTCGGTCCTGCGGCGCTTCGGGGCAGCGCGGATCGGGGCGGATTTCACCTCGTTCGGGTTCACGGTCCATACTCGCGACCGGCTGGCCGAACTGCTTCCCGACGCCGAATGGGTGAACCTGCACGAGGTCTCGAACCGCATCCGCGACGTGAAGGACGCCGGCGAAATCGCCCTGATCGCGTGCGCGGCCGGCATTGCCGACGGGGCAATGGCCGCCATCGCGCGGGGCATCGCCCCGGACATGCGGGCGCGCGACGCCTCGGCGATCGGGGCACAACACTACCTGCGGAACGGCGCAGACGATTACTGGGTTGGCCCCATCTCGATCGCCCGGCGCGCCGCGCAGACCCAGGGTCACGGCATGGGCTTCCTGCACGCAACCTTCACCGAGGACCGCCTGAGTGATGGCGACATCCTGCATGTCGAGCTGGTACCGCGCGTGCAGCTGTACTCCGCGCGGTTCATGCGGTCGATCAGTCTCGGGGCGCCCTCGGCGGAGAATGCCGAGGTGATGGCCCGCATGGCCGCTCTCCAGGACGCGCAGTTCGCAGCGATCCGCCCCGGCGTGGCCGCCCGCGACGCCGACGCGCTCCTGCGCGAGGGAATGCTGCGGGAAGGGCTGCGCGACAGCTATCCCAACATCACCGGCTATCAGCTCGGCATCTACGCCAAGACACCCCGTTCCTCGGAAACCATGGTCAGCCTGCACCCTGGCGCCGACTGGCGGTTCCGCGAATGGCAGGTGTTTCACCTCTACACGACCGCGCGGGGCCTGGCCTTGTCCGAGACCGTCGTGGTTGCTGCGGACGGCTGTCATCGCCTGACCAGCACCGACCGGCGGATCCTTGTGGCCGGGGAATAGCCGCCGGCTAGACCGGCCCGGGATGCCGCGTGCTTCCGGATGATCCGGTGGCAGGCTTCGCAGCGGTCAGGCCATCGGCCTCCGGCGTGAATTGCCGCGCCGGCGCGAGACACCCCGAGCGCCGGGCAATCCCGGTCAGACCGACACGATGCGGGCCGCCGCCGGGTCGAAGCCGATGTGCACCCGGTCTCCTTTCTGGAACGGGTTGGCGTCGGGCACCGTGACCGCAAAGATCTCCCCGAGGGCGGTGGTAAGCGTGTATTGCACCTGGTTGCCGAGATAGGCCGCATAGCTCACCTCGGCGGGCAACGTATCCGCAGCCGCCTCGCGCGTCAGGCGCAGTTGGTGTGGGCGCAGGACGAGGTTGGCTTGACCGGTCGTCGCGAAGGCGGTGGGCAAGGCCATCTGCCGGCCGTCGACCACGATATCGACCGTCTCTCCGGCACGGGTCACGTCGACCGGAAGGAGGTTCGCGTCGCCGATGAAATCGGCGATGAAGGCAGAATTCGGACGTTCGTACAGGTCCGCCGGAGTGCCTTCCTGTGCGATCTCGGCGTTCTTCATCACGATGATGCGGTCGGAGACGGCCATCGCCTCTTCCTGGTCGTGGGTGACGTAGATCGCGGTGAGCTTCAGCCGTTGCTGGATCTCGCGGATCTCCTCGCGCACATGCCGGCGCAGCTTTGCGTCCAGGTTCGAAAGCGGCTCGTCGAGCAGCAACACTTCCGGCTCGAGCACGATCGCACGCGCCACCGCCACGCGCTGTTGCTGCCCGCCCGACAACTCCGACGGCAAGCGGTCGCCAAAGCCTTCGAGCCCGACCATTGCCAACCCCTCCTCGACCCGCGGGCGCACTTCGCTCTTGGGCATGCGTTTGACCGTGAGGCCGTAGCCGACATTCTCCGCGACCGTCATGTGCGGGAAGAGCGCGTAGGATTGGAACACCATCGACACCTTGCGGTAGGTCGCCGACAGGTGGGTGACGTCCTCGCCTCCGATGAAGATGCGCCCCGAGGTGGGGGGCTCCAGCCCGGCGACGAGCCTCAGCGTCGTGGTCTTGCCGCATCCCGAGGGCCCGAGGAGCGTGACCAGCGTGCCGGGCGCAATGTCGAGATCGAGCGGCTTCAGGGCGACGACGTCGTCGAAATGCTTCGTGACGCCTTCAAAACGGACGGATCCCTTGGTCATTGGGCACTCCTAATGGGCTTCGATGCGATCCGCCCGGCGCAGGGTGCGCCGGCCGATCACGAGTTGCATGGCGATGATGACGGTGAGCATCGTGACGATCAGCACCGAGGCATAGGCGATGGCGATGCCGTATTCGCCGTTCTCAACCCGGCCGACGATGAAGCTCGTCGCCATGTTGTGACGGGCGGAAACGAGGAAGATCACCGCCGAGACCGACGTGATGGCGCGCACGAAACTGTAGGTCAGCGCCGCAAGGATGGCCGGTCCCATCAGCGGCAGGATCACCCGGCGCAGGGTCGTCGCGGAATTCGCGCCGAGCATGATCGAGGCCTCGTCGAGCGACCGGTCGAGCTGGCTCATCGCGGCAATGCCGCCGCGCACACCGACCGGCATGTTGCGGAAGATGAACACGATGATCAGGATCAGCCCGGTGCCGGTGAGCTCGATAGGCGGGAAGTTGAACGCCATGATGTAAGCCACGCCGATCACCGTTCCGGGGATCGCGAAGGAGAGCATGGTCGAGAACTCGAAGGCATCCTTGCCGGTGAACTTCTGGCGCACCAGCAGATAGGCCGTGGCCAGCCCGACGGCGGCGGTCAGCGGGGCCGCTATGGCCGAGATCGTCAGCGTCGTGAAATAGCTGTCCCAGGCCGCCCCGGTGAAATGCACCCCGTTTCGGACCACGATCTTGAAGCCGCGCAGGTAGTGCTCGAACGTGAAGGTGTGGTCATACCCCCAGAGCTTCACGAAGGAGCCGAAGATGATCAGCGCGTAGAGCACCATGGTGAAGAATGCCCAGGGGAGCGCCAGCAGGTAGGCGGTCCACCTCAGCACCGGGTTCAGCGCGGCGTGGCGGCCGGAATCGGCCTTGCCGGTGACGGTCGCGTAGTTCTTCTTTCCGACCCAGAAGCGTTGCGCGAGGAAGGCCGTCAGCGTGAAGGTCAGGAGCGTGATCGACAGGATCGCCGCCTGCGCCGGGTCGGCGATCGTGCCGACGATGGCGAAATAGATCTCGGTCGAGAGCACGTTGAAATTGCCCCCCAGCACCAGCGGGTTGCCGAAATCGGCAATCGACTCGATGAAGCCGAGCAGGAAGGCGTTTGCCAGCCCCGGGCGCATCAGCGGGAAGGAGACATAGCGGAAGGTCTGCCAGCGGTTGGCGTCGAGCGTCTGGCTCGCCTCCTCCATCGACGGGCTCACCCCCTCCACCACGCCGATCAGCACGAGGAAGGCGATGGGCGTGAACGACAGCATCTGGGCCAGCCAGACACCATGGAAGCCATAGAGCCAGCGGGTCTTTTCCCAGCCGAACGCCCAGGAGAAGAACTCGGTGATGGTGCCGGCGCGACCGAACAGAAGGATCAGCGCAAGGCCGATGACGAACGGCGGGGTGATGATGGGCAGCACCGTCAGGACGCGCAGGAGCTTCTTTGCCCGGAAGTCGGTGCGCGTGAAGATCAGCGCGAACATCAGCCCCATGATCGTGGTGCCCGCGGCGGTCGAGAGCCCGAGCAGGAAAGAGTTGATTGCCGGGCCGCAGCTGCCGCCGCCGGTGATGCAGCCGATGCCCCAAATGTTGGATGAGAGGAAACGCGGCAGGAATTCCCCGAAACCCAGGCCGCCACCGCCCTTGAGCTCGAAGGCCCGCACGAGAATGAAGGTGAGCGGGAAGAACACGAAGATCGCCACCAGCGCGACGATCGCACCGACAAGGCCGGTGACGAAAGCATCGCCCCGTCCCTTGCCGAGCCCGGAAATGCCGGTCGTGGCGATGAACAGGAGCGCCGCGGCCGTCACGAAGGCCCCCGCGCCGATGCCCGGGTTCTCCGCCTCCCACACGCCGTAACGGGTGCCGATCAGGAGCGCCTGACCCATCAGTAGGGCCAGCCCGGCGGTGCCGGACGCAAAGAGTCCGCGCGCCGTGGCAAGCTGGCTGCGGGCGAGCCCGAGCGAAAGCGCCGCCCCGACAAAGCCGAGAGCGGGCAGCCAGAGCCAGGGCTTGCCGGTCAGGGCCGCACCAAGCGCCGATATGTTCGTGCCGGACATGTCGGCGAGCCATCCGAACCGCCAGAAGCCGCCCTCCGTCAGGTACCAGGGCAGCAGGGCCCAGCCAATCACGCCCACCACCAGCCAGAACACCGCAATGCGCTTCATGCCACCGCTCCCCCGTAGCGCCAGCCCCGCGCGTGGCGGGGCCGGTCATTTCATGCTTGCTGGAAGATCACTCTTCGACGACGCCGCCGGCGCCTTTGACTTCCGCTTCCCAGCGGTCGAGCAGGCGGGCGCGCGTGTCGGACGCACCGTAGGTGGCGAAGTCGTAGTCGATGAGCTTCACGGCCGCCATGTCGGGGGCGTCGGGATCGGTGCTCGCGTCGGGGTTCGACGGGATGTTGAAGACCCCCACTTCAAGCCCGGCCGATTGCGCCGGCGCCGAGATCACGTATTCGACCCACTTCTTGGCGGAGTCCATGTTGGGCGTGCCATTGATGATGGACACCGCGCCGACCTCGTACCCGGTGCCTTCGCAGGGTGCCACGATCTCTACCGGGAAGCCCTGCTTCTTGAGGTTCACCATGTCATGCATGAAGCCGATGCCGATGGTGTTCTCGCCCCGTGCGGTGGCCTTGCCCGGCGCGGAGCCGGACTTGGTGTACTGGTTCACGTTTCGGCCGATATCGGCGAGAAGCTTGAAGCCCTCGTCCTCTCCAAAGAGCTGAACCAGCGTCGCCAGTTCGGTGTAGGCCGTGCCCGAGGACTTCGGGTTCGCCACCTGGATCTCGCCTTCGTATTCGGGCTTGGCGAGGTCGCGCCAGCAGGCCGGCGGTTCGAGGCCCTTCTCGGCCAGAACCTCGGTGTTGTAGATGATGCCGAGCAGGCCAACGTGAACGCCGACGGCCTTGCCACCCGACATCTCGGTCATGCTCTGCGACCAGCCGAGCTGGCCGGAAACATCAACCCCGGAGGGCACGGTCAGGTCTTCGGAGGCGGCGATCAGGTGGGGATCGCCGGTGCCACCCCACCAGACATCGACCTTGGGATTGCCCGCTTCGGCACGGATCTGGGCGAGCGTTTCACCGGTGGACTTGCGCACGATGGCAACGTCGATACCGGTTTCGATCTCGAAGTTCTGTGCCATGAGATCGCACCAGGCCTGTTCGTTCGAACAGACCACGTTGAGCGACTGCGCCATGGCGGTCGAGGCACCGAGGCCCGCGGTCAGCACCACGGCACCGAGTGTGAGTGTCTTGTTCATGTCGTCCTCCCAGACTTGCCGCGCAGTCCTCCACTGCACGGTCTTGGGAAGTCTCGCATCAAGCCGGACACCGGGCGAGCGATGTGAGCGATATCAACTCGCAATGCGCCGGGTTTTTGATGAACAATGTTACAAACCGGAGCCAAGGGGATGACGATGGCCACAGGCTCGGCGCATGTTGGCAACCGTATCGTCAAGCGCACGGGAGGCGCATGACAACGATGGCGGACCCCCGGGGCAAGCGGCCAGTGATCGCGGTGATAGACGATGACGCCAACCTGCGGCGCACCGTGGCGGCTTTGCTGTCCGAAAGCGGTTTCGAGGCGGTTCCCCTGGCCGATGGCGCCGCATTTCACGCTCGCGGACCGGAGCCCGGTGTCGATCTTGCACTGATCGACCTTCGGCTCGCAAACGAGAACGGGCTCGACCTCGCGATCGCCCTGCGCCGGCGGCACGGGCTTCCGATCGTCATGCTCACCGGGCGCGGAGACGAGGCCGATCGGATCGAAGGGCTCGAAACAGGGGCCGACGACTACATGATGAAACCGTTCAACCCGCGCGAACTGATCGCGCGCATCCGGGCGGTTCTCAGGCGGGCGGGGCATCCCGGCATGGACGCTCCCAACCGCGATGCCGAGCGCCTGATCGCCTTCGGCGGGCTCCGGCTGGATCGCGACCGGCGCGACCTTGTCGACGCGGATGGCTCCGAGATCGCGCTGACCAACGCCGAGTACCGGCTGCTGGAATACCTGGTGCTGAACCCGGGCCGGGTGATCCCGCGCCCCGAACTTATGGCGGAACTCGGGGCCGACCTGAGCCACTACGGGGACCGCACCATCGACGTGCTGATCCTGCGGCTGCGACGCAAGATCGAGCCCGTGCCCTCCAAGCCCGTCCACCTGCAGACACGGCGCGGCCAGGGCTACTTCTTCGTGATCGGGTCCGCGCGATGAAACGGATCTCGGTCAGGGCGCGCCTGCTGTTCGCTCTTGCCGCGCTCACCCTCGCCACCTTTCTTGTCGGGGCAATCGCATGGGCAGCGCTCGAGCGCACGACGACCCGCGTCGACCGGTTGCACGGTGACACGCTCTCCGCCGTCGACGCGGCGATGACCCTGTCGCGTCGGGCCGCAGGCATCGCGACGAATGCCCCATACCTGCTGCTGCTCGACAGCCCGTTTCGCATCGCCCAGGAAGGGGATGCAACGGTCGAGGTGATCGACGCCATTGCGGCCGGGCTTGCCGACGGCGACGACCTCGCCGCCACGCTTGCCGACATGCGCGCCGCGACGCTCGAAATGGTTGCCCATTTGCAGGCGCGCGCCGGCTATCGCGACCAGACCCTGCGCACCAATGCGGCCCTGGCCAGGGCCGAGCGGCGCTATGCGCAACTGGCAGCCAGCACGGACACGCCGCTCTCGGAGCGGCAGGACTGGTTCACGCTGCAAAGGGTCGCCGATGTCCTGCTTGGCGCGGGGCGGGCGGAAAACCTGATCGGCGTCGGGGAGTTCCAGCGCGCCTACCACGGATTGCGGCGCGTCGCGAATGGGGACGGCCTGCGGGACGGCCAGGGCGATCTGGCCCAGTTGGTGGCCCTCGCGGAAGGACGCGAAGGACTGTTCGAACTGCGTCGGCTGGAGCTCATGCATCAGATCGGTGCGCAGGGTGCGCTGGTCCGGGTCCGGCGCGGCGCGGCGGCGGTCATCGCCCATGCCGAAGCGGTCACGGCCGAGGCTCAGGCCGCGATTGCCGCCGAGCGCATCGACACCATCAGCGCAATCGCTCTGCAAAAGAGCACCATCCTGATTGCCGTCCTCGCCTCGGCGGCCCTTGCGTTGACCGCCGCGCTCTATGTGTCCGGCTATGTCACCGGCAACCTGCGTGCCGTTTCGGACGCGATGATGCGTCTGGCCGCCGGCGACCGCTCCCTGCGCCTTCCCCGCGGCGAGGGGGCGGGCGACGAGATCGGCAAGCTGTTCCACGCCTTCAGGACCTTCCGAGCCAACGCGATCCGCCTGGACCGCTCCAACCGCCGCCTCGCCGACCGCAATGCGCTCTTCGAAAGCATGATGAGCAGCATCACCGACGGCGTCGCAATCCTGTCGGACAACGGCGCGATCGTTGCCCGGAACGAGCGCCTTTCGGAGGTCCTCCGGCTCGATCCCACGGATGACGGCAGGCGCGTCGGCCTCGACGAGCTGGTCGCCCGGGGCGGTTGGGAAGAGATGCCGGGGCCCGCCGGGAGCAGAATGCTCGCCACGGCCGATGGTCACTACGCGCTGCGTCGTGAAAGCCCCTTGCCGGGCGGCGGCGCCGTGGTGCTGATTGCCGACATTACCGAACAGCGGCAGATTGACGACCGGATGCAGCAGATCCGCCGGATCGAGGCCCTCGGCAAGGTGACAGGCGAGGTCGCGCATGATTTCGGCAACATCCTCTCGACCATCAACGGCAGCCTGCACCTGATGGAGACGGCGCCGCCCGAAACGCAGCGGGAACTTGTCGGCTCCATCGCGAACGCCGCCGAGATCGGAACGTCGTTGGTTCAACGCCTGCTGGCCTTCGCCCGGAGGCAGAAGCTCGTGCCCGAGGTGGTCGAGCTCAACGCATTGATCGACGGCATGGCCGACCTCGTGGCGATGGCCCTCAGGGACGAGATCACGCTTGAAACGAGAGGGGCACCGGAACCGATCGAAGTGCGCGTAGACCCGGGGCAACTCGAGAGCGCCCTGCTCAACCTGTGCCTGAACTCGGCCCAGGCCATAGATGGTGCGGGATCCATCACGATCTCGCTCGCCGCCGACGGAGACCGGGCGGTGATCGAGGTTTCCGATACCGGATGCGGCATGAGCGCCGAGACCGTCGAACATGCGATGGAGCCGTTCTATACCGCGCGTGCCGACGGAACCGGCACCGGACTCGGCTTCGCCATGGTCTACGGCTTCATCAGCCAGTCCGGCGGCGAGGTCGGCATACACTCGACCCTTGGCGAGGGGACGACAGTGCGCATGATCCTGCCCCGCGCCAAGCCGGTGGAGGCACCGAACACGGGGTGGAAGCGTGTCCTTCTGGTCGAGGACGACCCGGAGGACCTCGCAGCGGCCCGCGCGCTGCTGAGGGATCACGCGGCCGAGCTGATCGAGGAGACAACGGCCGAAGAGGCGCTGGCACGGCTCGAAGACCAGCCGTTCGATCTCGTCGTCTCCGACCTGTCGCTTGGCGGCATACCGGACGGTTGGCGCATTGCATCCGTCGCGCTGTCCACTGGCGCAGCCCGCGCAGTCGCGATCGTTTCCGGGCGCCTCCCGGCGCACACGCCCTTCGACGGGCAATATGGCTCGGCACTCGTGACGCTTGCCAAGCCGTTCGACATTGCAGCCTTGCGTGCTGCCCTGGAAAGAGAAGACAGAGATGACCAAGCCTGATGCGAAGGCGGTGATTTTCGATTGCGACGGGACATTGGCGCTGACGGCGACCCTGCATTTCGACGCCTTCAATGCCGCGCTGGCCCTTCAGGGCGCCTGTATGGACCGCGCATGGTACGAAGCGCGCAAGGGCCTCGACCGGAACGACCTGATCGCCGCATTCTCGGAGGAGCACGACGGCGCGCTGGACACGGCGCGCCTTGTCGCCGACAGCCGGAGGATCACGGTGGAACGCGCCGAACGGACCGCGGTCGAGAATCCGCCGGTCGCGGCGCTGGCGCGACGGCTCAAGGGCATGCTGCCGATTGCGGTCGGATCGAACGCGGAAACCGAGGTCGTCCGCGCCATCCTGCGCGGAGCGGGACTGGATCACCTGTTCGACGTGGTGATCACCGTGGTCGAAGCGCAGGTGCCGAAACCCGACCCCGCCATTTTCCTCCTCGCTGCAGAAAGACTCGCGGTCAAACCATGCGATTGCCTCGTACTGGAGGATTCCGAACAGGGCCTGCAGGCCGCGATCGCTGCCGGCATGAAGGTGCTCGACGTCCGGCGCAACGATGCCCTGTCTCGGATCGAGACCTGGCGAGACGAGGCGCGACCTGTTGCGCGCCGCGTTCCCTGACGATCCTGCGCGGAAGGCCAGCGCAGAGGCGCAACCTCAACCAACAACCACGGACGGCGCGCCATGTCGCTCCTTCCGTGTCACGGCCATACCGCACATCGATCAGCGGCGACCGTCAATCGGCTGTCCATCCGCCGTCGATCAGCAGCGCCGTGCCGGTCACCATCGAGGCCGCATCCGATGCCAGGAAGACGACGCCGCCCATTATGTCCTCGATCTCGCCAACGCGCCCGAGCTTGATCTTGTCTTCGATCCAGGCGCTGCGCTCGGGGTTCTCCAGGGTCTGGGCGGCAAGTGGCGTCCTGATGAAGGTCGGGCAGAGCGTGTTGATCCGGATGCCATGCTGGCCCCATTCAATGGCCATGGATTTCACCATGCCCTCCAACCCATGCTTGCTCGCCGCATAGACGGTACGTTCGATGCCACCGACATGGCCCATCTGGCTGGAGATATGGATGATCGAACCCGGCTTGCCCGCCGCGATCATCGCACGGGCCGCGGCGGCGGAGAGGAAATGCGCGGCGCGCAGGTTGGTTGCCATCACCGCATCGTAATCGGCGGCGCTGGTTTGCAACGCGGGCGCATGCCGGGCGAGACCGGCGGAGTTGACGACGATGTCAAACGCCGCGCGCTCCGAAAACACCGCGTCCAACACCTCCGGACTGGAGACGTCGAGGACCTGCGCCTCTGCGGAGCAGCCATCCTCGCGCAAGGCGTCGACGACCTCCTGCAGGCGCCCGGCTCCCCGCGCCGCGCAAACGACATGCGCCCCCGCCTGCGCCAGCGCCGCCGCGCATCCCAGCCCGATCCCCGAGGATGCCCCCGTGACGAGCGCAGTTCTTCCGTCCAGCCGGAAACTTGGAGTTCTGGGTAGTCGCATCAAGCCGTCCCGTTCCTGTCAGCGTAGGGTTCGATGCCGGGCCGGCTCCCGTCAGGCCGGGCCGGCATCTGGATCTCACTCCGCGGCTTCGCGGTAGGGCGCGGCTTCGCCGTAGGGCACGTTGATGCCCCCGTAGCGACGCACCCGAACGTTGCATTGCTCGGCATGGCCAACGAAGCCTTCCAGCATGCACAGCCGCGAGCCGTATTCGCCGATCATCGTCGCCGCCTCGTCCGTCAGGACCTTCTGGTAGCTGTGCGTCTTGAGATATTTGCCGACCCAGAGCCCGCCGGTATAGCGACCCGCTTTCTTGGTCGGCAAGGTGTGGTTGGTGCCGATCACCTTGTCGCCGTTGGCCACGTTGGTCCGCGGGCCGAGGAACAGGGCGCCGTAGCAGGTCATCTTCTCCAGGAACCAGTCGTCGCGGTCCGTCATCACCTGGACGTGCTCGGAGGCGATGTCGTCGGCCACGGCCAGCATCTCGTCATAGGTGCCGCACAGGATGACCTCGCCGTAATCCTCCCAGCTCACCTTCGCTGTGTTGGCCGTCGGCAGGATCTCAAGCAGCCGGTCGACCTCCGCGAGCGTGGCTTCCGCCAGCTTGCGCGAGTTCGTCACCAGCACGGCCGGCGAGTTGTAGCCATGCTCGGCCTGCCCAAGCAGGTCCGTCGCACAGAGCTCGGCATCGACGGTATCGTCGGCGATCACCATGGTCTCCGTCGGGCCGGCAAAGAGGTCGATACCGACGCGCCCGAAAAGCTGGCGCTTCGCCTCGGCGACAAAGGCATTTCCCGGGCCGACCAGCAGGTGAACCGGATCGATCGTCTCGGTCCCGATCGCCATTGCGCCGATCGCCTGGATTCCGCCGAGAACATAGATTTCGTGCGCGCCGCCGATATGCATCGCCGCGATCACCGCCGGGTTCGGCTCTCCGTTGAAGGGCGGGGTACAGGCGATGATGCGCGGCACGCCGGCCACCGACGCCGTCGCAACCGACATGTGCGCGGAGGCGACCATGGGGAACTTGCCGCCCGGCACGTAGCAGCCGACCGATTGCACGGGGATGTTCTTGTGGCCGAGGATCACACCCGGCAGCGTCTCGACCTCGACATCCAGCATCGAATCCCGCTGTGCCTGGGCGAACTTGCGGACCTGTTCGTTTGCGAAACGAATGTCCGCCATCTCGCGATCCGAAACCTTGGCGATGATCTCCTCGATCTCCGCGTCGGAAAGCCGGAAAGACGGCGGCGAGTAGCTGTCGAACTTTTCCGACAGCTCGCGCACCGCCGCATCGCCCCGCGCCTCGATATCCTTGAGCGTCGCCTCCACAACCGCGCGTGTCCTGGCGTCGTCTTCCGCCCGGTCGGCTTCAGGCTTGCCGCGCTTGAGATACTCGATGGTCATCTTGCAGATCCTTTCGATGAGGTCGCAGACCCGAAAACCGCTTCGCGCATCTGCGCGACGCCCCGGGTCATCAATGTGTGGTCAGAGCCGATCACGAACAGGCTGCCGCCAGCCCGCCGCCACGGCGCTACGTCTTCGTTCGGTGCACAATAGAGGCCGGTCGCCGCGCCCTTGGCTCCGAGGATCTCGGCGCAGCGGTCGGCGGTTTCACGCGCGAAGAAATCCCGCAGCCCGTAGGACACGGAGAGATCCGCGCGCCCCACGAACAGGGCGTCCACGCCGTCGACAGAAGCGATGGACCGGAAGTTTTCATACCCCTCCGGGTCCTCGATCTGGCAGATCAGCGAGACCTCCCCGGCCGTCCGGTCGAAATGCTCCTGCAACCCCCGCCGGGCGTAGTCCGCCGCGCGGGTCGTGCCTGCAAAGCCCCGTCCGCCGGGTCCGTAGCGCACGGCCTTCGCCAGCGCCGCCGCCTGTTCGGCCGTACAGACATGGGGCACCATGACCCCCGCTGCGCCGCTGTCGAGCACTCCGAGGATCGTCTCGGGGTCCCCCTTCGGCACCCGCACCAGGATCGGGCAACCTGCGGCCCGACCGGCGATCATGGCCGTATCGATCGCCTCGCGGTCGAACGGGGCGTGTTCTGCGTCGATCACCATGAAATCCAGGCCGCTCTGGCCGAGGATCTCGATGATGATCGGCTGCGGGGTCTTCACGAAGACGCCGAGCATCTCCTGTCCGGCGGAGAGCCGGGCCTTGAAGTCCGAATTGACGGTCATCTCAGGTCTCCGAAACGGGGATCGGGACGGGTTGGGGCTTCTGGCCGCGGGAGAGCAGCCAGAACATCACGAGCACCAGCACACCGGCGATGGTCGCAGGCCATTGCGGGATCAGGAGCAGGACCACCGGAACGAGCCACAGGACCCAGGAATGGCGGTGGAAGATCGGTTGCGCGGCAAAGAACGCGGCAACGGCGAGCGTGAAGCCGACCCCGGACAGGATGGCCATCGCGATCTCCACCGCGGACCCCTGCAACAGCAGACCGGGATAGATGAGCATCAGCATCGGAATGGCGTAGGCCGTTCCGCCGAGGCGCAGCGATTGACCGGCAACCTCCATCCAGTTCGTCTTTGCCACGGTCGCAGCCACGAAGACGGCGACGCAGACCGGCGGCGTGATGACGGAAAGCACGGCATAGTAGAGCACGAAGAGGTGCACGGTGACCGGGTCCAGACCCTGCTGGATCAGCACCGGCGCGAAGACCGCGGCGACCAGCACATAGGCGGCGGACGTCGGCAGCCCCATGCCGGCAATCAGGCAGACGCCCGCCATGATCAGCGCGATGACGACCAGGTTCCCGTTGGCCAGCTCCAGGATCGAGGAGGTCACGGCGACCCCGACACCCGTGAGGTTCACGATTGCCACGAAGACCTGTGCCGCAACCAGGAGGATTCCGACGATCACGACGCCCTTGCCGCCGTCCTCCAGCGCGCGAAGCAGCGTGAAAACGATCTCCTTGAGCGATCCGCCCGATGTGAGCGTGGCAACCGCATAGGCTCCGACGATGCCGATCATGCCGTAGCAGGCCGTCAGCTGGATCGAATTGCCGTTGACGATACCGAACGCAAGGCCGGCCACACCGGCAAGGATCGGCCCCATGCGCCGCCAGTTCAGTGCATCGTGCCAGTCGGGCAATTCCCCCTGGTCTACCGCCCCGAGGCTCGTGCGGCGCGCAATCAGGTGCACTGTCGAGAAGACCCCGAGATAGAACAGGATGGCCGGCAGGAACGCGACAACCGCGATGGTCCAGTAGTTCACGCCCACCAGTTCGGCCATGACGAAGGCGGCCGTGCCCATGATCGGCGGCGCCAGTTGGCCACCTGTGGAGGCAACCGCCTCGACCGCTCCGGCAAAGGGGGCCGGGTAGCGCAGGCGCTTCATCAGAGGGATGGTGAAGTTGCCGGTCGTCGCGATATTGGCGACCGAGGAGCCCGAGATCGAGCCGAACAGGCCGGAGGCGATGGTCGCGATCTTGGCCGCGCCGCCCGGGCTTTTGCCACCCGCCCGCGCGCTGAGATCGAAGAAGGTCTGCCCCGCACCCGTATGCAGCAGCAGCGCGCCGAACAGGATGAAGGCGGCTAGCGTGGTCGAGGCGATCGACACGAGCATCCCCCAGAGCCCGCGGTCGGACAGGAAGATGACCTCGGAGAGGTAGTAGATATCGAATCCGCGATGGCCGAACGGCCCGGAGATCCGGTCGCCGAACAAGGCGTAGAGCACGACGGTGGCAACGATCAGCGGAAAGACAAAGGACGCGCTGCGACGCGCCATCTCCAGGATGATCAGCAACGTGCCGAAGCCGAGCACGACGTCGATATCCTCCGCGAAGGGAAGGTCGACCATGATCCGCTCGAAATGGACCACGATATAACCGGCGGAGATCGCGACGAACGCAGCGGCGGCGAAGTCGAGAACGGCCCCGATCGGGCGCCAGCTCTTCCCCGCTCCCAGCGGGAACAGCAACACGCCGAGGCAGGTGATCAGCGCCACGAAGACGGCGCGTTGGATCAGCGTCTCGAAGGCGCCGAAGAAAGAGGTGTAGAAAACGAAAAGCCCGATGCCCACTGCCAGCGTTGCGGTGGCCAGCTCCCACCGGGACATCGGGGCCGTGGCTTCTGCCGCCATGTCGGACATGTTGGCCATGATTTGTCCTCCCAAGGATCGGACCCCTGCCGGCTTGTGGACCGGCAGGAGTCATGTCGGGTTACTTGAGGGTGTCCGGCACGGTCAGGCCGATTTCCTCGAAGTAGCGGATCGCACCCGGGTGCAGCTTGGATGTCGCGTATTGCAGCGTCAGCTCCGCCAGGTTCTGACCGGCGACATTGGGGAAGGCCGTTGCCTGCTCGGTCGTGTCCTCCATCACCGCCTTGACGATGTTGTAGGCGGTATCTTCCGGCAGGTCGGGGCGGGCGGAGACGCCGATCATGAAGCCCCAGGTCGTGTAGGGGCCGGAGTTCTCCATCTCGCCGCCGGGCATCTCGACGACCGACAGCTCAGGCAGTTCGGAACGGATCTTCGCCGTCTGCTCCTCGGTCAGGCCGAGCACCTGAACCGGGGTAAAGGTGGCGATATCCGTGGTCAGGGCGTCGAACTTGGTTCCGACAGCCGATTTGATGAAGCCTATGGCCCGGTCGTCCTTGATCGCGGCGGCCAGTTCACCGTTGGACCCGCGCACCCAGTCGGGCTCGATTCCGAGCGTGCTCATCACGTCCTGCGAGGTTGCCTCGGTCGAGCTGCCGCGCTGGCCGGGACCGAAACGCTTGCCGTCGAGTTCCGCGATCGCGTCGACGCCTGCATCCCTGCGCACAACGACGTTCTGCGGCGCCAGCGAATAGGCCCAGAGAAGCTTGGAGTCGATCGGGGTGCCGTCAAAGGTCTTGATGCCTTCGTTGGCGTGATACAGCGCGCTGGTGGTGATCAGGCCGATATCGAGCTGGCCGCGCGCCATGCGCTTGAGGTTGTCGACCGTCGCGCCGGTTTCGACGACCGAGGCCTGGTAGTCCTCGTTGGCGTTGTTCACGACCTTCGCGATCGCCGCGAAATACGCGTAATGCGCGCTCTGGGCATTGGTCGATCCGAATGCCAGCCGCTCTTCGGCAGCCGCCGCGATCGGCGCGAGCGCAACAGCCAGACCCAGGGTGGCGGTTTTGATGAATGTAGTCACAGGCGTCTCCTCCGAAATCGACGTCCCGACCGTTGAAACAGGCTTGGACGTCATTGGGAGTGGGACTACCAGTTCCGATGATCAGTGCAATTTTTCTGCAGACGCGAATGAAATTTTCATACGCCTAGCCACTGTCCCGAACAATCAACTCACCACGGATCATGCGCACGGTGCCGGCGCTGTCCGGGTCCGCGAGCGAATCCTCTATCAACCCGAGCGTGTTGCGGATCATGGCCCCGATCTTCTGGCGGACCGTGGTCAAACGGTAGGAGGACCAAGACGCCATCGGCACATCGTCGAACCCGACGATCGCGACGTCTTTTCCAGGCAGGAGCCCAGCCGACTTGGCCGAATCGATTGCCGCGATCGCCGTGATGTCATTGGCGCAGAACACGCCGTCCGGCCGCCGTGCATCCCGAAACAACAGGTCGGCGAACTCCAGGGATTTCGTATAGTCGTAGTTTCCTGTCCCCTCGTATGCCACGTCGAGACCTGCTCCTTCCAGCGCATCGTAGAAACCGCGCCGTCTTTCGAGATGGGTCGACGTGTCCTTGATGCCGCCGATGAAAGCGAGCCGTTCACACCCCTTGTTTTTCAAGTGTTCCGCGATCACCCGTCCACCGTTGTAATTGTCGGCGCAAACCGCGCTGAGGCTGGCATCGGCCTGCACACGATTGAACAACACCACCGGAATGCCGCGCGCCTGGCACTCCCTGGCGAGCCTCGAGGACATGTTGGCGGACGTGACCACGACGGCATCCGATTGAACGCGGAACACCTGAGGCATCACGGAATCCACGGTGGCGTCCTTGGGGACCGTGTGGACCAGCAAGTCATACCCGACGGCGGCGAATTCGGTCGCGAAACGCTCGAGGATCGTAGGGTAGAAAGGGTTGGTGATATCGCCGACGACGAGCGAGATCATGCGGTTCCGAACCTTTTGCGGCGCTCGTACACGCGGCGGCACGTACCCCATCTCACGCGCCGCCTCCAGAATGCGCGCCCGCAAGTCCGAGGCAATCGGCGCATCGGGCCTGAACGCGCGCGAAACCGCCGCTGTCGAAGTCTGACAGCGGAGCGCAACCTGTTTCGCCGAAACCTTCATCGAATGGGCGCTGAAATTTTCATGAAATCGGGATAGCAGATCGCCTGGCAGGGCACAACAGACGCGCCACGATCAAAGCCCTTGCGACCAGGCCGTCCCAATACCCGAGAGAACTGTTCGCGGAGCACTGATCCGAACCGAGCTCCGATGCCAGGCGCATTTCCGGAAAGGGGGGAGGAGCGACAGGATACGGAGGAAACGGGTCACCGACGCATCGGAGCCCGGCGCTCCCCGGACTCATCCTGCGAGAACCTGATCTCGAGATCAAACGGTAGCCAGAACGCGGCGAACCCACCTGAAGGGTTCGTCACATATCCCAACCACCCGTACGAGGCAGCACTATGTGAAGGATGGTGAGCCGTACAGGATTCGAACCTGTGACCCACTGATTAAAAGTCAGTTGCTCTACCAACTGAGCTAACGGCCCATCCGAGGCCCGGTGATTAGGAAACCTCGGCGGTGGGGTCAAGCAAAAAAGTTCCGCCTCTTCAAAACTTCCGCAAGGCCGCGTATATCGCGGCCATCATGCGCGACACAGGCTCCTCCTCTCCGCTGCCCTTCATGAAAATGCACGGGCTAGGCAACGACTTCGTGGTCATCGACCGGCGGGGCGGCGGCGCCGTGCTCTCGGAAGATTCGGTCCGCCGCATCGGCGACCGCCATCGGGGCGTGGGATTCGACCAGCTCGCGGTGATCGAGACCGACCCGGACGCCGACGCGCGCCTTGTCTTCTACAACGCCGACGGATCGCTCTCCGGTGCCTGCGGCAACGCCACCCGCTGCGTCGCGCGGCACCTGATGAACGAGACCGGCCGCTCCAGCCTTACGCTGCGCACCGATCGCGGGCTGCTCGCCTGCGCCGACGCGGGCAACGGGCTGACCCGTGTCAACATGGGCCAACCCCTGCTCGACTGGGCCGACGTGCCGCTGGCCGATGCGATGGAGACGCTGGAGCTTCCGATTCCCGGCGCGCCGACGGCGACCGGCATGGGCAACCCGCACTGCACCTTCTTCGTCGAGGATGCCGAGGCCGTGGACCTCGCCAGCTTCGGCCCCGCATATGAGCACCACCCGCTCTTCCCCGAGCGCACCAACGTGCAGGTCGCGCATCTGATCGGCAAGGACCACCTGCGGATGCGGGTCTGGGAGCGCGGCACGGGAATCACCCTGGCCTCCGGTTCGTCTTCCTGCGCCACGGCCGTCGCCGCCGCCCGTCGCGGGCTGACCGGGCGCAGCGTGCGCATCGACCTCGACGGCGGCACGATCCACATCGACTGGCGCGAGGACGGCGTGCACATGACCGGCCCCACCGCGCATGTCTTCGACGGCGTCTTCACCCCCGCCTTCCTCGGCGAGACCGCCTGATGAGCACCGCAAAGCCCCCCGTCTTCGCCACGCTCGGCTGTCGGCTCAACGCCTACGAAACCGAGGCGATGAAAGAGCTGGCCGCGCAGGCCGGCTTGGGCGAGACCGTCGTCGTCAACACCTGCGCCGTCACCGCCGAAGCCGTCCGCAAGGCCCGGCAGGAAATCCGCCGCCTGCGCCGCGACCACCCCGACGCCACGCTCGTCGTCACCGGCTGCGCCGCGCAGACCGAGCCCGAGACCTTCGCCGCCATGTCCGAGGTCGACCGCGTCATCGGCAACACCGAGAAAATGCAGCCCGCCACCTGGGCTCGCATGGCCGGACCGGATTTCGTTGGCGACACCGAGAAGGTGCAGGTCGACGACATCATGTCGGTGACCGAGACCGCAGGCCACCTGATCGACGGGTTCGGCACCCGCTCGCGCGCCTATGTCCAGGTGCAGAACGGCTGCGATCACCGCTGCACCTTCTGCATCATCCCCTTCGGCCGGGGCAATTCCCGCTCAGTGCCCGCCGGCGTCGTCGTGGACCAGATCAAGCGGCTGGTCGACCGCGGCTACAACGAGGTCGTGCTCACCGGCGTCGACCTCACCTCCTGGGGTGCCGACCTGCCGGCCGCGCCCCGCCTCGGCGATCTGGTGATGCGCATCCTCAAGCTGGTGCCCGACTTGCCCCGCCTGCGGATCTCGTCGATCGATTCGATCGAGGCCGACGACGCGCTGATGCAGGCTATCGCCACCGAGCCGCGTCTGATGCCGCATCTGCACCTGTCGCTTCAGGCCGGCGACAACTTGATCCTCAAGCGCATGAAGCGCCGCCACGCCCGCGAAGACGCGATCGCCTTCTGCGAGGAGGCACGCCGCCTGCGCCCGGACATGACCTTCGGCGCCGACATCATTGCCGGCTTCCCGACCGAGACCGAGGCGATGTTCGAAAACTCGCTGCGGCTGGTCGAGGAATGCGACCTCACCTGGCTGCACGTTTTCCCGTACAGCCCGCGCAAGGGAACGCCCGCCGCGCGCATGCCGCAGGTCCATGGCACCGCCATTCGCGACCGCGCCGCCCGCCTGCGCGCCGCCGGCGACGCCCAGGTCGCCCGTCACCTCGGCCTGCAGGTCGGGCGCAGCCACCGCGTCCTGATGGAGAATCCGCGCATGGGCCGCACGGAGCAGTTCACCGAAGTGACCTTTTCTGCCGACCAGCCGGAAAGCCAGATCGTCGAGGCCCGGATCTCCGGCCACACCGCGACCCAGCTCGTCGCCTGACGGCCCTTCCCCTGCGCGCCCCGCCCCGCCTATGATCGGCGGCGCAGCCAGCCGAGGGAGACCCGCCTTGCAACTCTACCACAGCCCTACATCGCCGTTCGTCCGCAAGGTCATGGTCACCCTGCACGAGACCGGCCAGCTCGACGACGTGGAGATCGTCCCCGCCGCCGGCACGCCGATCGACAAGGGCTCGATGCCGGTCTCCTGGAACCCGCTGGGCAAGATCCCGACCCTGGTGCGCGACGAGGGGCCCGCGCTCTTCGACAGCCGGGTGATCTGCCGCTTCCTCGACACCCGCGGAGGCGCCAGGCTCTATCCCGAACAACGGATCTGGGAAGTGCTGACGCTGGAAGCGCTCGCCGACGGAATCACCGAAGCCGCGGTTCTGATGGTCTACGAATCACGCTGCCGGCCGGAGGAGAAGATCCACGACTTCTGGGTCGAGGGCCAATGGGCCAAGATCGCCCGTGCGCTGGACGTGCTGGAAACCCGGTGGACCAGCCACCTCGCCGGGCCGCTCGACATGGGCCAGATCGCCACGGCCTGCGCCCTCGGCTACCTCGACTTCCGGCACGGCGGGCGCGACTGGCGCGCGGGCCGCGACGGGCTCGCGAAATGGGAAGCCGCCTTCGCCGCCCGGCCCGCGATGCAGGCCACCCGGCCCCCGCTCTAGGCGCGAGCTCTCATCTTCTTGGCGGAAAATACCCCCGCCGGAGGCAGCGGGGCCGCCGGCCCCGCTTCACTGCGCAAGGCTCAGAAGCTGTAGCTCACGCCGATGTTGAAGGCGTTGGTGATGATGTCCGTCTCGAGCTGGCCGCCATTGTCCAGCTCGATGTCGTGCGAGGACCAGGAGCCCTTGTACTCGCCGAAGACCGCCCAGGTCTCGTTGAACGCCCAGCTTGCCCCCGCCACGACGATCGCCGCCGGCCCGGTCACCTGGTATTCGAACGTGTCGCTCTGCCCGCGTTCCACGTCCACATGCGGCATGGCAAAGCCGACACCGCCGCCGACATAGGGCGTCAGCCGGCCCGAGGCCCACTGGCCCGGCCAGCGATAGAAGACGTTGGCGGTGAACAGGTTCAGGCCGTCGGTCAGCTCGAGGTCGGAGAAGCCATGCTCCTCGCGGTCGTCGTCGGAGGCATAGACCTTGGCGTGGTTGAACTCGAGGCCGTAGCCGAGGTTGGCGCTCTGCCACCAGGTGGCGCGGAACCCGTAATAGGGCGGCATCGCGCCGGACTTGCCTTCCCAGTCGACCAGGAAGTTGAAATCCTCGTCGCCGTCATCCCCCTTCACCCGCGAGTGCGGGGCATCCTGGATGCCGGTGTAGAAGCTCAGCTCGATCTCTGCGGCGGCGGGAACGGCAAGGGCGATCGCCGCGGTGGTCGAGAGCGCGACAACGGAGAAACGGAACATCTCAATGTCTCCTTTGAACGGGTTGCCCCCGCAATAACACAGCGACACCGCCGTGCCAGCACATTCCGAATCCTTTGGCTCGCCGGCGGTGCATCGCTGCACGGCAGCGTCCGATCCATGCCGCGACGCAGCGACACATGGTTTCTGTGCAATATTTCAATCCATTTGCGACACCGCGCCGCACCTGCGCCCGTTTGGTGGCTGGACGGGGCAGAGCCATCCCTCTAGTTAGCAGTGCAGACCGGTTGCGCCACGGCGTGACCAGGTATCCGTTTGACGCATGCCATGCCAGGAAAGGGAGATCCCTCGTGTCCCAAGCTGAAGACCACGACGGCACCCGTCGCGACTTCCTCTACTATGCCACCGCCGGCGCCGGCGTCGTGGCCACCGGCGCTGCCGTCTGGCCTCTGATCAATCAGATGAATCCTTCGGCCGACGTGCAGGCGCTCAGCTCCATCCTCGTCGACACAAGTTCCATCGAGGTCGGCACCCAGATCACCGTCAAGTGGCGCGGCAAGCCGGTCTTCCTGCGCCGTCGCTCGGCGGAAGAGATCGAAGACGCCCGCTCCGTCGATCCCGCCTCGCTGCCGGACAACGACGCCCGCAACGCGAACATCACCGCCGGCGCCGACGGCGCCGACGAAAACCGGACCCTCGACGAGGCCGGCGAATGGCTGGTGATGATGGGCGTGTGCACCCACCTCGGCTGCGTGCCGCTCAACGACGCGGGCGATTATGTCGGGCCCGGCGGCATCGGCGGTTGGTTCTGCCCCTGCCACGGCTCGCACTACGACACCGCCGGACGCATCCGGAAGGGCCCCGCGCCCGAGAACCTGCCGGTCCCGACCGCGGCGTTCTTCGACGACACAACCATTCAGCTCGGTTAAGGAGAGGAAGGACACATGGCTGGAATTCCCCACGACCACTACGAGCCGAAGACCGGTGCCGAGAAATGGGTCAACAACCGTCTCGGCATCATCGGCCTCGTCTATGACACCCTGATGATCCCCACGCCCAAGAACCTGAACTGGATGTGGATCTGGGGCATCGTGCTCGCCTTCTGCCTCGGTCTTCAGATCGTGACCGGCATTATCCTGGTGATGCATTACACCCCGCATGTCGACCTGGCCTTCGCCTCGATCGAGCACATCATGCGCAACGTGAACGGCGGCCACTTCCTGCGCTACCTGCACATGAACGGCGCCTCGCTGTTCTTCCTCGCCGTCTACCTGCACATCTTCCGCGGCCTCTACTACGGCTCGTACAAGACCCCGCGCGAGATCACCTGGATCATCGGTATCCTGATCTACGTGCTGATGATGGGCACCGCCTTCATGGGCTACGTGCTGCCCTGGGGCCAGATGTCCTTCTGGGGTGCGACCGTGATCACCGGCCTGTTCGGCGCGATCCCGTTCATCGGCGAGCCGATCCAGACCTGGCTGCTGGGCGGACCGGCGGTGGACAACGCGACGCTGAACCGCTTCTTCTCGCTGCACTACCTGCTGCCGTTCATCATTGCCGGCCTGACGATCGTCCACATCTGGGCCTTCCACACCACCGGCAACAACAACCCGACCGGCGTCGACGTCCGCCGCGAGAGCAAGGAAATCGCCAAGAAGGACACCCTGCCCTTCTGGCCCTACTTCGTGATCAAGGATTTCTTCGCCCTGGCGCTGATCCTCGTGGTGTTCTTCGCGGTCGTCGGCTTCATGCCGAACTACCTCGGCCACCCGGACAACTACATCGAGGCCAACCCGCTGGCGACGCCGGCGCACATCGTGCCCGAATGGTACTTCCTGCCGTTCTACGCGATCCTGCGCGCCTTCACCGCCGACGTCTGGATCGTGATGTTCACCAACTGGATCACGTTTGGCATCGTCGACGCGAAGTTCTTCGGCGTCATCGCGATGTTCGGCGCGATCATCGTCTGGGCGCTGGTGCCCTGGCTCGACACCTCGTCGGTCCGTTCCGGCCGCTACCGCCCGACCTTCAAGTGGTGGTTCGCGATCTACTGCGTCGATTTCGTGGTGCTCACCTGGGTTGGCGCCATGCCGGCCGAGGGGATCTACCCCTACATCGCGCTGGCCGGGGCGACCTACTGGTTCGCGTTCTTCCTGGTGATCCTGCCGCTGCTGGGCGTGCTCGAGAAGCCCGCGCCGCAGCCCGAGACCATCGAGGCCGACTTCAATGCCCACTATGGCAAGCCCTCGGGCGACGCCGCGGCCACCCCGGCCGAGTGACAGAAAGGATCTTTCCGACATGATCAGGAAAATCGCACTCACCGCGGCCGCAACCCTGGCCCTCACCGGCGCCGCCATGGCGGCCGGTGAAGGCGGCCACGTGCACGATGTGGACTTCTCCTTCGAGGGTCCCTTCGGGCGCTATGACCAGATGCAGCTCCAGCGCGGCCTGCAGGTCTACACCGAGATCTGCGCCGCCTGCCACGGCCTGCAGTACGTGCCGCTGCGCACCCTGTCCGACGAGGGCGGCCCAGCCATGCCCGAGGATCAGATCCGCGCCTATTCCAGCCAGTTCGAGATCTTCGATGCCGAGCTGGACGACTTCCGCCCGCGGGTTCCGACCGACCACTTCCCGGCCAACGACGCCGTCGGCGCACCGGACCTCAGCCTGATGGCAAAGGCCCGCGCCGGCTTCCACGGCCCGTACGGCACCGGCCTGAGCCAGCTCTTCAACGGCATGGGCGGCGCGGAATACATCGCCTCCCTCCTGACCGGCTACACCGGCAAGGAGAAAGAGGAAGCAGGCAGCATCTTCTACGAGAACACCGCCTTCCCCGGCGGCTGGATCTCGATGGCCCCGCCGCTCTACGGCGAGGACGTGGAATATGCCGACGGCCATTCCAACAGCCTGCACCACGAGGCCGAGGACGTCGCCGCCTTCCTGATGTGGACCGCCGAGCCCAAGATGATGGCGCGCAAGCAGGCCGGCTTCGTCGGCGTGGTGTTCCTCACCATCCTGACGGTGCTGCTCTACGCCACCAACAAGCGGCTCTGGAAACCGGTCAAGAAGGCCGCCAAGGAAAGCTGACGGAGAGCGCCGCCCACCAGGGCCCGCCTCACCGCCAGGTCGACACGAAAAGCGCCCCGCCATCCCCGGCGGGGCGTTTGCTTTTGGGCTGTCAGCGGCGACGCAGACCGCGCGACAATGGCGGGCGACGCACAGCCAACCCTGCCGCTACGCCGAGCAACGGGCGAAGAACCGGCGAGGTTTGCCGAAAGCGTCGCAATCTTTTGATGCGGCACCCCGGCTCATACGTTAACAACCGATCAGCTTGGCGTTAACCTTGCGAAACTTCCGACGAGAAGACTGGCGCGGTCAGGAGACAGAATGAACAGTCACCGAGCAGAAACGGTGGGGCCGCAAGCTTCTCGCGCCGAAATCAGGGATTTCCTGGTCGCACATCCCGACTTCGAACCGATCTACCGGCAGAACCGCCGCAAGGCGCTGGTTCTTGCACGCGCCGCCTATGTCGAGATGACCACCCGCTGCAATCTCCGCTGCGAGGGCTGCTATTACTTCGACGGCGGCTACGACAAGACCCCGGACGTTCGCAGCCCGGCCGAGTGGGACGCGTTCTTCGCCGATCTCGCGGCCAGGGGCACGCGGTTCCTGTACCTTGTCGGAGCCGAGCCCTCGATGGTGCCGGAACGTCTCGAGATCGCCGCGCGCCACGTCCGGCGCGGCCTGATCGGCACCAACGGCATCCGCAAGATCGACCGCGCAATTCCCTTCAAGCTGCATATCTCGGTCTGGGGCGCGCCGGAGCTGGACACCGCCTACCGGGGCGCGGACGCCTTCAGCAAGGCGCTGGCGAACTATGCCGGCGAGGCCGACCGCGTCCTGTTCGTCTACACGCTGAGCCCGCGCAACATCGACGACGCCGAGCGGGCGCTCGAACGTGTCCGGGACGCGGGGCTGAAGATGACCTTCAACATGTACAGCCCCACAAACACCTATCGCAATCGCCTGGCCGGGCTCGACACCAGCACCTCCGAGTTCTTCCGCAGGAGCAGCCAGAGCGACAACCTGAACTGGGACGCGGCCTCGCTCGGCAGGGCACGTCGGCGCGCCGCGGAGCTGATCGATGCCTTCCCCGACACCCTCGTCTATTCGCGGGCCTACAACGACTGGATCACCGATCCGGCCCCGCGTTACGAGCTGGACGAGAACGGGGACGCGCCGCATTGCCTGTCCCGCATCGGCGGCTCGCTCTCCCTGACCGGGCCCGACCTCAATCCGTTGGAAAACGCCAAGTGCTGCACCAGCGATGTCGATTGCAGCACCTGCCGGCTCTATTCCGGTGGGTTGGCCAGCCGGCTGAGCCTCCGCACGCCCGACCTCGCCTCCCGAGACGCCTTCGCGAACTGGCTCGACATCTGCCAGCAATTGTTCGGGATCTACATCTACACCCCTGACTGGTGCGCGGAGCTGGTCGATGCCTGACGAACACACTGCTGAAAGGCCGGCGTCGCAGACCGCTGAGGCGCAAGGCCCGCTCATGAAGCTGATCGCCCGGACCAAGCGGACCGAGGACCCCGCCAAGCTGCTCGACCTCTGCCTCGAAGGCGGCAAGCCGCTGCTCGAGGAACGGCCCAACCTCCCGCGCCATGTGCTCTCCTTCGCGCGCAAGGCGGAAGACCAGGACAAGGCCGACGCGACGCGCATCCGCGTTGCAAGGCACTTCCCGGAGATCCTCGGGCTCGCGGATCTGCAGTGGCTCCAGCGACTTGGACTTCAGGAAGAGGAAGCGCAAGCGATCCGCAGGATCCTTGCCGGTGATCAGGTCACCGGCCAGCGGCGGGTCAACCTGATCACGCGCCTCCTTGACCTCAAGCAGTTCGACACGCTCTCCGAGGCCCTCGACGCCTTTGCATCGCAAGCGACGGACGATCCGACGTTCTACGCCGCGCATTGCAAGAGCCTTGCCCACGACCGACGCCGTGAAGAGGCAAAAGAGGTTCTGAAGCGGTTTCGGGAACGGTATGCCGGAACGGACCACGACCATGTCATTCGTGAGATCACCTTTGCGCTTGAAGGAGCCGACGCCGATCCCGACTGGTTGCCGGAAAACGCATCGGAGATGTTTCAGACGGCGGTGCGGCTTGGCCAGATCGGGAAGGAACTGCTCAACGGCGAAAGCGATCAGATCGACGGCTGGCGTCTGCTCGAGGGCGACATCATCTATCGCCCCGGCACGTCGGACACCGCGCTGGTCCTGTTTGTCGGCCCGCAGTCCGTCAAGAATGCCAAGGCGTGGGCCCGCGTCATCGCAGAATGCGACCGGCTCGGCATCGGGCAGGTCCTTCTGAGCCGCCGGCTGGACCGCAACCTCACCGGTCTGGGTCCCTGGAAGGGCCGGCCGGAAGAGACGACGAAGGCCCTCGCCAGGGCGCTCGAGGCCGTCGGCATCCGCCGCATCGCCACCGCGGGCAGTTCCGGCAGCACGCTGGCCGCCACCATCGGCGCCGCCGCGATCGATGCCGATGGTGCCTTCCTGATGCCGGCCGTCACGCATTTTCCGGATCCGGACGAGGAGCCCAACCCGCGCGCCGCCCGCGCCGCGGCGCGGGAATACCGCCACCTTCCCCCCGGCATCTACGATGCAAAGCCCTTCCTGCAGGGCAAATCGGTGCTGCTCTGGGCCCATCTCCCGGAACAGAGCGAGTTCGACCGCCGACAGATCGAACATCTCGCCGACTATCCGCATCTTCACGTGGTGCGCCACGACCATGGCGCACATGGAATCCTGCCCTGGCTGGCTGAAAAGAACATCCTTGAAGCGGCGGTCTCGGATTTCTTCAAAGCGCTCGGTTGGATCGACGGCTAGCCAGAAGCGCCGGTGCCCATGCAGGGCGTTTTTGCCCCCCGGATTGTCGGACCGTAAGATGCGCTCGCCGGCCCCCGCGCGGCCTGCTGCCCGGCCACCAGTGACGACATGTTCCCCGACAGCTTCGCCCCGCGGGCGCCGCTCTCCGACCTGTCGCGGGATGGCTGGAGCGGCATTTTCCATCTCCAGACAGGGGCACCGCATCCTCACCGAAACCGCCCAGGGGCGCGCCACCGAACGCTTCGGCGGCGAATTCGTCGGCTCCCACGCCTCGATCAACAGAGACGCACGCCGCCTCAGCCGAGGTAGAGCGGGTCCTCCGGCACCGGGGCGACGGTCATGTCGCGAAAACAGACCTCGAGCCCCACGCCGAGCGGCGAGCACGCCATCGGCCCAAGCCGCACCGCGCCCCGCGGCGTGAACCCCGAGACCCGCAGGATCTGCCAGCCCTCCGCCCCGCGTGCATGCACGATCACCGCCGCACCTGTCACCGTCATCCGCAGGCGCCACTCCGTCACCCCCGGATCGGCCGGCGCCATCGACCAGTCCGAGCGCCCGTCGGTGACCACAACGGCAAGGTTCGGCCGCCCGTCGGCATACTCGACCCCGGCCTTGATCCAGCGTGTCTCACTTTCCCACAGCAGCAGACCGGCCTGCTCGTATTTCGCCGCAAACCGGCCCTCGAACCGTAGCTCCGCCGCAAACCGCTCCGGCATGTCATGAAGCAGCGCATGGCCATTGTGATGGACGAAGCCGTAATGCGTCTCCCGCCAGAAATCGCCGCCCTCGCCCGTTCGCAGCCGCAGCTCGCGCGCCTTCTGCGCCAGCACGTCGGGCCTGTTCAGCCAATGCCCCTCGCGGAAATCCACCAATCGATCCGTCATCCCGGCCTCCTCTGTGCGATGCCTCCTCAGGGCAGGAGGGAGGATACGTCCAGCACCAGCCGCCGCACCAGCCCGCCATAGTTCAGGCCCACCATCGTCAGTGGCGAAAAGCACAGCGCGGTCACCGCAAAGATGACGAGCGGCAAAAGGCCGAGGTCCTTTTGCAGGGAGACGAGCTTCAGCCGGAAGGCGAGGCTGCCGAGGACGACAACCGTGAACACGTGAAACGACACCCACCGCCCCCAGTCGATCGCGACGAGAAAGAGGGGCAGAAATGGCAGGGCCAGCAGGACGATCGCGATCGCCGCTGCCCCGGGGCGATCGGTCCGTGACGCCAGGTAGAACAACGGGCAAAGCGCGAGGAACAGGCCCATGGAGAACCCGGTCGCGGCCCTGTCGAAGCTCAGCACCGTCTGCACGGCATTCAGCGCGACCGCAGAATCCACCCCGAGCCACTTGATCGCCCCGGCGCAGACCTGGTCGGACATCCCCCGGTCGATCAGGGCCTGGCACACGAGCTCCGGTTCCGGGACCTGCCCGTGCTTCAAGGCGATGAGGAAGATCGCGGCGGCGGCGCCAAACGTCCCGACGGCCAGCAGCGCGTCGGCAGGCCGCCCCGGGCTGCGCTTCCAGCCGAGGTAGTAGATCGCGGCCAATGCCGGCGCGAACAGGATCATCGCCTCATGCGCAAGCACGCCGGCAACGAAGACCAGACTGCCCGCCAAAAGCCGCGCCCGGCTGTCGCGGATGACCCCCAGCGCGCAGAGGCACAGCGCCAGGAAGACGAGCATCTCCTTGCGGACCGTCCCCATCGGATCGGCGGCCCAGAACACCAGCACGAAGCCCGGGCAGAAGGCAAAGAGGAACGCAACCCGCGCCGGGATCTCGCTCAGGAGCCGGGCGATCTGTGAATAGAGCACCACCAGAAGCGCCGCCTGAAAGGCAGTCAGGAGGGTCAGCGGCGACCATCCAGTCCGGTCGGAGAGCGCAAGCACAAGGTCCCCCGGCAGGCTCCGCCGGACGAAGCCCGCGGCGCTGTTGATCAGCCAGTCGCCCTGCCGGAACGGATCGCCGCCCGCACGGTAGTCGATCCACAGGTTCCGGAGCGAGAGGATCAGGCTGATCGCCAGAAGCCCGACAACGGCGCCGCGCAGCCAACGATCCGATGTCTGCCCGTTGGCGGCAGAAATGATGGTCACACTGGTTCCCTCTGCGCTGTCTGACGGCTCTTTCGGCCCGGTTCCGCGGCTCGCGGGGGCGCCGCGAGAACTTGGTATAGAGCACCAGCCGGCAAGTCGACCTCCGGACGTCCGGACTCGCCCTTTGATGGACGAACTGGCCGGCCACCCCGTGAAGCACTCAGGACCGGAAGACCTCCTCGACGATGTCATGGGCGAAGGCCGCATCCACGACCTGCCCGTTCAGCATCCGATACCACATTGCGCCATGGATCAGCGTCGAAAGGAACTCGGGGTCACGGTTCCGCCCGATCTCGCCGCGCTCCTGCGCCCGGCGCAGAAGGCCGGTCACCATCTCCTCCCGCGGCAGGATGAACCGCGTCCGGAACTCCTCCTGAAAGGACTCGTCCTCCTGCGCCGCCGCGATCAGAGATCGCATGGCGTCCCCGTCGCGGTCCAGATGGCGGAACACGTTCGACAGGAACGTCTCCAGCTGCACGCGGCAACTCTCCTCGCCCGCCGCATCCGGCTCGGCGGCAACCAGCGCCGTCTCCTCGAACACCGCCTCGAGCACAAGGTCGGCCTTGGTCTTCCAGCGGTTGTACAGCGTCTGCCGCGCCACGCCGGCCGCGCTTGCAATGTCCGCGATCGAGACCTTCCGGTAGCCGTACTCCCGCATCAGCCTCAGCGCCGCCTCCTTCAACGCCGCGCTGGTGGCCGCGTTCGGCGGCCGACCGACCGGCTTCGTCCTCTCATCCATGCACATCTCCTCTCACTCCCTGCACACAGGCCGCAGCTTGTTTTGTGGACTGGCGTCCACTAAGTCATCCTGGACTCGAGTCTAACAATTCTTTCGCCCGTGTGAAACCGGGCTCCTCCCCCTCCGCAGGATACGTCATGCACCCTAGCTCCATCGGCCCGAAGCACGCCGCCGCGATCACCGCCGTGCTCGGCATACTCTCGATCTTCCCGCCCCTTGCAACCGACATGTACCTCGCCGCCATGGGCGATCTGGCCAGGGCGATGAACGCCTCCCACTCGGCCGCCGAACTGTCGCTCTCGCTGTTCTTCCTCGGCCTCTGCGTCGGCCAGCTCGTGCTCGGCCCGCTGATCGACAGCCTCGGCCGCAAGCTGCCGCTGCTGGTGGGAACCGCAGTCTTCACCGCGACCTCGATCGCCCTCCCGCTGGTGGACGACATCACGTTCTTCAACACCCTGCGCCTGATCCAGGCGATGGGCGCCAGCGCCGGGATGGTCGTCGGCCGCGCGATGGTGACGGACCTCTACCAGGGACAGCGCGCCGCAAAGGTGATGACCGTGCTGGTCATGCTGCTGACCATCGGCCCGATCGTCTCGCCGACCCTGGGAAGCCTGCTGCTCGAGGCCTTCGGGTGGCGCTCGATCTTCGTCACCATGGCGCTGGTGGGCGCCATTGCCCTGCCGCTGTCGCTTCTGGTCCTGCCGGAAACCCTACCGGCCGCCAATCGCGCCAGCCGCCCGTTCCAAAGCGGTATCGGGACGGCCAGGACCCTGTTGTCGCGCCGTGCCTTCCTCGTCCCGGCACTGATCGCGGGCCTCGTGCAGGGTGGCATGTTCGCCTTCATCACCGGGTCCTCGGGCGTGTTCCAGGGCGTCTTCGGCCTGAGCCCACTCCATTACGGGCTGGTTTTCGCATGCGTCGCCGCCGCTCTTGTCCTCTTCGGGCGTATCAACAGCTGGCTGCTCAACCGCTTCACTCCGGCCGAGATCCTGAGCCGCGGCCTGCCGGTGCAGGTCCTCGTAACGCTCGCCCTGGCGCTGATCTCCGGCACCCAGACGCTCTGGCTCTTCGTCATCCCCCTGTGGCTGGCCATCGGCATGGTGGGTCTGCTCTCCGCCAACGCGATGGCGATCACCATGGCCTCGGCGAAGGGCGGCGCGGGCATGGGCTCTGCCCTTCTGGGCGCGATCCAGTTCGGCATCGCCTTCACCGTCTCGTCCTGCGTGGCGCTCGGCGGCTCTGCGACGCCGCTGCCGATGACCCTCGGCCTGCTGCTTCCCGCGCTTCTGGCGGCCCTGCTGTCCCTTGCCGGCACGCAACGGCTCCCGCTGGGCCAGGCTCGACCTGAAGGCGCCTGACCCCAGATATCCCGGAGACCCGGGGGCAACGCCCCCGGGCCTTCGCGCAGCGCCCCAGCCTGCGCTTGGCTTTCCGCGCCCCAACGGCTAATCGCTACCCACGTCGGAAAGGGAATGCGCATGAGCCTCAACACCTTCGGTCACCTGTTTCGCGTCACCACCTGGGGCGAAAGCCACGGCCCCGCGCTCGGCGCCACTGTCGACGGCTGCCCGCCGGGCGTGCCGGTCTCGGCCGAGGCGCTGCAGGTCTGGCTCGACCAGCGCAAGCCCGGCACCTCCCGCTTCACCACCCAGCGACGCGAGGCCGACGAGGTCGAGATCCTCTCCGGCACCTTCGAGGGCGTGACCACCGGCACCCCGATCCAGCTGATGATCCGCAACACCGACCAGCGGTCGAAGGATTACGGCGACATCGCCGAGAAGTTCCGCCCCGGCCACGCCGACATCACCTATTGGCAGAAATACGGCGTCCGCGACTACCGCGGCGGCGGGCGCTCCTCGGCCCGCGAGACGGCCGCCCGCGTCGCCGCCGGCGGCATCGCCCGCGCCGCGCTCGCCACGCTGGCCCCCGACCTCAGGATCGCGGGCTACATGGTCCAGATGGGAACGCAGACCATCGACCGCAGCCGCTTCGACCTCGAAGAGATCGCCAACAACCCGTTCTTCCTGCCCGATGCGGGCGCGGTGGAGGACTGGTCGAGCTATCTCGACGGGATCCGCAAGGCCGGCTCCTCCGTCGGCGCCATGATCGAGCTGCGCGCCTCGGGCGTGCCCGTGGGCCTCGGCGCCCCGGTCTACGGCAAGCTCGACACCGACCTCGCCGCCGCATGCATGTCGATCAACGCGGTCAAGGGCGTGGAGATCGGCGAAGGCATGGCCGCCGCCATGCTGACCGGCGAGGCCAATGCCGACGAGATCGCCATGGGGCCGGACGGTCCGGTCTACAGCTCCAACCATGCCGGCGGCATCCTCGGCGGCATCTCCACCGGGCAGGACATCGTCGTCCGCTTCGCCGTCAAGCCGACCTCCTCCATCCTCACCCCGCGCAAGACCATCTCCAGATCGGGCGAGGACACCACCATCGTGACCAAGGGCCGCCACGACCCCTGCGTCGGCATCCGCGCCGTCCCGGTCGGCGAGGCGATGATGGCCTGCGTCCTGCTCGACCACCTGCTTCTGCACCGCGGCCAGGTGGGCGAAACCCTCCCCGGCAGGATCGGCTGAGCTAAAACACCGCGACATCGCACCGACTGCGTCCCAGTCGGGTTTCATGGCACCGTGCAACGGCAGCTCACACAGCCGTGGCCCCTCACATTTCTTCACCTTGCTCTTCGCCGCCTGCCTCGTCGCGGGTGCACTGATGCGGCCCGCGCGCGGCACTATGATCTGGCGCACCGGACGGTGGATCGCGCTGCCCTATCTCGTCCTGACCATCGTTGTGGTACTCTGGAAGGGCAGTCTCGTCGCTGGCCTCGCTGCGCCATTCTTGCTCGCCATCGGTGGCATGTTTTTCGGGGTCTACTCCAACAACAACCCGCTTCTGGCCGTGCTCGGGCTCTCCAGCGTCCTGTTGGTCCCCCTCGCTCTTGTCGGCTTCTGCCAACTGTCGATCCACCTCGGCAACTGGCTCCGCGCCATTCATGACGAACGTTCGCCCACCCTCGGCCTCGCTCTCGCCGTCCTGATACTTGCCGCAGATGGTGCCGTGGCCATTCACCTCCGCCAGCAATATCAGGCGGGGCGAGCAAAGGCCGAGGCACGGGAAGAAAAACGCGAGGCAGATCGCGCCGCCGATCAAGCCGTCAAGGCCGCCTTTCTCGCCGCCATCCCGATGCAGACCTTTCACGGAACCTTCGGCAGCACACCGATCCATGTCCCCGCGTCGCCGCAAGTCTCTTTCCGCTTTGCCTGCGACGACCTCGCGCCGTCCGAAGAGTGCTTTTCAGCCCCATGGAGAAACCCCGGCGACCTCCTCCACAGCGATCCGCATGCGCTGCCGCCCCTGCGATTCACCGAAATCCGGATCGCCGCGACCTTCCCTACTCCGGATGTGTTTCGCCGACCGCCCGGGCGGCGTGGTGCGACAGGCGCCCCGATCAGGCATCCCGAATCTGGTGCACCGAGACACCCACCAGAACCGTGTACGTCTACATCGAACCGAGAAGCTGTTCCGACACGCAACGTGAAGATCTCCGGCCTGCGCCGTGGCCCCCTGTCGGATTTGACGGCGAGGGCAACCCGGTGCGTTACTCCTGCGACCACCGCTTTGGCGGCAGCGACGGCTGGTGCGGCCTCGCCCAGCCTGTGGCCCCCGGTGTCGTGGCCTGGCTCAAGCTGCCCAGATACCGCGATGGCTCAACCTACATGCGCGCCCGCGACTGGTCGGCCCATATCAATCGCCTTTGGGCCGACATGACCGCCCCGCAGCCCTGACCACCCCATCGCCTGTGGCCGGATATCCTCGGGGGAGCGCGACCCCGTCGCGCCGCGGGCAGACAGCCTCCATCCGCCCGAAGCCACACGGCACAGTCTCCTGACACAAGGTTGTCAGGAGCCATCTAGCCGCCCCCTTCGGACGACTCGCGCGATCGGCTAGGCTCTTCGCAACAAGGAGACCATCCCCATGCTGACGCTTTATCATGCCCCCCAATCCCGCGCGACGCGCGCCTACCAGCTCGTCGACGAACTCGGCGCGCTCGACAAGGTCGCAGTCAAGACCGTGCAGATCCCGCGCCGCGACGGCTCCGGCGGGCGCGACCCGAGCAATCCCCACCCCGAGGGCAAGGTTCCGACGCTGGTCCACGATGGCGAGGTGATCCGCGAAAGCCCGGCGATCTTCCTCTACCTGACCGACCTCTTCCCCGAGGCCGGCCTCGGCCCGCTCCCCGGCCAGCCGGGCCGCGGCAGCTACCTCTCCTGGCTTGCCTGGTACGGCGGCGTCATGGAGCCGGTGATGCATTTCCACATGTTCGGGATCGACCACCCCGGCCTCGCCAACACCTTCCGCGGCTACGACGAGATGGCCGAACGGCTCTGCACCGCGCTTGCCGATGCGCCCTGGCTGCTCGGCGAGCGCTACTCCGCAGCCGACCTGCTGGTCGGCTCGACCTTCGCCTGGATGCCAGACGCGATCCCCGATGACCCCAAGGTCCGGGACTGGGTGAATCGTTGCGCGGCGCGGCCGGCAGTGGCGCGCACCGCCGCCTATGAACAGAAGATCATGGAAGCCGCTGCGGGCTAGGCCGTGGCGGCGGCCAGCGCGGTATCCATCAGCCCCTGGATCGCGCCCTTGGAGGTGTCGGCCACGATCCGGCCCAGCTCCTTGTTGCCCTTCAGCACGACCAGCGTCGACCGGCGCGGGATCTTCAGCGATTTCGCGAGGTCCGACTTGCCATAGGCGTCCCAGTCCACGTTGATGAAGGTGATCGCCTGCTCGTAGGCCGGGTTGCCGGCCTTGAGCGCGTCCAGCACCCGCTCCTGCGCGGCGCAGGTCGTGCACCAGCTGGCCTTGAAGTCGAGGAAGACGGTCTCCCCGGCCTTCAGACGTTCCTCGACCAGCCCCGGTTTGTACTCCAGCGGCGCGGCCTGCGCGGCCCGGGCAAGGGGCAGCGCCGCGGCCGTGGCGGCGGAGAGGGCAAGAAAACGACGACGGTCCATGTCAAACTCCTGTTCTCAAAGGGCGACCGAAAGATCCTGCAACCAGATCGGCAGCACCTGGATCAGCCAGGCCTCGATCCGGTAGTGCAGCTTGAAGAGGATCGCGACCCCGACGGCGACGAAGACCACGCCGAGAATCGGACGGGCCCGGCCGGCGATGCTGCGCATCCAGTCCTGACGGCGGCGGATCACCGAGCGCGCGCCGTAACCGAGCGCCAGGATCACGGTGGAGACCCCCGCGGCGAAAGCGATCATGATCGCCCCCGCCCGCCCGAGGCTCTCCCCGGAAAACGCCAGCGAGATCGCGGCGCCGAGCGTCGGCCCAACGCAAGGGCTCCAGACGGCGCCGAGAAGCATCCCGCCCAGGAACTGCCCCTGCAGCCCCGACCGGTCGAGATCTTCCATCCGCGCATCGGCGCTGCCGGCCACGCCCGCGGTGGCCGTCGCGAAGCTCTCCGAAAAGCGCGGCACCAGCAGGACCATCCCGAACAGGATCATCATCACCGCCGCCGCCTGCCCCACGATCTGTTCGTCAAGCCCGAGGCTCTGCCCCACGGTGGCGACGCCGAGGCCCAGCACGACGAAGGACAGGCTCATGCCCGCGGCCAGCACCGCCGGCCCCCAGCGGCTCGCCTGCATCGCCGTGGCAAGCACGATCGGCAGGATCGGCAGCACGCAGGGGTTGATCAGGGTCAGCAGCCCCGCGCCATATCCAAGCAGAATTTCCATGGGTGAAATCTGCCCCGCTCCGCGCGCCCTGTCATGTCACGAAAGCCCGCGCCGGCGTCACGTCCGCGTGGGATTTGTGACAGGCTGGCGCGACAGCTGCACCGCCAGGATCCCCGCCATGATCACCAGCACGCCCACGACGTCCCAGGCGCCGAGCCGCTCGCCCAGCAACACGGCCGCCACCGCGACCCCGAAGAACGGGTTCAGGAAGTGATAGGTAGCGGCCTTCACCGCCCCGATCCGCCGCACCAGCAGGAACCAGACCAGCGTCGCGATCAGCCCCGGCACGATCACGGTATAGGCGAAGGCCAGCACGAAGCTCGTCGACCAGTCGATCCGCCACTCCTCCAGCAGCAGCGAGGCCGGGGCCAGGACCGCCGACCCCACCAGCATCTGCAGCCCCACGATCATCAGCACGTTGCCGCCCGAGGACGCACCCCGTACAGCCAGCGTGGCAAAGGTCAGCGCCAGCACGCCGATAACGCAGAGCCCCAGCCCCAGCATGTCCACGCCGCCGCCCTGCAACCGGCTGCCCATGATGATCGCCACGCCCGCAAAACCCGCCACCAGCCCGGCGACGCCCAGCGGCCGCACCCGCTCGCCGAAAATCGCCCATCCCGCCAGCGCAACCAGCAGGGGCATGGTCGAGGCGATGATCGCCGCGAGCGAGGCCTCGATCGTCTGCATCGCCACGAAGAACAGCCCGAGGTACAGCGCGTTCTGGCAGACCCCGAAAATCACCGTCAGCCGCGCCTGGCTGGTGGTCAGCCGCCAGGACTGCCCCAGGGCCCGCGCGATGGTCACCGCGATCACGCCTGCGATCAGAAATCGCAGCGCAGAGATGCCCAGCGGCGGCGCATGAGCCACGATGATCCGGGCAGAGGTGAAGGCCGACGACCACATGAAGGCAAAGGCCAACCCCATGCCAAGCGCGCGAAAATCCATGGCTGTCTCCCGTGAAACGCACGGCCCACCTGACACACCCCGCAGGTTTTTGCCAGCGGGGGCGGCGCACGAAATGCGGAACGCCGGATTTGGCTCGGGTTCGCCGGAAATCGCAGTTCGCCCGTACGCTGCGCAGATCGCTTCGTCCCTGACGAAGGCTGGTACGGTGCATCATTTGCGGGAAAAGACTTGGTGCCCAGGAGAGGACTCGAACCTCCACGTCCATACGGACACTAGCACCTGAAGCTAGCGCGTCTACCAATTCCGCCACCTGGGCAGGTGTCGTGAGCGCGGTGATTATATCCGGCCCGAGGGGGTGTCAACGGCCATTCTGACGATTTTTTCCCAATCTCGATCAGCACCCTCGGGCGCCCCCTGTGCAATCGCGGCTTGTTCCGCGATACGGCGGGCGCTATCTCCATGCCAAGGCACCGTACGGAGGGTATTTCCATGTCCAGGCTCGTCACGATCTATGGCGGCTCCGGGTTTGTCGGACGCTACATCACGCGTCGCATGGCCAAGCTTGGCTGGCGGGTGCGGGTGGCCACGCGGGAGCCAGACGAGGCGCTCTTCGTTCGGACCTACGGCGAGGTCGGCCAGGTCGAGCCCGTTCCCTGCAACCTGCGCCACGAGGAATCGGTGAAGGCCGCAATGCACGGGGCGGACGCGGTAATCAACTGCGTGGGCGTGCTGGCCGAGCACGGCAAGAACACGTTCGAGGCGCTTCAGGCCGAAGGGCCGGAGCGGATCGCCCGTCTGGCCGCGGCCGAAGGCATCGAGCACATGGTGCATATCTCGGCAATCGGCGCTTCGGCCGAGTCAGACAGCGACTACGCCCGGACCAAGGCCGCAGGCGAGGCCGGGGTGCTGCGGCACATGCCGAATGCGGTGATCCTGCGGCCGTCGGTCATCTTCGGGCCCGAGGACGAGTTCTTCAACCGTTTCGCCACGATGTCGCGGCTCGGCCCGGTGCTGTCGATCGTCGGTGCGGAGACCCGGTTCCAACCGGTCTACGTGGACGACGTGGCGCAGGCGGCGGTGCTTGGCGCGACCGGCCAGGCGGCGCCGGGGATCTACGAGCTCGGCGGCCCGGACGTGGACAGCTTCCGCGAGTTGATGGAAATGATGCTGCGGATCATCCGCCGCCGCCGCCTGATCCACGACATGGGCTTCGGGCCGGCCAGGTTGATGGCGCGGGCCTTTGGCGTCGCCGAGAAGCTCAGCTTCGGCATCATCGGTGCTCCTCTGACGCTGGACCAGGTGAAGAACCTCGCGACCGACAACGTGGTGAGCGACGGGGCCAGGGGGTTCGCGGAACTCGGAATCACGCCGACCTCGATGGAAGCGGTGCTGCCGGAGTACCTGTGGCGCTACCGGCCCAGCGGCCAGTACGAGACGCTCACGGAATCTGCGCGGAACCTCAACGCCTGACCCGCCTCGGGCACCTCAGCTCAACAGGATATCGGCCGCGCGATTGCGCGGCCGCTGGTCTTTCTGGCGACCGGGATTTCAGACGTAGGCAATGCCCAGCAGGATCGTGCCCAGGACCAGGCGATAGATCACGTAGGGCGTGAAGCTGACACTGCGCAGCAGGCGCATCATCAGGGTCAGCGCCAGAAGCGCCGCAGCAAAGGCGAAGACCGCGGCGATGGCGGCATCGCGCATCTGGTTCAGGTCGCCGCTTGCCGCCACTTCCAGGCCGAGCAGGCTGCCGGAAGCGATGATCGTCGGGATCGACATGAGCATCGACAGCCGCGCCGCGTCATGGCGGGCATAGCCGAGCATCCGAGCGCCGGTGATGGTGATGCCCGAACGCGAGGTGCCGGGAATCAGCGCCACCGCCTGCCAGAGCCCCATGATCCAGGCGTGTTTCACGCTCCAGTCCTTGGCGTCGAAGCGCTCGTCGCCGTTCTGGTCGGCCCAGTAGAGCAGGATGCCGAACAGGATCATCGTCCAGCCGATCACCGCGATCCCCCGCATCGCCTGATCCAGCCCGGTCATGTTCAGCACCAAGCCGACGAGAACAACCGGGATCGTCGCGATCAGCAGCTGAAAGGCCAGCCGGGCGCCGGGCGTGTCGACACGTCCCTGCACCAGCCGCCCCAGGCCGATCGCGGCCTCCCGGACGTCCCGCCAGAAGTAGAGGATCACGGCGAACAACGTCCCGACATGCACCGCGACGTCGATCGCCTGGCCCTGGTCATCGAGCCCTGTAAGATTCGGAAGGAGAATCAGGTGCCCCGAGGAGGAGACCGGCAGAAACTCGGTAACTCCTTGGATTATCGCGACAAGAAGTATGTGGAAGAGCGACATTTGCCCGAGGCCTCAGGGGAAGTTTGGGCGCATCCTAACCAGATGATTATTAAAGAAAAGCGACAAAGTTGGTAAGCGATGCTGACTTATACTTCGTTGTTTTGCACCCCGAGAGACCCCCGGGACGAAAAAATACCTCCATTTAGGTCACCGTTTATGACTTTATTTCTCTGCGCAGTGGATGTAATCAGCGCCAACCGATAAACGGAGGCAAGCCAGTGGCAAAACAGCGAATGCTCCAGTTCGTGTCCGTGGAAAAGCAGATGCCCGAAAAGCGGGCCGCGGATGCGCGTGCGCATGATTTCAAGGAGATCTACGGCGAGTTCGCCGATGCCAAGGCAACCGAGCAGGCGAGCCGGTGCAGCCAGTGCGGCGTGCCCTATTGCCAGTCGCATTGCCCGTTGCACAACAACATTCCCGACTGGCTGCGCCTGACCACCGAGGGGCGCCTGCAGGAGGCCTACGAGCTCAGCCAGCTCACCAATACCTTCCCCGAGATCTGCGGGCGGATCTGTCCGCAGGACCGGCTCTGCGAAGGCAATTGCGTGATCGAGCAGTCCGGCCACGGCACCGTCACCATCGGCGCGGTGGAGAAGTACATCACCGACACCGCCTGGGAAGAGGGCTGGGTGCAACCGATCCGTCCCGCCGTCGAGCGCGCCAAGAGCGTCGGCATCATCGGCGCCGGCCCCGGTGGCCTTGCCGCCGCCGACCGTCTGCGCCGTGCCGGGGTCCAGGTCACCGTCTACGACCGCTACGACCGCGCCGGCGGGCTGCTGACCTATGGCATCCCCGGCTTCAAGCTGGAGAAGGAGGTCGTCCTGCGCCGCAACAAGCAGCTCGAGGACGGCGGCGTGAAGTTCGTGCTCAACTGCAACGTGGGCGACGACATCTCCTTTGCCGAGATCCGCGAGAAGCACGACGCGGTGCTGATCGCCACCGGCGTCTACAAGAGCCGCGACCTGCAGGGGCCGGGCTCCGGCGCCAAGGGGATCGTGCGGGCGATCGACTACCTCACCGCTTCCAACCGCCAGAATTTCGGCGATTCCGTTCCGGAATATGACAGCGGCGAGCTGAATGCCGAGGGCCGCAAGGTCGTCGTCATCGGCGGCGGCGACACCGCGATGGACTGCGTGCGCACCGCGATCCGCCAGGGTGCGGCGAGCGTCAAATGTCTCTATCGCCGCGACCGCGCCAACATGCCCGGCTCGCAGCGCGAGGTGCAGAACGCCGAGGAAGAGGGCGTCGTCTTCGAATGGCTGACCGCGCCGCAGGGCTTCGCCGGCGATCCGGTCAACGGCGTGATGGTGCAGCGTATGCGCCTTGGCGCCCCGGACGCCTCCGGCCGCCAGTCGCCCGAGGTGATCGAGGGCGCCGATTATGTCGAAGAGGCGGATCTCGTGATCAAGGCGCTCGGCTTCGAGCCCGAGGACCTGCCCGCGCTCTGGGGCGAGGAGGCGCTGGAGGTGACCCGCTGGGGCACCGTCAAGGCGAACTTCCGCACCCACGAAACGGCGATGCCCGGCGTCTATGCCGTCGGCGACATCGTGCGCGGGGCGAGCCTCGTGGTCTGGGCGATCCGCGACGGGCGCGAGGCGGCCGACGCGATGCTCGATGCCTTCGACGCCACCAGCACCGGGGTCGCCGCCGAGTAACCACGGCGCCGTCCCTGTTGAGTGACGGCCGGATCGTACAACGGTCCGGCACCCGATCTGACAGCTCTGGAATGAACATGAAACTCTGGAAGGCTCATCGGATTGCAGGTCTTGCCGTGGCGCTCGCCGCCGCGGCGCCCGCCGCGCATGCCCAGTCGGGCGTGCAGGTTCCCGAGGGCTGCGAGGGGTTCCTGACCGTCCAGATGAAGGGATGCGGCGTCTCCCACTACTGGCGCTGCGAGGCCGACCCGGACCAGAACACCTGGGAGGCGCATTACACCTTCGACGGGCTGTTCTCGGTCTCCGTCTACAGCCCGGAGTTCCAGTGGCTCGACAGCCGCTACTTCCAGGACGGGCGTCGCGAATTCCTGGTGGAAGACGGCCCCGACCCCGCCTCGCTCAGCAACCTGATGGACACAGGCACGGACAGCTACGCCTTCGTGATGCGCGAGACCGGCCCCGACGGCGTTCGCGACATTGTCCACCAGGGGACGGACAGCCTGACCGGCCGCGAGGTCGTGATCGACGGGGTCACGCTGCTCGAGACCGAGTTCACCGCCACCGCGCTCGACGCCCTGTCGGGCGAGGAGGAATACGCGGTCTTCGGCAACCAGTACGTCCTGCCGGAAGAGCGGCTGTTCTTCCTCGGGCCCGACACCTTCGTGCAGGGCATGGAAGAGCAGGAGAACGACTTCAGCCCCGTCCGGTTCATCCGCCCCGGCGAACCGGGCTTCGAGGACATGATGCCCCGCTTCGAATGCGAAGCGACCGAGGAAATCCTGTTCCGCCCCCCGACCGAGGGGGCATCCACACAGACAGCCGCGCCGCGCACCGCCGGCGCACTTCAGAATTCGACCGACACGCTTCTGCCGGCCCCGGGCCGCAAGCTGTCCCAACCGCAGAGGGTACGCGAATGACTCGGGAACTGACTCACTTTGACGCCGCCTGGGCCGAAGCCGAAACAGCCAAGCGGGAATGGATGGCCGAGAACGGCCTCTACCGGGAGGAGGACGAGCACTCCTCCTGCGGCGTGGGCCTCGTCGTCGCCATCGACGGCAAGAAGAGCCGCAAGGTCGTCGAGGACGGCATCAACGCGCTCAAGGCCGTCTGGCACCGCGGCGCCGTGGATGCCGACGGCAAGACCGGCGACGGCGCGGGCATCCACGTGCAGATCCCGGTGCCCTTCTTCTACGACCAGATCCGCCGCACCGGCCACGAGCCGGACGTCAACCGCCTGATCGCGGTGGGCCAGATCTTCCTGCCCCGCACCGATTTCGGCGCCCAGGAAACCTGCCGGACCATCGTGGAAAGCGAAGTCCTGCGGATGGGCTACTACATCTACGGCTGGCGCCACGTGCCGGTGAACATCGAGTGCCTCGGCGACAAGGCCAACGCCACCCGCCCCGAGATCGAGCAGATCCTGATCTCGAACGCCAAGGACGTGGACGAGGAGACCTTCGAGCGTGAACTCTACGTCATCCGCCGCCGCATCGAGAAGGCCGCCGCCGCCGCCCGCGTGCCGGGCTTCTACGTCTGCTCGCTCTCCTGCCGCTCGCTGATCTACAAGGGGATGATGCTGGCGCAGGACGTGGCCGAATTCTATCCGGACCTGCAGGACGAGCGCTTCGAGAGCGCCTTCGCGATCTATCACCAGCGCTATTCCACCAACACCTTCCCGCAATGGTGGCTGGCCCAGCCCTTCCGCATGCTCGCCCACAACGGCGAGATCAACACGCTCAAGGGCAACGTCAACTGGATGAAGAGCCACGAGATCCGGATGGCCCACGCGACCTTCGGCAAGCTCGCCGAGGACATCAAGCCGATCATCGCGCAGGGCTCCTCCGACTCCGCCGCGCTCGACTCGGTGTTCGAGATGCTCGTGCGCGCCGGCCGCTCCGCGCCGATGGCCAAGACCATGTTGGTGCCGGAGAGCTGGTCGATGCAGGCGGTGGAACTGCCGCAGGCCTGGCGTGACATGTATTCCTACGTCAACTCGGTGATGGAACCCTGGGACGGCCCGGCCGCCCTTGCCATGACCGACGGCCGCTGGGTCTGTGGCGGACTCGACCGCAACGGCCTGCGCCCGATGCGGTACGTGGTGACCGGCGAGGGCCTGCTGATCGCGGGTTCCGAGGTCGGCATGGTGCCCACCAACGAGACCACGGTCGTCGAGAAGGGCGCGCTCGGCCCCGGCCAGCTGATCGCCGTCGACATGGCGGAAGGCAAGCTCTACCGCGACACCGAGATCAAGGACCGGCTCGCCGCCTCCCAGCCCTTCGGCGAATGGGTCGGCAAGATCAACGAGCTCGACGAGCTGCTCGCCCGCGTCAACGAGAAGCCGATGTTCACCGGGCCCGACCTGCGCAAGCGGCAGATCGCGGCCGGTTTCTCGGTCGAAGAGCTGGAGCAGGTCCTGCTGCCGATGGCCGAGGACGGCAAGGAGGCGATCGCCTCCATGGGCGACGACACGCCCGCCGCGGTGCTCTCCGAGCAATACCGCCCGCTCAGCCACTACTTCCGGCAGAACTTCAGCCAGGTCACCAACCCGCCGATCGACTCCTTGCGCGAATACCGGGTGATGAGCCTCAAGACCCGCTTCGGCAACCTCAAGAACGTGCTCGACGAGGACAGCAGCCAGACCGAGATCATCGTGCTGGACAGCCCCTTCGTCGGCAACGCGCAGTTCGACGAGCTGGTGCGCAACTTCAACGCGCCGATGGTGGAGATCGACTGCACCTTCGCCGCCGACGGGCATCACAACGCCCTCGGCGAAGCGCTGGCCCGGATCCGGTCCGAGGCCGAGGAAGCGGTGCGCTCCGGTGCCGGCCACATCGTGCTGACCGATCACTACCAGTCGGCCGACAAGGTGCCGATGCCGATGATCCTGGCCACCAGCGCGGTGCATTCCTGGCTCACCCGCGAGGGCCTGCGGACCTTCTGCTCGCTCAACGTGCGTTCGGCCGAATGCATCGACCCGCATTACTTCGCGGTGCTGATCGGCTGCGGCGCGACGGTGGTGAACGCCTACCTCGCCGAGGACAGCCTCGCCGACAGGATCCAGCGCGGCCTGCTCGAGGGCTCGCTGACCGAAGCGGTGGCCAAGTACCGCGCCGCGGTCGACGCCGGCCTGCTCAAGATCATGTCCAAGATGGGCATCTCGGTGATCTCCTCCTACCGGGGCGGCCTGAACTTCGAGGCCGTCGGCCTCAGCCGCGCCATGGTGGCGGAATACTTCCCCGGCATGATCAGCCGCATCTCCGGCATCGGCATCGTCGGCATCCAGCGCAAGACCGAGAAGATCCACGCCAAGGGCTGGCTCGGCGGCACCGACATCCTGCCCATCGGCGGCTTCTACAAGGCCCGCAAGTCCGGCGAGACCCACGCCTGGGGCGCGCAGACGATGCACATGATGCAGACCGCCTGCAACACCGGCTCCTTCGAACTCTGGAAACAGTATTCGAAGAAGATGCAGGCCAACCCGCCGATCCACCTGCGCGACCTGATGGACTTCAAGCCGCTCGGACGTGCCGTGCCGCTCGAGGAGGTGGAGAGCATCACCTCGATCCGCAAGCGCTTCGTCACGCCCGGCATGTCGCTCGGCGCGCTCTCGCCCGAGGCGCACAAGACGCTCAACGTCGCGATGAACCGGATCGGCGCCAAGTCCGACTCCGGCGAGGGCGGCGAGGATCCGGCGCATTTCGTGCCCGAACCCAACGGCGACAACCCCTCGGCCAAGATCAAGCAGGTGGCCTCGGGCCGCTTCGGCGTCACCGCCGAGTACCTGAACCACTGCGAGGAGCTAGAGATCAAGGTCGCCCAGGGCGCCAAGCCCGGCGAGGGCGGCCAGCTTCCGGGGATGAAGGTCACCGAGCTGATCGCGCGCCTGCGGCACTCCACCAAGGGCGTGACCCTGATCTCGCCGCCGCCGCACCACGACATCTACTCGATCGAGGACCTCGCGCAGCTGATCTACGACCTGAAGCAGATCAACCCGCGCGCCAAGGTGACGGTCAAGCTGGTGGCCTCCTCCGGCGTCGGCACCATCGCCGCCGGCGTGGCCAAGGCCAAGGCCGACGTGATCCTGGTGTCCGGCCATAACGGCGGCACCGGCGCGAGCCCGGCGACCTCGATCAAGTACGCCGGCCTGCCGTGGGAAATGGGCCTCACCGAGGCGCACCAGGTGCTGGCGATGAACAAGCTGCGCGACCGCGTGACGCTCCGCACCGACGGCGGCCTGCGCACCGGGCGTGACATCGTCATCGCCGCCATGCTCGGCGCCGAGGAATACGGCATCGGCACCGCCGCGCTGATCGCGATGGGCTGCATCATGGTCCGCCAGTGCCAGTCGAACACCTGCCCGGTGGGCGTCTGCACCCAGGACCAGAAGCTGCGCGACAAGTTCACCGGCACGGCCGACAAGGTGGTGAACCTCATCACCTTCTACGCCCAGGAAGTCCGGGAGATCCTGGCCGAGCTCGGCGCCCGCAGCCTCGACGAGGTGATCGGCCGCACCGACCTGCTGGCCCAGGTCAGCCGCGGCAACGCCTATCTCGACGACCTCGACCTCAACCCGCTGCTGATCACCGTCGATGGCGCGCAGGAGATCGTCTACGACGTCAACAAGCCCCGCAACGCGGTGCCGGACACGCTGGACGCGCAGATCGTCAAGGATGCCAGCCGCTTCCTGAAAGACGGCGAGAAGATGCAGCTCTCCTACGCCGTGCAGAACACGCACCGGACCATCGGCACGCGGACCTCGAGCCACATCGTGCAGCGCTTCGGCATGCGCAACGCGCTCCAGCCCGACCACCTGACCGTGAAGCTCACCGGCTCCGCGGGCCAGTCGCTCGGCGCCTTCGGCGCGCCGGGGCTCAAGATCGAGGTCGCGGGCGACGCCAACGACTACGTCGGCAAGGGGCTCTCCGGCGCGACGCTGGTGGTGCGCCCGCCGATGAACTCACCGCTCAAGGCGGACGAGAACACCATCATCGGCAACACCGTGCTCTACGGCGCAACCGACGGCTACCTCTTTGCCGCCGGCCGCGCGGGCGAGCGCTTCGCGGTCCGCAACTCGGGCGCGAAGGTGGTGATCGAGGGCTGCGGCTCCAACGGCTGCGAATACATGACCGGCGGGGTCGCGGTGATCCTCGGCGCGATCGGCGCCAACTTCGGCGCCGGCATGACCGGGGGCATGGCCTATGTCTACGATCCCGACGGCCGCGCGCAGGAGCTGATCAACATGGAGACGCTGGTGACCTGCCCGGTGACCCACCCCCATTGGGAAGCCGAACTGCGGGAACTGATCGAACGCCACGTCGCCGAGACCGAATCCGCCAAGGCCGCGAACCTGCTGCAGCACTGGGATCTGGAGCTGGGCCATTTCGTCCAGATCTGCCCGAAGGAAATGCTGGTCCACATCCCCTTCCCGCTGACCACCGAGGAAGGGGCGATCCCGGCCGAATAAGGCGGATCCCCAGCAACAGCGCCACCGGGCCGCCCGATCAGGGCGGCCCGTTTGCGTTCCGCCAGGCGGAGCCGTGCGGCCCTCAGATCCGCGCGACACCCACCACGTAGTTCTCGCCGTAGGCGCGGGCGCATTTCGGGCAGGTGGTGTAGAAGAAGTAGATGTCCGACGGCTCAGCGCCGCGATCCCGCACCAGTTGCTCCATCTCCCCGTACCAGGCCCGTGCCTCGCGATAGGGACCCTCGAAGACCTTGGTGACGAAATCGCCCGACAGCGTCGTCATCTCCTCCCCCTCCACCGGCCTGTCCGTCGCGAAAAGGTGCTCCGCCTTCCACGGCGACAGGTCCCGGCTTAGGACGATCATGTTGTCGGTGTCGAGCGCGCCCGCCGCCTCCATCCGCGTGCCGACCCGCTCGAACGTGCTGCCCATGTTGATCGGAACGTGCATGGCGCTGCGGGTCTCGGCCCGCAGGAAGGGCTTGTCCTCGAAATGCAGGGCCACCCCGTCCCAGCCCTCGGGATTGAACCGGGGGCAGCATCCGGTGGTGTTGATACGGTCGTCGTAGTGAGGAAGTGCGTTCGTCTTCATCGTCGTATCCTCCCGCCGCCCATCCTCGGCCTGTCGCGCCTCGCTTGCCATGACCTCGGTCAACAGCCTGTTGCCCGATCCGCACTGACCGCGCCCCGCGACGAGGCCAGCGGCCCCCTGTGCCGCTCTGTGCTTGACGGTCCCCCTGCCGGGCGGCATGACGAAGCCGTGGCCAGGACGAGCAGCAAGAAGAAGGCGCCGGCCAAGGGCAAGGCGAAGAAGACACAGGCGCGGCGCCAGGCCCTGCCGGTGCGTATCGTCGTGTCGAGCTGGCGCTGGTTCCTGCGGCTGATGCTGGTACCCCCCCTGCTGCTGCTGGCGCTGATCATCCTGTTCCGCTTCGTGAACCCGCCGACCACGCATACCATCTGGTCCGAGAAGCAGCGGCTCGGCACGGTCGACCGGCAATGGGTGGCGATCGAGAACATGTCGGTCCACGTCCCCCGTTCCATCGTCGCCGCCGAGGATGCGAACTACTGCCTCCACTGGGGCTTCGACATGGCCGCAATCCGCGACGCGCTGGACGACGGGGCGCAGCGTGGCGCCTCGACGATCAGCCAGCAGACGGTCAAGAACGTGTTCCTCTGGCAGGGGCGGAGCTGGCTGCGCAAGGCGCTGGAGGGCGCGATCACGCCGGTGGTCGAGATCGTCTGGCCCAAGAAGCGGATCCTCGAGGTCTACCTGAACGTGGCTGAGATGGACGAGGGCGTCTTCGGCATCGAGGCCGCCGCGCATCGCTACTTCAACACCAACCCGCGCGACCTGACCGCGACCCAGGCGGCGCGGATCGCCGCCGTCCTGCCCGACCCGAAGCGGCGGGATGCCGCCAATCCCACACCCTGGCTGCGCAGCCGGGCCGCCTCCATCGCCGATGGCGCCGCGACGATCGCCGTCGATGGCCGGGCGGATTGTTTCGAGGATTGAAAACATCGGCGCGGCACGGCAAGAAAAGGAAATTCTTCCGATCGAGCAGCCAGTCAAAATGAACCGTCTTTACCACGTCCCCCTCTCGCCCTTCTGCCGGAAGGTCCGCCTCGTGCTGGCCGAGAAGCGGATCGAGGTGGAGCTGGTGGAGGAACGCTACTGGGAGCAGGACGCCGATTTCCTGCGCCGCAACCCGGCGGGCAAGGTCCCGGTGCTGCGGATGGACGGGCGGGTCATGGCCGAGAGCCAGGCGATCTGCGAATATCTCGACGAGATCGTGCCGGACCCGCAACTGCTGCCCCGCAAGCCCGAGGACCGTTACGAGGTCCGCCGGCTCTGCGCCTGGTTCGACGACAAGTTCCACCACGAGGTGACCGCCAACCTGCTCTACGAGCGGGTGAACAAGAAGATCACCAAGATGGGCTATCCCGAGAGCCGCAACGTGAAGGCCGGAGCCAAGGCGATCAAGTATCACCTCGACTACATGCACTGGCTGCTCGACCAGCGGCGCTGGCTCGCCGGCGACGCGATGTCGCTGGCCGATTTCGCGGCGGCGGCGCATATCTCGGCGCTGGACTACATCTCCGACGTCGACTGGAACCGCAGCGCCAACGTCAAGGATTGGTATGCCAAGATCAAGTCGCGCCCGGCCTTCCGGGGGCTGCTGGCCGACCAGGTCCCGGGCTTCCCGCCGTCCGTGCAATATGCCGACCTGGATTTCTGAGACGGCTGGCGGCGAGGGGGGCTGTCTGCCCCCCGTCCGGGGCAGGGCCCCGGCCTCCCCCCGAGGGTATTTTCACCAAGAAGATCGCGCAGCGCCGTGGAGGGGCTGAAGGAGCGGCTGGAAGCGCAGGCGCTGGCCGAGGGCTTCGTGGCCACGGGAATCTGCCGGCCGGATGCCATCGGGCATGTGCCGGAGGCGCTCGGCGCCTTCGTGGCGCAGGGGTTTCACGGGCAGATGTCCTGGATGGCGGAGCGGATGGGCTGGCGTGGCGATCCGTCGGCGCTCTGGCCCGAGGCGCGCTCCGTGGTGATGCTGGCCGAAAGCTACACGCCCGAGCATGATCCGCGGGAAGACCTTGGCCGGCCCGAGATCGGGAACGTCTCGGTCTATGCACGGGGCAGGGACTACCACGACCTGGTCAAGAAACGCCTGAAGCGGCTGGCGCGATGGCTGATCGCGGAGGCCGGTGGCGAGGTGAAGGTATTCGTCGACACCGCGCCCGTCGCCGAGAAGCCGCTGGCGCAGGCCGCGGGGCTGGGCTGGCAGGGCAAGCACACCAACCTGGTGAGCCGGGGGCTCGGCAACTGGATCTTCCTCGGGTCGATCTTCACCACGCTCGAGCTGCCGGCGGATACGGCGGAGGTGGACCATTGCGGCTCCTGCCGGGCCTGTCTCGACGCCTGCCCGACCGAGGCCTTCGTGGCGCCCTACCGGATGGATGCGCGGCGCTGCATCTCCTACCTGACCATCGAGCATCGCGGACCGGTGGCGGAGGATCTGCGGGCGCGGATGGGCAACCGGATCTACGGTTGCGACGATTGCCTGGCTGCCTGCCCCTGGAACAAGTTCGCGGTCGCGGCGCGGGAGCTGCGCTATGCCGCGCGGCCCGACCTCGAGGCGCCGCCGCTCGAGGAGCTGGCCCGGCTCGACGATGCCGGGTTCCGCGCGCGGTTCTCCGGCTCGCCGATCAAGCGGATCGGACGCGACCGGTTCGTGCGCAACGTACTCTATGCGATCGGCAATTCCGGCGAGCGGCGGCTGGCGCCGGTGGCCGCGGGGCTGGTCTCGGACCCGGATCCGGCCGTCGCCGATGCCGCAGGGTGGGCTTTGGCGCGCCTCGCCGGCTGATCCCGGGCCGGAGCTTGTCACAGGTCATTTGGGCGGCAGGGGTTCCTCTGCTAAGGTTCGGCACATAGATGAGGACAGAGCGAGTCAACCCCGGAGGAAATCATGTCCAAACATGTTCTCGACCGTAACCGCGACCGCGATACGGGCCGTTTCGCGCCCTTTACCGCCGTGCGCCGCCGCCTGGCCCCGGAAGGGTCGCACCCGGCAGCCGTCGCGCTTGCCCGGCGCGCGAAGGGCCCGCACAACCCGGCCATCCGTTATCGCGCCTTTCTGAAGATCGACCGCGGCTACAGCGCCTGAACCCAAGGCATCGGCGTTCGGTGGGGCGAGGCCTACCAGCTGTGCTCCCTGCCCGCCTGTGCCGCGGCCTTGTTCAATCGAAGAGCTTCGAAGGCGGCGCGGACGCCCTGCGCCGCCGCAGCCCCGGTGTAGGGACCGAAGCTGCGCCTCGCGACGTGATAGGTGACGGTGGGGGGCGCTTGGCCGGCGACGATCTCGTACTGCACCAGGGCGTCGATCCCCTTGCCGTAGAAGGCCACCTGCACCCCCTCCCCCAGACGCTGGGCGCGGGCGCGATCCTCGGCGGTGTCGCCTGCATGGACCACCGCCCGGACATGTTCGTAATCCACATCCACGCCGCCGGCGATCAGCCGTTCGACCGTCAGGGCGAGCGGCCGGAACGTCGGGTCGCCGGTCAGCTTGTAATAGCTGAGCGCCGTGGTCGCCGGGGTGGCGATCGCCACGACAAGCGCGACCAGAACGGAGATCTGCCGCTGGGGGCGCGGCGCACGGGCTGTCTTGTCCATGGCCGCAGGATGGCCCGGCCCGCCTCAAGGAGAGGTTAAGGCCGGGCCGAATTCGCGGCCGTCAGGCGCGGACCAGCTTCTCGTAGCTTTCGGCGATATCGCGGGTCAGCGCGCCCACCTCGAAGGTGTAGTCGCCGATCTGGCCCACCGGGGTCACTTCCGCCGCGGTGCCGGTCAGCCAGCACTGTTCGAAGCCTTCGAGCTCTTCGGGCATGATGTAGCGCTCATGCACCTTGATGCCCTTGTCGCGCAGCATGCCGATCACCGTCTGGCGGGTGATGCCGTTGAGAATGCAGTCCGGATCGGGCGTATGCACCTCGCCGTCCTTGACGAAGAACACGTTGGCGCCGGTGGCCTCGGCCACGTAGCCACGGAAATCGAAGAACAGCGCGTCGGAGCAGCCCTTGGCCTCGGCGGTGTGCTTGGACATGGTGCAGATCATGTAGAGCCCGGCGGCCTTGGCGGCGGTCGGGATGGTCTCGGGGCTCGGGCGCTTCCACTTGGCGATATCGAGCTTGGCGCCCTTCATCTTGGCGTCGCCGTAATAGGCGCCCCATTCCCAGCCGGCCACCGCCATGCGGACCGGGTTACGGGCGGAACTGACGCCCATGTCCTCACCGGCGCCACGGAAGGCGACGACGCGCACGTAGGCGTCGGTCCAGCCGTTCGCCTTGAGCATGTCGTACTTGGCCGTCTCGATCTGCTCGACCGTGTAGGGGATATCCATGTCCAGCAGCTTGCCGGAGCGCAGCAGGCGCTCGGAATGCTCGACGCCCTTGAAGATCTTGCCGTTGTAGCAACGCTCGCCCTCGAAGACCGAAGAGGCGTAATGCAGCGCGTGGGACAGTACGTGCACATTGGCCTCGCGCCAGGGCACGAGCTGCCCGTCCATCCAGATGAACCCATCTCGATCGTCATATGCGCCAGCCATCGTCTCTCTCCTTGGCGTGGTTTTCAAAAGTTGCGCAATTTATGTCCGTTTCGGACGCAAAGTTGCGCAAAATCTGATCGGAGCTAGCAGTTGGCTCTGGCAATGTCAACAAGGCTGACATAAAACGTGAAGAACGGAAGAAAGACGGAATCCGATATGGCGGACGGACCGACAAGCGGAGGCCAGCGCGGCGAGACGCTGCTCTACCTGACCGACGAGCAGTTGCGCAAAGGCATCGAGGCGATGTTCTTTGCCTACAAGGGGTTCACCTCCGACCCCGACAGGATCCTGGAATCCCGCGGCTACGGGCGGGCGCATCACCGGGCCATCCACTTCATCCACCGCTCCCACGGCACCACCGTCAACAACCTGCTGGCGATTCTCGGGGTCACCAAGCAATCGCTGAACCGGGTGCTGCGCACGCTGATCGAGGACGGGCTGGTCGAGAGCCGGGTCGGCACCCGAGACAAGCGCGAACGTCATCTCTATCTTACCGCCGAGGGCGCCTTGCTGGAGCGCGAGCTGAGCGACGTGCAGCAGGCCCGGATGCGGGACGCCTTCCGCTCGGCCGGGCCGGCGGCGGTCGCCGGGTTCCGGACGGTGCTGGAGGAGATGATGGATCCCGAGATGCGCAGGCGGTACCAGAGGCTGTCGGAGAACGGCCTATGAACCAGAAGGAGGCGGGGGGAGTGCAGGGCAGCGGCGAGATCGACGCGCATCTGCTGATCGTCGACGATGACGAGCGGATTCGCGGGCTGTTGCAGAAATTCCTGATGCGCCACGGCTTCCTGGTGAGCGCGGCGCGCGACGCCGAACAGGCGCGGCGGCTGCTGTCGGGGCTGGAGTTCGACCTGATCGTGCTCGACGTGATGATGCCGGGCGAGGACGGTGTGAGCCTGACCGCGGCGCTGCGCCAGCGGCTCGCCACCCCGATCCTGCTGCTGACCGCGCGGGGCGAGACCGAGGACAGGATCGCCGGGCTCGAGGCCGGGGCGGACGACTACCTCGCCAAGCCGTTCGAGCCCAAGGAACTGCTGCTGCGGATCAACGCGATCCTGCGCCGGATGCCGACAGAGGAGCCGGCCGCGACCCTGCCCAAGGTGCTGCGGCTCGGGCCGGTGCGCTACGACATCGACCGTGCCGAGATGTGGCGCGGCGAGGAGCCGGTGCGGCTCACCGCAACCGAATCGCAGCTCATGCGGATCTTCGCCGCGGCCCCGGGCCAGGCGCTGAGCCGCGCGCAGCTCGTCGAGGATCTCGGCCGCGACGGCGGACAGGCGCAGGAACGCGCCGTCGACGTGCAGATCACCCGGCTGCGGCGCAAGATCGAAACCGACCCGCGCCAGCCGCGCTACCTTCAGACGGTGCGGGGGGCCGGATACATGCTCGCGCCCGACTGATCGGGCGTGAACGGACAGCGCCGCCGAAGGGGCGGCGCGCTACCGAAGAACAGGGAGGGCGGCTGCAGATGACAACCGCATTATTCACCCATCCCGATTGCCTCGGCCATGTGACCCCGGAGGGCCATCCCGAACGGGTCTCGCGGCTCGAATCCGTGCTCGCGGCGCTGGCCGGGCCGGAGTTCGACGCGCTCGACAGGCGCGAGGCGCCTCTGGCCGAACGATCCGAGATACTCCGGGCACATCCCGAGGCGCAGGTTGCGTTCATCGAGGCGTCGATCCCCGCCGAGGGCTGGGTGTCGCTCGACGCCGACACCCACGTCATGGCCGGCTCGATGACCGCGGCGCTGCGGGCGGCGGGCGCCAATGTCGCGGCGGTTGACGCGGTGCTGGCCGGCGAGGTGACCAATGCCTTCTGCGCCATCCGCCCGCCGGGGCACCACGCCGAGCGTACCATGGCGATGGGCTTCTGCCTGTTCGACAGCATCGCCATCGCGGCCAAGCGCGCGCTCGACCACCACGGTCTGACCCGGGTCGCGATCGTCGATTTCGACGTCCACCACGGCAACGGCACCCAGGATATCCTGTGGAACGAGCCCCGCGTGCTCTTTGCCTCGACCCACCAGATGCCGCTCTACCCCGGCAGCGGCTCTGCGCACGAAACCGGCGCGCACGGCAACATCATCAACGTGCCACTGCCGCCCGGGGCCGGCGGCGCCGCCTTCCGCCGCGCGATGGAGGGGCAGATCCTGCCCGCGCTGGAGGATTTCGCGCCCGAACTGGTGCTGGTTTCCGCGGGTTTCGACGCCCATGTCGCCGATCCGCTGGCGCAGCTCAACTTCACCGCCGAGGATTTCGCCTGGGCCACCGAGCAGATCTGCGCCCTCGCCCGGCGGCATTGCGGGGGCCGCGTGGTCTCGACTCTCGAGGGCGGCTATGATCTGGAGGCGCTGGCCGCCTGCACGGCGGCGCATGTGAAGGTTCTGATGGAGCAGGGCGGATGAGCGACAAGCCGGTGGAACAGATGAGCTTCGAGGAAGCGATGAACGACCTCGAGAAGGTCGTCTCGCAACTGGAACGGGGCGACGTCCCGCTGGAGGAGTCGATCTCGCTCTACGAGCGCGGCGAGGCGCTCAAGGCCCATTGCGAGGCCAAGCTGAAGGCGGCCGAGGAAAAGGTGGCGACCATCACCACCGACGCCCAGGGCACCCCGACCGGCACGGCGCCGCTCGACCCGCAATGACCTTCCAGACAGCGCTGGCAGAAGCGGCAGGCCGGGTTCAGGCCTGCCTTGCCACGGAATTGCAGGGCTACGGCAACGAGCCGGTCATCGCCGCGATGCGCTATGCCGTGACCGGCGGCAAGGGGCTGCGCGGCTTGCTGGTGATGGAGAGCGCACGGCTGCATGACGTGCCCGAGAGCCAGTCGGTCTGGGCCGCCGCGGCGGTGGAGGCGGTGCACGCCTACTCGCTGGTTCATGACGACCTGCCCGCGATGGACGACGACGACCTGCGCCGCGGCCAGCCCACCGTGCATGTCAGATGGGACGAGGCGACGGCGATCCTGGCCGGCGATGCCCTGCAGACGCTGGCTTTCGACCTGCTCGCGCGGGAAGGCTGCGCTCCCGACCCGGCCCGCCGCGTGGCGCTGATCGCGACGCTCGCCGAGGCCGCCGGCGCCCGCGGCATGGTGCTCGGCCAGGCGCAGGACATCGCCGCCGAGACCGCCGCCGCGCCGCTCACGCTGGCGCAGATCACCGAGCTGCAGGCCAACAAGACCGGCGCGCTGATCCGCTGGTCGGCCGAGGCCGGCGCGCGTCTGGCCGGGGCCGATCCGGCACCGCTTTCCGCCTATGCAACCGCGCTCGGCCTTGCCTTCCAGATCGCCGACGACATCTTGGACGTCGAGGGGGATGCGGAGACCGCCGGCAAGCGGCTCCGCAAGGACGAGGACGCCGGCAAGGCGACATTCGTCTCTCTGCTCGGGCTGGATGGCGCCAAGGCGCGGGCCGCAGCCCTTGTGGAAGAGGCCGAAGAGGCGCTATCCCCCTTTGGTGCGACGGCGGGGACCTTGCGGGCTGCGGCCCGGTTCGTTATCGCCCGCGAGAAGTAAGCCCGGCGCGCCGCGAGGCGCGGCGGGGAGCCGCGGCCACTGGAGGGCCGAGCCATGGTGAGACCTGCGACACCCCTGCTGGACCGGGTGACAAGCCCGGCGGACCTCAAGCACCTGACCGACGACGAACTGGAACGTCTGGCGTCCGAACTGCGCGCCGAGACGATCAGCGCGGTCAGCGAGACCGGCGGGCACCTTGGCGCGGGGCTCGGGGTGGTGGAACTGACCGTGGCGATCCACGCGGTATTCGACACCCCGCGCGACAAGCTGATCTGGGACGTCTCGCACCAGTGCTACCCGCACAAGATCCTGACCGGCCGGCGCGACCGCATCCGCACCCTGCGCCAGAAGGACGGGCTCTCGGGCTTCACCAAGCGTTCCGAGTCGCCCTACGACCCGTTCGGTGCGGCCCACAGCTCGACCTCGATCTCGGCGGCCCTCGGCTTCGTCACCGCCCGCGACCTCGGCGGCACCACCCCCGAGGGCATCGGCGACGCCATCGCGGTGATCGGCGACGGCGCGATGAGCGCCGGCATGGCCTTCGAGGCGATGAACAACGCGGGCCATCTCGACAAGCGGATGATCGTCATCCTCAACGACAACGAGATGTCCATTGCCCCGCCGGTGGGCGCGATGTCCTCATACCTGTCGCGGCTCTATGCCGGCGCCCCCTTCCAGGACCTCAAGGCCGCCGCCAAGGGCGCGCTGAGTTTCCTGCCCGAGCCCTTCTACGAAGGGGCCAAGCGCGCCAAGGACGTGTTCAAGCACATCACCATCGGCGGCACGCTGTTCGAGGAACTGGGCTTCGAGTACATCGGGCCGATCGACGGGCATAACATGGACATGCTGCTGTCGGTGCTGCGGACGGTGAAGGCGCGGGCCGACGGGCCGGTGCTGATCCACGCGATCACGCAGAAGGGCAAGGGCTATGCGCCAGCCGAGCGGGCCACCGACCGCGGCCACGGCGTGGCCAAGTTCGACGTGGTGACCGGGGCGCAGAAAAAGGCGCCGTCGAACGCGCCGAGCTATACCAAGGTGTTCGCCGAAGCGTTGCTGCAGCACGCCGCGGAGGACGACCGGATCACCGCAATCACCGCCGCCATGCCCGACGGGACGGGGCTGAACCTCTTTGCCGAGCGCTATCCAAGCCGTTGTTTTGATGTAGGAATCGCAGAGCAGCACGCGGTGACCTTTGCCGCCGGACAGGCCGCCGGCGGGATGAAGCCGTTCTGCGCGCTCTACTCCACCTTCCTTCAGCGGGGCTACGACCAGGTGGTGCATGACGTGGCGATCCAGCGGTTGCCGGTGCGGTTCCCGATCGACCGCGCGGGGCTGGTTGGGGCTGACGGGGCGACCCATGCGGGATCGTTCGACATCGCGTTCCTCGCCAACCTGCCCGGCTTCGTGGTGATGGCGGCGGCGGATGAAGCTGAGTTAAAACATATGGTTGCGACCGCCGTGGCGCATGACGAGGGTCCGATCGCCTTCCGGTTCCCGCGTGGCGAGGGTGTCGGCGTGGAGATGCCGGAGCGCGGCGAGGTTCTGGAGATCGGCAAGGGCCGGATCATCCAGAAGGGCAAGCGCGTGGCGCTTCTCTCGTTCGGGACGCGACTTCAAGAGGCTGAAATCGCTGGAGAAAATCTTCAGAAGCGGGGCATCACGCCGACCATTGCGGACGCCCGTTTCGCCAAGCCGCTGGACCGGGAGCTGATCCTGCAGCTCGCGCAGGACCACGAGGCGCTGATCACCCTGGAAGAGGGCGCCATCGGCGGCTTCGGCTCGCATGTCGCGCAACTCCTTGCAGATGAAGGAATTTTCGACACGGGGCTGAAGTTCCGGTCGATGGTCCTGCCTGACATCTTCATCGACCAGTCGAGCCCGCGGGACATGTATGCCGTGGCCGGGATGAATGCCGAGGACATCGAGGCCAAGGTGCTCGAGGTGTTGGGCGTGGCGCAGATCGGCGCGGCGCGGGCCTGAGAACCGGTCGTTTCGGACATTTCCGGGGGGAGAACGACCGGACTCGCGGTCGATTCCCCTCCGTCTTAGGTCGTTACGACCGGACTGGCGTACCCGCAGCCCCCGGCCATCCCGAAATGACCGGAAGGTCGGTCGGAACGACCGGGGGAAACGACCGGAACCGGCGCGCGCCCGTCCAATCCGCTACCTGCGCGGTCAACCGGCGGGCTCGACCTCGGGGAAGGACCAGCTTCCGTCGAGGATCTCGGCGCCCGGACGATAGAGCCGGACAGTGTAGTTCCAGCCCTCCATGATCGGCAGGCAGTTGACCCGACCGTCATCGCAGTCGCCGAGGTGGACGGTCATCGAACCGTCCTCGTTGCGCTCGCCCATCACCGAGTTGACGTTGTAGGCATCGCGCGCGTTCTTCTCGTAGAAGCCGTCGGCGTTGTAGAGGCTGACCGACCAGAAGGCGCCGACCGGGACGTCGGCGGGAACCTCGATCTTGTAGGCGCCGACCGGCAGGCCGGGTTCGACGTTGAGGTAGAAGGCCTGGTCCTCCGGCAGCCCGCCCCAGCCGAAGGCTGCGCCGAGCAGGTGCCGCACCGGATCGACGGTGTCGCTCGGACCGAAGGTCAGGCGACTGTCGGGGGCGAAGCGGGCCAGCCCCTTGGCGGCCTCCAGCACGTCCTCGAAGCTCTGCTCGTCATAGTACGGAACGATGAACGGCTTGCTGGAACCGGTGGTGAGCGCAATCTGGTCCTGGAGCGCGTGGACCTGCTCCAGGTCCGCCGGGTCCGAGGCGTCGACCAGCGTCCGGATGATGACCCCGACATAGGGCGTCTCGAAGATCTCGAGCGTCATCTCGTGGTCACCGCCGCCGAGGAAAACCTCGTTCATGAAGTGATCCTGGTTCACGACCTGTGCGGAGATGTAGCGATCTCCGGTGTCCGGCAGCGTCAGCGTGGCGCCTTCGCTGATGTCGATGATCGCGCCCGAGTAGAGCGTGTCGCGGTTCATCCGGATCGTCGGCTGCTGCTCGATCGGCGTCGGTGCACGGACGTGGAACAGCTGGTTCACCCCGCCACTGATGGCAAGGTACTTGCCGAACTCGATGTCGGTGGCGGCGCGGACGAAGTTGTCGATGGTCACCGGGATATCCCGGGCATCGAGAACGGCGCGCAGCGTGTCTCCGGCATCCAGAGCGGCCACGCCGCCGTATCCCGAGAGGCTCGCGCCCGCGGCCAGCGTGGCGCTGAACAGAAGTGATTTGTGCATGACTTCCTCCCTTGTCCGCCGGACTTCAGGCGGCAGGGCGCCGAAGCCCGGGCCGCGCGGAGGATCGCACGGCGGCGCGCGCCGGGCCATGACCTGCGTCAAGGGCGGCGCGGGGGCTCAGCCTTCGGAAGCCTCGCGCAGCAGGGCCGCGAGCCCGGTGCGGTAGTCGGGGTAGAGCAGGTCGACGCCGAGCTCGTCCTTGATGCGGTCGTTCCGGACCCGCTTGCTCTCGGCATAGAAGCTGCGGGCCATCGGGGTCATCTCGGCATCGTCGAAGGCGACGGCGGGGGGCAGCGGCAGGCCGAGCAGCTCTGCGGCATGGGCGAGCACGTCCTGCGGCGGCGCGGGATCGTCGTCGCAGAGGTTGTAGATCGCGCCGGGGTTGGGCCGGGCGATGGAGGCGGCGAGCACCTGGGCGATGTCCTCGACATGGATGCGGGAGAACACCTGGCCCTCCTTGATGATGCGCCGGGCGGTGCCGGCGCGGACCTTGGCGAAGGGGCCGCGGCCGGGGCCGTAGATACCGGCGATACGGAAGATGTGCAGCGGCAGGCCGGCCTCGGCGGCGAGCGCCTGCCAAGCGGCCTCGGCCTCGACCCGCATCTGGCCGCGCCGGGTGGCGGGGGTGAGGGGCGTCGTCTCGTCCACCCAGCCGCCCTGGTGGTCGCCGTAAACGCCGGTGGTGGAGAGATAGCCGACCCACTCCGGCCGCGCGTCGCGCAGCGTCTCGGCGATGTGGGGCAGGAAGGGGTCGCCCTCGGCGCCGGGGGCGGCGGAGGCGAGCACATGGGTGGCCTGCACCACGGCGGGAGCGAGATCGCTGCCCGGCCAGACCAGCGGCGTGACGCCCTCGGCGCGAAGGGCCTCGGCCTTGTCGGGCGAACGGGTGGTGCCGAGGACGGTCCAGCCTTGCGGCAACAGGCGGCGGGCGAGGGCCCGGGCGGTGTAGCCGTGGCCGAGGGAGAGCAGCGTGCGGGTCATGGGGAAGATATGTGCAAGATGCGCGGAAAAGGAAAGCCGGAGAGTCAGGGCGGCGACGGTCGCCCGGGGGGCCGCCGTCGCCCAGCCTGGCGGACCACTCCCGTCAGGCAATCGGACGCCGTCTGTAATTGCAGGGGCGCCCTGCTCCGCAACCGACGTCCTCACGGCCTCGGGGATGTGGGGGCTGAGTCGGCTGGCAGAATAGGTATATCTTACATGCGTTATTTATGGCAGGCAAGATCCGGGCGGCCCTGCGGGTCAGGCCCGGCCATTCTCCGCCAGCATGTCGAGGGTCGCGCCGCAGCGCTCGCCGCCGAAGAAGGCCTCCAGCACGGCATCGAAGGGCCGCGGGTCGGCGGCGACGGCGGCGAAAAGGGTGGCGCAGGATTGCACCTTGACCGCGTCGACATCGCCAAGGATGCGCTCCGGCGAGCGGCCGGCATGGGCCATGAGGCGCAGGACGCTTTCCTCAAGCCGGGGCCCGAGCACGGGATGCGCGAGGTAGCGCCGGGCCTCCTCCGCGCCGGAGAGGCCGAAATAGGTGGCGCGGTGGCTGTGGCCGAGGCCGCGAAGCTGGGGATAGACGTACCAGATCCAGTGCCCCTGCTTCAGCCCGGCGTCGATCTCGGCCATCGCCTCGGCCCAGGCGCCGTGCTCGTCCTGCGCCTCCACGAAGCGCTCCAGGTCGGTTTCGTCGAACATATCGGCCCCGCTGTCGTTTGGGTGTCATCCCGATAGGCGCATGATGCGCGACCGGATGCCAGCCCCCAGAGCATGGCTTGCATCGGCGAAAAAACCGGGAAAGGGTGGCGCATGACGAGACCTTCATTGAAAAGCTGGGCCGACGCGGCCCCCCGCCTGATCGCCGTGGCCGCGGGCCGCGATAGCGCCGACATGGTCATCCGCCAGGGTATCTGGGTGAACGTGCAGAGCCGGGAGCTGCTGCCGGACCATGACATCGCCATTGCCGACGGGCGGATTGCCTATGTCGGGCCGGATGCGGGCCATTGCATCGGCGACCGGACGCAGGTGATCGAGGCCGAGGGGCGCTACATGCTGCCCGGGCTCTGCGACGGGCACATGCATATCGAGAGCGGGATGCTGACGCCGGCGGAGTTCGCCCGCGCGGTGATCCCGCACGGCACGACGACGATGTTCACCGACCCGCACGAGATCGCCAACGTGCTCGGGCTGGAGGGCGTGCGGCTGATGCATGACGAGGCGCTGCTGCAGCCGGTGAACATATACACCCAGATGCCGAGCTGCGCGCCGTCGGCGCCGGGGCTGGAGACCACCGGGTTCGAGATCACGGCCGAGGACGTGGCGGAGGCGATGGACTGGCCGGGGATCATCGGGCTGGGCGAGATGATGAACTTTCCCGGCGTGGTCGCGGGCGATCCGCAGATGCTGGCCGAGATGGCGGCGACGCAGGCGGCAGGCAAGACGGTGGGCGGGCATTACGCCTCGCCAGACCTCGGTCCGGCCTTCCATGCCTATGCCGCCGGCGGGCCGGCGGACGATCACGAGGGCACCAAGGAATCCGACGCCGTGGCGCGGGTCCGCCAGGGGATGCGGGCGATGCTGCGGCTGGGCTCGGCCTGGTACGACGTGGAGAGCCAGATCACGGCGGTGACGGAAAAGGGGCTCGACCCGCGGAACTTCATCCTGTGCACGGACGATTGCCATTCCGGCACGCTGGTCAACGACGGGCACATGAACCGGGTGGTGCGGCACGCCATCGAGTGCGGCTGCGACCCGCTGGTGGCGCTGCAGATGGCGACGGTGAACACGGCGGCGCATTTCGGGCTGGAACGGGAGCTGGGCTCGATCGCGCCGGGGCGGCGGGCGGACGTGATCCTGTCGCCGGACCTGCGGGCGCTGCCGATCGAGACGGTGATCGCGCGCGGCCAGGTGGTGGCCGAGGATGGCAGGATCCTGGTGGATTGCCCGCATATCGACTGGCCGGAGGCGGCGCGGGCCTCGGTGCGGCTCGGCAAGCCGCTCGGGGCAGAGGATTTCGAGATCGCGGCGCCGGAGGGGGCGAACCACGTGCGCGCCCGGGTAATCGGGGTGATCGAGAACCAGGCGCCGACCAAGGCGCTCTCCGCCGACCTGCCGGTCTCGGAGGGCCTGGTGGAGGCGACGGGCGAGATCTGCCAGATCGCGCTGGTCGAGCGGCACCGGGGTACCGGGGGCGTGACCAACGCCTTCGTGCAGGGTTTCGGCTACGAAGGGCCGATGGCGATGGCCTCGACCGTGGCGCATGACAGCCACCACATGATCGTCGTGGGCACCGACCGGGCGCAGATGGCGCTGGCGGCAAACCGGCTGGCCGAGGTCGGCGGCGGCGTGGTGCTCTACGCGGATGGCGAGGAGAAGGCGCTGGTGGAGCTGCCGATCGCCGGGCTGATGTCGGACGACCTCGCGCAGAGCGTGGCGGCGAAGGCCGAGGCCCTGGGCGAGGCGATGCGGGACGCGGGCTGCACGCTCAACAACGCCTACATGCAGCATTCGCTGCTGGCGCTGGTGGTGATTCCGGAGTTGCGGATCTCGGACAAGGGACTGGTGGACGTGACCCGCTTCGAGGTCGTGCCGGTGATCGAGGAGGTGCTGACATGAACAGGTATGGACGCGTGATCCCGGTGATCACCCCGGAGCTGCCGAAGGCGGAGATGTTCGACGACGCGGCGGCGGCGGTCGACCGGCTGATCGAGCTCTACGACCTTGCGACCAGCTTCCTGGCGGAGAAGTTCGGCGAGGTGATCCACAACGGCCAGCCGGAGCACCGCTACCGGGCCTTCTACCCCGAGATCCGGCTGACCACGACGAGCTTTGCCCCGGTCGACTCGCGGCTGGCCTTCGGCCATGTGCCGGAGCCGGGCACCTATTCGACCACCGTCACCCGGCCGGACCTGTTCCGCTCCTACCTGCGCCAGCAGATCGGCCTGCTGATCGAGACCCACAAGGTGCCGGTGATGATCGGCGCCTCGGACACGCCGATCCCGGTGCATTTCGCGGTGCTGAACGACGCCAGCCTGGCGGTGCCGCAAGAGGGCGCGATGCAGTTCCAGCTGCGCGATGTCTTCGACGTGCCGGACCTGTCGACGACCCACGACAGCATCGTGAACGGCTACGATTTCGTCTACGAGGACGGCGCGCGGGCGCTGGCGCCCTTCACCGCGCAGCGGGTGGATTACTCGCTCGCCCGGCTCAGCCATTACACGGCGACGGTGCCGGAGCATTTCCAGAACCACGTGCTGTTCACCAACTACCAGTTCTACGTCGAGGAGTTCGAGGCCTATGCCCGAGCGGCGCTGGCCGACCCGGAGAGCGGCTACGACGCCTTTGTCGGCCCCGGCAACGTGGAGATCACCGAGGCCGATGCGGAGATGCCGCCGCCGGCCAAGCTGCCTCAGATGCCGACCTATCACCTGAAGCGCGCGAACGGCGGCGGGATCACGCTGGTCAACATCGGCGTCGGCCCTTCCAACGCCAAGACCGCGACGGACCATATCGCCGTGCTGCGGCCGCATGTCTGGCTGATGGTCGGCCATTGCGCGGGGCTGAGGAACACGCAGGCGCTCGGGGATTTCGTGCTGGCCCACGCCTATCTGCGCGAGGACAAGGTGCTGGACGACGACCTGCCCGTCTGGGTGCCGATCCCGGCGCTCGCGGAGGTGCAGGTGGCGCTGGAGGACGCGGTCGAAGAGGTCACGCAGCTCGAGGGCTACGAGCTCAAGCGGATCATGCGCACAGGCACCGTGGCCACGGTCGACAACCGCAACTGGGAGCTGCGCGACCAGTCCGGGCCGGTGCAGCGGCTGAGCCAGTCGCGGGCCATCGCGCTCGACATGGAGAGCGCCACCATCGCGGCCAACGGATTCCGCTTCCGGGTGCCCTATGGCACGCTGCTCTGCGTCTCCGACAAGCCGCTGCATGGGGAGCTGAAACTGCCCGGCATGGCCTCGGCTTTCTATAAAACACAGGTTGCACGCCACCTGCTGATCGGGATACGAGCCATGGAACTGCTTCGCGAGATGCCGCTGGAACGGCTGCATTCGCGGAAATTGCGGAGTTTCGAGGAAACAGCCTTCCTCTGACTTGGAGTAATCGTAACAAAACCCCTTGTTTTCTTGCGCTCGTGACCACAAAACGTTGTGAGCTGAGACAACATGGCGTAGAATCAGCCGAATAAGCCCCAAGACAAAGGGCAACAACGAGGAGACCATACATGGCCACCAAACCGATGACCAAGACCCAGCTTGTCGCCGCCATTGCCGAGGCGATGGACGCCGACAAGAAAACCGCCACCTCCGCGCTCGACGCCGTGACCGGCATCATCACCAGCGAAGTCGCCAATGGCGGCGCGGTGACCCTGCCCGGCGTTGGCAAGATCTTCTGCCGCGAGCGTCCGGCTCGCCAGGTGCGCAACCCTGCCACCGGCGAGATGATCGACAAGGAAGCCGACAAGGTCGTCAAGATGACGATCGCGAAGGCGCTGAAGGATTCGGTGAACGGCTGATCCGTCGACCACTTCGCTGTTTGTGTGACAGGGTCGTCCCGCGGGGCGACCCTTTTTTGTTGCGTCGATGGCGGCGGCCCGTCGGGGCCCGGTTCAGGGGGCCTAGTTCAGCACGACGACGTATTTGACGATCCGGTTGTTGTCGCTGTCGGCGAAGTAATAGGTGCTGCCGCGGACGGCGACGCCTTCGGGATCATCCAGAAGGTTGGGGCCGAGGCCGGGGGTTCCGGTGCCGATGGCCCCGAGCAGGCGGTCGGCCGCGGGGTCGATCAGCAGCACGCGGTGCGCGTCCTGGTCGGCGACGACGAGCTGGCCGAAATCGTCGATGGCGAGGTAGCGCGGGCCGACGAAGCCGTAGTGCGGGGCGTCGAGCACCTGCAGCTGCTCCAGCTCCGTCGAGAAGCGGACGAGGCGGCGGTTGAAGTTGTCGGCAACCCAGATCGAGCCGTCGGGCGCCTCTTCGACGTCATGCGCGCCGGGCATGCCGCCGGCCGTGGCCACCACCTCCTCGCCCTCGACGGCCATCAGTACGCCGGTGCCGGAGGCCATGACGTAGAGCCGGCCGTTGGAATGGGCGAGCGCGCCCTCGGTGCGGGGGAAGGCGCCGAGCAGGCCCTGGCTCTCGGGCGTGCCGCTGCTCAGGTCGAAGATGGCGACCGCGCCGAGGCCGGTCACGGCGACATAGGCCCGCCCGTCGAGCCCGAAGGAGATGTCGTGCACGTTGGGCAGCAGCCCGTCGCCGAAGGTCTCCAGCAGGTCCAGCGTCTCGGGGTCGAAGACGGCGATGCGGCTGCCGAACTTGTCGGCCACGTAGAGCCGCCCGTCGGGGCCGAAGGCGAGGTCGTGCGGGTCGTTCAGCACCGGCTCGCTGGCGCTGTCGAAGGTCGCGAAGGGGGCCGGGGCTTCCTGCGCGGCGGCGGGCACGGCGGCCAGCAGCGCAAGGCAGAGGCCCTTCACGAGGTGGCTGGGCTGTGAGGTCATCGCGCGTCTCCCTGTCGCCCCAGCCTAGCCTGCGGTTGAAGCCGCGCCTAGCCGTCGCTGCGCCGTGGCAGCAGCAACATTCGCATGGCGAAGACGGTGAAGAGTCCCGCCATGAGCAGGAGCAGCGAGGACGAGATGGGAATCAGAACCCAGAAATAGAGTGGAAACGACAGAACCAGAATGATGGTCGCCAGGGTCAAACCAATTACCGAGAGGTTCTTTGCCAGCCGTGGCGGAAGTCGTAACCGCCTGAGCCACCAGGCCAGAACGACTGCGGTAAGAATGTGGAAACACAGTGAGAGCTTTGAACCGGGGTCCATAAGCCACCACAGAAACGTAAAGGCGAAGGCCGGCGCCCAGTAGAGCATCACCACCATGGCCACGGCCACCTCGAGGACGGATTCCTTCGCGCACACTCTGCCTATCCACCCGAGAAATGGTACGAACAGGCACGCCAGCCAAAGTATCGAAACGATCGTTAGTGGATAAACTTCCGCGATGCGTTTCGTGTCGAACGCGAGACGCTCGAGGAAAGCGGCCTCGTGCATCGTGAAGCCGTAGGGCTCGCCGAGGTCATCGGGATAGAGCACCGGCCGGCCATTCCTCTCCAGCATCTTGGTGGGGGAAAATGCCACTGGGTCAGGGGTATACACGACGCCATGGTAGGGGTCGTAGCCGATGCAGCCACGGGTGCCATCGCATGTTTGGGCAACGATCCGCATGGAGTCGGAGACTGGTGTAACGGCCAGTAGCCGGCCAGCCGAATCCACGGCGACGATGGCACGCGGAGTCGCGCCATAAATGGTTTCATCCACAAGCACCCGGAATTTCACCGTCCCGAAACCAGGCATCTCTATCGTTCTGCCCGACATGTAGCTGACTGAATATGCGAGCGCGGGACCGGACCACGCGGCGAGCAGGAGACAAAGGGCAAAGCGAATGAAAATCATGGCGTTGAAACCACCTGTCGGATGATCGGCGGCGAAATGGACGCGCCGTTGGCGACAGTTTGGGGGGCCGGGCTCGGGGGCGGCAAGCCCGGGAAGCCCGAAGTGGTCGCCCGGCCGGCCATGCCGTTGCGTCAGGCGGCAACGGTGCGCTCCAGCTGGGCGCATTGACCCCGCGCGGTGGTTTCGACCGCGCGGGGTTTGGGTCATCCGGGGATCGGCCGGCGCCGGACATGCGGACCGGGGACGGCCGGCGGCGGACCGGGGTCAGACGGTGCCGCCGAGGGAATCCTCCAGCGCAACCAGCTCCTGCCCGCCGGCCATCAGGTCCTGCAACTCGTCGGGCGTGATCTGGCCCCTCTGGGCGGTGCCGAGGGTCTTGCCGCGGTTGAGCACGGTGAACCTGTCTCCCACCGCCAGCGCGTGGCGGACGTTGTGGGTGATGAAGACCACGGCGATGCCCTGCTTGCGCACCTTGTCGATGGTGGCCAGCACGTTCGCCGTCTGCCGCACTCCGAGCGCCGAGGTCGGCTCGTCGAGGATCAGGACCTTGGCGCCGAAATGCACCGCGCGGGCGATCGCCACGGTCTGCCGCTCGCCGCCCGACAGGGTGCCGACGGCCTGGTCGGGGCCGCGCAGGTTGATGCCCATCTTGCGCATCTCCGACATGGTGACCTCGGCGGCCAGCGCATGGTCGAAGAACTTCAGCGGCCCGACCTTCTTGAGCGGCTCGTTGCCCATGAAGAAGTTCCGGCTGACCGACATCAGCGGGATCATCGCGAGATCCTGGTAGACCGTGGCGATCCCGGCCTCGATGGCATCGCGCGGGTCGTCGAAGCGCATCGGCCGGCCTTCGAAGAGGATTTCCCCGGAGGTTGGCCGGTGCACGCCGGACATGGTCTTGATGAAGGTCGACTTGCCGGCGCCGTTGTCGCCGAGCAGGCAGTGGCATTCGCCGGGGTAGATCTCGACCGAGACACCGGCGAGCGCGATCACCGAGCCGAAGTGCTTCTCGATGTTCTTCATCTCGATGAGAGGCGCGTGTTCGGGATTCATCTCAACGTTCTCCGGTGATCATGCGGCGGATGTAGGTGTTCAGGACCACCGCGAAGAGCAGGATGATGCCGAGGAACACCCGGAACAGGGAGCTTTCGACCCCGGCGAAGAACAGGCCCTGCTGGACCACGCCGAAGATCAGCGCGCCGAGCGCCGCCCCGATCACCGAGCCGTAGCCGCCGGTGAGCAGCGCGCCGCCGATCACCACCGCGATGATCGCCTCGAACTCCTTGAGCAGGCCGCGGTCGGCGCCGGCGGAGCCGAATTCCATGACCTGGCAGGTGGCGAAGACGGTGGCGCAGAAGGCGGTGAACATGAACATCAGGATCTTCACCCGGTTCACCGGCACACCGACGTAGCGCGCGGCCTGCGCGTCGCCGCCGGAGGCGTAGATCCAGTTGCCGAAGCGGGTGCGGGTGAGCAGCACGTGGCCGAAGACCACCAGCCCGAGCGCCCAGACGATCAGCATCGGGATGCCGTCGACCACCGGCTGGCCGGCGCGGGTGCCGCGCTCGAAGGTCTCGATCAGCCCGGCCTCGCCGAGCCAGGAGAACAGCCCGGTCAGCACCTTGCCGCCGAACAGCGCGGCGAGCCAGTCGCCCTGCGCCGCGTCGGCGACGCCGCCGATGATCGTCTTCCGCTCGATGGTCTGTGGCAGGTAGATCGTGAAGCCGCGCAGGATGAACAGCAGGGCGAGGGTGACGATAAAGCTCGGCAGGCCGGTGCGCACGACGATGTAGCCGTTGAGCGCGCCGATCGCGATACAGAGTGCGAAGGTCACGAGGATCGCCATCCAGACCGGCCAGCCGAGGGTGACCGAGAAGATGGCGATCATCATGCCGGCGAAACCGATCATCGAGCCGACGGAGAGGTCGAACTCGCCGGCGATCATCAGCAGGCAGGCGCCGACGGCGATGATCATGAACTGGGCCGAGACCACGGACCAGTTCATGATGCCCTGGCTGTTGAACATGCCGCTGTCGTGGGCGAACAGCAGGAAAAGGGTGAAGACGATGATGGTTCCGCAGATGCCGCCGAGTTCGGGGCGGATCAGGGCCTTGCGGAAGGCCGACATCTCTTTGACGCGCTCGTCATCCGTGACGGCAACGGTGGGTGTCTCCGACATCGATCGGATCCTCTGGAATGCGTGTGTGGGGGGTGCGTGAGCGGCGAACAAGGAGGCGCCGGTCTGGCGCCCCCTTGCCGGGAGGTCGTCAGCGATACTCGCCGGCGAATTTCTCCACCATCTCGAGTCCGTCGGCGGTTACGAAGCCGGGGCCGGAGTTGATGTTGTTGCCCGGCAGCACGCCGTAACGGTGGTAATTGGTCAGGATCACGACCGGCAGGTAGGCCTGCAGGAAGGGCTGCTGGTCGATGCCCCACTGGATCACGCCGGCCTTGATGCCCTTCACGATCTCGTCGCCGAGGTCAAAGGTACCGAAGTAGAGGTCGCCCGCCATGCCGTTCTCCTCGAGCGCGGCGATGGTCGGGTCGGCCGAGACCGGGCCGAGCGTGAGGATGCCGTCGGTCTCGGGGTTGGCCGAGAGGTACGCCAGGACCTTGTTCTTGATCTCGGCCGGGTCGGTGCCGCTGTCGAGCATCGAATCTCCGAGGTCGACGCCGAGCCCATCGGCGAAGCCCCGGCAGCGCTCGCCCACGGTCGGCTGCTGGATCGCGTGGTTGACGCAGAGGAACGAGGTCACCCCGTCGTCCTTGGCGCGCATGCCCGCCGCGAGGCCCGCGTCGTACTCGGGCTGGCCGACATACATCAGCGCTCCCACCTCGCGCGCCTGCTCGGGCGTGCCGGTGTTCATGATGATGACGTCGATGCCGGAATCGACCGCGGCCTTGATCGGGCCCTGGAGCACGTCGAAATCGGCCAGCGTGGTGATGATGCCGTTCGGGCCGGCCGCGGCCGCCTGCTCGATGATCCGCGCCATGTCGGCGAGGTCGCCGGTCGGCGGGTTGCGGTACTCGACCTCGACGCCCATCTGCTCGCCGGCGAGCGCGATGCCGTTCTTGATCGTGTTCCACCAGCTGTCGCTGTCGGGGGCATGGCTCACCAGCACGTATTTCTCCCCCTCGGCCGATGCCAGCGTCGCACTCACCACGGGTACGACGGCAAGGGCCGCGCCCATCAGCAGCGATGTCAGCTTGCGTTTCATGGTATCCTCCCAGATTTCCATTTTCATGATTTTCGGAGCGGTCCTGTCTCGCTCCCGACCGACGATGACACGAATCGTATCATTTTGCAACCGGTTGCAATTCGGTTCCGGCGAAATCATACTGACCCCGGTCCGCGTAGCGGATAGACACGGCGTGGATCGCAGGATGTCGGAGGACCGGAAGATGCCGGCTACGTTGAAGGATGTTGCTGAACGCGCGGGCGTATCCCGGTCCGCGGTGTCGCGCACCTTCACCGACGGGGCGTCGGTCTCGGCCAAGATGCGGCGCAAGGTCGAGAAGGCCGCAGCCGAGCTCGGCTACAGCCCCAACGCGCTGGCCAGCAGCCTGACCACCGGGCGGACCAAGCTGATCGGGCTGGTGTCGAACAACTTCCACAACCCGATCTTCCTGGAGGTGTTCGACCTGTTCACCCGCGGGCTGCAGGAACGCGGCCTGCGACCGCTGCTGGTCAACCTCAGCAACGAGACCGAGCCCGACAGCTCGGTCCGGATGCTGCGGCAATATTCGGTGGACGGGGTCGTCGTGGCCTCCTCCACCCTGCCCCCGGCCTTTGCCATGGCGTTCCGCGACGCGGGCATCCCGGTGGTGCACAGTTTCGGGCGGCTGTCCGGCGCGCCGCAGGTGCATGTGGTGGGGATCGACAACGTGGAGGCGGGGCGGCTTGCGGCGCGGGAGCTCGCGGCGCGCGGCTATGGCCGCGTGGCGATGCTGGCCGGCCCGGAATCCGCGACCTCGACGCAGGACCGGCTTGCGGGCTTTCTCGAGGAGATGGCGCTGCATCCAGAGATCGCGGTGAGCCACAGCTTTGCCTCGGCCTATTCGTTCCGCGCTGGCCGCACCGAGATGCAGGCGCTGCTGGCGCAGGGTCCGGCCGAGGCGTATTTCTGCGGCGACGACGTGCTTTCCATCGGCGCGCTCAGCGCCGTCCGCGATGCCGGGCTGCGGGTGCCGGAGGACATCGGGCTGATCGGGCTCAACGACATGGAGATGGCGGGGTGGGAGAACATCGACCTGACCACGATCCGCCAGCCGATCCAGCAGATCATCCGCTCCTCGGTGGAGCTGGTGGTGGCGATGCTGGCGGAGCCGGACCGCTACCCGGAGGCGCGGCTGTTTCCTTGCACGGTGGTGGAGCGGGGCACGCTGCGGCCCCGCCCCTGATCCCTTACCGGAACATCGGCGGACGCGCGTCCACCCAGGCGCCGCCCTGCCGGGCGGAGGCCACCGCGTTGTGCACCGCCGCCATGGAGCGCACCCCGTCGGCCGCGCTCGGCAGGCCGTCGCGGATTTCGCCGCGGATCGCATCTGCGAGGTCGCAGTAGATGTTGGCCACGGCCAGCGGGAAGCCCTCGGGATGGGCAATCGCCACCCGGCTCAGGCGCTGCGCATCGGCGTGCAGCCCGCCCTCGCCCTTCTCGATGATCTGCGTGCGGCCGCCGACGGGCGTGTAGATCAGCTGGTTGGGCTGCTCGCTCGCCCAGCGCAGGCCGCCGGTCTCGCCGAAGACCTGGATGTCGAACCCGTGCTGCCGGCCGATGGCGACCGAGGAGGTCCAGAGCCGCCCCACGGTGCCGCCCGTCATGCGGAAGTTCACCATGGCGTCGTCTTCCAGCTCGCGGCTGGCGATGGTCGAGGCGAAGTCGGCCGAGAGCTTTTCCACCTCGTCGTCGCAGATGAAACTCGCCATGTGCAGCGCGTGGATGCCGCAATCGGCGAACTGGCCCGAGACGCCCGCCATCGCCGGATCGTAGCGCCAGCGCACGCGCGGGTTGTCGGCGTCGGTCGCGTCGCCGTGGTGGCCGTGACTGAAGTTCGTCACCACCAGCCGCACCTTGCCGATCTCGCCGGCGCGGACCATGGCGCGGGCCTGGCGAACCATCGGGTAGGCCGAGTAGCAGTAGTTGACCGCGCAGATCTTGCCGGAGGCCTGAGCCACCTTCACGATCTCCTCGCCCTCCTCGACCGTCATGGTCATGGGCTTCTCGCAGAGCACGTTGAACCCGGCCTCGAGGAACGCCCTGGTGATCTCGAAATGCGTCGAGTTGGGCGTGGCGACCGTCACGAGGTCGATCCGGTCGTCGCGGCCGGTCTCGCCGGCCAGCATCTCTTTCCAGTCGCCATAGGCGCGGTCGGCGGCAATGCCGAGCCGCTGCGCGTAGTCGCGCCCCGCCTCGGGACGGTGATCCAGCGCGCCGGCGGCAAACTCGAAATGCCCGTCGGCCAGAGCGCCGAGACGGTGCGCGGGCCCGATCTGGCTGCCTTCGCCGCCACCGATCATGCCCCATTTCAACTTGGTCATCTGTCCGTTCCTTACTTGAAACCGATGGATTCGAGGTATTCGCGGTTGGCCCGCGCATCGTCGATCGGGCTGACGTCGAGCGTCGGGTCGCAATCCTGCTCGACCGTGCACCAGCCTTCGAAACCCGCGTCCAGCAGCACCTGCCGCACCGCCGGGAAATCGACGTCGCCCTGCCCGAGGTTGCAGAAGATCCCCTGCCCGCAGGCGTCGTAGAAGCCGGTGCGCCTGTCGATGACATCGGCCTTCACCTTCGGGTCGATGTCCTTGAAGTGCATGTAGGAGATCCGGCCGATGTGCTTCTTCATGAAGGCCACCGGGTCGAAGCCCGCGTAGGAATGGTGGCCGGTGTCGAAGCAGATCTTGAGGATCGTCTCGTCGACCTCGTCCAGCAGACGCTCGAGCTCGGGCTCGAAGTCCATGAAGCCCGCGGCATGGGCGTGGATGCCCACGGTCAGCCCGTATTCCTCGGCGCCGATCCGGGCGCTTTCGGCGAGCCGGTCGCGGAAGGCGGTCCACTCGGCCTTGTCCATCTGCTCGGCCTCGGAGGCGCGGCCGGCGGTGGGGGCGCGGCGGGGCGAGATGGAATCGATCAGCACCATGTGCTGCGCCCCGTGCGCCCGGAGCGCCCGCGCGGTGCGGTGGGTGGCGTCCAGCACGTCGTCCCAGGCATCCGGGTCGTGGTAGGGGCGAAAGACCACGCCGCCGATCAGCTCCAGCCCGTTCTCGGCCAGCGCCGCGCCGAGGATCGCCGGATCCTCCGGCATGAAGCCCACGGGGCCGAGCTCGATGCCCTTGTAACCGGCCTCGGCGCAGTCCTTCAGCACGTTCTGCCAGGTCGGGTTGCGCGGATCATCGGCAAATTCCACGCCCCAGGAACAGGGCGCGTTTCCAATGCGGATTGTCATGATGTCGAGCCTTTCAACTCTGGTCTGAAGGGAGGTCGCGCCACGTCCGGTTCCGTGCGGAGGCGATGGCGGCATGAACGATCCGGACGACCTCGAGGCCGTCGCGGAAGGTGGGCCAGACGGGGGCCCCCGTCTCGATGGCGCGCAGGAAGTCCCGCGCCTCGATGATGATCTGGTCCTGGTAGCCGGTGCCGTGGCCCGGCCCCTGGCAGAACGGCAGGTAATCGGGATGCGCCGGGCCGGTCAGGATCTTGCGGAAGCCGCGCTCGGCCTCCGGCCCCTCGGCCCGGTAGAGCCAGAGCGCGTTCTGGTCCTCCTGGTCGAAACGGAGCGCGCCGCGCGTGCCGGTCACCTCGTAGGCATAGCCCATCTTGCGCCCGGTCTGGACGCGGCTGAAGTGCATCTGGCCCATCGCGCCGCTGGCGAAGCGGCACATCATCTGGGCCTGGTCGTCGTTGGTGACCTTGCCGCCGGGGCGGTCGGTGTGGACCGTCTCGACCTCGGCGATCAGCGAGGCGACAGGCCCCATCAGCGCAAGCGCGGCGTTGATCATGTGCGGGGCAAGATCGCCCATCGTGCCGTTGGCCATGCCGTCGGTCCGCCAGGTCGCCGGGGCCTGCGGGTCGGCGTAGAAATCCTCGGTATGCTCGCCGCGGAACCAGGTGATCTCGCCCAGCTCGCCGTCGGCGATCAGCTTGCGGGCGTACTGGCTGGCGGGCGTGCGGATGTAGTTGTAACCGACCATGTTGACCTGCCCGCTGGCCTCGGCCGCCGCGACCATCGCCTCGGCATCCTCCAGCGAGGCGCCCATCGGCTTTTCGCAGAACACCGGCTTGCCGAGGGCAAAGGCCGCCTCGGCGATCTCGCGGTGCAGGGCCTGCGGCGTGGCGATCACGATCGCCTCGATCGCCGGATCCTCGACCAGCACGCGCCAGTCTGCGGTGGCACGGGCGAAACCGAAGGCCCGGGCATAGCCCTCGGCCGAGGCCTGGCTGCTGGCGCAGATCATCTCGAGCCGGGGCCGCAGGCCGGTGTCGAACACCGCGCCCACGGCGGCCATGGCGACGGAATGGGCCTTGCCCATGTAGCCGCCGCCCAGGATTCCGATTCCGATTTGTCGCATGATCGACTCTGCTCCTCCCTCAGATTCAATTTGCAACCGGTTGCAAAATTGTTATCCTCGGAATCAGGATCGTGCAAGCGGCAATCGGAGGAGAGGGCCGCGATGACCACCCGGGAGATAGCAACGCATGAGCGACGAGACATTTCGGCTGACAACGGCGCAGGCCATTGTCCGCTGGCTGGCAAACCAGTTCATCGAGATCGACGGAACCGAGTACCGGCTGTGCGGCGGCGGCTTCGGGATCTTCGGCCATGGCAACGTGACCTGCCTTGGCGAGGCGCTCTACGGCTATCGTGACGCGCTGCCGCTCTATCGCGGGCAGAACGAGCAGAGCATGGGATTCGCCGCGGCCGCCTATGCCAAGACCTGGCTGCGCCAGCGGTTCATGTTCTGCACCGCCTCGGCGGGGCCGGGCACCTCGAACCTGGTGACTTCCGCGGCGCTGGCCCATGCCAACCGCCTGCCGATGCTGATGCTCTGCGGCGACACCTATGCCACCCGCCTGCCCGACCCGGTGCTGCAGCAGATGGAGAATTTCGGCGACCCGACGCTGGGCGTGAACGACGCGTTCCGGCCGGTCAGCCGCTACTGGGACCGGATCACCCACCCCGCGCAGGTGATCCAGTCGCTGCCCGCCGCCGTCGCCACCCTGCTCGACCCCGCCGATTGCGGCCCGGCGTTCATCGGCCTGCCGCAGGACGTGCAGGGCTGGAGCCACGACTACCCTGCCGCCTTCTTCGAGAAGAAGGTGCATCGCATCCGCCGCGTCAGCCCCGACGCAGAGGAGATCGCGGATGCCGCCGCGCTGCTGAAATCCGCCGCGCGGCCGATGATCATCGCCGGCGGCGGCGTGCAGTATTCGCGCGCCGTGGCGGACCTGACCGCCTTTGCCGAGGCGCATGACATCCCGGTGGTCGAGACCATCGCCGGCCGCGCCAACCTGGTGGCGACCCACCCGCTAAACATCGGCCCCATCGGCGTGACCGGCTCCGACAGCGCAAACGCCATCGCCGAGCAGGCGGACGTGATCCTTGCCGTGGGCACGCGGCTGCAGGATTTCACCACCGGCTCCTGGACGGCCTTTGCCAGGGACGCGCGGATCGTCTCGATCAACGCCGCCCGCCACGACGCCGGCAAGCACCGCGCGCTTCCGGTGGTCGGCGATGCGAAACGGGCGCTGGAGGCGCTCGACGCGGCGATGGCGGGGTATCGCGCCCCGGAGAGCTGGACCGAGCTGGCCCGGCGCGAGCGCGCCTGCTGGGACGCCTACGTGGCCGAGAACGTGTCGCACGGCAACAAGCCCAATTCCTACGCCCAGGCGATCGGCACGGTGAACGCCCTCTGCGATCCGCGCGACCGGATCGTGACCGCCTCGGGCGGGTTGCCGGCCGAGATCACCGCCAACTGGCGGACGCTCGACACCGGCACCGTCGACGTGGAGTTCGGCTTTTCCTGCATGGGCTACGAGGTGGCCGGCGGCTGGGGCGCGCGGATCGCGCAGTCCGAGCGCGAGCCGGACAGCGACACCATCGTCTTTGTCGGGGACGGCGCCTACATGCTGATGAATTCCGACATCTATTCCTCGGTCCTGACCCGCAAGAAAATGATCGTGCTGCTGCTCGACAACGGCGGCTGGGCGGTGATCAACAAGCTGCAGAACAACGTCGGGTCGGAGAGCTTCAACTGCCTCTACGAGGACGCCCCGACGATCCCCGAGCCTTTCGACGTCGATTTCGAGGCCCATGCTGCTGCAATGGGCGCGACCGCCGAGACGGTGGAGAATGCCGAGGAACTGGGCGAGGCGTTCAAGCGGGCCAAGGCCTCGGACAAGACCTACGTGATCTGCATGAAGGTCGCGGCCTATGGCGCCTGGACCGACAAGGGCCACACCTGGTGGGAATGCGGCACGCCGGAGGTCAGCGAGAGCGAAAAGGTCCGCGCGGCCCACACGGAGTGGGAATCGGCGCGCCCCCGGCAGAGGCAGGGCGTGTGATGAGCAGCCAGATGGACGGCATCCGCAAGAACAGCTTCGTGGTCTTCGGCCGCGCCGGCATGGACATGTTCGCCGACCCGCCGGGCACCAAGGCCGAGCACGCGGAGAGCTTCCGCTCGGATCTCGGCGGCTCCTCGGCCAACATCTGCGCCGGGCTGTGCAAGCTGGGCGCGCGCTCGGCGCTGGTGACCTCGATCTCGGACGACGCGGTGGGCCGGTTCTGCCGCAACCGGCTGGCGCATTACGGGGTGGAGACGCAATATCTTCGCTCGTTGCCGGGCGAGGCGCGGATCTCGCTGGCGGTCTACGAGAGCACGATGGAGGATTTCCAGCTGGTGATCTATCGCAACAACGCGGTGGATTTCCAGGTGACCGAGGCCGATGTGGACCGGGTGGATTACGGCGATTTCGGCGCGCTGATCACCGCTGGCACCGTCTTTGCCGCCGAGCCGTCGCGCGGGTCGACCTTCCGGGCCTTCGAGAATGCCCGCAGGGCCGGGCTGCCGGTGATCTTCGACATCGACTACCGGCCCTATTCCTGGCCTTCGCCGGAGGTGGCTGCCGAGGTGCTGTCCCGCGCCGGCGAGGAGAGCGACCTGATCGTCGGCAACGACGAGGAGTTCGGCTTCATGGCCGGCGGCATCGACAAGGGGCTGGACAAGGCGCGCGAGCTGGCCTCCCGGCCCGGCCGCATCGTGATCTACAAGATGGGCCACGAGGGCGCGGTGACGCTCGCCGACGGCCAGGAGATCCGCACCGGCATCTACCCCGTCACCGCCGTGAAGCCCAACGGCGCGGGCGACAGTTTCATGGCCGGCCTCCTGGCCGGGCTGGCCGAGGGGCGCGACCTGCGCGACGCGGTGCTCCGCGGCTCGGCCTGCGCCTCGATCGTCGTTTCGCAGCCCGGCTGCGCCCCCGCCATGCCGACGACGGAGGCGCTGGAGCGTTTCCTCGCCAGCCACCCCGGCCCGACCCCGGTCTAACCAGAGAAGACACCATGCATATCCCTCCTCATGACAACCAGAACCGCCCGATCGTCGATGCCGATGACGCAACCGTGCCGCTCAACTATTTCAACATCGTCAAGCTGAAGAAGGGCGACGCCTTCGAGTACCAGGTGCCGGGCTACGAGACCTGCATCGCGCCGGCGACCGGCACGGTGGACGTGGACGTGGAGGGCGTGGGCTTTGCCGCGCTCGGCAACCGCCGCATCGACGTCTGGGACGGCGAGCCCGAGGGCGTCTATGTGCCGTCGGGCGCCAGGGCAAGGATGGTCTGCGTCTCCGACGCGGCGGAAGTGTTCGTGGCCGGCGCGAAGTTCGACGAGGTGCTGGAGCCCTTCGACGTGCGCGCCGACGGGCTCGACGTCGTGCAATACGGATCGGACGACACCAAGACCCACCGCAAGATCAAGCACATCCTCGGGCAGAAGCAGCACGGCAAGGTCGGCCGGCTGCTGGTGTCGGAGCTGTTCACGGTCGGCCAGGGCGGCTGGTCCGGCTTCCCGTCGCACAAGCACGACACCGACCGGCTGCCCGACGAGACCCGCCACGACGAGACCTACAACTTCCGTTTCCGGCCGAACTACGGCTCCGGCGTGCAGATGCTCCAGCGCGTCGACAACGAGCCGGGCGAGGCCTACCACATCATGGACGGCTCCACGATCCTGCTCGACAAGGGCTATCACCCCTGCTGCGTGCTGCCCGGCTACGAGATGTATTACTTCACCATCCTCGGCGGTCTGAGCCAGCGCTCGCTGGTGCAGTATTTCCAGCCGACCCACGCCGCGCAGCTCGACACGATCCCGGGCATAAAGGACATGGTGGCGAAGTTCAAATGACCCTCGCGACCTTGTCAGACGTCCTGCAACCGGCGCTGAAACAGGGCTACGCGGTCGGCGGGCTGGTGACGCTCGGCTGGGAGGACATGCGCGCCTACGTGGCCGCCGCCGAGGCCGAGGGCTGCCCGGTGATCCTGCAGGCCGGGCCGAGCTGCCGGGAGCACACGCCGCTGCCGGTGCTGGGCAGGATGTTCCGGCATCTGGCCGAAGAGGCCGGGGTGCCGGTCGTGGCGCATCTGGATCACGGCTACACGCGGGAGGAGTGCCGCGCGGCGCTCGATGCGGGCTTCACCTCGCTCATGTTCGACGGCTCCCGCAAGCCGCTGAGCCAAAACATCGACGAGACCGCGGCGATTGCCGAGATGGCCCACGCGGCCGGGATTTCCTGCGAGGGGGAGATCGGCTTCGTCGGCTATTCGGGAGGCGAAAGCTCCGCCGGGACCGACCCGGAGGAGGCCGCGCGCTTCGCCCGCGAGACCGGGGTGGACGCGATGGCGATCTCGGTCGGCAACGTGCACCTCCAGCAGGAGAGCGGCGCGGGGCTCGACGAGGCGCGCATCCGCGCCATCGAGGCAGTGACCGAGGTGCCGCTGGTGATCCACGGTGGCTCCGGCGTGCCGGTGGCGCAGCGCACCGCGCTCGCCCGCGGCTCCAGCATCTGCAAGTTCAACATCGGGACCGAGTTGCGCATGGCCTTTGGCGCGGCGCTGCGCGAGGCCGTCAACCGCGACCCGGCCCGGTTCGACCGGGTGCAGATCCTGCGCGAGACGCATGATCCCGTGGTGGCCGCCGCGCGGCAGGTGCTGCGCGCCTTCGGAGCGCCGGATCAAGGCGCATGAACGTCACGGGGCGCCGGCGGCTGTCGCAACCGGCGCCCCGCTTTCTGCACTGCCCGTTTATTGTACCGCTTGCGGCATCAGCACTCCCGGGAGCCAGAGCGCGATTTCGGGGAAGGTGATCAGCAGCAACAGGATCGCCAGCATCGGCACCAGGATGATCGCCACGTCGCGCAGCACCTGCACGACGTTTAGCCCGGCGATGGCCGCCGAGATCAGCAGGCAAAGCCCGTAGGGCGGCGTCACCAGTCCGAAGGCCAGCGAGACGATGCCGATCATGGCGAAGGCGATCGGGTGGATCTCGGCGGCGGAGGCCACCGGGTAGAGCACCGTGCCGAGGATGATGATCGTCGGGATCGCGTCGATGAAGAGCCCGAAGAACAGGAACAGCGCGGCGATGATCAGCGAGGTGGCGAAGGGTCCGACGTTCATCCCGGTCAGCGCGTCGACGATCAGCCGCGGCACGTCGTAGAAGGCCAGCAGCCAGCCGAAGATCGAGGCGGTACCGATCGCGAAGAGCGAGATCGACGCGAAGCGCCCGGTGTCGTAGAGCACGTGGCCGAGGTCCTTCACGGTGATCGTGCGGTAGACGAACATGCCGAGGATCAGCGAATAGCCCGCCGCGATGATCGCGCTTTCGGTCGGCGTGACGATGCCGGCGACGATGCCGCCGATCACGAAGACGGGCGTCAGCACCGCGAGCCCGGCGCCCTTGAAGGCGGCCCAGAAGTCGCAGAGCGTCGGCCGGCCGGCGGTGGGATAGTCGTAGATCTTGGCATAGACGAAGACCGTTCCCATCAGGGCGACCGCGATCAGGATGCCGGGGATCGCGCCCGCCAGGAACAGCGCGCCGACCGAGATCGACATCACGCCGCCCCAGACGATCATCAGGATCGAGGGCGGGATGATCACCCCCATAACCGAGGAACAGGCGGTGATCGCGACGGCGAAGCGCGCGTCGTAGCCCTGCTTGGTCATCGCCGGGATCAGGATCTTGCCGCAGCCGGCGGCGTCGGCCGTGGAGGAGCCGGAAATGCCGGCAAACAGCATCGAGACCGCGACGTTGACGTGCCCAAGCCCCCCCGGCATCCAGCCGGTCAGCACGCGGGCCAGTTCGATCAGCCGGTCGGTGATCCGGCCGGAGTTCATCAGGTTGGCCGCCAGCAGGAAGAACGGCACGGCGAGCAGGATGAAGGAGTTATAGGACTGGAACATCCGGTCCATGATCAGGAACGGCGTCAGGCGGATGTCCATCATGACGACCGGAATGGTGGCGATGCCGAGCGCGAAAGCCACCGGCACCCGCATCGCGACAAGGAAGATGAAGCTGCCGACGAGGATGGCGCAGGCATGGGCGGTGGAGACGATCATTGGGCTGTCCTGCGGCTGTCGCGGTAGATCCGGACTTCTTCGGAGAGGTGGTAGAGCGAGAACAGCGCCCAGCCGACACCGGCGACCGGCACGGTGACATAGGTCAGCGCCATGTTCATGCGCAGCATCACGGAATGCTGGATCGAGCCGAATTCGGTGTAGCCGATGCCATACCAGATGAAGAGGATGGCGAAGGCCGAGACCATCACGTGCACGAAGCCCTGCTGGAGCAGCCGGCCCAGCGGGCTGGTGGCCTCGGGGAGGACGTGGACGTCGAAATGCGTCCGGTCCCAGACGGCCAGCATCGAGCCGAGCATGACGATCCAGACGAAGATGAAGGTCGCGAGTTCCTCGGTCCAGAGATAGACCGGGATGATGCCGGTATAGCGGGAGATCACCTGCATACCGACGGGGATGGTCAACAGACCGACAAGGACGCCGATGATCACTCGCAACGCCATGCACGAGAGTTCCAGGGCCCGCCCGATGGTTTTCATTGTGGGGGTCTTTTCTTGGAATTGGGGATCGTCCCGGGCCAGAGGGCGGCCCGGGACCGGAAGGGTCTGGGCTTACTTGGTGCGGATCGCTTCAAGCAGTGCCGCGGCGCCGAGTTCCTCGGCATAGGCGTCCTGAACCGGGATCACCATTTCCAGCATCTTGTCGCGGCCCTCGAACTCGTGGACCTGGATGTTGCCGGCTTCCTGCATCGCCTGCAGCTTCTCGGCGTCTTCCTCGGTTTCCAGCGCGCGGCCGTAGTCGCCGGCTTCCTTGCCGGCTTTCATGATCGCTTCCTGAAGCTCCGGGGAGAGCTTGTCGAAGGATTTGCCGGAGAAGACGATCGGACGCACGGTGATCGAGTGCTTGGTCAGCGTGACGTGCGGCGCGACTTCGTAGAACTTGTACTGGAAGAGGCTGGCCGATTCATTCTCGAGCCCGTCGACGACGCCGGTCTGGATGGCGTTGTAGACCTCTGCATAGGCGATGGCGGAGGGGCTGGCGGTGAGGGCGTTGAAGATCTGCGCCTGGATCGGCGCGCCCATGACCCGCATCTTGTGGCCGTTGAGGTCGTCGAAATTCTTGATTTCCTTGTTGGAGATCAGGTTGCGGGTGCCACCGCCGGCATAGCCCACGATCGCCAGGTCGGCCTTCTCGCGGAGTTCCTCCTCGAGGGGCGTGAAGACGTCGCTGGAGAGCACGGCGTTCCAGTGGTCGAGATCCCGGAACACGAAGGGCATGTCCATCAGCGGCAGCGCGTCGGCGAAGCGGGCCAGGTTGGACGGCGCGATGATCGCGAAATCGATGGCGACGCCCTGGGTCAGGAAGTTGACGAAGTCGGGCTCGGTGCCCAGTTCGCTGTTGAGACGGATATCGAACTCGATGTCTTCTTCGGAGTATTCGTTCACCAGCTCGGTGAACTTGACCAGCGTCTTGGTATAGGCGTGGTTCTCGTCGAAGAGGCTCGCACCGCGGAGCGTCAGGTCGGCAGCCGAGACGGGGAGCGTGGCAGCGACAGAGACGGCAATCGCAGCCACGGTTGCGCGGCCGAAGCTAAATAGTGACAAATTGTATTCCTCCCATTGGACGTCGACTGATGGCGTCGGCCTCCATTGTCCGACCCATCATGTCGTCCAGACGCTTCCCCAAAGTAACGCCGCAAATCAAGTAGTTATTTGTCGCATCACGCGGCGCCGGCCGGGTCACCCGAAGACGCTTCCAAGAAGTTTTCCACTCAGTTCAATGTGTTGCGCGGCTGCGAGGCAGTCACGAGGGCGTGACAAATATGACAAATTTATTTTGGCGGCACGGCCCGCGTGGCGATCAAAATTGACGCAACGTCAAAAAGCCGGGCATCCGCCGGCCGTTCGGAGACCCAGGCAGAGCATTTCCGGGGGGCTGAAACGCAGTCGGCCGGCTGACGGAATCAGCCGGCCGGACCGGGGCGCGAGGCCGCCTCAGCGCGTCGACGCGTAGTAGGACACCCGGCGCTCGAGATAGGCGAGCAGTTCCGACACGGCGAAGGCCATGGCGAAGAGCACGATCAGCACCGCCCAGAAATGCGCCATCAGGAAGTTGGCGGAATAGAGCTCGAACAGCGCGCCGAAGCCGACGATGCTGATCAGGAGCTGGCCGATGATCACCCCTTTCACCGCCCGGATCACGCCGATCCGGACACCGTTCAGGATCTCGGGCAGGGCCGCCCAGATGTAGATCTTGAAGAAGGCGTCGCGCGCCGTGGCGCCGAAGCTCCGGGCCATCTCGATCAGCGACCGGTTGATCTGCTTCACGCCGGCCCGGGTGTTCAGGATGATGATCCAGATCGCGAAAAGCGTGGTGGTGATGATGATCGACTTCATCCCGAAGCCGAAGAGCACCATCAGCACCGGCACCAGCGCGGTCAGCGGAGCGCTGAGGAACATGTTGACCCAGGGCAGCAGGAGTTCGTCGATCAGCCGGCTCTTGCCCATCAGCACGCCGATCGGCACGCCGATGGCGATGGCGAAGAAGACGCCGGCAAAGAAGGCATAGGCCGTCTCCGAGAGGGCCTTGATGAAGGCCGGCGTGCCGATCACCGAGAACAGCGTCATCACGACCTCGGAGAGCGGCGGCACGAAGAAGGTCATGCCGGAGCGGCCGATGATCTCCCACAGCAGGCCCCAGAGCAGCAGCGACGACATGTTGGGAAGCTGGTAGTTTCCGATCTTCATGGTCTATTCCACGTAGCTGCGCAGCGAGGCCCAGATCTGGTCCACGATGTCGAGGTATTCGGGGTCGCGCCGGATGTTGCCCATGTCGCGGTTGCGGAAGCCGGTGGGCCGGATGATCTCCGACACCCGGCTCGGCCGCGGCAGCAGGATCGCGATCTGGTCCGAGATGAACACCGCCTCCTCGATCGAATGGGTCACGAAGATGAAGGTCTTGTTCTCGTGGGCGACGAGGTTGAGCATGTCCTCCTGGAACTTGCGGCGGGTCTGCTCGTCGACGGCGGAGAAGGGCTCGTCGAGCAGCAGCACCTTGGCGTCGACCGAGAGCGCCCGCGCCAGGCCGACGCGCTGCCGCATGCCGCCGGACAGCTCGTGCGGGAAGCTTTTCTCGAAGCCGGCAAGGCCGACCTCGCGGATGTAGCGCTCGGCGATGGCCTCGCGCTCCGACTTCGCCACGCCGCGCAGCTCCAGCCCGAAGGCCACGTTGCGCATCACGCTGGCCCAGGGCAGCAGCGCGAAATCCTGGAACACGAAGGCCCGGTTCGGCCCCGGCCCGGTGACCAGCCTGCCGTTGACCTCGACCTCGCCCGAGGTCGGCTCCAGCAGCCCGGCGATGATCTTGAGCAAGGTCGTCTTGCCGCAGCCCGAAGGCCCGAGCAGGGAGGTCAGCTGGCCGCGGGGAAAGTCGAGCGACAGGTTCTTGAGAGCCTCGACCGCGCCGTAGTTCTTGCAGATGTTGCGCGTCGAGACAGCGATTTCGGTGTCCAGCGCCGTCGCCTTGGCGAACGCTTCCTTAGTCTGAGACATAACCACGGTTGTTCCCTTCGAAGAGGATGTTTTCGATCGTTTCCAGCAGGTTCAGGAAAAGCACGGCGAGCAGGATGATCGAGAAGATCGCCGCATACATGGAGGGGTAGTCGGCGATGGACCGGCTGTAGGTGATGATGTCGCCCACCCCGGTGGGCGTGATCTTGAGCTCCGACAGGATCGCCCCGATGAAGCCCGCCGAGACCCCCAGCCGCAGGCCGGAGAAGATGATCGGGGAGGCCGAGGGGATGATGATCTTGGTGATGATCTCCAGGTCGCTGCCTAGGAAGGAGCGGCCCATCTCCTTGAGCGAGGAGGGCGTGTTGCGCACCGCGCTCGAGGTGTTCAGCACGATCACCGGCATCGCCATGATGCAGACCACGAAGACCTTGGAGGTCAGCCCGATCCCGTAGGCCATCACCAGCAGGGGGATCAGCGCCGCGAGCGGGGCGGCCTGCATGACGATGAAGATCGGCGACATCAGCCAGTCGAACCAGCCGCTCAGGCCGATAGCGAGGCCGATGCTGATGCCAAGCACCGTCGAGATCAGGATGCCGATCACCAGCGGTTTCAGGGTTTCGCCATAGGCGGTGAAGAGGGTGCCATCGAAGGTCATCCGGGCCAGCGCCTGCATGGATTCGATGAAGGTCGGGAAGGCGTAGCTCACCGGTATTCGGCCGGCGATCTCCCAGGCGCCGAAGACGATCAGCGTCGAGAGGATCTTGAGCAGGGTCGGGCGCGAGAGCATCCGTTGGAACTCCTGTCGCGAAACTGGTTGGGAAAGGATTGCCGGCCCGGTCGCCCCGGGCCGGCGCGGCACACGGCCCTTACTGGGTCGCGGCCTTGAGCGGCTCGAGGTACCAGAAGTCCTCGATATTCAGCTCGGAGGGATCGCCCTCGAGCTGACCGGCCCCGGAATACCATTCCAGGTCCGCCATCGCGGCCTTCTCGCCGCCGCCGTTCGGGTCGTAGAGCCCGCCCTCGACGGCGTCGGTGTAGAAGGTGTCGAGGTTGCCGAGGATCTCCGGCGGCAGTTGCCCGATCGGGCCGTCCGGGTTGGTCTCGCGGCTGATGATCGTCGGATCCTCCGACATGTCCTGCCAGGTGCTGACCAGGGCGGCGACAAAGGTGTTCACCGCCTCCTCGTTGTTCTGGATCCAGTCGAGGTTGGCGAAGAGCGCCTCGTCGCTGGCCTCGACCTCGAACATCGGCAGGACGTTGAACTTGTCGCCCTCCTGCTTCATCAGCTTGTTCTTGTTGGACAGGTCCACGATGGTCGCGTCGGTCTGGCCGGCGATCAGCGCGACGATCCGGTTGGCGGAGCCGGGCACGTAGGACCGCTCGCCGAACTTGATGCCGTATTTCTCCTCGATCACGTTGGCGATGGAATCGGTGCCGCCGCCACGCGAGTGCAGCATGATCGGCTCACCGTCCAGGTCCTCCAGCTTCTCGTATTTCTGCGAGGTGACGGGGAAGAACTTCAGCTTGGAGAGCTGAAAGACGATGCGGATCGGCGCCTTGGAACGCTGCATCGCCGCGTAGGGGGTGCCGAAGCCGATGTCCATCTGGCCGCTCAGCACGGCCTGGATGGCCAGTTCCTCGTCCGAAAATGCCGTCCACTCGTACTCGAGACCGTTGGCCTTCGCCCGTTCCAGCGCGACGAAGAAGGCCGCGAGTTCGTCCGAAGGTGTTTCGGCGAGCGCGATGCGGATGGTGTCCGCCTGCGCCGCCGTCGCCGCGAAGCCGACTGCGAACGCAGCGGCCATGGCCCGTTTCATCAGGTGTTTCATGGTGTCCTCCCTAGACATGTTCCGTAGGTCCTTGGTCCGGTCGGGGTTCTGCCGCCCCTGCACGGATGTCTTCCGTCGTATCAAACCTCCCCAAAAAGCCGCGCGGCCACGGACGCCAGATGCTTGCGCATCGCCTCCTGCGCGCCGTTCGCATCCCGTGCGGCTATCGTTTCGGCGATCCTGGCGTGTTCACCGAAGCTCGTGTGGTCGGCCGGCGGGCGAATCGAGGCCCGCACGACCGTTCCCCAGGCCACCGCACGGCGCACCTGGTTGAGCTGGTCGAACAACGAGATCAGCAGCGGGTTGTCGGTCGCCAGGGCGATCCGCCGGTGCAGCAGGTCGTCGAACTGTTCGTATTCGTCCCAGGTCGGTGCGTTCACCGTCTGGGTCAGCGCATCCTCGATCCGCGCCAGCGCCTCGGTCGAGGCGTTCATCGCGGCCTCGCGGGCGATCGCCGGCTCGATGGCGATCCGGGCCCGCATCATCTTGACCGGGGTGATCTGCTTGGCGAGGTCGTGGAGCCGGCCGGCGACGGCACCCTCGCCTTCGCTGGCGATGAAGGTGCCCTTGCCGACATGGCGCCAGATCAGACCCTCGGCCTCCAGCGTCTCCAGCGCCTTGCGCAGCGCGGCCCGGGTCAGCCCGAGCTGCACGATCAGCTCCCGCTCCGGCGGCAGCCTGTCGCCCGGCGCGTAATTGCCAAGCTCGATCAGCCGGCGCAGCGCCGCGACCGCCGCCTCCCTGGAGACGGGCCCGCCTCCGTTGGAGGCCACCGGCTGCACCGGCAATTGATCGCCCAATTTTGTCATATTGGTTTGATTAGGGCCGATATACCGCCCTCCGTCAACAGATTTATTGACAACCCCGCAATTGGTTGCGATTGGTTGAGCAATTGGTTTCGGTCTCCCATGCACGGCAGACCGGGTCGGATGGAGGACGACATGACGAATTACGTGATTTCCACGCCCCCCGTGGTGGCGATTCCCGTCGCCGGGTCGGAGGGCCTGTTTCCGGTGCGCCGGGTCTATTGCATCGGCCGCAATTACGCCGCCCATGCCATCGAGATGGGCCACGACCCGGACCGCGAGCCGCCGTTCTTCTTCCAGAAAAACCCCGACAACCTCGATTCGTCGGGCGAGTTCCCCTATCCGCCGCACACCGAGGACGTGCACCACGAGATCGAGATGCTGGTGGCGCTGAAATCCGGCGGCCGGAACATCCCGCTCGCGGAGGCGCTGGACCATGTCTACGGCTACGGCATCTCGCTCGACATGACCCGCCGCGACCTGCAGGGCCAGATGAAGAAGATGGGCCGGCCCTGGGAGATCGGGAAGGCCTTCGAGCGTTCCGCCCCCTGCGGGCCGGTCCACCCGGTGGCCGAGGTCGGTCACCCCTCCGACGGGCTCGTGCAGCTCAAGGTGAACGGCAAGGTGACCCAGGAGGGCGACCTCAACCAGATGATCTGGAAGGTGCCGGAGATGATCTCCTACCTCTCCGAGTATTTCGAGCTGGCCGCGGGCGACGTGATTCTCTCGGGCACGCCTTCGGGCGTCGGCCCCGTGGTGCGCGGCGACCGGATGGAGGCCTCCGTGGCCGGTCTTGGCAAGCTGTCCGTCGCGGTCGTCTGACCGCGCGGGACACCAACGGGAGGGCAGGACGATGAGCGACACGATTGCCGGCCTTCTGGCCGATATCCCCGGGGAGCGCCCGGCGCTCGGCGCGGAGGGGCGCGACTGGCTGAGCTACGCGGGTCTTGCCGCGCAGGTGGCCGAGACCCGCGCCGCGCTCCACGCCGCCGGGATCGGCCGCGGCGACCGCGTCGCCATCGTCCTGCCCAACGGCCCGGAAATGGCGAGCGCCTTCGTCACGGTCGCCCAGGTGGCGACCACCGCGCCGCTCAACCCGGCCTACCGGGAGGAGGAGTTCGAGTTCTACCTCGGCGACCTCGACGCGAGGGCGCTGATCGTCGCCGATGACTACGACGGCCCTGCCATCGCCGCGGCGCGCAAGTTCGGCCTGCGGCTGCTGCGGCTGGCGGTCGAGCCGGGCGCGCCCGCGGGCGCCTATCGTCTCAAGAACGAAGGCGGCGGCATTGCCGGGACGCCCGACACCGCCGCGCCCGAGGCCGGGGACGTCGCGCTGATCCTGCACACCTCCGGCACCACCTCGCGGCCCAAGATCGTGCCGCTGCTGCAATCCAACGTCGCGGCCTCGGCGGGCAACGTCGCCCGCTCGCTGGACCTCACCGCCGAGGATCGCTGCATGAACGTCATGCCGCTCTTCCACATCCACGGGCTGATCGCGGCGGTGACGGCGACCCTGTCGTCGGGTGGGTCGATCTGGTGCTCGCAGGGCTTCAACGCGCTGCGGTTCTTTGCCGAGCTGAAGACCAGTGGCGCGACCTGGTACACGGCCGTTCCGACCATGCACCAGGCGATCCTGGCCCGCGCCGGGCGCAACGAGGAGATCATCCGCGAGGCCGGGCTGCGGTTCCTCCGCTCCTCCTCCGCCTCGCTGCCCGCACCGGTCATGCGCGCGCTGGAGGAGACCTTTGGCGCGCCGGTGATCGAGGCCTACGGCATGACCGAGGCGGCCCACCAGATGGCCTGCAACCCGCTGGGTCGCGGGGCGCAGAAGCCCGGTTCCGTCGGCGTTCCGGCCGGCCCCGAGGTGCGGCTGGCCGACGAGGCCGAGGACCGGCTGATCGGGAGCGCCGAGACCGGCGAAGTGGTGATCTCCGGCCCCAACGTGACCCCCGGCTACGAGAGCAACCCGGAGGCCAATGCGAAATCCTTCTTCGAGGCCGAGGGGCGGCGCTGGTTCCGCACCGGCGACCAGGGCACGTTCGACGGCGACGGCTACCTCAGCCTGACCGGACGGCTCAAGGAGATCATCAATCGCGGCGGCGAGAAGATCAGCCCGCTGGAGGTCGACACCGTGCTGCTGGAGCATCCCGACGTGGCGCAGGCCGTGACCTTCGCGATCCCGCATCCCAAGCTCGGCGAGGAGATCGGCGCGGCGGTGGTGATCCGCGAGGGCGCTGAAGCGGACGCGCGCGGCATCCGCGACTATGCCTCCGGCCGGCTGGCCGATTTCAAGGTGCCGCGGCAGATCGTGGTTCTGGACGAGATCCCCAAGGGCGCCACCGGCAAGATCCAGCGGATCGGCCTGGCCGAAAAGCTTGGGCTGGCAAACGCGTAAGGGGCGGCGATGAAGATCTGCATATTCGGAGCGGGGGCCATCGGCGGCTTCATGGGCGCCCGGCTGGCGCGGACCGGGGCGGATGTGAGCCTGGTGGCGCGCGGCCCCAACCTGGAGGCGATCCGGACCAACGGGCTGACCCTGCTGGAAGAGGGCGCCGAGCCCGAAACGGCGCGGCTCCGGGCCTCCGACGACCCCTCCGACCTCGGCCCGCAGGACTACGTGATCGTGACGCTCAAGGCGCATTCGGTGCCCGGGGTGGTCGACCGGATGCAGCCGCTTCTCGGGCCCGAGACCACGGTCGTCTGGGGCGTCAACGGCTTGCCCTGGTGGTATTTCCACCAGGTCGGCGGGGCATACGAAGGCACCCGGCTCGCCACGGTGGATCCGGGCGACGTACAGTGGGACGGCATCGGCCCGGAGCGGATCCTCGGCTGCGTGGTCTACCCGGCGGCCGAGATGCCGAAGCCGGGCGTGGTACGCCATGTCGAGGGCAACCGCTTTTCGCTGGGCGAGCCGGACGGGTCGAAATCCGACCGGGCGCAGGCGCTGTCGAAGCTGATGGGCGAGGCGGGCCTGCGGGCGCCGGTGCGGCCGCGCATCCGCGAGGAGATCTGGATCAAGCTCTGGGGCAACCTCTCGTTCAACCCGATCTCGGCGCTGACCCATGCCACGCTCGACGTGCTCTGCACCGATCCCGGCTGCCGGCCGCTGGTGCGCGAGATGATGGTCGAGGCGCAGGCCATCGGCGAGGCGCTCGGCGTGCGCTTCCCGATCGAGGTCGACCGCCGCATCGACGCGGGCGCCGAGGTCGGCGCGCATCGCACCTCCATGCTGCAGGACCTGGAACTCGGCCGGCCGATGGAGATCGACGCGCTGGTCGCCTCGGTGCAGGAGCTGGGGCGGCTGGTGGACCTGCCGACGCCGATGATCGACACGATCCTGGCGCTGGTGCAGCTCAGGGCGCGGTCGGCGGGGCTTTACTGACCGCGACGGCCGGGCGGGGATGAGCCGAGCCTTCCGGTTTGGGCTTGGCCGAGTCCGGCGGGGGCTGTAAACCGGGCTTCCCAACGGAGTTCCGGAGCGCCATGACAGCTGACACCCCCCGCATCGCCCGCAGCATCGCAACCGAAATCGGCGCCCGGCCGGAGCAGGTGACCGCCGCCATCGGGTTGCTGAACGAAGGCGCGACCGTCCCCTTCATCGCGCGCTACCGCAAGGAGGCCACCGGCGGGCTGGACGACACCCAGCTGCGCAACCTGTCGGAGCGGTTCGCCTACCTGACGGAGATGGAAGCGCGGCGGAAGGTGATCCTCGATTCGATCCGCGAGCAGGGCAAGCTGACCGAGGATCTGGAGAAGCGGCTCGTCGACGCCGACACCAAGGCCGCGCTGGAAGACCTCTACCTGCCCTACAAGCCGAAGCGGCGCACCCGCGCGATGATCGCCCGCGAGCGGGGCCTGGGCGGGCTGGTCGACGCCATCCTGGCCGACCGCGCCACGCCGCCCGAGACCCTGGCCCAGGGCTTCATCACCGACGAGGTGCCCGACACCAAGGAGGCGCTCAACGGCGCGCGCGACATCCTCGTGGAGACGCTGGCGGAGAATGCCGACCTGCTGGGCCGCCTGCGCGAGTTCATGCAGGCCCGGGCCTACCTGACCTCCCGCGTGAACGAGGGCGAGGAGGAGAAGGGCGCCAAGTTCTCCGACTATTTCGACCATCGCGAACTCTGGGCCGACGTGCCGAGCCACCGGGCGCTGGCGATGTTCCGTGGCAGCAACGAGGGCATCCTGCGGCTCGACATCGCGCCCGATCCGGAGGCCGACCTGCCGGCGGTGGAGGCGATGGTCTGCGCCGCGCTCGACACCCGCGGCGACGGCCCCGGCGATGCCTGGCTGCGCGGCGTGGCGAGCTGGGCCTGGCGGGTGAAACTGAGCCTGACCATGCTGCTCGACCTGCAGGGTGAGCTGCGCGCGCGGGCGCAGGAGGAGGCGATCCGCGTCTTCTCCCGCAACCTCAAGGACCTGCTGCTGGCGGCCCCCGCCGGCAACCGCGCGACGATGGGGCTCGATCCGGGCATCCGCACCGGGGTCAAGGTCGCCGTGGTCGACGCCACCGGCAAGCTGCTCGACACCGACACGGTCTATCCGTTTCAGCCCAAGAACGACCTGCGCGGTGCGCAATCGACGCTGGCCCGGCTGATCCGCCAGCATGGCGTGCAGCTCATCGCCATCGGCAACGGCACCGCCAGCCGCGAGACCGAGCGCATGGTGGCCGAGCTGATCGGCGACCTGCCGGCGCCCAAGCCGATGAAGGTCGTGGTCTCCGAGGCCGGCGCCTCGGTCTATTCCGCCTCCGAGCTCGCGGCGAAGGAATTCCCCGGGCTCGACGTGTCGCTGCGCGGTGCGGTCTCCATCGCGCGGCGCCTGCAGGACCCGCTGGCCGAGCTTGTGAAGATCGAGCCCAAGGCCATCGGGGTCGGCCAGTACCAGCACGATGTCGACCAGTTCCGCCTCGCCAAGGCGCTCGACGCGGTTGTCGAGGACGCGGTGAACGCGGTCGGCGTCGATCTCAACATGGCCTCCGCCCCGCTGCTGGCGCGGGTTTCCGGCGTCGGGCCGACGCTCGCGGAATCCATCGTCGCGCATCGCGATGCCAACGGGCCCTTCGACACCCGCAAGGACCTGCTCAAGGTCGCCCGCCTTGGGCCGCGCGCCTTCGAGCAATGCGCGGGCTTCCTGCGGATCCGCGAGGGCAAGGAACCGCTCGACGCCTCCGCCGTGCACCCCGAGGCCTACGAGGTCACCCGCCGGATCGTCGCCGCCTGCGGGCGCGACCTGCGCAGCCTGATGGGCGACGAGGCGCGGCTCCGGACGCTCCGCGCCGAGGATTTCGTCGACGAGACCTTCGGCCTGCCCACGGTGCGCGACATCCTCTCCGAGCTTGCCAAGCCCGGCCGCGACCCGCGCCCAGAGTTCGTCACCGCGAAATTCACCGACGGGGTGGAGCAGATCACCGACCTGAAGCCGGGGATGCTGCTGGAGGGCACGGTGACCAACGTCGCGGCCTTCGGCGCCTTCGTCGATGTGGGCGTGCACCAGGACGGTCTTGTCCACATCTCGCAGCTCGCCGACCGGTTCGTGAAGGACCCCCACGAGGTGGTGAAGACCGGCGACGTGGTGAAGGTGCGGGTGATGGAGGTCGACGTGGCGCGCAAGCGCATCGGCCTGTCGATGAAAAAGGATCCGGAGCGCGGCGGCGACCGGCCCGAGCGCTCCGCCGGCGGTCCCTCCGGCCGCGGCCGGCCGCAGAAGGGCCAGGCGCCGCGCGGCAAGTCCGGCGGCGCCACGTCCGGCAACGGCGGCACCGGCTCCTTCGGGGCGGCGCTGCTCGATGCGATGAAGCGCGACTGACGCCCTTCTGGCCCGCCCCGCCGGCTCAGGTCGGCGCGGGCGCGCTCTCGCCGGTCGGGTGCGTCCACAGGCTGCCCCCGACCGCGCGCTCGTAGCCGTGCCGGTAAAGCGCGTTCATGTAACCCGCGTCGAACCGGTTGGACGGGTCGTAGACGATCCCGCTCGCCGGATCGATGGCAGCCACCGCGAAGGACACGCCGTTGGCGCGGGCCCGCCGTGCCGCGGCCTGCACCGCGGAGAGCGCATTGGCCCGGATCATCGCGGTCAGCGCCTGCTGCGAGACGCCCAAGGCGCTGTGCGCCCCGTCGGTGGCCGCGGGCGTGAGCGTGTTGTTGATCAGCACATAGGTCTGCCCCCGTCCCGGCGCGATGGCGGCCGGCAGCGCCAGGAACTGCATCTGAACCCCGCCGTCGACATGGGTCTCCGTCAGGGTCCCGCCGTCGACCGGGATTGCCAGCGCGACGGGCGGAAACACGCCCGGCAGCGCGGCGGAGGCCCGCAGGATACCGCGGAACAGGTCGTAGTGACCGGCCTGCGCGATCCTTCCCATGTTCCAGGCATGACCGCGCGAGGTCTCCAGGCAGGAGGTGACGACAAAGAGCCGCGCGCCATCCGCATGCCGCTGCGCAACCGCGTCGATCAGGCTGTCGGGAACGAAGGTCTCCAGCAGTTTCCGCAGCCCCGCCGTGTCGTAGAGCGCCGAACCGAAGACCGCGTCGGAGATCGACAACGCCATGAAATCGTCCGCGTCGTACTCGGTGAAGATCCGCCGCAGTGCGTCGTCATAGGACGGGCCGAGAAAGGCGAAAGGCGCGATCAGCGCGCCGACCGAGACGCCGGTGACCACGTCGAACGCCGGCCGATGCCCGGTCCGCGACCATCCCACGAGCGCGCCGGCCCCGAAGGCGCCGTCTTCCCCGCCGCCGGAGATCGCCAGCGTCATCGGCCCGCTGGCAAGCGTCTCTGCGGGCAGGTGTTCGGACCAGACGGAAGCGCCGGCATTCGCGGGCACACGCCAGCCGGACAGCGGGTCGGCCTCGTTGAAGGAACGCGTCGAAAGCTCGGTGCGGGTCGGCTGGGCGCAGCCCGCGAGCCAGAGCCCGGCGAGCCCGGCCAGCACCTGCCGGCGTCCAGGCCCGAGGCGGATCAAGGGTGTGTCGGTCATCTGCACGTCATCCCGGTTGCGTGCCGGTCCGGCGACCGCGACGCCATCCGGTCGGCGCCGCCTGCCCTGCCCCGGCGAGGTCTCTTCTGCGTCGGGCGCACCCTCGGGGGCCCTCTCCGAGGGGAGGATGGGAGGCAAATGTGGGGCGAGAAGGAAGCCCGGCAACGGAAATTTCACACCGTTGAAGGCAGGCTTCTCCCCGTCGCTCCATCTTCGCTTCACATTGAAAGGGCTAATGGGCGATATGGGCCCCATGCGATTGTCCCTGACCTACAGGCTTTTTGCCGCCATCGGCCTGGCTTCCATGCTGGTCGTGGTGGTCATGGCGTTGCTGGTGGCCTACGGCATGCGCGAGGGGTTCTCGGTCTACCTGCTGAAGGGCGAGCTGAGCCGGCTGGGCGGGCTGGCCGAGACCCTGGCCGCCGATTACGATTCCGGGGCCGGCGGCTGGCCGGAGCTCGAGGGCGATCCGCGGCGCTGGACCGACTACGTCGTGCGCCAGACCAGCCCGGATGGCCGGGCGATGCCCAAGCCGCCGCCGCGCGGCCCGAGGCCGCCCGCCCCCTTCGCCGAACGTCTCTCGCTGCTCGATGCCCGGCAACAGTTGATCATTGGCGCGCCGGTCGGGGCCGCCCAGGTCGAGCTGCTGCCGATCCTGGCGCCGGGCGCCGACGCCGATGCCGCCCCGATCGGCTGGCTCCGTCTGGCCGCCCCCGGAGGCGTGCTTTCCGAGACCGACGCCTTCTTCCTGCGCGGTCAGATCACCTCGCTGCTGCTGGCGGCCTCGGTTGCGCTGGCCGTCTCGGCGGCGGTGGCGCTCCTTGTCGCCCGCCAGTTCCTCGCGCCGATCCAGGCGCTGGAGACCGGGGCCAAGCGGCTTGCCAGCGGCGACTATGCCTCGCGCATCCCCAATGACCGGCGCGACGAACTGGGCAAGCTGATCGACCATTACAACCAGCTCGCGCAGAGCCTCGAGGCCACCGAGATCGCGCAGCGGCAGTGGATGTCGGACACCAGCCACGAATTGCAGACGCCGCTGGCGGTGCTGAGGGCGAATATCGAGGCGCTGCAGGACGGTATTCGCACGGCCGATGCCCGGACGCTGGGCGCGATGGACGACGCCGTGGGCCGGCTGACGCGGCTGATCGGCGACCTGCGTACCCTGACCCACGGACACGAGACCGGCTTTGCCGAGGCCCGCTCCACCGAGGACCTCGGGCTGATCCTGCGCGAGGCGGCGGATGTGATCGCGCCGGATTTCGCCGCCGCCGGGCTGGAGCTGTCGATCGAGGCCGGCGAAGGGGTGCTGATGCGCTGCAATTCGCAACGGATCCGCCAGGTCTTCGACAACCTTCTTGGCAACGCGCTGCGCTATACCGATGCGCCGGGGCGCGTGGTGGCCATCGTCGAGGGAGACGGGAGGCAGGCCCGGATCACGGTCGCCGACACGCCGCCGGCGCCGCCAGAAGAGGCGATGCCGCATCTGTTCGACCGGTTCTTCCGGGCCGAGGCCTCGCGGTCGCGGGCGCATGGCGGTTCCGGACTGGGCCTGTCGATCTGCGCCGCCATCGTCGAGGCGCACGGTGGAGAGATCAACGCCCGGAAAGCCGAATCCGGGGGGCTGCAGATCGAGATCCTGCTGCCCGCTGACGGAGGAACCTCATGAACGAAAGCCCGCGCATCCTGATCGTCGAGGACGAGCCCGACCTGGCCGAGATCATCTGCGACTACATCCGCCGCGAGGGGATGGAGGCCGAGATCCTGCTGGAAGGGCGCGGCGCGGTGGAAACCATCCTGCGCACCCGGCCGGACCTGGTGGTTCTGGACATCATGCTGCCCGGCAAGGACGGGCTGGCGATCTGCCGCGAGATCCGGGCCCAGAGCGACATCCCGATCATCCTGGAGACCGCCCGCGCGGAGGAGATCGACCGCCTGCTCGGGCTCGAGATCGGCGCCGACGATTACCTCTGCAAGCCCTTCTCGCCCCGCGAGCTGGTAGCACGGATCAAGGCGGTGCTGCGGCGGACCATGCCCACCGGCGAGCCCGGCACGCCGCCGCTGACGATGGATTCCTCCACCTGGCGGGCTGCGCTGTTCGGCAAGCCGCTGGAATTGACGCGGCGCGAGTTCCAGGTGCTGGAGGTGCTCCACAAGCGGCCCGGTCGGGTGTTCTCCCGCGCGCAACTGCTGGAGCTGGCCTTTCCCGAGGATGCCGATGTCATCGACCGCACCATCGACACCCATATCAAGAACATCCGCAGCAAGATGAAACGCATCGAGCCCGAGGCGGATCTCATCCGCTCGGTCTATGGCGTTGGCTACGCGCTGGACGATTGAAAAAAGGGCGGCCGACCTGCGAGAGAACGAGTGGGTTCGCAGGCCGGCCTACCACGGTTCCCGGAATGCACCGGCGACAGAGCGGGCCGGAACCGGGAACCGGGCGTCAGCCAGATCACGCGCACCCTTGAACGTGGGGAAGAGACGGGGCGCAGACCGGCCAACCAGGAACAGCAGAGAGAGTAGAAAAGCGCGTTCGGATCAGTTTCCGGGTGCGGGGGCCCCTGCGGGGAGGCAGGCGAGCTGCTTCTCCGGTGTCGAAATGCAGCTGCCCTTGGCCGAGCGGTTGTCGCGCGGGTTGGTCATGGAGCAGGCATCGCCCACGGCCTTGCCGGCGCAGGCCTCGATGGCTTCGGGCGGCGCGCCGTTGCCGCCTCCGGGAGGCTGCCCCTGCGCCGAGGCCATCCAGGCCGTCGTCGCCAGCATCACCCCGCCAAGGGCGAGCATGCCAAGAAGTTGGGTAAGGGTCTTCACGAGCCTTCCTCCGTATTCGTTGTTCGCGTGCCGGCGGCGCGAATCCAGAGATCGCCGCTGCCGGTGATGCTGAAACTAGGCGGCGAGTGTGGAGGGAGGATGGGGAGACGGAAAAAAAACGCGAAAAGGTAAGATGTTGATTTCAGGACACGATCGGGAGTCGAGACCGCGGCGCCACGGCGATCTTCATCGTGGCTGCACAAAGCGCCCGCCCAAGGCAGGGGCCTCGCGCGATCAGATGATTTCGTCCTCGTCGAAGAGCGGGTCTTCCTCGAGCTGGGCGGCCAGCTCGTCCACCGCCGTCTCCGCGGCGTCGTTCGAGCGCACCGAGGCGATGTGGAACAACGCGTCGCCCTCGTTGACGATGGGCATGATGGCGCGGCCGATGATGATGCCGTCCATCAGCGCGAAGATCTCCTCCTCGCTCTCGCCGAACGGGTCGGAGACCGCGCCGAGGCGCTCGTCCTTCGTCACCACGTCGCCCTCGCTCCGGAAGGTCCGCAGAAGCCCGCCGGCCGGCGAGCGCACCCATTTGCTCCGCGCGCAATAGAGCGGCGTCGCGCGCGGACGGGGCACCCGGCCCGCGGGCAGCATCCCCATCTCGCGCAGCACCCGCAGGATCCCGGAGACGCCGGCGCGCACGCCCATCTCGTCGAACCGCAGCCCCTCGCCCGCCTCGTAGAGCAGCACGTTGACGCCGAGTTCGGCCGCGACACCGCGCAGCGAGCCCTCGCGGATCGGCGAGGTCAGGATCACCGGCGCACCGAATTCCCGCGCCAGTTCGCGCGCGCGGGTGTCGTCGGGCGAAACGCGGATCTGCGGCAGGTTGGTGCGGTGGATCGCGGCGGAGTGCAGGTCGATCCCGAGATCGCTGCGGCTCAGGATCTCGTCCACGAAGAGCCGCGCCAGCCGGGCGGCCAGCGATCCGGTGGTGCTGCCCGGAAAGCAGCGGTTCAGGTCGCGCCGGTCCGGCAGGTAGCGCGAATGGCTGAGAAAGCCGAAGGTGTTGACGATCGGCACCGCCAGCAGCGTACCACGCAGCGAGGACAACACCGGCGCGCGCAGCAGCCGGCGCACGATCTCGACACCGATCACCTCGTCGCCGTGCACGCCCGCGCTGACGAAGACGGTCGGACCCTCGCGCTTGCCGTGGATCGCGTGGACCGACATCGTCACCGGCGTGTGGTCCGACAGCACGCTGACCGGCAGGTCGACGGTGCGCCTCTCGCCCGGCGCGATCCGCTCGCCGCCGATCTCCAGATCGGCGCGCCTCGGCATCAGCCCTTGCCCCGGGTCTTGGTGTCACCGACCTTGGCGTTCTTTTCCAGGAACTCGATCATCATGCCGGCGATGTCCTTGCCGGTCGCTTCCTCGATGCCCTCGAGACCGGGCGAGGAGTTGACCTCCATCACCACCGGCCCGTGGTTGGAGCGCAGCATGTCGACGCCGCAGACCTGCAGGCCCATGGTCTTGGCCGCGCGCACGGCGGTGGCGCGTTCCTCGGGCGAGAGCTTCACCACCTTGGCGGTGCCGCCGCGGTGCAGGTTCGAGCGGAACTCGCCCTCGGCACCGGAGCGCATCATCGCCGCGATCACCTTGCCGCCGAGCACGAAGGCGCGGATGTCGGTGCTGCCGGCTTCCTTGATGAACTCCTGCACGAGGATGTTGATGTTGGCGCCGCGGAACGCCTCGATCACCGACTTGGCGGAGCGGTCGGTGTCGGCCAGAACCACGCCGATGCCCTGCGTGCCCTCCAGCAGCTTGATCACCGCCGGCGCGCCGCCGGCCAAAGCCAGCACCTCGTCGGTCTGCTTGGGATCGTGGGCGAAGGTGGTGACCGGCAGGCCGATGCCGTCGCGCGCGAGGAGCTGCATCGAGCGCAGCTTGTCGCGCGACCGGCCGATGGCGACGCTCTCGTTCAGCGGGTAGACGCCCTGCATCTCGAACTGCCGCAGAACGGCCGTCCCGTAAAAGGTGACCGAAGCGCCGATCCGCGGGATCACCGCGTCGTAGAGCGGAAGCTTCTCGCCGTTGTAGTAGATCTCCGGCCGCCGCGACGCGATGTTCATGTAGCAGCGCAGCGTCTTGATCATGTGCATCTCGTGCCCGCGGGCCTCGGCGGCCTCCTTCAGGCGCTGGTGCGAATAGAGCGTGTGGTTCTGGGCCAGAAGGGCGAATTTCATTGGTCCTGTCTTTCCTTTGGATCCGCGATGCGCGGCGACTGGAGCCACGACCGCGCCGGATCCACCGTCAGGCGCATCAGCCGCATGGCGCTGCGCCCGATGATGATCGGGAATGTCATGTCGGTCCGGTCAGCAAGAGACACCTCGATTCGCGCCCTATGCTCGCCGATCTGGAGCGTTGTGGCCACGATATAGCGCTCGTCCGGAATGCCGCTGGTGTTGGTGATCTTGCGGCTGTGCAGGATCGGCAGGCGGCAGAGGGAGGTGTCGACCAGGCTGCCGTGGTCGGGCAGGAACTCCACCCAGGGCTTGCCGCCGACCTCGATGCGCGAGATCCCGGAGGCGTGCAGCGCCGTGGTCAGCGCGCCGGTGTCGATCTTGGCGCGAAAGGTCATCAGCCCGAGATCCGGCAGCGAGACCGTCTCCCGCCAACCGATCATCGACTTTGGTTTCCTGGTCGTCATGGGTCTTTCCGCTCGTCAGGTCAGCAAGGGCCAGCCCGGCCTGACGGTGCCGCCCGTTGGCGGGACCGCTAGCAACCTGCAGCGGATGAGTAAACTGATTTGTCGCCGTTCCGAAGGTCACCGGCGATGGCGCATGACGGATGCCCACGCGCTGCGCGGATATCATGCCCGCTTGCTTTCCCCCGCGCCCGGCAGCACCTTGCGCCCGAAACCTCACGGGCATGACCGACATGACACGCACTCTCCTCTGCTTCGGCGACAGCAACACCCACGGCACCCCGCCGATCACCCTGCCCCGCGTCCAGGCCCGGCACGACGCGGCGACCCGCTGGCCGGGAGTGGCTCTGGCGGCGCTCGGCGACGACTGGACGCTGGTGGAAGAGGGGCTCCCGGGACGGACGGCGCAGTTCGAGGACCCGGTGATGGGCGCTTTCATGGACGGCCGCACCGGGCTCAGGATCGCGCTGCAGAGCCATGGGCCGATCGACGTGATGACCCTGATGCTCGGCACCAACGACGTGAAGACCCGCTTCGGCGCGACGCCCGCGAAGGTCACCGCCGGCGTGGCCGGTCTGCTGGACATCGCCCTCGGCGAGGAGATGCAGACCCGCCACGACGGGTTCCGCATCCTGCTGATCTGTCCGCCGCCAGTGCGCGAGGTCGGCCCGATCGCGGCCGAGTTCTTTGGCGCGACGGAGGTTTCGAAGGCGCTGCCGCCGCTCTACGAGGCCCTTGCGAGGGCCAGGGGCATCGGTTTCCTCGACGCCGGAACGGTCATCGAGTCGAGCGAGGTGGACGGAATCCATTTCGACGCCACGGCGCACAGGAAGCTGGGCCGCGCCATCGCCGAGGCTGTCGCCGCTCTGTGACCGGCGGTTCGCGGCCTGACGGGCACGGCCACAGCTAGGGGGTGGACTGGCGCACCACGAGCTGCGGGCTGATCTCTTCGCATTGCGGCCCCTCGGGCGGGTCGTCCCCCCGCAGCAGACGAGCGATCAACTGGCCGGTCTTGCGCCCGATCTCGGCGGAGAAGGCCTCGATGGTGGTGATCGTGGGATGCGCGAAGGCCGAGATGTCATAGGCGCCGAAACCGGCGATGGAGATGTCTTCCGGCACCCGGATTCCGCGGCGCTGGCATTCCGTCAGCGCACCGAAGGCGGTCAGGTCGGACACGCAGACGACCGCCTCGGTGTCGGGATAGGCCTTCAGAAGGTGCTCCATCGCGAGGGCGCCTTCGCGCATGGCGACCGGGGCCGGGCCGGCCGCGATCAGGCGCGAGGTGTCGAGGCCGTGCTGCTCGAGCGCCTCGATGAAGCCGATCAGGCGGGCCTGGCCGCGAAGGTCGGCGGAAGCGTCGCCGCCGAGAAACGCGATCTTCGTGAAGCCCTTGTCGACGAGGTGATCCACCAGCCCCTTCATGGCCTTGCTGTTCGAGAAGCCGACGACATGTTCGATCGGGTGTTCGGGCAGGTCCCAGGTTTCGACGATCGGAACGGTGGCCTTGTCGAGCAGTTTGCGTGCGCGCTCCGTGTGGTGCCCGCCGGTCAGGACGATCGCCTCCGGGCTCCGGCGCAGCAGCTTCTCGATAAGCCGCTCCTCTTCCTCGATGCTGTAGCTGGTGTAGCCCAGCAGGATCTGCAGCCCCTCGCGTTCCAGGACCTTGGACATCGCACCGATGGTGTCGGCGAAGTTTGCGTTGTTCAGCGAGGGGATGATCGCGGCGACGAACCCGGACTTGCGGGAACGCAGGTTCGAGGCCGCGCTGTCGAAGACATAGCCGAGCGCCTCCGCCGCCTCCATCACCTTGGCGCGGGTCTCGGCGTTCACGGAGGCGTTGGACTTGAAGGCGCGCGAAACCGTCATGGGCGCGACGCCCGCGGCCCTGGCTACGTCCTTCATTGTCGCTTTGCGGGTCATGACTTCCTTGTGGATGTCAAAACGGCCATCTGCAAGAGAGCGAACGACTTTTGGGCAGCTTCGCGCCCGGCCACCCGCTCTCCCGAGCGATCAGATCGGAAAGGCCGTGCGCTGCGTGACGTGGTGGTGGATATGGCCGTCGAAACATTCGGCAAAGATCTCGCCGGTGACTGCGATGGCGGCCTGGCGTTTGGGACTTGAGAGCGCGGCTTGCATCGTTTCGACATCGGGATAGCTGACCGCCATGATCAGCGGCAGGTCCGGGGCGCCGTCGTCGCGCTCGTCGGTGAACGCGATGGAGACTTCCAGCACCCCGTCGAAGGTGCGCAGGACCGGCACCAGCCGGTCGCGGATGGCGGCGCGGAAGGCGTCCGTCTTGCCGTCCTTGATGGTGCCATCGAACAATGCGTAGCGGGTGATCACGAGAGTTTCCCCCTGTCCGGGCCCTTGAAATACTCCATAAGCGCGGCCTGATCCTCGCCGCCCAGCCCGGCGGCGGTGAGCATCCGGTGCACCTCGGCGCAGACGGCGGTGAGCGGCATCGAGGTGTTGGTCAGGCGGGCGAGATCCTGCGCGCCGTTGAGATCCTTGACCATGTTGTCGATGCGCCCGGTGCGCCGGTAGTCGCGGGTGGCGAACCGCGGCATGTATTCCTGCAGCAGCGCGCTGTCGGCACGGCCGCCCTTGAGCGCCTGCGGGATCTTTTCGGCATCGACGCCGGCGTCCTGGGCGAGCTGGGTCGCCTCGGCGATGGCGAGGAAGCCGAGCCCGCAGAGCACCTGATTGATCAGCTTGGTGGTCTGGCCGGCGCCGGAGGGACCCATGTGGGTGTAGTTGCTGGAGACGTGCTTCAGCACCGCGTGGGCGTCGGCGACGTCCTCCGCCTCGCCGCCGGCCATCAGGGTCAGCTCGCCGATCAGCGCCTTGGGAGCGCCGCCGGAGAGCGGGCTGTCGACCCACCGCAGGCCGGCCTCGGCGGCGCGGGCGGCCAGCGCCTTGGTCGACTCGGGGTCGATCGACGACATGTCGATGATCAGCGCGCCGGGCTTCGCGCCCTCGGCCGCACCGCCTGCGCCGAAGACGGCAAGCTCCACGATCCGGGCCGAGTTCAGGCTGGTGATGACATAGTCGCTCGCCGCCGCGGCCTCGGCCGCCGATCCGGCGGCGCGGGCGCCCTTGTCGGTCAGCGCGGCGACCTTCTCGGGGTCGAGATCGAAAACGGTCAGGGTGCAGCCGGTTTCCACCAGCCGCGTGCCGATGGCGCCTCCCATGGCGCCGGCGCCGATCAGGGCAACGTTCAGGGTCATCGCTGTCTCCTCCTTGTTCTGTTCCGGAACCGCGCGGTCACAGCGACGCGGTGATGCCGCCGTCGACAAACAGCGTGTGTCCGTTGACGAAACTCGACGCGGGGCTGGAAAGGAAGATGCAGGCGCCCACCAACTCCTCGACCTCGCCCCAACGGCCTGCCGGGGTGCGCTTGGCCAGCCAGGCGCTGAAATCGGCATCGGCCACCAGCGCGGCGTTCAGCGGCGTGTCGAAATAGCCCGGCGCGATGGCGTTGCACTGGAGCCCGTGCCTCGCCCAATCGGTCGCCATCCCCTTGGTCAGGTTGCCCACCGCGCCCTTGGTGGCGGTGTAGGGGGCGATGCCGGGCCGCGCGAGCGCGGTCTGCACCGAGGCGATGTTGATGATCTTGCCGTGGCCGCGCGCGATCATGTGGCGGGCGACGGCCTGACCGACGTTGAAGACGCTGGCGATGTTGGTCTGCAGCAGCCGCTGGAAAGCGTCCTCGGGGAAGTTCTCGAGCTCGGTGCGGTGTTGCATCCCGGCGTTGTTCACGAGGATGTCGATCGGGCCGGTCTCGGCCTCGAACTTGTCGACGGCGGCGCGCACCGCGGCATGGTCGGTGGCGTCGAAGGGCAGCTCGTAGACCTTGGCGCCGACGGCGCGCAGGTCCTGGGCGGCGCGGGCGAGCTTGGCCACGTCGCGACCGTTCAGCACCACGGCGGCTCCGGCCTCCGCCAGCCCCCTGGCGAGCGCGAGTCCGATGCCCTGCGACGAACCGGTCACCATCGCCGTCTTTCCGCTGAGATCAAAGAGTTCGGTTCCAGTCGCCATGACGCTCGCTCCCGTTTGTGGCTCGACAAATCCGTCGCGGTCTGTTTATGGTATCGATACCATTCAATGTCAAGGCTTGGAGATCTGATCATGGGAAGCCCGGCAATCCTGCAAGTTGGCCCCTATCCGGAATGGGACGAAATCCCGTTGAACGAGGCCTTTACCGTGCATCGGTACTTCGATGCGCCGGACAAGGCGGCGCTGCTCGAGGAGGTCGGGCCGGCGATTCGCGGCATCGCGACCCGCGGCGAGCTGGGCGCGGACCGCGCCATGATCGCGGCCTGCCCGAACCTCGAGGTGATCTCGGTCTACGGCGTGGGGTACGACGCGGTCGACCTGGCCGCCTGCCGGGAGCGCGGAATCCGCGTGACCAATACCCCCGACGTCCTGACCCGCGACGTCGCCGACCTCGGCGTTGCGATGATGCTGTGCCAGGCGCGCGGCATGGTCGGGGCCGAGGCCTGGGTGCGCGACGGAAGCTGGGCCTCCAAGGGGCTCTACCCGCTGCGCCGCCGCGTCCACGGGATGCGGGCGGGCGTGCTGGGCCTTGGCCGGATCGGCTTCGAGGTCGCCCGGCGGCTTGCGGGCTTCGACATGCAGATCGCCTACAGCGACGTGGCGGCCAAGGACTATGCGCCGGACTGGGAGTTCATCGCCGATCCGGTGGCGCTGGCCGCGCGCTCCGACTACCTGTTCGTGACGCTGGCGGCCTCGGCCGAGACGCGGCACATCGTCTCGCGCGAGGTGATCGAGGCGCTCGGGCCGGAGGGGATGGTCATCAACATCTCCCGCGCCTCCAACATCGACGAGGAGGCCCTGCTGGACGCGCTGGAAAGCGGCAAGCTCGGCTCGGCCGCGCTCGATGTTTTCGAGGGCGAGCCGGCGCTGAACCCGCGGTTCCTGGCGCTCGACAACGTCCTGCTGCAGCCGCACCACGCCTCGGGCACGGTCGAGACCCGCAAGGCGATGGGCCAGCTCGTGCGCGACAACCTGTCGGCCCATTTCGCAGGTCGCGACCTGCTCACCCCGGTTCTCTGAGGCACGCCATGAAATCCATCGTCATCCACGCCGCGAAAGACCTGCGGATCGAGGAACGCGACAGCGACACCCCCGGTCCGGGTGAGGTCCAGGTGCGGCTCGCAGCCGGCGGGGTCTGCGGCTCCGACCTGCATTACTACAACCACGGCGGCTTCGGCGCGATCCGCCTGAAGGAGCCGATGATCCTCGGCCACGAGGTCGCGGGGCATGTCACCGCGCTCGGCGAGGGGGTCGAAGGGCTGCGCGTCGGGCAGCTCGTCGCCGTGTCGCCGTCGCGGCCCTGCTATCACTGTCAGTACTGTCTCGAGGGGCAGCACAACCGATGCGAGAACATGCGGTTCTACGGCTCCGCCATGCCCTTCCCGCACATCCAGGGCGCCTTCCGCGAGGTGCTGGTGGCCGATGCCCGGCAATGCGCTCCGGCCGACGGGCTGACCCCCGGCGAGGCGGCGATGGCCGAACCGCTGGCGGTGACGCTGCACGCCACGCGCCGCTGCGGCGAGATGCTGGGCAAGCGGGTGCTGATCACCGGCTGCGGCCCGATCGGGACGCTCTGCGCCCTGTCGGCGCGACGCGCGGGCGCGGCCGAGATCGTGGCGACCGACCTGTCGGATTTCACGTTGGAGATGGCGCGCAAGAACGGCGTGGACATCACAGTCAACACCGGCACCGATCCGGACGGGCTTGCGCCCTACATGGCTGGCAAGGGCTATTTCGACGTGCTGTTCGAATGCTCCGGCGCCGCGCCGGCGCTGGCGGCCGGGATCGCGGCGCTGCGCCCGGGCGGGATCATCGCACAGCTCGGGCTGGGCGGCGACATGTCTCTGCCCATGATGGCGATCACCGCCAAGGAGCTGGAACTGCGCGGCTCGTTCCGCTTCCATGCCGAGTTCTTCACCGGCGTGAAGCTGATGCAGGCCGGTCTGATCGACGTGAAACCGCTGATCACCCACACCGTGGGGCTCGACGCGGCGGAGGAGGCCTTCAAGGTCGCCTCCGACCGAAATTGCGCAATGAAGGCTCAGATCGCCTTCTCCTGAGCCCAACGCGCAATGTTCCGGCGGTGCATAGCCGTCGGAACACGCGTTCCATACAACCCGACCGCCATGATTTGACGCACCCGGAGAGGTATCGGTCTCTCCGTGGGCCGAGCATCAATTGTCAATTTATGTTCAATGGGTTGTCACTATTTGTCCAGGTTACAGTCAGTCGCTCACCGCATGGCCGATACCGGAAACAGCGATATTGACGGGTTGATTTGGTATCGATACCATCAACCATACAGCGAGAATCGCGGGCCAGCCGTGCACCCCCTCCCGGACAGCGCGACGGCCGGATGACATCGCTCATCCAAGACGGAGGAGGACCGTTGGGTAAATTCATCGAAACCTTCTGGAAGGCCATCGACACCGTGATGGCGGTCCTCATGGCCGCAATGATCGCGCTGGTCTTCATCAACGTGGTGTTGCGCTACGGCTTCCACTCGGGCCTGCGCCCCTCGGTCGAGCTGTCGCGGCTCGGCTTCGTCTGGGTGGTGATGCTCGGCTCCGTCGGCGTCCTGCGGCGCGGCGAGCACCTGGCCGTGTCGGAGTTCTCCGAGGTCCTGTTCCCCGCCCTCGTCCCCTACATCCGCAAGGTGATCTGGCTGATCGTGCTGGTCTCGGCGGGGATGCTGTTCTGGGGATCGGTCCAGCAGACCATCGCCAACTGGCACAACATCTCGCAGCTCACCGGCCTGCCGACCGGCCTGCTCTACCTGGCCGGGGTCATCTCCGGTGCGCTCATGGCCATCGTCGCGGTCGCCCATATCTTCGGACCGCTGGAGCACGTCGTGCGTGACGCGCCCGTTTCGGAAGGCGAGGACAAACAATGACCCTCATCCTGTTCCTCACCGTCCTGCTCGGGAGCATCCTGCTCGGGCTTCCGGTCGCATTTGCCCTGCTGCTGAGCGCCATGGCGCTCATGGTGCAGATGGACATGTTCAGCGCCAACATCCTCGCGCAGTCCCTGCTGAACGGGGTCGACAGCTTCCCGCTGCTCGCCATTCCGTTCTTCCTGGTCGCCGGGGAGGTGATGTCCGTGGGCGGTCTGTCCACCCGGATCGTCCGGCTGGCCTCGGCCCTGCTCGGGCACCGCCGCGGCGGGCTCGGCTACGTGGCGATCTTCACCTCGGTCCTGCTCGCCGGCCTGTCCGGCTCGGCGGTCGCGGATGCGGCGGCGCTGGTCTCGATCCTCTACCCGATGATGAAGAAGGCCGGCTATCCCGAGGCGCCCTCGATGGGCCTGATGGCCTCGGGCGGCATCATCGCCCCGGTCATCCCGCCGTCGCTGCCGCTGATCATCATGGGTGTTGCCGGCAACATCTCCATCGCCAAGCTGTTCATCGGCGGCATCGTGCCCGGCCTGATGATGGGCATGGCGCTGGTCATCGTCTGGTCGATCGTCATCCGCAAGGAGGACGTGCAGGTGTTCAAGAAGGCCGACAAGGCCGAGCGCCGCGCCGCCTTCCGCGACGGGATCTGGGCGCTGTTCCTGCCGATCATCATCATCGGGGGCATCCGCTTCGGGATCTTTACCCCGACCGAGGCCGCCGTGGTCGCCGCGGTCTACGCCATCGCCGTCTCGACGCTGGTCTACCGCGAGCTGACGCTGGCCAAGTTCTACCAGGTGCTGGTAAGCGCCGCGCGTTCCACCTCGATGGTGATGTTCCTCGTGGGCTCGGCCATGGTCGCCGCCTGGCTGATCACCGTGGCGCAGCTTCCGCAACAGCTCGCCGAGATGCTTGGCCCGCTGATCGACCATCCCAAGCTGCTGATGGCGACCATCATGATCATCGTGCTGCTGGTCGGCATGGTCATGGACCTGAGCCCGACGATCCTGATCCTCGTGCCACTGTTCATGCCGATCGTGAAGATGGCCGGCATCGACCCCGTCTACTTCGGCCTCGTCTTCGTGATCAACACGTCGATCGGCCTCATCACGCCGCCCGTGGGCACCGTTCTGAACGTGGTCTGCGGCGTTGGAAAGGTGCCGATGAGCCACGCCGTTAAGGGCCTGCTGCCCTTCCTGCTCGTCTACCTGCTGCTCCTGGCGCTGTTCGTCGCCTTCCCGAGCATCATCATCGTTCCGATGAACCTGCTTATTGGATAATCAACCGGAGGAAACCCAATGAAACGACTTCTCGCAGCGACCGGCCTCGCAACCGCCGTTCTCTTCTCGGCCGTCACGGCTCAGGCGGCGACGACGCTGAAACTGGCCCACGCCGCGCCGGAATCCGACCTTCAGCAGACGCTGTCGGTGTTCTTCAAGGAGCAGGTCGAGGCCCGCAGCAACGGCGAGCTCAAGGTCAACATCTTCCCGCATGGCCAGCTCGGCTCCGACAGCCAGATGATCGACGGTGCCCGGTCCGGCATCATCGACATCGCGATGTCCGGCCTGAACAACTTCACCGGCATGCTTCCCGAAGCCGGCGCCTTCACCCTGCCCTTCATGTTCCCGGACCGCGAGACCGCCTACAAGGTGCTCGACGGCGAGGTCGGGCAAGGCGTCTCGGCCAGCATGGAGCAGTTCGGCCTCAAGGGACTCGGCTACCCCGAGAACGGCTACCGCAACGTCTCCAACAACCGCGGCCCGGTGACGACCCCGGCCGATCTCGACGGCGTGCGGATGCGGGTCAACAACTCCAAGGCCCTGAACGACATGTTCGACCTGCTCGGCGCAAACCCGCAGCAGATCCCGGTGGCCGAGCTCTACACCGCGCTGGAGACCGGCGTGGTCGACGCGCAGGATCACCCGATCGGCGTCGTGCTGTCGTTCAAGTTCTACGAGGTGCAGGACTACCTGACCCTGACCCAGCACGCCTACGCCCCGCTGGCGCTGGTGATGAACCTCGACAAGTTCAACGGCCTCTCCGAGGACGAGCAGAAGATCATCACCGAGGTCGCCGCCGAAGCCGTCGCGATGCAGCGCGAGCTGTCCATCGAGAAGGAAGAGGAGATGATCGCCGAGCTGGAAGCCGAGGGCATGAAGGTGAACCGCGACGTCGACAGCGCCGCCTTCCAGGAAGCCGTGAAGCCGGTGTGGCAGAACTTCATCGACGAGAACGGCGACGCGCTGGTCAACGCCATCCTCGAGGCGTCGAAGTAACCCGACACCCGATCCCGAAACACGCAAAGGGGCAGACATCGGTCTGCCCCTTTATCGTTTCGTCGGGTGAGAGCGCCCCCGTCAGGCGTCGCGCTCCATGATCCACTCGACCGGCGGCGCGGGGACGAAGCGCCATTTGCGCAGCGGGCCCGCCATCACGTTGAGGTAGTACATCTCGAAGCCATAGGGTGCGCCGCAGGGGTGGTGCCCGCGCGGCACGAGCACCACGTCGCCATCCGACACGGCCATGGTTTCGTCGAGCTGGCCGTCGTCTGTGTAGACACGCTGGATGCCGAAGCCGTCGGCCGGGTTCAGGCGATGGTAATAGGTTTCCTCCAGATAGGTGATCCGGGGAAAATCGTCCTCGTCGTGGCGGTGGCTCGGGTAGGACGACCAATGGCCCGCCGGGGTGAAGACCTCCGTCACCAGCAGGCTGTCGGCATAGTCCTCGTTCTCCATCGCGATGTTGTTGATGAACCGGGTGTTCGTTCCCTTGCCGCGCTCGGTCAGGGTGATGCCGTCCGGGCCGATCCGCCGCGCGTCGTGGCCGCCCATCCCGGGCGCGGAACAGACCGCGAGGACGCAGTCGGTTTCCGCCTCGGCCTCCCAATCGGTGCCGTTGGGCAGGTAGAGGCAATGCGGCGGGGTCTTCTCGAAGACGTTCATCCGCTCGCCGAGGGTGCCCCAGTCCTGCCCCGCGCCGCGGATCCGGGCCTTGCCCTCGACCATCACCAGGATGACCTCGCGCTCCCCGGTCGCCTCGCGCGCCGTGTCGCCGGCCTTCAGGCGGTAGAGCGAGAAGCCGACATAGCGCCAGCCGGCGCTGTCGGGCGTGATCTGGTGCACCTTGCCACGGGACCCAAACGGTTTTCTGAGGAGATCGGGCATCTGATGTCCTTTCATTCCGACCGGCCAAAATGGCCGGCCGGAGCTGGAGTTGCGACCCGCCGCGTCACGCGGCCTGTCGGGTTTTCTGGGCGGCCAGCACGCCGGCGAATGCCTCGGCGGTGCTTCCCTCGGCAACGGCCTGCGCCAGCAGCTCGGCCTGGCTCACCGGTGCGTTGCCACCGATGGGCGGGTCCGTGTCGAGGTTGGTCGGGAAGGGGTAGCCCTCCGCTGTCGCGGCGATGGCGGCCTGCACCTCGCCGTCCGAGAGCCGGCCCGCCTGTTTGAGCGAGATGAGCACCGGCAGCAGGGCCGTCGACATGGCTGCGCGGTCGACGCTTTCCATCGCGCGGCCGAAGGCGGAAGACACCTGCAGCAGGTTGACCATCCGTTCGATGTCGGCGCTTCGGTTCTCGCCCGCGGCGTGGAACAGCGCCGGGTTGAAGAACACCGCGTCACCCTTGGAGAGCGGAAGCTGGATACAGGCTTCCTCGAACCAGGCCGCGTGGTCCGCCTCGTGGAAGGCGAGGTATCCCGGGCCGTAGAGCTGCGAGAACGGCAGGAGCTTGGTCGGCCCGCTCTCGATCGGCATGTCACAATGGGCCACCGCGCCCTGCAGGGTCAGCGTCGCGGTGACCTCGTGGGCATGCGCCGGGTAGCGCGCGGCGCTTTCGGCGCTCTGGAAACCGAGGTGGTAGTCGCGGTGCGCCTGCTGCGCCTTGCCGCCGGGCCGCACCTGGTTGACCTGCGCGGTCATCTGGTAGTTCGGGCCGAGCCAGGCCTCGGCCGCCGCCGCGATGGCAATGTTGCCGAAGTAGAGCGCGAACCCCTCCGGATCGCGCAGGCAGTGCTTCTGCAACGAGTTCCAGATGCGGTCGTTGGCCCCCGAGGCGGCAAAGTGATCACCCTTGCCGGCGTTGGACGCCTTCTCGTCCGAGATGATCTGCCGGAACACGTCCGAAGCGCGGTCGATCGGCGCGGTGTCAGCATAGGCGCCCTTGAGCGCGATGACGCCCGCGGAACTGCGCAGCACCCAGGCCCATTCCGCCTGCAGGGCCCGGCGTTTCTCCGGGTTCTCCAGCACCGGGGCGAGGTGCGCCATGTCGTAGATCGGCACGTTCTTTTCGACCGCCGCGGCATGGGGCACCGCGTCGGCCTGGAGGTTCTGGGAGGTCAGCACCTTGAACTCATCAAGATCGCAGGACTCGCGACCGAAGTACCCGATAAATCCAAGAGGACGATCCACCATGAAAACCTCCATTGCCATGGCTTGCGTTTTGGCCCCGAACGGGACCGGCGAAATCAGCCTTCGATCTGCAATCCGGACCTGCCGCAGATCGAGACGATGTGCTCGTAGCCCAATTTCGAGTAGTCGAAGGGCGGCGCCTTGGCAGGGTCCTGCTCGGCCTCGACGACGATCCAGCCGGCGTAGTCCATCGCCTTGAGCCGGTCGGTCACCGCCTGGAAGTCGATGCTGCCCTCGGGATCCCCCGGTACGGTAAAGGCCCCGCCCGCCACCGCATCGAGGAAGCTGCGATCCTCGGCGCGGATGCGGTCGATCACCGGCTGGCGCACGTCCTTGAAATGGACGTGGTGGATGCGGTCGCCCCACTTGTCGAGCACCGCCAGCGGGTCCGCGCCGGCGAAATGCAGGTGCCCGGTGTCATAGAGCAGCGTCAGTGCCGGATCGCTCCCCTCCATCAGCCAGTCGATATCCTCCGCGTCCTCGATCATGCTGCCCATGTGGTGATGATAGCTCAGCACCACGCCCTGATCGGCGGACCATCTGGCCAGTTCCGAGAGCTTCGCGGCATAGGCCAGCACGTCGTCCCGGCCGAGCTTGGGCCGCTGGCTGACCGGGGTGCCGATCTCGCCCTGCACCGTGTTGGAGCATTCGGCATAGACGATGCAGGGGGCATCGAGCGCCGCGAATTGCTCGACCTGCTGGCGGATCGCCTCCTTCTCCTCGGCCACAGACGCCTGCATCAGGTTGCCCGAGCACCAGCCGCCGCAGAGCGCGACGCCGTAACGGTCGAGATAGGCGCGCAGCCCTTCGGTATCCGCCGGCATCCGGCGGCCGCGTTCGACGCCCTGGTAGCCGATGCGCCCGGCGTCCTCCATCGCGCCTTCGGTGGTGAAGGCCGCGGTCAGTTCCGGCAGGTCGTCGTTCTGCCAGGCGATGAGCGATATCCCGATCTTCACAGCCATCAATCTGCCCTCTGGGTTTTCCTGTTCTCGACATAGCCGGCTCGCGCCGCGTTGACCTCGGCCCGCTCGGAGACCTCCGGCACGCCCACGTCCCACCAGGTTCCGCCATGCGGGGTTGAAGGGTAGGGATCGGTGTCGATGACGATCACGTATGGGCCTTTCACGCCGCCGCGCCTTGCCAGCGCCTCCTCCAGCTCGGCGATCGAGCCGACCTTGACGCTCGTCGCCCCCATCGCCTCGGCATGTTTGGCGAAGTCGATGGCCGAGGCTGTCTCGTGGATCGTGTGGTCGAGCAGGTTGTTGAACTCCGCCCCGCCGCAGCCCATCTGCAGCCGGTTGATGCAGCCATATCCGCGGTTGTCGGTCACGACGACGGTGAAGGAGATCCCCATCATCGCGGCGGTCGCCATCTCGGAATTGGCCATCATGTAGGTGCCGTCTCCGGTGAAGCAGATCACGTCCCGCTCCGGCTCCGCCATCTTGATCCCCATGGCGCCGGCGATCTCGTAGCCCATGCAGGAGAACCCGTATTCCATATGGTAGGAGCCGGGCCGCCCCGCCTTCCAGAGCTTGTGCAGCTCGCCCGGCATGGTGCCGGCGGCGCACATCGCCACGGTATTCTCGTTGGCCGCGCGCTGCACGGCGCCGATCACCTGCATGTCCGTCGGCAGGGCGTTGCCCTCGGGCGCGTCGGTCAGCGGGTCGACCTTGGCGAACCAGCCCGACTTGAGCGCTTCGGCCGAGCCCTCCGCCCGGTAGCCACCGAGCGCCGCGCCCAGTTCCTCGAGCCCGACCAGCGCATCCGCCTGCAGCGGCATCGCCCCGTGCTTCGCCGCGTCGTAGGCCGCGACGTTGAGGCTGACGATGCGGCGCTCGGGGTTGGCAAAGAGCCCCCAGGAGCCGGTCGTGAAATCCTGGAACCGCGTGCCGACACCCAGCACGAGATCGGCTTCGGCGCAGACGTCGTTGGCGGGCTCCCCGCCCGTCACCCCGATGGGGCCGAGGTTGAGCGGATGATCCCAGGGCAGCGCCGACTTGCCGGCCTGCGTCTCGGCCACGGGGATGTTGTGCGCCTCCGCGAAGGCCCTCAGGGCCTCGGTCGCAGCAGCGTAATGCACACCGCCCCCCGCCACGATCACCGGGCGCCGCGCCGCCCGGCACAGCTCTGCGACACGCGCGAGTTCGCCCGCGTCGGGACGGATGCGGCGGCGATGCCAGACCTTCGGCTCGAAGAAGCTCTCGGGATAGTCGAACGCCTCGGCCTGCACGTCCTGGCAGAAGGCCAGGGTCACCGGGCCGCACTCGGCCGGGTCGGTCATGGTGCGGAAGGCGCGCGGCAGGGCGGTCAGCAGTTGCTCGGGGCGGGTGATACGGTCGAAATAGCGGCTGACCGGCTTGAAGCAATCGTTGGCCGAAACCGTCCCGTCGCCGAAATCCTCGATCTGCTGCAGGACGGGGTCCGGCCCACGGTTGGCAAAGACATCGCCGGGCAGCAGCAGCACCGGCAGGCGGTTCACATGGGCAAGCGCGGCCGCCGTGACCATGTTCGTGGCCCCCGGTCCGATGGAGGAGGTCACCGCCATCGCCCGCCCGCGGCGCAGCTGCTTGGCATAGGCGATCGCCGCGTGGGCCATCGTCTGCTCGTTGTGACCGCGAAAGGTCGGCAGATAGTCCTGCGCGTGATAGAGCGCCTCGCCGAGTCCCGCCACGTTGCCGTGGCCGAAGATCGCCCAGCAACCGGCAATGAACGGCTCGCCTTCATCGGTCATCTGCGCCCCGAGATAGCGGACCAGCGCCTGCGCCGCGGTCAGCCGAAGTGTTCTGCTCATGCCACTGCCCTCGTGCCCTGTCTCGCCGCGTCCCAGACGCCGCAAAGCTGTTGATACCTTTCCGCCATCTCGGCCACGGCCTCGCCGTCGGAGATGTTGCCCGCCATCCAGTTGCGGGCCGCGTTGCCAAAGATGGTGCGGCCCACCGCGAAGCCCTTGACCAGCGGTTGGCGCGCGGCCAGCGCGAAGCTTTCGGCCAGCTCGCTTTGCGGTGCGTCGAGCCCCAGCACCACGATGCCCCGGGTGCGCGGATCGTTGCGCTCGATCGCCTCGACCGCCGCCGCCCAGGCCTGCTCCGTCTTGAACGGCTCCAGCTTCCACCAGTCGGGATAGATGCCGAGATCGTAGAAGCGCTGGATCACGCGCGGGGTCGTCTGTGCATCCACCGGCCCGCATTTCGAGGGGATCACCTCGAGCAGGAACTCCAGCCCGTTGCGCCGTGCCGCGCTGAACAGGCGCAGGACCGTCTGTTCCTGCGCGGCCCACATGTCCGCGTCGTCATCGGGGTGGCAGAAGCAGAGGCATTTTACGACCTGGTCGCGCGGCCATTCGCTCAGCTTCCCGTAATCCGGCCCGATCTGGGGCTCGAGGGTCAGCGGGCGCGAGCCCGGCCATTCCACGGGCCGCCCGATCCACAGGCCCGTCCCGGCGGCCTTGTAGAGCGCGTCCCGCCCGAGCCGGCCGTCGCAGAGGATGCCGTAACCGTCCGCGCCATTGCGCACCTGAAGGGCCGCTTCGAGGCAGAGTTCCTTGAACCGTCCGATCTTCTCGGGGGTCGCACCCTCCATCTCCTCCTTCTGGCTGCGATGGTCGAAGGCGAAGACGCGCATCTCCGGCCAGTCGCCGGCGCGGTTGGTGGCCCAGTGCACCTGCTCCAGCTCGGCATCATGGCGCAGGTCCGGCCGCCGGATCCCGCGTTCGAAGAAGAACTGCAGCTCCTCCCAGCTCGGATAGGCCGGCGTGCAGCCGTGGCGGCTGACCGCAAAGGCGCCGCAGGCATTGGCGTATTTCAGCGCCACCGGCCAAGCCTCGCCGTCGAGCCAGCCCTTGAGCAGGCCGGACATGAATCCGTCGCCGGCGCCGAGCACGTTGAACACCTCGATCGGAAAGCCGGGGCCGGTCTGGCCGTCGTCCAGCGAGCCGGGGATCTCGCCCTCGAAGGCCACCGCGCCCAATGCGCCGCGCTTGCAGACCAGCGTCGCCTTCGAAACGGCGCGCACCGCGCGCAGGGCTTCCAGCGTGTCGGTGGAGCCGCCTGCGATGTGGAACTCCTCCTCCGTGCCGACGATCAGGTCGAACAGGTGCAGCGTCGATTGCAGCTTGGCCGTGACCTTGTCGCTTTCCACGAAGCGGCTCTCGCCCTCGCCATGGCCTGCCACGCCCCAGAGGTTGGGCCGGTAGTCGATATCGAGCGCGGTCTGCATCCCGGCCTCGCGGGCGATCTCCAGCGCCTTGATCGTCGCCGCCTCGACCTGGGGATGCGACAGGTGCGTGCCCGTCGCCACCACCGCGCGCGCCCGCCGGATGAACGCCGGATCGATATCGTCCACCGTCAGCCCCATGTCGGCGCAGTGCTCGCGATAGAAGATCAGCGGGAACTGCTCCTGGTCGCGGATACCGAGCAGAACCAGCGCGGTCAGGCGCTCCGGGTCGGTCTTGACGCCATCGGTGTTCACCCCCTCGCGGGCCAGCTGCTCGCGGATGAACCGCCCCATGTGCTCGTCGCCGACGCCGGTGATGACCGCCGATTTCAGCCCGAGCCGCGCGGTGCCGCAGGCGATATTGGTGGGCGAGCCGCCGATGTACTTGTCGAACGACCCCATGTCCTCCAGCCGCCCGCCGATCTGGGCGCCGTAGAGATCGACCGACGAGCGCCCGATGGTGATCAGGTCCAAATCCTTCATGCGTCCTCTCCTACCTGCATGATCGTCCGGCCGTGCGGCCGCGCCATGGCGAGGGGTTCGCATGCCCCCGCCATGGCCCGCGCCTCAGACGTCGGCCAGTCGCACGGGCGCGCCCGTCTTGCGCGATTGGGTTGCGGCCTCGGCCATGGCCAGCGCCGCGATGCCGTCGTCGAGCGTCACCGGAAGCGCGCCGCCACCGCTGATCGCCTCCATGAAGGCAGCCCATTCGGCGGCATAGGACGGCATGTATCGCTCGAGGAAGAAATAGGTGGGCTTCGCCCCGGTCACGCCCGCGGTGGTCGATTTGACCACGGTGTTTTCCAGCATGTTCTGCGCCTGCAGAAGCCCCTCGGAGCCGAGCAACTCGACCCGCTGGTCATAGCCATAGACCGCCCGTCGGGAGTTCTTGATCACCGCGATCCGACCGTCGGCATAGGTCATCGTCACCACCGCGGTGTCGACGTCGCCCGCAGCGCCGATCTCGGGATCCACGATCGAGGACCCGGCCGCCATGACCCAGACCGGCGGTTCGCCCATCATGAAATTGGCCATGTCGAAATCGTGGATCATCATGTCGCGGAACAACCCGCCGGACACCTTGACGTAGGCCACCGGCGGCGGCGCCGGGTCGAAGGAGGTGATCGACAGCAGTTCCGGCTTGCCGATATCGCCGGCCTTGAGCGCCGCCTTCATCGCCCCGAAGTTGGGATCGAAGCGGCGGTTGAAGCCGATCATCACCGGCTTGCCGGTCGTCGCGGTCGCCGTCTGGCAGGCCCGCGCACGTTCGAGGCTGAGGTCCACCGGCTTCTCGCAGAGCACCGCCTTGCCGGCCTGCGTCGCCGCCTCGATCAGGTCGGAATGCGTGTCGGTCGAGGTCGCGATAAGCACCGCGTCGATGCTGTCATCGGCGATGATCTCCTCCGTCGTGCGGGCGACCGAGCCGTATTGCGCGGCCAGCTTCTCGGCGTTCTCCGGGTAGAAATCCGAAACGGCGGCCAGGGTACTGCCGGGATGGGAGGAGATGGCGGTGGCGTGAACGCCGGCGATGCGGCCGGCACCAAGGAGACCCACTTTCAACATGTCATCGTTCTTTCAGTTGGTGTTACAGCGTGAAGGCAGCACGGAAGGCCGCGAGGGCGTCTTCCGGGTCATTCCTGGCATAGGCTTCCATGCCGACCGGACCGGCATAACCCATATCATCCAGCGCCCGCGCAATCATCGGCCAGTTCATCTCTCCGGTGCCCGGCTCGCAACGCCCCGGGTTGTCGGCAACCTGCACCTCGCCGATCCAGGGCAGACAGGCCTCGGCATGGCGGATCACGTCCCCCTCGCCGATCTGCGTGTGGTAGAGATCGAGGTTGATGCGCAGTTGCGGCCTGTCGACGGCGGCGACCAGCGACAGCACGTCCGCCGTCGAGTTGAACGGGCAACCGGGATGCTCGCGCAGGTTGAGGTTCTCCAGCGTGAAGGTCACGCCCTCTCCCTCGGCCATGTCGCAGATCCGGTGAAGCGTGTCGCGGGCCCGCAGCCACATGCCCGGCGCCACATGGGCGAGCTGCTGGATCGGCAGGCCCTGATCGCCGAGCCCCGTGCCATGCAGGTTGAGCCGCTGCACGCCGAGTCGCTTGCCGACCTGCGCGGTCTCGCGGGCGGACTTCAGAAGCATCTCGGCGCCCTCGGCATCGGCGAGCCGGCCTTCGAGATAGCCGTTCATGATGGTGAAGGTGGCGCCGGTCTTCTCCAGCGCGTCGAGATCCCACGCGGGCCAGTTCCAGAGCCCGACGCCGAAGCCCATCTCGTGCAGGCGCGCCGCGCGCCATGCGATCGGTTTGTCCTGCCAGAGCATTTCGGCGCAGGCCGCGAGTTGAAAGCCCATCTCAGATGTCCTGTGGTTTGAAGTCGGAAGGGGCAACGGGCATCACGCCCTGCAGCAGGGCCACGGATTTCTCGAGCCCTTCAAGAGAGTTCAGGAGCACGTCCTCGTGCTCGATCGACAGCCAGCCGTCATAGCCGGCCATCTTGAGACGGTAGCAGAATTGCCGCCACCATTCCTCGCCGTGACCGAAACCGAGCGTGATGTAGGACCAGCTCCGCGCCGGGATATCCATCAGCGAGCCATTTTCCAGCAGGCTCGTGGTTGCCTGCACCGGGGCGTTCAGCATCGTGTCCTTGGCATGAACATGGTAGACCGCGTCGCCCAGCGCCTCGGCCGCCACCAGCGGGTCGGCGCCCATCCAGAAAAGGTGCGACGGGTCGAGGTTTGCCCCGATGACGGGCCCGACCGCGTCGCGCAGTTTCTTCAGGGAGGGTACATTATAGACGCACTGGTTACCGTGCAGTTCGAGCGCGATGCGCTCGACGCCGTTGTCGCGGGCCAGCCCCGCGATCTCTGTCCAGAACGGGACGAGTTTCTCTTCCCACTGGTAGCGCAGGATCTCCTGCGTCTCCGGTGGCCAGGAAGACACGACCCAGTTCGGCATTGTGTCGGTGGCGGTGCCGGCCGGCAGGCCGGACATGGTGCAGACCGTCGTGATGCCCAGTTCCCCGGCCACGCGGATCGTGTCCTTCAATCCCTCGCCCTGCGCCGGGTCGGTGGGATGCAGCGGGTTTCCGTTGGCGTTGAGCGAGATGATTTCGAGCCCGCGCTCCGCAAAGGCAGCCCGGAACGCCTTGCGCGCGCCCGCGTCGCCGAGCATCGCCGCCAGGTCGAAATGCGGCGCCGTGGACCAGCCGCAGGTGTTCACCTCGACCCCGCTGACCTCCATCCGCACGGCTGCGTCGAGCATCGCCTCGAAGCTCATGCCGCCGAGGCTGTCGGATACGAACCCGAGCTTCATGCCGCCACCCCCCGTTGCCCGCGGTAGAACTCGGGCTTGTCCATCATCTCGACCGGCTGCTTTTGGCCGGTTGCCAGCGCCCTCGCCCCCGCCTGGGCCACGACGGCCGCGCAATAGCCGTCCCAGCAATCCGACGCGATGCCGGGGAAGCGGCCGGTCTCGACGAAGTGCAGGAACGCCCGGTTCTGGCGCACGTAGGCCTCGCGATAGCGCCCGCGCCAGTCCGCGTCGTAGCGGGTGGCGGCGGCGAGCTTCATGTCTGTCCGGGTATAGGCCACGTTGTTCATCGCGATGGAGCCGGCTTCGCCAACCAGTTCCGCGCGCACGTCGTAGCCGTAATCGGCGTTGTTGTTGATCTCAATGGTGACGAGCTGGCCGTCGCCGGTTTCCAGCACCATCACCACCGGCGCAACGCGGTCATCCGAGCGGCGCGGCTGGAGCGCGGTCACCGAGGTGAACTCGGTGTCCAGTACGTGACGCACCACGTCGAACTCGTGCGGTGCGGAATTGGTGATCGCCATGGCGCCGGTGAAGTCCGCTGCCGGGGTTTCCACGTTGCGGTGGAAGTTGTGCATCATCAGCGCGCGCCCGAGCCGGCCTTCGGCCAGCGCCTGCCGCATCTCCACGTAGGATTGATCGAACCGGCGCATGAAACCCAGCATCACGAAACGCTCGCCCGCCACCTGTTCCGCCTTCATCACCTCGATACATTCCGCAGGGGATTGCGACAGAGGCTTCTCGCACAACACGCGCTTGCCGGCGGCGATGCAGGCCATCGAGAGCGGCGCGTGCGTGAAATCGGGCGAGGCCACGATCACGGCGTCGACGTCATCGCGCCGGATCACCGCTTCCGGATCGCTCGCAGCGTCCTGTGCGCCGCAGCTGTCGGCCACCGCCGCCGCACGCTCCCGGTTCATGTCGCAGACGACCTGCAGCGTCGCCCCGGGGAGATCCTCGGCAACGATTCTGGCGTGGTCCTCCCCCATGAGCCCCGCGCCGATGATGGCCACACGTGTCATCGTGACACTCTCCCTCTTGCGGTCCGCCGTCGGGCGACCGAGTTCGTTCAAAAGATGCTGGAACGCGCCGGCGGGACCTTGCCCGCCGGGCCGTCAGTGGGCCGGCGGCGGCACGTGGCCTTCGTGGGTTTCCATGTAGCCCTCGATATTCGCCTCGAGGTCCGCCATGGACTCGCCCCCCGCCATCAGGTCCGCGATCTCCTCGCGGGTCTTGTCGCCCTTGCGGAAGTCGGCCGCGATCGCGCCGCGGATCAGCACCGCGAAGTGATCGCCGACGGCCATCGCGTGCATGACCTGGTGGGTGATGAAGATCACCGCCAGCCCGCGCTTCTTGGCCTCGTTCACGATGCGCAGCACGTGGGCGGCCTGCTTCACGCCGAGCGCCGCGGTCGGCTCATCGAGGATCAGGACACGGGCGCCAAAATACACTGCGCGGGCAATGGCCAGTGACTGGCGCTCGCCGCCCGACAGCCCGCCGACCAGCCGGTCGCCGTCGGTGATCCGGGTGATGCCCATCTTCTGGACCTCTTCCACCGCGATCCTGTTGGCCTTCTCGCGGTCGTAGACCTTGAAGGGCCAGAACCCCTTGGTCGGCTCCATGCCCATGAAGAAGTTGTGACCGACCGACATCAGCGGATAGGTGCCGCCGAACTGGTGCACCGTCGCGATCCCACGCTCCTGTGCCTCGCGCGGGCTGGAGAACGTCGTCAGCTCGCCATCCATGAAGATCTCGCCGTTGGTGGGCTGGTGCACGCCGGCGAGGGTCTTGATCAGGGTGGACTTGCCCGCGCCGTTGTCGCCCAGCAGGCAGAGCACTTCGCCCTCGCCCACCTTCAGGCTGATTTCGTGAAGCACGTCGATCGGACCAAAGGACTTGTCGACATTGCGAAGTTCGAGAACGGGTTGCTTGTCCGACATGAGGTTCTCCTTACTTCTTCTTGGATGTCGACCAGCTGGTCGCGATGTTGCGGAAGGTGTCGTTCATGAGAACGGCGATGAGAAGCATCACACCGATGATGAGGAACGACAGGTTCCGGTCGATCTCGGTGAAACCGATGGCCTGGGTGACGATGGCGAGGGTCAGCACGCCGAAGACGATGCCCATGACCGTTCCGAAGCCACCGGTCAGCAGCACGCCGCCGACCACGACCGAGATGATGGTGTTGAAGATCAGGCCGAAGTTGGCCTGGCTGGTGGCCGAGTTGAAGGTGATCACCTGGAGCGCGCCGGCAAAGGCCGCACAGGTCGAGCACAGCATGAACAGGCCGATCTTCAGGCGGTTCACCGGGATACCGGCGTTGCGGGCGCTTTCCTGGTCACCGCCGAGCGCGAAGACCCAGGCGCCCTTGGGGGACTTGTGCAGGAAGAAGTAGAACGCCGCCACCAGGCCGATCCACCAGAACACCGACGAGTTGAAGCCGAAGACCTTGCCGCCGAAGAGCGTCTTGGCCCAGTCCGGGGCGTGGTAGAAGGAGTTGGTGTTGTTGATGAACAGGATCGACAGGTAGAGCGTCAGACCCGCGACCGCGAAGAGCGTGGCGAGGGTGACGATGAAGGACGGCACCTGTGTCCGGGTGACGATGAAGCCGTTGATGAAGCCCACGATCGCGCCGACGCACAGGGCCCCGAGGATTCCGACCAGGACCGGCAGTTCGTAGTGACCGGACAGGATCGCGACCGTCATTGCTCCTGCCGGAAGCACGGCGCCGGTCGAGATGTCGAGCTCTCCCGCGATCATCAGGAAGCCGACGGGAATGGCGATGATCCCGACGAGGGAGGCGAAGTTCACCCAGGTGGTAATGCCCGGGATCGAAAGGAAATTCCTGCTGAAACCGAAAATCGCAAAGACCACGAAAACGACGACAAAGCCCATGAACGCCCCGGCCGCCGGGCTGCGAAAGAACGCTCCGAAGGAGAACCCGCCGGATGCGGGAGCCGGCTTTGGTGCAGGTTCGGAATTGCTGATTGATGTCGTGTCGGTCATCTGGACCATCTCCCGAGATACTGCGAGCAGCTTTGAAACATGACTGCGAGGATCAGGTTCGGCCGAAACGGCCGAACCTTCTTTCGATGGGTGCCACTCAGCGTGCGCCGAGTTTCACGCCCTCGATTGCCGATGCCACGTTGGACGCATCGACGATCGCCGGACCGGTCAGAACCGGCTGCGTCGCGAGCTCGGTGCCGAACTTCAGGTTGGCGAACAGCATCGAGGTGGCGAGGAAGCCCTGCAGGTAGGGCTGCTGGTCGATGGCCATGGTCTGGGTTCCGGCTTCGATGCGGTTCAGGACCGATGCGGACATGTCGAAGGTGCCCAGCATGACACTGTCGGTCTTGCCCAGCTGCTCGATGGCCGAGGCCGAGGCGTCAGCGGCCCAGGCGGCCAGGTTGATCACGGCGTCGATCGAGTCGTCGGCGATCAGCTCGGCCTTGATGGCTTCCGAGGTGCCGACCATGTCGCCGTCGAGGTTGGCGGGGACACGCACGATATAGGTCTCGGCGCCCGCTTCCTTCGCGCCGTCGGTGACGCCTTCGCAGCGGGTTTCAAGGTTGATCGCGCCGGGGATCTGGATGTGGCACAGGATCTTCTTGGCGCCCTGCTCGGCCAGGTACTTGCCGCCCGCCACACCGGCGAGATACTCGTCCGAGCCGAAGTAGTTCAGTGCACCGTACTTCTCCATCTCGCTCTGACCGGCGTTGTAGGAGGTGATGACGACGCCGCCTTCCGCGGCGGCGATCAGCGCCGGGGTTTCGGACTCGGGCAGCCAGTTCGGGATGGCGATGCCGTCGACGCCCTGTGCCACGGCCTGTTCGATCAGGGTCACGAGGTCGGGGCCGAAGTTGTCGTAGTTCTGCGTCAGCAGGTAGTTGACCGTGCCACCGTTGGCTTCGACGACCAGCGTGGCGTCGTCCACGCCCTTCTTGATCAGGTTCCAGAAGCCGTCCTGGGCCGACCCGCCGATCACGGCGATGTCCTGCGCCATTGCGCCGGATGCCATGAGGGTCGCAACAGCGGTTGCTGCCAGGGTCTTGTTGAAAGTCATGTCGATCTCCTCCCTTAGGTACGGCCGCGTTTCTGCGGCCCGACATATTCAGCTTCGGCCAGACGGCCGGTGACGCGCATCAAGGCGCAGAATGGCGCGACCCTTCAGCCGAGGCTCCGGGTCGCTGGTTCTTGGGGAAAGCCGATCACGCCGGTTCCGGACAGCTCCATTCCAAGGCACGCATCCTGCATCCATGTGCAGCGCGGGCTCTTGTAACCCCGTTCCAGAACAAGCATCCGATCTCCCCCCAGTGTCGCCGAAGCCCGATTCTTTCGTGAGCGCTATCGGCTCATACTCGATGCACTATTGACACGGACCGCCTCAACAATAATCATTTCATCATCCGTAAATCATATCAGAACATACCAAAAGTCCCAAAATCTGAAACGAAATGACATGAAACGCCCGACAATCCCCGATCTCGCCGATGCTGCAGGCGTCTCCGTGTCCACGGTCAACCGCGTGCTCAATCAGGCGGAATCGGTGCGGGAGCCGACGCGGGAGCGCGTCCTGCGGGCGGCGGAAGAGATCGGGTTCTACGGATTGGGGACGATCGAGCACGCGGTCCGGTCGACTCAGACCACGCACCGGCTCGGGGTGCTCCTGCTGCGCGGGGTGCGGGTGTTCTACCGCATCCTTGGCGAGGCCATCGCCGACGCCGCCGCGACCCATCCCGGCGCCAACATCGACCTGACGATGGAGTTCCTCGACGATCTCGCGCCGGAGAAGGTGGCCGCGCACATCCTGTCGCTGGGCGAGCGCAACGAGGCGATCGCCATCGTCGCGCCGCAGCACCCGCTGGTGGCCGACGCCATCGACACCGTGATCGACAAGGGCGTGGCCGTCGTCTCGCTGATCGGCCCGCTGTCGGCGCGCGGAAACATCAGCTTCGTCGGGCTCGACAACTGGAAGGTCGGTCGCACGGCGGCCTGGGCGTTCGACAAGATGGTGCGCGAGCCGGGCAAGATCGGCATCCTCGTCGGCAGTCACCGGCTCCGGAACCAGGAGATGAACGAAAGCGGGTTCCGGTCCTACTTCCGCGAGCACAATTCGGAATTCACCCTGCTCGAGCCGCTTGCCACCTACGAATCCTCGGCGGTCGCACGCGAGCATGTGGAGAAGCTGCTGACCGAGCATCCCGACCTGTGCGGCCTCTACGTGTCCGGCGGCGGCATCACGGGCGCCATCGCCGCCCTGCGGGCCATGCCCAAGCGGGACGACTTCGTGACCGTGGGCTATGAGCTCTTTGACGACACGCGCGCCGCGCTGATCGACGGCACGCTCTCGCTGGTCATCTCGCACCCCCTCGAACGCTTCGCGCGCGAGACCGTGGCGACCCTGATGAAATCCAAGGCCTCCGGCCCTGACGGCGGCGCCCGACGGGTCACCTTCGATTTCGATATCCACACGCCGGAAAGCGTCTGACCCACCGTCGCGGCACGGCGGCGCTCACACCGGAACGGTTCTCCCTTCCGCCGCGCTCTGCCGGGCGGCATCGAGGATCGCCAGGGTCCGCGCGCCGACCTCTGCGGTGACCGGTGGCGGCGCACCTTCACGGACGGCCCGCGCAAAGGCTTCGTAGTAATCGTGATACCGCCCCTGTTCGGAGGGGATGGTTTCGGCTCCGGCGGCGGTGAAGAGCGTGCCCCAGTTGGCCTCGGGCTCGTATCCCCAGGCGGCGGGATCATCCGCCGGGCGTTTTCCGGCAAAGATGTCCTGCGCCTGCACATCGGTGGTGCGGGAGAGGTAGCACCCCTTGTCGCCATAGGCGCGCAGCTCGCGCGCGTCGACATGGTTGAGCTTGGACGCCGACAGGTGGCTGTGCGCCCCGGTCTCGTGCCGGAGCGTCAGGGTGAAACAGGCATCCGTCGGCCCCTCGGGCAGGTCCACCATGTCCATCGTCGCCGTAGCCGCCGCGACCGGCCCCAGAAGGTAGATCATCTGGTCGACCACGTGGGAGCCGAGATCGCGCAGCAGGCCGCCGGTCGGACCGGCCTCGAGGGTCTGGGGGCTGTCCTGATCCATGCGGGAATGAACCCGCCAGACCTTGCCGATGCGTCCATCCGCGATGACCTTGCGGAGGGTCTGGAGGTCCGCGTCGAAACGGCGGTTCTGGTAGACGCCGAGGGTCACGCCCCTGGCGCTCGCCGCTGCGTCCAGCGCCATCGCGCCCTCGTAATTCGGGGCGAAGGGCTTGTCGGCGATGACATGGAGCCCCGCGGCGACGGCCTCCAGCACCAGTGCCCTGCGGGTTTGGGGCGGCGTGGTGATGGTCACAGCGTCGCAAGCACCGGCCTCGATCATCGCGGTCAGGCTGGCGAAGACCGGCACGCCGGGCCAGTCAGCCCGCGCTTTCGCCACCGTCCGCTCCGCCCGCGCCACGATGCCCGTCAGCCTGCAGCCCTCGGCCGCCGCGATGAAGGGCGTGTGGAAATGCTGCCCGCCCGTCCCGTAGCCAACCACGCCGATCCGCAGCATCGCTCAGCCCTTCACGGAGTTGAGGAAGGCATCGAACTCGTCGTCGCGGATCGGGACGGTATGTTCCGGCCCCGGGTACCCGCCGGATTCCACATCCGCTTTGAACTCCCTGAATGCCGCGATCCGCTCGGCCTGCAGCCGCTCCAGTTCGGGCGCGAAGTTGCGGTAGACCTTGCCGTGGCGCGGCTTGTGGTTCCGGCCATAGCCGCAGACATCCTCGGTAAAGAGATACTGGGCGTCGGCATACCTGCCCGCTCCCATGCCCAGCATGACGAGCGAGGAATTCTCGGTCAGGAACTTCGCCACCCGGTCCGGCACGACCTCCAGTTCCGCCCCGAAAACGCCGATCTCCTCCAGCTTCCGGGTGTGCCGCCAGAGCGCTTCGGCCTCGCCCGCCGTCTTGCCCACGGCACGCCAGCCGGTCCAGGTGATGTAGCTCGGGATCAGGCCGATATGGCCGACCACCGGCAGGTGATTGTCGCAGAGCACCTTCTGGATGTCATAGGAGGCGGCGCAGTAATAGGCGTCGCCCCCGATCCCCGCATAGTGGAAGGCGGCGCGCAGGTAATCCTCGGCCGTCGCGATCGGGCGCCCTTCGAACCGGCCCCAGCCGCCGTAGGGCAGCCCCACCTGCACGAAGCAGTCGCCCGCGGCCTCGCGCATCTCGGCATCGAAGAAACGCCCCTCGATCGACAGCATGTGGATACCCGCAGCCGCGGCAGCGGCGGCCTCCTCGGGCGTGGTCACGAACAGCATCGAGATCTTCTCGCCGCGCTTCTTCATGGCGCGGATGTCTTCGACGTGGGGTCGATTGTGATACATCGGGTCGTCCTTTCCGGTCAGGCTGCCCGGAGGAGCCGTTTGAGGTTCTGGGAGGGGTCGGCGAGCACGTCGGGTTCCACGGGCACGCCGCGCTCTATCAGTTTCTCGAAAATGCGGATGTCCCTTGCCACAGCGTTGCCCGGGCCGATCCCGGCGGCGGCGGCGGGGGCATTGCCTGGGTCACACTGAAACACGACGCATTGGCCGTCGCCCGTGCTCCGCTGGTGCACCGGGCGGGCAGGGTCGAACAGACCAGCCACCTGGAGGGTCAGGTCGTATTGATCGGACCAGAACCAGGGCACGCTTCCGTAGGTTTCTTCGCCTTCGCACCCGAGCATGCAGGCGGTCGCGAACGCGCCCTGATCCTGCGCGGCCTTCCAGCTTTCGAGACGCAGGCGCGCGCCCCGCCACTCGAAACTGCAGCAATCGCCGGCGGCGAAGATCGCCGGGTCGGGGGTGCGGAAGCGACTGTCCACGCGGACGCCGTTCTCGACCGTCAGCCCCGCCTGCTCCGCCAGCTCCGTGTTCGGCACGGAGCCCACGCCCGCGATCACGGCGTCGAAGGCGTGGGTGGCGCCATCGGCAAGGGTGATGGTCTCGCCGGTCGCGTTTGCCACACCGGTGCCGATGCGCAGGTCCACACCCTCCGCACGATGCCGGGCCTCGACGACCGCGGCGATCTCCGCAGGCACCGCACGGGCCAACAAGCGCGGCGCGGCCTCGATCACGGTCACCCTTGCCCCAAGGGAGCGGGCCGTTGCCGCGAGTTCCAGCCCGATGAAGCCGCCGCCGATGATGCCGATACGGGCATCGGGCGTCAGGCGCGGCAGGAGCGCCGCGGCGTCCCTGTCCGTCCGCAGGGTGAGGCAGCCTTGAAGGGACGGAAACAGCCGCGCCCGGGCACCTGTTGCCAGCAGCAACCTGTCGTAGGGCAGGCTCTCGCCGTTGCCGAGGCGGACGCGCTGTGCATCGCGGTCGATCCGCGACACCTCCGCGCCCCGCATCAGCGAGATACCGGCCTCGTCATAGGCCTCTTCCGGGCGGATCGGCTTTGCCGCGCCCATGCCCTTCGAAAGAGGCGGGCGCTCATAGGGCAGGCTGCTTTCGGCCCCGATCAGGGTGATGCGCCCGGCGTGCCCGTGCTCCCGCAAGCTGAAAGCCGCGCGCACGCCGCATTCCCCAGCGCCGATGATGACCATCTCCGCCATATGTCACCCCGGGAAAGCGTGGTGGGCGGGATTGCGCGCGCCTCGGGCGTGCGCACGCGGGCTGGCCTGTCTCTCGTCCATGTCAGATCTCCACGAAAACGCGGCCACCTTCGACCTTGGTCGGATAGGTGTTGAGGTTCTCGCAGGCGGGCGGGGTTTCGACCTCGCCGTTGCGGACGTCGAAGATCGAGGCGTGTTTCGGGCATTCGATCGTCGCCTCGACGACCAGCCCGTCCGACAGATGCACCTCCTCATGGGTGCAGAGACCGTCCGTGCAGTAGTAGTTGTCCTCGTGGTCCCGCACGATGATGAAGGTTCGCGCTCCGTGATCGAAGCGGATCACGTCCTCTTCCTCGATGTCGCCTGCGGCGCAGGCATCAATCCACTCGGCCATGTCTCTCTCCTCCTGGTTCCAAGGGCGCCCGCACTGACGGGGCTCGTGATCTCGATGTGCGATATCCGGTTGCGCCCGCCGGAGACGGGGCAGGAAGCCGGGACTTCGGTGTTCGTGAATGGGCGCAACGGCGGCGGGGGAGGGCCGCCGCCGCCGGCCCGGTCACCTGCGGCCTATTCCGCCGGGGTGGCGGCCTGCTTGGCCTTCAGGCGATCCTTCTTCTTGCGGAAGCGTTCCTTCATCCGTTCGTCGGATTCCTTCGAACCGTCGTGCCAGGTGCCGAAGAGCTTATCGAGGGGGACCAGCCCGTCGCCGCCGTAGTTCACCTCGAAATACTTGTGGTGCAGGTAATGGACATAGGCGTGGCTATCGAGCGTCCGGTTCTCGGTCAGTTCGAACTTCTCGAAGCCCAGGTGCCCGTTCACCGCGCCAAATCCCACCGAGTGCAGCGTGAAATAGGCACAGATCGGGTTCGACGGGATCAGCAGGTGCAGCCAGGCCTCTGCCATGTAGGGAAAGCCCTCGCCCGGATGCATGCTCAGCGACGACCACGGGCTCGGGTTGATCGAGTTGTGGTGCACGGAGTGGATATGCTTGTAGAGCGGCGGCCAGTGGATGGCCCGGTGCAGGAAGAAGAAATAGACCTCGTGCACGGCCGGCGCCATCAGGACCACGAAGCTCAGCCAGAGCCAATGGGTGGTCCAGGGCAGCCAGACGGCCCAGCTGTTGGCATAGGCCCAGAGCAGCACGATCTCGACGACGGTCCAGAGCGGGATGGTGATCAGGAAGGACCGCAGGAAGTTGTCGAGGTTCTGGCTCTTGAACCAGAACACGTCGGACGGATGGTCGGCAGGGAATTTCCCGTTGTACTTGAAACGGTTCTCCTGCTTGCGCTTGATGTAATAGACGAACTCGAAGCTGCCGAGAAACACGAACATCCCCACCGCATTCAGGGCGTAGAGATAGGCGTAGTTCGCCAGAGACAGCGTCGCGAGGCTCTCCCAGCTCGGGATCAGGACCAGCACCCAGAGAAGCGCGGTCGCGAGGTGGAAGGCGTTCCACGGCCACAGGTATTCCGGGATCCAGGAAAGCACCTTGGAAAGGCTGAACGGCCAGTGCCAGATCGGGGCCGGCTCCGCCGGTTTCAGCGGGGTCCAGTTGCCGCGCTTGTCACGGGTCCCGTACTTGAGATCGTCCATGGATCGCTCCTCCCAGGTGCCGATGCATAGCGTCTTCTGTGGCATCATGACCGGAAACCGATCAACATCATCTCACGCGCCGCCGCTTTTTGTTTCAAAATGACATTTCGATATGTCAAAATGAGATACATGGCGCCAAGGTGGCGCAGGGGCAGACAGTGAAACGACTGACGATCAGCGATCTGGCAAAGGCGGCGGACGTGTCCGTCTCGACGGTCAACCGCGTGCTGAACCGCCCCGATTCGGTTCGCAAGCACACGCGCGAGCATGTCCTCGCCACGGCCGAGGAGATCGGCTTCTACGGTCTTGGCACGATCGAAAGCTCGGTCCGCAAGGGGCGTGACACCCACAGGCTCGGCGTTCTGCTGCAGCAAGGCGGGCGCGCCTTCTATCGCAACCTCGGCAGCGCCCTGCGACAGGAGGTCCGGCGCCGGTCCGACAACCAGATCGAGCTCGATCTGGAATACCTGGACGATCTGTCGCCCGACAACATCGCCGCCCGCCTGATCGACCTCGGCACGTCATGCGACGCCGTGGCCCTCGTGGCGGCGCAGCATCCGCGGGTCGCCGACGCGATCGACACCGTGGCGGGCAGCGGCGTTCCCGTCGTCGCGCTGATCGCGCCGCTCTCGGCGCGCGCCAACGTCAGCTTTGTCGGGCTCGACAGCTGGATGGTCGGGCGCACCGCGGCCTGGGCCTTCGACAACATGGTCCGGACGCCGGGAGAGATCGGCATCCTCGTCGGCAACCACCGGTACCGGAACCAGGAGATGAACGAGAGCGGCTTCCGCTCGTATTTCCGCGAGCACAACACCGGCTTCACCCCTCTCGAACCGCTCGCGACTTACGAATCCGCGGCGGTTGCCCGCGAGATGGTCGAAGCCCTGTTTCGCGATCATCCGAACCTGTGCGGCCTGTTCATCTCGGGCGGCGGCATAACCGGGGCGCTGGCGGCGCTCCGGGAGGCGGACAAGCGGGAGGACTTCGTCGCTGTCGGATACGAGCTGTTCGACGCGACCCGCGAGGCGTTGATCGATGGCACGTTGAAGATGGTGATCTCGCATCCTCTGGAACGCTTTGCCCGCGAGACGATCGACACGATGATCCGCGTAAAGAAGGGCGGCGTCGACGCCGGGGCGCAACGCGTCGCGCTCGGCTTCGAGATCTACACCTCCGAGAACGTGTGAGCCCCTGGCCCAGCGCGAAGACCGGCGCCCTAGGGCTCGTTCCAGTCGTAGCGGCGGTCCCGCCAGATCTTCTCTCCGATCAGGCAATCGGTCGGGTCCCGGCGGCTCAGCTGCACCGGAACCAGCGTCTCCGACGGCGGTCCGCCGACCATCTCCAGGATCAGCTTGCGCCGCACGGCTTCGGCGAAATCGGCCCAGTCCACGACCGGAATCACGAAGGAACCCGCGCCGCCGGTGACACAGGTCTCGTAATAGACGTCGAGCCCCTCGAGATGCCAGTCGCTCCCGAGGCCCTCGCGCGTCATGAGCGGAAGCCCGTTGATGACGATGCCCTTCGCCAGGACGCTGTCGCGGGCCTGGGTCACCGGGCGCCCCTGGTTGTTGGGACCATCGCCGGAGATGTCGATCACCCGCCGGAGCCCCTCGTAGCCGTTCCCCTCGATCATCTCCGCGCCAAAGATCAATGCCTCGGAGATGGACGTGCGCCTCAGCGCCGGGTTGAACTGCGCGCTCAGCGTCTCTGCGAAGGCGGCTAGATCCTCCCGCGTCTCCAGAAGGCGCCAGTCGACGATCACCTCCTGCGTGCCGGCCCACTCCACATAGCTCAGGGCGACCCGCTGCAGCAGGCCGGACTGAACCGCGGCATAGACCGCGTCCGATTGCAGGGCGGCCGCGTATCCCTGGCGCTGAATCTCGAGCTCGTTCTCCGTCATGGACCGGGAGACATCGACCATCAGCACCAGTTCGAGATCCACCTCGACCCCCTCGGCGACAGCGGGCGAGGCGAGCAATCCGGCACACAACAGGGCGGCGAGTCTGCGCATGGTCCAAGGATGCGCCAGGCATCCCCCCTCGATCAACCGTGGCCTCTCCCTTCGCCACCGATGCCGCGTCGCCGGTCTCTCCCCAGCCTGCTTCCAACTGGGGACTGACAGTGCGCCCTATGGGTCGGATTCTCGTCGCTCAAAGGGCCGACGCGGCTGTGGCGTCTAGTTCAAACTCAGCAGGATCTGGATGTCGCGCTGGTTGAGACGCTCGAGAAGGGCACGCTCTTCGACGAGCAGGGAGGCCTCCTCGGCCACATAGCGTTCGATGTACGAAGCAATCTCGCTGGTGGAGCGATAATAGAGATCCGGGTTCGCTCGGCTCAGCTCTGTGAGCATGCGCTGCAGCAGCGCTTTCTGCTTCTCGGTGTCGAGATCTTTCCGTTTCTCTTCCAGCATCTCCAGGCCGCCCACGCTTCCGTTCTTTTCCGTTACTCTAGGCGATCTAGATCACAGGTGAAGAGTGTCGACTCCACGATCTGTCCTTGCAGGGCGCAGCCGCCCGAGCCAGGGGCGGTGGCTTCGATGGCGAGGCAGCGCCGGGAAGCCGAGGATCGGCGCATATCGAGGTGGATGAAGAGCGAGAGGGGCGCCCCATGATCCGAAACCTGATTGCATTTTTTGGTCTGGTCGGTCTCCCCCGCGCCGAGGGAGCGTCGGCCGAATGCGAGGACGAGGTCGACACGGGGCTGGCCAGCCGGATGCGGGCGCTGGACCGCGACCCCTATCTGTCGATCGCCGACCCGGACCTTCGCCTGATCTCGGTGTTCGACGACCTGAAATACGACCGCGCCGATCTGGACATGCTGACCGGCCCGATGCGGCGGCGCGCTGTCCGAGGGCTTGAACCCCTCGGCTTCCGGCAGGTCTCCGGGGCGGTCATCGAGAACCGATCCGCGGATGTGCGGGTTGTGATGCCCAAGCAGCACAGCCTCGGCGCATCTCCATTCGACGCCGCGCGCTACCTGTCACGCCGGTCCCGGGACTATGTCCTGCTGACGCCGACGCAGGTCGCCTGCCAGTTCATCGATAGCTACCCGGTGGAGGATGCGGTGGAACGGATCCGTGTCCTCGTCGCGAAGCACCCGATCAATCTTCTCAAGATCGCGGATCACCTCGAGCACAACGACCGGCACGCAACGTTCCGCCCCGCGATCGGCCATCTGAAGTTCGTCCAGAGAGAAGCCGTCGAGGCAGAACCTCTGCGCAGCCGCCGCGCCCTGCGATAGCGGGCAGGTCGGGGACCGCTCCCGAGCGGTCGCTTCGGTCAGAACAGCAGATTGGGCAGAAACAGCGCGAGGACCGGGAACAGGGTCAGCAGGAAGATCGCGAAGAGGTGGATCAGCCAGTAGGGGACCGTCGCGATTGCCACGCGGCCGAAGCTCACTTCGTTGTTAGTCAATGCCGTCAGAACCGAGAGGTTCAGACCCACCGGGGGCGTCACCTGGCCGATCTCGATGACGATGGTGATGATCACGCCGATCCAGATCGGATCGAAGCCGAGCCCCGTCAGGAGCGGGAAGACCACCGGCAAGGTCATGATCATCAGGGAGAGGCCGTCGAAGAAACACCCCAACAGCAGGTAGACCAGCACGACGATCAGGAGCACCGAGTTCGCACCGAGGCCGCTGTCTGCGACGACTTCGAGGATCTGTTGAGGCACACCCAGAATGCTCACGGATTTCGCAAGGATCGTGGCCCCCAGCACCAGGAAGCCGACCGAGGCGAAAAGCAGCGCCGAATGGTAGATTGCGTCCAGCAGCTTGCGGAAGGTGAAGTCGCCCCAGATCGAGGTGAGCACGATGGCGAAGATCACCCCGAGGCCGGCGGATTCCGTGGGTGTCGCGAGTCCGCCGATGATGCTGCCGATGACCGCCGCGATCAGCGCGAGGATCGGCCAGATATGGCGGAACCCGGCAAGGATCTCGAGCAGCGAGGACTGGCTTGCGTCGCGCGGGGCGAGCGCGGGGTTCCGGGCGCACCGGATCAGCAGGTAGGCCATGAAGAGCCCGCCCACCATCAGCCCCGGGACGATGCCCGCGGCGAACAGCCGACCGATCGAGGTCTCCGTCAGCGCGCCGTAGATCAGGAAGGAAAGGCTCGGCGGGATCAGCAGGCCGAGCGTGCCGCCGCCGGCAAGGCTGCCCACGACCATGTCCTTGTTGTAGCCACGCCGGGTCATCTCGGGGTAGGCGACCGAGCCCACTGCCGCCGCCGTGGACAGGCTGGAGCCGCTCACCGCCCCGAACAGGGTGCAGACCGCAATGTTGGTGTGCAGCAATCCGCCAGGCACGCGCCGGAACAGCGGCGAGAAAGCCGTGTAGGCGCGTTCGCTGACCCCGCTGCGCAGCAGGATCTCTCCCAGCAGGATGAACACCGGCACGGCGCTGAGCGTGAAGGAGTTGAACACGTTCCAGATGGCGTCGACTGCAAGCGAGGTCGCGCCATTGGAGAAGAAATGCAGGATCACAAGCCCGGTCAGGCCGAGCGCTGCACCGAGCGCCATGCCCGTGCCCGCAGTGACAACGAGGCCGCCAATCAGGGTCGTCCAGAACATCAGGTCGGTGTCTCGCCTTGGTCGGTAAAGCCCGGCTGCGCCTCTGGCTGCGGCTCGGGCAAAAGGCCCGTCAGCCGGGCCAGCAGGATCGCCATGGTCAGCGCCACGGTCACGGGCATCACCGCCATCCACGGGTAGAGCAGCAGGCGCGAGGTTTGCGTCTTGAGGTTGCGGTCGAAGGCGAATTCGAACCAGGGCACGATCTCGATCATCAGCCACCCGAAGAAGACGAGGCTCAGCACCAGCCCCAGAACCTGCAACGCCCGGCGCCCGGCGCCGCGCGTCGCGTTGTAGAGCAGGGCCACGCGGACATGCTGGGCGCGCAGGGTGACCATGGGCAGGGCGAGCAGCAGCGAGACGCTGAGCAACAGGCCCACGACCTCCTCGGTCACGTGCAGCGGTGTGCCGAGCTTTCGCATCACCACGCTGGCCGAGATGATGCAGACGATGGCCGCGAGCCCCAGCGAGGCCGCGATGGCGCAGGCAAGGGCGAGGCCGCGCAGGGCCTGCGCCACGAGGGCGGCTGGGGATCGGGCCATCGGAACGGGTCCGCTTACCGGCCCAGCGCTTCGAGGACGCGCTCGCGGTAGCCCATGGCGTTGCCGCCGGCCTCTTCCGCCAGCTCGGCCCAGACTTCCGTCACCGCCTCGACGAAAAGCGCGCGGTCTGCTTCCGGGAAATCCTCGCCCCAGGTGAGACCCTGCCCCACCAGGTCCTCGCGGGCCTGCATCTCGCGCTCGAGGTCGTCGTCATACTGGTTCGTGCGGTTCCACAGGTCATCGGCGGCCTTGGTCACCGCCTCCTTGAAGGCAGGATCGGCGGCCTCCCAGCGGTCGGTAGCGACGCCGAGTACATAGGGGCCGGACGCCATCGGGTAGAGGAAGGACGCGTGTTTGGACACTTCCTGCAAGGAGATCGTGTGTGCATAAAGCGCCGGGTAGAGCGCGCAATCCACGACGCCGGTCTTCATCGCCACGTAGAGTTCTTCCTGCGGGATGATCTGGGCCGAAACGCCGAGCCGGGTGAAGGTCTCCACCTGGTCGCGCGCCCAGACGCGGAGCTTCTTGGACTTCAGGTCGTCCAGCGTGTTGACCGGCTCCTCGCCGCAGAAGACCGAAACCATGAGCATCGGGATCGCGACATAGCCCACCGAGGAGACGCCCCAGTCTGCGAATTCCTCCTCGTAGATCTCCTGCACCACCGGAATGGCCTTCTCGAATTCCTCGATCGAGCCGATGGTGCCCTGAACCACGACAGAGCTAAGCGCCGGCGCGTCGCGGCCGAGATAGTTCGCCCACATCAGGCTCATCTCGACGGCCCCCTTGGGCAGGAAGCGCAGGGTGTCGGTGTTCGGCAGGCCCAGCGATCCGCCGCTGTAGAGCTTCAGCTCGTGCGCGCCGCCCAGGGCCTCGTTCGCCTCTTCGACAAACCGTTCGAGTTCCGCCGATTCCGGGCGCGTCTCCGGCAGGAAGTTGTTCACCCGCCACTCTTCCGCCACCGCTGCCGACGCGGAAAGAGCAGCCACCGTGGCAAGGCTACCGATCAGGTGTTTCATCTTGTGACCTCCTGGACCTCAGTCCTGTCTGTTGGGAATTTCCGGATCGTTGCCCGGTTGTTGGCTTGCGGAAGATTTTAGTCGCGCTGCGGCCTATGCGAAAGCGCAATCGGGGGCAAGCGACCGGAGGGTGGGCGTCTCGGGTCGTCCCCGGATGGAAACCCGTGCAACTGCGGGCTCGACGCCAAGCGGCATTCGATTGACGATCGAGACCCCGGCGCAGCATATGGACCAACGCGTTTGCTTGCCTAGGGAGGTCCGTGCATGGGGATCAGGATCAAAGCGAAGACCTTCGGCCCGATCTCTGTCCGTTTCGATATGGATGGGGCTCTGACCTACGCGGGACAGGGCGGAGAGTTCTCTGCCGCGCCGCCACAAGGAACACCGGTCGAGCTGCTCCTGGCATCCGTCGGGGCCTGCATCGCGAAGTCGCTCGAGATCGTTGCCGAGGAGCGCCCGCTCCCGCCGTTCTCGGTGGAAGTCACCGGAACCAAGGCGACCGACCTGCCGAACCGGGTTGGGTCCATCGGCATTCGCGTCGTCGGGAAGCTGAGCGACGATGCAGACAGGTCGGCCGAACTGCTTCGGCGCGCCAAATCGATCTGCACGGTCAGCAATACGCTGAACTGCGAGATCACCCTGGATCTCGACGAGTCCGAATGACGTGGCGGCGGCTGCGCCGTCAGAAGTTACGTTAGGGAAGATCGTTCCGGCGTGCTATGCTGCCGGCATTTCAGCGTGCTGGTCTTTCTCCTTTTCCCATGGGGGTGCCCTACATGAAACGACTGACTGCCATTGCCGTGACCGCGTTCGCCGCCGCTCTTTCCACGGCGCAGGCCGAGACCCTGCCGCTGCCCCAAAGTATCATCAGCCTGTCGACGCCGGAGGGCGCGGCGCTTCTGATCGAGGCCGAGGCCAGCACCGATTACTTCCCGCTCAGCATTCACTTCACCACGCAGGACAACCCCGCATATTGCGGACCCGCCTCCATTGCGATGGTGCTCAACGCCCTCGAGATTCCGCGTCCCGCGTCGGACATGACCCTTGGCCTCGGGATGTTCGACCAGGAGAACATCTTCACGCCCGCTGCCGAGGCGGTGAAGCCTGCCGAGGCGATCGTCAATCCGCCCTACGGAATGACCCTCGACGAGGTCGGCGGCGTTCTGGCTGCGCATGACCTCGCTGTCGAGGTGGTTCATGCGTCGGAATCCGACCTCGACACGTTCCGACAGACCGCGATCACGCAACTAGCGGACGACGAACACTTCATTCTCGTGAACTACCTGCGGTCGGCGATCGAGCAGGAAACCGGCGGTCACATCTCGCCGCTCGGTGCCTACGATGCGGATACGGACAGGTTCCTCATCCTCGACGTGTCGCGGTACAAGTACCCGCCGATCTGGGTTGAAGCTGCCGCGCTGTTCGACGCGATGAATACAGTCGACAGTGACAACTACGACAAGACGCGAGGCTACGTCAGCGTGCGCCGCTGATCCGTTCGAGTGCCGCGAGCCCCGTCCGTCCCGGCGTGCTGACCTGACTTGTTCCAGAAGGGAACGTGGCGCGGCGTCTGAGGATGCGCGAAACCATCGGGCCTTGGGAGCCGCGGTCCCGCCCGCCTTGCCTGGCGCCTGGTCTGGCACCCCGCGCCGTACATTCTGCGACACACCGATCAAGGGCGTCAGGCGGTCGCCACGGCATGCCTCACTCCCGCAACCAGGCACTTGAGAACTGGACAGCCTCCACCCCGGCCAGGGGCCTGATCCGTTCGAGTTCGGCCTTCAGGCCAGACAACCGCCCCTTGCCCGTCCGCACGCCGGCTTCGGGCCAGAACGCGCGAACGACGAGAGCATCACCGGTGCGCCGGGCGTCGATCCGCCCGATCACGCGGTCTCCCTGGAGAACGGGGAAGACATAGTACCCGTACCTGCGCCTGGCTTCCGGGACGAAGATCTCGATCCGATAATGGAAGCCGAACAGCCGTTCGGCGCGTGCCCGGTCCCGCAAGGCCGGATCGAAGGGCGACAGAAGGCGCACGCGGGACGATGGTTCGGGCAGCGTGGATATGCTGTCGAGGATTTCTTCCGTGGTGAAGCTCCGCCGCCGGGAACCATCCGCCATCTCGACATCCGCCTCGATGATCCGGCCGGCGGTCAACGCTCTCGTGCACCAGGCTTTCGCTTCATCGCGCGTCACGATGTCGAAGAACGCCGCCAACTCGCCGCTGGTGCCAAATCCAAGCCGTTGAAGCGCTTCCCACATTGCCCAGTCGACGATCTCGTCCGCATCGAGCCGTGGAGCGAGGTGGCCTGCCGGGATTACGCGCTCGGTCAGGTCATAGAACTTCCGGAAGCCCCGGCGATGGCAGATCGCCAACTGTCCTGACCGCCAGAGGAACTCCAGTGCCGTCTTGGACGGATGCCAGTCCCACCATCCCGACGAGCCCTTCTTCTCGTCGCCGCCGAGATCGTTGGAACATGCCGGACCATGATCGCCGATATGCCGGAGCACGGTGTCGATTTCGGCCTCCCACCCTTCGCGGCGCGCCGCCGGCCAGCGCGCCCGCATACGCGCCTCGTCGCGCGCGAACTTCATCCGCCACATCGGGTAGAATGGCATCGGGATGACCGCGGCGTCGTGGGTCCAGTGTTCGAACGCGCTCCGCCGATGCGAGACCAGACGCTCGAGCGCCTCCGGACGGTACCGGCCACGGCGGGACCACAGGATCAGGTCATGCGCGCGGGCGAGCGTGTTGACGCTGTCGACTTGCACGAAACCGAGGCCGTGGAGCACGCGGTCGAGGTCCTCCTCCTTCCCGGAACCCGGTCCGGGTCGCAACAGCAGGTGACGGTCCAGAAACAGGCGGCGCGCCAATTGGTTGTCGAGTCGCGCGCGTGTCATCTTCAGTTGCTTACCTCAGCCAATGCTTGACCCCGGAACGGCCATGACTTAGGTGGTAATCTGCTGAGCGGGCGTTGTGTAGTGGTAAGACCTTAGCCTTCCAAGCAAGTGATCCACCTTTCCTGTCGTTTCATCTCCGTTCAAACTGTTTCTTTTTCAATGCTTTGGCCTTTCCTCTCGGTTCCTGCAGGGGTACACTCTTGGATGCCGATACAGACAAAATTCCGACAAAATGCCAAAGCTCACCGAGACCTTCGCCAAGAAGCTGCCACCTGCAAAATCCGACACCGAGAAGCACTGGGACAGCGAGGTGAAGGGTCTCGTGCTCTTCGTCGGCAAGCGATCCAAGACCTGGTACTTCCAGAAAGACGTGGGCGGTCAGACACGGCGGGTGCTGATCGGTCGCTTCCCGGTGATCTCGGCGCAGGCCGCTCGCCAGACCGCACTCGGTTTCGCGCTGGAGTGGGGCCGCGGCGCGGGGAAGCAGATCCAGATCGGGGCCCCTACCCTCGAGGAAGCGATGGAAGCCTACCTCGCGCGGCCAAGGCTGCGCTCAGAGGCACACAGGTCCGGCCTGCGGCAACAGTTCGAGAACCATCTGAAGGACTGGATGCGGCTTCCGCTCGACGAGATCTCCAAGTCGCAGGTTGTTGACAGGCACCGCTCGCTTGCAGCCACCCCCTCAACGGCAAACCATACCCTCAAGTACTTCCGCACGGTCTGGAACCACGCCCGTCGGACCCATGATCTGCCCGAATGCCCGACGATGGCGATCGAGTGGTACCCGGAGCAGCCGAAGGGCGAGATCATCGAGGATCTGAAACTGTGGCGATCCACCATCGACGGCCTCCACAATCCGATACACACGGTCTTCTACGAGCTGCTTCTCTTTACCGGGTTCCGCAAGAGCGAGGCTCTGACGCTTGAGTGGAAGCATGTCCGCGAAGACCACATCCATCTGCCGATGACCAAGAACGGCCGCAGCTTCGACCTGCCGATCCTGCAGATCCATCACGAGATCCTGGCGCCGGTCCGCGGCCTGCACCGCAAGTGGGTTTTCCCGTCTCCGAAGGGTCCAGATGGTCGGCTGACAGCCCCGACGCGGATGCGTTGGAGCCCGCACGCACACCGACGGACCTTCGCCACCGTAGCAATGGAGGCCGGCGTACTCGAGGAGATCGTCGGCCGGCTGCTCAACCACACGCCACTCTCGATCACCGGGCAAAGGTATGCCAAGCCATCATTGGATGCATTGCGTCCGGCGATGGAAGCCGCCTGCAAGGAACTGCAGCGACGCACGCAGTGATGCCTTTTCACAGTTCAGGCCCTAGCTGAACCTCACGCCAAGGGCCCTAATCCGAAAACTACTCTACTCTTCTGATAGAAGCATTCCCGAGTGTCTAAAAGAAAGATACACCAGTCAAACGGAGGTTAAGGCACTGGCAGGCGGAGAACAATCTGTCGGAGAGCGAATAGCGCGTGATATCTGGTGCCGCCATTGAGCGTATGATGGTTCTCCAGCTCAACGGACTGCGACCCGCTCATTACGAATTTTGCCGTCCATGCGTTGGACGTAACCCGACAGAACGGTCTGAAGTCGGATAACCACTTATGATTAATATGTTATTCTGAATGGCGCTCTTGGACGGTGCCGGACCAAGTCAGAGAACTTTTGACGTACATTCCCTACTAATCCCCTACTAAAAGACGCCAAGCGCTAGCGACGGTCGGACCAGTCGGGCTGCCACCAATGCAGCAAATTCAGAAGCCGTTTGTCCTGACAGGCCTCCATAACTACAGGTGACGGGATGAGTCTGGATTGTCGTGATGCTATGCACCTGCGGAGGGCATCTCATCGGCTACACTCGCTAGCAACCCGGTGATTTCTGCCGCAGGTGCGCGAAGGATACCTTCCACGAAATGCGAATGACCGTGTGCCTCCTCGTTGCGATACGAGTTCTCGAAGGAAGCGATATCCTCTTCAGCAGGTCGCACTCCGACCTCTGATATCTCTTCGTAGGCCTTCACCATGAAGTTAAAGACGCATGGGTTAATGTTCACAGCCTGTCCGTACCAGTGAAAAACAGCCTCGCACGCCGCACGTATCTCGTTCCGCCAACGTTCTTGAGAGTTCTCAATCGCGCGTTCGACTTGGTCTCGTCTTAGGATGCACATGATAGCGAGATCACTGTAGGCAGGTGCCGGGATGACGCGAACATTGGAGCGCAACTCCTCCTGGTGATGTGCCAGGTTCCGGATCGCCTTAAGTGCAACGAACTCTTCGACGTGGTGGAAATCCTTGCCGACCGCCCTCTGCAGGCGGTCATTTAGGCTATGCATTGCAGTCAATAGGTCAAAGAGGGTGTCTGAACTGGGTCCGATGCAATGCCGTTCGTATGTGCGAAACAGGCGCCCGGCGGCTGCAGATGCCGACCTAATTGCCTGGTCGTCAGATGATTCCATCGGTACAGTTCTCCTGTCGCTAAGCGCTATTTTGTCGCCAGGAACCATAATCTAGTTCGCAGAGCGAGTTTCGTGAACTACTTCAGAAACCTATAATTACTGATCCTTATGGCATCAAGTTATTGTTTTTGCGATGTAATTGTTGAATTTGCCTCATCAATGCACGGCGACTGTTTCTAGAATAGATCGTGCGTCAGCGCCAAATTTTCCGCATGCTCGAAAAATCGGAGGCGCTCATGGAACATGCATTCGAACTTGTCTCACTACTCTTTGCGGCTTCGCCGCAAGTGTTGGCTCTTATCCTCGGTCTCGCAGCCATCGGTCTGGCCGGCTTCGCCATTTGGGCAGTTCATGCCGCCCATAACCGCCAAAACCGTCGGTGAACGTTATGAAGACGTGGGTGAAACTTCCTACTGGATGGATCGAAGCAGGAGGACTGAAAGACTTCCGATGGAAGCAGGGTGAAGGATCGGCGAACTTAGCTGGGCTAATGTTGTTAACCGTGATTGCTCACCATTCCGACGATGAGCATGGTGTTGCCCAACTAACCTATGATCAACTCCAGGCTGCGACGGATTTGAGCCGCACGAAGATCTCGCAGGGTTTGAGCGCCCTTGTTGACCGCGGTCTAGTCGAGCGCTTGGGAGCACAAAGCGCCTATCGGATTACTAATTTTGACCCGGCTCGTGGCTGGGGCAAACTACCTGCCCGCGGTCTCTACCGGCAGCAGGCTATTCCAGCCTTCTACGAATTTCACCTTAGACGTGCTACCGAACTCGATGCATTAAAATTCTACTACGCCGTCGTTGCCCGTCGGGACAACGACACCAATCTTGCCCGAATGAACTATGAGACGATCGAGGAGTACGCAGGTATTCCGCGAAACAAGATCAAGAGCGCTCTGTCGCTACTCGCAGTCAACAACCTTGTACATGTGGAGCATGTTCCAAGTTGGAGTAGTGAGTACGGTGTTTCGAATGCCTATCGCCTCGCACATCTTGATACCAACCGTCATATGGGCAACCGTGGGCGTCGCCTTATTCATGAAGGGAGCTTTCCTGATGAATAGCTCCAAAAGATGCTTATTGATGACTGCTTGCTGAATGTGTGTTGAGGCCATCAGTATTTTCCGTGATCCCATACTGACCGCCAACCCAATACCGTCGTACCCGGCACACCCCGCCCCAAGCACGGGTTTCGCCGTAGGAAGGCGGTAAGGCGCTCCCAGTCCACCCTCTCCCTCTTGCTATCTTGCACCCAGGGGAGACGAAAATCGGTAGACGGGCGCTACGCCAGTAAAAAGCCTCATTGCCCTGGGATAAAAGCATCAGTCATACTCCGAGAATCTCGACACCGCTGGTATTAGCTATTGTTTTCGCTCCCGAATTGGCTCCGCTCGAAGCCACAGACCATTGAAGAGCCCAAGGCCACTGGGTTGGCCGAAACGGCCCTTGAGGCTGGGCCGAAGGTCGGAACCAATATCGACCGCCCTGTCATCGACCTCTATCGACCACACATCACGTCTGGCGACTGTCTCATCGTGACCGGCTATCAAGACTTCCTGTCGTCGCTCGCCGTTTTGATGAGAGAGGTCAAGGAGCTCAAAGACCCTGACGCAGACCCTGACATCCATATTCGGATATCGTTCGGTATCGATACGGCAAACTCTCGACGGTTGGCAAAGCCGAGGCCGGTGACCGAAGAGATGAAGCTTTATTGGCTGGAGAAGTCCGGCCTGCAGGTCGAGGATGACGACGATCTGCTGGCGGTGCTGGCAAAGCGGGCGATACAAACACGCAAGATAGAGCTTCGTGTGTTTGATCCCGTACTGGCCCAGACCCGCCTGGGGATCAGCGGTGATCGTCGGATGCATTCCAAGATCGTGAGTTCGCGGGTGGGCGCGGTGGCAGGCTCGGCGAACTTTTCGCGCTCCGGGCTCTACAGCAATATTGAGTACGCGGATGGGCTCGATGCTGGTTCGCACGAGCTGCAACTTGAGCGCACCCAAGCGGCTGAACAGATTTGGGACGTTTCGGCTGACTGGACAGAAGAAGCGCTCGAAATCCTCGATAGGTTGATAAAGCCTGCCACGGCAGAAGACGCCATAGCGCGGATGATCTCGGAGCAAAAAGGCTTCGAGCCATGGCTAACTGGGGACCGACGAGAGATCACCGGCCACACGCTGTACGAATACCAACAGGAGCTGACCTACGAGGCCTGCTCCATCACATACGAACACGGCATCGCCTTCGTGGAGGCGCCTACAGGTTCGGGTAAAACCGAAATCGGATGCCACTTGGGGGAAGCTCTTTCGGAAACCTTTTCGCGGGTCATTCCGCGCTCCCCCATACATGGCGTCGCCAGAAAGAACGCGGCGGTGATAGCGCCGCCCAAGGTCATCCCTAGCTGGGTAAAGCATTCGACGAACTCCCTGGAGGCCATAGCCAACACAAGTCTTTCAAAGAAGCGCCTGCGAGGGGCCGGCGACGATCGCAAGTCGGGTCTGAGACTCGATCAGTTCGGCGTGCTCATTATCGACGAAAGTCATACGGTGACACCTGGCTTCGAACAGGCATCCCAGATGGCTGCGGCGGTCGAGCTCGCACCACCCAGCTGGAACGTCTGCTTGTCGGCAACACTTCTAGGCAATCGCGACGTCGACTGGCTTGCCCATATGCAGGAGAAGCGCGCCTCAATCTTCATGACGCCGGACTACATCCAGGCCATGGGCGAGCTGTTCGAACGTGAGATGCAAAGTTCACCCGACATCTTCGACCAGCACGCGCCACTTGCTGTTCTATCCGAACCAGAAACCGCTCTGTCGAGGCAGGCACGCACGGAACTTTCCGAGCTGATTTCGCCTTTTTTGGCACGCCGTCAGCGCCGATGCATTGGCGAGGATCAGGATCGCTCCAAACACAGCTACCCGAAGCTATCCAATCACGGGCGACCCAGTACGCTGAAGCTCACGAAGCCCCAAAGGGCGCGTCTCGACGAAATCGTTGCGCTATGTAACGACCTCGCGCCCGGCGGTAGGGTCACGGCTGTCGAGAAGAGCCGCTTCGGTCACGTCAAGACACAGCAGAGCACCCAGGATCAGCTCCATATCCGCAACCTGCTGAATATTCTCCGGGTAAGCGCGGCGCAGGCAGCCTGGGAGATGACCCAGGGCGTCATCGGAAAGTGGCTGCGGGAATTTGAACAAGGTTCCAAGAACAAGCGGAGGGCTCCACACCCTGGCCAGGTCGACATGTTTGCTCTGCTTGGCATCGATGCTTTGGCGGCTCCCGAAAAGTGCGATGCCCTAGCCAAAAAGCTCGCCTCACAGCCGCTGCAAGACTTGGATGAGAAGCGATATGAAGCTTGCCTGCGCATCCAGCAGCAGAAGGATCGGGTTGTCTTTCTTGCAGAGCGCACGGACACGCTCGAAATCTTTGCTGAGGCGCTTTCTCGCGGCGGCCACCACACGAACTTCGTCGTTGGGAACCAGACCAAGGGTGATGATAGGGCCGTGAAGGCCATCTTTGGCAGCGGACCGGACGGCTTCCGACGGATCACGCACGGCAAGTCGGTAGAGTCCTACTTCCGCCCTGGGGGCAAGAATGCGCCGGAAGGGCCTGCCTCGGTCTTCCTCACCTACAAGATGGCGGAAGGGATTAACCTTCAGTCCGCCGACACGCTTGTTCTCCTCGGGGTCACGTCGAACCTGAAAGAGCTCATTCAAGGATTGGGTCGTATCGACCGGATCGATAGTCAGTTCGGAATTGTGAACTACCACCTCGTCGATGTTCCCGTTGGTCAATTTGCATCTGACGAGAAGGTCACCAACCGCATCGAGAACTATCGGACCCTAGCAGGGGAAGAGCTGATTGACGCCGTGCAAGAGGTTGGCTCCGAGGACACCGAGGTGATCCTGGAGAGCGTCACGCGCTATCTCGGGTCAACCAGGCGGATGCGAGACAACAATTTCCACGACGTTCTCGCTCGGACCAAAGAGAAGATTTCTCCAGAGCGCTACGGTCTCATCAGCAAGGCCAGAATCGAAGGGACTTGGGGCGCTGAATTGGCGCTTCTGTCTGCCAGAGAGAGCTTCACCGCCCTACATCTGAAGGGCGTCGACAAGCCGACCAATTTCTTACCTCCGCGTTTGCTGCTGCTACGGCCTTCTGAGACGGGCCTACTGTTGGAGCGGGGTCAGTTGGCCTGTGCTAAGACCCTTGAGACGGCATACGAGAGGACCAAGAGCCTCGGCTTGGAACAGACGAGGATGACCGAGGAGGATCTGACCAGCGCGCTTGAAACCGTCTCTGGCCAGCTTGGACGGCTTACAGAATGGGACCTGCGCCCAGCACGCGTCGAAAGTCTGATGAAGGCGTGCGCAGAGTTCATGAGCCGACGGTCCGACGTGGAAAACGATGATCGAGGGATGTTCGGGCACTTGTCCCTACCCGCCATCGAAATGATCTGCGAGTCATGGAGTCGGCTGCTCGACCCCTACTGGGAGCAAGCCAAGCAAGAGGTGCGGGACAGCTTTGCCTATGAGGAGCTGCCGAAAGGGTACATCGCGATCCAGGCGATCCTAGAGAAGCTCGAAAGCGATCTTCCGGGCGCTGACGACGTCCGCGAAAAGATGTCCAAAGTGATCGAGGAAGCAGAGCTTGTGTCCAGGGATCATGAGCCAGAGATCGGGCGCCGGGTTTCGGTCGTGTTTTTCTCGGGTGGTGCGGGCGAGCACTGATCAATGTGAACTCCCTGACGTCCATTATGTCGACTTCGACAACGCTGGGCTATGGCCCACTAGGCAAGTTTATGGTGACCAAATTTTTCTATTGGAGTAGCAAGAAGAACACTCCTTGCAGGATCAAATCGTTTCAAGATTCCGGTGACTTGCGCATAATTTGGTGACCAAGAATCCAAATTTCCCCCGACTTCAAGGAAGCGAGTATTCCATACAAGAGAGCCGCTAAAACCCCTCGGATCACTAAACCTCATGTTTTTCTTTGCATATTCTGTTGTTTCGGAACTCCAGTTTGGCGCTCCCTGGGGCCACAGCAACTCAATCAGATCGCCATCCGAGGCTGCCTCTTGGTTTTGCTGCGTTAAATATCCAGTTCCGTTTGAAACCAGATTTTCAAAAGCGAAATTGCTATTCTCGCCAGAAAACCCGAAAAAGTACAGCAACTCCTCTTTTTGAGAAGTCTCGTGTTTCAATGCTAGCTGGTGGGGTTGTATCGCAGGCTGTTCGGTGCTCAAGGCGACTAGAGTATCTTTGGTACATGCGACATCAACTGGTTCGGGGATGCCTAACCATCTCATTGAGTATCTATGGATGACGTCGCTGCTATTCAGCCGGTAGTCGAGCTGCCATTCGCCTTCTGCACCCACATGGTGGCACGTAATTATCGAATGAATTCCCGATCTAATGATAAACGACCCCGTCCCGATTAGACGAACACGGTCTGCACTTTCATGAGATAACGGAGTTACACAACTGCGTACGAAGTTGTTCATCTTGCTTACAACATAGTCGCATTTCTTCATCCACTCGACTTGCTCTGCACTCTCTCTGTTCATTCTTAAATTCCATACAATTGGACAGTTTCGTTTCGTTAGTTTGCCGTTGAATCGTAATGGTCTATTTCCAAATATTTTCATTTCTATTACGGACAATAGAAAAACCCTGAAATGCGGCCCTTGCTCTAAAACTTTCAACGATATCCGACAGGTCACCTAACGCTTCGGAGATTTCCCTGCGCTTTACCGAACATCTTGGTCCGACGATAACTTGACGCAGCGCCATCTGATCCGAGAATGGCTCAAAGAAATGGGTTCCTCCGCTAATCGTCTCACCTTCCCTGAGTTCGAAAAACCCTCGGCGTTCCTCTTCGTAGGCCCATGCATCGAATTTGGTTAGCATCAACTGCTTTATATCTGCTGGGGTTATGCCGTCCAAGGTTCTGTGGCCAAGATCCAGAAGCTTCGGCCGTTTTGAAACATACTTCACTTGGTGGAACCTCGTTGGCGCAATCTCGAAGGCAAGCGCAATACCTCGAAGGTTGTCGGCGTAGTGAGCCCAAAGTAAAGGATTGCTCCACCGCTCGCTCATGCAGATTATTCCGCTCTTTTGGTGCAAGTGTGAGCGTATCTCTCGCAGCGCCTTCCTGTCTTTCCGCCCTTTGAGCGCTAATCCAATAAACTCAAACTCGTCGTTCAGCTCCTCAATACGAGAAATCCGAAGCCGTTTCTCACGCAAAGCTCTGATTGCGTACTTTTCGTTGAGGAATCGAAAGACTAACATCAGATCAAACCTGGAAACGGATCAACTGACCAAGAGAAGCAGGGGCGCACGCTGGAAGCAAATACCGCAAACTGTAGCGGGTCGGTTTCATATACGGGCATTGACCACTTCATCTTTACAACGCTGGTAAAACAACTGGGTTTGCAACTGGGCCAACGTTCGTGAACCCGTTTTGGAAGGCAACCTCAACGCCACCGCCTGACTGTCCGAACATAGGAACGCATGCTCCACAACGTGTATGCGTGAAAGAAGGCGGACGCAGTTCCCATCTATAGCAAGCTGGCAGTAATCCGGGTAGCGCAAGGCGAGCAACGGCAGAGAATCCGGTTGGCATGAACTGCAATTCTGACATTGGCGCCGTGAATGTACCCGCGGCCACTCTGCCGGTTTTCTGGTCTATACGTCTGCTAGTTGGCCAAGGTTCCCAACGATAGAAAACGTCATCTGTGCCAGTTACTCCGATGAAGGGTAGATGACCATATGTCCAACTGTTCGGTTGTGGCGGCTGAGGAAATGGACCGATCGGGAATTGCCTAAATTGTACGGAAGGAATTATTTGGCGACCCTCTATACTATTTTCGACCGGTTCAAGCATATCCAGCCATTCTCTGAACAAAGCCTCTCGATCGGAATCGAGCCCTCTTTCGTCACGGCGCAGCCATGGCTCATCCAGGTAGCTCAGAGGCTCGCTGACCTCCGCTCCCAGGAACAAATCACTTGAAAACAAGGCGACTTGGCCTCCCAGAACGATCAACCATTCAAGTAAAGGGGTTTCTGGCTCAGCTAGAACCTGAATTCCCATAGAAGTTTCGGGAAACCCCAAAAGCAGCGACTGATCTCTTTCATCAATCCGAAAAAGCCTCATGCAAATAAATCTCCAAGTTTTCAGCCGAATATGGCGTCAAATATAACCGTTCATTCCCTGCTCGTAAGCGCCCTTATGTTAACAGACTGCCGCAATCCAAGATCGCCTCGCCTAGTTCAGTGAGCTCGCACTTACCCCCTTGCACTAGATCTCCTTGTTCGATTGCAAAACAGTTCTGGGCTGCTAGCTTGGGCCAGCGGCAAAGAATACATAGCAGTACACTATCAGCAGAATCCATGACCAAAGTACAGCCAATGGATCCGGAGCAACGTGCACGGATAAAGATCTTGAAGGACAACTTTCCCGATAAGGACCCTTGGGATGGTGATGTCGAGTTCTTTCTATCCAAAGATTTTCTGCTTTCTACGGACCTCTCAAGAACGGTTTTTCTGAAGGAAGAGCTGGAGAAACTCGACAGGTTCGCTGGTGCAGTGACCAATGTCTGGAACGCTTACTCGTCGCTATCCTTCCGTTCCAGGGTCGCTCTGACGCAAGATCTTAAGACGATCGCCACTATGCCCTTACAGGAAGAGTTGGGCTTTCAGGCACAGCCCGCACGGGAGCCTGAGTTCGAAAGGTTTCGGCGGAACTTTTTAGTAGAAATGATCGCGCTCTTTCGAGCAGTCCATGGCCGTAACCCTCCTGCCTACGAGAACTCGCCGAACGCGTCGCGCGACCAAGGGATGATCAACAATGCGAAGTCAGAGCTCCAAGAGCTTCACGCCCTTAACAGGCACGAACTGAACAATGAGCGCGCGGCCAAGGTGCAGTTCATGTCGACAGCTCGCAAAGTCTGGAAACGGTATACAGGAGCCGACGCTCCGAAGAAGGGCGACAGCCCCTTCGCCAGATTCGTGAATGACCTGCTCATTCACATCGACAAAGCGGAGTCACCTGGTTGGTCATATGAAGCGTTGGCAAACGCCTGGGTGTCGCATGAGCGACGTACAAAAAGCCTGTCAAGGGGCGCGAAGAAAGAAAGTTAACCAATTCGCGCCGCCTGACCCAGCTTGTTGGAACGACCATGCTGAGATCACCAACTCAGGAGTGATCCACAGTGTCAGAACAACAGCACTTCCCCGCGATGCCGACTTATCTGCGTCCCGCCGTCGCCGCGCAATACCTTGGAATCTCGACCTCGAAACTCGCCAAGCTTCGGCTTCGGCATAATCGTGCCAACGGCCCGGCCTTCGTAAAGCTCGCAGGCTGCGTCCTATATCGACGCGAAGACCTGGACGAGTGGCTCAACCAACATCTGGTTCAAGGCTAACCGCGGGGCCCACTGTGCGCTCTTGATACGCTGCACAGCCGTTCATTGCGTACTGCTTCTCCAAATCTCCGGAGTATACGAATGACAGTTTCCGAAACTGGCAATGGGACAGTTATGTCCGGGCGAGAGGACTTCTTATGCCGACGCCTCTAGTGAAACCGCTCCCACGGGCAACTGAGCTTCCGCTTGCAGACCTTGGACCGCTCATTGAACCGGTCAGAGCGATCGAAACACTCACGCAAGCGCCAACAGCGCTAATCCTGAATGCCGTACTTGCGTCGATCGCCGTTGCCGTACAGGGGCATGCAAACGTACAGACGCTTTCCGGGGACTGCGCTCCCACCAGCTTGTTCTGCTTCAGCATTGCGGCTTCAGGAGAACGAAAGACGCAAGTCGATCGCCTCGCCACCTCGGCCATCAGGGAGTTCGAAGCACCGCTCCTCGACAGGTTCCGTAAAGACCTACAGAGGTTCGAGGAACAGAAGAACTCCGGACGCGCCTCCACATTTTCTATAGGCCTCATTGACGATCCAAGTAGTGATCGCGAAGAACCTCCACTGGATACCACCCCGCCCACTAGCCCACAGATTCTCTTCGAGGATCTGACAGTAGAAGGCAAACTCCGCCACTTCGAGAACGGACGCCCTTCGACCGGGATCTTCACGGATGAAGGCGGGATCATTCTCGGCGGCTACTCCATGAGTTCTTCAAACCGCGAGAAGACTGCCGCACTCTTGTCGAAGTTCTGGGATGGGAAACCGATCATGAAGAACACCGCCGGGGGTCAGGCCGTCTTCCTTCCCAACAGGCGTGTTTCCGCACACATCGCAGTACAACCAGCCATCGCACTGGAGACGCTTTCTGACCAAACGTTGAGGGATCAGGGCCTCTTTGCGAGGTTCCTGATGGCGTTCCCAGACACGAACCAAGGAAAACGATTCATCCGCATGGATCAGGCGACAATCGTGGCAAGGCAAGAAGCTCAAGCGACTTTAACTACATTCAAGAAACGGCTGCGTGACCTACTTAACCTGAAGCTCCCAACGACCGACAGGGACCCGCTTCAACTCGCGCCCAGAACGCTAGAACTGGAAGACGAGGCAATCCTGGACCTGGTTGAGTTCTTCAATGTAACTGAGGAGGCCCACGCCGAGGGCTTGCGCTACGCCGAGGTTCGCGCCCACGCCTCCAAAGCCGCAGAGCAGGCCGCTCGCATCGCCGGCGTACTCACCCTGTTCGAGGACCAGAAGGCGACCTGCGTTTCGCGACGCCACATGAGTATCGCGATCAACCTTACGAACTTCTACCTTGAGGAAGCGCTGAGGGTATTCGCGGCGGGAACGGTCCCGAAGCACATGCAGGAAGCGGAACGACTTCGCGTCTGGCTGAGAGACATGTGGGAAGAGGAGTTCGTCGACGTGAGCGCTGTGGCTCAACGTGGACCAAACGCCCTTCGCTCCGCCGACCGGGTCAAACAGCTATTCGCGGTCCTCAAGGAGTATGGCTGGCTTCGAAAAGTCGAGGGCAGCCATATCATAAGTGGCAGGAAATCGCGCCGCGCTTACCAAGTTGTGCGGGGCTAGTGCTGTTGTGCAGTCCTCGGATCCGCTTGAAGCCATACGCGAGGCTTTCAGAAATGCTGAAGAAATCACTTTTCCCTGGGAGAAGCCCGCATCGAGTTCTGTCAATTCGCAACATTCGCAGGATTCGCAAGCGGTACGTCTGACCTCCCACCTGACCAAGCAAGAACAAGACATCTTCGAAGAACGCGCTGCGATAATGGAGTTCGACGGTGGATTGGAGAGGGCGGCGGCCGAGCAACGCGCCCTCCTGCTTGTTCTCGCTGGCAAGCGAGGGCGTTGAACGGTGAAGCCTCGCTCTCCAAGAAGAACACACCCGGGACCGCCCTCCTGACGCTCCTGACCCAATCGCGCTCCTGCCGCCAAAGTTCCGCCGAATTGCCAGACTAAAGCACAGCCGGAGGCTCATACCATGCAACACACGCTTCTTTTGGTCGCTTGGCAGGCTGTATTTGCGGCAGGAAACCAAGTGTCCTTACCCCACACATCACCAACGCCCCAAAATCGACTGCTGCATCTTTCACAGTCGATAAGCTGCTCACCCCGCCGATACTGCTCGAAATCGATCTTCAGTTGCCAAGACGCCTACTGGCTCTTTCGGAACTGCTCCTGGGGTCGATCCTTGGACAGAGACAACGACGGCGTTACATGTGAGAACCTTTGTTCGGGTGGCTGAACTATCGGAAGGAAGGCTCTAGAGTATGTTACTGAGAAAAGGCGTCCTTGCTTCAGTTGTCACGATGGTTGCGGCATGTCTATCCGCGGAGCCTTCGAGCATTTCCGGCGTGGAGTCTGTCATCGACGCCGATACGATTGAGATACATGGCCAGCGCATTCGACTTTTCGGTGTCGACGCGATCGAGAGCCGTCAGACTTGCAAGCGACATGATGGAAGCGCCTGGCGCTGCGGAAAGGACTCAGCTTTCGCCTTGGCGGATTTCATTGCCAGTTCACCGATCGATTGCGACGTCCGTGACGTCGATCGTTACGGGCGTCTCGTAGCCGTTTGCAGGAAGAACAACCATGACATCAACGGATGGCTTGTACGAAACGGCTGGGCATTGGCCTACACCAACTACAGCCTTGACTATGTTGACGAACAGCGGCTGGCGGAGAAGGAGAAGCTGGGCATCTGGCAAGCTTCGTTCGAGATGCCATGGACTTGGCGCCGCAACCACTGACTTCAAGGATTATCTCCCACGAACGCTTGATCAGATACCGACCCCGTCTGTGCTCTCCGTCCGCAACTCCGATCGCCAAAGTGCTTCAGGAAGATGGGGGGTGGGTCCGAAACTATTTCGGATAGCATAGGGACCGGCGGGGGAGGCTTCATTCTCTCGGAGCGAAAAATGAATCCAAAAGACCAGCGGGCACCATTGGACCGAGGTTCACATTCAAGATTAACTGCCGCGAAAATGCGTAAGGTAGTCAACTCGAGAGTTGGTAGCGACCAAGGTCGGGTTTGCCGATCTTGCAGTCATTCCCTGCCTTGCTGGTTCGTCAGCCGTCAGCGTGGAGTTGAAGCAAACGTTCGCGGCGTCTCACATTAAGGACGAGTCAGTGGACAAAGTGATCGTTCAGCTCAAGGTACTCAATGACTGCTTCTCGAGTTCGCTTTCAGGATTTAACTGACCGGTACTCGGAAGCGCCGCTCGAAGTTTGAGCGACGATAGTGTCAACGGCGGCGCAAAAACCGACCACTGGGCGGAGCAAAAGTCGGCCAGTCTGGGCATGACCGTCGCCTTGGCAAACGTGCTCCTCGTATAG
>NZ_FZOY01000007.1 GCF_900188335.1 Tropicimonas sediminicola | reverse complement strand
AAGCTCAAGGTCGCAAATGCCTACGCTGCCGGGCTGGTCAAGGAGCGCGCTTCGGTCATCCAAAGCAAGACCGACAAGCCGGTTCGGTTCGAGATCTCGGAAGGAACTCGGAGGTCGATCTCGCAGTGGATCGCGGATCCCTTGATGAGCGGTTCGGAGTTCCTGTGGCCGGGCCGCTTCCATGAGCGGCTGCATATCTCTACCCGCCAGTATGCGCGCCTGGTTCGAGAATGGGTTCAGTCGATCGGCCTGGACCCCACTTCGTATGGGACGCATTCGATGCGTCGTACCAAGGTTGCGCAGATCTATCGCAAGACAGGCAACCTGAGAGCGGTGCAACTCCTACTGGGACACACCAAGATGGACAGCACAGTTCGTTATCTCGGTGTCGATTTGGAAGATGCACTCTCAATTGCCGAGCCCGTCGAGATCTGACGAGTTGGGCCGATCTACCCGATCGGCCCACGATGTAACACCTATTTATGAGTCGGCTTCGCCGACTTCGCAGTCATTCTCCGCAGTGCAGCAAATCCAGCTACCGTCATCCAACAGCCGTCCATTCGGAAGAGGACCGGACGTTCGCGGCGGCTCACACCAAGGAAAAGACAGCGGACTTTGCTGCCGTTCGGGACGCCCGGACAGCTGTTCGTTGACTGCGCGTTTCGGCTACTCGTACGTCTTGCTCTGTGGTCTGGTTTGCGGCCACGGCGAGCTGTCGCAGGGACAGAGGCGCCATTCCAATACTTCCAGTTCGAATACTCTCGTTGATTGGACTACTTAACAGAGGTTGTCGAACGTGATTATCTGTGTCGAGGTCGAGAAATTCAGTGATGCTAAGTGAGGTTACATGATCTTAATGAAATTCGTTGGAGCTGCGTTAGCTGCGGCTCTCATTCAGTCGCTAGCTACACCTGCAATCGCAAACGTGGGACAGGACGCTATCGATGGCTGCATCGACCAAATCCGGACCGTTGGGGGACCTGACGGTCAGAGCGGAACGGTGCTCTCATCGGAATATTCAGAAGCCAACTCTCTCGTGATGTTCCGCGACAGTGGAAACACGGTCTGGCGATGCCTTGTTTCGAACGATGGCGTTGTTGCCGATCTCTCCGTTGCCGAAGCCGCTGACGATGGCAATGGGGCCATGGCCGGTGCTTCGGGCTCCTCCGGGTCGGGGACCGAGCGTGTAGCCTTTACAGCCGGAACCTCGGGCGCGGAACTGACGGGCTCGCTGCTTCCGCAGGAAAGCCGCCGCTACGTCCTAGGAGCGAAAGACGGCCAATTTCTGTACGTGCGGGTCGCGGCCAACGGACCCGGCATGACCTATGTGATCTACAACCCGGATGGTTCGGTCTTGCTGGACGAGATGAGTGCATCGCAGGAGTACCGAGGACAACTCTGGCAATCGGGCGACCATGTGGTGGAGGTCTACAACACGGCGAACGGCGCCCAATCCTACAACGTGATCTTCGGAATCGAATAATTCCACGACCGGGAACGACGTGAAAGCTTTCCTGCTTTCGGCGTCAAACGAAATGAAGAAGGAAAACGCATGAAAACCTATATTGCCCTCGCGCTTGCGACGATCGCCTTGGCTGGGTGTGTCCAGGAGGAAGCTTACACAACGGAAGCAGATATTTCCGAGGCAAATCGCGCTACTGAATGCCCGGTTGACGTCACCGAGGCCGACCGTGCCAACTACCCTGCATGCAATTAACGCCCATGGGGCGCAGCAGGGCTGCCCGCACGACCTGCGGCCGGCAACAGTCCCGCCGCGACATGCTGCACGTACCATAATGCGGGCGCGTGATGTGTAAGTGGGGAACACGTGCCTTCGCGGCCTTGTACCTTGTCGCGCTTGCGTTGCTCCTGATCGGAACCTTCGGGCTCTTCGGTCAGGAGCGCGATCCGCTGGCGGGTGTCTTCCTGATGCCCCTCGGATTGCCGTGGTCGCTCTGGTTGGACGGGCTGCCTGAATCGGTTTTGCCTTTTGCAGCGGCCTTGGTGCCACTCGTCAACCTCACCATACTGGGGATCATTTGCCGCCATCTTGCTGTCAGGCGACGCCGTGGCCCTTAACTCCAAGGAAACATAATGACATTCGACTTGGCACACGCGTTGGTATCCGGCGTTCTGATATTTGCCGTGATCATCGGCATGCAGAAATCTGGCCTCTACACACCTCACAGGGACGGCGGTCCGCGTTGGAGCTGGCCGTTGTTCTTTGCCATCGCAGTGGTGATGTTTATCCTCAATCTGCTTTGGCCATAGGGCCGGCTAGTATCAATTGATCGCAACCAATCCCCTATCGCCCCAAACCTGATCAACCCGGAGTCGCGGCTGATGCTTGTGTCGGCAATGCACAGTCTCCGGACCTCTAATCGTCGCCCGGTCGAGTTCTCAACCGGAGGTCGACTGAGTGGGTAGAATGCCGACCTACCGGACCTTCGCCGCGTCTGCAGCGTTCCCTGATGTGCTCACTCGACGATTTCCAAATGCAGTTAGAGCGGACGTTCGCGGCGTCTCACATCAAGGACCAGTCAGCGGGACGAAGTTGCCGTTCACTTATCATCGGTATAAATCCAACGTTTGTAGGCTATTTGGCAAAGAAATCACTCAGGATCGAAACCGCACATGCCAATGCCGTGGACATACAGACACGCCTCAAAGGAATGGCAGGCGTTTTTGGACGATGCAAAGGAGCGCATGTGTCTCGAGTCGGACAACATGGCCTATACTGCTGTTGACGCAGTGTTTCTGGTTTTTCGCCGCCGCTTGACCGCACAACAGGGCTTGGACTTTGCAGCGGTTCTTCCAAGTGTGCTTCGTGCAATTTTCGTGAATGGCTGGGATGTTACAGAACCTCCTGTTCCTTTCTCCGAGCGGTCCAAAATGGTTGCCGAAGTAAAGCAGGTTCGCCGAAATCACAACTTGACGCCGGATAATGCGATTGAAGCGACGGCTTGGGCGATACGGCGCTGCACTAACAAGAGAGACTTCGAGCGCGTGCTACAAGAGATGCCCGAAGGCGCAGCCGCATTCTGGCACGTCGATACTGATGACCCGGCGGAACTTGAACAGAGGATCATCTAGCTGCGCCGCCGCATCAGTCGCTTCGGGCTCGTACTACCCCTTCGCCGTTCCTTTCACGAACGGCTGCTTCCGGTTTTGACAGTAAGCTGCAAGGGCGAAGTGACCAAATAAAATGACCGGCAGCTTTGCGCAGGAATGAGACTTTGCGTTCACCGGCCGCCGGCAGGTCATATCCAACACATCAAAGAGATCGCTGGGGGGGCGAAACTCCCTCGCATGTCGGAGGGACCGGGGGGCCAAGAAACGCGACGTCGAACCGGATCTTGGCAATTCAGACCGCGCTGTGATCTACTCGATTCGAGCCATCGGGGGAGGGACCTGAATGAGCCTAGAGGTCATCGGTGCCGGTTTCGGACGCACGGGTACGGAATCCATGAAACTGGCGCTCGAGAAGCTAGGGTTCGGACCTTGCTATCACATGCGCGAAGTTATCAGCCGCGACCGCATCGACCTGTGGTGCGATGCCGCGTCTGGCCGACTTCCGAACTGGGACGAAGCCTTCGCAGGTTATCGTGCGACGGTCGATTGGCCTGCCGCGCGGTTCTGGCGCGAGATTGCCATGCACTATCAGCAGGCGAAAGTCCTGCTGACGGTTCGCAGCGCCGAATCCTGGTATGCCAGCATGCAGAAGACGATCCTGCGCGTTCTGCGTGAAAAACCCGATCCGAACCCCGTCGCCATTCCGCTGATTCGTGACGGCGTTTTCAAAGGCAACATCACGGACAAGGATCACATGATCGCGGCCTACGAACGCAATACCGCGGAGGTGCAGGCCGCGTTCGGGGCCGACAGACTTCTGACATACGAACTCGGCGAGGGATGGACCCGCCTGTGTGATTTCCTTGGCTGCGACGTGCCGGACGAACCGTTCCCCCGTTCGAACGAAGCCGACGATTTCATGGAAACCAACGCCCGACTAGATAGCCTGCGCAGGGGAGGAGAACCAGCCTAGCGCCGGAGGCGGGCGCATGCGGCTCCGGAAATGCGGGTCAAGACCTGCACCGGCAGAGTGTGAATTCGCGCTCTTTCCCGCACACCGGACCTTTGCCCGAAACCGACCAACGGCAGCACTGCGCAGTCTGCGGTCCTCTCGGAAACGAATGACTTAACTGTTTAGACCAATGCTAGATAGTGAGCGTGCCGGATGTTCGGCAAAGGCCAAATCCAGCCCCCGCAACCAAATTTCGCGAACGTTCGTGATATTCGAAGCCCGGCCCTTGGCCGGGCTTTGAGCGTTCCCGGATCTCGATGAAATGCTTGTCGAGAGAGCTGTTGCAGACTTGTTCTCCATGGCCACGGCCTGCGATGCGGCCGGGCCAGGCAGGGAAGCCGTCGCCGGGAGTGCGGGCCGGGTTCTCTTCGCTCTTGGTAGGAGACGGCACATTGGCGGTACATCTTCGCAAAGTCTGGCCAAAATATCTTGGACCATTGGGAGCGCGCAGTTCTCTCCTTCATCTTGATGATGCCTTGGCCGTTTATGCGCCAACGGTGGAGCCGGATCCGTCTGGTGACGTGGTCAGGGGAACATGGAGTGCCGCACCCTCGTTGCGGACGCAGAAAAACCATTCGGGGACCGACGGATGTTCCAAGGTTGCCCGTTGAACGGTCAGCGCAACAGCAAGGACCTCCCAATGATACGTTCGATCTCCGCTTTGATGTTCGTTTCCTTTTCCGCGACGACACTGAGCGCGGAGACCTTTTCCGCCGATGTCTGGGCGGACAACTGGTTCGAGATGCGGATTGATGGCGCGCAGGTTGCGGAGGACAGCGTGCCGATCACGACGGAGCGATCCTTCAACGCCGAGAGCTTCGCGTTCGTTGCGAATCCGCCTTTCGTGATCGGGCTGGTCGCAAAGGATTTTCGCGAGAACGACACTGGCCTCGAATACATCGGAACGCCGCGCCAGCAGATGGGGGACGGGGGTGTGATCGTTCAGATCAGGGACAGCTCGGGCGAGATCGTTGCCGTGAGCGATGACAGCTGGCGGTGCCTGACGATCCACATGGCGCCGCTGGACAAGTCCTGTGAGACGGTGGTCGATCCGGCGGCGGGCGTCGGGGCCTGCGGTTTCGACATCTCGAAGGAGCCCGAGGGATGGGACGAGTCCGGCTTCGACGCCTCCGGCTGGCCGATGGCGGAGGTCTATTCCGAGCAGGAGGTGAGCCCCAGGGGAGGCTACGACCAGATCGACTGGGCGGAAGAGGCGGCGCTGATCTGGGGGCCGGATCTTGAGCAGAGCAACACCATCCTGTGTCGGTACGAGGTCGAGTGAAGGTGAGCGGTTCCTGAGTCCCCCGCATGGCGCGGCGGCGTACCGATCCTCCCGAAAACGCGAAGGTCGGGGTCGGCACGGTATCCCTGACAGCGGCCCCTGTCATGCGAACAGCAGGGCGGGGGTCTCCAGAAGCGTCTTGAGCCGCGCCACGAAACGTGCCGCGTTCCAGCCGTCGACGATCCGGTGATCGAAGCTGGCCGAGAGGTTCATCATCTCTCGCGGCACGAAGTTCCGGCCGTCCCAATGCGGGCGGACCTGCTTTCGGTTGACGCCAAGGATCGCCACTTCCGGGTAATTGATGATCGGGGTCGTGGCGAGGGCCCCGAGCGGCCCGAGGGAGGTGAGGGTGATGGTGCTGCCGGAGAGATCCTCGCGCGGCAGCGAGCCGTCCCGCCCCGCATCGGCAAGCCGGGTAATGCCGGCGGCGAGCTCCCAGACCGTCTGCGCCTCAGCATGGCGCAGGACCGGTACGAGCAGTCCGCGCTCGGTCTGGGTCGCGATGCCGACATGTACGGCGTCGTGTTGGTGCAGCACGCCTGCCTCGTCATCATAGCGGGCGTTGACCTCGGGCGCTTCCGCCCGCGCCACGATCATGCCGCGGATCAGGAAGGGCAGCAGGGTGAGCCGCGGCTGCGTTTCGGAGCGGTCGGCGTTCAACTGACCACGCAGCCGTTCCAGCTCGGTCACGTCGACCTCCTCGACGATGGTGATCTGGGGAATCCGCTCATGGGCGCGGGCCATCTGCTCGGCGATCTGCCGGCGCAGGCCGATGACCCTGGTTTCCGTCACGCCATCGCGCGCGGGCGCGCCGCGGGGCGTGCCGGCCAGGCGGCGGTCGAGGTCGGCATGAGTGACGCGGCCCTCGGGCCCGGTTCCCGCGACCTCCGAGAGATCCAGCCCGAGGTCTCTCGCGCGCTGCCGCACGGCCGGGGCAGCGAGGGTGCGTTCGGTTGGCCGGGGGATTTTGTCCGGCGGCGGGGTGGGGCTGGCGGCCGCTTCGGTTGGCTCGGCGGGGGGCTCGGGCGCGTTCTCGCCATCCTCTGCAACGTTGAGCCGCACCAGCGGCGCGCCGACGGCGAGCCTGTCGCCCGGTTCGCCGGCCCGCCAGACGAGCTGGCCCGAGGCGCTCGCGGGGATCTCGACCGCCGCCTTGTCGGTCAGAACCACGCCGAGCGGCTCGTCCTCGCGCACCCATTCGCCGACCTCGACCATCCATTCCGAGATCTCGGCCTCCGCGATGCCCTCGCCGATGTCGGGCAGCTTGATGGTGATTTCCGGCATCTCAGGCCTCCATCGCTTCGCGCAGCGCCCGGCCGACGCGTTCCGGTCCGGGGAAGTAGAACCATTCCTGCGCATGGGGGTAGGGCACGTCCCAGCCCGCGACCCGGCCGACCGGCGCTTCGAGGTGGTAGAAGCAGGTCTCCTGCACCCGCGCGGCCAGCTCCGCGCCGAAGCCGCTGGTCAGGGTCGCCTCGTGGGCAACGACGCAGCGCCCGGTCTTGCGTACCGAGGCCTCGATCGTCTCGAGGTCGAGCGGGATCAGGCTGCGCAGGTCGATGACCTCGGCATCGATCCCCTGTTCCTCCACTGCCGCCAGCGCGACGTGAACCATCGTGCCGTAGGTCAGGATCGTCAGGTCGCCTCCCTCACGCCGGATCGCCGCGTGTCCGAGCGGGACGTGGTAGTGCCCTTCCGGCACCTCGCCCAGCGGATGTCCCTTCCAGGACATCGCCTCGCGCTCGTGGTGCCCGTCGAACGGGCCGTGGTAGAGCCGCTTGGGCTCCAGCACGATCACCGGGTCCGGATCCTCGATGGCGGCGATCAGCAGGCCCTTGGCATCCTGCGGGTTCGAGGGGATCACCGTCTTGAGGCCCGATACATGGGTGAACAGCGCCTCAGGGCTCTGACTGTGGGTCTCGCCGCCAAAGATGCCGCCTCCGGTGGGCATCCGGATCACCAGCGGGCAGGTGAAGTCGCCGTTGGAGCGGTAGCGGATGCGGCTCGCCTCCTGGGTGATCTGGTCATAGGCGGGGTACATGTAGTCGGCGAACTGGATCTCGACGCAGGGACGCAGCCCGTAGGCCGCCATGCCGATCGCCGCGCCGACGATGCCGCTCTCGCTGATCGGCGTATCGAAGCAACGCAGCTTGCCGTGTTTCTGCTGCAGCCCCTGCGTGCAGCGGAAGACCCCGCCGAAGTAACCGACATCCTCGCCAAAGACGATCACACGCGGGTCGCGGGTCATCATCACGTCGAGCCCGTTGCGCACCGCCTCGACCATCGACATCTGCATCACAGCCATTTCTCGGCCGCCTCCTTCTGGCGCCGCAGATGCAGTGGCATTTCCTCGTATAGCCCGTCGAAAATGCTGCGCCGCCTCGGGGCGCCACCGCCGAGCAGGGTGCCGTTCTTCTCCGCCGCTTTCTGGGCGGCGACAACGAGGTCGCGGATCTCGGACCGTGCCTGGGCGTGGCGTTCCTCCGACCACAGCCCGCGCCGGATGAGGTGCAGCTTGAGCCGTTCGATGGGGTCGCCGAGGGGCCAGGCGTCGGACTCCTTCTTCGGTCGATAGGCTTCCGGGTTGTCGGATGTCGAATGCCCGCCGGCGCGATAGGTGACATGCTCCAGCACCGTCGGGCCGAGCCCCTGCCGCGCTCGCTCCACCGCCCATTTCGCGACTGCGTGCACGGCGAGGAAGTCGTTTCCGTCGACCCGCAGCGCTGCGATCCCGAAACCGAGCGCACGGGCGGCCAGCGTGCCGGATTCGCCCTTGGCGATGCCCTGGAAGGTGGAGATCGCCCATTGGTTGTTGACGATGTTGAGGATGACGGGGGGCTTGTAGGTCGAGGCAAAGACCATCGCGGAGTGGAAATCGGATTCCGCCGTGGAGCCGTCGCCGATCCAGCCCGCCGCGATACGGTCCGATCCGTCGATCGCTGCCGCCATTGCCCAGCCCACGGCCTGCACGAACTGGGTCCCCAGGTTCCCCGACACGGTGAAGAAGCCGTAGTCCCTGGCCGAGTAGAGCACCGGCAACTGCCGCCCGGCCAGCGGGTCCTTCTGGTTCGAGAAGATCTGGTTCATCATCGTCTCGAGCGGATAGTCCTGGGCAACCAGAAGCCCGGCGTTGCGATAGGTCGGAAAGTTCATGTCGCCCTTGCCGAGCGCCCGCTGAAAGGCGATGGCCACCGCTTCCTCGCCCAGTTGCGGGACGTAGAACGAGGTCTTGCCCTGGCGCTGCGCCGCGATCATGCGGGCGTCCAGCGTGCGCAGGATCATCATCTGCCTCAGGCCGGATAGCAGCTCTTCGTCCGAGAGCATCGTCGCCCAGGGGCCGACCGCTTCGCCATCCCGCCGCAGGATCCGGATGATCGAGAAGGCGTGGTTGCGAAGCTGCCGGGGCGCCACGTCGAGTGGTGGCAACGTGACGGCCCCGGCCTCCGGGATCTTGACGTCGGAATAATCGGGCACGTCACCGGGCCGGAACTGCGGCTCCGGAACGGTCATGCGCGGCTTGGGCGTGTCCTGCATCTGCTGTCTGGCGCTCCCTGGTCGTCCTCACCGCCAGTCTAGCCGAGACCGGGAAGCGGGTTTCGCCAAATACACTTCAATTGCTATCTACTTGTGGTGATAATCTCTGCCAGGTAACGAACTGAAAGCGGATTTCACCATGGACAAGATCGATCGCCGAATCCTCGAGATCCTGCAGAAGGACGCGAGGATCTCCATCGTCGAGCTGGCAGAGCGCGTGGGGCTCTCCGCGACGCCGTGCCGGAACCGCGTCGCCAAGCTGGAGCAGGCGGGGGTGATCTCACGCTACGGGGCAGTGGTCTCGCCGGAGAAGGCCGGCTACCCGATCACCGCCTTCGTTTCGGTGGAACTGGAGCGGCAGGAGGCGCAGAGCCTTGCGCTGTTCGAGCGGCGCGTGGCGGAGTTCGAGGAGGTCGTGCAGGGGTTCCTGATGACGGGCAGCCAGGATTTCCTGCTGCGGGTCGTGGTGGAAGACCTGCCGGCTTTCGAACGGTTCCTGCAAGACAAGTTGACCACCGTGCCCGGTATCCGCTCCGTGCGGTCGCGCTTCGCCTTGCGGCAGTTCGTCTGGCGCAGCCGCCTGCCGAGGGCCGGCTAGGCCGGGTCCGCGACCAGAACTTCGACGCCGGCGCCTGCGAGGGCGGCCATCAGTTCTCCCTCCGGCGCAAGGTCGACGACGATGGAGGACAGCGCCTCCGGCCCGCCGACATGGGCAAAGCCCTTGCGGCCGAATTTCGAGGAGTCGACCAGCAGGTGCCTGTGCGTTGCGCGCTGCAACATCGCCCGCTTCACCGCCGCAAACCCACGCACGGTTTCCGAAGGGCCGTCGGCGGAGAGCGCGGAGGCGCCGATCATGCAGCGATCGACGTTGAACCGGCCCAGGAATTCCACGGTCTCGGCCCCGATGAGGGCCGATTCCGCCGGCAGGTACGCGCCCGGCGCGAGCAGCACCTCGGCGGCGCCGTGGCCGATGGTCATGGCGACGGGGATCGAGTTGGTGATCACCGTGCAGCGGGTGTCGAGAAAGGCCAGCGCGCGGGCCAGCTGCAGCGTGGTCGAGCCGGAGTCGATCATCACCGTCTCGCCATCCTGTATCAGCGCCGCGGCGCGCCGCCCGATCCGCTCCCGCTCCTCGATCCGGGAAACCGAGCGTTCGTCGAGGTTGGGGTAATGGCCCTGCGCCGGGGCCGAGGCGCCGCCATGGGCGCGCGAGACCAGCCCGTCGCCGGCCAGCGCGTCGAAATCGCGGCGCACGGTTTCTGTCGAGACGTTGAAGCGTTGCGCCAGTTCGCTGATGCGCACATGCGGCCTCAGCTTCAGTTCCAGCAGGATCTGTTTCTGTCGCTCGGCCTTCCGGAGGCGGTCGCGGTTCCCGCGTGACTTGTCCTGAAACGTACCGATTTCCTGCATGTGCCTCGCCAAGTCGCAATCGTCGCCGAGAATTGTGACATTTCCGATAGTTTGCAATGTTTTTTGTTGCAAAGGCCACCTTTGCGGAGCGAGTATTCCCAAAACGCAAAGAACCATCCGAGAGCAGGCCATCCGCAGACGAGCGGCGATCCAAACGCGGGATCACAAAGCCGCAAGACAGGTGCCGTAAGGTCGGCGGCAGCGAGATCTGCGCTTCGTTCCGGGACGATTGTCTGCGCGGATGGAGAGGTATGGATTATCGAACCACGGGAGGACGGGGTTTGCCAAGGGACAAGGTCGATCAGATCGCCGCGCTGCCGCTGCATCGTGACCGAAACGGCAAGCTCCGCGTGCTCATGGTGACATCGCGCGACACGGGCCGGTGGGTCATGCCGAAGGGCTGGCTGATGGATGACAAGATGCCCTGGCACGCCGCCGAGATCGAGGCGCTGGAAGAGGCGGGCGCCGTGGGGTTCGTCTCGGATCAGCCCATCGGGCTTTACCATTACGACAAGCGGTTGGGGCAGGGCGGGGTGGTGCCATGCCGCGTCACCCTCTACCCGATGATGGTCGAGAAGCTGAAACGCCGCTGGAAGGAGCGCAACCAGCGCAAGCGGCACTGGTTCTCGCCTCGCAAGGCGGCGAAGCTGGTCGACGAGAAGGAACTCGCGGCCCTGCTGAAGGACCTGCCGAAGCAGTTCGACGACCTCGATCTGGACGAAGGCTTCCGCAACGCTTCCTGACCGGGTTTCGGCCGTCGGAAGGTCAGGTCTCCTACTCTGCCGCGTACCTGCGCAGCGGCCCCGCCGGGTAACGCCACCTCGGCCCGTTGCCATCCACCTCGACCGGAAAGGCGATGCGGCTCGCCGGCCCCCAGCCGGTGGCCTCGGTCTCCGGCGCGAGATCCGCGTAGTTCTCCGGCGGCATCGGGGCTGCCGGGCTGTGCAGTCCGGCCGAGACTAGCAAATGCGCCGTCCGGGCCAGCGACAGGCGCGCGGAGAGCGCCTGTCCGCAATCATTGCGGATCCTCAGCGCGCGCAGCACGGCGGCGGCCATGAGATAGCCGGTGGCATGGTCGAGCGCCTGCACCGGCAGCGCGACCGGACGGTCCGCCTGAGCCTGCCGCATCCCCTCGTCGGCCAGCCCGCAGCTCATCTGCACCACGCTGTCGAAGCCGCGCCGCCCGGCCCAGGGACCGGTCCAGCCAAAGGCGTCCAGCGTCACCTCGATGACCGCCGGAGCAAGGCTGCGCCGCCGCTCCGCACCAAACCCCAGCCGGTCCAGCGCTTCCGGGCGATAACCATGCACAAGCACGTCGGCCGACCGAAGCAGCGTTTCGAAGCGCGCACGGTCGGCGGGCAGCTTCAGGTCCAGACCGGCACAGCGCTTGCCGAGGGTGACTTCCGGCTCGACGCCCGGCTCGTTCCAGTCGGGCGGGTCGATCCGCAGGACATTCGCGCCGAAACCGGCAAGGAATCGCGTGGCGACCGGCCCGGCCAGTACGCGGGTGAGGTCCAGCACGCGCAGGCCGTCGAGCCGCAGCTCACCGGGGGCATCGCCCTTGTGCGCCCATGCGACGAGGGGCTCACCGGCCACGGCGCGGCCCTGTGGATGACGCGCCCAGTCGGCGAGCCCGCGCATCGCTCCCGCCGCACCGCCTGCCGTGACGACGGCCGTTTCCAAAGCGTCCTTGTCCCAGTGCCGGACGCCGCGGGCCACGGCCTCCCGCTCCGGCGTGCAGCCCAGCACCGACAGCGCCGCCGCGCGGTGGCGGGGCGCATTTGTGTGCAGCCGGATCCAGCCATCGGCGGCGCGGTAATTGCCCGCGATCGAATCCCAGGCACCCGGAAGCTCCCAGCCCTCGGGGCGCAGCGTCATGTCGAACCACATGAGCGCACGGCGACGGTTCAGCGCTACACGTTGGGCGCCGAGCAGGTCGCCGAGTTCCGCCGCTGCGGCCTCCATGGAGGCGAGGGCCAGGCCGGTTACGTCGAAGCAGGAAGGCAGCGCGCCCTCGCCCGTCACTGCCACCTGTGTTCTGGTTGGCAGGTCGGGTCCCAGGGCCTTGGCGATCTGCTGTCGGATGCTTGTCATCTGGGCGTCCCTCTCGTGCCGGGATGGCGTCGCCCGATCCCTACCACGATCCTGCGTCAGGAGAAGACAGCCAGCGCCGCGCCGCCCGCCGCCGCGACGATCACCACCGCCCAGGGCGGCGCTTTCCAGATCGTCAGCAGGACGAAACACGCGAGCGCGAGGGCGAAGTCTTTCATTCCCCCGATGGCGCTGGTGAACACGGGGTCGTAGAGCGCCGCTCCCAGGATGCCGACCACCGCTGCATTCGCGCCCTGCATCAGCGATTGGGCGGCGGCCATGGAGCGGAACCTGTCCCAGAACGGCAGTACCCCGACGAGGATCAGGAACCCCGGCAGGAACACCGCGACCAGCGCGATGGCCGCGCCCGCGACGCCGTTCGGAGCCGGGCCGAGGACGGCGCCGAGATAGGCGGCAAAGGTGAAGAGCGGACCGGGCACCGCCTGCGCCGCGCCATAGCCCGCGAGGAATGCGTCGGGCGTGACCCAGCCCGGCGCGACGGTTTCGGCCTGAAGCAGCGGCAGCACGACATGGCCGCCGCCGAAAACCAGCGCACCGGCGCGATAGAAGCTGTCGAAGACGGCCAGCGCTTGCGACCAGCTTGCGGCGAGCGGCATAAGGAGCAACAGGGCGAGGAAGGTCGCGATGGCGACGCCGGCCTGCGCGTTGCGCACCGGCATGCTCAGGTGGCCGCCGAGGGGCGCGCCCGACCCACGGCCAAACGCCAGCCCGGCGAGCGCTCCAAAGGCAATCGCGGCCACCATGCCGATGGCGCCGGGCAGGAAGGCGAGGAGGGCCACCGCGCCCACGGCGATGCCGGTCCTCGCCCGGTCCGGGCAAAGCGTGCGCGCCATGCCCCAGACCGCCTGCGCCACGATGGCCACCGCGACGATCTTGAGCCCGTGGAGGATGCCGGTTCCCAACGGCCCGGAAATTGCGGAAGCGCTCAGCGCAAAGGCCAGCAGCAAAAGCGCCGAAGGGAGGGTGAAGGCGGTGAAGGCGGCAAGTGCGCCAAGCCAGCCGGCCCGCATCATCCCCAGGGCAAAGCCCACCTGCGAGGAGGCGGGGCCGGGCAGGAACTGGCAGAGCGCGACGAGATCGGCATAGGCATGATCGTCGAGCCAGCCGCGGCGGGTCACCAGCTCGTCCCGGAAATACCCGAGATGCGCGATCGGCCCGCCGAAGGACGTCAGGCCGAGCTTGAGAAAGGCCGCGAATACCTCGCGCGGCGTTCCCTCGCCCCGGGGCGGCTGCGTGCTGCTGCTGTCGGTCATTCCCGCCTCCTTGCGTCCGGCCCTGTCAGCACGCCGCGGCATGGCGATGCAAGGCCCTTTCGCCAGTCTCGCCCGGCAATGCGCAACCCGCGTGACGGCTCAGCCGCCCTTGTTCCAGAACCCGGCGGGATCGGAGGTGGAGAAGTCCCGCAGCCGCTCGATATCCTCGATCGTCGCCGTGTTGCGATTGACCTTAACCCCCACCGTGCCGAGCCTGGCGAATGCGCGCGAGAGACTCTCGGGCTTGATGCCGAGGCGGCCTGCGATCACCGTCTTGTCGTATGGAAGAGTGACCTCGCAGGGGCTCTCGGCGCCGTTGCAGAGCCCCAGAAGGAACTCCGCCACGCGCTGCGCCCCGGTCTGGGCCTTGAGCTGTTCGAGCTGCCCGACCAGCGAATGCAGATGCGCGAAGGTGGCGGCGAGCATGTTGATCCCGATCTCGGGGTCCTGCCGCAGCATGTCGGTGACCGCGGCGGAGGGAATCCGCAGCACCTCGCATTCCGTCACCGCTTCGGCCGAGACGGGATAGGGCGCGCCGCGCAGCGCCACCGCCTCACCGAAACTCTGCCCCTCGGAGAAGACCGAGACGATCGCCTCGCCACCGCTCGGCGTGATCCGGTAGAGCTTGACCCAGCCGCCGATGACGATGTGGATCGCCCGCGCGTCCTCGCCCTGCAGGAACAGCGTCTCGCCGCGACGGAAGCTCTGCCACTGTGAGCGTTGCAGCAGGGCCTCGGTGTGGGCATCGGAAAAACTCTGCATCAGCATGGAATTGCGGGCGATCTGCCTCCGCGGGTCGTCCGTCATGCAGATTTGCCTCCCTGGGGCCGCGCGCCCCTTGCGCCGGGCCGTGATGATGCGGGCCGAAGGGCATCATAGGAAGCCCGGACAAGGGGTGAAAGGCCAATGGGACCGGGGTGCGACGCATGGCACCAATCCGTTTGCCGCCGGAAGATTCGACATTACCATTGCGTCGGACAGTGGAATGCCGGTGCGGATTGCCGGGCGCCCTGATGGTGCGCCCGCAATCGTCGGATCGGCTGAAGCTGCTTCGAAGCGCGTCACGTTGTCCGACTGCTCGCTTCCGGTCCTGCGCCTCAACGTGAGGCGCTTGATCCATCGGGGCGGGTCGGGCAAGGCTGTGGGTCGGAAGGCAGAACGTTCGCCACGGACCGCACCCCCGGTATCGGCCGGCGCACGTGCCGCGGTTCTTGCCGAAAGGCCGCCGACAGCCGGCTGTCTGTCGGCACCAGAGACACTTAGCCCTGCAGCCGGGACGTTCCCGGTTGCCGCCACAGAGACACTGGTCTGAACACGAAAGGAAACGACATGAAATCCGCTCTTCTTCCCCTGGCCGCCGCGCTTGTCGCGGTGACCGCCGCGCCCGTCCTTGCCGAAGGAGATGCCGCCAACGGCGAGAAGGTCTTCAAAAAGTGCCAGGCCTGCCACATGGTCGGCGACGACGCCAAGAACCGCGTTGGCCCGCCGCTGAACGGGGTCGTCGGCGCACCGGCTGGCCGGGTCGAGGACTACAAGTACTCCCCCAACCTGCTCGAACTCGCCGAGGGGGGGCTGGTCTGGGATGACGAGACCCTGACTGCTTACCTCACCAAGCCGAAGGACGTGATCCCGAAAGGCAAGATGTCCTTTGCCGGCCTCAAGAAGGAAAGCGACATCGACGACGTTATCGCCTACCTGCAGACCTTCGAGTAATCCGGACCGAACCGGGTGGGAGGGGCGTTCGCGGGAACGCCCCTTTTCATTTGGGCTGGTGCGATGCGGGAGGGCCGGGGTCTCTGACCAGTGCCACGCCCACCGCGAGAAACCAGGCGATCCCGCCGAGCCCGAAACCAGCCCCCGCGGCTGTGCCGAGGGCCGGCACCAAGGTTGCGAGCCCGGCGAGCCCGGTCAGCAGGCCCATTAGAGCAACTCCGCGAGGAAGCCGCCGGAAGGCCAGACCCGCGATGCTGATGCTGAGGATCCACGCCCCGCCGACGATCTCGTTGCCGCCGCCGAGCCCCAGTTCGATCGCGTGCAGCGTTCCCCAGAGATCCGCGGCGCCCTGCGGATCGGTCGCGTGGAGCGCCGACGTGCGTTCGACCGCCACGTTCGCGACCATCCCGGCGCCAAGGACCAGTGTCGCCCAGATCAGCCCGAGCGCGCGGGAGACCCCGGACCAACCAGGGGCTCTGGGCAGGAACCGCTCGGCGAGGGCGACGGTGAGCACGGCGAGCGCCAGCCCGTTGATGATGTAGATCGTACTGTTCCAGGCGATCAGCAGCCCGGGGTGCGCAGCGGCGAGTGCGGCCACGGCGTGGGTGTCGATCTCTTCCGTGCCGTATCCGAGCGGGGCGAGCAGGGTGACGAGCAGGGCAAAGCCCGCCACGTAGGTCGCGCCGCAGAGCAAGGCGGCGATACCGCCGCTGTGTTGAAGGGTCATGGGGCGGGCCTGCGGGATCGCATCCCGGCTGCGAGGTCCGCGAAATGGGTGCCAAGGCGGTGCGTGCCGTGCGGTTCCCCGACCATGTCGAGGCCCATCGCCGTCAGGAAGAACCGGGCCGGCCCGTGGATGCGCCGGGGCGTTACACGGGGCAGCACGGCCAGTGCGGCGCGGCGGAGCGCGTCGGGCAAGCGGGTGATCCTTGCGGGCTTGCCGAGGGCGGCAAAGGCAGCTTCGGCCAGTTCCCTATGGGTGAAGACCTCCGGCCCGCCCACGTCGATCCAGTCTCGCTCCTCGGCGATCGCCGCGGCTGTCGCGGCGGCCAGGTCGGCTCCATGGATCGGGTTGATCCGCTTCGCGCCGTCTCCGAACAGCCAGACCCGCCCGGCGCGTGCCATGGCGAGGAAATCCTCCATGTCGGAGAAGTAGCCGGACGGGGCGATCACGGTGGAGGCGATGTCCTCGGCGCGGAGCGCATCGACGAATGCGGCCTTTGCCGCGACCAGTGGCACGTCCCGCATCCGGTCGGCGTTGAGCACGTGGAGATAGGCGAAGCGTCCAACGCCCGCGCGGCGCGCTTCTGACAGCAGATTGAGATTCGCCCGGTAGTCGACATCACGATAGTCCAGCCCGTCGGCCTGCCGCGTGATGCCGAGTGCGGAGATCGTCAGCGCCGCCCCTTCCATGCAGCCAAACAGCGTATCTGGGCGCGTTGCCTGCGCTTCGATCAGTTCGTCCGCGTCAAGATCCGCCGCCCGGGCAGCGTTCCGGACCAGCGCGCGGACATGCCAACCGGCTCCGCGGTATTCGGCGCAGAGGTGGCGGCCGAGATATCCGGTCGCCCCGGCGATGAAGACGGTCTGCATGACGGTTTCCTACTTGCATGCCCCGGCCAGCCCGCAAAGGGCCGGCCGGCGCGGAGCGTCAGATCCTCTCGCCGAAGGGCGTGACGATCCGCGGCGCGGGGTCGATCTCCGGCAGGCCGATGTCGCGCCGGAGGCGTGGCGAGGTGGGCAGGCCAGGGGAGACGGGCGACTCGGTGGCGGGCATGCGCCAGTTCGCGATCAGGGTGCGCAGCCCGGCCAAAGAGGCCGGGCGGTCCAGGAGGTCGGGGGTCATCTCGTGCGGTTCCTATCCAACAACCAGGTGGCCGCGACCGCGCAGGCATTCGATGACGATCTCCTGCCGCCGGTCATTGGCGTTGACGGCCCCGGCTGTGCCGCCCGCCAGCGCGCCCACGATGGCCCCGCCCGCGGCGTCGGCATCGTCGTCGGCCGCGCCCAGCAGCGCGCCGGCGCCCGCGCCCAGCACCGCGGCGGCGGCGGTCTCCTGGTCGAAGGCGCGCTGGTCGCGGGCCAGTTGCTGGCAGGCGGCGAGGTCGGCTTCGTAGGCCGGGGTCGGGGTGCCGTCGAGGATTGGCCGGTAGTTGGCGCCGCTGTCGGCGCAGGCGGCCAGAATCGCCGCGAGAAGGAGGGGGAGGTAAGTCGGTTTCATGCTGAATTCCTGTATCTGGGCATGGCAATAGAGCGCGCCGGCGCGATGGGCCGGCGTGGAAGGTCGTTCGGGTGGGGAGGGGCCGTGCGGCGTCAGCCGGGTCCGTCGCGGATCTGCGGCGGCGGCTGCGCGCCCCGGAACCGTTCGCGGTACTCGGTGGCCGAGATGCCGAGGTGTCGATGAAAGGCGCGCCGCATCCGTTCTGCGCTCTGGAACCCGGTCTGCAACGCGATCTGCTCGACCCCGGTGGCGGTGGTCTCCAACGCGACGCGGGCGGCCTGCACCCGCGCGGTCTCGACATAGGCGGCAGGGGTCTTTCCGGTTTCGTCCCGGAAGCGACGCGCGAAGGTCCGTTCCGACAGGCCGGCACGCGCGGCCAGCGCGGTCACGGTGAGCCCGTCGCCCGGATTGGCGAGAATGTGGTCGAGAGTCTCGTTGATCGCGGGGTCCTGCGCCTTGCGGGCCAGAAGGTGGGCGCTGAACTGCGACTGGCCGCCGGGGCGCATCATGTACATCACGTTATAGCGGGCGACCTGCAGGGCAATGTCGTGGCCCCAATCCATCTCGACGAGCGCGAGCGCCAGGTCCATGCCGGCGGTCACCCCGGCCGAGGTCCAGACGTTGCCGTCGCGCACGAAGATCGCGTCGCGGTCGACCGTGACCTTCGGATGGCGCTTCTCAAGCACCGGGCACCACCACCAATGGGTGCAGGCGCGGCGGCCGTCGAGCAGTCCGGCCTCGGCGAGGATCATCGCCCCGGTGCAGATCGAGACGATCCGGCGTGCCCGCCCGGCCGCGGCACGGACATAGTCCATCAGGGCGTTGTCCTCGAGCGCGGCCATCGTGCCGTGGCCGCCGCTGACGATCAGCGTGTCGATCTCGCCGGTTTCCGGCATGGCGTCGGCAAAGGCGCGATCGGCGGTGAGGGTGAGGCCGGAGGTTGTCCGCACGGGGCCCGCACACGTGGCGAGGACCGTGACGTCGTAGGGATCCGGCCCTTCCGGCAGAAAGAACTTGGTGCCGGTCATCACCTCCAGCGGGCCCACCACGTCAAGGATGTGGGCGTCCGGATAGGTCACCATCACAACGCTGCGCGCGCGCTGTTCTGTCCGATATGTCGAGTCGTTCGTCATGGTCGGACACTAGCCCGACCATCCCGCTGACCGTTAGGACAAAGACCCCACCTTTTCTGCCAAGGGCAACAGTTGCTCAGGCGTGGCTCTGAAAGACCTCCGCAGCGCCGCCCTTCAGCACGAGCAGGGTGTCGTAAGGCTCGCGCGTATCGCCCATCTCCATTCCGGGCGATCCGATCGGCATGCCGGGCACGGTCAGCCCGAGCGCTTCTGGCCGTTCGCTCAGCAGGCGCTGCACATCCGCGGCGGGCACGTGGCCTTCGATGAAGTAGCCGTCGATAAACCCGGTGTGGCAGGAAGCGAGTTCGGGGGTGATCCCGGTGCGCTCCTTGAGCAGCCACAGGGCATCGTCGTCGATGTCGCTGGCGACGGTCTCGAACCCGGACTGCCGCATATGCGCGATCCAGGCCGAACAGCATCCGCAGGTCGGCGACTTGAAGACCTCCAGTTGCGGCGTGGCGGCAAGCGACGGGCGCGCCAGGAGCGCGGTTCCGACTGTGGCGAGCATGAAATGTCTGCGATTCATCTGGTGTCTCACGATCTTGTTGCTCCCCTGTTCTGCAACCTTCACCAACCGGAAGGTCAAGCTGTGTTGGAGGAAAATAGCGCGCGGTCGATCTTCGGCAATCAGGTGACGGCACGCCAGATCAGGCTGATCGACAATGCGAACAGGGCGAGCCGGATCGCCGAGAAGAAGATGCCGTCGGGAATGATCCGGATCAGCCTGGAGCCGCCCCAGGCCCCGAAGATCGCGGTCAGCGCCAACAGCGCGATCGCCTTGAGGTCCATCTCCGGGAATTGGCCGAGAGCGAGGTAGGGCGGCAGCTTGGCGATGTTGACCGCGGTAAAGACGAACTGCGTCGTGCCGGCAAAGACCAGCTTCGGCAATTGCTGTGGCAGCACGTAAATCTGGTAAGGCGGAGCGCCGGCGTGGCTGATGAAGCTTGTGAGGCCCGACATCGTGCCCCAGAACAGGCCCGGCACGACGCGGGCCGGGCGCGGCGCCGCGTTTTTCGGCGTGAAGAACCAGTGGCGGAGGCAGTGGAAGATGCCGATGACCCCAACCGCGATGCTCATGCCGTCGGTCGAGAGATGCGGCGCCAGCAGGTAGCCCACCAGCACGCCGCAGAGGCCCGCCGGGATCAGGATCTTCAGGTTTCGAAGGTCGAAATGGTGCCGGTAGAGCCAGACGCCGACCCAGTCGCTGATCAGGTAGATCGGCAGCAGCAGCGCGGCCGCGGTCAGCGGGTCGATGCGGAAGGCGAGGAGCGGCACGGCCAGCATGCCGACGGCGGGCAGGCCCCCCTTGGCGAGACCCACGCAGAGCGCACCCGCCATCGCCAGAGGCAGGAAACTCCAGATATCCGCTGCGTTCATTGCGTCACGCCGGTGGACGGGCACCGACCGTTTCCAAGGGCGGCTCGGCAGGCACGCGCTGGCGCGAAAGGTGTGTTCAGATGATCCATCCGGGGCGATCCGGCGGCCTAGGCCGCGTCGCTCCGGCTGATGTGGCAGGGTGGGGTCGGCAGGCCGGCCTCGGCGAAAAACTGGGTGTTCACAATGATCTCCGTGCCGCACGAGCCGCGTACCGGCAAGCGGTAGCGTCCGGATGGCGCGCAAGTCAAGCCCGGCCGCGTTACCGTTTGGCGCGTTCCAGCATGCCGAACAGATCGCGCGGATCGTCGGGATCGGCGATCATGTCGAGCTCCGTGTAGAACTCCGTGCCTTCGATGAGGCGGAGCACGAGGCGCAGCGCGCTGAAATCCTCGATGGCGAAGCCGACGCTGTCGAAGAGGGTGATCTGCCGCTCGGAGGTCCGCCCGGCGACCTGCCCGGTGATCACTTGCCACAGCTCCGTGACCGGGTGGTCCGGCTCGAGCTGCTGGATCTCGCCTTCGATCCGGGTCTGCGGCGGGTATTCGACGAAGATCGAGGACCTCAGCAGGATATCGCGGTGCAGCTCCGTCTTGCCGGGGCAGTCGCCGCCGATGGCGTTTATGTGGACGCCGCTGCCGACCATATTGTCGGTCAGGATCGTGGCATATTGCTTGTCGGCGGTGCAGGTCGTGATGATCTCGGCGCCCTCCACGGCCTCCTGACCCGACCGGCACTGCACCACCTCGAGCCCGCGTCCCGCCAGGTTGCGGGCGCAGCGGGCGGTGGCCTCCGGGTCGATGTCGAAGAGCCGTACTGTGTCGATACCGCAGATCGCCTTGAAGGCAAGGCACTGGAACTCGGACTGCGCGCCGTTGCCGATCATCGCCATGCTGCGGGCGCCCTTGGGGGCAAGGTGCCGGGCCGCCATGGCGGAAGCGGCGGCGGTGCGCAGGGCGGTGAGCAGGGTCATCTCGCTGAGCAGGATCGGATAGCCGGAATCGACATCCGCCAGCACGCCGAAGGCGGTCACGGTCTGCAGCCCTTCCCGCGTGTTCTTCGGGTGGCCGTTGACGTATTTGAACCCGTAGGTTTCACCATCCGAGGTCGGCATCAGCTCGATCACCCCGACGCTGGAATGCGAGGCGACGCGGGGCGTCTTGTCGAACAGCTCCCACCGCCAGAAGTCGGCCTCGATCTCGTCGGCCAGCAGGGTCAGCACCTGTTCGATGCCGAAGTGATGGATCAGCGCCATCATGTTCTCGACCGACACGAAAGGCACGTAGGCGCGGCTGGAAGGGGGCTTGGACAAAGGATGACTCCGGACTGGGATATCCTTTCTAGCCATCAAACGGTGATGGATTGCATTGTCAGCCTGAGCGATTTGCCGGTATAGCTTGTGCAAATTGCGCAGCCTGGATTGACAATCTGTCATGCATGTCTTCGACGACCTCGACCGTTCGCTGATCGCGATCCTGCGCGAAGACGGGCGTGCGCCGGTGTCGAAGCTGGCGACGATCCTCGGGGTGTCGCGGGCGACGGTGCAGAACCGGCTCGATCGGTTGCTGGAAAGCGGCGCGGTGCTGGGCTTCACTATCCGCGCGCGGCAGGACCGCGCGGACGGCGGGGTTCGCGCGATCATGATGATCGAGGTCACCGGGCAGTCGACGACCGCCGTGATCAGGCGGCTGCGCGGGATTCCGGAACTGCTGCAGCTCCACTCGACCAATGGAAAGTGGGACCTCGTCGCGGAACTCGGCGCGGCCAGCCTCACGGATTTCGACCGTGTCCTGCGGGAGGTGCGGGGCGTGGAGGGGATCACCAACAGCGAGACGTCGATCCTGCTGAGCTCGGTCTGACCCCCTCCGGCCAAGCGTTCACGCGGGCAGGAGCCGTTCCAGCGTCGCCATGACGGCGGCCGAGCGCGCGGGATCTGCGGCCGCAGGGTGCGGCGAGGCAAAGCGCCCGGCATCGTTGTCGAAATACATGCCGGAGCAGCCCTCGAACTCTTCCGACACCGCGAGGCGCCTGAGAATGTCGGCGCCGATGCCGATGTCGTTGCCGGAAACGCCAAAGCCTTCGCGCACCATCCGGGTGGCCAGCAGCGAACCCGGGTTGACCGCGATGAAGGCCGGCCCCTCGGGGTGTTCACGGGCGAGGGCCTGGGTCCAGACGACGAGCGCCAGCTTGCTTTGTGCATAGGCGTCCATGTCCCCAACGCGCCGTGTGCCGCTCAGCGCGTCGAGATCGACCGGCGCCTGCGCGGCCGAGGACAGGCTGATGACGCGCCCCGTTTTCGGCATCCGGTCCAGCAGACGGCGGGTCAGCAGGAGCGGTGCGAGGGTGTTCACCACGAAGCGTGCGTCCTGCCCTGTCTCGGTGATCGGGTCGGCCATCTTGTAGACGCCGGCGTTGTTGATGAACACGTCGATCCGCTCCTCCGACGCGGCCACTTCCTCGGCGAGGCGAACGACCTCGTCGAGGCGCGACAGGTCGGCGAGGAAGCCGCGTGTGCCCTCCGGCATCTCGGCGCGCAGAGCCTCGAGCTTCTCCGGGTTGCGGCCGTGGAGCAGGAGCCGGTGCCCAGATTGCGCAAGCTGCCTTGCGGTCTCGAGGCCGATGCCGTCCGTCGCGCCGGTGATCAGAATGGTCTTGGTCATGGTCAGTCCTTTCAGGCGGCGAAATCGGGCAGGATGTCCTCTGCCAGCCGCGCCATGGTTGTTTCGATGTCGGCCTGGTTGAAGCGCAGGTTCAGGGCGACGTGGTTGACGCCGATTTCCCGCAGCGCCGCGAGGTAGTCGCGCAGGGCGCGCGCGCCGGATCGGAAGCCGAGGTGGATGGGCTGCGGCGGCAGGTCGGGATCCTCGGCAAGGTCGATATAGAGCGATTGTATCACCGGCTTGTCGGGCTGGCCGGCGGCCTGCAGGCGATTGCGGTAGTCCGCGACGGCCTCGCGTTGGGCAGCGGCGGGGCGGGGATAGGTGATCCAGCCGTCGGCATGCTCCGCCACCCAATCCGGGTGCTGCCGGCTGTTGCCGGTGATCAGAAGCGGCAGGCGGCCGGCGGTGGGTTTGGGCAGCATGTCCATTCCGCGCGGGCTGCCGTGGCCGGAGGCAAAGGCCGGGTAGGAGGCCGCCATCTGACGGATGTAGCCCATCGCCTCGCGGAAGCGGTAGCCGCGATCCTCGAACCCCATGTTCATCGCCGGGTATTCATCCGGTCGGTCGCCCGAGGCGACTCCGAGCAGCAGCCGACCCTGCGAGAGCACGTCGGCGCTCGCCGCGGCCTTGGCGACATGCGCAGGATGGCGCAGGGGCAGGATCACGCTGGCCACGCCGAGCCCGATGCGCTCGGTCCGTCCGGCCAGCAGGCCGAGATAGACGAAGGGGTCGAAGGTCTGCCCGGCGTCGCCGAAGGAGGGAACGTTGAAGGGCACGTCGCGGAGCCAGAGCGCGGCAAAGCCCAGTTCCTCCGCCAGTTGCGCGCGCCGCAGATGGTCCTGCATCGTCGGCACCGCGCTCTGGGGATAGGCTTCGAGCGGCACCACCAGCCCGAGGCTCAGACGGCCGGGCCGGAAGGCCGCGTCATAGGCCCGGTTGAGCGGGCCGAACGTCGGGATGGTGTCGGGCATGTCTCTCTCCAGTTGCCTCTCAGAGTCCGGCGAGGTCGTCCTTGCCGTCGATCAGAAAGTGGAAGCTGGTCGATCCGGCGGTGCGGGCAGCGAGGTGGCTCCGGTATTTCGGATCCGCCATGAAGCGCTCCGCCGCCTCCTGCGAGGGCCATTCGATCACGATGCGCAGGGCGTTGGTCCGGTCGCCGCCTTCGAGCTGGCGGTGCTTGGTCGTCCGGGCGAGATACCGGCCGCCATGCGCTTCGACGAGGCGGTTCGCGGTGGGCAGGTAGTCGGGGATCCAGTCTTCGCGGGTCGGCGTCACTTCAAGAACGGAATAGGCAGTCATGTTGGGGCCTCCGGGTTGGGCGGTACCATGCGGTGTGAGGCCGAACCTATTTCTTGCCGATATCCTTATAAACGGAGATAATGCCGGTTCAGAATTCGGAAATCGGACATAATCCTGATGGACATCGAAAGCCTGCGCCTCTTCGTGCTCGCGGCGGAAAAGCTCAACATTGGGGCGGCGGGGCGCGATCTGGGGCTGGCCCCAGCCGTGGCCAGCGCGCGTCTGGCGCGGCTTGAAAAGAGCGTCGGCGCCGATCTGCTGCACCGGTCGACGCGCCGGGTCTCGCTGTCGCAGGACGGCGCGGAGTTCCTGCCCTTCGCCAGGGAGATCCTCGCCCAGGAAGCCGCCGCACGCGCGGCGCTCGGCCAGCGCGGTGTCGCGGCCACCGGCACCCTCCGCTTCGCGGCCCCCAGCAGTTTCGCGCAACTTTACATCATGCCGCTGGTGACGGAGTTCCTCGAGGCGCAGCCCGGCATCACACTCGACATGCGGCTCTCGGATACGCAGTTCAACCTGATCGAGGGGAGTTTCGACCTGGCGCTGCGCAGCGCGCCGCTGGCCGAGACCGCCCTGAAGGGGCGCAAGCTCGCCGATGAAACCCGTATTCTCTGCGCCTCGCCCGGATACCTCGCGGAGTACGGCACGCCGGAGACGGTGGAGGATCTGGAAACCCATCGCCTCGTCGCCTTCCGGGACAGGGTGCCCCGGCCGCTCATGCGCAATGGCCAGCCGGCGGGCGCGTTCGACCCGAGGCCGGAGCGTTGCAGGCTGGTGATGGACGACGGGGCGAGCCAGAGGGGCGCGACGCTGGCCGGGGCCGGCATCTCGGTCAACTCGCTCTGGAGCGTGTATCGGGAGCTCGTGGAGGGGCAACTGGTGCGGGTGTTGCCGGAGATCGAGGTCGCGGACGGCTCGGTTCTTTGGCTGGTCTATCCAAAGGCCAACGTGCTGTCGCCGAAGGTGCGGGTCTTCATGGATTTCCTGATAGACCGGATCGGTCGGACGCCGCCCTGGCGCGCGGGCTGAGGCGGGAGCCCCGGGCAGGGGTGCCCCGCGCAGTCGTGGCGACCGCGCGGGGCGAGGAGATCAGGCCAGATCGAAGCGATCGGCGTTCATTACCTTGGTCCAGGCGGCCACGAAGTCCGTCACGAACTTCTCGGCGGCGTCGTCCTGGGCATAGACCTCTGCGTAGGAGCGCAGGATCGAGTTCGAGCCGAAGACCAGGTCCATCCGGGTCGCCGTCCACTTCACCGCGTCCGTTTTGCGATCGCGGATCTCGTAGGTGCCCTTGCCGGCCGGCTTCCAGACATTGGCCATGTCCGTCAGGTTGACGAAGAAGTCGGTGGTCAACGCGCCTTCGCGGTCGGTGAAGACGCCGTGCTTGGTGCCGCCGTGGTTGGTGCCCATCATCCGCATCCCACCGACCAGGACGGTCATCTCGGGGGCGGTCAGGCCCATCAGCTGGGTGCGGTCGAGCATCAGCTCCTCGGGGCTGACCACGTAGTCCTTCTTCATCCAGTTCCGGTAGCCATCGGCCAGCGGCTCCAGCGGTTCGAAGGACTCTGCATCGGTCATCTCGTCGGTCGCGTCACCGCGGCCCGGCGCGAAGGGCACCTCGATGTCGAAGCCCGCGGCCTTTGCCGCCTGCTCCACGCCGAGGTTGCCGGCCAGCACGATCACGTCGGCAATGCTGGCACCGGACTCGGCCGCGATCGGCTCGAGGACGGAGAGCACACGGGCCAGACGCTCGGGCTCGTTGCCTTCCCAGTCCTTCTGCGGAGCCAGCCGGATACGGGCGCCGTTGGCGCCGCCGCGCTTGTCGGAGCCGCGGAAGGTGCGCGCGCTGTCCCAGGCGGTGGCGACCATGTCGCCCATGCTCAGGCCGCTGGCCGCGATCTTCGCCTTGACCGCCGCGACGTCGTAACCCGTCGGGCCGGCCGGGATCGGATCCTGCCAGATCAGGTCTTCCGCAGGCACGTCGGGGCCGATGTAGCAGGCCTTGGGGCCCATGTCGCGGTGGGTCAGCTTGAACCAGGCCCGGGCGAAGGTGTCCTTGAAGTACGCCGGATCGGCCATGAACTTCTGGCAGATCTCGTTGTAGATCGGGTCGACCTTCATCGCCATGTCGGCGTCGGTCATCATCGGGTTGTGACGCTGGGTCGGGTCGCTGGCGTCGACCGGCTTGTCCTCTTCCTTGATGTCCACCGGCTCCCACTGCCAGGCGCCCGCGGGCGACTTGCGCAGTTCCCACTCGTGCCCGAACAGCATCTCGAAGAAGCCCATGTCGAACTTGGTCGGCTCGCTGGTCCAGGCGCCCTCGAGGCCGGAGGTCACGGCGTTGGCCGCCTTGCCGCCCATGTTCGGGTTTTCCCAGCCCATGCCCTGCGCCTCGACGCCGGCGGCTTCCGGATCGGCGCCCAGCAGGGCGGCGTCACCGTTGCCGTGGGTCTTGCCGACGGTGTGGCCACCGGCGGTCAGCGCGACGGTTTCCTCGTCGTTCATGGCCATCCGGGCAAAGGTCTCGCGGACCTGCGCGGCGGTCTTCATCGGGTCGGGCTTGCCGTTAACCCCCTCGGGGTTCACGTAGATCAGGCCCATCTGCACCGCGGCCAGCGGGTTTTCCATGGTCGCGGGGTTCGACACGTCGTCATAGCGCTCGTCGGACGGCGCGAGCCATTCCTTCTCGGCGCCCCAGTAGGTGTCGATCTCGGGATGCCAGATGTCCTCGCGGCCAAAGGCGAAGCCGAAGGTCTTCAGGCCCATCGACTCGTAGGCGATGTTGCCGGCCAGGATCATCAGGTCGGCCCAGCTGATCTTGTTGCCGTACTTCTTCTTGATCGGCCACAGCAGGCGACGGGCCTTGTCGAGGCTGACGTTGTCGGGCCAGGAGTTCAACGGGGCGAAACGCTGGTTGCCGGTGCCGCCGCCGCCACGGCCGTCGGCGAGGCGGTAGGAGCCGGCCGAATGCCAGGCCATGCGGATCATCAGGCCGCCGTAATGGCCCCAGTCCGCCGGCCACCATTCCTGGCTGTCGGTCATCAGCGCGTGCAGGTCTTTCTTCAGCGCCTCGACGTCTAGGTCCTTCAGCGCCTCACGATAGCTGAAGTCCTTGCCCATCGGGTTGGTCTTGGTGTCGTGCTGGTGCAGGATCTCGAGGTTGAGCGCGTTGGGCCACCAGCTCATGACCGACTTGCCGCTGGCAGTGTTGCTGCCGTGCATGACCGGGCACTTGCCGCCCGATTCCATATCGTTTCCGTCCATTTCAAGGTTCCTCTGTGCTGTGCAGCTTCGGCGGGGATCTCCGGCAATGACAGGGGCGCGCCTCAGCCGGGAATGGCTGCGCTGTGGCCCGGTCGATTTGCCTTCCTGGTCCCCCCGGAACTGCGTGGCTTGTTCCAATCGCAGGCATCCAATAGCAGGCGTCGTCGATAAAGTGTAATTGCATTTTCTAACCGATGTCATAAGAAAACCATATGAATGGATTGTCGATGAAACACCTGCGCTACTTCGAGGCGCTGGCCCGTCACGGACATTTCGGGCGCGCCGCGGAGGATTGCGCGATCACCCAGCCTGCACTGTCGGTTCAGGTCCGCGAGTTGGAGGAATTGATCGGTGCGCCTCTGGTGGAACGCGGCGGGCGGCAGACCCGCCTGACCGGCCTTGGCGAGGAGTTCGCGGCCCGTGCGCGGGATATCCTGCGCGCGGTGGACGACCTGCGCGACCTCGCCCGCGCCTCGCAAAGCCCGCTCGCCGGCCGGCTGCGAATCGGCGTCATCCCGACGGTCGCGCCCTACCTGCTGCCGCGGCTGATCGGCGATCTCTCCGCGGCCTATCCCGGGCTCGACCTGCGCCCGCGGGAGGCAATCACCGGAACGCTGGTGTCCGACATCCTCGAAGCGCGACTGGATGCGGCGATCATCGCGCTGCCGATCTCGGAGCCGGTGCTGCAGGAGGTTGCCCTCTTCGAGGAAGAATTCGTGCTCGTGCGCCCGCTGGAGGATGCGGACAAGCTGGTCCCGAAGCCCGAGATGCTGCAGCAGATGCGCCTCCTGCTGCTGGAGGAGGGCCATTGCTTTCGCGACCAGGCGCTGTCCTTCTGCAAGCTCTCTTCCTCGGCGCCGCGGGAGCTGATGGAGGGCAGTTCGCTGTCGACGCTGGTGCAGATGGTCGGGGCGGGCATTGGGGTGACCCTGATCCCCGAAATGGCCGTGCCGATCGAGACCCGCTCGGCCGCCGTGTCGCTGGCGCGGCTCGGGCGGCCGCGCCCGACGCGCACGATCGGCATGGTCTGGCGCAAGTCTAACCCGCTGTCGGACCAGCTCCGCCAGGTCGCCTCCATCGTCCGGCAGGCCGGGACCGCGAGCCGGGAGGACGCCTCGCCGCTCGCCGGCGCCTGATGTGGCCTAGCGCTGCGCGATCTGCCAGTGCGGGTGGATCCAGGGTTCGACATTTTCCGGCGCCATCGGGGTGCGGCCCAGGATGTGATCGGCCGCCTTCTCGCCCACCATGATCGAGGGGCCGTTGAGGTTGCCGTTGGTGATCCGGGGAAAGATCGAGCTGTCGGCGAGCCGGAGGCCCTCCACGCCGATCACCCGCGTCTCCGGGTCGACCACCGCCATCGGATCGTCGCGCCGTCCCATTCGGCAGGTGCCGCAGGGGTGATAGGCGCTCTCGGCATGCTCGCGAATGAACCCATCGAGCTCGTCATCGCTTTGCAGAGCAGCGCCCGGCTGGATCTCGGACTTCACGAAGGGCGCGAAGGCCTCCTGCGCGAAGATCTCCCGCGTGAGGCGGATGCAGGCCCGGAAATCCTCCCAGTCCTGCTCGGTGGACATGTAGTTGAAGAAGATCCGCGGCGACTCCTTGGGATCGGCGGACCGCAACGTGACCGCGCCGCGCGAGGGGCTGCGCATCGGGCCGACATGGGCCTGGAACCCGTGCCCCTCCGCCGCCGCCCTGCCGTCGTAGCGCACGGCGATGGGCAGGAAGTGATACTGGATGTCCGGGTAGCGGACGCCGGGACGCGAGCGGATGAAAGCCGCGCTCTCGAACTGGTTGGAGGCGCCGAGGCCCCGGCCCGTCAGCAGCCATTGTGCCCCGATCAGCCCCTTTCCGAACAGGTTCCAGTATTTGTAGAGCGTGATCGGCTGTTTCGACGCCATCTGGAGATAGACCTCCAGGTGATCCTGCAGGTTCTGCCCGACGCCCGGGCGGTCGGCCACGGGGGTGATGCCGTGCTCGGCAAGATGCGCGGCCGGGCCGATACCGGAGAGCATCAGCAACTTGGGCGAATTGATCGAAGAGGCGGCGACGATCACCTCGCGTTCGGCCCGGATGGTCTCGACCCGGCCGCCCCGCTCGATCTCGACGCCCACGGCGCGGCCTTCCTCGATCATGAGACGAAGCGCGAGGCCGCGGATCAGCTCGCAGTTCTGGCGCTTCAGGGCCGGGCGGAGATAGGCGTTGGCGGTGGACCAGCGACGGCCCTTCCAGACCGTCTGTTCCATGGGGCCGAAGCCCTCCTGCTTCTCGCCGTTGTAGTCGTCCGTGACCTCATAGCCCGCCTGCCGGCCCGCCTGCACGAAGGCGTCGAACAGCGGGTTCGCCCGCTCGCCCCGGGTGACGTGCAGCGGACCGTCGTGGCCGCGCCATGCCTCGTCGCCCCCGTGGCCGCCGTCGTGCCAGTTCTCCATCCGCTTGAAATAGGGCAGCACGTCGGCAAAGGCCCAGCCATCCGCGCCGCTCTCGGCCCAGTGGTCGTAGTCGCAGGCATGGCCGCGTACATAGACCATGCCGTTGATCGAGGAGGAGCCGCCGATCACCTTGCCGCGCGGCGTGGCGAGGCTGCGGCCGCCGAGGTGCGGCTCCGGCTCGCTTTTGAAGCCCCAGTCATAGACCGGCATGTTCATCGGATAGGACAGCGCCGCCGGCATCTGGATGAACGGCCCGCGGTCGGTGCCGCCGTGCTCGATCACCAGCACGCGCTTGCCGGCCTCGGCCAGCCGGTATGCGATGGCGCAGCCCGCCGACCCCGCGCCGACGACCACGTATTCCGCCTGCATGGTCATCAGAACGGCGCCTCCACGCCGTTCATCGCGACATGGACGGTCTTGACCTCGCTGTAATGGGCGATGGCCTCCTTGGAGTTCTCCCGCCCGACGCCGGAGGCCTTGACCCCGCCGAAGGGCGCTTCCACGGGTGCGAGGTTGTAGGTGTTGATGTAGCAGGTCCCGGCTTCCAGCCGCGCCACGACGCGGTGGGCGCGGGTGAGGTCATTGGTGAAGACACCGCCGGCCAGCCCGAACTCGGTGAAGTTCGCGCGGCAGATCACCTCCTCTTCGTCGTCGAACTCGAGCAGCGACAGGACGGGGCCGAAGATCTCCTCGCGGGCGATGGTCATCTCGTCGGTGACGCCGGCAAAGACGGTGGGCTCCAGGAAGAAGCCCGGGCCGGGCTGCCGCTTGCCGCCATAGGCAAGTGTCGCGCCTTCCTCGATGCCCTTGGCGATGTAACGCTCCACGATGGAGAGCTGCGCCTCCGAGACCATCGGGCCGAAATTGGTGGCCTCGTCGAGCGGGTCGCCGAGCTTCGCGGTCGCGAGCCGTTCGCAGAGGCGAGCGAGGAAGGCGTCCCGGATCCCCTTCTGCACGAAGACCCGCGTGCCGTTGGAGCAGACCTGCCCGGAGGAGTAGAAATTGCCGAGGATCGCGCCGCTCACGGCGTCGTCGAGGGTCGCGTCGTCGAAGACGATCAGCGGGGACTTGCCGCCGAGTTCCATCGTGACGTGCTTCATCCCCGCCGCCGCGGCTGCATAGACCTTGCGGCCCGTGGGCACGGAGCCGGTGAGGGAGACCTTGGCGACACGCGGGTCGTTGACCAGCGCGGCCCCTACATCACCCAGGCCCTGCACCACGTTGAAGACCCCGGGAGGCGCGCCGGCTTCGGTCAGGATCTCGGCGATCTTGAGGGCGCAGAGCGGCGTGGTCTCGGACGGCTTGAACACCATCGTGTTGCCGCAGGCGAGCGCCGGGGCGGCCTTCCAGCAGGCGATTTGCGTGGGGTAGTTCCAGGCGCCGATGCCGACGCAGACACCGAGCGCCTGCCGGATCGTATAGACGAAATCGCCGCCGGGCTGGGGGATGTATTCGCCGGTTAGGCTCGCGGCGAGGCCCCCGAAATACTCCAGCGCATCGGCGCCCGAGGTCGCATCGGCGACCAGCGTTTCCTGCAGCGGCTTGCCGGTGTCGTAGGTCTCGAGGATCGACAGCTCCCGGTTGCGGTCCCGGATGATGTCCGCGGCGCGGCGGAGGATGCGGCCGCGTTCCATGCCCGTCATCGCCGCCCATTCCGGCTGTGCCCGGCGGGCGCTGGCGAGCGCGCGTTCCACGATATCCGGCGTGGCCGAGTGGACCCGGCCGATGGTCTCGCCGGTCGCGGGATAGATGATGTCGATGGCCGTGCCGGCTGCGTCCTCGGCGTAGCTGCCGTCGATGTAATGGCTGGCTGTGGGGGCGGTGGTCATGGGGAAACTTTCGGTCAGATGTCTGGGCTGGTGCCGGGCAGCGGCGTGGAGGTGCCGAGCGCGGCCAGTTCGGTATCGAGCGCCCGCAGGACTTCGGCGGTGGCGCCGGTGCCGGTGGTCAGGTCGGTTTTCAGGGCGTGACGCAGGTAGAGCCCGTCGATCAGCGCGGCGATGTGGGCAGCGACCTTCGGCGCGGTGTCGCCGACAAGCGGGCGCAGGTCGTGCACGAGGTTCGAGTGGAGCCGCCGGTGGTAGACCGACAGCAACCTCTGCGCGCCGGGGGCAATCTGGGCCAGGACGTAGAAGTTCATCCAGGCGGCGATGGTCTCCTGCTGGAAGTTCTCGGCGGTGAACCCGGCGCGGACGATCGCCTCGAGCCGCGCGCGCGGTCCGTCGGCAACGGCGAGCCCCTCGCGGACCTGCGTGCCGTAGAGCGAAAGCATGTGCCGCATCGCGCCGAGGAAAAGCTGCTCCTTGTTGCCGAAGTAGTGATGCGCCAGTGCCGCCGATACGCCGGCCCGCTTGGCGATCTGGCTGACGGTGACATCGAGGGTTCCGGAGGCGCCGATTTCATGGATCGCGGCCTCGACCAGCGCGGCGCGTCTGATGGGCTCCATTCCGATCCTGGGCATAGCCGGTCCCTGGCTCCAAGGTTATGGTTGAAACACGGGAGAGAATAGAAGAAGCTTGATTGACTCGTCAATCAACAACGCTCGATCGAACATGCCAACAGGGGAGACCGAACCATGAAGAAGACGATGCTGCTTGCCACGATCGCGATCTCGGCAGGGACCTTTGCCCACGCCGCCTGCGAAACCGTGACCTTTTCGGATGTCGGCTGGACCGACATCACCGCCACCACTGCCGCGACGACCGTCGTGCTGGAGGCGCTCGGCTACGAGACCGACATCAAGGTCCTCTCGGTGCCGGTGACCTACACCTCGATGGCCGAAGGCGACATCGACGTGTTCCTCGGCAACTGGATGCCGACGATGGAGGCCGACATCGCCCCCTATCGCGAGGCTGGCACCGTAGACACCGTGCGCGAGAACCTCAGCGGCGCGAAATACACGCTGGCCGTGAACAAGGCGGCGATGGATCTCGGGATCAAGGATTTCGCCGATATCGCGACCCACGCAGACGCGCTCGACAGCGAGATCTACGGCATCGAGCCCGGCAACGACGGCAACCGCCTGATCCAGTCGATGATCGACGCCGATGCCTTCGGGCTCTCCGGCTTCGAGGTCAAGGAAAGCTCCGAGCAGGGGATGCTGGCGCAGGTGGAGCGGGCCACGAAGCGGGACGAGCCCATCGTCTTTCTCGGCTGGGAACCCCACCCGATGAACGCCAATTTCGACATGGGCTACCTGACCGGCGGCGACGATTTCTTCGGTCCGGACCTCGGCGGCGCCTCGGTCTTCACCAACACCCGCGCCGGCTATGTCGGCGAATGCGAGAACGTGGGCAAGCTGCTCTCCAACCTCGTCTTCAGCCTCGAGATGGAAAACGAGATCATGGGCGCGATCCTCGACGGCGGCGAGGAACCCGCGGATGCGGCCACGGCCTGGCTGGCGGCCAACCCGGATGTCTTCACGGCCTGGCTCGATGGCGTGACCACGCTCGACGGCGGCGACGCGGTCGCGGCCGTGAAGTCGGCCCTGGGCATGTAATCCGGGCGCACCGGCCCCGGCGCATCGCCGGGGCCATTCTTTCTCACGACACGGAGGAGCAGGGCACGCATGGACTGGCTGACCGACAACAAGATCCCGGTGGGCAAGGTGGCCTCCGATGTCTTCGACTGGCTGCAACTGCACGGCGAGTGGTTCTTCGACGGCCTGTCGGACATGCTGGAGGCGCTGATCGACGGCATTCTGTATGTCCTGCAGACCCCGCCGCCGCTGGCCGTCGTACTCGGCTTCGTCGCCCTGACGTTCCTGCTGCAGCGCAACTGGAAGACCTGCCTGTTCGTCTTCCTCGGGTTCCTGTTCATCCTCAACCAGGGATACTGGGAGGAGACGACGGAAAGCCTGACGCTTGTGTTGTCGGCCTGCGTGGTCTGCATGGCGATCGGGGTGCCGATCGGGATCGTAGCGGCGCATCACCCGCGGTTCTATACCTATCTGCGCCCGGTTCTGGACCTGATGCAGACCCTGCCGACCTTCGTCTATCTGATCCCCGCGATCGTCTTTTTCGGTATCGGCATGGTGCCCGGCCTGATCGCCACGGTCGTTTTCGTTCTGCCGGCGCCGATCCGGCTGACGCATCTCGGGGTGTCGCGGACGCCCAAGCCCCTGCTCGAGGCGGCCACGGCCTTTGGCGCGACGCCGACGCAGACCCTTCTCAAGGTCGAGCTGCCCTATGCCTATCCGCAGATCATGGCCGGGCTGAACCAGACGATCATGCTGTCGCTCTCGATGGTGGTGATCGCGGCGCTGGTCGGCGCCGACGGGCTCGGCGTGCCGGTGGTGCGTGCGCTCAACCAGGTGAACACCGGGCTCGGCTTCGAATCCGGCTTCGTGATCGTGGTCGTTGCAATCATGCTCGACAGGGTTTTGCAGACCGGGAGGCGCGGATGAGCGCGGCTGTTACGTTCGACAACGTCTCCATCGTCTTTGGCGACCGGCCGGAGGTGGCGCTGCCGCTGATGGATGCGGGCAAGTCGCGCGCCGATATCCAGGCGGAGACCGACCAGGTGCTGGGCGTGCACAATTGTTCGCTGGAGGTCGCGCAGGGGGAGATCCTGGTGCTGATGGGCCTGTCCGGCTCGGGCAAATCCACGCTCCTGAGATCTGTCAACGGACTCAACCCCGTGGTTCGTGGCCAGGTCACGATCCGGGACGGCGACTGGAGCTCGGAGGTGGTCGGCGCCTCTCCGGCGGACCTGCGCCGCATCCGCCGCGAATGCGTCGCGATGGTGTTCCAGCAATTCGGGCTGCTGCCCTGGCGCAGCGTGCGCGAAAACGTCGGGCTCGGGCTGGAGTTGGCCGGAATGCCGCGCGCCGAGCGGGCGGCCAAGGTCGAGGAACAGCTCGAACTCGTGGGCTTGAGCGACTGGGCCGACAACAAGGTGAGCGAGCTCTCCGGCGGGATGCAGCAGCGGGTGGGGTTGGCGCGGGCCTTTGCCACCGAAGCGCCGATCCTGCTGATGGACGAACCCTTCTCCGCGCTCGACCCGCTGATCCGCAACCACCTGCAGGAAGAGTTGCTGGAGTTGCAGGAGCGGCTGCACCGGACGATCATCTTCGTCAGCCACGACCTCGACGAGGCCTTCCGCCTGGGCAACCGCATCGCGATCATGGAGGGCGGACGGATCGTCCAGTGCGGGACGCCGCAGGAGATCTTCTCCAACCCGGCGAACGACTACGTGGCGGATTTCGTGGCCCATATGAACCCGCTCGGTGTGCTGCGGGCCCGCGACGTGATGGAACCGGCGGTGGGCGAGGCCTCCGGCCCGCGGATCGCCGCAAGGACACCGGTGGAAGAGGTGATGCGTATCCTTCTGGACGGCCCGGATACCATCGCCGTCGAGGACGGCGGGCAGGTGATCGGCCAGGTGACCAAGGACACGGTGCTGCGCCGCGTGCTCGACCCGCGCGACGGGGAGACTACCGGCGAAAACCATTGGCAGGGCTGACCTGAAACGGAAACCGCCCGCCTCTCGGGGAGGCGGGCGGCGGGTCTTCCGGAGTGGTAAGGTGTCAGCCGGCGTACCAGGCGATGAAGTAGCCCGCGACCACGGCGGTGCCGATCACGCCGGCCACGTTCGGGCCCATCGCATGCATCAGCAGGAAGTTGCCCGGATCGGCGCGCTGGCCTTCGACCTGGCTTACCCGGGCGGCCATGGGCACGGCGGAGACGCCGGCCGAACCGATCAGCGGGTTGATCTTGTTCTTGCTGAACACGTTCATGGCCTTGGCCATCAGCACGCCACAGGCGGTGGCGATGCCGAAGGCGACCACGCCGAGGCCGAGGATCTTCATCGTGTCCAGGTTCAGGAACCGCTCGCCGGTCATGGTGATGCCGACGGAGGTGCCAAGGAAGATCGTCACGATGTTGATCAGCTCGTTCTGGGCGGCCTTGGTCAGGCGTTCCGTCACGAGGCTCTCGCGCAGGAAGTTGCCCAGCATCAGCATCCCGATCAGCGCCGCCGCGGCGGGGACAAGCAGGATGACGACGATGGTGACCATGCCGGCAAAGATCAGCTTCTCCAGGCGCGACACGGTGCGCAGGGACTTCATGCGGATCTTGCGCTCTTCCTCTGTGGTCAGCGCGCGCATGATCGGCGGCTGCAGCATCGGCACCAGCGCCATGTAGCTGTAGGCGGCCACGGCGATCGGCGCGAGCAGGTGCGGTGCCAGCTTGTTGGCGAGGAAGATCGAGGTCGGGCCGTCCGCACCGCCGATGATCCCGATGGCGCCGGCTTCCATCGGCGAGAAGCCGATGATCGTGGCGCCGAGGAAGGTCGCGAAGACCCCGAACTGCGCCGCCGCGCCGAGCAGCAGGGTGCGCGGGTTGGCGATCAGCGGCCCGAAGTCGGTAAGCGCGCCGACGCCGAGGAAGATCAGCGGCGGGAAGATCTCGTATTCCACGCCCTTGGAGATGTAGTAGAACAGGCCGCCGGCATGGTCGCCCGCCGGCGCGTTGATCAGGCCCTCGGTGGGCAGGTTCGCCAGCAGCGCCCCGAATGCGATCGGGATCAGCAGCAGCGGTTCGAATTTCTTGTAGACCCCCAGGTAGAACAGCCCGGCGATGATCACCCACATCACGACCATCTGGAGCGTGACGTCGTTGATCGCGGTCAGCTGCCAGAGCTGCTCGAGCTTGGAGGTCTCCGATACGGTGCCTTCCATGGAAGGAGCCCCCCTTCGTCAGGATAGGGTGATAAGGACCTGTCCCTCGGTCACGGTGGAGCCGGGGGTCACGTTGATGGCGGCGACGGTGCCGTCCTGCGGCGCGCCGATGTTGGTGTTCATCTTCATCGCTTCGAGCACCAGCAGGCTGTCGCCGGATTTCACCGCCTGGCCGACGGAGACGTCGACGCTGACGACAGTGCCGGCCAGCGGGCTGGCCACGTCGCCGGGTCCGGCGGCGGCGGCGGGTGCTGCTGCGACAGGGGCCGGAGCCGGCGCTGCGGCCGGGCGCGGGGCAGGGGCCGCGGCGGCGGCCGGTGCGGCGGCCGCAGGGGCGGGGGTGGCGCCCGCGTCGAGGTCCTCGACTGTCACGTCATAGGCGACGCCTTCCACAGTGATCCGCAAGCGCTTCATTGCTTCTGTCCTCTCAGGATATTGGGGGTCTCGCCGCCAAGCGTGGGCCGGGTCGGACCCCAGTCCTTGCGAATGCGGCGGCTCGAGAAGGTCTCGATCCGGCCTTCAAGCGGCCAGTTGGAGACCAGATGTGCAGGTGCCGCGACATGGGTCACGCGATACCCGGCGCCCAGGGTATGGGCCACGGCGGCCGCGATGGCGGCCAGGTGGTGCTGCGGCACGCCTTCGGCCACCGGGGCGGCGGGGGCCGCCGGGGTGGCGGCGGCAGCCTTGGCGGCGGCATCGGCGGCTGCCTTCTCGCGTGCCTTGTCGGCGCGGATGAAGAAGCTGCCCACCAGGGCGCAAGCGCCCCAGATCGCCGCCAGGACCATCATCACCACGGCGAAGCCGGTGCCGATCAGTTCCAGATTGTCGATCATGCTCTGGCCTCCGCCTACAGGGGAATGTTGCCGTGCTTCTTCGGCGGCCGGGTCTCGCGCTTCGACATCAGGCCGCGCAGGGTGAGCGCCAGGGCGCTGCGGGTCTGCCGCGGCTGGATGATGTCATGGACGAAGAGCTCTCCGGCCGAGAGATAGGGCGTCGCGAACTCGGCGCGGTACTCGTCGGCCAGTTCCTTGGCCTTGGCGGCCCGATCCTCGGCTTCCTTCAGCTCCTTGCGGTAAAGGATGTTCACCGCCCCTTCCGCACCCATCACGGCGATCTCGGCAGTCGGCCAGGCCAGCACCCGGTCGGCGCCCATGTCCTCGCTGCACATGGCGAGATAGGCACCGCCATAGGCCTTGCGCATGATCACCGTGATCTTCGGCACCGTGGCCGAGGCATAGGCGAACAGCATCTTGGCGCCGTGCCGGATGATGCCGCGCCGCTCCTCGTTGACGCCGGGCAGGAAGCCCGGAACATCGACCAGGGTGACGAGCGGGATGTTGAAGACGTTGCAGAACCGCACGAACCGCGCCGCCTTGTCGGAGGCGTCGATGTCGAGCGTGCCGGCCTTGACCGTCGGCTGGTTGGAAACGAAGCCCACCACGATGCCACCGATCCGGCCGAAGCCGATCACGATGTTGGCCGCGAAGCTCTCCATCACCTCCATGAAATCGCCGCCGTCGGCGATCTGCCGGATCACCACCCGGCAGTCGAAGGGCATCTTGGGATCTTCGGGGACCAGTTCGTCCAGCGTCGGATCTTCCTCGACCGAGAGATCCGCTTCGATCTTGTGCGGCGGGTCCATCATGTTGTTCGACGGCAGGAACGACAGCAGCCGGTGCACGATGGCCACGGCGTGGGCGTCGTCCTCGGCGATGAAGTGGATATTGCCCGACACGCTGGCGTGGGCCTGCGCCGAGCCGATCTCGTCCATCGTCGTGACCTGGCCGGTCACAGAGCGGATCACCTCCGGTCCGCAGATGAACATCTGCGCGTTCTCGCGGGTCATGATCAGGAAGTCGGTGAGCGCCGGACTGTAGGCCGCGCCGCCGGCGCAGGGGCCGGCGATGACCGAGATCTGCGGCACCACGCCCGAGAGCTGCACGTTGCGATAGAACACCTGCCCATAGGCCGAGAGCGAGCCGACGCCCTCCTGGATGCGCGCCCCGCCGGAATCGTTGAAGCCGACGACCGGGATACCGGCCTTCACCGCGTGGTCGAGCACGTGGCAGATCTTCTTGGCGTGGATCTCGCCGAGCGAGCCGCCGGCGACGCCGAAATCCTGGCTGAAGGCGGCGACGGGCCGACCGTCGATGAAGCCGGAGCCAGCGATCACGCCATCGGTCGGGATGGATTTCTTCTCCATGCCGAAGTGGCGCGTCTTGTGCTGCGCGTGCAGGCCGAATTCCTGAAACGTCCCCTTGGTGTAGAGCTCGTCCAGCCGTTCGCGCGCGGTCATGCGTCCCTTGGCGTGTCGGTCCTCGGCCTTGGCCGCCCCGCCGCCTTCGAGCGCAATGGCGCGCCGTTTCTCCAACTCGTCCGCAAGAGCTTTGGAAATCGCCATGGTCATACTGCTTTGTTAGGGCCGCAGCCGGGAAGGAAGCGGCGTTGCCCGAGGGGATGGCCCAACCGTCCTCCCGGCGGGAAGTCGTCGCTCGCGCGGAACCCCGGAATCGCCTCGGCGATCTCGAGAAACCGACCCGCGATCACGGTTTCCCTGGATGCCGCGAGTAAACTCCCATCCGGCCTCGATATAAAGACCAAAGGTCATGCAAATACGGACCGCTCGGTATGAGCGAGATGCGTGCAAAAGAGGCGTTTTGCCGCGATTTCGGGCCATTTTCGCGGTTTTGGGTGCTGTTTTGCCGCAGTTTGGCAGATCCGGCGGATCTGGCTCCGGCCGGCTCAGGCGCCGCCCTGAAGCCCCAGGCTGTCCGCGATCAGCGGGCTTACGGGCCGGCTGTGCGAGTGGTCCGGCTGGCTGCCGCCGGCCGCGATCTGGGTGCCCGCGACATAGACCGCGGCGATGGCGCGATCGTCTCCCATCATGATGGTCGGGAAGACCGCTTCCCAGATCGTCTCGGAGCGGGCATGCCGCTGGGCGATCGCCGGGGTGGAGGCGAGGTCGAGCACCACGAGGTCGGCGTCCGAGCCGGGCGCCAGCGTGCCGATCCTGTCGTCCATGCGCATCGCCCGGGCGGAGCCGGCAGTGGCGAGCCACAGAAGTTGCGCCGGGTGCAGCGCGGTGCCGGAAAGCTGGCCGATCTCGTAGGCCGAGGCCATGGTATGCAGCATCGAGAAGGACGACCCGCCGCCGGTGTCGGTGGCCAGCCCCACGCGCTGGCCTTCTGCCATCGCGCGCGCGGTGTCGAAGAGGCCCGATCCGATGAAGGTATTGGAGGTCGGGCAATGGATCAGTGCCGCGCCGTGATCGCGCAGCCGGGCGCGCTCGCTGTCCGTGAGCCAGATCGCATGGCCGAACATCGCGCCCTCGCGCAGCAGCCCGTGCGCCTCGTAGGTGTCGAGATAGTCGCGACGGTGCGGGTGCAGGTCGCGGACCCAGTCGACCTCGTCGGTCTGCTCGCTCAGGTGGGTCTGCATCGGGCAGTCGGGGTGCTCGGCCCAGAGCGCGCCGAGCGCCTCAAGCTGCTCCGGCGTGGAGGTCGGAGAGAAGCGCGGCGTGATCGCATAGACCGCGCGCCCCCGGCCGTGCCAGGTCTCCAGCAAAGCCTTGCTCTCGTCATGCGCCGTCTGCGCATCGTCGCGCAGCCCGTCGGGGGCGTTGCGGTCCATGCAGGTGCGCCCGGCGACCACCGCCATGTTGCGGGCCTCGGCCGCGGCGAAGAACGCCTCGACCGAGGAGGGGTGGATGGTGCAGAAGCTCGCGACCGAGGTCGTGCCGTGGGAGACCAGAAGGTCGAGGTACCGCTCCGCGATCTCGGCGGCATAGGCCGGGTCGCCGAACCGCATTTCCTCGGGGAAGGTGTAGCTGTTGAGCCAGTCGATCAGCCGCTTGCCCCAGGAGGCGATGATCGCCGTCTGCGGGTAATGGGCGTGCGAGTCGACGAAGCCCGGCAGGATCAGCCCGTCGCCATGGTCGATCACCCGCGCCTGCGGGGCGGCGGCGCGCAGGCCGTCGGCATCGCCGGTCGCCGCGATCTTGCCGTTCTCGATCAGGATGCCGCCGCGGCGCAGATAACGGGCCGCCTCGTCCGGCGGGACGTCGAACGGATTGGTGTGCAGATCGAGGATCTGGCCGAGCACGAGAGTGGAGGGTTCGTTCATGGATCCAACCTAGGTGTCCGCCGCAGGGCCCGCAACGCCGATCCGCAGGTTGCACCGGCTGTACGCGGGCTTATGCTGCGGCCGAACAGGATGGAAGGGGGCTTGGGATGGCGGAAGACACCGTCGAACCGGCGGCACGCGACGACGAAGGATATGCCCTGCAGCGCGACCGCGTCGAGCAGGTCCTGCTCGCGATCAACGCGGGCGATTCCGCGCGTCTCGGCAAGCTGCTGGACCAAATGCACCCCGCCGACGTCGCCGACCTCATGGAGCAGGTGGGCGACAAGACGCGGCAGCTGCTGCTGCGTTTCTGGGGCCGAGACATCGACGGCGAGATCCTGTCGGAGCTCGACGAGGGCGTGCGTGCCGAGGTGATCGAATCGCTTCCCGACTCGGTCCTGAGCGAGGCGGTCCTCGATCTCGAGTCGGACGACATCGTCGATCTCGTCGAGGATCTGGAAGACGACCGCAAGGACATCGTCCTGGGCTCGCTGCCCGCCGCCGAGCGGATCGCCGTCGAACAGGCGCTGAGCTGGCCCGAGTATTCCGCCGGCCGACTGATGCAGCGCGAGGTGGTCTCGGCGCCAGAGCACTGGACGGTGGGCCAGGCCATCGACTTCCTGCGCCGCGAGGACGCCCGCCTGCCGGACCAGTTCTACCACGTCATCCTCGTCGATCCGACGATGACGCCCACGGGCTACGTTACGCTGGGAAAGTTGCTGTCCTCCTCGCGCAAGCTGCCGCTGAAATCGATCACCGAGCATTCGTTCCGCACCGTGCCGGTGGACATGGACGAGGGCGAGGTTGCCTATGCGTTCAACCAGTACCACCTGATCTCCGTTCCGGTGGTCGACCATGACGACCGCCTCGTGGGCGTGATCACCATCGACGACGCCATGGCGGTGCTCGACGACGAGCACGAGGAGGACATCCTGCTGCTCGCCGGTGTCGCCGAGGACAGCTCGCTTTCCGACAGCGCGATGGAAACGACGAAACTGCGCCTTCCGTGGCTGGCGGTGAACCTCGCGACGGCCATTCTCGCCTCGCTGGTGATCGCGCTCTTCGACGACGTGATTGCCGAGGTCGTGGCGCTGGCAGTTCTGATGCCGATCGTGGCCTCGATGGGCGGCAACGCGGGCACCCAGTCGCTGACGGTCGCGGTGCGGGCCATCGCCACCAAGGACCTCACCGGCTCCAACGTCTGGCGCGTGGTCGGACGGGAACTCGTGGTGGGGCTGCTGAACGGGCTGGTGTTCGCCGTCGTGATGGGGATCGTGGCCCTGCTCTGGTTCGGCTCCGGCCAGATCGGCGCGGTGATCGCGGTCGCCATGGTGGTGAACCTCGCGGTCGCGGCACTGGCGGGCATCCTGGTGCCGGTGACGATGGAGAAGCTGGGCGTCGACCCGGCGCTCGCCTCGGGCACTTTCGTGACCACGGTCACGGATGTCGTGGGGTTCTTTGCATTCCTCGGCCTCGCCGCCGTCGTCCTGTTGTGACGCCCACCCTCGCGGAGCAAAAGGCGCAAGCGCGGCGCGACGCGACGGCACGGCGGGCCGAGGCCCACGCGGCACACAGGGCCGCGGCGTCGGAGGCGCTGACGCGGGCTCTCGGGAGCATTCGGGGGCAGGTGCTCTCCGGCTACCTCCCGATCCGCACCGAGGCGGACCCGCTGCCCGCGATGGAGGCGCTCGCCGGTGCAAACCGGATCTGCGTGCCGGTGATCCAGGGGCCGGGGCAGCCGCTTGTCTTCAAGGAATGGCGGCCGGGATGTGCGTTGGAGGAAGGCCCTTTCCGGGTGATGGTGCCGTGCGATGGCGACTGGCTGGTGCCGAAAGTGCTGATCGTACCGCTGCTGGCCTTCGATCCGCGATTCCACCGGCTGGGCTATGGCGGAGGGTTCTACGACCGGACGCTCCAGTCCCTGCGTGCCGCCGGGCCGATCCGGGCGGTCGGCTTTGCCTATGGCGCGCAACGCGCCGAAGCGCTGCCGCTGGAGCCGACCGACCAGCCTCTCGACGAGGTCGTGACCGAGGCGGGGGCGGTTCCCCTCGCACCTCGACGCTGACGCGTCTCGGCGCATTGGGGCCGGGCGCGCCTTCGGCGCGTGGGCAAGCGGAGGTCGGGCGTATCGCGCATGCCCTTGTGAAGCCCCGCCCGGAGGCCTAGGGAAGACGCATGCGGATACTCTTTCTCGGCGATGTGATGGGGCGGTCCGGGCGCAGTGCGGTCGCGGAACGCCTGCCCCGGATGCGCCTCGACTGGAAACTGGATTTCGTCGTGGTGAACGGCGAGAACGCGACCTCGGGCATGGGCCTGTCCGGCGCCCACGCCAAGGCGCTGCTGGACGCCGGCGCAGATTGTGTGACGTTGGGCGATCATGCCTTCGACCAGAAGGACATGCTCCAGTTCATCGAGACGGAGCCGCGGATCCTGCGGCCGATGAACTTCGCCAAGGACGCTCCCGGACGCGGCGCGGCGGTGTTCCGCACGGCCAGCGGGCGCCGGGTGCTGGTGGCGCAGGTCTTGGGGCAGGTCTTCATGAAACGTCCCTTCGCCGATCCGTTTTCCGCCCTCGACCAGGTGCTCCGGGCGCATCCGCGCGGTGGCCAGGTGGCGGCCAGCCTGATCGATATCCACTGCGAGGCGACGAGCGAGAAGATGGGGGTCGGCCATTTCTGCGATGGCCGGGCGAGCGTTGTCGTCGGCACCCATACCCATGTGCCCACCGGCGATGCCCAGATCCTGCCGGGTGGCACCGCCTTCCAGAGCGATGCCGGCATGTGCGGCGACTACAACAGCGTGATCGGGATGGAAAAGACCGAACCGATGCGCCGCTTCGTCACCGGCATGCCCAAGGCGCGGTTCACGCCGGCTCTCGGGGAGGCGACGGTCAGCGGGCTCTATGTCGAGACCGACGATGCCACCGGCAAGGCCACCCGCGTCGAGATGGTGCGCCAGGGCGGCAGGCTCGCACCGGCCGGGCCCTGACGCGCCGCGGGCCTTGCCCGCGGCCCGGCCCAACTGGAGGAGTGGCATCCCCGGATGCCGTGACGACGGGCGGGAGCCCCGGCGTCATCCTCGCGCTCAGAACGGGGTGCCTCAGAGGATCCGCCCGGCCACCGCATCGAGCCGCGCCACGAGGGCCGGATCGCGTTTCTCCGGCGCGGTCATGATCGCGTATTCCAGCGCCCGGTCGCAGCCATGCGGGCAGGGCAGGCGTTCGGCGCCCAACAGGGCCGGCAGACGGGCCACCATGCCGCGCGCCTTCTCGGCATTGCCCATCAATGTCTCGATGATCTGTGTCACGTCCACTTCGCCGTGGTCGGGGTGCCAGGAATCGTAATCGGTCACCATGGCCACGGAGGCGTAGCAGAGCTCTGCCTCGCGGGCGAGCTTGGCCTCCGGCATGTTGGTCATGCCGATGACATCGCAGCCCCATTGCTCGCGGTAGATCCTCGATTCGGCGAGCGTCGAGAACTGCGGCCCCTCCATCGCCAGGTAGGTGCCGCCCTGGTGTACGGTGATCCCCTGCGCCTGCGCCGCCTCGAAACAGGCCGCGCCGAGGCGGGGGCAGGTGGGGTGGGCGACGCTCACATGCGCCACGCAACCCGGGCCGAAGAAGCTCTTCTCGCGGGCGAAGGTCCGGTCGACGAACTGGTCGACGATCACGAAATCGCCCGGCGCCATCTCCTCGCGGAACGAGCCGCAAGCGGAGACCGAGATCACGTCGGTCACGCCGAGCCGTTTCAGTGCGTCGACATTGGCCCGGTAGGGGACGGACGAGGGCGAATGGACATGGCCGCGGCCGTGTCTCGGCAAAAAGGCCATGGCGACGCCGCCGACCCGGCCGGTCAGGATCTCGTCCGACGGAGCGCCCCACGGGGTGTCGACGCTCTGCCACGCCGCGTCCTCGAGCCCTTCGAACTCGTAGAGCCCGCTGCCTCCGATCACGCCGATCATTGTCTCCATCTTAACGCTCCGATAACATCCATGTCCGGGGCGGAGCCTATGACAGCAATCCGGGCGTGGAAAGCTCCTGAAATCTCCGCACTTTCGCCCGATTGCAGGGGCAACCTCCGCCGCATGTGGGTATTTCGTACAATCGTTCTTGTTCCGCGGCCCGACCTCGCAGGGATTGCCCCCTGCCTCGCGCTGCTCGCAGTTTTCGCTGCCTTCAACGGGCGCGACGTCCTGGCTTTCGGCCAGCCGGTCGCGCCCCTGAATATCGCCGTCGCGACGGCGCTGTTTGTCTTCCTGATGCGCAACATCCTGCTCCTCCGCCGCGAGGTCCTTCCGGTGGACGTGCCGGTCGGCTGGGGTGTCGGCGGTATTCTCGCGCCGTTGGTCCTGTTCGCGCCCTCGCCCGAGGTCGTGCAGCAAGGCGTTTCCATTCTGCTGCTTGGTCTGGCGCTCGGAATCCTCGTGGTGCTGCGTTTCGCACCGGACCTGACTGACCGAATCCCCTCGATCTGGTCCGGCAGCGGGCAGGGGGCGTCCGACGCGCTGTTGATCGTGGCGGTCTCCCTTGCGCTGCGGGCGGTCGGGGCCTGGCTTCTGGTCGTGGCCGGAGAGCCGGCGCTGTGGGTGCTCTTCGTCTCGGTCGGAGGCATCGCCGCGGACTTCCTGACGAACTGGATCATCTTGTTGTATCTCTTTGTGAATCGCCACAACGAGCGCCAGCCGTGACACCGAAAGGGAAACCAGCTATGCAATTTTTGCATAGCGGCCTCCCGTTAGGGTTGCTTCTGAAAGTCGCAGGTCTCTGGTAACGCCAACATCGAACCGCGTTGCCCCCGCGCGCCATCGGCGCTGCCGAGACGGGCGATGCCCCGCCGACCGGATCGCCGGTCGCGCCAAGCTGGCGGGCCATCCTGGTCCGCCCGATGTTTTTGAAAGAGGCACCTCTTGACCCGAACCATCATGGCAGCCCTGGCTGACAGCAACTACCTTGCGCAGTTCTCCGCCGGAGAACGGGACGGATCCACCCATCTGCGCACCGAGATCCTGTCGGGTCTGACCGTGGCGCTCGCGCTGGTGCCGGAAGCGGTCGCCTTTGCCTTCGTCGCCGGGGTGCATCCGCTGGTCGGTCTCTACGCGGCCTTCATCGTCGGACTTATCACCGCGCTGATCGGCGGCCGTCCGGGCATGATCTCGGGCGCCACGGGCGCTCTTGCGGTGGTCATGGTCAGCTTGGTGGCCGAGCATGGGGTCGAGTACCTGTTCGCGGCCGTCGTGCTGATGGGGATCATCCAGATCCTCGCCGGCATCTTCCGGCTGGGCAAGTTCATGCGGCTGGTCCCGCATCCGGTGATGCTCGGCTTCGTCAACGGGCTCGCCATCGTCATCTTCCTCGCGCAGCTCAGCCAGTTCCAGGTGCCGGGCACGGCCGAGGCATCGGGGCACGGAATGTCGGGCGGCGAGTGGCTGACCGGCTGGCCGCTTGTGGTCATGCTCGCCCTGGTCGCGCTGACGATGGCCATCATCTGGGCCATGCCGAAGCTCACCAACGCCTTTCCGGCGCCGCTGGCGGGCATTGCCATTGTGGCGGGCATCGTCATTGCCTTCGGCATCGACGTACCTCGGGTGGGCGACATGGCCTCGATCGAGGGTGGCCTGCCGCAGTTCCACATTCCCATGGTGCCGTTCACTTGGGAAACCCTGCAGATCATCCTGCCCTATGCGCTGATCCTCGCCGCCATCGGCCTGCTGGAAAGCCTGCTGACGCTGAACCTCGTCAGCGAGATCGTGCACGAGCGCGGCGGCGCCAGCCAGGAATGTGTGGCGCAGGGCCTTGCCAACACCGTGACCGGCTTCTTCGGCGGGATGGGCGGCTGCGCGATGATCGGCCAGTCGATGATCAACGTGAAGTCCGGCGGCCGCACGCGGCTCTCCGGCGTGTCGGCGGCGCTGTTCCTGCTGTCGTTCATCCTCTTTGCCGCGCCGCTGATCGAGCAGATCCCGCTGGCCGCGCTGGTGGGGGTGATGTTCATGGTCGTCATCGGCACCTTCGCCTGGAAGTCGCTGACCATCATGCGCAAGGTGCCGCTTACCGATGCGGTGGTGATCGTGCTCGTCACCGTGGTGACCGTGGCGACCGACCTCGCGACCGCCGTGGTCGTCGGCGTGATCGTCTCTGCGCTGGCCTATGCCTGGCAGAACGCCTCGCGCATCCACGCCAAGAGCTACGTTACCCCGGAAGGCGCCAAGGTCTACCAGGTGCAGGGGCCGCTGTTCTTCGGCTCCGTCGAGGGGTTCGGCGAAATTTTCGATCCGGCCAACGACCCGCGCCGGGTCGTGGTGGACTTCGCAGAGAGCCGCGTGGCCGACCAGTCGGCGCTGACCGCCATCGAGGCGCTGGCGACGAAATACGAGAATGCCGGCAAGAAGCTGGAGCTGCGCCACCTGAGCCCCGATTGCCACCAGCTTCTGAAGAAGGCCGGCCAGCTCATGGTCGATTCCGACGACGACCCGGATTACGCGATCGCGGCCAACTACCAGGTTCGGACCGGCGTGCTGCACGCCGGCCACTGAGGTGAAGGGCAGGAGCCGTTCGGCTCCTGCCTTCTTCACGGCGAGGCCATTGCAAGGCTAGGCTGGTCCGCCAGGAAGATCCCGGAGGCCGCGATGTGCTGGAACACGTCGGCATCGGTGGCCATGGTCGTGGTTGGCAGTGCCGCCGCGACCCTGGCCTGGAGCCGCAACGAGCCTCTCGCGATCTGGGGCACGCTGGCCTATTTCACGGTGATCGAAGCCCTTCAGGCCACCGGCTAGACGGTCGTGGATCAATGCGGGCTGCCGACGAACCGGGGCTGACGCTTCTCTCCTACCTGCATTTCGCCTTCCAGCCACTGGTGCTGAACGCCTTCGCGATGCAGATCGCACCGCAGCCTGTCCCGCGCCGGCTGAAGCGGTGGATCTTCGTCGCGGCAGGGGGGCGCAACGCTCCTGATGCTTGGTCGGCTGTTGCCCTTGGAGGCGCTCGGGAATTGCAGGCCGGGCGTCGACGTCATGTGCGGCACGCGCCTCTGCCTGGTGTCGGGCGAGTGGCATATCGGGTGGGAGCTGCCGCTGACCACGCAGGTCCAGCCGCTGGCGTTCGTTCCCGGGTTCGAGGTCCAGTTTCCTGCCTATCTCGTGGCGGTCTTTCTGTTTCCGCTGTTCTACGGCGCCTGGCGCTTCGTGCTGTTGCACGCGCTGGCCGGGCCGGTGCTGGCCATGCTCACCACCAGCGATCCGCGCGAAATGCCGGCCGTCTGGTGCCTGTTCTCCATCGGCATCCTGCTGATTGTGCTCAGCCCGACGGTGCGCTACGGCGTGATGCGGGCCAACCGCCCGGCATCTCCGGCCGGAACCTGACCGGCCGGCGTCACTCGCCCGGGCGCTTCATCGTGAAAACCTCGGCGACGTGGGTGAAGTCGCGATACCCGAGGCGGGCGAGGGGCTGGTAGCGCGTCACGTCGAAGATTCCGTCGCGCAGGCAATCGTCGCGCAGGTGAATGCCGGTCACCTCGCCAAAGGCGGCGAGGTTGTTGCTTCCGCCAAGCTCGACGATCTGGGTCAGACGGCATTCCAGCGTGGCCGGAGCGTTGGCGACGCGGGAGCAGGGGATGGTCTCGCACTCCGCGCGCTCGATGCCTGCCATCTCGGCTTCGTCCACGTCCTTGTCCCAGGGGCCGGAGGTGAGGTTCATGATCTCCCGCTGCGCGTATTCCACGATGTTCACCGCAAAGACCCCGGTGTCGCGGATGTTGGCGAGCGTGTCCTTCGTCCCCTCCCGGTCGTGTTTCTTGCCGGTGGTCGCGAACATCACCTGCGGCGGCACGTAGGCCACGGCATTGAAAAAGGAGTAGGGCGCCAGGTTTTCCGACCCGTCCGCCCCGCGTGTCGAGATCCACGCGATCGGGCGCGGGGAAACGATGGCACTGAAAGGGTTGTGCGGCAGGCCGTGGCCGTCCTCGGGGCGGTAGAACATGTCTGGAGTCTCCTCTGCGAGTGGTCTAACGCTGCTCCGGTACCGTTTCCAGCATGAATGATGGGCAGGACTGTGCAAGAGGTGAACCTTACACAGGAGCAGGCCGCGGACTGGTGGGAGGTCGAAGCGCTCTTCGACCTGTGTTTCGCTCCGGGGCGGGAGGCCCTCTCCTCCTATCGCCTGCGCGACGGTGTCGCCCCGGTGTCACAGCTTTGCCTGCTGGCGCGCGAGAACGGCATCCTGGCCGGTGCGATCCGGGTCTGGCCGGTGCGCGTTGCCGGGCGGCCGGTGGCGCTGATCGGGCCGGTCGCGGTGCACCCGACGCACCAGGGCGAAGGGCTCGGCGGGATGCTGATCCGCGAAGTGATCGACCGCGCGCACCATATCGGCTGGGAGCGGCTGATGCTGGTGGGAGACGCGCCCTATTACGGGCGGTTCGGATTCACCCGGCTCGACGGTGTGGAGATGCCGCCGCCCACCAACCCGGACAGGGTGCTGGGCGTCGGCGACTGGAACGGGATCAGTGGCCAGGTGCTGCGGGTCGCGGGCGCCAGCACGCCGCCGTCCCATCAGGGCTTGAAGCTGTCGTAGCCGTAGTGCGGCCGGGTGCCGGTGCGTCGGGACTCGGCCTCGATGGTTTCGCAGACCCGATCGATCGAGCCCCATTGTACAGGGGACTCCCCCGCGAGCCGGCGATTGCGGCGCAGGACCGAGCGGATGAGGTCGATCTGGTCTGCGGGCAGGTGCCAGCAGACCGTGCTGTCCTGGCCCGCTTCGGGCGGGATGTAGCCGCGCCAGGCGATACGCTCCAGGACCTGGCGCGCCGTTTCGCTGCGGCTCCTCGGGATCTCGATCTCAAGCACGTTCGTCATCTGAATGTCATGTTCGGGGATGCTCGCCCCGTTCCTCTCGGCCAATGTCCGTCCCTACGTCCGAAATGGCTTCAGACGCGGTTCTTCTTTTTATTCGGACCAGGCTGGGGATGAGGGGCCGGTGTCCGGTGGTCGGACGGTCCGGCGCATCCTGCTCCTGCGCGGAAACTAGAGCGGGATGCGATCGATCTCAACCGTGCGGGGCGGGTTGAGGTACTGGCTTTTTAGATAGGTTTGAGTCGAGGCGCCGCGGGCAGGGCCGGATTTCCCGGTCACCCCTGCTGGCGAAGCCAGTCCATCACCGCGGGCCGCACCGATTGCATGCCGGTGGCGCGCGCCTCGTCGATGATCTCGCGCACCTCCGCCAGGTTGGACCGGCGCAGCAGATGCTTGACCGGCCCGATGGACGCCGGCCGCATCGACAGCGCCCGGAACCCCATGGCGGCAAAGCACAATGCCTCGACCGGCCGGCCGGCATCCTCGCCGCAGAAGCTCAGCGGCGTCTTGGTCTCCCGGCAGCGCATGACGATCCATTCGAGGAAGGTCAGGAAGGAGACGTTGAGCGTGTCGTAGCGGCGGCGGACGCGTTCGTTCTCCCTGTCGGCGGCGAAGAAGAACTGTTTGAGATCGTTGCCGCCGACCGAGACGAAATCGGCCTCCTCGAAGAACTGTTTCGGCGCGAAGGCAAGGCTCGGGGTCTCGAGCATGGCGCCGATCTCGAGCTTCTGGGGCAGGACATGGCCGAGCCTGTCCTCCCTCTCCATCTCCGCGAGCAGCGCGCGGCGGGCGGCGAGGAATTCCTCGAACTGCGCCACGAAGGGGAACATGATGGTCAGCGGCCGGCCCGCGGCGCCGCGGATCAGCGCCTGAAGCTGCATCCGCATGACCCCGGGCTTGTCGAGCCCGACCCGGATCGCACGCCAGCCGAGCGCCGGGTTAGGCTCGTCTTGCGGTTTCATGTAGGGCAGCACCTTGTCCGAGCCGATGTCGAGGGTGCGGAACACCACGCGCTTGCCCTCGGCGGCGTCCAGCACGCGGCTGTAGAGCGCGGCCAGCTCGCCCCGGCTCGGAAGCTTGCTGCGGACGAGGAACTGGAGTTCGGTGCGGAACAGGCCCACCCCCTCGGCGCCGGACGAGCGCAGAGAGGGGAGGTCGGCCATCAGGCCCGCGTTCATGTCCAGCCGGATCGTCGGGCCGTAGACCGTGGTGGCCGGAACGCGGCGGATCGAGGCGTAGCGCTCCTGCGCCTTGGTCATCATCGCCATCTTGTCGCGGAAGGCGGCGGTGACGGATTCCTCCGGGCGCAGGTGGACGATGCCCTGGTCGCCATCGACCAGCACGCGATCGCCGTTCAGCGCCTCGGTGGTGATCCGTTCGGCGTTGATGACCAGCGGGATCGCAAGGGCCCGCGCGACGATGGCGGCATGGCTGCCGACCGAGCCTTCCTCCAGCACGATCGCCTTGAGCCCGCGGCCATAGGCCAGCAGCTCGCCGGGGCCGATGTTGCGCGCCACCAGCACCGGGTCCTCGGGCATCTCGACGCCGCTGTCGGTCCCCTGGCCGGTTAGCAGGCGCAGGAGCCGGTTGCTGAGGTCGTCGAGGTCGTGCAGCCGTTCCCGCAGATAGGGGTCCGGCACCTGCTGCATCCGGACCCGCGCGGCGGTCTGTTCCTTCTCGACGGCGGCCTCGGCCGACAGGCCGCGGTTGATGTCGGCCTCCATGCGCCGCATCCAGCCCTTGGAATTGGCGAACATGCGATAGGCTTCCAGCACGTCGCGCTGATCCTTGTCGGCGTCGTCGGCGCCGGTCAGCATCTCGTCGACCGAGATCCGCAGCTTGTCCACGGCCTGCTGGAGGCGGCTGAGTTCGGCCTCCGCATCGTCGGCAAAGGGGTTGGTCACCACGACGCGCGGTTCGTGCAGGAAAACCTGCCCCATCGCCGCGCCTTCCTGGCCGACGTTGCCGCGCACCATCACCGGGTGCTGGTGCGGCGCCGCCATGGCCGCGCCTTCGCCGATGAAGGCGCCAAGCTCGGTCATCTCGGCCAGCACCATGGCCACGACCTCGAGCGCATAGACCTCGTCGTCGACATAGGCCTTCTGTTCCTTGGACTGGACGACGAGCACGCCGAGCTTCTCGCCCAGCCGCTGGATCGGCACGCCGAGGAAGGCCGAATAGATCTCCTCGCCGGTCTCCGGCATGTAGCGGAAGCCGGCCTCGGAGGGCGCGTTGCCGGTGTTGATCGGCTTGGTCGAGGCAGCGACGCGGCCGACGAGGCCCTCGCCCATCCGCATCCGGGTCTTGTGCACGGCCTCGGCCTTCAGGCCCTCGGTCGCGCAGAGTTCCAGCGTTTCCTCGTCCCGGAACAGGTAGATCGAGCAGACCGGAGTGTGCATCTCCTCCGCGATCAGCCGGGTGATGCGGTCGAGACGTTCCTGGCCCTCGGCCGGCTCCGCAAGAGCCTGCTTCAGCCGGCCCAGCAGCCGCCTGCTTGAAGTCTGCCTGTCGCTCACCAGTCCCTATCCCCTGCGGGTGGCGGGGCGGCGTTAGCCCGCTTTCTCCAACCCGAAGGCATCATGGAGCGCCTGAACCGCCAGTTCCAGATATTTCCGGTCGATCAGGACGGAGATCTTGATCTCCGATGTTGTAATGACCTTGATATTAATACCTTCCGAGGAAAGTGCCTCGAACATTTGCGCTGCGACGCCGGTATGGCTGCGCATCCCGATGCCGACGACCGAAACCTTGCACACATCGCTGTCCACTTCCAGCCCGTGGAAGTTGATCAGCCCCTTCTCGCGGGCTTCCTGGACGGCGCGGTCGGCGCGGGTCGTCTGGTTGGTCGGGCAGGAGAAGGTCATGTCGGTGCGACCCTCCTCCGAGATGTTCTGGATGATCATGTCCACGTTCACGCCGGCCTCGGAGAGAGCCCCGAAGATCGCGGCGGCCACGCCCGGACGGTCGGCGACCGACAGCAGCGTGACCTTGGCTTCGTCGCGGCTGTAGGCCACGCCCGAGACGACATTGCTTTCCATGATTTCCTCCTCGTCGCAGACCAGCGTGCCTGCTGTGGGGTCATATTCCTCGAAGCTCGACAGGACCCGCAGCGGCACCTTGTAGCGCATTGCGAGTTCGACCGAGCGGGTCTGCAGAACCTTGGCGCCCAGGCTGGCGAGCTCCAGCATCTCCTCGAAGGCGATCTTGTCGAGCTTGCGGGCCTTGGTGCTGATCCGCGGGTCGGTCGTGTAGACGCCGTCCACGTCGGTGTAGATGTCGCAGCGCTCCGCGCCGAAAGCGGCGGCGAAGGCGACGGCGGTGGTGTCGGAGCCGCCGCGGCCGAGCGTGGTGATCCGCCCCTCGGGCGAGATGCCCTGGAAGCCGGCGACCACCGCGACCTTCATGCCTTCGGCGAACTTGGCGTTCATGTTGTCGGTCGGGATCGATTCGATACGGGCGGAGGCGTGGGCGCTCGTCGTCTTGAGCGGCACCTGCCAGCCCTGCCAGGAGCGGGCGGGGATGTCCATTTCCTGGAGCGTCAGGGCCATCAGGCCGGCGGTCACGTTCTCGCCCGAGCTGACGACGGCGTCGTATTCGCGCGCGTCGAACAGCGGCGAGGTCTCCTCGACCCATCCCACGAGCTCGTTGGTCTTGCCGGCCATGGCCGAGACGATCACGATGACGTCGTATCCATTCGCGACCTCGCGGCCGACACGCTTCGCCGCGCGCCGGATCCGGTCCAGTGTGGCGACCGAGGTGCCGCCGAATTTCATCACCAGAAGCGGCATGGTGCCCGCCTATCCCTTCGTGTTGTCCGCGAGCGGGGATAGGGGAAGGGCGCAGCAGACGCAAGGGTAGCCGTGGACGCGGGCAGGGGCGAACGGTCACGTGTCGGTGGGGCCTTTTGGCGCGTTTGCGCGGCGCGCGGCCCAGAGCGTTGCCGGTGGTCCTGCGAGCTCGAAGACGACGGTGGTGCCGACGGCCAGGACGGTGAGGGTCTCGCCCCATTCCGGGAAGGCCTCGGCGGCTACCAGCGCCATGCCGACCGCCACGCCGGCCTGCGGCAGCAGCGACAGACCCATCAGCGGCCGCTGCTCCCTCGGGGCGCCGGCCAGCCAGGCCCCGACCCAGCCTCCGGCGAGCCGAGCCGCGACGCGCAGGGCGACGTAGGCCAGCCCGAGCGTTCCGATCTGCCAGAGCGCGCCGAGGTCGAGCGTGGCCCCCGCGAGGATGAAGAACAGCACGAGGAACGGCCATTCGAACCCCTCGATCTCGTGGAAGGCACGCTCGTGGTGCCGGGCGGCGTTCACGATGATCGCGCCCGCCGTCATCCCGGCGATCAGGTAGGACAGCTCGAAGCGGATCGCGATCCCCGCGGTCAGGAAGACGATGGCCAGCGCCTCGGATTGCGAGGGCTCGCCCGGCTTGAGCCGGCCCGTCAGCGCGGCGGCGGGCAGGCCGACGGCCAGGCCGAGCGCAACCGAACCCGCGATCTCGCGGAGCGCGCCCGAGACCATCCCCGTCTCGGTAGCGCCGGTGCCTTGAACAACCGCCACCATCACGAGGCTGAAGGCGATCAGGCCCCAGGCGTCGTCGATCGCCACGATGCCGCGCAGGGTGGCGGCAAATCCGCCGGTTTCCCCCGACTGGTCGAGCGCGTCGTTGGTCGCGGCGGGATCGGTGGCGGTGGCAACCGCAGCCAGCACGAACGCCAGGCCGGCCGGGACGCCGATCAGCCAGAGGCCGGCGCCGACCACGAGGAGTGTCGCCACCACGACCGTCAGGGAGATCGCGATGATGACGGTGCCGTGCTCCCGGATGTTTCCCAGCGTCAGCGCGCCGCCGAGCAGGAAGGCTACCATCGTGAGCGCGATGATCGAGAGCGGCTCGTAGAGCGCCTTGACCTCGTCCGGCAGCAGGTCCAGCCCGCCGCTCCCGACCAGGATGCCGCAGCCGAGCAGGAGGCTGACCCGGGGCAGCCGTGTGCGCCGCCCGATCTGGTCGGCGAGCAGGCCCGCGAGAAACAGCGCGCCGAGGGTGATGAAGGTGACGGCGGTCTCCATGACGCGGCCAGTCTAGGATGTAGATCGGCCGCCTGTAACGGCGGCTCCCCGTCACATCCGGCGAATTCGACAGCGTTTGACGCAGGTCAACGACGCCGTCCGAGTCGCGGCGTCAAGAATTGTTCGAATAAGAAGAGAGGAGAGACGCCATGTCCCACGTCCCCCATGAGCTTTCGGAGGAATTTCCGTCGCAGATCGCCCTGATCGGCAAACTCGTGAGCGAAGATCCCGAGTTTGCCGAGATGGCCGCGGAATACATGAAGCTCAACCAGCGCGTCCACGAGGCCGACACCTATGTGAAGCCTATGGAAGAACTGGCGGAGCACCAGTTGAAGAAGCGCCGCGCGTTTCTGAAGGACGAAATCAACCGAAGGCTGGCGGAGGCGTGAGCCGGCCCGGGCGGTAAGCCGCCCTATTCGCCGATCTCGTAAGGCAAGGTGCCGCGCCGGTCGGGCGTGACACGGAGGCTGTGTTCCAGCGGCGGAAGCGATCGCTGGTGGCAGTTGCGCCTTTCGCAGATCCGGCACGACGTCCCGATGGGCTCGAAGGCGGACGGATTTCCGGTGTCGAGCCCGTCGGCATAGACCAGTTCCGGCGCGAACCCCACGTCGCAGCCGAGCGCGATGGCGAAGCGCCGGTCGGGCTCGCCCCAGGCGCCGCCGGACTTGGACACATCGCGCGCCAGCAGGATGTATCGCTCGCCGTCGGGCGTTTCGGCAAGTTGGCGCAGGAAGTGGCCCGGCGTCTCGAAGGCGCGGTGCACGTTCCACAGCGGGCAGGCGCCGCCGAAGCGGGCGAACTGCATCCGCGCGGCCGAGTGCCGCTTGGTGATCGTGCCCGCCTGATCCACCCGCACGAAGAAGAACGGCACGCCCTTGTCGCCGCCACGCTGGAGCGTCGAGAGCCGGTGCGCCACCTGCTCGATCGAGGCCCCGAAGCGCAGGGCCAGCCGCTCGAGGTCATGCCGCGTCTCGCGGGCGGCGGCGCGGAACCGGCCATAGGGCAGCAGCGCCGCGCCGGCGAAGTAGTTGGCCATGCCGATCTTGGCGATGGCGCGCGCCTCCTCGGTCTGGAAGCGGGCGAGATCCAGCGTCGCTTCCAGCAGGTCGTTCTGGGTCAGCAGCGCGACCTGGTGCAGTAGCTGGAAGTTCTGCGTCGCCGGGCTGGCGCGGGCGGAAAGGTTCAGGACCCGCGCATCGGCGTTGTAGGCGCGAAGGCTGGCTGCCTCGCCGACCCGGATGCCGATGCCGCGGTCGTCGAGCGCGGCGCGGGCGGCGGCCATCGGGTCGTCCCCGGCGAAATGCTCCGCGGCGCGGTCCACCGCGTCGATGTAGTTGTCGATGTAATGAAAGAAGTCCCGCACTTCCTCCCAGGGGGTGCGGGCCATGCGGGCGCTGTCCTGGCCGAGGGCGGCGTCGAGCGAGATCAGCCGTTCCTGGGTCCGTCGATAGGCGCTGTGAAGCTCCAGGAAGGCGCGGGTCAGCGCGGGGGCGTTCGAGGCGACGAGGCGCAGGTCCGCCAGTGGCGGCGTGCCGGAGAAGATCGGGTCGGCCAAGGCCTCGCGCATATCGCTGACCAGCCTCTCGGTATCGCCCGAGCTGAGTTCGGTCACGTCGAGCCCGAACTCCTGCGCCAGAGCCAGCACCACCGAGGTGGAGATCGGCCGGTGGTTGTTCTCCATCTGGTTGAGGTAGGGAAGCGAGACGCCCAGCTTGGCGGCAAAGACCTTCTGCGTCAGTCCCAGCTTGGACCGGATCTCGTTCAGCTTGGCGCCGGCATAGAGCTTTTTCTGGGCCATCGGGGCTCTTTGCAAATTCGCGTTTGAGCCGATCTAATCTTTGCAAAGATCAGCTGGCAAGCTGCAATATCCGCTCCCGGCGGCGCACGTAGAGGATGCAGAGCAGCGACACCAGCGATGTGCCCGCCATCAGCCATTGCAGCGGCATCGGCGTGGTGGCGCCTTCGAGCACATGCCCGGCCATCACCGAAAGCGCGGCGCCGCCACCGATCTGGATGAACCCGCCGAGCCCGCTTGCCGTGCCGGCGAGTTGCGGCCGGACAGAGAGCATCCCGGCGGTTCCGTTGGGAATGACCATGCCGTTGCCAAGCCCCAGGGTGGTGACGAGGCTGAAGAAGATGATCGGCTCGTGCAGCCCGGCAAATCCCAGCAGCAGGGACAGCCCCATGCCAGCGGTGGTGGCCAGCGTGCCCCAGAGGATCAGCCGGTTGATGCCGTAATGCGCGGAGAACCGGCCGGAGATGAAATTGCCCAGCGTGTAGCCGATGGCGGGCGCGCCGAAGCAGACCCCGGTCCAGAAGGGCGAGAGGCCGAAGATCTCGTCCGCCACGTAGGGCGCTCCGCCGAGAAAGCCGAAGAAGGCGCCGGAGGCAAAGGCGGTCGCCAGCGCGTAGCCCCAGAACCGCGGCGAGGCGAGGAGTTCGGGGTAGTCGCGCACCTGCCGGGCGAAGCTGGTGCCGGTATTGGTGGCGGTCTCGCCCATGTCGGCCCAGGCGAGCCAGCCGATCAGCCCGCCCGCCAGCATCAGGAAGACGAAGATCGCCTGCCAGCCGAAGAGCTGCTCCAGCGTGCCGCCGATCATCGGCGCGAACATCGGCACCAAAGACATGCCCATGGTAACATAGCCGATGCGGGAGGCCGCCTGGTCCTGCGGATAGATGTCCCGCACCACGGCGCGCGACAGCACCATGCCCACCGCGACAATGGCCTGCAGCATCCGGAAGGCGAGGAAGACGGTCACGTTCGGTGCCAGCAGGCAGCCCAGCGTGGCGATCAGAAACACCGAGATCGAGATGCCCACCACCGGGCGGCGTCCGTAGCGGTCCGAGATCGGCCCGATCAGCAGCTGCATGACCGCGGTTGTGGCGAGGTACAGCGAGACCGAGAGCTGCATGATCGCGTAATCTGTGCCGAAATGCTCGGTCATCGCGGGCAGGGACGGCAGGAAGATACTCATGTTCATCGCCGACAATCCGGCGAGGAAGACGAGTGTGACGATATGTGGCGGCGTGGTTCGGTCCAGAATGCGGACCGTGGGCGGTGTATACATGCTCGGGCCTTATCTGCTCGCCGGCGCGAAGTCTATCGGGGCAAGGGAAAATCGCTCCGCGCCAAGGGCTTTCCAGATTTGCATTTTGCTCTCATTGATCTGCCAATACTTTGCAAATTTTCAAAATGGCGCTTCCTGAATGGGCTCCCGTTTTGATAGGCATTGGACCAGCAAATCAAGGGGACGGAGACATGAAGGACATTCTCGAAGAGCTGGAAACCCGCCGTGCCTCTGCGCGCCTGGGTGGCGGGCAACGCCGGATCGACAACCAGCACCAGAAGGGCAAGCTGACGGCGCGTGAGCGCATCGACCTGCTGCTCGACGAAGGCTCCTTCGAGGAGTTCGACATGTTCGTGGCCCATCGCTGCACCGATTTCGGCATGCAGGCCGAGAAGCCCGCCGGTGACGGGGTGGTCACCGGCTGGGGCACGATCAACGGGCGCATGGTCTACGTGTTCAGCCAGGACTTCACCGTCTTCGGCGGCTCGCTCTCGGCGACCCATGCGCAGAAGATCTGCAAGATCATGGATATGGCGGTGCAGAACGGCGCGCCGGTTATCGGGCTGAACGACTCGGGCGGGGCGCGGATCCAGGAGGGCGTCGACAGCCTTGCCGGCTATGCCGAGGTGTTCCAGCGCAACATCGAGGCCTCCGGCGTGGTGCCGCAGATCTCGGTGATCATGGGGCCCTGTGCCGGTGGTGCGGTCTATTCGCCGGCGATGACCGACTTCATCTTCATGGTGAAGGATACCTCCTACATGTTCGTCACCGGCCCCGACGTGGTGAAGACGGTGACCAACGAGGTCGTCACGGCCGAGGAGCTGGGCGGCGCCTCGACGCACACCCGGAAGTCGTCGGTCGCCGACGGGGCCTTCGAGAACGATGTCGAAGCGCTGATCGAGATCCGGCGGCTGTTCGACTTCCTGCCCTCGAACAACCGCCAGAAGGCGCCGGTGCGGCCCTTCTTCGACTCGCCCGCCCGCGTGGAGGAGAGCCTCGACACGCTTATCCCCGACAACGCCCATACCCCCTACGACATGAAGGAGCTGATCCTGAAGGTCGCGGACGAGGGCGACTTCTACGAGATCCAGGAGGATTACGCGAAGAACATCATCACCGGCTTCATCCGGATCGAGGGGCAGACCACCGGCGTCGTGGCCAACCAGCCGATGGTGCTGGCCGGCTGTCTCGACATCGACAGCTCGCGCAAGGCGGCGCGCTTCGTGCGCTTCTGCGACGCCTTCGAAATCCCGCTGCTGACCTTTGTCGACGTGCCGGGCTTCCTGCCGGGGACGGGCCAGGAATACGGCGGGGTCATCAAGCACGGCGCCAAGCTGCTCTTCGCCTTTGGCGAGGCGACGGTGCCGAAGGTGACGGTGATCACCCGCAAGGCCTATGGCGGGGCCTATGACGTGATGAGCTCGAAGCACCTGCGGGGCGACATCAACTATGCCTGGCCGACTGCCGAGATCGCGGTGATGGGGGCCAAGGGCGCCACCGAGATCCTCTATCGTTCGGAACTGGGCGACCCGGAGAAGATCGCGGCGCGCACCGCGGAATACGAGTCGCGGTTCGCCAACCCCTTCGTGGCCGCCGAGCGCGGTTTTATCGACGAGGTGATCCAGCCGCATTCGACCCGCCGCCGAGTGGCCCGCGCCTTTGCCAGCCTGCGCAACAAGCGGCGCGAGACACCGTGGAAGAAACACAACAACATCCCGTTGTGAGATGAGGCCGAGGCCGGGGGCACTGCCCCCGGACCCCCGGGGTATTTGAGCCAAGAAGAAGGTGTCGGACGAGATGTTGCCTGACGGACGGGTGGCCCTGCAGGGGAGAGGCGCATGAGGCGTGGCGGCTGGCATGTGCTGCGCGATGGCGCGGTCCTGGTGCTGACGCGCCAGGTTCCGCCGCGGTTCGACGTGGTGGCGGCCGGTCGGTTCCCCACGGTGCGCCGGGAGCGGCTTGCGACGCAGATCCGCCAGGACCTCTGGCGCGCGCTTCAGGGGCAGCGGGGCTTTTCCCCGGTGGTTGAGGTGACCGACCGCGGCGATTTCGTCGAGGTTCGGGCCGGAGGCAGGGTGGCCGCGGGCGGGTTCGACCGGGCCGGGCTGGAGGCGCGGATCGAGGCCGTGCTGGCGGAGCCCCGCAACCGGGCGCGATGGTTGCGCTGTGCCGGGAGGGCCGGATGATGGATCCGCGCGGGGCCGCGCTGGCGGCTGCGATCCTGCTGGGAGGCCAGGCGGCTGCGGCGCAGGAGGTGAGCCTGCCGTCGGGGCTGGTCGTCAGCTTTCATGACCGGATCGTCGAGGTCCAGTCCGACGGCGAGACCTGGCTGACCTTGCGCTACATCTCGCCCCGGATCGGTGCGGAGGACGGGGAGGTCGGCTATGACGAGATTTCCGCCGATCTCGATGCGCTCTGCGAGACGCAGGGGCGCGCCGAAGCGGCGGAAGCGGGTGCGGTGCAGCAGGTGAACATCACCCTGATGGACCGCGCCATCGAGCGGGGCACGTTCGATCCCGAAGCGACGATGTTCATAGGGGCCTACCTGCTGACCGACATGGGATGTGTCTGGCAATGAGGTGGGGTCCGGAGAAAGAGGCGGCCGGAAAGGGCAGCGCATGCTGAAGCACAGAGGATTTCCGAGCCGCCTGGCCGGAACCGATTACCAGTTCACCATTCGCCGGGAGAACAAGTCCGGCGCCACGCCGCTCCAGGCGCGCAAACGTCATGCGGACCGCAGGCCGGCGGATCGGCGCGCGGACGAGGGCTTTTTGCTGGCCTTGCTGGAGCAGTTCGGCGACGCGCCCTTCGAGCGCGGCAATCTCGACGCGGGCCGGCTCAGCTGGCTGTTCGGGCGCGAGGTGGTGCCGGCGGAGGAGCCGTTCGATCCGGCGTCCTACGAGGCGCTGCTGCGTGTCGACCTGGCGGAGGTGCAGCGTAGCTACCCGAACATGCTGGATAACTTCGAGATCATCGAAGACGGCGACGAGGACGGCGAAGAATGGGCGTGAACCTGCCGAACCCTACCGGATTCCGGCGGGAAGTGGCTGATTGCCGGGCCGCCGCGCGCAAGTGCTTTGATCTGTGGGCCGCTTGCTGCACGAATGTCTCGAGAACGGCGCATCCCAGCACACCCGCCGTTTTCGGGATCTATCCAGGTACCCTTTCTCACTTACGGCGGCCGTGGGCTTTGTCCCGGCCGCCGATCTTTTCCGGCAGTCGGCATCGGCGGGATTTGGCCGTCGGGGCCAGCATCCGATTTCCTTTTGCGTTCGGCGGACTAGGATCGCCGAAACAACAATCCTCGAAAGGAAAAACGAGATGGCAAAACCTATCAAGCTCGCGTCTCTGCTGGCCGGCATCGCGCTCCTGGCAGCGTGTGAAGGCAACTCCAACCTGGAGAATGCCGCAATCGGGGCAGGCGCAGGCGCAGGCGTCTCGGCGCTCACCGGGACCGATCTCGGCACGTCCGTCGCTGTCGGCGCTGCAGCCGGTGCGCTTTCGAACGACGCGCGCGACGCCATCAACTGACCAGAAATTCGGCCGGGTCACCGGCCAGGCAAGATGCATGGCAGGGCCATCGGAGCTGATCGCTCCGGTGGCCCTTGTCGTGCCTGACAGACAGGAGGGGCCGCGCGCGCGGCCCATGGGAGAACGGGGAAGGGACCGAGGATGTTCAAGAAGCTGCTGATTGCCAACCGGGGCGAGATCGCCTGCCGGGTCATCAAGAGCGCGCGGAAGATGGGAATCCAGACCGTCGCGATCTATTCGGACGCCGACCGCGACGCGCTGCACGTCAAGATGGCGGACGAGGCGGTGCATATCGGCCCGCCGCCGGCCAACCAGTCCTACATCGTGATCGACAAGGTCATGGACGCGATCCGGCAGACCGGCGCGGAGGCGGTGCACCCCGGCTACGGGTTCCTTTCCGAGAACATGAAGTTCGCGCAGGCGCTTGAGGCCGAGGGCGTGGCCTTCGTCGGGCCGCCGGCCGGGGCGATCGAGGCGATGGGCGACAAGATCACCTCCAAGAAGCTGGCGCAGGAGGCCGGGGTCTCGACCGTGCCCGGCTACATGGGCCTGATCGAGGATGCCGAGGAAGCGGTGCGGATCTCGAACGAGATCGGCTATCCGGTGATGATCAAGGCCTCCGCCGGGGGGGGCGGCAAGGGCATGCGGATCGCCTGGACCGACAACGAGGCGCGCGAGGGCTTCCAGTCGTCCAAGAACGAGGCGGCCAGCAGCTTCGGCGACGACCGGATCTTCATCGAGAAGTTCGTCACCCAGCCGCGGCACATCGAGATCCAGGTGCTGGCCGACAAGCACGGCAACACGATCTATCTCAACGAGCGCGAATGCTCGATCCAGCGGCGCAACCAGAAGGTGATCGAGGAGGCCCCGAGCCCGTTTCTCGACCCCGAGACCCGCAAGGCGATGGGCGAACAGGCCTGCGCACTGGCGCGGGCGGTGGATTACTGTTCTGCAGGAACGGTGGAATTCATCGTCGACGGCGACAAGAACTTCTACTTCCTCGAAATGAACACCCGCCTTCAGGTGGAGCATCCTGTGACCGAGCTGATCACCGGCGTCGATCTCGTGGAGCAGATGATCCGCGTGGCGGCGGGCGAGAAGCTCGAGATCGCCCAGCAGGACGTGGGGATCAACGGCTGGGCCATCGAGAGCCGGCTCTATGCCGAGGACCCCTATCGCAACTTCCTGCCGTCGATCGGCCGGCTGACGCGCTATCGCCCTCCGGCGGAGGTGGCGAACGGCGAGGCCGCGGTGCGCAACGACACCGGGGTGTTCGAGGGCGGCGAGATCTCTATGTTCTACGACCCGATGATCGCCAAGCTCTGCAGCTGGGCTCCGGATCGCGGCGCGGCGATCGAGGTGATGCGCGACGCGCTGGACAGTTTCGAGGTCGAGGGCATCGGGCATAACCTGCCGTTCCTGTCGGCAGTGATGGATCACCCGCGTTTCATCGGGGGCAACATCACCACGGCATTCATCGCCGAGGAATATCCCGAAGGCTTCGGCGGCGTGCAGCTTTCGCCGGAGGACCGGCAGATGGTGGCTGCGGTCGCGGCGGGCGCCTTCCGCGTGGCGGAAATCCGGCGCACGCGGATCAGCGGCACCATCGACAACCACAAGCGCCAGGTCGGCAAGGAGTGGATCGTATCGGTCGATGGCGAGGAATTCCCGGTAGCCATCGAGGCGCATCGCAAGGGCACCGACGTGCTGTTCGAGGATGGCCGCTGCATCAAGATGCAGAGCGACTGGACGCCGGGCGACAGCCTCGCAGTGGTCAAGGTGGACGGCGTCAAGCACGCCTTCAAGATGCAGAAGATCACCGCCGGCTTCCGGATCCGCTTCCGTGGCGCCGACGTGAAGGTGCGCTGTTACACGCCGCGGCAGGCCGAGCTTGCACGGCTGATGCCGGAGAAACTGCCGCCCGATACCTCGAAGATGCTGCTTTGCCCGATGCCCGGGCTGGTGGTGAAGGTGAACGTGCAGGTCGGCGACGAGGTGCAGGAGGGGCAGGCGCTGTGCACCGTCGAGGCGATGAAGATGGAGAACATCCTGCGCGCCGAGAAACAGGCGGTCGTCAGCGCGATCAACGCGGGGCCCGGCGACAGCCTGGCCGTCGATGACGTGATCATGGAGTTCGAATGAGCCAGGCGGCGACACTGGAGGGCGCGGCGCGCGGGCGGCTCCGGCTGCCGGCGGTGAGCCTTGCGAGCGTGTTGCTGGGCTTCGCCGCCCTCCAGATCGCTGCCTATCTGAATGCCGGTGTCTTCGAATACCCGCTGGACGACGTCTACATCCACCTCGCGGTGGCCGAGCAGATCGCCGCCGGGGGCTACGGGGTGAACCCAGGGGAATATGCCTCGGCGGCCTCCTCGCCACTCTACCCGCTGCTGCTCGTGCCCTTGGCCGGAACCGAGGCGCAGCGCTTCCTGCCGCTGGCCTGGAATATCGCGGCGCTGGCCGCCTGCGGGTGGCTCTGGGGGCGGATCCTTGTGCAGGCGGGGTACGAGGACTTGCGCCGCGGCACGGGCCTGGCACTTGCGATCCTCGTGCCGCTGGTCATCAACCTGCCGGGGCTGGCCTTTGCCGGGATGGAGCACTCCCTGCACGCCGCGGCCAGCCTCGCGGTCGTATTCGGGCTGCTGGTGCTCCTCGATGAAGACCGCGTCTCGCCGCTGCTCATCCTCGGCATCCTGCTCGGACCCGCGATGCGGTTCGAGGGGCTGGCGCTGTCGCTTCTCGCAGCCGGTGTTCTGATGCTGCGCGGCCGGTGGCTGACCGGTCTGGCGTCCGCTGCGGGCGCGCTGGCCATCGTCGGTCTCTTCATGTGGTTTCTCTCGAGCCTCGGGCTCGACCCGTTGCCCAGTTCGGTCCAGGCGAAGCTCGGCAACGACGAGCTGTCCAACGACCTCGCCGGGGTCATCGTCGGGCTGATCCGCGCCTTTGAGGGCCACAATATCTGGATCATGATCGCGGCCCTCAGTGCGACCGCCGCCATGCCTTTCGCCGCGCCGGAACTGCGCCAATCGCCGCGTCGCTGGCTGCTGCTGGTCCTGTTCCTCGCCCTTGGCGCCCATGCCGTTGCCGGCAAACTCGGCTGGATGAACCGCTACGAGGGCTACGTTCTGGCCGCCGCTACGGCGGGGCTTCTGGCGCTGGCAGCGCGGTCTGGCCCGCTGGCACGGTTTCTCGCCGTCCTTCCGGTAATTGCCGCTGGCGCGGTCTATGCCCCGCATTTCGTCCACCATTACCCCACCGCCACGCGCACCATCGACCGCCAGCAGGCGCAGATGGCGCGATTTGCGAAGGAGTTCCATCGCGAGCCCGTGGCGGTGAACGATCTCGGCCGGGTGGCCTGGGGCAATCCCGACTATGTGCTCGACATCTGGGGGCTGGGCTCTCTCGCGGCGCTGGACTACCGGCAGAACGGCGGCCCGGAGCACTGGGTCGACCTGCTGGCACAGCAGCATGGCGTGGAACTGGCGATGATCTACGACGACTGGTTCGGCGGTGACATCGGCCCGGACTGGGTGCGCCTCGGCCAGCTCGAGCTCTCCGGGCCCTGGCACTATTCCGCCAAGCCGGAGGTCGCCTTCTACGCCACCTCCCCCGAGGCCGCCGGAGCCCTGCGCGCCAAGCTTGAGGCCTGGGTGCCGGGGCTGCCCGAGGGCGCGCGCTTCATCCCTCAGCCTGAGGCCGATCAATGACCTGTGCGGCGGCCAGTCACTGGGTGAGTGTGCCGCCGCGGCCTTCGCGGATCTCGTCGCGCCGGAGCGGCGTCTTGTCGATGGAGCGCGAGATTTCCCGGGTCGACCAGGGCGAGGGCTTGCGGAGCTTCACCACGCCGTCCTTGTCGACCAGAACGAGCGCGAAGCCGCGCGGCCGGAGTTCCTTTCGGACCTCGGAGCGGGCGGCGGGGTCTGTATCGGTGATCACGATAACGTCGCGCTCCACCAGGTCGCGGGGGCGCTCGGCCAGCAATTGCATCTGCTGGATGTACCGCGGATCGGCGGGTGTGTCGGAAAACACGGCGAGGACGCGCTTCAGCCACAGGAATTCGCTGATATCGACCGTCGCCGCGTCGATGATCTGCAGGCCTTCGGCGGCGGCTTCGGCGGCAGGGGCTTGCGCGGCTTCCTGCGCCTGTGCGGGAAGCGCCACGGCCAGCATCAGGCCGGCAAGCAAGGCTGTCAGGGATTTGCGGCGCAAGTCGGGCTCTCCTCGTGTCGATCATGATATAGGTGAGGGGTTCGGGAAATCTAAGGAAAAATCGCCGCGTGCAGGCGGGTGCGACGTCCTTAACGGCCCGGAAATGCGTGGCAGGCTATGGCTGGGTGGCGCCGGATGGGCGCATGTTCCAAGCCAGTGGTCCCATATGGATGTAACTCTCCACCTCGGTGCGCATCGAACCGGCGTCACCACCTTTCAGCACTTCCTGCGGCGAAATGCGCCGAGCCTGCACCGGATGGGCGTTGCGGCCTGGCTGGCGCCGGATACGCGCCGCGGCATGATGTCCGCCCTTGTGCGCAGGCCGGAGGCGGTGTCGCTCATCGACGAGCGCATCGGCCGCCGCTCGCTGCGCGCGATGCGCCTGCGGCAGGAGCGGTTGGCGCGGCAGGGTGTCGGTCGCCTGATCGTCAGCGAGCCGGCGATGATCGGGATGCCGGCGCAATGCTTCGCGCAGGAGCGGCTCTATCCTTGGCCGGGCGAGCGGTTGGGCCGTTTCCTTCCCGCGTTCGAGGACCGTTGCGACCGGATCGTGCTGACGATCCGCGCCTACGACCGGTTCTGGGCCTCGCTAATGGCGCAGGCCGTGGTCTGCGGTCACCCGTTGCCTTCGCGCGCGCTGCTCGACCGGCTGGTCCTGCAGCCCCTGCGCTGGCGCCGTTTGGTGGAAGAAGTGGCGAGCTGTTTTCCGCATGCGGAGGTCCTCGTGCTGCCCTTCGAGCGGCTGGCCGGCATGCCGGAGCGACAGCTTGCCGCAATGCTGGGGCGGCCTTTGCCCTTGGGCGTCGCAGGGCACATGGCAGGCGTGCGAGATTGGCATCGCCGGAGCCCTTCTACACCGCATCTGGGCAGGGTATTATCCGACCATAGCGGCTCTTTGCCCGGCCCCCTGTCGGTGGATGTGACCGGCCGATGGCAGCCGTTCGACGATGTCCAGCGCGCTGCCTTCGCCGAACACTACGCCGAAGATCTTGCCTGGTTGCGCTCCGGTGCGAACGGGCGTGCAACCCTCATCGCGACCGCAGACGCCAGCGAGCTGCGCACGGTGGACAGGACAGAAGGAAGACAGCCCGATGACCGAAAAACAGCTACCACAGGAGTGGGCGGCACTGGCCACGAAGGAGTTGCGCGGCCGCTCTCTTGACGACCTGACCTGGGACACCCTTGAAGGGATCCGGGTCAAGCCGCTTTACACCGCCGAGGACACCGAGGGCCTCGCGCACATGGGCTCGCTGCCTGGCTTCGAACCCTTCACCCGCGGCGTCAAGGCGACGATGTACGCCGGCCGCCCCTGGACGATCCGCCAGTACGCCGGCTTCTCCACCGCCGAGGAATCGAATGCCTTCTACCGCAAGGCGCTGGCCGCCGGTCAGCAGGGCGTCTCGGTCGCCTTCGACTTGGCCACGCACCGCGGCTATGACAGCGATCACCCCCGCGTCGAGGGCGATGTCGGCAAGGCCGGCGTGGCGATCGACAGCGTCGAGGACATGAAGATCCTGTTCGACGGTATCCCGCTCGACAAGATCTCCGTCTCCATGACCATGAACGGCGCCGTGATCCCGGTGTTGGCCAACTTCATCGTCGTGGGCGAGGAGCAGGGGCACGACCGCAAGGTGCTCTCCGGGACCATCCAGAACGACATCCTCAAGGAGTTCATGGTCCGCAACACCTACATCTATCCGCCCGATCCCTCGATCCGGATCATCGGCGACATCATCGAATACACCTCGAACGAGATGCCGAAGTTCAACTCGATCTCGATCTCGGGCTACCACATGCAGGAAGCCGGCGCGAACCTCGTGCAGGAGCTGGCCTATACGCTCGCCGACGGCCGTGAATACGTCCGCACCGCGATCAAGGCGGGCATGGAGGTCGACAAGTTCGCCGGCCGTCTGAGCTTCTTCTTCGCCATCGGCATGAACTTCTTCATGGAAGCCGCCAAGCTGCGTGCCGCGCGCACGCTCTGGGCGCGGGTGATGGACGAGTTCGGCGCCAAGGATCCGCGATCCAAGATGCTGCGCACCCACTGCCAGACCTCGGGCGTCAGCCTCGCCGAGCAGGACCCCTACAACAACGTCATCCGCACCGCCTACGAGGCGATGTCGGCGGCGCTCGGCGGTACCCAGTCGCTGCACACCAACGCGCTCGACGAGGCCATTGCCCTGCCGACCGAGTTCTCGGCGCGCATCGCCCGCAACACCCAGATCATCCTCCAGGAAGAAACCGGCGTGACCAAGGTCGTCGACCCGCTGGCCGGCTCCTACTACGTCGAGGCCCTGACCGCCGAGCTGGTGGAGAAGGCCTGGGCGCTGATGGAAGAGGTCGAGGAGATGGGCGGCATGACGGCGGCCGTGAACTCCGGCATGCCGAAGCTGCGGATCGAGGAATCCGCCGCCAAGCGTCAGGCGATGATCGACCGCGGCGAGGAAGTGATCGTCGGCGTCAACAAGTACAAGCTGGCCAAGGAAGAGGAGATCGACATCCTCGACGTGGACAACATGGCCGTCCGCGCCAGCCAGATCGCCCGGATCGAAAAGGTCCGCGCGGCACGCGACGAGGCCGCCTGCCAGGCCGCGCTCGAGGAGATCACCCGCCGGGCGAGCGAGGGCGGCAACCTGCTGGAGGCCGCCGTCGAGGCGTCCCGCGCGCGGGCAACGGTTGGAGAGATCAGCATGGCGATGGAAAAGGTGTTCGGGCGGCACCGGGCCGAGGTCAAGACGCTCGCCGGTGTCTACGGCGCGGCCTATGAGGGCGACGACGGCTTTGCCGCGATCCAGAAATCGGTGGAGGATTTCGCCGAGAAGGAGGGCCGCCGGCCGCGGATGCTAGTGGTCAAGATGGGCCAGGACGGCCATGATCGCGGCGCCAAGGTGATCGCCACCGCCTTTGCCGACATCGGCTTCGACGTCGACGTCGGCCCGCTGTTCCAGACCCCCGAAGAGGCCGCGCAGGACGCCATCGACAACGACGTCCACATCATCGGCATCTCCAGCCAGGCCGCCGGTCACAAGACGCTGGCGCCTCGGCTGATCGAGGAGCTGAAGAAGCAGGGCGCCGAGGACATCATCGTGATCTGCGGCGGCGTGATCCCGCACCAGGATTACGAGTTCCTCTACAACGCCGGGGTCAAGGCGATCTTCGGGCCGGGAACGAACATTCCCTCCGCCGCGCAGGATATCCTGAACCTGATCGGCGCTCCGAAGGAGACGGCTGCCTGACCCGCCCCTTGCCATCGGCACGGGAAACGGAGAAACGAAAGGGGCGCGCCCGGCAAGGGCGCGCCTCTTGCTTTGGAGGCGGGCTTGCTTGAATTCCAAGATCGCGCGGCTGCGGCGCTCCGGCTCGGGGCCGGAACCGCGCCATGTATCCGGCGTCATCCTTCCGATAGCCGCGCTTCGGCGCTGGTACCTGCGCTGTGGGGTGTCCGGTGATCGTGCGGGCGGCGGTGCCGGCCGATGCGCAAGCCATCGTGGACATCATCAACCCCATCGTGCGCGAGACGACGATCTCCTTTTCGACCGAGGAGAAGACGGCAGAGGAATTCGCCACACTGATTGCCGGTGGACGACCGGTCTGGGTGTCGGAGCACGAGGGGCGGATCACCGGTTACGCGACCTCCTTCCAGTTCCGCAACGGGCCTGGGTATGCCCGCACGCTGGAGCACAGCATCGCCCTCGCCCCCGGCGGGCGCGGTCACGGCGCCGGGCGTGCGCTGATGGCCGCGTTGGAGAGCCATGCCGCCGCGAACGGGGCGCACAGCATCTTTGCAGGGGTCAGCGCCGAGAACCCCGCGGGCGTCGCATTCCATGCCGCGATCGGCTTCCGGGAGGTTGCCCGGCTGCCCCGGGTCGGTTGGAAATTCGGCCGCTGGCTCGACCTTGTGCTGATGCAGAAATTCCTGTCGGACCCCGAACAGGCCGGATAGGGTGCGCCCATGTCGATCTGGAGTCGCATAACGGCCGCGCTGTCTGCGCTGGCGACCGGGGAGCCGCTGTCCGACGTTTTCGACCGGCTGCGCACGCCGCCGGAGCGGAGCGTCGCCTTCGCCATTGCGGTGATTGCCCTCGGCGCCAAGCTGGCAAAGGCCGACGGCACGGTGACCCGCGACGAGGTGCGCGCCTTCCGCGAGGTGTTCATCATCCCCGAGAGCGAGGAGGCCAACGCCGCCCGAGTCTTCAATCTCGCCCGGCAGGACGTGGCCGGGTACGATGTATACGCCCGGCGGATCGCCTCGCTTTTCGAGGACGGGCACGAGGTTCTGCACGACCTCATGGAAGGGCTGTTTCACATCGCCACCGCGGATGGCAGCTACCACGAGGCCGAGAACGAGGTGCTGTTCCAGGTTGCGACGATCTTCGGGCTGAGCGAGCGCGAGTTCCGCAGCCTGCGAGCGCGCTCGGTGCCCGATGCCGCGCCCGATCCCTATGACGTGCTCGGCGTCACGCCGGACATGCCGATGGCCGAGATCCGCCGCGCCTGGAGCCGGGCGGTGCGGGAAAGCCACCCGGACCGGATGATTGCGCGCGGCGTGCCGGAGGAGGCCGTGCGATTGGCCGAACAGCGGCTGATCGCGATCAACCGCGCCTGGGAAGAAATCTCCGCGTGAGGGAGGCCTCGTGACGCTCGAATATCTCAGCCTCGGCCTGATGGTCCTGGCCACCGCCGTCATGGCCGCCTCGGCCGCAATCCAGGCAGTCCGCCACGAGCTTGACCTGTTTGGCGCGACGGTGCTTGCCATCGCCGCGGCGCTTGGCGGCGGCACGGTGCGCGACATGCTGCTGGGACGTCTGCCCGTGTTCTGGATCAACGACCTGACCTTCATTGTGACCACCGTTCCGGTCGCCATCGCCGGGTATTTCGTCGCCACGCGGATGGCCGCGGGAAATGGCCGGCGGCTGGCGTGGCTGATGCGGCTCGATGCGATGGGGCTCGCGCTCTTCACGCTGATGGGGGTTCGGGTCGCGCAACAGGCGGACACCTCGGCGATCATCGCGGTGATCATCGGCTGCATCACCGGAACCGTCGGCGGGATGATCCGCGACCTGTTGTGCAACGTGACCCCGCTGGTCTTGAAGCAGGATCTCTACGCCACGATCTCGCTGGCCGGAGGCGCGCTCTACCTGCTGCTGCTGGAGGTCGCGCCCGAAGGTCCGGCAGCGGCGATCAGTTTTGCCGCCATGCTGGGCGTGCGGCTGCTGGTGCTGGCCCGGCAGCGTCCGGACTAGAACGGGGCGCCCGGCGGCTTGCGCCGAACGCCCCCTGTCGCACTCCCGCGAGGCTCAATCGCCTTCGTGCCAGGTGTCCTCGGCCATCTGGATGAAGCCGGTCGGGCATTCCTTGGCGCAGATGCCGCAGCCCTTGCAGAAATCCAGGTCGAACACGTAATGCGACCCGTCGGAGGCCAGCTCCGCCGTCTTGATTACCGCGTTGTCGGGGCACATGACCCAGCAATTGTCGCAGGCCAGGCAATTGCCGCAGCTCAGGCAACGCGTGGCCTCGCGCAGGGCGGCCATACGGCCGATGTCGCCCTCGATCTCGGCTTCGAACGTCCGCTCCGCCACCGGCAGCTTGGGCACGGCGGTGCGCGAGATGCGGCCGAAGTAGACCGGGTTGAGGCCGCTTGCCGGCATCTCCGGGCGCGTGTCCTCGACAGGGTCGGCCCGGCCTTGCAGCCGCGCCGCGACAGCCTCCACCGCCAGCCGCCCATCCCCGATCGCCTCGGCCACGGTGCCACGGTCGCCGCGGGCGTCGCCGATGGCGTGGACGTTCTCCTGCGGCGTGCGGCTCCAGCGGTCGCGCGCGTCGAGATAGTGCCAGCGGTTCATCAGGTTGTGCATGCCTTCAGGGTCGACGCGTTCGCCGATGCAGGGGATCACCATGTCCACCGAGACCACGCGCTCGGTGCCCTCGAACTGTACCCGGTGCATCCGCCCGTCGGTGCCGAGCAGCTTCTTGAGGGCGACAATCTCCACGCCGGTCATCCGGCTGCCCTTCATGATCAGACGCTTGACCGTGGCGTGCTCGATGATCTCGATACCTTCCTCGAGCGCTTCCTCCAGTTCTCGGGGGACCACGTTGATGAGGTCCTCCGGATCGGTGTCCGGCCCGGGCAGGGCGGAGGCGGTGATCAGCGTGACCTGCTCCACGCCGTGACGTTTCATCAGCCGGCAGAGGTCGATGGCGGTGTTGCCGCCGCCGTGGACGGCGACGCGGCGGGCCTCCGGGAACTCGCCGTGGTCCATGAACTCGCGCAGCAGGTGCAGCCCCTCGTGCAGGTCCGTCGGCACGGCGCCGTCGATGTTCCACTCCTTGCTGAGGCCGCAGCCCGGCGCGAGGATCACCGCGGCGTGGCTGTGCTTGAGTTCGTCGAGCCCGACGTCGCGACCCAGCTTGCAACGCAGGTTGAGCTTGATGCCGGGAAGGGCCAGCAGGCGGTTCAGCTCCGCGTCGAGCGCCGGTCGGGGCAGGCGGGTGGGCGGGATCGCCGAGCGCAGCAGGCCGCCGGCCTCGGGCAGCGCCTCGAAGATCTCGGCCCGGAGCCCGTTGCGCAGGCAGTGATAGGCCGCCGAGAGCCCGCCGGGGCCGGCGCCCACGATGGCGACGCAGGGCGCGTCCTCGGCCGGGGCCTCCACCGGATAGGCCCAGCCCTTGGCCACCGCCTCGTCCCCCAGCCAGCGCTCGACGTTGTGGATCGCCAGCGCGGAATCGATGCTGGTGCGGTTGCAGGCGGTCTCGCAGGGGTGGGGGCAGACACGGCCCGTTACCGACGGCAGCGGGTTCTTCGAGACCAGCTCGCGCCAGGCCTCCTCGACGTGGCCTTCCTGCAGCCAGGCGAACCAGGCCTGCTGGTCCTCCCCCGCGGGGCAGGCGGCGTGGCAGGGAGCCTTGGCATGGACGTGGACGGGGCATTCGCTGGACCGCCAGTTGCCGGTCTTGAATTCCAGCGAGGTGCCGGGTTCGGCATGTGCGCCTCGGTTGATGACAACCATCTCAGGCCTCCCCTGCTGCGCGGTCGCGTGCGACCTGGCTGATGCCGACCGTGTCGGCCGGATCCTCGCCTTCGCCGCGCAGGTTGAAATACGTGATGTTGTAGTCGGCCAGCGCCTGCAGGTGGGTGAGTTCCTCAACCGCGCGCGGGTCGTCGGGCTTCATCAGGTGGCCGAAGCGGCCCTGAAGCGCGAGGTAGTCCTTCACCGGCCGCACCTCGCGGATCGGCATCACGTTTGCCAGCTCGCCCCGCTCCATCTCGACGATCGGGAACAGCCCGCATTCCACCGCCCGCCGGGCGACCTCGATGGTCAGGTGACTGTCGTGTTTCCAGCCGAGCGGGCAAGGCGAGTGGACCACAAGGAAGGTCGGCCCGTTGATCCCCATCGCATAGCGCACCTTGCGCTGCAGATCGGCCGGATAGGCGACCGAGGCAGAGGCGGAATAGGGGATGTGGTGGGCGGCGATGATGCCGAGCAGGTCCTTCTTGAGGTGCCGCTTGCCCATTCGCTCGGGCCCGGCCGGCGAGGTCGTGGTCGAGGCCGCGTGGGGCGTCGAGGACGACCGCTGGATGCCGGTGTTCATGTAGGCCTCGTTGTCGTAGCAGACGTAGAGGATGTTGTGATACCGCTCCAGCATCCCCGACAGCGCCTGGAAGCCGATGTCGTAGGTGCCGCCGTCGCCGCCGAAGGCGAGGATCTTGGTATTCTTGCCCCTGGCCTTCATCGCCGCCTCCATGCCGGAGGCGACCGCCGCGGAGTTCTCGAACAGGGAATGGACCCAGGGTACCTGCCAGGCCGATTGCGGCCAGGGCGTGGTGAAGACCTCGAGGCAGCCGGTGGCATTGGCGACCATCACGTCAGGACCGGCGCATTCCATCACCAGCCGCGCGGCCAGCGCTTCGCCGCAGCCCTGGCAGGCCCGGTGGCCGCTCTCGAGGGCGCAGAACCGGGGCTGTCGGTCGCGCAGCGAGGCGCCCTGGTGGAAGGGTTTCTTCGGCTCGACGGGGTGGCGCCCGAATTTCTCGCGAAGCTCGGCCAGTCGCTCGGCCCTCTGATCGGTGTCGTTGTCGCTCATCATCTGTCCTCCGGGGGCAGCATGGTCAGATCGGCGTCGAAGACGGAGAACGGCGTGGCATCGGGGTCCTCGATCGCCGAGAGCAGATCGCCCACGATGGTTTCGGGAATGTCCCGCCCGCCGAGGCCGATGGCGTGGTTGTGGATGCGCGGCGCGTCCGGGGTGCCGTAGAGCACCGCCTTGATCTCCGTGCCGAGGATGCCGCCGAGGCCGGGAGAGATCGCCCGGTCAATGACGATCAGGTGGTCCAGGCCGCGTGTCGCCTCCCGCAGCGCCTCTTCCGGCAGTGGCCGGAACGCGCGCAGCTTGATGAGCCGGACGCCGGCGTCCTCGGTCTTGGCGAGGCCGGAGCGCAGGGTGCCGACGGTGGAGCCCATGGCGATGATGCCGATCTTCGCGTCCTTCGGCCCTTCCGTGGTCAGCAGCCCGCCGCAGCCGCGCTTGAAGGCACGCGCCCAGGAGCGGTCGGTCTTTTCGATCACGGGCAGGGCCTTGGTCACGGCGGCGTGGTGCGAATGGCGCACTTCGGGGAAGAAGTCCGGCCCGACCAGCGCGCCCAGCGACTTCGGGTCGCTCGGATCGAGCGCGCGCTTGAACTCGAAGGGCGGCAGCCACTTTCGGACCTGCGCGATGGTGGGGATGTCGATCACCTCCATCGTGTGGGTCAGCACGAAACCGTCCATGCAGACCATCACCGGCAGGTCGGTTTCCTGGCTGATCCGGAAGGCCTGGATCGTGGTGTCCACCGCTTCCTGGTTGTTCTCGCAATGGAGCTGGATCCAGCCGCTGTCGCGCACCGCCATGCTGTCGGCATGGTCGTTCCAGATGTTGAGCGGCGCAGAGACGGCGCGGTTCGCAACCGTCATCACCAGCGGGATGCGCATCCCGGCGATGTTGAACAGCACCTCGGCCATCAGCAGCACGCCCTGGGAAGACGAGGCGGTATAGGCGCGCGCACCGGAGGCGGCGGCGCCCAGCACCACGGAGGCTGCGGAGAACTCGCTCTCCACGCTCACGAATTCGGTGTGCAGCTCGCCGTCTGCGACCAGCTTGGAGAGGTTCTCGACGATATGGGTCTGCGGGGTGATCGGGTAGGCGGCGACGACGTCGGGCTCGCAGAGCGCCACCGCGCGGGCGATGGCCTGGCTGCCTTCGAGGGCTTCACGCATCTTCGCTCTCCTTCCAGGCGCCGGCGGGAACCATGCCCGCCACGGCGTCGACCAGCGCGAGGTTCTTTTCCAGGACCGCGCCCTTGAACCGGCCCTTCAGCGCGGCCGCCAGGGCGTCGACCGGCAGGTGTCCGGTCATGGTGAGGAAGGCGGCGAGCAGGGCGGTGTTGGGGATCGGCCGGCCGATGTAGTCGAGGGCCAGCTCGGTCGCCGGGATGCACTTCGTTCTGCAGGAGAACGCCTCCGCCACATCCTCGTCCGAGCGGCGGGAGTTCACGATCATCGCGCCTCCCGGCTTCAGCCCGTCGGTGATCCCCCTGTCGAGCAGCAGCGTGTCGTCCTGCACGATCAGGAAGTCCGGCGTGCGGACCTGGCTGCGCAGGTGGATCGGTTGATTGTCTATGCGGACGAAGGCGGTGACGGGGGCACCGCGTCGCTCCGCGCCGAAGGACGGGAACGCCTGACAGGTGTGCCCAGCCTCAAAAGCCGCCGAAGCAAGCAGATAGGCGGCTGCCACGCTGCCCTGTCCCCCGCGGCCATGGATGCGATATTCGATCATGGTGTCGGAACGGTAGGGGCGAGCCGTTGCGCCAACAATGACCGAAGTCATTGTCTGTTCCGCGGTTTTCGCAACCCCGTCAGACCGTTAGCGCTTCAAGTCGCCCGAGTCGCGGCGGGCGGGCATGGATCTGTCGTGGTAGCGCCGAAGGTCTTTGTGATTGATGCGAGGGCGGTTTCGCGGCAGCGTCCGCCCCAAGGGGCCGGGAAGGCGCGGGACGCGACCGGCAGAACGGTGTGATTCGCGCGCCGGGCCGGATGGAGAGACGGATGCGCATCGCGACCTACAACGTCGAATGGATGAACGCGCTGTTCGACGACGACGGTGAACCGCTGGCGGACGAAGAATGGTCGGCCCGCTACAACGTCACCCGCGCAGGACAGCTCGAGGCGCTCGGCATCGTGTTCGCGGCGCTCGATGCCGATGCCGTGCTGATCGTCGAGGCGCCGGACACCAATCGCCGCCGCAGCACGGTCCGGGCGCTGGAGAGGTTCGCGGAGGTGTTCGAGCTGCGCCAGCGGCGGGCGGTGATCGGCTTCCAGAACCATACCGAGCAGGAGATCGCGCTGCTCTTCGATCCGGACGTGCTGACGGCGGAGCATGCACCGCTGGGAGAGTTTGCCGGCAAGAAGGGCGCGGGGGACGCGCCGCGCTTCGACGGCTCCTTCCAGATCGATCTCGATATCGACGCGACGCTGGACGTGGTGCAGTTTTCCAAGCCGCCGCTGGAGCTGGCGCTGCGGACGACCGAGGGCTTTGCCTTCCGGATGATCGGCGTGCACGTGAAGTCCAAGGCCCCGCACGGCGCGCGGGGCAGCGCCGAGATCATGCGCCGCGCCATCGCCAACCGTCGCAAGCAGCTCGCGCAATGCATCTGGCTGCGGCAGCGGGTGGATGAAATCATCGCCGCCGGCGATCCGCTGATCGTGCTGGGGGATTTCAACGACGGTCCGGGGCTCGACGAATACGAGGAGCTGTTCGGCCGCTCCGGGGTGGACATCGTGCAGGGGCTGGAACGCCCGACGCCGGAGCAGCTCTACGACCCGCATGCGAATCCGGCCCTCCTCCGCCCGACCGCGGCGCGGCCCTCCACGGCGCGGTTCTTCAATGACGTGGAGAAGCGGTATTTCTCGGCGCTGCTGGACTACGTGATGATCTCGCAGCCGCTGCGCGAGTACGCGCCGGACTGGCGGATCTGGCATCCGTTCGACGATCCGCGGATCTTTCAGGTGCCGGAGCTGCGCGATGCGTTGCTCGATGCCTCCGATCACTTCCCTGTGACGCTCGACCTCGACCTGCGCGCTTCCGCGATTGGGGGCGGGTCGCTATAGTCACCGCATGACCCGTGTAAACCGCCTCGCCCTCGTGCTCTCTCTCGCGCTCGCGCCGTTCGGCGCGGCTGCGCAGGACGCGCCAGCCGCCGATGGCGAGGTCGAGGAGGGGTTCAGCCTGATCGAGGAGGGCGCCAAGCTTCTGCTGCGCGGCCTGACCGATGAGATCGAGCCGCTGATGGAGGACCTGGCGACCGAGATGGAGCCCAAGCTGCGGGCCTTCGCCGAGGATTTCATGCCGATGCTGGATGAGTTCTCGGACCTGATCGGCGACCTGGACATGTACCATCCGCCCGAAAAGATGCCGAACGGCGACATCATCCTGCGCCGCAAGACGCCGCAGGAGGTGCCCCCGGCGGAAGACGGCGAAGTCGACATCTGATCTGACGACCTCGCTCGGGTTGTTTGGCTAATCCGGCTTAACGGCGGCTCGCGCCTTGGTGAGCGTCACGCTGGTCTCCACTCCCAGGGCCCGCGCCAGCGATGCGAAGCGGGCCACGGCCACCTCGCCGAAGAGCGACGCCGAGGCGGGCGGCAGGCACAGTTCGAGCGTCATCTTCTTGGGCCTGTAGCGGAAGACGCCCATGCCGTCGGGATTGGCAAAGGAGAACATCGCGCCGAAGCGCATCGCCTTGCCCAGTACCTCCGCTTCCTTCACCAGGCGCTCGTCGAGCATGTCGAGGAGCGGCGTGAACTGGCTTCCCGGCCGGGCGTTGCGATAGCGGTGCGCCAGCGCGAGGCCGAGGAATACCCGCCCTTCGTGATCCACCCCGCCGAGATTGCCGCGCGTGGCGCTGTCGAAACAGACCTCGGCGCGGTAGTCGGGATGCGCCCGCCAGTTGACGTCGTGCAGCAGGCAGGCCGCCTCGATCCACCGCTTGTCGGCCCGCGGGCGCGGAAACAGCGGCTTTATGAAGTGGTGGAGCACATGGCCGAAGCCCGGCAGGCGCGCGGACATGGCCTCCGAATAGCGGGCGGCCTCGATCAGCGGGTCGCGGGAACGGATCCGGTGCGGCATCTGCTCATAGAGCAGACCCTCGCGGATGCCGTAGCCGGAGGTCACCACCTCCCGGATACCGAATGTGGACATCAGCCGCCGCAGAACCTCGCCCGCCATCGGCACCAGCGAGATCCGCGCCGAGGAGAGCCTGGCCTGCTGCCGCAGAACCTCGAGATCCTGCCCGTCGATCCAGTCGAGCGTTTCGCGGATCGATTTCGGCGTCATGCGATAGTCGTGGAGCACGGAGAGCGGGTAGTCCTTGCGCACCATGTCCAGCCGCGCGATCGCCCGCCAGGAGCCGCCGACGAGATAGAGCCGCTCATGCCGCTCGATCCGTTCGGCGAGCCCGGCCATGACCGTCTTGATTTCCTTGTTGCGGGCCTTCTTGCCGCCACCCATGGTGGACAGCCGGAGCGGACCCAGCGGAGAGGTGGCGCGTTCCCAGACGCGCCCGCCTTCGATCCGGGCCAGCTCCATCGAGGAGCCGCCGATGTCGCAGACCAGCCCCGCGGCATCCGGCCAGCCGAGCAGGACGCCCTGCGCCGACAGCCGCGCCTCCTCCTCGCCGTCGATCACGTGGATCGTCTGGCCGGTCTCCCTCTCGACCAGCGCGCGGAACTCGTCGCCGTCGCTGGCGACGCGGACGGCCGCCGTGGCGACGGCGGTCAGCGGGGCGATGCCCATGCCGTCGGCCAGCGTCGAGAAGCGCTTGATCGCGGAGAGTGCACGGTCGCGGCCTTCGGGATTGAGCGTGCCTGTCCGGTCCAGGCCCGCGCCAAGGCCGGCCATGACCTTCTCATTGTAGAAATAGGCGGGGCTGCGGGCCGCGCCGTCGAAGACGACCATGCGGATGGAGTTCGAACCGACATCGAGCACACCGACCCGGGAAAGCGCGCGCGCTGCCGGATCGGTGAAGATCGGTCTGCCGAAGGGGCCCCAGTCGCCATGCGGTTCTGGTATCCCATCGTCCATGTCGGTCTCCGTTTTCGTGCAGCCCGACATTGCGCAGGGCGTGACGTCGAGGTCAATCCTTGCTGTGCGTAAGTTCCGGCACGTCCGCTGCCCCCGCCGAACCCCGGCCGGAGAGCGACGGATTCTCGAGGAAGAACTTGTGACAGCTGAAGCCGGTGTCGCCCTCGCCGATCGGGTGGCGGGTGAAGGTGCCATCGGGGTTCAGCACCCAGCTCTGCGCTTCATCGGCCATGTTTGCGGCCATGATCTGGCTCACGATCTGTGCCTTGACGGTGACATTGGTGGTCTCGACCAGCGTCTCAACCCGGCGGTTGAGATTCCGTCCCATCCAGTCGGCGGAGGAGATGAAGACCCGCGCGCGCTTGTTCGGAAGCCCCGCGCCGTTGCCGAAGCAGACGATCCGCGAGTGCTCCAGGAACCGGCCGACGATCGACTTGACGCGAATGTTCTCGCTGAGCCCCTTGATGCCGGGACGCAGGCCGCAGATCCCGCGGATCACGAGGTTGATCTTCACCCCGGCCTGGCTGGCGGCATAGAGCGCGTCGATCACCTCGGGCTCGATCAGGGAGTTCATCTTGGCCCAGATCTCGGCGGGCTTGCCGGCGCGGGCGAAATCGGCCTCGCGGGAGATCATCTCGAGCAGGCGCGGCTTCAGCGAATGCGGCGAGATCGCGAGGTTCTCCAGCACTTCCGGCTGCGCGTAGCCAGAGAGGTAGTTGAAGACCTTGGTCGCGTCGCGGCCGAGCGCGTCGTCGCAGGTGAAGAAGCTGAGGTCGGTGTAGATCTTGGCGGTGATCGGGTGGTAGTTGCCGGTGCCGTAATGGGTGTAGGTCACCAACCGGTCGCCCTCGCGGCGGACCACGGTGCTGATCTTGGCGTGGGTCTTGTAGTTGGTGAACCCGTAGACGACATGCGCCCCGGACCGCTCCAGCTTGCGCGACTGGCGGATGTTGGCCGCCTCGTCGAACCGCGCCTTGAGCTCCACCAGCGCCGTCACCGACTTGCCGTCCTCGGCCGCCTCGCAGAGCGCGGCGACGATGGGGGAATCCTTCGACGTGCGATAGAGCGTCTGCTTGATCGCGAGCACGTTGGGATCGTTCGCCGCCTGGGCCAGGAAGCGCACCACCATGTCGAAGGTCTCGTAAGGGTGATGCAGCAGCATGTCCTTCTGCTTGATCGCCGCGAACATGTCGCCTTCGTGGTCCTGAACCCTCTCCGGGACGCGCGGCGTGTAGCTCGGCCAGAGAAGATCGGGGCGGCTGTCGATCACCAGTTCCTTGAGGTCGGCGAGGCCGAGCAGGCCCTTGACCTCGACGACCTCTTCCTCGCCGATGGCCAGCTCTTCCATGATCGTCGCCCGCAGCCGTTCCGGAGCGCCGGCGGTCAGCTTCATGCGGATCACCTCGCCGCGCCGGCGGCGCTTCAGGGCCACCTCGAATTCGCGCACGAGATCCTCGGCCTCTTCCTCGACCTCGAGGTCGCTGTCGCGCAGCACCCGGAAGGCGCAATGCCCCTCCAGCCGATAGCCGGGAAAGAGCGAGCCGAGATGCAGAATCAGCAGGTCCTCCAGCGGCAGCACGCGATGCTCCGACGGGTCGCTCGACAGGCGCACGAAACGGTCGATCTGCGCCGGGATCGGCAGCAGCGCCTGGCGGGACACGCCGTCGGATTCGCGGATCAGTTGCAGCGCGAGGCAGAAGCCGGTGTTGGGGATGAAGGGGAACGGGTGCGCCGGGTCGATCGCCAGCGGCGACAGCACCGGGAACACCTGAGACAGGAAGTAATCCTGCAAGAAGGCCTTGTCGTCGCGTGTCAGCTTGGACAGCGTCAGGATCCGGATGCCTTCGGCTTCCAGCTCCCGCTTGAGCTTGTTCCAGGTCGCCTGCTGCTCCTGCAGCAGCTTCCGGGCCGTCTCGTTGATCTCGCTCAACTGCTCCGCCGGGGTCAGCCCGTCGGCGGCGGGAATGGTGTGCCCCTCGCGCGCAAGCTCGCGAAGGCCGGCGACGCGGACGGTGTAGAACTCGTCCAGGTTGGTGGCAGAGATCGAGACGAAGCGCACGCGTTCGAGCAGCGGCACCTTCGGATTGGTCGCCTCCTCGAGCACCCGCCAGTTGAACGCGACCCAGGAGAGCTCGCGGTTGAAGAAACGTTTGGGCCCAGTGACATGGGCGGCGGGAATCTCGACGGGTTCGGGAAAGGGAGCGTTCAGAAAATCGGCCTGGGTCATGGGGTCCTGCTGGGTATCCGCGTGAACGGTCACCTCGCAATCGGTGCCGTGTCGACCCTATGTAGCCGGATCGTCAAACCGCTCCAAGACATCTGCCGCCAGTTTCGGCCCGACCGCCCGCCCGGTCCGCAGCGCCTCGGCGTCCAGCGCCGCCACCACGCGCCCGACCGCGGCGAATGAGCGGTCCATCCGGCGCAGGAGCCAGGGCAGCAGGCTCGGCTGCGGCGTGATCTGCCGGTCGGCAAAAAGCTTCAGCAGCACCGCCTGAAGCAGCATGTCGTCGGGCTCCTCGAGCCGCACGCTCGGCGTGCCCCGCATCCGGCTGGCGAGGTCGGGCAGCGCGATCTGCCACAGCGCTGGGGGTGTCGTGCCGGTCAGCAGCAAGCGCCCGCCCTCGGCCAGCACGAGGTTGTGCCAGTGAAACAGCGCGGTCTCGGCGTCCCTGTCGCCGGCGATGGCGGGCACGTCCTCGATGGCGAGATGCCCGGGCGCGGGATCACGCTGCAGCAGGTCCTGTGCCGAGAGGATCCGTGCGCCGCTCGCCTCGGCCCAGACATGCACGAGGTGGGTCTTTCCGGCGCCCTCGTCGCCGATCAGCGCGAGCTTGCCGGCGGGCCAGTGCTGCCAGCGGTCGATCTCGGCCACGGCCATGGCATTCGCTTCGGTCACGAAGAAGTCCTCGCGCCCGCTCGCCATCCGAACCGGCAGATCGAAGGTCAGCTGTCGGCTCATCACTGGTCTTCTGGATCGACGGTGTCGGGCTGGCGGCCGGCCACGCCCTGGTAGAGCCGGCCATGCTTGTACTGCTCGATGGCGAAGCGCACGATCACGCCGATGGCTGCGGCCACGGGCACGGCGACCAGCATCCCCACGAAGCCGAAGAGCGAACCGAAGACCGACAGCGCAAGCAGCAGCCAGACCGGGTGCAGACCGACCGAGCTACCCACCAGCTTGGGGGTCAGCACGTTGCCCTCCAGGAACTGGCCGGAAAAGAAGATCGCCGCGACGATGGCGATCATCGTCCACTCCCCCCAGAACTGGAACAGCGCCAGCCCGATGGCCAGCGCCCCGCCGACCAGCGCCCCGATATAGGGAATGAAGGTCAGGAGCCCGGCGAGCGCTCCGACGACGATCCCGAAATCCAGCCCCACCAGCACCAGCCCGATGCAATAGTAGATCCCGAGCAGCAGGCAGACGGTGCCCTGCCCGCGGATGAACCCGGCCAGGGTGCGGTCGATCTCGCCGGCGAGCCTGCGAATGACCGGCGCGTGGTCGCGCGGCAGAAGCTCGTCCACACGGGCCACCATATTGTCCCAGTCGAGCAGCAGGTAGAAGGCAACGACCGGCACCACGACCAGCAGCATCACGACGCTGAAAAGGCTGCTTACCGAGCCCATGACCCCTTCGAGAAAGGCCGCCCCCTTGGAGGAGATCACGTTCCCGAGCGAGGAGAGCGATTGCCGGATCGTGGAATCGGATTCCGCGAGCGTCGGGAACCGCTCGGTCAGGAAGCTCTGCAGGTCCTGGAACAGCGTTGGCACCGTGGCGAACAGGCGCGTCGTCTGCTGTGCCAGCGTCGGGATCACGAGCAGGATCGACAGGACGAAGATCATCACCGAAACGAGCGTGATGATCGACACCGAGGTGGCCCGCGACAGGCCGCGCGCCTCCAGCCAGTCGGCCAGCGGGTCGAGCAGATAGGCGATCGCCGCGCCCAGAACGAAGGGCAGGATCACGTCGCCAAGCAGCCACATCAGCGCGAGGAACACCACCGCGACAATGCTCCAGATCTTGACCTGAGATCGTTGGGTCAGGGCCATGGTTGCTCCTTTCGTTCGCGGGTTTCGCGCAAGACACGGGATTCTGCAAGCGGACCGCATGTGAGGTGGGGGTGCGTGCCCTCATCTCCTGCCGGAAAATACCCTCCGGGGGGTGCGGGGGGTGGAAAACCCCCCGCCCTTTGCGTAACGGAGAGCGGAACGTGAATTTGGGAATCGACCAATGCGCCTGAGCCGTTACTTCCTTCCCGTCCTCAAGGAGACCCCCGCGGACGCCCAGATCGCCAGCCACCGGCTGATGCTGCGGGCCGGGATGATCCGCCAGCAATCCGCCGGCATCTATTCGTGGCTGCCGCTCGGCTACCGCGTGCTGCGCCGGATCGAGCAGATCGTGCACGAGGAGCAGCAGCGCGCGGGCCATATTCCGCTGCTGATGCCGACGCTGCAATCGGCGGACCTGTGGCGCGAATCCGGGCGCTACGACGATTACGGCGAGGAGATGCTGCGCATCACCGACCGTCATGGCCGGGACATGCTCTATGGGCCGACCAACGAGGAGATGATCACCGACATCTTCCGCGCCCATGTGACGAGCTACAAGGACTTGCCGCTGACGCTCTACCACATCCAGTGGAAATTCCGCGACGAGATCCGCCCGCGCTTCGGCGTGATGCGCGGCCGCGAGTTCCTGATGAAGGACGGCTACAACTTCGACCTGACCAAGGAAGACGCGCTGCACGCCTACAACCGGCATCTCGTGAGCTACCTGCGCACCTACGAACGGATGGGCCTGCAGGCGATCCCGATGCGGGCCGACAGCGGCCCGATCGGCGGCGACGACACCCATGAATTCCTCGTGCTTGCCGAAACCGGGGAGTCCGAGGTGTTCTACGACAGCAAGGTGACCGACATCCGGCTCGGCGAGCGCGAGATCGACTACGACAGCCACGCGGAATGCCGCGCGGTGATGGAGGAGTTCACCTCGCTCTACGCCCGCACCGACGAGACCCACGACGAGGCGGTCTTCAACGAGATCCCCGAGGAGCGCCGCCGCTCCGCGCGCGGCATCGAGGTCGGCCAGATCTTCTATTTCGGCACCAAGTATTCCGAGCCGATGGGCGCGACGGTCGTGACGCAGAGCGGCGAGCGGGTGCCCGTGCACATGGGCAGCCACGGCATCGGCGTGAGCCGCCTGCTGGGCGCGCTGATCGAGGCCAACCACGACGAGAACGGCATCATCTGGCCCGAGGGCGTGACGCCGTTCCACTGCGGCATCGTCAACCTGAAGCAGGGGGACGCGGAGGCCGACGCGGCCTGCGAGGACCTGTACAAGGCGCTGAAGGCCAGGGGGCTGGAGCCGCTCTACGACGACCGCGAGGAACGCGCCGGCGCCAAGTTCGCGACCATGGACCTGATTGGCCTGCCCTGGCGGATCACCGTCGGGCCGCGCGGCCTGAAGAACGGCGTGGTGGAGCTCACCAGCCGCCGCACCGGCGAGAGCGAGGAACTCGCGCCCGAGACCGCGGTGGCGCGCGTCGCGGAGATCTACGCCGGTCTCTGACCAAGGCCCCGCCGGGGGCGCCGCTTCGCGGCGTGCCACCGGCGGGGACAATTGTGGACAGAAGAAGCTGGCGGTTGCGCTCAGAGCCTGTCGCGCAAAGAGAACCAGAGCATCGCGAGCACCAGCAACGGGGAGCGCAGGGCGCTGCCGCCGGGGAAGCGCGGGCTCGGCACGCGGGCCATCACGTCGAAGCGCTCGGCCTGGCCGGCGATGGTCTCGGCGGCGATCTGTCCGGCGAGCGTCGCCATCGCCAACCCGTGGCCGGAATAGCCAGACAGGCTCAGCCCGTTGTCCCCGAGCCGCGCGAAATGCGGCATCCGGTTCATGGTGATTGCCAGGGTGCCGCCCCAGGCGTGGTCGAGCCGCACATCCTTCAGTTGCGGATAGATCTCCAACATCGGCTTGCGGACCAGCGCGCGGATGTCGGAGGGGAAGCGGTAGCCATAGGTCTCGCCGCCGCCGAACAGCAGGCGGTTGTCGTCCGAGAAGCGGTAGTAGTTGACCACGAACTTGCTGTCGGCGACCGCGTAGTTCTCGCGGATCAGCGCTTCGCGGGCCGCGTCGTCCATCGGTTCGGTCGCCACGATGAAGTTGTTGATCGGCATGACGCGGGTCGCGACCCGCTTGTCGAGCTTGCCCAGGTAGCCGTTGCAGGCCAGCACGACATGCTCGGCGGTGACCTGCGCGGTCTCGGTCTCGATGGTGGCCGGGCCGTCCTCGGCGAGGCCGGTGACGCGGCTGCGCTCGAAGATGCGGGCGCCGGCGTCTCGGGCCATACGAGCGAGGCCGAGCGCCAGTTGAAGCGGATCGATATGGCCCGAGCCCATGTCGAGCGTGCCGCCGGAATAGGCCGTCGAGCCGATCAGGTGGCGCATTTCCTCAGGCGGCACAAAGCGGATCTGGTCGTAGCCGTATTCGTTGTTGAGTTTCTCGGCATAGGCGCGGCTGTGGCTGTCGTAGCGGGGGCGATGGTTCGGGTGCAGCACGCCGGGATGGAACGTGGCTTCGACAGCCGGATTGCTGGCGAGATCGCGGACCAGATCCACCGATTGCGCGGCGATGTCCCAAAGCTTCCTCGCATCGTCCTTTCCGACCAGCGTCTCCAGATCGTCCTGATCCAGCCGTTGCCCCATGCCCACCTGTCCGCCGTTGCGACCGGAGGCGCCGAAGCCGACCCTTTGGGCCTCGAGCACGATCACGTCGTAGCCGCGACGGGCGAGGTGGAGGGCAGCGGAGAGGCCGGTGAAGCCCGCGCCGATGACACAGACATCGCAGCGCAGCGCCCCTTTCGCGGCCGGGAAGGGCGGCAGCGGGGTCGTGGCCTGAGCGTAGTAGGAGCCGGGGTATTCGCCGGGTTTGTCGTTGGCGGTCAGGAGGTCGAGGGAATGTGCCATGGCGGTGGACTCGGAGGCTGGAGGAAGGGCCGGCGGGGTGGTGTCGGCGCTAGGGAGAGGGGTGAGGCTGTGCTACCTTGGGCGGGCGTGAACAGGAGGCTGCGCGATGCCGGTGACGTTGCTTGTGGGGACCACCAAGGGGGTCTTTCTCATTGAAGGAAACGAGGGCCGGACCGCATGGTCCGTCCGGGGCCCGCTGTGCGATGGCTGGCCCGTCAACCACATGATCGGCGACCCCGCGAGCGGTACGATCTGGGCGGCCGGGGGCGGCGAATGGGAGGGCGCGGGCGTCTGGCGGTCGGCCGACCATGGCGAGACCTGGGAGTTGAGCCTCCTCGCCAACGGACAGCGCAACGCCTTCATCGACGAGAATCCCGAGGAGGCGAAGCTGTTCGGCATGGAACGCGAGGCGCCTGCCCCGTTCAGCGGGGCGGTGGAAAAGCTCTGGTCGCTCGGGGTTTCGAACGGCAGGGTCTATGCCGGTGCGAAGCCTGCCTCGCTCTATGCCAGCGGCGACGGCGGGGTGACCTGGGAGCCGGTGCCCGCGCTGACGGAGCATCCGTCCCGTGACAGCTGGATGCCCGGCGGGGCGGGGCTGGTGCTGCACACCATCGTGCCGGACCCGGACCGGCCGGAGAAGCTCTGGGTCGGGATCTCGGCGGCCGGCATCTTTGCCACCGAGGACGGCGGCAAGAGCTGGGAGCGGCGCAACCGGCTGTCCAATGCCGAGGCCGCGGAGGCCCACGAGGCGCATCCCGGCCATTCCCACGATCCGCTGGCGGAGGCGGGAAGCATCGGCTTCTGCGTGCACAACATGGTGCGGGCGCGCGGCGCGGGCGACCTGATGTACCAGCAGAACCACCACGGCGTGTTCCGCAGCACCGATGGCGGGCGCAGCTGGGACGATCGGACCGAGGGGCTGCCCTCGACCTTCGGCTTCCCGATCGCCGTGCACCCGCGCGACCCGCAGACGATCTGGGTGCTGCCGCTCAACGGTGACAGCATCGGGCGTTATCCGCCGGGCGCGTCGGCCGCGGTCTGGCGCTCGCGCGATGGCGGGGAGAGCTGGGAGCGGAAGCAGTCGGGCCTGCCGGAGAAGGACTGCTTCTTCACGGTGCTCCGGCAGGCGATGGCGACGGATGCGCAGGAACCGGCCGGGGTCTATTTCGGCACCAATAGCGGCAGCGTCTTTGCCAGCACCGACGAGGGCGAGAGCTGGGCGCCGGTGGCCCAGCACCTGCCGACGGTGCTGAGCGTGGAGGTGCTGGAGCGGGGGTGAGCCGGCCGGGGCCGACTTTCCGCAATTCGAAGTCCGGGCGAGGGCAGGGCGCGCCGGTGCGCGCATTCGGGCGTTGCTCTGGTCTTGCATCGCTGTGCCGCTCGCCCGGTCCGGTTACTTGTAGAGACCCTTGTCCTTGATCTCTGCCAGCGTCAGGTCGAGCGCCTTGACCGCGCGTTCGATCAGCAGGTCGACGTCGGATTTCTGGAAGATCAGCGGCGGGGCGATGATCATCCGGTCGCCGACGTGGCGCATCACGAGATTGCCCTGGAAGCAATGGCCGCGGCAGATCAGGCCGACCGTGCCTTCGGACGCCTCGAACTGCGCGCGGCGGGCCTTGTCGGGGGTGAGCGCCAGGGTGCCCATGAAGCCGCGGGTGTGCGCCTCGCCGACCAGCGGGTGATCGGCCAGCTGCTCCCACTTTTCCTTCAGGTAGGGGCCGGTGCCGGTGGCCACGTTCTCGATCAGCTTCTCCTCCTCGATGATACGCAGGTTCTCCAGCGCCACGGCGCAGGAAACCGGATGGCCCGAGTAGGTGTAGCCGTGGTTGAAATCGCCGGCCTTGGCGACCGTCTCGGCGACCTCGTCGCAGACGATCGAGGCGCCGATCGGCACGTAGCCGGAGGACAGGCCCTTGGCGACGGTCATGATGTCGGGGCGGATCCCGAGGGTCTGGCTGCCGAACCAGTTGCCGGTCCGGCCGAAGCCGCAGATCACCTCGTCGGCGATCAGCAGGATCTCGTGGGCGTCGCAGATGCGCTGGATCTCGGGCCAGTAGGTTTCGGGCGGAATGATCACGCCGCCCGCGCCCTGGATCGGCTCGGCGATGAAGGCGGCGACATTGTCCTCGCCCACTTCGGCGATCTTGGCTTCGAGTTCGCGGGCCCGGGCCAGGCCGAATTCCTCGGGCGACATCTCGCCGCCTTCGGCATACCAGTGCGGCTGGTTGATGTGCACGATGCCCGGGATCGGCAGGCCGCCCTGCGCATGCATCCCGCCCATGCCGCCAAGGCTCGCGCCGGCCATGGTGGAGCCGTGATAGGCGTTCGTCCGGCTGATCACGACGGTCTTGGAGGGCTTGCCCTTCGCGGCCCAGTAATGCCGGACGAGGCGCAGGTTCGTGTCGTTCGCATCCGACCCGCCGGAGGCGAAGAACACGTGGTTCAGGTCGCCCGGCGCCAGCTCGGCGATCTTCTGGGCCAGCGCGATGGCCGGCACGTGCGAGGTCTGGAAGAAGGTGTTGTAATAGGGCAGTTCGCGCATCTGGCGCGCCGCGACATCGGCCAGTTCCTCGCGCCCGTAGCCGACATTCACGCACCACAGGCCCGCCATCCCGTCGAGGATCTCCTCGCCCTCGCTGTCAGTGAGCGTCACGCCCTTGGCGCGGGTGATGATCCGCGCGCCCTTGGCCGCGAGTTCGGCGCCGTCGGTGAACGGATGCATGTGGTGGGCGGCGTCGATGGCCTGAAGCTCGGCGGTGGGCAGGTGGTTGGTGATCATGTTCATCTTGTCATTCCTTCATCAGGCGTTCAGCAGCAGGTGCTGACGTTCCCAAGGGGAGATTTCGCGTTTGTATTCATCGTGCTCGGCATGCTTGATGCCGGAATAGAGCTGGCAGAACTCGGCGCCGAGGATCTCGCGGACGTCGCGGTCCTCGTCGAAAAGCTCCAGCGCGTAGCCGAGATCCTCGGGCAGGCGGGTCTCGCTTTCATAGACTTCATGTTCCGCGATCGGGCGCGGCGCGGTGCGGTTCACCATGCCGAGATAGCCGCAGGCGAGGCTGGCAGCGATCGCGAGGTAGGGGTTGCAGTCGATCCCGATCACCCGGTTCTCCACGCGCCGAGCGTCCGGCTTGGAATTCGGGATGCGCAGGCCGGTGGTGCGGTTGTCGCTGCCCCATTCAAGGTTGGTCGGCGCGCTCATGCCCTCGGCGTTGAACCGTCGGAACGAGTTCACGTAGGGCGCGAGCAGCGGGACGACGGACATCAGGTATTTCTGGCTGCCGCCGATGAAGTTGCGGAAGGCATCGGTCTCGCTGCCATCCTCGGCGGAAAAGATGTTGCGCCCGTCCCGGTCCACCACGGATTGGTGGATGTGCATCGCCGAGCCCGGCTCGTCGCGCATCGGCTTGGCCATGAACGTGGCGAAGACGCCGTTCTTCAGCGCGGCCTCCCGGATCGTCCGCTTGAAATAGAAGACGTGGTCGGCCTGCTTGAGCGGGTCGCCGTGCAGCAGGTTGATCTCGATCTGGCCGGCGCCGCCCTCCTGGATCACGGTGTCGATCTCCAGGCCCTGCGCCTCGGCGTAATCGTAGATCGTGTCGATCACCTCGCCGTATTCATCCACCGCGACCATCGAATAGGCCTGACGGCTGGCGCCCTTGCGCCCGGTGCGGCCGAGCGGCGGCTCGATCGGCTCGTTGGGGTCGGTGTTGGGCTTGGTGAGGTAGAATTCCAGCTCCGGCGCCACCACCGGTTGCCACCCATTGGTCTCGTAGAAGCTCAGGACCCGCTTGAGCACGTTGCGCGGCGCGATGCCGAGCGGGGTGCCGTCACGGGTCTCGAGGTCGCAAATCACCTGCAGCGTGGCGTCCTCGGCCCAGGGCACCGCCGTCGCGGTGCTCATGTCCGGCCGCAGGACGATGTCCTTTTCCAGCCACTGGTCGGTGATGTCGTCCATGTCGACGTACTCGCCCGACACCGTCTGGTAGAAGAGCGAGATCGGCAGGAAGAAGGTTTCCTCCGGAGAGAACTTGTGGCTCGGCATCGCCTTGCCGCGCGACATGCCTACGAGATCGGGGATGATCGCCTCGACCTCCTCCAGCCGCCGCTCCGCGCGATGGGCGAGGAATGCCGGCGGGAGATCGTCTTCCCAGCTGTGCGAATGTCTCGACATGTCGGATGCGTCCTTCACCGATGAGGAATGCCGCGGCGGGTCGACGCCGCAGCGTCGCGACGCCGGGGCGGCAGCCCGGCGTTGCTCGGATTTATGATCAAATTTATCCGGAAGTCAACGCGAGCGCCCTCAGGCCGTGTCCGCACCGGATTCCTTGAGCGAGTTCCGAATCTGATCGAGGCCCTGAAGGATGTCCTGTTCCATCGCTGCACAAACCTTGTGCGCATCGCCTGCAACAAGGGCGTCTATCGCGGCGTCGTGTTGGTCCGGCAGATTCGAAGTGCCGTAACGTCCACAAACGATTCGGAGGGACGGACCGACCCGCATCCACAGGCCGCTGGCGAGTGTCAGCAGGACGTCCGCGTCGGCCTGTTCGTAGAGCCGGAAGTGGAACCGGTAATTCTGCTCCAGGTATCCGCGCACATCGCCGCTGCCGATTGCCTGGTCCAGCCGCCGGTCGATCTCGCGAAGCTCCTGGATCATCTCGGGATTGGCCCGCTCAGCGGCGCGCCGGGCCAGCTCCGGCTCGATGGATCTCCGGGCGAAGGCTATTTGTTCCAAGTGGTTGAGCGTCATCTCCGGGACATTTATGCGCCGGTTGCCAAGGGCTGCGAGGGCGCCCTCCGCGGTGAGCCTGCGGATCGCCTCGCGGACCGGCGTCATCCCCGCGCCAATACGCTCCCGCAGGCCCAGAATGGTCAGCGGTTCGCCCGGGGCGACTTCCCCGAACAGGATCATCTGGCGCAGGCGCATGTAGATCGCCTCGTGTTCCGGCGTCTTTGCCTCTTGCGTGGTCATCGGCGTTGCCTTTTTCTTGGTCGCGGGCGACCGACAGGGGGTGCGGAGCGCAACTGGGGGCTTGCTTTTTGGCGCGTTACCGCGAAGCTTGCGTCGAAAGGCGACGTTTGATCAAATAAAAACTCATGTCGAAGCCTGATAACCACCAAGGGAAGACACTATGAAACAGGGAATCTCGACGCTGCTGGTGACGGTCTCGCTGACCGCCACGGCCGCAATGGCCGAAGAGGTGCGCGTCTACAACTGGTCCGACTACATCGACGAGGAGCTTCTGGCGAAGTTCGAGGAAGAGACCGGTCTGGACCTCATCTACGACGTCTTCGACTCCAACGAAGTGCTTGAAACCAAGATGCTCGCCGGCGGTTCGGGGTATGACGTCGTCGTGCCCTCCGGTACCTTCCTGCAGCGCCAGATCATGGCCGGCGCGTTCCAGAAGCTCGACGCGGAAAAGCTGCCGAACCTCGAGAACATGTGGGACGTGATCGAGAAGCGCACCGCGCAGTACGACCCGGACAACGCCTATTCGATCAACTACATGTGGGGCACCACGGGCATCGGCGCCAACGTCGGCAAGGTCCAGGAAGTGCTGGGCGAGGATGCGCCGCTCGACAGCCTCGCGCTGGTGTTCGACCCGGCCAACATGGAGAAGCTCGCGGAATGCGGCGTCTACTTCCTCGACGCGCCGGCAGAGATGATCCCGGCCGCGCTGAAGTACATCGGTGAGGACCCCGACAGCCACGATCCGGACGTGATCGCCAAGACCGAAGAGGTCTTCATGGCAATCCGTCCCTACATCTCCAAGTTCAACTCTTCCGAATACATCAACGCGCTGGCCAACGGCGACATCTGCGTTGCGGTCGGCTGGTCCGGCGACATCCTGCAGGCGCGCGACCGGGCGGTCGAGGCCGACAACGGCGTCGAGATCGTCTACAACGCCGCCAAGGAAGGCGCGCAGATGTGGTTCGACCAGATGGCGATCCCTGCCGATGCGCCGAACCCGGAAGGCGCCCATGTCTTCCTGAACTTCATCATGGATGCCCAGAACATGGCCGCGGCGTCGAACTACGTCTACTACGCCAACGGCAACAAGGCCTCGCAGGAGTTCCTGGTGGAAGACGTGATCGGCGACACCGCGATCTACCCGGACGAGGCGACGCTGGACAACCTGTTCACCACCACGCCCTACGACGCGAAGGTGCAGCGGGTCGTCACCCGGCTCTGGACCAAGATCAAGTCCGGCACCTGATCTTACACGCTGAGACCGGCCCCGCGCGCAAGTTGCGCGGGGCCCCTGACTGCATTCCGAAGGCCTGCAATGTCTGATCCCGCACCCACATCCCGTCCGGACGTTTTCGCGCCCTGGAATGACCCCAACCAACGCCCGCTGATCCAGTTCCAGAACGTGACCAAGCGGTTCGGCGACTTCACCGCGATCGACGATCTGACGGTGGATATCTACGCCCGCGAGTTCTTTGCCCTGCTCGGGCCGTCGGGATGCGGCAAGACCACGCTGATGCGGATGCTCGCCGGTTTCGAGACGCCGACCGAGGGGTATATCCTGCTCGACGGCCAGGACATCGGCCCGGTGCCGCCCAACAAGCGCGCGGTCAACATGATGTTCCAGTCCTACGCGTTGTTCCCGCACCTGACGGTGGCCGAGAACATCGCCTTCGGGCTGAAGCGGGACAACCTGCCCAAGGACCAGATCGCCGCCCGCGTCGACGAGATGCTGCGCCTGGTCCAGCTCCAGAAATTCGCGGCCCGCAAGCCGCACCAGATCTCCGGCGGCCAGCGGCAGCGGGTGGCGCTGGCGCGCAGCCTCGCCAAGGCGCCGAAGCTGCTGTTGCTCGACGAACCGCTCGGCGCGCTCGACAAGAAGCTGCGCACCGACACCCAGTTCGAACTGATGGAAATTCAGGAAAAGACCGGGACGACTTTCGTCATCGTGACCCACGACCAGGAAGAGGCGATGACCGTCGCCTCCCGCGTGGCGGTGATGGACCACGGCAAGATGATTCAGGTCGACACCCCGGACCGGATCTACGAGACGCCGAAATCGGTCTACGTGGCGGATTTCATCGGGGACGTGAACCTCGTGGAGGGCGTGGCCACCTCGCATCAGAAGGACGGCAAGGTGCAGATCCACTGGGCGGAGGGCAAGGAGCCGATCATCGGCACGCCGATGCAGCCGATCGCGGACGGCACGCGCTGCACCTTCGCGATCCGGCCCGAGAAAGTGCACATCTCCAAGGAGCACCCCGAGGGCAAGACCAACATCATGCAGGGGAAGATCATCGACATCGCCTATCTGGGCAATCTCTCCACCTATCACGTGCAGATCCCGACCGGCGAGATCTTCAAGGCGCAGTCCGCCAACACGCGCCGGATCGAACGCCGCAAGTTCACCTGGGAGGACAATGTCTGGCTCTGGTGGAGCGAGACTGCCGGCGTCGTGCTGACGGAGTGATGCGATGAACCCGCGCAAGGCCCTGCTGATCCTCGTCCCCTACCTGTGGTTGCTGGCGCTGTTCCTGGTGCCCTTCCTCATCGTCCTGAAGATCTCGCTGTCGGACGTGGCGCTGTCGATCCCGCCCTATACGCCGACGCTGGATCTCTCGGCGGGCTGGGCGGGGTTCCGGGATTTCCTGTCCGAGCTCGATTTCGAGAACTACGTCTTCCTGTCGGAGGACTCGCTCTACTGGAAGTCCTACCTCTCCAGTCTCAAGATCGCGCTGATCTCCACCTTCCTGACGCTGCTGGTCGGCTATCCGGTGGCCTATGGCATGGCCAACGCGCCGGACGAATGGCGCCCGACGCTGATGATGCTGGTGATCCTGCCATTCTGGACCAGCTTCCTGATCCGCGTCTACGCCTGGATGGGCATCCTGTCGAACGAGGGTTTCCTGAACCAGTTCCTGCTCTGGACCGGCCTGATCTCGGAGCCGCTGACGATCCTGAACACCAACACGGCCGTCTACATCGGCATCGTCTACACCTACCTGCCGTTCATGATCCTGCCGATCTACGCGACGCTGGAAAAGCTCGACGCCTCGCTGCTGGAAGCGGCCGAGGATCTGGGCTGCACCCGCGCGGGCGCGTTCTGGCTGGTCACCCTGCCGCTCTCGCGGCCGGGCATGATCGCCGGCTGCTTCCTGGTCTTCATCCCGGCGCTTGGTGAGTTCGTCATTCCGTCGTTGCTGGGCGGGTCCGACACGCTGATGATCGGCAAGGTGCTGTGGGAGGAGTTCTTCTCCAACCGCGACTGGCCGGTGGCGTCCGCGGTGGCCGTGGTGCTGCTGGCGATCCTGATCGTCCCGATCATCCTGTTCCAGCGGCAGCAGCAACGCCAGCAGGAGGCAGAGCAATGAGACGCCTCACCTGGTTCAACACCGTCTCGCTGACGATCGGGTTCGCCTTTCTCTACATCCCGATGCTGATCCTCATCATCTTCTCCTTCAACGAGAGCAAGCTGGTGACGGTCTGGGCCGGGTTCTCGACCAAGTGGTACGGCGAGCTGATCCGCAACGAGGCCTTCCTTGACGCAGCCTGGGTGACGCTGCGGGTGGCGGTGCTGTCCTCCACCGTGGCGACGGTGCTGGGGACGATGGCGGCCTATGTCATGGTCCGCGGCGGAAGGTTCTTCGGCCGCACGCTGTTCTCCGGCATGATCTACGCTCCGCTGGTCATGCCCGAGGTGATCACCGGCCTGTCGCTGCTGCTGCTCTTCATCGCGATCGGGCTGGATCGCGGGATCATCACCATCGTCCTAGCCCATACGACCTTTTCCATGTGCTACGTCTCCGTCGTGGTGTCGTCGCGGCTGGTCAGCTTCGACCGCTCGGTCGAGGAAGCGGCGCTCGACCTCGGCTGCACGCCGTTCCAGGCATTTCGGCTGGTGACCCTGCCGATCATCCTGCCAGCGGTGGCGTCGGGCTGGCTTCTGGCCTTCACGCTGTCGCTCGACGACCTCGTGATCGCCTCCTTCACCGCCGGTCCGAGCGCGACGACGCTGCCGATCAAGATCTTCTCTTCGGTGCGACTGGGCGTCAGCCCGGAGATCAACGCGCTGTCGACGATCATGATCGCGATCGTGGCGGTGGGCGTGATCGTCGCTTCGTTGATGTCGAAGAACGCCATTGCCCGGCAGGCGCGCGAAGAGAAAGCCGCCGCCCAGACCTGACGGCCGGAAAGGCGCGATGCTGAGACCCTACGAAGAGATGGCCTACGGGCCGCGCCCGATCGAGGCGAGCTACTGGCGCGAGACGGTGCCTGTGGCCGAGAGGCCCCGCTGGCCGGAATGCGAAGGCGAGATCCGTTGCGATTTTGCCGTGGTGGGCGGTGGCTACACCGGGCTCTCCGCGGCGCTCGACCTGGCAGATGCCGGCGCGGACGTCGTGGTGCTCGAGGCCGAAACCCCGGGCTGGGGGGCGTCCGGCCGCAACGGAGGCTTCTGCTGCATCGGAGGCGCCAAGCTTTCGCCGGCCGCGCTGGAGCGCCGCTACGGGGCGGAAGACGCCGCCCGGTTCTTCACGGCCGAGAAGCTCGCGGTGGAGCTGGTGGCCGAGCGGCTGGAGCGTCACGGTATTGCCGCCGATGTGCATTCCAAGGGCGAGACGCTGCTGGCGCACCGCGCGTCGGATGTGCGCGGGCTGGAGGCCGAGGCTCGGGAAGCCAGCGCCCGTTTCGGCGTGCGCTGCGAGGTTCTGGGTCGTGGGGACCTGGCGGCCCACGGCATGGCGAGCGAGGAATTCCACGGCGCGGTGACGACCCCGATCGGCTTCGCGCTCAATCCTCTGAAATACGCGCTCGGCCTTGCCCGCGCGGCCGGAGAGGCGGGGGCGCGGATCTTCGCCGCCTCGCCTGCACAGGCAATCGCCGAGGAGTCCGGCGGCTGGCGGATCAAGACGCCGCGCGGTGTCGTGCGAGCAGCGAAACTGCTGATGGCCACCAATGGCTACGGCTCGGATGATATTCCGAACTGGATGGCCGGGCGGTTCCTGCCAGTGCAGACCAACATCCTCGTGACGCGCGAGATGACCGAAGCCGAACTGGCCGAGCAGGGCTGGACTTCCAACCAGATGTGCTACGACACGCGCCACCTGCTGCACTATTTCCGTCTGATGCCGAACCGGCGCATGCTGTTCGGGTTGCGCGGGGCGATGCGGGCGACGGAGGCCGCCCATGCCGAGGTCCGCGCCATGGCGCGGGCCGATTTCGAGCGGATATTCCCTGCCTGGCGCAAGGTGGAAACGCCCTATTTCTGGTCGGGCTTGGTCGCCCTGTCGCGGGATCTGACGCCTTTTGCCGGGCCGCTGGAAGGCCTCGGGAATGCCTTCGGCGCCATGTGCTATCACGGCAATGGCGTTGCCATGGGCAGCTATGCCGGCGCACGGCTGGCCGACCTGGCGCTTGGCCGCCCGCAACGGCAACCGCTGCCGGACCTGATGCGCCGCCCGCCGCCGCGCTTTCCTTTCGGTCGCCACCGGCGTGCCATCCTGCCGTTGACCTACCGCTGGTATCGTCTGCTGGACAGGATCTGAGGGCAGCCGGGCGCGTCCGGGCATCGCACTTACGGCTGTCGCATGGTGCGACTATACCGCGGGCAGGAAGCCGCCCGGCAGGGCGGCGGGCGCGTGGGCCGAGGGCCCCGTCCGGAACTGAAAGGAAACAGGCATGATCCCCAACCAGCAACAGCAGGACGCCCTCGTCGAGGCGGTCCGGACCGCCGCGCGGGAGGAGATCCTGCCACGGTTCCGGAACCTGGAGGCCGGCTCGGTCGACGCCAAGAGCAACCCGGACGACCTCGTGACCATCGCGGACAGGCTATCCGAAGCCTCGATCTCGGCAGCGGTGGCAAAAATCCTGCCCGAGGCCGAGATTGTCGGCGAGGAAGCGGTCGCGGAAGACCCCACGCTGCTGGACCGGATCGGCATCGCGGAAACGGCCGTCATCATCGATCCGATCGACGGCACCTGGAACTTCGCCAAGGGCGTCTCCGTCTTCGGCGTTCTGCTGGCGGTGACCCATCGCGGCGAGACGGTGTTCGGGCTGCTTTACGACCCGTTGAACGACGACTGGGTCATGGCGATCCGCGGCGGCGGGACGTGGTTCTGCACCGCGGACGGGAAGCGCCGGCAGCTGCGGCTCGATGTGCCGGAAGGGCCGACCGGTTTCGCCGGCTTCGGCTCGCCCTGGCTTTTGCCGGAACACCTGCGGGAGCGCTTCGCGCTGTTCCTGCTTGGGCGGGGCCGGGTCACGGACATGCGCTGCGCCTGCCACGCCTACCGGACCTTCTGTTTCGGCAACGGGCAGTTCAGCTTCGATTTCAAGCTGATGCCCTGGGATCACGCGGCGGGTGCGCTGGCCGTCGTCGAGGCCGGTGGCGCGGTCGGCCTGCTCGACGGGCGCGACTATGCGCCAACGATCCACGAGGGGTACATGGTCTCGGCGCGCAATGCGGAGACGCTGGAGGCGCTGCGCAAGGAACTCTCGTGGATGGTCGAAGAAGGCGCGGCGGCCGGCTGATCGCCGTTCGCGCCCTTCTGGAACGACGAAGGCCGCGCGTTTTCACGCGCGGCCTTTTTTTCTATGCCGGGACGCCGGTGGCGAGATCCCTCGCATGCCGGTTGCGCTCTTCGGCCATCCCCTGCTTGCGGAAGAAGATGTAGTAGAGCACCGGCGCGGCCACGAGGGTGAGCACCGTGGCAAAGGCCAGCCCGCCCATGATGGTCACCGCCATCGAGACGAAGAAGGCATCGGTCAGCAGCGGGATCATCCCGAGGATGGTCGTCGCCGCCGCCAGCACCACCGGCCGCAGACGCGAGGTCGAGGCCCGGATGATCGCCGGTTTCAGCTCCAGCCCGTCGTGGCGCAGCAGGTCGATCTCCTCGACCAGGACGATGCCGTTCTTGATCAGCATGCCCGAGAGGCTCAGCAGGCCCAGGAGGGCGGTGAAGCTGAAGGGCAAACCGGTCATCCCGAGCCCGATCACCACGCCGTTCACCGACATCGGCACCAGCAGCCAGATGATCAGCGGCTGGCGAAGGGCGTTGAACAGCACGATCGAGATCAGCACCATGATGAGGAAGCTCATCGGGAGCTGCTTTCCGAGCGCGGCCTGCGCCTCGCCGGAGTTCTCGTGCTCGCCGCCCCAGGCCATGCTGTAGCCGATCGGCAGGTCCATCGCCTCGATGGCCGCGCTGATCTCGCTGTGAACGGTGGCGGCCGTCACGTCGTCGCGGATGTCTGCGCCGACGGTGATGGTGAACTGGCGGTCCCGCCGCTGCACCAGCGTGTCCTCGGGGATGAACTCGAAGCCGTCGATGACCTGCTCGATCGGCACAAAGGTCCCGGCCGCCGTCGAATAGACCACCTGGTCCATCAGCGTGAGGCTCGAGTCGAGCGGCTCGCGGATGATGATCGGGATCAGCCGGTCGTCTTCCCGGTAGGTGCCGCCGCGGGTGCCGTCCGTGGCGTACTGCAGGATCGAGGCGATGTCGTCGCGGGTGATGCCCGCGGTCTGCGCCCGGTCGGTCGAGTAGATCGGCCGCAGCACCAGCTCCTTCTCGCGCCAGTCGGTGTGCATCGTGGTGAGGTTGTCGCTGGCGCCCCGCATGATCCCCATCGCCTCGTCGGCGAGGGTGCGCAGGACCTCCGGGTCGTTTCCGGACAGGCGCAGCTCGATCGGGTCACCACCGCCGGGCCCGAAGACCAGCCGCTTGGTGCGGAACTCGCCCTCGGGCAGAGCCTCGGCCCCGAAGGCATCAAGATCGGCCTTGAGCGCCGGGATCTGCTCGATGGATTCGGTGCGCACGATCATGTGCCCGTAGCTGGGGTTCGCGTTTTCCGCCGAGTAGGTCAGCATGAATCGCGTCGCGCCCTGACCCACGAAGGTGGTGTAGGAAACCACGTCGTCGCGCTCGTCGAGCCAGTCCTCGACCACCGCCATCTGTTCCGACGTCGCGTTGATCGACGCGCCCTGGGGCAGCTTGTAGTGGACGAAGAACAGCGGCGTGTTGCTGTCGGGGAAGAACTGCTGGGGCAGTTTCGCGAAGGCGTTGAAGCAGACGGCCGTCAACGCGATGAGGCCGACGACGACCAGCCAGCGCAGCCGCAGCGCCAGGTTCAGCGTCCAGCCGAAGGCGCGGAAGAACGGGCCGCCATAGGCATCGTGCTCGCCCTCGTCGATCTCGCGGAACAGCAGGTTGCCGAGGTAGGGCGTCACCGTGATGGCGAGGATCCACGACAGCATCAGCGAGATGCCGATCACCGCGAAGAGCGAGAACAGGAACTCGCCGGTGGCGTCGGGGCTGGTGCCGATGCCGGCAAAGGCCATGATGCCGATCACGGTCGCGCCGAGCAGCGGAATCTGCGTCTTCTTGGTCGCTTCGTCGGCGGCCACGCGGCCGTTCTTGCCGTGGAGCATCGCAACCTGCATGCCCTCGGCGACGACGATGGCGTTGTCCACCAGCATCCCCATGGCGATGATCAGCGCCCCGAGCGAGATCCGTTCCATCTCGATGGAGAACATGTCCATGAAGAACACGGTGCCGACCACGGTCAGGAGCAGCGTCGCGCCGACGACGACCGCCGCCCGCCAGCCCATCGAGATCGCGAGCACCGCGACGACGATGGCGACGGACATCGCGAGGTTCTGCAGGAAGGCGTCGGAGGCCTCCTCGACCACGATGTGCTGCTGGTAGATCGGGCTCATCTCGACCCCGAACGGGATCTCGGCGCTCAGTTCGGCGAGGCGCTCGTCGACCCTCTTGCCGACGGTCACGATGTTCTCGGTCGAAAGTCCGGCGATGCCGAGGGTGAAGGCATCCTTGCCGTCCTGGCGGATGATCAGCGAGGGGTTCTCCTCGCGGTCGCGATAGACATTGGCGAGGTCATAGAGGTTGAGCACCTCGCCACCGACCCCGACCGTCAGCCCGGCAATCGCCGAGACGGTATCGTCACCCTGCGGGCGCTGGATGATGGTCCGGCTCGGGCCATGCTCGACCCCGCCGGCGTCGACCACCGAGTCGGCGGTGGAAAGCGCCGCGGCAAGGGCGGAAGGAGAGATGTTCTGGTTGACCGCAAGCGTCATGTCGGGTTCGACGAAGACCGCCTCCTCGGGCAGGCCGGACACCTCGATATCGGCCACGCCTTCGACGGCGAGCAGTTCGCGCCGCAGGAACGTCGCCAGCTCGTGCTTCTCGGCATCCGAGAAGCCCGGCGCGGTGATCGCGTAGAAGATGCCGAAAACGTCGCCGAAGCTGTCGTTGACATAGGGCGTCCCGGCGCCGTCGGGCAGCTGGGCATCGGCGACGCGGTTGCGCAGGTCGGTCCAGATCTTGGGCAGCTCGGTGCCGTCATAGGTCGACTTGATCTCGACCTCGATCAGCGACGAGCCCGGGCGGTTGGTCGAGGTGATGTTGTCCACCTCGCCCATTTTCTGGATCTCGGATTCGATCGGTTCGGAAACTTCCGTCGCCACCTGCTCGGCGGTGGCGCCGGGGTAGGCGGTGACGATGACCGCGTTCTTGATGGTGAAGGCCGGATCTTCCAGCCGGCCGATGGAATTGAAGCCCCAGATGCCGCCGAGAAGGCAGCCCAGGATGATCAGCCAGGTGTAGATCGGCCGCTCGATGGAGGCGCGTGCAATGGTCATGAAAGCGTCCTCAGTTCCCGAAGCCCGCGAAGCGGCGAACCTGCATGCCGTCGTTCAGCTCGTTCACGCCGGCCACAGCGATTTCCTCGCCCGGAGTCAGGCCGGAGACGACCCGGACCTCGCCGTCGTCGGTGGGCTCGACGGTGACCATGGCCTTGGTCAGCGAGCCCTCGGCGGCGCCGGTCGGGCGGAAAACGTAGACGTAGGTGCTGCCATCCGTGTCGATCGCGATGGCCGAGGCCGGCACGATGATGCCGCCGTCGTCCTGTGCGAGGGTCGCGGTCACTGTGACCGAGGAGCCGGGCAGGACGGACAGCCCCTCGGGGGCCTGCATTCCGAAGGTGGCGCTGTAGGTCTGGCCGATGGCCGAGGTTTCCGCGGTCAGTTCGCGGACCTCCAGCGGGTATTCCGTGGCGGACGATGGGAATTTCGCCAACACGTTGACCTTCTCGGCGAGGCCGGCCTTCTGGACCAGCACCTCCGGAAGATCGACTTCCACCCGGATCTCGGACATGTCGTGCAGCCGCACGACCGGCGTGCCGGCGGAGATCGTGGTGAAGTTCTCGACGCTCCGCGAGGCCACCAGCGCATCGAACGGTGCCAGCAAGGTCGCATCCTCGAGCGCGATCTCGGCATTCTCCAGCGCGATCTCCGCGAGGCCGGCGGATGTCACCGCGTCGTCGATGGCGACCTGGCCGACCGTGCTGCCCTTGAGCTTCTCGAGGCGGTCGACCGTCCGGTCCGCCTGCTCCTTCTGCAGCCTGGCCTGCTCCAGGGCGAGCTCGAAGGGGCGCAGGTCGAGCTGCGCGACCAGCGCGCCTTGCTCGATCCGGGTGCCTTCGATCACGGGGAAATCCTGGATCTGGCCGGCCACCTGGAAGGCGAGGTCCACCGTCTTGCGGGCAACGACCTTGCCGAAGAACTGCCGCGTGAGTGTCGCTTCAGCTTCCTCGACCAGCATGAGCTTGACGGGTTTGAGCGCCATCTCCGCAGGCGTTTCCTCCTGCGTGGTGCTTTGCGCGATTGCGGCCAGCCCGATGCAGCCGGCGACCGCGGCGCCGATGACGAGTTTCTTGGTAATCATAGTGTCAATCCCTTGGGGAATCCGGATTTGAGGACGTGTTCGGTCACGGAATCGAAGAAGCCTGCAACCTGCTCGATCTCGCTGGTCGACAGCCCGGAGATCTCCCGGAACTTCGACACGGCGACCTCGATCAGGTTTCTGCGGGCGGAGATGCCGGCCTCGGTGAGGCGGAGCTGCCAGGCGCGCCGGTCGTCGGGGTCGCGTTCCCGTTCCAGCAGGCCCTTGGCTTCGAGCGCATCGGCGACGGCGGTGACGGTCGAGGGTTGGGTGTTGAGCGTCTCGGCGATCTGGCCCATGCGTCGCGGAACGCCGAGGTTCATCAGCATGTGCCGCTCCGACTTGGTCAGCGGCACTTCGGTCCTGAACTCTTCCATCTGTTCCTCGAGCGCACGCGCAAGCACCAGGGTGCCGAACATGATGCGCAGCTCCTGGGGAATCAGGTTCAGGTCGTCGCCGAAGATGCAGTCTGCTGTCACGCCAGTCATGAGGCCTCCGTAACCGTTCGAACGCCAGATAGTTCGAAAAATGAAATATCTAAAGTAAAAAATATTTTATGTGCGAAATTTGCGGATCTGCTATGCGTTTTCGGAATGGAGCGCGGTCGCAAAGGATGCTTCGCCGCGCACGCAGGTGCGCGGCCACGCCCAACGGGCGGCGGGACATCTTCGATGTGGCGACGACGGGCGGGAGGGCCCGCTCCGCCTCAGGCGGAGTGGTTGCGACGCATCGCGCGGCGGATCTCGGTGAGCTGCGTTGCCCCGACCAACTGCGCGGCGCCGAAGTAGCTCACGATCCCCACGCCCACCAGCACCAGCAGCGCCGCGTAGCGCACCCCGGACTGGTAGAGCGCATCGCCCAGGGCCCATTCGGTCGCGAGAAGGCAGGCGGCCATCACGCCGCAGGCTACCAGGACGCGCCAGCTGCGCCGTTTCAGGCGGTCATCCAGCATCACGGCCTCGCCCATCCGCCGCGATCCGCGCCACAGCAGAAGCACCATCGCCCAGGCCGCGAGGGTGGTCGCCCAGGCGGCGGCGTAGAAGCCGAAGAAGTAGGAACCGCCGATGGCAATGACCGCGTTCAGCACCATCGCGACGAGCGCGTAGTTGAACGGCGTCCGCGTGTCGTGACGCGCGAAGTAGAGCGGCTGGAACACTTTCTGAAGCACGAATGCGGGCAGGCCGAGCCCGTAGATCGCTGTGACCAGCGCCGTGCGCGCCGCGGCCTCCGCCCCGAAGGCGCCGCGCTGGTAGAGCACCGAGACGATCGGCTCCGCGATGACCACCAGCGCAACCGCGGCGGGCAGGGTCAGGAGCAGCGCGAACTCGGTTGCGCGGTTCAGAGCGGCGCGGCCGCCCACTGTGTCGTCGGCGGCGAGGCGCCGCGAGAGGTCGGGCAGCAGCACCACGCCGATGGCGATGGCCACCACACCCAGCGGCAATTGGTAGAGCCGGTCGGCGAGGTTGAGATACTGGATCGCGCCGTCGAAATAGCTGGCGACCTGCCGGCCGACCAGCAGGTTCACCTGCACCACGCCGCCGGCGAGCATCGCCGGGGCGGCGATCCGCGCCAGCCGTTTCATGTCCGGTGTCAGCCGCGGCCGCGAGAGCGTCAGCCGGAACCCGGCCCGGGCGGCCGACCACCAGACCAGCCCGAGCTGCGCCACGCCCGCGACCGGCACGGCCCAGACGAGAAAGGTGCCGAAATCGCCACCAGTCGCCTCGGCCAGCAGCATCGAGGTGACGAGGATCACGTTCAGCAGAACCGGCGCCGCGGCGGCCGCAACAAAGCGGCCCGTCGCGTTCAGCACGCCCGAGAGCAACGCCGCGAGCGAGATGAACAGGATGTAGGGAAAGGCGATGCGGCCGAAATGCACCGCCATGCCGAAGCGTTCGTCGCCGGCAAAGCCCGAGGCCATGGCCAGCACGAGCCAGGGCATCACCGCCTGCGCCAGCAGCGAGAACAGGATCAGCACCGAGGCGAGGCCATTGAACGCGTCCTGGGCAAAGCCCTTCGGGTCCTCGTCGCGCTCCAGCTTTTTGGAGAACATCGGCACGAAGGCCATGTTGAACGCGCCCTCGGCGAAGAAGCGGCGGAACATGTTTGGAAGGCTGAAGGCGATCAGGAAGGCCTCCGCCACAGGCCCGTCCCCCAGCTTGGCCGCGATGACGATATCGCGCACGAATCCAAGGATCCGCGACATCAGGGTCCAGACCCCGACCGTCAGGAATCCCGCCATCAGGCGGATTGGTTTCATTCGGTTCTGGCCCTTTCAGCCCCGCGCTCGATGGCCTGGATCAGCTTTTTCTCGAGAGCGCTGCGCTTGCTCTCGGAGTGGATCTTCAGGCCGAACATGTCCTTCACGTAGAAGGTGTCCACTACCTGAGCGCCATAGGTCGCGATCACGGCCGACGCAATATAGATATTCGCGTTGGCGAGGGTGCGGGTCAGATCGTAGAGCAGGCCGGGCCGGTCGCGGGTGTCGACCTCGATGATCGTGTAGATGTCGGAACCTTCGTTGTCGAAATGGATCGACGTGGGGAAGCGGAACTCGCGCTCGCGCCGTTTCTGCTTGTCGCGCTTGCTGAGGGCCTGGCCGGTGATGATCTCGCCCTTGAGGCTCTTGTGGATCGTCGCCCGAAGGCGCGGCAGGCGGTCGGCCTCATAGGGCGCGCCGTCGCCGTCCTGGATCCAGAAGATCGCGGTCGCGTAGCCGTCCTTGGTCGTATAGGTCCGTGCGTCCACCACGTTGGCGCCCACCAGTGCCAGCGCCCCGGCCAGCCGCGAGAAGATGCCGGGGTGATCGGCCAGCGCGAAACAGGCCCGCGTGGCGTCCCGCCCGGGGTCCTGGGTCAGGTCGATCCGGATCTCGTCGTTCGGGATGCCCTTCAGGAGGCGGGCGAAGATCTGGTGGGTCTCGTTCTGCAGGCCCTGCCAGTAGGGCGGGTAATGCCGCTCGATCTCGGCTTCGATCTCTTCGGGCGTCCAGTCCTGCAACGAGTCGCGCAGGGCGGCGTGGGCCTCCTCGGCGATGTTGTCCCGGTTGATCTCTTCCAGCCCGTTTTCCAGTGCGTCGGCGGTCTGGCGATGGAGCGAGCGCAGAAGCTGCGCCTTCCAGTTGTTCCAGACGTCCGGCCCGACGCCGCGGATGTCGCAGACCGTCAGGACGGTGAGCAGGTCGAGCCGCTTGCGGGTTTTCACCGCCTTGGCGAAGTCGCGCACCGTGCGCGGATCGGAGATGTCGCGCTTCTGCGCCATGTCCGACATCACGAGGTGGGAGCGCACCAGCCACTCGACCGTGGAGACCTCCTCCTCGTCGAGGCCCAGGCGCTGACAGACCGGGCGGGCGATACGGGCGCCGAGGATCGAATGGTCCTCCACCCGGCCCTTGCCGATGTCGTGCAGGAAGACCGCGAGGTAGAGAACGCGGCGGTTCACGCCCTTTTCGAGGATGCGCGAGGCGACGGGCAGCTCCTCGATCAGCTCGCGATGCTCGATCTGCGCAAGGACGCGGATGCACTGGATCGTGTGCTCGTCGACCGTGTAGGCGTGGTAGAAGTTGAACTGCATCATCGCCACGATCGGCTCGAACTCCGGCACGAAGGCGGCAAGGACGCCGAGTTCGTTCATGCGCCGGAGCGCCCGCTCGGGGTTGCCGTGGTCGAGCATGAGGCGAAGGAAGATCCGCGCCGCCTCCGGATTGCGGCGCATGTCGGCGTCGATCAGGTTCAGGTTGGCCGAGACCAGCCGCATGGCGTTGGGATGGATCAGCGTGTCGGTCCGCAGCGCCTCGTCGAAGAGCCGCAGGATGTTGAGCTTGTCGGAGAGGAACGCCTCCTCGTCGACGATCGCCAGCCGCCCGTTCTCCATCTCGAAGCCTTCGCGGACCTTCTTGCGGCGGCGGAAAAGCTTGGCGAGCTTGGGCGCCCGCTTCACATGGGCGGTCTCCAGCGCGGTCAGGAAGATTCGCGTCAGCTCGCCTACCTGCGTGGCATGGCGGAAGTAATCCTGCATGAAATGCTCGACCGCCCGGCGCCCGGAATGGTCGGTGTAACCGAGCCGTTCGGCCACCGGCACCTGCACGTCGAAGGTCAGCTGGTCCACCGGACGGTCGGTCAGCAGATGCAGATGCGCACGGCAGGCCCAGAGAAAGGACTCGGCCTGTTCGAAGGCCCAGTATTCCTCTGGCGTGAACACACCGAGGCCCACGAGTTCCTCGATGCTCTGCACCCGGTTGACGTATTTCGCGATCCAGAACAGGGATTGCAGGTCGCGCAGGCCGCCCTTGCCCTCCTTGATGTTGGGCTCCAGCATGTAGCGCTGCCCGCCCTGCTTGCGGTGACGCTCGGCCCGCTCGGCCAGCTTGGCCTCGATGTAATCCTTGCTCGATCCCTTGAAGAGCTCGTTCCAGAGCCGGTCCGCGAGGGTTTCGGTCAGGGCCGCGTCGCCCTCGAGGTGGCGCATCTCTAGCAGCGAGGTCCGGATCGTGAAATCCTCGCGACCGAGCTTCAGGCAGTCGCGGATGGTGCGGGTGGCGTGGCCGACCTTCAGGCGCAGGTCCCACAGGATGTAGAGCATCTCCTCGACGATATGCTCCACCTCCGGCGTGACCGAATCCTCGCAGAGGAACAGCAGATCGACGTCCGAGTGGGGGGCCATTTCGCCGCGGCCATAGCCGCCGACGGCGACGAGTGACATGCGTTGGGACGCGCGCTTGGCGGGCGTGTCCGACAGCAGGGTCGAGGCCGTCCAGTAGGCGCTCCGGATGATGCAGTCCGTCAGCCAGGCATAGGAATGCACCAGCGGGCGCGCCGCGCGCGGCGACGCCTCGAACGCCTTTTCGATGGCGTCCCGGCCGTTGGAAAGCGCCTCGGCAAGGATCGTGGTGGCACGGGCGCGGCGGCCCGTGCCCTCCTTGCCTTCGACCGCCTCGGCGAGGCGGTCGGGCAGGCCGGCGGCATCGAAGATCGTGTCGGGCGCGCAGATCAGGTCGCGCGGCGCGGCCGGTGCAACGAAGGCGGGCGTCGGCTCAGAAGCCGAAGCCGCCGAAGCTTCTTGGGGCAGGGTCAATGACGATTACCTGGTTGTTCTGGATCTGGCCGACGGCGAGGCCACGCTGGTTGGTGCCGTTGTCCATCAGCCGGAAGATGCCGTTGACGCCGACGAAGCCGGAGCCCTGGGTGAGCGCCGAGCGGGTCAGCGCATCGGATTGCCCACGGCCGACGAGCGCGCCCACGGCGGCGATGCCATCGTAGGACAGGCCGGCCAGCGGGTGCGGCTGGCTGCCGTAGGCGGAGACGTAACGGTCGCGGAAGCTGGCGTTGAGCTGCGGATCGGGCAGGGCCATCCACGCGCCTTGCAGGCCGGGCTGGGAGAGCGCCTCGGCGGGCACGTCGAGCCGGGTCAGGCCGATGAACTGGTGGTTAGGCGCGCCGATGCCGTTCTCCGGCAGGAGCTGTGCGAGGAAGCTCATCGCCCCGTCGTTGTCGGAGGTGAAGAAGATCGCGTTCGCCCCGGAGGCCTGCACTTGCTGGCTGATCTCGGGCACCGCCGCGACGATCCCCTGCTGCGAGAAGTCGAAGGAGGCATTGCCCGCGAGCCGTGCCCGGCTGCTGTTGACCGCCCGCAGGATCGCATCCCGGCCAACTTCCTCGGCAGTGGTCCGGGCGTTCACGACGAAGATGTCGCCCTTGCCGCGGGAAGCGGCGAAACTGGCCAGCCGCGAGGCGGTGTTGTCGAAGGTGTTGCCGAGCACGAACACGTTGCCGCCGGCGATCGCGGCGTTGTTCGAGAAGGACAGGACGTTGATGTTCTGGCTGGCGACGGCGAGGCCCGCGGCATTCGCGGCCTCGGAATAGAGCGGGCCGAGGATGATCTTGGCGCCCTCGTCGGCGGCGCGGCTGGCGGCGGTGGAGGCGCCGGCGGCGTTGCCGCCCGTGGTGTAGACCCGCAGGTCGATCTGCACGTTGCCGAGATCGGCGATGGCCATGCGGGCCGCGTTCTCGAGGCTGCGCGAAACCAGCGCGTCGCCGCCCGCCCCGCCGGGAACCAGGAGCGCCACGGCGACCGGCGCGCCCGCGTCGATACGGGGGCCGCCGCCGGCGGTCGGTACGGTGTCACAGGCGGCCAGGAAGGCGGCAGCAACGAGGGCCAGGCCGCGGGTCGCGATCGCTCGGGGCATTCTCAATGCAGAAAACATGGACTAAATCTCGCTCTTCGTGGTCTGGGCTGGTATCGGGCATTTGCGGCCCCCGGAACGGGGCCGACCGTAAGCCGTGGAGGGTCGCAAGTAAATGTCTCACACAGAACAGGCACCGGTGTTTCGCGTGGAGACCTTGCCGGCGGGCTTCCATTTCGTTGCGACGCCGATCGGAACGGCCCGCGACATCACCCTGCGCGGCCTCGACATTCTCGCCTCCGCGGACGTGATCGCGGCGGAGGATACCCGCACCGCGCGCCACCTGATGGAGCTGCACGGCATTCCGCTCGGCGGGCGGCCGATGGTGGCCTATCACGACCACAACGGCGCCAGCCAACGGCCGCGCCTGCTTCGGATGGCGCAGGAGGGGCGCTCCATCGCCTATGTCTCCGAAGCCGGAACGCCGCTCGTCGCCGACCCCGGCTACCAGCTCGGACGCGCTGCGATCGAGGCAGGGGTCTTGGTGACCTGCGCACCGGGCCCTTCGGCCGTCCTCGCGGCGCTCACCCTGTCCGGCCTCCCGAGCGACCGGTTCCTGTTCGCCGGTTTCCCGCCTGCCGCCGCAGGGGCGCGCCGCAGCTGGCTCGACGGACTCGCGGGTAGCGACGCCACGCTGGTTCTGTTCGAGTCGCCCAAGCGCATTAGCCGATTGTTAGGGGAACTGATCCAGAGTTTCGGCGGGGATCGCGAGGCAGCGGTCTGCCGGGAACTGACCAAGCGATTCGAGGAGGTCGAGCGCGGAACCTTGGCGGACCTCTCGGAGAGGTTGTCGGAGCGGTCCCTGAAGGGTGAGATCGTTCTGGTGATCGACCGGGCGCAGCACCGGGAGGCGGCGCCGGAAGACGTCGAGGCCGCGCTGCGCGAGGCGCTCGGCAGGCTGACGGTGAAGGAAGCATCGTCGGAAGTGGCCGGTGTCTATGGTCTGAAACGGCGGGACGTCTACCAGATGGCCTTGCAGATGAAGCAGGAAGGAAAGGACGAGGGATGAGCGGTTCGGTGTCCTACCATGCCGGGCTCGCGGCGGAGGACATCGTCGAGCGCCATTACGCTGGAACCGGTCTTCCAGTGGTCGAACGGCGCTGGCGTGGGCGCGGCGGGGAAATCGACCTGATCGTCCGCGATGGCGATGGCCTGATCTTCGTCGAGGTCAAGAAGGCGCGGGATTTCGCACGCGCCGTGGAGCGGGTCACACCGCGCCAGATGGAGCGGATCGTGGCGTCCGCATCCGAATACATCGGCCGGATGCCGAACGGACAACTCACCGAGATGCGGTTCGACGTTGCGTTGGTCGATGGCCGCGGCGGGCTCCGCGTGCTGGAGAATGCCTTCGGCGCCTGACGCGGGCGGTTGCCTCCTCCGGGCACATCGGCGATGAAGTCGCAAAGCTTACGGGAGCGCCAGCAATGCCACTGCGAATTGCCTTTCAGATGGACCCGGTGACCGGGGTCAATATCGACGCGGACAGCACGTTCCGGCTGGCCGAGGAAGCCCAGGCTCGCGGTCACGAGATGTTCTTCTACACCCCCGAGCGGCTGACCTGGCAGGACGGCCGCGTCATGGCGCGGGCGCAGGCGATGACGGTGCGGCGGGTCCAGGGCGATCACGTGACGCTCGGCCCCGAGGTGCAGCTCGACCTCGGTGAGATGGATGTCGTCTGGCTCCGGCAGGACCCGCCGTTCGACATGGGCTACATCACGACCACGCACATCCTCGAGTGGCTGTCGCCGAAGGTTCTCGTGGCCAACGACCCGTTCTGGGTCCGCAACTGCCCCGAGAAACTGCTCGTCCTGCAGTTCCCCGACCTGATCCCGCCGACGATGATCGCGCGCGACCTGCAGGACCTGCGGCGCTTCAAGAAGGAACATGGCGATATCATCCTCAAGCCGCTCTACGGCAACGGCGGCGCCGGCGTGTTCCGGCTCGACCCGAACGACCGCAACCTCGCCTCGCTGCACGAGCTCTTCGAGTCGCTGAGCAGCGAGCCCCTCATCGCCCAGAAGTTCATCCCCGACGTCAGCAACGGCGACAAGCGGGTCATTCTGGTGGACGGCGAGCCGGTTGGGGCGATCAACCGGGTGCCCGCGGAGGGCGAGACGCGGTCGAACATGCATGTCGGCGGGCGGCCCGAGAAGGTCGCGCTGACCGAGCGCGACCGGGAAATCTGCGCGGCCATCGGTCCGCTGTTGCGGGAGCGCGGCCAGATCTTCGTGGGCATCGACGTGATCGGCGACTACCTGACCGAGATCAACGTGACCTCTCCCACCGGGATTCAGGAGCTCGAGCGTTTCGACGGGATCAACGTCGCGGAGAAGATCTGGCAGGCGATCGAGGCGCGGCGGGCGGTGTGAGCCGGCGGCTCCGGCTCCTGAACGCGGTGCTGCGCCGGGTGGTCAAGCCCCGGCTCGCCGCGACCTCCTCGATCGCCGAGGCACGGCGCGACCTCGACCGGATGGCGGCGCGTTTCCTGCGCCGCCCGCCCTACCTGCTGCATCAGAGATCGGCAGGCGAGCCCGTCCTCCACTGGGTCAGCTCCGGACCGGTGTCGCAGGCGCGTGTGATCCTCTACTTCCACGGCGGCGCCTATATCGCGGGCCGACCGGAGAACTTCCTGAGCATCATGGGGCGTCTGTCTCGAGTGACGGGCCTTCCCATCGCGGCGCCGGCCTACAGGCTGGCGCCCGAGCATCCCGCGCCCGCCGCATTCGACGACGCCTGCCGCGCGCATGAGCGCCTTCTGGAGCTCGGCTACGCGTCGGACCGGATCATTCTGGGCGGCGACAGCGCCGGCGGGGGGCTGGCGCTTGCGCTGCTGGCCCGGCTCTGCGCGCAAGGGCAGCGGCCCGCGGCCGTTTTCGCCTTTTCGCCCTGGGTCGACCTCGGACTCTCCGGCGCCAGTATCGTCGAGAACGCGGCGCGCGATCCGTTCCTTCCGTCGGCCCGATTGCGGCGCGCCAGCGAACTGGCGCTGGGCGATTTGCCGGCGGACGATCCGCGGGTCTCGCCGCTCTTCGCGCGCTACGACGCGCCGCCGCCGGTTCAGTTGCACGTCGGCACGACGGAGATGCTGAGGGACGACAGCCGGCGCATGGCAGCGCATCTTCGGGATGCCGGGGGCATGGTCGAGCTGAACGAATGGGAGGACGTGCCGCATATCTGGCCGATCTTCGACGGCTACATCCCCGAGGCGCGCGAATGCATCGGTTCGGTGGCGCGGTTCATCGAGCAGCACTGATCCGGGACGCGGCTGCGGGGCGCTATCCCGCAAGCGCGCTGCTGAGCCGGAAGGAAACGGCTTCGGCGACATGGGGCCGGCGCACCTCTGCGCTTCCATCGAGGTCGGCAATGGTGCGTGCGACACGCAGAACCCGGTGGTAGCCGCGCGCGGTCAGGCCGAAACGGTCCGAGACCTTCTGCAGGAGCGCGCGGCCCTCGGAATCGGGGCGTGCGGATTGCTCCAGCAGGCCGCCTTCGGCGTCGGCATTGACGCGCACGCCGGAGGCTTCTGCATACCTTTCCGTCTGGACGTCGCGGGCGCGAGATACCCGGGCTGCGATCTCTGCCGATCCTTCCCCGGCCTCCGGGAGGTCTAGGTCCGAAAAGGCGACGGGCGGCACCTCGATGCGCAGGTCGAACCGGTCGAGCAGCGGCCCGGAGATCCGGCCGAGGTAATCCTCGCCGCAGGCGGGCGCGCGGGCGCAGGCGCGGCCCGGTTCGGCAAGATGGCCGCAGCGGCAGGGATTTGCCGCGGCGACCAGCAGGAAGCGGCACGGGTAGCGCACATGGGCATTGGCGCGGGCGACCACGACCTCGCCGGTCTCGATCGGCTGGCGCAGGGTCTCGAGCACCTGTCGCGGGAACTCCGGCAGTTCGTCGAGAAACAGGACGCCGTTGTGGGCGAGCGAGATCTCCCCCGGTTTCGCTCCGCGGCCGCCGCCGACGATGGCCGGGACCGAGGCGGTGTGATGCGGCTCCCGGAACGGCCGGTCGCGGGAAATGCCACCTTCGTCCAGCAGGCCGGTCAGCGAGTGGATCATCGAGGTTTCCAGCGCCTCGGCCGGCGAGAGCGGCGGCAGGATTCCGGGCATCCGTGCCGCGAGCATCGACTTGCCGGCGCCCGGCGCGCCGACGAGCAGAACGTGGTGGCGGCCGGCCGCGGCGATCTCCAGCGCCCTCTTGGCGCGCTCCTGGCCCTTCACGTCGCGAAAGTCGCGCAGGTTGCCGGTGGCGATGACCTCTCCGGCGCTGGCCGGGGCGAGGGGCGTCTGGCCGGTGAAGTGGCGCACGGCGGCGGTGAGGGAGGCCGGTGCAATGACCTGCACGGCATCGACCCAGGCCGCTTCGGGGCCACAGGACGCCGGGCAGAGCAGGCTGCGGCCGTCCTCCGCGGCGGTCATCGCGGCGGGCAGCGCGCCGATGACCGATACCAGGTCGCCATCCAGAGAAAGCTCTCCAAGGGCTACGGTCTGTTCGACGAGGTCGGCCGGGACGATCTCCAGCGCCGCGAGCAACGCCATCGCGATCGGCAGGTCGAAATGCGATCCTTCCTTGGGCAGATCCGCGGGCGAGAGATTGACGGTGATCCGCTTGGAGGGCAGGGCGATAGCCATCGCGCCGAGCGCCGCCCGCACACGCTCTCGGGCCTCGCTCACCGCCTTGTCCGGCAGGCCAACGATGGAAAAGGCCGGGATGCCGGGGCTGATTGCGCATTGTACCTCGACGGGCCGTGCGTCCACACCCTCGAAGGCCACCGTATGCGCCCGCGCAACCATTCACCGCCTCGCTTCGACAAAGTCGGCCGAGGATGCGGGCAGGATGGTTTACATAGTCTTAATGAGAGGGGCCAGCTGCGGCCAAGCCGCCGGATCGGCGACGGATTTGTCGCGGCAGAACGGGTTGCAGAAGCCGATGACACGGCCGGCGATCTCGGCGTAGTCGGTTACCGGATCGCCGGAATAGGGGCAGGTCTCGTTAATCGACGGCCCCGCATCGACCGCCCGCGCCGGGATCGGTTCCGGTCCGGGCCAGTCGGCCAGCGGGTAGTCGCGGTCGTACCAGGGCAGGTCGGTGCCCTCCGCGATCCCCATCGCCCGCCAACGCCGGAACGCGGGGTCGGCCAGATGGGCCGCGACATAGGCCTGGCCGGCCTCGGAGACCGGCAGGCCATAGCCCGCGATCCGCGCCGCAACCGGAGCGAAGAACGCGTCGGCGATCGAATAATCTCCGCAGAGCCACGGGCCTTTGGGGCGGAGGCTCGTGCGGGCGTGGTCCCAGATCTGTTCGATCCGGTCGAGATCGGCCTGCAGGTCCCCGCGCACCGGCGCTTCGGAATAGGCGGCCTGCAGGTTCATCGGGCACTGGCTGCGCAGTGCGGTGAACCCGCTGTGCATCTCGGCGGCGAGACAGCGGGCGATGGCGCGGGCGGTGGGGTCGGAGGGCCAGTGGCCGGCCTCGGGGTGACGGCTTGCCAGTTCCTCGGCGATCGCGAGCGAATCCCAGAGGATCGTCCCGTCGGTCATGCGCAGGGTCGGCACGGTGCGGGCCGGCGGAACGGCTTCCAGTTGCTCCGCGACGCCGGCTTCGAGGAAGTCCACCTTGCGGACCTTACAGGTCAAACCGAACCGCTCGAAGAGCAGCCAGCCACGTAGCGACCAAGAGGAATAGGCCCGGCTCCCGATGAACAACTCATACGTCACGATGCACCTCCGCGGGGCGATCCCGCGCTGACTGAACGCCCCTTGGCGTAAAGAAGATCACCGCTCCGGTCCATGCCAATCTGAGGCCAATCGTCCCGGGCGGCGGATGCGCGCCGGGTCAGGGGTGGTGGTTGACCAGATCGACGGACCAGCCCTGGCCGTTCCAGACGAGGCAGGTGACGGACAGCGCGTCGATCTCCTGGGCGAGCGCCTCGGTCGGGGTGCAGCCGCGTGCGCGCTGGACCTGGGTCAGGATGGTGCCGAAATGGGCGACGGCGATGATGTCCCCCGCCTCCCCGGTGAGCCAGTCCACGACCTTGCCGACCCTGTGCGACAGGTCGTTCCAGCTTTCGCCGCCGGGCGGGTGCACGTCGCCCGGGCTCTCCCAGTAGCGGCGCACCAGGCGCGGATCCTCGGCCTGCACATCGTCGAAACTGCGCGCTTCCCAGGCGCCGAAGTTGATCTCCCGCAGCCCGGCCTCGTTGGGCAACCGCGCGCGGTCCCGCTGGAGGCGGTCGGCGGTGGTGATGGCGCGGGTGAGATCCGAAGAGATCACCGTGGCCTCCGCCGGCAGGAAGTCCGCCAGCCGGTCCAGCCGGTCGGTGTCGGAGAGGTCGGCGGGGACGTCCGTCCAGCCGTTCATGTCGCGCCGTCCCGTCGGGCCGTGGCGCACCCACCACCACCTTACCATGTGGCGGTCTCCGGAAGCGTTCCCTTGAGCACGAGCGGCAGCCCGGCCATCACCGCGACCACCCGGTCGGCACGCTCCGCGATCTGCCGGTTGAGCCGGCCCTGCAGGTCCCGGAACCGGCGCGACAGGGCGTTGTCCGGCACGATCCCCTGGCCGACCTCGTTCGAGACGACGACTACGGGCACATTGCAGGTGTCGAGCGCGTCGAGCAGCGTCGGGATCTCCTCCTCCAGCGGCGCATCCGCGAGCAGGCGGTTGCTCAGCCACATGGTGACGCAGTCGAGCAGGGCGACATGGCCGTCAGGCAGGCTGGAGAGCGCCTCGGTCAGCATCTGCGGCGCTTCGATTGTCTGCCAGCCGCCGCCGCGATCGCTGCGGTGCCGGGCGATCTTGGCTTCCATCTCCGGATCGAAAGCCTGCGCGGTGGCAATGTAGACCTTGGGCCGGTCCATCGTGTCCACCAGGCGCTCGGCCCAGTCCGACTTGCCGGAGCTCGCGCCCCCCAGAACCAGGGTCAGTCCCGTCATCTCCGGCCGCTCCGTTTTATTTTGATCCGACTTCCGACGCCTTCCGTAACAGAACACAAGAGAGATGAGAACGCCTGCGAAGCATGACGGAGGGGAGACCATGCCACTCGATCAAACCCGGGATATGACGTTGTCCCGCCGCGCGATGTCGGCGGAACTTCTGGACGCCGAGACCGAACTGGATCTCGCTCGCGCATGGCGGGACAGGCGAGACACCGAGGCACTTCACCGTCTGGTCACTGCCTACATGAGGCTGGCGATCTCCATGGCGTCAAAGTATCGCCGCTACGGCGCGCCCATGAACGACCTGATCCAGGAAGCCTCGCTCGGTCTGATGAAGGCGGCCGACAAGTTCGACCCGGACAGGGGCGTGCGTTTCTCGACCTACGCTGTGTGGTGGATCAAGGCCTCGATCCAGGACCACGTCCTGCGGAACTGGTCGCTGGTGCGGACCGGTTCGACCTCCAGCCAGAAAGCGCTTTTCTTCAACCTGCGCCGGGTTCAAGCGCGGCTCGAGCGCGAGGCGGAGGCAGAGGGCGCGCCGCTCGACGGCCACCAGCTCCGTCAGCAGATCGCCACAGAGATCGGTGTGCCGCTGAAGGACGTCGAGATGATGCAGGGCCGGCTGTCGGGAGGTGATTTCTCGCTAAACGCCACGCAATCCTCGGATGACGAGGGGCGGGAGTGGGTCGAGACGCTTGAAGACGACGGGCCGTGCGCCGCAGACCTTGTCGAAGTCGATCGGGATCAGGAAACGCTGCGCGGGTGGCTCCAGGCCGCGTTGCAGGATCTTCCGGAACGCGAGCGGTTCATCGTGATCGAGCGCAAGCTCCGGGACGAGCCGCGGACGCTGGAATCGCTCGGTGTCGAGCTTGGGCTTTCCAAGGAGCGTGTCCGCCAGCTGGAGGCCGCGGCCTTCGCAAAGATGCGCAAGACGCTGGAGGGCAACAGCCCGGAGGTGTATCAGTTGCTGGCATGAAGCTGCCGCTGATCCCCTTGTGTTTCACCCTGCTCGCCTCACAGGCTTTTGCTGCCGACGTCGGGAGCGTAAAGCTGTTCGATCCTGGCGGCGCCCCGGTGGTGATCCTCGGCGAGGTGCACGACAACCCGGCGCATCACGCCAACCAGGCTGAGGTGGTCGCGTCCATCCAGCCCGCCGCGCTCGTGTTCGAGATGTTCACCCCTGAACAAGCCGCGACTGCCAACGGCATGACGCGCGAGGACGGCGCGGCGCTGGCCGAGGCCTTGGCCTGGTCGGAGACGGGCTGGCCCGATTTCTCGCTCTACCACCCGATCCTGCTGGCGGCTCCGGAGGCGCGCATCTATGGCGCAGCGGTAGCGCGGGAAGAACTGATGGAGGCGATGGGCAGCAGCGCCGCGGAGGTCTTTGGCGACGAGGCCGTGCGCTATGGGCTCGGCCCGTTGCCCGAGGCGGAGCAGGCCGAGCGCGAGGCGATGCAGATGGAGGCCCATTGCAACGCCCTTCCCGAGGAGATGCTCGGCGGAATGGTCGAGGCGCAGCGCCTGCGCGACGCCCGTTTCAGCGAGACGACGCTTGTGGCACTGGAGGAAACCGGCGGACCGGTGGCCGTGATCACCGGCAATGGCCATGCCCGGCGGGACTGGGGCATGCCGGCCTACCTTGCCGCCGCCGCGCCGGAACTGCGTGTCGTGACACTCGGCCAGTTCGAGGCACCGTTCGACGCGGCATCGGGCGAGGTTCCGCATGATGCCTGGCTGGTGACCGAGCCGGCTGAGCGCGAGGACCCCTGCGCGGTGTTCCGCAAGGGGTGAGCTGGCCGCCGCTGCTTGCCAGCCCCGCTGGCGCCCCCTAAACCGTTGGTCAGGAAAGCTGGGGAAGGCGGGACATGAGCACGCAGAGGCGCATCCTTCTGATCATCGGTGGCGGTATCGCGGCCTTCAAGTCGCTCGATCTCATTCGCCGCCTGCGCGACCGCGGCTTTGCCGTGACCCCGGTGCTGACCCCCGCGGCGGAACAGTTCGTGACCCCGCTCAGCGCCTCGGCGCTGGCCGCCGAGAAGGTTTACCGCGATCTCTTCGACCTGACCGACGAGGCGGAGATGGGCCATATCGAGCTCAGCCGCTCGGCCGATTTGATCGTCGTGGCCCCGGCAACGGCGGACCTGATGGCCAAGATGGCCCATGGGCACGCCAACGATCTGGCCTCGACGCTGCTGCTGGCGACCGACACGCCGGTTCTGATCGCGCCGGCGATGAACGTGCGGATGTGGGAGCATCCGGCGACGCGCCGCAACCTGGCCACGCTGCTGGCCGACGGGGTCCGGACGATCGGGCCCGACGAAGGGCCGATGGCCTGCGGGGAATTCGGCTTCGGCCGGATGGCCGAGGTGCCCGACATCGTGGCGGCGGTGGAGACGGCGCTCGCCGACGGGCCACTTGCCGGGCGCCATGTGGTTGTCACCTCGGGGCCGACCCACGAGCCGATCGATCCCGTGCGCTACATCGCCAACCGCTCCTCGGGCGCGCAGGGAACGGCAATTGCCGCGGCGCTCGTCGCGCTCGGTGCGCGTGTGAGTTTCGTCACCGGACCGGCAAGCGTGCCTCCGCCGCCCGGGGTCGAGGTCGTCTCGGTGGAGACCGCCCGGCAGATGCGCGATGCGGTGATGGCGGCGCTTCCGGCCGATGCCGGCGTCTTTGCCGCCGCGGTGGCGGACTGGCGTGTGGCCAATGCCGCGGATCGCAAGATGAAAAAGGACGGCAGCGGCACCCCGCCGGCGCTCGAGTTCGCCGAGAACCCCGACATCCTTGCCGAGATCTCCAGCCTGACGGAGGATCGGCCCGCCCTCGTCGTGGGATTCGCCGCCGAGACGGATAACGTGGTGGCCCATGCCACCGCCAAGCGCGCGCGCAAGGGCTGCGACTGGATCCTCGCCAACGACGTGTCGGAGGGCACCGGGATCATGGGCGGCAGCGAGAACGAGGTCACGCTGATCTCCGACGCGGGGGCGGAGACCTGGCCGCGCATGGGCAAGGACGCCGTCGCCCGGCAACTGGCACAGCGGATCGCGGAGGCGCTGGCGTGAGCGTGCTCGTCAAGCTGATGCGCGAGGACTGGGCCGACCCGGAGGTCGCCCTGCCGAGCTACGAGACCGCCGGGGCCGCAGGTGCGGACATCCGCGCCAACTTCCCGCCGGGGGATCGCGCCGAGGGGATCGAACTGGCCCCGCTGGAACGCCGGATCATTCCCAGCGGCCTGCGACTTGAGATCCCGCCCGGCTACGAGGTGCAGATCCGCCCGCGATCCGGCCTCGCCCTGAAACACGGGATCAGCCTGCCCAACACGCCGGGCACGATCGACAGCGACTACCGCGGTCCGCTCGGCATCCTGCTCGTGAACCTCGGGGCCGAGCCGCACCGGATCCGGCATGGCGAGCGCGTGGCGCAGATGATCGTGGCACCTGTCGTGCAGGCCCGTTTCGAGATCGCCGATGCCCTGGGCGACAGCGCCCGAGGCGCGGGCGGCTTCGGCTCCACAGGGCGCGGCTGATGCTTCTGGTTCTTGTCCTCGCCGCGATCATCTGGGGGATCGGCGCCGTGATGTCGGCGCCGCGTCGCCTGCGCTGGACGATGATCGGGGTGCTCTATGTCGGCGTGCTGGCGGAGCAGCTCCTGCTGCCGGCCGGCCATCCGCTGCGCATGGCGACCGGCGAGTCGCCGGCCCCATGGCTCCTCTTCGGCGGCTTCGCGGCGCTGGCCTGGGGCTATTCCCGGGGCGTGCGCTGGCTGCGGCGGCGGGCGCAGCCGGAAGCGGCGGACGATGCGCCGCAATCGGGCAAGACCTTCCAGACCGACGAACTCGACCGCTACGCCCGCCACATCATGCTGCGCGAGATCGGCGGGCCGGGGCAGAAGAAGCTGCGCGAGGCCCGGGTTCTGGTGATCGGGGCAGGCGGGCTCGGCTCGCCGGCGCTGCTCTACCTTGCGGCAGCCGGGGTTGGTACCATCGGGGTGATCGACGACGACGAGGTCGATGTCTCGAACCTGCAGCGCCAGATCGCGCATCGCGACGAGGATCTGGGCACGCCCAAGGTGATGTCCGCGGCGCGGGCGATGTCGGCGCGCAACCCGTTCATGACGATCAAGCCCTACCATCGCCTGCTGACCGAGGAGATCGCCGCCGATCTCTTTGCAGAATATGACCTCGTCCTCGACGGCACAGACAATTTCGACACCCGCTACCTCGTGAACCGCACCGCGGCCGCTGCAGGCATCCCGCTGATCTCCGGCGCGCTCAGCCAGTGGGAGGGGCAGATCTCCGTCTTCGACCCGGCGCGCGGAACGCCCTGTTACCAATGCATCTTTCCCGAAGCCCCGGCACCGGGTCTTGCCCCGACCTGTGCCGAGGCCGGCGTTCTCGGACCCTTGCCGGGTGTGGTAGGCGCGATGATGGCCGCGGAAGCCGTCAAGCTGCTTTCGGGGGCCGGCGAGCCGTTGCGCGGCCGTATGCTGATCTACGACGCCCTTTACGGCGAAACCCGGCAGATATCGCTGAAACCGCGTGCCGATTGCCCGGTTTGCGGCGGCTGAGCTGTCGCCGTCTGGACAGTGGCGCAAGCTGCGCCATACTCGTCCCGCAACAACAGGGAGGCAGCAATGCCCTTCACCAGATCCGTCGCGGCGCTGGCCGCTTTGCTCTCGCTCGGCGCCGCGCCGACCCTTGCCGAGACCCCCGATCTCGGGGGGCGCGAGGTGGTTGTCGTCACCGAGAACGCCTATCCGCCGCTGCAATTCGTCGACCCGGCGTCCGGTGACGCGATCGGCTGGGAATACGACGCGATGGCCGAAATCGCCGAGCGGCTCAACATCACCGTGACCTACGAGAACATCTCCTGGGACGCGATGATCCCAGCCGTGTCCGAAGCGCAGTACGACATGGGCATGACCGGCATCACGATCCGCGAGGACCGGGCCGAGAAGGTGGACTTTTCCGCTCCGTACCTGCGCTCCGAGATGATGATGATCGTGGCCGGGGACGAGGACCGCTTCTCCGATCACACCGAGTTTGCCGCCAACGAGGATCTCCTGATCGGCGCCCAGCCGGGCACCACGCCCTTCTACGTCGGGATCTACGACGTTCTGGATGGCGACGAGCAAAACCCGCGCATGAAGCTCTTCGAGACGTTCGGAGCCGCGATCCAGGCGCTGCGCACGGGCGACATCGACCTCGCGCTTTCGGATTCCACTGCCGCGCAGGGCTATGTCAGCGCCTCCGAGGGCAAGCTCAAGATCATCGGCGAGCCGCTCGGCACCGAGGATTTCGGGTTTATCTTCCCCAAGGGCTCCGACCTCGTGGAGCCGATCAACGCCGCCATCGCCGAGATGAAGGAAGACGGCACGCTCGACGCGTTGAACAAGAAGTGGTTCCTCGACTACAAGTTGGGCGGCTGACCGCGATGAGGGCATCGCGGACCTGACTGCGAAAGGCCGCGATGCTTCCACCCCCAAAGGACGACGGCAAGGAATTCCCCTGGTGGCTGGTGGTCGCCGGGGGCATAGCCGCGTTCTTTCTCTGGCGCATTGCGACGGACGATCTCTACAGCCAGGTCCTGTCCACCCTCTCGCGCGGTATCTGGCTCACGATCTTCGTCACGGTCGTCGCCTTTTCCGCCGCCAGCGTGATCGGGCTTCTGCTGGCGGTGGCCTCGCTCTCCCGCAACACCCTGTTGCGCCAATGCGCCCGCTTCTACGTGGAGATCGTGCGCGGGCTGCCCATCCTGGTGCTGCTGCTTTACGTGGCCTTCGTGGTTGCGCCGGCGCTGGTGGCCGCGGTCAACTGGGGGCTCGAGGGGCTTGGCATGGAGCCGATCCGCACCCGTGATTTCCCGCTGCTGTGGCGCGCGATCATGGCGCTCACCATCGGCTATTCCGCCTTCATCTCCGAGGTCTTTCGCGCCGGTCTCATGTCGGTCGACGAGGGGCAGGTCGAGGCGGCGAAGGCGCTCGGCCTCAACGGCTGGCAGCGGTTCCGGCTGATCGTCTTCCCGCAGGCGATGCGCACCATCCTGCCGCCGCTGGGCAACGATTTCATCGCCATGATCAAGGACAGCTCGCTCGTCTCCGTCCTTGGCGTGATGGACATAACCCAGCTCGGCAAGGTCACGGCGGCCGGCAACTTCCGGTATTTCGAGACCTACAACGTGGTCGCGCTGCTCTACCTGCTGATGACGGTGACGCTGTCGCTGATCCTGCGGCGGCTGGAACAGCGCCTGCGGCGACGGCCGGGATAGGCCCTCACCCCCTGCTGCGCGTTTTGAGCCGCGCCCCGATCACGCTATACTTCCAGCCACGTGCGATATGGGGAGGACATACCATGCGTGGACTATTTCTTGCCGTCATGCTCGCGGCGGCGCCGGCCATCGCCCAGGACACACCGTCGCCGGAGGGGGCGCGGGTCTTTTTCGCCAATGTCGAGGACGGGGCGACCGTGAGCTCGCCGGTGACCATCGCCTTCGGACTGGAGGGGATGGAGGTTGCGCCGGCCGGCACGGACGCGCCGAACACAGGACACCATCACATCCTCGTCGACCGGCCGCCGCTTGGCGAGGGACCGGATGGGGCCGACGAACTCACCGCGGGCCTGCCGGCCGATGACAACCACATCCACTTCGGCGGCGGCCAGACCGAGGTCACCCTCGAACTGGCGCCGGGCGCGCATACCCTGCAACTGGTGCTGGGAGACCAGAACCACGTGCCGCACGACCCGCCGGTGGTGTCGGAGGTGATCACGATCACGGTCGAGTAGCTCTGGCAACCGGGGGCGGCGCGCACTAGGTTCCGCGTGACCCATCAGACCGGAGCCGAGACGTGACCAACCCGCTGCTTGCCGAACGCACCGCCCCCTTCGACCTTCCGGATTTCCCGGCGATCTCCGACGAGGATTTCGCGCCGGCCTTCGAGCAGGCCCTGACCGCGGCGCGCGCCGAGATCGACGCCATCGCCGATTGCCCCGAGCCGCCCAGCTTCGGCAACACGATCGAGGCGCTTGAATTGGCCGGCAAGGAGCTGAGTGACGTCCTGTCGGTCTTCTACACGCTCGCATCCGTGGATTCGAACCCGGCCCGCGAGGCACTGCAGCGGGATTTCTCGCCCAGGCTGGCCGAGTATTCCACCGATGTCTCCCTCAACAAGGCGCTCTTTGCCCGGGTCGATGCGCTCTGGCAGCAGCGCGACACGCTCGATCTGACGCCGGAGCAGCAGCGGGTGCTCTACCTCAGCCACCGCGGCTTCCTGCGCGCCGGTGCGGCGCTGGACGAGGCGGGCCGGGCGCGGCTGCGCGAGATCAACACCCGGCTGGCCCAGCTTGGCACCAGCTTCGGGCAGAACCTTCTCGCCGACGAGCGCGACTGGTTCATGGAACTTGACGAGGCCGCGCTCGAGGGGCTGCCGGGGTTCGTCGTGGACGCCGCCCGTGCTGCGGGCGAGGAGAAGGGGGCGAACGGCCCGGTGCTGACGCTCTCGCGCTCGCTGATCGTCCCGTTCCTGCAGTTTTCGCCCCGCCGCGACCTGCGCGAACGCGCCTACGAGGCCTGGTGCGCCCGAGGCGCGAACGGAGGCGAGACGGACAATCGCGGAATTGCCGCCGAGATGCTGCGACTGCGGGCGGAGCAGGCGGAGCTGCTCGGCTACGACTCCTACGCTGCTTACAAGCTGGAGACCGAGATGGCCCGCACGCCGGAGCGCGTGCGCGAGCTTCTGATGGCGGTCTGGGAGCCCGCCAAGGCGCGCGCCGATGCCGATGCCGCCTGGCTGGAGCGGATGCTGGTGGCGGACAACGGCGCGATGCCCCTCAGCCCGTGGGACTGGCGCTACTATGCCGAGAAGCGTCGCAAGGCCGAGCATGACCTCGACGAGGCAGAGCTCAAGCCGTACCTGCAGCTCGACCGGATGATCGAGGCCGCCTTCGCCTGCGCCAACCGGCTGTTCGGACTGGAGTTTGCGCGGCTGGACCTGCCGCTGCACCACAACGACGCCCGCGCCTGGGAGGTCACCCGCGACGGCGAGCACCTGGCGGTGTTCATCGGCGACTACTTCGCCCGGTCCGGCAAGCGCTCGGGCGCCTGGTGCTCGGCCCTGCGCAGCCAGCAGAAGCTCGCCGGCGACATCCGCCCGCATGTCATCAACGTCTGCAACTTCGCCAAACCGTCGGGCGGCGCGCCCGCGCTGCTCTCGTACGACGATGCGCGGACGCTCTTCCACGAGTTCGGCCACGCCCTGCACCAGATGCTGAGCGACGTGACCTACGAGAGTATCTCCGGCACATCGGTTCCGCGCGACTTCGTCGAACTGCCCAGCCAGCTCTACGAACACTGGCTGGAAGTGCCCGAGGTGCTCGCGGAATTCGCCACCCACGCCGAGACCGGCGAGCCGATGCCGCAGGAGATGCTGGAGCGTGTGCTGGCCGCCGCGACCTTCGACATGGGATTCCAGACGGTGGAGTTCATCGCCTCGGCCATCGTCGATCTGGAATTCCATACCGGTTCCGCGCCTTCCGACCCGATGCAGAAGCAGGCGGAGGTGCTGGAAGGCATCGGCATGCCGCAGGCGATCCGTATGCGCCACGCGACACCGCATTTCGCCCACGTGTTCTCGGGCGGTTACTACGCCTCGGCCTATTACAGCTACATGTGGTCGGAGGTGATGGACGCCGACGCCTTCGCCGCCTTCGAGGAAGCCGGCAGTCCGTTCGACCCAAAGGTGGCGGCGTCCCTGCTCGAAAACGTACTGTCCGCCGGCGGCTCGCAGGAGCCCGATGTGCTCTACACCGCCTTCCGCGGGCGTCTGCCGGGGGTGGAGGCGCTGCTCAAGGGCCGGGGGCTCGACACCGCCGCCTGACATCTCGCGCGCCGCGCCCCGCGGCGCGCATCATTCGCGGATCTCGTCTTCCGAAACGCCCCAGAGCGCCGATTTATGCGTCCAGCCGCGGGAGCCACCGGCTGTGATCCGGCACCAGTTCAGCGTGCATTCCCCGAGCCGGGCAACGACACCCGCCTGGACCTTGGCAAGAACCTCGGCGTCCTCGGACGGTCGCGCGTGCAGCGGCGCCATGTCCTTTTCCACCAGAACGGTGCGGACGCCCGAGAGAAGCGAATAATGCATCCAGCCGCCCGCGCCGTCGCGATCCTGCACCCGGCGCCAGTGGCCGTATTCGGCGGTGATCTGCAGCGGCATGGCGCGGCGCGTGTAGACCCAGTCGATTCGGTGGCTCAGCGACGGGCCGCGGCGCGCGTTGCCTTCCGTCGACTTCAGCGAGACATAGCGCGGCAGGGGCAGGTTGGTCACCGTCCCGCGCGCCTCCGGCGAATCCAGTTCCTGCGCCTGAGCCGGTGGCAGGTAGATCGCCATTCCGAGCAGAATCGCCGCAAAAGCGGTGAAAACCCCGCGGAATCGGGATGTGGTTGCCTGTCGTCCCATGTCTTTTTGTCGCTCGTTTCTGGGGGGCGCTTGTCGCGCGCCGTTTTGCTCGCCAATGTGCCAGCGAGGTGGATTGCTGGAAAGATGTGAGGAGGGTCAGTATGCCGAAGGAACGCCTGAGTGTTGTCGTCACGCGACGGTTGCCGGACGTGGTCGAGGCCCGCCTGGCCGAGCTGTTCGATACCGAGTTGCGTACCGATGACACGCCGATGTCCCGCGACGAGCTGATCGAGGCGATGACCCAGGCCGACGTGCTCGTGCCGACGATCACCGACCAGATCGACGCGGCGATGCTGGCGCATGCGGGCGAACGTGTGAAGCTGATCGCGAACTACGGCGCCGGGGTCGACAACATCGACGTCTCGACCGCCCGTCAGCGCGGGATTCTCGTGAGCAACACGCCCGGCGTGACCACCGAGGACACCGCCGACATGGCGATGGCGCTGATCCTCGGCGTCACGCGGCGCATCCCGGAGGGGCTCGCGGTGATGCAGGCCGGCCGCTGGGAAGGCTGGGCGCCGACCGCCTTCCTCGGTGGGCGGGTCGGAGGCCGCAGGCTCGGTATTCTCGGCATGGGCCGGATCGGCCAGGCGGTCGCCCGCCGCGCCAATGCCTTCGGAATGCAGGTGCATTACCACAACCGTCGGCGTCTGCGTCCGCAGGTCGAGGAGGAGCTGCACGCGACCTACTGGGAAAGCCTGGACCAGATGGTCAGTCGGATGGACGTGATTTCCATCAATTGCCCGCACACACCCTCCACCTTTCACCTGATGAATGCCCGCCGTCTGAAGCTGATGAAGCCCTCCGCTGTGCTGGTGAACACTTCCCGCGGCGAGGTGGTGGACGAGAACGCGCTGACCCGGATGCTGCGGGCGGGCGAGATCGCCGGGGCGGGGCTCGACGTCTACGAGCACGGAACGGACATCAACCCGCGCCTGCGAGACCTCGAGAACGTGGTGCTGCTGCCCCAGATGGGCTCGGCCACGGTCGAGGGACGGATCGAGATGGGCGAGAAGGTGATCATCAACATCAAGACCTTCGACGACGGCCACCGCCCGCCGGATCTGGTCGTGCCGTCGATGCTCTGACCCGGCGGCGCGCCCGGATCTGCCGTCGGGATCGGGGTATTTGCGCCAAGAAGAATTGGGGCGATCCCGGAATCTTCTTGGCAAAAATACCCAATTCTGTCCTCGCAAGATCAGCAAGGACCGCGGTCTTGGCGGCGGCCTCAGATCTCCAGTCCGGCCTCCTTCATCAGGCGCGCGGCCTCCTCGGCGACGAGCCGCTCCTGGCCCGCGCCTGCGACGGGGACCTTGCCCACTTCGAGCAGCAGTGGCGCGGCGAGCGGGGTGATCCGGTCCAGCCGCACGTGGTCGATCCGGTCGCCGACCCGGTCGATCATTTCCTCGATCCGGCCGAAATCGACCAGTCCGCGCATCGCCTCTTCCCGCGTGATCTGCATCAGCAGGTGGTCCGGATCGTATTTCAGCAAGGTGTCGTAGAGGATGTCCGAGGAGAAGGTCGCCTGCCGCCCGGACTTGCGGGCTGAAGGCGTGTTGCGTTCGATCAGGCCGGCGATGGTGGCGCTGGCGCGGAAGGTGCGTTTCATGACCGCGTTGCCCGCCAGCCAGGTTTCCAGCCCGTCGAGGAGGGTGTCGCGGGCGAAAAGCGGCGCCGGGTCCTGCAGCGGCTCCAGCCCCCAGATCAGCGTGGCGTAGTCGGTGGCGACGAAGCCCAGCGGTTGCAGGCCCTGATCCTCCATCCGGCGGGTCAGAAGCAGGCCGAGGGTCTGTTGTGCGTTGCGCCCGGCGAAGCCGTAGATGCAGCTGTGCGCCTTGCCGTCATGCGGGAAACTCTCCACCAGCAGACGGTCGCGCTCCGGCAGGCGGGAGACGTCGCGCTGAAGGTGAAGCCATTCGCGGGTATGTTCGGGCAGGTCGGGCCAGTCGCCCTGGCGGAACATGGCGAGGATCCGGTCCATCAGGCGCATCGAGCTCGCGAACTTGGTGCCGCCGAAGACCGCCACCTTGGGCTTCTGCGCGGCGTTTTGAGAGACCTCGACGGTCATCTCCCTCAGCCCCTCGTAGCGCACGATCCGGCCGCCGATCAGAAAGGTGTCGCCGGGGGTGAGCGATGCCGCGAAAGCCTCCTCGACCTCGCCCAGTGGCCGGCCGCCGCGGCCGCGCAGCCGGACCTTGAGCGTGTCCGTGTCCTGGATCGTGCCGATATTCATGCGGATCCGCTGGGTGCTGCGTGGGTCACGGAGCTGCCACAGGCCGTCCGGGCGGTGTTGCAGGCGCTGCCAGCGGTCGTAGGCGCGCAGGGCGTAGCCACCGGTGGCGCAGAATTCCAGGCAGGCATCGAACTCGCTGCGCGACAGGTCGGCATAGGCGCCGGCGGTCGTCATCTCGTCGTACAGCGCATCCGCGGAGAAGGGACCGGCGCAGGCGGCGATCAGGATGTGCTGGCAGAGCACGTCGCGCGGGCCGCGGCCGCGAGGGGCGCCGTCGAGGTCATGCTCGCGCACGGCATCGAGCGCGGCCTGGCATTCGACGATCTCGAACCGGTTCGCGGGCACCAGCATCGCCTTGGAAGGGGCATTGTAGCGGTGGTTGGCGCGGCCGATCCGCTGGACCAGCCGCTTGACGTTCTTGGGGGCGCCCACCTGGATCACCAGGTCCACGTCGCCCCAGTCGATCCCGAGGTCGAGCGAGCCGGTGCAGACGATGGCGCGAAGCTCTCCCGCGACCATCGCCGCCTCCACCCGCTCGCGCTGTTCGCGGGAAAGCGAGCCGTGGTGGATTCCGATCGGCAGCCCCTCCTCGTTGGCCAGCCACAGGTGGTGAAAGAAGATCTCGGCCTGCGCCCGGGTGTTGTGAAAGATCAGCGTGGTGCGATGGCGGCGCACCTCTTCGAGCACGGCCTGAATCGCATAGCGCGCGCCGCCACCGGCCCAGGGCGGCGGCGCCTCGGTGTGCAGCATCGCGATGTCGGGGGCGGGGCCGGGGTCGGCATGGAGGATTTCCACGGGATCGGGGTGGCGCGCCATGAGGCGGCCAATCGCCTGCGGGTCATCGACCGTGGCCGAAAGCCCGACACGGCGCAGGCCCGGCGCGATTTGTGACAGCCGCGCCAGCGACAGCATCAGCTGGTCGCCACGCTTGGATTCCGCCAGCGCGTGGATCTCGTCGAGGACCACCCGGGAGAGACCGGCGAACATCCTTGGCGCGTCCTCGTAGGAGGTCAGCAGCGCGAGGGATTCCGGCGTGGTCAGCAGGATGTGCGGCGGGTCGGCACGCTGGCGTTTCTTGCGGGTGGCAGAGGTGTCGCCGGTGCGATCCTCGATCCGGATCGGCAGGCCCATCTCCGACACCGGCGTCGAGAGGTTGCGCTTGATGTCGGCTGCGAGCGCCTTGAGCGGCGAGACGTAGAGCGTGTGCAGCCCTTCGTGGCCTCCGTCGGACAGTTCGGCGAGGGTCGGCAGGAAACCGGCCAGCGTCTTGCCACCACCGGTCGGCGCGACGAGCAGCAGGGCGGGCGCCGCGGCCCGTTCCAGCATGGCCTGCTGATGCGGGTGGATGCTCCAGCCGCGGGCGTCGAACCATTCCTGAAATACCGGGGGCAGGGGGTGTTCCATGCGCCCAATCTAGGGGGCATGTGCCGCCGCTGCCACCAGATGCGGGCATTTCGCAGCGGGGGAATCCGCGGCATCCCGGGGATGCCGCGGAATGGGTCAGTGTTCGATGTGCTCCTGCTTCACGAACATGTTCTCCCAGGCGCGGTCGATCAGCTCCGGCGACATCTGCCGCGGGATGCCTTCGAACTCGCAGGTGGCGATCATCTGGTCGATCAGGAAGATCGGCTGGTAGTTCGCGTAGATGTTGTCGATCGTGGGATACTTGTTCTTCAGCAGGTGGATCAGCGCGTCCTGATCCAGCGGCATCTTCCGCTTCTTGGCGACCATGGCGAAGATCTTGAGGAAGTCTTCCTGGTTCGGTCCGTCGATCTTGATCTTGAAGAAGATCCGGCGAAGGGCCGCCTTGTCGAAGATCTCGTTGGGGTGGAAGTTGGTCGAGAAGATCACCAGCGTGTCGAAGGGAACCTCGAACTTCTCGCCCGATTGCAGGGCGAGGATGTCGCGGCTTTCCTCCAGCGGAACGATCCAGCGGTTGACCAGCGCCTGCGGCGGCTCGGCCTGGCGGCCAAGGTCGTCGACGATGAAGATGCCGCCGGTGGACTTGAGCTGCAGCGGCGCCTGGTAGGTGCGCGCGGTCGGGTTGTAGACGAGGTCGAGCATGGAGAGCGAAAGTTCACCGCCCGTCACAACGGTAGGGCGCTCGCATTTCACGTAACGCGTGTCGAAGCGGTTGGAACTCCGGCGCAGCGAACTCGGATCGTCGAGCTGCTCTTCGGCCGCGCTGTGGACGATCGGATCGTAGACGGTGATCACCTGTCCTGCGTATTCGATGGCGCGGGGAATGTAGATCTTATCGCCCATCGCGTCCCGGATGCCGTTGGAGATGGTCGACTTACCGTTGCCCGGCGGGCCGTACATCAGGATCGAGCGGCCGGCGGAGACCGCGGGGCCGAGCTGGTCGAGCAGGTTGCTGGGCAGCACGAGGTGGCCCATCGCGCCGGTCAGCTGCTCCCGCGTGATCTGGATGTTGCGGATCGACTGGCGCTTGACCTGTTCGGAGTAGACCTCGAGCGGCACCGGCATCGCGCCGTAATACTCGGATTGCGCCAGCGCATCGAGCGCACGTGCCTTGCCCGCATCGGTGAGCTGATAGCCCATCTCGTTGCCGGAGTTCGCCAGCAGCGTGCCGGTCGCCTCGATCAGGTTCTGATCGCGTGCCAGGTCCACGAGTTCCTGCGTCACCGGAATCGGCAGGCAGACGGCCCGCGCCAGGTCGCTCACCTGCTCCGTGTTCTTGCGGAACATCGTCTTGAGGATGATGTCCCGCATCATCACGAGAGGAAGCTTCATCTCCTCGAGGCGCCTGGGCGCGGGAGGAGCGATTACGTTTCCAACATCCATATTCATGACTTCACCAGCCCATTTGCCTCATGCATTTTTGCCGTTTTCGCCCGGAATTCGACATTAACGCCTGCCATTGCACAGACAGCCTGAAACATGCCGTGGTATTGTGGCCAAAAAAGGGAAAGAGAGCAGTGATGCAGAGACAGGGTGCAGCCGTTTTTGCGGGGTTTCTTATTGTCGCCTGGGCGGTTCTGAGCGTCGTTCTCCTGGTCAAGGGCGGGCTCTATATCGCCAAGCACGAAGGCGACACGATGCACCTGATCGACATCGTGCTGCGCCAGGCCGGCGGGGAATGGCCGCATCTCGACTTCATGACGCCGATCGGCCTTCTGGCCACGGCACCCATCGCCGCGCTGGTCGGTCTGGGCTGGGGCGTCGGCATGGCAATGCTTGGCGCGCAGGTGCTTGTCGCGGGGCTTTTCCTTCTGCCGATCTGGTGGGTTGGCGCCTCGCGGCTGCAGACCGGATGGGCGCTCGTCTTTGGCGCAATCTGCCTCGGGCTGTCGCTGGCGCTGGTGCATGGCGAGCCGCAGCCGTCGCTCTCGGTCTCGATGCATTACAACCGATGGGCCTGGGCGCTGGCCTTCATGGCGATCGCCACGGCGATCCTGCCGCCGGTGAACCGCCAGTCATCCGTTGCCGACGGGCTGGTGATGGGGTTGAGCGTCGCGGCGCTGGCGCTGATCAAGGTGACCTATGTCGCGGCCTTCCTGCCGGCCATCGTCGTTGCGCTGCTGCTGCGGCGTGACTGGACGGCACTTGGCGTCGCCATCGCAGCGGGGCTCGGCGTGGTCGCCGTGGTGACGCTCGCGGCGGGTCCGGCGTTCTGGGGGGCCTATCTGAGCGACCTGCTGACGGTGACCGGGTCGGACACCCGTCCGCATCCGGGCCATGAACTGAACGGCGTGATCGCCGCGCCCGCCTATCTCGGAGGGTCCTTTGCGGCGCTGGCCTCGGTCGTCCTGCTGCGCCAGGCGAAGCGTCAGGATGCGGGGCTGGTGCTGCTCCTGCTGGTGCCCGGATTCTTCTATGTGACCTACCAGAACTTCGGCAACGACCCGCAATGGCTGTACCTGCTGGGCGTGCTGCTCTTCGCCCTGCGCCCGGAGCCCGGCATCCGCAACGGCTTCGGCTGGGACATGCGGCAGGCGCTGGCGCTGGCGGGCTGCGCCGTGTTCATGCTGGGCCTGCCGTCGGCCTTGAACCTCGGCTTCAGCCCCTTCCGGCACTTCTTCGCGAATGCCGGGCTCTACCAGCCGATGTTCCCGCGCAGCGAGCAGCAGGATGACATTTTCGTCCTGACGTCCCGCAACGCCCAGCCGACCGGAACCGTGAAGCGGCCGGTGATCGGCCTCGATCTGCCTGAGCCGGAGGAGACCGTCCCGCCCGCGATCCTGCTGGGAGAGACGCTGCCGGAGTGCGAATTGTCAGGTGGCACGATCACGATCTACGACGGGATGGCGCGCGATATCGAGCAGGCGGGCTTTGCCGGCGCGGCACTCTACGGCGCGGATCTGCTTACCAGCTACTGGCTTTTCGGGGATTTCCGCCGGCTGCCCGGCGGCGCGCCCTGGCGCTATGACGGCCTGCCCGGGATCGAGCACGCCAGCCACCTCGTGGTGCCGCTCTGCCCGCTGGACCGCCGTTCCCGGACGAGCACCATCGAGGGTCTGGAGGCGGCGGGCTACGGTATGGTCGAGCGCCACCGCACCGAAGGCTACATCCTGCTGGAGCTTCAGGCGCCGTAGACCGCGCCAAGCGCGAGGTAGAGGATCAGCAGGGCGCCGAGCGCGAGCCCCATCGGGAAGTCCTTCTTGCGCTGCCAGCTTTCCCAGTCGGGCACGGCGCCGCGGATGGCGGGGATCCTCCGCGCCGCCCTGTGGCAGACAAAGGACGCCAGCAGGACCGCGGCAAAGAGGTAGCAAAGGGTCCCGACATCGCCGAGCGCAACGAAGGGAGCCATGGCGGCGGCGAACTTGGCGTCGCCAGCCCCCAGCAACCCGCCCATGTTCATCACGAAGCCGATGATCAGCACCACCACGAGGTGGAGCCATTGCCAGAGATAGAGATCGAACGGCAAGGCCAGCGGCCCGATCACGGCGTAGATCCCCACCAAGGTCATCACCGACTTGTTGGGGATTTTCATGAAGGCCATGTCGTTCCACGCCGCCCAGAGGCCGACGGGAATGGCGAATGGAAGGAACCAGAGCGCCGCGCTGGCCGGGATCTCCAGGGTCATGGAGCGCCTAGTTCGCGGCGTCGAGCGCGTTCAGGCTGTGAACGGCGGCGTCGAAGTGCTGCGGATGGGTGTCGATCGCGTCCTGCAACAGCGAGCGCCCCATCGTGACGTCACCCTGCTTGATCGCGGTCAGCGCCAGGGTATGCAGCAGCTGGGCGCGTTCCACCTGGGTCATGTCGACGATCGGCATCTGGTAGTTGCGCTGCGCGCCACGGGCGAGAACCAGATTGTTCTTGGCGGTAAACAGCTTCGGATCGTACTGGATCGCCTCGCCGAAGAGCCGCTCCGCCTCGCGGTACTCGCCGCGGGTCAGCTTGGAATAACCCCAGTTGTTCAGCGTGCTCGAGGGCCGCGTGGTCAGGCCAACGGCGGTCTCGTAGAAACTGTCGGCCTTCTTCCACTCCTTGTTGCCGTCGGCGATCATCGCCTCGAGCTTGTAGCGGTCGAAGGTCTCGTAGGTCGGCGGGACGCTGTCGAGCATGGCCTCGGCCTTTTCCCAGTTGCCGGCGCGGATCAGCGCATCGGCGTAATCCACCTTGTCTTCGCTGGTGGACTCGGAATGCGCCACCACCTTGCCCCAGGCCGCGGCGGCTTCGGTGTTCTGCTTGGAGCGCACCAGGCTCTTGGCGAGGTTGCGCTGCAGGTCGATCCGGTCCGGATGCTCCGCCGATGTCCGCTTGAAATAGTTCACGGCCTCGTTCGGGTCGGCGACGGTGAGCATGACGTCGCTCATGTCGTTGTCCTCGATCGCGTTCACCGACTGGATCGCGCGGTCGACATCGGTTTCGCCTGCCTTCTGACAGGCGGAGAGAGCCATGGCACTGCCAAGGCACAGCATGACAAGGGTGGAGTGGCGCATTTCGCGTCCTTTTCTGCTCGGTCTGCCTCAGGGTGTGCTCAGAAGGCGGTATGTTCCGCTCCCCCGTCGCACCAGGTCGAAGTTTGTTGTGTTTTCGGAAGTGTAAGCAGGATTTTCGAGTTTGGCGAGCGCGGAGGTCAAGTTTTGCTGGATTTCGGCACTTCCGCCACTGTCGAGCGCGAAGGCCACGCGAAACACCTGTGCCGCTTCGCCGATCTCGCCCTGTTCCACCAGCACGACGCCGAGGTTGTTCCAGGCGGCGGCGAAGTCCTCGTCCTCCTCGATGGCGCGGCGCAGCAGCTTCTCGGACTGGCCGAGGCGGCCGAGGCGCAGGTTGGCCGAGCCGAGGGCGGAGAGGACGTCCGCGTTCAGCCCCTGCTCCGATCCGGCGCGGAGGTACTCCCGGAGAGCGAGCTCGTACTCGCCGGCAGCCATCAGCCGGTGCCCGACGATCAGCCCGTCGACCGCATCCTCGACGGTTTCAACGCCGGGCGGTGCAGGCGGGCCTTCGTTGAGGGGAGAGAGGCGCGAATCCTGGGCGCAGCCCGCAAGAGCGAGGCCAATCGCGAGGAACGGCGCGGCTAGACGATACATTGGGTGGCCTCGGGGGCGGGTGGCTGGCTTTGGCTGCCAGTCTTGCCGGTTCGCAAGGCCGCTCCAAGGGGCGGCGGGGGATCGTCGGCACGATCCGCCCGAGGTGTGGCAAATCAGACTCCCGGGCCGCTGGCCCGGGAGAGGTCCTCAGAAGTTGGACGACGAGAGCGTCGTGTAGATGTTGTAGATCGACGGGCCGATCAGGATGATCAGCAGCGGCGGAACGGTGAACATCATGGTGCCCAGCGTCAGCTTCGTCGGAAGCACGTTGGCCTTTTCCTCGGCCCGCATCACGCGCTTGTCCCGCATCTCGGAGGCATAGACCCGCAGGGCCTCGGCGATCGAGGTACCGAAGCTCGCCGACTGGATCAGCACGGTCACGAAGGAGGCCACGTCCGGCACGCCGGCACGCTCCGCCATATCCTTGAGGACCTGGATCTTTTCCTTGCCGGCCTTCATCTCGTGGGCGACGATCTCGAACTCGTCCGCCAGGGCCGGAAAGCCGGCGCGCAGTTCCTTGGAAACGCGGACGATCGACTGCTCCAGCGACTGACCGGCCTCGACGCAGACGAGCATCATGTCGAGCGAGTCGGGGAAGCCGTTGGTGATGTCTTCCTGGCGCTTCTGAAGTCGGCGGTTCACCCAGTATTTCGGGATGTAGTAGCCGACGGCGCCCGGGATGATGATCGAGAGAATCAGGGCCTGGGTCGTGACCTCACCGGTGGCGGAGGTGACGATCGCGTAGAGAATGCCGATGATCAGGAAGCCGATCCCGAGCGCGAATTGTGCGAAGTGGTATGTCCGCACCGCCGACTTGGAGCGATACCCGGCCTGGAGCATCTTGAGCCGGGCCGACGACATCTCCTCCTCGTCCTGGGGTTCGAGGAAGTTGGCGAACTTGTTGAGCTTGTCCGCGCGGCCGCTGTCGTAGCGCAGCGCCGCCTTCTCGGTCTTGCCCTTGCGCGTGCTGGCCGAGGATTGCTTCTTCAGCTTGTCCAGCGGGTCGGCCCGCCGCTTCATCACCACCGGCAGGGTCAGGGCGATCAGCAGGATGCCGAGCACGCCGACCGCGTAGAGCGGTCCGAGTTCGCCGAAGTTCTCGACCAGCCAGTCGTTGGCGGAAAGAAGGAATTCCATGTTCGCCTCTCAGACCTTGATGTTGACCATGATCTTCATGAAGACCACGTTCACGGCGAGGAAGGTGCCGACCACGAGACAGGCCGGGATGAAGGCTGCCGTTTCCTTGACGTCGTCGTAGTAGTTCGGCTGGATCACGTTGATGCCGACGAGGGCCAGGATCGGGAAGACCGACAGGAACATCCCCGACCACTTGGCTTCCGCCGTGATCGCCTTGACGCGGCGGAACAGCTTGAAGCGGGCGCGGATCACCTTGGCGAGACCGTCGAGGATCTCGGCCAGGTTGCCGCCCGATTGCTGCTGGATCGTCACGGCGACGGCGAGGAAGCGAAGGTCCTGCATGTCCATCCGCTCGGCGAGCGATTTCAGGCTGTCCGAGATGTCCCGGCCATAGGCGCTCTCGTCCGCGATCACGCCGAATTCGGAACCGAGCGGGTCGGGCACCTCGCGGGCCACGATGTTCACGGCCGAGGAGAACGGGTGGCCGACGCGCAGCGAGCGCACCATCAGCTCCACGGCGTCGGGAAGCTGCTCCTCGATCAGGGCGAGGCGCTTCTTGGCCTTGGAGTTGACCCACATGTAGACGCCGCCCACACCCATTGCGAGGGCCACGACGATCCGCACCGCAAGGCCGGCTTCCGTCGCCACCGTCAGGCCGGCGAAGGCGACCCCGGAGAGGACGAACATGATCATCACCAGCTGTGCCGGCGAAAAGGCGATGTTCGCCTTCTGCGCCTTGTCGGCGAGGATCGAGTAGAGCGGGATGCCACCCGAGTTCATGTGCTGGGTCATCTCCTTGCGGAGCTGTTCCAGCACCTCCTCGCGCCCGCCGCCCTTCTCGAGCAGTTCCAGGCGGCGGTTCACCTTGTTGTTCAGGCTGATCGATTTGCCGAAGGCAGTGAGGTAGATGCCCTCGACCAGCACCAGGACGGCGACGAAGATCAGTCCGTAGATGAGCGGTTCGGCAGAGATTTCCATGTGCGTTTACTCCGCGGCGATCGGTTCGTAGATGGCGGCGGGCAGGTCGTAGCCCCACTGCTTGAACCGGTCGGAATAGTAGGAACGGACACCGGTCGCGTTGAAACGGCCGATGATCTTGCCGTCGGGCTGGACGCCCAGACGTTCGTAGCGGAAGACCTCCTGCATCGAGATCACTTCGCCTTCCATGCCGGTGATCTCGGTGATCGAGACCATGCGGCGCGAGCCGTCCTGCAGGCGGGAAGCCTGGACGATCAGGTTGACGGCCGAAGCGATCTGGCTGCGCACGGCCTTCAGCGGCATCTCGATGCCGGCCATGGCGATCATGTTCTCCAGACGGGAGACGGCGTCGCGGGCCGAGTTGGCGTGAATCGTGGTCATCGAGCCGTCGTGGCCGGTGTTCATGGCCTGCAGCATGTCGATGACCTCCTCGCCGCGGGTCTCACCCACGATGATCCGGTCCGGACGCATCCGCAGCGCGTTCTTCAGACAGTCGCGCTGGCTGACGCGGCCCTTGCCTTCCACGTTGGCCGGGCGGCTCTCCATCCGGCCGACATGCGTCTGCTGGAGCTGGAGTTCCGCGGTGTCCTCGATGGTCAGGATCCGTTCCGAGTTGTCGATGAAGCTCGACAGCGCGTTGAGTGTGGTCGTCTTACCGGAGCCGGTACCGCCGGAGACGATGACGTTGAGCCGGCAGGCCACGGCGGCCTGGAGGTAGGCGGCCATCTCTTCGGTGAACGCGCCGAATTTCACCAGGTCGTCGACGCCGAGCTTGTCCTTCTTGAACTTACGAATGGAGACCAGCGAGCCGTCCACCGCGATCGGCGGGACCATGGCGTTGAAACGCGAGCCGTCGGCGAGACGGGCGTCGACATAGGGGTTCGATTCGTCGACTCGGCGACCAACGGCGGAAACGATCTTGTCGATGATCCGCAGCAGGTGGCGCTCGTCCTTGAAGGTGATCGTGGAGAGTTCCAGCTTGCCGGCGCGTTCGATGAAGATCTGCTTGGGGCCGTTGACGAGAATATCGTTGACGGTGTCGTCCTGCAGCAGAGGCTCGAGCGGGCCGAGACCCTTGACCTCGTCATAGAGCTCCTGGTGCAGCTTCGCGCGCTCGTCCTTGTTCAGTACGACCGACATTTCCTCGAGCCCTTCGGCGGCGATCGAGGCGATCTCCTGCTTGAGATCCTGGTCGCTGGCTGTCTCGAGCGCCGAGAGGTTCAGGTTGTCGAGCAGCAGCTTGTGCAGCTCCACCTTGATCTCCGCCAGCCGCTCCTTGCGCTTGGCTTCCTTGTCGACGGGCGCGGGTTGCGCCGCGGCTTTCGGCTTGGGCGCGCTGGGAGCCTTCCGGGTCACGCGCTCCGTCGGCGCATGAGATGCGATTTCGGCGCGAGGAGCCGGGGTTCCGCTGCCGGAGCCGCCAGGTTTCTTGTATCTCGAAAACATCCAGAAAAGCCTCTCACTCGGTCCGGTTGGTTATCAGCCGTCTTCGACTTCGGTTGCGATCAGGTCGTGCAGCGACGCTGCAAGCTTCGCGATCTCCTTGCGGAGCGGGTTCTTGCCGGCGGTTTCCGACAGGGGCAGACCGTGGTCGCAGGCCTGCGTCACCTGGCGCTGGCCGTCGGGCAGCATCAGTTCGATGTCGATGTCCAGGCTCTCCGCCATCCGTTTGACCCGGGCCTTGCCCTGGAGGTCGGTGAAGCGCGGCGCCCGGTTGAGCGCGAAGCGCAGCTTCTCGTAGGGCAGGTCCTCGCTCTTGAGCAGCCGGACGAATCGCAGGGCGTTCTGGGCCGAGCGCATGTCGAGCTCGAGCACCGAGAAATAGACATGGGCGTTGCTGAGCACCGTCTCGGTCCAGGCCACCAGCGTCTTGGGCATGTCGACCACGACCACGTCGAAATTGGCGCGCGCGGTGTTCAGCAGAGTGGTGATGTCGTCCGGACCCACGATGTCGAGCGGCAGCATGTCTGCGGGCGCCGTCAGGACATGGAGCTTGTCGTTGAACGTCTGAAGCGCCTGCAGGAAGCTGTCGTTGTCCATCGACGAGGTGTCCGACAGCAATTCGTAGACGACCTCCCGCCGCGGCAGGTCGAGATAGGTCGAGGTGGAGCCGGTCTGGAAGTCGAGATCCAGCAGGCAGACCCGCGGCCCGTCCTTCTTGTCCTTGATGGCGAGTTCCCAGGCGAGGTTCACAGCAAAGGTGGTCGCGCCGACGCCGCCGGCCAGGCCGTGCACCGCGAGAATCGCACCGTCATGCTTGCCGCGCGACCCGTGGACGGGCGGAACTTGCCCGGTCTCGGGAAGAATCGGCGCGGCCGGCTCCGGTGCGCGGAGGCGTTCGATCGCCTCGTGCAGGGCGCCTTCCGGAAGCGGGTAGGGCAGGAAATCGTTGGCACCGGTCTTCAGAAGCTGGTGCAGGACAGTCGGGCTGACGTCCTCGGCGATCAGGATCACCTTGACCCCGCGCTCCTTGGACAGCGCGATCAGTTCGCCGATCAGGATCAGCTCCCCTTCGTCTTGCGCATCCATGGCAATCGCGAAGAATTCCAATGCGTTGGAGTCCGGTTGCTCGAGAAAGGCAATCGCGTCTTCGAAGGAAAGATCCCCCCAGCTCTCGCCGAGCTCGGTCTCCATATCCTCGATCAGAAGGTCGAATGCCTGAACGTCGCGGCTGACCGTGCAAGCGGTGACCGGTGCAGGCTCGGGTTGCAATGCCACACTACTACTCATTCTCTCGTCGCCCTTCTTCAGAAGACATGTCCGACCGGTCCGCCGCATGAGCGGAATAGCCCCGCGAGACCGTCTGTCGATCACGTCGCTCGTGCGTGCCTGGTGCCCGCACTACTCCTGTTGTCCTGTTTGTTCGGAAAACCCGGCGAAAATTGGGCCACATTATCGAATTTGTGCGGAATGCCGGGCCTGTCGTTTCAAGAACGACGTTCTGTTTCGTCATGAGAACTAGTCGCCTTCGGCGCATATGTTCCGCGCGGGCTGAGCCTTTCCCGGTGTGCCGCCTGTCGCGGGGCCGGATCTGTTGGCCGGGAAATGCCGGACGCGCCACGCCTGAAAGGCAAACGGCGCCGCCTGTGCAAGGCGACGCCGTCTGTCGATTGATAGAGTGGCAGGGGGCTTTTATTCCGAGCCGATCTCCTCGGTGCCTTCCACGGTCGCGGAGGATTGCTCGGTGGCGCTGATGATAGTTTCTTCGTAGGCAAACATCGCGTACTTGCCGTCCTGCAGGCGGCCGGGGCAGTTCGATGCCAGCGGCGTCCCGTACTTCGTGACGTTGGCCGGGGTCAGCTTGCGGCAGGTCTGCGCAAGCTGGTTGTTCATCGTCGCGTTGCCGAACTCGCCCTGGTCGAGAAAGGCGCCGGCCTCCTCGTTGAAATAGGCACATCCGGAAAGGGCCATCACGGTTCCGAGCGTCAGGAAGGTGAGGGTGGTTTTCATGTCTCTCACTCCATCACATAGCCGTAGGAGCCGGTGAAGTCCTGCCGGGCAACCTCGCCCGCACCGCCGGAAATCGGGCGATCGGTCACCGCGGTGATCCCGCGCATGAACAGCTGGTTCTCGCTCGGCGGGCGGACCCGATCTGTCGGCAGTGCCAGCGCATCACCGCGCGTCGGTGTCACGAGATGAGCCGAAACGATGATCACCAGTTCCGATTGCTCGCGCTGGTAATCGGCGCTGCGGAACAGCGCGCCGAGCACCGGCACGTCGCCGAGCCAGGGCACCTGGGAGCTCAGGTCGGTGAAGTCGTCCTGAAGCAGGCCGGCGATGGCAAAGCTCTCGCCGTCGCGCATCTCCACGGTGCTTTCGGTGCTGCGGGTCGAGAAACCCGAGATCGAGAAGCCGGCGTCGGTGATGCCGATCGAGGTGTCGAGCTGGCTGACTTCCGCCTTGAGGTTCAGGTTGATGTTCTCGCCGATGACCCGCGGGGTCATGTTGAGCACGATGCCGAAGGGCTTGAAGGTCACCGAGACGTTGCCGTCGTCGTCGCGAACCGGGACCGGGTACTCACCACCGGCGAGGAAGCTCGCGGCCTGGCCCGACAGCGAGGTCAGGTTCGGTTCGGCGAGGGTCCGCACGAAGCCCTTGGACTCAAGAGCTTCGATGAGCATGGCGAATTCGACGTCGCCGTAGCCGAAGCCGATCTGGAAGGCGCCCTGGGAATCGGTGTCGAGGGTCGGGCCGTTGCTGACGCTCGAGCCGATGTAGCCGCCGGTCCCGCCCTGGAAGCCGATGCTGCCGTTGTCACCGGTGCCCTGCACCCCGGCGGAGAAGCCGAGAGATTTGCGCACCGAGCGGCTCATCTCCGCGAAGCGGACCTTCATCATGACCTGCTGCGTGCCGCCGACCATCATCAGGTTGGACACGCGTTCCGGCGCGTAGCGGTTGGCCAGGTCCAGCGCCCGATCCAGCGCCATCGCGCTGGAAACGGTGCCGGAGAGCACAATGCCGTCATTGGCGGGGCGGACTTCGATCGCCTCGCCCGGGAGCACCTCCCGGAGACGCTCCTTGAGTTCGCCCACGTCGGCGGTCACCTGGACCTCGACGTTGGTGATCAGCGATCCATCCGGCGCCAGCAGCGTCAGAGTGGTCCGGCCCGGCGCCTTGCCGAGCACGTAGATCGACCGCTCGGACAGCGTGGAAATGTCGGCGATGCCGGGGTTGGCGATGGAGAGTTCCGCGAAGGCGACGTCGCTTTCGACGACGACGGCCCGGTTCATCGGGACCTTCAAAGCCCTCTGAACTGTGCCACCGGAGACCCGGAGCGTTTCGGCGGAAGCCTGGGGAACGTATGCTGTACTCGCAATTGCAAGGCCGAGTAGACCCGCTTGCACAAGCGTCTTGATTGTCATGGTGACCCTGCCTCTCGATCACGATATATGGACGGGTCTTTTCGCCCGCATCTTGTTCTACACTGCCTGCAATTGCTTTTTATTGCAAGAATCAGGGATTTGGCGGTGCTTCCTGATGTAGTGAACCCGCAACAGTCGGGGACTGCCGCGGGCTCTCATGAGGCTATATCTTTGAAAATGCAGGGCAAGTCCCGGCGCATCAGTTGATGCAGGGAATCTCCTGCTCGATCACTTCTGCGCCCCTGCGGATCTTGGTGGTGCAGATGCGTTCCTGCTGGATGATCTCGGGCGCCTGCTCGACCACGCCGAGAAGGGTCCGTTGATCGACCTCGCTGACCTGTGCCACGGTGTCATCCTCCGCGCCGACCAGCGACAGGGACAGGCGCCCCGTGGACTGAGCCTGCGCCAGGGCGGCAACCTGTTGTGGCGTCGCTTCGATCGTCACCGTTCGCGCGATCACCGGGGCGAGGCGTGCCTTGTCGGCGATCTGGTCGACCGCGATCAGCTTGATGTTGGTCTGGATCAGCTTGGTGATGTCGCCCAGGGTCTCCGAGCCGGCAACCGATGCGCCCGTCCAGTAAACGTCCACCCTGTCACCCGGTCGGAGGAAGCCGGACACGCCGGAGGCGACGTCGACCCGAATCGCATAGGCGCGCATCCCCTTTCCGAGCCGCGAGGTGATCCCCGCGTCCTCTCCCGGTTCTGTCACCTTGGAGGCCAGCAACGGCTCGAACTGCTGCATCGCTGTGATCACGTAGCGCTCGGGCTGACCCTCGGGGAAGAGCTGTGCCCCGTCCGCCACGTCGGCGTCCGGCACTTCCGCCGGGTCGCGCACGAAGGCACCGACGGGAAGGCTGTCCTTCTGCCAGCGCATCCACTTCACATCATCCTTGGTCAGGCTTTGTCCGTAGGCCTTGTCCGTCGTGACGACGACAACGTCCACCATCGGAGGCGCGGCCAACTGTGCCGCCAGTAGCTCGTCACGTTCCGCGCTCATGCGCGACATGAAGCCCTGGGCCATGTAAACCGCGAATCCGGCAAGTCCGATTCCAATTATCAGGACGAGCGCAAAGACAATCCGCATGTCATTCCCTTTCCGTCATTCTTTCTCACAGGTCGACAAAGCTTCCCTGCGCCGCTTCTGTTTCGATGTTCGACTCGAAATGCGGCATAAGGAAGGCTCCTGCATGGAGCCCGCGTGAAACCCATTCCCTTTTCGACGGTCGGAGCATCCCCCGAGGCGCTTGCTGCGTTGCGGCCGTTTCGGAAGCTCAGTTTCCGACAGGTCGCTCCGAGATCGTCGTCGCCAGCGTGCCGGTCTGTGTCTGCGTGCCATCGAGGATCATGCTGGTGGCACCGAGGGCGAGGGCGATCGCGCCGGCCGTCAGGACAATCCAGTCCAGGGTGACGGCGCCGTCTTCCGTTTTCAGGAACCTTTGAATCAATCGTATCATCGTACTACTCCCGCTCCATCCCGACGCCGGTCAACCCACACGCACGGCATCCTGGATGGTTCCCGCGTGTCTCTAGCAGGAATGTGGCGAAAAAGTGGTAAACGGCCACCAGGTCGCCGAACTCGTGAACATCGACGCGAAACGGTATTTTTCGCGATGATCCCTTGTGCGAAACGAGAAGCCGCGCCCACTTGGTGGACGCGGCTTTCGTTCCGAATGGACGTCGTTCGGATCAGAAGGTCGTCTTGATCTGCGACACGGCCAGCTGGCTGGAGATGTCGTTCGACAGATCGGAGACGCCGCCGGAGACAGCAGCGAGGGTGGCGATGCCGAGGCCCACGATGGCAGCGGTCAGCACGACCCAGTCAACGGTCACGGCGCCGTCTTCGTCGTTGCGGAAGGTCTTGATCAGGTTGAACAGTTTCATAGCTTTACTCCAGAAGATTTTTACACTCAGTTTGTCCGGCCAGGTCGGATCGCTTCGGGCCGGCCTCTCATTGGCCCGATCCCCGTCTCGGCATGAAAGCATTAAGAACTCGGAAACAGGCGAGATTTGGGCACTCAAAGAACGAATTTGCAGCGATGCAAGGGAAATTCATTGAATGCGTTTCTCGAATGTGAACAATTCTCTTTAAAATGGAATGGGCCGCGTTTTTTGAAAACGCGGCCCATTGCCAAGGATATTCTGAAAAGGTGGATCAGAAGGTCGTCTTGATCTGCGACACGGCCAGCTGGCTCGAGATGTCGTTCGACAGGTCGGACACGCCGCCGGAGACAGCAGCCAGGACGGCGATGCCGAGGCCCACGATGGCAGCGGTCAGCACGACCCAGTCGACGGTCACGGCGCCGTCTTCGTCGTTGCGGAAGGTTTTGATCAGGTTGAACAGTTTCATTTTGGATCTCCAGGTGAGTGGTTTTTGCTACGCGGTCACCGCCTCGGTTGCTTCGGTGTGGTCACTTTCTGAAGCGATGTCCGACTTGGCTTGAGAGAGAGATAACCCCCGGATCGGGGCGGAATTCTGGCGCGCATCGTACGAATTCGGTACATCTGAAAGGAAATCTGCGGGCTTCGGAGATGTGCCTTGGGCAAAGAAAAAAGTCGCGCTCCTTTCGGAACGCGACCTTTGGCCGGTCAAACTGTGCGCAGAGAGATCAGAACGTCGTCTTGATCTGCGACACGGCCAGCTGGCTCGAGATGTCGTTCGACAGGTCGGACACGCCGCCGGAAACGGCTGCGAGAACGGCGATGCCGAGGCCCACGATGGCGGCGGTCAGCACGACCCAGTCGACGGTCACGGCGCCGTCTTCGTCGTTGCGGAAGGTCTTGATCAGGTTGAAGAGTTTCATGGTCTTTGCTCCCAGGTAGGGTGAATGCTCGTTGCGATCCCGCCTCTTCGGCTGTTGCCGGCGCAGATCTTCTGCAACCGTCTACCGTTCGGCATGCCCCGAATAGGCGCTTCGATTGCGGCGAGACTTGGGCGCAGGTCGTTCCATTTTCGTACGATGTCTTGAGGCGGTGGAAAGGTCGGTTAACGGGGATTGGGGGCCGAAACAGCCGCCTCGGGATCCAGGGACGACCTGTGGCGTCAGAACCCTTTCGCAAGAAAAACTGTCCGCAGCGGGCCGGATTGCTGGTCCGACGAGAGGAATTCTGCAACAATTTCAAAAAACACGATCGAGCAGGTCAAGCAAATGAGACTTCAAAGGCGCGCCCGTCCTTGGGCGGGAGCCATTGCCGTTGCCTCGGCGTTGCTGTGCGCGCCGGCCGTGCTCTGTGCGCAGGAGCAGTCCACCAAGGATTTCACGTTCAAGCGTGTGAAGGTCGGCGCCCCGAGCTCCGGGGCCAAGCGCATCCTGGTGCAGATCGACCCGAAGGAGCAGGAACGCATCCTCGCGTTGAACCCCGCCATCCCGGCCGCGCCGCTGGAGCCGTGGCCCGATACGCCGCGCGAGGCTGGCGAGGCGAGCGATGTTCCGGCCGATGCCGGCCCGCGCAAACCGGTCGACTCGCATTATGCCTGGTACTGGGACCTGATCTCCCCAAGCCTGTCGGACAGCACCTCCGGGCGGATGGAGACGGCCATCGCGGCGCTGCGCAACGGGCCGGGCGGCAAGTCCGTTACGGCGCCGCGGCTCGCCACGTTGCAGAAGATCGCCGATACCCACGGCGCCGAGATCCTCAAGGCCACAGTGGGGACGCGTGTCTCGCCGGCCCTTGCCCTTGCGGTGATCTCGGTCGAGAGCGCTGGACGCACGGCGGCTGTCAGCTCGGCCGGCGCCTCGGGGCTGATGCAGCTCATGCCGGCGACAGCCGAACGATTCGGCGTCTCCGACCGCACCGACCCGGTCCAGAACATCGAGGGGGGCGTCGCCTATCTCGACTGGCTCCTCGATCATTTCGAGCGCGACCCGCTGATGGCGCTCGCCGGCTACAACGCCGGCGAGAACGCGGTGCGCAAGCACCAGGGTATCCCGCCATATGCCGAGACACGTGACTACGTGCCAAAGGTCGTGGCGGCGTGGAGCGTCGCCAAGGGGCTCTGCCTGTCGCCGCCGCAACTCGTCTCGGACGGATGTGTGTTCCGCAGGGGCTCGCAGGCGCTGGCCAGCGCCGCGAACTGACCCTGCCGCCCGTCAGATCGACAGTTTCTTGAAGATCGGCTCGGGCACCGCGCGAATGATCATCATGATGTAGCGCCAGAAGAAGGGGGTGTAGATCACGTTCTGCCGCTTGCGTTCCGCCTTCAGGATGGCATCCGCCACGGCCTCGGGCGGCGCGACCAGAAACATGCCGTCGAGGCCCCAGGTCATTGCCGTGTCGACAAAGCCGGGCTTGACCGTGATCGCGTGGGCGCCGGAGCGCGTGAGCCGATTGCGCAGCCCCGACATATAAGTGTGGAAACCCGCCTTCGCGGCACCGTAGACATAGTTGCCCACACGTCCGCGGTCTCCGGCCACGGAGCCCACCCCGACGATGGTACCGCTGCCGCGCTCCTCCAGCATGGGTGCAAGCGCCTGAAGAAGACGGGCGGGACCGGTGAAACTGTCGGAGACGACGCCTTCGATCATCGAGGGGTCGGCGTCGATCTCGGCCTGGGGCGGCATGGAGCCCACGAAAACCGCGGCGTTCAGCGAGCCGCTCGTCGCCGCCATGCGCTCGAGGATCGGTTCGAAAGTGTCTGGGTCGCGGGCGTCGAAGCGCACGGCCTCGGCCATCGCGGCGCCGCGCAGGCGGCAGTCGGCGGCGCTCGCCTCGAGATCGGTCATGTCGCGACCTGCCAGCAGCAGGCTGGCGCCACGCTCGGCGAGCTTGCGGGAGAGCGCGCGCGCCATCGACGAGGTCGCGCCGAGGATCAGCCAGCATTCGCCGGCGTCGCCGGTCCGGTTGGGTGCGGTCATCACAGGTTCCTCAGGTTCAGCCGGCGGACAAGGTCGGTCGCATAGGCGCCGTCCGGATCGAGGTTGTTGCAGATCCCGGCCCAGGTCTCCCGCTCCGGGTACATGGCGTCCACCTGCTCGGGCTGCGCAAAGGCGTCCTTGGCCAGGTAGACCCGGCCGCCGGCCTCGACTGCCATGGCGATCAGCCGGCGGATCATCGCGGGAGCCTCGTCACGGGCGGGGAAATCGATGGCGAGCGTGTAGCCGTCGGTGGGGAAGGACATCATCCCGCCACGCCCCGGACCCATGCGCTTGAGCACCGCGAGCGGCGAGGCGAGGCCGGACTCGCCAACTGCCTTCAGCATGTCGCGCAGCACTTCGCGAGCCGAGAGCGGCACGACGCACTGGAACTGGTGGAAGCCCCGCTTGCCATAGAGCCGGTTCCACTCGTGGATCTTGTCGAGCGGGAAGAAGAAGTCCTCCAGCGGTTTCACCACGGTCCGGCCGCGTTCGGGGATGCGGCGGAAATAGGTAGCGTTGAAGCCGCGCACGATCGGTCCGGAGAGGGCAAAATGCGGGGCGTCTATCGGAATGCGCCGGCCGCGCTTTGCCGGTGGCACCAGGCCGGCGCCGGTCTCGCCTTCTTCCAGGATGCCCCGGCCCAGCGAGGCGCCGGTCGCGGTGGCGTCGATCCAGCCGACGGTATAGGTCGCCTCGGAATTGTCGAAGAGCTCGAGATACGTATCGAGGTTCGGCACGCGGCGCTCGGTGACCATCATCACCGGCCCCTTGGTGCGCTGCATCCTGAGGCGCGCCGTGCCGATCGGTCCGGTCTGTCCCATCCCGCCGACCGTGGCGCCGAAGAGCTTGTCCGCAGGCGTGACCTTCCGACGGCCTTCTGGCAGGTGCAGGGTCATCGCCTCCACATGCTGGCCGAAGCTGCCGGCGTGGTGATGGTTCTTGCCATGCACATCCATGCCGATCGCGCCGCCCACGGTGGCAAACCCCGTGCCCGGCAGGACCATGGGCAACCAGCCCTTCGGCCCGATCAGCCGGACGATCTCGCCCAGCTGGCAGCCGGCCTCGACCTCGAGGATGCCTTCCTCCTCATCGAGCGAAAGGATCCTGTCGAGCCGCGCCGTGTCTATCGCGCGTCCGTCGGTGTTCAGGCAGCCGTCCGCATAGGAGCGGCGGCGGCCGATCGCGGGGCAAGGGGTTTCGCGGACGAGCTGGTCCAGCGTGCTGGCGCGCTCCGGGCGCGCCAGTTCGCCCTTTGCTCGGTAGAACCGGCCCCAGCCGGCGTATTCAACGGTTTTCCAGGTCATGCGCGGCCTTTTTCGAACAACGTTCCGCAAAGGGGAAGACGGCCAGCCCGAGCAGGATGGCGAACCACAGCGTGGTCAGCCGGATCACTGCCGTGGCGGGCACGGAAACCTCAAGCGGAACGCCTTGCAGTTTCAGAAGGGCGATCATCGCGGCCTCGGCGCCGCCGACGCCTCCGGGAGCGCCGGTCAGGCCGCCCGCGAGGGTGGAGAACAGGAAGATGCCGACGGCGCTCCAGAAGCCGATATCGGCTCCCATCCAGATCAGCAGCAGATGCAGCGCGAAGCCCTCGGCGAGCCAGCCGCAGGCGCCGAGCGCAAGCGCGGTCGACAGGACGCCGGGCTGAGAGAAGGCGCGCAGCGAACGCGCGGTCTGGCGAAAGCGTCCGAACAGGCGCGGCCAGCGGCCGATGACGCGGTAGGCCTGCGTCACGCACCAGGCCAGCAGGCGCGGATGCGTTGCGACATAGGCCGTGCCGAGCGCCAGCAGGGCCACCGGGATCGCGCCGCTGATGCCGGCGGCGGAGAGCGCGATGGCCAGTCCGAGCAGGATCGCCATGGCGGCGAGGTCGGAGGCGCGGTCGACCAGAACCAGCGGCGCCGTGCGATCGACGCTCCAGCCGGTCTCGCGCCGGAGCCAACGCATCCGGATCAGCTCGCCCACCCGGCCGGGTGTGACGGTCATCGCGAAGCCGCCGATGAAATGGCGCAGGTCCTGGAGGAAATGGGTGGGCAGCCCGAGGGTCCGGGCAAACAGGTGCCACCGGGTGCCGCGGCACAGGTAGTTCGCCAACGAAAGCCCCAGCAACACCGCAACCTGCAGCGCCGTCAGGCGGCTCAGCTGGTGCAGCGTTTCCTCCCAGCCGGTCGCCGCGGCGAGGCCGCCGATGCCGGCAAGGAACAGGATCAGGAGGCCCAGGATCAGCGACAGGTCCCGCAGGCGCCGGGAGCGCAGCCGGGGGGCTTCAACCAGGGGAGGGGCTTGGGTCAAGGGTTTCATTGGCGCCGGCCTAGCAACCAATTTGGGCGTCATTGTGAAACTGTTTCCAGTTTGAGCGGGTGACGCAGGGAGAGCCGGCGATCATTGCCGAATGGCCATGGGCCCATGCCGGCGGGAGGGAAGGGGGCGGCTTTCGCCGCGCCCCCAAAGGTTCAGACAATCGTCGCCTCGGTGGACGCGATCAGCTCCTCGCGGGTCACGCCGGGGGCGAGTTCCTGGATGTGCAGGCCCTTGTGGGTAACGTCCAGCACGCCGAGGTTGGTGATGATCCGGTCGACCACCCCGGTGCCGGTGAGCGGCAGGGTGCAGGACTTCAGGACCTTGGACTCACCCTTCTTGTTGGTGTGGTCCATCACCACGACCACGCGTCCGACGCCGGCCACCAGGTCCATCGCGCCGCCCATGCCCTTCACGAGCTTGCCGGGGATCATCCAGTTGGCGAGGTCACCGTTCTCTGCCACTTCCATCGCGCCGAGGATCGCCATGGCGATCTTGCCGCCGCGGATCATGCCGAAGCTGGTCGCGCTGTCGAAATAGGCGGTCTGCGGCAGTTCTGTGATCGTCTGTTTGCCGGCGTTGATCAGGTCCGGATCCTCTTCGCCCTCGAAGGGGAAGGGGCCCATGCCGAGCATGCCGTTCTCGGATTGCAGCGTCACCTCGACGCCGTCGGGAATGTAGTTGGCCACCAGCGTCGGGATCCCGATGCCGAGGTTCACATACATGCCGTCTTCCAGCTCCTGCGCCGCACGTGCGGCCATCTGGTTGCGGTCCCAGGGCATTATGCGTCCTCCTTCTTGCGGGTCGTGCGCTGTTCGATGCGCTTTTCGTGCTCGCCCTGGATCAGGCGGTGGACGTAGATGCCGGGCAGGTGGATCGTGTCGGGGTCAAGCGAGCCGGTGGGGACGATCTCCTCGACTTCCACGACGCAGACCTTGCCGCACATCGCCGCCGGCGGGTTGAAGTTGCGGGCGGTCTTGCGGAAAACAAGGTTGCCGGTCGGGTCGGCCTTCCAGGCCTTGACGATCGACAGGTCGGCGAAGATCCCCTCTTCGAGGATGTAGGTCTCGCCGTTGAACTCCTTGTGCTCCTTGCCCTCGGCCACCACGGTACCGACGCCGGTCTTGGTGTAGAAGCCCGGGATGCCGCAGCCGCCGGCGCGCATCCGCTCGGCCAGCGTGCCCTGCGGGTTGAACTCGAGCTCCAGCTCGCCCGAGAGGTACTGGCGCATGAACTCGGCGTTCTCGCCCACGTAGGACGACATCATCTTCTTCACCTGCTTGGTCTGCAGCAGGATTCCGATGCCGAAATCGTCTACTCCGGCGTTGTTGGAGGCGAAGGTCAGGTCCTTCACGCCGCTGTCCTTGATCGCGTTGAGCAGCAGTTCCGGAATGCCGCAGAGGCCGAAGCCGCCGGCGGCAATCAGCATGCCGTCGTGCAGCAGCCCGTCCAGCGCTTCCGCCGCGCTGCCGTAAATCTTCTTCATGGAGAACCTCCCATAGACCCTTTGAGGGAGGTTTCTGACGCCCGGGAAGGCGTGTGTCAAACGAATGCTGCGTCGCGGCGCCCCGGCGCCGGGAAAAGCACCGCTGCGGGGAGCCGACGTCAGGCCGAGATCGCCTCTGGCGGATTGTCCAGCAGCTCGCGCAGGGTGGTCATGGCGGTCTCGAAGCGTTCCAGCGGCACCTGCCCGTTGACCGCGATGCGGATGCAATGGGGCGCGCGGTCCTCGCGGAGGGTGAATTCCTCGGCGGACCTGATCTGGATCCCTTGGCGCTCCGCGGCGAGCACGAATTCGGCGGCCCGCCAGCCGCGCGGCAGGGTCAGCCAGAGAAAGGGAACGTCCTCGCGCCAGGCGATCTCGTGGCTGCCGAGTGCGTTCACTGCGGCACGGACGTAATCGCCCACCCGGTCACGCACCGTCCCGGCGATGCGCCGGGTCTCCGGGTTGCCGAGGATGAGCCGCGCCATCTCGGCCAGTGGCCGGGCGAGCCCGAAGAACCCGTATTCCGCGGCCCGGCGCAGGTCGGCATAGCGCCCTTCCGCGGCGACCGCAAAGCCGATGCGCAGCGCCGGCGTGAGCGTCTTGGAAATGGAGGAGACGTACCAGGCGCCCTCGGGCCAGAGCGCGCGGTAGCTCGGTGCGCGCGCGGGCCCGATGCGGTAGCAATCATCCTCGAGGATCTGCACGCCACCGGCGCGCTGGCAGGCGGCCACGATCTCCTCCCGCCGTTCCAGCGGCGTATGCAGGCCGGTCGGGTTGTGGACCTCTGCCGAGGTGCAGAGCATCTGGGCCCCGGACCGCCGCGCGATACGTTCGAGTTCTTCCGGAATCAGCCCCCGTTCATCCGAAGGCACGCCCACGACCTCGATCCGCAGCATCTCGGCGGCACGCCGGAAACCTGCATAGGACAGCTCCTCGACGAGAATCACCGGCTGCGCGCCCCGCAGGGCTGACTGCAGCACCAGCGAGATGGCGCTCTGCCCGCCGTGGCTCAGCACGACATCCTTGTGCCCGATCGCGCCGAGCGAGACGTCAGAGAGCCAGTCGATCACCGCCTCCCGGGCGGGCCGGAACCCTTCGCGGTTGGGATATTCGACGAGATCCTCCTCCGGCCCCTCGGCCACGGCACGCAACCCGTGCCGGATCGCGGCGACCTGGCCCATATCCGGCAGGCGCGGGCTGTAGAGGTTGATCTTGCCCGGCTCCTGCGGGAGCGTTCGGGTCCAGACATCGTCGGCGACGTTGCGCAATTTCGGGGCGACAAAGGTGCCGCGCCCGACGACGGCCTCGAGCCGGCCGGCATCGGTCAGCTGCGAATAGGCGCGGGCGACCGTGCCCGGGGTCACGCCGAGCGCCCAGGCAAGTTGCCGTACCGGGGGAAGCTGATGGCCGACGGGCAAGGTGCCCCTGTCCATTTCGGCCATGAGGTGGTCGGCGAGCGCCTTGTACTTGGCCCGGCCCGCGAGCTGCACGCCCTCCGTCCATTTTGTATCCGACACAATACTCTCCTAGACCGGGGTATATTCCGAATGTATCAATTTTTGTATCGCATCATTTCAAATTGTGTCAATACAATAGGAGAGTCCCATGGCACAGATCTCGCCCGCATCCGACCCCAGGCTGGAAAGCCTGAGCGCCCGCCAATCGCTGCCGCTTCTGGCCGATGTCGCGCTCTGGATGGCGGCGGCCGTGGTCAAATGGGATTGCCGACACAGGTCCCGCCGCGCGTTGACCCGCCTGACACCGCATCAGCTCAAGGATATCGGGATCACGCCGGAAATGGCGGATCAGGAAATCCGCAAACCGTTCTGGATCCCCTGAACACGAAAGCGCCGGGCGATTGGCCCGGCGCAGTCGTTTTCGGATCACTCGATCACGTCGTCGTCTTCGACCTTTGCCGCGGCCTTCCTGGCCGGTGCCTTTTTCGCCGTGCTCTTCTTGGCGGCGGTCTTCTTCGCGGCGGGCTTCTTGGCCGGGGCCTTCTTGCGGCCACCCTTCTTGGCGGCCTTCTCGGAAATCAGCTCCAGCGCCTGCTCCATGGTGAGCGATTGCGGCTCCGTGTCCTTGGGTAGGGTCGCGTTGATCTTGCCCCATTTCACGTAAGGCCCGTAGCGCCCTTCCATGACATTGATCGGCCCACCCTCCTCGGGGTGCTCGCCCAGCTCCTTGAGCGGCTTGGCGGCCGCGCCGCCCCGGCCGCGCGGGTTTGCCCGCTTCTCGGCCAGCATCTCTACGGCCCGGTTCATGCCGATCTCGAACACCTCCGCCGGGTCCTTCAGGTTGACGTAGACCGGTTTCTCGTCGCCCGGCGCCGTGTGTGCGATGTAGGGGCCGAAGCGGCCGAAGTTGGATGTGATCATCCCGCCCTCGGGGTGATCGCCGATCTCGCGGGGCAGGCTCAGAAGCGTCAGCGCCTTCTCGAGGTCCATGTCCTCGGCGCGCCACCCCTTGGGCAGGCTCGACCGCGGCGGCTTGGGGTTTTCCTCGGTGGCGTCACCGCGCTGCACGTAGGGGCCGAAACGCCCGTCGCGCAGGGTGATCTTGTCCTCGTTGTCGTAGCCCAGAAGCTTGCCGTCCGGACCGATCCCGGATTCCTCGGTGCCCGGCGGCCCGAAGGGGCGGGTGTAGCGGCATTCGGGGTAGTTCGAGCAGCCGATGAATGCGCCGCCCGACCGCGCGGTGCGCATCGAGAGGCGGCCGTTTCCGCAGTTCGGGCAGGCGCGCGGGTCGCTGCCGTCCTCGGTCGGCGGGAACAGGTGCGGTTCCAGCACCTCGTTGATCTTTTCCAGGACGTCGGTGATCCGCAGCTCCGAGGTCTCGGAGATCGCGGCGGAGAAATCGCGCCAGAACCGTGCCAGCACTTCCTTGTAATCCGCCTCGCCGGCGGAGACGTGGTCCAGCTCCTCCTCCAGCCCGGCGGTGAAGTCATAGCTCACGTAGCGGCGGAAGTAGTTCATCAGGAAGGCGATGACGAGCCGGCCCTTGTCCTCGGGGAACAGCCGGTTCTTGTCCTTTCGGACGTAGCCGCGGTCCTGGATCGTGGTGACGATCGAGGCGTAGGTCGAGGGCCGGCCGATGCCGAGCTCTTCCATCCGCTTGACCAGCGTGGCCTCGGTGTAGCGCGGCGGCGGCTGGGTAAAATGCTGCTCGGGCGTGATCTCGTGCTTCTTGGCCGGCTCCCCCTGCATGATCGCGGGCAGGCGCTTGCCGTCCTCGTCCTCGGAAACGTCGTCGCGCCCCTCCTCGTAGACCTTGAGGAACCCGTCGAAGAGCACGACCTGCCCGGTGGCGCGCAGCCCGACCTGGCCGTCGGCGCTGGTGATGTCCACCGTGGTCCGTTCCAGCCGCGCCGCTTCCATCTGGCTGGCGAGGGTCCGCTTCCAGATCAGGTCATACAGCTTGCGCTGGTCGGCTTCCGAGACCTTCAGGCTCGCGGCGTCCCGCGTCATGTCCGTCGGGCGGATACATTCGTGCGCTTCCTGCGCGTTCTTGGCCTTGTTCTTGTAGATCCGTGGCGTGCTGGGCACGTATTCGGCGCCGTAGCGATCCTTGATCGCGTCACGGGCGGCGGCGACCGCCTCGGGGGCCATGTCGATGCCGTCGGTCCGCATGTAGGTGATCAGCCCGGCCTCGTAGAGACGCTGGGCGGCGTTCATCGTCTGCCGGGCGCCCATGCCGAACTTGCGGCTCGCCTCCTGTTGCAGGGTCGAGGTCATGAACGGCGCCGACGGGTTCCGGCTGCCCGGGCGGGCCTCCACTTCGGAGACGGTCAGATCGCGCGAGGTGATCGCCTGCACGGCCAGTTCGGCGGCGGTCTCGTTGGCGATGTCGAACTTGTCGAGCTTCTTGCCGGCCAGCGTCGTCAGCCGGGCCTCGTAGGTCTGGCCGCGCGGCGTTTCGAGCAGCGCCTTCACCGACCAGTATTCCTGCGCACGGAACGCCTCGATCTCCATCTCCCGCTCGACGATCAGGCGCAGGCAGACCGACTGCACGCGCCCAGCGGAGCGCGATCCGGGCAGCTTGCGCCAGAGCACCGGGGAGAGGTTGAAGCCGACCAGGTAATCCAGCGCGCGGCGGGCGAGATAGGCGTCAACCAGCGGCTGATCGACCTGGCGGGGCGATTTCATCGCCTCGGTGACCGCGGACTTGGTGATGGCGTTGAACACGACGCGCGAGACTGCGGTGTCCTTCCGGATTGCCCGGCGCTTGCGGAGGGTCTCCTCCAGATGCCAGCTGATCGCCTCTCCCTCGCGGTCGGGGTCGGTCGCGAGGATCAGCGCGTTGTCGTCCTTCAGAGCATCCGCGATCGCCTTCACATGCTTGCGAGAATCGTTCGCGACCTCCCAGGTCATCTCGAATTCGTGCTCCGGATCCACCGATCCGTCCTTGGGAGGCAGGTCCCGAACGTGCCCGAAAGACGCCAGAACAACGTAGTCGCCGCCCAGATACTTGTTGATTGTCTTGGCCTTGGCAGGCGATTCCACGACGACGACGGGCATGCGGATGACCTTTTGAAAGGGTTCGATCAATTGGCGGCGGAAGATGTGGTGCCGATGCAGGGTTGTCAATGCGGCGGCGCGGCGGGGGCGGCAATGCCCCCAACTTCCGGTCTACCCCAGCCGCCTACACCTCTCAGGCGCCGCGCGCCAGCAGGCCGCCCGGGTGACGGACCACCGCCCCGTCCATCTCGAGCGCAAGAAGCTCTTCGGCAATCGCCGGGGCCGGCATGCAGAGATCGCGCAGGAGCTGGTCCTCGGAAAGCGGCGTCATGCCGAGAAACGACAGGATCCGGTTGCGCAGCGGGTCGCCATGGGTAGGCGCCGCTGCGGCCGGCTGGTTGATCCGCGGCGGATCGGCCGGCTGTGCGGCTGGCGTTGGTTGTCTCTCGCGCCTGGGCGAGAGGCGCGGCGCCGGGGCGGTGCCGAGCGCTTCCAGGACGTCCTCTGCGTTCCGCACAAGCGTCGCGCCATCGCGAATCAAAAGGTTGCACCCGGAGGCGCGGCCGTCGAACGGGTGGCCGGGGACGGCGAGCACGTCCCGCCCCTGGTCGAGCGCGTCGCGCGCCGTGATCAGGCTGCCGGATTTCGTCGCGGCCTCCACCACCAGGACGGCGCGTGCGATTCCGGAGATGATGCGATTGCGGCGCGGGAAGTGGCGCGCCTGCGGTCGGGTGCCCGGCGGCATTTCCGAGACGATCAGGCCGGTTTCGGCGATCCGGGCGGTCAGATCGGTGTTTTCCTTGGGATAGACCACATCGACGCCTCCGGCGACGACGGCGATGGTGCCGGTGGCCAGAGCCGCGGCATGGGCTTCCGCGTCGATCCCGCGGGCGAGCCCCGAGACGACCACCAGCCCTGCCTCGCCCAGCCCGCGCGACAGCGCGGCGGCGGTACGGCGACCGATGCTGGAGGCGTTGCGTGCGCCGACAAGCGCAACCGCCTCGCGCCCGGTCAGTTCCGTTTGGCCAAGGGCCCAGAGCATCGGCGGGGCATCGGCGATCTCGGCGAGGGCGCTCGGGTATTCCTTCATGCCGATGAAGATCGGCCGCGCACCGGCGCGGCTGCCGGCTGCCAGCTCGCGCTCCACGACCTCGGGCGGGCAGGGGCGGTACCCGGCAACACCGGCCTTGGCCGCGATCTGCGGCAGGGCCTCGAGTGCGGCCTCTGCATCGCCACCGTGTTCGGCCATCAGCCGATAGAAGGTGGATGTTCCGACACGGTGGGAGCGCAAGAGACGCAGCCAGGAGCGCCTGGTTCCTTCCGAGGTGGGTGGTGCGAGGGGGGGTGGGGAAGAAAACAATTCCAAACCGTCGCAGCTCCGTCTCTTGCTGAGATCATGGCTACAGGGAAAACGGTTAATCGGGCGTAAACGCCGTGAGGCAATCGACGAAGAATCCGCGCCGCGCGTTCAGGCGGCCGGGAGGGCCTCGAGATCTTTCTCGAAGATCAGGCAGGTGAGCGGCATGTCACCGTCATCGGTCGTCACCGGGACCTGCCGCGGGCCGAGAGAGGTCCAGCCGTTTCGTGCATAGAACCGCTCGGCGCGCCGGTTGCCTTGCGTACACAGCAGCCGCGGCCGGCTGCATCCGGCGGCGGCGAGGCGCGCTTCGCCGTCGGCCAGCAGGGCCTGCGCAACACCGGTACCCTGCGCGGCGGCCGTAACGAAAAGCTGGTCGATCTCGCCTTGGCCGGCTGAATCGATCACGCAGAAACCAAGCGGTGCGCCGTCGGGGGCTTCGGCAAGACGGATGCGGCCCACCATCCGCTCCAGCCGCCGCCGGAAGCTTTCCCGGTTTCGATGCGGCAGCAAGTCGGCGGGCACGAGGCCGGCGTGGGAGGATTGCCACGCCTGGTCCCAGAGATCCGCGAGCGCGGGGACATCCCGCGCCGTGGCGTCCCGGATCGAACTCACGCCGCCGAGCCGCCGACGGTCAGGCCGCCGATGCGCAGGGTCGGCTGGCCCACACCCACCGGCACCCATTGCCCGGCCTTGCCGCAATTGCCGATTCCGGGGTCGAGAGACATGTCGTTGCCGATCGCGGTGATTCGCGACAGCGCGGTCGGACCGTCGCCGATCAGGGTGGCGCCCTTGACCGGCGCGCCGACCTTTCCGTCCTTCACCCGGTAGGCCTCGGTGCAGGAAAAGACGAATTTGCCATTCGTGATATCGACCTGGCCGCCGCCAAAGCCGACGGCATAAAGCCCGTCCTTCAGCTCGGACAGGATCTCTTCCGGCGAGGCGTCGCCGGCGAGCATGTAGGTGTTGGTCATCCGCGGCATCGGGGCGTGGGCATAGCTCTCGCGGCGGCCGTTGCCGGTGGGTGCGACCCCCATCAGGCGGGCGTTCTGGCGGTCCTGCATGTAGCCCACGAGGATGCCGTCCTCGATCAGCACGTTGCGGTGCGAGGGGGTGCCCTCGTCATCGACGGTGATCGAGCCGCGGCGGTCCGGGATCGTGCCATCGTCGAGCACGGTAACGCCGGGCGAGGCGATTCGCTGACCCATCAGCCCGGCGAAGGCGGAGGTGCCCTTGCGATTCGCGTCTCCCTCGAGGCCGTGACCGATGGCCTCATGCAGAAGGATGCCGGGCCAGCCGGGGCCGAGCACCACGTCCATCACCCCGGCGGGGGCGGGTTCCGCCTCGAGATTGACCAGCGCGATGCGCAGCGCTTCGCGGGTCACGCCCTCCCAGTGGGCGCGGTCGAGCAGGCCATCGAGGCCCGCACGCCCGCCGCCGCCGGTTCCGCCCTGTTCGCGCCGCCCGTCCTGCTCGACGATCACGCTCACGTTCAGCCGGCTCATCGGGCGGCTGTCGGCCACGACGGTGCCGTCGGGGCGCAGGATGGTCACTTCCTGCAGGGAGGCCGCAAGGGTGGCGGAGACCTGCACGACGCGCGGGTCGAGGGCGCGGGCGAAGGCGTCGATCTCGCGCAAGGTCTCGATCTTTACAGGGAATTCGGCGTCCGAGATCGGGCTGTCATCGCGATAGAGCCGTTGATTCGTGGCAGCGGGCCCCTCTGCCAGCGTGCCGCCGCCCGCGCCGACGGCCAGCCGGGCGGTGCCGGCGGCGCGCTGCAGCGCGGCCTCGGAGATCTCGGTGGAATGCGCGTAACCGGCTGTTTCGCCACGCACCGCGCGCAGCCCGAACCCTTCGGATGCGTCGTAGCTCGCCGTCTTCAGGCGGCCGTCATCGAAGACCAGCGCCTCGGATCGCCGCCGCTCCAGAAAGATCTCGCCATCGTCGGCCCCGTGCGTTGCGTCCTGCAGCGTGCGGAGGGCGGCGTCCCTGTCGAGATGGGTCTCGAAGGGGCGAAAAGGCGTATTATCGGTGGAGGTCAAGGCGATGCTCCCGTCTGTCGACATATTCGCAAGTGACTTGTTGACGCAAATCACCGGGTTGTGCAGTTTTTCGTAATATGGTCTCTAGGCCGCAGGACACAACGGGCTCTTTTGCCCGGAGGCTACGGCCGCCAGGGGGGGGAGTCCGTTACGGCTTACGCCGACTAGCGAACGGGAAATATAACTGATGCGATTTTCGACGCTGAAGAGCGGCCTGCCGGCTGCCCTTGCCGGTCTGACTGTATCCGGCGCCGCACTTGCGCAGGACGCGCTTGGCGATCTCGAGGTGAAGGGCGCGCCGACGCCGGGCGGGCTGGGTTTCCAGCCGGCGGTGACCGAGCTGGCGCGCGACCTGCAGTGGCTGGACGGGATGATCAACGTGATCATCGCCGCCATCGTGCTTTTCGTGACCGCGCTGATGGTCTGGGTCGTCGTTCGGTTCAACCGCAAACGCAACCCCGAGCCCGCGGGCTTCACCCACAATTCGCCGCTCGAGATCGCCTGGACAGTGGTGCCGATCATCATCCTGATCTTCATCGGCTCGTTCTCGCTGCCGGTGCTGTTCAAGCAGCAGATCATCCCCGAGGGCGACGTCACCATCAAGGCGATCGGCAACCAGTGGTACTGGTCCTACGAGTACCCCGACCACGAGTTCGCCTTCGACAGCTACATGATCGGCGCCGACGCCCAGAACAAGCTGACCCCCGAGGTCGAGGCGCAGCTGATCGAGGCCGGCTACGAGAAGGAGCACTTCCTGCTCGCGACCGATACCGCGGTGGTGGTTCCGGTGAACAAGACCATCGTCGTTCAGGTGACGGCGGCGGACGTGATCCACTCCTGGACCATCCCGGCCTTCGGGGTGAAGCAGGACGGGGTGCCGGGCCGGCTTGCCGAGCTGTGGTTCAAGGCCGAGGAAGAAGGCATCTACTTCGGTCAGTGCTCCGAGCTCTGCGGCATCGCCCACGCCTATATGCCGATCACGGTGAAGGTGGTCAGCGAAGAGGCCTACGAAGCCTGGCTCGACAGCGCCATCGAGGAATATGCCGGCAAGCCGCGCAACCTCGATGTGGCCTCGGCCGAGTGAGGCCCCGAGGTTCCAGGAACCGACAGGTGAACCATGTCTGACACGAGCCTGCACAGCGTCCCCCGCAGCGCCGAGCCGGAGCTGAAGGACTACTTCGCCCTGCTGAAGCCGCGGGTGATGTCGCTGGTCGTCTTCACGGCGCTCGTCGGCCTGCTCGTTGCGCCGGTGCCTGTGCATCCCTTCATCATGTTCACCTCGGTCCTGTTCATCGCCATCGGCGGCGGGGCATCCGGGGCGCTGAACATGTGGTGGGATGCCGATATCGACCGGGTGATGCGCCGCACGGCGAAGCGCCCAATCCCGGCCGGGAAGGTCACCGAAGGCGAGGCGCTCGGTCTGGGTGTTGCGCTGTCCGGCCTGTCGGTGATGATGCTGGCGCTCTCGGCCAACCTCCTGGCCGCCGGCCTGCTGGCCTTCACCATCTTCTTCTACGTCGTGATCTACACGATGTGGCTCAAGCGCTGGACGCCGCAGAACATTGTCATCGGCGGTGCAGCCGGTGCCTTCCCGCCGATGATCGGCTGGGCGGTCGCGACGGGCGGGATCTCGGTCGAATCGGTGCTGATGTTCGCGCTGATCTTCATCTGGACGCCGCCGCATTTCTGGGCGCTGGCGCTGTTCATGAAGTCCGATTACGACGACGCCGGCGTGCCGATGCTGACCGTGACCCACGGGCATGACGCCACCCGCCGCCACATCCTTGCCTACACGGTCCTGCTGGCCGCCTGTTCGCTAAGCCTCGCCGCGACGTCGATCGGTGGTCCGGTCTACCTCGTCGCCGCACTGGTCCTGAACTTCCGGTTCCTGGTGGGCGCCTGGAAGATCTGGAAGCGCAGCACGCCGCAGGCCGAGGCGGACGCCTATGGCGAAGAAAAGCGGTTCTTCAAGCTGTCGCTGTGGTATCTCTTCCTCCACTTCTCGGCGCTGCTGGCCGACGCCACGCTGCGCGCCCTCGGAGTGTTTGGAGGCTGGGCATGATCCGTGCGACCCATGAACTTCACGAGCGCCGCAAGGGGCGTAATCTCGGGCTCGGGATCCTGCTGCTCGCCTTCGTCGGCATCGTCTTCGGCATGACCATCGTCAAGATCGGCAATGGCGAGGACGTGCTCGGAACCGGTATGGTATCGGGGGAGGTGTCACAGTGATCTTTCGCAACCTCACAGGCCCGAAGCGGACGCTCGCCCAGACCCTGAGCGTGGTCTTTGTCATGGGCTCGCTCGCCTGGGCGTCGGTGCCGCTTTACGACATGTTCTGCAAGGTCACCGGCTACGGCGGCACGACGAACACCGCCGACGCGGGCTCCGATGTTGTCCTGAACGAGACGATCAAGGTGCGCTTCGACGGTTCGCTCGAGCGGGGCATGCCCTGGAGCTTCAAGCCGATGCAGCGGGAAATGACCATCCGCCTCGGCGAGACCGGTCTGGCCTTCTACGAGGCCCATAATCCCACCGATCGCCCCGTGGCGGGCTCGGCCAGCTACAATGTCGCTCCGTTCGACGCCGGGAACTACTTCGTCAAGATCGACTGCTTCTGCTTCGAGCAGCAGGTCCTGCAGCCGGGCGAGACGGTGCAGATGCCGGTCAGTTTCTACGTCGATCCGGAGATCCTCGAGGATCGCGACGCGAAGCACACGCCGCAGATCACCCTTTCCTACACCTTCTACGAGATTGACCTGCCCGAAGAGCAGGCGGCGCTTGTGATCGCCGACGAATAACGCGCAAGGGACTTCCAATGGCTCACGAAAAGAACCACGACTACCATATCCTGCAGCCGTCCATCTGGCCGTTCCTGGGCGCGGTGGGGGCCTTCATCATGCTGTTCGGCGCGGTGTTGTGGATGCACTCCATCACCCCGTTCCTGTTCTTCATCGGCCTCGTGCTGGTGCTCTACACCATGTACGCGTGGTGGGCCGAGACGATCGCCGAGGAGCATGCAGGCGATCACACGCCGGTGGTGCTGATCGGACTGCGCTACGGCTTCATCCTCTTCATCATGTCCGAGGTGATGTTCTTCGCCGCCTGGTTCTGGTCGTTCTTCAAGCACGCCATGTACCCGATGGGCCCCGAAAGCCCGGCCGTAGACGGCGTCTGGCCGCCGGTGGGCATCGAGACGTTCGATCCCTGGCACCTGCCGCTGATCAACACGCTGATCCTGTTGCTCTCGGGGTGCGCAGCCACCTGGGCACACCACGCCCTCGTCCACGAGAACAACCGCAAGGACATGGCCACCGGCCTCATCCTCGCCGTGGCACTCGGTCTGCTGTTCACCTTCTTCCAGGCCTATGAGTACAGCCACGCCGCCTTCGGCTTCTCCGGCAACATCTATGGCGCCAACTTCTTCATGGCGACCGGCTTCCACGGTGCGCACGTGATCATCGGCACCATCTTCCTGTTTGTCTGCTACCTGCGGGTGCGGGCCGGCCACTTCACCCAGGAAAGCCACCTCGGCTTCGAGGCCGCCGCCTGGTACTGGCACTTCGTGGACGTCGTCTGGCTGTTCCTGTTTACCGCGGTCTACATCTGGGGCGGCTGAGCCGGAAGGCCGCTTGCCTCCGGCGGGGGTATTTGATCCAAGAAGAAGCGGGGCGCGGGACTGACCGGGCCCCGTTCTCATTGAAGGAGGGCGCGCAGGTGCGACGCTATCTGGCACCGCTGGCGATCGGACTAGTCGGCGCGGCGATCCTGATCTGGCTCGGCGTCTGGCAGCTTCAGCGCCTGGAGTGGAAGGAAGCGATCCTGGAGGAGATCGACCAGCGCATCGCGGCCGATCCCGTTCCGCTGCCGGCCACGCCCGATCCCGAGCAGGACCGGTTCCTGCCAGTCGAGGTCTCTGGGCGCACCGACCCGCGCGAGTTGCATGTCCTGGTTTCGACCCGTCAGCTCGGAGCCGGCTTCCGGATCATCACTGGCTTCACCACCGAAGAGGGGCGTCGAATCCTGCTCGACAGGGGCTTCGTGGCTGCGGACCGGAAGGACGCGGGACGGCCGGCGGCCACGCTCATGATCACCGGCAACCTGCACTGGCCTGACGAGCGCGACCGCTATACGCCGGAGAACGATCCGGCGACGAATTACTGGTACGCCCGCGAAGTCGACGTGATGGCCGACGAGTTGGGCACCGAGCCGATCCTCGTGATCGCCCGCATGAGCTCCGGCTCCGACGCCTCGATCACCCCGCTGCCGATGGACAGCTCCGGCATCCCGAACGACCACCTCGGCTATGCCGTGACGTGGTTCGGCCTCGCGCTTGTGTGGTTGGGGATGACAGCGCTGCAACTCTGGCGTATCTCACGCGGCGACCGTCGCAGCGCTGGTGGGAAAGGGTAACCGCTCTCATCACCTGTCCAGAAATATCCCCGCCGGAGGCTCCCGCAAGCGCCATCGGTGCATCGCCGGGCCCAGGTGCTCCGCAGACACGAGAGAGGCGCAATGAAATACATCTCCACCCGCGGCAAGGCGCCCGTTCTGTCCTTTGAGGAGGCCATGCTCACTGGGCTCGCCCGTGACGGCGGACTCTACGTGCCCGAGAACATTCCGCAGATGCCCCCCGAGGCCATCGCCGCGCTCGCCGGCCTTCCTTACGAGGAGATCGCCTTTCGGGTGATGCAGCCGTTCCTCGGCGAGAGCTTCACCGATGAAGAGTTCCGCGAGATCATCGCACGCGCCTACGAGGGCTTCGGCCATGCCGCCCGCGCGCCGCTGGTGCAACTCGCCCCCAACCATTTCCTGCTCGAGCTGTTCCACGGGCCCACACTGGCCTTCAAGGACTTCGCGATGCAGCTCATCGGCCAGCTCTTCCAGGTGGCTTTGAAGCGGCGCGGCGAGCGGGTCACGATCGTCGGCGCGACTTCGGGCGACACCGGTTCCGCGGCGATAGAGGCGTTCCGCGGGCTCGACGCGGTGGATGTCTTTATCCTGTTCCCGCATGGCCGCGTCTCCGAGGTGCAGCGCCGTCAGATGACCACGCCGTCCGAGGCCAATGTCCACGCCCTCGCGCTCGATGGCCATTTTGACGATTGCCAGGCCCGGGTGAAGGACATGTTCAACGACTTCGCCTTCCGGGACGCGGTCGCGCTCGCAGGCGTGAACTCGATCAACTGGGCGCGCGTGCTGGCGCAGGTCGTCTATTACTTCAGTGCCGCCACGGCGCTCGGCGCGCCGCATCGCGCGGTCTCCTTCACCGTGCCCACCGGCAATTTCGGCGATATCTTCGCCGGCGATATCGCGCGCCGCATGGGGCTGCCGATCGAGCGGCTGGTGGTCGCCACCAACCAGAACGACATCCTGCACAGGGCGCTGAGCACCGGCGGCTACATGACCAGCGAGGTCGCCCCCTCGATCAGTCCCTCGATGGACATCCAGGTCAGCTCGAATTTCGAACGCGCGCTGTTCGACGCCTACGGCCGCGATGGTGCCGCCGTGGCGCAACTGATGGACGAGTTGAAGTCCGACGGCGGCTTCCACATCAGCCAGGGCGCGCTGCAGACCTTGCAGGAGACATTTGCCTCCGGACGCGCCTCGGAGGACGAGACCTCCGCCACCATCGCGCGCCTCTTCGCGGAGACCGGCGAGATCCTCTGCCCGCACAGCGCCGTGGGGGTGAAAGTGGCCGAAGAACACCTCGGGACTGCGCCGATGATCACGCTCGCGACCGCCCATCCGGCCAAGTTCCCCGACGCGGTCGAGGCCGCCACAGGTCTCCGCCCGCCTCTTCCCAATCGCATGGCGGACCTGTATGAGCGATCGGAACGGGTGTCGCGGGTCGCCAACGACCTTGGCGCCATCGAAGATCTGATACGGGAAAGGCGCGCCGGTTGAGCGTGAATCTTGAGAGACTTGCCAATGGCTTGCGCGTCGTCACGGAGACGGTGCCCGGGCTGGAGAGCGCGGCCGTCGGGCTTTGGGTCAATGCTGGCGGACGGCACGAGCGGATCGAGCAGAACGGCATTGCCCATTTCCTGGAGCACATGGCCTTCAAGGGGACGAAGCGGCGCAGCGCGCTGCAGATCGCCGAGGAGATCGAGGATGTCGGCGGGTTCATCAACGCCTACACCTCGCGCGAGGCCACGGCCTATTACGCGCGGGTCCTGAAGGCTGACGTGCCACTGGCGCTCGACGTGGTGTCCGACATCGTGCTGAACCCGGTCTTCGAGCAGAAGGAGATCGAGGTCGAGCGCGGGGTGATCCTGCAAGAGATCGGCCAGGCGCTCGACACGCCGGATGACGTGATCTTCGACTGGCTGCAGGAGGCCGCCTATCCGGGCCAGGCGCTCGGCCGCACGATCCTTGGGCCCACGGAACGGGTCAGCGGCTTCGAGCGCGAGGACCTCGCCGGTTTCGTGGCAGAGCATTACGGGCCGGGGCAAATGGTTCTCTCTGCCGCCGGCGCCGTGGACCACGACGAGATCGTCCGGCTCGCCGAGAAGCTCTTCGGCCATCTCTCGCCGGTCCAGCTCAGCACACATGACGTGGCCGTTTTCCACGGTGGTGAGCGGCGCGAGCTTCGCAAGCTCGAGCAAGTGCATTTCGCGCTGGCCCTGGAGAGCCCGTTCTACTCGCATCCCGATGTCTACACCGCGCAGGTCTATTCGACCCTCCTCGGAGGCGGCATGTCTTCCCGCCTGTTTCAGGAGGTGCGGGAGAAGCGCGGGCTCTGCTATACGATCTTCGCGCAAGCGGGCGCCTATGCCGACACCGGCATGATGACGATCTACGCCGGCACCTCCGCCGACGAGATCAGCCAGCTCGCGACGCTGACCATCGACGAGCTGCGCCGAGTGGCGGACGACGTGAGCGAGGAAGAGGTCAACCGCGCCCGGGCGCAGATGAAGGCCGGGCTGCTGATGGGGCTGGAGAGCCCTTCGGCGCGGGCCGAGCGCCTCGCCCGGATGGTGGCGATCTGGGACAGGGTGCCGCCGCTCGACGAGACGGTGGAGCGGATCGAGGCAGTCGATCGCGCCTCCATCGCTCGCTTTGCCGCCGACCTCGCAGGCACCGGACGCGCCGCGCTCGCACTCTACGGCCCGGCACAGCGCGCCCCGGAACTGGCGGAACTGCAGGAGAGGCTTGCGGCCTGATGCGGCTTGGCCGGAAAAAGGTGCGGATCGTGACCGAGCGGATGGTCCTGCGCCCGCCGATGCACGGCGATTTCCGGGCCTGGAGCTGCCTGCGGCGGGACTCCCGCGCTTTCCTCGAAAAGTGGGAACCGCTCTGGGCGCCCGATCACCTCAGCCGGAAGGCGTTCACCAACCGGGTCTACTGGGCGCAGCGGTCGCTCGGTGCGGGCACGGCGCTGCCGCTTTTCCTGGTCCGGCGCGACGACGATGCGCTGATGGGAGCCATCACGCTCGACCACATTCGCCGTGGCCCCGCCCAGGCCGGCACCTTCGGCTACTGGATCGGCGAACCCTTCGCCCGGCGCGGGTACATGCGGGAGGCAATCACCGCCCTGACGCATCATGCGTTCGAGACGCTGGACCTGAGCCGGATCGAGGCCGCGTGCCTGCCGGAAAACGCGGCGTCGCGAGGCTGCCTGGAGAAATGCGGCTTCAAGTACGAGGGGGTGGCGCAGAGCTACCTGCAGATCGCGGGCCGATGGCGGAACCACGTGCTCTATTCCAACCTCCGGGCGGATCGCCGGGGGCGTACGGAGGTGCGTTAGGCCATGGGCTCCCGCCCGTCGTCGACGCATCGCAGATGCGCCTCCTCCCGTTGGGCGTGGCCGCGCGCGGGGCGCGCGGCTGCCCGGAATCCAGCCCTTGCAGCGGATCGGACGCGGCAAGATGGCACGTCCGCGTGGTTTGGCGCCACGCCGGCCTTGCGCCGGCCATGATCGATCAGGTGAGGTGCGAACTGCACTTCGGGAAATGTCGACAGTCAGAAGGAACACACCCATGGCGCGCCACAAGACGGTCAAGGACTACATCCGAACCATCGCCGATTTCCCCCATGAAGGGATCATGTTCCGCGACGTGACCACGCTCTTTGCCGATCCCCGCGGCCTGCGGATCGCGGTGGACCAGCTTCTGCACCCCTATGCCGGCACGCCGATCGATTGCGTCGTCGGGCTGGAGGCGCGGGGCTTCATCCTCGGTGGCGCGGTGGCGCACCAGCTCTCGGTCGGTTTCGTGCCGATCCGCAAGAAGGGCAAGCTGCCCGGTCCGGTGATCTCGGAAGCCTACACGCTGGAATACGGCGAGGCGGTGGTGGAGATCCACGACGACGCCATCGAGCCCGGTGCCCGCGTCCTGGTGGTCGACGACCTGCTGGCGACGGGCGGCACCGCGGAGGCCGGTATCCGCCTGGTCGAACGGCTGGGCGGCGATGTCGTCGGCTGCGCCTTCGTGATCGACCTGCCGGAGCTCGGCGGCCGCAAGCGCCTCGAGGCGCTCGGCATGGACGTCCATGCGCTCTGCGAATTCGAGGGCGCCTGAGGGGCACGACGCGCCCAGCTTCTCCTGGAAGCCAAATACCCCGGGGTCCGGGGCAGCGCCCCGGTCCGTCCTTCGATACAGGGAATATACCTTCGGTGCCGTGAGCCGGCTCACCCCATGCGCAGGACCGCGCCGGGGTTCATGATGCCGTGCGGGTCGAGGGCTGCCTTGATGGCGCGCATCGCGGCCAGTTTCGTGGGGTCGCCGTAGCGCTCGAGATCCCCCACCTTGAGCCGCCCGATCCCGTGTTCGGCGCTGACCGAGCCCTCGAATTCTTCCACCAGGTCGTGCAGCGCAGCGGTGACGGCCCCACGTTGAGCGGCGAAGTCGCTGGCGGCCGCCCCGTCGGGCGGAAAGACATTGTAATGCAGGTTTCCGTCGCCGAGGTGGCCGAAGCAGTTGATCCGGAAATCCCCCAGGGCCGCGACCACTTCGCGCCCGCGCGCAATGAACTCGGGGATCGCGGAGATCGGCACCGAGATGTCGTGCGACGAGACCGCGCCGATGCGGCGGTTCGCTTCGGGGATGGATTCCCGGAGGTTCCAGAAGGCCAGACGCTGCGCCTCGTTCTGCGCGATCACGCCGTCCTGGACGAGCCCGGCCTCGGCGGCCTCCTCGAAGAGCCCTTCGAACTCCGCTTCCGCGGTCTGGCTGCCGGTCACACCGAGCCCGATCAGCACCATCCAGGAGGGACGGGGGGCGAAGGGCTGGCGCACGTCGGGCATATTCCGATGCAGGAATTCGAGCCCCATGCCGCTGATCAGTTCGAAGGCGGAGACGGCATCGCCCATGCGCCGCTGCGCCATTGCCAGAAGCTTCACGGCCGCGGCCGGCGTGTCCACCACCAGGAAGGCCGCGCCCTTCTCGGCCGGGCGGGGGTAGAGACGCAGGCTGGCGGCGGTGATCACGCCAAGCGTGCCTTCCGAGCCGATCAGCAGGTTGCGGAGATCGTAGCCGGTGTTGTCCTTCCGAAGGCGTTTCAGCCCGCGCAGGATCGACCCGTCCGGCAGGACCGCCTCCAGCCCAAGGCACAGGTCGCGGCTGTTGCCATAGCGCAGGACATTGACGCCGCCCGCGTTCACCCCGAGCAGCCCGCCGATCTGGGCCGAGCCCTCCGAGGCGAGCGAGAGCGGGAACATGCGGTCGATATCCCGGGCGACCTGCTGCACGTCGGCGAGGATGGTGCCGGCCTCGACCACCAGCACGTTCTCGGCCGGATAGGTGCCACGGACCCGGTTCATGCGTTCCAGCGACAACAGGATCGGCCGCGGCAGATCTCCGGCGACCTGCCCGCCGACCAGCCCGGTGCCGCCGCCGTAGGGCAGCACGCCGACGCGGTGCGCGGCGGCCATTCTGATGACTTGTGCGACCTCGTCGACCGAGGAGGGGGTCACCAGCAGCGCATCGCCGCCGTGGAACCGCCCGCGCGGTTCCTCGAGATAGCGCGGCTCCAGCGGCCGGAACGCGGAACAGGGCAGTTCGGCGCGCAGCGCGGCCTCGATTTCGGCAGATACCGGGTTCAGCATCCTTTCACCTCCTGCGTCGATCAATCACGCGAGGCAGGTCGGTGCAAGATGGGGTGCGTCGCTCAGTGGCGCAAGTCACTGGCCCTCGTCGTTGAATCCGAGGAAACGCGGCTGCAGGACGATGACCGTCGGCTCGGAGGGCAGGTCGCGCAGCGATACCTCCAGCATCCGCTCCTCGCGCCGTTCGATCCGGAAATCATTTGCGACCCCGGCGAGGAAGCGGTCCAGAGAGTTGCCTGAATGCCAGTGCATCGGCAGCACGATCGAGGCGCGGAACCGTTGCAGGACCCGGATCATCACCTCCGTCGGCAGGGTCATCCCGCCGTCGATCGGCGCCATCACCACGTCGAGTCGCCCGATGGCCGCGTATTGCTCCGGGTTGGGCTCGTGGTGCAGGTGGCCGAGATGCCCGATGCAAAGCCCGGCGACCTCGAAGATGAAGATCGAATTGCCGTCGGGCTCCACCCCGCTGCCGTAGCGGGAGCGGATATCGGTTGGCACGTTGCGCACCAGCATCTCGCCGAGATCGAGGTGGTGATCGGCCGGCGCGCCGGTGTCGTCCCATCCCTGCAGCACGTGCGGGATGGCCGGGTCTGGATTGGCCGTCCAGTGGGTCGTGTGCGAATGGTTCATGGTCACCACGTCCGGGATCAGCGCGGCAGGGCCCGTGAACCCATTGTAATCGGTGATCACGTTCAGTCCGCCCGGGGTCTGAAGCAGATACATCGAGTGGTCGATGTAGTTCAGCCGCACCGTATGTTCCGGCAGCGGGTCGCGGTAGCCGGCGCGCCAGATCACCTCGAGCCCCGGGGTGTTCTCCACCAGCGCGATGCAGTGGGAGGGGCGCCGGTCGGCTTCGGACTGGGCGATGGCCACGCCGGGCAGGAGCAGGCCGATCAGGGCGAGCCAGGCGACGTGGCGGACGGAATTGCGCATCGAAGTCTCCTCGGTGGCGACGGGATCGTCAGGCAATGGGAGCATCATGCCACGATCCTCCGAATGCGCCCCCATGAACTCTTCGTCAGAAGGCAAGACCGACCGATCGGAACGCGAATTCCGCGCATCTGCTGCAAAGCCGGGCAGGTCGGCGCGCGGCCGGTCCGGGACGGGCAGGGGGGCAATGATCCCTTGCACCGGGGGATTGCGGCGCTAAGGATGGCGCGCGTGGCAATCACAGGGCGGTGAATGGAACTCTTTCTCCTCGGGGCAACGGGACAGGCAGTGCTGGCGCTGATGGTCGTGGCGGTGATGTTCCTGCTCTTCGCGCGCGAGGTCTTCCCCGCCGAGGTCGTCGCCATCATCGGCGCAGCGGTGATGCTGGTCACCGGAATCCTGCCCTACGACGACGCCCTCGCCGTGCTGTCCAATCCGGCCCCCTGGACCATCGCCATGATGTTCCTGGTGATGGGGGCGCTGGTGCGAACCGGGGCGCTCGATTGGTTCACCCAGATCGCGCAGCGGCAGGCAGAGCAGAACCCGAAGCTCGCGATCGGCACGTTGATGGGCTTCGTGGTGACGGCCTCGGCCTTCGTCTCGAACACGCCCGTCGTCGTGGTGATGATCCCCGTCGTGGTCCAGATCGCGCGTACCCTGAAGCGGCCGGCCTCCAAGATGCTGATCCCGCTCTCCTATGCAGCGATCATGGGGGGCACGCTCACGCTGATCGGCACCTCGACCAACCTTCTGGTCGACGGTGTGGCCCGCGCCAACGGCATGGACCCGTTCGGCATCTTCGAGGTCACCCCGCTGGCGGTCTTTGTCGTCGCCTGGGGCATGATCTACCTGCGCTTCATAGCGCCCCGGCTGCTGCCAGACCGCGACAGCATGGCGGACGTGCTCTCCGACAAGACCCGCATGAAGTTCTTCACCGAACTCGCGGTGCCCGAGGACAGCGGGTTGATCGGCCAGAAGGTGATGGAGATCGACCTGTTCAAGCGCGAGGGCGTTCGTGTGATCGACGTGCTGCGCGGAGACGCCTCGCTCCGGCGCGATCTGCGGTCGGTGGAGCTGGAGCCGGGGGACCGGGTGGTTCTGCGGACCCAGATGAGCGAGCTGCTGAGCCTGCAGGAAAACAAGAACCTGCGCACCGTGGACAAGCTGAGCTCGGTGCGGACCGAGACGGTGGAGGTGCTGATCTCCCCCGGCGCCCGCATGGTGGGCCGCACCCTCGGCCAACTCCGCCTGCGCCGCCGCTACGGTGTCTACCCGCTGGCGGTGCATCGCCGGAACCAGAACATCGGCCGCCAGCTCGACGATCTCGTGGTGCGCGTGGGCGACACGCTGCTGCTCGAAGGCGCGCCGGAGGATATCCGGCGTCTTGCGCAGGACATGGGGCTGGTCGATATCGCCCGCCCGTCGGCCCGTGCCTTCCGCCGCGACCGCGCGCCGGTGGCCATCGCGGCGCTGATCGCCATCGTGCTGCTGGCCGCCGTCGGCGTGGCGCCGATCCTGCTGCTGTCCTTCCTCGCGGTGGCGCTGGTCTTCATCACCCGCTGCATCGACGCCGACGAGGCGTTTTCCTTTGTCGACGGGCGGCTGCTGGCGCTGATCTTCTCGATGCTCGCGGTGGGCGCGGCCCTCGATGCCTCGGGCGCGGTCGAACTGGTGGTGCAGGCGGTGTCGCCGGCGCTCGCCTCGCTGCCGCCGTTCCTCGTGGTCTGGGCGATCTACCTTCTGACCTCGATCCTGACCGAGCTGGTCTCGAACAACGCCGTGGCCGTTGTGGTGACCCCTGTCGCCATCGGCATGGCGGCGGCCTTGGGCTATGACCCGCGCCCGCTGGTGATCGCAGTCATGATCGCGGCCTCGGCCAGTTTCGCGACGCCCATCGGCTACCAGACCAACATGATGGTCTACGGTCCCGGCGGTTACCGCTTCGCGGACTTCCTCAAGGTCGGCATCCCGCTCAACCTCACGATGGGCCTGCTGACCTCTTTCCTGATCCCGCTGCTCTGGCCGCTCTGAGCGACGACCCGCAGCCGGGAGGATGTACCATGGGATTGCCCCCGGTGGGGCCAATGGGCTATGGACGCGCAAACCGATCCAAGCATTGATCCGAACGGAGAAGACCCATGGCCGGCCATTCAAAATGGGCGAACATCCAGCACCGCAAGGGGCGCCAGGACGCCGCCCGCTCCAAGCTGTTTTCCAAGCTCTCGAAGGAAATCACCGTCGCCGCGAAGATGGGCGACCCCGACCCCGACAAGAACCCCCGCCTGCGCCTGGCGGTGAAGGAAGCCAAGTCGAACTCCGTCCCCAAGGACGTGATCGACCGCGCGATCAAGAAATCCGTGGCGGGTGACGGGGACGATTACGAAGAGATCCGCTACGAAGGCTACGGGCCGGGCGGCGTGGCCGTCATTGTCGAGGCGATGACCGACAACCGCAACCGCACCGCCTCCAACGTGCGTTCCACCTTTTCCAAGAACGGTGGCAACCTCGGCGAGACCGGCTCGGTGGGGTTCATGTTCGAGCGCAAGGGCGAGATCACCTATCCCGCCTCCGCCGGCGACGCGGACACCGTGATGGAAGCCGCGATCGAGGCCGGTGCCGAGGACGTGGAATCCGACGAGAACGAGCACATCATCTATTGTGCGGATACCGACCTGAACGAGGTCTCTACCGCGCTGGAAGCCTCGCTGGGCGAATCCGAATCGACGAAGCTGGTCTGGAAACCGACCACCACCACCGAGCTGGACCTCGAGACCGCGCAGAAACTGATGCGCCTGATCGAGGTGCTCGAGGACGACGACGACGTTCAGCGCGTCACCGCCAACCTCGAAGTCTCCGACGAGGTCGCAGCGCAGCTGTGAGCCAAGCCCCCCCGGCGCAGGCCGGGGGCGCCGTTTCCGAAGCGGGCCTAAGCCGTTTCAATTGTTGACCTGCCGACCGCCGGACGGCAGGTCCGATTTTCCCGCAGTGCGCGGGCCGACACGTCCGCCAGTGGTCCGGGCCAGGCGCTCCGATCCCCCCTTTCCCCCGCATCGGCACCCGCCCTGTTTCGCGTTCCGAACGTACGCCCTCTGTCTTCCTAGTCGGTGGACAGCCATGCGTTCGTCCGCTGCGCACTTTCGTTTCCGGGCCTCCTGCCTTGTCACTATGCAAAGCCCGGAAACTGAGCGCCGGCCGTTTGGGTGGAAACCTGCTGATCTTTCGCTGACCCGGCGGAATCCCGCTACATCTAGTCCGTTAACAGATGCGAACATGCATCAGTTGTGCGGACGATGCGCCCCGGGCGTATCCGCCGCCGATCCTTCGTCTACATAAGAGCGAGCAAGACCAAGTCTGTCGCCTAACACCACCGGTCGAGCGCTGAGGAGCGTTTGACCGAACAGAGACGTGCGGCCCTCGTGTTCGCAGAATGCCAAGGACGTTTGATAGATGACAAACCGATTTCAAGGGATTGCCGGACGTGATGCCGGCACCACCGGAGCAGACGGCGCATTTCGCCGCTCGCTCGACGACAGGGACTCGGGGGCCGAGCGCCTCGGGCCGCGCCTGCTTGGGCGCAACCTGATCGAGAAGACACTCATTCCGCTGCTGGTGGCGCTCGCGAGCTTTCTCGCTGCGCTCATCGGGATCGCGGTCTACCAGTTCGGCGCAGGTGCCGAAGTTCTGACCATCGCGATCGGCAACTGGATGACGGCGCTGGCCATCTGCATTCTCGTATTGCTGGGCGTGCTGGCCGTGCTCTCCGATGTGAACGCGCCCTAATACGGGCCGCGCGGCGTCCTTCCGGAGCGCCCGTCAATTACGGCGGTCGACCCCGGCAAGACGCAGCGTCTTCTCGACAAGGCTGTCCATCCCCTCTCCGGCGCCGCCTGCCAAGGCGTCCGTCGCCCTTTCCGCGAGCGCGTCGAGCGCCGGCGGATCGAGCCGGGCGAGCGCCTCGCCCAGGGCCGGTCCATCGGCGACCTTGAGGGCGCCGCCGGCCGCATCGAGCGCGGCGTAGGGTTCGGCGAAATTGCGAAGGTCCGGTCCGTGCAGGATCGCGCTGCCGAACTGGGCCGGCTCATAGGGCGTATGCCCGCCCTTCGCCACGAGAGATCCCCCGACGAAGCACTGGCCGCTGAGCGCATACCACAGCGGCATCTCGCCAAGGGTGTCGGCGAGGTAGACGTCGCTCTCTTTGTCCGGTGCGTCTCCCGCGGAACGGGTGCGGAAGCGCAGCCCTGCGCCCTCGAGCAGCGCCCGGACCTCGGCGCTGCGTGCGGGGTGCCGCGGGGCGAGGATCATCCGAAGCGACGGACGGGCGCGCCGGGCCAGCTCGAAAGCGACCAGAACCTGTTCTTCCTCGCCCTCGTGGGTCGAGGCCGCGAGCCAGGTATCCTCCCGCGGGAAAACCTCCCGGTATTGTGTCAGCAGGTCCGGGTCCGGCGCGGGCAACCGGACAGAGGCCTTCAGCGTCACCGGCGCGACGATGCGCTCGGGCGGCAGGCCAAGCTCCCGGAACTTGCTCTCCGAGGCAGCGTCCTGCGCCGAGAACAGCCGGACCGGCTCGAACAGGTGCCTGACCATGCCGGGACGGCGATGCCATTTCGCGGCGCTGCGTTCGGAGATGCGAGCTGAAATCATTGCCACGGGGATCCCCCGCTTGGCGGCCATCGCCATGCGGTTCGGCCAGAGATCGCCCTCCAGCAGGATCAGGAGCGACGGGCGATCGTTGTCGAGGAAGGCCGCGAGGCACGGGCGGTAGTCGAGCGGCGCGAGCCGCGCCTCAAGCCGCGCCAGCCCCCATCCCCGCACCATGTCGCGCCCCGTGAGGCTGTTGGAGGTGACGACCATCCGGCATTCCGGTGCCTCGCGCAGAAGCGTCTCGATCAGGTCGCGGGCGGAGGTCAGCTCGCCATTGGAGGCGCCGTGCAGCCAGATCACCGGGCCGGACGCAGCGCCGCCGGATGCGCCGCGGCCAAGCCTCTCGCCGAGGTCGGCCAGCGTCTCGCGGCCGCGGGCCAGCCGGAGCGCGAAATATCCCGCGGCGAGCGGGGCCGCGAGGGTCAGGGCGAGGCGATAGGTGAACACCGGTTCTGGGCTCCGTCGGTCCGTCGGGCGCGGCTTACGCGGTCTGCATCCCTCGGGCAAGGGCGGGTCAGGAGGTCGCCTCTGCCGGCGGGCTGTCGGTCCTGCGGTCTTCGTCGATTTCGAGCGGGGCTGTTTGCGGAGCGGGCTCCAACGGCTCCCCGGGCGCGGCTTCCGGCGCTTCGTCCGAAATCCGGGCCTCCATCTCGGCGTTGGTCAGGCCGCCGAGGAGGACGACAAAGGCACTGAGATAGAACCACATCAGCATCGCCACCACCGCGCCGAGCGAGCCGTAGATCTCGTTGTAGCGGTTGAAGTTCTCGAGGTAGGTCGAGAACCCCCAGGAAACGAGCGCCCAGAGCACCACTGCCAGCATCGAGCCGGGGGAGAGCAGGTCGCTGCGCCGGCCGTCGCGGTTCGGACCGAGCCGGTAGAGCAGCCCGATGCCCAGCAGCACCACGCCGCCGCCGATCAGCCAGCGGAGGATTTCCAGCACCAGCCCGGTGAAGGCCCCGAGCGGCAGGAAGGCGAGCAGGACGGGGGTGACGACCACGGTCGCCATCGCGACAAGCGCGACGGCGATCAGCACCACGGTCAGCAGCAGCGCAAAGGCCATCGAGCGCAGCCCGCCGCGCGGCGGGGTCTGGTAGACGGCATTGAGCCCGCCGATCATCGCGGCGACGCCGGCCCGGCTGGCCCAGAGCGCGGCGCCGATAGACACCGCGGAGGCCCAGCCCAGCACCTCCTTCGGCCCGGAGGCGATGGCGCTGACCTGCGCGTCGATGATTCCGAAGGCGGCTTCCGGGATCACTTCCCGGTATGTCGCGAGTTCCTGCTCGACGAGGTCCGGGTCGGCGAAGAAACCCCAGAGCGTGACGATGGAGGTGATTGCCGGGAAGATCGCGAGCAGACCGTAAAAGGCCACCCCCGCCGCGATCAGGCCGAGGTGGCGGGTGCCGATCCCGTTGAAGATGGCTCCGAGGAGCGACAGGGTCTTGCGCAGGCGTTGAAACACGGGGAAGCGGCCTCCGGCGGGTCTGGATACGGGCGTGGTGAGCGGTCTGCCCCTCGGGCGTGTGTCGCCCTCGACAGGGGCTGGTGGCACCATAGCATTCGGGGCGCTTTCGGAAAGGGGCGGACCGGCCACGCTTGCGGAGCGCCGCAAGCCGCGCAAGAAGGGAAGATCAGGAGCTTACGCAGGTAAGGAGTGTGGCCATGATATCGCGCGTCGCAGCTGGCGAGACCCCGGCAGGGGATGCCGCGACCGGCCCCTACGGCACGATTGCCGTGATCGGAGCCGGCGCCTGGGGCACGGCGCTTGCGCTGGTGGCCGCGCGGGCGGGGCGCCGCGTCCGGCTCTGGGGACGCAATCCCGAGGATATCGCCACGATCAGCAAGACCGGGGTCAACCTGCGCTACCTGCCCGGTATTCACCTGCCGGACGGGATCGTGGCCACGTCCGACATGGCCGAGGCGCTGAGGGGCGCCGATTGCGTGCTGCTGGTCACCCCCTCGGTGACGTTGCGCGAGATCTGCCGCCAGGTCGCGCCGCATATCGAGCCTGCCGCGCCGGTGGTGCTCTGCGCCAAGGGCATCGAGACGGGCTCCGGCAAGCTCCTGAGCGAGGTGGCGAGCGAGGAACTGCCCCGGCACGCGATCGGCGCGCTCTCCGGGCCGACCTTTGCGCGGGAGACCGCGCTCAACTATCCCACGGCAGTCACCCTCGCCTTTCCCTTCGCGCAGGCCGACCGGCGCGCGCCCCATGCCGCGCCGGCCTCCCGCCTGGCCCTGTCGCTCGGCTCGGACGCCTTCCGGCCCTATGTGAGCGACGATCTGGTGGGCGTGGAGGTGGCCGGCGCGGTCAAGAACGTGATCGCCATCGCCTGCGGGATGATGACCGGCGCGGGCTTTGCCGAAAACACCCGTGCCGCGCTCATCACCTGGGGGATCGACGAGATGAAAATGATGGCCGAGGCGCTTGGCGGGCGGCGCGAGACCATCGCCGGCCTGTCGGGCATCGGCGACCTGACGCTGACCTGCTCCTCGACGACGTCGCGCAACATGCATTTCGGCGTGCAGCTCGGGGAGGGGATCGCGCGGGAGAACGTGTTCGAAGGCAATCCGGTGGTGGTGGAGGGCGAGGTCAACGCGATCTCGGTGATCGACCTCGCCGACCGGATCGGCGTCGCGATGCCGGTGAGCCGCGCGGTGCACGACATCCTGCATGCCGGCGCTGACCTGCGGCAGACCTTCGCCCGGCTCTGGTCCCGGCCGATCACGGCCGAGAACAAGTTCCTCAACCTCGCGCTGGAGCACCCGACGGCCGGCTAGCGGCGGGCCGCACGTGCGATGATGCAACGCATCCGATCCGACCCCGGCGGCGTTGCCGTCCACGGTGGGGCACAGTAATCGGAGGGCAGGGGAGGATTTTCGTGTTCGCCGGGTATGTTTGCCGCGCGAGCCGCCGCAAAGGAGACAGCCGATGTCCGCAATCCTGACCCTGAATGCCGGGTCCAGTTCCATCAAGTTTTCCGTCTATCTGCGCGGAGAGGGCGATGGTGGCGGAGAGCCGGAGGAAGTCGCTGTCGGTCAGATTGACGGCCTCGGTCCCGATGCGAAGCTGATCCTGAAGCACGACGGCACCAAGGCCGTGACCGATCTCGGCCAGGCCGACCACAAGGCCGGGCTCAAGGCGATCCTCGATGCGATCCAGCCGATCCTGGGGGACAACGCGGTCACCGGCGTCGGGCACCGCGTCGTGCATGGCGGCACCGGGCACCTCGCCCCCGCGGTGCTCAACGACGAGATCCTGACGGAACTTGCCGGGCTCGAGCCGCTGGCGCCGCTGCACCAGCCGCACAACCTCGCCGGGATCCGCGCGGCCATGGAGGCCTTTCCGGATGCGATACAGGTCGGCTGTTTCGACACCGCCTTCCACCGCTCCCATCCCTTCGTGAACGACACCTATGCGCTCCCGCGGAAGTTCTTCGAGGAGGGTGTGCGCCGCTACGGCTTCCACGGTCTGAGCTACGATTACGTCTCGGGCTATGTCGAGGAGACCTACCCGGACCTGCAGGACGCCCGCGTGGTGATCGCCCACCTCGGCAACGGCGCCTCGATGTGCTGCGTCAAGGGACGCCGCTCCATCGCCTCCTCGATGGGCTTCTCGGCGGTCGACGGCCTGCCCATGGGCACCCGCACCGGCCAGATCGACCCGTCGGTGATCCTCTACCTGATGGACAACCACGGGATGGCGAGCAAGGACATCTCGGACCTGATCTACAAGCAATCCGGCCTGCTGGGCATGTCGGGTATCTCCAACGACATGCGGACGCTGCTGGAATCCGACGCCGAGAGCGCAAAGGAGGCGGTGGATTATTTCGTCGCCCGCGTGAAGCGCGAGATCGGCGCCCTTGCCGCCATGGGCGGCGGCATCGATGCGCTGGTCTTTACCGGCGGCATTGGCGAGAACGCCTGGCAGATCCGCGAGCGCGTATGCGAGGGGCTTGAGTTCCTCGGCGTGACCATCGACGCCGACGCGAACCAGGCCCGGGGGACCGAGAGCATCGGCACCGGCCCGGTCAAGGTGCTGGTGGTCCAGACCGACGAGGAGCGCGTGATCGCGCGCGCCGTGGCCAGCCACCTCGGCTGATCCCGATCATTCGGCTTCCGCGCAGGGGCGCGACGGTCGGTCCCGGTCAGCGGGGCCGACATATTCATGATTCCGTGATAGTCTGCCGGCGGCTCCGGGGGCCGGCGCCGTTTGCCCCCGTTGCTTGAAAGTGAGCTAATCGGGAGGAGTTCATGTTTCTTCGCGCATCTGCCGCGGTATGTCTGGCCCTGACTGCGTTGCCAGCGACCGCCCAATTCATTCCATCAGAGGATTCGCTCGAGGGGCTTTACCCCGGCAAGGTCTATTCGCCCTATGCTGAGCGCGCCTTTCCCAGCCGGGTATTCTGGGGGGATACCCACCTGCACACGGGCTATTCGATGGATGCCGGCCTGTTCGGCAACACGACCGGGCACGACACCGCCTATCGCTTCGCGCGCGGCGAGCAGGTCACGGCCGCCACCGGCCAGCCGGTGAAGCTTGCCCGTCCGCTCGACTGGCTGGTTCTGACCGACCATTCCGACGGCATGGGCCTGATCTTCGACATGAAGGACCAGAAGCCCAACGTCATGGAGTTCGAGCAGTCCCGCCGTTGGGCCGAGGGGCTGGCCGAGGGCGGCGAGGCGAGCGCTGCGGCAGCGCTCGACCTGATCACCACCTTCTCGCAGGGCCAGATCGACCCGGACCTGATGGCGCAATACTCGCCCGGCTCCACGATCTACGCCTCGATCTGGGAGACCGTCGTCCAGAAGGCCGAGGAATACAACGACCCCGGCACCTTCACCGCCTTCATCGGCTTCGAGTGGACCTCGCTCGTCAAGGGCAACAACCTGCACCGTAACGTGGTCATGCGTGACAATGGGGACCGGGCGCTGATGGTCGAGCCCATGGTGACGCAACCGCCGGTCGGCTCCACCGACCCGCTCGATCTCTATGCCTGGCTGCAGACCTACGAGGACAAGACCGGCGGCAGGGCCTTTGCGCTCGCGCACAACGGAAACCTGTCCAACGGGCTGATGTTCCCGACCGAACAGCAGTACACCGGCGCGCCGATCGACGAGAACTACGTCAACCTCCGCGCGAGATGGGAGCCGCTCTACGAGTACACCCAGATCAAGGGCGACGGCGAGACGCACCCCGCGCTGAGCCCCGACGACGAGTTCGCCGATTACGAGACCTGGGACGCGGGCAATCTGGACCTGACCGAGGCCAAGACGCCGGAGATGCTCAAGGGCGAATACGCTCGCGAAGCGCTGAAGCAGGGTATGGCGCTCGAAACCAAGCTCGGCATCAACCCCTACAAGTTCGGTGCCGTGGGCTCGACCGACAGCCACACATCGCTGGCGACGGCCGATTCCGACAACTACTTCGGCAAGGCCACCAATGCCGAACCCTCGCCTAAGCGGATGATGCACCCTTTCACCAAGACCGAGATCGGCGCTTTCGAGGGATACCAGCTGGTGGCGTCCGGCTACACCGGGGTCTGGGCGGAGGAAAACACCCGCCACGCGCTCTGGGATGCCATGAAGCGGCGCGAGACCTATGCCACCACCGGCCCGCGGATGATGGTGCGATTCTTCGGCGGATGGGACTTCAGCGAATCCGATCTGCGTTCACGCCAGCCGGCCTTTGCCGGCTATGGGCGCGGGGTGCCGATGGGCGGCGACCTGCGGACCGCGCCAGATGGGGCGACGGCCCCGACGTTCATGGCCTATGCGCTGCGGGACCCGATCGGGGCGAACCTCGACCGGATCCAGATCGTCAAGGGCTGGATGGATGCCGAGGGCAACCTGAACGAGAAGGTCTACGACGTCGCCTGGTCCGGCGATCGCACACCGGGCGAGGACGGGAAGCTGCCCGAGGTCGGCAATACGGTCGACCTGGAGGCGGCCGGCTACAGCAACACCATCGGTGCGGCGGAGCTGGCGGCGATCTGGACCGACCCGGAATTCGACCCGGCGCAAAAGGCGTTCTACTACGCCCGTGTCCTGGAAATCCCGACGCCCCGCTGGGTGGTCTATGACGCCGTGCGGTTCGGCGTGGATCTTCCGGAAGGGGCCGAGGCCGTGCATCAGGAGCGCGCCTATACCTCGCCGATCTGGTTCACGCCCGAGGGCTGAGCCCTCGCTGCTTGAGCATCAGGGCGCCCGGCTTCGGGCGCCCTTTTGCGTGGATCAGAACGCCGCGACCCGCTGCGCGAGCCAGATCGTGGCCACGCAGCCGATTGCATAGCCCATGACATTCGTGGTGACGGAATGCGGGGCGCGGGCAGCTTCCCGCAGACGCGGCAGCGCCATCCGCAGAAACATGAGCGCCATCAGGATGACAGCGACGAAAGCGACCTGGCCTGCTTCCACCCCGAGGTTGAAGGCCAGGAGCGCCGCGGGAATGTCGCCCTCGGGCAGCCCGATCTCGTTCAACGCCCCGGCGAAGCCGAGCCCGTGCAGCAGTCCGAAGGTGAAGGAGACCACCCAGGGGTAGCGTTCGCTCATGCGCTCGGCGCCCTGCTCACGCTTCAGTATCTCGACCGCAAGAAAGACGATGGAGAGCGCGATGGTCGCCTCGACGGGCGGTCCGGGCACAGAGAGGAACCCGAGGCTCGCCAGCGCCAGCGTGATCGAGTGCGCGACGGTGAATGCTGTGATGGCGCCCAGCAATCGCCAGGGATCGCGGATCAGGACGAGCAGAGCGAAGACGAAGAGCAGATGGTCGAGACCTTCGAGGATGTGCGAGAACCCGAGCTGGAAGTAGCTGGTAAAGACCCCCCAGGTCGACAGCTCCTCCGGGATGTCATAGCCTGTTGCCTCCGGGGTGAGCCGGTGCGTGGTGCCGGACGCGTCCAGAAGCTGCAGGCTGAGCAACACGTCGGTCCGCTGGCTTTCCAGCCCCTCGATCCAAAGTCGCCCGCCGCTGACCCCGCCGGGGCATTCCGCCACCCAGGCCGACACCCAGGCCGCGCCATCGAACTGCGGGTCATTGCCCCGCGTCGGCGTGCAGGTTTCGGGCAGCACGGCGTCGATGGCCATCGGCGCGCCGTTCACGTCGGGCTTGCGCCAGAAGACCCGGAAGCTCTCCGGCGCGATCTGGCGCAGCTCCAGGAACCCGGGCTCCAGCGCATGGGCCTGGGCCGAGCCCATCGACGCGAACAGCAGCGCCAGGGCGAGGCAGATCTGGCGCAGGATACTCATTGCAGGACCTTGTCGGCCCAGTCAGACAGGTCCGGGCGCGTGATCGTGTACTGCGCCGAGAGTTGCTCGAACTGCGCCTCGGTGAGGGTCTCGGACATCTCGCGCCGCCAGTCGAAGAGCACGGCGTCGCGGATTTCGTCCAGCTCGGGCAGCCTTGCCTCCTCACGCGCCGTCACACGGACGAGATGCGCGCCGTAGCCGGAGATCACCGGCCCCTGCCATGCCCCGTCCGGCAGTGCCTGAAGCTGTTCGAAGAACGTGCTGCCAAAGGTCGCGTCGATCGCGGTGCGCGCGCTTGGGGGCACGTCCTGGGGCAGCAGGGTCCGCTGGCCGAGGGTGTCCGGGGCTGCGCCTGACTCCAGCTCCGCGAGGACCTGCTCGGTGGCGGCCTCGTCGGGCGCTGTGCCGAGGTAGATCTGCTCGAAGCCAATCCGCCCGTCCGTGCGGAAGCGGTCGGCATTGGCCTCGAGGTGCTCTTGCAGAACTCCGACCTCGGGCTCCATCGACTGGGCAACCGAGGTCGTCAGGAAGTCCATCTTCTGAGTCAGACGGCCGCGGATCACGCTGTCACCCACATCGAGCCCCATCGCCTTTGCCTCGCGCACCAGGACTTCCTCGCGCGCCAGGCCATCGATCATCGCTTCGAGCTCGTTGGTCGTCGGCGGTCGGCGCCAGGTCGCGCGGTATTGCACGATCAGCCTGTCGACATCCTGTGCGTCGATGACGATCTCCGGGCCCGCGTCCTCCGCTGGCACTTCTGGCGCCCGGATTGAGTACCAGGCAAAGAGCCCGGCTCCGAGCAGAAGGAAGTGCACCAGAGGTTCCTTGAGCAGTCGCATGGGGCCGGGATCCGTTCAGAACGTTGGAATTGCGGTCAGGTTAGACCGGGTCTGCACGATTTCAACCGGCCATGCGGCCGCAAGCAGGGCCGGTACCCGATGCCGCAGTTGTGCCGATGCGGCGCGGCCTCGGGGACTGCGCGGCATTCGCCATGTCTTTGCCAAGATTGATCGCCATCGTCCCCGTCGTGACCGGGCGGCCCTGGCCAGCGGCTTTGGACGGCCGGCGCTCCGTCACGGTTTCAGGTCCTGACGGAGGAAAACATGCCTGCTCCCGCCCTCTGGAAAAGCGAATTCCAGGTCAACACCGGCACCGCCGCTGCCGGGACCCAGACCGACCCGCAGGTGATCGGGTTGGCCAATGGCAATTTCCTTGTCGCCTGGACGGAAGCCTACGACGGCACGGTCGCCGCCGAAGCCGGCAGCGACATCGTCGGCAGGATCTACGACGCTCGGGGCAAAGCGGTGACGCAACCCTTGCGCCTCAACCAGACCAGCACCGGGCACGACGAGGACGACTTCGACATCGCCGCCACAAGCGACGGCGGGTTCATGCTGGTCTACGTGGAGAACGATCGCAGCACCGACACGGTGATCTGGGAGCGTTTCGATGCCGACGGACGCCTGACCGCTTCCAGGAAGATCGTGACGGAGAGCGAGAGCACCACGGCCTTTCTGAACCCGCAGATCAGCGTCGATGCCACGGATGACAGCTCCTACGTCACCTTCACGGACTACGTCAGTCCGGATCATGACATCAGCGGCGTTCGGCTGGATGGCTCGGGCACCATCGTGACTCCCGAGTTCGAGGCAGGCCGCAAGGACGGGGAGAAAGACTTCGATGCCGAGGTCGCGGTGCTCGCCAATGGCAACATGGTCTCTGTCTTTGAGGAGGCTGATGGAACGCTGATCGGGGTTGAGTTCCGCATCGCGACCAGTTCCGGAGTGGAGGTTGCGGCCGGGCAGCTCGACAACGGCGGGGGAGCTAATAGGCCGGCCTATGATCCGAAGGTCGCCGCGCTGGCGAATGGCAACTTCGTCGCGACCTGGCGGGATGGTTCCACGCCGGGCGACGTGCTGTTCAGTATCTACACCTCCGCCGGAACCGCCGTGGGCGCACTGCGCCGGGAAGCGGCGGCGACGGATGACGACGAGAACGAGCCGCAGATCGTCGCGACGCCGGATGGCGGGTTCTTCATCCTCTGGGACAATGACACCGAGGGCACTCTGGAAGGTGCCAAGTATGCCGCGGACGGCACCATGGAAGGCAGCATCTTCCAGATCACCTCTGATGGTGACGAGCGTTCCCCCGGTGTCGGCGTCACCGGAGACGGGCGTCTTCTGGTGACCTGGTTGCGGGACGGCGAGGTGTTCGTCGAGATCTGGGATCCCCGCGGGAGCAGCATCGAGGCCGCCGACACCGCCGGCGCGGGGCGGATCTTTGTCGGCGACGGCGGTGTGCTCACCGCGCGACCGGCCGGCGGGACGGTGATCGGCGACCATGCCGGCGAGACCCTGATCGGCAGCGATCACGCCGACACCCTGCGCGGCAACGGTGGCGCGGATGTGCTTCAGGGAAACGGCGGCGCGGACAACCTGCAGGGCGGCGCAGGCAACGACAGCTTCACCTGGGCCAATGGCGATGGCTCCGACAAGGTCCTTGGCGGCGACGGCTATGACACGCTGCACGTCGCGCTCCACGCGACATCCGCCGATACCGTCACCGTGACGGACGAGGGCACGGGCTTCGACCTCGCCCGCAGTAATCTGGACCGTTTCACGATCGACGCGGCCTCGATCGAAAGGCTGGTGATCGACGCGGGGGGCGGCAACGACATCCTGTCCGGCGCGGGCGCTTCGGTGGCGATGAAGGTCGACGGGGGCGCCGGCGCAGACATCATCAGCACCGGAGCGGCGAAGGACACCGTCTCGGGCGGCGGCGGGGGCGACACTCTGCGCGGCGGCGGCGCGAACGACGTGCTTCGCGGCAAGTCAGGCGCGGACCGGATCTTCGGCGAGGCCGGGAACGACAAGATCTTCGGCGACAACGGTGCCGACCGCCTCGATGGCGGAGCCGGAAAGGACACGATCAAGGGGGGCGGCAGCGCCGACATTCTCCTTGGTGGGAGCAGCCACGACACGCTCTCCGGCGGCAACGGCAGCGACGACCTGAAGGGCGGGGCGGGCGACGACACGCTCGACGGCGGAGAGGGCAACGACAGGCTGAGCGGCGGCTCCGGCGGCGATACGCTGACCGGCGGCAAGGGTGCCGACGAGTTCGTCCTGGCGCAGACGTCGAAGGTCGACGTGATCACCGATTTCGAGACCGGCACGGACATGATCCTGCTGGACAGCGCCCACATGGCCGGTCTCGACGCCCGTGCGAATGGCCTGCTTGTTCAGAACCAGTTCACAACGGGCGGAAATGCCACCACCGCCGACCATCGGCTGATGTATTCCAACAGCAACGGCAAGCTCTTCTACGACGCGGACGGCACCGGGGCTGCGGCACGCGTGCAGATTGCCCTGCTCGACCCGGGTCTCGGCCTGGGGTCGTCGGATTTCGAGATCATCTGAGCCGCGCGGAGCGGATCAGTTCGCGGGTTCGGGGGTGGGCGGGGCCGCTGTCGGGGCCGCGCCGCTGCCCTTCTCGGACCGTGCCTTGGCGCGAACGCTGCGGCTGGAGGCGATCTTCTTCTCGGCGGTGAAACTCTCGTGCCGGCGCTCGGTCTGCCCGCTCTCGTAGAGGTAGTTGACCATCAGGCCGCAGGATTGCCCCATGCCGTTTTCGCTGGTGTCGGCGCCGGCGTGGACGTCGTGCACCATCGCGCCATTGCCCAGGTGGAACCGTGCGACCGGATCGCGCGGATAGCCATCGGGGCGCCGGGCTTCCAGCAGGTAGCGGGCGGCCATCGCCTCGGCCTCGACCTCCGTGGCCTTGCCGGCCAGCAGGCGGGTGGCGCGTCGGTCGTCGGGCAGGGTCTTGAGCCAGCGGTTGAGCCCGGGGATCGGCGACAGCGTGACAAAGGTGTCGAGCTTCGGCAGGGCCAGCGACAGCTCCTCCACCACCTGCTTGATGAGGAAGTTGCCGAAGGAGACGCCCTTCAACCCCTTCTGGCAGTTGGAGATGGAGTAGAAGACGGCTGTATTGGCGCCGGAGGGCGAGATGACCTCGCGATCCTCCTCCAGCAGCGCCTGGATCGAACCGGGCACGCCCCGGGTCAGCGCTACCTCGACAAAGATCAGCGGCTCGTGGGGCATGGTCGGGTGGAAGAAGGCGAAGCAGCGCCGGTCTTCCGGGTGGAGGCGGCGGCGCAGGTCGTCCCAGTCGTGGATCTCGTGCACCGCCTCGTAGGCCACGATCTTCTCCAGCAAGGTAGCCGAGGTGTTCCAGTCGATCTGCTCGATGCGCAGGAACCCACGGTTGAACCAGCTCCGCAGCAGGTGAACGAAATCCATGTCGGTGCGCTTCAATTCGGGGTGCTCTTCCAGCATGCCGAGCAGGTCCACCCGAGCGGCCACCAGTTCGGCGGTGGCGCCGGGCGCCTGGTGCAGACGGCGGAACAGCTCCTGCCGGCCCGGTTCGGCGGCCCGCACGAGGGCTGCGAAATTCTCGGTGGTCCGCGCTTCCGCGTAGGCCTGCGCAAGGCCCGCGACTTCGGCGGCGTCCACGTCCAGCCGCTCGTTGAGGAAGGTGAAGAAGGCGAGCTTCTCCTCCGGGCTCATGCCGCGATAGCGCCGGAAGATCGCGGAGGCCAGCTTGAGTCCCGAAACCTCGCCCGCCGCAGAGAGCAGTGCCAGGCAGAGATCCTCGATCGGCCGCCGCTCAATCGCCCCTTCGCTCCATTTGCCGCGACCGTAGAGATTGGTCAGCAGATCTCCGAGAAAGCCTGAACGTGCCATGAAACCTCTCCTGCAGCGGGCGGCAATGATCGCCCTGGGAGAAGTCTAGCGCAGCGGCCCGCCCGCTTCATCCGCCAACCCGGCATGAGGGGCATGCGCCAGAGTGGATGCGCAAGCGGCAGGCAGCTCCGATCACAAAGGCAGCGGACGCTGCTCGGCAATCGCTTCCATGGCGAAATAGGAGGTGACCGAATCGAGTTCGACCCGCGAGATCAGCCGCTGGTAGACGGCGTCGTAGCTGTCCATGGATTCGGTGACCACCTTGAGCAGGTAGTCGTAGTCGCCGCCGATGCGGAAGAAATCCACGACCTCGGGGATCGTCTGGACGTGCCGGCGGAAGTCCTCCAGCCACTGGGCCGAATGGTGGCGCGTACGCAGCATGACAAATACGACCAGCCCGAGCCCCAACTTGCGGCGGTCCAGCCGCGCCGTGCTGCCCTTGAGAATGCCCCGCTCGTTCAACGCCTTGAGCCGGCGCCAGCAGGCGTTCTGGGACATGCCGACGGTGTCCGCGAGCTCGCGCTGGGAGATCGAGGAGTCACGTTGCAGGGCACGAAGGATAGCGCGATCAATCTGATCGATAGTATCTGACATTCATCGATCATATGACCCGATAATACCGGAAACAACCTAAAATCAGGCTGGAAAATCGCGCGATCTCCGGGGCAAGCTTTCAGAAAACACCGGAGACACCCGATGCAACCCGTGCCCACCCCGCTCGACCAGTTCAAGAACGCCCTTCAGGGCGACGACGTCATTGCCCGGCTTCGAGCCGGCCTGATCGGGGAGGGGGCGGAGATCCCCGGGCTCGATGGGCCGGTGCGGCTGGTCTATGCAGACTATGTCGCCTCCGGCCGAGCGCTGCGGCAGGTGGAGGATTTCGTCGCCACCCATGTGCTGCCCTATTACGCGAATACGCACACCGAGGCGTCCTGGTGCGGTGGCTACATGACCCGTCTGCGCAAGCAGGCGCGCGCAGAGATTGCCCGCTTGACCGGCGCCGGCGGCGACTGCGCCGTGATCTTCGCCGGCAGTGGTGCGACGGCGGGGCTGAACCGGCTGGTAACGCTGCTCGGGATCGAGGAGGCCCGGTTGCCGGTCGTCCTCGTCGGGCCCTACGAGCATCATTCGAATATCCTGCCCTGGCGGGAGAGCCGCGCGACGGTGATCGAGATCCCCGAAGGCGATGGCGGCGGCCCGGATATGGCGGCGCTCGAAGCCGCACTTCGCGCCCACCAGGGCGCCGACCTGCTGATCGGGAGCTTCTCCGCGGCCTCCAATGTCACCGGGATCGTCACCGATCACGCCGCGGTCACCCGGCTGCTGAAGCGGTACGGGGCGCTGTCGGTCTGGGACTATGCCGGTGGCGGCCCCTATCTGGATATGGACATGGGCCAGGGCGAGGAGTCGAAGGACGCCATCGTGCTCTCGCCGCACAAGTTCCCCGGCGGGCCGGGCGCCTCCGGGCTGCTGGTGCTGCGCAAATCGGCGGTGCATCGGGACAGGCCCTGTCTGCCGGGCGGCGGCACAGTCAGCTTCGTCTCTCCCTGGACGCAGGATTATGCCTCCGACCTGGCCACGCGCGAGGAAGCTGGCACACCCAACGTCATCGGCGACATCCGCGCCGCGCTGGCCCTGCTGGTCAAGGAGGCGATCGGGCAGGAAGCGCTCGACGCCCGCGAGGCGGAGCTGAACGCGATGGCGCTGGCCGCCTGGCGCGATCACCCGCAGCTGACGCTGCTCGGTTGCGACAGGCCACAGCGCTTGCCGATCTTCTCGATGCTCGTACGGGACCGCGATGGCCAGCCGGTCCATCAGCAGCTCTTCACCCGGATGCTGTCGGATCTCTACGGCATCCAGACCCGCGGTGGCTGTGCCTGCGCTGGTCCTTACGCGCACCGGCTCCTGCAGATCGACCGGCAAGCGTCCGAGCGGCTGCGTGCACAGCTTGCGCAGGGGATGGAGCTGGAGAAACCGGGCTGGGTGCGGCTGAACTTCACCGCGCTGATGAGCGACGAGACGGCGCGCTACATCATCGACTCGGTGCTTGATCTGCTCGCTCGCCTCGACGAGGTGATGCCGCGTTACACCTGCGATCCCGCCACCGCCCGGTTCCGCGCGGTGGCCTGATCCGGCTCCGGGTGGCCGTCAGAGGATGTCGGCCACCTGCACCACTTGGTCCGCGAACTTCAGCCTGTCGATGTCGTAGAGCAGGTCGCGGCCCTCGTAATAGGAATCCAGCCCGCCATTGTAGCTGTCCGTCACCACGATCCGCTGCTCGTTCGAGCCGCGGCTGCTGTTGTAATAGGTCTCGGCGGTGATCAGGTAATCGGCATAGTTCCCGTCGAAGACGGCGGTGTCCTTTTCCGATTTCAGGCCGCCCGAGCCCCAGCTGTTGCCGAAGATCGCGTCGTCGCCGAGGCCGCCGTGCAGCATGTCGTTGCCTTCGCCGCCCTTGATCTCGTCGCGGCCGAGCCCGCCAAACACGATGTCCTCGCCCTTGCCGGCATCGATGTAATCGTCCCCGTCGCCGCCGAACACGATGTCGTCGCCCGCCCCGGCATAAAGCCGGTCGTTGCCGTCGCCGCCGTCGACGAAATCGTCGTGGGAATCGGCATAGACGACGTCGTCCCCCCTCGCAGCGATGAAGATCTCGGAGGCAGAGGACCCCCGCAGTTCCTCGTCCTTGGCGTCGCCCAGATGCACGTCCTCGGGGCGCACGGTCAGGTCATCGAACTCGAGGAACCGGACCTTGCCGTAGATCGTCTCGGTCTCTCCGCCCTTCTTGATCTCCAGCCAGCCCTTGTCGTCGGTGCTGAACCGGAACTCCTCGACCGACCCGTCGAAACTCCGGAGTCCCTCGGCGATCGGACCGCCGTAGAGCGCCTTGGAGGTCAGCTGCCGATCGTAGATCGCGAATTCCTCGATCGTGCCGTTGAAGCTGCTGTGCACCCTGTCGGTCGTTCCCGGCGTGTTGCTCGCGCCGCTTGCGCCGACGATCAACGCCTCCGTGTTGGTGGTCAGTTTCTGGGTGATCTCCGCGTCATAGGCGACCTTCACCCCGTCGACGAAAAGCGTCAGGCCCTGGCTGCCGAAGCGGACCGCGAGGTCGTAACTGCTGTCGGCCTCGACGATGTCCTTCACCACCATCCAGTGGGAGGAACTCTTCGTCTGCAGGCGCACCACGATGTCGCCGTCGTCCTCGACATAGGCGGTCAGGTGCCCGCCCTTGCCGTAATCCGACGCGTCCTTGGAGAAGAGCGTGCCGTAGGACAGGGTCTCGCCGGTGGTGAAGCTGAGCGCGACGGTCCCCGACCTGAGCTCCAGCGTGTCGGAATGGTCGAAGATCAGGGCGTTCCTCGAGTCCCCGTCGAAGACCTGCGCGGTCGGGATCGCGAAAACGGCCTCGAGCCCGTTCGCGGCCTTGCTGCCCGCGGGACCCGGAAGCTCGCTCGGTGCCTTGATCTTTCCGCGGTCCTTTGCGGTCTGGGTGGGCCTGACGGCTTCGGCGATGTCTGCGGTGGTTGCGACGATGCCGTAGGCGGGGGCGGAGGTGGTTTCGATGTCGGAGCGCTTGACGAGGTCGCCGTAGACGGTGATCGAGCCGAGCTTGTCCATGTGGTGGGCGCCGCCGCCGGAGCCCTGGTCGGAGTAGATCCTGATCACCGAGCGGTCCATCACCCCGTCGCCATTGGCGTCGGAATAGGAGATCGACCAGATCTTGGTGGTATGCCCCTCGATCACCAGCCGGTCGCCCTCGGCGCGGCTGTAATCCATCACCACGTCGTTGCCGAGGTGGTCGACCCAGTGGTCGTGGAGGTTGTCGTTCTCGCCCGCGACGCCGTGCCAGTTGATCGTGCCGACGTCGTTGGTGTGCTTCTCGATGTAGTATTTCTTGGCGTTGATCAGGGTCTGGAAATAGAAGATGTCCGCGCCCGCGCCGCCGGTCATGGCGTCGTCGCCGTTGATCGGCTGGTTGGGATAGAGCTTGCCGTCGGTCAGCTCCTTCATCGGGTCGCCCTCGTCGCGGCCCTTGACGTAGGCGATCCTGGGCTCGCGGGCGTCGGCGCGGGAGATCAACAGGTCGTTGCCGGCGCCGCCGATCAGCCGGTCCTCGCCATGGCCGCCGTCGAGGATATCGTCGCCGCCGGAGCCGCGCAGGATGTCGTTGCCGTAGCCGCCCTGCAGCACGTCGTCGCCGGCCTTGCCGTCGAGCGTGTCGTTGCCCTTGTTGCCGTCGAGCCCGTCGTCGCCGGCGCCGCCGTTCATCGTGTTGGCGCCGGTGCCGCCGCGCTTCATGTCGAGCGGGCGCATCAGGTGGCCGTGCTCGGTGACGCCATAGTCGCCGGCGATCTCCCTGAAGGTGTCGGAGGCGTGGTGCATCTGCTCGAAGGCGGGCGTCAGGTCGGCCATCTTCTGGGCCATGCGGGCGGACATGCCGAGCGCGGGGTCGATATCGGCGGCGAGGGTGGCCATGTCGGCCTCGCCGAGCTGGCGGCCGTAGACCTGGACATCGCCGATGCTGCCCTTGAACAGGCTGTGGGCGTCGTCGTTGGGATCGGAGCGCCAGGAACGGGTGCCACCGACGACCAGCGGCGCATCGTTGTTGACCATGCCCTGCTTGAAGGTCGGCTCTGCGCCGACCAGCTCGCCGTTGAGCCAGACCTCGAGGCCGCGGCTGCCGAAGGAGAGCGCGAACTGGTAGGTCGTGTCGGCCGCCAGCACGACATTCGGGATCTTGATGTGTTCGTAGCCGTCCTTGCTGTCCTGGTAGACGTGGATCGTGCCGTCCTTGATCCAGACCGAGAACTGCCCCGCGCCATAGCCCGACAGGTCCTTCGAGATCAGCGCCATGTCGCCATAGACCTGGTCCAGCGAGAAACTCAGAGAAATCGTCGCGGACTTCAGTTCGAGGGCGGAGACATGTCCGGCGTCGAGATAGTCGCCGCTTTCGCCCGAGAACCGGTGCATGCCGGCGAGCGAATAGACGGCCGCCTTGCCGCCGGAGAAGGAATCGTCGATCTCGGCCAGCTCGCTCGGTGCCTTGATCTTTCCGCGGTCCTTTGCGGTCTGGGTGGGCCTGACGGCTTCGGCGATGTCTGCGGTGGTTGCGACGATGCCGTAGGCGGGGGCGGAGGTGGTTTCGATGTCGGAGCGCTTGACGAGGTCGCCGTAGACGGTGATCGAGCCGAGCTTGTCCATGTGGTGGGCGCCGCCGCCGGAGCCCTGGTCGGAGTAGATCCTGATCACCGAGCGGTCCATCACCCCGTCGCCATTGGCGTCGGAATAGGAGATCGACCAGATCTTGGTGGTATGCCCCTCGATCACCAGCCGGTCGCCCTCGGCGCGGCTGTAATCCATCACCACGTCGTTGCCGAGGTGGTCGACCCAGTGGTCGTGGAGGTTGTCGTTCTCGCCCGCGACGCCGTGCCAGTTGATCGTGCCGTCGTCGTTGGTGTGCTTCTCGATGTAGTATTTCTTGGCGTTGATCAGGGTCTGGAAATAGAAGATGTCCGCGCCCGCGCCGCCGGTCATGGCGTCGTCGCCGTTGATCGGCTGGTTGGGATAGAGCTTGCCGTCGGTCAGCTCCTTCATCGGGTCGCCCTCGTCGCGGCCCTTGACGTAGGCGATCCTGGGCTCGCGGGCGTCGGCGCGGGAGATCAACAGGTCGTTGCCGGCGCCGCCGATCAGCCGGTCCTCGCCATGGCCGCCGTCGAGGATATCGTCGCCGCCGGAGCCGCGCAGGATGTCGTTGCCGTAGCCGCCCTGCAGCACGTCGTCGCCGGCCTTGCCGTCGAGCGTGTCGTTGCCCTTGTTGCCGTCGAGCCCGTCGTCGCCGGCGCCGCCGTTCATCGTGTTGGCGCCGGTGCCGCCGCGCTTCATGTCGAGCGGGCGCATCAGGTGGCCGTGCTCGGTGACGCCATAGTCGCCGGCGATCTCCCTGAAGGTGTCGGAGGCGTGGTGCATCTGCTCGAAGGCGGGCGTCAGGTCGGCCATCTTCTGGGCCATGCGGGCGGACATGCCGAGCGCGGGGTCGATATCGGCGGCGAGGGTGGCCATGTCGGCCTCGCCGAGCTGGCGGCCGTAGACCTGGACATCGCCGATGCTGCCCTTGAACAGGCTGTGGGCGTCGTCGTTGGGATCGGAGCGCCAGGAACGGGTGCCGCCGACGACCAGCGGCGCGTCGTTGTTGACCATGCCCTGCTTGAAGGTCGGCTCTGCGCCGACCAGCTCGCCGTTGAGCCAGACCTCGAGGCCGCGGCTGCCGAAGGAGAGCGCGAACTGGTAGGTCGTGTCGGCCGCCAGCACGACATTCGGGATCTTGATGTGTTCGTAGCCGTCCTTGCTGTCCTGGTAGACGTGGATCGTGCCGTCCTTGATCCAGACCGAGAACTGCCCCGCGCCGTAGCCCGACAGGTCCTTCGAGATCAGCGCCATGTCGCCATAGACCTGGTCCAGCGAGAAACTCAGAGAAATCGTCGCGGACTTCAGCTCGAGGGCCTTGCGGTGAGAGATCTCCAAGTAGTCGCCGGACACCCCGGAGTACTGGCGGTCGTACATGCGAGACAGAACGGGCGTTGCCCCGGAGGGAAGGGAGGTCGTGGTCATGTCGCGGCCTTCGTTTCGATCCTGTTGGCGCCCCCCGGCCGGACCGAAATCGCATCGAAAAAGGGAGAAAATATGGCAGCAGAGATGTCCCTTGGTGCGGCGGCTTCCAGGGGAATTTTATACAAATTCGCGCGGTTTCAGGTGTTTGAAGCCCTCGGGATCCCGGTGGGCCGTCCCCTGGGCGCGCGTGGCGTGCAGGACTTCTGGCGCTGGAGGGCGGATGAAGCTGCCGGAAGGCCTGAACTGTTCATCAATGGGAAACGGTTCGGCTTTCGCAGTTTCGAGGATTCGCGAGGGGACCGCGGCGGGCGGTGCTGTCGCAGGGTCGGGCGGCGAATGGCGGTTGCACAGGCCGGTTTGACGGGGCGATATGGCGCTGCACCGTGCACATCCCGAACGGCGCGGGCCGCCGGGCATCCCGGCAGGACAGTTGGCAAAGGAAGATCCGATGACCCGAATGGCAGCGCGCAAGCGCATTGCGCTGGTGGCCCACGATGCGATGAAGCCGGCCCTCGTGGCCTGGGCGGCCCGCAACCGCGAGATCCTGGCGAAACACGACCTCTGGGGCACCGGGACGACCGGTGGCCGGGTGGGCGAGGGGGCCGGCCTGGCCGTGGCGCGGCTGAAGAGCGGCCCGCTCGGCGGGGACCAGCAGCTTGGTGCGATGATCGCCGACGGCAAGCTCGATATCCTGATCTTCTTCACCGACCCGCTGACCGCGATGCCGCATGACGTGGACGTGAAGGCGCTGCTGCGGATCTCGACCCTGGAGCAGGTGGTGGTCGCCTGCAACGCGGCCACGGCGGATTTCGTGCTGACCTCAGGATTGCTCGACGAGGATTACGGCCCGCAGGCCGACGAGACCGGCAGCGCGGGCTGAGGCCCGTCGCTGCTCGCGCAAAGGTGGGGCAAGGAGTGTTGACGCAACCGCGGAACGCCGCCATGGAGGGCGCAAAACGCGGGAGCAGACCTTGGCCCAGAGCCCCCCCCCCTTTGCCGGCTATGAATGGATGATCGCCTGGCGCTACCTGCGCGCCCGCCGCGCCGAGGGCGGCGTGTCGGTGATGACCTGGATCAGCCTCGTCGGCATCACGCTGGCGGTCTTTGCGCTGATCGCCACGCTCTCCGTCCGCTCGGGGTTCCGGGCCGAGTTCGTCGACACGATCCTCGGCGCCAATGCCCATGTGACCGTCTACCAGTCCGTCGCCGTGACCGAGACCGGCCAGTCCAGCCGGGTGATAGACGACTATGCCGAAATGGCCGAGCGGCTGAGGGCCGTGCCGGGCGTTACCCGCGTGGCGCCTTTGGTCAAAGGGCAGGTGATGTCCAGCTTCGGCACCCGCAACGCCGGGGTCGAGGTGTTCGGGATCACGGCAGAGGACCTTGCGACGGTGCCCCGGATCGCGACGCCCGAGGACTCGCAGGGCGATCTGGCGCGGTTCGAGGAAGGCATCGCCATCGGCTGGGGCGTGGCGCAGCAGCTCGGCGCGGCGGTGGGCGACCGGATCAAGCTGATCTCGCCCAACGGGGTCAAGACGGCTTTCGGCACCTCGCCGCGGGTGAATGCCTACGAGGTCGTCTACATCTTCCAGGCTGGCCGCTACGACATCGACCGCACGCGCGTCTACATGCCCTTCACCGAGGCGCAGAGCTATTTCAACCGCGAGGGCGTCGCCGACGAGCTCGAGGTGATGGTCGCCGACCCCGACGGCGTCGACCAGATGACGACCGCGTTGCTGCGGGCCGGCGGCGAGCGCACGCTGCTCTGGACCTGGCGCGATGCATCGGGAGCCTTTCTGCGGGCGCTCGAGGTGGAGGACAACGTGATGTTCGTGATCCTGTCGATCCTCGTGCTGATCGCGGCGATGAACATCATCTCGGGCCTGATCATGCTGGTGAAGAACAAGGGGCGCGATATCGGCATCCTGCGCACGATGGGGCTGACCGAAGGCTCGGTGATGCGGGTGTTCTTCATTTGCGGCGCATCGGTCGGCACGGTCGGCACGATTGCCGGGGTGATCCTCGGCTGTCTCTTCGCGATCTACATTGACCCGATCTTCAGCTTCGTGAACTACGTCTCGGGCGGCGGGGTCTGGGATCCGTCGATCCGGGGGATCTATGCACTGCCCGCCAAGCTGGAGGCGGGGGACGTGGTCTCTGCCGTGGCCTTGTCGCTGGGCCTGTCCTTCATCGTCACGATCTTTCCCGCGCGTCGGGCGGCACAGATGAACCCGGTGGAGGCGCTGCGCTATGAGTGAACCGGTTCTGGAGCTCATGGGGATCGAGAAGACCTACAACCCCGGCACGCCGGGGGCCGTTTCCGTGCTCGGCGGCGTCGATCTGCGGGTCGATGCCGGCGAGATCGTGGCCCTCGTGGCGCCCTCGGGGGCGGGCAAGTCGACGCTGCTGCACATCGCAGGCCTGCTCGACACCGCCGATGCCGGGCAGGTGCGGCTGGCGGGGCAGGAGATGACCCGGTCGGGCGACGTGGCGCGCACCACGGCGCGGCGGCGGGAGGTCGGCTTCGTCTACCAGTTCCACCACCTGCTGCCCGAGTTCTCGGCAGCCGAGAACATCGTCCTGCCGCAGCTCGCCAACGCCGTGCCGGCCGCAGCCGCGCGGTCGCGGGCGGGAGAGCTGCTGGAGTCGGTCGGCCTGACCGCGCGCGCCGGTCACCGGCCCGCGCAGCTTTCGGGCGGCGAGCAGCAACGCGTGGCCTTCTGCCGGGCGCTGGCCAATGCCCCGCGCCTGCTGCTGGCCGACGAGCCGACCGGCAACCTCGACCCGGCCACCTCCGACACCGTTTTCGCCGCCCTGATGCGGCTGGTCCGGGAGACGGGGCTGGCGGCGCTGGTGGCGACGCACAACCTCGAACTGGCCGGAAGAATGGACCGCGTGGTAAGGCTGGAGGGTGGCCGGATCGTCGCCGGCTGACGGCGGGCGCCCGGGACTCATGACCCAGATCAATGACATCGGACGCCGCCGGGCCGAGGATTCCAATGTCGGATCGGAGACTGCGATGAACCCTTCCCTTGCCGCCTTCCTCTCTGCCTGCATCCTACTTGCTCCCGCCATCGGGCGCGCCGAAGAGCCCGGTCCACCGCCGGAAAGCTATGTCGACGCCTGCCAGGGCTGTCATGGCGCGGACGCGCGTGGCAACGGGCCAAATGCCAAGTTGCTGACCGCAACCGTCCCGGACCTCACCACCTTCGCGCAGCGCAACGATGGCGTCTTCGATGCGGCGCGGGTCGTCCGGCTGATCGACGGGCGCGAGGGGCTGGCCGCGCATGGCGGGCCGATGCCGATGTTCGGCGGGCTGCTGTCCGGCGCATCGGTGGTGATCGACGGGCCGGAAGGCAGCCCGGTCACCACCACCCGGCCGATCCTCGAGATCGCCGAGTGGCTCGAGACGGTGCAGGTCCAATGACGCTGGGCGGGATCACGGTGCCTGGCTGCCTTCTGGGCCTTCTGGCAGGGGCGGCGGCGGCGCAGGAGGCTGTCGATACATCCTCCGGAGAGGCGCTCTACGCGCGCTACTGCGCGACCTGTCACGGCGCCACGGCCGGCGGCGACGGCCCGACGGCCGCCTTCCTGACAGTCCAGCCACCCGACCTCTCTGCCTTGTCGGAGGCCAACATGGGAGAGTTCCCGGTGTCCCGGCTGATCCGGCGGATCGACGGACGGGAGACCGTCGTGGCCCACGGCAGCCCGATGCCGGTCTACGGCGCCTTCTTCGAGGGCAGTCCGGAGACGACGATCGACACCCAGTCCGGACCGGTTTCGGTGAGCCTGCCGGTGCTTGAGATCGTCGAATATCTCCGAACCACGCAAAGGTGAGCGCAAATCGTCGGAAACGCGTGTCAAATCTATGACATCGTGGGAAAAGCGGTACCACCGGGGGTTGCAGTGAAACGGCCCCCGTTTAGGTTGAATCCAGAACTAGCTCGGCACTGCCGATTCGGGGGAAGAACGAAATGCACAAGCGAGCCCTTGCTGCCACGGGTTTCGTGGCCATCTGGCTGGCGACCGCGGCAATGGGTCAGGATCTGGGCACGACAGACGTGTCCGATGCGCCTGCCGCGCCTATCACGGCCGGCGAGCCGAGACCGCTTGCACGGATCGATCCCAACAAGAACGTCATCCTGAAGTTTGACGTCCGCGCCGGCGTGACGACGCGGCCGGCCTACTTCGGCTCCGATGAATACACGGTCGGCCCGGATTTCGCGGTCAAGTTCGACTATGCCAAGATCCGGGGGCTGGGCGACTACGGCAGCCTCGACGACAGCGCCCCGCCGAGCGCCTTCGGCATCCGCGGCTCGCTGCGCTTCATCGGCGAGCGTGACGATGACGATTACGATGAGCTGGAAGGGCTGGAGGATATCGATCCCTCGCTGGAACTGGGCCTCGGCCTGGTTTACCGCGAGCGGAACTTCGAAGCCTTCGGCGACGTGCGCTACGGCGTGCTCGGCCACCAGAATTTCGTCGGCGAACTCGGCATGGATGCCATCGCATATCCCACCGACAACTGGGAATTCCGCGTCGGTCCGCGCTTCTCCTTTGCGGACGGCGATTTCGCCGATCTCTACTTCGGGGTCGACGACTCCGAAGCCGCGGCCAGCGGGCTGAGCACCTTCAAAGCCGATGGCGGGCTGCTGGGGGCGGGCATCGAGGCGACGGCACGCTACCGGTTCAACGACCTCTGGGGCCTGGAAGCTGCGATCCGTGCCGACCGGCTGCTGAACGACGCGGCGGATTCGCCGATCACCGAGGCCGGCAGCGAAGACCAGTTCCGCTTCCGCATCGGCATCACCCGGGAACTGGTTCTCCAGTTCTGATCTCCCGAACATCGGGACGACAGGGGCGGCCAGGGGCCGCCCTTTCCATGTCCGGGGGAAGCTAGCGGGCGGCGAACGTCTCGCCCGGCATCTGGCCGGAAATCTCCAGCACCAGCTTGCGCCGGATCGCGTCCGCGAGGTCGGTGTCGCTCTCGGCGGTCACCACGAAGGCGCCCATGCCGCCGATGATCCGTTCCTCGTAGATCGCCCCGAGATCCGGGTAGCGCGTGGGCGTGTCGCAGAACCGGCAGAGGATCGGCAGGCCGTTGATGGTGATGCCGGCGGCGACGACCTCGGCGCGGGCGGCCTCAATGGTGGGGCCGTTGTAGCTGTTGGGACTGTCGCCGGAGATGTCGATCACCTTGCGCCAGCCCTCGTGGGCGTTGGTCTCGATCAGGTCCTTGCCGAACAGCAACGCCGAGCCGATGGCGTTGCGCCCGAAGGCGCGCCGCGGGGGCAGGGGGAACGCCTCGGCAAAGGCGGCGGCGCTGGCTTCGTCGTGGATCACCGACCATGGCACCACGACGTCCTCCTCGCCGGCGGAGGCCCATTCGACATAGGTGACGGCGATGCGCCCGTAGGCCGAGGTCCGGATCGCCTCGAGTACCTGCGGATGGGTCATCGCCTCGGCATAGCCCTGCCGCTGGAACCGGATCTCCTCCGGGCTGATCGAGCCCGAGGCGTCGGCCAGCAGGACCAGCTCCACCGAGACCTCCTCGGCAGGGACGGGGAGGGCGAGACAGGCGAGAAAGGCTGTGAGGATGCGCATGAGGCGAGCCTAGCGCATCTGCGGATTCGGGCAACGACCGCGCCGCGCCGGCTGATCACAAACACTCCAGCGTCGAGGGCGCGCATTTGACGCCGCCCGCGTGATGGACTCCGCAAGTCATTGCCGAAACAATCGACCCGACTGGGCATGCCCATGGTCCAATACTTCCCCAGTTCGAGCAGAACGTCAGCGAGGGTGCGAGTATGAGAGCGAAGGTCCATATCGGAACGCAAAAGACCGGGACCACCACATTGCAGGATTTCCTGCATGTGAATCGCGCGGCGCTCCTTGGGCAGGGGTTCCTGTTTCGTCGGTATGGACGGCAGGGCAACCAGCCGGAACTGACCGTCGCAACCTTCGACCGATTGGGAGACCTGCTGGGCGACGAAGTTCTGAAGGTGGCGCTTGGTATTCGCGATCTCGAAAGCCAGGCGGCGTTCGCACGGAGGTTCGACGCGGAGATCAGGCGCGACACGGCCCGCCACCCGGACGCGACGGTGCTGTTTTCCTGCGAACTCCTCGGCGCACCGCGGCGGAATGCGAAATTCGTGGAAGCCTTTCACGACTGGGCGCGAGGCCATTTCGACGACGTCGAGATCATCGTCTACATCCGCAGGCAGGATCGCTACGCGGAAAGCTGTTACTCCCAGTATCTTCGCGGCGGCGGGAGCAAGCCTTTCGACCGGTACCTGGAAGATTTCCAGCCGCCCAACTACAACCGGCTGGTGCGGCTCTGGGAGGCGCAGTTCGGCGCGGACCGCGTGACCGTCAGACGCCTCCAGCGGAAGGATCTGGTCGGCGGCGACCTCATTGAGGATTATTGCTCCGTCGTGGGCATCGACACCGCGGGGCTGGAGCGTCCGAAATCCCTCAACCAATCCTTCACGCTGGCCCAGGCCGACTGGCTCCGAAAGGCCAACGCCCGGGTCCCGGCCGCCCTTCAGCGCGGGCAGACCGACCGCGCGGTGCGATGGGCGATCCGCTCCCTCGCGGGCGTCGTGCCGCCCTCAGGGGGGGCCGCGCTGCGCATGAGCGACGCGGCCCGGAACGATTTGCTGGGCCGTGTCGCGGCGTCCAACGAGCAATTGCGGAAACGGCGCTTTCCGGAGGACGAGAGCCTTTTCGAGGAGTGAGCGCAGGGGATTGGGCATCCGGGTCAACAAGGGGCTGCGTCCTACGCCGATCTGGGTGCTACTCCGATCACATGTTGGCCCGGGGTGACCAACCCCGGGCCGCGCCCGACCCTCCCCCCCCCCCCCCCGGAGGGCGCATTTTGACGTTGCAAGGCGTGGAGGTGTTGGAGTGGGTTGCACCATAAATCGCGGAGATCAGGCGTTCAGGAACGCCCACCTAGGGTCGGGCGCGGCCCCTAGAGCGAAGTTCGGGCGGTTTGGGGAGTGTGGTTTTCGAGCAAGCAGAACTCACTTGGCCTTCTTTCGCTACTCATTCGCCCAGTCGATAACTCTTGATTTTACTTCCTCGTATATCTCTTTGTACGGTGGATGGTTAATGCTGGAAATTTTCGGGCGAAATAGAAGTCCACGTTCCAATACGTCGACTTTCCCCTCAATGACAGATGTTCCCCATATCAGTGGCTTGAGGAGCTTGATCATCTCTTTTCCAGCTATGTCACGTTCTGGGTGGTTTACAATATAGTTGAAAGAACCCGTAACTATATCACAAAGAGATGCAAGATGTGTGGTGCCGTTCCATACAACGCCAATCCCCAACAGGTTAGGCGTATTGAAACCCGCCTTGGCCTGTTGATTTCTCTTTTGAAACTTTTCTCTCAGGTGCGGACCAAGGCTCTTACGAGAGTGCCTGTCAATCAAGCAATAAAAAGGTTGATTGTCGGCGCATTCTTACGAAAACTGTTGTAGCTTCGTAAGTTTCGCGTCTGTCGCCCAGTTGAGATATTTGTCCATTCCATTCTTGTCTATGATGCTATGTAGCGCGCAATAGAGAATGACTCTTACTTCGCAGTCCTTCGCTGCCTCCAGCACACTGCGCTTCGCTGAAATGAAGGCGTCATTGCTCAAATGATCTGGGCGGTCGTTGGGTGAGAATTTCAATGAATCGACGCGTTTGAACCCGTGATCTTCTCGGATTTTTTCAATCTTGTCAGAAAGCTCAAGCGCTCGCGACGCGTCAATAATTGTTGTGCCGACTATCAAGAAGCGATTATCTGGGCTGTTTTGTTCGTTTGGTTCTGGGTTTGCTTCGTCAATAAAGGCAATTCTCATATTTTCTCACCAAATCCTCAAACATCCAACTCCTCCACGAATCTCGCGTTCTCCTGGATGTACTGGAAGCGCATTTCTGGCTTCTTGCCCATCAGGCGCTCCACGAGGTCGCCGGTCTCGCCGGGTTCGTCCTCGTCGATGCTGACGCGGATCAGCTTGCGCGTTGCCGGGTTCATGGTGGTGTCTTTCAGGTCCTTGGCGTCCATCTCGCCGAGGCCCTTGAAGCGGGAGACGTCGATCTTGCCCTTGCCGCCGAGGCCCTTGGCCAGCCAGATGTCCCGCTCCGCCTCGTCGAGGCAGTAGACGCGTTTCGCCCCCTGCGTCAGCCGGTAGAGCGGCGGGCAGGCGAGGTAGAGGTGGCCCGCGTCGATCATCGGGCGCATCTGGGCGAAGAAGAACGTCATCAGCAGCGAGGCGATGTGCGCGCCGTCCACGTCGGCGTCGGTCATGATGATGACCTTGTCGTAGCGCAGGTCGTCGAGCACGAACCTCGTGCCCATGCCGGTGCCGAGCGCCTGGGTGAGGTCGCTGATCTCCTGGTTCTGGCCGAGCTTGGAGGAGGCGGCGCCGAGCACGTTGAGGATCTTGCCCCGCAGCGGCAGCAGCGCCTGGGTCTTGCGGTCCCGCGCCATCTTGGCCGAGCCGCCGGCCGAGTCGCCCTCGACGATGAAGAGCTCGGTGCCCTCGCGGTTGGTGGTCGAGCAATCCACCAGCTTGCCCGGCAGGCGCAGCCGCTTGGTGGCGGACTTGCGGGCGGTTTCCTTCTCCTGCCGGCGCTTGAGCCGTTCCTCGGCGCGCAGCACGAGGAAGTCGAGAATCGCGCCGGCGGCCTTGGTGTCGGCGGCGAGCCAGTTGTCGAAATGGTCGCGCACGGCGTTCTCGGTCATCCGGGCCGCGGCCTCGGTGGAGAGCCTGTCCTTGGTCTGGCCGACGAAGGCGGGGTCACGGATGAAGCAGGAGACCAGCGCGCAGCCGCCGGAGATCAGGTCGTCGCGGGTGATCTGCGCGGCCTTGCGGTTGCTGGCGAGCTCGCCATAGGCGCGGATGCCCTTGAGGATCGCGTTCCAGAAGCCCTGAACGTGTGTGCCGCCTTCAGGCGTGGGCACGGTGTTACAATAGGACTGGATGAACCCGTCGCGCACCGGCGTCCAGTTGATCGCCCATTCCACGGAGCCCGGCTCGCCGAACTTCTCCTGGAAATCCACCTTCCCGGCGAAGGGGGCGGGGGAATAGGTGCTGGCCGTGCCCAGGGTTTCCCTGAGGTAGTCGGCAAGCCCGCCCGGGAAGTGGAACGTGGCCTCCTGCGGCGTCTCGCCGTCGTCGATCTCGGATTTCCAGCGGATCTCGACGCCGGAGAAGAGATAGGCCTTGGAGCGGATCGACTTGAAGAGACGCGCCGGCTTGAAACGGTGCGAGCCGAAAATCTCTTCGTCGGCGTGGAAGGTCACGGTGGTGCCGCGCCGGTTGGGGGCGTTGCCCACCACCTCCACGGGCCCCAGCGGCTTGCCGCGCGAGAATCGCTGTTCCCAGAGCTGCCGGTCGCGGGCGACCTGCACCACCATGGAATCGGAAAGCGCGTTGACCACCGAGGCGCCGACGCCGTGCAGACCGCCCGAGGTCTGGTAGGCCTTGCCGGAAAACTTGCCGCCCGCGTGCAGGGTGCAGAGGATCACCTCGAGCGCCGACTTGTCGGGGAACTTGGGGTGCGGGTCGACCGGGATGCCGCGGCCGTTGTCGCGGATGGTGATCGCGTAGTCCGCGTGCAGTTCCACCTCGATCCGGTTGGCGTGTCCGGCCACCGCCTCGTCCATCGAGTTGTCGAGCACTTCCGCCACGAGGTGGTGCAGCGCCCGCTCGTCGGTGCCGCCGATATACATGCCGGGCCGCTTGCGGACGGGCTCCAGCCCCTCCAGCACTTCGATGGAGGAGGCGTCATAGGTCTGGGACTGCGCGCCCCCGGACAGGAGATCTTCGGGCATGGGACTGCTCATGGCGTGGTGTTCTTTTCGGTTGGCCGGTATTCTGTCAGGATTGCGCGGAAGGGGGAAGGGACTTTGCCCCCGCGGCTTCGCACCCGGCCTGACCGGTGGCGCTCTGGGAGGAGCAATACACAAGATGTGGAACGCGCGATACGACCGCGAGGACTACCTGTTCGGCACCGAGCCCGCGGGCTTCCTGGAGGCGCATGCCCACGTGCTGGCGCCCCGCTCCCGGGTCCTGTGCGTGGCGGACGGCGAGGGGCGAAACTCCGTTTACCTCGCGGGACGCGGCCACCACGTGACGGCGTTCGACGCCTCTCACGTGGGGATCGCCAAGGCCCGCAAGCTGGCCGCCCAGCGGGGTGTCACGGTCGATTTCCGCGAAGCGCGGATCGAGGAATGGGACTGGACGCCGGGGGCCTGGGACGCGGTGGTCGCCGTCTTCATCCAGTTCTCGCCCCCCGATGTCCGGCGGGAGGTCTTCGAAGGGATCGCCGCCACGCTGCGGCCCGGTGGGCAGCTCCTGCTGCACGGCTACGCCCCACGCCAGGTGGAATACGGAACCGGCGGCCCGCCCGATGCAGAGAACATGTACACGCTCCCGCTGCTCGAGGAGGCCTTCCCAGGCTGGCATGTGCTCGACAAGGCCGATTACGACGCCGAGATCGAGGAGGGAGAGGGCCATGCCGGCCTGTCCGCGCTGGTGGATTTCGTCGCGTTGAAACCCGCGCGCTGACACCGCCCGCGCGACCGTCATCACGCGCTGGCTTGCCCCGCCCCGCGCGCCAGACTAAGCGGCGTGCATGACACCGCTTTCCCCCTACGCGTCGCACCTGCGGTCCCTGCTGGTGCTCGGCCTGCCGCTGATCGGTGGGCACCTGGCGCAATTCGCGATCCAGGTGACCGACACCATCATGCTGGGCTGGTACGACGTGACCGCGCTTGCGGCCCTGGTCCTGGGCAGCTCGTTCTTCTACGTGCTCTTCCTGATGGGCGCGGGCTTCGGATTCGCGGTGATGCCGCTCGTCGCGGCGGAGTTGGACAACCCGGACGGGGAAACCCAGATCCGGCGCGTCACCCGCATGGGGATCTGGCTGTCGATGCTGGTCGGCCTCTGTTCGCTGGTGCCGTTGCTGCTGGCCGAGCCGATCCTGCTGGCCTTCGGCCAGGAACCGGCGCTGGCCGGGCAGGCGGCGGTCTATCTCGGGATCGCCGGCTGGGGGATTGTGCCCGCGCTCGGCGTGATGGTGCTGAAGTCCTATCTCGCGGCGATGGAGCGGGTGCAGGTCGTGCTCTGGGTCACCATCCTGGCCGCGGCAATGAATGCGGGCATGAACTACCTTCTGATCTTCGGCAAGTTCGGCTTCCCCGAACTCGGGATCCGCGGCGCCGCCATCGCGTCGGTCGGGGTTCACGTGATCTCGCTCATCGGCCTCGTGATCTATGCGTTGCGGCAATTCCCCGAGCACGAGCTCTTCGTCCGGCTCTGGCGGCCGGACTGGTCCGCCTTCTTCCAGGTGTTCCGGCTTGGTTGGCCGATAGGCCTGACAAACCTGTCCGAGGTGAGCCTGTTCGCGGCTTCCGCTGTCATGGTGGGTTGGCTCGGGACGATCCCGCTCGCCGCGCACGGGATCGCGATCCAGTTGGCGACCGCAACCTTCCTCGTGCACCTCGGGCTCTCCAACGCCGCCACCATCCGCGCCGGGCGCGCCCTCGGGCGTCGGGACGGGCCGAACCTGCGCCGCGGCGCGCTGGTCGCGGTGACGGCATCGGTGCTGTTTGCAATCGTCACCATCGCGATCTTCCTCACTTGGCCCGAGGCGCTGATGAGCCTGTTCCTCGACCCCGACGACCCGAGCAAGCCCGAGATCATCGCGATCGGCGTCGGCCTGGTGGCGATTGCGGCGCTGTTCCAGATGGCAGACGGCGGCCAGGTCATGGCCCACGGCCTGCTGCGCGGGGTGCAGGACACCCGGGTGCCGCTGGTGATCTCGGCGGTCGCCTACTGGCTCGTGGGGGTCCTGTCGGGCTACGTCTTCGGCTTCGTTCTGGGCCACGGGGCCATGGGCGTATGGAGCGGGCTGGTGCTGGGTCTTGGCGTGGCCGTCGCGGCGCTGATGTGGCGCTTCTGGCGCAGGGCGTTGCCGCGGGCCGTGCCAGCCGCCCGGCCGGCCGCCAGCTGACGCGCTCTGCCTAGCCGCGCTGCCGCGCGATGTAGGTCTCGAGAAGCTCTGCCATCGCATCCGCCTGCGGATCGAGGCTCTCGCTCACCGGCAGCTCCGCCGGGTCCTGCAGGCTCAGCCCGAGCTTTTCCAGAACCTCTGCGCGCGCCTCCGCGTAGCGTGCGATCTCCTCGGGCCGGAACCCGGCGATCTGGTACTTCGGCCCCTCCAGCCCGATCAGCCGCTGCATCAGCGCCTCCGGCCGGTCGGCGGAACCGAACGGGAACAGGCGGTTGTAGGCGTAGAGCGCCCGCACCGCGTTGGCCGAGATCCCCTCGTTGGCGCGGATCTCCTCCAGCCCCAGCGAGGCAAGCGTCGGACAGTCCAGCCGTGCCAGGAAGCTGTTGCAGATCCCGTCGACGATGGCGTCCTCGAAGCGCAGGAAGACGGTGTTGTCGGCGCCGAACACCTCGCCGATCCGAAGCGGCATGGTGATCACGCGCTCGATCGCGATGGAAAACGGGGTGGGGCCCGTGGTGCGGCCGACCTTCGCCATCTGCTGCGAATCCGAGGCGATCCAGGACGGCAACTCCCGGTAGAAATAGACCGCCACGACCCGCCCGTGCCGCCCGAACCACTCCCGCATGTCGGCCATTTCGGCGACCGACAGCTTGGACAGGTACTCGCTCGAAACGATCAGCGTTTCGTTGCGGGCCTTGCCGATGCGGCGGTCGAGCTTGTCCAGCGTCTCGGCATCGCGCGCCTGGATCTCCGCCTCGCTGAGCCCGTTGTGCCGGTTGTAGATGAAGTCGCTCTTGCGATGGAGGAAGGCGGAATAGAGATGCGGATAGGGCCGCCCCGGCCCGAGAAAGGTCACCCCGGCCTCCCTGAGCGGTTGGCGGAACGCATCCAGCGACGTCTGCAACGTGGTCGAGCCGGTCTTGTGCGTGCCCATGTGGAGCAGGATCGTCTTCATGCCGATCTCATCCTTCTGCCTGCCGCCGCCGCGCCCGTCGCCGGGTCACTCCTGCGGCTGACCCTTGGTGATGCGATCGGCCTTCTTGCGCACCAGCATCGACCGCAGGTCGTGCATCGCCAGGAGCAGCGCGTCGGTCACTTCCTCGAGCTGCTCGTCGGTCGCCTTGGACTGCACCCATTGCGTGGTGATGTTGAGATAGTCGATAGCGCGGAAGAGGTCGTCGATGTCGCGACGGGCCAGCACCGCGCGGCGCTCTTCCATCCAGTCGTGGATCGCGGCCATGTCAGTCTCGCTCAATTCCCGGGAGCCCTGCGGCTTGATCTCTCCGTTGCGGATGTTGAGCACGGCGATCTGGTCCATCTCGATTCGCCGATTGCGGGTCTCGCTGTCGACCCGGAACACCGCCGCGCCGTTCTCGCGCACACGGAAGTAATACTCGGGAAGCTCGGCCATCTCGCTGGATCCAGTCGTATCGGGTCGCGACACCCTAGGAATCGGCGCGCCGACTGTCAAAGGGCGGATCGGCCGCATCTGCGCGCCGTCCGCCCCTTCACCTGTCCGGAAATATCCCTAGGGTCCGGGGGCCAGCGGCCCCCGGCTTCCGCCTCAGGAGAGGCTGGCGCAGAACTGCTGGATCCGCTCGCAGGCCTTTTTGAGGTTCTCGTCCGAGGTCGCATAGCTGACCCGGAAACAGGGCGACAGCCCGAAGGCCGCGCCGAACACGACGGCGACGCCGGTTTCCTCCAGCAGCGCCTTCGCGAAGACCTCGTCATTCTCGATCAGGGCGCCGCCGGCGCTGGACTTGCCGATGCAGCCTTCGATCGAGGGATAGACGTAGAATGCCCCCTCCGGCGTCGGGCAGGTAATGCCCTCGGCGGCGTTCAGCATCTCCACCACCATGTCGCGGCGGCGCTTGAAGACCTCGTTGTTGGCCGGGATGAAATCCTGCGTGCCGTTCAGCGCCTCGACCGCGGCCCACTGGCTGACCGAGCAGGGGTTGGAGGTCGATTGCGACTGGATCTTCCGCATCGCCGCGATCAGCGGCTGCGGCCCGGCCGCGTAACCGATCCGCCAGCCGGTCATCGCATAGGCCTTGGAGACGCCGTTGCAGGTCAGCGTGCGCTCGTAGAGCCCGGGCTCGACCTCTGCGGGGGTGCAGAACTCGAAATCGTCGTAGACGAGGTGCTCGTACATGTCGTCCGACATCACCCAGACATGCGGGTGCTTCATCAGCACGTCGGTCAGGGCCTTGAGTTCGGCGCGGCTGTAGGCCGCACCGGTCGGGTTCGACGGCGAGTTGAAGATGAACCACTTGGTCTTGGGCGTGATCGCCGCCTCGAGCGCTTCGGGCGTCAGCTTGTAGGCGGTGTCGGCGCCGGCCTCGGCGATGACGGGCTCTCCGCCGGCCAGAAGCACCATGTCGGGGTAGCTCACCCAGTAGGGTGCCGGAATCACCACCTCGTCGCCGGGGTTCAGCGTTGCCATCAGCGCGTTGTAGAGGATCTGCTTGCCGCCCGTGCCCACGCTCACCTGCGCCGGGGTGTAATCCAGGCCGTTGTCGCGCTTGAATTTCTCGCAGATCGCCTTCTTCAGCTCGGGAATGCCGTCGGGCGCGGTGTACTTCGTCTTGCCGGCATCGATCGCGGCCTTCGCCGCGGCCTTGATGTTCTCGGGCGTGTCGAAATCGGGCTCGCCCGCGCCGAGGCCGATGACGTCCTTGCCGGCGGCCTTCAACTCGTTCGCCAGGGTGGTGACGGCGATGGTGGGCGACGGTTTCACCCGGTCGAGGGTCGCGGAGAGAAAGGACATGAACGGCCTCCGATGGCTGATTGTGACATAAGGTCCGCGCGCTTCTTAGGCTTGCGCATGGGGCCGTTCAAGGATTAACCGACCCCATGGAGGCCACCATGCATGACACGTCCGACTGGTTCAGTGCGGAGACAGCGACATTCGGAGACCGCGTCGCGGGCGCCCGTGAAGCCCTCGGCATGAGCCAGCCCGATCTCGCCAAGCGACTTGGCGTCAAGGTCAAGACCGTTCGGGGCTGGGAAAACGACATCAGCGAGCCGCGCGCCAACAAGCTGCAAATGCTGTCGGGCGTGCTCGGCGTGTCGCTGATGTGGCTGCTCAACGGAGAGGGCGACGGGCTCGAGGGCCCGGCCGAGGACCGCGAGGCCCCGGTGCCGGAGATCCGTTCGCTGCTGCTGGAAATCCGCCAGATCCGTTCCGAGATCGACGATGCGGCCGACCGGCTCGCCCGCGTGGAGAAACGGCTGCGGGCCTCATTGCTGGAGACAGGGACCGAATGACCGAATCGAACGAAGACCGCCTGAAACGCCTGCGCATGCGCTCCTGGCGGCGCGGGATCAAGGAAATGGACCTGGTGCTCGGCCGTTTCTCGGACGACGAGCTGGCATCGCTCTCGGAGACGGATCTGGAGACCTACGACGCGCTGCTCCACGAGAACGACCAGGACATGCTGCGCTGGATCACCGGCCAGGACCCGGTGCCGGAGCGCTTTGCGGAACTCTTCGGTCGCATCTCCCAGCATGCCCATTCGCGCGGAACGGCGGAAAACTGAGGAATTCGCAGGAATTCGACTCGGTTTAACCGCTTGTTTGGACATTTCGCCTTAGCTCTTCCCCAAGTTGCCAAGGCGGAGGTCTGCATGAGTATCCACAGCAATCTGCTCGCCGGTCAGGAACGCGGGTTCATGACCGGTTATCTCGAGACGCTTGCGCTGGTGGAGCGTCTGCACCGCCTTCTGCTCGACGTGATCAAGGACGAGTTCGAGCGGGTGGGGATCCTGGACATCAACGCCGTGCAGGCGCTGCTGCTGTTCAATATCGGTGACAACGAGGTCACGGCCGGGGAGCTGAAGTCCCGCGGGTATTACCAGGGGTCGAACGTCTCCTACAATCTCAAGAAGCTGGTGGAGACTGGCTACATGCACCACCAGCGCTGCGAGATCGACCGCCGGGCGGTGCGCGTCCGGCTGACCGAGAAGGGGCGCAACATCCGCACCGTGGTCAACGACCTCTTCGAACGCCATGCGCGAGGCCTGCTGGACCGGGAGGTCATCGGTTTCGAGGGGCTGGAGGACATCACCTCCTCGCTGCGCCGCATGGAACGCTACTGGACGGACCAGATCCGCTACATCTACTGAGGTGCGCGCCCGTCCTGCACCCAGGGGTGCGCGGCGTGGCCGAGCACCACCACATCGAGTTCCCGCAGGAGTTTGCGCCGCATCGCCCGGGCGTAATCCCCGTAGCCCTCGGCGGGCTCCACGAAGGCGCCGGGGCCGGAGATCACCTCCTGCCGGAAATACCGCAGGAGATCGTCGTGTTCCCGCCCCATCGCGCCGATGGCGTCGCCCCGAGGCGGACCGATGACAAGCGCGTTGACCTGGACGTTCCCAAGCCCCGGGCGCACGTCCTGCGGGCGGTGGCCATCGTTGTTGCGCCCGTCGCCGGAGATGTCGATCACCTCGCGGGCACAGGTAGGGGCGGTGGCGAAGCGGGCCTTGCCGAACGCCAGTGCGGAACCGACGGCCGTGCTCACCGGAGCGTCGCGCCGCGTCGTGCTGCGCAATTGCCCGGCCACGGCGGCGACGTCCGCGTCCGACAGCATCGGCCACCAGTCGAGGATCACCCGCTGATGGTCGCGCCCGCTCCATTCGAAGACCGACAGTACGACCGGTGCGGAGGGCATCGCGATCAGCGCCGACAGTACGTCCGGCTGCTCCAGCGCCCAGGCGATCCCGTCCATCTGGAGCCGGTACTCGCGGCCGTCGACGGAGCCGGAGATGTCGAGTGCCAGCTGAAGTGCGAGCCGGCAGTTGCCCTGCGCTGCCACGGGCAGCGCCCAGAGGCCGGCCGCGACGCAGGCCGCGGCCAACCCGGTTCCGATCCTACCAGTGACCGGTGTTCTCCATGCTGGTCCAGGGCTCGGCCGGCTCCAGCGCGTCGCCCATCTGCAGCAGTTCGATCGAGACATTGTCCGGCGAACGCACGAAGGCCATACGGCCATCGCGGGGCGGACGGTTGATGGTCACACCATTGTCCATCAGGTGCTGGCACATGTCGTAGATGTTCTCGACCGCATAGGCGAGGTGGCCGAAGTGCCGGCTGTCGGACGGCAGCCCCTCGTCACCGTCCCAGTTGTAGGTCAGCTCCACCGGGCATTCCGGCTGGCCCGGCGGCGCCATGAAGACCAGCGTGAAACGGCCCCCTTCGCTTTCCGTGCGCCGGGTCTCCTCGAGGCCCAGCAGTTTGTAGAACGCCATGGATTTTTCCAGGTCCTTCACCCGGACCATGGTGTGCAGGTAGCGTGTCTTCATCGGATGCTCCGTCGACGTGACTTTGGCCTCAACCTACTCCGCCCCGCGCCCGAGGCAACCGCTGGTGACGTCGGGGCGTCGCGGGGTCAGAAGGAGGAGCGGAAGCCGAAGTTGATGCCGGTTTCGACGGTGTCGTAAAGGTCGAGCGTCGAGGAGGTCTCCTCGTGGCTGAGCGTGACCGTCGGGGAAAAGCCGTAATAGTCGATATCCTCGAACCACAGGCTGACGCCGACGCGGCGGGTCAGGTCCTTGCGTTCGACATCGATCGGGACGCTCAAGAACGGGTAGATGATGAACTCGCGTTGCGGGAACTCGTCGTAGACGACCTGTTCCATGCCGGCCTCGAAGGTCACGCGGGCTCCGGCAAACGGTTTGGCAAGCGTGTAGCCGATATCGCCCCGGATCCGGTCGCGTTGCAGCGATCCCGTGTCCGACCGGGTGTCGTAGAGCCCGAGCCCGAACCGGAGCGCGGCGCCGCTGTCCAGTTCGTGCAGCACCACGGCGTTGCCGCTAAGCGTGAACGATTCCGCGTCGTCGGTCAGCCGATCGAAGCTCTCCGCGCCCGCGTCGAGGCGAAGGATCGTGCTCTTGCCGAGAATGAAGGGTTTCGCCACCCCGGCGCGGGTGTAACGGGAGTAATCCTCCTGGCCATACCAGCCGCGCCCGGTCAGCAGCGAGAACTGCACCGGCGCGCTCCAGTCCTCGGGTTCCCATTCGTGCACAAGCCCAACCGCAACGGAGGTATAGGCGAAGTCGCTGCCCGAGGCGTCGGGTGCGATGTCCTTGGCCTCGTCGGAAAGGATGTAGGACTGCCCGAACAGGTGAAGGCCGACCGAAGTGTCGTGTGTCTCGCCTTGCGAGAAACGGTAGCGGGTGGTCAGGCTGCCGGAGTAGCTCAGGCCGGAAAGCGGCCGGGAGATTCCGACGGGCTCCACGCCCTGCAGGCCGCCATAGCTGATGCGGTCGTGCGTCGTGCCGTCGTTCACGTTCGACGTGGGGGCGACGGAGAAGCTTAGCTGCGTGTTCCAGGGGTTGCGCTTGCGGAGGTATCGGAAATCGCGGACCGCAACGGCGCGGGCCTCCTCGTCCGGTGCGTTCTCGCCGGCGATCCGGAGCCAGACCTGCGCGCGGGTGCGCGCCCCCTTGGAGGCAAGCGCCTGGGCGCGGACCATCGCTGCGGCAAAGATCTCTGCCTCGGTATCGGCAAGCCCATAGGCGGTGCGGGCCGCATCGAGAGCGTCATCGTATTGCCCGAGGTCGCGCAGAGCCTGGGATTTCAGGATCAACGCGTCCACGTCTTCCGGGTCGCGCTGCAGCAGGGCCTCGGCGAGCATCAGGGCCTGCCGGGGCTGGCGCGTCTGGAGGCTCAAATGTGCCGCCCCCCGCATCTGATCGGGGGTCAGGGAGACATCTTCGGATGCGACGAGGCCGGCGCTTCCCATGAAGAGGGAAGCGCCGACCATCGCGCAGAGCCAGGGACGGGTGCGTCGGATCATCCGGCGGTTATCGGCTGAGGATGAAGCCGCCGGTCTCGCGCACTGTCACGTCCTCGAAGCGCGGATCGTCGCCTTCGACCACGATCACGCCGACGATTTCCTCGGCGTCCTTGCCGGAAATGACAGCGTAGTAGTTGCCGGACTCGAACTCTTCCAAGGCTCCGCCGTTATTGGGCTTGTAGGAGTTGAGCTCGCCCGTCAACTCGCCGTTGGAGTCCAGGTGGCCCGGTCCGACCTTGAAGATCAGGGTCGGAAGCGCGGTCACGTTCACGCCGGTTTCGGTCGTCAGGCTGTCCAGAATATCCTGGGTGATGTCGTTGCCGGCCGTGTCGAACACGACCCGGTTGGTGACGTAGCCCTTGACGGCGCCACCGTCTTCGAAGTCCTCGAAGTCGATGTCGATCGTCATGTCGCCGGTTGCGTATTCGATGGCGCCGCGGCCGTTGAAGTCACGAAGCGCAGCATAGTCGCCCGAATAGGCGGCCTGGCCGCTGGCCGGCAGGACGACCTTGCCGTCACGCTCGTAGACGTAGCCGCCGTAGCCGTACTCGACATAGGCGCCGGTGCGGACGATCGAGAAGCGGGTGTCGCCGGACTTGCTGACGCCATAGATCGCCTTGTGCGGGAACTGCTCGATCACCGTGCCGGTGAGCGGGTCCACCACCTCGTCGACCGCCTCGTAGACGGCGAAGGGCCCGAGGCTGCCGACATCGACGCCGCGGGTGTAGGGCGTTTCCGAGTTGCCGTCGAAGCCAAGGTTCTTGACGTAGAAGGTGTCGCTCGCGGCGTCGTAGGAGACGTTGGTCGCGAAGCCGTTGCCGGAGTCCGCGTCGTAGGCTTCGTAGCGGGTGATCCCCCGCTTGGCGGACGGGCTCTCGGTTCCCGGAGGCAGATCGCTGTCACCGTCGATGCCGCCGTCGGTTCCGTCCCCGTCTTCGCCGTCCTCGCCGTCCGTGCCGTCGCCGGTGTCGCCGTCGGAGTCTTCGGCGTCATCGCCGTTGAATACGGGATTGCTGCCGCTGCCGTCGCTGCATGCCGCAAGCATGCCGAGCAGCGCCAGAATTAGCGCCAGGTTCTTTGTCATTGGACTGCTCTGCCTTGGTTCGTCTTGGTTTGACTTGTTTTCTTTTGCTCAATGGTGCGCAAGCGGGAGGCTGGAAGTCAACTGTCAAGGGAGGCGCGGCAATTGAAACCGACCACCTGTGACCGTTCTGCGCGAAACACCCGATATCGAGGTTTCGCGGAGCGAACTCCATAGATATGGTGTGCGCGATGTCTCCGCGGGAAAGAAGGGAATCGCCCATGCCGCTCACCGAAGACCAGATTGCCGAAATTGCCGAGCTGAGAAGCGTCTCGCAGCCGACGCTGCGGGCGACCGCTCCCGGCATGGAGCAGCATCTCTACACGGCCCACGAGGTGCTGGATCACGGCTTCGTTCGGGTGATCGACTACATGGGCGACGATGCGGCCATCGTTCAGGCGGCCCGGGTTTCCTATGGGGCGGGCACCAGGAAGTCCCGGGATGACAGCGGGTTGATCCGCTACCTGATGCGGCATTGGCATTCCACGCCGTTCGAGATGTGCGAGATCAAGCTGCACGTGAAGCTGCCGGTCTTCGTTGCCCGCCAGTGGATCCGGCACCGGACCGCGAACGTGAACGAGTATTCCGCGCGCTACTCGATCCTCGATCGTGAATTCTACATCCCGGCGCCGGAGCAGCTTGCGGCGCAGTCGACGGTGAACAACCAGGGCCGCGGCGAGGTTCTGACAGGCGAGGAGGCCGCGCGTGTGCTGGAGTTCCTCAAGGCCGATGCCGGCCGGGCCTATGACCATTACGAGCAGATGCTGAGCCAGGAAGGCCAGCAGGGGCTCGCCCGCGAACTCGCCCGCATGAACCTGCCGGCCAACATCTACACCCAATGGTACTGGAAGGTGGACCTGCACAACCTGTTCCACTTCCTGAGGCTCCGTGCAGATGCGCATGCGCAGTACGAGATCCGCGTCTATGCGGAAGCGATCTGCAATATCGTCGCCGACTGGGTTCCCGCGGCCTATGCGGCCTTCGAGGATTACCGGCTCGGCGGCGCGAACCTGTCGGGCAAGGCGCTCGACTGCGTCCGGCGCATGGTCAGGGGCGAGCAGGTGACGCAGGAGACCTCCGGCATGTCGAAGGGCGAGTGGCGGGAGTTCGAGGCACTGCTGTCCTGAGGGCTTTGAGCCTGTTTCGGCGACGTCCCGCGGACAATCGCGGGGCGATGCCGGAATTGTCGTGAACCGACGCGCGGGTTTGCACCTTTGCACATGGTGTCACGGGCATCGAAATCGCTGATCCTCTGGTTGTGGGGGTAACGATTACGATGTTGGAGTGAGTGCCGGATATGGACGAACCTGGGATGTTCGGTCTGTTTCTGTGTTTCGGTTTTCTGTGTCTGCCGAATATTCTGTCCAGATCCCGGCACTTGCTCTATCTTCGAACCAGGTCACGTGCTTGCTGCTGCCTTGGGTCATACCCACCGGAGACGTACCCTGCTCCGCCTCGGTCCTTCCGTGGGCGTCGGGAGATCTGATCCGGAGACCGGCCGCCGCTACGGTGACGGATGGCGGCCGACACGGATTCTCCCATTCACGGACAAAGGGGGTCCGCAGTTCTGCCTTTATGTTGGTGAAGACTCGTTCTCGAAACAAACGGGGAGACGAGGCAAGGTGCGTAGTAGTGTTGAGTTCATCGGTGCGGACGATCTGTTCTGTCTCGTCCCGTCTGCCAATCTGAACCGCTCGCTCGCAAGCTCCGTCAAATCGGGGCGCGGACCGGCCGTAACGCGGCCGCGCTCTAGTCGTCTGACTGATGATGCGGGGTTTCAGGAGCCGTTCATGCCGAGCGTGACCCTGCTCGAGGGCAAGGCCGCCCAGGCAATCGGGGACTCGGTTCCCTGCTTTCCGGGACAGGAAACCGGCCGGGTGTGAGCCCGACCGGTGGTTCCGGCTGAAATGGCCGTAAGGAAATCCCGACAGGTCTATGGCCTCGTGCCTGAGCCCGCTGGGTCAGGACACGGCGCGCAGCGGCGGCTTCTTGTCGTTGCGGGCCTGGGCCGAGGTAAGCGCGGGCATGCTGAGCAGGGCATAGGACCGGCCATCGCCTTCGGCACGGTAGATCCGTCCGATCCGGGTGACGTCATGGCCAAGTCTGCGCAGAGCCCGCAGGAGGGGCGGCGGCGACAGCGAGACCAGCGTCGTCGCGCCATGCGCCTGCGCCGTGCGGGCCAGGCCATCGACGATCAGGTCGAGGCATTCGGTACGGTCCTTTGCCGTGGTCACCGTCTCGGCGATCGAAAGGCGCGTGCATTCCCAGCTCGACGCGGCATCGAAGTCTGCCTCGAGCAGATCGGCGGGGATGTCTTTCAGGCGGCCGTTCAGCGCGTCCTGGAACATGCTGGTGTGCGGACCCCAATGGGCGAGAACCGGCGTGGTGCGCGCGCCGCCAATGACTTCACCGTCCCGGATCACCAGCGAATAATGAGCGAGGGGATTGTCGTATTGGTCCATTTCCACGTCGTCATTATGTGGAATGTCCCAGTTCAGCGTGTCCACAAACAGCCGTTTGCGGATTCGCAGGAACTCATAGAAGGCATTCCCATGCTTGTGCATGGATGCCATATCGAAGCAGATATTGTGCATTGACCCCACCGTAGTTGGCTTGATTAGGGCCGATCCGGACGCGAGTGGGAACGATAATCAGCCGGATCGTGTGGATAAGTGGCCCAGAGTGGCAATTTTGCCATTGTGAACAAGTCGCTACGACCCGAAGTTACCATGGTATTGTGGTTCGTGGCAGCGCGGGGGCTGCATCTAGAGGTTGTCTCTCCACGGCAAATGCACCACCGCATCTGTTGTATGATTGTTGCCAAACGGTAGCGCAAATGGCTGTCAAGGCCACCATTGTTCAGCGACCCCGGGTCATCTCAACACCTTAGGCCATGCTGCCCCCGCCCGGCCGCATGGTTAACCTGACCATGCCCAAAGGCAATTTGTGGATATGTGAGTAATGTGATGGTCGAGGTTTCGCCGTTCATCGGGATGTTGGTGTTCTTTGCCTATCTGTTCGTGCTGGACATCGACTTTTCTCGCGTCCGAGCGCGCGGAGTGGCCTGCATTCTTCGCCTGCAGGGGGTGATAGGCAAAGCGTCGAGCGACGGGCCGGCAGAGCACGGTCCGGAGGACGACGGCAGCGCGGCGGATCACGTGGTTCAATTCGAGGATCTCATTGCCCGGTCGTATCGGCACGGGGCATTTGACGGGTCCGTTGGCGACAAGACGAGGGAGAAGCCGAGCCAGTGACCGACCTGCGTCCTCTCTCGGTTCTGCGAACGGGAGGCCTGATCGATATCCGGGAGAGCGCGGACGGTGCGCGCGTGCTTTGTGTCGATCTGTCCCGATCCACATCCGATACCTTGGTGATTACGCATGCCGCCCTGGATGACCATCGGGGAGGTCTCGTCGATCTTGCGCTCGAGGCGTTGTGCGATCAGCGGGTGCTTTCGCGGGAGATACGGACGCTTCGCTTTGCCGGCATCGGTCCCACCAGCGCAGGCGCCGAAGATCGCAACGAGACGGTTCGCCGGCATGATCTGATTTGCGCGCACGTGCGGAGTTTTGCCGCGCGGCACGGGGTGCTGGTCAGGGATGCCTATCTCGCCCCGAAGGCGTTCAGCTTTGATACGCTGGTCCTGCTCGAGCAATCGTAGGGTTGACGGCCCGTGAAATCGGGCTCCGGAAATGATCAGGGGGCGCCGCGCCAATGGCACTGCGCCCCCGGACATTGATCTATGCATTGCCTGCCTGTCCATGCGAACCGGACTCAACGGCAGTAAAATCACTCGTTACTCACAGCAGGGCCGGAACTCTTTACCAGGGAGCTTCGACAAGAAGCGACACACACCATGGCTCCTGCTGTCCATGAGAATGGCAGAATCCGCCGGACGACTCATCATGGTCGAAGGTGCAACTCGGTCAAATTGAACCGAAACAATTCGCTGCTTCGGTATTCTCTGTGCTTCCATTTCGCGAAATGACATTTTGCTGCCGCATTCCTGACGATTTTCCGCCACGACTGCTGGATGGGGGACTGGCGCTGGCGGCTGCAAGGCCGAAGCCGCGCCAAAGCGTGTGGGCGCCAGGCGCTGCAGCTCTGAAGCAGTGAACAGGCGTCGGTCGATGAGCGGGGTATTTGGCTTGCGCCGCGCGATTCCAGCCGGAACTTCCTGCGCGGAATCAATGGGAAGGGCGGATTCTAGCGTTGCTGGTGAACAGTCGGGCCGGATGTCGGGCACTGTTCCTCGTAAAGGGCTCGTTAAGCACTTTTGGACATGATGATTGGCATCGAAGAACGCGCAATAGTAAACAGGACGTTAAGTGCTGGGTGGCGGCGCGTTTGACTGTAAGGTGTACGATGAGTGTTGTAGAGAGTCTGTTGGCTGCTGCGGAATCCTTTGATGCTGTTCCTGCAGAAGCAAGAATCCTTAGAAAGTCCAAGATTCATGTCGGGCCGGGCGGCGCCTGGAGAGCCGGCGTCTGGTACATCGGGTTCCGTCGCCTTCGTGCGGTCATGATCCCCGTCGGCAACGGTCTGCCCGTTGCGCTTACTCCCGTCTTTGCAAGTGCCCAGACGGCCGCCGAAGTGGCCGAAGCCCATGCCGCGATGGCCGCGGAACTGTCCGGCACTGCCGTCATCACGACGGAGGATGATCTTGTCACCTCCGGCGCGTTCCTCGAGGACCGCGTGGCCCTCAACCGGCAGCTTCAGTAAGCACCGTCCCTGAAAATTCCCGAGCGCACCCTTTTCGGTGCGCTCGTAGACTGCTCAAGGCAGGCGCTGCGTTGCGGCTTGAAACGTTGCGCGCCCCGTTCTCGGGGCTCGCGGCATCGCCCTCGACAAAAAAGCCCATGAAAGGGCTTCCGGCAGCCGGGACTTCGCAGATCAAGATGTCAGATATCGCTCATTCGGAACAGGCCGCGTCTTTCGGCCAGGGTGACGGCATGCGTCGTGGTCCGCGCCTTGAGTTTCGACTTGGCGCTGCGCAACCGTTGCTTGACGGCGCTCTCGCTGATGTCGAGTTCGTAGGCGATTTCCTTGGTCAGGAGGCCGTCCCGGATCATGTGGAGCGCCTCGATCTCGGCCGGCGTGAGGACGAGGGCGATCGGCTCCTGGTGATGCAGCCGGGTGAGGTGATCGACGAGGGTTTCCATCTCGTCGACCCGGAACTCGCGGTCCGACCTGGCGAAGGAGCCGTAGGTCCTGATTCCGGGCTCGCTGTCGTCCATCACGCACACGGCCACGCCGAAGGTCAGGTCATGCTGTGCGGCAAGCGAGAGGACGCCCTTGGGATCGTCGTCGCCGATCTCGGACCAGCGGACGCAACCGACATTCTCGTATACCCATCGGGTGACCGGATCGTAGAGCATCAGCGCTTCCCGGGTATAGCGATGCACCCAGCCCAGGGGCAGCGTGCTCCACTCGTATTCGGGAAAGGCAAAGCCGACACGGACGGCGAGATGGAAACCGGCTGGGGCCAATTGCTCGAGCATGGCCTTCTCGGTTTCGTGTCCGTTTTGGCCGTTTACCTTCACTGCTACGCCATCTCCGGGTGTCCAATGTCGCGGACATCTGTTATTGGTCTATTTAATTCAGCCCGTTGCTGAACGGGGTGCCCCATGCATAGGCTTCAACAAAGGCCAAAAATGGACGACACACGTGAAATTCGTGACATTCTGGCGGAGATACAGGGCCGTTGCAATGCAGGTTTTGCCGTAGCGTTGCACGTCCACTACACGACTCCGCGATTTCTGTTCCAGACCTACGAACCGGCATGGGCCAAGGTCTATTCCGAGCGGGGCCTGGTGCTGAGGGATCCGACCGTCAGGTGGGGGCTCGAGAACGAGGGCATGATCGACTGGAGTGCCCTAGAACATGACGATCCGGCGGGCGTGCTCAAGCTCGCGCGGGAACATGGCATCCACTATGGATTCACGCACGCAATCGCCGATGGCGGGTCGCGGAGCGTGGGCAGTTTCGCTCGCAAGGATACGGATTTTTCCGAGGAAGACCGCGAGGTTCTGTCCTCGATGTTCCTGCAGCTCCATCGCGGCACCCACGTGGCCGACGGAGAAGAGGATGCGATTGCGGAAATGCTGCGCAAGCTGTCGGTGGAACTGACCCACACCTGGAAATGATCCGGCACGGAGATCGAGCCCGGCTCCGGCGCGGGGCCGGCGAAATGCGGCGCGGCTGCATGTTGCCAGGTCTTTGCGATTGTGCGACAGGATCACGACGCTTCAAGACCGATCGGGGTTTCACATGAGCAGCTTTGCATCCCTTCGCACGACGATGGTCGACACGCAGATCCGGCCGTCCGATGTCACCAAGTATCCGATCATCGATGCAATGCTGGAAGTGCCACGCGAGCTCTATGTGCCCGACGCCTATCGCGAGGTGGCCTATGCGGGCCGCAATGTGCCGCTGCAGAAGGGCCGGGTCGTCCTGGAGCCGCGCACGCTTGCCAAGATGCTGGATGCGCTGAACATTCAGCCCGACGAGCTGGTCCTCGACGTGGCCGCCGGGCTTGGCTACGCCAGCGCCGTCGCCGCCCGGCTGGCGCAGGCCGTCGTCGCTCTGGAAGAGGACGAGGCTATGGCGGAGGAGGCGGAATCCACCCTGGCCGCGCAATCCGTGGACAATGCCGTCGTCATTCAGGGCGGCCTCACGGAGGGTGCGGCGCAGCACGGGCCCTATGATGTCATTATGATTCAGGGAGCTGTTGTGAATTTACCACAAGCTCTCACAGCGCAATTGAAGGAAGGCGGGCGTATTGCCTGCCTGTTTATGGATGGTGAATGTGGTGCCGTGCGGATCGGCTACAAGATAGACGGTGTCGTCAACTGGCGCTTCTCGTTCAACGCGGGTGCGCCGGTTTTGCCCGGCTTCGAAGCCGAAAAGGCATTCTCGCTGTAAACGGCGAATCGACCCTGCTATACTTGCCGAAAAGGCAGGCACATTAGAAGGAGCAGATCCCGTGGGGATTATTGGCAAGCGCCTCCGGCGCAATCTGTGTAGTGCGGCGGCAATCATTTTGGCTCTTGGTCCGGCTGCAGTGTCCGCCGAGACGCTCACAGACACCCTGATCGACGCGTACCGGAATTCGAACCTCCTCGAGCAGAACCGCGCGCTGCTGCGCGTTGCGGACGATAACGTGGCAGTCGCACTCTCCGAGGTTCTGCCGTCTCTCGATTTCGTCACGAGCTACGGAGGCTATGCGAACCACCGAGAGCGCTACGGAAGTTCCTTCGAGTCCTTCGACAACCTGATCGCGACCTTCCAGTTGCAGGCAAGCATGACGCTTTATGCCGGGGGGCGGAACCGCCTGGCGATCGAAAGCGAGAAAGAGACCGTCCTGGCGACCCGCGAGGCGCTGCGTGCCGTGGAGCAGAACGTGCTGCTGCAGGCCGTGTCCGCCTACATGGGGGTGCTCCGGGCCGAGGCCTTCGTCTCCCTGCGTGAGAACAACGTGCGCGTTCTGACCCAGGAAAAGCAGGCGACCGAAGACCGTTTCGAGGTCGGAGAAGTGACCCGGACCGACGTGGCGCTGGCCGAAAGCCGCCTCGCTGCTGCGGTCAGCCTTCTCGAGGCTGCGCGCGGCGATGAAGAGGTTGCCCGCGAGACCTTCAAGACGGCGGTCGGCCGCTATCCCGGCGACCTAGCGTTTCCGGGCGGGCTGCCTGCCACGGCTGCCAACGTGCAAGAGGCTGTAAACGTCGGCGTCCGGACCCATCCCAACATCCGTCAGGCCCAGCGTGAAGTGACCGTGGCGGAGCTTGGCATGAAGATCGCCACGGCCCGCTATCTGCCGTCCATCACGGCGGATCTGAACTCGGAGACGAACTCGAACGACCAGGTCGAGGAACATTCGCTGTTTCTCAACCTGCGGCAGCCGATCTACCAGGGTGGTCGGCTTGCGGCGCTGGAACGGCAATCAATCTCTCAGCGCGACGCATCGCGGGCCAACCTGCTGCAGGTGACGCTGGGGATCGAGGAAGACGTGGCAACCGCCTGGGCCCGGCTCGACGTGGCCAAGGCTCAGATCCAGGCAACCGAACTTCAGATCGCTGCGGCTCAGATCGCTTTCGACGGAACCCGCGAGGAAGCGACCCTCGGCGCCCGGACAACGCTCGACGTTCTGGATGCGGAACAGGAACTGCTGGATGCCCGCGCATCCCGTATCGACGCGATCGCGACGCAATACGTAGCAGTTTATTCACTTCTGTCTGCGATGGGTCTTCTGACAGTCGACCATCTCAACCTTGGCATCCAGACTTATGATCCTGCGGGCTACTACAATGCGGTCAAGAGCGCACCGGCGCGGCTTTCGCCGCGTGGTCAGCAGCTTGATCGCGTGCTGCGCAAGATCGGCCAGCAATAACAGGCTGTCGTCACGCAACTGTGTGGCGGCTCTGGCCCTACCGGCAACGGCAGGGCCAGAGGTGGATTGTATGACGATGGTCTCGGCGGTAGCCTGTTGTGAACCGGAATCGCGAGGATCATGATGTCGGAGCGAGTAGCCAACGCGGAAATCGAAGACGTCCTGCTGTCGATCCGGCGCCTTGTCCAGGGTGATGCCGGAGGATCGGCGGGCGAAGGCGGTTTCGCGCGGCGCGATACGAAGCCCTTCGCCGATCCCGATCCTGAGGCGTTTGCCGAGCGTCAAGATGATGTCGAGGAAGAGCACGTTTTCGACGAACCGGCGCGGCCGAAACCGGCCGCCGAGGCGCTCGTGCTCACCCCCGCATTGCGTGTCGATGACGTCAGCCGGGAGCCTGCGGCGGAATCGCAACGCCCGGACGACGAACTCCATTTCGAACCGGAAGATCCTCCGCTGGACTCGCCCCCCGCCGGCGCAAGATTGCATTTCGAGGTTCCGGATAGCGAGGATCTTGATGACTTCGCGGAAGGCGAGTGGGCGGTGGATCCTGAGGATTCGCCCGAAATCGAGCAGGAGCGCCGGCCGTTCGCCTGGAGTGACGAGGCCGCTGGTGGCGCCCCGGAAGATGCGACGGGCGTGCCCAGTTTCGTGCGGGCCGTCGTCGGTGATCTGACCCATCTTCGTGAGGCGCAGGAGAAGGGGCGGGAGCCTGAACCTGTCGAACCGCTGTCTGCCAGCGATGAAGACCCCGCGACCGACGAAGACGTTGCCGAAGCTGCACCGTGGCTTGAGAAGCGCGCGGCGCCCAAGTCGGGCTTCCGCTTCGGCTGGGAGGAAGAGGCTGGCGTTCGGAATCTGGTTCCGCTTCATGACCGGGACGGCGACCGTCAAGCGGATCTGCCGAACCTGAGTGATCCGTCGGCGGACGACAGCCTATCTACCGAGGGGGACGATGTGCCTGGCGCGGAGGGGCAGGACGATGACCTCCCCGGAAACGATCTCCTATCGTCCATCGTGAGCACCTTCGACGCGATGGAGGAAAGCTTCGCGGAGGAGAAGGCTGCCGAGTTCGCCGAGAACTGGCGGGACGAAGCCGAGGGAGAAACCGAAGCTTCGGAGACCGGGGCGCCGGAGGAAGAGGTCGCTCCCGTCGAGGCAGAAGCCGACGTCGTGATGCCTGACGAGCGCATCGACGATCTGACGGAGGTTGCTGCCGCAGTCGAAACAACCCCGGAAGAGCCAGTCTCGGACCCGGAAACGCACGATGAAGCCGCCGGCTTCGTGCTGGATGAGGCCATCCTTTCGGACCTGATCGCGGAGTGCGTGCATCGCGAGTTGCAGGGCGAACTGGGTGAGCGCATCACCCGCAACGTGCGCAAGCTGGTGCGCAGAGAGATCCACCGCGCCCTGGCGATGCGGGATTTCGACTGATCGGGCGAGAAACGTCCCGCCCCCAGTAAGCGTGGCCATTTGTTCTTGGACGTGAGCCATTGGTGGCATCGCGAAATGCGTGGCAATCCTGCGGGTATGTCTTTGGGAGAGGTGTGTTTGTAGAGCCGGACGCGGCCGAAAGGGACGCGCCCATCGGTAGCGGGCCTGCGCGCCGATTTGCTCGAGCCAAGGCCGTGAACCGGCTCGATCCCAGCCACCATCGCTAGCAGGAAACTTTGAAGCGCTGTGCGGGACGCGAAGTTCGTGAAGGTTTCGCGCCGGGCGCGCGCCTGACGACGCGACGAAAAGATCGGCGGCAAGGCGCAACCTCGAGCCAGTTGCGAGCTGCTTCAAACGCACAGGGCAAAAAGAGACAGGGTGCGCCGTTGCCGCGCACCCTGTCTCTGTTCCAGATTGAACCTTCAGCGAAGGATCGGGTTTCCGATCCTCAAGCGGCCTCTGCCTGTTCGGCAGCCTGACGCCGCTCGCTTTCCTCGCGCGACAGCGCGACGGAGGTCCGGACACCGTTCGAAACGAACTGCATCAGGCCCGACACGACACGCTCGTTCGGGTCGATCCCGGCACAGCTCAGCACTTCGCGTCCATCGCGTGAACGAGCCCAGCGGGCAATCTGTTCGGGACCATTGCCATACTTCTTGTCGTCGGCAATGGCATCATCCAGCGCGGCCAGAACAACGGCGGCAAAGAGCTTGCGAGCTCTCTGGCCTTGCTCATAGTTGAAAGCCGTGCCGTCAACGAAATCAGTCATCTCGTCGTCCTTTGTTATTCTTGCTCTTGTCTTTTCGGCGTGGGGCCGAATATGACGTTTTTGCGGCGATTCGGTATTTCCGTTTCGGAATGGCTCCTATGCGGAAACTGCATAGCTCAAACAGTGCACTCGCCATATCTGGTCTGCTTGCCAGCGGCCAGAGACCAAGATATAGACACCGGACATTCTGGTTCAAGCGCCTCTAGGGTCACTTCATGCCTAAAATAAACGGAAACGAAATCCGTCCGGGAAACGTCCTGGAGCACAATGGCGGCCTCTGGGCTGCGGTCAAGGTGGACCATGTGAAGCCCGGCAAGGGCGGCGCCTTTGCGCAGGTCGAACTGCGCAACCTCCGCAACGGCTCCAAGCTGAACGAGCGTTTCCGGAGCGCCGACAAGGTTGAGAGGGTGCGTCTGGAGCAGAAGGATCAGCAGTTCCTCTACGAGAGCGACGGCATGCTGGTCTTCATGGACAACGAGACGTTCGAGCAGATCGAGCTGCCGGCCGAGATCCTCGGCGATCGCCGTCCGTTCCTGCAGGACGGGATGACGATCCAGATCGAGTATTACGAGAGCGAGGCGTTGAACGCGACGCTGCCGCAGAAGGTCGTTTGCAAGATCGTGGAGACCGAGCCTGTCGTGAAAGGCCAGACGGCTGCGAACTCTTTCAAGCCTGCGCTGCTCGACAACGGCGTGAAGGTCATGGTTCCGCCCTTCGTCGGGCAGGACGAGGACATCGTCGTCAACACCGAAACCATGGAATACGCCGAACGCGCCTGAGCTTCGCTCTTGCGCATCGGACAGGGACGGGCCCAATCGTGGGCCCGTTTTTCGTTTCCGGCGGTTTCAAGCGCGGAGCGCGTTCAGGAAGCCCTCGACCATCCCCCGGTAGCTACCGCCGAACAGGCGCATGTGCACCAGCGCTGGCCAGAGTTGATAGATCGGGCGACGTTGCTCGGCACCCGGTGTCAGCGCGCCATAGGCGTCGGTAAAGCCGGACCCGGGGCGCCCGAACAGGTGCAGCATGGCAAGGTCGACCTCCGCGTCGCCGTGGTAACTCGCCGGATCGATGAGCCAGGCCCGATTGCCGGGGCTGAACAGCACGTTTCCCGACCAGAGGTCGCCGTGCAGGAGAGACGGAGCAGGGTGGTCTGGCAGCAGATCCGGGAGGCGGTGGCACAGCGCCTCGACCCGCCTGACCATGTCGGCAGGCAGAGCGCGGGACGTGGGAAGCAACCGCCGCTCCGCCCAGAATGCCGGCCAGTCCGACATCGGCTGGTTGGCAATCTCGACCGCGCCGAAAGCGTAGTCCTCCGGCCAGCCGTAGGAGTCCGCCGTGTGGTCATGCAGCCGGCGGAGCCCCAGCCCGAGAGCACGCCATGCGGCTGCTGACGCGGGCGCGGTCGGGACGGCTTCGAGGAACATTATTCCGTCGGTTATGCCAAGAACGTCCGGCGCCGGGGCGCCAGTGGTCCGGATTGCGTTCAGCATGCGGGCTTCCCGCTGCACGAGAGGGCCATGCTTGGCGATCACCTCGGTCCCGTCCGGCCAGTGCAGCCGAAACACCTCGGAGAGGTCTCCGCCGTGGACCGGATGGATGCTGTCCGGGGGGGAGCCGAAAGTCTCTGCCGCCGCCTGTCGAAGCTGCGCTAGCTCTCCCATGTGACGATTGCCTTGCCCGCGCGCATCGGGCCCTCCGCCCGGTCGAACCGCAGGTAGGCGATTCCGCGGCCGCCTGACTGGGTGAAGAGGCGGCCGGCCGGTCGGTCGTCCTGGGTGATCTCGGTGCCGACCGGGGCCTCGCCCTCGACGCGCACGGTCACCAGCCCCTTGCGCAGTTCGGTCTTGTGCTTCATCCGGGCCGTGACTTCCTGCCCGACATAGCACCCCTTCCGGAAATCGACGCCGTGCAGACGCTCGAAGCCGCTTTCGAGGACGTAGCTGTCGTTCGGCAGCAACTCGATACCGGTTTCGGGAATGCAGGCGGCGACGCGGATCGCGTCCCAGTCGATCTCGGGCGGCGCTCCGGCGTCGCCGGTGTAGCAGCGCCAGCCGAGCGTCTCGTGACGCGGGTCCGGGTGGGCGCCGTCCCGGGCAGGGCCGAGGCCGCGTAGCACGTTGATCTCCACCGGCTCGATCGTCACCTCGGCGCGCAGACGGTACATGGACAGGCGTTTGAACAGGTCTGCGGCGAGCGGTTCGGCGACGTCGAGCAGGATGCGCTCGCCGTCCGGAACCAGAAAGAAATCGGCGAGGTACTTGCCCTGGGGCGACAGCAGGGCGGCATAGACCATGCCTTGGCAAAGGCGGGAAATGTCATTGGTCACAAGCCCTTGCAGGAAATGCTCCCGGTCTTTTCCGCCAATTGCAAAGACCTTCCGGCCTTCGGTGCGTTCACCCGCCATCTGTCAGCTCCTTCTCGCGCGTCCCTCTCATATAGGAGAAGGCAGGCGCGCTCGACAGCCCCGACCGTGCACGCGCCGAAGGATCAGGCGGCCGGCTCCGCCTCGTCCTCGCCGCGCTCGTTGAATTGCAGGCGGTAGAGCTCCGCATAGGCGCCGTCGCGGGCGAGCAGGTCGTCGTGCGATCCCTCCTCGACAACCCGGCCAGCGTCCATCACCACGATCTTGTGGGCATTGCGGACCGTCGAGAGGCGGTGGGCGATGACCAGCGTGGTGCGGCCCTCCGAGAGGCGTTCAAGTGCGGCCTGCACGATGGCTTCGGATTGCGCGTCGAGCGCCGAGGTGGCCTCGTCCAGCAGCAGGATCGGCGTGTCCCGCAGCAGCGCGCGGGCGATGGCGACGCGCTGTCTCTGGCCGCCGGAGAGCGAGGAGCCGCGTGGACCGGCGGGGGTGTCGAGCCCGGCCGGCAGTGCGTCGATGAAGTCGGAGATATGCGCGGCGTCCATCACTTCGCGCAGGCGCTCGTCCGACACGTCGGTCCGGCCAAGAAGGATGTTCTCGCGCACCGATTCATCGAACAGCAGCGCATCCTGCGTGACCATCGAATACTGACCCCGGAGGTCGGCGATGTCGAACTTGCGGATGTCGGTGCCTCTCATGGTGACGGAGCCGTCGTCGATCTCCACGAGGCGGGTCAGCACGTTGAAGACGGTGGACTTGCCGGCCCCCGACAGGCCGACCAGCGCCGTGGTCTGCCCCGCCTTGGCGACGAAGCTGGTGCTCCGCAGCACCGGCAGGTCGCCGTAGGCGAGCGAAACGCCGTCGAGGCAGATGTCGCCCTGCGCCTCCGGCAGGCGCACCGGGTTGATCGCGTTGACCAGTTGCGGGCGGGTCTCGAACAGCGTTTTCAGGCGATGCAGGCTGACCGCCGTGGCCTGCCAGACGCCGCTCACCCCGCCAAGCCGCCGCAGTGGCTCGAAGGTCAGCGCCATCGCGGCGAAGAAGCTCATGAACTCACCCAGCGTTTTCTCGCCGGAGATGATCTCGCCGCCGCCGTAGAGCAGCACGGCCAGGAAGCCGATGCCGCTCATGATGTCGATCATCGCGGGGATCAGTGCCTTGCCGAAGGTAGCGCGGGTTTCGGTCTCGATCTGCTCGTCGGCGAGGTCCCGGAAGCGTCCGGCCTGGTAGGCTTCGAGCGCATTCAGCTTGATCGGCGTGATGCCGTGGAAGATCTCGTCGAGCCGGGTGACCATCTTGCCGGCATTGATCCGGTTCCTCAGGGCCATCTGGCGCACGAAGCGCTGCACCAGCAGCGAGGGCAACACCAGCAGGGGTGCGCCGATCAGCGCGATCAGCGTCCAGCGCCAGTCGATGTAGAGCACCACCACCATCAGCGAGACCAGGGACATCACGTCCCGGCCGACACCGGTGATGATGACGTTGGCCACGTTCTTGATCGAGCCGGTATCGCCACGGATCCGCTCCATCAGGGCGCCGGGCGGGTTGGCCTGGTGGAACAGCGTGTCGAGCTTCATGACGTGCTGGAGCAGCCGCGTCTGGAGTTCGAACACGATCTTCGAGGAGGCGCGGGTGATCAGCACCCTCTGGGCTACGTTTGCGATGGCCCGGACGATGAAGATCATCATGATCGTCGCGCCGACCCAGACCATGGCATCGGCATTGCCGCCGACGAAGATCTCGTCGAACATCGGCTTCATCATGTAGCTGAGCACGCCCAGCATCCCGCCCTCGATCGACATCAGGATGCCGGCGATGACCACGACAACGAGATGCTTGCGCATGTAGTCGCGCCACAGCCAGCCGAACAGTTTGCCCTGTTCGCGCCAGCCGAGATCGTCGACGTTCTCGTCCGTCAGGTACTTGGTCATCGCTTCCGCCGTCCGGCCCGCTTGTCGGCGAAGCTGGCCGCGGCCTCCTTGTGGTCGTATTCGGTCCGGAACCAGGTCTCCATGTCGATCGGGTCCTGGGCGTTGCGCTCTTCGTACATGTCAATGATGTGGTCCACGATACCGGTCTCGGTCCAGTCCGTGTGGACATATTTCAGCGACAGATGCTTGCGCGCCTCATCGAGCGGAGCGCCCTCGATGATCGCCTTGTAGAGCACCGCAGCGAGTCCCGCGCGGTCCGCGCCGGACTTGCAGTGCATCACGAAGGGCTTCTCCATCTCCCGCATGGTGTCGATCAGATGGACGATTTCCTTCCGCTTGGCCGGCTTGCGGGCATAGATCTTGGCGGTGCGCAGCTCGATGCCGAGTTCGTCACAGGCTTCCTTCTCGAACAGCCACGGGCTCCGTCCATCCTCGCCGCGGAGGTTGAGGATCGAGCGGATGCCCATTTCCTTGTACTTCAGCACCCGCGCCGGCCCGGGCTGGTTGGAGCGGTAGACCCCCTCGGCGACCTTGTCGAAATTGGTCCAGGGCACGCGCAGGAAGGCGTGGTCGAACAGTTGGAAGTGCCACCAGGCGAGGCGGCGCTTCTCCGGTATCGTGATGTCGTGGCCGATCGATTTTCTGAGCCGGCGTTCGAGGTTCGCAAACCAGGTCTCGATGCGCTTGAACATTTGACTGGCAGATCCCCGGCCCGTGCACCGATACATGCGGCGTCGCGGGGACTTAACGCGAAAGGGCCTGCGGGGCAAGTCAGGCGGGGTCGGGGTGGATTGACCCCGGGCGGCGGCCGTCCTAGCACCGGGCGTCGGAATTTCCTGGAGTCCTTCGGTATGAGTCTTTCGCGCGGCAGCCATTACCTTGCTATTCCCGGCCCTTCGGTCATGCCTGACGAAGTGCTGCGGGCGATGCACCGCCCCGCGCCCAACATCTACACCGGAGAGCTGCACGAGATCGTCGACACGATCCTGCCGGACCTGAAGCGCGTGGCCCAGACCGAGGGCGATGTCGCGGTCTACATCTGCAATGGCCACGGTGCCTGGGAGGCCGCCCTCAGCAACGTGCTGAGCCGCGGGGACAAGGCGCTGGCGCTGGCCACCGGGATCTTCACCCACGGCTGGGCCACGGTGGCCGAGCGGCTCGGGGTGCAGGTGGAGCGCCGTGATTTCGGGCGCAGCTCGCCGATCGATCCGGAGGTCGTTGAGGCCGCGCTGAGGGCCGACACGAAGCACGAGATCAGGGCGGTGCTCGCCGCGCATGTCGACACCGCGACGTCGGTGCGCAACGACATCGCGGCGCTGCGGGCGGCGATCGACCGGGCCGGGCACCCGGCGCTGCTGATGGTCGATTGCATCGCCAGCCTCGCGGTCGACGCGTTCCGGATGGACGAGTGGGGCGTCGACGTGATGGTCGCGGCCAGCCAGAAGGGCCTGATGACCCCGCCGGGGGTCGCCTTCGTGTTCTTCAACCAGAAGGCGGCGAAGGCGCGGGCGCAAGCCGATCTGGCGACGCATTACTGGGACTGGAAGCCGCGTGTCGCGGCCGAGGAATTCTACCAGTATTTCTGCGGCACCGCGCCGACCCATCATCTCTATGGTCTGCGGGCGGCGCTGGATCTGCTCCACGACGAGGGGATGGAGGCCGCCTGGGCGCGGCATGCGGCGCTTGCCGGCGCGGTCTGGGCGGCGTTCGATGCCTGGGGGGCAGCTGGTCCGCTGCGGCTCAACGTGGCCGATCCCGCCCACCGGAGCCACGCGGTCACCACCGTTCACGCCGGTCGCGACAACGGCACGCGGCTCCGCAACTGGGTAAGCCAGCACGCCGGGGTGACGCTGGGGATCGGCCTGGGCATGGCGACCGAAGAGGATCCGGCGGCCGACGGTCATTTCCGGCTCGGTCACATGGGCTATGTGAACGCGCAGATGGTCATGGGGGCGCTTGGCACCGTGGACGCCGGGTTGAAGGCGCTCGGCATTCCGCACGGGGCCGGGGGCCTGGAGGCGGCCAGCGCGGTGCTTGCCCGGGCCTGAGCGCTCAGCGGGCGTTGCGCCGGCGGGCGAGGCGGTCGATCAGGTGGTTGATCGCCAGCGCCGCGAGGATCACCGCCAACCAGCCGAGCGTCATCCGCAGCGCCGTCAGCAGGCAGAAGAGGTTGACCCCGAGGGTCACCAGTGCGGCAGTGGTATAGTCCGGCGCGCGGCCGACAGAGTGCTGTTTCATTCGCACCGTCCTCGCTGGGCGTACGCCCAAGTTAACGCGGACGCCGCGGCTGGACAGTGACAATCCCGCGATTGCGGTTCAGCCGGCGGCCTTCAGCGCAGCCGGCAACGCCTTTTCAAGAAGATCGAGCGACTCCTCGGGGCCGCAGGAGACCCGGATGCAACGATCCTGAGGCGCAACGAAAGGCATTCGCACAAAGACGTCCCGCTCGATCAGCCCGGCGAGGACGCGGCGGGCAAATGCGCCGTCTCGGCCGCAGTCTATGGCGACGAAATTGGTGGCCGACGGCAGGGCGGCGAGCCCGTTCGCGGCCGCGATCTCGCCGATCCGCACGCGGGCGGCTTCGACGCGGTCGATGGTCTCGGCCAGGTGCTCGGGGTCGCGCAGGCTTGCCAGCGCGGCGGCCTGGGCCACGCGGCACATGCCGAAATGGTTGCGCACCTTGTTGAAGGCCCCGATCAGATCCGGGTGACCGATCGCATAGCCGACGCGCATCCCGGCCAGCCCATGGGCCTTGGAAAAGGTCCGCATCCGGATCACCCGGCGGTCGGTGGGGTCGAGCGGCGGCGCAGTGCCTTCGGGGGCGAATTCCACATAGGCCTCATCGAGCACCAGCAGGCAGCCGTCCGGAACCGCCTCGATGGCCTCCGAGATCGCCGCGGCGCCGTGCCAGCTGCCCATCGGGTTGTCCGGATTGGCGAGGTAGACAAGCTTCGCGTCGGTCTTGCGCGCGGCGGCGACGAGCGCGGCGGGGTCCTCGTGGTCCCCCCGGTAGGGCACCTCGTGCAGCGTGCCGCCAAAGCCCGCGACGTGGTAGTTGAAGGTCGGGTAGGCGCCGCGCGAAGTGACGACGGTGTCTCCCGGGCCGACCGTCAGGCGCACCAGGTAGCCCAGGAGCGCGTCGATCCCCTCGCCGACGACGATCGCCTCCGCCGGCACGTCCAGTTCCGAGGCCAGCGCCTGCTTGAGATCGTGGTTCTCGGGGTCGCCGTACATCCATGCTTCGCTCGCTGCGGCGGCCATCGCGGTGACGGCGGCCGGCGAGGGGCCGAAGCCCATCTCGTTGGCGCCGAGCCGCGCGGCGAAGAGGCGGCCGCGGCTGCGCTCCTGCGCCTCCGGGCCGACGAAGGGCACGGTGGCGGGCAGGCTGGCGGCGAGCGGGGTCAGGCGGGGTCCGGGTTTCATGCCGCCAGTTAGTCGGAACCGGGCAGCGCCGGCAAGGCTTGCGGTGCGGCGGCACATGGCTAGTGTGGCGCCACAGATCGACGGCGGAGGAGAGGCACGATGACGACGAGCGACCCGGAGTTCCTGACCACCCGCCAGGGCCGCAAGATCGCCTACCGGCGGACCGGCGGCGCCGGGCCGGTGGTGGTGTTCCTGCACGGCCTGCGCTCCGACATGGAAGGGACCAAGGCGCTCCATCTCGAGCAATGGGCCCGAGATACCGGCCGCGCCTTCCTGCGGTTCGACTGCTCCGGCCACGGTCTCAGCGGCGGTACCTTCGAGGAGGGCTGCATCGGCGACTGGGCCCAGGATGCCGCCGAGGTGCTCGCGGAGCTGACCGAGGGGCCGCTGGTGCTGGTGGGCTCGTCCATGGGGGGGTGGCTGTCCCTGCTGATGGCCCGTGCCATGCCCGAGCGGATGGCCGGCCTTGTGACCATCGCCGCCGCGCCCGATTTCACCGAAGACGGCTTCTGGGCCGGGTTCACCGACGCGCAGAAGGCCGCGCTCGAGACCGATGGACAGGTGGCGCTGCCGTCAGACTACGGCGATCCGCTGATCGTGACCCGGCGCATGATCGAGGACGGGCGAGACCGGCTGGTGCTGCGCACGCCGCTTCCGCTGCCCTTCCCGACGCGTTTCCTGCAGGGCACGGCCGATCTCGATGTCGACATGTCCGTCGCGTTGCGGCTGCTCGACCATGCAGAGGGCGATGACATGCGGCTGACGCTGGTGAAAGGGGCGGACCATCGCTTCTCGGAACCTTCGGATCTCGCGCTGATCGCCAGCACGGTCGAAGAGGTGATCGCGGCCGGAGATGCGGCGTGAAGACGGTGCTGCTCCTTTCGCTCGTGCTTGTCGTCTGTGTCGGTGGGCTGCTGGTTTGGGGGCCGCGCGAGCGGGTGGAGCCGCCGCGCGGCTTCGACGAGGCGCAAGTGCCGGAGGCACCGGCAGACCTCGATGCGTGGCTTGCCGAGCGTGAGTCCGGGGTTCCGGCGTTGCGGCCGGACAGCGCCAAGCGGATCGTCTGGGCGGGCGAAGCGGGGCAGGTGACGCCGCTTTCCGTCGTCTACCTGCACGGCTTCTCGGCCTCCTCGGAAGAGATCCGCCCGGTGCCCGACGCGGTGGCGGAGGCCCTTGGCGCCAACCTCTATTTCGGCCGGCTTTCGGGTCATGGCCGCGACGGTGCTGCGATGGCCGAGCCTGGTGCCGGCGACTGGATCCACGACACGGCGGAGGCGCTGGCCATCGGGCGGCGGATCGGCGAGCGCGTCCTGGTGATCGGCACCTCGACCGGCGGCACGCTGGCCACCATTGCCGCGGCCGACCCCGCGATGTCGGAGCGGATGGCCGGGGTCGTCCTGGTATCGCCGCTCTACCGTATTGCCGACCCGGCTGCCGGGCTGCTGACGCTGCCCTTTGCCCGCCACTGGGCGCCGCTGATCGCCGGTGCCGAGCGGAGCTTCTCGCCGGTGAACGCGGCCCATGCGGCGCATTGGACCTCCAGCTATCCCACGGTCGCGGTCGTGCCGCTTGCGGCGCTGGTCTCCCACGTCGCGAAGATCGACGTCGGGACCATCGACGTCCCGGCGCTCTTCATCTATTCGCGCGCAGACACCGTGGTTTCGGCCGAGGCGACCGATGTGGCGCATGATGCCTGGGGGGCACCGGCAAGCCGGCTGCTGATCGAGGCCGACGGTGCGGGCGACCCCGCCAACCATGTGATCGTCGGCGATATCCTGAGCCCGGAACGGACCGATGCCGTGAGCGGGCAGATCGCAGATTGGGCTTCCGGCCTGTGATCCACTCCGATTGTCCGGGCAGGTTCCCCGCCTTAGGCGGGTTCCCGCCGGGGCCGCTTCCATCGTCTTGGCATGACGCCGAGGCAGTGCGATTCGGCATCTGAAAGACTGTTCCCGAGGATCTGCGTGCGATGAAAGAACCCCTGGTGTTCCTGCCGGACATGATGTGCGACGCGCGGCTCTACTGGCCGCAACTGATGAGTTTCGGGCGCACGCGCTCGGTGACGATCGCGCCCGTGGGCAATGCCTCGTCGATGGGGGCGATCGCGGCGGCGGTGATGGACGGCGCGCCGCGCCGCTTCGCGCTGGTCGGACAGGGGATGGGCGGCATGGTCGCGATGGAGATCCTGCGCCGCGCCCCGGAACGGGTGACCCGCATCAGCCTGATCGGCACCAGCCCCCTGCCGGAAACGCCCCAGATGGCCGCCGAACGCGAGCCGCGCATCATCGCGGCCCAGACAGGCAAGCTGGCCGAGGCGGTCAAGACGGAGCTGAAGCTGCCCTCTGCGCTGGCCCCGGGACCGGGCCGCATGGAGGTGCAGTCGCTGGTGCTCGACATGGCCGACACCCTCGGACCGGAGGCGTTCATCTCCCAGTCCCGCGCCCTGCAGCGACGCCCCGACCAGCAGAAGACCATGCGCACGACGAAGGTGCCGGCTTTGGTGATCTGCGGCGAGCACGACACTCTGTTCCCGGTGAAGCGCCAGGAATTCATGGCCGAGCTGATCCCCGTGGCCCGGCTGGAGATCGTCCCGGACGCGGGGCATTTCCCGACGCTGGAGCAGCCCGAGGTCACGACGGAGATCCTGACGGACTGGCTCGCGGCGCCGATGGTCTTACGCTGAGGCAATCGACGTCGCGGACGTCTTGTCTCTCGCGCCAGAGGTGCCAAAGTGGCGCCGATCGACGGAGGAGCAAATGACCAACGCAACCGCAGGATGGTTCGATAGCCGGGAGATGTTCATCGGCGGCGCATGGCGGCAGCCGGCCGGGGGCCTGTTGCCCGTGGAGGACCCGTCGAGCGGCCTCGAGATCGGCGAGATCGCCCGTGGCGGCGCATCCGATATCGACGCGGCCGTCGCGGCGGCGCGGGCGGCGCTGGACGGAGAGTGGGGCGGGGCGACCGCGCTGGAACGCGGACGGGTGCTGACCCGGATCGGGCAGCTCGTGCTGGAGCGGGTCGAGGATCTCGCCCGGCTGGAGGCGAGGGACGTCGGCAAACCGCTCGCGCAGGCCCGCAACGACGCCATTGCGCTCGCCCGCTACATGGAATTCTACGGCGGTGCCGTCGACAAGGTGATGGGTCAGACGATCCCCTACCTCGACGGCTACACCGTCTACACCCTGCGGGAGCCGCACGGGGTGACCGGCCACATCGTGCCGTGGAACTACCCGATGCAGATCATCGGCCGCTCCGTCGGGGGCGCGCTGGCGATGGGGAATGCGGCCGTGCTGAAGCCGGCCGAAGAGGCCTGCCTGACCGCGCTGGCCTTTGCCCGGCTGGCGGAAGAGGCGGGTCTGCCCGCCGGTGCGCTCAACGTCGTGCCAGGGCTGGGAGAGGAGGCCGGCGCAGCGCTGTCCGGCCATCCGGGCATCGACCACATCTCGTTCACCGGCTCCTACCCGGTCGGCCAGCTGGTGCAGAAGGCCGCGGCCGACAACGTGGTGCCGGTGACGCTCGAACTCGGTGGCAAGTCGCCCCAGGTGGTCTTTGCCGATGCCGATCTCGACGCGGCGCTGCCCTTCCTCGTCAACGCGGGCATCCAGAACGCGGGCCAGACCTGCTCGGCCGCCTCCCGGATCCTGGTGGAACGCTCGCTCTTCGACGAGGTTGCGGCGCGGATGGCCGAGCGCTATGCCGCGCTCAGGGTCGGGCCCGCGATGGCGGACCTCGATGTCGGCCCGCTGATCTCGGCCCGCCAGAAGGAGATCGTGGGGGGCTACCTCCGGCTCGGCGCCGATCTCGAGTGCCTGGCCAAGGGCAGCATCGTCGCCGACGCCCCGGCCGGAGGGCACTACGTCGCGCCGCACCTGCTGTCAGGTGCTGCACCCGATCACAGGCTCGCCCAGGAAGAGATCTTCGGCCCGGCGCAGGTGCTTCTGCCCTTCGATGGCGAGGAGGAGGCGGTTGCCATTGCCAACGGCACCGGTCTCGGGCTCGTCGCCGCGGTCTGGACGGAGAACGGCGGTCGGCAGATGCGCATGGCCAAGCGGCTGCGGGCGGGGCAGGTGTTCGTCAACAACTACGGCGCGGGCGGCGGCGTGGAACTGCCCTTCGGCGGCGTCGGCAAGTCCGGCCACGGCCGCGAGAAGGGGTTCGAAGCGCTCTTTGCCTTCTCGCAGGTCAAGACGGTGGCGACCCGGCACGGCTGAGAGAGCAACTCACCGGGCTCGCGCAGCCCCTTCGGGCGGGCGGGTCACCAGCCGCTCGATTTCTTCCATCACGCCGGCGGGCAGGGGGCCTTTCTCCAGCGCGCCGGCATTCTCCACCGCCTGGGCGACCGTTCGGAAACCCGGGATCGGGCAGGTGTCGGGCGAGGTCGCCCAGATCCAGCCGAGCGCGCCCTGCGCCACGCAGCGCCCGCCGCTCTGCAGCAGCTCCCGTACCGCCTCCAGCATCGCCAGCACTTCGGGCACGACCTGTCCGCCCCGAAAATACTCCATCCAGTCGAAGCTGTTGGTTCGGATGTCGGAGGGCTGCAACAGGCTGTCGGCGGTGTACTTGCCCGAAAAGACGCCCATGGCGAGCGGCATCCGGTTGACCGACAGCAACCCGTGCCGCGCGATCTGCGCGCGCACCTTGCTGGCCGGGAACCACAGGTTCATCGTGTGTTGCACGGCGGTGAAGCCGGGCAGGTGACCCGTGGCGGCCACCGACTCCGGGAAGTCCGTGCTCCAGCCGAAGGCCCCGATCTTGCCGGCCTGCCGCGCGGCTTCCATCGCCTCGAAAATCGGCGCGGCCTCCTCGGGCGGCATCTCGTTGAGATGCAGGAACACCATGTCCACATGGTCACGCCCGAGCCGCTCCAGGCAGCCGTCGATCTCCGCCGCGGCTTGCTCCGCCGTGTCGATGGTGCCCAGGACCTGGCGACTGACCGGGTCGAACAGGACGCCGATCTTGGTCGAGACGACCACGTCCTTCCGCCCGGCAAGTGCCTGACCCAGAACGATTTCCGAATGTCCCGCACCATAGACCGAGGCGGTGTCGAAATAGCGCGCACCGGCATCGAGCGCGGCATGGATCGCGCGGGTGGATTCCGCGTCGTCCACCTCGCCCCAGCCGAGCGGGGTGTCTCCGTCCCAGAACGGGCCGCCAATCGCCCAGCATCCCATGCCGAGGCGCGGATTGTGGTTGAGGTCCAGCGTCATGGAGTGTCTCCTGCATCCGTTCACGCCGATTATGGGAGGGCATCAATGCGTCTTGAAGGAAAATCCGCCATCGTGACGGGGGGCGGCTCGGGCTTTGGCGCCGGGATCGCCCGCAAGTTCGCGGCCGAAGGGGCCCGGGTGATGGTGGCCGACATCAACCTGGATGGCGCCAGTGCGGTGGCGGACGAGATCGGCGGCACCGCCCAACGGACCGACGTTGCGAACGGCGAGAGCGTCAGGGAGATGGCCGCGGCCGCCCTTGCCGCCTTCGGAACGGTCGACATCCTGGTCAACAACGCCGGCGTCACCCATATGCCCGCCCTGATGGAAGACGTTTCGGAGGAGGATTTCGACCGGGTGCTCGCGGTCAATGCCAAGTCGGTCTACCTGACGGCGAAACAACTCGTCCCGCACATGAAGGCCAACGGGCGCGGGGCGATCCTGAACGTCGCCTCCACCGCGGGCGTCTCGCCCCGCCCGAAGCTGAACTGGTACAATGCCTCCAAGGGCTGGATGATCACGGCCTCCCGCGCCATGGCGGTCGAACTCGCGCCATTCGGCGTTCGGGTCAACGCCCTCGCCCCGGTCGCCGGGGAAACGCCCCTGCTGGCCTCCTTCCTCGGAGAGGACACGCCCGAGATGCGGGCGAAGTTCCTCGCCACCATCCCGATCGGCCGGTTTTCCACGCCCGAGGACATGGGCAATGCCGCCTGCTATCTTTGCTCCGACGAGGCCAGCATGATCACCGGCACGGTGCTCGAGGTCGACGGCGGGCGCTGCATCTGATCGCGGGGAGAGAGCCGATGCGTCCGGGAACCCGCAACCTGATCACCGACGTGCCCGGCCTCCGCGTCGGCAACGCCAGCGACGCGACGCTGAAATCCGGCGTCTCCGTGCTCCTCGGCGACGTGCCCTTCACCGCGGCCGTCCATGTCATGGGCGGCGCGCCGGGGACGCGGGAGACGGATCTGCTCGCCCCGGACAAGCTGGTGCAGACGGTGGATGCGCTGGTGCTCTCCGGCGGCTCGGCCTTCGGGCTCGACGCGGCCTCGGGGGTGGCAGACGGGCTGCGCGAGGCGGGCCGGGGCTTCGCGGTGGGGGACCAGCGGGTGCCCATCGTGCCCGGCGCGATCCTGTTCGACCTGCTCAACGGTGGCGACAAGTCCTGGACCGCGAACCCCTACAAAACCCTCGGTCGCATGGCGCTGGACGCCGCGGCCGATAATTTCGCGCTGGGCACTGCCGGGGCCGGAACCGGCGCCACCACGCGCAGCCTCAAGGGCGGGCTCGGCTCCGCCTCCGTGGTGCTGAGTTCGGGCGTGACGGTTGGTGCGCTCGTCGCGGTCAATGCGCTCGGAGACGTGATCGGCGACGGGCCGGAGTTCTGGGCCGGGCCTTGGGAGGTCGACGGGGAATTCGGCGGGCTCGGGCCGGTGCGTCGCCACGATACGCTTGCCGAACCGGGGCTCAAGAAGGGCCAGGCGACGACCATCGCCATCGTCGCGACCGATGCTGAGCTGACCCAGGCGGAGGCGGCCCGGATGGCCACCGCCGCCCATGACGGCATGGCGCGGGCAATCGTGCCCTCTCACACCCCGCTCGACGGCGATCTCGTCTTTGCCGCGGCCACCGGCGCGCGGCCGTTAAAGGACCCGCTGCTCGACGCGATGGCGCTCGGCCACGCCGCCGCGACCTGCCTTGCCCGCGCCATCGCCCGCGGTGTCTGGCTTGCCGAACCGGCAGATGGCGATCCCGTGCCCTGCTGGCGCGAGAAATTCCCCGACGCCCGGCACGCCAGCGATTGAGGCGGCCGTCGCGCTCGTCTAGCATCCGGGCAAAACGGGTCTCCGGGAGCCTCGAACGTGCGCCAGCCTCACCTTCTTTCCGTTGCCAGCCTGCTGCTGGTGCTATCCCTTCCGGTCACCGCCCGGGCGGACGACGTGCTCGACGCGATCGATGCTGCCCGCGCGGCCTACGAGGCCGGCAACATCCAGGATACGATCGACGAGTTGGGAAACGCCCAGCAACTGGTTGCCACGATGAAGGCGGCCGGCCTCCTCGGCTTTCTCCCCGAGGCGCCCGACGGCTGGACCCGCGAGGTGCGAACGGACATGGGCACGGCGCTGTCGCTGTCGCTGTTCGGAGGCGGCGTTGGCGCGGCGGCCTCCTATGCCAGGGGGGACGATACCTTCACCGTCACGCTGATGGCCGACAACGCCATGGTCGAGGCCTTCGCCGATCTGCTCGGGAACCTCGGGGCGCTGGCCAGCGGGAGCCAGGTCACCGTCGGCGGCGAAGCCTTCCTCGACCAGGGCGGCGAGCTTACCGGCCTGATCGAAAAGCGCATCCTGGTGCAGGCCTCGGGGGCGCCTGTCGAGGTCATGACGCCGCTTCTCGAGACCATCGACTTCGCCGGGATGAAGGCGTTCGGCAGCTAGCCCGGACCACCCGGGGGCGGTCAGCCCCCGCGCCGCGTCAGCGGCGCCCGGCCCCAAGGGGCCGAGACGCGCCAGCGTCGAGGTCCGAGGGGAGATCCCCGGTCCGGTCTCAGCCGCGCGCCATCCGAAGTGCCCGTTGCACCATGTCGCTCTGCGGATCGGCCAGCGGGACGAGGATGTCGAAATGGTGTCGGCCCGGGGTGATCGTGAGGTCGGACTTCAGCCAGGCATCCGCAAGCCGGATCGCCTGATCTACAAAGCTCGGCCGTTCGGCGCCGCCCACCTCCAGTTGCACCCCGCAGTCAGGTTCCGGATGGAGGATCGGGCTCTCGCTCTCCGCCTCCGCGGCGTCGATCCGCAGGAACTCGTTCATCGGCAGCATAATCAGCGGGTTCAGATCCGCCAGCGGCGAGATCGGCAGCACGCCCCGGATCCGGCGCCGCAGCGCTTCCGGCAGGTGGATATCGGGGCAGACCATGCGCAGCGAGAGGTGCCCCCCGGCCGAATGGCCGCCGACCAGCACCGGCCCGGGCAGTTCGGTGGCGATCACCGGCAGCGCACGGGCGATCGCCTGGGTGATCTCGGCGATATGGACCTCGGGCGCCAGCGGATAGGAGGGGATCGCAACGGCCCAGTTGTTGCCGAGGAACCCCTGCGCCAGGTGGGACCAGTCCTTGCGACCGCTCATCCGCCAGAAACCGCCATGAAGGAAAACGAACAGCCCCTCGGGCGCCGCCGCTCCGTCGGGAAGAAACAGGTCGTATTTCTCCCGCTCACCCGGCCCGTAGGGCGTGTCGAGCCGCTGCAGCGAGGCCGGGTGGTGCGACCGGAACGCTTCCGCCGCTGCCGCCCAGCGGTCGAAATAGCTGTGTCCGTCCGGGATGAAATCGGCGTTGTCGTAGGAGGTCGGGTCGATCATGGGATTGGGCCTCTCGTGTCCGCTTGATCGGACAGATAATGCCGCGGGTCCGGCTGCGCCAGACGTCAGTACCCGAGGTCGCGGTCCACCAGGTGCAGCAGCGGCAGCCCGGCTTCGCAGCGCCGGATATTCTCCACGATCACCTCGCTCGCGGTTTCGGCGCGTGTTTCGGAGGCGATATGCGGCGTCACGGTGACCTTCGGATGGGCCCAGAACGGATGCTCGGGCGGCAGCGGCTCGGTGCGGAACACGTCGAGCGTGGCGTGGCCCAGGTCTCCGCGATCGAGCGCCGCAAGCAGCGCCTCGTCGTCGATCAGCGGCCCGCGGCCGGGGTTGATGACGACCGCGCCCGGCGGCAACTGGTCGAGATGGGCGGCGTTCAGCAGGCTGTCGGTGCCCGGTGTCAGCGGCAGGAGCAGAACGAGGATCTCGGCCCGCGCCAGCGCCTGCTCCAACCCCTCCGGCCCCGACAGGCAGGTCACACCCTCGACATCGCGCGGGGTCCGGCTCCAGCCGGCGACGATGAAGCCGAGCCCGGCCAGGGCCCGTGCACAGGCCGCGCCGAGCACCCCGAGCCCGAGCACGGTGACATGGCGATGCCGCGCCAGCGGCGGCACGTGGCGCACCCAGTTACCGGACTGGTGGGCCAGCGCATGGTCGATGTTCAAGTGATGCCGCAGGACGTGGCCGGTGGCATATTCCACCATCCCCTCGGTCAGCCCGCTGTCGACCATCCGGGTGAGCGGCACGCGGAGCGTCGTATTGCCCACCACGTCCTCGACCCCCGCCCAGAGGCTCAGCACCGCCTTCAGGCGGGTGAAGGGCGTGAAATCCTGCACATCGGAATCCGGGGCGTAGACAACGTAGTCCACCTCCTCCGGCGGCCCGAGATCGGGCGAAAGCTCCGCGGTGATCCCGGCGGCGGAGAGGCTGTGCCGCAGATGGCCTTCGTATTCGTGCCACTTGGCCTCGGAGGCGGAGAACAGGATGCGCGGGCTCATGAGCGGTCTCTTGGTCTGTGGACATGGGCCGATTGCACCAGCCCGAAGGCCGCGAGCAGCACCAGCATGGCCGAGCCGCCATAGCTGACCAGCGGCAGCGGCACACCGACCACGGGCGCCAGCCCCATCACCATCGACATGTTCACGGAGAAGAACAGGAAGAAGGTGGCGGCGATCCCGATCGTCAGGAGCGAGGCGAACCGGTCCTTGTTGGTGAAGGCAGAGGCGAGGCAGAAGATGATGATCAGCGCGTAGAGCGTCAGCAGCGAGGCCGCGCCGATCAGCCCGAACTCCTCGGCCAGCGTGGTGAAGATGAAGTCGGTGTGCTTCTCTGGCAGGAAGTTCAGCCGCGATTGCGTACCCTGCATGAAGCCCCGCCCGGTGATGCCGCCGGAGCCCAATGCGATCTTGGACTGCGTGATGTGATAGCCCGCCCCCAGAGGGTCGGAATCGGGGTCCAGGAAGGTGTCGATCCTGCGGAATTGGTAGTCCTTGATCAACTGCCAGGAGGTGCCGCGGGATTTCAGCACCGCCGTGACCAGCCCGACGCCGGCGGCGCCGACGACCGCGAAGTAGGCCCAGTGGACGCCGGCCGCGAACATGATGATCCCGCCGCCTGCGACCAGCAGGATCGCGGTCCCGAGGTCTGGTTGTTTCAGCACGAGGAAGGTCGGCAGCAGGATGATGAAGACCGGCAGGATCACCCAGAAGATCCGGCTCACCTTGCGGATGTCGAGCCAGTCGTAATAGGCGGCGAGAAACATTACCACGGTGATCTTGGTCAGTTCCGACGGCTGCAGGCGCATGAAGCCGATGTCGATCCAGCGCTGCGCGCCCATGCCCGTGGTGCCGAACAGTTCCACTCCGATGAGCAGCAGGACCGAGATGCCATAGGCCACCGCCGCGACGTTCCGCCAGATGTAGATCGGCACCATGGCGATCAGGAACATAGCCACCATGCCGACCGCGAAGCGCTTCATCTGCGGCTCGGCCCAGGGCTGCAGCGACCCGCCGGCCACCGAGTAGAGCATGAGGAAGCCCACAGCCGCGACCGCCGTCAGCAGCAGGATCAGGCCCCAGTTCAGGTAGAGGATCTTGCGCAGACCGGTCGGCACGGTCTGGACGCGATACTCCAGGTAACTCATGCGCGGTCGCTCCGGCCGGTCTTGCCGTCCTTGCGGCGCAGGGGCATCGAATCCCAGATCTCGGCGATGCTGTCGCGCTCCCCGGAGGGGAAGATGTCGAGCGGCGGCAGGTCGCCCCAGAGCGCGCGGGCAACGATGTCCCGCGCCACGGGCGCTGCCGCGGTGGAGCCACCGCCGCCGTGTTCCACCACGACGGAGACCGCGATCCGCGGGTTGTCGTAGGGCGCGAAGCAGACGAAGAGCGCGTGGTCGCGCTGCTCCCAGGGCACGTTCTTGTTGTCAACGACCACCGAGCGCACCTGGCTGGTGCCGGTCTTGCCGGCAAGCTTCATGTCCTCGGGGAGCAGGCGCGAACGATAGGCCGTGCCCTGGCGGGAGTTGGAGACCGAGAACATCGCTTTGCGCACCTGCGACAGGGTCGTCGGGCTGAGCCCGAGCGGGCCGTCGGACAGAATGGGCTGCTCCTCGGTGTCGACCGACTTGACCAGGCGGGGCCGGATGGCCTCGCCGGTGGCGATCCGGGCCGTCATCACGCAGAGCTGCAGCGGCGAGGCGAGCACGAAGCCCTGGCCGATGGAGGCGTTCAGGCTGTCGCCGACCATCCAGCTTTCCTGCCGGTTGCCCTGTTTCCAGGCCTTCGTCGGTGCCAGCCCCTCGGCGATGGCGGACATCGGAAGGTCGTGGCGCACGCCGATCCCGAGCCGCACCGCCATCTCGGAGATCCGGTCGATGCCCACGCGTTCGGCCAGCTCGTAGTAATAGACGTCGCACGACCGCATGAGGCTGTCGTGAAGGTCGACATAGCCGTGGCCGCCCCGCTTCCAGCAGTGGAACCGGCGGGTGCCGAGCTGCTTGTAGCCCGGGCAGTAGATCGTTTCCCCGGCCGTCACCACGCCCGCCTCGTGTGCCGCCAGTGCGGTGACCATCTTGAAGGTCGACCCGGGCGGGTAGGTGCCCTGGACGGACTTGTTGGCGAGGGGGCGGTGATCGTTCTCGGTCAGCGCCTTGTAATCCTTGACCGAAATGCCACGGACGAAGAGGTTCGGATCGAAGCTCGGCGACGAGGCGATGGCCAGCACGTCGCCGCTGCGCACGTCCATGACGACGGCGGCGGCGCTTTCCCCCACCAGCCGGGCGTTGATGAAGTTCTGCAGTCCGTGATCGACCGTCAGCTGCAGGTCGGCGCCCTTCTTGCCTTCCTGCCGGGACAGCTCGCGCATGACGCGGCCGCCGGCGTTGACCTCGATCCGCTTGGTGCCGGCGGAGCCGCGCAGCAGGTCTTCCTGCCGCGCCTCCAGCCCGACCTTGCCGATCTGGAACTTCGGGATCTGGAGCAGCGGGTCCGGATCCTCCAGCTTGGAGAGGTCATAATCGGAAACCGGCCCGACATAGCCTACGACATGGGCGAAATCGTCCTCCAGCGGGTAATGCCGGGTGAGGCCGACCTCGGGCGTGACGCCGGGCAGGGCGGGGGCGTTCACCGCGACCTCGGCCACGTCCTCCCAGGCCAGCTGGTCGGCGATGGTGACCGGCACGAAGGGGCTGCGGCGCCGGATCTCGCGCATCGCGCGTTCCACGTCGTCATCGGTGAGCGGCACCAACTCGCGCAGCTTGGCGAATGTCTCGTCGAGATCGCCCGCATCCTCGCGGACGATGACGATCCGGTAGTTCTGGGTGTTCTCGGCGATCGGCACGCCGGTTCGATCGAAGATCAGGCCGCGCGCGGGCGGGATCAGGCGGATGTTGATCCGGTTTTCCTCGGCCAGCAGGCGGAACTGCTCGGCCTGGTCGATCTGCATGTAGCGCATCCGGGCGCCCAGCACGCCCATGAAACCCAGCATCGAGCCGCCAAGCACCAGCCCGCGTCGGGTGATCCTGCGGGCACTTTCCTCGGTATCCTTTGGCGGGCGTCTCACAGGCGGCTCCCCAATGCGTCGGCTTCGTTCGGGTCCGCGGCGGCGACCCTGAACCCATAATGCGACAAGGCGACCACAAAGGGATAGACCCCCGCGGTAAACAATGCGCGCAGAAGGGCGAGGCCCAGCGGCGGCCTGTCGGTCATCGCGACGGTCAGCACGATCTGGTTGAGCCCGACCAGCGCAACCATGACGCCGGTCACGAAGACCCATTCCACCGGGAACGGCAGGTCGCGCGAGACGCCCTTACGGGAGCGCAGCACTTCGGTCCCGAGCACCGCGAGCGCGGTTCCGAGGCCCGGGGGCTGCTGCAGCAGCAGGTCGAGAAACATGAAGAGCGCGGCGACCAACAGGACCGGCACGTAGGACGGACGCCTCAGCACCCAGGCAAAAGTCACCGCGAGTGCCAGGTCCGGCCCCGGCAGGTTGCTCGCCGCGATCCCGATGGGCAGCAACTGGATGAAAGCGATGACAAGGATCACCGCCGTGTAGAGCAGGCGGTAGCCCCAGGTGCGTGTGGTGATCGGGTCAACCATCGGCGCCTGCCTGCGTTTCGCCTTCTGCCGGCGTCTCGGTGGCCTCGGCTTCCGGGTCCGGCTGCGGCGGCACGATCAGCCCGGAGGCGTCGGTGATGACCTCGCCCTTGTGGCTGCGCAGGACGCGCAGGAACTCGAGCTGCTGGTAATCGGCGGCAAGCCACACCCGGTATCGCCCGTCCGGGCCGAGAGCGAGCTGGCCGACCAGCAGGCCCGAGGGAAACACCCCGCCATCGCCGGAACTCACCACCCGGTCGCCGGGCTCGATGGCGTCGAGATCCTCGAGGAAATCGAGCGTCGGCGCGGCGGTGTTGTCGCCGGCGAGGATCGCGCGCTGGCCCGAGGGCTGGATGGTCACGGGCAGGCGGCTGGCGGCGTCGGTCAGCAGGATCACCCGGCTGGTGGTCTCGCCGACGCCGGAGATGCGCCCGACCAGTCCGAGCCCGTCCATCGTCGCCCAGCCGTCGCGGACGCCGTCGCGGGCGCCCACGTTTAGGAGCACCGACTGGCGGAAGGGGGAGCCGGAATCGGCGATCACGAGGCCCGAGACCGACGTGAGCTTGGGGTCCAGCCGCACGTTGTTGAGCGCGAGCAGCTTGGCATTCTGTTGCTCGAGCTGCACCGCGGCCTCCTTCCAGGCCTTCATCTGCTGGAGTTCGCGGCGCAGGTCCTGGTTCTGCTGATAGATCCGCTGGTAGGACTGGAAATCCTCGATCATCCCGGCGAAACGCGCCATCGGAACCGAGGCCCATTCGAAGCTGGGTACGACCCGGTCGATCAGGTTGGCGCGGAACCGTTCGACGCGGGGGCTGTCGATCCGCCAGAGCAGGAAGATGCCGAGGCAAATCGCAATCAGCCCGATGACGACGATACGCCTTACGGGGCGGACATAGTCCACGTCTGATCCGTTACGGTTGCGTGCCACGCGGCCTCACGTTCTGCCGACCAGGCGCCTGCCGGTCGCGGGGGTCAGCTTTCGTAATCTATCGCATGCCGGAGCTGTTTTTCATACTCCAGCGCCTTGCCCGTGCCGAGGGCCACGCAATTCAGGGATTCGTCGGCGACGGAGATCGCGAGGCCGGTCTGCTCGCGCAGGGCGAGGTCCAGTTCTCCCAGCAGCGCGCCGCCGCCGGTGAGCATCACGCCGCGATCGACGATATCTGCGGCGAGGTCCGGCGGGGTGGCTTCGAGCGCGGTCATCACCGCCTCGCAGATCGCCTGCACCGGCTCCGAGAGCGCCTCGGCCACCTGGGCCTGGTTGATCTCGGTCTCCTTCGGCACACCGTTGAGCAGATCGCGGCCGCGGATCTGCATCGAGGCGCCGCGCCCGTCGTCGGGCATGCGGGCGGTGCCGATCGAGGTCTTGATCCGTTCGGCGGTCGAATCGCCCACGAGGATGTTCTGCTGGCGGCGCAGGTAGGAGACGATGGCGTCGTCCATCCGGTCGCCTCCGATCCGCACGGAGCGGGCGTAGACGATGTCACCCAGCGACAGCACGGCCACTTCGGTGGTGCCGCCGCCGATGTCGACGACCATCGACCCCGTCGGGTCGGTGATCGGCATGCCGGCGCCGATGGCGGCCGCGATCGGCTCTGCAATCAGCCCGGCGCGGCGGGCGCCTGCGGACAGGACCGACTGGCGGATGGCCCGCTTCTCGACAGGGGTGGCGCCGTGCGGCACGCAGACGATGATCTTGGGCTTGGTGAAGGTCGTGCGCTTGTGCACCTTGCGGATGAAATGCTTGATCATTTCCTCCGCGGTGTCGAAATCCGCGATCACGCCCTCCCGCATCGGCCGGATCGCCTCGATCGAGCCGGGCGTGCGGCCCAGCATCATCTTCGCATCCTCGCCGACGGCCAGAACTTCCTTGCGTCCGTTCTTGTTGTGATAGGCGACGACGGAGGGCTCGTTGAGGATGATTCCCCGGCCCTTCACATAGACAAGCGTGTTCGCCGTCCCGAGGTCGATTGCCATGTCGGAGGAGAACAACCCACCAAACAGCGCCATGTCCTGTCCTGCTCTTGTTTTTCCATTGCCTTAAAGGCCCATGCGACTCCCCTCGCCGCGGGCCGGATGACTTATAGGCTTAGTAAACACCATACGAAAGGGCGAAAGAAAAGGGTATCGGCGTTGATCCGCCGCAATCTCCCGGGGCGTCGCCGTTGCTGTCGGTGGCATCTTTGGGGGAGGCTGCGGTGGCGGCGGCCCGGGCACATGCGCTCGGGCCGCCGGAACTGACAGCCGTGGGAAGGATCAGCTCACCGCGTCGCGGTAGGTGATTTCCTTCTGGTCCGTGCCGGTCTTCTGGCGGCGGATGATCAGGCGGTTGAGGGCGGCGACATAGGCCTTGGCGGAGGCCACGACGGTGTCGGTATCGGCCGATTGACCGGTGACGATCCGGCCGTCCTCCTCCAGGCGCACGGTGACCGTGGCCTGCGCATCCGTGCCGCGCGTGACCGCGTGGACCTGGTAGAGTTTCAGATGCGCGTTGTGGGGGAAGATCTGCTTCACCGCGTTGAAGGTGGCGTCGACCGGGCCGTCGCCGCTGGCGGAGACCATGTGGTCCACGCCGTCCACGGTCATCACGAGGTCCGCCGATTGCGGCGCCTGGGTGCCGCAGATCACGCGCAGGAACTTCACCTTCAGCGTGTCGTCGACTTCCGAACCGGCATCGCGCATCAGCGCGATCAGGTCGTCGTCGTAGACCTCCTTCTTGCGGTCGGCCAGTTCCTTGAACCGCACGAAGACGTCCTTGAGCTGGTTGTCGCCCAGGTCGTAGCCCAGATCCTGCAGCTTGGCGCGCAGCGCGGCGCGGCCGGAGTGCTTGCCCATCACCAGGTTGGTGGCGGACAGGCCCACATCCTCGGGGCGCATGATCTCGAAGTTCTCGGGGTTCTTCAGCATCCCGTCCTGGTGGATGCCGCTTTCATGCGCGAAGGCATTCTTGCCCACGATCGCCTTGTTGAACTGCACCTGAAAACCCGAAACATCCGCCACCCGGCGCGAGATGTTCATGATCTTCCGGGAGTCGATGCCGGTGGTGTAGGGCATGATGTCATTGCGCACCTTGAGCGCCATGACCACCTCTTCAAGAGCGGTATTGCCGGCGCGCTCGCCCAGCCCGTTGATCGTGCATTCGATCTGCCGGGCACCGGCTTCGACGGCGGCCAGCGCGTTGGCCGTCGCCATGCCGAGGTCGTTGTGACAATGCGTGGCAAAGACGATCTCGTCGGCACCGGGGACGCGTTCCAGCAGCATCCGGATCAGGTCCGCGCTCTCGCGGGGGGCGGTGTAGCCCACGGTGTCGGGGATGTTGATCGTGGTGGCGCCGGCCTTTATGGCGATCTCGACGACGCGGCACAGGTAGTCGTGCTCGGTCCGGGTGGCGTCCATCGGCGACCACTGGACGTTGTCGCAGAGGTTGCGGGCGTGGGTGACCGTCTCGTGGATCCGGTCGGCCATCTCGTCCATCGTCAGGTTCGGAATCGCGCGGTGCAGCTCCGACGTGCCGATGAAGGTGTGGATGCGCGGCCGCTCGGAGTGGCGCACGGCCTCCCAGCAACGGTCGATGTCCTTGAAATTGGCGCGCGCCAGGCCGCAGATCACGGCGTTCTTCGTCACTTCGGCGATGTCGCGCACGGCTTCGAAATCGCCTTCCGAGGCGATCGGAAAGCCGGCCTCGATGATGTCGACGCCCATCTCGTCGAGCATCTGGGCGATCTCCAGTTTCTCGTCATGGGTCATCGTGGCGCCGGGGCTCTGCTCGCCGTCGCGCAGGGTCGTGTCGAAGATCAACACGCGGTTCTGGGTGTCAGTCATGGGTTCGGTTCCTTGGTGTCCTTCAATCCTGTGGCGCGCTGCGCAAAGCCCTCTGAGCGGACGCGCCGGACGGCACGCTCAGAGGCGGCTAAGGAGAAGGAGGAGGCCGGCAAGGGGCAGCGCCCGCGCGGAGGCGGGTGCGGAAAGGATATGCCGGTTCGTCATCATGCGGGCGACTATACGCAGCCGGACCCGAAAGGGAAGCGGTTTTCGCCGCCTAGAGCAGGCCCAGCTCCGCGTCGCTTGCGGAGGCGCCGTATTTCTCGGGCGGCGGCAGCGGACGGTCGCGCCAGTCGGGCGTGAAGGTGAAACTGGAGACATTCCGTCCCGGCGGCAGGGCGCCGTTTCCGGCGCCGAGGGCATAGTCGTAGTAGAGCGTCACGATCTCCCGCCGGCTGACCTGTTGCGCATCGGGGTGCGCGATACAGGCGTCATGCCAGCGCCGGGCCCGGGCGGTGTCGGGCGTGCTGGGGGGCTGGTAGCCCTCGTAATGGTCGAGGAACCAGAACCGTTGGAAGATCGGGGTGAACACGGCCTCGGCAAGCCCGAACCGGTCGAAAAGAAAGGTGTCCCCGGTGGCGTGCCGCTCGAGGAACCGCGAGAACCCGAGGTAGAACGCGTCCATCTTCTCGCGGAATTGCGCGGTCTGGTCCCGGTCCTGGTTCAGGATCATCCGGTAGCCCGTTTCGGTGAACCCGCCTTCCTGTGCGATCAGCATCCGCTCGACGGCCCGCTCGTAGGGATCGGTGCGGGCGACCGGTGTGTCGGGCAGGAGTTCCTCCAGGTAGCGCAGGATCACCAGGCTTTCCTTGAGCACCCGCCCCGCGTCCTCCACCAGGACAGGCAGCGCGGTGGTGCCGCCTGTCAGCTCCAGCAGCCAGTCGGGCCGGGGCACCGTGATGTCGATGACCTCGAAGCGCACACGCTGCGCAGCACCCTTGAGGCTGAGCAGGATCTTGACCCGTTGGGAGAACGGGCAGACCGGGATGTGGTAGATCGTGATGTCCGACATGGCCGCGTCCCTCGCTCGTTCGCTCGCGGCGCGTGCGTCGACCGCCCCTGCGATGCGACCATTGCTCGTGTCGCTCGCGCGGGCAGGGTGGCGCACTGCCGCGTGGTGTTACTGGCTGGTTTCTGCTGCTTCGGGCTCTGCCGTCTCGCCGGCGGTCTCCGTCTCGGCGGGGGGCGCGACGTTGGCATCCGGGCGGATCAGGTCGCCGGCATTCCACTCCCCGGCGCGCACCTCGCCCGAGGCGTAGTGCATCCGGCCTTCGCCCTGGGGCATGCCGGCCGAGAAGTTGCCCTCGTAGACATCGCCGTTCAGGTAGGTCGCGATGCCCTTGCCCTGCATCTCGCCGTCGACCCATTCGCCGGTGTAGGTGAAGCCGCTCGGCGCAACGAGCGTGCCTTGTCCGGTCCGCTGGCCGTCCTTGAAGTCGCCTTCATAGATGCTGCCGTCGGTGTAGGTGGCCTTGCCCTTGCCATGCCGGGTGCCGTCGACCCAGTCGCCCTCGTAGCGGTAGCCGTCGGGGTAGGTCATCACGCCCTTGCCGTGGTAGCGCGCGTCCTTGAACTCGCCCTCGTAGACCTGGCCATCGGCATAGCGGGCGATGCCGGTCCCCTCGATCACGCTGTCGACCCAGTCACCCTCGTAGGTGTTGCCATCCGGATAGGTGATCTTGCCCTTGCCGTGCGGCTGGTCGTCCTTGAACGCGCCCTCGTAGACCGAGCCGTCTGGATAGACGACCTTGCCCGCGCCCTCGATGCGGCCTTCGATCCAGGCGCCGGTGTAGACATAGCCGTCGGTGCCGGTGAAGGCGCCCTCGCCGTGCCGGCGGTCGGCCTGGAAATCGCCCTCGTAGACATCGCCGTTGGCATAGGTGACCTTGCCACGGCCCTCGCGCTGGCCATTGGCGAGAAGCCCTTCATAGACGTCGCCGTTGGACTGCTTGAGCCGGCCGAGGCCGTTGATCTGCCCGTCCTTCCAGGCGCCCTCGTATTCCAGCCCGTCGGGCATGGTGAGCTTGCCCTGCCCGGACCGCAGCCCGCGGTTCAGGTTGCCTTCGTAGACGGCGCCGTTGGGGTAGGTGATCGTGCCCTTGCCCTCCTTGACGCCGGCCACCCATTCGCCCTCGTAGCGATAGCCGGTAGGCGCTGTCATCGTGCCGACGCCGTCGTGCAGGGCGTTCACGAAGTCACCCTCGTAGCGCACGCCATTTGCGTAGTTGGCGACGCCCTTGCCGGTCATCTCGTTCTCGACCCACTCGCCCTCGTAGGTGCCGCCATCGGCAAAGGTGATCTTGCCGATGCCGTGCGGCTTGCCCTTGGCGAACTGCCCTTCATAGACGGAGCCGTCGGGGAAGCGGGCGATGCCCTGGCCGAGGATCTCTCCCTCGACCCAGTCGCCGGTGTATTCGTAGCCGTTCGGCAGCCGGTAGGTGCCTGTGCCGTGCTGGAGCCCGTCCTTGAACGTGCCCTCGTAGACGCCGCCGTTGTCGTATTGCTTGGTCTGCACATCCGAGGACTGCGCCGTCGCCGGCCAGGCCGTGGCCAGAAAAACGGCCATCTGTGCGGTCAGAAATGCGGTTTTCACCTGTCGGATCATGCTTTCTCCCCTCGGCCGCGCCGGGGTCTTGAATCGAGACTTCGGTGCGCAACCCTAGTTGCCACCCCGAAGATGGGCAACGCCTTTTGCCTCCGGCGGCTTCCATGCGCGCGTCAGTCTGCTAAGAGGGCCGGGGCCCGTGCCGGGGCCTGCCCGAAGGAGCGCGCCGATGAACCGATTCCGACTGACGCTGGCACAGCTGAACCCCACGGTGGGCGACCTGCGCGGCAACGCCGCCAAGGCCAAGGCCGCTTGGGAGCAGGCGAAAGCCGCCGGCGCCGACATGGTCGCGCTTCCGGAGATGTTCCTGGCCGGTTACCAGGCCCAGGACCTGGTGATGAAGCCGGCCTTCGTGATCGATTGCCAGGTCGTGCTGGAAGAGCTCGCGGCAGCCTGCGCCGACGGGCCGGCGCTGGGGATCGGGCTGCCCTGGTTCGAGGGCGCGGAGCTGTTCAACGTCTACGTGGTGCTCAAGGGCGGAAAGGTCGCGGCGCAGATCGTCAAGCACCACCTGCCCAACTTCAACGTCTTCGACGAGGAGCGGTATTTCTCCTCCGGTGACGTGAACGGCCCCATCGGTCTCGGCCCGCTGCGGCTCGGCATACCGATCTGCGAGGATGCCTGGCATCCGGATGTCTGCGAGACGCTCGCCGAAACCGGCGCCGAGCTTCTGCTGGTGCCGAACGGCTCGCCCTATTTCCGCGGCAAGCGCGAGATGCGGCTGACCCACATGGTCTCCCGCGTGGTCGAGACCGGCCTGCCACTGGTGTATCTCAACATGGTTGGCGGGCAGGACGACCAGGTGTTCGACGGCGGCTCCTTCGTGCTCAACCCGCACGGGCAGCTCGTGGTCCAGATGCCGGTGTTCGAAGAGGCGATCGCCCATGTCGATTTCGTGGAGGGCGGTGATGGCTGGGAAGCCGAGGCCGGCGAGATGGCGCACCTGCCCGACGACTGGGAGCAGGATTATCACCTGATGGTGTTGTCCCTGCGGGATTACCTGCGCAAGTCCGGTTTCTCCAAGGTGCTGCTGGGGCTCTCGGGCGGCATCGATTCGGCGCTGGTCGCCACCATCGCTGCCGATGCCATTGGCCCGGAGAACGTGCGCTGCGTGATGCTGCCGTCGGAATACACATCCGTCCACTCGCTGGAGGATGCCGAAGCCGTGGCGCGCAACCTCGGCTGCGCTCTCGATTCCGTGCCGATTGCCGGGCCGCGTGCCGCCGTGACCGAGGCGCTGGCGCCGCTCTTCGAGGGCACGACGCCCGACACGACGGAGGAAAACATCCAGTCCCGCCTGCGCGGGCTGATGCTCATGGCGCTCTCCAACAAGTTCGGCGAGATGCTTCTGACCACCGGCAACAAGTCCGAGGTCGCGGTCGGATATGCCACGATCTACGGCGACATGGCGGGCGGCTACAATCCGATCAAGGATCTCTACAAGATGCGGGTCTTCGAGACCTGCCGCTGGCGCAACGCCAATCACCGCGACTGGATGCTGGCGCCCTCGGGCGAAGTGATCCCGCCGCGCGTGATCGACAAGCCGCCCTCGGCGGAACTGCGCGAGGATCAGAAGGACGAGGACAGCCTGCCGCCCTATCCGGTGCTCGACCGCATCCTCGAGATGCTGGTCGACGAGGAAGCCTCCTTCGAGGAGATCCTCGCCGAAGGCTTCGCCATCGAGGATGTTCGCCGGGTTGAGCACCTCCTCTATCTGTCGGAATACAAGCGCTTCCAGTCGGCCCCCGGCGCGCGGCTGACCCGCAGCGCCTTCTGGCTCGACCGGCGCTACCCGATCGTCAATCGCTGGCGCGATCCGATCGGACGGCGCAACACCGAGTAACGGGATGCGCCGTGCCGGGTGTCGGCCTGGCCGCCGTCAGAAGCTGACCATCACGGCGCCGGCGACGACCAGCGCCGCGCCGGCCATCTCGCGCGGGCTCAGCGTTTCGCCGATCATCAGGGCGAAGAGCAGCACCAGGATGGATTCGGTCGCGATGATGGCGACGTAGGCAAGGCCGAGGTCGACCTGCCGCAGCAGATGCACCTCGGCGATCACCGTGAGGGCGAGCACCGCGGCAACGGCCCCGATCAGCAGGGTGTCCGTCGTATCCGCCATGTATTTCATGATGATCGTTGCGATCGTGTAGCCAAGCGCCGCACCGAGCGCCAGCAGGGTCCGCCCCGACAGGAATTCGAAACTGGTCATTACAATAAGGTCCTCGAGAAAATATCGCCCAATTTACCACGCCTCCGTGAATCCAGCGATTGTCGGAAAGTGAGGTTTCACGCGGCCTGCTGGCCGATGAGCGGATTTGATCCTATCAGGAAGCAGGGCAGCGGGCGTCACGGGGCGGTCATCCTTTCGCGTCAGGTTGCCCGCGCCGCCAGATTGGCGCGCGTCTGCATGAGCCGAGGGAAGGAGAAACCATGGTCGAGACCGCCGCCGCGTTTCGCTGGGATGCCTCCAGCACCGAGGCCGCCGAAGTTGCGAACCGGGGCGTCGTCCGCAAACTGGAGCGGCTGATCAAGGCCGGGGAACGTCTGAAGGTGCTCGCGGCGATCCGGCGGTGGCCGCCTGCGGACATACTTTCCCTCTTTGTCGCCATGCGCTCGAAATACGCCCGCAGGCTGCTGGAATGGATGCCCGACGAGATGGGGATAGCGGTCCTTGCGGAACTGGACCCGAGGCTTCACGCGGTGCTGGCCGAGGAAGAGACGCGCAGCACCTTTCGCAAGCTGATCGAGAAGATGAGCCCCGACGAGGCCTTTCCCCTGCTCGACGCCCTGCCGCATGGCTACGCGCTCGATCTGCTGGAGGGGCACCCGCACGCCAAGGAGTTGCGTGCCGCGCTCGAGGTGCACGAGGACCTGGCCGCCGCGCACATGCGGCGCGGGTTGCTGACGGCGCGAGAGGGGGGCACCGTCGGCGAAGTGATCGCCGACATCCGCGCCAGTGCCGACGAGATCGAGCAGTTGGGGCGCGTCTACGTGGTCGACGATGCCGGCCGGCTCAAGGGTGTCGTCCGCCGACGGGATCTGCTGATGAACCCCGACGCCACGCCGATCTCGGCGATCATGCAGACGGACCCGGTGGTCGTGACTGCCGAAACCGACCAGGAGGATGTGCTGGCGCTCGCCAAGGCGCAGCGAATCCACAATCTCGCGGTGGTCGATGCCGACGGCGTGCTCCTGGGCGGGATCACGCCGCGCGAGCTGCGCCAGATCGCCGACGAGGAGGCGGAAGAGGACGCGCTCCTGATGGGCGGCGTCTCACCCGGGGCGACGCATTTCGATTCGCCCCTGCAGATCGTCCGGCGGCGGCTGCCGTGGATCCTTGGCGGGCTGGTGGGGGCCTCCGTCGCGGCCTCGGTCATCGGCTCCTACGAGGACGCGCTGACCGAAGCCGCGATCCTGGCCAGCTTCATCCCGGTGGTCATGGCCACCGCCGGCAACGTCGGCATCCAGGCATCGACCATGTCGATCCAGGCGATCGGGCAGGGCATGACATGGAAGGGCGATTTCCTGTGGCGGCTCGGCCGCGAGGTCGCCGCCTCGCTGGTGAACGGGCTGGTCGTGGGAACGGTGGTGGCCTGCCTCGTGCTGCTCGTCTCGGCCTTCATCGAGATCGGGAATGCCCCCAGCCTGGCCCTCACCTGCGTCCTCTCGTTGACGCTGGTGACGGTGATCGCCGGCACCTTCGGCTCGCTGATCCCCTTCGTGCTGCGTGCCATGAAGCTCGATCCTGCGGTCGCCACCGGGATCTTCATCACCACCTCGAACGACGTCTTCGGGGTTCTGATCTTTTTCTCCATCGCCTCTGCGTTTTATCTCTGAATTCCGGGGCGCCGCCTGCGCTGCCTCGCCCAAGACAGGAGTGCCCATGTCGGACGACATCCTTGCCCTTTCCCGCGCCCTCGTGTTCGCGGCAGAGGCGCATCGCAACCAGCGGCGCAAGGGCGCGGCGCAGGAGCCCTATGTCAATCACCTGATCGAGGTGATGGACCTGGTGGCGCGCGCCACGGGCGGGCAGGACGTCGAGCAGATGATCGCGGCGCTGCTGCACGACACGATCGAGGACGCCGGGGTGACGGCGGAGGATCTGGAGCAGCGCTTCGGGACGCGGGTGGCGCGCATGGTGGTCGACAACACCGACGACATGACGCTCTCCAAGCCCGAGCGAAAGGCCCGGCGGTTGGCGGCGATGCCTTCCAAGCCTGCCGATTCCCGTGCGGTGAAGACGGCCGATGTGATCTCCAACCTGCGCGCGCTGGTGGTCTCTGCCCCGGCGGGGTGGGACATCGAGCGCAAGCTTGGCTATCTCGATGGCTGCCGCAAGCTGATCGCGGCGGGTCGCGGCGCCAATGACGAACTGGAGCGCTTGTTCGAGGAGACCGCCGCCGAAGCGGAGCGGGCGATCCGCGACGATGTGCCGATGAACGTGGAGGGCCGGAAGGAAGCGCTGCGCCATCTGGAGGTGGAGATCGGCCAGCATGTGCACCTCGTCTACCTGCCCAACACCCAGATGCGCTGGCTGACGGGTGCGGATATCCAGAAGCTGGCGCAGGAGGCGGCGATCTTCTTCCCGTCCGCGGCGATCCACGAGGCACATGCCACGTTCGACGGCACCCTGCGAAAGATCCTGCTGGCCCGCATTCGCACCGACGACAGCGATGCCGTGGTCGCGTTCGGCCAACGCCTCTGCCGGGCCTTCGAGCAGGATTTCGTCGGCATCGAGGTCGCCGGGCGTTACCTTCGCGTCTATGCGGACGACACCGACTGACGGCCGGGCGGGCGATGTCGCGGGGGGCGGGCTAGCCGACTCAGGGGGATCTGTGTTACCTTACGTCACCCGGCGATTGGCGTCGGGCTCCTCTGCGACCGCATTAGCCGCACGACCATTTCCGGCGGCCGGATCGGATGATCCGGCCGACCGACGCAAGTACTTTGTTTGAGACCTGACGCGGCGAGGCCAGGGGGATCTTGGGAGGATACCATGACCTATGCTCGCCTTGGCTGCGTTTGCGCAGCCATGTTCACTCTCGTCTTGCCTGCATCAAGCGGAGAGCTGGATTACACCATGCCGACGGAGTTCTACGACGGGATGAACGCCAAGCTGATCAATGAGGGCTACCGCGAGGTGCGGGTGCTCGATCCGCAGGAGGGTGTTCTCAGCGCCTTCGATGCGCAGGGCAGCGAGGTCAAGATCAACGTCGATCCGGCGCGCGGGCAGATCATCTCCACCAGCTACGTTCACCCGACAGACGGGTAGGTCCCGGTCCTTGCGCGTGCGCGAGGGGGCAAGGGATGGCGTTCGCGCTTGAGAGGGCCGTCGGCGGAAGCGTCGGCGGCCCGTTTTCGTCACTCGCCGGGGACCGGCAGGCCCTGCGCGTCGATCAGCATCCTGCCGTTCGCCTTGGCAAAGGGGGCGTCGGGCCAGCGTTCCAGCAGGTCAAGGACCACGCCTACCGGCCGGCATAGACGCGTGCCTAGCTCGGTCCGCACAATGGGGCGCTCCACCAGAACGGGACGCTCGAGCATCGCCTCGAAGATCTCGGCATCCGTGACGCCGTCTTCGAGAAGCCCCATGTCGGCGGCCGGCCCGCGCTGTTTGCGGAGGGCCTGGCGCGGTGTCAGGCCAGCGTCGCGCAGCAGGGCTTCAAGCTGTCCGCGTTCCCAGCCGGTCTCGACATATTCAACGACCTCCGGCGTGTAGCCGGAGGCCTCGATCACCCGGAGTACCTCGCGCGATTTGCTGCAGGCGGGGTTGTGATAGATCGTGACGTCCATCGGTCCGGGCCGGTCAGAGCTCGATCAGCTTGCATTGCGGCAGCAGCCGCTCCACGTCCTCGCCCCGGCACAGCTGGGTCGCCTCGGTGGTGACGGCGGCGGAAGCAGCAGCGGCACCGTAGCGGGCGGCCTCCTGGATCGAGTTGCCCCGCGACAGGCTGAGGGCGAAGCCGCCGACATAGCTGTCGCCCGCGCCGACCTTGGAGACGACCTCCACCTTGGCGGCGGTCGCGAGCCAGGAGCCTTCGGGCGTGGTCAGCACCGACCCTTCGGAGCCACGGGCGAAGATGATGTTCTGCGCCACGCCCTTCTCGATGAGACCGCGCGAGAAGGCGGCCGTGTCGGCCGGCGTCGCCAGCTTGTGCCCGGCAAGGCCCTCGGCTTCCTCGTCGTCCGACCGCAGCAGGAACGGGGGCGAGTTGTGGTCCTCGACGATCCGGCGCAGCGCCGGTCCGGAAGTATCCACGATCAGCCGCGCGCCGGCATGGCTGATCGCGGCGGACAGGGATTCCTCGAAATCGAGCGGCACGCCCGGGGGCTGGCTGCCCGACAGGATGATCAGCCCGTCCTTCGGCGCATTCTGCACCGTCGTCGTGATCGCGAGGCGCACATGGTTCTCTTCCCACGGCGGCCCGGGCAGGACATAGCGATACTGCAGCCCGGTTTCCTTGCAATTCACCACCACGCTGGCCCGGGTCTCGCCGGGGGAGGGGATGGTGATCGTGGGAATGCCTTCCGACGCCAGCAGGTCGAGCAGGCGGTTGCCGTTGTGCCCGCCGGCCGCGACGATGGCGGTTGCGTTGCCGCCCATGTGCCGGATGGCCCGCGCCACGTTGATCCCGCCGCCGCCGGGGTCGACTTGCGGTTCGGTGCAGCGCAGCTTCACATCAGGCACGACCTTGTCGGTCTCGGTGTTGATGTCGAGCGCTGGATTCAGGGTGATCGTGAGGATATCCGACACGGTGGCCTCTCCCTTCGGCGCAATGTTTGCGCCCACACTGCGCATTCAGCGCAATGATGCAACCGCATAAGTGTCGCGCTGCCCGACCCTCACGCAGATCGGCTATACCTTGTGCACATTGATGCTGGACGACTCATCCGGGGGGCGATCGAGGCCCCGGCGCGATGGGGCGCCGGACGTGCCGTCCGGGAACGGCGAGCGGTGTCAGGTGGCCGCGGCCCGTCCGCGCCACGCGACGCGGACGGGCCGAAGCGAAGCGCGATCAGGTCAGCTGGTAGGTGACCGGGACATAGTGGAACCCGTCGCCGCGGGTTTCGACGAAGCCGGCGGCCGGGAAGGGCATGTGGTAGCCGATCACCGGGATCCGGTCGGTGGCGGCCATGCCAAGCACGCGGCGGCGGGTTTCGGCGGCCATCGCCTTGTCGGCGTCGAACCGCACTTCCCAGTCCGGGTAGGCGAGCGACCAGACGTAGTGGTTCGCGAGGTCGGCCATGAGCAGCATCTGGCTGCCGCCGCTTTCGAGCATGTAGGCCATGTGGCCCGGCGTATGACCGGCGGCCGCGACTGCGGTGATGCCGGAGGCAACGGAATCGCCATCGGCAAGGAAGCTCATCTTTTCGGAGAGCGGTTTGACCTTGGTGTCGAAACCTTCATTGCCGGCAGCGGCCCAGTGGTCGTATTCCGCCTGGCCAGTGATGTAGGCGGCGTTGGCGAAGGTCTCCTTGCCGTCTTCCATCAGGCCGCCGATGTGGTCGCCATGCATGTGGGTCAGGACAACGTGCGTGACGTCCTCCGGAGCGACCCCGGCTTCAGCCAGGGCACCGGTGATCCCGGCGGGGTTCAGGCCGGTGTCGAAGAGGATCACGTTCTCGCCGGTGCGGACGAGGGTCGGCGTGAAGTAGAACTGCGCCGCGTTGGTGGGGATGAAATTCTCCCTGCTGACCTTTTCGAATTCCTCGGCATCGACGTTCAGGCCGAAGATCGATTGCGGCTCTTCCCGCATGGCGCTGCCGGACAACAGCGTGGTCACCTGCATGTCCCCGACGCGGAAGCCGCGGGCGCGGCTCATGGCCAGTGGGGCCGCATCGGCCTGCTGGGCCGAGACCTTGAGCGGGGCTGCGATCGCAACCGGCGCGGCGAGTGTCGAAAGAAGAGCGGTGCGGCGGGTAAGCTTTGCAGTCATATGGGAATCTCCTGTTCTGCGCTTCCTGGCAGCATTACGGTCAGGAGCCCGGAATGGATCAACAGCGATCTGGCCGTGCAAGATCAAGTCTGCGTGGGCTTTGGTAATACATCGGATGTCCGGTCAGCGACGCCGTCGCTCGGGCCGGTTATTCCCACCAGTGGTCGATCCGGGCGATATCCTTGTCGGACCATCCGAAGTGGTGCGCGAATTCGTGCACCACGATGTGGCTGACCAGTTCGGCGAGGGGCACGTTCCCGCGCTCGATCCATTCCTCGAGGATCGCGCGGCGGAACAGCCAGATCATGTCCGGCTGCGTGGGCTGGTCCATGACCGACCGCTCGGTCATCGGGATGCCGTCGTAGAGCCCGGTCAGCTCGAAGGGGTCGTCGATCTCGAGGTCCTCGAGCATCTCGTCGTCGGCGAGTTCCTCGACCTGGATCACCACCGCGCGAGCGGGGAAGTCGAACGGCTGCGGAAAGGCCTTGCGTGCCTCCTCCGCGAGGGCCGCAATATCCTCGACGCTTGGCGCGTTAGCGGTGGTCCAGTCCATGCCTCTTCCCCATCTTCCGGTGCCTCCGGTATGGACAAGAACTCTCCCCTGTGGAAGAGGGCGCGCAACAGGAGAGAGAGAATGACCGTCACACGCTTCGCCCCGTCGCCCACCGGATATCTGCATGTGGGCAACCTGCGCACTGCATTGTTCAACTGGCTGATCGCGCGCAAGGCCGGCGGCACCTTCATCCTGCGGCTCGATGATACCGACCCGGAGCGGTCCAAGCAGGAATATGCGGACGGCATCCGCGAGGACCTCGAATGGCTCGGCCTGACCTGGGACCGCGAGGAGACCCAGTCGGCCCGCCTCGACCGCTACGCCGCCGCCGCCGACGAGCTGCGCGAGAGAAAGCGGTTCTACGAGTGTTTCGAGACGCCGACCGAGCTCGACCTGAAGCGCAAGAAGCAGCTCAACATGGGCAAGCCCCCGGTCTACGACCGTGCGGCGCTGTCGCTGAGCGAGGACGAGAAGGCCGCGCTCCGTGCGGAGCGGCCCGGGCACTGGCGCTTCCTGCTCGACCAGGAGCGGATCGAGTGGAACGACGGCATCCTCGGCGACATTTCGATCGACGCGGCCTCGGTCTCCGACCCCGTGCTGATCCGCGGCGACGGGCAGGTGCTCTACACGCTGGCCTCGGTGGTCGACGACACGGAGATGGGCATCACCCACGTCGTGCGCGGCTCCGACCACGTCACCAACACCGCGACCCAGATCCAGATCATCGAGGCGCTCGGCGGCACGGTTCCGGCCTTCGCGCACCATTCGCTGCTGACCGGCCCGCAGGGCGAGGCGCTGAGCAAGCGGCTCGGCACCCTGGCGCTGCGCGATCTGCGCGATCGCGGCGTCGAGCCGCTGGCGCTGCTGTCGCTGATGGCCCGGCTGGGGTCCTCCGACCCGGTGGAGCTGCGCAGCAGCCACCAGGAGCTGATCGACGGGTTCGAGCTGTCGCATTTCGGCGCCGCGCCAACCAAGTTCGACGTCGAGGATGTCTGGCCGCTGACCGCCCGCTACCTGCATGGCCTGCCGAAAGAAGAGGTCGCGAGCGAGATCGCAGCGCTTGGCGTGCCGGGGGAGATGGCGGAGCGCTTCTGGAACGTCGTGCGCGAAAACATCGGGACCCGTGCCGAAATGGCCGCGTGGTGGGAGATCCTTTCCAAAGGTGCGGAGGCGCAGGTCGAACCCGAGGATGCTGAGTTCGTGCGCACCGCACTGGACCTGCTCCCGCCGCTGCCCTTCGATGACAGCACCTGGGCGAACTGGACTGCGGAGGTCAAGGCTGCGACCGGGCGCAAGGGCAAGGGGCTTTTCATGCCGCTGCGCAAGGCGCTCACCGGCCGCGCGCGCGGTCCGGAGATGGCGGATTTCCTGCCTCTGATGCAGGCATTGCCGCGTCTCTAGGGGGTTACGCGGATGCGCAGGGAATGCCCGTTGCGCATCCGCAACATGCTGCATCGCAGCGGCGTATCGACCTTGAGCAGGGAATTGCCTCCACAAAGTTATCCACACGACTCGCGGCCGCATTGATGCGGACCTTCGCCGTTCCGAAGCGACCCCATGTCGCGAAATGAGCGAGCCGCACCTCGTTTTTTCCGCGAAAAATTATTCTGATTCAGGGGCTTGTCGGGGTGGATCCCTAGGGTGAGCATTGGCAATCCTGAATGTGTTTTATTCCCAGTGACCGTGCGTCACTCGATGCGGCTCGCGGGACAAGTTGGTCGAATTAGTTATCAACATGCCTTTGTTGCCGACCCGCCGGGGTCGTTCGTTGCGTGAGCTATGCCATTGACGCAATGGTTGGACTTGCCGGGAGAGGTTGGTCGGGCTGGGGCCGGGGGGCGCGGCGAAGCGACCCGGTCGGGAGTGCATTCCGCCGCCTTGCCCTGAGAGGGGGGGCGGGGGTAGGTGTCGGGCATCTCCAGCCACCCAAAGGCCCGCCGATGCCCAATCCGCTGCACGACGCCCTTCTTGCGCCTCATGTCGACAGGGACACGCCCTTCCTGATCCTCGGCGACGGAACTGTCCTGACGCACGGCAGGTTTCTCGCCACCGCTGCCCGATACGCCCATGCTCTGGATGCCGCCGGCTTGAAGCCGGGAGACCGACTGGCCGTTCAGGTGGACAAGTCGCCCGAAGCGCTGGCCGTCTACGCGGCCTGCATCATGGCGGGCATCGTGTTTCTGCCGCTGAACACCGGCTATACGCCGCGCGAGGTCTGCTATTTCGTCGAGAATTCGGGCGCCGCGATGGTGCTCGGGCGATCGGATGCGCGCGAGGAATTGCACCGCGACTGCGACCGGATGGCGGTGCGCTACGAGACGCTGGAGGCCGATGGAACCGGCAGTTTCCCCGATCTCGCCGCGGGGCTGCCCGAGCATTTCGAGCCCTGTGACCGCAGCGACGACGATCTGGCCGCGCTGCTCTACAGCTCGGGCACCACCGGGCTCTCCAAGGGCACGATGCTGAGCCAGCGCAACCTTCTGTCCAATGCCCGGGTGCTCAAGGAGGCCTGGCGTTTCACTGCCGAGGACGTGCTGATCCACGCGCTGCCGATCTTTCACGGCAACGGGCTTTTCGTCGCTGCGAACGTCATGCTGCTGGCCGGCGGGTCCATGATCTTTCTGCCGCGGTTCGATCTGAACGCGGTGCTCGAGGCCCTGCCGCAGGCCACGAGCCTGATGGGGGTGCCGACCTTCTACACGCGGCTGCTGGACCACCCCGGCTTCACACGGGAGCGCTGCGCCAACATGCGGCTGTTCATTACGGGCTCCAGGCCGATGCTGCCCGAGACGCACCGCGCGTTCGAGGAACGCACGGGGCATCGGATCATCCAGCGCTACGGGACGACCGAGACCAACGTGAACACGTCCAACCCCTACGAGGGGGAGCGCCGTGCCGGGACCGTGGGCCTGCCGCTGCCCGGGGTGGAATTGCGCATCACCGATCCCGACAGCGGCGACACGCTGCCCGTGGGCGAGGCCGGCATGATCGAGGTGCGGGGTGCGAACGTCTTCCAGGGCTACTGGCGGATGCCGGAGAAAACTGCCGAGGAGTTGCGGCCGGACGGGTTCTTCATCACCGGCGATCTCGGTGTGCAGGGCGAGGACGGTTACGTGACGATCGTCGGTCGCGGCAAGGACCTGATCATTTCCGGCGGCTTCAATGTCTATCCGGTGGACGTGGAGCAGGTGCTGGACGAGCAGCCGGGGGTGCTGGAGAGCGCGGTGATCGGCGCGCCGCATCCCGACCTGGGCGAGAGCGTCGTGGCGGTGCTGGTGCCGGAGGCCGGTGCCAAGCTCGACGTGCTCGATATCGAGGCGGAGATCGGAGGCCGGCTGGCGCGGTTCAAGCAGCCGCGGCATTACGTGATTGTCGACGAGCTGCCGCGCAATTCCATGGGCAAGGTGCAGAAAAAGCTGCTGCGTCAGACCTACGAGGATGTGTTCCGCGGCTGAGGCGCCCAGCCGCGCGTTCGCGGCGGGTTCGGGAGCCTCCGGCGGGGATATTTCGGGACAGCAGAAGACGGACGCCGCGCGCGGTTCCGGCGTCAGTCAGGTTCTGGCAGCGTCGGGGCGCTTCGGTCGAGGGCGAGCTCGGCCTCGGAGAAGACCCAGGGACCGCGCACGCCGGGGATGCCTTCGGGGGTGATCCGGAGGCCACGGGCGATGACCTGCGGGTCCTCGAACACGGCGGCCATGTCGTTGATCGGCCCTGCGGGGACGGTGGCGGCCTCCAGTGCCGCGAGCAGGTCCGCGCCGGGGCGGGCTGCCGTGAGGGGCTCGAGGAAGGCGGTGAGCGCTTCGCGGTTGGCGACACGGGCCGGGTTGGTGGCGTAATGCGGATGCTCGGCGAGCGCCGGCTGACCGAGGACCTCGCAGAAGCGGCGGAACTGGCCGTCGTTGCCGACCGCCACGATGATATGGCCGTCGGAGGTCGGGAAGACCTGGTAGGGCACGATGTTGGGATGCGCGTTGCCGCGGCGCTCGGGGGCGATGCCGGTGGCGAGACAGTTCATCGCCTGGTTGGCCATCATCGCTGTGGCGCAATCGAGCAGGGCAAGGTCGATGTGCTGGCCGCGCCCGGTGCTGTGACGCTGTTCGATCGCCGCGAGGATACCGATCGCGCCGTAGAGCCCGGTGACGATGTCGGTCACGGCGACGCCGACCTTCTGCGGCTGCCGGTCGGGTTCTCCGGTGACCGACATCAGGCCGGACATGCCCTGGATCAGGAAATCGTAGCCGGCGCGCGCGGCATAGGGGCCGGTCTGGCCGAAGCCTGTGATCGAGCAGTAGACGAGGCGCGGGTTCAGGTCGCGCAGGCTCGCATAGTCGAGCCCGTACTTTGCGAGGCCGCCGACCTTGAAGTTCTCGATCAGAATGTCGGCGTCCCGCACCAGTGCGCGGACCTGTTCCTGGCCTTCCGGGGTGCGGAAATCGGCGGTGACGGAGCGCTTCCCGCGGTTGGCGGCGTAGAAGTAGGCGGCGGACCGGTCGCCGTCGCGCTCGATGAAGGGCGGACCCCAGCGGCGGGTGTCGTCTCCCTCCGGCGCCTCGACCTTGATCACCTCGGCGCCGAGGTCCGCCAGCGCCTGGCCGATCCAGGGGCCGGCGAGGATGCGGGCGAGTTCGACGACTTTCAGGCCGTGGAGCGGTGTCATGGCGGTCCTCGTGCTGCTGTTCGACCGGTTCTGGAGCATCGTCCGGCTGCCCGCAAGTTGCGACATGCTGTCTATGACATGGCAGGGTCATCTCGGACCATTATCGGCGGAGCGACTGCCGGCATGCGGCCGGACCTCAGAGGAGCAGGTGATGAAGAGAGCCACGAAGGTCGAGGCGGCCGCGGAGCTGATCCCCGAGGGATCGACGCTCCTGATCGGCGGATTCATGGGGGTGGGCAGCCCGCATCGTCTGATCGATGCGCTGGTGGAGCGCGGCGTCGGCGGCTTCACAGTGGTCGCCAACGACACCGCCATGCCCGGCACCGGGATCGGCAAGCTGGTGACGGCGGGGCTGATTGCGCGGGCCGTTGTCAGCCACATCGGGCTGAACCCCGAGACCCAGGCCAAGATGATCTCCGGCGAGATCGACGTCGACCTGGTGCCGCAGGGTACTCTGGTCGAGCGGATCCGCGCGGGCGGCGTCGGGCTGGGCGGGGTGTTGACGGCGACGGGTCTCGGCACGCCGGTCGAGGAGGGCAAGCAGGTGGTCGAGGTCGAGGGTAGGCGTTTCCTGCTGGAGATCCCGATCCGCGGCGACTTCGCCCTGATCGCGGCGAAATCGGCCGACTACAAGGGAAACCTCGAATATTCGCTGACCGCCCATAACTTCAACCCGGTGATGGCTCTCGCCGCCGATACGGTGATTGCAGAGCCGCACACGATCCTGCCGGTCGGGGCCATTCCACCGGATGCCGTCAAGACGCCCGGCGTGCTGGTCGATCACCTTCTGGAACGGGAGCACTGAGATGGACGCCAAGGAGATCATTGCCCGCCGGGTCGCCCTCGAGGTGAAGGACGGCATGCTGGTGAACCTCGGGATCGGACTGCCCTCGATGGTGGCCAATTTCCTGCCGGACGACGTGGACGTCTTCTTTCAGGCCGAGAACGGGGTGATCGGCCTCGGGGCGCGACCGCCGGAGGGGATGGAGGATGCCGACCTGACCGATGCCGGCGGCGCCTTCGTCACAGCGGTGCCTGGCGCGGCGTCGATCGATTCGGCGATGTCCTTCGGGCTGATCCGTGGCGGCCACCTGGACATGACGGTGCTTGGCGGGCTGCAGGTGGACGAGCGCGGCTACCTCGCCAACTGGATGGTTCCGGGCAAGATGGTGCCGGGCATGGGCGGCGCGATGGATCTCGTGGCCGGCGCCAAGCGCGTTGTCGTGGCGATGGTCCACACCCAGAAGGGCAAGCCCAAGATCGTGCCGGAATGCACGCTGCCGCTGACGGCGCTGCGCCGGATCAGCCTCATCGTGACCGAGATGGCGGTGATCCAGCCCACCGAGGAGGGCCTGGTGCTTCGCGAGGTCGGGCCCGGCGTGACCGTCGAGCAGGTGCAGGAAGCGACCTCCGCGAACCTTATCGTGCAGGACGTGGTCCAGGAGATGAAACTCGCCTGAGGGCCCGCCGCCGGGAATCTCGGGACTGCACGGATTGCCCCGTGACAACCGCGGGGCAATCTGTTCTTGTCCGGCACCATCGACAGGGGCGTCCGCGCGAGCGGTCTGAGAAGCACCCTTTGAACCTGAACCAGATGATGCTGGCGGAGGGAGTCGGGAGCGGACAGGCGTAGACCCTCCAATTCCCGCTTTGCCTCCGTCCCAGGAGGCAGACAGATGACATCCCCGTCCCGATCGCTCGAGGCCATGCGCGCCGGCGCGCCATTGGTGCAGTGCATCACCAACTATGTCGCGATGAACTTCGCCGCCAACGTGCTGCTCGCCGCCGGCGCGGCGCCGGCGATGGTGCATGACGCCGAGGAATCGGGGGAGTTCGCGGCAGTTGCCGGGGCGCTGACGGTGAACATCGGCACGCTGAGCCCGCGATGGGTTGCGGGCATGGTCGAGGCGATTGACGGTGCGACGGGGGCGGGCAAGCCCTGGGTGCTTGATCCGGTTGCCTGTTTCGCGACCGGTCTGCGCCGCGAGACGACGACGAAGCTGATGCAACTTCGGCCGACGATCGTGCGCGGCAACGCCTCGGAGATCCTGGCGATCGCCGGGGAGAGCAGCAGCGGGCAGGGGGTCGATGCCGGCGACAGCGTGCAGGCGGCAGAGGCGGCGGCGCGCAAGGTGGCGCAGGAGGCCGGATCGGTCGTCGCCGTGACCGGCGCGGTCGATTTCGTGACCGACGGGGCGCGCGGGGTCTGGATCAGCGGCGGCTCGCCATTGATGCCGCGCGTGACGGCGACTGGCTGTGCGCTGACCTGCCTCGTCGGTGCTTATGCGGCGGTGGTGGAGGATCCGCTGGACGCCACCGTGGGCGCGCTGGCGCATTTCGCGGTGGCCGGGGAGATGGCGGGCGACGGAGTGTCCGGACCCGGCAGTTTTTCCGCGGCCTTCCTCGATGCCCTGATGGCTGTCGGGCCCGAGAGCCTCGGCGCGGCGCGGGTACGCGCGGCATGAGGCGCGCGCTCGATCTTTCAGTCTATCTCGTGCTGGACCCGGATCTCTGCGGTGCGACCGGTATGGTCGAGACGGCACGGGCGGCGGCGGCCGGCGGTGTGCGCACGGTCCAGCTGCGCCACAAGATGGCGACCACAGCGGAGCGGATCGCGCTTGGCCGCGAGCTTCAGGCGGCGCTTGCCGGCAGCGGCGCGCATCTTGTGGTAAACGACGACGTCGAGGCCGCAGTCGCGCTCGGCGCTGACGGGCTTCACGTGGGGCAGGGCGATCTTGCCCCGGTCGCTGCGCGCGCCGCCATCGGGCCGGACATGGTGCTGGGGCTTTCTGTCGAGACCGAGGCCCACGTCCGCGCCGTCGACCCCGTGCTGGTGGATTACCTCGGCGCCGGGCCGGTCTTCGGCACGGCGACCAAGCCCGATCACGCCGAGCCCATCGGGTTTGACGGGCTGGCGCGGATGGTGGCGCTGTCGGCGGTGCCGGCCGTCGCCATAGGCGGGCTGGAAGCACGCCACGCGGCAGAGGTTCTGCGGGCCGGAGCGGCGGGGCTGGCCGTGGTCTCCGCGATCTGCGGCAAGCCCGACCCGGAAGAGGCGGCACGCGGGCTGCTCGCGGCCGTGAGCGAGGGCATGGCATGAGCGTTGCAACGGCTCTGAGCATCGCCGGTTCCGACCCGTCGGGCGGCGCCGGCATCCAGGCGGATCTCAAGGCGTTCTCGGCGCGCGGTGTCTACGGCATGGCCGCCCTTACCGCGTTGACGGCCCAGAACACGACTGGCGTCAGCGGAGTGCACCTGGTGCCGCCGGGTTTCGTGGCGCAGCAGATCGCCGCGATCCTCGACGACATCCGCGTCGATGCGATCAAGATCGGTATGATCGCGGGCGCGGAGATCGCCGAGGCCGTGGCCGATGCCATCGCGGGGTTCGCAGGGCCGGTGGTGCTCGACCCGGTGATGGTGGCAAAGGGCGGACACCCGCTCTTGCCGGAAGATGCGGTGGGCAGCCTGCGGTCCCGGCTTCTGCCGCGGGCCACCCTGCTCACCCCCAACCTGCCGGAAGCGGCGGCGCTGCTCGGCTGCGATGTGGCCGATACCCGCGCCGAGATGGAGCGCCAGGCCAAGGCGCTGCTTGGGCTCGGCCCCGAGGCGGTGTTGCTCAAGGGCGGTCATCTCGGGGGCGGAGCGAGCCCGGACCTGCTCGCCTCGGGCAACGAAACCATCTGGCTCGAAGGGCCGAGGGTGCCCACGGCCAACACGCACGGAACCGGCTGCACGCTCTCTTCCGCGCTCGCCGCGGAGCTGGCGAAGCGACGTGAGCTCCCGGAGGCCGTCGCTACCGTCAAGGCATGGCTGACCGGCGCAATTGCCGGCGCCGACGACCTCGGCGTCGGGCATGGCCATGGACCGAGCCACCATTTCCACGCACTCTGGCCGCTGGCCGGAGACCTCTGATCTTCAAGGAGACGCAAGATGCGCAAGCTTTCCTTCGTTCTCGCGCTGATGGCGGCCGGACCGGCCGCGGCGGCCGACAAGATGACCGTCGTGCTCGACTGGTTCATCAATCCGGACCACGGGCCGATCATCGTCGCCCGGGAAAAGGGCTTCTTTGCCGAGCAGGACCTGGAGGTCGAGATCATCGCGCCTTCCGATCCCTCGGAGCCGCCCAAGATGGCCGCGGCGGGCCGCGCCGACATCGCCATCGACTACCAGTACCAGCTGCACCTCGCCGTCGCCAACGGCCTGCCGCTGCGCCGGGTCGGTACGCTGATCGGCACGCCGCTGAACTGCCTGTTGGTGCTGGAGGACGGCCCGGTCGCGGAAATCGCCGACCTGAAGGGCCGCAAGATCGGGTATTCCGTGGCCGGGGTCGAAGAGGCGCTGCTCGGCAAGATCCTCGGCAATGCCGGGCTGACGCTCGACGACGTGGAATTGGTCAACGTCAACTGGTCGCTCTCGCCCGCGCTGATGGCCGGGCAGGTCGACGCGGTGATCGGGGCTTTCCGCAACTTCGAGCTCAACCAGATGGAGATCGAGGAGGTGCCCGGTCGTTGCTTCTACCTCGAGGAAGAGGGGCTGCCGCCCTATGACGAGCTGATCTACGTCGCCAATCCGGAACTGATGGACAAGGACAAGGTGTTGCGTTTCCTCGAAGCCACCGAACAGGCGACCCATTTCATCGTGAACCACCCCGAGGAGGCATGGGAGGTGTTCTCCGGCACCGCGAAGGAACTCAGGGACGAGCTGAACGAGAAGGCCTGGGCCGATACCTGGCCGCGCTTCTCGCTGGCGCCCGCCGGGCTCGACGCGGGGCGTTATGCCCGGTTCGAGGCGTTCCTTCAGGAAACCGGCATGGTCGAGGGGCGGCGGCTCGTCTCCGAGATCGCGGTCGATCTCGGGGCCGAATGACGCCGGCGCCCGGGATCACGCTTGTCGGTGGCGCCAGCTTCGGCGCGGCGCCGCTCTTTCCGCCGGTCCATCTGGAGATCGACGCCGGCTCGTGGTCCTGTCTGCTGGGCCCCTCGGGCTGCGGGAAGACCACCATCCTGCGGCTGATCGCGGGGCTCGAGACCGGCGTCGATTTCGACGGGCAGGTGCGGGCCAGCGACGGCCGTCCGATCGCCGGGCGCGTGGCCTACATGGCGCAGACCGACCTGCTGCTGCCCTGGCTCGACGTGCTGGGCAACGTGACGCTCGGGGCGCGGCTGCGCGGACAGGTGCCGGAAACCGAGGCGGCGACCGAACTGGTGGCGCGGCTCGGCCTTGCGGCGCACGCCCACAAGCGGCCCGGGCAGCTTTCGGGTGGGCAGCGGCAGCGCGTGGCGCTAGCGCGGACGCTGATGGAGGACCGGCCGATCGTGCTGCTCGACGAGCCGTTCTCGGCGCTCGACGCACGGACACGGGCCGAGATGCAGGATCTCGCCGCCGAGACTCTGGAGGGCCGCACCGTGCTTCTCGTCACCCATGATCCGGGGGAGGCGGCGCGGCTGGGCGACCGGGTGTTCCTGATGGGCGCGAAGGGGATGGTCGAGGCCGTGCCGCCGGCGCTGCCCGCGATCCGACCGGCGGCGGACCCGGAGACGCTCGCGTTCCAGGGGCGCCTGCTGGCGGCGCTCCGGGAGCCCGCGTGATGGCCGGGCCGGTGCGTGGGCTCGCGGCGGGGGCTGTCTTCGTCCTGCTCTGGCAGGCGCTGGTGACGCTGGCCGACATACCGCCCTTCATTCTTCCGGGACCGGTGCGGGTGGTCGAGGCCCTGTGGAGCAACCTCGGCCTGATCGGCTGGCACGCCGGGATCACCCTGACCGAGGTGCTGGCCGGGCTGGCGCTTGGCGCGGGGCTTGGCGCGGCAACGGCAATCGTGCTCGCGGTCTCGCCGGCGGCGCGCTACCTCGTGCGCCCGGCGCTGGTGGCGACCCAATCCCTCCCGGTCTTCGCGCTGGCGCCGATCCTGACGCTCTGGATGGGCTACGGCATCTGGTCGAAGGTCGTGATGACGGTGCTCATCATCTACTTCCCCGTCGCCTCCGCCTTCTTCGACGGCCTGATGCGGACCCCGCCCGGCTGGCTCGACCTTGGCCGGACCATGGGCGCGACACCGGCGCGCCTGCTCTGGCGGATCCAGGTGCCGGCGGCGATCCCGTCGCTCGCATCGGGGCTCAGGCTGGCAGCTGTCTACGCTCCGATCGGGGCGGTGATCGGCGAATGGGTCGGCGCGTCCGGCGGTCTTGGCTACCTGATGCTGCTGGCCAACGGCCGGGTGAAGACCGACCTGATGTTCGCCGCGCTGCTGGTGCTGGCGGCGCTGGCGCTGCTGCTGCATCGCGGGGTCGGCTGGGCCTGCGACCGGCTGGAGGCGCGGCTCGACTGAAACGCCCTGCGCTTGACTCGCGACAGGCGATTTCCGACCCTCCTGACTGGTGTTCGCCGGGGAACTGCATATCTGTTCCCCATGGGAGAAAGGAGTTCGCCATGGCTGATCTCGAGAAGCTGAAGGAAGATCTCAAGCGCGCACGCGACGAGATGCGGCTGCAGTTGCACCTCGCGAGCAAGGAAGCCGAGGATGAATGGACGGAGCTGACCGGCGAGTGGGACAAGTTCCTGAGCCGGTCGCAGTTCGACCGCTCCACCGAGGAGGTCGGGGAGGCGGCCCGTCAGCTCGGCCTGCGCATGAAGGATGCCTATGACCGCATGAAGAAGGCGGTCGACTGATCCTCATGGCGGAGGAGCGCCCCGCCTCCGTGGACAGTACCCTCCGCCGCAGCGCCGGCACGCTGGAATTCTGGCGCGACCTGCTGCTCGTCATGGTGCTTGCGATCTATGGCCTCGTGAAGGGGGCGGCTTTTTTGTTGCCGCTGACCTTCGCGGTGCTGGTGTTCGTCCTGCTGGTGGCGGTGATCGACCGGATCGCCGCCATCCGCATCGGCCCGGTGCAGGTGCCGATCTGGATCGCTCATCTTGCCGGCGTGATGGTCGTGCTGTCCGGCTTCCTCGTCATCGGGTTGATCCTGTCGAGCCAGGGGGAGCAGGTCTCCGAGGCGATCCCGCGATATGCCGAGAGGTTCGACGGACTGGCTTCCGGCATCGTGTCGCTGATCGGCGACGAGAACGCCGAGTCCCTGCGCGAGGCATTGGCGGAGATCGACATGGGCGGCTGGGCCGTGAGCGCGCTGTCGTCGGCCCAGGGGTTCCTGGCGGGGCTCTTCCTCGTGATCCTCTACGTGCCTTTCATGCTGGCCGAACGCGGGCCAATGAAGCGCAAGTTCCCCATCGCCGCGCCAGACCGCAAGACCGGGCTCGAAGTGCGCTCCGTCGTCCAGTCGATCTCGGTCGGCCTGCAACGCTATCTCATCGTCAAGACCTTCGTCTCTGTCCTCACCGGGCTGTTCAGCTACGCGATCTTCAAGCCCATGGGGCTCGATTTCGCCGAGACCTGGGCGGTTCTGGCCTTTGCGCTGAACTTCATTCCCTCGATCGGCTCGATCCTCGGCGTGGTGCTGCCCGCGCTGGTGGCTTTGGTGCAGTTCGACACCATCACGCCCTTCCTGGTGATCGCGATCGGTTGCGGGACGATCCAGTTCTCCATCGGCAACATCCTCGAGCCGTCGATCACCGGGCGCTCGCTCAACCTCTCGCCCTTCCTCGTCATCCTCTCGCTGACCTTCTGGACGACGATCTGGGGGGTGGCGGGGGCGCTCTTGTCGGTGCCGATCATGGTTGGCATGCTGATCGTGTTCGCCCATGTGCCGGGACTGCGATGGTTGGCCGTGCTGATGTCGCGCGACGGGCAACTGGCCGTCAACACCAGGGCGGAAGCGGTTTCGGAGGGGATGCGGTCGACACAGGCCCTGCCCGACGAAGCGATGGGGGAGTGAGACATGCCGACAAGAACCGAACTCGTCGCGGAACTCGAGGCGCTGCGGCGCGAACTGGCCGAAGCGCGGGCACAGGCCGGTCAGCCGGAGCCTGAACAGGCCGGCACGCCGGACGAAAGCCCCGAAGAGGAAACCGGGGAGGAAACCGGGCAGGAAACCGGGGAGGCCCACGCCTCGCCGCTCTCCTGGGCGATATCGCAACTGGAAGACACCGAACTCGACACGCTGGCAAAGCAGTTCATCGCCGAACTGGAGGACCTGCACCATGACAAGCCGCTGGTGACCGTCTTCGCGGCGTTCGTGCTCGGCTATGTTCTGGGTCGGGCCCGTTGAAGGAGAGCCGCACATGAGCCGTATCACGCGCAACGCCGCCATAGCCATCCGGATGGAAAAACTCATCGCCCGTCGCGAGGTGGCCGCGGTCGGTCGCCAGATCGGCATGACCGCCGCCGCGGGAATCCTTGGAGCCGTCGGGCTGATCATGCTGAACGTCGCAGGCTATCTCGCGCTCGCGGCCCGGCTGGAGCCCTGGCTCGCCGCGCTGATCGTGGCCATCGTCAACCTTGCGCTTGCGGCCCTGTTGTTGCTGGTCGCCCGGAACGTCAGCGCCGACGGGGATGTCGAGGCCGCCCGTGAAGTGCGGGACTTGGCCCTGTCCGATCTGGAGGGCGAGGTCGTCGACGCTGCGGCCGAAGTCCAGGGGTTGGCGAACGACCTGAGGACCGTCGCGCGCAATCCTCTGAGCGCGGCCGGGCTGACGGCGCTGGTGCCCCTGCTGACCCTCATTCTGAAGAATCTGAAGAAGTAGCCCGCCCCGGGGCCGGCCGCGGCGAGGCCCACCCGGTCGTGCCGGAGGCCCCGAATTCGTGGCTATTTGACTCTCTTTTGCTCACAAATTGATCACGGCTCCGTGAAATCAGCGTTCAAATCGCGCATTTTTCGGCGTTCGGCGTCCTGTGGTCGGATTGATGTGCCTAACATTTGCGCAACGCACGGCGGTTGCCTCTTATCTCCTCCAGCCGCGGCTCACAGCCAGACGCGGCAGATCAGATGGGTCCAGGGGGGGGCAACTCTCTGCGATCTCAACAACAGGAAACCGGTGGTGCGGTCCGGCAGGAACGACGCTCGGCGCCTCAGTGCGCCGACCGAAAAGGGTGCCGTCCTCACACCGACAAGCGACAGGGATTCCGTTCATCATGAAACTTCGTATGACCTCCGCGCTGGTTGGCGCTCTGGCCTTTGCGACCAGCGCCATGGCCCAGGACGACACCATCAAGATCGGCGTGCTGCACTCGCTGTCCGGCACGATGGCGATCTCGGAGACGACGCTGAAGGACACCATGCTGATGCTGATCGACGAGCAGAACGCCAAGGGCGGCGTGCTCGGCAAGCAGCTCGAAGCCGTGGTCGTCGACCCGGCCTCCGACTGGCCGCTGTTCGCCGAGAAGGCGCGCGAGCTGATCACCGTCGAAGGTGTCGACGTGATGTTCGGCTGCTGGACCTCGGTGTCGCGCAAGTCGGTCCTGCCGGTCATCGAGGAGCTGAACGGCCTGCTGTTCTACCCCGTGCAGTACGAGGGTGAGGAAAGCTCGAAGAACGTGTTCTACACCGGCGCCGCTCCCAACCAGCAGGCGATTCCGGCAACCGACTACTTCCTGGAGGAACTGGGCGTCGAGAAATTCGCGCTGCTCGGCACCGACTACGTGTACCCGCGCACGACCAACAACATTCTGGAATCCTACCTCAAGGACAAGGGGATCGCCGAAGAGGATATCTTCGTGAACTACACCCCCTTCGGCCATTCCGACTGGTCCAAGATCGTCTCCGATGTCGTGGCGCTCGGCGCCGACGGCAAGAAGGTCGGCGTGATCTCCACCATCAACGGCGATGCCAACATCGGTTTCTACAAGGAACTGGCCGCCCAGGGCGTCTCCGCCGACGACATCCCCGTCGTGGCCTTCTCCGTGGGTGAGGAAGAGCTCTCGGGTCTCGACACCTCCAACCTCGTCGGCCACCTGGCCGCCTGGAACTACTTCCAGTCCGCCGAATCCGAGCTGAACGACGAGTTCATCTCCGCCTGGAAGGCGCGCATGGGCGAGGATCGTGTGACCAACGACCCGATGGAAGCCCACTTCATCGGCTTCAACATGTGGGTCAACGCCGTCGAAGAGGCCGGCACCACCGACGTCGACGCCGTCTCCGCCGCCATGATCGGCCAGGAATACCCGAACCTGACCGGCTCCACCGCCACCATGCTGCCGAACCACCACCTGACCAAGCCGGTGCTGATCGGCGAGATCCTCGAAGACGGCCAGTTCGACATCATCTCCGAGACCGATCCGGTTCCGGGCGACGCCTGGACCGACTTCCTGCCGGAATCGGCGGTGCTCAAGTCCGACTGGGCGGATCTTGGCTGCGGCATGTACAACACCGAGACCGAGACCTGCGTGCAGATGAAGTCCAACTACTGATCCGCCGCAGATCAGATCGACAGACGGGAAGGGCGTTCGCGCCCTTCCACTTCCTCTCCGGGCGCAGGCAGCGATGATACGATACCTACTGGCAGCATTTGCTGCCCTGATGCTCTGTGCCGGCGTGTCGGCCGCGCAGGAAAGCCAGGACGGCTCCGCACAGGTCAGTCCGATCCAGGCGCTGCTCCAGGAGCACGCCGCGCTGATCGAGAAGGCGTCCCGCCGGACCATCGAGCCCGCGATCGCCGCGCTTCGTGACAGCGGATTGCCCGAAGCCCGCGCCGTCCTCGAGAACTGGCAGGCCAAGGAACTCTGGCAACGCAAGGAGGACGGCCTGTTCTTCTTTGCCGAGGAGATCGACCGCTCGACCTATCGCCTGATCGAGATCGACGGCGGCGCCCCGGTGGGGGAATACGCGAAATCCGACATCGACCAGCTCAAGCCCAACTCGGGCGTCCGCGGCCTGATCGCAGCGGCGCTGGTGCAGTTCCAGCTGATGGACCCGAACCCGGCCAAGCGGGCCGAAGCGCTCGACGCGATTCAGCGCGATCCCGAGCCGGACCACCTGCCGGCCCTTCTGGGCGCGCTGGAAACCGAGACCGACCCCGGGATACGCGCCCGCGAGGAGCGCCTCGTCCGCCTGCTGACCATCACCTACGGGGATGACGAGGCCGCCCGCGTCGAGGCGATCAACAGTTTCGCCGGCGATCTCGGGGTCGATGCCCGCGCCGCGCTGAACCCGCTTCTCGCCACCCGCCGGGAAGCCGTGGCAGGGGACCTCCCCACGGATCTGAACATCGCGCGCGAGCTGAAGCCCGGAAGCGAGGAGCTCAGCGAAGCCGCCGCCTATTCCCTGCTCGTCGACAACGACCTCGCGCCCGCGCGCATCAGCGCGGCCGACAGGCGTGCCGCACTGGAAACCAATATCGAGGGCGGCCGTGTCGGCGGCGTCCCGGTGGGCCAACTCGACACCGAGGAGGCGCGCGACCGTGCCTATGCCGCGCTGGCGCAGGCCGGGATCGTTCCGCCGACCGCCACCGCGGCGGACCTGGCTGCCGCGCTCGACGCACATGTCTTTTTCGACCGGTACCTTGAGCCGTCCACCGCCATCACCGATGCCGCCGAAGCCGCGCTGGCCCGCATGAACCTGCGCGTCGGTCTCAACCAGGCCCTCGATCTGACGCTCGACGCGCTTTCGCTTGCCTCGATCTACTTCCTCGCCGCCATCGGCCTCGCCATCACCTTCGGCGTGATGGGGGTGATCAACATGGCGCATGGCGAGTTCATCATGATGGGGGCCTATACAGGCTACGTCGTGCAGCAGATCGTGCCGAATTACACCGTCTCGATCCTGGTCGCCCTGCCGCTCGCCTTCGCCGTCACCTTCGCCGCAGGCGTAGCTATGGAGCGGCTGGTGATCCGCTGGCTCTACAACCGCCCGCTGGAGACGCTTCTGGCCACCTTCGGCATCTCGATCGCGCTGCAGCAGCTCGCCAAGAACATCTTCGGCACCCAGGCCCGTCCGCTCACCTCGCCCGGCTGGCTCGACGGCGCGCTGGTGCTGAACGATGTCGTCTCGATCAGCTACATCCGCATCGCGATCTTCGTGCTCGCCCTGCTGTTCCTCGGCGTGTTCCTCTTCATCATGCGCCGCACGCGGCTTGGACTCGAGGTCCGCGCGGTTACCCAGAACCCGCGTATGGCGGCCTCGATGGGCATCAACCCGGACCGCATCAACATGCTGACCTTCGGGCTTGGCTCCGGGATCGCCGGCATCGCCGGTGTCGCCATCGGGCTCTACGCCAAGGTCACCTCCGAGCTCGGCTCCGACTACATCGTCCAGAGCTTCATGACCGTCGTCGTCGGCGGTGTCGGCAACATCTGGGGCACGCTGCTCGGCGCCACCATGATCGGCTTCCTGCAGAAGGGCATCGAATGGCTCAACCCGTCGAACACGCTCGCGGCCCAGACCTACATGATCATCTTCATCATCATCTTCATTCAGTTCCGGCCGCGCGGGATCATCGCGCTCAAGGGCCGGGCGGCGGGAGACTGATCATGCGAAACCAGACCGTCACTTCTTCTGTCCGTAAATATCCCGGAGCGTGCGGGGGGCCGGCCCCCCGCGTCACCGGCGGAGGCCGCCCATGACCGGAACCTTCCTCACGCGTAACCCCTCGGTCCCGATCTTCCTTGCCTGCCTGGCGCTGTTCACCCTCGCGGTGACGATGACCAGCGAAGCCGCCGGGACCGGTGCGCTCTCCACCTCCTTCCTGAAGACGCTGGGCAAGACGCTCTGCCTCTGCCTCGTCGCACTCGCGATGGATCTGGTCTGGGGCTACACCGGCATCCTCAGCCTCGGCCACATGGCCTTCTTCGGCATCGGCGGCTACATGATCGGCATGTGGCTGATGTACGCCCGGACCGAGGACATCGTCACTGCGTCCATGGCCAACTCGGCCATCCCCCCGACGGAACAGGAGGTCGTCGATGCCATCGGCACGCAGATCTTCGGCGTCGTCGGCTCGGCCGAGTTCCCGCCGATCTGGGCCTTCGCCGACAGCCTCTGGATCCAGCTCGCGCTGGTGGTGCTGGTTCCCGGTCTTCTGGCGCTGGTCTTCGGCTGGCTGGCCTTCCGCAGCCGGGTCACCGGCGTCTATCTGTCGATCCTGACCCAGGCGATGACGCTGGCGCTGGCGCTCTACCTCTTCCAGAACGATTCCGGCCTGCGCGGCAACAACGGTCTGTCAGGCCTGCAGAACATCCCCGGCCTCACCGCCGTGCCGCAATCCCAGCTTTCGCTGTGGTTTTTCTGGGCCTCGGCGGTCGCGCTTGGCGCGGGCTACCTGCTCTGCGCCTGGGTGGTTTCGGGCAAGTTCGGCTCGGTGATCCGCGGCATCCGCGACGACGAGGCGCGCGTGCGCTTCCTCGGCTACTCGGTGGAGGGCTACAAGCTCTTCGTCTTCACCCTGACGGCGGTGATCGCCGGCATTGCGGGCGCGCTCTATTATCCGCAGGCGGGCATCATCAACCCGGCCGAGATCGCGCCCATCGCCTCGATCTACCTTGCGGTCTGGGTCGCCATCGGCGGGCGCGGCCGGCTCTATGGCGCGGTGATCGGCGCGGCATTCGTCTCGCTCCTGTCGACCATGTTCACCGGCGGCCAGGTGCCGAGCGTCCCGCTCGGGTTCTACACGATCAACTGGGTCGACTGGTGGCAGGTGCTGCTTGGGCTGTCCTTCGTGCTGGTGACGCTCTTCGCGCCCAAGGGCATCGGCGGCCTCTTCGACCTGATCAGCGGCCGCCGCGCACCCGACCGCCACGGCGCCGACCTCGGCCCGGACAAGGGCAGCTTCCGCGAGCAGGAGGCCGAGCAATGAGCCAGCTCCTCGAGGTCTCCGGCGTGTCCGTCACCTTCGACGGCTTCCGCGCGATCAACAACCTCAGCTTCTCCATCGGCCCTGCCGAACTGCGCGCGATCATCGGCCCGAACGGCGCGGGCAAGACCACCTTCATGGACATCGTGACCGGCAAGACTCGCCCGGACGAGGGCCACGTGCTCTGGGGGGAGATGAACCAGTCGCTCCTGAAGATGTCCGAAAGCCGGATCGCGCAGGCCGGGATCGGGCGCAAGTTCCAGCGCCCGACGGTGTTCGAGGACCAGAGCGTCCGCGACAACCTGATGATGGCGCTGAAGAAGAACCGCAGCCCCTGGAGCGTGCTGACCTTCCGGCCCTCCTCGGCGGACATGGCGCGGATCGAGGAACTGGCCGAGGAGATCGGCCTGGCCGATCAGCTTGGCCGCAAGTCGGGCGAGCTGTCGCACGGGCAGAAGCAATGGCTGGAGATCGGCATGTTGCTGGCGCAGGAGCCGCAGCTGCTGCTGGTGGACGAACCCGCCGCCGGCATGACGCTGGCCGAGCGCGAGCACACCACCGACCTGCTGAAACAGGCCGCAAAGACCCGCGCCGTGGTGGTCGTCGAGCATGACATGGAGTTCGTCCGGCGGCTCGACTGCAAGGTCACGGTGCTGCACGAGGGCTCGGTTCTCGCCGAGGGCAGCCTCGATCACGTGACGCAAAACAAGGACGTCATCGACGTCTACCTGGGGCGCTAGAGATGCTGAAAACCGAAGGCCTGACCCTGCATTACGGCGGCAGCCAGATCCTCCACGGCATCGACATCGAGGCCGCGGCCGGCGAGGTGACCTGCGTGATGGGCACCAACGGCGTCGGCAAGACCTCGTTGCTCAAGGCGATCTCCGGCACCCATCCGCGGTCCGGCGGGCGGATGGAGCTTGCCGGCGAGGAGATCGGCCGCGTCCCGGCGCAGGCGCTGGCCCGCAAGGGCGTGGGCTACGTGCCGCAGGGGCGGATGATCTTCCCGCTGCTGACGGTCAAGGAGAACATGGAGACCGCCTATGCCTGCCTGCCGCGCGACGAGCATTTCATCCCCGACGAGATCTACGAGCTGTTCCCGATCCTCAAGGAGTTCCTCGGGCGTCGCGGCGGGGACCTCTCCGGCGGGCAGCAACAGCAGCTCGCCATCGCCCGCGCCATGCTGACCAAGCCGAAGCTTCTGCTGCTCGACGAGCCGACCGAGGGCATCCAGCCCAACATCATCCAGCAGATCGGGCGGGTCATCGAATACCTGCGCGACAGGGGCGACATGGCGATCATCCTGGTCGAGCAGTATTTCGAGTTTGCCTATGGGCTGGCCGACCGCTTCGTCGTGATGAAGCGGGGCTCCGTGTCGATGGCCGGGAGCCGCGAGGAGCTGTCCAAGGAAGAGCTGAAGCAGGCGGTCTCGGTCTGACCGGCCGGTCTCAGATGCCAGCGAGGCAGCGCCGGGCCGCCGCGTCGATCTTGGCGAGATCCGTTTCCGGCAGTCGCAGCCGCCCGGCACCGGCGTTCTCGCGGGCCTGATCCGGGTTGCGCGCGCCGCAGAGGGCAAAGGTGATGCCCGGCTGCGCCAGCGTCCAGGCGATCACGATTTGCGCGATGGTCGCCCCATGCCCCTCGGCTATCGGCGCGATGGCCGCGGCGAAATCCGCGGTCTTCTGGCGGGTCTCCACCGAGAAGCGCGGGTTGCCGTGTCGCAGGTCGTCTTCGGGGAAGCGCCGTTCCGGTCCGATCTTGCCGGTCAGCAGGCCGAGCGCGAGGGAGGAATAGCTCATCACCGAGACGCCGTTCTCGCGGCAGAGCGGCAGCAGGGCGTCGGAAAGCCCGCGGTCGAGCACGTTGAACTTTTCCTGCACCGCATCCAGCGGCCCGGCGGCGAGGTACTCCCGCACCAGCTCGGGCGTCACGTTGGAGGCGCCGATGGAGAGGATCTTGCCCTGCGCCTTGAGGCGCATCAGCGCCTCCATCGTCTCGTCCACCGGGGTCGTCACGTCGGGCCAGTGGGTGATGTAATGGTCGATCCGGTCGGTGCCGAGCCGGCGCAGGCTTTGCTCGACCTCGTGGACGATCGAATCCGCACCGAGATACTGGTAGACGGTCTTGCCGTCGTGCTCGAACTTCCGGGTTCCCTTGTCGGTGTGCCAGACAAGCCCGCATTTGGTAGAGAGCATCACCTCGTCGCGCCTGCCGGCGATGGCGCGGCCCACGATTTCCTCTGAGCGGCCGAGCCCGTAGGCAGGCGCGGTGTCGATCAGGCTGATGCCTTCGTCGATCGAGGCGCGGATCGCGTCGATCGCCGCGGCCTCGTCGGTGCCGCCCCATCGCCAGCCGCCGATGGCCCAGGTGCCGAGGCCCACGGCCGACCCCCTGACGCCGGACGTGCCGAGTTCGCGGCTGAGCTGCTCTGTGCTTGATGTCATGAAAGGCTCCGGAATTCCTGGCAGGGGGATGGGCGGCCGGGGTGCCTCATCCCTCGTCTTCGTCGGCGAAATACTGCGGGTGTTCGGCGCGGATGCGCCCGAGCTGGTCGTGGATCCGCCCGAGATGCGCACGGATCAGCGCTTCGGTTTCCGCCTTGTCGCCGGCCTGGAGCGCGGCAAGCAGCTTGACGTGGTCCTCCAGCGCGCCGTGCGAGCCGAAGGACAGCGACAGCAGACGTACCCTGTCCATATGCGCCTTGCTCTCGCGAATGATCCGCCAGGCGAAGGGATGGCCGATCAGCTCGCAGATCGTCTGGTGGAAGACGTCGTCGAGCTTGTGGAAGCCGGACCGGTCATTTGCCGCGACGGCCTCCTTCTGCTGGCGGAGGTTGTCCTCCAGCTCGTCGAAGTCCCCGGGCGTGAGCGTGTCGCAGGCGTGGCGCAGCACCTCGACCTCGAGCGCGGTGCGCACGAAGGTCGCTTCCCGGACTGCGCGGATCGAGATCTGGCTGACGGTCGTCGCCCTTTGCGGCCGGATCACCAGGAACCCCAGCTTGGAGAGGCGGAAAAAGGCGTCGCGAACCGGTTGCCGCGACACGTCGAGCGCACGCGCGACCTCGATTTCCGACAGCCGCGTTTCGGGCGGCAGCTCCAGCCAGACGATCTGCTCGTAGAGCGTGTCGAAGACCTGATCCGCGACGGACGGCCGAGGAATGGGCTCCAGTGAGGTGATTTTCGAGATGCCTGCCATGACTGTTCCGCCCCGTTGACTTGTCAAGCATTCTAGCATATCAGTCTGCCAGAAAGCAATGGCCACCCGGCCAAGACTTTGAAATACAGGGGGAGGGAAGATGAGCCAACTGGATGATGATCGGCTTTTCCCGGTCGAGGGGCGTTCCCGCGATCTGGCGCGTGCGCTCTACGGCTCCGTCAAGGATCTTCCGATCGTCAGCCCGCACGGACATACCGATCCGCGCTGGTACGCCGAGAACGAGCCCTTCCCCGATCCGGCGCAGCTCTTCGTCACCCCGGACCATTACGTCTTCCGCATGCTCTTCTCGCAGGGGGTCTCGCTCGACTCGCTCGGCGTGCCGCGGGCCGATGGCTCGCGGGCAGAGACCGACGGCCGCAAGATCTGGCGGCTCTTTGCCGAGAATTACTACCTGTTCCGCGGCACGCCCTCGCGGCTCTGGCTCGACCATTCCTTCGAGCATGTCTTCGGCCTGACCGACCGGTTCGGCCCGGAGACGGCGGATGCCTTCTACGACCACATCTCCGATTGCCTCGCCAGGCCGGAGTTCCGGCCGCGGGCGCTCTTCGAACGCTTCGGGATCGAGGTGATCGCCACGACCGAAAGCCCGCTGGACGATCTGCGCTGGCACCGGATGATCCGCGAGAGCGGCTGGGCCGGGCGGGTCGTGACGGCCTATCGCCCCGATGCGGTGGTCGACCCGGAGTTTGAAGGCTTTGCGGAAAATGTTGCGCGGTTCGGCGAGATGGCCGGCACCGACGCAATCACCTGGGACGGATACCTTGAGGCGCACCGCAATCGCCGTGCGTATTTCAAGGAGTTCGGCGCCACCTCCTCGGATCACGGCCACGCGACAGCGCGGACCGAATGCCTTCCCCGATCCGAGGCGGTGGCGCTGTTCGAAAAGGCGCTGAAAGGCACCTGCACCGCAGAAGAGGCAGACGCCTTCCGCGGCCACATGCTGACCGAGATGGCGCGGATGAGCCTCGACGACGGGCTGGTGCTGCAGATCCATCCGGGTTCGCGGCGCAACCACTCGGCGCCCATGATGGCGCAATACGGCCGCGACAAAGGCTTCGACATTCCCGGACGGACCGACTACGTGACCGCGCTCAAGCCGCTGCTGGACGAGGTCGGGACGGACCCGCGCCTGAGCGTGATCCTCTTTACCCTGGACGAGACCGTCTATGCCCGCGAACTCGCGCCGCTGGCCGGCGTCTACCCGTCGCTCAAGCTCGGACCCGCCTGGTGGTTCCACGACAGCGCCGAGGGGATGCGCCGGTTCCGCGAGATGACCACCGAGACCGCCGGTTTCTACAACACCGTGGGCTTCAACGACGACACCCGTGCCTTCTGCTCGATCCCCGCCCGGCACGACGTCGCGCGCAGGGTCGACTGCGCCTTCCTCTCGACGCTCGTCAACACCGGGCGGCTGGCCGAGGACGAGGCCTTCGACGTGGCGCAGGAGCTCGCATACCGGCTCGTCAAGAAGGCCTACCGCCTCTGACCTGAATGCCGACGCACGCCTGCGACCGGCAGGCGGGACCGATTGCCGACATCGTCGCGCCCGGCGCGGCGTCCATTTGAAAGGACTCACCAGATGCTGACCGTCAAGACACTCTACGCCACCGATCCGGAGGCCGCGAAGCGGTACGACACCGCCGAGCTGCGCGAGAAGTTCCACGTGCCGGCGATGTTCGCCGAGGGCGAGATCCGGCTGACCTACACCCACTACGACCGCATGATCGTCGGCGGCGCGGTGCCGGCCGGCAAGGAGCTGACGCTCGACGCGGTGGCCGAATGCGGCACCGACACCTGGCTCGCTCGCCGCGAGGCCGGCATCCTGAACATCGGCGAGACCGGCAGCGTTGCGGTCGGCGGCGAAACCTACGAGCTGGCCAACGGCGATGTGCTCTACATCGGCATGGGCGCGGGCCCGGTGACCTTTTCCGGCGCGGGACGGTTCTATATCGTCTCCACCCCGGCGCATCAGACTTACCAGACCACGCTGGCCAGGCCCGCGGATGCCAACGAGGTGAAGCTCGGCTCCGCCGAGACCTCGAACGACCGCACGATCTACCAGTTCATCCACGAGAACGGCGTGAAATCCTGCCAGCTCGTGATGGGCTACACCAAGCTGCACGGCGGCTCGGTCTGGAACACCATGCCTGCCCACACCCATGACCGCCGGATGGAGGCTTATCTCTATTACGACGTGGCCGAGGGCCAGTGCGTGTTCCACTTCATGGGGCAGCCGCAGGAAACCCGGCACCTGGTCATGCACAGCGAAGAGATCGTCATGTCGCCGCCCTGGTCGATCCACTCCGGCGCCGGCACCGGCTCCTACACCTTCTGCTGGGCCATGGCAGGCGACAACATGGCCTTCACCGACATGGACATGATCCCCGTGGAGGAGCTCAAATGATCTCGTTCTCGCTCGAAGGAAAAAACGCGCTGGTGACCGGCGCCAACACCGGTATCGGCCAGGGCATCGCGCTCGGGCTGGCGGGCGCCGGGGCCAAGGTGATCTGTGCCGGCGTGGTGCCGGCGACAGAGACCCTGGAGAAGCTCGGCAGCACCGACGAGGTGCTCGTCAACCTGATCGAGGATCCCAAGGCGCTGACCTCGATCTTCGCCGAGCGGCAGATCGACATCCTGGTCAACAACGCCGGGATCATCCGGCGCGACGACACGGTCGACTTTTCCGAGGCCGATTGGGATGACGTTATGACGATCAACCTGAAGGCGGTCTTCCTGAACTGCCAGGCCTTCGCGAAGGCGGCGCTGGCGGCCGAGCGGCCGGGCAAGATCATCAACATCGCCTCGATGCTCTCGTTCCAGGGTGGTATCCGCGTGCCGTCCTACACTGCCTCCAAGAGCGGCGTGGCGGGACTGACCAAGCTGATGGCCAACGAATGGGCCGCGAAGGGCATCAACGTGAACGCCATCGCGCCGGGCTACATCGCCACCGACAACACCGCCGCCCTGCGCGCCGATCCTGCCCGCAGCGCCGAGATCCTCGGCCGCATTCCCGCCGGCCGCTGGGGCACGCCCGAGGACATCGCCGGCACGGCGGTCTTCCTTGCAGCGCCCGCTTCGGACTATGTGAACGGGGCTGTCTACAACGTTGACGGAGGCTGGCTTGCCCGCTGAACGACTGACCCGCAGGAACGCGGAAGAGGCCCGGATCGGAATCGTCCATCTGGGCCTCGGCGCCTTTTTCCGCGCCTTCGGCGCTCCCTGGATCGCGGAAGCAGTCCGGGCGGGCGGCGGCGACTGGGACATTCTGGGGGTCTCGCTCCGCTCCCCGGCGGTGCGCGATGCCCTGAAGCCGCAGGGCTACGCCTATACCGCCGTGGAGCTGGCGCCGCAGGGCGAGCGCTTCAACGTGGTGGAGAATGTGCGCGACATGCTGGTTGCGCCGGAAGACCCAGAGGCGCTGCTCGCGGCGATGGCGCATCCCGATGTCCGCATCGTCTCGCTGACCATCACCGAGAAGGGCTATTGCCACAACCCGGCGACGGGCGAGCTCGACCCGAAGCATCCCGACATCGTCTACGATTGCACCGGCGAGCTGCCGAAATCTGCGCCGGGCTTCATCGTTCGGGCGCTGCAGCGGCGCAAGAAGGCCGGCCGGCCGCCCTTCACCGTGATGAGCTGCGACAACCTTCCCAACAACGGCAAGGTGGCGCGGGGCGTGGTGATCGACCTTGCGCGGCTGATCGACCCGGAACTTGCCGACTGGATCGAGGCGGAGGGGTGTTTCCCCTCCACGATGGTCGACCGGATCGTGCCCGCGACCAAGCCGGAGGACATCGCCCGCGTCGAGGAGGCCGTGGGCTACCACGATGCCGCCCCGGTGATGCACGAGCCGTTCCGGCAATGGGTGATCGAGGACGAGTTCGTCGGCGGCGAGCGCCCGGATTTCGCGGCGGTCGGCGTACAGATGGTCGAGGACGTCACGCCCTTCGAGCACATGAAGCTGCGGATGCTGAACGGGGCGCATTCCTCGCTGGCCTACCTCGGCTACCTTGCCGGCCACGAGACCATTGCCGACACCACTGCCGACGCGGCCTTCGCGGGCTTCGTGGAGAAGCTCTGGGGCGAGGAAATCATCCCGGCGCTCACGCCGCCCGAGGGGGTCGATCTCACCGCCTATGCCGGCATGTTGCTGGACCGGTTCCGCAACCCGTCGATCCGGCACCGCACCTGGCAGATCGCCATGGACGGCAGCCAGAAGCTGCCGCAGCGGATCCTCTCCACGCTGCAGGAGAACCTCGACAACGACCGCGCCTCGCCGCGGCTGTTGCTCGCGGTGTCCGCATGGATGCGCTACGTCGCCGGTACCGACGAAAAGGGCGCGGCGATCGACGTTCAGGACCCGCTGGCCGAGCGGCTGTGGACCCTGACCGACGAGGCGCCGGAGAACGGCGATGTGCACGCGTTGCTGACGGTCCGCGAGGTCTTCCCCGCAGACCTGGCGGCACGGCTCGAACCACTTCTGCAGCCGGTCCATGCGGCGCTGGTGGCCAAGGGCGCACGCGCCTCGGTGGAAGCGCTCGGCTGACGCGCGGGCCAGACACCCGACACGGATCCCGACCCGCGCGGCGCCACCCGGCCCCGCGCGGGTTTTCATATGTGGCGGCCATGGACGCCGGCATCGCCCCCGCCTATCGTGAACGTCGCGCGCCCCGATGGCCGGTGCGCCGCATCGGGGAGGGCAGGGGGTGCAACGGGTAAGCAACGTGACCGACGAGGAACTGCTCGTCCAGGTGTCCAATGCTTTCGAAGCGGCATTCGGGTGCCAGCCCGGAGCCGTCGCCTTTGCGCCCGGGCGGGTCAACCTGCTCGGCGAGCACACGGACTACACCGGCGGGCTCGCGATGCCGATGCCGCTCAACCTCGGGGTCGCGGTGGCGGTCGGGCCGGGCAGCGAGCCCGGACTCGTCGAATTCGTGAGCGAAACGCTCTCCGAGACCGACCGTCGCCGAGCTGACGATCCGCCGGCCGGTCGCTGGTCGGATTACATGCTCGGCTGCTTGCAGGCTGTCGCCGGCGAGGAGATCGCGCGCGACGGCTGCCGCTGTGCGGTCTCGGCGACGCTGCCGGTGGGGGCGGGGCTCTCCAGCTCGGCGGCCGTCGAGGTGGCGACGCTGCGGGCGGCGAATGCGCTTCTCGGGCGCGAGGACGAACCCGGCGAGCTGGCGCGGATCGCGCTGAAGGTCGAGAACGACTATGTCGGCGTACCCTGCGGGATCATGGACCAGGTGGCGGCATCGGCCGGGGTGCCCGGGCTCGCGTTGCTGCTCGACACCCGCACGCTGGACGTCTCCCCGATCCGTCTGCCGTACAACCATCATTTCGTCGTGGTCCATTCCGGCGTCAGCCACCGCCTGGCGCTCGACGCCTATTCCGAGCGTGTCGCCGAATGCGCCCGGGCCGCCAGCGAGCTAGGGGTGGCCGATCTCGGGGAGCTGTCGCTCGACGATCTCGGCCGCGCCATCGGGCTGGCCGAACCGCTCGGCCGTCGGGTGCGCCACGTTGTGACCGAGAACGAACGGGTCCGCGCCGGGGTTGCGGACCTGGAAGCCGGGGCGGCTGCGGCTTTTGGCCGGCGCATGATCGAGAGCCACCTCTCGCAGCGGGACGATTTCGAGGTGTCGATCGCCCGCGTGGACGCGTTGGTCGATGGCGCCATGCGCTCGGGCGCGCTCGGGGCGCGGTTGACCGGCGGTGGCTTTGGCGGGGCCATCGTGGCGCTGGTCCGCGATGTGCATCTGGATGCCTTCTGCGCCTCGATCCGGGCCGGGTTTCCCGAAGCGCGGGTGCTGGCGGTCGCCTGACGCGCCTGGTTCAGGCTTCCCGTACGCTGCGCAACAGGGTCGAGAGCACGAACAGCGTGGCCGCGACACAGACGATGGTCGGGCCGGTGGGCGTGTCGAACTGGAAGGAGGCCCAGAGGCCGCCGAGCGCCGACAGGCTCCCCAGGCCGGCGGCCGTAAGGGCCATGGCCTCCGGACTGCTGGCGAGGCCGCGCGCGGTCGCGCCGGGGATCACCAGCAGGGCGGCGATCAGCAGAACCCCCACGACCTTGATCGCCACTGCGACGGTCAGGGCGAGGCAGAGCGTCAGAACCATCTGCTCCCGGCGCGGATCGATGCCGCTCGCCCGTGCGAGATCCGGACCGACCGTGGCGATGAGCAGGTCCGACCACCGCCAGGCGATCAGCGCCGAGACCATGGCCGCGCCGGCCCAGATGACCGCAAGGTCCCCCTTGCTGACGGCGAGGATGTCCCCAAGCAGGTAGCCCATGAGATCGACCGGAACGCCCGACAGGAACGAGACAGCGACAAGGCCGAAGGCCAGGGCCGAATGCGCGAGCACGCCCAGCAGCGTGTCGGCGGCCAGCCCCTTGCCGGAGAGGGTGCTGACGGTGAGACCCATGGCGAGCGCCGCGGCGAGCACGCCGCCGAAGACCGGCACCTGGAAGGTCAGCGCCAGCGCGACGCCCAGCATGGCCGCGTGGGCTGTCGCATCGCCGAAATAGGCCATGCGGCGCCAGACCACGAAGCATCCCAGGGGCGCGGCCGCGGCCGCGGTGCCGACGCCGGCAAGCGCCGCCCGGATCATGAAATCGTCGAGCATCAGATCGCGTGGTCCTCGTGATGATGGTCGGGCTGCGGATGGTCGTGATCGTGCCCGTGGTCGTGGGTGTGCCGATAAAGCGCCAGCGCGCCCTTGGTGCCGGTGCCGAACAGGGCGCGGTATTCCGGCGCCGAGGCCACGACCTCGGGCGTGCCGTGGCAGCAGACGTGGCCGTTGAGGCAGATCACCCGGTCGGACGCGCTCATCACCACGTGCAGCTCGTGGCTCACCATCAGGATCGCGCAGCCGAGTCGCGCGCGGACCTCTTCGATCTGCTGGTAGAAGGCCGCGGAGCCCTGCTGGTCGAGCCCCTGCGTCGGTTCGTCCAGCAGCAGCAGGTCGGGCTTCTCGAGCAGCGCCCGGGCGAGCAGCACCCTTTGGAACTGGCCGCCGGACAGGGCCGACATCGGACGCTTCTGCAGGTCCGGCAGTCCGGCGGTGTGCAGCGCCTCGGCGATGTCAGCGGCAGGCCGGCGGGTGGGCAGGTTGAGGAAACGCGCGACATTGATCGGCAGCGTCGGGTCGATCTGCAGCTTTTGCGGCACGTAGCCCAGCCGGACGCCGGGCCGCAGCGTGACCGTGCCTGCGCGCGGCTCGATCGCGCCAATGATCGCGCGCAGCAGGGTCGACTTGCCGGAGCCGTTCGGCCCGACGATTGTCACGATCTCGCCTGCGGCGATGTCGAGATCCACGTTGCGCAGCACGTCGTGGGGGCCGAGCCGGATCGCCAGGCCGCGAACCGACACCAGGGGCGCTTGGGGGCTTTTCATCAGGTTTCCTTGCTCCGGCAGGTGGCACAGGTGCCCTCTGCCTCCACGAGGATCTTGGCAATCGCGAAATCCGCCTCCGCGGCCGCGGTCTCGAAGAACTCCCGGGCAGGTATCGTGACGGTCTCCGCGACCCGGTTGCAAGAGGTGCAGATCAGGAAGGCGGGCAGGTGGTCGCTGCCCGGGCAAACGCAGGCGACAAAGGCATTGAGCCGTTCGATCCGGTGGGCGAAGCCATGGCTGACGAGGAAGTCGAGCGCCCGATAGGCCGCCGGCGGTTGCGCGCCCAGACCTTCCTTCTGCAGCCGCTCCAGCACCTCGTAGGCGCCCATGGCCTGGTGACGCTCCAGCAGGATCTCGAGCGCGCGGCGTCGGACAGGTGTAAAACGCAAGCCGTCCTCGGCGCAGCGCGCTTCGGCCGCCGCCATTGCGGTGGTGACGCATCCGCCGTGGTCATGGCGCGCGAATCCCAGCGTTTCCTGATGTCTGTGCAGGTCCGACATGGCCCCTCCGAATTGGACTTGTTTTGTTATAACATATCATCTAGGGAGCCGCCATCGAGAACTGGAGGCCGGGAATGCAAAGCCGTATCGCAAAATCGTTCATAGTCGCAATGCTGTTCGCCACGACCGCGACCGCGGAAGTGCCCAGCGTGGCTGTCGACATCGCGCCGGTGCATTCGCTGGTGGCCCAGGTCATGGGCGATCTCGGCGCGCCGACGCTGATCGTGCCGCAAGGGGCCTCGCCGCACAGCCATGCGATGCGACCTTCGGAGGCGCGTGCGCTTTCGGAAGCCGGGCTGGTCGTCTGGGTGGGCGAGGACCTGGAACCCTGGCTCGAGACCCCCATTCGGAACCTCGGGCAGAGCGCCCGGGTGCTGACGCTCTCGGAGGTGCCCGGCACGGTGCAGTTCGAGATGCGCGAGGACGCCGTGTTTTCCATGGAGGAGGACACCGAGCACCATGACGGCGACACCGATCATGATGGGCATGACGACCATGCTGAACACGACGATCAGGCGGATCACGATGACCACGAGTCGCATGACGATCACGACGATCATGCGGATCACGATGACCACGAAGCGCATGACGATCACAAAGGTCACGTTCACGAGGGTGCGGACCCGCATCTCTGGCTCGATCCGGAGAATGGCCGGGTCTGGCTCGCGGCCATCGCCGAGGCTCTGGCGTACTCCGACCCGGAAAACGCCGACGTCTATCGCGCGAACGCGGAGGCGGGGATCGTCGCGCTCGTCGCGCTGGAAGCCCGGATCGTCGCCGATCTCGCCTCGGTTCAGGACATGCGATTCGTCGTTCTGCACGACGCCTACCGATATTTCGAGGAGCGTTTCGGCCTGAGCGCGCTTGGTGCGATCTCCAAGGGCGATGCGACCGATCCGAGCGCGGCCCGCGTGGCGGCCTTGCGGGATGAAATGCGCAGCGCAGGCGTCACCTGCATCCTGTCGCAACCGCAGTTCAACGCCTCGCTCATCGACGCCGTGACGGAAGGGCGGAACGTGGGGCTGGCCGTGCTCGACCCCCTTGGCGTCGACCTGGAACCGGGGCCGGATCTCTATGGCGCGCTTCTGCAGGGCCTCGCCGACGGGCTGCGCAACTGCAAGTAGATACAGCGGAAATCTGTGCTGCCGGGCGTTGAGCGGCTCCGCCGATCGCTCTGGCTGAAGCGCCTGCGTTTCAGAGTTATTCCCATTCGAAAACATAGCGTGTTCCTGCCGGATCCTCCGGCAGACCACGCGGAAGGGCTGCTGAAACACAGGGCATCTGTCGTTTTCGACAGCATTTGATCCGCTGTTGGGCATTGCCAAGTGGGAATTGGGTTGCTTTAGTTGAGCCCAATCAATTGCGTCACCATCAATGAACGCAAGACTTGTCCAACAGGAGCTGCCTTGACCGAGCCAGCTAATCGACCCTTTGTCGAGTTCGACAGGGTGCAGAAGAGCTATGACGGCGAAACTCTCGTCGTCAAGGATCTCAACCTCCAGATGCCGAAAGGCGAGTTTCTGACGATGCTCGGGCCGTCGGGATCTGGAAAAACCACCTGCCTCATGATGCTTGCCGGGTTCGAGACCGCGACCCACGGCGAGATCAACCTGGACGGCAGGTCGATCAACAACATCCCGCCGCACAAACGCGGGATCGGCATGGTGTTCCAGAACTACGCCCTGTTCCCGCACATGACCGTGGCCGAGAACCTCGCCTTCCCGCTGGAAGTGCGCGGCATGGACAAGTCGGAGCGCGAGGCCAAGGTGAAGCGTGCGCTGGAGATGGTGCAGATGGGGGCCTTCGCGGCGCGTCGTCCCGCCCAGCTTTCCGGTGGCCAGAAGCAGCGCATTGCGCTGGCGCGCGCGCTGGTGTTCGAGCCCGAACTGGTGCTGATGGACGAACCCCTCGGCGCGCTCGACAAGCAGCTGCGCGAGCACATGCAGTTCGAGATCAAGCACCTGCATGAAAGTCTCGGCATCACGGTGGTCTACGTGACTCACGACCAGACCGAGGCGCTGACCATGTCGGATCGCGTGGCAGTCTTCAACGACGGCGTGATCCAGCAGCTCGCCCCGCCGGACGAGCTCTACGAGCGGCCGCAGAACAGCTTCGTCGCCGGGTTCATCGGCGAGAACAACCGGCTCGAAGGCACGATCGAGAGCATCGAAGGGTCCAAGGCAACGGTGCGTCTGAAGACCGGGGAACTGATCGACGCGACTCCGGTGAACATCACCAATGTCGGACAGCAGACGCTGGTGTCGATCCGTCCCGAACGGGTGGAGTTCAAGCCGGAAAACTTCGACCCGGGGGCGCACACGATCGAGGCCGAGGTGCTGGAGTTCATCTACATGGGCGACAGCTTCCGCACCCGGCTGCGGGTCGCCGGCCACGATGATTTCATCATGAAATGCCGCAACATGCTCGGCCAGGAGCGCCTGACACCGGGCCGCAAGCTTCCGATCAGCTGGCATATGCAGGACGCGCGGGCGCTCGACCCGATGTGATCCGGAGCCATATCAAACGGCGCGGGCACAAAGCCCGTCCGAACAAAACAAGAGTGTCCAACAGGGAGACAAACATGAAGAAGACACTGATCCTGACCACGGCCCTGACGGCTATGGCCTTCGGCGCCTCGGCGCAGGAGATCACGGTGATGAGCTGGGGCGGCGCCTACGGCAAATCCCAGATCGAGGCCTACCACAAGCCTTTCACCGACAAGACCGGCATCAAGGTGGTTTCGGTCGATGCCGACAACCCCGCGACCCCGATCAAGGCCCAGGTCGAGGCGGGCAACGTCACCATCGACGTGGCCGACGTGGAATATGCCGACGCCGTGCGTCTCTGCGACGAGGGTCTGCTGGAAGAGATCGATCCTTCGATCCTGCCCGACGGTGCGGACGGCACCCCGGCGATGGACGATTTCCTGCCGGGTGCGGTCACCGACTGCCTGGTGACCACGATCGTGTTCTCGACCATCTTTGCCTATGATTCCAGCGTGTTCGCCGACAACCCGCCGACCACGATCGCGGATTTCTTCGACCTGGAGACCTATCCGGGCAAGCGCGGCCTTCGCAAGGGCGCCAAGGCGAACCTCGAAATGGCGCTGATGGCCGACGGCGTGGCCCCGGAAGAGGTCTATGACATGCTCGAGACCGACGAGGGCGTCGACCGCGCCTTCGACAAGCTCGAAACCATCAAGGACAGCGTCGTCTGGTGGGAAGCCGGCGCGCAGCCGCCGCAGCTGCTGGCCGACGGCGAGGTCGCGATGACCACCGCCTACAACGGCCGCATCTTCAACGCCGCCGTCGGCGAGGGCCAGCCCTTCGTCACGATCTTCGACGGCCAGGTCTACGAATACGACGGCTACGTGATCCCGAAGGGCGCTCCGAACCTCGAGGCCGCGCTGGACTTCGTGGTCTTCGCGACCGAGACCGAGCAGCTCGCCGAGCAGGCCAAGTGGATCAGCTACGGTCCGGCCCGCAAGTCCTCCGGTCCGCTCGTCGGCCTCTACCAGGACGGCAAGACCGAGATGGGTCCGCACATGCCGACCGCGGCGGAAAACCTCCAGAAGGCACTGCCGTCGAACTTCGAGTTCTGGGCTGACCGCGACACCGAGCTGAACGAACGCTTCAACGCCTGGCTCGCCGGCTGATCCGGCCCGATGCGAAACCGTCCGCCCCGGAATACCCGGGGCGGACACCGGCAAGACCCGGGCCGCACGCCGCGGCCCCTACACAGCGGGAGAGCGGATGTCCGACGCAGTTGCCGCAACGTCCACGACGGAAAAGCTGACCACAGCCGATGGCAAGCCGCTCAAGGCGGCACTGGCCCGGTCCCAGGCCCGCAACCGCCGCCGCGCCTTTTACCTCGTCATGCCACTGCTGCTGTTCGTGGTCGTGACCTTCCTGATCCCGATCGGCCAGATGCTGTCGATGTCGGTCACCAACACCGGCTTCTACTCCTGGAAGGACAGGGACACCGGCGAGACCGTGCCGCTGATGGTCGAGCTGCGCGAGTGGTTTGACGCCAACCCGGCCGGTACCGAGCCGGATGAAGCCGCCTATGCCGCCCTCCGGGCCGGCCTCGCCCACGCCCGCGAAACCAAGTCCATCGGTCAGATCGGCACGCGGATCAACTACGAAGTCTCGGGCACGCGCTCGATGTTCACCTCGACCGCGCGCAAGGCCGAGAGGATGGAGCCGCCCTTCAAGGAGGCGATTCTGGACGCCGACGACGAATGGGCTGATCCCAAGCTCTGGGCTGCGATGCGCAACGCCTCCAAGTCGGTGACGCTGGACTTCTACCTCGCCGCGCTCGACCGTACCCGCGATGCGGATGGCAATATCGTCAAGGTCGAGGAAGAGCGCGCCGTCTACGTCCTGCTGTTCCAACGCACGCTGATCCTGTCGGCGCTGATCACGTTCCTGACCCTGGTTCTGGGCTTCCCGATCGCCCACCTGCTGGCGACGCTTCCGCTGAGCAAGTCGAACCTGCTGATGATCTTCGTCCTGCTGCCGTTCTGGACATCGCTCCTCGTGCGAACGACCTCGTGGATCGTGCTGTTGCAGAGCCAGGGCGTGGTCAACGACATCGGTGTCGCCGCCGGCCTGATCGCGGATGAGAACCGCATCCAGATGATCTACAACCAGACCGGCACGATCATCGCGATGACGCATATCCTGCTGCCGTTCATGGTGCTGCCGCTCTACTCGGTGATGCGCCCGATCGACCCGTCCTACGTCCGCGCCGCGCGCTCGCTCGGGGCCACGTCCTGGACCGCATTCCGCCGTGTCTACATGCCGCAGACGGTGCCCGGTATCGGCGCCGGCGGGCTGCTCGTGTTCATCCTCGCCGTGGGCTACTACATCACCCCGGCGCTGGTTGGCGGCTCCTCGGGGCAGCTCATCTCCAACCTGATCGCCTTCCACATGCAGAAGTCGCTGAACTGGTCGCTGGCCGCGGCGCTCGCCTCGCTGCTGCTTGCCGGCGTGCTGCTGCTCTACTGGCTCTACGACCGGCTGGTCGGGATCGACAACCTCAAGCTGGGATAGGGGAGACCGCCGATGCATCTTCTGTCCGGAAAAATCCTGGGGGGTCTGGGGGGCTAGCCCCCCGGCCCAGCCGAAAGGACGAAACGCCATGGCCCTGCCGACATATGCCTCGCCGCTCGAGAAGATCTGGCACTACGCCTACCTGGTGATCTGCGGGCTGATCTTCCTGTTCCTGATCGCGCCGATCCTGATCGTGATCCCGCTGAGCTTCAACGCCGAGCCGTATTTCACCTTTACCGAGAAGATGCTCAGCTTCGATCCGACGGGGTATTCGACCCGCTGGTACGACATGCTGCTGACCTTCGGCATGGTCGATCCGGAGGCGGCGCGGGATGGCTCATGGTGGGCCGACGCCTGGGCGAATGCTGCCTGGATCAACGCCGCCAAGAACTCCGTCATCATCGGCTTCTTCTCGACGGTGCTGGCGACCTGCCTCGGCACCCTTGCGGCGCTCGGCCTGTCGCGGCCGGAGATGCCGTTCCGGCGGACGATCATGGCGGTCCTGATCTCGCCGATGATCGTGCCGATCATCATCACCGCGACCGGCCTGTTCTTCTTCTACTCGGCCACCGGTCTCGCCAATACCTACATCGGGATCATCATGGCGCATGCCACGCTCGGCATCCCCTTCGTCATCATCACGGTGACGGCGACGCTGGTGGGCTTCGACCATTCGCTGACACGGGCCGCCGCGTCGCTCGGCGCGGACCCGACGACGACGTTCTTCAAGATCACCATGCCGTTGATCCTGCCCGGCGTGATCTCGGGCGCGCTCTTTGCCTTCGTGACCTCGTTCGACGAGGTGGTGGTGGTGCTCTTCGTGGCGGCGCATGACCAGCAGACGATCCCGCGCCAGATGTGGAATGGCATCCGCGAGCAGATCTCTCCGGCGATCCTGTCGGTCGCGACGATCCTCGTCGTGATCTCCATCGCCCTGCTGACGACGGTCGAGCTGTTGCGGCGGCGTTCGGAGAGGCTGCGCGGCGTCTCGCCCAGCTGAGGCCGCAGGACCTGGGGCGCTGCCCTCGGACCCCCGGGATACTTTCCGACAGAAGAAGCCCGCCCGCTTAGTGCAGCAGCGCGAGCCAGACCCAGGTCGTGAACAGCGAGACCGCCGTGCCGATGAGCACGGCGGAGGCGACGACCCGGCGGGCCACCCCGTACATGTTGGCGAAGAGATAGGTGTTCACCCCCGGCGCCATAGCCGCCATCGTCACGGCGGAGCGGAAGCCAGGTTCGGGCAGCGACGTCGCGGAGCCGATGAGCCATGTCACCGTCGGGTGGACGACGAGCGAGGCGAGCACGATCCAGGCGATGGTGCGCAGGTCGCCCTCGGGGCGGTAGAAGCAGAGCACACCGCCAAGCCCGAACAGGGCCGCCGGCAGGGCGGCGCGGGCCATCATGTCGAGCGCCTCGGTGAAGAAGGCGGGCAGGGTAACGCCGGAGATGTTGACCAGCAGCCCGGCGCCGATCCCGAGGATCAGCGAGTTTCGGAACATCGCGCGCAGCACCCGCATCGGCATCTGCGCCAGCGAGCCGCCGCTGGAGCGGGCGCGGGCGATCTCCATCGCGGTGATGCCGAGGCCGTAGCAGTAGAGCGAATTGACCGAGATGATGACGAAGTTCGATTCCGTTGCCTCTGGCCCGAAGGCCTGTTCGGTGACCGGCACGCCGAGAAGCAGGCCGTTGGCCAGCAGGCCGCAGAAGCCGATGGCGATACTGTCTTCCCACGGGCGCTCGAACAGCAGTCGGGCTCCCAGCAGGCAGAGCAGGAAGGAGACCGTTGCGCCGCCGTAGTAGCTGAGGAACAGGGCAGGGTGGAACGCCTCGCCGAGTTCGAGCGTGGACATGGCGCGAAACAGCAGCGCGGGGATCGCGAAGTTCTGCGCGAACATCATCAGGCCGTCGACGCTCTGGTCCGGGAACAGCTTGTTGCGCACCGCGATGTAGCCGAAACCAACCACGAGGAAGACCGGCAGGATCGAGATCAGGATGCCGAGCATGGGCTAGACTTCGCAGGCGAGGACCATGCCGTCATGGGCCGGGACGACGTGGTCGGGTGTCTCCCCCGCGACAGTGTCGTGGTCCATGTCGATATGGAGGTTGGTGAGCACGGCGCTGCGCGGGGCGGCGCGGGAGATCCAGTCGAGCGCCATGTCGAGATGGGCATGGCTGGGGTGCGGAGTGTAGCGCAGGGCGTCGATGATCCAGCAGTCCAGATCGGCGAGGTGCTCCCACGCTTCCTCGGGGATCTCGTTCACGTCCGGCATGTAGGCCAGCTTGCCGATCCGGAAGCCGAGCGCATCGATGCCGCCGTGACGGACGTGGATCGGCGCGAACTCGATCGCGCCCCCCGCGCCCTCGATGGCGAAGGGCTTGTTGATCGTGTGCATGTCGAGGATCGGCGGGTAGTTGGACCCTTCCGGCTGGACGAAGGCGTAGCCGAACCGGAGCAGCAGCGCGTTCTGGGTGGCCGGATCCGCCCAGACCGGCAGCCGGGATTGCCGATTGAAGACCACCATGCGCAGGTCGTCGATGCCGTGCGTGTGGTCGGCGTGGTCGTGGGTATAGACCACGGCGTCCAGCGTGCCGACCTCGGCGGCGAGCAGTTGCTCGCGCATGTCCGGGGTGGTGTCGATCAGGACGCGCGTGACGCTGTCGCCTTCGAACCGCTCGACCAGGAGTGAACAGCGCAGGCGGCGGTTCTTCGGGTTCTTCGGGTCGCAGGCGCCCCATATCCCGCCGACACGGGGCACGCCGCCAGACGAGCCGCAGCCGAGGATGGTGAAGCGCAGCTCGGCCATCAGGCGGCCTTGGCCCAGGCGGCGGCCTTGGAGAACAGGCGGTCGAAATTGGCCGAGGTGCGGGCGGCGAACTCCGCGTAGTCGAGGCCGAAGATCTCGGCGCCGACCCTTGCCGTGTGGGCGGTATAGGCGGGCTCGTTACGCTTGCCGCGATAGGGGGGCGGCGCGAGGTAGGGGGCGTCGGTCTCCACGAGGATCCTGTCGACCGGGGCGGCGGCGAAGATTTCGCGCAGCTCCTTGCTGCGGGGGAAGGCGGCGATGCCGGACATCGAGAGGTAGAACCCCAGCTCCAGCGCGGCCTGCGCGAGCCCGGCGCCAGAGCTGAAGCAATGCATGACGCAGGTATAGGCACCCGCGGTGTGCTCTTCGGAGAGGATCCGGGCCATGTCCTCGTCAGCGTCGCGAGAATGTATGATCAGCGGCAGGCCAGTGCGGCGGCAGGCCTCGATATGGATGCGCAGGCTTTCCTGCTGCACCCCCGCGCTTTCCGCGGTGTAGTGATAGTCGAGCCCGGTCTCGCCGATCCCCACGAACTTGGGGTGGGCGGCCAGCGCGACGAGTTCTTCCACCGTGGCGAGCGGCTCGTCGGCGGCGCTCATCGGGTGGGTGCCGGCGGCGTAGAAGACCGGATCGTGCGCTTCGGCAATTGCCCGGACCTGCGGCTCCAGCCGCAACCTGGTGCAGATCGTCACCATCCGGGTCACCCCGGCTTCGGCCGCGCGGGCGACGATCTCGGAATGCTGGCCTTCGAAATCGGGGAAATCGAGGTGGCAGTGGCTGTCGACGATCTCGGGTAGGGGCATCTTGCTCGGCTCAATCTGGCGCGGGCGATCCCTCCTGGGCCGCCGCGTTCATCTTGAGCACCGTATCAAGCAGCAGCGCGGCGGGGTCAAGGTTGACGGCGACGCCATGCCTCGTCCGTTCGCTGACGGCCTGTTGCAGCGTCGCCCATTGGCGCGCCGCGCCTGAATGCGGGCAGAGGCGGGACATCAGCGCAGCCTCTCCGGGGGCCGCCTCCGGGGCGGGCGGACCGAAAACGCCGGCGCGGGCGAGGCGGGACAGGAACAGGTCCAGCATCTGCAGGACCTGGTCGATGGTCACCTCGCTGCCGCGGGCGCCGACCATGTCGCAGAAGGCAAGGGCGCGTTCCCGGTCGATCCGGGGCGCTCCCTCGAACAGCCGCACGATGGCGCCATAGAGCGCGAGCCCGTCTTCGGTGAGGAGTTGATGCGCAAGCCCGACCGATCCGCCCGAGAGCGCGCCGAGCGGGGCCGGGTCATCCGGCATCGGCGCGCCGGCGGCTTCAAGCGCGCGGGCCATCTCGTCGGCTTCGAGCGGCTGGCACCGCAGGGTCCGGCAGCGCGAGCGGATCGTCGGCAGCAGTCGCGAGGGCTGGTGCGAGATCAGCAGCAGAACGGCGCGGGCAGGGGGCTCCTCCAGGAGCTTCAGCACCGAGTTGGCCGCGGCGGTGTTCATCTCGTCGGCCGCGTCGACGATCACCACGCGACGGCCGCCATCGGCCGAGGACATCGAGAAGAAGCCCTTGAGCTTGCGTGCCTCGTCGACCGTGATCTCCTGGCGCAGACGCTTGGCTTTTGGGTCCCACGGGCGGCGCAGCAGGAACAGCCGCGGTTCCGAGAGCGCCTGCATCCGGCGGGAGACCGGGTTCTCCGGATCGACGTCGAGCGTCGTCGGAGGCGGCGGGGCGCCGAACAGGCTGTCTTCGCCGCCGGGATCGGGGGCGGTCAGCAGGAAACGGGCGATCCGCCAGGCGAGCGTGGCCTTGCCGACCCCGCGCGGCCCGGTGATCAGCCAGGCGTGGTGCAGCCTGCCGGAGGTGAAGGCCTCGAGAAAGGTCGCCTCTGCCTCGCCCTGTCCGATGAGTTCGCGCGCATCGCGCGGGTGAGGCGCGCCTGCAAGCCGGTCCGGCTCGGGAATGTCGTCGATGTCGCTCATCAGCCCGCGACGGGCCGGGGCAGGCGGGCCGACGCACGGTCAAGCACGTCGGCTGCCACAGCATCGGGGCTGCGCGCACCGTCGATCACGATGAAGCGCTCGGGATGCGCGCGTGCGAGGTCGAGAAAGCCGTCGCGCATCTGCCGCTGCAGACCCTCGCCGAAATCCTCGAACCGCTCCTCGGCGGTCTGCCGCCCCTTGGCGCGGCTGAGGCCGGTGGCTGGGTCGAGGTCGATGACAAAGGTGATGTCGGGCTCGGTTCCGATCATCATCTCGTGCAGCCGGTCCACCTGCTGGCGCAGGCCGGGGCCGCGCAGTCCCTGGTAGAGCCGGGTGCTGTCGGCAAACCGGTCGCAGATGACGATCCGTCCCGCGTCGAGCGCAGGCCAGATGCGTTTTTCAAGATGGTCGCGCCGTGCCGCGGTGAACAGCAGGATCTCGGTTTCGGCGGACCAGCGGTCCGGGTCGCCCTCGAGAACCAGGCTGCGGATCTGTTCCGCGCCCTCGGAGCCACCGGGCTCGCGGGTCAGGTCCACGGAATGACCCCGCGCCGCCAGCGCCTCGTAGAGACGGCGGGCCTGGGTCGACTTGCCGGAGCCGTCGATACCTTCGAAGGTGATGAAGACCCCGCGGCGGGCCTCGGGGGCGGGCATCGGTTCAGAGCCCCGCGGCCTGTCCGGTAACCTGCCGGAAAAGAACGTAGGCGGCGGTGCGGATCCGGGGCAGGAAGCCACCCCGGGCGATATCCGTCTCGGCCGTCAGCGGCAGTTCCTGACGGGCCAGGTCGGGAAGGTCAACGATCAGCGTGCCGATCTGCTGGCCGGCCGCGATCGGCGCGCGCAGCGGCGTTTCATAGGTGATCTCGGCCTCGATCTCGCCGCGCACGACAGCGGGCACCAGCAGTTCGAGATCCTCGGGCACCACCATGCCCACCGTCTGCTTGGATCCCATCCAGACCGGCGCGGTGGCGAGGCGGGTGCCCTTGTCGGCGATCTTTTTCTGGACGAACTGGCGGAACGCCCAGTTCACCACGCTTTCGGCTTCCTCGGCGCGGGCGGTCTCGCTGTCGAGGCCGGAGATCACGAACACGATCCGGCGGTTGCCCTGAACGGCGGACCCCACGAGACCATAGCCGGCCTCGGCGGTATGCCCGGTCTTGAGGCCATCGGCGCCGATGCCGAGGGACAGTAGCGGGTTGCGGTTCTGGTGGTTCGACGGCACGCGGCCGTCGTAGGCGAATTCTTCCATCGCGAAGTAGCCGTAGTACTCCGGGAAGTCCTCGATCAGCCGAGTCGCCAGCAGGCCCAGATCTTCCATCGACATGCGATGGTTCGGATGCGGCCAGCCGGAAGAATTGGCGAAGACCGAGTTGCGCAGTCCGATCGCGCGGCCACGCTCGTTCATCAGCCGGGCGAAGCCTTCCTCGGTGCCGGCAAGCCCCTCCGCGACCACGACGCAGGCGTCGTTGCCCGACTGGACGATGATGCCCTTGATGAGCTCCTCGACCGTCGGTCGGTCTTTCTGGGTGAGGAACATCGAGGAGCCGCCCATCGCGGCGGCCTTGTCCGAAACGCTGAACCGGGTGTCGAGCGTGACGCGGCCGTCGGCCAGCGCCTCGAACAGCATGTTGAGGGTCATCAGCTTGGACATCGACGCCGGCGGCAGCGGTGTCTGCGCGTTCTTCGACAGAAGAACCGTGCCGGTTGTCTCGTCCAGAACCCAGGCAGAGGTGGCCCGGGTCTCGAAGGCCGCAGACGCCGCAGACGCGGCGAGGCAAGCGGCCAGAATCAGAAGAGCGGTGAACTTTCGCATCATGGCCGTATCTCTAACCCGTCAGCCGTTGACTGGGTAGGCATCGGCGAAGCCGAGCGCCTTCACTTTCTTGAGCAGGTTCGTCCGGTCCGACGTGGAGGTCGCGGGGCCGACAACCACGCGCCAGAACGTCTTGCCGCTGCTTTCCTGCTCGTAGACCTTCGGCACAACGCCATTCTGGCGCATGGCCTCGGCGGTGTTGTTGGCGTTCGCCTCGACCGAGAAGATGCCGATCTGCACGTAGGGCTTGTCGATGCTCGAGCCGGCCTTGCGGGCGTCCTGGATCGCTGCCGGTGCCGAGGCGGGCTCGTCGGCAACCGCGGCCAGCGGCTCGCTCGAGAGCGTCTCGGTGGTGGCGAGCGCGACGGCCGACGCTTCGGACGGGGTGAGCGCGACGGGCGTCACCTCCTCGATCGGCGCCTTCTTGCGGAACGGGTTCCAGAACTGGCGCTTCTTGGCCGGGGCGGATTCGATGGCGGCGACATCCGCCGCGGACGCCCCGAGAGCCTCGGTGTCCTGGGAAATGGTCGTCTCGGCAACCTGGGTCTCGGCCGGGAGGCTACCGCCGATGGTGCCGGCCGCGATCGCCTCGCCTGCCGGTTCCGGGGTGGCCACTGGCGCGGCCTCGACCGGCTCGGCGACTTCCGCCATCACGGGTTCGGCGGGCGCCGGGGCGCTTTCCTCGGTCGGTTCCTCGCGGCGAAGGGCCGTGACGTTGAGGGGCGTCGGTTGCCCGGCGAGCAGCCCGAGTGCGGAGGCTGCATCGGAAGACACCTGCAGGGTCGGTCCCGGGTTTTCCCGCTCGCGCTTGAACAGGGCGCCGATCACGAACTGGCCATTGCTCTCGTTGCGGATGACGACGCGTTCCGGCGCTGTCACGTCGGGATGGGCAACCCAGACGCCACCGAGCGAGGGGCGCCCGTCCCACAGGCCCTTGTCGGACACCTGGAAGACCTCGGGGGCCTCGACATCCCGTTCGACAAGTCGCGTGGCCGCCGGACGTTCGGAAAATGCCGTCGCCTCGCCGCCCGGCTCCTTGGACGTGCCGAGCCCGCCCTCCATGCAGCCAGATACAGTGAGAGTGATAAGTGACGCTCCGAGGAACAGAATCCGCCCGTGTCCGCCCATGCTTGACCCCTTTTCGCGCGTTGTTCGCGCTTGTTTGGGGCCGGCCGACGACCCCACCGCTCGCTTTCAGGCCGTTTTCGACCCGATTTGCAAAAGTTATACAGGCAGATCCGCCTTTGGGGAAGGCCCGAGGCGCGGCTGGAGCGACATTCGCTGGCAGTCGTTGCACGCCGAGGCTTTCAGAATCGTCGGCCAGGGTCTATCGGGGGTCTGCTGGAGGCGTGGCAGAGTGGTCGAATGCACCGGTCTTGAAAACCGGCGTACGTGAAAGCGTACCGTGGGTTCGAATCCCACCGCCTCCGCCAATCATGAGAACGGCGGTGAGAAAGTCGGCCACGGTAGCGGCGGGATGACCCTGCTGCGGGCGGCGTAAAAGTCGTCCACCTTTGCCCTTCTTGATTTGA
>NZ_FZOY01000027.1 GCF_900188335.1 Tropicimonas sediminicola | reverse complement strand
ACACAGCCCCCCCAAAGATCCAGGCCACACTCAGCCCCCAAGGACTTCAGGCCGTCCTCAACGGCGACACAATCGAACTCGCGTTCGAGGATGGCGAAGTGCTGGAAGCGGTCCTCGGTCCAACTGCCGGAGCCGAGGTCGCGGCGGCCGAGCCTGGGGCGCCAGTGCCGGTAACTCTCGTCACGCAGAGCCCGCTGCCCGCCTCCCGGAGTGGGCAGATGGCACAGCTTCGGATCGTCCGCGAGGTGCCGCTGCTCGGCGGCATCTTCGGCCGGAGCGGAGCGGTTTTCGGCGGCTGAGGCCGCGTGACGCCGCCCGGAACGGTCGGACGGCGCATCCCCAGATTGACCAGTGACTGCAAGGAGCACGTTCACATGTCCCATATCGTCCCGCTTGTCCTGTGTGGCGGCTCCGGATCGCGGCTCTGGCCCGTCTCCCGCACCGACAGCCCCAAGCATTTCCATGCGGTCAACGGGGGCAACTCCCTGTCGTTCCTGCAGGAAACCGTTCAGCGCCATACGGGAAAGCGGATGCGTGACCCGATCCTTGTCACGAATGCGCGGCATGCCCATTACGTGCGGGCGCAGCTCGACGAGATCCAGGTGCGCGGCGAGATCATCGGCGAGCCCGTCGCCCGCAATACCGGACCCGCCGTCCTCGCGGCGGCGTTCCGGGCACTGGAGCGCGACCCGGACGCCGTGCTCCTCGTCCTGCCCTCCGACCATGTGATCGAGGGGGACGTGAACGGCACCGTTCATGCCATGTACGACGCGGCCGAGGACGGTCGGATCATCACCTTCGGGGTGCGTCCGCACTACCCCGAGACCGGCTATGGCTACATCACCGACGGCGGGCCGATCGACGGCTACGACGGGCTGCACCACGTCGGCGAGTTCGTCGAGAAGCCGCCGCTCGACCGGGCGCAGGCCCTGCTCGACGGCGGGCGCGCCTACTGGGCCTCGGGTATCTCGATGTTCCGCGCCGACACGATCGTCGAGGAATACCGGCGACTGGATCCGATCAGCCTGATGGCCGTCCATCATGCGCTGGCGCATCGCGCCTTCGACGGAAACGGGCTGGTGCTGGAGCGCGGCGCTTTCGAGAAAGCCGAGAGCCTGCCGACCGAGGTCGCCGTCTTCGAGAAGACCCGCGCCATCGCCCTGGCGCCGCTGCAGGTCTCCTGGAACGACGTCGGGTCCTGGGAGGCGATGCACGGGATCGGGACACCGGACGCACAGGGCAACGTGATCTCCGGCGACGTGATCTCGGTGGAAACCCGCAACTCGCTGGTCCGGTCGCAGGACCGGTTGGTGGCGGTGATCGGGCTGGAGAACGTCGTCGTTGTCGATACCAGCGATGCCCTGCTCGTTGCCTCCCGCAGCGAGGCGCAAAAGGTCAAGCAGGCGGTGCAGGCGCTGAACCTCTCGGACCGGCAGGAGGCGCATTCCCATCCTACCCACAGGTTCTCCTGGGGCGAGAGCCATCGCGCCTTCTCCACGGAAGCCTGCGACGTGACGCATTTGACGATCAATGCAGGCGCCGCTTTGACCATAGACGGAAGCTGCGGGCCGATGCACCTGATCGGGGTGCGCGGAGATCTGGCGGTCTCGGGCGAAGCATCTCCGCGTGAGCCTCTGTCCAAGGGGCTGCGGCTGTCGCTGGCCGAGGGGCGGGATTTCCGGGTCGAGAACCTAGGCACGACCCGTGGCGAGGTCGTGCTTGTGAGCAACACCCACATGGTCGAACTGCCGGTTGCCAAGAGCGGCGCGGAACTGCGGGACGAGTTGCGTGCCTAGGCGTTTCGGGATCCCGGGCCGGGCAGGGGGCGCACTGGCCTTCCTGCTCGGGCTGTGTCTGCTGCCTGTTGCTGCGGTGGCTGAGGGCGGCCGCCTTGTCGAGATGGATTTCCGCCTCGTCATGGCGGCGATGGCGCAGCGCGTCGGGGGCAACGGGCAGTTTGCGCTCTACCAGGCGCAAGGTCGGCAGGAGCCGCGGGCGCTGGTTGTCGTGGGCGGGCGGCTCGAACTGGACGCGCTCGGACCGAAGAACCCGGCGCTTCAGTCCGGGCTGCTGGTCAGCGAGGCCGGTGGCGGGATTCTGGCCCGCACGCCTCTCGTCGTCTGGGAGGGCGCCGAACTGGCGCTTGGGCCGGGAACGGAATTGCACCTGAGCCGAAGCGAGGGCGCTTTCCTCGCAAGCTTCGGCCGGCTCACACTCGATGGCGCACGGGTTGCGGGGCGCGGCGAGGCGCCTGCGGGAAATGCCGAGTTTCGCCCCTTCGTGCTGGTCGCCGGGACGGGCGTGCTGACTGCGCGGGACAGCCGGTTCGAGGCGCTCGGCTTCGATCTCGCGCCGGCCTATGCCGGGGTGGCGGTGATCAATCGCGGGATTTTCCCTGCGGTCGGTTGCACCGAGATCCGGGACACGCGCCTCGAGGCCGTGGGCAGCCTGCTGCTGGAGGACACCGAGGGCGCGACGCTGGCGGGTAACCGGATCGAGGCGGCGCAGGGCGCCGGGATCTGGCTGCGACGGACCCGCGATCTGCGCCTGGTCGGCAACCGGGTCGTCACGCCTTCCGGACACGGCATCCGGCTCTCCGCGGGCGCCGCGCGGGTTCAGCTCCTCGACAACGAAATCACGGACGCGGGCGAGGCGGGGATCTTTGCCGATACCGGCAGCGGCGCGGTCCTGATCCGTGGCAACCGGATAGAGGGCGCTGCGGGTGATGCAATTTCGATCAAGCGGTCCGATTGTGTCTCCATTCGCGACAATGTCGCCCTGCGGGCCGGCGGCAGCGGCATCCGCCTGCGCCGATCGACGGCGGTGGAGATCCGCGACAACCACCTGAGCCGGAACGCGGGTGCCGGCGTGTTGGTTGAGGATCAGCCTCAACGCGCCGAGACACGGCTCGAGGGCAACCGGCTGGCCGGCAACAGCCGCGGGCTCGCGGGCGCGAACGCCGGTGCGATGCGGCTGCTCGGCAATGACTTCACGGACCAGTTCCCCCGGTTGCTCGATGGCGACCTGGTCTACCTCGCCCGCGACCTGCTGGGAGATTTGCACGGCAGAAACCTGCTGCTGCTCGCCCCGCATGGCACTGCTTTGTCGGGTTTTCGTTCGGATTGTCCAGTGATGGAGGGATATTGAGATGGTGTTTTCCTCGGAGAGTTTTCTGTTTCTGTTTCTGC
>NZ_FZOY01000025.1 GCF_900188335.1 Tropicimonas sediminicola | reverse complement strand
TCAAATCAAGAAGGGCAAAGGTGGACGACTTTTACGCCGCCCGCAGCAGGGTCATCCCGCCGCTACCGTGGCCGACTTTCTCACCGCCGTTCTCAGGCCGATCACGCGCTCTGATCCTTTGCTGCACCTGCGAAGCGTTGCCACCGGTCGGAGGTCCGGAATGCGCAGTTCGCTGCCATCGACGTCATCGCTGCTGTGCTGCTTGGCGCCGATCCAGGTTCAACGGCAAGTTTGCCGACCCTACAGACATTCGCCGCAAAGGCAGCATTGTTCGCCAGACTGACCTTTCGCCCGACGACGCGTTCGAGAACCAGTCGTTCGCGACGGACCACACCAAAGTCGGCTTAGAGGGCCTTCCGGGCGCTCTCAGCAGTCGCTGGACCTCCGCAGAGTTTGCGAAGCCGCCTGAAACGCAAGCTGGTACTCGCAACCTGAACGGACCAACGAGAATCGTTGCAACGTCTTTGGGTAGGCAACATGCTGAACCTTATCCGGGGGCAACCCCTGTCCAGGGAGGGGCAGATGGCGATTTTCGACAAAATGAATAGGGCGTTGGCGGACAATGACGCGGACGCTTATCTCGACCTTTACGCTGACAACGCTGTCTTCGTCAGGCATCAGAGCGGCACGACAATGGACAAGTCGCAGTTCTCGGAACTGATCCGAAAGATGATGGCCTCTGACAAGACGGCCATGGGAGCGCGGCGCAAGATTTACGAGAACAACGACATTCTCGTAGTGCATGGCATCAATGATTACCCCGATGGCACTCGCGAGGCAGTCCTGATGGCTCTTTCGCTGGAGGGCGGGAAAATCAGTCGGGTCGAAACCGGGGCGACACCGCTGCAGAAGTGAGCCGTGACCGACCTGTTGGTAACTGCCAGAATTTCAGAGAGAAGGAAACCCGACATGCCAAAGCTCATCGCAACCCATGACGTCGATGACATAGATCATTGGCTCGCATCCCCGAAGCGGGCGGAAGTGTTCGCTGGCATCGCGACCGATCTCCAGACCTACGTTCTGCCGGGCGACGGCAAAAAAGTCGCGCTCTCGATGGAGGTCGCGGACATGAATGCGCTTGAAGCCATGCTGAAGAGCGAGGCAGGAGCAGCCGCGATGAAGTATGACGGAGTGCACCCCGATACAGTGGTGATTTACGTCGAGAGTTAACCCTCAAGCTTGTTGATCCGGAAGAGTTACCGGAAGCCGCCGACGCCGCGCCTGGCTTTTCGCAGGACAGGCGCAGTTTCATGAGGCCTCGCTACTCCGGCAACTGATGGCCTCGGCTCTTCTGGCATCGACGTGAAGTCTACCGACTTCGCAGTCATTCTCGGCAGTGCAGCAATCCCCGTCGCAGTCGCCCGGTCTCCAGCATGGCGATCAAGGACCGGACCTTCGCCGCGCCACACATCAAAGCCGCCTCAGCGGACGAAGGTGACATCTGCGCCTCTGCCGTTATTCTCGAAGCACGTGGCCTGCTGACGACACAAAGATCAGGAGCGCAGACGTTGGATAACGAGCGCGGACTATTCGGCAACGACCTTCAGCGCAGATTACAGGCTGCGGCGTTGGCGGCTGCCGGCGAATATCGCGATACACCAGGGGCCGTGTTTGCGGCCCGTATGGCAGGCACTGATGATCCGAAGAAATTCGGTTGGGACCGAATCGAGGGCATCCTGCGCAATGAAGGGGCAATCACGTTCCGCATGATCCCAATCAATCGGTGCGCGCAAATCGAGCAAAGGCTCGCAGAAATCGGCTGCACCATATCTTGGTGGGATGTGTTCGACGGACCATCGGACGAAATCAGAGCAGCGTGTGAAAGAATCGTGAATAGACCTCGTGAAGACTTTGTCCTTATTGAGCCATCTGCCTCCGACGATGCTGCGTTCTTCGAGTGCGCTCAAGCCTTTATGGCGGAGTGCGGAGTGGCCCCATACCCCACGCAAGTGCTGTCGGGAGGTTTGGGGCCAGTGGCTTTTGCAGTCCTGTTGAACCCGGAAGATGGTTCCGTTGTGGCCACTGCCTTTTCCTATTTCCCCTACAATCGCCACAGCACGCACAGGAAGAGCGCTTGGGCGGGTCTGGTGGCAGTGCGGGACGATCTGCGGGGGCGAGGACTTGGGGCATTCGTCAATGCTCTGGTGCTAAAGAAAGCTGTCGAGGAGATGGGGGCTGAGCGGATTCAGGAATTTGCGCGGACGAGCAACGTAGCCTCTTGCAAGATGATCGAGCACTGCGGCCTGAGCCTTCGGACCGACGTCCGTTCAGGCATCGCTCAGCCTGTCGAGGCGGAGAGCTTCACACGCTGAACCGTGCGATTGTCTGGGAAAATCCACCTCCAAACTCCATTCTGGCGGATCACTACCTAGACACCATTCACCGCCAAGGATTCGTCACCGTCGTTCGCCGCTTCGGCCACGTATGTAGGCTTCCGGTCTGGAGGGTGATGCTGCGTGTGCGCAACACCTCACCAGTATGAGCGGCGTGGTTGCGCAGTCAGCAGTCCAACACGTCAGTGTGGGCGCTCGCCGTGGCAAACACGGCAGCTTTTGCCGACTTTCGGACCTTCTCTGCGGTTGCGAGATTCATGGCTCCTCAGAGGTTGAGTTTTTCTCGGAGGACAAGAACCGGCCGTTCACTGGGCCGCCTTCGGGTGTCTCAGTTGCAGACGGAGCCGAAGCTCGCATCCAACGTCTTCCTGCTCACTATGTCACGTGCTCACCTGCAACATGCCGGACCAGAGCGTCCATCGCGTTGCAAGTATAGTCGTGGAAGTACCAACTGTCCGCTTCCGGCTGGCTTGATTGCTTGATGACCGCAACCTCCCTTTTTCGGTCAATGTAGATCCATTGGCCGTTCACCCCGAGCGCGATGATCGCTTCCGACCCGGGCGTGTTTCTGATCCACCATTGTGCGCAATAGCTCCAATGGCCATTCGCCATGTCTTCTTCCGCACTCGGGCCCCTCAGGAAGGCTTCTGTAGACCCCCCTTGCGAAAGCGTATCGATCACCGCTTCGGGGATGATCTGGTCACCGCCAACACGGCCATTCCGGAGCATTGCCGCGGCAAAGCGCGCCATGTCCTCTGCCGTGGCGTTCAGCCCACCCCCGGCGAAGAGGTTGCCCGTGGCATCCAGAAGGACATAGGCCTCGCCGGTCATACCGAGTCTTGACCACAGGCGGCTTTCCAGCAGGGTCACAAAATTCTGACCGAACAGTCGACTGACCGCCCAGTTCAGGACATCGGCCTGCGGCGTCTGGTACTCGAACACCGACCCATGCGCGCGCCCCGCGAGCTTGGTCAGTGTGCCGGCATAGTCATAGAGGCTCTGTGGTCCGTCCCAATCGACCGCCTTGATGCCGGCCCCAAGAACCGCGACGTAATCGTGGATCTCTGCGTCGGGGTCGGCATAGTACTCACTGAATTTCAGCGATGCCGTCATGTCGAGAACGTGACCGAAGGTGGCATCGGAAAACCCCGATCCGTGGTCGAGTTCCGGTATGATATCCACGATCGGGGTGTCCCGCGTGACCAGCCCCTCTTCGATCGCCATCAATGCGAAGAGGCCGATGAAGGACTTGGTGCAGCTGAACATGATGTGCGGCGTGTCCGGCGTCATGCCATTGAGGTAACGCTCGTAGACGACCCTGTCCTTGTGAACCACGATCAGGCTGTCGGTGAATGTCTGCCGCAGGAAGCACTCGAAATCAGCGAGAGAGCCATCCTTGCGTCGAACCGACAGGCTGCCGATGTCAGTGTCGATCTCGCGCCTCAGCGCGGTACCGGCATCGCTGGGCCGCACAGGCGCTGTCGGCCAGATCCGCCGCATATTCTGGTAGGCCCACCGATTGAATGGCGGCTCCCACACACCATTGAAGCGATCCACCCGCTTACCGGCAGGCGGTGGAAACCCCTGCATAAGACCAAGCTCCAGATGAGTTGCGGTATCGAAGGGTTCGGAGATCGCCATGGCAGTAGTCGCCTTTCCAACACTGTCTTCCTGAGCTCCCGCACCAGAAGTAAACGGTTGGGCTCGCGCGGATCTGACTACCAGGCTAGCATTGCGTGGTGGGCATGACGACTCCCGACACCGCCCATATCCACTTCGGGCTCCTCGCCTCCGTTAGCCGCATCAGGCGCGAACGGCAGCTTCCGGTTCATGGGATGATGCTGCATCAGCGAAGCGACACAACCCGTCCAAGGGCAGGAATGCGCAGTTCACTGCCCTTCGGCTCGCGCAAAGGACAAGCCGGCCGATCGCGGTGGTCAGTTACTCGATGAAGATCCCATCAACAGCCGCCACCTACAGTTTCGGACCCAATCGGCTCCGTTTCGCGCTCTACGATAGGCTTTTCTCACTGCGCCATTTGGGGTATTATAACACCACCAAATCGTCGTAGTTGAGCAGGGCAATGAAGCGAAACAACGCGGGCAATACGTACACCGACGCAAGCGGCAAGTTCGCCCCGGGGAACCCAGGCCGACCGAAGGGCGCACGCCACAAGGTGACGAGAGCGGTCGAAGCAATCCTCGGCAACGATGCCGAGGCGCTCACTCGCAAAGCGGTTGAGAAGGCACTGGAAGGTGACGCAACGGCCTTGCGTCTGTGTCTGGAGCGCATAGCGCCGATCAGGAAGGACTCCCCGGTCTCCTTCGACCTTCCGCCCATGGATACCGCCCGGGACGCCGCAGCCGCGGCTCAAGCGGTGCTGCGGGGAGTTTCCGAGGGCGAGATAACCCCATTGGAAGGTGCTTCGGTAATGGCTCTCATTGAAGGCTACAGGAAGACGTTGGAAACCACCGAACTGGAAGCGCGCATCGTGGCGCTGGAGGAGCAGAATGGGGCTCGCTGATCGACTGATGAAGCTCGAACGGACGAGGCAGGCGAGCGCCGTCTACGCCGGATCGGGTGTTCGTGCAGAACTTGGAGCTAAACTGGCGCGCATCGCAGAGCGAACTATCGGCGAGGACATGACGCCAGCATGGTGTGAACGGCAGCCGCCCATCACCATTGCAGCAATGTGCCACCACGAGCTGGGAGCGGCAGAACACAACTTCGCGCTGTGGGCGAAGTGCAAGGAACTCAGCGCACTCAGCGGCGTACCCGGCAAGACTTTTCGGGCCATGGTGGATCTGCGTGCCCGAGATCTCAGAGACGTCGGACTGCTGCCTGAAGACGTATTCTCCATGGCAGAACCGGAGGCCGTAACATGACCGAATACATGAGCGACCGGGAACGCGATGCAGCCTATGCCGCTGGCGGAGTAGTGCTTGAAGATGACGATCAGTGGGAGAGCGAGCAATGGCACTCAAGCATCGACTGATGTCAACGGCGGCGCAAAAACCGACCACTGGGCGGAGCAAAAGTCGGCCAGTCTGGGCATGACCGTCGCCTTGGCAAACGTGCTCCTCGTATAGC
>NZ_FZOY01000026.1 GCF_900188335.1 Tropicimonas sediminicola | reverse complement strand
GCCATCCTCGAACGCGAGTTCGATTGTGTCGCCGTTGAGGACGGCCTGAAGTCCTTGGGGGCTGAGTGTGGCCTGGATCTTTGGGGGGGCTGTGTCGGTGAGGAGGGTGAGGACGGGTTCGCCGGCGAGGATGGTGGCGCCTTCTTCGACGGCGAGGCCGGAGATGCCGCAGTCGCAGGGCATCTTGATGCTGAGCATCGCGCCGGTTGTCGACAGCAGGGAGAAGGCGACGTCGCCCTTCGCGGCCTCGGGATTGAGATAGTCGATCTGGCCCGCGGCGGGTGCGCGGAGGGTGGTGCCGGGCATCGAGACCACCGCCGGGTAGGCCTCGAGCCGGCTCAGCACGCGCGACTGCACCGTGGAAGCGGCGATGGCGACCAGGCCCATGGAGAGCGCGGCCACGGCCGCGTAGCGGAGGGATTGGGCGGCGTAGAAGCCGGGCCCGCGGCGGGCGCCGGGACGGGCCGGCTTGACCCGCGTCTGGGTGTTGACCTGCAGGACGTCCGCGATCTGGACGAGGTCGCCCGCGATGTAGGAGTTGAGGACGAAGCGGAGCTGCGGGAGGTGGGATCCCGCGGGGTCGTGGAAGGTGAAGGCGATCTCGCCCTGGTCCGGGCCGTCGTGGACGCGCAGGGCGATCTCGGCGGGCAGGCTGATGGAGAAGCCGTCGAAGGAGAACTGGAGCACGGCGAGCTGGCGGGAGCCGTCGAGCGAGGGGTCGAGCAGGCCCTGGCAGGTGCCGCCGGTGAGCGACAGCCCGTTGCCCTGCAGGCGCCGGTCCTGGACCAGCAGTTCGAAGCGGATCGGCATCACCGGGTGCTCGGTGCTGCTGCGCAGCTGCTCGGCGGCGGTTTCGGGGCTTGGCTGTGTGGCGAGGCTGCTCTGCATGTCCGGGCTCCTTCGGGGCGGTGCGGCTCAGGCGATTTTCGTGAGGAAGAGGACGCAGACGACGAGCCATCCGACCGTCAGCGCGTGGAGATAGGTGGAACTGGCCATGCGCAGGCGCTGTCCGGTCGTGAGGGCTGCCGCGGCGCCGGTGGCGGTGGACTGGCGGGTCCACTTCTGGCGGTCGAGGCGGAAGATGATGAAGCTCTTCACCAGCGCGCCGACGATCTGCCCGAAGTAGAGCAGGAACGGATAGCTGATGGGGAAGCCGGCGCGGCCGCGGAAGCCGGAGACGATCGAGCAGTAGACGTAGCGGGTGCCCATCACCCAGGCGGCATAGACCGGCAGGATCATCGGCTCGGCCAGCAGCGCGGTCAGGATCACGCCGGTGGGCCCGGCGAGCGTCGTCCAGATCGAGACCCGCTGGTCGAGCAGCGACCACCAGGTGAAGGCGCCGATGCGCGCCGGCCCGAGGCCGAGGGCGCGGCCGTTGGTGCGCATCATGTTGCCGTACCAGCGGGTCATCAGCGTCACGGCGCTGTCGACGAAGCCCGGGCGCGGCTGGCTCTCCATCGAGAGCGAGGAGACATCGGGCAGGTAGGCCGTGCGATAGCCGTTCGACAGCAGCCAGAACCAGGTCGACTTGTCGTCGCCGGTGAGGAACTTCACATGCCCCAGCCGCCAGTGCTGGATGCTGTCGCTCTGCACCATGGCGATGAAGCCGGGGTTGGTGGCCAGGTCGGCGCGGAACACCGACATCCGCCCGGTGAGGGTCAGCACCCGCGCGGACAGCCCCATCGAGCACATCATCACCTGCCGCTGGGCGAAGCGCAGGTTGAACCAGTCCTCGAACAGCCCCGGGCGGTCGATCTCGGCCCGCTCGTCGGTGGTCAGCGCGCCGATGCGCGGATCGGTGAAGACCGGCGCGCAGCGGGCCACCAGGTCCTCGGGCACGCAGCTGTCGCCGTCGACGAAGGTGACCACGTCGTGCCGGGTCGGGCAGTCGCGGGCGATCAGCTCCAGCGAGCGGGCCAGCGCGTCGCGCTTGCCGGTGCCGGGGATCTGGTCGACCCGCAGCTTCACCGTCGACATGTCGCGGGCCATGCCGGAAAAGGTGCGCCGGATCAGCCGGGCATCGGCCGGGTCGACCACCGAGGCGACGATGGTCGCGCCGCCCTCGGAGGCCGCGGCGGCGGCGAAGATCGAGCGGTAGACCCGCACCGTCACCGCCGGCTCGATCTTGTAGCTGGTGGTCAGGAAGAAGGCATGCGGCCGCACCGGGCGGGTGGCGAAGGCCGCCTCGGCCTCCGCGCGCCGCTTCGGATAGACCACCCGCAGGTAGGCCACCGCGCGGGAGAAGTTCAGGAACGCCCAGCTGTACCGCCAGATCCCGACGACACCGAGCACCAGCAGCGCGCCCCGGGCCTCGCCGAGCTGGTGCAGCGGGGCCGTCGTGGCCAGCAGCACCATCGCGGTCAGATATGCGAGATGTCCGAGCATTCCCGACCCGCCCCGCCTTACCAGCAGATGCCGGAATAGGCGCCCGAGGAGGTGCGCGCCGGGTCGAGCCGGGTGAGGTCGACCATCACCGTCGCCTCCGAGGCCGCGGTCAGCGGCGCGCGGGCCTCGTCGTAGAGATTGCCGACGATGATCGCCTCGGACCCGGCGATCAGCTCGCCGATCTCGCCCACCATGCGGGAGGCGAGATCGGGCACCTTGCGGTCGGTGCGGCCGATGGCGCTCATCTCCTCGGTCAGCGCGGTGTGCACGTAGGGGTCGTAGACGCTGACGTCGATCCCCTCGCCGATCAGCCGCGCGGCGAGCTCGGCCAGCGGGCTCTCGCGCATGTCGTCGGTGCCCGGCTTGAAGCTGATGCCCACCATGCCGACGCGGCGGGCGCCGCTCTGCCGCACCATGCGCTCGGCCCGGGCGATCTGCTCGGCATTGGCCTCCAGCACCGCGTCCATCAGGTGCGGAACCACCCCCTTGTCATGGGCCAGCGCCCGCAGCGCCCGCACGTCCTTGGGCAGGCAGGAGCCGCCGAAGGCGAAGCCCGGCCGCATGAAATAGGAGGAGATGTTGATCTTGCTGTCCGAGCACAGGATCTTCATCACCGTCTGGCCGTCGAGCCCGCAGGCCTTGGCGATGTTGCCGATCTCGTTGGCATAGGTGACCTTGACCGCGCGCCAGGTGTTGGAGGTGTACTTCACCATCTCGGCGGTGCGCAGGTCGACCTTGTGGATCTCGCAGGGCAGATCCGCGTTCAGCTCGGTCAGGATCGCCCCGGTCGGCGCGTCGAGATGGCCGAAGACGATCAGGCCGGGGTCGTAATTGTCCTCGATCGCGGTGCTCTCGCGCAGGAACTCCGGGTAGTAGCCGACGCCGAAATCCTTGCCCGCGATGCCGCCCGAGATCCGCTCCAGCACCGGGATGCAGACCCCCTCGGTGCTGCCCGGCACGATGGTCGAGCGGATCACAACCGAGTGGAACCCGTCCTTCTCCTTCAGCGCCGCCGCGATCGCCTCGCAGGCCGAGACCACGTAGGTCAGCCCGACCGACCCGTCCGGCGCGCTCGGCGTGCCGACGCAGACAAAGGACGCATCCGTCCCCAGAACCGCCTCCCGCGCATCCAGCGTCGCCCGAAGCCGCCCCGAGGCAACCCCCGCCGCGATCAGGGCGTCCAGGCCGTTCTCCACGATCGGGCTCTTGCCCGCGTTGATGTTCTCGACCTTCACCGGGTCGACATCAACCGCAACAACCTCGTGACCGTCCTTCGCAAGACAGGCCGCCGAAACAACCCCGACATACCCAATCCCGAAAATGCTTATCCGTGCCATC
>NZ_FZOY01000028.1 GCF_900188335.1 Tropicimonas sediminicola | reverse complement strand
ACACAGCCCCCCCAAAGATCCAGGCCACACTCAGCCCCCAAGGACTTCAGGCCGTCCTCAACGGCGACACAATCGAACTCGCGTTCGAGGATGGCAGCCGGATGCACGCCACGCTCGGCCCCGATGCTGCCGCCGAGCTCGCCGCCGCACCGCCCGGCGAGGCCTACCCGGTGACGCTGACGCCCGACAGCCCGCTCCCCGCTGAGCGTGCCGGACAGCTCGCAACATTGCGGATCGTCCGCGCCCTCCCGTTCCAGGACACCCTCGATCGGTGGCGTGCCTCGATCCTCGGGGACTGATCAAGCCAAGACCTCTGCCCGCCATTTGCGCATTCAAGGAGCACGTTCACATGTCCCATATCGTCCCGCTCGTCCTGTGTGGAGGGACAGGGTCTCGCCTCTGGCCCGTCTCCCGCACCGAAAGCCCCAAGCAGTTTCACGCCGTCTCCGGCGGCAACTCCCTGTCGTTCCTGCAGGCCACGGTGCAGCGGCACACCGGCGAGCGAATGCGCGATCCGATCCTCGTGACCAACGCCAAGCACGCCCATTACGTGCGCGCCCAGCTCGACGAGATCCAGATGCGCGGCGAGATCATCGGTGAACCGGTCGCGCGCAACACCGGCCCCGCCGTCCTCGCCGCCGCGCTCAAGGCGTTGAAGGCGGACCGGGATGCCGTGCTGCTGGTGCTGCCGGCGGACCACGTGATCGAGGGCGATGTGAACGGCCAGGTGTCGGCGATGTACGATGCCGCGCAGGACGGGCGGATCATCACCTATGGCATACTGCCGGCCTACCCCGAGACCGGTTATGGCTACATCACCGACGGCGGGCCGATCGTCGGCTACGACGGGCTGCACCACGTCGGCGAGTTCGTCGAGAAGCCGCCGCTCGACCGGGCGCAGGCGCTGCTCGACGGCGGGCGCGCCTACTGGGCCTCGGGTATCTCGATGTTCCGCGCCGAGACCATCGTCGAGGAATACCGCCGCTTCGACCCCGGCACCTTCATGGCCGTGTTCCATGCGGTCGCCAACGAGACGCGGGACACCTACGGCGCGATCCTCGACCCGGGCGCCTTTTCGCAGGCCGAAAGCCAGCCCACGGAGATCGCCGTCTTCGAGAAGACCGACGCCATCGCGCTCGCGCCTCTGTCCATCGGCTGGAACGATGTCGGCTCCTGGGAGGCGATGCATTCCATCGGCGCCGCGGACGATGCGGGCAACGTGTTGTCGGGCGACGTCATCTCCATCGACACCCGCAACTCGCTGGTCCGGTCGCAGGACAGGCTGGTGGCGGTGGTCGGGCTTGACGACGTCGTGGTGATCGACACCAACGACGCCCTGCTCGTCGCCTCGCGCACCAAGTCGCAACAGGTCAAGCAGGCCGTCCAGACCCTGCACCTCGAGGACCGCCGCGAGGCCCATTCCCATGTGACGCACAACTTCCACTGGGGCGAGAGCCATCGCGCCTTTGCCACCGACGCCTGCGACGTGACCCACCTTACGGTGAAACCCGGATCGGAACTTACCGTCGACGGCAGTGTCGGTCAGCTGCATCTGATCGGCGTCTGCGGGGAGTTCACCGTGAAGGGCGCGCCCGAGGGCGATTTCGAGCTTCTGCCCAGCCTTCGCATCACCCTCCCCGAAGGCCAGAGCTACACCGTCCGCAACGACGGCACCTCGAAGGGCGAGCTTGTGCTGGTGAGCAGCACGCATCTCGTCGAACTCCCGGTCGCCAAGACCAGCGACGAGTTGCGGGACGAGCTGCGTGCCTGAACTGCGCCGCATATCGCGCCGCCTCCGGGCGGGACTGCTGGCCGCATTGTGCCTTTGCCCCCTGCCCCCCCAGGCATCGGCCCAATCGCTCCCCGAGGCCGGCCGCCTGGTCGAGATGGATTTCCGCCTCGTCATGGCGGCGATGGCGCAGCGCGTCGGGGCAAACGGTCAGCTCGGGCTGATCCGCGCCCAGCTGCCGGAAAACGCCCCGGCGCTTGCAGTGGTCGGCGGGCAGTTCGATCTCTCGGGACTGTCCGCCGATCACGACGCGGTTCATGCAGGCTGGATCACGATGACCCCGGACGGGGCGATCACCCTGCACCGCCCGCTGGTTGTCTGGGAAGGGGCAGCGCTGTCCATCCCAGGCAACGCGGAGCTGGCGCTGAACCGGGCCACCGGCGCCTTCCTCCTAAACCTCGGCACGTTGAGCCTCACCGATGCCACCGTCCTTTCCGCCGGAGAGGCATCCGCAGCGTCGCCGGATTTCCGTCCCTTCGTCCTGACCGCCGGGACGGGGGCCGCGGAGATCCTGGGCGGCCGGTTCGACGGGCTCGGATATGACGGCGCGCCCGCCTTCGCCGGCTTCGCCATCGTCAACGGCGGGATATTCCCGGCGATCGGACGGAGCCAGGTGGAACGGTCGGACTTCCGCAATCTCGAGGGCCTCTACGTCGATGGCACCAAGGGCGCCGACCTTCGGAACAACGCGATCCACGCCTCGCGCGGCGGCGCGCTGACCCTCAAGCAGACCACCGACACCAGTGTCTCGGGCAACCTGATCCGATCCGCATCCCAGCACGGCATCCGGATCACCTCCGGCGCGACCTCGACACGGCTGCACGAGAACCGCGTGGAAAGCGCGGGCAAGATCGGGATCTTCATCGACGGCGCAAGCCGGGACGTGTTGCTGGAGCGCAACCTGGTGACCGACGCGGAGAGTGACGGGGTCCTGGTAAGGCGCGCGCATTGCGTCCAGCTCCGGCAGAACGCCGTGCGCGCCTCCGGCGGCAACGGCATCGAGATCCGCCAATCGACCTCCGTCACCCTGAGCGGCAACCGGCTAGAGCACAGCCGCCGGGCCGGTGTCCTGCTGAGTCAGCAACCACCGGGCACCGAGACCGCGCTCTCCGCGAACGTCTTCATGGCGAACACCACCGGCCTGTCCGGCGCCGCGCCGGCGCGGCTGCATCTCGTCGGCAATGACTTCACAGGGCAGTTCCCGCGGCTTGTGGCGGGGGATCTCGCGCTTGTCGCTCGGGGGCTGTTTGCCGATCCCGCCGGGGCGCATCCCGTCATTCTGGAGCCGGCCGGCGGCACTGCTTTGTCGGGTTTTCGTTCGGATTGTCCAGTGATGGAGGGATATTGAGATGGTGTTTTCCTCGGAGAGTTTTCTGTTTCTGTTTCTGC
>NZ_FZOY01000029.1 GCF_900188335.1 Tropicimonas sediminicola | reverse complement strand
TGAGAACGGCGGTGAGAAAGTCGGCCACGGTAGCGGCGGGATGACCCTGCTGCGGGCGGCGTAAAAGTCGTCCACCTTTGCCCTTCTTGATTTGACGGAGGGAGGGCGGGAGGATCTTCACCGTGGATTTGTATCGCATGGTTCGTCTGGCGTGCGCGGAAGGCATGAGTCAGCGTGAAGCGGCCCGGCATTTCGGAATATCTCGTGACAGCGTTCGCAAGATCTTGGCGTTTTCGGTTCCGCCGGGTTACCGGCGTTCAGCACCGATCAAGCGCCCGAAGCTGGACGGGTTCACCGGGATCATCGATCAGTGGCTATCGGAGGATCGGGAGCGCCCTCGAAAGCAGCGCCATACGGCCAAGCGGATCTTTGAGCGGCTCCGTGACGAGCACGGGTACGCGGGCGGTTACACCATCATCAAGGACTACGTGCGGGAACACGGTCGGCGGCATCGCGAAGTGTTCGTTCCCCTGACGCACACGCCGGGTCATGCCCAGGCCGACTTTGGCGAAGCGGTCGTGGTGATCGGAGGCGTTGAACAGAAGGCCCACTTCTTCGCGCTGGATCTGCCGCATAGCGATGCCTGCTATGTCCGGGCTTATCCGGCGGCGACGGCGGAAGCTTGGATGGATGGCCATGTCCACGCCTTCGCGTTCTTCGGAGCTGTGCCGCAGTCGATCCTTTACGACAACGACCGCTGTTTGGTGGCGAAGATCGAACCGGATGGGACACGCCGCAGAGCAAAGCTGTTCAGCGAGATGCTGTCCCACTACGTGATCCGGGATCGCTATGGGCGGCCTGGGAAGGGCAACGACAAAGGTGCTGTAGAGGGGTTGGTCGGCTATTCCCGTCGCAACTTCATGGTGCCAATCCCGACCTTCCCGACCTGGGACACCTTCAATGACTGGCTCGAAGAGCAGTGCCGGAAACGCCAGAATGACAAGCTGCGCGGGCACAGCGAGACGATTGGCGAACGTCTCCAGCGCGATCTGGAGGCGATGGCGCCGCTGCCAGTCACTCCCTTCGAAGCCTGTGACCAGGCGTCCGGGCGGGTCAACTCGCTCGCCTTGGTGCGCTACAAGACCAATGACTATTCGGTGCCGGTTGCCTTCGGATACCGGGATGTCTGGATCCGCGCCTATGTCGACCGGGTAATGATCGGATGTGGTGGGGAGGTTATCGCGCAGCATGGCCGCAGCTACGACCGCGAGGACATGATCTTCGATCCGATCCATTACCTGCCATTGCTGGAGAAGAAGATCGGCGCCTTCGAGCAGGCGGCACCGCTGGCAGGATGGGATCTGCCCAAGGCGTTCGCCACCCTGCAACGGCTGATGGAGGCGCGCCTGCTCAAGGCGGGACGGCGCGAATATGTGCAGGTCCTACGGCTGTTGGAAACCTTCGAGATGGACGAGGTCCATGCTGCCGTGAAGACGGCGCTCCAGATGGGCGCGATCAGCTTCGACGCTGTGAAGCACCTGGTGCTGTGCCGGGTCGAACGGCGACCACCCCGGCTCGATCTGGATGTCTATCCGTTCCTGCCAAGGGCCACGGTAACGACGACATCTGCGGCCAGCTACATGTGCCTGACAACCCGTGGCGCGACATGACGGAAGCGCCGCAGATCCTACTGAACCATCAGCTCAAGAAGCTGAAGCTGCCGACAATCCTGCGGGAATACGATAAGCAGGCCCGGCTCGGTGCTGCCGAGGGTCGTGACCATGTCCAGTTCCTGGCCCGTCTGATCGAACTGGAACTCATCGACCGGGAAAGGCGGATGATTGAACGCCGGATCAAGGCCGCAAAATTCCCAGCAACCAAGAGCCTCGACAGCTTCGACTTCGCGGCAATCCCGTCTCTCAACAAGATGCAGGTGCTGGAACTGGCACGCTGCGAATGGATCGACCGCTGCGAGAACGTCATCGCTCTCGGTCCCAGCGGCACCGGCAAGACCCACGTGGCCCTCGGCCTCGGCCTGGCCGCTTGTCAAAAGGGGATGGCAGTCCGCTTCACCACCGCTGCCGCCATCGTTCACGAGTTGATGGAAGCACGAGACGAGCGCCAACTCCTGCGGCTTCAGAAGCAACTGGTGAAACAGAAACTCCTGATCATCGACGAACTGGGCTTCGTACCTCTCAGCAAGACCGGTGCCGAACTGTTGTTCGAACTGATCTCCCAGCGATACGAGCGCGGCTCCATCCTGATCACCTCAAACCTCCCGTTCGATGAATGGACCGAAACCTTCGGATCCGAGCGCCTCACAGGGGCCTTGCTCGACCGCCTGACCCACCATGTCTCAATCCTGGAGATGAACGGCGACAGCTTTCGGCTGGCACAAAGCAAGGCCCGGCAGAAGTCCTGAACCAAGAGCAGGTTTGGTCCTTGCGGACCAAGGCGCCTTGGCAACCGTCAGCTATACGAGGAGCACGTTTGCCAAGGCGACGGTCATGCCCAGACTGGCCGACTTTTGCTCCGCCCAGTGGTCGGTTTTTGCGCCGCCGTTGACA
>NZ_FZOY01000030.1 GCF_900188335.1 Tropicimonas sediminicola | reverse complement strand
CATCGATGCTGCGTCGCGCCGAACCACGACAGAGACCCTGCAGGATGTGGTGAGAATGTTCCCCAGCTTTCACCCCATCGACGAGAACCGGCATGGGATCGATGTCGGTCGGGATGGCCGCACACAGATGCGCAAGACCCAGATAGTGGTGCTCCTCGTAGAAGGTTGTCCCGGCGAGGATCACGTTGGGAATGTGTGCGTAGTCATTGGTCCCCTGATGAGCGCCCCAGTTCACGAAGCTGATGCGAGCGGGATCTCCGGAGGCCATCTCGCTGACCACCTCAGGGAAGCGACCACCCAGAACGCTCTTGTGATAGATCACCAGCCACGGTTCCTCCGGCTTTGAGCTGATGATCGAGGCGATCTCCTGCGCAAGCTCCTGGCCATGCTTCTGCCAGCTGTACTTCCCGCCTCCGCGCTGCATCACCCTGATCGTGAGGTTGCCATAGTCCTTCGTCGCCGTCCTGAGACGCCTGACGATCTGGGGGCCTTTCTCCAGCAGCTCGTAGGTCTGCCTGACACGTCCCGACGCATCCAGAACCAACAGAGGATAAAAGTCTGAGGGCATGGTTGTCCGGACACCGAGTGCGGTGATCTGCCGTCCGCTACTCCTCGCAATCCGCACCTTGCCTCCCGAGAGCCTCATGCAACTCTTCAGCGCATCTATTGCTATCTGTCCGGGGTTTGGACCCAGCGAGTTCTGAACGTCCACAGAATCGCCTGTGTACAGCGAGGAGAGCGCCGGGAAATCGAGGACGTCGCCGTTGGCTGCGGCTTTCATGTCTTCGACAAACTTATCGACAGCATCGCGAAGCCGGGGCTGAGAACGACCAAGGTGGGCAGGAAGCGTCGCCAACTCCTCTTGGGTCACAGTGACGACCTCGCCTGGCAGGAACTCCTCGTCCCAGATCCGGACGGTGCGAACTCCGCCTGCGAAGTGGAATGCTGATGCTTCGTTGAAGCTACGCCCATCGACGTGACGCCTGACCATCTCATGGGTGGTCAAGAGGATCCTCGCATCGCTTGGCGCAGTGGATGACAATCCGTTGACCTTCTCATCCGACGTCAAGACCGCGTAGTCCGCTTCTTCCAGACCCAGTTCCTTGGCAAGCCGAATGATCTCGGCGATCCTCGGCAGGCACAGCAGGAACGAGACATCATGATGGTGAGGGGACACCAGTGTCTGCCTGACCAGATGCTTGATGGCCGACGTCTTTCCGACCCCCGGATCCAGACTGGACAGGTTGTCAACGGCGGCGCAAAAACCGACCACTGGGCGGAGCAAAAGTCGGCCAGTCTGGGCATGACCGTCGCCTTGGCAAACGTGCTCCTCGTATAGC
>NZ_FZOY01000031.1 GCF_900188335.1 Tropicimonas sediminicola | reverse complement strand
TGAACTTGCCCCCATTTGACCGGACACCTACGCGGTTTCGGTTTGGGCCCTTATGAACTCGCGGGGCGAGCGCCATTTCAGGCCGGAGTGTGGGTGGTTGTCGTTGTAATCCTCGATCCAGGTGTCCAGCAAGGGTAGGACGGTTTCGGCGTCCGGCAGTGGATTGACGCGAACGTAGTCGCGCTTGAGCGTCTTGACGAATGCCTCCGAGATGCCGTTCGACTGCGGGCTCTTCACCGGCGTGAAGCAGGGTTTGAGGCCGAGCTGTCGGGCAAAGATGCGGGTGTCTTTCGCCGTGTAGGCGCTGCCGTTGTCGGACAGGAGCTCGATCACCTCCGGCGCACTGTGAGTACAGAAGCGTTTCTCGACGGCCTCCAGCAGCATGTCCCGAACGTCGGAACCGCTGATCCCGGCATTGACGACGGCCCGCCAGGCGATGATCTCCCGGTCGTGGGCATCGATGAGGAAAGCGGCCCGGACGATGTCGCCGTTCCAGCAGGTGAACTCCAGACCATCACTGCACCAACGGAGGTTGGAGCGGATCATGATCACCTTGCCGTCGTGAGTGCGCTCGGGCCGTTCCATCCCGGAGCGCTCGAGCAGCAGGTTGCTGTTCTTCATGATCCTGTAGACGCGCTTGTGGTTGGCAGGGGCCAGACCCGCGGCCCGAAGTTCCCGGTTCAGCAGCGCCGCGATCCGTCGGTATCCGTAGGTCGGGCGCGCCGCCACCAGCCGCTGGATACGTGGCAGCAACGCCGCGTCTTGAGCTTTGTGATAGCTCCGACGCGGCTTCGCGCTCCCGTTCAACCGCTCATGCAGGTTCGACCGGGAAACGCCCAGGGTGTCAGCCACGGCCTTCACCGGGAACCGTCCTTCAGCGACGACAGCGCATGCAACGTCCGTTTTTTTGACTGCGCTTTCTCCAGTGCCTCTCGGAGGATCTCCGCTTCGAGCGTCTTGCGCCCGAGCTGGCGTTCCAGCTCCCGGATGCGTTCCTCCATCTGCCGGACCGTCCGGTTGCTTGTCACGTCGTCGTCGCCAGCCACCGCGACACTCCCTCCATCCAGCATCAGCCGACGCCAACGATAGAGGAGATTGGGCGCAACGCCATTACGGCGGGCGACCGCGGAAATGCTCTCGCCGGCATACAACGTCTCCTCGACGATCCGCACCTTCTCCGCGGCAGACCAACGGCGACGGCGGCCACCGTCGGTGATGATTTCAATCTCAGACATAAGCATGTGCTCAGGGCTATCCCTAAGCCTCCTGGGTCAAGCCCAGGTGTCCGGTCGAAATGGGGGCCAGTTCA
>NZ_FZOY01000032.1 GCF_900188335.1 Tropicimonas sediminicola | reverse complement strand
GAAAGAGACACGACCTGCGACCACCGGCTGCCCTATGTGCGGTGGTCGCATCCCCCCGGCCGGATCCGCGCAGGACCGCCCGGAACGGCTCCTCATCAGCGACACCACGAAACCCGGGGCGCGCGATGCGTCGCCGGATGCTTCGGCTGTTCGAACAGGGGCTGCTCGGCGCGGACGCGACGAACGCGACACTCCCAACACTCAATGTGCGACATCCGCTCGAAGGAGCCTGGATTTTCCCGCCCTGCGGGTTCGTAGATTGGGCGCCAGCCAACTGCCGTCCGAACATAGCTCACGCCGACCGGAGTGGACGGCGATGACTGCCTGAAATCCCGACAGGAATGGCGGATTGAAAACTCAAGGCCAACTCGGGCAAGCTGCTACAGGTCGGCTAGGTGGAGGAAGATGGACCAATGAAACGCTCCCTGCTCTAGGTTGCGCTCTGCGCCACGGCGTCCAAGGCACGCAACGCCACGAATGTCTTTCTGGTTCACAATGCCCATGACCGCAGGAGACCAGGTGACACGGAGCGGCACGGTCGGTCCTTCATGATCGCAATGATCCGCGACCTGCAACGGGACGACGATGGGCGGTGGCTCATCCAGTTCGACGAGTTCGCCGAAACCAGCGACACCTTCCACTGGCCAGGTTACCGCAACCCGGTGACCTACATGAACGAGCAAGACGTTCTAGATCAGGTCCAGATCGGAGAGTGGGAAACGATGCCCGATGTGCCGTTCGAGACAGCGCAGACCATCCGTCGCGGAGACGATGCTTCTGCTGCTCGGATCGCGGAACGTGACGCACAGCGGCGCAGCGCCAAGGAGCAGCCAGCACCCCGCCGGACTTTCGGGCAGGTGCTGGAGGATCACCGGGCGCAGATCGCGGAAGAGCTCGGCATCGACACCTCCTAGGTCAAGATCACTGTCGAACTGTAGCAGAAGGCTACGGAGGACGACTGTGGTCGGCTAGATGCAGCGCCAGTTGGTCCGGTTGCTATCAGGCGCATTTCAACTGCTGGTGCGGTCGGCGAGTTGCGGGCTGCGGGTTTGTCGATCCTAGGTACGTGGGGCGACGTGGCGCTGGTTGACCGTCAGCACGGACGCCGGTGCCCACGCGCGCGAAAGGACGGCGGCTGCGCTGGCAGGGATGTTTGAGTGAGAACGGCGGTGAGAAAGTCGGCCACGGTAGCGGCGGGATGACCCTGCTGCGGGCGGCGTAAAAGTCGTCCACCTTTGCCCTTCTTGATTTGA